>NZ_JAJJMM010000001.1:0-4800000 GCF_020905295.1 Flavobacterium piscisymbiosum | reverse complement strand
TATATCAATCTCGCAACTGCTAATGCCGTAAAGCGGGCGAAAGAAGTTGGAGTACGTAAAATTTCAGGAGCATCAAAAGGCGATATTGTGAGTCAGTTTCTTTTTGAAACGGTTTTAACCACGAGTTTTTCTATTTTACTGGCCTTAGTAATTGTAGAGCTGACTTTGCCGTATTACAACAACTTTTTAAACAAAAACATTGTACTTCTTGCCAGTCAGTTTTATATACAATTGATATTGATTTTTACCATTATAATTTTGACAGCAGGATTATTTCCGGCCATTTATATATCCAATTTCGAAACTTTTAAGGTTTTGAAAGGAAATTTCGAAAGAAGCAAAAACGGTATCTGGCTGCGCAACGGAATGCTTATTTTTCAGTTTGCCATTGCTGCCTTTTTTATTATTGGCTCAAATATCGTATACCAGCAAATTAAATATTTACAGAATAAAGATCTGGGTTTTAAGGGCGATCAGGTAATTTCGCTTTCTTTAAATTTTCCATCGGTTGATTATCAGGGAGAAAATGCAGCCCAAAATATTTACAACAAATACAACATCATAAAACAGCAGCTCAGCAAAATAAAAGGCGTCGAAGAAATCTCTACGGGCCTTATTACGTTTGACGGGTCAGACAATTCTATATCGGCGGTTTTATACCGTAATGAACTTTTTAAACAACGCATTATCCCTTTAGATTTTGGCATGTTTGAAATGTTGAACATCAAAATAATTAAGGGAAGAAATTTTGATAGAAAACGGTCTTCAGACACTATAAATTCTGTGATCATAAACGAAAGCGCATTAAAATTAATGAATATTAAAGATCCTCTTGGTAAGGAACTTTTAATTCGGGAGCAGAAATTAAAAATAATTGGTATTGTTCAGGATTTCAATTTATTAAGCCCTGAATTAAAAGTGCCACCAATGGCTTTTTACAATATCAGAATGTTTGGTATGACACATAACATTAGCAAAGTTTATGCAAAACTAAAACGAGATGATCTGGAAAATACGATTGCCAATATCGAAAAATTATGGTCGAAAGTTGATACCGAATATCCGTTTCAATATGATTTCGTAGATAAAGAATATGCGAGAACTTATGAAGCTTACACAAAACAAAAAAACTTGTTTTCACTGCTCAATATTGTTGTTGTTTTAATTGCTCTTTTTGGATTATTTGCACTTGCATCTTATTCCATACAAAGACGCATGAAAGAAATTGCAATTAGGAAAACGCTCGGAGCAGAAACAAATACTTTATTAAAAGAACTATCGAAACAATACATCTTGTATTGCATAATAGGATTTTTAATCGCCATTTTTCCAGTATATTATTTGCTAACTAAATGGTTGGAGAACTTTGCTTATAGAGTAGAAGTGTCCCTAATTTCGTTCGTTTTAGGCTTTGTCGTTTTATTAATTCTGACTTTAATAATTGTATTGTCAAGAGCTTATATAACAACCAAAACAGATGTTTTAAAATATTTAAAATACGAATAAGATGCTAAAAAACTGGACCAACATATTTATATACCACATCAAAAACAACAAGTTTTTTACAGCTTTGAATGTTTTGGGTTTGAGTATAGGAATTGCAGGATTGATTTTTGCCACTTTGTATTGGAACGAGGAGCATTCATACGATCAATGGAATCCTGAAAAAGACAAAATATCTTTAGTTCTCAATGATCTTGGCGGCGGCAACGTTTGGGCTGTAAATCCTGCAGTATCTGGACCATTATTAAAATCGGCAACTTCAGATTTAGAGGAGTACTGTTATTTTACCAGTGATTATGCTAAAGAAACGGTACAATATGATGGCAAAATAGAAGTAGTAGATAAAATTTTTTCTGCACAAAGTAATTTCTTTTCTTTTTTTCCTTTTGAATTTATTCGCGGTAGCGCAAAAAGTGCCCTTCATGACCGCAATAGCATTGCTTTTTCTGAAAAAACGGCTTCCCGCTTATTTAAAAATGAAAATCCGATGGGTAAACAGGTGAAGTACGCCGAGAGATATTTTGTAGTTCGCGGTGTATATCGACTATCCAAAAAATCTTCGGTAATGCCTGCTGCGGTAACTACGATAATCGAGGATGATTTAGAAAAAAGCAAAGAAAGCTGGGGTTTTAATTACGGATTGATGCTAAAGCTAAAAAAGCAAAGTGATACAACAGCCGTTCTAAAAAAGCTAAACGAAATCTATGTTGAAAATAATTATAAAAAGCAGGCAAGAGAAGAAGGTATAACCTATGAAGCTTATTTAAAACAGTATGGTGAACCTACAAAAGCTCTATTTCTTCCTTTTTCGGGAGCGAGGCTTATTCAGGGAAATTTTCCCTTTCCGGAAGGAAATGCCAATGTTCAATTTTTAAGAATATTAATGGGACTTTCCATACTTATATTGGTATTGTCGATAGTAAACTATATAAATCTGGCGACTGCAAATGCTGTAAAAAGAGCTAAAGAAGTAGGAGTAAGAAAAATTGTAGGTGCCACAAAACCACAAATTATTGCGCAATTTGTATTTGAAACCACATTAATTACTCTTTTTTCGCTCTTATTGGCATTAGTCATTGTAGAACTTTCATTGCCTTTTTATAATTCCCTTTTAAACAAAAATCTCATTCTCGAAGGTTCTCAGTTTTATATACAATTAATCTTCATTTTTATCATTGTCATTTTGGTTTCGGGAGTTTTACCAGCGATATATGTCTCAAATTTTGAGCCGTTGAAAGTTTTAAAAGGAAATTTTTCCCGCAGCAAAAACGGTATCTGGCTTAGAAACGGTATGCTGGTTTTGCAATTTGCCATAGCCACTTTTTTTATCATTGGTTCGTTTATAGTATATCAGCAGGTACATTATATGGCCACTAAAGATTTAGGTTTTAAGGGAGCTCAGGTAATGGATATTTCTTTTAAACCCAGAAAGGGCAAAAAGCAATTTGAAAGATATAAAACAATAAAGCAGGAGATTTTAAAAATAAAAGGCGTCGAGGCAGTTTCTGCAGGAGTATTTTCTATTGGAACCAATGTTAATTCATGGTCTGGTATGCATTATAAAGACAATAAAGAAGTTATAACGCAACAAATGGCTATTGATTTTGGAATACTGGACGTTCTGGGAATTCAGGTTATTAAAGGACGGGATTTATCAAGCGAATTTGCTGCAGATACAGTTACAAACGTTTTATTGAATGAAACCGCTGCTAAAACCCTGATGGAAAAAGATCCTATAAACAAGGAAATAGTTTGGGGAGAAAGAAAATTAAAAGTTGTTGGTATTGTAAAAGACTTCAATTATTTTGGACTGGAAAACAGAATTGGTCCAATGATTTTTTTACATATTACGGCTTTCGAATACATACAAAGAGATTTGATTACCATTTCTGTAAAAATTGCTCCACAAGATATGCCTGGAACAATTGCTGCTCTTGATAAATTCTGGAGAACAAAAGTCGACGCAGAATATCCTTTTGAATACAATTTTGTCGATAAAAACTTTGCCCGAACGTATAAAGAATATCAAAATCAAAGCAAATTATTTTCATTGTTAAATATAATTGTAATTCTAATCGCCATTTTCGGATTATTTGCTTTGGCTTCTTTTTCTATGGAAAGAAGGATAAGAGAAATTGCCATTAGAAAAACATTAGGCGCAGATACAAATGTATTATTGAAAAATTTATCCAAACAATATGTCGTTTTTTGCCTGATTGGTTTTCTAATCGGAATAATTCCTGCTTATTTATTATTGCAAAAATGGCTCGAGGATTTCGCTTTCCGCATTGATATTCCATTGCTGCCTTTTGGATTTGCACTAATTTTACTGTTGTTTTTAACCTTAACAATTGTTTTGGCAAAAGCATATCAGGTCACGAGAATTGATGTTTTGCAATACCTTAAGTACGAATAAAGCATAAAATTTAAAACCTCCAAAACGAATAATTTTGGAGGTTTTATTTTTAATGAAAGGTGTAAAATTAACCGTGAGCAGCTACAGAAACATCAGCCCATTCTTCCCAAGTAGCTAGTTTTTGTTGGTAAACTTGTTTTGCAAGTGGTAATGCTACTTTTCCTAAAAATAGGCGTAAAGGAGGATTTTCTGCTTCGACCAGTTTAACAATCGCAGGTGCAGTAGCGCTTGCTTGTCCAAAAGTGTCAGGATCATGTCCATCTGCTATTGCTTTTTTAAGTCCGTCATAAGCATCAATACTTTTACTATTGAATCCGTTACCCCAGATATCTGTAAAATAACCATTAGGTTCAACCAAAGTTACATTGATTCCAAATTGTTTTACTTCCTGCGCTAAAGTCTCTGTAAGACCTTCTACAGCAAATTTAGAAGCATTATAAAGACCTAAATTAGGCAAAGCGGCAATTCCTAAAATAGAAGAAACTTGTATAATATGCCCGCTTTTTTGATCTCTCATTATAGGTAAAACCGCTTGAGTCAACCAAAGAGTACCAAAAAAGTTGGTTTCAAATTGAGCTCTTGCTTCAGTTTCGCTAGCTTCTTCAACAGCACCGTTTAGTGCATAACCCGCATTATTGATCAGGATATCGATTGTACCAAAATGTTGTTTTACTTTTTCTACCAATGCAAACGAATCTTCGCGTTTGTTTACATCTAATGTTAAAGGCAAAATAGCGTCTCCGTATTGTGCTTTTAAGTCGGCGAGGGTATCAATATTTCGTGCTGTTGCAGCTACCTTGTACCCTTTTGCTAAAAATGCTTCTGCCCAGATTTTTCCAAATCCTTTTGATGCTCCTGAAATTAAAATTGTTTTTGACATGATCTTAAATTATTAATTGTTGATTATAAATTGATTATTGTTTATTGTTTATTTCTATTTTTATAAAAATGACTGATCGGTCATTTTTTTGGTAAAAAAAAATTAGAGTGTGTTTTCCTCTATAATTTTTTTTAATGTTTTAGCGATAACTTTCATCTTATCATTATTACCCGCCATTCTCGAAATAAGATGACCGCCTTCCATCATGGCTAACATAACGATGGCAAACTCTTCAGCATTCCACTCCGGGTTAAACTCTCCTTTGGCAATTCCTTTGTTGACACTATTGGTCAATAATTGCTGATTAGCGTTACAGCCTTTATTTATTTTCTCTTTTACGATAGGGTTGGTATCATCAGCCTCGGTGCCAAAATTCAGTAACGGACAACCACCGGTAAGCGGGGGATTTACAGCATTACTGAAAAAATCGATATAAGTAAAAAGCTCCTCTTTGGCAGTTTTACTTTTACTAATTTCAGATACCAGTTTATCACCAAGTACTTTCATATTATGATCTATCGCGGCGCAGGCCAGAACATCTTTATTTTCAAAGTGAACGTACATGCTTCCTTTAGACAATTTGGTAGCCTCCATAATATCACTCATAGATGTTGCCGCAATTCCTTTTGTATTAAAAATTGGTGCTGCTTTTTCTATAATGAATTGTCTGGTTTCTTCTCCTTTTGTCATGATAGTTTTCATTTTACGAGTACAAATATATGACCGATTGGTCATATCTGCAAATCTTTTTACTTTTTTGTGATAAGTTTCACATTTAGACTTGGCTTGTTGGTTGCCACAAAGGCGCTAAGGCACAAAGTTTTTTTTTATTTTAAACAGATTAGGCAGATTCGGGCTCATTCTAAAAAGATTTTTAAATTAATCAAAGAAAAAATAATCTGCAGTATGTGCTTCAATCTTTTTTAAATCTGCGTGAAACAAAAACAAACAATTTCAATCAAATATTTTTATTTATGTATTTAACTACGTAGTTTTGTAAAGTAAATTTTCAAAAACATGAAACCACAAATTATTCCCATAGAAAATAAATTCTCAAATGAGGTAGTAGATTTAATTTTAAACATTCAGCAAAAAGAATTTAATGTTGCTATTACAATTGAGGATCAGCCGGATTTATTAAACATTCAAAACTTCTATTATGCCAGCGGAGGACATTTCTGGGGCGCTTTTATAAATGAAGAATTAGTAGGAACGATTGCTTTAATAAAATTTAATGATACTCAGGCCGCTATTAGAAAAATGTTTGTAAAGAAAGAATTCCGCGGAAAAGAGTTTTCGATTGCCCAGAAATTATTAGACACTTTACTCGATTATTGCAACGAAAATCAAATTGATGATTTATATTTGGGAACCATAACAGTATTAGAAGCTGCTTTGCGTTTTTATAAAAGGAATCATTTCATACGAATCGAAAAAGAATCGCTTCCGGACACTTTTCCTGTTATGAGTGCCGACAATGTATTTTGTCATTTAAAACTAAAAAAGTAACGATGAATATAATTGATGAATCAGGGATTTTAGCCATTTCGACACGATTGCAAAGACTTAGCGAACAATTGCGAAAAGACGGTGCTTTATTTTACAAATCATACGGAATCGACTTTGAACCCAAATGGTTTCCTGTCGTATATACTTTGCATCATAAAGAAGTTTTGAGCGTGGTAGAAATTGCAAACGAAATAGGCTATACACATCCTTCGACCATTAGTTTATTAAAAGAACTCGAAAAACAAAAACTCATCCGTTCCAAAAAAGACAAAGTCGACGAACGAAAAAGATTAATATCACTTACCCCAAAAGGACAGGAATTGATCCTGAAAATGAAACCCGTTTGGGATGTAATGTCAAGCGTACTTAAAGAAATCGCAGACAATCAAAACAATCTCCTCCAGGCAATCAACGAAGCCGAAAATAAATTAATGCATCAGAGTTTTTTACAAAGAGCGTTGCAGTTGAAAAGTGAGGGAGAAAGCGACTAAGGTTCTAAGTTGCTAAGATTCTAAGTTTTTTTCTATTGTCACCCTGAGCGAAGTCGAAGGGCTTCCCAATTGGAATTTGGAATTTATTTTTTGGAATTTTAATTTTAAATTTATTCCCCAACTTTATTTTTAATGTGTTTCCTATGTGCGATTCCCCAATTGATCATTTCGGTTATAATAGGACCAAACGATTGGCAATAAGGAGTTGACTCATAAAGAATAGCCACTTTTGCATCACGATCTTCGGTTCTTTTTACGAGATTGTTCAGTTCCATATCCTTCAGTTCTTTCGAAAGCATTCTTGACGTAATCCCCGGAATACTTTGCTGAATTTCTTTAAATCGATGGTTTCCGTTACAGATAGAATTGATGATCGGCAATTTCCATTTCCCTCCCAAAACATATATAGTATCCTGAAGCGCCTGAACTTCTTCTTTCTGATTTCTTTCCATAACAATTTTTAGACTAATATATAAAAACATTCTTTTTCACCATATAATCGATATAATAAATTATAAGAGAATTGTGGATTGTTTTTAAACCATATAAGTAATGTAAGAAAATATAAGATAGCGTGAATTAGAATGTTTTTGAACAATATAAATGCTATAAGAAATTATAAGCACTTACTTTTTTAACCTTCCAAATTTAAATGAACTTATATAACTTATATGGTGGAAAAAACATAAAAAAAACATAGCTAGGTATACTCCATGATACCACTGAAAAAGCAATATGTTTTCCTCTTTAAATTTGTACCATTAATTTAAAAACATAAAAAATGGACAATTTAAAAAATAAAGTTGCAGTAATAACAGGCGGAAATAGCGGTATCGGTTATGCAACAGCCAAACAACTAAAAGAACAAGGCGCAACTGTAATCATTACCGGAAGAAGAAAAGAAGCAATCGAAAAAGCAGCTTCAGATTTGGGAGTAACAGCCATTGTTGCCGATCAATCCAGTATTTCAGACATCGAAAATCTGGCTTTGAAGGTAAAAGAAGATTTCGGACAAGTTGATATTCTCTTCATCAATGCCGGAATTGCCGGATTAGGAAATATAGAACAAGCAACAGAAACATTATTCGATAGTATTATCAATGTCAACTTCAAAGGAGCGTATTTTACACTAAGCAGATTCATTCCAATCCTGAAAGACGGAGCATCGATTGTATTTCTTTCTTCGAATACTGCAAGCATGCCAGGCCCGGGATCATCGATTTATTCTTCGAGCAAAACAGCTTTGAATTCGGTTATGAGATCAGCGGCATTGGAATTGGCACCAAGAAAAATCAGAGTAAACTCCGTTAGTCCTGGCCCAACAGAAACTGAGGTAATGAATAAAGTTGGTTTAGATACCACTACCGTAAAATCAATTATGGATGTTGTGATCGAAAAAGTTCCGTTAAAACAAATGGGAGCCTCAGAAGATGTTGCGAAAATGGTGGCGTATTTAAGCAGCGACGCAGCAAAATTCATTACCGGAGCCGATTTTATTATGGATGGCGGGATGGTTTTAGCTTAAGATTTCTTTTAGTGACAAAGGAACAGAGGGTTAAAGGCACAAAGGAACAAAGGGACAGAGGGGCAAAGGTTAAAAGATTTTTTCTACTGTCACCCTGGGCGAAGTCGAAGGGTTTCCCAATTGAAATTTGGAATTTATTTTTTGAAATTTTCAATTTTATTGACTTTTTTGGTTTCATTTTACAATTTGAAACAAACGAAAAGACTGATTACTAGATTTATAATTCCTGTAAACTTAATTTTATCACAATAATTTTTACGGGATATCGATAAAAATGATTTTTCAATAAATAGTAATCTAAATTTTTTAATTTATGGAAAATGATTTTGTAATAATTGTACTTTGTTTTAGTTCAATTTTTTTCTCATGCAAGAAAGATAAAAATAAGGATCAGGCAACTTCTGAGAAAGCTCAATCAGCTCCTTCCGATTCAATTACCGATGATGGCTGGCCACGCGAAGTATCTAACAATGGTACAAAACTGGTTTATTATCAACCTCAGGTGGATGATTGGAAAGATTATAAAGAAATTACGGCAAGACTTGCCTTTTCTCTCACTCCAAAAGATGGCAAACAAGTCTTGGGAGTAGCTTCTCTCAAAGCGGAAACATTAGTAGACAAAGATAACCGCAACGTATTTTTTAAGAATGTTCAGGTAACCGATGTACGATTTCCGGCACTCGATGAAAAAAAAGTCCCAGAAATGGAAAAACTTTTCAAAGAAACATTGCCTAAAGGCGGAGATCCTATTTCGGTAGATCGCATTCTGGCAGATTTAAATCAAACCAAAAGCCCTTCAAAAGGAATAGCTGGCAAGAACGATCCGCCTGCAATTTTCTACAGTACAAATCCCGCAGTTTTGCTTATTGTACAAGGAGAGCCTGTTTTAGTGCCGGTAGAAAAAACAGATATTCAATATGTAGTCAATACCAACTGGGATTTGTTTTTTGACAAAACCACAAAAGACTACTATTTACTGGCAGATAATGTATGGGTTACTTCGAAAACACTAGACGGAAAATGGATAAAAACCACTCAACTTCCTTCCGGTTTAAGTAATCTTCCGTCAGGTCAAAATTTTGATGATGTCAAAAAAGCGATTCCGCCGCCATCAGGAGGTACCGCTCCACAGATTTTCTACAGCAACAAACCGGCTGAATTAATTGCCATAAACGGAACCCCAAAATTTATTAAAATAGACGGAACCAAACTCTTATACATCGACAATACCGAAAATGATATTTTTGCCAACGAAGGCGATGGACAATATTATGTTTTGTTATCCGGAAGATGGTTTAAGTCTGCAGCATTAACAGGACCGTGGACATATGGCGGAAATAACCTGCCGGCTGATTTTGCCAAAATCCCAAAAGATTCCCCAAGAGCAAATGTATTAGCATCTGTACCGGGAACTCAGGAAGCCAAAGATGCTGTAATGCTGGCTCAGGTTCCTACAACAGCCATTATAAATAAAGCCGATGCCGAAGCAAAAGCCAAAGTTACCTACGACGGAACGCCTCAGTTTAAACCTATCGAAGGTACAAAAATGCAATATGCAAGCAACACTCAGGACAAAGTAATAAAAGTGGGCGATTTGTATTATTTGTGTTTTCAGGCAGTTTGGTTCATGTCGACAAGCCCAAACGGACCTTGGAAAACAGCAGATTCTGTTCCTAAAGAAATTTATACCATTCCGCCAAGTTCTCCCGTATATAATGTAACCTATGTTACCCAAACCACAACAGATACTACAGTTTCAAGCAGCACAACAGCCGGTTATTTTGGCGCCTTTATTATTGGCGCAACTGTAGGTGCTATATTAACTTATGGTACAGGATTTTACTATCCGCCATATGTATATTATGGAGGTATGTACCCGATTTATCGTCCGTGGCCTTATACCTACGGAGGCGGAGCAGTCTACAACCCATGGACAGGCGGCTGGGCTGCCGGAAGAAGCGTTTACGGACCTTATGGTGCTGCCGGAACATCAGCATGGTACAATCCTGCAACAGGAAGATACGGACGTTCTGCAAGTGTACAAGGCTGGTACGGAGGTCATACAGCAGCAAGTTCTTATAATCCCTGGACAGGAAATTACGCCAGAACCAATCAGGGCCATAATGCCTATGCACAATGGGGACATTCTGCAGCTACAAATGGCCGTCAGTGGGTACAATCCGGGCATGTTACTACAAGGCGCGGTACAGCAATTGGTTACGAAACTTCGGGAGGTCAAAAAGGTGTAATTACCCATCATAGAGGAGGAGGAACAACCATTCATACCAATAATAATGTATATGCCGGACACGACGGACATGTCTATAAAAAAGATGCCAACGGAAACTGGAGCCACTACAATAATGGCAACGGAGGCTGGACACAAGCCGGTAAACTTGGTTCATCAAAAAATCCGGGTTCAGCTATCGAACGCAATAAACCCAACCAGACAATTGGCGGAGCAACGCGTGCCGGCGATAGAATTCAGAACAATAATTTGCCTAAACCAAGCCAAAATATTGGTGGTGAAAATCGTTTAGGCGACGGAATCCAGCATGATAATTTCCCAAAAGCCAATCAAACACTTGGCCAACGAGATAAACCACTCGGAGAAGCCGGTCGTCCTGAGATTACAAATGATCTCGATCGCTCGGCATTCTCCAGAGATCGCGGAGAATCCCAAACCCGTAATTTTCAAAACTTCCAAAGAGAAGGAAACCGTTTAGGCGGTGGGAATTTCAGAGGCGGCGGTGGATTTAGAGGCAGAAGATAAGTTTACTAAAAGCTACGAATAAAAAATCAGGAACGATATTTACAATATTGTTTCCTGATTTTTTATTTATGACAAAAAGATAATCATCTTTTAAAAGTATAGCCCCTAAATTGGAATTTGGATTTTATCACCAAGTTTAGGGATTGGAATTTAATTTTTATTAGGAGCTATTTCCTGCTGTCCTTCCAAATCTTTTGTGCCGAACCCCGGCACAAAAGGATTTTCCCTCCCATCAGGGCTAGGCATCAGTTTTCATCAGAAATATATACGCCTCTGAATCTTTTCGAGATTATTATACCATACGAGGAGACGCACTGCTGTGCGCCTCTACGATTCCTGTTGAGCCTTAAAAAAAAACTCAGAACCTTAGCATCTTAGAACCTTAGCACCTTTAAAGAAATCCTTTGTCCCTTAGCACCTCAGAACCTTAGCACCTTTAAAAGAAAATCCTTTGTACCTTTGTCACTCAGAACCTTTGCCACTCTTTTATGGAATCCAAAGAAATCCTTCAACAACACATTGCCAAAACCGCTTCGTTGACAGACGATCAATTCGATTATTTCTTTTCGCATTTTAAACCCTTATCATTCAAAAAAGGACAAACTATTATTAGTGCCGGAGACAAAGTCGATTGCGAGTATTTTGTAATTTCAGGTTGCCTGAAAGCTTTTTTCATCAATGACGAAATCAAAATGTACATTCTGCAATTCGCTATGCCCACCTGGTGGACATCAGATTATAGCGCTTTATACAATCAAACCCCCGCAACCATAAATGTAGATTGCATCTCCGATGTCGAATTGCTTTGCCTTTCCAACAGCGACCGCGAAAAATTGTGTGCTGAATTTCATCAAATCGAACACTTTTTCCGCTGGAGAACCAACAAAGGATACATCGCATCACAAAAGCGACTTTTATCTTTTATGAATAATAATGTCAAAACCCGCTACGAAGAACTTCTGGCATTATATCCACAACTTTATAATTTAGTTCCCAAACATTTAATTGCCGCCTATCTGGGAGTTTCAAGAGAAACCTTAAGTAGATTATATAACTCATAAAGTTTTTTAGCCACAGATTACAAGGATTTTGTTTCACGCAGATTTAAAAAGATTTAAGCAGATTTTGACAGATTTTTGATTTTTAATTTAGTTTGTCATCGTGAGGAAAGAAGGATCACATTAGAAACTCCTCAAGCAAAATCGCAATCTTTGTCGAGCTTCTCGCGTGTCCTTCGACTTCGCTCAGGATGACAAAAATGAGAATAAAAAAAACTTAGAAACAAAAAACTTTGCGTCTCTGCGCCTTTGCGCGATTAAAAAAACAAGCATTGCCTTAATATTCATCTGCCTTTATTCGCTTAAATCTTTTTAAATCTGCGTGAAACAAAAAACTTTGCGTCTCTGCGCCCAATAACCATCGGGATTGCGAGATTAAAAAACAAGCATTGCCTTAATATTCATCTGCCTTTATCCGCCAAAATCTTTTTAAATCTGCGCGAAACAAAAAACTTTGCGCCTCTGCTCCCGATAACCATCGGGATTGCGCGATTAAAAAAAAATCTGCGTGAAACAAAACCTTTGCCTCTTTGCACCTCTAAAAAAAAGATTGTGATCTACATCACGTAACCAATTTCCATACCCGTCGTTCCTTTGTACTGTACTTTTAAATACAATAAAAATGGAAACAACAAATTTTAATATCGTAAGCGCAAACAGCAACATCGATTGGACTGGTAGAAAAGTTACCGGTGCACATAATGGTACAATTGGTATCAAAGAAGGTCATTTTATTTTGAATGACGGAAAAATAAATGGTGGAAATATTGTCATCAATACCGCCTCAATAAAAATTCTGGACGTTACAGATCCGGATACAAATGCGCAATTTGCTGGACATTTGGCTTCAGATGATTTTTTCTCTATCGAAAAATTTCCAACTGCAAGATTTGAGATTCTTTCTGTAAAAGAAATTTCAAATGGTAAATATTATCTTGAAGGGAATCTTACGATAAAAGACATCACACACCTTACAGGTTTTGAAACCGAAGTAGAAAGCACCAACAATACACTTTCATTTGCAGGTAAACTAGTTATTGATCGTACGAAATACGATATCAAATTCCGTTCAGGAAACTTCTTCAAAGATTTAGGCGATACATTAATCTACAACGACTTTGATTTAGATTTTACTATCACAGCCGAAGTATCTAAAAACTAAGACCATGCCTTACGTAAAAATCGAATTGACGCGCGAAGGTGTTACCCGCGAGCAAAAACAAGAATTAATAAGCGGAATCACCAACCTGATTACCGATGTATTGAACAAAGATCCGCATTTGACCCACGTTGTGATTCAGGAAATCGAACTCGACGATTGGGGTTACGCAGGAGATCAGGTATCTGTATTAAGAGAAAAAGGCATAACAGCCGATAAAAAATAATATCATGAAAAAACAAACGATAATCGTTACCGGAGCAGCTTCGGGAATCGGAAAAGGAATCGCCAAATACTTTTTGGACAGAGGCGATAATGTTGTCATCAATTCGTTAACACCATCGGCATTAGAAAGTGCTTACAACGAATTTGGAGCAGGAGACAATCTGGCCATGTTTGCCGGAGATGTGAGCAAAAAACAAACCGGAGAACAATTGGTAAAAATTGCTTTAGAAAAATTTGGTTCTGTAGATGTATTGGTAAACAATGCCGGAATCTTCGACAGTAAACCATTTTTGGAAGTTGATGAAGCGTATCTGGATAAATTTTTGACCACCAACCTAAAAGGAACTTATTTCACTACACAATCTGTTATTCCGCAAATGTTGAAACAACAAGATGGTGTTGTAATCAACATAGGAACTCCTTTGGTCAACCACGGATTGGGCGGATGGCCGGCTTCGGCTCCCGTATCAAGCAAAGGCGCCATTCACGCCTTAACGATTCAGTTAGCAGCAGAATTTGGTAAACAAAACATTCGTTTCAATACCGTTGCGCCGGGTGTTATTCGCACGCCAATGCACGGAGACAAATCAGATCAAAGTGCCGGATTGCATCTTTTGAACAGAGTAGGAGAAGTCGATGACGTAGCCGAAATGGTCTATACCGTTGCCAAAAGCAGTTTTATTACCGGTGCAATCATCAATGTTGATGGCGGTAAAGGAGCGGGACACAACTTATAATTAAATGAAAACTATTTTATTAATTGCTTTTATGCTCTGCACTTTGCAGGGCATAAAAGCTCAAAATAACATTAAAATGGAAAATCAGGCCGACGTGTCAGCGATTACTGATGCATTAGAAAATTATTATTTTAAAGGAATTTACGAAGGAGACGAAAGACGTTTGGGAAGTATTTTTCATGAAAGTGCTTTACTTTTTGGAGATATTAAAGGACAGCCTTATTTTAAAACGGTAGATCTTTATTTAAGCGGCGTAAAAAACAGACAAAGTCCTAAAGATTCAGGAAAACCTTTCAAAGGAGAAATTTTGAAGATTAATGTAGTAAATTCAATAGCTACAGCCGAAATTAATGTTAAAATGTACGACTTTAATTATCGGGATTTTTTATCTTTCCATAAGATTAACGGAAAATGGCTTATCGTCAATAAAATGTTGACCGATACAAGCGAATAACTTTAAACAAGATAGCAATGTGGTACAATACAAAAGCTACAGCATTATTAGGGATTGATTATCCTATAATGCAGGGACCATTTGGCGGAAATTTATCAACCGTAGCGTTAACTGCCGCGGTATCAAAAGCCGGTGGACTTGGCGGATACGGAGCTTATACAATGTCACCTCAGGAAATTTTCGAGGCCGACAAACAATTAAAAGCAGCAACCAATAAACCGTACAATATCAATCTCTGGGTTTCTGATCATGATATTCCGCAATCAGGTTTATCAGACGATCAATACGATAAAACAGCAGCATTATTCAAACCTTATTTTGATGAAGTTGGTATTCCGTTACCGGAAAAACCTGCTCCGTTTCAATCCAGATTTGAGAATCAGCTGGAAGTAATTTTAGATATAAAACCAAAAGTATTCAGTTTTATGTTTGGAGCACTTTCTGCCGATGTTTTAGAACAATGCAAAAGATCAGGAATCGTAACCGTTGGTGCGGCAACGACTTTAGACGAAGCTATTTTTCTCGAAAGTACCGGTGTAGATATGATTATTGCCTCAGGTTTTGAAGCGGGTGGACACAGACCTTCGTTTTTGGCTTCCGCCGAATCATCACTAACAGGAACTTTTGTATTACTACAACTCATTCGCGAAAAAGTAAAAACACCAATAATTGCTGCCGGAGGAATTGCCAACGGAAAAGGCGTCGCTGCAGCTTTAGCCTTAGGCGCCAGTGCGGCGCAGATAGGAACTGCATTTCTGGCCTGTGACGAATCGAACGCATTACCCATTCATAGAGAAATGTTATTCTCTGATGCAGCAAAATATACTACTTTATCACGTGCGTACACAGGACGTTTGGGCCGCGGATTAACCAGCAGAGTTGCCAAAGAAATTTTAGGCAAAGAAAAAGATGTGCTGCCGTTCCCGTTACAAACGAGTCTTATATCACCATTACGAAAAGCAGCGCTTGATCAGCAAAAATGGGACATGATTTTATTTTGGGGCGGACAAATCGCACCGATTTTAAAACATACCAAAGCGAAAGAACTGATGCATTCGCTTATAGAAGAAACGAACGCTTATTTTAATGATTTGAAGGGATAATCAAATTGAAAATACAAATGGACAAAGCCTGATTTTAGAGATTAGGCTTTTTTTGTGCGTTATTGTTTTTTTAAACAAATAGAGACATAGATTTGGAATGCGTAAAAAAGGGCGTTTCACTTTTAATAGTATCGCATAGTTTACCCAAAAATGCGCAGACTAACTTTGAATATATACATTTATAAGAGTTTTAAGCAGTTGGTTTAAAACCTTGACAAAGGATAAGGAGTTTTAGTTTTCCAGATAATGACCGCAATCTTGTCATTTCGACGCAAGGAGAAATCCTCGCAAGAAACTCGCCAAAGATTGGTTTTTCGTTGCGGAGTTACTTGCGAGGATTTCTCCTCCGTCGAAATGACAGAAATGCGCAGAAGAACTTTGAACATAGAAGATTTTTTCTGAAATGACAAAATAAGCTAAAATACTCTTATGAAACCTAAAGCCCTAGCCCCGATAGAAGTGGAAATCCTTTTGTGTCCGCCGCGACGGAAACAAAAGATTGAAACGAATTGCTTCGCCAATTCGCACTTTCAGGCTCGGGTGCGAGATTAGCTCCTGAAATAAAATAACAATAATACCCTAAAAACCTTCAACTTCCACAATGTCCGTTTCGGGTTCAACTTCGTCCGTTTAGACTATTTACTGATTTTAAATCGCTTGTTATCGAGATACTTTTGACAAAGAAATTAATCACAATAACAAAATTTATAATCAAAATGGAAACAATAAAAACAAACAAACGCAGCTTCCTAAACGCCATTGCTACAGGAACATTTATGCTGATTGCGACAACAAGCTTCGGACAAAAAAAGCAAACTAAAGTAGATTCAGAAGCAATTCGCCCGTATCACATTAGTATTTTGAAAGAAGTCTTGATGGATCTTCGCACTCGTGTAAACGCTACAAGATGGCCGGATAAAGAAACGGTTACAGACCAATCACAAGGTGTTAAATTACAGCAAATTCAAGGTCTGGTAAAATATTGGGGTACTACTTATGACTGGCGCAAAACAGAAGCGAAACTAAATGCATTGCCTCAATTTGTCACCAATATCGACGGATTAGACATTCAGTTCATTCACATTAAATCGAAACATAAAAACGCATTACCATTAATAATTACGCACGGTTGGCCAGGATCTTTCTTTGAACTTTTGAAAGTAATTGGACCTTTAACAGATCCTACCGCTTACGGTGGAAAAGCCGAAGACGCTTTTGATCTTGTAATTCCGTCAATGCCGGGTTATGGTTTTTCTGAAAAGCCAACAGGAACAGGCTGGGGACCGGAAAAAATTGGAAATGCGTGGGATATTTTGATGAAACGTTTGGGTTATAAAACTTATGTATCACAAGGTGGAGATTGGGGTTCTGTAATTGCTGATGCCATGGCACGCCAAGCTCCAGAAGGATTATTGGGGATTCACGTAAATATGCCTGCAACAGTTCCTGCAGATATTGCGAAAGCTTTAAAAGACGGAGATCCGGCTCCTGAAGGATTATCGGTTAAAGAAAAAGCAGCTTTTGTATCTCTTAATAAATTATACACCAGAGGCGGTGGTTATGCGGGAATGATGGTAACACGCCCTCAGACTTTAGGCTACGGACTTACAGATTCTCCTGTTGGATTGGCTTCTTTTTTCTTAGATAAATTCAACGAATGGACCTATAGTGGAGGAAACGCAGAAAAATCACTTACGAAAGATGAAATGCTAGATGATATCACTTTGTATTGGTTAACGAACACAGCAAACTCATCGGCACAATTGTATTGGGAAAATAATACCAACAACTTTAATGTGGTTGAACAAAAAACAAACGATATAAAAATTCCGGTTGCTGTAACTGTTTTTCCGGGAGAAATCTATCAGGCGCCAAAAAGCTGGACAGAGAAAAGTTATAAAAATCTGATTTACTTTAATGAAGTATCAAAAGGAGGTCATTTTGCTTCCTGGGAAGAACCACAACTTTTTACGGAAGAACTTCGTGCGGCATTTAAATCTTTGAGAAAATAACTAGAAATCGTTGTGTAGATTTATTTAAACACATAGAAACATAGATTTTATAATTTACATAAAGTTCTTTCTAAAAAATCAAGATTTTTAAACATAGCACAACTATGTGGTACTATTTAAAGTGAAACGCCCTTTCTTGATTCAGTAAAACTATGTTTCTATGTGTTTAAATCAAAAGCAAAGAATTATAAAGATTTAAAAAAAATCTGCTCAATCTGCCAAATCTGCGAGAAAAATTATTTAACACACAATCTAAAAAACAAACAAAATGAAAACAAATAAAATATATGCAATTATGATCGTAGGTCTTATTGCATTATTCACTCCATCAAATGCTCATGCACAACAAAGCGGCATAAAAAGAACCGATTTACAAAAACACGATCTAAGTAGTCCGGGAAAAGAAATGGTTCAGGCCCGAATTGATTTTGATGCTCATACTTCGTTTGGCAAACACGCCCATCCGGGAGAAGAAATTATTTATGTGATAGAAGGTTCACTGGAATATCAAATTGAAGATGAAACGCCGGTAACCTTAAAAGCAGGAGAAGTCCTTTTTATTCCGGCAGGAAAATTTCACTCGGCAAAAAATTATACCAATGCTAAAGCGTCTGAGTTAGCCACCTATATCGTCGAGAAAGGCAAACCAATTTTAGTGATGAAAAAATAAAAATCTCAGGTTTAGGTTTGTCCGTTTCAGGTTTTACTTCGTCCGTTTCAACTATTTTCTGATTGTACAAGAATGGTTATCAGAATACTTTTGACGAAGAAATTAACTCATAATCAAAATATTAAAAAACAATAATCATGAAAACAATACACAATAACAAAAGCAGTTTCGCTAATAGAATAGCTTCTAAAATGCTTTTAATAGCAGCTTTATTTTTTACAATGACATTTGTAAATGCGCAATCAGAGAAACAAACAACGGCAAGTTCTCTTGGAACCTTAAAACAAATTAATGCCGGATTATTAAACGTAGGGTATACTGAAGCAGGACCTTCAAACGGAACTCCGGTAATTTTGCTTCACGGATGGCCGTACGACATTCACAGTTATAACGAAGTGGTGCCTATTTTAGTTGCAAAAGGATACAGAGTTCTTACGCCTTATTTAAGAGGCTCAGGAACAACCACTTTTCTTTCTAAAGATACTTTTAGAAACGGACAGCAGGCAGCTTTGGCAAGCGATATTATTGCTTTTATGGATGCACTAAAAATTGACAAAGCCACTATTGGCGGATTTGATTGGGGAGCAAGAACAGCGGTCGTGATGGCAGCACTTTGGCCGGAACGCCTAAACGGATTGGTTTCTGTAAGTGGTTACCTTATTGTAAATCTGGAAGCGAATTTAAAACCGTTACCTCCTCAAGCCGAATTAGGATGGTGGTACCAATATTATTTTGCTACCGAAAGAGGAAAACTCGGCTACAACCAAAATACTTATGAGTTTAATAAACTGATCTGGAAAATTGCTTCTCCGTTATGGAATTTTGATAAAGCAACGTACGACCAAACGGCACAATCTTTTAATAATCCGGATCACGTAGCAATTGTTATCCATAATTACAGATGGAGACAATCTCTGGAACCAGGAGAATCTAAATACGATAGTTTAGAAAATAAATTGGCCACAAGACCAGCAATTAAAGTTCCGACAATCACAATAGGAAGCGATTTCGACGGTGCTAGCATAGACGGAAAAGCTTACGCCAATAAATTCACCGGTAAATACGAACACAGAATCTTAAAAGGAATTGGACACAACGTTCCGCAGGAAGATCCAAAAGCATTTGCTCAGGCGATAATTGATGTGGCTAAGTAAAGTTATTTAACCGCAAAAAGTTTAACCGCTAAGAGCGCAAGGATTTACGCAAAGTCCACTAAGGTTTATTTTTAAAGCACACAAGCTTTGCGCTCATTGCGGTTAAATTTACCACAGAGAACACGAAGATTTACACAAAGTTACACAAAGCTTTGCGCTCTTAGCGTTTTTATAAAACCTTCAATATCAAAAAAACTTTGCACGCTTTGCGGTTAAATCATAAAGCATTCAAT
Source organism: Flavobacterium piscisymbiosum (assembly GCF_020905295.1). Classification (NCBI taxonomy): domain Bacteria; kingdom Pseudomonadati; phylum Bacteroidota; class Flavobacteriia; order Flavobacteriales; family Flavobacteriaceae; genus Flavobacterium; species Flavobacterium piscisymbiosum. Next base: position 4,780,098 of record NZ_JAJJMM010000001.1, on the reverse strand, counting down.
TTAAAATTTCAAATAATCTAAAATCTTAAGTCTAAAATCTAAATTTCAAAAACATGGAAACAAAAGTATTATATACAGGAAAAACACACACAACAGGCGGTCGTGAAGGAGCATCTCAAAGTTCAGATGATCAATTGAATATTAAACTAAGTTCACCGGGAACATCACGTCCTGGAACAAATCCGGAGCAGCTATTTGCAGCGGGATGGTCGGCTTGTTTTATTGGGGCAATGGGAATCGCAGCTTCAAAATTAGGAATTAAGCTTCCGGTAGCAACTGCTGTAGATGCCGAAGTAGATTTATGCGTTACAGAAGGAGAATATTCTTTGCAAGCGCGTCTTAATGTGAGCCTTCCTGGAATTGATCCTGAAGTGGCAAAAGAACTTACAGCAATGGCGCATCAAACCTGTCCATATTCTAAAGCGACAAGAGGAAATATTGATGTGACAATTAATATTATATAATCAATCAAACGAAAACCTCTTCTTCCGGAGAGGTTTTTAAAACAGAAATCATGAAAAAAATAAAATTAATACCCGTTTTTATCACTTTGATGCTTCTTATTGGAATGACTTCTGTTGCACAAAATGCTACAGATAAAAAAGAGCAAAAAGGTTTTGCCCTTTTAGAATTGTTTACATCAGAAGGTTGCTCGAGTTGTCCTCCGGCGGATGAATTGCTGGGCAAAATTCAGAACGAGTACAAAGACAGCAATTTATATGTTCTTGCTTATCACGTTGACTATTGGGACAAACAAGGCTGGAAAGATATTTTTAGCAATCCTGATTATACACAAAGACAATACGAGTATGCCAAATTTCTCGGAAAAGAACCCATCTATACGCCACAACTAATCATAAACGGAAAAGCAAATTATATTGGTTCGCAGGAAACCGTTGTGAGAAACGGCATTAAAACAGCATTGTCTAAGCCCGCAGTTGCTGATTTGACTTTAAAAGCAAGCGAAATCAACAATACTCTTTCTGTGAATTATACTATAGAAGGAATATCAAAAAACAGTCGTTTATTGATTGCCATTGTTCAGAAATCTGCCAAAAGCAATGTAAAAAGAGGGGAGAATGCCCATCGTATTTTATCGCATTATCAAATCGTGTATTATTTGCATACTATAAATCTTAACAAAGACAGGTCTGGAATTGCTATTATTCATTTGCCAAAAGACTTTAATACAAAAGACTGGGAAGTAATAGGTTTTGTGCAGGACAGAAACAACGGAATCATTTTGGGCGCCAATAAAGCAGCTTTTCAGGAGCCTTTATTATAAAGAAGAATAAAAATCGCTAAAGCTGACTTTAGTTTTAATTAATTGATTTTTAGTAATTTAGTATGTGTAATTAATCATTTTAAAAATATAAATATGAAAGTAACGTATTACGGCCATTCTTGCTTTTCGGTCGAAGTAGGAGGCAAAAACTTGTTGTTTGATCCTTTTATTTCAGGAAACGAGTTGGCAAAAGATATTGATATAAGCGCAATTAAGGCGGATTATATTTTTGTTTCTCACGGACATTTTGATCATATGCTCGATGTTGAAGTCATTGCAAATCGGACAGGAGCAACTGTATTTGGCAGTTGGGAATTGTACCATTATTTTGGTAAACTCGGACTTAAAAATCTACAGCCAATAAACCCGGGTGGTAAAGGAACGTTTGAATTTGGAACTGTAAAAGCTTTTATCGCTCAGCATTCAAGCAGTTTTCCTGACGGTGCCTACGCAGGATCTGCCAGCGGATTTGCCTTTAAAACATCTGAAGGCAATTTTTATTACAGCGGCGACACAGCGCTTACATTAGACATGAGCCTTGTTGCGAAATGGGTAGATTTAGATTTTGCCGTTTTCCCCGTAGGAGATTTATTGACAATGGGAATCGACGATGCTATTGAAGCTTCTGAGCTTGTAAAAACCCAAAAAGTTATTGGAGTTCATTATGATACTTTCGGATTCATAAAAATGGATAAAAACAACGCAATTGAAGAATTCAAAAACGCAGGTTTGAGTTTGTATTTGCCTGATATTGGTGAAACCATAAATCTATAAGGGTTTTAGATAATATTTTGAAATAGTACCATATTCAATATGTCACCCCTCTGGGGTTTAATCAAACAGGGTATAAATTTTTCTATAAATATAACGTCCCGCTGGGACTTAATTATTCACTCTTTTTTATAGCTCCAGCGGAGCGCCATGTTTATAGAAGATAGATACATAATCATTGTTAAAGCTCCGGCGGAGCGTTATATTTATAGAAAATAAAAGCATTTACAGTATATAAAAGCTCCATCGGAGCGACATACTTGATTTGGATTTTAAAAACCAGCCGGGAGATTTCTTCCGGTTTTGTTTTTTACAAAGCAGATTTAATTTCGCGCAAAGACGCCAAGTCGCAAAGTTTAGCCTTTTTGCTTATTTTTCTTTGCGCCTTGGCTCCCGATAGCTATCGGGATTGCGCGATTATTTTAGAGAAACAATTCAAGAATATCTTTGCTTCGAAAAAAACATAAAACTAGTTCAGATAAGTGCATGTCCAATTCAGGCTTTAAGTTGTCCGGTTGACCTTTTTTTGACTTCTTATTTCAAGGGTTACAATATAAATTTGTTTAAAATTAAAACACTTTTTAACTCTTAAATACTATCATTATGAAACCAATATTCTCTTTTTTAGCCCTAGCTTTTTTCTTTTTTTCTGTTGAATCTCATGCTCAAAAATATTCTAGTAATAGTTTAGATAAGGCTATACATTTTCAAAATAATCAAATGTTTGAAGGATTTATATTTAATAAATCTATCACGAATGAGAATGACAGTATTTCAATGCTAAATAAATTTTCGAAAGATCTCCGTTCGGAATTGTCCAGTCAAAAATGGAATACGGTTTTAAACGAAAATAATCGTGCTTCTGGTCATAATCTTGCGATGATTAAAGTGATTGATAAAGACAAAATAAATCTCTTTGGAAATCCTTTGATGGGATTTACAGAGAAAAAATTAGTTTTTGATGAACCGGCTTTATTTAGCGATACAGTATTGGTTTACAGTTTTTAAGGTTTGCTAATATGCACCTTTATAATTTTGATTTACGACCTTTCAAGGGATAAGAATCCGTTTTTAGTATTGATAATCGTCATTTTTATCATTCCGAGGAACTACGAATTTCCACTATAAGCACGACAAAGATTGCACTTTCGATGCGAAGTTATATTGCGAAATTACGTTCGAAGTTTCCTCATTCCTCGGAATGACAAAAATGCGCAGAGGAACTTTAAACTTAAATCTTTAATGAATAAAATTAATAATTCAACTAAATTAAAATCAGATATTTTTAATGTATTATATAAAGTATTTAATTAATAGAAAAAAGCATGTTTTTCTAAATAATCGGGACACTATTTTCAGATATAAAATACTTCTAAAATATATTATCTTTGAAAAGCAAGATTAAAAAAACAAACACAAATATGGAAAAAGTAAAACGCTTTGAGGTTTCCCCTAAAGTCATTTGGGGAAGTTCTATAGCACTCGCGATTCTTGCTTCGATACCCAAATTATTTGATGGCGATTCAACACCCGGAGACATCATTATAAACTCTTCTATTACGTTGCTGTTTTCTGTTTTTATATGGTATTATAACATGTATAGCCTGCCTAAATTTTCTTCACAGCGCAGCCATCAAAGTTTGTTCAACTGGAAACTTTTACTGAGTGTTGTCATGGGAATTGTGGTCATGGTGATTTTGGTAATCGGACATCAGGAACTTTTTCAAATATCAAAAATGGACGCTCCAATTATGTTCGAATTACGAGGCGTTTTAATCAATTTGATTGTCTATATGTTTCTGCATTTGCTTTTTCAAAACTACCAAACCCAGCAAATGGGCGTAGAACTCGAACGCACCAAAGCCGTCAATCTGGGCGCACAATATGAACTTTTAAAACAACAGGTCAATCCGCATTTTTTGTTTAATAGTTTAAATACTTTAAAATCGATGGTGGATATTCAGGATCCGCAGAGTTCTGATTTCATCCTTAAATTATCTGATTTTTATCGTTTTACGCTCGAAAGCAGGAAACTGGATTTGATTCCCTTACGAGAAGAACTTCAGATTCTGGATTCTTACGTTTATCTCTTAAAAGCGCGTTTCGAGGACGGATTTGTTCTGGAAAACGAAGTCGATCAAAGACAATATGATTCGGCTGTTCCGCCTTTTACCTTGCAATTACTAATCGAAAACTGCATCAAACACAACGTGGTTTCATTAGATAAACCTTTACACATTAAATTATATACCGAAGGAGATTTCCTGGTGATCGAAAATCAGATTCAGCTTAAAAGAGGCGTATTGTCTACCGGAGTCGGATTGGACAATATCAATCAGCGCTTTTCGCATTTGATTCACAGAGAAATTGAAATCGATAAAAACGAAACTATTTTTAAAGTAAAAATACCAATGACCTATGACTATCATAATAATTGAAGATGAAGTAAAAACGGCCAAAGCACTTGGTCAGCTTATATTGAGTATCAGGCCAGATGCTCAAATTTTGTCGTATATACAAAGCATAGATGGCGCTGTTAGTTATTTGTTAGAGAATGATCAGCCTGATCTTATTTTTATGGATATTCAACTGGCCGATGGTTTATGTTTTGAAATTTTTAAAAACGTCGAAGTTTTATCGCCTGTAATTTTCTGTACGGCATTTGATGATTACGCAATTGAAGCTTTCAAATCAAACGGAATAGATTATGTACTAAAGCCATTCTCGAGAGAAAGCATCGCTCAGGCAATTAAGAAAGCGGGAGAGTTGAAGAATTTCTTTCAAAGAAATAAAAAAGCAATGCCTGATTTCGAGTATTTACTAACCAGAACAGGCGAAAATAAAGGGAAAAGCAGTTTTTTGGTTTTTAAGAATAACAAATACCAAACTATTCTAACAGAGAATATTGCGTTTTTTTATATCAAAAACGAAACGCCAACGATTATGACTTTCGATAAGGCCGAATACCAAATAACACAATCTCTCGATGAAGTTCACAAACTTTTATCGCCAACGCAATTCTTTAGAACTAACAGACAATATTTGGTTAACTTTTCTGCCATTAGAGAAGCAGAACATTATTTTTCACGTAAGTTAATCCTCAAATTAACCATCCCAACAGAAGAAAAATTACTGGTTGGTAAAGATAAAGCCACTGCGTTTTTGAGTTGGTTAGAGAATAGGTAAATTTTGAGGATAATTTAAACACATAGAAACATAGATTTCAGAATGCGAATAAAGGCATTTCATTTTGCATTAATACACAATAGTTTAGCTATGTGAGAAAGCTTGCTTTTTTTGTTATTCTAAAAAAACTATAAAATCTATGTTACTATGAGTTAGATATTTTCAATTTGTAGTATTGTAAAGAATGAAAAGCTGATTTATTGTAAATCAGCTTTTGTTACTATTGCTATTTTTCCAGTCGAAGTATTTTGAATAAAACCTATTAACTCCCAGTCTTTTGTATTGAAATTTTTAGATTTTTCAATGGCAATATTTCCTTCTTTTTCATTTAAAACAAAACTTTTAAGCTGCCTTACAATCTGAACATGTTGCAAAGTATTTCCTTTATTTTCGCCACGTGCTACTTTCGAAATGGCTTCTTTTTGAATTGTAGCAATAAACAAATTGGTGTTTTTCTCTAACAGATTGGTTTTAAAATGAATTGCTAAAGAATCTTTATCAGATTGAGCACTAAGTTCCAGATTTGAAGTTTGTTGCGTTGCCAAAGCATCAGAAATCTTTTTAGAAAGTGTTATTTCATTATAACCCGCAAATTCTGTAGTTCCGTTTATGATAAATTGAGGTGTATACATCACATAAAGATTCAGCCATTTTTGATATTGTTGCTGGCGAACCGTAAATTCGTTTGAACTAAATTGATCTTTCCAACCCAAACGATCCCAATAATCTACGTGGTATGCCAGGAAATAAATATTTTTGTCTTTGTTTTCGATTTGTAATTTCGCCATCAATTCATCGGCAGGAGGACAGCTCGAACAACCTTCGGAAGTAAAAAGTTCTACAACAGCAAATCCTTTATTAGTAGAAGTTTGTATTTCGATTTTCTCTGATTTTAACTTTCCGGATAGTTCTTCGTAACTATCCGGAAACATAAAGCAGTTAAGAGAAAAGAGTACAGAAAGCGCAATGAGGGCGCTTATTAAAAGTGTATTTTTCATATGATTATTTTGAATGATTGGAAAAAGCGCAATCCCAATGCTAACCTACCGTCTGTAAATCAGTACAACAAATTTTAATTCGTTTAATTTAATTTGTGAAATTAATTTCACGAAATGAATTAGTGTCAATTAGTGCAATTTGTGTTTAAAATTGAGCTATAGTATTGGTTTCCAAACGGTAGGGTGCTATCGGGATTGCGGGATTAAAACAGTAAAGCTTTAATGCTTAATTGGGTAGTGCGTAAGTTGCCGTGTACAATTTTCTAAACATGATGTACGTGACACTCACCATTATAAAAGCAATAATAGCATCGGTAGTCGCAGAAAAACCTAACACAGCAAGTTTCGAAAAGAAGGCGAAAGTGATATCAAAAAATACTCCGGCAAATACCCATTCTTTCCATCGCAATAATTTGTTCGGAATCAATAAAGTGATTACTCCGGCAACTTTCATTACGCCCAGTAAATAAATAAAATGTTCCGGATAGCCCAATTGTTGCGTAATTGCCCAAACAATAGGATTGGTAGTTAATTCGAAAAAACCGCTGGCGCCAAACCATAATGAAGTTAGAATAATTCCTGTCCAGTAAATAATTTTTGTTGTTTTTGTAGTCATGATTTCTATTTTTTAAGTTGATTTATAGGACAAATTTGCGCCATAAGTCATCAATTTAAAATTGAAATAATGTTGAAACGGACAATTTAAACTTTGAAATAGACAATCTCTAAGCCGATCTAATTTCGAAGTTTTTATATTAAAGAAAATTTAGAAATAAAGATTCATAATCACATTAAAACATGATGATTAGAACCAGGTTAATTCACCTGATTTTTTCTAAACGCAGATGGAGTAGTGCCCCGATGTTTTTTGAAGATTTTATTGAGATGGCTTTCATCATTAAAACCCAATTCGTTTGCAATTTCGCCCACGCGCAAATCACTATAAAGTAATCGGTTTTCGACCAGTTTTATTCGGTATTTTGAGATATAATCCTGAAGCGTTTCATTGGCTTGTTTCTTAAAGTACCTGCCCAGATAAGTTTCTGAAATTCCAAATTTCTCGCTCATAACCGTTACACTTAGTTTTTCAGGCTCATAAATATGAGTTTGAATATATTCCAGTAATGTATGTGCTTTTCCGTCAGATTGTTTGTTGATGTTTTCCGGAAGATATTCAGAGATATTTCGGGCAATAATAACAATCAAAGTATTGATCAATAACTGAATCAGTTCTGTATTGTATAAAGTGGGATTGTGATATTCATGCCTGATGGCTTCGATAACAGGATGCACCAGATTTTTGTCGGTAACTCTTTTTAAAATACATCCCGGCTGATGATGAGCGTGCTGCAAAATGTATTCGAGCTTATAAAGATTATTCGATGTAAAAGGTCCGTTTTTGATGTAAATATCCGTAAAACGCAACTGAAATATAGTCGTTGGACTTTTGATTTCTAAAGAATGGGAATCCTGAGGCGTGATCAAAAAAAGATGTCCCGGTTCGTATGATAATCGATTTTCGTTGATGGTTTGTACACCGGTTCCTGAAACAATATAAAGCAATTCAAAGAAATTGTTACCCACTTCGGTATGCAGGGATTCGTTTATTTCTTTAAAAATAACTTCGTACGGAAGATATAAATTGGTCTTTATCATAACAACATATTACTAAATTAACGAATGATATTACAATTATAAAATAGTTAAATCAGTATAATTTTGCTCAAAGTTAAATCAAATATTTTAATAATGAACAAAATCACAGACCAAACCGCACAACAACAGTTTCAAAAACAAAAGATTACATTACCAATTGCGCCCGCATCCTTTTTCGCGATGACTTTAGGATTGGCAGAAACAGGAAATGCCTGGAGAAACGCCACTTCATTATGGAATTTACCTTCTTATATTGGCGAAGTCTTAGAAGGTTTAGCTGTAATTTCTTTTTTATGGTGGTTATTGCTGTATTGCAACAAATGGATTCAGCATCGAAAACTGGCAATAACTGAATTCAATGATCCTGTACAATCGTCGTTTCTGGCTTTAATTCCAGAATCGATTATATTAATGGCAGTTGCAATTCATGTTTATAGTTTGTCAATTGCTATTTCTTTATTTTGGATAGGTTCAATTTTAAATCTTCTTTATGGCGCTTACAAACTTTCGGGTTTATGGGCACAAGAACGCCAGGCCGAACAGACAACGCCATCATTATTCCTGACATTCACGGCAAGTATTTTGGTAAATGCACTCGCAGCCGGATTATTAGGATATACCAATTACGGTTATGTACTTCTGGGTATTGGAACCATTTCGTGGCTCATCATGGATTCTGTAATCACACAACAATTAACCGTTGGTGGACTTGGCGCTAAAACCAGAAACTTTATGGGAATTTACATGGCACCGGCCGTGATCTTATTTGTGGCGTATCAGGTTTTGGCAGGAGAAAATTTAAGCATTCCCATTGTTTATGGTTTAATGGGATATGCATTATTTATTTTTGTAGCGATAACTTTTGCCTTAAAATGGCTAAAAGAACAAGCTTTTGCACCCGGATATTGGGCGTATACTTTTGGCATTGCAACCTTATCTCAGGGACTTTCGATTTTTGCTTTAAAAACCACTGATTTTACGGTTTCTATTTTGGCAATAATTATCTTTTGTATCATGAATATCGTGGTTTTAGGAGTTGCAATAGGATCAGTAAAATTGGTTTTGAAAGGAAGTTATTTTCCAAAGTAAAAATTCTTATTTAATATTGGAGAGAGTAAACCCGACAGGTTTTTGAAACCTGTCGGGTTTGTCGTGGATGATAAATACTTTAAAAAGAAAACCCGCGTCAACCCTTTAAATCCGTAAAACCCGTGGCCCATTAAAAAATAAAAAGTTAAAATACTTGTAAATAAAGACCGAACGGTCTAAATTTGTTCCCTCAAATAAAAAGGCTATGAGTAAAGCAGAAAGAACCAGACAATTTATTATCGAAGCATCGGCTCCTATAATCAACAAAAAGGGGATGGCAGGAACTTCATTGAGCGATATTATGGAAGCTACGAAACTGGCTAAAGGCGGTATTTACGGAAATTTTGAGAACAAAGAAGAGATTTGCAAGGAATCATTTCTGTATCTAAGATCTCAATTGTCTACAAAACTGAATACAGCTGTAGCTGAAGGAAAATCGGCCAAAGAGAAACTGTTTAATTTATTGGATGTCTATGCCAAAGACATCAATACGGCAGATGGTTGTCCGATTTTGAATTTTGGAGTCGAAGCTGACGATACCAATCCTGCTATGAAGGAGCAGGTAAAAAAAGCCATTCGTTCTGCTCAAAATAGATTTTTTACTATTGCTGAAGAAGGAATAAAAAACAAAGAATTATCATCAGAAATCAATCCTGAACATTTTAGCATAAAAGTTTTTGCCATGATTGAAGGCGCTATTTTATGTAGAAAAATTTTAGGAAATGATGATCAGATGAAAATTATTCTGGACAGCATTAAAACCGAATTCGAAAACTATGTATTGTAGTTTTTTTTTGAACTTTTTTAGACCGATCGGTCTAATTTGAAACTAATTAATTTAAAAAATGAGAACTTTAAAAGAAAATCATAAGGGCTTTAGTACCTTATTAGCCTTATCCCTTATTCCGTTATCGGGATTTGCCACAGATATTTATTTGCCTTCACTTCCTGCTATGGCAAAAGATTTGCACGTTTCGGCGGGAGCCATTCAGCTTTCGTTAGTCTTCTTTATGTTTAGCCTCGGCGTAAGCCAAATTTTTACAGGCAGTATATTAGACAGTTTTGGACGCTTTAAAATTAATATAGCTTCACTTGCGGTGTTTTCAGCCACCAGTTTTGTGATCGCTTTGGTGCCTGATATTTATGTGATTTATGCCATGCGAATCATTCAGGGAATCGCGATTGCTTTTATTGTCATAGCCAAACGAGCTTATTTCGTTGATCTTTATTCGGGCGAAAAACTAAAGAGTTATATCAGTTTATTTTCGATCATTTGGGCCTGCGCGCCTATTATGGCACCGTTTTTAGGAGGATATTTAGAAAGTAGCTTTGGCTGGAGATCCAACTTTTATTTTCTTGGCGGTTTATCATTGCTTTTTCTGGTTTTAGAACTTTTGTATAGCGGAGAATCTTTAAAATATTTTCATCCTTTTAAATTAAAAACCATTGCACAAACCTACTCCGGAATGTTAAGATCAGGTGATTTTACTTTGGGCGTTTTGATTCTCGCAATTTGTTTCGGGCTTGTTGTCGTGTATAGTTTATCCAGTCCGTTTATTGTAGAACGCGTATTGGGATATTCGGCGATTACAACAGGTTATAGTTCTTTATTGTCTGGTTTGGCGGTTATGACAGGCGGTATTATTGCCAAATCGCTTATTCATAAACCTTTGGCGAAAAAGGTAACTATTGCCGTTACAGTACAAGTGATTCTGGTATTATTAATGATTTCTACGGCTTCGATTACCAGCAATATTTATACGCTAATAGGTTTTACAATGGGAATCAACGTTTGTGGAGGATTTATTTTTAATAATATTTACGGCTATTGTCTAAGCCGTTTTTCTAAAAATGCCGGAGTAGCAAGCGGACTTACAGGCGGAGGAACTTATATGTTAAGTTCTTTGTTCAGTTACGGATTTGTCAATTTATATGCCGTGAAAAGTCAGCTATTATTAGGGTTTTCTAATATTTCGCTAATCTTTATTGTGGTAATTGTTTTCATGATTTTCAACAGATTCAGAACGCAACATTTAACAACAGTTCCTGTTCAATAAAATAAATTCCAATTAAAAAATTCCAAATCCCAATGAACGTTGGAATTTGGAATTTTTTTAAATTGGAATTTCACTATTTTGTGTTGGAATTTGGAATTTATTTTTTGGAGTTTAACCTTTCCGTATGTTCATCAACACCACAGCAAACAGAATCAGAATGACACCAATCCATTGCAGAAAATTAACGGGTTCTTTGAGCCAAATATAGGCTACAAGTATAGAAACCGGAATTTCTACAGCGGCAATAATAGCCCCAAACCCATTCCGGTTAATGGCATTCCGCGGGTAAATAAAAGAGGAGGGAGGATGGTACCAAATAAGGAAAGTAAAATTCCCCAACGCATAAAAATACCAGTTGAAAAATGGACATTGATCGAAGAATGAAAAATTAGAGCAATTACAATAAATCCGCCTAAAATCATAAAAAGACTTCTTCTTAGCGGAGGAGAATTCAGCTCAATATTATTCGAAGAATACATCGTTGCCGTATAAGAAAGCGCCGCCATAAGTCCCCAAAAGAAACCAATCCAGTTAATTGTTACAGATTCCTGTAATAAATTCGTTGCTAATATAGTCCCGATTAAGATTATAACAACCGAAAGAATTTTGCGCAATCCGGGTAATTTTTTATAAATAATCATTTCTGCAATTACCCCCATCCAAACGGTTTGCATGAGCAATACAATCGCAACACTTACTGGTACATATTGCACAGATAAGTAATAAAAAGTACTGGTTAAACCCAAAGATGTTCCGGCAAGAATTAACTTAAAAATGCTTTTTAATCCTGATGTCTTAGGTTTGGTTTCGCTTTTTCTTTTAGTCAATAAACTTAAAATTAAAAGTCCTGCAAATCCAAGAATATATTGCGAAAGCGTAACTTCGGCAGTTGAAAATCCTTCCTGATAGGCCATTTTTACAAAAGTTGCCAGCATGCCGTAACTCGAAGCGCCAAGTGCAATAAAAAGGCTTCCTTTAAGAACATTATTTTTCATTGATTCTGTTTTAAAGCAATTCTTCCTCAATAAGAGATTTTACTTTTTGATGTGAATTTTCGATCGTTTCCTTTAATATTTCCGGATTAAGAGTAGCGCCATCAATAGCAATCATATGAATATTGTGTACGCCCATAACATTAAAAACCGTTTTTAAATAATCGGTCTGAAAATTCATATGTGCGTTAAATTCTCCTTTTTCATATCCCTGAGAACCTCGTGAAAGTAATAAAACCAAGGTTTTGTTTTCTAATAATCCAATATAAGGATTCTCCATATTGCCCGGATTTAGTTTCCAGGTTTCATTTACCCGAACAATCTGATCGATATAGGCCTTAAGCGCACTAGGAACCGACCAGTTGTACATTGGAGTTCCTAAAACGATGATGTCTGCCTGACGCAATTCATTGATATAAATATCACTTGTTTTTAAAGCTTCTTTTTCTTCTTCAGATCTTGCAGTTTCAGGTTTAAAAGCTGCTGCAATCCAGTTTTCATTAATATGAGGAACATTTGTATTTCCTAATTCGCGTGATGCAATATCAGGATTTGTATGAATACTTTTCCAGTGATTAATAAAAACTTCAGTAAGATTTCTACTGTGAGAATTAAGCGTTCTTGCGCTCGAATTGATAACTAATACATTTTTCATTTTAATAATTTTTGTCAAAAGTATAGTTGTTTTGAGTTAACTTTGTATACCAATTTTTATAAAAACTACAGCCCAGATGTTGCCATACAAATCCTTGATTGAGATCGATAGAAATTCATCCGTTAATATTTATATTCAGGTGTGTAATAATTTTGTATCCCTGATTACCAATGGCACGCTGCAGCCTTCTGATGTATTGCCGAGTTCCCGAATATTGGCAGAATTAATTGGTATCAACAGGAATACCGTAAAACTGGCTTACGAAGAATTAATTAGTCAGGGTTGGGCTGAATCTGTCGAGCGAAAAGGTGTTTTTGTATTGTCTAAATTACCTGTAATATCCAAACCTAATATTCCTCAAGCGAATAAGAACAATAATCAGCAGGAATCTTTTATATGGACAAATAATTTTAGTCATAAAACGTTAAGCATAAATTTTCAAAAAAACGGACTTAGAATAGATGATGGTTTTCCTGATGTTCGTTTGGCGCCTGTAGATCAGTTAATGAGAGAATACAGAAGCCTTTCCAGAAAGTTTTACGGAAAAAATTTCCTGAAATATGGCAGTTCAAAAGGATCTGAACATTTGCGTATTTCGATTTCAAATTATCTTGCAAATACAAGAGGATTGGTTGCTTCGCCAGAAAATATTCTGATTTCCAAAGGAAGCCAAATGGGAATTTATCTTACGGCGCAATTGCTTCTTAATCCTGGAGATACTGTTGCTGTAGGAACTTCAAATTACGGTTATGCCGATGATACTTTCAAACATTCAGGTGCGAAGTTAATTCGTATTCCGGTTGATCAAAACGGGATGGATATCAATTATCTCGAAAATATTTTGCAAAAGCAAACCATAAAAGCACTTTATATCATTCCGCATCATCATTTCCCGACCACTGTCACACTTAGTATGGAGCGCAGGCTGAAGCTGTTGAATCTGGCAAAGAATTATCGTTTTGCTATTATTGAGGATGATTATGATTTTGATTTTCATTACGAGAATAAACCGTATTTACCTTTGGCGAGTATCGATCATAATCATAATGTTATTTACATTGGTTCGATTTCGAAGACTTTTGCACCAGCTTTACGAATTGGGTTCATGTCCGGACCACCTGCATTTATTACAGCTGCTGCTTCTTTAAGAGAATTGATCGATAAGCAAGGCGATACGCTTCTGGAAGATGCTTTTTCGGTATTATTTAATAATGGTGAGATGGAAAGGCATTTTCGTAAATCATTGAAAATCTACAAACAACGCAGAAACCTTTTCTGTGATATTCTTCAAACTGATTTTAAGGATACAATCGAATTTGAAATCCCGGAGGGCGGACTTGCTGTTTGGGCTACTTTCGATAAAAAAATTGACTTATTAAAAATGTCTCAAAATGCCCTAAAAAACGGACTTCACATTGATAACGGACTTTTTTATAAAAATGAATCTTTTGATCAGAATTCAATGAGAATTGGTTTTGCTTCAATCGATGAAAAAGAAATTATCAAAGCTTTAGAAATTCTTAAAAACAGTTTGTAGTTCTTTTGTGTTAAAATAATATAGCTACATATTAAAAGATTAAATAGATTTAAAAAATATCTGGGCTAGTCTTTATTTTAAAATTGGGATATTTTGCATCCAGTTTGATGTTCTAATTTTGCTGTAAAGAAAACAAGTTATGAACACTATTGCAACAAACAAATTAGTTTTAATCACTTTAAACAAAAGAACTTTGTTGAATATCATGTACACGCAAAATTTACTGGCTGAGAGTTTTAATGAAATATTAAAACAATATGATTTATCATCGGAACAATTTAATGTTCTAAAGATTTTACAATATCAAAAAGGCAAGCCTGCTAATATGTGTGACATACAGGAAAGAATGATCTACAAGACTAGTAATACCACTCGATTGGTTGATAAATTACTTTTGAAAGGATATGTAACGCGTGAAGTTTGCGAGGATAACCGAAGAAAAATTGAAGTATTTATTACCAAAGCAGGACTCGAAATACTGAAAGATTTAAAACCTAAAATGAATCTCTACGAAGAAAAACTTTCGCATAATCTGACATCGAAGGAATTTGAAAATCTCAATTATTTACTAGAAAAATACAGAACAACTTAATTTAAAATAAACATAATAATCACATAAAATTTTTAAACATGAAAACAAGAATTCATATCGACAAAGTAGAGCTAGCAGGATACAACGCTATTTTAGGATTAGAGAAATTTATTGAAAGCACATCGCTGACAAGAACGCACAAAGAGTTGATTAAAATTAGAGCTTCGCAAATAAACGGCTGTGCATTTTGTATTGATATGCATACCAAAGAAGCGCGCAAAGCTGGTGAAACAGAACAACGTATTTACGCTTTGAATGCTTGGCGCGATACTCCATTTTTTACCGAAGAAGAAAGAGCAATTTTGGCTTTAACAGAAGAAATTACGCTTATTAGTAATCATGTAAAGGATGAAACCTACGAAGCTGCGGCCAAAGTTTTGGACGAAAAATATTTAGCTCAGGTTATTTTGGCGATTATTACCATTAATGCCTGGAACAGAATTGGCATCTCGACAAACCTTATTCCGGCTTAATTTAGATTCGAAATATTAAATTACATAAATAGAAAAGGATTTAAAGCTTAATTGTAAAAAGCTTTAAATCCTTTTTTGTTGCGTACCTACGTCATACTAACGAACTTGAAATTATATGTTGGTAGAAAATAAAACAAATATTAAAATTAAGATTTCGCTGTTTTCTTCTTTTTTCCTAACCAGACTAATAATCCTGTAATAGGTAATGTTAAAGCGAAAAGAGAAACTAAAAAAGCCAATATCTTAGTTGGTAAACCGTAAATACTTCCGGTATGAATAGGGTAGTTCAATCGTCTTAGCTTATCTCCGGTAGAAAAATTTTCGTAAGGCCTAGCTTCAATTTCTTCGGCTGTGTATTTGTCAAAAAAAGCGGCGCTGGATTGATGTGGTATTGTTATTTCTGAATATTCTTTTAAGACCGAAATACTATTAATGGTATCAACAGGCATCCTGATTTGGATGTTTCCGGCATACGGAAAAATGCTGTCTGCTTTATTATAAATACTTTGGTAAAAAGCCGTATGATTAAGTTTAGGATCTATTTTTGTTGGGTTTTTTACTTTTGCAGAAGGTTTTTTTGTCGTTCCTTCAGTCATAAAATAAACTCCGTTTTGAAACCAGGTAAAAGCAAAGTTTAATCCGCTTAGAGCAATAATTAATAGAATTAAAAAGCTATAGAATCCAAAAGTAGAGTGAAAATCCCAATTGACTCTTTTAAAAGACGCACTCCATTTTACGGTAAGTCGCTGTTTTAGGTTTTTTATTTTCTTTGGCCACCATAAAATTAATCCGGAGATAATCATGAAAACAAAAATTAAACATGAAGTTCCCATGATTATTTGGCCGGTTTCACCTAATAATAGTTGTCTGTGTATTGCTAAAACAATAACAAAAAATCTCTTTTCCTGAGGAGTTGTAGCCAGAACTTTTCCGGTGTACGGATCGATAGAAAAAAATTGTGCTTTTTTATCAGAGTCCTTTCCTAAAACCTGCATGGTACGCGAAGGATCACTAAAAGTATAAATGCGGGTAATCTTTTTTATCGAATATTGTTTCTGAAGAATATCTGTGCAATAATCAATCGTTTTTTTTGATGTTCCTATTGCAGCAACATTATAATATTCGGGATGTATAGCCTGGTCAATTTCCTTTTCAAAAACCAAAATACTACCTGTTAATGCAGCAATAAAAACAATTAAACCAGAACCAAGACCTAGCCATAAATGCAAAAGTCCAATATTTTTTTTAAATCCTTTCTTCATATATGCTATTTTTCAGATCAGTCAAATTTGCCTAACCCGCAGATTTTGTTGGTGTTGTATAGAATTGGTTACTAATTCTAAAATTCTCGCACAAATTTATACTTATTTAGACTTAATATGCACTATGAAGCAAAAAAAATAATCTTTTTTTCTATTTAAATATACTACGTAAGAGTTTTATTATTAGATAGAGAAAAAGAGGTTTCTTGTGAGGTATTTTTACTTGTTCATTTTGTGGTTGGTTCCAATCTGCAATATTATTGATTGGTATTTTAAGGGTTTCAATTTATTAGAATAAAAATGTGTGAATCATTTGATATTGAGCAATATTATTTAAGAAATGATCATTTTATAGAATAATTAAAAATATTACTTGTTAAACAATTATTAATTTCTATTTTTGCGCTGTTTTTATTGATTCTAAATAAGAACAAAACTAACCAAACTTAAAAATCAATGAACTATTTTAGTGTAAGAACATCAAAGTTTTTATTTATTATAAGCATTTTATTTACTGTATGTGCCGCCGTTGCACAACAAAATCATGGAAAAATTAAGGGAAAAATAACTACTTCTGATGGAAAGCCAGCATCTGAAGTAAATATTGTTTTAAAGAATTCAAAATATAGTACCAGTACCAATGATGAAGGTAATTTTGAACTCAACCGTATAAGAAGCAATTCTTATACCCTGCAAATATCCTTAACAGGTTACGAAACTGTAGAACAGCAAATTGTAGTAGCAGACAACGAAACCACAACACTTAATGTGCAATTGAATGTTTCGAACAAGGAATTACAAGAGGTGGTAATTAATAACAGAAAAAGTATTCTTTCTAAGAAAACGCAATATGTTGCGAGAATGCCTCTTAAAAATATAGAAAATCCGCAGGTTTATAATGTGATACACAAAGAATTGATTCAGGAACAAATTGTAATTGACCCTGCCGGAGCAGTTAGAAACGCACCCGGAGTTGTACCACTTAATTATCCATCGGGTGGATTTGCCGTTATATTTAGAGGTTTTACGACAGGAATTAATTCCAGAAACGGAATGGAAACACTTTCGGGAAGATCAAGTGTAGGCATTGCAAATGTTGAACGAATAGAGATATTAAAAGGACCTTCGGGAACTTTATTTGGTTCATCGGCTTCTTCGTTTGGTGGTGTTGTCAATCTGGTTACCAAAAAACCTTTTGAAGCTTCGGCTACTGAAATATCTTATACAGCAGGAAGTTTTGGTGTAAACCGACTTACAGTAGATCTAAATACACCATTAACGAAAGATAAAAATGTACTTTTTAGATTGAATGCCGAAGTCAATAATGAAAAAAGTTTCCTGGATTACGGTTTTAATAAAACGTTGTCTTTTACTCCAAGTATTATTTTTAAAGCAAGCGAAAAACTTACTTTTAGCGTTGATGCAGAGTTGTTTAAGGTTAATAATACAAGACCGTTATACCCAACTGCAACCGCTGCATCAGGAATAACGAATCCTGGCGATATACAATTAAATTATAAAAAATCGCTGGTTCACGATGATGTCGATGCAAAATCATCTTCGTCTAAAGCCTTTGTTCAGGCCGAATACCAAATAAATGATCGTTGGAAATCGACTACTTTATTTTCTTACGTGAGTGAAGATTTAGATTATAGTTATCAGGTTTTACCAACCTGGACTTCGCCTACTACGGCTACTATGCGCGCAACGCTCTTTGGACCAATTTCGAGTAATTATACTAATATTCAGCAGAATTTTAATGGTGAATTTTCGACAGGAGTTTTAAAACATAAAATATTGGCCGGAGTTAATTACAGGTATTATACCGATACATTTTCGTCTACACCAACTCCTGCGGCTCCGTTTAGAACCATTGATGTAACTACTAATTTTAATCCGGTTAGAAGAAGCGAGATTGATAAAGTATTGCTGGCACCGGTGATAAGAGCCGGACGTGATGAATACACTTTTAGCGGATATGCCTCTTATGTATTGAGTGTTGCAGACAGATTATATGCAATGGCGAGTTTACGTTTGGATAATTTTGATCGAAAAGAAAGCGGAACCGTGCCCGGATATAGCCAAAATTCATTGTCACCAAAATTAGGAATAGTATACCAAATTGTGAAGGATCAGGTTTCTGTATTTGGAAATTACATGAACGGATTTCAGAATCTGGCTCCCGTTACACAGCCGGGAGGCGAGCAGCTTATATTAGATCCTTTATATGCAAATCAATATGAGGGAGGTATAAAAGCGGAAATGTTTAATAAAAAATTAAGTGCTACGGTAAGTTATTACAAAATAACGAATGATAACGCGCTAATACGCCAAGCTGATTTAACGTACCAACAAGATGGAAAACAGGTGAGTAAAGGAGTTGAATTTGAGTTTCTTGCCAATCCGCTTCCGGGTTTAGATATTACGGCAGGATATGCTTATAATGATAATCGAATTGTAAAAACCAGTGAAGCCAATAAAGCTATCGAAGGCAATAAAGCACAAGATGCTCCTGAAGATGTGGTAAACTTTTGGGCTTCGTATAAATTTCAAAACGTTTTAAAAGGTCTTGGTATTGGTGTTGGTGCAAACTATGTAGATAAAAGTTATATGGCGACTACCAATACTTTTTATATTCCGTCGTACACGATTTATAATCAAACGATATTTTACGAACAGTCAAACTGGAGAGTGGGAGTTAAGATAAATAACCTTTCGAACAAAAAATACTGGAGTTCATGGGGAGCACCACAACCTCCAGCAAACTTTTTAGTAAATCTAACATTCAGGTTTTAGATAATAACTTATTATTTTGTTTTTTTATTTGAGGGTTTCTGGCGATCTTTTTCGTCAGGAACCTTTTTTTATGTTTCTGCACAACATACATCATCCATAAAAAAATCCTTCAGGTTTTAAAACTGAAGGATTTTGTTTTTATTAATTGTTCGATGTAAAGCAATAAAAATTATTTAGTCACTTTTTTAAATCTCATCATTGGGATATCCTTCATGATCAAATTCAGTTTACCATCTTTATCAATAGAATAACTATCAATTTCTTTAATCGTTTTTGTAAACACCTGTTCTCCGCCACCTTCACAATACATTAAAGTAGCAGGACCTTGTTCTCCAAAAGTAAGTGATTTTCCTTTTAAGGTAAATGGAGCGCTGTAACCATTACAACCAGCATTTCCAGATACTTGTTTAGTAGCTTCATCAAATTTAATAAACGGTTTTTTATCCGGAAATAAACCTTCAAAAGCGATGCGTGGGCCGGAAATATACTCCAGCTCCCAGGTTGTATTATAAAGATCGGCAGTTTTTGAAGTGTCTTTCATTGAAGTACAAGAATTAAAAGATAATGCTAAAATAGCGACGAATACTAGTACGTAATTTTTCATAAAATAAGATTTTAAAACATAAATTTAAAGATTTTAATCAAAATCCAGGCCATAAATCTGACTTATTTTAATCCTTAATTTTGAAATAATCAAAAATTAAGAGAATTAACGGGTTAGATTATTAAGGTCTAATAGGTTATTAAGATATCGATTTGCTCGTACACATACAGAAATAAAATTTTAATTTCTCAACACATGTAAATGTTTTTGCATTTTCTATAGCTGAATTTTGCCTCATCATTAAAAACAAAAAAGATGAAAATATTATTTACCACTCTGGCACTTTTAGCCGTATCATTATCAATATCGGCACAACAAATTATTCATAAAAAAGTATTCAGTAAAAAAATGAATAAGGAGATTGAAACAGTTATCATTACTCCAAAACTAATAAAAGGAAAAACCTATAAAACCATTTATATACTTCATGGTTACAGCGGAAATCCTGATCGAACTTACAAACAAGATATTCAGGATCTGACGGGGAAATCTCAAAAATACAATACGATTTATGTATTAGCCGATGGTAATTTTAATAGCTGGTATGTAGATAGTCCGGTAGATAAATCATCACAATATCAAACTTTTATAGGGAAAGAATTAGTCGATTATATCGATGCTAATTATCCAACAATGAAAGACCGAAAGTCTAGAGGAATTTTGGGGTGGAGTATGGGTGGATATGGTGCATTAAATATTGGAATTTTTTATTCGGATACTTTTGGTATTGTCGGAAGTTCTTGTGGCGCACTGGATTTTAATCGTTTTGGCGAAAACTTTCATAATTATCAGGTAGATAAAGTTTTGGGAGATTTTAAAAGTTTATCCAAAGAGTATTTTACGTTTGATAAAACCAAACAAATGGCGCAATCAAATCAGTTTTATATTGTTGATTGTGGTACAGAAGATACGCAGATGATTGATATGAACCGCGATTTTCATCAGCTTTTGACGAATGAAAAAATAGAACATTTTTATATTGAATCTCCGGGCGGACATGACCCAAAGTATTGGAACAAATCTTTGGCCAACCAATTGGCTTTGTTCGAAAATTATTTTAATATTGAAAAGTAAGAAATCTATAAATATCAAAAACCTGTTCATTAATGAGCAGGTTTTTTTATTTTGAAACAATGAAAACTCAATTATAAAATTACGTTCTGTAACATCTAAAATAATCTTTAGTAAATTTGGCAAATAATTGTACACTACCAGCGACAGAAGCTTAAAAAAGAACTATTGAAAAAGAAATCGAATATAGAACTTCACACAAAAGAATTAGACAATCTAGGTCTCCAAGTAAGAGAAATAGCAGCTAATAACATCGATTTCAGCGGGCATTTAACGAAAGCGCACAGAGACGATCATTATGTTTTTTATATTCAGCAAGAAGGACTGATCGAGCTTATGATTGATTTTAAAAACCATCAGATAAAAGACCAGGCACTGTTTTTTATTGCTCCGGGTCAGGTACATTATTATACCAAACAAGTAGATTCGAAAGGGCATTTTATCTTTTTAAATCCATCTTATTTACAAAATACGTATCGAAGAATTTTTGATGCGCATCAAAATATTTCTCAGGTTGTACCGATCCAAAATGTTGTTTTATTTAATATTGCAGCATTACTATTCAATCAGGTGGCAGAAGCTGTGGGAGATATTCAAAAAAATATCATTCGTTCGCTTGTCGATAGTTTGATGGGAATGATGGTTTTAGAGTTTTCTAAAAACGAAAATTATCTTAAAAAAGGAATCGATAGAAAAACCGAACTCACTTTTCAGTTTAGACAATTGGTTCAGCGGCATTTTTTAGAACTAAAAAGACCCAAAGATTACGCTGCTTTGTTGCATATTTCAGTTCCTTATTTAAACGAAATGGTAAAGGAACAAACAGGATGTGCCTCAAGTTACTGGATACAGCATGAAATTTTACTGGAAGCCAAACGATTACTTTTTTACACGCAACTGAATACTAAGGAAATTGCTTTTGCATTGCAATACGAAGATCATACTTATTTCTCCCGATTTTTCAAAAAAAATGAAGGCATCACACCTTTAGAGTTTAGAAAGAATTACTGCGATTTGTCCAATCAAAACTCTTAGTTGGCCATTTCTGTTTTCTTGTAAAGCCCATTCCTTTGTACTCATAATTTTTAAACAAAAAAACATGAGTAGAATTTTAGAAAAAGGACAAACAATTGACTTTTACAAAGCCACTATACCTATTATTTTATCGGTATTTGCCATTTACCTCACGATTGGTCTCACATTGGGAATCGTGCCTGCATTTGTACAAAATGATTTAAAATTTAATAGTTTGATTGTAGGTTTGGTAATTGGTTTACAGCCGCTAACCACTCTTTTAACCCGCGCTTATTTCGGAAAACTTACCGATACAAAAGGAGCCAAAAGATCTAAACTTGGCGGAATACTTTTGGTAATGGCAGCGGGAATAGTTTATGTATTTGCGGCATCATTTGCATCATATCCTTTGGTAGCATTGTCATTTCTTTTACTCGCAAGAATTGTTCATGGCATTGCAGAAAGTTTGTTGGTAATTGGTGCTTTAACATGGGGAATTGGGTTAGTTGGGCATGAAAAATCCGGTAAGGTAATGACCTGGAACGGAATCGCGATGTATGGCGGAATCGCTGTTGGTGCGCCCTTAAGTATCTGGATGGCTAAAGATTTTGGCATCGTTTACGCCTTAGGTTTGATCGTTATTTTACCACTTGCAAGCTGGATTTCGACCATAAAATTGCCTGCTATTCCAGTAGACAAAGAACATATCAGAACGCCATTTTATAAAGTAGTAGGAACCATCGCAAAACAAGGATTAACACTCGCTTTTTCTTCTATGGCATTTGGTTGTATTGCTTCTTTTATAGCTTTGTTTTTTACAGAGAAAAATTGGGGCGACGCTTCTTTAGCCTTTATGATTTTCGGATTATCTTATATCCTGACAAGAGTCTTTTTTGCTTCTTATCCGGATAAATACGGAGGGTATAAAGTAGCCATAGTTTCTTTGGTCATTGAAGTTATTGGGCAATTTCTTATTTACACTTCTCTTACAAAAGAAATGGCCTTACTAGGCTGTGTTTTAACCGGAATTGGTTTTTCGCTTGTATTTCCTTCTTTAGGCGTATTAGCAATCAAAAAAGTAAAACCTCAAATGCGCGGAACTGCATTAGGAGCTTATGCTGCGTTTTTTGATCTTTCATTAGGATTAGCAGGACCTTTGGCAGGATTAATTGCAGGTTGGTTTAGCTATCAGGATATCTATTTATTTGGGAGTTTGAGCTGTTTATTGGCTTTAGGAACTATGTTGTTTAAACGAGATTAATTGAGAAATGATTATGGAAAATTATCAAAAAAAGGTGATCCGTTCTGTATTTACGGTAAAGCATAAGTGTTTTATTACACCGCATTATATTCGAGTAATTTTTGATGTAACCAATGAACAATTGGATTTGCTGGTTGATGTCAAGTCAGGATCGAATAACAAAATATACATTCCGCCCAAAGGGATGAATGTTATTTATTTCACCAATAAAGAGAGTGATGCTTTACCCGAACTTTTGCCTGTAATGAGAACGTATACGACCCGAAGTATCGATTTTGAAAAGAAAGAATTAAGTATTGATTTTGTAGCACATGGCGATAATGGCCCTGCTTCTGCCTGGGCACAAAAAGCCGAAGCAGGAGATATTCTTGGGATAGCGATGAAAGGTAATGCGAAAGATTTGGTTCCGAAGGCTGATGAATATCTTTTGATAGGGGATTCGACCGCGCTTCCGGTCATTGCAAGTATCTTGGAACAGCTTCCAAAAGGTGTAAATGTAAAAGCTGTATTGGAAGTATACGGAAAAAAGGACAAAGTTGATTTCGTTTCTCAGGCCAATTTAAGTATAGATTGGGTATATAATAAAAACCCCGAAAAAGGAAGTGAGCTTTCAAAATTGATAAAGAAAATCTCGCTTCCTGACACAAGAATGAAAAGATTTGCCTTTATAGCAGCAGAATACAATACGGTAAAAGCTTTAAGAAGTTATTTTAAAGAAGAAATAGGCTGGGAGAGAAGTGAATTTAATGCATCATCTTATTGGAAAGCAGGAAAAACTGAAACCGAATCTAACACAGAACGCAGGGAAGAAAAACTGGATTAAATTTATTTTGCATTAAGTGAAATATTAAAACAGGCCAAAGAGAAATTTTTCTTTTGCCTGTTTTTTTATGATATAAGCAGAAAGTATATTTCGCTATCTTTATAAAATAATTTTATAATCATGACGATACAGCAATTAAAATATATTGTAGCATTAGATGAAGAACGTCATTTTGCACGAGCTGCCGAAGTTTGTATGGTTACACAGCCCGGACTTACAATTCAGTTAAAAAATCTCGAAGAAGAAATAGGTATTAAAATTTTCGATCGAAATAAAGTTCCATTAACGCCAACCACGCTTGGAACAGAAATCATTAATAAAGCAAAGAAAATACTTCGAGAAGCCGATGAAATCAGGAATTTTGTGGTAAACGAAAAAAACTTATTAGAAGGAGAAGTTAGAGTAGGAGTAATTTCGACTTTATCTCCTTATTTGATTCCGTTGTTTATAAAGGCGATGAAAGAGGCAACTCCCAAAGTGCATTTTATTATAAGAGAAGCCAATACGGGACAATTAATGAAAGAATTAGAAACTGGTTCATTAGATGTGGTTTTGATGGCAACGCCAACCGGAAACCCCAATTTAATCGAACATCCTATTTTTAAAGAGCCTTTTGTAGCCTATTTAAACGAGCATCACCCAATGGCGAATAATGAGTTTTATGAACTTCAGCCGGGTGATAAAACAGAATTGTTATTGCTTCATAGTGAGTTTTGCTACAACGCACAATTGCTGGATATCTGCGGAATCAAATCTCCGGGAAAATTAAAAGAGCAGTTTACGTATGATATTAGTTCAATCGAAACCTTAAAAAATCTGGTTCGTGCCCAATTAGGATTTGCCATTATACCAGAACTTTCTATTTTGAACGAAAATAATTCAGGACTTTTTAAACCTTTTAAAGAACCAAAACCCGTAAGAGAAATTAGTTTGGTGGTTTCTGATTCATTTTCGAAAAAACTATTGCTCGAAAAAATGAATGAAGCCATCTGGAATTGTCTTCCGGATTCCCTCAAAAAAGATTTTGCGTATCGAAAAATACGATGGAATGATTCTCCTTATTTTGCCAAATCAGTTAGTGATTATATAAAGTTAAATTCTAAAACTTAAAATTAAATTCCAAGTTTTTAAAATACTAAATTCCAAACTGGAAATAGAAACTCCAATAAAAAGCTTTAAAACTCCAATTTTAAAGAGAAACTCCAAATAAAAAAAATCCAAATTCCAACTTGAACGTAAGTCAATTGGAATTTGGTCCCGAGGCTTCGGGATAAAAATTTGGAATTTATTTTTAATTTATTTTTTAGAAGCAGCAATTATCACTTTCGCTACCGCCTCTGGTTGCGAAATAAACACCACGTGACTTCCTTTTATTTCTGTAATTTTTGTATTCGAACGTTTGTACATGGCACGTTCTATTTCAGGAGATATACTTTTGTCTTCAGTTGCTACGATTCCGTACGAAGGTTTATTTCTCCAGGCTGCTTTTGTGACAGGAGTTCCAAATCCTTTTGCGTAGAATGCGCCTTGAGAAGCATACATAAAATCAGCGTCTTCTTTGCTGATATCTCCAGCAAAACCAGCATGAAATTTAGCTTTATCATAATAAACCACTCCTTTATCGTCTGGGCTTAAAACACCATTTTCAGGAGCTGGAGGAGCCGTCATTAACCATTGCACAGAAGTCTCTCCGTTATCAGGCTGTAAAGCTGCCACATAAACCAAAGCTGCTACTTTTGGATGATTTCCGGCTTCTGTAATTACAGTTCCACCCCATGAATGTCCTACCAAAATTGTTGGTCCGTCTTGTTTGTCCAGGGCTAAATTAGTTACTCTCACATCATCTTCAAGAGAGCTTAAAGGGTTTTGAACGATGGTAACGTTATATCCTTTTTTAGTTAATACCTGATATAAACCTTTCCAGCCAGAACCATCAGCGAATGCACCGTGTACTAATACAACGTTTTTAATTTGCGGAGCTGTAGTTTGTGCATTAGAATTTGCTGTTGCAAATAAGAAACTAAAAATAAGTACTGCGAACATGAAATAACGATTCAATTGTTCTTTTAATGCTATTGTTTTCATAATTGTATGTTTTTAAATTGTATGTTTTTTAAATTATTGTTTTGTTGTTTTAATTGTTGTGTCAGGCTGAGCGAAGTCGAAGCCCCCCCGCTCAGGTTGACATAAAGTATTTAGTTTAATGTTACTGATAAAGTAATTTCAGTATTTAATAATTTTGAGATAGGACAAATTTCTTTTGCTTTTTGTGCTGCTTTCTGAAAATCTTCTGCTGTAATTCCCGGAACTTTTCCGTTCAGGATTAACTGGATCAAAGTGATTGTTCCGTCTTCAAAAGTAACTTTTGCTTCTGTGCTTAAATCTTCCGGAATAAATCCTGCTTCAGAAAGTAAAAAGCTAAGTTGCATGGTAAAACAGCCAGAATGTGCCGCTGCGATTAATTCTTCAGGATTGGTTCCTACACCTTCTTCAAAACGGGTTTTAAAAGATAATTGGGCATTATCTAAAGTGGTGCTTTGAGTGCTAATAGTACCTTTTCCTTCCATTCCTGTACCTTTCCAGTTTGCGTTTGCTCTTCTTGTAAATTTCATAATCTTAATTTTTTATAGTTATTTATTTAATGATTCAAATCGTTTGTTTGATTTTGATGAGACAAATTTATGGCGATAGTTATTATTAATCAAATTAATAATTTTTTACACTTATAAAATTAATTTATAATGATGGGATTTTTTGAAATCTGTGTGCAACTAATCCTGAGCCAAAGGCCTGAAATCATTGCTTTTTTGGATATTTATAAGAAGCAGAGAATAAATAATACAAATGAAAAAAGGACATTAAATATTTAAATGTTTTACACTTAAGTATTTAATGTCCCTTAAAAATTAAATAAATATCAGATTTATCTACAAGAGTATAAGTCTAATGTACATTCATAGTTTGATCTAAATTACAAACTTGCGGTATTTAGCAAAGCAAGATCTTCAGTATCCAACTGTATTGTAGTTGCATTGATTAACTCTTTTAGTTGCTCTGGATTTGTTGCGCTTACTATTGGTGCTGCAATTTCAGGTTGATGCATTACCCACGCCAATGCAATTGTTCCCGGAACAGAATGATGTTTTGCGGCTACAGTATCAAGTGCTTTTAGAATTCTAAATCCTTTTTCGTTTAAGTATTTCTCTACGAATGCACCTCTTTTACTGTCTTTTAGATCGCTTTGATCACGATATTTTCCGCTTAAGAAACCACTTGCCAAAGAAAAATAGCTGATAACACTTAAATTATTTTTTGCAGTAATTGGTTTTATATTATCTTCAAAATCATGACGATCATATAAATTATATTCAGGTTGAAAAGTTTGATAAGCAGGAAGATTATTGTTCTTACTAGTGATAAGAGACTGCTCTAAACGTTCAGGTGTAAAGTTTGAAGCACCAATTATCCTTACTTTTCCTGCTTTGATAAGACTGTCATAAGCTTCGAGAGTTTCTTCGATAGGAGTAGAAAGATCATCATAATGCGATTGATACAAATCGATATAATCGGTTTGAAGTCGTTTTAATGAATCTTCGGCAGCCTGAATAATGTACTTTTTGCTCAATCCTTTTTTAGTTTCAGAGAATTCGGCACCTACTTTTGTAGCCAGAATAATTTTATCTCTTTTACCGGATTCTTTCAGCCATTTTCCAATAGCCAATTCCGATTCTCCACCTTCGTGACCTTCTACCCATTTGGAGTAAACATCTGCCGTATCTAAGGTATTGAATCCTGCATCTGTAAATTGATCTAACAAATTTGCTGTCATTTTTTGGTCGGTAGTCCAGCCAAATACATTGGTTCCAAATACCAATGGCGCAATTTCAATAGAAGAATTACCTAATTTTTTATTTTGTATCATAATTTTTAAATTTTAATCAAAAGTAATTGTTTAATGAACTTTTGTGTTTGTAAATAATAAAAAATGTAAATTTGTTCATTATATATGAACTTATGAATCAGTCGGTCAAAAAAACATTTCAAATTTTAGAATATATCGCTTCAAGCGGCAATTTTGTCAGACTTAATGATGTGGCGAAAGCTTTGGATTTAAAGAAAAATTCTGTGCATAGTTTTTTAGACAGTCTTAAACAACTGGGCTATTTAGAGCAAGATGAAGTAAGTCCGAGATATAGAATAACATCAAAACTGGAATGTTTGTATGCTCCTTTATTATCTGTGAATGAGCTCAAAAGTGAGTTACGGCCTATTTTAGAAAAAATAACCCAACTTACCAATGAATCTTCTTATCTGGCAGTACAAATGGGATCTTATTACAGACATGAACTTAAATGTGAGCCCAACAGAGCAGTAAAAATCACACTTAATACCGGTAAAGAGTACGAAATGGCAACTACAGCTATAGGAAAATCATTTCTTGCTTTTTCAGCCCATTTACAAACCAATTTAAGTAAGCAATATACTCCAGAAATGGCAGCCACAATTGAAACCGAAATTAAAACGATAATAAAAGCGGGTTATGCTTTGGATGTTCAGGCCTATGATCCTGATTTGAATTGTGTGGCTATGCCCATATTTTATAAAAATAAACCCATTGCAGTGCTTTGCGTTTCGGGCCCTTCGTTTAGATTTAAGGAACCACAATTCATCGAATCTTTACGTATAATGGAATCCCTGATTAAAGAACATGGCAAATACAATAGCAAACTGACAATTTAAAAGCAGAAATTCCTCTTTTATTTGTGATCAATAATAACCACTTTTTCAAAACGCCCGTGATGACTTATCGAAACATCTTTCAGAACATTTGATGATGTAGTTAGGAAAGGTATTCCGTTTTCATCTTTAATAATGTTTTTCTTTTCAATTTCAAGAACATTATCCAAATGATTTGCATGCATAACAGCAATGGTATGTAAACTATCTTTAGAGATTGTAGTTTTTGTATAATAGGTGTAATCCGGACAATTTACTATTCCTGTAGCGTGATGTTCATTTTTTGAGATAATAGTACACGCCAGTTTGTGAGGAATAAATTCCCTTATTTTAGTTTGGCGGTTATAAATTTTATAGGCTGCTTCTTTCATACTCCAAAGCAGCCATACGATGGTTTCAGGATCTGATGTATTGGATATTAGCAATTGTTCAGAAGCAGTAAAGAGCTTTTCGACAAAACCTTTACGCTGCCAGTTGCTTTCCTGTCGGGATTGCATCATATCTATAACATCATTACCAATCATTTCGCAGCGAGCTTTTCAGCTATAATTTCGACCGAAGTTTTTACATCGAGCATTCGTTCCATATCAGTATTATCAATCACGACATCAAATGCTTCTTCGATATCCAGAATAATGTCTACCAAGTTTGCCGAATTTATATTCAAATCATTAATAAAATCAGTGTCTTCGGTAAGGTTGTCATAAGCTTCGGTATTGGTTGTGTAAGGCTTTATGATCACTTTCAATTTTGCTATAAGTTCTTCTTTATTCATATAAATTTTCAAATTTTTTAAAGATTATACAGGCATTTACATCACCAAAACCAAAACTGGCTTTAGCAATTATATTCAGATTTTTATCGATTGTTTTTAAAGGTACTTTTGAAGCATCAATCAAGGCCGTAATTTCAGGATGAAGATCTTCGCAATTAGTATTTCCAAATAAAAAACCTTCGTGAAGCTGGAGTACCGTAGCAACACTTTCGATACTTCCGGCGGCGCTCAGGCAATGTCCGGTCATACTTTTTAAGGAATTGATATATGGAAAGTTAGTTCCCTTTCGATCTAATGCTTTAGTCCAGTTTTCGATTTCGAGACTGTCTTTTGTAGTAGCCGTAAGATGGCCGTTTATAGCATCAATATCAGTCGCAGAAATTCCTGCATTTTGTATTGCATCAGTAATACATCGCTGAACCGCTGTGCTGTTAGGAGCGGTCATACTGCCGTTACCGCGTTGTCCGCCCGAGTTTACATTTCCTCCCAATATTTCGGCATAAATGGTAGCACCTCGTTCTAAAGCACTTTCAAGATCTTCGATTACTAAAGCTCCGGCACCGCTTCCGGGAACAAATCCTGCTGCGCTGGCACTCATAGGTCGGGAACCTTGTTCGGGCGTATCATTATATTTAGAACTGCAAACACGCAAAGCATCAAACCCTGCCCAGATATACGGTCCGCTATCGCCGGTACTTCCTGCTAATATGCGTTTTGCCTGTCCGGCTTGTATACGGTCGTAGGCCATCATGATAGCTTCGGTTCCTGTAGCGCAGGCCGATGAATTTGTGGTAACCTGATTGCCTAAACCAAGTTTACCACCAAGATAAGCGCTAATACCGCTATTCATAGTTTGAGCCACAACAGTGCTGCCTAATCTTCGGACTTGCAATTCGTCTATTTTATAAATGCTTTCGCGAAATTTATCGATACCTGATGTTCCTGATCCAAAAATGGTTCCGCTGTCCCAATCCGGTTCTTCGTTATTTTCGATTGATAATCCTGCATTTTTCCAGGCTTCTATTCCGGCAATTACACCGTATAAAATTCCTGTACTATTAAAACCGCGTAGTTCTAATTCTGTAAAATACTCTAATTTTAATTCGTCTGAAATTGGTGGCTGACCTGCAATCTGACAAGAAAATTGTAATTCTTCTAATTGAGAATCATGACGAATTCCAGAAAGACTATTTCTCAGTGAATTTGTAAACGCAGGAATTCCAACCCCGTTTGGAGCCGAAACACCTAAGCCTGTTATAACAACTCTTTTGCTCATAATTTTGTTGTGATCATTCCGGATAAAACACCTTTGCAAACTTCTTGTCCGGTTTCGTTTGTCATAATTACATCACACTTAAGTTTTCCAAACCTGAAAAATATTTTTTGCGATGTAACGGTTACTTTTTCGTTTGGATACACGGGTTTTAAAAAATGCATATCTGCTGAAGTAAAAGCAACTACTGTATCTTTATTGAAGGTATCCTTTAATAAATAAATACCCAGACAAACCATGCCTATTTGCGCCATTGTTTCTGTTAAAATAACACCTGGAGTTACCGGATTTCCACTAAAATGACCTTTGTAAAAATCAAGATCTTCACTATAAGTATACGTTCCGGTAATACTGTTTTCATCTACATGTAATAGCTCATCTACAAAATGAAAAGGTTTACTGTAAGGCAGCTTTGCTAAAATATTTTCTAAAGTCATAATTTGTTTTGTTTAATAATTTGATGCTTAATTGAACGCGGATAAAACGGATTTACTTCGTAAAGACGCGGATTAAAAACGGATTTTTTAAATGTTAGTAAAATCCAATGTTTTAAAATCATATTTAATATGTGTATAATTTGAACAAGGATAAAACAGATTTACTTCGTAAAGACGCGGATGAAAACGGATTTTTTTTAATATCAGCAAAAATCCGTTTTAATCTGCGTTTTCGCCTTGCGAATCAGTAAAATCCGCATCTAATTTTATATAACAATAATCAAATTCGTTAATATTACCACTGCAATAAAACACGTTGTGCCGAAAATCCAGGGCCAAAACTCAGCATTAGTCCTTTTTCTCCCGGTTTTGGTTTTTCATCCATAATTTGTTCTAAAACATATAATACTGTTGCGCTTGACATATTGCCGTATTGTTTTAGTACGTCTTTAGTAGCGTCGATATTTTTACCTAATCCCGAGAAGAGAGCTTCTACGGTATTGACTATTTTTTTTCCTCCCGGATGAAAAATCATATGGTCTATATCTTTAATTTCTAAATTGTTTTTTTTCAGAAACGGGTGAATGATATCTCCAAAATGAGAGGAAATCGTATCCGGAACTTCAATATCCAATACCATTTGTAAACCTGAATTAGTCAGTTTAAAACCCATCATATGTTCGGCATCATAAAAATGATACATTTCCTCATTTAGTATTTCAGGGCCGTAATCTTCTTCGTAGGATGATAATAAACAACAAGCAGCTCCGTCGCCAAAAATGGCAGCGCTTACAATATTGGGCATCGAAAAATCATTCAACTGAAAAGTTGCCGTTGGAGATTCTACCGCTATTACCGCAGCACGTTTTCCCGGATTGGCTTTCAGGAAGTTTTTGGCATATATAATACCCGATATTCCGGCTGCACAGCCCATCTCGGTTACAGGAAGTCTTATGATATTCTGTTTTAGTTTCATTTTATTAATAAGATAAGCATCCAGAGACGGAATCATTATCCCTGTACAGCTTACTGTAATAATGTAATCCAGCGTTTCAGGATCCCAGCCGGCTTTGTTAAGTGCTTTCTCTAATACTTGTTCGCCCAGAATAATCACTTCACGGCTGTAAATATCATTTTTATCTTCAAATGATGTGGCTGTAAAAACTTCTTCCGGATCCATGATCGAGTAGCGTTTGTCGACTGCCGCGCCTTCAAAAATCTTTTTTACTTTTTTGATGAAACGTTCGTCCTGATCTTGCAGCCACACATCCAAAAACGGAAGTATGTCTGCTGTTGCTCGCGAATATTTGGGTAGTTGCTTGGCAACCGATATAATTTTTACACTCATTTTTTAGCAATTATCCATTGGTAACGAAAAGCCCATTTCCAGTTTATGGTATAGTTTTTTAAATTCAGTTTTTTAGAGAAATTCTCCAGTTCCTTTTTCTTAAATCCCCTTAAAATAGAGACAAGTCCATCCTCGCGCGACATCTTATTTAATTTAAAAACAGCGCAGATCTTTTCAAAAAGGTGATAAGCTAATTTGCTGCGGTGCAAATCGTTAATAACAATTCCAATGTTTGCATTGTTATTAAAGGTAGTCATTATATTTAATATCTGATCGTTATCAAAGTGGTGCAGGGTAAGGGTACATAAAACAATATCATATTGAATAGCATTAAAATCTTTGCTGAAAATATCGACACATAAATAGTCAATATTAGAGTATTCAGTTGATAATTCTTTGGCATATTTTATAGTAAAAGCATTTGCATCTATACCAATAAGTTTAAGATTTAGGTTGTTTTTTTGACCGTATTTCGCCAGCATACGCAGCATATCTCCGTTACCGCAGCCTATATCTGCAATTGTTATTGTTTTAGCCGGATCCGATTTTTTTAGTAATATTTTCAGTCCGTGTAGCGTGAGTTTATTGCCGCCCAATAACCTGTTAATACTGGCAATTTTATCCAACGCTTCCTGCAATTCTTTTCCTTCAAGAAAAAAATCATCCATTATCTCCGTTTCCTGTGTTCTGTATGTAGTATCTATGGTCATTTAATTTACGGTTATTGGTTTGCCGTGAGTTTGCTTAATTATTAAAGGTAATAAACCAGGTAAGGCTACGGCAATTGTAACCAGAGTATTGGTGACTGTTTTGTTTCTTAGAATTTTAGCCAAAATCCTTCCCATAAGCAATCGTTTTCCAAAATGCTTTTTCCATTGTTGTGTATAGCTTTTTTCTAATTCTTCTCTTGATTTTATTTTTCCGGAATAATAATCCAATATTAATTCTGATGCGATTTTTGCGCTGTGTATGGCCATTGCCATTCCGTTGCCGCATAAAGGATGAATAAGTCCGGCCGTATCACCAATCATTAAAATATGGTTTTCTACAGGTAATTTTTTATCAAAAGAAATTTGACTTATCGTAAGAGGTTTGTCAAACAGAAGCGTTCCATTTTCGAAAACAGCTTTTAAATGCTGATTTTGATGAAGTACATTCCGTTGATAATCTTCTATATTTTTATATTTTTTAAAAGTAGCGTAATCGGCCAGATAGCAAATATTAACAATGTCGTTCTCTACTTTCGAAACGCCGCAATAACCACCTTTAAAATTGTGAAGTGCCACGACATCATTTGGAAAATTTCCGTAATAATGCGCTTTTACAGCTAACCACGGAGACTTTTTTACAAAGAAATCACGCGATAATACCTGATCGATATTCGAACGTTTACCAAAAGCGCCCAATACTATTTTGGCCGACAAAACCTGATTCGCAGTAGAGATCGTAAACAAATCATTATCAAAAGAAACATCTGTTACTATTTCTTTGATTACAAGGCAACCTTTTTCTAATGCTTTTTGATATAAAAAATTATCGAGCTGATACCTGCTTATTCCAAATCCGCCTAATGGAAGATTTGCGGAGGCTATTTTTCCTTTGTGGGAAGAAAATTCAAATTTAGAAATTTCGGTAGGATGCAGTTTTAAAATATCTATATCAAGCCAATTAAGGTAAGGCAGTATTTCGTTTGAGACATATTCGCCACAAACCTTATGACGCGGATAAGAGGATTTTTCGATTAAAGTTACCGTTAATCCGCTTTGAGACAGATGTAAAGCGCCCGCCAAACCAGCAAGACCGCCTCCAATAATTACTACATCTGAATTTGTTCTCATACTAAGCAATTTAGCTATTATATCTCAAATATTAAATACATTTTTATATTAAAATTGCTTAAAATTTGTAATAATACATCTATTTCCAAAAGGATTATTTAGTACAAAGATCAAAAACTTGTGAATTCTTTAATTACATAATTTTATTTTTTGATTATAGAATTTCAGCTTAATAGTTTTCAAGGTATTTAAAGTTTAAAAATAAAAACGGGAAGCTTTACACTTCCCGTTTCTAGTACAATCACAAACTTTCAGTCCATGTTAAACCGCTAATATCCGTTAGTGTCAATGTATAAGCACTTTTTTGAAAAGCCCATTTATTCTCTATCGGAATTCGTATTGTTGCTTTTGCTCCCAGAGGAATTACCAAACTATGAACTCCGGGTTTTACTTTGGCTACATAATAATTGGATATGGTTTTAGGAGAAAGCTTTGCCAAATCATTTCCGTCCAATTGCAATAGGTATTTTCCTGATTCGTTCTTAACCGAAATACCAATTAAAAATGAACCATACACATCAACTCCTTCTACACGAAAAACGTCAAAAATCAATTCGTTACCGTCAATTTTTAAGTTGCTTATTTCGAGTTTTGGTTTTACCGATTTGTTATGGAGTGTTCCAAAAACACCGCCGTGAAAATATTGGTTGGTAAATAAAGTAAGTCCAAAAATAGAAAATGCTCCAACTAAAAGTAACGGTTTATAAGAAGCCAGATTTAATTCTCCTGAGCCCAACAATCGGAACCACTTTGTTTGTGTAAAGCGTGCTTTTTTTGCTATAAAATAACCGTCAAGTGAAAGGTAAGTACTTCCGGATAAAAAGAGCGTAAATCCGGAGGCCAATCCTAAGATTCCAATTTGCCATTCGTCTAAGCAAGTCGTTCCAATCCACCCCGAGGCAAGTAAGATTCCTAAGGCTAATAAGAAAATTCCAATGCTCATTAATCGTGTAAAAAAACCAAGCATTATGGCCAATCCCACAATTCCTTCGATAATTGTAAAGGCTACCATATTAATCCATAAAGCATCTGGATGTGTAACGAGGTATTCTATAACAGGTTTTATTCCCAAGGCATTGGGTAAAAAATGATTGAATTTTTCGCCTATATAACCGGCTTCTTCGGGAATTAATTTGTTTTCAAGGATAAGTCGCCTCCAAAAGGCAGAGAAATAAGTCCATCCCACGACTAAACGCAAAGCTAACGGAACAAAAGAATTCACGTCAAAAGTTTTTTGATGTTGCATGATATTTTATAAAATTTACAAAAGTAATAATTGTTTAAACAGTGCCTGATACGGCCTGTAGAGCAATTTTTAGTTTTTTAAATCGTATAAAAATAGGAGGATAGCTTGTCGTACTCTTATTGAATTCGAAAGCCGGGTGAATTGGAAAAGTAGTAACTAATTGGTTTTCCAGTTTTTGAAAACAAAAAGAGGGCGTGTTTGGAACTACAGGAATTTGAGGTACAGCAGCAGTACTTTTTGAAAGGCTGCTCTTTTGAAGTACGCTGAAATTGCACGATCCATGAACGGGTAATTGGGTTAGGCTTTTTTGAGAAAGTGTTACAAAATCGATTCCGGCAAAATGCAGGACAGATTTTTTGACATGACAATTAGAAAAAGCATATACCAAACCCACCAACAGTAAAAACTGTTTTAAGTATTTAAAAATAATGGTGGGCTTTTTTAATTTCATTTTATAAAAATAGGGTTTTTAAAGTAAACTTTACCGTCAATGCTTACTTTAACTCATCTGTTTTGTCTTGGCAGCATGATTTAATTGTTTTTTCTCCTGGTTTTCTTTTTGAAGATAGGTAATAAAAGTTAGGGGAGAAACTCCGGTAACTTTTTTAAAGGTAATTGTAAATCTGCTATGCGATAAAAAACCGCATTGATCGGCGAGATAGCTTATTTTATATTTTAAATAATTAGGATCATTTTTGAGTTGGTTAATGATATAATTGATTCGAAGTTCATTGATATAAGTGGCAAAATCCTTTGATTTATGTTTGTTAATAACGTACGATAGATAACGGTGGTTAATGCTAAGTTCTGCAGCTACGGAATTTAAGGAAATGTCTTTGTTGAGATACAAATCAGATTTCTCAAATTGCTTTATGCTTTCTAAAATGGTGCTTTCAGTTGCCTCAGACATATACTCTTTGGCGACATCTTTCTTAGGAGCGATCTTAATTTCGGTTTCTGTCTGGTTTTCGCTTTTACTAATAAATTTTTTAATTTTATTATAATCCTGTTTTCTTTTAAATATATATAAGCCAATGATAATTAGGATAATAAAAATACAGCTGCCAATAATAAGATACTTACTTTTTTGATATTCAGAATGGTTGTCAAACTGTTTTTTACGTAGTGTTTTTATCAAATCATCTGCTATAAGTTTTCGGCTTTGCTCTTCATCTTTATTGAGCGTAACATTGAGTTCATTGTAAGTAATGTATTTTTTGTTATCGGTTTTTTTATAAAACTCCAACAAAGAATTATAGACTTCCTGCTTTAATATAAAAAAATTGGAATCTTTTGCTATTTGCTCGGCTGTTTTGTAATTTGAAATAGCATTTTTAAAATCGCCCATTGCTGTATAAGCATTTGCAAGACCATTATATATAAATCCTTTGAGAGGACTATTTGGAGATTGTGATGATTCGAGTCCTTTTTTTGCTTTATTAAAATAGAAAAATGCAGAATCGACTTTATGCAATAGAAGAAAGTTTTTGGCAATAAGTTCGTTATTGACCGCTGTTTGAAAGTTAATGTCAATAGTTGTTCCGGCCTTTTCGAATAATTGATTGCCTTTTTTAAGATGCTCAATAGCTTTTGAAAAATTCGAAGAGTACATGTCGTAGTAGGCTATTTCCTGAGACAAGTTGCCTTGAAACTTATACATGTCGGTTTTGTCTTCAATTTTCTTACTGATATTTACAGCTTTCTGCAAGTGTATTTTTCCTAAGGTATAGATTTCGAATTCACGGTAAAGTGTAGATAAAAAACCGTTTATTCTTGCCTGCATGTTATAATTTTTGTCGATTATGGCCAAACTGTCTGCACGTTTTAATGCAGCAACGGCCTCATTGCGTATACCGTATTGGCGCAAAAGCGTTGCCCTAAGCATGCTTGATCTGATTCTTTCAGAATTGTTAGTTGAAATCTTATAGAGATAATCGGTATTGCTTAGAGCTTTCTTTGGATTTGAACTCAGCAATACCTGTGCTGTTTCTGAAAAAATACTGTCAAATTTTGAACCTTGTGCAGCACTTAAATAAGGAAAAACCACAGCTATAAATAAAATAAAAATACGTTTTAGGTGCATGTAAGTAAATTGTAATTAAAAGGTTGTATGGTGATGGTTTTTTTAAATGATTTTTCGCTTCATCGATACAGGTTGTATCATATTTTAAGAAAAATACTATGATTTTAATCAATGTATTGCATCAAATCATTATGCTGGGTAAAGTAGTTATTTTTTTTGATAAAAGTCAGGACTTTCCGAAAACGTAACATCTTATAATCATTACGTTACAAAATAAGTCAGGAATAATGATGTTGAGAATACTTTCCGTTTTTAGCGCTAAATTATAAGTGATAAAAAAAACGAAAGCGTATGCAAAGATAATTTTTTCGACAAATTTTTCAGTAATAATTTAGAAAGAGAACTGTTTAATTTTTTTATAAAAATGCTCTTTTTAATATTTTTTTATAATTGAAATTGATTCTTTCTGGCATAATGATCCAATACTTCTGAATTGCCCCCCACGTAATTACTTTTCAAATCCTGATTAGGGATGAAATGCTAATTCTACTTGTTAAAGAGCTTTAAAAATCGTTTAACCGCAACTATCTGTTTGTTAAATGATTATCTGTTTTTTCCTGAACAGATATTTTCTCTATTACGTAATCGAAAAAGGAATGCTCGCTTTACAGGAAGCTCTAATCTCTACTTTCGCACCCAAAATCAAAATATATCTGGAATAACAATTCAAATGATAACTATGAGAAAAAAATTACCCAAAAAACTACTGTTTTTAGTTTTGTTTCTTTTTTTTGTATTTAAGGGAAATGCCCAATACGCAACCAGTCACTATATAGCGCCATCACCTTGGCAGTATTGGAGTAATGCAAATGAAATTGTACTTACGACCGAATCGACCACAACGGTCACGGTAACCTTAAAGAAAAGTGACGGTACATTGCTTGCAACCCGAACGCTTACTTCGGCCGCGCCTAATGTATATCGTTTCGCTGGTTCGCCATGGCTATTAAATAGTAACCCTGTTAATACTATTCAGGACGATAGAGGTTTAATAGTAGAATGTACAGGTGGAAAAGTATCTGTAAATCTTAGAAATGTAGCTTCAGATCAGGCTAGTTCTGGTGGTGGAGATACCGACGGGAAAACCATTAAAGGAAATGCTTCTTTGGTTAGTTTTGGTAATGAAGGCAGGGGAACTGCTTTCCGTTTGGGATATTACCGAAGTAATTTTGCAGGTATTGCAGGATTTAACGGAGCCGCCAATCTTCCCGTGTATTCGGTTATGGCAATTGATGATAATACACAAGTAAAGCTAAACGGAGCCAATTTGGTGCTCTTAAATAAAGGACAAAGTTATTTGTTTCAACCTACGGGTACAGGAGATTTACTTGAAGCAAATAAACCGGTAGTAGCTAATACTGGTGCTTATACAGACACTCCGGGAGGATGTGGGGATGGAGCAGTAGATCAAATGGCACCGGTAAGTATTTTAGGAACAAAATATATTGTAGTAAGAGGTAGTGGTACGGCAGGAACAGGAGCTAATTTACCTGAACAGTCTACCATCATTGCATCTGAGGAAAATACTCAGGTTACAGTAACTAATTATGCTCCAAATGGAGCTTTTATTAATACAACAACTTTTACACTTGCAAGCGGAGGATCCTATCATTCTATTCATCATGGCGATGCTAATAATCGTTATTCATCCTCAATAATAGAATCAAATAAACCTATTGCAGTATATTCAGGAACAGCACAATCATGTGAAGTAGATATTGCTACCGTTCTTCCGGTAGGAGGATGTTCCGGATCAAAATGGACTTCGACAAGTCAGTTTAAAGGGTATAAGGAACAAGTGTTGCCTTATTTTGGATTTGTACTGGTAGAATCTCTAACAGCGATTGTTTATGTAAACGGGACTAATATTGAGAGCACAACAGGTAATCTTCGTTTCCAGTTAGGTACAACAGGAGTTTATTTAATTAGATTTGAAAACACACAAATTGGAAACCCTGCAAATATTACTGTTACTTCTTCGGCAAGAATGAATGTAGGGATTGTACAGCAAGGTGGAGGATTTTCGATGTCGGGATTCTTTTCTTCTTTTAATGAAACCCCGGCACTGCCTGAAGTTACAAAAGACAGTAATGGTTGTGCGATTAACATCATAACTGCCGATCCTGGATTAGAACCTTACCAATGGTATTTTGAAGGAGTGTTGATACCAGGCGCAACCAGTCAATCTATCATTCCGGAAAAAACAGGAAACTATTCGATTACCGGAACACGTGATTGTGGAGTTACAGGAAAATCGGCTGCAATATATGTTGCTGTTTGTGGAGATCGTGAAGTCACCAAAACAGTTGCAAACGGATCAGCCGCTAATGAAGTTGTATTTACGGTGGCAGCTAAAAATAACGGACCAAATGAAGACCGAAATGTTGTTGTTACGGATGCTTTACCTTCAGGGTATACTTTTGTTTCAGCTTCCCCAAGCACAGGAACTTATGATCAAAGTACCGGAATTTGGAACATTGGTAATCTTGCCGTTAATGCTGCTGCTGCCTTAAATATTATAGCAACTATAAAAACTATAGGTGGGGTTACGAACACAGCAAGTATAAAAGGTGATAATATTGATCTCACTTTGACGAATGACAGTGATAACGCAACACCTCAAGCTGAATTAAAACTGGTGAAAACAGCCAGAACAGGAGTATTTAATAAAGCCGGAGATGTAATCACTTATGATCTTGTCGTTACGAATACGGGTAAAGTACCGGTATTTAATATCAATATTACAGATGCTAATGCAGATTCCGGAAGTATTTCTCCAGCATCAGTAGCAACGCTTCTTCCGGGTGCTTCAGCAAATAGTACAGCCACCCATACTGTAACGCTTGCTGATCTTATAGCCAGTAAAGTGATTAATTCAGCCGAAGCAAAAGGTGTTGACGGCAGTAACAATCCAGTTGAAGATATATCAGGATCAGCTACAGATAATGATACAGAAACGGAAACAGAAACAAAATCTGTAATTTTTGCAGATAATGATACTGTAAATGCTATTAATGGAAATACAGGAGCAACTAATGTGATTAACATTTTTGCAAATGATAATATAAATGGGAATTCATTTGTTCCTGCAGACGTTGTTGTAACTTTGGGAACATCAGGTGTTCCTGCCGGATTAACTTTGAATACTGACGGTAGTGTTGATGTTGCAGCGGGAACAGCGGCCGGAACTTATACATTCGATTATAAGATTTGTCAGGTTGATATTCCTTTAAATT
Source organism: Flavobacterium piscisymbiosum (assembly GCF_020905295.1). Classification (NCBI taxonomy): domain Bacteria; kingdom Pseudomonadati; phylum Bacteroidota; class Flavobacteriia; order Flavobacteriales; family Flavobacteriaceae; genus Flavobacterium; species Flavobacterium piscisymbiosum. Next base: position 4,739,003 of record NZ_JAJJMM010000001.1, on the reverse strand, counting down.
GTGCCGATGCAACTGTTACAGTAATTGTAACTACAATCGATGCTACAAATGATACGCCAAGTCCAATCAACGGAACAACTGGCGGAACAATCCCAACTGTTTTTGGAAATGATACATTGGACGGAGTTGCATTTTTACCAACAGATGTAACATTAACAACATCAACAACTCTTCCAACAGGATTAACTTTAAATTCAGATGGAACAATTACAGTTGATGCTAACACAGCGCCTGGAACTTATCCTATTACATATAGTATTTGTCAGGTTGCCAATCCATTAATTTGTGATACAGCAACTACAACAGTAATTGTAAACACAATCGATGCTACAAACGATACACCAAGCCCAATCAACGGAACAACAGGAGGAACGACTCCAACTGTTTTTGCAAATGATACTTTAGATGGAGTTGCATTTTTACCGGCAGATGTTACATTAACGACTTCAACAGCTCTTCCAACAGGATTAACTTTAAATTCAGATGGAACGATTACAGTTGACGCTAATACATCACCGGGAACTTATCCTGTTGCATATAGTATTTGTCAGGTTGCCAATCCATTGATTTGTGACACAGCAACTACAACTGTAATTGTAACTACAATCGATGCTACAAACGATACACCAAATCCAATCAACGGAACAACAGGAGGAACAATTCCAACTGTTTTTGCAAATGATACTTTGGATGGAGTTGCATTTTTACCGGCTGATGTTACATTAACAACTTCAACAACTCTTCCAACAGGATTAACTTTAAATTCAGATGGAACTATTACAGTTGACGCTAATACATCACCGGGAACTTATCCTGTTACATATAGTATTTGTCAGGTTGCCAATCCATTGATTTGTGACACAGCAACTACAACTGTAATTGTAACTAGAATCAATGCTACAAACGATACACCAAATCCAATCAACGGAACAACGGGAGGAACAACACCAACTGTTTTTGGAAATGATACTTTAGATGGAGTTACATTTTTACCTACAGATGTTACATTAACGACTTCAACAGTTCTTCCAACAGGATTGACATTAAATTCAGACGGAACTATTACGGTTGATGCTAATACAGCGCCTGGAACTTATCCTATAACTTATAGTATTTGTCAGGTTGCCAATCCATTGATTTGCGATACAGCAACTACAACAGTAATTGTAACTACAATCGATGCTACAAACGATACACCAAATCCAATCAACGGAACAACAGGAGGAACAATCCCAACTGTTTTTGCAAATGATACTTTGGATGGAGTTGCATTTTTACCGACAGATGTTACATTAACGACTTCAACAGTTCTTCCCACAGGATTGACTTTAAATTCAGACGGAACAATAACGGTTGATGCTAACACAGCACCGGGAACTTATCCTATAACTTATTCAATTTGTCAGGTTGCTAATCCATTGATTTGTGATACAGCAACTACAACAGTAATTGTAACTACAATCAATGCAGATAACGATACACCAAGTCCAATCAACGGAACAACAGGTGGAACAATACCAACTATTTTTGAAAATGATACTTTGGATGGAGTTACATTTTTACCGACAGATGTAACACTTACAACTTCAACAGTTCTTCCAACAGGATTGACTTTAAATTCAGACGGAACAATAACGGTTGATGCTAACACAGCACCGGGAAGTTATCCTATAACTTATAGTATTTGTCAGGTTGCCAATCCATTGATTTGTGATACGGCTACAACAACTGTAGTAGTTACGACAATCAATGCAGATAACGATACACAAAGTCCAATCAACGGAACAACAGGCGGAACAATCCCAACTGTTTTTGGAAATGATACTATGGACGGAGCTACATTTTTACCGACAGATGTAACACTTACAACTTCGACAACTCTTCCGACAGGATTGACTTTAAATTCAGACGGAACTATTACTGTTGATGCTAATACAGCACCGGGAACTTATCCTATAACTTATAGTATTTGTCAGGTTGCCAATCTATTAATTTGTGATACGGCAACTACAACAGTAATTGTAACTACAATCGATGCTACAAACGATACACCAAATCCAATCAACGGAACAACAGGAGGAACAATACCAACTGTTTTTGGAAATGATACTTTGGATGGAGTTGCATTTTTACCTATAGATGTTACACTTACCACTTCAACAGTTCTTCCAACAGGATTGACTTTAAATTCAGACGGAACTATTACCGTTAATGCTAACACAGCACCGGGAACTTATCCTATAACTTATAGTATTTGTCAGGTTGCTAATCCATTGATTTGTGATACGGCTACAACAACTGTAGTAGTTACGACAATCAATGCAGATAACGATACTCCAAGTCCAATCAACGGAACAACAGGAGGAACAATACCAACTGTTTTTGGAAATGATACTTTGGATGGAGTTGCATTTTTACCGACAGATGTAACACTTACAACTTCAACAGTTCTTCCAACAGGATTAACTTTAAATTCAGACGGAACAATTACCGTTGATGCTAACACAGCACCGGGAACTTATCCTGTTACTTATAGTATTTGTCAGGTTGCCAATCCATTAATTTGTGATACAGCAACAATAGATGTTATAGTTCAGGTGCCTACTATAGAAGTTATCAAAAAAGGAACTTTTAATGATGCCAATGGCGATGGTTTTGCTCAAAAAGGAGAAACGATTACTTATAATTTTTCAGTAGTAAATACGGGAACAATGCAATTAACCAATGTTGTTGTAACCGACCCAATGGTTACTGTAACTGGCGGCCCAATTGCGGTATTAAATGTTGGCACAAAAGACGATACCACGTTCAGCGCGACTTATGTAATCACACAGGCAGATGTTGATGCAGGAGCTATCAACAATCAGGCTTTGGTAACAGCAACTCCAATTGTTGGAACTCCAATATCTAATTTATCAGACAGTAATGACCCTGCGTTACCAGGGAAAAATGATTCAACAATAACGAAGCTATCTCAGAATCCTGGTTTAAAATTATTGAAACACGGCATATTTGAAGATGCAAATCATGACGGATCAGTAAGTGAAGGCGACCGTATTAATTATGTTTTTAGAGTAATCAATACAGGAAATGTTACCATCAAAGATATTGTAGTAACTGATCCTATGGTTACAGTTACAGGCGGACCAATTTCACTGGAACCACTAGCTTTTGATACAACAACTTTTACAGCAAGTTATGTACTTACGCAATCAGATATCGATTTGGGAGCAGTGTATAATTTAGCTCTGGTTACTGGAAATGATCCAAATAGAGTAAGTATCGATAATGATTCTGAAGATATTTCACCATTAACTCCACAAGATAAATTTTACGAGCCTGCTTGTCCTACTTGTACCGTTACTACTTTGGAACAAAAATCAGGAATTGCCTTAGTTAAAACAGCGGTATTTAATGATGAAAACAATAATAAAAATGCCGAAGCAGGTGAAACCATAACATATAGTTTTGTTGTTACCAATACAGGAAATGTGAGGCTAACAAATGTTGTTATCAACGATCCGTTGCCAGGAATTGTTATGACAGGAGGACCAATCTCGTTATCTCCGGGAGAAAGTGATAATATTAGTTTTAAAGGAATTTATGCTTTAAAACAAAGTGATATCAATACAGGAAAAGTTTCTAATCAGGCTTTTGTAACTGCAAAAAATCCTCTGGGTGTTACTGTAAGTGATGCTTCTGATGATAATGATAACTCAGGAAATAATCCAACTGTTTCACAAATAGAAGGCTGCGTAATCAAAATCTTTAATGCGATGTCTCCAAATGGAGATACCAAAAACGAACGCTTCTACATTCAGGGCTTAGAATGTTATCCTGACAATACAGTTGAGATCTACAACCGTTGGGGAGTTTTGGTGTTCGAGCGTGAGAATTATAATAACGAAGAACGTGCTTTTAGAGGAATGTCTGAAGGACGCACAACAGTAAAACAATCAGACGGATTACCGGTTGGAACGTATTACTATATTCTTAAGTACAAAGACAGCGATTCAAACGCACATCAGGAAGCAGGATATTTATATCTGAGTAAATAATAGTTAGAACAAATTAAAATGGCTTAGTCTCTAAAAGCTAAGCCATTATTAAAAGAAAAATAAATGAGAAAATTAGTTTTAGTTTTTATGTTTTTTTCCGCTGTAGGATTTGCACAACAAGACGCACAGTACACACAATATATGTACAACACCATCAATATAAACCCTGCTTATGCGGGTTCAAGAGGAGCATTGAGCATCTTTGGTTTGTACCGCACCCAATGGGTAGGACTTGACGGAGCACCTGAAACCAGCAGCTTTTCAGTAAATACGCCTCTTAGTAATAGTAATCTCGGACTTGGAGTTTCGCTGGTAAATGATAAAATAGGACCAACAAATGAAAATACCATATCGGCAGATTTGTCTTATACCGTTCCAACCTCTGAAACTTTCAAACTATCTTTTGGTATCAAGGCAACAGGAAACCTTTTTAGTCTTGATGTAAACAAACTGCAGCCAGAACATCAGGGTGATCCTCAATTTCAGGATCTCAACAGCAAATTCTCGCCAAATGTTGGGGCAGGAGTATACTACCATTCAGATAAAGCGTACGTAGGATTATCGGTACCCAATTTTATCGAAACCAATAGATATGATGATAATGATACAGCGATCTTCAAAGACAAAATCAACTATTATTTAATAGCAGGTTATGTGTTCGATTTAGATCCTTATATTAAATTCAAACCTGCAGTATTGACCAAAATGGTCGAAGGATCTCCGCTTCAAGTAGACCTTTCGGCAAACTTTATGTTCAATGATAAATTCGTAGCAGGTTTGGCCTATCGATGGAGCGCTGCATTAAGTGCAATGGCTGGATTTCAGGTAACCGACGGATTGTTTATTGGATATTCTTATGACCGCGAAACAACGAGATTAAATAATTATAATTCAGGTTCACATGAGATATTCCTGCGATTCGAATTCTTTAATAATTACCGTCGTATAACATCACCAAGATTCTTCTAAAAACAGACCATGATGAAAATTAAATATATAGTATCCACCATACTTTTTGCACTTATAGCGCTAAAAGGAAACGCGCAAACAGCTAGTCAGAATAAAGCAGATAAAGATTATACCCAATATGCTTATATTGATGCAATTGGAACTTATGAAAGAGTTGCAGAAAAAGGATATAAAGATGAAACCATGTTTCAGCGATTAGGTAATGCTTATTATTTTAATGGCGAATTAATTAAGGCTGCCAAATGGTACAATGCTCTTTTTGAAATGAATGCAGAGCAGGAACCGGAATATTATTACCGCTATGCACAAACTTTAAAAGCAATGGGAGATTACGCTAAAGCGGATAAAATCCTCGAAGCCTTCAATAAAAAAATAGCAACAGATAAAAGAGGTATTTTATTCGAAAATAATAAAAACTATCTCGAGCAAATAAAAGCCAATTCAGGAAGGTTCGAAATTGCGAATGCCGGAATAAATTCGAAGCAAACGGATTATGGAAGTGCATATTATAACAACCAAATTGTCTTTGCATCTGCCAGAGATACAGGAGGTATAAGTAGAAAGACATTTAAATGGACCAATAAAGCGTTTACCAATTTATATTTGGCGGAATTAAAAGCAGATGGAACATTAGGAGAACCGGAACGTTTTCAAAAGAAAATCAATTCTAAATTCAATGAATCGACACCTGTTTTTACTAAAGATGGAAAAACAATGTATTTTACAAGAAACAACTATCTTAAAGGAAAAAGAGGAAGAGACGATCAGAAAATTACATTGCTAAAACTATATAAAGCAGATTTTATAAAAGATAAATGGACGAATGTAACCGAACTACCTTTTAATAGCAACCAATACAGCACGGCACATCCCGCAATTAGCAATGATGAAAAAAAGTTGTATTTCGCCTCTGATATGCCCGGAACTTTAGGACAATCGGATTTGTATAGCGTAACCATAAACGATGATAAAACCTTTGGCAAACCCGAAAATCTGGGACCTGCCATTAATACAGAAGGAAGAGAAACTTTCCCGTTTATAGCTGCAGACAATCAATTGTATTTTGCCAGTGACGGCAGACCAGGATTAGGCGGACTTGATGTATTTGTATCAACAATCAAAAACGATGATACTTTTACAGCAGTGCAAAATGTAGGTGCACCAATAAACAGTAAACAAGATGATTTTGCCTTTATTATCAATAGTGACACCAGCAACGGTTTTTTCTCTTCTAACAGAGAAGGCGGAATTGGAAACGATGATATTTACAAAATTACCGAAACACGAAAACTGCTTTGCGAGCAAAAACTAAAAGCAACAATTGTTGATTTAGAAACCAATAAAATACTGGACAATGCCAAAGTAACTTTGCTTGACGAACAATTTAAAGTTATTGATGAGGTTGTTACACAAGCAGATGGAAGTTTCACATTTAATGTAGAATGCACTAAAAAATACTATGTAAGAGCCACAAAAGAAGACTACGAAACCAAAGAAATTCCGGTAACTATAATAGGAGAAGCAGGTGAAACGAGTGTTGTAGTGGCATTAGAAAAACGAATTAAACCAATAGGGGTAGGAACTGATTTGGCCAAAACGCTCAACATACCTATTATCTATTTTGATTTGGATAAATCTTTCATTCGTAAAGATGCAGCTTTTGAACTGGAAAAAATTCTGGTAGTAATGAAACAATATCCAAAGATGAAAATCGATGTTCGTTCTCATACAGATAGTAGACAAACTGCAGAATACAATATCGCCTTATCCAACAGAAGAGCCAAAGCAACCGTGCAATGGCTAACAAAAAATGGTATCGCTTCAAATCGATTAACCGGAAAAGGATATGGCGAGAGCCAACTGATTAATAATTGTGCAGATGGAGTTTCTTGTACAGAAGCTGAACATCAGTTAAACAGACGAAGTGAGTTTATCATTATTTCGATAGAATAATATCCAATAAAAAAAATTTCAATAAAATGCTCTTTCTAAAATTTTAGAAAGGGCATTTTATTTTTATAGTACTTGAATAAAAGTATAATGATTATTTGCGAAGGCATTCAATAACAAAATAACAAGAAAGTAATTAACTCATAACGCATTGAATACTTATAGGTGTTTTGAGGTTAAAAAAGAGTATTATTTATTTTTTGATGTAATTTTCTGTTAAATAATTAACTGATTTGCTAAATGAGGATGCTTTTATTAAAAAGAGGATAATATAGTATTATGATGTGGTAATATCAACAATTTTGTTAACTCCAATTTAACATAATTTTACAAGTGTTAAAAATACACTAACCAAATAGTTAAAATTATGAAACCAACCACGCATGTTTTTAAAAGTACTGCAACATCCTCTTACAGAGAAAAGATGTTCTTTACGATTTTGTTTTTGTTTGTTGTTTTTAGCTCATTTTCACAACAGAAGATCAGCGGTAAAATTACAGATGCAAATAATATTCCCATACCTGGAGTATCAGTTTTAGAAAAAAATACTTCTAATGGTGCTGTAAGTGATTTTGATGGTAATTTTCAGATTACACTTAAAAATAAAGATTCAAAATTGGTTTTTAGCTATATGGGCTTTGTAACTCAGGAAATTGCTGTTCTGAATAAGAGTCAGATAAATGTAGCGCTTCAGGACAGTAAAGAAGAATTAAACGAAGTAGTTGTTGTAGGATACGGAACTCAGAAAAAATCAAGAGTTACGAGTGCAATAGCCAGTGTAAAAGAAAAAGATTTTACAAGAGGAGCTATTAATGATGCTTCGGATCTTATCAAAGGTAAAGTTGCAGGTCTTAGTATTAATAACGGCTCAGGAGATCCGGGATCAACACCCAATATTACATTACGTGGATTCTCTACTCTAAAAGGAGGAACAGGCCCTTTGGTCTTAATTAATGGTGTACCCGGAAGTATTGATACGGTATCGCCAAATGAAATTGCATCAATAGATGTTTTAAAAGATGCTTCTGCAGCAGCCATTTATGGAACCAGAGGAGCGAATGGAGTAATTCTTATTACAACAAAAACAGTAAATAGCGAAATAGCGCCAACAATTACATACTCAACATTTGCTACAACATCTAATTTTGCTAACAAGGCTAAATTTTTAGATGCCAGTCAACAAAGAAGTTTGCGTGCACAAGGAGTTACCTTACCTTTTACTGATGGTGGTGCCAGTACAGATTGGTTAGATGAAATCTCAAGAACAGGATTTACTCAAAATCATAATTTAGCTTTAAAAGGCGGAACTGCTAAAACAAATTACATAGTAAACCTTAATTATGTGGATCAAACAGGGGCTTTTACTAATACGTATAATAAAGAGTATCGATTTTCATTTGATGTCAATCATACCATGTTCAACGATAAGTTAAAGATCAACTTGAGCTTACTAAACGGTACACAAGATATGGGTATTGATGAGGGTATTGCTGCCTATGCTTACAGACAGGCAATGATCAGAAATCCTACCGCTCCTGTATATAACCCAAATGGTACTTATAACGAAGATCCTAACAAACTTCAGTATTACAACCCGGTGGCGATTTTAAATGAAACGACACAGGACAGAAATAGTACATGGCAAAGATTTACGGCTAATCTTACTTTGGATTTATTGCCGGGTTGGGATGTAAGTGCGCAGCTTTCAAAAAATAAAAATACAGGTTTGACGGGATATGCCGAAACCAAGCAACATTATTCAAATACCATAAATAAAAGAAATGGAGTTGCCTCAAGAAGTACAGGAGTTACAGATAATGATTATGTAGAAATTACATCAAAATACCATAAAGATTTAGGCAGGCATGATTTTACAGTACTAGGTGGTTATAGTTATCAATATACTGTAAATGAAGGATTTTCTGCCCGTAATTCTGATTTTCCAACAGATGCATTTTCATATAATAATTTAGACGCAGGAAATGGTTTGTCAGATGGTACCGCATCTATCGATAGTTATAAAAACGATAGTAAATTAATCGGTTTCTTTGGCAGGCTTAACTATAATTTTGATAATAAATACGATTTGTTATTTAGTATCAGACGAGAAGGTTCTTCTAAGTTTGGAGACAATCACAAATGGGGTAATTTTCCGGCGGTTTCTGCAGGATGGAGCATCAATAAAGAGTCTTTTCTTAAAGATGTTACTGCTATAAATACTTTAAAATTAAGAGGAGGTTACGGAGAAACAGGAGTAATACCTAATGATCCTTATATGTCTATGACCTTGTATAATTATGAAGGCTATTTCTTTAGTAACGGAAAATGGGTCAAAGGTTTAGAGCCGGTAAGCAACCCAAATCCTGATTTGCGTTGGGAGAAAACAGCCGAGGTAAATATTGGTATTGATTTTGGATTTTTCGATAATAGAATTTCAGGAAGCTTTGATGTTTATAATAAAAAAACAAGTGATATGTTATGGGATTATAATGTACCAACTCCTCCTTATTTATTCCGTCAAATTACTGCCAATGTTGGGAAAATGGAAAATAAAGGATTTGAAATTCTTTTGAATACAGTTCCGGTTAGAACAAAAGACTTTAATTGGAATTCTTCAATGACTTTTTCACACAATAAAAATAAGCTAACAAGTCTTTCTAATGACTTATATAAAATTGAAGGAGATTTTTTGAATACAGGAAACACAGGAGATCCAATTTCATTTGAAACACATCGATTAGAAGTTGGACAACCAATAGGTAATTTTTGGGGACTAAAATCTGTAGATATTACTACCGATGGGAAATGGATTGTAGAATTGCCAGACGGAACAAGAAAAACACTTACCACAGAAATGTATAATGATAGTAACAAACAATATTTAGGAAATGGTATTCCGCAATATTATGCGGGGTGGACGAATACTTTTACCTACAAAAAATTTGACTTAAGTGTTGTATTAACAGGAGCTTTCGATTTTCAAATACTAAACACACAACGTATGTTTTATGAAAATCCAACCATTGCTTATAATATGTTAGATAGTGCATATGATAAAGTGTATGATAAAGCGGTATTAAACTACAACCAAACCTACGTAAGTTATTATGTTGAACAAGGAGATTATGTAAAAGTAGATAATGTAACCTTCTCGTATAATTTTGATGTAACACCATTCAAAATTATAAATGCAATGCGATTGTATGTGTCTGGAAATAACTTAGCCACATTTACTAAATACAAAGGATTGGATCCGGAAATAAAAAGACAAGATCCTTTGTCGCAGGGAATGGATAATAGAGATAAATATCCAAGTACCAGAGGTATCACACTAGGTTTAAATGTAACTTTTTAAATTAAATCAAAATGAAAAATAAAAATATAGTATATAAAATTCTTATTTCGGGTTTATTTCTTTTAGGAACAGGATGTACCAATTTAGACGAGACCGTTTATGATAAGGTAAGTGCCGAGGATACTAAATTAACTTCGGAAGATTTAGCCAGTATTGTTGCACCAGCTTACAACTCATTCAGACAAATTTATGCAGACTGGGATGCTATTTTTAACCTGTATGAAGATTCATCGGATCTAATGGTAACACCTCAAAGAAACGGTATTGGTTGGGGAGATTATTATATTACCATGCACAAACATACCTGGGGTACTGCACTTCCTATGGCAGAGGGTAACTGGTATTATATGTTTACAGGAGTAAATAAAGTCAATAGAGCAATATACCAACTAGAGCAAATAGACGGTGTCGAAAACAAAGAGAATGTCATTCAGGAATTAAAAGCATTAAGAGCCATTTATTATTATTTACTGCTGGATAATTTTAGAAATGTCCCTATTGTAACTTCATATATCAATCCTCCGGGATATTTACCGGTTCAAAATACAGGGAAAGAAGTATTTGATTTTGTAGAAAAGGAACTAAAAACAGCTTTACCTTATTTAAGCGATAAAAATAATTCTTCGACTTATGGTAAAATTAATCAGTGGGCTGTAAAAATGACTTTGGCAAAATTGTATCTAAATGCCGGTGTTTATTTAGGAACACCTAAATGGGATGAAGCTTTGGCTCAGGTCAATGATGTTATCAATAATGGAGGGTTTAGATTGACAAATAATTATTTGGACAATTTCATCATAAAAAATGAATTTTCAACAGAACAAATATTATCCATTCCTTTTGATCAGGTAAAAGCTCCCGGAACAAGCTGGCCGTACAGAACATTGGCAGCAGCAAGTCAGGCTACTTATGATTTGGCCGGAGGTCCCTGGAACGGAACTGGCGGAATACCACAATTTATAGATACCTATGATCCGGATGACCAAAGACTAAAAGATTGTTGGTTAGGCGGAAAACAGTTTACCAGTAAAGGAGAGCCAATAATGTTAGACGATAAAGTAACACAATTTGAATATATCAATTACATGACAAGTGTTGACGGTACCGAGCCTAATGAAGGTTACAGAATGGTGAAATATGAAATTGGTCCCGGCGTTGTAGGACAAGCTAGTAATGACGTTCCTTTTTATAGATTAGCAGATGCTATGATGATCAAAGCAGAGTGCCTGTTAAGAAAAGGTGATGCTGGCGGAGCCGCAGCCATTGTTACTGAAGTAAGACAACGAAATTTTAAAAATACCAATCCTGCCAAAGCTGTAGTATCAGGTGCAAAACTTTTAGGCGGCAGTGTGTATAAATACGGAACTTATCAGGCCGGAGTGATTACAAATTACGAAGGAGGTGCAGATATCCAGTACGGCGGTTTCCTTGACGAATTAGCTTGGGAATTTGTTGGAGAAGCGCACAGAAGACAAGATTTAATACGATTCGGAATATACTCAACAAAATCCTGGTTTTCGAAAAAAGGAGACCCTGCAGATAGTTTTAGAGCTATTTTCCCAATTCCACAGTCAGAAATGGCTAAAAACAGTAATTTAAAACAAAATCCTGGTTACTAGAAATTAATATGAAGATTTTACAAGTTGGTTGCTTGTAATTATAAGTGTGTGAAAAGCTGTTCCTTGTTTAGGAATGGCTTTTCATTTTTTAATTATTATTCAAATAACCACAATCATTGTCACCCTGAGCGAAGTCGAAGGGCACTCCAATATGAACGTGGGCTTCTCCCGAAGTCTCGGGACGATCAGCCTGACAATATGATAATCACTTTTGGGTTAAAAGTTTTTTATATTAAAATTATAGGCTAACAAAAATAAAGTCTGCTCAATCTGCAAGATCTGCGTGAAACAAATCTCCGCAAGAAACTCCTCAATCAAAATCACCAATCTTTGTCGAGCTGCTTGTGGAGATCCCTCGTTCCTCGGGATGACAAAAATGCGCAGACAACTATAGGCTTTAGCCAAATGTTTACATTTAGCTAAAGCCTTATTTTTTTGACAATTTATAAAAACAAGTTAAATAAAAACTTTGCGCCTTTGCGTCTTTGCGCGATTTAAAAAAAATCTGCGTGAAACAAAACTTAAAACTGCGCACGATAATGCGAAGGCGAAATTCCTTTCAACTCTTTAAACTTTCTGTTGAAATTAGCAATATCCTGAAAACCGCAAAGTTCAGAAACAGAAGCAATCGAAAGATCTTTTTTATTGTGAAGTAATTTACAGGCATTTTCAATTCTGATTTCAATCAAAAACTGAAAAAAAGTCTTGTTGGTACGTTTTTTAAAATAACGGCAAAAAGCATTTTTACTCATATTCGCTTTTTCTGCCACTTCATCAAGAGTAATATTCTGATGATAAAATTCGATCGCATATTCAAAAACAGCACTCATTCTGCGGCCTTCATCATCAGTATATTTCTTTTTGTAGACAAAAGAAGAAAGAGGAGTTTTCTCCGAAGAAACAATAATGTTTATAATTTTTAAGAAAGAAGCAATACGCTGAATTTTATTCTGTTTTTTTAGTTTATTAAAATGGTGTGTGATTTTCTTTTGATTCGAAAGGATCTTCATACCATATTCAGAATCTTTAAAAAAATCATCAACAGCACTCATATCGTTCAGGCTAAAAAAATCTTTCCCAAAAGAAGTTTTCGTAAAGAACAAAGTCAGCATTACAGATTCCGGACTTGCTTCGACATTACTTCTAAAAACATGAGGAACATTCTCACCAATAACCAGAATATCATCTTCCTTATAATCATTTATAGAATCTCCTACAATTAAAGTTCCGGAACCTTTTGCAATATAACTGATCTGAATTTCTTCATGTTGGTGCAATTGATCATAGAAAACACGCTCAATATCTTCCTGATAAATGAGAGCTTCTCTTTCGGTTTTGGGTATTTTAAAAGGTAGAATTTTCAACGTTTTGTTTTTAGGATATGTAAATATTAACAAAAAAAACAGATTATACAATAGATGTGGTAATATAGTATTGATAAAGGCTAATAATCACACAGGAGCACTTTTCTTTAAGCTTTATTTTTGATAAAAATTAAGAATATGAAAATAAATTGGGAAGGCGTAATGCCAGCTGTAACAACAAAGTTTACAGCAGAAGGTCAACTGGACCTCGTAATGTTCGAAAAGAATATTAAAGCACAAATTGATGCTGGAGTTAATGGAATCATTCTGGGAGGAACCCTGGGAGAAGCCAGTACATTGACTAAAGAAGAAAAAGAAGTTTTAATAACCAACACTTTAAGAATAGTCGACGGAAAAATTCCGGTTATTGTAAACATTGCAGAGCAAACTACTACCGAAGCCATTACTCTAGCAAAACGTGCAGAAGAGTTGGGCGTAAACGGTTTAATGTTATTGCCTCCAATGCGCTACAAAGCAACAGATTACGAAACGGTAGTTTATTTTAAAGAAATTGCCCAAAGCACTTCATTACCTATTATGATTTACAATAATCCTGTAGATTATAAAATTGAGGTAACGTTGGACATGTTTGAAGAACTTTTGAAACTAGAAAACATTCAGGCCGTAAAAGAATCAACCAGAGACATTAGCAATGTAACAAGAATCAGAAACCGTTTTGGCAACAGATTAAAGGTACTTTGCGGCGTAGATACATTGGCACTTGAAAGTTTAGTGGCTGGAGCCGATGGATGGGTTGCCGGATTAGTAGTGGCATATCCTGCAGAAACAGTGGCTATTTATAAACTGGTAAAAGCAGGAAAAGTAGCCGAAGCTTTAGAAATTTACAGATGGTTTATGCCATTATTAGAATTGGATATTTCTCCGCAATTGGTACAAAACATCAAATTGGCCGAAGTAGCAACAGGACTTGGAACAGAAAATGTAAGAGCACCAAGATTACCATTACAGGGATCAGAAAGAGAGCGCGTTTTATCGATCATTGATTTGGCGATGAAAAACAGACCCGTATTGCCGGCATATAAAAGTATTTAATTAAAGTTTAAAAGAAAGCGATGACTACAGGAAAAAATTATATTGGAGATGTGCTTTCCGCAAAAGGTAAAACGACCTATAAAACAATAAATCCGGAACAAAATTCTGAGAATGAAACTGTTTTTTATGAAGCTACAGAAGAAGAAATTTCAGAAGCCGTAGCACTAGCCGAAGAAGCTTTTAAAACATACGGCACAATTGCAGACGTAAAAAAAGCCGATTTTCTGGACGCAATTGCCGAAGAAATTGAAGCTCTTGGCGAAGATTTATTAACGACTTATATTCAGGAATCAGGTCTTCCTGCCGGAAGAGCAAATGGCGAACGCGGCAGAACAACCGGACAACTTAGAGCATTTGCGACTATGTTGAGAGAAGGTTCATGGGTAGAAGCCATCATTAATAAAACAGAAGGTAAATCCGATATTCGAAGATTGCAGATTCCACTTGGGCCTGTAGTCGTTTTTGGAGCCAGTAATTTTCCGCTAGCATTTTCTACTGCCGGCGGAGACACCGCCAGTGCATTAGCTGCCGGTTGTCCTGTGGTGGTAAAATCACATCCGCTTCATGCGGGAACAGGCGAATTAGTAGCTTCGGCAGTTATAAAAGCAGCCAAAAGAACCGGAATGCCAAATGGTGTATTTTCAAACCTGAACAGTCACGGTATAGAAGTAGGAGTAGCGTTGGTCGAAAATCCATCAGTAAAAGCGGTTGGTTTTACAGGAAGTATAAAAGGAGGTACGGCACTTTGCAAAATTGCAGCCAACAGAGCTATTCCAATTCCTGTTTATGCAGAAATGGGAAGCATTAATCCTGTTCTAATTTTACCATCGGCATTACAAACAGATGGTGAAAAATGGGCGAAAAATTATGCTGCTTCAATTGTAGCAGGTACAGGACAATTTTGTACAAATCCGGGCCTTATTTTAGGAATAAAAAGCGCCGAGTTAGATAATTTTATTGCTATTTTAGCTTTAGAGACAGATAAAATAGACCCAACTTGCATGCTGCATCCCAATATAAAAAGCCAATACGAAAACCTAAAATCAGAAGTGCTTGGGCAAGAAGGATATACGCAGCAAACCAGTTTAGAAAAAGTGGTGAAACCAAATTATGCATTGCAAAATATAATTACGGTAGACGGTGAAACCTTCTTAAACAATAAAACATTTCACAAAGAAGTTTTCGGGCCTTTTTCTGTAGTAGTTAAATGTGATGATATTCAACAGCTTAATAAAATTATCTTCGATTTAGAAGGGCAATTGACCGGAACAGTTTTAAATTCCGATTTGCAAGAGTTTGAAGAATTTACGGAAGTAATCGAAAATCTTAAAAATAAAGTCGGAAGATTAATTTTTAATAATGTTCCAACAGGAGTAGAGGTTTGTTCAGGAATGACACACGGCGGACCTTTTCCTGCAAGTTCCGACAGTAAATTTACATCTGTAGGATTAACAGCAGTAAAAAGATGGGCTCGTCCGGTAACTTTTCAGGATTGGCCGGATCAATTATTGCCAGGCGCTTTGCAGGATAAAAATCCTTTAAATATTACCAGAACTGTAAACGATATACTAACAAAGAACCCAATATAATTTATGCCAAGAAAAACTTTTTTTTGTGTAGATGCACATACGTGCGGAAATCCGGTAAGAGTGGTCGCTGGTGGTGGTCCCAATTTGGTTGGAAACAACATGAGCGAAAAACGACAACATTTTTTAAAAGAGTACGACTGGATTCGTAAAGGACTTATGTTTGAACCCCGCGGTCACGACATGATGAGCGGCAGTATTTTGTATCCGCCAAGCAATCCTGAAAATGATTTCGGAATTTTGTTTATCGAAACTTCGGGTTGTTTGCCTATGTGTGGCCACGGAACCATCGGAACGATAACTATCGCTATCGAAGAAGGTTTGGTTATTCCTAAAATTCCGGGAAAAATTAAGATGGAAGCCCCCGCAGGTTTGGTTCAGATCGAATATCAGCAAACCGGTAAAAAAGTAGACTGGGTACGATTGACAAACGTAAAATCATATCTCGCAGCAGAAGGCCTTACTATTGATTGTCCGGAATTGGGAGAGATTACTTTTGATGTCGCTTACGGCGGAAACTATTATGCCATTGTAGATCCGCAGCAGAATTTCTCAGGCGTTCAGGATTTTACAGCCGGAAAAATTGTGCAGTACAGTCAGGAAGTGCGCAAACGCATCAACGAGAAATATCCAAATCTTTTCATTCATCCAGAAAATGATACCATTCGTGATGTAAGTCATATGTTGTGGACAGGAGATCCTATCGACCCAACTTCATCAGGAAGAAATGCCGTTTTTTATGGAGATAAAGCTATCGATCGTTCGCCATGCGGCACCGGAACTTCAGCCAGAATTGCACAGCTTCACGCCAAAGGAAAACTAAAAAAAGAGGAAGATTATATACATGAAAGTTTTATTGGAAGTAAATTTATTGGCAGGGTAGAAGAAGAAACTTCTATAGGAAATATCAAAGCCATAGTACCAAGTATTCAGGGCTGGGCAAAAGTTTACGGTTACAATAATATCATTATCGATGAAGATGATGATCCGTACGCATTTGGTTTTCAGGTGATTTAAAAAAATGATAATATAAATAAATCATTGGTTTACAGAAAAACTTCTTGCCAATGATTTTTTAAATTTAGAATACTAATGAAAAAAGTAAGTATAATTGGCGGAGGGATAATAGGCTTGTGTTCAGCTTATTATTTAGCCAAAGAAGGTTATGAAGTAGTTGTTTTTGATAAATCAGATATGAGCGACGGCTGTTCTTACGGAAATGCAGGAATGATTGTTCCGTCGCATATAATTCCGCTCGCACAGCCCGGCATGATTGCGCAGGGAATAAAATGGATGTTTGACAGCCAAAGTCCGTTTTATGTAAAACCCAGATTAAATATGGATTTAATGAAATGGGGATTGCAATTCTACAAACACGCCAATTTAAAACATGTCGAAAAAGCCATGCCGGCACTTTGCGATTTATCACTTTTAAGTAAAGACTTGTATCAGGATTTTGCCAAACAAAACAATTCCTTTTTTTATGAAGAAAAAGGACTCTTAATGCTTTTTAAAACCGAAAAAACAGGCGAAGAAATTCAGCACGAAGGAATATTGGCAGAAAAATTAGGATTAGAAGTCGATTTTCTATCAAAAGAAGAAGTTTCAAAATTAGAAACAGGAACTACTACAAACGTAATTGGTGGCGTACATTATAAAAGTGATGCGCATGTTTACCCGCAAAAATTCATGCAATTCATCAAAGAAGAACTGAATAAATTAAACGTAAAAATTCATTCGCAAACCACCGTAAATGATTTTGTTTTAAAGAATAACACGGTCGCAGAAATCATCACCGATAAAGGCAATTTTGCAACAGACGAAGTAGTTTTGGCAACAGGATCGTGGAGTCCAAGCATTGCTAAAAAACTGAATGTCAACATTTCGATTTTACCAGGAAAAGGATATAGTTTTACATTAAAAGATCAAAACCATAAACCATCGATTCCAACCATTTTATGTGAAGGAAAAGTTGCCGTAACCCCTATGAATAATGATATTCGTTTTGGAGGAACTATGGAAATTACGCACACCAATGACACCAAAATCAATCAAAACAGACTTCAGGGAATTGTAAATTCAGTAAATGATTTTTATCCGGATTTAAAAATTGAAATGCCAAAGGTAGAAGATACCTGGTTTGGTTTCAGACCTTGTACGCCTTCAGGAATGCCAATTATTGCGAGAGATAAAAAACTTAAAAATTTAACGTTAGTTACGGGACATGCTATGATGGGATTAAGTCTGGCACCTGCAACAGGCAAAATAGTAGAAGAAATCATTTCAGGGAAAGCGACTTCTGTAGATACGCAAATGTTTCAACTCTAAAAAAATCAGCTTCATTTTCTAACCAAACTTGAAGCTGATTTTTTTTTATTTAAATAGCAATTTTGAATTGTATTTAAATTTTTCCCGGGATATAAAAAATAGAAATAGTTTGTTTCTCGCAGATTTGGCAGATTAGGCAGATTTATTCTTGAATTTATTAATGATCTGCTAAATCTGTCAAATCTGCGAGAGAAAATTTCGCATTAATTGTGAATTAATTTTCCAGTCCCAGCGGGGCGATATATTTATAGAAATTAATTACCATGTTTGGTAAAATCCCAACGGGGTGACAGATTTATCAGGAAGATATGCCGCTCCGCTGGAGCTCTAATATTGGAAGTATGAATTTTGTCTATAAATATAACGCTCCGCTGGAGCTCTAACATTGAAATCTATGAATTTGCTATAAACATGTCGCTCTGCTGGTGCTCAAATGTTGAAACGTATCAATTTGCAAGCAGATCTGGCAGATTTAGCAGGTCATTAATAATTCGATTTAGAATAAAATCAGCAAGATCTGCCAAATCTGCGAGAGAAAATTTCGCCATTAATTGTGAATTAATTTTCCAGCCCCAGCGGGGCGATATATTTATAGAAATTAATTACCATGTTTGCTAGAACCCCAGCGGGGTGACATATTTATCATTAATGGAGCTCTAATATTGGGCGTATGAATTTTGTCTGTAACACGTCGCTCCGCCAGAGCTTATTAAAAATGATAATAACAAAAACTCACAACATAAATTCTAAATACTAACCACATTTAAAATTTTAAAAAAAACAGATTGCCACATTCCTAAACAAAAGACAACCAAAAAACAAACCAAAAAATGACAGACAATAACAAGGAAGAATTTAAAAAAGAACTCGGACTTCTCGACGGAACCATGCTTGTAGTAGGTTCCATGATAGGTTCAGGAATATTTATTGTAAGTGCCGATATTGCCCGACAAGTAGGATCAACAGGATGGCTTATTTTAATATGGCTTATTTCAGGAATCATAACGATGATTGCTGCAGTAAGTTACGGAGAATTAAGCGCTATGTTTCCTAATGCCGGCGGACAATACGTTTATCTTAAAGAAGCCTATAATAAATTAGTAGCGTTTTTATATGGCTGGAGCTTTTTTGCCGTTATCCAAACCGGAACAATTGCGGCGGTTGGCGTTGCATTTTCGAAATTTACAGCCTATTTAATTCCGGCAGTAAGTGATGAAAATATTATTTACGAAATGGGAAGTTTTAAACTCAATGTAGCCCAAATCGTTTCTATTGTAACGATTATTTTTCTTACTTATCTGAATACCCGCGGTGTAAAAAATAGCAAGATTCTACAAACGATTTTAACCATTATAAAAATAGTTTCCATTTCAGGATTAATCATCTTCGGATTTACATTAGCAGCCAAATCTTCTATCTGGAATATGAACTGGACAGATGCCTGGACGCCGCGTTCCTTTAATACCGAAACAAGTTCCTGGATGCCAATTGGTACAACGGCTTTAATTTCGGGGATTTCTGCAGCAATGGTGGGAACCTTATTTTCAAGTGATTCCTGGACAGGCGTTACCTTTATTGCAGGAGAAATAAAAAATCCGAAGAGAAATGTAGGTTTAAGTATGTTTCTGGGAACTTTAATTGTAACTATTATTTACGTTCTGGTCAATATAATGTATGTAGCGGTTATTCCGCTTTGCGAAATTGCCGGTGCAAAATCGGATCGGGTTGCGGTTGTTGCGGCCGACTATATTTTTGGAGATATAGGAACGCTGATCATCGCCATTATGATCATGATTTCGACATTTGCCTGTAACAACGGCTTGATTATGGCCGGAGCCAGAGTATATTATACAATGGCGACTGATGGTTTGTTCTTTAAAAAAGCAGCATTATTAAACCATTCAAGCGTTCCTGCCTGGGCACTTTGGGCACAATGTATTTGGGCATCTGTATTATGCCTTACCGGAAAATACGGAGATTTACTAGACTTCGTAATCATCATTGTGCTGATTTTCTATATTTTAACGATCTACGGAATTATACGTCTTCGCAAAAAAATGCCTGATGCAGTTCGCCCTTATAAAGCAATCGGATATCCTTTTTTACCATTGCTGTATATTGTAATTGCCTCGGCAGTTTGCGTGTCGTTATTGTTTACCAAATTTTCTACTTGTGGCTGGGGTGTTTTAATTATGTTAATGGGAATTCCAATCTATTATTTGATAAAAGAAAAAACACCAAATTAATCTCTGACGACCTAACAGGTTTTTAAAACCTGTTAGGTCTATTAAAATAGAATCAGGTATTAATGTAGATGCATTACTATGCGTCTAATATTGGGCATATTAAGAAACTTTTCGTACACGCGCCGCTGTGCGTCTCTACAATATAAAATGCTCAAATAGGTGTATTAAAATTTGTTTTGGCTTAAGCCAAAGAAAAAATAATTCGATTTATTTCATTTCATTTTTGAGGTTAAGAAATACTGTTTTTCAACACCTTACTTGCATTTAATAACTGATTTTCCTCACATTTTGGTTTCGATGGGTAATATAATATTAGTATTTGTTAATATTAACCCATAGATCTCAATAAATAATATATATTTTTATTAATATTTAAATTATGAGAACAACTGGTAAAAAAATAAGTGTATTTTTAACACTTTCGTATTGTTTAATCGCTCAGGCTCAGGGAACTTTGAAAGAGTATAAGAGAGCGAATGCTGTAGATTCTTTGTTCAAAAATAAAGTAATCAATATTCCAAAAGAGTTTCATTGGGTTGGAAATGA
Source organism: Flavobacterium piscisymbiosum (assembly GCF_020905295.1). NCBI lineage: Bacteria > Pseudomonadati > Bacteroidota > Flavobacteriia > Flavobacteriales > Flavobacteriaceae > Flavobacterium > Flavobacterium piscisymbiosum. Next base: position 4,717,929 of record NZ_JAJJMM010000001.1, on the reverse strand, counting down.
CTATGTATGGTATAGCAATAATCTATTAAAAGGAAAAGAATTTCTTTTGGTAGATGCCAAACAGCAAAAACAACAACAAGCTTTTGATCATCATAAATTAGCACAGTCATTATCAAAAATAGCAGGGAAAGAAATAAATGCCAAAGATCTCCCAATTGAAAATTTAGAGTTTGACAAAACCTTGTCTACACTTACTTTTACAGCAGATACAATCAAAATCTCTTGTAATTTAAGTACTTACGAATTAAAGAAATTAGGTGCCTATAAAAAGCCTTTGAAAGCAAATGATTATTGGGGCGGAAACTTTGATGAATTGGGCAATAAACCTGTAGGTTCTCCGGATTCTTTACATACGGCATTCATTAAAAATTACAATTTATACATAATCAACAAAAAGACTAAAGTAGAAACCCAGTTGAGTTATGATGGCTCAAAAGGTTTTTATTATTCATCATATTTACAGTGGTCGCCAAATAGTGCCGAAATCATGGCATATAAAGTAAGACCAGGTGAAGAACACAAAATTTATTTTGTAGAATCAAGTCCTAAAGATCAGTTTCAGCCGAAATTACAAACGAGAGATTATTTAAAACCAGGGGATCAATTGCCATTTAAGAGTCCGCAATTGTTTGTTGTGGCTTCAAAAAAACAAATTCCGGTGGCGACTGATTTATTTCAGGAACAATATGATCTTTCAGGGTTTGAATGGAAAGAAGATAATAGCAGTTTTACTTTCGAATACAATCAAAGGGGACATCAGGTGTATCGTGTTCTGGAAGTAAATGCGACAACTGGAAAAGTAAAGGTTATTATAGAAGAAACGAGTCCGACATTTGTAGAATACAGCGGAAAAAGATACCGTTTTGATAGTAAAAAAAGCAACGAAATTGTTTGGGCTTCGGAACGTGACGGATGGAATCATTTGTATTTATACGACGCTCTTACAGGTAAAGTAAAGAATCAGATAACAAAAGGTAACTGGCCAGTTAGAGAAGTAATTAAAGTAGATGAAGAAAAGAAACAAATCTATTTTACGGCAAGCGGATTAGACAAAGACCAGGATCCGTATTTATTACAGTTTTGCCGAATTGATTTTAATGGAAAAAACTTCACAAGATTAACAACAGAAAACGGGAATCACAAAGTGACTTTTTCGCCAGATTATAAATATTACGTCGATCAGTATTCGCGTGTAGATTTGGCACCAATTACCATTTTAAAAAGCGTCGACACTCAAAAAGTTATTGCTGAAATGCAAAAAGCGGATATCACCGAATTACAGAAAACAGGCTGGACAGCACCGGAAGTTTTTACTGCCAAAGGAAGAGACGGAAAAACAGACATTTGGGGCGTTATTGTACGCCCAACTACTTTTGATCCTAATAGAAAATATCCTATTATCGAATACATTTATGCTGGTCCGCAGGATTCATTTGTACCTAAAAATTTCCAGTCTTATTACTGGGCAATGTCTTCGTTGGCTGAATTAGGATTTATTGTGGTTCAGATTGACGGAATGGGAACTTCAAATCGCTCAAAAGCTTTTCATGATGTTTGCTGGAAGAATTTAAAAGACGGAGGTTTTCCCGACAGAAAACTCTGGATGAAAGCCGCTGCAGCCAAATATCCTTATATGAATATTGACAAAGTGGGAATTCACGGAACATCGGCCGGAGGACAAAATGCGGGAGCAGCCTTGGTTTTTAATTCTGATTTTTATGATGTAGCCGTAGCATCTTGTGGTTGTCATGATAATCGAATGGATAAAATGTGGTGGAACGAACAATGGATGGGATATCCTGTAGGACCAGAATATGAAGCTTGCTCGAATACAGCAAATGCTGCACAGCTAAACGGAAATTTGATGTTGATTCTTGGGGAATTAGATGATAATGTTGATCCGGCTTCTACTATGCAATTTGCAAACGCGCTGATAAAAGCCAATAAAAATTTTGAATTAGTAACCGTTCCCGGAATGGGACATTCGGCCGGAGGTGATTATGGAGAACGCAAACGCAGAGACTATTTTGTGCAGCATTTATTAGGTGTTACACCACCGGAGTGGAGCGAAGTTTATAAGTAAAAAACGTTTAAAAAGAATTAGATTATGACAAGATATAGGCTATTTATTTGTGTATTGTTAAGTTTTTGGGCATCCTGTTCAACTACAGTAATGGCACAAGGAGGCGATCAGATTTTAGACGGAATTGGTGAGACAGGATTGATAGCGCGCTATATATTTGACGGAAATGCAAAGGATTGGTCAAGAAATAATTTACACGGAAAAATTCAGGAATCACAAGCCAAATTTGTAAATGACGAACAGTTTGGTAAAGTATTGTCTTTACCGGCAGATGCCAAAGCTTTTGTAACACTACCGGGTGATGCATTAGTAGGAGAAGAATCTGTAAGTATTACAGGCTGGATTTTCCTGCGATCTGCACAAAAAGGGCAAATATTTTTTGATTTTGGAAAAAGTGCCAATGCTCATTTTTTTGCTGAACCAATAGCAACTGATGGAGGATTTCAGGCTGAAATAAATAATGGAGCAGGAGCAAAATACAAAGCAAATGCACCAGCTCTTGAAAAAGACAAATGGTATCATGTGGCCGTTGTGATCAATATTCCATCTAAATCTATTACCACTTTCGTGAATGGTGTACAGGTAAGCGAAACTAAAAATGTAGCACTCAATTTAGATCAGATTTTCGATAATAAATCAGGAGATAAAAATGTGCTTTACATTGGTAAATCATTAACATCAGAAACCGCTTCTCTTAATGCTAAACTACATGATTTTAGAATCTATCGTATTCCTTTAAACGATAAACAAGTGGCCAGAATCTATCATAATTCTTTAAAAGAAGAGAAGGAAGAAGAATCAGGAGAAGAACAAGCAAAAGATCTTCCGTCGTTTTCTAAAACAAGTCCGCAACTCTATAATCAATATTTAACCAGCGTTTCAGACATTTCAGTAACAACCGGAGTAGGGTTTCTGCCTAGATTACCAAGTTATATAAAAGGAGTTTACAAAGATGGCGTTCAGGGACCGGAAGTTCGTGTAATCTGGCCGGCACCAACAGACAATAGTCAGGTACTAAAAACAGGTCAATATACCGTAACCGGAATCATTCCCGGAACCGATTTAAAACCAAAAGCCCTTGTAAAAGTAATCGCTGCAAAAGAAGTTGCAACACCACAACGTAAATTAGAAGTATTTCATCTTGATCAGGTTTCTTTGAATAATGATCTTGACGGAAACCAGACAAAATTTATAGAGAACCGCGATAAATTCATCACAACACTTGCCACTACAGATCCGGATTCTTTTTTATATATGTTTCGCAATGCTTTTGGACAAGCACAGCCAACAGGAGCAGAACCACTTGGAGTTTGGGATACACAAGAAACCAAATTACGCGGACATGCAACCGGACATTACTTAACGGCCATTGCTCAGGCCTATGCAAGTACAGGTTATGATAAAACGCTTCAGGCGAATTTTAAGGAAAAAATGGAGTACATGGTCAATACATTGTACGACTTAGAACAGCTTTCAGGAAAACCAAAGGAAGCCGGAGGTAAATCTGTGTCAGATCCTACGGAAGTTCCTTTTGGTCCTGGAAAAACAAGTTACGATTCAGATTTAAGTCCTGAAGGTATTCGTACTGATTATTGGAATTGGGGTAAAGGTTTCATTAGTGCCTATCCGCCAGATCAGTTTATTATGCTCGAAAACGGAGCAACTTACGGAGGACAAAAAACTCAAATTTGGGCACCTTATTATACATTACATAAAATCCTTGCCGGATTGATGGATGTTTACGAAGTAAGCGGAAACGAAAAAGCGCTTGAAACAGCCAAAGGCATGGGAGACTGGGTGTATGCGCGTATGAAAAAACTACCTACCGAAACGCTTATTAGTATGTGGAATAGGTATATAGCAGGAGAATTTGGCGGAATGAACGAAGCCATGGCAAGATTGTACAGAATCACAAAAGATCCTCATTATCTGGAAGTAGCCCAATTATTCGATAACATCAAAGTGTTTTACGGCGATGCAAAACACTCACACGGACTGGCAAAAAATGTAGACACTTTCCGCGGATTGCATGCCAATCAGCACATTCCGCAAATTATGGGAGCGCTCGAAATGTACCGCGATTCTAATACGCCTGAATATTACAACGTAGCTGATAACTTTTGGTACAAAACCGTAAACGACTATATGTATACGATTGGGGGTGTTGCAGGAGCAAGAAATCCTGCCAATGCAGAATGTTTTATAAGCCAGCCGGCTACGATTTACGAAAATGGTTTTTCATCGGGAGGTCAAAATGAGACTTGTGCGACTTACAATATGCTGAAACTAACAGGAGATTTGTTCCTTTATGATCAGCGTGCAGAATATATGGATTATTATGAGCGTGGTCTTTACAATCATATTCTGGCTTCTGTGGCACAAGATAGTCCTGCCAATACGTATCACGTACCGTTAAGACCGGGTTCTGTAAAACAGTTTGGTAATGCACACATGACAGGATTTACCTGCTGTAACGGAACGGCAATTGAGAGTAATACAAAATTTCAAAATTCGATTTATTTTAAAAGTACAGACACCAATACATTGTATGTCAACCTTTACGTACCATCCACTTTAGAATGGACAGAAAAAAAGGTAACCATAGTACAAACAACAGATTTTCCTAATGAAGATTTTACCCGATTGACCATTAAAGGAAATGGCAAATTTGACATAAAAGTTCGCGTACCGCATTGGGCAACCAAAGGATTTTTTGTAAAGATAAATGGTAAAGAGGAAAAAGTAAAAGCCCAACCCGGAAGCTATCTTACTTTGAATAGAAAATGGAAAGACGGAGACGCAATTGAATTGCGCATGCCGTTTCAGTTTCACTTAGAATCGGTAATGGATCAGCAAAATATCGCGAGTTTATTTTACGGACCAATATTGCTTGCAGCACAGGAACCTGAACCAAGAAAAGACTGGCGTAAAGTTACCTTAGATGTTAAAGATATTAGTAAATCAATACAGGGAAATCCTAAGAAATTAGAATTTACTATCGACGGAATTGTATACAAACCATTTTACGAAAGCTATGGCCGCCATTCTGTTTATCTGGATGTTACGCTGAAATAGTTTATTAAAAAGAGCTAAAAAATAATGCCACAGATTACACAGATTCGCACTGATTAAAAAATCATTTTAATCCTTTAATCTGTGGCAAAAAAAACATTCAGAATCATCAAACCAAAAACATGAAAAAATATTTCCTAACCCTTTTTTTATTTTTAGCAATGGCAGTTCCATCATTTGCAAACGACCTTATTGATGTTATAAATACTTTTCAGGCAGATAAAACAGCCTTGCAGAATTTTTATTCGAACAATGAATCAGAAGAATATTATGTTCGATTTTCAAAGTTTTATGCCGATTGGGAAAAAACTGTAAAAGCGATCGATTTTAAAAATTTATCTAAAGACGGAAAAGTAGATTATTTGCTGTTGAAAAATCTAATTAATAAAGAGAATTACTTTTTACAAATAGAATATAAAGGGTATAAAGAAGTCGCTTCGGTATTGGATTTTTCAGATGATATTACTCTTTTTATCAAAGAAAGAAGAAGAGGCAAAAGACCCGTTTCGAGTCAGTTGGCAAAAGCATTTGACCTTGCCGGAATTAGTATTGATAAAAAAACGGAGGTCTTAAAAAATAAACCTTTTAAAGATTGGTTCGCAGCAGACAAAGCAGCGAAGTCAGTCGTTTCTTTCGAGAAATCATTAAAAGAAGCTTATGAATTTTATTATAGTTACGATCCTGATTTTACCTGGTGGATGCAGAAACCGTATAAAAACCTATCGGATAAACTTAAAGTTTACGAAGAATTTTTAAGAGGAAACTATTCTAAAAACAGCGTAAAAGATGACGGAAGCGGCATTATAGGAAAACCAATTGGCAGAGAAGCTATTATCAAAAGTTTATCGTATGAATATATTCCATATTCCCCTGAAGAACTTATTGCTATTGCACAAAATCAATTTGAATGGTGCAAAAAAGAAATGATAAAAGCATCGACAGAATTAGGTTACGGAAGCGATTGGAAAAAAGCGCTGGAACATGTAAAAGATACTTACGTTCCTGCAGGAGAACAACCACAAGCGATAACTGATTTATACACTCAGTCGGTTAAATTCATAGAAGACAGGGACTTAATCACTTTACCGGATTTGACAAAAGAAACCTGGCAAATGATTATGATGACACCGGAACGCCAGAAGATAAATCCGTTTTTTACCGGAGGATGGGAAATCAGTATTTCGTATCCAACCGAAGATATGGATCAGAAAGACAAGCTGATGAGTATGCGTGGCAATAATCCGAACTTTTCTTTTGCGACCGTACAGCACGAATTATTGCCGGGACATAATTTGCAGTTTTTCATGAACAGCCGTTACAAATCGTACAGACAGCCTTTTGATACTCCGTTTTGGATGGAAGGCTGGGCTTTGTATTGGGAAATCAATCTTTGGAACAAACAATTTCCGCAAACGCCGGAACAAAAATTAGGAATGTTATTCTGGAGAATTCACCGTTGTGCCCGAATCATTTTTTCATTAAAATACCATTTGGGAGAAATGACGCCACAACAATGCATTGATTTGTTAGTAAACGAAGTAGGGCATGAAAGAGCCAATGCAGAGGCCGAAGTAAGACGTTCTTTTGCCAGTGGAGATGCACCATTATATCAGGTTGCTTATATGACAGGTGGATTACAGTTTTATGCTTTAAGAAACGAATTACTGGCCAAAGGTTGGACAGAAAAACAATTTCACGACCGCGTTTTAAAAGAAAACATAATGCCGGTCGAAATGCTCAGAATTATATTAGAAGATTTACCTGTTGCTGAAGATTATAAAACGAATTGGAAGTTTTCGACTGATTTTAAATAATTAATTGAAGTTGGTATGTAATAAGTATAGTCCTTATGGACATGTCATTAAGTTAAGTTTTTTAAAAAGCAAAAAATAAAATTTTACCGCAAAGTTCGCAAAGGATTCCGTAAAGTTTACAAAGCTTTATGAATTGCGCTTTGCTTTAAGATCGCAAAGCGGTTATGTAAAATTTTGACTTAATGACATTGCCATTAGCAACTTGAATTAATTAGAATAAAATTCATCTCTAAAAAGTATAAATAAAAAGAATAAATAAAGTCTGTTTAGATTTTTTAAATAATAAGAAATATGAAAAAAACAACATTATTAGCCGTGATGATTTGTTGCTCAATGGCTTCAAATAATCTGCAAGCGCAGGAGTATTGGGATAAAATCAAAGCCGAAAAATCGACATTGGAGATAGATAAAGGATTCATTAATGTGAGCACCAAATCATTTCAGCTTAAATTATTAAAATCATCTCAAACGGTAGCTGCTTTGTCTCCTGCGACAGATAAAACCTTTGATTTTACTCCGGGTGAGCGACTTTCGATAAGAGACAAAGACGGACTTTACCAATTGGGAGATATTAATTTTAGAATTAAAGACGCCACCGGAGCTTGGAAAAATTATTCGAGTGCTGCCAAACGTGCTTCGGTAAAAGAACTTTCAGTTTCCGGAACTACATTGGCGGCAGCCGATCTTTCGAATACTTTTCCGGCAGGAACTCCGCTTAGCGTAAAACGTTATTACGAAGATAAAAACGGAGATTTGGTAATGCGTTTTGAAATTACGAATACTTCAGGCGCAGCAATAGAAATTGGAGCTTTGGGAATTCCTATGGTTTTTAATAATATTCTCGAAGGAAAATCATTGGATGAAACACATGCGCATAATGTATTTTTTGATCCTTATATTGGTAAAGATGCCGGTTATCTTGAAGTAAAAAGATTAAGCGGTCACGGTCCGGCATTGTTATTACTTCCTGAGGAAAATATGCCATTTGAAGCCTATCGTCCGTTATTGGATGACGCTACGCCAAGAAGTATCGTTTTTGAAGGATTTCATGAATGGATGCCATTGAGTAAAGCCTATGCTGAAAATGAATGGAAATCGGCAGAACAATGGAATACTCCTTCTTCGACAGTACTTGAGTCCGGAGCTTCAAAAAACTTTTCATTGAAATTGGTTTTGGTTGATGAAATTAAAAACATCCAAAAAACATTAATCGAAAAAGAACGTCCGCTAGCAATAGGAGTTCCCGGATATGTATTGCCGCAAGATGTTGATGGACAGCTATTTTTACAATACAAAAAAGCCGTTAAATCTTTTAAAATTGAACCGGAAGGCGCTTTGGCAATTGAGGCAAAAGGAAAAAATGATAAAGGATATTTTCAATACAAAGTAAACGGAAAAAAATGGGGCAGAGCCAGATTGACGGTAACTTATGAAGATGGTTTACAGCAAACTATTAATTATAAAGTAATAAAAGCTGAAAAAGATGTTGTGGCAGATTTTGGTCATTTCTCTACAACCGCACAATGGTTTGACGAGAAAAACGATCCTTTTCACAGAAACCCTTCGGTAATCTCGTATGATTATGAAACTAAAAAACAAGTAAGTCAGGACAGTCGTGTATGGATTGCGGGTTTAAGTGACGAAGGTGGAGCAGGAGGCTGGTTGGGTGCTATTATGAAACAATTGATAGAACCGAATAAAGAAGAAATAGTAAAACTGGAGCAATTTGTTGACAAAACGTTGTGGGGCGGAATTCAGTATAACACAGCAGATACGCTTAAATATGGTGTTAAAAAGAGTGTTTTTTATTACGAACCTACTTTAATGCCGGAAGGAACTTACAGTAAAGATGTAAATTATAAAACATGGGCTGCATGGGATAAAAAAGGATCTGATGATCCGGGAAGATCGTATAATTACCCACACGTTGCCGCTGCACACTGGACGATGTATCGTTTGGCCAGATACCACAAAGGTTTGGTAACAAATCACAGCTGGGATTGGTATTTAAAAAATGCCTACGAAACCAGTATTGCAATGACAACTCTGGCGCCTTATTATGCGCAGTTTGGACAAATGGAAGGAACGGTTTTTTTATTGATTTTAAAAGATCTAAAAACCGAAGGATATACCGAAATGGCGAATAATCTGGAAGCTAAAATGAAAGCAAGAGCCGATCATTGGCGAACGCTAAATTATCCTTTTGGAAGTGAAATGCCTTGGGATTCTACAGGTCAGGAAGAAGTATATATGTGGTCGGATTATTTTGGATACAATGACAAAGCAAAGATCACGCTGGATGCTATTTTAGCCTATATGCCAACAATGCCTAACTGGGCTTATAACGGAAACGCGCGCAGGTATTGGGACTTTCTATATGGAGGAAAATTGTCGAGAGTAGAACGTCAGATTCATCATTATGGCTCAGCGCTGAATGCGATTCCGGTTTTGGAACAATTCAGAAAAACACCTGAAGATTTTCATTTGCTAAAAGTAGGTTACGGCGGATTATTAGGAGGAATTTCAAATATTACCGAAGATGGTTTTGGGCCATCGGCTTTTCACTCTTATCCTGAAACGCTTAGAATCGATTATTTATCTGGTGATTATGGTTCTGGTTTCTTTGGTTATGCGGTAAATACAGCAACATTTATAACGAATGAAAAAGATTTGGGCTGGTTGGCTTTTGGAGGAAATTTAAAAGAAAAAGGCGATGAAGTCGAAGTAGAAATTACAACAGCAGCTAAATCTAAAGTATTCATTGGGGCAAAAAAAATGTGGCTGACATTAGATGCAGGAACATTTAATAAAGTAAGTTACAATACTAAAACGGATGAAGTAAAAATTACTTTAGATCCTAAAACAGCGTATACACCAGATGCTTATTTAAGAATCGATAAAGAGGTAAAATTGCCTTACGAAAAAGTAAGAGGAGCGTATAAAATTGCGTTGAAAACAAAAGCAATTCAAATTAAATTATAAGAATGAAACAGCAATCAAAACATCTTTTCAAAAAGCTACTATTTGTTTTATTTGGAATAGTTGCCGGTTTAAATTCCAGTGCACAAAATTTCGATAGATTTTTTCCCAAAAAAGACCTGACAACAGTTGGAGTTTATTATTATCCTGAACATTGGGATCAGAGTCAATGGGATCGTGATTTGAAAAAAATTGCCGAAATGGGTTTCGAATTTACCCATTTTGGAGAATTTGCCTGGGCGCAATTAGAACCACAGGAAGGTGTTTATGATTTTAAATGGCTGGATAAAGCGGTTGAAATTGCTGCAAAATATAAGTTGAAAATTATTATGTGTACGTCGACAGCCACGCCTCCGGTATGGCTCGTTCGCCAGCATCCGGATATTCTTTCAACTTATGAAGATGGTACTAAAACCGATCATGGTTCGAGACAACACGCATCGTTTTCAAGTAATTATTATCGTTCTTATTCTTTAAAAATGATCGAACAATTGGCCAAAAAATATGGTAATAATAAAAATATTATCGGTTGGCAGGTCGACAACGAGCCATCCCGTTTTCTGGATTATGGTGCAGATGCGCAACAACGCTATCGCAATTGGCTAAAGACAAAATATAAAACTATTGATGCCTTAAATCAGGCGTGGGGAAACAATTTCTGGAGCGGCACTTATTCTGACTTTAGTCAAATTAATATTCCGTTGCATAAAGAATGGGGAATGAACCTGCATTCGCAATTAGATCATTATCGATTTGCTGATGAGGAAACCGCCACTTTTCTGGACAGTCAGGCAGTTACGATACGCAAATTGGTAAGCAAAGACCAATGGATTACGTCTAATTACAGATCCAATTACGATGAAAGTTTTGTTGGAATGTCTAAAGAACTGGATTTTGATTGTTACACAAGATATTTGGTCTACGGAGGAAGTTTAGGAATAGGTTCAAAAGGATATCGTTTAGGCGATTATACCAGTATTGGAATGTCGAATGACTTTTTCCGACCTTTAAAAGGAATGTATGGTTGTATGGAATTACAGCCTGGACAAGTAAACTGGGGCAGTATTAATCCGCAGCCGTTGCCGGGAAGTGTTCGTATGTGGTTGTGGCATGTTTTTGCCGGAGGAAGTAAATTTACGTGTACGTATCGTTTTCGTGCGCCATTGTACGGTTACGAGCAATTTCACTACGGAATTGTAGGTACAGATGGTGTAACGCCAACGGTAGGTGGTAATGAATTTGGTCAGTTTATAAAAGAAATTGATACGTTGCGAAAAAAGTATGATGCTAAGGCAACATTGCCGGATTATTATTTAAAGCGAAAAACGGGAATTCTGTTCAATCCGGATAATGTAATGGGGATTGAATTAAACAAGCAAACAAAAGAGTGGAATACTATTGGACACTTTTTAAAATATTACAGAGCGACGAAATCTTTTGGTGCTCCGGTAGACTTTGTTCGTGACACCACTAATTTTTCTAAATATCCTTTTTTGATAGTACCTGCTTATCAGATGATGGATCAAAAAATGATAGATAAACTAACTTTGTATGCCAAAAACGGAGGGAATTTAATATTAAGTTGCCGATCCGGAATTCAAAATCGTCAGGGGCATCTTTGGGAAGCAAAGTTTTATGAGCCAATGTGGAATTTAATAGGATCCCAAATAGAATCATATGATTTATTAATGCCGCAATCTCCGGGCGTTATTAAATTTAATAATCAGGAATTTGCCTGGACCAGTTGGGGAGATTTATTAAAACCTAATAAAGAAACCGAAGTTTGGGCCACTTACGAAGGAGATTTTTATGCTGGAACACCCGCTATTATTTCGCGTAATTTAGGTAAAGGAACTGTAACGTATATTGGTGTAGATTCTAAAAACGGTGAACTTGAAAAACAGGTATTAAGAAAGTTGTACCAAAAACAAAATGCCCTTATAGAAAATTATCCGGAAGGAATTATGGTCGAATATCGCGATGGATTTGGTATTGCAGTCAATTATTCTGATAAGGTTTATAATATGAATTTACCGGAAAAAGCAAAAATCATTATTGGAACCAAAGCAATAAAAACCGCTGATGTGTTGGTTTGGAAATATTAATAGAATTTATTTAAATATAAATTAGATAATGCTTGTCAGGCTGAGCGGAGTCGAAGCCCTCGTTTTTATAAAAAGTCTCGGCTCCGCTACCAATGAAGTTTTTTGAACATAAAATAAAAAATCCGTACAAATCCGCGTTTTTGCAAAGCAAATCCGTGTGATCTGCGTGCCATTTAATATTGCTAAAATAATTACAATGCTGAAAAAGAAACTATTTTACAGTCTTATCATACTTGTCTTTACAGGAACTGTTTTTGCTCAAAAAGATATCCCTGTAAACACACCCGGAGCCGGAAATCCTATTTTGCCGGGTTGGTTTGCTGATCCTACCATTAAAAAGTTTGGCGATATTTATTATATCTATGCCACTACAGATAATGAAATGCTGGCATCTGGCGCGCCTACAGTCTGGTATAGTAAAGACTTCAAGAATTGGTTCAATTATATTATGGAAATTCCTTCATTTTCAGCAAAATCGATTACGAATTTCTGGGCTCCGGATATTGTAGAAGGAGACGATGGTAAATATTATTTGTATTTTGGAAATTGCGAAATAGGCTGTAATATTTACGGTTATGTTGCAGATACTCCTGTTGGTCCGTGGAAAAAATTAAGCGAACAGGATGTTCCCGTAATTTCAAACGGATATCCAAGAGAAGGTTATCCGTCTCTGGATGCGCAGTTTTTTAAAGACACCGATGGTAAAATATATGGTTATTGGGGAACCTGGGTGCATTACAACGGCGGATACGCTGTTGGAGAATTAAACAAAAAAACGATGGGAGAAATGGTTCATTCGACCAATATTCCGCTTGCGCAAACTCCTGCGCCTTTTGAAGCGGCTTATATGATGAAAAAAGGGTCTAAATACATTTTAATGTATTCCGGTGCTTCTTGTCATGACGAAACTTATAATGTTCGTTATTCTTATGCCGATTCGCCATACGGACCTTTTACGCCTGGACAAAACAATCCAATTTTGAGTACCAATGAAGACCAAACCGTTCATGGTCCCGGTCATCATTCTGTATTACAAGATAAAGACGATTATTATATTGTGTATCATAAACACGATTATCCTATGACTCGAGGCGGACTTGCCAGACAGGTTTGTATCGATAAAATGATTTTCGAAAATGATTCGACCATACAAAAAGTAGTACCTACAAGTAAAGGTATAAGTGATCTTGTTAAATCTACTGTACCAAAGGATATTGCTTTCGGATCAAAAACAACAGCTTCATCTTATTATCATTTAAAATCGACTCAATACGATTACGATTATAAACCCTCGTATGCAACTGATGATAATAACGCTACGATGTGGAAAGCGGCGAATAACACATCACCTCAGGATTTAACCATCGATTTGGGAACTGTTCAAACCATAAAAAGAGTAATGACGCAATTTGAATTTGCGAGTTATTATTACCAATACAAACTGGAGTATTCCGTAAATGGAAAAAACTGGTTACTATATGCTGATAAATCTAAAAACAGCACCGCCGGAAGTCCAATGATTGATGATAATGACGTAACGGCGCGTTATATAAAACTTACTGTTTTAGCGACTGAAAAAGTTGGACTTTACGCTGCAGTCTGGAACATTAAAGTGTATAGTTCATTATTTAATCTTCCGTTAGCATTAAAAAATGTACCATCGAAAATACCTCCTGCTGTAAAAAGCACTAAGAAGTTATTGGTCGATCTTGATGCAAGTAAAATTTCAAATAGTTCATCCATAAATACAATTTCGAATAAAGTTGCTATTGGCGGAAATTTCACAAAGAGTGGTGAAATAACTTTAGAAAAACCAGACGGAATTAAAGCTTTTCATTTTAAAAACGGAGCATTGACATTAGATAAAGCAGTTCCGAAATCTTTAGCATGGAATGGCTCTTATACAGTCGCAACCTGGGTTAAAAATCCTGAAGTTGCCAAAGAAGGAGAAATTCTGGCATCGTGGTGCGATCGAAACGAATTTAATTTAGCCAATTCATACAATGCTTTGGCTTATAACAGCAGCAATTATGGAGCTGCGCCACATCTGGACGGTCATTTTGATATGCGTTACAATACGATTCCAGAGGCGAATAAATGGCATTATATCGTGCTGACTTTTGATGGAGTTGTAGAGAAAATATATGTAGATGGTGTGCTGGACAATTCACAAAATATGTTATTATCGTCTGCAATTGATAAAGCCAAAATTATCATTGGAGCATCAGATATTGGAGAAAATTTCTCTGGTTTTATGGCTTCTTTGCGTTTGTACGATTATGCGATTGATCAAAAAGGTGTATTGGAATTAATGAAACAGACAAAACCTAAAACAGAATAATTCTCTTCAATAATTATAAATACAATTCAATTAATTTAAACACATAGAAACATAGATTTAACGATTTTGAAAAAAAAAGTAAATCAAAAAGAAACAAGTTTCTCAAACATAGTTATGTGTTTAATTTAGGTTTTTATGAATTATCTTAAATTAGCACTTTATAACCTAAAAACAGAAAAAAATGACAATTGGTATAGGCGGTTCTACTGCTGCAATCGAATTAGAAAAAATACAAAACAGAACTCAGGATGTACAACCCATTCAGTTGGAGGAATATCTGGAGCGCATAAAAAAAGCAACTGGATTGATGAAAGAGCTTTCTGTTCAGGCACTTTACCTGAATGCGGGAACCAATCTGTATTATTTTACAGGAACGAAGTGGAATGCTTCTGAAAGAATGGTTGGTGCTTTATTGTTTGATGATGGTTCTTTAGAATATATAGTGCCAAAATTTGAAGAAGGTACTTTTAAGAAATACATGAAAGTTCAGGCCAATATTAATTGTTGGGAAGAACACGAATCGCCTTATGTTTTATTTGGTAAATTATTGAATGACAGAAACTCTGAGTATGGGAGAATTGCCGTTGATGAATCTGCGCCTTATTTTTTAGTTGATGGAGTTTCAAAAGCCAATACTTCGCATGCTTTTATAAATGCGCAAGAAATTACGGCCGCTTGCAGAATGCAAAAATCTAAAAATGAAATTGCTATTATTCAAAAAGCAAAAGATATTACGATGGAGGTTCAGCGTGCTGCCGCTAAAATATTACGACCAGGAATTACCGTCGACGAAGTTGTTGATTTTATAAATAAAGCACATATTAAGGCAGGAATACCTTCGGGCTCTTATTTCTGTATCGTTTTATTTGCTGATGATACACAATATCCTCATGGCGTTTCGGTTCCTCAGCCTTTAAAAGAAAATGATGCTGTGATTGTAGATACAGGCTGTAGATTAGAAGGTTATCTTTCTGATATTACAAGATCTTATGCATACGGAACTCCTTCGGAAGAATACAGAACCATTTGGAATTTGGAGCAAAAAGTTCAATTTGCTGCTTTTGAAGCGGCGAATATCGATGCTTCGTGCGGATCTGTCGATGACGCGGCGAGAAAAACTTTGGCGGAAGCCGGACTAAGCCCTGATTATGATTTACCGGGATTACCGCACAGAGTAGGGCACGGAACCGGATTAGACATTCATGAATTTCCGTATTTAGTCCGCGGAAGCGAAATAAAATTACAGGAAGGAATGGTCGTGAGCAATGAACCGATGATTTGTATTCCGGGGAAATTTGGAATTCGTCATGAAGATCATTTTTACATGACAGAAAACGGGGCGAAGTGGTTTACTGAGCCAATGCATAGTGTTGATAATCCTTTTGGATATTAAATATGCACTCTGTTTGTCATTTCGAGGAACGAGAAATCTCCGTAAGTAATTCTACAAAGATTGGCGATTTTCTTTGTGGAGTTTCTCGTATGATCCTTCGTTCTAGGATGACAAAAATGGGAAATAGTTCGTATGAAAACAATTGCCCTAGCCCCGATAGAAGTGGAAATCCTTTTGTGCCGGGGTTCGGCACAAAAGATTGAAACGTATAGCGGGATTAGCTCCTGAAAAAAACATTATATCATTAGCAATCGAAATGACAATATTACGCTTGATAAAAGTATTGTAATTCGTTAAATCTTAATTAAATAAAATAAAAAAAAATGAAGCAATTTTTACTGTTATTATTGACCATTACATATTCAGCTATTCAGGCGCAGGAAAGTTCTTTAATTAAGATCGAAACTCAAAATTCTGCGTTAGTGCTTAAGGTTGGTAAAAACAAAAAATTGTATCAGACGTATTTAGGAACAAAACTGAATAACAGTAGCGAATACGAAGCCGTTTCAAAAGAAAATACCAAGAATTTTGTGGTCAATGACGGGAATCCTTTAATTGATTTACGTCATTCGGCATATCCAACTTTTGGAACCGATAATTTGTTCGAACCCGCTATTAGAATCACGCACAACGACGGAAATCCTTCATTAGAATTAGAATATCAAAACCATACGATTCAAAAAATTGATGATAATACAGCTGAGATTATCATCAAATTAAAAGATCCTCAATATCCGGTTTTTGTCAATCTTCATTATAAAACTTTCTACAAAGAAAATGTAATCGAATCCTGGACAGAAATTCAGCACAACGAGAAAAAAGCTGTAATGCTGTACAATTATGCTTCCTCGGCATTGCATTTGGATGCTGATCAATATTGGCTGACACAATTTTACAGTGATGTTGTTGAGGAAGTTCGAATGGAAGAAAGTCAGCTTACAAGAGGCATCAAGGTTATCGATTCGAAATTGGGAGTTCGAACCAATATGTTTGCTTCACCTAGTTTTTTTCTTTCTTTAAATTCGAAATCAGGCGAAAATACAGGCGAAGTGATTGCTGGTACAATTGCTTGGTCGGGAAACTTCAAGTATACATTTGATATTGATAACAATAATGAGTTGAGAATTATTTCAGGTATAAATGAATTTGCTTCCGAGTATAATTTAGAGCCCGGAAAAACATTCAAAACACCTGTTTTTATTTATACCTTTTCGAATCAGGGCAAAGGTCAGGCGAGTAGAAATTTGCACGCCTGGGCCAGAAAATACGGCCTTAAAGATGGCGAAAAACCGCGACTTACTTTATTGAACAATTGGGAAACAACCTTTTTTGATTTTGACGAAAATAAACTCGCCAACATGTTTACAGATGCCAAAACATTGGGCGTAGATATGTTTTTGCTGGATGATGGATGGTTTGGAAACAAATACCCAAGAAGCGGTTCAACATCAGGTTTAGGCGACTGGCAGGCAACAAAGTCAAAATTGCCAAATGGTATTGGTTTTCTGATGGAAAAAGCCAAAGAAACCAATGTGAAATTTGGTATCTGGATCGAGCCGGAAATGATCAACGAAAAAACTGAACTGTACGAAAAACATCCGGATTGGGTATTGAGTTTACCTAACAGAGAAAAGAATATTTATCGCACACAATTGGTTCTTGATTTATGCAATCCGCAGGTTCAGGATTTTGTTTTTAAGGTTGTCGATGATATCATGCAAACCAAGCAGGGTGTTGCGTTTTTTAAATGGGATTGTAATCGTATGATGACCAGTGCATATTCTACCTATCTTAAAAATCAGCAATCGCATTTGTTTATTGAATATACAAAAGGTTTGTATAAAGTTCTGGATCGAATAAAAGCCAAATATCCTGATCTTCCTATGATGCTTTGTGCCGGAGGAGGAGGAAGGGTCGATTACGGATTTCTAAATTATTTTACTGAGTTTTGGGCCAGCGACAACACAGATCCGTTTGACCGTGTTTTTATACAATGGGGATATTCTAATTTTTATCCGGCATTAGCAACCTGTAATCACGTAACTTCTATGGGCAATCAATCCATTAAATTTAAAACCGATGTTGCGATGATGGGCAAATTGGGTTTTGATATTCACGTAGGCGGATTAAAACCAAACGAATTGCAATTTTGCCAGGAAGCAGTTGCCAATTACAAACGATTAAGTCCCGTAATTTGGCAAGGTGATTTGTATCGCTTGATTTCGCCTTATGAAGAAAGCAGGGCAGTATTATCGTATGTGAATCATGATAAAACAAAGTCCGTTGTTTTCTCTTATACTTTGCATCCTTTAACCGATCCTAATTACAGTTTGGTACGATTAGAAGGACTTGACCCTTTAAAAAAATACGAAGTCAAAGAAATAAATCTTATGCCCGATGGCAAAAACACTTTTGAAGGATCAGGAAATGTTTTTTCGGGAGATTTTTTGATGAAAGTAGGTTTGAAAGTTTCTTCTGCAAGACAGGAAAGCAGTGTTGTATTAGAGCTTACAGCTGCCGATTTGAAGAATTAATTCGTATTAATTTTTGCGATTTTGGTTTTTAAATATAAATATTAATGTTTTGTAACTTATTGTAAAATAGATTAGTATATTTTATAAAATAGGTAAAATAGTATTAAATGTAGATAATATTGTCTTATAAGTCAATTAGTGTAGTTTTTACATTTACAAAAGAATGCTATTTCTTAACCTATTAATTAAATAAACTATGAAAAAACTTTTACTACTAGTTGTCGTTTTTCTATCCAGTTATTTTGCAATTGCACAGAAAACGCTTTTTACTCCCACAGAATGGAGTGACCCCAACAATGAATTTTACAATAAAGTATCCAACACCAGAAAGTATGAGTCTACCAACTTTGTGCTTTATTGGGGCGATAAAGTAGGCACAAATCCTGCGGCATATGCAGATGCTGCCTTACGATTTACACCTCAATCGGTTGCAGATACACTCGAGACCAGCTTTAAACGCTATATCACAGATTTGCATTTTGTAAATAATGCGCCAACGACCAATTTCGGGAAATACAAGATCATTATCATGATGATGAACACCTGGAATTCTACAGATCCCAGATTAGAAGCTTTTGCACAAGCGAGTTCCTTTAGCAATACTATTGGCGCTATGTTCGTACATCCTGAAGCCACAAGAGACGGCGGAGCATTATCACACGAGTTTGCGCATACACTGCAAATGATGATGAGCATTCAGGAAAATCCAGGTGCCGGAAGAGCATTTGCCGGATATGATTGGGCCAGTCCGTTTTATGAAGGACATGCCAATTTTATGCGCGCACAGGCTTATCCGCAATGGGCAGAAATCGATGGAACTCTGACCCGCTGGATCCAGACCAAACATTTTATGTGGTCATCGAATCGACATCATTATACCAATTTTCATTTGATGTATTATGTTCAGGAAAAAGAGGGATTTGATTTTACGAGAAGAATGTGGGCAGAATCTATGAATGAAGAACATCCGCTTGAAACGATTAAGCGATTAAAAGGTTTTACGCAGGATCAGCTTGATGATTATTTGTGGGGATATGCGCAGCGACAAGCCGCATTCGATTATCCCATTCAATGGAATTCCCAAATCAACACGACCAGTAATTTCGGAAAAACGATCAGAAACGTTTACAATGCGATAAAAACAAATATGCCTCGTTATACCAGCAGACAATATACGCTGCTTACAAAAGTTACGGGAACTACCGACCAATATTATACCAACAACGATTGGGCACCACAGGATTACGGAATGAATCTAATTCCGTTATACCCAACATGCACAGGAACTCAAAAGAAAGTTACTATTAAATTTAAAGGACATACAGAGGTTAATACTACGCAGGCCGGATGGCGTTATGGTTTTGTAACCACAAAAACCGATGGAACTATTTCGCGTTACAGCCCAATGTATAAAACTGATGGCGAAGCTTCGTTTACGCTTAATACCTCAACAGAAGCCAATATTTATCTGGTAGTTTTTGCAGCGCCAAAAGTGCATGTCAATTACAATATGGATGTTGGTTACCCAAAACAAAGAAGATATCCTTATGAATTAAAAATTGCAAATGCTACTCCGGAAGGATTTCAGCCTGCAGCCAATTTTAGAAGTTTTCTTAAAACAAACGGACATTTACATACCAATGGAGGCGGTTGGGTTTCTAACAATGCAACTGTGGCGTCAACAGTATATGTAGGTCCGTATGCAATTGTACGAGGCGGAACGATTTCAGGAAATGCCCGTATCGATGATTACGCGATGGTAGATGGCGGAACTATAAACGGCAATGCGATTGTAAGAGGCAATGCCTGTGTGTACAATGCGACTTTATCAAACAGCGCCATTGTTGAAGGTAACGCCTGGATGGAAGGTGGTTCTGTAAAAAACACAGCCAATATAAAAGGAAATGCAATGTTGTTTGCTGGAGATTTTGGCAGTTCAGTTGTAGTAGGCGGCGATGCAGAAATTGGCAGTTGCTCTACACCGGGTGTTTATTTACAATTTCCGTATTGGAGAAACGGAAGAGACAATTGCGATGGTAAAGGTGCGAGTGATACTTCTAACATCGATATTAATGCGACATTTACCAACTTTACAGCTGCGCAAATGGCTTTTAGCACCACACCCAACTGTACTGTAACTACGCTTAGTGCTAATAAAGTAGCTGCTGATCCGGAAACAGATTTAAATGTTTATCCAAACCCAACAAAAGGAAACCTGAACATTTCGTTTGCGCAAACAGAACAACAAAAAGTAACTATTGTATTGTTTGATATTAACGGACAAAAATTAGCTACAATTACAGATAAGGTTTATGAAGCAGGCCAAATTGATATTACTTATAATTGCAGTAATTTGATTAAAGGCGTTTATTTGCTCAACATTCAAAAAGGAAGTGAAATTATAAGCAAATCATTTTTGAAAGAATAATCAGGATTTATAGAAACTCTAATAATAAAAGGCGTTAATTTTAAATAAATTAACGCCTTTTTCGATATTTGAAACCTTGCTGAAACTATTTTGTAGTTACAATATAACTTTCAACAGGAAAACCGTATCTCGCTGTGGTAAAATAATCCGGTTCAGTTTCTTTTGAACGTTATTAAGTTGTTTCCTTTTTTATCCTGAATATTTGCAGTTGTGCCGATGATAAAACAGGATTCATTTGAGGCGGAGTATGAGCTTTTACATTTTTTGATAAAAAGTTAAGAACTAAAAAAACAATTATAACTGGATTTTTATAGATTTGTAAAACCTATGATATTTTAAAAATAGTTGGGTAAACAATTATAAAATTCTAAAGACAATGAAATCTGTTAGTTCAATATTTTTACTTTTAATGTTTGTTTGTTCTAATTCTTACTCGCAACTGAGTTCAGATAAAATATTCGAAAGCTTTAAACAAGGAGAACGCACCAATTGTTCATCGATAGCTTTTATAAAAGCTTCTTTGAATGTTTATGGATTAGACAGCCTTTTTGTAAAAGAAAAATTAAATGACAATCTATATAAAATAACATTAAAAAATAATGAATCATTTAATCTGAAGGCGGAGGAACTAAACAGAGCGAGAATATCTGCAGGTTTTATATTTATTAAAGATAATTGCGAAAGCGAAAAAATAACAGAATATGCAATCCTGACCTACGCGGTGATGGCAAAATACAAGCAAATTATTGACAAAGAAGCCACCTTTGAGAGAGCTTTGGAAGATCTGGAAGATGGAGCAGTTTATACACCAACAATTTATAAGTATTTAGGATTTAAAATAGGCAAACAAATACAAAAGCTAAAGCGACAATCCGGAAGTGAATATTGCGGGGTAGTAGCATGGTCAACAGCACATGCCGTTTTTGTTTGCGAAGATTTTATGGATTATTACGGCAACAAAAAAAGTATATGGATAAAATATCCCGGGCGTTTTAGGATAATTAAGTCATAACCTTAAAAACACCTTAAAATTAGTTGTTATATTAAAAAAAAGAAAGCAATAAGTTGTAATTTAAGTTAATTTATATATTTTTGTTTTTACCAACAACCAATTACAAATTAAAATGAAGAGCAAGATTATTTTACTATGTGCGCTTTTTTTCCTGACAACGGGAGCTATTTCAGCACAAGCAAAGAATGCACCAAGAAGCATTATCAGTACAACAGCTTTGATCCGTAAATACCACGATCAAAAAGAATTGAGCGGTATGCAAAAAGGGGAACTTTTAGAATTGTACATAGAACGTATTAAAGTTTTAGTAAAAACCCTTCCTTACATCGCTTTGGTTACTAAACCAGGAGTTACAATGGCAGATTTAGGTATTCCGGACGATGCAGTTCATAAAAAAATACTAGAATCTCAGGCAGTAGGAACAACAACTTTCTTAGATACAACAGTAGAGTTTCAAAGAAAAATGATGCCTTACTCTGACAAGGGAAATCTTGTTGCAGCAATTTTATTTTATGAAAACACACTAAAATCTTTACATGAGTTCAATGAACTTAATGAGATGTAATAATGATACTTAGTCAAAATAAAAAAAACAACCTTTACGGGTTGTTTTTTTTTATTTACAGAAAGTTCTTCTGAATTTTTTAATTGTCTTAATTTGAATATTAAAATAAAGTTAGTCCAAAACTCCAGCCAACCCATCCGGTTATTCCTTTACCATTGTCTTTTATTACATTATAACGTTCTGTTCGATTCTGAACAAAAGTAGAAGTGTTGGTGTCAGGGGCATTTTTATCTCTTAATTGAGACGAATAAATATTAAAAGAAGGGCCTCCGGATATGGCTACACCTTTGAACAGACGAAATGTAAATGCAGAATCGAATTTGTACAAAAAGTTATAGTAATCACAATTTCCTAAATAAAGATATTGCGCACTAATTTCAGGATTGTAGGCAAGGCGGTTTCCTAACCGAATATTTTTTCCTAACCCAATTCCGAAAGAAGTTAGTTTTTCTTCGTTTCTTCGTTCGCTTCTTCCTGCCATCAAAATAGTGTAGAGTTTATTATCTCCAGTTTTTATAGAAAAATTGATATCTGAAATTTCATTACGCGTAATAGTGAATTTTTGATAACCATCCTTTTTAAAGTTCAATAAACCAAGACTATAACCAGATGGCGAACCCGTAACATTCACTAATCCAAACTGAATTCCCTTCAATTCTTTGGCATAATTAAAAAGTCCGGCGATTTGCAGGCCGCGAACCTTTTGGTTTCCAATATTATAAATACCTGATATCTGTAATCCGTTCTGAGAGCCATTCACAGTATTATGAATACCAGCTATTTGAATTCCTTTAGAATCTTGCTGTACATTGTTGTAAATTCCGGTGATTTGTAAACCAATTTGCGAGCCTTTTACGCTATTGTGAATACCGCTCATCTGCAATCCTTTAAGATCACCAAACACATTATTGTAGATTCCGGCAAGCTGGACTCCATTTACAGATCCTCCCACAGTGTTGAATATACCTGCCATTTGCAAAGCTTCGACATTCATTCTGGTGATATTATACAATCCGGCAATTTCAAGTCCGCGAACGCCGCCGGTATATCCTCCCAATACATTTAAAGAGAAGCTACTTGAAATTTGAGAATTCATCATACCTCTTGTACTAAGACTCGGTATCAAAGAAGCCTGTACGGGAGCCTGGCTAATAAGGCCGCCAAGATTAAGGGATTGTATTTTTTGTTTTGATGAAATAAAGAAACGGCCAATTCCCGTTCGTTCAATTTGCGTGTAATCACCCGCATCATAATGAGATTTTGTTTGCCTTGAACCCATTTGGATTTTTATTTCAGAGAGCAACATCATCGTGATGCTTTTGTATTTTTCTTTTGTAACCGTTAGCTCAATGGTTTGTTGTACATTTTTAAGTTTAAGTTCAAAGTAACCTTCTTTATTTGTTAAAGTAGATTGCAGCGCATTTTTTTCATAAACGCTGGCATTCTCCACACGTTTGTTGGTTTTAGTGTCTACGATATAACCGCTTACAACATAATATTCACCAACGATATTGTTTTTTTCTAACTCAAGTGAGAGTTCTAAAGGAGCATAACGAAGGATCACAAAACCCGTTGATTCTTTGTACTCATAATGATTGTTTAGTAACTGATCTAAAACTTCCTTTACGGTAGATTGATCAGCATGAATACTAACGAGACTGTCTTTTGAGACTAATTTACTGTAATAAGCAAATCTAAAACTTCCTTTTTTCTCCATTAGATCCAAAATATTGCCTAACGGTTTTTTATCTGCCTGGATCGATATTTCAGTGGCTAATATAGATTGAGCATGAGCACTAAAAAATGTGCCTGAAAAAAGTATAAATAAAATACATACCAAAGTAAACCTAAAATTTATCTGCATATAAAAAAGGAATTACTCTAATAGAATTTGGTTACCGTTACGTTCCATTTTAATCATAAATGTTTCCTGGATTACTTCTAAAATCTGATCTAATGATTGATCTTTAAATACTGTTGTTATTGGTTTTTCCTGCAATACAGGATTTTTAATCGTGATATTTACATTGTATATTTCATTGAGCGCCTCAACTAATTCCTGTAGTGGCGTCTGGTCACAAACAAGTTCTTTATTACGGTAATAATTGTACAATTGGCCTTTGCTAATGCTTTTTAGCAACTTAAGTTGTAGGTCTGCAATAATTACTTTCTCGCCATGTTTTAGTTCGACCTGATCATTGTTCTTACTTACTTTTACAATTCCGGTTTCGACATCAACTGTAGTTTTTCCGTTTTTGTTTTTTACATTAAAAGAAGTTCCTACTACTTGTACCGTTACATCATTAACAGTAATAATAAAAGGTTTTGTTTTATCAGGAGAAACATAAAAAAAAGCTTCGCCTTGTAAAGTAACAGGTCGTTTGTCACCTTTAAACTTGCGGGTATATGACAAAGAAGAGTTTTTGTTTAAAGTAACCGTCGTGCCATCCGGCAAAGTATCATTTAGAGTAGTGTTTGTTGCATGTATCTGAATTAAAGTGTTCGCTGATTTATTTTCAAAATAAGAATAACCAAGCCATCCCAAAGTACTAATGAGCAGGATAGAGGCAACAATGCGCAACCAATTTTGGGATGATTTTTTTAGAGGAAGCACAGGAACGTCTTTTTCATGCATGCGATTTTGCAGTCGTTTCCAGGCAGCATTTTCATCAACATTATTTTCGGAAGCGATCAAAAGGCTATCGTCCCATATTTTCTTGAAACCATTGTAGTACGTTAAGTTATTTTTATCGGCTTTAAGCCAATTCTCTACTGTTGCACTTTCGTTTGCATCAGTTTCGCCAGCCAGATATTTCACCAGCAAATCATCGTTCATATTCATATTGTTTTGGCTCATGATCTTCGGATTAAATAATATAAGAATAACAAGAAAGGAAGATATTCTACCAGTTTAGTTCGCAATACCCTAAGGGCTTTACCCATTTGGTTTTCTACAGTTTTGATCGAAATATTCAATTGATCGGCTATTTGCTGATATTTAAGCTGCTCAAAACGACTCATTTGAAAAATTGTACGGCATTGCTGCGGCAGTTCATTAATTGCTTTTTGAATGTCGTTTTCAAGCTCAGATGCCATCATATTACTTGATGCATCCGGATCTGACGATTCCATATGATCTGAATATTGTAGTTGAAAAGAGTTTTTTACTTTTAAGTGTTTTATGTGATTCAGACTCTCGTTATGAACTGATCTGTAGAGATAAGCCTTCAAAGAATCATCAATTTGTAATTGATCTTTTTTTTCCCAAATACGAAAAAATACATTTTGAACAATTTCCTCAGCAATGTCAGTATCCTTCATAAAAGTATAAGCGAAAGCATGAAGGTTTTTAAAATACATTTTAAAAATCTTTTCAAAAGCAGCTTCATTTCCGTTCCGGATAAAATTGATATGGTCGCTGTTGCTATATTCCATTTATGCGATTTGACATTGAAATCAAAGATATATACTTTTTATATTTAATAACTAATCAGTTTAATTACTTCATTTTTCATTTTCTGTAGCCTAATTTATAAAAGACATAGAAACATAGATTTGTTGTACCGAAAAGGAGACAAAAAGAAACCCATTTCGTCACATAGAGACTATGTGTATTTTAAATAAGTGCAACACCTTTTTTAAATTGAATAAAAGCTATGTTTCTATGTGTTTAAATGAGTAAAATCCAAGTTTTATTATTATTATTATTATTAATTGTAAGATTGATTGGGCTGATGATGAATCCTGTTATGATTGGTGATTAACTGAATAAAACCATCTATAGAGGTATCACTATCAAGATCAGAATTCAGACCAAATTCATAGGAGTGAACAATACAGCTATGATCTGAGAAATAAGTAAAAGATAATCCTTTATCAGTTTCTTCAGCATTAATTATTTTGGGGTCTATGGTCTCTGCACCATTATCTTTTCGGCTAAAATATTCGAAAAGTTGTTGTTGAAATTGTCGGTGTTTTTCTTGATTTCTTCACATGATACGGATAATTTAATAGGTTGAATCTCTTCTTTATTTAATTTCTTTTTGGCAATAGCATCAGGACTGGCAAAAATGTAATACATCTTTTTTTGAAAACCATTTGCCTTTTTTACATCGGTAATAATATCCTGAAATTCATGAATATTGAGATATAAAGGATTGAGTTTGCTTTTAAGCGCGCTGGTAATACCATAACGCGGTTTTTCTTCTTCGTACTGAAAGGAGTCAAATAAGTGATCCCAAATCATAAAGGTTGCCCCAAAGTTTTTGTCGAGATATTTTTCCTGGCTTCCGTGATGTACACGATGATTAGAAGGAGTTCCAAAATGTTTTTCGATAAAAGGATGCAGCTTTCCAATAGCTTCTGTATGCACCCAAAACTGATACAATACACTCAGCTGATTTGCAATAAAAAATATGGCAGGATGAAAACCAGCAAAAATCAACGGAACAAAAAATACAATTTTAGCATACTGAAACCAACTTTGCCTGAAACTTACCGTAAGATTATAATGATCAGCAGAATGATGAACTACATGGGTTGCCCAGAAAAAACGGCAATAATGAGAAATACGGTGTGTCCAGTAAGAACTAAAATCATACAATATAAAACACGGGATTAAGCTCCACCAATTAAACTCCATGCGATAAGGCAATATATTGTAAATCCCTACTACGGCGTAAAGCAAACCCGTTTTCATGAGTAAATTAACGGTAAGATTCCCAAAACCAATTAGTACAGATCCCAGGGTTTCTTTTTTGTCGTATTCTTTTCGTTCCAGGAAATAAAAAACAACAAATTCTAATATGGTAAAAAACAGCACCACCGGCAAGGCATAAACAATTAAGTTGGGAGCACTTTTTTCGACTTCGTGAATTTTTTCTATTTCAATGGGCATGGCACCAAAGAAGGATAACTTTATAAATAAACTTGAAATGATTGCAAACATGATGATTGATTTTTAGATTGAATTATGAGATTTGAATGTTGATTGTAAAGAGTGTATGATGAAGCTCTACTTTTTGACAGATACCATTTAAGAAATGATAGTCGTTGTAATCTCCGTCAGGCAATACGATTCGGTAGGAGTGATTGTCGATTTTTTTGATGGATAAAAATTGCTGAAAACTATCAGAATAGACCTGATCTTCGCCTACAGGTTCTTTGCTGTAAAGCAGCATGAAATTGTAATCGATATATTGTTCTTTGATTTGCCCCTTTTTATTTTCGGATAAAGTTTTATAATTGGAGTTGACGAACTGAGTCGTTTTATTGGCTTTTTCTTTTCCGTTTACGTGACGCTTTACATAAGAAGACATTAGTTTTCCATTTTTAAAATGAGAACCCTCTTCTGTTTTTACATTAATTCCAAAAATAAACCGGGTTTTTACTTCAGAAGAAATTTTCAAAAACACATCGTCATTATTCGTTTTTTGATAAAATTGCATCTGGCCAATGATACTGCCGTTACGGAGCACATTATAATTGACTGTTTTCTTCTGCGCCTGAGAAGTAAGTGCGAAGAATAAAAAAATTGGAACAAATTGAATTTTGCTTTTTATCGCCTGAAAACTGAAGCTTTTAAATAGGGGATTGGTATCTTTTTTTAATAACCAAAATAATAGTGCGGTAGTGATAGTACATATCATAAGGCAATTGGAGGTTAAGAGTTAATTAATTGTGTTGCTATAGTAGTAACACAACTAAAAGACAATTTACCCCTACGTCACTTTTGATATTTTTTTATTAAAAGAGCAAAAAAGCCTTCAATGAATATCTAAAAAAGTAAAAATTGAAGAGAAAAAAACTAAGTTTAAAGCTGATTCTGAATTTTAATATATTGTTTGTTAGGGATTTATGTTTTTAGTTTTAATGATGATTTTTTTAATGATAGTTTTCTAAACCAATGAAAAAAATGAAAATAAAATATCAGATATTCTTAATACTTTTATTTTTTTTAGGATTATAGGTATTGGTGAGATAACAGAATTATTCCCGAATTTTATTAAAAACCAATTTAATAAAACAGGTAATGTTACTTAAAATGCTAAGACAATAATGCTTTGATTTACTATGTCGGGAAACGAAAAGAGAGTGAATATAAAAAGATGATATTCAACACTGGCAATGTATGAGCCAGGATTGAAAATAGCAGATGATCTTTCGAAATAAAGACTTATTATTTAATTGTAAAACCGTTTTGTTGCAGGGCTTCTGCGACTTTTATGACAACTTCAGAGCGATGTTTGCCATCTGTAACGGTTCGGTCGGTTTTTACCCAATAGCGTATATTGATTTGTATTGTACTTCCTGTAATGCCAGAAACTACGGCAGAATTAGAGTATCCTTTGTCGATTACGGCAGTATCTTCTTTCATGACTTCGGTAATGATTTCAATTGCTTTTCTGTAATCAGAACCATATTCGAGACCAATTGTAAAATCTTGGAGCAAATATCCTTCGCTGTTAAAATTTACAAGCGTATTTTTTATTAATAATGCGTTGGGAATATAAATGTTTTTGCTGTCACTTTTTATTTGTGTATCACGCAGGTTCAGGGCGACAACTTTTCCTTTTACGCCGTTGCTTTCGATAATATCACCAACAGAAAACGGTCTTTTGAAAGCCAATAAAATACCTGCCAGAAAATTTTCGCCTATATCTTTTAAAGCAAATCCAATTACAAATGCCGATATACCAGCTCCGGCGAGAACACTTTGTGCTACTCCGTTAAGGCCAATGACACGAAACATAAAAAGCAAACCTATTACAATAAGCAGTGCTTTTATAAGATTGGCAATAAAAGTTGCCAAAAGAGGATCATGCATTTTTGTTTTTAATCTTCGGTCTGCAAAAACTTTCACTCTTGCAGCGATAAGCCATGAAATAAGAACCACAAGTATGGCCAGTAAAATTTTTGGGGTAATGTCAACAAGACTATAGTAGTATCCTTCAACATGTTTGAGAATGTCGGTGAAAAATTCTTCCATACCAGTAATAATTATAATTTAAAAAATAAAAGCCCAAATATTTTGAGCTTTAGAGTAAATTCTTTTTTTTATTTTTTCTAGATAGTATTTCCTTCAGCATTCTCTTGTTCAAAACCTTCATTAAAATTTTGTCCCAGATGATCTGTATTGGATAAAGGAGTATCAGGATATTTTGGATCTTCGCCCCAGTTCAAAAGCTGTTCTCTCACTGTCATATATCCCTGACTATTTTGATTACATTGATATCCCACATTAGTTTCTGTATTGATAGAAAAACGCTCGTTTTGATCGAAATTTCCGTAATTAGTTGTTATCATGGCAGTTTATTTAGGGGTTAAATTTTTTAGTTGACATTTTTAACTTTCAATAAAACAGATAAGATTAAAAGTGAATCCAAAATTAAAAATATGGTTACTGATATATTTACATAATTTTAGTTAATAGTTGTTTAATTATCAGTTGTTTAAAAATGAATAGAAAATTATTTAATGATCCTGAAATTATAAAACATGTGATATTATAAAAGAAATTACATAATGATATAAAGAGTGTGTTTATAGATTGTTTTAATTTGGTTTTATAAAATGAGACAAGAAATTATTATAGAATTAAAAACTAAAGCTATGTTTAAGAAAGGTCAGAATGTTCAGCAGGAATTTGGCAATCAGGTCATGATAGTTATCGGATTTGAGCCGGAATTTATAGAAAACATAATTACGCAATGGAAGGATGAAGAAGGAACTATTGTTACTGGAAAATTTATGGAATCACAATTAATATCAGCAGATCAATAAAACAGAATAGCAGTTCGTTTATTATTATTATTTATTTAGAATTATATAAAGAGACATTCTTAATCTCATTAAGCGGTTGTAAAAGCAACCGCTTTTTTTTGTTTTAAAACTAAGTTGGAATGATTTACTGATTCCATTGATTTATTAGTATTTACTTATTCAATATTTTTTACTGACATTTTTTTTGATAATGTCATTTTTTTAAGACAAAAAGCCTGTAAAATATACAATCAAGATTTTTTTATCCCCAAAAACGTATTTTATTACTCCTTATAAAAATCATTATTATCCAATTTTGCAGGGCAAATCACGAATTGATTTTTAACCGCTATCAATGTGATTTAACAAACTAACTTTTTAAATAACCAAAATCACCAAGCCAAAATGACAAATTTTATTAGGATTAAAAAAAGTCCTGAAGGTTTATCCGGATTCTATTTGAAAAAGAAAATGATGATATTCTGTGTATTATTTTCTTTATCTCAAATTCATGGATACGCTATTAGCACTACGAGTACAACAGCGATGCAAAATGTACAACAGCAAAAAAACATTAAAGGACAGGTAAATGATGAAAACGGTATGCCGCTGCCGGGAGTAACCATTTTAGAAAAAGGAAGTAAAAATGCTACTTTAACAGATTTTGACGGAAAATTTACTTTAAAAGTAGAGAACGAAAATGCAATATTAGTAGTGTCTTTTCTGGGCTATTCAAATAGAGAAGTTGCTTTAAAGGGACAAACTTCTATTACTGTAAAAATGCAAAAGGCGACCACTTCGTTAGAGGAGGTAGTTGTAGTAGGTTATGGTAAAATGAAGAAAAAGGATTTAACAGGAGCAATTGTTCAGGTTACACCAGATAAATTAGCCAACCAAAATCCTCAGACCGTTCAGGATATATTAAGAGGAACGCCGGGTGTAAGAGTAGGTTATGACCCATCTGCAAAAGGAGGAGGAAATATCCAAATTCGTGGGCAAACTTCTGTATACACAGGTACAGATCAAAAAACAGGAGGACCTCATAATTCACCGCTTATTATTTTAGACGGAATGCAGTTTTATGGTGAACTTTCAGAAATCAATCCTGATGATATTGCCCAGCTTGATATTTTAAAAGATGCATCGGCAGCATCTGTATATGGATCGAGAGCAGCAGCAGGAGTTATTCTTATTTCGACCAAAAAAGGTAAAACAGGTAAACCTATGGTTAGTTTTACTACAAATACAACAATTAGTAATAAGAGCGCCTATCGTGGTGTGTATTCTCCAGAGGGATATTTAAAGTATCGTGAAGATTGGGAAACGGCTCAAACTTATGGTGCCAATACAACAACCGGGCAATACGAAGCATGGATATCAGGTGCAGTTGCTGCTGGTAAGCCAGGGTATTTCTCAAGTCCTAATGATTTAGGTAAATGGGGTATTACTGAAGCTCAATGGTTAGCTTATCAGCCACCTCTGCAAACAAACGGAAAAAGTTCAAAGGAAGTATGGGGAGCACGTTTAGGATTGAATTTTGATCCTTCGCTAATGGCAAATTTCCTGGCAGATAAAACACACGATTGGAGCAATAGTTCTTTTAGAACCGGGATTAATCATGATAATAATTTGAGTATTTCCGGAGCAAGTGACAGAGTCAATTATTATATGTCTTTTGGTTATTTAACTTCAGAAGGAGCCATTGTAGGAAATGATTATAAGTCGGCTCGTTCGAATATGAAAGTTGATGCTAAAGTTACAGACTGGCTTGATCTTGGATTAAATGTTAATTTTCAGGATCGATCGGATGGAGATATTACGCCCTCTTTAGGTACAAACGCCGGGGATAATAATATGATGAGAACCAGCCCATTTGGAACCTTTAGAGATGCAAATGGCAATTATGAAAGACAGCCAATGGGGAAAAATGTTTCCGGGCAGAATTATAATTATTACTACGAACGTCAATTTATTGAAAAAGAAACAGGATACACGACATTGAATACTATTTTTAATGCAAAGGTCACGCTTCCTTTTGGAATAACGTATTCATTTAACATTGCGCCTCGTTATCAATTTTATCATGATCGTTATTTCAGATCAACACAAAATCCAAACTGGCCTGCAGCTACCACTGGAGCAAATAGAAATAGCTCTACAAGATTTGATTATAACCTGAATAATACATTAACATGGGATTATACAATTGCTGAAAAACATCATATCGTAGCAACTTTTGTTCAGGAAGCTGAAGAACGTCGTTATTGGTCAGATGGAATGGATGCCTATAATATTCAGCCTTCAGATGCTTTAGGATTTCATCTTGTAAATACGGCAACAATGGCAAACAGTGCGATTAGATCAAACGACACGCATGAAACAGCAGATGGATTAATGGCACGACTTTTTTATTCGTATGATAATCGTTATATGCTTACAGCGACTGTTCGTCGTGATGGATATTCGGCATTTGGAGCTTCAAATCCTTATGCAGTTTTCCCATCTTTTGGAGTTGCATGGACCTTTAAAAACGAAAACTGGTTTAATTGGGATGCAATGAGCACAGGTAAATTACGTATGTCCTGGGGTAAAAATGGAAACAGGTCGCTTGCAGACCCTTACATTTCTTTGGCAAACTTAGTAAATACCGGAACAATGGGGTATTTAGATCCTTCAGGAAAAGCTCTTGAAATTAAGTATTTATCGCTTGATCGTATGGCAAATCCAAATTTGGCATGGGAAAAAACAACATCTACAAATATAGGTCTTGACTTAGGTTTTTTACAGGATCGTATAACTGCTACTTTAGATTTTTACAGAGCCTCTACTCACGATATGATTATGAGTCAGTCTCTGCCTGGTTTTACTGGATTTTCTGCAATTGCAACGAATCTTGGAGAGGTTCAAAACCAAGGTATGGAATTGAGCATCAACAGTCTTAACATAAAACATCCAAATTTTGAATGGCGTACTACATTTGGAATATCGTATAACGAAAATAAAATTGTTTCATTATATGGCAATATGGTCGATGTTAAGGATGCAGATGGCAATGTTGTAGGAAAAAAAGAAGGTAATGATTCTGCGAATGGATGGTTTATTGGCAGACCGATCACTCAAATTTGGGATTATAGAGTAACTGGAATCTGGCAAAAAGATGAGTGGAAAGAAGCTCAAAAATATGGGCAGCGTCCTGGAGATCCAAAAGTTGCAAACAGCTATACAGCAGACGATGTAGATGCAGTAGGACCAGACGGTGTTACTTATAAAAAAGCAGTTTATAATGAAAAAGATAAGGAGTTTTTAGGAAATTCAAATTCTCCTGTACAGTGGTCGCTTCGTAATGATTTTAAGATTTATAAAAATTGGGATTTGGCAATCAGCATGTATTCAAATGTGGGAGGTAAGTCACTTAATTCAAATTATATGAACACTTTCAACGATGCCAGTTTATATAAATTCAACTTTAATCCATATGTAAATCCGTATTGGACACTTGACAACCCAACAAATGATTGGGCACGTCTTGATGCTAAAGGACCAGCCGGAACTCCGGTTGCACCAGGAAAATTGTATGATCGCAGCTTTATTCGTCTGGACAACATTTCGCTAGCCTATACACTTCCCAGAGATCTTTTAGATCGTGTACATATTAAAAGTATAAAAATTTATGCTTCAGTTCAAAACGTAGCAACATGGTCTGCTTCTAAAGAATGGAAATACTTTGGAGATCCGGAAACAGGAGGATTGGCCACAAGACAATTCAATTTAGGTTTTAATTTCCAACTTTAATAATTACTCAACAATGAAAAGATATATAAAAAATAAAATTACAAGAATGTTGCCTTTTATTGTATTGGCAACCTTGTCTGGCTCTTGTTCAAAAGATTTTCTCGATGCAGATCCGCTTTCTTTTTATGAACCTG
The DNA here is from genome assembly GCF_020905295.1 of Flavobacterium piscisymbiosum. Lineage (NCBI taxonomy): Bacteria > Pseudomonadati > Bacteroidota > Flavobacteriia > Flavobacteriales > Flavobacteriaceae > Flavobacterium > Flavobacterium piscisymbiosum. The sequence continues at coordinate 4,683,916 of NZ_JAJJMM010000001.1, read as the reverse complement.
AAGCTACATTTAATACCGAAGCCGGGTTACAGGCAACCTTAGCATTGTGCGATAAACAGCTGCGTAATAATTATATTCATTTTGGTTATTCTGGTGTTAGTGTGCCTATTGCCTCAGAATATCTTTTTTCTGATATGGCACAATATGGAAAAACGGATACAGGCAGTAATATTGCTGATTACGCAAATACAATTGTTCCTACCGGGGATTTTCGAAGAGATGCAGGTGGTGAAGCGCTTTACCTTGGGTTTCTATGGACTGAAGCTTACACAGGTATTAAAAATGCAAATACCGTATTATCGTTTATTGGTAATGTGACAACTTTATCTGAAGAAGTTAAAAATAAATATATCGGGCAGGCTTATTTTCACAGATCATACCGTTATCTTAATCTGGTTTATCAATTTGGAGACATTCCTTTGATTACCAAAATCTTGTCGGTTCCTAAGCAGAGTTATTATTCTACTAAAAAAGAAGCGATCATCGAAATGATTACAGCAGATATGGAGAAAGCTGTACAATTTGTGCCGGAACAATCAAAAATAGGATATGTAGGTATGATTAGCAAAGGCGCATGTCGTCAGTTACTAATTAAATGTTATTTAGCATCCGGAAGATTTGCTGATGCAGAAGCACAAGCCAATATTTTGATTAATCAATCAGGTTATTCTTTGGTACAAAATACTTTAGGAATTTTTGATCCGGGAGGAAATCCTGCGGCATGGCCTATTACCAGAAATGTAATCTGGGATTTGCACAGACCGGAGAACAAAGTGATTTCTGCAAATACTGAAGCGATATTGGTGGCACCAAATGGAGGAGCACAATCATTTTTAGCATTTTCATCGATGAGAATTTTTGGACCTAACTGGAATGATGCTAATTTAATTACTCCTGATGGTAAAACAGCAGCACCGCGTTTTCCATTGACTGATAAAACGAATTATAATGCAAAATATGATTATCAAAGAGCAATAGGTCGTGGTATTGGTACTATTAGCGGTTCTTATTATTCACAACATCCTATGTGGGTTGTAAATCATATTGAAGACAAGCAGGATCTTAGACACAACAGCACAGTAGGAAACTGGGTGAATATGGAAGATCTTAAATACGCTCCCGGAGCAGGGGGTAGCGCAACATGGGCTGGGCAAAATTTTAGAATGAAAGATGCATCAGGAAAATTGTTAGCGCAAGATTCTATTCGTGATTGGTATGATTTCCCGCATTATAAAATCTTTTTTCATGATGTTGTGGCCGAAGCTAATCCGGCAGCAAATGATTTTCAGGGAGCTACAGCAGGAGCTAGCGCACACTTGTACATATACCGTTTAGCCGAAACCTATTTATTACGTGCAGAAGCCCGTTTTTATCAAGGTAATACTTCCGGAGCAGCTCAGGATGTGAATGTTGTAAGAGCAAGAGCAAAAGCTTCGCAAATGTATACCACGGTAACTATTGGAGATATTTGTGCAGAAAGAGGAAGAGAACTTTATCTGGAAGAATGGAGAAATGTAGAGTTAAAACGTATTTCGCACTGTTTGGCTCTTAGCGGAAAACCAGACGAATGGGGGCAGACTTACAGTAAAGATAATTGGGATAAACAATCAGGAACAGATGCAACAGGCGGAAGTTATTGGTACCAGCGTATTGTACATTATACTCTTTATAACAAATATCCAGCGGGTATTTCTATTAAGCCAGGTGTAAAGTTTTATTCTATGGACAAACGTAATAATTACTGGCCAATTCCATTTAGACTTGCTATAGAGCCTAATATTAAAGGACAGTTGAGCCAGAACTATGGTTATGACGGATATAATGCAGGTGTTAAAGTATGGGATAAATGGCAGGATGCGGTTGAAGATGAAAGTAAAAACTAATTCAGCAATGAAGGAAGTTTATAAGTCATACATTACTAAAGAATAATAAAAACAAAAGGCGTTAATTTTAGGATTAGCGTCTTTTTTTATTTTTATATGAAACCTGTTTTCTTGCTTGATATCTTATTATTATTATTATTAGAAAATGTAAAAGACAACAACACTGAATCTACTTTTCCTTTTAATAAAAAATTGACTTATGTAGTTACAGTTTGTACTTTTGCCGTTATGAATGATAATTTTATAAATGAATATTTTGGTATAGGAATACAAAATGGTAAAACGCCTGAAAATTTAGGTGTTTTGTGGCGATCTGCTCAAAACCTGGGAGCTACATTTATATTTACCATTGGTAATCGATATGCCAAACAAGCCAGCGATACCCACGATGCTGTAAAAGCAATTCCTTATTTTCATTATGATACTTTTGAAGCTTTTTTCGAAAACTTACCAAAAGGAGCGCGATTAGTTGGTGTTGAATTAGATGATAAAGCATCTGATTTAGAAACTTTTGAACACCCAAGACGTTGTGTTTATTTATTAGGAGCAGAAGATCATGGCTTATCGAGAAAAGTAATGGATAAATGCCATCATTTAGTAAAATTTAAATCAGAAAAAAGTTTAAATGTAGCCGTGGCAGGAACTATTATTATGTACGATAGAAATTTGGCTAAACCACGTTCTTAAAATAAATTTAAAAAAAACATTGTCTAGTTTAGGTTTTTACTTTTCATTCGTAAACAATGTTCCGTTCCTAAATAGAGCGGATCTCCATGTTTTTCAGACCAAAAACCTTCGAGTACATCTTTAGTAATGCACTTATAAACAGCAACGCCTTTGTAGGTTTTGTTTTCATCTCCTTTATAGCTAAAATTAATGACTAAAATATTGTCTTTAAAAAAGCCATAACCTTTTTGCTGTTGTGTGTTGTTAATAAGCCATTGTGCAATAATTCGGTTATTCTCATCGAGAGACAAACTCAAAATACCTTTGTAAGTTACCTGATTACTCTCGTCCTGATTGCTTCCGGAAACGGAATAATCTCCAATTAAATCTTGTATATTCATTTATTTTCTAATGCAGAAATTTTAGTAGTCGAAGCAAATTTATAAAATATATTTCATAGATAATAACGGGTTTATTATATTCTAAAGTTGGATAGTGGCACATTCGAAACAACTAGAAATTCATTTTCCACAATACATAAGTACTTAATTATTGCTTTGATAAAAATAATTCAATTTCTAAAAGTTCCAAATTTTATTAAATTTGTATGGCAACTCAGCTGATTTAAGATTTAAGCTTTTGGATTTACCACTATAAAATTTATTGGTTTTATTAAGTAGAATAAATTTGAAAAAAAATAGAGATGCCTGATTTGAATGATGTTTTAATAATAATTAGTTAATGATTTATAGCAAAGAAAATTTTCCTAAAATAACTTCTGAACGTAATTTAACTGCCACTATTTTTGTGTACCTACTGTTTGGACTTTTGTGTATCGCAATGCTTTGTTTATTTATAGCACTTCCTTTAAGTATGCAGCTGGAGCATAATAGCCGCTTATCAACTGGCGAGATGATCTTCGACCTAATATATTTTCCCATACTTCTTTGGATTATTTGGGCTCTTTATAAGGATTTTAAACGTCAGGAAACTAAAAAAATTATTCTCATTTCTATAGATCTGCACGGTATACATTATCATCAATACGATGGCATAGTACACAGCATCCTATACAAGCAGCTTGAAAGCAGCACAGAAGCTTATGGAAGTGATATCGATAGAAAAATTGGAACAAAATATTCTCCAGGCTATATTTTTGGTTTTAAAGAAGGTAAACAAATTCCCATTCATTTTTCTAAAGCTGAGAATGGACTTAGTTATATCCCGAAAAACAAATATTATCTAATAGGACATTTTCTGCAGGGTGTTACTTTATTTTCTCCTAATATAAAAATTTCTCAGGCTGTGTATGCTGATTATTTTATAAATCCCGTCACTTTTGAGTTCAATAAAAAAGCCCAAATAATTACCTATATATTAATTTTTATTTTGCTTATGATGATCTTGATTGCAATCGATTTGTTTACAAAATATACTAAGGGCTTTTCGATATTGTTTTAAATACTAGAATATTTACACAAGAAAAATAGGAAAAGGAAAAGGAAAATCTTAACTTTTGTATTAAATTAAAGATTGGCTTTAATTTAATTGAAAATGTAAAAGCGACCTATTAATACTTGTTTTGAAACTAGTGAATAATAGAATTATTTCTGATTAGTTTGAAAATAGACAGGCTTTGATATTATAAAAAAAGTACAAGTTCCATTTTAGATATATTAAATAAATCAATAATTTATTATAGTAAATGGATTGTTAATATTAAAGTACATTAATATTAAAAGTGCCATAACTTGAATTTGAATATTACATTGTTTTTTTGATATAAAAATTTTTTTATGGAAAATAACAATGATTTAAGCAGAAGAAGGTTTCTTAGAAATTCATTATTGGTCGCTGGAGGAGTTTTTATCGCCCCACTTATTGAAAGCTGCAGTGACGATGACAAAACTGATAACAGCGGTGCACCGGACGGAATGAAAAATGAAGGGTTTGAGACAGGAGTAGCCAGTTTTGACCCGACTGAAACAGGAGTGATTATCTGGACAAGATATTCAGCAGGTTCAGATGCTGAAATTACCTGGGAGTTAAGTAAGGACGCCGCATTTTCTGAAGTAACAAGAAAAGGGCAGGCCGCAGCATCTTCTACAAATGATTTTACAATAGCGGTAGATGTTCAGAACATCACTTCAAATACAAAATATTATTATAGATTTTATAATACCAAAACCAAACAAGTAACTGTTACCGGAGAAACACGCACACTGCCGTCTAAAACAGATAGTGTAAATGAGGTAAAAATGGCGGTTGTTTCCTGTTCTAATTTTCCGGCAGGACTTTTTAATGTGTATGGTGCAATTGCTTCTTCAGATGCAGATGTAGTGGTTCATCTTGGAGATTATATTTACGAATATGCGCCGGGACAATACGGAACAAATCCATTTACCAACGCACTGGGCAGAGAGCATAAACCAGCCAGAGAGATTCTAAACCTCAGCGATTACAGAGAAAGATACAGGCAATATAGAGGAGATAAAAATCTTCAGCTTCTTCATCAGAAAAAACCTTTTATATGTGTCTGGGATGACCATGAGTTTGCTAACGATACTTATAAATCCGGTGCAGAAAATCATCAACCCGCCGAAGGAGATTTTCAGATGAGAAAGATGGCAGCTTTTCAGGCCTACAGCGAATACATTCCACTTAAAACAGGAAAAGATCTTAGAATTTACAGAAGTTTTAATTTCGGTAATATTCTTTCGCTTTACATGATGGATACCAGATTTATAGCCAGAGATAAGCAGATGAGTTATGCTGATTATATTGATAATAGCGGAAATTTTGACCAGACAAAATTTAGAACAGATTTGTTAAGCCCCGGCAGAAAATTAATTGGAAGCGAACAAATGACCTGGCTGGGATCACAAATCAGTGCAGATACTGCTAAATGGAAAGTATTGGGCCAGCAGATCCTGATGACAAAAATGCTGATTCCTGCAGAGCTGCTGCTGCTTTTGAATCAGGTTTTAGCAGAAGTAGATCATTTTGGAAGTGCACAGCCAGCGACCATGCAAGCTCTTATTGGTGCAATCTCTGCGCTTGTTGTTATTAAAATGAGACATAAACAAAATGATTCTTCATTAACAGCTCAGGAAATTGCGAGAGTTACCACAACTTTGCCCTATAATTTGGATGCCTGGGATGGTTATTTTGCCGAAAGAGAGCAATTGTATGCCATGCTTTCCGGGAAAAATGTTGTAGTGCTGGCCGGAGATACACATAATGCCTGGATGGGTAAACTTACCGATATGCAGGGAAAATTTATAGGTACTGAAATAGCCTGCAGTTCTGTTTCATCACCAGGGCTGGAAGCTTATCTTGGAATTAGCTCAGATCCTGCAAAAGCGATAGAATTAGCACAAGCATTTACAGTACTGATAGATGATTTAGAATATGCAAATTTATATAAACGCGGATATACATATCTTAAATTTACAGCATCTGGTTCTGAAGCTGAATGGCGATTTGTAGATAGTGTAACAAGTGAAACTACAAATACAGTCACAGAAAAAAAATATACTATAGCATAGAAAATCTCATTTGGCACTTATTGTAGTTTTTTCGAAAGTGTCAAAAATGAGTGAATTAAATCGGAACAGGGGTAATCCTGTTCCGGTTTTTTTATTCTAAAGATTTGAATATTCTTAAACTAAGGCTATGATTTTTAGAGTTAAGCTGTTTTATGACCCGGTCACTTCTGACAATGAATTTGTATGAAAATAACCATGTAATCAAATATTGTTTTTTATATTGGCGCTTAGTAAATTTGTTTTTCGCCTTGCCAATTTGTACTACGCAAAAAATCTTCCCAGGTAAGGGTATTAGAATTTATTTGTCTGCTCCAGAGCAAATTCCTGTCTTGTCGGTAATAGCCATATTCAACAGCATATTCTGACATACCGATAATCTCCCGTACTAAAGTCTCATTTGAACTAAATTCCGGGAAATGATCCAGAAAATCTTCCCGTGTGAATGTCGAACTATATTGGGCTTTCTTGCCCGTAACCTTAACAAAGGTATCTAGTATTTCCTGGGGTGAGATGATATCACCAATAACCGGTAAGGATTTACCTGAGTATTTAAGCGGATATGACAAAATTTCTAAAACGGCCGGCCCCGTGGCTGTAGTGGGATCAACAAATGGTGCTCGGAAGTCCTTAGGGAGATATATAGGAAAGACAAGTATATCGTCCTTTACAATTGGAGTGTAAAATTCCAGGAAATTTGTATAAAAGAATCCCATATATATGAATGTGCTTTTGACCGGCAGTGTACGGATATAATCTTCAACTCTGGCTTTGTCTGTAAAATGGGGAGCAAACTTTTTGCCAGCCGTAATTTTATCTACATTTTCCAAACTGCTAAAGATAATATGTTGAACTCCTGCTTCAACAGCGGCATCTGCCAATTCTTTACCTAATGCAAACTCATGTATTTGCGGGGGAGCAATATTGGGTGTTAGCATGAAAACACCATATGAGCCTTGAAATGCTTTAACGAAATCTTTTTTATATCCAGCATTAAGTGGTACACTAACAAGTTCAACGCCCTGATCAATCAGCCTGACTGTATCGGGAGAATCAATGCGTCTTGTAATGCCTCGTACCCGATAGCGTCCACTTTGTAAAAGAGTTTGCGCAACACTACTTCCTTGTTTGCCCAAAATACCTACGATAGTGATAAGCGGTTTATTTTCTTGAGAGCTTGATTTATGTCCTTTGAGATCAGATACCATATGATGTTTTTTTAAGTGAATTTTAAACTATAAAAATTATAGTAGCAAAATTATTTATAGTTAAGTAAATTTGCAATAACTATCTATTTAGATAGCTCTTATAAAAACCAAATGCTATGAATTTAGAATGTAAAAGTGATTTAATTAAGGTGAATAGTAAACTGTTTCCGTGCACTGTCAGTATAGCTATGGATCTGATTGGCGGAAAGTGGAAAGCAGTTATACTTTATCATTTAAAAGATATAGATAAAAGATATAATGAGTTGAGAAAAGAAATGCCTGCTGTTACAGAGATGACTCTTAGCCTGCAATTAAAGCAACTAGAAAAAGATGGCCTTATATCGAGAACGGTTCACGGCAAAAAGCCTCCTGTTAAAGTTGTTTATAGTTTAACGGATTTTGGAAGATCCTGTATTCCTCTACTCAATGCCATCACAGAGTGGGGTAATCACGTTGCTGTTCAAAAAGGTGAATTTATCAATGTAAAACTTGTTACTGCGACGATTTTGCCACAAAATTAAAAAGAACGATAATTTTGATAATAAATAAATTTACAATCATAAAATTTGCGATAAAGAGAAGCTAATTTATCTTCAATTTCTTCTTAATAGAGATTTTTAAAATAAGGACTTGTATGTGTTTTCATTTATCATGCAATCTGTTTTTGTTGGTATATTAAATTGAAAGGACCAGTAATAAAAAAAACTTTACTTATCAAAATGGTATCTATTGGTTATGCTTTGGTATCTGGTATCGCAACTCTAAGTTTTAATTTTGTCTTATATAAATTTTAAAATTAAAGTAAAATGAATAAGGCATTATTATTAATTGATATACAGAAAGAATATTTTGAAAACGGAGCTTTAGAACTTGTCAATCCTATTGCTGCAAGCGAAAACGCCAAGAAACTATTGGAGCATTTTAGAAAAGAAAACGCGACTATTATTCATGTTCAGCATATCTCCGGAGAAGGTGCTCCCATTTTTGTTCCCGGTACAAAAGGTGTAGAAATTCATGAAAATGTAAAACCGATGGAAGGGGAGAAAGTAATTACGAAACAATTTCCTAATAGTTTTAGAGAAACTGATTTACTACAATATCTTCAGTCAAAAGAGATAACACATTTAGTAATCGCGGGAATGATGACTCACATGTGCATTGATGCGGGGACAAGGGCTGCTGTTGATTTTGGTTTTGAATGTACCGTAATTGGAGATGCCTGCGCTACACTGAATCTTCAAATAAATGGTCAGGAGGTCAACGCGGCAGATGTTCATAATGCTTTTTTGGCAGCACTGGAATTCTTTTATGCAAAAATCATAACTACAGAACAGTATTTACTATCTTAAAATAGAGGGTAATAAGGAATTAATTTTATAAAATGAGCTGTAATTTATTACTGCTCATTTTTTTGGTTTGAAGTAATTTGTAAAGGAAGTTGTAAATTTGCTTTAATTATAATATTTGGTCACACCTTAAAGAAAGCAAATGAAACGGATTTAAAACCGTTAATGAATAAAAAAAAATGAAAACAGTTAAATTTCATAAAACAGAATGTGGTGTTGAAGTACTTCTCAATGTATTGCATGGCGATATACTGAGCGAGAGGTATTTGGAGCGCGATACTTATAATACTGATTTTTTTGAAATATTGCTTTTTAAGACTGCCACAGGATCTCTGATTTTAAATCAGCAGAAGATCGAGATAACGGATAATACAGTTGTTTTTATTTCTCCCTTTCAAAAAAGGCAATGGACTTTGGAGAAAGAAGGGTTGGATTATACTGTTCTGGTTTTTCAGGAAAATTTTCTTAATGATTTCTTCTCAGACAAGTTCTTTACGTACCGCCTTCTGTATTTCTATCAATTGAATTATCCTTTAAATATTAGTATTGAAAAGGAAGAACTTCAAAAAGCACTTGGTCAGCTTATGGAAATCAAAAATGAACTTGTGAACAGCAGAACAGACAGTATCCATATCATACGATCTCTTACTTACTACCTGCTTTTGAAGTTTAACAGAATATATGCAGATGCAAATAATCTTTCGATCGACAGGGCAGAAAATAACTTTGCTTATCAGTTTAAACAGTTGTTGGAAATACACATCAGGCAGAAGCAGCGGATCGACTATTATGCAGATTTACTAAATGTGAGCAGGATTACCATTAATACTTGTGTGAAAAAGCAGTTTAATGTGACCGCGACAGAACTCTTAAAACAGAGACTGCTTTTCGAGATAAAAAATGATTTGATACATTCCGGAAAGACGATTGCTGAGATAGCCTATGATCTTCATTTTTCAGAACCCGGACATTTGATGCGATTTTTTAAAGCGCAGACAGGAATAACCAGCAGTCAGTTCCTCTCAGATTACCAAAATGGTATCTTTTCATAGCATTTTATAAGGCTGTTAAAGAATAACATAAATTTACAACAAAACAATTGCTATGCCTTAAATGAAAGTTTACGGAATGGCAGTTTCAAAACACTTTAACCTGCCATTTGGCAGTCAAATTTTTAATATGATCAAAAAAATTAAATCCAATAAGATATATTACCAAAGTACAATAACGCTTGCAGGGCCTGTTGTAATTTCGCAACTTGGGCATACACTAGTACAGACTCTTGATACAGTTATCATTGGGCATTATGCAGGAACTATATCATTGGCAGCGGTCTCACTGGTTCACTCTGTTTTCATGGTCGTTTTAGTCATAGGATTAGGGATTGCCTATGGATTAACACCTTTGATTGCACAAGAAAATGGAAAATCAAATTTTAAGGAATGTGCTAAGCTTCTGTCAAACAGCTTATGGCTTAATGTAGCAGCTGCAGTTTTTCTTTTTTTAATAGTGTATTATGGTTCTATGTTTGCTATGCAGCATGCAGATCAGGATCCTCAGGTAGTAGAAACAGCAAAACCTTATTTATTTGTTTTAAGTTTATCTATTCTGCCTTTAATGATATTTCAAACTTTCAAGCAGTTTGCAGAAGGGCTTGGTTTCACAAAACAAGCAATGTCGATAACGATATGGGGAAATGTGCTTAACGTAATTATCGCAGTGATTTTAGTAAAGGGAATGTTTGGCATTGAGCCAATGGGAGTTCAGGGAGTAGGAATTGCAACATTGATAGACAGGGTTTTAATGATGCTGGTTATGATGTGGTATGTGCTTCGATCAAAGAATTTTAAAGTTTATATACAGGATTTCTCTGTTAAGTTTGTTGATTTTTCTAAAATTATAAAAGTGGTAAAAATAGGATTGCCTGTGGCGATGCAGTATGTATTTGAAATTGGGGCATTTGCAGCTGCCGCTTTAATGGCAGGTCACATTGGTGCAATTGAACAGGCTGCTCATCAAACAGCAATAACCCTTGCAGCAATGACCTACATGATGGCTGGAGGAATTGCATCGGCTGCAACCATTAAAGTCGGAAATAGTTTTGGAAATCAGAAATACAAAAGACTTCAGAGGTTTGCTTATGCTTCCTATCATTTAGTTATTATTTTCATGATGTTCTTTGCTGTAATTTTCACACTCTTTAATCAATATTTACCTTATTTAATAACCAATGACATAAATGTTGTAGCATTGGCAGCGCAATTATTGATAATTGCCGCACTATTCCAGCTCTTTGATGGTACACAGGTAGTTGGACTAGGAACATTAAGAGGAATGGGAGATGTAAACATTCCTACTTTTATAACTTTTATTGCATATTGGCTTATTGGTTTGCCTGTGGCCTATGTTTTAGGAATTTATTTCGATGCAGGAGTAAAGGGAATCTGGTACGGTCTGACACTGGGTTTGTTAACATCATCTGTTTTACTGTATTTAAGGTTCCGATATGTAATGAACAAAGTCTTGAAAAATAATCTATAAGACATAATTGATTTGGCAACATATAAATACAATCATAAAGTAGAATTTATGGTTGTGACTATGCGCGTCGTAATTTTCAAACAAATATTACAGACTTTATCTAAAAATCTATTTTGTAAAATTAAATTGTGTACAATTTATTATTTTGTACATTTGCATTCTTATTTTGATTTTAAAAAAAAATTAAGAGTCAGATTTTTAATTTATAAAACAATAAACAATGTCATTAATAGAAGATTTAAACTGGAGACATGCCGTAAAAGCGTATGACTCAACAAAAAAAGTATCAGAAGAGGATTTAAATAAAATTTTAGAAGCTGCAAGATTAGCAGCAACTTCATCTGGTTTACAGCCTTTCCGTGTGATTGTAGTAAAAAATCAGGAATTGAAAGAGAAGATGGTAAAAGGCGCATTAAATCCAGAAGTTATGAGAGATTGTTCTCATGTATTGGTTTTTGCAGCATGGGAGCGTTATTCTAATGAGAAAATAGATAAAGTTTATGATCATCACACTGATGTAAGAGAATTACCAAGAGGTCGTTTCGGCAGTTATACGGATCAAATCAAGCAAATCTACGGAGCTCAAACTCCTGAACAACATTTTGCGCACACAGCAAGACAAAGTTATATTGCATTAGGTTTGGCAATGGCTCAGGCAGCCGAACTTAAAATTGATTCTACTCCGGCTGAAGGTTTTAGCAATGAAGTGGTAGATGAGATTTTGGATCTTAAGGAATTAGGTTTAAAAAGTGTTACACTTTTATATCTCGGTTACAGAGATACCGAAAATGACTGGCTTTCTACAATGAAGAAAGTAAGAATTCCTATGGAGGAATTTATCATCATAAAATAGTATTTTAAGCTACTTTTCGTCATTAGAATATGGAAAATCACCAACCACCACAATTGGAAAACCAACTTTGTTTTCCGCTTTACGTTATCACAAAAGAAATTATCGGTTTGTACCGACCATTTCTTGATGAGATTGATATTACTTACTCGCAGTATCTTGTAATGATGGTGCTTTGGGAGAAGGATGGATTGACCGTAAATCAGGTTGGCGAAAAACTGTATCTCGATAGTGGAACTTTAACGCCGCTCATGAAAAGACTTGAAGTTAAGGAGGTTATCATTCGAAAGAGAAAAAAGGAAGATGAAAGAGTAGTGGAAGTTTTTTTGACGGATAAAGGACGAAATTTGCAGCAAAAAGCGTGTGAAATTCCGATAAAAATGCAGGAAAAACTGAATCTGACAACAGAGGATTTATTTGAACTAAAAGAAACTGTTCAGAAAATTTTAAATAAAATTCAAAAATAAAATGAAAACATTATATACAACCAGCGTTACTGCAAGAGGAGGAAGAAACGGGCAGGTAAAAAGTGAAAACGGAATTTTGGACCTTGAGGTAAGAATGCCGAAAGCTTTAGGCGGTGCCAATGATAATTTTACCAATCCGGAAATGCTTTTCGCAGCTGGATATTCAGCATGCTTTGATAGTGCATTAAATCGTGTTATTAGTTTATCTAAAACTCAAACAGGCGAAACTTCGGTAGCTGCAAAAGTGAGCATTGGGCAAATTGAAAATGGCGGTTTTGGTTTAGCAGTAGAATTGGATGTAAATATTCCGGGAGTTTCTATTGAAGAAGCTCAGGAATTAACAGAAAAAGCGCATCAGATTTGTCCTTATTCAAATGCAACAAGATCTAATATTGAAGTTAAGCTTTTGGTGACGAATAACTAAGATTAAACTTTTTTAAATTATATAAATCTGCTTCTTTCTGAGGCAGATTTTTTTTTATTTGATCTCGATTTGACACGCATTACTATTCTTTGTAAAAGAAAATTCTAAATTTACTTCAAATATTAATTTAACTTAGTTCAAAAACCTACGATAGAACTTTTCAATAATCAACAGCAAAAAATAGCATCATGACGATCGAACTTTTAGATAAAGATAAAAATATCATCAGGTTAAAAAGCATTGATGAAATCCCCAGCGACTTATCTGATATAAATAGCATACAAATTATTAATTATGCAAGAGAAGATGTTCCGGTTTTTGAAAAGCTTTTCAATATAGATACTACAATATTAAATAATAGTGAGGATATAGAAATCAGTTCTCATTATCTGGAAAAGCCAAATCAATTGGCGTTTAATTTTTCATTTCCGTATTTTACTTCTCACAATAAAATTGAAGAAGTAATTGTTTCTTTTATTTTAAAAGAGCAGATCATGCTTTCTTTTATGGATATCAATTTTGAAAATTTTATTCCCGAAGCTAAAAAACAGGAGCATTTCGACAAAATAAAAGACCGGACTTTTACCATAGATACATTTCTTTTAATGATGATTAGGATTGTCCCGGATTATTATGCAGATTTAACAGAAGTCATCTCAAAAAAAATTAAGACCATTTATTCCGGATTGCAGCAGGAAAATGAGTTTTCTGAAAAGGGACTGGATGAAATAACCGCTCTAAAATTCAATAATTTAATCGTGAAAGAATCACTTAATGAATTTAGAAGAATTTTACATTTACTTAGAAAAAGCACAAAATTAAAGTCAGAAATCAAAGAAGAAATTTTATTCGAAATCAATGACTTAAGTGTAATTAATGAATACGTTCAAAACAATTTTGAACGATTAGACGATCTAAAAGATTACGTGTCAACAAGAATAGATTTGCAGCAAAACCGAATATTTAAAACCTTAACAATAATAACAACTTGCATTTCTTTGCCTATGCTGGTCGCAGGAATTTATGGAATGAATTTTAAATACATGCCCGAACTGGATTTTCATTATGGTTATATATTTGCTATAGTGCTGATGTTATTGTGTTTCATAGGCCCATTGATATGGTTCAAACATAAAAAATGGCTGAATTAATTTTACTAATCCAGCCATTAAATCATTTTTTACTTTAATGAAATTATTTTTTTGAGCTTTATATCCTGAGAGGGTGAAAGAACTAAAATTTCAAATTCTCTGAAATCATAATCAAATTCTTTTAAAGCTGTTTTGTAATAGGAGAAAGCAGCTTCATGTGTTTTAGAAATTAATCCACTTTAAGCTAACATAAACTCCAATTTTTATCCAGAAATTCATCCTCTCCAGGTTCTTCTGTCTTATAAGCAATTGCTTCCGGAATAGATGTTTTAGGTATGTTTACATGTATAATGGTGTTTTCCTTAATGTTGTCAAGCTGTCTCAAAACTTCCTCGAGTTCGTCGAGTGTGTTGATTTCAAAACCTTTACCTCCAAATACATCAACGAGTTTCGCATATTTCCAACGGTGCATTTCGTTGTAATCATAAACGTTGTTTAAATCAGGAATGCTATATTCAACTTTGTCTGCACCACGAAACGGATTTGGATTAACAAGCATTTGTTCAATACCATAAATACCATTATCCAAAACAAAAACAATGGTGTCGTGTTTCAGTTTATTCTGTGTAGATATAGCCTGACAGGTTTCCTGAAAAGCACCATCTCCAACAAATACTACCGCTCTTTTATCAGGTCTGGCACATTTTATTCCGGTTGCTGCAGGAACAGAATAACCTATCGAAAGCCATGATGCCTGTGCTACGAATCCGTTAGGTTCTGCAATACGAATACCTTGGGCACCCAATAAAGGAAAACCAGCATCGGCAACCACTATATGTTTCTCGTCTATAAAACTATTGATTCGGCTGAAAAACGTATCATAAGTAAGAGCTGGTCTTCCTCTTTTTGTTATTTTGTTATTAGCCAGGAAAAATGATTCAGGCAGCTGCTCTGCATCATACATTTCGTAAGCACTAAAAGGAACTTTGGTAAGTTCTTCTTTTAGAAATATAATAAAATCTCTTAGCGATACATTGGCAACATAAGAAGCGCCAATCCTTACACCGCTGTGATTGGCAAGTACAGTATCTTCTTTCCAGACATCAAAACCACCCAGGTTTTTGCCGGTGGTCCATACGCCAAGACCAATTTTTAGCTGAGCTTTTTCGAATTGTTCTTTAACATCTTTTGGAGATGCTTTGCCATTAAAAACACCTTTGAACTTAGGATGGTTTTCAGACACGATTGATTTTCCGAGTATAGAAGTCACAAATTCAGTATCTGTAGTTTCGATCAGATCCAGGAATTCCTTTTGAATACCGTGACGCTGGATCTCAATGCCGCCCCAAAAAATAATTTCTTTTCCGCGTGCCATTGCAGCGACTCTTTGAGCAGCTTTTCGTGCACTTGTTTGACATTTAGACGCTTCTCTTTCCACCAATGGAGCCGTAGGAGGATTGCATTCCATTCGCCATACATCTTCAAAAACTTCAAGATAAACTGGTCTTCCATATAAAATACAGGCATTTAAAACGGAATCAATTTTGTAAGGAGCATCTGATGAGCCTGTAACTTGTTCTGCCGCAACGGTAACATTTCGAAACACATTGATATTGCTGTACATATCACCAGTCATATGTGATGCCAGCATGCCCTGAACAAGACTTCTTTGCTGATCTTTATTGGTTGGAGCCCCATTAATGACAAGCACAGGACAGTGCTCTACATAAGAACCTGCAACCGAATTGAGCAGTGTAAATGCTCCCACGCCATAGGTTACTGCTACTGCAGCGAAACCGTTTTGACGTGCGTAGGCATCAGTACAATGTCCGGCGTTTATTTCATTCGTGTCGTTAACGATTTTAATTTTTGCATTTTTGTCTTCGTGAATCGTATTCAAAAATGGCGCGGTATAATTGCCTGCAATTCCAAATAAATGGGTGAGTCCTAATTGTTCCAGACGTATTTGCAGGTATTTTGCAACGGAGATTTTTTTCTGTGACATCTTAAATTGGGTTATTCAGGTTACCGGTATTTTCGTTGACTTCTAATGCAGTGCGTATTCCGGACTCGATGGCACCTTCAATCCAGGCATGTTTTAGGGAAGTATGTTCTCCTGCAAAATGAGCTTTTCCATTCCATTCGGTTGAGATGATATGACGTTGTAATAATTGTAATTGTCCCGGATTAAATATTGCCGCTTCACCATAAGCATAAGGGTCACGCATCCAGCTTTGTGTTGCTGCACCAATTAATTTTCCGCCTTTCTTTTTATAGTCTTTGATGCTCGAGGTAATTACGGCAAGGTCAATAATACGCTGCTGTTCCTTCTCGTCGTCAGAGTGCATGATTGCCAGGTTTTTAAGTGCATAAAAATACCTGTCATCATCATCCATAGAATCCCAGCGGCTTGCTTCGTCAGACCAGCAATAAGATGCCAATACGACACCATGCCCTTTACTTCCCAAATCATTGCTTGGATAGTAAGTAAAACGGTTCGAGAAATCAGTAATCGTACCGCCGCCAACAATATTATAAGGCGCTTCCTGCCACCATTTTTCACGAAATTCCAGTAATATTTTAGTAGCAGAATCGTAGTGAAGTTCCCGGATTGCTTTTCGCTTAAGCTGCTTGAATTGTGGTGTTACATAGACATGTCTTAACGCAGAAAAGGGTATGGTAACGATCACTTCATCAAATTCAAGATCGCTCACCGGTGTTTTTAATGCTTTGAATCCTGCATCTTCATAAAACTGAAAGTCACGTTGTACTTCAATATCCACTTGTATTTTTACCTTGTTGTTAACAAGCATCATTTTAGTCATCCTGCAATCAAAATAGGTGTTTTCTTCGAGGCTATGAGCTTTAAAGAATGCATTTGGCAGCATGTCGCTTCCGCCAACAATTTCCATAAACCGAGTAGTATCCTTGATAATATTTTGCTCAATAAAACTTTGTATAAAATCATAAGACATTCTGGATTCCAGATTTTGCAGGACTCCAATCATCTCGATGGCATTCTCTGAATACATCGAATTTTCCTTTAGGAAACGACGCATCGAATATTCTCCGTAACGCTCAATTAGCAAAGGCCAGTTTTTCTCAGGATCTTCTGCAATAAAAGCCTTAAGCGGAGTAATGAGATCGGCCATTAACTCGTCGGCACGCCTGTTTTCACTGCTGCCCAGATGAAAGTCCAGTAGTTTATTTACATCGACCTTAGTTCCGTCTTTTCGGATATATTCATTCTGAACAACACGTTTGCGGTTAACATAAAAAAGAGAATTTCTAGTAGTATCCGGCACCGGTTTAGTAGGATCTGCCTGATGTGCGATTGCCTGTTCTTTATCGACAGACAGATAATAAAAAGGTTCGGTTTTGAGTCCGAGTTTATTAATGTATTTAAGCACCATCTGGTGTATGGTTGGGATACGCATTGCACCGGCTTCGCCATAAACACTGTCGTCTTCAAAATATTTTTTGTTTTCAGAATTTCTGAAAGTCTTGATTCTTCCACCAACACGAGTGTTCGATTCGACTATTGTAACATTATGTCCGGCCTCTTTTAACAGAGCTGCGGCTACCATTCCGGCCATTCCGGCACCAATGATTAATACGTCTTTTGCTTTATCCGTAAGCGGGATTCCGTCGTCAATGTACTTTAAGTATTGCTGGATAATAGCATCGTTATCTTCGTCGAGTAAGCCGTGTAAATAGTTTTCCATAATTGGGGTAGTTTAGTTATTGGGTTATTCTTTTTGTTTTTTAATGGAATTATTTATGAATTAATTCAATGAAATTTTGAGTTTTAAGGGTAATTCGATCTGTTTATATTGTGTAGAATATTTGATTTTGATGCTTCTACTTAAACTCGAAAAAAATGAGCAGCTATCCAGGATTCTTTCCAACTGTTCCAAACTTCATCAAATGAAGGTGCATTTTCTTCATATTGAGCTTGTATCAGTTCTTTAGCTTCAGTAATATCTGTTTGTTCTTTCAAAAAGCTCAAAAACTCAAATTGTTCTTTATGCAAATCATAAATTGCTAATTTAAATTTGTGTCGCAGGACTACACAATAGCTTTCACTTTCAGAAGGTAAAGAGGGTTGTTTATCATTTTTAAATTCGGAATAGTACTTTCGAACGGGAAACTTAAATTTAAACAACACACATATAGGTACAAGTTTTAGTTTGTTTTCATCAGTATCTATCGTGGCTAATGGATAATCTTCTTCGGCTTTCATTTCAAAAATAACTCCAATGGCATATTCAAATCGGGCGAGTTCAATCATAAAATCAATCCAGTCTTCTTTGATGTTTTCGTGAGCATCAGGTCTGTTGTTTTCAAGATAGTCTGCAAAATGAGCTCCTAAATACGCTAAATTATAATTATGCGATGGTTTCGAAGCGAGATAATCATCCGCGAAAGCGCAAAAAATAGCCTCGCCTAAAGCATATTCTAAGGCGCTAAATTGCTGAGACATACAATTTCGTAAACGTGCAATATAGCTTCTTTGGTAAATTCCCAAATGTTCGTGTGCGGTAAGTTTTTCAGAATGACAAATCAAATCTTCAATTGAAGCAGTATTTAATTGATCCGAAAGTAAATGAGCGGGATTGACTCCAGTTTGCTGATAAGGATCGAGTAAAAGCTGCTGCATCCATTGTTGGAAATTTTTTAATGGTATTTTGACCGTTTTCTGCATTTTTTGTGCTTATATAAATTTATTCATTTCAAAAAGATTCAGTGGGTTTGAAACCTGTTCTTTATCCATAAACCGGACTTCATTTTCAACTCCAACAAAGGTTGAATCCATATATTGTTTTGATTTTAGTAATTCGGAATGATACACATCGAAGGGCGGAATATTGCCATCCCATTCTAATAAAACGGACGCTTCATTTGCCAGTTGATAAGCCATTTGAAACAATTTCCATACCTGCGAGTTCACTTCTCGATCGTGTGTGTCAATAATATAATTGCCACAATTTTGATGACCAGCCAAGTGCATTTGTACAATCTTATCATGTGGAATTCCTTTGATATATTCTACAGGATCAAAATCATTATTGAAAGAAGACACATAAACGTTGTTTACATCCAGAAGTAATCCGCAACCTGTTTCTTCGGTCATTATTCGTAAAAATTCCCATTCCGGAAGGGTAGAATTATTAAAGGATGCATAAGTGCTTGGATTTTCGACAACCAGTGGTCGTTCTAAATAGTCCTGCACCTGAATGATTCGATTACAAACGTGTTTTAATGATTCGTCATTTAGCGGAAGCGGAAGTAAATCGTGCGAATTGGTCGTTAAAACTCCTGTCCAGCACAAATGATCACTAATCCAGGCTGGCTGTACCTCGGTTGCCAATTGTTTCAAACTCTTGAGGTAATCAAAATTTAGCGGATCAGTACTTCCAATAGACAATGATACCCCGTGCATGACCACGGGATATCGTTCTGCTATTTGATGTAAAATGTATCTTGGTCTTCCGTGTGAGTCCATGAAATTCTCAGAAATTACCTCAAACCAATCTACGGCAGGATTCTTTTTCAGAATATGTTCAAAATGCTGGCTTCTAAGTCCTAGGCCCAATCCTAAATTGGGTAATCCGAGTCTAGTTGCCATTGTTTTTTGGTTTACAATTTAAAAGACTCTCCGGTAGTTTTTCTGCACTTTCTTGTTCCATCTTCAAAACTCTTAGATCGGCAGCGGTCTTTCTTTCGACAGGATTGTTTATATAAGAGCAAGATCTTGAACCACTTTGTCCGCAAGAAGAGTAATCCACACCTGTTGTATGGCGAATGGTGTTTACGTAGTCTTCACTTGGTCCGTATGGTAGGGGAGCTGGGCCAAATTCTTCACCATTTTCTTTTCTTTTTTCTTCGAAACGTATTCTGGCTAATTGCCAAACACTAAGTCCTTTATTGGGACCTTGCGCCATAAAACGAGAAGATAAAATGGGCACACCACAGCTACCCTGATAGCGACATTCGTTTTGACCAGGATGACAAAATTCTTCGGTAGTTCCAAAAATACCGCAACCTCCTTGTCCTTTGCACTCGTTTAAAGTGTGGCAAGGATGACCAACTGCTGTTGAGCAATCTCCCTTTCCTGCACAATCATTATTTCCTGAATATCCTGCATTTTTGCATGAATTAAGCCCCATACATACATGAAGCTCTCTATTTACTAATTCTGACATAATATATTTTTTAAGAATGGTGAGTATAAGGTGTACTTGGTACTTTTGGCACATCGGCTACAATGCTATAATCTAGTCCTACATCTGGCAGAGCTGGAAAATAATTGTCGTATTTGGGGTCTATTGCCCATTTCCAGTTAGGATCTGCTTTAGCCAATTGATCGACTAAATTCATAATTTGTGCTTTTGGTCTTAGGGAACTTTGCTCAAACGAATATGGTTCAAATGTCAGAGCGCCCTGGTAGCTTGTGTTGCCTTTAGTATAAGGGTATTTATTGATTTGGTTTCCAACACCACTCAAAAGCCAGATCATCGATTTATGAATCCCGTACATGAATAAATCGTATTGCGTACTTTCATCTTTGTAATAGCAGGCTTCAATCATTAAAAGAATATAAGCAAAAACGGCATTACCTAATTCAGAACACAATGCCAATGCGTGGTTACCCGAAGAAGTATAATCGGCTGTTTGAGGATTAGCATCTGTATTATATACAAAATAGCTAAAGAAATCGTCTAACCCCTGAATGCTACGAAACTTTTCCTGATAGTGACCGCCAAAAGTGTAGGCTTCCAGAAATTTGGCAAAATGAGCAAGTTCTTTTCCTGTATCATCATAATCACCTTTCCAGAAAACTGCCTTTCCATCAACAATATCCATTGGTACAGGCATTTTATTTTTGCCCCATTTTAAGACGTGTTGTTGGTCTGTACTTTTTCCTTCTCCTTGTTCAATAATACGCTCTAAAGCTTCAACTGCTGAATTAGCATCATAAACTCCAAGAAGTCCACCACTTTCATCTTCATTTGCGAACTGAGGATTGTGCTCTCTGTCATAATGCACAGTGTTCATAGAATTTTGAGAATAGAATGGTCTTGCACGTCCTGTGTCATCCGGAGGAAGCAATTGTGGTCTGTAATTATATGGTCCGGGAAAATCTTCTTTTACGCACTTAATAATTAATTCGTACAGTTTACCAATAGTATGATATTCAATTGTACTTAATAATTGTTTGTCTTTGTAAGGATCTTCAAATGGTTCAGGGCTTTCTATCTGGAGGAAAGTAGTCAATTGATTTAATGATAATTTTGCAGCATTAATTTGAAACTCGGGGATATGTCCGTCTAATTGTGTTGGAAAAGATAATATTTTTCCAATTCCCATAAGATCCGGAGCGGTTTGACAAACAGCTTGTTTGACATTACATGCGAGAGCAAGGTGTAGCATTTCTTCGATAACAACACTCATAATCAAAGCTGCCGCTTTATTTGAGTAAACCAAGACATCTACTTTAAGTTCTTGTGCCAATGCATCAATTTCTGCAGGAGTTTTGCCAGATTGAGAAAGCTGAGCATGAATTTTAGCATACAATACGTCCTGATCCTGTGCTCTGTTTATCGAATAATAGGTAGATAAATACGTTGGGATAGTAGCAAGTTCAAGCGCAATTGCCTGTTGCATTACTTCTTTGATATTCTCTTTTGTTACTGTATCCGAAAATGTAAAAAGTTTTTTTGTTTTCATGTAGTTATTTTTTTTGGGGAATAGGTTTATTTGTAATCTTTATTGTTTTAAATTTTGAATGATTGGTTGTTGTTGTAATTGCAGTAATTTCAGTATTACAGCCGCTGTTTTAGCGGGTCGTTGCGCAAGATAAGGGCAGGTTTGTTGCTCTCGGTTAGTTTAATTTTTCGTTTTTCATGCTGTAGGTTTCTTGTTTATAGTGTTTTTTTAGGGGTAAATCTTAGTTTGTTAAAGTTATCTCGGCTATTATATTACGATACTACAACTTGTAAAAGTTTAGAACTTCTATACTTATAGTTAGAGGATTGATTAAAAAACATATTTGAAAATAAGTCTGTTTAGGATTTTATTTATTCATAAAATTACTGCGATACAAAAGTTTAAATTAAAAAAAAGGCATGAGTGCCAAATTTTTATGCATAAAAGACCGAAATAGCAACATGAGATCCTTTTTTACATTTTGAAACATAAATTATTGAATACAGATTTAGTCCATTCATAGATCAGATCTATTCAAAAGAAAAAAAGAGTCCCTTAAGTATATTCATTACAAGGTCTGAGATTTGGAATTTCCTTTCAACTATTGGAATCGGGAGTCGAGCATTAGCGAACAGGCGAAGCAAATTAAGATTTGGATATTAATTTAAATTTTTAAGTATAAAAAAAAAACTAATTTTCATGAGGACTTTTTTTAGGGGTATCAAGATTGGAATCTAAACCTTACAGCGTTTGTCAGTATTGATTTTATAGTTTTGAAAGATTCTTTGTGTCACGATTTTTTCATAATAACTAATAATATTGAGAAGTAGGTAAAACCAGCTTGACAGTCTTAACTTTTTGTAGCAAATTAGTGAGCAATTCTAATGTATATGAAAACTTTTTTTTAAAGTATAGTATTTTACAAAATCATGTAATGGTTTGGATCAGGTTGAATATTTCATAAATACAGTGTTTTTTTTACAGGTATTTTTATTTAAAAACCAATAAAGCAGGAAAATACTTTCGTAAAAATATAAAATTTTAATATCTAAATTTGATGTTATCAGAAAGTTAAGAAAAAGTATTGAAAAATATTGTAGAAAATCGATAAAAAAGCTTGTAGATCTTAATAAACTGAGTACTTTTGCACCCGCTTTGCAACACAAGCGAAACAAAATTGAAACACGTTCGTAGACATATTGAATTGACAGCCGCTTTAACAGAGATGTTAGAGCAAAAGAATAAAGAGTAAGATAATCGAGAGATTAAAGAATAACCGATAGAGACTGATTCGAATAACAATAGCTTGAGCAATCAAGCAAACAATATACGATGAAGAGTTTGATCCTGGCTCAGGATGAACGCTAGCGGCAGGCTTAACACATGCAAGTCGAGGGGTATAGGTTTTCGGATCTAGAGACCGGCGCACGGGTGCGTAACGCGTATGCAATCTACCTTTTACAGAGGGATAGCCCAGAGAAATTTGGATTAATACCTCATAGTATAGCAGTTTCGCATGAAACCACTATTAAAGTCACAACGGTAAAAGATGAGCATGCGTCCCATTAGCTAGTTGGTAAGGTAACGGCTTACCAAGGCTACGATGGGTAGGGGTCCTGAGAGGGAGATCCCCCACACTGGTACTGAGACACGGACCAGACTCCTACGGGAGGCAGCAGTGAGGAATATTGGACAATGGGCGCAAGCCTGATCCAGCCATGCCGCGTGCAGGATGACGGTCCTATGGATTGTAAACTGCTTTTATACGAGAAGAAACATCCCGACGTGTCGGGACTTGACGGTATCGTAAGAATAAGGATCGGCTAACTCCGTGCCAGCAGCCGCGGTAATACGGAGGATCCAAGCGTTATCCGGAATCATTGGGTTTAAAGGGTCCGTAGGCGGTTTAATAAGTCAGTGGTGAAAGCCCATCGCTCAACGGTGGAACGGCCATTGATACTGTTAGACTTGAATTATTAGGAAGTAACTAGAATATGTAGTGTAGCGGTGAAATGCTTAGAGATTACATGGAATACCAATTGCGAAGGCAGGTTACTACTAATTGATTGACGCTGATGGACGAAAGCGTGGGTAGCGAACAGGATTAGATACCCTGGTAGTCCACGCCGTAAACGATGGATACTAGCTGTTGGGAGCAATTTCAGTGGCTAAGCGAAAGTGATAAGTATCCCACCTGGGGAGTACGTTCGCAAGAATGAAACTCAAAGGAATTGACGGGGGCCCGCACAAGCGGTGGAGCATGTGGTTTAATTCGATGATACGCGAGGAACCTTACCAAGGCTTAAATGTAGATTGACCGGTTTGGAAACAGATCTTTCGCAAGACAATTTACAAGGTGCTGCATGGTTGTCGTCAGCTCGTGCCGTGAGGTGTCAGGTTAAGTCCTATAACGAGCGCAACCCCTGTTGTTAGTTGCCAGCGAGTCAAGTCGGGAACTCTAACAAGACTGCCAGTGCAAACTGTGAGGAAGGTGGGGATGACGTCAAATCATCACGGCCCTTACGCCTTGGGCTACACACGTGCTACAATGGCCGGTACAGAGAGCAGCCACTGGGCGACCAGGAGCGAATCTATAAAACCGGTCACAGTTCGGATCGGAGTCTGCAACTCGACTCCGTGAAGCTGGAATCGCTAGTAATCGGATATCAGCCATGATCCGGTGAATACGTTCCCGGGCCTTGTACACACCGCCCGTCAAGCCATGGAAGCTGGGGGTGCCTGAAGTCGGTGACCGCAAGGAGCTGCCTAGGGTAAAACTGGTAACTAGGGCTAAGTCGTAACAAGGTAGCCGTACCGGAAGGTGCGGCTGGAACACCTCCTTTCTAGAGCCTTATGTGTTAGCTTAAAAAAGTTTAAAGAAAAGAGTTATAAGTTATGCGTCTTGACGTTTAACCCTTAACAATTAACTTTTAACCAAAAGCACGCTGAGGAAAAAAGAAGAAGCTCTATAGGATTATAATTTTAAGGATATTTTACTCTTGCTGTTAGTTCAAATAATAAATTTTAAGTAAAACAGAGTCTCGTAGCTCAGCTGGTTAGAGTACTACACTGATAATGTAGGGGTCGGCAGTTCGAGTCTGCCCGGGACTACTAAAATTTGGATTTAAGATCATAGATTTTAGATTTAAAGTTAAACTTAAAAAAAGGAAATTCTGGAAGTTGGGATTCGCCAAAAGAAATTAGAGAAGAATTAAGAAATCTAAAATCTGAATTCTACAATCTAAGATTGAAAAATGGGGGATTAGCTCAGCTGGCTAGAGCGCCTGCCTTGCACGCAGGAGGTCAACGGTTCGACTCCGTTATTCTCCACAAAAGTAGTGATCAGTAAAATAGTGGTCTGTGTTCGGTGCAAACTGAATACTAAAAACTGTAAACTGAGTACTGGCTTAAAGTTCATTGACATATTGAGATAAGAAAATAATAAAAAGTAGAAAGCGTTTTTTACAATTTATTGTAAAAGACAAAAAAAAACGGTCATAATTGATTTTATGATTGGTACAATAAGCAAAATAAGGGCGTATGGGGGATGCCTTGGCTCTCAGAGGCGATGAAAGGCGTGATAAGCTGCGAAAAGCTACGGGGACGGGCACACACCGATTGATCCGTAGATACCTGAATGGGGCAACCCACTATGTTGAAGACATAGTACACCGATAGGTGGGCAAACCCGCTGAACTGAAACATCTAAGTAGGCGGAGGAGAAGAAAACAAAAGTGATTCCGTAAGTAGTGGCGAGCGAACGCGGATTAGCCCAAACCAATGTTGTTACGGCAAGATTGGGGTTGTAGGACCACGACATTTTATGTACAAGGAACCGGAAGTTACTGGAAAGTGACACCATAGAGGGTGATAGTCCCGTATGGGTAACGAGTATAATAGATAGTGGTATCCTGAGTAGGGCGGGGCACGTGAAACCCTGTCTGAATTTGGCGGGACCATCCGCTAAGGCTAAATACTCCTGAGAGACCGATAGTGAACCAGTACCGTGAGGGAAAGGTGAAAAGAACCGTGAATAACGGAGTGAAATAGATCCTGAAACCATACGCTTACAAGCGGTCGGAGCCCTTTCGTGGGGTGACGGCGTGCCTTTTGCATAATGAGCCTACGAGTTAACGTTGCTGGCAAGGTTAAGTGGTTAAGCCACGGATCCGTAGCGAAAGCGAGTCTGAATAGGGCGCTTTAGTCAGTAGTGTTAGACGCGAAACCGTGTGATCTACCCATGGGCAGGATGAAGCTGTGGTAACACACAGTGGAGGTCCGAACCGGTTGACGTTGAAAAGTCTTCGGATGACCTGTGGGTAGGGGTGAAAGGCCAATCAAACTCGGAAATAGCTCGTACTCCCCGAAATGCATTTAGGTGCAGCGTTATGCGTAAAGTTATATAGAGGTAGAGCTACTGATTGGATGCGGGGGCTTCACCGCCTACCAATTCCTGACAAACTCCGAATGCTATATAATGTTTCATAACAGTGAGGGCTTGGGTGCTAAGGTCCAAGTCCGAGAGGGAAAGAACCCAGACCATCAGCTAAGGTCCCCAAATATATACTAAGTTGAAAGAACGAGGTTTGTCTGCCCAGACAGCTAGGATGTTGGCTTGGAAGCAGCCATTCATTTAAAGAGTGCGTAACAGCTCACTAGTCGAGCGGACGAGCATGGATAATAATCGGGCATAAGTATATTACCGAAGCTATGGATTTAGAGTTTACTCTAAGTGGTAGGGGAGCATTCTAACAGGGTTGAAGGTGTATCGTAAGGTATGCTGGACTGGTTAGAAAAGAAAATGTAGGCATAAGTAACGATAATGCGGGCGAGAAACCCGCACACCGAAAAACTAAGGTTTCCACAGCTATGCTAATCAGCTGTGGGTTAGTCTGGTCCTAAGGCGAACCCGAAAGGGACAGTCGATGGCTAACGGGTTAATATTCCCGTACTACTAATTACTGTGATGGGGTGACGGAGTGATGAAAGCGCCGCGAACTGACGGAATAGTTCGTTGAAGTACCTACCTATAAGATCTGCAGGCAAATCCACAGATTTTGGGGAAATACGATAGTACTCGGAGTCTTCGGACAAAGAGATAGTGCGCCTAAGGGCTTCCAAGAAAAACCTCTAAACTTCAGGTAATTAGTACCAGTACCGTAAACCGACACAGGTAGTTGAGGAGAGAATCCTAAGGTGCTCGAGAGATTCATGGCTAAGGAATTAGGCAAAATAGACCTGTAACTTCGGGAGAAAGGTCGCCAGCAGCAATGCTGGCCGCAGTGAAGAGGTCCAGGCGACTGTTTATCAAAAACACAGGGCTCTGCAAAATCGTAAGATGAAGTATAGGGCCTGACACCTGCCCGGTGCTGGAAGGTTAAGAGGAGATGTTATCTTCGGAGAAGCATTGAATTGAAGCCCCAGTAAACGGCGGCCGTAACTATAACGGTCCTAAGGTAGCGAAATTCCTTGTCGGGTAAGTTCCGACCTGCACGAATGGTGTAACGATCTGGACACTGTCTCAGCCATGAGCTCGGTGAAATTGTAGTAACGGTGAAGATGCCGTTTACCCGCAGTGGGACGAAAAGACCCTGTGCACCTTTACTATAGCTTAGTATTGACCTTGGATAAATGATGTGTAGGATAGGTTGGAGACTGTGAAGTGGCGTCGCCAGGCGTTGTGGAGTCATTGTTGAAATACAACCCTTTGTTTATCTGAGGCCTAACCCCGTTTTGCGGGGGACATTGCTTGGTGGGTAGTTTGACTGGGGTGGTCGCCTCCAAAAGAGTAACGGAGGCTTCTAAAGGTTCCCTCAGTACGCTTGGTAACCGTGCGTAGAGTGCAATGGCATAAGGGAGCTTGACTGAGAGACATACAGGTCGATCAGGTACGAAAGTAGAGCATAGTGATCCGGTGGTTCCGCATGGAAGGGCCATCGCTCAAAGGATAAAAGGTACGCCGGGGATAACAGGCTGATCTCCCCCAAGAGCTCATATCGACGGGGGGGTTTGGCACCTCGATGTCGGCTCGTCACATCCTGGGGCTGGAGAAGGTCCCAAGGGTTGGGCTGTTCGCCCATTAAAGTGGCACGCGAGCTGGGTTCAGAACGTCGTGAGACAGTTCGGTCTCTATCTACTGTGGGCGTTAGAAATTTGAGTGGATCTGATTCTAGTACGAGAGGACCGAATTGGACAAACCTCTAGTGTATCTGTTGTCCCGCCAGGGGCACCGCAGAGTAGCTACGTTTGGAAGGGATAAGCGCTGAAAGCATATAAGCGCGAAACCCACCACAAGATGAGATTTCTTTTAAGGATCGTGGAAGATGACCACGTTGATAGGCTATAGATGTAAAGGCAGTAATGTCATAGTCGAGTAGTACTAATAATCCGTAAGCTTATGTACACCCTTTTCTCCCGACTCAGGTCGGGAGAAGAAACTTTCTAAAAATAATAAATAAAAATACTTTTCTTTATCTCAGTATGTTAAGATATTACTTCAATTAAAAATTTTGAATTAAAAATTAAAAATTGAAGAACAAATTGCCCAAAGCAATTATAACTTCTTAAGGTGGTTATTGCGGCGGGGCTCACCTCTTCCCATCCCGAACAGAGTAGTTAAGCCCGCCTGCGCAGATGGTACTGCAGTTATGTGGGAGAGTATGTCGTCGCCTTTCTTTTAAAGATCCTCATCATTTATTTGATGAGGATTTTTTGTTTTATAAAATACTGGAGTTATGTTGGAGCCCCGATAGCTATCGGGGGTCTGTCGCCTTTCTAAAGTTTGCAAAGCTTTGTGAGCTTTGCCTTTTTTATAAAAGCAAAAAACACTTAGCGTTCAGTGCGATAATTTTTCTCTCTCGAAGGTTTTAGAATTGATCCTGTATAAGTTAAAAGGAAAAGCCTATAGATCTCGTATTTGAAAAAAAAATATTTTAATTGTGAAATAAAGGCTTATTTTTAAATCTCAAAATATTTTAATCATGAAAAAGGTAATGCTATTTGTTTTTTTATTTTCTGTATTACTTTGTAATGCACAGAAACAAGATGTTGAGAGAGCAATAGAGATTTTTTTTGAAGGATTTCATCAAAAAGATACTGTGAAAATGCAATCTGTTTGTTCTTCTAAAATTATTTTACAGTCAATTAGCGAGAGTACAATTAAGGGAAATAAATTATCTGATGAAACTGCTAAAGAATTGTATAAATCAATTGTCTCAATTCCGTCAACAATGAAGTTTCGTGAAAAAATAATAAACTATAATATTCAGATTGATGGAACAATGGCTCATGTATGGGCTCCATATGAGTTTTTTGTCAATGATAAATTAAGTCATACGGGAGTGAATATGTTTACTTTGTTTAAAGAAAATCATATTTGGAAAATTATTTACTTAATAGATACCAGAAGAAAATAATTTTTTAGATTACTTCTGTTAGATAATAATGACAAATATCGGCTAATAAACATTCTTCGCATTTTGGTTTTGGCCTGCAAATTTCTCTTCCTAAAAAAGAAATTGCCATTCCGATCTCTGACCAGATTGATTTCGGTAAGACTTGCATAAGGTCTTTTTCTACTTTATTTCCGTCCTTACTTTCTTTTATAATGCCAATTCTTGGCGCTACTCGTATTACGTGTAAATCTGCAATAATGCCTTCTGCTGGTTTGCCGGTTTCTCTTAAAATAACATTTGCAGATTTTCTGCCAATTCCTTTTAATGCTGTTAATCCCTGCATCGTAGTTGGAATGTCTTCATCATTTTTAATTGTTTGAGCAATCTCTAACAGCCAGCCTGCTTTTGTGGGATAATTTCGAACTTTATTGATGTAAGGGATAAAAGTTTCAGTATCAGTTTTTGATAGGCTTTTAAGTGTTGGGAATTTCTCAAATAAAGCTGGTGCAATTTTGTTGATATTAGCATCGGAATCCTGAGCAGATAAAACTACCATAACTAATAATTGATAGGTGTTTTGATATTCCAGTGGATGCCTTTTTCCTTTATATTTTTTTAAAATGGGTTTTAGTTTAGTTTCCCAATTTGATGTTTCTCCAAATAAATCCATTTTTTCTCTTATTAAAAATTAGAATTATAAAATGCAACTTTCACAAAATTAAGTAGTTTTAATGAAATCTATGATTTTTTTTATAACATTTTGATTTCCAAGTATTTTTCTGTGACCTAAGCCTTCGGTAAGAAATAAAGTGCCATTTTGTAAATATTCATGAATATGAATTCCTGCTTGTACCGGAACTTCAGGATCATCTTTATCATGTATTACCAAAACGGGAATTTGAATTTTTTGTGCTGCTCTATAAGCTGAAAAATCATCCATCTTCACCTGATATTGCTTTTCAAAATGATCACGTAATCTATTACTGATTTCAGTTTTTAAACCTAATTTAGAAACAAATTCTTCCAGAATATCATGTACAATATCTCCACTACCAATAACAACAGCTTTTTTTACATGTAAGCCATCTTTAATTGCGTTTAAAACCGACATTCCTCCTAATGAATGCCCGATTGCAATTTCAAAAGGACCGTATTGTTTTTCGATCTCTAAAATCGAAGCGATAAACTCAGACATTATTGTTGTTTTTCCTTCAGATTTTCCATGTGCCGGAGCATCGAAACTTATGGTTGAATATCCATTTTGTAAAAGTTCGTCCGCTATTTTGAATAGTTGCGTTCCACGACCTGACCAGCCATGAACTAATAATACTTTATGTTGACTTTTTCCATATTCGTAAGTGGTGATATTTTTATGAATTGCAGGAACAAAAAAAGTATTCTTAGTGCTTTTTTGATCCATTTCCAGCTCGCGTTTCGGAACCTTATGTTTTACTGGTGTTGTAAAAAGCTTTGCAGCAAAACTTGTTACCAATTTAGGAGATATAAAAGCGAGTAATTTGCTGGATAGTATGATAACCTGCGGAATTTTTAAAGATTGAGTAGGATTTGTCGCCTTTTTTGCCATTTCAATAAATTTTTTCTGAAGCCTTAATTTTACTTATTTTTTCCTAAATTTAGGAAACATAAAAGTAGCATTTTAATAGATGCTTATTCAAAAAAATAGTTCACAATTAGTTTATAAATCTTTATATGGAAATATTTCATATCAGTGCTGAGTGTTATCCTATGGCAAAAGTTGGCGGTTTAGCTGATGTTGTTGGTGCGTTACCAAAATATCAAATGAATGCCGGTCATGAGGTGCGCGTTGTTGTTCCTTGTTACGATACGAAGTTCAAAAATGAAAATAATTTTGAATGTGTTCATTGGGGAACCGTAAAATTGGGAAGTTTAGATTTTCCGTTTAGCGTTTTAAAAGAAACAACGAATAAACTTGGTTACGAATTATATCTCATAGAAATTAAGGAATTATTTGACCGGCCAAATATTTATGGATATGAGGATGATATAGAACGTTTTTTTTCTTTTCAGATTGCAACTCTGGATTGGATTGCTGCCCGTAAAAATGTTCCGGATATCATTAATTGTCATGACCATCATACGGGACTTATTCCGTTTTTGGTAAAATATGGTTATAAATATCAAAGTTTAATAACTGTAAAAACAGTTATTACGATTCATAATGGCTTGTACCAAGGCTGGTTTGGTTTTGATCAATTGCATTATTTACCGGAGTTTGATTTAATTCATGTTGGATTTTTAGAATGGAATAATTCTCTTAATTCTTTGGCGGTAGGAGTAAAGTGTGCACATGCAGTTACGACTGTTTCGCCAAGTTATCTGGATGAAATTAATGTCTCAGCAAATGGTTTAGAATCTTTATTTAATTCGGTTAGGGATAAATCAAAAGGTATTTTGAACGGAATTGATTTTGAAGTCTGGAATCCGGCAAAAGACCAAATGATTGCAGAAAATTATTCGATTGAAACTCTGGAAACCGGTAAACAAAAAAATAAGGAAAAGTTATGTGAGCAATTTGATCTCGATCCTACGAAACCTTTATTTAGTTTTATTGGTCGTTTATTCGAAGAAAAAGGCGGGGATTTATTACCTCAGGCGTCAGCTTTGGCTTTATCTGAAAATTTTGAGAATATCAATATACTGATTTTAGGATCAGGAAATGCACAAATAGAAGAACAATTACTTCAGTTAAGAAATGATTACAATGGCAATTACAATGTTTTTATTGGTTATAATGAAGAATTAGCCCACTTAATTTACGCAGGTTCTGATTATATTTTAATGCCATCAAGAGTTGAGCCTTGTGGATTAAACCAAATGTATGCCTTGCGTTACGGAACTGTACCCATTGTAAGAAGAACAGGCGGATTACGAGATACTGTAATTGATTTTGGCGATAACGGAAACGGGATTTGTCATGATCAGGCTTCCGTTGGGGATATTTGCTATTCTATAAATCGTGCCGTTAAATTGTACGATGATAAATTAAATTTTAATACAATAAGAAAAAAAGGAATGGCGATCGACCATTCGTGGGAAAGAGTTTGCCAAGAATATATTGAAATATACAACCTAATAATTGAGAAAAATGAAGTTTAAAAAGAAAAATGTAGTTGCTATTATTTTAGGAGGAGGACAAGGATCACGTTTGTTTCCGTTAACAGAAACCAGATCAAAAC
Source organism: Flavobacterium piscisymbiosum (assembly GCF_020905295.1). Classification (NCBI taxonomy): domain Bacteria; kingdom Pseudomonadati; phylum Bacteroidota; class Flavobacteriia; order Flavobacteriales; family Flavobacteriaceae; genus Flavobacterium; species Flavobacterium piscisymbiosum. The sequence continues at coordinate 4,651,573 of NZ_JAJJMM010000001.1, read as the reverse complement.
CAGCAGTTCCAATTGGTGGAAAATACCGATTAGTTGATATTCCTATTTCAAATTGTATCAATTCGGATATTTTTAAAATATTTGTTTTGACCCAGTTTAACTCGGCATCTCTAAATGCGCATATCAAAAACACTTTCAATTTTAGTATTTTCAGTCAATCATTTGTAGATATTTTAGCGGCAGAGCAAACTCCGGATAATCCAACATGGTTTCAGGGAACTGCAGATGCTGTTCGCCAATGTATGTCGCATTTTTTGAAACACGATTTTGATCATGCTTTAATTCTGTCAGGAGATCAATTGTATCAAATGGATTTTAATGAAATGCTGGAAGCTCACATTGCAGCGGATGCTGAAATTTCTATTGCTACTTTACCGGTAAATGCCAAAGACGCGCCTGAATTTGGAATCTTAAAAACATGTCATGAAAGTTATGTAGAGGCTTTTATTGAAAAACCTGACGCATCACTTTTACCTGAATGGGAATCGGAAGTAAGTGATCACATGAAGGAAAAGGGTAAAAAGTACCTGGCTTCGATGGGAATCTATATTTTTAACCGTCAGTTATTAGAAGATTTAATGGCCGATCCTGAAACAAAGGATTTTGGTAAAGAAATTATTCCGCAAGCTGTAGGTAAACATAAAATTTTGAGTTACCAATATGAAGGGTATTGGACAGATATTGGAAATATTGAATCGTTTTTTGAAGCCAATATTGGTTTAACGGCAGATATTCCTGAGTTTAATTTATTTGATAATGATAATAAAATTTTTACCAGACCAAGATTATTGCCTCCATCAAAATTTAGAAATTCAAATATTAATCAATCTTTAATTTCTGAAGGCTGTATTATTAATGCTAAAGAGATTAAAAGTTCTGTAATTGGCATTCGTTCCAGAATTGGTGTTGGAACCGTACTGGAGAATTGTTACGTTATGGGGAATGATTTTTATCAGGATCTTGATGAGATGAATCACGAAAGCAGTATTAATAAAATTCACGTAGGAATAGGAGAAAACTGTTTTATAAAAAATGCTTTGGTAGATAAAAACGTTCGTATAGGAAACAATGTTCATATTAACGGAGGCAAACATTTGGATAATTTTACAAACGAATTATATAGTATAAAAGATGGTATTGTAGTGATAAAAAAAGGAGTTGTACTATCGGATAATTTTAGAATTGAATAATAATTTTACAAAATAAATTTCAATACAAAAGTTCCAAATTCCAATAAAAATCAGCATTCCAATTATAAAAAACAAATATGAATAAAGTTATCACGCATTCTCTGTTTACTGATTTTGATATTGATTTATTCAAAGCGGGCAAACACTTCAAATTATATGAAAAATTAGGAGCACATTTAGTTGAAGTTAACGGAGTAAAAGGCGTTTACTTTGCAGTTTGGGCACCAACAGCTCAATCTGTTTCGGTTGTTGGTGATTTTAATTACTGGACAGAAGGAGAGCATTTATTGCAGGTTCGTTGGGATTCTTCGGGAATTTGGGAAGGTTTTATTCCGGGTATCGAGAAAGGAACACTTTACAAATATAAAATTCAATCCAACATAAATGGAGTTGTAACTGAGAAAGCCGATCCATTTTCTTTATACTGCGAAAAACCGCCTCATACAGCTTCGGTTGTCTGGGATTTAGATTATAATTGGAAGGATGAAAACTGGATGCAATCCCGTAAAGAAAACAATGCTTTAGATAAACCTTATTCTGTTTATGAAGTACACTTAGGTTCATGGAAGCGTGGTGAAAACAATCGTTTTCTAACCTATTTAGAACTTGCAGATGATCTGGTGAATTACGTAAAGGAAACTGGTTTTACTCACGTAGAATTTATGCCGATAATGGAATATCCTTATGATCCGTCTTGGGGATATCAACTGACAGGGTATTTTGCGCCAACTTCAAGATTCGGGAAACCACAGGATTTTATGGTTTTGGTTGATAAATTACATCAGGCTGGTATTGGTGTTATTTTAGATTGGGTTCCGTCGCATTTTCCTGATGATGCTCATGGTTTGGGCTTTTTTGATGGTTCGCATTTATACGAACATCCCGATCGCAGAAAAGGTTATCATCCGGATTGGAAAAGTTTGGTTTTTAATTATGGTCGCAATGAAGTGCGTGCTTTTTTAATTAGCAATGCCGTTTTTTGGCTGCAGCATTATCATGCCGATGGTTTACGCGTTGATGCTGTTGCCTCGATGTTATATCTTGATTATTCCAGAAATGAAGGCGAGTGGGAACCTAATATTTATGGCGGAAGGGAAAATCTGGACACGATTAGTTTTCTTAAAGAGTTTAATGAAGTAATCTACGCTAATTTTGATGGAGTTCAAACTATTGCAGAAGAAAGCACCTCTTTTCCAATGGTATCGAGACCAACTTTTACAGGTGGTTTAGGATTTGGTATGAAGTGGATGATGGGCTGGATGCATGATACTTTAAAATACTTCCAGAAAGAAACAGTTTATAGAAAATACCATCAGAATGATTTGACATTTTCGATGACGTATGCTTTTACCGAAAATTTTATGCTTCCGTTTTCTCATGATGAAGTAGTGTACGGAAAAAAATCTATCGCCAATAAAATGCCTGGCGATGAATGGCAGAAATTTGCCAATTTAAGATTGTTGTACGGTTATATGTTTACTCATCCCGGAACCAAATTACTTTTTATGGGTTCGGAATTTGGACAAAGTGATGAGTGGAATTTTGAAAAAAGCCTTGATTGGCATTTACTTCAGTACGATTATCATTCCGGCATTAAAAAAGTGATTACAGATTTGAATAATTTGTACAAAACACGCCCTGCTTTATATGAAAAGCAATTTACAGGAGAAGGTTTTGAATGGATTAATTATTCGGATCATCAAAATGCGGTGTTATCTTATATTCGAAAGGGAAATAATCCTGATGAAAATTTAATTGTAGTTTGTAATTTCACGCAAGTGGTTCGGGAAAATTATAGAATAGGGATTCCGAAAAAAGGCAAACTAGAGGAAATTTTCAATAGTGATGCTACTATTTATGGCGGAAGTGGATTGGCTAATACAAATACTTTAAAAATTGAAAAAAGCGCTTATGATGGAAGAGATTTTTCTGTTGAATTACTTTTGCCTCCGCTAAGTGTTACCGTTTATTCTTTAGTATAAAAAACAGCTATGATTTTTCATACTATTAATTTATCAATTTAACGTTTTAAAATTAGCGAATTGTTTGTTTTTTGATATCTAATTTAACACTCATTCAGAAAAAACGTTTTCGTGAATAAACCTTATATTGATACACGTTTATGTGCTTTTTTTGTATGTTTGAAAGAGAGATAAGCGTTATTATAATTAATTCATTTAGCGATATGATTACAAATACATCATTAGAATATAAAGGCGATTTATATCCGTCAAAAATCGTTTCATTTGAACATGAAGGCGATTCTATTTTTTTTAATACAGATAATAAAGTAATCTTAAAAGTCACTATTCTTAGAGACAGTTTAATTCGGTTTCGCTTTACAACAAAAGGATATTTCAGTAATGATTTCTCCTATGCAATAGATAAAACCCAGCTGCACGGTTATAATTTTTTAGAACTTACAGAAGAGGATACTTATTTTCTTATTAGAACCAGTAAGGTAAAATGTAAAATTCAAAAAGCAGATCTTCGTTTGTCTATTTATGATTTAAACGATCTTTTGATTCTTGAGGATGAACTTGGCTTTCATTGGGAAGAAAGTTATGAATATGGTGGAAATATCGTAAAAATGAGTAAATCATCTAAAGATGGGGAATGTTTTTACGGACTAGGAGACAAAGCGACTCAAATGAATTTAAAAGGCAAAAGATTAGAAAATTTTGCTACAGATCAATATGCTTATCAAAAGGATCAGGAACCTTTATATAAAGTAGTTCCGTTTTATATAGGTCTACACAACAAACAATCTTACGGTATTTTCTTTGATAATACTTTTAGAACCTTCTTTGATTTTTGTCAGGAAAGAAGAAACGTTTCCAGCTTTTGGGCTGAAGGCGGTGAAATGAATTACTACTTTATCTATGGGCCGCAAATGCAGGATGTAGTTACGACTTATACTGATTTAACAGGCAAGCCGGAATTACCGCCACTTTGGGTTTTAGGATATCATCAATGTAAATGGAGTTATTATCCGGAAAGTAAAGTAAAAGAAATTACATCTAAATTCAGAGAGCTTAAAATTCCCTGCGATGCCATTTATCTTGATATTGACTATATGGAAGGATTTCGATGTTTTACCTGGAATAAAAATTACTTTCCAGATCCAAAACGTATGGTTGCAGAACTGGCAGAAGATGGTTTTAAAACGATCGTAATCATTGATCCGGGAATTAAAATAGATAAAGATTACTGGGTTTACCAGGAAGCTTTAGAAAAAGATTATTTCTGCAAAAGAGCCGATGGACCGTATATGAAAGGTAAAGTCTGGCCAGGCGAATGTAATTTTCCTGATTATACAAATCCCGTAGTTAGAGAATGGTGGGCTGGATTATTTAAAGAATTAATTTCAGATATAGGTGTAAAAGGTGTTTGGAACGATATGAATGAACCGGCTGTTATGGAGGTTCCCAATAAAACATTCCCAATGGATGTTCGTCACGTTTATGACGGAAATCCTTGCAGCCATAGAAAAGCACATAATATTTACGGCACGCAAATGGCCAGAGCGACATATCATGGCGTAAAACGATTTACATATCCTAAACGTCCATTTGTAATTACCAGATCAGCGTATTCAGGAGCACAACGTTACACATCATCCTGGACTGGGGATAATGTAGCAACGTGGGAACATTTATGGCTTGCCAATATTCAGGTACAAAGAATGAGTATTTCCGGAATGGGATTTACTGGTTCTGATATTGGAGGTTTTGCAGAACAACCTACAGGTGAACTTTACGCACGTTGGATACAATTAGGTGTTTTTCACCCGTTTTGCAGAACGCATTCATCCGGAGATCATGGTAATCAGGAACCTTGGGCTTTTGATGAAGAAGTGATTAATATTACCCGCAAGTTTGTGAGTTTACGTTATCAGTTATTGCCGTACTTGTACACCATGTTTTGGCAATATATTGAAGAGGGAATTCCGATGCTGAAACCATTAGTTTATTACGATCAGGAAGATACGCAGACACATTATAGAAACGATGAATTCATCTTTGGAAATCAAATATTAGTATGTCCAATACTTGAACCTAATGCTGTAGGTAGACGTATGTATATACCAAGAGGCGAGTGGTATAACTATTGGACCAATGAGTTTTCTACAGGTGGAAGAGAAGTCTGGATTGATACTAAATTTGATGAAATTCCTGTTTTTATAAAAGCGGGCGCTATCATCCCAAAATATCCGGTTCAGCAATATGTGGGTGAACTTGAATTTGATGAACTAACGCTCGATCTTTACTTTAAAAACGGAAAAGAAAAATCAGTAGTTTATGAAGATGCTCAGGACGGTTATGATTATAAAAAAGGCCGCTACAGCTTTTTATCTTTTAGAACAATAGGTAAAGAAAAAGAATTGATTGTTCAGCTTCATAAAGAAGGAAAGTACGATACGCCTTATTCAAAATATAAAATTAACTTAATTGGATTGCCATTTAAAGTAACAGAAATTGAAATTGACAATGAAATAATCGCTTTCGACAAAATTGCATTCGAAGAAAATCATTTCTTAATTGTTGATAAAGAGTTCAGTGAACTTCATATAAGTGGTGAATAAGTAAATTCTGATAAAAATTTACGTAATTATATAAAATAAGAAATAATTATAATTGTATTTTTGTGTGTGTTAAAAATTTAAATATCATGAAAAAACATTTATTATCGGGAATTTTGGCAGCTGTTTTAGTTGTCGGCTGTGCAACTAATCCTGTTACAGGAAAGAAAAATTTAAACTTCGTTTCGAACAGTGAATTATTTCCATCGTCTTTTCAACAATATAGTACGTTTATAGCGGAGAATAAAGTTATTACAGGAACTCCAGATGCTAAATTAGTAGAAACTGTTGGCGGAAAAATTAAAAAAGCTGCTGAGAAATATTTGACTTTTTTAGGTCAGTCTCAATATTTAACTGACTATCGTTGGGAATATAAACTGGTAGATAATAAAGAAGTTAATGCCTGGTGTATGCCAGGAGGTAAAATTGTAGTTTATTCGGGAATTCTTCCAATAACACAAAACGAATCTGGCCTTGCTACTGTAATGGGGCATGAAGTTTCTCACGCATTAGCGAATCACGGTGCACAAAGAATGAGTGCGGCACAATTACAGCAAATTGGCGGTGCAGCCTTAGGGGCAGCAACAAGTGGAAAGTCGGAATCAACTCAGCAAATTTTTGCTCAGGCTTACGGGTTGGGTTCTGAAGTAGGAGTAATGCTTCCGTTTAGTAGAAGTAACGAAACCGAAGCTGATAAAATAGGATTAACACTTATGGCAATTGCTGGTTATAATCCGGATGATGCAATCGCGTTCTGGACCAGAATGTCAGCAAAATCAGGAGCATCAGGAACTCCGGAATTTATGAGTACTCACCCTGCTGATGCAACTAGAATCGCAAACCTAAAATCATTAATTCCTGAAGCAAAAGCGACAGCATTAAAAGTTGGGGTTATTAGATAAAAATAAATTGCTCAAAAAATAATCAAAAAGCTATTCATCACGGTGAATGGCTTTTTTTATGTAAAACAAAAGTTTAAGTTGTTTATAATTTATTAATACATGATTTATCAAATTTCTATTTGATTATAATAAAAAATAGATAAATTCGTAGCTTGTTAACAAAACCATTTCTATGAAAAATTTACAAAAAGGAGATAAAAAATTATTAAATGCTTGGGCTTTTTATGATTGGGCAAATTCTGTCTATACGCTTACAATCGCATCAGCAGTATTTCCTATTTTTTATGAAGCTTTATTTTCAGAACGTGACCATTACATTGATGTTTTTGGGATGCACTTAAAAAATTCGGCTTTGATTAGTTTTATCACGGCTATGGCATTTTTAGTAGTTTCTTTTATATCTCCTTTATTATCGGGAATTGCCGATTATGTTGGTAATAAAAAAGCATTCATGAAATTCTTCTGTTATTTGGGGGCGTTATCGTGTATGGGGCTGTATTGGTTTGACTTAGACAATATTTATATCGGCTTGGCTTTTTACTTTTTTGGATTACTGGGATATTGGGGAAGTTTGGTTTTTTATAATTCTTATTTGCCGGATATCGCGTTTGAAGAACAACAGGATAAAATTAGTGCCAAAGGATATTCGTTAGGATATATTGGAAGTGTAATTTTGTTGATCATTAATTTAGCAATGATCATGAAACCAAAAATTTTCGGAATCACTGGATCAGATGGAGAAGCAGCTATGAAAGCAATGCGATATTCGTTTGTAATGGTGGGGGTCTGGTGGATACTTTTTAGCCAATACACTTATTATTATTTACCAAAAGGACGAAAAGAAACGGGCGAAAAACTAACAAGATCTGTTGTATTTAATGGATTTAAAGAGTTAAAGAAAGTTTGGGCATTGCTACAGCAAAACATTCCTTTAAAACGTTATTTAGGAGGTTTTTTCGTTTCGAGTATGGCGGTACAAACTGTAGTGTTGGTTGCTACCTATTTTGGAGCACAGGAAATTCAATGGGAATCTAAAGAAGATAGTACGCAAGGTTTAATTATTTGCATTTTATTAATACAACTTGTAGCGGTTGTTGGAGCTATTGCAACTTCAAGAGCTTCAGCGAAATACGGTAATATTCCGACCCTGATTGTAATTAACTTTATTTGGGTAGTTTTTTGTGTGATCGTTTATTTTATTTATCTGCCTTTACATTTTTATATTGCAGCCACTATTGCAGGATTTGTAATGGGAGGAATTCAGGCATTGTCGCGTTCGACATACTCAAAATTATTACCTGAAACAGAAGATACTGCTTCATTTTTCAGTTTTTATGATGTTGCAGAAAAAATAGGAATTGTAATAGGGATGTGTGTTTACGGTGTTATTGACCAGATTACGGGAAGTCCTCGTTCTGCAATTTTTATTCTGGGAATATTTTTCGTTACAGCAATTTTCTTATTGAGAAGAGTACCAAAAAAGGCACTTTAAATTAATAAAGTGCCTTTCGGGGGATTTAATCTGTAGTAAATTAAGACAAATTGATTTGATTGATGATTGTAATTCTTATAGTGTTTTACAATTATACTTTTGTTATACTTCCTGAACCAGAAACTTTTACATCTCTTTTTTCAGGATTTCCGGTGTATTTGATATCACCTGAACCTGCAATTCTTGCTGTTAGGTTTTCTGCACAGTTAACACGGCTGTTACCAGATCCGGAAACGTTTGCATCAACATTTTTAGCTTTCAAATTTGTAGCTTCAATATTTCCTGATCCTGCAAGTTTGGTTGTTAAACTATCTGAACTTCCTTTTAAATTGATATTTCCGGATCCGCTTAAATTTAACTCTAAATTATTTGAGTTTACTTCCAGGTTAAAGTTTCCTGACCCTGCCAATTTTGCTGTAAATTTATCGCTTTTAATAGCATTTTTAGACTGAACATTTCCTGAACCTGCCAGGCTTACTTCTGATATTTTTTCGAAAGGAACAGTAACTTCGATTTTTTTACCCAAGCTCGGTCTGATATTAGTGCCTTTTTCAACGTAAATTTTTAAGACATTATCTTCGACTTCCACTTTTATAGCCGAAACTAGATTTTCCTCTCCTTTAATGATAATTTTACCTTCTTTTCCTGCTACCAAATCTACATCAAATGAGCCGGCTACTTTTATTACATCATAATCTGATGTTGTTCTTGTTTCAGAAACAACCTTTCCGTTTCCTTTAATTTTATTGTTTGACCATTGTGCATTTCCAATAGAACTTATTAATAATGCGCTAAATACGAATAGTTTAAAAGTTTTTTTCATTGTTTGATTCTTTAATTGTTGTTTTTGATTGATTTATGATTCGATTATCTTTTAGTTAGAATTATGTTTCCGTAACTAGAATTAATGATGACTTTATTTTGTCCTTTTTTCTTATTATACCCACTTATTCTTTTGTTGTTACTTTTAATTTCGCTAACCATAACTTCTAAAGAGCTGTCATTTTTAATACTTCCATATCTTGTATTAATATCAAAGTCAAAAGAATAGTTGGCGTCATAACCTAAAGCAATATTGGTATATCCTGTATTAATATTTACATTCTTTGATTTTTCACTCATTGATTCTACATTTATTTTTGAGTACGTAGCATCAATATTCAGGCTATTTAAAACCTCTGCAATAGATATAGTTACATAATTACTACTGCCAATAAGTGAATTTATCTTTTGAAATTTAAAACTGCCGTAGTTTCCTTTGCATTTAATGTTCTGACCGTCTAACAATGATACGTCGGTATAATTTGCATCAACATTTAAGTTACCGGATTCATTTATTTTTATTCCTGAATAACGTGCTTCAATGTTTCCGTTTTTAATATAATCAATGCTTGAATTCTGACTGTATCCAATTTCGATTCTATTGCTGTCCCCATTAAGTTTTCCTAATATAATTTTACCATACTTACAAGCAATATCAGTAGTAGATTCTAAATTGAGAGTCGTAATATTCCCGTATTTATTATTGAGTTTTACAGTTCCGTTTTTTGGAATTTTTATCACATAGTTAATTTCAAAACTATTGCTGCTTCCTCTGCTTTTTAATGAAGAATTTCCAATGTTGGTGATAGCGGTAACCATAGATTTCAGCGCATTAATATCGACATCGATGCTGCTTAATCTTTCGTTTACCCAATTTTCATTTCCGCCCGAAACTTTAATAGTAATATCAAGGTCAATTTTGTTTTCATCCCAGGTGCTTACAGTGATGTTACCGTATTTGTTCTCAATATCAATTCCTGCATTAGAATTAACAATAAAGGTTTTCTTGATGTTTTTTTCTTTAGAAATAAAAGTATCATCATTTGAGAATCCTAGAAAAGGAATCAAAATGAATAAGATAAGTATGTTATAATGTTTTTTCATCTGTGGTATTTTTAAATTTTTCGTTTTCTTCAATTCGTTGTAAAACTGTTTGTAAAAAAGATATTCTGGTTTGAAGATTGCTGATCATGGCGTAAATAATTTGTTTATTCTCGCCATTTTTCTGAACTTCTTTTATAATTTTTGCATAATCTGCATCAAAAACTTTCATTTGTTTTAATGCGTCATTAATGATTTGCTCATTTTCAGGCGAACTTTTTTCTTTTAATTTAACTAGCTCATTATCAATTAAAATACTAAATATCGAATCGGTTCTTTTTGTTTCTTTTGAAGCAAATTTGAATTCCTTAGGCTTTTCGTTATTATTATAAAACAGAGACACTCCCAGTAATATCACAATAGAAGCAGCAATTGCCCAAACTGCATGATTCTTTTTCTTTGGTTGTTTTTTGTTATTCAATTTATTTAAGAAATCAACCTGATGATCTGCATTCATCCTTTTTACATCCCATTGATTTTCAAATTTTTCAAATAATTGATCTAATTCGTCATTTTCCTTTTTCATATATCTAAAATTTATTTGTTAGTGGTGAATCTGTCGTCGCTTTTTTATTTATTTGTGCGCACAAACTTTTTATTAATAGCAATTTCATATCTCCTCTAATTTTTTTCGTAAACCTTCTTTTGCTCTGCTCAGTGTAGTTCTACAGTTAGCATAACTAATATTCAGAATTTCACATATTTCTTCCTGATCATAACCTTCAATATAAAAAAGCGTCAAAACCATGCGGTAATTGTCTTTTAAACTTAAGATGGTATCTAAAACCTGTTTCACTTTAAGTGAATTCAAATCTATATTTTCAGAAAAAAAACTATCATTTTCTTCTATTTTATATAATGTCTTACTTAGATCTTCAACTTGAAAGGCATTATTTTTTTTATAAAAGTCAATACTATAATTGACAATTATTTTCTTTAACCATGCTCCAAAAGCCACTTCTTGTTTGTAGTCGTTAATTTTTGTAAAAGCCTTAAGGAAACCTTCCTGCATAACGTCTTGTGCAAAATGTTCATCTTTTACAATACGGTAAGCTACGTTGTACATAGCTTTACTGTAACGATTGTAAACTTCAAATTGTGCCTTTTGATTGTTTTCTTTACAAAGCGCGATTAATTCTTCGATATTTTGGTTTGTTATACTCAAGTAATGGTTGCTAGTTTTTAATAAGGACGGTGCTTTTTTTAGTTTGTTACACTTTTGCTAAAAATAAATTTATTTTTTTTGAAAATAAGTGTAATAATCTCATTATGTCAAAAATTATAGTTGAAAGTAATGTTTTGTGTAAGATTTTTAGTTAGTTTTAGCAAAAATTAAATTTTGTATTAAAATAAAGAATTCATGAAAAAAAATTACATTTTATTTCTTTTGCTTTTTGCTTTGGGAATATCTTTTACTTCTTGTACTAAAGACTTTGAGGATGGGCTAAATTATAATAATGGCAATCAGGAGGCTGGTAACGGAAACGGAAATAATCCAGCCGGTACAGGAGTTTTTAAGGCAACCGTGGGAGGAAATGCCTTTGTTGCTAATGGTTCAAGCGCCATTGTAACAGATAATTTTGTACTCATTGCAGGAATTAGAACATCAAATAAAGATTTAATTCAGATAACTTTACCAAGTAATAAAGTAGGAACTTATACATGGGCAAATAGTAAAGATGACGGTGAAAAATTTGTCCTGTCTTATGGCTCAGTAGATACTGAAAATCCATTTATAAGCGCATCAAATGAAGTTGCAGAATTTTTTGGAGTTAAAAATTACACTGATACGGCAATTGTGACCATTACAGCAGTAGATAAAACTAAAAAAACTATTTCAGGAACATTTCAATTTACAGGTTTTAGAGATTTAGGTGATGATAAAACCGAAACCAAGATAATTACTAATGGTTCTTTTACGAATATACCTTATACAGAAACCGCACCTGTTGAAGAGTCTGACGGTTTTTTAAATGCAAAAATAGATGGCGTTGACTTTGTTGAAAACGATATTGATGTGGCTAGTGTAAGTTCAAGTGGTGTTTATCCGTATTTTAGCATAGTAGGAGCAAAGAATGGAGGTAATGAGGATAGTGTTCGTATAGGCGTTAGTAAATCATATGGTGTTGGAACATATCAGGCTTCGAGTGTTACATTGAATGGAGGCGGAGAGGAACTTGTAAATGTTGCGAATGCATCTTGTACTTTAGATGACCTTTTGTATACCACCGAATCAGGTTCGCTAACCATTACTTCAAAAACAGCAACAAAAATAGAAGGTACTTTTAATTTCGTTGTTAGTAATTTTACTACTGGTAAGAAAAAAACAATTACAGGGTCTTTTGGTATAAATACTGAGGATCTGTAATAATAAAAACACTAAAGACATTAAATCCGCCTTTGGGTGGATTTTTTTTTTGGTAGTACAATTTGATTTTACTAGATTGGCTATCTAAAATAGATAAATCATAGTTCATTTTGGCATAGTGATTGTCTATTTTAACGATCTATCTTGTAAATGAAGCGCTTAGAATATTTTTATTACAAATTAATGAATCTAAGACTACATTTGCAGTTAGTACTAAAATTTTAATGACAAAACGACTTATATACTATTATGTCAAACCATAAAATACTCACAATTGACAATCTGTCACTTCAAGAATTTGATTCAGAAGCAGAATTGATTCCATTATTAACTCCAGAAGACGAAGAGGAAATGAACAATGAGGAGCTTCCGCTTTCATTACCTATTTTGCCTTTACGTAATACTGTTTTATTTCCGGGAGTTGTTATTCCTATTTCTGCAGGAAGAGACAAATCGATTAAATTAATAAACGATGCTAATGCCGGCGGAAAAATCATTGGAGTAGTTTCTCAAATTAATGAAGAAGACGAAGATCCATCGAAAGATGATATTCATAAAATAGGAACTGTAGCCAGAATTCTACGCGTTTTAAAAATGCCTGACGGAAATGTTACCGTTATTTTACAAGGAAAAAAACGTTTTGAAATTGATGAAGTTGTTTCAGAAGATCCTTATATTACTGCAGCAATCAAAGAAGTTTCAGAAGACCGTCCTGAAGAAAATGACACTGAATTTACAGCTATTTTAGATTCTGTCAAAGAATTGGCCATTCAAATTATAAAGGAAAGTCCAAACATTCCTTCAGAAGCTACTTTTGCGATTAAAAACATTGAAAGCCAGTCGTTTTTGATCAATTTCGTTTCTTCGAATATGAATTTGTCGGTAAAAGAAAAACAAGGCTTATTATCGATAAACGGATTAAAAGACAGAGCGCTTGAAACCTTGCGTTATATGAACGTTGAGCTGCAAAAGTTAGAATTGAAGAATGACATTCAGTCAAAAGTTCGTTTTGATTTAGACCAGCAGCAACGTGAATATTTCCTTCATCAGCAAATGAAAACCATTCAGGAAGAACTGGGAGGCGTTTCGCAAGAAGAGGAAATGGACGAAATGGGACTGAAAGCGAAAACCAAAAAATGGGACGAAAAAACGCAGAAACATTTCGAAAAAGAATTGTCTAAAATGCGCAGAATGAACCCGCAATCACCAGATTTTGGAATTCAGCGTAATTATTTAGAGTTGTTTTTAGAATTGCCTTGGGGCGAATATTCTAAAGATAAATTTGACTTGAAACATGCTCAGAAAATATTAGATAAAGATCATTTTGGACTTGAAGAAGTTAAGAAAAGAATGATCGAACATTTGGCTGTATTGAAACTTCGTAACGATATGAAATCGCCTATTATATGTTTAACAGGTCCTCCGGGAGTTGGTAAAACATCTATCGGACGTTCGGTTGCAGAAGCTTTAGGTCGTGAATATGTGCGTATTTCGTTAGGTGGATTACGTGACGAAGCAGAAATTCGCGGGCATAGAAAAACGTATATTGGTGCAATGCCAGGAAGAATTATTCAGAGTTTAAAGAAAGCCGGAACATCAAATCCTGTTTTTATTTTAGATGAGATTGACAAACTTTCGAGTGGAAATAGTGGTGATCCGTCTTCAGCTTTATTAGAAGTTTTAGATCCGGAACAAAACAATGCTTTTTATGACAATTTCCTTGAAATGGGTTATGATTTATCTAAAGTAATGTTTATCGCGACATCTAACAATATGGCGACTATTCAGCCTGCTTTGCGTGACAGAATGGAAGTAATTAAGATGTCAGGTTATACAATTGAAGAAAAAGTAGAAATTGCAAAAAGACACCTTTTTCCTAAACAACTTGAAGCACACGGATTAACAGCTAAAGATTTAACGATTGGTAAAAAACAATTAGAAAAAATAGTAGAAGGTTATACACGTGAATCTGGCGTTCGTAACTTAGAAACTAAAATTGCGCAGGTGATTCGTAATGCAGCAAAATCTGTAGCGATGGAAGAGGAGTACAATAAAAAAGTAACTGACGAAGATATCGTAAAAGTTTTGGGTGTACCAAGATTAGAGCGTGATAAATACGAAAACAACGATATTGCAGGAGTTGTGACAGGATTAGCATGGACAAGTGTTGGCGGAGATATTTTGTTTATAGAATCCTTAATTTCTGAAGGTAAAGGTTCATTGACCATTACAGGAAATTTAGGTACAGTAATGAAAGAATCAGCTACAATTGCTTTAGAATATATTAAAGCAAATGCTAAGAAATTAGGATTGGATGTAGCATTGTTTCAAAAATACAATATTCACTTACACGTTCCTGAAGGTGCTACACCAAAAGACGGGCCAAGTGCCGGTATTGCAATGTTGACTTCTTTGGTTTCTTTATTGACTCAAAAGAAAGTAAAGAAAAGCTTGGCTATGACAGGTGAAATTACGCTTCGAGGAAAAGTTTTACCAGTTGGCGGAATCAAAGAAAAAATCTTAGCAGCAAAAAGAGCGAATATTAAAGAAATCATTTTATGTCACGAAAACAAAAGCGACATTGATGAAATCAAAGCAGAATATTTAGAAGGCCTGACTTTTCATTATGTAAAAGAAATGAGCGAAGTATTAGCCTTGGCTTTGACAGATCAAAGTGTGAAAAACGCAAAACAATTGAAATAAAAATTTCAATTGTAAATTCCAATATTTTAAAATCCAAATTCCAATCTGATTAACGCAGTTTTGGAATTTGGATTTTTTTTATTGATATTTAAATTTATTTATTTTTTATAAGTTATATAATTTTATCTTCGCAGTTGCGTTATTCCCATATAGGATTCGCCCCAAAAGCATGTTGAAACGATTCGTTTTACTTTTATTTATGTTAATTTGTTCCGTTTCGTTCGGACAAATAGGAGGGCGTTACACTTATCAATTTCTTAATTTAACGACGTCACCAAGGCAGGCAGCGTTAGGCGGGAAAAATATAACGATTTATGATGAAGATGTCAATCAGGCGATGTCTAATCCAGCAGCTTTAAACGAAGATATGGACAATCACCTTGCAATGAATTATGGTAATTACTACGGAGAAGCTTCTTACGGAACAGCTTCTTACGCTTATACTTACGATCGGCATGTGCAAACATTTTACGCCGGAATAAGTTATATTAACTATGGTTCGTTTGATGGTTATGACGAAAATGGCCAGGCAACATCAGATTTTACAGGGAGCGAAGGTGCTCTTTCCTTGGGTTACGCTTATAATATTCCTTTTACAGACTTACATATCGGAGCTAATGCTAAGTTAATAACTTCGACCTTAGAAAGTTATAATTCGATAGGTGGTGCAATTGATGTGGGAATTATGTATGAAATTCAAAAAAATAATGTAAATTTGGCCCTAGTATTTCGAAATATAGGAACACAGTTTACTACTTATTCAGGAATACAAGAGAATTTGCCCTTTGAAATCATCGCTGGTGTTTCGCAAGAATTAGAACATGTACCTATTCGTTGGTATCTTACTTTAGAGAATTTGCAACAATGGAACATCTCTTTTTCGAATCCCGTTCGTGGCGAAACCAATATTGACGGATCAACAAGTAATGAGAAAGTTTCGTTTGTAAATAATGCTTTACGACATGTTATTCTTGGATTGGAACTTTTTCCTCAAAAGGCATTTAATTTTCGTTTAGGATATAATTTTAGAAGAGGAGAGGAATTAAGAATTGATGAACAACGTAATTTTTCAGGAATCTCATTAGGGTTTGGTTTAAAAATGAATAAGTTAAAGTTTAATTATTCGTACTCAAGATATACATTGGCAGCTAATACAAGTCTTTTTGGTCTAATTTTAAATTTGCAATAACTATATGAAAATATTCAGTTTGTTTTTGTTCATGACTGTAGGGTTTTTTACGGGTACAAAGCACTACTATAAAAAAGAAGTTATGTCTACTCTTGAAGTAGAGAGAATGAATATCAGAATAGGTGAGATAAAAAACATGATTAGTATTGATCCTAAATACAATACTAAAATTGCTTTTTTTGTAGACATGAGAATACCATCAGGTAAAAATCGCTTTTTTGTTTATGACTTGGTAAACAATAAAATTTTAGATCAGGGTCTTGTTGCTCATGGTTCCGGATCTGAAACCGGAGTTAAAGGCAGTTTAAAATTCAGTAATGAACCAAACTCAAATTGCACTGCATTAGGAAGATATTCTATCGAAAAATGCTATAAAGGAGGATTTGGAAAATCATATAAATTAAATGGTTTAGACGAGACCAATAATAATGCTTTAAAGAGAGCTATCGTTTTACATTATTATTCAGCTGTTCCTTATGATGAGCAGGATTACTACATCAGTAATAGTCACGGATGCCCAATGGTAAACGAACAATTCTTTAAAAGAATTGAAAAAATAATCGATACTTCAAAATCTAAGATTATTTTGGATGTTTATTATTGAAAACGGGTTTAACCAATAATAAAAAACAAACTTTACATTGAATAATATTATTATCAGTAAATATTTTTTTACTGATAATTTTTTTTGCGCTTGTTTTAAATCTTCTCTCATTAAAATTTCATGAAATACTATATTTTATTTTTACTTCTGCTCAATAGTGTTTTATATTCGCAGAATGATTTAAAAAGTGCGATGAAGATGTATTCCGATAAAAATTGGTATTATATCAAAAAAGAGAATAATAATTTTGTGTTTTATAATTATTGCAGACCACTTTGGTTTAAATTTAATGAAATAGAGTTTCTTGCCAACGATGGGGCCTATGGAAAAGTCGAAAAATATAAGATTGAAAAAGTTCTTTACAACAAAGAGAATGAATCGTTGGAAATTTATTCAGAAATGCAAGGTGTTACTTTAAAACGTATCATTACAAAAATTAATGAATATACCTTAAATATTAAATTTGTTTATTTTGTTAATGTTGAGGACGAATTAAGTATAAAGTATAATCATGATGCAATTGTAGAATCAGAATTTAAAAAACTAAAAATAGTAAAGGCCTGCAAGTCAAATAAATCTAAAAAGGTTAAAAAAACAGATTCTAATGAAGAGCCGCCTCCGGCACCACAATAATAAATTAAAAAACAAAAATGAAAAAAATTACCATTGCTATTGATGGATTCTCATCAACAGGAAAAAGCACTTTAGCAAAACAATTAGCAAAAGAGCTTGAATATGTTTATGTAGATACCGGAGCGATGTATCGTGCAGTTGCCTATTTTGCAATGCAAAATAAGTTTATAGGAGCTGATTTTTTTGATAAAAATGCTTTAAAAGAAGCATTGCCTAAAATTCAGTTAGAATTTAAGTTTAATCCAGATTTAGGTTTTGGTGAAATGTTCCTGAATGGTGAGAACGTCGAAAAACAAATCAGAACTATTGAAGTTTCTAATTTTGTAAGTAAAGTAGCAGAAGTTTCTGAGGTACGTTCTAAATTAGTAGAACAACAACAGGAAATGGGAAAAAATGCAGCAATTGTAATGGACGGAAGGGATATAGGAACAGTTGTTTTCCCGAATGCCGAACTTAAAATATTTATGACTGCAAGTGCCGAAACCCGTGCACAAAGGCGTTTTGACGAATTGCAGCAAAAAGGCGATAATGTATCTTACGAAGATGTTTTGAAAAATGTAGTCGAAAGAGATCATATCGATACACATCGTGAAGATTCTCCTTTGGTGATTGCAGATGACGCCATAGAAATAGATAATTCTTACTTAAGCAGAGAAGAACAATTTGATGCTGTTTTAGAATTAGTAAATGATGTCGTAAAAACGAATTAAATTTTTGTAGATATTTATTTTAATGGTAGTTTTACCGCTTCATTTATTATTCTAAAGACAATTTCATCATATGGGAATTAAAAACAGGTTGATTATAATGAGCTTTCTTCAATTTTTTGTTTGGGGAGCCTGGCTTATAACAATTGGAAATTATTGGTTTGGAACTAAAAATTGGGAAGGAACCCAATTTGGTCTTGTCTTCGGAACCATGGGAATTGCTTCTTTATTCATGCCAACACTTACCGGGATCATTGCTGACAGATGGGTAAATGCTGAAAAGTTATATGGTTTTTTGCATATAATTTACGCTTTAGTTTTATTTGGTATTGCACAGGTAACCACACCGGATAATTTTATATATGTAATGTTTGCTGCAATGTGTTGTTATATGCCAACAATTGCTTTAAGTAATTCTATTTCATACACCTCGCTTAAGTTAAATGATAAAAACATAGTAAAAGATTTCCCGCCTATTCGTGTTTGGGGAACTATTGGTTTTATCGCTGCAATGTGGATCACTAATTTAAGTGGAAGCAAGGCGACTGAATATCAGTTTTATATTGCTGGGGTTGGAGCCTTAATTCTTGGGATTTATGCGTTTACATTGCCTAAATGTAAGCCACAACGCCTTACCAAAGAAGATGCTACATTAACAGAAACTTTAGGTTTAGAAGCTTTTAAACTTTTTGGAAATTACAAAATGGCTTTGTTTTTTGTGTTTTCTATGTTTTTAGGAGGTGCATTACAATTAACAAATGCTTACGGAGATGTCTTTTTGGATGAATTTAAACATTTTCCTAAATATGCTGATTCTTTCGTAATTGAGTATTCGACTATTATTATGTCGATCTCTCAGGTATCTGAAACTTTATTTATTTTGGCAATTCCGTTTTTCTTAAGACGTTTTGGAATCAAACAAGTAATGTTGATTAGTATGCTCGCTTGGGTATTACGTTTTGGATTATTTGCTTTTGGAGATCCTGTAGGTGGCTTATGGATGATTATTATGTCTTGTATTGTTTACGGAATGGCATTTGATTTCTTTAATATCTCAGGTTCTTTATTCGTAGAAAGCAATACCGATTCTAAAATACGTTCATCAGCTCAAGGATTATTTATGATGATGACCAATGGAGTAGGGGCTGTTTTAGGAAGTTTAACTTCGGGTTGGGCAATTGATCGTTTTTTTACAAAATCATTTAGCAATACAAGTGAATTAGCAGGATTTTTACAAACCGATGCAACAAATTCTAAAATGTTAGATTTTGTAAAAAGTCAGGGAAATTCAGTTTCAACAGACGGAATTTTTACCAATCCAATTTTGATGAAGGACTGGCATACGATCTGGTTGTCGTTTGCGGCTTATGCATTGGTTATCGCAATTGCTTTTGCTGTTTTATTCAAACACAAACACGATCCTAAAGAAATAGAGAATTTGAGTCATTAATGACTTATTATATATTTAAAACCCGCTTTCTACAAATAGAAAGCGGGTTTTTCTTTTCAGTTATATGTATATTTGATTATTCCTTTTTTAGATCAAAGTATGTTAAGTCAACAAAAATCAATTCCACCATTTAAGGCTATCATCTCAAAGCCAATGTTATTGCTGAATTTTATCTTTGCGTTATTTTGGGTATTCTTTGTGCTTTTTTTTGTTGCAGGAATTGTCTTTTTACTTATTAGTTCTTCAGAAGAAATAGGGTTAGATGTAATAGCTTCCGTTTTTTTGTTTCTTATATTTTTTATTGGTTTATGCGGTATAGCAGTATTGCTGATTTATTCCAGAAAAAAAATGTCTACCAGTATTATAATCGACGAAAAGGGAATTCTGTATTTTAATAAATTTAATAACAGAGTGGTTAAAGATTTACAATGGAGCAGTTTTGCAAAAAGGGAAAAACTTGCGCATGTATTTGAACCTCCTAAGTATGATGTTACATCAGTTACACCTATGAAATCATTTTACGATCAGTTTTATTGGCCTGTTTTGATTGATAATACGGTAACGGTACATAACGATGCTTTTTTAGGAAGGCATTTTTTTGCTATGTTTTATGTAAATCGATTAGAGTTAATAAGAACATTTTTATTAGGAGTTGCTCATTACCGACCTGATATTACGGTAGATCCCATTATTTTCTCCAATCATTATATTGATCCGGAAAACTACAATATTGATTATCGTCAACGAAATTTGATCAGGATTATGGCTGCTTTATTTTGTATTGTGGTTTTTGGGCTTATTTATTATTTGATTTGAATAGCAATTTGAAAATTTATTTTAAAAAAGCAATTAAATTCTCGACTTCCTTTTTCTGATCTGCATACTTTTTTTGAAGTTCAGAACCTTCTCCCATTCGATTATAATATTCCAAACCTTTGTTGGCGAAGAATTTTTTGTGAAAATTTGATATTTCAGGAATTTGCGGAAACTGAGTATGAAAATTCATTTCGTAATAAGCTTGCCATTCTCTTTCATTTTTATCTAAAACATAAGGTTTTTGAGTTTTTTGATTGACGTGTACCATTTCGTGAGCAATTAAAACAAGCATTAATTCTAATGGAAATTCGAAAGTGTTTTCAGGAATTCGTATAATTTGCGGATGTCCGAAATCGCCTTCGGTTGTCATTAAGATAAAATCAGGCTTTGCTTTTTCTCTGAATTCGAATCCTTTTAGGTTTTTATTTTTAAGATTATACTTTTTTAAAAGCCAGTAAACAGCATTGATTACTTGTCCGTTTCGATGGAAAATTTCTATTTTCTGTTTTATATCTTCAAGTTTTAAAGTCATTTAGCAAAAATATAAAATAAAACCGATTATTTTTTTTTGTAAAATATTATTTACAAAAATAACGAAACTGTTGTATGTTTGCATCTAAATAAAACTCTCGTGCCAAGATTAAGTAAATATTCTTCTGATACGCTTCCTCCGTTTCGTGCTGTACGTTCAACTACAAATAGAACTTGGGATTTTATTGTGGCTTTTAGTGTTATCAGTGTTATAATATTATTAGCAGGGATTATAATTTATTTGATAAATGAATTATTTCAAGCAGCTGCCGAAAACAGAAAAGACATTCCAGGCACTATTATTTTCATAATAATAATTTCTATTATTTTGACTTTGATGATATATAAAGTTATTTATACAAGAAAAGAACGTTTTACTACCACAATAATTGATGAAAAAGGGATACACTATTTCAATAGGTTTGATAATACTGTTGTAAATGAGATTTTATGGGATAATTTTGTTAGAAGTGACTTAGGAAAAAAAACGGGGCTTCTTACAGCCGAATTTGATATAGATTGTATTTCATATGATTCCAGGGGCAGAAAGTCAAATGGAACAGGAATCGTTAAGTATTTTTGGAAAGTTGCGGTAAATGAAAAAGAATATATTCATACTGATTTTTTTAACGCCAGTTATCTTTTAAATAGTCCTTATATTAATCGAAAAGATTTGATTCGTGCTTTTTTATTAGGATTGGCTCATTATAGGCCGGATCTTACGATAAATCCCTGTATTTTTATTGCAAATTCTATTGATGGGAAAGATTATACTTTTTATCCCAATACTACTTTTTGGAAAACTATTTTTGGTTTTATTTTTGTGCTTATTTTAGCAATTAGTGCTTATTTGTTGTATTTAGTAGCTATAGATTATCCACATTCCCCTTTCCAAAGAGAGGCTCTTGAGAAAGTTTTTCATGATCTGTTTTAAAAAGAAAATTTAAAAATTCTAAAAACTACCTTATTTCTAATCTAGCCCCGATAGAACGGATATCTTTTTATGGTGGTCCCGATCCCGAAACTTCAGGACAGAAAAGAATCTATGTTTAATCTGTATCATCCGCGTTCCCTTCCGGACAATCTTTATGACATTGCCCTAAGAGTCGGATCTACAATCTAAAACCTCCAATCGTCTGAAAAAAAAAGCTATTCTTTAACAAGACTTTTTAGTCTTTCATTTTCGGCTTCTAGTAGTTTGATATATTTTTCTTTATATTCATCTGCAGTATTAAAGTACATATTTTCGGCTTTAGCGCCAAGTCCTTGTGATAAATCAATGTGTGCAACATTAAATATTTGCGAGGTATCAAAATTTAATATCTGTGATAAATCTACACCTAGTATTTGGGCTATTTTTTCTATTCGTGAAAGAGTCAAATCGATTTCCCCCCTTTCAATTTTAGAATAATTACTTACACTCATACCTAAATCAGATGCTATCGCTTCTCTGGTTATATCCTTTAGTTCTCTAAACTTTTTTATATTTCCTCCTATATCCATGATGTAAAAGTAGTAAAATAACGGCTATAGACGCAAGTCAACACCCTGACTTTAGCATATTAAAGTCATAAAAATAGTAAAATAATCTTTAAAGTTGCAATTCACAACTACAAATGTGATAAAATAGTTAGTTTCGTTTTTATTTTTGTAAATAAAATATTACGTAAATATTGTTTTTTATAGTACTATTAATATAAGTTTAAAGAGTGTGAAATTGAAAAAGAAAATAATGTTAACATTTGAAGTGTTGGACTGGAGTATCTTGTGTTGTCAAACACAAATCATTGCGTCAATCAATCCTGATGGCTAAGTACAATTAGTAATTAATACTACAACAAGAGCTGTTTTGTTGTCAAGGCCTGCTTTGCAAAAGACAATATTACAACCTCGTATTGTAAGAATTTAGAACAAAAGTCATTTAAGTTTCAATATAGTCACCATTTAACGATGCTGTTTCGGGATTGTATCATTAGGATAGCAGTATAAATAGATGGATAAAAATGACAACAGAAAATGAAAAAAGAAAACGACATCGTTACAGGATATGTATTAAGGTGCAAAACAATTAAAACAAACTATACGGTATCGTTGAATGACTATACTATTGTAGCGTATAGATTAACAGGATATTATAATGACTTTACCATTTAAATACAGGTTGAGTATTGGTAATTTTTAAAATAAATTAATAATTTGAATAATGAAGAAAAAATTATTTTATACATGGCTTATATTTTTGGCTATGTTATTTTCAGTAAATACAAATGCACAGATCTCTATAGGGATTAAGAAAGGTCCTGAGGCGTTTTCTGTGTTAGAGCTTGCAAATATTGGCGGGCTTAGACTGCCTCAAATGACAACAGCCCAGCGTAATGCTTTTGCTGTAAAAGGCAATGCGCTTGGTAATGGCCTTACCATTTACAATAGTACTACAGGTTGTGTAGAGTACTGGAACAGCACCCGCTGGGTGAGTTTATGTGATGGAACATCGCAGACAACCATAAGCCCGACACCTTGTGTGAATGTAGCAGCAGACGGAACTGGTTGTGACCAGACGTTTACAATTTCAGATGTAGATTGTCCTAACGGGCCATTTTCTATCAGCATTGTAGCAGGCGGTGATTATGCTAACTTATATGATGTAAATAATGTAGCGGGATCATTTAAAGTTGCTTTTAATGAAAATGCTACAATAAATGCGCGTACCATATTAATACGTGTAACAAGTACTTGTACAAGTTTGTACAAAGAATTTTTATTCTCTCAAACTGGGGTAGATTGTACTTCTATATCTTATGCGGTGCCAACAGTGAGCCCGTCAAGTACTAGTCTGTCATTATGTACCGGAGGTTCTGTATATTTATCAGTTCCTTCTGCAACAGCAAATCTTGATAAATTAATCTGGACACGTAATGGTATTGAGGTAGCTCGAGGAGTTTCTTATTATGTTGCTGATTTGGCAGGTAAATACAATATCTCAATGGGAGCAGTTGGTTGTAATACCAATGCTGCAAATGAGCGTAATGTTACAGCATCTGCTACAGCGGCATCTGGTACTACATCAATTATTGCCTCTAATAATGGAGTTCTTTGCGGAAGCAATTCTGTAACGCTTACAGCAACAGGAAACACTGCAAATGTAGTATGGTTACACAACGGAGTAGAAGAAAGATCTGGAGCAACAGTAGTCTTAACCGGTGATGCAAGTACAGGGCAATGGTTTGCGGTTATAAAAGAAGGAAGCTGTTATTCTAAACCTTCAAATGTTGTGAGTATTACTAAAGGTACTGCAACAGGGCAAGTAACTCTTGATGATGCTGATGCATTGGTAAACGGACAAACTTTAAGCAGTTTTAACTCCTTTTGTGCAGGCGGATCACTAGATTTAAATGTTATAAATAAAAGAGACGGCATTACCTATACCTGGTATAATGGTAATGATATTATCAGTTCTAATCCTTTTATAGTACCAACTAACTTAACTAAAATTACGTTACGTTTGGTAGCTACAGATAATAGCGGAGCTACCTGTTCTAATGAAGTAAGTGTGGTAGATAAAAATGTTACAACAGGAGGTGCGCCGGCGCAGCCTAATATTACAGGAAACTCTGTACTTTGCGCAGGTACTACCGATTTAACTTTGGTACCCGCAATAGCAGGAACCTATACTTATACCTGGTATAAAGATGGTATAAAAATGAGTGAGACAACACCAACTATTACCGTAACTACACCAGGTGTGGTATATACAGGTATGGTGACTAATGGTTCAGGATGTTCAAGTACACTGGCTACAAAAACAATTGCAGCTAATGTTTCTGACTTACCGGTACTTACATGGGTTACAAAACCTGCACCAACTACTTACGGAGGTAAGGTTGGTTTGCAGACTGCTATCGAGTTTGGCCCTGCAGTATCATATACATGGACGGCCGATAAAGGAGCTGTTATTACAGGTTCAGGAGCGAGTGTTTCTGTCCAGCTTCCAGCTTCAGGAGCAGATAATGAGAAGTTAACTGTTAAAGTAACTGCTGTAAACAGCTGTGGAAAATCAGTTGAATTGCCAATTGAAATTATCATGAACAACGAATGTCCTCAACCTGCGCTTACACCGCAGTCTGAACTTTCTCAAACAGTAACTGCAGGATCAAGTGCTACGGTATCATTATCAGTATCATCTGGGGTAAACCCAACCTACCAATGGTACAGAAATGCAACAGCTAGTACAACAGGAGGTGCAGCGGTAGGTGGTTCTTCGGCTTCGTATTCTTACATTCCATCTGAAGCTAGTACAACTTATTTTTATTGTATTGTGACTAATGGTTGTGCGGGTAATTACCAAGCAACTTCACCGGTATTTACGGTAATAGCAAACGCTAACCCGGCTACAATACCAACAGGTGCAGGATCATTGAGTGGTAAAACATGTTTTGATATTGCAGAAAGTAACGATGGCGGCTCTTGCGGACCATTAGCATCTCGTATAGCAACTAAGGCAGATTTTAGCCAGACAGCTACTAACACACAAACCTATACGTTTACCCCAAGCGGCGCAGTAAGTAAAGTTCGTTTTGCTTATGTAGAATCTTTAGGTGGTGCTATTGTAAAATCGCTTACTAATAATGGCAATCCAGCAGCACTTAATGTATCAGGAGCTGTTACAGCAACGGTAGTGTACAAAAACACGTTGAGCAGTACTAGCGGTACTGGTACAGGTGCAGCTTTTGGTAAAACAACAACCGATGCTCTATCGGTTGATTTATATGTTATTTATAACAATAGTGCTAACGGAGGCGGTACAGATGTACAGGTAAAACTAACGGCAAAAATACAGGATTGTTCTTGTTGTGGTGCTTATATAGCTTCTGGGGTATTTAAATCTTTTATGTGTCATAACCTTGGAGCAAACACAAGTTTAGACCCTATGGTGCCAAATTCTGGTTTAATTGGAGATTTTTACCAATGGGGAGTAAAAGATCCTGTGGGAAAAATTCCTGCAAATATTTATAATGGTTATCAATTCTACCCATGGCCTCAAGTTGCTAGCACAGGGCCTACAAGTGAATTTACTTGGGGAGGAAATCTTGCAGGTACGCAAAAAACTGGTAGTGACCCTTGCCCTTCTGGGTATCGTATACCATCTTTCGGTGAATGGGATGGTTTAGTTGCTAATAATACTGTAACTGTTGCTACCACCGGAGTTGCTAATGCACTAGTATTTAAAGTGGGTAATTCATTAGCGTTGCCTGTGACTGGATATGTTAATGAAACCGGTAAGGTTGGTTTATATGCCAATGGCCAGTATTGGACTAGTAATGTTGGTTACGTACAAACTTATAATTATCCTATGGGGCGTAGTGTAACGTTTGCTTCACCTGCTAGTGGTTTTAGATATATTAATCAGGCAGGTACGCTTGGTACTAATAAGTTTCAGGGGGCAAATATCCGTTGTATATCAGAGAATTAAGAAAAAATGATATATAAAATTAATTAAAAATAATAATACAACAATTTTTAAAATTCATTGTTTTCTTTTATTGTTGTACCAGATGAGGGAGTTACTGGCTCCCTCATTTTTTTTGTTTTTTTTGAGAATTAGGAGAGAGAAAAGGTGTGAAAATGTGAGATGTAGGATGTGAGATTTGGGTGGTAAATGGTAGTTATGTTTGTCTTACTTACTGCCTTTGCTCTCGAAGCGTCGTAATGAGAGAAAATCCCTGTTTAATCCGTGTGCTATTTATGCCAAACTTTCACCATTAAGCAATTAAGAAAAGTTAAGTAAGCCCAATATTGTCACACTGACGCAGGAAGTGTCACCGCGAGTAACTCCGTAAGTTCAAAAACTTAATACAGGTTTAAAAAAAAAGCACTGAAAAGACTATCGGTTTCGTTAAAAGGTTTTGAGAATCTTTACCAAAAAAAAACTTTGATTGTAGAGTCGCTTGCGGAGACACTTCCTGCGTCAGTGTAACAAGTTTGTGGTTGTATTGCGTAAAGATTATGTTTTGTCTTTCTCAATCCCGAAGCGTCGAGACGAGAGAAAATCCGTGTTTAATCTGTGTTTTCGCTGTAGCGAATCCGTTTAATCCGTGTGCCATTTACGCCAAACTTTCACCATTAAGCAATTAAGAAAAGTTAAGTAAGCCCTAAACTTGTTTTTTCTGTAAAATGAAAATTCATGCCAATTCCAAAGTGTCGGGACTGCGTCCTTTGCGGTTAAAAGAAATATAAACTTAAAAACAACAACAATGATAAAAAAACTATTTATAGGAGGTTTTGCTTTGCTAAGCACAATAACCTCATTGTCGGCACAAACCATACAGGTAGATTTTCCGCATTTTGCAGGAAAAGAATATAGGTATCTTCTGGATCGTGGAGATAAAAAAGACACTATAGCATCAGGAAAACTGGATGAAGCGGGTAAAACTACCCTTGTATTCCCATTTAGTAAAAAAGGATATGCCGGGCTTTCTCATTTTTTAATTAAAGAAGGTGCAGGTGTTGAATTTATTGTAAATAATGAAAACTTTACGATATCCTGTTCTGACGAACAGCCAAGTATGGAGAATATAAAATATACGGTCTCAACAGAAAATAATTTTGTGCTTGATAGAATCCAAAAGCAAAAAAGCATTTTAGAAAAAGCAGGAATGGTGCAATATGCACTTAAAGCCTATAAAAAAGAGGAACCTTTATATCCGGCTCTCGAAAAAGAAAAGTCAAATCTGGATCAGCAGTTTACGGCTCTAAAAAGCGAAACGACAAAAAGCCCTTTATATGCGGCACGATTTGCAGAGATCTATGATTTTTTATCGGGTGTGGGCAGCAGTTTAGACCAGACAGAAGACGCCAAAGCCAAAGAAATGAACACTTTTGTAATAGACAAAATGGATTTTGGTGCACTTTATACAAGCAGCTTGTGGAGTCCGGCAATCGAGAGCTGGTCACAATTGCAGCAAAACATAATCAAAGACGATGCAATCTGGTTGCAGGATACTAAAAAGATATTTGTCCGTATTAGAAACAATGGTGTGTATACTGCTTTTGCAGAGAAAATGGTAGCCGTTTTATCAAAAGCAGGCAAAGACGAGATGGTAATGGCAATAGGGGAGTATGTAAAAAAATCCGGTAGGATAGAAAATCCCGGTCAAAACTTGCAGTACGCCATTACGGGACCTATTAAAGTAGCACCGGTATTACAAACTGCAACAGGCAAAAAAGTAATCAAAAACAAAACGTTGTTATTTTTCTTCGAGTCAGGCTGTAACAATTGCGAGAACGAGATTCATCAATTAATAGGTAATTACCAAGTTGTAAAAAACAAAGGTTACGAAGTAATCACAGTATCGGCAGATTTAACGGCAAATGCAGGCGACGGTCATAGTCATGAATTTCCGTGGAAAGAGCAGCTTTGCGATTACAAAGGATTTGCAGGAATAAACTTCAAGAACTACGGGGTTATTGGTACACCAACTTTCTTTATAGTAGACGCCAAAGGAAAAATCTCCGGAGGTCCATACGCAAGACTTATCGATACAGGTATTTTATAGTAGATAATCTATTTTAAGGAAACCCAAACAAAATAAATAGAGATAAAGGCAGTTCAAAGCGAGCTGCCTTTTTGATTTCTGCTCAATCTTGTTACAGAAATGACAATTATTGTGTTTAATCCGTGTGCCATTCAAACGAAATTTACATCATTAAGTAATTAAGAAAAGTTAAGTTACCCCAATATTGTCACACTGACGCAGGAAGTGTCTACGCGAGTAACTCTGTAAGTTCAAAAACTCAATACAATTTTAAAACAACCACCATAAAAGATAGGGGTGAAAGCGGGACTTGAGGCCTTGAAAACCCTTAAATTTGCTGCTCCTGAACAATACACTGATAATCATATAGAATTGTTTTGCTATTACAAATAAATGTATTAATTTTGCAAACCTTTTGGCAGAGAAGAGTTTCCATTAGGTATCAACTATTTATGTAAAACAACTTCTGTTTTTTCTATCGCTTTATGAAACTCAAGAAAAGCAGAATACAAATTTTTTATCAGCATGTCTGAACAATTAAAATCACAAGAAGAGTTTTTAGCAAATTTTAACTGGCATAACTTCGAAGAAGGTATCGATGCAGTAGATGAGAAAAACTTACAAGAATTCGAAGACTTAGTATCAAAAACTTTCATCGCTACAGATCAAGAAGAAGTAGTTGAAGGTGTAGTTGTTAGAATTACAGATAGAGACGTTATCGTTGATATCAATGCAAAATCGGAAGGTGTTATTTCTTTAAACGAATTCCGTTACAACCCAAACTTAAAAGTTGGTGACAAAGTAGAAGTATTAATCGACATCCGTGAGGACAAAACAGGTCAATTAGTATTATCTCACAGAAAAGCACGTACTATTAAATCATGGGATAGAGTTATTTCTGCAAACGAAACAGGAGAAATCGTTAATGGTTTTGTAAAATGCAGAACTAAAGGTGGTATGATCGTTGACGTTTTCGGAATTGAAGCTTTCTTACCTGGTTCTCAAATTGACGTTAAGCCAATTAGAGACTACGATGTATATGTAAACAAAATGATGGAATTCAAAGTGGTAAAAATTAACCACGAATTCAAAAACGTTGTTGTATCTCATAAAGCGCTTATCGAAGCTGATATCGAAGTACAGAAAAAAGAAATCATCGGTCAATTACAAAAAGGACAAGTATTAGAAGGTGTTGTTAAAAACATTACTTCTTATGGTGTGTTTATTGACTTAGGTGGTGTTGACGGATTAATTCACATTACTGACCTTTCTTGGAGCAGAATCAACCACCCAAGTGAAGTTCTTGAATTAGACCAAAAATTAAACGTTGTAATCCTTGATTTCGATGATGAGAAAACAAGAATTCAATTAGGATTGAAACAATTAAACGCTCACCCATGGGATGCTTTAGATGCTAATTTAACTATTGGTGATAAAGTAAAAGGTAAAGTAGTTGTAATCGCTGATTACGGTGCATTTATAGAAGTTGCTGAAGGTGTTGAAGGTTTAATCCACGTTTCTGAAATGTCATGGTCTACACATTTACGTTCTGCTCAGGATTTCGTAAAAGTTGGAGATGTTGTTGAGGCTGTTATCTTAACTTTAGATAGAGATGACCGTAAAATGTCATTAGGTATCAAACAATTGACTCAAGATCCATGGACTGATATTACTTCTAAATACCCAGTAGGTTCTAAACATACAGGTATCGTTAGAAACTTTACAAACTTTGGTATTTTCGTAGAATTAGAAGAAGGAATTGATGGATTAATTTACATCTCTGACTTATCTTGGACTAAGAAAATCAAACACCCATCTGAATTTGTAAATGTTGGTGAGAAACTTGATGTAGTTGTATTAGAATTAGATGTTGAAGGACGTAAATTATCTTTAGGTCACAAACAAACTACTGCTAATCCTTGGGATCAATACGAAGATTCTTTCGCTGTAGGAACTATCCACAATGGTGAAATTTCTGAAATCGTTGACAAAGGAGCTACTGTAGAATTCGGAGATGATATCGTTGCTTTCATTCCTACTCGTCACCTTGAAAAAGAAGACGGAAAGAAATTGAAAAAAGGTGATACTGCTGATTTCAAAGTAATCGAATTTAACAAAGAATTCAAAAGAGTAGTTGCTTCTCACACTGCTATCTTCCGTGAAGAAGAAGAGAAAAACGTGAAAGCTGCAACTGAAAATACTTCATCTAACTCATCTACAAATGCACCAGCTGCAACTTTAGGAGATAACAATGATGTATTAGCTGCATTGAAAGCTAAAATGGAAAAAACTGAGAAAAAATAATTCTTAGTTTATCTAAATATAGAAAGTCCCACAGCAATGTGGGACTTTTTTTTATGCACTTTTTTGTTTCAAGGTTTCTTTGTTTCAAGTTGTCACGCTGAGCGTCCCGAGGCTTCGGGAGAAGCGCGTTTCTATTAGAATTTGGAATTTAATAATTTAAAGTTCTTCTTTAGGAGCTATTTCCAGCTATCATTCCAATCTTTTATGTCCGCCGCGGCGGACACAAAAGGATTTTCCCTTCTATCTGGGCTAAGGCAGTAATTTTCAAAAGAAGTTTGGATTATTTTTCAGCTAATAATTTTGTTTCTTCAGGAGTATAATAATCAACAACTGCATAAGATTTTATCCCTGTTATTTTCATTTCATCAAGAATCTCTACCAAGTTACCATAATTAGATTTTTTACTTGGTTTAATAATTACAGTTATACCTCTTCCTCGTTTGCCTCTTTCTGCTGAATATTCGTAAACTTTTTTGCTTCTTTCTAACAATTTCTGACGAATTCCATTTTCACCATATTTTACTTCTTTGGGTGCGTCAATTGGATATGATAACAAACCGCAATATGTAATCATTTTATTATTACCATCAAGGAGTATTGTCATTGATCGATTTTCATCAGGCATGTTACAACCATATCTCTCACCGCAATCATCACAATCAGGTGTTCCATATTCTAAAACTTTAGGTTTTGATAATTCAATCGTAACCATAAAAAATATAATTAACAAGAACGAAACGCTAACCATTGCAGTTAAATCAACTCGTGTACTTAACTTTTTACTTCTTATTTTTTCAGGCAGATGTTGCATGTTTGAAATGTTTTAATTTGAAGCTAATAATTTTGATTCTTCCGGTGTAAATTCAGGTACTATTGCATAAGTACTAATATTTGCAATTTTCATTTCATCTAAAATATCAACAAGATTTCCATAATTCGATTTTTTGCTTGGCTTGATAATTACTGTTATGCTTTCTAGTTTTGTACCTTTAGAAGCATATCGGAGCAAACTATTTTTTCTTTTTAGCAGTTCTTTTCGAATTCCGTCTTTACCATAATTAATTTCTTTTGGAGCAATCATTGGAGATTCTAAAATACCCATATAATATATCAATTTATTATTTTCACCTAACATTACAGTTATTGATCTATTTTCTCCTTCACGTGTTATTGGACCACAAACAATTGTTCTATTATCAGGTAAACTTAAATCAACTGCTTTAGGTTTAGCCAACTCAATGGTAACCATAAAAAAGATAATCAACAAGAAAGAAACACTTACCATTGCGGTTAAATCGACTCTCGTACTTAACTTTTTACTTCTTATTTTTTTTGGTAGATTTTGCATGACAGATGAAATTAATTGATTAACTAGAACTTTATTTTGCAGCTAATAAGTTTGATTCTTCTGGCGTAAAATCATTTACAATTGCATAAGTATCAATTTTAGCAATTGCCATTTCGTCCAGAATATCGACTAAATTTTTGTAATTAGATTCTTTGCTTGGCTTAATAATAACAGTAATTCCTCTTCCGGGTTTTCCTAATTGAGCGGAATACTCAAGCATATTTTTATTTCTTAATAAAAGCTCTTTTCTAATACCATCTTTGCCATAACTAATTTCTCTCACCGGAGCCATTGGATTTTCCATAAATCCCATATAGGATATTAATTTATTATTATTACCTAATAGTAGAGTGACAGTTCTTTCGCCACCACCACAACTGATCCATGTACCGTTACCGTACGTCCAATCTTTATCTGGTAAGCCTAAATCAACAACTTTTGGCTTAGCCAACTCAATGGTGACCATAAAAAAGATAATCAATAAAAAAGAAACACTTACCATTGCGGTTAAATCAACTCTTGTACTTAACTTTTTACTTCTGATTTTTTTAGGTAGATTTTCCATAAAAGATGAATTTATTTACTAAAGTTAACAATAAAATTAACATATTGATCAAGTCGAATTTAAAAATAATAAAAAATAATTTTAGGTATTAAAAGCTTGTTTTACAGACTTTTTTAAAGATGTTTCAATGTTTTTTAAACTTTTTTGAAGATTTAATAAAACCAAAACAATTATTACCGCGTAAATGAGCTTATAACTTAAAATATTAATTATGAAAACTAGAAAATTTTTAGCAGTAGCAATCTTAGCATTAGGATTTGGATTTACATCATTTGCGCAAAAAACTGTAATGGTTGGTGGAGCTGCAATGTACCCAAATAAAAATATTATTGAAAATGCAGTAAACTCAAAAGATCACACTACACTTGTAGCTGCTGTAAAAGCTGCTGATTTGGTAGAAACATTACAAAGTAAAGGACCATTCACCGTTTTTGCCCCAACAAATGCCGCGTTTGACAAGTTGCCGGCAGGAACTGTAACAACATTATTGAAACCAGAAAACAAAAAAATGTTGCAAACGATCTTGACCTATCATGTGGTTGCAGGAAAAATGAATTCTTCAGATATTGCTAAAGCAATTAAAGCAGGAAAAGGTAAAGCTACTTTTAAAACGGTTAGCGGTGGAACTCTTACTGCCTGGATGAAAGGTAAAGATTTATACATCACGGACGAAAGCGGAAACAATTCTAAAGTTACTATTGCAGATGTGAATCAATCTAATGGTGTAATTCATGTAGTAGATACAGTTTTATTACCTAAAAAATAATAACTGCTTTATTAAAACCCAAAAATTAAAAATTCCAAATCCCAACTTTTAAATTGGAATTTGGAATTTTTAATTATCAGAAGTTTAATAACTTATTTTTTAGCGGTTAATGTAGATCCGGCCGAAGCAATGACAACACAAAAAACAGCCACAATTTCATATATATTAAGTTTTTCCTGTAAGAATATAAAAGCGCAAATAGAAGCTGCGGCAGGTTCTAAGCTCATTAAAATACTAAAAGTTCGGGGAGGAAGCTGTCCTAAAGCTTTCATCTCAAGTGTAAACGGAATTGCGCTTGACAAAAGGGCCAACGCTACACCCATACCCAAAAGTTTTGGAGTAAGATGCGATAATCCGTTTTCGTAAAAACCAAAAGGCAGGATTAAAATTGCCGCAAACAACATTCCGGTTGAAACCGCCTGACCACCGTTCATGATTTGAGAAATCTTTCCGCCTAAAACAATATAGGTTGCCCACAAGGCACCGGCCAAAAGCGCAAAGAAAACTCCTAAAAGATCGATACCTTCATTTGTCCACGGGGCGATTAAAGCGATTCCAATCGCTGCTAATATCACCCAGCAATAATCAACTAATCTTTTTGACCCAATTATAGCTACTAATAAAGGCCCAATAAATTCTAGCGTAACCGCTAATCCTATAGAAATTCTTTCTATTGATAAATAAAAAACCAGGTTCATTGCACCTAAACACAAACCATAAGGCACAACTATTTTCCATTGTTTTGGTGTAATTGTTTTTAGATTTGGCCTGTAAGCCAATAATAAAATTATAGCCGACACGCCAATTCTGATAGAGGCTGTTCCGGCTGCTCCAATTGCGGGAAATAAACTTTTGGCAATTGCTGCTCCACATTGTACACTTACGATAGCTAAAAGTACAGCGTAAATAGGAGGGATGTTGAAATCTTTGTTCTTCATTAGAAATAATTGATGAGAATAAGAAATGTATTTGCAAAGCAATAATTTCTATCTCCAAGAGGCATTGTTGAAATTGAGTTCAACTCTTTAATATAAAGGATAGTGTTTTTTTTGATTATTCTACAGCACGTTTTGTAACAAAAGCGCGATAACCAATAATAGCCATTTGCCATTTTTTTGCTTTCGAAATGTCTAAACCTTGTTTGGTAAAACTAGGTAAAAGGACTTTATTGATTTTGGCTAAAATTTTATACATGGCATTTTAATTTTTGCAAAGATATAAAAAAAGACCTTGCGGTTGGGCAAAGTCTTTTTTGGGTAATTTCTACTACAATAAGCTTTATGATTTCTTTTCGAGAAGCTTATCTATTTTTGCCAGCATTTCTTTTGCGTTAGCATTATCAGGTTTTAGTTCCAGTGACTTTTTATAATTTTCTTTTGAAATTTCGAACTGATTATTTCTAAAATAGCCATCAGCCAAACTATCAAATGCATTTCCGGATTTAGGATTTTCTATTGTGTTTAATTCTAAAACTTTGATGCCGTCACTTATTCTTCCGTGATCTATTAATGTATAGCCAATAATGTTTAATCTGTACTCAAAATCCCAATCAGGATGACTTTTCTTTGTATCTAGATAATTTTGCTTTGCTTCTTCGATATTTAATTTTAAAAAGTTCTGATTGATTTTTTCACCGGCGAGATAATATTCATCGGTCAAGGATTTATCTACAATTGATGCCACATGATTGATTACCTGACTCTGAACATATAAATTAGAATATTTATGCCCGTTTGCTAAAAATATAATCGTCAGTTTATTATCAGGAAATTTTCTAAATGCCGTTTCGTTTCCTCCTGTAAACCCATACGAAAGAATTTTATTTACAGGAACAATTTCCCAGCCGTAAGCAAAACGATCTGTATTGTTGGCAAATGTAAAAGGCTTCCACATCGAATATTTAGTTTCTTTATTAAGATAAACATCTTTATCGAGGTTTTCGTTCCAGCGTATAAAGTTTTGTAAAGTAATGTTTAAGCCATTAGCAGAATGGGCATCATATCCAAAGTTTGAAGTGCTTCTTACATATTTCTTAGTTTCGATATTATAATTATATCTAGGAACACTATTAGGTCTGTTTTCTCCAAAATTCGAAGAAAAATAAATACCCGATTGTATTGCCGGAAACTGATTTTGCAAAATGTAATTCTCAAAAGTTATACTGGTGATTTTCTCCATGATTTTGGTTAGAAACAAATAATTGGTCTGATTATAACTGTATTCATTTCCAGTAACGAATTCCATTGGTTTTTTAGCTAAAATCGCCATTTTTTCATCAAAAGACATCGTAATCTTTATGTCTTCGAACCTAATAATATTAGGCAAACCAGAAGAATGTGACAAAAGGTTTTTGACTTGTATCGTTTGCCATTCATTAGGAAGATTGTCAATGTATTTAGAGATAGGATCTTCTAATGATAATTTCCCCTTTTCGATAAGCTGAAACACACCAATATTGGTAATAAGCTTAGTTGTAGAAAAGAGTTTAAAAGCAGTGTTTTTATCCACTGCTTTGTTTTCTTCCAGAACGGCTTTCCCAAAATATTTCTCATAAATAACTTTGCCGTCTTTTACAACGCCCAATGCAACTCCGGGAATTTCATTTATTGCTATTACTTCTTTAATATAATTGTCAATTTTTTGTTCGGTTAATTGATCTTCCTTTTTTTGACTAAACGTTAAATTAAAAACGAGTAGGAGTGATAGAATAAAAAATGAGTTTTTCATGTATGTTTTTTGGGCTAGGAATTAAGATCTTTTATTCTCTTTTTCTATTCTTTTTAATTCTCTTTCATGAAGTTTCATATCTCTCTCTTGCAGTTTCATGTCTCTTTCCTGCAGTTTTATATCTTTCTCCTTTTGTTTAATGTCTTTTTCGCGTTGTCTCATGTCAATTTCATGTTGTTTCATGTTAATTTCAAATTGTTCCATGTTCGCTTCGTATGTTTTAGAATCTTTTCCATACTTCTTTTCAATGTCGAGATTAAATTTATCCATATCGGTATTAAATTTATCCATAGCAAGTTCATATTTAGCCATTTCTTTCTCGTAAATAGCTTCTCTTTGCGACATCAATTTTTCTACTTGCTTTTCGTACTCCGCCATTTGTGGCTCAATAATGGCCATTTTTTTCTCAAATTCAGCCATTTCTTTTTCAAACTTGGCCATTGCAGCTTTATCTTTATAATTTGCCGGAGCTACAGGAGCTTTGGGCATTTTAAAATTAGCGTTAGGCGCTTGCGGCATTGGTCCGGCAGGAAACGCAGGAGGAGATGGAGGCGTAGGAGGGGTTACAGCTCCCGCAGAAACATTCGAGGTATTCTTTTGATTTACTTCTGCAACGTGATTTCCGGCAACCATTGGTTTTTCAATTGAATCACCAGTAACAATACCTATTTTTTTAGAACCATTATTTTCTGTTGTAATTGCTATTCCGCTGTCATGTATAGGTTCATCACCGTCGATTTCTAAAGTTTGTACATTTTCTGTACCTTTTGCAATCTCAACTTTAATGGCGATTAACTCATTTTTAGTATTTCTTTTTACATTAGAAACTACAACATCAATATTGTGTTGTTTTTTAAAGTCCTCAGCCATTTCTTTTAATTGCTGATCAGTTGTATTTTTTTGAATTTTGAAAACATAAGACGGGTCTTGTTTCTCAGTAACTTTCTTAACTTCTTTTCGTTCTTTTTCCTGTGCGATTGTATTAATTTGAAATAAAAGCACAAAAGCCACAAGTGCCGGAATTATAGCGTAATACTTCCAGTAATTTCTCTTTTTTGATTGATTTTTGTTTAACATGACAATTCGTTTTTTGATTAATGATTGATAAAAATGATTGGTGATCGCAACACAACTTTCATGTGTTGTAATTTTTAAAAGCGTGTATTGGTACGCTTTTTTGTCGGATATTTTTTTGGCCGCTTCGCTATCTGCAATGAATTCAAGATTTTGCAGAATTGCTTTTTTATACAGCCAGATTATTGGGTTGAACCAAAACAGTACGCAAAAAACTCTCGATATCAATACATCTACGGTATGATTTTGATCGCTGTGTACTTTTTCGTGTTCAATAATATTTTCTAATTCTGATGGCGTAAACATTGATGAGTTGTATACGATATAATCAAAATAAGAAAACGGAGCAATGTTTTCGTTGATATCTACAAATTTAAAATCAGCTTGTTGTTGTACTTTTTTACCTTTTAAAACGGTATTTAAACTATAAAAATCAATGGCAAACTTTATTATCAAAGCTATAAAACCTATGATGTAAATAGCCAGCAGTATATAATTCCAATTAATATCAAAAGATTCATTTTCAATATGATGAGAAACTGGAAATTGAGTATACTTTAAATCAGAAACAGCGCTAAAATTTTCATTTGCTGCCGAAACTTCAACAGGAGCAGGCTCGATCCAGACAACTTTAGTGTAAACCAAAAAAGGTAAAGCTACTGAAGTAATTAGTCCAGCCAATAAAAACCATCTGCTGCTGGTAAAAAAGGTTTCTTTGCGCAATAAAAAATAATAAGCGCAATAAAACAATACCAGCAATCCGCTTGATTTTGCGATAAAGGTAAAAAGTGCTTCCATAACGATTATTGTACTTCTTGAGGAGTTTCAATCATAGCTAAGATCTCGCGTAATTCAGCTGCCGAAATTTTTTCTTCTTTGGCAAAAAACGACACCATATTTTTATATGAACTATTAAAATAGTTGTCAATTGCGGTATTCATATACTTTTTGCTATAAGTCTCCAGCGTAATTACCGGATGATATTGATGCGTATTTCCAAAAGCAACATGACCTACAAAACCTTTTTCTTCAAGATTGCGTACAATTGTCGAAAGCGTATTGTAATGTGGCTGGTCTTCAATAATCTCTGCCTGTATTTCTTTTACGAATGCCTTTTTCAGCTTCCATAAAATGTGCATGATTTCTTCTTCTTTATTGGTTAACTTTTGCATGATTTTTAGTTTTTTAAGTAATAGAAACTATTCTTTTTTAGTTTCTATTACAATTACTCCGTTTTTACCTTCTTCGCCATATTTTTTTGAAGCCTCAGGACCTTTAAAAACATTCATTGATTGGATATTAAGTTTCTGAAGGTCTTCTGTACTATTATTTGACGTAATTACAATACCATCAACAATTATTAATGGTTCTGATTTTTGTGCATTTTCTGAAGAAACTGTTATAACGGTTCCGTTTTTAACGTTACTATTTATATTGTAGCTATAAGAATTAGCAGCATCAGCGCTTACAATATTTGTACTAGTACTTGTACTAGTGCTTTTATTAGAAGTATGATTATTTTTAACATTTTTGTCAGTATTAATGTTACCGTTGGTGTCTTGGTGTATTGTTATTTTTTTGGTATTTGAAGTTTTTTGATCTTTACTTGTTTCATCACCAGTTTGAATACCTATTTTTTTGTTACCGTCTTTATCTGTTGTAACGACTATTCCAAAATCTTCAATTGGTTTATTTCCTCCAGTTTGAATAGATTGGGCTTGCTGCTTGCCGTTTTTGATCTCAATTTTAAGTGAAGTAAGATTGTTTTCGGCATTTCTTTTTATTTCAGAGGCTTTAAAGTCAATATTATGAATCGATTTTAGTTTCTCTTTTATCTCTTTTAATTCAGCATCTGTAGCATTCTTTTTGATTTTGTAGACATCTACAGACTTAATTTCTCCTGAGAGATCTTTTATAATTTGTTGTTTTTCTTTTGCAATTACTTCAACCTGAAATAAAAGAACAAAAGCCGCAAGTGCCGGAATTACAACATAGAACTTCCAGGAATTTCTCTTTTTTGATTGTTTTTTGTTTAACATAATGATTCGTTTTTTGATTAATGATTGATAAAAATGATTGGTAATGGCAACACAATTTTCATGTGTTGTTATTTTTAAAAGCGTGTATTGATACGCTTTTTTGTCGGATATTTTTTGTGCTGCTTCATTATCTGCAATAAACTCAAGATTTTGCAAAATGGCTTTTTTATAAAGCCAAATAATAGGGTTGAACCAAAATAACACACAAAATACTCTCGATACTAAAACATCTATGGTATGATTTTGCTCACTATGCACTTTTTCATGTTCAAGAATACTTTCTAACTCTGAGGCGCTGTACAGTGATGAGTTGTAAACGATATAATCAAAGTAGGAGAAAGGAGCAATATTTTCGTTGATATCTACAAATTTAAAATCAGCTTGTTGCTTTACTTTTTTGCCTTTTAATACCGTATTTAAACTATAAAAATCAAAAGCAAATTTTATTACTAATGCCAGAAATCCAATAGTATAAACAGCTATTAAAATTAAATTCCAATCGATTGTAAAAGATGTAGTATCAACTGACTGTGAAGTATAATTTTGAAAATTATCCGTTAAAAGCGGAGTAGGATCAACCCAAACTGTTTTTGTATACACTATAAAAGGCAATACAATAGAAGTAATTAATCCGGCCAATAAAAACCATCTGTTGCTATTAAAAAAAGTCTCTTTGCGCAGTAAAAAATAATAAGCACAATAAAACAATACTAGCAATCCGCTTGATTTTGCGATAAATGTGAAAAGTGTTTCCATAATATTTATTTATCTTTTTTTGGAGTTTCAGTCACAGACCAGGGTTTTAATTATTTTCTCGTAGTAATAACAATTACACCATCTTTTCCTTTTTCTCCATATTTTGCAATAGCTTCAGCCCCCTTATAGATTTGCATTTTTTCAATGTCTAAAGAATTTAGGTCATTCATGCTTTTATCTGTTACTATTACTCCGTCAACAATTATTAATTTTTTGCCCTTAGTATCTGATTTTATAGTAGTCGATGATTCGCTAGTAGAGCTTTTAATCGTTGGATATCCTCTATAAATTCTTTTTTCATTTCCGTCTTTGTCTGTTGGGGTTTTAGTAATGATTTCTATCACGCCATTTTTTCCGTCTGAACCATATTTTTCCGTTGCTTTTTGTCCTTTCAAAACATTCATATTGCCTATTTTGTTAGGGTCAATATCATTCATGTCAAAATCAGGACTGGTAAGTTTACCATTAATTAAAACAATAGGCTTTTCTTGCTGGCCTGAAATTGTTACAACATTAGCAGTTGTTTTAGAATCATTACTATTGGTTACCGTTTTTGTGGTAATTTCAATTGTATTTCCTTTAGTATTTACATCAACACTCTCAATTGTGTTTTGATCCAGATCTGATAATTCTTTTTGGTTTGATTTTACACCATTAATATAAATTTCTTTGTCACTAATTTTAATTGGTTTCGTAAGATGTTTAGTAATGATTTTGATGGTTGCTTTGCCTGATTTTTTCGAAACATCCATACTCTCAATTTCTTTAGAATCTAAATTATTTAGTTCTGCCTCAGTCGCTTTTTCACCATTAATAAAAATTTCTTTTTCTCCGGTTAATGCCGAATTGTTTAAAGCTTGTATATTTTCATTGGTAATCGCAGTTTCATCAGTTTTAAAATCTACTGTTAGTTTTCCGTTTTCAAGTGTAGAGATAATGATTGCAAAAGCTTTGATGGCATTGTTTCCTTCTACCTGCATTTGCCTGGCAATTTCATTTCCTTTTTTTAGTTCGACTTTAATTGCTATTAGTTCATTTTTTGAATTTCTTTCCAAATCTGAAAAAGAAGCTGTAATGTCAAAATTCTCCTTCAGCGTTTTTACTTTTTGATTGAATTCCTCATCTGTAGTTGTTTTCGTGATTTTAAAAACATCAATTCCTTCTGTATTGCTTTTTACAGTTACCAATTGAGGTTTTTCATGCGCAATAGTCTCAATTTGAAATAAAAGAACAAACACAACAAGTGCAGGAACAACAACACAAAACTTCCAGGAATTTCGTTTTTTTGATTGATTTTTGTTTAACATAACGATTCGTTTTTTGATTAATGATTGATAAAAATGATTGGTGATGGCAACACAATTTTCATGTGTTGTTATTTTTAAAAGGGTGTATTGATATGATCTTCTATCGGTTATTCTTTGTGCAGCAACCTTATCTGCAATAAATTCAAGATTTTGGGTAATTGCCTTTTTATAAAGCCACACAACCGGATTGAACCAGAAAAGAATGCAGAATACTCTTGAGATAAGTACATCGAAAGTATGATTTTGCTCACTATGCACTTTTTCGTGCTCAATGATATTCTCTAATTCTACAGTCGTGTACATTGATGAATTGTAAACGATATAGTCGAAATAAGAGAATGGTGCAATATTTTCTTTAGTATCAATAAATTTAAAGTCAGCTTGTTGTGATATTTTTTTTCCTTTTAAAACGGAGTTTAAGCTTCTAAAATCAATTAAAAATTTGAATACAAAAATCAGGAAACCTATACTATATAGGACAAGAAATACATAGTTCCAATTTATTTCAAAAGATTCCTCTATCGGCTGACTGACATTGATTTGGGAAACATTTAAATTTATCATTGGAGTAGGGTCAACCCATATCTCTTTGGTGTAAACCAAAAATGGCAATACAATAGAAGTAATTAGCCCAGCCAATAAAAACCATCTGTTACTAGTAAAAAAAGTTTCTTTGCGCAGTAAAAAATAATACGCACAATAAAACAAAACTAATAGTCCACAGGATTTTGCGATAAATATGAAAAATGCTTCCATAATAATTTATTTTTCTTCTTTTGGAGTTTCGATCATAGCTAAAATTTCACGTAATTCTGCTGCCGAAATTTTTTCTTCTTTGGCAAAAAACGAAACCATATTTTTATACGAACTATTAAAATAGTTGTCGATTGCAGTCTTCATGTACTTTTTACTATAAGCTTCTAAAGTAACTATTGGATAATACTGATGCGTATTTCCAAATGCATTATGACCCACAAAACCTTTCTCTTCAAGATTGCGCACAATCGTAGAAAGCGTGTTGTAATGTGGTTGATCTTCAGTAATCTCTGCTTGTATTTCTTTTACGAATGCTTTTTTAAGTTTCCATAAAATTTGCATGATTTCCTCTTCCTTGTTGGTTAACTTTTGCATGTTTTTTTATTTTAATTCAAACCTACAACTATTTTTCTAGTTACGCAACTATAAAAATAGTTATTTAACTAAAAAAGAAGTTTAATTGTTTTTAAATAATATAAGCGTATCCATAATTGTATGATTTTTAGATTAAAATGGAGGATGAAAATTTTACCGCAAAGAGCGCAAAGTTTTTTATATCTAAAGTGTGATTTTATTAAATAAAAAAGTTCGCAAAGCTTTGTGTTGAAAAAGCTTTGCGAACTTTATGTTTATAAAAATATCACCTTAAAATAACTTAGCGAACTTTGCGTAAATCTTAGCTCCCGATAGCTATCGGAATTGCGGTAAAATTTGCCAGATAAATGTAAATCAGTAAAATAGAACCTTAAGTAACCTTTTCTCTTAGCAAAGCCTTTCTAATCCATAAACAACAAAGCGTTGCAAAAACTCCTATACAAGCCATAAAAAGCCAGTTGATTTGATAGCCTAATCTGGAAATAATTTCAAAACCAACTTTTGAGCTAATAATATGTGCCAAGCTAAAACTCATCGTATAAAGTGCCATATAGCGGCCTTCCTGACCTTTTGGAGCTCTGCTTAAAGCAAAAGCATTCGAAAACGGAAACGTTAGAATTTCGCCAATCGAAATGCAAATCATGCTAATAACGAGAATTCCAGCCCAGACATTTATTAATAATAAAAAGAAACTGAGTGACATTATAAACGATCCAAGAATGATAATCCTAATTTTAGGAAATCCTTTTCTTTCCATAAAACCAACTGTTGGCATTTCCAGCGCAAAGATTAAAAGTCCGTTTAAGGTCATTAATAATCCGGTTTGAAATTCGCTTAGGCCAAATTTTTCATTATGATACAAAGGTAAAGTCGTAAAAAGCTGAAAAAATATCATAGCCGTAACAA
The DNA here is from genome assembly GCF_020905295.1 of Flavobacterium piscisymbiosum. Taxonomy (NCBI): domain Bacteria; kingdom Pseudomonadati; phylum Bacteroidota; class Flavobacteriia; order Flavobacteriales; family Flavobacteriaceae; genus Flavobacterium; species Flavobacterium piscisymbiosum. The sequence continues at coordinate 4,608,028 of NZ_JAJJMM010000001.1, read as the reverse complement.
AGCTCACAAACAAGAAAACCCAAAAGATTTTATCATGAAAAACCGACTTTATTGCTGCTGCACTTTCAGCTTTGTCTTCATGAATCACTTTTTTCTTTTCTTTAACCAATAAAGCAAAAATCGAAATCGAGATAATACACGAAGCTCCATCAATCCAGAACAAACCTGAATATCCAATTCCCATAATAATCAAACCTCCTAACGCAGGACCGGCGGCAAAACCTAAATTTACTGCTAAACGAACTAAAGTCAAGGCTCTAGTTCTGTTTTCTGGTTTGGCATAAGCGCCAAGCGAAACAAACATTGCCGGACGAAACATATCTGCAATGGTCATTAAAACAAACATGGCAATGCACAAAGTCCAAAATGTGGTAATATATTGTATAAAGAAAAGTGAGACTCCGCTCGTAAATAAACTAAAAATCATGATTTTGTAAAAACCAATTTTATCAGATAATTTTCCGCCAAGCCAGGATCCTAACATTGATCCTAAACCAAAGGCTACCATAATCCATCCCACTTGATTATAAGTAAACTGAAGATCTTCTTTTAAATATTTTGATAAAAAAGGAAGCACCATCGTTCCCGCACGATTGATAAAAGTGACAATTGTAAGTATCCAAATTTCTCTTGAAAATCCTTTAAAATTATTGATGTAGTGACTAAAAGCGGTCTTGAGCATTATAAATAAGTTATTTGCAGCAAAGTTACAAAACTTTGTAGGGATCACAGGTTGCTGCTTTGTTACTTTTAAACTATTTTTGCTCAAAATTTCAAAGATGAAAAACGGTATTGCTTTTTTAATATTACTGATTGTGAATTTCTGTTTTGGCCAAAATAAATTTGATCAAAAAGAAGCTGAAAAATTTCAGAAGACCATTAATGGCGAATATGCTGATGCTAAAACTAGTCCGTTGATGGCAGAAGATTTAAAGACTTTTAAAACTTTAGATTTTTATCCTATAAACAGTAAGTATTTTGTGAATGCTAAATTCGAAAAAGCACAAAACGAAAAAGTTTTCGAAATGAAAACCACAGGAACAAGAACGCCAAAATATATCAAGTACGGAACTTTATATTTTACTATAGACGGAGTTGCGCTTAAACTGAATGTTTATAGAAATATAGAACTTTCGAAAACCAAAGAATACAAAGATCATTTGTTTCTGCCTTTTTCAGATTTGACTTCCGGAAAAGAAAGTTATATAGGAGGAAGATATATCGATTTAAAAATTCCGAAAGGAAATACAATCGCGGTCGATTTTAATCAGGCTTATAATCCGTATTGTGCTTATAATCATAAATATTCTTGTCCGCTTGTTCCTTTAGAAAACGATTTGAATGTAGAAATAAAAGCCGGAGTTAAAACATTTCATTAATGGAATTCTTTAATTTTCATACCCATCAATTTACGAATCAACCGAATGTATTGGAGTTGGTCAATCAATATCCGAATGAATTTGATGATTCAATTCCGTTTTATTCCATTGGGATTCATCCGTGGTATATTAAGGAAGATCAAATTGAGGAATATTTGAAAATTATCGAAGAAAAACTACAGACTCAAAATTGCCTGGCGATTGGCGAATGTGGTTTAGACAAACGCATTGAAATTCCGTTTGAGCAGCAAATTATAGTTTTTGAAAAACAACTGGCTTTGGCCGAAAAATATAAAAAACCGGTTGTGATACATTGCGTAGCTGCTTTTCAGGAAGTAATTGCTGTTAAAAAGAAAATGAAAATATCGGTTCCGATGATTATTCATGGTTTTTCGAAAAATAGTCAAATCGCCAATCAATTAATAACAGCAGGATTTTATCTTTCATTTGGAAAATATCTATTGAGAAATCCAGATTTAAAACCTGTTTTTGAAAATATTCCGAATGATCGCTTTTTTCTGGAAACAGATACAATCGAAGAAGGAATTCAGCAGGTTTATAATGTAGCATCAGAATATAAAAATATAACAATCAAAGAATTGCAAGGGATTATCTCAAGTAATTTTAATAATGTTTTTCAGGGCAAGAACCTGGAACATGAAACAATTTAAACTAAAAAAACAATAATTTAAGATATGGCAGAGTGGACAGAAAGAGCCGAGCTTTTATTTACAAAAGAAGGATTACAAAATTTACAAAACTCAAATGTTTTGGTAGTGGGTTTAGGCGGAGTAGGATCATTTGCAGCTGAGTTTTTGGCAAGAGCAGGAGTAGGGAACATGACAATTGTAGACGGAGATGTTGTAGATATTACAAACATCAACAGACAATTACCGGCCTTACATTCGACTGTTGGTCAGCCTAAAATTACAATCGTAGGAGATCGTTTAATGGATATTAATCCGGAATTGAAACTTACACGTGTACAGGAATTTTTATCTCCTGAAAGAGCTTTTGAGATCGTTTCTCCAGAGTTTGACTATGTATTGGATTGTATCGACAGCATTACGCCAAAATTGAACCTGATTATTGCAGCCAAACGCAAAAGAGTAAAAATCATTAGCAGTATGGGCGCTGGCGGAAAAATGCTGGCTGCTAAAGTAAAAGTGACTGATATTTCTAAAACCATTAACTGCTACTTTTCTAAAGCGATCAGAAAACGCCTGAAAGCAGAAAAAATAAACAAACTAAAAGTAGTTTTCTCTTCTGAAATTCAAGACGAAAAAAGCTTAAAATTAACCGACGGAAAAAACTTTAAAAAGTCATTCTACGGAACCAACAGTTATATGCCAGGTTTATTCGGTTTATACGTAGCTGAAACCGTGATCAGACATTTGCTTAAGAAAGAGTAGCTAAAATGCTAAGGTTCTGAGTTGCTAAGTTTTAAAATCAAAAAAAAAAACTTAGAACCTTAGCATCTCAGAACCTTAGTACCTTAAAAAAAAACTTAGTAACTTTAAAAGAATGATAAAAACAGTAATTTTCGATATGGATGGTGTAATTGTAGACACAGAACCCGTTCATCGTTATGCCTACTACAAACAATTTTCAGAATTAGATATTACAGTAACTGAAGAAATGTATACTTCGTTTACCGGATTTTCGACTAGAAATACGTTTCAGACTCTAAAAGGATTTTTTCCAACAATAGAGCATGAAGTCGAAGATTTAATCCAAAGAAAAAGAAGTATCTTTAATGATGCTTTTGATACCAAAGAAGATTTGTATCTTTTAGAAGGTGTAGAGGATCTTATTAAAGATTTATACTCCAGTGGAATACAATTGATTTTGGCTTCATCAGCTTCAAAAGTTACGATTGATCGCGTTTTTACCAGATTCAATCTGCACCAGTATTTTACAGATATTGTTAGCGGAGAAGATTTTCCGCAATCAAAACCAAATCCGGCTATCTTTATTCATGCGGCTTCGTTATCGAAAGCGCCGAAAGAAGAATGTATCATTATTGAAGACAGTACAAATGGTGTAAAGGCAGCAAAAGCGGCCGGAATTTATTGTGTAGGATATAACAGTCATCATTCTAAATTACAGGATTTGTCAGATGCTGATATCATTATCAACCATTTTAATGAATTAAACGCTCAAAAAATATCACAGTTAAAGGGCTGAATTATAGAAAATTTAACATTTGTTCGGTAATTGAATTTGTAAATTTGAACAAAACAAAATAAACTCAAACAATGAAAAAACTACTTATTGCATTGGCCATAGTTTTGGCTCCTTTTGCTACAGAGGCACAAATAAAAACTCCGCAAGCGAGTCCTAAAGGATATATTAAACAAACAGTTGGATTAACTGATGTTGAAGTTACTTATTCAAGACCAGGCGCCAGAGGCAGAGCGGTTTTTGGAAATTTAGTTCCGTTTGGTAAATTATGGCGAACCGGAGCAAACGAAAATACGATCATTAATTTTGGTGATGATGTAGTAATTGATGGTAAAACATTGAAAAAAGGAAAATATGCAATATATACCATTCCTAAAATCGAAAGCTGGGAAGTGATTTTTTACCTTTCTACAGACAACTGGGGATTACCTGAAAACTGGAACGATGCTTATGTTGCTTTAAGAACTACTGTAAAAGAAGACGCTTTACCAACTCCTCTTGAGACTTTTACAATTGGAATCAATGGTCTTGATCCTAATTTTGGATACCTTGATATGGCTTGGGAAAACTCTCATGTAGCTTTAAAATTTGAAGTTCCTACAGCTAAAATTGCTACAGCAAGTATCGAAAAAACTTTAGGCGGACCAAGTGCAAATGATTATTTTGCTGCTGCAACTTATTTGTTCCAATCAAACGGAAACATCGAAACAGCCAGAACTTATATCGATAAGTCATTAGATATGAGTAACGAAAAACCATATTTTATCTTAAGATTAAAATCACAAATCCAGGCTAAACAAGGAGATAAAAAAGGAGCGGTAGAAACTGCAAAAGCTTCTCTTGCTGCTGCTGAAGCTGCTAACAATCAGGATTACGTAAAATTAAACAAAGATAGTATCGCAGAGTGGAGCAGATAGTGCTTTAAATTCCAAGATCTTAAAAAATCCAAATTTCAAAGCTTTTATAAGTTTTAGAATTTGGATTTTTTTTTTGAGTTTAATTTTTTAAGATCTATGTTAAAGTTTAAAACCAAGACTGTAAGGAACTTTAAAACTTATTTTTTTTGAATACATTCTGTGAAAACACATTAATAAACAATTGTTTATCATTTCTATTTGTAAATTGAATAGCCTCCAGCTTTAGCTGGGGGTCAAAATAGAAAGCAAAAAAAAGGCTTTAGCCAAATTTCTGTAAGGATGTTTAAGACTATAGCTTATTTGGCTAAAGCCTCCAATCTAATTTAATGGGTTTTAATCTCCAGCTAAAGCTGGAGGCTATTCAATTCGAAAATCTCGTTGTAATATGTGCGTTCCATTGCATTAAATGAAAGTATTTAATGCCTAAAACTAAGAAAAAACACTCTGTTTGTCAGTGAATTTTGCGAATTCAGGCAATTTAATTGGTTGTAAACTAATCGATAAGTTCCTCTAAAAATAATAAAAGTTCCTTACAGTCTTGGCTTGAAACTTTGGCAAAGATAAAAACGCACCATACTCCGCAAAGAAACCCCAATCTTGTCATTTCTGTAAAGGAGAAATTCTCGCAAGAAACTCTACAAAGATTGGTTGTTTAGTAGGCAGAAATTCTTCTTCGTAAAGAAGGCGAAATTGTATTAATAAATAGAAATAATAATTAAATAGACAGACCTGTCTGTTTGTAAAAATAATTATTTACATTTGCATATCTTAAATGATTATCAAATGCTGCCAAAAGAACGAATTTTAGATACCGTTTCAGTTTTATTCCACAAACAGGGATACAATGCCACGGGTATCAATCAGATTATTGAAGAAGCAAAAGTGGCGAAAGCGAGTTTTTACCAACACTTTAAATCAAAAGAAGATTTATGTGTGGCTTTTTTGAATGAAAGACATTCTTTTTGGTTCAATGCATTAGAAAATTTCACTTTAGCAGAAAAAGATACGAAGTCAAAAGTTTTGGCTTCATTTAATTTTTTAATTGATATGAATCAGAAAGAGCATTTTAGAGGTTGTAGTTTTCTGAATATACTTTCAGAAATTCCTTCAGATAATGTGAAAATTCTCAGTGTAATTCAAAGCCATAAATTAGATCTGCGAAATTATTTTAAAAATAGTATCAATGACGAGATTCTCGCAGATCATATTTATTTACTTTTTGAAAGCTGTATTATCGAAAGTCAGTTATTCAAATCCAATCAATTGATAGAACAATCAAAAAAAATAATTCAAACCTTAATTACATAAAAAAATGGAACAAAAATTACCGTTGCCACCTTTCACATATGAAACAGCAATACAAAAAATTCAGTTAGCAGAAGATGCCTGGAACAGTCAGGATCCCGAAAGAGTTTCAAAAGCGTATACGCTAGACAGCGAATGGAGAAACAGAGATCAGTTTGTAAATGGAAGGGAAGAGATAGTACGTTTTCTAACCCAAAAATGGCAAAAAGAACAAAACTATAAACTTAAAAAAGAATATTGGGCGCATACCGAAAACCGAATAGCCGTTCGATTTGAATATGAATATCAAAATATTCAGGGAGAATGGTTTAGAGCTTACGGAAATGAAAATTGGGAATTTGATGCAAATGGTCTTATGCAAAAAAGATTTGCAAGTATAAACGATCTCGCGATTAACGAAGAAGACAGAAAGCTGAAATAAAATCAGTTAGTTCATACTTGGTGGTTCAGGAATTTTTATGCTTCGCTTGATTTTCTTTACAATTAAAAGATAAAAAGTGATGCCGCCCAAAATAATAAGTAAAGCAATCTGAAGCTGCCCAATGCTGTTATTTTTGCTATACATAGCATTCGCGCTCGCCAATTTAGCTTTTCCTTCCTGAATTTGGATATTAGATAATGATTCTAAAGTCAATAATGCATCATGGCTTAAACTGGCAATTTTATTCCAATTTTTGCTTGCAACCTGTTTGTTTATTTCCTTGCATGAAATCAAAAATGTATCAAAATACTGTTTTTCTTTATTCGTTAAAACGGTTTTAGCATACAGATCATCAATATTATGAATCACATCTAACGTGTGAATGATTTCATCTTTTTTAGTAGTATCGCTTAAGTCGAGTTTTTCAGCTTCGGCTTTTATAAAGTGAAGTTCTTTAGAATATTGAAAAATATAATGCGCCACCACCAATCGATCGTTGTAAATCGCATTAATATTTTCGTTTACATTTTTGGAATTTTGAAGCGTATTAAAATTCCCTAACAAAATGATCAGCATCACAATAAGTAAAATAAAAGCAGCTTTTGTTTTATTGCTATATTTTTTTAAATCCTTCATGGTGATGTGTATTAAATTGATTTATAAAACTAGTTATTAAATGCGTGTATTCCCAATTTTTAATACAGACTTTGTTTTATTTTGCGAGTATTCCAACTTTTAGAGTTTTCTCAATATTTTTTATTGAAGCAATGGGCGCGATTTTTATGCTTTTATTTCCTTTTTGAACATAGAAATAATAAATACTATTGGTACTTATGAGGTAAATTTGCTCAGATTCGCCACTATTATAATTTAAAGTATAATTATAATCTACCTTATTTTTCCTGATGCTATGTATAGTTGAGTAACCACCAGCGACTCCTGTTCCGATGAAGAATGATAATAAAATAACAGCAAACATTTTGAAGGATGCAAAGATGTAATAATTTTTAGTCTCTTCTTCAGATAGTTTTTCAGTAGATTTTAATTCGGAAAGTTTCTGAAATGTTTTATTGTTACGATACTTCAGGAAGATTTTTGGCAAATAATAATGAAAGATAAAAAGTGACACTATAAAACCAAGTGTTATTGGGTTTGAAGTAAACTCAGCAATTGGACTAATTAAAATGTCCATGATAGTTGAATATTTCAGAATATTTATTCCTAATTGATAATAAAAGATGCTCTCTTTGAGTATTCCTAATATTACAAGATAAATGTAACCTAGGGGAAGTAGTTTTTGTATTTCCTCTGAATATTTCATTAAATGGTTTGTTTTGGCGAATACTAAAATAGTACTTTTTTATTACAAATATTCAATAGATGAATTGCAAAGAAAATTATTATTTATTTTGATAAATTAATGTTCTGGTTTGCTTGTTTACGATGTCAGCTTTTACTGGCTTGAGCTAAGATGCAAAGTTCAAAAACAGTATTGTCATTTCTGACAAAAATCTTATAGTTTGATTTTTAGTCTTGTGATTAAAATTATTAGCGGTTTTTTAATTAGAATTTTTAGGAGCTATTTCCTGCTGTACGCTATATCTTTTGTGCCGAACCCCGGCACAAAAGGATGCCGCTCCCATCAGGGCTAGGACACTCGTGTTTTATTCAACTTTAAGGAATTAAGGAAATATAATGTTTTCAAAAGCACTTTTACTATTTTACTACTTATTCTGATTTCTTTTCCGAATTAAAAAAAGGATCAAGGTAAAAATTAAAGCAACCAGAAAAACATAAAACCTAAGATTGGTGCTTGTTGTTCCACCTTCATTATCCCAAGGCGAGCCTAGTGTAATTGTAGTTAGAATGGCTTCAACAAAACCAATAAATATTCTGCCAAAAATTCCGCTTATTCCTTCTCCACAATCTTTACAAATAGAGAATCCATAAATAAATCCGGTTACCGGAAACGAAAGCAAAATACTTATAATGGCAGAAGTAAATAAATTTCTTTTATCTGTTATCTTCTTTTCCATGAATTGAATTTTGCTTTAATTTTATTTAAATAAACTTTTTTTGCAGACTGAAATTTCATCAGTAATTTTAATAACGATAATTATTTGCTTTTATCTAATAATTTCGAACTTACAGATTCTTTTAAGATTAATTCAATTTGTTCTTGTACTTCAGGATATTCATTTGTTTTTTTTAGTGCTACTATTATTGGTTTTATTTCATTATTATATAGCTCCCTGGTCAAATTATCACACTTTGAATCTCCGTTTCTTAGATATTGAAATACATTTCTTAATCTATTTTCATTATTCGATTGTAAGGCTTCCTTAATTGCAGCAATTTTGTTCCATCTTTTTTGATTTTTTTTCCACCATTTTTCTGCTTTTTTCGAAAGTACTTTTCTGATTTCTGCTTTTTTCTTAACAGATGTTTTCCTTTTCCAGTCTAACTCGTAAGTTCCTTTTTTGAGATAACTTTTATAGTAATTTTCCTTAACCAATTTCATTAGAGTTTCATTGTTAACTTCTAAACTTTGATAACCAAAATCCTGAAATGTCAAATCCTCAAGTAACCAACCGGAACGTACAGATATCCAATCGATATCATAAGGAATGTAATATCCATGACCATAGTAAACAGTGGTTCCAGGATAAATTAGATCGAAAGTATTAGTCAATTTTATAAAATCTTCATTCTTTAAAAGATTAATTAATTCAGGAATAATTGATTTTTGGTAGTTTTCAAGTTCTTGTTTTGCCGGGTATACTTTTTCGTAAAAAGATTCTTTTTTAAAATTAACAAATAGACTATCAATTTTTGCTTCATGCAAATTTTGTGCATTTGAACACAAAAATGAAAATATTAAAAGTAGAATTATTGAAGTTTTGATTTTCATTATTTAATTACAATTAATCCAAAACCACTTCATCAGACTCTTTTTCTCCTCTAAAAAAAGCAATCTGCATAAACAGCGCCAATATTATAGTCAAAATAGCTCCAATAAAATTCAGCCATAAATAGCCTAGTTTTTCCTGACCGCTTGGATGAATCGCAATCATAAAATAATAGATTACAAATATGGTAATTTGGCTTATAACAGCACTAATAAACATGGCTTTTGCTTTTACACGACGTAAATAAAATCCAACTAAAAAAATTCCTAAAACTGTTCCGTAGAAAATAGAACCAATGATATTAACCAACTGAATTAGATTCTCGAACAAAGTTCCTACACAGGCAAAAAGTATTGCAACGACTCCCCAGAATAAGGTAAAAAATTTGGTGGCATTTAGATAATGTTTCTCAGATTTTACGGTTTTTAAATTTCGTTTATAAATGTCAATTGCTGTTGTAGAAGCCAAAGCATTTAATCCCGAAGCGGTTGAAGACATTGCCGCCGAAAGAATTACAGCCAATAATAGACCAATAAGTCCTTTAGGTAAATAATTGAGGATAAAGTGGAAAAATACATAATCTTTATCATTGGTTTCACTGGCAGGATCGGCTCTTGAAATGATTTCTTTGGCACGATCGCGTAAATCCTTTTCTTTGTTGGATAAAGTCACCAGTTCTTTTCGTAAAATCGGATTATCAAAATCCTGATTCAACTGGTCGATGTACAATAAATTAATTACTTTTTTATCTTCTGAAAGTGTGACTAATTTTTTTTCTAAAGCATGATATTCTTCTTTATAAGCCGATTTTTCAATGACAATTTTATTATTCGGATTAAAATTTAACGGAACAGGATTGAACTGAAAAAATACAAAAACCATAACTCCCGTCAACAGGATAAAAAATTGCATTGGCACTTTAAGAAGTCCATTCATGATTAATCCCATTTGGCTTTCGCGAACTGATTTTCCGGATAAATAACGTCCAACCTGAGACTGGTCAGTTCCAAAATAGGCGAGGGCCAGAAAAAAACCACCGGTGATTCCGCTCCAGAAAGTATATTTTTCTTCAGGGTTAAAAGAGAAATCAACAATATTCATTTTATCATTGGCACCCGCAATGTGCAGTGCGCTTGTAAAAGTCATATCGTTTGGCAGGTAATGCAAAATAAGGAAAAACGTAATAAACATTCCCGACATAATCACGAACATTTGCTGTTTCTGTGTTACGTTTACTGCTTTTGTTCCGCCTGAAAATGTATAAATGATAACGAGAACACCAATAATAATATTCATTAAAGTCAAATTCCAACCCAAAAGCGCTGACAAAATAATAGCAGGAGCATAAATCGTTAATCCGGTTCCTAAACCTCTCTGAACCAGAAATAATATAGCAGCAAGCGAACGTGTTTTAAGGTCAAATCGTTTCTCCAGAAATTCATAAGCGGTAAAAACTTTATTTTTATGGTATAACGGAATAAAAGTCACACAAATTACGATCATGGCAATTGGCAATCCAAAATAGAATTGCACAAAACCCATTCCGTCATGATACGCTTGTCCCGGAGTGGATAAAAAAGTAATAGCGCTGGCTTGAGTTGCCATAACTGATAATCCAACGGTATACCAGGGAGTTTCGTTGTTGCCCAGAATAAAATCCTCGACGGTTTTACTTCCTCTGGTTTTCCAGGAGCCATAACCAACAATAAATAAAAGCGTTACAATAAGTACGATCCAATCAAATAGTTGCATAAGTTATGAGTATAATTGCATGATTAAGAAAAAAATCACAATGTAAATAGCATTGGCTACCAAAACATAGGTGTAGCTTTTTTTCCATTTTTTAGTTTTTTTAGCTTCCATATTTTGAATGTTTATTTCTTTATTTCTTGTTTAGGAGCTTCTACAGGCTGTTTTAGCGAAATCATGTTTGATAATAATCTATAGGCACCGGCAACACCTTCCGGTAATTCCCTAAAAAAGCTTAGACCAGTGTAAATATAGTATCCTTTTCCGTAAGGCGCTACGAGTAAGGCACCGTTTTTAGGAGATTCGCCTTTGTCATGCGACGATATAATAGGAGTAAAGGCAGGATCGTACTGATCAGGATAATACAAACCTTGTTCTTGTGTCCAACCTTCGAAATCTTTTGAACTGATTTTGTTAGGTGTATTTAAAATAGGATGATTTGGTGCCAGAAAAGTAACTTTAGCGTTTTCTTCGGTTACACGATCATTTGAAATTTTTAAAGGATAAGGTGCAATCTGATCGGTTACGGTTTTACCATACGTGTTGTATTGTACGATCATGTTTTTACCGCTTTTTACAAAATTGAAAAGTATATTTTGTTTGTTAGCCAATGCATTTACAGTATTGTATGCACGAACTCCGGTAATAACGACATTAAATGAATCCAGCTTTTCGGGCGTGATTTCTTCCGGTTTAATAATCGTTACTTTATATCCCATCTGAGCCAGACTTTCCGGAACTTCGTCACCAGCACCCATGATATAAGCAATGGCGTCACCGTTTGTTTTTAAATCAATTCGGATACATTTCGATTCAGCTGGTTTTAAAACCATTTGCTTGGTAATGTGGCTGTAATCAATAATAGTAAGATCCTTGTCAAAACGTTTATTATCAACAGTTGCAATACTTTTTGCAACGGCTTCTTCTGGATTTACCGGAGGGGTAACTTCAAAATAAAAAATCTGTTCGTTTCCTTTTTTCTCTAAAGCAAAAGGAATTTCTTTTGGAGAAACATCCCAGCTTTTAGGCAATTCTAATTGCAATTTTCCTTTAATGCCGTCTTTTCCTGCACGTACTTTTACAGGAATCATTTTACTTTTTACAGATCCAAAAATTAGAACTTTCTCTAAAACCGAAGTAGTAACTTCCGGAACAATATCAAGAAAATTATACATTTCGCCTTTTACACCATCGTTGTATTTGTACACAACGGTACGCTCAAACGGAATTTCGACACCATTTACCTTAACATTAAAAACAATTTTTACTTGTCTGATAATATCAGGAATACCAATGTTTTCCTGATTCGAAACCGTATACATTCCTACAGTTGCTTTTTCTTTTAGCCAGTAAGGTTGTGTATATTCAATATTGTTTGGAACCTGAATTTGTAAATTTATCTTTTGATCGTTATTATTTTTTAATGGAATATTCTGAGCCGTATTTTTATTATCCGGTAATGAAGTTACACTAACCAATTGCATTTCAACAGGGGATCTGTTTATAGCTTCAAGACTTAATCTAATGGTACTTCCCGGAGTCGCTTCCTGTTCGCTGGCAACAGCTTCAAGATATAATCCTGAACAAGATGCGATGATGTTTTTGATTGCGGCAGATTTTAAAGATTTCCAGTGATCATCTTCTAAAGCTTCAATCATATTGTAAGCCTTAACTAAATCCGGAATACTTGCAGAAGGATTACTGAAATTATATTTACTAATAATATTGGTAATCAAATCACCAACTGGTTTTCCGTTTTTAACACGGTTCCATGAAGTATCAATGCCGTCAAATAAATTGTCACGGTCTTTTGCATTATCACCGTTTATCAATTCTAAATATTCTGTTTCCTGACCACGTGCGCCAGTGCTTCCAAAACCTTGAGATTGGTGTCGGCTTCGGCTCAAAGCAGCAATTTCCTGATTCGATTTTCCGATTCCGTTATAATAAACTCCCGTTTCTATTTTGGTAAATTTTGATTTATTAGCAGCGTCAAATTTTTCCTGACTGCCGTAAAACCACCACGACGGATTAAAAAACTGACGTTTTACCTGCCAAGGTTTTACATATTTTAATTGTTCAGGATATATTTTTGGGTCGTTTGTAAGTTTAAAACTTTCGACGCTTAACATTGCCGATGAAGTATGATGTCCGTGGGTTGTACCAGGCGAACGATGATCAAATCTATTAATGATTACGTCCGGTTGAAATTTTCGAATAGTCCAGACAACATCAGCAAGGACTTTATCTTTGTCCCAGATTTCTAAAGTTTCATCAGGATTTTTTGAGTAGCCAAAATCATTGGCACGGGAGAAAAACTGCTCTCCGCCATCTATTTTTCTGGCTTCTATTAATTCCTGAGTTCTTATAACTCCAAGTAATTCGCGCAATTGCGGTCCAATTAAATTCTGACCTCCATCGCCGCGCGTCAAAGACAAATAACCGGTTCTGGCATTCATTTCGTTTGCCATATAAGAAATTAAACGGGTATTTTCGTCGTCAGGATGTGCAGCCAAATATAAAACAGAACCTAAAAAATTCAGTTTTTTGATTTGATTGTAAATTTCGATAGAACTTGGTTTTTGTGGTTGTTGTGCAAAAGAAATGGAAATCCCTGTTAAAAAAATAAGAAGAATTTGGATCTGAATTTTTCGCATAGCGTAGTTAAATGGTTTGAAAGAGCTTCAAAAATACTAATTATATTTTTGAACAGTATTTAAATGAAATGTTAATGTTTGGTTATTGATTTCCTTTTTTAAGAAAATTGATCCAAAAAAAAGAGAGTATCATTAGTTTGATACTCTCTTTTATACTGAGAATTATTTTTTTAATAAATTATCTTCTTCCGTGACCGCCACCATGTCCGTGATCATCATCATCTCTGTCGTGTCTATCATGGTGTTTGTCGTGCTTGTCGTGGTTTCTGTTATCATGACGTCTGTAATCTCTACGATCGTTTCGACGATCATTATATCCATAAACTTCTCTTGGTCGGTAAGGTCTTTGTGGAGCACCGTGATATCCTTTATAATATTTTACTCTGTGACGATCAAAATAAGTGTAAGGAGTTCTTCCGTGATAATCCGTTAAAACCACTTTATAACCTCCGTATAAATCATAATTTCTATATTGTCTTGGCAAGTAAGTTGTTCTCATCCATCTTCCTCCTCCAAAATAAATAAACTGTGAAGCTCTTACATCATAATACGCTTCAATATCCGGCAGGTAATAATATTCCATTTCGGCATATCCTGCAGGACCCCATGCAGGAGGTGATCCTATATTAACATTTATTGATACCTGAGCTTGTGTGGCGCTTGCAACCATCAGAAATAAACCTACGATTGCTATTTTTATTGTTTTCATTTTTTTTAGTTTTAATGTTAATGTTATTCCTGTTTAGGGATATTCATATACTGTGCCAAAAATGAAAACAAAATGTATTTGGTCGAATAAAAATAGCATTTTAACGAGTAATATTTTATTGGTTATTTTGTAACGTTTTGATTTATAAAACGTTTTGTGAAATTTAAAATTTAAAAAAAAATAGCAAGAGAATTTTAATTATCGGTATTCGACAGCTCTTGGTTTGGCAAGCTCAAAGTTTTGTAGTCCATAATCCGTGGTTTCAAAAGTATTTGTTTTAAATACATTATCTCCCTGATAAGGAATAGTAGGGTAGTATGAAATTGAAAGCTGAAATGAACTAAATACTAAATAGTCATTACTGATCAATAGTCCCAAAGTAATTTTTTGATATGCTTTATTTCTTCCCATCGCATCATTAGGACGTCCTAATACAGCAATTGAGTAATTAAAAAACGGATTCATACGAAATCCCCAAAGAGCATGAGGAGAATAAGTTTGCGTTTGTAAAGATAAAACCATTTTATTGGTTCCGTAAATAGCACTATTAAAACCTGCTAAACCATTTTGTTCGTTTATATTCAATTGATCTCCAATGATATCTTCACGGTTTACACCTATAACGAGCTTAGGATTCACAAATTGTCTTAGTTTCCAGTTTCCAATTTTATAAAGCTTAGTAAAATAATTGGTTTCCATCAAAAATGCTGTTTGATAAGTGTTAGATTGATGAAAGAAAGTTCCCGCTTCAAAATTCATACTTAAAAAGCCTAATCGATAGTAATTTCCAAATGAAAATTGTGCACCAACATAAGGCCTCCAAAATGTGTTTTTATATTGATAGCCAAAAGTAATACCGTAAATTCTTCCTATAGGTACATCTTCGACCTGTCCGTTTCTAAAGAGATACGTTTCTTTTATAAATTTTCGTCTGTTAAGTCCAATTCCGGCAAATATGAATTTTTCGTCTGAATAAAAGTTGGTTGGGTCATAGAGTGGAGAAGGGCTTTCTTTATAATTAACATTAAGAAAGCGAGCAGAAGCCACTAAATTTGTTATTCCGTTTTCGTCTTCAAATACTTTAGATGCATGTCCTACCCATAAATCCTGAAAATTATTTTTAAAGGGCTGAAACGCATACGAACTATCTGGTGCCTGCAATGAATCTCTTCTAAAAATTTGCCCTACATAAGCACCACCTGCCCATTTGGTAAGCGGAGAATAAAAGAGCCGTTCGATATTGATACTTTTATTATAATTATTGTCCAGATCCATATTATAATGCAGTACTGCACCAATGTAGGTATTCTTTATATTTGGTACGGTATACGTAACGTCATTACCATTACTACCGTCATCAAATCGATTTGTAAAACGATATTCCAATTGTTGCCCGGATCCAAAAAAGTCTTTTTCTTTTACTCCAACAGAAACTCGATTACTGGATATTGAAAATTTTGGAATTGTACTCCAGGAATCCAGCACACGAATCGTAACATCTACAGAATCTGATGCCACACCCGCTACTTTATTCGTTACTCTTACCGCAGAAACGTATCGCTGAGATCGTATTAAACGTTCAGATTCCTGTACTTTATAAGTGTCGTAAGGCGTATTTCTTTTGAATAATAATAAGTTGTAAATCGCTATTTTCTTTGTTTTAAGATGCAATTTGTTACCGGTTCTTTCTCCCCAATTTCTGGGCATTTGAGTAGTATCGGTAATAGATTGTCCAAAAGGATCTAAAGTTACAATATTGATTTTTCGAATGATTTTTCCATTAAAATTGGTGGTATCATTTTGCACCAAAATTGGTTCTTTCTTTTTGGTTTTAGCAGACCTGAACAACAGTTTGTGAAGTGTTTGAGTAAACTTATTTTTTTTAGAATAATTTTTAATTTTGGTATAAACTTCTGTGCTGTCTTTTTTACCACCTGTATCTTTCTTTGTTTTATCAACCTGACTGTAGGCACTTTGTAAACAAAAGCACAAGAGGATAAAAAATATTATTTTAGTGTTTAATGACATTAGATAATTAGACGGGCTTAAAAGTTATTTTTTGATATGAATATAGTAAATTAATAAGACTATTTTGTAAAAACGTGATACTATTTAGTTCTCTATTTTTGCTTTTCGAACTCTCCAGGTAAATTTTCGAGGCATATGATTACCCATTAAATAACCCCAGGGCTCTAGTGAATCAATTCTGTCAAATATAATTTTTAAAATGGCTAAAAGAGGAATCGCTAAAAACATACCTGAAATTCCTGCTGCTGCGCCACCAACAATAATTCCCATGATTGAGACAAAAGCATTGATTTCTACTTTAGAATTAATAATCAAAGGAACTAATAAGTTATTATCTATCAATTGCACGATTATATTTACTATTAAAATACCTAATATTATTGAAGTATCAGCAGAGCCTGTTAAAGAGGCCAAAACGGTGATAATTCCAGCAATTAAAATACCAATATAAGGGATAAGATTAAGAATTCCTGTTATTAATCCTAATAAGATAAAATACTTGATTCCGATGATCCAAAGTCCTAAAGCGGTTAATACAGATACGACTATCATCTCTAAAATCAGACTCACGATATAATTATTAATAGAAACTTTAATTTGCGATAAAATATCTTTTAATCTGGAATGATCTTCTTTATTTACGAGTTTTGCTAAGAACAAAATAAAATGATCTTTATATAATAAGAATAAAAAAGTATAAATAGGGATAATGGTGCAATCTACAAGAAGATCAGTTATCGATACTAAGGCAGAACCTATCGTTGCTTTTCCGTTTTGTACAGAATCTTTTGCAACGGTGTCAATATATTTTTTTTGCTCCCCAATGCTTACATGAAAATTGTCTTTTACAAACTTATGAATATCGGTTATAAAAGCGTTTGCATTCTTTTTTATCGTGTCAAAATCATTGGCAATATCGCTAACCTGATAAGATATAAAGATCAATATCCCTACAATGAAGGCAGCAAAAATTAAAATACAACATGCCGCAGCAAGATGTCTGGGGAATTTTAATCGTGTATGCAAAAAGGTAAAAACAGGTACTAATAGTACGGAGAATAAAAAAGCCATTAAGACAGGAGTAATGATGTCTTTTCCGGCACAAAAAATAAAAGCAAAAGATATAAAGCTAACTAATATAAAAGCAAGTTTAGCATAAAACGGTAATTTTATGGTGCGAATCATTGTATAGTGGTGATTTAGTAAAAAAAACTAGATTTTGGTAAAACAAATATTATATTTTATTTAAAAAATATCGTTTTAGCTTTTTCTTAATAGTTTATAAAATTCCCATTCTGAATCTTTTTTTACTGCTACAAATTGAACGAATTAGATCTGATTTTCTTTTGCCACTGATTTCAATGATTTTAAGGATTTTTGAAAAATTTGATTTATTTGCTTGAAAAGTTTTTTTTACCACAAATTACACAAATTAGCGCAAATTTTCTTTTGTTACTTTCGATAAGCAAAAGGGATAAAATGATTTGAAGCATTTTAAAAAATCTGCACTATCTGCTAAATCTGCGATAAACTTTTTTACCACAAATTACACAAATTAGCACAAATTTTCTTTTGTTATTTTCGATAAGTAATCGAGATAAAATGATTTGAAGCATTTTAAGAAATCTGCTTTATCTGCTAAATCTGCGAGAAATTTTTTTGCCACGAATTTCAAGAATTTTTACGAATTTTTTCTTTAATACATCTAACCAAATAGAATGATCTAAAGAATTAGCTTTGCGGACTTCTCCTGAAATTTTCAGCTCGAAAACTTCGTGAACTTTGTGAAAAAACTTTGCGGGCTCTGCGGTGAAAATTTAGCAAAGATTAAAATGATTGTCAGGTTTTTTTTAAATCTGCTTTATCTGGGAGATCTGCGAGAACTTTTTTACCACAAATTACACAAATTAGCACAAATTTTCTTTTGTTACTTTCGATAAGCAAAAGGGATAAAATGATTTGAAGCATTTTAAGAAATCTGCTTTATCTGCTAAATCTGCGAGAATTTTTTTTGCCACGAATTTCACGAATTTTCACGAATTTTTTCTTTGATACATCTAACCAAATAGAATGATATTAAAGAATTAGCTTTGCGGACTTCTCTTGAAATTTTCAGCTCGAAAACTTCGTAAACTTTGTGAAAAAACTTTGCGGGCTCTGCGGTGAAAATTTACCAAAGATTAAAATGATTGTCAGTTTTTTTTTAAATCTGCACTATCCGCTAAATCTGCGAGAAACTTTTTTACCACAAATTACACAAATTAGCACAAATTTTCTTTTGTTTATTCCGACAGCCATCGGAATAAAATGATTTGAAGGATAGCTTTGCGGACTTCTCCTGAAATTTCAGATCAAATAACATTGCGAACTTTGCGAAAAAACTTTGCAGGCTCTGCGGTACAATTTCAGCAAGTATTTAAAAAGTTATCTGGCTAAATCTCTTTAATCAAAAAACTCTTTTTCTTCGTAATGCGCCGGCATGATTGAGATGCCTTTTTGAAGAAGTAAATTGTTTGGGAAGATAATTTTCTCGCCTTCTTTTGTTTTTAGGTTCACATGAAAAGCACTAATATCTTCTATTTCAGCTTCTATAGGGAAATCTTTATCATGAATTTTGATAGTATCTCCAATTCTGAAAGGAAATGAGAAAAACAATATCATTCCCGAAGTAATATTACTCAAAATCGACCATTGCGCAAACATAGCCACTCCAATTACGGTTGCAATTGAAGAAACTGTTATAAAAATATCTTTAGTTTCAACTCCCCAAATTACAATTAAGCTAATGGTTACCAGTATATTCATTAAAATATGAATATACTTAATAACCAAATTAGTTCTATGTTCTAATAGGTGACTTGTACTGGCGTAACGACGAATTAATTTTGCAATAATTACTCTTAACGCTACTAAAGCGAAAAGGATAATTATGGTGCTGAAAATTTCCTGACTATATTCTTTAAAAGAAAACATAAATATTTTTTTTACACTAAAGTACTCAAATATTCGTAAACTTTAGCTGTTGGTAAGCCCATAACATTGGTATAAGAACCTTCGACTTTTGCAACTGCCATAAAACCAAACCATTCCTGAATACCATAAGCACCCGCTTTATCATAAGGTTTATAGTTTTCGATATAATACAAAATCGCTTCGTCTGACAAATCTTTGAAAGTTACTTTTGTTACGTCATTTATTACAGTAGAAGTAAAGCTGGTTCTAAAACATACCGATGTAAAAACTTCGTGCGTGTCGTTAGACATTGATTTGATCATTTCAAAAGCTTCCTGAGCATTTTTGGGTTTCCCTAAAGCTTTATCCTTATGCCACACAATGGTATCACTGGTGATCAGAATTTCATTTTCTTTTAGTTCTCCATCAAATGCACTTGCTTTTAATGCAGCCAAATAATCCGTGATTTCAACTGCTTTCAATTCAGGAGGATATATCTCTTCGATTTCTTTTAATCTTATTTCGAAATCAAGGTCCAGATCCTTAAAAAACTGTTGTCTGCGTGGTGAGCCCGAAGCCAGGATTAAAGTATATTTTTTTAGTTTTTCTTTAAGCATTGTACTTGATATTTAAGGTAATAATTAGAATGGATAAAATTCCGAAGAATAAAATGAGTTTTAAAACTGTACTCAAATGGCGGTAATCTTTTTTAGATTTTGCTGAAACTATTTTTACAATGAAATATAAAAGGGGTGCCAGAACAAAAGCAAAAGAATAAAATGTTGCAATAAAAAGATTATTCTGAAAAAAATAAGTATTGGTATAAAGCAGACATAAAAGAAAAGCAATAACAGCAAAAACTACCGCTATTTTTGCAGCACGACTAATTCCTATTGCAATAGGTAAGGTGTTCATTCCTTGATTGTAATCGCCATTTACATCTTCGATATCTTTAACGATCTCCCTAATAAAGTTAATCATAAAAGCAAACAAAGCATAATCTGTCAGTATCGAAAAAAAGCTTGCCATTTGCGCCTGATTCTCGGAATTAGTTGCTGGAAAAAGGTCAAAAACGCCAATGATTAAAACACTTGCCGAAAGTAATAATGCTACAACAAAATTGCCTAAAATCATGATTTGCTTTAAAGTTGTTGCATAAAAATAAAGCAATGAAGCAATCAATATAAATAACGAAGCAAAACCCGGTCTTAAAATAATATTAGACAAAACAAAACCAAGAGCAACGCCAGTAATATTAAGTGCTACATAAATATTATAGCCAGCAGTTTCTGAGATTCCTTTACCAATAACAACATCCTCTGGTTTATTGATAGTATCGGTAGCAACATCATATATATTATTAATTACATAACCAGCTGCAGCCAATAAAACGGTACTCAAAACCAATAATCCGTATTGCCAGTCGGCCAGGGCTAATGGAATATTCTGTTGTTTTAAAAATGCATAACGAAATAATACCTGCATAAAAGCAAGCATAAGTAGGTTCCTATATCGAATGAGTTTGAGGAATTTCATTTTTTTTTAAGGTTCTAAGGGACTAAGTTTTTTTTTAAGTTACAAAGGTTCAAAGGGGCAGAGGTTTTTTAGGTTTCAGGTTTCAGGTTATTTACGAAGGTTTTCGTCATTTCAAACCTGAAATCTGAAACCTGAAACAATTGTTACTGAGACTGTGACTGCGACTGAAAACTAATCATGTTTCCCGTTAAAACATTCCATCCATTTTCCCTGCACTTTCATCACTTGTTCGATAACATCTCTTACAGCACCTTTTCCGCCTTTTACGTGCGAAACATAACGGCAAATATTTTTGATTTCAGGGCTTGCATCTTGTGGGCAGGTTGGCAAACCAACTAATTGCATAACGTGAAAATCAGGAATATCATCACCCATATATAAAACTTGTTCAGGCTTGATATTATAGGTTTCAGTGTATTCCTTAAAGGTTTTAACTTTATCAGGACTTCCTAAATGAATGTCTTTTATACCAAGATTCTGTAAACGAATACGAACGCCTTCGTTGCTTCCGCCGGAAATAATACAAACGTTAAATCCACTTTCAACAGCCGCTTTCATAGCAAAACCATCACGAATATTCATCGTGCGAAGCATTTCTCCTTCATTGGTTACAAAAACCGAACTGTCTGTAAGTACGCCATCAACATCAAAAACAAAAGTAGTGATGTCGTTCATTATTTCTTTAAAATGTTTTGCCATTATGCTGTATAGATTGTGTTAGTATTTTATAAATATTTTTTTGATTTTCGTTTGTCAAATACTCCAAATGCGCCTCAATTGTATTGATATCATTTCGTTTTGCAGGTCCGGTTTGCGCATCGACAGGATTTAAAGTATTTATTTTTTCGGCAGTTTCTTGTATTAATGGCTTTAAGATTTCAAAAGGAACTTTATGTTCAGTACAAATTTCCTGTCCAATTTGATATAAATGATTCGTAAAGTTATTTACAAAAACTGCTGCTACGTGCAATGCCTTTCTCTGATCGGAGTTAATAGCAAAAACAGCACTAGAGATGCTTTTAGCAACAGTTTCTAAAACACGAAAATCGAAAGTATTTTCAGCTTCTAAGCAAAGCGGAATGATCGAAAAATCAATTTCTTTGTTTTTAGAAAATGTTTGAAGCGGATAAAAAACACCTTTTCTGTTTTTGGCATCCAAAACATCAAGCGAAGCCGCGCCAGAAGTATGTACAACGATTCGGTTTTGAAAAGGCAATTGTTTAGAAACATCAGTAATAGCCTTGTCTGAGACGGCAATAATATACAAATCACTTTCCTGCAATTCCTCAAAATCACTTGTAATTTTATCAAATTCAATTAAAGAACTTAAAGTTTCTTTTTTTCTGGAATAAACCTGTACAATTTCTACAAGTTCACTTTTGGTGAAAGCTTTTATCAAATGCTGGGCAACATTGCCTGAACCAATTATTGTTATTCGAATCATATCGCAAAATTAGCATTATTTTTTCTAAAGAAAATAGTGAAAGTAGAGTTTACCCACAGATTGCACAGATTAAAAAGATTTTAATCGCGCATTATTTTGTTAATGATATGCAAACGTGTATTAAAATGGTATATTTTATAAACCCAGTCAATTTTAAACCTTAGTAAAACAGATTCATTATCATAAAAACTCTTCAAGTCTTATAGCGCCAAACTCATAGCCACTTTTGTAATAAATGATGCTATTGTAAATTTGTAAAATTAAGCGTACATTTTTGTCAATTTGACTAAAAATCAAACCCTATTTTTGGTTTTTATTAACAAACTTCAAATATTGGAACTCAACATTTTTAAGTACTTTTGTGCCACTTTTATACAATGTAATTCCTCAAAAATGGATAAAAAAATATTCTCTTTTTTGTTTTCTACACGATTAATGTCTGTTCTTTTTTTAACATTTGCTATCGCAATGGGTATTGGTACTTTTATCGAAAGTAAATACAATACAGACACAGCCCGAATTCTAATTTATAATACATGGTGGTTTGAAGCAATAATGGTCTTCTTTTTGATCAATTTCTTCGGAAATATCAAACGTTACCAATTACATAAAAAAGAAAAATGGGCAACACTTATACTTCACTTAGCTTTTATCTTTATTCTTATAGGAGCTTTTATTACGCGCTATATCAGTTACGAAGGAATGATGCCAATTCGTGAAGGCGCTGCCGAAAATCAAGTCTATTCAGACAAAACGTTCTTAACTGTTTTTGCAGACGGAGAATACAAAGGCGAAATGAAACGTAGAGTTTTTGACAAGCCATTATTGTTCTCGCCGGTAACCAATAACGATTTTACGCTTTCAGGTAAATTCGACGAAACTCCTTTTGAAGTAACTTATGTTAACTACATCATGGGAGCTAAAGAAGTAATAAAACCATCTGCAAACGGAACTTTATATCTTAAATTGGTAGAAGCGGGAGCAGGCGGACGTGAAGAACATTTTCTAAAAGAAGGAGAAGTTCAAAACATTCATAATGTATTATTTGCATTAAACAAACCTACAGAAGGCGCTATCAATATTAACACAACTGGCGAAAAATATACCATTCAAACCCCTTTTGAAGGAGAGTTTATGCGAATGGCAGATAAATTAAAAGGATCTGTAACCAAAGATGATATTCAGCCACTTATGATGCGTTCTTTATATAGTATTGGAGATATTCGAATCGTTTTTCCGGATCCAGCTGTAAGAGGAGTTGTTGATTACGAGTCGGATAACGATTATAAAGCCAAATCTCACCACGATGCTTTAGTAGTAAAAGTTAAAGCAGATGGCCAGGAAAAAGAAGTTCGTCTTTTAGGATCTAAGGGTAGTGTAGGAGAGCCTCAAACCGTAAAAATTGGTAAAATCGAATACAGTTTATTCTACGGAAGTAAAACGTATATTTTGCCATTTAAAATAAAATTAAACGATTTTATCGCCACAAAATATCCTGGAACAGAGAAAAGTTATTCGGCTTTTGAAAGTAAAGTAACCGTTCAGGATTCTACAGAAACATTTGATGCCAGAATTTTCATGAACAACGTTTTAGACCACAAAGGATATAGATTTTTTCAATCATCATTCGATCCGGACGAAAAAGGAACGGTATTATCTGTAAACCACGATTTCTGGGGAACATCTATTACTTATTTTGGATATTTTATGTTATACTTTGGTTTAATGGCTATTATGTTTACCAAACATTCTCGTTTTGCTGATCTAAAACGTAAACTAGACAATGTAAAAAAGAAAAAATTAATTACGATTCTGGTTTTAATGCTAAGTTTCTCTGGTTTTGCTCAGGCACCTCACGTTCATACGGAGGGAGATGGTCACGATCACAATCATAACCATGCACCTGCAGATCCTAACGATCACGCCAATCACGTAACTGCAGCACCAAGTCAGAAACAAATAGATTCTTTACTGACGATTTACAAAGCTCCGTTAGCACACGCCGCTAAATTTGGACGTTTGATTATTCAGGATGCCGGTGGTAGAATGAAACCTATTAATACTTTCTCATCTGAATTGTTGAGAAAAGTAAGTCATAAAGACACTTACAACGGAATGAACTCTGATCAGGTATTCCTGTCAATGACACAATACGCTCAGGTTTGGATACAAGTTCCGCTTATTTATCTTAATACAAAAGATGATAGTATTCGTAAAATCATTGGCGTAGACAGAAAAGCTAAATTAGCACCGTTTGTAAAATTCTTTGACGAAAACGGAAATTATAAATTATCTCCTTATTTAGATGCAGCGTACAAAGCAGCGAATCCAAATAGTTTTGAAACAGATTTTATTGAAACAGATAAAAAAGTTAACTTAATGGAATCTGCCTTGAGCGGAAGCATCCTGAAAATTTTTCCAATCCCGAATGATCCAAACAATAAATGGATTTCGTATTTAGAATTACAAAATGCAGGTTTAAAAGGCATGGATTCTACCTATGTAAAACAAATTCTGCCTTTATATTTTAGCGCTTTAAACAACGGATCAATTTCTAAAAACTTTGATACTGCCGATCATTTGGTTGAAAGTATAGATGGCTTTCAAAAGAAATTCGGAAGTAAAGTACGTCCAAGTGATAAGAAAATCGACCTTGAAATCGCATACAACACCTACAACATTTTACCAAAAATGTTCTACTGGTATTCACTTGCCGGAATTTTCATGTTGATCTTTACACTTTTCAGTACTTTCTTTGATAAAAAATGGCTTCGCATTACCGTAAATGGTTTTCATATATTAATAGGAGTAATATTTGCATTTCATACCATCGCCTTAATAGCCCGTTGGTACATTTCAGGTCACGCACCCTGGAGTAACGCTTACGAAGCAATTGTTTATGTGGCATGGGCAACCATGTTCTTCGGACTGGCTTTCGATCGTAAATCGAAACTTACCGTCGCATCAGCAGCATTCGTAACAGCGATGATCTTTTTTGCCGCAGACGCAAACTGGATCGATCCTGAAATTGCAAACCTGCAACCGGTTCTTAACTCATATTGGTTAATGATTCACGTAGCAGTAATTGTAGGAAGTTATGGCCCATTTGCATTAGGAATGATTCTTGGTTTTGTCGGATTAATTTTAATCTTCTTTACCAACGATAAGAACAAGGTAAAAATGGACTTAAACATCAAAGAAATTACCTATATCAACGAAATGTCTTTAACAATTGGTCTAATCATGCTTACCATTGGTAACTTCCTTGGAGGACAATGGGCCAACGAAAGCTGGGGACGTTACTGGGGATGGGATCCAAAAGAAACATGGGCTTTAATCTCGATTATGGTTTATGCCTTCGTAATTCACGCTCGATTTGTTCCTGCATTAAGAGGACAATGGTTCTTTAATTTAATGAGTATGTTTGCCTTCGTGTCAATTTTATTTACCTATTACGGAGTAAACTTCCACTTAGTTGGTCTACACTCATACGCAAGCGGAGAAGCACATTCATTAAGCTGGATCTGGTATTCATTAGGAACAATTGCCCTTATCGGAATTGTAACATATCCAAAATACCGCAAGTATTATAAAAAGAAAAAATAATAAATAAGGTATTTTATTAATTCACAAAAAAGGTTCAACCATCAAAAGTTGAACCTTTTTTTATGTTATATCAGAAAATATATTTCGAAATTTCCATCTAATATCCTTAGATAAGTTGAATAATTAGGAGCTATTTCCTGCTATCCGTTCCAATCTTTTGTGGCGAACCCCGCCACAAAAGGATTTCCACTTCTATCAGGGCTAGGACTTTTGTTTTCATTACACTTCCGTCAAAAACAAAGAAGAAATGCAAAAACTATAAAATTGTAAATCAAGCCATGAATCAGCTCAATCACAAATATAAATATCAGCTTTTAAACATAGCCAACGGTTTCAACCGTTGGTACGCAAAATATGATACGCAATATATGATACGCAATATATGATACACAATATATGATACACAATATATGATACGCAATATATGATACGCAAATAGATGATACACAATCCAATCTACATAATAAATGATGTATAATATATACGATATATTGTAACGATCAAACCCAAGGTTTCAACCTTGGTTATAACAAAGAACCAAACTGAAAAAAACTTAGCATCTTAGTATCTTAGCACCTTAGTATCTCAGATCCTTAGATCAAAACACTCTCTTCCTAAACCAGAAAGCCACATTTACCAAAGCAATCAAAGCAGGAACTTCGACCAAAGGACCTATAACGCCGGCAAAAGCCTGTCCGCTGTTAATACCAAAAACACCAATAGCAACCGCAATCGCCAATTCGAAATTATTGCCTGTAGCCGTAAAAGCAATCGAAGTACTTTTAGAATAATCGGCACCAAAATATTTTCCGGTAAAAAAACTAATGACAAACATTAATCCAAAATAAATCATCAACGGAATTGCGATTCGAACAACATCCATCGGAATCTGAACAATCAATTCGCCTTTAAGACTAAACATAAGAACAATGGTAAACAATAAAGCAATCAAAGTAACAGGAGAAATAAACGGAATGTATTTATGCAGAAACCATTCTTCGCCTTTGAGTTTTATCAAACCAAACCGAGTAATAATTCCCAAAGCAAACGGAATCCCTAAATAAATACCAACACTTTCGGCAATTTCAATTACACTAATATTAACATTAAAACCTCTATATCCAAAGTAAGGAGGTAAAACCGTTATAAAAATATACGCATAAACGCTATAAAGCAAAACCTGAAAAATACTGTTTAAAGCAATTAATCCGGCAGCATATTCACGATTTCCATCGGCAAGATCATTCCAAACGACAACCATGGCAATGCAGCGCGCCAGTCCAATTAAAATTAGCCCAATCATATATTCAGGATAATCTTTTAAGAATAACAATGCTAAAACGAACATCAAAACAGGACCAACAATCCAATTTAAGAATAGGGAAGCACCAAGTACTTTAGTGTTTTTAAAAACTTCTCCTATTTTAGCATAATCTACTTTAGCAAGCGGAGGATACATCATCAAAATCAAACCAATAGCCAACGGAATATTAGTACTTCCGCTAGAAAACGAATTGATGAAATTTCCGCTTGACGGAAAAAAGTATCCAACAGCAATACCAACAGCCATAGCCAGAAAAATCCAAAGCGTTAAAAACCGATCCAGAAAACTTAGCTTTTTTCGTCTCACAACAGGATGACAATGATCTGTAGACATTTTATTTTTTTATTTGAGAGAAAACATAAAACATTTCAGTCGCGATTTGCACACTTCTTTCATTGTATTTCTCTGATTGTTGCTCCGTATTATCAAAAGCTTTTGGATCCTCATACGTTACCGCAATTCTTTTCTCGGCTCCTGCAATAAAAGGACAACCGCCATCTGCCTGTGAACAAGTCATGATGGCTGCAAATTCACTTTCAGGATTAAAATCATCATCATACGTTTTAGAAAAACCTATAACTGGAGCTTGATTTCCTGCAAATTTTATAGCATAAACAGGATTATTACTTCCTGATAACTTCGTAATTGTAAAACCTGATTGTGCTAATGTTTCGGCAACTTTAGGATATAAAGCAGTTGCCTCAGTTCCGCCGGAATAGCAAAAAACATTTTGAATTCCGTAATAATACGCAGCCGTTTGCGCCCAAACCTGAGCCAAATGACTTCGTCTGGAATTATGCGTACAAATTAAATTCAATCTGATTTCCTGATGATGATCAGACTTTAGCTGAACAAAATCAATAAGAGGCTGGAGGATTTCTTTACGTTCTTTAGAAATCTTTGCAAAATCAAAAGACTGAACTAAAGATTGAATTTCGGGGAATAATATATTGTAATTCGACATTTTGTAAGATTTTAGATTTAACAACAGCTTCCACCAGGCGTACAAGAATTACCTTCATCTGTACTTAATTGTGTCAGTTTAAGTTTTGGTTTTTCTGATGGAATGCCACATTGATCCTGAGCCAAACAAGCTGTAGTTTTGTTTAACAGTAAAAAATATTTTCCATTAAAATCTAAGTCGTATTTGCCAATAGTAGTATTTTGATATTCAACTTCGATTTCAAAATCTCCAATTCCTAAAACTTTTTCTGAAAGTTCTATGATATGAATCAATTTTTGTGGTTTTAAACGATGCTCATAATCATTGGCATCCCAAAGCTGAAAATTCACGACAGTTTCTTGAC
This sequence comes from Flavobacterium piscisymbiosum, assembly GCF_020905295.1. Taxonomy (NCBI): domain Bacteria; kingdom Pseudomonadati; phylum Bacteroidota; class Flavobacteriia; order Flavobacteriales; family Flavobacteriaceae; genus Flavobacterium; species Flavobacterium piscisymbiosum. The sequence continues at coordinate 4,579,601 of NZ_JAJJMM010000001.1, read as the reverse complement.
GAACCACTCCGCCACAATCAATAAAGTTTTTGGTAATCAAACCTACTTCGGTTACGTGAAAATATTCCGGAACAAATTTTCCGTCAGGCAATTCAAAATTCACAGCTTCAACAGTGGTAAGTATTTTTTTAATTTCTGAAAGTTTCATAATAATTTGATTTAATAGTTTAACAACATTCGTTTTTTCTTTTTTCTAAATGAAGGTTTATCTGACTGAAGAAAACTTTTATTTTCTCGAAACCCACTTCGTTAATACAATAACAAATGGCATTTCCTTCGATATTTCCTTTTATCAATCCGGCGTTTTTTAATTCTTTCAAATGCTGAGAAACCGTTGGTTGAGAAAGAGGAAGTTCATTTACGATATCACCGCAAATACATGTATTGACCTTCATTAAGTATTGAATAATAGCTATTCGAGCAGGATGACCTAAAGCTTTTGTTAAAATAGCCAATTCGTTTTGTTCATCTGTAAAATGATCTGTTTTAGTAGCTCCCATCGTTATATTTTTATATTGCAATATTACGATATAGATTGAAATAAAAAAAGAAAATTGTTTATTATTTTCTTTTTTAGGGATTTATGATTAAAGTCTTCCCGTCATCACAAGCACAATAGTCATTACGATTAAAAAACAAACCAGAAAAATAAAATGACTTACTATAGACAACAAGAATGCTTTTGTTTTTGACATTTTATTAAAGAACTGGATATTGGTCCAGAAAATTAATATGACACCTATTATATACATTAAATTCAAAATCTGTTGCATATGAGGCGTTCCGTTGAAATACAGTAACAATGGAAATATTAAAATTTGAGCAAATAGCCTTTGTGAAGCTTTGAACGTATTGAGGACAAAAAGTTCGAAAAAATTATAGCCTTGTTTTCTAAAAACAATATAGGTTCCAATAGTATACAAAGGTATAGTAGCAATGGTTGTCCAGGCAAAGTGCGTAGCATTCCACTCATTAAAATCATTTAGATTTAAATCAGCTTCATTAACCTTAAATAAATTGAGGTGATAATAATGGTATAAAAAACCGTAAAATGCAGCCAAAACAGTCACCAAAGACAAGGGTTTGAAATGTCTGACGCGTTTTCCTTCAATAAATTCACGAATAGAATGTCCGGGCCTTGTAAATAGCTGTTTTATAGAATAAGGAATGCCCGCATCAAAATGCAACAAACTGTGCTGGATATCATGCCATAAATAATGCGCGTTTATTTTATGTGTATCCGCTGGCTGACCGCAATTATTGCAGTAATTTCCGGTATAATGTTGCTGACAGTTTTTACAGGTTATTTCCATTGCATTTGGTATTTTAATCCTTATTTGTAATATTCATATTCGTATTTATAAACGCGTCGAAATTGTTGGGAACGAAATATTATTTCAGTGATTAAATTTTTGCTATTGTATTTATAATTAGAAAAATAGACATTTCCATCTTCTAAATTTCGATATATACTTTCAGATAAAAGATTGTTGTCGTAATTGTATGTTGTTGTATTCAAAAGTGTATCATTTTTAAATTCACTTTTTTCGATACAATACTGGTCTTTATATTTATATTTTAAATTTTTACTTCCTTCTTTTTCGCTAATAATATTTTTATGTTCATCAAACGTTTTAATGATTTCTCCCATTCCAATCATGTCAGTTTTGTACTTATTTATTATTTTACCAGGTAAGTAGGAAAAAGTATGTACTGAAGTAACGTTATTTCTGGAGTCAAAAAATTTTTCATTTAAAGGACGAAGCTTACTATCATATTCAATCGAAAAATCCAGATATTTTGGTTGGTTAATTAATTTTTTTAAACCTTGAGTATTTAGCAATGCAGTGGTATCTTTAATTCCTTCAATTTCGTTTTTGTATTTATAGTATTCCTCGTCGGATGTCACTACCGAATAGGCATCATCAATGCTAATAGTATCTTGGCCAACAATAGTATATTCTATTCCTTTTGATTTATTTTCCAGATATTTATCATTTTCTAATTGACGTTGTTTTTCGTCTTCAGTTAAATACGAAAAAAGTTGTGTTGATTTATCCGAATATTTTATTTCTTCGCAACTAAAGCCCTGAATAGCGTATGCATTTATTTTTTTAATAAGTCTGTTTTTTTTGTCGTACTTAAAGTAGCCAACATGATTTAGTCTATTTTTTAAGAAAAAATAAATCAGTCCCTTGTTATTAAAATAATGCTGTTCCTGAATTGTATCATTTTCTTTGACCGTTATTTTTTTTACTCCTTTGGTATTTTTATTTAAATAATCATAATCATTTATATAACTGTGTGGTTCCTGTGCAAAAGCAAATGTCGAGATAAGAAGAAAAAACAGTAAGATAACTTGATTGAAAGAAATATAGCGATTGTCAGTAGGCATCATAGGTTATTTTTATAGTTAATAATCAATTCAATTTATACTTTCTTATATCCATCAGGATACATAATGGCCAATAAAACTATAATGAGTAAAAAGTTATATTCGACACCATTTCGTCCGCCGCCAACAACAAACCAGCCTTCCTGAAAATGAACGAGAATAATTCCCATGATCAGCACAAAAATTGTTACAAAACCTGCCAGTTTAATATACTTATTCAATACTAAAAGTACAGCGGCAATTATATGAGATAATTTAATAGACCAGGCGATAAAAACTCCAAAAGGAGCAAACCCAATTTGGTTTAAATACAAATTTCCAAAATCATTAATTCCGTTGTCGAAGATTCCAAAAACAGAATGGGTGAGGAGAATAATAGCAACTGCAATTCGCAAAAGTAAAGTTCCGTTCATGGTTTTAGTAGTTTGGTTTATAGTGGGTTATTCAAATTAAAAATAATAAAAAAAACGCACATTAAAATAAATTAATATGCGTTCTGAGTTTTATGCTAAGTTTATTTTTAAACTTTTCCTAAAGTATACAATTGTGTCATTGTAGGCGTTAAGCTTCCGCCGGCAGGCTCAAGTGTAATTCCAAATGCTTCTGCAGAATCTGTTTGGCTTACAGCAAAGATTTTTTGTGAATTTCCTTCAAAATTATCCAGTAAACCTATACTTGTTGGCGTAAGTACCGGACTTAATTTTAGGGACCAAACCTGATATACCATTCCTTTTGGAGGAGTTGGTAAACCTGCAGCATCAATATAAGTCGTTTTTGTTTGCTTGTTCCAATACACTTTTGCAAATGAATTAGGAGAAACAGCCTGACCGCCAAGTGTTACACCAGTGTTTTTGATATCCCTAACAATAGTTAAGTTTTTCTCTGTCTCTTTATTTTGCTGATCTAAGAAAGCATATTCTCTTTGTATTTTATCTTTCTCAGTTCCAACAGTAGAAATAGCTTCTTTTGTTTTGGTAAGTTCCAGAGTTTGATATCCAAGTCCTAGTAGTAACAACACTGCTGCAGCCCATCCCACATATTGAGACCAGGTCGATGCCGGTTTCATGTCGACTACTTTGCCATGTTTCAGCTCTAAACGGGCCTTTATTTTTTCAAAATTAGCTACCGAATGAAAAGGAGAGAAGCTTGATGATAAAGCCACAATAGCTTTTTCTATTGCAATAATTTCCTGATCCATTTCGGGATTCTTCTTAGCCATTTCGGCTATTTCCAGATTTTCAGTTTCGGTCAATAAACCGTAAACATATAATTCGAGAATTCCTGAGTCTATATATTCTTGTGCTTCCATTATATTTTTAAATAATTACGTAGGTCGTTAATACAATTTCTGTTTTGCGTTTTGATAGTTCCCAGTGGCAATGCCAATTCTTCTGAAGCTTCTTGTTGGGTATATCCTTTAAAAAATAATAAATCTATAATCTCAATACATTTGGGTTTTAGTTTTTTTACAAATTCCTGAATTCCAATTGTATCAATTCTATTAGTAAGTTTATTACTGTCGTCTAACAGATTTACGAAATTATCTGAGGAAAGGTTTTTTTGGCTGTTATTAAAATTTTTAGATCTTAGCTTATCAATCGATGTATTCCTAGCAATATTAAGGATCCAGGTATAAAATCGCCCTTTGCTCTCGTTATAAGTATCGATATTTTTCCAGATTTTGACAAAAACTTCCTGCAAAACATCTTCTGCTTCTTCACGGTTTTTTATCAGAACATTGATAACCGAAAACAAACTTTTCGAATACATATCGTACAAATGGGTAAAAGCTCTTTCGTCTTTTTTGTAAATTAAAACTAGCAATTCATCTTGACTCATAGATTTAGGTTTTTAAGCTTAAACAAAATTTTAGTATACGTTTTTATAGATTGAGATAAAGATAATTTATTTTTTTGTGAAATTTTATTTTTTTTTAATAGTCCGAAACCTAGGAAAATAAGGGGTTTCAAAAAAATATTACTTTTTTTTCATTTTTTTAAAACCAAAAGCAAACCAATTACGTAAATGCTATTATAACATCAAACAATAATGCTGAAAATAGCAGAAGAAAGAAAAGAACTTCAAAATAAGAATACGAAAGCTGTTTTTGGGGGAGATGATAAGTTGAAATTTAACAGTTGTTAAAGATTTAAAGTGTAAAGTAAATCTCAATAATAAAAAATGCCATGAAAAAGATAGACAATTTAAAAATTTTAATTGTGGGTTTAACAACGGTTTTGGCATTATCGAGTTTTAGTAAAAGTGATTTTAGAAGAGATTATATAGAATCAGGATTTAATAATCAAATTCAGATCTAAATATAGCATTGAATAGTTGATGTCTTCGGACTTCCAAACCGAAAATTAGAATAGGAAACTAAATGCCAAATTTACGCTGATAACAATATAATAAGATAAACGCCAGAGATAAAATAATATTTAAAGATATAAGGTTGTACGATTCTAAGATAATTTTCACTATAACCGGGGCATCAACTATAATTTTAACTAACATAATAAGAATAGATTACAATTAAATTCATGGTTTGATTTGTTTGTATGGGGGGAAGCCTAGCGTCTGATTAACGCTAGGCTTCAATTTTTTTATTTAACTTATGTTTAATAAAAATAAAGCAGTCAAAATAGTTTCTGAAAACAGTTTTTAACTAATTTTATAAAAAAATTAATCAATGAAAAAAATAGCATTTATAGCTTGCAGCATAATTTTATTACTAAGCTCACAAGCTCAGGCTCAGACAAGTAAAAGTAAAATATCTAAAACAGATAAAGCCATGGCAAAAGAAAACATTTACCAATTTAAAGTTCAGGATTTATCTGGAGATACTTTTGATTTTGCATCGCTAAAAGGAAAAAAAATAATGATCGTAAATACCGCTTCAAAATGCGGATTAACGCCTCAATACAAAGATCTTGAAGCGATCTATAAAGAGTATAAAGACAAAGGTTTTGTAATTGTAGGTTTTCCTGCTAATAATTTTGCTTCGCAGGAACCTGGAACAAACAAAGAAATCGAAACGTTTTGCCAACAAAATTACGGAGTAACTTTCCCTATGATGGACAAAGTTTCTGTAAAAGGAGATGATATGTGCGAGGTGTACAAGTTCTTGACACAAAAATCTAAAAACGGTTTACAGGATTCTGAAGTAGAATGGAATTTCCAGAAATACTTAATTAACGAAAAAGGCGAATTAGTAAAGGTTATCAAACCAAGAACATTGCCAACAGATCCTGAAGTAATCAACTGGATAAAGAGTTAATAAACAACTATCTCAACCAAAAAATCCACAAATTTGAATTTTCAAGTTTGTGGATTTTTTTTGTCTTTACGAGAAACGAAGCAATCTCACTTGCTAAATAAAATCACCTTATTTTGAACGCGGATGAAACGGATTCGCTAAAGTGAAAACGCAGATTAGTGCGCATTTTTTTATTTTATTCATACAGATTTTACGTTCAGTTTGTCATGTCGAACGAGAAATCTTCGCAAGTAACTCTACAAAGTATATCAATTTTTGGAAATGCAACAACCAGGATTTTTCGTTCCTCTAAAATGACAAAATCGATGGTAAACAACCTACTGATTCAAGATTTTCATAATTGTTTGTTCGATTCCGGGTTCACTATCAGAATGTCCGCAATTTTCAATATAAAGAGTAGACCTTTTAAGTTTAAAATGTAACGCTTCAGCATACTGAACCGGACAAATTGCATCATATTTTCCGTGAACTATAATCGTTGGGATATTATCTATTTTTTTTACATTATCTAATATATAGTTATCTTCTATAAAACAGTTATTATTTAAATAATGCGACTCCATAATAGCTAAAGATTCAAACGGAAATTCATTTATAAAGGCATCGATTTCATTTTCGGTAATTCCTTTCTTAAAAATAGAGATCTCATAAAACACCCATTCATAACAAAAAAACTTTTTGTTTTCCGGACTTCCATTCAGCATTTGATCAAGATAATAGGCCGAAATACTGAGATTTAAACCTGAAGGGACATTACTTTTAAAACGATTCCATTCCTTAGGAAATTCATTTTCGACACCACCATTTACGTAATAATCAATAGATCTTTTATCTCCAAGAAATATACCCCGTAACAAAAGACTTTTTACTTTTTCCGGATTTTGTATCGCAAATACCAAACTCAAAGTTGTCCCCCACGAACCACCAAAAATATTTATTTTTTCGATTTTGAGATAGGAGAGGAGCTTGTTAATATCATCAATTAAATCCTGAGTTGTATTTTCTTTTATAACCCCAAAAGGCTTGCTTTTAGACGCTCCTCTTTGATCAAAAAAGACAACCCTATGTTTTTTGAAATCAAAAAAACGCTTATCCTGCTCAGAAAATCCCGCGCCGGGACCACCATGAACAAACAAATAAGTTTCGCCATCATCAGCACCGCAAACCTCATAGTATATTTCATGAATTTCACTAACTTTAAGATAGCCTTTTTGTATTTGATAGTCTGTATTCAATATTTGTAGATTAAAATTAGTTCCTTATAAATTAAATTATTAAGTTCGAAACGACAAAAAAAATTAACGTCCAGCTTTGCGAACTCAAAGAATGACAATGTTTTTAATAGCGAACTTTGCGTAATTCTTAGCGTGCTTTGTGGTAAAAAAAACATTCCAGTAAACATTATCAAAAAACAGAAAAAAATCCGCGTCAATCAGCGTTTTCGCGCTAGCGAATCCGTTTCATCTGCGGGCCATTTTTACCTACTTCAATATCAACTGCATGAAAACCAAATCAAGCCAGTGATCAAATTTATAACCGACTTCACGTATGGTTCCTGTTGCAACAAAACCAAATCGTTCATGAAAAGCAATACTTCCAGCATTATCAGCATCGATCGCACCAATCATCACATGATAACCTTGTTCTTTGGCCAAACGAATCAATTCAAGTAATAGTTTAGATCCAATACCTTTACCTATAATATTATCAACTACATAAACTGAGTGTTCAATCGTATATTGATATCCAAGTTTCTCACGGAATTGCCCGTAACTTCCAAATCCTACCACTTCGCCATCTAACTCAGCAACGACAATGGGCAGGTTTTTAGCTTTTTTATCTTCAAACCATTTCGTCTGAACATCGATAGTTTGAATATCATAATTATAATTTGCAGTAGTATGCAAAATAGAGTGGTTTACAATCTCAAGAATTTTTTCTAAATCGTTGGTTGTCGCTGGTCTTAGTATTACGTCCATTTTGTTTTTGGTAGTTTTTTGTCCCAAATTCATAAATTCGAGGCTATTTTAATTGTTATTTTGTTGTAAGTTTTAATTCTATCCAAATTATTTTGTTGCTTTTAGAACGGTATTAGATTGGAATTTGGTCCCGAAGCTTCGGGATAATATTTGGAATTTCGTGTTTATTTTTTATTGAGTTCAGCCAATAAATCATCTGCATCTTTAGTACCCCAGCCCATTTCGGTACCAATTTCCCTGGCATCTTTAGCATATTTCAAAGCTAATTTTTTGTCTTTTATTTTATTATAAAGTCGGGCGATAAGTAAATTTCCGTCATAAGAATCATTCAATTCAAGAGAATGTTTTACCCACGAAATAGACTTTTTCAAACTCTCGGTGTCAGAGATGTGTTTCAAATACGTCTGACCAATCTCTTTAAGGAAACTGGCGTCATTCCAGGCTATTTTTTGAGTATCCTCAAGCGTTACTTTTTTATATTGTTGCCATTTTTCAGTTCTTTCTGCCAGCGTTAAATCAAATTTAAAAACAATCGAATCTGTTTTTTGCAAACGAATCGATTTGGCTATTTCCCTTTGTTTATAATAGTTTATAGTATCCAAACCATCAACATAAGGACGAAGTAATTCATTGACAATGCTTTCTATTTTACGATCAACGCGGTTTTGAGAAGCTGCGGCAGCAAAATCCTTTTGATGATTTAAAACATACTGAAATTCTCTCGATTTAATATCTGTTACTCCATTCGCAATAACACGCCAGTTCAATTCACTAACCAATTGTGCATCAGATTGTGTATTCAGATAAATATGTGTCGGAATCGATAAATCAGTTCTGTCTTTTCCTTTTTTCAGCGTATTCAAATAAGCAAAAAACTTAGTGGAATTACTCGGGTCATCCAGAAATTGTTTCTCTAAATAAGGCAATTGCATTCTCGAATTCAAAGCATAATTGGCTTCTGTCAAAAAATCTGCTTTTTTCGATTCGCCTTTTAAAGCGTATAGAAGCACCTCATTATTTGGATCTATAAATAAAAAAGTAGGCAATGATTTGGTATTGTATTTATCTTTTAGAGCAATTCCTTCTTCTTTTTCAACATTTTTCCAAACGCACACATAGTTTTTCTTTAAAAAATCCATTACAGCAGGATCACTAAAAACTTCCTTTTTCATTTGATTACAATGGGGACACCAATCAGCGTACAGCATTACAAAAAGAGGTTTTCCCTGAGTTTTGGCATTTTTTAAAGCTGTTTTATACGGTGTATCATCCGGAACAAACTGATTTTGAGAATGTAAGACTTGTAACGATAAGCAGAGAAAGAAAATAGAGAAGAAACGCATAGAAAGTTTATTTTTATTAAAAAATCTGATTTACAAATATATCTCCTTTTTCTAAAAACAGCCCTTAATATCTTCCTATTTATAAGTTAAATCCAACACGAAGTTTGTAACTTTGTGTTATCAAAAAGAAATCTTAGACTTTTAGATTTTCTTTACAAAATAATACACATAATAATGATTTACCCCAAAATAGCGCTTGCTCAAAGCATTATCGAAATTTGTTTAGCAAAAGAAATCACCAATATTATAATTTCACCGGGATCAAGAAACGCACCTTTAACGATTGGGTTTGCACAAAATCCTAACTTTAAATGTTACAGCATTGCTGACGAACGCTGCGCTGCTTTTTTCGCTTTAGGAATTGCACAGCAAACCAAACAGCCAACCGCAATTGTTTGTACTTCAGGATCGGCTTTATTAAACTATTATCCGGCTGTAGCCGAAGCATTTTACAGTCAGATTCCGTTAATCGTAATCTCGGCAGATCGACCGCAAAGCAAGATCGATATTGGCGATGGACAAACCATTCGTCAGGAAAACGTTTTTCAGAATCACTCGGTTTTCAATGCCAATTTAACCGAAGATGCTTCTGTAGAAAATGATTTAAAAATCAATAAAGCAATCGAAACTGCGATTCTTCAAAAAGGTCCGGTTCATATTAATGCGCCTTTCGAAGAACCTTTATACGAAACGGTTTCAGAACTTTCTGTTGAACCAAAGATTACCCATTCAGAGGAAATTCTCGGAACAAAAATTATCGAAAATATTGATGATGTAGCTTCTGTTTGGAATACTTCAAAAAGAAAATTAATTCTTATTGGAGGAATAAACGAAGCCAATTCTGTTAGTAAAGAAATTCTCGAAAACTTTGCCAAAGATCCCTCAATTGTAGTGCTTACGGAGACAACATCAAATTTGCATGAACCAAGTTTTATTAATAGTATAGACAGCTTAATTACACCTTTTGACGATTGTGATTTTAAAGAATTAGAACCGGAAGTTTTAATCACTTTTGGTGGTATGATTGTTTCAAAACGTATTAAGGCTTTTTTACGAAAATATAAACCTGCACATCACTGGCACATAGATACTTTACGTGCTTACGATACATTTAATGCTTTAAGCAAACATTTTGTAATGGAGCCAGAAGATTTTTTCAAAGAACTGCTTCCAAAAACAGCATTTGTTTCAAGTAAATATTTCTCAAAAATTGATAAAATTTACGATTTAAGAAAAATCAGAAAACAGGAATATTTGCGTAAAATTACATTTTCAGATTTTAAAGTATTCGAAAAAGTAATAGAATCACTTCCTAAAAACAGTCAGCTTCAAATAAGCAATAGTTCAGCGATCCGTTACGCGCAGTTAATCGAAATTGATCCTTCAATCGAAGTTTATTGCAACCGCGGAACAAGCGGTATTGATGGAAGTACATCAACAGCGATAGGAGCGGCAGTAGGAAGAAAAGATATACAAACCGTATTTATTACCGGAGATATTGGCTTTTTATACGATAGCAATGCTTTATGGAATTCTTACATCCCTAAAAACTTCAAAATTATCTTAATTAATAATGGAGGAGGAGGAATCTTTAGAATTTTACCCGGGCATGAAGAAAAACCTGTATTTAATACGTATTTCGAAACTTCGCATAATCTTACCGCAGAACATTTAGCAAAGATGTATAAGCTTAATTATTTTACTGCCAATGATGTAGCATCTCTTGAAGAGGCATTAAAAAACCTTTACAGTAATGATGATGCTGCCGGAATTCTGGAGGTATTTACGCCAACGTTGGAAAACGACGTTGTTTTAAAACAATACTTTAAAGAGTTGATTTGATATTGTAAATAAAATAAAGTTAAAATAGTTTTAATGTAAGATAAATCTTTAAATTTGATTTTTATAAATCTAATCAATTTTAAATTTTTATTATGAGCGCAAGAGAAGAATTAATTAAAAAGTACGCAGAAGATCTAAAAGAAAAATGTGGCGTAACACCAAATATGGATTTGCTTACTAAAGTAACTATAGGTTGCGGACCGTCTATTTATAATGCAGATGCCTCTACGGTTGCCGGAACTCAACAATCTGAGTTGGACACTGTAAAAAATAATTTCCTGATAAAAAAATTAGGGTTAGCTGATAGCCCGGCTTTAGACAAAGCGATAGCTGATGTTATGGAGAAATATGGCAAATCGAATAAACACAAGTACAGAGCAGTGGTGTATTATTTATTGACATTGCATTTTAAAAAAGAAAGTGTTTACAAATAAATTCATTCGGATTAAAAAACAAAAAGCGCCTATTTGGCGCTTTTTATATTATTATTATTATTAACGAATAGGAACCGGAAAAACAGGTAAACTCGCATGACCTAAATCATCTACAGTTTGTATAGCAAAAAAGTAATTATCTTTAGAATACGGGATTTCTGCTTTTGTGTCTTTTACAAAAAATGTTTTTTCCCAATGAGAAGAAGCTGTTTCCCTCATTAATATCTGATAACCGTATGGTGTTTTTCCTTCCGGAGCATTCCATGAAAAAGTAGATGAATTAGAAAGGTTTTTAACTTCTATACCTACATTTGTTGGCGCTTTTGGCGACCAGGCTAAATTGGCTAGAGTAGCTAAATTAGAGCAAGTGTTTTTTCGTAAATAATCAAAATCCATAAATTCGACCAAATCACCATATTTAATACCGTTCTCAGTTCTTAAATCTTGATGTTGGTGATCAAAATTCTCATTCATTTCGCAAAAACGAACTGCCGTAAATCCATTTTGACTAAACGGAGTATGATCGCCGCCACGTAAAAAACGATCGTTTCGATACACAAGTTTCACCGTTAATTGATCTACGTATTGTTCAGTAACCGTTTTTATATAACGCGCCAACAATCTCGACGGACTGTCATTATCGCGATTGGTAGCTTTTCGCATTTTTGCTTCATCTTCGGTTTCAAGAAACGGAATTGTTTCACTAAAAACCCTGATTTGCGTATTGTCTCTTAAATTAGTTCCGCTTGATAAACTATTGCCAGTCATATCATTATTTAGCATTGCCATAACATTCCAGTTGGATTCTTTTGCCTTTTCAGCAAGATAACGAGCACCAATAAGTCCTTGTTCTTCACCCACTACAGCCACAAAAATAATGGTTACCGGAAAAGATCTTTTACTCATTACTTTAGCCAATTCCATTACAGCTGCAACCCCTGAGGCATCATCATTTGCACCAGGCGCGTCAGATTTTATATTCATCACATCAGAAACTCTCGAATCCAGATGCCCACTTATAATAAGTACACGATTGTCATTTGGGTCGGTTCCTTTTAAAGTTGCCATTACATTACCAAGCTGACTGTCTTTATTGATACGTTTCCCATCTGCATTTACAGTAAAATAATCAATTTCAGAAGTCAATCTTCCGTTCGATTCCAAAGCATATTTATCAAACTCAGATTTTACCCATTGCTGCGCGGCGCCAATTCCTTTGGTCTTACTTTTAGTATCGCTTAGAGTATGTCGTGTGCCAAAAGAAACTAACTTTCGAACAGTAGCTTCAAGGTTATCGGCTTTAATTTCGGTAATCATTTTTTTTATTTCCGGATCTTCAGCAATTTGAGAAAAGGTAATTTGGGTAAAAAACAGAAAAGTAAAAACGGAATAGAAAAAGGTCTTTTTCATTGATTTGGAGTTATTTTTTGATTCTCAAATTTAACTAAAAAATAAACAAACCCCGAAAAAGATATTGATGGATTTTTTTTCACTGTACCATTTTCAAACTTCGTACATTTGCACTTTAAAAACTCAGCTGCTTTTTAGCTTAGAATCTCAAGAATATGATTGAAATAGGAAAATACAACACCCTTACTATATTACGTGATACCAAAGTTGGTTTATTTTTAGGTAATCCTCAAGAAGATCCCGAAGGAATTCACGATATTTTATTACCGAATAAATACGTTCCAAACGAATTTGAAATAGGCGAAGAGCTTATCGTGTTTGTTTATTTAGACCACGAACAACGCCCGGTTGCTACCACGCTTGAACCTTATATATTATTGAATGAATTTGCACTTTTAAGAGTAAATTACATCAATCAGGTGGGAGCTTTTATGGATTGGGGAATGGAAAAAGATATACTTGTTCCGTTTAAAGAACAAGCCCGCCCAATGGAAAAAGGAAAACGTTACTTAGTTTACCTTTATATGGATGAAAAAACCAATCGTTTGGTCGCTTCAAGTAAATTGAACCAATTTTTAAGCAATGAAAACCTAACGGTTGAAAAAGGCGAAGAAGTTGATTTGATCGTTTCACATATTACCGAATTAGGAATAAATGTTATCATCAATGAGCAACACAAAGGATTGTTGTATAAAGATGAAGTTTATGATGATGCGATTAGAACCGGAGACAGAATGATAGGATTTATTAAAAACATTCGTCCTGATAATAAAATTGATGTCGCGCTGCAAGTGCAAGGTTATCAAAGTATTGAGCCAAATGCAGAAAAAATATTAGATGAATTAAGAGCCAATCGAGGTTTTTTACGTTTAAACGATGCTTCGCATCCTGAGGATATCAAAACGGTATTAAAAATGAGTAAAAAGACTTTCAAAAAAGCAATTGGAGCTTTATACAAAGACAAACTCATAGAAATAAAAGAAGATGGGATTTATCTTGTAAAAGAATAACTTTTTAAAAATTCCAAATTTTAAAATTCCAAATTCCAACAATACTTTACGTCGAGTTGGAATTTGGATTTTTTTTTTGAAATTTATCTCAACCATAGTCAACGGTTTCAACTAAGAGTGTAAGGAACTTTTGCGAAAGCCTAATTTAATTCTTATCGTCAAACATAGCGCGTGGTTTCAATCTTGGGAATTTAAAATACCAAATCCCAACAATACGTCCGGTTGGAATTTGGAATTTTTTTATTGAAATTTAAAAAATATTTAGAGTTTATGAAAAAAATGATCTTTTTAAGCCTTTCGTGCTTCGTTCTTATTTCATGTCAAAAAAACAAGTAAGATTTAAAACTTGAATTACTGACAAATGAGATTGTTTGTGTTGAAGATGTTTATATGGATGATTTCCGGGAAGTTTTTTATAAACCAAATGCAGAATATGACAGTCTTTCAAAAAACATTCTTCATTATAAAATAACCAATATTTCAGATAAAAAATATTTTATAATGCTCAACGAGGATAATCTGGGAACCGTAGAACGAGATCTTTATAGAGAAGCTTTAGGAAGAAAAGATTATGCTTATAATTCGATTGGCTTTAGCATGTATAAAAAAGATTCTATTTTAGATGGAAGTTCCACAAGGGCCGAAAATATGTGCGGCAACGGTTTCGAACTAATGAAAATTGAAGAGTTAGATACTATAGTCTCTAAGTTTTTAAGAAAGAACCAAATTTTCAGGAAATACCAGCTAGAATATGTCAATGATATCGATGAATCATTACAAGGTTATTTTCTTCAGCCTGGAGAAACAAAATATTTTACTTCAGTAATTAATTTGCCTTATAGAAATAGTCAAATGTGGTTTTCAAATATTGACAAGAAGAAACCAAATTTAGGTTCACTTTCTTTAAAGAATGATTCTGTTTTTACGAATAAAAGATTAAGTCAGGATCGGAAAAAAGAGATAAAAGAAAACGGATATGTTTTATTTGACGGCATTATTTACTCTAATAAAGTTCCGGTAAAACTAATAAAGATTACAAATTAAAACAGGAAAGGCTGCTCATTACAAGCAGCCTTTCCCTTTTTATTCTAGTTTTAAAAAAAATTGTAATTAAAAAAAAACAGAAATAAAATAATTTGAATCCTTCAAGAAATAAAAGCTTTAAAAATTTTAGAAATTACTTCTTGAAACGGTATGTCTTTAAACAATTTATACATTCATATTAAAAGCGAAACGTCAATTTCACGGCTAATCCATTGGTTTGATAAAATAACGTATAGAAAGTTTTAGTTAGCATTTTTTCCTCTTTTCGTAATCAATTTTATACTAATTACTAAACAATTCTAGCATTTAACCTTAGGTGTTACTATCTCCTTTTCGAAGTTTCAATAAATGAGTAAATCATTTGCTCATTATTTAAGGGTTTACTATTTAAAACCGTAAAAAAATGAGCGACAAATTTTTTAAATTTTCTCAAAAAAATCATTTTTTAGGTTAATAAATCAGTGAAAGAAAATCAATCCCAAATCGATGAAATAAAATGTATCTCATTGATTTCTAGGGTGTAAAATTACTTATTATTTTCCGAAACTTATGTTAAAAAATGTTATTTTTTATACAAGACTATCAATTGTTAACATTGAAAGTAATTTTCGTACAGACTTAACGCAAATAGAGTAGGTAAAAATGTAAAAATGGTTTATTTTTACGCTATAATTATTAAAAATAAAACAAATAGAAATGGATTGGATAACTGCCAGAGAATTTGAAGATATAACTTATAAAAAATGTAACGGAGTTGCTAGAATCGCTTTTAACAGACCTAATGTTAGAAATGCTTTTCGTCCTAAAACAACTTCAGAATTATACCAGGCTTTTTACGACGCACAAGAGGATACTTCGATAGGTGTGGTTTTACTTTCTGCAGAAGGACCATCAACAAAAGATGGAGTTTATTCTTTTTGCAGCGGAGGAGATCAAAACGCACGCGGACACCAAGGTTATGTGGGTGAAGATGGTCAACATCGTTTGAATATTCTTGAAGTACAGCGTTTAATTCGTTTTATGCCAAAAGTAGTTATTGCAGTTGTTCCGGGTTGGGCAGTTGGCGGCGGACACAGTTTGCACGTAGTTTGCGATATGACTCTGGCGAGTAAAGAACACGCTATTTTTAAACAAACAGATGCTGATGTAACTAGTTTCGACGGTGGTTACGGATCTGCTTACCTGGCGAAAATGGTAGGTCAGAAAAAAGCACGTGAAATTTTCTTTTTAGGAAGAAATTATTCAGCTCAGGAAGCGATGGATATGGGAATGGTAAATGCCGTAATCCCTCACGATGAGTTAGAAGATACCGCTTACGAATGGGCTCAGGAAATACTTCAAAAATCTCCAACTTCTATCAAAATGCTAAAATTTGCCATGAATCTTACAGACGACGGAATGGTTGGTCAGCAAGTTTTTGCCGGAGAAGCCACTCGTTTAGCCTACATGACAGAAGAAGCGAAAGAAGGAAGAAATGCATTCTTAGAAAAAAGAAAACCAAACTTTGGCGAAAACAAATGGTTGCCATAAAAAGTAATTAGTTTCCAGTCTCAGTCACAGTCTGAAAACTGAAACTGTGACTGAAAACTTTTTCAAGAACTCTAAAATCTAAAATTAAAAATAAATGAAACATTGGATTGAAGCCGCACGATTGCGCACATTGCCTTTATCAGTTTCCGGAATTATAGTTGGAAGTATCTACGCGCTTTCAAACCCAACATCGACAATCGATACACCAACAGAAGTATTCAGTTGGAAAATTTTTGGTTTTGCACTCTTAACGACATTAGGTTTACAGGTTTTATCCAATTTTGCAAATGATTACGGAGATGGAGTAAAAGGTACAGATAATGAAGACAGAATAGGGCCAAAGCGTGCTATTCAGAGCGGAGTGATCACGCCACAAGCCATGAAAAAGGCGATAACTATTACAGCTGGATTGACTTTATTATCGGCTATTATCTTAATTTATTTTGCATTTGGAGAAACGAATTTCGGATATTCGATCTTCTTCTTATTGTTAGGTATTGCTGCAATTGTATCTGCGATTCGTTATACTGTTGGTAATTCGGCTTACGGATATAAAGGTTTTGGAGACCTTTTTGTTTTCATATTCTTTGGTTTAGTCAGTACTTTAGGCGTTAACTTTTTATATTCTAAAGAAATCGATCCGCTTCTAATTCTTCCTGCCGTAGCCATTGGTTTATTGAGCGTAGGGGTTTTAAACCTTAATAATATGCGCGACGAAGAATCAGATCGTAAATCAGGAAAAAACACAATCGTTGTTAAAATGGGCGGAGCAAAAGCTAAAGTGTATCATTTTACACTTATAATTACTGCTATGATTGCAGTAGTTCTTTTTGCTGTTTTAAGCAATTATAACTTCGATCAGTATTTGTTTTTATTGGCTTATATACCTTTAACCAAACATTTAATTACCGTTTATAAAAACCAAAACCCTAAGCTTTTAGATCCGGAATTAAAGACACTTGCATTAAGTACATTTTTGCTTTCGATCTTGCTTACAGTATGTATGATTTCGTTGATTTCAGACATTATTGTCAACCTTTTCCTGGGTGGAAGATAAAACAAAGTTCAACTTTAAAATTTAAACAAAATGAAAATCACATTTTACGGACACGCATCATTAGCCATCGAAGTGGGAGGAAAACACATTCTTGTTGATCCTTTTATTACAGGAAATCCAAAAGCTGCGACAATAGACATAAATACATTACAAGCAGATTATATTTTGCTTACACACGCACACGGAGATCATATTCTTGATGCCGAAACTATTGCAAAACGCACCAATGCAACCATAGTTTCTAATGCTGAAATTGCAAGTTATTACGCTCAAAGAGAATTAAAAGCACACCCGATGAATCACGGCGGAAGCTGGAAATTCGATTTCGGAAAAGTGAAATATGTAAACGCAATTCACTCAAGTTCTTTTCCTGACGGAAGTTACGGAGGAAATCCTGGTGGTTTTGTGATCGAAGGCGAACATAAAAACATCTACATTGCCGGAGATACAGCACTTACATACGACATGAAATTGATTCCGTTAAGAACCGAGCTTGATCTTGTAATTCTTCCAATCGGTAACAATTTCACGATGGATGTAGAAGATGCTATTATTGCTTCAGATTTTGTAGAATGCGATAAAATCCTTGGATATCACTTTGATACATTTGGTTATATCGAAATCGATCATGAAGATGCTATTCGTAAATTTTTCGATAAAGGAAAAGATTTAATGCTTCTCGAAATCGGAGAATCAATCGAACTTTAATTATTATACAAACGAGCTTTTTAAAGTTTAGTTTTATTTCTAAAATTGGAATTTAAATTTTAGTTTTTACTAAATTGTAATTTGTCATCCTGAGCGAAGTCGAAGCAAGGAGCTATTTCCCGCTTTCGGTTATATCTTTTTTGAGAAGATGAAAAATCTTCTCAAAATAAGGATACCACCTCTATCGGGGCTAGGATCTTACTATTCATAAGAAATTATAAATGAACGACACAATTAAATTCATTTGCGAATGTTGCGGCAAAGAGCACGAAAGCTGGCCTGCAATAACTTATAATGCACCCAGTAGTTATAGTAATCTTTCATCAGATGAAAAAGAAGAAATAGCGGTTATTGACCAGGATTTTTGCGTGATTAAATATGCTGACGATCATATTGACCGATTCGTTAGAGTAGTACTTATTCAAAAAGTAAACGATCATTGCGAAGATCTCGAATATGGTTTCTGGGTTTCATTAAGCGAAACAAGTTTCAAGGATTATCTCGAAAACTTCGATAATGAAAACCATGAAACACAATATTTTGGATGGCTTTCCAATTATATTCCTCAATATCAATTTTCAAATAGTATTCCAACAACCGTTGTGACTAAAAGCGGAAACGACAGACCGGAAATTTTTCCTCATAAAGATTTCGACCATCCTTTTGTAAAAGATTTTTATAACGGAATCACAAAAGAAGAAGCCGAAAAAAGGATTCGGGAAATACTATAAAAAATCAGGCATCAAAATTATATCTAATAATTAAACCTTAAAAAATGAATTTAAAAAAAACCGTCATCTTTCTTTTTCTTATTATTTCATTTAACACATTTGCTCAAAAATGTTCTTGTCAGGATAATTTCGCATGGTTAAAACAAACTTTTGAAGAGAATGATGCTGGTTTTCAATTCGTAATTGATAAAAAAGGATTAAAAGAGTATCAAAATCATAATGAGATTTTTTCGAAAAAGATCAAAAACATTAAGGACGCAAATGATTGCCAAAAAGCCTTATCTGAATGGTTATTGTTTTTTAGAAAATCGCATTTATCTTTAGTTGTAAACCAAGATCAACAAAAAAAAGAAGCTGCAAAACCTAATACTGCAGCAAATGATAAATGGGAGAAAATGGAAATCCCTGAAACTGAATTAAAAAATAATTTAGCTAAAAATTCCCTGCCTGGCTTTGAAGGAATTTGGGTCTCTGAACCCTATACTATTGGAGTTGTAAAAAAGGACAATCAATATGTAGGTTATATTTTAGATGCTAAAGGAACAAAATGGAAACAATATCAGGTAAAATTTAAGATTACAGAAAATTTAGACAAAACACATACCGCAATCTATTATTTGGGTGATTATTCGAGTCGTAAATTTGATGACATTCAATTTATTGGAAATAATTTCCTGAAAATTGGTTTCGTTTCCTTAAAAAGAGTTTTCCCTAATATCCAGGAAAATAATCCCGAAATAAGTGATTACATCGAATCTATAACTACACAAGAACCTTTTATTAAAGCGATTTCACCCAAAACGGTTTTATTACGCATTCCGTCATTTAATTATTCGAATAAAAAAGCCATCGACAGTATTCTTGCTGCAAACCATAATTTAATTACTTCGCGCGAAAATTTAATTATAGATTTAAGAGATAACGGCGGAGGATCAGATTCAAGTTTCGAAAATATCATACCCTATTTGTATTCAAATCCAATTAGAAATATTGGAGTTCAATTCTTATCTACAAAGCTCAATAATAAGAGGATGGAAGATTTTATGGCAGATCCGGAATGGTCGGATAAGGATAAGGAATGGGCCAGAAAAGGATTAGAAAAGCTAAATGCTCACCTTGGTCAATTTGTTAATTTAGAAGAAAATGCGGTAGAAGAAACTAAACTTGATAAAGTGCTCACTAATCCAAAAAATATTGGAATAATAATACACGAAAATAATGCAAGTACTACAGAGCAATTTTTATTAGCTGCAAAACAAAGTAAAAAAGTAAAACTTTTTGGAACAACAACAGAAGGTGTTTTGGACATTTCGAATATGTATTTTATCGATTCTCCTTGCAAAGACTTAAAGTTAGGCTATTCATTATCAAAAAGTTTTAGAATTCCGGGCATGCAAATTGATGACAAAGGAATTCAGCCGGATTACTATCTTGACAAAACTATTCCTGAATATAATTGGGTTAGATTTACAGAACAAATATTAAACGCGAATTAAATAAATGATTTTAAAAAATCGTAACATGAATTTAAAGAAAATAGTTTTATTCATTTTAATTACAGTTTCCTATAACACATTCGCTCAAAAAGATGGCTATTGGGACAAAGAACGCGCTACAACAAAAGAAATTATAGTTTCAGCACGAGACCGAATTGTGCTAAAAACAGAAGATTTACCTGTTGGAACAACCGAAATCGTTTATAGAATTACATTATTAGACGAAAATCAGGAAATGACGAATAGTTTGGTTTCGGTATTAAAATCGATTCCCGATCCAACCGGAATTTCTCAGGGATCCGCCGGAGCCGTTTTTTTAATGTCTAAAATTTCTGGTGACGATACTTGTTCTTACGCACTTTTTACTTCAAACGAAAATGCAAAAAAATACATTTCTGATGGTAAAACAGATAAAGCCTGTTACGCTCAGGAAGAACCGTTAAGCAAAGATGCCAAACGATTATCGCTTGATAAATCTTCTTGTTTGGGACAAAATATAAGTACACTTTGGTTTGGTTTTCACAGTAAAAACTGGCTTTTAAACCAAAAAATTGTATTGGAAGTTGTGCCATGGGTCGATTCAAAATTAAACCGTGGTTGGAATCAGGACAACAAAAACGAAATTATTAGTCTTTGTAAAACTTCGACAATGGCGCAAAAAATGGCCAATTCGGATGATTTTTGCGTTTGTATTCTCGAAAAAATAATGAAACAATATCGTTATACCGAGTTTCAGAAATTATTGCCAATCGAGAAAAACAAAGTGTATAAAGACTTTGGAAACAGCTGTTATAAGGATGTAGATATTTCTAAAAACGTTTATAGCGATTTAAGAACACAAGCTTCGACTTTAATAAAACTACAAAAGTACAACGAAGCGATTCAAAAACTGAATACCATAATTAATGATGGAAAAGCAACCGCAATCGATTATGGTTCTATTGGTTATTGCTATATTTTGACCAAACAATATGCAAAAGCAATTAAATTCCTGAAAGAAGGTGAAAAATTAGACGATACAGAGTTGTTGGTAAAACTAAATCTGGCACACGTTTATCTGGTGAGCGACGATTATAGCGAAGCAAAAGCCATTTACAAAAAATACCAAACCCAAAACGTTACAGACAGTTTAAGCTGGAAAGAAAAAACCAAGCAGGATTTTACAGTTTTCGAAAAAGCAGGATTACCATCAAAGGACTTTGAAAGAGTTTTGAAATTATACAATTAAAAATATTTGCACCATATAAGTTATATAAGTTCATTTAATTATAGCACCTAAACTAAAGCCTATTTTGTTTTTTTTATAATCGTAATTATAATAGAATTTTTAAATTTTGTCATTACATTTAAATGAACTCATATAACTTATATGGTTTAAAACGTTACCATGAAATCAACTTTCCAAAAATACATGTTAGAGTTTAAACGTCCTTCCGGAACTTCCAGAGGCATTATGACCGAAAAAGAAACCTGGTTTATTATCCTTGAAGAGAATGGTAAAAAAGGATTTGGAGAGTGCGGAATATTACGTGGTTTAAGTGCAGATGATCGTGATGATTACGAAGAAAAACTAAACTGGGCTTGCCAGAATATTCAACTCGGCGAAACTGCCTTATGGGAAGCTTTATTAGAATTTCCGTCAATACAATTCGGGATCGAAATGGCTTTTTTATCTCTTAAAAGCGAAAATCCATATGTTTTATTTCCTTCGGATTTTACTAATAATTCTAAATCAATTGCCATAAATGGATTGGTTTGGATGGGAGAAGCTTCATACATGAAACAACAAATCGAAGAGAAATTAGCCGATGGTTTCAATTGCATCAAACTCAAAATTGGCGCTATCGATTTTGATAAAGAGCTAGAATTACTACACTTTATCCGAAGCCATTTTTCGGCAGAACAAATCGAAATTCGTGTTGATGCGAATGGCGCTTTTGCTTTAAATGAAGCTTTAGATAAACTTAATCAACTAAATCAATTTCAGCTTCATAGTATCGAGCAGCCAATTAAAAAAGAAAATACTAAAGCAATGGCTGATTTGTGTGAGACAACTCCGTTTCCTATTGCATTAGACGAGGAACTAATTGGTGTTTTTTCATTACCAGAAAAAGAAAAATTACTACAAGAAATAAAGCCTCAATACATTATCCTGAAGCCAAGTTTTATAGGCGGATTCAGAGGAACCAAAGAATGGATTGATTTAGCCAATAAATACAATATTGGTTGGTGGATTACATCAGCATTAGAAAGTAATATTGGCCTTAATGCCATTTCGCAATGGACCTTTATTCAAAACTCAAAAATGCCCCAAGGTTTAGGAACCGGTGCACTTTATACCAATAATATCGATTGTCCGCTGGAAGTTTCGCAAGGACAATTATGGTACAATATATCCAAAAAATGGGAATCATTTTTTTAAAGGTTCAAAGGGGCAGAGCGACAAACGTTCAAAGGTTTAAAAACAGGAAGTAAAAGAGTAAAGAGTAAAGAGTAAAGAGTATAAAATAAAAAGGCACAGAGTAGAAAAGCCTTTGAACCTTTGCAACTCTGTACCTTTGAACCTTTTTCTAACCTTAAAAATTACTCTTTCCCTCCAAGTAATCCTTGTTGCCAGTCTTTTAGTTCCTGCCATTTTCCCTGATAGGCCAATAAAGCCTGTTTTGCCCAGGTACTTGGATTGTGAATGGCGTAATTTTCGCCACCGGCATCCAGAATAGATTGTAATTTTTCAGTTGAAGTTTCTGAGAGTTCTTGCCAGGTTGTTATTCCTGCGGCATTAAACAATGCTTCAATTTTTGGTCCGATTCCTTCTACAATCTTCAAATCATTTTCTTTTATTTTTTTACCGTAAAGTGTAGCTGCTAATGAAGCATCAAATAAAAATGCAGGAGCAGCAGCAGAACTAAATGATTGTGCAGATGAAGATATAGTTGCTTTTGATGCTAAATCGGCTTCTAATGAAGAGATTTTAGCATTCAGATTTCTGGTATTTGCTTTACAGGCATCCAAATCAGCTTGTAATGACAATGCAAGAGAATCGTCTCCTTTCGAATTCATTTTTCCTAGTAAGTAACCCAAGATTCCACAGATTAATCCCACTAGCACCGGTATTAAGATACAAGGTATATTCATAATAGTATATTTTGATTAATTATTTTATTGTAATTACAGTTCTTCTGTTATTTGCTTTTCCTTCTGCAGTTGTATTTTCACCAATTGGCTCGTCAGGTCCTTTTGAGTTAGTTGTAATGCGGCTGCCGTCGATACCTTTTTTCGATAAATAATTTTTAGAAAATTCGGCACGTTTTTGCCCCAGTAGAACATTAGAATCACGATTTCCAACATTATCACTATGCCCAACGGCCAGAATAACCGCGTCTTTAACATGCTCCATATATTTTACCAGATCAGCCACTTTTTGTTTTTCAGCATTAGATAATTGGTTACTGGATCTATTGGTGCTAAAATGCAGAATTAGCGGATCACCATTAATTTTATCTTTCAAAATTACCCATTCGTCAGTAACAGCAGGAGCAGGTTCAGGAGTTTCAAATTTATATTCGGCAGGTCCTAAAAGCGTATCCTTGCTTGTTTTCCACGTATCTACTATTTCTCCTTTTGTATCAAACTGAGAATCAGATAATCCTTTTGAAACAAAATATTTTTTGATATCATTTGCCCTGGCAAGACCAAGATTTTCAAAAGTCGTAGTATTTGTTTCATCAGAAGTAGCATAACCCGTTATTGTTATTTTTTGTTTAGGGTTTGCAATCAAAAATGTTTTAAGATTTTCAATTCCAATTGCTACAGAATCACTAACAGGCAGGACGACTGCAAAACTGTTTTTAAGGAACTTGATATTATCATTACTGTGATAATCAATTCCGGAACCATTTAGAATAAAAGGGACAAAAATAGTCTCCTCAGCCACAACTACCGATACTTTTTCAGTATCTGTCGCTGGTGTTTTAATAGTACAATTGCAACAGAATTTTACATACAAAAAAGTACCCAAAATAACTGTTATTGCAATGCCTAATAGATAAAGTGCTTTTTTAGACATAAGTGATGAAATTAAGATTCACTCAAATTTAACAAAAAAATAGATACATAATGCATTAATAATCAGTTATTTTGAAGTTATATATCTAATTTTGAATAGGTTATAGAAATAAATTAAACATTCATATTGATTTAAAACTGAACTTTAAGACTGAATTAAATTGAGTAACTTGCATAAAAATTAAATTGAGACAATAAAAATGGTCGAAATAGAAAGAAAGTTTCTTGTAAAATCAGATGATTTTAAAGAACAGGCTTTTACGCAGAATAACATCGCTCAGGGATATTTGAGTTCAATTCCTGAAAGAACTGTTCGCGTTAGAATAAAAGGAAATAAAGGCTTTATTACGATAAAAGGAATTGGTCAGCACGGAGGAATGTCTCGTTTTGAATGGGAAAATGAAATTCCGATTGATGAAGCGCAAGAGTTACTAAAATTATGCGAAAGAGGTAAAATAGAGAAAACTCGCTTTGAAGTAAAATCCGGAAAACACATTTTTGAAATAGATGAATTTTACGGAGAAAACGAAGGTTTAGTAATGGCCGAAATAGAGTTAGAATCTGAAACAGAATCATTTGAAAAACCTGATTGGCTAGGAGAAGAAGTAACAAATGACAAAAGATACTACAACGCTTATTTGAGTAAAAATCCTTTTAAGAGCTGGGAAAAGCAATAAAGTTATGGTAGAACAATATGATTTGATCATCGTTGGCGGCGGCCCAATAGGACTTGCTTGTGCGATCGAAGCTCAAAAGAAACAATTACGTTATTTAATTATTGAAAAAGGGGCGATTGTAAATAGTATTTTCAATTATCCATTGTATATGACTTTTTTCTCGACAGCAGAAAGGCTGGAAATTGGTGATATTCCGTTTAATTGCCTGGCTCCAAAACCAGGTCGTCAGGAAGCTTTAGAATATTATCGAAATATTCATCGTTATTTTAATTTTTCAATTCATTTGTTTGAAAAAGTTACTCAGGTTGAAAAATTAGAAAATAAATCTTTTAAGATTACAACCGATAAATCTTTGTACGAAGCTAAAAACGTAGTAATTGCAACTGGTTTTTATGACATTCCGATTGAAATGAACCTAAAAGGCGAAGAATTGCCTAAAGTGCGTCATTATTACAAAGAAGCGCACGAATATGCTTTTAGAAATGTTTTAGTAGTTGGCGCGAATAATTCGTCTGTTGATGCCGCTTTAGAATGTTGGAGAAAAGGAGCAAATGTCACTATGGTGATTCGTAAAAATGAAATTAACAACCGGGTAAAATATTGGGTAAAACCTGATATCGAAAACCGAATCGCCGAAGGAAGTATCAAAGCATATTTTGAATCGAATATTACTGAAATTAAAGAAAATGAAGTAGAAATCGAAACTCCAAACGGAAAAGTTACGATAGAAAATGATTTTGTTCTGGCATTAACAGGCTACAAACCAGATTTAAGTTTTCTGGAAAAAATGGGAATTCAATTATCTGATGATGAACTAAAAACTCCAAACTATAATCCTGAAACAATGGAAACCAATGTCGAAGGTCTATTCTTAGCCGGTGTAGTTTGTGGTGGAATGCAAACCCATAAATGGTTTATAGAAAACTCACGTATTCATGCCAATATGATTATGGATTATATTACTTCTAAATAAAGTTTGCCACAGATTTTAAAACATTAGAATATTTTTTTCACCATTAAGAGATTAAGTTATTTAAGAAGCAATCCTTAATTTTTCTTAATTTCTTAATAGTTTATTTAAAAATTAAATTTTTAAATCTGTGGCTTTTTTTTCCCATTAAGAGATTAAGTTATTTAAGAAGCAGTGCTTAATTTTTCTTAATCTCTTAATGGTTTATTTACAAATTAAATGTTTTAAATCTGCGGCTTTTTTTTACCACTAAGAGATTAAGTTATTTAAGAAGCAATGCTTAATTTTTCTTAATCTCTTAATAGTTATTTAAAAATTAAATGTTTAGAATTCGTGGCAAAAAAAATTAAGAACTACAAGAAAGCATAGAACAACCTACTTTAGATCGTGCCCAATCAGGTCTTTTGGCGAACCATTTTTCGTATTCCGGCTGTTCATCATACGGTTTTTGCAATAACTGATACAATTCGTCAATCAAAGAATAATCTCCCTGATCTGCGGCATCAATTGCTAATTGCGACATATAATTTCGAAGCACGTATTTAGGATTTATCGCATTCATTTTTTCTGAACGATTTTCATGTGATACTTCTTCGGTATTTAATCTTTCGATATAAACCGTAAACCATTTTGTCCAGGCTTCTAAAATTTCTCCTGAAATTTCTTCAGGTTTGTAGAAAGAATCTTTTATTTTTTCAATTGCTTTTTCCGGAGAATCTGATTTTAAAATTTGACTCAAGTTTCTAAAAAAGATGGTCATATCAGTTTCGGATAATTGTAAAACAGTTTCTAAAGCAGTAATCAATTTGCTATCAGTTTCAGTTGAAGTAAATATTCCTAATTTATTCAAAAACATTGTTTTACATTCTGAATCATACTCATTGATAAACGATTCTAATATTTTTTCTAAAGGTTCTGCTTCATTAATTAAAGGATACAGCGCATTTGCTAATTGATATAAATTCCATTGTGCAATTTGCGGCTGATTGCCAAAACGATACCTTCTGTTTTGACTGTCAGTTGTGTTAGGTGTCCAATTAGGATCGTAATTTTCTAACCAGCCATACGGACCGTAATCGATCGTGATTCCGTGAATCGACATATTATCTGTATTCATCACGCCGTGTACAAAACCTACACGTTGCCAATGTAAAATCATTTCACGAGTTTTATCTGCAACCGTTTGAAAAAATTGCAAATATTGCTGTTTTGGTTCTCCTTTAATTTCAGGAAAATAATGTTTGATATTATATTCCACAAATTGTTTTAAGTTCTTGAGTTCGTTTCGGGCTGTCAGCATTTCGAAACTTCCAAAACGAATAAACGATGGCGCTACACGACAAACAATTGCTCCTTTTTCGTAAGCTGGATTTCCGTTGTATAATATATCTCTTAAAACTTCATCTCCGGATAACATTAGCGAAAGCGATCGGGTAGTGGGAATACCTAAATGATACATGGCTTCGGCACATAAATATTCTCTTACAGAAGAACGCAAAACAGCCAAACCGTCTGCAGTTCTGGAATATGGAGTTTTTCCGGCTCCTTTTAACTGAAGTGTAAAAAACTCATTATTATGTTCTACTTCGGTTAAGTTGATAGCACGGCCGTCGCCCAATTGTCCGGCCCAATTCCCGAACTGATGTCCCGCATAACACATAGCATACGGACGGGTTTCAGCAAGAATTTCTTTTCCAGAAAAGGCATTCAAAAACATTTCAGATTGAATTTCGTCTTCAGCAATACCGACCAATTCAGCCACTTCTTTTGATGCGTGAATAAGTTTAGGATTCGAAGGTTTTGTAGGATTTACATAAGAGAAAACGGCATTAGAAACCTGACGAATTTCATTTGTTTCGTTAGGATCTGCAGGTAATTCAGCAGTAAATCGATTATTTATTTTTAAATTTTTCATTTGAGTTTTTATTTTTAGCCACAGATTACACAGATTAAAATGATTTTTAAAATGTTAATTAAATTAAAAAAATAATCCTCTTAATCCTTTAATCTGTGGCAAAACTTTTATTTAGTCAACTAATTTATGAGCGTACATTTTTTTCAACTTTTGCACTTTCGGATCAATTACGATTTGGCAATAACGCGCATCCTGATTATTGTTGTAATAATTTTGATGGTCTTCTTCGGCTTCGTAAAATACCTCGAAAGGCACTAATTCCGTAACAATTGGATTATTATAGAATTCTTTTGCTTCTTTAAAAACTTCTTCTGCAATTGCTTTTTGTTCTTCATCATGATATAAAACAATAGAACGATATCGCGTCCCAACATCAGCGCCCTGACGATTTAAGGTTGTTGGATCGTGACTCGTCATAAATATAAAGATTAAATCACGATATGAAATTATGTCAGGATCAAATGTTACTTGTATCACTTCGGCGTGACCGGTTCTTTCGGTACAAACTTCCCTATAAGGGGGATTCTTGATAAAACCTCCCGAAAATCCTGATTTTAATGATTCTATTCCGTTTAAACGCTGAATTACAGCTTCAATACACCAAAAACATCCGCCGCCAAAAGTGGCTAATGATAAATTTTTCATAAAGGTATTGTTTAGTTTTACTTGCCCTATTAATCCGATAGAATATTATGATAAATTATTAGTAAAACAATGTTTTAATTAAAGATCTTAAATGGTTATGAAATGTTTGAAGTTTACAATTGATAAATTCGCAATTTTATAAAAAAGCGATATATTTGCAATCAAACTCAGGCACACTAATGAATAGCAAAAATAATACCATCACTTTAGAAACCTATTTTCAGGATTTTAGAAAGCATATTGTTGGAATTGATCAGGAATTTACTTCTCCGTATGGCAAGAAAAAGATCATTTATACTGATTGGACTGCCAGCGGAAGGCTATATCGACCAATTGAGGAGAAACTTTTGAATGATTTCGGACCTTTTGTAGCCAATACTCATACAGAAACTACTGTGTCAGGTACTGCCATGACAAAAGCGTATCATCATGCCAGAAACATTATAAAGCGTCATACCAATGCCAGCAAAGATGATGTTTTGATTACTGACGGAACGGGAATGACTGGTGTTGTCAATAAATTTCAGCGTATTTTGGGACTTAAAGTTCCTGAAAACCTTAAGGATTTTATTACTGTTCCGGCAGAAAAAAGACCAATTGTTTTTATTTCGCATATGGAGCACCATTCGAATCAAACGTCTTGGTTAGAAACTATTGCAGATGTAGAGATTATTCCGTCTTGCGAAAAAGGACTTTTTTGTCTGGATAATTTGGCTTTATTATTAGAAAAATACGCTGACAGAACAATTAAAATTGCTTCAATAACTTCATGTTCGAATGTTACTGGTTTGAAAACACCTTTTCATGAAGCTGCAAAATTAATGCATCAGCATCATGGTGTTTGTTTTGTCGATTTTGCCTGTTCAGGACCTTATGTCGAAATTGATATGCATCCTGAAGATCCGGAAGCGTATCTTGATGCTATTTTCTTTTCGCCTCATAAATTTTTAGGCGGCCCTGGAACTTCTGGGGTTTTGATTTTTAATAAAAAATTATACAATAATATGATTCCCGATTGTCCGGGTGGAGGAACTGTAAGCTGGACAAATCCTTGGGGAGAACATAAATATATTGACAATATCGAGGATCGCGAAGATGGCGGAACTCCAGGTTTTCTTCAGGTTATTAAAACCGCTTTGGCTATTGAGCTAAAAGAAGAAATGGGAATTGAAAACATTCTACAACGTGAACACGAGATTGTTGATTACGTTTTTAATGAATTAGATTCGGTTTCTAATATTAAGATTCTGGCGGGACAACATCAAAATCGTTTGGGGGTAATTTCGTTTTTTATTGAGGATCTTCATTTTAATCTAGGTGTAAAATTGCTGAATGATAAATTCGGGATTCAGACTAGGGGAGGTTGCAGCTGTGCGGGAACTTACGGACATTTTTTATTGCACGTAGATCAGGAAACTTCGAATAAACTGGTGAATGAAATTACGATTGGTGATTTGATCAAAAAACCAGGATGGATTAGAATGTCCATTCACCCGACTACAACTGATGAAGAAATTGCTTTTGTTTGTGAAAGTATTAAGGATTTAGCAACGAACCATAAAAATTGGGCTTTGGACTATTCATATAATAAAAACACAAATGAGTTTGTTCATAAAAATGCGAATTCATTTGAGGATGAATTGGTTGCTGGTTGGTTTAGATCGTAATATTTTTTAAACTTAAAATTTAACCGCAAAGAACGCAAAGATTTACGCGAAGGTCGCAAAGTTTTTATCATTTAGATCTTATTTTTATAAAAACTTTGCGTGCTTTGCGGTAAAAGTCAATCTAGTTCTTATAAATGATAAATTTCTCGTTTAGCCCCGATAGAGCCGGTATCCTTTGAGAGGAACGAACAAAGATAAAGGTGAAAGCGGGACAGAAAGTCTTGAGAAAACATCATTTTTCTGCTCCTTAAAATTCTGCTACATAATAAGGCGAACTCCGCCAAGATCTGAAACTCGGTAAGAAAACTTGTTTCCGGGAGAACCTATAAACATAAAGTTTTTTGGGATTTTCCACTTTTTGGATAATTCGTCGATGATTTCAGGACCAAAAACGCCTTTAATTTCTAGGTATTCCAGATCGATTTCATCGTAAGCGCGATCGAGAACTTCAAGATCTTTTATCAAAGCTTCGTTTCTTGAAGTATTGTTTGTTACGTATACGATCTTTAATTTATTGGTGGTTTCATTTCCCTGAACATATTGCAGGACTTTGTTGAGAATGGCAATATCATCGCCTTTGGTGAAAAAGACAAATTCCTGCGAATTGATTTCGACACTCATTCGTTGTAAATAACGATTGCTGAGAATGACCATTTTACGTAAAGGCTGATAGAAATATTCTAAAGCTTCGATGAGTAATCGAATTAAGATAACACGATTCAACATGATTCCGATAAAAATCAGCGACGGAACCATATATTTTAAGAAGGTATAAAATGAATTGATGTTGAGTTTCATGTTTCCAATGAAAGCAGCAATGATAAAAGAAACCGCCAGAACAACTGCAATTCCGCGAGCACGCTCTGGTCTTGGTAATTTTTTGCGCTTGAATTTGAGTAAAAGATTTCCGATTCCGAATAATGCCATTACAGCCAAAAAAGAAAAGGTATAAACTCCGGCCAATGATTCTAAATGGCCACTTGTTGCAAAAAGGACGGAAATGCATAAAACCAAAAAGCTAATTACAATTCTATAATGTGAACCTCTTTTATTTTGTTTCAGAAAATAATTAGGAAGAATTCTGTCTAAAGTCATTCGGTTTAATAATCCGGAAACTCCAACAAATGAAGTTAATACAGCTCCGCACAAAACTAAAACGGCATCTATAGAAATTAGCCAGGCTAGCCATGATCCTCCGGTGGTTTGTCCTAAATGGGCAAGAAGTGATTCTTTATTGTCGCCAACTTCGGTTAGCGGAATAATACTTATTAATAATATGGCAATTACAGGATTGAAGAAACTTACGATTGCCCACATATTTCGGAGCGTTTTTGGAAAAACTCCAGGTTCTTGCTCTTCTACAAAATTGGCCGAGCTTTCGAAACCTGAAATACCAAGCATGGCTGCCGAAAAACCAAGAAAAAGTGCTGTTTTAATATTTTCGTAGGCTATAGGGGTTTCCCAATTGATATGAAAAATTTCAAAACCATTGTTTAAAACGAACCATAATGACGCTAAAACAAGTAGGGTTAAAGTAGCTAAATGGGTGATAAAAATAATCACGGCCACGAATGCCGATTCGCCAATTCCTAAAATAGCAAGCCCTGTAAATAAAACGAGAACTATAACTGTTGCAATAGTTACATTTAAACTTTCGAAGATTCCGTGCAAATAATGCATGCCTTCTGAGGCTGAAATTACCGCTGTTGCCATATACGACAAAACGGTTAATGTGGCAGCGAGGGAAGCCAATCGTTTGGTTGATGTGTTTAGCAAAACATTGTAAGCTCCTCCGTTTAAAGGGATTGCGCCAACAACTTCTCCGTAAATTTTTCTGAACAAGTATAAAACAACGGCAACTATTAATAATGAGATCCACGCGTATTGCCCTGCATATAAAATAGTTAAAGCTGAAACATATAAACAGGAAGAACTAATATCGTTTCCGCAAATTGCCGTTGCCTGTAATTGATTTAGTTTTTTGTGTACAAGTTCTTTCATAGTTATTCAAGATTAAAACACGATTAACTCAACAAAAAGAGTAACAAACAAGCAATTGTAATTGATGGCAGATAGTGAAAACTAAAAATATATTTTAGCTACTGATTATTTAGATTCCTGAAACTTTTTGAGCGATAATAAGGCCTGGTCCTGAATTTTCTTCTGAAAAAATCCTGTCCATCCTAATAAATAGCCCATTGGACCGAAAGCTTGTTTCGACCATTTCCAGACATCAAAATTGTCGGTATGTTTGATGATTAAACCGTCCTGAAAAGCAAATTCGGCAGCAATAGTATTGATTACTTTTCTGTTGGTTTTGCTGAAATTATAGGTAGCTTTCCATATTGCTGATCCTGTAAAATGATCGGCTTTTACATCTGAAAATTCTATTTTGATATTGCCTTTGCTTTTTAAAATAAGCATTTCCCACATTTTAGAAACCTGATCTTCTTTTAGTAAGCCAAAAGCAGGATCTATAAAATGAATTTTTGGATGGTAACATTCGCTCATGGTTTTAGCATCGGCGTTGGCAAAAGCAGTATAGAATTTGGTGATTAAAGCCTCGTTTGGATTCATATGGTACTAAATTAGAGTATAAATATAAGATTTATTAGACAAAAAAAATTATTTATAAAGCACTAATTGCTGCGGCGGTATCAAATGATTTTTTAGATTTATCGAAGGCTGTAGAAAAATAATCTTTTTTGTTTGAAGCTGTAAAATAACCGGTTTGATCACCAAAGGCATTTGAATTTCCGGTAACTATAAAACGAATTCCTTTGATATCATTTTTTTTCAGTTTTACCATTTCGGCCGGAGTGAAATAATAATAAGATGATGTTGTGCCTTCAGCACTTTCGTTTACTTTTTTGTCAACGCATGGAATGACATCTCCGTTTGCTAAATCAACATACAAACCACCAGAAATTCTGGTTTTATCATTAGCCGTCTTAATCGTTAGTTTTAAAACGCCTCCTTTTTCTGTTTTTGCAATTTGAACATTTGCTTCGCCTGTGTAAACATATTTTTCGCAAATGAACGTATAATTTTCTGTTGCCGGGTAAGGTTTAGCACCTTTTATAACCATTGTTTCCTGAGCGTTTGCGAATGTTGAAATTAGCAGTAATAAAAAAAGAGGCAGTTTTAAATTCATAGTTTTATTTTATTGTTCTGTTAGTTTAGAATCAAATTTTTCATCCCAATCCATTGATTTAATGGCAGAAATCAAATTATCTTCATTCACAAAAACGCGCAATTCTTTATTGGCAACTTTTTTTGTGTATAAAGCATGATAGCGATAAACCACTTCTTGTTTCGTTTTGTAAACGCCATCTAATTTTAAATCGATAAAGCTTCCGTAATACTGTCTAAATCGCTGACATGTTTTGGTTAAACGCTCTTCGGTTGTGTTTTCCCTAACCGATGCCGTAACTTCTGTGTCATTAAATGGTTTAAACTTTGATGTATTACAAGTTTCTAAAACTCGTTTTCCTAATTCGTAAGCTTTTTGTTGTTGATTGGCATTGATTTCTGAACCAGAAATTTTCTTAATCTTTAAATCTTCGGTATCTCTGCTAATGGTTTTCGATTTACATCCAATTAACAACAACAAACATATAATCAATCCTGCTTTCTTCATAACTATTTAAGTAATTTTTAATAATAAGTTAGGGTCAGGGCAATTTTCTATATAAAAATTCAAATCATTTGTATTACAAACTCCAGGATAATCCCCATTATAATCTTCGATATTTTTTATAATCTGAAAATGTACATGAGGAGCATAATCACCGTTTACGGTTGAATTCCCTAAGGTTCCAATTTTTTGACCTTTAATAAAAACTTTCCCAACACTTAGTTTTTCTATACTTTCTAACGATAAATGTCCGTATAAAGTATAAAATTTTTCATTTTCAACAATGTGCTCTAAAATAATTGTCGGGCCATAATCTCCCAAACCAATATTATTTTTAAAGCTGTGCACCTTTCCGTCAAGTGGTGCCAAAACTGCGGTATCTGCTTTTGTCCATAAATCGAGACCAATATGAATATTGCGTTCCGGAATAGAATCGTTTTTGAAAATCGTACTTCGCTGATATAAGGTACGACCTTCTATATAACCTCCGTAAGCAACTTCGGCATTGTTTTTTTCTAAACAATTAGATATAAATATTTCAAATTCAGCTGCATTCGCTGGTTTTTGCTCCATCAATTCAAGATTCGTTATAGATAAATCTAACGGAATGTATTTTGAAAGATGGATCTCAGAATCAATTACTTTAGTAGGTGGTAAGGCTTTTAATATAGAGGCAAGAGGTTTCATAAAGTTTACAATTTAAGAGACTTTTTCGATAATTATTAATTCATTATGCACTTCGATGCGGGGCAGCATTTTTGAAGTAAATAATTCAGCGTTTATTTCTGATATATATTTTTTATTACGAACATTATGGGCTTCATCTAAAATCATGGTATTAAAAAGAACAAATCCGTGATTTTTTAAAAGAGAACAAATTCGTCCGCTAAAAAAGCTTTCAAACAAAAAGTTCGGCATTTTGATATCTTCAAAAATATCAATAATAATGAGATCATATTTGTTTTTTGTTTTTAATACAAATTCAAAAGCATCATCAATTACAATTTCCAGTTGTTTTATTTGATCAAGGTTGAAATACTGATTGGCAATCTGGATAATATCCGAATCAATTTCGACACCGGTAATTTTACCTTTATATTCAATTTCGTCCACCAGTGTTTTGATGACGCTCCCGCCGGCAACGCCCAAGAGTAAAATATGATCCATTTTACGAATCGCGTCATACCCTATATTTCTAAGACCATATCTTAATATACGTTGCAAACTTCCGTATGAATAATTGGTATTTTCAGAATCAAGAACCAATTCTCCGTTTGCCCAGGTAACTTCGATAATTTTGCTTCTTTCTGATTTTTTCTTGAATATTTTTATTGGAATGATATAACTGAATAATTTTTGAATCATTTTTAAATGCTTTTACTCAAATTTACCACTTTAAATCTTTTATTTTGCAAGAAAAATAAACTTTGATGAAAAAACAGTTGTATAAATTCATCTTTTTTAAGCTAATGGGCTGGAAAATAGTAGGAATTGAAAATGCGGAAGTGAAAAAATGTGTGATAATGGTGATGCCACATACAAGTAATCATGATTTTTATTTAGGAATATTTACTCGCGGAATCTCTGGATTAGAGATGAATTGGGTTGGAAAGAAAGAATTATTCAAATTTCCTATAGGATATTATTTCAGAAGTGTGGGAGGAGAACCACTGGATCGTACCGGCGGATTAAATAAAGTAGATTCAATCGCAGCTATCTTTGACAGAAAAGAAGTTTTCCGTTTGGCTGTTGCTCCAGAAGGAACCCGCAAAGGAGTTAAAGAAATAAAAACAGGATTCTATTATATTGCGCTTAAAGCAAACGTACCTATTGTTCCCGTTGCTTTTGATTGGGGCAAAAAAGAAGTCAGCTTTGCAAAACCATTTTTACCAACCGGAAATTACGAAGCAGATCTTTTGATTCTGAAAAAACATTATAAAGGAGTTGTGGGTAAAATTCCTCAAGATGGCTTTCAACTGTAAATTTTCGATATTTTTTTAATTAAGTGAGAATCCCTTAAACGAAAAATATTTTCATTTTTTTTGAGATATGCGATTTTTTCAGATTACGGATTATAGGCCTTGAAAGTTCCGTTTTTATAAAAAATAACAATTTTCTCGATTTCACTTTCTTCAGAACTTAAATTTTGATTTTTAATTTCTGGAGAAATCCTTGTTGCTGGTTTTTCAACCTCTTTATAATTAATAGCAGAAAATAAATCTCCGCCACTTATATTTTCATTTGAAGAAATAGGAGCAGGAGTTTTTGATGTTTCTACAACTTCATCATTATTTTTAGGAAAACTTCCTTTTCCATTCAAAATCCAATAGAGGTCAACATCAGGAAAAACTTCCATAATCTTCATGACAAAATCTAAGCTTGGTTTGTTTCTGCCAGAAAGTAGGTGAGACATACTAGAACGCTGTACCCCAATTTTATCGGCAAAAGAGGATGCATTTAGAGCATAATAGTCCAATATAATTTCTAGACGTTTTACAAAATCATCGATGTTTACCATTGTAAATTATTGTTTTTAAAATCGTTGTTTACAAATGTAATTAAAAGAATCTAATAAAGCAATTTTACAGTTGTAAATTAATAAAAGGAGAGGATATTATATTAATTATCACTTTAATCAATAGCGTTTAAATAGCTAATTATAAGTAGTTTGATTTTGTTTAATTAAACTTATAACATTTGTCAACTCCTGTATACACTAATTGATTAATAAACCTTAAAATCTTGTTTACAATTATAAATTATCATTATTTTCAACTGTTTACAATTGTAAAAATAAAGATGTTTACTTTTGTAAACTAATCAAAAGACAATGAATTTAGAAGAATTATTTAGCCAATACAACGAAAAAACAATAGAGGGCCGTTACCTGACTTTAGATCATATTCAGCCATTATTAGATAAACTAAATACTAATAATCAAGTACAAATAATTGGAAGATCGGTTTTAGACGAACCTATATATAGTTACCAAATTGGAACAGGAGAAACTCGTATTTACCTTTGGTCACAAATGCACGGGAACGAAAGCACCACAACAAAAGCGCTGTTTGACTTTATTAATGTATTAAACAGCGGATCTGAAATTGCTGAGAAAATGCTTAAAACGTTTACATTTTATAGCATTCCTATTTTAAATCCGGATGGTGCAAGACTTTATACAAGAGAAAATGCAAATAAAATTGACTTAAATAGGGATTCTCAAAACCTAACTCAGCCTGAAAGCAAGGTGTTAAGGGAAGTTTTTGAGACTTTTAAGCCTCATTATTGCTTTAATCTACACGATCAGCGCACTATATTTGGTGCTGGAGATACAGGGAAACCTGCAACTGTTTCATTTTTAGCACCTTCATATAATGAAGAAAGAGAAGTGAATGAAAACCGTTTGAAAGCCATTAATGTTATTGCCGGAATCAACGATGTATTGCAAAAATATATCCCTGGACAGGTTGGTCGCTTTGATGATTCATTTAATATCAATTGTATAGGGGATACTTTTCAGTTTTTAGGAGCACCTACCATTTTATTCGAAGCAGGTCACTTCCCTGATGATTATGACCGCGAAATCACTCGAAAGTTCATATTTTTCTCACTTTTTTCAGGCTTTCAACTCATTGGCGAAAACGATTTAGTTGATAACAGAATTAATGATTATTTGAATATTTCACAAAATAAAGTGGTTTTTTATGATTTTATGTATAAAAATATCAAAATAAATTATGATGGTATCGAAATTATTACGAATTTTGTCGCACAATACAAAGAAGAATTGATTGAAAATAAGATTCATTTTAACGCTTACATAGTTGAAGCGGGCGAATTGGAAAATTATTTTGGACATTACGAATACGATGCGAAAGGAGCAATTTATTCTGATGACTTTAGTGGTTTTCCGAAATCGAATCAAAAAGCAGATTTTTATTTAAATAAAAATGTTAAATTTGTTAACGGATTGATAAAAAGTTAATTTTTATGTGAATTTGTTGTTTTTTATATATATTTTTATACTTTGTAATAGCAATTAGTAATATTAATTAAAGAATTATGAGTAAATTTCGTTTAGATGAAGTAGATCACCAGATTTTAGATATGTTAATAGACAATACGAGAGTTCCGTTTACTGACATTGCAAAAAAACTATTGATATCTGCTGGTACAGTGCATGTTAGGGTTAAGAAAATGGAAGACGCAGGAATAATAATGGGTTCTTCATTGGCTTTGGATTACGATAAATTAGGGTATTCATTTATTGCATACGTGGGTGTGTTCCTTAATAATACGTCTCAAACTAAATTTGTATTAGAGCGAATCAATCAAATTCCGTTCGTAACAGTAGCATCTGTAACGACAGGAAAATTCAACATCTTTTGCAAAATTAGAGCAAAAGATACTAAGCACGCAAAAGAAGTTATCTTTATGATAGATGATATCGATGGTGTTTACAGAACAGAAACTATGATTTCATTAGAAGAAAGTATCAACGATAAGAAGCGTTTGATGCATACTATTTTTAAAAATATGTAATTTTTTCTTGAATGCTATATTAAAATATAACCTCAAGTTTATTCTTGGGGTTTTTTTATGACTAATTAACCACAACTACAAATAGATTATGTACACGTTGCCTAAAATAGAACGTTTTAATCAAGATGTTCTCTCAAAATACCACATTTATAATAGTGTATTTATAACATTGCCTTTTGATTCTATAGACAATACGGGAGCATTACTTCCTTTATTTACAGAGACATGCGAAACGGGATTTAAAAAACATGAAACACCAAAAGAGATATTCGATTTCTTCTCTAATCGTTACTTAAACAACGCCACAGAAAAGGATAAGATCGATTTAATGTTTCGATTTATTCAATATACAGAGCGTCAAATTGTATTATTTGATGCTATTGAAGATGCTGCTTTTCCGGAAGTTAACAACATGGAAGGCCGAGGATCTTTGCGTGATATCAAAGAGAAATCAGATGCCAAGGAAAAAGATCATGAATTGATTGAATTCTTAGAAAATTTTAATGTTAGAACAGTTCTAACAGCGCATCCAACACAATTCTATCCTGGGCCAGTTTTAGGAATTATAAATGATTTAACGGACGCTATTCGTTTAAATGATTTATTAAAAATCAAAGAATTGTTAGCGCAATTAGGAAAAACACCTTTTATCCAGAACGAAAAACCAAATCCTTACGATGAAGCGGTTAGTTTGATCTGGTATTTAGAAAATGTATTTTATGCAACTTCAGGTGAAATTGTTCATTATTTGCAAAAGAATATTCTTCACGGAGAAGCTATTCAAAACCAATTAATAAAACTTGGTTTCTGGCCAGGAGGAGACCGTGACGGAAATCCTTTTGTTACTACCGAGATAACTTTAAAAGTTGCGGATCGTTTACGTACCTCTATATTAAAGTGTTATTATATCGAAATGAGAAATTTAAAACGTAAGTTAACTTTCTCAGGTGTAGATACTTTGGTAGCCGAACTTGAACATAAACTTTATCGTTCTGTATTTTATTCTAAAGGTGAAATTTATATCACATTAGATGAATTACTGACACAATTAAATCTTATTCGTGATATTATTATCGAAAAACACCAATCTCTTTATTTAGATGATCTGGAAGCGTTTTTGGTGAAAATTAATCTTTTTGGTTTCCATTTTGCAACTTTAGATATTCGTCAGAATAGTAAAATTCATGATGCAGTATTTAAAGATGTTGTAAATCATTATTTAAATTCAGGCTCTGCAATATTTCCTTCTAACTATTTTGAATTATCTGAAGATGAAAAATTAGTTGTTTTATCTAAAGTAAAAGGAGAATTAAATCCGGCTGATTTTGAAAATGAAATCACAAGATCTACTTTAGAGTCTGTTCAGGCTATTAAAACCATTCAGAAAGCAAATGGTGAGTTTGGTGCCAATCGTTACATTATTAGTAATAACGAAAGCGCATTGAATGTCATGGAGACTTTTGCTATGATTCGCTTAAATAATTGGGAACATCCAACAGTAGATATTATTCCGCTTTTTGAATCTGTTGATGATTTGCAAAATGCGCATCATATTATGGAGCAATTGTATACGAATCCAGAATATTCAAAACATTTGCAGGAAAGAGGAAATAAGCAAACTATCATGTTAGGTTTCTCTGACGGAACTAAAGATGGTGGTTACTTAATGGCAAACTGGAGTATTTATCAGGCTAAAATTGCTTTGACTGAAATATCAAGAAAATATGGTATTAAAGCCATTTTCTTTGACGGTCGCGGCGGACCTCCGGCACGTGGTGGTGGAAAAACGCATAAATTTTATGCTTCTTTGGGTCCAAAGATCGAAAATAACGAAATTCAGATTACAGTTCAGGGACAAACGATTAGTTCTAATTTTGGAACTTTGGATTCCTGTCGTTATAATATCGAAAATTTATTAACTGCCGGTGTAACCAATCAGGTATTTAGTAAAGAGAAAAACGAATTGAGTGCAGATGAAACTCAGATTTTAACTCATTTGGCTGATTTAGGTTATGAAAAATACCTAAGCTTTAAGAATCACCCAAAATTCATTCCGTATTTAGAGAAAATGAGTACGTTAAAATATTACTCGAAAACTAATATCGGAAGCCGCCCTTCTAAAAGAAGTAAATCTGAATCATTAGATTTTGCTGATTTAAGAGCGATTCCTTTTGTAGGTTCATGGAGTCAATTGAAACAAAATGTACCTGGATTTTTTGGAGTAGGATCGGCATTAAAACATTTTGAAGAATCAGGACAATGGGACAAAGTACACGATTTGTATCACAATTCTTTATTCTTTAAAACATTGCTTGAAAACAGTATGATGTCACTGGCCAAATCATTTTTGCCGTTAACAGCTTACATGAGAAATGATCCTGAATTTGGTGAATTCTGGCAAATTATTTACGATGAATTTCAGGAAACAAAACGTTTATTACTTAAAATAGCCGGTCATAAAACGCTTATGGAAAACTATCCTGATGGTATAGCATCGATTCAGGTAAGAGAGCGTATCGTATTGCCGTTGTTGACAATACAGCAATATGCTTTATTAAGAATTAATGAACTGAATAAAGAAAATGAGGTTGATGAAGAGTTGGTAAAAGTATACGAAAAAATTGTGACCAGATCACTTTTCGGAAATACTAATGCAAGTAGAAACTCAGCATAAATTTGATTTAAAGAATTAGAAATTAATAAATATGAATTCAAATCAGTTATTGGAAACAGAATATTCAGGTCCTTTTGCGAATTATGTTCGCGAAGCGGGAGAAGTTAATTTAATCGAGGAATTAGAAATTTCTCTTCATGATTTTATTCGATTTGTTCAAAATATTCCCCTCGATAAATTTGATTATCGTTATTCCGAAGGTAAATGGACTATCAAAGATATTATTCAGCATTTGATCGATTGCGAGCGTATTTTTGTTTATCGCGCTTTGCGTTTTTCAAGAAACGATAAAACCGCTTTACCGGGATTTGAAGAAAATGATTATGTTGATAATACTTTTGCAAACAAAAGAAGTATTCAGGAATTATTAACTGAGCTTTCTGCTTTAAGACATTCAACTTTATTGTTTTACAAAAGTTTATCTGAAGAGCAACTTAAAAGAGTTGGAACTGCTTCGACACATCAAATTTCGGCAGGCGCTTTAGGTTTTGTAATTATCGGACATCAAAAACACCATCAAAAAGTTTTCGAAGAAAGGTATTTATAAGTTTACTTTTTTAATATAAAAAAATCCTGTGAAGAATGTTTTCACAGGATTTTTTGTTCTCAGATGATTTATAATTCTACTAAGCCAAAAATGAAATAAAAAATAAAAAAAACAAAGAAAATTATTTTTTCAATTCTAATTTTTTCAATCGGGAGTTTATTGCGCCTTCATTTCTTCCTAACAAAAGCGCTATTTCTTGCACTTTCTTTCCTAGATAAAAATTATGAACAAGTTCTGTATCTTCCTCTGAACTCCATTTTTTATAGGCTTCAGGATTTTCTAGCCTTTTTTCATCCAATGAATAAGCTTTAATTTTTAGCTTTTCATCGTCATTTTTGTGCCTTTCAAGAAAAGCCAATCCAAATCGAATTTTATCGTAAGACATTTTTTCTTCAAAATAATCATAATAGGGTTTCAATGCAGTTGGAAATTCAAGTTCGATTTGCGCTTTTTGCAATTGAGAAATTTCTTTTTCTCCAACAAACTGATTTAAATCAAAATCATGTCCATCAACATATAATTTTGCTAAATGAGAAACAATTGTGGTTTGTCCGAGGTTTCTTTTTCTTGCAATTTCTTCAACTGTATCACCACTTTTGAACATCTCTAAGGTTGTTTTATAGGTGTTGCCTTCTTTTTTAGCTTTTGCAATTGTCTTTTTTGCATTTTCATAATACACAATCGCATCTATAAATTCCCGACCGTATTTTTCCAGTTTTACTTTACCAACACCATCAATGGCCAGAAATTCTTCGTCACTCATAGGACGAAAAGTTTCCATGTGTCTTAACGCAGCATCACTAAAAATGACGTAAGCCGGAACTTCTTCATCTTTGGCGATCTCATAACGTAATTTTCGAAGTATTTCAAAAAGAGAACTTTTCGCTGCTTTGGTTTTTGTTTCTTTTACTTCGTTTTTATCAATTACTTTTTTAACAACAGTATTTAGTTTTACTTTTTCGCCTTCAAATAAAACTTTTTTAGCAAAAGGGGTAAGTAAGATTTTATTGTGTTGATGAAATGCAATTTCGCAATATCCTAAATTAATCAACTGAATTAAATATTGATTCCAGTCGTACCATGAAATGTCAGTGCCAATTCCGTACGTTTTTAAGTCTTGATAATTTTTTTCGTAGATATACGCGTTTTTCGAGCCGCGTAAAAAATCTACAATTACCGCCAAAGGCTCAGATTCCTGTAAACGACTAATAGCTGACAATGCTTTTTGCGCGAGAATCGTACCATCGAAAAAAGTTGGAGGATTTTTGCAAATATCGCAGTTTCCACAATTCTCTTTTACAAGTTCTCCAAAGTAGGAGAGCAGAATTTTTCTTCTGCAGCTCAAAGCATCAGCATATTGTTTCATTCTTTCGAGTTTTGCCAGCTGAACATCTGAGTTCAATCCTTCAGATGCAAATTTCTGAAGCTGAATTACATCAGCGTAACTTTCGAACAAAACAGTTTCAGCAGGTAATCCGTCACGACCGGCTCGGCCAATTTCCTGATAATAACCTTCGATATTTTTAGGTAAATTATAATGAATCACCCAACGAACATTCGATTTATCGATTCCCATCCCAAAAGCAATGGTCGCACAAACCACCTGGCAATCGTCGTTTATAAATTCGTCTTGTGTTTTTGCACGAAGCTTATTTTCTAAACCGGCATGGTACGCTTTTGCTTTTACACCATTTTTTTGCAGTTTCAATGCCAGCTCCTCGGTTGTTTTTCGACTTAAGCAATATACAATTCCGGATTCATTGGGTTTATTTTCTACAAAATCTATAATTTGTTTTACACGATCTAACGCAGGACGAACTTCGAGGCTTAAGTTTTTTCGATCAAAAGAAGCTACAAAAGTTTTGGGATTTCTTAAATTTAATTGCTTTGTAATATCTGTTCGCGTCGCTTTATCAGCTGTTGCCGTCAACGCCAGAACAGGAGTAGAAGGGAATCGGCTTTTTAAATATCCTAAATTAGTGTAAGCCGGACGAAAATCATGTCCCCATGACGAAATACAATGCGCTTCATCAATTGCAATTAAGCTAACTGTCAATTCATTAAAAACAACATCAAGATAAGACAAACTTTCCGGTGCTATATAAACGAGCTTAAATTTGTTTGATTTTAAATTATCAATATAAAATTGCTGTTCTTCACTAGATTGACTGCTATTGATATAACAAGCATTGATTCCGTTGGTTTTTAAACTGTCAACCTGATCTTTCATCAGGGCGATTAGAGGCGAAATAACAATTGTGATTCCCGGCAAAACCAGAGCAGGTAATTGAAAACATATCGATTTTCCTCCTCCGGTAGGCATTATTGCTAATGTATCCTGACCTGAAAGTATCGTATTAATGATTGTTTCCTGATTGGGTCTGAATTTTTCAAAACCGAAATTCTCTTTTAGTTTGGCGTGTAAAATTTCTGAATTCATAGGGCTGATATTTACTAATCTTTAAATATAATAAAAAGTTTAAATATAGTATTTTTCTTATATTTAAAAATACGATTTTACTGAATTAATAAAAAAAGGAACCCGAATAGAGTTCCTTTAGTTTATTTTGAAAGATGAGAATTAATCTTCGTCGTCTTCATCATCTTCGTCAGCAATATCATCTGGATCTTTATCCTCATCGTCATCATCATCTCCGCCGTCAGTATCTGGTTTGTCTATTGCATCATCGTCATCGTCATCATCAATATCGTCATCAAGATCAAGACCTTTTACTGGTTCGATTACATCAACATCTACGTCGATATCATCGTCTTCATCGTAATTCTCGATTCTGTCAGCAAGTTTAGTACTAATTTTTACTAAATAAATAGTGTCTTCAGTACGAACTTCAACAGCTTCGATCAATTCGTTTTTAGCATTTCTAAAACGGATTACATCCGAATCATCATAACCATCAGGAAATTTTTCTACCAAAAGGTTCAAAATTTCGTTGGTAAGTTTAGCGTAGTCTACTATAACT
The DNA here is from genome assembly GCF_020905295.1 of Flavobacterium piscisymbiosum. Classification (NCBI taxonomy): domain Bacteria; kingdom Pseudomonadati; phylum Bacteroidota; class Flavobacteriia; order Flavobacteriales; family Flavobacteriaceae; genus Flavobacterium; species Flavobacterium piscisymbiosum. Next base: position 4,535,025 of record NZ_JAJJMM010000001.1, on the reverse strand, counting down.
CTTTTCATAAATATCCTATAAATCTAATAAGTAAGCAAAAATTAACGGTGCAACAATTGTAGCATCCGACTCAATAATGAATTTTGGAGTTTTTATATCTAATTTACCCCAAGTGATTTTCTCGTTTGGAACCGCTCCGGAATATGATCCGTAACTAGTTGTTGAATCTGAAATCTGGCAGAAATAACTCCAAAACGGAATATCATGCATTTCCATATCCTGGTACAACATCGGAACCACACAAATAGGAAAATCTCCTGCAATACCACCACCAATTTGGAAAAATCCAATTCCGTTAGCACTATTTTTTGGATACCAGTCTGAAAGGAAAACCATATATTCAATTCCTGATTTCATGGTAGACGCTTTTAAGTCTCCTTTGATCACGTATGAAGCAAAGATGTTCCCCATCGTACTATCTTCCCATCCTGGTACAATAATAGGTAAGTTTTTCTCTGCAGCCGCATACATCCAGCTATCTTTTAAATCTATTTCGTAATATTCTTCTAAAACGCCAGATAACAACATTTTATACATGAATTCATGCGGAAAATAACGTTCTCCTTTATCATCAGCATCTTTCCAGATTTTGTAAATGTGTTTTTGTAAACGACGGAATGCTTCATGTTCAGGAATACAAGTGTCTGTAACACGATTTAATCCTCTTTCAAGCAAAGCCCATTCGTCTTCTGGTGTTAAATCACGATAGTTTGGCACTCTTTCGTAGTGAGAGTGTGCTACTAAGTTCATGATGTCTTCTTCTAGATTGGCTCCAGTACATGAAATAATCTGTACTTTATCTTGTCTAATTATTTCGGCAAAAATTTTACCAATTTCTGCTGTACTCATAGCGCCAGCCATACTTACCATCATTTTTGCACCATTTGCCAATTGTTGTTCGTATGCTTTTGCAGCATCAACTAAAGAAGCAGAGTTAAAGTGTAAATAATGTTTTTCAATAAACTGACTGATTGGTCCTTTCATTTTGTTTTTGTTTTTTTGTTTTTTTTTGAATTAAAAGTTTAACCTTTTAGATGTACTGCAAATTAATAATTTTATGGATATTAACATTTAATTTACAGGTTTTTTTTTATACTTTTTTAGTATATCCTAAAATCTTCAATACATCGTCAGAAGTTTGTTGTTCTGAGAAAACTTCGGTGGCCAAAATGCCATTTTCGTCACGATCTATTAAAATATGTTTAGGCTGCGGAATCAAACAGTGGTGTAATCCACCGTAACCTCCAATGGTTTCCTGATACGCACCAGTATTAAAGAAACCAATATACAATGGCTTTTCTTTGTTGTATTTAGGCAAATAAATGGCGTTCATATTTTGCTCTGAGTTGTAATAATCGTCACTATCACAAGTCAAACCTCCTAATAAAACCCGCTCGTAAGTATCATTCCAACGGTTGACCGCCAGCATAATAAAACGTTTGTTTATAGCCCAAGTATCCGGCAAAGTAGTAATGAAAGACGAATCGATCATGTTCCATTTTTCTCTATCATTTTGTTGTTTTTGATACAAAATCTGATAGATCGCGCCACCGCTTTCACCTACAGTAAATGATCCAAATTCAGTAAAGATATTAGGAACATCAACTTCAGCTTCATCGCATGCTATTTTAATCTGATTGATAATCTCATCAATCATATATTGGTAATCATATTCGAATGCCAATGAATTTTTAATAGGGAAACCACCTCCAATGTTCAAACCATCAAGAGTAGGACATTCCTTTTTAAGGGCAATGTATACTTTGATACATTTTACCAATTCATTCCAGTAATATGATGTATCGTTTATTCCGGTATTAATGAAAAAGTGAAGCATTTTAAGCTCTAATCTGTCATTTTCCTGGATTTGTTTTTTATAGAATGCAACTATGTTTTTGTATCCGATACCTAATCTTGAAGTATAAAACTCAAATTTTGGTTCTTCTTCAGCTGCAATACGAATTCCAATTTTGAATTTTCCTTTAATTTCAGCCTGTAACAAATCCAGCTCTTCATAATTATCAATAATCGGAATAGTATTTTTATGTCCGCTATTGATTAATCGCGCTATATTAGTAATGTATTCGTCTCTTTTAAATCCGTTACAAATAACATAGGTACTTTTGTTTATTTTACCATTTTCAAGCAAATTTTCTACGATATTAACATCAAAAGCTGATGATGTCTCAATATGAATGTTATTCTTGAAAGCTTCATTCATAATGTATTCAAAATGAGAACTTTTTGTACAATAACAATAGTAGTATTTAGCATCGTATTTATTCTTTTCCATTGATTTTCTGAACCAGGACTTTGCCTTATTAATGTTTTCAGAAATTTGTGGTAAATAAGTAAATTTTAAAGGCGTACCGTATTGTTCAACCAATTTCATCAAATCGATATTGTGAAATTGTAAGTTGTCTTTGTTTAATTTAAATTCCGTTTGAGGAAAGTAGTAAGTTTGATTAATTAGATCAGAATATTTTGTATTCATTTAGTTTTCGATATTTAGAATTGTAATTTTTTAATTTAGTAAACTGTGCTAAATCTAAAATTCAAACCCTAATATTCGCAAATACAATTTGCAGTTTTTCGTGTTCTGCTTTCGAATATTGAAAAACATCAAAACAAAGCGGACTTTTACTATTATAAAAACGGTTCAACATCCTTAGCAAGGAACTATTGAGCCGGTTTCTATAAGAACTGAATTGTCTTTGTTTATTGTTTGTTTTCATCGTGGCAAATGTAAAAAATAATATATACCTAAAGCAAAGCTTTTTATTAAAAAAAGTTTAAGATTTATAATCTTGAAACGCGTCTAGAATCAATTTATTTTCAACGGATTGATTAATTTTTATTTTCCCGATTCCTTCAATTAATGCAAATTGAATCAGACCGTATTCATTTTTTTTGTCATGAATCAGCAATTCAAGGATCGGATCGATGTCATTTTCTTCGATTTTTACATCATCATAAATACTCTTTATTGCCGTTTTAATTTCAGCATATTCTTCTGTTGTGATTAAGTTTTTGTGTAATGAAATATAACTTTCCAGAATCATTCCAATCGCAATGGCTTCACCGTGTAACAATGTCTTTTTTGATTCGCTTTCGAGAAAATAACTTTCGATAGCGTGACCTAATGTATGACCAAAATTCAATGCTTTACGAATATTCTTTTCGGTTGGATCCTGAATTACAATATCATTCTTAATTTCTACCGAGCGATATATTAGTGCATCAAAATCAGCAAAATCAATGGCTTTTAAGTCTAAAAACTGTTTCCAGTAGGCTGCATCATATATAAGACCGTGTTTTAGCATTTCGGCCAATCCTGAACGCATTTCGCTTTGTGGTAAAGTTTCAAGATAATTTGTATCAATAAGCACCATTTGAGGCACATTAATAACACCAATCTGGTTTTTAAGATTTCCTAAGTCAACTCCGGTTTTTCCTCCTACAGAAGCGTCAACCATAGATAATAGGGTAGTTGGTATATTAATAAAATCTACTCCACGTTTGAAAGTCGAAGCTACAAATCCGCCAAGATCTGTTACAACACCACCACCAAGATTAATGACAAGCGATTTTCTGTCGGCACCAAGTTCTGTAAGTACTTTCCAGATTTCGATACAAGTTTCAATATTTTTATTGATTTCACCAGATTCAAATTCAATAATTTCTATTGTTAAATCGGTTTCAAGTAAAGGCAAAAATTTTGGTAAACAATACTCATTTGTTTCATTATCAACTATAATAAACAAATTAGAGTATTTATTTTCTTTTAAATGATTATTTAGGGCTTCGTAAGCATTTTGGTTAAAATGCACGAGATAATTATTAGCTTGAATAGATTGCATATTTCTGTAGTTAATTGAAACCGCAAAATAAGGCATTTTTAGCTAAATAATATTCAAACTTTTGTTCTAATTTGTTTTAAAATGAATGATTTTAATTAAGGTTTGGGTTATTTGTTTTAATTTTTGATATCTAATATTTTATAATAAAGTAAACTCTTACTTAATAAATTAGTGTATTAGATAATTTTGTTAACGATATTAAAAATTATGCTATGTTTTAGTAAATAATATTCAAAACTCTATCTATATTTGCACAAAAAACTGACCTTAATGGAAAAAATATTCGATAACACTCAAGTTGCATTTTCGTTAAAAAGCGATACAGAACTTGATAGAGCTTATTTTCTTTTTAAAATGATCGACAGCCAACCTTTAGTAAGGATAGGAACTGCTGTTACCAATTTTGCTATAAAAGCAAATCTTCCGGTAGAAGGATTAATTCGTGCAACTGTTTTTGACCATTTTTGCGGTGGTGTAAACGAAAATGATTGTATTACGGTAGTAGACAAAATGTTTACCAAAGGTGTTTCATCTGTATTAGATTATTCTGTTGAAGGAAAAGAAGAAGAAGAGCAGTTTGATGCTGCTTTAGAAATGACTTTAAAAACCATTGAATTTGCTAAAGAACGTTTAGCGATTCCGTTTGCTGTATTTAAGCCAACAGGTTTTGGTCGTTTTGAATTGTATGAAAAATTAGGAGAAAAACAAACCTTGACTTTGGCAGAACAAGCAGAGTGGGATAGAGTAGTAGCCCGTTTTGATCATGTTTGCGGTGAAGCGCACAAAAAAGATGTCGCTTTATTAATTGATGGTGAAGAAAGTTGGATGCAGGATGCTGCTGATGATTTGGTTACCGCTATGATGCGCAAATACAATAAAGAGAAAGCAATTGTTTTTAATACTTTGCAAATGTACCGTTGGGATCGTTTGGATTATTTGAAAAATCTACATGAAGTTGCTAAAAAAGAAGGTTTCTTTATTGGAATGAAATTGGTTCGTGGTGCTTACATGGAAAAAGAAAACAAAAGAGCGGAAGAGAAAAATTACGTTTCGCCAATTTGTGTTTCTAAAGAAGCTACAGATATTAATTATGATGCTGCTGTACATTATATGTTAGAGCATTTAGAAATAATGTCAATTTTCGCGGGAACTCATAACGAATTGAGCTCTTATAAATTGATGGAAATGATGCAGGAAAAAGGAATTGCCAAAAACGATAATAAAATCTGGTTTGGACAATTGTACGGAATGAGTGATAATATTAGTTACAACCTTGCTGAAAACGGTTATAATGTAGCGAAGTATTTACCATTTGGACCTGTAAAAGATGTTATGCCGTACTTAATTCGTCGCGCTGAAGAAAATACTTCGGTAGCAGGGCAAACAAGCCGCGAATTATCTATGATTAAGGCAGAACGTAAACGCAGAAAAGGGAAGTAGATTTTAGTCTCAGTCTCGGTTTACATTTTTATATAAAAAAATCCAAATTCCAATGTTAACAATTGGAATTTGGATTTTTTTTTATTGAAATTTTTAAGCTTTTTTAGAAAGAAACCTGGCATTGTAAAACTACCATTCCTAAACGATCGCTTTGTTTGTATGCGCCAATAAGTGTTTTGTCATAAACAGCTCTGTTTTGGTAATTTAAACTAAACTTTGGACCCAAAGTTCCGGTTGTATAATAATTGACACCCAATTCATACATCGTCATTGGTGTATCTAAAGCTTCTAAATCGGCAATTTGTGTTGCTGCGTAAGGCTGAAAACGACCTTTTTTAGCTTCATTATCTGATTTGCCAAAAAGATATCCTAATTGAGCATAATAAATATTTCCCGTACCAACGCCAATAAATCCGGCACCAGAACCATTAATTAACGTATTATCTCCAATTGCAGGATTTGGCGTATTTACAGACTGAATATAGTTTTTACCGTAATCATTATTATTAAAAGCCGCATAAGCTGTTAGTGCAGCTCCTTTAGCGTTAATTGGACTATCATAAAAAACATCAAATCCTAAAACTTTCATATCATCATAAGCTACAGTTGCATCCGGCGTTAAATGCCACATCGCTTTGGCTTGCGTCATATAACCTAACGCTACATTGAAAACCTTTTTTGTTCCCAAATAAGTTCCTTTGTGATACGCATCTTCAAGTGATTCCTTATCCAGGAAAGAATACGTTAGAATTCCGGAATATTGTGCTCTTGGTGTTTCAGTACTTAAGGTCGAATTTAATCCAAGATTATTGTTTGAATTTCGATACGGATTTGTAATTGCTGCACGGTAATTAAATTTTCCTAAATATCCTTTTGCATAAATACTTAAGTTTCTATTTCCAAAAGTTGATGATGTATTGGCAAATTGCTGATACATTGGCGTATCTAAAGTAAGTTGCGAAGAAGAACTATTTGCCGAATAACGGGTTGTTCCTGCTCCCCAAGCGGTTAATCCACCACCAATATGAAGTTTTTCGTTAAAATGATATTCTCCCAAGGCATCCATAACAGAAAGGGGTGCATTTGAAGGTCCGTTATTCTGTGTAAAATTGATATTGTTCTGACCCAATTGTAAATGAAAGAAGATGTTCTCTGTAATCATTCCCATGGCTTGTAAGCGCAGACGTCTAATTACAATATCATAGGCATCATTGACTTCTGTAGTTCCAATTTTACTATTGGGATTCAATTCTGAATATCTTCCCCAAACCTGAAGATTCATTCCAAATTTGATGTATTTCGAACCGTCGGGACTGATATTTACAACGTTAAAAGGTTTTTCCTGAGCAAGAACACTTATGGTGTTTAGGATAATAAATAATAAAATCAGGGCGAGTCTTAAATGTGGCATTTAGTTGTATTTAAAATTAATTATAGGCTTTTAGTTTTTAATAGTTGCTAAACTGAAGATTACTTAGGTTTTTATAAGTACCGTTTTCAAGATTTATTAATTCCTGATGTGTACCTTCTTCGGTTATTTTTCCATTATCTAAAACTAAAATTTTATCAGCATTTCTAATAGTTGACAGACGGTGAGCAATAATAATACTTGTTCTTCCTTCCATCAAAACTTCTAACGCTTCCTGAACTAATTTTTCGCTTTCACTATCTAAAGATGACGTCGCTTCATCTAAAATTAAAATACTTGGGTTTTTAAGCAATGCTCTTGCAATCGCAATACGTTGACGTTGACCTCCGGAAAGTTTTACACCGCGTTCTCCTACGACAGTTTCGAATTTTTCAGGGAAACCTTCAACAAAATTCAAAGCATTGGCTTGTTTTGCAGCCAGCATAATTTCTTCATCGGTTGCATCTGGTTTTCCGTATGCAATATTTTCTTTGATAGTTCCTCCAAATAAAATAACATCCTGAGGAACAATACTCATATTACCACGAAGATTTTCTAAATCATAATCGTAAATATTTTTTCCGTCAACGGTAATTTCGCCTGACTCAATATCATAAAAACGCAATAATAAAGAAGAAATAGTAGATTTTCCGGCTCCACTTGGCCCTACAATTGCAATTTTTTGACCAAATTCAGCTGTAAAGTTTACATCTTTTAAAACTTGTACTTCTTTTCTTGAAGGATAACTAAAAGCAACGTTTTTGAAAGAAACATTTCCTTTTATTTTTTCTAAAGGTTCTCCATTTTGCGTTGCATTTATTTTTTCAGGAGTTTCTTCTAATAATTCAAAAACTCTCTCGGTAGCACCAATTGCTTTTTGAATTTGCGCATATAATTCGGCAATTCCTCCAAAAGAGGCTCCTACAAATGTAGAATATAGTACGAATGAGATCAATTGACCAACGCTCATTTCGCCGGCAATGCTTAAACGTACACCATACCAAACTACAGCTACAATTGCACCAAACAAACAGAAAATGATAAAAGAGGCAAAATAACCACGGTATTTACCGCCTTTGATAGCCAGTTTTACCACTTCGCTTATTTTCCCTTTATAACGGGCAACTTCATACCATTCGTTAGCAAAAGCTTTTACGATACTAATTCCCTGCATAGTTTCTTCTACGATAACTTGGCTTTCTGCCACCTGATCTTGTACTTGTTTAGAATATTTTCTAATAAAGCGACCAAAGATTACTGCAGCAACCGCTACAAGAGGAACTACAGCCAACATTAATAAAGTCAATTTAAAACTTTCTGTAGCCAATAGAATAACACCACCAATAATTAGTATGAATTGACGTAAAAACTCTGCAATTGTTGATGTTAATGTATCCTGAATTTGCGTAATATCTGCACTAATACGGCTGTTTAACTCGCCAACTCTTTTTTGGGAAAAGAAGGTCATTGGCAGTTTTACTAAATTAGTGTATAAAGACAAACGCAGATTTGCGAGTGTATTTTCGGTAAAATTGACAAATAATGACAATCTGAAGAAAGAGCAGAAAGATTGTAGAAACAGGATTACAATTAATCCCAGTGCAATTTGGTTGGCCTGATCGTTATCTTTGTTCTTGACACAATCAATCAACATTCCCATTAATTTAGGAAAGGCAAGGGCAGTAGCCCCAGTAAGTAACAAGAAAACCAATCCAACATAAAATTTCCATTGGTGTTTTCCGGCGTATTTGAATATTATGGTCGCTTTATTAAGTGAAGTAGCGGTAATTTTTGATTTTGGTAAATCATTTTCTTTAAATCTAGCCATTTGAGTATACAATTAAGGTACGCAAATATAGGATTATAGCAAGTGAACTCAAAAGAATATTATAAATTAGCTTTTGAGATTTCATTATTTAACTAAATTTAAAGAAATCGTAATTTTATTCTTTTTTTAAAAAGCTGAAAAATAGATTAATAAATAAAAACATTAAAATAAAATGATTTTCTTTCGAAAAAAGGCTTGCAAATACAAAATCTAGCTTTACATTTGCACTCGCAATCACAAACGATAGCAACCTAAAATAGGGCGATTAGCTCAGCTGGTTCAGAGCACCTCGTTTACACCGAGGGGGTCGGGGGTTCGAACCCCTCATCGCCCACAAAATTCCAAAAACTCCAAGATCATTTGATTTTGGAGTTTTTTGCTTTATATCTATTTATGAATTTCACTGATTACATCCTATTTAGCGAAAGCAAAAACAAATTTCACATTGGCTTTACTTCTAATTTAGAAGATAGAATCATCAGACACAATCAGAAAAGTAAAGGTTTTACAGTAAATGTAAATGACTGGAAAGTTGTTTATACTAAAAAATATGAATCCAAAGAAATTGCACACAAAAGAGAATTACAGATCAAATCTTGGAAAAGCAGAATCAAAATTCAAGAATTAATTCAATCCAAAGATTAACTCAGATAGATCAGAGCATTCCGATTTTTAATCGGAAGTGGTCGGGGGTTCGAACCTTCCGATAAAAATCGGAACAGGCTATCATCGCCCACAAAATTCCAAAAACTCCAAGATCATTTGATTTTGGAGTTTTTTGCTTTATATCTATTTATGAATTTCACTGTTTACATCCTTTTTAGCGAAAGCAAAAACAAATTTTACATTGGCTTTACTTCTAATTTAGAAGATAAAATCATCAGACACAATCAGAAAAGTAAAGGTTTACAGGAAATGTAAACGACTGGAAAATTGTTTACACAGAAAACTATCCATCAAAAGAGCTTGCACATAAAAGAGAATTACAAATTAAATCTTGGAAAAGCAGAATTAAAATTCAAGAATTAATACAAAACAAAGATTAGTTCAGCTGGTTCAGAGCATTCCGATTTCTTCGGAAGTGGTCGGGTGGGCGAACCTTCCGATAAAAATCGGAACAGGCTATCATCGCCCACCAAGAAACTCCTTAAGAAATTAAGGCGTTTTTGTATGGCTATTAATTTAGTAATGTTGTCAGTTTTTTCAATTTAAAAAACTTTTACCAGCGCTAAATTTTGCAAATAATTAACTTACTTTTGGTTTAACTAAAATGTTATTTATAAAAGTAAAATATGAAAAAAATTATTGTAAGTATCTTTGTTCTAAGTCAATGTTTGAATGTACATGGACAATCGATTGATAAAATTATTACAACCAAGGAGGTAACTCGTATAGAGAAAATACTTTCGGCTGATGATATGCAGGGCAGGAGAACTTTTACTCCCGGTATTGACAAAGCATCTGCCTTTATAGAATCAGAGTTTGGGGCTATTGGTTTACAAACTTTCGATGCAGCAAAGAATTACAGACAAGAATTTTCGATGACTGCCTCTAAAACAGTTTCTTCAAAAATTACTATTGATGGCAAAGAAATAAATAATAATCAAGTTGCAACATTCTCCTACCTTCCTCAAGTTTCTTTAACTGAAAAAAGCGATATTTCTATTGTAAAAATCAATAAAGGGGATAACATTGGCGAGAAATTTAACGAATATTATAAAAGCCCAAAAAATCTTTTGGTACTAGTTGATCCTTCTTTTGATAATGTTTTACCAAATATTCAACATATTGATCGAATAAGTGCTAGCCCTGGAAACAATACAATTCTGTTTGTTTTTGGTACCATCGAAGCGACTACTTTTTCTGTTGAATTAACAAATACAATCACCAAAAAAACATTGAATAATGTTGTTGGAATATTACCCGGAAAAACTAAGCCAAATGAGTATGTGATTTTTTCAGGGCATTATGATCATTTAGGTGTAGGCTCTCCTGAAGAAGGTGCTCCGCGTTCTGCAACAGATTCTATTTATAATGGCGCTAATGATGATGCCGCTGGTACAACAGCAGTAATAATGCTTGCGAAATATTTTAAAAAACAAAATAACAATGAGCGTACTATTATTTTTACCACATTTGTAGCTGAAGAATTGGGCGGCTATGGAGCCAAATATTTTTCTAAACAACTTGCACCAGAAAAGGTGATTGCGATGTTCAATATTGAAATGATAGGAACAGAATCTAAATGGGGTAAAAACTCGGCTTACATTACAGGCTATGAAAAGTCGAATATGGGGCCCATTTTACAAACAAATTTAACTGGAACAAGTTTTAAATTTTATGCAGATCCTTATCCTGAACAACAATTATTTTATCGCTCAGACAACGCTACTTTGGCCAAGCTTGGAGTTCCTGCTCATACCATTTCTACTTCAAAAATGGATAATGAGCCAACGTATCACACAGTAGATGATGAATTTGAAACGTTAGATATTGATAACATGACTCAAATTATAAAATCAATTGCATTAAGTTCTTCTTCGATTATTAGTGGAAAAGATACACCAACAAGAGTAAATACTACTCAACTGAAATAACATAAGTAAATTATAAAGAATCGAAAAAGCACCGAAAATGATTCGTTTTTAGTGCTTTTTAGAGTTTTTCAATTGTAATTTTATTAAAATTCCGCATAAAATGGTTCGCAAGGTCCATCAAGAAACTCCTTAAGAAATTAGGGAGTTTTTTTGTTTTTTCGTTAAGCACTTTTGTAATTACAAATTTTAAGTTTTCCTTCTCCGGAACTTTATTTTCAATAACAAGTTTTACCAAAAAACACACAAGAAATGTAAATTACTTTAATTTGCATTTTTATATTGATTAGGCGTCATTCCAGTTTTTTGTTTAAAGAGTCGAGTGAAGTGCTGTTGATATTTAAATCCCAATTCATCAGCAATTTGGTTTATTGATTTAACGGGATCAAAAATTTTTGCTTTTGCTTCATCAATCAATTTAGATTGAATGTACTCTAATGCAGTATTTCCTGTTTCTTTTTTTATCAAATCGCCGAAATAATTGGGCGATAAATGCAATTTTTCTGCACACCAGTTTACACTCGGCAGTCCTAATTTTCGTGGTAAATCTGATTTGAAATAGTCATTAAGCAGATCTTCAAAACGAACCAATATATCTTTATTCACATTATTACGAGTGATAAACTGCCTGTCATAATAGCGCATACAATAATTTAGGAAAAGTTCAATATTGGATACAATTAGTGTTTTACTATGTTTATCAATATTCAAATTAATCTCAACTGCAATCTTCTCCAGACAATCGTTTATTGTTGTTCTTTCTTTTTTAGACAGGTGAAGCGCTTCATTAACTTCGTAGGAGAAAAAAGAATACTCTTTTATATGTTTTCCGAGTGATGTTCCCGCAATTAAATCGGGATGAAATACAAGTGCTTTTCCGGCAGGTTTTATAAGTTTACCTTTACTGTCAATTCCGTAAACCTGTCCGGGCGCTATAAAAACTAAAGTTCCATCTTCATAATCATAAGGCTGACATCCATAACGTATATCTCCGCAGTTAATATATTTTAGAAAAACAGCATAAACCCCCATATATCGACGGAAATATTGATAAGTTGGTATTTCATCAAAATTAACAACACTGACCAAAGGATGCAAAGTGTCAACTCCAACAGAGTCATTGTATTGTTTAACAGTATCTATTCTTTCAATTTCTTCCATAATGTGAAAAATTATTAAACAAATTTAAAGAAACTAAAGTATCTGAATATAACCAAGAGACAATATCAGTAAAAGTGGTAAATAAATCAGTGTTCTGTCTACATTTAAAACAGGCATTACTAACGAAATTTGCATTGTAGTCTTTTTGACAGATCTCCTATTTCAATAATTATAGTAATATAAAATATAAGATGATGCCTATTATAAAATCATTATATAAAAGATTAATTTTAGTATCATTAATAATACTATCAGCTTGCAATAACAAAATAATTCAACAAAAAATGAGTACAGAAAACACTACAACGCTTTTTCCTAAGGGAGAAAAGTTAACAAACGGATATTTTACAGGAGAAGCTTACCTGCAGCTTTTATTAGCAAAGGATAAAAATAACGACTTTGTAATTGGGAGCGTAACATTTGAGGCGGGAGCAAGAACAAATTGGCATACACATCCCAAAGGTCAGGTTTTAATAGTAACAGAAGGAGAAGGACTGTATCAGGAAAAAGGAAAACCTGCACAATCAATAAAAAAAGGAGAGATCATAAATATACCCAAAAATGTAGAACATTGGCATGGTGCTTCAGCTGGCTCAAAAATGGTTCATATTGCTATTACAAACTATGAAGGAGAAGTAAATGCAGTTTGGTTAAATCCTGTCACAGATGCAGAGTTTTCTGAGGCCAATAAATAATCTCAAAAACAAAAAAAGCAACTATTTTGAAAAATCTATTTTTTATAATTCTTCTAATAAATATCAGTTCAATGAGCGCACAAGATAAAAACACACCCGGTACAAATTTAAATAATCATCAACAGAGCATGGCAAACATTGCTGTATTGTCTGCGGTAGGAAATATTCAAGAACTCAAAACACAATTGAATACCGGTCTTGATTCAGGACTTACTATTAACGAGATTAAGGAAGCACTAGTACAGCTTTATGCTTATTGTGGTTTTCCCAGAAGTCTTAATTCAATAAATGCTTTTATGGAAGTTTTGGAGGAAAGAAAAATTAAAGGAATTATTGATGTAGCTGGTAGAGAAGCATCGCCAATTACTGATACAGGTAATAAATACGATGTTGGAAAAGAGACTTTCCAAAAACTAACCGGACGTGAAGAAACAGGCCCAAAAACAGGAGCAAATGCTTTCGCGCCAATAATTGATGTTTTTCTAAAAGAGCATTTATTTGCTGATATTTTCAGTCGTGATATCTTAGACTACCGTCAGCGTGAATTTGTAACTATATCAATATTATCTGCAATGTCAGGTGTAGAACCTCAATTACAGGCACATATTTCTATGGGACTAAATACTGGAATTACAGAAGGTCAAATTATGGAATTAAGTACAATAATTGAAAAACATATTGGTAAAGAACAGGCCGAAATTGTTAGAAATACTTTAGTCAAAGTAATCAAAATCAATAAAAAAGATTAATTAAAATTGAATTTATATGAAAAAATATATCCCTGATCTCTATAAAAGCTTTCTTTTATATTTAATACTTGCAATTACAATTTTTACACCAGGCACTATGTCAGCTCAAAATAAAAACATGATGGTTCGTATTTCAGAAATTGAAATTTTTCCTGAATTTTTATCCGAATATAAAGCAGTACTAAAAGAAGAATCTTCGGCCTCAGTAAAGCTAGAACCCGGAGTTTTGGCAATTTTTCCGATGTATCAAAAAAACGATTCAACCCAAATTAGAATCTTAGAAATCTACAGTGATCAAGACGCATATCAATCACATTTAAAAACACCTCATTTTCAAAAATATAAAACCACAACAATTAAAATGGTTAAATCATTAAAACTGATTGATATGAATAGCATTGACACTGAATCAATGAAAATGTTGTTTAGGAAAATGAATGAATAATTTATATATAATTATGGGGTAAGAGATAGCTGATCTTAAAAAAAAAAGATTACAATATCAAAATCATAGGGTACTATTTTAAAGCTTTTCTCGAATCCTGCAAAAAATGGTTCGTAAAAACCACCAAATAAACTCCTTGAGAAATTAGGGAGTTTTTAGGTTCGTACTTGAAGATTCTTAGGCGGTTACATCTAATTGCCGTTATAATTAAATTCTAGTTTTTTTTCAGTTCATTATATCTCATTGTCAAATCTTTATCAAGAACAAATTTCAAATCTTTATTTTTCCCAACAAGTGTATCACTATTTATACAATATTTCCGAGCAGGTGAAGAAGGTGTTTTTACTCCGGGTGTAGCAAAATCAAACCAAGCTCTTTTTCTATAAGCCCTTTCTCTTTTTACCTTAATTTTATTAGGGTTTAAAACAACAAACTCATCTATAGTACTATTTTTAAATAATTTAGTCACATTGCTTAAATCAGGTTCTTTATCTCTTTCTTTAAATTCAAATTGAGCGTATTGTATCGTTTTTTTATCCCAATCAATTTTATAAAATAACCACCAAATTTTACTTTCATCTTTATCGTTAATTAATACTGCTTTACTTTTATAACCATAAATTTTAACATTCGAATTGATTTTTTGGACATTTTGCGTTTGTCCACTGCTTAAAAAACAATTTATGAGGAGAAATAATGTCCATTTAAATTTCATAATTAGATACCTCTTTTTTATTTGAATGTTACTCTGTTCATACTTGCTTTCTACCAGTCATAATATGGCATCAATATATTTTGCTGTATTTTTATTTTCTGAAATATTATTTTGAATAAGCTTTCCTTTTGTCAATCACTTTTTAATTAAAAAAATCATCATAACTTTCCTTTTTTGATTTTTGATACTTTTCAATATATACATCCAGAAAGCCGCTTTGTTTTAAAAACTGCATGGGTTCTTTTATATTTAATATTTCTTCAATCGCTTTTTGTTTGTCTTTTTGTTTGTTAAAATAAGATTCTATTATTTTATAGCCTATCCAATATCCTAAATCATTTGGCCTTTCATCTTTCTTAGAAGTTCCATACAACCAATCCTGATAATCAGCATTTTTTAATCTCGTGACAAATTCCTGACACAATTTGTCTTTGTTTTGCTCTCCATATTGGTACGAAAACTGGTTTATTGATTCGCCCGAAATAAGTTCACCCATAAAGTCTGCACCTCCTTCAAGCAAACACCATTTCAACAGCATATCTTTACCTGTTATTTTTTGCTGATAATGAATAAGTTCATGTGCTATTAAACCTGAAACGCCATCAAGATTTTTAAGCATTTCAATACCTATAATAATTCCTTCAGGAGAAGAAGTTCCTCCTGAATTAAATCTTCCGTAAACAAAATAAATTGGAGGGAATTTTGCATTTGGATACCAATATTTTAATGCACTATAAATAGCAACAACTCTCTTTTGCTTAGAAGAAATTCCGTCCAGAACATTTCTGGAAAGTTCATAATCAGCTTTTCTTTTTTTTACAACAGCAAAAAGTGAGTCTGCATTGATTATTCTGTTTTCAGTAAATTGTTTAACACCGGGAGAGCCTTTTTGCATGTATTCAATAAATGGATTTTGTTTTGATTTCTCCATTTTATCAAATGCTTCCCAAAAATTTTTTGAATCCTTTGTTTCAAAAACAGCATCCAAAGGGCTGTCTGAGAAATTACTTTGTCCAAAAATCAAGTTGCAAAAAATAATAAAAAGTGTTGTAAAAACAGACTTTAACTTCATAGCTAATAAATTTTAAAGTTTTTTTTGATAGAATATCAGATAACTTTGATGTAAAAAACTACTGTTGCCCTTTTTTGCTTTAATGTGTCTCACACAAAAAAACTTAGCAGGCGGAGTGTTTTTATTTATGCTTTTCAAATAACCATTTTGGAATCTCCTCAGTTATTAAAAACGGAATAACAATGTTATTATGATTTAGGTTACTTAAAGTCGTAAAAGCCAAATTCTTGTTTGAAGATAATTTATTAAACAATTCAAGACTTCCAACGTATGGATTATCATCATCTTTTTGACCATGAATAAGCCATATATTTTTCTTGCTTAATTTTTTGAGATTTGAAAAATCAGGAACGGCCGCAACAGAAACAATAGCCGCAAATTTATCCGGTGCAATATTTAGCAAATTTTGCGCTGTTGAACCACCCATAGAATAACCAACCAGATAAATTCTGTTTTTATCAATGTTTGGATTTTCTTTTTCAACCTTTTCAATTAATTCCAGCAAGGCAAAAACATCTTTTGAAGGTTTTGAAATTTGAATTCCATCACTATTTTTTTCATAAGTGGAAGAACGCGAACTGAATTGCGGTGCTATCACATAACACTGATATTTATTATAAATTTCAGGTCTCAACCAAATTTTAGCAAATGGTTCAAGTTGATTTTCATTGTCATTTCCAATTCGGGTAGAGTTATGAAAAGTAATTACCAAAGGGTATTTTTGGTTATTACTACTTTTTTTTGGTGTTAGAAATCTATAAGGAATTTGTATGTTTTCTTTAGTAAATGTTTTTTTTACAAAGCTGTCTGTATTTAAACTATTTAATATTTTTCTATTATTTACAAAAGTTAAACTGTCAACAGTTGTTGCCCGAAACTCTTTTTTTTGTGCAAAAGCAAAATTTACAGTTAAAATTAAAAAGAGCGCAAGTAGTTCTATATTTCTTTTATACATACAGTTTTTTAAAAAATTATGGGTAACCTTCGAATGAATTTTAATGTGTTTTTATCCTATTGAAATTGTTAGATCTCAAATTGCCGTGCTAATACTTATTTATGACAGAATATCTTCAAATATTACTGTATTTGTCTAATTTTAAGACTTTAATTTGGGTTTTAATTTTTAACGAATATAATAATAATTCTTACTGTAAAATTTTTTTATTTCAAGTAAATACATGTTAAAAACAAAGTAATTTAGTGAATGTGATTTTGCATCAAAAAGCATTTTTTTATAAAGATGATTACTATACTTTCAAGCAAAGTTTTTTTTAGATTCTCTAAAAAAAAGCTCGCAAATACTTACATTGCGTAAAGAATATACTAGATTTAGTACTTAATATTCAAGCTATTAATTAGAAAAGAAAATATCATTTTGATGAAAATAAAACTAAATAACAAATACATATTCTGCCTTTGCTATACCTTTCTGATTGCTGTAACAATCTCTTGTAATAAACAAAATCAATTTAATCAGGGAAAAAGTGAAAGTAAAACTGATGGCATAAGATTGAAATACACGACAGGAATTCATTCCATTTTAGAAGACAGTAGAGGAAACATTTGGTTTGGTAGTTACAGCGAAGGGGTGTGTTTGCTGCATAATGGAAAGCTGCTGTATTTTACAACAGAAAACGGATTAAGCCAAAATCAGGTCAGGAATATTTTTGAAGATAAAAATAGCGTTATCTGGTTTGAATGTGGCAAAGGATTAAGTACTTACGACGGCCATAAAATGAGTATTTATAAAGAAAGAAATTATAATGCAAAAAACGAATGGAAATTAAACGATAATGATCTCTGGTTTAAAGGTAATGAGATCGAGGCATACAATAAACTTGAAGGAAATCCGGGCGTGTATCAGTATGACGGGAAACAACTTTCGTTTCGCACATTACCTGTTAAAACAAAATCGGGGCATGAGAATCATTATTTGATATCGACAAATTTTGTAAAAAGTAAAAACGGTACGATTTGGTTTGGGACTTATGGCGCTGTAATTGGTTATAATGGCTCAGATTTTAAAATAATCGACGATGCTTTTTTAGGACTAAGTGACAAAACCGGACATTTGCATACCCGTGCTATAATGGAAGACAGCAAAGAAAATCTTTGGATTGCCAATAACGGAATAGGTGTTTTAAAATATGATGGAAAAAAAGTGATCAATTTCACAGAGCAACAAAAACTAAAAAAAAAGGAAGGCAATTCGCTTGAGAAAGTTTTTTCTATTGGAGAGGATAATTTAGGGAACGTTTGGTTTGGGACTGTAGGATCCGGAGTATGGCGATACGATGGGAAGTCTGTGAAAAATTTCACGAAAGAGGATGGAGTAGGGAGCAACCATATTTGGACTATTTATAAAACCAAAAAAGGAGAATTGTGGGTTGGAGGAGCAAATCCGAGTGGGGTATATCGATTCAACGGTGTTTCTTTTGAAAGGATTTATTAGAAAATTCACAAACACAAAACATAATTGATTCAATTGCATTTATCCAGTTTTAGCAGTTTCATTTTCCCAACTTCTTCTTCGTTTTCATAGCTTTGCCGCGAATAGTCCTTAAAGACCCATTTATTATTTTGTTTTTCAAGATAACCTTTTATATCACCAAAAATCGGGGCTTTGTTAGTGCTAAAATCAAACGAATCTTCGTGAACTCCAAACTGCTTTAATTGCATCCATTTTTTATTACAAAGTGAATATATTTTACAACTATTGACTCTGCTCATTTCTAGTTTATCAATTACCAAAGCAATTTCGTCTTTACCATCTTGATTATTGTCCCCAATGTTTATTAAGCAATAAAGTCCTTGTGCTGTACCAAGATGTAAAGTATCTTGATTTTTTTTATTAATAGTCAAATACAAATCGGCTTTTTGATTGTAAAACCAATTTTCGACTATTTCCCAATCATTTTCAAAAGGGTCAGGAGATTTTTCTATTTCAGTGTTTGTTTTTTTTGAATAATTATGCTGAAAAATTGTATCCTGTTTTCCGTTACCGTCAAAGCCGCCAACTACAAATAGTTTTTTTAATTTATTAAATTTAATACTTTTCGCTATCGTATCAGAAATAGCTGCATTACTGACTTTCTTTCTGTTATTTTCATTACAGCTAAAAAGTATTATAATGAATGAGAATAGGCAAGACAACTGTTTCACTGTCATATTTTAAGGCTCTACTAGGAAAAAATAGGTTGTTATCAATTATTTAAAATTCATGTCTAAGCTACTATAAATAAATTAAATTATTCTATACGATTTACGATGTATTATAAAAAAGTTCTTAAACAGGTTTTTGAAATAATGAAAAACTCCTTAAAATTTAAGGAGTTTTTTCGATGCTTCAGCTTTTATTTTTTAGCCTATTTATGTTTTTTCTGTTTTGGGTAATTCTCTCCAGGAATAACTTTTATGTACTATTTTCCAGTCGCCATGATACTTAAGTATTAAAAAATAATCTGTAAAAATTCGCTGATTGGGTATTAAGATTTCTGCTTTTGCCATTGCTGTATCGTTCTCAACATCAATAGAAACGATGCTTCCAATTCTGTTCGTTTTTTCTCCTTTTTTTATGTTCGAAATATACTGTTCTCCTGAGCGAATCCATAAAGTATCTTTTGAAACTGTATATAAATTAAAATTAGGATCAAAAACTTTGCGTAATCTTTCGGGTTGTCCGTTTGCAGTACCTTCAATATAGTCGAGTAATACTTCTGTAATTTTCTCTAAATCACTCACTAAAAAAGCATTAGTACCTTTAGAATTATCCTTTAAAATTTTAAGAACCTCATTTGCTACGTTTGAACCCGAAGTAGGATCCTGACCGGTCACAAATCTGCCATCGACCTTATAAAAAGCATCTCCGCCTTTTGCAGAATATACAAAATCGCCTTTATTATTTTTAATCGCTTTGTCTATAGAAAACGGAAATGCTTTGTAATATGCTGCTTCTTTATTTTCGAATATATCCGGATATCCCGTAATTTTTCTTCCGGCATAAAGAGATTTTTGGTTTTCATCCTTCAAATAAGCAATTCCGGCAGTTCCGTGGCAAATGGCAGCAATTACGCCATTCTTGCTATAAATGCTTCTTGCAATTTTTTGAATCGTAACATCCTCTGCAACTCCAAACATTGCGGCACCGCCACCGCTATAAAAAATTGCCGAATAATCATCGGTTATAATTTCACTTGGTTTCTTGGTACGCTCCAGTTTATCCAAAAACCAACCGTCGTACAAATACTTTTTTTGCAAAATATCAGATGTATTAATATATCCAATTGGGATAGCTCCGCCTTTAGGACTTACAAAATCGACTGTATATCCGGCTTTTATAAATATATCATAAGGAAGGACAATTTCTTCAAAATGATTCGCCGTCGGGATTTTAGTGCTTCCGTAAAAATCCTGATTGGAGGTTACAAACAAAATTTTGTTTTGAGAATATATTGGCTGTAAACCTGTAAGAACAAGTAATACGATTATTATTTTATTCATTTAATGAAAATTATAAAGTTTCGAATCTAATAAACACATCTTATTTATTAATTGGCTTTAGCAACTGTTGCTTCTACTGTTTTATGAGGTGTTCGAGCCGAAATTTTATCTACAACTAGCCAGCCCTTATTTGTTTTCATGAAATGAAAGTAATCTACAAATAATAGCGTTGGCGTACTGATCTCTACTTTTGCAATAGCCACATTATTTGTTATATCGACAAATACAGTTCGAGCCGACCAATTTTTGGGTCTGTCGTGTTTTTGAAAACCTGCAATATATTTTGATTTGGTTACCACTTTAATTTCGTTATCAGCGAAATATTTCAATTGCCAGGAATCATCAAATGACGAGCCTACTTTGGTGGAATCTCCTGTAGCTTGCCCTTCTAAATACAAATTGATTGTTTTTTCTATCAAAGCCAGGTCGTTTGTAGTATCGCTTATCTGAGCATTTAGGTTAAAAGATAAAAGAATAACGGAAATAAATAAAAGTACTTTTCTCATTTTTAAAATTGTTAGATTGTTAATAATGAGAGCAAATATCAAGTATATGAATGCCGAAAAGGTTTTAATTTATAAATTAGAACTCTGATTTTATAATATCAAACTCATTTTAAGTATGATTTTTGATATTCTGCAGGGGTCAAACCGGTTGTTTTTTTAAACGCAGTAAAAAAAGCTGATTTTGAATTGAAACCACTATCGTAACCTAAATTTTCGATAGTATAATTCGTTTCGGTTTCTAATAACTTTTTTGCTTTTTCGATTCGATATTCTTTAATAAGGCTGGAAAAAGATTTGCCCAATACTTCATTCACGTATTGAGACAGAATATGTTTGGTCACTTTTAATTCTTTCGCTGCTTCTTCAAGACTAAAATTTGGATTAAGAAATAGTTCTTTTTCAATTATTACGGCTAATTTTTGATCTATTACATCCAAAGTTTCTTTGTCAATTTCCTTGTTCTTGTATTTTTCTTTTTCAGTAAAAAAAGTTGATTCACTATTGGTTTTAAAAACTAAAAGCAGCATAATTAAATACAAAACAAACGTAAAGGATAAGGCTCCAACAATATAGGAAGTATAAGCTGCCATGCTATAGGAAAACCATATCACTACAACACCAAAATAAATACTAAGAAACCAAATATCTATTCTTTTTAAAGTTTCCCTTTTCTTGATTTTTAGAAAAATTGGACGAAGGTATTTTAAAGATAAAATAATGTAAATAAGCCATTGCGAATATATGGCACATACAATCCATCTGCTCCAAATTGCGCGATGCTCTACATAAGGATAAAAAATTCCTAAAATGGTTATTACTGTCAGGTAGGACAGGACATGATTTTTCCAATTTAATTTTTCATTTCCATATGATTTTAGATATAAAAAAAGAAAAGGCCCAATGAGAACGCAGGCAGAAAGCCCAATTTGAATAAAAATATTAGACAAATGCGGATTAAAATAGAAAAATATTGATTTAATAATTCTAATGCTTAAAACCAGTAGGAGTAAGGATAAAAAATAGTTGGTAAAATTTTTCGTTTTGGCATTTATAGCAAAATATATCGAAAGTATGAAACCATTAAAAGCTCCTAAAGCACTAAAAAAGAAAAGCAACTGGTTGGACTCTATCATTATTTAATTTGATTATTTTTTCAGATGATCTCATTGAGGGTAACTAAAAAAAAAGATGCTTTTATTTCCTTAATTTACTGCTACGAAAGTTCTTTTTCAATTATTAAACTTTAAGATCTCTTGATTTAATTTCTTTGTTCAGTAAACTTAAATTGATCAACAATGGAACAAATGTGATAGGTAAGGTAAAAATAGGAATAAGTGTCGCTATCGAAAAGTTTTTAAATCCTTTTGCACTAAAAAGATACACAATAACTGCTATGGCCAACACAAAAATAACTCCGAAGCCAATTGAAACAGCTTTAAATAAATCTCTCTTTTTAATTAATTCTTCATTTGAAAGTTCTTCGTAAATGTTTTTTTTCATAAGATTGGTTAATTTATTTTGGTAATTGTTTTTGGTTTAAAATTCCGCAGACTCTTTTATAATAGTCATTAATCAACTTTTTTAGTTGGTTTTAATGCTGTGAGTTACTTTATTTTTTTGCTAATATAATAAATATATTTAGCACTGTTTTATGAAATTATTTGAATTTAAGATCGAAATTATCATAAACAAAGGACGTTTCATTTAGCGAAAGCTTAAGTTAAGTTTTAATTAAGAATGTGTACCTTTACTATGAAAGTTGTACAATAAAAATCAAAATTAATTTATCATTTACAGTTCATTTATAATACTTACTTATTGTATCAAAGTATAATTTTAAAACCTAATTACGTATGGCATTTGATCATTATATACAGATAGAAAGGGTTGAAAAACTAACAAAAAAAGAATTCATAGAAAACTATTACAAGCCACAAAAGCCTGTGATAATGACAAAGCAAATAGAGGACTGGCCAGCTTTTAGTAAATGGAATTTTGATTTTATCAGAGAAGTTGCAGGAAATAAAACAGTGCCTTTGTACGATAGCCGTAAAACCGATTATACCAAGAAAGTCAATGAGCCGGACTTTACGATGACAATGTCTGAATATATTGATATTCTTGAAAAAGGCCCAACCGATCTTCGTATCTTTTTGTATAATCTCATGAAAGACGTTCCTTTAATGAAGTCTGATATGCATTGGCCGCGTTTGGGAATAAGATTACTTAAAAGCATGCCGCTTGTTTTTTTTGGAGGTCAGAATGCCAAGGTATTTATGCATTATGACATTGATTTTCCTAATATTTTTCACGTTCATTTTGAAGGCCAAAAACAATGTGTCCTTGTCGATCCCAAAGAAACAAAATACATGTACCGACTGCCATATTCATGGTTGTGCAACGAAGATATAGATTTTGATAATCCTGATTTTGAACGTTTTCCGGCACTTAGAAAAGTCAAACCATACATTACCACTCTTAATCACGGCGAAATGCTCTATATGCCAGAAGGTTGGTGGCACTACATGAAATACCTTACACCGGGTTTTTCGCTGAGTTTAAGATCCCTCGCCGGAAGACCGTCTAATTTATGGAAAGGTTTTGCCAACGTCGCTATTATACGATATTATGATAACTGGATGAGAAAAAGAAAAGGGCAGGAATGGCTGGATTATAAAGATGCAGAATCTATTCGCAGAACAAATGCAGAACTGGAAACATCAGAATAATAAAACAAAAAACTCCATTGTAATAATGGAGTTTTTTGTTTTTAAGGAATTTATTTCTCTACTCTTTTAAAGTCTAAATCCTGAAAGTCAAAACTAAAATCAATATTTGGAGAGATTCCTTTCATCTTAATAGATTGCCCTTTACCTTTTTCATCAACCGAAAACGTTACAAAAGCATCACAGTTCATTGCCTGATATTCCCATTTTACAGCGAATGTATTAGTATCATAAAAAGCTAAAGGCCCGTTTAATTTTGGTGAACGCAGACATTTAATCCATAATTGTTTGTTTTTTACAAATACTTCTGCTTTTCCAAACCAACTATCTTCATAAATACCAATAAAGTCTTCATTATTTACTTTCGTGTTTTTTGCAGCCGTCACTTTTTTCCAGGTATTTATGGTAACATCATCACTTGTATTTTTATCCTGACTCATCCATTCGGCCATTTTATCTGTCCAGCCAAAATCATCCAAACCTAAATAACTGTCTGCAATGGTATTAGATACTGCCATAAAAAGACCGGCGCCACCATTTTCGGTATTAGTTAAAACAACAATCCCTAAGTTCAGATCAGGAAACAGGGTTACAATAGACAGCATTCCAGGCAAACCACCTGTGTGTTCTACCTTAAGATTTCCCTTCGCATCTGATATTCCCCATCCTAAACCGTAACCGTTAAAATGAGAATTGTATCTGGGATTAGGATCTGCAGGCATAACAGTATGTATACGCCACATTTCATCATGATTTTTTAAAGAGAATAATGACGATTTCAAATCATCTCCATATTGCCCTTTATTCAGGCGTGTAATCATCCATTTCGACATATCTGCCACATTCGAATAAATACCTCCTGCGGCACTTCCTATTCCAATATCATAAGAATTAATCGTTTTTATAGTTCCCGACACCGAAGAGTGGGGTACAGCAAGATTCGTTTTGTCTTTTAATAAAGGTCCCACAAACGTATGATTCATTTGCAAAGGCGCTATAATTCTTTGTTGTACAAATTGCTCATAACTCATACCGCTAACTTTAGCAATTACTTCTCCGGCAACGATGTACAGTAAATTATCATAATCAAATTGGGTTCTAAAGGCAGAAACTGGTTTAAAATGCTGAAAACTTTTCATCACATCTGTAACTGTAAAATTAGATCCATCAGGAAAAAACATCAAATCACCAACACCTAATCCTAGTCCGCTGCGATGAGTTAATAAATCTTGTATATTGAAATTCTCTGTAACATAATCGTTGTACATTTTAAATTCCGGCAAATAATCTTTTACTTTATCTGTCCATTTTATTTTACCTTGATCTTCTAAAATAGAAAGCGCAGCGGTTGTAAAAGCCTTGGTGTTAGATGCTATTTGAAAATTTGTGTATTCGTCTACAGGTTTTTTGGTTTCAATAGAACTAATTCCATATCCCTTCGAGTGAATTATTTTTCCATCTTTCACAACAGCAATTGATGCTCCCGCAACTTTAAACTTTTGCAAAGCATTTTGCATTACCAAATCAATTTTTGCAGATGATAATTGGGCAAATGCAGTTGTTGAGGCCAAACAAACAAAGAGTACCGAAGCGAAACGAATTCTCACTTTTTTCATATTAATTCTATTTTTGGTGGGTTAATTACGTTATTCAATTAAATACTAATAATAGCACAGATACTCTTAAATTATAAGTAATTTTATCTGTAAATTAACATTTATTGCCAGCGAATATAAGAAATATCTTTAATCGAAATAATCAATGCTTGTAAGTTAATGTAAGAGTTATTAACACTATTTTGAAAACCAATAAACAAAGACTAAAAAAAGAGCACCTTCAAAATTAATGATTTTGAAGGTACTCTTTTTTAATATTTCAAGTGAGATTAAATGTCTCTTATTTAACGCGCAATTCCCTGATGTTGCAAAATATATCCGTTATCAATTAGTTCATTTACAATATTTAAGGCAGTTTTATCTCCACTTATTCTGTATTGTATATTAGCTCCTGAACTTTCGTATTTTATTTTAAAGACTTTATTATCAAACGTTATAAGTTCTTCGTACAAAAACTTATCATAACCGGGATGTTTGCTGCTCATGTTGTACCAGGTTCCTATCAAATTCTGATCTAAATCATACACTTCGTATTTTTGAACTCCTAATGCAGTTGTTGATACGATCTTTATATTTCCAATCTTTTTATTATTAGGATCTTTTGTTATGGCGCTATAGATAATACCGGCATCGTCGATTACAACCTGATAACCTTCAATTCTTTTTTGTTTTCCACTTGCTGCATTTGCTTCGTTTTTAATTTTATTGCCAACACCTGAAGATTCACCATTTATAAAATTTTCGATCGCTTCAGTATTTAGACCATCCGCGCTCACAAAACCTTTATCTATAAAAGCTTCTATAACGCTTTTTTGCTGATTTAGCGGATTGAATTTTTTATAATCAACTTCATTTGTTTTACCTGATTTAGCACTCTTTAGAATCATCCATCTTTTTCCGGTAGATTCTAAAAATTTTAATTCAGCACTTACAGAATACTGCTTGTCTAAACTCAGAATTTGAAGATTTGGTTTTTTCCCTTCGATATAAGCAACTGCTTTGTCATCAAGCTTTACTTCGTCGTTTTTAATTTTTATTTCCTGCGCAAAAGCGCAAACTGTTAGTAATGCTGCTGTAACAGTAAAAATTGTTTTTTTCATTTTTTAATTTGGGGTTTTAGTTATATCTGCTATTCTATCGAAGTAAATGTAATCGATTTTTATTAAGATCTTGTAAAAACTTAATACACTACTGTTTAATTTTGTAAGCATAAAAAAACTCCATTATTTCTAATGAAGTTTTCCAAATTTTCGTATCAATTGTAAATCAAGGATATATCATCAAAAATACAAAAGCAAATAAATTCACCAGAAGTACTACACCGTAAACAATATTCGATTTTCCTTTGCTTAAGGACAACATTACGGTAAACACTGATAATGCCAGCAGAACAATCGATTTTATATCAAGTCCCAAAATAATAGGCATATCCATCATAATGCAAACTACTGCCACACTTGGAATAGTTAAACCAATACTTGCCAATGCAGAACCCAAAGCTAAATTGATACTGGTTTGAAGTCTGTTTTTTCTTGCCGCAATAATAGCAGCAATAGCTTCCGGAAGTAAAATTATTGCAGCAATTACAACTCCAACCAAAGATTTTGGAAGATGATAACTCACAATAATACTTTCGATAGTAGGAGATAGGGTTTTAGCCAATAAAACCACAATACCTAAACTTACGATCAGGAAAACAAGACTGGTGTAAAAGGTTTTATTATCGATTGCAATGGGCTCAACTACATCTTCGTTTTCGTCATCGCCAACAGTTAGAAAATATTGCCTGTACCTGCTTGTTTGTGCAAACAGAAAAGAGCCATAAATAACAAGACATGCAATCGAAGCAAAAACAAGTTGTGGTAAGGAGTAATAAGATCCTTTAACACTTTCGGTAAAAGTAGGGAAGACCAATGTAAATACTATAATCGAAACCAATGAAACCAAACCAATAGTTACCGAAGAAACAGAAAAATTTTGTTCGTAATGTTTTAGTCCGCCAATTAAAAGGCAAAGGCCAATAATTCCATTTAGAATAAGCATTGTAGCCGCATAAACCGTATCTCGGGCTAAAGAAGCTGCTTCAGTTCCTTCTGAAAGCATGAGCGATACAATAATCGAAACTTCAATAACGGTTATAGATATGGCCAAAATAATGGTTCCGTAAGGCTCTCCAACTCTTTCTGCTATTACTTCTGAATGATGCACGGCCGACATAACACTAAGGATAAGCAATATACTGGCAATAACCTGAAAAATGCTGCTGTTGTCTATAAGTCCGCTAAAAAAAAGAATCCAGGCAAGTGCCGGAATGATGATCGTCCATTGAAGTAATCTTTTCATATATAAATGTTTTCTGCCAATAATTTTTAATGTAAAATGACATTTTAATTTCCCGTAATATAAGTCTTTTTACCGCAAATACCAAAAACACTGGGCCATATACTTGAGAAACCGGCTCATAATAATAGTATCTTTAGCTTCTAAAAATCTTTTTTCTTCAAAAATTACAGAACTATTTTTTAGCCAAACACAAACCTATAATCATGAAAAACAGTTACTTTTTTTATATTTTTCTATTCTTGAACATCTTTCATATATCTGGTCAAACTAAAAATAAAATTGATGATTCTCTTTTGCGTGAAATGACCGATTCTATTTCCAGTAAACATTATCCCGGTATTCATAGCGTACTAATTTCAAAAGACAAACAATTAGTTTATGAACAATATTTTAATGGCTATAAGAGAGATTCTCTTCACGATTCCCGTTCTTCTTTTAAATCTATAGCAAGTTTACTCGTTGGAATAGCGATCGATAAAGGATTTATCAAAAATATAAACCAGAAAGTTTATGAGTTTTTTCCTGAATATCCATACCTTAAAACAGATCCATTAAAAAAAAATATGACGATTAAAAACCTACTTGAAATGAAATCAGGTTTTGATTGTGAGGAATTTAATGATACAAAAGATTGTGAGGACGAAATGAGTTCCAGCAAAAACTGGGTCGGGTACTCTTTGAATCTTCCTATGAAAGACAAACCTGGCGAAGTATGGGCTTATACCTCAATAGATCCCGTAATCCTGAGCGGAGTCATGCGCAAAGCAACAAAAATGTCTGTTATGGATTTTGCTAAAAAATATTTATTCGAACCTCTTGGAATCACAAATTATAAATGGACAATCGATCCAAGCGGAAATGGTATGACAGCAGGATCTTTCTACATTAAACCTAAAGATATGCTTAAAATAGGGCAGATGGTAAAAGACAAGGGCATTTGGGAAGGCAAACAAATCATTTCGAAAAAATGGATTTTAGAGTCTACTCTTTGTGATATCCTAATTCCTGATTTCTCCTATATGAAAACCAGTAAAAGTAAAATTGGATCTCCGCAACCGGCTTATTATGGTTATTATTGGTATCGCGAAACCCTGAAAACAAAAGATCTTGAGGAGAATTTACTCTTTGCATCCGGTAATGGAGGCCAGTATATTTTTATAATCGAAAATTTAAATTTAACTGTTGTTTTCACGCAAGGAAACTATCAATCGTTTAAAGCAAAACAGGCTTTCGAAATTATGGCAAAATATATTTTACCTCAATTTAAAAACTGAAAGACATAAAATTTACAGAATTATTTTACCTCTTTATCATCAGAACTTTTAGTCAGCCTAACCAATCTTACCATTTGGTATATTGCATGATTTTTTAAGGATAAAGAGCGTGCAATT
Source organism: Flavobacterium piscisymbiosum (assembly GCF_020905295.1). NCBI lineage: Bacteria > Pseudomonadati > Bacteroidota > Flavobacteriia > Flavobacteriales > Flavobacteriaceae > Flavobacterium > Flavobacterium piscisymbiosum. Next base: position 4,505,976 of record NZ_JAJJMM010000001.1, on the reverse strand, counting down.
TCAGGAATGGCCTGCATATGAGCTTCGCATAAATAACCAAACTCCAGTTCTGTCATTATTTTGGCATGTTCTGAAATTATTTTACTTATCTCTTCAGTCTTTACGGCAACTTCGATATATACTAAATAAAAACCCTCTGAATAATCTAATGGCGAAGCCACATTTTTTAGAAAATGTTCATAATTATTATCTTCCATGTACATTCATTTTAAATTGGTTCCCAAAGTTCTATTTTATTGCCTTCTGCGTCCATAATATGTACAAATTTACCGTAATCGTAAGTTGCAATTTCATCAAGAACAGTTACACCGTTTTCTTTGAGCTGATTTACAAGACCTTCAATATTTTGAACCGTATAGTTAATCATGAAATCTTTTCTGGAAGGGGAGAAGTATTCATCACCTTTCTTAAAAGGGCTCCATTGTACAGCATTTATTTTATCAGGATTATTAAAATCTCTGGATTCAAAAGTCGAACCCCATTCATTAACATCAAAACCTAAGTTTTTGGCATACCATTCTCTAGTTTCCTTTTGATTTTCCGAAAAGAAAAAAACACCTCCAATTCCTGTTACTTTTGGCGTCTTATCATTTGAAGTGACGTGTGTTATGTTATTTGAATCCTGCATTATACTTGTTTTAATTTATACATCTGGTTTATCAAATTTAATCAATTCATTTAAATGAAATTCAGTAAAACTATTTAGTTAGAGTTGCTTTCAAATTCAGTTTTAAATTGTTCAACTAACTCATAATTTACTCCAATATTAATAAAGGAGTTACATCTTCATCATATTGCTGTAATAAAAAATGAAGCGGTACGACCGAGTTTATGCTTATCAATTTATTTAGTTGCATAAGGTTATTTAAACTTTCATGAAGAGCATAAGCTATAGCAAACTTATAAGTATTAAAAAGTTCTATTCTTCCCTCTAGCTCATACCAATCGATCTCTTCATCTTGACTACCTTCCAAATTTTTGTAGTTTAATTTTTGTAAAGCTTGGCAAAAATCTAAATTTATACCGGGCAAAGCATAATATCCATCGGCATATTCGTGCCAACCTAAATCATAGGTTTCTAATTGTTTTTTTAATGGAGTTTCAATTTGGTTAATTCCGTAAACAAGCGCCTGTGGTAATTTTTCCTTTAGATCACCATAAGTAAATAATATGGCAAATAATTTAGAATTCAAATCTATGTCTCTTTCTTTATTTATCCACCATTCTGATATGTTAAGCTCAATTTCAGATTCAAATTGTGATATAAGTTTTTCTATATTTATTTCAGAAATAAAAAACTTAAATTGTTCAAACAAAGGATGTAAGTCCTTCTTAGCTAAAAAGATTTCTTTAGTCGTTTCAAATTGACTCCAGAGATTATTTTTTATTGCAGTATTCATTACTTGGTTTTAATCATTTGAATTTTAAACAGTATTTTAATTCAATTAGAAAAGACAATTATTACAATTCTTTCGTCAATCGATCCAATTCTTTTAACAAAGTTGGGAATCTAAATTCACCGGCCATTAGTGCTACTTTTTCAAAAGCATCATCTAATTCAATACCAATAGAAGTAATATATAACGGCTTTTTGCTATCACCTCTCAAAAGAGCTCGTTTGTGTTTTTCGATAGCTGTAAAATTTGTTTTCGCAACACCAATAATCGGGATTTTACTATTTAGTTTTTCGTATAAACGTCCACCCAAACCGTATTTTTTTTCATCATCTAAATACACAAAACCATCCACAATAATGGCTTCAATAGTTGTTAAATCAATTTTATCTAATAAACTGAGAATACAAGGCAATTCTCTTTTATAAAATTCTCCCGGAATATATTCTTCTATATTCTCGATGAATTCAGTGTGAATTTTAAAATTTTCACTTTGATTCCATTCTGTAAATTCAAGGCAAACCGTTTTTGCTTTTCCGTCGTAGTAATACGTATCGAAGGCTAATATCATTATTTATAGATTATTTGGGCTAATATATTTATTTTATTTTAAAATCGTCATTCAGTCCCTTTCCATCCAAAATCTTATCAATAGCTTTCTCCACTCTTGATTCTCTTGTTTTAGATTGTTTTGGAGATGAAAAATGCAGTAAATAAGCTCTTTGTCGTCCGGGAGTTAAAGCTTTGAATGCAGCATCTAATTTTGAATCCCGATCTAATTTCTTTTGAAATTCTTCAGCAACTTCAAACTCTTTGGTCTTCTTTAATTTCACCTTTAGACCCGATTTTTCAACTTCAATCGCTTGATAAATATAAGTTTTTAGAATCGATTTTTGATCTTTAATTTCCTGAAGATTCGTAAACCTTATTTGTCTTGCTGCCTGAACATTTTTAGATTGCTGTATCAAAATTCCATTGGTATCACTTAACAAAGCTCCTTTAAAAAACAAAAGCGCAAAATACTCTTTAAAAGCGTGTATCAAAACAATATTATTGCCCTGAAAAGTATAACAAGGACAGCCCCATTTGAGTTCTTCAGTTAACTGACAATCTAAAACAATATTACGCAGTTCTTCTTGTTCTTTTTGCCATTTTTTGGCTTCATCAAAATAAAAATCAACTTTAGGATTCATAACATTTTATTTTAAATGAATTAAACACGCAACAATCCGCGAAAACCCCTTGCGGCATAATACGAATCTGCTCCGTTATGATAAACAAAAACAGTATTGTAACGAAAATCTGAGAATAGGGCACCGCCTAATTTCCTGATATCAGAAGGCGTTTCGATCCAGCTCGAGGTTTTACTGTCAAATTTACCCAGTTGCTGAAGTTCTTTGTATTGTTCTTCGTTTAGGATTTTAATTCCCATTTCTTCCGCCATATTTAGGGCACTATCTGCGGGTTTATTTTCTTTTCTTTTTTCTAAAGCTTCGTGGTCGTAACATATACTTCTGCGCCCTTTAGGACTTTCGGCGGCACAATCACAAAATATATATTCATCTGTTTTTTTATCATAACCAACTACATCTGGTTCTCCTTCAGTTCTTTCCATTTCATCCAGAGACCATAATTTATCCGGATTGGCTTGCAGTTTTGCGAGCGCTTTATTCCACTCAATACCTTTATGGCGCTGCATATTCTTTTCAAAGCGAGCTTCTAAAACATCAAGCAATTCCTCTTGCTGTTCTGGTGATAATTTATTTTTCATAACGTTTGTTTTATGATTGAACCGAAATAAGTTTTCTTTCTAAAGGTCTAAAATACCAAGATATGATTGTTAATATAAGCAACAATAACGGACCAAATAAAGCAATAGGAGCATCGCCACAAGACAAATGAGAAAAAATAGCGCCAGACATTGCAAAAAAGAATCCTGCATAAGCCCATTCTTTCAATAAAGTAAATTTAGGAATTAATACAGCGATTACGCCTAATATTTTCCAAATTCCAAGAATGGTCAAAAAATAGATTGGATAACCCAAATGGTTCATCATATCTACTTCTTCTTTCATTTTTATTAATTGCACTACGCCGGTTACTGTCATGCCTAATGCAAGCCAAAGAGTAGCTATCCAGTAGATAATTTTATTTCTTTTTGTCATGACTTATTATTTTAGTTTGTTTGTAATTTCCTGTAATCTATTGTGCGCCATATTCATACCTTGAGCAAAAGGTAATTTTAGCATCTGATCACGAAGATCTGTCGATTTATAAATAATATGCATCGTAAGTTTACTCGTTTCCTCAGAAACTGATTCGAAATCTAAAAACTCAAGCTGGGCAGCAAAAGGTGAATTTTCCATTTCAAATGTGCGGGTAATTCTTTGGTTTTCGATGCATTCGTGAATCACGCCATTCGCTTTAAAAACTACATTTCCTTTAGGATCAGTAGTTTCAAACTGATAACTTCCGTACTTTTTACTTTCGAGTTTAAGCACATTTGTACCCATCCATTGCGCTACTATTTCAGGTTCGACATAAGCTTTGAACAGTAATTCTAACGGAAGATCAAACTCTCGTTTAATCACAAGATCCTGCTGACCATCTTTGGCATTAATTTTTGTTTTTAATTCCATATTAGTTTATTGTTTAGGTTTGTAGTTTTTCATTATGGTTTCTAATGTATTAAATCGGTCGTCCCACATTTTGCGAAAAGGTTCTATAAAATCAGCTACTTCTTTCATTTTCTTTGCATTAGTCTGATAATAAATTTCTCTGCCGTTTTGTTGCTGGTTTAATAATTCACATTCTGTAAGGATCTGAATGTGTTTTGAAATCGTCTGTCGCGACGAATCGAAATTTTCTGCTATAACACCAGGTGTCATCGCTTGTATCGCAACTAAACTTAATATTGCCCTGCGGGTAGGGTCGGCTATGGCCTGAAATACATCTCTACGAATTTCCATTGTGCAGTTATTTGACTGCAAATATAATGCAGTTATTTGACTGCGCAAAATATTTTACGCTTTTTTTTACTAAAAATGAGATAGTTATAAAAAAAGCCTCTAAAATCAACTGCTTTTAGTGGCTTTAAAATTTTATTAGTCCTAAGGAGATTAGGTCTGTTTAGTTTTTTGCTACGTTAATTTCAATATTAGCAAGAATGAGTATAACTATAATTTCGATAAAAAAATAAGCACATCCCAAAACGGTAATTTCTCGATGAAAATAAGTTAGAAACCCAATCGTTAAACAGCAATATACAAGATTCACCAGAGCAATGATTCTAATATAGAACTGCCAGTTTTTTATCACGAATAAATAACTGATAAAAGAGTAGAAGGCTAAAATACAAGCTAGTATAGCAAGTACAATCAATACTTCTTTTGGCATTCCAACAGCGATTTCAAATCTAACCAATACAATTCCTAAGAAAAAAGCTGAAATCAAAGCGCCCAAACTATCTATTAAAAATATTTTTTTATGCTTCAAGATCATAGTTTTACCTTTTAAATAATACCCTTTTTACTTAGCTGATTTTAAATAAATTAGCTAAGTAAAAGTAAGAATTAAAAAGTAAATTAACAATATATTAACACGATAAATTCATTTGTTTTTAAAGCAAAATGCTTTTTTGGATATTAATTTGTTCCAAGAAAGATTCATCATGAGAAACCACAATTAATGTTCCCTGATATTCATTGATAGCAGCCGTCAGGATTTCAACATTCTGAATGTCAAGATTATTCGTAGGTTCATCTAATACAATAATGTCCGGCGATTCGTTATTAATCGTTAAACAACAAAGCATTAATCGCATTTTTTCGCCACCACTTAAAGCATTGCAAGGTTTGTCCCAATATTCTTTATGGAATAAAAAGCGATTCAATCTCATTTTGATCTCATGTTCTTCTAATCCTGAACCGTTAAACTGTTGCGCCTGATCATAAACTTTAAGCTCATTATTGATCAGCGAATAATCCTGATCAATATAAACCGATTTGTTTTGCGGACTATAAACCGTTCCTGATTTAGGGTTTAATTTACCCAATATTATTTTGATTAAAGTCGTTTTTCCGGATCCGTTGCTGCCTTTTAGAGCAATTCTTTCTCCGCTCAGGATTTCGATATTCAAATCTTTTTTCCAAAGCAATTGATCTTTGTAACTAAAGTTAATTGCATTTGCCTTAAAAAGAATTTTGCCTTTATGCAAACCCGAATCATCAAAACCAAATTTCATCTGATCGATATCGGGTAGGGCAGATCTTATTTCGCGTAGTTCTTTCGAGATACCATCGATTTTTTCTACATGAACACTTTTAAGTTTCGATGAACTATTCTCGGCGTTATTGCGCAAAGTATTCATCATAATGCGTGCAACACCTGATTTCTCTTGTTTCTTTTTGCCTCTTGCATCCAGTTTTTGCTGCCTTTCCAGAGTTTCACGCTCTTTTTCTTTGGCTTTTTTCAAGGCTTTCTCTTTGCTTTGCAAATCCTGGTTTAAAGCATTATTTTCAACTTGTTTTTGCTCAGCATAAAAGTCGTAATTCCCGCCATAAATAGTAATACCACGTTTACTAAGTTCATAAACAGTATTCAAAAGATTCAGCAGTTTTCGATCATGACTCACAATAATTAAACTACTGTTTGTCGATGTAATAAAGTGATACAACAATTCTCTGGTTGCTTTGTCAAGATGATTACTAGGTTCATCAAGCAAAACCAATTCTGGTTCGTGAATCAAAATACCCGCGAGGAAAACTTTTGTTTTTTGTCCTCCGCTTAAGTTTTCAATTTTTTCGTTCAAGTCCAGATCAGATAATTGCCAATACTTTAATGCATTGCTGCAACGCTCCTCAATAGTCCAGTCATCGTTTAAGACATTAAGATTTTCTTCTGTAACATTTCCAACCAGAATCTCTTTAAGTGCTTTGAGTTTGTCATGAACGCGTAAAGCTTCAGCAATTGTAAAATGATTGTATTGCCCGAAAATTTGCGGAATGTAATAAGGATGAGAGCTAACTCTTAGATCTCCGTTTGATGGCTTTAATTCGCCGGCAATGATTTTTAACAGCGTCGATTTTCCGACTCCATTATTACCAATTAGTGCAATTTTTTCGTGATTATTTACTGTAAAACCAATATTGTCAAACAATAAATCACTGTTGTTGTGTTTATATGAAATGTTTTGTAGAGTAAGCATAATTTCTTTCTATAAAGATGAATAAATAGAGTAACCGCGATTGCCGTTTACCCTTTAAATTGTCCGAAAGAAATTATTTTTCACATAAATTATTACTATTATTTAAGATTGCAAAGATACAATTTGTGTTTGATTTTGAAAATACATTCGATTTAAAAAGAAAAACCACGATAAATTTTACTTCAACGTGGCTTGATATATTTTTTGTTATAATGCTGAAAACGTACGTTATATTTTTTTGAGGGTTATTTTCATTTCTTTGCTGTCTAATATCAGTTGATCGTCTGTTATTGTGCTTTCACAAGGATATGGGGTTCCCGTTTCATCTTTTATCACTAAATTCTTTCCACCTTTTGTCAATGCAAAAGTCCCATTATTTATTTCATTTTGTAAATACCCGGTTACGTGTCCGTCTTCTGTAAAAGTTAATGTTCCGTTAGTCAGAATCACATTTTTTAAAGAATCCGAAAGCGGTATTTTAGGTTCAACAGCAGTGATTTTCCAAGAGTTTACCAGTTTATTGCGACCTTTATGGCATGAAATCATTAATACTGCTAATAATGCAATTGCGAAGATAAATAAGTTAGATTTTCTCATGATTTTGTGATTAAAGTTAGACCTTAGAAAATTACAAAATTATTTTTAATTAAAAATCTAAAAATCAAATATTTATAAATAAATAGAAAAATAAACCTACAAAATTAAATTTCACATTACTAATTTTAAGTTTTTGATTGCGTGGAAATTAAGGAATTACTGTAATATCAGGAAAGTTTTGTTGTGAAGCATGTTCATCATAACACCCGTATCGATTGTAGAGAGCACACCATTGTGTCTTTAAGTTAAAAACTGATTTTATTAGAAAATTTGAGATCTGGATTTTTTGGAATTTAGAATTTCATACCAATAATTTGCGATTAAAATTTAAAAAATCCGCGTAAGCCCGTCCAATCCGTAAAATCCGTGGGCAAAGGCAAAAAATACAATACTAAAAAAAACTTAGCACCTCAGAACCTTAGCATCTTAGAACCTAAAAAAAACTACTTTAAAGTCAAAGCTCCCAAAATTTCTTCATACATAAAAGGTCCTCCGGGGTATTTTGCAGTATAATCCAGATTCATCCAAACCTGACCACGTTCATCAATATGATAATGGATCTTCTTTTTATAACTTTCTTTTACAAAAAGTACATTTTTAATTAGATAATTGACCTTTTCCAGATCGATCATAGAACCAATCAATATTTCAGGGTAAATATGTCCTTTCGTATGAATTAACCTTGGAGTTCCGCCAATAGAGCGAATTGCGGCGGCCATTAAAATCGAATGATCGTCGCAATCTCCTGAAAAATATTCTAAAGATTCGCTCGCAGTAGCAATATAATCACCTTCTTTGGGATCGTTTACGTAATTCCATCGGCTATTAATCTCTTTAAACACTGCAAAACACTGAATAATAGTTCTGTAATCAGAATATCCTTTAAGGCCTTTAAAATGCTTTGTTGTAGCCATTATCGCGAAGTTTCGAACCTTTGGATTCTGATATTCGATGGCATTGATAATTTTTGATTTATTAGGAAACGGAAGCAGCTTCGCCACAATAATATCCTGCGGAAAAGGATTATCAGACATGGTATAAATCATCGAATTATAATCTTCGGAGATTTCACTAAAACCATAATTCCCTATAACACTTCCGTAAATTAAAACCACTAAGTAAACCGCGATACATAAAAGTATTATCGTTCGCAGGTACATTAACAGAAAGAAAATAGCAGCAAAAACAAATATAAAAATAAAGATACGGTCTAAATTAAAAGCCCATTCTAAATCGATCAGGTTTTGATGCAGTATGATAAAAATCGGAATCGTTATCAAAAGACTCAACAGCATAATAATAATCCTGTCCCAGGGAGATTTCACCTGTAGTTTGGATTTTAATTGCGGAAAGTCAATTTTAGGGAATTTTATCATAAGAATTCAAAAGCAAGTATTTAAAGCGCTTTTACCGTTTCAACAAAAGTACTTTTTTTATCAATAATTCCCAGATCAAATAACTGATTTTGAATTTTAATGAATGCTTTTTCACTTAAATTCTTCTGAGACCATTGTGTCAGTTTCAGCCATTCCTGAATATCTTCAATTTTTTGATTGAAAAGCTCTGATAATGTTTTGTCTATATTTGGAATTTCAGTAAAATCGTGCGTTGTTTTGTTTATAATTTCTAATATTTTTTCGACAATTTTTGGGTTCTTTTTCAGGAATTCGTCACGAACCGTAATTACAAATGAAGGCCATGGAGTAGGGCAGTCGCCAACTCTCCTGAAAATTCCCTGATCTACAAGTGGTTTGGTCATAAAACGTTCCCACATAAAGTAATCTGCAGTTCCTTTTGTCAAAGCCTCTACAGCTCCGTCGATGGTGTTAATGATTTCAAATTGCAGATTATCAGTTTCCCAGCCATTTTCATGTGCATTTACATAAGCCATCAATTGCGATCCTGAACCTATTCTGGAAATAGCTACTTTTTTATCTTTAAGATCTTTTACTGCATGAAAATCTGATTTTGCAGCAACGTGAATTCCCCAAATTAAAGGCGATTGCACGTAAATCTGAACAATTTTACTTGGATTTCCCGCAACAATATCTTTTACAATTCCTTCGGTTAAAATTACAGCAATATCAGCTTCACCATCACGAAGCATCTGACACATTTTTCCGGTTCCTTCAGGAATATTTTTCCATTGTAAATCAATGTTTTCTGCTTCAAATTCCCCATTTTCGATGCATAAATGCCATGGCAAATTGAAGTGTTCGGGAACACCTACAATTTTTACAGTTTTCATTTTAGTTAAGTTTAAGTTTGGTAAGCGTATTTTAAGTTTAGTTTCTTTTAATTATCTTATTATCGAATTGACATATTAGCTAATTTTTCAATAAATCGGTTCTGTGTTTTTCAGAAAGACAAGGTTCTGCAAATTCTATTATTGCCTGTGATTCATATTCGTTTAAAACACTTTTTACTAATGAATAATCTGTGTTTCTCACAATTTCAACAGCAAAAAAAGTGTCATTCAAAACTTCAGTTATGCAATTCAGAGCTTTTAGCTTTTCTCTGATAACTGCCGCATCAAACTCTTTTTCCAATACTAAAACCTGAACAATAGAATTTCCTGAACTTTCTATTGTTTCCTTGTGCATGAACGTTTTCTCATTTTCATCATATTCAGCACGAAAAATATCGTCTGTTGCAATCAAAGGTCCAAAAAACGGAATATTATCTAATTTAAAATATCCTTTTTCAGCATCAATAATTTCTGCCCACATGGTCTCTGAAACAATTTCTTCCAGATAGGTACTATAATATTTAAACAATATCTTTTTATGCGCTTCTGCCATTATCTAATTTGGTTTATGTGGTGTTCTAAATGGGTTACGTAATCAGTCATCAGAAATTTCAAATCAATAATTGATCCATCACTCAAAACAATTTTATATTCTAAAGCCTCATTATCAACAGATTTCATAATTCTGATAATCTGTTTGTTGACCACGAACCACAATTGTGTCAATTCATCAATATCCATTGTTTGATACTGATTTAAATTTACTAAATCTATTTGGTTATATGGCCTGTGCTGATAAGGTTTTTCTACATAATTTATTTCTGTAAAACGCACCAGATTATGAATAGCTGAATCTGTCAAATGGCCTAAAATTTCTTTTTTAGACCATTTTCCAGGTATTTTAGCTTCTAAAATTTCATTGCTTATCGTTGGAAAATAATTGACATTCTCATTCAATAATTTCTCAAATTTAAGAATAGCGTCTTCCATAAATTATCTCATTTTCTAATGGACTGATTTCCTAATTATTGCTGAGCCAGTTTATTCAACGTATACGTAATCAATTCATCAACTGCTTTGTATGGGTCCTCACTAAAAGTTCCGGTTGCACGATTGGCAATAATAGCATTCAATGACAATGCATTATGTCCTAAAAGCGCCGATAATCCATAAATAGCAGCGGTTTCCATCTCTAAGTTAGTAATTCTTTCGTCATTAAAACTAAAATTATCCATTTTACTGTTTAATTCTTCGTCCTGTATATTCAAACGCAATACACGTCCTTGTGGTCCGTAAAAACCTCCGGCAGTTGCTGTAATTCCTTTGAATATTTTATCCGATTCGATTATTTTTTCTAATGCTTCAGAACAAGCAATCGCATAAGGTCTTCCTTTTTTAATATCCCAATTAGTATGATGAATAAAAGCATCTTCGATCGCTGCATTCGAAACTTCATCAATCAAATAGGAGCGAAGCATATTATCTAATCCTAAACCGAATTTAGACATTACAAAACTATCCACAGGAATATCAGCCTGCAAAGAACCTGAAGTTCCAATTCTGATAATATTCAAAGAAGTCAGTTCTTCTTTTGGCTGACGTGTTTTTAAATCGATGTTTACCAAGGCATCTAATTCATTCACCACAATATCAATATTGTCAGGACCAATTCCGGTTGACATTACAGATATTCTTTTGCCTTTATAAATTCCGGTTTGGGTTTTAAATTCTCTTTTTTGCGTAGAATATTCAATCGAATCAAAAAACTGAGTGATCTTTTCAACTCTGTTTTGGTCTCCAACAAAAATTATATCGTTTGCTATATGTTCAGGAAGAAGGTTTAAGTGGTAAACGCTTCCGTCTGGATTAAGTATTAATTCTGAATTTTGTATCATATTTTTTTAAGGTTCTAAGTTACTGAGTGACTAAGGTTCTGAGGTTTTCTTTAGGGCGTAAACTTTTTTTGCCCACGGATTCGACGGATTTTTTTTCTGAAATTCCAAATTTTTAAATTCCAAATTCCAATTGATATTGTTTGAAGATAAAGCTTTGCGAACTTTTACAAAGCTTAGAAATATATTCTTAGCGCTCTTTTGCGGTTAAATTATCCACAATACATTAATCTACAATCTAAAATCATAAATCTACAATTATCACCCTCCAACACGTTTCGTTTTAAATCCTTTTTCTTTTAAAATCGCCATTATTTTATCACGATAATCGCCCTGAATAATAATCGAAGCATCTTTAAAAGTTCCGCCAACACTCAATTTTGTTTTAATTTCTTTGGCCAGAATTTTAAAATCTTCATCAGATCCTTCGTAGCCTTCGATTATGGTTGTCGCTTTTCCTTTTCGTTTTTCGAATTTACAAATCATAGGCTCTTTTTGAATGTAAAGCACATGATCCTGCTCCTGAACTTCTTCAGGTTCATTAGATTCTACGTGATCCGGGAATAAGTTTTTTAATTGATCTTGTAAGTCCATAAATTTTTTATGCTAAAAAATAAATTCCAATAGTTATAGTTTGTAAAAATCAAATTCCAAATCCCAATCATAATGTTGGAATTTGGAATTTTAATATTGGAATTTATTTAAGTTTATTTTTTAATCAATCCCAAATCTACTAAACGTTCGTACAAATAGTCTCCCGCAGTAATATCTTCGAATTTTTTAGGATTCTCGGCATCAATACAGTTTTCTAAACAATCTAGACGCATATCGCTTACAGGATGCATAAAAAACGGAATAGAATAACGTGAAGTTCCCCATAATTCTCTTGGTGGATTTACCACTTGGTGAATCGTTGATTTCAACTTGTTGTTGGTATGTCTTGACAACATATCTCCCACATTAATAACCAATTGATCATCTTCAGCGATAGCATCAATCCATTCGCCATCGTGATTCTGAACCTGTAATCCTTTACCCTGAGCACCCATTAATAGGGTAATCAAATTAATATCTCCGTGAGCAGCGGCGCGAATGGCGTTTTCCGGCTCAGAAGTAATTGGTGGGTAATGAATTGGTCTTAAAATAGAGTTTCCTTCTTTTGCATATTGGTCAAAATAAAACTCATCTAAACCCAAATGCAAAGCCAAAGCTCTTAACACATAAACACCTGTTTTTTCAAGCATTTGATACGCTTCTTTACCTACAACATTAAAACGAGGTAATTCTTTTACTTCTACATTTTCAGGATACTCAGATGCATACTTAGAAGATGCATCAACATACTGACCAAAATGCCAGAATTCTTTCAAATCCCCCTCTTTACGTCCTTTAGCATGTTCTTTTCCAAAAGAAACATAACCTCTTTGCCCGCCAATTCCGGGAATCTCATAATTATGCTTAGTTTCTACTGGCAAAGCGAAAAATTTTCTAATTTCGCCATAAAGCTCGTCTACTAACTGATCATCTAAAAAGTGACCTTTTAGGGCTACGAAGCCAATGTTTTCAAATGCACTGCCGATTTCATTTACAAATTTTTGTTTACGTTTCGGGTCGTCCGAAAGGAAATCACGTAAGTCTACACTAGGAATGTTTTGCATACTTTACATTTTTATTTATAGGATAAAAGGTGTCATAAACCTTCTAATAACAAAGGTAGAGAATATTTTAGATTTGAATTTTAAAAGTTATAATAAAATTAAAAATTTGTAACAAAAATTAATAAAATTGTTATATTTTTCTATATTTGAAACACTAAAACCAAGAACCAAATGATCTTTTACAGACAAAACCTTACTGATGCTCAATTATTAGATTTATATAAAAAAATTCTTAAACCTCGTTTGATCGAAGAAAAGATGCTGATCCTGATTCGACAAGGAAAAGTATCAAAATGGTTCTCCGGAATAGGGCAGGAAGCAATTGCAGTAGGGGTTACCGCTGTTTTAGATGACTCTGAATATGTATTGCCAATGCACAGAAATTTAGGCGTTTTTACCACAAGAAACATTCCGTTGCACCGCTTATTCTCGCAATGGCAAGGAAAAGCAAATGGTTTTACAAAAGGGCGGGATCGTAGCTTTCACTTTGGCACTCAGGAATATAAAATTATCGGGATGATTTCGCATCTTGGCCCGCAATTAGGGATCGCAGACGGAATCGCATTAGCTGATAAACTTCAGAACAATAAAAAAGTCACCGCTGTTTTTACAGGAGAAGGTGCTACAAGCGAGGGAGATTTTCATGAAGCACTAAATATTGCTGCTGTCTGGAAATTGCCGGTAATGTTTATCATCGAAAATAATGGTTACGGACTTTCGACGCCTACAAACGAACAGTATTTGTGCGAAAACCTTGCTGATAAAGGAATTGGTTACGGCATTGAAAGTTATATTATTGACGGAAATAATATTGTTGAAGTTTTCAATAAACTGTCTCAGTTAAAAGAAGACATGCAAAAAGATCCGCATCCGGTTTTATTAGAATTTAAAACCTTTAGAATGCGCGGTCATGAAGAGGCGAGTGGTACAAAATACGTTCCGCAGGAATTGATGGACGAATGGGCCGCCAAAGATCCGGTAAGTAATTACAGAAATTACTTAACTGAAATTGGGGTTCTTACAGCCGAATTCGACGAGCAGTTACACGCTGAAATCAAACAGGAAATCGACGAAAATTTGGCCATTGCCAACGCCGAACCTGAAATTATACCAACTTACAGCGGAGAATTAGATGATGTTTATAAACGTTATGAACATGAAGAAGTTAATCCGTCAGAAGAAGTTAAAAATATACGTTTTATAGATGCTATCAGATATAGTTTAGAGCAATCTATGAAACGCTATGGAAAACTGATCATAATGGGGCAGGATATTGCAGAATATGGCGGCGCTTTTAAAATCACAGATGGTTTTGTAGACTTATTTGGAAAAGATCGCGTACGAAATACACCAATTTGCGAGAGCGCCGTTGTTTCGACCGCAATGGGCTTATCTATAAATGGTTATAAAGCCATTGTCGAAATGCAATTTGCCGATTTTGTTTCTACAGGATTCAACCCAATTGTCAATTTATTAGCAAAATCTCATTATCGCTGGGGCGAAAATGCCGATGTTGTCGTTCGAATGCCTTGTGGCGGAGGAACTCAGGCCGGGCCATTTCACTCACAAACCAACGAAGCCTGGTTTACCAAAACTCCGGGTTTAAAAGTCGTTTATCCCGCTTTTCCGTATGATGCAAAAGGGTTATTGAATAGTTCTATAAATGACCCTAATCCGGTTTTATTTTTCGAACATAAACAATTGTATCGCAGCGTTTATCAGGATGTTCCGGTTGATTATTATACGATTCCGTTAGGAAAAGCAGCTTTATTAAAAGAAGGAAACCAGGTTACTATTATTGCTTTTGGCGCTCCGGTGCATTGGGCTTTAGAAACTTTGGCTAATAATCCTGAAATTTCAGCTGATTTAATCGACTTAAGAACTTTACAGCCTTTGGATACCGAAACTATTTTTGCTTCTGTAAAAAAGACAGGAAAAGTAATTATTTATCAGGAAGATACTTTGTTTGGAGGAATGGCAAGCGATATTTCGGCCTTAATTATGGAAGAATGCTTTGAATATCTGGATGCTCCGGTTAAAAGAGTAGCAAGTTTAGATTCGCCAATTCCGTTTACAAAAGCACTAGAAGATCAGTTTTTACCTAAAAATCGTTTCGAGGAAGTTTTATCAGATTTATTGAAATATTAATTACAAATAGCAAATAGTTTTGCAGAAAGAACATTTTTTTTATCTTTAAACCATTAAAAAATTAACTTATGAAAAAACTATTTGTTTCAATTTTTGCAATTTCGCTCCTTTTTTCCTGTAATAAAAGTGGTAAGTCTAACGAAGATAAAGCTTTAGACGGAAAATTTGACAAGTATAAAGATGGTTTTGTAACTTCTTTATGGAAAATTAATCCGGGTTGGGCTTCTGGTGTTGGGTATCATAAATACGATAGTATTTTGTCTATTCCGGATGCTAACGAAGAAAAAATACAACTTGATTTTGTCAACGCACAATTAGATTCTTTAAAACAATACAACGTTGAAAATTTGTCTGATAACAACAAGACTGATTTTCAAATGATTAAAAACCAGCTTGAAGCTACTATTTTTAGTATAAAAGAATTAAAATCGTCTGAATGGAATCCTTCTGAATACAATGTATGCGGATCATTTGCTGAGATTTTAAACGGAAAATACGATTCTTTAGAAGTTCGTTTGCGTGCTTTTAATGCTAAAATGAACAATGTTCCGGCTTATTATGAAGCTGCCAAAAAGAATATCAAAAATCCAACTGTTGAGCATACTGAACTTGCAATTGCGCAAAATTTAGGCGGTTCATCTGTTTTTGATACAGATTTAGCTGCAGCTTTAAAACAAAGTAAATTAAGCGAAGCTGAGAAAAAAGAAATGCTTGACAAAGCAAAAACAGCTAAAAAAGCAATTACAGATTACGCTGATTGGTTGAAAAACTTACCAAACAAAACGCCACGTTCTTTTAGATTAGGATCTGCATTATATGCTAAAAAGTTCAATTTTGATATCCAGTCAAGCTATACTGCTGACGAGATTTTTAAAGTGGCAAACGATCACAAAAAAGACTTACACGATAAAATGTTTGTTTTGGCAGATAAACTTTGGACTAAATACAAAGGAACTGAAGCAAAACCAACAAACAAACTGGAGTTAATCAAACAAGTTATTGATAAAATTTCTTTACAACACACCACTCCGGAAAAATTTCAATCTGAAATTGAGAAACAAATTCCGGAATTAACGGCGTATGTAAAAGCTAAAGATTTATTGTACATCGATCCGTCAAAACCACTTGTAGTACGTAAAGAACCAGCTTATATGGCAGGTGTTGCAGGAGCATCCATTTCTGCACCTGGTCCTTATGATAAAAATGCCAACACTTACTATAACGTGGGAAGCATGACAGGATGGACTGCTGAAAATGCAGAAAGTTATTTAAGAGAATATAACGATTATATTCTTCAGATCTTAAATATTCACGAAGCAGTTCCCGGACATTACACTCAATTGGTTTACAGCAATCAATCTCCAAGTATCATTAAGTCAATCTTAGGAAATGGCGCTATGGTTGAAGGATGGGCAGTTTACGCTGAGAAAATGATGTTAGAAAGTGGTTATAAAAATTCTGATGAAATGTGGTTGATGTACTATAAATGGAATTTAAGAGCTACTTGCAACACAATTCTTGACATTAGTGTTCACACTAAAAACATGTCCAAAGAAGCTGCAATCGATCTATTGACCAAAGAAGCTTTTCAGCAACAAGCAGAAGCTGACGGAAAATGGAGACGTGTAACTTTATCTCAAGTACAATTATGTTCTTATTTTACAGGATATACTGAAATTTATAACCTAAGAGAAGAACTTAAAAAGAAAGAAGGAGATAAATTCAACCTGAAAAAATTCCACGAAAAATTCTTAAGCTTTGGAAGTGCTCCGGTAAAATACATCAAAGAATTGATGTTGTCTAAAGAGTAATTTTTACAGCGATTTTAATAGAAAAGGTTTGATGAGAGTAATTCTTATCAAACCTTTTTTCTTTTATATGAATTTTAAAAATAAAATCACAAATAGAGATTTATCGCTACAACTATAATTTTTATCCCGTAGGGATTTCATATTGGTAGCATCAAATTAACGCGAAACATATTTGTCCCGTTAAGGACAATACGAGCCGAAAAAAGATATGTAGTCCCTTACGGGACACAGAAAACGTTGTCTACCATTTTCTACCAATATGAAATCCCTATGGGATAAATAATTTTGATGATAATAAAAACAACTAAAAAAATCCGTTTTTATCCGCGTTTTGCTTTAGCAATCCGTTTCATCTGCGTTCAATTCAATTGCATTTTTAAATGATCACAACTAACCGTTTACCATCCGGAACTTCAATATTCCAGGCTTTTTCAATATCAACCAAAGAAACAGTTTCAATATTTACTTTTAATTGATTTTGCGCAGCCAAAAGAAACATTTCAGGTAATATCTCCGAGAACAATAATTTTACTTCCTCTTTTGTCCAGCTTCCTAAACCGGAACCTGATAATTGAAGATCGACGCTTCTTAAGATTCCTGATGATAATTGAATAGTATCACCGGCCATTCCTCCAATTGTTACATATCTTACTTTGGTTGTAAACGAGCCATTTCCTTTTAAAGCCGTAAGAATTAATTCAGCGGGATGTCCCCATAAATAATCTAAAACAATATCTATAGGAGTATTTAAGTGAATCGCTTTAAGTTGTTTAATAATCGTTTCATCATCTTGTTTTAAAGAAATAATTTCGTCAGCACCTAAGGCTAAAAGATTTTGAAGTGTTTTTTCGTTTCTTCCGGTTACAATTATCTTTTTCGCACCATAATGTTTCGCAATCTGAATTGCCATTTGACCAGTAAATCCAGTAGCTCCGTTGATCAAAACTGTTTCTCCGGCTTGTATTTGTGCTCTAAATCTCAACGCCATTGCGGAACCTGCCACTGCATTTGGCATTGCTGCCGCTGTAGCATCGCTTATTCCGTCAGGCAATTTTACCATTCTGGTTTTTTCGACAAGGGCTTTTTCGGCAATGGTGCCGGAGATTCCGCGGGCATAAACTCTGGTTCCATCTTCTAAAATACCAACGGCGTCGCTGCCAATTACAGTTCCGTTTTGATTTTCATTTTCTGATGAATAATGATGTCCGTTTACGATTCCTTTATCGAGATTGGTAATCGCAACGGCTTTAACCGAAATTAAAACTTCATTTTCGTTTTGTACAATTGGCTCTGCAAATTCTGCATATTTTGGCAATTCGCCTTTTTTATAAATAACTGCTGCTTTCATAATTATTAAATTTTATAAAGCAAAATTAGGCAGTCATTTATGGGGAGGCGATAACATTTGTTATCAAATATTTTTTTTTAAACCATATAAGCTATATAAGTTAATTTAAGTTTAGCTTATAAATTTCTTATATAACTTATATGGTGAAGATATTATGGTGAATTTTAATTATTTCTTATGAACCAGTTTACTTTTGATTCGGCTTAAATGAACTGTAGTTACGCCAAGATAAGAAGCAATATAATGCTGAGGAACGCGCTGAATGATTTGAGGTCTTTCTTCAATTAAATTAAGATAACGCTGAGTAGGAGAGTCCTTTATAAAAGACACAAAATACTTCATATAATCGAATGTGCGTTGAAAAAGCATAGTGATTAAACGATCTCTTAATTCCGGAATTTCTTTGATTTCTTCCAGAATTTTATCCAGATCACTTTTAGAAATCCACCACAAAACTGAAGATTCAATGGCTTCAACAGCTGCCTGACTTGGAAATTTCTTCATGAAACTTTCGATCGAAGCCACACTCTGATTTTCGAAAAAAAACTGAGTCGTGAGATCTTTTCCGTTATTATTGAACCAAACTCTGATGCAGCCTTTTTCGATGATAAAAAGCTTTTTCGAGATTTCACCTTCTTCTAAAAGAATTGTTTTTGAAGCAACTTCAATGCGATTGAAATAACTGGTGTATTTCAGCCATTTTTCATCAGTTAAAGGGAATTTTTTTCGGAATTGGTTAAACATTGGTTGTTTCTCTTTAGTAGAATATTATTTCGATATATTATTCAAAATATCGCTTAAGAACATCTCTATCTGAATAAGCTTCTTTCCAAATTTCTATTTTATAATAATCTTTTCGTTCTTCGGAGTAGGCAGATTCTAAATTACTTGAATAAACACGGGCTCTATAATTTGCGTTTTCAATCTTTGTTTCAAGTATAATTTCAGAAAAAGGACAATCAATAACCTGTAAAATACCAGATTTGATTTCGATACTTGCTTCTACAACATGATCAAATTTACTAAAATCAGAAATTTGGCTTTTAGAATCTAATATTTCTAACTCACAATTTACTATTCCTTGATCATTTGCAATCGAAATTCCTAAGATTTCCTTTTCGATAGCCAATTTATCTGCAAAAGCTTGGTTTGACCAAAAATTATCAGAACTAGTATCTCCGGTAGCATTTATATCATTAATGTAAAACTGACCATAATCAGTTATAAAATTCAAATCAAATTTCATTCTTTTCTTTTTTTATCACTTAATAGCTTTGCAATTCGAAAACTGTTTGTCATTAATAAATAACCAATTATAGCTTTACAAAAATAAAAGATAAGCCAACCAGATTTCGGATAGTCTTTGAAAAGAATTTTCTGTTGGAAAAAGATAAAAAATTCCTTGAACAAAATCGGAACATTTGTAATAAGCATTAATGCTCCAATAACAATTACAGCTATTGAAATTATTTTACTTTGACTCCAATTTAATTCTATGGTATTACTTTCAAAACCTGTGTCAAGTTTTAATTTGTCAATGATCCAATTCGCTTTAAAAAGAAATAATCGACAAACTAAATAAAATATAAAAAGAACAAGTAAAATACTAAAAATGAGAATAATCAAATTTTTAGCGTCTCCATTTTCATATAAAAAATAAATGGATGAAATCCACTCAGGAATTATTGATACAGCTTGAAAAATTAAAAACAACCCTAAAATTTTAATTAACATGTTCCAAAAGGTTCTAATCGACATTATTATATTTAATTATTTAGTTTCCAATTCAAACAACTGCACCTGACTTTTCAAGCGATCAACCAATAAATTCATCATTCGTTTGTTTAAACTGGAAGAGTTCTGAATATAAATATCATATTCTTCAATAGTAAAAAGCGCCATGACAATTCCCTTAAGAGAATTTCTAAACTTAATATCTTTTTGTATTGAATTTTCGATTGTTTGAAGCTTCTTTTCAACCGTATAAGAATAAAAATCGGCTTTGTTTTTATTGACGTAATTGATAAAAACCGCAATAAACAAATCATTTTGAAGTTTTAAAATAGGCCTAATCGTCTGATTTTGAAACAGCTCATCGGCTGAAGATTGAGCACTTACTGTTCCTAAAGTCTCTCCTCTGAATTCTCTTAAAAAAGCGTCTCTATCTTCCATGTTTTTTCTTTAAATTTAGAAAAAAATCTAATGCGAAATTAATTTTACCTTGTAACTTATATATTAAATTTCACCATATAAGTTATATAAGATATTATAAGGTTATCTGAAATGAGTTTACAAAGCAACTTAAATAATCCAGAAAAAATAACCCAATAGCTTTAAATGAACTTACATAACTTATATGGTGAAAAAAGAAAAAATCCTTCAATCTATGAATATAAAATATTTACTGTTTTTAATTGTAATCACAATTGTGTCCTGCAATTCTAAAGATAAAAAAAGCGAGTACAAGCATATGGTATATCACGCTGTACACGATAAAGACACGGCAGTTTTAACCTTAAATATTAATGATAAACGATTTTTCGGTCATTACGAAAGATCTTATTACCAACAAGGTAAAGACTCCGGAGATGTAAGGGGAGATATTAAAGGCGATACTTTAAGAGGCGATTTTCATTTTATATCCAACGGAGGAAGCTGGAAAAGGATTCCGCTGGCTTTGCTCAAAAAAGAAAACAAATTATATTTAGGAAGCGGCATCATAACCACATATTTCAATCTTCCGTGTTTCATGCCCGGAACTCCAATAGAATATGATAATTCGAAGTTTGTTTTTGAAGAGGCCAAAAAATAGTTTTAAGTCTCAGTGGCAGTTTTCAGTTTCAATTTTTTTTAACCGCAAGGAACGCTAAGTTTTTTTTTACTGGGCTAAAATAATCTCGCAAAGGCGCAAAGACGCTAAGTTTATAGTATTTATAGAATTTGCCATCTCAAATTAATCCCAAAATAAGCACATAAAGCTTAAAAAACTTTGCGACTCCGCGCCTTTGCGAGATTTAAAAAAATAAAAAGACACAAAGCTTTGCGAACTTTACTTTTTCTAAAACATAAAATAGATTAAAATCTTAGCGTTCTTTGCGGTAAAAATTACACTCAAAGCAAAGCAACCTGAAACTAATTAAGTGGTCCAATTTTAGAAGGCAATTCAAATATTTCAAGATCAAAATAAATAACCGAAGCCATAACATGATCAAAATAATCTCGCACAGGGCGCAAAGACGCTAAGTTTATAGTATTTATAGAATTTGCCATCTCAAATTAATCCCAAAATAAGCACATAAAGCTTAAAAAACTTTGCGACTCCGCGCCTTTGCGAGATTAAAAAAATAAAAAGACACAAAGCTTTGCGAACTTTACTTTTTCTAAAACATAAAACAGATTAAAATATTAGCGTTCTTTGCGGTAAAAATTATCCTCAAAGAAAGCAACCGAAAAACTAACTTAAAGGCCCAATTGTCGAAGGCAATTCAAAAATTTCAAGATCAAAATAAATAACCGAAGCCATAACATGATCAAAAATATCCGCCATGATATATTCGTAGTTTGCCCAGCGTTTATCGCTCGAAAAAGCATAAATCTCTAACGGAACGCCATGCGCAGTCGATTGTAGCTGACGACACATGATATGCATATCTTTATTCAGTCCCGGATGTGTTATCAAATATTGCATGATATATTTACGAAACAAACCTAAGTTCGTCATATTGCGGCCATTTAGCGAAAGCGATTTATCAATACCACGCAAATCATTGTATTTTTCGATTTCGGCTTGTCTGGTTTCGATATAAGAACTTATAAGCTGCACGCGTTTCATATGATTCAAATCATCATTATTAAGGAAACGAATACTGCTGCTTTTGATGAGAATATGTCTTTTGATACGTCTTCCGTCAGATTTTTGCATTCCACGCCAGTTCTGGAAAGAGTCTGAACTCAAAGCATAAGTCGGAATCGTGGTAATTGTATTGTCAAAATTTCGAACCTTTACCGTAGTCAGGTTTATTTCGATAACATCACCATCGGCACCAAATTTATCCATTGTAATCCAGTCACCAATGCGCACCATATCGTTTATGGCCACCTGAACACTCGATACAAATCCTAAAATAGTATCCCTGAAAATCAAGATAATAATAGCCGAAAGTGTTCCCAGAATCGTTAAAAGTTCCCCTTTTTTGATCCCGAAAAGCGTCGAAATAATCATTGCTACACCAAAAATCCAAAGGACGATCATAATAACCTGAACAAAGCTGTCAATAGGTTTGTCGCTGTATTCAGGTTTTTGTTTTAGATAATCGCGTAAAGCATTAAAAATGGTTCTGATGATCCATAAACTAATCAAAACAATATAAATACCCACTATTTTTCCAAACAGCGATTCCCAATATTCGTATTTATCGAGAATAATAGGAACAGCTTTGTAGACAAAGAAAAACGGAATTAAATATGCTGTGTATTTCGTTGTTTTGTTATGAATAAGATAATCATCAAATTTTGTTTTGGTTTTCTGGGCAAAAACTGCCGTTAAGGTTACCAAAACAAATTTTGCTGCATAATAAATGGCAAATGCCAAAGCTACCATGATAGCAATATTTAGGAAAAGGCTAATATACGACGCAAAATTGCGGCTCATTCCCCAGTCCCGAAAAAGCGGATATAAAAAGTTAAATATTTTATCCAAAAGTTTATGCATTATTTTCTAAGTATTTCTTCTCGATATAAAAAGTTCCAAACGGAATAAGAGAAGCAATAAGTATGATTCCAAAAGTTTTGAGATCCCAATTCTGAGATTTTCTAAGTAACATAGCCAATATAATGTATCCTATAAATAATACTCCGTGAGTCATTCCTAACGGACGTAAAAAAGTATGATATAATTCCGGATTACTGTTTTTAATAACAAGCATATTAGCAAATAATACTAAATAAGAAATCCCTTCTAAAATTGCGGTAATTTTGAAAATCTTGAGCATCTATATGATATTTTAAATTTGTTTGCGCAAAATTAAGTATTATCGTTGGTTTTTGCGGTATGAATCAGGAAAGTAATTTATTTTTGTAATCTTAAACTTTGATAATGAGTAAGCGCGATTTAAAAAAATATTTGGCCGAATTAAACAAGGAACAACTCGAAGAACAAATTATCGAGTTGTACGAAAAATTTGCCCCCGTAAAAGTGTACTATGATTTTGTTTTTAATCCAAAGGAGGATAAACTTTTGCAGGAATCTAAAGTCAAAATTTCGCACGAATATTTTCCTATAAAGAAACCCAACGCAAAATGGCGTCCAAAAGCCAAAATGCGTCGTTCTGTTGCTCAAAAAATCATTAAACATTTTATAATGATAGGAGTTGATCCTTTTGTCATTGCCGATATTATGCTCTATAACATCGAAATAGCGCAAACCTATTCGTCAAATAATTTCATTAAGCAGGAATTATTTTACAAAAGCATTTTAAATTCTTTCGAGCAGGCAGTAAATTTTGTCATTTCTAACGGAATTTTACATGATTTTAAAGATCGAATTCTGGCAATCAAACAAGAAACTATTCAACAAAAATGGAAAAACAAGTATGATTTTGAGGCAATTTTAGAAAAAATTGACTTTTAAAGGCTTTTCTCATAAAAAATCTTATTTAAAAAAATCATTTATTTTACGTTAAAATAAGATGAATAACTGTTTTTTCGGTGTATTTTTGCAAAAATCCAAAAATAAACAATGTCTCAAAACACTTTAGAAATAGAAAGAGAAGAGAAAAAAGAACTTTATGCATACCAAAAAGGCGATATCGATGCCATTTTTGAACGTTTAGACAATGCTCCTTCGAAACATCATTTATTATATCAATTGCCTACTGGTGGTGGAAAAACAGTGATTTTTTCCGAAATCGTACGTCGTTATTTAGCTAATAATGATAAAAAAGTGGTGGTTTTAACGCATCGTATCGAACTTTGTAAACAAACCTCAAAAATGCTTAAAGGGTTTGGCGTTTCTAACAAAATCATTAACAGCAAAGTAAAAGAATTACCTGACCAGAACGATTTTTCTTGTTTTGTGGCCATGGTCGAGACTTTAAAAAACCGTATCAATGATGAAAAATTACACCTTGATAACATTGGTTTGGTTATTATCGATGAGGCACACTACAATTCATTCAGAAAATTATTAAACTCATTCAAAAACGCTTTTATCCTTGGGGTAACAGCAACACCGTTGAGTTCGAATATAAAATTACCAATGCACCAGAGTTACGACGAACTTATTGTGGGAGACACCATTAGTTCATTGATCGACAAAGGTTTCCTTGCCCGCGCAACCACCTATAGTTATGATGTGGGATTAACATCGCTAAAAGTAGGTATCAACGGAGATTACACCGTAAAATCATCAGATGATCTATATACGAATACCATCATGCAGGAAAAACTTTTGCATGCGTATACAGAACGTTCTCTTGGCAAAAAAACCCTGATTTTCAACAACGGTATTCATACCTCATTATATGTATATGAAACCTTTAGAGAAGCCGGTTACGACATTAGACACCTTGATAATACAAGTAGTTCAGAAGAACGTAAAGATATCCTGGCATGGTTCAAAAAGACTCCTGATGCGATTTTAACCTCTGTAGGAATCTTAACAACAGGTTTTGATGAGCCAACAGTAGAAACTATTATCCTGAACAGAGCAACAAAATCGCTAACATTATACTACCAAATGATCGGCCGTGGATCTCGTAAATTACCTGGTAAAGACGAGTTTACAGTTATTGATTTAGGTAATAATGCAGCACGTTTTGGTTTATGGAGCGAGCCTGTAAACTGGCAGCACATCTTTAAATCACCAGAATTCTATTTAGAAAATCTACGTGATGATACCGAGATCGAATTGTATTTCAAATACAGCATGCCACCGGAATTACGTGCGAAATTCGCTAAAACTGCCGACGTTACTTTTGATGTTGATGAAGAACATAAATTGATCATCAAACAAAATTTACGTTCAAAAGTAGTTTTAGATAAGTCATTAGAACAACACGCAGCAATGTGTGTAGACAATACAGAAACGCTGCAAGAAGCAAAATCATTAGGAAGAGAACTAGACGACGATATCGACTGTCGTATCAAACGCTATTCTAAATGTTTAAGTCAATGTAGTAAAAATTACCGCGAATGGTTAGTTGACGATTACAAGCTAAAACTAGTCCTATTAATAGGTAAAAAGTATCGTGAGAAAATCATGAACGAACCGGACGAAGATTAAAAAATGTTTCAAGTTTTTTTTAGTTTCATATTGTCACGCTGAGCGATCCCGATAGAAATCGGGAGAAGCGCGTTCAACATTGGAATTTGGTCCCAATGCTTCGGGATAAAGAATTTGGAATTTTAATAATTAGGAGCTATTTCCTGCTGTCCGCTATATCTTTTGCGCCGAACACCGGCACAAAAGGATGCCGCTCCCATCAGGGCTAGGGCTTTAGGATTCATAAGAAGTAATAGTAACATTTATACACAATATATTTCATCCCGAGGAACGAGGGATGACATAATTGAGAGAAAAAACAGAACCAAAGGTTCTAAAAAAATCATTTAAATCTGAGTAATCTGTGGCAGAATCTAAAATCTAAAATCAGAACTCTACAATAATAAAAACAATGTCTAAACAATTCTCATCATTAGGAATTTCAGCACCAATTTTAAAAGCTTTAAGCGAATTGAACATTGTTGAACCAACAGAAATTCAACAAAAAACAATTCCGTTATTGCTTTCTGAAAACCACGATGTTGTAGGTTTAGCCAAAACCGGAACGGGTAAAACAGCCGCTTTCGGATTACCTTTATTACAATTAATCGATACTGAATCTTCAATTGTACAAGCTATAATTTTGGTACCAACCAGAGAACTTGGACAACAAATTTTTAGAAATTTAGAAGATTTCGGAAAACATATTCCACATATTTCAATCGCTTCAACTTGTGGCGGAATCCCAATCAAACCTCAAATTGAGCGTTTATCACAACCCACACATATTGTTGTAGCAACACCGGGACGTTTAATCGATTTGATTCAACGTAAAGCAATTGACTTAAAACAAGCACAATATTTAGTTTTAGATGAAGCCGATGAAATGGTTTCGATACTAAAAGAAAGTTTGGACGAAATCGTAGCCGAACTTCCTAAAAAACACAGAACTTTATTATTCTCGGCCACTTTACCGGGAACAATCAAACAACTGATCCAGAATTACTTAAACAAAAATGTAGTTCAGGTAAGTGCTGATATGGAAACTGTTGGTAACCAAGGGATTGACCACGAATATATTGTTGTTGATCCAATCGAAAAATTGGATGTTTTAATGCATTTCCTAAATTCAAAAGACGGAGAACGCGGAATCATCTTTTGTAAAACCAAAGCTGCAGTAAACAAATTAGCGAAAAACTTAGCAATTAATCGTTTTTCGTCAGGAGCATTACACGGAAGTTTATCTCAAGGAATTCGTGACAGAATCATGGAGCAATTTCGTGAAGGACATATCAATATTCTGGTTGCAACCGATTTAGCAGCAAGAGGAATCGACGTAAAAGAAATCTCTTATGTCGTAAATTATCATTTGCCTGATACGTACGAAAATTACGTTCACCGTAGTGGTAGAACCGCAAGGGCAGGAGCAAAGGGACTTTCTCTGACCGTTTTACAAGAAGAAGAAACAGCTGAAATCCCGGAATTCGAAAAAGAATTAGGTATTAAATTTACCCAATTTCAGAAACCTTCTGTAGTAAGTTTAGAAGAAAACAACACGCTTTTATGGGCGAAACAAATCTTCAAAACAAAACCCAATCACGATATTTCAGTCGATTTAAAAACAAAAGTAAAAACCGTTTTTCATCATCTGACTAAAGATGAATTAATCGAAAAATTGTTAGCCAATTACGTTTTGCAAAACAAAGTTGAAGTAACAGAAAAACCTGTTAAAAAATTCAAAAAGTAGCCCGTTGATCCACAGATTTTGCGAATTTATGTTGTATTTTTATAAGGTAATATTATCTTAAAAATACAACGTAAGCATGGCTAATATCCAAATAAAAGAAATTTCAATAAACGACATCGACCAATTGCAAAAAATTGGAAGACAGACTTTTCAGGAGACATTTTCAGAATCAAATTCTGAAGAAAACATGAAAAATTATCTTGAAGAAGGTTTTTCTAATGAAAAGCTAACACAAGAACTTACCAATAAAGATTCCCAGTTTTATTTTGCCACATTAGAAAATGAAGTAATTGGTTACTTAAAAGTGAATTTTGGAGAATCTCAAACTGAATTAAAAGACAGTAAATCACTTGAAATCGAACGAATCTACGTTTCAAAAGAATTTCACGGAAAAAAAGTCGGACAATTACTGTATGAGAAAGCAATCCAGATAGCAAAAGACAAAAATATTGACTATGTATGGTTAGGAGTCTGGGAAGAAAATCTAAGAGCCATCAGTTTCTATACAAAAAATGGTTTTGTCGAATTTGACAAACACATTTTTAAACTTGGAAATGAGGAACAAACAGATATTATGATGAAGCTTAAATTGGCAAATTAATTCCATAAGAATATAAAAGAAAACTCGAATGAGGTTTTATATATGAAATTATAATGTTAAATTTATAGAACTGCTCAGGCAGAAAAGTTTTTACTCATGAATCCTACTTAAAAAGACAATACACATGAAAATAGTCATTATAGGAGGTGGTTTTGCAGGTCTAAATCTAGCAAAAGAGCTTGTAAACCATCCTCAAATACAAGTAACCCTTGTAGACAAAAACAATTATAATTTCTTTCCGCCACTAATATATCAGGTTGCTACCGCTTTTTTAGAGCCATCAAGTATCAGTTATCCTTTTAGAAAATTCTTTGCAGGTAAAAAAAACCTTCAATTTCGTTTAGGCGAATTGCTTTCTGTAGTTCCTGCCGAAAATAAAATAATCCTTAATAATGGTGAACTAAC
The DNA here is from genome assembly GCF_020905295.1 of Flavobacterium piscisymbiosum. Lineage (NCBI taxonomy): Bacteria > Pseudomonadati > Bacteroidota > Flavobacteriia > Flavobacteriales > Flavobacteriaceae > Flavobacterium > Flavobacterium piscisymbiosum. Next base: position 4,477,660 of record NZ_JAJJMM010000001.1, on the reverse strand, counting down.
TTACGATCATCTAGTTTTTGCGACAGGCGCCGAAACCAGCTATTTTGGCATGGAAAACGTAATGAAAAACGCCATTCCGATGAAAACCTTAAATGATGCCATCGAAATGCGTAATACATTACTTAAAAACCTGGAAAAGGCCGCTATTACCAAAGATATTCGTAAACGCCGTAAATTATTAACGATTGTGGTTGCCGGAGGAGGACCAACAGGAGTAGAGGTTTCAGGAATGTTTGCCGAAATGCGTAAAAATATACTTCTTAAGGAATATCCGGAATTAGAAACATCTGCCAGTAATGTGTATTTGGTCGATGGGGGAGACGCTTTATTGGCACCAATGAGCAAAGCTTCGCAAGAAGACACATTAGACGCGCTTACCAAATTAGGAGTTGTAGTCAAGCTGCATACCCGCGTAGTCGATTATATTGATGATACGGTACATTTTGAAAACGGAGAAACGATCAAAACCAAAAACTTAATTTGGGCTGCCGGAGTTTCTGCAAAACTTTTTGACGGAATTCCGAAAGAAAGTTATGGCCGCGGAAGACGTATGGCAACAGATCAATATAATAAAGTAAATGGCTTGATTAATATCTATGCCATTGGTGACACAGCTATTTCAGCCGGAGATAAAAATTTCCCTGACGGACATCCGCAAGTGGCTCAGGTCGCTATTCAGCAAGGATTAAATTTAGCTAAAAACTTTAAAGCATTGGTACAAAACAAACCTTTAAAACCTTTTGCTTATAATGACAAAGGTTCTATGGCGATCATTGGTAAAAACAAAGCTGTGGTTGATTTACCAAGTCCAAAATGGCATTTTAAAGGATTTTTTGCCTGGATTATCTGGCTGTTTATCCACTTGATATCCCTAATTACTTATAGAAACAGATTAAATACATTCTGGAACTGGATGGTCGCGTATTTTGCCAGAGATCAATCATTGAGAATGATTATCAGACCGGATAAAAGACAACAAAGCGAATAGATAAATTGGATAATAAATTCCAATTTTTTTAAATTCCAAATTCCAATATCAATAAATGCAAAAAGCCAGAATTATTAAATTCTGGCTTTTTCATTTCATTTAGAATATATCTTAAATCCTTCAGTTTAGATCTAGTTTGTCATTTCGAAGAATGAGAAATCACACTAGAAATTTGACATAGCCTATCGCCAATCTTTGTCGATCAACGAATGTGATTTCTCACTCTAAATCGAAATGACAAACCACACGAAAATATTGTTATGAAAATGATTGTCCTAGCCCCGATAGAAGTGGAAATCCTTTTGTGTCCGCCACCGCGGACACAAAAGATTGGAACGTATAGCGGGATTAGCTCCTAAAAAAAATGTTTTTATAATAGAAATCGAAATGACAATATGTGTAAAAAACGCTTGTTTAATTGGAATTTGGTCCAGATGCTTCGGGATAAAAAATTTGGAATTTTTAATTTAATGTCCCACCAAAACATCATCATCTTTAGAAACTTCAACTTTTTCTTTAATAAAACGTTTACCGATATTTAAAACTATAAAGGCGATAATCGTTGTCGATGTCATAATAAGAACCATTGGCGCTACAGAATCTTTTACAAAAACACCAACAGCAAATGATGCTAAAGCCCCTAATCCTAACTGAATAGCTCCCATTAAAGCGGAAGCACTTCCGGCGTTTTTAGCAAAAGGCGCCATTGTAAGTCCGGCTGTATTTGGGTTTGAAATTCCTAAACATCCCAAAAACAAGAAAAGCATGGCGATTGTTTCGTATAATCCTAATAAATTATTGACAGCCAGCACCAGAAAAACGATGGCAATTACAGATTGTGTAATTAATGCGCCAAAAATCATTTGCTCACTTGAAAATTTCTTCAATAAAACGGAATTCAATTGACTTGAACCAATAAAACTTACCGACATAAAAGCAAAAATCCATCCGTAGGTTTTAGCATCTACATGATAGATATCCATAAAAATTATAGGGGAGGCCGCTACGTAAGTAAATAAGCCTGAAAAAGAAATAGATCCTGTAAAGGCATAAGTAAAAAACTGAGGTTCTTTTAATACTTTTAAAAAGTTCGAAATGATTGGTTTTGGTTTTAATGAGATCGAAGTATCAGGTTTATAGCTGTTTGGCAAACCGACCTGGGCAGCAATTAAAATAGCGATTCCCATACACATTAGGATAAAAAATACGGTATGCCATCCATAATCTTCTGTAACATAACCACCAATTGTTGGTGCCAACATCGGCGAAAGCCCCAAAACCAGCATTAATAAAGAGAAAACTTTTGGAATATCTTTTACCGGAAACAAATCTCTCACCATGGCTACAGAAGCTACTGTTGCTGCACAACTACCAATTGCCTGAACAAATCGTAAAAGGATAAAAGAATCAATATCTGCTACATAAACACAACCTAATGAAGCTATTATGTAAACTAAAAGACCAATAAACAACGGTTTTTTGCGTCCAAAACGGTCCAATAAAGGCCCGTAAAGCAATTGTCCGGCTGAAATTCCGATAAAATAACTCGATAAACTCATCGAAACTTTTGCAACAGTGGTATTTAGATCTTTAGCAATGCCAGAGAAGCCCGGCAAATACATGTCGATCGAAAAAGGACCAAGTGCTGTTAAAGAACCTAAAATCAGAATGAGTTTAATATATTTTTTTGTTGTCATTTCCTTAAATAATTGCTTTTAATTTTCTGCAAAGGTAAATATTTAGTACCTTGTTATATAATCTTATGCATTTTTATATAAAAAGTGTATTGATTTTAAATCTAAATTGAACTTCAATAATTGATTTTCAAACTAATCCTAAAAATTAAAATTTATGAAAAATTTCTCTTTACTATTCGCTCTTATTTTTACAACAGTTTCATTTGCTCAGACAATTACATCTAAAAAAGAAGACGCAAACGTTGAGCAATACGCGCTTCTTCAAAAAGTAAATCAGTATTATCCTGATATAACTTTAAACAAGTCTGTTACTAATTTTTATGCAGACGGAAAAATTATTGACACTCAGCAAGAATTTAATCTGGACACTTCGAAATTTTCAAGTTATAAAATTGGAATTGAGCCAGATAACAAAAAATTATTATTTGAATACGTTTCTGATGAAACAGGAAAGGTTTACGGTGATGTTACCATTTTTAAAGGAAATGCACTTAGAACAACTTTTTCAGAAAAAAACAATGAAATTAACGTAGCATTAAACGGAAAATCTGTTTATTTGAAAAAAATAAAATAATTTAATTTTATATTCAAAATAAAAGCATTCGCCACGGTGAATGCTTTTTTTTGGTTTATATTTGAAACAAAATTTACAAACAAGACAATCCCAATGAAAAAAATCATTCTTTTGTTGCTATTAATTTCTTTTTCAGCACATTCACAAACAAATCGATTTACAGGCACATGGAGCACTGAGAATTGCAAGGATTGTAGTAAAGAATATGTTTTAACTTTAAACATAGCACAATCTAACAGTAAGATATTTGGAACCGGAGAAATCACGAGCACAAATGAAAAATTCGTTACCGGTGTTATGGAAATTACCGGATACGTGTACGTGCTTGGTGAAAAAGCTCAAATTAATATGAAATCTAAAAATGGTTCTGTAAGCGCAGTACTTTATGCAAATGAAGGAGTTTTACAGTTCACCAAAAGAGGTGGTTCTGATTTAGTTCCCAAAGAAACCATTTTAACGAAACTATACGATTAATACTGAATTTATTGAGGATTGGACTGTTTATAACATAATATAATTTGAACTATAATTTATATTATGTAAAATAGAATATTTTAGAAACCTTCTCCAATAAACATTTTCCTTCATCTAAAAATGATTAAATAATCTGCGAATTAGTTATTCTAAAATCACTACTACTTTCGTTTTTGCAAAAGCAAATAAATTCGTTTAGCAATAATGATTCTAAAACCTTAAAAAAGCATTTTTAAAATATATAAATCATCAATTTTTAACATTTACTTAAAATAATTACATTCTCGTCAAGATGCTTTCATTGTAAGAGTTTATTTTATTATTTTTACATTCGATACTTTAAAAAAATTATCAAACATATGAATACAATTGCTGAGCATATTGCAGATTTTTTAAAAGAATACCCGCCATTTGATAATTTAACTTTTCAGGAATTATCTGATATTGCTACCAATATTCGTGTTCTCAATTTAGAAAAACACGCTGTACTTTTTCAAATAAATGATTTGCTGCATGATAGCTTTTATGTAGTGGCTTCTGGTGTTATAAATTTAACAACAATTGCTGATGCTGAAGAAACTATTATAAACAAATGCCATGAAGGCGATATTTTTGGTTTACGTCCGTTTTTTGCCAAAAACAACTATATGATGACAGCCAAAGCACGTGAAGAAAGTATTGTTTATGCTATCCCGATTGCTGTTTTCAGACCTTTTGTAGCAAATAATTCAGACGTTTTAAACTTTTTACTAGAGAATTTCGCTATCAATTCAAGACATGCGAAAGACAATGTAAATTCTAACGGAAAACTGATTTCTGATACTGCTTTTTACGTAGATCAGCAATCAGAAATGCAATATATTCAGTCACTTGCGTATAATAATTCGCCATTAACCACTGAATCTAATCGTATCATCAAAGATGTTGCGATATTGATGACAGAATCAATGGTAGATAACATTGTGATTTGCGAAAAAAATAACCCGATTGGTATTGTAACAAATGCCGATTTATCTTCTAAAATTGCGACAGGCCGCTATCCTATTACCGAAACAATTGATAAGATCATGTCTTCGCCCGTTGTTACTGTGATCGAAAATGTTTCTCTGGCAGAAGCGCAATTGCTTATGCTTAAAAATAATGTCACGCATTTATGTGTTACCAAAGACGGTACAAGTAAATCTGCTGTAAAAGGAATTATTTCTGAGCACGATTTAATTGTGGCTCAAGCTAGTAACCCTGGTGTTTTAATTAAAGAAATTAAACGTTCTCAGCTTCCAAAAGACTTAAAACAAATACGCGATCGTTTGTCTGATTTGATTCAGAACTCGATTCAGAAGAATATTCCGATTTCACATATTAGCAATATTGCGAGCGAAATTAATCTGGCGATCATAAAACGCGCTGTTGAGCTTTCTATTTTAGATTTAGGCTCACCTCCTGCTCGTTTTGCATGGTTAAGCATTGGTAGTCAAGGCCGTAAAGAACAATTGTTACTGACAGACCAGGATAGTATTCTTATTTTTGAAGATGTTGCTCCTGAAAAATACAGAGAAGTAAAAGATTACTTTTTAAGGCTGGCCAAAAGAACGACTTCTATCTTAGAAAAAGTAGGTTACGAATATTGCCCAAATGGACATATGGGAAGTAATATGTTATGGTGTAAATCATTGACAGACTGGACAAAACAGTACAATAGCTGGATGAATACTCCAGGTGAAAACAGCAATGATTTAAGTAGCATTTTCTTTGATTATGAAATTGTTTTTGGAGAACCAAAAATCGAAGAAGTAATAGAAAATGTCATTTTCAAGAATGCTGTAAATAACACCTTATTCTTCGACTTTTTAGGTAACGATGCTTTAAAAAGAAATTCTCCTTTGAGTTTCTTCAAAAAATTTATTGTAGAGGAAGAAGGCCCGCATAAAACAAAATTTGATATTAAAACCCGTGCATTAATGCCATTAATTGATGCTGCACGTTTGTTAATTTTGAATGCTAATATCAAAGGAATCAAAAATACTTATTTAAGATTCAAACAATTAGCTATAACTGATTCTAAAAATGCCGAAATTTATCTGAGCTGCGCCGAAGCTTTTTTAACATTATCAAAATTTAGAACTGTTGAAGGATTAAAGAATGATGACTCAGGACAATATATCAATTTGCGAGAAATGTCTAAAACAGACAAAGAAAAGTTAAAAAATGCCTTAACCCCAATGAAAGACCTTGAGGAACTGATTAAGAGTAAATTTCAACTTACACAATTCTCATAAATATGCTAGACTGGATTAAAAATATCAATAAAGAATATCCGGATTTCTGGAAAGAATACCTGACTAAATTCGAAACAAAACCAAATCGATTTGTAGTTTTATCTACTGAAACTTCTGGGTTAAACCCCAATAAAGATGTTATTTTATCTTTGGGTGCTTTTTCAGTAATCGATGATGGAATTGTGATCAAAGATAATTTCGAAGCTGTTTTACTGCAATACAAATTTTTGCAGGACAATGGTCTTTCGAATGAGTTTATCATTGAAAGCAAAATGCTCAAAATGCCTGAACCAGATGCTATTGAGGCATTTGTGAATTTTATAGGTAATTCTATTTTAGTTGGTCATCACATTAATTTTGATATCGAAATGCTAAATGCTGCATTAGAACGCCTGGATTGTGGACGACTTAAAAATGAAGCATTGGATATTGATATGATGTACAGAAAATTAATGGATATTAATGACAAACAATTTTCTCTGGATGATTTAAGCGAAATTTATAAAATTCCTAAAAGCGATAGAAACTCATCATCTGAAGATGCATACAAAATTGCACTTTTGTTTTTGAAATTAAAGTCAAGATTGGGAATTAAATAATTTTTGAAATTTATAAAATAAAGAAATCCGCATTACAATCTGTAATGCGGATTTCTTTATTTTATTCTTCTTTTAATTCATTCAACATCCAGATCGTACAGGAAAAATGTCCGGTATTACCCAATGGTTTATTCATTGATTTGAAACCTAATTTTTCATAAGCAGAAACCGCAGCGTATAATTCCGGCATGGTTTCTAAGTAGATATTTTTGAAATTACTACTTTTAGCAAATTCAATACACTTCAGCATCAACATTTTACCAATCCCCTTACCTCTACTCGATGCCGACATATACATTTTGACCAATTCTACAGTGTCTTCAGGCAATCCTTCTGTTGGATAAATTCCTGCGCCTCCTAAAATTTCACCATTTTCTTCAGCAACAAAATAGGCAGAGTTTTTCAATTGAAAAGATTCAAATAATCTATCTGTGCTTTCGTCGAAATAAGCTGTTCCCGGAATGTTTAACCCAAACTCTTCTAAACTTTTTCGCAATATACCTGCCATCACAAGATTGTCAGCAGGAGAAATTAACCTTATATTCATGAATATTAATTGAATTTTATTTTAAATTGTCTTTTTAACGAACTAAGACAATTTGTATAATTTACGCTTATAAAGAATTTATGTTATCCAGAAGATTTTGTTTTTAGTTTTTGATTACATAAAATAAAAATGCCTCTTAAAAATTAAGAGGCATTTTTATTTTTACTTAATGCTCTAAATTAAGCAATTCTATCTTTCTGAATTTCTTCTACAATTTCCGGATTCAATAAAGTTGAAGTATCTCCAAAATTAGAAAAATCTCCTTCAGCTATTTTACGTAAAATTCTACGCATGATTTTTCCTGAACGCGTTTTTGGCAAACCAGAAACGAACTGAATTTTGTCCAGTTTTGCAATTGGCCCAATGTGATCAGAAATATATTGATTGATCTCTTTACTTAAGTTTGATCTGTCTCTAACTTCTCCAGTTTCTTTTAGAATTACAAAACCATATAAAGCATTTCCTTTAATATCGTGTGGGAATCCAACAATCGCAGATTCTGCAACTGCAGGATGCTCATTAATAGCATCTTCGATAGGAGCTGTTCCTAAATTATGACCTGAAACAATCACAACATCATCAACCCTACCGGTGATTCTGTAATATCCAACTTCGTCTCTTAATGCACCATCTCCTGTGAAATATTTTCCAGGGAAAGCAGAGAAATAAGTGTCTTTGTAACGTTGATGATCGCCCCAAATAGTTCTGGCGATTCCTGGCCACGGAAATTTAATACATAAACTTCCTACTACTTGGTTTCCTTCAATTTCATTGCGTTTTTCATCCATTAAAACAGGCTGAATTCCCGGTAATGGCAAAGTAGCATAAGTTGGTTTTGTTGGCGTTACAAAAGCAATTGGAGAAATCATGATTCCACCGGTTTCTGTTTGCCACCAAGTATCAACCACAGGACATCTTTTGTCACCAACGTGGTCATTAAACCAGTGCCAGGCTTCCTCGTTGATTGGTTCTCCAACAGATCCGATAACTTTAAGCGATTTTAGAGGATATTTCTGGATATAGTCTAAACTTTCTTTAGCTAACGAACGAATTGCTGTTGGCGCTGTGTAGAATTGTGTGATTTTATGTTTTTCGATAATATCCCAAAAACGGCTAAAATCAGGATAAGAAGGAACTCCTTCAAAAATTACAGTTGTTCCACCGTTCAATAATGGTCCGTATAATATATAAGAGTGACCTGTAATCCAACCAATATCTGCCGTACACCAGAAAATATCATTTTCTTCGTGACTAAAAACATTTTTAAACGTATAAGCCGTATAAACCATGTATCCCGCTGTGGTATGCACCATTCCTTTAGGCTTTCCTGTTGACCCTGAAGTATATAAAATAAACAACGGATCTTCAGCGTCCATAATTTCAGCAACACTGTTATCTAAAGCTTCATCTAATAAAGGTTGTAACCACTGGTCACGACCGTCTTTCATTTTTATTGTGGTATAAGTTCTTTTTACAACCAAAACCTTAGAAACTGAAGAACAAGTATCTAATGCCTCGTCTACAATTCCCTTTAAATCAATTGTTTTATTTCCTCTGTAACCTCCATCAGCAGTAATTACCATTTTACATTCGCAATCATTGATTCTGGCAGAAACCGCCGAAGCAGAAAATCCTGCAAAAATAACAGAGTGAATAGCTCCAATTCTGGCACATGCCAATACAGAAACAGCCAATTCCGGAATCATTGGTAAATAGATACAAACTCTATCACCTTTACGAACACCTTGCTCACGCAAAACATTCGCCATTTTCGAAACTCTTTCGTATAATTCGTTATACGTTATATGTAAAGCATCTTCAGAAGGATCGTTCGGTTCAAAAATAATAGCCGTTTTTTCTCCTCTTTTACTTAAATGTCTATCAATGCAGTTTTTTGTAATGTTAACTTTTGCCTCTGTAAACCATTTTACTTCAGCATCGGCCATATTAAAATCAACTACTTTTTCCCATTGTTGGTACCAGGTAAAATTTTCTTCAGCAATCTTCCCCCAAAACTTCCTTGGCTCCCTTATTGACTTATTGTAATGTTTAAAATATTGTTCTAAATTTTCAATTTTATAATAACTCATATGTTTTTGGAATTTTTTTATAAATGTATTAAATATCAGCGTATTCTTAAAATTATTTAGTTCATAAATTTTGTCTAAAAAAAACACATATTAAAAAAAATATTGCTTTTTTCTGCATTTACCACAAAATTTTACTTTTTTTAACAAAAAAGCGTATCGCAAAAAAGGCACAGTAAATGAATACTATGCCTTTTTATTTTAACAATTTCAATAACAATTAATTTTGTAATTCTGCATTACAATGCTTTAGTCTATTTTGAAAATAGTAGCAGCTATATTAATTATAATGAAACTTCAACAAGTACATCTATTTTACTAAATATACCCCTTTTAGGGATTAGCTTCACTTAACTTACTCACTACTAGAAGTTAAGTGAATGCAATATGCATCTATATCCATTTTTCTTAATAAGTGCTTACTAATTCAAAATATTACATAAAACAGAGATACAGTGCAAATTCCACAATCGAATATGTGGTAATTCCCAATTTATTATCCAATTTTTTTCATTGCAGTCATTGATTCTCTCAACCATGTTCCTACTTCTTCGATAGGATGTTGACGAATTTCTTTGTTTACTGCAATTAAAATAGCATTATCTACTCCGTTAGAAGTCGAGAATGGTTTTCCTATGATATTAGTTTCAACAGTTTTCATGTACTCAGTCAATAACGGCTTACAGGCATGATCGAATAAATAACAACCATATTCTGCTGTATCCGAAATAACACGGTTCATTTCAAACAATTTTTTTCTTGCGATTGTATTTGCAATTAAAGGTAATTCGTGTAATGACTCATAATAAGCTGACTCTTCGATGATTCCAGCTTCTGTCATTGTTTCGAAAGCCAATTCTACACCAGCTTTTACCATTGCAATCATTAAAACTCCATTATCAAAATATTCTTGTTCAGAAATTGGAGCATCTTGTGGAGCTGTTTTTTCGAAGTTAGTTTCTCCTGTTGCAGCTCTCCAGGTCAATAAATTTTTATCGTCGTTAGCCCAGTCAATCATCATCGTTCTAGAGAATTCTCCTGAAATAATATCATCCTGGTGTTTTTGGAATAAAGGACGCATGATGTCTTTTAATTCTTCAGCAATTTCATAAGCTTCAATTTTTGCAGGGTTAGAAAGACGATCCATCATGTTTGTAATACCTCCATGTTTCAAAGCTTCAGTGATGGTTTCCCATCCGTACTGAATTAATTTTGAAGCATACGCAGGATCGATTCCTTTTTCTACCATTTTATCAAAACATAAAATAGATCCGGTTTGCAATAATCCACAAAGAATAGTTTGCTCACCCATTAAATCTGATTTTACTTCAGCAACGAAAGATGATTTTAAAACCCCTGCTTTGTGTCCTCCGGTTGCAACTGCATAAGCTTTTGCCTGATCTAAACCAAAACCGTTTGGATCATTCTCTGGGTGAACAGCAATTAAAGTTGGTACACCAAATCCTCTTTTGTATTCTTCACGAACCTCAGAACCAGGACATTTAGGAGCACACATAATTACTGTAATATCTTTACGAATCTGCATTCCTTCTTCAACAATATTAAAACCATGAGAGTAAGATAAAGTCGAACCGTTTTTCATTAATGGCATAATGGCGGTAACTACAGCAGTATGTTGTTTGTCTGGTGTTAAGTTACAAACTAAGTCAGCAGTTGGAATTAATTCTTCATAAGTACCTACTTTGAAACCGTTTTCAGTAGCATTTTTATAAGAAGCTCTTTTTTCAGCGATTGCGTCTGCACGTAATGCATATGAAATGTCTAAACCAGAATCTCTCATGTTTAAACCTTGATTCAAACCTTGTGCACCACAGCCTACAATGACAACCTTTTTTCCTGCTAATGCCGAAATTCCGTCTGCAAATTCTGATTGCTCCATAAATTCGCAAACTCCTAATTGTTCTAATTGTAATCTAAGTGGTAATGTATTGAAATAATTTGCCATTTTGTTTTTAATATTTAATGAATGTTGTAATTTAATAATTGATTAATATGTAACTAAGATGATACTATTTGAATGTTTCTAATAATGTTGAAATTTCCATTTTTTGTTTAGAAACTGATATTCTTCCCGAACGTACAAATTGCATAATGCCGTACGGTTTAAATTTTGCATATAATTCTTCTATTTCTGAACGTCGTCCTGATTTTGAAATCACAAAGAAATCACGAGAAACTGTAACTATAGTAGCCTGACTTTCTTTGATGATATTTTGAATTTGCTTTTCATCAAACAACAAGCTTGATGCAATTTTAAACAAAGCATTTTCAAGATAAATAGTCTCTTCATCTGTGTGATAAAAAGCTTTTATGACTTCGATTTGTTTTTCGATTTGACCAACAATATTCTTAACCCATTTTTCTGTTGTATCTACTACAATAATAAATCTTGAAACATTTTCTATTTCTGATTCTGAAACGTTTAGACTTAATATATTAATGTGTCGCTTTAAGAATATTCCTGATATTCTATTTAGCAATCCCACGTTATTCTCTGAATATACCGATATGGTAAATGTTTTATCTTCCATGTTGTTTTGTTTAAAGTTTTTCTTGTTTCAAGTTTCATGTTTCACGTTGCTGAGAACTTGAAACTTGAAATCTGAAACCTGAAACTTTTTTCTTTTTAGCTTAATCTAATTTCAGAAACACAAGCTCCTGTTGGAATCATTGGGAAAACATTGTTTTCTTTTTCAACCATAACTTCTAAGAAATAAGAATCTTTTGAAGCCATCATTTCTGCGACAGCTGCATCAAGATCTTCTCTTTGTGTTACTTTTTTAGATTTAATATAATATCCTTCAGCAATAGCAACAAAATTTGGATTGATCATATTTGTTGAAGCATATCTGTTATCAAAAAACAATTCCTGCCATTGGCGAACCATTCCTAAGAATTCATTGTTTAGGATGACAATTTTTACCGGCACTTTTGTCTGGAAAATAGTTCCTAATTCCTGAATTGTCATCTGAAAACCACCATCTCCAATAATAGCAACCACTTCACGATCCGGTCTTCCCATTTTAGCTCCAATTGCAGCTGGCAAGGCGAATCCCATAGTTCCTAAACCTCCTGAAGTAATATTACTTTTGGTCGAATTAAACTTAGCATAACGACAAGCAAACATTTGGTGTTGTCCAACATCTGAAACAATAATAGCATCACCTTTTGAGTGTTTATTGATCATTTCCATGGTTTCACCCATCGAAATACCTTTACCATTTGTTGGATTCAACTCTTCGTTTATAACAGTCTCTACTTCGATTTTATGCAATTCCTTAAATTCATTGTGCCATGATTCATGAGAATTCTTTTCGATTAGAGGTAATAAAGCATTCAACGCTTCTTTTACATCTCCTAAAACTGCTACTTCTGTTTTTACGTTTTTATCAACTTCTGCAGGATCAATTTCAAAGTGAATTACTTTTGCTTGTTTTGCATACGTTTTTAAACTTCCGGTTACACGGTCATCAAAACGCATTCCCAATGCAATTAGAACATCACATTGATTAGTCAGCATGTTTGGTCCATAATTTCCATGCATCCCCAACATTCCTACGTTTAAAGGATGATCTGTTGGTAAAGCCGAAAGTCCTAAAATTGTCCATCCTGCAGGAATTCCTGACTTTTCGATAAGCGCTTTTAACTGCTCTTCGGCCTGACCAAGAATAATTCCCTGACCAAAAACGATAAATGGTTTTTTAGCGCTATTGATTAAAGCAGCAGCTTCGGCTACTTTATCTACGTTTAATTTAGGGACTGGAGTATAACTTCTGATTCCTGTACATTTTTCATAACTAAATTCGAACTCATCAAACTGAGCGTTTTTAGTAATATCAATCAATACAGGCCCCGGACGACCGGAACGTGCAATATAAAATGCTTTTGCAATGATTTCAGGAATTTCTGAAGCCTCAGTAACCTGATAATTCCATTTAGTCACCGGAGTCGAAATTCCGATAATATCAGTTTCCTGAAAAGCATCAGAACCCAGTAAGTGTTTCCCTACCTGGCCTGTAATACAAACCATTGGCGTTGAATCAATCTGAGCATCTGCAATTCCTGTAACTAAATTAGTTGCTCCAGGTCCGGAAGTAGCAATTGCGACACCTACTTTTCCTGTAGCTCTTGCATATCCCTGAGCTGCATGTGTTGCACCTTGTTCGTGACGTACTAAAACATGGTGTAATTGATCCTGAAATTTATATAATTCGTCGTAAACAGGCATTATGGCTCCTCCGGGATATCCGTAAACCAAATCTACTCCTTCTGCTAATAAACATCTTATAACGGCTTCTGCCCCTGATATTTTCATAGTATATCTTTTATTCAATGTCAAAAATCAATTTCAATATCAAAATTCAATAGCAATGGCAGAAATCAATTTTAATGACAAATTCTAAATTGATCTTTTTATATTTTATTGCTATCTGATTTTTGATATTGTTATTGTAATTGACTTTGTTATTTGTTATTGTAAAATTATTTATCGGTAACGCAACCTGTAGAAGCGCTTGAAACCGATCTTGCGTATTTAAGCAAAACTCCTTTTGTAACTTTTAACGGTGGTTGAACCCAAGCCGCTTTTCTAGCTGCAAATTCTTCGTCGGAAATTTTCAGGTCGATTGTATTTTTTACTGCATCGATCGCGATCAAATCACCATCTTTTACTAAAGCAATACCGCCACCATCATAAGCCTCTGGTGTAATGTGTCCTACGACAAAGCCATGTGAACCTCCAGAGAACCTTCCGTCTGTAATAAGAGCACAGCTGCTTCCTAATCCGGCTCCAATAATAGCCGATGTTGGTTTTAGCATTTCAGGCATCCCCGGACCACCTTTTGGTCCACAATACCTGATGACGACTACATTACCCGGTTTTATTTTTCCGGCCTCAAGACCTGGAATTACTTCAAATTCACCTTCAAAAACTACAGCTGGTCCTTCAAAATATTCTCCTTCTTTTCCGCTGATTTTTGCAACAGCACCTTCAGAAGCAAGATTTCCGTATAAAACCTGAATATTTCCTGTTGGTTTCAAGGCTTTTTGAATTTCGTGGATTACTTGTTGTCCATCTTGTAAATCCGGAGTAGACGCTAAATTCTCCGCTACTGTTTTTCCTGTTACGGTTAAACAATCTCCGTGAATCAATCCTACTTTCAATAAATATTTCATTACTGAAGGAATTCCTCCAGCTTCATGAATATCTTCCATCATATATTTACCACTTGGCTTCATGTCAGCCAATACTGGTGTTCTGTCATTAATTGCCTGAAAATCATCTAAAGTAATTTCGATATCAACAGCATGAGCCATTGCAATTAAGTGCATAACCGCATTTGTAGAACCTCCTAAAACTGCTACAATTGTAATAGCGTTTTCGAAAGCTTTACGAGTCATGATATCTCTTGGCTTAATATCTTTTTCTAATAATATCTTAATCGCTTCTCCCGCAGCAAGACATTCGTCTCTTTTTTCCTGACTTAAAGCAGGATTAGAAGAGCTGTAAGGCAAACTCATTCCTAATGCTTCAATTGCAGAAGACATAGTATTTGCAGTATACATACCTCCACAAGCACCCGCTCCCGGACATGCATTTTGAATAACTCCTTTAAAATCTTCCGGAGTAATTTCGTTTTTTACTTTTTTTCCTAAAGCTTCAAAAGCAGAAACAATGTTTAAAGATTCACCTTTCCATTTTCCGGAGTGAATTGAACCTCCATAAACCATCATCGCCGGGCGGTTTAAGCGTCCCATTGCGATCAGTGCTCCCGGCATATTTTTATCACAACCAGGAATTGCAATTACACCATCGTACCACTGCGCTCCTACAACTGTTTCTATAGAATCTGCTATTACATCGCGGGAAACCAAAGAAAAACGCATTCCTTCAGTACCGTTTGAAATTCCGTCACTAACACCAATGGTATTAAAAATAAGTCCGACCAGATTTGCATCCCAAACACCTTTCTTTACATCTTTTGCTAAATCATTCAAGTGCATGTTGCAAGTATTACCATCGTAACCCATGCTCACAATACCAACTTGTGCTTTTTTCAAATCTTCTTCAGTTAAACCAATTCCGTACAACATGGCTTGTGCCGCAGGTTGTGTTTGATCTTGGGTGATGGTTTTGCTGTACTTATTTAATTCCATTATTGTATTATTTTATTTTAATTTTTATTCAAAAAAAAACCTTCCAGTATTTGGAAGGTTTCTAATATATTTTTTCAATTATATCTATACCATTCCCGATGCATATGTGTGAATCACATTGACAACAACGACAGAAGTAATAATAATTGAGATTTGCATCATTTATTTTTTAGTGTCACAAAAGTATGAAAACTTAAAGGACTAAAAAAATAAAATCTCAACATTTCACATACTTCTTGTTATTTATTACATTATTTTAATAAAAAAACTAAACAATCGTCGACTGTCCTATATGAACGTTGTCATTTCTAAAATATAACAGATCATCCTTGCTGAAAATAAAATTTGAAACAAACTCCCCTACTTCATTTGTACCGAATTTTGAATCTGGTTTTAAATCAATTGTAACAACTTTATATTCGATTGCTTTTTCAACCGCCTGATAAATTATATTTGCTTCTTTGAATAAACCAAAATGCTCTAACAACATTGCAGCAGATAAAATCGAAGCAATTGGGTTGGCAATATTTTTTCCTTTTGCCTGAGGATATGAACCGTGAATTGGCTCAAACAAAGCATTTTTTTCTCCTAAAGATGCTGAAGCTAATAATCCGATAGAACCCGTAATAACACTTGCTTCATCTGATAAAATATCTCCAAATAAATTTTCTGTCAAAATCACATCAAATTGTTTTGGATTCAAAATCAATTGCATTGCTGCATTATCCACAAATAAAAAATCTAAAGCTACATCAGGATAATTAGCACTCACTTTCTGAACTACTTTTCTCCATAATCTTGAGGTTTCCAAAACATTTGCTTTGTCTACCATTGTCAGCTTTTTGCGTCGGTTTTGTGCTGATTTAAAAGCTAAATGTGCAATTCTGGTAATTTCTTCTTCTGAATATTCACATAAATCCGAAGCGTGTGTACCTTCTTCATTTAATGTTTTAGCTCCAAAATAAGCACCACCTGTTAATTCTCTGAAAATAGTAAAATCAGCTCCATCGATAATTTCTCTTTTTAAAGGAGAAGCATCAATTAATGCTTTATAAGGTTTTATAGGACGAATATTAGCAAACAATCCTAATTCTTTACGTAGTTTTAATAATCCCTGCTCCGGACGAACTTTTGCATTTGGATTATTGTCATATTTAGGATCTCCAATGGCGCCAAATAAAACTGCATCTGTATTTAAACACAAATTCAGTGTTTGCTCCGGCAATGGATTTCCCGTTTTGTCAATAGCAATCGCTCCCATGAGAGCCTCTTCAAAAACAAATTCATGATTGTACACTTCTCCAATTGCATACAAAGCCTTTTTGGCTTGTGCAATTACTTCCGGCCCAATTCCGTCTCCTGGTAAAACTGCTATTTTCAAATTCATAACGTCTCGTTCTTTATGTATTTAAATCCTTATTTTTTTGTCTTTGTTCTTTCGTCTTTATTCTATTCTCTTTGCTCTATTTTCTTTGCTCTATTTTCTTTTTTCAACTAGCTTCTTACTAATTCGTCCTGAATTTTAGCAGCTTCAATAATTTGATGAATATCTGCATCTATCACTTCTTTTTTGATATCTGCAAATTTCAAAAACTCGATGTATACAATGTCTAATTGTACTTTTGTAAGCTCGTAACCTACTTTTTTAGCACGGTAAGCTAAAGCAGCTCTTCCGCTTCTTGCTGTAAGTATAATCGAAGATTCATTGACACCCACATCAAGCGGATCCATGATTTCGTACGTTGCTCTGTTTTTGATTACACCATCCTGGTGAATTCCGGAACTGTGTGCAAAAGCATTTGCTCCAACAATAGCTTTATTAGGTTGCACGATCATTCCCATACTTTCAGAAACCAATCGGCTCATTTCATTCAATTCTCTAGTATTAATGTTGGTATCAAGATTTAAGTAAGGATGTTGTTTAAAAATCATTACTACTTCTTCAAGAGCAGTGTTTCCAGCTCTTTCTCCAATACCATTAATAGTACATTCTATTTGTCTTGCTCCATTTATAGCACCCGCAATAGAGTTTGCAGTTGCCATTCCTAAATCATTATGACAGTGACATGAAAGGATCACATTTTCGATTCCTTTTACGTTTTCTTTTAGATATTTTATTTTTGCACCATATTCTTCCGGTAAACAATATCCTGTTGTATCTGGGATATTCAATACGGTAGCTCCGGATTTAATCACTTCTTCACAAACCTTAGCCAAAAAAGCGTTATCAGTTCGTCCGGCATCTTCTGCATAAAACTCAACATCTTCTACATAAGATTTTGCGTGTGATACAGCATATTTTGCTCTGGCGATAATATCTTCTCTTGTGGTATTTAATTTATGAAGTATGTGAGATTCAGATGTTCCGATTCCTGTGTGGATTCTAGGTCTTTTAGCATGCTTTAAAGCAGCTGCAGCAACATCAATGTCGTTCTTTACGGCTCTTGTTAGTCCGCAGACGGTTGCGTTTTCTACAATTTTACAAATCTCAGAGACCGATAAAAAATCGCCCGGACTTGACACAGGAAAACCTGCTTCGATAACGTCAACTCCCATTTTATCAAGTCTTTCTGCGATAACTAATTTTTGTTTAGTATCTAACTTACATCCTGGAACTTGTTCGCCGTCGCGCAAAGTGGTGTCAAAAATTTGAACTTTCTCTCTATTCATATTCATTTATTTAATGTAATTTCACATCTTGATAACAAATATATATTGTACTTCTTCAGTATGAAATTCATTTTAATGAAATTATACTGTTCATAAAGCAATTTATAACGTATTAAATAACTAAAAACCAATAAGTTACACTATTATATTTTACAATGGCTAACCATCAAAAAGATTTCTTATTTGTATTAATAAAATCACTTTCTAAATCCGAAAAAAGACAGTTTAAGATTTTTGCAAGCCGGTTGGAGACTAGTTCAAATACTAAATTCATCGAATTATTTAATATTTTAGACAAGTCGGAAAACTACGATGAAAAGCTTATTCTGAAAAGCGGAATCATTAAAAAAGTACAGCTATCTAATTTAAAATCATACTTATACAAGCAAATTCTGGTAAGTATTCGATTGAATATTCCGAGTCAGAACATTCGTTATCAATTGCGCGAACAAATAGATTTTGCTGTTATACTATATAATAAAGGACTATATAAACAGAGTTTGAAAATTCTGGACAAGACAAAAATCATTGCGCTGGAAAATGATGAAAAATATATGGCATATGAAATTGTTGAGTTCGAAAAACTAATCGAATCTCAATATATTACCCGTAGTATTCAAGGTCGCGCCGATGAATTGGTTATTCAGGCCAAAGAATTGAATTACAGAAATACGATTTCAAGCAAATTATCGAATTTATCGCTCCAGTTATACGGAATCATGCTAAAAACCGGTTACGTAAAAAGTGATGAAGAATACAAATATATAGACGATTATTTCAATAAACATATTGCGAAACTTGACGAAAGTAAATTTGGTTTCCGTGAGAAATACTGGTTTTACAATGCTAATTTATGGAGAAGTTTCCTTGTTCAGGATTTCCTCGCAAGCTATAAATACGCTTATAAGTGGGTAAGATTATTTTATGATAATCCCAATATGATTATTCAGAATCCTGTTTTCTTTTTAAAAGGAAATCATTATTTTCTGGAGTCTTTATATATGTTGAAATACAAATCGAATTTCAAGAAATATCTAACACTTTTAGAAGAAACGATTGAGGATCCAAAATTTCCTGTAAATGACAATATTGCATCGCTGTCATTTTTATACGTTTATAATAACAAACTAAATCTGCACATTCTGGAAGGTACTTTTGCTGAAAGCGAATATTTGATTCCTGAAATTCTGGAAAAAATTAAAATTCACAGCGAACATCTTGATGAACACCACGAAATGTTGTTTTTCTATAAAATTGCTTCGATCTATTTTGGAAGTGAAAAGTACACAGAATGTATTTTTTATTTAGATAAAATAATCAACAATAAGAACTTATCGATGCGAGAGGATTTAATGTGTTTTGCGAGACTATTGTCTTTAATTGCGCATTATGAGCTTGGAAAAGATTATTATCTTGAAAATCACCTTAAAAACACGTATAAGTTTCTAATAAAAATGAATGATCTTCATGAAGTTCAAAAAGAAATTATCAAGTTTTTAAGGAACCTAAACAACTTATATCCTGCAGATATCAAAAAAGAATTCATCAAAATGCGTTTGCGTTTTATTGAATTAGAAAAGAATACTTATGAGAAAAGAGCTTTTCTTTATTTAGATATTATTTCGTGGCTTGAAAGTAAAATCGAGAATAGAAAAATTGCTGATATTATTAAGGAAAAAGCAAAATTGAATAGTCGATAGAAATTAAATTTCAAATTTGATCTCGAAACATCGGGGACAAATTCCAATAAAAAAGCCTGAAAAGATCTTAATCTTTTCAGGCTTTTGTCATTTCGACGCAGGAGAGATCCTCGTGAGAAGCTCGACAAAGATTGAGTTTTCGTTGCGGAGTTACTTGCGAGGATTTCTCCTCTGTCGAAATGACAAACTGCACGGAAATAGTGTTGTGAAAATGATTGCCCTAGCCCCGATAGAAGTGGAAATCCTTTTGTGTCCGCCGCCGCGGATACAAAAGATTGGAACGTATAGCGGGATTAGCTCCTAAAAAAGAATAGTTTTATCACAGAAATTGAAATGACAAGATTGTCTATAAACAACAAACCCGACAAGTTTTAAAAACCTGTCGGGTTTACTATTCGCATACAATTCAAATCCAATAAAAAGATCCCAAATCCTAAATGGTTTGCGTCCCAACCTTTGTCAAAGTTTTAAACTTTGACAAAGGTCTTTGCGTAAAGTTATCGAATAAAAAAAATCCCAAACTCCAGTTAAGAATTGGAATTTGGGATTTTAAAAATTTGTAATTTTAAAATTTTACTCTACAATATTAGAAGTCGTAACATAGAAATCCTTATCAACTATAACTTTTCTATCTTCATTATTTGTCTTTTCTGATTTCCATTCTGTTGTTGGTTTTAACCAAGTATCTTGACCATTCAAATTCACTTTTACAGGCATATCAAACTTAGCTACACAATTTGTCCAATGGTACCCAAAAGATCCGTCTTTGAACATGTATTCAAAAACAGGAATTTGAGTTGTAGTCAAATATTGTGCATAAACCCTGTTGAAGTTAATTCCCGATTGTGTATTGATGTAATCCTGGATTTGTTTTCCGGTAACGGTTTGATGATAAAAAGTACTGTTTAAACCTCTTAAAATAGATTTCCATTTTACATCATCATTGATAATCTGGCGCATCATGTGCAGCATACTTGCTCCTTTTGGATACATATCGCCCGATCCTTCATTATTTACATCATAATTACCTATAATTGGCTTATCGTTTTTGATACCTTTTCTGCAGCCAATAATATATTCTGCAGCAGCGTCTTTTCCGTAATAATATTCAAGGAAAAGACTTTCAGAATAGTTGGTAAAACTTTCGTGTACCCACATATCAGCGATATCTTTGTATGTAATATTATTAGCAAACCATTCGTGTCCTGATTCGTGAATAATGATAAAATCAAATTTTAATCCCCAGCCCGTTCCGCTTAAGTCACGGCCTAAATAACCATTTTTATAACCATTTCCGTAAGTTACGCTACTTTGATGTTCCATTCCTAAATAAGGAGCTTCAACCAATTTATAGCTGTCTTCGTAAAAAGGATACGGTCCAAACCAGTTTTCAAATGCCTTAAGCATTTTCGGGGCATCCTTGAATTGCTCTTTGGCTACAGCCAAATTATAACTCAAAACATAATAATTACAATCTAAATCTCCTTTTTCTCCTTTAAATTTTTCTGAGAAATTTACATAATCGCCAACATTAATGTTTACACCATAATTATTAATTGGGTTAGAAACATACCAATTAAAGGTTTTGGTTCCGTCTTTTTCCTTTTTAACACTCTGTAATCTTCCGTTTGAAACATCCGTTAAATGTCCGGGAACATTCACGCTGATCAGCATATTTTCGACTTCATCATACATATGGTCTTTGTTTGGCCACCAAACGCTGGCGCCAAGACCCTGACAGGATGAAGCAATAAAATCTTTTCCGTTTTTGTCTTTTTTCCAGGTAATTCCGCCATCCCACGGTGGATTTACGGCTTCTTTTGGTTTTCCTCCAAATGAAATTACGATTTCTTTAGTCTCGCCTACTTTTTGGGCTGCGGTTAACTGAATAATAAAGGCATTTCCGTCTCTTTCAAATTTCAGTTCTTTGCCATCCTGAGTCACTTTATAAATTTGCATAGGTTCCTGCAAATCAATCTGCATTTTATTATACGCTGTCAAAACAGTATAACGAACAGTATTTGAACCCTTAATCGTTTTTTCTTTTGGATCTACTTTTACATCTAAATGATAAGATTTTAAATCCCACCAGGCGCGCTCTTTTGTAATGCTTCCGCGTAAAGTATCCTGATGTGTAAAAACCGTTTCAGACTTATTCAAAAGTCCTTGTGCATTGGCATTAAAACCAATTAAAAAGGCGATAAAAACGCCACCAAAGTATTTTTTCATACAAAATAAATATTTGCTTTTAATCGAAATAAAAAAGGCTTTTCAACCTCTTTAAGCTTCAACAAATGTAAACATTCGAATCAAGTATTAAATGATTTTATATTCCCGATTCGGAAAATTTAATGTTAAAATTCATTTATTCTTCTTTATTTTAGCCAATCAAATTCATTTATGTTAGTTATGAAAATCAGTCCAATCGTCGTGTTTTTAAGTTTTATGTGTTCGATAACAAATTATTCGCAAAATATTGCCATTCACAAAACTAATGACGAGATAAAAATTGATGGAGATTTAACGGATTGGAAAACTCCATTTTTAGGCCCGTTTGTTATTCATAATTCGGGAGAAAACGCTACTCAGAGTACTTTTGTTTCACTTGTGTGGAATGATGAAAACTTATACGTCGCCTATCGTTCTGCAGATTCTAAGATAATTGGAAAACCTCAAAAAAAAGATGCACCAATTTTTAATACCGATGATTTGGTAGAGTTTTTTATTGATCCTGATGGCGATAGTCAAAACTATATCGAAATTGGAGTGAATGCTTTTTCGTCTAATTATGATTTGTTGCTAAAATGTATTTCACCAAATTGTGGCGGTTGGAATACCGCTATGAGTTTTGATATTGCAGGATTAGAAAGCGTAAGCAAAATAACTCCTGAAGGTTATAATACCGAAATTAAAATTCCTTTTTCGAGTTTAAAAAACATTAAAAACGGTAATTTTACCCAACCAAAAAGCGGAACAAAATGGAGAGGAAATGCTTTTAGAATTGATTACGGTGATGCAACAGAATATCTTGCATTACAATATTATAAGAGTTTAAAATATGGATTTCATCAACCGGAAGAATTTGCGGTTTTTGAGTTTGTGGAATAGCGTTAAGATCGCACGCGGATGACGCGGATTCGCTTACGGGAAAACACGGATTTTTTATTCTTTTTTATTAATTTCAATTTTTGTCAGACTGAGCGAAGTCGAAGTCCCGCAAAGTGATTCAATAAACGGGACTTCGACTTCGCTCAGCCTGACAAGATTGTATAAAAAATATCTTAAACTACTTCTGACGTTTCTTCAAAACATCTACCACATCATTCAACTGAAAGCCTTTTGCTTGCAGTAAAATCAAATAATGAAACAATAAATCAGCGCTTTCGCTAAGGAATAAATCGTCATTATCATCTTTTGCTTCAATAACCACTTCTACAGCTTCTTCACCTACTTTTTGAGCAATTTTATTGATTCCTTTTTCGAATAATGAAGCCACATAACTTTTCTCTGAATCAGCATTTTCTCTTCGGGTTTTGATGGTATTTTCTAATTGAGAAATAAAACCATAGTTTTCCTTATTTTCTTCCTGCCAACAAGTATCAGCACCAGTATGGCAAGTTGGTCCAACCGGTTTTGCCTGAATTAAAAGTGTATCGCCATCGCAATCATTTTTGATATCTACAAGATTCAAAAAGTTACCGCTCTCCTCGCCTTTTGTCCAAAGTCTTTGTTTGGATCGGCTGAAAAAAGTTACTTTTTGAGTTTCTATTGTTTTCTGAAGCGACTCTTCGTTCATATATCCCAACATCAAAACATTCTTTGTTTCAGAATCCTGAATAATTGCCGGAATCAATCCGTGTGCGCTTTTTATATCTACGTTCATGTTATTTTAGATTTTAGTCCCGATAGCTATCGGGAAGATTTTAGATTTTTCTGCACTCTATGGTTATTTTATTTTAGATTTTAGAGTTCAGATTTTAGATTCTTAACATCTTTTCTAACTCTATTCTCTTTATTCTTTACTCTATTTTCTAAAGTCTAACCTCAATATCATTGCTTCTCAATTCTTCTTTTAAAGCCTTAATCTCAATTTCCTTAAAGTGAAAAACACTCGCAGCCAAAGCCGCATCAGCTTTTCCTACTTTGAAAGAATCTACAAAATGCTGAATGTTTCCGGCACCTCCCGAAGCAATAATTGGAATATTGATTAACGTTGATAATTTAGCCAAAGCTTCGTTTGCAAAGCCATTTTTGGTTCCATCATTGTCCATTGAGGTGAATAGAATTTCTCCTGCTCCTCGTTCTGCGACTTCAACAGCCCAATCGAACAGATTTAGCTCTGTTGGAACTTTTCCTCCAACCAAATGCACAATCCATTGTCCGTTTATTTGTTTGGCGTCAATCGCGACAACAACGCACTGACTTCCGAATTTCTGTGCCAAATCATTAATCAATTGCGGATTTTTTACCGCCGATGAATTAATCGAAACTTTATCAGCACCATTATTCAAAAGGATCTCAACATCTTCTACAGATGAGATTCCGCCGCCAACCGTAAACGGAATATTAATTTTCTCCGCCACACTTCGTACCATATTTACCAACGTTTTACGACGTTCTTCAGTAGCCGAAATATCCAGAAAAACCAATTCATCTGCACCTTCAGCCGAATAAATTTCGGCCAATTCAACAGGATCGCCGGCATCGCGTAAATCTACAAAATTAACGCCTTTTACGGTTCTTCCGTTTTTTATATCCAAACAAGGAATGATTCTTTTTGCTAACATTTTTTTAGTTGTTTCACTGAGATTCACGAAGATTTCACAAAGATTCGCAAAGATTTTTTTGTGAATCTTTGTGTTTTACTTTATGCAGCTTTGCGGAAGACTCTAATTTTATTTATTCAAATAAAGGACTTAAAAAAGTTCTTTCGTAACTTATAATACATCTTGTGTCTTCTGCAAGTTTAAAAGCTTCTACACACTCTTGATCGTCTTTTGAAAACATTTGTTTTCGGTAATTTTCATAATCTGTTAAACTTGGGAAAGAAAACAAAGCATAAGCAATATTATTTGCCCCTTCCGAAGGCATAAAATAACCGTGATGCTGACCTCCCAAACGGTTTACGATTTTAATCCATCTTTTACCGTAATCTTCAAAAACAGCTAATTGATAAGGATCTATAACGTATTTTAAGTGACATGTTATCATAATCTGTTGTTTAATGTGATATTCTTTTAATGTGCCAATTAGAAAATTTGATAATTAGATAATTTAAAACGCGATGCAGAGAATTATCTAATGACTAATTATCTCATTTTCTAATTATATAATCCTCCAGTTGTTTCAAAGTTATTCTTCCTTCATAAATTGCTTTTCCAATGATTGTTCCTTCGCAGCCTAATTCAGCTAATTTAGGCAATTCATCAAAAGTTGAAATTCCTCCGGATGCAATTAGTTTTACTCCAATAGCTTCTTTTAATATTTTTTCATACAAATCAAAACTCGGGCCTTCCAACATTCCGTCTTTTGCAATATCAGTGCAGATAACATATTGAATTCCTTTAATTTGATAATCCTGAATGAACGGAATCAAATCTTCATCTGAATCTTCTAACCATCCTGAAACCGCTATTTTTTCGTCTTTGGCGTCAGCCCCAAGAATAATTTTATCAGAACCATATTCTGAAATCCATTTTTCGAAAATAGCTCTGTTTTTTACAGCGATACTTCCTCCAGTAATTTGGTTTGCACCACTTTCGAAAGCAATTTTCAAGTCTTCATCGGATTTTAAACCACCACCAAAATCAATTTTTAAAGTGGTTTGCGTAGCAATTTGTTCCAGAATTTTATAATTCACAATTTTACTTGATTTTGCACCATCAAGATCTACTAAATGCAAATATTCTATTCCGTGCGCTTCAAATGATTTCGCTACTTCAAGTGGATTTTCGTTGTAAATTATCTTAGTATCATAATCGCCTTTTGACAAACGAACGCATTTTCCGTCTATGATATCTATGGCTGGTATTATTCTCATTTTTTGATATTTTAGATTTTAGAGTTCAGATTTTAGATTATTGAAAAACGATTACTCTAAATTGTTTTTTAAATTGAAATTGATTTTTGATATTGTTATTGCAATTGAAATTTTAAAATTTTACATTTTTAAGAAATTTTCTAAAATCTTTTCCCCAACCGCCCCGCTTTTCTCCGGATGGAATTGAGTTCCGTAAAAATTATCCTTTTGTAAAGCCGAAACATATTCCAATTCATAATTCGTTGTAGCAATGGCTTCAGTACAATTTGGAGCGTAAAAACTATGCACCAGATACATGAATTCATTCTCAGCAATTCCTTTAAACAAATCCGATTTTAAATCATAAATCTGATTCCATCCCATTTGTGGCACTTTTACTTTCGATGTAAATTTAATTACATCAACATCAAAAATCCCCAAACCTTTCGTATTTCCTTCTTCAGATGAATTGCACATCAATTGCATACCAAGACAAATTCCCAAAACTGGCTGTTTCAAAGTCGGAATCAAACTATCCAAACCGCTTTCACGAAGTTTAGCCATAGCCGAACTCGCCTCGCCAACGCCTGGAAAAATCACTTTATCAGCCGCTAGAATTTCTTCCGGATTATTACTCAAAACAGCTTTAAAACCCAGTCTTTCAATAGCAAACATAATGCTCTGAATATTTCCTGCTCCGTAATTTATAATTACTATTTTCATTCTAAGTTTTTATTAAAATCTTTTTATTGCCTATTTTATTAAAGAGATTTTCTGATTTTTTTTCAAGGATGATATACTCTTCTAGTTCTTTTCGTCCAAGCAAAACTTCCAAATAGGAGTACGTAAATTCATTACAAATATATTCCCGTATTAATTCTTTAGCTTTTTTATAATCGTTACGTATTTCAAAATCATAATTTTCATTATTTAAAATAAACTCTTTAAAAACAGTTCGCCGAAAACTATGATTATGTGTATTAAGGAGATCTTTAACTCTGTGTTGTATTGTTCTTGTTTCACCAACATAAACAATTCTATCTAATTGATCTCTTAAAATATAAACTCCAGCACAACTTTCTTTCCCGCGAAATCTCTCTTTCCAAAAATTAGGATCGCTTTTTAATTCAATTCTAGCACCATTAAACAATTCATCAGCTAATCTTTGTAATTCTTTAATATTCTCCATTTTTCTTATAATAAAAATCTTATATGCATATTTACTACAACATTCCCTTTGTACTTGGCAAAATCATTTTTTCTGTATCTCTTTTCACCGCTACTTTTATGGCTTTCGCGAAAGCTTTAAAAATAGCCTCAATTTTGTGGTGTTCGTTTGTTCCTTCAGCTTTGATGTTGATATTGGCTTTGGCACCGTCAGAGAATGATTTAAAGAAATGATAAAACATTTCTGTTGGCATTTTACCCACCATTTCGCGTTTGAAATCGGTTTCCCAAACCAGCCAGTTTCTACCGCCAAAATCAATTGCCACTTGAGATAAACAATCGTCCATTGGTAAACAGAATCCGTAACGTTCGATTCCTAATTTATTTCCTAACGCTTTTGCAAAGACTTCGCCCAAAGCAATTGCCGTATCTTCAATCGTGTGGTGTTCATCGACTTCAAGATCACCTTTTACAAGGATTTCTAAATCCATCTGACCGTGACGCGCAATTTGATCTAACATATGATCAAAAAAAGCAATTCCGGTTTCGATTTTACTTTTTCCCGTTCCGTCAAGATTCAAATCGATAAAAATATCCGTTTCATTGGTTTTACGCGTAATTGATGCCGAACGTGCTTCCAGTTTTAAAAACTCATAAATACGTTTCCAATCTGTCGTTTGCAAGATAATTGTGTCGTTTAATTCCTCACGTTTCGACGAAATTTCATTACTTCCAATTCCGTCTGTCATATTCATGAAAATCGCTTTTGCTCCCAGGTTTTTAGCCAGTTCAACATCTGTCAAACGATCACCTAAAACAAAAGAATTCTCTAAATCATATTCAGGATTATTCAAATATTTATTCAACATTCCCGTTCTAGGCTTGCGTGTTGGCGCATTATCTTCAGGAAAAGATCGGTCTACAAAAATCTCATCGAATAAAACGCCTTCATTTTCAAAGGCTTTTAAGATAAAATTCTGCGTTGGCCAAAACGTATCTTCCGGAAAACTATCCGTACCCAACCCGTCCTGATTGGTTACCATCGCTAATTCGTAATCTAATTCATTAGCAATTTTAGCCAAATATTGAAACGCTTTTGGATAAAATTCAATTTTTTCTAAAGCGTCCAATTGTAAATTTTCAGGTTCTAAAACAATCGTTCCGTCACGATCGATAAAAAGTACTTTTTTCATATATTATATTTTGAGAATAAAGAATATAGAGTAAAGAGAATAGACTTTTCATTCTATATCTAAAGTTGTTACATTTTTTTTATTCGTTCTTTTCTCTATATTCTTTATTCTATTTTCCTATTTCAATAACTTCAATTCTCTAATCAAAACTGCATTTTCTTCCGGAATTCCAATCGTAAAACGCAGGCAATTTTCGCATAAAGGCTGAGTTGTTCTGTTACGAATCACAATCCCTTTTGCAATTAATTGATCGTATCTTTTATTAGCGTCATCTACTTTTACCAAAACAAAATTAGCTTCTGTTGGATAAATTTTCTCTACAAAAATTACTTCCAGTAAAACTTTAAGCAACTCTTCTCTTTGCTCAATAATAGAAGCTATTTCCTGTTTTATTTTATCCGAATCTTTCAAGCGAACTATAGCTCTTTGTTGTGTTAATTCGTTTACATTATACGGAGGTTTTATTTTGTTTAAAACCGAAATCACAGCTTCAGAACCATAACAAATTCCCAAACGAATTCCTGCCAAACCATAGGCTTTTGAAAGCGTTTGTGTGATGACCAAATTTGGATATTCATCGATTTCTGTTAACCAGCTTTCTTTGTCCGAAAAGTCGATATACGCTTCGTCGATTACAATTAAACCTTTAAAATTTTGAAGTAATTTCACCACGCTTTCATCAGAGAAAGAATTTCCTGTTGGGTTATTTGGCGAGCATAAAAAGATGATTTTTGTATTCTCGTCAACAGCATCTAAAATCTTATCAACCTGTGGCTGAAAATCGGTTGAAAGCAACACTTCTCTATTTTCTACCGCATTGATATTCGCCAGAACGCTATACATTCCGTAAGTTGGCGGCAAGGAAATAATATTGTCTGTTTTTGGTTCGCAGAAAGCTCTAAAAAGCAAATCTAAAACTTCATCGCTTCCGTTTCCTAATAAAATCTGACTTGACTTAACATTGTTATTCTTCGCCAAAATCGCTTTAACCGAACTCTGTTGAGGATCCGGATAACGATTCACGCCATTTTGAAACGGATTTTCATTGGCATCCAAAAAAATCATTTCGGCAGTATCAAAATCTTCAAACTCATCTCTGGCAGATGAATAAGGTTTTAATCTTTTTACATTTTCTCTTGTTATTGTATCTATATTAAAGTCCATTCTTTATATATTTCTCGCAAAGACGCAAAGGCGCAAAGCTTAGATTTAAATTAATTCGTGCTAATTCGTGACATTCATGGCAAAAAATTAAGCCTTTAAAGAATCTAATCTCAAAGTAACAGCATTTTTATGCGCTTGCAAACCTTCGGCTTCAGCCATAACTTCAATTGCTTTTCCTATGTTTTGAATTCCTTTTTCTGAGATTTTTTGGAATGTCATTGATTTCATAAAACTATCCAGATTTACTCCGCTGTAATTCTTTGCATATCCGTTTGTTGGCAATGTATGATTCGTTCCCGAAGCATAATCTCCGGCACTTTCAGGAGTGTAATTTCCAATAAAAACAGAACCCGCATTTACGATTCCGTTACAATAGAAATCATCAAATTCTGAACATATAATAAAGTGTTCCGGTCCGTATTCGTTGATTAAATCCAAAGCAATCTGATCATTTTTTACATAAATCAGTTTTGAATTTTCAATGGCTTTTTTAGCAATTTCTTTTCTCGGAAGCGCTTCAACCTGAATTTGAACTTCTTTTTCTACAGCATCAATTAGTTTTTTTGAAGTCGAAACTAAAATCACCTGACTGTCTGTTCCATGTTCTGCCTGAGACAATAAATCAGAAGCTACAAAAGCCGGAACCGCTGTATCATCAGCCACAACCAACAATTCTGAAGGACCCGCCGGCATATCAATTGCTACTCCAAATTGTGTTGCCAATTGTTTTGCCACCGTTACAAACTGATTTCCAGGTCCGAAAATCTTGTATACTTTTGGGATTGATTTTGTACCAAATGTCATTCCCGCAATCGCCTGGATTCCTCCTACTTTTAATATTTTGGTTACACCACACAAATTAGCAGCATATAAAATGGCAAGATTTATTTTTCCGGTTTTATCCGGTGGTGAACATAAAACAATTTCCTTACAACCCGCAATTTCAGCAGGAACTGCCAACATTAAAACCGTTGAGAACAAAGGTGCGGTTCCGCCCGGAATGTATAAACCAATTTTTTGAATCGGTCTTTTCTCTTGCCAGCAATTTACGCCTTCAGTAGTTTCTATTGAAATTCTATCTGTTTTTTGAGCAGTATGAAATTTATAAATATTTGCTTTTGCTAATTGAATTGCCTCTTTTAATTCAGTAGAAATTGAATTAACGGCTTCCTGAATTTCTTCTGAGGAAACTTCGTAGTTTTCTAAAGCTATTCCGTCAAAGATCGAAGTGTATTTTGCAACGGCTTCATCTCCTTTTTTCTGTACTTCTTTGAATATTTCTTTCACCGTAACTTCGATATCATCGATGGTTTTGGTTGGTCTTTTTAATATTTCTGACCAGGTATCTGGTTTTGGATTGTCTATCTTATTCATGCTGTATAATTTTACCGCAAAGGCGCAAGGTTTTTTTACTATTCTTTGTCTTTAAAAACGCTAAGTTCGCAAAGCTGTTGTTGAAGTTTGGAATTTGGATTTTTTACATTGAAATTTTGACTCTTTTGGAATTTGGAATTTTTATATTGGAATTTCTTTTAAAGTACCATTTTCTCAATTGGGCAAACTAAAATTCCTTCGGCTCCGGCTTCTTTTAGTTTATCGATTACGTCCCAGAAAGTGTCTTTGTCTATTACCGAGTGAACGCTGCTCCACCCTTCCTGTGCCAATGGCAAAACGGTTAAACTTCTTAAAACAGGTAAGATTTTTCCAATTTCGTCGATTTTATCGTTTGGCACATTCATTAAAATGTATTTTGAATTTCTGGCTCTTAGAACAGATTGTATTCTGAATTTTAGAGTATCGATGTGTTTCTGAATTTCAGGAGAAACTTTTGGAGAAACGGCTAAAACAGCTTCGCTTTTCAGGATTACTTCTACTTCTCTTAAATTGTTTTTGAATAAAGTGCTGCCGCTGGAAACGATATCTACAATAGCATCAGCAAGGCCAATATTTGGGGCGATTTCTACAGAACCTGAAATTTGGTGAATATCGACAGATAGCCCGAAAGAGCTAAAATATTCATTTACTGTATTTGGGTAAGAAGTCGCAATACGCAAACCTGCTAAATCCTGAATCGAATTGTATTCGAAGGTTTTAGGAACGGCTACAGAAACCTTGCATTTTGAAAATCCAAGCTTTTGAATCACTTCTATATGCTTTCCTTTTTCTACCAAAAGATTATCACCAACGATCGCAAGATCTACCACTCCATCAATTAAATATTGAGGAATATCTGAATTTCTCAGATACAAAACTTCTAGAGGAAAATTTGAAGCTTCAGCTTTTAACTGATCGTTTCCGTTGTTAATCGAAATACCGCAATCTTTTAAGATTTGAATGCTGTCTTCGTTTAAACGACCTGATTTTTGAATTGCAATTTTTAACGTACTCATTTTTTTAGTTTTTGTTGGATTAATAGTTTGAGTACAAAGAATTGGTATAAAAAAACCCGTTTGATGTACTCAAACGGGTTTTAAAATATGATGATTTACATGCATACCATTAACACATCGCCTGAGAGCAATAATGAAAATGATGATGATGTAATTGAATTGAAATCATGATTTGTGTTGTGTTTTATTCTTTGATTCGGTTGCAAATATACTAGTTAATTTCATAAAAAAGCAATTTTTAATTTAACTTAACGATAGTTTATTGTTAAAAAAAAGTCCGAGACCTTGTTTTATTAGATTTTTTAAATTTACGATAACGATTTCATATTCTCATTAAAACTCAACGTCACAGTCGTTCCTACTTCTATTTCGCTTTCAATTTTAAATTTAATATGAAGCAATTCTGTAATTCTTTTTACAATCGACAATCCTAAACCAGTTCCTTTAATTTCAGGATGATCTGTTGAATTGGATCTAAAGAAAGGATTAAAAATAGCCTCTAAATCTTCTTTAGCAATCCCAATTCCAGTATCTGAAATTTTACATATTATTTTATCATTTTGTTTAGAAAGCAAAATCATCACCTCG
Source organism: Flavobacterium piscisymbiosum (assembly GCF_020905295.1). Classification (NCBI taxonomy): domain Bacteria; kingdom Pseudomonadati; phylum Bacteroidota; class Flavobacteriia; order Flavobacteriales; family Flavobacteriaceae; genus Flavobacterium; species Flavobacterium piscisymbiosum. The sequence goes on along the minus strand of NZ_JAJJMM010000001.1, from coordinate 4,445,350 downwards.
CCATTTTCATTAGTGTATTTAATAGCATTCGAAATAATATTTCTTAGAATTGTAATTACCAAAAAGTTATCTGACTCGATATAATAATCTTCCTGAGCATTCAATTTGACATTAATATTCCGACTGTTTATCTTCTCTGAATTTAGTGTTAAAACATCCAGAATCAAGGCATTCAAATAAACAGATTCCGTATTTATATTCTTCTTTTGATTCTCAAATCTAGCCATTAATAAAAGCTGATCGACTAACATATTGAGATGATCCACCTCTTTAATACAATAATTTATTTTTTCTTCATATTCCTTATTATCACGAGGTTTACGAATTAAAACTTCCAGAGTTCCTTTAATAACTGTTAAAGGCGTTCTTAATTCGTGTGAAGCGTCAGATGTGAATTGTTTTTCACGTTCGATTGCATCTTCAATACGGTTTAATAAATTATTTATGGTTTTAGAAAGCGTATATAATTCGTCACGGGTTTTGGGCAATGTAATACGGGTTTTCAGATTGTCTTTGGTAATAATTTTCGAAGTATTAATTATGGCATTTATTGGTTTTATACTTCGTCCGGCAAAAAAACGGGCAATGAAAAATAACAATACCAAAATCCCTAAAAAGGACAAGCACATGATATCGAATAAATTATTTAATACCAATTTAGAATCAGCAAGTGACATGGCCACGATCACATATCCTATTTTTTTATCTCTAATATGAAGCGGAACCTGAATTTGCCTGATAGCATGATCGCCCATTTTAGCATCAAACAATTCAAAATCCTGTACTGAATCATTAAATTCAAGTATTTGTGTTTTAAGATTTGGCGCTTTATCCGTGATTTTTTTATTTACATCTAAAAACTCCACAAAAACAGGATTTACATCTACCGTATTATGTTCGCGTTCTTTCCATTCCTCTTCATCTATAAGGATCACTTTCCCGTTTACTTCTTTGATTTCATCGAGATGATTCTGAATTTCAACCTTAATTTTCTCATCAATATGACTGTAAACTGTGTGTTTTACTATCGAATAAATAACCGAAAAAACAGCAACAATAAGTAAACCGGTTGTGATAATGTAGTTTAATGCAATTCTATTTTTAAAAGAAAGTTGTATCATTTATAGATCGTTAGCGATATAACCAATGCCGCGAATTGTTTTTATATAATCTTCTTCAATTTTTAAGTTGAGTTTTTTGCGAATGGCATTCATAAAAACATCAATTACGCCGGTATCGTATTCAAAATTAATCTCCCAAACATCTTTTAAAATCTGATTTCGGGTACAAACTTTTCCTTTATTTTGTATTAAATAAGTCAGCAATTCAAATTCGCGTTGTGTAAGAGACACTTCTTCATCGTTCTTTAATACAATATGTTTCGATAAATCGACTTTTATGGTTCCTAAAGTCAGAATTTCTGAGCGTTTTTGATTTCTAAAATGAATCTTTATTCTCTCTACTAATTCTTCAAAACTAAAAGGCTTTTTGATATAATCATTTGCTCCAGCCTTTAGACCTTCTATTGTTTCCTGAACTGTATCTTTTGCCGTTAAAAAAATAATTGGAGTCGTTTGATCTTTAACTCTAATGGCTTTACATAAGTCTAATCCGTTGATCTTGGGCAGCATCCAATCGAGTAAAATTAAATCGAATTTCTGATTCTGAATCAACTCAAAACCTTTTGAACCATCATTTGCGGTGGTAACCTGATATCCTTCTTCCTGCAAACCTTGTTGCAAAAACTGAACAATACCTAACTCATCTTCAACTATTAGAATATGCATGGATTTTTTATCTTTTTTATTTAAGATTTCTTTTTTGAATTAGTCAAAGATAAATATTTTAAAATTCTGAAAATGCTTAAAATCATGAGAATACCTAAAAAACATCATCTTAAGAAAACATTAAGTTAACACTAAGCAAGGTTAAAGCATAACTTCATCTGGAACTAATGAATGAGAATTAATTTTGTAAAAAAATTATCACATGACTTTTTATAAGAAGCTTTCTCCTTTTTACAATCTAGCGTTATTTTATTGTATCATCAGTTTTATATTAAGAATCATCTTATTATTTCATCCAATAACACAAAGTTCTTTTACGATTCTTGAGAGCCTGAAAATCTTTTGTTTAGGATTTATTTCAGATATATTCACTTTTATAGTGGCAAGTGTTTTTTTATGGCTGTATTTGATTTTTATTTCTAATGCTAAATACAACAAACCATCAGGCTATATTATTCTGGGTATTTTTGTTGCGCTGTTTCTTTATGTCGCATCAGGAAAAAGTATTTTTGATGAATACGGAGGTGCTTTGCCAAGAATTATTTTAATTTTTATCGGAATTAAAACGGGGCTTTTTGCTTTGCTGCTTTTTCTTCCAGAACTAAGGGACAAAATCAGGTATTGGTTATTTGCTTTTGTCATTTTCCTATATGTTTTACTAATCCTGCAAAACGGAATAAGCGAATACTTCTTCTGGAATGAGTTTGGGGTAAAATACAATTTCATTGCTGTTAATTATCTGATTTACACCAATGAAGTTATCGGTAATATTATGCAATCTTATCCTGTGATTCCTATATTTTCTGTTTTGTTTCTGGTAACGGCGATTATTACTTATTTTATTTTAAAAAGATCCAGAAATTATATTGATGCTATTCCTTCTTTAGTTGAGAAATTGAAAATTTCCGTGCTTTATATTGGTCTATTTTTAATCTCACTAATTGCTATTCCGTCCTTAGCAAAAACAGAAAATTCCAGAAATGTTTTTGTTAATGAATTACAAGCTAACGGATTGTATAAATTTTATTTGGCTTTTGAAAATAACAAATTAGATTACTTCAAATTTTATAAAACGCTATCAAATAAAGAAGCTTATACTTTACTAAAACAACAATATCCGGCTATCTCAGGCGAAAACACCACTCGTTCTATAACAAGCGATTCTATTGAAAATCATAAAAATGTGGTATTGATTACAATAGAAAGTTTAAGTGCTGAATACATGAAAGCTTATGGGAATCAACAAAATATAACACCTTTTCTGGATAGTTTGGCTCAAAAAAGTTTGCAATTTACCAATCTTTATGCTGCCGGAAACAGAACCGTTCGCGGGCTTGAAGCAGTTACACTTTGTTTGCCTCCAACTGCCGGCGAAAGTGTTTTGAAAAGAGAAGACAATAAAAACAAATTTTCGACTGGAGCTATTTTCAAAAAACGCAATTACAATGTAAAATTCATGTATGGCGGAGATGCTTTTTTTGATAACATGCAGGATTTCTATTCCGGAAATGGTTATGAGATTGTAGACAAATCTAGTTTTTCTCCTGAAGAAGTTACTTTCGAGAATGTTTGGGGAGTTTGTGATGAGGACATGTACAACAAAGCAATTAAGGTAATGAATGCCGAAGCGAAGGAAAACAAACCTTTCTTTAATCATATTATGACAGTGAGCAATCACAGGCCTTTTACCTACCCAAATAATAAAATTGATATTCCGGGAGATATAAAATCACGTGATGGCGGTGTAAAATATACTGATTATTCGCTAAAAAAATTCTTTGCAATGGCGAGCAAACAACCTTGGTTTAAGAATACTGTTTTTGTTATTGTTGCAGATCATTGCGCGTCGAGCGCAGGTAAAACACAACTTCCGTTAGACAAGTACAGAATTCCGGCTTTTATTTATGACCCAACAGCTCAACCTGAAAAATGTAATAAGCTGATGTCGCAAATTGATCTTATGCCAACGCTTTTTGGTTTATTGCATTTTAGTTATGAAAGTAAGTTTTTTGGTCAGGACGTTTTGAAACCGGATTACAAACCACGCGCTTTTATTGCGACTTATCAGGATCTGGGATTGATAAAAGATAATGTTCTAACGATTTTATCGCCTAAACAGCAAGTGAAACAATTTGATTTGCAAGTGAACTCAAAACCAGGAATCGCACCTGAATATCAAATTGAGTATAGTGAAAAATGCATGAAAAAGGAAAGAACTGATTTGGTAAATGAAACGATTTCTTTTTACCAGACAGCTTCGGATATGTTGAAAAGTAAGAAATATCAAAAGTAAATTGAACTTAAAAAATTCCAAAATTTAAATTCTAAAAGCCTCGAGTAAATTCCAAAATTGGTGATGGCACGCGGATGATACGGATTTAACTGATTTACGCTGGTTTTATTTTTTTATAATGCCTGTTTTTATCTCTTGGTTTAAAATTAAATATCTTATGAAAACGAGTGCCATAGCCCTGATAGAAGCGGTATCCTTTTATTTTTTTTCTTTAGAAAAAAATAAAAGATACAAGCGTATAGCAGGAAATAGCTCCTAAAACTTCAACTTTGCTTATATAAAACATTAAAAAAGCCTCAAATTCAAATGAATCTGAGGCTTTTGATCTGAAAACTGAGACTGAAAACTGTCTTAGTCGTTTTGATTTTTCATTCCGAATAAGTTTCCTTGTTGGAATAACTTTAAATCGTCTCTTAAAAATTGGTAGTTTCTTTGTGTAACCGATGGCGCATCTAAATCACTTAAATCAGGTTTTCCGGCATTTACCCATGCAGTATACCAAAAACTTGCTGTAGCAGTAATGGCTTTTCTCATTTGGCTTTCTACCATTCCGTTTAATTGTTCGTGTAATTTTTTAGCATATTCATCAGAGAAAACAGCTGTGTTATATTTGCTTTTTAGCACTTTTCCTTCAGCGTCCATTTTAAAAACCTGACCTTCCGGAGTACCTGTTCTTAGTTTTTTGTCGATGTCTAATAACGGTTGAGCTAAACTATGTGTATCATTGATCATGTCCCAGGTTGCCTTATGAACATCCTGATAATATTGAGCCTGAGGAACGTTTAATTTGTAATTTTTAGCAAACAATTCAGGTAATCTACTTTCCCAAAGTGAATGAATTCCTTTTTGATCACTTAATTGACCGTCATGATTGGCAGAAGTATGCAATGGCATGTGCGCATCGCCTATATAATGTCCTAAGTCTGCAGCAAGAAACAAGATTTCTGCTCTGTTTTTATCTTTGAAAGCTTTGGTTAATTTTACCATCATATCTTCGATATACCAAGGTAAAATACCATTATCATTCAGGAATTTAGCATCGTATTTTTTCTTTGCAGCTTCTAAAGTCTGCGGAATACTGTCTACGGCTCCAAAATTTTCCATGTCGAAATAATGCCTTGGATTCTCATCTTTATAGTTTAAAGCATATTTTCGAATATCCGGCACAGAAGCTTCCTGGGTAATAAAATCGATATGATTGTAAAAAAATACCTGTAGCGACTGTGGCAAGGCCATTACTGCAGCTTTATTAATACGCTCATGGCCAACGATTCCCCATGATAATGTCAAAAAACCAATTGCTGATGCAAATATTGCGATTAACAACGGTTTCATTTTAAAGTTTTTCATTTGTTTTTATTTGAGGATGCAAATTTATCTCATTTAAAGATAATTTAAAACAATAGTGCTAATTATTGTGATAATTTAATTTCTTTTAATTTTTAAACCATTCTACTGACATAAGTTTATATTAAAAGTTTCTTTGTAAATTCGTTTTGTTTTTTATTCTAAATTTTAATCTTAAACTATGCGCCTGATTCGTTTTAGCATTCTTTTTTTGTTATTTACTACTATTTGTACCGCTCAGGATCAAGACATTGTGCAACTTAAAAATATTAATGATACAATCTTAAATACTAAAAGAACGTTGCAGTTCGCGGATCCTTTTGATGGATTAAAAGCTTTGCAAAAGCTTTTTCCCGGCAAACTTTATAACCTTTCTGACAACAATACTTTTTTAAGCTGGAAGTGCAAAAACTGCAAACCTGTTGCTTATACTGATGTTAATGGCGTTGAAGGCGACCAAATGTTCCCTTATGAAAGAGGTGTTGCGACGAGAATCCTTGACAATATCGCTTATAAAGACTCTAAGGGAAATGAATTCAGGTTGTTGTTTTTTAACCATTCCTATTATGATGAGGACGGACTGCAAACAGGAAGATTTTCCGGTGGTCTTGTAGGTGTTGCTAAATTTGCAAAAAAAGATAATGTTTGGCAAATGAGATCTTTTCAGCCCGGAGTTGCTGCTTTCGGTGCTTTTGCTCAGGCTCCAAAACCTAAGCTTGTAGAAATTGGCGAAGACCAATATGCTTTTACCTTATTGCATGTAAATGGCGGCGGCGGCGGACCTTTTGAAGGAACTCTTTATCTTATTGCCGGACTTGACGGTAAATATCAGCCTATTATGGAGGTTAACAACTATCAACTTACCAATGTGGCAAGTTTAAAATGGTCGAGCTCGTATAAAGTTGTAAATGATAACGGTAAGAAACATTTTAGAGATATTATTATAAAAACAAATGGCACGTTTAGCAAGGCAGCGAAAGCGAATGACGAATTTGAGGCAGATCCGCCCGAAGAAATAGCTGCAATGGCGAAATCAAAAAAACAATTTAATTTTGAGATTGAAAAACGCTTTTCATTTAAAGGTAAATTTTACAAAATGATCGACAAGCCAATTGTGAAGTTTACCAATGTAAAATAAATTTTATTATTTAGTTCAGATATAAAATCGATGCCAAACCTAAACCTGCAATAAATATCCAAAGGAAAACTCCCTGAAGTAAAGGCTTTACTCCTACTGCTTTTAAGGTATTTATATTTAAAGTTGCTCCTATTAAAAACAAAGTGATTGTTAAACCAATTTTGGCGATATTAACAATATATGGCGCAATAACAGCAGTTTGCGGTACATAAGAATTAAAAAGCATGGCTAAAATAAACAGACCAATAAAATACGGAATCTTAATTTTTTGAGATTTATTTTTAAAAATAAAAGCTGTTAAAAGCGAAATTGGAATGATCCATAATGCTCTTGCCAGTTTTACGGTTGTGGCAATTTGCAAGGCTTCGGCTCCATATTTATTGGCCGCGCCTACAACTGAACTCGTGTCGTGAATGGCAATGGCACACCATAAACCAAATTCTTTTTGAGACAAATCGAGCTGATGCCCAATAAACGGGAAAACAAATAATGCGATTGAATTGAGAATAAAAATAACTCCCAAAGCTATTGAGGTCTGATTTTCGTTTGATTTGATTACGGGAGAAATCGCTGCAATAGCACTTCCGCCACAAATGGCTGTTCCGCACGAGATTAAATGCGATGTTTTTTTATCGGTTTTAAGCCATTTTCCTAAAAATGTTCCTATTATCAATGTACTGAAAATTGAGAATATTGTAAGCAAAAAACCTTCTTTTCCGGCTGAAATTGCTGCTGTGGCGTTCATTCCGAAGCCTAAACCAATTACTGAGAATTGTAATAAATATGTAATCGCAATGTGGTTGAATGCTACAAATGGATTCCCGAAAACATTTACCATAACAACACCTAACAATAAGGCGATTGGCGGAGAAATAATCGAAAATAAACACAATACAATTATTAAGGCAAAAATCGCTTGTTGCAGATAAAGATTAATTTCGAATAAATGTGATGCGGTATGTTGTTTCGTTTTCAAAATAAGGAATTTGATATTTCCTTACAAAGGTCTGCCCTTTATACGGTAATCACCAATCGTAAATTGCAATCGTCTATAACCCTAAGTTATAATAAGTGGCAATATTTTGAATGAACAGCTCTGATAAAGAATCAGGCTTACCTAATAAAGTGATGATATAAAAATACCTTTCTATTGATAAGTTCTCTACATCTAAAACAATCAACTCATTATTTTTAAGCTCTTTATCTACCGCGTGTATTGACATAAAGGCAAAACAATCTGAGTTTAGCAAATACGATTTTATGCTTTCTGTAGATCCTAATCGCATTTCGATTTGCAAATCGGTAATTTTCACATCAACTTGTTTTAAAGCAAATTCAATAACTTCAAGTGTTCCTGAACCACGTTCTCGTGTTATGAATTTCATTGCTTTTAAATCTTCAAGGGAGATTTCGTTTTGTTTTACCAAAGGATTTTCGGTATTGCAAACTAAAACCAATTCGTCTTTTAAAAACGGAATATATTTTATGGATTGATTTTTTGATTGTCCTTCGACAATTCCTATTTCGATTTCTTTATTGATTAATGCATTTTCGATTTGTTCTGTATTTCCGTTCAACAAATTGACTTTGATTTCTTGCTGTTTTTGATGAAAACGTGCTAAAACTGGAGAAATAATATATTGCGAAATTGTTGTACTTGCTCCTAACCTTAATAATCCCTGACGTTCGTTGATAAATGAACTCATATCAAAGTCGATTTCGCGATAGATTTCGAAGATGTTTTTGGTATGTTTTAGCAGAATTTCTCCGGCTGGAGTTAAGGCGATTTTAGAGCCATTGCGTTCGAAAAGTTTGGTTTTATAGGTTTCTTCAAGTTCCTGAATGTGTTTAGAAACCGCTGGCTGCGAAATATATAGTTCCGTAGCCGCTTTAGTAAAGCTCAGCCTATTTGCAACAGCAGAAAATACTTTTAGCCTAAAATCCATAATCATAAATTTTTAATTCGTAATCCACTTTCCTGCACAATATTTCTTGGAATAAAATAATTTATAAAAAAAGTTCAGGTCGATACTCAAAATGCATTGTGTCATAATGTTTCCAATTTCCTCCCCAAATAAAGCCGTATTTTTCAAAAATTGAAACTAGCTTCAGGGGAATTTGATTTCTATATGAAAGATTAGATTCTTCATTTTTACATTTACAATCCCATTGCCAATAATTGGAATTTTTGACATTAATATCTATAGTCATTCCATAACTATGCATACTCAATCGGTTTGTTCCTGAAATTTTTCTCCAACTAAATGTACCTCCAATATCATTAATATATTTTTTAAATTCTGGATTATTATCTAATTCTGCCGAGAGTTTTTTTACAATTTTATCAATTCCATTTACGGTTGTTACTTTTATTTTTTGATTGACTAATTTTGGGCACCAAATAATTTCAGTCATTTTTGATTCAACTTCTGATTTTGAATTTCCGTAAATTTTCTTAAAAAAAGCTTCATTTCGAATTCTTCCTGCATCATCCTTTGGAATTAAATTCTTATTTGCTTTGTTATAAACAAACCTAAATTGATCCTCAATATCTGGATTTTCTAACAATTCTTGATTCGTTTTATTTTTAAAATCATCATAAATCAAATTTGATTTATCACTAAAAATAATTTTATTATCCTTAAAACCAACAACTTGATCCGGGTATGCTTTCATTAATTTTTGAATATTCAATGGAATTTCTTGAGAAAAAACATTTTGAAATATAAGGAATAAAAAAAGGAATCGTTTCATTTAAAAACGTTTTAATTGTGAAGAACTAAAAGTCCATTCGGGTGTTTTGAGAGAGGTTCCGAAATCGACAGCGTACCAAGGACTCAACGAACTATTATTTGGATTTTTCAATATTTGAATTTCCTGTGCTGGCATATAGCTTTGTGCTAAAAGCATAATTTTTTGGTTGTTTTTTGGATTCACAGCTACATCAACAACAATAACAGCGTGACCTGGAAAGCCTCCTTTTATAAAAACATCTCCAATTTTTATGTCTAAAGCATTAATTGATTTCAGTTCTTTTTCTAAAGAAGCAGTTCCTGCGTACATAAAAACCGTCTCTAAATATTTCCAATAGGTTTGATAACTGTCAGATGGTTTTGAAGTTTTAACCCAACTGGTTTTGTTGCCTTTAATTGCAATTCTGTAACCTTCGACCCATTTGCTAAAATCAACACGAAAACCATTTGTGAAATTAAAATGTATTTTATCGTACTGTTTTTGGCTATAAAAATAATCCGCTCGCAAACGCATCACGGCATCAGCACATTGATGCAAATCCTGTTTCCCAATGGGTAAATCCACAACTGCTTCATAAACGTTTCGATTTGATTTTATAGTTCCATCAAAATACAAAACATCTGAACCTAAAGGTTTTAATGGAATATTTCGCAAAAAAAATGCAAACGAACCTTTAGATTCCTCTTCTCTCACATATCCCTGAGGTAGTTGGAAACGTTGCTGAATCGTGTTTCCCCAAAGATTGCTTTTGTTAGTATTATTTGTCTTTGAAAATGAAAAAAAACAAAAAAACACTATCGAAATTGCTACAATAAACAAGAATTTAACTTTCATAATTTGGACTTTTAATTCATAACCACAAGATTACAAAAGGCTAGAAGGAATTAGATTATATTTCGATTACAACAATCCATTGTATTTTCTAATAAACCATTCTGTAGTTAATACAATAGCAATCAAAATCAGCAACCAAACCCAATCAATTAAAGGTGTTTTGGTGGAGACATTTTTCTCTATTGATTTGTAATCTTTGTTTTCTAAAAGTTGTTCAATCAAATCATCGGCCTGATCTTCGAAGAAAGCTTTTCCGTTGGTTTGCAGGGCTAATTGCTTTAGTTTCACAACATCTGGATTTACAAATTGCTTTTCGATATCAAAATCCAAAATTTCAAAATGACCTGAATAAGACGTATTTGTATTTAATTCTTTTACTGTAAAATTATATTTTCCTGTCGCTAATCCGTCTAAGTTTACTGAGAATGAATTATTTCCTTTTAATAGATCGTAGTTTTTAGCCTGCTTCGTTTCGGTATTTGTAACTGTAATGGTAAGATTGGCTTTTTCGTCGAACTCGTAATTTTTATTGAAGTATTGTGCATTAATTACAATTGCTTCTCCTGAATTATAAAAGCTTTCGTGCGTTACTACTAGTGATTTTCTTGAGGTTGTCGAAGCAAGATACTGAATGATTTTGTCTATAAAAACATCATATTTCTCAAACGACTGATTGTCGATATGACTTTGCAAACGCCATTTCCAGCTATTTTCTCCTAAAAGAAAAGCAGTTCTCTTGCCTTGGTTTTCGGCGAAAGCCAATAAAGGCGCATTTGTAGCAACGTTTCTTATTTTGGATGAAAGTAAAACAGATACATTTCCGTTTGTTGTAATAGTTCCGAATAAATTTTGCAGCGGAGGAAAATTTTCAAAACCAATATTTTCTATTGCAAAAAGATTAAACTGCGATTGAAACTCTGATAAATAATCTTCTCTTTGTCCGCTCATTTTAAACACCAGACTATTTTGTTGTTGGTTTAGAAAATTAAAATCGGTGTTGTTTCCGGTAATGATAAAGGTATTTGTTCCAGCTAATTTGTTATTATCAAAAATAGCTTTAAAAGCCGATGTTGGCTGATATAAAACTAAAACCGAAACTTCTTGTAACTGATTAATATCATTTGGTTTAACCAATATTACTTTACGTTGTGCATTAACTTCTATCGATCGTTTCAATGCCGCAATATCGGGATGATTTATAGCCGAAACGATTGCAATAGTTGACTTTTGATCGATAACTTCAACGGCAAAATTCTTGGTATTATTGTAACTGTTTTTTTCTTTTGAACCTGATGAAATACTTGCTTTAAAAATTTGCAATCCTACTTTGTCGGCAGGCAAAAGCAAGTTTAAAGTGGCTGTTTTTTTTGATGCCGAAAAAGAAACTTTCTCTTTGGCTACAACAGTATTTCCCTGCGAAATTGTAAAATCGGCATTTGCATTTTTATCTCCTGAATATTGCAGAAAAACTTCTACAGGAAATTTATTTTTATGAAAAGCGTATTTGTTTACGTTAAGCTGATTGATTTTAAGATCAAGAAACGTAGTTGTATCTCCCACAACCAAAGGATAAACTTTATTAACAGGATCAAAACGATATACATAATCGTTTCCTGTAGTTTGATTTCCGTCGGTAATAATAACCGTTGGGAAGATCAGATTTTTATTAATGCTTTTAAGATTCTTCGCGACTTCGTCAAGATTGGTTTGTTTTCCTTTAAAATCAAATTTGTCCGAAGGCTTGAAATCAGCATCAAACTGATAGGACTGAATTTCGAACTTTTCTTTAAGAGCTGGATTCGAAATTATTTTTTGATAAAGTTCTTCAGCTTTTTTATCAGATTTTAAAACGGAAATCGAGCTCGAATTATCGACTGCAATCGCTAAAGGGGTTTTGGTTATTTGAAGCGAATTTTTAGTTACTATTGGGTTTATTAGCAAAATCAATAACCCAAAAATGGCTAAAAAACGTAAAAAAGCCAAAAACAAAACCACACTGGATTTGTTTTTGGCTTTAAAAAAATATTGAAAATACGATAACCCACCCGCTATTACTAAAGAAAGTAATAATAATAGAATCGTGTTTGTAGTCATATTTTATAGTTTTCAGTGACAGTTTTCAGTAATCAGTGCTACTGAAAACTTAAACTGGGATTTATTCTTAGGTTAACATTCCTCCGCAAACATTAAGTACTTGCCCGGTAACGTAAGCACTCATATCAGAAGCAAGGAAAAGACAAGCATTTGCAACGTCCTCAGCAGTTCCGCCACGTTTTAACGGAATTCCTTCTCTCCATCCTTTTACTACATCTTCGCTTAATTTTGCTGTCATTTCGGTTTCAATAAATCCCGGAGCAATTGCATTGCAACGAATATTACGAGACCCTAACTCTAATGCAACAGATTTTGTAAAACCAATTGCACCTGCTTTAGAAGCTGCGTAATTTGTTTGTCCTGCATTTCCTGAAACTCCTACTACAGAACTAATATTGATTATAGAACCAGCACGTTGTTTTAGAAAAGTTTTCTGAATTGCTTTTGTCATATTAAATACTGACTTCAGGTTTACATCTATAACCTGATCAAAATCAGCTTCAGACATACGCATCAACAAATTATCTTTTGTAATTCCGGCGTTGTTTATTAAGATATCTACTGTTCCAAAATCAGCTAAAACAGCATCAACAAAAGTTTGCGCTTCATTAAAATCGGCTGCATTCGATTGGTATCCTTTTGCTTTAATTCCTAAACCATTTAACTCAGCCTCTAAAGCCTGTGCAGACTCTACAGACGAGCTGTATGTAAATGCAACATTTGCACCATGTTTAGCGAAAACTTCGGCAATTCCTCTTCCAATTCCACGGCTAGCACCTGTAATAATGGCAACTTTTCCTTCTAGTAATTTCATATTCAAAATTAATTTTAATATTTATTTGTAGCTAATCCTGCTATCCATTTCAATCTTTTGTTTTTTAAAGAAAAAAACAAAAGGATTTCCATTTCTATCAGGGCTATGAATGACTTGTCAAATATATGATAATTCTTTTTTTAAAAAAATTACATTTGCAATTCATTTAAATTTCAAATTTAAGAGATAACGACCAATTATCGATAATTCTAATAAAAACAAAAAAACCAGTAGTGATTTTCTACTGGTAATTCTATTATGCTTTTTATTTTATTTTTTATCCTACAATTTGAATAGGCCCTACAAATGGGTCTGTATCCGGAAAAGGAATAGTTTCGCAACCATCTATAAAACATGGATTATTTGGAGAAATAATCATTGCACAAGGTGTTGTGCAGATATGCTGATCTGGCCCGCGATAACTACCACCAATTAAACTCTTTTGTTCTTCTCTGCTTAGAACTTCAACTCCTTCAAAATTTAAAATTGTTTTTAACATAATAATTAGGTTGTTTAATGTTTATATGTATTCAATTATTTTTTTATTTTTTAATCTTTGTTTTAACCGCAAATTACAGTGCCGTCAATTGTAATCCTGCAATCTGGCTGCGGATCAGCACATGGATAATGTGGGTAATCAACAGGATTTGAGCCTGGTGGTGCATAACGATCACATCTGGGAACTTGATAAGAATCTCCTTTTCCTAGGATGTTTATTTGTTCCTCTTTACTTAACATTTTAACTCCGGAAAAATTTAAAATTGTTTTTAACATAGTGTTTAAATTGTTTGATGTTTTTGTATCTCAATCCTTTTTTATCTGTTGAGTTTCAGACAGAAAATCAAATATAACCACCTGATCTTCAGAATAAAAATACGAAAAAACTTCTATTAAAAAAAATTTTTATAAGATTTTATCTCAATTAAGTAAAACAAAAAAAGCAACTCGAAAAATGAGTTGCTTTTGTATTCAAAATAAATGCTAATAGTTATATAGTAAAAAAGCAGTCCAAAACGGACTGCTTTCTTATTTTTTTAAATGTTATTGAAATGAGTATAAAACCAATCTAAAAGGGGTTGTTGTACTTGTTAATGTATAACCTGTATAACCCGAAACTTGCGTTCTGGCAAAATAAAGCCCACTAGGATTCATAAATTGATCGTCTAACGCCTTCATAAATGCAGGTGCAGCGATTGCTGGAGAAGCTGCAGTCGCAGTTGATTTCCAAACACCGGGTTGTAAAGTAACTGTTTTAGCTGTAGCATCTGTCTTTATAGTAAAATAATGATAAACTCTAGCTGCTACAACAGTTGGATTTGCTACAGTAGAGAATCTATACTCTATATAACTTGTTCCGTCAGCATTATTAAACCATGGTTGTATTCTATTAATAAATAAACCTGTACCAGCAGCAGCTTCAGTACTCGCTAGTAAAGATAGAAATAGAGCCGAATTTGCAGATTCAGCTTTTGTTATACTATAGATGTAAGCATATACATTATTACCGCTTTGTGGCATTAATAATTTGTAGTCTTCAGTTAGTCTAGTTGGTTCATTCCTGAACTTAATCGTTGCGCTAACCCCATTTGTTCCTGTGGCAACAAAATTGGCAGTAGTACTATCATATAAAAAATTTGTTAATTTTTGCCCTTTAACCACTACAGGAAGCTTTGAGACAACACCAGTCGGAGTAAATGCAAATGCAACATCATAAGCCTCTTGACTACCCAAATCTAAAGATGTTGCCGTACCAAAACGCGCATTCGGATTATAATCAAAATCAAACTGATGTGTTGCAACTCCGTCATTAGTTTCCATTATTCTAAACAACGGACTTGCTGCATTACCTCTTAAACCATCAATGACTGGAGTGTTTTTGGGTAAATCTGTCCAGTCTTGCGCTGTTGCTTTTACAAAACGAAGAAAATGCCCATTTCTATTGGTTCTAAATATAATATCCCCATTTTTTTGTCCATAATAAAAAAACTGAAAATCTCCCAAATACCCTTTTGCTTTAAGAGCCGACGTTGGATAGTTATTAGCGTCAGACAAAAGATGAATTCTATTTCCTGTTGTAAAAACTAAACTTGCGGTACTTCCTGCTTGAATCTCATATTGACTTCTGTAGGTTTTGGTATCTGTATCTGTACCTAAAGTAAAATCAGAGGCCATATCTACTTTTCCTTCTGGAAGAAATTTAAATAAATGTGTCCAGCCTCCTAATTGCGTACTATCTGTGTAATAGACTGCTTTCCATCCTTCAGCAGACGAAAGTAAAACGTCGTTTAATTCTTTTTGACGAGCACTTAATCTTTCTGTAGCATTTTGATCAAATTTAGCATCTACTTCTGTACTTGTACAAGACACCAGAAGTAAGGCTATAAAAGAAATCATTAAATACTTATATATATATATTGCTTTCATAATATTTATTTTTATAAATTTTATTATCCTTAGTTATTTACTACGGCATCAGTGTTTTTTTGAGCTTGATCTCTTAATGCATAGAAATCTATATTAAAGGCATCTTTATAATATTTTACGACCAATGCCTCTTTTGCTTTAATATTTGCTTTAGCTGTAGCATCTGTAACACTCGCCAGGATTGCATCATATTCAGCTTTTGAGCTCGTTAATATTGCAGCAGCAGTTTCAGCAAAATCTTCATAAATGTTTAATCTTGCATAACTTGTTACAAAACCTAAATTTCTCGAAGTCGCAATTGGTTCTGTGTACCATGTTGAAGTATAACCCACAGGAGTTAATTTAGACCAGGCCTGCTCATCAAATGGTTTAGTCTGATTTAAGATATGAACGTATTCATGCTGAATAGTATGAATAAATTGTGTAACATTTGCTCTACTCTTTTTATTTAGATTGTCTACTTGAAAAAGAGTAATTCTTTGGCCACCTTCTGCCAATCCTAAAGTTAATGTTCCGTTTGTATTTAAGTTAACACCTCCAACAAGAACAAACTCTCTGGGAGCTATCTTTTTTACAAAATTTACTCCACCAATAGTTGTATAACTATCAATCCAAATTTTCTTTACGACCTCCATTGCTGGCTGCACTTTTTCGACTTTTGGCGGGAATAAATATCTGGTATTATCGACTGTGTTTTGATCCCATTCATAATATACATTTATGTTATAAAGATCCAGAAAATTCGTACTAATCCATTTATCTAAATCAGTTTTTGTTGGTACCGAAAAATCTAACCTGCTTTCTGTTGGCTGGTCTTCATGAGCACAAGAAGCAAGTAACAAAACTCCTGCTATTAAAGCTGCCTTATATGTTTTTACTATTTTCATACTATATTATAATTAAAAATTATCTAGGATTTTTTTCAATACCATTATCTGAAGCTCTAAGCGGGATCTGCAATGCTCTTCGTTTATCGTCTTTTTCTAAAACGTTATTACGAATTATTTTACCAAACTCCAGAGTATTGTGTGTTACAACAAGATTAAATCGTTTAATATCAAACCATCTAAGCCCTTCACGTATAAAATCTTTTCTTTTTGCTTCAGCTATAGCTTTTATATAAGAAGCCTGAAGAGGAGTTAAGGCATAGAATGGGGTAAACTCGTTTGCAATTACTGGATATTTGGCTTGTACAACTGTTTCATTCATTAAATCTGTTGCAGCATTATATCCTGATGTTCTGGTCCCTAAAAAGAATCCTAACTCTGTATTAGCTTCTGCTATCCTATTTTTCATTACTAAAGCTTCAATTCTATTCAGATACAATTCATCATTACTGAATAATACGGTAGCGGTAAAAGCTTCTCCAATACCTGCTGTAATATTAGTAACTTTAAAATATTCATAAAGTTTTGGAACAACAACCATCACGCCCCCATAATACTGCCCCTGAGCTCTTATTAAATTAGGTTTGTTCCACATATTTGTCTGATTTCCTAATATCTCATCTGATCTATTTCCTGCAAGAGCAAATCTGTAAGAACCTGCTCTATTTGCAATAGAATTAGGGTAATCGATCAATAAATTCGTTTCTTGCTCTGCTTTAGAGTATTCCAAAGACATTAGAGCAAAAGGAACTGCATTAAAAGCAGTCCAGTTTCTAATTCTTGTAGGTTTAGAGCCGATCCCTTCAGAATATTCCAGTACTTTATCCCAATCACCTTTTATTAAATAAAAACGACATGCAAAAGCTTTAGCCGCTTCAACATTGAAATGAAACTTAGGTTCTTTATAATTATTGGTTACATATTTCAGACCTTCTGTAATGTCCTGCTCTATAAGATCGAAAACTTCCTTAACAGTATTTCGTTTATATTGAGCCAATAATGAAGTTTCTGGTTTAGTAATGTAAGGAACACCTAAATCCGTTGCTGCTGTAGCAGGATTGTAACGATTTGACCAAAAAGAAACCAGCATAAAGTGATTGTAAGCTCTAGCAATTAATGCTTCCCCTTTTTGAGGATTCAAACTCGCAGGGTTTCCTAGCTTTTCAATAGAAACCAAAGCTTGATTTGCTGCCGCTATTGATGCATACGATTCCGTCCAAAATCCATTTTGAGTTTCGTATCCAATCTGAGTGTGCATTTCCCAGTTAAAACTCTGATCGTTATTTAGATTCGAAGCCTGTTTTAATTCTGTGTCGAAAACATTATCTGACATCACTTCTCCAATTGCAAAATAAGAGTTGTTAGGATAAGCCGAAACCAACAATTCAGATATTTTTTCAGGTGTATCTATCATGGTTCGGTTGTCTGGTACTTCTGAAAGAAATTCGTCACAACTGCTAACACCAAGAAGTATTAATAATGACAGTGTTATTTTTATATTTTTCATAATTAATTTTATTGTTAAAATGAAAGGTTAATTGCAAAAGTGTATTGTGATGTAATAGGAAAAGCTACCCCTCCTGTATTACGAAACTCAGGATCCTGACCGTGTAAGTTTTTATCTGAATAAATTAACCATGGGTTAACAGCTGATGCTTTCAAATTAAAAGTGCTTACTCCTAGTTTTTTCTTAAAATCACTTGGGAATTCCCAGCCAAGAGAAATATTCTTTAATCTCACAAAATCACCGCTTGCTATTCTTACATCAGAAAAATTATAAGTATTATACGCGATTTGTAAGTCTCTTTCTCCGTAATTTCTATTCACCAACTGATCTGCAATGACTGGAACATTTGTAGTGTTTTCATCACCTGGATTGATCCATCTGTTAGCAAATTCTTTTGTAAAAACAGTCTGATCAGTGTATTTGTTGCTGTAAACAGGGTTTAATCTTATTTTATTTCCTCCAGATCCAACTACGAAAACATATAGTGACCAACTTTTATAAGTAAAGGTATTAGCAAAACCAATAGATTTATTAGGTTCAACCGATCCTTCATATTTCAAATACTTCATAACATCATTTGTATCCTGAAAATCAGCTTCTGTTATATTATTGGCAGCACCATCTTGCAATTTGAAAGTTGGTAATCCTTCATTGTTTAATCCAGTAAATTGATAAGAATACAAGGAATTTCTAGGATGCCCAACAGTATTTCCTCCATTTGCAGCGATTAAATCAAATACAGCTGGTTTATTGGCTAATTTTGTAATTTTCTGATCGTAAATAGAAAAATTCAATGTGGTAGACCATTTAAAATCTTTTGAAACAATATTTTGAGTAGTAAAACCAAGTTCAATACCTTTAGTTTCCATGTCGGCATTATTTCCCTGTTTAACACTTTGCCCACCAACTCCAGATGTAATTACATAATCAATAAGATCAAATGCTTTACGTCTGTAAACATCTGTAGTTAACTGAACTCTGTTTCTGAACATTCCAAGATCTAAACCAATATTAGTTTCATATTGTTTTTCCCATGTCAAATCTCCATTTTGCAAATCTTCAATTCTGATCGCATTTTCTCTGTCACTAGTATTAAAACGGTTTGTAATAAAACTTTTATAAATAGCTAATGAATTTGTTGCAGGGCCTGCTGTTGCTGTTAAACCGTATGAAGCCCTAAGTGCTAAGGTATTAACAGATTCAACATTTTTCATGAAGTTTTCTTCCTTTACATTCCATTTTCCACTTACTGTATAGGTAGGCAACCATCTTGAAGAACCAGTATCACCTTGTCTGTTTGATCCGTCATAACGACCTGTAATAGATGCTGTATAACGACGATCGTAAGTGTATCCTACTTTTCCAAAGAAACCAACTGTACGCTCTCTCTCTGCTCCAAAATCATAATAAGAATTACCTTCATTTATCAATTTCTCGATTAATCTAGGATCAACAAAAGCAGTAAGCCCTTTTTCGTATTGAATTCCTGCAGCCGTAAAGTTGTCATTGTTTCTGTCTACTGATCTAAACTCTGTACCAAAGAAGCCTTCAAGTTCATGTTTAACGTTAAATGTATTTCTGTACGTAACACTATTTCTAACATTGTATGAAGTCATGTCATTAGTATATTTTCTCAAGAATCCTCCGTTTTCCAACACTGAAACTTTTGGTGCCGTTAAATCATTTGGATTTTGATATAAGAATACATTGTCTTTTTGAATTTGAGTATTCAAAGTGGCTCCAACTCCTGCATTGTATGCCCCTACTACATTTGAGCCTTCGTAAATTTTGTGCTCTCTTGATGTATTCGCATAACGGGCAGAACCTGTAAAGTTGTACGTTAAATGTTTGTTAATTTTATAATCTATGTCTGCTTGAAAACGAATATCGTTCACTTTTATCCCCATAGTATTATTTTTCAATTCTTTTAAGATATTCATGGGAGCCCAATTGTTTTGGTAGTACTCATAATTACCATTTTCGTCATAAGGTCTCAATGTTCTGCTGGTACTTAACACATAGTTAAACGGGTTAATATCGAAATCTCTAGTAACTTTACCGAATACAACGTCATTTTTACTTTCATAAGTACCCGGAGCTTCCTGATCACGAACAGAAGCCAGTGTTGACAAAGTGATATTTAATCTGTCGTTGATATAAAATGTACCTTTTAAGTTTGATGACAATTGTTTTACATTATCCGCCAAAGTCCATCCCGGATCTGTGTAATATCCTAAAGAGCCATAAAAGGAGTTGTTTTTTCCTCCACCTGAAAAGCTTAACGAGTGATTTTGTGTAATAGAGGGTCTAAATAAAACTTTGAACCAGTCTGTATTAGCTAATTCGTATTTTTTCAAAAATTCATTGATATTCGGTTGCTCATTTCTAACACCAAATTGGCCATTTGATTCGTTATAACGATTAATTTCTTTAGCCAAAATACCGTATACACCACTAAATCTAGCTGTCAATGATGAACTTTGGGTAAGGTACCCCTTGGCTCTCATTTCTTGAAAAACACTCATGGATTCCTGAGAATCTAAAATATCGTATTGTGTGTAACTTGGGACAGTTCTCACTGTATTTTCTACAGAATAACTTACTTTTAGAGGAGAATCCCTACGACCTTGTTTTGTTGTAACAACAACAACTCCGTTTAATGATCTTGAACCATAGATTGAAGTAGCTGATGCATCTTTAAGAATTTCAATACTTTGAATGTCATTAGCATTTAATCCTGCTACAGCAGAACTTAATAATGTTGCTGAATTACCCGAAGCCAAATCAGCAAAAGAAACATTAATAATATCTTCCTGAACCACTCCGTCAATAACCCATAAAGGTTTTGTGTCTCCAAAAATTGAAGAAGATCCACGTACGGTAATTTTAGGCGTTGAACCAAAAGATCCGGTAACATTTTGTACCGTAACCCCGGCGGCTTTACCCTCGATCATTCTACTTACATCTACAACACCGTCAACTTTTAATTCAGCACCTGAAATTTTACTGATCGCACCTGTAAAGGTTCTTTTAGATGTTTTTTCGTAACCTGTTGTAACTACCACTTCTTTTAAGTTTTGCCCTTCTTCACTTAAAACAATTGTTGGATTAGTGTTTCCTACTCCAATTTCTTTAGATTCCATTCCAACATAAGAAATTACAAGTCTGTCGCTGTTGCTAGGTACTTCAATAGTAAATCTTCCGTCAAAATCGGTAAGAACTGCGTTTTTTGTTCCTTTTACCATTACAGTAGCTCCAGGTAACGGGCTACCAGTACCGTCAGTAACAATACCCTTAATGATTGGTCCCGCAGTTAATATTTCAAATAAAGAATTACTTGCATCTAATCCTGCAAAAGAATCTGATGCTGCATTTTTTTGCAAAACAATCTGGTTGCTTACTTCAGTATAAGTAATATTAAAAGGTATTAAGATTCTGTTTAGAATACTTGATAGTACTTCCTCATTTGCGTCTATAGTTACTTTTTGAGTAAGCTGAGGCAATCTTGAGTTGTACGAAAATTTTACATGAGCAGACTTTTCCAACTTGGATAATGCATTGTCTAAAGTTAAATTAGCAACATTTATAGTGACTTTGGTATCTAGTTTTTTTTGTCCACTTACATCATTTGCCATTGCAACACTTGAAAACACAAGCGCCAAGACAAACTGAAATAGTGTTATTTTCATGATTCGATGGAGTAATCGTTGTTTAACAACTGGTTTTTTCATAATTTTGGATTGTTTTGATTAATACTGATTCGAGTGTATTTTAAGAAACGTAATGAATTGCTCTTTACAGAGAGAAATTCAACTAATTTAAAGTGTCGAAAATGTTACAGCATTTCGGCACTTTTTTTCTGCATTTTATCTTTTACATAGGCATTTATTATTGGTTTTAGTTTAGTTTTTGATTGGTTTTTTTATAGATTTATATTAAAATCAGCTATGTAATTACAGTTACAAAAAGATTTTAATTACATCCATCTGATGTTATAATGATTTGATTTCCATTCATTTCAAAACTGGTATTATTGCCTATGCTATTACAGACAATTTTAAGTTTCTCCGTTAAAGGCTGATCACTGAGTGAAGTCGTCAGGTGACAATCATTTAGTTTATTTTTAGGATAATCAATATCAACCAAATACGCTTGTTCTATTGTTCTAAAAATCTGTGATACAGGAATATCAGTAAATTCAAAGCTTAACTGCTCTATATTACCAACACTTCGGGTTAAGGTTTCGTCCTGAGTAATGTTTGTAATTTTATTAAAACTCAAATCTCTTCGTAAAAAACGTAAAGCTTGATTTGGAAGCAAAACCACTTCTTCCTGATTTGATTTAGAAACTAAATCATTAGATTTTACCCTAACTTTACCGGTACGCACAAGAACTTCCACATCAGGCTGATCAGAATAAGCTTTTACTCTAAAACTGGTTCCAACTACCTTTGTAACAATTTCGTTTGCATAAACAAAAAAAGGCTTTTTAGGATTTTTACTAATTTCAAAGAAACCTTCGCCGGATAAATACACCTTTCTTTCGTTGCCGGTAAAGATTTTAGGATAACTTAATTTACTATTGGGTTGTAATAAAACCGAACTACCATCAGATAATGTGATGATTTGCGGTTTGTTTGAATTATTGGTTTGTTCTACCAATCCTTCATTATTTTCATCGATAAGTTCTTTGTAGGTTACAACTTTACTTTCTGGACTAATCTGATTTTGATAAAACCAAATTGATAAAAAGGAAATGACTACTGCAGCCGCAACTGATCTAAGAATTCTTTTGCTAAGAAATCTTATTTTAGAGTCTTGATTAAGATTGGTTTGATTTTCTTTCTCCTCAATTTTAATCCATGTAGTTTGTAAAGCATTATGAACATCTGAAGCTGATAGATTAGAATCCTCCACTTTCATGGCCAATAGTAGTAATCTTGCATTCTCTACTAACTTGGCACGTTGACGGCTTTCTAACGTCCACTCTTCCCAACCGTCTTCATCAACTTTTGATAAAATCCAGGCTTGGAATGATTCATCAGATAAAAAATCTTCAATTTCGGTATATTTATTACGTTTTTGCATTTAAAAATAAGGTTACAAAAACATAGAGGACAACTCTTTTATTATATACTCACCAAATTGTGATTTTTTTTACATTTTTTTAAAATAAATTTAACAAGCTATTGAAGATAGTACAACGATTAATGAAATACTACCCTTCCATTCTTTACGAAGTGTAAGTAAACCGCGATGTAACAAGTTACTTGCCGATTGATAATTAACATCAAGCATGTCTGCAATTTGGTCTACTGTCAAACCTTGATGATAGCGTAAATACAAAGCTTCTTTTTGGCGGGCAGGTAAATCGTTTAATAATTTATTTAAATGAATAACTTTTTCTTTTGTTGCATAATCATCATCGATTAGATCATGTTCAACAGAAAATTCTAAAAGAAATGCTATAGAATCTGTACTCGTTGCTTTACGAAAAATATGATCACGCTCATGCAAACGGGCAATTCGTTTACGTACGCTTGATAACAAATAAGCTTTTACAACTACTGAACTTTGCAGCCCGTTGCGATATACCCAAATATCCGTAAAAACATCCTGAACACAATCTTGTACTTTCTCAGCATAAGGAGAAAGCGAATTTCCGTAGCTTACTAAATCACCATAATATTTCTCAAATAATATTGAGAATGATTTTTCATCTCCATCTTTCAAGTTATTCCAAAGCGTAATATCGTCAAATGTTTTGAATTGTAAAGTTTTGGTCTTCATATTAAATTGGAATAGAATTCTTGAAAATAATCACTTAGTTTTAACATAAAGAATACGGTTTTTTAACATTATCCTCTAGTTCTGTGCGATAAATATATAAAGGCAAAACTTAAAAACCAATTATTTTACACAAAAGAGACTGTTTTATAATATTGAAAATCCTCTCTTTTATTGATCTACCAAGGATTAGCATTATTTATAAAAAATAAAAACTTTCAAAATTTTTTAAATTTGTCAGATTTTACCGCGATACTGTTTTATGTTTTTTTTAACAAATTAAACAAAAGATCTTGTTAAAGAATTTATACCTGGATTTTTTTGCTGTTTATTAAAAACAAATTTACTCTTCTACTTTCTCTGGGTATGATTATAAAAAGTTTTATGCAAAAAAAAGCCCTACTAAATAATAGCAAGGCTTTTGGTTTTTCTATCTAATGTTTTTCTAGAAAGCTACATTCCATCTAGGTAATCTCGCATTCGCATCTAAGAAACTTTGTAAAACTTGTCCTTCAACCGCAGTTGGAATCGCTTTTACATCTGCATTAAAAGTTTCGTACCAAACCACTTCAAGAGCAGAGATATTTTCTAATTTCATTTGTGCTGGCCAGGAATATTTTCTTCCTGTTTTAGCGAATTGATGTCCGTTTACGATTTTATCGTATAAACCACCGTTTTTGCTTTTTAAAGTTCCGTCGTTCTGAACAGTTCCGGTAGATCCTACCATAATCAATTCTTTTGCATCACCTTCAACAGCATAAACAACAAAAACTCCTGCACCTTCAGATGCATTACAGGCTTGTTCTAAACTATCTTCAATAGTAAAAGTAAAACTATTGCTTACTTTAAATTTTTCTAATTCTTTGTACATATTTCTTTTTTTAAGCCGCTAAGAAACTAAGGTTCTAAGTTGCTAAGATTTTAAATTTGTTCCGTACATTTTGAAAATGTAAAAAAGTCTCAACAAAATATTGAGACTTTTTTTTGGAATTTTTTATTTTGAATATTAGAGATTATCCTAATATTTCTTTTACTTTTTTACCAATTTCAGCAGGTGAATCAACAACATGAATTCCGTTGTCTCTCATAATTTGCTTTTTAGCAGCAGCTGTATCATCAGAACCACCAACGATAGCACCTGCGTGACCCATTGTTCTACCAGCAGGAGCAGTTTCTCCAGCGATAAAACCAACAACTGGTTTACGGTTACCATCAGCTTTAACCCATTTAGCAGCATCAGCTTCTAATTGACCTCCAATTTCACCAATCATGATGATAATTTCAGTTTCAGGATCGTTCATTAATAATTCAACAGCTTCTTTAGTTGTAGTTCCAATAATTGGATCTCCACCAATACCAATAGCCGTAGTAATTCCTAAACCTTGTTTTACAACCTGGTCAGCAGCTTCGTAAGTTAAAGTTCCTGATTTAGAAACGATACCAACTGTTCCTTTTTTGAAAACGAAACCTGGCATAATACCAACTTTAGCTTCACCCGGAGTAATTACTCCCGGACAGTTTGGCCCGATTAATCTAGAATTTCTTTCTTTAACATAATTATTTGCTTTAATCATATCTGCTACAGGAATTCCTTCTGTAATAGCAATAATTACTTTAATTCCAGCATCAGCAGCTTCCATAATTGCATCAGCAGCAAAAGCTGGTGGTACAAAAATAATAGATGTATCAGCTCCAGCTTGATCTACAGCATCTTTTACTGTATTAAAAACCGGACGATCTAAATGGCTAGTTCCTCCTTTACCCGGAGTAACACCACCAACAACATTAGTACCGTACTCAATCATTTGAGAAGCGTGGAAAGTTCCTTCACTTCCTGTAAATCCTTGAACAATTATTTTGGAATCTTTATTAACTAAAACACTCATGATATATATTTTATGTAGTTTTTAAAATTGTGATGCAAAAGTAAGGTTTTGTAACGTATTTTAACCTTTTTGTCTTCAAAAAAATTAAGAAAATTGACTCATTTGATAACCGCGATACAATTTATCATCTTTTATTTGCCAAATTGTAGAAAAATGGGCCAATAACATCTCTTCTCTTGGGTTCTCAATCGTTTTCACAAAATGAGAATATCGTATTGAAACCAAATCATCTTCGGCTAAAATGTGGCTTATTCTTACTTTTGACCGAACGTATGCGCGACTAAGTTCGTTGGCCATATCCAACATCGAATTATAATCCATTTCGATTAATCCTTTGGTACTATGCCAGTCTAATTTTACCTCGGGATGCAAATAAGTTTTCATTATTTCGCTATCAATTAAGGCGTCTGACTTATAAAATTTTTGAACAAATTCTTTAATAGACATATTACTTCAATTTATTTAAAATTTCAGGAATCTTTTTGATATTGGCTAATTGTTTTAACTTTTCTCTTGATTCTTCGATTGGAGTACCAAAATAAGATTTTCCTCCTTCAACCGATTTGGTAACGCCTGTTTGTCCCATAATAACAGCCTTCGCTCCTATCGTGATACCGCTTGTAGTACCAACTTGTCCCCAAATAGTAACTTCATCCTCGATAATAACACAACCGGCAATACCAGTTTGCGAAGCAATCAAACACTTTTTACCAATTACCGTATCGTGTCCAACATGCACCTGATTATCCAGCTTTGTACCTTCTCCAATAGTTGTATCTCCTGTAACACCTTTGTCGATTGTGCAAAGAGCGCCAATACCTACATTATCTTCGATAACAACTCTTCCGCCAGAAATTAACTGATCGAAACCATCAGGACGTTTTTTATAATAGAATGCATCGGCCCCTAAAATTGTTCCCGCATGAATCATTACATTATCACCAATTACTGTATGATCGTAAATTGTAACATTAGGATGTATCAAACAGTTTTTACCAATGGTAACATTATTGCCAATAAAGCAATTGGGCTGAATCACAGTTCCTTCTCCAATAGTTGCAGAAAGAGCAATAGATACGCTTGTTGCCTGAAAAGGTCTAAAATGTTTGGTCAGGGTATTAAAATCTCTAAAAGGATCATCAGAAATCAAAAGAGCTTTACCTTCCGGACAATCTACTTTTTTATTAATTAAAACAATAGTAGCGGCCGATTGTAAAGCTTTGTCATAATATTTTGGATGGTCAACAAAAACTATATCTCCCGGCTCAACAACATGTATTTCGTTCATGCCTGAAACCGGAAAGTTTGGGTCACCTATAAATTCGCATTGAAGCAAATTTGCAATTTCTTGTAAAGAATGAATCTTTGGAAATTTCATATATATTAGTTTTTAGTCTCAGTTTTCAGTCTCAGTTTTCAATCTATATCAAAAACTGATAACTGCGACTGAAAACTGAAAACTTATAAAAACTACTCTTTTACACGCTCCATGTAATTACCAGAAGCGGTATCAATTTTAATTTTATCACCTTCGTTGATGAACAACGGAACGTTTACAGAAGCTCCAGTTTCTACCGTAGCAGATTTTGTAGCATTTGTAGCTGTGTTTCCTTTTACACCCGGCTCAGCATAAGTAACTTCAAGAATTACAGAAGATGGCATATCTACAGATAAAGGCAAATCAGTTTCAGTATTTACCTGAACCATTACACTTGTACCTTCTTTCAATAATCCCGGAGCATCTAAGATGTTTTTGTTCAAAGAAATTTGCTCAAAAGACTCTGTATTCATAAAATGAAACTCATCTCCTTCAGCATATAAAAACTGGTAATTATGCGTTTCAACACGCACATCATCAATTTTATGTCCTGCAGAGAATGTATTATCTAATACTCTTCCTGTAGTTAAACTTCTTAATTTTGTTCTTACGAAAGCAGGTCCTTTTCCAGGTTTTACGTGAAGAAATTCAACGATTTTATAAATATCGTGATTGAATTTAATACACAATCCGTTTCTAATATCTGATGTAGATGCCATTTGTTTTATTTTAGATTTTAGATTTCTGATTTTAGATTAAAACAGAAGTCTACATTAATTGTTTAATATTTTTATATTATTAATCGTAATCATTATATTTCAGTTTAGAAATCCAAAATCAGAAATCTATCCCGATAGTTATCGGGACTAAAATTAATAATTTCCTGAATAACCTTTCATAATTCCTCGTGATGAATTTCTGATAAAATCCAGAATTTCATCTCTCTCAGGAGTAGCTTCCATTTCAGCTTCAATAATACTTAAAGCTTGTGTTGTATTGTAATTCTTTTGGTATAAAATTCTGTAAATTTCCTGAATTTCTCTAATTTTTTCAGTACTAAATCCTCTTCTTCTCAAACCTACAGAATTGATTCCTACGTACGACAAAGGTTCTTTTGCTGCTTTTGTGTATGGCGGAACATCTTTTCTAACCAATGATCCACCAGAAATCATAGCATGATCTCCAATATGAATAAACTGATGAATAGCTGCTAAACCACCAATAACGGCGTGATTACCCACTACAACGTGACCTGCCAAAGCAACGCCATTTACGATAATAGCATTATTGCCAATTTCGCAATCGTGTGCAATGTGAGCATAAGCCATAACTAAACAGTTATTACCTAAAATTGTTTGTCCTGAAGCAACTGTACCTCTATTGATAGTTACACATTCTCTAATAGTACAATTATCACCTATAATAGCTAAAGAATCTTCTCCTCCAAATTTTAAATCTTGTGGCACTGCAGAAATTACTGCTCCTGGAAAAATATTACAATTTTTTCCAATTCGCGCACCTTCCATGATGGTTACATTTGAACCAATCCACGTACCATCACCAATAATAACATTATTGTGAATTGTTGTAAAAGGCTCAATTACAACGTTTTTAGCGATTTTCGCGCCGGGATGAACATATGCTAATGGTTGATTCATCTGTGAGTTTTATATTTTATATTAAAATAGTCTAATTTGGGCAACAAACGTAAACAATAAATTTGATTAAATTATTATTGTTTTCTTGCAATTTGAGCCATTAATTCTGCCTCTGTTACCAACTTTCCGTTTGCGTACGCATTTGCCTGCATATGACAGATTCCTCTTCTGATAGGAGAAATCAATTCGCATTTGAAAATTAAGGTATCACCCGGCAATACTTTATGCTTGAATTTAACATTATCAATTTTCATGAAATATGTCAAATAATTTTCAGGATCCGGAACAGTGCTTAGTACTAAAATCCCTCCTGTTTGCGCCATTGCTTCAACAATTAATACACCTGGCATAACCGGAGCTTCAGGAAAATGACCTACGAAGAAGTTTTCATTCATCGTTACATTCTTCATTCCCACAACATGACTATCAGACATTTCTATAATTCTGTCAATTAACAAAAATGGAGGTCTATGTGGTAAAACTGCCATAATTTTATGAATATCCATCAATGGTTCCAGATTTAAATCATAAACCGGAACATGATTTCTTTGTTCAATTTTAATAATTTTTGCTAATTTTTTGGCAAACTGCGTATTTACATAGTGCCCTGGTTTATTAGCAATAATTTTTCCCTGAATTCTAACACCAATCAAAGATAAATCCCCTACAACATCAAGCAATTTGTGTCTTGCTGCTTCGTTTGGATAATGTAAAGTAAGATTGTCTAAAACACCATTTGGTTTAACTGAAATCTTGTCTTTACCAAAAGCTTTCTTTAAATTTTCCATTGTACCTTCAGATATTTCTTTATCTACGTATACAATAGCATTATTTAAATCTCCACCTTTAATTAATCCGTTTTCTAAAAGAGACTCTAATTCATGTAAAAAACTAAAAGTTCTTGAATTAGCAATTTCATCTTTAAAATCGGCTATGCTTTTCATAGTTGCATTTTGAGTACCTAAAACTTTAGTACCAAAATCAACCATTGCAGTTACCTGATAATCATCGCTTGGCATTACCAAAATCTCGCTTCCTGTAGTTTCGTCAGTAAACGAAATAACTTCTTTTACTACATAAACATTACGTTTAGCATCTTGTTCTTCAACACCGGCATTTTCAATTGCTTCAACAAAATATTTTGATGAACCATCCATGATAGGAAGTTCAGAAGCATTTAATTCAATAATAACGTTATCCAAATCGCAACCAACCAATGCAGCTAAAACGTGTTCCGGAGTTTGAATTTTTACACCTAATTTTTCTAAGTTAGTTCCTCTTTGAGTATTAACAACATAATTAGCATCAGCCTCAATGACTGGTTGACCTTGCAAATCAACTCTTACAAAAGTGAAACCATTATTAATTGGAGCTGGTTTAAAAGTCATTGTAACTTCTTTTCCAGTGTGTAATCCAACGCCTGTTAGTGAAATTTCATTTTTGATGGTCTTCTGTTTAACCATTATTTCCATTTTTTGGGTTTATTATTTGTTTTTTTAATTCATCAATTTCGGCTACAATTTTAGGCAGATTTCTAAAATGCACATACGATTTATTAAAATCTGTATAGGCAAGAGATGGCGTCCCTTGCAATATTTCATCATCCTTAATGTTTCTTGCAACTCCTGACTGGGCCTGCAATCTTACATTGTTACCTATAATTAAGTGGCCTGCGATACCTACTTGCCCGCCAATCATACAGTTTTCTCCTATTTTTGTAGAACCGGCAACACCTGATTGAGCTGCAATTACAGTATTTTTACCAATTTCTACATTATGGGCAATCTGAATTTGATTGTCTAATTTAACTCCTTGTCTAATTATTGTAGAACCCAGAGTTGCTCTGTCTATCGTGGTATTTGCTCCTATATCTACATTATCTTCAATAACAACATTCCCTATTTGAGGAACCTTGCTATAGACGCCTTCTTCATTTGGCACAAAACCAAAACCATCAGCACCAATAATGGTTCCTGAATGAATGGTACAATTATTACCAATTATAGTTTCAGAATAAATTTTGGCGCCTGCAAAAATATACACATTATCGCCAATAACAACATTATCGCCAATAAAACTGTTTGGATAAATTTTTACATTGTCGCCTAAGACCACATTTTGCCCTATATAACTAAAGCTTCCCAGATATAAATTCTCTCCGTATTTAGTACCTTCAGTTATAAAAGATTGCGCTTCTATTCCGTTTTTATTCAATTTTACCTGATTATAAAATTGTAAAAGCTTAGAAAAAGAGGCATAAGCATCTTCTACTTTTATTAAAGTGGTCGTGATTTCCTGTTCAGGTATAAAACTGTCATTAACTATAGTAACTGACGCTTTTGTAGTATATATGTAGTTGATATATTTGGGATTAGCCAAAAAAGTAAGCGATCCTTCCTCACCTTCTTCTATTTTAGACAGCCGAGAAACTTCTGCATTGGGATTCCCAACAACTTCTCCTTCTAAAATTCCCGCTATTTGTTCTGCTGTAAATTTCATTGCGACAAAAATATAAAAAATAGATTTTAAATGTTAATTTTAGATAAGTTGTTTTGGGAAACAGATGTAATATTTTGTTACCAATTTAGATAACGATTTCAAATTCAGCTGATCAGAAGCTTCAACAACATCCTCAATTGTTTTATCTTTTTTCAAAATTCGTATTGGTTCAGCTTCTTTACTGTAGGCCTGATTTTTTATTTTTCCTCTAAAAATAAAATATCCGGCTTCTAATTGCGTAATATGATGCGTGTTAGCAAATTGTTCTTTTAAAGATTGAGATTCTTCTGGCGAAATTTTCTCAGCACTTAATTTAATTTTCAGTAAATCTCTGTTTATTAGCATCTTACTCAAAGTCGAAAGTACAAAATCATCTTGCTTTTGCCATGCTTTTAAAGCGCTAATAATATCAAAATCATCTAGTTGAGAAAATAAATCCAATTTTTCAGCATCAAAATCTTCCAAAGTCACTCTATTTTGCATAAAATATAAAAGAGGCTCACTGCAAGGCAAATTAATTCCTTTTAATGTTAATTCTTTGGCTCTTTTTAGAACATTCATCAAAATTAGCTCTGCAACTAAACTTGTTTTATGCAAATAAGCCTGCCAGTACATTAATCTTCTTGAAAGTAAAAATTTCTCTACCGAATAAATTCCTTTTTCCTCAATTACCAAAACACCATCAACAACATTCATCATCTGAATTAAACGTTCAGAATTGACATTTCCTTCAGCAACTCCGGTGTAAAAACTATCGCGTTTAAGATAGTCCATTCGATCCATATCCAACTGACTTGAAATCAATTGCAACATAAATTTTCTGTGATATTCTCCTTTAAAAACCTGAATTGCAAGACTCAATTTCCCTTCAAATTCATCATTGAGCTGGTTCATGAATAATAATGAAATAGCTTCGTGGTTGACATCTTCGACAATACTTTTTTCCATTGCATGTGAAAACGGCCCATGACCAATATCGTGAAGTAAAATAGCTATTAACAAGGCACATTCTTCATCGCTTGAAATAGCAACTCCTTTAAAACGAAGCGTTTCAACTGCTTTTTGCATTAAATGCATGCAACCCAAAGCATGATGAAAACGAGTATGATTGGCTCCGGGATAAACCAAATACGACATTCCCATTTGCGAAATACGGCGTAAACGCTGAAAATACGGATGCTGAATTAAGTCGTAAATAAGTTCGTTCGGGATAGAAATAAACCCGTAAATGGGATCATTGAATATTTTTAACTTATTGATCTGAGTCACTATTTGGTTCTTTTTAGGTCAACAAATATAAGTAAATAACTATAAAGAGCTTTGCGTTTTTCATTTAAAAATTGACATTAAATTGTCGTGATTTTCAATGTAATACTAAAGTGAGCCAAAAAAAATATACAAAAATCGACTTTTCTTATTCTGAAATTTATACTATTTTTAATACTTTTTAAGTTCTATACCTCTAAATTGCATTAAAATTAAATACGTTTATGGATAAGATAAAAATACTTTGGGTCGATGATGAAATCGATCTTTTGAAACCACATATATTATTTCTGGAGAAAAAAAACTACGCTGTAACTACTTGTAATAACGGTTTAGATGCTATTGCTTTATTCGAAGAAGACAATTTTGATATTGTTTTTTTGGATGAAAATATGCCCGGAATGAGCGGCCTGGAAACACTTTCTGAAATGAAAGAAAAAAAATCAGCCATTCCGATGATTATGATTACCAAAAGCGAAGAAGAATATATAATGGAAGAAGCCATTGGTTCTAAAATCGCTGATTATTTGATAAAACCGGTAAATCCGAATCAGATTTTACTTAGCTTAAAGAAAAACCTCGATCATTCAAGATTGATTTCTGAAAAAACAACGCTGGATTATCAAAAGGAATTTAGAAAAATCGCTATGGAAATGGCAATGGTTAATTCCTATGAAGATTGGGTAGAATTGTATAAAAAACTAATTTTCTGGGAACTTGAACTAGAAAACATCAATGATCAGGGAATGATTGAAATCCTTGAATCTCAAAAAGTTGAAGCCAATTCCCAATTCGGAAAATACATCGAAAGAAATTATGAAGACTGGTTTGCTCCAAAAGCAGATAAACCCATTCAGTCCCACAATTTATTTAAGGAATTAGTTGTTGCTGAAATCAAAAAGAAAGACAAACCAATTTTGTTCGTTGTAATTGATAATTTACGTTACGACCAATGGAAATCCTTCGAAACCGTCGTGGCAAATTATTATAAATTAGAAAAAGAAGTTCCTTATTTCTCTATACTTCCAACAGCAACACAATATGCCAGAAATGCTATTTTCTCTGGTTTATTACCTACAGAAATGGAAAAGCAATTTCCGCAGTACTGGAAAAATGACGTTGAAGACGGCGGAAAAAACCTTTACGAAGCCGAATTTCTTTCAGCTCAATTAAAACGTTTGGGTTTAAATATTAAAGAAGATTACTTTAAAATCACCAATTACGCGGGCGGAAAAAAACTAGCCGAAAACTTCAAAGCTCTAAAAGGTAATGATTTAGTTACCGTAGTATACAATTTTGTTGATATGCTGTCTCACGCAAAAACCGAAATGGATGTTGTAAAAGAACTAGCTTCTGATGATAAAGCGTATCGCTCACTAACATTAAGCTGGTTTAAAAATTCTCCGCTTTTAGAAATTATTCAACAAGCACAACTTTTAGGTTTCAAATTGATCCTGACTACAGATCACGGAACAATTAATGTAAAAAACCCGTCAAAAGTGGTTGGAGATAAAAATACAAGTTTAAATTTGCGCTATAAAACAGGTCGTAGTTTAACATACGAACAAAAAGATGTTTACGTCGTAAAAGAACCAAAAGATATTGGTTTACCAGCAATAAACATGAGTAGTTCGTTTATTTTTGCTAAAAATGATTTCTTTTTAGCCTACGTAAACAACTACAATCATTATGTGAGTTATTACAGAAATACGTACCAACATGGCGGAATTTCATTAGAAGAAATGATTATCCCTTTTTTAGTATTTAACCCTAAGTAAGACAGTTTTCAAAATTGAGACTATAATTAATAAGCAATAAAAATGAATATCGTTTTTTCATTAGATCAAATCAAAGAAGTAGCAGAGAAAATTTTAGCTCAAAACCCCAACAAAATCATTCTTTTTAATGGAGAAATGGGAGTTGGAAAAACTACTTTAATCAAACAACTTTGTAAAAGTCTTGGAGTTGAAGATGCTACAAGCAGCCCAACTTTTTCTTTAGTTAATGAATACTATACTTCTAGCAATCAGATCGTTTATCATTTTGATTTTTACAGATTGAATAAAGAAACTGAAGCTCTTGATATGGGCGTGGATGATTATTTGTATTCAGGAAATTGGTGTTTTATTGAATGGTCTGAAAAAATTGCTAGTTTAATTCCAGAAGAACATTCGCTCGTTACTATTGAGTTATTAGCAGATGGAAAAAGAGAATTGAAATTAGAATAAATATTCCGCAAAGATTCACCAAGATTTAGCAAAGGTTAGCAAAAGGTTCGCAAAGCTTTTATAATAATTCTTTATGTGATTTTTCAAAATCTTCATGAATCTCTGTGAAACAATATACATATATAAATGAATACCGTAGAAATCATTCCCTTTTCAGAAGAATTAAAAGAACCCATCAAGACTTTAAACAAAGAATGGCTTCAAAAATATTTTAAAGTTGAGGAAAAAGATGAAATAGTACTTTCGAATCCGCAGGAAGAAATCATTGATAAAGGCGGATTGATTTTCTATGCTAAATATAAAAGCGAAATTATTGGAACAGTTTCTCTAATGAAAATTGATCATAATACATTTGAATTGAGTAAAATGGCAGTTTCAGATAAAGCACAAGGTCTCGGAATTGGGAACAAATTACTCATTCATTGTTTGGCTGTAGCCGAAGAAAATAATATCAAAACGCTTATCTTATATTCGAACCGAAAATTACTTCCCGCAATTCATCTATACGAGAAATTCGGTTTTATCGAAGTTCCTTTAGGAAATGTAAGTTATGAAAGAGCCGACATTAAAATGGAAAAAATTATACCTTAATTTCATGACATAGTATTAGCAGAATTTTTACACTGATTTTAAAACTTTTTACGTAATTTGTACTCTTAATTTTTCGCACAACCCATGTCAATCACCTTAACTCCATTTACGAAACAACAATTGTTGCCACAAGAAGAAAAACTTGAAGTTGGCCGATTCAAAAGAGAACTTTTTATAGGAATTCCTAAAGAAACAAGTTATCAGGAACGTCGTATTTGCTTAACTCCAGACGCCGTCAACTCTTTGACTTATGAAGGTCATCGCGTTATGATTGAATCCGGAGCCGGAGAAAGTTCCAGTTATTCTGACAAAGAATATTCTGATGCGGGCGCGGAAGTAACAAAAGATACCAAGAAAGTTTTTGGATGTCCGATGTTGCTAAAAGTAGAACCGCCTACTATAGCAGAAATTAAAATGATCAATCCTGAAACGATTATTATTTCGGCTATTCAGTTAAAAACCAAAAAGAAAGAATATTTCGAAGCTTTGGCGCAGAAAAAAATTACTGCACTTGCTTTTGAATATATCAAAGATGAAGACGGATCTTATCCTGCTGTAAAATCACTAAGCGAAATTGCAGGAACAGCTTCTGTACTTATTGCAGCAGAATTAATGATTACAAACGAATTCGGAAAAGGACTTTTATTCGGAAACATTACCGGCGTCCCTCCTACCGAAGTTGTAATTTTAGGTGCCGGAACAGTTGGTGAATTTGCTGCTAAAACCGCTATTGGTTTGGGAGCAAATGTAAAGGTTTTCGATAATTCGATTACAAAATTACGTCGTTTACAAAACAACTTAAATCAAAGAATTTTCACTTCTACAGTACAACAAAAAGCATTATTAAAGGCATTAAGACGTTGTGATGTCGCTATTGGAGCTATGCGTGGCAAAGAACGCTGTCCTATTATAGTGACAGAAACAATGGTAGAGCACATGAAAAAAGGTGCCGTAATTGTTGATGTTAGTATCGATACCGGAGGATGTTTTGAAACATCGGAAGTTACCACTCACGAAAAACCAACTTTTATCAAGAGTAATGTTTTACATTACTGTGTACCAAATATTCCGTCAAGATACTCCAAAACAGCCTCATTATCAATAAGCAACATTTTAACTCCTTACTTACTGCAAATAGCTGAAGATGGTGGTCTTGAAAGCGCCATAAGATGCAATAAAGGTTTAAAAAACGGAATTTACCTCTATCACGGAATTTTAACCAACAAAGCAATTGGCGAATGGTTTGATTTACCGGATAACGACATCAATTTACTTGTATTTTAAGGGAACTTTAGCGTACCTTTGCAAAAATTTTATTTCATGAAGTTCGTACATCGTTTTGCTTATTATCTGATTGGTTTAGTTATGGGATGCTTTTTTGTAGCCCTTGTTTTTAGTGGAAAAGATACCCGTTGCAACTATTTTCCTAATGCCAGAGTTTTAAATAGTTTACGCACAAAACCTTTTCAGTATTCTGAAAAAGCAGTTCAGACTCTAAACGAAAAATGGATCGATACGGCTGATATTAAAAACACATTGAAATTTGGAGATGTTGATTTTGATCAAAGTAATGTTCCGTTCAAAAAAGGAAAACTTTATATTATCGAAGGAAAAACAGTTAAAAACCAAGAGATTATCCTTAAAGTAATTAACTACGAAAACAAAGCAGTTTTAGACGAGATTATAAAGAAACCTCTGGAAAAGTAATTTTTTTGTCAGGAGCTAATCCCGCTATCGTTCCAATCTTTTTTATTTTTAAAGAAAAAAATAAAAAAGGATTTCCACTTCTATCGGGGCTAGCGCAATCATTTTCATAAGAATATATTCGTCTGATTTGTCATTTCGACGCAGGAGAAATCTTCGCGAGAAGCTCGACAAAGACTTGATTATAGTTACGGAGTTACTTGCGAAGATTTCTACTGAGTCGAAATGAAAAGATTGTAAAAATCAAAATTGAAAATTGTTAAAATTAATATTTACCACTCAATCTCTTTCAAACCTTTTGATTTTAAAAATTCATTCGTCTTGCTAAAATGTTTATTTCCGAACCATTTTCCCTGATTAGCACTCATTGGCGAAGGATGCCCGGATTCTAAAACATGATGTTTCGAGCGATCAATTTTTTGTCCTTTTTTCTGAGCAAAACTTCCCCATAATAAAAACACAACATTTTCTTTTTTATCAGAAATAGCCTGAATAACCGCATCAGTAAATAAATTCCATTTTAGATGTTTATGACTATTCGGACTATCTTTTCGAACTGTTAACGAAGCATTTAAAAGCAACACACCCTGATTTGCCCATTTCTCAAGATTACCAGAAGTTGGCATAAAAACCGAATCAAGATCTGTATTTATTTCCTTAAAAATATTACGCAACGAAGGCGGAATTTTTACATTGTCATTAACAGAAAAGCTTAGCCCATTTGCTTCTCCTTCTCCATGATAAGGATCCTGACCAATAACAACAACTTTTACATCATTGAAAGAACAATGATTGAACGCCGAAAAAATCAAATCTAAAGGCGGATAACAAATATGATTATTACATTCGTCTTCCAGCGACAAAAGCAAATCTTTAAAATAAGGTTTTTCTAACTCATCCGATAAAACGGCTTGCCATTCAGGAGAAAGATTAATTTTCATTTAATAAATTTTATTACAAATTACGCAAAGTTTTTTTCAAAGTACTAATTAATAGTACTATTTCGTTGTAAAACTTTGTAACTTTGAACCTTTACAACTTACGATATAAATGATATCAATTACCGAAAAAACATTACAAGATTTACAATTTCCAACAGTGCTCGAAACTATTTCGGCTGGCTGTAATACAGATATAGGAAAAGAAAAAGCTTTACAAATAACTCCGTTTAGAGATAAAGAAACTCTGATGCGGGCTTTGATGCAAACATCAGAATATGTTTCGTCTTTTGAAAATAACAACGCCATTCCCAATCATGGGTTTGATGCCATAACGCACGAAATTAAATTTCTGGCCATTGAAGATAGTTTCCTGGAAGTAGGAAGTTTTAGAAAAATTGCAACACTTTCATCAACAGCAAATTTCTTGTTGAATTTCCTTAAAAAGTTTGATGACTATTATCCAAACTTAAACGCAAGAGCTTCAAGAGTTGAATATACTAAAGATATTGTAACTCTCATAGATGCTATTGTAGACAAATACGGAGAAATCAAAGACAATGCTTCACCAGCTTTATTGAGCATTCGCCAAAATATGAATATTGTTCGCGGTAAAGTAAACCAAAGTTTTGGAGTGGCACTTTCTCATAATAATAGTCTTGGTTATTTAGATGACATCAAAGAAAGTTTTGTCCAAAATCGTAGAGTGCTTGCCGTTTTAGCAATGTATCGTCGTAAGGTAAAAGGTTCGATTTTAGGAAGTTCCAAAACCGGAAGTATCGCTTATATCGAACCTGAAGCTACTTTACAATATTCCAGAGAATTAGCAAATCTTGAATACGAGGAAAAAGAAGAAATTACCAGAATTCTAAAACAATTATCAAATCAAATTCGACCATATTTACCTTTATTAGTTGAATATCAGGAATTTTTGAGTGATATTGATGTTGTTGCCGGAAAAGCAAAATATGCCAACAGAATCAACGGAATCCTGCCAACAATTACCGAAGAAAGAAGATTGTTTTTTAGAGAAGCGTATCATCCCATTTTGTATTTGAATAACAAACAAAAAAACGAAATCACGCATCCGCAAACTATTGAATTAAAACAAGATAACCGAATCATTGTAATTTCCGGACCAAACGCGGGAGGAAAAACAATTTCGCTTAAAACGGTTGGTTTATTACAATTGATGTTGCAATCAGGGATGTTGATTCCGGTTCACGAACGAAGTGAAACTTTTTTGTTTGATAGAATTATAACAGATATAGGTGACAATCAATCTATTGAAAATCATTTGAGTACTTATAGTTACCGATTAAAAAACATGAATTATTTCTTAAAGAAATGCAACAAGAAAACCATGTTTTTAATTGACGAATTCGGTACCGGTTCTGATCCTGAATTAGGTGGCGCTTTGGCTGAAATTTTCTTAGAAGAATTTTATCATCGTGAAGCTTTCGGAATTATTACAACGCATTATTCGAATTTAAAAATTCTCGCAAACGAATTGCCGTATGCAACAAATGCGAACATGATGTTTGATGAAAAATCATTGGAACCGATGTATAAACTGGCTTTAGGTCAGGCCGGAAGTTCGTTTACTTTTGAAGTAGCTCTGAAAAACGGAATTCCGTTTGGATTAATCAATCGTGCCAAAAAGAAAATCGAAGTTGGTAAAGTTCGTTTTGATAAAACTATTGCAACACTTCAGAAAGAAAGATCGAAGCTTGAAAAAACTTCTATCAATTTGAAAGAAGAAGAAACGCGAGCCCGTGAAGAAAGCAAAAAGATGGAAAACATCAATGTAAAAATCAAACAAAAATTAGAAAGCTATCAGGAATTATATGATAGTAATCAAAAGACAATTTACATTGGCCAGAAAATTGAAGATATATCTGAGAAATATTTCAACAATAAAAACAAAAAAGAACTTATTGGAGAATTTTTGAAAATCATAGAAATCGAAAATTCGAAACGTAAAAAAGCGACTCCAAAAGAAGCCAAAGCAATAATCGAAAAGAAAAAAGAAGTTATCGCAGAAGTATCGGTTCAGGTTGAAGAAATTCGAAAAGAGAAAAAAGAGAAGAAACTCAAGCCTGTTATTGAAAAACCAAAACCAATTTTAAAAGTTGGTGACAGAGTAAGAATGC
The DNA here is from genome assembly GCF_020905295.1 of Flavobacterium piscisymbiosum. Taxonomy (NCBI): domain Bacteria; kingdom Pseudomonadati; phylum Bacteroidota; class Flavobacteriia; order Flavobacteriales; family Flavobacteriaceae; genus Flavobacterium; species Flavobacterium piscisymbiosum. The sequence continues at coordinate 4,405,443 of NZ_JAJJMM010000001.1, read as the reverse complement.
TCGACGGAAGATCTGTTGGAAGTATCGATTCAATCGAAAAAAATAAAGCAACAGTAAATTACGGAATATTTACTTCGAAAGTAAGTTTGGATGAATTAGAGTTTGTTGAAGCTGGGAAAAAATAAGTTTTTAGTCTAAGTGACAGTTTTCAGTTGTAAAAAGACTAAAATTATAGCAAAAATTAAAATAAAGCGATTTTAAGCATGGATTTTAAAAAAGACGATTAAGGAGATAGATATTTTATAAACATCGCTTAAAATTTATTTATGGAAGTGATTTTTGATTCATAAAATCTATTGTTTTTCCATTATAGATAGCAAAAAATTATACCTGTTATTGTTACTATTTTCAATTCTAAGAACAAGAAATAACAAACCAACATCAGCTTCGTCAAAGTTTTAAACTTTGACAAAGCTTAAAACTTGAAACCTTAAACTTGAAACTTTTCCAAATGCAAGACCTTCCAGAAAACAAAAAAATAATTCTTTTCGATGGCGTTTGCAATTTATGCAATGACGCAGTTCAGCTTATTATTAAACATGACAAAAAAGATATTTTTAGATTTGTGGCTTTGCAATCAGATTTGGGAAAAGAAATTTGTAAATATATAGGTGTTGATCAAACTAAAATTGATAGTATCATTTTATACAATCCTCGCGTAGCCTATTATTATAAATCTTCGGCAGCTATTGAAATTGCAGAAGAACTTGGAGGAATTTATAGTTTGATTTCTGTTTTAAAAATATTCCCGGAAAAACTTCGAAATTTTGTTTACGATTATATTGCTAAAAACCGTTACAAATGGTACGGCAAAAAAGAAAGCTGCATGATTCCAACTCCAGAGTTGAAGGCAAAGTTTTTATAAAAATCGGCCCACGGATTTTTACGGATAAAGGCGATTTACACAGATTTTATTTATTTTTTATTCTCATTTTATGTCATCCCGAGGAACGAGGGATCTCCGTAAGTAGCTCTACAATATCAATACATACTTTACATTATTTCTTTGCGGGACTTCGACTAAGCTCAGTCTGACATAGAACACGATTGATAGAAAAAATTCTTATGAAACCTAGTGCCCTAGCCCTGATAGAAACGGTATCCTTTTATTTTTTTTCTTTAGAAAAAATAAAAAATACGAGCGGATAGCAGGAAATAGCTCCTTAGTCTTAGACTTCGCTCAGAGTGTCATTTGGGTAAAATTTTCCAATAAAAAATCCCAAACTCCAGTTTTAAATTGGAATTTGGGATTTTTAATTTAAAAATTCATCAGAAACTATCTAATCAATTTTCTGTATTTCAAACGTTTTGGAGTTAAATCACCACCTAAACGTTTCTTTTTGTTTTCTTCGTATTCAGAGAAACCACCTTCAAAATAGTATACTTCAGAATCTCCTTCGAAAGCCAGAATGTGCGTACAGATTCTGTCTAAGAACCATCTGTCGTGCGAAATAATAACGGCACAACCTGCAAAATTCTCCAAACCTTCTTCAAGTGCACGAAGTGTATTTACATCTAAATCATTCGTAGGTTCATCCAGTAAAAGTACGTTTCCTTCTTCTTTCAATGTCATTGCAAGGTGCAAACGGTTACGCTCACCACCTGAAAGCATTGAAACTTTCTTGTTTTGTTCTCCACCGCCAAAGTTGAAACGTGATAAATAAGCTCTTGAGTTCACTTGCTTTCCGCCCATCATAATCAATTCCTGACCATCGGCAAAGTTTTCCCAGATAGATTTATTTGGGTCAATGTTAGAGTGAGATTGATCTACGTAAGCGATTTTTACAGTTTCACCAACTGAGAATTCCCCACTATCCGTAGCCTGTTCACCCATAATCATTTTGAAAATGGTAGATTTACCAGCACCGTTTGGCCCAATAATCCCAACAATTCCTGCTTGTGGCAAAGTGAAATTTAAATTATCGTACAATAATTTATCTCCAAAAGCTTTGGCAACATTCTTCGCTTCAATAACATTGGTTCCTAAACGTGGACCGTTCGGGATATAAATTTCCAGATTTTCATCCAGTTGTTTTTGATCTTCGTTTAATAATTTGTCGTAATTCTGTAAACGTGCTTTTTGCTTTGTCTGACGACCTTTTGCTCCTTGACGAACCCAGTCAAGCTCACGCTCTAAAGTTTTTCTACGTTTTGAAGCAACTTTTTCTTCTTGTGCCATACGGCTTGATTTTTGGTCTAACCAAGAAGAATAGTTTCCTTTCCAAGGAATTCCTTCTCCTCTATCCAACTCAAGAATCCAACCTGCAACATTATCCAAGAAGTATCTATCGTGCGTTACCGCAATTACTGTTCCTGCATATTGAGCTAAATGCTGCTCTAACCAAAGTACAGATTCAGCATCTAAGTGGTTGGTAGGCTCATCAAGTAGCAATACATCAGGCTGTTGCAATAACAAACGACATAAAGCCACACGACGACGCTCACCTCCTGAAAGGTTTTTGATTGGCGTGTCTCCTTCCGGAGTACGCAAAGCATCCATTGCAATTTCTAGTTTTGTGTCGATTTCCCAGGCACCAAGCGCATCAATTTTGTCTTGTAAAGCTGCCTGACGATCCATCAACTTGTCCATTTTATCAGGATCAGAATAGTTTTCTTCAAGACCGAATAAATCATTGATCTGATTGTATTCTTCTAAAACTGCCATAGTTTCTGCAGCTCCTTCACGAACAATTTCAATAACTGTTTTAGAATCATCAAGAATAGGCTCTTGCTCTAAGTAACCTACAGTATACCCCGGTTGAAAAACAACATCTCCCTGATAATTTTTATCTACACCTGCAATAATCTTTAAAAGAGAAGATTTTCCAGAACCATTAAGTCCAAGAATACCAATTTTAGCTCCGTAAAAAAAGCTCAAATAAATGTTTTTAAGCACCGGTTTGTCTGCTCCCTGATAGGTTTTGCTCAATTTTTGCATTGAGAAAATTACTTTCTTATCGTCTGACATTCTATTTATTTTTAATTTTAATTAATTATTTTTCTATTAATTTTTTCTTGCAATTCAAATTTTATATTGCAATTGATTTTGATCTTGTAATTGATTTTGATATTGCAATTGAATTTTGATATTGTAATTGAATTTTGTTAAACTCTACCTTTCAACGCATTAAAAACCCAGGCATTAGCAAAAAATCCAACACCTACTGCGACAAATCCCCAGCCAGAAACATCTCTGTATCTAAAAGCGCCAAGACCTATAAGTAACAATCCCATAAGTACCATTATAAAAGTAGCCCATCCTAAAACGGTATTTTTATTCATTCCCATAATTGTGCAATTATTATTTTTAAAGTAGTAATTTTTTTAGAGACGCAAATATCGTGAATTTTCACGGCTTAATTAAATATTTTGTACAGCATTTCTTTTAATAAATCAGCCTGAGGTAAAGCATTCGCTCCTACACCTTTACTTTTGATATCTACATCACGCAATGCGCCTACGATTTGACTTACTTTTCGCATTGGATAATTTTTTATAGCTAAGTCGTATTCTTTTAAGAAATAAGGATTGACGCCAATTGCAGCTGCTACATTTTTAGGATTTTTATCCTTAAGTCCGTGATATTTTAAGAGCTGAATAAAAAATCCAAAAACCAATCCTGTTGTCATTACCAACGGATATTCTTTGGGGTTATGGGCAAAATTCTCGGCTATTTTATATGCTTTCAATTGATTGCGTTCTCCTATTGCTTTTCGAAGTTCGAAAACATTATAATCTTTACTAAAACCTATATTTTCCTCAATATGTTGCGGTGTAATGACAGTTCCCTGGGGTAAAATAATCTGTAATTTTTCTAATTCATTGTTGATTTTACTCAGATCGGTACCCAAAAACTCTACTAACATAGCATTTGCTTTGGGATCGATCGTGTATTTTTTTCCCGCCAAAACACGTTTGATCCAGTCGCCTACCTGGTTTTCATATAGCTTTTTACTCTCGTAAACGATTCCGTTTTGTGCTAATAATTTTGTTACCTTTTTACGTTTATCAAGCGTTTTGTATTTGTAACAAAAAACCAAAACGGTAGTTGTCATAGGATTATGTACGTACGACTCTATTTTATCAATTGTTCTTGATAAATCCTGAGCCTCTTTTACAATAACAACCTGACGATCAGACATCATAGGATAGCGCTTGGCTGTTGAAACAATATCTTCTACAGTAACATCCCGACCATATAAAACCGTTTGATTGAATCCTTTTTCTTCTTCCGAAAGTACATTCTGCTCAATATATTCTGATAATTTATCGATATAATAAGGCTCCTCACCCATTAAAAAATAAATTGGTTTGATATTTCCGGCTTTGATATCATTAACAATTTTTACAACTTCGTCCATTTATTTTGATTGAAGATTTTAGATTTCAGATTTCAGATTGAAAACCTTAATCTTTAAACTTATTTTATATTTTTGCGCTATGCAGCAATTAAATTTTCCTTCTTATACTTTCCGATTCAAAAATAGCGAAAATAAAGTGTCTATTTTTGATGAAATCAGGAAAAAATTTATCATTCTTACTCCAGAGGAATGGGTACGCCAGCATGTTGTTCATTATTTAATGGATGAAAAAAAATACCCTAAATCATTAATCAACGTAGAGAAGGTTTTAACAGTCAACGGGTTAAGAAAAAGATACGATGTTGTTGTCTTTAATCCGGATGGTTCTATACATATATTAGTAGAATGTAAAGCGCCAAGTGTAAAAATTTCTCAGGCAACTTTTGATCAGATTGCCCGTTATAATATGACAATGAAGGCACGGTTTTTGAATGTCACAAATGGTCTAAATCATTTTTATTGTCAAATGGATTTTGAAAATGAAAAATATGAGTTTCTAAGAAACTTGCCGGACTACAAGGAATAAATAGTATTAAAAACAAATAAAAAGTTACTTTTGGATAAAATTGCTGTTGTCATTTTAAATTGGAATGGAGTAAAATTGCTGGAACAATTTTTACCTTCTGTTGTAAGATTTTCTGAAGGAGCACACATATACGTGGCTGATAATGCTTCAACAGACGATTCTGTAAATTTTATCAAACAAAATTTTCCCACTATTACAATTGTAGAAAATAACGGTAATCATGGCTTTGCAAAAGGCTATAATGATGCCTTGCAACATATTAATGCTGAAATTTATGCTTTAGTAAATTCAGACATTGAGGTAACTGAAAATTGGCTGAAACCGATTATTGAAACTTTCGATAAACAAAAACAAACTGCTATAATTCAGCCTAAGATACTTGATTTTAAAAATAAAGAATACTTTGAATATGCTGGTGGCGCCGGTGGATTTATTGACAAGTACGGTTTCCCTTTTTGTCGTGGACGTATTTTTGATACTATCGAAAAAGACAATGGCCAATACGATGATAATTGTGAATTATTCTGGGCTTCAGGAGCTTGTTTTTTTATAAGAAGTGAAGTGTATCATGAATTAGGAGGTTTTGATGAAAGCTTTTTTGCACATCAGGAAGAAATTGATTTATGCTGGCGTGCTGCAAACGAAGGGCATATTATTAAATACAATTCGGGATCAACGGTTTATCATGTTGGGGGAGCAACTTTGCAACAAGGAAATCCTAAAAAAACATTTTTAAATTTTAGAAATTCATTATTAATGCTTGTTAAAAACTTGCCTAAAAAAGGTTTGTTTTTTGTGATTTTCTTTAGAATGTTTTTAGACGGTATCGCCGGTATCCGTTTTCTTACGCAGGGAAAATTTGCCCATACTTTTGCAATTTTGAAAGCGCATTTTTCATTTTATTGCATATCTTTAAAATATCTGCGTGAGCGAAAAGATTTTCAGATACAGCAATACTATACTGTAAAAAGTATCGTTTTCCTGTATTACATAAAGAAACTAACCGTATTTAAAGAAATCTTTAACAGTAATCAAAATATTAAAAACTAAATTTGTAATCAACGTTTAATTAAATATAATACCTATGAGAAAAATAGTAATTGCACTATCAGTATTAATGGCCTTAACTTCGTGTGTATCGAAAAAGCAGTACGCAGCATTAGAAGCTAAGAACAAAGAGACACAAGATTTATTAAACTCTTGCACAGTAAAACTAAATGCTTGTTTAGAGGAAAAAGCAGGATTAGCAGCTACAGCTGAAAGTTATAAAGCACACAATCAAGACTTAATAAGCACTTCTAAAGATTTAACTGTATTAACAACTAAAGGAGCTGAAAATCTTGAAAAATCATTAGAAAGTTTAAAAGAAAAAGATTTAAAAATATCTAGACTTCAGGATGCATTAACTAAAAAAGACAGTGTAACTTTAGCTTTAGTTACAAGCTTAAAAGGTGCTGTTGGAATTAATGATCCGGATATCGAAATCAATGTAGAAAAAGGAGTTGTATTTATTTCTATTGCAGACAAATTATTATTTAAAAGCGGTAGCTATGACGTAACTGACAAAGCTAAAGGTGTTTTGGCTAAAGTTGCAAAAGTAGTAAACGACAAACCAGATTTCGAATGTATGGTTGAAGGTCACACAGATAACGTTCCTTACAAAAGCAACGGAATTTTGTTAGACAACTGGGATTTAAGTGTTAAACGTTCTACATCTATTGTACGTGTGTTAACAAATGATCTTGGTGTAAACCCTGCAAAATTAATCGCAGCTGGTAGAAGTTCTTATGTACCATTAGTTGCTAATGATACTGCAGAAGATAAAGCTCGCAACAGAAGAACTCGTATCGTTGTTATGCCAAAAATCGATCAATTCTATGATATGATTGAAAAAGAAATGAAAAAACAACAAAAATAATTTTAAGTTTTTCACATACTTTATTAAACAGAAAAAGCAGGTCAATTGACCTGCTTTTATGTATCCCTAACTTTTTTAATAACCAATTAAATATAAATTAAGAATAGCATTATCTTTAAACTAACTAAATTTTAACTAATCTAAAGTTAGTTATTTATTTTTAACTTTTATATGATTTAAGTATTTTTTTACAAATACACTATATATAGACCTATTTAAATGCACTTAAGATAATGAAAAAATAATTTCATTACATGCCATAATTAAGAGGTAATAAATCGCCCACTTTCTTTTCTGCAATTCCGCCTAAAAATAGTATATTGTTAATGTTTGAATTATTACCATACTTGTAGACATAAAAACTATCTGTCAGGAAAACTATTTTGGATGCTTCTTTATTTTTGAACATAACATTGTAAGACGCTACTATATCTTTTATATTCTCTTCATTTTTCATTTCTCCTTTTCGTTGTGGAAGAATTTTTACTTTGACAAGATCATCTTCCTTAATAATTCCGAAACGTACATCTGGATCAATACTATCAGATTCATTAAATAATAAAAATTTATCTGATCCCCAATCCTTATTTGCCAAATTTCTAAAAAATTGAACTTGCGAACCTTCAAAAGCTTTTTCTCGGCGTTCTAAATTTTCTGCAGAATTATTAACTTCCTCGAAACGACTTACTCCCTGATAAAAATTATTTATTACATCTTTAGAATTCATACTGATTTTATCAAATACAATTTCAAATCCTACTAATTCATAATTAATTTTATATCCCAAAGAGCTATTAACTATAACCAAAGGTTTATTGGATGAAGCAGTCAGAATTAATTTTTTCTTATCGTACTTAAACTGAATGTCATCTTCATTATTTATTACAGAGGATTTTGCATTATTTGTTTTTCCTAAAAAGTATTCTCTAAATATTTTTAATTTCTGAGCTCTGGTAAACAATTCTTTTTGGCTAACGACGACTTCTTTAAGTTGATTTTTAGAAAGTGTCATTTTAATATTTAATGGCTTAGAAACGTCTAAACTAGTAAGATATTCTCTTTCATATCCCATGAAGCTTATTACTAAAACACTATTACTATTGGCTTCATAAGCTATAGAATAATTTCCTTTTGCATCTGAAATGGTTGCAAATGTAGTACCGTCAAAATAAATATTAACTCCTTCTAAAGGGATATTATCTTTACCTAAAATTTTACCTTTAAGAATGCTTTGAGAAAATATAGTAATAGAGGACATCAAAAATATAAAAAGATAGAGTTTTTTCATAAAAAACAAAAGGTTTGATTAATTTTTAGCTAATTAACCAAACCTTTTTATATTATCCTAGATGTTTTATAAATTATTCTTACAAAATATCAATATCTCCTTTTCCTTCTCTTATTATAACGGGTTCATGTTCTGACAAATCTATAATAGTCGAACCTACATTGTCTCCGTAACCTCCATCGATAACAAGATCTACAAGATTTTGCCATTTTTCAAAAATCAATTCCGGATCAGTAGTATATTCTATTACATCATCTTCATCACGAATAGAAGTCGAAACAATGGGGTTTCCTAATTGCCGAACAATCTCTAATGCAATATTATTATCAGGAACACGAATACCTACTGTTGTTTTCTTTTTAAACTCTTTTGGCAAATTATTGTTTCCAGGTAAAATAAAAGTATATGGCCCAGGCAATGCTCTTTTCAGGATCTTAAAAGTAGAGGTATCGATCTGGCGAACATAATCTGAAAGATTGCTCAAATCATGACAAATGAATGAGAAATTAGCTTTCTCTAATTTTACTCCTTTTATTTTTGCAATTTTCTCTAATGCGCGCGAATTGGTAATATCACAACCCAAACCATAAACGGTATCTGTTGGATAAATGACTAAACCTCCGCTCTGAAGCACTTTTACTACTTTCGCAATAGCAGCTTCACTTGGTTTGTCCGGATATATTTTTATGAACTCAGCCATTTTTCTTTTTAGAATAAAGATGTTAGATTATAGAATAAAGATTATTCTTTATCCATTTTAAAACTTTCAGTGTAAACAGTACTATATTATTATACCAAATAAATACAATTAAAAAAACTGATAAATTTTAATAAAATTAAGTTTCTCAAATCTTTTTTCTTGCATCTATTTTCTTTTTTCTCTTTTACCCAATAACGTCTAATTTCGCAAATCGAAGCAATAGCTTTTTAATTCCTCCGACTTCAAATTTTATTTCGGCTTTTTTATCAGCGCCAACACCTTCTAAATTAACTACTTCACCTTTTCCAAAACGTTCGTGCATTACAACATTTCCAATCGTTAATGAATTATCGAATAAGTTCGGCGCAGCACTATTAGGATTATTACCGGCAACAGGTTTCAATTTACGAATGTTCAAATCAGGTTTTGGCTGATTATCCGTAACGTGTTTCGGCGGCGTTGATCCAATAGGTTTTGCTAAACGTAATTTCGATTTATCTACATCTCCAAAAATATCCCCATCAATAGGTGATTTGTATCGGTAATTTGTTTCAGCAGGAGTTAAATATTCCAGATATTGTCCGTCGATTTCTTCAATAAAACGCGATGGTTCACTATCTGTCAGTTTCCCCCAACGGTAACGGGATTGCGCATAAGTTAAATAAGCCTGATGTTCTGCACGAGTTAAAGCTACGTAAAATAATCGACGTTCTTCTTCTAATTCACTTCTGGTACTCATACTCATTGCACTCGGAAACAAATCTTCCTCCATACCCACTACAAAAACATGAGGAAATTCAAGTCCTTTTGCTAAGTGAATCGTCATCAATGCCACACGATCTTCATCAGATGTGTCTTTATCTAAATCAGTTGCAAGCGCTACATCTTCCATAAATTCAGACAAAGCCCCTCTTGCACCATCAATTTCTTTTTGTCCTTCAGTAAAATCTTTTAAACCGTTTAAAAGTTCTTCGATATTCTGAATTTTTGCCATTCCTTCCGGAGTAGCATCTTTCTTTAATTCCTGAACCAATCCGGTTTTTTTAGCCACATAATCTGTGATATAAAAAGCATCCTGATTTTGATCAATCACCTGAAAACTCTGAATCATCGTCACAAAATCATTGATTTTATTCTTTGTTCCAGTGTTTAGTTTTAAGTCGATTTTATCAATATTAACCATTACTTCCCAAATCGAACGTTTGTAGTGGTTGGCAGCAATTGTTAGTTTTTCAACTGTCGTATCACCAATTCCACGCGCAGGATAATTGATCACACGAACAAGGGCTTCTTCATCTTTTGGATTAATTACCAAACGCAAATAACACAAAACATCTTTGATTTCCTTACGCTGATAAAATGATAATCCACCATAAATACGATACGGAAGATCACGTTTTCTCAAGGCATCCTCCATGGCACGTGATTGTGCATTGGTACGATATAAAATTGCAAAAGAACCATTGTGCAACTGGTTCATCATTTTTTGTTCAAAAATCGTACTGGCTACAAAACGACCTTCTTCGGCATCAGTCAAACTGCGATGCACTTTTATCTTTTGCCCAAAATCATTTGCTGTCCAGACTACTTTGTCCAGTTTTGTTTTATTATGCTCCATTACCGTATTAGCCGCTTCAACAATGTTTCTTGTCGAACGGTAATTTTGCTCTAAACGAAACATGATCACACCTTCATAATCTTTCTGGAAATTCAAAATATTATTAATATTCGCCCCACGGAAAGCATAAATACTCTGCGCATCATCACCAACCACACAAATATTCTGAAATTTATCAGACAAAGCCCTTACAATCAAATATTGAGAGTGATTTGTATCCTGGTACTCATCAACCATAATGTATCTAAAACGGTTTTGATACTTCGCTAAAATCTCAGGAAAACGAGTCAGTAATTCGTTGGTTTTCAACAACAAATCATCAAAATCCATCGCACCCGCTTTAAAACAGCGCTCTACATATTGCTGATAAATTTCTCCCAACCTTGGTCTTTTCGCCATGGCATCGGCTTCTACCAATTCCGGATCATTAAAATAGGCTTTTACCGTAATCAAACTATTTTTATAATTAGATATACGTCCTAAAATCTGTTTTGGTTTATAAACATCGCGATCCAGCTGCATTTCTTTGATAATAGACGAAATCAGTCTCGCTGAATCCTGAGAATCATAAATCGTAAAATTAGAAGGGTATCCCAAATGATCCGATTCTGCACGAAGAATACGCGCAAAAATCGAGTGAAAAGTTCCCATCCAAAGATTTTTTGCTTCGGGTCCACCCACAATATCCGAAATCCTGTGCTTCATTTCACGAGCAGCTTTGTTCGTAAAAGTAAGCGACAAAATGTTGAAAGCGTCAACACCCTGCGCCATCAAATAAGCAATTCTAATCGTTAAAACACGGGTTTTTCCTGAACCTGCACCAGCAATAATAATCATTGGCCCGTCTTTCTTCAAAACAGGCTGTCTCTGTGCTTCATTGAGCTGGTCAATGTATTTTTGCATGAAATTTTTCTCCATAATTGATGCAAAAATAAGAATTTAAAAAGAAAGTTCCTAAGGTACTAAGGTACTGAGTTGCTAAGTTTTTTTTGAAGCAAAACAATAGGCTTTTCATGAAACATTGTTCCCGCTTTCGGCTATATCTCTCCGTTCCACTGCGAGGATAACGCCTCTATCGGGGCTAGATTAGAAACAATTGGCATTTTTGAGAAAGATGCTAAGTTGCAAAGATTCTAAGATGCTAAGTTTTTTTTTTAGGAATTTAATTGATAAGACAAATAATTCATAAAGTCTTCATCGTAACTATTAGTAAAAACCTGAGAACCCAATGTCATTAAGTTAAGGAAAAATCTATAAAATCATTTAAGCATTTAATTAGAAAAATCCGTTTTATCAGCGTTTTCGCTTTAGGGAATCAGTAAAATCAGCGTCTAATTTTGACGCGGATAAGACAGATTTACTTCGTAAAAACGCGGATAAGAACAGATTTGATTTGCAATAATTTTATTTTCTAAAAGCTTAACTTAATGACATTGCCTGAGAACCTTAGAACCTAAGAATCTTATTGTCTTAGCACCTTCATTTATAAAATACATCATAAGCGAATCGTATCAAAGTCCCCACAACCACAATCAAAAAGAAAATCCTAATAAAACCATTTCCTTTATTAATGGCGAGTTTTGCACCAAGCCATCCGCCAAGTCCGTTGCTAATTGCCATAGGAATTGCGATCGACCAAATAATTTTTCCTTTGATCATAAACAAACAAATCGAACCAAAATTCGTTGCCAGATTTACCATTTTAGCATTTGCCGAAGCGTGCAAAAAATCAAAGCCTAAGAGAGCAATAAAAGCAACCACAAAAAAACTTCCTGTTCCCGGACCAATAAATCCGTCGTAAAAACCAACAATAACACTTATAACAACGGCATAAATAATTTGTGTTGTAGCTGAATGATCTTTGGCTACATGTTGACCAAAATTTTTCTTTGCGTATGTGTAAACAAATAATAATGATAAAACGACCAATAAAAGCGGTTTCATAAAATCATTGCTCACCAATGTTAATATAGTAGAACCTAAAAATGCCGAAGGAACTGCCAGACACATCATTATCAAAAGCAACTTCCTTTGAATTACTACTTTTTTCATGTATTGAAAAGCCGCAAAAGCTGTTCCGCTAAAGGCAGGAATTTTCAAAGTTCCTATAACTGTCGAAACAGGCAAATTGGGCAATAAAATCAATCCCATTGGTGTCTGAATCAATCCTCCTCCGCCAACAATTGCATCAATAAATCCGGCTGCAAATGCAGCTAAACAAAGAAAAAATATGATGTATGAATCCATTATTATTGTGTTTCAGGCGGTTTTAGAAAATCTCTACAAAAGTAAACTTCCATTTTTATTTATTACAAAAAAAATTAAAGTGGATTTCTCCTCAAAAAGTATATTTTTGTTGAAAATTTGAACCAAATGGATTTTAATAGAATTATAGAATTAGCCAGTTATACTTTACCAGCCATTGTTACCGGATTTGTGGCTTATCGTTTTTTTGAATTGCATATTAAAAACAATGATAAAAAACGTGCTTTTTTATTAAACAGAGAATATCAAAAGCAATCTTTGCCTATACGTTTACAGGCATACGAGCGCATGACTTTATATTTGGAACGCATCAATCTTACTAAATTATTGATTAGAGTTGCGCCAATATCAAACGAAAAACACGATTACGAAAACTTTCTAATCGACCAGATCGAGCAGGAATTCGAACATAATCTAACACAACAAATTTACATGTCTGATGAATGTTGGACAATTATTACAACTGCCAAAAACTCAACCATTCAAATCATCCGAAAAGCTGCCATGAGTGATCGTGTTGACAGCGGAGATAAATTGCGCGAAGTAATTTTGAATGATTTGTTAGAGAAACAATCACCAAGTAATGCTGCTTTAGCCTACATTAAAAATGAGGTTGCAGATCTTTGGTAGGATTTTAATTTTAGAATTCAGATTTTAGATTTTAGATTATGCTTTGGCGATCTAAAATCTAAAATCTGAACTCTGCAATCGTTTTTATTTCCACCAGTTTTGTTTTGGCTTAACTTCCCATCCATTTTTTATGTATTTTTGAGAGATACTGAGTTCTCCTGCTCCAATATCGAAATCGCAATTTACGTTGGGAACTCTATAATCTCCCCAATTGCAAATTTTATCTTTTCCGGAATTATTAGATTTCCATATACCAACAAATGCATTATTAAAATAGTTATCTCTGTAACTTTCAATAGCATTGTATTTGGCTAAATTATGTTTATCAATATAAAATATGGTTTGTAGTTTTCCCTGAAATTCTCCCGTATTTTTTTGACTTTTATTTTCAACAAATTTATAATTAGCCGCCAGTAATCCCTGGCTTTTTATCCCTGCATTTTTATATTCATCATCAACTCCAAATTTTAGCTTTTTAAGTTCTTGTATTTTCACGATGGTTATTGTACCCGTAAAATCACAAATATTCGATTTAACACTCGATTTACCATGAACTATATATTCTGTTTTATTTTTTTCATTTCTTTTAATTGATGTCAACTTTATCAATATTCTTTGGTAATTATCGCCTATAACGCCAACAACGGCGTTATTTTCAGTTGTATTCCATAAACCTGAAAAATCATAATTGTCATATTTATCGATTTCATTTTTCTGAAATAATTCTGAATTATCCCAAATAGAACTTCTGCATATATTACTCTGACTAAAGGCATTTATATTAAAGAAGAAGAGAAATACAATTATATTTTTCATATTTTTAGAATTTTATCTCTATGCTATTTGTGTTTTTAAATTTATTTCTTTCAAAATTATCTGAGTCCAATTATCATCTGTTTCAGAAATAATAATAGTTTTAAATCCATATTTTTCGCCTTCTCTTTCAACACCAACTGAATCATCTACATGAATATCAATATTAAATATTGGCGGAAATTTCGAGCAATAAACATTTGTTTTACGAAGTTTTTTTTGATGCTTTTGCTGATTTATTATAAAATCAACAGATATTCCGTAAGAATAAAACATCCATTTTATTCTGGATTCACTTCTGTACGAAGTCGTGTAAATATAAATTTTATGATTTTGTTTTTTTAATTCTTTAAACAAATTTATTGTTCCTTTCCGCAAACTTTCGACACTCAAAAACTGATGAAACAAATTCGATTTTTCTGCTTCAAACTTATTTGAGATTAAAGTATCATCAAGGTCAAAAGATATTATCATAATTCAATATCATTTAAATCTATTTTTCTTTAAATTCAATATTTTTCTTCAATGCATTTAGCAACTTGCTCTCAAAATCAGAAATAATATTTTTAGACCAAAATTCTCCATAAAGCGGAACATTTGTTCTGATTTTATAATCACAAACAAGAGTTAGTTTCGTTTTAGAAGCATTTATTTTTTCTAATTTATAGGTTATCGAGCTAAAAACTAAGTTTTTATTTTTAAGAACATGTTTAAACGTTTGGCTGCAATCCAATTTTGATTTTTCTACATTAATGGCAAAAGACATTTTTTTGAACTTGTCCAATTCAATAATCTTTTCATTTAATACAACTCCGTTATCAAAATAACCTAATCTTGTATTTGTTTTCGCATTATACTCTGATCTTACAGGATTGGGAAAACCTAAATAACTATACACAGAATTGTCAATATAGTTTGTAAGTTCCGGAACAGAAGATAAATTATTCCATACAACCTCGCTCGGAACGTTAATATTTACTGTTTGTAAAACTTGAAAAGCAGACTCCTTTTTTTCTACATACTTCTCGATATTCCCTATAATAATTGGAATGATAATTATAAATAAACTGTTTTTAGTAACCTTATTATAATCGCTTTCCATTTTAAGTCTAATAAAATATCTAAAGGCTAAACTTATCAAAATAGAAACCAATAAATATGGCGGAAGCAAAATAATTAAGCAGCCCAAATCTTCAAGCCTTGCTTTAAAAGCAAGATATAGAAATAAAAAAGAGCTTATTAAAGGAAATAATACCGCTTTTAAACAACTATTTGCAAAAACCCGCGGATCTAGCAGAAATGGTAAATACCCCATTATAACCGGAACAGCAATAAGATAACCTATTGAATTAAATTCAAGAATACCAAATTCGACTAAAATTCTAAAAGACATTGCGTAAATAACCGCAAATAAAATCCCGTAATATTGTTTCATTTTTAATTTACTCAGTTTAGGCTAAACTCTATTATCACTCATAACCTCAGACTTATTCTGAGCATATTCATACCCTTGCTCCCACCATTCTTTCATCACTTCTTTATTAAAAATTAGTGCATTATCTGTTAGTTTTGTGGGCGTGTAATATAAGTTAAGCTTTACATTCTTGTTGTTTGCCATAAGTTTTCCTATAGCAATATCGTGTTTTTCAACCTGATCAAGAGCAATCCTAAACAAATCTATCATAAGCGAAAACGGGTTTTTACCAATAACCGTTTTATTCATATTGACTTCGGTTTCAAGAATAATTACGTCAATTTCGGTAGCACCACGGTTAATCGCTTCACGAATTGGCACCAGGCTTGAAAATCCTCCGTCGCCATATTCGTAATTATCTTTTTCTACTAAACTCATAAACGGAACATAATTACTTGAAATCCAAGACCAATCGCAAAACTCTTCGTAAGTGCAATCTTTTATCGATTTATATTCTGATTCGTTTTTAGTAAAGTTGGTGACTGTAATAACAACATCGTTTTTCTGTTTCTTTAGCATATTAAAATCTGATAAAGAAAAGTTGTTCCTGATATATTTCTTAAGTCCTTTACTTTCTCCAAAGGTTCTTTTTCCTTTAAAAAACTGACGTAAAACATTGAAGTGATTTATAGTAACAATATCTACTCCTTCTTTGGTTTTAATCACAAAGGGACAAATATTGAAAATATTCGCCATAGTAACATTTGTATAAATAGAGTGAATTTGTTTAATATGCCCCAGGGCCAAATGCGGAATTAGTAAACTTCCTGTAGAAGTTCCCAGAAACAAATCGTATTCATGATTTTTTTCTTCTATTAAATATTGCGCTACACCACCGGCAAACGCGCCTTTACTCCCTCCACCAGAAATAACCAATGCTCTCATAAAATATAGTAGGTTTTGTTTTTGGATTTTTTTGAGAAAATAGAGTAAAGAATATAGAAAAAAGACTAAGAGATACGCGCGAAAAATCTATTTTCTTTGCTCTTTACTCTATTCTCTTTCTTCTATAATCTATATATTCTACTCTTTCAACAAACGATTCAATTGAAATTGTTCTTCGGGGTTCAAATTAGGCAAAATTCTTTCAAACGAAGCACGCATCTCAGAATTTTTTAATAAAACCCGAATTGTATCTCTTCCGTATTTTGAAAATTGCCACATATGATGCGTTGTTGCGCTAACTAAATTACTCAAAACCTGATCGTTAATTATTTTAAACGCAATAAGTTTTTCAAGTGCATTTTGTCGCGTTGTAGCTTCGTATTTTACAGATGAAAATGAAATTAACTCATTGGCCTGAACATCTGGATTATCGCTATAATCCGGAGTCGACAATGCTAATGAAAGCCATAATGTTCGAAGATTAAAATCGTTGAAACCAATCCAGTTTTTAGATTTGTTTAAATATTCTGTTCGATGATCCGGGAAGTTTTTCCATAAATAAAACAATGCAATTTCCTGTGTCTGATAGGATGTATCGTCTAGTAAGGTTTCATAATGTGTTCTAAAATCTTCCGGAATTTTCGACAATGATCCTGCAACAGCTTGTCGGACTTGCACATTGTTAGATTGCAAAGCGATTAGCAAAAGTTCTTTTTTTGCTTCGTACTTTTCAGGTTCTATTTGGTTTACAATTGCCTCTTTAACAGTTTCATGAACATTAGATTCTAACGTTTTTCTTAGAAACTCTATTTTCTCCGGCAATGGCGTTTTCTTTAGCTTGTCAACTTCTAAACGAACTTGAATTGCTTTGTTTTTACTCAATAAAGCATTCGCTGTTGGTGTATCAAAAGCAGTCGATTCTAACCATGTTTTTTGAAATTTATCCAAATCAAAATCAGATACTTTTTTTATTTCATCAAAGAAGTTTTGCGTGTTTACCGTTTGATAAGCGTATTTTTTCAAATAACTTTTTATTGCTTTTTTGAAGGCTTTATCACCAATAGATTCATGCAAAACAAACAAAGCCCAAGCACCTTTTTCGTAAAAAGTCAATGAACTCGCTTTGGCATTCAAAACCGGAACAGAATCGGTTCTTGAAGCAAATTTTATCTGTTGTGCCGTTTCATATAATTTCGAATATAAAAAATCATCTCCGTAAATTTCCCTTTCGGCCAATGCTGCATAATAAGTTGCAAAACCTTCCTGAAGCCAGTGATGTGTACTGCTTTCGGCTGTAATTAAATCGCCAAACCAATGATGCGCCAATTCGTGAGCATCAACATTTGTATAATTACGATCTGCAAAACCTATAGAATCAACAACATAACGCGTTGCAAAAAGTGTAGTGGTTGTATTTTCCATACCGGCATACAAGAAATCACGAACGGGAATTTCTCTGTAAATTTCCCAAGGATACTTCACTCCTATTTCTTTCTCTAAAAAATCAAAAATACGTTTTGAGTATCTGTAAGTAGGCTCAAAGCGGCTGGCATCTTTATTCTCAAAATAATATTCTAACGGAATTTTAGATTTTGCTTTAAACTCTTTTTTATCATACTTTCCAATAGCAAGCATTAATAAATAAGAACTCATTGGTTTTTCCATTTGATATTGCCAATTAATGGAATTTTCTTCGGGTTTCTTTTCTTTTAGAACTCCGTTTGAAACAACCTGATACTCTTTCTCGTATGTAATTCCTAAACTAAAAATGACTTTTTCGTTTACGTCATCAAAACTTGGGAACCAATTACTGGTATATCTTCCTTGCCCTTGCGTCCAGATTTGAGTTTCTGTATTATCAATATTTATAAAGTATAAAGCTTGTTTTGGTTTAACCGAATATTCGAAAGTCAATTGGTTTTCTCCTTTCTGAAAATGATTCACAATCTGTAATTCCTTGCCGGTATTAATATAAATAACGTCTTTACTATCAAGCTGAACTCGAGAAAATTCCATGTTTTTGGCATCGATTTTAATCGTATCAATAGGTTTTAAAACCTCGAATCGATAATCGACAATTCCGTAAACCGATTTATCTGTGGCATTTAATTTCAATTGCCCGTTAACCGATTTAAAATCGACAAATTGGGTTTGTTGTGCAAAAACGAAACTGGTAATAAATAGGAAGATGTATTTCATTGAAATAAATTTGAAGGCGAAATCCCAAAGTTACAAAGGTTTCACCAACAAATCGAATGAAATTTGTATGTTTACCTTAGAAAATTACAACAACGTGTCAATACCAAAAAAAGCCTTATTTAACTGGAGCAGCGGAAAAGATTCTGCTCTGGCATTATATAAAACATTACACAATCCTGATTTTAAAATCGAATATTTACTTACGAGTGTAAACCAGCAATTTCAGCGAATTTCTATGCACGGCGTTCGTGTCGAATTATTAGAAACGCAGGCTAAAAGCATTGGTTTACCTCTTAAAATCATGCAAATTCCTGAAATGCCAACAATGGAAGTGTATGAAAATGTAATGATTGAAACTTTAACAACATTAAAAAATGAAGGAATTACACATTCTGTTTTTGGTGACATTTTCCTCGAAGATTTACGCAAATACCGAGAAGATCAATTGGCAAAAATGGGTTTTGAAGGTGTTTTTCCGCTTTGGAAAATTCCAACACAAGATTTAATTCAGGAATTTATTTCGTTAGGGTTTAAAACAATGGTGGTTTGTGTAAACGAACGTTATCTCGATAAAAGTTTTGTTGGCCGAATTATCGATCAGGAATTCATAAACGATTTGCCGGATAATGTAGACGTCTGCGGTGAAAATGGCGAATTTCATACTTTTACTTTTGATGGTCCGATTTTTTCAGAACCTGTACAATTTGAAACTGGCGAAATTGTTTATCGAAAATACGAAAAGCCTAAAACCGAAGATTCCTCAAATACTGCTTGTGATACAAATGCCAGCGATGCTTTTGATTTTGGATTTTGGTATTGTGATCTAATTTAATAAAGATGAAAATATTCTATTTTAAAAAACTTTGCAAACTTATGCTATTGATAACTATTGCATTGATATGCCAGAGTTGTTTGGTAAGTCGATGCAAGAGACCACAAATTACGGGTTATATTTATGATTCTATCACTAGAAAACCAATTGAAAACTGCAAAGTTGGAGAAAATCTAACAGACACAAAAGGCTATTTTCAATTAAAAGAATTACGTTATTCTGAATTTACTTTTATAGGTTATGAAGCGCCGCCATTAATGGTCAATGAAGCAATTATTAAAGAGGGTTACGAAAACAAATCCATACAGCTATTTAATCCTTTTGGAGGCGGAATCAGAAAAGGAGCTGTTCATAATTGCGATACCATCTTCTTAAAAAAAGTTCCCATAATAGCTGTCGAAAAATAATTTACTTTTATTATTTATAGATTACCCTTCGACTTTGTATTTCATCCTAATCGCTATAATGGTGCTTCGGATTGGTTTATTTTGAATTTTAGTAATGAAAATTATATAGGATTGCCTTTTTTAGAATGGATTGAACTTACCTTAATCAAAGATCGTGCACTTAAAAAAGGTAAAAAAGCTTTTCCTGTAATGCAAAAATGACTAAGAGATTAATGAATCTTTGTTTAGTACGAACTGGGAAAAAGATGAATTCCCGGCAATTAAATTTTGTTTTTTTTAAATTTATCTTTTTAACGAAAAGTGGCCTTTAAAAGTTTTACTTTGATTGTCTAAATTTACAGTAAACCAATAATCATCAGAAGGTAAGTTTTCCTGGTTATATTTTCCATTCCATCCAATGTCTTTAGGACTCAATTGTTTCAATAGTTTTCCGTACCTATCGTATATTAAAATATTAGCGTTTGGATATTTATCAATTCCGTTAATTTGCCAAAAATCATTATAACCATCATTATTTGGAGTTATAAATTTAGGATAATCCAATAAAGTAACATTCTGAATATCTTCTCCACAACCATTTATATCCCTTATATGCACTGTATAATTTCCGCCGGCAATATTATCAAAAATATTACTTTGCTGATAGGTATTTCCATCAATTGAATATTCAAACAATCCGTCTCCGGAAGCTACAACTTCAATTCTACTGCTGTCAAACTCATCGTAAATTAGTTTCTCTATTTTAGGAAGCTTTGATCTTGTTAAACTGAAAGAAAAAATATTTTCGCATACTACTCCATTTTCCTTTTTTTCAATCTTCAGGAAATAATTGCCGCTATCACTGATTTTAGCTTCATTAGTATTGGAGATTATTGTTCCGTTTTGAAATTTCCATTCATAAGATTCAAAACCCGAGTCAACTGAAAGAGATAAATAAGGTTCTAAATCACATAAAGAATATTTTTCCAGCAAATCAACAGTTGGTAATTTATTCACTATTAAATGAAAGCTTGTTTCTGAAAAACATAATGCGTTTAAACTATTTTGAACTCTTACATAAATAGTCTGAATACTTGCAATTGTGTTTTTAATATTTTCCGGTAAAGGACTTGGAAGGATATTTCCTCTATCGTCTTTATATTCGATAGTTAAACCTGATTGATTGCCTATCAATTGAGATTCTATATTACTAGTGTTAAAAGTTGCGAATCCTTTTCCTTCATCACAAGCATACAAATTGTCCGGCGTATTTATTATTGGTTTTGATGAAGTTTTAAGTTCTAAATTGGTTTCGGTCCAACAACTTGTACTTTTATTTGTAACACGTACTGTAATATTTTGATTATAAGGAATTGTATTCGTAAACGGATTTGGTAAAGGACTTGATAATTGAATTCCCAGATTATCATAATAGGTAACTTCCATTCCTGTTTGTCCATTCAGCACATTTTTTTCGATTGCCGAAGTGTCAAAATACTCTGATATTCCATCATTATTATCATCACAACCAATTAATAAACTTAAAGTATTTGCAATTGGCAAAGGGCTCGCTATTAAATTTATTTTGGTTTCGATAAAGCAGTCATTGCCAAGATTAGAAATTTTTGCTGTAATAAAATCATTTCCTGATGTAATATTTCTGTAATTAGAAGGTAACGAACCGCCAATAATATTATTTCTGCTATCGTAATAAGTAATTTTTACATTCGTTTGACTGGTTAAAAGAATATTCTCGACATTGCTTAAATCAAATAAAGAAAATCCGTCATTATCAGTATCACAAACGCTAATATCATTCACTACATTTTCAACTGGAGACGGTTTGACCTTTATTGAAAAATCTTTTATGACATAACAAATCGATTTTTCTTTGCTTTGAATCCTTACATAAATATTCTGTTCAATATTAGTAATTGCAAATAAGTCTGGTAATTTATTGATATTTTTCTGAGCATCTGTTTGCGATAAATAATAATTTATTTCATAATCAGATGATGGTAATCCGTTTAATATTTCGGCATCTTTGGCTGTATGTAAATTAAACTGGGCATTTTTATCACAAGTAGAAATATCAGCCGGTTTTGTAACAACCGGTGGGCCAATTATCGTAATTGTTTTATGTAGTGTTTCACTAATTAAACCTTTAGTATAAGTTGCAGAAACATTATAAACTCCTTTTTTAGAAAAAGTGTGTGTAGGTCTTGGTGATGTTGATGTATTGAATGCTCCCGTAGCAGGATCATCAAAATTCCATGTAACATTATCTACTGAATTGTTGAGCGAAAATGAAGCATCAAAATTACAGTCACATGAATTACCCGTCATAATTTTATCAGGGTAAATTTTTTCTATGGTCGAATTCTCATAAACATACGTAATTTCATCATCTCTTGGGTTTTCTGTTCTTCCAAAATAAAGAATATCTAAGTCACCGTCCTGATCATAATCTCCAAAGTCAATTCCTCCACTATAGCAAATAGGTAAAGAGTGACTCATTTCATTGAAGTTCCCATTTCTGTCATTTTTATACACTTTCAAAATCCTAAAAGATGCTCCGGAACCATAATTGATAAAATCTAAATAACCATCATTATCTAAATCTTTAAGATGAAGCTCGGCCAGAAGAACACCCGGATTATCCAGTGTTACGGTTCTTTCAAAGTTCATATTGCCTTTATTGATATAAAAGTAAGCCTTAGCAGAATTATCACTGCTTTGCAAATAAAGGCTCGTACTGCCTGTAAAGACAAAATCGGGTTTGCCGTCATTGTTAATATCGCCAACATCAAGTTTTACATAACTCAACTGCGGCAATTGAAAACTTATGGCCTGAAATTTAAAATTTCCTAAATTTTTAAAAATTTCAAACTTTCTCTCAGTTCCTGTTGATGAACCTACTATAACATCTTTTAAACCATCTCCATCAAAATCAATCCATTCAGAACTATTAGTTGTAAAATTACCTCGAACACCATTAATCGCATGAAAACCCGGATTTTCAATCTTAGTAAAAGTATCGTTTCCAGTATTTCTATAGATTCCAATGGCAAATGCATTCTCTGAAGTCAGACCATGGTAATAAATATCTAGTAAACCATCATTATCAACATCAACCCATTTAATAGTACAATTACCTAATTTTGGAAGTGAATTTGGAATTTCTACAAACTCACAACCATTATTCACATTCTTATAGATTTTTGTAATATAATCTTCTGTATATCCACTTGTTGTACCACTATAAAGTAAATCTTGAGTACCATTATTATCATAGTCGCCCCAGGAATATCCACCGTAAATAGTTCTGGGAATATTTGAGATAGGACTTTCTGTAAAAGTTTTATCTCCGTTGTTTTTATAAAACATGGCATGCCTAAAATCACCACCCGGACCAAAATCTACTCCGGTAACAAAAATATCTAATAAACCATCACCATTATAGTCTACAAATGATGAAAATCCGTTATAACCTCCCTTTAAATCGTCAGTATTAATTTTGGTAAAATTCTGAGCATTCGAGTAAAAAAAAGAAAAAAGAAATAAAAATGAAAGTAGTTTTTTTATCATATTTAGTTATAATAGTATTACTATTCCGAATACATATTCAGCAAATTCGTAACAGTATTCCAATTTCGCATTGTTACAATAACATTCAATTTTTTCTCGATATATTTACCTTCAAGTCTTGTTTTTCCGGCGCCAACAGCATATTTAATAAAAATTCGGTTTCCATCAATACTGGCTTCATCCGGTTTAAACTGACTGATTTTTAAATCGTTTATATTTTCCTTTTTTAATTCAACTGAAGTAAAAGCAACATATAGTTTTTTGGTATCTACATCTTTTTCTTTTAAGAAAGGACTGTTTTTCAAGCACAATTCCAAGTCTTCTTTTTTAATGACAATGGTATAAACTTCATGACCAAAAACTTTAAAAATTTCCTGTTTGATTATAAAACCAACTTTAGAAGCACTTTCTTCCTCTGTATCAACAAAAACATTTCCGGATTGCAAATAAGTGCGCACATTTGTAAAGCCAATATTTTCGAGCATGGTTTTCAAAGCTTCCATTTTTATCATATTGTGACCAGAAACGTTGATGGCGCGTAAAAGTGCTAAATGTGTTGTCATTTTTTGTAGAAATTATTTTTTCAAAGGTATTATTTTCTAAGCTTTAAATACAATTTTAAAATTAAATAAGACAACCCCAAAAAGCAATTTACTTAGACAAAACATGTTCTTTTGCGTATTTTTTCTTTTCAGATCTTGAAAATTCTTTCGTTATAACAGATTCATTAGACAATACTGTATATTCTTTTTTTGCTTCTATCTGAACATCACCTTCCTGTGTTACAAAAACGGGCGTGATAAACTTAAAATTACTTTTCTGATTTTTTATAGATACTTTTTCAGTTTTAAAAATATTACCGGACAAATAATAAACGTTAAAATCCAATCGGTAACCTTCATTATCATACAATTCTACAATACCTAAATTCGTTTGAGGATCTACATTTTGTCCTAATTTCACAAATATTCCGTTCTTTTTAAAGCCTTTATAAGTAGCATACGTTCCATCAGCATGTTCTACAGTAATCATATTTCGCATACTGGTATAATGAACTTTCAAATTGGGATTATTATCGTATTCATTTTTCACCAAAACGACGATTCCTTTTCTCATACTACAAATCGTATCCGCTTTTTCCGGATGAACAACATACGATTTCCAATTTGAAACTTTTTCTTGTCCTAAAAATTTTTCGCCAATATTTCCTGCTTCATAAACCTTTATCTTTTTTCCGTTCTTGAATGGAAATGTATAATGAAACAAACTATCAACTTTAGGGTTAATTTCTCCCATAATCGTAGAATAACGAATTGCATAGCCAATTCCTCTAGATTTATCAGTTGGTCGCAGTCTTGTAACGGTCCCGGAATATCCCGTTACAATTCCTTCGTAACTTGTAACATCACAATTACTTACATTCGAAAGTTCAATATTTACAGTGTAAGTTCCGGGAACTTTTTTCTCATAATTCAAATCGACACTTTTGTCATCATTTACTTTTGATGTAATCGTGATAACTTGATTTTGAGCGGATAATTTAAAACTGATTAAGAATACAAAAAGAAATTGAAATGCAAAAAACACATTATTTTTCATGTTGGTTTAGGTTTATTTGGTAGTTAGTTTTGATGAAACAATAATACTCATTTTTTTAAACTTATAGCTTTTTTCTGATTTAAATCACAGAAAATAATCTATTTTTAATTTTCCCAACAAAAAACTATCTTCGCTTTTCTGAAAGAAAGAGAAAAGAATATAGACAAAAGTCTTTACTCTATTTTCTTTATTCTATATTCTAAAATCTAAAGATCTAAAATCTAAGCAGTCTAAAAAATGTCTAATAATCTCCTTGAAACCCCAATTGAATACTTAAAATGTGTTGGCCCAAGTCGTGGCCAATTGCTTCGTAAGGAATTGGGTATTCATAAATACAGGGATTTAGTCAATTTTTTTCCCAACAGATATATTGACAGAACACGTTATTATAAGATTAACGAACTACAGAATACAGGTGCCGAAGTTCAGATTATTGGTAAAATCATCAATATAAAAACAGTTGAATTTGCCAAAAACAAAAAACGTTTGGTTGCCACTTTCGTGGATGATACAGGGCAAATTGACCTGAATTGGTTTCAAGGACACAAATGGATTCGTGAGAGTTTAAAACTGAATGAAGTTTGTGTGATTTTTGGTAAATGTTCGCTTTACGGAAGTCAGTTTAGTATGGCGCATCCGGAAATTGAATTGTTGAGCGAACACGAAAAAAGCCTTCGCTCTGCCATGCAGGCTGTTTATCCTTCGACTGAAACACTTACGAACAGAGGGATTTCAAATAGAACGATCAATAAAATGATGGAGCAATTGTTTCTTGAAACTCAGGCTTTGTTTACAGAAACTTTCCCTCCTTATCTAATCGAAGAATTAAAACTAATTTCGAAAAGAGCGGCTTTATTCAACATACATTTTCCTAAAAGCACTGACGCTTTGGCGAAAGCCCAATTTAGATTGAAATTTGAAGAACTATTCTTTATTCAATTGCAATTGATCACCAAAAACCTGATTAGGAAACACAAAATAAAAGGACATCCGTTTACAAAAGTGGGAGAGCTTTTTAATGAATTTTACCAAAATCATTTACCGTTTCAGCTTACCAATGCCCAAAAAAGAGTAGTAAAAGAAATTCGTTCAGACATGGGAAGTAATGCCCAAATGAACCGATTACTGCAAGGCGATGTAGGTTCAGGAAAAACCATTGTTGCTTTTTTGAGCATGCTTTTGGCTATCGACAACGGTTTTCAGGCTTGTTTGATGGCGCCAACAGAAATTCTTGCCAATCAGCATTTTATTGGATTGTCTGAATTGGCTCAAACCTTAAATCTTAATATCAAAATACTAACAGGTTCTACTAAAATAGCCGCACGAAGAGTTATTCATGAAGAACTGGAAAACGGAAGTTTACATATTATAATTGGTACGCATGCTTTGCTTGAAGATAAAGTAAAATTCCAAAATTTAGGTTTGGCCGTTATTGATGAGCAGCATCGTTTTGGCGTGGAACAGAGATCAAAATTGTGGAAGAAAAACGATATTCCGCCACATGTTTTGGTGATGACCGCTACTCCTATTCCGAGAACTTTGGCGATGAGTTTATACGGAGATCTTGATATTTCGGTCATTGATGAATTGCCTCCCGGCAGAAAACCAATTCAAACTGTACATCGTTTTGATAGTAACCGACTGAAAGTATGGAAATTCCTAAGAGATGAAATCGCGTTGGGAAGACAAATTTATATTGTTTACCCGCTAATTCAGGAATCCGAAAAAATGGATTACAAGGATTTAATGGATGGTTACGAAAGTATATCACGTGATTTCCCATTGCCGCAATTTTCGATTTCTATCTTACACGGAAAAATGAAACCGGCTGATAAAGATGCCGAAATGAAACGTTTCTCTGAAGGCAAAACCAATATTATGGTCGCAACAACCGTAATTGAAGTTGGTGTAAATGTACCTAACGCGAGTGTGATGATTATCGAAAGTGCCGAACGTTTTGGATTGTCGCAATTGCACCAATTACGTGGCCGCGTAGGTCGTGGTGCCGAACAAAGTTATTGTATCCTGATGACAAGCCATAAGTTAAGTGACGATAGTAAAACCCGAATGCAAACCATGGTACAAACCAATGATGGTTTCGAAATTGCTGAAGTAGATCTTAAACTACGCGGCCCGGGAGATTTAATGGGAACGCAGCAAAGCGGTGTTTTAAACCTTCAAATTGCTGATATTGTGCGTGACAGAGATATTTTAGGCTTAGCCAGAAACTACGCCATGAAAATCCTAAAAGAAGACGGTCCTTTACAAAAACCGGAACATGCCGTTTTGAAAGCCGTTTTTATAGAGCTGACTAAAAAGAAGAATATTTGGAATTATATTAGTTAGGAAAGGGACTGAGATTCTGGTGCTAAGGTTCTGAGTTTTTTTTTTAAAGGTTCAAAGTGGCAGAGGGACAAAGGAATAAAAGGACTAAGGTACTAAGGTACTTAGTTAAAAAAAAGCAAACGTCTGGAATTTGCTTCCAAGGCTTCGGGATAAAAAATTGGAGTTTCTTAAATATCTTAGCACCTTAGTAACTTAGAATCTTAGAACCTTAAAAAAACACTTCACTGCATTACATCTAAAAATTTAATAACTTTTTCCAGGTGATTTAGATTTGTTGGGGGACAAATTTTAAGATTAAAATTTAGTTCACACAATGAAGCATATCTTTTTTACATTCTCTACTTTTTAGGAGGCGTTTTCTTCTCGAATAAACCGCTAAAGAGTCCTTTGCTTATTTTATTTTTATCATCTTTTCCGGTAGCAATAAGATGGTCAACATATTCCATATAAGTCTTTTTTCGTTCTTCCAGAAAGCCAATTAAATAATCTTCTGATGCGCCAAGACCGCTTACTTCTTCGATATGAAGGAGTTTTTTATATAAAGGTTCTATAAATTTAACGATGACGTTATCGGGGACAGATTTTCTGGTTCCAAAAAAACCTGCAATTTCTCCATCGCCATCTGCGATAATTTTAAAATCGGTAACAACCCAATAATACCTTCCGGTTTTAGACATGTTTTTTATAATAACATGAATGTTTTCGCTGGATTTGATGCTGTCCCATAAAAATTTGAAAATTACTTTTGGCATATCAGGATGACGTACCACATTATGAGGCTGACCAATTAGCTCGTGTTCGTCATATCCTGATACATCAATAAAATTTTCATTAGCATATAAAATAGTTCCTTTTGTGTCTGTTTTACTTAATAATACTTTAGTTTTATTCCAGTCAACTTCTCTGTCTGATGGAGTCGGGCGATTAAATCTGGTATCCATAATTTTTGTATTTTAAATTAATATACAATTGCATTTTGCGTATAAATTGAGGCCTGTAAAGTATTTGCTACAATTAAGTTTTTATTGAAAAAATTAACTCTGGCCTCTGCTATTGGTCGATTTAACATGGATGTCATTCACCAAATCATCAATTTTTTTAGCACTTTCTCTCATCATCTCCAGATAACTCAAAAGTTTATCATTATCAGTATGACCTTTAGAAACATCTATAAGTTTTAAAACCGAATTTACTGGCAACTTTAGATCAAGAGTAGTTCTGTGAATAAAATCATTATAATCTTTAGTGGCACTCATCGAACTGTATTTCGCCGATGCTAATTTGATATTCTCCAATTCATATTCATCAGAAATTTTCGAAATATGATTTTGACTGTGTTCTTTAAAATAATACGCCCAATACCCGTTCATGAAAAATACAACTGCGGCTAAAACGACATGAATAATAAAGGTTTCCAGATCAAAATTTACCTGCGAGAAATACAACTGTAATCCTTTTGGATCTGTATAAATATAGTTTTGCATGTATGCCAAAGCGCCATGATGCAAGACTACTAAAAGCGTAAGCGGAATCTGCAATTTCCAGTTTTGATAAATAATTAAAATTGTACTGGCGATAAAAACCGTAAAATGCATCTCGAACAATCCGTGCATCTGGTAAATGTATTGTGCCATAAATATGGCCAAAACAATTGATAAAACGTACTGATAAAAATTAGAATTTTTGATTAAAAATTTGGCCGAATAATACAATAAGAGATTCAGAGTACCAACTCCCACTCCTATTTCGAATGTGTCATACTTAAAGGCTAAAGCTATCCCTAAAAGGAAATAAACGGCAAGAACATAATTGATAATCGTATCTGATTTTTGTGTCATTGTCGACATAAAATTGTGCAGATAATCTCGTTCATTCAAACTGGCTTTTGTTTTCATAAATTAAAGAAATTAGGTTAAGAAATAGATTTATTTAGTGCATTTTGGTAGCGAACATCCATAGGCTCTTAGAGCCAAAGCATCAAACGAAGGGGTCTTGGTTTGTTTTAATAAAGAATCAATTGCCATTTGCGCATAATTACTATCTGCATTGGTACAATATCTTGTTTTGTTGTAGTTTCCGCGGTAATATAAATTTCTGGAACCATCCAAAAGTACGGCCTGAGGTGTTGAGAAAACGCCGCAGCTTTTTGCAATACCTTCATCAAAATAAACCGGAATCTTGGCATCAAATTTTTTCTGAATTTCTTCTATCGTAAAGTCCTTTTGTTTATTAAGCACTACAATTTTAAAATTGATCCGGTCTCCGTATTGTTTAATAAGTCCGCTTACGTGAGGAATATTAAAGCGTGAACAAGGACAATCCGGATTAAAAAAGTGAATAAAGATAGGTCTGCTGTCGGTAATACAGCATTTTAAATCAATTTTACTTCCCATGGCTATCTCATGGTAGTTTTTAGGAACTGGTGTAGGCAAACTGTATTTGAATTCGTTTTGCCAGAATAAAACAGAAATAGCAGCACATAATAATAACATCCATAAACCAACAAGTAATTTTTTTAGCATAAAAAGTTTTTTTTTTGGTTACAAGAAGAAAATGTTTAAACGATTGTTAAATATTTTATTTTAATATGAAATAATTTTAACTTAAAAACAAATAAAAAACCTACACAATCTCACGCTTAACCACCAAAAACATTACTATTCTCACAAAAAAATTATCATTTTGTTTAAGCATATCAATGTTACGAATAAAATCGATAAACTGCAAAAAAAATCAGACAAAATACTAATAAATGTTAAAACACCTGATTTTACTCACTTTAAACAAAAGTTTTAAGAAGAAAAACTTAAGTTGAATAGCACAAAAAGCATCTTTTACTGTCTAAGAAGGAACTATTGATTTGAAAAAACTGTCTCTAATTAAAAAATAAAATCAAATGTGATTAAACCTTTTAGTACAGAATCTATCTAATTACAAAAAAGCCACAAAAAAAGCTGTTAAAAAACGCATAAAATTAATATTAACCAAGTGTTAAATAAAACCTAACATCTTTCGTTTTCGTTTCAAAAAGTTAATTTTGTAGGCTTACTAAAAACACATACCCAAAAAACATTTACCTCAATTTTATGAAAGTAAAAAACCTTATTTA
Organism: Flavobacterium piscisymbiosum; assembly: GCF_020905295.1. Classification (NCBI taxonomy): domain Bacteria; kingdom Pseudomonadati; phylum Bacteroidota; class Flavobacteriia; order Flavobacteriales; family Flavobacteriaceae; genus Flavobacterium; species Flavobacterium piscisymbiosum. The sequence goes on along the minus strand of NZ_JAJJMM010000001.1, from coordinate 4,374,906 downwards.
CGCCTTACTGATTATATGCATCGGCGGCTTTATAACCTATAGAATAGTTTCTAATAAAAAGAAGAACGACGAATCTAAAAGTTTTGGAGACAAAGACAAACCAACTTCAGTAACCGGGATAGTAGTTCAAACTGCAACATTCGATAATAATTTATCACTTTCAGGATCTATTGAGGCAAATGAACAAATAGAACTTCATAGTGAAGTTTCAGGAATTGTTGAAGGAATTTACTTTGATGAAGGTAGTTACGTAAATAAAGGTCAGGTTCTTTTTAAGGTAAATGATATCGAACTTAAAGCTCAGTTAAGACAAGCTCAAACTAAAGAAAGTCTGGCTGCCGAAAATCAAAGAAGAGCAAAATTACTACTTCAAAAAGAGGCAATTAGTCAGGAAGAATTTGACATTGCAAATGCCGACTATGCTTCTACACAAGCTCAAAGTCAGTTGATTAAAGCGCAAATTGCCAAAACCGCTGTAAAAGCTCCCTTTTCAGGGAAAATTGGTTTACGTTCTATTTCTCCGGGAACTTATATTACACCAACTATTCTGGTGGCCAAATTAGTAAATACAGGAAAATTAAAAATTACATTTTCTGTTCCTGAAAAATATGCTTCGCAAATAAAGTCGGGTTCAACAATCGATTTCTCGGTTTCAGGATCTGAAAAAGTTTATAATGCAAAGATTTATGCGATTGAACCGGAAGTTGAAGTAGCAACACGTACCTTAAAAATTCGCGCTATTGCAGATAATATCGACGGAAAACTTTTTCCTGGAACTTTTGCAGATGTAAAACTACCTTTAAACATTATTAAAGATGCGATAGTGGTGCCTTCAGAAGCGATTGTACCTGTTCAGAGTGGTAAAAAAGTGTATGTAGCCAATATGGGGAAAGCCAAAGAAGTGATGGTTGACGCTACTACAAGAACCGATTCTTCGATTTTGATTTTATCAGGATTAAAAGCCGGAGATACCTTGATTACCAGTGGCGTAATGTCATTAAAAAATGAGGCTCCTATAAAAGTTAAAGTAAAAAAATAATTTTAAGTTAAGAGTTATGGGTTATGAGTTAGATCTGAGTTATAGTTTTTAAGCTTCAAGTCTTATTTCTATTTTCTTTATTCTATTTTCTAAAATCTAAAATCTGAACTCTAAAATCCAAAATCTCACATGAGTTTATCTACTACTAGTATAAAAAGACCTGTTTTAACCATTGTACTGAATCTTTTGATTATTTTATTCGGTTTCATTGGTTATACGTTTTTAGGTGTTCGAGAATTTCCTTCGATCGACCCTGCACAGGTTTCCATTAGAACCAATTATACAGGAGCCAATTCTGATATTATAGAATCACAAATTACAGAACCTCTCGAAAAAGCAGTAAATGCAATCGACGGGATTCGAAACATAACATCATCCAGTAATCAGGGAAGCAGTAATATTACTATCGAATTTAATCTGGATAAAAATCTTGAAGAAGCCGCAAATGATGTTCGTGACAAGGTTTCGCAAGCTGTTCGAAGTTTACCCCAGGATATTGATGCTCCTCCGGTAGTATCTAAAGCCGATGCCGATAGTGAATCTATTATTTCGATGACTGTACAAAGTGACAGCAGAAGTTCTTTGGAATTAAGTGATTATGCAGAAAATGTTATTTCGCAACGCTTAGAAACGATTCCCGGAGTAAGTGGTGTTCAAATTTGGGGACAAAAACGTTACGCCATGCGTTTGTGGATTGATCCGATAAAATTAAATGCTTATAACTGTACGGTTTCTGATGTTCGAAATGCCTTAAACGCACAAAACGTCGAATTGCCTTCGGGAAAATTAACCGGAAACAATACAGAATTAACCGTAAAGACCATTGGAAATCTTTCGAAACCGGAAGAATTTAATAATATTATCATTCGAACAGACGGAGATAAAATTGTTCGTTTGAGCGATGTTGGCGGTGCTGAACTAGGACCTGAAAATATCGAAACATCTTTAACATCCTCAGGACTTCCTATGATTGGTATGGCCATTGTACCAATGCCGGGAGCCAATTACCTGGATATTTCGAAAGAATTTTACAAAAAATATGATGCTTTAAAAAAGGATCTTCCAAAGGATATTAAACTAAATATCGCGCTTGACAATACCCTTTTCGTAAAAAAGTCGGTACATGAAGTAGCCGAAACTTTAGGAATCTCGATTATTCTGGTAATTATCATTATCTATTTGTTTTTTAGGGATTGGGCGATTGCATTCAGACCTTTAATTGATATTCCGGTATCTTTAATTGCTACGTTTTTTATTATGTGGCTTTTTGGATTCTCAATCAACGTATTAACTTTATTGGCCATTGTATTGGCAACCGGTCTGGTGGTGGATGACGGAATTGTAGTAACCGAAAATATCTTCAAAAAAGTCGAAGAAGGAATGTCGCCAATCGAAGCGGCCATCAAAGGTTCTAATGAAATTTTCTATGCCGTAATCTCGATTTCAGTAACACTTGCTGCGGTATTTTTACCTGTAATTTTCTTAGAAGGTTTCGTAGGCCGACTCTTTCGGGAATTTGGGGTCGTGATTGGAGCCGCGGTTTTAATTTCAGCATTTGTATCATTGACTTTAACGCCAATGTTGAATGCTTATTTAATGAAAGGCGGAGAACAGAAAAAATCGAAATTCTACATAAAAACCGAACCATTTTTCGAAAAATTAAATAGTGGATATGCAGCTTCATTAGGCAGATTCATGGAAAAAAAATGGATCTCTTTCCCTATTCTTATTGCCTGTTTTGGATTGATTTATTTATTTTTCACCATACTTCCAAAAGAAACTGCACCTTATGATGACCGTAGTTCTGTAACGATGCGTATGACAACTCCGGAAGGTTCGTCTTATGATTATACCAACCGTTTCATGCAGGAAATGTCAAGATTGGTTGATGATTCTATCCCGGAGAAAAAAGTAAGTTTAGTTATTACCGCTGGAGGTTCAGGAGGTTCTGCAACAAATTCAGGTTTTATCAGACTTTCACTAAAAGAACCAAACGAAAGAACCAAATCTCAAAAAGAAATTGCGGATCAGTTAACTAAATGGACTAAAAAATATCCGGATGCTAAAACATCTGTAATTCAGCAGCCTACCATTGCCGTAAACCGACGTGGTGGACTTCCGATTCAGTACATTATTCAGGCTCCAAATTTTGAAAAACTAAGAGAAAAAATTCCCGTTTTCATGAGTGAAGTGGGTAAAAGTGATGTTTTCTCAACCTCAGATGTCAATTTAAAATTTAATAAACCTGAAATCAACGTAAGTATCGATCGCGAAAAAGCCGAGAGTTTAGGAATATCAATTATGGATATCGCTCAGACTTTACAGCTTTCTTTAAGCGGGCAGCGTTTTGGATATTTCATTAAAAACGGAAAACAATATCAGGTAATTGGTCAGTTTGATCAAAAAGACCGTTCGAAACCTTTGGATTTAACTTCGATGTTTGTGAGAAACAAATCCGGTCAGTTGATTCAGATGGATAATGTTGTAAAAGTCGAAGAGCAAAGTAACCCGCCGCAATTGTATCATAATAACAGATACATGTCGGCAACGGTTTCTGCAGGTTTGGCGCCGGGCAAAAGTATCAGCGATGGTATCGAAGAAATGGATCGAATTAAAGCTAAAGTTTTAGATCAGAGTTTTACCACCGATTTAAGTGGAGAATCGCGAGATTTTGTAGAAAGTAGTTCGAATACTTCTTTTGCCTTTGGATTGGCATTGTTATTAATCTTTTTGATTCTTGCCGCACAATTCGAGAGTTTTATCGATCCGTTGATTATTATTCTGACCGTGCCAATGGCCGTTGCAGGAGCCTTATTCTCCTTATGGCTATTCAATCAAACCTGGAATATTTTCAGTCAGATTGGTACTGTAATGCTTATTGGTCTGGTAACTAAAAATGGTATTTTGATTGTAGAGTTTGCCAATCAGCTGCGAGAACAGGGAAAACCAAAAATGGAAGCCATTCTTGAAGCATCAGAAGCACGTTTACGCCCAATTTTAATGACGAGTTTGGCTATTGCCTTAGGAGCATTACCAATTGCAATGTCACTTGGAGCGGCGTCTACGAGTAGAATCGGGATGGGAGTTGTAATTGTTGGAGGAACTATTTTCTCATTAGCATTGACACTTTTTGTAATTCCTGCTATTTATTTGATGTGGTCTAAAGCCAGAAAACATTATCCGGAATTTGATCATATCGAAGAATACGAAAGAGAGAGCCATAAATAGATATTAAAATTTGAAATAATATAGAAGCTGTGAATTTCGTTTTTAAAGTGTCATTCGCAGCTAACCATTCATCATATGAAAACTAAAATAACATTAATAAGTCTCGTTTTATTTTTGTTTTGTGTAGCAAAAAGCAGCGCACAGGAAATCCTGACTATCGAAGACGCTATGAAAATAGCTTTAGAAAATAACTTCGAAATTAAGATTGCCAAAAATAATTCAACAATAAGCGAAACAAACGTTACCGTTGGAAATGTTGGTTTTCTGCCAACTGCAACAGCTAATATTGTAGACAATAACAACGTTACAAACTCAACACAGGTACGTCAGGACGGAACATCAACTACATTAAATAATGCCAAAAACAACAGTTTAACTTATGGAGTTAGTTTAGGCTGGACTGTTTTTGACGGAATGAGAATGTTTGCGAGATACGATCAGTTAAAAGAGCTCCAAAAATTAGGCGATGCCGAACTAAAAAGAACGGTTTTAATGAAAATTGGTCAGGTAAATTCGGCTTATTATGATTTGGTACAGCAACAACATCAGTTATCAGCTTTAGATACTACAATTGTAATTTCTAAACAAAGAGTTCAATTGGCACAAAACCGTTTCACCATTGGTAAAGCTTCAAAATTAGAAGTTTTAAACGCTCAGGTTGATTTAAACACAGATCAGGTTGCTTTATTAAGACAAAAAGAATCGTATAAAAATGCCAAGATTTTACTGAATCAGTATTTGGCACGTGATCCACAAATCGATTTTGCAGTAACTGATTTGGTTACTGTAGATAACAAACTGGTTTTGATAGACTTAATGGATCTGGCAAAAAAACAAAATCCGGCTTTAGAATCGCAGATTATCAATAAACGTATTGCAGAATTACAACTCAAACAAGTAAAAGCAAGCCGATATCCGACCATAAATTTAACTTCTGGTTATAATTTTTCTGAAAGCCAGTCAAGTCTTGGATTTACAAGCGAAAACTCTTCAAAAGGTTTTAATTATGGTTTTAATGCTTCGCTAAATCTTTTTGATGGATTGAATCAGCATAGAAATGAAAAAGTAGCAAAATTGCAGATCGAAAACTCTCAAATTGCTATTGAGCAACAAAGCATGATTTTGAATACGCAATTGAGCACGGCTTTCCAAACGTATTTAACCAACTTAGAATTAATTGATCTTGAAGAAGATAATCAAGCCATTGCCAAACAAAATTTAGACATTACGCTTGACAAATTTAGAATTGGAACGATAACAACTCTTGATTTCAGAACAGCCCAACTGAATTATGTAAATGCAAAAGTACGCTACAGCAACGCACAATATGAGGCTAAATTATCTGAAATTGCCCTGAAAGAATTAGCAGGAAATATTAATTTTTAGATTAAATTTGTTTCAAAACAAATTTAAATGATCTCATATAATACCAAGGACTGGTTTACTTTTATTTTCCACGTTCATAAATCAGATACAGTAAGAAAACTGTTTCCGATAATGATTGCTATCGGAATTTACTCTTCTATAATTGGATATCTTGAAATCGCCTATTTTAAAGTAGGCAAAAACGATTACATCCATAACATTCCAATTATGCACGGAATGTTAGGTTTTGTAATTTCGTTATTACTTGTTTTTAGAACCAATACTGCCTATGATCGTTGGTGGGAAGGACGAAAACTATGGGGAGGTCTCGTAAACAATAGCCGTAATCTGGCTATTAAGCTTTCGGCAATGCTGAAGGATGAAAATGATCGAAAATTCTTCAGAAAATTCATTCCCACTTATGCTTCAATTTTACATAAACATCTTCATGATACTGAAACCAGTAAGCAGCTTTTTGATGATGTAGATTTAGAAATTGATCACCATAAACATAAACCGAATCAGGTAAAAAGAATGATGTTTCATAAAATCAATGATTTATATGATTCGAAAAAAATTACCGGAGATCAGCTTATTATTTTAAACGAAGAATTGCAATCCTTTACAGATATTTGTGGAGCTTGTGAAAGAATTAAAAACACGCCTATTCCTTACTCCTACAGCGCTTTTATAAAAAAATTCATTTTCTTTTATACTATGACACTGCCTTTTGGTTACTCTATTAGTCTGGGTTATTTTGTTGCTCCGGTCGTTGTTTTCATATTTTATGTACTGGCGAGTTTAGAGCTTATTGCCGAAGAAATTGAAGATCCTTTTGGTGATGACGAAAATGATTTACCAACAAAAAAAATCGCGGAAAACATTAAAAAACATGTTGAAGAACTGATTTAATTAAACGTTAAATCTAATGTTTATTAACTTATTTTGATTAAATTTAAAGTCGCCACAAAAATTAATCATAATGAACAATCAACGTGCTTTCATCAACCCTCCTCATTTATCGAACGAAAAATCATTAAAAACACTTGTTGAAAACAGGACCGTTTACACATTAAATCATTGTGAATTAAATATTTTTGAAACTTACGAATCTTCTAAGTTAGTGCCATTAAAATTTAACGATTTTGTGGTCACCAGTATGTTAAGAGGAAAAAAGATAATGCATCTTTTTGATGAACCCGGATTTGATTATCTGCCAGGAGAAACGGTAGTAATTCCGTCGAATGTTGAAATGAAAATTGATTTTCCTGAAGCTTCAAAAGAAAACCCAACACAATGTTTGGCATTGGCAATCGACCAATCTAAGATAAACGATACCTTAAATTTTCTAAACCAACATTATCCCAGAGAAGGCAGCGATTGTTATTGGCAATTAAATCATCAAAACTATTTTTTTTATAATAACATAGATCTTGCCCTTACAATCAATAAATTGATTAAAGAATGCATGGGTACTTCTATGACAAAAGATGCTTTGGCCGATTTGACTTTGCAGGAATTGATAATTAGAATTATACAAACACAAACAGCAAAATCAATTGATCAGGGAGTTTCTGTTTCTTCAAACAATCCCATTTTTGAAGTTACGGAATTCATAAGGCTTAATTTAAAAGAAAATATAAACCTGAAAAGCCTAAGTGAAAAAGCCTGCATGAGTACAGCTTCTTTTTATCGCTTTTTCAAAAGGGAATTAGGCATGAGTCCGATTGAGTATGTTTTGAATGAAAAGATAAAACATGCCAAGAAACTATTAAAAAATCCAGGCATTCAGATTAATGAGGTTTGTTATTTATCCGGTTTTGAAGATGCCAATTATTTTACAAGACTTTTTAAAAAGCATGAAGGAATTACACCTAAACAATATCAGTTGTTGTATGTTAATTAAGGTTCTGAGTTGCTGAGATTCTAAGGTTCTGAGTTTTTTTTTAAAAGTTGCAAAGGTTAGAGGAACAAGGGGACAAAGTTTTTTTAGAATGTTTATTCTGTAATATTTATCTCTCAACCTTTATACATCAACGTTTATAAACACAACATTCATTGTAGCGATGCACAGCAGTGCGCCTACGCTTCTATTCCCATACCAATTTTCCTTTTCAATTTTTCCTGCTGATTTTTCCAATTTTACATACTAGGTGTTAGACACACTGCTGTGCGTCTCTCCGGTCAATCTTTGTGCATCAAAACCTTTGTTTTTTTGTTCTTTTATTTCTTTGTCTCTTTATTTCTTTGTCTTTTTGTTCCTTTGAACCTTTGTTCCTTTGCTCCTTTGTCACTCTGAAAACTTAGAACCTTAGAATCTCAGCAACTTAGAACCTATTCAACAAAACGTACCGGTTCCAAATTTTTCTCCTCTTCTTCGGTAAAAATTCTATATTCGATTTGGAATGTTTTCTTTAAAGGAGTCTCTAGCGAAAAACCGCCAACTCCAAAAGCGTCGATTACTTTTAGCGTAAAATGCGCATGTTTCCAATATTCGAATAAATCCTTATCGACCCAAAATTCTGTATCTTCAATAGTTCCTATACAAACATCTCCCATTCGTTGATAATATCCACCCTTTTCAAAACATTGGGGCTGGGTTCCTTCACAACAACCTCCGGCTTGGTAAAACATCAAATCACCGTGTTTTTCTTTTAGAATGTTTATCAATTCAATAGCTTTATCTGTAGCATCGATTCTTTTTATCATGGCTTTTTATATTAAAAAAAAGCAACAAACGTATTGTGTTTGTTGCTTTCATGATTAATTTAAGGTTTTGCAATCTCAAGAACTACCCTTCCTTCTATCTGACCTTTTTTCATTTTATCAAAAACGTCATTTACATCTTCTAATTTTGCAGGAGTAATTGTTGCTTTTACTTTTCCTTCTGTGGCAAATTCTATTGCCTCTTTCATATCCTTACGTGTACCTACAATCGAACCGCGAATTGTTATTCTGTTTAAAACAGTATCAAAAATTGATAAATCAAAATTTCCCGGAGGAAGTCCGTTGAGTGCCATTGTACCTTTTCGTCTTAATGTTTCAAGTCCTTGCTTGAAAGCTATAGGCGAAACGGCTGTTATCAATGCCCCGTGCATTCCGCCAACTTCTTTCTTTAAGAATTCTCCAGGATTTTGATTTTTTGCGTTTACTACTAAGTCTGCTCCAAGTTTTTTGGCCAAATCAAGTTTGTCATCTGCAACGTCAATTGCGGCAACATGCATGCCCATAGCTTTAGCATATTGTACTGCAACGTGCCCCAATCCTCCAATTCCTGAAATCGCTACCCATTCTCCAGGTTTTACTTCAGTTTCTTTAAGGCCTTTGTAAACGGTTACACCAGCACAAAGTATGGGCGCCATTTCCATAAAATTTACATTCGATGGTAAAAGCCCAACATATCTTGCATCGGCAATTACATATTCTGCAAACCCACCGTCTACACTGTAACCTCCATTTTGCTGGCTGTCGCACAAAGTTTCCCAACCTGTAATGCACTGGTCACATCCTCCGCAGGCACTGTAAAGCCATGGCACACCAACGGCATCACCTTCTTTTACATTTTTTACATCCTGACCAACGGCTACAACATAACCAACGGCTTCGTGCCCCGGAATTAACGGCATTTTTGGCTTTACGGGCCAGTCTCCTTCTACTGCGTGTAAATCAGTATGACAAACTCCACTCGCAATTACCTTTACAAGAATTTCGTTTTTACCCGGGCGTTTTACTTCAACTTCTTCAATTTTCAAAAGAGAACCAAATTCTCTTACAACTGCAGCTTTCATTGTTTTTGGCAACATAGTTTATTGATTTGCAAGAGCAGTAAGTGATTTGCTTACTGCCCTTTGGTTTATACAATTTAAAAGAAACCTAATTTCTTTTTATCATAAGAAATCAGCATGTTTTTAGTCTGACGATATTGTCCCAACATCATTTTATGGTTTTCGCGACCAATTCCGGATTGTTTATAACCTCCAAAAGGCGCTCCGGCCGGATAAGAATGGTATTGATTGATCCAGACACGACCTGACTGAATTGCTCTTGGCACCTGATAAATTTCGTGCGCATCACGCGTCCAGACTCCGGCACCTAAACCATACATCGTGTCATTCGCGATTTCTATAGCTTCTTCGGTAGTTTTAAAAGTGGTAACGGCAAGAACAGGTCCAAAAATTTCTTCCTGAAAAATTCTCATTTTGTTATGTCCTTTAAACAAAGTTGGCTTGATATAATAACCGCCTTCAAGATCTCCTCCTAAGTGGTTTTCATCTCCTCCTGTCAAAAGCTCCGCTCCTTCTTCTTTACCTAATTTTATATAAGACATGATTTTTTCTTTCTGAACCAATGAGGTCTGAGCACCAATCATAGTCGACTTATCGAGCGGATTTCCGGCAATAATAGCCTCAGTTCTTTCGATTACTCTGGCGATAAACTTGTCATAAATATCTTCATGAATCAGTAATCTTGACGGACAAGTACAAATCTCGCCTTGGTTTAAAGCGAATAATACAGCACCTTCGATCGCTTTATCGAAGAAATCATCATCGTGATCTGCTACGGATGGAAAGAAGATATTGGGAGATTTTCCTCCAAGCTCTAATGTTACCGGAATAATATTTTCTGTAGCATATTGCATCACTAAACGTCCTGTAGTGGTTGATCCCGTAAATGCTGCTTTAGCTACTTTTTTATTGGTAACCAATGGGCGTCCAAGTTCTGCACCAAAACCGTTTACAATATTTAAAACTCCCGGAGGCAAAATATCGCCTATTAATTCCATCAAAACTAAAATAGAAATCGGCGTACTTTCTGCTGGTTTCAAAACAATTGTGTTTCCTGCAGCTAATGCCGGAGCGATTTTCCATACTGCCATTAGAATTGGAAAATTCCACGGAATAATCTGTGCAACAACCCCTAATGGTTCGCTTAAAGCAATCGAAACTGTTTGTGAATCCAATTCTGCAATCGAGCTTTCTTCGGCACGAATTACGCCTGCAAAATATCTAAAATGGTCAATTGCCAACGGAATATCTGCTGCAAGTGTTTCACGAATTGGTTTTCCGTTATCGATGGTTTCAACTGTTGCGATATATTCCAGATTGTCTTCTATCTTTTGCGCAATTTTATTAAGTAGAATACTTCTTTCCGTAACAGAGGTTTTTCCCCATGTTTTAAACGCTTCAGAAGCTGCATCAACTGCTAGCTCTAAATCTTCTTTTCCTGAATGTGCTGCTTTTGTAAATACTTTTCCATCAATTGGAGAAAGAACGTCAAAATATTCTCCTTTTACCGGAGCTGTAAATTTTCCGTTGATATAATTATCATATTTTACCTTAAATTCAGGTTTTTGTGTGGCTGTGTTCATAATTTGTTTTTTTTGATTCATTCCAAATTTACTTTCATAAAATGAAAGAGAATAGCACTTTTCATTCATCTAATAGCACAAAAATTACACATTCGTTTTTATAACTATCTTTTAGTAATTAATTAATAAAATATTGGCTTTAAAATTATAAACTACTCAATAACAATGGGTTTTACATAAAATAAAAACAGCTCGAAAAAACCAAATAAATTGTTTCTTACTACCACACGCAATCCTTATATTTGTAACCTTATACAAGAATAAAAAAGTTAACATGAAAATATCTTACAACTGGTTAAAACAATTTATTAAAACAGACTGGACATCAGAACAAACTTCAGAATTACTTACAGATTTAGGTCTTGAAGTAGAAGTTGTCGAAAAATACCAATCAGTTAAAGGCGGTTTAGAAGGAGTAGTTGTAGGACACGTACTTACTTGCGAAAAGCATCCGGATGCCGATAGATTAAATATTACAACTGTAAATATTGGTTTAGAAGCTCCTATACAAATTGTTTGTGGTGCAGCGAATGTTGCAGCAGGACAAAAAGTTCCTGTAGCAACTATAGGTACAGTTTTATATGATAAAGACGGTGCTGAATTCACTATCAAAAAAGGAAAAATTCGCGGACAGGAAAGTCACGGAATGATTTGTGCCGAAGATGAATTAGGTTTAGGTACAAGCCACGACGGAATCATGGTTCTGGATGAAAAATTAGTTCCGGGAAGACCGGCTGCAGACGTTTTTCAGGTTGTAAATGACGAAGTATTCGAAATTGGCTTAACTCCAAATCGTGCTGACGCCATGAGCCATCTGGGAACTGCACGTGATTTAAGAGCAGGAATGCTCCAACGTGGTGTAAACGTAGAATTGATCACGCCATCTGTGAGTAATTTTAGAGTAGACATGCGTACTTTAAAAATTGATGTGAACGTAGAAGAACCTCTTTTGGCTCCAAGATATTGCGGTGTCACTATTTCAGGAATTTCTGTTCAGGAATCTCCAGCATGGTTACAAGATCGTTTGAAAGCTATTGGATTAACTCCAAAAAACAATATTGTAGATGTTACCAATTATGTTTTACATGAATTAGGACAACCTTTACATGCTTTTGATGCTGCTAAAATCAATGGAAAGATCATTGTTAAAACTCTTCCTGAAGGAACCAAATTTGTGACTTTAGACGATGTTGAAAGAACATTACACAAAGAAGATTTAATGATTTGCGACGAAAAAGGTCCGCTTTGTATTGCGGGAGTTTTTGGAGGAAAAAAATCAGGAGTATCTGATGGTACAACAACTATATTCTTAGAAAGTGCTTATTTTGATGCTGTAAGTGTTCGTAAAACGGCAAAAAGACATCAATTGAATACGGATGCTTCTTTTAGATTTGAAAGAGGAATTGACCCAACGATTACAGAATATGCATTGAAACGTGCAGCGCTTTTAATCCTGGAAGTTGCAGGCGGAAAAATAACATCTGATGTTGTAGAGGTTTATCCTAAAAAAATAGAAGATTTCTCTGTTTTACTGAACTTTAGTCATGTTTCTAAAATTATCGGACAAGAAATTCCAAAAGATACCATCAAAAAAATCCTGGTTTCTTTAGACATAAAAGTAAATAGCGTTTCTGATTCTGGTTTAGGGCTGACAATTCCTGCATATCGCGTAGACGTGCAACGTGAAATAGATGTAATCGAAGAGATTTTGAGAGTTTACGGATATAACAATATCAATTTCTCGAAAAAATTCAATGCAACGGTATCTAATTCGCCAAGAACAGAAGATTACAAAGTGCAAAATGTAATAGCATCGCAATTGAATTCTCAGGGATTTCATGAAATGATGGCCAACTCTTTGACAACAGCTGCTTATGCTAAATTATCAACTGCTTTAAAAGAAGAACATAACGTTACAATGCTGAATCCGTTAAGTAGTGATTTGTCTACTATGCGTCAATCTTTATTGTTCTCTGGTTTAGAAGCGATTTCGTATAACATTAACAGAAAAAATGCTGATTTAAAATTATTTGAATTCGGAAAATCATATCATAAATACCTTAACGGATACGAAGAGCACAAACATTTGACTTTACTGATCTCAGGAAACAGAAACAAAGAAAGCTGGACTAATCCGCAAAAAACTACTGATTTCTTTTTATTAAAAGGATACGTAAAAGGAATTTTGGCTCGTTTAGGAATTGATAAAATTTCTAACGCTCCGGTACAATCTGATATTTTCTCTGAAGGAACTGCTATTTGCTATAACAATGACACATTGGTAGAAATGGGAGTGGTTAAAAAATCTATTTTAAAGCATTTCGGAATCAAACAAGATGTTTATTTTGCTGATTTTAACTGGGATTTGGTACTTAAAATCATCACTGGAAAAATCAAGTATTCTGAAATTCCTAAATATCCTGAAGTTCGTAGAGATTTAGCTTTATTGATTGATAAGAGCACCACTTACGAAAGCATTTTCAACCTTGCTAAGCAAACAGAAAAGTCACTTTTGAAAGATGTTAACTTATTTGATGTTTACGAAGGAAGTAAGCTTCCTGAAGGCAAAAAATCGTATGCTTTGAGTTTCACCATTCAGGATAATACAAAAACGCTTACAGACGCTCAAATTGATAAAATTATGTCGAAATTACAACATACTTTTGAAACGGAGCTTGGAGCTAGTTTAAGATAAAATACTTCGAGTAAAATATAAAATCCCAATTCTAAAAAATTTTAGAATTGGGATTTTTTTTATTGTTGGATTTATCCTTAATACGTAATTGCAGCAAAAATAGGATGGTCTTTAATTTTTTCTCTTCCGTTTAAAAAAGTTAACTCCATAAGGAAATTACATTGTACAATTTCCCCTCCTAACTTCTCGACCAACTCACAAACTGCTTTTGCGGTCCCTCCTGTCGCTAAAACATCATCATGTATCAAAACCTTGTCTCCCTTTTTTATTGCATCTGTATGCATCTCTAAGCTATCGGTACCATATTCCAGTTCATAAGTTGCCGAAATGGTTTCATACGGTAACTTTTTAGGCTTTCTAACGGGAACAAAACCTGCATTTAGTTCCTGCGCCAATAATATTCCAAAGAAAAAACCTCTACTCTCTGCTCCTACTACTTTATCTATTTTTTGTCCGTTTAAAGATTCTATTAAAACATTAAGGCATTCTTTTGTCGCAATTGGATCATTTAATAGTGGAGTGATATCTTTAAACAAAATTCCTTCTTTTGGAAATCCCTGAATATCACGTACATAATTTTCAATCTTCATTTTTTTTAATTTTTATGTTATTTTATGCTTGCATATCTCGCATTTATGTCTATCTTTGCACCCGCAATAAGCAATCAACAAAGCTACGAAAAATTAGCTAATTGATAACAAAAAAAGGCCTCGTGGCGCAACTGAATAGCGCACTTGATTACGGCTCAAGAGGTTACTGGTTTGAATCCAGTCGAGGTCACTACTCGGGACAAAAGAAAAATATCATCTTTTGTCCCGTTTTTTTTTGCCCGTAACCTATTGTTTACCAGATAAATACAGTTGATGATTTCGTTCACTCGGGCGGTGCGGATTTTGTTTTCTGAAAATGTAAAATTTTCAGGGAAAATTAAACCAATTATCTCCCTGGAATCAGCTAAAGTCCCGCCATCAAAGGCCTCGCCTAGCTTTAAAAGGTTTTCCAGTCCCGTGCTTGTTAGATACTCTATATTCTCTCTATCGTCATCTACATTTCCAAGCTCTTTCTCTAACTTGCTAATAACAGCATTGTATTCATTTTTCATAAGATGATAGTCTTCAGCGTCGATTTTCTCGGTGACTAATAAATTTCTGGCAACGGTCAGTTTCTTTTCATAAACTGCAATTTGTTCAAGAGATTTCTTTTTTTCATTAATGATTAATCCAGTATGCTCCCTGTAGCCTTCAAGCAGAACTGCTGAATATAGTTTCTTCACTTCGGGTAAAGGTTTAAATTTATTTAAATGCACTTTAAATGTTTTATTTGCTATCTCAGAGTTTATTCTCCATTTACAAACTTTATCACAATGGTAATAGTAGTAATACTTATTTCTTCCTTTGCATTTGCTTCCTGTTAACTTCTGTCCGCATTTAGGACACATAAAAAAACCTCTAAGGGGAAAATTTTCTATTGTTTTAATTTTCGGTCGATATGTCCGTGATTTACTATCAAGGATATCCTGTACTTGGTAAAACAATCCTTCGCTAATAATTGCATCATGCTGGCCATTGACTAATCTCGCCTCTTCATCTCTGTACTGAGGTACAACGATCTTTCCGCAATAAAGAGGGTTTCTTATAATAAGCCACAAGTTGTTCTTAGAGATCCCAAAGCCTTTCTCTTTGGCCATTTGGTAAATAGATTCAGTACTAAAAATATTTTTCGCAATCTGTTCAAACACCCATATAACTTTTATGGCTTTCTCAGGCACAATGGCAATATATTTTTTTCCATCTTCTGTAACTTTATTAGCATAACCATAAGGGGCCATACCCATATGCCTTCCCTCCTTCTTTCCCCTTCTAAGCCCCTGAAAAGTATTCAATGCCCTTCGGTCGTTTTCAACCTCGGGTGCGGCCAGGTAAAATGCTAGCATCATTTTGTTTTCCGGAACACTCAGATCAAGTGGCTGTTCTATCGCCTGCGGCTCTATACCCAATTTTCTTAAAACATTTATCATTTGGTAAGCATCACCCGCATTACGGCTGAACCTGTCCCACTTCATAAAAAGAACCAAATTAATTTTGTTTTTATTTTTTTTTACATCATCAAGAAATTTTTTCCATTGAGGCCTGTTAAAAGTTTTTGCTGAATGATCTTCATAAACTACATTACGTATCTGTATTTGGTTTATACTGCAATATTTTCTTAGCATTTCCTCCTGATTCCGTTGGGAGAAGCCTTTTTCTGCCTGCTCGTCGGTACTCACTCTAATATATAAGTCTGCTATCTTACTCATTTTCTTTTGCTTAAATGTTTTAACACAGCGATATTAGCAATTATTCTCAAGAAATACAAGATTTCCTCTGCCTGTTCAATTGTGACATCTAGCCCCTCAGATCGAAGCATTTGCAAAGCTTTTTCTGGGGTCAACTTTGAGTTACTGTAATCAATATCCTTCTCCATAATTACACTTTTAAAATTCATAAAAATGTAATTTAATTGTAGAAATGATTAGAACTTATTTATCAGCATTACTTGTCCTTCCAAGGAAGTCTTTTACCGGCTTGGATATTTTGCACGGTTATATTATTAGAGAATATATAGACAGCAGGTAAGGTTGGAAATTGTAGGTAGATGAGATTCTGCAAAAATCATATTAATTAAAGTGTTTACTAAATAAAAAATATTAATTTAGTTCTATAATAAAAGAGCTATGAGCAGACATACTATTAAAAATTGTGTTGTAACAGATTTAGATGATACAATTTGGGATTGGCTCAGTATGTGGCATAGTTCTTTCGGTCCTTATTTAAATGAAATTGCAGATTTTTCTGGAATTGATGAAACCAGGTTGAAACTGGATTTTAAAAAATTACACCAAAAATATAATACTACAGAAGTCTCTTTTGCTTTTGGTGAACTTGAAATGTTGAGTGCCGAACAAAAAGAGAAAATCACTAAGAAACCTTTAGTTGGAAAAAGTATACTTCACAAATATAACAGCAACAAAAAGTCAAATTTAAAAATGTATGATGGTGTTTTAAAAACACTATTACAGTTGAAATCTCAGGGAGTCCTTATCATAGGATTCACAGAATCAAATGCTTTTTTTACAAAATATAGGCTCAAACACTTAGAGCTTGACGGTATTTTTGACTGTATATACACACCATTAGATACTGGCGTGCCACAAAGTGTTGAAAAGATCTACAATGATGAACATTGGGAGCCCGTAAAGACGGAAATCAGATATTTGTCAAAGACAATTAAAAAACCAGACAGTGAAATTCTTGGTATTATATTGCGAGATTTTCAAGTTTCAAAAGAGAATGCTATCTACATTGGCGATAAAATAGACCGCGATATTAGAATGGCAAACGATGCTAAAATCACAAGCGTCTACGCAAAATACGGCAGTAAAATAAGTAACGATAAATATCAGCTTCTAAAAGAAGTTACCCATTGGTCGCAAGAAGATGTTATCAGGGAAGCTGAATTCCAGCAAAGACATGCTAATGACGAAATTAAAGCTGATGTTATTTTGGAAAATTCTTTTAGTGAACTGTTGAATCATTTTTCGTTTACATCATTTTACAAAAAAACGGATAGAGATTTAATTCCAAATGTTATTTCTATTTGGAGTGATATTGTAAAAGTGCAACAGCACTTCAATGATATTGGACTGAGAATAAGAAATCTTTCCCTGACCGCATTTACTTTTATTATTGCAACATTGGGGCAAACAATCGGCTTTCAAAATCAAGGCTGTTCTCTGTCAGTTCCCTTCCGTCAAAGCATTTTATAATGGTCGGTTCGTCCATTGCCCCGTACTCGTTAAATTCATTGTTGATACCTTCTTCAATGCTTTCATACAGCCATCCTTTGGTATCGGAAATAAAGGAAATGTACTTTTCCATTCCGATGCTCTCACTTTCCGTTTCTTCGTCTTCCTCCCTGTCATTCATGGGAGCATTTCGAAAAATACCCTCGTTGGGATAATCGGTGTATATGGCAAAAGCTTTTTTGCCTATATCCAAACACTGCTTATCAAAGGCATCATGGCTTTTAAAACTGTTAAGCCGTTTTTCAAAAAAGTTCAGGTTCATGGGGCTGAAAATTTTCTTTCCCATATAGTCCCCGATAAATTCCGCCTTGTCAAACTCCCGAATATACCTCTCGTTTTCTTCCCTGTCCTGCTCCTCTTCTGTCCATTCCCTGTGCATCTCATAAAGCCAGTAGAGATAACTGCCCTGCTGTCTGAAATACGGTACATCGGCACTATGATACAGATACGAGCAGACCGATAAAAGCAGGTGAGCATTCTTTTTGTGCTTCGGTTCTCTGAGCATTTGATAAATCGGTTCTATGGGGATATAATACAACGTTGTGCCTGTATTGAATTTTTCCTCGCTTAGCAGATACGTTATGTGGCTATCCTGCAATAACCGCAGTTCGGAAAAGTTCCCCACACTTTTTTTCAGTTTCTCATCCAAATCCCATACAGCCAATGCCATATTATAGGGATATTCAAAATGACAGGTCGCCATCGGCACAATATGGTAATACTCAGCTAGACTGTCAAGAGAGCTATAAAAATCATTTTCCATTTTGGAAACATCCTGACAAGCCTGTACCGTTTTATTCTTCTGTAATATGGGCAGAAATGAAACCTTTAGAAAACCATCGGTAGCATCCCCGCAGGAACTGACCTTGGTTTGTCTTTCTGCACCTCGCCTGCGTCTTTGGGTCTCTGCATCCAACCCATAAACCCTGCGAGCTGTACGTGAAGCTGTTTTTGTCTTTTTCGCTCGGGCAGTCTCGCTGTTCCCGATATGATTGTCTGTTGCATAATTCATGGCTTTAAATTTTGGTTAGCCTTTTGTTCCCATTACCGTTTCAAATCGGTACTCCACCGCATCGTCCCTAATGGCAGGGGCTGATATTTTGGCGGTGGTCAGTATCGGATAGGTCGGGGCATAAAAATTCAGTACCGCTTCGGTGCTCCATCTTGGCTCGGGGTCGGAAAGCCTTATTTCCTGTCCCTTGTCTTTGAGTATAAAAACCCGCTGTAATTGTGTAGCTAATAACATGACTTTTTTATTTTAAATTAATATCCTTGCTCTTCGTTCTCGTCTTCCAAGTTTTCCATGTCCTCTGCCTCTGTTTCTTCCTCGTCCGTTTCGGACTCTTGCACATTGCCATTGCTATAGTCAGGAAAGAGTGCCTCTCGAGGCGGTTTGGTCTTTACGGTTTCTGTTGTACTGCCGAACAGATCGGGCGCAAACTTTGCCGACAGCTCGGATTTACGTCTGCGTATTTCCTCCGCCTTTAGTGGAAATTCATGTATTTCGGGCACTTTTATCCATGCCTCACGAAATTTCCCTTCTTTTTCCAGTTCATGGGCTTTCGCCATAGCTTCGCTGAACTTTTTGTCTTTGGCTTCCTGTTCTTTTTTCTTGGTATCGGCTTTCTCTTTTTCCATAGCCGACTGCTTTTTGGTATCTTCAAGCTGTTTCATATAGCCTTCCATGTCCACCATTAGACCCGAAGCGCACTGCATGGGCGTTGTGATATTCTCAAAAAAACCGTTGTCGAGTTCTTCGGCTGTTCCCCCCTTTTAAGATAAGCAGATGGGTGTTCCATTCCCCTACTGCCTCCCTGATGATGGCTGTAAGCTTTTGGGCGTACTTTTTTTCGGCTTTCTGGCTTTTTTTTGAAAGCCCCACTTCTATATACTTGTCCAAAATATGCCAATACATACGGGCTTCCTTACCTATACTGCGGTGTTTGCTGACAAATTCATTGTAGAGATACAGGATAAACTCAAAATTGTTGCTGTCCTTCCTTGCCATAATCCCTGCGTTTTTATGTTATTCAATTGTGCAGATGTCCAACCCTGCTATCGCATCACTAGCTCCTGATTGTAAAGGCTGTCACGGTTTGCAACAGCCTTTGGTTATCTGCCTGCCTAATTCAGGTTTAGGATTTGCTCGCCATCCGCCTGAAAAGCCGTGCACAGTTCAAACGCCTTTTGGGCTTTTCCCTGGGCTGTGCCTCCCATGACAATGGACTGCAGTTTGG
This sequence comes from Flavobacterium piscisymbiosum, assembly GCF_020905295.1. Taxonomy (NCBI): domain Bacteria; kingdom Pseudomonadati; phylum Bacteroidota; class Flavobacteriia; order Flavobacteriales; family Flavobacteriaceae; genus Flavobacterium; species Flavobacterium piscisymbiosum. The sequence continues at coordinate 4,355,130 of NZ_JAJJMM010000001.1, read as the reverse complement.
CTTCGCTGTCTTTGTATTTTCGCACATTCTGATAGTAGCCCGTCACGCCATTATAAGCCCCGAAAAGCGTGCCTTTAGTGGTCTCCATCTGCTGAGATTCGCTTGCCATGGCGTACGCAAAAGCGTCCTCAACGGTATTTTTAAACACGGTAGACACTTCATCTTCAGCCCCTTTTCTAATTAAAGCGAGTGTTTCGGTATTTGGACATAATGCCAATTGAATCAATTTCTTAACCTGCGTATCTGTTACCTTCACTTTAGCCCATTCATTGAAAATACCTTCTAACTGACTGCTCAGCCTGTCCGCCAGTCCCATTACTTTATGGGCATCATCAAGGCGCTGTTTTGCCCCTGATGTATGGCGGATGCGCACCACGTTGCTCATCGAGCGGAGTGAAGCGTTAAGGGTATTTTGGCATACGATGCGAATGGGCGTAAAAGCCGCCGTGATGCTTCCGCTTCCGTCGTGGGAGGTGGTCAGGAAAATGTACTTTTCAGTCACATCATCCCCATTTCCGACCCTGATATAATCAGGGAGTTTGGCGGTAATAAAGATGCGTTCGCCTTGCCCGAGTGCCCCTGCCGTTTCGTACAGTATACCGTCACCGCCCCCGACAATCGCATCAAAAAAGCTGAACGCCTCACGGTTCTGCACGATTTGGTAGTCTTTCCCAACAACGCCCAAAACCGCATTACTGTCGGTGCGGATGGTGGCAAAGCAGTCAGGTACTGCCAATTCAGTACTGCCCATTTCAATACCGCCCGCAGTTTGGATAATGCCCGATGCTTTTGTGTATAAAGGGCTTTTAGCCACCTCGTAATCAAGCCCTGCATGTCTGATGGCTTCTGAGCTTGTCGGGTACTGCTCCACAATCTGCCCGAGCCCGTGCCATGCTTTTTCCTTTACGCTGAAAAAAGAATACTTTCCTGTCTCGCTGTTGTAATTGATATTATGTGCCATGATATTTGATTTTAAAAGTTTGAAATAAAATTGTTTAAAACGCTTTAATGCCTGCCGTTAAAACGGGATGTCGTCCTCAGGCTCTTTTACGGTGACCTTTTTGCTTTCGCCCTGCACCGCATTCTGTCCACTTTGAACCGCCTGCACATTTTGAACCGCCTGCGCACCTTCGGACTTCTTCCCGCCCCCGTGCAGTTTGATATTCGAGGTATTGAAGTTCAGCCCCGCGCGAGGCTCCCCGTCATTGCCTGTCCACGCCCTTGCGCTTACCATGCCAGTGAGCTCCACCACCGTGCCTTTGGTCAGCCACTCGGCAACCCTTGGGCTTATCCAGTAGGCGCAATCAAAAAATGTGGTCTGCTCCACCTTGTCCCCTTTTCTGTTTTTGTAGCTCTCGTTTATGGCTACCGAAAAATTTACTACCTGTCTGCTGTCTGACAATGTGCTTACTTTCGCATCTTTTGTCAATCTTCCTGTAATGTTCATGATTTCTAGTTTTTAAATTATTACTTTCTTTTTCCCGCCCCCGCTTTTTTACTTTTGACTTTTTTTTCTTTTCTTTTTTTTTGAAATTTATTCGGCAATGAGAGCAGGCGCTGTTTTGTTTCATCATTGCTTTTTTCAATATTTCAATTCTCATTTCTGACATTTTTTTTTATTCGTCTAAAGAGCCGCAGTATGCTATGTTTTGTTTCATGAGCATAAAAAGGTGAGTGTCCGGCAAAAGCAAGGCTCTGGCAAAAAAAACAACCCGGATGGGTGGAGATTTTTTGACAAGACCTGAAAGGCCCCGGCCTTGCTTTTGCTCAAGGACACGGACTACCTTTGCTCCTGAAATAAAACAAAAGCATACAGGGTCTCGGGTAAAAAGAAAAAGGGAAGCAATGGGGATACTATGGATAAAGAGCAACAAGAAAAGTAGTCAGCTTGGGGTGAATTGAAAAAGATGTTCCCGTGGCCTCAAGACCGCTGGCGTCTTAGTTCGGCAAAAAAAAACAGGCAGCTGATTTTTAACTAAATTAAAAACAGCCCCAGAACAAGTAAAATAAGTGATTTACAGCTATTACTGCACATCTCAAAGATTTAGTATATTATTCTTATATTCGCTAAAAAATCATACTAATTGAACAAAGCCCGCTAAAAAAGTTGTATTGGCGCCATTTTACCGTTAATATAAATTAGTCAGTGGCAACAAAACCCAAACTTCATGAAATTAGACATTGGTGTAGAAAATAGACAAGAAATTCTTCAATACTCACTTTTGATAGAAAATTTCACCTCAATATTTCTTTCTAAACTTTTAGGTATAGAGAACTATGAAGAAACTAAGTCATTTGGAAATCAAAGTGGAAATCTATCATTTAATCAAAAAATAGATCTATTAATTGACATCGGTGCTTTAGACAAAAATGAAAAGAAGAAATTCCAGACATTCATGGAAATTCGTAATCAATTTATGCATAATTACAATGCAAAAAATTATGAATCCTGTTTTAATTATTTAGAAGGAAAAGCAACTTTTATTCTGAAAATCTTTCCTCAAAATGCTGAATTACCAACAGAAGAGAAATTGCATAAAGCTACCATAGAACTCGCAGGAGACGTATTGAAAACCACCGTAAATCTCATTGAAAAAATAAAAGAAAAGATATCCAAAGATGTAGAAGGTGAAATGCTTAAAAAATTTAAAACCGATACATTGGAAATTATAAAGCAAATTGAAGATGGATTCAACGAACTTTACACAGCTCAAAAGGAAAAGGGTGCAAAAACTATAAATATTGAGGAATTAAAAGGCTTAGGAACTTTGATTAGAAGATCATACTATAGTTTATTAACGAAGAAAATAACCGAAAAAAATAAGCTGCACTAACAGATACACCGCTGCAGAAGACTTATAACAGTGTAAAACTGCTTTATCAAAAAATACTGCTGATATAATCTCAACTAAAAAATTGAAAAAATGAGTAAATTAACATTAACTATTTTAGGCCTCTGCCTGACACTTTTTACTTTTGGCCAGGGGAAGAACCAGAAAAAATGGGACAGGGTTGTTTCGGAAATGACCAAAGCAAACCAGGGCGATACTATATCTGCAAGGTCAAAAGCTATTTTGGAATGGTCTGATTTTAAAATGCCACCTGAATCAAGCAAAGATCTGCATGTCCATCCGGAATTGACATTTGGTGTTTTTACCAAAAAAGTAAATGTCTGGACAGGAACTATCACTGTTGAATCCTATGGAGGAATCAGAAGGGATTTATCGTGGGTTAAACCCGAATATAAATCCCAGCAATTACTGGATTACCTACAGCTGAAATATAACATTTCACATTACTTTGCCAAAAAATCAGAAAAAGAGATTAACAGCGGAAAAATAAATGCGGGAAATGTCAATAAAGTTAACGGAATTATAGAGAAACATTTAGATGCCAGGGACAAAGCTCTAAATGAATTTGATACAGAGTCTAATTTTGGAAGCAATGCTGAAGCTCTAAATAAGTGGAAAGAGAAACTACGCAGTAACGAAATATAAAATGCTGCCTGCAGCAACAGCTACAACGGATTTGATCAACTGGGATAAATCATAGTGTAAAGAAGCAGAGTAATCGCAAGATCCTGTAAAAAAAACCGTTAATAATAACGGTTTTTTTATTGGCATCAAATCTGGATACATTAAAATTTTCGCTGGGAAGGTTTAATATTGCCGGGCGCACCACCGTCTGTTTCATCTCGGGCGCGTTCATCTTCTCGAAGCTCCTCATTGCCCAGTGCCCCTATTTCGAATTCCTTATGAACGGGATTATCCTGGTCTGGTTCAATGGTTTTAAAGGGCTCACCTTCAGCCTCATTGCTCTGAGGAGCATCAATTTCAGTTTCAAAACCTTCAGAGGGATCATTATTTATAAGATCCTCTTCAATGTCCTGTTCGGTTATATCTTTCGATTCACTGTCCGATTCATTGTCAAGATTCTCTGAATCATAAGGATTACCGTTTGGATCACTGTTTTGCTCGTCTGAATTTGGAATCTTGCTATCCTGCTTATCATGGTGACCGGATTCCCTGCTGATCTCTTCGGTACTCAGGTCATTTCCATAATCGGGCTGGGCATTTTCTGTAAAGGTATGACCTGTGGAGGTAGTTTTTTGTTGTCCCTGTTTACCTGTGTCTGCGTTTTAAAAATTCTTGTCATCCTGACCGTAATTTTCCGGTTTGTCTGAATTCATCATTTTATTTTTTTTAATTAAATTTTTACTATCGTTTTTTTAAAGAAGTGTGTCTTCGCAGGTCTGCTGGCATTGCCGCGCTTGTTAGCATTTCCCTTGTGTATCCTTTGTTGATTGTCCTTTATCAAATGTAAAGAGGATAGTAATATTTTTTTTTACAGAATAATGATTTGCATTTATAAAATAGCTATCAGACAATCAAGGAGCTAGGCACCAATATAGTAGAAAAAAATAATTTTGTAGCTTATTAATTAGTATTGAAAAACTAAAACCAAAACATAAAAATGGATTCAATCCTTAGCCCCGATAGCAGTGAAAATCCTTTTGTGCCGGTGTTCGGCACAAAAGATTGCAACGAATAGCGGGAATAGCTCCTAAAAAACAATCTGATATCTCATAACCAACTGAAAATAATATAATTAAACAAAGCCAGGCTGTAATTTAATCCATCCTCTAATTTTTAATTTTACCCTACCTTCTTCCACTAAGCCGCAATAAGTCCGAAACAGGAAGAAGAGCTTTAAAGAAATTACAAACTATTTAAATTATAACATTATGATACCACAAGAAAACTACGATACGTATTCTCAGCAAGACAGCATGTATCACATGGGGGAAGAATCCATCCATTCAGAAACCATGGAGCACACCGATCCGGGAGTGAACCAGCACTATGATGATGAAAGATCTGCCGACCACCAGCCCACCGAACTGGACCATGACGATGCAGACAGAAGGACTCTTGATGAGTCCCAGGCCGATGAGGATGATGAGGAATAAAGATATACCTCTTACCGCCTATTACAAAATTGAAAAGCCTTCTAAATGACTGCATTTAGGAGGCTTTTTTTGGATTAATTTTTATTGTTTTTAAGGCGTAGCTTCTCGGGCAGTCCCCACTACCAGCCGATTCAATTTCTGGTACGGCCGCTAACTTAACATCAAAGCGCCCTGCAATAAAAATAAAACCGCTAATTTTGCCTTTTGACAGTAGATTTAAAGCTGTCATAGCAGCTTTGAACGGGAATGAGATATGAAAAAGTTTGAAATAAAAAAAATAGCCCCCGACAGCTGGATGGTTTCCCACAATGAACTGCCAAAATTTACGTGCCGCTTTGAGCAGGGGAAATTCAATTACAGCCGCACTATCAAAGGACTTTCAGATCCCACGGGCGACCCGAAGGAAATCCAGCTGCTTGAGAAAATGGAAAAATGGCTTGCCCAGTACCATAAGGACAAAATAAACGGCTGATTTGATGAAATTGAAAGGAAGGTTTACAACAGCTAAATTAACCGAAATTTTCCACTGTCCTTATTGCAGCAGCGCCAGTCCATTTGTAGGACCTCAGCCAGGAATGCTTTCAGGGTATCAAACCCGCTGGGCTTCACTGCATAAAAACTGGCCCCAAGCTCGAGTGCCCTGTCAATGTCCAGGGGATCACTGCTGGTGGAAAACATAATAACCTTTACCTCTCTTATGGCCCCTTTTAATTTTCTTATTTCTTCCAGGCAGTCAAAGCCGTTTTTTTTGGGCATGTTCAAATCCAGAAAAATAACATCGGGAAGCGGATCGGACAGCGTATGGAGGATCTCCATGAGTTCCGCCCCATACTGTGCTTCTTTTAAAACAACCTCAGGATTAACTTCCAGCATGGCCTCGGTAAAGAAGATTCTGTCATCCTGGTCATCATCTGCTATATAAATATGTCTCTGGAAATTTTGTTGGGACAAGGCCATAGTAGTGTATTTTTAAGTAAAGATAAAAATTTAAAAATATGCAAATGCTAATATAAATAAATTAGCTTTTTCAAGTTGATAAACCATCGAAGCATATCCGTGCAAGGGTTAACGATTACGTAAAGTTAAAAAAATAGTTTAAGAAAAAACATATGAATTTTAGTTTACGACCGATTGGAAAACATCAAGGAGCTGGTCAGCGCTATGGTGAAGCTTGAAAAAGAAAACAAAGAACCTGTCAAATGTCGAGGAATACCTGCAGGAAATTGCGCTTCGGCACAAAAGATTGCTTCGCCAGTTCGCTAACGCTGGGGTGAAACATATAGCGGGAAAAGCTCCTAAAAACTAATTAAACCTAAAAAATAATACTACATATAATTGACCAGATGATCAATTCTAATCAGATTCCCCGGCAATTCCTGATACTGGATCAATCCAGCCTCAAACTAGATCAGCTGTTTCCAGCTATAGTAACAGCAGCCAAGGCAATTAAAATAGCTCCTTGGTACCTATTGGTGCGCAGCTAAGAAATTTAGTTTATTATTATTATATTCGCTAAAAAAAAAGCAATTACTAATTGCACAAAGCCAGCTAAAAAAAACTAGTATTTGTGCCGTTTTATGGCTGGTATAAATGAGTTAGCCTTCATTTCAACAAACAGAAAAAATGATAGAGAATTTACCTGCATACATATCACTGGCTTTTGTGCTTACATCAGTTGGGACTTTGCTACTTTTCATTTGGGCTATTAGAAGCTCGAATTCTGAATTGACCCGAAAAAAAGCAGCACCAATTTCTATCGGTCTTACAATTTGGCTGATTATTCAAGCTGTTTTGACTTTAGAAAGTTTTTATAACACTGACACAAACTCCTTGCCGCCAAAAATAATGCTGATAGGGATCTTACCAACTATTTTGACAATCATTCTATTGGTTGCAACTTTAAAAGGAAGACAATTTATTGACAGTTTGCCTCTCAAAAACTTGACCTATTTAAACATTGTTAGGGTACCGGTTGAAATAGTTTTGTTTTGGCTTTTTATCAACAAAGCAATTCCGCAGCTTATGACTTTTGAAGGCCGGAACTTTGACATTATAGCAGGAATAACAGCTCCGGTCATTGCTTACTTTGGTTTGACTAAAATGAAAATTAACCCAAATGCAATACTGACCTGGAACTTTATTTGTCTTGGACTTTTAATAAATATTGTTGTGAATGCTTTATTTTCAGCACCATCACCAATACAAAAATTTGCTTTTGAACAACCCAACATAGCGATTTTGAATTTTCCATTTAGTTGGTTGCCAACTTTTATAGTTCCAATTGTATTGTTTGGACATTTAACGTCAATTAGACAATTATTAAAACAAAAAAGCGAAAGAAAATAAGACAACCATCAGCCAAAGCGCGCTACCATCAAGCCGCGACTTCGGCTTAATTTAAAAATGGTCTTGTGTTTGAAAAATTAGTTAGTCAGGAGCAGAAATAACAGCCTCTTTAATGTTTTTACACAATAGGTATTCCGATCCAATAAAAAATAAACATTAGTGCCATAGTTATTCCAATACTGCACAAAGTAAGTAAACGCCAATAAACAGACCTTCCATTGCCATAGCGCCAAATCCTCTCACCGGTTTGTTCCCTATTTGATTTTAAAGTTACTTTAGCCAGTATATAGGTTGAGAGAATAAAGATCGAAATTGTAATTAACCAAAATTTAATCATCGTTCCTGTTTTTAAAATATTGTTAAATTTACTGTTTTTTTTTATAAAATCACCGTGATTACTTACCTATTCATTGCGTAATGTCATAAATAAAAATTGAATATACCGGAAATTTAATAAAACAAATTTGTGTGGATATGCAATTCTCCAAGACAAAGACAGTGATCCCGGCAGCGCTAGCCCCGATTGCTTCGCCCGTTCGCTAACGCTGAGGTGAGACATATAGGGGGAAAAGCTCCTAAAAAACAATAACTGTCTTAAAAAATTATCTGCCAAGAACTGCAGCCCGAAAAACTAAATACCATTTCATACCTCCCCTGCTTTAGAAACTGCAAAGCCATCAGTACGCCTGATCGTATTTATAACAGCAATACGTGAAGCACTTATATTAAACCTTTTACTTTAAAGCCTATCTAATCCTATAGCAAAAGATTTAAACTGCAGCTGCCCTTATTGAAAATTGGAAATTTAATTTCAAAACAAAAACTATAAAAAATGAAAATCAAAAACATACTGCCGATACTTCTATTTTTGACCAGTTTCCCGTTTTATGCGCAAAATGAAAAAACAAACCAAAAACTCGAAAAAATTAAAGCCTATAAAATTTCTTTTTTAAATGAAGAGCTTGAACTTGCTTCGGCAGAGGCTGAGAAATTCTGGCCTCTTTACCATGCATATGAAGAGAAAAAGTATAAGCTGCGGCATGAAAAAATGGAAACCTATCTGCAAAAACTCAGCGATGATACTATCAATTCTACTTCAGAGAAACAGGCCCGAGCACTTTTATCACAAATGGAAAACACCAACAGGGCACTCTATCTGTTGAGAAAAAATTATCTCAGCAGCCTTCGCCAGGTACTCCCAGCGAAAAAAATAGTAAGGCTCATAAAATCTGAAAAGGATTTTAACCGAAAATTGTTAAAACAATATCGTGATAAAGCCGGTAAAAAGTAAACAAAAAAAAGTAAACAATAGCGATAGAAGCCCTTTAAGCAGTTTGTTTACTTGTTTGGGCTTCTGGTTCTCTTAGCCGCATCGGGCGTTACACCCTGTGTGCTCGATAGTATGGCTGAGATAAGCAGTATGAATTTTCAGGGGCGCCATAATACTAAAACAATTTACCTTTTTTTTGTCCTGGTGAGCTCCAGATCAAATACCGAAGTACAGTTTTCCTCTGTGGTAATGGTCTGGGTGCCTTTAATAACATTATCCGTTATATCATCCAGAACAACTTTGATTTTCAGGCGACTCTCCGAGAGGCTGTCAGGACTGGATTCCAGGATGATTTTATCCCCATTGTGTATTGCCCTGAATACATTGAGCAGCTTTTTGCTGTTCAGGCCATTGGCATACACCCTGACGGAGTCCTTTACAAACTCCCAGAGCTCATTTCTCCGATCCCCGATTACATACAGCCCGCAGTTGGCTTTGCGGCAGAGCATTTCGCTGTCCCAAAGCCCCTGTACCGATAATTCCCACTCCCTGATGGACTGGGCATTGCTGAATACCGAATCTTTTAATACTACAGCATTTTTGCTATTCTCAAGTCCTGACTCTTTTTTTCTTTGACATGAAATACACATCCATACAAGAAGTATTATTACTGGCAATTTTTTCATAGCTCTTTTTTTTGGACCTGTAATATACTCAAAATTAGGCGCGATACCAAAAAAGGTTATAACACAAAACGTATAATATGCCGGAAAATTGCCAATATGCACCAATGAAGTTCGCTAAAATGGCACGTACTTACCAAATAATAGTTTGATTTTAAGTAAAGAAAACTATATTTGAAAAACTTTAAATATTTCAAAATGAAAAACATCACACTTTTTTTTCTAATATTAGTAAGTACAGCGGCTTATTGCCAAAAGGGGCCTAAAATTGAGTTTTCAGCTCCCGATAATACGATAGATTACGGCCAGATTTCAAAAGCAGATATCACAGAAGGGACTTTTGAATTTAAAAATACAGGAGACGCGCCCTTACTAATTACAGGGGCGGCATCCACAGCAGGCTACATCATGGTCACCAAACCTGTCATGGCCATTATGCCGGGCAAAAAAGGCAAGATCAGCATTAAGTATAAAAATATGCCCACCGGCCCGATACGCAAGACCATTATCGTTGAAAGCAATGCCGTAAATGAGCCCGGTGGAAGGGTTGGCCTGAAAATCAAGGGAGAGGTCCTGTAAACTTCCTGCCTGTGTTATGATAGTATAAAGGCGTTTATGTTTTGCCTGCCGAAAAAACAGGCTCACTTTTGCCGAAGCCCTGGTCCAAGCAATAAAAAAACCCGGAACTAAGAGCCCGGGTTTTACTATTCTTTAATCTAATAATTACCTTTAAATGCTACATCCCTTCTTTATTCGATCCTTCATGCGCCTTAAGGCTAAAGGGAAAATATGCCAGAATGCTTCATTCCCTGCAAAGATATAATTTTTAAATTAAATCCCTGCCGTGAAGTCCGCAACGCCGTTAACTTTCCCAATTTATCCCAGTTTTCCCAATGTTAACGCCCTTTTTTATGAAACTATCAAATGAAACAAATGATTAAACCGTTTTCATCAATAAAAACATCACCATCACCAATTTCCCGGCTGCTAAAACCTGAACCTGAATACATATATTACTTAATTACTTTATAATGTTTTAATCCTTCCAATATACCTGCGGAAGCCGGGCTTTTTGCTACAAAAATACTTTTGGTGGTCTGGTAGTGATTCAGTTCAATGCTTCGGTTGCCCACTATAATTCCTTTTACGGCTCCCCTGAACATATCAATATCGTTGCCTGAATCGCCCGCTGCAATTACCCTGGATAAGGGAATTGCCCATTTGCGGCATAAAAATTTAATGGCATTTCCCTTCGAGGCCCTCTTGGGAATAAAATCCAGAAACTGTCCGTGACTGGGAATAATGTTGATTTTATACCATCCTTTACCCAAAGCAGCCACCAGCTGGTCATAATCGTATTTTTCCTTGTCATAATAATAAGAGATTTTAAAGGGGTTCTGCGCTTCCTCTTCCTGAAGTTTTATCCATGATATGGCCTTCAGGCGGTTTTCTACCTCTTCCCGCTTCCATCTCCCGGACAAAAATGTGGCCCATCCCTTGTCTAAAATATAATCTTTTCCGTTGGTATAATAGATTTCGGTTCCCACAGAACAGATAATAAAATCAGGCGCAGGAAACTTCTCTTCTTCAATTACCTTCTTTACCAGCCTTAAGTTTCTTCCTGTTGCCAGGGCAAAAGCCATTTTCTCTGTTCGATTGATCAAATGAGCTTTCAATTCTTTGAATCCCGGATTGTTTAACTTAGGCTCTATCAGGGTTCCGTCAATATCGGAAACCAGTAAGTTCTCTACCTTTCTTTTTAATCGTGAAATATTAATGTTGGGATAATGCTGTTTTTTGATACCCGCGCCGGAGGAAAGTGACAGATTCTCATCAATAAGGGCTACATACTGGTTGACATGGCTCAGCCAGCTGTAGTGTTTCTGGATATTGATCGCCCCGTTATTGGAATAATATTTCCACTGGTTCTCATCGGTTAATATGGTCCGGAGCGCTTTTTTGATCTGCCCCACATCAAGGGGATCCACCAAGATACCGTTCTGGCAGGTCGGGATAATTTCCGAGGGGCCGCCGTTTTTGGTCACCACAACCGGCAGACCCGAACTGGCCGATTCAATGACGGTCAGCCCAAAATTTTCATGCAGGGTCAAATTCGCAAATACCCCTCTTTTCTCGGCCGCATAACGATAAATGATCGAAACTTCGTTCTCCACATCGTGCTTTTTGGGAATGGCCATTTTTCCATACAAATCGTACTTGTCCATCGCTAAAAGCAGATCAGTCAGTACGTCTTTTTCAGATTCGGGCATCCTTGCAATATCTTTTCGGATTCCGGCAAATATGACCAGATTGGCCATACTCTGCAGTTCCTTGTCTTTTCCGTAAACTTCAATCAAAGTATGAAGGTTTTTATGACGGTCAGGTCTTGAAAGGGCCAGTATAAAAGGCTTATGGGGGTTAATTAAAAACTTGGAAATGCTTTCAGCCACCCAGTATTTCCTTTGCTCTTCCTCCATGTGTTTTACCGAATCCTGTTCCTTATGGTAGTAAGGAACAAATTTGCGCGTGTCGATTCCCGGGGAGATGGCATGGTATTTGGCCAGTCCAAAATTTTTATAAGGCTTATAGGTTTCAATTTCCTGCTCGGTGGAGGTAATTATAAATTCTGATAATTCGAGTGTTTTTTCCTCAGCGGCAATCCGGGCTTCAAACTTAAATTTCTTTTCCATCTCCTGCTGGGAAATGCCGTTTTCAAAGAGTTTTTTTCTTTTATAAAAACCCAGGGAATGTCCGGTATGGGCAAATGGAATGTTTAAAATGGTCGATAATTCACTGGCCGCATATCCGGCATCACCGTAATGCGAGTGAATCCAATTGGGGAAAATATCATGAAATTTAATATGGTGCACCACTCCGGTCACAAAAGTGTCCAGGCCTTCCCATAACTGTTCTTTGGGTTTGTATTTTTTTCCTAAAAAAGGAATTCTTCTTATATCTAATTTTTCATTTACAGCTTCAACCCCTACTGCATATTCAGAGGAAAGAGCCGGATCATCAATGAGCCTTGTAAATAAATCAACGTGTTCTACACCGGGATGCCGGGATAAGAATTCAGCAAACTCGTATACATATTTTGTCTGTCCTCCATTATCGGCATCTCTACCAATCTCCAGACCTGAACCTTTTAAGAGGCCATGAATGTTGATTATTGAAATTCGTAATTTTGTCATCATTTATTTTATTGATTAGATTTTTAATATACAAAAAAATAAAGCAATTCGGCTCAAAAACCAAAAAAACAGCAATAAAGGGCTTCAAATACTGCAGTGGCAGGCCATTTTAACACTAAAGGAGAAAAAAAATTAATTGTTCCGCAAAACCTAAAACTTTATTGAAATCCACCCATAGTATTAAAATAAATTTTATCTTTAATAAAGACAGGCCCTTGGTAATATTAATACGTTAATTAAAAAAAACATGAAAAACATTAAAGATATTCTAAATCTTAAAGAAGGAGAAGACGACAGGGAAAAGACACTGGAAACCGTAAAGAAAAACATATCTTTCAAAGGTGCCAATCTTTGGATACTGGCCTGCGCCATTATTGTGGCTTCTGTAGGGCTTAATGTAAACTCGACGGCTGTCATTATTGGCGCGATGCTCATATCGCCCCTTATGGGGCCTATTGTAGGGGCTGGTTTTGCCCTTGGAATTTATGATTTTTCACTGCTTAAAAAATCGCTTCGCAACCTGCTCAATGCCACTGTGGTGAGTCTGGTGGTCTCCACCCTGTATTTTTACCTGAGCCCTTTCAAGGATGTACAGTCTGAACTGCTGGCCAGAACCGCGCCCAATATTTATGATATCCTTATTGCATTTTTCGGAGGTGTTGTAGGGGTAATCGCCGTTACCCGCTCAGAAAAAGGCAACCCTATTCCCGGTGTGGCTATCGCAACGGCCTTAATGCCGCCCTTATGTACGGCCGGGTATGGAATTGCCACTGCGCAATGGGCCTTTTTCCTTGGGGCCTTTTACCTGTACTGCATCAACTGTGTTTTTATCGGAATTGCCACTTTTTTAATCATCAAGTACCTGAATTACCCTGCTGTTAAACAGGTGGATGAAAAGCACCAGAAACGGGTAAAATATACTATTGCTTTTTTAATCACTGCCATGCTGGCCCCCAGCAGCTACCTCGCCTATTCCCTATACAGGGAACAGCAGTTTAAAAAGAACGTGAATCTTTTTATTGATGATCAGTTCAGCACTAAAGGATATACCGTTGTGTACAAAAAAACCGATTTTAACGCTCAGAATAAAAAACTCGAGCTTGCTTTTTTGTCCAAGCGTTTTTCCCCTGAAGAAATAAAAGACCTTAAAAACAAGCTCAACGGCAATAAATACCTAATGGGCACCAAGCTTCATATCAGGCAGGACAGCACTGATCGTTTTAACGACATAAAAGGCGATATCCTCAATCAGATCAAGAGCAGCGAGAATGAGATGAACGTGAAAGACGTGAAAATCGTGCAGCTGGAGAAAGAGCTGGCAAAAAACAAATTTGACAGCAGGCAGATTTTAAAAGAAATAAGGACTTTATTTCCCAATGTCCGTTCGCTTTCCATTGCAAAGAGCACTCTTATAAATTATAAAGACAGCACCGCAACAATCACCGCTGTTATCTACGACGCCCCAAAGAGCCTCACCTCAGAGGAGAACGAAAAGCTCAGAAAATGGCTCAATGAGCGCCTTCTGGTAAAAGATGCGGCGCTTTTCAAGAGACAGTAAAAACAATATAAAATTATTTCTTGCGCTGTTTTTTATTATAAAGGCTCAAAAGCAGAAAGCCCGATACACCGGCAAGTATCGAAGCAACTAAGATGGCAAATTTGGCCTCATTCTGATAGGCCTGATCCGAAAAAGACAATAAAGCTATAAATATAGACATCGTAAAGCCGATTCCTCCCAGAAGCCCCAGGCCAAGCACATGAGTCCATGTGGTTTCAGCGGGCAGGTCTGCAGCCCTGATCTTTACCGAGAACCACGACATTAAAAAAATACCTATCGGTTTTCCAAGGAAAAGACCCAGAATTATCCCCAAGGCGAGATTTCCCGAAAGCCCATTAAGCATTTCGGATTCAAAGGCAATATTGGTATTGGCCAGGGCAAAAATAGGCATAATGATAAAATTTACCGGCCTTGTAAGGGCATGCTCGAGTTTTTCCAGGGGTGAATCAGCATCCTCTTCATTGGTTGGCAGGGTCATTGCCACCAGCACTCCGGCTATGGTGGCGTGGATTCCTGAATGATGGATAAAATACCACATAACGGCGCCCGGCAGCAGATAAAACAGTAAATTCTTAACCCCCATGCGGTTAAAGACCATAAGCAAAACAAATATCGCTCCGGCATAACCCAGATAGAGAAAATGAAGTTCGGAAGAATAAAATATCGCAATAACCAGAATGGCTATCAGATCATCGACAATAGCCAGTGCGGCAAGAAATATTTTAAGGCCCGACGGGACTTTACTGCCTAACAGCGAGAGAATCCCAAGTGCAAAGGCAATATCGGTAGCCATAGGAATACCCCAGCCTTTTGCCGTTTCAGGGCTATGTCCGTTAAAAAGAAAGTAAATCACTGCCGGGACAGCAACTCCTCCTAGGGCTGCCAGTACAGGCAGGGCTGCCTGACGAATAGACGAGAGTTCGCCCTCTATGACTTCCCTTTTTATTTCCAGGCCCACCAGCAGAAAGAAAACAGCCATCAGCCCGTCATTGATCCACAACAATATGGGATATTTAAGATGCACAGCAGGTGTTTCATATCCCAGCGGATAGGCAAGAAAATCATTAAAAGATGTCCCCAGGGATGTATTGGCTATTAAAAGCGATACAAAGACACATATTAAAAGTAATATGCCTCCAGATGAGGAGGATTGAAAAAAATGCGCGAAAATTTTAAGATTGATCAGTTTTGCCATTTCACAAAAATAGGCATTACAGCCTAAAAAGCCAAGAAGATCAGCAGAAATAACTCAAAGAACTGTACGCTGTGGGCAGTTAGATTTAATTCTCAAATCCAGTAAAAGCCGTCTTGATTACCGGCAGTGACATCATTCTTAATCAGAACCGCTGCGGCTTATTGTTTTTTATCTGCCTTAAATTTAATACGTTCCACAGTTCGCCAGACTATTGAGAAGGGAAAATAATCAAAATATTTTAGTAATAAACATCAAGGATAATTTTAGTCTTAGAGCTTTCGATAATTTTTTCCAGTCTTTTAAAAAAGGCTTCATTGACCATCGGGCATCCATGACTATTTGAAATATAGTAATCCTGCTCCTCATAAGGTACGGCTGAATAATGGTGAAGGACAATTGCTCTTTTAAAAGCATTGCTGTTGGTCTGGTCCAGTCCGACAAGCTTGTACGCTTTGCCGAATATTCCTCTATAGGCTTTCTCTACAGCATACCTGCCAAGGGAAGTACAGTTGGAATTGGGTTCATTGCTGAATTTGAGGTCTCCGCGTACTGCTGTTTCCGAACCGCTGCCATGGGCTACCAGCCCCTGATCCAGAATCGTATTATTTTGCAGATCATAAACAAAAAAACGGTTTTTTCCCGATTTTATTTTCATATCAACCAAAAATGCAATTTTGGTATTGTATTTAGGATCAAGACCGGTTATTGACCGTACATCATTTACATGGGTGCTTATTCTTTCGAGTTCAAAATCAGAAAGGGACAACTTTTTAGAATAATTTATTGTTGTGAAAGATCCAAAGCTGAATAACAATGCTAAGTAAAATGCTCTCATTCCTAGCTATAATTAATTGTTAAAAAATCTTAAAAATTTATTAATTACTGTATTTCAAAATTATTATTTTTTTTATATAATTCACATGTGCGATGTGTTAAAATTATAAAAATAGCCTATATGTTAAAAAAAAGGGCATGTCAATTGTTAAAAAATGGGATATATGGCAGCGGGTAAATCTTGCTTTAAAATAAAAATTACAATTTCGCTGGCACTTTATTCTCTGAGAAGGCTTCTTTAGAACTACCTTTGTATTTCTACCCTTATAATAAAAAAATGTTCAAATTATATCTCTTATACGCTAAACAATTTTTAGTAAGAGGACAGGAAAAGCTGTCCAGAAAACAATTTATCTTTCTTTCCAGTGTACTGATCGGCATTGTTTCAGCTTTTGCCGTAATTTTTTTAAAGGCTTTTGCGCATTGGGTATACTCCTTTGCAACCTTCATTAATGCTACATTAAAATTGAGTTTTATTAACAGCATCCTCCCTGTGATTGGTATTTTACTGACTGTCTTGGTAGTCAAAAGGGTACTGGGCGGCACACTGGAAAAAGGAACTTCTCAAATATTATTTATTGTTGCCAGAAAAGCAAGCATCATCCCTAAAAAACAAATGTATGCACAGATCATTACAAGCTCCCTTACAGTGGGGCTTGGAGGATCGGCCGGACTGGAAAGTCCTATTGTGATTACCGGCGCCGCCTTTGGCTCCAATTTTGCCCAGCAGTTTAAACTGACTTACCAGGAGCGCACCTTACTTATAGGCTGCGGAGTTGCGGCCGGTATTGCAGCTGCTTTTAATGCCCCTATAGCCGGTGTTCTTTTTGCCATTGAAGTACTGCTGGTGGATGTGACAATCTCAGCCTTTACCCCTATTATGATTGCGGCCGCTACAGGGGCACTGGTATCTACTGTGGTTTTAAATGAAAATATACTATTGATATTCAGAGGCAAGCAGACCTTTGATTACCACAATATCCCTTTTTACGTTTTAATGGGGATTTTTACAGGTTTCATAGCGGTTTTTTATGCCAGAAAGTTTTTAAAAACAGAACACTTTTTTGCCCATTTAAAAGTTGGAGCCTACAGAAAAGCTTTAATTGGAGCCTCAATCCTGGGCCTTATGATCTTTATTTTCCCTACGCTTTTTGGCGAAGGATATGAAAGTATCAAAACACTTGCCGACAAGGATCCGGGAAAACTTTTGGAAAATACACTCTTTGCCGCCTACAGCAATAACAGCTGGATCTTATTGGCATTCGTGGGTTTTTCTATGTTTCTTAAAGCTTTTGCCTCGGGAATTACTTTGGGCAGCGGCGGGAATGGCGGCAACTTTGCCCCTTCGCTTTTTCTTGGCTCTTATGCGGGCTATTTCTTTTCAAAATTTTTAAACCTTACCGGATTTACGGATCTGCCTGTGAGCAACTTTACCCTTGTGGGCATGGCCGGAATCCTCAGCGGCCTGTTTCATGCGCCCCTTACCGCTATTTTCCTTATTGCTGAAATTACAGGGGGCTATGACCTTATGATACCCCTTATGATAGTAGCCTCTGTGAGTTTTGCCATTTCAAAACGTTTTGAAAAACATTCTCTGGATGTGAAGAACCTGGCCAGAAAAGGGAATGTATTTACCAGCAACAAGGATACCAATATTTTATGCACCCTGAATATTGAAGATCTTGTAAAAACAGATTATCTCACAGTGGATACTGATCAGGACCTGGAAAAGGTTTCGGATCTTCTGGCCCATTCCGATCAGGTCATTTTCGGGGTGGTAAGTGAAGATAACGAGCTTCAAGGCATAGTGTACTTTAATGAGATCAGGGAAATAATTTTTGACAGCGCCAAAATCAAAAATACACAGGTAAAAGACATAATGGTACAGCCCGTGCAGACTGTTCACTTATTTGACAGTATGGAAACTGTGATGAATAAATTTGAAAAAAGCAACAAGGTATTCCTGCCGGTACTGAAAAATGGAAAGTATTATGGTTTTATTACCAAATCTGATGTTTTGGAATCTTATCGTAACAGACTAAAATCTATGATATTTGAATAATTAAGAGCAATTTAATCTAATTTTCCAAAGCGCTTGCTTGACATTTTTAATATACAGTCAGATACCTCTTATTAAAAAATTAACTTAAAATAAATTCTCTGACGGTACTAAAAAATTGGCTTTCATAACATAAGCCTTGTTATTTGACGCTCTATTTGCTATATTTGATCCACTGCCCAGCACCAGCCTTGCAAACCGGTATTAGAAAGAATACATTATATAAGCAGATGAAACACTTTAAGATCTTACTTGGTACTTTATTGGTTCTTTTTTCTCTCACTTCCAATGCAGGAACTTATAAATATTCAGCTGCACAAGCAGTTGATAAAATGGTGCAGAGTATTCCTTATTGTGCATCCAAAAATGCACAGGCCGTTTTCTATGATGCATATCTCTGGAAAAAGCGGGATATTCATTATAAAATAAAAAATAAGGTAAGGGCCCGCGCTACTGCCGCTGAAAGCAGCATCTTTATAACCCCTTACTATTTAAATCTTCTGCGTTTTATAATTTATGAAAGCAGTCTGCTTTACGGCATAACTACAATTTATCAGATCAAACGCTGTACTTACCTTCACCTATACCAGCTTTTCTAGCTCTTTGATTTCTCTGCCGTTTTTCTTTAAATGAGAACCATGCACTGAAACGGATATCGGCAGTTCATAAAACATGGCAGTGCCCTGCAAGATTTTTAATTACCGGGCCGCCTTCAGCAGGTTATAAAACCATGCAGAATTATTTCTGGTCCCTGAAGATTAAAATATTTTTTTAACAAACCGCAAACCTGAACCAAGGCCCAAAATCACATTTATATCCCGGCTCTGCGGATGGAATTTAAATTGCTTATGAGCCAAATAATATCCGGCAAAAATATGCCGGGATTTATTATGCAGATGATCGGCAGCTCAGAGAGCCTTATTGCTGATAATCCCACACTAAGTATTTTCATTTCTAAGCATGCAGACTCGAAACCATAAATTTTGAAAGATATAGTATTTTTTCAATCCACTATTTTTTGTTTAACTTTTTAAAGAAAACCATAAACAAATAAAGTAATTTTATGTAATTTAGTGCTGAACCGTCATCTTAATATGCACATTTGCAAGCGCTCTGCAGGCATTCCAATTATGAAACCCTTTAGCAAATTAGTATAAATACACCCCCTTAAAAACCAATAGCTTAGCAACACAACTAAATCCAATCACTATGTACCGTAATATGAAGCTTTTAAATGATATAGTGGAAAGTGCCCCCCTTCCCATTGCAGTGTACTTAGGAGATCAGCTTAAAATTGAACTAGCCAATACCGCGATGATTAAAACATGGGGCAAAGGCGATCAGGTAATCGGGAAAAATTATCTCGATGTACTTCCTGAGGTGAAAAAATATGAATTTTTCCAGCAGGCCAAAAATGTTCTTCAAACTGGAATTCCCTTTCATGCACTCAATAAAGAAGTGGACCTGGTTATAGAGGGAGTAACAAAAACCCATTACTTTAATTATAGTTTTATACCTCTGATGGATCCGGACGGGACTATTTACGCAGTTATGAACACCGGTACAGACATAACCGATTTACATCTGGCCCAACAGCAGATACAAAATTCGGACGAAAGACTGCGCATGGCAATTGAAGCTTCAGATATGGGCACTTATGAAATCGACCTTGCCTCAAGGGAAATCAAGACCTGCGGAAAATTTAATTCAATTTGGTCCATTGATAAGGATATATCGGATGAGGAACTGATTGCCAGACTGCATCCTGAGGATTTAGCAGTTCGGGAAAAAGCGCTGCAGGAAGCGGAAATTACAGAAAAAATATCGTATGAAACCAGGATCATAAACCTTGACCAATCTGTTAAATGGGCTAAAATTACCGGCAAGATTATCAAGGACAAAAACAAAAAGCCAATTACCATCATTGGCATCATTCAGGACATTAACGAACAGCGGGAATTTGAGGATGAACTGAAAAGGCAGGTTGCCTCCAGTACCGAGGAACTAAAACGCTCCAATGATGATCTGCTTCATTTTGCCAATGTCGTAAGCCATGACCTGAGGGAGCCGGTACGAAAAATTAAAATTTTCAATACCCTTTTAAAAAATGAAAAAGACAGCGTTTTTAATGAGAACTGCAAAAAATACATCAGCAAAATAGACCAGTCTGCCGTTAGAATGAATAATATCATAGAGGGCATCCTTGCCTATTCCACCATCAACAAAACCAAACAGCCAATTGAAAAAATTGACCTTAATGAGGTTATTGAACACATCCGGACAGACCTAGAATTGATCATAAAAGAAAAAGGGGCCATATTCAATGCATGTGATCTCCCTGAAATAGAAGGAGCTCCAATTCTGATCACCCAGCTATTTTATAACCTGCTGCAAAATGCACTGAAATTCTCCAAGGCAGATCAGCCTCCAAGGGTTGTCATCACCTGCACTTTGGTCGCTATTGATGGACAGCAGGCTGTTGAGGTCAAAATCAAAGATAATGGAATCGGGCTTGATCCTGTTTTCGCCGAGAGGATATTTGGCGCCTTTGAAAGATTGAATTCCAAAGACCAGTATGAAGGAAACGGGCTTGGCCTTGCACTGTGCAGAAAAATAGCAGAAAGGCACCATGGCATTATAACTGCGGGGGGAGAAAAAGATAATGGGGCAGAATTTACAGTAACACTACCTTTAAAGCAATCCAATATCGTATGAAGTATTCATATATAATCATACATTGCAGCTGTATACCATAGATAAACAATATCTTCTTAATAACCTCTATAACGCTAGTTCGATCATGATGCTCCCTATAAGAAAGGCTGCCATAAGGCAGCCTTTTCCTACTACTAATAATAAAAAGAAAAACAATTAATTCCATCCGCCACCCAATGCCCTGTAAATATTGACAAAAGCATTCATCTGCTGTTTTTTGGTCTCGATAAGTTCGAATTTAGATTCCAATGCATCTTTTTGCGTAAGAAGCACTTCGATATAATCCGCCCTTGCAGAACTAAATAAATCACTGGAAATCTTTATGGATTCATTGAGTGCCTGCACCTGTTTGGATTTCAGATCATAGCTCTGTGCCGTGTTTTTAATTTTAGAGAGCTGGTTGGCCACCTCGATATATGCATTTACCAAAGTACGCTCGTAATTATAAACAGCCTGAATCTGCTTGGCATTGGCAGTCATATAACTGGCCTTGATCGCATTCCTGTTTATTAAGGGAGCTAGCAGATCTCCAGCCAAAGAATACATTAAAGACTCCGGAGAGGTTAATAAATATTTTGTATTGAAAGCCTCGTACCCAATACCTGCGGAAATTCCCAAAGAAGGGTAAAACTTTGCTTTGGCTGCTTTTATGTCTAGTCTGGCAGCTATCAGATCCATCTCGGCCTTTTTAATGTCAGGACGGTTTTCCAGTAATTGGGCGGGAACGCCGGCTTGAACAGCAGGGGGAATCATGGTATTAAAACTATTATCGTCCCTGGCTATTGTCTGGGGGAAACGCCCTAAAAGGAAATTGATTTTATTTTCCGTTTCATATATGTCCTGCTGTATCTCAAACTGCAGGCTCTGCGTATTGAAGACCTGCGCCTCAAAACGGCGCACAGCAAGCTCATTGACCCTGGCGGCTTCTTTTTGTATTTTTACAATTTTTAAGGCGTTGGACTGGATATCAATATTTTGATTCACTATTTTCAATTGATTGTCCAGGGCCAACAGTTCATAGTAAGAGTTTGCAATTTCAGCTATCAGGTTAGTAACCACAAAGTTTTTCCCTTCTACCGACGCCAGGTAACGGTTCAAAGCTGCTTTTTTGGCATTATGAAGTTTGTTCCAGATATCAATTTCCCAGGATGCCGAGAGTCCAAATCCGTAATTAGGCAGAGGATCAGGCGTTTCTTTACCAGGCCTGATTTCAGTAGTTGCCTCACCGGAACCCGTACTGGTATAGCGGCCTGATTTATCAAGGCTGGCTCCTGCATTAAATCCCAGAAAAGGCAGATATTCCCCTTTTCTTGCCCTGACTTCACTTCGGGCAACCTGTATTTCCTGCAAAGTAATGTTCAGCTCCTGATTGTTCTGTAATGCAATCTCTATAAGATTTTTTAAATTCTCATCTTTAAAATAACTTCTCCATTGTACTTTTCCTGTATTGGCGGTATCTGCAGAAGCATTTGCATAAACCGCAGGAACGGTCTTATTTTCGTCTTTTTGTACAACAGAAGGAGTTTTACATCCAACTACGCACATCAATACGCAGGATAAACCTGCGTATTTTATTTTTTTATTATTCTTCATTTTCAAGCGTTTGATCGTTTGCTGAAAAATCATGTACGTGATGCATAAAATCATCTGACAATGAACTTTCTTCTTCTCCTTTAATTAATTTTCTTCCCTGGGCCAATGAACCAAAAATATAGTACAGTCCCGGAACTATGATTACCCCGAAAATGGTTCCAAAAAGCATTCCTCCAAGAGCAGATCCCCCAATGGTACGGTTACCGATAGCACCTGCCCCCGAAGCAAAAATCAAAGGGATCAGTCCGGCAATAAAAGCAAAGGAAGTCATTAAAATAGGCCTGAAACGCACCCTGGCCCCTTCAATAGCCGCTTCTAAAATTGTAGCGCCCTGCTGATGTTTGAGCACCGCAAATTCAACGATAAGCACTGCATTTTTCCCCAGTAATCCCACCAGCATAATAAGTCCGATCTGGGCGTAAATATCATTCTGCAAGCCCATCATCTGCAGTATTACAAAAGAGCCCAAAAGCCCGATCGGTATGGACAAAATCACAGATAAGGGAATAATAAAGCTCTCGTATTGCGCCGCCAGCACAAAATAAACAAAAGCCAGCACTACCAGAAAGATATACAGTGATTCATTTCCCCTTGCGGCCTCGTCATACGAGAGCCCTTCCCAGGCAATGTCATATCCTTTTGGAAGCGTTTTGGCCGATACTTCCCGGACGGCCTTGATCGCATCAGCGGTCGTATATCCCCTGGCCGGCTGTCCCTGGATTGCCGCAGAATTATACATATTATAGCGGGTAACTTCATTGGGACCCTGCGTTTTTTTAAGTTTCATAAAGGCAGAGTACGGAACCATTTCTCCGTGGTCGTTCTTTACGAAAAGATTTAAAACATCCGAGGGAAGCCTTCTGAACTTTGGATCCGACTGCACATATACCTTGAAAAAACGTCCAAACTTTATGAATCCCTGCTCATAAGTACTGCCTATCATAATGTTTAGGTTCTCCATTGCTTTTCCGATGGAAACGCCTTTCTGCATGGCCAGGTCATTATTAAATTCGAGTTCGTATTGCGGATAATTGGCGGCAAAAAACGTAAATAATCCAGAGAGTTCTTTACGTTTTCCAAGCTCTGCCATAAAATTTTTATTGATTTTGTCAAACTCCTGATAATTGGTGCCTGTTGTTTTATCGAGCAGACGCATGGAGAAACCTCCCGAAGAACCAAAACCCGGAATCGCCGGCGGTTCAAAAAATTCAACCACTGCCCCAAGGCCCCTGGATTTTTCCTCCAATTCCTGCATAATTTCCTTTACGGTATGCTTTCTGTCTGACCATGATTTCAAATTAATCAGGCAGGTTCCGGCATTGGATCCCCTTCCTTCGGTCATAATTTCATAGCCTGCCAAAGACGAAACTGACTCCACTCCTTCTACATCTTCACAGATTTTCTGAAGCCTGTGCGCCACTTCATTGGTGGTTTCCAGAGTTGATCCCGGTGGTGTCTGAATAATTCCATAAATAGTTCCCTGATCTTCACTTGGAATAAATCCTGAAGGCAGCACCTGGTTCTCAACAAATATAGCTCCACAGAATCCAATTAGAATGAAAAAAGTCAGCCATCTCCTGCTTACAATAGATTTTAAAACCGCTACATATCGGCCAGTCAGACGGTCAAACCATCTGTTAAAACCATCCAAGGCTTTGGTCAATACATTTCCTTTCTTTGGTTTCCCGTGATTGTTTTTCAATAAAATAGCACATAAAACCGGCGTAAGTGTAAGTGCTACTAGAGCCGAAATAATAATAGAACTTGACATAGTTACCGAAAACTGTCTGTAGAAAGTACCTACCGGTCCGGTCATAAAGGCAATAGGAATAAACACCGCTACCATAACGGCAGTAATGGCTATAACAGCACCACCAATTTCTCCAAGCACCAATTTTACCGCATGATAAGGGGTAATATGAGGAAATTCCTCAAACTTGGCGTGGACGGCCTCTACAACCACAATAGCGTTATCGACCACAATACCAATAGCTAATACCAATGAGAATAAGGTAACCAGGTTTATCGACATTCCAAAGAGCTGAATAACAAAAAAGGCACCCACCAGAGAAACCGGCACAGCAATAATAGGAATCAGAGTGGAACGCCAGTCTCCTAAAAAGACAAATACGACCAAAGCAACCAAAATAAATGCATCCCGAAGTGTATGCATTACCTGATCGATCGAAGCATCAAGGAAGCTTGATACATCATAGCTGATTTTATAATCCATCCCCGGGGGAAAACTAGCTTTCATTTCCTCCAATTTTGCTTTTACATCATTGATTACATCACTTGCATTACTGCCGTAGTTTTGTTTCAGTACAATTGCCGCAGAAGGGTGCCCGTCTAAATTGGAATATATATCAAAAAATTCACTGCCAAGCTCCACTTTTGCTATATCCTTTAAATGAATACTCTGTCCCTCTGCATTGGCACGTATAACAATATTTTCATACTGTTTAGGTTCATTATATCTCCCTTTATAGGTTAAAACATACTCTAAAGACTGTGCTGAAATACCCGAACTTTGCCCTAATCGTCCCGGACGTCCAATAATACTCTGCTCCTGGAGAGCCTCCATGACTTCTTCTACAGAGATTTTATAAGCCCTCATCCTGTCGGGATTCAGCCAGACACGCATGGCATATTTACGGCTACCTAAAATTTGTGATCTTGCGACCCCTTTTACCCTTGAGATCTCTGGTATCATTTTTACGTCAGCATAATTATAGAGGAATTTTTCATCCATACTTTTGCTTTTCGAATACAAATTGACATACATCAGCATGCTGGGCTGAATAGGCGTAATCACAACACCTTCACGCTGGACCAATTCAGGCAGCAGCGGCATTACCTGGTCTACCCTGGTTTTGACCCTTATAACAGCCTGATTGGGATCTGTTCCCGGCTCGAATATGATCCTGAGCGTTGCTTCCCCGGCGCTTGTCGCATCAGTGGCCATATAGCGAACCCCCTGTACCCCATTAAGGGAATTCTCCAGGGTAATCAATGTTGATTTTACCAGTACATCTGCACTGGCTCCCGGATAGGCTATAAAAATGTTTACTGTTGTTGGCGCAATCTGGGGAAACTGTGATATAGGAAGCTGTTTGATGGCCAGCGAACCTATAAAGACAATTACAATGGAAATTATAATTGCAAAAACGGGCCTGTGTATAAATTTATTAAACATGTTTTTTTATTTTTAAAGATTCAATTACTCCGCATACAGCTCTAAATGAGACAATACGGATTCTGGCTGTACTAATTTGTAGTCTATTTTGTCGTTCTCTTTTACAAGACGCAGACCTTCCAGGAGAATCTTATCATCCAGGGACAAACCTTCTTTTATGACAAATAAGTGAGGCATCTCGGCCATGACAACAACTTCTCTTGATTTTACAGCGTTATCTTTATCAATTACATAAACATATTTTTTATCCAGTACCTCAAATGTAGCCTTCTGTGGAATAAGCATTGCGTTTTTTAATGCTATCGGCATCTCAATGCTTCCGGTTTCTCCATGTCTGAGTAATCTTTTTGGATTAGGGAAAGTAGCCCTGAATGGAATATTACCAGTCTCATTGTCAAAATCCGCTTCAATGGTTTCCACTTTTCCAGGGTAGGGAAATCTCTGGTTATTGGCCATTAAAAGGTTTACCTGCATTGGACTTCCTTTATCTGCCTGGGTCTGATAATCCAGATATTCGGACTCCGGAACATTGTAATACACCCACATGGAGCTGTTGTCAGCCAGTTCTGTTAGAAGCTCCCCTTCATCAACCAGACTTCCCGGGCGGACATGAAACTTATCGATGATACCATCAAATGGTGCCCTGATTTCAGTAAACTGTAAATGGACCTGGCTCAGGGACATTTCGGCATTGGCTTTCTCCAATTTTGCTTTTGCCATAGCCAGCTCGCCCGGGGCAACCACATTTGCATCGGCTAATCTTTTGGTATTTTTATATTCTATCTCCGCAAAACTCGCTTCTGCTTTCGATTTCTTTAATTCTGCCTCGTAAAGGGTCGGCATAATTTTAAAAAGCAGCTGTCCTTTCTTGACCGCCTGTCCTTCATCAACATAGATCTTCTGCAAATATCCGCGTTCCTGGGCCCTTAGTTCAATATGCTGGATGGAATGAATCTGAGAGACATATTCTTTGGTAATGGTCGTATCTCTTTCTATTGGATTGGTAACCAAAAATTTGGTTTTTTCTTCTTTTGTTTCTTCTTTTTTAGAGTTGCAGGCAGTATTCAATAGTATAGCCGCCACGCTTAGAAGCATGAGGATTCTGTTCATAATAATTTTAAGGTTTAAACCGAAATGATTTTTTTTGTTTTAAAAAAGTCTTCAGGGAAGACCAAGGAAATCCTTACCCGTTTATTACAGCAGTAAACACTGCGCAACAAAGGATAAAAAACAATATATTATAAGTAATTGGGAATACTTACAGATTAAAAATCAAATTCTGAAAACCTGAAAAAGGACATATACCTTATTGGAAAATAAATTGAAAATTTTGCGGTAATTTACCTTTTTAGTAAAGGCAACCGTATACTCGGTTAATTTATTACTGCCTAAAAAATTTAAAAAATAAGTGCTTTTTACAAGCTGTTTTTGGATGCCTGCGAAATTTTCTTCTGTTTCTTCATTGTCAAGAAGACAGGCTTTTCTTTTAAATGTTTCAAAAAAACGCCCCCTGTCCAAACAGTGCCCGGGAACTGAATTTATGACAGGGATTATCAAATTTAGCTGATGATGAGAAAGCTGGCTGCTCTGCGCGTTGACATTACCTTGTCCGCCGAGCAGAATGATAAATAAAAGCAAAAATTTTGTAAACCATTTTTTCATACCGTGACAAATTTAGTAAACAGTATGATAAAAGCAATCATTAAAATTCAAAAATTCCAAGAAATGCTATTTTGCATTTCCTTAGTGCCATAATTTTAAAATATCGTTATTTTTGATTCTTAAAATAAAAATTTGATAAAAACGTTCTCAGTATCTTTGCAATCGGACTTGAAAGTTGTAAATAAAATGGAGAAAAGATGTTGAGCCTGCTTTAATTAGTATGTCATTTTTTTGTTTATTTAAGTGAATTGCCAGTGCTCAAAAAATATTGAAACAGCTATTTTTTATAAGCCTATTTATTTTTTGCCATTTTTTTTTTAATTTTAGAATAATAAATTTTTCAAAATAACTATCTTTGTAAAACAGCATATAGCCTCAATTCAAAATATTTTTTTTGCCTATAATCCCCAATGAAACAATTTAAGTTCATAAGTGTTATCTTTCTACTAATGCTTTCCCTTGTAAGCAGAGCAGAATGCAGCAAACACAACGGTGCGCTTGAAAATTTCAAATCTCTCAATACCTTTATAACTTCTGGAATTCAGATTAATTCAGCATCCGCTTTGGCGCATACTAAAGACCTGGATATTCATTTTATAATAAAAAAGAAAATAAAAAATCGTGCTACGTCTTCAGAGAGCATCACTTTTAAAACGCCGTACCTGATCAAATTAGTTGATTTTAAGATCTTCAAAAATCGGCTGATATATGGCATTGCATCGGTTTATCAAATTCAGCGCTATACTTATCTGCATCTCTACCAGCTTTTCTAACATCTGGTATTTCCTATTTTTAAAATTCAGTTTTTTTAACGTTATCTTCTTTGATGATTTTGACAAGGCAAATAACCTTATAAAATCATTTTAGAGAACTGCACCAAATTGCCCCGCCTGTTATTAATAATAATGCCAAATATCTTTTTACAAAGACTTGCAGCATAACTTTTAATAATTTCAAAAACTGAATATCCAAATTTGTAATTTTTACAATACGCAAGATAAATCCAAAGCATTAAAACAAATAAAACAAGCCTTATCATGAAAAAAATTACTCAAATCATCTGTGTTCTTTTGACAGTTACAAGTATGAGTGCACAACAGGAGAAAGGAATCATTGGCTACTCGAACTGGCTTTCCAACTGGTCGGAATTTAAGCCTCATAAAGCAGACTACGGAGAGGCCAACCAAATTTTGGCAGGAAACATTTCTGTCAATACCAAACTGCTCAAAAGGAATGTTTATGTGCTACAGGGAAACGTGTATGTCACTAATAATGCGGTGCTAACAATCGAACCCGGGACTTTAATTATCGGTGATTTCCAGACAAAAGGAACCCTGGTTGTTACAAAAGGCGCGCAGCTTGTTGCAGACGGTCTGGAAACCGACCCTATTGTGTTTACTTCCAACCGCAGCATGAAAAAAGCAGGAGACTGGGGAGGGATTGTACTTCTTGGAGATGCCCCTATCAATAAATTTGGAAATATTGGTTCGTATAACTTAGATCTTGATCCCGCACTAACAACATATGGGGGGGATAATACTTTATCGAATTCCGGAATTTTAAGATATGTGAGAATCGAATTTGCCGGCAAAAATATTAAGGGTGCCGATACATTCAACGGTTTGACAATCGCAGGTGTCGGGAGCCAGACCATTCTGGAGAATATAATGGTCAGTTATTGCGGCGGTAACTCATTTGCCTTCTATGGCGGTGACGTAAATGCTACTAAATTTGTATCCTATAAGTCAATTAACGACGACTATAAATTCACTCAGGGTGTCCAATGCCGATTGTATAATTCGCTGGCTGTAAGATCTTCTTATCTGTCAAGCAACAGGGACGGCTCACGCTGTCTGGAGGTAAAATCATACGAAAATAAAAATGAAACGGATTTTACCAAAAAACAGACTTTTGTTTCGGCAGCCAATATAACAATGCTCAATGACAGTGAAAATATCAATGCCGATATTCAGTCAGGTCTTGTCAAAGAAGCCCTGTATGTTGCTGAGAATGCAACTCTTGAAATGAAGCGCAGTGTAATTTCCGGATTTAATCCCGCTGTTTTACTGGACAGTAAAACAGACATTAATGCCGATAATCTCAAAAGGATTAAATTGGAGGAAATGTTTTTTAATCTCTGTACGGCAAATATCCTCACAGAGGGCAACAGGAACAAGGAAGAATTAGAACACTGGTATGGCAACAGTTTGTTTTTTAATGTTTATTCCAAAACGGACAATAAAGAAACATTTGTTGACATATTTGACCCAAAAAGACCGGATTTCAGATTGCAATTAGGAAAAATTACCGCCTCAAGCGGCAATAGATAATTTCAATTGCCATATCTAATCCACATGCCGCATATTGACAACAATATTGGAGTTTAAACTAGAGGTATTTTAATAAAAATATCTTTAAGTTAATCCGGTTATGCGGTATGGCAATAAAATGATACAGGAGGTTTTAGCCTGTAGGATATAAAATAAAACATTTATATTCTATAGGCTAAAATTAATTCAAATCTTGTTGTGTTGTTTTTTTATCTGCCACTCGATTATTCTGCTTATCAGCAACATTTTTTTGGCATTGATCCACTTCGACAGCATGCAGGTGCCAAGTTATGTGTACTGCTGCAGGGAATATGCGTGCTGTTTTCCCAAATGACACTGCCAAAACTTATTAAGTACCTACATTAACCTTACCATAACTGTTCACCTTGAGAAAATTATTATTTCCAATTATAATTATAACATCTGCCTCTATCTTAATTATAAGAATATTTTATTTACAAATTTTGAATCATTCCTATAAATTAAAGGCTGAAAACAATTCCATAAAAATTCAATATGTAATACCCGAAAGAGGCAATATATTCGACAGATATGGCAAAATATTAGTAACAAACCAGCTTTCATATGATATTATGGTCATCCCTGGGGAAATCAAAAACATCGATACTTTAGAGCTTTGTAAATTGCTAAAAATTAATAAAGGGGAATTCTCAAAACAAATAGCCAAAGCAAGGTCATACAGCACCCGGCTGCCTTCTTTATTTCTAGCCCAATTGGATCGCAGTAAATTTTCAGCATTTCAGGAAAAAATAAGAAATTTTCCCGGATTTTATTTTCAAAAAAGAATGCTCAGGAAGTACACAGTAAATTATGGGGCAAATATATTTGGCTATACCACGCAGGTAAACCAAGAATTGCTAAAAGAAAATTCATATTATAAAAGTGGTGACTTAATCGGGAAACAAGGCGTTGAAGAAAGTTATGAGGATCTTCTCCGGGGTATAAAAGGAATAAAATATTTTCAAAAAGACAAATTCAACAGGAAGATTGGATCTTATCAAAATGGCAATTATGATACGCTGGCCGTTAAGGGTACTGATATGAACCTGTCAATTGACGCGGAACTGCAATCCTACGGAGAGCAGCTCATGGTACATAAAAGAGGCGCAATTGTAGCTATTGAACCACAGACCGGCGAGATACTGGCTTTAATAACTGCTCCCTCGTACGATCCGGGTTTATTAACAGGGAGCTCGCGGTCAAAAAACTACACGAAATTGTACTATGATTCGATCTCAAAACCACTGTATAACCGGGCGCTCCTGGCAGAGTACCCGCCCGGCTCGCCCTTTAAGATACTAACGGGTTTAATTGGCCTGCAGGAAGGTGTTATAAATGAAAACACATCTTTTATATGCCGTCATGGATTTAGTTATGGCCGCGGTAGTTTTATGAAATGCCACGGGGAGGGACCCCATCAATTACGTAATGGGATTTACAATTCCTGCAATACCTACTTTGGAAATACTTATATGCTGAGTATCAACAGATATTCAACGCCGTCTAAGGGTGTTGACTCCTGGGCTAATTACCTGAAAAGTTTTGGTCTGGGCAACTATATGGGCTATGACCTGCCAACAGGAAGAAAAGGCAAAATTCCAACATCACAGACTTATAACAAAATTTATCCAAACAGGAAATGGAAGAGCACCACTATCATTTCCAATTCTATTGGACAGGGAGAGGTTTTAATGACTCCTATCCAGCTCACAAGCATGATGGCGGCAGTAGCGAACCGTGGCTATTATTATACACCTCATATCGTAAGGAAAATTGCCGGACAAAAGATTCCTTCAAGGTTTACCACAAAGCATATAACGGCTATAGAGAAAAAGTATTTCAATGCAGTTATTGATGGATTATCTGATGTATACAATTTTGGGACAGCACGCGGTTTGAATGTTCCGGGAATAGAGATTTGCGGAAAAACAGGCACGGCAGAAAATTTTGCCAGAGTAAATGGAAAACGGGTTCAATTGACCGACCATTCCATATTTGCTGCATTTGCCCCAAAGAATAATCCCAAAATTGCCATTGCAGTATTAATTGAAAACGGCGGTGCCGGCAGAACCATTGCAGGTCCGATAGCCAGCCTTATGATCGAAAAATATCTTAAAAGAAAAATAAGCCTTACTGATTTGGAGATTAAAGTTCTCAATACCAGCTTAGAGAGTCAATACAATCCTTCACTGGAGTTAAAAAATAAAATTCACCCAAAAAATAAAGTATCCTTATAATCATACTGTATAATATAATAGTATTACATAATCAGCCTAACCCCTCCCAATTCAGAAACACGATACGAAAATTTATCTCCCGGCGAGGCAATGAACATGAAATTTTTGGGAATCTTCCACTGCTCTGATAATTCATCTATAAGATCAGGCCCGAATACGCCATCAATCTCTACAAACTCAATATGGATTTCAGGGTAAGCCCTGTCAAGCACTTCAAGATCTTTCTTGAGGGCATTGTTGCATTCCCCCAATAGCCTGACATTGACAATTTTCAGCTTTCTGGTGGTCTCGTTGTTCTGTACATACTGCATTACTTTGTTAAGTATCGCCACATCGTCACTTTTTGTAAAAAAGACAAACTCCTGGGAATGAATTTTATTCTGTACTTTTCTCAAATAGCGATTGCTTATAATGGCAAATTTGCGGACAGGCTTATAGAAATATTCCAGAATATCCACCATAGTCTGTATCAAAAGCGATCTGTTGAGCATAATGAGTACAAACAAAACCGCGGGTATAAGATAATTTATAAAGGTTTGAAAAGCCTCCTTATTTAGAATAATATTACCTGCAAATCCAATTAGTATAAATGCTATTGCCACCACTACTGCTATTCCCCTTGCCTTTTCAGGTCTGGGAAGTTTTCTGCGTTTTATTTTCAGCAGCAGATTTCCAATACCAAAAAGCGCCATAACGGCCAGAAAAGAAAAAGTATAAACACCGGCTAATGCTTCCAGTCTTCCTTTTGTAACGAGCATAACCGATACGCATAGTATCAGAAAGGTAACAATGATCCTGTAATTGGAGCCTCTTTTGTTTTCTTTAAGAAAATAATTGGGCAGTATCCTGTCCAGGGTCATTCTTTTGAGAAGTCCTGAGACACCGACAAAAGAAGTAAGCACTGCACCGCACAAAACAAGAACGGCATCTATGGAGATCATCCATGCCAGCCAGTCCCCTCCAGTGGTATGCCCCAGATAAGATAAAAGCGATTCTTTGTGCTCTCCAAGCTGGGCAATGGGTATTATGGCAATTAACAGCAGGGCGATTACTGGATTAAAAAAGCTTACAATAGCCCACATATTGCGAAGGGTCTTTGGAAAAACCCCTGCCTTTTGTTCTTCTACAAAGTTAGCAGAACTTTCAAAGCCGGAAATACCCAGCATTGCTGCAGAGAAACCCAGAAACAGCGTATATATTATCCCATTGGAATTCATAGGCAGTTCCCAGTTAAGGTGAAAGGTTTCCAATCCATTTGAAAATATAAAAAAACCTGAAAATACTACCAGAAGCACCAGGGTAACCAGATGAATTATAAAGATACAGACAGCGACAATGGCCGACTCCCCTATTCCAATAATTGCCAGTAAGGTAAATAAAACCAAAACTACTGCCGCTGCCATAAGGATATTGATTCCCTCAAATATAGTATGCAGATAATGCATAGCCTCAGTGGCTGATATTACTGCCGTGGTCATATAGGACAGTACGGTAAGAATCGCTGCAAATGAAGCTATCCTTTTTGTTGATGTATTGAGCAGCACATTATATGCTCCTCCATTAAGAGGCAGCGCCCCGACAACTTCACCATAAATTTTGCGAAAAAGCAGCAGCACAAATGCCACTATCAAAAGTGAGATCCAGGCATACTGCCCGGCATATCCAATGGTAAGAGCAGAAACATAAAGGCAGGAAGAAGTAATATCGTTACCGCAGATAGCAGTTGCCTGAAGTTCATTTAGTTTGTGCGTAATGTTCTTTTTCATAGAAATAATGGTAATTATAAAGAGGAAATAACCCGAGGTTTTTTTATAAAGCGTATTCCCCTATAAACAAAGTTAAGTCTAAATTAATACTTTACCCAACAAAAGTGCTAAAAGTCCAACAGGGCAATTATCCAGATAGTCTGTCATCTTATAAAAAAGAAAAAATAGAACTATTGGTTATTTTTCTTGGAATCGGTTTTTTATATGGTTAACTTTGAAAATACTAATTATCAGTACACCTATTGTAAAATTATAGCTGTGTAAATAATTCGTTACTGCTTGTGTCAATTAACTGTTGATCTACTATTTTGATAGTATTCTTTAGCTTTCACTGTCTTTAGACAGCACTCCCCGGGCTTTTTTCAACTAAAAACTTTGATAAGCAAAATTTGCGTCTATTTTATGCTTTTGTAATCTGCAGGTGTTCCGTTAGTTCAATACTTTTGAATCGAAACATTAAAACTTATCTATGGATATCTTAAACACAACCTTTTTAGGCAACACTTTTTTAACATGGCTTATCGCAGCGTCAATAATAATAGCATCTGTAATTATTGTAAAGGCAGTCAAAGTTGTGGTTATCAGAAGACTCAAAAACTGGGCCTCAAATACAAAGACTACCTGGGATAATTTTATCATCGAGGTAGTGGATAAATCCGTACTTCCTATACTATATATCAGTGCTTTTTATTTTGCATTGCAGACTCTTAAACTCCCTGAAAATATTGACAAAATCATACAGGTAGCCTACATGTTCGCCTTTACCTATTTTATCCTGAAAATCATCAGCGCAGCCTTTAAAAAATTTATCTATTCCTTTATCCAAAGATCCGAAGAAAGCGAAAGCAAGCAAAAACAGGCAGGAGGCCTTATTGCTATTGTAAATATTATTATATGGATTTGCGGCATCATATTTCTAATCGATAATATGGGATACAACGTCACTACTCTGATTGCCGGATTAGGTGTCGGGGGTATTGCCATAGCCCTTGCCGCACAGGCAGTTCTGGGGGACCTTTTCAGTTATTTTGTCATCTTTTTTGATCGTCCCTTTGAAATTGGTGATTTCGTGCAATTAGGACCTGACAATGGGGTTATTGAATATATCGGAATTAAAACCACCCGTATTAGGACCCTTAGCGGAGAACAGCTGATCTGCTCCAATACAGACCTTACCAATTCCAGACTCAGAAACTATAAAAGAATGGAAAAAAGGCGTGTTGTTTTTTCTTTGGGAGTTACCTACCAGACCACTCATTCACAGTTATCGGAAATACCAAAAATTGTAAAAGCAGTTATATCCTCAAAGCCTCAGCTCCAATTTGACAGGGGGCATTTCTCGGGATATGGTGATTTCAGCCTGAATTTTGAATTTGTATATTATGTACTGGATGCTGATTATAATCTTTACATGGATAATCAACAGGAAGTCTATCTTGAAATATTTTCTGCTTTTGAGAAAAAGGAAATTGATTTTGCTTATCCTACCCAAACCATAGTTATGGACAAAGAAATCAAATTGAACTAACAGCATGCTGTCGCTATTCTGATTACAAATTCAATACACTTTATCAAAATTGGCAAACACTGCTTAAATTATAGTCAAAAATTATATTCCTTAACTCAGATTTCTTTAGTTAAATTATAAAGTTATGACCGGCTGGCCTTTAATCAATCTGCAATAAACATTTTTAGCATGGAAAAAAATAAAAAAAGCACCACTTTTGACAAAGGTGTGACAATTCCCGGGTTACTATTTATTTTCGGCATCTGCGCATTTACGGTACTATTTCCTAAACCAACGGAAATACTGCTCGAAAATATTAAAAATTTCATATTTGTAAACCTGAATTGGGTTTATGTCTGGTCAGTTACCCTATTTGTGATATTTCTGGTATATCTTATGTTCAGCAAATATGGCAATATAAAATTAGGAAATAACGACAGTGAGCCTGAACATTCTTTCTTTTCCTGGATATCCATGCTTTTCGCGGCGGGAATGGGAATCGGACTGATGTATTTTGCAGTCGCAGAACCGATGTCTCACTACGCTGATGAGGCTTTTTCCACAGATCATTATATCAATCAGGCGAAAAATGCACAATTATACACTTTTTTTCACTGGGGCATACACGCCTGGGCTGTTTATGGTTTGGTAGGGCTCTCACTTGCTTATTTCTCTTACAGATACCGTTTGCCTCTTTCTCTTCGAAGCTGTCTTTATCCGCTCTTAAAGGAAAAAATCAATAGTGGATGGGGAAATGCTATCGATGTTTTTGCGCTGTGCAGTACTTTTTTTGGAATAACGACAACCTTAGGCTTTGGAGTCGTGCAGATTAACTCAGGACTCAAGGCATTAGGTATACTATCCGACACTAATTTCTCCTCTCAGGTGCTTATTGTGGTGGTGCTGGTCTCGCTGGCTATTTTCTCGGCCATTTCAGGAGTTAGCAAAGGCATTAAAATGCTAAGCAATATCAATATATCCGCTGCCATAATATTGATGGTTTTTGTCCTTATTGCAGGTCCAACCGTGTATATAATTGGAAGTTTTACAGACGGCCTTGGAAATTATATCAGCAGCTTTTTTACCATATCTTTCAATACACATGTTTATGATGAAAAGTCCCTGCCCTGGTTTTACAACTGGACCATATTATATTGGGCCTGGTGGATTTCATGGGCACCATTTGTAGGATTGTTTATAGCCCGTATATCAAAGGGACGTACTATAAAATCATTTATAGCGGCAGTACTTCTTTTGCCAACGCTCTTTAATTTGATTTGGATGTCAGTTTTTGGCAGCAGCGCAATCTGGACAGACTTTCATATTGCAGGAGGAGAACTGAGCAGCCTTGTAAATAATTCTGAAGCCTTAATGTTCAGCTTTTTGGAATACCTGCCTTTTCCCCTTATTTCAAAATCACTTGTTATCCTGATTGTAATCATATTTTTTATGACCTCCGCTGATTCAGGAATTTTGGTCATGGACAGTATTGCCACGAAAAATTCCCAGGTCTCGCCTACATGGCAGAAAGTTTTTTGGGGTATAATGCTTGCAGCTCTTGCGCTTTTGCTTTTAGAGGCAGGAGGATTAAAAGCACTTCAGACCATGACACTCATAACGGCCCTGCCTTTCTCGGTAATCATGCTTTTTATGGCAGCCGCCCTCATGAAAGGCCTCATTATAGATTATAAATACTACCAGCGCAGTTTTTCTGTGTCCACTGTACCCTGGTCGGGAAAATTATGGAAAGAGCGCTTAAAACAGATCGTTACTTTCAAAGACAGGCGCTCTGTGGAGGAATTTATAATCATCAAAGTAGAACAGGCCTTTACCGAATTGCAGGATGAATTTGCTTTGAGGGGAATTCACGCAACAATCCACTCGGTATCAGATCCCTTTAGTGTGGAACTCGAAATTTTGCATGATGTAGTGCATAATTTCATATATGGAGTTAAGATCGAGGCAAAAATAGTTTCAGATTATCTGGTCGAAGAACAGAACCTGCCTGAATTCCAAAACAGCAGGACCTACTATCCTAAAACTTATTTTGGCGATACCAGAGCAGGATATGATGTTCAGTATTTTACTAAAAACGAACTCATCAGCGATGTGCTGAAGCACTATGAAAGATTTATTGAAATTACCGCTGAACAAGCAAACGAAATGTTTACAAGCAGATAATTAAATAGTTATTGCTTTTGAGAATTTTAATACATTTTCCATCAATCCCCAACGGGACATCCAAACCAAAATACAAAAGCCACCTAAAGACAGCCTCTACCTCCAGTAAGCCAATCTCTTCAAATCCTCCATAAAATTTATAGAAATTTGTCCCGTCGAGGTCACAAAGCCAAATGGCGCCAATTGAAGACAATTGGTGCCATTTTTTTATAACCTTACTTATTTTTATTAGTCAAAAGAGCCGGGCTCCTCAGCAGCCCTAGCCCCGATAGCAGTGAAATCCTTTTGTGCCGGGGTTCGGCACAAAAGATTGGAACGAATAGCGGGAAGAGCTGCTAAAAATAGCTTCAATGAAAGGTATAAACTTATAAACCCAACGCTGAATCGTGGCATGATCCACAATGGCTCCTCCAATTT
This sequence comes from Flavobacterium piscisymbiosum, assembly GCF_020905295.1. Taxonomy (NCBI): domain Bacteria; kingdom Pseudomonadati; phylum Bacteroidota; class Flavobacteriia; order Flavobacteriales; family Flavobacteriaceae; genus Flavobacterium; species Flavobacterium piscisymbiosum. The sequence continues at coordinate 4,317,400 of NZ_JAJJMM010000001.1, read as the reverse complement.
TCATTAGTTCCTCAACATCCCGGTAACTAAGTGTAAATCTTAGCTTGAAATATACTGCCTGAAGAATGATGTATTTTGGATAACAATGACCTTTAGTATTCATCTTTTGATCGGTTTAAAATTCTAAAGATAAAAGTTATTCCCAGATGCGACAGAACCATAATTCCGCTTTAATCAAAAATTATGGTTGAATCTCCTTTTCCCATGATAACTTTACTTGTCAGACCGATAAATATTCCATGTCCAACAATTCCATTAATATCATTTAACTTTTTAGATAAAGAAGTAGGATCAGAAATGATGCCAAAATCAGCATCTATAATATTGTTTGCCTGATCTGTTTTAAATGGTCTATCTCCTTCCATCCTAATTTTTCCAATACCATTTAATATTTTAATTTGACTTAAAATATAATTTGAAGCAAATGGAATTACTTCAATTGGGACTTTGAATTTTCCTATTTGTTTTACTTCTTTTGATGAATCCGCTATTATAATTTCTTGTTTTGTTAATGAGGCTACAATTTTTTCTCTAAGCAATGCACCCCCACCGCCTTTGATTAAAATTAAGTCAGAGGTAAATTTATCTGCTCCATCAATTGTAATATCTATTGAATTTATCAAATTAATATCAATCAAAGGAATATTTAAAGCCTCAGCAAGTTCTTTAGTTTTATTAGAAGTTGGTACCGCTTTTATTTTTAGGCCATTGCTGACAAGTTTTGCAATTTCTCTTATTGCATAAACAGAGCTTGAACCTGTACCTAATCCCACAATCATATTATCAGTTAGTAATTTAACTGCTTCTTTTGCCGCAAACTCTTTTTCTTGTTCTAAATTCATGGTTTATAAAATTTGTGAATCTTCAATTAAAAGTAGTAGTAAATTCTATTACAAATTTATTTTTTTAATAAATTCTGTTCTTATCCAATACACTAATATTAATTTATGTTTCCAATTTGTCATTAAAAAATACTGGAGTTTTTTAACCTAAAAACTACTTAAAAGGACACCTTCTTCATTTCAACGATTGATTTTGCCTATTTACCTAAAATCATACCTTTCAAGGAAGTTTTCTAAAGACCTTTACATAATAAAACAAAGCATTACTGCTTATAACTTAAAAACTTGAAATTATGAAAGCAACCATTGGCCTTACAGAAAAAAACACAAACGCTGTTTCTAATGAATTAGCAAAACTGTTAGCAGATGAATTTGTACTTTACACCAAAACCAGAAATGCACACTGGAATGTTACAGGCGATAATTTTCATGCGAATCACATCTTCTTTGAAAATCAGTACAAACAACTAGATGAAATCATTGACAGCGTTGCTGAACGTATGCGCAAAATTGGCCACTACGATCCGAAACAGTAATTCATAGAGCCAAATAAAGACAATTCTACCTTAAATTAAAACGTTTTTTTCAAATCCTCCATAATATTTGTAGAATTGTATAATAGTTTACTGCCATAAACCAATTTACTTTTTATAATTTTTGCATCAATCCCCAACAGGACATCTAAACCAAATTTATAAAGCCACTGGAAGACAGATAACTACATATAATAAGCCAATTTCTTTAAATCATCCACAAAATGGTTCTAAAATTGTTCCTTTACGGCTACTAAATAGCACTTTTATTTAGGTGTAAAACTTTAAATTAAGTTTTGTGGCAGAATCGTGGCACATGGTATTTTTGAAAAATCGAAATTCAGTAAAATAAAGCGTTAACGAGTTTAGGTTCGAAACTTTTAGATTACGTTGTTTTTTAGTTTTTTTATCAGGAGGGTTCGAGTCCCGTTCCCGATATTAATAAAAATTAGAAACCTGTGTTTTCAAGGGAATATGGTCCTAGTCCCATTAAGGTGATCATCTCAAACTTAGAGGTCACTACAGCAAATGGCGCCAATTTAAGACAATTGGCACCTTTTTTTACATTCTTATAATGAATGAGCTAACTTGTTTTTGTTTTCGTTTATATTTTTCATAGCTAAAGCGAATCAGGTGATATCATGAAATATTTACGAATTACAACTCCAAAAATTAGTTTTTGAAGTACTAAGCGATACAAAATATTATGAGGTGCAATTAAGATACAAATTGAAAGTTACATTATATATAATTGAACTAATATCCTTTCAAATTCTTCGATTGACTCATAGCGTAAAAATGAATACCTTCTTTTATTATATCATTTGTTTATCTAAAACAAAGTTATAGTCAAAAAAATAAAAATTAATACAACCAAAAGGTGGTTAAAATCTATTGATGTAACACAGTTGGTTCTAACATGAATTATGGATTTGATGCCGTTATGCGGTGCGCTGGAGCGTCCTTTAAACCCTAGAACTATACCCAAACAACTCTTACATTAACCTTCTAATATATACTATAAAAAAAAGAATAAACCACGACTTTTTAGAAGCGTAGTTTATTCTTTTATTAAATTCTTAAGAGCAAATCCAGCCAGCCTTGGCTGTGATTCCTACTTAAACACACATGGGTGTACTAACTCTTGGGTAAAAATATTTTAGCGATATCATATGTCAAAATTAAAAACCCTAAAAATACAAGCCAGTTTGTAAAAATATGTTCTAAAAAGTTCTTTCTTGTCAACACTACATATCTAATCTCCAAAATTATAAATAATAAAATCGCAAATAAATGCAGGTATAAGAACAACAGCACAAGAATGAAATGCTGGTATATATTTCCAAAAAATATTAGTAAAGCATACATAATTACATTGAGGATTCTTATATTTTTTATAAATCTAAGCCACCTAAAGTTATTTATTTCTTCCATTTATATTTATAATGTTAAAGCTTGGTACCCACTAGCAATCAAAACAGTATTGATATGATTTAGTAATACACTATCAAAAGAATTTCACTTCCAAAAAATTAATTCCGCAGTATTAAATAATCTAAAATGAATCTGAGGTACAAATTAGATACAATTAATAAATAATTTAAACCCTAAAGGCCTCAGTGCAGTCCCGACACCTTGTGTAATAGCAGAACCTTCTCCAAGTGAGACAATATCTAAAGCGAGTAAACCAGCTCCCAAAGCTATATAACATTTATCTCCATTTTGCACACCTTGATGAATTTTCCGCAAAGACTTATTATACCAAAGCCACTGGATATAATGTAATCATTAGTGGTATTACAAAAACAACAAACTGCAACTTTTCTTAGAGTTGCAGTTTGTTTAGTAAAAAAGATCAAATTTATAGGTACTTTACCCCCCGAACATAATGAATAGACTTCAAACAGGACACCTGCATTTTAGACAACACTTCAGGCTGCTAGGTTAAATCTTGTTCAACCATGCTAAATCCTAGAGTAACCATAAGTATTTATTTTTTTTTATACTTTTCAAGATTGTAATCAGTTTTTACAATATTTTCGACTATTTGTTCTCTAAAATAAGCCTCATTTTTAGGATTCCACTCGCCACGTTTTCCCATTTCTCCGTTTAATTTTTTAAGATCTTCCGCTTTTAAAGGGGGATTCCATCGTACAACAAGATTAACAGGGATTTCCCCTCTAGTCAATTTATTTTTTATTTCAAAGCCATCATAAATTAAAAAAATAGTACTACTTACAGATGCAATATTATTATCATCCTCAGAAAACAGAAAATTATTTATAGGTATATTAAGGTCGTTAAGCAAAACCTCAAATTTTTTCCCAATATAATATTCTTTGTTGTCTAGAATTTTGGTTTGCACGTATGCCAAAGTATCCCCTTTAAAATCATTTAAAGTAAGTTTTGTTGGGTTTTTATAATACTTTTTTTCTTCTTTTGCAGTAGCTTCTTTTTTACATGCACAAGCACCTAAGATTATTATGCAGAAAATTATTGTTACTTTTTTCATCTTTTTTTTAATTAATTTTATAGACAATCTACGCTTTCATAAATAGTAAAACCCATTGCATCTTTTTTCTCAGTGCCGTCCGGATTTTTGGATGGTTTTACATCAATTTTTTTAAATTCATTCGATCCTGATGCGGCTTTTAATAAATCAATTCCGTCATCCTTTACTACATATGCATATGCTCTTTCACGAGCTTCTTCAATACTCATATGATTGTTTGTAGTGAATGGATTAATCATCTGGTTATAGTCAATACTTAAAGGAGTTCCATCTTTAAAACCTTTAGTAGCGGGGTCATAAAAATCTCCATTAAGTTCCTTGAAATTTTCTAATTTACTCACATCAGAAATATGCAGATCATATTTTGTTCCATCTGCTGCAATAACATATGAATCCGAAAAATTCGGTGAAAAACTTTTCGAATCGGCTAAAGACCAAAGATCTTCAGCACTAGGTCTGGGAATTCCACCAGCCGGATGGGTATGTACATCAGAAATGGTATGATTTGAAATTTTTATAAAACCTCCATTTGTACCAGCAGTTTGAATTCCTCCGGAAGTAAAGCCCCATTGGTATCAAATATCCCTGAACTAATTACTCCATTAACCTCAATAATTACAAAGCCTTCTTCATTTTGTCCACTAGTAGTTGAAAAAGGGGAAAAATTATTTGATAGTTGTAAAGCATGATTCGCAAAAAATGTCGTTGCTCCAATTGCTGCCTGAAGTGTAGAGAATGTACAAGGGTCGTCATCATTATTTGGCGGATCTGAATTCCAATAGTTGCAGCTCATATGATCATAAGCGTAGCTGTATGGGTCACAAGGATCTCCTGTGTCACCTCCACATTGATAGGGATTATACGCACTGCTTAATGGATCGCAAGAATCTCCTGTGTCAGAACCATCAGAACCTGTTAGCCATTTTGTACAAAACAAAACTACAACTTTTTTAGGGTTGTAGCTTGTTTCTGTTTTTTAGTACAATCTTAATTAATAATCATGTTAATCTAATACCTATTGAATATTATTTTTTTCAATTATTTTTATTCTAACTACAATAAGATTCCCATATTTTTTGGCATCTTCTTTTGTCCAGACGCTTTCAATTCCTTTAGGTCTTTTTTCCCATTGCCAGTCAATACGTTCCTTTACATACACATATAAAGATACTCTATCATCTAAACTTCCTTGATTTAGTTTTTGTTGTTCTAAAGTGGTAAATCTAAAACTAAAAAAGAATTGATCCTCATTTTGTCCTATACCAGTTTTTATTTGAGGACCTATTTCTTTAAGTAAATATTTAAGTGGTTTATTTACAAATTTTGATTCATTAACTTTTAGTTCTTTCATCTCTCTTGTCGTTTGTACCATTGGCACTCCCTTACAACTATATAGAACTGTTGCTATTAAAAATAGTATTAAAAATCTAATTATTTTTTTCATTTTTAATTATTTATTAGTCATGGACAATTAATTAGTTGATAATTTGTAATGCCATTTATTGTGGTTTGCTTAATTGCTATTTTTACATATGAACCATCAACTGAGTCTTTTTTTAAGATAGATATTCCCGATTTATACTTGTCTAAAGTTGCAACAATCGCATTTATTTTTCCTTCTGTACTTGACCCCATTATAGGTACAAGATCCTGCAAGTGGTCAAAGATTACTATGGGAAATTCCGGAGGATTGTTATCTGTTTGGTCTTTAGGATATTTTGTAACAAACTCTTTAGCTAATTCAGGGTTTGTCACAACCATAGCATATGAATCTCCATTTGGCAAATTAATATATGATGTGACAAAGTTAGGGTTATTTGAAACCAATGTCACAGCAGTATAAACATCCCCTGCAGATGGCGGATAATCAACCACATGATTATGTACAGCCGCAAAAGCTCCTGGCCAATTTTGTGTAACAGGCACATTGTAAACACCTCCATCTCTAATAGGAGCTTGAGTTATTTGACCATTTGCATCTTTACCAAAAGTAATTCCATGTTCAAAACCATCTATAGCTGATGCCGCATCAAGAGCATCTGCTGTGGAAGATTGTATGTTATTTGGAATTGAATTACTTTTATTTTCTGCTTCCAATTTGCCATCACAGGGTTCAGGATCAATTTGTATAGGCGGATCTGGATTAGTTGTTTCTCCATAACAAACGGTATAATCATAAGCATAGCTGTATGGGTCACAAGGATCTCCTGTGTCACCTCCACATTGATTAGGATTATACGCACTGCTCAATGGATCGCAAGGATCTCCTGTGTCATTATTGTTCCCGCCATGGCATGTGTTGTAATCATAAGATGAACTCCAAATATCGCAAGGATCTCCTGAGTCAGGACTACCACCGTCATCATCACAACCTGCTCCTACACATATCTCTGGAAGATCAATATCCCAACCATAATCCCCACCAGAGGTTTGTGCATAACTACTTTGCCCTACAAGCATACATAAGAACGCAAGAACTAATATATAATATTTCTTTTTCATAATTCTTATTTTTTAATTAAAATAGCAGTTTTTACTTCTTGTCCGTAATTCAGGCGGAGCACATAGTAACCAGAGGGGGCGTTAAGGCTTATGGTTTTGCTTAGTGTGCCCTGGCTCAGACTGTCCCATTGGGTAGTATAGAGCAATTGTCCCGATAAGGAGTGTACACTTGCAGTTACGTTGGTAGTTTCGGTTAAATCAAAACTCAATTGAAAACTACTTTCAAAAGGGTTGGGATAAACGACAATTTTGGATAGTATTTCACTGGCCGTGGTAACAGGTCTCGATTGTTTTTTCTCTAAAATGATGTACATGGGCTTTTCGTTCTCCCGTTCCTCGATGTTATAGAGCTGGAGGTTGCCTATGATAAACAGTGATTCGTCCGTCTGCAGCAATTGAAGTTGCGCTTCCTTAAATTCATATGTATTGGATCGCCCCTTGTAAAAGTGTTCCGTACGGTCTATTTTGGAGTCTTTAAATACGATCGCATTTTCCTGTATTCGGGCTGCAAAAACTACTGCGTCTCCCCCTGTTTCTTTCCACTCTCCGGCTAATTGTTTTTCTTCCTGATGTAAGTCTATTTCCAGTGGTGTACTGCTAATAATGTTTTGCCCGCTAAAGTCATAACGTAATAAACTACCAGTATAATTACCCGAAATATCCCCTGTTATAGGATGTTTTTGGTGAATTTTCCATTGCACAATATCACTTGAAAACCATCGTTGAGCAAAACAGCATATAATGCTTGCCAATAAGTGCCTGTACTTTCCATTGCTATGGTTAGGATGCCATTTTCTTTAAGCCAATTTGATATTGCTTTGAGGTCTTCATTATAAACACCAAACTCTCTTATGTGTTCTTCCTTTTGACCAATAGCTACAAAATGACCCCTGCTTCCGATGTCTATTCCTGCAGCTTTAGGATTGACAATCTCCATCGAAATTTGATTTTTTTCTTTCATTTTAAAAATTTTTAGAGTTAAATAAAATACTCAAAGAGGAAGTTCTTTCGGATAAAAAAATATTCTAATCGGGGTTACAAAAAATTGTACCATCATTTACTACAATCAAACTTTTTGAAGAAAATTACGATTTTGATCAATGTCAATGTCTATAAAATCAATTTAGCATAATTTTGACGCAATGAAAAAGTAATTAAAAAATGAAAAAGGTACTTGCGCAGCTTATAAAGGACGAAACAACTATAAATGAAGAACAGCTAGATAATGTTCTTTCTTTTTTTAAGCCCTATAATGCATCAAAAAATCAGTTACTGCTTCGGGAAAATCAAACTGCTGATCAAATTTTCTTTATAAATAAAGGATGCCTGCGATTGTATTACAGTAACAATGATCATAGTATATCTACGAGATTCATGGCGTTTGAAAATACTTTTTTAACATCCATTGTAAGCTTCATTTCAAGAGAATCTTCTTTAGAATACATTGAGGCAGTTGAAAATTCAGAACTATTAGTTATTTCCCATCATGATTTTTTCCGTTTAAGAGAAACAATCCCGCAATGGGATAAAATGTACATCTATATTCTTGAATATGGATTAACTGTAATCACATCTAAACTAAATAGCTTACTTACCCAAAATGCATCGGAACGTTATAGAGGTCTTCTTAAAAATAATCCTGAACTGGTTCAGAGATTATCGAATGCAAATCTTGCGGCCTACCTTAATATTTCGCCTGAAACACTCAGTAGAATTAAATCTCAAATATAATATCCTTAAGCAAAAATTAGTATCTGCAGAATACAATTAAAAAAAAACATATGAGAAGCGATGAAGTAAAAAAAGGGGTTCAAAGAACACCTCATAGAGCATTATTAAGAGCAACCGGACTAAAAAATGAGGATTTTGGGAAACCTTTTATTGGTGTAGCCAATTCTTTTATTGAGATTATTCCAGGACATTTTTTTCTAAATAAAGTAGCCGAAATTATCAAAGAAGAAATTAGGGCCAACGGCTGCGTGCCCTTCGAATTTAATACTATTGGAATAGATGATGGAATTGCAATGGGACATGATGGAATGTTATATTCTCTTCCAAGCCGCGAAATTATAGCAAACTCAATTGAAAGTGTGATGAATGCTCATAAACTCGATGCTATGATTGCCATTCCAAACTGCGATAAAATCGTCCCCGGAATGATTATGGGGGCATTGCGGGTTGATGTTCCTACTATTTTTGTTAGTGGTGGACCGATGTCAAAAGGATATACAAAAAATGGCGCGCCAATCGATCTTGCTACCGCATTTGAAGCGGTTGGAAAGCACGAAGCTGGTAAAATTACAGAAGAAGAGTTGTATGATATAGAATGCAATGCATGCCCCAGCGGTGGAAGCTGTTCTGGAATGTTTACAGCCAATTCTATGAACACATTAATGGAAGCTATGGGCATTGCTTTACCCGGCAACGGAACAATACTGGCTCAGACTCCGGAACGTGAAGAATTGTATCGCCAGGCTGCCCGAAGAATCTGTACTATCGCGAAAGATCAAAATGAGATAGAAAAGTTTAAACTAAGGAATATTTTAAACGAAAATGCGGTTAGAAATGCTTTTGCAGTCGACATGGCGATGGGTGGAAGCAGTAATACGGTATTACATATGCTTGCTATTGCAAATGAAGCTGATGTTGATTTCCAATTAAAAGATATTAATACCATTTCGGGAAATGTTTCTCATATTGCTAAAATATCGCCAAGTCTAAGTACGGTTCATATGGAAGATATAAACAGAGCGGGCGGTGTAAATGCGGTTATGAAAGAAATGAACAAAAGAGGCTCAGGAGTTCTGATTGATAATTTGACGATCAGCGGTGAAACTTTATTGGAAAAAATAGCAAATGCTGAAATCAAAGACACTAACATTATTCATACAATAGACAATCCGTATAGCAAAGTTGGCGGACTTGCTATTTTGTATGGCAATCTTGCCGAGCAAGGTGCTGTAATTAAAACTGCCGGCCTTACTGGTACAAGGGTCTTTACAGGAAAAGCAGTTTGTTTTGATGGTCAGACCGAAGCGATTGCGGGAATAATGATGGGAAAAGTAAAAGCTGGAAATGTCGTGGTTATTAGATATGAGGGTCCAAAAGGCGGGCCCGGAATGCAGGAAATGTTGTCTCCAACTAGTTTAATTATGGGGATGGGATTGGGAAGTTCTGTAGCTTTAATAACTGACGGAAGGTTCAGCGGTGCCACCAGAGGCGCTTCAATTGGTCATGTTTCTCCCGAAGCGGCAGAAGGCGGTATGATTGGTCTTCTAAAAGACGGAGATGAAATACATATTGATGTAGATGGATATACCTTATCTGTGAACTTAAGCCATGACGAAATAAATGCCAGAAAAGCAGTATTCCAACCCACTAAAAAAATGTTAACTTCAAAATGGCTTGGACAATATAGAGCATTGGTAACGAATGCAAGTAATGGTGCAGTATTAAAAACTGATTTACTAGGATAAGAATGCATTGTTTTTAAATTTAAAACTTTTTTTGAGTTCAATTATTAGTGAAGTTGCTTAACAGTGAAAAAGAAAGGGTCTGTCGCATCTGTCAGAATCAAATATAAGAATTTAAGTAATTTAAAAGTTAAACGGATAATTTACAGAATGATTTAAACATAGTTCTCCCTGGTCTAAACATCTCAGGCATATGTACAACTTCAATACCGCTCAATGTTCGTCTGGCCGATTTAAAACTTTTATTAGAATGGAATGGATACCTGTTTTGCCACAAAAAGTTAAGGCGTTTTTTAAAAATATTTCACCCGTCTAAGTTTTGTGGCACAATCGTGGCACATGATGATTGGAGTGGATACCTTTTCTGCCACAAAAAGTTAAGGCGTTTTTTAAAAATATTTCACCCGTCATAGTTTTGTGGCGCAATCGTGGCACATGATGTTTTTAAAAATTATAAATTGAACAAAATCAACATGTAAATAACATTCATTAAACTCAACGTTCATCTGCTCGATTCAAAACTTTTAAAGACTTAGCATTTTTATATACATCACTTGATAAGCGATGATCAGTCTTTTGGGTAGTAATATTTCTGCAAGGCTTATTAGAAAATTTAAAATAACTCTTCAGTATGTTGAACATCTTCTAATTCATATACTAACAAAAAAGAGTTGTTACAAATAGTGACAAGCACTACCTACAAACAGCTGAAGATAATCTTTTACAACATTCGCTTTCAACGATTTAACATTTAAATCAGGGCTTGTTTGGAAGTCCAGCAATTGCTATGAATTATCTTCAGCAAAAAGACACTTTACTACAGAATTTAGTAATTAAATTTATCAGCCTCGGACTTGTTGCAGCAAATCATGAGGATAACCTAAAGATACCATACTAAGCTGATCTAAAATCGAAATATGATCTGCAGTAAGCGGAACGGATACTGCCTTTAAAGCATCATTTAAATGAGAGACAGCACGTGCTCCAACTATTGGAAAAGCATCTTTAGACAAAGTCCATGCAAAAGCTACCTGACCCGGTGTAATACCCAGTTCCTCAGAAATGGTGATAAGCGCATCTATAATTTTTTTTGTAACATCGTTTTCGTTGTATTCTGAATTTGAACCGGAGTTTATACGTCCGGATTCTCCCTGACGGTATTTTCCTGTCAACAAACCACCGGCCAATGGTGAATACATCATTATTCCTAAACCAAATTCTGAAGCCATCGGTATAAATTCCCTGTCAGCAGTGCGTTGTATTAAGTTATATTCAATTTGAATGGCACTTAGATTTGCGCTTTTTGCAATTGCAGCGGCCTTCCAAGCAGGAAAATTTGTTAAGCCTGTATAAAGCACTTTTCCAGCATTTACTAAATCTTCCAAACCTCGTACAATCTCATCCATAGGAGTAACACCGTCATCAAAATGTGGCATGTACACATCAATATAATCTGTTTTTAATCGTTTCAGACTTGATTCTACAGCCTGTCTCATTGCTTTGCGATGATTTCCGTAGTTGCTTATTGCTGGATTGCTTTCATTACTTTGTGTGTATTTAGTACAGATTATAAAATTACTTCGCTGATGCTCCATAAACTTACCAACAATTTCCTCGGATTCACCAAGCTGGTAACGGTCAGAAATGTCTATAAAATTTCCTCCGGCATCTGCGTAAGCTGTTAGAATATGTTTCGCTTCTTCGGCCGTAGAGCCATATCCTTTTCGGTTTCCTAACATAGCAGCTCCTAAAACTAACTCACTGGCATATAAACCTGTTTTCTTTCCAAATAACTTATTTTTCATAACTTTTATTTTATGAAGCAAAATTAAGCAGAAAGGTCAAAACATACAATTACGGCTAAATTCACCTATATCAGGTTTTTATTTTTCACTATTTTTACTGTAGAAAATTACCTTATGACTTACAAAAAAAAATTACCTGTTTCCCTTGATTGTGGATTAAATTTATTTCTCGAAGTGATGAATGGAAAATGGAAACTTGCTTTGATCTGGAGTATTTATTCTGGAATTAAAAGACCTGGAGAATTACAAAGGAAAATCCCTAAAGCAAGCCGCAGGGTTTTAGATACACAGCTGAAACAACTCATTGATCATGGAATTCTTTCTAAAGTTGATTTTAACGAAATGCCTTTAAAGGTAGAATATGAATTGACACCTTTAGGACAAACACTTATACCAGTTATTGCTCGTACTGCAAAATGGGGCGAAACGCATCGTGAAACATTAGAAAATTTAATACTCGCACAAAATTAACTTTGGTTTACACTTTGGAGTTGATACCTTTTTTACTACTGTAGAATAATGCTGCAATCTCTTAAACCTAAATATTCGATATTTTTGATATATTTGTAATACAAAAAAAAGAATAATACTACTGTCTGTTAATTAGTTAGTATCTTAATTTTTGTGAATGATTTAATATTGAATAGTAAAATTGAATTTGGGTGCAGAATCGGTGCACAGAGGTTCAAGACATAAATAAAAGTGGCATATACAGCGGTTCCCAGCTTATGGTTCGAATCCTGCTCTCTCCAAAGACAAATTGGATCTGTTACAGATCCTAGCCCCGATAGCAGTGAAAATCCTTTTGTGCCGGTGTTCGGCACAAAAGATTGCAACGAATAGCGGGAAAAAGCTCCAAAAAAATAACATCAAACCGAAAAAGATACAACAAAAAATTACCACAAAAACCACTGTAATTCCCAAAACCCGATCAAAGACCCAAAAACCGCAGCCAAAAAGACCCGACCCCTATAACCCGCAGCACCCTTAAAAGGAACCCCAAAGCGGCCCCAAAGACATAAGGGGGAGGGACATAGAAAACGACCTTATAGAGAATGACCCATGGGAGGGGTCTCAAACTGATATTGATTCTCAAAAGAGCAATGAGACTGAAAATGATTTCTTTGAGACCACAGCGCCCGAAAAGGATAATCGGGTAAGGAAGGAATTCGAAATTAGGGAACTGGGAAATGACGAGCTTAAAGAAGATGAACTCGCAAGGTACGCATCGCTTGATGGCGCAACCCGAAATAATAAACTTTCTGAGCGCAAGTTTTTAGGTACCCAGATTTGATGCCTGTAAAAAACCATTAATAATAACCGTTTTTTGCAGAGGTGTATTCCCACAGACAGCAAAAATGGCTGAAAACTTTCAGCCTGCAATGAACAAAACAAATAAGCCAGGGCTTGCGGGCCCCGGCTGAAAATTTGTATGAGCTCTGCCGGGCAATAAGCAGCCCAATCAATTCCAAAGCTGACCGCTTTGAAGTGCAGTTGCTCAAAAATTAAGCCCTAATAATATGACCGGTTCCCTTGCCAAATACGCTTTTACGAAACATAAATTCCAACTGTCTCATGGTGGTTGGCATCTCTCCGGGGAAGTATGGGAAATACTGCGGGGAATCTTCGATGACTGTGGGGCTTACTGCATTGATACGAATCCCGTTATCCAGCTCAATGGCCGCTGCACGGACAAATCCTTCCACAGCACCGTTAACAGCTGATGCATTGGCAAAGTTTACCTGAGGCTCATGGGTCAAGGCTCCGGTAATTAGGGTAAAGGAACCTTTCGGGTTGATATAATGCTGACCTATCAGCACCAGGTTGATCTGCCCCATCATTTTTCCTTCCACTCCCTTTCTGAATGCTGCATCATTTAATTTGCCCCATGGACCTACAAATGTCGGGCCTGCCGTTGAAATCAAGGCATCAAATGAGCCGGCCTTCCTAAATAGGTTTTCAATGGATTCCGGTGATGTAATATCAGCATCGATGTCACATCCTTTGGATGCCACTGTGATAACTTCATGCTCCTTTTCCAGTGCTTTGACTAAATGTTTTCCCATAGTGCCGCTTGCACCTACTATAATAATTTTCATAATTGTGAATTTTAATTTTTTTTGGTTTATTTTCTTTGAAAGATATCTCAGGTGTTTTCAATTTGTTAGGACCGAAATGAAGCTGGACAGGACAGAACTCAGATAATGCCTCCTTGTGAGCCCTTATGGGCATCAACATCAAAATTGTTCCAGTATCAGCTTTTTACTGGCTGCCATACCCGCTGCCGTTCCCATTGCAACTGCATTGGCAAGAGTCCTGGCCCGAGAGGCATTGTCCCCCGAAGCATAAATGCCTTCAATGGAGGTCTGCTGAAAAGGATCGGTCTTAATATAGCCGTCCTGGGTCATTAGACATCCCAGAGATTCAGGTATTGTGCAGTGCTGTATAAAAGGCCTGGGGGCATACAGAGTACTCAGTGAAGATCTTGTGCCGTCTGTAAACACAATATGCCGGATATGCCCCCAAGATGTTCCAGCTTACTGATCTGCTTTTCAACAACACTAATATTACGGCGTTTCAGACTGGCATTCTGCCCGGCGTTTATCGCATATACCCCATTGGTATAGAGGGTCAGATCCGGGGTCCAGTTTGAAATCATCTTAGCCAGTTCAAATGCAGGATCACCATTGCCCAGAATCCCTGTCCGGCTACCTCGAACTTCATAGCCATGACAATACGGGCAATGTATGGCTGAAATCCCCCAGCACTCTGAAAACCCCTCAATGGGCGGCATTATATCTTTTATGCCCGTAGCAAAAATTAATTTTAAGGCCTGGAAAGTTTCACCGGTTTCCATCATTATTTCAAAACCTTTGTCCGTTTTCTTTCCACTGGAAGCAAAGCCATTAAGGAATTTTACAGTTTGATACTTTTCTACCTGCTGTTTTCCCACTACGGCGATTCCTGCAGGTGTGCTGCCGTCCCGGGTGAGGAAATTATGGGAATATGGCGTTTGTGCATTGCAGGGCTCACCGCTATTGATAATCAAAACTTGTTTTAATGCCCTTCCCAGTGCCATTGCTGCGGCCAGGCCGGAGTAGCTTCCCCCGATAATAATGACATCAAATTTTTTACTAACTGTACTCATATAAAATGCTCTAAGTGGAAATGGAAAAGTTAAAGCTGCTATTGCCAATCCGGTTTGTTTAATGAACTTACACCTTGGTCCTGTTAAATCTGTACCGGCAGTGGCGCCGGAACTGAGAGATTCCGTTGTTGTTGGACGATCCATTTTTTACTTTTATTTTTTGGGTTTATAGGTAAACTGTCGCTGGATAAAATCTAAAAACGGAATCCCGGCAAATACGATCCAGGGAACCAGCGCTATGGTGAGTATAAAAGTCCGCTGGTATAAAGGCAATACGGACAATGCATTGCCAAAGAGGAATAAAAAAAGTGTAATGGAGGGATAAATGGCCAGCCATATCTTTAAGGATGCCATCAGTTTCATTTTTGTTTTCATACTGATCTGGGTTTGAATTAATTTTATTGGACAAAATTACTTCAGTGGAAACCTGTATGATAGGACAGAAATGAAGATCCTTAGGACTTATTTAGAGTTTTGCCTAAAGGACTCGGGAGAGAGACCGGTATGCCTTTTAAAAAACCGGGTAAAATAAGAAGGGTCATTATATCCTAAGTCGCAGGCAATCTGGCCCACTTGCTTTGAGGTCGCCAAAAGCTGGCGTTTGGCTTCCAGGATAATATGCTGGTTTATAATCTCAGAAGGGGTTTTAGCAAGTAAAGTTTTTGTAATAGAACTTAGCTGGTAAGACGATAAATTTAATAAACCGGTATATTGTGAAACCTGTTTGTGGGTACTACTGTTTTTTTCCACAAGTTCCAGAAATTGCTCCAATTTTTCCTGTCCATAGGTGTTATCCCCCATAGCCGCAATAGCGTTATCGGTCCGCTGGCGAAGCAGTTCAATAAGAAAAATGCTCAGGCTTGCTTTCAAAACTTCGTGATAGCCTTTGAGTTTGTTTGAATATTCTTTTAATGCCTCTGATACGACAGCCTCGATTCTGCAAAATCCTTCCTGCTCGAGGTTGTAAGCACTGTATTGAATTAGCCTGGTCAGATGCTTTTGGGAGGCACTGTTATGAGAATAAAGAAAATCTGTTTTAAATTGTATTAAATAGCCCGTGCAGCCTGCTTTTAGAAAAAGGTTATGCACCTGGCCGGGACGCATCATAAAAACAGTATGATCTTTTATTTCATAGCCTGTAAAGTCAATATCGTGAAGGCCTTCTCCATTCTTAACAATTAAAATATAATAGAAATCATGCCTGTGCAGCTCCTGAACCATATCCCTGCCGGACAATAAGGATGTTATTTCCCGTATAGTAAAACTCCCTGTCAATTCAGGTTCACTTTGCTGGCTAATATGGCGGATTGGAATGTTTTCCACAATTTCAATATTCTTTAATGGCTAAATTTTAATCAAAGATAGTAAGTTTATGAAAATTATAATTTACTTCATCCTCTGTGAACAGAATTGTGGCGTATGGTGTTTAAAATAATAATTGAGAATTAAATAGAGATACCACAATTGGGTTTCAATGTGGAGCTTGACAAACCAATATCCCCGCGGCCCTAGCCCCGATTGCTTCGCCAGTTCGCTTCGCTCGTGTGCAGTGGAAATCCTTTTGTGCCGGGGTTCGGCACAAAAGATTGCAACGAATAGCGGCAAAAAGCTCCCAAAAAACATTAAACCTAAAAACTCAGTGAGCAGAATGTCTATTGTATCCAATATCGCACCTACCCGCCTGTTTACCTGATCGCTATTTTATAAATTCAAAGCGTTATTTGTTAATGAATTCAGTAAATAAGATACAGAGGACTGATAAAACCTTCCAATAGGCAATTGCTTATTTTGAATATTGATATGGTTTGTATTATAACTTGTTATTTTTTTTATGGCAACAAGAAATGAGCGATGAATTCTGAAAAACAGGCCCTCAGGTAATTTTTCTTCCATTTCTGTAATCGACTGATACGTTTTATAACATTCTGTTGCTGTATAAATCAGTAAATAGTTTCCTTGAGATTCAAAATAGTCAATTTCGTCTAAAAAAAGTTTGACCATTTTTCTTTCGCATTTCACAAAAATAAACGCGCGATCAGTTTCCTGAATTTTAGAATGCAAAACGATTTGATTTGATTCCCTAATTTTTGTGTATTTGCTTATCGCTTTTGTAAAACGTCCAAAGGCAATTGGTTTTAAAATATAATCGATGGCTTCAATTTCAAATCCTTCGACCGCATATTCTGTGTAAGCAGTTGTAAAAATTACTGCGGTTTCTGAAGATAAACTTCTCGCAAATTCGATTCCGGATTTTCCCGGTAAATTGATATCTAGAAAAATAAGGTCAATTTTATGCGATTTCAAAATGTTCTGTGCATTTGCAACGCTGGTAAATCTGCCTTTTAAATCTAAAAAATCAAACCGGGCAATATGAAGTTCCAGCAAAATAGAGGCTGGTAATTCATCTTCAATTATGATACAGTTAATTACAGCCATCTTCTATTTTTATTTTTAAGGAAACGAAAAAACTCGTAATTTCATTTTTCACAGTCAAAATATGCTTTTCTGGATAAAGTAGTTCTAATCTTCTTTTAACATTTGCAATTCCAATTCCACTATTCAAATTTTCTGTTGTCTTGCTAATTTTTTTAGGAAGACTATTTTCAATTTTAACAGAAAGCCATCCATTAGTCACCGCAATAGAAATGGTAATCCAAGCCGGACCTACTTCATCTAAACTATATTTGAAGCTGTTTTCTATAAACGGAAGTATCAAAAAAGGCTCAATAGAATGATTTTCGATAGTACCGTGAACACTAAAACTCAATTGAAGCTGATTCTCAAAACGCAGTTGCTGCAACGAAATATAATTTTTAAGATAATCTACTTCATTTTGCAAGGAGATATTTCTATTATTTACATCATAGATAGAAAACCGAAGCAAATCGGATATTCTCAGCACAATTTCAGCAGAATCATCTGATTTGGTTAAAATTTTAGAGTACAAGCTATTGAGGACATTGAACAAAAAATGTGGATGAAATTGATTTCGAAGAGAAGATAATTCAGCCTGTAATTTTTGGGATGATATGATTTGAACTTTATTTTTTTCTTCTGCTAAATAATAAAACAGCTTAAAAGCCAGCGGAATAGTTACCACAAATTGGAGTTTACTAATATTATATAAAAAAACCGGAGCCGATAAAATTGGTTCAATTTTCCAGAAAGTCAGATAATAACGAATTATAATGTAATTGTCGATCAAGCGCTGCAAAAAAGCAAAAACTAAAATTAGAAGAATATATACAGTGATAAAAGCAATTGTTTTTTTCCTGAACAAAAAGCGAGGCATTAAAAATTCGACAACGATGGTCACAAAAAGAATTTTAGGCAAAATGCTATACCATTCATTATAAAATGCGGTTAAAAAATCTCCGGCCGGTAAACCTTGAATCAAACTAAAAAGCAAAATATATCCCAGCCAGTATAAAGTATACAATTTAATTTTCATAAATCTATTTTCAGGATCGTATGTAAGTGCCTTCATTTGGATTGTCATTTTCTTATAAATGTAAAAATAATGCTTTTCTATCAAATCAAAATTGCTGTTTGCAATGCAAATAATGCTGTTTAAATAAACTGCTTTTTTAGAATACGAAAGAAAAATATCTTTCGCTGGTAATATTAATCTAAAAATAGTTAGAGATGAAAAAAAGAATCTTTTTTTACTTGGTTTTAATGTGCTGCACATTCATTGTTAATGCCAAAAATATTGACATATATCCAACCAATTGGTGGGTCGGGATGAAAACAAATTCTATTCAATTGCTTATTCGAAGTACAGGTGAAGCTTTTTCTTCAGCTGATGTTCTCATAAATTATTCTGGTATAAAGGTTTTGAAAACACACCAATTTTCGAATAAAAGATATCTTGCTGTAGATATTTTAATTTCACCAGACGCGCTACCGGGAAATGTTTCCATTGAAGTAATTCAGAAAGGAAAAAAGCAAAAAATTAATTGGTCGCTTAATTCCAGAAGACCTGGCAATGGAACATTGTATGGGCAAGGAGTAAATTCGGCTGATTTTATCGACTTGATTATGGTGGATCGTTTTAGCAATGGAGATCCTACAAATGATCGTGTTAAAGGAATGAGAGATCAATCGCTGGACAGAAATCAAATGTATGATCGCCATGGTGGTGATTTGCAGGGCGTGATTAATAATTTAGATTATCTGCAGGGATTAGGAATTACCACTTTATGGTTTACTCCGGTAATGGAAAATGATATGATGAACCGAACCGAACATGGTTATGCCATTACAGATCATTATAAAATTGATGCGCGTTACGGTGGAGACACAAAGTATAAGGAACTAAGCAATCAATTGCATCAGCGCGGTATGAAACTCATCTTTGATGCTGTTTACAATCATTTTGGATTGTATCATTTTCTAGAACAAGACCAGCCAGAAAATGACTGGGTGCATCGTTGGCCAGAATATACCCAAACCAATTATAGAGAACAGTCATTATTTGATCCGTACGGCACAAAATCTGATCAGAAGAAAATGAGCGATGGCTGGTTTGATAAAATCATGCCCGATATCAATCAGGATAATCCCTACATGGCCAACTTTTTAATTCAGAATTGTATTTGGCACATTGAAACTTTTGGCATAGATGGAGTTCGTTTAGATACATATACTTACAATGATTTAAACTTTGCAAATCGCTGCAATCAGGCAATTTTAAATGAATTTCCTAAAATGACCATTTTTGGAGAGATTATGGTTCACGGAGTAGCCAACCAAGCCTATTTTGAACAAAATAATATGGATACTCCTTTTAAAAGCAATTTACCATCAGTTGTTGATTTTCAAAGTTTATACTACGGAATCATTCCGGCTCTCACTCAACCCTTCGGCTGGACAGAAGGTGTAAATAAACTTTATTATACACTAAGCAGTGATTTTTTAAGTAAAAATCCGATGCAAAAAGTGCTGCTTTTAGACAATCATGACGAACCGCGTTTTTTCTCTGTTGTGGGAGAAAATGCAGAGAAACAAAAAATAGGTTTTCAATGGCTGCTTACTTGTCGCGGGATCCCGCAATTATATTATGGTTCTGAAGTATTGGCTAAAGGATTCAAAGCTCCTGATGGTTTGGTTCGTGCTGATTTTCCAGGTGGATGGGCTACAGATTCCAAAAATGCCTTTACAGGAAAAGGATTAACCGATGATGAAAAATCAACTCAGGATTTAGTTCGAAAATTAGCCAATTTCAGAAAAACGTCTTCGGCTTTAACCACCGGAAAAATGATGCATTATATTCCGGTAGATGGCTTGTATGTTTATTTTAGATATGATGCAACGCAAACAATCATGTGTATTATGAATACCAGCAATGCCCAAAAAGAAATTGATTTTCAGAAATACGACGAAAGATCAGCTGGCTTTTCTTCGGGGAAGAATGTAATTACAGATGAAAACTTTTCATTATCGAAAAAAACTTCAATTCCGGCTATGAAAATGTGGATATTGGAACTAAACAAATAATCAGGGTTCTTAGAGATGAAATTCGATTTAATAAAAATCAAGCATATGATTTGTTATAAAAAGACTTTGTTTGTATTGTTATTTTTTTTTCAGTTTAGCTTTGGGCAGTCAGTACCTAAAACAGCTAAAAAAGTTTACACCACAAAAGCTTTAGGTGCTTTGGCTGCACCCGTAATCGATGGATTTCTAACCGATGAAAGTTGGGATATTGTGGACTGGACCGGAGATTATATAGAAAATCTGCCGGATGAAAATACTGAGCCTTCTGAACAGACAAAATTCAAGATTATATATGATAAAGATTTTATTTATTTTGGTTTTAGGTGTTATGACAAAGATCCAAAAGGAATTGTAGAAAGATTATCGAGACGTGATGGTTTTGAAGGTGATTGGATCGAAATAAATATCAGCAGTCATAACGATCAGCTTACCAGTTTTTCATTTGCAGCTTCTGTTGCCGGTGTAAAAAGCGATGGATTTATTTCGGATAATGGAAAAACATGGGATGGAAATTGGAATCCAATCTGGTATTTAAAAACGAATATTGATCAGGAAGGCTGGACTGCCGAAATCAAAATTCCGTTAAGTCAGTTAAAATTTAGTGATCTTCCTGAACAAGTTTGGGCATTGCAGTCTACCAGAAGATATTTCAGAACCGAAGAACGATCTGTCTGGCAGCGAATTCCACTCGATGCGCCAGGCTGGGTCAGTGAATTTGGAGAGTTACGAGGTTTAATTGGTTTATCTCCTAAAAGGCAGATCGAAATTCAGCCCTTTGTACTTTCTAAGTTGGAAACTTATCCAGCGCAAGAAGGAAATCCGTTTAAAACCGGTAATGATTTTAAATTGAACGGAGGTTTAGATGCCAAAATTGGTGTCACTAATGATTTAACATTAAACTTAACTATTAATCCCGATTTTGGACAAGTAGAAGCTGATCCATCTACTATTGTACTAGATGGTTTTCAAGTTTTTTATGATGAACGGCGTCCTTTTTTTGTAGAAAATAAAAACATTTTCAACTATTCTTTTGCTGATGATCAGGATAATTTGTTTTATTCCCGCAGAATTGGACGAAATCCTAACGGACAGCCCAATGTTCCATCTGGTGCTTTTATGTCAATTCCTAATAATACCGCCATTTTGGGAGCAGCAAAATTTAGCGGAAAAACTAAAAATGGCTGGTCAATTGGAATGCTAGAAAGTGTGACAAATAAAGAATATGCCAAAATTCAGGAAAATAGCCGAATTGAAAAGGTATTGGTAGAACCATTAACCAATTATTTTATTGGCAGAGTTCAAAAAGACTTTAATAATCGCAACAGTTATTTTGGTGCTGTTTTTACTGCCGTAAATCGAAATTTAGAAACTAATTTTCTAAACTTTATGCATCAATCTGCTTATACAGCCGGAGTGGATTTTATGCATAATTGGAAAAATAGAAAGTATTATTTTAAAGGCAATTTTGTTGCCAGCAAAGTCGAAGGCAGCGAAGAAGCTATAACAGCTACACAGCGAAATATGACGCATTTATTCCAGAGAACAGATGCCGGACATCTTTCTGTTGATCCTTTAAAAAGATCACTCACAGGAACAGGTGGAAAATTTGAAATAGGAAAAGCTAGTGTTGGAAACTGGCGTTACAAAGGATCTATAATATGGAGATCTCCAGAATTGGAACTAAATGATATTGGTTTTTTAAGGCAGGCAGACGAAATCAAACAATATGCATTAGTGTCTTATGAAACTTTAAAACCTTTCAGTCAGTTTAGAAAAATCACAACCCACCTGGAACAGCTTTCAAATTTTGATTTTGAAGGAAATTACAATAAAATGCAATATTCTTTTAATTCAGATTTTGTATTAAAAAACAATTGGAATTTTACTGCTTTAGCGATTTATAAACCTATAAATTATTCAAACTCTATTTTGCAGGGAGGCCCACGTTTTCGTTATTCTGAAGAGTTTTTTAAATCGGTCAGTATTACTTCAGACAATAGAAAAAAGTTTAAATACAACTTTGCCCTTTATGATACAAAGGGCAAAAACAATTCATTTTCATATACTGAGTTTGCTGCTGGCATTATATATCAGCCCATTAACGCCTTTACTTTTTCTTTAAGCGCTAGTTTTTCTTCAAAGCAAAATAAGCTGCAATATATTACTCAAACCAGTTTTAATACTGATCCCCGATATCTTACGGCAAATCTGAGTCAAAATACTTTAAGTACCTCTATACGATTAGATTATAATATTAATCCAAATTTTACCATTCAATATTATGGCCAGCCTTTTATTTCCAGAGGAAGATACAATGCTTTTAATAAAGTAATAAATCCTGCCGCATTTTTTTATGGAGATCGAGTAAGTTTGTTTGATTCAAATCAGATTTATTTTAATGAATTAGAAAATAATTACCAGATTGATGAAGACAAAAATGGGATTACAGATTACAAAATTCAAAATCCGGATTTTGCTTTTGTGCAATTTCGATCCAATTTAGTTGCAAGATGGGAATATATTCCTGGTTCGGAATTATTTTTGGTTTGGTCGCAGGGAATAACATCCGACGGAAATGCGGATGAAAACTTGTTTTCAGAACTGAATTCTCAGATTTTAGAAAGAAAACCAACTAATACTTTTTTGATAAAAATTACATATCGATTTATGCTTTAGTGTATATTAGTTTTTTTGTTTAGATACCTGTGTTGGTTTTGTAGCATCTGTCACAACCTAGCCCCGATTGCTTCGCCAGTTCGCTTCGCTCGTGTGCAGTGGAAATCCTTTTGTGCCGGGGTTCGGCACAAAAGATTGCAACGAATAGCGGGAAAAGCTCCTAAAAAATAATATTAAACCTAAAAATAATATCTTGCATCGGTCAAGACTAAATATTAAGAATGCGAATTGTGTAATAACATACCCACAGGCTGTAACCACAACCGGTCGGGAAAGCACACCTTTGACTTTGCAGCGATGCCCATCCTTTAAGTTTTGAAGTTTAAAGACTTTAAAACAACCCAAAAAGAGCCTTGCAGCCCTTTAGATAACTTAAGTAAACATAAAATGGAAGATTATGTTTATGGACACCCCGCCTGATGCATTTTCTGTATTGGGCGGGTTTTCCATTTTATCATATGAAATAAATATTGACAATTAACTAGGGCTGCAGCAGCAGACACATAACATTGTAATTTCTTTTTGTTCAATATTGAGCAATAGACGATTTCACGACCACAAACTGTAATTAAATTTAAGATTGCAGCGCTAGGGCTCATATAACCCAATCAAATTTCATTATGCCAAATTTAAGATCATAATAAAGTTACTTTATCCTTTGACCATAAAAGTGTATAACAAAAAAAGCATCTGCTTTACAGATGCTTTTTTGTTTGTTTTTTTTTAAGAATATTAGACCACAACCACATTTACTGCGTTGGGGCCTTTTTTACCCTGTTCTACCTCGTAACGCACCTCGTCGTTCTCACGGATGCTTTCCGACAGACCTGTGGCATGAACAAAGATTTCACTGCCGCCATCCTTTGGTGTTATAAATCCAAAACCTTTCTCTTCATTATAAATTTTACTTTACCTTCCTGCATCTTGCTTAAATTATTGATTGGATATAAATATAAGAAATCTAGTATAATTTAACTGAAAAAGAACAATTATATTTAAAACTGTTTAATCTTTCGCAAACCGGATAATTAAATGGGTAACCTCGTGCGCCGATCGGGCCGGTTTGTTCTCATCGGGGACAACCAAACGAAATGGCCCTATCCCATCTGCTAAGGGTTTTCCGTCATTTGAGTCTGCTAAAATAATAACCCGGTTTGTAAAACTCGGATCCAGTTCTGCCAAAGAGAAAACCACCTCATAGCCATCGCTGCATCTGACCAGCAGGTACTTGGCAAGGTTTTCCCCTTTGAGCTCTTTTCCAACAGTGACCCCGGCCAACTGCAGTATTTCAAACACGGGTACCCCTGAATACTGCTGCAACTTCCCATCGCGGTCTTTCATGGTGGCTTCCACGCGTTTCATCTTTGCCAGATCCAACATGCCCAGCGACATGGGCTTTAAAACTTCTCCCTCCACTTTTACTACTGCTTGCTTCACAACACTTTGCGCGGAAATATTCTGCAAAAAGATTACTAAAAATAAGAAGATTAAAATAATACGGGATAAAGGATATTTTTTCATTTTTGTTATTTGAATAGTTAAGCTGTAAGCGCTATAAAATCAAGACATTTACTTTTGAATTAGATGTGGGTCGGAAAACTTTGGATTGTTTGTAAAGGTGGAATCCGTGAGCATATTGAGAAAACTGATGATATCTGATTTTTCACCTGCCGTGAGCCCAAGGCTTTTGCCTCCCACATCGTTAGGCCGGTTTACCAAAGACAGGCTTAAAGTCCGGCTTGGCTGGATATGCTCATTGTAATGATCCAGCACCTGCTGAAGGTTTTTAAACCTTCCGTCGTGCATGTATGGGGCGGTGAGGGCAATGTTTCGAAGCGTTACCACCCGAAAGCGTCCCCTGTCATTGGGCATTCCTGTCAGCTCTTCCCGCCCCAGGTCTTTTGGAACACTGTCAAGGCCGTTGTTATGGAATAATTCCATATACATTTTAGGGGTGCCATGGCACTGCGCGCAGCTGGCGCCCCTGATGTTTTTGCCTGCATCAGCGGAATTCATAAACAGTTCCATTCCACTGAGCTCGTGATCTGTTGGCTTGTACTGGCCCCGCAGGTATTTATCATAATTAGAGTTCGCTGAAATCAATGTGCGCTCAAACTGGGCGATTGCCATTGCAATGCGGTCCGCTGTGACTACCGGCGTTCCGAAAGCCTCCCTGAATAGCCCGGGATATAGCTTTGTTTTCTGAAGCTCCTTAACGGCCCTATCCAGATAATTTCCCATTTCATGCGGATCGCCAAGCGGGACCTTTGCCTGGGCTTCCAATCCTTTTGCCCTGCCGTCCCAAAAAAAGTTTCGCACCCAGAGAAGGTTTTTCAGGGACATGGCATTGCGCCTGGTGGGCCTGTCTATTCCCGCACTAAAAGCTTTCCCGTCGGTGAATGCCAGTTTCTGCTGATGGCAGCTCGCGCAGGAAATTGTTTTGCTCGATGAAAGCCTGGTTTCATAAAACAGCATCCTTCCCAGATAAACGCCCTGTCTGGTAGTGGGATTGCTCGCCGGGATACTGATCCGGTTGCCAAAATAATCCGGATATTCCAGTTTATACGGATCTGTACATACAGGCACTGCAGAAGTGGCCGCAATGAATATAGCGGCGGTCACCAGCACTAGTAACAGGGTGAGTTTTTTATAATGGGATTGTATAGGCATTAATGATCCTTTTAGCATCAAAAATTAATTAAAAAAACGAAGCGTTACAAAGAAATTTCGCCCTTCTTCGGGAAACCCTTCCACAAGGCTGTAATTTCTGTCCAATATATTATTTAATCCGGCATCAAGGCTGAAGTTTTTTAGTATCCTGCCCGAAGCATAGAAATTTAAAAGGGTGTAGTCCGCAACCGCAGTTCCGTAACTGGTGCTATATCTGGAAGAATTAAACTCGGCATTGGCAATTAACCTTAGAACTTTCAAAGGCTGGTACTCCAGTGTCCCCATTACCTTTGTACCCGGCACATCAGTGAAATGAACCTCCGGGCTTGTCATATTCTTTCTTTCAATATAGGTGTAATTTACATTCAGGGACAGGTTTTCCAAAATGGAATAATCCGCCTGTAGCTCAATACCGCTGTACTGGGCCTTGCCAAAATTCTGCATCTGCGCTTTTCCTGGCTGCACATTACTTACACTTAAAATCGCATCAGTAATGGTACTGTAAAACAAAGCCGTCTGGAAAGTGAGTCTTTCAAAAAACTTTGCCGTATAATTTACCTCATAGTTTATGGCTGTCTCGGGTTTTAAATCAGGATTGGGAATGGCAGTTCCCATTCTGTACGAATAACGGTCTTTGATTGTAGCAAATCTGGTTTTCTGCGAAACGGTTGCCCCTGCCTTTTGATCCTGGTTTAACTCGTAAAATACCCCAACTTGTGCATTATAAGCATCACTTGCATCAGCAGAGGGATAATTAGAAATTATTTTGGTAGCGCTGGTATAATCCTGGGCCTGAATATTTTTTCTTATGTTATAGCTCACTCCCGGAATTACTGTAAATTTATTAGTGACTTTATAAACATCTTCAATTCCTACCAATATTGTATTGTCTATAAAATGACGCACTGGTTCACCCAGATTGTTTTCGCGGTGCACATCTTCTTTAAAATGCACGGCAATTTTGAAATCATTTTTGGGAATAATCTGCGTGTTATATTCTACATTTCCTCCATAGGTATAATCATCGTAAAGACTCTGAAAAGCATATCCCTTTGTCTGGGTGGAATAGGTTTTATCATCATAACTATTGAGTGTGTTTTTAAATTTGTCGTAATATATTCTTGTTTTCAAACTGTTTTTGGCATCCAGATTTGAATTTGAAATGAAGTAATAACTTTCTTTATTCCAAACCGGCCACTGCCAGAAATAACTAAGCTTTCGTCTTGCCCGGAGGGCACGAGATGAAAGCCCGTTGAACGGAACCGCAGGAAGCTTAATACGTATTATGGAGTTTTCGAAGTGTAGCTTTAAGATATACGAGCAGTAATTTTACGATTACTGCTTTTTTTATGGTTGAACTTGTGCTGTCTTATTGTTATTTTTCGATTTACCGACGCAATTAAATACAAGTTCCCTTACCCGTAAAAACTAATTCACATAGGCAAGTGTATTCTCGATAAGATATGCTTTTGGCGGACCTCGTTGCCCAAAGACATGTAACGTAACCAGATTTCCAACTTTACAACAATAACATTTTTTAAGTTGCGTTTTGGTTTCGATTTCAGGTCGAATGATATTTAAATCTTGTTGTAATTGTTGCAGTTTGCCACGTTTCCAACTGCTACTTAAAATACCGTAATGCCTGATTCTTACAAAACGTTTGGGTAAAATATGAAGACTAAAACGCCTTGTAAACTCTTCGTTTTTTAAGGTGAGTTGCTTAGTTTTACTTGCGTCTTTATAATCTTTATAAGCAATGGTAACTTCTTGATTTGTTACATTTTTAATCCGATGATTGCTGATGGCAACTTTATGGGTGTATCTTCCTAAATATTCGATTACTTGTTTGGGACCTCCAAATGGGCGTTTGGCATAAACCACCCAATTTTTATCAAATAAACTTTGCAAAACATGAGCATCGGCAAGCTTTTCTTTACGTAACAAGGCAACAAATTTTGCTCGAAAAACCTTGCTTAACGCTTTTACTGCAAATAAGTATTTATCGGTTTTTATCTTGCGTTTCCATTTACCGTTGGCATCAATTCCACCACCAGGAATAATGCAGTGTAAATGTGGATGTAAACTTAAATTTTGTCCCCAGGTATGTAAAATCGCAATCATTCCTAGTTGCAAACCTTCCGTTTTTCCGAATTGATTTAATGTCGACCAAACAGAATCAAACAAGATTTTATAAACGATTTTTGGATGTGCAATCGCTAATCCATTAAGCGAATCTGGAAGGGTAAAAACCAAATGATAGTACGAACAAGGCAACAAATCCTGCTCACGTGCCTGAATCCATTCTTCACGTTTATGACCTTGACATTTCGGGCAATGCCTATTGCGACAACTGTTGTAACTAATACTAATGTTGCCACAAGCATCACAAGCATCTACATGTCCGCCCAAAGCAGCAGTTCGGCACAAAGTCAATGCTCTTAACGTTTTTTCTTGATGAACGGTAAAGTTTTGGTTGGACAAATCGACTTTTCTCAGCACATCGGCTACTTCCCACTGCGGCTGCATAAAGCAAAAACGGTATCAATTGGACTGTGTACTTTTTGGTTTTCGAGCTGGCAAACATGCAAATATTCCATCGTCGTCTCCACGCGTTCATGACCCAGCAGTTTCTGAACTTGAAGAATATTTACACCATCTTCGAGCAAATGCGTAGCATAGCTGTGGCGCAATGTATGCGTATGCACATCTTTTAAAATGCCTGCTTTTTTACAAACCGATTGAATCGCCCATTGTACGCCACGCTGACTGTAACGAGAATCAAAACCTTTGGCGTCTTTGGTGTTGCCTGTAAATAAAAATGTGGTAGGATGTTCGGCTGAAATATACCTTTTTACACCCCGAATGATATGATCTGATAAGGGAACATAACGATCTTTTTTGCATTTACTTTGAACAATATGAAGTAGTTTTCTATCAAAATCCAGATGCTTTAATTCAATATTTCGAACTTCCATACAACGTAGTCCGCAACTATAAATCAATCCAATTAAAATGCGATGTTTGAGCAAATCGGCATGTTGAAGCATCTTCCATATCTCTTCCCTACTCAGAATTACAGGAAGTTTCTTTTCTTTAGGAATCGA
The DNA here is from genome assembly GCF_020905295.1 of Flavobacterium piscisymbiosum. Lineage (NCBI taxonomy): Bacteria > Pseudomonadati > Bacteroidota > Flavobacteriia > Flavobacteriales > Flavobacteriaceae > Flavobacterium > Flavobacterium piscisymbiosum. The sequence continues at coordinate 4,288,636 of NZ_JAJJMM010000001.1, read as the reverse complement.
TGGTAAATGAAGATAATCGTAAGGTAAATTCTCTGTTTTTAAAAGAAATCGAAGTCCGTAAACAGTGTGTTTAAAATACGATTGCGAAGGTGAATTGGAACGTTGTTGCAGTTCAAAGAGATAATCTTTAACTTGTTCGGGATGTAATTCGGTTGGTAAAGCACCAAAATGAAGTACCATTGCGGCCACATGGCGCGAATAATTTTCAAAAGTGCGTTTGCTTCGTCCTAAAATAGAAATATTTCGCTCAAAACGATGCAGAAGTTCAGAAAAACCTGTAATTTCATTACAAGCACGATTCAAATATTTGTTCGTTCTTAATTCCTCCGGAGATTTTTTTTAGTTACCATATTATCAATTATTTAAACGTTAATAAATACTAAGGTACTAAATCATCGCAGCGAAAGCTACCGGAGGTTTAGTTCAACAGGCGTTTGGCAAGATTGCGAATTTTGTAGTAAATTCACGTTTACATTTCGCAAGAAATTTTATCTTTAATAGAAAATAATTAGTTCCGAAGTTCGCAACCTCGCCAAGCGCCGGAACGTTGTGTGCAAGGGTAAACGACCTATTCATCCAAACTTGAGCAAACAATTATTGAAATAGAATTTTAATATATTTACAATGCCAAAATGTTTTTTAAAACAACACTATCATGGACATTACAAATTTGCCAGAAGATTTATTTGAAAATAACTACACGGACACTTCAGACCTGCAAATTGCTAACTACGAGGCGTATAAACTTGTTTCCAAAAATAAGATTAACCTAAACAAAAATGTATTCAGTTTTTTGTTGGACGGACAAAAGGACATTCACTTTTCTAATGACATCGTTTCGATCGATGATACACAATCCTTGCTTCTTGCATCGGGGAATTTTTTAACAACAGAAATTGTAGGGGCAAATAGTTATAGTTGCCTACTCTTTTTCTTTTCTCAAAAAAACATTAATGATTTTTTATTGAAATATGGGCATTTATTTAACCCAAATGACTTAAATAAATCAGCGGCCAGTAGTCCCTATTTCCTTATGGAAAAAGACAATTTTATTATCCATTTTATTAATTCTATTCAACAAATTTATGGTTTGAATCAAACAATCTCTCAAAAGATTCTGGAATTGAAATTTGAAGAAATTATGCTGTATCTGGCTGATAAGTATGGGCAAAGTTTTTTTGTTTATCTACATTCATTATTAATCAATGAAAGAGAATTATCTTTTAAAATGGTCATTGAAAAAAATCTGTACACGAGTTTGAATATTGACGAGGTCGCTTTTCTATGTAATATGAGTCTGTCTACTTTTAAGCGGAAATTTTTACAATTATATCAAGAGTCTCCAGGAAAATGGTTTCAACTAAAACGACTCAACAAAGCCAAAAAATTATTGCTTAATAATGAAGCAACCCCATCAGAAATCTATATGGACTTTGGTTATGACAGCTTATCAAATTTTAGCACAGCCTTTAAAAACGAATTTGGTTACAGTCCAAAAAACATGATGAAAACTTGACCTTTTTTCATAAGTTTTTGAACTAAATAAAAAAGCACCACAAGTTTAAAGGTGCTACATTTGTTAAAACAAAATTGGTTTAATTTAAAAATAAAAAGACATGAAAAAATTAGGATTATTAGTTCGACTAGAAGCTAAAGCAGGAAAAGAAAAAGATGTTGAAGCCTTTATCACAAGTGCATTGCCACTCGCTAATGAAGAAGCAGGTACTGTTACGTGGTATGCGTTCCGTATTGACGCTTCTACATTTGGCATTTTTGACACTTTTTCAGATGAAGAAGGCAGAGAAGCACATCTTGGTGGTAAGATTGCAAAGGCGTTAATGGAAAATGCATCTGAATTGTTGGCTACTGCACCATCTATTGAGAAATTGGACGTTTTAGCGGTTAAATAAACATACCACAATTATTATAAAATGGCAGCCTGTCAAAGTTCTGTAAATGAATTTGGACAGGTTGCCTTTGTTTACAAAACAGCTTCATAATAAATTAAGCTTAGACTGACGAAGAAACCCAGCCCACAATAACTAAGCTTTCGTCTTGCCCGGAGGGCACGAGATGAAAGCCCGTTGAACGGAACCGCAGGAAGCTTAATACGTATTATGGAGTTTTCGAAGTGTAGCTTTAAGATATACGAGCAGTAATTTTACGATTACTGCTTTTTTTATGGTTGAACTTGTGCTGTCTTATTGTTATTTTTCGATTTACCGACGCAATTAAATACAAGTTCCCTTACCCGTAAAAACTAATTCACATAGGCAAGTGTATTCTCGATAAGATATGCTTTTGGCGGACCTCGTTGCCCAAAGACATGTAACGTAACCAGATTTCCAACTTTACAACAATAACATTTTTTAAGTTGCGTTTTGGTTTCGATTTCAGGTCGAATGATATATTTAAATCTTGTTGTAATTGTTGCAGTTTGCCACGTTTCCAACTGCTACTTAAAATACCGTAATGCCTGATTCTTACAAAACGTTTGGGTAAAATATGAAGACTAAAACGCCTTGTAAACTCTTCGTTTTTTAAGGTGAGTTGCTTAGTTTTACTTGCGTCTTTATAATCTTTATAAGCAATGGTAACTTCTTGATTTGTTACATTTTTAATCCGATGATTGCTGATGGCAACTTTATGGGTGTATCTTCCTAAATATTCGATTACTTGTTTGGGACCTCCAAATGGGCGTTTGGCATAAACCACCCAATTTTTATCAAATAAACTTTGCAAAACATGAGCATCGGCAAGCTTTTCTTTACGTAACAAGGCAACAAATTTTGCTCGAAAAACCTTGCTTAACGCTTTTACTGCAAATAAGTATTTATCGGTTTTTATCTTGCGTTTCCATTTACCGTTGGCATCAATTCCACCACCAGGAATAATGCAGTGTAAATGTGGATGTAAACTTAAATTTTGTCCCCAGGTATGTAAAATCGCAATCATTCCTAGTTGCAAACCTTCCGTTTTTCCGAATTGATTTAATGTCGACCAAACAGAATCAAACAAGATTTTATAAACGATTTTTGGATGTGCAATCGCTAATCCATTAAGCGAATCTGGAAGGGTAAAAACCAAATGATAGTACGAACAAGGCAACAAATCCTGCTCACGTGCCTGAATCCATTCTTCACGTTTATGACCTTGACATTTCGGGCAATGCCTATTGCGACAACTGTTGTAACTAATACTAATGTTGCCACAAGCATCACAAGCATCTACATGTCCGCCCAAAGCAGCAGTTCGGCACAAAGTCAATGCTCTTAACGTTTTTTCTTGATGAACGGTAAAGTTTTGGTTGGACAAATCGACTTTTCTCAGCACATCGGCTACTTCCCACTGCGGCTGCATAAAGCAAAAACGGTATCAATTGGACTGTGTACTTTTTGGTTTTCGAGCTGGCAAACATGCAAATATTCCATCGTCGTCTCCACGCGTTCATGACCCAGCAGTTTCTGAACTTGAAGAATATTTACACCATCTTCGAGCAAATGCGTAGCATAGCTGTGGCGCAATGTATGCGTATGCACATCTTTTAAAATGCCTGCTTTTTTACAAACCGATTGAATCGCCCATTGTACGCCACGCTGACTGTAACGAGAATCAAAACCTTTGGCGTCTTTGGTGTTGCCTGTAAATAAAAATGTGGTAGGATGTTCGGCTGAAATATACCTTTTTACACCCCGAATGATATGATCTGATAAGGGAACATAACGATCTTTTTTGCATTTACTTTGAACAATATGAAGTAGTTTTCTATCAAAATCCAGATGCTTTAATTCAATATTTCGAACTTCCATACAACGTAGTCCGCAACTATAAATCAATCCAATTAAAATGCGATGTTTGAGCAAATCGGCATGTTGAAGCATCTTCCATATCTCTTCCCTACTCAGAATTACAGGAAGTTTCTTTTCTTTAGGAATCGATGGTAAATGAAGATAATCGTAAGGTAAATTCTCTGTTTTTAAAAGAAATCGAAGTCCGTAAACAGTGTGTTTAAAATACGATTGCGAAGGTGAATTGGAACGTTGTTGCAGTTCAAAGAGATAATCTTTAACTTGTTCGGGATGTAATTCGGTTGGTAAAGCACCAAAATGAAGTACCATTGCGGCCACATGGCGCGAATAATTTTCAAAAGTGCGTTTGCTTCGTCCTAAAATAGAAATATTTCGCTCAAAACGATGCAGAAGTTCAGAAAAACCTGTAATTTCATTACAAGCACGATTCAAATATTTGTTCGTTCTTAATTCCTCCGGAGATTTTTTTTAGTTACCATATTATCAATTATTTAAACGTTAATAAATACTAAGGTACTAAATCATCGCAGCGAAAGCTACCGGAGGTTTAGTTCAACGCGGGTTTGCCAAAAGAGAGTTTTTAGTATCGCTGCCCGCATAAACAGGGTTTCCTTTTTCTCCCTGCTGGTTGATATAGCCAAGTGCATACTCGCTTTTTTTATTTGGGGTCCACCCTATTTTGAAACTTATTTTCTGATCGGTGCGGTAAGAATTGTCCCTCTCTTCCCCATCCTCATTTTTCATCGCAGCAAAACCCGATGGCATCCGGGTTGAATTTCTCTCTAAATAAGAAAATCCTCCCTGAAGGTAAAATTTTCCCAGATTTGAGCCCACATTGATGTTTGCCCTATAGCCATTGCTGTTTATCATTCCGAGCGAGCCGTCATATTCCAGTTTCTTTGATGGCTTTCTGGAGACTAGGTTAATGGCCCCGCCCAGTGAATTGGGACCGTACAGCACAGATGAAAACCCTTTTGAAACATCAATGGCCGCCAGATCATAAGTGGTAAAACGGGCCAGGTCAACATAGCCGTCATAGGGAACATACACCGGAATCCCGTCCATATAGACCGGCACCTGCCTTAAATCAAATCCCCTGATAGAAACCATGGATTCGTTTCTTGGACCTGATGCGGTTAGCGTAACACCCGGAAGCATATTGAGGGCCCTGGAAACATCCATTTTATGCTGCGATTGCATTGCTTTTGCACTTACCCTGTTTAAGGTATCCTTATTCTGGTGACCGGTAATGATCACTTCCCCGAGCATAAAAACATTGGATGCTTTTATGGAGTCTGCCGGTATTGTATTGTTCTGCTGTGAGAATCCAATCAGGGGCAAAATCATAAAAGGTATGAATTTTAGTTTCATAAAATCATGATGTTTTCAGTATGTTTTATAAAGAATACTGATGGTTAAAAAAAAAATGGTTTGGTTAAAAATACGTAGTTCTTCTTTTACAATAATACGTATTAATACTTAATAAGTAAAATAGTTTAGCGATAACTTTATTGATTGATACTATTACTTTACGTTTTATGGCAAAAGGTGGTATATTTTAAAGAACCTATAAGTTTTATACTCTGGATTACAACAAAACAACAGTGATGACCCTACTATAGCCCCGAGAAGCGGAAAATCCTCTTGTACCAAGGCTGGGCACAAGAGATTGCTTCGCCAGCTCGCTGGCGCTCGGGTGCAACGTATAACGGGAAGAGCACCTGACGGGTAACATAAACGCCCGAAATAGAAATAAACCCTTAACTTTGCCGTTTATCCTAGGGGGTTTGAAAATTACCACCGCAGATTCTAAGGGAGCATGAGATATGAAGAAATTTGAGATTAAAGGCACCGATGATGGCAAATGGCTGGTATCGCACAACGAGCCTCCAAAATTCACCTGTCTTTTTGAAAATAAGGGGTTCAGTTACCAGAGGACCATCACCGGGCTCACCGATCCTACAGGCGATCCCAAAGAGGTACAGCTACTCCAGAAAATGGAACAGTGGCTCAAGGGATATCATAAAGACAAAATAGACTAAAAGTTACGGCATACTAAAAATGTGCCTCTGACCGCCACTTGGGGCAGTAAGCAAACAGTAGTATAAATAATCCTTTTGGGTTAAATAAAGAATGTATTCATGTCAAAAAAAACACAAACCATCCCCGATAGATGGAGTATTTTCAAACCACTTTTTACTCCAATAGAGGTTCCTGCCAGGACAATCCTGCTGGAAGAAGGCAGCACTTCCAAAACCATGTTTTTCATTGAAAAAGGGTGTTTGAGAACCTGGATAAACAATAACGGGAAAGACATCACAACACAGTTTTTTTTTGAGGGCGGCGGCGTGTCATCCATTGAAAGCTTTATGACAGGCAAACCCAGTCTGTACACAATTGAAAGCATTGAGCCCTGTGTTATCCAAACCATCACGCAGAAAGACTTTCAGGATACGCTGCTGAATTCACCAGAACTAAAAGATAATATAATCGAGCACTTATACTCAAGGCTTCTAAAAAACCAGCAGGTTTTCTTTTCTTATCTAAAAAATACCCCTCAACAACGTTATGAGCAGCTGCTGGCAGAGCATCCCGAAATCATACAACGCATCCCACAGCATTACATAGCTTCCTATTTGGGCATCACTTCTGTCTCCCTTAGCAGGATCCGCAACAGGCGATAAAAAGATCTTTCTTAACAATTGTTATCGATAGTCTGCCGAGTGTTTTGCCAATTTTGTGGTTTAATCACCATACAGGGAAATTGCAAGGCTATGATACACGTATTTAAAACATCAGTCAAAAATAAGGCACAAATCAAAAAATTAAAAGCTGTTCTTGATTCAGACTTCCAGGACATAAAGTGGAATTTTGACCTTGAAGATTGTGATAAAATTCTGCGTATTGAAAGTAAAAAAAACATTTGCAAAAAAGTAGTCAATCTTCTCAGATCCTATCATTTTGATTGTATTGAACTGGAGTAATCCAGCTTTAATTCATTCTAACAAGATTTTACCTTGTCTGTATTTCTTAACAATTGTTATCGTCCCAATACCTCTTACTCAAGCATCTTTGCATTGTAAATCGTAAACAATTCAAAAAAAATGAGAGTAGTTATTGTGTTCAATCACCCCTATGAAAAAAGTTACTGTAACGCCATTTTAGGAGCAGTTACCACTGGACTTCAAAAAGGGAAGCATCATGTAGACCTTATCCATCTGGATAATGATAATTTCAATCCGGTAATGTCTAAAGAAGACCTGAAAGCCTTTGTGGACCATACTCCAATTGATCCTCATGTTATAGATTACAGCAATCGTTTAAAAAACGCAGATCAGTTGATTTTCATTTTTCCGATTTGGTGGGATCTGATGCCTGCCATGACCAAAGGATTTATCGACAGGGTTCTCTCCCCCGGTATCGTTTATGACCATCATCCCAGAGGTTTTGGGCTTATACCACTGTTGAAAAATTTAAAAGGTGTAACTATTATCACCACAATGAACAAACCCAGGATCATGTACTCCCTGCTAATCGGAAATTTAATTAAAAAAGCAATGCTTAGAAGTGTTTTTAAAACAATGGGATATAAAAATTTAAACTGGATCAGCCATAACATGGTAAAATCAGTTACTCAAAAAAAGAGAGTAAAATGGTTATATGATTTAGAAAAAAGATTTACTGATTTTAGATAGAAGTTAATAGCAATAAAAATAAACTTTAAAAAACCGATAAGCGCTATGCTTTGGATTATAGCAAAACAAGAGTATACTCCGAAGCAGCCCTAGCCCCGATAGAAGAGGAAATCCTTTTGTGCCGGTGTTCGGCACAAAAGATTGTAACGGATAGCGGGATTAGCTCCTAAAAAACATTATTAAATACAATTGACGATGCTCATCATCCCAATTAGATTTTTGCCCATTTGTACATCAAAAAGAGAAAAAAGCTTTATTTCGAAACAGTAAAGAAAGATACGTAAATGATCAAAAACAGCTATTGGGTGAAATTCGATCTTCAGAAACATTATCCTGCCCGCAACCCGCTAATTAAATCGCGTTTTCGATAGCAGCAAGTTTATTAAGGTCACTTATGACTAAACTAAAAAAAAAGAAACTAAACCAAAAGAAACTTTTTATTTCCTTCACCCGCCCCAACAAGATCCATCGACAGCACCTCTTCAAGCAAAGATTTAAGCCTCTCAAAACAGCTGGGCTTTACCGCATAAAAAGTAGCACCGAGTTCTGATGCCCTGCGGATATTTTCCGGATCACTGCTTGTGGAAAGCATCACAATATTTACTTCTTTCAGACCTCCGGAAAGATTTCTAATCTCCTGAAGACATTCCAGTCCTGTTTTTCCCGGCATATTGATATCAAGGAAAATAAAATCGGGAAGCTCTGATTCGGAAAGCGTAAGCAGGCTCTCCATTAGATGCATGCCGTCGGGGGCCTGTTTTAGGATAACATCACGCTCAATTTCGCTCAGCGCATCAGCAAAGAACTCCCTGTCATCGCTGTCGTCATCGGCCAGGTAAATAAACCTTTGGGAATTGTAATTTTCAAATGCCATTTTTCTACAATTTACATTAAACAATAAATAGGAAGCTGCTTTGGATAAACAATATTCCAAAGTAAAGGCACGCGTCATTTTAAAACTGCAAAATGATATCCTGAATTTGATAAGGGGATTGTAAAGATAAGGCATAATTCAGAAAAAACACATTAAAAAAATATCTTTTTACCATTTCTTAATCTTGCTGTTTTTTAAAGTTTCCAATATTTACACGCTACCCCACTATCAGAAAAAACTGATTGCATAAATTTGTTCCAAATTAGAACATATTAATTTTAAATATTGTTATTATCTGTACTAATTTTGATTGGTATAAAAATGAGAAAAGAAGATGGAAAGGTCAATTGTACATATCGATATGAATACGTTTTTCGTGTCCTGCGAAAGACTTACTAATTCTGCACTTAATGGAATACCGCTGATTATCGGGGGCGGTGAAAGGGGTGTTGTAGCTTCCTGCTCTTATGAAGCCCGAAGATTCGGGGTGCGATCTGCCATGCCCATCCACATGGCCATGAAGCTCTGCCCGCAGGCCAAAATCATGAAAGGTGACATGGAATTATATTCAAGACTCTCCCATGACATTACCGAGATCATTCAGGAAAAAGCGCCCGTGGTGGAAAAAGCCAGCATAGATGAGTTCTATCTGGATATCACCGGCATGGATAAGTTCCATGGCAGCTACAAATGGACAAATGAATTGGCCCAGACCGTCACAAAAGAAACCGGCCTTCCCCTCACCTTTGCCCTATCCATCAACAAAACAGTTTCCAAGATTGGAACCGGCGAAGGCAAGCAAAAGCAGAACCTGCAGATCCCTGAGCATTTGGTCCAGTCCTTTTTGAATCCCTTGTCCATTCAGAAAATACCCATGGTAGGTGAAAAAACCTTTCAGCTGCTCTCAAGGATCGGGATCAGAAAAATAGAAACGCTTTCCCAAATGCCCCCGGAAGCCCTGCAGAAAATGATTGGCAAAAACGGTTTGGAGCTCTGGAAAAAAGCCAACGGCATTGACAACAATCCCGTGGAGCCTCACAGAGATAGAAAATCAATTTCAACCCAGGAGACTTTTCCCCAGGATACCATCGATATTGGGATGATGAAAAGAATACTGCTGGGCATGGTCGAGAAACTCGCCTACCAGCTGCGCTCTGAAGGGTGGCTTGCCTCTACGGTAAGCGTTAAAATCCGGTATGCCAACTTTGATACAGAACCCAAACAGTGCAAGGTACAGTATACATCGGCCGATCACATACTCACCGAAACTGCCATTGCTTTGTTTGAGAAACTTTACCAGCGACGCATGCGAATCCGTCTTATTGGTGTAACATTCAGCGGGCTTGTCCGAGGTACCTACCAGATTGATATTTTTCAGGACACAGAGGAAATGCTCGCGCTTTACCAGGCCATGGACCGGATGAAGACAAGGTATGGCTTTGACGCTGTGATGCGCTGCGCCGGTGCCTCAATTAAACCCAACAACAAAAATAAAATTTTAAAACGCAAGTCCGATAAATAAACCCGAGCCCATGTACCTTAATTGCCATTCTTTCCATTCCCTGCGTTACGGCACGATTCCACTGATGGAATTGATCAGCCGTGGTTCCGCCTGTGGTGTAAAGGCCATGGCGCTTACCGACATTAATACGGTGACCGGGATCTATGATTTCATAAAGGGATGTCAGGACGTGGGGATCAAGCCTATTGTGGGAATGGAATTTCGCTCCGAAAATGAGCTTCGTTATATTGGGCTTGCTAAAAATGCTACAGGGCTCGCGGAAATGAACCGTTTTCTGACCCGCCATAACTTTGAAAGCGCCTCCCTGCCCCTTGATGCTCCTGATTTTAAGGATGTCTTTGTCATTTACCCCTTGGAGAATGTCCCGGATCTGCTAAAGGAAAATGAATACATCGGCATTCGTCCCGAAGAGCTGCCAAAACTGATCCTGTCTGACTGGAAAAACAGGCAGGACAAAATGGTCGTACTCCAGCCGGTAACCTTTCGCACCACAAAGGAATATGAGCTGCACAAGGTACTTCGGGCCATTGACCTGAATGTTATCTTATCCAAACTCATCCCTTCAGATTACTGCCGCAGTTCAGAAGTGATGGTGGATGTTCAAAGAATTTTGTCCTGCTACTCGAATTATCCGGGGATTATAGTCAACACGGAAAAAATCATCAGCCAGTGCAATTTTGAATTTGATTTTAAAACGCCCAAAAACAAGAAATTTTATACCAATAGCCGCAAGGATGATATCAACCTTCTCACGACACTGGCTAAAAAAGGACTGGAGTGGCGTTATGGCAAAAATAACGCCCAGGCCAAATCCCGCATGTACAAGGAGCTTAAAGTAATTGACCAATTGGAATTCAGCGGTTACTTTCTCATTACATGAGATATCATCCGGTTCAGCAACTCACAGGGTTTCCTGCATATTGGCCGGGGAAGCGGGGCTAACAGCATCATCGCCTACTGTCTGGGCATTACCGATATCTGTCCGCTGGAGCTTGATCTTTATTTTGAAAGGTTTTTAAACCTAAACCGCAAAAGCCCGCCCGATTTTGATATTGACTGGTCCTGGAAGGAGCGCGACACGATCCTGGAATACATTTTCTCGCGTTATGGCTATGAGCATGTGGCGTTCTGCGGCACCAATGTAGAATTCAAATACAAATCCATATTTCGTGAAGTGGGCAAAGTCTTCGGGCTTCCCAAGGAAGAGCTCGATCTCCTGACCAAAAGCCCCATGGAGCTGCACCCAACAAACAAAGTGGTGCGCGAGGTACAGCAGTATGGTAAGCTGCTGGAGAAATATCCCAACCAGCGAAGCATGCATTCCTGCGGGATCCTGATCTCCGAGGAGCCCATCACCAATTACACGCCACTGGAAATGCCCCCAAAGGGTTTTCCCATTGCGCTTTTTGACATGCATATAGCGGAAGACATAGGCCTTGAAAAATTCGATATCCTGAGCCAGCGCGGCATTGGACATATTGATGACAGCGTGAAGCTCATTGAGAAAAACCGCGGGATCCGCCTGAATATCCGTGATACCTCGATTTCAAAAAACGAGGCCAGCTGCAATGAATTTTTGGGTATTGGCCGCACTATCGGCTGCTTTTACATTGAGAGCCCGGCGATGAGGGGATTATTACGCCGCCTGAAGTGCAACAATTATAAAACCCTGGTAGCAGCCTCCTCCATAATACGTCCCGGTGTGGCGCAGTCAGGCATGATGAAAGAGTATATATTTCGCCACAACCATCCCGATAAGTTCGAGTACTTCCATCCAGTGTTTGAGCAGCAGCTTGGCGAGACTTACGGGATTATGGTCTATCAGGAGGATGTGATCAAAATCGCGCTGCATTACGGGGGACTGCCCGCAGCAGATGGGGATATCCTGCGCCGTGCCATGTCAGGCAAAGGACGCTCGAAGGAAGCGCTCCAGAAGGTGAAGGATAATTTCTTTGCGTCGTGTAAAGCGCAGGGACATCCTGAGAAACTCAGCGAGGAAATATACCGCCAGATCGAATCCTTTGCCGGATACTCGTTCTGCAAGGCTCACTCGGCATCGTACGCCGTAGAGAGCTATCAAAGCCTTTATCTTAAAGTGCACTATCCCATCGAATTTATGGTAGCGGTCATCAACAACCAGGGCGGCTTTTACCGTACCGAGGTCTATGTGCATGAGGCAAGGATGTCAGGGGCCGCGATTCACAATCCATGTGTAAATAAAAGCGAGCTGGAAACCACGCTTTACGGCTCCGATGTCTATCTTGGGTTTATGCACCTGAAAAGCCTTAATGAAGAGAGCGCCCGGCTGATCCAGTTCGAGAGAGAAAAAAACGGGTCGTATCTCTCACTCGAAGATTTTATCAACCGTATCCCTATCGGCATTGAGACCCTGCAGATCCTGATTTTCATAGGCGCTTTCCGGTTCACTGGAAAAACAAAAAACCAGCTGCTGGTCATCGCCCGGCTGATCCTTGTCAATTTCAAGCCCGAGAACCGCGGCCTTTTGCTCATTCAGGAGCCTGTAAAGGAGTTTGTACTTCCCGAGCTGGCGCGCTCTGCCTTTGAGGATGCCTTTGATGAGATCGAGCTTTTGAGCTTTCCGGTTTCCTGCTCCCCTTTTGATCTTTTGAAAACCAAGTTCCGCGGCGATGTGATGGCCAAAGACCTTTTAAAACATCATAAAAAGTCAGTGCGCATGCTGGCCTACCTGATCTCCAGAAAGCATGTGCCCACCAAGATGGGCGCCATGTTTTTCGGCACCTGGATTGACGCCGAAGGCGAGCTGTTTGATACGGCTCATTTTACGGGAAGCCTGAAAGAATATCCCTTTCAGGGCGGGGGCTGTTACCTGCTGCGGGGGAATGTGGAGGTGGATTACCACTTCCCTACCATTACGGTAACCCAAATGTCCAAGATGCCTTTTATTGCCGATCCGAGGTATTCGAACTCTGATGAGCGGCAGTTTACAGCGCACCAGCAGCTGCGCGAGGATATCTCAATGACCGACCGCCAGCCTTATCCGCAGGAACATGAAATTAACCTGCCAAGGCTCAAAATGAGCACTGAAGGCATGCCATTCATAGACCCGAAGGACCATATAATGAGTATAAATTAAAATCCAGAGAAGATGATGCTATTTGATGATACCGAAATTTTTTCATCAGGCAAAGGCGGCCAAAGAACCTTTGACGTCCCTGATGCGGATCTGATGCTGATTGATAATTTTTTCAGTAAGGAAGAATCCGATTATTACTATAACTTTTTATACCATACCACCCAGTGGAGGGAATATGAAATGCCGATGTACGACAAGGTCGTTACGGCGCCCAGAATGATTTCCTGGTATGGCGAGACAAGAAGGCCCGAGCGCAAGTCGAATCCCGACTGGCCCGCATCACTGCTCCAAATAAGGGAACGCGTGGAGCAGCATACCGGTATTGAATTCAATGCCGTGCTGCTTAATCTCTACAGGGACGGCACTGACGGTGTGGGCTGGCACAGCGATAAAACCACCAGCATCAACAAGGAAATGAACATCGCTTCGGTAACTTTTGGCGAAACACGGCTTTTCCGGCTGCGCCATAAAACCCTAAAGCATAATCCCCAGATTGAAATTCCCCTGCATCACGGCACTTTTCTGCTTATGGTCCGACATACCAATACTTATTGGGAGCATCAGGTACCCAAAACAGCCCGTGAAGTGCTCCCGAGGATCAATCTTACCTTTCGTCAGATCATATAATGATTATATTAGCTCTATTTTCTATTACCCACCTAATTAAATGTTATTGATAATTATAAATAATGAGCTAAAAAACACTGTGCTAATAATAGTATTAAAAACAGTCTTATGGCTCATTTGTGCCAAAATTGAAGTATTTGCAAAGATATTTGCAAAGACAATAATGGTCAACTGTACCATCTGTCACAGTGAAGTTCCATTAGAAAGTACACACATAGCAGCAACTGATCCAAGGCAGCTTTGTCCAATTACTGCCATAGTAGCACAACCAATATAATTATTACTAAAATTTTCAAATGTTTCGTTATAAATTTTCATGATATATATTTTTATTGGCAAATTTAGCCCACATATGTATCATGAAAATATGACCTAAATCATAATATTGTTTCACAATTTGTATGAAAACTAAAAACAACTACGATCATACTTCTTGCTATTTTGTTGCATACCAGCCGAATGTTTAATCATTCGAGTCATTTTATACTGTTTGATTGCTTCATAGCTTGAGTTCATCTAAGTTTGTTAAAATCATCAATTTTGATTTTAATTCTTTTACTCAAAAGGCTTCAAGTACATAAAAAACTAAACATAAATTTAAAGTTTGGTTATTTACCAAGCATGTTTAAAACAAAAAGCTGTATTGTTTATTTAAAGATTCAAATAATTCAATATATATTTATTTTTTAATGCCTTGAGAAAGCCCATTACATGATTAACTATCAGATATTTAACTATAATCTCCACATGATAAAAGAAGATATATTGCTTAAGTTTGGCGCTTGCAAGATGACATATAAAAAAGGTGATTTTCTCTTTAATGAAGGTGATTTTCCAAAATTTTTCTATCAAATCCTATCTGGCAGCGTTAAGATGAATAATTTTAATGATGAGGGCAAGGAATTTATACAAGGAATATTTTCTACAGGCCAAACTTTTGGAGAACCTCCATTGTTTATTAATAAACCTTATCCATCAAATGCTATGGCTATCTCTCATACAACAGTATATACCATCCACAAAGAAGCTTTTTTTAGATTGCTTTTGACAAATCCTGAGGTAAATCTTGCTGTTAGTGAAGTCCTTTCCCAGAGATTATATTATAAGTCGATTATGGCATCGGAACTATCTTCTCAAGATGCTGAACATCGAATCATAAAGCTGATTGATTATTTCAAGGAAGAAATTGGCGTACCATCTGATGTAAAATATAAAGTGCCGTTAACACGCCAACAAATTGCAGATCTTACTGGATTAAGGGTTGAAACAGTAATTAGAGCTATAAAAACACTTGAGCAAAAGGGTGGGCTCAAAATTAAGGATCGAAAAATTTTCCTATAATTTACTTTTATGATCTAGATCATAAAATTGCTATCTAACCATAACCTAATTTTGTAGAAGTAGTTAAAGATAAAATGTAAAGAGTACCCCATTCATTCTAGATAAATTAGGGTACATCATGAAAGATTTTAATTCAATGATTCAACAATAAAGAATTTGCGTGGATTTGATGCAATAGAAAGTATTAGAGCTAACGCAATGCTTCTTATTTTACAAATAAATTTTAAATAGATCAAAATGGATTTTAAACAAAAAGAGTTAATAAAAGCGACCGTTCCAATATTACAATCAGCAGGAGCAATCCTTACAGAACATTTTTATAAAAGAATGCTGGGACAACATCCTGAATTAAAAGAAGTTTTTAATATGGGAAACCAAGCTAATGGAAGACAAAAAGAAGCATTGGCAGGCGCTGTTTTAGCTTATGCCGCAAATATAGATAATCCTTCAGTGCTGCTTAATGTTTTAAAAGGGATTGGTAACAAACATGTTAGTTTGAGCATAAAACCGGAACAGTATTCAATTGTGGGAGAACATTTAATAGCTTCAATTAAGGAGGTATTGGGTGATGCAGCTAATGATGAGCTACTTGAAGCGTGGACAATAGCTTATAATCAATTAGCTGATATTATGATAAATATTGAAAAAGAGATGTATTTAGCTAATCTGGAAAAAGAGGGAGGTTGGAATGGCTGGAGAAACTTTACTATTGGGAAGATTTCCGAGGAATCTAAAGAAATAAAGTCATTCTTTCTTTATCCAACAGATGGCAAAAAAATTGCTGATTATAAAGCAGGACAATATGTGAGCGTCCAGGTTTATGTTAAGGAAATTGAATTACTGCAACCAAGGCAATATAGCTTATCTACTGTACCAAATTCTGAATTCTATAGGATATCTGTAAAAAAAGAAACTGCTATTTTAAATAATCCTGCAGGAATGGTTTCTAATACTTTACATGGAATGCAAGTTGGAGATACTATAAATCTATCCAATCCAGCGGGTATTTTTTCTTTAAGACCTGCCGGAACTCCAATTGTCTTAATAAGTGGCGGCGTTGGAGTGACTCCTATGCTGAGTATGCTTGAAACAAACAGAGATACCCTTAAGAATAAGACGATATGGGTACACGGTTGTAGAAATGCCTCTGTTCATGCATTTAAAGAAGATGTTAACTTAATTCAAGAAGAAGCTGACTGGCTTGACACTTATTTATTCAATGAGGATGTTGATGATCAAAGTGATAGTGCTATTATCGAAGGGAGGGTAGATTTAAATAAATGTAAGGAGGCTATTTTATTAGAAGATGCACACTACTACATCTGCGGCCCGGAAATGTTTATTAAAACACATTATAATTCGTTAATCAATTTTAATGTCAGCAAATCAAATATTTTTTATGAGGAATTTGGACCTGGGTCTATTAATTTGAATTAATTTTAAACCCTGCAAATGCAGGGTTTATTTTTTAGTATCTTTCCATCTATAAAAGTAAAACTATGCGTAATTTACTTTGAGGTTATTAGTGAAAATAATTAAAAAGAATTTTTGAATCCAAATTAATCACTGAAATTTGCTCTTATATTTAAATTAAAAGGGTTATTTGTTTGACATTTTAATTAATGTTAATTATCAATTTTTTACAACTACTGATTTTTTTTAGGGCTAAATTTCAAGAACTTCTATTTCTGATTCCTCTAAATCAGTTGTGATAAATAGTTGGCATGAGAGCCGAATGTCCGCATCGGTATACCCCATTTTGGATAACGTGGAAGGTTCATTTCTTTCTTTTATCATTGAATTTCCTTTTATAGCTTTTGCTTGTACGATGCAGGTTGCACATCTTCCAACTCCCTGACATTCTCCAAAACCATCTAAATAGAGCCTGTCCCGCAACAAAAACATTAAACTTGGATATTCACCCACATAGGTTTCAATATGATGTTTTTGATTATTTTCAACAACAGTAAATCGTATTATTTTTCTATTTAGGCTCAAAATAGGTTGTGTTTCAAGGTTAGTTCTATGCTTTATTTTCAATAATATCTTTTAGATGATATCCTTTTCTACTTCGATAAATAATCCTTTAAAATTATTGCATGATATTGGGGATGCCTTGCTCCATATAATAAAGTTACATCATGAGTTCCAGCAATAATTTTCAATCTGTTTAATTCATCGGTTTTTGCCATTAATTCGTGGATATAAAGTTTAGAAAATTCTTCAAAGCGCTCTTTTTGGTGAGTAAACCATTTTCTTAATGCAAGAGAGGGCGCAATTTCCTTGTTCCATTCGTCAATCTGCAAATCTATTTTTCTTATTCCGCGTGGCCACAATCTATCGACCAAAACCCGATAAGACCCATCAGCTGTTTTGCTGTTATAAACTTTTTTTATAATGATCGTTTGCATCTTAAAAATTCTTTTTAAAATCGGATGGCCTAAAATTGGTTAACTGATAAAAGGTATTGCTAAAAGCAGGCAGACTGCCATAGCCTACAGAATATCCAATTTCACTCATTGATAAGTCCGTTTGAAGCATTAATTCAATGGCTTTGACCATTCGGAGTAATTTCAGGTATTGCAAAAAAGAAGTATTTAAAGTAGACTGAAACAAACGTGATAAAGTCCTTTCACTCAGTCCGAACTGACTTCCTAAGCTACGCAGAGTATGAGTAGCCGATATATTATTTTGAATCCATTCTAATATGGGCTGCATACGCTCGTTTTCGGTAAAAGGCAATGCGATTGGTAGTCTTTTAGCACTTATTTCAGGGAGAATATTCTTAATAACCGATAAAAAAAGGTAACGACTCTCTCCAGGGAGTATATGTCCATCCCAGGTTTCTGAATATTTGATCATTTCCATGAGAAGTTCATTAATAGGATAAATCCCTACCTCTGAATAAAAAGGATGTTTGTCATCATCATGGGTATAAAAAAACAAAGAACGCAAAACCGTTCCTGAATGTCCAATTTTTAAGATATGTGTTAAGCCTTGTGGTACCCAGAAATAATGACGTGCAGGAATTACATAGTGACGGTCATTTATCTGCAGATACGCTAGCCCCCCTTCGACATATGATAATTGTCCTTTAGTATGACTATGGTGCGGAATGAATTTCTCAAATCGCTCATGCATCACAAAAACAGAAGATGATAAGTTGTCAATCTCAGGTAAGGCAGCAATTAAGCTCATATTTTTATTGTTTATACGGATTAATCAAAGATACGAAACGCAATTTGTAAGTGGGGTAATTTTGGAAATCATTAATTTCTCTGAACAAAAATAAAAGAAGTTTACTGTCATATTTAAGTTAAAATTAACATTGACCGGAATGATTAAATAATCGTCTATTTTACATAAATAGGAAGGGCCAATTGGATTATATCTTTGTGGTCTAAAAATATAATTAAAATGTTTATCGATAAATCAAAGAAACTAATTTACCTCCTTTTAACCCTGCAAACCTCTTTCCTCTTCGCGCAAAACAAATTGATTCCAAACGCCGAATCAAAGCCCTTATCAATAGATCAAATGTGGGCAAACGTTATTGATAACAGTAGAAAAATTCATTTGAATACTTTGGAGTCAACCATCGCTGAAGAAGAAATTTCAGAAATCAAAATTGAACGGCTTCCTGAAATTACTTTAAAAGGTAATTATGAATATGCCACAAATATTCCTGTGTATGAAAACGGCCTTTTCAGTAAACCGACCCAGCATGAGGTGATCCATTGGCTATATAAGGTCAGTACAGATATGTACCTGAATATTTACAATGGAAATAAATTAAACTTAAAAATAGATAAGAAAAAAACGCTATCTGATATTGCCAAAGTGCAAAAGGATATGACGGTTTCTGAAATTAAATTGCAAGGAGCTATTTATTATTTGAGTTTACAACGATGCCATATTTTTAAAGAACTCATGATCAAAGATATCGCCAATCAGGAAAAACAACTGTTGGAAATTAAGGCTCTTTATAAAAATGGTGTGATATTAAAGAGCGACGTACTGCGAGTAGAACTCAAATTATCTAATCAAAAAATGATGCTTGTTAAAATCGAAAATGATATTGCTATTGCAAATCAAAAACTCAACATTTTAATTGGGCTACCTGATTTGGAACTGGTGAATCCTTACCAGGAATTAGATCCTGCATTATTTGAATTGCAATCATATGAAAGCTATTTGGAAGTAGCTCAGAAAAAATCATATGATTATCATATTTCAGAAAAGACAGTAGATTTAAGGAAAATAGAACTCAAAAGTACTAAAGCCAATGTAAAACCAAAAATTGGAATGTATGGTGAATTTTATCTTGCCAATCCCCAAATTTTCCTTTATCCATATTCTCCTAGTAACTACACCCTCGGAATTTTTGGCGTTAGGGCTTCAATACCAATATCAGAGCTTTATATCAACAGGCCAAAAGTAAAAGTAGCCCAATTAAATTTAGAGAAAGAAGAAGTGGAACACCACCATATCGATGATAAAATTCGACAACAAGTTTATGAAAACTATCTGCGTTTTAAAGAATCTCTCATTAAAATTGATGTAGCAAGGAATGATGTGGCGCAATCAACCGAGAATGCAAGAATTGTAAAGCAAAACTACTTTAATCAAGCGGCACTTATTACCGATCTTTTAGATGCAGATATTCAATTATTGCAAAGCAGATTTGATTTCGCTTCAACAAAAATAGCAGCACAAATTCAATACTATCAACTTCAAAATGTTTTAGGAACACTATAAAAATGAAAAACAGAAACACGTATACCGTTACAGACAAATTAATAACCAAAATAACAGGTTGGATTGCAATAGTGATAACCTTTATTTTAAGTATTTGGGGCATTGTATCTTTATGGGACATTTACCAAAATGAAAAAACAAATGATGCTCAGGTTCAGGAATATATAAATCCGGTAATTTCCAGAGCTGGAGGTTTTATTACAGAAATTAAATTTGAAGAAAACCAGCCTGTAAAAAAAGGTGATACCATTTTGATTATCGACAGCAGGGAATATAATATTCAGCAACAGCAAACAGAAGCTGCACTTTTAAACGCAAAAGCCCAGCTTGAAGTTTGGCAAAGCAAGGTGGCAACTCTTAATAAAATAGCAAAAGTAAATTTGTCAAAAATCAATGTGGCAAAAGCCGAATTAAGGAAAGAAGATTTAGACTATATCCGATATAAAAAATTAGTGCAGGCAGAATCAGCCACAGCTCAAAAATTAGAAACTATTGAAGCGGCCTACAATATAGCTTTAGCCGAATCGCAGGCCACTACTGATAAATATCAGGCATCCTTATCTGAAATAAATGACGCAAAATCGCAAGAAGCAGTTGTAATGGCTGAAATTGCGCGACTTGAGGCATTGCTGGATCGTCATAAACTGGATGTTACTTATACTGCCGTTACTGCATCATATGATGGTTTTATGGGAAGAAGAACTGTTGAAAAAGGTCAGATGATTGATGCAGGACAGGTATTGGCTTATATCGTCAATGCAGAAACAGATAAATGGGTGGTTGCGAATTATAAGGAGACACAAATAGGATGTATGAAATTAGGGGACACTGCTTGTTTCATAGCTGATGCGTATCCGGATAAAAAGTTTAAAGGAGTAATTATATCTTTTTCGCCAGCTACAGGTTCTAGTTTTTCGCTGTTGCCTCCCGATAATTCAACAGGCAATTATGTGAAAATTGTGCAGCGTGTTCCTGTTAGAATCCGCGTTACAAATCCCAAAAACGAAGCTGATTTACTGAAAGCAGGAATGAATGTAAATGTTTCAATTGCTAAAAAACAAAACTAAAATGCTTCCAAAAGGTTTTTTATTTAAAAAGTGGGTTCCGGAGTGGTTGATTAAAATAACGCTCTTTATTGTATTGCTCCCTAGTTTGGTTTTGTTTTTTTTGCCCATGGCAAATATCAATGCCGCAGCAGGGAACACAGGAAGTGAAACCTATGATGTCTATTTTTCAGTCTCTTTATTTTATGCTGGTTATGTTAGTTTTTTTTCTCTGGAAAGGCGATTTTTTAAATTTCTGGCAGCAAAAGAATACTTTATCGTAATAACAATTATTCAGATAATAAGCTCCTATATCTGCTATAGTACAAAAGAGATAACTGTTTTATTTATTTTCCGATTTATTCAGGGAATGGCCTTTACAATGACTGTGAATTTATCATTAGCACTTATTTATGCGCGTTTAAGAACAGAACGGGCACGTGTTATAGGGTACTCTATATTTTTTGGAATGCTGGTTTGCATGATTCCATTTAATAATTTTATAACTGCTGAAATCATTGATTCATTTGATTTTAATATAGTATATAAATGTGCAATGTTTTCGTATTTGCCCAGTCTTATAGCACTGCTCTTATTTATGAACAATGTCAGGCTGGACGTTAAATTTCCTTTATATCAATTGGATTGGGCTAGTTTTACATTTTATGCCATTTCAATTTGCCTTATAGGTTATATAATGGTTTATGGTCAAGAATATTATTGGCTGGAGGATCAGCGTATTTTTTGGAGTGTAATATCGATCTTCATTTTTGGTGGACTTTTCATTCTTAGACAATCCAGGTTAAAACGCCCTTATTTCGATTTAGAGGTTTTTAAATATAGGAATTTTAAAATTGGAGCGTTGATAATTGTCATTTTTTATGTCTGTCGTTTTGCTTTTTCAATAACCACAACCTACTTTTTGACTGTTTTAAAGTTAGATCCGATTCATGTTGGTCAGATCACGTTAATTAATGTTTTTGGAATCATAATTGGTGTAATTATTTCAGGTGTTTTTGTTCTGCAGCATCGTCCGATACGTTTGTTATGGATCTATGGTTTCTCTTTATTGTTATTGTATCATGCGTGGATGATCTTTCTTTTTACCACGCAAGCCAATGAGAATAACTTTTATATACCACTTTTGATTCAGGGATTAGGTGTTGGGACCTTAATGACACCTTCTATAATTTTTATGGTCTCCTCGGTGCCCGAAAGGTTAAGTGTAACATCAGCAGGAATGTGTTTGTTTATGAGATGCTTAGGTTTTTATGTTAGTATCGGTTTAATGAATTACTTTGACTTATATGCTAAAAGCAAACACTTTAATACTTTTCAGGATAAAATTTCCAATCTTAACCCTGTCGCCCTGCAATCTGTAAGTAATATTAAAAACATATTGATCCAGGACGGAGCAACATCCGCTTATGCTGCAAAAGCAACTAATAAGGTATTAATTAATACAATTAGTGCCCAAAATCATATCAGATACGCTGTTGATTATTATGAGATGATTTGTGCAGTTATTATTATATCCCTTATTGTCATTGCTTTATTTCCCTATATAAACCGTACCGTGTTAACGCTGTCTAAAAATCAGCCTTCACCATTTTAAAATTAATTGACCTCAAATTATAATCTTAAATTTATTATCATGTGGACTATCTACAGTATTGGCTTTTTAACTATACTTTCTTGCATCATTTATAATACCGTTAGAAAAAAAAAGTCACAAGTAACCTCAAAGTTTTCTATACTAATCCACTTATTGCTAAAGTTAGATAAAAAACTAGTCGTCGAAAATGGCAGTAATGATGAAATAACGTTATTCTCTTCGAATATTAGAGGTTCTATTGCCATTTTTCTTGCCCAATACTCCGGTATAATTTCCGTCATTATAGAATCTAGCACTATCGAAAACACAAGTCAAAAAAAAGAATGGATTTTTTTAGATAACATAAATCAACACCTCATTTTTAATCATATACTAAATGATCTTAAAAATTTAAATAATAGTGGTTTTGATCATCAAATATTAAAAAGATTAGTTGATAAAAGTAACCATTCCATACAGAGAATTATTTTGTCAAATGGTTATTCTCCTTACAATGTCGCGCAATCTTTATTTGTTATTGCTTTTTCCGAGGTAGAAAAAATAAATGATTTTCAAAAAATCAGCCAGAAAGGGTCTTTTGAAGTGCTCTTTTTTAATTGTGTAGTGGCGCTCCAGAAAAGTGACAGCAAGCAACAGAATGAATTATGGGATCAATTGTTTGCCTTATTGATTTTTTATCTTGAGAATCATAATTTAATGAATCAAATTAAAGATCTGGAAAAACTTTTAGCAGACAGATTAGCTTTATATGGTGAACAAATACAACAAATAAAATTGGACCCTGATTATAATTATAATTTGCTTTATGACTATTTCTTTTTAAGACCCTTAAGCCTGCATTCTAAAATTAAATCAAAAGTAATACAAACTTCAAGTTTGTCTAGAACGATGCAAAGTGCTGGATTTTCAAAAATAGTTCTGGTTATGATCGCAGATCTAGAAGAAAAGCTGCCAATCCTACAGAGTTTAATTTTTTAACTGATAAATTTTTACTCTTTAATCTATCGGGTCAAATGTTTGCTTACACTAGCCACTTTGTAATATCGCTAAAAACCAATACAGCTTAAATGATTATCTTTAGGATACATTCAAATAAACTTTACATATAATATTAAAGACATGAAAATCTGATAAAAAATGAACCCATATACAAATTTGACAGAAGCTTTAGAAGGTCTAATATGTCAAGGATATAATATAAGCTTTATAGCTAAAAAAAATTTTATAAATGCCAGAAATCATAATTGCAAAATTAATTACAATGAGATTGTGGTTAATTATGCTTACCATTTTTGGGATCCCGACCCTAAATTAGACGCTATCCTTTATGGCTTTTACTCGAAAAAACATTGTATCAAAGGATTGATTATAATAAGTTGCTCAATGTTATTAGAAATTGATTCGCAGGAAATAGAAAAACAAGAACGATAGTAGCTTTAGGGATTTATAAATTCCATAGAATTTATTATCTGTCACTCTTTACTTTAAATAATAATGAATTTAGAAAAAAAACTAATAAAGGAAGAAAATCTAAAAAACTTAGAAACATTACTTAGTTCGTTACATAGAGATAATCAGCTGTCATTAGAGTTATGCCGAGCAATTCGTGAAGGAATTAGACAGAAAATTGTTCCTGAAAGGATTAAAAATTATGCAGATTGGTATTATAGCAATGAATTAGCATTGCATTTCGAAATAGAAAAAGAATATATTTTTCCACTATTAGGACTGGAAAATCAATTAGTAAAAAAAAGCTTAACGCTACATCGACGATTAAAAAAACATTTTACAAAAAATATTGAAATCGAAAAGTCATTAAGCCGAATTGAAGAAGATCTGGAGATATTAATACGCTTGGAAGAGAAAAATATTTTTACTTCAATCAGAAATATTGTACCATCAAATCAAATTATATTGAACTTAAAAGATTTTTCCCGTGAATTAAATAACGAGGAATGGAATGATTTTTTTTGGCGATAAAAATATTTGGTTATTTTTCATTTTTTTGTAACCTTTTGGAATGTCATTTCCTCTACTTCTAAATAAACAATTAAATTTAAAAGAAAATGGAAACAAACAATTTACGATTGAGGCTTGCGCCAACTTTCAATTTATTAAAGATAACATTTGGTATCGTGCCAATTGTTGCAGGTCTGGATAAATTCGTTAATTTATTGACAACATGGGAAAACTATCTTAATCCGGGAGTTGCAGCTATTATTCCTTTTTCTCCACACACTTTTATGATTCTTGTTGGAATAATTGAGATTGTTGCAGGAATAATAGTTTTGACTAAACCAGCAATTGGAGGTTACATTGTGGCTGCTTGGCTAACACTCATTGGATTGACCTTACTGTTTAGTGGTACATATCTCGATGTGGCTGTAAGGGATTTCGTAATGGCTATAGGTGCATTTTCACTGGCTAAAATCGCACGAATAGTTTCTTAAATTAAATACTATATTGAGTTTACAACTTTACTTCTTTTTGTAAACTCAATATTTTTTAAATTATATCTCAGTATTTACTGTACCCGGACATGAAAATAAAAGAACAATATTCTGACGCTGATATTATAACCAAGATCATTAATGGGGAATTTGGATTATTTGAAATATTGATTAGAAGATACAATCCTTATCTCTATAAAATAGGCAGGTCATACAACTATAATCATGAAGACACTCAGGATTTAATGCAAGAGACCTTTATTGCTGTTTATTTTAATTTACAAAAATTTGAAAATCGAGCCCTTTTCAAAACATGGATAATCAAAATAATGCTAAACAGTTGTTATAAAAAGAAACAGAAGTTCAGTTTCAAAAATGAGGTTTCAAAAGATATAAATAATAATGACGTGCCAATGTTTTCAGATCACCAACATACTGATACAAATAAGATTGTAATGAATAGGGAACTAGGAAACATTATTGAATCATCATTGAATCAAATTCCAATAGAGTATCGAATGGTTTTTTCTTTAAGGGAAATTAATGGACTAAATGTTTCAGAAACGGCTGATGCTTTAAATATTAGTGAATCTAATGTTAAAGTAAGGTTGAATAGAGCTAAAACGATGTTGCGAAAAGAGATTGAAAAATCATATTCACCAAATGATATTTTTGAATTTAACTTAATATATTGCGACGCAATAGTAAACAGGGTAATGAATAATATTAAGCTTGGAAGTAATGGGAATTAAAGCAGGTTGCGATATGAAATTAATGACCTGAAAATATTTACTTGAACAGCTGTTTCAGAAGCTTTTGTTGAAATAAATCTAGTTTTTTTATTAATTACTTGGTAAAAAAGGTTGAAAAGATTTGTCTGCAAAAGGCAAGTCATTGCAAATACTTTCAAATTAAACGATCCTGAACTTGATACCGTAAGAATTGAAGATATAGAATTAAACAATTATGTCCAAAACCGTTGCTGATAAAATCATTGATTTCAATACTAATTTACAATATTCAGGTCCGCTGCCTGAATATTTTAAAGTACTAAACCCTTATGTAGACAATCCTGAAACTATCTTGGTAATGCAGCAGTTTTATAATAAATATTACAACGATTTACAATCAAGAAAATTCATTATCGGAATTAACCCGAGTCGCCATGGCGCTGGAGTAACCGGTATTCCATTTACAGATACCAAAAGGTTGGAAAATGTTTGTGGCATTAAAATGCAATCAGCAAAAACACACGAAATATCATCTGTTTTTATGTATGAAATGATTGCTGAATATGGCGAGGTCAAAGATTTCTATCAAGATTTTTATATCAATTCGCCATTTCCTTTAGCTATTATTCGTAAAACCAAAGAAGGCAAATGGCTAAATGCCAATTACTACGATGACCTAAGGCTCTTTGAAATGGTCAAGGGTTTTATGATTCTTTCCTTAAAAAATCACATAAGTTTAGGGCTGGATACTTCTGAGGTTTTCGTGCTTGGAAAGAAAAATGCCAATTTTATCCAAAAGATCAACAAAGAGGAAAATTTATTTGATAGGATAACAGTCCTTGAGCACCCGCGCTATATTCAGCAATACAAATCCAAAGAAAAGCAATTGTATATAGACAAATATATTCTAACATTAAATAAATAGATTGAAACAATTAGCTAAACATACACTTTACACTATAGGACATTCAACTCATAGTTTAACAGAGTTTTTGGAAATATTGCATTCGTTCAATATTAAAATTCTTGCTGATATCAGAAGTATACCAGGTTCTCGTAAATTTCCTCAATTCAATCAGGATAATTTAAAAATAGCCGCGGAAAAGGCCGGAATATACTATATTCATTTGCCCAGTTTGGGCGGTAGACGAAAAGCTGAAAAAAACACAAAAAATACCCGTTGGGAAAATCCTTCTTTCAGGGGCTATGCTGATTACATGGAATCTGATGAATTTAAAAATGGCATTGAAGATCTAAAACACATTGCCATAGAAAACAATACTGTTATTATGTGTTCTGAAGCACTTTGGTGGCGATGTCACCGTTCCATGATATCTGATTATCTAAAAGCGAAACATTGGGCAGTATTACATATTATGGAGATAGGAAAAACTCAGGAACATAGGTATACCTCCCCTGCAAGAATTGTTCACGATTGTGTATTCTATTCTGATGAAAATTAACTCGTACTAAAAATCTATTATTTAAAAGCTAAATCTTTTTAGTTGTCGACAAAGTGATTTGCTATAGTAAACTTTAAAGCAATTCATGAGTATTTTATTTAAAAATAAAAAAACAAAAAATTACAACTTACCCTTTTAATCATTTAATTTTGTTATTCTATGAACACACTATCAATCTACTAAAATGGAAAGACAAAAGATAATTAATCGAAACTATTTTAAACTTATATTGATCTCTTTTATTGTTGGACTATGCGGGGCATTGCTAGCATTTTCACTAAAGAAATTAACTGAATTTTTTGAAAAGTATCTATTTAATGCTGTTAGTAATTATTCTATAGCGATCATATTATTTCCTACAATTGGAATTACAGCTATTTACTTTTTGAGAAAATATGTATTTAAAAATAGAAAAAACAAAGGAATAACTGAAATCTATAAAACACTAGACCAGCGCAAAGATCACTTACCTTTATTCAAAATACCTTCTCATTACATTAATGGTTTTCTAACCGTAATATTTGGAGGTTCAACCGGTGTGGAAGTATCGACGGTCGTGGCTACGGCAACTATTGGAAACCTTGCTTACAAAAAGAATTTAATAGCAAAAATATACAAAAGGGAATTAATTTGCGCTGGGGTAACTGCAGGAGTTGCCATTTTATTTTGCAGTCCTTTGGCTGGTTGGTTATTTGCTATGGAAGTTATTGCAAGAAAAATAAGCAAAACACTTGTTATTGCTTGTACTTCTTCAGCATTAGTAAGCTACTTGTTTATTTATTTTTTTGACAACAGACCTTTGCTTTTATATACCGTTGTAGATTGGAATTGGAATGCCATTCCTTTTTTTATTGTCTTAAGTCTTTTGGCAGCCATACTAGCGGTCTATTTCACACTTTTAGTTACTCGGATAAAAGGTCTTTTTGCAACTATCACAAACAATTTTATACGTGTGAATTTAGGGGCTTTGATTGTCGGATTATTAATTTACTTTTTTCCAAGCCTATATGGCGACAGTTACGATGCACTTCGTGAGATACTACACGAATCAATAACGACACCAAACATTTCAATTCTCTTCTTATTAATTATTGCAATTTTAAAGCCTTTAGCCGCATCTCTAACACTTGGTGCGGGCGGCGATGGAGGTGTATTTGCGCCAAGTATCGTTTCTGGAGCATTTCTAGGACTCTTTATTGCTTTTATTGGCAATAATTATTTTGGAGCTAATTTAATTCCATTAAA
Source organism: Flavobacterium piscisymbiosum (assembly GCF_020905295.1). NCBI lineage: Bacteria > Pseudomonadati > Bacteroidota > Flavobacteriia > Flavobacteriales > Flavobacteriaceae > Flavobacterium > Flavobacterium piscisymbiosum. The sequence goes on along the minus strand of NZ_JAJJMM010000001.1, from coordinate 4,260,348 downwards.
CTTTGCGTTAGTGGGGGCAGCTGCTACATTATCTGCTTCACTTTTTGCCCCCCTCACTTCTTTAGTCCTTATATGTAATTTACTGCCAAACGGATATTTATTGTTTGTTCCTATTTTATTGGGAAGCATAATTTCATATTTGTTTTCAAAAAAACTTTTACCATATAATGTTTATTCATATGATTTTTATTTGACAACGAAATAACAGTCACTAAGTAATAAGTTAAGATATACAATGAAGTTTCTTTACTTGATGATCAACGTTATAGAGGACAGACAACGCTTCTAACTCTTCTTTTGGAATATATCCTAAAACTTCTTCTAGTTTCATAAGCCCTTTTAGAACTCAAATATAATAATTTAGAGGTTTCGAACACTTATACCGCCAGGGACAGGCTATCATCGAACACACTATTCTAAGTGTCCGATACTTGCTGGATATCATAACCAAAGAAGAATACGATCTGGAAATGGAAAAAAATAAACACTCTTGAGGATATGGGATCCTTTTTTCAAATCGAAAAAGCTTTTGAAGAACTTTCATCAAACGGGGTCAAGCCTTCTGTTTCCATAGTACAGTTTTACGATTCAATGACCAAAATTATTGAAAATAAAAAAAGCGGGATTGTACGCATTGTAGCCTATAATAAAATTATGGATGCTGAGTCTGTAATCCTGCATCATGATCTGGTGATGAATTTCGCCTATTTTATCGGTCGTGCAGGAGCACCCCTTTCAAAGCAGGGCATATCTGGAATCTGGAACTTGAAAAAAAGTTCCTGTAACGCCTTAATGATATTGCTGGCTATGCCGATAAATGCGGCTATCATATAGGGGTAGGAAACCTGACATTAACATCCGTAAAATGGAATTATGAAAAAAGCATTCCATACTCATTACCTCTCCTGCTGGACTAGAAGAAATTTTGATTTGCTGGAGCCAGTTAATAAAAAGATGGTAGAAATGCTGGCCAAACTATGCAGCTCACTTGACCAGCTGGCCCAAGTATACGGAGCAAATGAATACATCGAAAATATGATTTCCTGCATGGTATTAAAATTTCAGATCCAGCATTTTTCAAGACATTTTGAAGTTGCCAGTCAAACGAAAGAAAAAATATTAGAGGTCATAAATTCATACGGATTTCAGGGATTGAAAAAGGAATATCATCCCATCTTTAATAATGGCACCGCACATGAGAAGTTTATTGAAAAATATACCCTTCATATTAATAGGATTCAAGATTTTGCAACAGCAAATGGAATTGACTGTTACCAAATGCTTACTGAGGAGCAGGTTAATTCTAAAATTGAATGGTCAATAAAAGTTCTTAAACTTGACTTCTCCATACTTCCTGACATAGATATCCAAGAGAACAATAGTAAAAATTGATATAACCAAAAAAGTATCTAATCGCGGGAGACCTCAAAAAAACTTCTTTTAAGATACTCAAATAGATCACCGCTACAGCCCTAGCCCCGATTGCTTCGCCAGTTCGCTTCGCTCGTGTGCAGTGGAAATCCTTTTGTGCCGTTGTTCGGCACAAAAGATTGGAACGTATAGCGGGAAAAAGCTCCAAAAAAATAATAATATAAACCCTAAAAATAATTTTACATACAAGCCTGACAACAAAGCACAACCCGGACAAGCAAGGCAATACCGCCCAACCTGCCCCCGCCACCCCTTTAAAAAAAACAACAGCAATAATCTAATTCAAAAAATAAAACAAAAAATCCCCATACAACCAAAAATTACCACAAGGCCCACCGTAATTCCCAAAATCCGATCAAAGACCCCAAAACCGCAGCCAAAAACACCCAGCCCCTATCACCCGCAGAACCCTTATAAGAAACCCCAAAGCGACCCCAAAGACATAACCGGGAAGTACATAGAAAAGGACCTTATAGAGAATGACCTTTCGGAGGGGTCTGAAACCGATATGGATACCCAAAAGAGCGATGAGGCTCAAAATGATCCCTTTGAAACCATTGAACCCGAAAAGGATAATCCGGTAAAGAAGGAATTCGAAATTGGGCAGCTTGGCAATGAGAGCTTCAGGAAGATGAAAGCACACGGGATGAAACGGATGGGGCACCGGGCTATGCCAAACCTTCCCAGCAAAAATTTTAATGCATTGATCGTGAAGAAAAATAAAAAAGGTACTGCCCTATTGCTGGCAGTACCTTTGATTCATAAACAATCCAGCGTATGGATTCCAGTATTATTTGTTGTCGATGCGCGCTTTTGCATCAGGATCGTTCTGAAAATCCTTTTGCAATTCTGCCCAGCTCTTATCACTCGGATCCATTGCCGAGCGGATGTATGCCAGAATAGATTCACAGAGAAAGGCGACAAGCTGCGGGCTTTCATCTGTGGTTTCCGCCACATCCCATCCCGAAATGCCCCCGTAGATATGTTCGGCGCCAAATACGGTAAGCAGGCTTGACTGTACCGGACTTTGATAGTAGGGATCGGCGCGCCAGTTCTCAACGTTTGAAAAATTCAGGTTAATGTCCCTGTCGCCATTGATTACAAGTGTGGGCAGCGACATAGATGTGTAGTTGATCCCTTTTAAGACCGGATAATGGGTTAGGGCAAAATCACCATTAAGGCCTTCTGGTCCTCCGGGTGCCCCTATCATTACAAGGGCTTTGAGCCTTGTTTCGGACAAACTTATTGTTTCACCCAGAGTATCGGTAACTTCCGCGCCTGCAAGCATTCCCACAGTAAGCGCGCCAAGGGAATGGCCAATAGCCGATACCTGCGATTTGTCGGCGCGGTGCTCCAGGCCCGGAACTCTGGCCAGGATATGGTCCAGGTTGTCCAGGATAAAATGGATGTCTTTGGCCCTTGATTTCAAAAACAAACCTCCTTCAGGGCCTGTAGTGTCAAGACCTAAGAGCTTGGCATCAGGGTGGGTTGGCTGAATTACAATGAAGCCTTTGGAAGAGAAGAACTCGGTCAGGGGTGCTAGTCCCCTTAATGAGGAAAGATAAGTCGAGGCGCCATGCCCATGTGACAGGATTACGATAGGAAGATTGTTCCCGCTGACAGGTGCCGATACTTTTAGGTGCATATCTGCCGGCCTGCCAGAAACAGGCATTACAATTGGGCTGTACGTGATAACGGGATTGGAGCTGAGTCCGATAACTGAAATTTGATCTTGATTTTTCATCGTGTAAATGTTTTAGTTTAACAATACACAAAGGTTGATAGATAACCGCTGCCGCACGTAGCCAAATTGAGGACTTGCGTAGTCAAAACGAGAATGGATATTTAGACAATTCAAGCTGAATTCAAATTGCTATAAAAGCAAAAGAGAAACTAAATTCCAACTTGGAATTTAGTTTCTCTTTTATAACGCTGGCAGTGCCAACTACTGTCTTGCCACTAATTGAATGAATGCCTGAAATCGACAGGCGACAGTTTGGTCTTGGTCTTAAAGAGTTTGCTAAAAGATTGCGGATGCTCAAAACCCAGCTGATAGGCAATTTCTGAAATCGTTAGATCTGTCCCAGACAATAACTCCTTGGCCTTTTGAATCATTTTAGTATGTATGTGCTGCTGGGCATTCTGGCCTGTTAGCAAGCGCAGCATATCGCTGAGATAGCTCGGTGACAAGTGTAAAAGCCCTGCAATATAATGAACTGTCGGGATACCCTCAGTAGCTGTCCTTTGATTGTTAAAGTAATCCTCCAGTATGGCTTCGAGTTTTTCGAGCAAACTATTGTTTACAGCTTTTCTTGTAATGAACTGGCGTTTGTAGAAACGGTTACAGTAATTGAGCAATAATTCGAGCTGTGAAATAATTACATCCTGGCTGAAATCGTCAATACGGCTTTCCAGTTCCTCGAGAATAATGCCGAAAATAGAAAGGATGGTAGTTTTTTCCCTGTCCGATAAATGTAATGCCTCATTGGCCGAATAGGAAAAATAGCCATAGTCCTTTATCTTTTTTGCCAAAGGGTAGGTTAATAAAAAATCAGGATGGACCAGCAGCACATATCCGGATTTTTTAGTTTCATCCGGACTTTCAAACAACTGGTTTGGGGCCGTAAAAATCAAGCCGCCCTCACTGAAGTCATAATGATTCTGACCATACCGAACCTGGGATGCGATATTGGTTTTGTAGGCAATTTTATAGTAATTGAGCACCATCATTTCAGGCAGCGCGTCCGGCAATACATTTACATCATCAAGATTGATCATGCTTATCATCGGGTGTAATGGCCTTGGAAGCCCAAGAGCCCTGTGGAAGTCATGGAGGGAGTCAATTTTGCGGTGGGTAGTTTCTTGCTTTTTCATCGCTTAAATTTAAATAAAAATAATTAATAACAGGTACAGTGAATCTATTGTTTCTCCAGCCATTTTTTAAATAAACCGGTATAAATTGGCATTATAACATAGGTCATCAGGGGAACCAGGATTGCTGAGAGTATTAGTGTACGGAAGAGTAATGGGACCTGCATCAATACATCATCAAAAAATAAGACACGATGTTCATTACCGGATAAATAGCCAGCCAGGATAAAAATGCTGTTTTGTATGTTAACGTATTTTTCATTTCTTAAAATTTTATACTGCAAATGTCATTAACTGAGATTTGCAGCATGAAGTGTAAATGAGGAATTTGTTAGCCAAAATGATGATAATGCAGGGAAGCTGGTTTTGTATGTGGAATGATTTTGGGCAATTCCGAAAACAGAGCTTCATGTAGTCCCAAACCAGCTGTAATACCGGAACATTTTGCGATACTTCCCGATAGCAGTGGAAATCCTTTTGTGCCGGGTTTCGGCACAAAAGATTGAAACGAATAGCGGGAAAAGCTCCTAAAAAATAATATTTAATAGTCCTCAATGCTTTTTTAATAGCACAAACAAAATCAAAAAGTGCCCTTATCATTTAAAAGGACACTTTTTTATACTTTTTTTAAAGGTCCCTAAAAATTAAAGCAGACAATAATTAACTAAAAATAGATATGCTGTCCTCAAGCTGTTCCCTTGCAATAAATGCTGTAATAAATTCACGTACTTCACTGTCAGTCCCACTCTCAATATCAAAAGAATTGATATGAAACTCCTCATCCTGATCCAAAATGTGTATGATCTCGGTGTAGCCCTTTGAGATCAGGCTTCCTTTTAATTTGATAATGTTCGACTGCTGCCTGCCGTCCAGCTCTTTTCGAACCTTCAGTTTCATCCCCTTTTCCATTGCAATTATTTTAAATAATACTTGTGCTGTTCGGCATCAAAAATAAAATTATTTACTGAATTCTAATTCGGTATTCTATAAAATAAATCGATACTGTCATTCATTAGTTTTCAGGATTCTCCATCCTGCCGATGATTTTATTCACTTCCTCTTCTGTGTTTTTAAGCTTGGCCTGGCAGAACTCAATAAGCTCCGAGGCCCTTTTGACTTTTGCAGCCAACACGTCAACTGATATTTCTTCGCTTTCTATTTCTTTTGAAATGGCTGTCAGCTCGGACTTTGCCGCCTCATAGGTGAGTTTCTCTTCCATCATATTGTATTTTTTCTTTAACAATGCTTTTTAGTTTTGCGTCTTTCAGTATTACTTCTATCTCGTGGCCTGCCTCTATATTATCGGCGCTGCTGATAATTTTTCCACCCGACTTCACAATCGCATAGCCTTTTCGAAGGATGTTTTGCGGGGACATCAGCTGGATGCTTTTCTGGTGGTATTCCAAAGTGAGCTTCTCATGGCGAAGATAGTCAACTGCTGCATTCTGTATACTGTTTTTTATATTCCCCAACTCATTTTTTTTCTGCTGAAACAGCATGCTCGTCCCCTGTGTGAGCTGATGAACAGTTAACATAAGTTTCTTTTGATGCCCGTAGAGAACCCTCCTGGAACTGCTTGTAATTCGATCGTTGGTTCGCGTCAGCTCTTCCCCGTGCAGCTGTACCAGTTCCCTTGCGCTGCGGGAAATGGCGTTTTTGAGCTCGCTTAATTCTTTGTAATGGACATGAAAAAGCTGCTGTGATTTGATTACGATATTTTGCTGAAGCGCGAGTATCCGAAGTTCAAAACTTCGGTTATGGGCAATGATAAACTCAGCGGCCTTGGTGGGTGTCTTGGTATGGGTATGGGCCATCAGGTCTGCTATACTGACATTTTTCTGGTGTCCGATCCCGGTTATCACCGGAATGGGAAACTTAGCCACTGCCCTTCCGATATTGTAGTTGTCAAAGATCAAAAAATCAGACTGGGACCCGCCGCCCCTGTTAATCACAACGGCATCATATGGAATTCCGGTATTATAAATCTCGATGAGTTTATTCAAGAACAGTTTGGCATTGTTATCTCCCTGCACAACGGTATAATAATCATCAATCTGGAAAACGTAACCGAAATCATTATGCAGCATGGTGTGGCGGAAATCCTCATTCCCTGCCGAGCTGCTCGACGAGATTACAGCCACTCTCTGAATTACTGCCGGAAGTTTAAGCCGGTTGTTAAACGTCAAATAACCATCCCCCACTTTCTGGATATAATCATTTTCTTTCACCAGACGCTCCAGGGTGGCATTTCGCTGCTGCTCGAGTATGCCCAGCATAAAATTGCTGTCAATATCCAAAACGCTCACAGACAATCCGTACAGAGGATGATAATCCACGCTTACCTGCACCAGGACGTGAAGGTTATTGGTAAAGGCCTGTCCCGTATTTTTTTCAAACTCCTCAATACGAACGGCTCCCCCGCCCCACGACTTGCCAAGCATTTTTGCTGTTATGGCATTGCCGTTTTGGGCTTTTTCCACCAGCTCAAAATAATGGATCTTTTTATCGGCTTTATAGGAATGATTGGTGATATCGGCCAGTACCCAAAAACGCTGCCCTTCAAAACGCGCACTAATCGTGTCATGAATCATGTCATTAAGCACTGAGAGTCTGATATACTGCCGGGGTTCCATTGATCGGGATTTCATGTGTATGGCTAAACCACTATAGTTATTTTACGTAATTTGGTGAAACGCAACTTTGCCAATATTCTACAATATTTTTGATCATTACCACCATTTGATTGAAATCAAACGGTTTTATAAAAAATCCCCGAACCGATTTTGAGTACGCTTCCACTACATGCTGCTGTTCTGCAGCTGTCGAAAAAAACAGAAATGGAATAGATTTCATCCTTAGGTCTTCATTTTCATGAACTTTAGACCGCAGTTCGATTCCATTTAATTTTGGCATATTTATATCAGAGAAAATTATAAAGGGCTCAATGCTTGTTTCTGTAAGATATTGGAGGGCCTGTTCGCCATCTGCGAAAAAAATTATTTCATTTGGATATTGAAGTTTATCAAATGCCTGACCTAAAAATTCCTGGTCATCGATGTCGTCTTCTATAATTACTATAGGCCCTCTCTTGTTCATATTCTTTATTATTAATCTTTGAATGCAAGATAATAAAAAAATTAATTGTTAGTGGATTCATAAAATGTATCGAAAACTAATATTTCAACTCCTTGGTGACAGCAGCGCTTTCTGGCAATTATCCCGGTAAACCCTACTATTATACCAAATTAAGGAAACTCTTTGGAAAGCGTAATGGCTTGGACCTTGCCGCACCTGGCAATAAGGTCAGACGCCCCTTTATATATGCAGAGAAATAACATTTTTTAAATTCCTGATAATTGATTAACTTGGTGTAATGGGACATAAATAAATTATCTCATTGAATATAAAAGAACTTTCAAATCTTCTACGCCTTATTATATGAATATCGACAACCAACAGGAACTCTATTTACTAGTCATGAATGCGCCGGTGGGCATCTGTGTTTTGGATGCCCACACCCTTAAAGCGGAAATTGTAAATGACAGTTTCATAGCCGTGGCCGGAAAACCCCGCGAAGCGATCCTTGGAAATTTTTACTGGGATGCTTTCCCTGAAGCACGCCCACATTATGAAAGCGCACTCGCCGGTGTTATTTTAAAAGGAAGCCCTTACTCTAATAGCGAAGCCGAGCGTAAGGTGATCAGGGGTGGTAAGCAAGAAACGGTTTATATGGCTTTAGTGTATGCCCCGCTAAAAGATACTGCAGGAGAGGTGAAAAAAGTGGCCGTCTGGGTTACGGACAATACCCTGCAGGTGCTCCAAAGGCAAAAAGTGGAAGAGAGCGAAAAATTTGCGCGTACCGTTTTTTATAATTCTCCCGTAGCGAAATTGGTATACACCGGGCCTGATATGGTTCTGCACCAGGCCAATGAAAAGATGCTTGAAATATTCGGCAAGGGCGATTCCATTATCGGAAAACCCATCATGGAAGCAGTACCCGAGATGAAAGAGACGCATTTGTTCGGGGCCTACCAGCACGTTTTGAAGACTGGTGAAATTCATACCCAAACGGCATCCCGCATTATGTTTATTAAGAATGGTTCGCCATATTATGGCTACTATGACTACACTTACAAACCCTTATACGATGCGAAAGGCAATATCTATGGTGTCATCTGTACGGCTATTGACGTAACAGAAGAGGTAGTGGCGCGCAACAAACTGCAAGAGGCCGAACAAAACATGAGAGGCGCCGTTGAACTCGCCCAGCTTGGTACCTGGAGCATTGATGTGGCATCAAACGGACTGACCTACTCGGACCGCCTGATCGAATGGTTTGGGTATGACCCTGCCGCCCAGGATTATAATGAAGTTATACCGATCCTTTTGGAAGAAGACCAGCAAAGGGTCGCCAATGCCGTGGCATGGGGACTGAATCCTGAATCGGGAGGTTTGTATGATGAGACCTATACCATAATCCATCCCACTACAGAGAAAAAAAGAATATTGCATGCCCAGGGTAAAACTGTTTTTGATCCCGAGGGGAACCCGGTACGTATGAACGGCACCGCCCAGGATATTACCATCCAGATGGAACTGCAGGTGGAACTGGAAAACCAATTGCAGGAGCGCACCGAAGAGATCGCCGCTGTTATAGAGGAATTAAGGGCTACCAATGAAGAATTGGAACAGACCAACGTGCAGCTCATACATTCCAACGGGGAACTCGAGCAGTTTGCCTACATAGCCTCACATGACCTGCAGGAACCGCTTCGCAAGATCAGCACTTTTGTGCAGCTGCTCGAGGGTAAAATCACCGATCATCTTGACGAAAAATCACAGGGATACATCAATAAAATAAAAGACGCCACCAGCCGTATGGGCAAACTGATCCGCGATGTGCTCGCCTACTCGGCCCTGCCGAAAGAGGATGCCACTTTCGTTGAAGTCAATCTTGAGGACACGGCCCGTAATGCGCTGGAAGATTATGATGTGGTGATGGAGCGTACGGGAGCCCAAGTGACATGGAACGAGCTGCCGGTCATCAAAGGCATTCCCCTGCAGATGTCCCAGCTGTTTTTCAATCTGATAGGCAACGCTTTAAAATTTATACGCCCTGATGTGCAGCCCAAAATTGATATTCATTGCAGTATTGCCACCGCCGAAGAGATCCGCTCGGTACATCTAAAGGAAGGGATGTCGTATTATAAAATTCAATTTACTGATAATGGCATTGGCATGAAGCCCGAAGATACCCAGAAAATTTTCAATATATTTCAAAAACTGCACCGCAAAAGTGAATTTGCGGGCACGGGAATCGGGCTGGCCATGTGCAAAAAAATCGTCCAGAACCATAATGGGGAAATCGATGCCAGTCAAAGCAACGAAAATGGAGCTGTATTTAACGTTTACCTGCCCCAGAATATTAATTAATAGTAATTACAATGTGGCCTTGCCGGCGTTTTGCAGCCCGACAGTAAAATCCTTCTGCGGAGGTCTTCGGCGCAAAAGATTGGAATCTCCAGCGGAGGCAGCCTGCCAAAAAATTATAAGTTTAAAAATTACAGAGTATTTATTTCCAGAGTGGCTGTGATAACTGGTCGTCTAAGTTCACTATAACGCTTATCTTTGTCTTCTAATGATACACAATAACCGTTTTCCACTTCCACCAATACAATTGGATTAAAATTTACATTCCTGCAGAGGCAAAAATTGGGCCGCTGCCCATAGCCCCGATAGCAGTGGAAATCCTTTTGTGCCGGTGTTCGGCGCAAAAGATTGCAACGTATAGCGGGAAAAGCTCCTAAAAAATAGCATCATCACCCCTCTAATCTAATCGCGTTTTGGATAACGAGAAGTTAAAGCTAGATTTATATTTCATTTTAATGCTGATTTTAAGTACATAAAACAATCCAAATTAATCGTTTTTTCGTAAATTTAGGTAAAGCTATATTTATGGAAACATTACCACTATTTCATATACAAGTTTTGCAGCTGCTTGCCGTGAAATACAGCTCAGGCTGTAGTTTGGAAGAAATGACCAGTTTTCTTGCTCCGCTCATTAGTGCTCAAAAATTCTTTAACGGCACTAATTATTCTGGCAGGGAATTCGAGGCAACAGTGCTCGAAGCCTTAATTGTTTTAAATGACAAGGGCCACATCTTTTTAAATTCAGGAACCGATAAAAGCTTCATCACCATTAAGGGCATGATGGCAATAAACAGTAAGGTCTTGTGCAATTAATAGCTTGGTAAATCCTCAATGCAAAATTCAACGTTTTTACTTATTTTGGAATATACTTGCCCTTTAAAGCAAGTTTAACGGATCCAATTGTTACAATTACAATTAAAATATTAGTAATACAAAAGATAATTAATGCCAGCCCAGTAACAACTGAATCATTTGCTTTTAAAGCAAATAGGGATAACCCCTGAGATAAAGTGGTGATTCCAAAAGTATACGCCCAATAACCCGGAGCAAATGACTGTTCTTTAAGCCATTTTAAGGCAAAAGTTATCGAAACAAAAATAAATAAAGCATATCCCATAAGCGCATAAGTAAAAGGCATGCTTGCCGTTGCATCTGCATTGATTACATCAAAAATTTCTACAACCAATGCAGAAGACATTCTGCTCTTGGAAATTTAACAATAGAAGAATTTTAAAAGAAACATCTTATTTCTTGAAAGAAAACTACATCTCTTACTGATTTTTTTTGCTAATTACCACTTCCAGAAATTATCTGTTTAGCGTAGATCAAAATACAATCTATTCAGAATATAAGAAAGATACAAATTTAAGAACTGCATTTGGCATTATAAAATCCAACCATTTTCTGAGTACACTTCTAGGTGACAATTTAAATGAAGTTTGGTAGCACAAAGATCACAGAATAATTGAGTCTGGGGAATGGCTATTTTTCGCTTTATGATGGACGATTTTCCCTTAGCATTTTAAACTGCCTCTTGTAAATCTCTTTTATGCTGCTGTAATTCATTAAATATCGGCATATAATTAGTGCCCCATTTTTCCATGTTCGAAATTAATGGTAATAAAGTTTTACCCAGATCAGTCAGGAAATATTCAACTTTAGGAGGCAGCACCGGGTATATTGTTTTTCGTACCACACCGTGATCTTCTAATTCTTTTAGCTGAAGATTCAAAACACGTTTGGTAGCATCAGGATGGCATCTGTGTATTTCACTCGGTCTTCTTACACCTTTAGATATAGAATCGATAAGACAGGGTTTCCACTTCCCTCCTATTATTTCAAGTGTTATACTCATTCCGCAGTCAAAATCTTTTGGAATCTTTTTTTCGTACATAACAGCTATATTTTTTATAGGTACAAAAATAAGCATATAATCAATACGGGCTCTATAACCTTATATGGATAATATTATCCCCATACGAACCTTTTATCCATTATTGCATCACTACAACGGTCAAGATAACTTTGCCGAATAATTTTTAACAATATAAAAAATGGAACTTTCAAACAGAGAAAAAGCTGCTGCAATTCAAAACAGTATCGAAACCGAAACTTTAGGACAAATAGGCTTAATTAATCCTAAATCATACAAACAGCACAATATTAATGTAGCCGACGGTTTTGATGCAATTATGGCACTGCACGATTTAATGCCGATGGAAAAAGTATACACCAATGTGGTAAGGGCTTTTCAGGATGGCGATATCGGATTTGTGCATGTCGATTATTATTTATTTGAACCAACGGTCGCTTTTGATATTCACCGATTCGAAAATGGTGTGAGTGTAGAGCATTGGGATAATTTACAGACGAATCCTAAAAAAGTAAACAAGAGCGGAAGAACAATGACAGATGGTAAAACAAAAGCTATTGATCATCATTTAACAGATGCTAACAAAGAACTAGCTTCATCTTTTGTTTCAGAAGTTTTGGTAGGGAAAAAATTTAATGAAGCTTCAAAATATTTTGACGGCGACATCCTTATTCAGCATAATCCTGATATGGGAGACGGTGTATCGGAGTTTTTTAGTGTTTTGAAACAATGGGAAAATAATGGCAAAGCACAAGTTTACACTGCTGTACATAAAGTTTTGGGAGAAGGAAACTTTGTTTTGGTTTTAAGTGAAGGTTACGTTGGAAAAACACATTCGGCTTTTTATGATTTGTACCGAATTGAAAATAATAAAATCATAGAGCATTGGGATGTTATTGAAGAAATTCCATCTTTAGAGAATCAGAAAAACACAAATGGAAAATTCTAACCGATTGCTTTTAAAAGTCATGAAGCTTGTTGCTAAATATGTCAATACCCTTTTTGTGGTTACACCAATGACACTGATAATGGCAGTTTGCGTACTCATTTTAAATAATGGTTATGAAAAAGAAGCATGGATTTTTACATTTTTTAAATCCTGGCTCATTATGCTGCCCATTGCTTATGTTAGTGCCCTGATCATTATCCCTTTGGCTAATAAACTGACGCTTTATATTTTTAGAGCGTAATTGGGAATTTATTTTCATTTTAAGATGCTGTCCGAAAAGTAATTTCGGGCAGTTTTTTTGTTTTACAGATTGATTTTTGTTATACTTAAATACTAAAATCAATGATTATGCAGCCAGTTTTTTGCTTTTAGTAAAAATTATATGATGATGAAACAATCGTTTAGAACCAAGTTGTTTTGTTCACTATATTTGAATGTTCATTTAAAATGAACGAGATATAATAATGAACAAATAAATATAACTTTAATTTTTTTATATAATTTGTAGATGCCAATCAAAAAATAGCATTAAATAATCTTGGTATTCAGGCTGTCTATTTTCATTCTAATTCAGACACAGAGAAATTCAACTAGAAAATTTCAGGATAATTTTGCTCGTTTCGAATTACCAAACGGGCAGAAGGGCTGGATTGATTTAACGGGGGAGAGAATATTTGGACAATTAAAATTATTACAGATGAAAACAAACCTTTTTATTGTACTCCTTTTCTTGTAATTATTTAGCTTCTTAAATTTTTCAATTGTTTTTATAATCCAAAGCCTAATGTCTTGTTTTTTTATTGTACCAAATTTCTCTAGAATAATTTACTGCCTTAAACCAATTCAGTTTTTAAAAGTTCTCATCAATCACCAACAGGATATCCAAACCAAATTACTAAAGCCACTGGAAGACAGATAACTACATATAATCAGCCAAAAGGCGCCAATTGAAGACAATTGGCGCCTTTCTTCAATTACGCTATCAGGCAAGGTAACTTTGGATTTTTTACATTTATTTTCTCTCTGTAAAAAGAGACTTCAAAAACTTAAATAAAACGATTAATTAAACTTAGCTCTAAACTTTAAGGGTGTTTCGTTTGTTTTGTTTTTGAACAATTTACTAAAGCTCTGAAGGTGTTCGAATCCCAGCTCATACGCAATTTCACTAATTGACAAACTAGTAGTAGAAAGTTTTTCTTTCGCTTTTTCTATGAGTTTATTGTGAATATGCTGCTGCGTATTCTGACCAGTATGAAGCTTCAGTAAATTGCTTAAATAATCTGAAGAAACATTCATATTATCAGCAACAGTCTGGACAGAAAGAAGATTTCTTTCGTCACGGTTTTTATCATCAAAATAATTATTCAAAAACTCTTCAACTTTTGATAGTATTTGATGACTGCTGATTTTTCTTGTAAGAAATTGGCGATTGTAATATCTGTCGCAATATTTGAGCAGCAATTCTATCTGCGCAATTATTAAATCCTGGGTAAATCTATCAATGTTGATGTGGTATTCTTCTCTTATATTTTCAAAAATATTTACAATGATATTTTCCTCTTTTTCAGAAAGAAATAGTGCTTCATTAATTGAATAATCAAAAAACGTGTAGCTTTTTATGTTTTTCGCTAATGCTGAATTCCATAAAAAGTCTGGGTGAATTTGCAATAAATACCCTGCGCCTTTATGTAATGAATCAGGATCCTGCTGCAGCCGCAAAACCTGCCCCGGTGCTATAAATGACATTATACCTTCGTCAAAATCGTAAACCTGCTGGCCATAATAAAGCTTGGCTCCAATATCCCTTTTTAAAGCAATAGAATAAAAATCCATCACAATGTTTGTCGTTTTTTCATCATCAGGGAATTTTACCTGTGAATAATCGACCAGGCTTATTAAAGGATGTTTCGGCTTCGGAAGCCCTCTAAAACGATGATAATCTGTGATGTTTTTTATTCTAATTACTTCCATAGTTACAAAATTACATTTTTTTGACACTAGAAATTCAGATAAATTCTTTTAAAAGTATATTCAAAAATTATTATACGAATATGCTATTTGATTTTTTATTCCTCTTTGCCTTGCATCAAAAGACCAAACCAGTCTTCTAAATGCCAGGTATGGGTAAGTTTGCCATTTTTCAAATAATGAAATTCATGCAGTGCTATTGTTACTTTCTTATTCGTTGGAGGGATTCCCATAATTTCCTTTACATGCGTAAATTGCATTGAGGCTCTTACAGCTGCACGCTCGTGGCTGCCAAATATCTCATGAATTACGATTTCTATATCAGGACATAATTCGAACAAAAATTTCATAATTGCCTGCAGTCCTTTTGGGTTATCTTCTTGATGTGGTGCGAGTGGAATATCTTTCCAGTCGGGCATGCAAATTTCGTCTAATACTTCTGGCTTTTTAAGTTCCCATGCTGCATAAAACCTTTCAATGGTGTCTATTTCCTGTTTCGAAAGAGCTTTGACTACTCCTTTATCTTCTTTTTCCATTTTATATTCTTTTAATTGTATGTAACATTCAGCTTATCAACTATGATCAACTATTTTTAAGTCTAATTATAGATTTGAACCTCCTGAAATTTCTATTCGCTGAGCATTAATCCACCCGCCGGCATCACTGCATAAAAAGGCTACCACTCCCCCAATGTCCTCGGGTAGTCCAACT
The DNA here is from genome assembly GCF_020905295.1 of Flavobacterium piscisymbiosum. Classification (NCBI taxonomy): domain Bacteria; kingdom Pseudomonadati; phylum Bacteroidota; class Flavobacteriia; order Flavobacteriales; family Flavobacteriaceae; genus Flavobacterium; species Flavobacterium piscisymbiosum. The sequence continues at coordinate 4,245,115 of NZ_JAJJMM010000001.1, read as the reverse complement.
CTTCCAAGAGCAGTTTGCGAAGCCAGGTATTGGTTCATTTCTACATTGTCACGTACCGCACCGCCCATAATATCTGTTTCGATAGCACCCGGAGCAATAACATTTACTCTTATGTTTCTTGCACCAAGTTCTTTTGCCTGATATTTTGTCAATGTCTCCATTGCTCCTTTTAGTGCTGCATAAGCTGCAAATCCCGGCGTGGCAAAACGGGTTAGTCCTGAAGAAACATTTACAATTCCTCCGTAAGCTCTTAGTAATGGCAATAATTTTTGTGTAAGGAAAAATGGACCTCTAAGATGTACATTTTCCATTTCTGTAAATTGAGCTTCATTGATAGCATCAAAATTTGCATAGTGAATAAACCCTGCATTATTGATCAAAAAATCAATTCCATCTGAGTGGAAGTAACTGGTTATTTGGTCTCCAAGATTTTTTGTAAACATATCAAAACTGGAACAATCTGAGACGTCTAGTTTTATAGCAACCGCCTTTTGTCCGATATCATGAATTTGTTTTACGACATTTTCTGCTATTTCTTTTTGAGTGTTATAGGTTAAAACTATATCCAATCCGTTTTTGGCAAGATTGATCGCCATATCTTTTCCAAGACCGCGACTCCCTCCTGTTACTACTGCAATTTTACTTTGCGATGACATAATGATTATTTTAGTATTATTATGTTGCAAATTTGCTCAGATACAGGAAAGAAAATTTAGCCAAAACCATAATTTAAGTAGCCAAAACTGGTAAAATGGAATAGCCGACAACTTTAGTGGCAAGAACGACATTCAAATAATGATGGTGAGCTTATTCCTTGAAGCATTCCCAACAACCCAGATAAATGACAAAATTCAGTTTTTAAAAAATCTCGTCAATCCCCAACAGGACATCCAAACCAAATTCATAAAGCCAATGAAAGACAGCCTCTACTTCAGTAAGCCCATCTCTTCAAATCCTCCATAAAATTTCTAGAAATTTGTCCAGTCCGGGTCACAACAAGCCAAATGGCGTCAATTGAAGACAATTGACGCCAATTTTTTTTATAATCTCACTTTATTTTTATTAGTTTAAAGATCCGGGCTACTCAGCAGCCAATTGATATTTGTTTAATTGAAGATTATTATTCTCCATTTTTTACTTTTTTAGAAAGTTATTTATAAATACAAATTTCGGTATGATGCCCCATGTATTGTTTTATTTATTGATTTGTGAGATTTACTGTTTTACTTTTTCCATTTTAAACGCAAGCTGTTACTTACCACACTTATACTGCTGAATGCCATTGCAGCGCCTGCAATCATAGGGTTAAGCAAAAAGCCGTTTATCGGATAGAGAATGCCCGCTGCAATGGGAATACCAATCAGATTATAGACAAATGCCCAAAACAGATTTTGTTTTATGGTAGCTACTGTCTGTTTGGATAATCTTATTGCCTGTGGAATTTTGGTAAGATCCGATGATATAATGGTCATCTTGGCTACATCCATTGCAATATCACTTCCTTTACCCATTGCTATACTAACATCGGCAGTTGCAAGGGCGGTACTGTCATTGATTCCATCGCCCACCATTGCAACGATTTTTCCTTGTTGCTGGAGTTCTTTTATAAAAGCGGCTTTATGCTGGGGCAGCACCTCTGCCTTATAATGTCTGATACCTGTTTGCTCAGCAATGGCTTTCGCAGTGGCTTCATTATCTCCGGTAAGCATATAAAGGTCAATGCCCATAGCCTGCATTTCCTGGATAGCCTGTGCTGATTTTTCTTTTATATTGTCAGATATTGCAATTACAGCAAGAGCTTGTCTGCTGTTTAAAAACCAAATAACAGTTTTGGACTGGCTGCCCCATTGTTCGGCCTGGATTTGTAATTGGTCATCAATAATGATATTGTTTTCTGCCAATAACTTTTTATTGCCCACATAATAGGTGTCATTGTCATGGCCGGCTTTTGCACCTTTACCGGTTATACTTTCAAAACCGGACAATGCGGGTGTCGGTATGCCGTCAAAATGTTTCACTACGGCTTCTGCCAATGGGTGCTCCGATTGTTTTTCAATGCTCAATAAAACATTGCTGGCTGCATCATCATTGTTCAGCCATTTGAAACCCGTAACCTCTGGCCGCCCCTCAGTAATGGTTCCGGTTTTGTCTAAAACAATAGCGTCAACTTTCTTTGCCAGTTCAAGGCTTTCAGCATCTTTAATCAGGATGCCATTCTCAGCACCTTTACCAACACCTACCATAATAGCGGTTGGTGTTGCTAAACCCAAGGCACAGGGACAGGCGATAACCAATACCGTAACGGCTGCGAGCAATCCATGTACCACTCCGTTATCGCCATCCAAAACAAACCACAACATAAATGTCAGGATGGCAATTCCTATCACAACAGGAACAAATATACCGGCAATCTTATCTACCAATTTCTGTACAGGTGCTTTGCTTCCCTGCGCATCCTGTACGGTTTTGATAATTTGGGCAAGCATCGTTTCTTTTCCTACTTTAACGGCCTTAAATTGAAAGCTCCCTTTTTGGTTAATCGTTCCTGCAAATACTTTTTCACTTCCTTTTTTTAGTACTGGTATCGGCTCGCCGCTAAGCATACTCTCATCAACATAGGAACTCCCTGAGGTTACTATACCATCCACTGCAATTTTTTCGCCCGGCTTTACAAGAATAACGTCACCTGTAGCTACCTCTTCAATAGCAGTCTGTTTTTGGGTTCCGTCCGGTAGTATCACGATGACGGTTTTGGACTGTAGGCCCATCAGCTTTTTAATTGCTGAAGAGGTATTCCCTTTGGCTTTTTCTTCCAGTAATTTTCCCAGCAGAATGAATGCAATAATAACAGACGCCGCTTCAAAATAAACATGGGCGTGTAATCCGCGCCTGTGCCAAAATTCAGGCAGCAACATATTGAATACACTGAACAGATATGCAATGCCTGTACTGAGTGCCACCAGTGTATCCATATTGGCTGAACGGTGTATAGCTTGTTTCCATGCATTGATGAAAAAATCTTTGCCTAACCATAAGACAACAGGTGTAGAAAACAGCCACATTATAGGGTCTGCGTAGGGCATATTCATAAAGAACATCCCAATAACAACCACAGGAAAAGACAAGATAATTGCCCAAATGGTTTTGATTTTTAGATTCTGGAATTTTTGAGCATGGATTACTTCTAAAGTTTCCTGTTGTTTGGTTTCATCCTCAATCAATAAATCGTAACCGATAGATTGTACCGCTTTTTGCAGTTTGGCCGCATCGGTCATATTGGGCAGGTATTCAACGGTAAGATTACCCGTTGCAAAATTTACAGCAGCGCTTACCACTCCTGGCTCGTATGTAACAATGCTCTCAGCACTGCCCGCGCAAGAGGCGCACGTCATGCCCAATACTGGAAACGTGTTTTTTACGGTCGAAACGCCATACCCCAAGTCCTTGATTGCTTTGATCGCTTCCGCTACCGCTTGTGTGTTGTCAACCGTGATAACAGCCCTGCGGTTGTTCAGCTCTACCTGGTGTGTTTCTATGCTTTTCAATCTTGCCAGTCCCTTTTCAACGATGAGTGCACAATGTTCGCTTTCTACATCTTCCAAGGGAAGATAAATGACTTGCTTATTTTTATCTGTTGCCATTTTTTTTTGCTTTAATTAACAATACAAAATTGGGATAATATGGGTGGGAAGCGTTGTGGAATTATGAAATGGATTTGTAAGATTTACTTAGACCTTATCCGATGGTTTTCTTTTATCCTCCCGTCTTTGCTTGAAATAGCTCGGAGTAAGCCCGGTTACCTTTTTGAACTGGTTGCTTAGATAAGCAACACTGGAGTAATTAAGGTGAAATGCAATTTCACTGAGGGACAATTCGTCATAAACCAATAGTTCTTTTATCTTTTCTATTTTTTGGGCGATGAAGTACTTTTCAATGGTGGTGTCTTGCGCTTCGGAAAACAGGTTGGACAAATAATTGTAATCATGTTGAAGTTTGTCGCTTAATACATCGGAAAGATTGGTTTTTACACCATTTTTTTGATGATGTACTAAATCAATAATTATATTTTTATTCTTTCTACAGTTCTGTTTCTCTTATCGTCAATGATTTCAAATCCTAATGTAAGCAGCGTTTTTTCCAATTTAAATAATTCTTGAGTCGTAGGTTCGCTGCTAAGTGTAATCTCCCCCAGCTTTATGCTCTTTAGGTTTAAGCCTAACTTTCCCAATTCATTCTGCACCACCATAATACAGCGGTCACAAACCATATTTTTTATAATAAGCAACATCACTTTGCTTCACATCTAAAGAAAATATTAATTTGAAACTCTAAAATAAATTTATAACCGTTTATTCTTCAAATTTCCAATTGGTAAGTAATAAAGCAAACCGATTCCTATCAGAAATAATATCAATGAAGCTATAAATGCAGGAATAAGGATTTCTTTATTATTATCCAAAGCATTGTTCAAGGCGGCATATAATAACCAAATTTGAATAGTCACATTTAGTATTAATATAAAAATAATAGTAGAAAGTATCGCGTTTAATTTATTTGGATTGGCTTGATTCTGACTAGTTCTAAAAGTACTCATGGTTTTTTATTTTAGGGATTTATCCTGGTTTCTCTTCCAGATTCTCTGATGCTCTTACATAAATGGCATTCTCTTTAAAAAGCACTTCCAATTTAGGCAAAGCTCTGGGCGGGGGGCCAGCGATAACATCTCCGGTTTGAGCGTCAAAAGAACCTTCGTGACAAGGACAATGAATAACTCCCGTGCCAGGCTTATAAAAAACAGAGCAGGAAAGATGGGTGCATTTTTGTTCATACGCTTTGAATTCTCCCGTCTCCAGATGAATCAATATATAAGGGATTGTACTTCCTTCGATAACAAAAGCACGTGTACCCCCTACAGGCACCTCTTCTTTTTTACATACAAAGTGCTCTCCATCCAGCTCATCTTTTGGAAATAGGTGCGCTTTGGCTGCCACCAGACCACTCCCAACCATTAACCCGCCTGATACTAGTGTAAGGAATTTAGCAAAATCGCGACGGCTCACATTGGTTGCCTGTTGTTTTTCGATTGGAAAATCTTTTTTCCAGTTTTTATTTAAATTATCTTCTTTAGACATGAATTCTAATAAATTATTAATTGATTACTGCCTTTTGGCATCATAATATTAACTTTTGTATTCACTACCTCTTCTCCAAAAAGGAAAGTATTTACTGGCGAACTATTTGGACGCATTTCCTGTATTTCCTCTCTGGTGCCGTAAAACAAAGCCCCACTTGGACAAACCGTAGCACACATAGGTTTTTTGCCCACGCTTGTTCTGTCGTAGCACATCGTACATTTCATCATCAAATCGTAGGACTCTTCTTTTTTAGGCACGCCAAATGGACAGGCCATCACACAATTCGAACAACCAATACATCTTTCCGTATTGGCAGTATGAACAATTCCGAATTCGTCTTTTGAAATAGCATCAGCAGGACATACATTTGCACAAACAGGATCGTCACAATGCATACACACCTGTACAGTAGTTTGCACAGTTGATGCCCTATCGACATAATTTACGTGAATTAAAGATTCCTGACCATTGGTTTCGCATTCAGCACAAGCCATTTCGCAGGCTTTACAGCCAATGCAACGTTGCATATCTACAAAAAACTCTTCATTTTTATTAAAATTGGTATAATTCATTTTTTGTTTTTTAGTTGTTAAACACTAGCGTAAGCCATAGATTCGCTCGAAGGTGGTGCTATTTCACGCAAAGGTTCCAGATGACAGGCACAAACTTTGAATTCCGGAATTTTAGAAATAGGATCTAATGTTCCGGGAGTTAATTGGTTTGCTGATTTTTTTCCAGACCAGTGGTACGGTATAAAAACCGTGTCTTCGCGAATCGTTTCTACAATGTTTGCAGGAAAAATGCCTTCACCACGCCGGGTAGTAACTTTTATTAATTCCCTTTGTTTGATGCCGTATTGTTGGGCTAAATTTGGATGAATTTCCAATAAAGGCTCCGGATACTGATCAACCAATTTTCCAATTCTTCGTGTTTGTGTACCACTCAAATATTGAGAAACCACACGTCCTGTCGTCAAAATTATTGGATAATCGGCATCTGGCACCTCACCTGGAACTTTGTACGGTGCCGGATTAAAATGAGCCCTTTCATCTGAGGTTTTAAATTTTTTATCTTCCCATAAACGCGGTGTTCCCGGATGTCCTATTTCAGGACAAGGCCAAAAAACACCCATTTCGTCTTCAATTCTTTGGTAGGTAATTCCATAATAATCAGCAGTTCCTCCTTTTGAGGCTACCCGCAATTCGTTAAAAACGGCTTCGCTGCTATCATACGTAAATTTATCCTCCACCCCTAAGCGTTTGGCTAATTCCAAAATAATCGAAGTATCGGTTCTGGCATCTCCCGGAGGAGTAACTGCCTGACGGATTCGGATAACACGCCCTTCGGCTGAAGTGGTTGTACCTTCTTCTTCCTCCTGTAATGATCCTGCCAAAACAATATCGGCATGACGGGCCGTTTCGTTTAAGAAAAAGTCAATACAAACATAAAATTCTAACTTTTCTAAAGCCTCCCGAACATAATTGCTGTTAGGCAGGGAAACTAGCGGATTAAAACAAATCGATAATAGCCCTTTAATCTCCCCACGATGAATGGCTTCGATTATTTCATAAGCCGACAACCCTTTTCCGGGCATATCTTTCTCATTAATACCCCAAACTTCTGAAATATATTTACGATGTTCCGGATTTTCAATATCCCTATTTCCTGGCAGCTGATCGCATTTATGACCGTGCTCTCTACCGCCTTGCCCATTTCCCTGTCCGGTAATAGTGGCATAACCGCAATATGGCTTACCAATTCTTCCTGTTGCGAGTACCAAATTAATGCATCCCAACACATTATCTACGCCTTTAGAATGATGCTCAATACCACGGGCATGAAGTAAAAAGCTTGTTTTGGCTCTGCCCCATAATTCGGCTGCCTGTTGAATTTTTTCTTTTTTAATCCCTGTAACTTGCTCTGCCCATTCCAGGGTATAATCTTTTACGGAATCTATAGTCTGCTGAAAACCTGAGGTATGGTTGGCAATAAAATCGTGATCCAGCATGTCATGATCCACCAAATATTTCAGCATTGCACCATACAAAGCCGAATCTGTTCCCGGGCGGACATCCAAATGAAGATCGGCTGTTCTGGCTAATGGAATCATTCTTGGGTCAATAACTATCAATTTTGCACCACGGTCTCTGGCTTTCCAAATCCAGTGGGTTAATGTTGGGAAAGTTTCACTAACATTGGCACCAGCCACAATAATTACTTCCGCATATTCCAGATCCGAATAGTTATTAGAGCCCCGGTCCAGACCAAATGCTTTTTTATTTCCTGCTCCTGCACTTACCATACACAAGCGTCCATTATAATCTAAATTTTTTGTTTTTAGAGCGACACGGGCGAACTTACCCATCAAATAACTTTTTTCATTGGTTAGCGAAACACCCGAAAGGACTGAGAAGGCATCGTTTCCATATTGCGCCTGAATCCTTTTAATTTCAGAAACTGTTTTACCCATCGCATCATCCCAGGACGTTGGTACAAATCCTTGCCCTTCTACTCTTTTTAGCGGGGACAAGAGACGGTCCGGATGATTGTTCTGTAAATAGCGCTGGACCCCTTTAGGGCACAATCGCCCTTCGTTGAACGGAAATTCCATCCAGGGTTCAAAACCTACTACTTTGTTGTCTTTAACCGACAATTGAATACCACACTGCATTCCACAAAAACAACAATGTGTTTTTACCAATTCATCTGGCTCATCCCTGCCCTCATAACCATCTTTCGGTGTGTAGTTTTTATGAGGTCCAAATTGCGTGATAATGTTTTGTTCCGAAACAGGTAATTTTGCCATGTTTTATATTTTTTAACCGATGCGATAAAAAAATCACCAGTGTTGTTTTTAATTTTCAATTCAACTAAAAAAAATTAGCCAAATAAATTTCCGCCTTCCAGTCGTGCTTTTAAGTGGGCTTGTGCCAAACGGGATCTTTTACCTTCAGGGCTTAAATCTAAATGCGATGTTCCATCCGGTCTGTCAAAATTGAAACCTAATTCCTTAGTTACTGTTTTAAGATCTTTTATATGCAAATTGGTAGCGAATTCCTCTCCGGTGTGCTCACAAACTGCCATTCCCATTTTCATCCCCTGCTTTTTATATATATGTGCCCCAATTTGTGCCGGACGCTGAATGATATGAAAAAACTTTCCAAACGGAATCCAGATTAAAAACATAATTACCGTTACTGCATGCAGAACAGCTAGGAAATCAAATGCAAAACCTTTCATAAACTGATAGGAATAGGTTAGCCCCAATCCTGTAGCGGAAATAGCAATTAATAAAATTAGGGGTAATAAATCGCCTTCAAAAGTTTGAGTAGCAATTAAACCAGGATTGGTCAAACGTCTTCTTAAGTAGTATAACGAACCGAAAATAACCAAGTAAGAAGACCAGTTCAGGGCATGAAAGGTTAGGAAGGCCATAATGGAACCCAATTTAAATTCCATGACCTTGAAACCGAAAAAATGTGCTTCGTAAACCGATATTGAATCGGGGGCCATAGTAAAATGAATCCATCCAAAAGTCAATGGAATCGTAATTAAAAAAGCGGAAGTACAGCCTATGGCAATCATAAAATGCGCCATCCACCGATATTTGCCCCGGGGATAAATAAATTTCTGAAAAGCAATATTTTCAATTGTTTCTTTTGAAGCAAACCAAAAGTGAGAAAACACTTTTCCCGTAAACAAGTAACTTACTCCTCTTTTGAAATAAATCCACGTTGGCGGCCTTTGCAGCCAAACAGAATAACGGTATACAATACCAAAAAAAGCAAATACTGTCCCAAATAAATACGTAATTAATGCCGCATCAAAATTTTGCAGTTTTCTGGATCCATAAAATACTAATATGATCATTAGCACGGACATGGAAGCGGCAATTAGTAAAGCCTTTATATTGTAGTTTCTATTTTTCATTTTAAATTATCATTACTTCAAGTCACTTTTAAACACTAATTATTAAAGAATAACTGTTAATTTACAAATTACAATCCGAACCAAATACATGAAATAGGTTTCATTTTCTGACTATTTATAAAAACAGCTTTTAAAAATGTTGTACTACTAAAGAGGTTAATTTACAAAAAAAAAGCAAGAGGCTAATCGATTGCAAGATCAATTGATTAATTTCGTTCTAATTTATAATAAAAATTAATAATATTTTATATTCATTGGCTATTCTGAAACATCTTTTCTATCCATATCCTGATCAAATTCAGGTAGTTTTTCTTTAGTCACTTTTACAATTACACGGTGCATCCAAATCAAACAAATAATAGATAAGACAAAGATAAAGAGCCATGAACTGGTCCAAAAACCAGTAAAAGCAAGCAGGTATCCAAAAACTATTGGACCAATAAATCCTCCCAAACCACCAATCATTCCAACCATTCCTCCTATAACCCCTACCTGATTTGGAAAATATTCAGGAATGTGTTTGTAAACTGCTGCCGAACCAATTCCCCAACAAGTCCCAATTAAAATAACCAAGACAAGATAAACCCACATATTCGCTTCAAAATGAATCTGCGTGATTCCGTCTGCAATTAATTCTTTTTTCTGAACTTTTTGATTTTCTGCTACAACAACTTCCTGCCATGTTTTTTTAGATGGAAAAAACGGATTGTGCTCTGCATTAACATCTTTTGAAGTAACTAAATATTCTTTTTCTCCAATAACTATTTTAGATGGTGAAACTTGTGTAACCGTTCCTGCTTTTGCTGCCATCAAGCCGCTACCGGAAGTAGTAATATTCATTTTTGGAAACAAAAGTAAAAAACTCAACACTACCGAAGTACTCAATACCCAATACATCACTTTTCTTGCTCCAAATTTATCGGATAAAAATCCTCCAAAAGCACGAATAATACCAGCTGGTAAACTAAAACAAGTAGTAAACAGCCCTCCTAAAATTAAAGTTGTATGATAAACATTCATAAAATTAGGCAACAACCATTGGGAAAATGACACAAACGAACCAAACAGCAAAAAGTAATAGGTTCCAAAGCGCCAAACACGCACCTCTTTAAGCGGTTGTAAAAGTTCTTTAACTGTTTTTGCTTTTGCTTCTATTTTTTTAGTTTTCGAAAAAAGAATAAAAACAATACCCATCGTCAACAATACTACACCGTAAATAACAGGCAAATATTTCCACCCATTTACTGGATCTGACTCTGAAAAGTATTTTAGCATACTGGGTGCTATAAAGGGAGTAATAGAAGCTCCTGCAGTACCCATTCCGAAAATTCCTAAGGCACGTCCTTGCCATTCTTTAGGATACCATAGTGAAGTATAGGCCACACCAACAGCAAAACTTGTTCCTACCATTCCGAACATAAAACTCAATAGTGCGAACATCCAAAAATTGGCAGCAAAAGGAAGCAAAAACAATGGAATAGATACCAAAATCAGCAAAGCAGAATACACCACTCAACCTCCATATTTATCTGTTAAAATACCCATTGGTAACCGCATGAGCGAGCCTGTAAGTATTGGAATTCCCAATAACCATCCGATTTGAACTACATTCCAATCAAATATTTCCTGGTCAACTAAAAAAGTGACTAAAACACCATTTAAAGTCCAACAAGCAAAACAGACTGCAAAAGCAAGTGTGTTTAAAAATAATATTCTGTGTGATTGTGATAAATTGCTCATACTTACTTTAATTAATTCTTAAACAAAGATAAAATAGTCCGTAATCCTAAAACATGATATAAATCATTTATTGTTTTCAAGTCAAAATAACCAGAAAATAAAGATGAAATTAATAAAAATAAGCTATAAAACCCAGTATTTCACAAAATGAAAAAAAACAAATACTAATCCAATCAGCCCATTGGGGTTATGCAAAACTTTCTAGAATATAGCATTTTAGACAGCTTTCAAGTGAATTAAAAATTATTTTTTATGCGAAAAAATCTGAGGATTTACATTAATCATTACCCACGCCCAATTGTTAACGTGATCAACGTGGCCATCTTTCAATCTTTGCATGGTATCGGTAGCAAACATTTGGGAATAACCTCCCGTTACATTCACAAATTTATGCGCTGAATAGCCAAATGTAAAATCGATTTCCGTACCAAGATAGTTCTTCATTTCATTTCCATTAGCATCCAAAACGGTATTCGCAGTATTAAAAGCATGGGGAAATAACGCAAATTGCCATTTGTTGACATTGTATGCAAATTTCAAAAAAGCATCCTTTAAACCAACCGAATTTTTATGATTTCCCACATAGAAATAATCCATATATCCATTAAAGGCATGATTGGTTCCAAAAACAGGATGAAAGGATTTTATTGCTGAACTAGTATTTTCCTGGCTCTTTCCGGAAAGATATTCGTATCCAAAACCAGCTTTAAACTTATCGGTCAGGTCATAATTAAAATTAAGAGCTACGTCAAAAGCATTTACTGTATTAGTTGCATTTTTTCCTGTTTGCCCATAAAACCATAAGTCTACATCCCAGGATTTCCCTTTGGTTTTCCAATACGTTCCAAAAGTCTGCATGTAATCTACTTTCAATTCGGGTGTTGGTGTTGGAACTGGATCTGTTAATTTATTTTCATAACCTGTATTTAAAAACAAGAAACTCATATTTATTTTCAATAACTCAGTATGGTACCAAGCATATTGCATCGATTTGTAATTTAGCACGGTATAAGGTGTTGTAAGTTCGGTTTCAGCATTTGCATTATATGCAATCGCTACATCCAGATGATTTTTGTTACTTTTAAAAGTTGCTATCGCAGCATCGTGACTTTGCGCTTGTTGTGCCCAATCGACTTCACCAAAAATGCGTTGATTGTCATACGAAATCACCTGACGGCCTAAACGCGCACTCCATTTTTCACTAAAGTTATATTGCACCCAGGCTTCATATAACTGAATCCCGTTTACATCTGATTTGGTATTTGTGGGCACATCTCCCCAAACACGAACATTTTGCATAGTAAGTCTGGTAATAAATTGATCTTGCCTGAAGTTCAGATTCAAACGAGTTCTGGATGAAACAAATTGAGCTGCCGTTTCTCCATAAGGAATTGGGGCTTTATAGCCATTTCTAAACTCATAACGAGGTCTGATCTGTAAATTTGCATCCAGTTCCTGAGCAAAAGCAATACAGCTGAACACTGGTAAAAGTGTTATAACAATAATTTTCAAGATTTTCATTTTGTAAGTTTTAAGAAAGAAGTTTACTCTATCTTTTCAGCTTCTTCAGTAATTTTTTTAATCGTTGCTTCAGAATTTACACCCAAACCTTCTTGCTGAAATGTTAATTCCCCTTCGGCATTAAAAACACTTATTATGTTAGAATGCGAAAAATCTAAAGGAGCAATTTTCTTGTAGTTGACTGCCAAAACCGCTGCAAACTCTCGGGTATTTTCTTCTGTGGATCTCAAAAATTCCCATTGTTCCCCATCCATTTTATTAGCAATAGCAAATTCTTTTAATCGTGCCGGAGTATCAACTTCCGGATCTATGCTTACCAATAGGAACTTTACATCGGGTTTGATGTTCTCAGACAAACGAGATTCTATATTTCGCATATCGGCCACTAGTCTGGGACAAGCTGCCTTGCAGGAAGTATAAATCATTACCATAACGAGCACTTTGCCTTTTAAATCCTTCATTTCAAGATTTTGCCCATTTTGATTGGTCCATTTTGAAGGCAGATTGTATATGGATAAATCTGAAATCGGTTTATCTTCGGATTTTTTATTAGTATTACATCCCTGTAAAACTAAAAGGACTAATGTTAATCCCAGGAACAGTTTTTTCATTTTTTTATATAAATAGTTTAGAACCTATTTTAAATCTTTGGCACAGCGAAAACCTAAGTTTTTGGTGGTATAATTTGCTTTCAGGCTGCTTCTGAAAGCATAGCGCATAAAAGCCGCATAATCCATTAAATCGCTGGCATTTACGGATCCGCTGCCGCAAAAAAGATTTTTATCTGTAGCTTTATCTTTTCTGGACTCGCCAGAAAGAAAGATACTATTGAAATCGCCTGTCCATTCCCACACCAAACCGTGCATGTCATAAACGCCCCAGTAATTCCTGAAGGTTTGACCTACAGGGTTTAAATAGGTTTTTGGCTTCTCATACCACGACAAAATGTATTTATTGAATTCTTTTTTAGAACGTGCATCAATACGTTTTTCATCGGCCATGGCTACATATTCCCATTCGTCCATTGTTGGCAGTCTTTTGCCTTGACATTCGCAATATTTTTTGGCAGCAAACCAGGAAACATTGGTAACCGGGGCATTGTTTAAATTCTTTAAACCATAATCGAAATCACTTGTCCATTGTGCCAGATAACTTTTATCTGCAAAAATACCTTTGATTTTAGAACGACTATACTCTGGGTATTTTTTGATAAAAGCAAGAAATTGTATATTGGTAACTGGATACACATCAATAGTAAAAGAAGGTATGTTGACCGGTTTTTCAGAAGTAGCACCATAAAGGGGCACAAAACTACCGCCCTTTATGGATGCCATTTTTTCTTGTTGAGCAAAAAGAGAACTTACACAGAATATAAATAGGATTGATATTGTTTTAAATACTGCCATCTGTTACTTTTTTTGATTTATTCTAATGTTCCTGGGCTACTTTTGGAGCAGGTTTGGCTCTAACAGCTTTTACTTTTGCCGGAGTTATTACTGTTTTATTATTGCCCCAACTGTTGTATATGTATGTCAGAACATCAGCAGCTTGCTCGTCAGTTAGGTTCTGACTGGTCATCACGTTATTGAATTTCTTGCCATTAACGGTGATCTCTCCACTTAATCCGTGCAATACCGCGCCAATAGCTCTATCTGGATTCGCATTCAGGTAATCTGATTTTGCCAATGGAGGAAAAGCATTCGGAATACCTTGTCCTTCAGATTGGTGACAGGCATAACAGGTACGGTCAAATAAATCTTTACCGGCTTTAATTTGTTCAGGAACAGTTTTTGCAACAGTAGTTTTAGGAACTGCTTTGCCTTTTGGCATACCTTGAATTGTCCCACCTTCTGGTAAATAAATTCCATCTTGTATGGTTCCAGAATACAATTTTTTATTTTCCTCGCCTTCAACTTTCAGCATTCCAAGTGCTCCTTTATTAAAGGCCCTAAAAATCGAGTGGTCTACCAGTATAAAAGTTCCCGGAACATCTACTTTAAACTCCACAATGGCCGAACCACCTGCAGGTATTAAGGTAGTTTGTACGTTTTCGTTGATCATATCCCCTCCTTCAATATGCACTTTGTCGAAAATTTCTCCAATAACATGGAAAGATGAGACCAAATTAGGACCTCCATTTCCCATATAAATACGGACAGTTTCACCAACTTTGGCCGTTAAAGACTTATCTCCGGCGAGAGCTCCAACTTTCCCATTGAAGACCACATAATCAGCTTGTTCCTTAATGGCTTTATCCATATCAAAAGGTTGAGAACCTTGTTCCCCATAACTGCCCTTGGTGTAAAAATCGCCTTGCATGATGTAATATTCTTTATCAACTGGTGGCAAGCCTCCTTCTGGTTCAACCAAAATCAACCCATACATTCCGTTAGCAATATGCATTCCAACTGGTGCTGTAGCACAATGATACACGTATAAACCGGGATTTAAGGTTTTGAAACTAAACACTTTTTCGTGACCTGGGGCAACCAACGATGAGGTTGCTCCTCCTCCTGGCCCGGTTACCGCGTGTAAATCAATATTGTGAGGCATTTTGTTATCCGGATGGTTTTTTAGGTGAAATTCTACTTCATCACCCACTCTGGTTCTGATAAAACTTCCGGGAACAGAACCCCCAAAAGTCCAATAGATATATTTTACACCATCTACCATTTCTCCTTCAATTTCCTTAATTTCCATATTGACCACTAATTTTGTAGCTTCACGGTCTCCTACTGCTTTCGGAACAAACGGAGGCGCCGTGAGTTCGGCAGTTTGCTGCCCTTTGGCCTCAATATTTTGATAATTTTTTGCTTCATCGCTTCCTCTTTTGCAAGAAAAAAATCCGACTAAAACAAGCAACATTATAAAAAACCCCCTTATTTGTCTGTTTAATTTAACACTGGTTTTCATATTATTTTGGTTTGAAATTTATAGTGTAAAAATAAAGGATAAAAATATCCTTTATTATGATATTTGTCATATTCACTATTTTTAAAAAACTCCAAAAGAAAAGATATTTACAGCTGACTATTTTCCTTTAAAAATAAAAATGGTTAAGGTCACTTTAAAAAAATATTTAAAAAAATGCAGTCTTATGATTTAAATCATATTCTGCATTTTATAATTATACGAATTTTACAATATCAAATAATACATTAAATAATAATAAGACAACTGGATAACAAAATAAATGATGAAGTGTGTTTAATTAAAAGACAAAATACTCTTTTATTAAGATCATCATCGTTTAATCATTTACAAATTATAATCTAAATAAAAATTATGGAAACTTTAGAACAAATTACAATCGGAGAATACGTGGCAAAAGATTTTAGAACAGCAGCCTTGTTCTCAAAATACGGAATAGATTTTTGCTGTAACGGAAACAGAAGCATTGAAGAAGCCTGCCAGAAAAAAGCAGTGACTGCAGATGTTTTATTACAGGAAATTGAAACAGTTCTATCATCAAAAAGCGATTCAGGAATTGATTACAATGCCTGGCCGATTGATTTATTGGCTGATTATATTGAAAAAAAGCATCACAGATATGTATCAGAAAAAACACCAATACTGCTGCAGTTTTTAGATAAGCTCAGCAGAGTGCATGGCGCAAAACATCCTGAACTATTATTAATAAATGAGCTTTTTAAAGGCTGCGCAGGAGAATTGGCACAACATATGAAAAAAGAAGAGCTGATTTTGTTCCCATTTATAAAAAAAATGATTCATGCTACTCTATCTGATGAATTAATTGAGCTGCCTCATTTTGAAACAATTCAAAATCCAATTGCTATGATGATGCACGAGCACGACGCCGAAGGTGTCCGTTTTAGAAAAATAGCAGAATTAACTAACAATTATACACCGCCAGCCGATGGCTGTAATACTTATAAAGTTACGTTTGCAATGCTAGAAGAATTTGAGCAGGATTTGCATAAACACATTCATTTGGAGAATAATATTTTATTTCCAAAAGCTGCCAAACTTGAAAAAGACTTTACAGCTCAATAATAAGTAGCTTTCAATCACTAAGAACCAACAACTATGGAAAATTATGTCATCAAAAGAAATGGAAAGTATCAGCCATTTGAAAGTTATAAGATCAAAGATGCAATTGAAAAAAATTTTCAGAGTGTCTCTATAGCTGTTGATGAAAGTGTTTTTGAAAGTGTGGCTATACAACTCGAAAACAAAGAAGTATGGTCTGTTGAAGAAATTCAGGATGTAATCGAAAAAAAATTATTCGATAAAAACCATTTTGATGCCATGCGCTCCTTTATGCTATACCGACACACCAGAAAGCTGCAACGCGAACATCTTGAAGGATTGAATGATGACACAACTTATGTCGACAGCACCCAAACGATTGAAGAATACATACAACAAACAGATTGGCGGATCAACGCCAACGCCAACACCTCTTATTCGAACGCAGGATTGGTTAGCAATGTAGCAGGAAAAGTTATCGCAAATTATTGGCTGGATAAAGTGTATTCTAAAGAAGAAGGCTATGCACACCGCAATGGTGATATTCACATTCACGATTTGGATTGCCTCACGGGCTATTGTGCGGGTTGGAGTTTGCGTGTATTGTTAAATGAAGGTTTCAATGGAGTCAGAGGCCGGGTGGAAAGC
Source organism: Flavobacterium piscisymbiosum (assembly GCF_020905295.1). NCBI lineage: Bacteria > Pseudomonadati > Bacteroidota > Flavobacteriia > Flavobacteriales > Flavobacteriaceae > Flavobacterium > Flavobacterium piscisymbiosum. The sequence goes on along the minus strand of NZ_JAJJMM010000001.1, from coordinate 4,228,151 downwards.
AAACCGCCATCTCATTTTAGGGAAGCTTTAGGACAGATGGCAAATTTTCTGGGGATTTTGCAAAGCGAATGGGCAGGTGCACAAGCCTTTAGTTCTTTTGACACCTATTTGGCTCCTTATGTATTCAAAGACGATCTCCTTTATGATGACGTTTTAAAAGCGGTACGAAGTTTTGTGTACAACCTGAATGTTCCCGCACGCTGGGGACAATCTCCCTTTACTAATATCACTTTAGACTGGGTTGTTCCTGAGGATTTAAAAGCACAAATTCCGACTAAAAATGATTGTCATATTTTTGAAAAGAACAATAGTACAGACCTATTGGCAAGGGCTAAAAGCAGAGGAGTTTCTGAAGTTACTAATTTACGATACGAGCATTTTCAAAAAGAAATGAATCTAATCAATAAAGCGTATTATACCGTAATGACAGAAGGTGATGCCAATGGGCAGCCCTTTACCTTCCCTATTCCAACGGTTAATATTACCGAAGAATTTGACTGGGATGGAGAGAACACAAACCTGCTTTTTGAAAACACAGCGAAAATTGGTTCTTCTTATTTTCAAAATTTCATTGGAAGCCAATATGTTTTGGACGAAAATGGCAATCAAATAGAAAATGAAAATGCCTACAAGCCCAATGCTGTTCGCAGTATGTGCTGCCGTTTGCAACTCGATTTGCGCGAACTACTAAAACGTGGAAACGGACTTTTTGGAAGCGCTGAAATGACAGGAAGTATTGGCGTGGTAACTATTAATATGGCTCGTTTAGGTTATTTATTCAAAGGAAACAAAGCAGCTTTATTTCAACAATTGGACAAGCTTTTATTGATTTCCAAATCAACTTTAGAGAAAAAAAGAACTTTTATTCAGGGAATGTACGATCGTGGATTGTATCCCTACACCAAACGGTATTTACAACATTTCAGAAATCACTTTTCAACTATTGGTGTAAACGGAATGAACGAAATGATACAGAATTTTACCCATAATGAAGACGACATAACTTCTGAAACTGGTATTGAACTTGCTTCTGAAATTCTGGAACACATCCGGGACAGAATGAAGCAGTATCAGGAAGAAACTGGAAATCTTTATAATTTAGAAGCCACTCCGGCAGAAGGAACCACATACCGATTTGCCAAAGAGGATAAAAAACGTTTTGACGATATTATTCAGGCGGGAGCAGAAAAAAATATTTACTACACAAATAGTTCCCAAATCCCTGTAGATTTTACCCAGGATCCATTTGAAGCTTTGATGCTTCAGGACCAATTGCAATGCAAATACACAGGAGGAACCGTTTTGCATTTGTATATGAGCGAAAGAATAAGCTCACCTGAAGCTTGCAAAAATTTTGTAAAAAAAGTGATTACTAATTTTAAATTGCCTTACATCACAGTAACACCTGTATTTAGTGTTTGCCCTGTTCATGGTTATCTAAACGGAGAGCATGAATATTGCCCAAAATGCGATGAAATTATCATTGAAGAAAAAACAAAGCTTATAGATATTTGAAAAAACCACATCGCAAATTTTACACAATTCATAACTAAAAAAACAGCAAATATGAAACTAACAACCAACGCGATTTTAGAACAAAATCAAGAAGTTCGCACCAAATGCCTGGTGTACACAAGAGTAATGGGCTACCACAGACCCGTAGAAAGTTTTAATATCGGAAAAAAAGGTGAACACAAACAGCGAACCCATTTCAATGAAGCAAAATGTTAGTGCCCCTATTTACAGTATTACACCGTTTACTTTATTAGATTATCCGCACCAATCAGCTTGCATTTTTTGGTTTGCAGGCTGTAATATGCGGTGTTTGTATTGCTATAATCCAGAAATTGTATACGGAAAAGGACGTATTACTTTTGATAAAGCACTTCAATTCCTCAAAAGCAGGGTTAATCTATTGGACGCCGTAGTTTTTAGCGGAGGTGAATGTCTGTTACATAAAAAGGCTGTTTCGTTTATTAAAGAAGTCAAAAAAATGGGTTTTTTGATCAAAATTGACACCAATGGATCACGGCCGGACATATTGGAAGAACTGATTCAAAAAGAACTCATTAATTATGTAGCACTTGATTTTAAAGCAATGCCTGCGAAATTTGCAAAGATAACCCAATCAAAACTTTTCATTCCCTTTGCAAAATCATTACTTTTATTGCTTCATCATACAGTACCTTTTGAAGTTCGTACAACAGTGCACTCTGATTTATTAAACAAAAGAGATATTCAGGAAATGGTGTTTTTTCTGGAAAATTTGGGATATTCAGGAAATTATTACATTCAGCATTTTATTAATGGATCCTCGACAATAGAAAAACTTGGGCATTCTTTTAAAGAATTGGAAAACCAAAATATTGGTACAGAGAAAATTAAAATTCATTTTAGAGGATAGTAATTTATTTTTTTAAATCAATCAATTTTAAGCAAATGAAATCAACTACTCCCATCAAAAGAGCTCCGGAATTAAGGCCTTTAAGCCACGACCACCATCATGGTCTGCTGCTTTGCTGGAAAATTAAAACTGGAATGGCGAAAAATATTGACCTGCAGCGCATCAAAAAATACGTCGATTGGTTTTATGAAATTTATTTAAAGACGCATTTTGAGCTGGAGGAAAAATACGTTTTCACGATCTTAGAAGCAGATAACGCGCTCATTGAGCAGGCTTTGAAAGAACACAGAACGTTAAACGAATTATTTGAAAGTACTTCAGATCTGGAAATAAATTTAAAAAGAATCGAAAAAGAGTTAGACTCTCATATCCGCTTTGAAGAGCGTGTTTTATTTGCTGAAATTCAAAAAGCAGCCACAAAGGAACAATTAAAAAAAATAGAAGAAATACATTCAAAGGAAGCTTTTATAGAAAATGAAGATGCTGATTTTTGGAGCTAAAATTTAACAAAATGACAAAAATAAAACTAGTATTATTTTTATTGGCCATTGTATCTATCGGATCATGCCAAAAAAACAAAGAAGATCAAACATCTAAAGAAGCAAATGAAATAAATTCAGTTTCGGAAAAAAATACCGAAACAGCCGCGGAAGTGAGCCTGAACAAAGGACAATTATGGGAAGCCAACCCAGAAACTACTGAAGGGATTACTACTTTACAAAAAATAATTCTGGAATCAGGCGAAGAAGAAAGCGCATTGATTTTGAAAGAGAAACTGAAATCTGAGTTTGCCATGATTTTTAAAAAATGTACAATGAAAGGTGAAGCTCACAATCAGTTACACAACTATTTGATTCCGTTAAAATTAAAAATTGATAATCTTGAGGATTCCAATAAAGCTGAAATTAAAAAAGAGATCCAGGCTCATTTAGAGCAATATAAGCTTTTTTTCATTTAAAGCATGAACACACTTTTAAGCATCAAGAATTAAATCCTTTATAAAATCATGAAGAAGAGTTGGTTACTCTGTACTTTTTCTAATTTTTTCATCGCTTCACTGATGGGACTGTTGCTGCGATGGATGTATGTTGCACCAATCCCCGGAGTCAATTTTCAGTTTTTAATGCACGGCCATTCACACGTGGCGATGTTAGGCTGGGTCTATATGATGTTGTACTGTTTGATTTTTCATTTTTTTGTTCCAAAAGAAAAACATCAAAAACCCATCTACAACCAATTATTCTGGATAACAGAACTGGCCGTAGTCGGAATGATGATTGATTTTCCTGCTCAAGGATATGCTTTTGTTTCTATTCTTTTTTCGACTTTGCATATTTTTTTCAGCTACTATTTTTGTTATTTAATTATAAAGGATGCCAATCCAACAACTCTGGCTGAAAAAAAGCTGCTTCGTGCGGCTTTGTTTTTCATGATTTTTTCTACTTTGGGTGTCTGGTGCCTGGGTCCTGCAGTTTCATTGTTAGGTAAAGCAAGCGCTTTTTATCAAATTGCGATTCAGTTTTTTCTTCATTTTCAATTTAATGGCTGGTTCTTGTTTGCCATTTTGGCTTTGTTTTTCAAACAGGCAAAACTTATTATTGAAGCTAAAAAATTCAGGATATTTTATAATTTATTTGTTGCTTCTACTTTTTTAACATTGGCTTTGCCGGTAAGCTGGTATTTGCCTAACCCGGTTTTTTATTGGTTAAATGCTCTTGGAGTAATGCTTCAGCTATATGCTGCGGTACTTTTTATACAATTTATCCGCCCGCAGTTTCAGTCCTTTTTTGCTATTTTACCAACGATCATAAAAATAGTTTATGGTTTTGCTTTGTTTTCATTGGCTTTAAAAGTCGTTATTCAACTGGTGGTTTTGTTTCCGGAATTGGCACAGGTATCCCATCAGATTCGTAATTTTGTCATTGGATACATTCACTTGACTATGTTGGGAATTATTACAGGTTTCCTGTTTGGATTTGCATTACAAAATGATTTTTTAAATTCGAGAAACCGTATTCAAACATGGGGAATCGCAATTTTTTTATTCGGATTTTTTACAACTGAAATTCTTTTGTTTCTTCAGGGCATTTGGTTTTTCTTGGGTGAAGGTAGTTTACCGAATTATTATCAAAATCTATTCTTATCCAGTATTTTTATGCCAGCAGGCCTTATAATGCTATCTGTTAAAATTGTGAAACTAAAACCTAAAACTATATGAGCCACCATTTATTGTTAATCATCCATCTTTTGAGTGCCGCCATTTGGGTTGGTGGTCATTTGTTGCTTGTCTTTGGTTTTTTGCCACAAGCATTAAAAGAAAAAAATCAGAATATAATTCTCGATTATGAAAGAAAGTATGAACCTGTTGGCATGACTGCTCTGGTTTTGCTGGTCATTACCGGAATTTTAATGGCCTATAAATATGGTGTTAGCATCGAATATTGGTTTCAGTTCGAGACACCTATAGAAAAAGTTGTTTCAACAAAATTAGCTCTTTTATTATTGACGGTTCTTTTTGCTTTGAGTGCTCAATTTAGAGTGCTGCCAAAACTTGAAAAAAATGCTGAGAAGTTACCTGAAATGACCTTTCATATTCTATTGGTTACCATAATTGGGGTTTTGATGGTTGTTTTTGGATCTTTTGTGCGTTATGGCGGGCTTTGATTTATATGATTTATACATTACAAAAAAAAGATTATGTTCTCTAAAACATGTGAATATGGCATTCGTGCAGCTATTTTTATTGCTTTTCAATCCTATCAGGACAATCGCATCGGCTTGAAAGAAATTGCCAAAAAAATCGATTCTCCGGAGGCTTTTACAGCCAAAATTCTTCAAATCCTATCGCGAGACAATATTATTAAATCTATAAAAGGAGTGGGCGGAGGTTTTGAAATTTCCAAAGAGAATATGAAAGAAATAACATTAGCGCAAATAGTTAATTCTTTGGATGGCGATCGCATTTTGACCGGTTGTGCATTAGGATTAAGTAATTGTTCTGAAGACCATCCTTGTCCGATGCACGATAAATTTATATCTATTCGCAATGATTTGGTTTTCACGCTTGAAAATACAAATCTGGAAGAATTGGCTTTGGGTATTAAATCGGGAGACACCTTCCTTAGGTATTAATTTTAGTGTCATAATGAAAGCTTTGTTTGATTGAATTTCCGAAAAACGAGCAAAACTTAATTTTCAAAAAACTTACCGATTTTAAAAACCCAACATATGTATCAGCATCAACTCTTTTGTTTTAAAATAAAAGAGAATAATTAAAAATAATTTAATAATGAAAAACCTTAAAGAGCGAATACTGAAATTAAAAAAAGAGAAGAATGCAGTTATTCTGGCACATTACTATCAGGAATCCGATATTCAGGATGTTTCAGATTATGTGGGTGACAGCCTGGGATTGTCACAAGAAGCAATGCAGGTGCATGCTGATATAATTGTTTTTGCAGGAGTACATTTTATGGCTGAGACTGCAAAAATTTTAAATCCAGGTAAAAAAGTTATTCTTCCCGATTTGAATGCTGGCTGCTCGTTGGCTGACTCTTGTCCCGCTAATTTATTTCAACAATTTACCCAAGCCCATCCAGACCACATTGTTATTACATATGTGAATTGTTCTGCAGAGGTTAAAGCTTTAACTGACATTGTGGTAACTTCTTCTAATGCCGTTAAAATCGTCAATTCTATACCAAAAGACAAACCCATTATTTTTGCTCCCGATAAAAATTTGGGAAAATATGTAATGGAACAAACAGGCAGGGAAATGTTGCTTTGGGACGGTGCATGTGTGGTTCATGAAGCATTTTCATTTGATAAATTAATTGAATTGTACAAACAAAATCCAGATGCGCAAATTATTGCCCATCCTGAATCTGAAACACATATTTTAAAAACAGCCAGCTATATTGGTTCGACTGCAGGAATGATTGAATATGTTAAAACCAATCCGGGTACCAAATTTATTGTGGCTACAGAAGTGGGAATCCTTCATAAGATGAAACTGGAAGTTCCTTATAAAATATTGATACCGGCACCTTCAAACGAAGACAACACTTGTGCCTGCAGCCAATGTGGCTACATGAAAGTAAATACGTTACAAAAATTATACGACTGCTTGCTTAATGAAACGCCTGAAATTAAAGTTCCTGCTGATATAATGAAAAAAGCGTTTGTTCCTATTGAAAGAATGCTGGAATTATCCAAATGATGTTATGTTAGCTGGCTTCTTTTTTTAATCCCTTAATATCCTTTAAAAAAATCAGCTTTCCTTTTAATTCGATCAGCCCTGATTTTTTAAACTCAGAAAGCATTCGGATGCAACTCTCGGTGGCTGTACCGATCATTCCGGCCAATTCCTCTCTTGATAATTGCACTTTTAAGGATTGATCAGCATTTACACCAAAAGTGTCACTAAGATATAATAACTTTTCAGCCAATCTTTCCTTAACAGTTTTCTGTACCATATCCACAGTATGCTCATCCGCATGTTTCAAATCATCACAAACAGACTGCATTAAGTTCATTGAAAACTGATTGTTATTATTAAAAAATTGAATGATTTCAGATTTTGGAATAAAACAGACTTCCATATCAGCAATTGCTGTAGCCGACAAGTTTGCAGGTTCATTGCTGATCATTGAACGTTGCCCTAAAAGTTCACCCGCCTTAACAAGTTTAACAACCTGGTCCCTGCCATTGGCACTTAATTTAGAAAGTTTTCCAATACCATCTTTGATACAGAAAACCCCATTAATTACTTCTCCTTCCTCTATTATAGCCTCCCCTTTTTTAATTACCTGAGTGCTTTTACTATTTGCCAATTGTATGATTTGCTCTTTGTTTAGTGCTTTCAATGCACTAAGCTGTCTTACAATACATTGATCGCATTTATTCATAGTAATTTTTTGCTGCAAAAGTAGAATAATTAGAGTTACTACACTACATTACTTGAAAAATTTGAATAATTTTCTTTTCCAGCGAAATTATTATTTAAGATTGATACAGTGGCTACTGGCATATCGATGTGATCTTAAATCCAGAAAGTAGTTAAACGAATCGACCCTGCCAGGATATCATGTTTGATAATTAGCGTAACTAGAAAATTTCAGAATATGAGTCAATTTGTGCAAGGAATTCCATTAATAGTTTAGACTGTCATTGAAAAAAGATTAGTTTCGGGAGATTTTCTTTTCAAATGCAAATCGAAAGCCATACAAATATTACGGACGAAAGGTCTGCCTGCATCTGTGATCTTGATTCTATTTTCTTCGATAATTACCAGATTATCATTTTCCAATTCCTTTAAATCGGATAAAACACTTTGTAATTCGTCAAAATAAAAAGCCTTATCATTCCACGAAGTTTCAAATTGACAAGTTAAATTGAGAATATGTTTGCGAATAATTAAATCCTCCTTGTCAAGTATATGCCCTTTGACAACAGGAAGTTGGTCGGATTCCAATAGTTGATAATATTCTTCCAATCTCTTTGTATTTTGAGCAAAACTGTACCAACTATCACTGATAGCTGAAACTCCCAATCCAATCATTAACTGGGTTTTTGACGAGCTATATCCCATAAAATTGCGATGCAATTCCCCAGTATGACCAGCCTTATATAAACTATCCGAAGCTAAAGCAAAGTGATCCATCCCAATTTCGTGATATCCGTTTTGAGAAAGCAGGTTTTTTCCTGTCTCATATAATTTTCTTTTTTCTACATCTTTTGGAAGATCTGCCTCATTGAATCCACGTTGTCCATTTCCTTTGATCCAGGGCGTATGCGCATAGCTGTAAAAAGCCAATCGATCTGGTTTTAAAGAATTTGTTTTTTCGATGGTGTCCACAATGTTTTCAATTGTTTGAAAAGGCAATCCAAAAATAATATCGTGTCCTATTGAGGTATAACCAATTTCTTTTGCCCAAAAGGTGACTTTTGCCACATTGTGAAATGGCTGAATTCTGTGAATGGCTTTCTGGACTTTTGCCGCGTAGTCCTGAACGCCAAAACTTACTCTGCGAAACCCTAGATTATATAATTTTTTAAGCTGCTCATAAGTCGTATTGTTGGGATGGCCTTCAAAACTGAACTCATGACTTTCAGCTTTATCGGCTAGACTAAAAATACCGTTTATAAGTTTTTCTAAATTATCTGATGAGAAAAAAGTAGGAGTTCCGCCTCCCAGATGAATTTCTTTTATGATTGGTCTTTCAGAAGCCAGTCCACAGTAAATACTCCATTCTTTTAAAACAGCGATGATGTATTTTTCTTCTACTGAATGATTTTTAGTAATTCGTTTGTTGCACCCGCAAAAAGTGCACAAACTTTCACAAAAAGGCAAATGAATATATAGGCTGATCCCATTTTGTGAATTGCTCTCCAAAAATGATTTTTGAAAAGAAATCTTCCATTCCTCTATTGAAAAAAGTATTTCATTCCAGTACGGAACAGTTGGATAACTGGTATATCTGGGACCTGGAACATTATATTTTTGAATTAAAGACTTTGACATAATTTTAATTTTAGAAATTAGGAAGAAAATGAAATAGAACTTTTTTTAATTGAAATGAATCTTTTTAGCTATTACCATTCTAATGCATTACAAATATCCGAAGTATACTGCTTTTGTAATATGATAAATATCATAACACTGCAGATTACACAATGACTTCCAAAAGATTAGCTACCAGTTTAAATTAAAAATATCTTTTTATAAATCTTTAATTTAACACCTATTCTAGCTACAACAAAACTTTCAAAACCTAATATTTATCATGTTTTTTTTATACCTGATTTCTTTTCTTTGCTTAAAACAAATAACACCGCATTTATGAAAATCAATAATAACCGCAGGCGCTGTCTTCAAGCGATGAAATATTTAGCATCATTTATAAATGCATATAACTTTAGAAAAAATGCATATTGATACAGATTTGCTATTCACTTGGGGGGCTGTTGCAAAAAAAACACCCAAAAACTGTATCATATTTTATGAAAACGATCCTCCCCTATACTTCTATCAGATTCTTGAGGGGACTGTAAAAATGACCTATACCAATGAAGACGGAAAAGACCTGACAGTAGGAATTTTTGAAAATGGAAGCAGTTTTGGCGAACCGCCCCTCTTTATTGATCAGCCTTATCCAGCCTCAGCAGTAGCACAGACCGATTGTGTGCTCTTAAAACTTTCAAAAGCCAACTTCTTTTTGCTTCTTGAAGAAAATCCAAAAATCCAATCGAAAATATTAAAAGTCTTTGCCTGGAGAATTTACAATAAAATAGTATTTTCAAAAAATATAATTAATCATAAACCTGAGTATCGGGTACAGTATTTTCTCGATAATTTAAAAAAACAGCAGAATATTCCCCCAAATCAAAGACTGAAAATTCAGTATACCCGTCAGGAAATTGCAGATTTTACTGGTTTGCGCGTTGAGACGGTCATTCGGACAATTTCTATTATGAACAAGAAAAAAAAAATAGAAATTATAGATCATAAAATATTTTATTGAAATTTCTTAAATACTTTAATATATGATTCAGATCATATATCTTTTTTAAATATTTTTCTTTCTTTGTGGAGGTTAAATGAAAATTATTAATTCAGCTCTAATAGCATTTAATTTAAAAACGGCCGCTCTTCGAGCGCCCGTTTTTTACTTTATCACTTTATTTTACTACTTTATTCATCATCATTTTCGAAATACTCTGAGCCCTAATCTTTACTTCTGATGCTTTTGGTCCTTCAAATAAATCATCAACAGTTTTTTTCCACAACTTATTCCAATGTTTAAAATGAGTTTCAGTTAAGGGGCTTTTCTGATTTAAAATCCAATGCTTCATCATCGGGTTTCCTTCAAAATTTCCGGAATGAAAAAGGATATTATCCCAAAAATCATACATAATTGGAAGATGTTTTTCCCAATTAACATTCGCCACTTTGGTAAATAAATATCCGATAGTAGCATCTGTCTGAACCTTACCATAAAAAGCATCAACCAATATTTTGATATCCTGTCTGTTTTTAATATCTGTTTTTATCTTCTCCTTCATAATTGAGTATTAAATATTAATTGTTAAAGATCTTTTTTATTAAATTTTCTGACTGAAATAAAAAAAGGTATCGCAATCCATAAAATCAATAGAAAAAAAGAGATAATCAATCCAATAGTTGTCCCAAAAAAATCTTTAAAAATTGCGCCTGTGTAACCCATCATAGCTGACTGATCAAGATGTAAGAGAATCTGAATACGTGCAAGATCTATTGGGCTCAGGGCCGTTACCCCCACCATTGCCTCTTCAATAGGATACTCGGCAAACTGAAACAACAGAAATAAAACCAAAGCGTCAAATAGTATTGCAAAATACATCCAAAACATAATCGCTACACCAATTCCTTTTGCTTTATCACGAGTCAAAATACAGCTCAAAAAAGCTAAAGACACAAAAACAGCCGAGATTAAACATCCTGACAAAAGCATCATAACACCTGAAGCATCAGGCGCATTAATTACAAGGGGGATTCCCGCACCCAGCAAAAAAGCCAAAATCATTGCAATGGAAAGCCCGGCAAATAAACTGATCCATATTTTTTTTCGCCTTAATGGCTGGCTGAGTAACAGTTCAATAAATTCAGAACTGTTATAAATATATATCGTCGAAAAAAGTATCGAAACTAATGGAACTGTAAATAAAATTACATTCAAAATTGTCAACAGCCCTTTAGCAGAATTGTCTTCAAGGCCAAAAGATCCCCAGGAGAGCAAGGCCAAAACAAAAGTGTAACTCAGAACGATTTTATTTTTAAGAATATCCAACAATACAATTTTAATGATCCTGTTCATGACTCTTTTGCTTTAAAATTTTAGATATGGCTTTTGAAATTTTGATTTCACCCGTTGATTCAAGCAGTTCGTTTATATTTCTATGAAAATGCACTTTACCATCCTGCATAAAAATAATCTGGGTAATCATATCGTCAAGTTCGCTTAACAAATGAGAGGTAATCAAAATTAATTTTCCTTTTTCCTTTTCTTTAATAATTTTCTCCTTCAGGATTTCTGATGCCAGGGGATCCAATCCTGCAGTTGGCTCATCAAGTATAAGGACGTCAGGGTTAAAAAGAAAGGCTAATGTTGCACTTACTTTTTGGGTTGTTCCGCCGGAAAGCGTGCGCATTTGTTTATCATCCATCTTATCAAGTTTAAAAGCTTTAACTAAATCTTCATCCAGAATGTCTTTCGAATTCCTGATTTGCTTGATCATGGCAATAATTTGTCCAATAGTCATATGATCTGGATAGCGGCCTATCTGAGGCATATAGCCAATATTATTTCTATATTCAAACTTTCTAAGAATAGATTCTTTATTGAATAAAATATCACCGCTGTCCGGTAAAACCATTCCCAGGATGGATTTTATCAAGGTCGTTTTTCCGCAACCATTTGGACCAATAAGTGCAATGCACTCACCTGCGTTAAATTTCAGGTTTACATTTTGCAATACCTGAAGCTTGCCAAATTTTTTGTTTATATTTTGTAAAGTAATCATAACACAAGAGATTTCATTTCGGGGGTTTGGTCAACAAAATTATCCGGGGTAATACTTGGCAGAATCTTTTCTGACTTATCAAGAAGCGTAATCATAAAGCTCCTGAATAATAACATTGCAGAGGGATTGTTTTCTGTAAGCACTGCAAAAAGGCTCAAAGGGTGAAAAGGTACATCTCCAATTCCGTCCTTATTAAGGTCATAACCTTCATATTTATCCCAATAATTATTATTGAAATGGTTAAGAACTAAACTGCCATTGGTGCTTATATCAAATGTATTGGCGATAAAATTATTAAAGGAAATTTCGTTTTCCATACAGCTTGCCTGAATTTTCATACCCCACCCGTTATCTCTAAAAATATTTTTTGAGAGGGCTACCCGGCTGGTTCCTTCCATATAAATTCCCGAAGTATTTCTGATGAATTTGTTTCCTATGATGTAACTATCAGAAATTTCTTTTAGCAATAAACCATACGCGGCATCTCCCCAGTTTTCTGCAAAATAATTATGGAACATTTTTACATTTTTGGTAAACATGACTGCCACTCCTGCCCCATTATTTTTAAACACATTGGAGATGTACGAATCATCATTAGAAAACATAAAATGAAGTCCGTATCGAATATTACTCTTTGAGATGTTCCTCCAAATAATAGAATTAGACACAAATTCAAAGTAAATCCCGTCCCGATGTCCTGAGACTTGGTTTCCGACAATTTGCAGGTTTTCACTTTTCCAGCAATGAATGCCATTCCCAATACGCTGCTCTTGTTTTTGATGGGCTTTTATTGTGTTATTTTTTATAATACAGCCAATTCCTTTTTGAACATAAATACCAAAAAAATTATTCTCCAGAATATTTTCTTTTATGGTAACCCCTGTTTTGTTATATATTTTAATACCGCAGGGATCATTCAGGGAGGCATACCCTGAATTTATGACTTTAAAACCTGCAATGGTTACACTATCAGCTTTGATAGAAACCACTTCATATTTTTTTTGGCCATCGAGGATAGGAAAGCCAATTCCCTGCAATATTATTTTTTTATCTATCACTATGTTTCCTTCTCTATAAACACCTTTGTAAACCAACACCGTATCGCCGGGATTGGCCAGTTGTATAGCTTTTTTTATGGTTTTTATGGCTCTATTTTTTCCTACTTCAATCTTTTGAGAATGAAGACAGGTAAAAAAAAATGAGAAGCAAAGACAGAGAAGTATTTTCATGTTTAATTGATTGTAATTAGCATTTTCGTCCCAAAATTATTTTTCTAAAATTGACGCCCATTGTATCTCTGTTCCCTGTGATTCTGCTCCAAATGCTTGTGATTGGCTTTCAGTGGAGAACGCCGCAATGTTACCATGCATCGGACTTTTTATTGTGCCGCCTGAAATAAAAAAAGCTTTTTCTGCCTGAATTAGTTCATTTTCCTTTGTATAATCATGTACATAATAACTCTTAACCTTCATATCTGAATGTTCTTTACAATAGTTGACCATACAGGCAATATCATCAAACTTATATGCCCGTCCTTTTTGGGTAATAATTTCTGAGCCATATTTACCGTCACTTATTCCCATTTTACAATAATCACAATTGTCTGTATTTATTTTGATGGAAATTGGTCTATCTCCTGAACATGAAAAAAGAAAAGAAGCAATAATTAAAACGCTAAAAAATTTATTAAATCCTAAAGCTGATTTCCTCTCTTTAATTATAGCCAGAAAAAGCAAGACACCAACTGTAATGAGCATCCATCCACCTATATCAGGTATAGAATAAGCGCCAAAATTCAGCAACTGTTTATAGCCCAGTAATGGAGGCTGGTATGCCATACCTGGAACCCGTATGGCAGCATTCGGGTCTAAATTATGGCCATAGTCGTAATTCCACCGGTAAAAATCAATAGCAGCTAAAACTCCGAAAAGCACAAAAGAACAAAACAATATATACAAGGAATTTCGCTTAGCATAAAAAGAGCAGCTTAAAGCAATGATGCCAAACAATCCTAAAATGTAAGGCAGGATTTTAAACTCGATAAAATCTTCGGTATGAAGTGTTTTCATACCTATATAATGATTCAATCCGTTGATAATATCTACATCTCCTGCAATTTTTGTGGCATGAAGTTTTAAAACCAAACCTTCAGGATATTGTGGAGCTGTCAGTTCAATTTTCCACATGGGAACAAAAATGGACCCTATTAACAGAAAGCCACACACAAAAAGTACTGCTCTTGAAAAAATTGAAAGTATTTTATTTTTCATGATGATTCAAATAAAAAGGGAACAAAGAAAACTTTGTCCCCTTCACTGGTTATTAGTTATTCCTTTGGTAAATTCGTACCCAAACTATACGTAATTGGCACATTACTTCCTGCAGGTGAAACTCTAACATAACCCTGCATTTCCTGATGAAGTGCACTGCAGAAATCCGTGCAATAAAATGGAAAAATTCCTTTTTTCTGAGGAACCCATTTTAGTGTAATCGTTTCTCCGGGCATGATCAGCAACTCAGCAGTATTTGCCCCTTTAATAGCAAATCCGTGAGGAACGTCCCAATCCTGTTCCAAATTGGTAACGTGGAAATAAACTTCATCCCCTACTCGTATACCTTCAATATTATCGGGAGCAAAATGCGAACGTATACAAGTCATATAAACATGTACTTTTTTTCCCTCTCGGACCACTTTGGTTTCTTTTTCACCTCTGGCAACGTAAGGATGCAGATTATCTGCCATTTTGTAATATTTCAATTGACCGTTATTGCGTATTTTATCAGCTGGAATACCTTGCGCATAATGAGGTTCTCCAATGGTTGGATAATCCAATAAAAGCTTCATTTTATCCCCGCTAATGTCAAATAATTGTGCACTTTGCGCTAATTCCGGGCCAGTTGGTAAAAAGCGGTCTTTAGTGATTTTATTATAAACCACCATATATTTTCCAAATGGTTTCTCTGTATTGCCTCCCGGAATCATTAAATGCCCTGGAGAATAATAGGTGGCTTTTCTATCTAAAACTTTTAAATCTTTTATGCTCCATTTTACTACTTCAGAAGAAACAAACATTGTAGTATAGGCATTCCCTTTTCCGTCAAATTCGGTATGTAGCGGTCCTAAACCCGGTTTTTGAACTTCGCCATGAAGAGCGGCCTCATACTTAATCACAGGAATTCCTGCATAACTACCATCAAATTGTTTTTTGGCAATAGCATTTTTCAGTTTCGTAAAACTAAATACAGGAATAAGGGCTGCTAGTTTTCCACTTCCAACAATATATTCACCAGTTGGATCAATATCACACCCGTGTGGAGATTTAGGACAGGGAATCATATAACAGATATCTTTCAGTTCAGCAGCATCCAGAATCAATACTTCTTTCTTGATTTCAGATTTAGCCGTTTGGGTTTTCTCATCCCAGGTATTATGAACATAATTTGCCGGTACACGTTTTCCTTTTCCAGCTTTAATATACTCTTCAGCTTTTTTCCAATTGACGGCCATGATAAAATCCTTATCATTTTTAGAAGCGTTTACCTCAAGCAGGGTATTGGCCTGCTCAGTGTTGTAACAGGAGAAAAAGAACCAACCGTGAGATTCTTTTTTCCCCGGATGACTAAGATCAAAATTAACACCCGGAGTTACGATCTGAAAAGCAAGATCCAACTCTCCTTCTTTACCCACTTTTACAAAACTAAGGTGTCCTTTAAAGTTTTTCTTATATGTATTAATGGGTACATCTCCATCGTCATTATCTGCGGGAACGCTAAAACGGCTTGCCCCCACAATATACTCTGTGTTTTGCGTGATAAAAGGAGAAGAATGGTTTCCTCCACAATTTGGAAGCTCGATTATCTCAGCTGTTTTAAAAGTTTTCAGGTCAATACGTGCAATCCTTGGCGTATTATTGGCATTGGCAAAAAGCCAGCGCCCGTCAACTTCTCCATTGGTTTGAGATAAATCTAAATGATGCTGATCATCCCACGGGACATAACCATGCGAAGTATTCAACATGGCTTTTGTTTCTTCACTGTAACCATAGCCACTTTGTGGATCTTCTGAGAACACCGGCATAACCCTTAACAATCTACCGCTAGGAAGTCCATAAACACTTACCTGACCGCTGAAACCACCAGATACAAAATTGTAGAACTCATCATACTTACCTGGAGCAACGTAAACTTTTTGCGCAGCATCTCCATCGACAGTATCGCTGGAATCCTTGGGCTTGCAGGAAACAAAGAAGGCACAGCCTAACGCAACGGCAAAAACTGATTTTAATAATTTATTTTTCATAACATTCTCATTTGAATTTGAATTTTTTATTCTGGTTATTTCACACCGTCGTTCTGGCGCATGTATTCGAGTACACTTCTGGCCTCATCATCGGTCAGACCTTGATTAGGCATACGAATCATACAGAGTTCTAATTGAGCCTGCAATTCAGGATCTTTATCAATCATAGGATCAGGATTGGTAATAAAATTCATAATCCATTGAGGAGTTCTGCGTCCTGTAACGCCTTTCCATCCAGGCCCTACCAATTTTTCATCTGTAGTTTTGTGACAGGATGTACATTTTACTTCGGCTACTTTTAATCCTTTTTCAGCCAGTGGCTTATCCAAGGAAGCGCCTAATTCAACTGTAGAAAATTTTCCAAGGCCTCTTTTAGGATCGTATGATTCGGCTTCGGCTGTATTTTCTGTAGCTGTAGGAGTTGAAAAATCCTGATCAGTATTCGATTTTTCTTTCCCACACGATACGAGCAAGAAAGAACCAAACATCGCTAATAAAAATAATCTGTTCATTACTAAGGTTTTTAATTTGTTAAACTTTGGATCAAAATTCCAAAACTTGTATTACATAAAGTATGACCATAATCATAACATGAAAAAAAAGATCATGATACCTTCGTACTTTCAAAATACAGGTAATGAAATTTTGTATTTACATATTCCTTTTTGCAGTATTGTTCAGACCGGTATTTCCAATCTTGGATTACGCACTGAATTACAATTATATTTCTGCAGAATTATGCGAAAACAGGAACACTCCAAAATTAGAGTGTAATGGCAAATGCCATTTGAAGAAAGAGTTGGCAAAAGCCTTAAAAAATGAAACACCTTCCTCGAGTGAGAAAAAAGGTGAAATCACGGAAACTATTTTGCTATACTTTGAAAACATTCCCGTTTTTAATTTTCAAAATAACCAAAAAGTCATCTTAGAAATAAACTCAGGATATAAAAATCTTTACGTTTATCTGAACACTTATTTTGTATTCCATCCCCCCATTTTCAAGTATTAATTTTTCGATTATCTAATTACTTCTCCTTCGAATTTACATTCGACAGAAGCCTTATATTCATAATTTAAATTAAAATTCAAATGAAAATTTTAAAACACATAGCCATTTTAGTTCTGTCCATTTCTCTGTTCTCATGCTCCTCAGATGATAATTCCTCCACTCAGATTCCAATTGATGAAACCGCTGGCCTTCAAAAAATTCAGGAAATATCAAATGAAACTCATACTTTCGAACTCTATTCCCAAAGCGGCTCTTTAATTCAGGGTTACAATCATATTACACTTAGCATTAAAGACAAAAAAACGAATGCCTATATTAAAGATGCCAAAATAAGCTGGTTGCCAATTATGCATATGGCTATGATGGAGCATTCATGTCCAAAATCTGCTGTGACCAAAACCTCAGACAAACAAACTCTGTACGAAGGCGATATCATCTTTCAAATGGCTGAAAATGATACTGAATATTGGGATCTGACTCTTACTTATACTGTTAATACTATTTCGTATACTGTTACTGATATTATCAAAGTTCAGGCTTCGGCAAAACGAACTGTTAGCTCCTTTAAAGGATCTGATGGCGTTCGTTACCTCATTGCCTCCATCGCACCTCAAAACCCAAAAGTAGCCACGAACGATATTAGCGTTGGGGTTTATAAAATGCAGGATATGATGACGTTTCCTGTCGTGAATAATCTCAAAATAAAAATGGATCCAAGAATGCCCAGCATGGGTAATCACGGTTCGCCTAATAATACCGATTTAACACAATCTACAACCGATGGCTTTTACAACGGAAAACTTTCTTTGACTATGACTGGCTATTGGAAAATTAATCTTCAACTTTTAAATGCTTCGAATGATGTACTTAAAGGAGAGCCTGTAACGACAGAAAATCCTGCAAGCAGTCTTTTCTTAGAAATCGAATTCTAAATATTGAATACTAACAAGAAAGAGATAGTGAGCATTTATCTCTTTCTTATAATTACTTTATAATGAAAAATATAACAGCGATCCTTTTAGTTATCTTTTCGACAGTGTGCTGGGCACAAGAAAAAAAGAATGATACTCTTGCAGCTGTAAATCTCAATGAAATTATAGTTATAGGAAAAAAAACACCTTTGAATCTTAAACAGCCCAAATCGTTAACCTCTGTAGAAGATTATCTAATGGGTTCTTCAAAAATGAATATGATTAAAAGAGGTGCATATGCATGGGAACCTACCATTAACAATATGTCGACCGAGCGTACTGTAATTACAATTGATGGTATGCGGATTTTTGGTGCCTGTACCGATAAAATGGATCCTGTGACTTCTTATGTCGAGATTTCAAATTTATCTGAGGCAACAGTTGCCTCAGGTCAGCAGGCCAGCTGTCATGGCGCTACGATTGGAGGTTCGATAGATCTAAAACGAAATCAATATAAACACAGAAAAAACGGCTGGAATGGCAGTTTATCTTCTGGTTATGAAAGCAATAACCAGCAAAAGATTATTGGTGCCGCTTTAGGTTATACTGACAGTACCTTTTTTGCGCATGTTGATTTTATGCATCGTGATGCCGAAAACTACAAAGCGGGAAACGAAAAAGAAATTAATTTTTCTCAATTTACCAAGTACAATATTTCGGCAAATGCTGGCTATTTTATCGATAAGAAGAATGTACTGGAAACTTCGATTATTTATGATAAAGCTGTGAATGTTGGCTATCCGGCGCTTCCAATGGATGTTTTATTGGCAGAAGCTAAAATCATTTCATTGAGTTACAAGTACATTCCAGATTCTGGTGTTATTTCTGATTGGGAAACAAAAGGATATTTTAATACCATTACCCATAAAATGGATGATACTAAAAGACCAGCAGTTCCTATTCATATGGATATGCCGGGCTGGTCTGACACCTATGGTTTTTATTCTAAAATAAAAGGAAAACACGAAAATCATGAATTTCTAGCCGATTTGAATTCTTTTTATAATAAGGCGGTAGCCGAGATGACAATGTATCCTGCTGATCTAACTGAAAATCTGATGTTTATGTACACCTGGCCTGATGTTCGAACGCTATATAACGGATTATCATTAGAAGATAATATTACAATCTCTCCCGAAACCATTCTTAGAATCAGCACTAATCTAGGTTTTCATTCTAATACAGTAGCCAATGATTTTGGACTACAAAGCCTTCGTATTTTTTATCCTGAAATGAATGCCACACAAAACCGATTCTTAAAAAGTCTCTCTGGAAATTATACCAAAAATGCTGGTAAACTTGAACTCGGATTTGGTTTGGCTTACGCCGAAAGAGCACCTTCTGTTTCTGAGGGCTATGGCTTTTATCTGTATAACAGTAATGATTTTTATGATTATATAGGAAATCCAAATTTGAAAAATGAAAAGGCTGTTGAAGGAAACTTGTCTTTTGGATTTAAAAACAGCCGACTAACTTCGAAAGTTACGGCTTCATATTTCCATATCTCAAATTATATCATCGGAAAAATTGATCCAAAAATACTGCCCATGACTATTGGAGCATCGGGTGTAAAAATCTACGACGCTATTAATTATGCTTCGATTTTTAATACTGATTTTAATCTGGAATACTTCTTTTTGCAAAACTGGAATATAAAAACACAGATCGCCTACAGTCTGGGTAAAGATGATCAGGAAAACGACCTTCCTTTTATAAGTCCGCTCCGATATTATGCCGGAATAGAGTTTAAAAAAGAAAAAATCAATGCGGGAATATTTGCCTCTGGAAATCTTGCACAAAATAACTTCGCAAAAGTATACGGACAAATTAAAGCACCCGATTACCTGATATTTAATATCAATGCAGGTTATAGCTTTAATTGGAATCAAAACAAAATAAAAGCGCAAACAGGTATTGAAAATATTTTTGATAAATATTACGCTACTTTTTCAGACTGGAACAAAATACCACGAATGGGACGCAATGCCTTTATAAATCTTACTTATAGTTTTCACTAAGATTGGAAGCAAAAATTAATCCGCCTTTATGATTAGAATCATAAACCAAAAAAAACGATAGCCATACTTTTACAGTAATAAAATTTAATAACATTTAAATACCAAAAACAATGAAAAAGTCTTTCAAGATTACCCTCGTAGCAGCCTTTGCAATTTTCAGTTTATTCTCATGCGGAAAAAAAGATTCAAAAGACATAGAACCAGTTGCAACACCCACAACTGAGGAACCTTACGAAGAAAGTCCGATCGAAACCCCAGTCGCTACAAATGATCTTCAGATTGAGAGCAATGATCAAATGCAATATTCTGTAACTGAATTAAGAGCTCCCGCAGGAAAAATTACCCTTACACTAAAACATGTCGGCAAGATGGAAAAAATCGCAATGGGACATAATTTAGTAATTCTAAAACCTGGAACTGATATTTCTGATTTTACACTTAAAGCTGTAGATGCAAAAGATACAGATTACATACCTGCATCTGAAAAAGCAAAAGTAATTGCCCATACAAAAATAATTGGCGGCGGCGAAAGCGATGTTATTGAGTTTACAATAGACGAACCAGGAACTTACGATTTTATCTGCTCATTCCCTGGACATGTATCGATGATGAAAGGAAAATTAATTGTAGAATAAAGCAATTTTTTTAATATAAAAAGCTAAAATCATTATAATGAACAAGGAAAAAAAACTGTGGATAGGTTTTGCACTTGTGATGAGTATCTCTTTTTCTGCCTTAGGATATTACGGATATGAGATCTATCAGGAAGCACCTCCTATTCCAACCGAAATAGTTGGGCCAAACAACACCGTAATCTTTACCGCTGAGGAAATTAAGGATGGGCAGAATGTATGGCAAAGTATGGGTGGACAGGAAGTTGGTACTATTTGGGGACATGGTGCCTATGTAGCCCCAGACTGGACTGCAGACTGGCTGCATAGAGAAGCCGTGTTTATTTTGGATAAATTGTCCGAAAAGGAATATTCAAAAACTTTTGCAGAACTGACAAAAGAGCAACAGGCCACAATGAAAATCAGGCTTCAAAATGATGTTCGTAGAAATACCTACGACAGTAGTACTGGCATCATAACCATTTCTCAAAACAGGATTGAAGCCATAGCCTATTTGAGTAAGTATTATGAAGGATTGTTTATGGATGATCCCAAATTTGAGACATTACGCCATAATTATGCAATTCCCAAAATGTCTATAAAAGATCCGGAAAGAATGCATAAAATGAACGCTTTTTTCTTTTGGGCAACCTGGGCAACTGTAACAGAAAGGCCAAATCAGAAAATTTCATACACACACAACTGGCCATCTGATGAATTAGTTGGAAATGTGGCTACCAAAGATCTTCTGGTATGGTCAGGAGTTAGTATCATACTGCTGCTATTTTGCATCGGTGTTCTAATTTTTTATCATGTGCGATCAGGTGAAGATGAGCATTTCGAAATACCAGTTCAGGATCCACTATTAAAACAAGGAATGACACCTTCGATGTTTCGCATAAAAAAATATCTTTGGGTCGTAAGTCTATTAATTGTATTGCAAGTTGTAATGGGGGTCATTACCGCACATTACGGTGTAGAAGGAAACGGATTCTTTGGTATTCCTCTGGATCAGATTCTGCCTTACGCAGTAACAAGAACCTGGCATACTCAACTGGCTATATTCTGGATAGCAACCGCTTGGCTTGCAACTGGATTATACATTGCACCGGCTGTTGCAGGGAAAGACCCAAAATTTCAAACATTTGGTGTTGATTTTTTATTCTATGCTTTAATTCTAATTGTATTAGGCTCAATGGCCGGACAATGGTTTGGGGTAATGCAGAAACTTAATTTGGTAGAAAACTTCTGGTTTGGTCATCAAGGTTACGAATATGTAGATTTAGGTCGATTCTGGCAAATATTCCTTCTTGTAGGATTGTTTCTTTGGCTGGCATTAATGGTTCGTCCTTTACTTCCGGTACTGAAGAAAAAAACAGGCGAAAGAAATCTTATCATAATGTTCCTAATCTCATGTACCGCTATTGCTACTTTCTATGCAGCTGGCCTAATGTGGGGAAGACAGACCAATCTGGCAATTGCTGAATATTGGAGATGGTGGGTTGTGCATCTATGGGTAGAAGGCTTTTTTGAAGTGTTTGCTACTGTAGTAATTGCTTTCTTATTTGTTCGTTTAGGTCTGTTAAAAACAAAAACAGCAACGCTGAATGTTATTTTCTCTACTATTATTTTTATGTCTGGAGGAATTTTAGGAACATTTCATCATCTTTATTTCTCAGGAACGCCAACTGCTGTGATGGCTCTTGGGGCAACCTTTAGCGCTTTGGAGATTGTGCCTCTGGTTTTAATTGGGTATGAAGCCTACCATAACTACAAACTTTCAAAATCAACACAATGGATCAAGGATTATAAATGGCCTATCTATTTTATGATTGCTGTTGCTTTCTGGAATTTCTTAGGAGCCGGAGTATTTGGTTTTATCATTAATCCGCCTATTGCTTTATATTACGTTCAGGGCTTAAACACAACGCCTTTGCATGGACATACTGCCTTATTTGGAGTCTATGGAATGCTCGGAATTGGTTTGATGCTATTTGTGCTCCGCAGTTTGTACAGACATGAGATATGGAATGAAAAAGCAATGAAATTCATATTCTGGTCTACCAATATTGGATTGCTGGCTATGGCTTTATTGAGTCTTCTTCCTGTTGGAATTTGGCAAGCTATAGAAAGTATCGAGCACGGAATGTGGTATGCACGTTCGGCCGAACTAATGCAGCAGCCAGCGATGGTAACCTTGAAATGGCTTAGGGCTATCGGCGATACTATTTTCGGATTTGGAGTATTGGCATTGTGCTGGTTTGTCTTTGACCTTACCCTTAGAAAAAAAAGTTAGTAAACTAAAATAGAAACATCTGGGAGAATATACTCCCAGATGTTCTTTCAATCAAAGCCTTGAGCAACTTGTTTTGTACTTAAAATAAAAAATGATCTTTGGCGAACATTTAAGGAGTGATGTTCAAAAAAAACTCGGTATTATTAGTGCTTTAGATGTTTGAAAATTCAAAAAATACCGAACCTCTAAAAATGTTGCACATCAAGAATATGAATTCATATTTTAAAGGTAGCTTGATATTGGTTGACATAAGTCATTATTTAATTTATTAAAACGGGCCCCTACTACCGTTTTCATTGTGGCTACAGAAGTCGGAATCGTGTGCGAGTCTTTAAAAGCAGTATTTTATAAAAAGCTGATTCCGACTCCTTCCACACAAGACTAATTGGTAAACAAATCTTTATTAAGATAAATACACCTAAAACAGCTTATCTACATCACAAAACAAATGTTGCGGATTAAAATAAATGTAATAAGAGAAGCGTGAAACGCACAAACCCATAAAAATCTTAAACTTTCTTAAACCTAAAAATATGCCTAAGACTGACATTCTAATAGTAGGTTCTGGTATTTCAGGACTATTTTTTGCCATTAAAACGGCAAGAAAACGCCCCGATTTATCTATTTGTATCATGACAAAAGAAAAGGCTAACAACACCAATACGCAACTTGCGCAAGGAGGAATAGCTGTAGTCACCAATCAATTGAAAGATAGTTTTGAACAGCATATAAAAGATACGCTGAAATCTGGCGCTGGACTTTGTGATGAAGAAATTGTTAAAATGGTTATTCAACAAGCTCCCGAAAGATTAGAAGAACTAATAGAACTTGGTGCCATATTTGATAAAAATAAGGAAGGCCAATGGGATTTAGGACTAGAAGGTGGCCATTCACAACATCGAATTCTACATCATAAAGACAGTTCAGGATTAGAAATTGAAAAAAAGCTCCTTTCAATTATCACTCAAACAGCAAATATTGAACTTTTAGAAAATCATCAGGTCATAGAATTAAATACTGAAACAAAGCGCAATGAAGTGAATTGCACCGGTGCTTTTTTTTATGATAAGAACAATAACGCAATAAAATATATACGTACCAGAGCTATTGTGCTTAGCACAGGTGGCTGCGGACAACTCTTTGAAAACACAACCAATCCTGCAATTGCTACTGGTGACGGAATTGCAATGGCGGCTCGTGCAGGAGTCGAAATCAAAGATATGCAATACATGCAATTTCACCCTACAGCATTAGCTTCCGGGAATAAAAATCCGCTATTCTTAATTTCAGAAGCTGTAAGAGGTTTTGGAGCCTATATTATAAACGACGAACACAAAAGATTTCTTTTTAAATACGATTTAAGAGGTGAACTAGCTACCCGAGATATTGTTTCCCGTGCTATTAGTATCGAAATGCTCGAAACTCAAAAAAAACATGTATATCTGGATTGTAGACATTTAGATCAAGATGATTTTTTTAAACATTTTCCTTCTATTTCCGCCCATTGCAATGCAATAGGTTTATATCCGGAAAAAGATCTGGTTCCAATTGTTCCTGCGGCTCATTACCAATGTGGTGGTATTAAAGTAGACCGCAACGGTGTTACGACAATCAAAAATTTATATGCCATTGGTGAATGTGCCCGGACAGGATTACATGGGAAAAATAGATTGGCATCTAATTCACTTCTTGAAGCTTTGGTTTTTGCTCATCAGGCATCCAACAACATTGATAAAACTATTGCCGCATTTATTTTTTCTTCCAAAATCCTTCTTCCCAAATTTTCAACCGTAAATATTAAAAATAACTACGAACCGTACCAAATTTTAAAAAAAGAACTACAGAAACTTATAACTTCATTTTATGCCAGCGATGAACACGACACGCATTTAGCAATGCTAAAAATAAAAATGCTAAAAAATGAAGCAGAAAATCTTATAGATAAAAATGAAATTACAATTCCATTTATTGATTTCTCAAATATGCTAACGACGGCCTTAATTATTATTAAACAATGCCAACCTGAAAAAGAACATTCATACTAATTAATAACCTTAAGTCTTTATAACTTCCTATGAAAACAACAAACAAAACCACAATTGGCGAAATCGCAGCTGATGATTTTAGGACGGCAGCAATTTTTTCAAAATATAGCATTGATTTTTGTTATAAAGGTCATCGTACCTTAAAAGAAGCCTGCAAAAAACGAGGCATTGAGGAGTCTCTTTTAATTGAGGAGCTTGATCGTGCAACAAATAATTCGGCCAACCAATCTTTTAATTATAAATCATGGTCATCGGATCTGTTGGCAGACTATATAGAAAAAACACATCATCGATATGTGGCTGAAAAAACACCCGTGTTGCTTAAATTATTAAATGAATTATGTACTCTTCATGGTGAAACATATCCTGACCTCTTTGAAATTAATACTTTATTTACTGAATCTGCCTTAGATCTCTCTGCTAATATGAGAAAAAAAGAACAGATCCTTTTTCCTTTTATAAAAAAAATAAATGAGGCGCATGCGAAAGGATTATTTTTAGAGATAGCACACTTTGGAACTCTTGAAAATCAAATGCTTTTAATTAAAGAAGAACATGATACAGTAGGACAACGCTTTAAAAAAATTGCTGCATTAACCAAAAATTATACCGCTCCAGCAGATACCTGCAATACTTATAAAGTAACTTTTGCAATGCTTAAAGAATTTGAACGTGACCTGCACAAGCATATTCATCTTGAGAATAATATTTTATTTCCAAAATCCGTAGCACTTGAAAAAGCTTAGATAAAGTTCTTTAAATTATTAGTTTTATCACACAATCGTTGCACATACTATTCTGAAAAATAATATTCCTTCTAAATCAATTACTAAATCTTAAGGTTAGAATTCGCAGCTCTCCTATTAAAGATTAGATACGAATTCCATCAATCCCCAACGGGACATCCAAACCAAATTCATAAAGCCAATGAAAGACAGCCTCTACTTCCAGTAAGCCAATCTCTTCAAATCCTCCATAAAATGGTGCGTGATTTGTCCTTTTGGGGTCACTCTTAAAAAAACGTTAAAACATCAGTTTTAGCGTTTTTTTTATGCCTTTTTCACATAATTTAACCCACTTTAACTTATAGACATAAGCGGTTTGTAAATTCAGCAAGGTCAACCTGACTGGATTCAAACCAAGCATAATTAACTACAAACCAACTTTCTATTAAAATTATTATCTTTATCTTAATAAAATTTTAGCTAATGGAATGTGAAGAAAAATATAAAGGCAAAATAACACCTCAAGCAGCACAAAAAATGCTTAAAGATGAAGGAATGAATGTTAGTGTTGATGAGGCAGGTGAAATCTTAAAATTTCTAACCGATATGGCTACTGTAGTTGTGCGAAATTTTTAAGTAAAGAAAAAGAGAGCCAATCAAATAAATATTAATAAACACTATAAATACCTTTAATTTTTTTATTTACTATACTCGGTGTCACTCACTTTTTCCAGCCAAATTGTTTCCCCTTTTTCTCTTCCTGTTATTGCAACCTGAACAAATTTGGTGTCTTTACTTGCTCCGTGCCAATGCTGAATATCAGCGGGACATTTAATAACGTCTCCTTTGTTAACAATAATTTTTGGACTTCCTTTTTCCTGATAATACCCAACTCCTTCAAGAGCCAATATAATCTGTCCGGCAGGATGACTGTGCCATTTAGTTCTTGCACCTGGTTCAAATGTTACACTGCCTACGGCGTTCTGATTAATACTATCAGCTTGAGCCAGATTATTCAGCCAGACGTTTCCTGTAAAATTAGTATTAGTAACTTTTTCTCCCTTTGAAAAAATTTCATTTGGAGTTGGAGTATTATTATCTAGTTGATCTTTCTTATTATTACAAGATATAGCACCCACTGTAATGCAGAATATAATAAGTATTTTTAGACTCTTCTTAAAATTCATTTTCTTCATTAATTTCTGTTTTTTTGATTTCTAATGCTTGATAGTAGTCAACAACAATCCAATTCTTGATCTTAAAGATTACTTTGGTAAAATTCCTTTAATTTGGTTACAATCTGTGATACATATTCTGGTTTCCAATACGTTTGAATATGAGTTGCTCCCTCAATTACAAATAGCTCTTTACTCTTTGCATTTACTGCTTTAGGAAATGCTTCATCGGTCAAATATTTTGTATCAGCCTTACCACCTGCTATCATTAAAAGAGGCTGATTAATCAAATCCATATTGGTGGCAGCATCCCATGTCATTAAATCCAGTAAACTACTCATTGTGTATAGAAAAGTTGAATTTGGATGCGCATAGGTTCTGTAATAATACTCATATCCTTCACGGTATAAATCGGTTGTAGTTTTAGCAATTTCTTCATCTGTAATACTTGCTACACCTGCATAAATCATTTTCCCTCCTGCAGCTTCCTGTGCGCGGGCTTCTGATGCTTTTTTGAGGCGCTCCTGAATAGTTGCCAATTGAGAATTCTGAAAACCATTGCGTCTTACTTCTCCTGAATTAAACATACTCAAAGTTGCAACTGCTTTAAAGCGTTTGTCTGATTGTACTGCTTTCAAAGTATATCCGCCGCCACCGCAAATACCTAAAACACCCAAACGATTTGCATCAACTCCCGCGTATTGTGTAATAAAATCGGCCATTCCATGAATATCTTCTATACGGCTGGCAGGTTTATCCGTATGACGAGGCTCTCCTCCGCTTGCTCCCTGATAGGCTGCATCGGCAGTAATGGTTATGTAACCTGATTCTGCTAAACGCTGCGCATAAAGCCCGGCTGTTTGTTCCTTTATACCACCGTTAGGATGAGCGACAACAACTACTGGATATTTTTTTGAAGCATCGTAATTTGCCGGTGTATATACATTAGCTGCAATATCAATCCCATCTACTTTGTAAGAAACCGGATGAATGTTTACTTTTCCTTTTTCGTTCTTGGTTATTGCGCCGTCGTATACCAGTGTAAAAGCATTTTGCTCATACTTTTTTTGAATAGATTGTGCATTTGTCATGTTTATTGTTATTAATGCAATTATCAATATTATTTTTTTCATCTTTATTTTTTAAATCTTGTTTTTAGCACTTCTTCTAGTACTTTTTGCGCAGCCTTTGCTTCTTTATTACCAGTTGCTGCTTTAATTTCGCCCACAAAATCTTTTAACTGACTTGGGGTAAGGCCAACATTGAGGCAAATATTTAAATGTGACTGCAACATAGGTTCTGCGTCGCCAATACTAGCTATTACAGAAATGGTTACTAATTCTCTTTCAGCATAAGTTAAAACATCTCTTTCAAAAATATCTGCAAAGAGATGTTCTTTAAGAAACGTATCTATTTCAGGTGCAAATGCTGAATAACCTGTTTTTGGACCGTCTTGCTTTGCTCTGGTTAGCTTTTCCAAGATTGCTTTGCCTCTTTCATATTTACTGCTTTCTTCTTTTATTGGGGATGCTTCAACACCAACAACATCAGTAAGACCTTTGGCTTTTCGCTCGTCCAGCGCATTCATAAAGGTCTGTAATCCACGAATACTGCGCGGAAATCCGCAATAAGCATAAAGATGAACAATACTTTCTTTGATTTGATTGATTGTTAAACCAGTATCTAATCCTGTATTTAGTTCTTCTTTAAGTTTTATTAAATCGCCTTTTGCAGTCACAGCAGCAATTCTAACAATCGCTTTTTGTTTATTATCTAAACTTTTAATTGTATCCGTTTGAGCTTCCATTGTTGTTAAAGTAAATATTGCGATTGTAAATAATATTGATTTTAAAAGTGCTTTCATTTTCATTGAATAATTAATTAACCATTTTTATTTTCTTCAGCCAATTTTGGATTTCAACCTGAACTTGTTTTTCTTTTTCGCCTTCCATTACAAATAAAATTCCATCTCTTTCAATGCCTCCTTTGACTGAGAAACCTTCTAAAACAATGCTTTTTGGACATAACTCTTTGACAGTTTGAAAACTGCTTCCAATTCCATAACCAGCATTGGTATTGAAGGGAATAACCATTTTTCCTTCCAAATTATATTCTTTTAAAAAACTTTTCATTGGAGGGGGCAGCTGCATTCCCCAAGTTGGAAAACCTACAAATACAATGTCAAATTTTTCAATATTTGTTATTTTTGTTTTTAGCGGAGGCAGAAAACCTGTTTCATTTTCATTTGCTACCTGACTGACTATTGCTTTATAATCTTCAGGATACGGTTTTTGCAATTCAAGTTCTAGTAATGCACCGCCGACATTTTTATGAATGATTTCAGCAACAGCCTTGGTGTTTTTAGTGCGCGAAAAATACACAATAAATATATTTTTATCTTTAGACAATTCTGCTTTATTTTGAGCTGATTCCTGTGCTTTACTACAACTTGAAAATAAGCAGATGACTGCAGTTATTACAAACAAGAATGTTGATGATTTCTTCATTGAATTAAGTTTAGCAAAATTATTTTTCTAATCCTTTTTCTTTCAGCCATTGAGCCATCAGATCAGCAACCTGAATATTATTCAAATCAGAAAATGGAAAATGTGTATTGCCTTTAATTCCGATTTCAGGAAGATGAACTACAGTAACATCTCCACCTTTTTTGTTTACAGCATCACGCCATAATCTTGCCATTTCCAAGCGTGCTCTCCATCCGTCAGCACCTGAATTTTTTGATGGTTTGTCTGGAATGTTATCTCCATAATAAATTACTATCGGAATTTTCGTCAGTTTCATAAAGTCTTCTAGTGGAACAGCTGTTGCTTCCAGAGCACCTGCTGAACTGGCAATTGGAGACGGAACTTCACCATCAGGGAATAAGAATCCGCTTCCCGGCTCATAAGATACAATGGCTTTTACATTTTCATTTTTAATAGCCGTAATCCAGCCCATTCCGCCAGAGTGTGAATGCGTAACCAGAATGGCAGGGCCAATTTTTGTAAAAAGTGCAGAAGCTGCATCTGTAGTAACCTTTATATCAATTGTTCCCAGATTCGGTGTCATGGAGCGGAAGTATTGATTAAGTGTTTCCTGATCACTGGAAAATTGAACACCATCAAAATAATTGGGCCAAATACCTACACGGAAAACACCAAACCATTGTTGTTCATCAGGAACAGGTTTTATCAAAGCTTCTGAAGTACTTCGTCCTGCATTTCCTCTTCTGGGCTGATCTATCAAATAAACAGGAAATTTTCTGCGAAGAAAAATATTCTGAAATCCCTCACGTCCGTCTGGTGTAGTTTCCCATGTTTTAGAGAACTGACCTATACCGTGCCACATTACCAAAGGATATTTGCGCGCTTGGACAGGTATTTGATAAAAAACATAAGCGTGATCACCTCTAAAAGTCTGTCCTTCTGGAGTAATATTATAGGGATCAAATGTACCGGGATTCTCAATCATGGTTCCTCCTACTGCAAAACTTCCCTGCTCTTCAATAACTATTGGCTTTTGTTTGGCTTTCTTCTGCGCTGTTAGCGAGGAACTGCTTACTACAAGTAACAAACAGAAAATGCTCCATCTTGCACTGATTATGTTTTTCATAATATTTTCTTTTCTCAATTTCTAAAATTTATTGTCCAGGAGTCATTAGCTTTGTAAAAGACAATGATCCTAATTTCCAACCATTACTGTTTTTTATATACACTTCTGTCACAATAAATGGATTAGTAACTTCATTTCCTCCTACTACTGCTAATAATGTAATTTTACTCAAAAGTATTGCCGTATCACCTATAATATTTACTGAAACCTCGTGAACGTCTGCTTTCTTGTAATGAATTCCTCCACTTTTAATCACATTGATTTCCTGAGTTTTACCCCAACTTCCTCCCATATGAACGAAAACAGATTTATCATCAAACAATGGTGTAAGTTTATCGACGTTTTTATCGGACATCCACTGCCATTTTTGATGTGAAAGTTGAATTACTTCCTTTTCAGCAGTAGTATTTTGTGCGAAAGACTTGTTTGCAATTAGAATAAGTACAAGCAATCCAAAAAGTGATTTTTTCATAATGATGTAAATTTTTAATTCGTATTTTTTTCTATTTATAAATTTGACACACCTTTAAAAGGTACCGGTAAGAATTTAGTTATAATAAATTAAAATTAATTCTTTTTCTGCGGGGCTTCAACATCAGAAAAAGCTAAAACTCCCGCTGGCAATCTTTCTCCCAAAATCTTAATTGCATTTAATGCTGTATTAAATTCCTGTAATTCATTTACAGAAAATTTTATTTGAGAAGCTCCCGTATTCTCTAACATATGAGCCATCTGCGTAGTTCCTGGAATTGGCACAATCCATGGTTTTTGAGCTAGCAGCCATGCAAGGGAAATTTGTGCAGGTGCAGCTTGCTTTTCTTTACTCCATTTCTGTATTAATTCAACCAAAGCCATATTTGCTGGCAGGTTTTCAGGTGCGAATCTTGATTCAATACCGCGAATATCTCCTTGCGCAAACCTTGTTCCTTCGTCAATTGCTCCGGTCAGAAAACCAACACCAAGTGGGCTCCATGGAACAAAACCAATTCCGAGTTCTTCGCAAAGGGGAATAATTGTTTTTTCAGGACCTCTCCATAAAAGAGAATATTCGTTTTGGATGGCGGTAATCGGATGAATAGCATGTGCTCGTCTAACAGTTTGATGACCTGGCTCACTAAGACCGTAATGAAGCAGTTTGCCTTCTTTAATCAGGCTTTGTATAGCACCAACCACATCTTCTATTGGAACCTGCGGATCAACACGATGTTGGTACAACAAATCAATTCTATCAGTTTTAAGACGCTTCAACATCCCTTCCACTACAATTTTAATATGTTCGGGACGGCTGTTTAAGCCCGGTAAACGTTTTCCGGTTTCCTGGTCTATATTCCATCCAAACTTTGTAGAAATCACAATTTTATCACGAAAAGATGCAACTCCCTCGCCGAGTATTTTTTCTACCTCAAAAGGACCGTAAGCTTCGGCAGCATCAAATAAAGTAACTCCATTGTCATACGCCGATTGAATAATTCGATGCATTTCCGGTCTCGAAGGAATTGTAGTTTGGTAGTTACGGCTCATATTTTGAACGCCAATACCAATGGTGGAAACTTCCAGTTTCCCCAA
The DNA here is from genome assembly GCF_020905295.1 of Flavobacterium piscisymbiosum. Classification (NCBI taxonomy): domain Bacteria; kingdom Pseudomonadati; phylum Bacteroidota; class Flavobacteriia; order Flavobacteriales; family Flavobacteriaceae; genus Flavobacterium; species Flavobacterium piscisymbiosum. The sequence goes on along the minus strand of NZ_JAJJMM010000001.1, from coordinate 4,195,858 downwards.
TTTTCTTTTTCCGGGAGCAAGTGATTTATTATTTACTTCTAAATTTAGCTCATCATTGTGTGAATTTGCGAGAGAGCGAAACGGAAGCAAAGCGCTTCCTGCCAATGCTAAACCTGCTGTTTTTAATATTGATCTTCTATCCATTTAAATATTATTTCGTATTTGTTATCTGCTTAATTTTCTTTCACTTAACCACTTCACCATAGTAGGATCTCTGTGATCAAAAAACAGACTTGCATTAGTGTCTAAAGTCTGGATAGCTGTCAAATCTTCGTTTGATAATTCGAAATCAAAAATGTTGATGTTTTCTGCCATTCTTTCTTTACGAACAGATTTCGGAATTGCTACAACGCCTCTTTGAGTTAGCCATCTCAAAATAACCTGCGCAGTAGATTTATTATATTTTTGAGCAATTGCTGTTAGAATTTCATTTTGGAAAATATCATTTTTTCCTTCCGCAAAAGGCCCCCATGATTCGATTTGAATATTATTTTCCTGAAGGAATTTTTGGGTTTCATTTTGCTGATGAAAAGGATGTGTTTCTATCTGATTAACTGCTGGAACAAACCCTGTATTGGTAATTAAATCCATAACTCTGTCAGGATGAAAATTAGAAACGCCAATTGCTTTTACTTTCCCTTCTTCATAAAATTCCTGCATAGCGCGCCAAGAGCCGTAGATATCACCATACGGCTGATGGATCAGATACAAATCCAGATAATCCAATTGTAGAAGCTCTAATGATTTCTGAAAAGCTATTTTAGTATTTTCATAACCTGCATCACTTACCCAAAGTTTTGTAGTTACAAAAAGTTCTTCTCTTGCAATCCCGCTTCTTTTAATACCTTTTCCAACAGCTTCTTCATTCATGTAAGAAGCTGCTGTATCAATTAATCTGTAACCAGTTTCAATTGCATCTACTACTGCCTGTTCGCACTCTGCCATGTCCTGCATTTGAAAAACACCAAACCCTAAGATGGGCATTTCAACACCATTATTTAATTTTATATTGTACATTGTAATATGATTTATAATTTTATTATTACAAATTTCCGAACTTAAACCGACGGCACTGGTATACGGATTACGGAATCTCCTACCAAGATTACTGATTGAAAGCTAACTGCTGTTTAAGCTATACTTAAATAGCTAAATTTGTGTAATAAATAACGAAAGACATGGGACAAGTATTTAACTTCGAGACAATTAGTGAATACAATGATTTTAATAATCATGAAACATTACATCCTTTAGTTAGTATAATTGATTTTAATAAAGCAGAACCAAGAACCGGTTCTAAAATGAACTTTGAATTATATTGTATATTCTTAAAACAGGTAAAGTGCGGAGACTTAAAATACGGTCGTAATTATTACGATTATCAGGAAGGAACTTTAGTTTTTATAAAGCCCGGACAAACTATAGATGTAGAAAATAAAGTAGATATTTACCAGCCCGCTGGACACGGATTGGTTTTTCATCCTGATTTAATCCGCGGTACATCACTTGCTAAAAGTATTACTGAATATAGTTTTTTCGGTTATGATACCCGTGAAGCGCTTCATTTATCAGAAAAAGAAAAACAGCTTGTTTTTGACTGCTTTGCTAAAATTGAAGTAGAATTAAAACAGTCTATTGACAAACACAGCAAGAAACTGATTGCATCAAATATTGAATTGTTTTTAAATTATTGCGAAAGATTTTACGACAGACAATTTATTACCAGAGATACTACCAATAAAGGGATCGTTGAAAAGTTTGAAGAACTTTTAAACAGTTATTTTTCTTCCGACAAACCGAATATTATAGGATTGCCTTCTGTTGCCTATTATGCCAGTGAACTTAACTTATCTGCGAATTATTTTGGTGATCTTATTAAAAAAGAAACAGGAAAATCAGCTCAGGAATACATTCAGAATAAAATTATTGAAACTGCAAAAGACAAAATATTCGATTCTACAAAGACAATCAATGAGGTGGCATATGAATTAGGTTTTAAATACCCACAGCATTTTACTCGTTTTTTTAAACAGCATGTTGGAAGTACTCCTAATGAGTATAGAACTGTGAATTGAGAAAATAAATCAAATAATCTTATGGATTTCAATCTGAATATATATTTTCAATAATTCAATTACATTTAAAAGTAGCCTTTTTAACATTTAACCATTACGATACATACAAACCGCCCCTAAATAAAAATACAAAATAATTATCTTACAAATTCACTTGAAAGTAAGCCAATTTCTTTAAATCATTTATAAAATGGTTTGTAAATTGTTCAGTAACGGTCACTTAAAGAGACAACTAGTAAATAGTTGTCTCTTTTTTTATACACAAATATGTAGATTTTTCACATCTTTATTAGTTAGCATAAAATGGATCAACACGAAAACCTGTGGATATAGAAAAAATTACCACGGAGAACGCAAAGTTTTTTAAATATACTAGGTTTAGAAAAAACACATCCCGAAGCCTCGGGACACAAAGCTTTGTGGACTTTGATTGTGTAAACACTACTTAAATCTTAGTGAACTTTGCGAATCCCGATAGCTATCGGGATTGCGTTCTCTGCATTAAAAAATAATTAGGGAATATAAAATTTTTAATGTTTCTCCACAACATTTAGTGTTGATACCATAAAATCGTAAAATTTGGCTTCAAACTAATCCTTTTTTTTAGTTATTTTATTTATTAGAGAAATCCTATTATCACTTTAGTTGAATGAAAGCGACAAAAGCAAAAGAGCCCACACTACTTAAGGTGTGAGCTCAATTCTATAAAATATCTCTTTGATTTTATTGTTTTTAAATTATCTCATGGGAGCCATATAATGGATAGCTTAAGGTTCAATCTTTCAGTAACGGATAATCTGTATATCCGTGCTCACCTCCACCGTACATTGTCGCGTGATCAAGCTGATTGAACTCTGCATTCAATTCGAATCTTCTTGGCAGATCAGGATTGGCAAGAAATAGTGAACCATAGGCAATTATTTTTGCAATCCCTTTTTCAAGTTCTGCCTCCCCGGTTTCCTTATTGAACCCTGCATTTGCAATTACCAGATGTTTGCTTATACTTCCAAAAGTTTCCACTGCGTTTTTAGGATAGTTTGGATGATTATCCAGGGGCAACATCCCATTCATAAGATGAATATATGACAACGGTAATTCATTCAAAGCCTGTATTAATGGCTTGAATTGTGCCTCAGGATCGCTATTCTCAATATTATTGTAATAGACAGTTGGCGATAGCTTTATACCAACTTTATCGCTTCCGATAGCAGTAACTAATTCATGCATTACTTCCAGCACAAAACGGTTCCTGTTCTCTACGCTCCCGCCATATTCATCAGTTCTAAGGTTTGCACTTTCAGATAAAAATTGATTAGGCAGATATCCAAATGCGGCATGCAGTTCAACACCATCAAAACCGGCTTCAATTGCATTTTTGGCAGCCTGACCATAATCCTTAACAATCTCTTTGATCTGTAATACTGTTAGCTCTTGAGGAGTTTCATAATCTTTCATTCCCTGAGAGGTGAAATGCTGCTGTCCTTTTATTCCAATCGCCGATGGTGCTACAGGAAGTTTTCCGTCTCTATCCACTGAATGTCCGACACGACCAGTATGCCAAAGCTGCGCATAGATTACTCCTCCGTTATCATGAACTGACTTGTTTACTTTCTTCCATGCATCGATTTGCTCCTGATTATAGAGGCTTGGTGTCAGTGGACTGCCCAAAGCCTGCTCTGAAATATTTATAGCCTCGGTCAGCAACAGTCCGGCGCTCGCACGCTGTGTGTAATACAATACAGTCAGATCTGATACTACACCTGCGCTGTTAGCTCTGCTGCGAGTCATAGGCGCCATCGCCATTGCATTTTTTAATGTTTGTTTTCCTAATGTTACCTTTTCTAGTAATTTCATAGTGTATTATTTTTTAATATTAGATGTACAGTGTACTTTATCATGTTGAAAATATCTTTCTTTAGATTAATCCTTTGTCACGACAATATTCTCTTACGCTTTGTTCAGGAGTTGGCAGCTCGCCGAAAAGTTCTTTTTGCTTTTGCGGATTTGTGCTTATGTAAATACCTTTATCGATCCACTTTATCATTTCAACCATATCTTTAATGTTGTCATTAAAACGTGCGACTAACGGAAGAACAAATTTCAGTACGAATGCAGGGATAACCGGCTCAGTTTTAATTTCTTTTTTAAGAACACTTGAAAATGCTGCTGCCAGTATCTGCTCGTTTACTGGTCTGTCCCAGCCAACATCTATGGAAGTGTTCAATTCTGAATTGGATAAAACAACTGCAGCCAAAGCTGTATATCTGGCCAATTGTGGTGTGTAAATAATTCCATAGCTTCCGCTTAGGAAAGTTGGGAGTATTCCTTTTTTGATTTTATTGATTATAAAATCAGGCGTTTGATCAAGGAATGCACCTGGCCTGAGCGCTATAAAAGGCTGATTTTTCTTTTTAAGATATTGCTCGATCAGGTATTTATTGTGAAAGTGAGGTACCGATCTCGCCTTATCAGATTCAAGAATAGAGATTAGCACAAAACGGGGAATGCCAGCTTCCTTGGTCGCATCAACCAGATTTTGATAACCGATTGTATCTGTTGCTGCACTGTCACTTTTTTTACGACGTGTATAACCTGCTGCGCTGGCAACTATTATATCAAAACCATGCTTAGGCAAAAGAGCCTGCCTTAAAGAGGCCGCATCCATCATATCTCCCACTACAAAATTTTTAACTCCTATTTGGGTAAGTTCACTTCTATTGCTGCTGGCTCTAACCATAGCAGTAACTTCTGCTCCCTGCTGCAGTAGCTCTTTCACAATCTGACTGCCCAAAAATCCTGTTGCACCGGCAACGATAACTTTTTTTGTATTCATTCTTATCTCTTTAAATTATTATTTTACTATTTATTCAACTAAAAGAACAACCTTACCATTCACCCCTCCGGCTGCTAAAAAATCCTGTGCTATTGCTGCGTACTCGAGTTTAAATGTTTTGGAAACTATCGGTAAAAATTTACCTGCCTCTATAAGGTCAATCCCCTGCTTTAAATTTTCCGGTGATATATCCGAAGCTACAAAATAGGCCATCACATTATACTGTCCCGCCAGATCCTGTGATGGCTGTATGGCGATGCTAAGTAGCTTGCCTCCTGGCTTTAAAACCTGAAAAAGCTTTGCCTGAGCATCACCTCCGGCTGTATCTGCTACCAGATCAATATCTTTAGCTACAGTAGCTATATCATTTAATTTATAATCGATCACTTCGTCGGCACCTAATTTTTTTGCCAAAGCCACACCTTCACCTGACGCTGTAGCAATAACATACGCACCGGCAGCTTTTGCCATCTGAACCATGGCGCCGCCAACAGCGCCGCCACCGCCCTGGATTAAAACTTTTTGACCTTTTTCTAATTTACCTTCTAAAAATAGAACAGATTGTGCTGTGCCTATGCTGACACCTATTGAAGCTGCTTCTTCAAAAGACAAATCCTTAGGTTTAAGCAAAACGAAATTCTCGTTCGCAGTCACATATTGCGCATATGAATTTTTCTTTGTAAGGGCGATAACCTCGTCACCTAACTTAAATTTTGTAACGCCCGCGCCAACTGCAGCAATTATTCCTGATGCTTCGCCGCCAGGTACAAAGGGCATTTCAACGGGACGGATCTGCTTCATAAATCCCATGCGTATTTTCATATCTATTGGATTTATACCTACTGCCTTAACCTTGATTAAAACGTCATTTTCACTTTGCATCGAAGGAATTGGAACTTCAACTTGTTCGATCACATCTGAACTTCCATAAGTTCTGTATTGGATTGCTTTCATTATTTTAATTATAAATTGAATAAATAGTGTAGTATTCTTTTTTTTAAAGAATACAATGTGCTGTAGTCAAGATGATTGAGGAAAATATTTTTTCGAAATGGTCAACAAGGCCGCTTTCTGGTTATGAGTGCTATCACCAGAAACTTTATTAATTTTCAGAAGCCTTAAGTAATGTGGATAAATATCTTTCTCATTTTGTCATGCTTAATTACATGGACAAATTTAAAAGCTATTAAATAGGTAAAATAACCGGAAAAGACACAAAAATAGTCCTATCCGACAGTTATAAACTTATAAAAAAGAATTTTTATGAAGTGTATGAAAATTTTTTGGGTGTGATACCATACTGCTTCTCGAACAGTCTGCTGAAGTGGCTAAGATTAGAAAATCCTAGTTCGTAACCAACCTCCGAAACGGAATGTTTTGCCTGTTTTAGCAAAAAAGCAGCTTCTTCCATTCTTGCCTTTTGGTAATAATTATAGATTGTATCTCCAAAGGTCTGCTTAAAGAGTTGTTTAAGTTTAGTTTCGCTCATTGAAGCAATAATAGCTAATTGATTCAAAACAGGCGGTGTGCTGAGGTCTTTCAATATTTCATTGCGAACATTCAGTAGCTTCTCTGCATCATTACTATTTATACTTTTAAAAGTTGTATTCTCCCTAAGTGACAGCTTACTGAAAAGCAGGTACATTAATTCCTGAACCTTAATTTGGACATAGAAATTATTCATAGAGTTATTCATATCAACAGATACAATATTTTTCAAAAGCAATTGCATTTCAGTATCCAGGCTTTCGAAAAAAAGAAATGAAGCATTTTCCGCTGTGATAGTTTTTATTGTGCTATTAGGGTTTTCAATAGATAGAATGGCACGCAGTCTATCAGCAGCAATCGCGACTACGACATATTGAATACTAATGTTGGCTGGAAAATGTATTTTTGTCCTCAGGTCATTTGTAGATAACAGTATAGAAGCATCATTTTTTTGTGAAAATGGTATATTTTCCTCATTCTCATATTTTACTTCAAGATCCTGTTTGGTATTATAAAAGAAAAAAGTGCGCACACTGCTGGTCTCCGGGGAAGGATTTCGCTTGATAATTAAATCTTCCTTCAATGTATAGCGATGTATCGTTAATTTAAAATCGCTTCCAAATTCAATTTTACGCACATAGCCTTCTCCCAATGAATTTGGGATTTCCATGAAATTATCTCTTACAGTACCATTAATATGTTTTGCAAAAAATGTAATAAAATCAAAACCGAAAGCTGTTGTAAATTCGAAGATCATTTCAGTAAAATATATTTAATTACTAAATTACTGCAAAACTGCAATAAAAAGATTTCATAAATCTGTTTTTGTACAATAACTTAAAAAACACCTATACCAATAAGACTAATACAATGCGAAAAGAATGCCATTGTCAATCTATGAAAAATACTGCTGAATAGGACTCTCATTAAACAGATAGTACTTTGAATTGACCAGCTGATTAAGCTTTATGTCACAACTGCCGCTGAGGTGATGAAAATGTTACCGATCTTTCTTATCTAATTGATTTTGCAACCAAATGATAAGAATTTTCAACCATTAACTTTATTTCATCATCTGACATATCCTCATGAAACTTAATACTGATCCAATGCTTATGGCTGAGATTGAATGGCTTGCTAATGGCACTGTAGTTTTCCTTTAATTCTTCAATTTTCGAACTATCACATTTGATCGTGATACTATCAAATGAATCAATATCTAAAAGACAGAAAATTTTGTTTTTTACATAGAATACAAGAATGGATTTTGAATTCCTAAAAAATCCTGCAAAGGGCATTTTTTCTGATGTCTGTTCAAACGATAGACAATAGTCACGAAATTGTTCAATATTCATTTTTAAACATTTTGAATTACCTCCTGATGTGGAATCGTTCAAATCTTGCCTTTCCTTTATTGTAAGCGTAGCCACTACTAGGTCATAAGATTTTCTAACCAGATCTTTAATAAGCGTATCAGGAATTTTACCATTAAACCCCACACTTATCCAATGCTTTTTATTCATATGGTACCCAGGAGTAATCTCCTCATATTTTGCCTGTAGTTCCTGAGATTCCTCAGGGTTACACTTTAAATTGCAAAAGTCAAAAACTTCTATGTTAGCAAACGCAAACCATTTTTCAGCTACAAAGAAGACAAGTATATCCTTGTCGTATTCTGAATTTGAGTTTTTAAAAATAAGTTTGTCATGGGCGCCTTTCAGAGATAGGCAGTATTCTCTAAAATCTTCAACATTCATATTAATTTACTATTTTAATTACAACAGATTACTTGTGTTCATTAACATAACTCCTAAACCATTTTCTAGAAAGGTACAGATTTCATTTCAGAAACCAATCTGAAATGAAATCTATGCTATGATCACGATACAATTTCTTTCTCAGGATCAAATACAATATCCATCGAACGCATAAACGCCAGTGAGAGTGTATTGTTTTCAAATTATTCTCTGAAGTTGGTTAAAAAAACCTCAGTCGAATTCCATTTGTTTATATCGTATTATAATCTGAAAGACATTGTATGACAATCTCCTCAAATCGTCCATAAATCTTATAGAAATTTGTCCTGTTCCTGTCATTTAAGGAGACAACTATTATATAGTTGTGTCTTTTTTTATACACAACTTTCTAGATTTCTCAAGCCTTTACGGCCTAAAATTTTATGGTTCGAAGTCCTGTTAAGGATATAATGTTTTTTTTCTCTTGGTTTGTCGTGATTTTTTGATACTAAATATAGTTAATTCCTAAATAACTTTAGCCTCTTTCTTATCTACCTGAATGTCGTTCTTGGTTTATAAAACTCTTAAACTAGTTTAAGGTTTTTTATTAAAGTATGTTATTGCTCGTATAGTATTTTGAGTGCGAAATTTGCACGATATATATTAAATCAATTTTATGAAAAATTTATTTCTATCGGCAATTATAATTTTCACTGCATCGTTATACGCACAGCAGGCAAAAACGATGCGTTATGCGCTTCAGTCAATTGCCGCACCTCTAAACACCACTCCGTACGGCAACAATGCAACAGCAGGCCATTACATAACATCTGACGATGCAAAGATCTATTATGAAATTTATGGCAACGGAACACCCGTTGTAGTCCTGCATGGAGGAATATTCGGCTCTACCTTTGAAATGTACCATTTCATTGACAGTCTAAGGGTTAATCATCAGGTAATAGCCATTTCTACAAGAGGACATGGAAAATCAGAACTGGGAAACCAGCCTCATACCTATCAGCTAAAAGCAAACGATGCGGCAAATGTATTAAATGCCGTAACAAAAGATAGCGCAACAGTGATAGGTTTTAGCGACGGTGGTTATACAGGTTACATGCTTGCGAGTCTTTATCCTTCAAAAGTCAAAAAATTAGTGGTAATAGGTGCCGGAGAAAGACATCCCGGAGACCAGCCAAATGCTATTACCGTAAAACAGGCTTTAGAACTGGACAAGCCATTTTGGGATCAGCAGCTCGCTCTAATGCCAGATCCTAAAAGACTCCAGGAACTCTTTACTCGCGTTCAGGAAGAATTTAATACCAAACTTGTCGCCGATGAAAAGCTATTCAGCACCATTAAATGTCCCGTATTGGTAATGGTCGGTGATCATGACAATTTTATTACTGTTGAACATGCCGAATATGCTTCTAAATTTATTCCAAAAGGACAGCTGAGTGTCATTCCTGGTGCCGGTCATGCTGCTTTTTTGGAAAAATGGGCCGTAGCATGGCCAACGGTCAACTATTTTTTAAAACATTAATACAGAGTACTAATAAAGATGACAAGTATTTCAAAATATGCTATTGTACTGCTGTTATTTAGCCCATTTATTTTTTTTGGCCAAAAAATCAAGCTTGACCAAAACAATATCAGCGCGGTAGGCAGCTACATTTCCGAAAATAAAATACTGGGCAGTAAAGCCTTAAGGGTAGTTAAAGATTCCACTATAGTTTTAGATGATGAACCTACTTATGCCAGAATCAGGGATCTTGAATTTACTCAGGGAATTATCGAAGTTAAAGTATTAAGCAAAATTTTAAAAAATGCTCCTTCCCACGCACGCGGATTCATTGGCGTAGCTTTTCACATTAATGAGGATGATTCTAAATTTGAAGCTATATATATCAGGCCGGCAAATGCTATGGCAGAGGATCAGCTGCGCAGAAATCGCTCGACACAATACTTTGCTTATCCTGATTTTAAATTTACTGACAGCAGAAAAACTGCTCCAGGAGTTTATGAATCATACCAGGAAATGGAACTTGACAAATGGATATCTATTAAAATCGTAGTGAGGCAGCAACAGGCAAAACTATATTTGGACGGGCGCAAAGAACCTTCTTTGATTGTAAATGATCTTAAATTAGGGAAAGATGCCATAGGTGCCATCGGCCTTTTTGTAGACATAGGAACAGAAGGTTTCTTTAAAGATCTTGTTATAGATAAACAACAATAAGAGATGTCAATAATAAAAAAGTAAGACTAGGTAACAATCTTCTTTCTGATCTTGCTCAGGAACTCAGGAGTAATACCCAGATACGAAGCGATTTGTGTATTGGGAATTCTATTAATCATTGCCGGATATTGCTTTGTGAAACTAACATAGCGCTCCTCTGCCGTAGAACTAATATTCTGCAATATTCGGTTTTGAAAATTGATGTATTTTCGCTCTGTTATAATCCTGAAATTACGATCGAATTTGTGGTAATTGATAAATAAGTACAATAAGTCGTCATGTTCGATTTGAAGTACAATCGAAGGCTCTATTGCCTCTATATACATTCGGCTTGGTTCTTGGGAATAAAAACTGTGCAGATCACTTATCCAATCGTTTTCCGCTGCAAATTGAAGATTATGCTCTTTACCGGCCGGATCTACTGCAAACATTTTAAAACAGCCCGAAATAATAAAAAAGTAATGTCGGCAAACATCACCTTCCTGCAGGATATATCCTTTTCGTCTGATATTTCTTTGCGAAAAAAGCCGAATGACCTCTTCACATTCTTTTTCATTAAGAGCAAAATATCCGTTGAAAAAACGAATTAACTGCTCAATCGGAGATCCTTTATCTGCTAATCCTATATCTGTATTCATTGTATTCTTTAAGTAGTAAATATAAGAAATGTCACTCGTATTTTACAGAATCCAACTAAAAATCATTTACTACTTATTAATAAGAATACTAAAAAAACAAGAGCTTATTTGTTTTTATTTTGGTTAAACCAAACTATAAAGGCGTCAACAGCTTTTTTAATAAACTCTTTGGTTGCGCCTTCTTTAATACTACCGTTTTCTTCAAACGCATCATTAATTTTGGCAAGATAAACTTCTGGCTGCTGCATAACGGGAATGTTCAAAAACACAAGACTTTGTCTTAAATGATGGTTTGCACCAAACCCACCAACAGCTCCCGGAGAATTACTAAAAATCGCCCCCGGCTTCCCGTCCCACACACTTTTACCATACGGGCGTGAGCCTATGTCTAGCGCATTTTTAAGTACAGCCGGCACAGATCTGTTGTACTCTGGTGTAATAAAAATAAATCCGTCAAGCTGCTTTACTTCATTCCTAAATGTTACATAAGCAGGCGGAACTTCATTATTATCATCAAAATCCTGATTATAAACAAGCAATTCATCGAGTCTGATTATCTTGAAATCAAATCCCTCGGGTGCCATATCTTGTACTGCTTTTGCTAATTTTTTTGAAAACGATTCTTTACGCAAACTTCCTGCGATTATACCAATTACTTTGCTCATGATTTCGTGTTTTATATTAATTTTTCGGTCAGTCTGATTTTCAACAGCCTGATTTACTATGTAATTTACAAAAAAATGCCGGTCTCCCGGCAATTTTTCAATTATTATTGCTGCTGTAATTTCCATAAATTTAAATGTTTAATGTTCATAAATCTGGTATACCCTTAAACTATATTAAGAAATACGCTTAACCTCATAAAACGGTTTAAAAAAAAATTGATATGGTATACTGTAGATTTTTTCCTTAAATTGTAACTAAATTTCCGATTAGTATAACCCTTTCTTTTTTTAATCAATGAACTTTGAATTAAAATAAGATTTAGTCATTAACGAATCTTTTAAAACGTAAACAATGAAAAAATTTAGTGTATTAACATTAGTAGCTGTTACTTTATTTATAACGGCATGTAAAAAAAACTCCAATGAGACAACAACGGGCGAAGAGCAACAGGTTGCCGAAAAAAAGGGAGAAGTATTAGCAGTAAATCTTCAAACCTCTAAAGTGGACTGGAAAGCATTTCATAAAGGAGGTTTTGCACCTCGTTGGGGAACACTTGCTATTAAATCAGGTGAAGTTTCGATTGAAGCTAATGAATTAACTGCGGGTGATTTTGTAATTGACATGCAGTCTATTAAAGTAGATCCAGCATCTGTAACTGAAAAAGACAAAAAATATTCAGAATTAGAAGCTCACTTAAAAAGTGCTGACTTTTTTGATGTTGAAAAAAATCCAACTGCTGACTTTAAAATTACTAGTGTGACAGCCCTAGGTGCTCCGGCAAAAGATGCTGTGGAAGGTGCTAATAAAACAGTAAGCGGTAACCTGACTCTTAAAGGCAAAGCGGTGAATGTTACTTTTCCGGCAAAAGTTACCGTAGCGAACGGAACTGCAACTTTACAAGCTAAATTTACTGTAAATCGCACAGACTGGGATATAAAATTTGGAGCTTCTGAAGCGGATCCTGCAGAATGGATGATCAGTAAAGATATCGAGATTGGTATCAATGTAACGGCAGAAAAAAAATAAAAAACAGTTAATTATTATTTTTTAAAAAGGCAACCTAATATTTTAGGTTGCCTTTTTTTATCAACCATTTTTTAATGCTTTACATTACTTCCAGTTCTCTTACATTGTTGAATATGTAGCGATAAATTTTCCAATTTTCATTTTCCTTTTTTAGAACAAAAAAATCGATACTTCTTTTTGGTACAGGCTTTAAATCCGAAATTCGATTTTCTGTGGTAGCAGCAAAAGCTTCTATAAAGGCAAATTGATTCTCTATTGTAATGCTTTCTATTGCGTAGCCAATTTTAAAATCAGTGCGTTTAAGATAGCCATTGCCGGTTTTCCCTAATTGATTAGCACCAATAATCTTCTTCATCCCATCTGGAATAAAAATAGCCTCACGATCAAAAAAATCAGCAATAGCGTTTGTTTCTCCATTATTTAGTACCTGAGTAAAATTGCCCAGAAATGTACTAATTGCTTCTTTTTCTTTTGTGTAATTCATAGCTGCATTTTTCATTACTTCAGCATTTGATCTGAATATTAATATCCCGGTTTTTTATAAAGCTTTTCCATATTTGGCTTTATTTCTTTATCATATACTTGTTGCATCCAAACATCTTCAGCAACTTCACTTATGGCGATAGAAACGGCTGCTTCAGGTTTGCCTGTGTGCTTCATAATTACAGCAGTAATTTCCTGTGCAATTTTTTCTTTTTGTTCCTCAGAAGTTCCTAGGTACATTTTTACATTTACGTGTGGCATGTTATTTTTTATTTAAGGTTTATTATTTTTTTATGCTGATTTTCAAGCAGTAAATTTGTTATACAAAATTGCAACATATCTGCCGTTGCTGCTTATAAACATGTTTAAGAAATATACTTAATTTAGTTTAACAGTAATTCTTAAACTAGTTTAAGATTATCATAGGTGACAATATCTAAATTTATAAAATATTTGCCCGGGTCATCATAGGCGAAGAAGGTCAGTTGGAACATTTTATTGATTTTAAATCCAAGTTAATTGATGCTCCTTTTATTAGTTTTGTATCAAGGGTAAAAATCCACCGCCTGCAACCGCTCCTTAAATAAGGACAAAAGGATATGTGGGTATTAAGGTTTAAAAGTGAATTATTGCAGATTTAACCGAAACTGAACGATAGTTCGAAATCTCATTAGGGATAAAGGATTTTTTCTCTTTCGGTTTATCTTAATTTTTTTAAAATAAGTATCGTAATAATAATGAATAACAAGAATTCATTCTCTAAATTTACAATTACATAATCCAACTCCCTGCAACATGAACAAAGTAATTTCAGAAAATGGTACCTTACTCTTAGGAATAGAAAAATCTGAAATTAATGTATTCAATACCCCTTTACAATTTGGAGAATATACTATCTTATTGATAAGTAAAGGAGAAGGAATTTATCATGTCGATTTTGCATCGTTTGCATTTAAAGCTCCGGCAATATTATTTTCGACACCACAGCAATCAATTTCCATTAGCGAAATCAAACCGGTAAACTACACGACATTACAATTTCACGGTGATTTTTACTGCATTGAATACCATAGAAATGAAGTTGCCTGCAATGGCTTACTATTTAATAATATTTATGCTGAACCCTCCATAAAATTAAGTACCGAACAACATCAATTATATTGTGTGTTAGTTGATCATATTATTGATGAGATTAAACAGCCAACTCCTTCAGAAATTGTATTAAGATCTTATCTTCAATTGATACTGGCCAAATCGAGCAGTCTGAAAATAAATAGTGATAAACAAAATTTTAAAAAAGATGAAAAGATGGACCAGTTTAAAATATTGCTGGAAGAAAATTTCTTAACCCTTCATAAAGCGAGTGATTATGCTACATTACTTTCAATGACTGCAAATAACTTCACGAAACAATGCAATAAACGTTTTAATAAAACGCCCACTCAAATGATTCAGGAAAGATTAATTTTGGAAGCAAAGAAACAACTTCACCTTACCCGATTAAGTATTAAGGAAATTGCTTATGTCCTAAAATTTCAGGATGAATATTATTTCAGTCGGGTATTTAAAAAAAACACAAAAGTTTCTCCTCAAACCTTCAGGAAAACAACTGGTATCTCTATTGTGGCAGATTTGTCTAAGTAATAGCATTTTTTATCCATTTCTTAATTCTTATTTCAGCTCTAAATTTGCCTTGTTAATTATTACTAATATTTAAAAACAAAGCAATGAAAAATTCTCTTTTAAACACAATAGCAAATCTTGATAATCTGGGAAAAAATGCCATACGTGCCAGTATCGTAATCGTTTTTTTATGGATTGGCGGACTTAAATTTTTCACCTATGAAGCTGATGGAATAGTGCCTTTTGTGGCAAACAGTCCTTTTATGTCTTTTTTCTATAACAATCCATCTGATTATAAACAATACAGCAATAAAGAAGGTGAACTGATTACCGAAAATCATCAATGGAACATTCAAAACAATACCTATGTTTTTGCAAATGGCTTAGGAATTTTATTAATTGGTATCGCTTTTCTGGTTGCCATTCATAACTGGGCTCCTCTGGCAAGTATGTTTGGTAGTATACTGGTATTTATTCTTACTCTTGGTACACTTTCATTTTTAGTGACAACCCCTGAAAGCTGGGTACCGCATTTGACAGATCAACAATATGGATTTCCTTATTTATCAGGGCGCGGACGATTAGTGCTTAAAGATATTGTTATACTTGGAGCCTCATTAATTACAATGAGCCAGTCAGCATCACTTTATCTCAAAAGAAAAAATATATAAATTTAAGATTCAAAAAAAACCTTAAAATTATCAATTCAAAAAAGCTATCAATCATTTATAATATAATGACTGGTAGCTTTTTTGATAAACTTATTATATGATTTAAAATTGTTCTTGTCCAGAAAATATAAAATCTTTGTGGCTCATCTTTAGAAAATTTACAACGGAGATAATTTTATTTTTTGAACTTATAAAATTAAGTTTTGATAACTGCCGGCGGACTCCATTCATCTTTTAAAGTTTTTTCTTCAGGCCAATAACACCTTACATATAAAGAAAAAGTGCCTTTTGGAGCAGGAAGCCAATTGTCGATTTTATCACTATCTGGTTTGGAATTTTGCACATACAGCGTTAGTGAGCCATCGGCATTATATTTTAAATTCTTGTTTTTTGTTCCTAAAGAGTAACGTTTGAGCTCATTTGATGCAAAAAAGTGGTGTTCGTCATAAAGGGTAAGTGACCAAAATCCTTTTACAGGTGGGGTTTGTCCTTTTGCAAAAGTAATGGTGTATTTATTAGCACCTGATAATTTAGTTCTTGTGGAATCAAAATCCTGATAAAAATATTTAGATTCAATTGATCTGTTTACAAATATGTTTGATTTGGCACACGCAGTTCTAGTTAAATAATCGGTTCCAAACTGCGCTCCATTTTTTTGTGTGGTCCAATTAAATTTCACCGGATATCCTACATTTTCAAATTGAAACAAAGGTTTTATGAGATTTTTTTCAGAATCTATTGCTGATTGTCTTGCAATTGCCTTTAGCTTAGGATCTTTGTTAATGGCATCCAAAAATGATTGTACTTGAGCGTACCAAACTTCTTCGCCTTTAAGCGGAGGAACTTCTTTTAAAACAGTTGAAAGCTGGTCAAAAAATAGTTCTGGTTTTACCCATTGTGTTTCTTGTTTTGCTACTACTTTATCAGCTGGAGTTTTAGGCAATTTTGAGTAATCTACTTTTTTCATTTTTCCATCGAAATCTGCTAATGGATAAACATTTATCTGACTAATCAAAGGCTGAATAGCTTTTTTATCGCTTGGATCATCAGATTGGAAAGCACGCGGAATCACTACATTAAATGTAGTTGTTGATTTAAATACAGCGTTGATTCCATCAGGAACCTTACCTTTCCAGTCGCTGCTCGTTAACAGATAAAATCCCGGCTTACTACCGTACATTTTTCCAAGTTTAGCAAAACCTTCTGTGCGCTGATCACAAACCTGATAAACCCAAAAACGATCTCCAAAATCAGGCACCTGCACAATAACAGCGTCTTTAGTTAAATCTAATGGTGCCAGTCCGTAAACAACATCCTGATTAGGACATGCAACCTCTCTTTCTTCGGCATCAACGTAATCGGTAAGCATTGCAATATGGTTAATTGAAGAAAGAGGAAGTATTCCCTTACCTAGCACCGGATAGGGTACTTTTTCAAACATCAATTTACGATTATGCATATTAACCATTGGCCATGCCCATAAATAAATATTAGCTGATAATGTTTTAATATATTCTGGCGTCATATTGGTATTGGGTATCGGCCCTGAAATAATTTCCGTTTTAACAGAATCACTTTCTTTTACAACAGCTGTGTCGTTCTCTTTGACCTCTTTTTTACAGGAGGAAATCAGGCTAATCACTATAAATGTCAATGTGCTAAATGTAAATATTTTCTTTTTCATCTTTTTTGATTTTTTATTTTATGATAAACTTATAAAGGGCTTGTTATTCAAGGTTTACAGGAGTTTCTGTCTTTTTTATTTTATGAAAATTGTTTCTTAAATAAATTTACCCAATTGATTGACAAGGATAGATTTATAGCTTAACAAATACGTTTCATTTTATAAAATGAAACCAAACAGAGGACAAAAAGAAATTTCATTTTAACTTAATTGATGTTTTTAATAATACTCTAGTATTAATAATTGGAAACGACAAGCTATCCAAACCAAATTTATAAAGTCAATGAAAGACAGATACTAAATGTGTGAGTTTGACTCGTTTTGCTTTTATTTTCTTTTTTAGAATCAAACAACAAGATGCAAATACTTTTTTTACACCAAAAATATATCTTCAAAATTGACCTTTTTTCTGTTGTTTTAAATAAGCTAATACCCTGATTAATATCTCACTAAAAATCAATAAAATAATATAACATTTACTATATTAGTACTATAACTTCAAAACACCCCTCTAGATATGTATCCTATAAAACGAAAATTATTGGTCATGGCAATTTTACTGAGTTCATTTTATGGAATGACTCAAAAAACAATTCTCATCAACGATGTTGAAATTTTTAATGGTAAGGATGAAAAAACAACTAAGGGAAATATTTTGATTGTTAATAATCTGATTAGTAAAATTTCTACATCACCAATACCAACTGATAAAAGCACAAATACTACTATTATTGATGGCAAAGGAAAATTCTTAATGCCAGGCCTTATTGATGCCCATACGCATATCATGATGGAATCGATGGGTGTTATGGAATTGATGAATAGTGATATAGAATACATTACTGCAAATGCTATTAAATCTGCAGAAAAAGACCTAATGCAGGGCTTTACAACTTTCAGAGATCTTGCCGGTCCTGCCGGAGGATTACAAAAGGCTATTGACAGAGGCTTAATAATTGGTCCACGTATTTATCCTTCAGGCGCTATGATTTCCCAAACCGGAGGTCATGGAGACTTTCTAACTCCTAATGCTGTTCCAAGAGATTTGGCGGCAAGCCTTGATTTTACAGAACGTAATAATTTCGGTGTTATAGCAGACGGTGCAGACCAAGTCCTGAAACGTGTGCGGGAACAACTTCGCCTTGGTGCCACACAAATAAAATTAGCGGCTGGTGGTGGCGTTTCTTCAACTTATGATCCTTTAGATGTATCTCAATTTACAGAAGCAGAAATGAAAGCTGCAGTTGACGCAGCAGAAAACTGGGGTACGTATGTCACCGTTCACGCCTATACACCAAGAGCCATACAAACTGCTTTACGTGCAGGAGTGCGTTGTATAGATCATGCTCAACTTATTGATGATACAACAGCAAAAATGTTAGCAGATAAAAAGGCATGGTTAAGTCTGCAACCTTTTATAGATGACGGCAAAAGCCTTTATGCTGATGGTTCACCAAACCGTATAAAACAACAAACTATGATGAGCGGTACTGATAAAGCCTACAATTTTGCAAAAAAATATAATATTAAAACTGCCTTTGGAACGGATTGTCTTTTTGAGCCTGAGCATTCGGCAAAAAGAGCAGGAGATCTTGTAAAGTTGTTACGCTGGTACAAGCCTTATGAAATATTAAAAATGGCTACATCTACAAATGCAGAATTACTTGCCATGAGCGGACCACGCAATCCCTATCCTAACAAATTGGGTGTTATAGAAGAAGGTGCTTATGCCGACCTTTTATTAGTAGATGGAAATCCTATGCTAAATTTAAGTATAATGGAAGATTATGACAAAATATTATTGTTGATTATAAAAGATGGAATCACTTATAAAAATATACTTGACAAATAATATCCAGGATCATAAGGTTTACGAAAAAAAACATTCTTTAATTATTATTGAATAAACTTAACATGACCTTTATGGAACTGCCTTAAAATTTGCCACAAAAAGTTAAGATGGTTTCTTTTAATTCAAATAGATTGTTTAATAACTTTTTCTTGTAATCAATAACTTTATGAACTTCGTAACATGATCAACAAAACATTAGACTATTACTAACAATACTTTAGAGTAGAATTAATTACAAATTATAATGATCAACTTAAGTTTAATAATATTAATCGTATTTTCGCTTGGTAGAAAATACTTCGTTATTAAATATGCAACCCTCCCAATAGCAGGAACGTTAGCGCCAATCAATCAAATAGACTAAAAAGTAACAGATATTCTAATATTAGTAAATGCACGACCAATTATTGAACCTGATAAGTACTAAAATTGTACTTACTGACCCGGACAAAGAACTATGTAAAAAGTATTTTGAACCAGTATTATTTCCTAAAAATCGGATTATTGAAGAAGAGGGTAAAGTCCCTAAATATCTTTACTTTGTCCTGTCGGGTTTTATGAGACTGTTTTATTACAATAATTTAGGAGATGAAGTTACCACCCATATCAACTGTCCGCCAGGTTTTTTTACTTCTTATACCAATTTTATCAACCAGACAAAATCTAATGAAAATGTAGAATGTATTACTGAATGTGAACTTTTGAGAATTGCAAAAACTGACTTGGATTTTCTTCTTCAAAGTAGTGCGTCATTTAAAGATTTTAGTATGTGGGTGTTTGAGCAATCCCTTACATACAACGAAAACCGCTCAAAAGATTTAGCAACCTTAACGGCAGAAGAGCGTTATAAAAAGTTGGTTGAGAATTATCCTGAAATTATACACAATGTTCCTCTTCAATACATTGCTTCGTTTTTAGGAATGAACCCAAAAAGTTTGAGCAGAATCAGGAAGCAAATGATTAGGTAACATTTGCGAAGCATTTTAAAAAAATCATATCCCAATTTTGTGCCATAATAAAAACAAATAAAATGGCACAGAAAAATTTAGCATTGGTTACAGGAGCAAATGGGCATCTTGGCAACAACTTGGTAAGATTGCTTATCAGCAAAGGTATTCCGGTAAGAGCTTCGGTTCGCAACATCAAAAATAAAGAACCTTTTACGGGCTTAAATTGTGAAGTCGTACAATCTGATATTTCCGATAAACAGTCCTTAGTAAACGCTTTACAAGGTGTAGAAACATTTTACGCAGTTGGAGCAGTCTTTAAACTTTGGGCCAAAGACCCCAAAAAAGAAATTTATGATGTCAATATTCAAGGTACCAAAAATATTGTTGAAGCCGCAGCAGAAGCAGGTGTAAAACGAATTGTGTACGTAAGTTCTATTGCAGCTTTAAACTATTCCAAGCTTCCTACTAAAGAGAGTTACGGACAAAATCCTGACCGTAGGGATATGTACTACAATTCAAAAAATGATGGCGAAAAACTAGCTTTTGAATTGTCCCGAAAGCACAATATAGAATTGGTTGCCGTTTTACCATCTGCAATGATTGGCAGCACCGCTTTCAAACCTTTAAGTGTTTCTTATAATATTATTTCTTTGATTCTCGAAAAGCAAATACCCGTTGAAACAAACATCACTTTAGATTGGATTGATGTAAAAGATGTTGCTCAAGGTTGTTATTTAGCAGCAACAAAAGGAAAAAACGGCGAACGTTATATCCTGGCAAATGAAAAATGCACTTCTATAAAAGAGACAACACAAATTGCACAGGAGTTATTTCCAGACTTGAAAATAAAACTTCCTATGGCAGTTCCAAAACCAATATTATTTACCATTGCCTGGTTTATGGAAATTGGCAGTAAGATAAATGGAAAAGCTCCCTTATTGAGCATCAAAGATATCGCCATGTTTTCAGGACTTCAACAAAACTTCGACATCACAAAAGCGAGAACTGAATTGGGTTTTCATCCCAAAAACACAATACAAGCAGTCAAAGAAGCAATGTTGTACTTACAAGAAAACCAACAGCATTCAAACCTATAAGAACACTATGTAATTAGCATCGGTTTTGTGCAAGTTGAGCCTAGATAATAAATTAAACTTTCGTAGTTTTATACCGTTTTTGCACTAAAATTTATAAGGCAATTCTAATTCCTTAACTGGATAAAGTCAAAAAATGTTAGTATATAACCTGATAAAATCAAAATCTTAGTAAGTAATCTTCTGGTTAAGAATCTATATTTTTAACCAGAAGTACTTAAAAAAGTATTTCAAATTTAATTTATAAACGATAAAACATGATACCTTTTAATGAAATTTTACTTTTCTCACTAGCCGCATTTGTACTGGTCATTAGCCCAGGTCCAAATATGCTTTATTTGATTTCACGTTCCATTACACAGGGAAAAAAAGCAGGTATAATATCGCTTGCCGGAGTAATTTGTGGTTTTTTATTTCACATTACTATGGTTTCTTTTGGTCTGACAGCTATTCTTTTTGCCGTACCAATAGCTTATACCATTCTAAAAACAATTGGAGTTGTTTATCTTTTGTATTTAGCGTTTCAAGCCATAAAACCAAATAGTAAGGGAATTTTTGAAACCCCGAATAATTTATCACCAGATAAACCAGGCAAATTATTCAGAATCGGTTTTCTAACCAATGTTTTGAATCCAAAAGTTGCCGTTTTTTATTTATCCTTTTTTCCGCAATTCATAAAACCTGAATATGGTTCTATTTTTACTCAAAGTATTCAATTAGGTATTACTCAAATCATAGTGAGTTTTAGTGTTAATTTTATAATCGTTTTAACGGCATCAAAAGTTTCCGTTTTCTTTTCAAATAATCCGGTTTGGGTAAAAATACAAAAATGGTTTATGGCTGGAGTTTTGACCGCTTTGGCAATTAAAATGTCGCTTACAAAAGCCCAATAAATAAGTTGAAACAATTTATATCTTTTTTACTAAAGGTCTCTGTCTGCATAATTTTCTTAACCCATATCAGTCAAATTTTATATAATTAAACTATTGAGTTAAAATACTAAATGATAGTAGGATAATATAAACTGATTTGTTTTAAGAAGTCTTCTATAAGGTATTGAAATGTATTATCCTTTGTCAAAATCAATAGCTTAATTACATATTTATGTACCTTAGCTCAGGCAAAGAAATATTTTAGCAACACTTTTACATACTGTTATATGAAAGCGCTTTTAAAACAAAATATCGCTAAACATATTTCTCTTTCAGAAAATGAAATAGAAAATTTTTGCAATTTATTTGAGCAAAAGTTAATCCCTAAAAAAAACTTTTTACTCAGAGAAGGTGAGATTTGTAAATTTGAAGGTTTTGTTACCAAAGGGCTTTTTCGGGTTTATCATATTGATAAAAATGGTTTTGAGCAAATACTCTATTTTGCTATTGAAAATTGGTGGATTACTGATATTGACAGTTTTACTAATGAAGTGCCATCACAACTTTTTATAGAAGCTCTCGAAGACAGCGAAGTACTTGTAATTTCTAAAAAAGATAAGGAGTTTGCTTATGCCAACTTACCTGAAATCGAAAAGCTATTTCGGGTAATGACACAAAAAACGCACGTTGCACTTCAACGAAGAATGATAGATAACCTTAGTAAAACAGCAGAATCCCGTTATATCGAATTTATAGAAAAATACCCACACCTTATTCAACGACTTTCTAACATACAAATAGCTGCTTATTTGGGCATTACCAATGTTTTCCTGAGTAATATTCGAAAGAAAATTGCTGTTAAAAAATAAGATTTCCCTTTATTTATTAAACTAGTTTAATGTTTTAAGATCTCATTTCGTTTCATCTTTGCAGTGTTAATTTAAACCAACACAAGAAATGAAACACACTATCTCAAGAGTATTTATAACAATTTTAATTTTATTGAATATGGAATCACAAGCACAAAGTTTCAAAACAATTGAAACTAAAGATTTAAAACTTCAGGTTTACAACGCATCAGAAAATAGCTTTGGTGTAGCATCGGTAATTGTATCGGGAAAAACAGATGCGATTTTAATTGACGCGCAATTTACTTTGGCGGATGCCGAAAAAGTAGCGCAGGAGATTAAAGCAAGCGGTAAAAAATTAACTACCATTTTTGTTTCTCACGCAGATCCTGATTACTATTTTGGATTGGAGATATTTAAAAAATATTTCCCGGATGTAGTTGCTTATGCATCACCTGCTTCTGTAGAAGCAATTAAGGCTACAGCGCAAAAAAAATTAGACGTTTGGGGCGAACGATTAGGTAAAGCAATTACGTCAAATGTTGTTTTGCCGCAGGTTTTAAAGGGAAACAGCATTGAATTGGAAGGTCAGAAATTAGAAATCATTGGTTTGGAAGATTTTCCAAATAAAACTTTTGTATGGATTCCTTCTATCAAAACAGTTGTAGGCGGAATTAATATTTTTGGAACTAGTTTCCATCTTTGGATGGCTGATGCTCAAACTACAGAAGCCCGTAAAAACTGGATTGCCGTTTTAGATAAAATCTCGGCTTTGAAACCTGAAATTGTAATTCCGGCTCATGCTAATTCTAATTCTCCATTTGATATCGCTGCTGTAAATCACACGAAAAGTTATATTCAATTCTACGAAGAAGCTTTGAAAACCAACAAAACATCAGAAGCTTTGATTACGGCTTTGAAAACAAAATATCCAACACTTACTTTTGAAACTGCCCTAATGATTGGTGCAAAAGTGAATACTGGAGAAATGAAATGGTAAAATCAATCATTTACAGCCTGACGATACTCTTTGTATTGTCAGGCTGTTCTTTAAATAAAAAGACAATGACAAATCTTGAAATAGTTAAAAGCACTTACGAAGGAAAAACTTCGGAAGAGAATGGTCAAAATTTGGCTAAATATGTTGCCAAAGATATTTCGTGGACAGAAGCTAAAGGTTTTCCCTATGCAGGAACTTATATTGGTTTAGAAAATATAAAGAAAAATGTCTTTAACCGATTAGGAAGCGAATGGATTGATTACAAATTTACTCCCGAAGATTATGTTGCCAGCGATGATAAAGTAGTTGCTTACGGAACTTACACAGGCACTTATAAAATCACAGGCAAATCAATCAATGCCAGAGTGGCTCACCTTTGGAAATTGAAAGACCGAAAAATTATCAGTTTCGAACAGTTTGTAGATAGCCAAACTGTAAATGATGCTGTGAAATAAAGCCCTATTTTTAGCTTTAAATATAGAAACCGTTGATGAATGTCAACGG
Source organism: Flavobacterium piscisymbiosum (assembly GCF_020905295.1). Taxonomy (NCBI): domain Bacteria; kingdom Pseudomonadati; phylum Bacteroidota; class Flavobacteriia; order Flavobacteriales; family Flavobacteriaceae; genus Flavobacterium; species Flavobacterium piscisymbiosum. Next base: position 4,171,576 of record NZ_JAJJMM010000001.1, on the reverse strand, counting down.
TTTTTTTATCTGGCTTTTACTTCAAATATTTTTTAAAAAAATCATCTAATTTATTAAACGGAATTACCTCTACTTTGTCATACAAATCGACATGAACTGCATTTGGGATAATTATTAACTCTTTTGGTTCATTTGCCTCTTTAAAAATATCTTCACTAAAATATCTTGAGTGCGCATTTTCTCCTGCAATTAAAAGCATTGGTCTTGGCGAAATTTCTTTTACATAAGTAAGTATTGGCATATTCATAAAAGATATCGGATTTGTTACCAGCCAGGCTCCATTTGAATTCACAGAATTAACTTGAAAACCACGCGACGTTCTGTAATAATCAAAATATTCTTTTACAAATTGCGGTTCATCGCCTTTCAATTTTTCCGGTAAATTTCTTGGTCCATCTGCCGGTTTTCCGCTTTCGGCATCTTTCCAACGCTGCTCACCTAAAGCTTCCAATGTTTTGGTTCTTTGTTCTAATGTTACAGAATCATTGTATCCTTTTGATATTACTCTGGTCATATCATACAAACTTGTCGTCGCAACGGCTTTTACACGTTTATCAATAGCAGTCGCATTTAATGCAAAACCGCCAAAACCACAAATCCCAATGATGCCAATTTTATTTCTGTCAACGTTCTTTTGTAATCCTAAAAAATCAACCGCAGCGCTAAAATCTTCTGTATTGATTTCCGGAGAAGCCATGTTTCTTGGTTCACCCCCACTTTCACCTGTATAAGATGGATCAAAAGCCAAAGCTATAAAACCACGTTCTGCCATTTGATTGGCATATAATCCGGATGATTGTTGTTTCACCGCTCCAAAAGGTCCGCTAATGGCTAATGCAGACAATTTTTCGTTTCCTGCGTTTTTCGGCAAGTATAAATCTCCGCTTAATGTAATGCCGTAACGGTTTTTGAAGCTCACTTTTTGACGTATTACTTTGTCACTAAGCTGAAATGTATAATGTTCTTTTGATGTGTTCATTTTTTCTAAATTTGATTGTACTTTTTGTGCAGATACTTGTCCTGTTATCAATAATAATATTGCGATTGCGAATGTTTTTTTCATTTTCTTTTAATTGCTTTCAATTTTATATTTTTCATTTGAGTTTAATTGTTTTCAAATTTCACCACTACAGTTCAGCTTCATAATTATCTCTTTTAAGGTTGAACATTTTTAATGAATTTTGCAGGAATTCCACCAACGATGGTATTATCGGGAACATCTTTAGAGACTACTGCTCCTGCTGCGACAACTGCATTTTTTCCAATTGTTACGCCGGACAAAATCGTAGCATTGGCACCAATCCATGCATTTTTTTTGATGAGAATTGATTTAGCTGTTAGTCCTTTTCTTTCCTCAGGATTTAGCGGATGATTTTCGGTAATGAGACTGACTTTCGGGCCAATTAAAACATCGTCTTCAATGGTAATTCCGCCCAATGCCAAAAAAGTGCAGTCAAAATTGATAAATACGTTTTTACCAATTGTAATATGTTTTCCGCAATTGATATAAAGAGGTGTAAATACGGCAACATCCTGAAGTTCTTTAGCTAAAATCCTGCTTAGTATCTGTGTGATTTCTTCAGGATTTACAGCATTATTCATCTGATTAAGTAATGCTTTCACGGCAAAGGCCTCTTCTCTCAATCTGCCAATTTGCGAATCGTTAGGAAGTATCGTTTCACCTGCTAAAAGTCTCTCAAAAATATCTTTTTGAAATGGTGCGGCATCGGAAATAAGGTTTGAATCTGACATAATATTTGAATTAAATAACCAGATACAAAGATAAGACTGCCTTTAAGCAAGGCAGTAACGATTATCAAACCAAAGATTAAGAAATTCAAACTTCCGATTGACGAAATGCAGAAGGATTGGTGCCGGTATTCTTTTTGAAGAAATTATTAAAGTAAGTTGGATATTCAAACCCAAGCGCATAACCAATTTCAGAAACACTCCAATCAGTATGGAGCAATAGCGCTTTGGCTTCTGTTATAATCCGCTCGGTAATATGAGTTGTTGTCGATTTTCCTGTAACTTCTTTTACGGCTCGATTCAGATAATTGACATGCACATTCAGATGTTGTGCATAATGTTGTGCCGTTCTTAATTGAAGTGGATTGGAAGTTGTTTCAATTGGAAATTGTCTTTCGAGTAATTCCAAAAATACAGATGACAATCTGGAAGATGCATTCTTATTATGTTCGAAATTTTTAGAAGGTTCCATCTTTAAAGATTCGTGTATAATGAGACTGATGTAATTGCGAATGAGTTCATCTTTAAAAACATAATCACTTTTTTGTTCCGAAATCATTTTATGAAAAATAGTATTAAGAAAACCTCTTTGCTCTTCTGTTATTTTCAAAACCGGTGTTCCTCCAATTTTAAAAAAAGAAGATTGCTGCAGACTTTCAGAACGCTCGGAGTTTTTAAAAAACTCTTCCGAAAATAAGATCGTATAACCAACATAAGTCGTAGAAATGGTTTCCCATGAATATGGAATATGAGGATTTCCAAAAAAGAGAATCGTACCCTCCTGCTCATAGGTTTTATCAGAATAATGAATCTTGCTTTTACCAGTTGTCAGGCAGATTTTATAAAACTCCTTTCTACTGTAAGATCTGGTTTCTGCACCATCATCTTCTATCTGAAATGCTTTAAAGCCTTGCAGTTTCAGTTCGTTATTAAACTTGGAAACTTCTCTTATTACCTTGTCTTTCATTATGCAAAGTTAAGAAATTCAAACTTGTTAAAAACCTTAAAATCTCAATTCTTACTCATTTTAAAAGCAAATAATTAAATTATTTAGAAGAAAACGTGAAGCAAAAATGATCAAAAAATAAGCTAATTTAAAATTATTATTAAAAAAATGAACACTGTTCAAAAAATATACATACCTTTGCCGCATGAGTACAGCAGAAAGAAAAGCACGTGAAAAAGAAGCCTTAAAAATGCTGATCCTAAAAGGAGCTAAAAAACTCTTTTTGGAGAGAGGCATTGAACAGACTACGATTCGAAACATCGCTGATGAAATTGACTACAGCGTTGGAACTGTGTATGTTTATTTCAAAGATAAAAATGCTATTCTTCACGACCTACACTCTATTGGTTTTCAGGAACTAGGCGGGTATTTTACCGAATTGTTCGCTATAAAAGATCCAATGGAACGTCTTCGAAAAATGGGATTTACCTATTTGAAATTTGCCATGGAAAATTCTGAAATGTATGATTTAATGTTCATCGTAAAAGCGCCGATGGAATTTATTGAAAGTACTGAGAAAGAAGCATGGAATGAAGGAGCTGACACTTTTGGTGCTTTAAAGAAAACCGTGGAAGAATGTATGAACGAAGGGCATTTTGAAGGACATTCATTAGAAGCATTATCTTTTATGATTTGGAGTTTAGTACACGGAATGTGCTGTCTGGAAATACGCCAAAGAACAAAAGGCGTAAAATTTTCTAACCCGGATACCATCCTTTCTGAGGGATACAATGAATATTTAAAAATAATAAAGAAACTTTAAACTTTTTTTTGATCAAAAAAATGAACAATGTTCAATTTAAAAACAATGTACAATAAAATGAAAAAAGCAATTACATTAACCATTCTTTGTTTTGGATTTATAGGATATTCCCAAAGCAAACTCGATAATTATATCCAGATTGGATTAAAAAGCAATGAGGTAATCAAACAGCACAACTTCGATATCAATAAAAGTATGTATGCCTTGCAGGAAGCCCGTTCCCTGTTCTACCCTACTGTTTCCCTGAATGCCAATTATACTAAGGCCGATGGCGGAAGAACCATTGATATTCCGATTGGGGATATGCTGAACCCTGTATACAGCACGCTCAATCAAATAACCAATTCGAATGCTTTTCCTTCTCTGCAGAACCAGTCGGTTTTGATTAATCCCGATAATTTTTATGATGCTAAAATTCATACGACAATGCCGTTGCTGAACTATGAAATTATCTATAACAAGAGAATCAAAAGCCAACAAACTTCTTTACAAAAAATAGAACTTGAAATCTATCAAAGGGAACTGGTTAAAGAAATAAAAACCGCATACTATAAATACCTGCAGTCAATTGAAGGAATTAATATTTATGAGGATGCTTTAGCATTGGTAAAAGAAAATCAAAGGGTTAATCAGTCTTTATTTAAAAATGACAAGATAAACCGTACGGCAGTTCTTAGAAGTGATAATGAAGTAATTCGTATCGAGGCTAATCTGGAAACAGCAAAACAAGTCAGCAATAATGCGAAAACATATTTTAATTTTCTAATTAATCAAAAGCTTGACAGCGAAATTGAAGTTGATTCTGATAAAGAAAGCCTGCCGAGTGCATTGGTACAGGAAAACACCTCAGGCAGAGAAGAACTTTCAAAGCTTACTATGGCCAAAGATATAAATGAAAATGTAAGTAAGCTCACCCAATCGTATTGGTATCCAAAATTGAGTGGTTTTGCTGATTTCGGATTTCAGGACTTTGATTTCGAAGTAGATAAACAATCCCGATACTATTTTGCCGGTGCCGCTTTAGAATGGACTATTTTCTCAGGCAATAAAAACAAATACAGACTTAAACAGGTTCAGGAAGAAAGCAATAAAATAAACTCACAGACTGATAATGTAAAACAGCAGCTGCTGCTTCAATTTCAGGTTAACCGAAATAATTTAATAGCTGCTTTGGAACAATTCAATGCCGATAAAAATCAAAAAGCAGCGGCCAAAAAATATAATGAGGACATAACCAAATTATATAAAGAAGGACAAGCCATCTACATTGAACTTCTGGATGCACAGAATCAATGGGTAAATGCACAGCTTAATACGAATATATCTCTTTATAATTCCTGGATTGCCTATGCAGAATTAGAAAGAGCCAATGCCACTTTTACTTTAAAATAATCCAAAAACAATACTTATGAAATCGAAGATTAATTCATCCGTTCGCCTATCAGACGAGGGGCACGAACACAAAAAAAAATATTTTACGCTTGTGAGTAAAAAATCAATAGTAATATGTCTTTTTGCCTTTCCTGTTTTTTATGCTTGTAAAGAAGAAAAAAAAGAGCATAACCAATTTGAAACTGCAGATATTGTATCCATTAAAACAGCACCAGCAGTATCTTTAGCGCTTACGAGTAACATCAATGCTTCCGGTTTAGTCACAACAGAAAACACTGCCAATTACAGCTTTAAAATTGGTGGTATCGTAAGGCACATTTATGTCGAAGAAGGGCATTTCTTTAAAAAAGGACAGCTTTTAGCCGCATTGGATGAAACCGAAATCAGTGCGGGTTTGAACCAGACTGATTTAAATGTAAAAAAATACGAGAGGGATTATACCCGAGCCAAAAATCTCTATCAGGACAGCGTATATACTTTAGAACAGCTTCAAAACACAAAGACAGGTCTCGACATTGCTCGAAAACAAAAAGATGCGGTTGCTTTTAATGCCCGTTATGCCAAAATATATGCGGCAACAGATGGTTTTGTATCTCAAAAAATAGCAAGCGAGGGCGAAGTTACAGGTCCCGGCTCTCCTGTTTTAGCCATAAATGAAACATCCCACAACAATAATTACCTGTTAAAAATTGGACTTACAGATAAGGAATGGGCATCGGTTAAAATTGGCCAAAAAGCATCTGTTACATTGGATGGTTATCCTGACAAAAACTTTGATGCCGTGGTTTTTAGAAAATCTCAATCTGCAGATGCAGCCTTGGGATCTTTTCAGGTAGAATTAAAACTGGACATGAAAAACAGTAAACCTGCCGTGGGTATGTTTGGCAAAGCCGAAATACGTGCCGATACTGCTCAGGATTTAATCACGATCCCTTACGATGCACTTATTGAAGCAGACGGTAATAAGGCTTTTGTTTTTTTAGTTGAAAATAATAAAGTAAGAAGACAGCCTGTGACCATTTACAAATTTGAAAACAAAATCGTGTACATCAAAGACGGCCTTGAGAAAACAGACCAGATAGTGATCTCGAACAGCGCCTATCTTAACGAAGAATCAAAGATTAAGATCATTAAATAATAAGCACCATGAAGATTACAAACTTTGCCGTTAAAAACTATCAGTTCACACTGATTATATTTCTTCTCGTGTCTGTTGTAGGGTATCTGACCCTGTTTTCAATGCCGCGATCAGAAGATCCTTCTACTCATCCTCCGCAATATCTAATTACGGTTATTTATCCCGGAACTAGTCCAAAGGATATGGAAGAACAAGTAGTAAAACCTATTGAAAATAAAATTTACGGACTTGAGAATATTGATAAAATCCTTACTACTGTTGAAGACGGAGTAGCTGCTTTTCAGGTAAAATTTAAATATGGAGTTGATGTAGATAATAAGTATCAGGAAATTTCTACGGAAATGAAAGCGCTTCAAAACAGCGAACTTCCTAAGGATATTTACCTCATCAAAACAGAGAAAATTGCTTCTTCAGATGTAAAAATTCTTCAGGTGGCCTTAATTTCAGAAAATGCATCAGATAAAAAACTACGTGATGCTGCAGACGAATTGAAGACAAGACTTGAAAAAATCACCAATCTTAAAGACGTAAAATATGCCGGAATACCCGAACAGGAAATAAGAATTGATCTGCAGCTGGATAAACTCGCGCAGTTAAAAATCCCCTTGAATGTCGTTATGGGAAGTCTTCAGAGTGAAGCTGCCGATATTCCCGGAGGAAGCATCAATCTTGACAGTAAGGTATTTAATGTAAAGACAAGCGGTAAATTTAAAAATGCCGATGATGTTGCTAATACGGTTATATACAACGCAAATGGTAAAATAATCTATATGAAGGATGTTGCCGAAGTAGGTTACAAATCTGAAACAGTAGATCATATTACCCGTATAAATGGTCATCGTTGTGTTCTGGTTACCGTAGGTATGAAAGACAACGTAAATATAACTGACGTTCAAAAACAATTTTTACCAATCGTAGAAGATTTCTCTAAAGACCTGCCTCAAAATATAAAGCTGGTTAAAAACTTTGATCAGGCCAATATGGTATCGCAGCGTTTGGGGCATTTAGGCTTTGATTTTACCCTTGCGATTGTTCTGGTGATCATTACGCTTTTACCATTAGGATCAAGAGCTTCCTTAATTGTAATGATATCCATACCGCTCTCACTGGCTTTGGGACTTATTGTCATGAATGCATTCGGCTATTCCTTAAATCAGTTGAGCATTGTAGGTTTGGTGGTCGCTTTAGGACTTCTGGTGGATGATAGTATTGTGGTCGTCGAAAACATCGAGCGCTGGCTTCGTGAAGGTCATTCTAAAATGGATGCTGTTCTAAAGGGCACGAAACAAATTGGTCTTGCAGTTGTTGGTTGTACCGCTACTCTTGTTATTGCTTTTTTACCGCTGGCTTTTCTTCCTGATGTTTCAGGTGAGTTTATAAGAAGTCTTCCTATGGCAATTATTACGAGTGTTCTGGCGTCAATGATTGTGGCCATGACATTGGTTCCGTTTCTGGGAAGCCGATTTTTAAAAACACACGAACATGGCGAGGGAAATGTTTTTCTTCAATACCTGCAAAAGTTCCTGACACGTTCTTACAGCAGGGTTATGCCTAAAGCATTGCAGTTTCCAAAAACAACAATTGCTATTTCGATAGCATTGAGCATAACTGCCTTTGGACTTTTTAAGGCTACCGGATTTAAGTTATTCCCAACTTCAGAGAAACCAATGTTTCTTATTAATATAAAAATGCCGCTTCAAGCCAATTTGACCGAAAGCGACAGGGTAACAAAACTGGTCGAAGCCGAACTGAAAAACCATAAAGAAATTGTCTTTTATACGGCGAATGTCGGCAAGGGAAACCCACAGATTTATTACAATGTGCACCCGCAGGACAGAAAACCTGATTTTGCACAGATTTTTGTGCAGTTGGAAGATGAGGCAAAACCTACCGAAAAAACAGCTTTGATTAAAAGGCTACGAGAGAAATTCAAAACAATGCCTTACGCTAAAATAGAAGTTAAAGATTTTGAGCAGGGAACTCCCCTCGAGGCCAACATTGTAGTGAGGCTCTTTGGAGAAGATCCGGCCGTTTTGCGTAAGCTTTCTTCTCAAGTTGAAACTATTTTACGAAATCAGAAAGGAACAGTTTATATCAACAATGAACTCAACACGTACAAAACAGATGTCAAAGTAAAAATTAATAAAGAAAAGGCAAGAACATTAGGTGTAATGACAAGTGAGGCAGATAAAGTTGTACGTCTTGCTGTAGCCGGATTAACGGTTGGCGATTACATCGATGACAGAGGTGATGCCAGAAATGTTACCCTTACGCTGCCAAGAGATAAATTTTCTAATCTGGACGCTTTAAAAAATCTTTATGTAAATAATATTCAGGGAACGCCAATTGCATTGAACCAAATTGCAGAAATCTCTTTTGAAACTTCGCCAACAACGATTAATCATTTCAATAAATCCCGTTTTGCAAAGGTTACAGCATTATCAGACAAAGGTTATTATGCTAATGATTTATTAACAGAGATCATCCCCAAACTCAATAAACTTAAAATGCCAAAAGGTTATTACTATAAATTATCAGGCGAAAAAGAGTCTGAAGGAGATGCTCTGGGAGGGAATTTCCTTTCGGTAATTATTTTAAGCACATTCCTTTTCATTGGTGTACTGCTATTGCAGTTCAAAACATTCAAAGGAATCATCATTGTACTTTCCATTATTCCGTTGGGAATTTTAGGAGGGGTTGTATTATTACTTATTAACGGAAGTCCTATGTCGTTAGTGGCTATTATTGGTTTTATCGGTCTGTCGGGTATTCAGGTTAAAAATTCACTCTTACTGGTAGATTTTACCAATCAGCTCCGACAAGAAGGACACTCCATAGATGAGGCAATTGCAATTGCCGGAGAAACACGCTTTCTACCGGTAGTTCTGACTTCGATAACGGCAATCTGCGGTCTTATTCCTCTAGCTTTGAATTCGAATCCTTTAATTGCACCGCTAGCCATTGTTCTTATCGGCGGACTGATAAGTTCGACCATTCTATCGAGAATTGTAACTCCTGTAATGTACAAGCTTATGCCACCAAGTATCGAAATTGATACTAAAGAACCGCTTAATTAAATTCAGGAAATTTGTCCTGTTCCTGTCACAAGCTCAAAAGCCCATTTCAAACGAAATGGGCTTTGTTTTTTTAGTACCTCAAAACAAGCTGGTTTGCAAAAAACAGGTAAATATACGTACTCTCAAAATATTTATTCACAGTACTTTAGTATTACAATAAAAAGATATTAAAGCAAAAATGGTCGCAGTCGAATCTTAGAATTCACATTGTATTTTAAAAACCGCCTTTTATCTGTAATAATTACTTCCGTGAATTAATAAAGGGAAAAGTTTCACGAAAAATGCAGTGAACTCGAGGGCTTTTTAATCTATCTATACCACCTATGAAACATGATTATTAAAAAATAAATAAATTCAGTGCCATTATTCCCCAACCAAGAAGACTTGTTTTTTAATCTAAAAAATACGTTCTATCTTAAAAATAAACGCTAAAAACTAAAATCAATGAATTTATCTACCATTCAGACTCCTGGTGTTTACATTCAGGAATTAAATGCTTTTCCTAATTCTGTTGTTGCAGTTCCTACAGCAGTACCAGCATTTATAGGATACACACCACAGGCTGCTTACGAAGGGAAATCGTATACGAATGTGCCAGTAAAAATCACATCATTTGCTGATTTTCAGGCTTTTTTCTGTTTGCCAGATCCACCTGCACTTGTAAATCCTTCTAAACAGTACAATCCTCAATATTATTTAGTGGCAGAAAAAAGCCAGCCATTAAAGGGAGACTACATCATCATTGCAGGAACCTATTATTCAATAGTTCAAGATCCTAACACGGTTTACTATTTATATAACAGCGTAAAGTTTTTTTATGAAAATGGCGGTGGAGATGCTTATATAGTTTCTGTAGGCAGTTATGGACCTCCGTTAAAAAAACCAGCGGCTCTTGGAGTTCCAGTTGTAAACCTAAATGTGCAGCTGGATGATTTAATCAAAGGTCTTTCTTTATTTACAAATGAACAAGAACCAACAATGTACATTTGTCCCGAAGCCACTTTATTAAATATAGAAGACAATGGAACATTAATGCAGTCAATGCTTCTTCAGGCTGCAAAAATGCAAACAGCAATGTGCCTGTTTGACATTATTGGCGGTAATGCCCCAGATCCTGTTTTGTATACTCAAGACATTACAAATTTCAGAATGAACACAGGTTCTGTTGGGTTAAGCTACGGAATGGCATATTATCCTTTTATAGGAACAACAATAATGCAAGATTCTGATTTTGATTACACCAATTTATTTGGCGGAGATTTAAAACAGTTAGAAGCCATTCTTAATCCTCCAAGCGCTCCTAATTCTGCAGTTGCCGCAATTATTGCCAATATTCAAAATCCTGCAAGCACTTTGACTGTCGCCCAAAATCACAATGCGCTCCTTATTGCAAGCCAGACTTATTCCTTGATAATTAAACACATCATCGCTGATGCCAATATTCTTCCTCCAAGTGGAGGTATTGCAGGAGTGATTACTACAGTAGATAATGCCGCTGGTCCGTGGCAAGCACCTGCAAATACTTCTATTGTTGGTGCAGCATCGTTACCTATTTCTCTTTCGGACAGCCACCAAGCCAATTTAAACCTCGATCCCGTGTCTGGTAAATCGATTAATGCTATTAGAACATTTAACGGTCTGGGTATTCTAATCTGGGGAGCAAGAACACTAGACGGAAACAGCCCGGACTGGCGGTATATTCCCGTGAGAAGAACAATGATATTCTTAGAACAATCTTGTAAACTCGCTGCTCAGGCATACGCATTTCAGCCTAATGATAAAAACACCTGGGAAGCTGTAATTTCTATGATCAGCAATTTTCTTACTTCAATCTGGAAACAAGGAGGTTTGCAGGGAGCCAGTTCTTCTGACGCTTTTTCTGTAGCGTGCGGATTGGGCTCGACAATGACTGCAGATGATCTTTTAAATGGTTATATGAATGTAACAATAAAAATTGCTGTTGTTCATCCTGCTGAATTTATCGTTCTGACATTTCAACAGCAAATGGCAACTTCTAGTTAATTAAATAATTACTCAAATAAGCGAATTTTAATTTAAAATAATACCATAGCAGATAATGGAAGCGAACACGATCATGCAGATTTGTAATCCGTGCCCGAAAAGTATATACTAATATATTAAAAATCAATTTTTTATTAATATTAAGGATGAGCACGGAAAGAATTTCCGCGTTATCGTTGCATATATCCTAGCGATCAGATTGCATATCTCGCATTTATGTCTATCTTTGCACCCGCAATAAGCAATCAACAAAGCGACAAAAAATTAGCTAATTGATAGCGAAATGGCCTCGTGGCGCAACTGAATAGCGCACTTGATTACGGCTCAAGAGGTTACTGGTTTGAATCCAGTCGAGGTCACAAAAAGAGACATCTATATAATAGTTGTCTCTTTTTTTATGCACTAATATGTAAATTTTTCAAGCCTTTACAACCTAACATTTCATGTTTCGAGTTTTTCATAAGAAATCCTTATACTGTCTGAAATAAACAATCAAAAAGTGGCTTCATTAAAGATTTAATCGAAGCTGAACGATGGTTCGAAATCCCGTTTAGGATATAGATTTTTTTCTCTTTTGGTTTATCGCAGTTGTTTGATGTTAAATATAAAATAACTCCAAAATGGACTTAATACATTTTCTGTCACAAAAGCTAAGGCGAATTTCAAATAAATAAACCATCGCGGAACTATCCGTAGAGATTTTTTATCTCCGACATAACAAAGGTACTTTGAGTACTCCCTATACTTTCAACTGATCCCAATTTATTAAACACAAAATCCTGATAATGCTTCATGTCTTTGGCAGAAACTTTCATTAAAAAATCGTAATCACCGGAGATATTATAACATTCTACAACTTCTTCTATTTTCATAATATCACTAACAAATTGATTCCCGATATTACGATCGTGCTGTTTAAGTTTGATATTACAAAAAACAATAAACCCTCTGTTTAATTTTTCTGCATCAAGGAGGGCAATATATTTTTTAATATAACCATTGTTTTCCAATCTTTTAATTCGTTCAAAAACAGGCGATGCCGAAAGATTTACCATTTTAGCAAGCTCTTTTACAGTATATTTAGAATTATCGTGTAGTATATTTAATAACTGAAGATCAATATCGTCTATCTGCTCCATAAAATTTTTATTTTGAATTTTGATTTAATTTATTTCTAAATTAGAATAAAATTCTTTAAATACAATTAAAAACAACACAAAAACCTTATTTTAAACAAATTAAAAACACAAAAACCTTCAAAACGTATATTTACAGTATAAAAATCTTAATGGTAATATTTTATAGCAGGGAGCGCTCTCCTTGGTTCCTTTATCAAAAAAAAGATAAAGGGCCACGCTATAAATAAAAATTATAATTCTTTTCGTCGAGCCATACCCTGAGCAATGATGCTGGCGGCAATCAATTGCAAGGCATGGTAAAGCATGAGCGGCAGCAATACGATGCCGGTGATAGTACTGTGCTGAAACAGTACTTTTGACATAACGGTGCCGTGTACCAATGACTTTTTAGACCCGCAGAATAAGACAGTAATACGGTCTTCATCTGAAAAACCAAGCAGGCGGCTCAGTACTCCGACACAAAAGAATACGGCAAAAAACAACGCCATCATCCCTGCAGCGAGTCCGGCAAGTTCAAGGGCGGTGAAGCCTTCAAAAAGATGTTCGGAAAATGACTTGCAAAACGACGTGTAGATAATCGTTAGAATAACTGCCTGATCAAAATATTTGAGCTGTTTCTTGTATTTTTCGGCAATGGCGCCTAAACGCGAATTGAGGCTTATGCCAATGATGACAGGCAGCAAGACTTGCAGAATCAACTTTATAACGATTTGACTGACATCAAAATCGCCTGTCGCAGAAGCAATAAACAGTCCAACCCAGAGAGGCGTAACGACTACTCCGATCAAACTGGAAATGCTGGCATTGAAAATGGCTGCAGGAATGTTTCCCTTAGCAATGGAAACCATGACCACCGAAGATGAAACTGTGGACGGTAATGCTGCCAGAAAAAATACGCCCAGCCAAAGCAACTCGAAGCCGTTATTAACAAACAAAGGGCGAAATGCCAAAACAATGAGCGGGAAAAATAAAAAGGTTGTCAACTGGACGACAATGTGCATTTTCCAATTAGAAAGTCCGGCTTTTAGTTTCTCAACACTTAGCCGTAAGCCATAAAACAAGAAAATCAACGAAACGCCTGCATTGGCAATCTCCTCCAGCGAAAAAGGTTCTTTGACCATACCTGGCTTTGGCAAAAAATAAGCCATCAGAATCATGGTGGCTATCATTAACAGGAAACCGTCGAAACCTGCTTTTTTTAATACTTCTAATAATTTCTTCAATGTGTTTAAATATTATTCCTCCGTGGAGGCACGGAATTCATTATTAATATATTGAGACTAAATCCCAAGTTCTTTACGTATAATTTCTGCTCCTGCGCTTAAAGCACTTAACTTGCCTCTGGCTACATCTCTAGATAACGGTGCCATACCGCAATTTGTAGAAGGGTAAAGATTTTCGGCATCTACAAACTCAAGAGCTTTACGCAGGGTAGCAGCTACTTCTTCTGGTGTTTCGATAGTGTTGGTTGCCACATCAATGGCACCGACCATTACTTTTTTACCGCGAACAAGTTCCATTAAATTTAAAGGCACATTAGAGTTGTGACATTCTAAAGACACCACATCAATTTTAGATTTTTGAATTTTCGGAAAAATTTCTTCATATTGTCGCCACTCTGAACCTAATGTCTTTTTCCAATCAGTATTTGCCTGTATTCCATAACCATAGCAAATATGAACCGCAGTTTGACAGTGTAAACCTTCAATGGCTCTTTCTAATGCTGCCATTCCCCAATCGTTTACTTCATCAAAGAACACATTAAATGCAGGTTCATCAAACTGGATAATATCTACCCCTGCGTCTTGAAGTTCTCTTGCTTCTTCATTGAGTGCTTTCGCAAATTCCCACGCCAATTTTTCCCGGCTTTTATAATGGTCGTCGTACAAGGTATCTACCATTGTCAACGGGCCTGGCAAGGCCCATTTTATAGGCTTGTTAGTCTGTTTACGCAAAAATTTAGCATCTTCAACAAAAACTGCTTTTTGACGTGCAACCTCACCTACAACCACTGGAACGCTCGCATCATAACGGTTACGGATTTTTACTGTTTTACGATTTTCAAAATCTACACCGCTTAAATGCTCGATAAAAGTCGTTACAAAATGCTGACGTGTCTGCTCGCCGTCACAAATAATATCTAGATCTGCCAATTGCTGTTCCTGCAAAGAAATACGTAAAGCGTCTTGTTTCCCTTCAAGCAGCTGATCGCCTTCTAATTTCCATGGTGACCAAAGTTTTTCGGGTGGTGCAAGCCAGGCAGGTTTGGGTAAACTTCCAACAATAGAGGTGGGTAATAATAATTTCTTCATAATAGTATAATTTTAATGCGTTGTAATCAATTAAAAGGTAAAATTAGCAGACCATTGTTCCAGGAGACTTTTGTAAGGCTTAATGAAATGCTCTTCTGCATATTTACCCTGTTCAACAGCCAGTCGGCTGCGCTCTTCGCGGTCATAATCCACAAGAGTCAGTGAATAATCTTCGTGTTTAAGATTAGGTTGATAGATTTTCCCAGCCACTGAATTTGCATTGTAAATTTCAGGGCGATAAATCTTCTGGAAAGTCTCCATTGTGCTGATTGAGCTGATTAGTCCAAGATCAGTATAATCAGCAAGCAGATCTCCGGAATGATAAAAAGCCATCGGTGCCACACTATTCGCAGGCATGAAAAAACGAACTTTTAAGCCCATTTTAGAGAAATATTCATCAGTGATAGAATACTGATCCTGCAGATACTCAAAACCCAGAACCGGATGCTGATACTCAGTGCGGGTATAAGTTTTGTTGCTCGATACACTTAGACAAATGATCGGTGACATTTTAAAGTGCTCTTTATAAGTGGCTGAATTGACAAAACACTTATAAAGTTTTCCGTGCAAATCACCAAAATTTTCAGGAATACAAAAATTAGCTTTATTTTTATTATGCTCGATCAATAAAATACTGAAATCATAATCACGAACATAAGACGAAAAATTATTTCCGGCAATACCTTCGATACGCTGGCTAGTCTTGTGGTCAAAAATATTCGTTTTTAAAACTTCAATCAACGGCAGATTGTTAATACCATTCTTATCATCAATACTCATCGTTACTGTGATGATTTCAAGTCCTACAAGGTAACGATCAGCTTTTGGATTATCAAAATGAGCCAATGCATTGAATCGATTGTTAATCATATTTAATGCATTACGTAAGTTTTGTTGGCGATTACCTCCTCTGGCCAGATTTGCAAAATTGGTTGTCAAACGCGTTTCACTTGAGGGGTGATAGTTTTCATCTAAACAAGTGCTCTTTAGTGTGAATGCAAAATCATTTTGGATTGTATCCTGGGTGTTTTCATTATTTTGCTTTTCGTTTATTCCCCTATCTTCTTGTATGTTCGCTTTCATATGATGACAATGTTTAGTTTTTTTACCCTGCAAATTTGAATATAAAAGATTAAATATTTTTATTTATACTTAAAATCAGTTAATTATTCTTTTTATATTAAATTTTAAAGATTATTAACCTTTAAACAAATGTAATAATGAAGTAAAACAGATAAATATTCTTTAGTGGCCTAAGATGATTGATTTGGAGTTTCCCAGAGCACTTTAAAAACTCGAAAAAAGAAAACAATATCATTTATATTTGTCAAAATTTAAGATAGAAATAGTAATGAATTTGATAGAAAATTTAAAATGGCGCTACGCCACAAAAGCTTACAATAACATCAAAGTAACAGAAGAGAAGATCGATCAGATCTTAGAGGCTATAAATCTTTCAGCATCTTCTTGTGGTCTGCAATCTTACCGTGTTTTTGTTGTAAGCAACCCGGAAATTCAAAAAAAATTAGGTGCTGATTCGTATAATGGACAGATTAGCTCTTGCTCTCATTTATTGGTTTTTGCTGCATTCACTGACATGTCTTCAACTTACATTGACGATTATATGGCAATGACAGAAAAGCAAAGAGGTCTTGATACTGGTGCCTTATCAGGATTTAGAAATGGATTGCATTCCTATTTCAGCACTATTAACGCAGAGCAAAAAGCACTTTGGGCGGCCAAACAGGCTTATATTGCACTAGGAACAGCACTTATTGCTGCAGCAGAATTGAAAGTGGATGCCACTCCTATTGAAGGATTTAATGCCGCCACTATTGATGAGGTTTTGGGATTGAAAGAAAAAGAGTTGCATTCTACAGTTATCCTCGCTTTAGGATATCGGGATTCCGAAAAAGACTATATGGCAGCTACGAAAAAAGTTCGTTTACCTATAGATGAAATGATAACGAAAGTTTATTAATGTTATAAGAATACATATGTTTTAACGTTTAACCCTTACAATGGATCAATCCTAAAATCTGTGGATATAGAAAAAATTACCACGGAGAACGCAAAGTTTTTTAAATATACCAAGTTTAGAAAAAAACACAAAGTTCACAAAGCTTTGTGGACTTTGATTGTGTAAACACTACTTAAATCTTAGTGAACTTTGCGAATCCCGATAGCTATCGGGATTGAGTTCTCTGCGTTAAAAATAATTAGGGAATATAAAATTTTCAATGTTTATCCACAACATTCATTGTTGATACCTTGGATTTTTATAAATTCTTAAAAGATCCCGGAAACTTCCCAATAAATTTTATTGGGAAGTAAAGTTTTAATTGAAAAAATTACTTCTTTTAAATTATCTGTAATTTCAATTTTTAAAAAGTACCTTACTATACCCTTTCAATTTTACAAATAAAACAACAGGCTTCTGAATTTCTTGCGTGAAGATATTCAACATCGCTTTTTGTTTCAAAGATCTCAGCAATTAGTAAATCGATATCATTATCTCCAACTAATTTAGTAAAAATCATTTTTTGTTCTTTGGTATAGCCGATTAGAGATAAAGGGAAATTTTCTTTATCTGCTTTTAATTCTGTGGGAAAATTATAAATATCTAAATATTGCTCCACTTCATTTTTGTGAATAAATATAGGCCCGGATTGATTAAAAGCATTGTTTTCTGAAAACGGACTATAAGCAAAAACCAAACGAATATCCTGACCAACATTAAATGGTTTCAACGAAATTCGGCATGGTCCTTTTCCCGTTGCCAATTGCTCGTAAACAGCATTACCAAAATTATCAATATTTGTTTTCCGAATTTGGCTTACAAAATCTTTAGACAACGGGACAATTTTAAATTTTTTCATATTTTCTATATTTTAAATCAAAACAAATTTATATCCTGTTCCTTTTATTAAAAATCCATTTCTTGCTCAATTTTCCACCAATCCCCAACAGGACATCTAAACCAAAATGTTGATACCAATCAAAGACAGCTCATACATATAGGAAGCCAATCTCTTCAAATCTTCCATAAAATTTACCGTAATTTGTCCAGTAGAGGTCATAAAAAATCCCATTTCTAATGAAATGGGATTTTTTTTTGAGTCTCTCTTTGCGTTTAGTCCTTATATATCCAAAAAAAAATCAGAACTTCACACAAACTTCACACTGAATTTTAGTGGGATGTTAATAGCAAAAAATTTAACAGGGAAAATTAATTCCTGGTAATTGTAGGCATAGTAAACATACTAGAAGTCATTAGTTTAGTGTTTTTTTTTATCTATTTTGATGTCTGCTGATTAACTAATTTTAATTACAATTTTTCCAAATGCTCCTTTTGCCAAGTGCTGATACGCTTCAATAGCCTCTTCGAATCGGTATACTTTATCGATAACAGGCTTAATATTATACTGGTCAAAAGCTTTATTCATTTCCTCGAATGCAGATCGGTTTCCAACTGCAATACCCTGAATTTTGGTTTGTCTGAAAATCACCTGCATTAAGTTAAGATCGGTGGTCTGCCCCGCTAAGAATCCTATAACTGAAATTTGCCCGGTAACCTTTGTCGCTTTAACAGAATCATTTAATCCATCTCCTCCAACTACTTCCAATAGCTGATCAACACCTTTTCCATCTGTTAATCTAACTACTTCAGAAGCCCAGTCTGGAGTTTGGACATAATTAATTACTTCATGAGCACCGAGTTTGCGGGCCCATTCGCCTTTTTCATTACTGCTTGTTGTAACAATAACCCTTGCCCCCAAAGCAGTTGCAAGCTGAATACCGAATATTGAAACGCCTCCGGTACCTTGTATCAAAACCGAATCTCCTTTTTGCAAGTTACCATAGGTAACCAGAGAGTACCAGGCTGTAAGTGCTGCGATTGGCAAAGTAGATGCTTCTTCATCAGTCAAAGTAGATGGTGCCAAGACTGCGGATTCTTCGTGAATAATCATATATTCTGCCAAACCTCCAGGCAGAGGAGAACCAAAACAGAAATCTGGCTCATTAGGAGCGGGCGCCCCTTCGATCCACTTTGAATATAAATGAGAAGTTACCCTATCGCCTACTTTAAATCGTGTTACATCGGCCCCAATCTCTACAATTGTTCCGGCAGCATCAGATACCGGTGTTAAAGGATTGGGTACCATATCCGGTTCATAAATTCCATCAACAATCGCTTTGTCTCTAAAATTTAGCGAAACTGCTCCGACTTTTATTAAAACTTCATTTGCCCCCGGAGTTGGTACTGCAATATCTTCTAATTTCAAATTATCTAAACCAAACCCTTTTAATTGCCAGGCTTTCATTGTGTTTTTTTCTGGTGTCATATCTTAAATATTTTATGATGCAAATATCCAACTATTATGAACACAAGAACAGAATCAGATTTTATAAAAAAAACGAGATCAGATTTTATATCTTTGCCTCATCAATTTTTAAAACGAGAGAAATTATGTCAGTTAAAAGCTTTCGATATGAACAGGTTGCCCAAAAAATAGAAGAGAATATAAATATTCTGCAGCTAAGACCCGGAGATAAAGCTCCGTCTGTACGTCAGGTTAGAAGAGATTTGAATGTAAGTTTGAATACAGTATTTCAGGCGTACTCCTTACTGGAAGCAAAAGGCTTAATCATTTCCCGTCCCCGGTCGGGATATATAATAAATTCACTGGGTTCTTCTTTAAAAATACCTGAAACAAAATCACGACCGATGCTGCCGGCAAATGTTGAGATTACGGCGATGGCGGTTGCCATGATGAAAAATGCCAAAGAAAATGGTATAGTAAATTTCTCGATCCTTGCACCAGTAAATGAATTTATTCCCATAACAAGTCTTAACAAAGCAGTAAAGGCATCCCTTAGCGAGGCAGGTAATGACAACTTTCAGTATCCTCTTGTAGATGGCCACCCTAACCTTCTCAAGCAAATATCAGTTCTTTCCCTTGAATGGGAAAAACCGCTATCGCCCGATACAATATTAGTTACAAATGGCGGTATGGAAGCTATCAATCTTTGCCTTGATTCCATTAC
This sequence comes from Flavobacterium piscisymbiosum, assembly GCF_020905295.1. Taxonomy (NCBI): domain Bacteria; kingdom Pseudomonadati; phylum Bacteroidota; class Flavobacteriia; order Flavobacteriales; family Flavobacteriaceae; genus Flavobacterium; species Flavobacterium piscisymbiosum. The sequence goes on along the minus strand of NZ_JAJJMM010000001.1, from coordinate 4,151,929 downwards.
GAGTAAGGGAGATATTATAGCAGTTGAATCGCCTACGTATCACGGAATTCTTCAAAGTTTGGAACGTCGTGGATTAAAAGCGCTTGAAATCAAAGTAGATCCACAAAACGGTTTATGTATTGATGATCTGGAATTGGCTTTAGCCAATAATAAGGTAGCGGCATGTATTTTTATGCCTCGCTGCAATAATCCTACCGGAAGTGGTATGTCTGAAGAAAATAAGATTCGACTTGTTGAATTATTAGGCAGGCAAAATATTCCGATGATAGAAGATGACTGCCTTGGAGAATTGTCCTTTGGAATTACCAAGAGCTATCCTGCAAAAGCATATGATAATTATGATAATGTTTTGTATTGTAACTCTTTCTCAAAAACACTGGCACCAGGCTTCCGGATAGGCTGGGTATCAGCGGGAAAACATCATCTAAATATTGAAAAATTAAAATTTGGTTCTAATATATCGACCAACGGAATTTTGCAGGATGCTATCGCTAAATATTTAGAAAGTGGTTTTTATAATAAGCATATCAGAAAAATGCGTAATGATCTGCAGGGACAAATGATAAAATATATTGGGACGATTAATCAATATTTCCCGCATGGAACAAAGCTTGCTGTCCCCAAAGGAGGATTAAGTATATGGATTGAACTCCCGGCCGGTCTTAATGCATTCGAATTTCAGAAGAAGGCACTGAGTCAAGGAATAGGCATTTGTCCTGGTCATATCTTTTCTTCATTGGAATATTATGAAAACTTTATTAGATTAAATTATTGCCCTCTATGGAACAATAAAATTGAAATTGCCATTAAAAACCTTGGAGATATTGCTGCATCAAATCTTTAGAATTGATATCTTTTCTACCACAAGAATTTAAGGTTGGCTTTTTTTCTTTTAATAAATTATACCATAATGCTTTCTCGAAAATCATTTGAGAAAGCAATAGATTTTCCACCAATCCCCAACACATCTAAACCAAATTGCTGAAGCCAATCAAAGACATGCTCTACCATTAATAAGCAATCTCTTTAAATCTTTCATAAAATTTATAGAAATTTGTCCTGTCGAGATCACCACACTTCCAAAAGTAATTCCCATAACTTAGCAAGGCTATTCTATCTAGAAATCAATGCGATACTGGTTTTAGCATACTGATTAATTGCAATTTTCACCTCATCAAAATTAGGTGCTGAGAGTTTTGGTTTATAATTTTTAGAAAATCCAAATCCTTCTGTCGGATAACCAATCATATTTCTATCACATTTTCCGTTATTATTCAAGTCTTGATAAACAGCAATAGCATAATCGCCATCCGGTAGGTTTTTGAACGTGTAGACCACTTTATTTTCTGAAGCTTTTACTTTTCCGGTGGCAATCTGTGACGCATTATCAAGAAAGCCTTTCTCTTTATCATACAATCCAAAAAAAACAGATCCTTTGCCGGGTTCTACGCCCGATACTTCAACGCTGAAATTATGTTGTGCAAACAATGCTGAATTAACTGTTACAAGTACTATCAAGCTTATCATTTTAATTTTCATAATTAATATTTTTTAGGATTTATAATAGAACCTTTTCTAGCTTCTCTTTCTCTAATGGGTTAAAAAAGTGATTCATTTTTTTTACATTCCCTTTTTTAAACGCCTGGTAGGGTTCTGATTGTGAGAGCAGCCATTTTTTTATAATACTTTTAAAAATGAAGGTGATCTTTTTTTGGAGAGGATGAATTTTCTGGCGGACCATCTCGAAATAATCGTTCAAGTTTTGCTGTCTAAAACCTAAAATATTATCTAAGTCTTCACCATCTTTTAAAATCCCGCAGTGAAAATTTTTCTCTGCAAACGCCTTTTGTGGAAAATCTGCTTTGCCTAAGCCAAATTCAGCAAACATTTTGTCTAGAAAAGATCCATAAGTAATAACACAATCCTCTCCCCCTCCTAAGTTGAATATTTGCTTCTCTAGTTTTTTTTGGTTTTCAATTGCTTTAGCAAAAGCTCTACCCGTATCTTTTGGAGTGCAGATTTCCATTGGTGTATCCAGCGGCATATGAAACATCAATTTGGATATCTTATGGTTACCCATAATTGCAGCCAGACGAAAAATACTCCATGATAATTTGGATTTCCCTATCAACGACTCACACAACACCTTTGTTTCTCCATACTGATCTCCCGGACTGGGCTGCAAAATATCAGTGACACTTATCTGCGGATTCTTCATCCGATCGCCATAAACTGAAATACTGGAACTAAAAATCAAATAACAATCCGGTGAATTCTTCTCTAAAGCGTAAACAAGATTTTCGGTCCCTTTCACATTGACACTGTAAGCCATATCCGGATCTATATCTGCAAGAGGTGGAATAACCGCTGCCAAATGGATAGCTACATCCTTATTTTGGGCAACTTTTAGCACTTCTTCTCTATTGCTGATGTCGCCATATATAATCTCTACACGAGATCGAAAGGGAGCTAGTTTTTTTACCGAATTTTGAGTTTTTAAATCAAAAACCGTTATTTCATAATCCGTATGCTGAACCAGATGCTGTAAAGTTTCAAGACCTACAGTTCCAGATGCACCGGTCAGAAGTATTTTTTTTCGTGATATCTTATTTTCCATCTTTTTTTAATTTAACATTTGTCCTTTTCAATCCGCTTAAATTTTGATCAAAAAGCTATATTTGTTATACAATATGTTCAATATGTAACTTTGTGTTCTTTTTGATTACTACGTAAAACTATTACAGAAGAATTTATTTGCTGTTTCAAAAAAGGATGCTACTGTTCATTAGCGAACAAAGACTAATGCTTTTGTAGCGTATATAAAATAATTTGTGATGGATTTAAGAAAAGACAGAAGGGTTCAGTATACTAAAAAAATATTGCGTGAGGCATTATTTATTTTGCTGCACGAGAAGGAATTAAGCGAAATCACCATAACCGAACTGTGTAAAACAGCCGATGTCAACCGCAATACATTTTATCGGCATTATAATATTCCGCTGGATATACTGCTTGAAATAGAAGATGATGTTTTTGAAAAACTCTCAGCGGTTTTGCGTAAAAGCACCAATATGGATGATGTGATACTGCTCAGCTGCCAGTTACTGGAAAGCGATAAACAGATGAGTAAAATTGTGTTTACCAAAGCGGATGGAAGCGGAATTCTCTCGCGAATACTAAGAAGTGTTCGGACTAATTTTCCAGTTGAAAATCAAATAGAACTTACTGCCGAAGTAAAGCCTTTTGTTGAAATGGCATACCAATTTGGCGAAAAAGGAAGTATTGCTGTCATCAAAAATTGGATCGAAAATGATTTCTCTATTCCTGCTGAAAGTATTGCACAAATGATAAGTTATCTGGTAAATAAACTCAATAAATTATAGCAATTTTTATAAGCCACCAATTCTTAATCGAATCTTTCAAAGCAAAATAAACAAGTACATGGATTTTAAAAAGAATTGGTTGATCTTCCTTTAACGAATAACCTGAAATTACTGTTTTACTCTGGAATGGAAACCTTTTTTGCCACAAAAGTTAAGGCGGTATCTTTTACAATTAATTAAATAAAGTAAAAAATATCAGATTATATTTTGTGGTAAAATCAAAAAATAAAACGATATCAATTTTCTCTCAATCCCCAACAGGACATCTAAACCAAATTTACAAAGCCAATGGAAGACAGGCACTAAATATAATACGTCAATCTCTTCAAATCCTCTATAAAATTTATGGTTCGAATTTTTCATGAGGAGTCCTTAATCTGTTTTAAATATATACTCATAATCAAAACTGTCGCTTCTACTCACAAACACGGTATTACTACAGTTGATTTCCGCTAAATTGAAATCCATTCTTTATGCATTTACCATTAACAAAATTACAGTTAATTTTCACGAACTAATTTGATAAACTAAGATACTACAAAAGCAATACCCCTATCCCTACTACGAGGGATTAGCTGATATATTCGTAAGTAAGGAAATGCGATGCGATGGTTTAAATTAGTTTTTACTCAAATAATACACCTATAATTTGCTCCCACAATGCCAGGAACTGTTCCTCTTTTATAGTATCAGTAAGCGTTCCCGTGTTTGTACACAGGACGACGCTGGTATTTTTAGAAGGAAAATAAAAAGCATAGGCTCCGGCTCCGGCTCCACTACCCTCGTGGCCGATTGCCTGCAGGCGACCATTGGATTTATAAAAATGCAGTCCTAAGCCATATATGGGCGTACCCTGATAATTAACAGCACTCTTCATTTCTTCCAGCGATATTGGTGACAGTATGGTTTTGTCATGGAGCAGCTTGTAGTAAAACCCAGCTATATCCTGAACAGAAGCAACAATGCCGTCATCACCAATGAAGGTAAGTACTGTACCCAACTGCAATTCGCTCACATCGGTAAAAGTGCCGTCTATTTCCAGATAGCTAGCCGTTGTGCCTTGTGGAGCAGTAGTGCCTGCCAAGCCCGCTATATAATAGGTATTGGAAAGTCCAATCTCGTTAATTATTTTGTCGGTAATATAGCTTCGATGCCCGTTTGGAGTGACACTATCAATAATTATTGCCAGCAAATGATAATTTATATTGCAATAACCAAATGACACGCCGGGTGCGAATTTTGCGGGTTGATCATATACATAGCTCAATACCTGTTCGCTCGTCATAGGCAGTGGCCCTGCAACAAGATCATTTAAAAACTCTTCGCTATCTAAATAATCAGGAAGCCCTGATGTCATATTAAGCAGTTGCCTTACCGTAATGATATTTCCGTTTGGCAGCTTATTACAAATATCAGGAAGATAGGTATTTACTTTGGCATCGAGATTGATTTTGCCCTCCTCTTTCAGTTTGAGTACAGCAACTGCAGTAAAGGTTTTTGAAATACTCTGCATATAGTGAAGAGCAGAAATAGCCATCGGCTTTTCATTAATTACAGCGTTTCCTGCAACTAAGGTATAATTCTCGGAAATTGTTTTTACACTAAGGCTTAGGCCAGGGAAGTTGGACAAAGCTGCTTCAAGTTTTTGCTGTGCCAGCGCTTTTTTATCAGGTGAGGGTTTAGAATCGTCATTGCTACATGAGGTGATAAAAGTAACAACAGCTAGTAATAAAAACTTTTTCATAAAATGTGATCTTAATTATTTGAATGCAAACTTCAGATAAGAAAAACTAGAAAAGGTTTCAAAAGCTTAAAACTTTATAAATTGGTACTTATTTGCTAGCGTTCTTATATTCATTTGGTGTCTGATCACTAACTTTTTTGACATATAAATTACTGATTTACAATTATTAAAAGATATTTTATTAGCTACTGCTATCTCGGCTATACTGATCTAAAAATACATTTAAAGCCTTTGAAGGTGCTTCATCATTTCTATAAATTAACACTGTAGTCATCGTGGCAAGTTCTTTCGTTAAAGGAAATGTTTTTATATTTCTGTTGCTGTAATACTGATTTAACACTTCTGCAGGAAGTATACTGATACCAAGACCTGCCTCCACAAAATTAATAATGCCTTCTATAGAATTGATTACGGTGCTTTTATAACGGAGGATTCCTTTTGAACCGAGCCAGGTTTCAAGTCGTGCCCTGAAAAAACAACCTTGCTCAAAAACTACTATTTTTAAAGGTTCTTGTTTCAATACTACCGAAAGTTTATCCACATCACCACCTGCAATTATTACAAGTTGTTCATCACGAACAGTAAGCTGCTGTAAACCCGGAATATTTATGGGTGCTGCAACAAAAGCAGCATCAAGTTTATAACTGATTACATCGTTTATCAATGCTGATAACATGGAAGAATAAAATTCAAGCTCTACATTGGGATAAAGTTCTGCAAAACCTTTGATGATTTCGGGCACTTTAAGAGCCATAGTGGTCTCAATACACCCTATGCGTATTGTCCCTCCTATTTTGTCTGCACTCTGTATATCACTTTTTGCGTCATCCAATAATCGCCCTATTTTTTTAGCATATTGCAAAAGTGTTTCTCCTGCTTCAGTTAAAACCACTTTTCTGGATACTCTTCTAAACAGTTCAGCTCCAAATTCATCTTCGAGATTTTTTATGCGAGCCGTTACGTTTGATTGTACCGTAAAGGTTGCTTCTGCAGCTTTTGTAAAACTTCCGAGTGTTGCTGCAGCTTCAAATATTTTCAGGTCATTACTATTCATAGTATCACTTTTAGTGATTGATTAGATCATTATAAATCGTTTTCAGGTATCAAATATAGGATGTATTTTTGTCTTAAACAATTGAAAATATGAAAAATACAATTAAATCCTTAACTCTAATTCTAGCTATAATTATGCTACAACAAACAGCTGTAAATGCACAAGTTAAAAACTCTTTAACTACAAAAGAGAACACTGAAAATCAGACCACTCATTACAATAACACGGAAGTAAACGGACTAAAGATATTCTATCGTGAAGCAGGCTCTAAAGATGCTCCCACTATATTATTACTGCATGGTTACCCTACATCATCTCACATGTTTAGAAATCTTATTCCTATTTTAAGCAAAAAATATCATGTAATAGCTCCGGACCTTCCTGGTTTTGGCTATTCAGATGCACCGGACCATCTTAGTTTTCAATACACCTTTGATAATCTTGCCAAAACTATGCAGGGATTTATCGATAAGCTTGGTTTAAAACGTTTTGCCATTTATGTATTCGATTATGGCGCGCCAACCGGATACAGGCTTGCTCTTGCTAATCCTGAAAAAATAACCGGCATTATATCACAAAATGGCAATGCTTATGAAGAAGGTTTAAGTACAGGGTGGAATCCTATCCAGAAATACTGGAAAGATCCTTCGCAGGCTAACAGATACGCTCTTAAGGATCTTGTTTCAAAAGAATCAACGTGGTTTCAGTATCACGAAGGTGCTTCGGATGTTTCTCTTATCGCACCTGAAACATACACATTAGACCAGCATTTTCTGGATCGCCCGGGAAATATCGAGATACAGCTTGACCTGCTAAAAGATTACAGAACCAATGTTGCTTTATATCCTAAATTTCAAGCTTATTTTAGAGATAAAAAGCCTATGATGTTAGCTGTTTGGGGCAGTCAGGATCCTTATTTTCTTCCCGCAGGAGCAGAAGCGTACAAACATGACAATCCAAATGTTACTGTAAAGTTTTATAAAACGGGGCATTTTGCCCTTGAAACTCATTATAAAGAAATCGGTACTGATATATTGTTATTTCTTGCCAAACTTCCTAAATAAAATCAAATAAATTTTTATGTCAATCCCCAACGGGACATCCAAACCAAATTCATAAAGCCAATGAAAGAAAGGCAGTACATGTAATATGACAATCTCTTCAAATCGTTCATAAATTTTATAGAGATTTGTCCTGTTCCTGTCAATATTCGGGACAAAAGAAAAATATCATCTTTTGTCCTGTTTTTTTGTCCTTAATCTATTACCTTAAATTGCAGAGTTTTAAACCCGAGTCTTAGACCAATAAATTAAATTCTGCCTACGGTTGAAATCTATCAGAATTAAAATTTATGTTTGACTTATTACTTAAAATATATCACATGAAAACGGACATGTTATTTCTTCTTTATAAATTTTTCCGTAAATAGCTTTTTATCGGTTTTCAATTTTAATATATAAGTCCCTTCTTCCAGATGGGAAACATCTATTGAACTTACATTTATATCTTTTCTTTCGTAAACTTTTTTACCTTGAAAATCCACAATTATTATATATTCGAATTGTCTTTGCTGGTTAAAATTCAATGTGTTATCTACCGGATTTGGAAATACAAAAGATGGTTCTTTCTCTATATTTAAAGTGGAAAGTGATGTAGTTCCAATTTCTTGTATAGAGAAATCTGCAAACAAAAGTTCTTCATCGCGCAATTGCTCCTGACTTAAAAGGCTCCTGTAAATTCCCCATTTTGGACGAATTCCGTCTGCATTGTCGCGCCACGTTCTGATATTATTATTGGAGTAATTTATTAATGTAGAATTGTCGCTGATTTTCTTAATTAAAACAGCATACTTTCCATTCTCTCCATAGGTAATTGTTTCGGTAACTTCTACCCAATTTCCTTTAAAAGAAGACAAACTTGCACTCGCTACTTCATTTGCTACCAAACTATCAGAATACATTACCTGCAGCTTTTGGTTACTTCCTCCTCTTGTAATCAAGGAAACTACAGGAATACTTTCGTGCGGACCTCCATAGGCTTTTATCTGGTGAATGTGCGTGAATTTATTCGATGGCTGAAAACCTGCATCCAGCTTAAATTTCCATTTGTAAATTACTGTTTCTCCATACGTTCCAATCAAATTATCTGGTGATTGATTGTAGGTCTTGATTTCGTTACGCTGTCTGTCAAACTTGATGCATCGGTCGTCATCCGGTGTAACGTGAATATGAAATTTGAAAACATACTTGTTCAGTTGTGTGTCCCAAACTTCTTCTATGTGGCGGCCAAACTTAGTATGCACACAATCCGGGGTTTCGGTAACGTCATAACCCGGAGCAAAAACGCTGTTAATTAATTCATAGGTATTTCCTGGACCATCTGCAGATAACGTGACTTGAGCCAAAGAAATCTGGGTTAGTAAGAGGATTGAAAGATGTAGTGTTTTCATGTTTCCGGATTAATTATTTTTTCTTTGCGAAACCTTATTTTATTTTGCATTTAAGCTTTTTTGTAAAGTTTAGCAAAGCTAAATGTTTGACTTAAGCTTACTTTTTATACTTCTTAAACGCTTCAACAGATAATTTTGCTGCCCTCTTAATTTCTTCAAAATCAAAATGACCTTCTTTATTTTTTACAAAAAGCTGAGAACCTAAGCCAACGCAATGTGCGCCTGCAGAAAACCACTCTTTTAGATTTTCGTCTTCAGGTTGTACACCGCCTGTTGGCATAATGTTTGACCACGGACACGGACCTTTTACTGCTTTTATAAATTCTGGGCCACCAACCTGCTGTGCCGGAAAAATCTTTACGATATCAGCACCAAGACTTTCAGCATAATTAATTTCGGTCAAAGAACCACAACCCGGCATCCAGGGGATTTTTCTTCTATTGCAAGTTGAAGCAACTTCATGGTTAACAATTGGCGCAACTATAAAATTGGCACCACTCTGAATATATAATGAAGCAGTTCCCGCATCAATTACCGAACCGATTCCCAAGATTAAATTCGGAAGTTTTTCCTGGGCGAAAGTCACCAATTCTTCAAAAACCTTGTGGGCGTTGTCTCCCCTATTTGTAAATTCAAAAATCCGAATACCTCCATCATAGACCGCTTTCAGAATTTCTTTGCAGACATTCGCTTCCTGGTGGTAAAAAACGGGAACTATTCCGTTTTCATTTATCGCATTTAAAACCTGTAATTTTGAAAATCCTGCCATTGTTTATCGTATTAATCTACCGGAAGTATTTCCTTCCGCAATTTGGTTTATTTCGTTAAAGTCGGCCAAATTGGCGTCACCTTCGATCGTATGTTTTATGGCACAAGCTGCATTGGCAAAAGCCACCGAATCTTCTTCAGAAAAATTATGGAGTTCTCCAAAAATCGCTCCGGCTGCAAACGCATCTCCTGTCCCTATTCGGTCTACGATGTGGGTTATTTCAATCGGTTCGCAGGAAAACATATCTTTACCATTCCACATTCGGGCTTCGATTTTGTGCCACGACGCATTCTTTCCGGTTCTTGTCTTGTCATAAACCTTTTTCAGCCTGGGAAATTGTGCCATCAATGCCTTGCTTCCGTCTTTAAAATCTTCATCAGAAAACGAAAAATCAGTGCCTAAAAGTTCATTGAATTCTTCAGATCCTCCGATAAAAACATCTGAAAGAGCTACTAATTCTTTTAAGGCTTCACCAGCTTTTCTTCCATATTTCCAAAGTCCGGCCCGGTATGCAGGATCACAAGAAACGGTTACTCCCATTTCTTTGGCAACCATCAAACCTTCTTTTAAAGCCAGAAAATTATTTTCAGAATGAGCAGGTGTAATTCCTGTCCAGTGAAACCAGTCGGCATCTTTTAAGATTGAAACCCACGGAATTGAATTTGGTTTTAATGCTCTGAAAGCCGAATGATTTCGGTTGTAAGCAATGACACCCGAACGAACAACAGCTCCAGGTTCTGCAAAATATAAGCCCAAAGGTTCTTCCCCTTTTTGTACAAAAGAAGTATCGACTCCATTACTTTTTAGATTGCAAATAGCAGCTTTGCCTAAGAAATCATCTGAAACCCGGCTAACGTGAACAGCTTTGCAACCTAAAATGGAAAGGGAAACCGAAACATTTGTCTCGGTCCCTCCATAATAAATTTCAAGCTGATTGGTCTGGGATATTTTTTTAAATCCCGGAGGTGTCAACCTGGCTAGTATTTCACCAAAAGTGACTACTTTCTTCATTTATTTTTATTCTAAATTATTAACTAAATGCCAAACCACCGTTGATATCAATGTTGTTCCCTGTCAGGAAAGAAGATTCGTCAGAAGCCAGGTAAGCTACTAAATCAGCTACTTCAGATGCTTTTCCTTCTCTTCTCAAAGGTGTTCCGTTTGCCACGTTTGTACGAACTTCCGGTTTTGTAAAAGTATCATGGAAAGCTGTTGCAATCATCCCTGGGCAAAGCGCATTTACACGGATCCCCTGAGGACCAAATTCTTTTGCCAAGCCTCTTGTATAAGTCATCACAGCACCTTTTGCAGAAGCATAAAGTGCAGCACCCGGACCACCACCGTCACGACCCGCCTGAGAAGCGAAGTTGATGATTGAAGCACCTGATTTCATCAATGGCTTGAATGCTTTTGTTACCAGGAAAACAGATTTAAAATTCACATTAATCATCACATCAAAGAAATCTACGTCCATTTCTTCAATTGTTTTACGAGCGATCAGGCCTCCGGCAACGTTTACTAAAACGTGTACCTCTTCACCAAAAGCTTTTTTAGATTCGCTTACCAGGGTATCGATATCTTCCTGTTTTGTCATATCACCTTGCACGATAATGGCTTTTCCGCCGGCTTCCTCTATTAATTTCAAAGTCGTGTCCCCATCTTCTTGGTTTAAATAATAATTTACGACAACATTGGCACCTTCTTTAGCTAATTTGATAGCGACTTCTCTTCCAATATCTCTTGCTCCGCCTGTTACTACGGCTGTTTTTCCTTTTAATTTCATTTTGATTCTATTTATAATGTTTATTTAAATTCTAACTATTTTACTGGCTGTATTTTCCTGATTAATGCGAAGACTGAAACGACTCCCAGCGGCACAAAGGCGGCAATGATAATAAATGCCGGAGTATAGGATGTCTGGGTGATTACGGGGATCATAAAATTCATTAAAATAACAGAAACAACTCCTATTGAACCTCCTAAACCGGCCAATGTTCCCACTGATTTTTTATCCATCAAGTCGCTGGGTAATGTTTGAATATTTCCAATCGCAAACTGAAATCCAAACAATACGAAAGAAACGATTACCACGAATTTCAGTGGTGTGTCTCCGTAAAATATGGTGGCCAATAATCCTAAAAACATAATGACTCCGCCAATGATAATGGCAATTTTTCGTCCTTTGTCAACCGATTGTGTTTTGGCTATAATCATTCCGGAACACCATCCGCCTGCTAAACTTCCTATTGCTGCTCCAACATAAGGAACCCAGGCAAAAAGACCTATTTGCTTTACATCAAAACCATACGTTTTTTGAAGATATAAAGGCATCCAACCCACAAAAAGCCACCATATTGGTTCCATAAAAAAGCGACAGGCAATGACGCCCCAACTTTCTTTAAAAGAGAGTATTTCTGATATTGATTTACCTTTTACTTGATCTTCTTCTACTGTTGATGTTGCTGCTTTTCCGTCTAAGATTAATCTTCTCTCCTCTTCAGTAATCCAGGGATGGTCTTTTGGAAGTTTTTTATAAACAATTAACCACGGAATAATCCAGATTAATCCCATAGCACCAATAACGACAAAGGTTGTTTTCCATCCATAACCTGCAAACATGTAAGCGATAAAAAGTGGTGCAATTACATTTCCAATAGAAGCTCCTGCATTAAAAATTCCTTGTGCAATTGCCCTTTCTTTTAAAGGAAACCATTCAGAGTTACTTTTTACGGCGCCTGGCCAGTTGCCGGCTTCAGAAATTCCGAGTGTCACCCTTACTAATGTTAATGACATTACACCTTTTGCAGCAAAATGAAGTAACGAAGAAAGCGACCAGACTCCGATGGCAATTACAAACCCAAGACGCGTACCAATTTTGTCAAAAAGCTTGCCCGATAAAGATTGTCCCACGGCATAAGCGATCATGAAGCAATTGAGTACAAAAGCATAATCTTTTTCATCCATTTGCAAATCCTTGCTTATAGCCGGCCACATAATCGATAATGCAGAACGGTCGATGTAATTGATGATTGTTGCAATACCAATCAAGGTAATGATCCACCATCTTAATCCTTTTACTTTCATAATTTACTTTAAAAGGCTTTTTCAAGCCAGATTACTATTTAACTACTTAATAGGTCTTTACGTTTTTTTCGCACTGCACGTTTACAGATGCAAAACCTCACATATCCACAATTCCTTCTTTATTTATACTTTTATCAACGGCTCTAAAACCTTATTGATTAAATATTGGTTTATTAGCTACTTCAACGTCTTGCAGCAGGCAGGGATTACGGTAAAAAATCTTCTCTGATGGGGCTGAAAACATCTATTAACATTCCGGCTTCGAGACAAATTGCTCCGTGAAGAATATTGGGCTCAATGTAAAAAGCGTCTCCTGTTTGAAGAATTTTCTTTTCGTTATTAATTGTCACTTCAAATTTTCCTGAAACTACATAAGAAGTCTGCGAATGATAATGCTGGTGAATGGGACCGATTCCTCCTGTTTCAAAGGATACTTTTACCATCATAATACTGACATCATAACCTGTAATTTGTCTTTTTACACCTTGAGAAACTGTTTCCCAGGGATTTTCGTTTTCTACATAAAATGCTTCTGTTTTAATATTCATTTTGTCCTAATTTGTAATTAATATGTAATTTCCTTTCCACTCCATATTTTTTCCGTTAATGGAAACCTTATGTTTTGAATCGGGTTTTGCTTCTTTATTTGAAAATGCCAACGTGTATGATTTCTTATTTTTGAAAGTCACCAAAACTGCTGTATAATTATCATCTTGTTTCAAAATTTGAATACTTTCTACTTTTGAATGCGGGTCCTGAACCGACTCTAGTTTTGGGTCAAAGCTTCCGTGAGGCTCAATAATACTGACAAATGTGTAATTTTTCTTGTCTTTCGTTCTTACCATATAACCCGATTCATTTCTCAAGTTGAAATTTGGATCATTTGCTCCAAGTCTTGTTAAAACCAGACTATTTGTATCATCTGTCAAAGTTGAAATCGTGTAAAAACGGCTGTCATTTAACCAGGTAAATTTTGAAATCCCTTGATTTCCCTTGGCTTCTGCCAACTTCCATAAATGCTGGTAACCGTTATTTTTTCCTAATGGAGAAAGCGTTGTCAAGGCTGGTTCGTATTTAAAATCGGTTTCCATAATGTGACCGCTGAACATAAAGTTCAAGTCGTATTGATGGTTTTCTTTTGATTTTAAAGAAAAGATATCGACTATAAAAGGCGTATCAGCTCCAATCAAAGCAACTGTTCTTTGCATTTCAACGCCAGGATATGCATTTACTTCCAAAGCACTTGCAATCTGTATTTTTTCCGGAGACGAAATATCAGAGAAAATTGTTTTTGGTACTTGTTTTTCAGCTTCTTTCCAATCTCCATCGAAATGTGATTTTTCATCAATAATTACCGTATTATGTGCAACTGAAGTTTGTGCCCAGGTCTTATTTTCATCCAAATATCTTCCACCGCTTTTTGATTCTACATTTAAGAAACGAGCCGCGCCGTAATCTTGCAAAATCTCTTTGTCATTATTGAAAAGCAGTATTCCCAAACGATCAAAATGCCCATGTCCCATACCTTGCGAAGCAAATTTGAAAACTGCTGTCAACTGTTCGTCTTTTTTCTTCGTATGCATTCTGAAAAGCGCCAAACCACCTGATGTTCCTTCTGGCCCGTCTGTAATAATCAACGGTTTTTTTACGAATTCCTGCTTCTTCATTCCATTTACAGCTTCTGCAGATTTTAAACCCGGTCCTGTAATTGAAACTTCATTTTGCTGTTGAATAACCGGCAAAACCGAAGCATCGTTATAATTTTCAAAGACAATATTTGTGGCAAAAACCAATTCTTCTGTCATATAATTTTTCTCCTTCAAAGCATCATTTATCGGGAAGAAATAACCCTTGGCATCCGTCAATTGCAAAACCGTGTTTAATGCTTTTTTAAGCAATTGCTTTCTATATTCAAAAATCTTTAGCTCCGGCTGATTTCTATTGATGGCTTCTGCAAAAACCATAAACGGCTGCAATGCATATCGTTGATAATATGGTCCTTCAGAATAATATCCGTCAGGCGAAAAAAGCATATCAATTTGTTTCAGAAATCCTGTTTTTTTGTCTTTTGCCGAACCGGTCAATGCACGTTCCACCATATCTTTATCACCTAATACATAACCTGTCATTCCCACTCCGGCTACAGACCAGGTTCCATGATTGTGGATTTTATTGAAGGTATCCTTACCGCCTTCGCTTTCGCTTAAAAAGGCAACCATACTTCTAAAAACATCTCTTTCTATAATTTCACGATTTTTTGCATCGATGCTTTCTTTAACCAAATCATACGCCTGGATTCCATGTACCAGCCAAACGCAATCGTTCAGCCCCTGCCAGAATAATTTTCCGGAATTCTGCTCTGCTTTTCTCTTTGGATGCAGGGGCAGACCTGGATAAATCCTGGCATATTCCAAAAGCAATTCTTCAACGAATTTGGCATATTTTTTTTCGCCGGTAACTTGAAAAGCCAATCCTGCATAATACAATTCTCTGTAATTTTTTTTGTGTTTTTCGTGCGTGTAACCACCACCATTATCTACAGGAATTGGTACTTCAATTTTATTTTCCAATGCTTTATCAGCATCCTTTTTTACTTTTGAAAAAGATTTTTCTAAAATTTTATAGTCACCTAAATGCTGACTGATATTCTTTGCTTCAGATTTTGACAAAAGTAACAGAGGCTCATATTGTTGGGCAAAAGCAGTATCTGAAAGCACTAAAAAAAGTACTGTAAGCCCTATTGCTTTTATGGTTTTAATTTTCATCCTTGTATTTTTTAATTAAAAGAGCTTGTCAAATCGACTGCTCCAACTCCTGTCAAAACTTCATCAGTGATGATGTACCAATCTGTGTTCACTTCTAAAGGAATATTGGCTTGATTATCTGTCAGGTAATTCATTCTCATGTAGTTTCCGCCTGCGAAATCAGAAGCTGTAACCGTTGGAAACATATCTCTTAAACGAACAGCTACTAAAACCCATTTTCCATTTGTATTATAATGAACCAGTTTTTTGCTTGCTGCAGCAGTTGCGTACAAGCGTAATGTTGGCGTAGTATTGTTTGTATTCAACCAAAAATGCAATACCGGATTGTTATTAAAAGCACCGTTGTCAAATGCTGTTTTCCAAGTGGTGTTTGTGGCAAGAGAGAATCTCATGTATGCGATACTGCTTCCATTATCTGTTGGAGACTTCATTTTTAAGTGATGGTAACTTGTACTGCTTGGAAACGGAGGCTGCTCTACTGTTCCGTTAAGTTGGTTAGCCGTAATTTGTGCAGCCTGACCCGCAGTAATTACCTCTATTCCTTGTGTTTCAAAGTTAAAATACGTCTGAACATCACGATTGATGTATGCCACTTGCGGACTTGAAACTACTAGTCCGCCCCCATAAATCAAATTGATTACATAAAACCCGGTTGGCAAATTTACCGGCGGTGCGAATGAAACGCTGGTTGGGGTTACGTCAAAAGTTGCAATTGCAGTTCCGCCAAAACTAATTGCCGTAACTAAATTCATATCTGTTCCTCCAATAACCACTTGCGTGTTTTTTAAGACTGCTTTTGGGAAACCGGAAACTTCCGGAGTTGGAATATCGATGGTATAATTGTCGTTTAAAGGAACCGAAACTTCGCCCGAAACTGTGTTGTAGCTGTACTTTAAAGTCAATGGGCTTGGTCCTGTGTTTGGCGTTTTCACAATTAGAGTTCGGTCATCCTGGTGTTCGATAATTCCGTCAACGGTTCCAAAAGTTACTCTTGTTACCACTTGAAGATTTTTTCCCGTAATCGTAATAACTTCATTTACCGCCGACATTACCGGAATATCAGATTTAATTTCCGGAACCGGGTAAATGATTGTCAAACTCTCTGCTGATGAAGCTTCCTTATTAGAATCTGTTGTCAATCTGATAGTACCACCTGTTGCACTGGCTGGTACTTTTATGATTAAAGTATGCTGGTTTTCACGAGAATAAATTTCAGCTGCGACGTCACCAATGTAAGCGTGAGTTACGAAATTTAAGTTTGTTCCAGTAATGGTTACCAGGCTTTGGATGGGTGCAGACGCTGGGGCAAATGATGCCACTGTTGGTTGTGCTGCCAATATTTCTTCAAAAGTCTGATCTACTTCTACATTAGCATCGCAGGCAAAAACTGCAGCTACAAGAACAAAACAGATTGATTTGTAAATATTTTTAAGTATTGTACTTCTCATATATTTTTTTTAAAATTATTTAACAACTAAAATTCCAATGTCTTTTTTATCTGTACCCGCTGCTTTTAGAGGTGATTTATCTTTTAGTATAAAATTCTTAACCTCTTGATACGAAGGATTTTTATCAATTATATTTTCTGAAACGGCTTTTCCTGATAATTTCATTTCTCCTGAATTGTAGATTACCGAATTTTTAATGGAGTTATTTTTTCCGTTCAGGCGAATTGGGTTCGTTACTTTTGGATTGTCAAAGAAAACGCTGTTGGTAATTTTTACGTTCACAATTCCTTTGTTTTGAAAAACCATATCTTTTTCTGTAGCTCCGGTTTTGGTAAAAATGCAATGATCTACAACTAAATTTCCGCCCACAGTCGATTCGTCATTTCCACCCCTGTAATAATTCAAAACCCATTGGCTGAAATCGATAAAAACTGTATTTTCCAGGATTACATTCTCTGAATTGTATTTTCCGGTGTCGTCTTTTTCAGAAGAAAGGTTGATGCCGCGGAAATTATTTCTCAAAATCGAATTGCTTATTTTGATAGTATCTGCAAAGGTTCCTTTTGAAGCTTTAATTACAGAACCGCCTTCTGCATTTGTGAAATCCGAGATAATTGATTTGTTTACAAAAATGCTGTAAGAACCCGGAGTATCTTCCTTTGGAGAAACAATTGCATATTTTATAGCTGCCGTATTTTTTGCCGTAAGGTTTACATTTTCAAAAGATAATCTTGCGCCGGATTCCACTCTGAACAAATAATTTGAGGCTTTTTCAGCAGCTGGATTGAAGCTGATAATTGTTTTTTCGGCACTTTCACCTATGATAGAAATGTCATCAGAAATTACAATAGAACGATCCAAAAGATAATTCCCGGGTGTCAAAACCAATTTTGTTTTTCCTTTTGCTTTTTTTACTGCTTTTTCCAGAGTTCCAATTCCTGGTTCTACAGTAATAGTTTGCTCTTGAATAGCAACTTTTGATGTCTTTGGATTCCAAGAAGTTCCCGTTTTATTTGCCATTACCTTGGAGAAAACAGAAAAATCAATGCCGCTTTTTTCATTTGGTATAAAAATTTCGCCTTCTTTTTTCCACGATAATTTCTTTGCCGTGAAGCCTTCTATTTTCTTTGAACTTTTACTGTCAATTATATTGTCTTTGAATATAATTCCTTTCATATCATCAAAAAAAACTATCGCATCTGTATCGCTTTCATTGTAAATAATATTATTATAAATCGTAGAGTTAATAGGCGCCAAAGAGCGTTCTTCATCTTTTCCGGCGCCTAATTGAAACGAGCTGGAATTGTAAAACACATTATCTATTACCTTCGCATTTTTTACTTGATTGTAACGATTTAGCGGACTGTTTGGAACGCCGTTCATCATGACCAGCGAACCTCTAAAATCTTCTCCGGTCAAGCCATAGAAGTAATTGTTTTTTACCGTGTGACCTTCATTTATAATTCGAACTCCACCAGTGTAAGGCTGCTTGTTTCCAAGGAAAACATTATTTTCAACAAGGCAATTATTTCCATGACGAAAAACCATAGAACCTTGAGATTCTAAGAATAAATTGTTTCTAAAAATGTTATTGCACGATTTGTTCGAAATGATTTCTACTTCGCCATTGCATTTTTCAAACTTGTTCCATTCCACGATTGTATTGGATTGAAACATTGAATTATGGCTTGTTCCAATTCGGATGGTTTCTCCACCATTTGAACCTAAAGGAGAACGTTCTCCAAAATAATTATGGTCAATTCTGTGGTTATTCTGATGGTTTTCTTCGCCTTTTAACCAAACGACCAAAGTGCATCCCTCGTTTGTTTTTCCAGCGATATAATTGTTATCAAAACGATTGTTTTTTCCCCATAATTCTACCCAATGGTTTGATTCTGTCTTTGTTTCCGGATTAAAATTTGTGATCGCGCAATTGGTTACTCTTGAATTATTGGCTACTTTGCTTTTGTTCATAAAAGAGATTACAAATTTGCTGTAACCATCTTTGAACCAAAGCCCTTTTGCAACCAAATATTCGCCTGATAATTTCAAGGAAGAATTGCCGGAAAGAATTACTTTTCCTGCTGTTTCCGCTTCCAGAAAAATGGAATCTTTTGAAATTCCTTTTGCATTAAAATCAATTGCCGTGTCTTTCCATATTCCATTTGACATTACGATTCTGTCTCCTGGTTTTACTTTTGAAATAGCTGCTGTCAATTCCTCCATGTTTGAAACTTTTATTTCTGAGGCATTGGCATTGGCTAAAAAAAGCAAACATAAATAAGCTGTTAGTGAATATTTTAAACTTTTCATATACTTAAAATTAATATCCTGTGTTTTGTGCGATCTTCGGGTTCAGGTCGATTTCATATTGCGGAATCGGCAATAAAATTTGGTAATGTTGTAACGGACCTGTGTTTAAAGAAGGATGCGCCGGATCATTATATTGAAATTCAGTAGCAAAATGCTGTGTCATAACCACTTCTGCTCTGCCGGTTCTGACCAAATCAAACCAACGGTGATTTTCAAAAGCAAACTCTACTCTTCTTTCATTTTCCAAAGCAATTTTGAAATTGAAATAAGTCGAAACATCTGCCAATTTTAAAGCAGCACTCGCTCCAAGTGAACGCGTTCTAACCTTATTAAGGTAACTCAAAGCTTCTGAATTTGGCCCACTTTGTTCATTAATTGCTTCTGACAACAAAAGCAAAGCATCAGCGTAACGAAGGATAATCCAGTCGTTTCCACCATCATCAACTGCGTTAAATGTCGAATTGTATTTTGTAACATGTTTATCTGCCTTAACTCCTCCGTTGAAACCTAGCCAGGTGTCAGCCATTGAAGCCGCTTTTCGTGGATCGCCAGCCGTGTAAGCCTGCGACATATTATCTGTTGGCACATTCAAACCATCGCCATTTCCAAAAACTACATAATTATCGCTTTGCAAAGGCGCGAAAAAGTTGGGATGCGGAGAACCTAAACCTACGCTTCCTGATTGGTAACGAACTGCAAACATGATTTCGTTATTGTATTCATTTCCAATATTGAAAACTGCTCCGTATGTGGGCTGCAAACTAAAATTACCACTAACAACTTCTGTCAGAACAGTTACAGCTTCACTTAAATTTGCGTTACCACCTGAAGTAAGCAATACTTTTCCAAGTAATGTTTTCGCCGCATCAGAAGCCACTCTTCCAAGGTTGGCGCCACTTTGCGTTGGAGGCAACATTTCTGATGCTAAGTGCAGATCATTTGCAATAAATTCATATACTTCGCTTTGCGGACTTCTATCCATTGTTTTCGCTTCCTTTCCTGAAACAGGAGTTTCAATTATGAAAACCCCACCCCAAAGACGCACCAAATTAAAGTAAGCGTGCGCTCTTAAAAAACGTGCTTCTCCTTCATATTGATTTCTTTGTGCCTGGTCAGTAACTACATTTAAATTCTGCAAAACAACATTTGAAAGATTGATCGTTTTGTAACACGCTTTCCAATATTCCTGCAGATAAACATTTTGTGAACTTTGCACAAAACGATCTACTTCTCTCACAGCCAAATCTTTAGTTTCAGTAGAATTTGGATTCATATAGGTATTATCAGAACGGATTTCTGTCAGCAGCCATTCTCTATTCTGCATTCCGTAAAGGCTGTTGTAAATAGAGATTACTGCCAGGTTTACTTCTGCGGGAGTAGTATAAAATTCGCCTACACTAATTTCTGAAATGGGTTGCAAATCAAGTGTCTCATCACAACTTGCAAAAAGAAATGCCGTACTTAATATTAAAACTTTTAAGCTTTTGACAGACCAATTATATTTTTTCATAACCTTTATATTTTTTTTAGAAATTAATGTCAATTCCGAAAGAAATTGTTCTTTGAACAGGGAAAGCACCTCTTTGATAACCTGAAATCAATGGCGAGCTGTAAACTCCTGAATTTGTAATTCCTTCTGGATTTAATCCGAAGAATCCTGATGATTTTACAAAAAGCAGATTTTCTCCTGACAAATAAAATCTTGCTTTTGTAATTCCTAATTTACTTGTAAAAACTTCTGGAGCAGAGAAACCTAAAGTCACATTTCTTAATGACATATAAGTTGCATCCTGAACTAAATAAGAAGTATTTTGCCATGCTCTACCATTATTTTCACGAGGTTTTGAAGCCGGAACACCTTCGCTGAACCATCTGTCCTGGGCAAAATCTTTGTATAAATAACGCATCTCATTATAGTAACCGTCCCCAAAGAAAACTTCGCCGCCAACAGAACCCTGAATTAGAAAATTCATATCAAAACGATTGAAAGTGATAGCATTATAGAACCCCCAGGTAAAGTCCGGGAATGGGCTGCCTAAAGTGGTTCTGTCTGAAGCATTGATAACTCCGTCACCGTTGATATCAGCCACTCTAATACCTCCAACAGCATCATCAGCAGAGTGTGGATTATTTGCCAATTCATCAGCAGTCTGCCAGACTCCAATCATTTTATAACCATAAAATTGAACTGCTTCCTCGCCAACTTTGGCAATATATTCTTCGTTTCTTTCACCCTGACTAATGAATTGTGCTTCACCACCAAGAGAAATTAACTTATTTTGATTAAAAGAAATATTAAATGCTGGCTTCCATGTGAAGTTTTTGGCACGAACATTTCCTGAAATTTCTACCTCAAAACCTTTATTTTGGATTTTTCCGATGTTGTTGAAAAATTGATTGTGACCTGTGATGTAAGAGACGTTTTGCTGCAGTAACAATTTATCTGTAATCGAATAATAATAGTCAAAAGTCGCGTTTAATTTATTTCCGAAGAAACTCAAGTCAGCACCTGAATCATACTCTAAAGTCTGCTCCCAACCGATTTCCGGATTTCCAAGAACATCCCCCGTTTCACCAAGTCCTGAAGTCACGCTTCCAGCACCCTGACCTAACGAATAATTTGAAGAATATAATAAATTGGTAAAAGAATAATTGGTAATATCATTGTTTCCGGTAATCCCAAAGCTGGTTCTCAATTTAAACCTATTTACCCATTGGATGTTTTGTTTCCAGAAATTTTCTTCGCTCACATTCCATCCCACAGAAGCAGAAGGGAAAATTCCGTATTTATTATCTGGTCCAAACAAAGATGAACCGTCAGCACGTGCTGCAATCGAAAGCAAATATTTATCTTTATAAGCATAATTTACTCTTGCCAGAAAAGAAAGCAAACCAATTTGTTCTTTTCTTGTGAATGTTTCGTTGGCGTCAATTACGTTGGCTCCGTTTAAAGTCCCAATATAATCTGAAGGAAACTGCGTTCCATAAATTCCGGTTCCTTTAATATTTGTTTTTTGGTATGTGATTCCTCCCAAGGCATCAATGCTGTGTTTTTTATTTTTCCATTTATAATTTAAAGTGTTTTCTGTAAGAAGATCTGCTTTTAAATTGCTGTCATCTTCCCCGATCGCTTGCCCGGTTTGATCTGCTTGTGAATTTCTAAAACGCTCATAATTTGAATAATCCAGATTTACACCACCAGAAGTCTTAAAAGTAAGACGTTTATTGATTTTATATTCTAATACAAAATTGGTGAGCATTCTATAATCGTGAATGTATCTTTCTTCGTTTTCCATTCTTGAAATCGGGCTATTGTTGTTCGTTCCCCAAAGCGAAGTCGTGAAGTTTTGCTGTACACCATTTTCATCTGTATAATTAAAATTTACATTATTAAAATGTCTTCCGTGCGCGTACTCACCAACAGGATAACCTGTCAATGCAGAAGTATATTCGTTGTGTTTTGAAGGCATAAAACTTAAAGAACGAGTCAAATCTGAATAAGAAATTGTAGATCTTCTTTTAAAACTATAAGAGGGTCTTAAATTCACGTCAAGCGTAAGTTTATCACTTAATTTTGCTTTTACGCGGGTTTGAAAATTAACACGATTCAGGAAATTGTCTTTCATTAAACCTTCATCTTCAATATATTGACCTGAAATATAATATGTTGCATTTTTTCCACCACCAGAAACATTCAGTTCATAATTTTTTATGGTTGCAAAATTTCTAATGCCTTCATCTTGCCAATCAGTACCACCACCAGAATGATTTGCTACCTCACGCATCCCTTTTTCACGAGAAGTATAACCTATTGTAGCCGGAACAGCTCCACTTAAACCAGCGGTGTAATTTTCTTGCAGTTGACGCTCTCTTCGCAACATATCCGTATACTCATAAGTATCATACATATCGATTTTTTCATAAACCGATTTTACCCCAAAGAATGATTTGAATTGATATAAAGTTTTTGTTTCAGAACCCGATTTAGTAGTCACTAAAATAACACCATTTGCTCCGCGAGAACCATAAATTGCCGTTGAACTTGCATCTTTTAAAACCTCGATAGATTCGATTGTGCTTGGATTTATAAACTCCAAACCATTTGAAATCGGGAAACCATCAACAACAACCAATGGATCACTACTTGCAGAAATAGAGCCCATTCCCCGGATCCTGATTTGTGGCGCTTCACCAACTTCCGAAGTTGTATTCTGGATTTGTAAACCGGCTATTCTTCCTTGCAAAGCTTTGTCTACACGAGAAACCGGAATTTCGTCAAGATTTGTATTTTCTAATTTGGAAACAGATCCTGTAATTGAAGATTTTTTCTGAGTTCCGTATCCAACAACCACAACTTCGTCAAGATTTTTGCTGTCTTCTACAAGAGAAATTGTGATATTTCGTTGGCCGTTAACTAATACAACTCTGGTTTTCATTCCCACAAAAGAAACTTGAATTGAGCTGTTTTCATTTACAGGAATAGAAAATTTACCTTCGGCATCTGTGATTATTGTAGTTTTTGAACCCAGAACAGTGACATTTGCGCCAGGCAATGATAATTTATCAAAATCTGCAATGACTGTTCCTGTTAAAGTATATTTCTCTTGCGCAAAAACAAAAGAGGTCAGCATCAAAGCCGAGAGTAAAATAAAGTTTTTTAATTTCATAAAGATATAAGCTTACAATCAGTAACATTAAGATATAGAGCATCCTGACCGGCTTATGGCCGATAATGCTTTTTTCATAAATAAGATCTGAAAATCAGATGTTTAATCTTGACTTAAATGCGTAGTAAAATCCACTTCCCCAAGCGATGCAACTTCACACAATGGTCATAACCGTCTATTATTTTCGAAGAAACTTTTAAAAAATACTTTCGTTGATATTCATTAAAGTTTCTGTTTTATTGCAATACTCATATAACGTCTTAAAATGAAATTGCAATTCACGTTTGGCTTTCTCAGGATTTTTTTCTCTTATAGCTTCATAAATTTGTTGGTGTTCTATAATATTTTCTCCATTCATCGAATTTTTACAAACATGGTATTTTTCAAAATTTGTAATAATTTCCGGAGTGATGATTAACATCAAGGTATTCAGCACAGGATTTCCACTGGCTTCAGAAATTTTCAAGTGAAACATTAAATCTTCTTCAACGGCACTTTCATTTTGTTCCACTTTATTTTTATAAGCGATTAATGCTTCTTCAATATTTTTTAGTTGTGCTTCAGTTCTTCTCTCAGAAGCTAAAGCCACAACTTGCATTTCCAACATAATCCTGCTTTCAACTAATGACTTAAAATCAGGTTTTTTTAATTGCAAAATATCTGTAATCATTCCGCTTAATGCTGGAACTCCAAGATTTGCAACAAAAGTTCCGCTTTGTGGCAATGTTTTCAGCAATCCGTAAAATTCCAATTTCTGAATCACTTCTCTTACGTTGCCTCTGCTCACACCAAATTCTTCAGATAATTTTCGTTCTGAAGGCAATCGGTCACCAGGTTTCAGTTTTTGTGAAGTAATTAATTCCTTCAACTTTTGAATGATTTGCTCTTCTTCCGGAGATTTAAAACTATTTAAACTAAATTCTTGCATTTGTAATTATAAATTGGTTGACCAAATATACGCATTTTTTTATATTAGCAAATATTAACTCATTTTTTATAGATAATAAAATCTAATGACAATTATATTAATTATAATTTAACAAAAAGGTTAAATACAAACCTTATAATTTGAAATATGTTAGCTTTTAACATTAAAACTAAAACGTTTTCGCAAATAATAAATAGAAAATTATTCAAACTATATCGTTTTTTCAATAATTATTAACAGACTTTTCATACTAAAACTAATATTTATATGTATTTTTGTTTTATAAAGGTACAATTATACTGCATTCAGACGGTAAAACCATTTTCCACTTCCCAAAAGCGATGCAACTTTGCACAATGGATGTGTAACGTACCAATAAACAGGAGTCTATCAGCAGATAAGACTCCTGTTTTGTTTTCTACAAGTCAGACCCAAAATTCAACCTTTTACCACCTCTAAATATTCATCAACGTTTTAGCTCTATAATTGCGGACAAAGCAATTATTATTAATTAAAATTACAAAAATCGCAATTTATTTTTTGGTTAACCAATTTTAATTATATACATTTACCGCACTTATTTATTCCTAATTATTATGAAACGTATATTTTCCCTACTCTTTTTAGCGATTTTTACAGGAGCTTTTGCAAAAGTTTCACTACCAAAGTTTTTCTCAGACCACATGGTCCTGCAACGCGAAGCTACAATCACAGTTTATGGTTGGGCTGGCAGCGGAAAAACAGTCAAAGTGAGTTTTAATAATAAAAATCTGGAGACAAAAGCCAATCAAAAAGGTGAATGGTCTATTGATTTCCCGGCAGAAAAAGCTGGCGGCCCTTTTGAAATGAAAATTTCAGAAGAAAACACAATTACTTTTAAAGACATATATATAGGAGATGTTTGGTTTTGTTCTGGACAATCTAATATGGGCTGGAAACTGGAAGACGCTTTAAACGGAAAAGAAGAATTATCAAAAGCGAATTACGAAAAAATAAAACTGCTTCAGGTTTCAAGAACAATGGCCGGAACGCCACAAAAAGACATTGAAAAAGGCCAATGGGAAACGTGTTCGCCAAAAAGCGGTGAAGGTTTTTCGGCAGTGGCTTATTTCTTTGGAAGAGAATTATTCCAAAAATATAATGTAGCAATAGGTTTGATAAATTCATCTTGGGGAGGTACCAACATTGAAGCCTGGATGAGCGAAGATTTGATGGGAAAACATGCTTCAGCAAGGAAAGTCATTGACAAAATGAAAACAATGAATTTTTCTGATACAGTAGAAACGTACAAAAAGGAATTTAAAGCCTGGGAAGAAAAAGCGGATCGGCTTGATGTTGGAACACAAGAAAAATGGCACGAAAAAACATATAACACTTCCTCCTGGAAACCTATTAATCTTCCTGTTTATTGGAGCAAAGCTAAAATAACGCCTAATGATGGTGTGATTTGGGTAACCAGAAGTTTTGATCTAACGGCAAAAGATCTAGCTTCAGACGATATTATCTTAAGCATCGGACGTGTTGATAATGAAGACATTACTTACATCAATGGAATTAAAGTTGGTGAAAGCACTCAAAAAGACTTAGACCGCTTTTACAAGGTTCCAAAAACTGTTTTGGTGGCTGGAAAAAATATTATCACAATTCGTGTAAAAAATACAGGAGACATTGGAGGTTTTCGTGGAGATGCTTCTTCTTTAAATTTAAAAACAGCTTCGCAAAAACTTTCCCTGGCGGGAGAATGGCGTTATGAAGTGGGAACAAAAGACATCGAGGAAGTTCCTGAGAGACAGCATCCAACGAAATATGCTACGTCGCTTTACAACGGAATGGTCGCACCTTTCTTCGGAATAAAAATTAAAGGAATTATTTGGTACCAAGCCGAAGCAAATTCTAAAAACGCAAAAGAATACGCAACAATGTTTCAGGAAATGATTACTGATTGGAGAAAAAATTGGAAATCGGACGTTCCGTTTATTTTTGCACAATTACCAAATTATGATAATCAAAATAACCGCTGGATTACGCTTCGTGAGTCACAAGCAAAAGCATTGAATTTGAAAAATACAGGAATGGCTGTCCTAATTGATGTTGGTGAGAATGACAATATACATCCCATTCACAAACAAGTTGTTGGAAAAAGAATGGCTTTAATTGCCCAAAATATTGCTTATGGAGAAAAAGAAGTTCCAGCCTCAGCACCTGTTTTTGACAGTTACAAAGCTGACAAAAATTCTATTACGGTAACTTTTAAAGAAGGAACTTTCGCTACCGAATCTGTAAAATCAAACATAAACGGTTTTATGATTGCCGGAAGCGATAAAAAATTCTATCCGGCAAATGCTTTTTTGCAAGCCGATTTAAAAACGATAAAATTGACAAGTTCTGAAGTTTCACATCCTGTAGAAGTCCGTTATTTGTGGGCTGATGCACCAGGAGAAATCATGCTTTATAACACAAGTGGTTTACCTACACCCCCATTTAGAACAGATAATTGGCAATAATAACAGGTTCTCGCTGCTTTGGAGTACGCCAATCTCTTCAAATCTTCCATAAATTTTATAGAAATTTTACAAAAATTTGTCCTATTCCTGTCACAAAAAAAATCCTATTTCTTACGAAATGGGATTTTTTTTTGATGATATTGAAATAATTATTAAACCCAATTCTACAGTAAAAAATCAGCATGTCTGTTAACCGTCAATAATGACTTTTCGGTGTTTTATTCCCCATTCTGCAAGATCATTTATGATCGTTTTTAACGTCAATCCATACTCCGTCAGCTGATAATGAATTGTAACAGGCTGCGTGTCGAGAACTGTGCGTTTAATCAATTTATTTATTTCCAAATCCCTCAATTCCTTGCTTAACATTTTATTAGAAATCCCGTTTACATCATTCAAAATATCTGTAAATCTTCTCTTATTATGATAACAGATCGATGAAATTATAGAAATTTTCCATTTTCCATTCAATATATCCATCGTATCATGGACAGCCATTATCTCTTTTCTGTGTTCAACCTGACATTCGTTACTCATAAGTTACTTTGTTACTCAAACGTTACTGTTACTTTTAGTTACAAAGTAACAAAAATAAACTTAACTGAATTAACTTTGCTCGTATAAATTTAAAATATAGAAAAAATGAATTTCACAAATAAAAATGTTCTTATAACAGGAGGAACTACAGGAATTGGATTAGCAACAGCAAAAGAATTCATAAAATCAGGCGCTAACGTTTGGATCACCGGAAGAAACAGCGAAAATCTTAAAAATGCAGCTGACGAAATTAACAATCCCAATTTGAAAACCATCGTGGCTGATACAGCAAACTTATCTGATCTTTCACTATTAGAAAAAGCTTTTGCAGAAAGTGGGAATAAATTGGATACGCTTTTTTTAAATGCAGGAATAGCAACATTTAGTTCAATAGAAGAAGTAACGGAGGCTGATTTTGATGCGCAGTTTAATACCAATGTAAAAGGTCATTTCTTTACACTTCAGAAATTGCTTCCTCATCTGGCAGAAGGTTCATCGGTAATTTTTACTTCGTCAACCGTTGCAACGGCCGCAAATTTAGGAAGCAGTATTTATTCGGCTACAAAAGGAGCATTAAATAAAATTGCTCAAATCGCTGCAAACGAATTAGCAGGAAGAAAAATTCGTGTCAATATTGTGAGCCCTGGTCCGGTTTCTACACCGGGACTTCATAAAGCTGTACCAGAAGACGCAAAAGAATTCCTAGCCAATGCTACTGCAATGCAGAGATTAGGAGACCCGGCAGAAATCGCAAAAACAGTATTATTTCTTGCTTCAGATGATGCAAGTTTTATTACCGGAACAGAGCTGTTAGCAGATGGAGGTTATATAAATTATGCTCTAAAATAAATTCATTGCCAGCTGCTAAATGACCCGATCTCAGACTCTGCATAAAATACGCCAATCTCTTCAAATCTTCCATTAAATTTATAGAAATTTGTTCCGTCGTGGTCACCACAGCCAAATGGCGCCAATTGAAGACAATTGGCGCCATTTTTTATATCATAAAAATAACTCAAACATTAAAAAGTAATTCCAAAACTATTTACTGACTGATTTTCATTTTATAAATCTTTATTTTCGCTATTGATTACATTAATCTTCTACTTGTACCCAGATCGCGCAGATTTATCTCAGCAACGATAGCGCGGATTTGCAATCCGTGCACGTAAAGATTGGTTTGGTTAGTTCTCTTTGTAAAAAAAACGTTAGCGCAAATTTATTTCCGCAACGATATCGCAGATTTGCAATCTGTGACCGCAAAATAATTGCTTCAAAAACCTATAAATAAAAAGTAAAACTTTTCATTATACTTTTTATTTTTGTAGGAAAAAAGAACGTGTCGACAAAATACAAAGCAACAACAACTGAGGAAGCATATTTCATAACTATAACTGCTGTAGGATGGATAGATATATTTACCAGACTAAATCAAAAAAATATTTTAATAAATGCTTTAAAATATTGTCAGGAAAATAAAGGTTTAGAAATTTATGCCTATTGCATTATGAGCAGCCATATTCATTTACTCTGCAAAGGGACGAATGGTTTTATATTATCTGATATTATTAGAGATTTTAAAAAATTTACATCAAAAAAAATGATACAGACTATAATAAATGAACCTGAAAGCAGAAGAGAATGGATGCTGGAATATTTTCAAAAGTCATGTGAGCATTTAAAAAAGGATCAGAATTATAAAGTTTGGCAAAATGGTTATCATGCGGAACATATTTACAGCAATAAATTTATTAAACAAAAAATAGATTACATCCATAATAATCCCGTAAAAGATAAAACTGTTAGTTCGGCTGAAGATTATTATTTTAGTTCAGCAAGGAATTATTCAGGATTAGAAAATGATTTAGATGTTGTTTTGTTGTACTTATTTTAAATGCTTGACTTTTGTATTTGCTCTTCTACTCTTCTATGCGGGCACAGATTGCAAATCTGCGCTAACGGGTAACGAATTTATAATTTTTAAGAAACAAAAAAATTGCGCGAAGTCTAGAGACATTTGCGGAGCTTTTCTTAGCAAAGGCTTTGGAGAGCGGGTTTTAAATCAAGAAACTTTATTAGACATCTATAATCTTATTACCCCCACAAACTTCATAATATTTTTAATATGGGAAGTTTATAAAAAAATTGCAAACATAGAAAGCTCTTTGAAAAAAATGTCCAACTCATAGAATACGGAAAATTATTTTATAGAAAATGTGATTCTCAATTTTCCAAAATCTTCCCAAATAATAAATTCGGGAATCATTAAATAAAAGGATTACTTTTAATTTTATTAAAGTGAAAATCAATTAGGAAATTTGATAACAAATTAATTCAACAACTAAAAAGAAATTAGTATCTTCTTATAACCATATTTTTAGACTATGTTAGAAAAACTACCTATTATTGAAAATTATTACTATGTTGCTATAATTGCGTTTTTTACATTTGTTTTAACAATGATAACGGCAAAGGGAAGTTTAACAGATCATAGATATAAATGGTACAAGTGGAAAAGGTACACCCCTAGAGGTAAACAAGCAATTGGTTTTGGTCTTCTTGTTGCTTTGACACTTTTTTTGCAAGATATAAACAATAGAAACGTTTCAAAGGATAATGATAAAAAGTTAAGTGATAAAGAAACATTAAGAGCAAAAGAAATTAAAGCAGGTGTTAAAAATGCTACAGACCAGCTTTTTGATGGTCTTTCATTAGCATTTAAAAAACAAGGCTTACAGTACGACACTATTAAGAATCAAGTCATCAAATTAAAAGATTCCGTAAAAACTACAATAATTAATGGAGAACCTCCCATACTTAGCTTCTCAAATTTGCAAATAGTAGATAGTTCATACTTTAAAAAAACTTACTCCGTTAAATTTACTTTAATATGTAAAAAAGCTGATAGTTATAATACAAACATTACTGTAGATATCTTTGCTGTTAGTCCAAATTCCAATATTTATACAATAAAACGTAATATAAATATTTTGTATAGAGGACAAATAATACAAACAAATGAAGAACTATCTAACACTATTACTATTCCAAAAGATACTTCATTTTATTCATTTTATGCATTTAGATTAAAAGGCTATTATTTTAAACATGACAAAACAAAAATTGATATTGATAACTTTTATCTTCTACGCCCAAGGCAAAAGTTAAACTATTTTCAGTTTCCTTTACAGATTCATGAAGATATTTTTAGATCATATTTATATAAAAACAATTTTTATTAATATTTAACTTCCCATAAACTTTCCAATAGATTAATACCAAAATTGATTTACAACACATTACACATAAGATTTGTTTCCATTCGAGGTTACAAAATTAAAATGCTATTTCTTACAAAATGTTTTTTTTTGTACTCCGATCGCGCAGATTTATCTCAGCAACGATAGTCTAGTTCTAAATATTCTTTCCACGACAATATAATTTCTTTTAAGTCATTTGTAGGCAAAGAAAAAAGAACATTATTATTTTTAATGAATTCGGGATGATCATAAAATTTGGTAATTTCTTTTTCCACATCCAACGTGACAAAAGAATCTGTTGAAAAAGATAAATTTAAAACGTCTCTTTTTAAAACTGAATTTAATCCTTCAATTGTGTCAATTATATCATACTGAGTAATTGTGTCGACAGCAAATTGGTTTAGAATTAAAATAGGAGAAAACATCAATTTTCCAAATTCGGATGAATTCTCGAATTTAATATTATACTTTTTTAAAATTTCTAAATCCATTTCAATTTTTATTTAATCAAATTTTAAAGCTTTCATTTGAGGCTATGCCATATAACGTTCTGGCGCTAGAGCGGGTTTGAGACTAAATTAAGCCCATTCTTCGGGTTTGCCAAATCACTCCAAATACAAAATCAACTTCAAGCCAATTGCCCAAATACGTTGTAGTAACTGTTAGCTATTGTTTATGATGTCGGATATTGCATAAAATAATTGTTATTTCCGTTCGTTACAATTGTTTTTAGTTCACTATTAATCCAAATGATATTATCAAATTCAATTGAAATTGGTTGACCTTCTTGGCCATTGGAATTATAGATATTTGTTCCGAATGAATAGTCCAAAAGATTTGTTGCTGAATAATTTCCATTATAGTGAACTATTGAGTTTCTTAAGCGTCTCAATTGCACTAAAAAATTTAATTCATCCATTGAGAAAATATTTGGTAATTGTTCAAAAAGGTGAGCCCCAAGAGTTCTGTTGTTAAGTGTGGCAGGTTCTGTTATTGTCTGTCCATTTTGGTGTGATGCAATCATTGACATAGCATACCTTTCATATGCAATTACTAAATCATTTAAATAGTGCCTTCTTATTGAATTTCCATATTCATTTACCCCGTCTAAATCAAAGTTATTAATTGAAGCAGCACTCATAATATTATTAGTCAAGCCTGAAGCTAAAACAATATCATTATGAAATGGTCTTTGATTAATAAAGTTCAATGATAAAAAACTAAAGTAAAAATTATTTTTAATTCGCTCAATTGAGCCATTAAATTCATCGATAAATTTATTCATAATTTCAGTTTTAAATAACAGCTAACTTATTATATGCCTAACGATATCCGACTTATATACTCTAAATTTGGTCGATATGCATGATAAATACTAGTATTCATTATCTTTCAAAAATAGGATTTTTATTTCATAAATTATCAAACGGGCTTTTCATTTATTGAATACTTTTCGTACTAACATGGTGCAAATATCGTTGGTCTTGATGCTTTGATGACCTGATAACCCGATCGCACTGATTTATCTCGGCAACGATAGCGCGGATTTGCAATCCGTGCACGCAAAGATTGGTTTGGTTAGTTCTCTTTGTAAAAAAAACGTTATTGCAGATATATTTCCGCAACAATATCGCAGATTTGCAATTTGTGCCCGCAAATTAATTCCTTTAAAAACCCATAAATAAAAAGTAAAATTTTCCAGTATACTTTTTATTTTTGTAGGAAAAAAGAAGGTGTCGACAAAATACAAAGCAACAACCACTGAGGAAGCATATTTCATAACTATAACTGCTGTAGGATGGATAGATATATTCACCAGACTAAATCAAAAAAATATTTTAATAAATGCTTTAAAATATTGTCAGGAAAATAAAGGTTTAGAAATTTATGCCTATTGCATTATGAGCAGCCATATTCATTTACTCTGCAAAGGGACGAATGGTTTTATATTATCTGATATTATTAGAGATTTTAAAAAATTTACATCAAAAAAAATGATACAGACTATAATAAATGAACCTGAAAAAAGCAGAAGAGAATGGATGCTGGAATATTTTCAAAAGTCATGTGAGCATTTAAAAAAGGATCAGAATTATAAAGTTTGGCAAAATGGTTATCATGCGGAACATATTTACAGCAATAAATTTATTAAACAAAAAATAGATTACATCCATAATAATCCCGTAAAAGATAAAACTGTTAGTTCGGCTGAAGATTATTATTTTAGTTCAGCAAGGAATTATTCAGGATTAGAAAATGATTTAGATGTTGTTTTGTTGTACTTATTTTAAATGCTTAACCTTTGTATTTACTCTTCTATGCGAGCACAGATTGCAAATCTGCGCTAACGGTAACATTGGAGATTCAGACGCTTTATTAGTCAAAAAATATTGCGGAGCCAAACCGTTTGACATGCGAAGTCAGTGGAAACAAAACTTCAATTTAACCTTTCAATTTAATTCTTCAGGAGATTTAAAACTAAAATTAAAATAGAATTATGAAAAAAAAGATATACATAACCTTAGCGACTCTAATTCTTTTGCTTTCGGCTTACTTTTATTGGGAAAATAGATACGTCGAACTTAAGCCTGTAATTTCAGCTGAAGAAAAATATACCCGTCAAATAATATTTTTTGACAATGATCTTTACAAATTTGCCAAGCCAAATGAGATTTCTCCAAGCTACTACAAGAATATAAAATGGGTTTTGGATGATTCTAGAGTGGATTATATTGAAGAAAATGGAGTTATTTATGTTCGAAATAAATTTCTAAACGACATGAATATGGTTTGGAATTACACCACTAGAGCTACCTCTACGAAATATTTTAAACTAGAAAGAGAGAAGGATAGTATTTATCTTATTTATAAAAAGGAATATGTAGAGTCACGGAGAAAAAAAATAGAATCTATTTTAAAAACTATAAAGACAGACTCTATTAAATTTGATGAAGATCACGAAAATAAAGAGAATTAAATACTATTCTCATTTCAACAACATCCTCTCAGTAATCATTTTATTCGAATAAACATCAATTCCGGTAACTTCGGCATATTTTACATTGGGTAACCAAAAAGAACCTCCTTCAATGCGCACAAATATTTTTTCTACCTGGATTTTTTTCTGATTTACACTAACAAAAACGTGATATTTTTGATCTGAATCTATCTTTTTCAAGGTTAAGGGTAACTTTTTATAGGATACAAACTGAAGCTCAAACTCCTCATTATTCAAGGATTTACTTTCTATTCCGTATGCAAATTTGCGTTGTATATAACTAAAATCTTTTTTTTCTCCTTTTTCAGCATATCTAATCCAATAGGCTTTTATAGGATTGGTTTTGTCTATTTTTCCATTCTCCTGATAGTTTATGGCATAAATAGCAGTGTTTGTATTGGGGTCGCGCTGAATGTAAAATAGCATATTATCTATGTTTTTAGGCGTTGGAAAAGTCAATGGCGACGGATTTTTAGATTGTGCCAATAGATTTCCGGAAATTATATTTACTAAGATCGTTATAACGATTAGTGTTTTTGTAAAATATTTAAATGGTAATTTATTCATAAAGAAATTTTTATATAACATTGGGTGTAATTATTTAAACACACTTCGACTCCGCTCAGTGCAGGCTCGAAAAATAGATTTGGCGCGCTTGAAAAAGGCGTTTCACTTGTTTACAAAAAACATAGTCGGTTATGTGTCCGAAACTGAGTTTCTTTTTGTTTTATTTTTTT
This sequence comes from Flavobacterium piscisymbiosum, assembly GCF_020905295.1. Classification (NCBI taxonomy): domain Bacteria; kingdom Pseudomonadati; phylum Bacteroidota; class Flavobacteriia; order Flavobacteriales; family Flavobacteriaceae; genus Flavobacterium; species Flavobacterium piscisymbiosum. The sequence goes on along the minus strand of NZ_JAJJMM010000001.1, from coordinate 4,117,289 downwards.
ATATATAAAATCTATCCCGTACCAAAGTTTTGGGATCGGGCAATGTCATTAAGTCAAGCTTTTAGAAAATAAAATTATTGCAAATCAAATCCGTTTTTATCCGCGTTTTTACGAAGTAAATCTGTTTTATCCGCGTCACAATTAGACACTGATTTTACTGATTCGCTAAAGCGAAAACGCTGATAAATATTGATTTTCTAATTTGATTCAATTACATTCTGCTTTTCTTTTGCCCTAAAAACCCAATTTTTAATCAGTGGATAATTAAAACCATAAGAAACAAAACTATCGGTGATTAGTCTTCCGATTCTGTAATCGATTTGAAATGATTTTTGCAAAATAAGTGTACCAAATGATTTCAAGGAAATACTTCCCAAAACCACCAATGCAAATTTAAAAAGCTGACTATTGATACGGCTGCTATAACCGGATTGATTCTTAAAAACCCAAAATCTATTGATACTGAAATTGACAATTGCGCCAATGGTTCCGGAGATTAGAATAGAAAAGGTAAAATGCAATTTGAATACTTCTGTCAATAAAATCATTAAACCATAATCGGTAATGCCGCCTAAAAATGCCGCAACTTGTGCTTGCAGAAAAGTGGAAATGGATTTTTTGCTGAACATATCAGTCTTGGTTTTTATCTCTTAAATCGCCCAGCTTTAAAAGTTTTAAGCTATCAATAACATTGATTATAAATAAGAGAATAGTGATGAAACCAGCCAAATAGGTTATTGATCCCTGAAATAAAACTTCCAGAATTAAAATTAAAGCAATAATAAACCTTAGTTCTGTTGGACCAACAAATCCGGAATCTATACTGTATTCATTGGTTATTTTGTAGCGCAACTGGCTGATGATGATCGACCAGCCATACAATGCGACAAAAGCAAAGGCTATTATTTGTGTGCCATTTTCAGCATAAATGTAGTAGCCAAAGCCAATAAGTACAATACCAATCCAATCGGCAATAATATCGAGTGCAAAACCATACCAACGGCGTGGAATATTTCTGAAATAAGCCAATCTTCCGTCTAATGAATCTCCTAACCAATTTATAACCAAACCAATAATACCCAAAAGTAAATACCAATTGGCGAAATAAGTACCTAAAACAAAAGCCAGGAAAACCAATCCAGAACCAAGCGTACCAATTAGGGTGAGTACGTTTGGTGAAATTAATTTAGGCACTTTTGGAAGCAAAAATACAATCGTTGACTGTTCTGCCCTTTTTAAAATATTAGTTCTCTTACGGTCTGAAAATGTTCGTTGTACAATTACATTATGATTTTCAACCTGTGTTTCGTTCTCCATTAATAGCGCAATATTTGTAAGCCTGACACTATAGCCAGTTCTACTTTTATAATTTTAAATTTTATTTTTCTTTGCGTATTTTTAAAAAAATCAGTGGTTCTTTTTAGCTTACCTGATCTAACCAGATAACTAAATGCGATAATAATCAGCATATTACTTAACAATACCCGCAAAACGTTGATAGAAAACCGTTGGACTGTTCTCATTTTTAGGAGCATATTTTCCTGCAATAATCGGAATATAAATAACCCTCCTTCTACTCTCTTCGCCACGGATAGTTGATTCTGCCACTCTGTGCCACAAACGGCCATCGTGAATGGTTAAATCTCCAGCTTCCGGAGTGATAGAAACTTCCTGTGGATCAGGTTTATTATCTAAAAAGTATTTTTTACGAAAAAGCATTTGATAAACACTTTGCTTGTGAGTACCCGGAATGATTTTAAGGCCTCCGTTTTCAGGTTTTAAAGTGCTTAAATGAATCCCCACATTGAGCATCGGGTTTAATTTTGCACCATAAAAAATATCTCTCAAACCATCTGTATGCCAGCCCATTTTAGTAAACTTACTTTCAGGTCCGTTGATATAATGATTAAAAACCATTCCGTCTTTTTCTTCAGTACCTAATCTCGAACCCTCGCCTGCCAATGGTAATAAACTATTGAATCTTGGATCAAGTAAAAGACCGCTTAATGTTTGATGATGTTGATTGATAAAAGCAAAACGTTGTACAATTGGAGAGCCGTCTAAATCTTTTCCGTATTTAATTGGAACGCCGTTTACTTTTTGAAGATCGTTGTCAATCCATTTTTGCTCCACTTGTTTGGAAGCATCAATGATGGATGAAACCGTTTCCGGATTTATAAATTTTTTGAAATGGATGAATCCATGTTCGTTAAAAAACGCAATTTGCTCATTAGTTAATTGGTCAGTAAGGGTAAAGGTTTTATAAGAAGATACCATGATAATATAGATTAAATAAATGAAATAATATAGTTTGTAATTTTATCTAAAACAGAATAACAACAACAGCAACAACAAAACATTAGCATGTTGGCGTGCATTCGGTTTTCAGATAAATTGAACATATTTTTTCTATTATTTGACATACTCTATAGAATTAGTAGAATTTAATACAAACTTAATATAATTTTTTATTTTATAAAGAATATTTTTTTATTTTTTTGAAAAAATTAAATTTTATAAATTCCGGCTGCGGTTTTTTCGATAAATGCCTTTGGTAGTATACGGTTGGCATAAACCGAAATAATATTGGTAAAACCCGGAATAACCTCTGATTTTTTGCTGAACATGGCTTTTACAGCCATTTTTGCAACTTCATCAGGCTGCATATTAAACTTTTCGGCCATTTTGCTAAAAGCGCTTAAACCAGCTCTTTCGGCAAAACCAGTATCTACAGGACCCGGACTAAAACAAGTTACTGAAATTGAAGTTTGGGCAAGTTCGAAACGCAAGGCACGTGTAAACGATAAAACAAAAGCCTTTGTAGCCGAATAAACAGCCAGCGTAGGTACAGCCTGGTAGGCAGCAGTACTGGATATATTTAGAATATAGGATTGCTTTTCTTGTAAAAGTATGGGTATTAATAAATGTGAAAATTCTACAACTACATTCATATTTAGCTGCATCATGCCAAGCTGATCGGTTAGAGAAGACTGACTAAAATCGCCCCACACACCATAACCTGCATTGTTGACTAAAATGCCAACCGGATAGTGATTCGTTTTTATCCAATCGGTTACTTTTAGTGATGCACCATTTATCAAAAGATCAATTGGCAAAATAAAAGCATTTATACCGAATTTAAGTTGAAGATCGTCAGATAGTGCTTTTAATTCCTTCTCACTTCTTGCAACAAGCAATAGTGCATAACCCTGTTTAGCCAATTCATAAGCAATTGATTTTCCAATGCCTTTGCTGGCTCCAGTTATTAAGGCATACGGTTTAATTTTTTCGCTCATTTTTATTAATTTAATAATCCAAATATAAAGATTAATTCTATATTTGATTTGCACATTCAATTTCAAATAGACTATAAAAAAAAGAAAACCCAATACGATGAAAAAAGGATACTTGCTCTCACTATTTTTACTCATCTTAACCTCTTGCTCAAACAGTAGTGAAATTATCCCAGATGACACATCAGGAGATATTCAAGGTGTCTGGCAGCTAAAGGCATTGTATGTTTCCGGTATGAGACAGCCTTTAAGTGAATGCCGTCTGAACGAAAGCTTGGCTTTTGAGCAAAACTCTATTATTGTGGTACAGACTGACGAAACCAGCAACACATCCTGTGACATAAGTACCGTAGAAGGTACTTTTTCAAGAAGCGACAATACGTTATCGATAACATTTCCTAAGGAGAACAGAAAAGTAAAAATCAAGGAGCTTACTAAAGCCAAATTGGTTATCATCTCTGAAAATAATGCAGAAATGATGCAATATGAAAAAGCGAATTAAGCTATCCTTATCTCCATTAAAAAAGGCATTCAATAATCTAATCAATTCCATATAAAAAGTATAACCGCTTAAAACTATGAAAAATAGATTCCTTTTAATTCTTTTGCTATCCTCTATCTTTTGTCTGGCTCAGAGTTCACAAACAGAAAACATTAAAATTATAATCGATAGTGCGGCAAATAGAATGATTAAAAAACCTTTAATTCATTCTGCTTCGATAGCAATAGTTTATCAGGGAAAAGAATTCATTGGTCATTACGGAGAATTAGAGCAAGGAAAAAATAATTGCCCTGATAATGAAACAATTTATGAAATAGGTTCTTTAAGCAAAACATTTGCAGGAACACTTGCCGCAAAAGCAGTCAGCGAAAAGAAATTGAATATCGAAGATGAAGTTCAGAAGTATTTACCAGAAAATTATCCAAATCTAAAGTACGGGAATCAGCCTATTCTTGTAAAACATTTGCTTTCTCATACAAGCGGATTACCAAATATGCTGCCACTTGAAGCAAATACAATTCTGCAGAACTTCACAAGCCACGATACTCCTGCAAAAATCAATGCACTTTATAAAAATTACGGACAAAAAGATTTTTTAAGAGATCTTCATAAAGTCAAAATTGATACTGTTCCGGGATATAAATATTCTTATTCAAGTGCAGGCAGCCAACTTATAGCTTTTATTTTAGAAAAAGTTTATAAAACAAAGTATGAAAAACTACTAACAGATTACCTGGGTGAAAACATTGCAATGCAGAACACTAAAATCAACCTTTCTAATCAGGAAGCCAAAAAGCTTGCGGTGGGTTATCACAGCGATAATAGTGTAATCACGTCGCCAATGCCGCAATTACCATGGGGAGCATCAGGTAATATGAAATCGACGATACCTGATATGGTTAAATATATTAAGTTTCAGTTGAAAAATAATAAAATCGTTGCTGAATCACATAAAACAATTGCAAAATTTGATGATACGTTTAGTATTGGTTATTTCTGGAATATCGCAACCGATGATAAAAAACTGGGAACCTTTTATCTTCACCACGGTGGAGTGCCACGTTCTCAATGCTATATCTATGTAGTTCCAAAATACGATCTGGGTGCATTTATTATTACTAATCAAAGTGGTACGGATACAGCCAGAATTATGGAAGATGCATTAAATGAAATATTCGAAAAAATGGCATTAATTGAAAAAAAATGACTAAAATACTGCCTTAATCCATAATCTTTTATTGTTTTTTGTTTCAACGGATTGTACTCCAATTCAAACATTTGTATAAGAGCCTTAACCGCATTTTAAGAGTTTAGAATGATATATATTATATTAATCATAATAGATTCTCTTGTTCGAAAACAATAAACACAAACGAATTTAAGTGGGAAAAATATCTCTGACAAAAATTCCTTTTTAATCTTTTTAAAGTTAAAAGCAATATATTTGACTCAAACGAATTGCAAAAATGGGACTAGATTACGATTACAGAATATACATTAAAAAAGAAAACCTTAAGAGGGCTCTAAAACTCATTTATGAGCGTTCAGATAAAAAAAGAGTCTCATTTGAAATCATTAATGAAGAACTATACAGAATTCATAATTATGCCAATGGACAAACATCCAAAACCTTACTTGAAAATTTTGGAATAAATCAAAAAATAGATACATGTATTTTAGTTGATGAAGACAATAAAATAATTGAGTATCATTTATATGATCTAACTCAATCTTATCAGCCAAATTCTGTTGATGAATCTGACTTTATCGATTATTATAAGACTACTGATAACAAATGGTGGATAGGCAATGTTGAAATTTACATTAATGACTATTCTTCAAAAATGGAGAATTGCATAGAGCTTCAATTCTGGGCAGTTACTAGTAGTATGAGTCGTCTTTTTGCTAATTCAACATCAATTGACAAATATTTTAAAGAGTTATGTAGTGCTACAGAAGCAGATTATGGTTGTATTTACATGGAAGATAGCGGATACAAACTTATATGGGCAAAAGGAAAAGAATACAATTTGACAGTACCTATCCTTTGGAGTCATTTTGAAGAATATGGTTTTATTAAGGTAATTAGTGATATTTTAAAAATATAAAGTGTGTATAAAATATTTTAGTCAATATCTCTAATAAATAGTTGTAATTAAGCACATTAACAAACGAAAATAAAATCCCATTTCAATAGAAATGGGATTTCTTTTGTGTCTTAATTTTGATATTAAAAACGAAAACATAGCATTAAAAAAGGCATTGAAAGTCAACGATATATTAACTTTCAATGCCTTGTAATGAATCATATAATAAGCCCTACTCCTTTTTTGTTTTTAAAACTTTATAACACGCAAAAAGAATACCCAGCCAAATAGGAATTAATTCTACGGATAACTTCATATTAGTGATCCACATTACGGATAAAATACCCAATAAAAATACAAAACAGATATAATTACTTACGGGATAAAATAATGAAGCAAACTTCGTTTTTATGTTTTCCCTGTCTTTCGAACGTCTAAATTGCAGATGCGTATACGAAATCATAACCCAGTTAATCACCAAACAAGAAACCACTAAAGACATTAAAATACTAAAAGCCTCTTTTGGCATTATTTTATTTATTAAAATACAAATAGCGGCAAAACATGAAGAAATTAAAATGGCATTAATAGGTACCGATTGTTTGTTCAGCTTCATTAAAAATTTAGGCGCATTGCCCTGATCTGCTAAACCATATAACATACGTGAATTACTATAAACACTACTATTATATACGGATAAAGCTGCGGTTAATACAATTAAATTAAGCACATTGGCAATAAGGCTTGTAAAAAATATTTTGCGGCCAAACAACTCAAATTCCATTCCGTTTAAATTTTGAAAAACCATTACAAACGGACTACTATCTGTCGTAATTTGTCTCCATGGTGATAAAGCAAATAAAATGACCAATGCACCAACATAAAAAATAAGGATTCTGTAAATAACCTGATTGGTTGCTTTTGGAATGTTTTTCTCCGGGTTTTCTGCCTCAGCAGCGGTAATTCCAATGAGTTCTAAACCGCCAAAGGAAAACATAATTAGCGCCATTGCTGATAGTAAACCCTGAAAATCACCGGTTGCAGTTTTTTCAAAGAACCCTTTTGGAAAGAAACCTCCATCATTGTATAAATTATGAATTGTAGCGTGTTCTCCTCCTGTTCCACTTATTAGCAAGTAAGTACCAAAGAGAATCATGGCAATAATTGCGACAACTTTTATGATTGAAAACCAAAATTCTGTTTCTCCGTAAACTTTTACAGAGGCAAAATTCAAAGCATTAATAACCAGAAAGAAAAATAAACTGGATGCCCACAGCGGAACTTCAGGCCACCAAAACTGCACATAAACACCAATAGCTGTAAGTTCAGCCATACTGACTAAAATATATAAAATCCAATAATTCCAACCTGATGCAAAACCGGCAAAAGAACCGCAATATTTATAAGCAAAATGACTAAAGCTTCCTGATACAGGTTCTTCGACAACCATTTCGCCAAGTTGTCTCATGATAAAAAAAGCGATAATTCCGGCAATAGCATATCCTAAAATAACAGATGGCCCTGCTAATACAGCCGCTGGACCAATGCCAAGGAAAAGACCTGTTCCTATTGATCCGCCTAAAGCAATTAACTGAATGTGGCGGTTAGTCAGCCCACGTTTAAGCTGATTATCTTGTACGTCTTCCTGTTTTATTTTCACAAATTAGATTTTTAAAGGAGTTAAATGCACTCACAAGTGTATAAAGAGCGAAGATAAGTTAAAAAAGGAATCGCACAAAGCATGCGTTATACTATAAGGGATATTCATTAATGATTTTTAATATACAAACTTATTTACATCTTGTATAAAATGATCTAAAAAAACAAGCTATATCCTTTTAAAAAACTATAAATCAATAGTTTAAAACTTAAAAGTTCGTATTGACCTGAAACAAAAAGAGACATCAAAAACACTTTGACATCTCTCCTTTAATTCAGTCTTACTACTTAATCCTGATCAAAAACTTTCCCTAAATGTTCTTCCATAACAAAATACGGATCATTTGTGTGCGTCATCGACCTTATATGAATTAGACTGGTTTTACTCATCATTCTTAGCATCTGTCGTCTCTCGCACTTTACAATCTTACCATTCTCTTCCCTCTGCCCTGCCGTAAAAGCACTTCTTCCATGGGCACATAAATGATTGTTAACAAATATAACGTCTCCGGAATCTGGTGTATAATCACTATTAATTAACTCTTTAGCCTCGTTCCAGAATTCAGTTAAATTGTACAGCGCTTCAGGCGTTTGTCCTGCTTTTTCATTAAATATCTGTTCTGCCGCATCAAATCTAATAAAAGGCAGTTCTTTATTTCCATATAAAACAGAAGCCAGCGGGCCGTTACTTGTTTCTTCATCATAATTGGCATCTTTAGGACATTGATAAATAGGATCAAAAAGTTTTTCCATTACCGTATTAACCCCGCCATGTGATCGCACCGAGTAAAGTGTTGAAGGAACTCTCTCTTCATTTCGCAAATAAAGAAAGCTTAAAAAATCTGCCTGATGCAGCAAAAACGCATCTTCAGTATGAACATACAGATTTGTTTTTGACCCTGACCCTGTTTGCGTAGCAACCATATTTTCATCAGGAATAACGGCATGCAGAATTCCTCCGCCTTTTCGCTGCGCATAATACTGGACAGGTTTCGAAGGAACTGCTCCATGCAGCAGCGAACAAATAAAGCCGTATTTATTGAGTTTTGAATAATCGGCACTCTGCCAGTTAGCGGGCGTCGGTCCCAGATGATCCTGATCTACTTCAAGAAGTCCTCTAAAAATGATGGCTCCGTACTGGTCAGCAGAGAAATCTGTTCCAAAACGGCTTAAGATTCTGGCTATTCGTTCCGGAAGAAGCTGAAAAGAATAAAAATGAAGCGCCTCTATATAATCTGGATTTTCATAGCTCTGAAATGCTTTCTCTAAAAGTGAGCCCACATTAGATAAAATATTTCTTTCCTGAGGCGTAATCTCTACTATCAGCGGGCTTGTAGGAATCTGATAAGCATAATTTTCTTTTACTGGTATTTCATCTTCAATTAATGATTGTGATTTCATTTATTAGTTTATTTAATAGTTAATAAAAATTGGGGACAAATAAAAAACACAAACTACTACAACTAAACCATATACAAATAAAACATTGTTCTGATACATTTTTGAAATGTAGAGAATTTCGTATAATATTTTTTCTGTTTTATTTTTTTTATAAAGATTAATTTCTACATTTGCTTGCACTGTTTTTATTTATTCTAAATAAAATCTACTTACAAATATATTTGTTTTATCATTTAAAAAAAGAATTTTCTTAAATAATTTTTTAAAAAAATATGAATATTAGCACTAAACCCAGTAAAATCAAGACATCAGATTTTACGTATAGAGAAAATAAAATTTCAAAAATCATCCGGACCAGACGAAGTGTTTATGCTGATGAATTTTTTAAGCAAAACATACCGGATGAATTATTAAATGAAATTTTAACAAACGCAACTTATGCACCTACGCATAAAATGACCGAACCATGGAGGTTTATTATTTTACAGGATAATTATTTAGATCAACTAGGATCCTTTCTGGCAGACTATTACAAAGACTTCTATTCTCAAAAATTTTCTGCTGAAGAAGCTATCGAAAAGTACAATCTACTTAAAGAATATCCTCTTAATTCGGCCTGTATTATTGGAGTCGTAATGGTTCGAAATCTCAAAATAAACCTTCCGGAATGGGAAGAAGTTGCCGCCGTTTCATCTGCCGTTCAAAACATCGCACTCACCTGCACTGCCCACAATATTGGGAGCTACTGGAGTACATCTGCCGGTGCAATTGATTATTTAAAGCAATTTGACCTGGCCGAAAATGAACAATCTCTCGGTTTAATTTATGTTGGATATTATCCTGAGGATCTTGAACCCTCGAAAAAAAAGAGAACCCCTGTTTCTAACAAAGTAACTTATTTTAAATAACCCAAATTTTAAAAACTAATCATTATGCAAAACCTATTAGACAACGATCAGGATGTCTTAGTTAAAAGTTCTACTGACGATTTTTATCAGGATATTTTTCATGAAAATTCTGGCGCAGAATACAACAATGCAATAGCATTAGTGCAAAAACGCGTAAATGGTTTTCTTGAAAATACTAAAATTCCGTTCAGTGGTATTAAACCTGAGGAAATAAGAAATAAAGTAGAAGCTGTAAACTTAGATGTGCCGCTTCAGGATTATGAAAGTCTTTGGAATGAGATTGATGAAATTTATGTCAATCATGCAACTGCCTATCATTTACCAGAATATATAGCTCATTTAAACTGCCCTGTCGTGATTCCTGCTTTGGCCGCAGATGTACTGATAAGTGCAATTAATTCGTCGCAGGATACGTATGATCAAAGTGCCGGAGGAACATTTATAGAAAGAAAATTGATTGCCTGGACGGGTGAACAAATTGGATATAATGCCGATTGCGATGGTATTTTTACAGGCGGCGGCTCGCAGAGTAACCTTATGGGACTGCTTTTGGCAAGAGATTATTTTGCTTTGAAATTCCTGAATTGGAATATCAAATTAAATGGATGCCCTCCGGAAGCCAGTAAGTTCAGAATTTTTGTTTCTGAGAAATCTCATTTCAGTAATCAAAAAAATGCTTCTATTTTAGGACTTGGCGAGCAGTCTATCGTTCAGGTTGTTACAGATAACCGATATAGAATGGATGCTGAAAAATTACAGCAAGCCATTACTGAAGAGCTGGAAAAAGGCAACATTCCTATTGCTATTGTGGCTACAGCCGGTACAACCGATTTCGGAAATATTGATCCATTATCTGAAATTGCAATTCTGGCAAAAAAATATGAATTATGGATGCATGTTGACGCTGCTTATGGATGCGGATTACTGCTGACAGATAAATACAAACATCTTCTAAACGGTATCGAACAAGCTGATTCTGTTACGATTGATTACCATAAATCTTTCTTTCAGCCTATCTGCAGCAGTGCTTTTATGGTGAGAAACAAACAGCATCTTCATATTATAAAACACCACGCCGATTATCTAAATCCTAAGGAGCAGGATTATGATGAACTTCCGGCTCAAATTAACAAGTCTCTGGTACAAAGTACACGCCGTTTTGATGCTTTAAAGTTATGGTGTACACTGCGCCACATGGGAAGAACCAAACTGGGACAGTATACGGAAACCATTATCGAAACTACGCAGCAAACTGCTGAAATTATAGACAACGACAAAGATTTTGAACTTTTAACAGATTCTGATTTAAGCGTTTTGGTTTTTAGATATAAACTAGACGGCTGGCCGGGAGACACTTGTAAAATGAATTTACATATCAAAAAGAAAATGTTTTTTAATGGCGAAGTTTTAGTGGCAAGCACAAAAGTAAATGGCATTTTTTACCTAAAGTTCACCATTTTGAACCCATTAACGACTATTGCACACATTAATAATATCCTTTCAATCATAAAAAAACACGGAAATGACTACATCTTCTCCTAAAGAGATTGCTCAGGAAGCAGTCCATATTACATTTAGTATTTTACTTAACTGCTGCGTGCGCGAATTAGGTAACAGCAGTTTTTATGAAGGGGTTCCTAAATACGATCCTGTGCTGAAATCTTATATGTCAAAGTATGATCATAAGCTTCATCTAAAATTAGATTTTCCTGTTGATAACGTTGAAGTCTATGCACCTGTACGCTACAGATCTGAAACTTTCAGACATTTATATGATTTTCCGGTAATGGAACGTGACCTTAGTACTGAAACCATAAAAGAAATAGATGCAGATCGTCTTCTGGAACTAATTACAACCCATATAAGACAGCAGTATCCCTTGGCTGATTCTAAAAATGTAAAAAAAAGAATGCAGCTGAGCACCGAAAAAATAGCGCAGTTTTTAGAACATTTTAAAACTTCCGGGCAGGATTTTAATAAAGCTGAAATGACTTTTATTGAAGCAGAACAATTATTTCCGGCTGGGCATTTACTGCACCCTCTTACCAAAGGACGTGAAGGATTTACGGAAGCTGAAGTTTTAAAATATGCTCCCGAAACCGGCGGATATTTTAAGCTGCATTATTTTTTAGTGCATCCTGATTTGGTTACCGAAAAATCGGTAGACGACGTTTTGCCTTCTGATTTTGCAAAAGCAACAGTATTAGAAGCAGGTAAAGAAGATAAAAATCTGCACGATTTACTGGAAAAATATCCGCAGTGGAAAATACTTCCGGTTCATCCGTGGGAAGCTTCACATTTTAAAAACCAAGTCGTATTTGATACACTGGTAAAAGAAAATCTGCTTATCGATTTAGGTGTATTCGGTAAAGAATTTACAGCAACTTCTTCGGTAAGAACCGTATACAATAACGAAAGTGATTATATGTATAAATTTTCGCTTCATGTTAAAATTACAGGGGCAGAACGTATTAATCATTACCATGAACTTTACAGAGGTTATGATGTATCACGATTAATGCAGACTGCCTGGGGAGACAATGTAAGAAAAACATATCCTGATATTGAATTGATTTGTGATCCGGGTTTCATATCAGTATCTTATAACGGAAATGTACTGGATAGTTTTTCTACCAGTGTACGATACAATCCGTTTAAAAGTACTGGAACCGAAAAAGAAAATAATGTTAGTCTATTAGCTTCTTTATGTCAGGACAGCATATTGGGAGATCCTTCCAGAATGAAGAACATCATTCAAAAAGCTTCTGAACAAACGGGATTATCTATAGAAAAAACCAGTGAGCTTTGGTTCAAAAAATACATTGAGATTATACTTAACAGCGTAGTAAAAATGTTTAATGAACAGGGAATGGTTTGCGAGTGGCATCAGCAAAATACACTTGTACAATTGAATGGAGCGTTCATGCCTGAAAAATTATTTTTCCGTGATAATCAAAGTTTTTTATTCCGAAAATCTTTTGAAGAGCAATTAAATGCTATCGTACCCGGTTTCTCTGAAAACGGAAAAATGTTTATACCAGACGATCGTTTATTCAATTTACTGCTTCATTATTTCTGGGTAGGAAATATATTAGCCGTTGTAAATACTTTTGGCGCCAACGGACTTGCAGATGAAAAAAATCTCTTAAACATTCTTTATGATGCCTTAGAAGTTTTACAAAAAGAAGACGAAAGCGGTCTGGTAACGTTTATTCTCGAAAGCAGATATTGGAAAGTAAAAGGCAATTTACTTACGGCACTCAATGATATTGACTGCGGTGGTAATCCTGCTGGCGTTACCCGCATTAATTTTCCAAATGTTTTACACAAACGCTTTTTTTCAGAGCAATTGATAAATCCAAAAGGAAAAGAATTAGTCTACAATCGTTATTTCCCTAAAGAAGATGTTACTATAAGTTTACGCCCTCTTGATATAGATAATGACCTGGAAATGCTGCACGAATGGTTTCATCGTGACCACGCAAAAGCAGCTTGGAAAATGGACTGGCCTCTGCGCGAACTTGAAACCTATTACAGAATCCTGCTTCCAGGAGATGGTTTGTACAGTTATATAGGAATGGCTAACGGGGAACCTACTTTTAATATTGAAGTTTATTGGCCTACCCGCGATGTATTGGGAGATTATTATGATGTGCTGCCTACTGATTACGGAACACATCAATTTATTGCGCCAACAGATCCTAAACTGAAATTTGTTTCACCTGCTACACAATGCATGATCGATTATGTATTTGCTCAACCCGAAGTGGGTAAAATGGTTGGTGAAGGCGCTGTCGATTCCAGAGCTTCGATGATGAACAAAGCATTTCATGGCTTTAAAATCGAAAAAGTTATTGAAATGCCGCACAAAACCTCCAATCTTAATTTTTGCTATCGCGAATGGTACTGGGCTAAATTTCCTCAAAACCAAGACATTGTAATAAATGCTGAAGCAGAACCTAATCTTATAAACCAATAATATGGAAGATCGTAAAATATATTCACTAATAGGAATCGGAATTGGACCTTTCAATTTAGGCTTAGCTGCTTTGTTAGAATCAGTTGATGACGTTTCATCACTTTTTTTTGATCAAAAAGAGCAATTCAACTGGCATCCCGGGTTGCTTATTGACCATGTTACATTGCAGACTCCATTTTTATGCGACTGTGTTTCAATGGCAGATCCTAAAAGTCAGTTTAGTTTTTTAAATTTTCTTAAAAAGACCGATCGATTGTATAAATTTTTTATCCGCGAAAATTTCTTTGTACTGCGTAAAGAGTATAATCTATACTGTCAATGGGTAATCAAACAGCTCAAAAACTGCCGCTTCTCCTCTAGTGTAAAGGAAATTTATTATAAAGACGGTCTTTATGAATTGCACGTATTTCACAAAGATCAAGATCAAACTAAAATTTACTATTGCGAAAAATTAGTATTAGGAACGGGTACAGTACCTGTACTTCCTGAGTTTGTCGATCTTAAAGAAATGAAAAAGGTTTGCCATACCTCGAGTTATTTATTCAGAAAAGAGGAAATATTAGAACAGGATACGGTTACTGTAATTGGTTCTGGGCAAAGTGCGGCCGAAGTATTCTTTGATCTGCTTCAAAACAGACCTAAAAACTTAAAACTGAATTGGTATTCCCGTCCGGATCGTTTTTTTGCAATGGAATATTCCAAGCTTGTTCTGGAGCATACATCTCCGGATTACATCGATTATTTTCATCAAATGCCTTCTTCGACTCGAAGTGTCATGCTGGATCGCCAGAAATCACAATTTAAAGGAGTAAACTTTGATTTACTCAATCAGATTTATGATCATCTGTATACCCTTAGTGTAGATAATGAAGATATTGGTGTAAAAATCAGACCCAACATACAATTGGATGATATAACGGCGGGAATTCACCATAATTACGAATTGCATCTGGAGCAGATCGAACAGCAGAAAAAGTTTACAGAGCATGCCGACTATGTAATTTTAGGCACCGGATATCATTATCAGGAACCTCAATTTCTTAAAGACATACAGCATCGCATCAGCAGAACTTCAACTGGCAGTTATGATGTAAAAAGAAACTACAGTATAGATCATAACGGCAGCGAAATTTTTGTGCAGAATGCAGAAATTCATACACATAGCTACATTTCATCTGATTTGGGCATGGGTGCATATCGAAATTCCTATATCATTAATGAAGTCGCGAAACGTGAAGTCTATAAGTTAGAAAAAAGAATTGCTTTTCAGGATTTTGATCTCTCGGGTATTGTCGCAGAAAAAGCGGAGGAAATTAGTATTTAATACCAAACTTAAAATGAATATAGAAACAATACCACACATAGAAGTTTTTACCGCTGCAGTTTGGGAAAAAGTAAATATCAATTTGTTAGCCAAGAGTTTAGCCGAATTAATGCACGAAGATGTTGCTAAACCAGAAATTACAGGAAGTGAAAAAGAGGGTATTACCCATTTTAAACTAACAACTGATCTTCCGGAGGTTCACTATACTTTTTCGGCTTATCCAAGACTTTTAGAATATTGGCATATTGAAAAAGAAAGCATCCAAAGATGGGAAAACGGCACAGCCTCACCTGCCAAAGATGTTCTTTGTTTTTTTATGGAATTACAAAAAATCTTTGGAATAGATTCTTTTACACTGGCAAAATATACCGAAGAACTTCTCAACACCTTATATGCAGATGCTCATTTGTATACCAGGGAAAAGCTGAGCGCCTCTGAACTTACACAAGCCGATTATCAGACTATTGAGCACCAAATGGAAGGTCATCCGTGGGTAATTGCGAATAAAGGACGCGTTGGTTTCAACAATAGTGATTATCACAAATATGCTCCCGAAGCCAATAAAAATACGGATTTATACTGGCTGGCAGCCCATAAAAAAAGAGCTGCATTTAATGCCTTGGAAACGATCAACTTTAATGATTTTTACACCGATGAATTAGGCGCTGAACTTTATAAAAAATTTCAGGAAAAACTTCGCGATATGAAACTTATCGTTGAAGATTATGTTTTTATACCCGTACATCCCTGGCAATTGAACAATAAAATTTTGCTGCAATTTCATCAGGATCTTGCTAATCAATATTTAGTTATTCTGGGCAAAAGTGACGATGTATATTCGCCTCAGCAAAGTATTCGAACTTTCTTTAATTTAAGTTATCCTTCCAAACATTATGTAAAAACGGCAATATCTATTTTGAGCACAGGAAACATCCGCGGCTTATCTCCAAAACAAATGGATATTGCGCCAAGGGTAACAAAATGGGTTAAAGAAATGCTCGATAAAGATCCTTATTTTGAGGAGAAAGAAGTCGTGTTATTAGGCGAAGTGGCTACGGTTTCTTATCGTCACCCGCAGTACAATTCCATAACCGACAGTCCATATCATTATCGTGAAATGTTAGGCGCATTATGGAGGGAAAGTGCCGAGAAATATCGCAAACCTAACGAAAACCTAATGACGATGGCGTCTTTATTATACATCGATGATAACGACCGTCCTTTTCTGCAGGAACTGATAAACGTTTCAGGGCTGAGTACGCAACGCTGGCTGGAACAATATCTGGAAGTTTACCTAAAGCCTTTGCTGCATATTTACTATCAGCATTCTTTATGTGTAACACCTCATGGCGAGAATATTATTTTAGTCATGAAAAACGGAATACCACAGCGTATTATTATTAAAGATTTTGTTGATGATATAGTCTTGACAGAAGAAGCCAAAGCAAAATTACCGGCTGAACTTAAAGACGGTCTTATCCAATCCTCTAATAAAGAAAATACACCTTTGTTTATTTTGATAGGCGTTTTTGATGCATTTTTCAGATATCTGTCTGATATTTTACATACTCATATGGATTATGATGAACATCTTTTTTGGAAAACCGTAATAGGTTCAATTGAGGAATACCAACGGGATAATCCGCATTTAACAGACCGCTTTGAAAAATACAATCTTTTTGAGCCGGAGTTTAAACGTTTTTATATCAACAGTTTAAAACTGCTTAATAACGGATATGCAGAACAGACCGGTTTTGCCGTACCCAAAAAAGGAAGCAAACTTCCTAATCCACTCTATGTCATTAAGCAATATGAAATGAGCGAGTTTATAGACATTAGTAATGAAACAATACAACACCAATCATGAAAGTAGTTGTATTGAGGCTTCAATCTTATAGTGATTTGTTTCTTACTGCGGTATTAGGCCGCGAAAAAAAGTTTACTTCAGGCAGTATCAATCGGGCCATCGTATTGCTTGCCGTTCCTATGGTTTTAGAACTTGTAATGGAATCTGTTTTTGTTTGTGCCAGTTTGTTTTTTGTGAGTAAACTTGGTGCAGCGGCAGTTTCTATTGTGGGTTCTACAGAGTCTGTTATCAGTTTTTGTTATTCGGTTTCTATAGGTTTAAGCATTGCCGCTTCGACTTTAATTGCGCGTCGCGTTGGCGAGCAGAATTTTAAAGAAGCAAGCGTTACAGCAGGACAAGTAGTAAATATAAGCGTTATTTGCGGTATTGTAATAAGCTTAATCTGTTTTATATGGAGTAATGAAATATTGAGTCTCGTAGGACTTTCTCCAGAAATGATAAAACAAGGCAGTTTGTATGCAAAAGTAATGTTTGCCAGCTGCGGTTTTATTATTATCCGTATTGCGCTAAATGGTATTTTTCGAGGTGCCGGTTATGCTTCTATGGCAATGCGCACACTTTGGCTGTCTAATATATTAAACATACTTCTGTGTCCGCTGCTTATTTTTGGGTGGGGTCCTGTTCCTGCCTACGGACTTTTAGGAGTTGGTATCGCTACCGCTCTAGCCCGTTTTATAGGACTCAGTTATCAGGCATTCCATTTAATTAAAGGAACAACCATTATTCAAATTGGTAAACAACAGCTGGCACTTCACCGCGAAACTTTTAATAAAGTATTGAGACTTGCTTTTGGAGGCATGCTGCAGTATTTAATTCCTGCATCGAGCTGGCTGTTTATGATCAAAATTGTTTCTCATTTTGGAGGCAATGCACTCGCAGGATATATAATAGCGCAACGAGTTGCTTCTATCGCCACTACTCCGGCTTGGGGTATTGGCAATGCTGCAGGAATTTTAACCGGACAAAATTTGGGCGCTCAACAGCCCGATAGAGCCGAAAAATCAGTTTGGCGGGCAGGCATGATCAATATGTGCTTTTTGATTTCGGTGGCAATAGGATGGATTTTTATAGCAGATCCCGTTGTCAGAATCTTTTCTGATGTGCCCGAAGTTGTCGATAATAGTACAACTTACATTCACATTATTTCTATTGCCTATGTATTATTAGGTTACACAATGGTTATTTCCAGAGCACTTAATGCTGCCGGAAAAGTAATGATTGTAACCCTGCTCTACATCCTTATGTTTTATGTGATACAAATACCACTTTCCTATGTCTTTGGAGTAGCATTGGGTTTTGGTCCAAAAGGCATTTTTGCAGCCATATTAATTTCAGAACTGGTACTGGCTTTTGGCTGTATTACCATATTTAGAACAGGAAAATGGAAATTAACTAAAGTTTAAAATTAAATAGTATAAATTTTTAACACATAGAAACATAGTTTTTTTTGACTTGAGAAAAGGCGTTTCACTTTTACTTAATTCATATAGCTATGTGTGAGAAACTGGTTTCTTTCAATTATCTTTTTTATAAAACAAAAATCTATGTTTCTATGTGTTTAAAATAATTAAACCCAACACATTAAAAACAAATTAACATAAACAAATTAAAACAAGATTATTATGAGCACAACACAAGAATTACATCAGGTATTTGCGACTGCGTTTGAAATACCAGTAGAATCTATTACAGCAGATTTAGAATATCAGGGTATTGTAGAATGGGATTCTATGAGTCATTTACTTTTGGTTGATGAGCTGGAGAAATTTTATAATGTTTCAATTTCTATGGAAGATATTCTGGAAATGGGAAACATCGATAAAATAAAAGCAATATTGAAAAAAAACGGTGTTGAAATCCAATAATTCAAAAGAAGAAACTATGGGACTTTATGATTTAATTAAAAAAAATAAAAAATTAAATTTTATAGATGCAAAAACCAAAGTTGTTAAAACGTTTACCGATTTACATGAATCTTTAGATATTGAAGATTTGCGTGCCGTTGTTTTTATTTATAATGACAATCAGCTGCCGGCAATTGAAACGTTTTTGAATTTTTATCAAAAAAAGTACACAGTAGCATTGCTGAATACAGATTTACATGAAAAGTTTAAACAAAACCTGGAAAATGAATACATGCCTGCTTATATCTACGATCCCGCAAGGATTGAAGTTGAAGGTTATGATGTAAAGCAGGCGTCTAAAAGCATTTCGGTTTTTAAAAGAAAAGAAATTCGCCACTACCCCATTCATGGTGATATTAAACTTTTAATGAGTACATCAGGAACTACTGGGTCACCTAAATTTGTTAAGATTTCAGATCACAATCTGGTTCAAAACGCTTTATCTATCATGGAGTACATGCCAATAACGGAACACGATGTTGTTCCGTTAAATGTACCTATCAATTTTGTGTATGGTTTTTCGATTTTTACAACCAATTGCATCAAAGCAAATACAATTGTATGTACTGACAAAGATGTACTTCAAAAAGAATTTTGGTCAGATCTTGCTCATTATGGCTACTCTACACTGAGCGGAGTTCCTTATTTTTATGAATTACTGCATCGTTTTGGTTTCTTTAAAAAAGACACTCCTACTTTACGTTATTTGACCCACACGGGAGGAATGCTGAATAAAGAGCTGGCAAACGTTATTTCAAATTACACCTATATGTATGATAAACAGTTTTTTGCGCAATACGGACAAACCGAAGCCAGCGGCAGAATGGCTTTTTTACCACCAAAAGATTTCCAAACTAAAGGAACATCTATAGGTTTTCCTGTAAAAAACGGAAGGTTTGAAATTGATGAAAACACAAGAGAGCTTATTTATTACGGGCCAAATGTTTCAGGAGGTTATGCAAACAATATTTTTGATTTGCAGCATTACAACCATACCGATAAACTTTATACAGGTGATCTTGCAGAAAAAGATGAATTGGGTTATTATCATATTAAGGGACGCATTAAACGTATTATAAAACTATTCGGAGTTCGTTTAAACCTAGATGAAGTCGAAGTTTTTCTAAAAAATGAATTAGGAGGACAAACCTTTATCTGTATAAGTGTTCAGGATAAATATCTGGGAGTTATACATCAGGATGCCGCTTTGCTGCGTGAAACCATAACACAGGTAATAAAGGAAAAACTAGGATTGCATGCCAGTTCAGTAAAAAACTATTATTTCGATCAAGTACCGCTGACTGTTAACGGTAAAGTAGATTATCCTGCTATAAACAAGCATATCAACGAAAACGAAAATTCATTTACAGCCGCAAAAACAGTTGCAGGGTAATACAATTAGATTTAAAATGTGTAAAAATTAAACGCGGATAAAACAGATTTGCTTTCACAAAAACGCGGATAAAAACGGATTTTCTGTATTGAATTAAAAAAATCCGTAAAAATCTGCGTCAACTTGATAACGAATCTGTCTAATTCGTGTCAAAATATATAATTTTTGAATTACACTCAACAAGTAATTATTTAATAAAAAATTTAGGTCTTGAAAGCCTAAGATAAAAAAAAATAAAACTATGGAACAGCAAAGTAAAAGAATTGCAGCACTCGATTTGATAAAAGGAATGAGTGTTATAGGAATGATAATCATACATACACTGCTGACATTTGCAGATGTTAAATCTCAGTCAGAAACCTTTATTGGTGCTTTTATTCTTTTTTTAGGCAGAGGAACTTCCATCTTTCTAATCTGCATGGGAATAACATTTATGACCTCTCGTCATCAAAGCCTTAAAAGTTCTCTAACGCGCGGCGTGTTGCTTCTGGCTGCAGCACTTTTAATGAATTTTTTAAAGTTCGTTTTTCCTGTAATATTTGGCTTTGCACCACATAATTTTATACAAAGATATGGATGGCACGGGCCAATAGAACAACAATATTTGTATTTGATGTTATTGGGTGATATTCTTCAATTAGCAGGAATGTCTTTGCTGTTCATTGGTTTTATTCGAAAATATGTCACGAATAAATATGGAATTTTAGCCATAGGAATACTAATAGCATTAGTTTCCAGAGAAGTCAGCGGAATCAATATTGATTTTCCTGTAGTTAATTATGTGTTGGATCTTATTTTCAATAATGATTTTCCGGCATACGTTTATTTTCCTGTTTTTCCGTGGATGTCCTTTATTATCATCGGAATGTTTTTTGGCAAATGGTATCAGGAACTTGATTACGATAGACCTCAATTGTTTAAAAACATGGTGTTTACCGGATTTTTGTTCGTTGCTCTGGGCGCTCCTTTGGTTTTTATTTACGGAGCTTATAACTATAATGGTTTTTACCACATGGGCCCTGGCGGTGTTATTTACTTTGCAGGCTGGACATTGATTTTTCTTTGGGTTATTTTTAAAATATCCATCAATATCAAAGAAAATAAATTTGTAAAACTTTTAAAATACTGCAGTAAAAACCTGACGACAATGTATATGACACAATGGATCCTGATTTCCTGGGGTAAAGGTATTTTCGGTTTTAGAGAAAATGGAATAACCACTGTATTAGCCCTTATTGTACTTTATATTATATTGACCTTTTCGGTTCAGATTCTTATAGATTTCTTAAGAAAAAAGAGCCAAAGACCAAAAGTTATAGAAGTTCTAAATTAAAATTTTAATATTTTATTTGCAATTTATGGATACTATTAATAGATAATTTCATACTTTTGAACGCTTATTTATTCTAAATAAGAATAGTGTATAATTCTAAGTATATTTCATGAAGCTTAAAATAGTATTGCTCTTTATATTCTCGTCGACATTTTTAATGGCACAAAACGCAATTTCCGGTAAAATCAATGATGAATACGGAAACCCCTTAGCAGGAGTTAACATTCAGCTTTTAGGTACCCAAATAAATGCAAAAACAAATACTGCCGGATTTTATCAGATAGAAAATCTGGTAAATGGCAGGTATACAATCGAAGTGAGTTCAGATGGGTATATTTCGAAAAAGCATACTATTGTTTTAGAAAATTCTCTAAATACTTCGGTTACTATAGCCTTGGAAAAAGTTGATAAAACATCAAGAGATGCAGAAAAATTAAATGATGTAGTTGTAAAAGGTATATCCGAAAAACAAAAAAAAGAGCAAACAGCACAAGCAGTTTCAGTAATAGAAATGCGCGAAGCGAAGTTTAAAACTGCCGATTTGGGCGAGGTTCTTGCCCAGACGCAAGGCATAAGTGTAAGACGAAGTGGTGGTTTGGGTTCAAGGACCAATTTTTCGATGAATGGACTGACAGGAAATCAAATTCGGTTTTTCTTAGATGGGATTCCCTTAGAATATCACGGTTATACATTCGGAATCACAACGGTTCCGGTCAATTTAATTGATCGTGCCGAAGTTTATAAAGGAGTAGTGCCTATTGAATTTGGAGCAGATGCTCTTGGTGGCGCCATAAATTTAATCACTCCCAAAATAAAATCAGGTTTTAGTGGATCTTTTTCAGGTCAGGCAGGATCTTTTGGGACATACAGAACATCGCTTGTACTTAATAATTACAATGAGAAGACTGGTTTTTTTGTAAAAGGAAGCGGATTTTATGATTCCTCACAAAACAATTATAAGGTAGATGTTGATGTTCCAGACGATATTGGTAAAATTAAAAAAGTAACAGTACCTCGATTTCATGATGCCTACAAAGGTTACGGGATCCAGCTAACTACAGGTGTTAAAGACAGAAGCTGGGCAAAAGAATTGAGTCTAGAAGGATTTTATACAGATTATACGAAAGAAATTCAGCATAATCAGTTGATGGTTGGAATTCCTTATGGCGAGGTCATGACCTATCGAAAATCGGCTGGTGCTGTACTTACCTATCGTAATGATTTTGGAGAAAATTTTTTACTGGATGTTATTTCAGGCTACAATTACAGGGAACGCCAATTTATAGATATATCTGATTTTGTCTACAATTGGTACGGAGAACGTATTCCGGGTTCTGAAGGGAATGTTAAAGGTGAAATTTCAGAATCTAATGGGCCAAGTGAGACTTATACATGGAATAACGATGTTTTTTCACGTTTGAAAGCTTCATGGAAAATCAATAATCAATATGCATTGAGTTTTGTTTCGGCACCTACTTACTCAAAACAAAGCGGAGACGACAGACTTATTAATGGTTATGATCCGGCCAGCGCCATAAGAGATTTGTTTACATGGGTAAATGGTGTAGATTTTAAAATAAATGCGTTTAATGAGCGATTAGAGGATGTTCTTTTTGTTAAAAATTATTGGCAAAAAGTCAATTCAGAAGAAAAAATAACGTCTAATAACACAGTCGCAATAGAAGAAACAAACAAAAACTATTTTGGTTTTGGAAATGGATTTCGTTTTAAATTTAACGAACAATTTTCTACCAGATTAACCTACGAATATGCGACCCGCCTGCCTCAGACAGACGAGTTATTTGGAGACGGCCAATTTATACAGGGTAATCTCAATTTAAAACCCGAACGCAGTCATAACTTTAATTTCGAACTTTTTTTAAAGTCAAAAGCAAATTACCAGAGTAGTAGCTGGCAGCTTCAAAGCAATGTTTTTTTAAGAAAGATAAAAGATCAAATCTTATTTGTACCAAGTGTCGATCGCAACAATATTTATCAGAATGTATTTGCAGCCACCTCTAAAGGACTTGAAGTTTCAGGAAGCTGGACTTCTAAAAATGAAAGGCTTTCATTTAACGCAAACAGCACTTATCAGCACTTTTATAATGACTCAGACGAAGGAATATTTGCAGCTTATAAAGGGGACAGAATACCCAATCAACCCTATTTTTTTGCTAATGGTGCAGTCAATTATTCTTTCCGAAATATAATAGGCAAGGAAGATAAATTATCTCTTTTTCTTGATACAAGATACGTTTATGAATTTTACCGAAGCTGGGAAAGCGCTTCTGTAAATGCATTTGTTATTCCAAGTCAGCAAATTTTTGATTTTGGAACTACGTATCATAATAATTTAAAGGGAATGAAATATGCCATAACAGCAGAAATACAAAATTTTAGCAATGAAAAAAACTATGATTTTTTTGGTGTGCAAAAACCGGGAAGATCATTTAATATCAAATTAGTAACACAATTTTAACTATAATTATATAACAAACCAATTATGAAAACAAATCGATTTTTTATGAAATATACTGTATTAGCATTAATATGTTCAGTATTCTTATTAACTTCATGTAGTTCTGATGATTCTAAAACAGGTGGAGAACAAGGTGATAATCCTGCAGTTATAGCAGCAGTTCGTGTCCAAATTCCAGGAGGTGACAGGATTTTTTACTTGGGCGCATACGATAAATTCCCTTCAACCCTTGATTACAAAACGATGACCGAAATAGGTCCCGGTGCAACAATATATTCTTATGGTGAACATCCTTATGTGTGGAGTGGTTCCGCTTCAACCTTAACCAAATATAATGTAAGCAATGATATGAAAATTTCGAGTGCAGATGCTTTAAGCCTTGCCGGTACTGGAGTTAGCGGTACTTTTGGTCCTCCTGCTTTTGTATCTGAAACCGAAGCCTATTTTTTCGCCTTAAATGATGGAAAAATTATTAAGTTCAATCCCACTACTATGAGTATAACAGAAACTATAGCTGTAACACCATTGCCATTTAGTAATGATGCAGCGATTAAAACATCTACCTATAGTAGTTATGTTACTTCTGCAGGAAAAATTATTTTACCGGTAGCAGCAAATCCAACAGATTATAACAAATTCCTGCAATATGCGCAAATCGCTGTTTTTGACAGAGCATCAAAAACAGTTAATTATGTTAATGATTCCCGTATGTCAATGGGATATTTTACGTTTGCAAAAGGAAATGATGGTTCGCTATACTACAGACCATCCCGTGAGACTGCCATATCGTTAGATTATAGTACTGTGAAAGGTAATCCAACCACAAGCGGATTATTAAAGGTAAATCCTAATGGGACATTTGATACAAACTTTTTTGTAGATTTAAAAACTGCTTTAAATGCACATTCGGTAAATGTAGTGGCTTATGTTCACGGAGACAAAGCACTTGCCCAGTATCACGATAATACATTTACTCCCCCTGCAAAACCTGCTGACTGGCTAAATGTGAAAACAAAATTTGCACTTGTAGATTTAAAAACGTTAAAGACTGAACCTTTTACTTCTTTCGAACAATACGGAACAGTATTTTCAGCAGGAACAATTGATGGTGTAGAGTATTATGGTAATTTTACTCCTCCTGCAGGTGGTAAATTTTATTTATTAAAACAAAAAGGAGCTACTGATTTTGAGGTAGTTTCTGAAACTGTTGGAAGTAGTTTAATATTTGCTGGAAGATTAAGATAGTAAATGCATCTATTTTTTTATACGATGATTTTCAAGTATATCATCGGAATTTAAATTATTATAATTTAAAAAAGAGACTTTCGAGTCTCTTTTTTAAATTATAATAATTTGTTTAGCAGATTTTATTCGGACATTAATTTGTCTAAATACTCATCCTTTTTATTTTCCCATTCTGTATCTTGATTATTTTCTGGAATTTCAAACATTTTTAGAATTGTGTCAATTTCATTTTTTTTCCTTTTGAAATATTTAGTAGCAATTTCTATTTCACTAAAAAATTCTGTGTGAACCATTAGTCCATAAATTCCAAGTGTTATAGCAAAAGGAATATTTCCAGCATTGGCTTCAAACGTTATTCTCGCACCATTTATATTCTCTTGATCGTTGAGTATCTTACC
Organism: Flavobacterium piscisymbiosum; assembly: GCF_020905295.1. Lineage (NCBI taxonomy): Bacteria > Pseudomonadati > Bacteroidota > Flavobacteriia > Flavobacteriales > Flavobacteriaceae > Flavobacterium > Flavobacterium piscisymbiosum. The sequence continues at coordinate 4,091,517 of NZ_JAJJMM010000001.1, read as the reverse complement.
GCCCTCAGAACCTTTCTTTCCAATTGATTTTCCATTATTGTATTTAGTCCAATTTTCGGTTAATTCAATTTCGACATTCACAAATTCTCCTAATGTTAATTTTCTGAATATTCGTTTGATAAATTCTTTCACTTGCATTTTTAAAATTTGCTGATAACATACTTTTTCTACAAGCCAATTGTTCAGATCCGTTGTAGAAACTGTTAGCAGATGGTTTTATATCGTATTGTTTTCATCTTTCTTTACTGCTAATTCTTTTTGCTCCTTAGCAACTTCTTCGACCCAATCTTGTTTATTTGAATCGTTAATTGCTAAATCATAACGTTTTATTGCTTCATCAAAGCTTCCGGTTCTTCTTTCCATTTCAGCAATTAAATAATTAATGTTTGCAATTGCCGATTTGTCTTCATATTCATTTTTATCTAAAGCAGAAATCAAATTATCTTTAGCTTTTGATTGGAGTTCTTTTCTAAATTCAACTTGTTTATCATTGCTACGTAATAAGTACGAACCTGTAACATAGCAAAAGGCAATTTCTCTATTTGGTTTCTTTTGCAATTCTTTAATTTCGCCTGCAATCAAACATTGTTTTGCGTCATCAATTTTCGTGTTATCAAATTTTGTTAGATATTCTTTAATCTTGATTTTTTCTTCTTCGCTTATTTTTTCTTTGAAATCATCAATATAACCCGAAAAATGACATTTCGGACAAGTATTTATTAGTTCTTCGTAATGATCTCCAATTGCACCTTGCTTTTGAAAATCTTTAAAAGAACCAAAAGTTGTCATACTCATTGTTACACAAAATGTTACGTTTTTTCCATCAATTGGACATTTTACAGTTTCATTTTGACAAGTATGCGCATTTGCAAAATTTTGTCCCATTAAAATGATTGCGACTATTAAAATTAAATTTTTCATATTATTTGATATTATTGATGGTTTCTATTTTTTTTAAACTGTCTGCCAACATTCTGTGACTACAGCAGGTATGGGACTAAATTAAATACATTCTTCGGATTTGCCAAATCATTTAAAATACAAAATCATTTCCGAATTAAGCTAATTGCCCAATTTTCTTCATCGTAAGTTCTCGAAAACAAACTTACTTATTAGACAATTTCGAAACTAGTCTTAAATTAATTTGTTTAGTATTTATGATTTAAATTTAATTAACGATAGTTTTTTATTTTTTGGACGTTTTTTTGAATGTCCTGTAAATGCATTACATTTTTACTTTTACTACTCCAGTCGTTCTTGATCGAATCCCACTCCCTATTTGAAATTTCTTGAATTAAGGGCGTAATTTGATAATACTTTGTCTCTTTTTTTGTCAATACATTTATATATGATATTTCGATATAACTTTTTATTTGAGTAAAGCCATAATCCCAGATTCCTTGTCTTGTAAGTAACTCATTTTTAATACAATTCTTATTATCAAACTCATATATTGAACCTTCATTTTGTCCAGTTGATTTTCCTTCAATATTTATGTATTCCATTAGCGGAATATTTATCTCAGTACTGTTTTCTCTTTTAACAATATTTAAATATGCATATTCTTTCTCAATTTCAAAATTTGATATGATACTATTATTATTTAATACAGTCCACTTACTAACATTATCTAATCCTGAAGAATCAATAACTGTTTGTGTTTTCCTAATCTCTAAACTTGGCGTATTTTCCATTTTCATAATACCCGTTTGAGTATTAGATATAATATTAGCTTGGGTAGCAATATTGTTTGCTTGGAAAGAAACAAAAATACTTGTACTAGTTAGTACAATAGCGGTTAAAACTTCTAAAAATATTTTGTTTCGTTCTAATAAGTTTCTAAAGCGAATAATTTTATTCTTCATTGTATGATTAAATTTAAAATCGCTAAAGTAGTAAACAATAAAAAATATCAATACAGTAGAAATACTTGATTATTGAACAATCATACTCAAATAGTAAATTACGATCTTTCTTATGAAAAAACTTTTATCTTTAACATAAAGAAATCATATCAATAGCCTTTTGTTAAAGTTTTGAGTATGATAATCAAGATAAAAAATTCTCTTGAACTAAATTTCAACTGTTTATAAGAAGAATATAAATGACTCCGCAAAAAAAACAAATTCCAAAAAATCACCACTTTGTACCACAGTTTTTCCAGCGTTTCTTCTCTAACGAAAACAATGGAAAAACCATTGGCATGTTCAATACTCAACTGAATCTTTTCAAAAGTAATGTACCAATCTCTTCACAGCTAAGTAGTGATTATTTTTATGGCAAGGATGGAAATTTAGAAAACTGGCTTTCAAAGCTCGAAACAGATTCCTCTCCAATCTTTAGGGAAATGTGGAAAAAAGAAAAACTACCGATTGTCCAAAGTCCGGGTCATTCTAAAATGTTACATTTCATGGTTGCTTTAGACCTTCGAAATCCTATTCATTTCAAAATTTTAAATAATCTTGAGCAAAAACTTCCCACTACTAAGTCTAAAATAAGTGAAGGCAATGTCCCCACAGATATGGTTTCTGGATTAAAGGAATATCAGACTTATCAGGGAAAACTTAACTCTCTTAAATCTTCTGAAATATTGGCTTCTGATCTTTTAGATCTGAAATACAAACTCATTAGGAATACAACTTCAAATCCTTTTATTATTTCAGATAATCCGCTAATACTCTATAATCAGTTTTTAGAAAAAAGAAACTGGAAATTCGGCAGCCAAAGAGATTTTGGTTTAAAAGGATTGCAGCTATTCCTACCACTTAACGATTCATATATGCTAGCTGTATATGATCCTAATATCTATAAACTGGGAACTAAAAAAGAGCAGGTAGTAATAATAAATGATAAAAATAGTGTTGACCAGCTTAATGTACTGCAGTTTTTGAATTCTGAAACTACGGTTAATTTCAATCATAAGGCTTCTGAGCATTATATAAACACACTTTATGAAAGATCTAAAAAATATAAAAAAGCAAATGATGCCTTTATTAATGTGCACAAAATGAATGTTCCAAAAGAGCGTGATAACCTTATCGCGCAAATGATCGAAATGGGGGTTTCTGACCTAAACATCAAGCTAACGCTTCAAAAATTAAACTTTATATCTAAATCATCGACTATCAAACTAAAGTCACTTGAAGATCAGTACAGAAAAAATGTCAAATTCAAAGCTTACACTAAAATAGTATATACAATTACACCAATTATTAAAAAACTATAATAACCAAAATAGACATAAAAAAAGTCCCATTTAAAAATGGGACTTTTTTTATGTCATTTTACAAAATTTATATATCAAAATACAATTTGCAACTACAACAACACTAGTAGTTATCAAATTCCCTGTGGTTGTAAAAAGCATCATCATTACTATCATAGTTAGGATCATTTTCAGGGTAATAAGACTTCATTACTCTTCTTTCATAATCTCTGTCAAAATTTTGCTGTGTGTTGTACCTGCTTGTATTTCTAAAGGTATCATATCCAATACTGTTGGCCATAACAATTTTGGTATCTTTATTTATGTTTACAGAGCCAATTGGTATGATAATATGGCTGTCACCTTCTTTATAGATAAACTCTTTTCCGTTGTCGTTTGCTATAACATCACGCACTTCATTACGGTGGTCGTCTAATAATCCTTTATCTAGTTTTACATCCAGATAAACCACGCGCTTCATATCTTTATTGACCCATAGATTATCAATTTTGCCTATTGTGTGGTTTTCAGCGTCTACGATCTTCCATCCTCTTACATCAGAGTAATCTGAAGCAACTTTATAATCAGATAGTTCGTCGAGTCTGTATAAGTTTTTGTCTTTATTTTCCATATTTTTTATATAAAAATTATATTGTTTTTTATGCAGGAACTAAAGTTGTTATTAGTCTGCTGTATCCGGTTATAGTTTCTTATTGTGCACTTGTGTTTTCGATTTGTGTGCTGCCTTCCGTGTGAGTTTCATGATCTTGTACAAAGATGTAGTATATAAGTGCGCCGATAATCAGCAATAAAGCAATCCATGGCCATATCGGTTTCTTTTTCTCAATTTTAATTTCTGCCATAACTTATTTTTTTTGATTAAATAATAGTTTAAAATACTAATTAAAGATACAAACGAGAATATGTTCTAAAGTATTTAATTTCAGCAGGATATTACACAATTCCCATTAAATTGATTTAGAGAATCATTAGTTTTTTGAATAAGAGAACAGTATTTTTTTAACATAGTTTGCACTAATTATATACATAAACTGTATTTTTTGTGCGTAAAAATGTACTTTAGCACTCTTTATTCTAATTGTAATAAATCAACTTTACAACTTCAATTACCAATTGAGTAATGAATGTAGATTTGATTAAAAAGTAAAAAATATTCATGAACAGAAAAAATATTTTCACAATTACGCTTTGCTTTTGTTTTATTATGCAAATGTTTTCTCAGGAAAAACAAGTAATTAATACTACTGAAAAGTACAAGCAATTTGGTTTAGTATGGGGACTTCTTAAGTATCATCATTCGGAAGTTAGTAAAGGAATTTACAATTGGGACGAAATTTTTGTTGAAAATATTGATAAGCTGGAAAGCATACAAACACAAACAAATCTTGATACTTTTTTATTGAATTTTGTTTTATCAGTTAAAGAAAGTAAAATAAAAACGGATACTACTACAGATAACGAATTCACAAAAAATGTTGATTATAATTGGATAGAACAGTATTCAGTCAACAAAGAACTTTATACCAGGTTAAAAAAATTAGAAAACAATACCAGTATTGGTAATTACTATACTTCAAAAAGTGGAATCCCTACTTTCGAAAATGAGAAAGGATTTAAAGCATTTGATTATAAAATAAAAAGCCATAGACTATTAGAACTATTTAGTTTTTGGAATGTTATTCAATATCATTATGTTAATAAATATTTGATGGATAAAAACTGGTTTAGTGAGTTAGAAAATTTTATTGATGATTTCGCAAACGGTAATTCTCAATTAAAATATGAGCTGGCTAAGACCAATTTAATTGTATCTCTTAATGATTCTCATTCGTATTTTTTTTCAAAAACAGTATTGGATTCTCTATTTACATTTAAGCCGCCAATGACAATAGTGGATGTTAATGATACTTTAGTAGTTACAAGAATTTTCAATAAATTAGTAGAAAAAGATGATTTGAAATTAGGAGATCTGATTTTTGAAATTAATGATATGGACATTAAATCATTTCTAAAGCAAAAGATAGGAACGAAAATTTCTTCTTCAAATGAAGCTCATTTAAAATATTGGACGAGGTTTTTAATGTGGAATAAAGAAGATAGTATTAAAGTCAAAATAAAAAGAAAAGATCTCGTTACTACAAAATATATTCATCTCTATAAAACTTTGTCTAAAGATGAAGATTATTCTTCTTTGCCGTTTTTTTCCTATAAAAAAGAATGGCAGATCATTGATGATAATATTGGGTATATAAATCTAAAAACAATTTCTAAAGACGATCTCAAAAAAGCATTCGAAGAATTTTCGAATACAAATGGGATTATAATAGATTTAAGAAATTATCCAAAAAGTATTTCAGGCTCTGATATTGCAAATTATACCTATCCGGAAAGGAAAGAATTTATTAAAGTTCTTTTTTCATCGCGAAACAGACCTTCATTGGCAAAATTTGATAAGCCTGCTATTAGTGCTATAGTAGATCCTTTTAAAGCTGGCGGTAAAAACTCAAAATATTATAGTAAAAAAATTATTCTATTAGTAAATAATACCACTCAAAGTAAGGCTGAGTACATAGGGATGGCTATTCAGGCCTCTCCTACTTGTATAACTGTAGGTGAAACGACATCAGGTGCTCCAATGAATGTTACCCTTTTTAAACTGCCTGATGCCACAGAAATTCAATTCACTGCTATGGGAGGATTTTATCCTGATGGCACAGGAGTGCAAAGAAAAGGCTTAAAAATAGATCACTTTGTTAAGGAGACCACATCAAACTTTACTGAAGATCAATATATTATAAAAGGAATTGAATTAATAAAATCTACTACAAACAAAGAAAATTAGTTTACTAAACTATCTTCCTGCCTGAATGCAAAATATAATTACAGACTAAAAACGAGTGCTTTTTATTGAACGTCAGTTATAAAAAACAGGTAACAAAAGATGGTGATAAAAGCATTTGTTTTTTGAGATTTTACTCATCTTATATTGTTATTAAAACCCTGTAAGGTTTGTGTTTAATGGCATATTGAAATGCTTTTTCTGTTTCTTGTAATGGAAATTCCTTCTCTATGAAAGTACCAAATGGATAATCAGTAAAATGATCTTCAAAGAAGTTTACTGCGTTGATAAAATCTTCATAATTATAATTGTGCATTCCTTTAATACTTAACAATTTCCGAATCATTACTTCCGGATTTATTTCGATATTTTCAGTTGGCGTTACGGCACCTATCCAGATATGCTGTGCTCCTGTTGCACTAAACTTTAGACCAGTTTTTATGGCTTCAACAGAACCACTCATGTCTATGACAATATCGAATCCTTTTTTATAAAATTTAGAAGTTATTGCAGTAAGCTCTTCAATCGGATTTAAACTATTATAAACATTATCAGCGCCAAAAGATTTACTGTTTTCCAGTCGGGTATCATCAATATCGAGTATTGTAACAGTTGCCGCTTTTTTCTGTTTTGCAATCGCAGAAGCAATCAAGCCCAAAACTCCGGCACCCAGAATCAGCACATTTTTATTTTCAATCTCGTCAATTAAACGATGAGCCGCCATTGCTGTAGCTCCTGCGCAATTGATTATGGGAGCAAATTTCTCATCGACTGATAATGGGACTTTTAGAATTCCCGTTCCTCTTTTTAAAACACAATGCGTACCTAAGCCGCCGTTGAATTTTTCTTTTTCGGTAAACTGAACATGACCGTATTTAAATAAACTTGCCGACTTTTGAGGCATTTTATCTTTTACGAATTCATCACTTTCTGTTGCTGCAAATATGGTCCAGGTAATCAGATCGCCCGCTTTTAAGATATTTCCGTTTAAATCGTAAAAAGGTTCGTTTTGTGCCAATTCCAGAATTTCTCCCACAATTTCATGTCCCAAAACAATTGGCGAAGGTTCTTTTCGTCTTCCGGTAAAGGTGTGCAGATCGCTGCCGCACAAAGTCGTATATTTATTTTTTACTAAAATTTCGCCTTTTTGTAAGGTTGGCAAATCCGTATATTCGGGAAGAATGCTGCCGTTTTTTTCATTAAACAGCATAACGCATGAACTACACATTTTTCTTTAATTTATTTGAGTTATCGATGATAAAATCGGGTCCTTGTCTTTCTTTACTGTCTCTCAACAATATATTTTCATTAAACTTGTAACTAATGCTGATTTGTTTTTTAGTTACATTTAAAATAAAATATCCGTGAGCAGCAATGTCATTGTATAACATGTGCGGATTAAGCTTGTACAACAATTTGCTCTTTTTTGCGATTTGCTCGCTGGTGAGACGATCATCATTTTTTGATGTTATAGATGGAGTCAAAAATTCCCAGGCAACAAGCTTATTCTTAGTTGACGCATCTGGTGAATTCAATTCTAAAACATGACTTTGATGATGATCTCCGGTTAAAATAATAGGTGGATTTTTCAAACCTTCAAAAACTTCAATCAATTGATCTCTCTGATACGGATATCCTGTCCACCAGTCTTCTTCTTTTATACTTTCTTCTTTTTTGCTTCTATATCCTGTAAACATAACCTGATTGACAAGAAAATTCCATCTGGCATCACTGCCTTTCAATTCCTCTGATAAATGATCAAACTGCTTTTTTGAAATCATTTTTCTTTGCGTACTCAACTTCTCCGGATCATTACTCAAAAGTTGTTTGTCTCTTCCGTCCAGTCTTTCTTCGAGGAAAAAGAAATTTGCATCTTTTCCTATTTTTATCGAACGGATCATTTCGCCTGTCGATTTCGCTCTTACCGGCATCCATTCAAAATAAGCCTGTACTGCTGCGGCACTTCTGTCACTCCAGCTTCCTTCGTTACTCTGATGATTTTTAGCTCCGCCGAAATAAGCATTATTAGCCAGTTCGTGATCGTCCCAAATACAAATAAAAGATTTGGTTCTGTGCGCTTTCTGAAGCTCTTTGTCTTTACGATAAAGCGCATATCTCTTTCTATAATCGGCTAGGGAAATAAGTTCATGAAGCGGATCGTTCAGTCGGTTGCTTTCTTCGAGAAATTCTTTATTGCAATATTGTCCTGTACCGTATTCATAGATATAATCGCCTAAATGAAATACATAATCAATATGAGGATTGTCAGCAATATGGCGGAACGATGTAAAATAACCGTCTTCATAATTGTTACAGCTGATCACCGCAATCTGGAGCGCATTTAAAAGCGAAACAGGTAAGGTCTTGCAAATTCCAATATCAGAAATTGTTTCATTATATATAAACCTGTAAAAGTAAACCGCATTACTTTCAAGTCCTGCTACATCTACTTTTATGGTATAATCTCTTTCCTGAGATGTTGCAACGAAACCTTTCTTAATTATATTTTTAAAAGCTTGATCATTGGCAACCTGCCATTCGACATTGCATTCTCCCGAGTTTACCGCATTAATGTGAGTCCATATAATTACAGCGTCAATTGTTGGATCTCCGGACGCCACACCATGAATAAAATATTTGTTTTCATGATGTGCAAATATTGAAAATACTCTTACGGGAAATAGCAACGGAATCATCCCGAGCATGGATCGTTTTACAAAGTTTCTTCTGTTCATCTTATTTTATATAAAGCACAATAGTACTACTTGAATGTTACCTGTATGTTTACTAATTATTAAAAACAACCCGTTAGGCAATGTCATTAAGTTAAGCTTTGAAAAAAAATAATCTCGCAAAGGCGCTAAGACGCAAAGTTTAAACACAATATTGTCATTTCGATCCCAAAGCTTCGGGAGAGAAATCCTCACGAGAAGCTCAACATAAATTGGATTTACAAAGCGGAGTTACTTATGGAGATTTATTAGGCATACTATTATTGATTTTTCCTTACTTTAATGACATTGCTCATTGGATGATTATTGATCTCAAAAGGCGTTACACTTGCGTTAAAACATATAGATAGCTATCGGGACTATGTGAAAAGAAACAAGTTTCTTTTTGGTTTACCTTTTACTAAATCCAAAAAGCTATGTTTCTATGTGTTTAATTAAATTTTTATGGGTTATAATAAACAATTTAAAATCTATAACTCGCTCCTACTTTACCACGAATTCCATAATACTCAACCTGTTCCGGTCTTGAAGATACACCGTGATAATAGCGCAATTCCTGATTGTTAAGGTTATTAAGGTCTATGAAAAAAGTAATATTCTTAGATGTTGTATAAGATAAATTCATATCCAGATGAAAATCCTTATCCTGATACCTGTCAGCACCTTTATTATCGCGCACTTCTACTAAAAACGCTTCACGGTAATTAGCGGCTAATCTCGCTGCAAAACCTTTGTACTCATAAATAAGTGACGCATTAAAAATATTGGGCGACTGATTCATTAATCCAATTTTTTCATCTCCTCTGTCAGATAAAGTAGTCTCCGATTTTGTAAAAGTATAATTAGCTTTCAGGCTAAAATCACTCAAGAAACCAGGCAGTTCAGTAAATTTCTTATTGAAACCAATTTCAATTCCGTATAAAAATGCATTATCAGAATTTAAAGGTCTAGACACTTTATACAAATCTGTTGCTCCGCCTACGGTTCTCATTTCGTCATTTGTCGATGTATAAATTAAATCTTTCAGGTCTTTATAAAAAACACTTCCGGTTACATAATCATTTTTGTTCAGATAATAGGAACCCACCAAATCATAGTTCCATGAAAATGTTGGTTTCAAATCAATATTTCCTTCTACAACCGTAAGATTATCAGGATTTACCCTTGTACTCGGACTCAGTTCATTAAAAGCCGGACGGGCAAAAGTTCTGGTAATTGCTGCTCTTAAATCCAACTTTTTTGATGGTTTGTAAATAAGATGCGCCATAGGCAAAAATGCACCGTAGTTCTTGTTGCCGTAAACTGCTGTAACAACTTTTGTAATATCATTAAACTCGTAACTTTTTGCATTTACAACTGTGTTCTCGTAACGAATTCCCCCCACAAAACGCAAATCGTCGCTAATATCCCATTCTGCTGATCCGTAACCAGCCCAGACTTTTTCTGTAGCATCATAATTACCGGTTGCATAACTCGAATTCGTCGCATCCTGATAATTGTATTTAAGATATTGTGCGATTTTTGGATTTCCCATCGGATCGATAAAAGAACGTTCTGTTGGATAATTGAACTTTAAATTGTCATAAGTATTGTTCAATTCCGGAAACCAATTGTTCGTAGGAAAAGCTTCGCGTTCCCAATTGTTTAAATACGCTTTTGGAGCTTTTGTATCGTAAATCCAAGTAATATAACGGTAATCGTAGGTACTGGTTTTATTTCTAAATTTCCCTCCAAACTTAATTTTCAGGTTTTCTGTAGTCTCATAATTAAAGTCTACGGCTGCGACCTGATCTTTTTCTTCGACATTACGGATCGAGGTTACATATCGGTCTAAATAATATTTTTCAGGATCATAAGGTGTCGAAAAATGCGGCTGAATATTGTTGGATGGATCACCAACATACCCAGCTGGTCCGTCGCCTTGTAAAAATTTGTAATTTGTTCCGTCTACTTTTACCAGATTATCATATTTTACAGTTTGTATCCAGTTGCCGTAATAATAACCTCTGTCGTTTTTCGTTGCAGATGACGGACCATTGTATCCTGCCCATGAAGTATAAGCCGCAACCTTGGCATTCATCTTCAGTTTATCGGTTATCTTGCTTTCATAACCAAATTCCCCTCCGTAGTTTTTAAACAAATAATCTACTGTGCTCCAACGCAATACTGCATTACTTGTCGTTTTATTAAAGTAGTGCATAGTCTTACGATTTTGTTCTTCATCTAAAAACTGACTGTAATATCCGCGTGCATAAATTTTGTTTCTGTCATTAAAACGAAAATCTGTTGCGGCATTCACTCCAGTATTGGTTCTTACTCCCTGATAATTTCGGACATCAAGTGTATTTACATTGTGCAGTGCATTTCCGTAAACTACTTCATAATCATCTGTTGAATAACTGCGTGAATTATAATTGCTCATCACTAAAAAGCCGAATTTTTTATTAAAAAATCGATTCCCGTATAAAACTGTACTATTGTACTTGAATTTATCTTCGGCACGAAGATTAAACGGAATTGCCATAGTTACTCTAAGAGTTTCCTTTTTAGGCGAAAATTTCGGAATATAATTAATTGTTCCTCCAATTGCATCTCCTTCATATTCAGGAGTAATCGCTTTAATTACCTGTATATATTCTAAAAATTCCGTTGGTAATAAATCCATCGGTACAGTACGATTACCCAACAAATCACCGGAGGTTTTTGCAGATGGCATTCGGTCTCCGTTTATAGTCGCTGAACTCCATTGCGAAGGCGTTCCTCTTACTGTTACATATCTTCCTTCACCCTGATCCCTGTCGATACTCACTCCCGGGATTCTCTGCACCGCTTCGGCAGCACTGATATCCGGCATTTTTCCCATTGCATCTGCACTTACAACATCCATAATTGCGTTAGCTTTTTGGCGCATGTCCATTGCTTTTCTTTCACCGCTTGAGTAATATTCTAAAACTACTTCGTCCAGTTTCTCTTCCTGACCTGACAGAATAATAGTTCCTAAATCAATATCCTTGTTCGAAACAGTAACTATAATAGTATTTGAAGTATAATTATGACTTGAAATTTCTAAATGATATTGTCCCGCTTTTAGTCTAAAAGAGAAATTACCATTTTTATCCGTATTAATTGTTTTAGATTGTTCTATAACTAAAATAGAAGCCGGATGTAAAGGCCCGGATTCACTTGTAATTTTACCTTTTACCTCTTGGGCGTAAGATGCAGTAAAAAATAATGCTGCGACGATGTAGAGTAATGATTTCATCAATTTGTTATTATAATTTATTTTTTGTTTCAGAAAATTTGTGACTATTTAATTTTGGTTACCGTTTTTAGTTTCGCCTTATGTTAAGCCAACATTATTTTTAGTGTTGTCTTGCACGCCAGGTCTGCCAAATAGAAGTAATTCCATTTTTTTATCTATTTTTACAGCGCAATATTACTACACAATTGTTTACTATATGTAAACATAATGTGAAGTAATGTTTATTATTAAACTTTGTATACAAATACTAAACATGGAAGGAGCTATTTTACTCGAAATCAGTAAAAGAATAAAACAATACCGTCTGGAAAAGAGCTTTACTATTCAGGAACTTGCTGATTTAAGTGATGTGAGCAAAGGGATGATTTCTCAAATTGAAAACGGACGAAGTATTCCTTCCTTAAGTGTATTATTGGGAATCGTCTCGGCATTGCAGGTGAATTTAAGTGACTTTTTTAAGGATATCAGCCCTGACGAAGAGATGATTTTGATAAAAAGAAAAGGTGATTACGAGTACTTCCAGAAAGAAGGATCAAATGGTTTTTCGTATGAACGGTTTTTAACCCGAAGCATCAAGAATTCAACCGTTGATATCGTTTTTTTAACGCTGGACCCCAACAGTTTCAGAGAACAGGTAAGCACTGATGCCTTTGAGTATAAATATATCCTCTCTGGAGAAGTCGATTATATAATAGGAAACGAAACGTATACACTAAAAGAAGGTGACTCTCTTTTTTTTGACGGAAGAATAATGCATGTTCCCATCAATAAAGGTAAAAAACCAGCCAGAATGCTGATTATTTATTTCTTTGACAATTAGCATTGTACATTTTGGCTGGCGCATTTTACTGCAAAAATGATTATTTTGAATTGTAAAGTAATTTTAGGACTTTTACAATTGTTTTACTTATAGTAAATTTTATGGAAGATTATCTTATTGGTTTAGGAAAAAGAATTAAAGAGATTCGTAAAAAAAACAACCTCACTATAAACACGGTTGCTACAGATGCCGATGTGAGTAATGGCCTTATTTCGCGAATCGAAAACGGACGAACGATACCTTCGCTTCCTGTTCTTTTACACATTATACAAGCACTTGGAATTGAAGTTTCTGATTTTTTTAACGGCTTGCCTAAATCCGATAAAAGCAATTTTATAATTTCCAGAAAAGAAGACAATGCAGTAATTGAAAAAGAAGATGAAGCAAAGGGGTTTGCTTATCAGTCTATTTTTGGCAAACAATTATCGTCTGTTGCTTTTGAAGCTGTTTTATTGGAAGTACAGCCAGGTTCTGAGCGAGGAAAAGTAGAAACGGATGCTTATGAATTTAAATATATTTTAAGCGGCGAATGCTGGTACATTATCGGGCAGGAAGAAGTTTTACTAAAAGAAGGAGATTCTATATTTTTTGACGGAAGGATTCCGCACGTTCCGGTAAATAAAGGAAATGTACCATCAAAAATGCTGGTTCTTTATTTCTTTCTGGCTAAAAATGAATAAACCCGCCCTTTTTTCAGACGGGTTTTACAACTACTAATTTTTATTGAAATAAAATACTTTCAATCTCCATTACATTATTCAAAATATAGTCCGGATTGGCAACCTGAAGCTGCTCTCTGTTTTGGGCTCCGCTAAGAACTCCGACAGTTATGGCACATCCTGAATTTTTACCTTCCATAATATCAATTTCAGAATCACCGGCTTTCAAAACCTGAGCAGGATCTGTAATGCCAAAGCTTGCCATTGCCATCTGAATCATATCAGGATTAGGTCTTCCGTTTATAACATCATCAGAGGTAATCAAAGCATCAATCTGGTTACCCACTTTCCAGTTTAATTTTTCAAGTAATTTATTGGCGGTTTTAGAATCGTAACCTGTATTGAGTACGATTTTAATATCATGCTTTCTTAACGTATCAAAAAAATCCTGCATTCCGTCAAACGTCGATATTTGAGCTTCGTCATAGGCGGTTTCTAAAGTAGTTTTAAAATTACCAAAGGCTTTGTCTGCAATCGCTGCAATATCAATATTATCTGTACAGGCTGTCAAAACATCTGTTATGGCTTTATGCTTTTCCTTACCAGCACCATGTTGTAATACTTCATCAAGGGAAATCGAAAATCCTTCCTGATTAATCACCTTCTGAACGGTTTTATATACAAGATTGTTCTCATTTACGGTAGTTCCCGCCATATCAAAAACTACTAGTTTAATATCTGTCATCTATTTTAAATTAAATATATTTTTAATGTTTTCTTTTGAAAATCCCGCACTTCCTGTCATTCCTTTTCCTCCTATTCCTGTTATGATGTGAATGTTTTCATCAACAGTATGCTGAAAAATATCATTTTCTTTGCATTGCGAATACATGCCGTACCAACGATTTTGAATTTCGAAAGTTGGGAGGTTAAATATCTTTTTAGCTTCGGCAATCATAAAATCATCTACTTCCATTTTTAGATCAAATCCCAGATCATCTATATTCGCTGCATCTGCATATTCGTGCGAATCACCTATAATAACCGAACCGTCTGTCGCCTGCTTGAATAAAATATGAACGCCCCATTTTTTTTCGAAACTATTTGGGTCTTCCTTTGCTTTAATTGCTGTAAAAGACGGACATTCATAAAAAGCCTCATAACGTCTTATCGATAATCCCGTCAATATAGAACCTTTGAGTTCGTAACCTGGTTGTGGTTTGGTTTGAAGCATTTGCAGTTTTGTAACTTCAAGATCACTTTTTGCAAAGATATCGGGATACAATGTTTTAAATTCTGAACCACAGCATAAGATCACTTTTGAAGCTTTATAAATCTCTCCGCTCGCTGTTATCACTGTGGTTTCTTCTGAAGATGCATCACAATTAAGCACTTTTGTATTACCAAAATAATCCAAACCTTTCTCCTTTATCAAAAAATCTAATAAGCGGTTGATCATTATTCTTGGCTCCACTGTTACTTCATCAGGAAAAAACAGTCCGGCTTTGACATAATCATTTCTAAGTCCGGGATATTTTTCGAGACATTGCTCTTTTGTAAGCAAATAAGATTCGTAACTATTGTGTTTATTTATAATACTAAGCTCTTCTATAAGCTGTATTTCTTCATCATTAGAAGCAAAATAAACAGAACCATTTTTTCGCACAGAAATATCAAAACGACTCTGGATATCATCATAAATTCTAAGGCTCTCGCGACCGTAATTTTGCCATTTGGTATCCATTCCGGAGGGAACTACCTGACCAAAATTACGCACCGTTGCACTTATGGGCTGTTTGTCTTTTTCTATTACAGCTACCTTCAATCCTGCTTCAAGTGCATGATAAGCATGGAAAGCACCCAATGCGCCTCCACCAATAACAATTAAATCGTATTTAATATTCATTATTATTTTAATATAAGATTATGAACAAAGTATCACTTCTGCTTTAAGTTTTTTTTGAGAAAAACGTCGGTTAAAATACCACATAGAAAAAAGTGCCAGCATGCCTATTATAATAGCAGACGTTATGTTTAAGGATATAAAAAAGTCACTCCAACTCTGGTTAAAACCTGTAATTTCTTTAAGCACCAGAACCACAACACTACCTAAATAGCCAAACGCATCTGCAATGTAAAATAAGAAACCAACATTGCCCTTAAAACTCAACAGCGCCACCAAACGCTCAAAAATCAGGCAGTGAAATAAAATATAAGGCAGATAAACGCCAATACCACTGGCAATCATCCAGTACACCGGAGACATTAAATGATTTTTGAACATAACCGTCGAAATCAAAACCATAACAGATCCTAAAACCGTTAGTCCCATGCCAATATTATAAGCTTTTTTGTTTTTACGTATTAAAGTACCTGCTGCGGCTATCAGCAAAACCGATATTGCAACGGGAATTTCTGTTAAGGTGATAATTTTTGGAGTTCCTGAATATCCCTGGTCCGCCCAAAATTCAACAATAAAATTATCCCTAAAATCACGCACAATCGTTAATACTACATAAACAGCTACCAATCCGAAATAACCCACCCAATTTGCTTTTATAAAATCTTTTCGCTCATTTTTATACATGGGCTGTCTTTCAGAACGTTCTGTAATATCACTTTCGCTTGGACCTTTAGAATAATTGAGCACCACTACAGAAAGTAAAAAAAGAGGAAAGAAAATCAGACCGGTAAAAAACGGCATATTATATTCGCTCACATTAAAATCACGCATTAACAAAAGGCCCACTGTTTTTACCAATCCTGTAGAGAATATAAAAGTGGCACTAAGGGCGGCAGCGAGAAGTTCTGTGTTTTTTCTTCCTTCGATATAAGAGAAAACAATTCCGAAAACCATTCCAAGCGGCAATCCATTAAAGAAAAGCGCAACAACTTTCAATTTTGGCGGTACAATTGCAAACAATCCCAACATGACCAAACTAAAAGTAATAAAACATACGAGCCACAAAGCTCGTTTTTCTTTTTTCATTTCAGAAATCACTTTGATCCCCACAAATTTCGAAACCATATATCCCAATACCTGACTTATAACCAAAATGATTTTTGCATTCAGTCCAAAACCTAAAGAAAGATTATTGTACTGCCCCGCCAAAAATGACTTTCGAATGGCATACATTCCTGTATAACATAAAAAGACAGCTGCAATAATTAAGGCGGTTGACATTTTTTTACTATTTGTAAATTTATTTACTTTTTCTCGCATGATTAATCCGTTTTTACAAGTACAAAAGTAGCATTCAAAACAGTGATTAATATTAAGCAAAAGTAAACTAATTATTAAATTATTTACAAATAGTAAACATTTTATTTTCTCCAAAACACTGACTTTATGAATTATAACAGTCTTTAAATCCTTTTAATCGCCGTAATACAAGAACTTAAGCGTTCAGATTACAAGTGACAAATAATTTGAAGAAAGCAAAATAAAAGATCTTTCATCAAAACAAATAAAAGTTACAAATAGTAAAATTTTAACATAGTAAAAACAAATTAACCCTTAATAAAGGAAGCCGGCATAAAGCCGGCTCCCAATAAAAAAACAATAAACACAATTCTATAAGCTCCATTTGATTCCCATTTGGCCTCTTATTCCATAAAACTCAACTTGTTTTGGTCGGCTGTCATCACCATAATAATATTCCAGTTTGTCATTAAGAAGATTATTAGCTTCAGCAAAAATGGTAAAGTGATCCGATATTTTAAAGGTAAGGTTGGCATCCAGCGCAGAGTAGGCACCATAATATACGTCATCTCTCTTTAACCCGCTTGTACCATGCTCTGTAATATATTTTGATTTAAAGTTGTAAGCAGCTCTCACATTTACTCTTCCTTTTTCATAATACAACTGAAGATTCGCCAAATGATCACCTTGTCTGGGAAGACTGGTAGTTCCTGCTCTTCCCGGAATAGTCATTTTAGATTTTGTAAAAGTATAGTTGGCCTGAACTCCAAAGCCATTAAGAAACCCCGGAAGGAAATCAAATTTTTTGTTTCCGCTTACTTCCGCTCCAAAAAGCCATGCATTATCACCATTCATAGGTTGTGAAATCTCTACTCCGGTATGTCCGTTGATATCACCTTGTTTGGTGTCCATAAAAATTGGATCGGTAATCACTTTATAAAATAATCCTGCAGATACTACATCAAGTCTTCCAAAATAATGTTCTCCCATTACATCGAAATTATAAGAATAGGTAGGATTTACGTTTGGATTTCCTCCATCATACTCATTATCTGCCGCCAAATATGTTCCTCCTGGTGCCAAATATCCAAAATCAGGTCTTGTAAAAGTTCTTGTAGCTGCCAGTCGAAGATTTGTATTTTCTTCCGGAGTATATTTTAAATGCAGCATTGGCAAAAGAGAAAGATAACTTTTTGTCTTTGTAACTTTCGAAAGTACTCCATCAGGATTTTCAGGTGTTACATCAAATTGATAACCGCTAACTTTTGTATTTGTGTTCGTTGCTCTCATACCACCAAGAAAAGTTAGTTTATCACTAATTTTATAAGTTGCCATTCCGTAAGCAGAGGCATGAGTTTCATCTACATTAAAATTACGTCCCAATCCTCCTCCGTTTTCAAGTATTTCAGAATCAGATTCAGAAAGTGTCAGATTACCATTAAAGAAATTATCCTTATAAAACTGATTCATTCCTGTTGGCGAAAGTACCGCTCCAAAACTATTTCCAATATTGGTGTTCAGTTCTTTTAAGTAATCAGTGCGTCCCGGCTGCAATATATTGTATTGACCATAATCTGATAATTTTGGCACTGCTGCAGCTCCTGTCCAATTGTAAAACTCATCAGAAAAAGTAGCGATTCTGTCTTTGTCTAAAAATTTACCACCTACTTTTAATTTCAGACTTTCATTTACATCAAATTCATAATTTACTGCGGCCACAATATTATCTCTCTCCTTTACGCCTACTTTATAAAGTTCCAGCGTCGTAAAGTTCATCAAATTAGCACTGTCCTGGAAATTAGAATTAGACAAATAACCAAACATATTATCCGGATTCATATATCCTCCGTCAGAATCCCAATACGCTCTTGGCCCATTTCCTTTATTCTGAATATACGCCGGATCGAATCCAACACCATCTTGTTTAAAAAATACTGAATAATAACTGTTATTTTGTTTATCAGGAACATTGCCATAATAAAACTGAGTACTGTAAGTGGCCAGGCTCCAGGTAAAAACACCTTTGTTCCCAATGTGTTTTCCTCCTACTTCTCCTCCGTAAAAATCAAAATTCAATTCATTGTAAATATTCTGAAGTTCAATTCTTCCTGTATTTGTTGCAGTATTAAATTTATCAAAACGTATACGATGTTTAAAATGAGTTTCCTCATCAAGAAGTTTTCCGTAGTTTAATTTTACATAAAACTTATTTCTTTCATTTGGATTAAATTCGAATCCACCATTAAAACCCGTTGTTTTTCTTACTCCTGTATAATCTCTTAATTCTAAACGATACACACCTTCGTCTCCAGATCTTCTTGCTTCAAAATTGTCCGAAGCCCAGTTTCTATTCCATTGAGAGAAATTCACGATATAACCAAATTTTCCGTTTTTCGATTTATCACCCACTAAAACCGATCCGCTGTAAACACCTTTGTCAGATTTTGCATTGTATCCCAATCCAAGAGACGCATCTACAGTAAATTTAGACGGAGCAGTTTTGGTTACAAAGTTCACACTTCCGCCCAAAGCATCACCGTCAATATCTGGTGTAAGCGCTTTTGAAACCTCGACATAACCAATCATTTCAGTAGGGAAAAAATCAAAAGCCGTAGCTCTGCTCGCTCCTTCATCAGCCGCAGTTGGAATCCTATTTCCATTCATAGTGGTAGAACTCCATTCAGCAGGCAATCCTCTTACCGCTACATAACGTCCTTCGCCCTGATCTCTTTCGATAGAAACACCCGGAACACGCTGTACTGCCTCTGCAGCATTTCTGTCCGGAAGTTTTCCAATACCATCCGCCGCAATAACATTCACTAAATTAATTGCATTTTTCTGAATATTTAATGCTTTTGCTTCACTCAGTCTTCTTGAATGTTCTTTTACCACTACTTCATCCAGGTCATTTGATGAAGCTGATAATAATATACCCGGAATGACCGTAACCTTTCCCGGCTCGATTGTAATGGTCTGTGTGTATTTTTGATACCCCACATAAGTAACACTTATTTCATAAGTACCACTGTCGACTCCGGTAAAATTATAACTTCCTTCAAAATCTGTTGATGCACTTTTTTGAGTCCCATTCAACTGTACAATCGCTCCCGGAAGCGGAAATGCACCATCAAAAACCTTACCTTTAATAGCGCCTTTTTGTCCTGCTGCTGTCAGCGAAACAAATAAGAAAACCACATAAATCAAAAACCTATTTTTTTCCATTTCAGTTAAATTATTAATATTAGTAAATATTTCACTGCAAAAGTGGATATAAATTGACATATAGTAAACTTTTGGATTTTAAGAAATTCTTAACAGACGATTATTGTTACGTAAGTTTAATGTTAACAACCCACGGAATCACCAGCAAAAACTGGTAATTTTAGAATTTGGCAAAAAATGGTAATATTTACAAATAGTAATAATATCTGCTTAAATCAAAATCCTTTTCTAATTCTAAAAGAAATTTTCACAATGCAGAAAGCAGATATTCTGTTGTTTCAAATTCAACAATTGAAAATCTTTCAAATCACAATTCCATATCTGCATCAAAATTGATTTACGGCCAGTTTAAGCCTTAAAAAAATGACTTTACACAAATTCAAAACATTTATGATAGAATTTGAAAGACCGTTTTATACCTCCAGTCTAACTTCGCTTTATAAATATTCGAAAAACAAAAAGAATACAGATATAAACGAATTAACTATGAAAAAAACCTTCAATCTATTTCTAGTCCTCTCCACTATTACTTTGAGCACCTTTGCAAAGCCTATTCAAAATGATGATCCTTCTTTACTTTGGTTTAAAAAAACAACCGAAGTCATTCAATTTCAATTAAGCAAAGCGGCACAAACATACAAACCCGGGAAAAATCCGCGTTCAGTAAATCCTAATGGAACAGTACGCTTAGCCGGTTTAACCGATTGGACAACGGGTTTCTTTCCCGGAAGTCTTTGGTATGGTTATGAACTTACAGGAGATAAAACCTTAGCGGATGAAGCCAAAAAGTTTACGCTTGCACTGGATTCTATTCGAAATATAAAAAACACACACGATGTAGGTTTTATGCTTTATTGCTCTTACGGAAACGCTTACAGAATTACAAAGGAAGAAATCTATCTGCCTGCTTTGAGCGATGGAGCAGCCAATCTTTACGCCCGATTTAATCCTAAAATTGGAGTAATTCGTTCCTGGGATTTTCCTTGGTGGCATTATCCTGTAATTATTGATAATATGATGAATTTGGAGTATTTATACTGGGGAGCGAAGCAATTTAATAAACCCGAATATAAAAATGCTGCAGATACTCACGCGTTAACAACCATGAAAAATCATTTCAGAAAAGACTTTAGTTCTTACCATGTGGTGGATTATGATCCTGCAACCGGAAAAGTTTTACGCAAAGCTACTCATCAGGGATTAACAGATGAATCAGCTTGGGCACGTGGTCAGGCTTGGGGTTTATATGGTTATACGGTATGTTATGAAAACAGCAAAAATCCAAAGTTTTTACAACAAGCCGAAAATATTGCTAAATTTATCATGAACCATCCCAGAACTCCCAAAGATAAAATACCGGTATGGGATTATGATGTACACAATGCCTTAGAAACGGATGAGCTGGCGCCAAGAGATGCTTCGGCTGCGGCAGTTATTGCTTCTGCTTTATTAGATTTGAGTACACAGGTAAAAGACGGTCAAAAATATGCTGATTATGCCGAAATACTATTGAAATCGTTATCATCAGATGCTTATTTGGCTAAACCGGGAGAGAATCATTATTTTCTGCTAAAACACAGCGTTGGTGCTTTTTTATACAATTCAGAAATCGACACACCACTTGATTATGCTGATTATTATTATCTGGAGGCTTTAAAAAGATACGCTGAAATCAAAAAAATTGATCTTTTTACAAAATCATAATTAAACAAATTTAAAAAAATGAAAAAAGCACCTGCATTTATTTTTTTTCTATTAATAGCCTGTTTCACTAACGCGCAGGAAAAATCAATAACCAAAGAAAGTTTCGACAATATTAATCTTAATTATCCGGGACTCGAAAATGTAAACAAGAATGTAACTGCCGGAAAATACGATGCAGCAGCTCAGGATTTGCTACTCTATTTCCGTAATCGCAAAAACATTAAACATCCTGATTTTAACGTGGGTGACGAAGCCCGCTTTAGAGGCAAAGATATTGGCAAAGCCAATCAGGAAAAGGCCGATAACGCTTTAGTACACAAATTTCAACCTCAAAAAGGATATGGCTTTTTTGATTATGGAACCGATATCAATTGGGATCTCTGGCCTGTAAAAGATAATGAAGTACGCTGGCAATTGCACCGTGTAACATGGTGGATGCCGCTTGCAATGGCGTATCGCAGCAGCGGTGATGAAAAATATGCAAAAGAATGGATTTTTGAATTTAATGATTGGGCGGTCAAAAATCCGTTGGGTAAATCGCAAGACAATGACCGCTATGCCTGGCGTCCGTTAGAAGTTTCTGACCGCATCCAGAGTTTACCCGGTACATTTAATTTATTTGTGATTTCACCTAATTTTACACCATCGTTTTTACTTAATTTTTTAAACCTGTACAATAAACAGGTAGCCTATATTACACAAAATTATACTAAAGATGGTAACCATTTACTGTTCGAAGCACAACGTGTATTGGGTGCGGGAGCTATTTTTCCTGAATTTAAACAGGCAGAAAGCTGGCGCAAAAGTGGTATCGAAATACTTAATAGAGAAATAAAAAAACAAGTTTATCCGGATGGTACGCAATTTGAACTTTCACCAGTTTACCACGTAGCCAGTATTGATATTTTTCTAAAAGCCTATAACTCGGCAAAACTGGCCGGAGTTGAAAAAGAATTCCCTGACAGCTACATTAAAACTATCGAAAATATGATGATGGTAACAGCAAAAATATCATTTCCTGATTACAACAACCCTATGTTTGGTGATTCCTGGATACAGGAAAAATCCTCGAGATTAAAACAATTTCAGAGCTGGTCGAAAGTATTTCCAAATAATCAGGTAATAAAATATTTTGCTACAGATGGCAAAGAAGGCGCAATTGATTTTTTATCAACAGAATTGCCTGACGCAGGATTTTACACTTTTCGAAACGGATGGAAGGACAAATCGACTGTATTGATTTTAAAAGCCAGTCCTCCTGGTGAATTTCATGCACAGCCTGATAACGGTACTTTTGAGCTGTTTGTGAACGGACGCAATTTTATGCCGGACGCAGGTGTGTTTGTATACAGTGGTGATGCCGAGATCATGAAACAAAGAGATTGGTACCGCCAAACCCGTATTCACAATACGCTGACACTTGATAATAAAAACATGCTGATTACCAATGCGCATAAAGATAAATGGGCTACCGGCAAAAAACTGGATGTATTAACTTATACCAACCCAAGTTATACTGATCTAAAACATCAGCGCAGTGTTCTTTTTATCGACCAAAAATATTTTCTAATTATTGATAATGCTATTGGTACTGCAACCGGAAATCTTGGAGTTCATTTTGTACTTAAAGAAGATAGTAAACCTGTTTTTGATCAAGCCAATAAAGTGTATACTACTTATGCAGACAGCAATAACCTGTTAATACAAAATTTAAATACTGATAAAGTACTATTAAAAGAAGAACAAGGAAAAGTATCTTATGCTTATCAGAAAGAAATAGAAAGACCTTTGTTTGTGTTCGAAAAACCAAAAAACGATACAGCATCACAGCAATTTATCAGTATTGTTTATCCGTATGATGGAAATAAGGTTCCGCAAATTACCATCAAACCAAACGCGGGTAATGATTTTGAGAAAGGAAACATCAATTTAAGTATCACTATCGATGGTAAAACCAGTGCTATTAAAACAACACTAGAACAATAAAAATCAAAATATTAGCTGCGTTTTCTTTTCTTAATGAATATTTTAAGAGAAGAAAACGCAGTCATTAAGAAACCATCCGTTATTTATTTTTTAATGCAAAGTATTATGAAAAAAAACATCATCCTTAAATTGGCTGCACTCAGTTTGACTCTAACAGCAGGGATAGCGTGCAGTAAGGAATACAACGAGTTGGACCCTGTTATAAAACCAGCTATAAACGATACCATTCTCAACATAAATTACGAATCCGGCGAAGTTACCTCAGGAATTACAGGTATAACCGGCACTCATGCCACAGCAGCTGATGCCGTTTATATGACTTCACCCGGCAACACGGGCAAATACGCTATTGCACACAAAGTTACCCTTGGCGACAGCGGTTATTTTTCAAACGATGCTTACCGCAGTGAATCTGATGCCGTTTCTTTAGCAAAATATCGTTATAATCCTGGAGACGAACATCGATATGAAGTCAGCATATTATTGAAAGACTGGCAGTCATGGAATAGTGCTAACCCTGCTTATGGCGATAATGTTTTTCAGTTAAAAATGTCAGACAATCAGTTGCTGCCTTTAAGAATTCTTACCAAGCGCAATGCAATCGTTGCCAGAAACTATCAGTATCAGGATAATCTGGTTACTGATTTTCGCCCTTACATTAATCAATGGATTAAATTTCGTGTTGAAGTAAAATGGATGACAGATACTACGGGATATATGAAGATATATGTTAAACTTCCTGATCAGTCAGACTATAAGCTGGTATTGGAACGCAGTAATTTTGTTACGTTTACGGGTAATCCCGCTAACGGAAATGTGGGTTATCTAAAATGGGGAGTATATCGCGAAGCCGGAAAAGATGCCAACGGCAATGTAATTACCAGCGATAATGTACTAACCCGTATTGCTTATCATGATGATATTCGCATCATCAGACTTCCATTAAAATAACTGTAAATACGTTTTTATAAAACTATCAAGGCTTTATCCTGAAAACTTTGTTTTGGGATAAAGCTTTCTGCATTCTTGTCGTCTTTGCTTTCATTCAGGATGAAATACTTTGCGTATAAAAACTTTGTCAAAGTTTAAAACCAAGAGTGTAAGGAACTTTAAAACTTTATTTTTTTTTGCACACTTTTTATCTGCAAACACATTAATAAACAATTGTTTATGATTTCGTTCTATTTGTAATTGAATAGCCTCCAGCTTTAGCTGGAGGCTATTCAATTCGAAAATCTCGTTGTAATGTGCGCGTTCCAGTGCATTTAATGAAAGTATTTAATGCCAAAAATTTACCTTACAAATCTAAGAAAAACACTCTTTCTATCAATGAATTTTGTAAATTAAGACAATTTAATTCGGTGCAAATTAATCGAGTAAGTTCTTCTAAAAAACAATAAAAGTTCCTTACAGCCTTGGTTTTAAACTTTGACAAAGTCCTACCAACATAAAAAGCCGCTTAAATCAGCATTCTCTGTGAGTGATTATATGCAGCGATTACGCTTAAAAATTTTGCATCTTGATGTTTTAGTAGCAAAAACATACTTCGTTTTCTTTATCAATTCCGAAGCAATTTTTGAAAATAAAAACCAATTTCAAAATTTAATTCTCATTACTCCAAGAATAAATCATCAGCTGAATTTTAAATTCATAAGTTTTATCTGAATTAAAAAACAAACCATTAAACCAGTTACTAAAAATCACTAAAAAAAGCACTTATTTCGCTTAACATTTTCCTTATTTTTACTTAACTATTATCCAATACCCTACATTTCAAAATTGATCAGTAATAGCGGTGGTTTATTATAAAATCATTTCATAAAAAAACAACATAAAACTCTTATTTTTCCTTTGTTTACAGGGAACGAAAACGTTATATTAATCAAAATCAATAGCATTTTGGACGTATTCAAAACTGTCGTGTATACCCGATTTCTATATTTGTTTTAATTAAAAACCAAGAAAACATGACTAATCCAAAACAAACAAACCGACTTAAAGAAAATCGATTATTATTTACCAGACGCAAAATTCCCCAGCCCTCTTTTTCAAGTTAATTAATTGTTATAATTTTCTCCACCAACAATAAAATACTGGATGATCGATATAACAAAAACCAAACTCAACTTAAATAACATCAATAGGAATTAAGTTTACAACTTGTTCCGGTTTAAAAAAAAATTATGAAAAGGACTCTATTTTTATTTTTGTTGCTTACTACTTGCGGAGTTATGTATGGGCAGGATATTATTACCGTAAAAGGTGTAGTGACCGATGCGCAAAATATGCCAATGCCCGGAGCAACCGTCTCTGAAAAAGGAACTAAAAACAGCACCGTAACTTCTATAGATGGTGATTATCAAATTAAGGTAAAATCGAATGCTACTTTGGTTTTCTCTTTTATGGGAACAAAATCAAGTGAAGAAAAGGTCAATAACAAAACCCTTATCAATACAAAATTGCTTGATGACACCAATAATCTTAATGAGGTAGTTGTAGTAGGTTACGGTACCAAAACCAGAAAAGATCTTACCGGTGCAATATCTTCAGTAAAAGGTCAGGAATTATCGAAAATTCCGGTGCAAAACGTTGCTCAGGCTTTGCAAGGACGTATTGCAGGTATGCAGGTAACAATGTCTGACGGAACACCGGGAGCCCAGCCTTCACTTAGAATTCGAGGCGGAACTTCAATCACTCAAAGCAACGAACCTTTGTATGTTGTTGATGGTGTGGCGCAAACAGGCGGACTGGCTTTCCTGGATCCTATGGATATTGAATCTATAGATGTTCTAAAAGATGCAGCATCGACTTCTATTTATGGTGCACAAGGCGCAAACGGAGTGGTTTTGGTAACTACCAAGCAAGCCAAAGGCGGGAAATTAACCATTAGCTATGATGCTTATGGCGGAATTAAAACACTGGCCAAAAAACTTCCGGTTTTGAATCCTTACCAATACACCCAATTATTATATGAATCGGCAACTGATGCTGCAAGACTGCAAAAATTCACCAATGTTTTTGGCGAGTACAGCGAACTTGAAGGGCTTTATAAAGACAGAAAAGGTATCGACTGGCAAGAGGAAGTTTTTGGAGATGCAGTAGAAAGTCAATATCATAAAATTAGTATTAGCGGAGGCGAAAATGACACTAAGTACAATGCTTTTTATTCGGTCAATAATGATCAGGGAATTATGTTAGGAAGTGCTTCTGTAAAGAATATTGCAAAACTAAATGTCACTAATACAATCAGTAAAAAGTTTTCGGTTAATGCTATTGTCAATTACTCCAATCAAAAAGTAACAGGTTTGTCTACAGGTGATGGTGGAAATGCAAGATTAAGCATGTTGCAAAATGTTTTACAATACCGACCAACGATTGGAAAATTTGGGTCTGATGAAGATCTTAAAACCTTATTTTTAGACCCATTAGACAATCTGGATTCACCAACATTACAAAGTCCGCTGGTTACAATCGACAGTCAAAAAAGAGAAGCTGTTACCAGAGCTATCAATCTGAGCTTACAGTTACAATACAATATTACTCCTAATTTAGTCTATCGAGGTTTAATCAGTTACAACGACAATAGTGTAAAAAGCAAATTTTTTAACGACTTTAGAGGTATTCAGGCCATCAGAAACGGCGGGCCAAATGCCGGAGTTACACATAATCTTTCTACTCGTTTAAACTACAATAACGTTTTAACGTATACGAAAACGTTCAAAAAAAATCACAAATTCGATGCAACTGTAGGACAGGAATACATTTATAATTATGCCGAAGGACTTACAGCAACTGCAACTGCTTTTCCGGATGTAAATTTAGGCTGGGACAAATTACAATTAGGAACCATTGCGGGAATGCCTACTACTTTTGCAGAAGATGATAAATTGCTTTCTTTCTTTGGAAAAACAAATTACTCCTACAAAAACAGGTATTTATTTGCAGCCAGTTTAAGAGCAGACGGTTCCTCTAAATTTGGAACCGAAAATCAATGGGGCTATTTTCCATCAGTATCTGTAGCCTGGAGAGTGATCGAAGAAAATTTCATGAAAAAACTTCCTGTTTTTTCTGATATGAAGTTGCGTTTAAGTTATGGTGAAGCCGGAAATAACAGGATTGCTAATTATGCCGCTTTAGGTATTTTTGATTCAGGATCTTATCCCTTAAACAATCAAACCAATATCACGGCATTTCAAAGTAATTTGCCAAATCCTTACCTGAAATGGGAAGCTACAAAATCGACCAACATTGGTTTTGATTTAGGTTTCTTTAATCAAAGAATCTCACTTACAACAGAGATGTATGACAATCGTTCTAAAGATTTATTATACAATACACGTGTTCCTGCAAGTTCAGGATTTAAAAAACAGTTTCAGAACATAGGGGCAACTTCAAACAAAGGAATCGAGTTTACATTGAATACAATAAATGTTAGAAATGATAATTTTAACTGGAGTACCACTTTTAATATCGCTTTTAATAAAACAAAAGTACTGGCTTTAAGCGAAGGCGAAAATTATTTGATTACCAATAGTTATACAGATAAAAACGATTATATCTTACAGGTAGGAAAATCAGTTGGTACCATGTACGGCTACGTTAGAGATGGTTTATATCAGGTAAATGATTTTGATTATAATCCTGCAACAAGTGCCTATACTTTAAAAACTGGCGTGGTGAGCGATAATATTGTTGTACAGCCGGGATTCATTAAATTTAAAGACATTAGCGGCCCAAACGGAACTCCTGACGGTGTAATCAATGATTTGGACAGAACTGCTATTGGCGATGCAAATCCTAAATATACAGGAGGTCTTAATAATACTTTTAGTTATAA
This sequence comes from Flavobacterium piscisymbiosum, assembly GCF_020905295.1. Classification (NCBI taxonomy): domain Bacteria; kingdom Pseudomonadati; phylum Bacteroidota; class Flavobacteriia; order Flavobacteriales; family Flavobacteriaceae; genus Flavobacterium; species Flavobacterium piscisymbiosum. The sequence goes on along the minus strand of NZ_JAJJMM010000001.1, from coordinate 4,063,028 downwards.
AGGAATTGACCTAAGTATATTTCTTGATTTTACGGTTGGAAATGATATTTACAACGCCAACGTATTAAACAATTCAAGATTAAATTTGGACAATCTAAACACCTTTGCTATTTATGCTGACAGATGGACTACTATTAATGCAGCAGGACAACGCGTGACAGATCCTACAGAGTTGGCAGCGCTGAATGTAGGCAAAACCAATCCGGCCTTTAACGGTAACACCACCGGGCGTTTGTACAGCGATATCATAGAAGACGGTTCGTTTTTAAGAATCAACAACATAAGCCTTGGTTATACTTTACCAAAAGAATGGTTGAAAAAATCGAAAATTTCTAATTTAAGAATCTATTTTACCGCCTATAACCTATATGTGTTTACCAAATATTCAGGATATGATCCCGAAGTAAGTGTGATTAATAATGCCATAACAAGAGGAGTCGATTTTAGCGCTTATCCGCGAAGCAAATCCTTTATTACAGGTCTAAATATTTCACTATAATTTAAAGTTTAAAAAAGATGAAAAACAATATATTTTCCCGTAGTGCAATCCTGGCAGCGAGTATTACCTGCCTTCTGCTTCCTCTTGCTTCCTGCGATAAAGATCTGGATGTTACACCTTACTCCTACTTTACAACGGCTAACTTTTTCTCTGATGTTAATGAAGCCAATATGGCGACTTTAGGAGTTTACGAATCGATGTCGTCCCTGGATAGTTATGGATGGAATATTTCGCTAATTTTTGATGCCGATACAGATGTAATGCAAATGACAGGAATTGGTGCAGATGACTGGCGTACCATAGCCCATTATCAGGGAATTTCGCAAACTACCACTTTCTATACCGCATGGAGTAAATTGTATGAAGGTATAGACAGAGCAAATGTAGTTATCGAAAGAATCCCACAAATGGATTTATTTACTAACGGAACTAATATAGAAAAAGCGCAACTGTACATCATGCTTGGTGAAGCTAAATTCCTGCGTGGTTTTTATTACTCTGAGCTGGTTCGTTTATGGGGCGATGTTCCTTTTAAAACAAAAAGCTCACAATCAGGAGATAACCTAAAAGTGGGTTTGGTTGATCGTTATGAGATTTATACGCAAATTATAAAAGACATGACAGAAGCTTCGTTATTATTACCGGAACAAAATCCAACAACTGAGCGTATTAATAAATGGGCTGCAAAAGCAATGTTGGCAAGAGTAGCTTTGTTTGCCGGCGGATATTCTTTAGCAGCAGACGGAACTTCAAAACGCCCTTCTAATTATAAAGAATATTACCAATTGGCGCAAAAACACATTAATGATGTAATGGCTCAAAATCCCTACAAATTAAATCCGTCTTATTCTAAAGTTTTCAAAAACCAGTGTCAGCATGTTTTAGAACCTACAGAAAATATTTTTCAGGTTGCTTTTTACAATCCTTCCGGAAATTTAGGAAATGCATCGTGGGTAGGAAATTTTAATGGCCCGGCAACTGCAAACGGACTTTATCCGTCGAATATATCAAGATGTCTGGTTCCAAAACCATTTTACAATAGCTTTAATGCAGCTGATCAGCGCAGGGATTTTTCGATTGCTACCTATTCTATAAATGCTTTAGGAAATAAATTACCGCTTTTAACCACCAATCAGGACGAAAGATGGACTGTAGGAAAATGGAGCAGAGAATATCAAACCAATGCAACTGCCGAAAGAGTTTACACGCACATCAATTGGGTAATCATGCGATATTCTGATTTACTTTTAATGCGTGCCGAGGTAGAAAATGAACTAAACGAAGGTCCAAATGCAATTGCTTACGATGCCGTAAATCAGGTACGAAAAAGAGCTTTTGGAGCCGATATTCAGGGAAGCGGAATTGCTGTTGATATTAAAACCAAAGGAACAGGATACACAAATGCAGCCAATGTTGTCATTCAGATCACAGGCGGTGGCGGTTCTGATGCTTCGGCAGCTGTGGTTACACTTGCCAGTGGAGGTATAAATACAATTGGTATGTTACGCTCGGGAGATGGTTATACTTCTGTGCCAACTGTAACAATTACAAGTACAGACGGAAAAGGAACCGGAGCAACAGCAACAGCAAGACTTTTAACAAAACCAACCGTTTCACAAATAAATCTGCCGGCAGGTTTAAGCAAAGCAGATTTTCTTAAAGCCCTGCAGCAAGAAAGAGCCTGGGAACTTTCCGGCGAAGGAATGCGAAGAGCTGATTTAATCAGATGGGGAATTTTGGGCGATAAACTAGCTGAAACAAGTGCCGCAGTAAAAGCAATCCGTGCTACTTACTTCTTTCCTTCGATTACTAATTTTGTGGCAGGAAAGCATGAATTGTATCCGTTTCCGCAAAATGAAACCGATGTGAATAAGAATATTACACGTCAAAATCCAAAGTATTAAAAAACTTTATTTAGACACATAGAAACATAGCTTTTGTAACTCAAAATAGGTGTTTCACTTGTTTAAAATACGCATAGATTACGCTAATGCGAAAGAAATGTGTTTCTATTTAATACTCTGTTTTAGAACTAGAATCTATGTTTCTATGTGTTTAATCAAAATACATTTTTATAAATTTAAACTAAAATTATGAAGAAGATAATAGTCCTATGCGCAATACTACTAATGACTACGGTTACGTTTGCGCAAGACAAACCAAAAGACATGAAAGTATTAAGAGATTCAATCTTTACGGTCATGAAACTAAGCAATGTAAACAGGCAAAAAATGCACGATTTAATTGCCGAAAACGGTAAAGGTCAAAAAACAATTAAAGATGATCCGGCACTTTTTTACGATCAGAGACAAGAGAAGCTCGAAGCCTGGAAAAAAGATATAACCACTAAAGAAAAAGCAATTCTTACTCCGGAACAATTTCAGATATGGAGGGATTTTGGCAAATCTTTAAATAAACCTAAGCCATAATACGGATTAGGTTAAAATAAGCCATTATTTTTTTTAGAAAATTACTTGGTTTTTGGACATTAATGCAGAACTTGCCGTTCTGCATTAATTGTTTCTGGGAGAAGATAAAACAATAATAAAATGAGTATTATGAATACCTTAAACGACACACAACTACAATCATACGCAATAGGAATAGATATTGGCGGCACATCACTAAAATGTGGCGTTGTTAACGAACTGGGAGAAATCCAGTTTTCATTTATAGTTTCCCTTAAAGGAGCAAAAACCGAAGAAGAGATCATAAATTTAATAGTTAAAACTATTACACAATGCACAGACCAATTAAACGAACCTATTGTAGGTATTGGAATTGGTTTTCCGGGGCTGATAGAAAATGATGTGATTGTGGGCGGCGGCGTTAATCTTCCCGGATTTGAGCAATTGCCATTAGGAAAAATTCTAAATGATCGAACAGGACATAATATCGTAATTGATAACGATGCCAACTTAATGGGTTTAGCCGAAGTAATTTACGGTGCTGCGAAAGACAGTCAGGACGCTATTTTTCTAACTATTGGCACAGGAATCGGCGGTGCTATAATGATTAATAAAAAACTTTTTGGCGGTTACAAAAATCGTGGCGCCGAATTAGGTCATACTGTGATTCAGCAAAACGGAATCCAATGCGCTTGTGGCGGCCGTGGTTGCTTAGAAAGTTACGCCTCGGTTACTGCCTTAATCGAATACTATAAATCCCAAAATAAAACTGCCGACGAACATATAGATGGCAAAACCATTATCGACAAATATCTTGCTGGTGAAGATCACGCCGTAAACGCAATGCTGCATCACTTTGATTATTTAGCTGCCGGAATCGTTAATTGTGTCAACATCTTTAGTCCGCAGAAAGTCATAATTGGCGGTGGCATCAGCGAAGCCGGCCAGTTTTATATTGATGAATTAACGAAAAGAGTAAAAAAGACCGCAATTCCGGTTTCTTTCTCCAATACAAAAATTGTAGCCGCAAGTTTAGGAAACAAAGCAGGTTTATTGGGCGCTTGCGCGAATGCTTTCCAGAAATTTAAAAAAACGGAATATGTAAAAAATTAATCTCGCAAAGGCGCAGAGCCGCAAAGTTTTTATATTCTACTTTTTTTTTTAAGTTTTCATACTTCGCGTAATTAACTCTTACAATCAAAAAATCCTAGCAAACTTTGCGATTAAGTTCATCACGAATTCTACGAAATAAAAAACTTTGCACCTCTGCGCCTTTGCGAGATTAAAAAAAAACTTTGCGGGCTTTGCGGTTAAGTTCGCCACTAATTCCACGAATGTGCACGAATTAAATTTCACAGATAAAAAAAATCTGCTATCTACTTGAAACAAAAAACTTTGCGCCTCTGCACCTTTGCGAGATTAAAAAAAACTTTGCGGGCTTTGCGGTTAAGCTCGCTACGAATTCCACGAATCTGCACGAATCAAATTTTACAAATAAAAAAAATCTGCAAAATCTGCAAAATCTGCTTGAAACAAAAATCTTTGCGCTCTTTGCGCAAAACCGTCGCGAACTTTGCGGTCAAGCCCGCCATGAATTCCAGGAATCCCTTATTTTTAAAGCTTTTAACTAAAATTAATATCATTTTGCACAAATTCAAAACCTTCCTAGAGTATTGATTATTAAATTCGCTTTGTATTTCAGAATTTACAAATCAAAAATAATCTATTAAAACAGGTCGATATGATGTTTCAAAAAAACATATTTTTTATATGGCTTTTCGTGGTATTGCACATTCCTTTTTTAGGGAATGCCCAAACTGCCGACCGACCTAATATTCTAATCATCATGACCGATCAGCAGACCGCTGATGCGATGAGTATTGCAGGCAATAAAAATCTGCATACTCCGGCAATGGATAAATTAGCCGAAAACGGAGTTAGGTTTACCAAAGCCTATTGTGCTCAGCCTTTGTGCACGCCGTCACGTACTTCTATAATGAGCGGAAAAATGCCTTATGAAATAGGTTTTACAGGCAATGCACCAGAAAAAGACGGTCAATGGCCGGATGATCTTTTAATGATGGGGAAAATTTTCCAGAACGGAGGATATAAAACCGGATATGTAGGCAAATGGCATTTACCTGTTCCCGCTGCAAAGAAAAGCCAGCACGGTTTTGAATACATCGAAAACACTAATTTTCAGGATTATAATGATGCAGCAACACCTTCATTTTGTGCACGCTTTATCAAAGAAAATAAAAATACCCCATTTTTGCTTGTTGCCTCTTTTTTAAATCCGCATGACATTTGCGAATGGGCGCGCGGAGAAGATTTAAAAATGGATATTCTAGATCATGCACCACCTGCAGATCAATGTCCGCCTCTTCCTGATAACTGGAAAATTCCGGAACATGAACCCAAAATTGTCCGCGAACAGCAAAAAGTAAGTTTTAGAACCTATCCCACTGTTAACTGGACACCAGATCAATGGCGTCAATACCGCTGGGCTTACAATCGTTTAGTAGAAAAAGTAGACAGTTATATTGAAATGGTTTTGGCATCATTAAAAAAATATAATATCGAGAAAAACACAATTATCGTTTTTACAGCAGATCACGGTGATGGATATGCAGGTCACAGCTGGAATCAGAAACAAATATTATACGAAGAGTCAGCTAAGATTCCGTTTATCATTTCGAAAATAGGCGAATGGAAACCTCGCACAGACGATATGTTAGTTTGCAACGGAACAGACATTATCCCAACAATCTGCGGTTTTACAGGAATTACAAAACCAGCTTACTTAAAAGGAATTGACATTAGTAAAAAAATAGAAAATCCAGCCTTAAAACTTCGTGACACTTTAGTTATCGAAACCGATTTTGCCGACAACGAAGAACTTTTAAACATTAGCGGACGCGCCGTAATCAGCAAAGATTTTAAATATATTGTTTACAACAAAGGCGATTTAAAAGAACAGCTTTTTAATTTGACAAAAGATCCCGGAGAAATTACGAATCTGGCAGTAGATAAGACCTATAAAAAAGAATTAACTGCCATGCGCCGTTATTTAAAAGAATGGTGTAAAAAGAACGGAGATTCATTCGTATCAGGAATATAATTGGGTTAAAAGAAAAATTTATGAAAAATATAATTGCATTAATACTATTCTTTACAACGGTTACTGTTTTCAGCCAGCAGTCTGCAACGCTAAAACTAACGGCAGAAAAACTCCATTCCAGAGTTCGCGAATGGCCTTATCCTGTAAACGGAATTACGGTTCCTACCAATGCTCCTGCTCTGCTTTGGCCTGCAACCAACGGCAAAGAAATGGTTAAACCAATGGAAAGCGGCAGTGACATTCCCGAAGATCCAAATATTGGAAACGTCCGTTATAAAATAATGCTGGCAAGCGATCAAAATTTCATCAAAGATTTAATTGCAAGTGCAGAACAGCGCTGGGCGGTTTATCCGCTTCATCAGGCTCTGAAACCCGGAAAATGGTACTGGAAATATGCTTATGCCTTAAAAGGAAGCAATCAATGGACATGGTCGCCTGTTTACAACTTTGCAGTTGATGCAAAATATGCAAATGAAAAAGTTTCTCCGCCAATAAGCGAAGTTTTAAAACGCAATGAAGGATCGCATCCGCTTTTATGGGATATGAACCGTATTGGCGACGATTTTTACAAAAACAATCTAGATAATCCTGAAGCTAAAAAGTTTATCGCTTTCGCGGAAAAACTAATGCTGGCACCGCTTCCTACCGAAAAACCGCAAAGAGTAATTGATACCACAGGTAAAAACAAACTAGAGAAAAAGATCATTGTAGAAAGAATGTATCATGGTTTTGGTGATGCTGTCGGGAATCCGGTTCGTAATTTATGCATCGCTTATCAATTGACTAAAGACGAACGTTTTATTCAGGATGCGAAACGCAGAGCCCTGAACATTGCCAACATGAACCCTGACGGACTGGCAACTGGCGATGATTTTACAAGCGGTGCCGTACTCGAAGCATTAGGCTGGTTTTATGATGCCGGATATCAATTTTTGACACCGCAGGAAAAAGAAACATTCAAAAATATCATTACCATCAGGGCGAAACGTGTTTATAGTCATTTACCAAATCGTTTTGAACTGCATGTAAGCGATAATCATGTTTGGCAGATTACCTTACGCAACTTAGCAATAGCTACAGTTGCCGTAATTAATGATGTTCCGGAGGCCAAAGAATGGCTTACTTATATGTACGAAGTCTGGTCGGCACGTTTTCCGGTTTTAGGTACTACAGATGGCGGCTGGCATGAAGGAAACGGCTATTTTAGAGTCAACTTTAAATCGATAATTTACTTGTCGCAAATGTTTGGCGATTTTAGCGGAGTCGATTATTTTAAATTACCATGGATGCAAAATCTTCCGTATTATATGATGTACACGCATCCAAACAACGCTGCAAGTACAGCAATTGGCGATATGTGGGAAAATATTCCATACATCGTAAAAGGCGAAGCCTGGTTTGCCGATGCCCTGACTTATAAAATGAATAATCCGTACTTAAACTGGTATGTAAGCGAAATAAAAAGAGACTATCCAAGCTATTATCACGGTACAGATGATTTCTTATTCTTTAGATTATTGAATTACAAACCAAACAAAAATTTACCTGCAACTTCGCCTTCAGATTTACCAAAAACACGCAAATTTGGCGATGTTGGTGTCGTCGCCATGCACGAAAATTTGGCTAAAGCCGATAAAACCTTAAGCAGCTATTTATTCAGCAGTCCGTTTGGATCTTCAGGACATGGACATGCCTCGCAAAATGCTTTTACAATCAATTACAAAGGAAAAGTACTCTTTGGCGGAACAGGTTATTACAGCAACTTTAGCGACAAGCACAATCTTTTGTATTACAGAACATCAAAAGCTTACAATACGATTTTGGCTGATAGTTTGAATCAGAAACTTGGTGAAGAAGGTTACGGATGGATTCCGAGAGCTATTTCCGGAAAACAAATTCAATATGCCTTGGGAGATGCCAGTAATGCATACGGAGAAATCAAAAGTGATTTCTGGCTAGGCAGATTCAAACAAATTAATGTTGTACCAAGCAAAGAAAACGGTTATGGAGAATCTGGCGTAACTTTGTATCGCAGACACATGCTGCAATTAGAAGGCGGTTATATTGTATTATACGATGAACTGGAAGCTAAAAATCCGGTAAAATGGACAACTCAGTTTCATTGTCCGTATTACGAGATTCAGGGAGAAAATTCGGCGAAAGCCAAACAGCAAAACTTCATTGTAAAAACAGATTTAGGAAATGTAAATGCAAGCGTTTTTGCCAATAGTCCGCTAAAAATGGCAGTTCATAATCAGTTTTTCGAACCTGCCGTAAACTGGAATAAAGTAACCAATGACGAAGGTCAGATTAAAGATTTTAAAGATCAATGGCATGCCGGAATCACATCTGAAGCAAAACAAAAATTTAGATTTTTAACGATTATACAAGTTAAAGACGGCAAAACAGAAGTGATTAAAACCATCTCAAACAACAGCGGTTTATCAAATTTACAAGTTGGAGACTGGAATATTCAGGTGCAATTAGACGGAGAAAAACCTGCTGCTTTACAAGTTTCGGGCAAAACGGCAAAATCACTCTTTAGCTACGGAAATCTGCCTATTAAATTTGAAGGAAAAGCATATACTCCTAAAGTTACAGGAAGTTCTGTTTTGTTACAAATTGATGATAATAAAGTTAATAAACAAGAAGCCATAGACGAATTGCCGGATGTTGCCAAATACGATAAAAATTAAAAAGAATAAGATGTTTAGTTTTTCTATAAATTAGAGGTGAATTTCTATTATTTCAAAAATAAGAGTGAATATAATTCGTAGTAAAAAATTAAACACATAGAAACATAGATTATTATATACTATAAAAAAGGATATTTAAAAGAAATACATTTCCTTCACATAGTTACTTGTGTGGGTTTAAAATAAGGGAAGGTCTTTTTTTAGTGACTAAAAAGCTATATTCCTATGTGTTTTAAAAAAAAAGTAAAGCATACAAAAAATAATTATAATACTAATTTCATGAAAAAAAAGATTGCTGTCGTTGCCCTTTTGTGCATTCTTCTTTTCGCAGCCAAAAGCTACGCACAAGTTCAGGATCGATATTTTAGAAATATATCGGTTGACAAAGGCTTGTCGCAGAGTTCTGTTTTTGCTATTCAGCAGGATACTTTGGGCTTTATCTGGATAGGAACCCAGGACGGACTAAATCGTTATGACAGCAAGGGTTTTAAAGTATACCGACCAATAAACAACGTAAAGAATAGCTTGCAATCGTATTATATACGCAGCTTATTTACAGATCATAAAGGGCAATTATGGGTTGGCGGAAATCAGGGTATTAGCGTTTATAATTATAACACAGACAGTTTTACAAATTATCAGTTGCCAAGAAATATTGGCGAATGGTACATCTCGTCTATAACCGAAGACAAAGAGCACAGAATATGGGCCGCTTCTATCGCCGGAGATGTTTTTGTGCTAAATCCCAAAGCTGAAAATTTTACGGCTGTAAAGTTCAATGCATCTTCGCATGAAATCAAGAAAATTGCATACATCGGACTTTGGCAGCAGCAAATTATTTTAGGAACCGATGTTGGTCTTTTTAAACTGAAACACAATACACATCAATTAACTAAAATTGATTTGGGAGCTAAAAAACCTTATATCAACGACGTTTATATTGATGGAAAAAAACTATGGGCTGCTACCGAAGGCGAAGGCGTGATTCAGTATAATGCTGAGAACGGACAGACTTCTGCCCTGCTGCACACTACTGGAACCAATAGTATTGCCGATAATAATATTAGATGCATTGGTAAAGATACCGAAGGAAATATCTGGATGGGAACCTTTAAAGGATTGACTATTTTCAATCCGAAGAACAATTCTTTTACTAATTATTACCATCAAATTTCACAGCCATATACGATTAGTCAAAACTCGGTTCGCTGTTTTTTTAAAGACAAACAAAACGGAATTTGGTTAGGAACTTATTACGGCGGTTTGAACTATTATCATAAAAACGATATCAAGTTTAATTTGTTGAGTCAAAACTCCGGAAAACCTTCTTTAAACGATGAAGTAATTGGGGTGATCAAACAAGATACAAAAGGTAATTTCTGGATTGGAAGCAATGATAAAGGGCTTAATTACTGGAACAAAAATGCCAATACGATTACCTATTATTCAAACAGCGAAAACAATCCAAACAGTTTAAGTTCGAATAATATTAAAGCTATTGAATTTGATGACAACGGCAATGTATTGATAGGAACTCATAACGGCGGATTGAATCTGCTTAATCCAAATAGTGGTTCTGTCCAGCGTTTTCGTCATGACAACAATAATCCCAATACAATTGCCGGAGATTTAGTTTACAGTTTATTAAAAGATTCCAAAGGCCGCATTTGGGTAGGAACCAGATCAGGATTAGATCAGTTTCATCCCGAAACCAAAACTTTTACGCACATTCACTTAGATAAAGCCGGAAAACGCCTTACCTCTGATGATATAACGTTTTTGTTTGAAGACAGCAGACATAGAATCTGGATTGGAACTACAAACGGCGTAACGCTGTTTTATCCGGATGTTCTTTTATTTGGAAACATCGGACACGGAAAATTAAGTGATGATATTATAAACTGCATTACAGAAGATCAAAAGCACAGAATCTGGCTTGGCACCAGAGAAGGTTTGCGTTTGTATGACGAAACTCAGGAATCATTCGTTAGTTTTAAAGCCGGGAATGATTTTGTTAAAGAAACGATTTACGGAATAATTCCGGATGATGGAAATCTGTGGGTTTCTACCAACAGCGGACTAATTAAGTTTAATCCTGACAAAGGTTCTGTTCAGACTTTTGATGAAAGCGACGGTTTACAAAACAAACAATTTAACGATTATTCTTTTTATAAAGCCAAAGACGGCATGCTTCTTTTTGGCGGTATTAAAGGAATCTCGTACTTCTACCCGTCAATGATCAAACAACAGCCACTGCCTTTAAAACTCAATTTTACAGCTTTAGAAGTTTTAAATAAAACGGTAGCAGTTGGAGATGAAACCGATATTCTGGAGGAACATATCGATCAGGTAAACGAACTTGAAATTGGTCCGGAATACAAACAATTCAGTATATTTTTTAATACGTTTAATTACATTTCATCCAACCGAACCTACTATTATTATAAACTGGAAGGCCTTGATAAAGACTGGCAACGAACTGATGAATTGAAGGTGAGCTACAGCAATCTGCCTGACGGAAAATACAATTTTCAAATCAAGGCAATTGGTCCAAATGGTGAAATGAGTGCTGTTAGAAGTTTAAAAATCATCATATTGCCGCCATGGTACAAAACTATCTGGTTTTCTTTACTGCTTTTAACGATTATTGGAACGGCGGGATACATTGGTTTTAAAATCATAAAAGAAAGAATAAAGGCCGTTCAGCAGTTAAAACTCGAACGTATTGATAAAGAAAGAGTAAGCTATATTAACCAGGTAAAAATGGATTTCTTTACTAATGTATCACATGAATTAAGAACGCCTTTAACCTTGATTTTAGCCCCATTAGAAGAATTATTAAAAATTCCATTTGCAGATAAAATCTCCAAAAAGAAACATGAATTAATGTTCATTAACGCTAAAAGACTTTATAACTTGGTTGACCAGTTATTTGAGTTTAGAAAAACCGAAATGGGAACACGTCAGCTTAAAGTAGGCAAAGGCGATGTGGTAGGTTTTACAAAAGAAATTTTCGAATCGTTTAAACCGCTTTCAGAGAAAAACGGCATTCATTATACGTATCATTCTGAAGAACCAGAACTTGCATTCTATTTTGACAAAGACGCAATGGAAAAAATCTTATTTAATTTGTTGTCTAATGCTTTTAAATACACCAAAACAGGCCAAAGCATTAACGTTGAATTAATTAAGAAAAATGATTCTGTACAAATAAAGGTCGCTGACACGGGGGTCGGAATTAGCGAAGAGGATCTGTCCAAAGTTTTTGATCGTTTTTATCAGGTAAACAATCGCGAGATGAATTTGGGTTCCGGTGTTGGTTTGGCTTTTACAAAGCGCTTGGTAGAACTGCATCATGGCGAAATTACAGCCGAAAGTGCGCCCGAAAAAGGAAGCACATTTACCGTAACCATTCCAATCTCAGATCAGGTTTATAAAAACGATCAGCAAGTAGAAAGTTCGTTATATGAACTTTCTATTATATCTGATAATGAATTGGATGAAGATGCTTTATTAGAAGAAGAAAATGAAATAACCGACAGCAATCAGCCTATAAAACTGCTTATTGTAGACGATAATAAGGAGATTTTAGATTATCTGCAGGACTATTTTAGTAAAATATACAATGTTACAACGGCTTATAACGGGCAAATGGCATTAGATCTTTTAGAAATACAGCCATTTGATTTAATCATCAGCGATGTTATGATGCCGGAACTCGATGGTTTACACTTTTGTAAAAAAGTAAAACAAAACATCAATACATCACATATTCCGTTAATGCTTTTAACAGCCAGAAATGAAACCAGCCAACAGATAAAAGGCTTAGAAATGGGTGCCGATGATTATATTACAAAACCATTTTCGACTCCGTTACTGGCTGCGAAAATTACAAATCTGCTCCGTTCCCGTAAACGATTAAAAGAATATTATTCTGTTGGAAAAGAAATGGTTCCTGAGAATATTGCTTTTAATACACTCGATGAAGAATTCCTGAAACAAGCCATTCAAATTGTCGAAGATCACCTGGCCGATTCTGAGTTTTCGGTAGATCAATTCAGCAAGGAAATCGGAATGAGCAGATCAAACCTTTACTTGAAGTTAAAGGCTATAACAGGCGAATCTGCAATGGATTTTATAAAAAGAATCCGATTTAAAAAAGCGGTAGAATTGATGCAGAGTAAACGCTACACCATTGCACAGATTACGTATATGTGCGGTTTTAATTCGCCGTCGTATTTTTCGACAGCATTCAAACAACATTACGGTTGTATGCCAAGCGAGTATTTAGCCAAAATAGAAGATCCAAAAGAATAACTAAATTTTAAACAACACAACAGCTGCTAATACAATGAAAAATCAACTTCATCCTTTCCCTTAAAACCATTTAAAACCATTTAAAACCAAGTCTTAAAAGGCTAAAATTATTTGAATTTTCAAATTCTGAAAAATCTCACCTCATACAAATAGTAAACACATTTGGAATTGGGGAAGCTCAAACTATGTCTTTTTTCAGCAGGCTTTAGGAAAAATTATATTTAAAAATTACAATTATTGCAACCTATGAAATTAATTAAACTCCACTTTTTACTGGCTTTTGTTTTGCCTTTAATGGCTATGGCTCAGGTAAAAAAATCAATCAGCATTCATAATAATTCGGCTTTAGACCGAAAAGAATCGGTAACAGCCATAAAATGGGCAGCAGTGCTTTCCTCCTTTCCGCAAATTGACACAGCAAATTTTGTGGTAATTAACGCCAATACAAAAAAACAAGTTCCGTATCAATTAGAACATCATGGAAATCGTTCCATACAAAATCTATTAGTGCAAATTGATATTAAGGCAAAATCATCGCTGAGACTTCTAATTCAAAAAGGTAAACCTGAAGCCTTTGCTTCTAAAACTTATGCGCGTTATGTACCGGAACGTTTGGACGATTTTGCATGGGAAAATGATAAAATTGCTTTTCGTGCTTACGGAAAAGCCTTAGAAAAAACCGAAGGTGACGCTTATGGCTATGATGTCTGGGTAAAACGCACCAATAAATTAGTCCTGAACGATCGTTATAAACGCAATGAATATCATATCGATCATGGCGATGGTTTAGATTATTATCATGTAGGTTATACCTTAGGCGCCGGAAATATGGCTCCGTACATAAAAGATACTATACGCTATTCTGCCAATTACCATCAATGGAAAATCTTGGACAATGGTCCTTTGCGCTCTACTTTTCAATTAGTTTATGATACCTGGAATGCAGGAGGAATAAAGGTTAAGGCTGTAAAAACCATTTCACTGGATGCCGGTTCACAACTTAATAAAATTGAAAACAGCTATACTTTCGACCAAAACGAACCTATGCCTGTTGTAGTTGGAATAATAAGACGCGAAAAGCAGGGCATTATTTCCTTAAACGAACAACAAGGAATTATGGGCTATTGGGAACCTGCTTTTGATAAAGAAGGAACTACTGGTCTGGGTACGATTTTAACCACTCCGGCAAAAACAATGTGGGTGAGTAAAGAACAGCTTTTGGCTAAAACTACAGTCACAAACAAGGAGCCAATCATTTACTATTCTGGCGCATGCTGGGATAAGGCCGGAAAAATCACTACAGCAAAACAATGGATGGATTACCTGAATCATTTTAATGAGGAACTCAAAAATCCTTTGATTATAAGTGTTAAATAAAAAACCACAACCATAGAAATAAAAACATACCTGACAGGTTTTAAAAACCTGTCAGGATAAAAATTACTAATAACCAAAAACTTAAAAAAAATGTCAATTAACTTATTTGATTTAACGGGAAAAACAGCGCTTATTACAGGAGGAGTCCATGGTCTGGGAATGGCAATGGCCAAAGGACTTGGAAATGCAGGTGCAAAAATTGTAGTAAACGATCACTCATCGCAGGAAGCAGTAGATAAAGCCATTGCAGAATATAAATCTGAAGGAATCGAAGCCTATGGCTATTTATTTGATGTAACCGATGAAACTGCTGTAATTGCCGCAATCAACAAGATTGAAGCCGAAGTTGGTCCCATCGATATTTTAATCAATAATGCCGGAATCATCAAAAGAACACCGATTATAGAAATGGAAGTTGCCGATTTTGAAGCTGTTATAAAAGTAGACTTAACAGGCCCTTTTATTGTTTCTAAAACTATTGCCAAAGGAATGATTGAACGCGGAGGCGGAAAAATCATAAACATGTGCTCCATGATGAGCGAATTGGGAAGAGATTCTGTAAGCGCTTATGCTGCAGCAAAAGGCGGACTAAAAATGCTGACTAAAAACATGGCTACAGAATGGGCTAAATTTAATATTCAGACTAACGGAATCGGCCCTGGATATTTTGCTACAAGCCAGACTGCTCCTATTCGTGTAAACGGACATCCATTTAATGAATTTATTATGGGTAGAACCCCTGCAGGACGCTGGGGAGATCCGGATGATTTACAAGGTGCTGCCATATTTTTGAGTTCAAAAGCAAGTGATTTTGTAAACGGACATATTGTGTATGTTGACGGCGGTATTTTGGCTACCATAGGAAAACCATCTAACGAGTCCTAATATTTAAACACGTAGAAACATAGACGCAATATCATCGCTCTGGAAAAAGAATAGATTTATATTGATTTCCAAATCCTAAATTTATTTTTCTCGCAGATTTGGCAGATTTTTTAAGAAGCGTAGTAAATACATCTGCCTGAATTTAAATTATTAAAATTAAAAAAAGAAAAATCTACTAAATCTGCCAAATCTGCGAGAGAAATTTAAACACATAGAAACATAGATCTCTATATGTTAAAATAAACAAATTCAAAATACATTAAAATGATAAAAAGTATCATAGATAAAGCAACAGGATTCGAAAAACGATTCGAAAACATCAATACGGTTGTTTTTGAAAATTCTTCTGAAGCCTCAAAAGCCGTTGCAAAAGAAATTGCATCACTGATCCAATCCAAACAAAAAGAAAACAAACCTTGTATTTTAGGTTTGGCAACAGGTTCTTCTCCAAAAGGATTGTATGCAGAACTGGTTCGTCTGCATAAAGAAGAAGGCTTGAGTTTTAAAAACGTAATCACTTTCAACCTAGACGAATATTACCCGATGGAACCGGATTCTATCAACAGTTATGTTCGATTTATGAAGGAATTATTGTTAGATCAGGTTGATATTTTACCTGAAAACTATCATATTCCCGACGGAACTTTATCGAAAGAAGAAATCGCCGATTATTGCCATAATTATGAAGCAAAAATCGAAGCTCTTGGAGGTATCGATTTACAGATTTTGGGAATTGGAGGAAACGGACATATCGGATTTAATGAATCAGGTTCGCTTCAAAACTCTAAAACAAGATTAGTGGCGCTGGATCACATTACGAGAGTAGCAGCAAGTGGCGATTTTTCGGGATTGAGCAACACGCCAAGAACAGCAATTACACTTGGAGTTAAAAAGATTATGGAAGCCAAACAGGTTATTTTAATGGCTTGGGGAGAAGGAAAATCAAATATCATTAAAAAATCGGTTGAAGGAGAAGTTACCAATCAGATTCCTGCTTCATTTTTACAAGAGCACAATAATGCTGTTTTTGTTCTGGATAAAGAAGCTTCGTCTAAACTAACCCGAATCAACAGACCTTGGCTAGTAGAAAAAATTGTCTGGACAGATAAATTAATCCGTAAAGCGGTTTTAGGGCTGGCATTAGATTTAAAAAAGCCAATTTTAATGCTTACTGATGCTGATTATATCGAAAACGGAATGAGCGATTTATTGGCAGATTCTGGTCCGGCGTACGACATCAACATTAAAATATTCAATAAACTGCAAAACACAATTACAGGCTGGCCGGGCGGAAAACCAAATGCCGACGATACCAACCGACCTGAAAGAGCAGAACCGGCTAAAAAACGTGTTTTAATTTTTAGTCCGCATCCAGATGATGATATTATTAGTATGGGAGGAACTTTTATGCGCTTGCAGGAACAAGGACACGAAGTGCATGTAGCGTACCAAACTTCTGGAAATATCGCTGTAGCGGATGATGAAGCGCTTCGTTTTGCCAGTTTTGTGATTGATTACAACGAAAAATTCGGAATAAAAAGCGAAGAAGCTGATAGCATTTACAAAAAGGCTCAAACGTTTCTAAAAAACAAAAAAGCCAGTGAAATTGATATTCCGGAAGTGCGATACTTAAAAGGATTGATTAGAAAGGGAGAAGCTCGCTCTACAAGTCATTTTGTAGGTTTGCCAGATGAGCAGATTCATTTTATGGAACTCCCTTTTTATGAAACCGGAACTATAAAGAAAAAACCGCTGGGTAAAGATGATATTCAGCTTACGATGGATTTGATCGAAAAAATAAAACCCCATCAAATTTATGCAGCCGGAGATTTAGCAGATCCGCATGGAACGCACAAAGTATGTCTGGATGCCATTTTTGAGGCTGTAAAAGCTTTAAAACCAAAACTATTTATGAACGACTGCTGGGTCTGGCTGTATCGTGGTGCGTGGCAGGAATGGGGAATTGACGAAGTGGAAATGGCTGTGCCAATGAGTCCGGATCAGGTTTTGGCAAAACGCCACGGAATCTTTAAACATCAATCTCAAAAAGACGGTGTTGTTTTTCAGGGAACTGATGCAAGAGAATTTTGGCAGAGAGCCGAAGACCGAAACAGCGAAACCGCTCAATTGTACAACCAGCTTGGTCTGGCACATTATGCTGCTATGGAAGCTTTTGTGAGATGGGAGTTTTAATGACTTAAAAAAAGGCAACTTTTTTGAATGGTATACAAAATGTTGGCCTTACGGGACAAAGGGATAAACTCTCTTTGTCCCGTTTTTTTGTTTTGGTGCAAATGTTCTTAAATTAAATTATTTGAGGTTAATTTTCAATAATTAAGTCTTCGATCTATCACAAATGTTTAAAGTTCCTTTCATAATCAATTGATTCGTTAAAAAATAAACACTAAAGAAACGATTTTCGAATATTATTGGCAAAAATAGTGGTAATACGTATTTTTAGTTTTAAATACTAAAACGTTTTAGTAGATTTGCTAAATCAGTTTTAAATATCAGAAGAAACTATATTCAGCTCAAATAATAAAACTTCAAATAAATAACCACAAATAGTTACAGATTATGAATAATCAAAAAAAGGGTTTATTACTTATTGCGGTACTTGTACTGTTTTCAAGTTTTTCAGTAATAAAATGGAATACGAATTCGAAAAGCAATTTTTACAAAGATGAGATGGAAAACCTCCACTCTGCGATTGAAAAAAACTTTCACGATAGCGTTTCCGGATATTACTTTGTTGATTTAGATCCTGCAAAAAGAGAAACAAAATTTGGGCATAAAAGAGAATATAGCTGGTTATGGGCGCTTTGTGCCATGTTTGAAGCTACAAATGAAATTGAAAAAGTAGATAAAAAAGCGCAATTAGTTGATAACATTGTACAAAGTATGCAGCCTTACTACGATCCTGCACCTCCAAAACCGGGATATGGCGAATATATTGTGAAGTTGAGTAAAGGACAAAGATATTACGATGACAATCAATGGATTGGAATAACTGCTCTGGATATTTATGAAAGAACCGGAAAGAAAAGTTATTTCGATTTAGGAAAATCGATGTATGATTTTATGATGACAGCAGCTGACTCAAAATTAGGCGGCGGATTGTACTGGCGTGAAAATGATTTCGAAACGAAAAACACCTGTTCGAACGGACCAGGAATTATTGTTGCGCTTAAAATGTACAAAGCAACAAAGGAAAAAGTATACCTTGATAATGCATTGAAAATATACAACTGGACAAATGAAAAACTACAGACTCCTACAGGTTTATTTTATGATAATATTAAAGTAAACGACGGAAGTATCGGGAAAACTATCTATTCCTATAATACAGGAACAATGCTGCAGTCTAATGTGTATTTATATGAACTAACAGGTGACAAAAAGTATCTTAAAAAAGCGATAGAAATAGCAGACAGTTCGTTGCTTTATTTTTACGGAGGAGACAAATTTAGAGATGGATATTGGTTTAATGCTGTTTTATTGCGCGGATATCAGCATCTTTTAAAATACAATAAAGATTTAAAATACATTTCAGGATTTAAAAAGTGTCTGGATAATACTTTGAAAGAAAACAAAAACGAAAAAGGATTGTTTGCCACAAATGAAGGTGTATATAATTTAGTAGAACATGGCGGAATGCTTGAGATATTGGCTCGATTCGCTTATCTTGAAGATCATTATAATTTGTCGAATAAAAAATAATTTACGTAGATCTAAGCCTTTAGTGATACAATAACAAAATACCACAAAACATCATGAACAAATTAAAGTTAGCTGCTTGCTTCTCCTTTTTATCCCTGGCATTGTTGGCAACTGAAAATGTATTTTCTCAAAACGCTGCTTTAGCTAAGAAATCTGTTATTAGTAAAAAGAAAGCTGGACAGGTTCAGGGACAGGATGTTTTCGAGTATACTTTGCAAAATAAAACAGGAATGCAGGTTCAGTTGCTTACTTATGGTGCAGCAATTACAAATATCGTAACACCGGATAAGTATGGTGAAATGAGCAGTGTGGTACTGGGTCTTGATTCACTTTCTCATTATGCGGGTAAAGAAAACTCATTGATGGGTTCTACGGTTGGTCGTGTTGCGAATCGAATTGCAAACAAGAAATTCTCACTTGACGGACATGAATATACGCTGTCTTCTGATATTCACGGAGGTGTAAATGGTTTTGATAAACGCATTTGGAAAGCTAAAGAAGTAACAAAAAAGAATGAACTTGCTGTTGAAATGTCTTATTTAAGTAAAGATGACGAAGAAGGTTTTCCCGGGAATTTATTGGTTACGGTAACTTTTACATTAAAGAATAATAATGATTTAGTTATTGATTATAAAGCAACTACAGACAAAGCAACTCCGCTTGTACTGACCAACCACACTTATTTTAATCTTTCGGGCGGAAGAGATAGTAAAGCATTAAATACAGAGTTAACTGTTCTTGCTGATCAATTTTTAGAATATGGAGATGGCAGCATGCCAACCGGCAAGATTCTGAATGTAAAAGAAACTCCGTTTGATTTTACTTCACCTAAAACTATTGCCAAAGACATAGAAAAAGTACAGCAATATACGAACGGTTACGATGTGACTTTTGCTTTGCGAAATCAAACGGGCAAACTGGCTTTGGCTGCAAAAGTTTTCGAACCAATAAGCGGCAGGGAATTAGAAGTTTATACAACTGAACCGGGAGTTGTATTTTATTCAGGAAACTGGTTAAGCGAAAAAGTAAAAGGACGCAACGGAGTTCCTTATACCAAAAATGGCGCATTTTGTCTTGAAACACAACATTACCCAAATTCCATCAATACGCCCGCTTTTCCTAATACTGTTTTGCGACCTCAGGAAACCTTTACATCTCAAACTATTTACAGATTTCTTGTTCGTAAGTAATAAAATCAGATCCAAAAAATAACGTAAAGGAGCTTTTATAAACCTTTTAGACGGAAAGTGTAATTGTAAATGTCGTTCCTTTTCCCACAGTCGAAGTAACATTAATGGTGGCATTGTGTAAACTTACGATCTGTTTTACGACTGATAATCCAACACCATACCCTATTTCGTAGTTTTTATTTTTTCCGCGGTAGAATAAGTTATAAATTTGTTCTAAATCTCCTTCGGGAATACCAATTCCGTTGTCAGAAAAAGTAAGGATAATTCGATCTGAAGAGGCATTTATATCTACATGACAGGCATGATCTGGTGAATATTTACAGGCATTTTCCATAATATTAGAAAAAGCAATTTGCAGTAAATACGGATTCCCAAAATAATTATAGAAATTCGCATCATTATCATCCAGGTTCGTATAACTGATACCTATTCTGTATTTTACCTCTTTTTTATTTAATAAATTCAATTTGGCGTCGACCAAAACCTCATCTATTCGAATATCTGACATCTTTATTTGTGATCGGTCATAATTTGCACGGGCAAAATCAAGAAGCGCTGTAGAAAGCTGAGAAACATGATTTGCTTCTTTTAAAGCATTGTCTAATGATACTTTATAATCATCAATAGTGCGGTTGAGTTCTTTTCCGAGTTCAATTTCTGCAATTAAAATAGAAAGTGGCGTGCGGAATTCATGCGATATGGTCGTCACGAAATTTCGATGGTTATTAAAAGATTTTTCTAACCTATTAAAAGTAGCATTAAAGGTTTGGGTGAGTTCATAAAGTTCATCTTTAGCTTTTGGTACTATAATTCGTTTGTTAAGATTATGCTCTGTTATATCTCTAATTTGAAAAATAATATCTTTTAATGGTTTTAATGTGTAGTAAGAAAATCCAAAACCAATTATAAAAATCAAAACGATAGAAGTAAAATAAACGTAAAGTAAATTTTCCTTAAAAGCATTAAGATGATTGAGACCGGTTACATCTTTTGCTCTTCCAACGATGTAAAACTCCTTGTTATTATCTGTGTATAAAATACCACGGTATTGGTAGTGATCATCAGACCAGTTCAGGTATCGGTTCTTTTTTATAGACTGCAATATTTTTTTACTGCCCAGCGGCGGCATATTATCAGAAAAATAAAGATTAAAATTACTGTCGTAAACACTTATATCTGCCTCGTTAAGTACTTTCTTGTTTTTTGTATGCAGAAATTTTATCAGTTCTTTATTGATTTGAGCATCAAATATAAACTCGGCACGCCAGGTTATTTTATAATCAAGACGGTCAAAAAATTCATCTTTTCTGTTTTTTTCCGATACAAAATAAACGCTGTACGCAAAAACAAAAAGAATAAAAGCAGTTAAAATAGCATACGCCAGAGCGGTACGGGTTACTAATTTCATATTTTATTACTTAAAATAAATCCCATACCTACTTTAGTATGAATTAGTTTTTGCTCAAAACCTTTGTCGATTTTTTTCCTTAGATAGGCAATATATACGTCGATATAATTGGTTCCGGTATCAAAATTATTGCCCCAGACATTATCGGCTATTTCATCCCGTGTAAGAAGTCTTTCGGGATTTTGCATCATAAAGTGCAGCAAATTAAACTCCTTTGGAGTAAGGTTTATCGTTACTCCTTCCCTGTAAATGACTTTGGTGCGTTTGTCCATTACAAGACTATTGTAGATAATTTGAGCGCTTTCTTCTACATTACTTACCGTATCTTTTTTACGCTGAAGCAAAGCTTTTACCCTTGCATACAACTCCCGTATTTCAAATGGTTTAACCAAATAATCATCGGCTCCGGCATCAAAACCTTCAATTTTTTCGTCGATAGTTCCTAATGCGGTCAGCATAATGATGGGGATTTTTTTTCCTGAATGCCGAATCTTTTTACAAAAAGCAATACCATCCATTCCGGCCAGCATAATATCTGTGATAATCAGTTCAAAATCAATTTTTTCTAAAAGTATAAGTCCTTCTTCTGCTTCTTCTGCAATATATACCTGATACCCCTGACTTTCAAGCCCTCGTTTTAGCAATGCTGAAACCCGACTGTTGTCCTCCACTATTAAGATCTTCATTTGTATCTGTTTCATTTTAAATCCGAATCAAATTTACGACAATATTTTCTTTTTCTAAAAGGCTGGTATTTGCACTTTGTTTACACAAACCCTAAACAAGCACTGAATATCAATCATTTAAAACCAAAACAATAGGTTTTCTAATAACATTCTAAAGCCTTTCTAATACTTTTCTAATAACCCAAAGGCTACGCTGAATCTACCTTTGTCATGTCAAAAACAAGTAGTGATCACTGCTAAACAAAATGTAAATTTTAACTAAACATGAAAACAGGTTATTTAAAAATTGGGATATGTTTTTCTCTGCTAACAGGGTTAATCAACACGGTAAGTGCCCAAAAAAAGAACGATTTTGGAAACCCTACACTTACACATTATTTAAACGACGAAAAAACACGCTCGATATCTTTTAGCGGTTATGCTGAATTATGGGCACGTTATGCAGAGCTTAACCCCGGAAGTCTTGTAAACGGCGAACAAGTAAATAGTATTTCGGACTTATCATTGCGAAGAGTAAGGGTAAAAATGGCCTATCAGCCTACAGAGAAATTCACTTTTATTTTGCAGGGAGGTTTAACAAATGTAAATGTAGCTTCTAAAACAACACCGGGTTTTGAGCTTTTAGACGCTTATGCTGAATATAAATTCAATGACATAATAGCTGCCGGTGCCGGACGATCTACCTGGAGAGGATTATCGAGATTTACAACCGGACCTTTAAATACTTTATTATACGACTTACCTTCTTATGCCACCGGAAATGCAGGTATATCTGATGAAACCGTAAGAGAGTTAAGTGTTTATGCAAAAGGACAAATAGGAAAACTGGATTACCGCCTGGTTATTGCAGATCCTTATACCAATGTAAGCGCGGATCCGCAGTATAATGTAGCTACTTTTAGTAAAACGCATCCTAATAAAGATTACTCCGGTTATTTTAAATATGAGTTTTTTGAAACAGAAAATAACTCCTCACCTTTCCATTCCGGAACCTATAGCGGTAAAAAGAAAGTACTTGCCCTGGGCGCAGGGTTTGAATACATGCACAATGCATTATGGCATTTAGACGAAACAAAAACTACCATTAATGATGATGAAAAAAGTTTTGCCGTTGACCTTTTCTACGATACGCCAATTAACAAAGAACGCGGAACCTCTTTTAGTGCTTATGCCATGGCGATGAACAACAATTATGGTCCTAACTATGTACGTTATTCTGGTGTGAGTAATCCTGCAAGCGGCGTAAATACAACACAGAGCAGCCTTAACGGAGCTGGTAATAACTCGCCGGTAATAGGAACCGGTAATACCTATTATCTTCAAATTGGTGGCACACTACCCTACTTTAACAAAGACAAAAATAATCTGCAGTTGCAGCCCGCCGCAAGTGTAATGCTTTCTGACCTTGATGGTCTCCACGATAAGGCTCTGACTTATGACGCTGGCGTATCGTTATTGATGAATGGTATGTCGTCAAGACTGACTGTTGATGCTCAAAATCGTCCGATTTACGCTTTAAATAATGGTCAGGCCGACGTATCAGACCGAAAATGGCAGTTTGTTTTAAAATACAGAATCGACTTTAATTAAAAATCTAATATTATGAAACGAAGAAATTTTATTATCACATCAGCCAGTGTGGGAGCACTTGCCCTTGCCGGAGAAAATGTATTGGCAAATCCTCTCAATACAGTAGCATCTAAAACTAAAACCGTTTATTTTCATTACTTGCTTTTCTGGCTTAAGCCAGAACTTACAGCGGCTCAGGTAAAAGATTTTGAAAACTTTTTTGAAGGGCTTAAAAAACTCCCTTACGTCAAAAATGTGCGATATGGCGGACCGGCAAACTCTTCTCCAAGACCGGTTATGGACAATTCTTTTACTTACAATGCGTCTATGGAATTTGATTCTCTCGAAGATTTAGAAACTTACGGAAAACTGGACGGACATCTTGCTTTGGTCGCAAAATACAAACCATTTTTTAATAAAATGATGGTTCACGATTCAGTTTACAATCAATAAAAAAATAATTATTATCTTTAAAATTACTATTAAAATGAAAAATCTATTAAAAGGATTTATCCTAATTGCCGCTTTTATGTCAGCAACTAATAATTACGCACAAGATCACAAAAAGGTTTCTGTAAAAGCTCTTGAAGAAGCTGCAGATATTCCTGCATATCGCCTTATCAATAAAGCTGATGGAAGTTCTTCTTTCGAAAAAGGTTCGATACCTTCATTAAAACATATGAATACCGCTTCGTTCTGGTACAGCAATAAAACAGAAGAATGGGAAAAAAATGCGCACACAGCTCCAAGAAAACAATATGTAATAACGGTAAAAGGTAAAATAAAATTTAAGGTATCTGATGGAAGTACTTTTATAATTGAACCCGGTGTTGTATTGTTGGCCGAAGATCTTAAAGGAAAAGGCCACAGCTGGGATATGGTCGATAGCGATGTTTGGGAACGCTTGTATATTCCGATTACTGAAAACTCTGATGACCTTTTTAAACCTGATTCTAAATAGATTGATAATGATTTTGATGATTGGGATTTCTTTTTAAAGGTACTTAAGGAAGT
Organism: Flavobacterium piscisymbiosum; assembly: GCF_020905295.1. Lineage (NCBI taxonomy): Bacteria > Pseudomonadati > Bacteroidota > Flavobacteriia > Flavobacteriales > Flavobacteriaceae > Flavobacterium > Flavobacterium piscisymbiosum. The sequence goes on along the minus strand of NZ_JAJJMM010000001.1, from coordinate 4,038,138 downwards.
TTTCAATACATTTTAAATCACTTTTTGGGATATTAATATTCCTGATAATTAATGAGATTCCACGATTTAGATTACGATCTAAATCGTGGAATCTTTTATTTTTTAAACAAATTCAGCTATTAAAATAAAGTGAACTTAACTAGCTGATTCCAATTTCCTGTATGCTATGTAAAATACGCAATGAGGCTGCTTCGCAAAAATCTAATCCGGAATAATCAGGATTATAACCGCCAATGTAAGGAACAGCCATAATGTATAGGTTTTCGTTATATGCCCCGTACTGATCAATAATTTGAAAATTATCATTAATGGCAATTCCGGAAACGCTTAAAAAGTAGCTTCCGGTACTGTCTTTTTCTATGGAATTATTGCCTTCTGAAAAAGCCAGATGTCCTATTTCTTTTGACTTGAATTTTATTTTGGCAGGTGTAATTGCTTTTTGCGAAAGTAAACTTTTAAAAGGAAAATCAGCATAAGATAAATGTGGCTGGCCCACACAATCAATAAACGTTTCATAATAAACCGACTTAGGATTATTATCCTGATCAGAAAAATGATATAAAATCCCTCCATCGTTTTGAGGTTCTACGGTACTTTCTGCGCCAACAGGAATAATATCCAAAACGCCTGCCTGATGAAGAGCCAGTAATTCTGTACAGGATCTTTGAGGAACAAATGCTATTACAATCGAAATTAAAGGCATAAGTACTTTTTGAAGGCGCTGCATATCTTCTGCCGAAAGGTATTTTGCCGGATGATTCATAGCAAAACTCAATACTGCCAGCATTTCTTTCCAATATACTGATTCTTGTCTTTTTATGGATTTTTCTGCCTGAATATATTCTGCTTTTAAAAGCTGAAATGGTTCCAGACGTTCGCGAAGTTCCATCATTTCCACCACAAAATCTTCAATACTAAGATCTTTAATTCTATTATAAAAATCAGGATCCTTTTCCCTGAAAATCTCTTTAAAATCTTTTTGAAAAACAAAATCCAAAGACAGAAAACCGTCATTGCTTTTTCTGTGAAGTTCAATTTCATCTTCCGTAAGAAGCGAGTCATTATTAAGATGCGAATCTTCAAGATGAAACCGAACCGCGGGAAGCATTCCGCTTCTGGAATGCATAATCATTTTAAAATCCGGGCTTTCGGCATGACTTTGAAAACTTACATTTCCGTCTTCATCTTTGTTAAATGAACCATTTTCTCTTGCAAGTGTTCGTATGGCATCAATGGCAGTTAATGAAGATCCTTTTATCGCTACGGCATGATTGAGTTTAAGTAAAAGTTTTGATGGCGGATATGGAGCATCATAATATCCTTTAACTTTTCCTTCGTGTCGCACTGGCCAGTTATGCCCGGTACAAATTACGACATAATCAAATTTATCTTTACCAGTAGTGGTTTCTACCCATACTTCTTTCCCCTGTTCATTGTAACAAATATCCATAACATTGGTTTGATAATGCACTCTGGTTGTAATCCCGACTTCATCCCCTTTTTGCTGCAATAGCTTAAACTGGTCGGCAAGATAATATCCAAAAAGTAATCTGGGCAATACTTTATATTCATTAAATTTATCCAGATCAACATTAAACCTTGCCAGTAAATCTTGAGGAACGGTTAAAATCCATTCTGAAATTGAGGTAACTATTCCGGGCGTTTCGTTATCGGATACATTGGTTACATGCTCATCATTTGCTCCTTCATGACTATAAGGCATTCCTGCGCCAAGAGTACTTTTTCGTTCATAAATATCCACTTCAAAATTAGATTTTCCGGATTCAACCAATCTTTTATACATAAACAGTCCGCTTGGTCCTCCGCCTAAAATTGCAATTCGCTTTTTCATTATTTCCGTTTTCATTTTCGTTCTGTTATCATTATAATTTCGGTATCTTTTATAGTACAATTAGAGATTGCCATTTTTATTGTTTTTAGTAATATCTAAGTCGTTATTTGTTTAGCTTTTATTTAGAAATAAATGTACTTCTGCCCGACTAAATAAATTTACATCCAATCTGTAAATTATTTCAAAATTACAAGTCGATTACTGGGTTAAAATCATTAATAATATATAGTTGTCTTTTCAATATAATTACGATTTAAAGAATCATTTAATTTCCGTATAAAGTAGTTTAGAATATTTAGAAAACTGATAATTAAACAACTCTTGACTATAAATGATATAAACATTTTTAGGTGTTGCCTTATTAAATTTGAATTAGAACATCGTAACTAAAAACCTAATAATATGATAACTACTCACTATAATAATTACCATCAGCAACTATCAATATCTTCAGAATCAAAAATGTTTATGGAAAAACATGAACGCAATCATCTGGAACAGAGCTATGAATTCGTAAACGAACCATTATCCTGCTTTGGTAAAGAATCAAATTATCTTGATAGTGAATTTTGTAATACACTTGAAAAAATGGGGCATGGTGATTTTCTCTTATAAAGATCCTAATCAATGCTATTTTCAATTGATTTCTTACCTAAAAACATTTAGAAAGTTTTCAGGTTTATTTTAAGATGAAAATTTGATAATCCTTCCTGAAAATTGTATAAGTTTTCCTGTGATATAAATTTTAATTTTAAAATATTCTAATGAGGAAAACTTAGATCATTAATACGCTATTAATTTTAAAACTACTATATATGAATTCCGAAAATTACTCTTATATGTCTGATGAATCTTCAGATGATATAACAAATTATGAAGAACAGCTTTTATTAAATTATGATGATTATCTGGACGCTTTTGAAGCAAAATTGAGTGCCGGTAACCATTACAACTTAGAGCTTGGAGACCTGGAAGAAGATCTTGAGGAAGACCTTGATTCAGAATATGATGAAAATGACTGGGAAGAAATAGAATCTGATAATAACATCAGATAATACGATATGAAAAACAAATCAAATCTGGATGAACAGATCTTAAAGTCGATGAATGCTTCATCGGCTTTTTTTATATCAAATCTCGATAACAAAAGCTGTTAATTCAGTCATTTTACCATCGTGAAATCTCCATACATCACTATAATGGTAATCGATCTTTTTTTCTCCTTCAGCATTAAGACTGATCTTGCCAATTGCTGTGACAAAATCACCTTCGGCGATTAGATGATCGACCATAAATTTTGGCGGTTCCAAATATTCTTTTGCCATATATTCGCGAACTGCTTGTTTACCTTCCAAGGTTTTATCTCCTACAAATGTCCATTTTGTATCTTCGGTACAAAACGATAGAAATCCTTCGTTATCTCCTGCAGTAACAGCGGCATTTGCCTTTTCTAATATTTCTTTATTACTCAAACTCATAAACTACTTAGTTTTATTTATTCTTTATAATACTCTAATTCCTTCAATACGCTTTTTTTTATACGAAAAAAGCACCTACCAACGGCAGGTGCTTTATATTCTTTTTCTCAGTAGTTTTAAGCTACAACTACGTTTACAGCGTTCGGTCCTTTTTTACCTTCTGCTATATCGTAACGTACTTCATCGTTCTCACGAATATTTTCTGACAAACCTGAAACGTGAACAAAAATTTCACTTCCACCGTTCTTTGGAGTAATAAATCCAAACCCTTTTTCTTCATTGAAGAATTTTACTGTACCTTCTTGCATCTTAATAATTATTTATTGACAGTAAATATATTAAAATTTATGTCATAATATTGAAATCCAATATTTTAAATTAAAATAAAATTGTAAACTGCTCTTATTTATACTGTTAATTAATAGTTAGTTGTGAAAAATGGAGTACTATATTTCTTATATCAGAAAGCCCTCTAACTAAAATTAGAGGGCTTTTTGTAGTATTTTCAATAAGTTTAACGCCAACCCAGCTCTGGAGCAATGTATTTTAGTATAGAAGATAATATGTGTACATTATACTCAACGCCTAATGTATTGGGTATTGTAAGTAAAACGGTATCAGCTTCCTGAATAGCTTCATCCTGAGCCAGTTCTGCGATAAGCTTATCTGGTTCAGCTGCGTAACTTTTCCCAAAGATTGCGCGTTTATCAGTTTCTATATTACCAAAACTATCAGAACCTTTGCCCTGATCTCCAAAATAATATTTGTCCTGATCATTTACCAGTGCAAAAATAGAACGGCTTACAGAAACTCTTGGCTCACGCTGATGTCCTGCTTTCTTCCAGGCTTCTTTATACAACCTGATTTGCTCTGCCTGTTGAATATGGAAAGGTTTTCCGTTTTCATCGTACTTTAAGGTAGAACTTTGCAGGTGCATTCCGTTTTCAGCTGCCCAAATAGCAGTTGCATTAGATGCTGCTCCCCACCAGATTCTATCTCTCAATCCTTCAGAATGAGGTTCAAGTCGCAATAAACCAGGCGGATTAGGAAACATAGGATATGGGTTTGGTTCTGCAAATCCCTCTCCTTTAAGTTTATCCAAAAATTCTAAAGCTTTTTTGCGTCCCATATCGGCATCGGTTTCGCCGGGCAACGGTTCATAACCAAAAGAGCGCCAGCCGTCAATAACCTGTTCCGGTGATCCTCTACTAATTCCTAGTTGCAGACGTCCTTCTGAAATTAAGTCTGCAGCACCGGCATCTTCGACCATATAGAGAGGGTTTTCATAACGCATATCGATCACTCCGGTACCAATCTCTATTTTACTCGTCTTAGCGCCAATGGCCGAAAGTAAAGGAAAAGGTGATGCCAACTGTCGTGCAAAATGATGTACTCTAAAATAAGCGCCATCCAAGCCAATTTCCTCAGCAGCAACAGCCAAATCTATCGACTGAAGCAGTGTATCGCTTGCGGTACGAGCTTTGTAAGAAGGATGATCAGCCCAATGCCCAAACGATAAAAATCCTATTTTCTTCATAGATAGCATTATTATGATTTACAAACCCAAATATACGCATCATTTTCGAGTGAGTTTGCAGGGTTTGTATAGAAAATCTTTATTATTGAATTTGCATTTCTCTTAGTTTAAATATTACTAAGATTAATTTTATTTCTTATCTAAATGCTCAACTCATTCTGGTTATAACCGTTGCTGTTCTTCGGTTTGAGATTCTTCTTTCTTTTTGTTAACCAGACTCTGATTTCCAAAATTATAACGAAATCCTAATCGAATACTCTGGCTATCTCCATAAGACTTAAAATAATTATACTGGTTAGCATAATCTGTAACGACTTTTTCTTTTTCGCCACGATAAATATCCGAAATGATCGCGTATACTTCCCCATTGCCTTCCCATATTTTCTTGCGAATCGACGCAGAAAGGTTTGAGGTCTGACTGTAAACAAAAGTTCCTTGTACTGATGAAGAATTGTATTGAAAATTTAATTCTGCATTTAGGGTTTTCTTTTTGTTGAGCACAAAACGGTTGCTGATACTGGTATTATAAGTAGGTTTTCCGTTTTTGTACAAGTTGCCATCTCTTCCCTGAAAACGATCTTCGACATAGCTCAATCCTGCCTGTATTCCGGATTCCCAGAAATCATACAAAGTAAGGTTGGTATTGAACTCAAGTCCAAAGGCAAAATCTTTTTTAATATTTGTAAAATGATATACCAGCATTTTAGTGTCGTATTCCTGATAAGAAATTTCCATCGAAGGATCTTTCTCCAGACGGTAAAAAAGATCAAAATTGTATTTATTTTTTAGGGTATAAAGTAAATTAATATTATGACTAATGGTAGGCAATAATTTGGGATCACCCATAAAATAAGAATACGAATTATAATAAGAACGAAACGGATTCAGCCTGCTGTATTGCGGTCTTGTAATTCTCTTGCCGTAAGAAATCCCAATTTCATGACCTTCTGCTGCTTTATAAAGACCATAAAAAGTTGGAAAAAGCTTGAAATAATGCTGCTCGTTAACTTCAGCCGTTGTAACTGAATTTCCTTTCAGGGCTGTATATTCTCCTCGTAATCCGGCCTTTAAACTCCATTTCCCAAATTCTTTGTTGTAACTTCCGTAACCTGCCAATATAGATTCATCATAAAGAAAAAGGCTGGTTCTATTGGGATTATTTACCAGATTGCCATCGATTTCGTCTTTGTAGTCGAGACTGCTTTCGGCTTTTACGTTACCAAATTTTAATCCTGCTTCAAGTGTTCCGTTCTTTTCATTCGAATAATCGGCCTGAGCTGAAAAAAGCTGAATATCCTGTACATTATCACTTATAAAGCGCCCGTTACGATACGGATTTTCATCAGGAAGCGAAAATTCAGAACTAATATCCTGACGCTCCTGACGCCAATATTGGGTATAATCTGCCGCTACAGATACCTTTTCTTTTTCGCTAAACAAATGTTCGTATAACATATTGTACGCATTATTTGTCATAGGATTTGTGCGGTTGTTTCGGGTTACATAAAGCGAATCAAGCGCTCCATTATCTCCATAAATAAGGGTTGGTACTGTAAAGTTTCCTTTCTGTTGTTTTGCGATAAATCCGGTTCCTCCAACAGCAATTGTATTGAGGGAATCAATTTCATAAGAAGCCTGAAGGCGATAAGAATGCTGTGCAAGCGACTTTGACTTGCGTCTCATGATACTTTCCCAGCGGGAATCGACCGAACCATTTTCCTTTAAATAATCGACAACATCAACTCCTTCATTGACATATACACCAGAACCAAAACCATATCTTCCTTCCAGAGATAATTTTTTTCCTTTATAAAACTGGTTTATGGATGCAATTCCTTTTGGGTAAATCGATTGTATGTAAGCTGTGTTTACAGATCCTTTATAGCCTAATACTAAACTCTTTTTTAATTTAATGTTTAAAACTGCACTCCCCTGCGCTTCGTATTTTGCAGGCGGGTTGGTGATAACTTCTATCGATTTTACTTCTTCACCACCGGTATTTTCTAAAAACTGTTTTAATTCTTCCCCGGTAAGATATACCTTCTTGTCATTGATGGTGACCAAAATACTCTGGCTGCCACGAATACTTATTGCTCCTCCTGAACTGGTGATGACACCTGGCGTTTTACCTAAAATTTCCCAGGCATTGTTTGATGCTAGAGATGAATTTTCTACTGCAAACTCAAGCCTGTCAACCTGACGTTTTACAATGGGTCTTTTTGAAGTAATGGTTACATTATCAAGATTGTTTGCTATTTCTTTTAAAGAAAGCACACCCAAAATCGTATCTTTTTCAAGTTTTATCGTCTTGTAATACTCTTCAAAACCTATTGTTTTTATTTTAATGATATAATGGCCTTTCGCTACAGCGGCAAAATTAAAATCTCCGGACTCGTTTGTCTGTGTTGTTTTATAAATTAAAGAATCCTTTGTTTGCAAAAGCAGCGCATCTGCAAAAGGTACGGCTTGATTAGAGCCGTCAACTACCTTTCCAGAAAGGGAAATCTCCTGCGAATATCCCGCAAAAGAACCCAACAACAGTAACATGATTAATTTTTTCATTGATGATTTTTTGATGATTTATCTGGTGCAAATCTCTACAAATCATTTTCCGAAAATGGTTAACAGAGGGTTAACGAAGGGTTAAACACCAAAAGCTGAAAAGTAGATTGTAAACACAAAAAACTTTTGGCAAAAGACTTTTTGCTCCTGACGTGCTTTTGCCTGAATTATTGTTTCTAAATTTGGTTAACGTAGGGTTAACGATAACATTTTTAAATAGAGAAAGCCCGAAATACAATAGCTTTGTCCTCAACAAAACAAACCGGTAGCTTTGTAAATTAAAACTTTAAGTACAGATGAAAAGAAAAATAATGCTCCTGATTGGTGCCTGTATCTTTACAGTAATAGCCCTGACCTCTATACAAGGCTATTTTATCTACAACACCTATCAGTTAAATGAAAAGGAAATAAATACTGCGATTAAAAAACAAATCGCACGTCTGGAAGATACCGAAGAATGGGAAAATCTAAACAATACCTGGGCAGCACGTTCAAAAGAATACTCAAAACAATATCTTAAAGGAGACGTAACAAAGCAAAATTTCATTCAATATCTTAGTTCTAATAAAGATTCGCTTTCTGCGGCCATGAATACTTATATGAAAAAAATGGCGGAACCAGAAGATTATGATATTGATTATTCTATTTATCTCAATTCGATAATAGTCATCAATAATAAAAAAACAGATACTTTATTTAAAGGCAAAGCACTCATATTAGCCAATGACACTTTAAAGAAAAACCAAATCCTCTCTTCTATAGGACGTTGGGAAATTCAAGATAGTGATACCGAACTTTCTATGATTGTAAAAAGCGAACGTTATTATGGTTTTGATAAATTGCAGCAAACCATTATATCTAAGATGGCCGGTTTATTGCTTTTTTCAGTGGTACTGATGGTTTTTGTAGTTTTCTTGTATTATATGTCACTAAAAAATCTGATTACACAAAAGCGAATTGCCGATATCAAGACAGATTTTGTTAATAATATCACGCACGAATTTCAAACGCCACTCGCTACGATGGATATTGCTATAAAAACATTACAGCGAAAGGACAAACAAATGAGTCCGGAACATTATACAAATACTCTCTCGATGATTGCCAGGCAAAATGAAAGGCTTCAAAAATTGTTTCGACAGGTAACGGAAGCTTCTGTGATGCCCATTGCGAATAAAGACATTATTCAGGTTACAGATGAAGAAATTAAGGACATGATTGATGATTTTAAACTTTCAAAACCAAATGCAGTTATTGAATTCAGCTGCCAAAAAGAAGCTTTTAGTATTCCGATGGATCGTTTTCATTTCAATACTATTCTGATCAATCTTTTAGATAATGCCGTGAAATATGGTGCTGACAAAATTGAAACTGATTTAAAAATAACAGACAAAAGTATTATTCTTTCTGTAAAAGACAACGGAAAAGGCATTTCGACTCAGGAACAGGTTTCTATTTTTGATAAATTCTACCGGGTCGAAAAAGGAAATATCCACAATAGCAAAGGTCTTGGTCTTGGTTTATTTTATATTAAACAGTTGGTCGAAACCTATAGCGGAAACATCAGGGTGGTAAGTGCAGAAGCCAAAGGATCTCTATTCATTATTACAATTCCAGTATGAAACAGCACATTTTATTAGCAGAAGACGATTTTGATTATGCTTCTATATTAAAACAATATCTTGAATTTTCAGGTTTCACGGTAACGTGGGCAAAAGATGGCAAGGAAGCCTTAAAGATTTTTTCGGATATAAAACCTGATATCTGCGTTCTGGATGTCATGATGCCGCACATGGATGGTTTTACCCTGGCCGAAAATATTATTGATACGTATCCGGAAACGCCTTTTATTTTTCTCACTGCAAAAAGCCTGAAAGAAGACAAGATTAAAGGACTTAGACTTGGTGCCGATGATTATGTCGTAAAACCTTTTGAAGTGGAAGAACTCATTTTGCGAATTCAAAATATTCTGAAACGAAGTCAAAAACCTGTTGCCGGAATTGCTCAGGAAGCTTTGGTATTTTCTATTGGTACGTATGTTTTTGATGGTGAAAATTATACGCTTTCGCATGAAGAAATTACACATCGAATTACCGAAAAAGATGCGCACCTGATTCGGTTTTTATATGCCAATAAAAATAGGCTTGTCAAGCGGGAAGATATTTTGAAAGAAATCTGGGGCAATGATGACTTTTTTTCCGGCCGAAGCATGGATGTATTTATCAGCCGACTTCGCAAATATTTTAGCAAAGATCCGAATATCTCTATCCCAAGCATACGAGGTTTGGGGTTTCAATTTAACAGCAAAGACGAATAAAAACTTAAAACTTTTACTTATGAAAATCATTTTATTTCTTACCCTGCTCATCTGTAGCACTTTAGCTCAGGCACAAACAGCCGTTGCTACTTCAGGAAATACCACGGCGGTTGCAAAAGCTCCGTCGAAACAATCAAAAACGACAAAGACATCAGTATCTATTTCTAATTCTGATAACTATTATTCATTATTAGCAAACTTTGATGGATGGAAAACCAAAAAACTGGAGAAATTATTGGCTGATAACTTAGACAGCAATTTATTATCAACTGAGGCCGGTACCAAAATTTGGAAAAAAGACAACAATGGCGAAACGGCTTATTCTTTTATATTAAAGGAAGAAAAATTAAAAGTAAGCATCGACAAAGAATTAGTTTCTAATGAAACTTTTGAGAAATTAAAAGCTTTAGGAGAAAAAATTTCTGAAACACTTTCAGAAAAATAAGTTTTACTTTTTGAATTAGTAGAACAAAAAACAGCCTGAGATTTTTTTCCGGCTGTTTTCATCATTTACAGGAAAAAAATTAGAATTAATGATTGTCCGGTAAATATCTACCAAAAATAAGAAATCCCATTCACTATGTAAATGGGATTTCTTTATTCCTTTTTTTTTAATAAGGCTTATTTCACATCAAACCATAGTTTCGTCGTCAGTAAATCTTTTCCCTGCGCGTCTACTGCGGCTTTATAACTAGCTCCATTCAGCGATTGCTCTGTACCAGGATAAAAGAAACGCGAAGGAATTTTTCCTTCCAAAAGCGAATTTGGACCAGCAACCAAAACTGGATAGTCAAGTCTTCTCCACTCTGCAAAAGCATCAAGACCTTGCCCGTAAAACGTAATCCATTTTTGAGTACCTATCGATTTAGCATAGTTGGTCGCATCGTATTTTACAGTTACCTGATTAAGATAAGTAGAAATAACCGCCGCATCTGTAATACCAAATTGGTTGAATGATGCTGTAATAGCACTTTTATATAACGCTTCTGCATCTCCGGCAATGTAACCACGTGCAACTGCTTCTGCAACATTAAACAATGTTTCTGAATAAGAAGCAAATACAGCCGGCGATTGAGAAGTCAGGAAGTAAGTACCTGGCCTTGATGTTTTAGCAAGTCCCTGCGCATTGGCTGCAGCAGCTGATAACCCGTTACCGCCTCCAACATATTTTCCTACGGTTGCATCTGTTGGTAATTGAGCATAAATGGGCAAACGCGGATCTGATAACTCATATAACTTATCTACCATTGTTTTCGAAATACGGTAATCATCACGTGTTTCGAACCAGGCCGAAGCCGGATTTTGCTGTGGTGAACTGATATAAGTAAACTTAAAAATATCATTGGTACTGCTAATTAATCCTCCGGCATCTGTTGTTGCCTCAATAGCAGTTTGTTTAGCCAATGCAGGCTCCCTGTCTGAAATTCTCAACGCTATACGCAAACGAAGAGAATTTACCAGTTTTTTCCATTTTGTAATGTCTCCTTTATAAGACAAATCACCAGTTACAGCTCCGTTTGCTGTACCTAACAAAGACTGAGCTTGTTTCAAATCTTCTAATAATCCTGTATATATTTCTTTTTGAGTATTATACGCCGGATTTACTTTTAGGCCTACTTCTTTATAAGGAACACTTCCGTAAGCATCGGTCAACAATAAAAAAGTCCATGAACGCAAAGCAAGTGCAATTCCTTTATAATTAGAATTTGCCTGAGCATCCGGAAAATTAATAATCGTATTTAAATCCGTAATTAAAGTCGAGTACCCCGTATTCCATAAAGTTACAAAAGAACTGTTTGATAAATTAAACACGTCCGGTTCTGTATATTGGATTTTTGCCCAATGCTGAACAAATAATAATGAGGAGTCAAAGTTATTTGTTGAACCCCAATATAAATCCGCACCCTGCTTTAGTGATCCTGTCAACAGGTAAGGCGCCAATGGAGTTTCGGTAGCATTTGGATTTTTATTTATATCATCCAATGTATCGCTGCAAGAACTAAATGTCAATGCAAAAAGCGTTATATAGGCTATTTTTTTTAGCATGAGTTTGTGTTTTAAAATTTAAGATTAACATTAAGGCTGAAATTTCTCGTAGATGGTAAAGAATACTGTTCCAATCCTTGTGCATTTCCGGTATTGTAAGCCGTTTCAGGATCAATATTTGGTACCTCTTTATAGATAAAAAACAAGTTACGACCTGCTGCAGTAATACTTGCTGATTGTAATCCCAGTTTTCTTACTAAGCTTTTGTTTACATTATAAGTCAACTTAATTTCTCTCATTTTTACAAAAGTAGAACTGTAGATATAAGCTTCACTAATATTGTATGACGCTTTGTAATATTCCTGCGCACTAAGCACAGTAGTATTTGGAGTTCCGTTTGCATATACTCCTTTAAAAATCATTCCATCATCATATATTGGTAATCCGGCCGGAGCATTTCCTCCTGATACCAAATTTTTCACATCTTTTCCGTCACTGCCGGTCGTTACGTAGTAATTTAATCCGCCATTTGCTGCATCACGACCTGGAAGAGTCTGAGCCAGTACACCAGTATAATTACCTATTCTGTTCGTTCCTGAAAAAAGTTCTCCACCTACACTGGCATCAACAAGAAACGAAAGTTCAAGATTTTTATAGGTTAATGTATTTGTAATACCTGCTATATAATCCGGAGTATAATGTCCTAATACCTTTTTATCCGTTGCAGCTTGTGGCAATCCATTAGAACCTACTACGATATTTCCATTGGCATCGCGCTGATAAGCTACTCCATAAAGAGCTCCGTACGCTTGTCCTACAGATGCCAAAACATCAACACCACCAGAAGAACCAATTGTATAATTTTGAATCTGTTTATCATAATCAAGAATATCTACTTTACTTGTATTCTTTGAATAATTTCCTGCAATATTCCACTTGAAATTTTCAGTTTGAACAGGAGTTCCATCCAATTGAATTTCGATACCTCGATTGTTTATTTTACCTGCGTTGATCAATTGCGATGTATAACCACTTCCCGCAGTTGTTTTGATTTCCAGAATCTGGTCGAAACTATTCGTATTATAATAAGCAACATCAAAATGAAGTCTGTTTTTAAAGAAAGTAGCTTCTAAACCAACTTCGGTAGAACGAGTTGTTTCCGGTTTCAAATTCTCATTAAGTTTTCTCTTAGAAGAAGTTTGAATTGGATTTCCGTCGAATGCAGTTTGAAAATCGTAAACTGTATTCAATTGATAAGGATCTGCATCATTACCCACTTCAGACCATCCACCACGAAGCTTTAAAAAATCAAGTGTGTTACCTTTTAGATTAAGTAGTTCGGATAAAATCAAACTACCATTAAAGGAAGGGTAAAAATAAGAGCGGTTGCTGCTTGGCAATGTCGATGACCAGTCATTACGAGCGGTAACGTTTAAATAAGCATAATTTTTATAACCAAATTGCGCTGAAGCATAAGCACTATATACTCTTAATCTTGATAATGTATTTGATGAAGTTAACGGATCTCTTGAATTCGTCAATGTATATAAATCAGGCACAGCCAAACGCGGTGCTTTTTGATAATTGTTTGCGTCGCTATGGTTACGAATATTGAATCCGGCAAGAGCATCTACAGTAAAATCATCGTTTATTTTTTTAGTATACGTAAAAATACCCTCTGTATTTTGTTCGTTTACCGTATAAGCATCTTCAGCATACGATCCAAAAGGAGTTCCGTTTGTACCATATTTTATCGTGTATTTTCTGCGGTCGTTATAATTGTCAACTGAAGTACGGAATCTAAAATTAAGGTCATCTGTAAGTTTTACATCCAAATGGATATCTCCTATTAAACGGTTACGCTGCTGACTTGTAGTATTATAATAAGCAGTCCAATACGGATTGCTGTAATAACTGTTGTTCCAGTTGTTATCTCTGTTATTTCTAAGCGCATTCATATCGACCTGGCGTCCAAACCACGTAAACTGAAGCATCACGCCCGCAGCACGATTACCTGCTGGTCCTCCAGGTAATGTTGGAGCATCTGTAACAATATAATTCCCTGTTACACCTACCTTAACCCTGTCTGATAATTTGTAATTGGCATTTACACTAAAGTTTGTCTTGGTCACTTCACTATTAGGAACTGTCCCTAATTGTTTTTGATTGTTTACTCCCAAACGGAAATCTGATTTTTCATCTGATTTTGCTACAGAAATACTATTATCATAAGTAAGACCAGTATTAAAATAGTCTTTTACATTATTTGGATGAGCCACAAAAGGCACTGCTACACCATTTGAATTAAATTGAGGAATAAGACGTCCGTCCATTTTAGGGCCCCAGCTTTCATCCGTTTGATCATTAATACCGCCACCTTTACCATCAACATAGCTGAATTTTCCGTTTGAACCTTGTCCAAATGTATTTTGATAAGTAGGTAACAGCGAAGCTTCAGTAACTGTTATACCAGAATTCACGGTTACACCTAAACCTTGCTGACCTTTTCCTGATTTTGTAGTAATAAGAACAACTCCATGTGCAGCACGTGATCCGTAAAGCGCGGCAGCATTAGGTCCTTTTAATACATTTATTGATTCAATATCCTGTGGATTCAAATCGGCAATCGCATTTTTGAAATCACGTGTAGCCCCACCAACACTTCCTAACTGCGAGTTATCTACCGGAATTCCGTCTACCACAAATAGCGGCTGGTTATTTCCGGCAATAGATGTTTCACCACGAATAACGATACGTGAAGACCCCATATCTCCTTGTGAATTGGTGATACGAACTCCTGCTAATTTACCACTAAGACCGTTTAGAAAATTGGTTTCCTTTGTAGTTTCCAGATCCTTGCCTTTAACAGACTGGGTAGTATATCCTAAAGATTTTTTTTCCTTAGTAATACCAAGTGCAGTCACTACTACTTCTGACAATGCATTCTGTTCCTGAGTAATACTAACCGTAACAGGATTTGAAGTAACTACAACTTCTGTTCTTTTATACCCCATATAACTTACTACAAGTGTATAAGGAAATTTTTGTCCTGTCTGGAAATAAAACTTTCCATCAAAATCTGTTACAGCTCCGTGTGTAGTACCTTTTATATTTATCGAAGCACCAATTACGGGTTCTTTTGTAACCGCATCTACTACTATTCCTTCAAGTTTAGATTGAATTAATGGCTTAGTTTCTTGAGCTTTAACCCCTATGGAAATCAACAAAATGCATAACCATGCATATCTATTTAATTTTTTTTTCATTACTTTGTTTTAGTTTAATAAATAAGGTGAACCCAAAAAAGGATTTACTCCTTTCTTGCTTTCCTTATAGAGATGAACAATTTCTTTAAGCTTCACCATTTCTGCTGCAACAGGAATGGTTTTTTTTTACCTGCATTGCATTCGTTTTTTCATTTTCATGTATTTTGGATTACTATTATTTTTAATTTATACTTACAAGATCTCTTCTCCTAAAAATTAAGGATTCATCTTATTTAAAATTATATGATGTGAGAGATTGAAGATTTTTAAGGAGCAACAACTTCAAAACAAAATTTATCACAAGGCTCTTCCTGATCAAAAATGTTCTGTGTTTGCTGGGCTTGATTGTTTTATTCTTTAACTATTTTTTAAACTCTACCAATTTGATAGAACAAAGGTAAATTAAAAATATTGTTTCAAAAATTTTAACTGCTTTTTTTGCAAAAAAAATGTTAATTAAAATAATTACAAACTTTAAACTGCTAAAAATAAGATAATTAACACTTAATCAAGTTTTTTTATTGTGTAGGAATTTTTCTAAACCAACAGCATTAAATTAGAATTCTAAAACGTTTTAATAATCTTTTACTGGTAAAGAAATCGCATTATTGTCGAGCAAAACCCCAAAAAAAGGCCAAGAAATGCTTATTTGGCTTAAAATTTAGATCTAATTACGCAGCAAAAAGGCATAAAAAAATCCCCTTTCGGTATGAAAGAGGATCTAATATTTATGGTTGTTTTTTACCCAAAAAGACAAATACGGCTCTATGCAGAAACCGTATTTGTCCAACTAACTAATTCAACTTACTTTTTATAAACTTGCTTTTACCTGGCCGCAAGTCAACATGTTTTTTGGATAATACGGATTTTTGATTTCCTTACTGTCACTTGCCCATACCGCACTCGTCATTGGGCAAACCTGTAGGTACAATGCCGTATCAGCAGCTTTGAATTTAGGTGCCAGCTCCCAAAATTTAACCGACAATGATTCAAATATTTTACGTTGTTTATTGATGTTTTTAGTTGCGCCAACCTCAGCTGCAAGATCTATAACTTCCTTTCTTTTTTTGGTAGCCTCATTCATTTGTTCCAGGTTTAAATGTTTAAACCTGAAGTTCTTTAACGAATTTTGCAAAGCAGCTGCATTTTTGGCCACAGCCACACTATCTGAAATTATAAGGTTATTTTTTAAAATCAGGTAATTGTTTGTAATTTCCTTTTTTTGTGCCTCACGTTTTTCTACTAATTCCGGTGCAACTTCTTCTTTTGATGTTAATTGGGCTTGCGCCAAAGTGCTGAAGCAAATGAATGCTATAACGAATAATTTTCTCATATATCGGTTTTATTTAGTTTTGAAAGGATTTTATCTATTTCTAATAAAATACTTTCGAAATGTTCTTTGTTTAATCCTGTTGCTGTGTTCATTAACTTTGTAACATCTGCTCTTAATTTCACAATATGCTGTTTTGCATACAATCTTACATCGCTTCGTTGTGCTGTATTTAAAGCTTTACCCGGCTCTACTTCTTTCGGTAACAACAACATACTCAGCTTATCAACATAACTGCGCTGTAAACTGCGTCTGTAAAAATCCTGTTTTTCGTTTCCACTAAAGTTTACCCATACAGTTTGTTGTAAATCGTTTAGAAATTCAGGAACCGTATAAGCTCCTTCAAACTGCATCGATTTCAGGTTAATATTGTAAAGCATACCAGAACTCAGCAGCATATTTAAAACCTGATTTTGCTGGTCTGAGATTTCATCTGCAGTTTTTAAAGGAATGAGTTGACCAATTTCCTGCGGATACATCCATAATGGAGCAACAAATAATTGTCTGCCCACATAATCGACAGCTGCTTTTACTTTTGCTTTTGGAATTGGCTGATATACCATACCTTTTTCATCAACCGTTCTTTTGGTTACGTAATTATTGCCAATATATTTTAGTACATGATACAAATACAAACCGTATTGTCTTACCACTGCTTTATGCATATCTGATAAATTATCATAAGCATCGTTAGGCTGATATGTCCATGCAATAAGATTTGGCACTACACGCTTCAGATTTTTAATTCCGTAGTCACTGGCAAGCGCTGCATCATCACCAAGATCTTCTGTCTGGCTGCGGGGATCTTCTTCTTTTCCTTCGCCTCCAAACCATAATTTAGGATTAGCGGCCAAACTATCGGTAGTCATCTTACTGAGTATTTTTTCTTCTTCAAACTCATCTTCGGTTTTTGGAAAATAACGATACCCCCATTCAACGGCCCATTTGTCGTAGATACCAATACGCGGATAAATTCCCTCCGGACTAATATTATCTTCTGGCTGTGCCACATAATTAAGACGTGCATAATCCATTATAGAAACGGTATGGCCATTTGCTTCGACCCATTTTTTATCTCGCAATTTTTCTACCGGAGTAGCACTACTCGCTCCCATATTGTGACGTAAACCAATAGTATGCCCAATTTCATGAGAAGAAACAAAACGGATCAATTGCCCCATTACCTCATCATCTAAATGCATTTTTCTGGCTCTTGGATCTAAAGGCCCAACCTGAATCATGTACCATTTTTGCACTAATTTCATCACATTATGATACCAGCCTACATGACTTTCGATGATTTCTCCACTTCTTGGATCGCTCACTCTTGGTCCGTAAGCATTAGGTGTTTCTGACGCATAATATCTTACTACAGAATATCTCGCATCTTCAAGGCTCATGGTTTTATCATCTTCCGGCCATTCTTTACCCACAATAGCATTTTTAAAACCTGCTGCTTCAAAAGCTTTTTGCCAATCGTTGATTCCTGCAATTAAATACGGTCTCCATTTTTTGGGTGTTGCCGGATCGATATAATAAACGATTTGTTTTTTGGGTTCTACCAATTGACCGCTTAGATATTTTTTTATGTCTTTGTCTTTTGGTTCCAGACGATAACGCTGAATAATATATTTGGTTTGAGCACGTTGTTCATCGTCATCAAACAAAACATATTTATTAGCAAAATATCCTACTCTTTCGTCGGCAAAACGTTTGCGCATTGGAGTTTTGGGAAGCAGAACAATTGAAGTATTTAGTCTTAGGGTTATGCTTCCGCTACTTGCTGTAGTACTTGTGTAGGTTTTTGTCGTTTTTACCTCAATATTTATAGGATACGTATCTATAGTTTCTATAAACGATTTATCATCAGCAAGAGAAGTCAGTTTTTTTTCTGTTTTTTCCTGATTGGCCAAAGAAAACATCGCATTATCTTTTTTGAAAGCATCCGTTACTTCAATGACAACGCTTCCTGTAACAGGATTGATTGTTTTTATGGGAAAAGCAGCAACAATTGGATTTTCGTTACTTCCGGCTAATGCTTTTGCCAACATCGAATCGGCGTTGCGCACATCTTGTCTGTATTGCAATGACCTTAGATAAACAGTATTGTTTGCCCCTTTTTCAAAATAAATAGTCTGCTCATTGGCTTTCTCTCCTCCAAAACGACCAAAACCTTCCGGAGTAGCAAGATATCTGGTAATTACAATCATGTATCTGTTGAACAAACTGTCAGGAATTTGAAAGTAAAATTTAGTCTCTACCTGATTAATAGTAAAGAGACCTGATTTACTTTTAGCCCCCTCTTTGATTATTTTATCATAGGGTTGCAAACCTTTGGGTTGTGTGCTGGTACTGTCGGCTTTTTTTTCGACCGGAGTTTGTGCAAAACCATGCTGATGCAAGACCAGCATGATTGTTAATATTAGTAATTTTTTCATTAGAATTAAAATGGAACTTTTTCGTTGGTGTTTAATGTAAGCTTTGGATTTTTTGACAGAATAGATAAAGGAAATGGTATTATATATAACCTTGAATTAGGTTGTAACGTATACGTTTTTTGCGGAACTGTTTTGTTTACTATAGGAAAAACTCTTGTAATGGTTTTTGCATAATCTGTTTCGTTGTTTAATCTTTTTAGATCGAAAAAACGATTAAAACCCAAAAGCAATTCTTTTCTGCGTTCGTTTATAACAAGCGTCATAGTCTCTTTTCTGGTTGTTGGAACCTCTAAATTTATAGTACCTGATAAAATACGTTTTGCTCTGATTTTATTTAAAACATCAACCGCATCAGCAAATTTGTCTTCTCTGGCATAACATTCGGCCAGCATTAAATAAACCTCGGTAGTTTTCATTCCTACTGTAGAATAAAAAAACTTTGTATATACAGTTGCCCAATATGCCGTATTTGACCCCTGATCCAGATTTGTTGTACTGGTAGAATTGAAAAACAAATTAAAACGGGCATCATTAGTACCAAATAAAGTTCTTAGCTCCGGGCTTATAATATAGCTTTGGGCAAAGTTCATTTCATTATAACCTGTCATGTATTGATAACTCAATACCTCTACATTATTTGATGCCGGTACCGCTACTACGTTTGGTCCGCCTTGTGTGTTGTAGGCAACCATATCAAATATTTGATTGTTATAACTTAGTGATTTTTCTGCAGCTGCCTGAGCACTCGCGATTTCGCGCTTAAACAAGTGAACTTTAGCTTTAAACGCATAAGCAAATGCTAATGAAGGATGATAAACATCAAGTGGTTTTTCCTGAAGATACGGCAACGCCTCCTCAATATCCTTCTGAATAAAATCGTAAACCTGCGCTACTGTAGATTTTGATGGCTGAGCTTCCAGATCATATTTGTCCATGATACAAATACCTCCATCAGTAGCGGCAGTTTGCGGATCAAAAGCTTTTGCATAAGTGTTTATTAACAAAAAATGATCGTATGCTCTGTTAATTTTAGCTTCAGCTTTAGCTAATTGTTTGGTACTTTCGTCTCCTTTACTATTATCGACTAATGTAATAATCGTATTCCATCTGTTGATGTAGTTATACGCCTGATTGTAAAAGCTTGAACCTGTTAATAAGGAAACCCGGTCTGTAGCTTCATCAAAAGTAAAATTGATAATATCGATGTTTGGAGTTCTTCCTACTACGTTGGCTTCTCTCATCCATTGATCGTCTGACAAATACTGAAAGTTATTGATTGGATACCCTCTGTTTGGCAATGATACCATTTCGTAAAATTGTGCAGCGGTTTCGATAACCAAAGCGCCTTTTGGCGTTACGTCTGTGTATTCTTCGCAAGATGTTACAGTTAACATCATTAGCGACAGCACTATAATATATATATGTTTCATTTTTTTAAAGAGTAAGATTAAATCCTAATAAATACGTTTTAGGCAATGGTAAATTACGTGTCCCTGAGTTAGCCGAATAAACCTCTGGATCAATATGATTTCCGGCTGCACTCCAATACCAGATATTATTCATTTGAAGCGTAAACTTAGCAGAAGCAATTTTCATTTTACCGGCAATATTTTTTGGCAAATTATAGCTTAAAGAAATGTTTCTTAGTTTGATATAATCACCATCTACAACATTTACATCCGAATTTCTCCATTGAGAACTGATAGTTCCTGCATAATTTCTAACACTTTCGTCAAAATCTACATACAAACGAGTGTTACCATTTTGATTTGAATCTGTATAACGATCTGCAATACCGGAAAGATTTACAGCATCAGAACTCATATCTATTGTTTCTTTACGCATTACATTTCCGCCTGAGAAAACAAACAACATATTGAAATCAAATTGTCTATAAGAAAATTTTTGAGATAACGAACCTGTGTAAGTTGGTGTAAGGCTTCCCATGTTTACCAAAGCATCAGGGCTATTTATTGTTTTTATACTAGTTGCTACCGGATTACCATTAGTATCAAAAGTAACTGACGGATTTCCGTTTTCATCTAAAACAAAAGGATATCCGTTAACTGTTCCTCCATATTTGTAAGCGTATACGCTATTGTAAACTTCGTTTTCTAAAAAGTAATCGATTGGCGAACTAACATATACTGAAGCAGTCGATTGCGCTCTGGTTACTTTTTTAACCGTAGTTTTATTCAATCCAAAAATTACATTCGATGCAATTTTGAAATTACCATTATTGTACCATTCAGAACCTACACTAAACTCGGCACCTTTATTTTGCAAAGCTCCGGCGTTAATTCTTCTGGTTAAGGCCCCAACGGTAGGATCCAAATCGGTTGTAGCTAATAAATCTGAACTGTATTTACGATACACATCCATACTACCATTTAGTTTTCCACGAAACAAACTATAATCTACACCAAAATTGGTACTCTGTGTTTTTTCCCATCTCAACATCGGATTTGGCTGTGCTGTGATATTGATGTATTGTAAAGATTGGTATAAGACATCATTTTTTCTTGTAGCGGTAACGTACGGAGTTGTAGACTGATCTATATTTCCGTTAATTCCGTAAGTTGCTCTAAGTTTTAACGAAGTAACCCATTTTATTTCTTTCATAAAATCTTCGTTACTTATATTCCATCCTAAACCTGCAGACCATAAAGGGCGGTTTTTATATTTAGGATCTACTCCAAACAAATCTGCTCTGTCTACTCTGTAACTTCCCGTTACATTATATTTAGACAAAAAGGTGTAATTTAAAGTACTAAAAAACGAAAAATAGCGGTGTAAAACCTCAGTCTGTGCTCTGGATACTGTTCCTAAAGTTTTGTTGTTTCCGTATATATAACTTGCAACTCCTGTTTGACTAAGTGCAAGGTTATTGATTACCGCAGAAGTAAGCGTAACGGGATCGTAACCGTATCTTAACTGCTCGATATTACGAGGAACATTGGTTTCTCTCATTTCGAAACCAGCTGCCGCATTGATAGAATGTTTTCCTTCACTAAATTCCTGAGTGTAATCTAATTGGTTTCTAAAAGTATAACTACTTACCTGACTGCTAAGTTGTTTGTATCTTCCTCCGGTAGAAAAACCATCTACATAAGTATAGGCATTTGTAGCTGGATTATATCCTGTTAAGGAATTAATAGCATAACGCATTTTATAAGAATTGATATCGTTAAATTGTTCGTTATCATTTCTTTTTACTTCGTATTGAAATTGTGTATTATAGCTTAAGCCTCTCCACAACTTGGCTTTTATGTTTGCAAAAGCTCTTAAGCTTAGCGATTTTTGTTGTAAAATTCCTTCCTGAAGTGAATTTAAAACATTAAAAGTAACCGGTTTAAAACCACTTAAACTATTTATTTTTGCCGCTACAGCCGGATTAATAACACCTCCGGAAGTAAATCCATCGCTAATACCAACAAATGGCGATATTACAAGATTACCGTTGTCATCAGTAATACGCTCGTATCTTTTTTGAATATCATAATTACCATAACTGGCATCTGTAACATCTTGATTACTTAAAGTTCCATTGATTCCAACGGTTGCTTCTAACCAGTTATTGACCTGGAAACTGCTTTTTGCATAAAGATTAAATGTATTGTTTGTGTTGTATTTGATACGACCTTTTGAATCATCATAATTTAATGAGACATACGTATTTTGTTTTCTTGTACTTCCTGAAAACGTAATATTGTAACGTTGTCTAAATTCATCCTGCCAAACATTATCGCGATAATCTTTATTATAATCGTTCTTTCTCCATTGAGCGATAGTACTGCTGTAATCTGTATTGCTGATTTTCCCGTCCTCCAAATCTCTGTTGAGTTGGTAAAGCGGACTATAATATTTCATGCTGCTGTTTCCAATATCGCCGTAGCTGCTAAACATATTCGCCGTATTGGTAAATCTTGCTCTTTCTCTATTATAAACAGATTGCTCTAAATCGATCAAATCACTTGTCGAAGCATAATTCATATCTCTTAAATTGGGTTTTGTAGAGATAAAAAAATCAGAATTGATGGTCACTTTTAAAGCACCGTTTCCTTTTTTAGTAACCAAAACAATAATACCATTTGCAGCTCTTGAACCATATATAGAAGCTGCCGCTGCATCTTTAAGAACATTTACACTTTCGATATCATAAGGATTAATCTCATCCAGAGTCAATTCTGTAGGAAGACCATCTATTACAATAAGCGGACTATAACCTACTGTATTAGAAAAAGTTCCCATACCTCGTAAAATAGGTTTATCTGCTGCTGAACCGGTTACATTTTTTTGAAACATTAATCCTGCCACACGGCCTTCCAGCGCGCCTGATAAATTACCGTTGATGTTTTCGTTTAAGACTTTTTCACTAACCTGAGCGATTGCCCCCGTAGATTGTACTCTTGACAGCGTTTGATAACCAGTTACTACAACTTCTTTCATTGCCGCTATTTTATCCTCAACAATTAAGGATAAAATATTACGTCCGCCAATGGCAAAAGATTTTTTCTCAATTGTCAATCCAAATACTTCAATGATACCTTCGGCGGGTACATCATGAAAAGAAAAACTTCCATCAAAATCGGTTACAGTTGTTTTGTTTGTACCTGTAATGTTAACAGTTACTCCGGGATAGGGTTCGCCTTTGTTATTTATTACTTTTCCGATTATATCGGTTAATCCGTTTCCCAAGCTCTCCGCCTTTTCTTTTACTGCAGTAACCACAATGGTTTGGTTGGTAATCGTGTACTTTAAATTCTGAGCATTAAAAATCTGATTCAGCGTTTCTTTTACATTCGCATTCTTAACATTAATAGTGACAGGTTTTGAATCTTTTAGCAATTTCTGCGTGTAAAAAACTTCGTAGTTGGCCTGTTTTGCCACTTCTTTCAGTACCGTTTCAAGTGGTGCGCCTTTAAAATTAATTGTAACATTTTGTGCCTGACCTGTAAAACTGCAAAACAGCATAATCACGACACTAAACACTCCTAAATAATGAGAAAAATTAAGTCCCGGAGTTTTCCCCCTAAGTCTCTTGTAAGGTTTTTTTGGTTGTAAATTAAATTTCATACATTTACGTTTGGTTATGGTTAAACAATGGTGAACAACTTATATTGGCTATTAACTATTTTAACAACCAGAGGCATCGCAACTGCTTCTGGTTTTTTAGTTTATAGTCTCAACATAATCGGATAAATATAAAATCAGGGATATACAATAATCGTTTTTCCTTCGACCTTAAATTTTATATTGCTAAGCTCAAGTACTTTAAGCACTTCAGATAAATTTTTATTCATAAACGT
The DNA here is from genome assembly GCF_020905295.1 of Flavobacterium piscisymbiosum. Taxonomy (NCBI): domain Bacteria; kingdom Pseudomonadati; phylum Bacteroidota; class Flavobacteriia; order Flavobacteriales; family Flavobacteriaceae; genus Flavobacterium; species Flavobacterium piscisymbiosum. Next base: position 4,014,063 of record NZ_JAJJMM010000001.1, on the reverse strand, counting down.
ACCGCCGTTAAACCTTACATCCGAAACATCGCCGCGGTATTCTGCTTTTACACCATACCAGCGTTCTAATTGTCTCATTACTGTTTTTAAATCGGCATTATCAAATTTAAAACGGCCATTTTTCCAGGCAATAGTTGCTTCTGTATCAACATCCCGAATTGCTATTCTGGCATTTTTTTCAGATACATTCGATTGTTGTCCCGGTTTTAAAATTGCTTTTTGATTTTTATACGTTACCACTACACTACCTTCTAATAAGGTCGTTTTTACCACCGATTCATTATCATACGCATGCACGTTAAAATGAGTTCCTAAAACTTCTATATCCTGCTCGCCTGATTTTACAATAAATGGTTTGTTTTTATTTTTGGCCACTTCAAAATAAGCTTCTCCGTCCAGCTCTACGATTCTTTGATCTCCATTAAACTGTGTTGGATATTTAATAGATGAAACTGCATTTAGATATACTTTGGTTCCATCTGCCAAAACAATATTGTATTGTCCTCCGGTTGGCGTAGAAAGCGTATTAAATGCGTTTGAATTTTCTTTTGAGGCATTGGCATTTGGGTTGATGATATACGTGATCACTCCATTGGCACTCACCTTAATGGTTACTTCTTCTTTCTCCCCTTCTTTGGCAATGGTATCTTTTGCCGAAATATCAGACAGCACAATTTGTTTTCCGTTAGAAAGTGTCAAAATACCGCGGTTTCCTCCGGGAGCAATTTCCTGTGGTTTCTCGGCAACCTGAATAATTTCTGCTTTGGGTTTTGAAAAATAAAATATTCCCGTACCCAGCAATAAAGCTATAGATGCAGCAATTGCGTACTTGTAATAAGGTTTTTTATTTCTTTGTGGAGTTATCTTTTTATTAATGACATTCCATGCAGCATCAAGATCAACATCTTCAATAGTTGTTTCAAAATTGTTTTGTACCTGCTCAAAATACTTCCTGTTAGAAGCAGATTCATTGTACCATGTATCAAAAATTGATTCTTCTTCTGGGGAAAGAGTATCGTTTATTTTCTTTATGATCAGTTTAAATTCCATTTGTAGAATCTCTTTAAATTAACAATTACCTGATGTAATTTATAACTAAGACAAGCGAAACAGAATAATGGGTGACAAAAGATTAAGAAAAAATAAAGAAATAATTAAAAAAATAATATTTAATAAAATGTTTCTTATAAACGATCAAAAAACAAGAGCAATAAAAGCGGGATTGCTTCATTAATTCTAATTCTTGCTCTTTTAAGTTGTGTTTTTACTGTATTAACAGAGATGTCCAATTCATCAGCAATCTCGTTGTACTTATAATTTTCGATAAATTTAAGTTTGAAAATTTGCTTCATACTTTCCGGAAAAGTTTCTATGACTTTTAAAATCTGAACGTACACAATGTTTTTTTCTTCTTCAGAAATAATATCAAGATCGTCTTCTAAAGTTAGTACCGAGTTGAGATCAATTAAATTAAGATCATCCGTAATTTTAATTGATTTAAGGTAATTCAAACATTTATTGCGCACCATAGCATACAAATACGCTTTTAAAGATGTCTTTATTTCGATGTTTTTGGCATTTTCCCATAACGAAATAAATACTTCCTGAACTACATCTTCACTGGTTTGCTGATCAAAAAGAAAATTATTGGCATAAACAACAAGCCCTTTATAAAAATGATTAAAAACGTTTTTATAAACAGTTTTGTTTTGATTTTGAAGTTCTTCTAAGACAATGTTGATATCCAAAGTATGTTTTAATTACCTGTATGGCACAAAAAACAAAACTATACAATTTTAATTTATAAGCAAATTTCAATTCGATTTCTCTGAATAATCACAAAAAACACTTCTGTATTAAAACAATATTAAGAATATGATAATTAAACAATATTTTAATTATTATAAAAAAACAATATTAGTAAATATCTTACTGCGAAAAAATGAAGATTTTTTTACTTTAATACTATTTATCTTAAGTGATTTAATGCCAGTACAACGTGCTAATCGTATTTGTTGTTTTTCCCGAACAAAAACATATTTGTATTTTTATAAAAAAACCTCAAAGTCAAAAACTTTGAGGTTTGAATTTTGTAATAGAATTTACAATAAACGTTCTGTATTCTATATTCTATACTCTATACTCCTTCTTCTTTACTCTTTCTTCTTTCTTCTTTCTTCTTTCTTCTTTCTTCTTTCTTCTTTCTTCTTTCTTCTTTCTTCTTTACTCTTTACTCTTTCTTCTTTACTCTTTCTTCTCTACTCTTTCTTCTTTCTTCTTTACTCTTTCTTCTCCTTCTTCTTAATAAATTTAGTAGCCGCAATATAAATCCCAACCAACACCAAAAAATGGATCAGATAAGACTTAGGTTCACCGTCACCGTTTACTACAGAAAAAACGCGGTTCCATCTTACTTTATTAAGGCCTTTACCATCCTTATCCCAACTGAACCAGATAAATACCGGTTTACCTACAACATGATCAAAAGGCACATATCCCCAAAATCTTGCGTCCAGCGAATTCTGGCGATTATCTCCCATCATCCAGTAATAATCTTGTTTAAAAGTATAAGTTGTAGTTGCTTTTCCGTTTATTATAATATCATTACCCTGAATTTTCAAAGTATTCTTTTCGTATTCTGTTATAATGCGTTTGTAAAAAGGAAGTGATTTGAGGTCTAAGTGTATCGTTTTTCCTTTCTGCGGAATATAAATAGGTCCAAAATTATCGACATTCCAACCCAAAGAAGGAATATGAGGAAACACACCTCCATCCTCACCTTTTGGAGATAAATGTTTTTGAACACCTTTTACAACAGGATTATTTGCTATTGCTGCTGCTTCCTTATCAGTTAAAGTCAGGAAATATTGTCCTGTGTTAGTAAGGGCAAAATCTCCATTTTCGTACTTCATACCTTCTCTGGCACCGTATCGATGCACAAGAGCATCCTGACTAATAGTCTGACCTTTGGTATCTACCAGAAAATTGTATTGTGCCTTAGCACTTGCCGGCAATTTGTCTATTTTCCCATTAATATAAATATTTCCATCACGAATTTCTAAAGAATCGCCCGGCATCCCTACACATCGTTTTACCAAATTTGTTTTTTTATCAATAGGCTTATAATAGTTTCTGTCCGGATTAAAATTATCCATATCACGCAAAGTATCTGCAGGCTGATTAAAAACTACAATTTGATTGCGTTTTATTTTTTCTAATGAAGGAAACCTAAAATAAGGCAATTGAAATTTGTTGAGCAGCGATGTTTCCTTTTTCGTAGCATCATCACTAAATAAATATGATTTTTTACCCGTTAAAGGAATGGAGTCATGCACCATAGGCAATGCAACTGTAGTCATTGGGGTTCTGGCACCAAAGTTTATTTTACTTACAAATAAAAAATCTCCGGTATACAATGTTTTTTCTAATGATGATGACGGAATCGTAAAAGGCTGTACAATATAGGTATGCACCAATGTAGCTACAATAATAGCAAACAACAGAGAAGCAATCGTATCTTCGGTATTTGATTTTGGTTTTAAATCTCTATTCTCAATATAGGTTAGCTTTTCAGCAGTATAATTTAAAAAAGTAATATAGAATCCTAATGTTACTAAAACCAAGGCAATATCCAGCTTTGAGTCTTTTCCAAAACTTCTGATCGTTTCTATCCAGACTACTGGAATCATGATCAGGTTAATAATAGGAACGAAAAGAAGGAAAACCCACCAACGCGGACGGTTTATAATCTTCATTAAAATTACCAAATTATAAATGGGTATAAAGGATTCTAAAGGTTTTCTTCCCGCTTTTAGATACAATTTCCAGGTAGATAAACCATGAATAACCTGCATTATTAAAATAAACACAATCCATTCTGATACATTCATTTTTTGAGTTTTTTTATTGTTTTTTTTATAAAATTTTGAGTGCTGTCAAAGCGAATACCTATCAGAAAATAAACTTGACAATTGTTACTGGAAAACCAAACAATCGATGCAGCAAAATCTACACTGATACTTTATATAGGTAGTTTTTTAATTAAATTGTTACAATAGTCAACAAAAAACTTCTTAAGCTTTTATATCTTTTATTAAATGTATTATTAATGATATTCCGGAAAAGTCCTGTATTTGGTGGTCTTAACTTGTTGAAAGCAGCCTTATTTTAATTTTGGATGAAGAAAAAAAACCCGCAAAATCAGAATAATGTTTACGATTTTTACAAAACTCACACACTTCATAATTACAAATCATCATAATAACAAGGCTTTACAGTTGTATTTTATAATTTTTTCAAATTATTATATAAGTACAAATAGCAGTATTCTAAGTAATTTTAAAATAAATTAAAACTTACAAATTATGAAAACAAATAATCAAAATCCAAACAACGGTACAAAAACCGGTTCTGATAATCGAAGTGATACCAGAAAACATCAGTATAAAGATCATGATGAAGTTTTAACAAATGATGAAAACTACGATGTTGACACTCAAAAATTTAAAGGCCAAGAACCTGACTTCGATGATAAACTGAACAATGAAGAGAAAAAATAAAATTGTAATATCTCAAACTTGTGATATTTAACTCGCGCGAATGTCATTGGCTTCGCGCATTTTTTTTATAAAACTTAAAAAAGTTTATCTTTAAATATCTCAAAATCAATAGGCAAAACAAGCGATCCTAACCACTATTTTTACTTATTTTTGTACATTCAAATTATTTCCTATGAAACGTTCCGGTACAGCAGATCTTCCGTTACATTACGGTCAGGTTCCTTTATGGCTTTCTGAACGAATGGCCAAACTGGGTTTTGCCATTGTAGAAACGATTGCCATGGAATTTTCTACTTCGGAGGTAATTAGTAAACTAAGTAATCCTTTCTGGTTTCAGAGTTTTGGTGCTGTAATGGGAATGGACTGGCATTCATCCGGGATAACTACTTCTGTGCTTGGAGCCTTAAAAAAGTCTGTAAACCCGCATTCAAAAGAACTGGGCATTTATATTTGTGGAGGAAAAGGCAAAAATTCGCTTCTTACGCCACAGGAACTTTTATTTGTAGGCGAAAAAACAGGTCTCGACGGTAATAATCTTGCCAATTGCAGCCGACTTACGGCCAAAGTTGATAACACCGCCATTCAGGACGGATTTCAATTGTATCAGCATAATTTTATTGTAGACAATAAAGGACAATGGGCGGTTATTCAGCAAGGCATGAATCCTAATTCTAAAACGGCACGAAGATATCATTGGCATTCACCGGATTTAAAGTCTTTTATAAACGAACCTCATACGTTTATTTATGGCGAAAATCAAGGCACTATTTTAAATCTTACTGCTCAGGCGGCCACGAAATCCAGAGAAGGTATCCTGGAATTATCAAAAGAATCGCCGACCAAAATCATGAAAGAGATGCAATATCTCTCTATGCCCGCACATCATGATGTAAGAATGGAAGATGTAAACATGAAAAGACTTGGCGCAATGCTCTGGACAACGCATGAAAATAAGCCGGAAGATTTTGAAGAACTCTTACTTTTAAAAGGAATGGGACCAAGAGCTTTGCAATCACTGGCATTGGTAAGTGAAATAATTTATGGTACGCCTACCCGATTTGAAGATCCGGCCCGTTTTTCATTTGCGCACGGCGGGAAAGACGGACATCCTTTTCCTGTTCCGGTAAATATCTACGATGAAACAATTGATACCTTGCAAAGAGCCATTAATAGTGCTAAAATAGGCAACAGCGATAAGATACAAGCCATTCAGAAATTATCTGAAATTTCGAGAAAAGCCGAAGAAAGTTTTACACCCAACGAAAACTTTAATGCCCTGATTCAAAGGGAACGTGATGAATCTCACAAATATGGAGGAAGAACCATTTTTGGAGACGCAAAACCTCCTAAAATTAAACCCATAAATCCCAATAATCAGTTGGAGTTATTTTAAACCGATTAAAATTTTAATTGATAGTAATTTCTTAACTAAACTTATAAAATATTGACGTACATTAGTTTACAAATTTAAAATAAGTTGAAATTTCGAAAAACATCATACGTTATATCTTATTTGAGATCAGGTTTTAATGCCAAATTTTATTTCTTAATCTAGATTAACAGACAGATCTTCCCTTCGTCTGTAAGTTTGTATTAGAAATTCGACAACACAAAAAGTACATTAAAAATTTATATTTAATTGCATCCCAAGTTTGACAATTTTCTTTTAAAATTAATCTAAAACCAAAATAAGATGAGTACAATTACAGTAAAAGACGGAACAGAGATTTATTACAAAGATTGGGGAACAGGACAACCAATAGTTTTTCACCACGGATGGCCTTTATCAGGCGATGACTGGGACAACCAAATGATGTTTTTTCTAAAAAAAGGTTACAGAGTTATTGCGCATGACCGTCGTGGGCACGGTCGCTCAGGTCAAAGCTCAGAAGGAAACAATATGGAAACTTATGCTGCAGACGTTGCTGAACTTACCGCTGCCCTTGATTTAAAAAATGCTATACATGTTGGTCACTCAACTGGCGGTGGCGAAGCGATACGCTATGCTGCAAAATACGGAAAAGGACGCGTTGCAAAAGTGGTTATTATTAGCGCCGTAACTCCCATAATGATAAAAAATGAAGCAAATCCTGATGGTGTTCCTTTAGCTATTTTTGATGAAATAAGAGAAGGTACAGGATTCAGCAGAGCGCAATATTTTTATGATTTCCCAATCGCTTTTTACGGATGGAACCGCGAAGGAACGACAATTCAGGAAGGCATTAAACATAATTGGTGGCGTCAGGGAATGATGGGATCCGTATTAGCTCATTATGAAGGAATTAAAGCTTTCTCTGAATCAGATTTTACAGAGGATCTTAAGAGTTTAGAGATTCCGGTTCTTGTGTTGCATGGCGAAGACGATCAGATTGTACCTTACAATCAGGCACCTAAAGCTGCAAAACTTTTGAAAAACGGAAAACTTATATCCTATCCCGGATTTCCTCATGGTATGCCAACCACAGAAGCAGAAACAATCAATAAAGATATTCTGGAGTTTATAAAATAATTATTGATACTATTTGAATCGATAAAATTAAATAAATTACAATATAAAAAAATCCCAATTCAATGGGATTTTTTTGTGCTTTTACTTTTTCATCCTGACCAAAGAAACATCATCAACATAACAAAATGCTTTTGCTTTTCCTTCTGCCAGAAAACCAACTTCGGCCTTTCCTCCTTTTATAGGAATGTTGGTAATAGTGATGGTTTTCCAGGATTCATTTTTTTCTTTGATATTGTATTGTAGTTTTTTTTCGTTACTTAAAACGTACATTTCCAGATTGCTGAAATCAGCACTGTTTTTTATTTTAGCCGTTAAAGTGTACAATCCGTTTTCGAGTTTTACGTAGGGCGAAGAGCTAATGGTTTGGAATGTTTTTCGTTTAAAATTGATTTTATCACTGATATTCAGGCTTTTTTCGCCAATAACCACTTTTCTTTCGTTTTGAGTATTAAAATGATTTAAAACTGGAGAATGAATGCTGTCTAATCCTATCGGGTTTCCTTCAATAACTTCACTTGCCCAACCCGTTAGTTGTATTTGTACCGGTTTTACAGGGCTCGGAATGTGCCTGCGATCCGCTTCGAAACTTCCGTTTTTAATATAATTATTGTCATCAGCTACTTTCCATATACCGGTTTTTTCTTCCAGATTCCAGGAACTTAATGAATTAAAATAAGGCGTTGTACCATCAAAAGAAAGTGGACACCATTGATTGTATCCTAATCCGTTTCCGGCAAAATTGGCCCATCTGTCACCACAGAAAACGATGGTTTCCTGCTTGTTTCCTTTTACAGAAAAGAAAAATCCTGTTTGCGAAACATGCGCAAAATCCTCCGAAGCGCCATTCATCACCAACATTTCATTTGTTGGAAGATATGGCCCTCTAATATCATCAGCCACTAAGTAATAAGCAAATGATCCATCCCAGCCATAAATATTCGAGGCAAACATATAATACTTATTTTGGTACTTGAAAAGGCAATTTCCTTCGCGGCTTTCACCTTTAAAAACTTCGGTACAATCCAGTAAATTGATTTTTTCGTCTTTAATGCCAATTTCCGAAACGTATATTTTGTTTCTGCCTCTTCCGTACGAATAAATAAGGTACGATTTTCCGGTATCTTCATCTGTAAAAATCGTTTGATCGCCCGTATTACTCGTCCCGATCATTTTTTCCATATTTATTTTCTGATGCCATTCGAACTGACCTGTTGGGGTATCTGAAACAGTAATTAAAACTTCTTTATCATGCTGAACAAACATGGCATATTTTTTCCATTCTTTTATATACGCCACTCCCAAACGGCCGACCCACGTTTTACCGTTTTGATTGACTTTTTCTTTCGATAAAACATCTGCTTCAAAAACCCAATTCACCAAATCGACAGAACTATAACACGTAACCGACTGAAAAGTCGCATTAGGCAAAGTTACCGACGGATCATTTCGATACGTATCCGCTTCGGCATAATGAACGCCGTACCAATAATATTTTTGTTTTCCCGTAACAGGATCAGCAAATTTAAATATTCCTCCACCCTGACTATTAATAGGCTGTTCGTCTTTAGTATACCTAAAAACATCATTTTTAATATTTAATAATTGAGCTGAAACCTTATAAATACTGCATAAATTGATCATAAACAAAAAAATCAATATGGCTTTTAGGGAATACTTTCTTTTGATTTTCATTTTTTTTAAGCTTTTTATTAAAATAGAAATTTTAACCCAATCAATTTTTAGCGACAAAATTCACTACATTTTCATGAATGGATTTTTCACCCGAAACCTTATCAGCAGCAACATTTTTAAGGAAAACATTCTCTACCGGAAGTTCTTTTTGCGCCAAAATCCTGGAAACAAACTTGACATTAGTTGCTTTTATATTTTCGAGATAGACGTTTTTTATTGGTGTCAGTCTGCGTTCAATTGTGGGTACTAAATCTCTCCATTGGTACAAAACATCCGTTTCGATTCCCAGAACTCCTTCGTCGATTTTGCCCGATGTTATGTTACTCATATAAATATTATTTACGTAGCCGCCTCTTCGTTCGTTGGTTTTTATAAATAACAAATGATTGAGTTTTGCCCCATCCACGACAGTGCAATTGTCTATAAATACATTTTCTATTCCGCCCGAAAGTTCGCTTCCTATTGCTACTAATTGATGTCCGTTTTTAACGATACAATTGCGCATTACAATATTTTTCGAAGGTGTATTTAATCGCCATGCATCCTGATTACTTCCTGATTTTATAGCAATGGCATCATCTCCCTGATCAAAAACACAGTTTTCTATCAACACATTTTGGCTCATTTCAGGATCAACTCCGTCGTTGTTATGTCCGTGCGCGTAGACTTTTAGGTTTCTAAGCACCACATCTTTAGACAAAAAAGGATGAATCGTCCAGAACGGACTATTGGTAATCGTAATCCCATCCATCAAAATATTTTCGCAACGATTGAACTGAATAAACTGCGGACGAAAATGCGCCGAATCATTCACCATTTGTCTTTCTTTCATTGGTTTGTTGTACGAAGCCAGATAATACAGTCGTTTCAGGTTTTCCATATGCGGTTTTGGGCGGGCAAACCATTCTTTCCAAACGTCCATTTTTGCTTTCAATTCGCCTTCTCCCGTAATCGCAATATTCTTGCATTGGTACGCATAAATCAAAGGTGAATAATTGTAACATTCGTATCCTTCCCAAGTCGAGCGAACGGCTGGCAAATAATCATTTGGATCTTCTGAAAACAGTAATACCGCACCTTTATTGAGATGAAGATTTACATTACTTTTAAAATGGATTTTCTTTGTAAGCCATTCTCCTTCCGGAATCACCACAATTCCGCCGCCTGCTTTATTGGCTTTGGCAATCGTTTTATTAATCGCTTCTGATGTTTTTTCTTTATTGCCTTTAATAGCTCCAAAATCTGTAATCGAAAATTGTTTGCATTTACTAAAATCAGGAATTTTGATCGCCGGCATTTCAAAAGGCGCTTTTACTACGACTTCTGTTTGAGTTACAGAAGTTGCATCTTTTTTGAAGGATAAAAAAATAAGCGAGACTAAAAGGCAATAGCAAAACGTTATTTTTTTCATGATGGAGTTTTATTTTTTTTTAATTAATTTATTCACAATAAAAGAAAAACCATTTTTTTTAAAACACATAGAAACATAGCTTTTGTTTACTAAAAAAGGCATTTCACTTAATAAAAATGCACATAGCTATGTGAAGAAATATATTTCTTTTTGCTTCCTTTTTCTACACATTAAATCTATGTTTCTATGTGTTTAAATGAAGCTATTCACGATAGTATCCTGATAAAGAATTAAACAGATTAAAAAGTAAATCTGCAACCCGAGCGATAGCGAACAGGCGAAGCAAATCTGCGAGAAAAAATTTTTAACGCTTTGCTAAAAAATATAATGCCCGAAGGATATCGGGCATTAGACCACAAAAAACCACTTTTGCTTTAAACAAACTTAAAAACTTAAACAATCTATCTTTAATTGCCTTATTAAATTTCAGACAATATCATTTTCAACAAATGCATTTTATACAGTAGCAATTATGCTTTGTAATTTGCTTTTGTAAAATAATACAATCAAAAAAAGAAAACTATCCTGTACTATCCTTTCTTATTGATCAATTTTATATTAAAAATTAAAGATTTCATTAAACAAATAATCAAATTGCAAAAGTATATCTCAAGAACAGCCATTATAACAAACGATTTCATAATTTTAAAATTCTGATAAACTTTCAAACAAAAAAATAAATACGTTTTCTTTTTAACATCATAGTACAGGATACTTTATCGAAACAGAAATTTTAGATTTGAAAATCAAATAAATTAAAACCCTGAAAAATTGATAAAAATCAGCACCCTTTTATTTTGTTTTTGTATGCCGGCTTTTTTATTTGCCACGCAGCCAAAAGTAAATTCGACAGCTAATGATAAGGACGCAAAATCTTTGTTGTTTTATTTTGGCACTGCCGCAAAAACTTCAAAAGGAACAATAGTTAAGAACGCAGTTGCATATAATTCAAGTTTAGGTTATGGATTTGATTCTAATTCAGTTTCGAATGTCAACATCAACTCAAATTCTTTTTCTACCACAAAACCTACTTACTTTTCGGTAAAAGTTCCTGAAGGCAATTATCAGATCGAAGTAGTTTTAGGAAGCAATGAAACTCCATCAAATGTCACCATAAAAGCCGAATCGCGAAGATTAATGCTAAGGGAATTCCCAATACAAAAAGGTCAAAAAGTAACAAAAACTTTTAATGTGAATGTAAGAAACATTAAAATCGATGATCAAACGAATATCAGCCTGAAAGACAGGGAAAAAGAGATTTTTAATTGGGATGATAAACTAACCCTTGAATTTTTAGGTGAAGTTACTGTTCACAGTATAAAAATCACTCCAAAAGACAATCTTACAGTTGTTTATCTGGCTGGAGATTCAACGGTTACAGATCAGGATGTAGAGCCATGGGCATCGTGGGGACAATTTATTACCAATTATTTTGATGATACTGTTGTGGTGGCCAATTATGCGTATTCAGGATCTTCATTGAGTTCTTTTAAAGGAGCAAATCGCTTAAAAAAGATACTTTCGCAAATTAAAAAAGGAGATTATTTGTTTGTGGAATTTGGGCATAATGACGAAAAAATCAAAGGCGAAGGAAATGGAGCCTGGAGATCTTATTCAGAATTATTGAAGGAATTCGTTCAATCGGCCAAAGATAAAGGAGCGATTCCGGTTTTGGTAACGCCTACGCAAAGAAGGTTCTTTAATGAAAATGGCACTTTAAAAGAAACTCACGGCGAATTTCCTGATGGAATGCGCGCTGTTGCCCAAAAAAACAACATTGCCCTTATCGATATTACCAAAATGACAACTGTATTATACGAAGCCTGGGGCGACGAAGTTTCAAGAAAAGCTTTTGTGCAATATCCTGCGAATACATTTCCGGGACAGGAAAAAGCGCTGGACGATAATACTCATTTTAATAGTTTTGGAGCCAACGAAATTGCACTTTGCGTTCTTAAGGGAATTCGTGAGCTTGATATTCCGTTACAAAAACAAATTAAAAAAGAAACTCCGGATTACAATCCAAATAAACCTAATTTTATTTCCAGCTGGACTCTGCCTATGAGTGCTCGTTTCGAAATTGCGAAACCAGATGGCAACTAACTAACCTACCAAAGAATTCAAACCAATTATGATGCTCAAAAACACCATTCAAAAGTTTAGTATTATTGCTTTTACGCTTTTTATATCCCAAAATAATTCGGCGCAGCAAACAGATAAAATCTATCTTTCGGGAAAAGATTTCGAACATCCCGTACAATGGGATTTTTATTGTACCGGCGGAAATAACAGTAAAGTCTGGTCTAAAATAAATGTTCCTTCGCAATGGGAATTAGAAGGTTTTGGCGAATATACCTACGGAAGATGGTACAAGGAGCTGAACCAAAAAGAACCCAGCAAAGAAGAAGGTTTGTATAAATATGAATTTGAAATTCCTGCCAATTATAAAGACAAAGACGTTGTAATTGCTTTTGGCGGCGCGATGACGGATACCGAAGTAAAAGTAAACGGAAAACTGGCCGGAGCTATTCATCAGGGCGGTTTTTATGAATTTAAATATGATATTTCATCCTTATTAAAATTTGGTTCCAAAAATATATTGGAAGTTCATGTCTGGAAACATTCTGCTAATAAATCTGTAAATGCTGCCGAAAGAAGAGCCGACTGGTGGTTGTTTGGAGGTATTTATCGCCCGGTTTGGCTGGAAGTTTCCCCGAAATCCCATATCGAAAATATCGCTGTAAACCCAAAAATGGACGGTTCAATAACAGTTGACCTGAACCTGAAAAACATCCCAAAAAACACTACTCTCGAAGCTTCGTTAAAAGGCTCGAATGGAGAAAATTTTCAAACTTTTACTTTTCCTGTTAAAGCAAAAAGCACTAAAGAAAGTATTGCAGCACAATGGAATAAAGTAAAACCGTGGGATCCTGAAAATCCTAATTTATACAATCTGGAATTGGTTTTAAAACAAAACGGAACCATTCTGCATCAATACAACAAACGAATTGGTTTTAGAACTTTAGAGTTTAAAAAACAGGACGGGATTTATGTAAACGGCACTAAAATTATCATGAAAGGAATTAATCGTCATTCATTCTGGCCAGAAGGCGGACGAAGTACCAGCAAGCGTATCAGCGAATTAGACGGTAAATTATTAAAAGACATGAATATGAATGCGGTTCGTGGCCATTATCCGCCGGACGATCACTTTCTGGCAGTTTGCGATTCGTTAGGACTTTTTGTTTTGAATGAATTGGCGGGCTGGCAAAACTCGTATGATACAGAGACGGGAACAAAATTGGTGAAGGAAATGGTGACGCGCGATGTCAATCATGCATCGGTAATTATTTGGGACAATGGTAACGAAGGCGGCTGGAACTACGATGTCGATAAAGTTTTTGCTGATAATGATCCTCAAAAAAGAATTGTGATTCATCCGTGGGCTGATTTTAACGGCTGGGATACACACCATTATCCGACTTATTTAACAGGAATGCACCGTTTTAATGCCGGTGAAAATGTATTTTTCCCTACCGAATTCATGCACGGAACGTACGATAACGGACACGGAGCAGCTCTAGAGGACTTCTGGAACCGTTATAAAGAAAGTCCGTTGTTTGCCGGAGGATTTATGTGGGCCATGCTCGATGAAGCCGTAAAACGCTCTGACTGGACGGGCGATGTAAAATTTGATTCGAAAGGTTCGCTTGCCGCCGATGGAATTCTGGGACCGCATCGCGAAAGAGAAGGAAGTTATTATACGGTAAAAGAAGTTTGGGCGCCTATTCAGTTTCAGCCCAAACAAGTTACAGCAACTTTTGACGGTTCTTTTTTAATCAAAAACGATTATCTTTTTAGTAATCTGAATTCCTGCAAAATGGAATTTAAAGTATTAAAATCAGATAATGACGTACTTTATACAAATGGTGTTGCGAAGGAAATTAGTGCGGGTAAAATTGAAATTCCGGGTATTGATCCGGGAGAAACACGTAAAATTCAATTTGCTGTTCCTAACAATTTTGCCGAAGGAGATATTTTGTCTGTAACTGCTTATGATCAATTCAATAAAGAAATTTATACCTGGACATGGCCTATTCATAAAGCAAAATTTTATGCGGATAAGTTTTTAGCTGTTCAAGATACAAAAACCAAAGCTTCAGGAATTAAAACAGGAAACGAAATTACTTTAAAAGGAAACGATATAACGGTTACAATAGATGCTGCAACGGGTGAAATTGTAACAATAAAAAACAAAACAGCAACGATTCCGCTTACCAATGGTCCTCGCCCAATTGGCATGAAAGCGAAATTAAAAGACATTCAGGTTTCTCAGGAAGGTGATAAAGCCGTTTGTAAAGTCAACTATTCAGGCGGATTATCTTCTATAAAATGGATCATGGAGCCGGACGGAAGATTTAAAATGGAATTGGTTGCCTTAAAAAATGCTTCTGGCGGAGAAGGTTTCGATGGTGCTTTTTTTGAAGATAAAATCAACTCTTTCGGAATCACTTTTAGTTTTCCTGAAAAAGAAGTTACAGGTATTAAATGGTTTGGAAGAGGTCCGTACCATGTCTGGAAAAACAGAATAAAAGGAACGACTTACGGCATTTGGGAGAAAGAATACAACAATACTATTACGGGAGAAAGTTTTGAGAACCTTATTTATCCTGAATTCAAAGGATATCACGCCAATTTATTAGGCGCGAACCTAAAAGCCGGAGCTTCATCATTTAAAGTTTTTAGCGAATCTGATAATTTATTTTTAAGATTATTTACTCCAGATTTGCCTAAAAATGCTTTCACCGGAAGTTATCCTCAACCCGCATTTCCGGAAGGCGATATTTCTTTCATGTACGAAATTCCGGCGATGAGAGATTTCAAACCTTTAGAACAACAAGGGCCTCAAAGTCAGCCAACCAACATTCGTATTAAAAGCGGTGATGATGGGATTAAAATGAATTTATGGTTTGATTTTAGAAACTAGCTGTATGTTTATTTAACCGCAAAGAACGCAAGTTTTTTTTGATCATTGTTTTTTATAAAAATGCAAAGTTCGCAAAGCTGTATATTGATATAGCTTTGCGAACTTTGCATTTTTATAAAAAACAACTAAAAAATCTTAGCGAACTTTGCGTAAACCTTTGCGCTCTTTGAGAGTTTAACCGCAAAGAACGCAAGTTTTTTTAACTTTTAGAATTATATATAAACGCAAAGATCGCAAAGCTGTATGTTGATATAGCTTTGCGATCTTTTCATTCTAAACAAAAAACAACTAAAAAATCTTAGCGAACTTTGCGTAAACCTTTGCGCTCTTTGCGGTTAAATTCTCATTTCAAACCCATAACCCATAACTCATAACTAAAACCCTGTCTTATAAACTGCCAATTGATCCAGTACAATTCCGGTTTGGTTGACTTGTATTGTAACGGTATGTTTTCCTTTTGAAACATTCGAAACAGGAAGTTTTACAATCGCACTATTTCGCAATACATTTTCTTTCCAGGTATTCTCTCTGTCTTTTGTATTGGTTTTAAAAAATTGTATTGCATTTCCGTCCAGTTGAATACCTATTTCATGATCGAAATTGTTAGCGTGTGTGGGCAATAAACGAACCTCGATAGTGTAATTATCTTGTTGATCAATTTCAAATTCATAAGAAACATCAGGTTTTTCATTTTTAAAAATATGCTGATCAAACGGAAATAAAGTAATCGCATTATTACTGTATCCCAAACCGTTAATTGGTTTCCACTTGTATTCTTTTGCATCTTGTTTACCACTGAATTTATTCGCCTGAATATCGATTCGATTCGTTGTTTTAATAGCCATTTCTTTTGAAAAAGTATTTTTTTTAACCGAATCAAAAACGGGCAGATTTCTCGGATGCATCGACATCATATAATTCCATTTTCCATCACTTAATTTCGTGTTGTAAAAATCCGTTAATTCCTTGATTTTCTGATAAGATTCCGAAGCTAATAATTCATATTTATTCTTCTGATTTTCATCTGAAGTTGTGGCTTCTAAATTCCAATACAAAAATTTATGATTCATATAAGCGGATCCTTTTACCGGATATTCCACCAACTGAAACCACGCAGCTTTTCTTTCTGCAGGAACAAAAGCCGACAAACTATCTACTTTTTTAATGAGCGCATCATAGGCTTTTATTCTGTTCAGAGATTCTTCCTTTGTAAAATCAGAAAGTTTTATGGGAGTTGTTGGTTCCGTTTGGCTCCAACCCATATATTCCGGTTTTCTTAGTGAGGCCAATCGGTAATATTCCTCAAAAACAATACTCAAATCAGTTGCAATTTCAGGCGTAAATTCTCTTGAAATCCAATCCTTCAAATATTGGCTAAGTCCGTCTGATTTTATACTGTTGATATTCCATGCCAAATCCAGAAAAAGTTCGGTATCATATTCTGCCGGTTTTATATCGCCCACATTTACAATCCACATTTTTTTTGCACCGTTTTCATAGGCTTTAGTCATTTCATACCAGATCAAACCCGGTTGTGTCGTACTTAACCAAAGATAATCATGCGGCCTTCCCCAATAACTTATATGATAATACACACCACTTCCACCCGACCTTTTTTGTTCTTCACGATTACTCAAACGACGTATATAACCGTAATTATCATCGGGCCAAACCAAAGTTATGTCATCAGGAATTTTAAGTCCGTTATCATATAATTCTAAAACTTCTTTGTACGGAACAAAAGCTTGCGGAATATCTGCCAAAGGCTTTTTGAAGGTATTCGAAAGCATTTCACGCTGATTTACAATGATTTTTTCGACCATAGCAATCGATTCTGCTAAATCTTTTGCGCCTTCCATTTTACTATCATGAACGCCTCGCATACCCAATGTCATAATAGTTTCGTTCTGAGCCAGTTTTAATTCATCCAAACGATCCTGCCAGTATTTATCGACCTGTGTTTTATTCGTAAAATAATTATAATCGCCATGAATTTTTGGTTTCCATTCGTCAACATTGTTACGAAGCATAGGTTCTGCATGCGATGATCCGATAACGATATGGTATTTTTGCGCCATTTCCTTATTTCCCGCAATAGTAAAAAAACCTTTTGTAGACGGATGCATCGCCGGCCAAATGGTATTGGCTTTTAATCTCAGCAACAATTGAAATATTTTCTCGTACGTTTTGGGGCCAATATCTCCCGTTTCTTTTTCGAAAGTTTTAGCGGCCCACGGCTGTAATCCCCAATCTTCATCGTTTAAAAAAATGCCGCGGTATTGTACAGATGGCGATGTTATGATTCCCTTTCGGGGAAGTTGTAATGCCAGATTTTCTTTTTTGATCGAATGAACATCTGCCCACCATTTCCAGGGAGAAACACCCAGTCGTTCTGTTATTTCAAAAATAGCATATACAGTTCCCCGAACATCTGATCCGGCGATTAAAAGATTGTCTTTTTCTTTTTGGATGGAGAATTTTTCCCATTGATTTAAAAGTCCTTTCTGAGTTGCTTTCGATTTAAAAAAAGAAGAAGATACCTGCCCAATATAAATACCTTTTTTAGAAATGGTATTCGTCTGAATAATCTCAGGTCGCTTCCCGGTAATATCTTTTACATCATCCGCCAATTCATTTACCGCCCAAATAATCAAAGGATCGGTATTTTTATCGATATAAATGGATGTTACTTTATTAGAATCTGTAATAGAAAAGTCGCTTAGATTCTTATTTTGACTATAAGAACTTAAAGTTGAGATTGTGAAAATTAATACTGCTATTTTCTTCATTTTGAATTATTTTAAAATGGCTCACGGATGGAACGGATTTTTACGGATTTACGCTGTTTTTTTTGCCGCTAAGGTGCTAAGGCACAAAGTTCTTTTTCTTATTGGGTTAATTAATCTCGCAAAGGCGCAGAGTCGCAAAGCTTTTTTATTTTGACCTTTGCAAAATGCTAAGTGACAAAGTTTTTTATTTGAAATACATTAAATCATTTTGTGATTTTATTCTCACCGTTATTAAAAACTTTGCGACTCTGCGCCTTTGCGAGATTATTTATTCATTACCAGAAGACGCACTGCTGTGCGTCTCTACAATCCAATCTTTGAACCTTTGTTGCTTTGTCACTTTGAACCTCCCTCAATACTTATTTGACTTACAGAAATATAATTCCCTGTACTTCCATAATTTGTTTTCTTTTTATCGGACCAATTGGGTCTTTCTTCTGTATTATAAACGGTTAAAATGTAATTTCCTTTTTTTAAAATCGGAGATCGAAATACCGGTCCTTCAATTGAAAATTTACTGTACATATCGATCGTATTTGTTAGTATGTTACGTCCATTTTCATCTGCTAAAACTACTTTTGCATAACCATTTTCAGGCCCTGAAAAGCTATACAATGTAGTCTGTCGTCCGTTAAATTTGATCGAAAAAGAAGCTTCTTTTTCATCTGATTTACTTTCAGAGTCGGTGTGTTTCCAATTTCCTTTGTATTGAATTTGTTTGTCAGTGTTTTTTAGTACTATTCCTTTATTTTCTAAAGCAGAAGCTATTCCAGTTGAAAGATTAATTTGCCATGCTTCCTGATACTTTGGCATTGAAACTGATGTTCCCGAAATTACAAACGGCTGCCAAACATAAGTAGCTGCAGATCCTTGTTTAGGATAAGACCAGCGATCTCCCATAAACATATAATTGGTTTCTTTTGTTCCCTGAATTGGTAAAACAAAGGTCGATTGTGAGTTCCATGTTAATGTTCCCTCCGGTGCGATTAATCCTCTTGATGTCCAAGGGCCTTTTAGTGAATTTGAGGTATAATAATAGTTATCGTTTTTCTCCCAGCTTGTAAGATGTGAACCTATAAAATAATACAAACCATCTTTTTTAAGCATTGTAGGTGATTCAAAACCTGTTGTAATATTTTCGTTTACCTTTTCTGTAACCGATTTATAATCATCACTTAATTTATAAATTTCGCCACCATGAACCAAAACATAACCCGATCCATCATCGTCCTGAAACGTACCCATATCCCATTTTTTTATGGGTTTCCCCTGAAATAAAAGTGGACCTTTGAACTCGTAAGGTCCTTTTATCTTTTTTGAAACCGCATACCCTACGAACTGATCTTTATAAGTCAGAGTATCGGCGTGCATGTACATAACGTATTCTCCTGTTTTGGGGCTTTTCATTACTTTAACCCTTTCTCCAACTCTGTTAGGACCCAATTTACCGGATCTTTGTACAGGAAGTGCAACACTTTCAAATTTCCAGTTATAAAGGTCTTTCGAGGAATAACAATTAAATCCAACAAAAGCGTTGCTGGTATCTGTGTGTGCTTCTCCAAAAAGATAAAATGTATCTTTCTCTTTTATAATATTTGCTCCATGTGCACTTACTATATTTCCGTTTTGATCCAGCCAGGGAACTCCGGAATAAATGGCATTGTTACTTTTATCACTATAAACATAATAGCCTAATTTACTTTGACTGTAGGAAGCTAAAGTGGAAATAGTAAAAATTAATACTGCTATTTTCTTCATTTTGAATTATTTTAAAATGGCCCACAGATGGAACGGATTTTTACGGATTTACGCTGTTTTTTTTGCCGCTAAGGCATAAAGTTTTTTTTCTTATTGGGTTAATTAATCTCGCAAAGGCGCAGAGTCGCAAAGCTTTTTTATTTTGAGCTTTGCAAAATGCTAAGTGACAAAGTTTTTTATTTGAAATACATTAAATCATTTTGTGATTTTATTCTCACCGTTAGTAAAAACTTTGCGACTCTGCGCCTTTGCGAGATTATTTATTCATTACCAGAAGACGCACTGCTGTGCGTCTCTACAATCCAATCTTTGAACCTTTGTTGCTCTAAAACTTTGTTCCTTTGCCCCTTTGCCCCTCAAAAACCACGTTTTAACCATTCTTTAGGCACATTTACAATACAAATATTCATCGTTCGATTGTCTTTAGAAAGCATTGCCGACTGAATCTGAATTTTTGTTCCGTCTCTGTTGAAAGTGGGATGAATATGATCTGCTGCAGTTTCTTTGTGTCCTGTGGTAAGCATCATCATTTCGTTTGTTTTTCGGTCTATTAAATACAAACTTCTTGAAAAATCATCTCCTACCGCCCATCTTCCGTCAGATGAACCGTGTACGTGCCATAAACCGCTGCCGCTTTTGGTTTGTCCTGCAATAATCATTTCTCTGGTTCTAAGGTTTACAATCGCCAGGCCTGTTGGTTTTTCACGCGTTCCTGAATTTCCCCAATTGCTTTCCTGTCCGGGATTTTCAGGATTGCGTACTTCAGTACTAGTTGTAACTTCTACCGGTTTTTCTTTATGAATATCGATTTTGCGATGCCCCATAATCGCCATTGCCACCTCATCTTTAGAAATTACAGCTTCATGCGTTACCCATTCATAATCAGATTCGGGATACAAAGGTCTTAAACCGGAACCGTCGGCCATGACGGTCCAGGTTCTTTGAGGTGATTTTCCTCCTGTTTCCCAACAAAAAACCAGTTCGCCGGGATTCCATATATTCGACTGAATATGTCCCACCTGAAACGGAACTGAAACAACATGTTTGAATTCACCTGTTTTCAAATTCATACTGCTAATTCCGCCTGGTCCTGCGCCCATGTTTCTTGGACCAAAACTCTTTTCGATTTTAATATTCGGATCTAAGTGTTTCGCTGCTTCTTCTTTCCCTATTCTAAAATA
Source organism: Flavobacterium piscisymbiosum (assembly GCF_020905295.1). Taxonomy (NCBI): domain Bacteria; kingdom Pseudomonadati; phylum Bacteroidota; class Flavobacteriia; order Flavobacteriales; family Flavobacteriaceae; genus Flavobacterium; species Flavobacterium piscisymbiosum. The sequence continues at coordinate 3,993,177 of NZ_JAJJMM010000001.1, read as the reverse complement.
AACTCTTTCTTCATCAGCATCCAAAGCCATATCTCCCGAAGCGCCCATTTCAGGATTAGCCGTACCGCAAACACGCTCGTAAGCTGCAATAGTTTTCATTTTTCCGGCCTGACTGTCTTTAAAAACATCGGCTAAATTAACTTCTATAATCTGCATTTTATCTTCTGGTGCTTTACGCATAAAATACAATTTCATCGACTTTTGCGCCATACATAATGTTCCCGTATAACCGCCTTCTGTTACCTGAACCATTACACCTGATTTTTCATTAACCGCGACGGCTTCTCCATTGGCTCTTTTGGTTCTGAAAATCAGCCATTCGCCATCAGATGTCCATTGCGGATGTGTTGGATAGGTTTTAGAATCTCCCGCTGATGTTGTGGTCAAAAAAATTAATTCCTGACCCGTAACGGGGTCTTTGATGATCTTTTTTTCAGAAGGAAATCTTCTCCCAATCTGACTGAAAGCTGTTATTGTACATAACAGGAAAAGTATGTTTATTGTTGGTTTTAATTTCATATGCTGTTGGTTTATTTGCCGCTAAGTCGCTAAGTTTTTTTTAAATTACTTTATCTGTTTTATTATATTAAGTCTATAAGTTTTGTTGATATACTTTGTCGATTAATCGCGCAATCCCGATAGCTATCGGGAGCAAAGACACAAAGTTTTATTATCATTGCTTTTTTAATTATTCCTTGCGACTCTGCTCCCTATAGCTTACGGAATTGCGAGATTAATTCTAACCCGCTTCCAAAAACTCATAACTCATAATTCATAACCCATAACTCATTAACTTATTAACTCCTAACCTTCAATTGTATCGAACTGTCGTTGATTTCAAACTGATTGTTTTTCAGTAACAGAATCATTTCGGCTCCAGCCAATAAAACAGGACCGTAACCGTGTGCAGCATATAGATTTATGGGGCGATAATAATAGAAAGCGGGATCAAACCCCATTCCGGTACCTACGCAGGTTCCTTCGACCTGACCTTTTGCGTTTACTTTTGAAGCTACTGCATTCCACGCTAATAAAACTGCGGGTGTATAAGCCAGTTTGTCGACATAGCCGCGATTGATGGCTCTGGCAATTGAATAGGCATAAATGGCTGTCGCCGAAGTTTCTAAATAAGTATCATTTCGATCTATTAACTGATGCCAAAATCCGGTTCCGTCCTGATATTGTAATAATCCGGCAATGTGCTTTTGCAATTGAGACAAGACCTGAGAATAGCCCGGATGACCTTTAGGTAATACTTCTAATAATTCGACCATTGTCATTACTGCCCAGCCATTTGCCCTTGCCCAATGAAATTGAGGATGGACCTCCATCGACTCAACCCAACCGTGCATATAAAGTCCTTTTTGAGCATTGAACATTCTTTCAGAAAACTGATTAACTTGTTTTACGGCATCATCAAAATATTTGACATCGCCGGTATAATTGCCCATTTGTGCCAAAGCGGGAACGCTCATAAACATATCATCTAACCACAGCGAATTGTCCTGTGGTCTGTTTCTTGCCAGTGTCCCGTCTTGTAAACGATGCTCTTTTTCGCTTATGTATTTGATGAAATTATTGATTACAGGATCGTAAGGCGCATTTGGGTCGTTCTTTTTTGCTTTTATAAATGCTGCACATAATGCGCCTGCATCGTCTAAAGCTTTGGGCTGTAAAACGGTATGCACGGGAGAATCTTTTATATTTTCGGTTTTATAATTGGCTGCAATTTCTGCGATCAATTTTAAACGTTTGTTGGCATATTCTGCATATTCTTTTTTTCCTGTCGCATCGGCTGCCAAGAGCATTCCGGCATAGGTAACGCCCCATTCGTAACTTGTTAATCTAAAAGCACCGGAAGAAAATGCTATTTTTCCTTTGGCTTTTTTAAAATCTTTTACTTCTGAATTATCGCTTACATAAATCGCTTTTGAAGCCGTGTTTTCTTCCAGAAAAGTATAAACTCTGCTCAATACATTTTCGATATTATTTTTTTCCGGAATAATATATGGCGTTATATAATCCGGTTTCATTAAATGCAATGGTGCCGTTACATCGTTTGTCTGGGCTTTTATATTGGTACAAATTCCGATAGCGAAAACGGTTATAATTTTGGTCAGGTTATAATTCATGATAGTAGTTTTTTGTTAATATGAAAAGTGAATTTCAAAGTATTTTTGCTAATTTTACTCAATAGATAATTTCTATAGTTAATTCATAAATAATTAAAAATAAGATATTTAATAAACTTTAGTTAATGTTTTAGATTAATATAAACTGGTTGATCCCGATTGCAGATAATTTCTCCATTTATATACTCTAACTCGGCAACTTGTATCGAACTTCTTTTGGTTTCATAACTATCTATATCTTTATTTTCAGGTGTTCTTCCGGGATGTGTAAAGTAAAAAATATAAGCTCGATCGTTATTCACAATAACATCCAGATGTCCGCCAATTACTTTATCATCCTCTCCGGTTCCGGGAACTTGAAGAATGTTTTTTTCCTGTCGGTTCCAGTTCAGGAAATCCTCTGAAGAATATACATTCAATCCTCTCCATGAATCCGAAATCATCCAGTTTTTTCCTTTCCATTGAAATACTTTTGGACCTTCACCCCTGTCTTTTACAATTTTCTTTCCGCTGTCAACCCAATTATAGAGGTCTTTACTATCTGCATAATAAATTGATTTCCCGTCGTTTTCGTTGTTATAAAACATTCTCCATGAACCGTTTGGCAATTTAAAAACAGCAGCATCAATACATCTTTCCGAAGCCAGCTTCAATTGGGACTCGAATTTCCAGTCGATTAAATTTTTACTGGTTAAATGAATGATGGATCGTGGATGGTACCAATCGTTAAAAATTCCCGGAACGATTGTTAAATACATGTGATACAAGTTTTTATACTGAATTACATCCGGTGCCCAATGCGTTACCTCTTTAATTTTATAATTGATGTTGCAGGTATCTCTGTATTTCCAATTTGCACCATCAAAAGATTCAGCAATGCCAATTCGGGTTCCGTGTACCCAGGTTATTCCTTTTGCTGTGGTATCTTTTGCTCGTCGATTGGTGTAGAACATGAACCATTTTTTTTCTTTATTGTTCCAAATAATCGTTGGATCGGCGGCTCCGTCAAAAATAGGATCCCTATATAAAGGTTTATTGGCAATATGAGATTTCTCTTTTTTCATATCCTTTTGAGAGAAAACGGGCAGAGAAAACAGCAGTAATGCAATGTTCAATAAAAGATATTTGAGATTAGTTTTTGACATTTTTTCTATTTAATTTTCAATTACATGTGACCGATTTTATTCTTTTTCAACGAATACCAGATATTATACTATGAGTTGAAGTGACTCACTTTATATATATTGTAATTCAATATATTAAAAATAAAAAATAACAGTTAAAGATTGACTTTAAAATTAAAACACTAAGACGATATTAGCATCCTGTGCTTTCCTGCCTAAAAGATTACAAAAAGATAAATTCTAAAAAAAACCGTCTCTTTTGAGACGGTTTCAAAAACAAAAAATAAAAATACTAGTATCCAGGATTTTGCCAGTCTTTCTTTTGAGAATCAGATAAATTCGATCCGTCATCATTTAGCAATCCATCAATAAAGGATTGTGGTATTGGACGAAGTTCGTGTTTATTGGCCGTGATATTTGTTGCTGCTTCAGCATTGAATGCTTTTGCACGTTTGATTAACATTCCTGTACGGGAAAGTGTTTCCCAACGCTGCCATTCTCCTAATAGCTCACGTGTATATTCGTTAAGGATAAAGTTTAAGGCACGCTCGTAATCACTTGCCGCTCCAACTTTAGCAATAATAGCTTCATCTTCTGCCGGTAAATTAGCAGGAAATGATGTTAATCTTAAATCAGATGCCACAGTTGTAACCGGTATTGTTGGATTAGACAAATAATAGGTATTCATATCTAAATTTGAAGCTGTAAAGTTTGTCGCCGAAGTTCCTGTGTTCAAAGCATTTGTTTTAAACGCCTGAGAACCATCGTTATAATACGATCTATTTTCACCGCTTTTCCATTGTGCTCTTGCTCTAATCACGTTGATATCCTGCATTGCATTACCATATTGCTGTAAACGGGCATAACATTCTGCACGTATAAGATACGTTTCACCAAGACGTGCCATGATTACATCACGGTGTGCATCTCCTCTTTCTGCAGTTCTTGTACCATCTTCTGTTTTATTGATTCCGGCAAAGAAATTACAAATTGGCTGATTTTTGAATGTAGGTGCTACGTAAGTTCCGTTTTGGTACAAAACTGATGAGTTAGGCACATATTGTCCTTTAACAGCTGAGAGAGTTCCTGCTGTGGCAGTTTGTCTTTTTCCAGTTGTCCATTCTGGTAAACGGCCGTTTGCATCTGTCCAGGTTGGCGCCTGAACGCTTGCTCCAAATTTTGCACCGTTATACGTATTATCATCTTTAGTATTTAATATCATTACAATACCCGGATCCCCAATTTTTACTCCTGCATTGGCAGTAACTACTGTATTGGCTCCGTAAACAGTTCTAAACGTTTTCCACATACGGGCATCATTTACGTGATCGTAAACTGCATAAGCATATTCAGTTGGACGGCAACGTTGAAAGTCCATACTTCCAATCCAAACACCACGTTTTACCCATCCGCCTGAGAAACTGGAAAATTGTGGCGCAAAATAACTATACGTACGGTTTCCAAAACGACCAACTGTAGCAGCGTCTCCGTTATGTCCTGCAGCCATTAAGATTTCGCTTAATTGTTCGTTAGGGCAATCAATTCCAGTCCAATTCGCATAAAGATCACTATAATTAGGAGTTAGTGCGCCACGGGCAGATATTGCATAACTACAAGCTTGAATTGCTTCTTCAAGGTCCTTTGTTTTATACGCTGAATTCCATTTATCATTACGTTCTGAAGCACGGAATAATAGTGCTTTTGCTAAAAAATGAGCTGCAGTAGCTTTTGTCCATGTAATTCCTTTTCCATAAGTAAAAACTTCACCTTCAAAAAGTTCATACGCATTTCTTAAATCAGATATTACCTGTTCCCAACATTGCTCTTCTGTAGCACGTGTAAAATTACGAACTACTCCTGTTGCAGGTACTGTTTGCAATACCACACCACCGTATTGGGCTGTTAAACGGTAATAGTTGTATCCGCGTAAAAAATAAGCATGTGCCAAACAACGATTACGAATTTTTAAATCTTCAATTTTAGTTGGGGCTTTTGCAATGATAGTATTACAAGATGCAATTCCGTAATACATTTCATCCCAAAGTGCCGCAGGATTTGTAGCATTTCCGTTCGCTGCTCCTGTAGCTGCCGTAGCACCAATAGGTCCAAAACGATTGTCATAAGTATTCCACATTTCATTGGTCAAATCGTTTGCGTTTGTAAACTCATCCGTTCCGTACAATGTATTGGCATACGACCATTCGAAACCAAAATGCCAACGGATATTACCATAAAGCGATACTGCCAAAGATTGCAGCCCTTCTGGTGTGTCAAAATAATCAGTCGAATATTGATTGTTCAATTCTTCGTCAAGAAAGTCTTTTGAACAGGAAGAAATCGATAATCCTATCATGATCAAGAAACTGATTCCGATATTTTTTATAGTATTCATTTTTTTACTTTTTTTGTTATACTTAATTCGTTACAACACATTATTATTAAAACCCAACTTCAAGACCCATAACGAAACTGCGATTAGAGTATGTCGAATTTGTATCCAGATCATACCAATCTAATGATTGATAAATATTACCCGGATTTACCGCTTGTACATAAAGTTTAAAATTGGCCAATCCTACTTTTGAAGCCAGATCTTTAGGGAAATTATATCCTAATGAAATATTACGAATTTTTACAAATGAAGCTTTTGGGAAACCAAGAAGCCCTGAGAATTTATCAGCAGAACCCGATGTTGCTTGTCCCAAAATAGGTTTTTGAAACTCAGCTCCTGTATTATCAGGTCTCCAGTAATCAACCTCTCTTTGATTACTATGTGATGTAAGAGCTTCTCCGCCTAAATCAGCCAAATAACCCATACGTCCGTAAATATTGATTCCCAATTCAATTCCTTTATATTCAAAATTGTTATTCCATCCCATCGTCCAGGTTGGGTTACTGTTACCCAAAACTGTACGGTCAGCAACATCCATTTTGTAATCTCCGTTTTGATCTTTAGGACGAACATTTCCCGGAGTAAATCCGTAACCATTAGCATTCCATTTTGCCATTTCAGCCTGATCTTCAGGAGTATCCTGCCACATACCTAAGTTATCAAAACCATAACGAACAGCGATTTGCTCACCAATAAACCATGTATTGTCCGGCATATCATTTTTACCGTATGCTAATTCCAGAATTTCATCTTTCTGCCACGCTGCATTTAGGTTGGTTTCCCATGTAAATCCACCTTTAGTCTGAATTGGAATTAAATTAAGTGTTACCTCAATACCTTTATTACTTGTTTTACCAATATTGGCAAAAGTCGAAGGAAAACCTGTTAACGTTGGGATTTTAACCGCCATCAATAAATCATTTGTAAATGATCTATAAACATCAATAGCACCACTTACTCTATTATTGAAGAAACTAAAATCTACTCCAAGATTGTATTGTGTTGTTTTTTCCCATCCAAGTTCTTTGTTCGCCATTGATAACTGAGTATCTGTATAATAAGGCTCATTAGTCGTATAAGCAATCTGGTTACTCATACCGTTGAACGGAAGAAATATAGAAGAAATACTTCCTTTTGTTTTATAAGGCTCTACCGATGAGTTACCTGTTGTACCAAAACCTAAACGAAGTTTAAGATTTTCGATCCAGTTTACTCCTTTTAAGAATTCTTCATTATTAACTCTCCAGGCCAAAGCGGCTGAAGGAAAGAAATCCCATTTGTGTCCTTCTGCCAATTGCGAAGCACCGTCCCAACGACCGGACACTGTCAATAAGTAACGATTATCGAAACCGTAATTTACACGAGCCATATAAGAGCTTAACTGACGTTCTGTAAGACCTGAACTCATACGACCATTATTAGCAGGATTGGTAAGATCAACTGTTCCCATTGCGTTCCATAAAAAAGATGGTTTTTGGATATTGTTAGCACTCATCGAAGAGTTTTCAATATTCCATGATGAAGCCGTTTGCAATAAAGTCATTCCTACTTTGTGTCTCGCAGCAAAAGTTCTGTCGTATGTAATGATGTTATCTAAAGTCCATGAAATATCTCTACGGTTTTGTAAACGTGCATAATTAGTACCAGCGCTTCCATCTGAATTAACTTTAAGTGATGAAGTTCCATCAACATAAACACCTTCTCTCCAATGACGGAAATCTGGCCCAAAATTGATTTTATAACTAAGTCCTTCTAAAGGCTGGTATAGTTTTCCAATATTAAAATTGGCAGAAAAATTACCTAAAGCACGAAGCGTTTGAGACTGTTGAGTACTTTTGTCCCATTCGTCTATGATCGTGTAAACACCAGATTCTCCACCCGGATTAATAATCATTTTACCATTTGCATCATAAGGAACTGCAATATTATAAATTGATTTTGCTGCTCCAAGAATGGCATTTGGCGATGTTCCGCTTCTTGCCTGTAAAGTAGACATACCGTAATCCTGTGTACTCCATGAAACGTTTAAAGACGCCGTCATACCAAACCAGTCAACAGGGTTTATGTTTGAACTTAATTTAGCCGTGTAACGCTTGTACCATTGCCCTTTTTGAGTTCCTTCATTATCTAAAAATCCAAGCGATGCGTATGTATTGATTTTTTCTGAACCACCACTGGCACTTAATACATGCTCTTTAGTGATTCCTGCCTGAGTTACAAAATCAGTCCAGTCTGTATTGGTTACTTTAGAAGCATCCCAAGTTCCACTTTGCCATCCTTTCAATACATTATCTCTTGAAGTTTGTCCGTCTAATGCGCTGTCAAAAATCAATTTGTCATTCGCCATAGTCGGAGAATTCGGATGTGCATAAAGCGTTGGATTAAGGTTATAAGCAGCCCAACGTCTGAATTGAATAAAATCTTCCGCATTCATTGATGGTGCTCTGTCTACAACACTAGAAGTTGTTAATGTTCCTGCATAGTTTAATGTAAAAACCCCGGCCTTACCTTGTTTGGTTGTAACAATGATAACCCCGTTTGCTCCACGAGAACCGTAAATAGCGGTTGCAGATGCATCCTTAAGAACATCGATCGATGCAATATCCCTCGGGTTCAGTGTTTCTATAGATGAATCCGACATTAAAGGCACACCATCTACTACATAAAGCGGATTATTACTTGCTGTTAATGAACGAGTACCACGAATACGAACCGTACCAATAGAACCCGGACGCTCGTTGCTGGTAATATCAACTCCGGCAGCTTTTCCTTGTAATGCTTCAAGAGCATTCGAAACTGGTCTGTTCATTAATTGCTCCGCGGTTACACTTGCAACAGCACCGGTTACATCAGATTTCTTTTGTGTACCGTAACCTACAACAACCACCTCGTTAAGCTGAGACACATCATCTGCCAGTTTTACATTGATTTCTGAATTTGTTCCCACAGCAATTTCCTGTGTTTTAGAACCTGTCGAGGAAAAAACCAATACCTGTCCCTGAGTTGCATTTACAGAATACTTACCATCAAAATCGGTGGTAGTTCCTGTCTTGGTTCCCTTAACAAGTACATTTGCGCCCGGTATTGGTAACCCAGATATATCTGTAATGGTTCCTTTAACCACTTTGTTCTGCGAATAAGCTGTAGTATGCAATAAGGCAAACAGAGCCAAAATCAGCAAAAAATTAAGCTTGTTTTTCATAAAAGTTAAAATTTGGTTAATTATTTAGTTAATCCAAATTTATCGAGAACCTCCATGCTCTGTATCCTGTAGTATCCTGTTAGCTTTCAATATCTTATATTATTTTTTATATTTATCTTAACAGAAAAAACACACAACAGCTTGATTTACAACCAGTATTTAAAAGAGAAAACATCAAAATATCATATCAAAAAAAATATTTATTTATTTTTTTACTATTCCTATTTATTTATATAAAAAATTATGGATTGAAAAACAAATACTACAATTTACTATGTATTTAATTCTATAAACAGGATGCTACAGGATGGTAATTTGACTCTATGCTGATACTTTTACTTTAATAATTTTTCAGATTTTGAAAAGTTGAAATTGAATTAGTATTCCAACTGATTCAGATTATTATAAATCAACAATCCCAATGAAAAAAGTTTTTATATACTTTACTATATTCCTGTTTAATTCCGTTTTATTCTCGCAGGAATTTAAGAGAGAAAAGTTTAATTTTAATGCCGATTGGAAACTAAAAACAGGAGATTTTAAAGATGCCGGGACTATAAACTTCAATGATAATTCATGGAAAAAAGTAACCCTACCGCATGCCTACAATCAGGAAGAAGCTTTTGAAAAAGACATCGAACATCTCACCACAGGAATTGTCTGGTATCGTAAAAAATTCAAATTGCCTAAAGGAATTAAGGATCGCAAAATTTTTATTGAATTTGAAGGCATCCGACAAGCGGGAGAAATTTATGTAAACGGACAAAAAGTGGGACTTCATGAAAATGGCGTGATGGCTTTTGGCTTTGATATTTCGGATTTAATTAAACCATTCCCTTCAGAAAATACTATTGCACTCCGAATTGATAATGACTGGAAATACAAAGAAAAAGCCACTGGAGCTTCTTATCAATGGAACAATATTAATTTTAATGCTAATTATGGCGGCATTCCTAAAAACGTCTTTTTGCATATTACTAGTAAATTATATCAGACACTTCCACTCTATTCTTTTCTAAAAACTACTGGCGTTTATATTTATCCCTCTAAAATTGATATTCCAGCCGCAAGCGCTGTAATAAATGCCGAAACCGAAATTCGTAATGAATTCAATACATCTAAAACTGTTGAATATGAAGTACTAATTGAAGATATTAACGGAAAACCAATTGCTTCTTTCTCTGGTGAAAAAATGACTGTTTTACCTAACGAAACTAAAACTTTAAAAGCAAATCATCTCGTTGAGAATCTACATTTCTGGAGTTGGGGATACGGTTATTTATATACCGTAAAAACCATTTTGAAAGTGGATGGAAAAACTATTGATGAAGTTTCGACTAAAACCGGATTCAGGAAAACGGAATTTAAAGAAGGACAATTTTGGTTGAATGACAGGGTACTTCAGGTAAAAGGATATGCGCAGAGAACCAGTAATGAATGGCCGGCAATTGGGATGTCGGTTCCGCAATGGTTAAGTGATTTTAGCAATAAATTAATTGTAGAAGGCAATGGAAATTTAGTGCGATGGATGCACGTAACGCCCTGGAAACAGGATATTGAATCCTGCGACAGAGTGGGATTATTACAGGCAATGCCCGCAGGCGACGCCGAAAAAGATGCGCAGGGCGATACCTGGAAACAACGGGTAAATCTGATGCGCGATGCCATTATTTATAACCGAAACAATCCGAGTATTATTTTTTATGAAAGCGGCAACGAATCGATAAGCGAACCGCACATGCATGAAATGAAAAGCCTCAGGGATACGTATGATCCTTTTGGAGGACGCGCGATTGGTTCCCGTGAAATGCTGGACAGTCAGGAAGCTGAATATGGCGGAGAAATGCTTTATATTAATAAAAGCGCCAGAAAACCTTTGTGGGCAACTGAATATTCGAGAGATGAAGGTTTGCGTAAATATTGGGACGAATTCTCCCCTCCGTATCATAAAGAAGGCGACGGTCCTTTGTATCGCGGCAATCCTGCTCAGGATTACAATCACAATCAGGATCGACATGCTATAGAAAATATTGTACGCTGGTATGATTATTATCGTGAAAGACCCGGAACCGGAAAAAGAGTGAATTCAGGCGGTGTAAATATCATATTTTCGGACTCGAATACGCACCATCGCGGGGAGCAAAATTACAGAACAAGCGGCGAAGTCGATGCCATGCGCATTCCCAAAGACGGTTATTGGGCGCATCAGGTGATTTGGGATGGCTGGGTTGATATCGAAAAACACCGCACTCATATTATGGGGCACTGGAATTATACTGATAAAGTTGTCAAAAACATTTACGTAGTTTCGACAGCTTCTAAAGTTGAACTATTTGTAAATGGAGTTTCACAAGGTTTTGGTAAACAAAGCAGCGAATTCTTATTTACTTTCGAAAATATAGCTTGGAAATCCGGAACAATTAAAGCGATTGGCTATGATGAAAAAGGAACCGTTTTTAGCGAAGATTCTAAAATCACGGCTGATGAACCGGCAGCAATTCAACTAAAATTACACACTCAACCTGAAGGAATGCTGGCAGACGGTAATGATGTTGCTCTGATTGATGTTGAAGTGGTTGACAAAAACGGAAACCGTTGCCCGATCAGTAATGATTTGATCACTTTTACTCTTGATGGACCTGCGAACTGGCTTGGAGGAATTGCACAAGGGCCAAACAATTACATTCTTTCAAAAGAAATTCCGGTCGAAAATGGCATCAACAGAGTCATGATTCAATCTTTGGCGAAAGCCGGAAAAATAAAGGTTACCGCTTCCGCGAAAGGACTAAAAGAAGCCGAAATCAATTTTACAACAAAACCTGTAACGGTTGTAAACGGCATTACGAAAGAATTGCCGGGAATAGATCTTCCTTCGAATTTAGAACGCGGCTCAACGCCAAAAATGCCTTCGTATACGCAAAAAAGAATTGCTGTAAATATCCTGAACGCTGTTTCGCCATCGAATAATAATGATACTTATAAAAGTTACGATGATAATGAATTGACAGAATGGCGAAATGACGGAAACCTTAATACAGGATCGATAACATACACGCTTTCGAAACCAACTATAGTAAACGAATGTGTGGTAAAAATGACAGGATGGAGAACCAAAATTTATCCTATTCGTATTTTAGCGGATGGAAAAGAAGTTTTTAAAGGTAATACAACTCAAAGTTTGGGTTATATTACTATCGCTTTGGAGCCTGTTCTTGCTGAAAAAATCACTGTTGAATTAATCGGATCAAGCAAGGAAAAAGACGGTTTTGCTAAAATTGTTGAAGTAGATGCTAGAAAAGAACTAGATTTATATAAAGATAAAACATCAGTAGATGTAACCGGACAATTACGTATTGTTGAAATAGAATTTTATGAAAAAATCAAATAATTTGAAACCGCTAAAAGCCTTATTCTTTTTGATATCCTTTTGGATGATCACTCCATCATTTGCACAAAAAAAGGAAATTCCGTTATGGGATAAAATCCCTGATGAAATTAAATATTCGGCATATTCAGAAATAACAGACCGCAAAGGCGATATTTCCGAAGGAGTTCGACAAGTCACTTTACCTACTCTTACTGCTTATTTTGCCGATGCCGAAAAATCAAACGGAACTTCGGTTATCATTTGTCCGGGCGGTGGTTACGGCATGCTGGCGATTAATAAAGAAGGTTATAAAGTAGCCGAATGGTTCAATAGTTTGGGTATCAATGCTTTTGTATTAAAATACAGATTACCAAGTGATCTGATCATGAAAAACAAAACAGTTGGACCTTTGCAGGATGCTCAGGAAGCGGTTCGATTGGTACGTAAAAATGCTGCAAAATGGAAACTAAACCCGAACAAAATTGGGATTATGGGATTTTCTGCCGGAGGACACTTGGCAGCAACATTAAGCACGCATTATAATGACAAAGTTTACACGCCAATTGATACAACAAGTGCTAAACCTGATTTTTCTCTTTTAATTTATCCTGTTATTTCCATGCAAAACGGAATTACTCATGAGGGTTCAAGGGATAATTTATTAGGCAAAAATGCGGTAAGTGAAGCCATTGATAAATATTCTACTGAAAAACAGATTAATGCTACCACTCCCCGAGCTTTTTTGGTTCACGCTACTGATGATAAAGCGGTTCCGGTTGAAAACAGCATCAATTATTATCTGGCTTTAAAAAAAGAAAAGGTTTCTGCCGAAATGCATTTGTATGAAGATGGCGGTCACGGTTTTGGTTTAGGCGTAAAAGGAACGAATGCATCCTGGCCAAAAGACTGTGAAAAATGGCTTGCTGCTAACAATTATATTCTGAAACCTGAAGGATATGTATTTACTTATTTTAAAGGAAATGGCGAAGACGGACTTCATCTGGCGTATAGCGAAGATGGTTATAAATGGAATACTTTAAAAAATGACACATCGTTTTTGACTCCCGAAGTGGGCAAAGACAAACTGATGAGAGATCCTTGTGTGGTTAAAGGCGGCGACGGATTGTATCATATGGTCTGGACAGTGAGCTGGACGGATAAAGGGATTGGTTATGCTTCATCAAAAGATTTGATTCATTGGTCGAAACAGGAATTTATTCCGTTAATGGCGCATGAGGAAAAAGCCAGAAATACGTGGGCTCCCGAAATTACTTTCGACGAAAAAAATAAAACCTATATGATTTATTGGGCTTCGACAATAGACGGGAAGTTTCCTGAAACAAAATCGGATGAAGAAAAAGGATACAATCACCGCATTTATTATACGACTACGAAGGATTTTAAAAAGTTTGAAAAAACAAAATTATTGTACGAACCCGGCTTTAATGTTATCGATGCTTCGATTGTAAAACAGGATCAGGGATATGTAATGTACCTTAAAGATGAAACGCGTAATCCGGTACAGAAAAATTTAAAAATCGCCATCAGTAAAAAGCTGACAGGTCCTTATAGTAAAGCCAGCGAACCTATTACAGGAAATTATTGGGCCGAAGGACCAACAGCCATTCAAATCGACAATCAATGGACGGTTTACTTTGATAAATATACATTGAAAAAATACGGTGCTGTACAACAAACTTCAAAAGGCTGGCAGGATATTTCAGACAAGGTTAGTTTTCCATCGGGAACGCGACATGGTACGGTGATAAAAGTTTCTGCTGAGGAAATTAGCAATTTGAAGAAGGAGTAATATTTTTGCTTGGTTTGGATATTTTATACATTTAATCTTCTTAAATTTCGCATTATAAAAGCAGAAGAATCGTTTTTAAATTTTAATCGAAATAACCCAAAATACTAAACATGAAGAATATTCAGGATTTAAATATTAAAAATGAAGTATTACCTATTTTCGATTATTCTTTAAATTCTTTTACTAAAAACAAGATTCTGAATTTATTAGAAACTCCTCTAAAATCTGAGGATGCAATCATTGAACGACAAAATATTCTAATAGGTTTTGCTGCGAATTATAAGGTTTTAAAAGATTATTCCTATACGGTTCTTTATCTCAATGAAGTGCATACTTTTCTACATAATTTTAAAGAAAAAGATGCCGAAAGAAAACGGTTTATATTTTCAAACCCTACTGATGATGACATTCTTCTTCATAATAAAATTCATCAATTAGTATTATTTTTTTATCGATTGGAGTCTACTTGTTTCTCAAGAATTAATTTAAAAGATTTTCCTGAAACGTATCGAGCCGATTTAAAAAGAATTTTAGTTTTTCTTTCTTTTTTAGAATTAAGAAAATACGAAGAAATGATTCGGGAGAGAAAGTTCAAATACAAGCATATTAAAGAAATAACAGCTAAAATTTCTAAACTAAAATCAGATAATAAAATAGATCTTTTTTGGGAAGATTTGTTTTTATTTGAATCGTATTTATCTATTAATAAAGCTATAATTACTAAAAAATTTGTTTTTCCTACTTTCGATAAAAAGGCAATAAATCTAACTGAATTTTACCATCCTATACTTAAAAATCCAATCAAAAATGATTTTAGCTCTACCTGTAATGTGATTGTTCTGAATGGGCCAAACATGTCCGGGAAATCGACTTTTCTTAAATCAATAAGTTTATGTATTTATTTAGGAAACTTGGGATTAGGAATTCCAGCTTCTGCGGGAATAATTCCTTTTTGCAATAATTATTCGATTGGAATTAATAAACGAGATGATATTTTAAACGGTTATAGTCATTTTATGACCGAAATTGTAAATCTTAAAAATGTCGTTGTAAACGCTGCCGAAGGAAAAAGATGTTTCGCTGTTTTTGATGAAATTTTTAATGGTACCAATATCGAAGATGCCTTAGAAATATGCAAAACAACGATACAAGGTCTAAGTCAGTATAAGGATTCCTATTTTTTTATCTCTACACACCTTCAGGAATTAAAGAACTTTACCAACAGTAATGTTTCTACTTTTTATTTAGATTGCGAATTGATTGATAGCACACCCACCTTTACTTATAAATTAAAAAAAGGATGGTCTGACATTAAAGTCGGAAGAATTTTATTTGATAAAGAAGGATTAAATAAATTATTGCAACAAAGCCCAATTGATGATGCGGTTTAAATAAAAAAACACCTGACATAATTATTTATATGCCAGATGTATTTACAAATCAACCTCCAATTAAATTCTTATTTTACTGTATACGACATACGGTTTGCTTCACAAAGCCTGAAGTAGCCTAAAGCAAAATTGTTAGCATCAGTAGTATTGATAATATTTCCTCTTATATTGCCCGGTACTGCACCAAAAGGGTTCGAATTTGTTGCTTCTAAAATCAAATTCATGTAATTATAAAAGTTTTTAGAAATACCACGATGTGTGATATCAAGAACTTTCCCTGGCTTTAGATCTTCATCTGTAAATTTTTCATTGATTTCATTTCCATTCAAAAATTCGTCACTTGTCGATGTGTATTCCGGATAAGGCAAAATATCCGTTTTATAATCTGTTAGATAATAATTGACCTGATCAGCAGGATCTTTATAATAAAATGTTACCACAATAAGATCTTCTCCTGTTACATCGGCCATAAATTCCTGGTCTATTCTTTCAACTTTCGGCACAGAAACTAATTTTTCGGTAGCGGTTAGAGTTTGTCCATCAACTTGTACAAATAATTTATATTCCATATCAATTGCAGGAACAAAATTAGTACACTTATATAAACCCGGTTCAGCTTCATTAAATGTGAAAATATCTCCATTACTATTTTCAACTCTTACCTGTGCTCCTGAAACTTTTGGTGTCGTTGGACTGTAATACGAAGCCATTCTGGTAATTTTTATGGTCTGTTCGTTTCCGCTTGTTCCTTTTTCCCAAATGATCTCGGCATCGACTACTATTTTAGGATCTCCAGTTTCCAGATCAAGTTCAACAACCTTGTCACAGGATGAAAGAAGTAAAACAAAAAGAAGACTAAATAAAGTGAATGCTTTACTTTTTAAGTTGTATTTTTTTAATCGCAACATAACTATTAAAATTTAAAATTATAAGAAACTCCAGGTACTAAACCATAAATAGACAACTGTTTTGACTCATTCCCTCCCGTAGTATCATTTTGAGAAAACGTGATCGATGCAGCATTTTGTCTGTTATAAAGATTATAAATACTAAATACCCAATAGCTTTGCCATCCTTGTTTTTTATCTGGTTTAGGCGTATAAGTTGCGCCAATATCCAGGTGATGATATGCAGGAAGCCTGTCCGCATTTCTCAAGGTATAATTAGGTACATTTCTTCCGCCAAATTCATAATAACCGTTTGGATACGTTACCGGCTGACCTGATTGTAAACTAAAATTAGCATTAAAAGACCATTTAGGATTGAACTCGTAATTTGCAGTAACATTTAGATTATGCAATTTATCGTATCCTGATAAATACCAGCCTCCATTGGCAATACCCGGTTCTTCAGGCGTTCTTCCCGGCGTTCTTTGTTCAGCTTTAGACAAAGTATACGCAACCCATCCTGTAAAACGACCTGTATTTTTTCTGAACAATAACTCCATACCGTATGATCTCGCTTCTCCGTTCAGGATATCCTGCTCGATATTATTGTTACCCAATAAATTTGCACCATCAATATAATCGATACGGTTTTTTATTTTTTTATAAAATAATTCTCCTTCAAATGAATACTCACGTTCCTTGAAATTCTTGAAATATCCTACTGCATACTGATTCAGCATTTGTGGTTTTGTAAAAGGTCCGCTTGGTGTCCAGATCGTCATAGGCAACGGAGCGCGGGTATTCGACAACATATGAATGTATTGCGCCATTCTGTTATAACTCGCTTTTACCGAAGTTTCATCATTGAAAGCATAGGACAAGGCCAATCGCGGTTCAAGGTTATCAAACTTACTGATGGTTTTTCCTTTTCCGTAATATTTACTTCCTATTGGGTCTGCTTCTTCATAAATATGATATAACGGATTGTATACTACCGATTGTCCATTTTCATAAGTACTAATAGTTTCTCCGCCTAAACGTAAAAATGTACTGTATCGAAGACCGTAACGAAGATTCAGTTTTTCTGTAACCTGATTTTCGACATCAAGAAAAGCAGAAGTCTCTAAAGCATATTTTTTATCTAACTGACTGTAATTAAACTGCGAATCGACACCATACGGCTGTACAGTTCCCGGATTAAAATCATAATACAAACCATCGATACCATAATTCAGTTTAAAATTGTCTGATATCGTGTGATTCCAATTGTATTTAAGTCCGTAGTTGGTAATTTTACTATCCCATTCAAATTTTTGAAAAGGTATTTGAAGATTAAATTTATAATCACTGTAAAAAACAGAAAGGTTCGTATTTAAATTGTCTGAAAATTTATGTTTCCAGCTAACCGTTCCCATAGTATTACCGTAAGTACTGGCAAAAAAGTTATTAATATCAAATAAATCATTTCCCATATAACCGGAAAAAGCAATTGTATTATTGGCTCCCAAACGGTAATTAAGCTTAGCATTAATATCATAAAACATTACAGAACTCTTGATATCAGTAAGCTTTAAAAATAAATGCGCATAAGAAGCACGTCCTGCAATAATAAACGAACCCACATCTTTTTTAAGAGGCCCCTGCACTAAAAGTCGGCTTGATATTAGACCAATACCTCCATTTACTTTATAATCATTAAGGTCTCCGGTTTGCTGAGTTACATCAAGAACGGAAGAAACACGTCCTCCAAATTTAGACGGAATCCCTCCTTTATATAAATCTAATCCGTTTACAATATCTGCATTAAAAATAGAAAAGAAACCAAACATATGAGAATCTCCATATACCGGAGCACCATCCAAAAGAATTAAATTCTGGTCAGCGGCACCACCACGAACATTAAACCCTGATGAAGCTTCGCCGGCATTGGTAACACCGGGTAAAGTCAATAATGATTTTAAAGGATCCGGCTCACCCATCGCAGTCGGGAGTCTTTTGATCTCGGCCATCGAAAGTTTATTCACACTCATTTGAGTATTCTTTACATCAACTGCCTTGCTTGTTGTGATGACCACCTGCTCTAATTGCTGACTGCCTGATTCCATGTTAAATTTCATTCTTTCATCATCAGAAATCGTAATACGCTTTTCTTTATTTTTCAGACCTACATAACTAATCTCAACAGTATAAGTGCCATTGTCAAGTTCTATCGAAAAATATCCATTCGCATCAGTTGTAGCACCAGTACCAGCTTCTCTTACATAAACATTAGCACCAATAACCGGCTCTCTGTTATCGTCAAGAACCTGACCGGTTAGCTTGTTTTTTTTTTTAGCCGATGCTGCTTTCGTAATTTTTTGCTTTACGAATATATTATTGCCTACTATCGAAAATTGAATTGATGCGCTCTTATTCAGTTCGTTGATCAATTCTTTTATATCGGTATTGGTAAACGTACGTTTTTGGGTAAAATATTTTTGACTTGTATTAATTTGATCTGTAAAGGCAAATTTAAAATCGGTTTGATTTTCTATCTGCTTAAAAAATTCTTTTAATGTTACAGTCTGGTCTACCGTTACGGTTACGTTTTGGGAAAACATACACCAACTGAATAAAAAAAAGCATGCTGAAATTATATGCTTCATGAAATTTTGTATTTTTGAATATTATTAAATAGGATAGCTTCATACTATCTTGACAATGAGGAGGATGTTTAGTTTCGCGGCTAGTGCATCCTTTTCTTTTCTATTGAAAAGTAATCTGTTTTAAATCTTCATTTATTTCAAAGTTTAGGTTATACATTTCTGATAGTAATTCGAGAATCGTTTTTAATTCTTCTTTTTTATTGATGCGTACTGTAATTTTCTGATTAGTATATTCTGCCGGAAGTATTACTTTATAGCCATAATTCGACTCAATATAAGAAGCAACATCAGTTAGTTTTTGATCATCAAAATCCTTAAATCTTTCAAAATCAACTATAGAAACGGTTTCGTTTCCGTAGGTAAATTTTTCGCCGGGTTTCAGGATCCATTTCTTGTCCTGATTTTTTACATTCATTTGTACACTTCCTTCGTAAAGGGCAACCTCTACTCTATTTTTATTGTATCCCGTAACTGTAAAAGAGGTTCCTAAAACTGTAGTTGTCGTTTCGTTACAAACTACCTGAAAAGGATGTTTTTTATCTTTTTTTACTTTGAAATAGGCTTCACCAAAAACTTCCAGTTTTCTGTTTACCGCAAAATTATCAGCATATACAATTTTAGAATTCGGACTCAACTCTACTCTTGAACTATCCGGTAAAGCAATAATTTTGATGATCGAAGTTGTATTTTCAATCGTATTTCCAGCCACATTTAAACTCGTGCTGTTTATTAAAGAAGAACCATTAAAATAAATTCCGGTTCCTAACAGTACAAAAAGTAAAATGGCTGCCGCTGCTGCATAATGACGCCACGAATTATTTTTCTTCTTTTTTGAAGGAAAGGCTTTCGATTGAAATTCTGCCCACGAAGCTTCTTTTTCGCTATCAGAATGCGAAATGGGGGTTTCGTCCCAGATTTTTTTCAATTCTTCTTCTAATTTTTTTTCATCCATTGCTTGGGGCGTTATATTTTTTGACAATAAAATCCTTGTTTATTAAAAACACCGTAAACCATTTCCTTGATATCCCTGTTGGTTTCGATTCTTAGAATATGATTATTATTTTCTAAGTCGAATTTCATGATACAATCAGAAATGATAAACTGCAGAAGCACCACAATAAAGCTTGCATCTTCTTTGGTTGTAACATCTGTTTTATAAGATTCGATATGCATTTTATGTTTCCGTTTTATAGTATAACAAACGAGAACACAAAAGTTCCTAATGCTCTTCGATTTTTTTTCGAATAAATTTACTGGCAAGATAAATATGATTGGCAATTGTCTTTTCAGAAAGGTCTGTAATTGCCGCAATCTCCTTATAGCTAAGGTTTTCCAATTTATGTAAACTAAATATTTTTTGTTGCTGTTCCGGAAGAAGATTGATAAAATTATGTAGTTTTTCTCTTCTTTCTTCAAAAATTATGGTTTCTGTATCCTCAGGTTCCATTTTTTCGAACTCAGGATCAAGCTGAATTATTCTGTTTTCCCTATTAACATGATTGAGAATAATATTCTTGCAGATTGTAAACAATTGTTTATCAAATAAAACCTCTTCGTTTAATAATTCCCTTTTGTTGTACAATCTTAAAAAAGTTTCCTGAACAAAATCCTGCGGAGTCAGCACCGTAAAATCGAAACGTCTGGCAATGTTTATCAGTTTATCATAATAAGTCAGGTAAACTTCTTTGAAAGAAGCCTCATTACCTTTTTTTAAACTTAATATAAACTTCCTGTTGTCCATAAACGTAAATACGATGATTAATCTTAACTTAAAATACCTAATAATATTGTACTTTCAGTTGGTCGCTAAGACTTGGATTTCGTTACTTTTTTTTGATAAAAACTTTAAGTAGCAAAGAACAGAAATTTAATTAATCTTCGTAAACTTTTTTAAGAATTTTAGTTTCCCAATTACAAAAGAATAATTCTAGTGCTTTTATTACGCATAAAAACCCATCCAGAAAATCCTAAATAAAATTGATCGTTAGAGAAAATCAATTCCCTTAATTCTTTTATGTAAGTTTATTCTTTTATTTACATTATTTGGCCTGTTATTTATTTTTAAAATGAGCTTTAAAATCGAAATAACCTGCGCTATCACTCCTTTTTTACCAATTTATTCCAGAATTGGATAATAGTTTTGCTGCATAATTTATTATCCTGTTTTTTTTAGTTTTTCGATAGTGCTTCTTCAAATTTAAAATGCTAATATCTGATTTAAGATCAAATATTTACTGTTTTATTTCTGAAGATTTAAAGCGAACCCTAAGTAGAATTCTTAAATCAATACGGGATCTTAAAATTAGAATCAGACTAATAATTATCTTCCATTCAATGTTACTAAAACTTAAATTTTTACCGTTTTTAGAAAAAATTAAGAATTGCTTATTTTTCAAATTACTATATTTGGCGCACTATCAAATTTATTTCCTGTCTTTTTTAATGAATCCTTTCAGGGGTCGCAGAATTTTGTTCATGAAACACTTTAAGTTTTTTTGTCTTGTTTTATTACTCTCGCTTTCTTTTATAAGAAGCACAGAGCCTAATAGATATCAGCCAGAACTTATTGATTCTTGTACTCTGGATACTGTTTCTGCCGATGAAATTCCGTATTTTCTATCTTCGGATTTTTCATTGTCTAAAAATCTGGAAATTCATTTCATAGTAAAAAATAAAATAAAACACAGGGCTACAACTTCAGATAGCACGATACTAAAAACGCCTTTTTTTTCTAAGCTTTTACATTTTAAAATTTTAGTAAATAAACTAATTTACAGTGTCACTACGTTTTATCAAATTCAGTGTCATAGTCACCTGCACTTATACCAACTTTTCTAGATTTTAATTTATTTTTTGATGTAAAGAACTGCTGTTCGATTGTCTTTTATTTTTTATAAAGGGCACATTACTTATAAAAATATTTCTCAAAAAACACGGCACAGCTCTTAGGGCTTCTGCCGGCACATCTATTATTTTCCAAACATATTCCCTTGTCTTCCTGTCTATTAATGATCAGGGAGAGAACCTATTTATACACTATTTTTTTAAAAATTAATCATGAAAATTAAAAACAGTTCATTTTTTATCGCCATTTTATCGCTATTCGTTTTAGTCTCGTGTGGAGATAAAACCCAAAAGAATTCAGACAAAGTAAAAACATTTCCTGTTTATAAGGTAACTTCAAAAGATACCATCGTTTCCAATCGGTTTGTTGCCGATGTGCATGCCAAAAACAATGTAGAAATTCACGTTCGTATTCCCGGATTACTCGACAAAGTATATGTAAGCGAAGGCCAAAAAGTAAAAAAAGGCCAGCTTTTATTTAAAATAAGCGATGTAGAACTTCAAATACAACTCTTAAAAGCCCAGGCTGTTTACAAAAGCAGTATGGCCGATTTAAGGATCGCAACCGTAGAGCTGGAACAAGCTCAAACTCTTTTCAATAAAAAAGTAATCGCCGATAAAGAATTAGAATTATCTAAGGCAAAACATGATGCGGCTTCTGCCAAAGTAGCTCACGCTTCCGCGGAAAAAAAAGCCATCAATCAGCAGATTATTTTTACCACGATACGTGCACCGTTTGATGGTACAGTTGACCGAATTCCGTTTAAAGAAGGAAGTTTGGTCGAAAACGGATCGCTGCTTACAACGGTTTCACAGTTAGACGATGTTTATGCCTATTTCTCTATTCCTGAAAATACTTATTTCCAGATGATGGAAGACAAAACCCTTCATACACAAGGCGATATTAAACTAGTATTGCCAAATGGAATGGTTTACGACCAAAAAGGAGAATTAAAAACTGCCGATGGAGATATCGACAGACAAACAGGATCTATTCAATATAAAGCTAAGTTTCATAATCCGCAAGGTTTTATCAAGCATGGTACATCAGGAAAACTTATTATTTCTGAACCAAGAACGAATGTGATCGTAATTCCGCAAAAAGCCGTTTTTTCTATTCAGGACAAACAATTTGTATTTGTTGTTAATAAAGAAGGGATTATTAAAATGACAAACGTAACCATCGGGAGTACTCTTGATGATGTATATATTTTAAATAAAGGTTTAAAAAACAATGATTTAATTGTTCAGGAAGGAATTCAATCCTTACGAGATGGCGATAAAATCAACATTCAACAAACTCAAAGTGTAAACCTGTAATTATTATACATCATAAAAAGATTTCAAAATGATCGAAATGTTTATTAAAAGAAAAATATTATCATTAATCATCTCGGCTATGATAGTACTGCTTGGAATATTAGCCTTATTCCAGCTTCCTATAACTCAATTTCCTGATATTGTTCCGCCTTCTGTAACCGTAACGGCTAAATATACAGGAGCAAATGCCGAAGTTTCTGCCGATGCCGTGGCGCTTCCGTTAGAACGTGCCATAAACGGTGTTCCCGGAATGACGTATATGTCGACCGTTACTTCGAATGATGGTTTAACGCTGATTCAGGTATTTTTTGAAGTAGGAACTGATCCCGATTTAGCGGCGGTAAACGTACAGAACCGTGTAACGACCATACTTGATGAACTTCCTGAAGAGGTAATCAGGGCCGGAGTTACTACAGAAAAAGAGGTAAACAGTATGTTGATGTACCTGAATATTACCAGTACAGATGAAACTCAAGATGAACAATTTATCTTCAATTTTACTGATATTAATATTCTGCAGGAACTAAAACGTATTGATGGTGTTGGCCGTGCCGAAATCATGGGGCAGAAAGAATATTCGATGCGTGTATGGCTGGATCCTCAAAAAATGCTTTCGTATAATATTTCGGCAAATGAGGTTATTGGTTCACTTCAAAAACAAAACATCTCTGCTGCTCCGGGTAAAGTTGGTGAAGGATCAGGACAATTAAACAATGAACTTCAGTATGTTATAAAATACGGAGGAAAATTTTTCGAGCCTAAACAATACGAAGAGATTCCGCTTAGAGCAAATTCTGACGGAACAATTTTAAGATTAAAAGATATTTCGAATATTGAATTCGGTTCGATGAGTTACGGAATGGTTTCTAAAACCGACGGAAAACCCTCAGCTTCAATCATGTTGAAACAGCGCCCAGGCTCTAATGCATCTGAAGTTATTGCCAGCGTAAAGGAAAAAATGGCAGAACTTAAAGGCACTTCTTTTCCTCCGGGAATGAATTTTAACATTGCGTATGATGTATCCCGTTTTCTTGATGCCTCCATCGATGAAGTTATAAAAACCCTTATAGAAGCCTTTATTCTGGTTGCTTTTGTTGTTTTTATTTTTCTTCAGGACTGGCGTTCTACTCTAATTCCTGTTCTCGCTGTGCCTGTAGCACTTATTGGTTCGTTTACCTTTATGTCGATGATGGGATTCTCTATCAACTTGCTAACTCTTTTTGCTTTGGTTCTTTCTATCGGAATTGTAGTTGATAATGCCATTGTCGTCGTCGAGGCCGTTCACGTAAAAATTTCCGAAGAACATATGGATCCGCTCCCCGCCACTATTAGCGCTATGAAAGAAATTACCGGAGCCGTTATTGCTATTACCATTGTTATGGCTGCCGTATTTATTCCCGTAGCTTTCCTTAGCGGTCCGGTTGGGGTTTTCTATAGGCAATTCTCCTTAACTATGGCGATTAGTATTGTGATTTCAGGTATTAATGCTCTTACTCTTACCCCAGCTTTATGTGCGATTATGCTTAAGGCACATGATCCAAATAAAAAGAAAACTTCTTTACTGGATCGTTTTTTCAACGTATTCAATAAATGGTTTGACAATGTTACTTCTAAATACATTAAAGTACTTGTAAAATTTGCAGATCGTACGGTAGTTACCGTTGGTTTACTGGTTTTGTTTTGTTTCTTAACCTGGGGAACAAGCAAGTTTTTACCTTCCGGATTTATTCCTTCTGAAGATCAGGGAATGGTGTATGTAAATGTAACAACACCTCAGGGAGCGACGGTAGAACGTACCGAAAAAGCCCTTGATGAAGTAACCCGTCTTGCCAAAGGAATAAAGGGTGTCGACAACGTTACTACCCTTGCAGGATATAGTATCGTTACCGAAATCGCCGGAGCGTCTTACGGAATGGGAATGATTAATTTGAAAGACTGGAAGGAACGTGATATTTCTGTGAATGAATTTATTGCGCTACTAACTGAGAAAACAAAAGGCATTACAGATGCACAGATCGAAATTTTTGCTCCGCCAACAGTTCCGGGATTTGGAAATACGAGCGGTTTTGAAATGCGTTTACTGGATAAATCCGGCGGAACGATAAGCAATACAGATGAAGTCACTAAAAACTTTATAAAAGAATTAAATGCTTCACCTGAAATTCAGAATTCGTTTACCAGTTTCGATGCGACTTTTCCTCAATATCTAATTCATGTTGATTATGATCTGGCCGCTAAAAAAGGAATTTCGGTAGACAATGCCATGGCAACTTTACAGACCATGCTGGGTTCATTTTATGCGACCAACTTTATTCGTTTTTCTCAAATGTACAAAGTAATGGTTCAGGCCAGTCCGCAGTTTAGAAAAAATCCTGAAAGTATTCTTGATATGTATCTAAAAAATGATGCCGGCGAAATGGTTCCGTTTTCTACCTTCATAAAACTGGAACGTGTGTATGGTCCGGAGGTTTTAACGCGATATAATATGTATATGTCGGCAATGATCAACGGTGAACCTGCCGAAGGTTACAGCTCAGGAGAAGCCATTGCAGCAGTAGAGAAAATTGCAGCAGAAAAACTCCCAAGCCGTTTTGAACTGCAATGGTCTGGTATGACTCGCGAGGAAATCCTGTCCGGAAATCAAACCATTTACATTTTTGCTTTATGTATTTTGTTTGTTTATCTCCTTCTTGCCGCTCAGTACGAAAGTTTATTATTGCCGTTTCCAGTACTTTTAAGTTTGCCGGTGGGAGTATTTGGTTCTTATCTCGCTCTTTTAATGGTTGGTTTAGACAACAACATTTATGCTCAGGTCGCACTCGTCATGCTGATTGGTCTGCTCGCCAAAAATGCCATTTTAATTGTCGAATTTGCCATGGCTCAAAATAAATTAGGACGCGAAATTACACAGGCAGCAATCGAAGGAGCGAGACTTCGTTTCAGGCCAATTCTTATGACCTCATTTGCTTTTATATCCGGACTGATTCCGTTGTGTATTGCAACCGGAGCCGGAGCTGTTGGTAACCGTTCTATTGGTACTGCGGCCGCTGGAGGAATGCTTATAGGAACTGTTTTTGGACTGGTAATAATTCCGGGACTTTACATTTTGTTTGCCAAATTAGAAAAAGCAATGAATAAAAAATAAAACATGAAACAACAAATAAATCGATATATAATCTTTGGCGGTGTTTTGCTTCTTACAGCTTGCTCCGCTCCAAAAATCAATGATAATCTGGCAGCGAAACAGCTGCCGGAAAATTTTGACCTGAAAAGAAAAAAGGCAACTGATAGTCTGCAAAATTTTATTCCTTTAAAAACAGAAACCTATTTTAAAGATGCCAAATTGGAAAATCTTTTAAAGAAAGCTATTGCTCAAAATCCTGACTATTTAATTGTGCAGGAAAGAATTTTAATTGCCAATTCTCATTTAAAAGTAGCAAAACTGGCTTTGCTCCCATCTTTAGATCTTGTTGCAGATGCCTCTGGAACACATTACGGGAAATATACTATGGATGGTGTAGGGAATTTTGATACTAATTTTTCCCAAAACATTAATGAGAAACAAAGAATAAATGAAAGTGTCTCTCCTAACCTCTTTTTAGGCGGAAAAGTTTCCTGGGAAGCTGATATCTGGGGGAAACTGAGCAATCGTAAAAAAGCCGCTCGCGAACGTTTTTTTGCTTCTCAACAAGGAATGCGTTTACTGCAAACCCGATTGTTAAGTGATGTCGCTGATTTGTATTATAAACTCATTGCGGTGGATAAACAGGCTGAGATTTACAAAAAGAACCTTAAAACCCAGCAGAGAGCGCTTGATATTATTTCGGCGCAGCGATCTGTGGGTAAAGCGACGGAATTGGCTGTTCAGCAGTTTAATGCACAGAACAACAATATTTTGGCGGAAGCCGAGCAACTTAATTTAAGTATTGATCAAACCGAAAAAGCGTTATTAAATCTTTTAGGTGAATACGGCGGAAAAATCGAAAGAAGTGCTGATTTCCTTTCCGGTCATCTCGAGGTTTTAAATCAAAAAATAAGCGTTGATTCTATCATTCATAAAAGACCTGATGTCGCTGAAGCCTATCATGAACTGCGTGCCACAAATGCTGATGCAAAAGCTGCACGTGCGGCCTTTTTCCCGACTTTAAACCTGGGAGGTTATGCTGGTTTTAATTCGTTTTCTTTCTCCACATTTTTTGATAACGGATCGTTTGCCTGGCAATTGCTTGGTGGTTTAACAGCTCCGGTATTTAATAAAGG
This sequence comes from Flavobacterium piscisymbiosum, assembly GCF_020905295.1. NCBI lineage: Bacteria > Pseudomonadati > Bacteroidota > Flavobacteriia > Flavobacteriales > Flavobacteriaceae > Flavobacterium > Flavobacterium piscisymbiosum. The sequence continues at coordinate 3,965,803 of NZ_JAJJMM010000001.1, read as the reverse complement.
TCAAATTAAGCAGGAATTTTTTGTATCTAATAGAAGACAGCAAATTTCTTTTCTGCAATATCAAAATACGATTACAACTGCATATAATGAGCTGAGTGCTTTACTGCACAGAACAGAATCATTTGTTGGTGTTTTAAAATACAAATCGAAGGAAATTGAGCATCTCGAAATTGCCGTAAACGTTTCGAATGATTTGTATTTGAGCGGTTATGCCAATTATCTGGAAATTATAAATGCGCAAAAAAACAAACTGCAGGCCGAACTGGATTTTGTTGACATTCAATTAAAAAATGCAGAGTCACAGGTTTTATTGTACAAAGCTTTAGGAGGAGGAATAAACTAATCTTAAAGCAACTAATTGGTCGTAAACTTTTGAATTAGTACATAAAAACTGCAGTTATAAGAGGCTGTCTGAAATCTATTCAGGCAGCCTTTTTTTATCAAAAAGTAATATTTTGAAATTATAATAATTTGAAAAATACGCTGATAAAACTCTCGCAGATTTAGCAGATTCGGCAGATTTTTTTGATAAAGTCTGGCAAAGAATAATCTGCCGAATCTGCGAGAGAAAAAATCTTATTCGTTATCCTCTAAGAATTAACCGAAGTTTCGTTTATATTCAATTTTAAAATACTGCCATACGCAACAGCCGCCTTATGAACCTGAACACTCCAGTCTTCAGCTGCATTATCATCGGCACCATCAGAAATATATTTTAAACACAAAAACGGAATGTTTTCTTTCATAGCAATCATAGCCAAGGCGTAAGATTCCATATCTACTACATCATAGATCGTTTCAGAATGCTGCATTTCGAAACTATCTCCTGTACCGCAAATACCTAAAGGCAGTCCGTTCATTTCCAGACCATATTCTAAAACTGGCGACAAACCGGACAAAGGTGTTTCGTACAGAGCAAAACCAAGTCCTCTAACATCCATATCTCTTTGAACAAATTTTGTACAGCAAACTACATCACCTTTCTTAAAATGAGTACTTCCCGCCGAACCCAGATTTACAATTACCGAAGGTCTTTTTAATTGTATCGCTTTGGTTAATTCGTAGGCAGCATTGACCTTTCCAATTCCTGTAATAAGTGCAGTATGATCTTTAAACACTTCGGCTGCTTCAGAAGCCAGGGCAAATGTAAAAAGCACATCTTTGAATGGGTATGTATGTTTTTCGTTAATCTTTATCATAAAAATTGAAGTATTTTTTATGTTGCAAATATCGGGTATTATTTACTTCTATATTTTCAAAATGATTTGATTTTTTTTATTTAATATTTAAGGATTCGTTGTGTTTAGGATCGTAAAGCATGGCTGTACACAAACAGTTTTTTCTTTCTTTACTCAGTAATATGGGGCAATTGACACAGGATTTACAATTCTCCCAGAAAACCTCATCGGTAGTTAATTCTGAATACGTGACGGGTTCAAAACCCAATTCATGATTCATTTTCATTACGGCCAAACCAGTTGTCAGACTGAATATTTTTGCATCAGGATATTTTTGACGGCTCAATTCGAAGATTTTTCTTTTAATCGTTTTTGCTAAACCTGTGTGTCTGAATTCAGGCGCTACAATTAATCCGGAATTAGAAACATATCGTCCATCTTCCCAGGAAGATATAAAAGAGAATCCTGCCCATTTTCCCTCTGATGTAAAAGCGATAATAGCTTCGCCTTTTTTTATTTTTGATTCCAGCAATTCAGGAGAACGTCCCGAAATACCAGTTCCACGGGCTATGGCAGATGATAGCGTGACGTCGCAAATTTCTTTTGTCCAAAAAACATGTTTGGCGCTGGCGACTTCAACCGTAAAATTTGGTATTTCTTCTGCAATCTGACTATTGTGTAATACAATTTGTTTGTTGGGGAACGGATCAGGTTCTGGAAAATCTTTGCCGAAAAAATCTATGGTACGTTGTAGGGTTTTCATATGTAGTTTGATGTATTCCCTATTTTATTAATACTACAATCTATTATGCATTTGGAAATACAAAACAGAATTTCCAATTAATATACCAATTCTCTAAAATCTATTTATTTCAATTATTAAAACCAATATATCAACAACTTAAGCGCAAAACATAAAACTTTAATCTAATAATCTTCCTATCAAAATGATATGCTTTTATCATTCTGATATCAATTGAACTAGTGTTTTAGGGACCACTTCAAAAATCTGTGGAGAGAAAAAAATTACCACAGAGAACGCTAAGTTTTTTTATCTTATCTTTTATAAAAAAACACAAAGTTCACAAAGCTAAGCCAATACAAAGGTTTGTGAACTTTGTGTTTTTGGAAGTATCCTTAAATAATAATCTTTGAATTCTCTGTGGTGAAAAATAATTAATATGTTTAATTTTTTTATATTTTCCACAACATTTAGTGTTGATCCTATATGAGATAAGATTATTAAAACTTTAGCATAAAAAAACCTCTAAAATCAATGACTCTAGAGGTTTGTATATTTTAATGATCGAAACAAATCATCATAACACTTATAAAAATGAAGTATTAAATCGTTCAAAATGACAAGTATACCCATTTGGCTTTTTGACCAGATAATCCTGATGATAATCTTCGGCTACCCAAAATTTACTAATAGGTTCCAATGTCGTAACCACTTTTCCCGGCCATTTTTTAGAATCATCAACAAGCTGAATTACTTCTTTTGCAGCCTCTTCCTCTTCTTCATTCTGAATAAATATAGCCGACCTGTAACTTGATCCTTTGTCATTACCCTGCCTGTCTACTGTTGTTGGATCATGCATTCTGAAAAAGTAATCTAACAATTCTTTAAAAGATGTTGTATTGGCATCATACGTAATCTCCATTCCTTCTGCATGTCCGGGATGATTTTGATAAGTGGGATTATCATTTTCCCCACCAATGTAACCCACTTCAGTGTCGATTACACCTGGACGAACACGAAAAAGGTCTTCCATGCCCCAAAAACATCCTCCGGCTATATAGGCTTTCTTTAAATTCTCCATAATATTTGTTTTTAAAAATCATTTTAAAACTTAAGATTTCGTTAGATTTGGTTCTTAAGTTTTATTGAATCAATGCATTGATAACGGGTAAATAAATTACTGTTTACAATGTTTAATTTTCTTTAGTTCTCTATCAAAGATAATGGATTATTTGTTTATTTTATATAGAGGAAAACATAATTTAAAGTAAGAAGATAATGGCTTATGTTCTTTTTAAGAATCATCTTAAAAAGAATTTATATTAAATTTGAAAATATTGCTTTGCGTTCACGATCAAGATGCTCGCGCCCAATGTCATTAAGTTAAGCTTTTAAAAAATAAAATTATTGCAAATCAAATCTGTTTTTATCCGCGTTTTTACGAAGTAAATCTGTTTTATCCGCGACAAAATTAGACGCTGATTTTACTGATTCGCTAAAGCGAAAACGCTGATAAAAACGGATTTTTCTAATTAAATGGTTAAATGATTTTAACCCGATAGCGCGGATTTGCAATCCGTGCCCGCAACAGTAAGACACAAAACAAATCATTAAAACAAAAGTCTAACAAATTAATGCGTATTTTAGATTTTCAAGGAAACCAAACCAATCTTTGCGGGCACGGATTGCAAATCCGCGCTATCGTTGCTGAGATAAATCTGCGCGATCGGGAGTTCCTGGCTCGAGAACAAAAAAATTTAAAAAAATATAAATAATGAAAATATATATATTAATCATTGCGCTATTAATCCTTTCATGTAATAAGCAAAAAGAAAAGATAAATAGTCAAAAAACTTCTTCTTCATCAAATTATGAGAAGTATTACAACAACAAAATAGAAGCTAAAAAACTTGCTGATAGCGCTTTAAAAAATGGAAATAAAATTTTATACGCCGAAGCATTTAAGAAATATGTTTCCATCAATTGTTATGAAGACTTTTTATATTATTCAATAAAAATGTCTGAAAAATATGATTATGGAGATGCCTACTTTGACACGTTTTATTTATTAACGCTTCGTGAAAATGATAGTGCCATAAGAGTAAACAAATTAGCCAATTATTACCTGTTTAAGGCATACGAAAAGAAGAATATTAATGCCGAGTACGAAGTAAAAGAAATTTATCCAAATTTAAAATCAATACCAAAATCATCTAACTACTTAATTAAAAATGAATAATTAAACATTATGGTAATGTATCAGATGTATTGGTGGTTAATTATTACATCTAACATTTGCAGAAGACCCGATCGCTCGCATATGCGCAACGATAGCGCGGAAATTCTTTCCGTGCCCACAAAGTTAATCGACAAAGAATAGAAATAGAAAACCTCGCCAATCGGCGAGGTTTTTTTATGTTATAGATATTCAATTGACAAATTTACTTTATCAACACACTTTTGTATTTGGCAATATTTTTTAATACAACCCCAGTACCTCTCACTACAGCTCTTAAAGGATCTTCGGCAATATAAACTGGTAAATCTGTTTTTTGAGAAATCCTTTTATCGAGACCACGAAGCATTGCTCCTCCTCCTGCCAGATATAAACCTGTGTTGTAAATGTCGGCAGCCAATTCGGGCGGAGTTAGCGAAAGCGTTACCATAATAGCATCTTCGATTCTAAGAATCGATTTATCCAGTGCTTTCGCAATTTCTCTATAGGTGATTTTGATCTCTTTGGGTTTTCCGGTAAGCAAATCTCTTCCTCGAACCAGCATATCATTAGGGGGTTGTTCGAGTTCTTCCATTGCGGAACCTACTTCAATTTTTATCGTTTCTGCCGTGGCATCTCCAATATACAGATTATGCTGTGTTCTCATATAATATAAGATATCATTCGTGAAAACGTCACCGGCAATCTTGATCGATTTATCGCAAATAATTCCGCCAAGGGCAATAACCGCGATTTCGGTGGTTCCTCCTCCAATATCCACAATAATATTACCCTGAGGCAGCATAACATCAATACCCATCCCTATAGCGGCCGCCATAGGCTCATGAATCAGGAATACTTCTTTTCCGTTTACACGTTCGCACGACTCTTTTACCGCTCGCATCTCAACCTCGGTAATACCGCTGGGAATACAAACCACCATTCGCAAAGAAGGCTTAAAAAGATTTTTTTTAATTTCCGGTATATTATTGATAAACCAGTTAATCATTTTTTCCGACGCATCAAAATCTGCAATTACACCGTCTTTTAGCGGTCGGATTGTTTTAATATTTTCGTGTGTTTTACCCTGCATTAAACTGGCCTCTTTGCCTACAGCAATAATTTTTCCGTTTCTTATATCTCTTGCCACAATCGATGGACTGTCAACTACAATTTTTCCGTCGTAAATTATTAAAGTATTCGCTGTTCCCAAATCCATAGCTATCTCCACTATCATAAAATCAAATAAGCCCATATATATAGTTTTGTTTAAGAACGGTGTTTATTGTTGTTTTATTCTTTTTAAAAATGTTAAAGTATTCCTTAAAAAATACATAATAGTCTTTTACTTACAATATCGTTAAAATAAAAATAAAAAAAGACGAAGCTTTTAATTATGGAACTGTAAATGGTTTTTCTGTAAAAGTTTACTAAATGTCTTCGCTAAATTTGTAAAAAGCACACAAGTTTAGTTGTGTGACAATAATAATTACTTAAATAACAGCGTCATGGAAAAGCAAAACAGCAACGAATACGGTCAGACAGACCCTGATTTTATTGATCAAAATACGCTAGTTGATGGAAATAACATTCAGAGCGACGATCAATATAAACGAACCATTACTACAGAACCTATCCCGGAATTTGTAGAAGGCGACCCTGATTATATCGACCAGGAAACACTTGTTGATCATGACAATTATGCAAGAGATGAAGATCCGTACCGATATGAGGAAAAATTCAAAGAAGATCTAAATACTGAAATTGATCTTGAAAATATCTCTAATGTCAAATCAGAACAGACCGAAGATAAGGATAAAACCATCAATAAAGATACTTCTGTTAATAACAAACAGAATGATCTCAATAAAGAGGACGAATAATCCAATTATTAAATATTAAAATTAAAAAAAATGGCATGCCTATCGTATGCCATTTTTTGTATTTAAAAACAACGATATTATCCTGCTTATTCTGTTATTTTCTGCAATTTGTCGCTTTTTTAAACTCTCTAGAAAGTTTAAAATCCTTACATTTACCCGCTGGCCAATCAAATTACGTTGCATAAACAATCAATTAAAGCAACGTTAAGCCAATTAATTTTAAGCAGTCAAGATGGAAAAACATACTGTATCAGTAGCATCGTTACCCTTAGATGATAATACAATATCGAATACGAAAATAAAAAAAGCTGATTTGTTACCCGATCCGGAATCCCGTCTGGATTCTATGGAAATGAAAGAAAAACCTCTTATGGATTCCACTATTCCGTTTAGAGATTTAACCAATGCTGCGACTAAAAAAGAAAGTATTGCCCAACTGATTGAAAAATTAGATGTCGAACACAACTTAAGATATCAAAAAACAGTCGAAGACACGTATTGCAATGTATACTCGTATGACTATTGCTATTTCTCTAAAGTATACCTCCCAACCGTTTGGTGGACACCTGATTCTCTCGAAAAAGTTTTAAACGGTGAAGATGTAGAACCTGTTTTTGAGCAAACGGTCGATCGTATTTATTCCAGCGCCATACACGATTGGTTCCCGGAATGGGGAGCGAGTTTTGGCTGGGAAAGAATAGCTACTGTTGATGAAATTCAGAATAAGGTAAATACCAATGGCGGAATTGGAATTATTTGTGCCAAAAGAAGAGAAAAAGGACTTTCAGGGCATATTGTTCCTGTTGTTCCCGAAACTGATTTGCATAAAGCCTATCGCGAAAATAATATAGTAGTATATCCGCTACAATCTCAAGCCGGAAAACTGAATTATAATTACTTTGCAGAAATCAGGGAAGACTGGTGGAATGACGAGTTATATTCCTCCTACGTGCTGTATTATCACGAATAAAAACACATTTGGCAGAATCGTTCAGGCATTCAAAAAAAAATATTGATTATCAGTAAGTTAACTACTTGCAAATACGATAATAAAAAACTACTTTTGCAACTTAGAAAAAACAAGAATACTAAAAGTTGTGATTTAGCTATTCTCTTGCTTAAATTATTGATACAAAAGCAATTAATAACAATAGTGATTTTATAACCTTATTATAAAATTGTACTCCTTAATTGATGTTTCAGTCGATAAAATTGCAAAAAATCTAAAATATAAATTCCTATATTTTTAAAAGTAAACGAAAACTTTTATAATGGAGGCAACAATATGCTTAATCCGTTATAGGTTTCTTGTCTCTGGTTTTAACAGATTGAATTTATATTCCTGAATAAAAAATGACTTTATAAATTAAAATAACCTTAAAAAAGAAAGTAAGTATAAATGAAAGACAATCAGACAAAAAAATATTATTGGGGAATAGGATTGGAAAACGAAACCTACATGCAATTTGAAGAATCCCTAATAGTTTCTGGTGAGTTTATACAAGAAAAAATTGGTTTTGAGAAATACAGTATCGATTATAGAAAATGTTACAAACCTGAAAGCTTAGCCCCTATTTTAAAGAAGGCTTTTGGTTTGAATGAAAACTATAAAGTGAGCAGAATGATGAACAGTCATTCACTGGAAAAACTCGATATCAATTATCAGCACAAAATGTTATCTCCAATCAAACCATTAGTAGACACAGCAACTGGTGAAATGATTGCACAACCCACTGAAAATCCTGATTATCTGGGCAAATCGATCATGGAGCTTTTCCTTGAAGATCAGCCGTACAACATTCAGAGTATGATTACCCAGAGAAACAAAACAATGGGATCTGTACACTTTGATGGTGATTCGATCGAATTTGTAACCAAATATTTCGAGAACAGAACTATTGGTGAATCGTGCAAAGAACTAAGAGCAACTAAAAAATTATTCCTTGATAAAATCAATGAATCGTCTGTATTAAACGGAAAATTAAACTTTCCGGATTACAATAACGGACTTAATATGTTCATGACCAATCAGGAAAATCTGGTTTTGTTTAATAACGGAACGTACCATTTTCATATTACTTTACCATCTTTGACTGAAGACAGCAGGATTGTAGATTATACTGAATTTGAAAGAACGCACGCCAATGCCATTTATCTACTGCAATGGTTTGAACCTTTCTTTATTGCTACTCTTGGGAGTCCTGATATTATGGGCGTGATAAGTGATACTTACAGTCTTGACAAAAAATTTACTTTAGGTTCTATGCGAAATGCAATGTCTCGCTACATAGGCGTGGGAACGTATAATAAAGCGATGCCAAAAGGTAAAATCCTGACTTATAATGTGGATGATTTTAGAAAATTACTAAAATTTGAGAAAGAAGAAAACATTTGGTGGAGAGATCAGATTGAAGCTGAAATGGAATATGAAATGCTATCTGAAGTTGGTCTTGATTTTAATCAGGAAAAAATGTACCAAAGCGGTTTCGAATTCAGAAGTTTTGATGAATTTCCGGCAGAATACTTAAACGATGTTCTTTTTGGTATTATCCTAATTTGCGAGCATTCTTTAAACCTTCCTGATGTGCAATGGGCTCATGACAGTAAAGCATGGAATAATCTGGTTTTTAAAACTTTAAAAATGGGTTATGCTACTGAAATTAACGAGGAAGAAAAACAAGAAGTTTTGGATTTACTGCAATTATTAAATCCTTCAGATGTTAATTACAATACATTAAAATCAGAATTTGAAGCCATCACATTATTAGATGAGTTTTTCTTTAAAATTCTGGCAGTTTTGCACGATATGTACAAAGACAATAACATTTGCCTGGATGCGATGTACGGACAAAAAACAAGTTCTCCGCCTCATTGGAACAACTTTAATAAATACCAGACCGAAAAGCATTTACAGCAAATTGGTGCTTTCTGTGAAAACTAAAATTCACAAAGCTGATTTTCAAAATATATCATAAAAAAACATCCCATCAAGAAAAATTTCTTTTTGGGATGTTTTTACATTTAAAAAAGTGCATTACGCTACTTCTTCTACTTTTAAGATTTCCAGTTTTAGATTTCCTTTTTTAGCAGGCCATTCTACAACATTTCCTTCTTTATATCCTACCATTGCTATCCCTTCGTCAGAAAGAATAGAAATTCTGTTTTTACTTACTTTGTTTTTCTCAGGACCTACAAACACAACCGTTTTTTCCTCATTGGTTGTACAATCTTTATAAGTTACTCTTCGGTTTACAGAAACAATATCTTCCGGTAAATCTCTTCTAAGTACCTGTGTGGCTTTTTTAAGTTCATGAAGCAATAATACTTCTTCTTCTACTGTTACTTTTTTTCTTCTTACGTGATCTTTAATTAAATCGTATATTCCTGTTGTTAAAATAATATTTTGTGATTGTGACATAACTTTCTGTTTGCTCCATATTTTCATAGGTAAGATAATAACTCTTCATTGAATGTTTTATAGCTCTTGTGTGTGTTGAATTCAATGATATCTTAATCCCAATGAAAATTGAAGATTAAATAAATGAGCGTTCCGGATGAAAGAATCCCTGTCTAGAGTTTTGACAGGGCTTAATTAATAAACTCTTTCGAACTTTTTAAGAAAGTATCGTCATGCAAATACAATAACGTGCCCATAAGGCTCATCAAGTCATTATTTGTTAAATAAAAATTTGAAATCGTCATTATTAATTGCAATTAATTTTGTGCAAGTTACTTCCTTTTTTTGAAAGAAAAAACACTAAAAAACATAATTAAACGTTAACATCGGAGTTATTAAACACTTATCTAATAACATACAATTACGGAACAAAGAAAAACTCTCCCTGTCCCGTATTTAATTAATGATATAAGTAAAAAAAAATTATTTAATTACCCAATACTCTGGATTCAATAATTACAAAATATCCAATTCGCTCTTTTATGAACCATTTTCCGCTTTCATTTATATATTTATCTTCGTATTTAACGCTATAGTCTGTTAAAACATCTTTGCCTTCAGATTCTCTTATCATTTTTATCTGAGAAAAAGAGACACCACTTGCAGCATCTCCATCTATTTCAACGTTATGTTGTCCGTTTAATGTGAAATAAGTTTTTACCTGAGCTGCGTGACCGTTAAATTCTTTTTCTAAATTATCCCTTCCGGAAACGTTTGCTGCTAAAAAGTCATTCATATAAACCTGATAAACGATATCCGGTGTAAAAACGCTCATTTGTTCGGCAATCTTTTTCTCGTCGCCTAAAATTGCATATACATCTATTAATTGTCTTAATTCTTCTTTTGTTTTTAAAATTTCTAGTGTCATGATTTTGTATTTAATATTCGAAAATTCTTTGTTGTAAATGATTTACAGATTCAAAATTAATTTATATTTGCTTACATTTTATTACTAGTTACTAAAAGGTTATTAGGTAATTTTTTAAAACCACTACATGAAAGATAAAATAGAAAAACCAGAAATGACTAAAGAATTTACCTCAGAATGCACTACAATGCTGGCAGCAGTAAGTGATGCTTTGTATGCTATTGGAGGCAAATGGAAACTAATGATTATTATTGCTATGGCAAGAGGAAATAATAGGTTTAGTGAGTTGCAAAGACAAGTTACCGGAATTTCTGCGCGGGTTTTATCCAGTGAACTCAAAGAACTTGAACTGAATGGTTTTATCATTAAAAAAGTATCTGTAGGATATCCCGTTCTAATAGAATATGAACTTTTACCTTATAGTCATACGCTCGAAGAACTCGTGGGCGCAATGACAAGATGGGGAATTCAGCACCGTCAAAAAATCAGAAGTGATCGCTCCGGCGACGTTTCATAAGCACCTAAAATTTAATTTTATTATAAAAAAAAGGACAATCTTTAAAAGACCGTCCTTTTTTATATTAATGAAGCATCAAAAAGTGTAATAATAGTTGTTGGAATTATCTAATTTTCTAATTACCCAATTATCTAATTAATTTAAGGTATTATTTGATCATTTCGTAACTGAGCAAACAATTCAAAAAACGAATCTTTCGTATCTTTATAAGTAGCAAAACCAAGTTTTCTGCTTCTTGACATATCGGTCATTACTTCTAGAGGGCGCGATAAATCAAGATCTGTATGCCACGCAGAAGCCAATTGGTTTAAATCCTCTTCTATGAGCTGATGTTCATTTGTAATGGTTTTCCAGATCGCATCTTTTTCATTCATTACAGTTTCAAGTGGCTGTATCGTTCCGCTGTATCCTTCGTATTCAATATCAAACCATTCTGCTATTTTTGGCCACAGCCATTTCCATCTAAAAACATCTCCGTTTGCGATATTAAAAGCTTCATTATGAGCTTCAGTACTTGTTGCTGCCCAAATGATCTGATCGGCCAGAATTTTAGCATCCGTAACATCAGATACTCCATTCCATTGTGCCTCAGAACCCGGCCAGATAAACGGCGTTCCTTCTTTTTTGCAAATACTGGCGTAAACAGCCAAAGTGGTTCCCATATTCATGGCATTGCCAATCGTTTTACCAATTAGCGTGTGCGGTCTGTGTATGTTCCAGCTAAAACCATCTCTTTTTGCAGCTTCATACACCTCGTCTTCCTGTGCGTAATAAAAATTAGGCAGGTCTAATCTTGGTTGTTCTTCTCTTAATGGCGTTTCCGGTAAAGTGCCCGTTGTAGCATAAGCATCAAATGGTCCTAAATAATGTTTTAATCCCGTAACTAACGAAACATGCTGAATCGATTTTTTAGGAGATAATACGTTTAATAAATTTCGAACCATAGCGCTATTTACCCTGATATTTTCATCTTCAGTATCATTTCGCATCCAAGTTGTAAAAAAAACATGAGTTGGGGCAATTTCGCTTAAAGCGGAAATTAATGATTCCGTATTTAGTAAATCGGCAGCAATAGATTGTAAACCTTCGATATCATTTTTCGGATTTCGGGAAAGTCCAAAAACGGTCCATCCTTTTTCCAGAAGTTTTGTGGCAAGATTACTTCCGGCAATTCCGGTTGCTCCTACAACTAAGGCTATATTTTCGGCTTTTTCTTGTATTGATTTCATAAGTAAATTATTTTTTCCAAAATTACTTCATCAACCTTCCTCAGAAAGATGACCTGAAACAAGAAATTCGCTTGATCTAGATCAATTATTTGGGATCGAAAATGATATTCTTTTTAAGTCGGCTCAGGGTTTCAGGAGAAAGACCAAGATACGAAGCGAGTAAATTTTGCGGTATTCGTTTGATCAAATCAGAGTTGTTTTCTACAATATGTCGGTATTTTTCTTCTGCCGTGTGGGTATGTGAACTTATTAATCTTCTTTCTTTTGTAATTAAACTATTCTGAAAAAGCAATCGAAAATACCGATCCATCACCGGAACTTGTAGCGTTAAGTTTTCGAAATCTTCTCTGGTAATGAGCAATACTTCTGAATCTTCCATTGCATCAATGCTGTAAAAAGAAATTCCACCGCTAAAAAAACTGCTCATGTCTGATGTCCACCAGCCTTCGGGCGAAAACTGATTAATATGTTCATTGCCTTTTTCATCAACATTATAAGACTTTAAAAGTCCTTTCGAAACAAATGTCAAGTAATTACAAACATGTCCTTCAACCACTACAAATTGCTTTTTCTTTATTTTTTTGGGTTTAAAGAAAGTCTTTATCAGTTCCTTTTCGGCAGGATTCAGAGAAACTTTTTCTTCAAGATGTTTGAAAATTATATCGTACATTTTAAAATATTTACTTTATGAATTATGAAGCATAACAAATGTATGCTATTTATTTTTTAACTTTCATCATCTAAAAAAAATAGAGAATTAAGCTACCTTTTGGACACAAACACGAATTTCACGAATTTGCACAAATTTTAAGAGGCTAATTTAGTGACCCGAGCAATAGCGAACGGCCGCAGCAAATTTGTATTAAATTGATTTATAATATTTGTACCCAGAAGTTAGGAGAATTAAGCCTGTTTTATTGAATTGATTAACAATTTTAAAGAGTAAGAAATGGTATTAGATTTTAAAAATTTCCCTCAGCTCCAAACAGAGAGATTGATATTGAGAAATATCGAAAGTACTGATGCCGAGTTAATTCACAAACTACGTTCTGATGAAGTTGTAAATCAATTTGTTGGCCGGGATAATTCATCAACATTAGAAAAAGCACAGGAGTTTATTCTAAAAATTCAAAATTTAGTCGAAAAAAATGAAGGGCTTTATTGGATCATTCGATTAAAAGAAAACAATGATTTAATTGGATCTGTTTGTTTGTGAAATTTTGATATCGAAAATGAAATCGTTGAAATTGGATATGAAATGTTACCCGAATTTCAAGGAAAAGGAATTATGACCGAAGCCCTCAAAGCAGTTACAGCACATACGTTTGAAGAAATAAAAGCAAAGATAATTACGGCATTTCCGTCATCTGATAATATTAATTCTGTAGCGATTCTAAAAAAACTGAATTTCGAATTCGAAGACAAAAAGTATAATAATACGCATGAAAATGTAAACAATATTGTTACGTATACTTTACGAAACCATGCCTTTATTTAAAAACCAGATCAGGTATAAATACCTATACACCAATCAGTAAAATATCTTTATTTTTATCTTGCCTTAGTATTCATAACTAATATCATCAAAATGGGAACACCTCCTGAATACCGACCGTCAAAAGAATTAAAAAATCGTGCAACTCCAATTAAAGAAGGAATCCCGGTTAGAAATGCAGGAATTGTTCTTTTAAATGACTATATCATTATGCTGTTTGAACGGCTTAAATTTGTTGAGGATAACCGTTTTAGCAGTATCAAAAATCAAAAGAAAGCTGTTCAATATTTGCAATATGTTGTTACCGGACTAACTGAAACAGATCAAATTTATTTACCACTAAACAAAATACTTTGCGGTTTATCACTTACCGATAATGTTCCTGATACAATTGAAATTTCTCCTGAAGATCGAAGCCTTATTGAAGGTTTGATAAACGCTGCTATTTCTTATTGGTCTGAAATTGGTGACTCGTCTATAGATGGTTTTAGAGGTAATTGGCTCGTTCGGGACGGAATCCTTACAGAATTTGATAAAAAATGGGAACTTAGAGTCGACAAAAGAGCTTATGATATGCTTATAAGCAGATCTCCTTTTGCTTTTTCAATTATAAAATATCCGTGGATGAATAAGCCTTTGCATGTTAATTGGCCTTATTAAAAAACTATAAAACCGAAAAAAACTATGTCCTGGATTATTCTTGAAAACCTATGGAAACGTGCCGTAGATCCAACCAGCATATCTCCTGCAGACAGAGATCAAAACTGGAACGAAGAAATTAAAGTTTTATACAAATTGGGTATTGGTATGGAAGATACACTTCAATTTTTATACTTTGAACAACCTGATTTAGAAACTTTTAAAAATTGGGTCAATAATCGAACGAAAAGCCAAAATAGTACAGACGAAGATTTTACAGATATCGTTCTATCAGAAGAAGATCTCGAATTTTGGAACAAAAATGGATATGTAATTGTAAAAGGTGCAATTTCAAAAAAAGATTGCAAAGCTACACAACAAGCAATTTGGAATTTCCTGAAAATGGATCCAGATAAAAAGGAAAGCTGGTACGAAAGACATCCGGATCAAAAAGGATTGATGGTTAATTTTTCGGATCATGAAACTTTAAATAAAAACAGATTTTCACCCAGAATAAAAAAAGCATACGAACAACTTTACAATACAACCAATATCTATAAAACAATTGATAAAGTAAGCTTTAATCCTCCTGAAACTAATGATTTTACTTTTTTAGGAAGTCCGCTTCATTGGGATACCAGCTTAAAACAACCTATCAAATTTGGGCTTCAGGGTCTGCTTTATCTTAGTGATTGTGGTAGTAATGATGGTGCCTTTCATTGTGTTCCGGGATTTCATAACACAATAAGTCATTGGCTCAACAATCTCGATGCCACTGAGAATCCCAGGGAAAAAGCGATTAAAACATTAGAACCAAAACCCATAATTGGTAATGCTGGCGATTTTATAATCTGGGATAACAGATTGCCCCATTGTGCAACACCAAACAAAGGAGAAAAGCCAAGAATGGTGCAATACCTTACCTACTTGCCAAATGATTATAGCATTGCAGGAGAATGGATTTGAATTTTGATAAAAAAGCTCTAAAATCAAATGACTTTAGAGCTTTTATTATTTAAGTATCAGAATAATTAATTCTGATTTTTACCTCGGCAGATTATCATTTTTACTATCAAACCTGACCGTTATATTCTCATTTAATGCAGTTCGCGCTTTCAGAATAAAACTTAGGCCTTTACTTATCAGAAAGCATAAGGTTAAAAACAAGATTATTATAGTAAAAAGTAATCCTTTTATTATTTTCCAACTGTTCATAATGTCTCATTAAAACAAACGAAGACCCAATCCAGCCTGAATTTGCTGACTATTGGCTTTTGCGCCAAAATCGCTTACATCTGAAAATCCCCATACATATCTTGCGTAAATAGTTAATGGCCTGATATTAACTTCGGCTCCGGCAATAAACGAAAAATCGGTTTTTTTGAACAGTTTTTTACCGTTCTCCAGAACGCTTTCGTTGCCACTTGCCAGAAAACTAAATTGAGGTCCTGCCACAACAGTTATCAATCCCTCGCTATTTAAACGAAGTAAAACGGGCACACTTATGTAATTAAGAGTTTTGTTTTTTTTGAAAGCATTATCAAAAATATCTCTGTAATTATCCGTGATTTTAGTATTCGTCTGATTGAATAATACTTCTCCCTGAATACCTAAAAAATCACTAAAATTATAATAAGCAAAACCACCCAGCTGATAACCTAATTCAAAATCACTATTAAAATTTTTACCATCCAGCTTATTCATATTAACACCGGCTTTTGCCCCAAGATGTACCTGACCATAACCCAACACAGACATAAACAAAGTTGCTGCAGCAATTATTTTTTTCATATTTTTTCTATTTTTAATTTAATTTTTTAAACAAACGGCAGGTGAAATATCCCGCCGTTTTACCAATATTTAGTATTTATTTTTTAATGTAATTGGAGTATTCTGTAATCGTTTCTACATTCGTAGCCTGTCCGATGAATTTGGCCTCCATATGAAGTTTTTCATTTATAGGAAGGTATTGTCTTGACTGTTCATCCCATTTGTATTTTACCACAAGATCAAACTTATCAGCAGTAAGAATATTGATTTTTACCGGCTTTTCGTTTAGCGTTTGTATTTGGTCCAGTTTTTTTGATTTTAAATTAATGACCATATAAAATCTACAATCTTTTATAAAACTATTTTCTTTCGTAAGAGAAGAAGGATCGACCTTGTAACTGATAACCAATTGGTCTGCAGATTCTTTCTCAATTTTATAACTGGCATCATCTGCTTGTAAAGCTGGCGAAGGTTTGTTTTGGTTCTTTCTAAAAGAGTTTGTTGCAGATTTAGAAGGTGATTTTCCGTCGATAGAAACAACCGTCCAGCGTTCAGTGTCTGAATTTGAAGGATCGAATTTCGCAATTGTAACCGCCTCACTCGCGCTTGTTATCACGGTTTGTTTAAAATCGAATGCAAAATTATCAGGTCGTTTTGTTTTTTCAGGATTAAGGACACTAGAATCGATACCATATTTAAAAAATACATCTGATATTTTTGATTTCTGTGCAGAAATAGTAGATGCAAAAAGCATCGTAAGAAAAAGAATTAAGGTAGTCATTCTATAATTTTGAAGTGAGCAAGTTGTTTTAAATGTATCGAAATTCGTACTTGCCATTAGCTTTGTTTTTTTCATTTTTAGATCTATTAATTGTTATTATGATGGCGCAAAATTATTCCTCACATCACTTTTACATGAAATTTATTTAGTGAAGCAACGAATCTATCCGGTGAATTGTCGTTTTAGACTATTGAATTGATTTTCTATATCTATTTTTAGCAGAAATCGCTTATATAGCAAGCGTTTAAGAAAACAAGCATATTATAAATACTTCGATTATTTGAGTCAAAACTGCTTCAAAATTCTTTTATTTGTACCCACCAAAATGAATCGAATCGATATTTAGCATCCCATAAAAAACAATTTTGTGAATCATACAGAAGAAACAACGGTAAGAAAGAGTAAACTAAAAACTGTATTGCTAATTACGTTTGTATTTATAGGCTCTTATGCAAGCATATTTATCATATATCCTACTTCGTACTGGAATGATTATGTGAACCTGCCCTATCCCAACCTTATTATAGATATATCATCAAATCTTCTTTTTTGTGTTGCGCTCTTAATGTTAAGTCTTTTTATTGACAGACTTTTAGATAAAAAAATATCCTGGATGATACATCCTATAAGGCGTTTATTGATTCAGATATTATTTCAAATTTTAGGCGCCATACTTATTATTGTCGCATTAGCTATTATTTACTACGCATTAGGAAGGCCTACGGTTACGCCACATGCAAACGTGGGGCTTAGGCAGGCATTATATATTATGATTTCGATCATTCTTTGGTCATTAATGGTCAGTGCTTTAAATACAGGTGATTTTTTGTTGAGAAATTGGAAAAATGCCAACATAAAAGCCGCACAATACAAAATTAATGCTGCCGAAAACAAACAATTATTGGCCGAAATAGAGTTACAATCGCTTAAACTACAGCTTGATCCTCATTTTGTTTTTAATAATCTTAGCGTTCTTTCAGAGTTGATACTAAAAGACCAGCAACTGGGATATGATTTTACAGAAAATTTCGCTAAAGTGTACCGTTATTTATTAGTTAATTCCAAAAAACCTTTGGTACTCCTGAAAGAAGAACTCGAATTTCTAGATGCCTATCTCTTTTTGATAAAAAATAGAATTGGCGATGGATGTGATTTCAAGATCGACATTGATCCATCAAAACTTAATATGTCGATTCCTCCTATTACACTGCAGCTTTTTATCGAAAATGCCTTAAAACACAATCGTACAGAAGAAGAAAATCCTCTGATTGTTCAGGTTTATTCTAATGAAAATGATGAATTAATAGTTTCTAATAATCTCCTGCCGCTGATCAAAAAAGCGCCTTCTACAGGAATTGGTTTAAAAAACATTATCAGTCGCTATGCATTATTAAGTGATCGAGAAGTTTTTGTAGAAGAAAACAATGAAACTTTTACTGTAAAAGTCCCCCTTATCAAATGAATACTATAAAAAAAATACTGATTCTTGAGGACGAAAAATTAAACTCAGAAAGAATAAAGCGTCTAATCCTTAAAATACGTCCACATGTAGAAATTGTCGACGTTCTGGCAAGTGTTAAAAAAACGGTATCGTGGTTATCAGAGAACCATTGTCCGGACCTAATTATGATGGATATTCAGTTAGCAGATGGTTTGTGCTTCGAAATCTTCAATCTTGCTGATGTTACCTGCCCGGTTATATTTACCACAGCTTATGACGAATATGCCATTAAAGCATTCAAATACAACAGTATAGATTATTTACTTAAACCAATTGAAAAGAATGAACTTGAAGCCGCTATCATCAAATTTGAAAATTCTGTACAGCATTCAACCAGCCAGCAACCCAAAATCGAAGAACTGCTTGCTTATATACACCCCAAAGAATACCGTAAACGCTTTCTTATTCCGTATCGTGATGGTTACAGGAAAATAAATACTGAAGATGTTGCCTATTTTTATTCAAATATGAATATTAATTATGCAAAACTGTTTAATGGAGAAGAAGTTGTAGTATCACAAACATTAGAAAACCTGGAACAGGAGTTGGACCCTCAAAATTTCTTTAGGGCAAATCGACAGTATATTATACATGTTAATTCGATTGAGAATGTGAATAATTTTTTTAATGGAAAATTAAAACTCAAAATCAAGCATAGCAAGGATGATGATATTATTGTGAGCAGAACAAAAGCCCCTTCTTTTAAATTGTGGCTGGATTACTAATAAATAATTTAGTATAATACGTTGAGTCAAATTAGTTTTGACACATAATTTTGATCCCTTTCTGACGTATCGGGATACGGACACTGTCTTTAGCGAATCACTAAAATCAGCGGATAATTTTGACGTGGATAAAACAGATTTACTTCGTAAAAATGCGCATAAAAACGGATTTTATTTGCAATAATTTATTTTCTAAAAGCTTAACTTAATGACATTGCACGCAGGGACGTTTAAAAAAATTGTGTACTAATGTAAATGTATGTTTTTGCGATTAAATCAAACGTTCCTACGAAACGTAAAAAATACCGCATTTATTGGGCTACCGATAAAATGTTCCGATGGAACAAAAAGCAAATAAATTGAACATAGGAATGGTATTCAGAACTACCTGCTAAATGATTTTTTAATAATTATACCCCACTGCATATATTATAATACTCTCCATAGCGTATGTTATGCACTTAAAAACACCAATACCATTCGTATTTTGAAATTTAAAATTATCAATTGTTTATAAAACGAAATGCAAAAAGTTTTTTTTTCAATAACAAAAATCACTAACTTGTATATAAATTAGTAATAAGCTTAGGTGTTTTTTACTGTTTAAACAGCTGTAATTCTACATTTAACGAAATAAATTGATGCAGCGACAATGAAGTGATTTTTTCAAATAAACGAAGAATGAGCTTATTTTTATGATAATTAAAAAATAAAACTATGCGAGTACCGGTCATCCGAAAAAATATAAAATTTACCCCAGATTCCAGAAGAGTTGTTGCCCGATATTTTGTAAATGGCGATGAACGAACAAAACAAATGGTGGGTCGGATCATGATGCTCGATGAAAAACAAGTACTGGAAACCCTCGAACAAACACTTCGCGAGTTTGCCAGACGCCATCGAAATATATCTGCCATATTTTTTAGACATTGCGAAAAAATAAAACCTGTAATCGAGGCCATGCAAATTGATTATGAAGCAATGTCACTTGATCGAAAAATGCTTATTGGCTCTTACTGCACGATGGAATATGCGATAGAATCTGCAGCCATTTTTAATCCTTCGATTGTAGAAGATTTTGATCAGTCAGGTCTTGAAGCAGGCGAAAAACGTGTTATAATTTCTTTTCGTGCAACCGGAGAAGGTCATATTTCATCTATCGTTTTTAGAAGAGGAATTCTCGATAAAGACAACAATCTTCAGGTAATGAAAATTGGTCATAATATAGATAAGGCCGAAATTGAACACAAGACTTTATTCAATAAAGAACGGTTTTTACTCAAACTGTCTGAAATGCATACGCAGGACAAATACATCGCACAAATTATGCAGGATTTGCCTGATGAGTTCGAATTTGCTATATTAAAAAGTATGGTCACTACGGCTTTAAGCGATCCCTCTATTCGTCAGGAAAGAAGAACAGCGCTCGAAGAAATAATCTGGCTCGCCGATTCGTTTTATGATTTGCAATTCAAGCACGATTCTGATATTACAGAGCGTGTGATTTTCCCCATATCAGATTCTGAAAGCCGCGGTATCGAGGATGCCCGTTTTGTACGCTTTGATGATGAAGACGGATCAAGCCGTGTTATGGCTACTTATACAGCTTATAATGGTCATGCCATATTGCCTAAACTTATTTCTACAGAAGATTTTTACACCTTTAGAGTAATGCCTTTACACGGTATTGGAGCTCAAAATAAAAACCTTGCCTTGTTTCCAAGAAAAATAAAAGGCAAATACGCCATGCTAGCCCGAATTGATGGTGTAAACAATTATATTATGTATTCTGACCGGGTGACGCAATGGAATACTCCTCTTCTTCTTCAGGAACCTCGTTATACTTGGGAGTTTACACAAATAGGGAATTGCGGATCTCCGCTCTGGACCACAGAAGGCTGGCTCGTTATTACCCATGGTGTTGGCACAATGAGACGTTACTGTATTGGTGCGTCGTTATTTGACCTTGATGATCCATCCAAAGAAATTGGCCGACTAAAAGAACCGTTGCTTTCACCACTTGAGGACGAACGAGAAGGATATGTTCCTAACGTTGTTTATTCCTGCGGTGCCATTATTCATAACAATAGCCTGATATTACCTTACGCAGTATCTGATTATTCTTCTACTTATGCAATAGTTGATATGATAGAACTTATCGATGCTTTAAAAAAAAGTAAATAGTCTGTAAATGAAAAAATATGCGGTCCTTATTTTCTTATTTACAGCAACTCCTTCTGTTTTTAGTCAAATACCAACAGACAGTATAAAGGCAATCATTAAGCGGGAAGTTGCCAACAAAAGAAGCAAAAGTATTATTGTTGGAATTGTAAATACTAATGGCAGGCAAATATTTGCAGAAGGAAAAATAAGTGACAGCAATACCGCTTTGCCTGATGGCAATACTATTTACGAAATTGGATCTATTACAAAAGTTTTTACTTCGCTGGTATTGGCAGATATGAGTTTAAAACAAGAACTCAATCTTAATGATCCTATCTCTAAGTTTCTTCCTAAAACAGTAAAAACACCTATTAGAAACGGAAAAGAAATTTCATTGCTGAGTTTATCAACACACAGATCCGGAATGCCCCGGTTTCCTTATAATGTTGATCCAAAAAATTTAGACGAACCTTATGCAGATTATACTGTAGAAAAGCTGTACGAATATGTATCTCACTTTGAACCTGCTTTTGATATTGATTCAAAGTGGCGGTATTCAAACGTTGCTTACGGATTATTGGGTAATATATTGACATTGGTTGCAAAAAAGGATTTCGAGACTTTAATACAAGAAGACATTTTTAAACCCTTAAACCTCAACAACACGGTTATTTCATTAACGAAAAAACAAAAATCAAATTTGGCGGTAGGACATGCAGAAACCGGAGCGGTTGTGGGTTTAACTGATTTAGGCGCTATTGGTCCCGGCGGATCCATTCGTTCCAACGTAAATGATCTTCTGACTTTTGCAGAAGCCAATATAGGCAGCATCAAAACAAATTTATCCCCTGCTATGGAACTCACCCATGTCATGCAGGCAAAAAAAGACGGAAACGATACGTTTACCACAATGGGCTGGACTCTTGTAGATGAAAACGGAAAAAGTTATCTGTTTAAAGATGGCGGAATGCCCGGATATTCTTCCTTTTTAGGAATCGACAAAAAAAATAAAATTGGCGTTGTTGTTTTGTCCAATTCTCAAAATTCAGTTTCAGATATTGGCTGGCATATTATGGATGCTACTCATACAATAGACTCTTATAAATACCCTTGGACATTGCTGGATACCCTTAGAACAACCAATAAAACTAAAGGAACAGATGCTGCCATTGCTTTATATCAAAAACTTAAAGCTTCGAAAAACGCATTATTTATTTTTAATGAAAATCAATTGGATTACTTAGGGAATGAATTGAGAAAAGAAGGAAAAATAAAAGAAGCTATAAAACTCCTGAAACTCAATGTGCAGGAATATCCCAATTCAACGCTTGTTTATGAAAGCCTGGGTGAAATTTACAAACGAAACAAGAATCCAAAAACAGCGATTTCTTATTTTGAAAAAGCGCGCGAACTGGATCCTGAAAACCAACACTGGAATTATATCCTCGAGAAACTCAAAAATCTTCAAAAAGACAAAAATAACATGTGACTTTTTTTAACTAAATTATTTTAATTCAAAAAGTACATTTTGTTCCCTTTTTCCCCTTTTTCCTATTTTACTGTAACATCGCCGCTAACTTTGTGTCTTTATTGTAAAAAGACCCAAAATGCTTATTATTAAATTACTTTACAATATCGATGATACAAACTATTTACTGAGGTAATAGTTCTTAGCTTCTTCAGTAATTTTGACTACAAAATCTGTTTTGGCAACTCTATATCCTACCCGATCGTATTGAAATTCCTGCGCAAGTTTCAGTTTTAAGGCTTCGTATTGTTTTGCTATTTCAGAAAATTCAATCAAATAATTTCTAAAAATAAATCCTGTCCCATAATTTATGATTCCCTGATCCCATATATGAATATGAAACGTTTGTTTGTGATTATTAACTCGTGTAACCTTTTAATATCATTAAATTACAGTCTAAGATTACCCTAAAAAATACTTTTCAATTCGCATTTATACAATTATAATTCAATTTCGAAACCTAGCTTTGGCGCATATAAAAACATTAAAATGAATTTCAAAACCATATTTTCAAAATTGCCTGTACTGTTTGCATCACAAAAAAATATGATTGCAAAAATAATCGCACGATTGGGTATAATTGTGTTACTATTTTTTAGTTCTAATAATCTAAAAGCACAAACAGTTGCTTCTACTATTGGCAAAGCAACCTTTGGAGATTGGGGAATTGAAACTCAATTTATCAGTAAGGAAATAGTGCCGGGCAATGATTTTTATAAATATGTTAATGAAGGATGGCTGGAGTCGAAAACCATTCCGGCAGGTTCTTCGGGATTTAGTAATTATAGTGAAGCTAAAAATAGAATTGACGAAAGAATAGCGCATATTATTCATGACGGTGCTGACAAAATCAATACCAGCAAAGGAACGCTAAAACAAGTTGGAGCACTTTATCTGGGTTATATTGATACCGATAATATCGAAAAACTGGGATTAAAACCAATTCAGCAGGATTTAAAACAAATACTTGCCTTAAACAGTTATGAAGGTGTTGCAAAATGGATGGCCAATCCAAAATCTTTTTCGATCATCTCTATTCACACTGCCCCGGATATTAATGATAGAAGCCGATTTCTTGTTGCACTTGGCGAGAGCGGCATAGGTTTACCCTCACCAGAATATTACGAAAAACAAGATGGTCTTTATCCCGGTTATCGCAAAGCGTATAAAGAACATATTGTACGCACTTTTGAACTTGCCGGTATCTCTAACGCTGAGCAACGCGCTAATGATATATTGGAACTTGAAACAAAATTAGCAGCGGTACAATGGACGCCTGCGCAAATGCGTGACAGTAAGATTAATTCACGTCTGCTTTCTGTTTCAGAACTCTCTGCTTACGCTCCCGGTTTTCCCTGGAAAGTTTTTTTGGCCAGCAGACAAGTAGATCATGTAAACGAAGTAATATTACAAGCCGACTCTGCAATAAAGGCAAAAGCTGCATTATTTGAAAATACATCAATAGCCATTTGGTCATCTTATATTGCATTTCACTGGATCGTAAATCATTCTACGGTATTACCAGAGAAGTTTCGCAAGAATCAGTTTGATTTTTACTCCAGTACTTTAAACGGAATTAAGAATGATGTTTTAAGAGAAAAAAAATCAATTTTATATGTAAACAATCGTTTAGGACAAGCTGTTGGCAAACTTTATGTCGAAAAATATTTTCCTACTGAATACCTTAAAAACATTAAAGATCTGGTAGATTACATCAAAAGAGCATTCTCTATTCGATTGCAAAAACTGAATTGGCTGGATGATAGCAGCAGAAAAGAGGCAATAGCCAAACTGGAAGCTGTGACGGTGAGAATAGGATATCCCGAAACCTGGCGTGATTATTCTTCAATGAAATTTGACCCTAAGAATCCTGTTGGCAATGAGCAGCTTATTGCAAAATCAAATTGGGATAATGAACGGTCGTTGCTTCAAAAGGTTTATACAAGTAAAAATTGGTATCAGGTTCCGCAAACTGTAGATGCAACAAGCAGTAAATTATATAATTCTATTGAATTTCCGGCAGGTATATTGCAGGCTCCTTTTTTTGATCCGTTTGCTGATCCGGCGGTAAACTTTGGCGCAATAGGCGCAATTATCGGACATGAGTTGGGGCATTGTTTTGATGATGAAGGCTCAAAGTTTGATAGCAATGGTTTAATCCGTGACTGGTGGACTCCTCAAACCCGAAAATCATTTGAAGAACGTACCAAACAACTTGTTGAGCAATACGATACCTTTTCATCAGATGGAACACATGTAAACGGAAAACAAACGCTTGGAGAAAACATTGGCGATCTAACCGGCGTAGTTGTTGCTTATGAAGCTTCCCAATTATACCGTGCTGATCATCAAAATATTCCGTTGGTTTTAAATAATTTTACAGATGATCAACGCTATTTTTTATCTTTTGCCCAAACGAATCGCAGTCTTTATACTCCCGAAATGTACCGCATGACATTATCACGAGATTATCATGCTCCTGCAGATTTTCGTGTAAATGGTGTTGTTCGCAATATTGATGAATGGTACAAAGCTTTCAATGTAAAACCAGAAGACAAACTCTACTTATCTCCTGAGGAACGCGTACGTATTTGGTAATTTTAAAAGATCTAATCCAAAACCTGATAAAGTTTAAACTAAAATTTTATCGTTGTATCAACTGATTACAACAGAAAACTTCTGTCTTTAGATCTCAATAATAAGCGATCATCCTGACTAATTTCTGGATGTTTTGCATATTGTATTGCTGATATCACAATTTTATTTTCGTTAAAATATCAGCAAATTATAGCCTTAAATCCCAAACAAACCCATCCTAAATAATTAAAATCACTTATTCTTTAACATTATATTAATATTTTTCTTATCATTGTAGCACAGTATAGTATAGTACTGCATCTTAACTAATTAAAATGATTTATTATGCAAGAAAAAATTACAAAAGAAAAATTATCATTTAAAGTCTTCCTCACCACAATATTGCTATTATTGGCAATATACAGCTCTGCGCAAACCTATGAATTCGAAAATGGAACGCGCACCAACAATGCAGACATCCAAAATTGTGATTCATGTTCAGGCAAAATCGTTGGTAATTTAGGAGGTAATAGCAGTGTTTCGGTAAACGTTACTGTAGCGGCAACAGGCTGGTACAATCTCCAGTTATTTTATTGTACAGGCGATCCGCGAACCATTAAATTAACTGCCGGTTCAGCTACAACAATAGCAATTCCGTGCGAACCCAGCGGAGGATGGAGCACCGCTGCTGCTAAAAACGTAAGTGTATATCTGAATAGCGGAACCACTACCCTGCTTTTGGACAATACGAGTTCATGGGCACCTAATCTGGACAAATTTGTGTTAACTCCGCTAGCTTCGCCTACACTTCAAACCATTGCTTTTGGTTCAAACAATAGTATCGTGTACAACTTAACCAATAAAACCTATACTATAAAATTCAATGGAGCCACGGCTATTACAAATGCCTCAGCTTATGCCTTTAGTGATCAGCAATATACAAGCAGTAATTTTGCATCGGCTGTTTATACTTCAGAAACCTTTACGGATAACATTGGCAGCGGTACCAAACATATTTTCACTTTAAGTGGAAATTATTCGTTGGGTATGCAGCAAGTTTTTTATACTTATTCTAATAAAAACTATTTGGCCGTACAAGTTGTCCTCACCGGAAATGGCTCGAATAGTTACAAAATGTCGCCTTTGACCAGTTATCAGGTTACACCAAATTTTGGCAGCGGAGATACCAGAGCCGTATTTGTTCCTTACGATAATGACGCATGGATTCGCTACGATGCACAACCTCTTAACTCGGCCGACTTTACGGCATCTGAGGTGACTAATATTTACAACAATACCAATCGTAAAGGCTTGCTAATTGGTTCTGTAGAACACACCAAATGGAAAACCGGAATTACCGTATCTGGTGGAGGATCTTCGTCAGCCTATGTTTCGGTTATTGCAGGATGGACAAAAGAAAATATTACCAGGGATAAACGTGGTCACGGCTGGGTAAATGTTGGACAAAACAGTTGCGCTTCGCCTAAAGTTTTAATAAGTTCTAATGACGATTGGCGAACTGGTTTCGAAGAATTTGCACAAGCCAATGCTGCCATGCAACCCAAATATATTTTCGACTGGACGGCTCCTAAACCTATTGGCTGGAATAGTTGGGGCGCGATGCAAACCAACATTAATTTAACGAAAGTTAAGGCAGTTGTCGACTTTTTTCATGACGACTGTCCAGCCTACAAAACCGAAGACAATACGCTATTCATTGACCTGGATTCGTATTGGGATAATATGAGCGATGCAGAGTTGGCTCAATTTGTTACTTATGCAAAAAGCAAAGGCTTTAAAGCAGGAATTTATTGGGCACCTTTTGTAGATTGGGGCAAATACAATCGTCAGGTCGAAGGAAGTTCTTATAACTACGATCAATGCTGGACAAAAGTAAACGGAAATCCGCTTGAGCTTGACGGAGCTTATGCCATGGATCCTACAAGTCCGGGGACTAAGGCAAGAATAAAATATTTTATGAACCGTTTTAAAACTGCCGGATTCGAAATGATAAAAATCGACTTTTTGACACATGCCAGTATCGAAGCGGATAGTTTTGCAAATAATCAACTGCATACCGGTATGGAAGCTTATCAGGAAGGAATGAAATTTTTGATAGATGAAATCGACGGAAAAATGCTGGTTCAGGCGGCAATATCGCCCAATTTGGCCACTGGTCCTTATGTGCATATCCGCCGTATTGCCTGCGATGCTTACAGTAGTATTAACGAGACAGATTATACGCTTAATAGTACTACTTACGGTTGGTGGCAAAATCAGATTTACGATTATTTAGATGCTGACCATATTGTTTTTGGCAATGTTACCGCCGGAGAAAATCGCGCACGATTACTAAGTAGTGTCGTTACAGGAACTATTACAAGCGGTGACGATTTCTCTGTTGCAGGCCCCTGGAAAGCTAAATCGCAGGATCTTTTACAAAATAATGATGTTATGAATGTTGCCCGCGCTGATATGCATTTTATTCCTGCCGATGGGAATACAGGTTATAATGCAGCAAACATTTTTTCGGCTACAGATAACAACGTCACTTATGTAGCTGTATTTAATTATACTAATTCTGCAACAACCAACAATGTAAGTCTAAATCGTTTAGGATTAGGATCCGGGAATTATACCGTAAAAGAGTTATATTCAGGAACACTAAGTTCTACACAAGGAACTTTAAATGTACAACTCCCAAAGGCTGATGCAGCTTTGTTTGCTATCTATGACGGATCGATATTGAGCGCACCCGGATACAATTGGAAAACAGCTACTAATTACATTTATCCAAATCCTGCATCAACCAATTTCAGAATACGATTTGATAAAACCATTAATGGTCCTGTTAACATCTTTATTTATGATGTTGCAGGTAAAGAAGTGTCCAAAACTACTATTTTGGCCGAAGATATGATTAGTTCAGAAATCCCTGTAAACAATTTACGCAAAGGCGTTTATATGGTAAAAGTTTCGTCTTCGGGAAATCCGGTTCAAAACTTTAAATTTTTCAAGGAATAAAATTTTAAAAACTAAAAAATCCTGATTTTCAACTTACTTAGAAAATCAGGATTTTTTTTTAGATTACATCTTCTTTTTCATCACAACAATCGTATTTCCTGCTATTTGTTTCATTGTTAAATTCAATCAACATTCAATATCTAAAATTAATTTAACCATTCATAAAAAAAAATCTGGCATCACAAATAATACATTACAAAGGCAATAAATATGTTAATTGAATGTTTTAATACATAAGAGTTAATTGGTTTAAAATTTAATGATTAACTTGTATATACTTATTAATATATCTAAGATTTATGAAAAAAATATTGTTTTTGGTCACTATATTGGGGATTTCTTTACAAGGATATTCTCAAAAAGAAATAAAAGATAAATACAAACCAATTCCGGCTAAAAATTCTGAAATAAAAGAACCGCTGCCGCCAACGGAAACTCCGCCAAACGACCCTCCGCCTTTAAAAGAATCAACCGTTTTAAAAATAGATCCGAATGAACTTTATAAAAACAATACGCTGTACAAGCCCGAAGCAAATGTAGAAGGGATCTTTTATAGAAGAAATGAATATTTAGGAGGTTTTGTAACCAATACAGCTACTTCTACCATTCGATATCGCGATGCGGCTTTTGTAGATGGAGATAAAATCAAGGTGTATTTGAATGATACAGTTATTGAAACCGAAGTAATCTTAAATGGCGATTTTCAGGGTTTTAAAATAAATTTGGTAAAAGGAATCAATAAAATCGATTTTGAAGCCTTAAACGAAGGTTCAGCCTCACCAAATACAGCTGAATTTCAGGTTTATGATGACAAAGGAGCTGTTATTCAGGCCAGCCAATGGAATGTTGGTACAGGATATAAAGCTACTATTATTTTGTACAAAGAATAAATATTAGCAAGCCCATAATTAACCCGACAAAGAAAATTTTACCGCAAGGTTCGCAAAGAATTACGCAAAGTTCGCAAAGTTTTGTGAATTACGCTTTGCTCTAAGATCACAAAGGGATTGTGTTTAAAGCATAACTTAATAACATTGAACATAGGGACGTTTGAGTGAATCGTGAGAATATCGTCCCGTTGGCAATGCTATCAAGTTAATCTTTTACAAAATAAAATTATTGCAAATCAAATCCGTTTTTATCCGCGTTTTTACGAAGTAAATCTGTTTTATCCGCGTCAAATTAGACGCTGATTTTACTGATTCGCTAAAGCGAAAACGCTAATAAAAACGGATTTTATAATTACTTTCCTGATTAAGGGCTATCGATGAGATGTTTCGATGGAACAAAAAGCAAATAAATTGAACGAAGGAACGGGATCACGTCTATCTGCTAAATGATTTTTTACTAATTACACCCAACGGGTTAAGATATAGCAAAAATAGATGGTAACTCCTATAATGATTGGCGCCACGCTAAGTAAATTGAGCCTGACACGATCATGATGACGCTCGATTTTAGCGATTCTTTCATTTAATCTTTCGTTTTCCTCGTCCATCATTTTCTGATATTTGTCCTCCATACTTCCAATATTATCCATTTTTACCGTACTTACGAAGTATTACACTTCTGGGTTTTAAACTATTTTAAAGTATTGGAGTTTTTATTCAAAACCAAAGAACAATCCTTACTCCTTTATATTCAATCCTTTATTAGATTTAGAATATATCTTAAATAAGCCTGCAATACACTTTTGTAAAAATCTTATTGAATAGACTGATTTTATACCTGTATTTCCCATAATAAATGATATATTTATATCCCTAATTTTAGTATGGTATCCTTATTTCCGGACACTTCTTTAGGCGTATTACAGAAAAGCGAAAGTAAAATCTTAAGCTACCTCAACACTTTATCAAACAAGTTTTGATATGGGGTTTTAATTAATCATCAAAAACAAATTATTCAATAAAAATGGAAAAAGATTTACTTTTAATGGGAGCCAATGCTTTACGAAAAGCGGCTTTGAATGAACAGGCAAAAGATTATATTTTATCTAATGAAGTGCTGTTTAAAACCATGAAAAAAGCGGCAGATCGCTATATTGGAGGTGAAACTCTCGAAGAAACCATTATCAAAGTCAAAGAACAAAATAAACAGGAGTTTAAATGTTCTATGGAATTTATGGGTGAAAATACATTAACAGAGAAAGAAGCTTCTGAAGCTACTAATGAGTTTATTAGAATCGCTCAGGAAATTAAATTACAGCAACTCAATTCGACAATCTCTCTTGATCTTTCGCATATTGGTTTAAAGATATCAAACGAATTATGCCTTAACAATTTGACTTCTATATGCCAGGAAGCCGAAAAAAAGAATATCGAAGTAACGATTAGTGCAGAAAACATCGAAATAACAGATTCGGTTATCGACATTTATAAAACGGCTGCTAAAACTTTTACCAATACATCAATCACACTTCAGGCTTATTTGCACCGATCAAAAGATGATTTTGAGGATTTAATAAAAGAAAACGGAAGAATCAGAATCGTTAAGGGCGCTTTTGAAACTCCTGAAAATTTTTCGATACCAAGAGGAGCTGCTCTTGATGAACGCTATTTGTATTATATCGATCAATTATTGTCCAGAAATCACCGTTGCGCTATTGCAACCCATCATGATCTCATTCAGAAAGAAGTTGTTGCATTAGTTGAAAACTATAAAACGAGCAAGGATTTATACGAATTTGAAAGTTTATACGGAATTCAGACACAACAACTTATCAATTTAAAAGAACAAGGATATCCTACAAAACTATATTTTGTTTATGGTAAAGAGTGGTATTTGTATTTGTGCAATAGAATTGCAGAATATCCATTGAATATATTTCAGGCTTTAAATGATATTGTAAATTAATGATTTAAGATCAATGGCCTTTTTGCTGTTGGATTGTATCCTTATAAATTTCTTTCCAGACAATGCCCAGTTTCTCACTGTCATTTTTTCTGATCTGATTGGCTAAGGCAATATTATCAGATAATTTTTGTCCGTATGACGGAATCATTTCTTTAATTTTAGCTTGCCATTGCGGAGTTTCAAGTTTAGTTTTATAGCATTTCTCAATTACTTTGAGCATAATAGAAACTGAAGTTGAAGCTCCCGGCGAAGCGCCCAATAAAGCCGCAACACTCCCATCTGATGCTGTAACAACTTCGGTACCAAATTGCAATATTCCGCCTTGAGTGGTTTCGTCAATTTTTATGACCTGAACTCTTTGTCCGGCAACTTTTAGATCCCAGTCTTCCATTTTTGCTTTCGGAAAATATTCTCTTAAAGCTGCTAAACGCTGTTCCGGTGTTAATACCACTTGTTGTACCAAATATTTGGTAAGCGGCACATTGTCCAGTCCGGCTTCTAACATGGGTCTGATATTATAAAAATTAAAAGATGCAGGTAAATCGCCCCAGGTACCATTTTTAAGAAACTTGGACGAAAATCCTGCAAAAGGACCAAACAGGAGTTCCTTTTTTCCGTTAATGATTCGCGTATCCAGATGCGGAACAGACATTGGCGGCGAGCCTACAGAAGCTTTTCCGTATACTTTTGCCTGATGCTGCGCTATGATTTCAGGATTGTTACAAACCAGCCACTCCCCGCTTACCGGAAATCCGCCGTAACCTTTTGCTTCCGGAATATGTGTTTTTTCAAGCAAAGGCAATGTCGCACCGCCCGCACCAATAAAAACAAATTTAGCATCGATGGTTTTGGTGGTATTGTTTTTTAAATCCTTTACATACACTTTCCAGGTTCCGTCGCTATTTCTTTTAAAATTAGTCACCTCGTGATTAAGTTCTAATTTCATTTTGCCTGCTTTCAGTAAATTCGAAGCCAGTTCTGCGGTTAAAGATCCGTAGTTTACATCGGTACCAATATCTATTTTGGTTGCCGCTACTTTTTGCGAAGGATCACGGCCGTCCATTACAAGCGGAATCCAGCTTTTGATTTGTTTTTGATCATCAGAAAATTCCATTCCGGTAAAAAGCGGTTCTTTTTGCAAGGCCAAATATCTTTTTTTCAGGTATTTGACATTCTCATCACCAATAACAAAACTCATATGAGGCGTAGGATTGATAAATGTTTTGGGAGGTCCGATTTTTCCTTTGGATACTAAATACGACCAGAATTGTTTTGAAATTTCAAACGATTCGTTAATCTCAACCGCTTTATGGGTATCGATAGTTCCGTTACTGAGTTCCGGAGTATAGTTCAGTTCGCAAAGTGCCGAATGTCCTGTTCCGGCATTGTTCCAGGCAGATGAACTTTCTTTGCCCACAGCATCGAGTCTTTCGTAAGTAACAATAGACAACTCTGGATCAAGTTCGTTAAGCATATTGGCCAGGGTTACGCTCATAATTCCGCCGCCTACCATAACCACATCGACGGTTTCTTCGGGATTACTTTTTTTCTCTGTGCAGGATCCTAAAATCAAGATGCACAACAAACAGCTAATGCCCCTTTTCATTTGTAACTGATTTCTATTAAAATAGTGATGATTTTCGAGATGGAAAACAAAAACAGAAACACAATTAATCCTGTCAAAAAGCTAAAGGCTGGTAAAATCCATCCACCAATTCCTCTTGGTGTAAACAATAGATAAAGTGTTCCTATTAAAGCGCCTAAACCAATGAGATAGGATAAAAACAAAAATATTGAAGCTAATATTTTTAGAGTTTTTTGTTGTTTCAAAATGTCAGCGGAAGTAAAAGTAGTCATAGTATATTTTTATAAGTTATTAATAATAAACATTTTATATCCTTATAAAGATAAATAAATATTTAACTACTTCTTACAAAATGCATTACGGTTTATTCTCCTGCTGATTCTTCTTACTGCTTTTTTCAATTAAATACTATCACCAGCCTCTTTCCATCGCTTTTCTTCTACAGCTATTAATTCTAATTTTGCGATGATTCTTGAAAGATTATTTTCTAAAGAAATTTTGCCGTCGCACCATTCTTTTTTATAAGAATCCTTTTTGATCTGTAAAATAAAACATCTGTCTGAACATACTTATAAGTATAAAATTTTTAAAACAAAAAAAATTCATCACCTATACATAATTTGTACAGATGATGAATTATTCAAAATACCGGCTTACTCTACTCCGCCACCCAGGGCACGATATAGATTGATGGCTGCATTTAGTTTTTCTAATTTAATCGCAACAACATCAAGATCATTTTGCAAAGCGCTGTTTTGCGCTACAATAACCTCAAGATATGTTGCCATTCCGCTTTTGTACAACAAGTTGGCGTCGTGGGTTGCTTTATCTAACGAAACCGACTTTTCGGTAGCCAATTCCATTCGTTTATCTGCATTTTTTAGTTTTGACATCGCATCAGAAACTTCTCCAACCGCTGTAATAAATGATTGCTTGAACTGAACAACTGCCTTTTCCTGCTCCAGAATTGCAATTTCATACGCTGTTCTTAACTGGCGTTTTTTGAAAATTGGCTGCACTAAATTGGCTGCAATAGTTTTGGTCACCGATCCCGGAAAATTAAACCAGGTGTCAAATTCAAAAGAGTTAATCCCAATTGACGGACTCAGACTCAATGTTGGATACATAGTTGCTTTTGCAAGTCCCGTTTTAGCATTGGCAGACATAACGGCATATTCAGCCGCTTTTACATCCGGTCTTCGGCTTAAAAGCGCTGCCGGAACTCCTGAAGGTAAAGCCATATTAAGTTCTGCTACGTTAAGATTTCCTGAACGTGTGATGCTGTCAGGATACTCACCGCATAAAATCTGCAATGCATTTTCCTGAACCGCTATATTTGCCTCTGCTAAAGGAACCAACAATTCTGCTGTTTTTTTCTGAGCTTCTGTCTGATAAAGTGCCAATGAACTAATCAATCCTGAATTATACTGCATTTTCATCATTCCTAACGTACTATTGCTCAAATCAATGTTTTTCTGTGCAATTTTAAGCTGCTCGTCAAGTCCTAAAAGATTATAATAAGACTGCGCAACCTGAACAATAATTCTCGTTTTCAAAGCCGAAAGATTTTCTTTTTGGGCAAAATAACCCGCTTTGGCATCTCTCTTTTGCATGGCAGCTTTTCCCCAAATATCAGCTTCCCACGATAATCTAAGATTGGCACTGTAATCGTCCAGATAATCTTTACTGGTAAATTGTGCACTCAAAGAACCGTTAAGCGAATTTTTAGACTGATAACTTCTGCTTGCTCCTGCATCAAAATCAAGTGTTGGCAATAACGACAATTTTGCCTGTTTGTAAGTAAGATCAAGCTGCTCCATACTTTTTATCGCGATAAGCACCTCGTTGTTTTTAACGAGGGCTTTTTCGATTAAACTCACCAGCATAGGATCTTTATAGTAACTTTTCCAGGGATGCAAAATGGTATCTCCGGTCAATGTTATTTCTTCACGATATTTCTCAGGCGCATTTAAATCTGTTCGGGAATATTTTTTCCCTACTACGCAGGATGTCAGTAAAACACCTGCAAATAAAGAAATTCCAATTTTATATAGTACGCTCATTATTCTTCTTTTATAGTTTGAATTACAATCTTTTTACCGGATACTTTTTCCTGTAAATACTGAAAGAGGATAAAAAGTAACGGGATTACAAAAACTC
The DNA here is from genome assembly GCF_020905295.1 of Flavobacterium piscisymbiosum. Lineage (NCBI taxonomy): Bacteria > Pseudomonadati > Bacteroidota > Flavobacteriia > Flavobacteriales > Flavobacteriaceae > Flavobacterium > Flavobacterium piscisymbiosum. The sequence goes on along the minus strand of NZ_JAJJMM010000001.1, from coordinate 3,930,910 downwards.
CCAAAACCACTCCGCTAAACATCCCGATAGCAGCACTTACACTAATAGACCTGTTTCCTACTGCTGTTCCTCCGGAAGCAAACATCAACGGAATCATACCTACAATAAAGGCAAGGGATGTCATGATGATAGGTCTTAATCTTGACCTTGCTCCTTCTATCGCTGCTTCGGCTATAGACAAGCCTGCGTAACGTCTCTGAAGGGCAAATTCAACAATAAGAATCGCATTTTTGGCCAAAAGTCCGACCAGCATGATTAACCCGACCTGAACATAAATATTATTATCCAGTCCTACAGCTTTAACTCCTGCAAAAGCACCCAGAATTCCGGTTGGAATAGAAAGTAATACAGCAAGTGGCAATAAGTAACTTTCGTATTGAGCTGCCAGTAAAAAGAAAACAAACAAAAGACATAATCCAAAAATGGCTATGGTTTGGTTTCCTCCTGCTTTTTCTTCAAGACTTAATCCCGTCCATTCGTAACTGTAATCAGATGGTAATTTGTCCAGAACCGTTTCAAGATTCCCCATAATTTGTCCGTTACTAAATCCCGGTAGTGCTACAGCGGTAATATTCACCGAATTGTAAAGATTGTAACGGTTTACCGATTCCGGACCATACACTTTACGCAATTTGACAAGGGATTTTACAGGCACCATTTCCATTTTGGCATTTCGAACAAATATTTCGTTGAATGCATCCTGATCTGTTCTGAAAATTCCATCCGCTTTGACATTCACTCTGTAAAACTTTCCAAATCTTGAAAAATCTGCCGATTGATCTCCGGCAAAATAAGTCTGGATATTGCCTAACATTTCACGAATATTCACGCCCATTTGGCTTGCTTTTTCTTCATCCACTTCCAATTCAAGCTGCGGATAATCTGCCCTGAAAGTCGTGTACGCATATTGTACTCCGGGTTGCTGCATGATTTGCCCAATCACTTTATCAGCCATAGCTTTTAGTGTTGCCGGATCACGTGCCGTTCTGTCCTGAAGTACTATTTCAGCACCACTTGTTACACCAAATCCTTCTACAGGCGGCATTCTCAAGACCATTATCTGCCCTTTTTTAATTACAGACAATTTACCATTTACGATATTCATGATTTCATCTATATCCTTAACGGCTCCTCTTTCTTTTTTAGGTTTTAATTTTATAAATCCTAATCCGTAAGCAGTACTGGCACTGTTACTCAAAATGTTGAAACCTGTAATACTGGTATTTACATCAATAGCCTCAACAGTCGACAGCTCTTTTTCCAGTTGTTGTATCACTTCTGTAGTTCGATCTAAAGCTGTACCTGGCGGCATTGATAAACTATAAAGCATAAATCCGTCATCTTCCATTGGTACAAAACTTTTTGGAGTAGCCATCATCATCATTACAGCAATGGCAGTAACTCCCAAAACTAATCCTCCTGCAAGCCATTTTCTGCCAATAAGAAAACGAACTCCTTTGATGTATTTACCTGTTAAGTTGTTGAAACCTGAATTAAAACCAACAAAAAAACGTTCTTTAAATCCGTTTTTATGTTCTTCTCCATGTTTGCCGTTATGGCTGTTCTTTAACAAAAGAGCACATAATGCCGGAGTAAGTGTCAATGCATTTACTGCCGATATAATAATAGCAATCGCCAATGTATAAGCAAACTGCTTGTAGAAAATCCCTGATGATCCCGTCATAAAACCAATCGGGATAAATACTGCCGACATCACCAGCGTGATCGAAACAACAGCTCCTGTAATTTCTGCCATTGCGCTATGCGTCGCTTCTTTAGCCGAAAGGCTCGAATCTTCCTCCATTTTACTGTGAACTGCTTCGACGACCACAATCGCATCATCGACGACAATACCAATGGCGAGAACCAATGCAAAAAGAGTCAGAATGTTGATGGTGAATCCAAATACCAACAGGAAGAAAAAGGTTCCTACAATCGCTACCGGAACTGCAATAGCCGGAATAATCGTAGAACGAATGTCCTGAAGAAATATAAAAACCACGATAAAAACCAGAATAAAAGCTTCTAGCAAGGTCGATTTTACTTGTCCGGTTGCTTCGTCCAGTCTTTCTTTGGTACTCATTACATTGACATACTTAATACCGGGAGGAAAAGATTTCGATAATCTTTCTACTTCCTTGTTGATACCAATTTCGATATCATTGGCATTTGAGCCTGATGTTTGTAAAATTGCCATAGTTACGGCATTCTTAGAGTTCGATTTGTTGTCGCCACTGTAAGAAATTGAACCAAATTCTACGCGTGCTACATCTTTAAGCCTTAGGATATTATTGCCATCCGTTTTAACGACAATATTTTCATATTGCTCAGGTTTGTTTTTCTTTCCTTTATATCGAATAACGTATTCTAAAGCTGCTTTTGATTCTTCTCCCAGTTTTCCCGGAGCCGACTCTAAACTTTGATCTGCAATGGCGCGGGTAACATCTGAAGGTACTAAACCTGCATTGGCCATTTTTCGCGGATCAAGCCAAACACGCATCGAATAATCTTTTTGTCCAAAAATTTGCACTTGCCCTACTCCCGGAACACGTTTTATTTGCGGTACCAAATTGATGTTGGCATAATTCTGCAAAAACAATTCGTCGTATTTTTTATTATCGTCTGTATAAAGGTTGAAGATAACAATCATACTATTTTGCTGCTTCGAGGTCGTAAGCCCCATTCTGATTACTTCCTGCGGCAATTTTGGCGTTGCCTGCTGTACTCTGTTTTGTACGTTTACAGCAGCCTGATCAGGATCGACACCTTGTTTAAAAATGACACTGATCGAAAAAGATCCGTCATTACTCGCAGTAGATTTAATATACTGCATGTTCTCTACTCCATTAATTTGTTCTTCAAGTGGTGTCACCACAGAACGTATAACGGTTTCACTATTTCCTCCTGGATAAGAACCGCTTACCATTACGGTTGGCGGCGAAATATCAGGAAACCTGGTTACCGATAATCTTGTAAGACCTATGATACCCAATATCACCAATACAATGGAGATAACTGTAGCCAATACAGGCCTGTCTATTATTTTTTTTAACATGGAAAATGTTATTTATATTAAAACCAAAATTTTATTTATTGCTTACCGCTTTTGCTGCTGTTTTTGGAACAACTTCACTATTATCGTAAAGCAGGTCAATATTGTTTATCGCAATCTTATCACCTGATTTTACTCCGCTTTTTACAAAATAATCTGTACCGGCGCTGCCTGCAATTTCTATAGGGACCATTGCTACTTTGTTTCCTTCTTTTAGAACATAAACAAAGAATTTATCCTGTATGTCTTTTACGCTTGCCATTGGAACAGAAATTACCGAAGACAAACTACTGTTTAACACTACTCGGCCCGAACCGCCTGAACGCAATTGCTTTTTAGGATTTGCAAAAACAGCTTTCAAGGCAATAGTTCCTGTCGTACGGTCGATATTACCACTTGCTACTTCAAGTTTTCCCTGATGTTCGTATACGCTGTCATCAGCCAGAATTAAGCTTACGGTTTGGTTTGATTTTGAATCTTTAGAAAAAGCAAGATAATCTGCTTCGCTTAAAGAGAAATAAACAAAAACGGTATTGATTTCTGAAAGAATAGTAAGAGGAACAGCATCCGTTGGCGTAACCAGATTTCCAACACGATTCGGAATCCTGCTGATGTAGCCGCTTACCGGTGCTTTTATCAAAGAAAAATCGGCGTTAAGCTGAGAAGATCCCAATGCTGCTTTTGCCTGAGCTGCCTGAGCAGATGCTGCATCGTAATTGGCCTGTGCTGTTTTTAGCTGCATGTCTGAATATACTTTTGCATCCACAAGCGGTTTGATTTTTTCGATTTCCAGCTTGGCATTGGCAAGGTTCGCCAAAGCACTTTTATATGCTGCACGGCTGTTATTTACCTGCTCTGCATACACATCTGCTTTGATTTTAAACAGCGATTGTCCTTTGGTAACATAATCTCCTTCTTTGACATAAATCGCTTCAAGATAACCTGAAACCTGCGCTTTTATGTCAACATTTACGGTACCTTCGATAATACCCGGATATTTTTTTTCTACTTCGCCCGTAACTGATTTAGCCTGAAAAAAATCTACTTCAGGTTTTGGCGGTGCCATACCTTCCGGTCCGCTTTTACCGCATGAAGAAAAGCTAATGATAATTAATAAAACTACCATTTTGCTGAGTGTTTTATTATTTTGAAAAAATTGTTTTGTCATTTTATTTCACTTTTAATGAATAGATAGGATTCGATGACAAAATAACAACCCAAAAGCCCCTTAAATCAACGGAACTTTACCCAACCGTATTTTTTTGATGCTGAAACGAACAATAGAACAACCGAGAAAAACAGTACGCTGACAGTACTGTAAGGAAGATTTAATCGAAAGATTTATAAATGGTAACGGGTCTTTTTTTACCGCGCAAAATGATGGTTTCTATTGCTGTAAAATTATCCTGATCAAAAGAAGTTAATTGTTCGAAAAAGGACTGCGTGATCAGAAGATTTGTTTTATAATCATTGCATAAGTCACGAACTCTCGCTGCCGTGCTAAGGACATCTCCGTGATAGGCGATTTCGGTTTTAATTTGTCCAATTTCGGCAACGGTTACAAGTCCTTCGTTAATGGAGGCTTTGAACCTTGGAACCAAACCAAATTTACGTTGATACACCTCTTTTTTTTCTAATAAACGAACGGCAAAAGCTTCATAAAGTTCAATACATTGCTGTCTTTTAAAACCTTCTTTTACTTTCCAGGTAAGCACGGCTTCGTCGCCTACATATTGGTAAACTTCGGCATTATACTCTACTAATATTTCTGATAAATCGGTAAAGCATTCCTGCAATAAAAGACTGTAATTATAATGACCTACTTCTTCTGCAACTGTAGTCGAAGAACACATATCCAGGAACATAAAAACCCTGTATTCTACAACAGGAATCATATAATTGCCTCGCAAAAGATTTTTGAAATAATTACGTCCTAACCTACGGCTAAAAGCCTGTAAAAGGGTAATAAAAATATGAACGATTAAACAATAGACCGTAAAGCAAGTCAGCCATTTTGCATTGACCTGAATTGTAAACCAATTATCGATTATGATGTAATGCACTTTATTAAGTTCGATTATGATCAAAAGGCCAAGAAAACAGACTATTAAAAACAAAAGACTTCGGAGTAATGTAATCAGTAAAATCCCGTAACTGCGAAAAATTCTTGGATAAACTAATTCCTGTAAAAGAAAAAGAATGGTTCCCATAAAAACACCAACGGTTAAAGCTCCCGTTATTTCTGATAATAAAAAATCCCTTACGCTAATTTTACGGGTAATAAAAAATTCATCCTCGATCATACTGAACGTCATGAAGACATAGAACAAAAAAGCAGCAATCCAGAGTGCTATAATCTGCAGGTATTCTTTAAATTTTAAAAATGTTTTTAGGGAGTATTTCATTAAAGATAATTTTGATGCAACTCAAACCAAAAAAGATCGTTTTGATTCGAAATAATATGCAGCAAAATTAATCCCGTAATAAACGTAAATGCAGGAAAGTATTACCCAAACGGTGATTAAATGAACCGAATAGTAAGTTATACCGCCTAAAATGAAGTTTCGAAAGTTATTTTAGCGATCCATCCATTGCTTGAAAAAAGGTGCTTTTTCCCTGCTGATGATCACTTCACGCTCAGGATCTGCTTTAAGCTGAATCTTGAGTTTGGCATTAAAATAATTGGCAATCGATTTGATGCTTTCGGCACGAATAAAAAACTGCCTGTTGGCGCGAAAAAAAACATCAGGATCAAGTTCTTCCTCCAATTCTTCCATAGTTTGAGGAATGGGGATTATAGTGCCGTTTTTAAGAAAAAGATGCGAAGTTTTAAATTCTGAATACACAAAATCGATATCGGCTACATCAATACTTTTATAACCATCGCGATAGGTAACTAAAAATCGCAATCTAAAAGAAGGTTTGTTCATGAACCCTTTTAAAATTGCAGCAATATCTTCGGTGTTATTTTTAACTTTCGATACTGATTTAAATTTGGTTAAAGCCTGTTCGAGTTCTGTTTTTTCGATAGGTTTCATCAAATAATCAATGCTGTTTACCTTAAATGCACGTACTGCATATTCATCATAAGCTGTCGTGAATATTATTGGACAAGTAATTTTTACTTCTTCGAAAATGGAAAAACTAATACCATCTGCCAAACGAATATCCATAGTGATTAAATCCGGCATCTCATTCGAATTCAGCCATTTTACTGCACCCTGAACAGTATCTATGATGTCGAGGATTTCGCAATCAGGTTCTAATTCTTCCAACAATCTTTTTAGACGGTTGGCATTGATACTTTCATCTTCTATAATTAAAATTTTCATACTATTAAATTAAGGGCAGACGTACACAATAAAAACCATTAGACTCTGAAAAAACAGGCATTCGATCAAACAAAATTTTATATCTAAACTCTATATTTTTATTCCCCACTCCTGTAGAAATAAAATTTTTACCGGAAGTTGCCTGTAAATTGTTGCGCACCACAAGATCTCCTACATCAGAATAAATAGCGATAACAAGCGGATTTGCTATTGTTGCACTATTATGTTTTACGGCATTTTCGACCAATAATTGCAGCGTTAAAGGCGGCAAATGAAGATCGAGACAAGTCATATCTATTTGCAATTTTAGCTCGACTTTTTCACCCAAACGTTTTTTTAAAAGATAAAAATAAGCATTCAAAAACTCAATTTCTTCCCTTACCGTAATGGTGTCTTTATCGAGATTCGAAATCATATAACGATACACACGCGTAATATTCTCCAGAAAAGATGCCGCAGATTGCTGGTCTTCATGAATTAGCTCTGTAAGTGTACTAAAATTATTAAAGATAAAATGAGGATCGAGCTGTAGTTTTAAAGATTCTAACTCTGATCTGGTAACAGCTTCCTGCAATTCAGAAGCTTTGATTTTTAGCTCGGCCGCTTCTTCAGAAGTTACGCGCCAGCGGTTCAGTAAAAAGATACTGGTATGAATGAAACTGATAAAAAGAGACAATATAGCAGCCATTAAATTTGACTGCCATATTTGTACCAGTTCGCTTTCTTTTAATGGTGTCCAGGAATAAAAGAACTGCCATAAATGCGAAAAAGAATAATTCAAGAGAATATTCCCCGCAATAAGACATATAAATTGGGCAAAAGCCCTAAAAATAGGCTTTTGTTCCCAGCTAATCCAATAATTAAGGCTTCGACCTACAAAAAGACTTAACTCTGTAAGGACGGCGCAATACACCAGAATGATAAAAATATCAACCGTCCAGTCTAAAACCAGTAGCGTATTTTGCTCAAAATCCTGATAGGGATTCAAAAAATAATACGACGATAAATAGAGAAAAAAAACAACCGGTATTACGATAATCCTATAATACTTATAGAAAAAGTTCTTTCCTCTGGTTTTATTTTGCACGTTTGAATCCATAGTCTAATATATTGACAATAGGCGCATTAAAAACCACACCTTACTATTTTTTATTGACACATCAAATCATGTTTCAATATTTTTCCAACTGTTGAAGATTCTACTGCTTTAAGCGCTCTCATCACGCCCCATTTTATACAAGTTGCTCCCCATGAAAATCCGGCTCCAAAAGTGGTGATCAATATGTTCTGACCTTCTTTGAAATCGTCTTTAAAATCCCAAAGACATAACGGGATCGTCGCTGAAGTTGTATTACCGTATTTATCGATATTTACTTTAACCTTCTCGATACCAATATTCAAATGTTCACTCACCGATTTAATAATTCTTAGATTAGCCTGATGCGGTACCACCCAATCAACATCTTCTACAGTCAAATTATTACTGGCAAGAGTCTCTTGCGAAACGCTTGACATCGATTCAACAGCTTTTTTAAATACAAATGAACCTTCTTGTTTGATAAAATGTTCTCTGTGTATAATGCTTTGCATCGTTGCCGGTGTTTTTGAACCTCCTGCAGGTACTAAAAGCGCAGATGTGCCACTTCCGTCTGTTCTTAGAATACTTTTCATCATTCCGTGTTCTAAATCTGTTTTTTCTAAAAGAACCGCTCCTGCCCCGTCTCCAAAAAGGATACAAGTATTACGATCTTCATAATCTACAATAGAACTCATGGTATCTGCTCCTACTACAACCACTTTTTTGTAGCGTCCGCTTTCGATCATTGTTGTTGCCATTTCAAGCGCATAAAGAAATCCGCTGCAGGCACCGTTAAGATCAAATCCAAATGCATTTGTAAATCCGCTTAATTCGCATACTTTACTTGCTGTAGGAGTTAAAAGATGATCTGGCGTTGCAGTTGCCAATACAAGAGCATCAATTTCCAGTCGGTCTATTTCATATGTATCAAATAAATTTTCTATTGCTGCAGTGGCAAGATCAGATGTTGCCAGATTTTGATCTGTGGCTAATCTTCTCTCTTTTATTCCTGTTCTTTTTACTATCCAGTCGTCAGTTGTATCAACCATTCTTGAAATCATCTCATTACTTAATATGGAGTTTGGTACAAAACCTCCTATAGCTGTAATTGTTGCCTTCATTTTTATTTGTTTTTGTTATTTTGAATCTTTTCTTTTGCTGTTTTTTTTTGGAATAAAAAGCAGACTGCAAAATAACGTCAGAAATTTGGAAAAGACAAGAGTGGCACGTCTAAACCTGCGGCCATTATTCTAGTTTTGCTTTTATGTACCAAAGAATCCCAAAAACCATACTTTTGTGGCACCATTACTAGAATATCAGCATCATAATTGTTAATTTCCTTCTTAATCTCATTAATCACTGCATTCGATTTAACAGTTTTATAGAGGTATTTTACCTCTTGAAACTCTTCTTCGAGGGTAGAATGCAATAATAATTTGCCTTGCTCCTCCTTAAGGTCGTCCATTTTTTCATTTACGCTAAAAAATTCTACCTCTGCCCCAAGATTTCCAACCATGCTTTTTAACCAGCTAAATCTTCTTATAGCCGAGAAGCTTAAAGTGTCGCAAGCATACAGTATTTTCTTAATATTTTGAAAACGGGCGTTTGCAGGAACAGCTAATACCGGCGTATTTAAATTCTTTATAACCGATGTGGTAGAATTGCCCATAAGTTCTTGTTCGAAAGAGCGTTCAGCCATCCCCATTACTACAAGTTCTGCATTGTTAAGATCGATTAATGACGAAAGTTCCTCTTCTAAAAACGAATAACTGCAAGAACAGCTTACTTCGATACTAAAAGCTGCTGCAATATCCTGGCCTAAGGCATCTAATCTGGCAGAAGCTTTATCTAACTGCTTTTGCATAGCATCTGCAGTAATTTGTGAATTAGCGCTGTGAACTGTTAGCGTAAAAGAATTAAAAAGAATAAGTTTGGCGTTGGTTCTTTTTGCAAGTCCGGCAGCATAATTAACCGCGTTATTTGCAATAGCAGAAAAATTGGTTGCCGCTATAATCGTAGGATGTACATTCATAAAAAATCAATTAAGCAATTATTCTCGTAAAATTGCCTAATTATTTTTTTGAGTTATTATAAAAAAATACTGTAGAATCATTTTTTAGTACTGAAACGTATTATTTGGCTTCTGAAAATAATCGAAGCCTCAGGAAATGTTTATTTTTAAACCAATTCAATCAAAAAATAACTCTTTCCAAAAATTCAATTACTTCTCCATTTGGGCTATAAACCAAACTATTGCTCACAGTTACCGATTTTCTATGATTTTTAAGTTCCAAAGTTTCTTTTGCAGATAATGGTTTTGCACCATTTTTAATTGCTTCATCGTAGGCTTTTTTAGCGTCAAGAACGGTAAAACAAATGTGCAAAAGCGAATTTTCGACATAAGGATCTCCTTGTTTTCTTTTGCGTCCCTGAGTAGGGAAATCGGCGTTATTGTCGCATATTTCTATATAAGAATCAAATGCTTTGTTCTTTAGCATTACACACTTTTCTAAATTAAATTCAGGCAAACTCCAATCGTGTACCACTTCAAAATTAAGGGTTTTGTAAAATTGCACGGTTCTTTCAAAATCCTGTGCTTTTATGGCAAAATGATGAAATCCTATTATATTATTCATTTTGATTGTTTTTTGATGTAAATATATTTTTTAAAGATTGTTTGGGTTTAATTACTTAGAAATTTATCCCAACGTATTTAAGATATATTCTATAATATAGCGCTCCGCTGGAGCTATTGAAAACTACATTCTGATTGGCTATAAATATTACGCTCCGCTGGAGCTATCGCAACGTTTGTCATCTCGAACGCAGGGAGACCCGATCGATAGCGAACATACGAAGTATATAACACCAGCAGATCGACAAAGATTATCGATTGTGTTCCATCGGAACATCTCATCGGTAGAAAAAATACATCGTGAGAAACATCGTCCCATTGGGAAGTTTGAGAAATTGTATATGTAATCTGCATATGTTTTTTACCAATTATTATATATATAGAATCAAACGTTCCTACGGAACGTGAAAAAATGCCGTATTTATTGGGCTACCAATGAAATGTTCCGATGGAACAAAAGCAAAGCGATAAGATATTGTCCTTAACAAATTGTTCCATTGAATTTTCCTTAGCTTAATGAAATTGACCGATAGTTATCGGGAGGCCCAAACGGCTACTTCACTTACTTTTTATTTTATTTCGGATTTCAGTGAACTTCGTGTGGAACGGATTGCTTCGCCAGTTCGCACTTTCAGGCTCGGGTGCGGGATTAGCTCCTAAAAAAAGATTTCCTTTTATCATAGAAAATTTATTCCAGCCAAAACCATTCTTTTACCTCGTTTTCTATACTTTCTTCTTTTACCAAACTTTCAAACTCATTGGTTGCTGTATTGTGCTTGTAGTCTTTTTGCCATTCTTTATGATTTGAAACTACTTGCTGAATCGCATCGCAAATAAATAAAACTTCGTCGTTTGTCATAATGGGATGCAAAGACAAACGCACCCAGCCTGGTTTATTGCTTTGATTTTTTTGAAGAAGTTCTTCGGTTATTATATTCGATTTTGTTTCATCGATATCAAATAAATAATGCGCGTAAGTACTTGCACAAGACCATCCGCCACGAACCTGAATACCAAAACGGTCATTTAAAAGTCGAACAATCAAATTGTAATGAATGTCCTCAATTATAAAAGAAACACAACCAATTCTATCTGTATTTATATCTCCCAAAACAGACAAACCTTCTATCTTTTGAAATTCTGAGTAACAGAGACTGAGTAATTCTTTTTCTCTTTTTTTGATATTTTCGACAGCCATTTGATCTTTCAGTTTTAATGCCAGAGCAGCTCGAATGACTTGCAAAAAGCCTGGAGTTCCGCCATCTTCTTTTACTTCGATCGACTCACTGTACGAATAATTACCCCAAGGATTTGTGTATTTTACATTTCCTCCTCCGGGATTATCAGGAACATCGCTTTGATAGAGTTTTTCATTAAAAACCAAAACACCGCTGGTTCCGGGTCCGCCCAGGAATTTATGTGGCGAAAAAAAGATAGCATCTAATTGTTCCTGCGGATCTTTTGGGTGCATATCTATTTTTACATAAGGCGCAGCAGCGGCAAAATCGACAAAGCAGAATCCGTTGTGCTGATGCATTATTTTAGCCAGTTCATGATATGGCGTAATGATTCCAGTAACATTTGAAGCAGCTGTAAACGAACCAATTTTCAGCGTTCTGTCAGAATATTTTTCAAGCAATTCAGAAAGTTTTTCAGGGTTTACCAAATTGTTTTCATCAGGCGGTAATACTACAAGTTCGGCATTGGTTTCGTACCAGGAAACCTGATTAGAGTGATGCTCCATATGTGTGATAAAAACTACCGGTTTATCTGCAGTATTCAACTCAGTATTTACTCTGTTATGAGCATTACGTAAGCCTATATAACGCTGTAATTTTGATAAAGCGGCGGTCATTCCGGTTCCTGTCGTTACTAAAACATCAGAATCATTTGCGTTTACATGTTTTTTAATCAATTCTCTGGCATGATTATAAGCGTAAGTCGACGCCTTGCCTGTTTCGCTGGAAAAAGAATGCGTATTGGCTACCATTGGGCCTATTTTGTTGAGTATAATATCTTCGATGGGCAGGTATAATCTTCCGCTGGCCACCCAATCTCCATATAATAATTTTTGTGTGCCATAAACCGACTCGAAAGTGTGGTTTACTCCTATTGTATTTCCTCTAAACTTAGAAAAATAGCGCTCTAACTGACTTGGTTTCGTTTTCTCAATAACATTCATTTCCCTATCATTTTAAAATTAACTTCTTTTTTTAAACTTTGATTTCTTCCTTATTTTTAAGAATTACAGATCTAAATCTTCCTTTTCTTTTCTCAATTTGCTATGTCGTTTTCCGTATAAAAAATAAAAAACAATCCCAATTGCCATCCAGATAAATAATCGTTCCCAACTTTCAAGAGGAAGTCCCGTCATTAGAAAAACACAAACACAGATTCCTAAAATGGGTACAAAAGGCACAAACGGAACTCGAAATCCTCGTTTTACATCAGGACTTGTTTTTCTTAGGATTATAATCCCCAGTGAAACAAGTGAAAAAGCAAATAAGGTTCCGATACTTACCATATGTCCTAAATCTGAAATGGGCACAAATCCTGCCAATAGGCTCACAAATACCATGAAGAAAAGGTTACTTTTCCAGGGTGTTTTAAATTTGCTGTGTATATCACTAAAAAAAGAAGGCAAAAGTCCGTCTTTAGACATGCTGTAAAAAACTCTCGATTGCCCCATAAGCATGACAAGAATTACAGAGGTATAACCTGCTAAGATTGCAATGATTAAAGCACTGTTTAAAAAATGAAATCCCGTTACCGCAAATGCAGTTGCTGCCGGACTTGCATCGCCAATAAAGGTTTTATACGAAACCATACCGGTCATTACATAAGAAAAAGCAACATATAAAACAGTCGCCACCAAAAGCGAACCTATGATCCCGATTGGCATATCTTTTTGTGGATTTTTAGATTCCTGCGCCGCTGTAGAAACGGCATCAAAACCAATAAAACCAAAGAACACTACTGCAGCACCTCTAACAATTCCTGACCAGCCAAAATGACCAAATTCTCCTGTATTTTCAGGTATAAAAGGATGATAATTTTCTTGTTGAATAAATGACCAGCCTAAAACGATAAACAGCACAATTACACTCAGTTTTAGCAATACCAATAAATTATTCATCGTTGCCGATTCTTTAGTTCCTTTTGCCAATACCAACGAAAGCAACGCAACAATTACAATTGCAGGAAGATTTACGATTCCGCCACTTAAAGTCGATCCGTCTGCTAATTTCACCGGATCAAATGGTGAACTTGTCAATTCCGGAGGTAAGTTGATATGAAGCTGTGCTAACAATTTGGTTGCATAACTCGACCAGCTTACCGCCACAGTCGCAGATGCAAGTGCATATTCTAGAACCAGATCCCAACCGATAATCCAGGCCATAAATTCTCCCATTGTTGCATAAGTATACGTGTAAGCTGAACCCGCAACCGGAATCATCGAGGCATATTCTGCGTAGCATAATGCACAAAATGCACAGGCAAATGCTGCTAGAATAAAAGATAAAATAACCGCTGGTCCCGCATTTTCGGCTGCTACAATGCCGGTAAGCGAAAATATTCCTGCTCCCACAATAGCGCCAATTCCTAATGCAACAAGGTTTATTGGACCTAATGAACGTTTTAATCCTGCTCCTTCATTTTGCTCATTTTCTGAGACTAATCTTTCTATTGATTTTTTTAATATCATAATTTTATTGTTGAGAATAAACAATTTATCCCGCCTTTGATAGCGTATTAATTGTTGTTCTGCTGGTAATGTTTAGTACTAACACATAGAAATTGAGTGAATAGGAAATTCGAAGAAAAACTGTATTCTATGAGTTTAAAAAATATATTAATTATCAAAACCTGCAAACTTTTAAGAACCGTGCAGGTTTGCAGTTCTTTATTTTAAAAGTGATTTAAGTGTAGACTGAAGTTCGTCTCCATGAAGGTTTCTTGCGACAATAACACCTTTTGCATCGACTAAATAATTGGCAGGAATGGCTCTTACTCCATATAATTTAGCGATAGCACTATTCCAGAATAATAAATCCGAAACATGCAGCCAGTCTAAGTGATCGTCCTGAATTCCTTTTATCCAGTTTTCTTTCTTTTTGTCTAATGAAATTCCGACAATATTAAAACCTTTATCATGATATTCTTTGTAAGCGGCTACAATGTTTGGATTTTCTCTTCGGCAAGGTCCGCACCATGAAGCCCAGAAATCTACCAATGTATATCCTTTAAGGTTTTCAGAAAAACGAATCGATTTTCCTTCCGGATCTTTAGACACAAAATCTGGTGCTTTTTTTCCAACCTGTAATCCGTTAAGCACTTTTACAAGTTCCTGAAGTTCTTTCACGTAAGTGGAATTTTGCTGACTTTTATCTAAAAGAGAAATATTCTTAGTAATTTCTTCCGGACTCAGTCTATACGACCAATTTCGGTACAGCACATATGCAGAAACCAGAGAACCAGGGTGTTCTGTGATAAATTTACTTATATCAACATTAGCCGTTTTTCTGTAATTATTAAATAAATCCTGAGACGCAGAACCTTCTACAACCGATGTGCTATAATATTTAACAGGACTTAATTTTACTGTAATTGGAGATTTTTCAAGGAAAATATATAATGGACTTTCAGCTGTATTTAAGCTTAATCCGTACAATTCAGGAAGTTTGACTTTCGTTTTAAAACTGAATTTCCCATCGGTAACTTTTACCGAATCTATTGTAGTAAACATCTTGTTGTGAAACTTTTGCAGGTAGACATATTGAGCAACAGTATCGACAACTGTTCCTTTTAGCTGCACGTTTGCCTCTTGTGCCTGAGTTGTTGTTGCGCAAAGGCATAAAGCCAGAAATATTACTATTTTTTTCATTGGGTTTGTTTTTAAAAATTGGACATAGAAATTCCAGAACCAATATTAAAATGGTCTGTTATTGTATGGATAAAAAAGATATGGGATCTAAAAAAAAGTTACGTGTAGTGCATTCGGAAAACCAGGAGATGGTTTTCTATTTTTGAAAATAAGTTACATTGTTCCGGACAGGCAGGTAATATTTGTTCAGTTTTCATTCTAAAAAATAAATGATTTAATACTAATGATCTTATGCAGATTTACTAATGAAATCTATCTTATCTGTCCGCGTTGGCGGAAGGATTTAGCACCTTATTTGGCAACAGGTTGCTAAGACATCACCGGGCCTACTCCCTCAGTCTTTCTGGATAAGTTCATGTAGATTTTTTCTACCCTGCAAATATAATATAAATTCTATGTAATTAGTAGAGTTTAAATTTATTTTTTAAAATATTTTAAATTAATACATAGCAAAAGTAGTTGTAAAGGACAAAAAAACTTAGTAAAATAAGCCATAACAATAAAAATATCAATTTGTTATACTTTTAAAAATGCTTTGATTTTATTTGAAATATCCAGCATTTTGGGATGAAAGTTTCATCATACATTATTAAGAAATGCTTTTCAAAATAAAAAAGAAAGTACAAAAATTGATTCTTTCGAAAAATAGTAAAATTAAAAACGCTGCCTTTTTTTTAGAACATAGACCTCACCTTTTCTTACAACTTTAAAAAAAAATATTTATCTTTAAGTTTTTATGAAGGGTAAAAAATGGTTGTTCTGTTTTTTTTATAATCACTTCACTTCATGCGCTTTAGAACACAAACACTTTTTATAAGACTAACTTAAAAGTAAATTTAAAATGCAGAAAATCTTACCTTTCCTAATCATCTTCTTATGGTCTTCTGGTATTTGGAGTCAGACAAAATCTACTGATAGTATAGCCTCTAAGAAACCAGAAAAAAATATTGATTTTAATGTAATGCCTTATCTTAATTACAATAGGACAATGGATTTTATGTTTGGCGCTATCCCGATGATGATGTACAAATTGAATAAAACCGATACTATTTCGCCTAAATCTTTATCTGGTCTATCTGCGGTTTACACGACCAACAAATCCTATTTTATAGCTACGTTTAACAAATTCTTTTTTAAAGAAGATTCCTGGCGTTTGCAATTTTTCGCAGCAACGGGCAATCAAAATGCACAGTTTTATGTAGATGATATTGATGTTCCTGATTTTTACAACTACGGAACTAAAACAACAATGGCAAGTTTTACGATTCAGCGTAAACTATTCAAATCTTTTTATGCGGGATTTGGATATGCTTATGCACATTATGACACAAAATACGAAGATAATATTGAACCTTCTTCTGTCACGCATACAAATGGTTTACAGCTGATTATGTTGTACGACACAAGAGATGCTATTTATTATCCTACTAAAGGAAAAAAAATAAAATTGCGATGGCTCGATTATCCTGAATGGTTCGGAAATGATGTTAGCGCTAACAAAATTCTTTCAGAGTACAATCAATATTTTCCTATGCGAGGCGGAACGGATGTTTTGGCAGCACGCTTTGCCGGTAAGTTTGGGTTAGGAAATATTGCCTTCGAACAACAGCAAACGATTGGTAGTGAAGACATCAGAGGATATTCTGAAGGGAAATATCGCGGCGACGGATTGATGGATTTACAGGCTGAATACCGCTATAATTTTAATAAAAGAATGGGACTTGTAGGATTTGCAGGGGTTGCCACTATTTATGGTTCAGATACAGAAAGTTTTAACTGGAAATTATATCCGGGAGCCGGTGTAGGTTATCGCTACAGGGCTTTTAAAAACGAAAAATTCAACATAGGATTGGACGCTGCTGTTGGTAAAGGCGATTGGGGACTTTATTTTAGAATTGGAGAGGCTTTTTAGAGAGCTTTAATGAAATGATTTAATCGCTATATAAAAATAATTTTCTCGCAGATTTGGCAGATTTAGCAGATTTAGCAGATTTTTACTTTTTAATCGCTGTCTTTATTCTTTACTCTTTATTCTTTATTCTTTATTCTTTATTCTTTATTCTTTATTCTTTCCTCTTTGCTCTTTATTCTACCCTCTACTTACTTCCTATTCCTCATCCACTTATCTATCGGCTCCAGAACTGTATTCACAATGGTTACTAATGCCGTACAAATCAAAGCTTCGGCAAAATAACCTGAAGCGGCGATACAACCAATGGCAGCACTACACCATATTGTGGCCGCAGAATTTAGTCCGTGTACATTGGGGCCTTCTCTAAAAATAACTCCTGCTCCCAGAAAGCCAACTCCCATAACTACCTGAGCGGTAATTCGGGTTACATCGATATTGGGTGCTGTTGCCGCTACTTTTATAGACAATAATACAAAAGCAGCAGCTCCTGTAGCTACGAGCATATTGGTTTTTAATCCTGTTTCTTTATGATGCCATTGCCTTTCAAAACCTATAATGAGTCCTGCGAATAAAGCTATTACGAGTCGGGTAAAAAATTCAGTTGTTGTCAAGATGTTTGCTTTTTAATACTAAAATTTAAAACATTAAATATAAGAATTTTCAGGATGATTTAAATTCTAAAGTTTCGCTTTGTGTTATCCTAAAAGTTTTTTAAAACCTGTTAGGTATTCTGATTATTATTAAAATTAAAAGGAATAATAAAATGCATCTATAATAAAGCTACTATCTTGATATTGATATTGATGTTGAATAAATACCTAACAGGTTTTGAAAACCTGTTAGGATAGTCATGGCGGACTTTTATATATTACCGTTCTTCAGTCTCAAGAATTTGATTTTCAAGTATCATTTTTAATTGGGGAGCAAATGCCAATCCCCATTTATCAATAGCAACAATCAAGGGCATTAGGGATTCTCCTGATTCGGTTAGAAAATATTCTACTTTTAAAGGGATTTCATTATAAATTGTTTTTCCTAAAAGTCCGTGAAATTCAAGTTCTTTCAATTGGTTTTGCAATACGCGTTTTGTAATACCATTAACAGCATTGATAAGGTCTTTAGGACGTTTTATTCCTTTTGCAATTTCATCGAGTAAACAAAATTTCCATTTAGAACCCACTACTTCCATTGCTACATTAAGTCCGCAATTATAATCGATTGGTATTTTTCGCTGATACATATTCATTTCTTTTAGAAATACAAAAGTACAGACAAATGCCGTTTTTGCATCTAAAATTCATGGTGATTAATTTATCACTATATGATTAATTCGCCCCTTATTGTCGTATTTATGAATGAGTTTGATCTTTGCAATCGCAATTTTTAATACTTATTTAATGAAAACTCTCGTAATTATAATACATCCCAATCTTGAAAATTCTTTAATCAATAAAAGATGGATTGAAGAATTAAAAAAATATCCTAACCAATATACTTTGCATGATTTGCACCAACTATATCCAAACGAAAAGATTGATATTGAAAAAGAACAGCGATTAATCGAGGAGCATGATACGATTGTATTTCAGTTTCCTTTCTATTGGTTCAATTGTCCGCCATTATTAAAAAAATGGCTGGACGAAGTTTTAACACACGGATGGGCTTATGGCAGCAAAAGTGGTTATAAACTGGAAGGTAAAAAAATTGCGCTTGCGATTTCTGCCGGTATCAACAAAGAAGATTACAGCGAAACCGGAAGATACAAATACACGTTACAACAACTAACAACTCCTTTTGAGGTCACTTTCAATTATATAAAAGCCAATTATAAACCCTTGTTTGCTTTTTATGGCGCAGAACATCATCCAAATCAGGGAAAAATAGAAAAAAGTGCGGGAGAATATATCTCTTTTCTGGAATCTTTATAAAAAATTATCAAGTAAAGTAAATGCATAAAAAAAGCTGCAAGAAATCTTGCAGCTTTTATAAAGTAATGAGATTAATGCCTTTAATCTACACGTTTTACAGAAAGTTTGTCTAAGCAGAAATAAGCTGCAGTATTCATTCCGTAAACTAAATCTGAATCTGTAGAAGTCATTTGGAAAACAAGGTATTTTACATCTCCTAAACTCTGAAGATTAAGTGTATTTACATTTATCCATCCTGTAGGCATTACTAATGAAGATCCTGTATGATTTGCTAATGTATGTACAATAGGATTCGTGATAGTTCCGTCTTCAGCTACTCCGTAAATTAATAATTTGAAAGAATCACCTGAAGTGAATGCTCTTGCAAATCCATCTCCGTATAAACAACCGTAATACGGCCATGGGTGCATGTTTATTTTTAATCCTTCGACTTTATATAATCCTGTGTTTCCAATTTTAATCCAGTTTGAAAAACTGCTTTCGCTAAAGGTAGTTCCTTGTGGATTTTTAGGATCTAAATAGCTTGACCAATACGCTACGATATAAGGATCACCTGTTGTTCCGGGAGTTCCGGCAGCAATTGTAGAAGAAGTACCAAAACCGCTTCCGGCCATAGTTCCCCATTGATGAGGCACCCATCCATCAGATCCGCCAGGGCCTGAACCAGAACCGTAATCTGTAATGTCATTTACATTTGACACGATAAAACCATCCCAATAATTATAACCTGAAGAGGTAGCTGTATGCGAAAATGTAAAGATATCTACATTTAAATTCGTGTTAGACACATACGTGTTTTCCCAGTATTTACCGCCGGTTGTTGTAATGCCGCTGGTTAATAATGCACTGGTTAAATTAAGCGTTGATGTGGTTCCAATTGCAGGATCTGTTACTGTTCTTTTTGTTAAACCACTCTGGTTTTTTGCAACTGCACTTGCACTTTCGTTGCTTAAAGGCGCATCATCATTGTTACAGGATGAAAGTCCTAAGAAAAGACCTACTGTTAAAAAATAAAGTACTTTTTTCATAATTTATAAAATTTAGGGTTAATATTCGTTTTTAGTTAATATAAGAAAAGGTGGTTTTTACTTACTTGCTTTTGGAAAATTCAAATCTTCGGCTTTTATAAAGTAGCTTGTTACCAAATCTGTAGCACCTGCGGCTGCAAATGTTGAAACGAATACTTTGATAAAATCGATTCCGGGTAAATGAACTTTCTTCCCGTTACTATCTACAGCCCAGCTAATATCTATTGACGGATCTTTGATACCTCCGTAACCCCACTCAAAAGTTCCTACATTAAAGGTTGTTTCATCTCCGTCACTTACATCTTTCACCGGCAAATACACTTTTGTTCCTTTTACTGTATAGGATTCTCCCATCCATTGCGGATAATAATTATAGCGTCTCCATTTTTTTGTTTTTGTAATAAAACCGGATGCATTTTTATTATCGGTCCATTTAAGATATTCTTTATCAAACTGCCAGTCTTTTGTACCTGTTACAGCTGCTTTAGCCGGATTAGGCTTGTTGTAGGTCATTTCATAATTTTTAACAGTAGTCGATTTATTGTATTCACTACCAGCGATTTCATACCATTCGTTTTCGTCTGCAATGCCGTTTTTATTTGCATCGTAAGCAACATAGATGCTTACAGGCGAAAATTTTAAACTACCGTTATTCTCATTCATTAAAACTGTAAAATCACGTTTACCATAAGTATTTATTACTGTATGATCAAAAGCTGTAACAATTGATCCTCCAAAAGTTCCTAATGAAATACCATTTTCTTCTGTAAGATCTGACTGAATTTTTTCCATAACTTGTGCTTTGGTCGTAAATGGAATATTATCACTATTATAACTAGGTGCAGGCAAATAATCGATAACCGATAATGCTTTTGAAGTATAGGTTTTACCCGTTTCTGAAACAGTAACTTTTGTAGACGCTTGTTTTACCAATTTCCCTAATGTTACGGCTAAATCTACTGTATAACTAGCTGCTTTAGGCGCTATGAATTGTAATGTTTTAGTGTCTCCAATAACAGAATCTTTTACAGCTCCGTTAGCTCCGCTTACTTTTGTTGTCCATTTGTATTTTGCAAGGGCAGCATCACCATTTTCGATAATTACTTCAGGATCTACAGTTACTGCATTGTATCTGCTAACGCTAAAATCCGATGCTAATTTTAATGAAATGGAAGCTTCTTTTACAGGTTGCGTTTCAGGATCTTCTTGTTTTGAATCGTCATTGCTGCAGCAATAAAAAGCGCCAATAGCCAATAGAAACAAACTATGTTTTAAATACTTTTTCATATTCTTATTATTTTACTTTTTTTAAATTGTATTTTTTTAATAGATGAAGATCTCCTGCTCCTGCAAACTTAGTAGCCATTGAAGATTGCTGATGGCAAAGTCCCATTGGTTCGCTCACACAGTTTACTATTTTTATAAAATTAATTCCGGGAAGATTGGCTTTGTTTCCGTTTTTATCTACTGCCCAATCGATATCGATATCAGGGTTTACTGCATTTGCATATCCCCATTGTGGAGGTGTAAAATTCCATAGGGTAGCTTGCCCCGGACGTGCCGTAACAAAATCTACATTTAGTTTTGTTCCTTCATAAGTAACTGAAGTTTGAGCAGCCCATAAAGGATAATATTCTTTTTTGCTCTTAGATCTTGGCAGGTAGTAGGACTCAGGTGAATTATTTTCGCAAAAAATGTGTTCACGATCTGAAAACATATCATTAGGTCCGCCCACTACTACAGGTGCTCCTGCCGCTTTTTTATGATACGTGATTTTAAAATTCTTTATGGTATTTGTTTTTGTGTGCTGACTTCCTATGATTTCATACCATTCATCTTCATCGGGTTTTCCGTTTCCGTTTTTATCATAAGCAACATATATTAATCCCGGTGCCGGCGGATTGGCCTGATCTGTTAAATCTCCTCCATAAATTTTAAAATCGTTTTGTCCCGGAACATTCACAACAGTATGATCGAAACCTACAATAATAGAACCTCCAAAACCTCCAAGATCCAATTGATATCCAACATTGGTTTCATTGATTCTGCCCAAAGCCGTTCGCACTACATCTTCTTTTTTAAATCCGTCTTTGTATAAATCATTGGCAAACATTCCCGGTGCCGGATCAAAATCAAAAATACTTGTGATATATGGGGTGTAATTTTTGGTCTCGTTCGTTACATTAATTATTGTTTTTTTACTGCCTTTTTTATCTCCTGAAGTAACATTTAAAGTCAGTTCATAAGCTCCCGAATAAATGGCTACAAAACGTAAGTCTTTTGTGTTTCCAACAATAGAATCTGTCTTTTGGTTCACCGGATTTTTAGTCAAAATCCATTCATAAACAGGGCTTGCAACTTCGGCAGAAACCGGAATATTAAGGACGCTAAATGTCGATGTTTCGTATTTTTCCTGAAGTGTAACTGCGATCTTTTCTTCAGCTTTATCATCATCATTGTTGCTACTACAGCTTGTAAACACGGCTGCAAAGGCAACTAATAATAAATGGGTAAGGTTTTTTTTCATGGTTTTTGGTATTATAATTTTAATTTAATATTTTGGTTAATCTATTTTCGGGTAGGAATATTTTCTCCCAAAAGGTGCAAATCTGTTGCTCCCATTATTTCGGTAGAAGTTTCGCCTAACCATCCCGCCTGCTGGTTGAGACCATTATACACTTTTACAAAATCTACTCCCGGAAGGTGAATTTTGTTTCCGTTTTTATCAATTGCCCAATCAATATCTATAGCAGAATCATCGTCGTTGTTGGGTGCGTTATCTGCATATCCGTAAAGAAATGCGTACTGAACAAAATAGCTTCCTGTTCCGCTTTCATCAACCGCATTGTCCCGTAATCTTGTTCCTTTAAAAGTGAGACTTGGCTGATCTTTGAGCCATTTTGGCCAGTAATCTAATGAGTGATTGTAGGCGTTGTTTTGTGCCAAATAACCATCTTTACCCTGATTGTCTTTCCAGTAGATATATTCTATATCAGTAAAAAGTACAGTTCCGGTTCCACCTCCGGGAACAGGCACTTTGTTGGGATCTGGCCTGTAGTACGTGATTTCATAATTATGAATCGTTTTTTCCATGTTGTGACCTGCACCTTCTATTTCGTACCATTCGTCATCCGGAAGTCCGTTTTTATTTTTATCGTAAGAAACCATTATCACTCCCGCTTCACTACTCCCGCCTCGCATTGAAGTATCAGGATTAGGATTGGCATCTGCCCAGAAAGCATTGCCTAAAACCCTAAAATCGCGTTTGCCTTTTATGTTAACAATGGTATGATCAAATCCAAAAACAATGTAACCGCCAAATGCTCCAAGCGAAATAAGATCTCCGTTTTTCTTGGCCAAGTATGTATTGGCTCTGGCCAAAATTCTTTCGGCCGTTTCTCCATCATTGGCTGCCGGTAAATCATTTATAAACTGTCCGGGCGCAGGTTTAAACTCAAATACTTTGTCGATAAAAGTTTTATATTCCTTTGTTTCTTTGGTTACATTTACCTTTACTTTTTGCGTTTGCATCATTCCCTGATCGTTGATCAATAACGTCAGTTCGTAAACCCCAACTTCAGTCGCTGCAAATAAGGTTTCCTTGGCCGTAACATCAGAAAATGCATAATTATCAGATGGTCCTTTTGTCACGCTCCACGTAAATTTAGCCTCTGTACTTAGTCCATTATGTGCTGTAACTGCTACTATTTTAGAGCGTTGTACACTATATTCATTTTCAACAATAGTTTCTCCGTTATCATCGTCATTCGAACCACTATCAGAACAATTGGTAAGTGTTAGTGCTACTAATACAAGCACTGCGAATCGAAAATGTTTTAAAAAGTTGTGATACATTTTTTTCATTTTAATTTTTAGTTATAAAAGCAATATGTGCAGGAATATTCCCGGCGGTAGTTTTCCATTTTAGTTTGCCTTCGGGCGTAAAGCAATAGATGTAGCCTGTTACCACATAATTTTGTGCATCGGTAATATAAATTTCCTTTGTTTCAGGATTTATCTGAAGTCCGTACGGAATCATAATTTGTTTCTCGGTACCGTCTGTAATAATCTTATCGCTTATTACTTTCTTCGTTTTTGTATCTAATATTCCGTAGGTCACCTTATTACTATTGGTGAGGTAACTCCATGATACACTGTAATAATAGAGCAAATCGTCAACGAGACACATTCCTAAAACCGGCATATCGAGCTGCATTTTTTTCTCATCAGTTTTAGTATCAATCACAAAAAGATTCGAAGGAATGTTGTAATAATCTCCTCTGGAACTCACATAAATATCTCCCCTGCTGTCGATTTCCATACTGTAAAGATTGATACCAACATCTATCTTTTTTATTTCGGTAAAAGTTTCAAGATCGATTACAGATACGGTTCTGTCGTAGTTGGGAACCCTGTAACCTCCGGAATTGGCAACGTAAAGTTTCCCGTTGTGTACCACCATTTGTTCGGGCTGATAACCCACATTTACTTTTCTTTTTATTTCTAATGATGTCGTATCGATTTCTGCCACAAAACCTATTTCGGCATTGGGGTCAATCGCCACAGGACCTGCGTAAGAACTTACATAAGCTTTATCTTTATAGAAAGCCACATATCTACAATTGGGAATGTCTATTTTTTTGATGCGTTTTGCCGTCCATTTATCAATAACTTCTACTTTGTTCGAAACATTAATTACCGCATAAACCTTGTTGCCGTAGATTTGAATATCGTTTCCAACATCACCCAATTCTTTTACAACTGTTGGGTTTCGTTCTGAATAAATATCGGTGGTATAATTTCCTGTCCTGTAATTGAATACATCAATACTGGCTCTGTTCATTCCCATATTACCTTCATTAAGAAGATAAAATCCCTCTATTTTACCGTCGCTTCTTGGCGCAGCTACACTTTTATCCGAAGACGGAAAAATCGTTTCCTCTTCCCTACAGGAAACAAAAGCAAGGGTTATCAATAAACCGAGGACTAATTTTGTTGTGATCTTTTTCATAGCTCGATACTTATTATAAATTTCATTGTACGACCCGGCATAGGATAATTGTAAATTACCTCGTATTGCTGATCGAAGACATTGTTAAGTTCTATTGCGCCTTTCATTTTATAATGCTGAAATGCAAATGATTTCTGCACTGCCAAATCGTGTGTATACCAAGGCTGAACTTCGTTGACTTTTATATTATTAACATTGCCATTGTATCGTTTTCCTACGTATACAAAACTGTAATTGAAGTTCCAGGTTTCGTATTCAGCATTTAATATTCCTGATCCGCTATGCCATGGCGTATAAGGGATCTGGTCTCCGTAAGATGATAATTCCAGACCGCCAAATTTGGTGTAATCCCTGTTTTCAGAAAAGGTATAAGTAAGATTTGTGGTTAAGTTTACTTTGCCAATGTGCATGCCTATATTCACGACAGATTCTATTCCTTGTCCTTTTACCTGCCCCATATTGGTCATCATCCAGCGAAATAAATTTCCTGTAGGCGCTGCTAATATTTTGTCTTTGGTATTGGTATAATAGCCATCAACCTGAAAAGATATTTTATCGAAGAATCCTTTATTTACAAGCACATTATAAGTAAAACCAATATCGTACTGATTCATATATTCAGGTCTCAACGTACTCGAACCAACCATTGTATAATACAAATCATTAAAAGTGGGCATTCTGAAAATACGTTTTGCAAATGCTCTTACATTAAAATCGTATTCCTTAAAAGGTGTGTAACCTAAAAATAAAGCAGGTGTAAATTCTTTTTTATCAGGGGCTTTTGCATTGTAGCGCACTTCTTCCTGAACATAAGTTCCCACAACACTTCCCAAAGCTTTAAAACCACCATATCTGTACGAACTTGCCAAAGAAAATAATGCTGTATAACGCTGCGGAAAAGAAAACTGAGTATTTATTCCTTTTCTGGTTGCATTTAATCTGTTGTACTGAAAATCTGTAGATAGCGAAACATCCCAGTTCGATACTATACTGTACATGTTTACTGCCGATACATAATATTCCTGCTGGTAATAACTATCATCAGATTGTGCGCCTTCGGTTACGGTTTCACCTAAAATATTGGTAGTATCTCTTGCTACATAATGCGTGTAATCGTAAGCATATTTTGCTTTGGCCTGAAACTTATATCTTTTTGTAAAATCTTTAATGAAAGTTCCTTGTGCGAAAAAATTCTTATCGTATTGTCTGAAACCATCAGAAAATTTATTCTCGACAATCGCTCCCGGAGCTCCTCTGTCAGAATCATAATAATACACTTTGGCATCCCAGGAACCGTTATTGATTTTTCCGTAAAGTCCGGATTCAAATCGTAAAGCTTCTATATCGCTATTGTGTCTGGTGGCAGTGGTATCGTAGGCTACAGATCCGTCGAGATTATTTCTTTTGTATCTAAATTTGTATTGTCCGTTTGATTTGATGTATTCTGAACTTACGTTCATGCTGACTTTATCGCTCAGTTTTTGTTCCCATCTAAAAGAAGGATCAAAATAATTGATGGACATGGTTTTAAACCTTACCAGTAAATTTGTTTTTTTATCGCCAACAAAAACAGGACGTTTTGTTCTTAAATAAATGGTCGAGGCGGCTGAAAAGTCTTTTGCCGACTGAAAAATTTCACTTTTCTGTCCGTTGTATAATGTTAGGGATTCCATGTCATCCAGGGAATATTTACCCAGATCTGTGACTCCGTTTTGCGCGTTACCCAACTGAATACCATCGTAAAAAACACCTACATGATGTGTACCCATATTACGTACATCGACCGTTTTAAGTCCGCCGAGACCTCCATAATCCTTAATTTGGATTCCGGCAAAATATCTCAATGCATCGGCAACATTATGGCTCGCTAAATTCTCCAGTAATTTTCCTGAAAGACTTTGTACGGGAATTACTTCCTGATACGGTTTACCTTTTAAAATAACTTCTTTTAAAACACGCAAACTGTCATTAGATACTTGCGAATGAAGCAAATACGGAATAAGAAATAAGAAAAAGAATAAGAGTAATTTTTTTGTATTATACATCACTGATTTAATTAAATAAACTTCGCGGATGTAGTAATCAAAAAGCAAAAAGAGAGAATCCCACTATGCAATAGCAGGTCAATTCTTGTTGTTCGACTTTATTCCACGAAAGTCTTAAACTATGTGATTATGGCAGGTCTCCTGACTTGTTCCATCTTTAAACAACCTTCTCATTCACCGTGGCGAACAATGGCATTAGTAACGTTTAAAGACTTATATAGAACTTACAGTAGCGGGTCTGCTCAGGATTTGCACCTGATTCCCTTTTAACTATTTTCTTTTATTTTTCTAAAGAAAACAGACCAAAATCTGACGTAAAGATATGATTATCTTTATAAAAAGAAGTATAATGTAACGAAATTACATTTTTAATAATGAATTAACATAAACACCATTAATAACATAAGTGAATTAAAAACACGTTTTTGCCAAATTAATTTTGAGTTAAAATACAGCTGTAAGATTGGCAACGATTTCGACCGTTGGGGCTTGGAGAATTGGGTTCTAAAAACACATAACCCAAGGTTGAAACCTTGGACTATGTTTAAAATAAGATTAAAATTTTAGAAGTGTAATAAAATGCAGAGTTTTAATTCTTCAGACGATAATGCTATTATTATCTGAAAATTGTTATGGTATCTGCCAAATTTTCTTTGTAGATAAATGCTTTGATAAATTCCTGGACTTCATTTGTAGTTTCAGAAGGAGTTGCGAAAGAGTTGATATGAAATTCATCATCCTGATCCAGGATATGAATAATTTCGGTATAACCTTTAGAGATTAAACTACCCTTTAATTTAATAATATTCAACTGTTGTTGACTATCCAACTCCTTACGAACTTTTAGTTTTATAGCTTTATCCATTTGTAAATATTTTAAATTATTTGACTCAGATTCATTCTCAAATATAAATATTAATTCGTTAATAATGTTCCTAAAACAGCTTTATAAAACATTATTTATCAACACAGTAATAAACAAAAGTTTAAGAAATTGTTATTAATTTTATTAAATCGTTATCTACTTCTTAAATTTAATTTTCTTATATTTTATGCTAATCGCAAAATTGATATCGCTAATAAAAGCTTCTCTTCTATTAAAATTTCAATAACTTTGGATGCTACTATGCACAATCAACTTAGAGAACATATCGAGAAAATAATTCCTCTTACAGATGAAGAGTTTGCTTTTGTGTCTTCTCATTTTACTGCCAAAAAATTTAAAAAACATCAGTTTCTTATTCAGGAAGGCAATCCTGTCAAGCATTCTTATTTTATCATTTCGGGACTTTTAAAATTGGTTTATACTGATGAAAAAGCAAAGCAGCATGTTGTTTCTTTTGCTATGGAAGATTGGTGGGAAAGTGATTACTACGCCTTTTTTACCCAAACTGAAGCTACAATGTCATTAGAATGCCTTGAAGATACTGAAGTGCTTTGCTGCTCGTTTGAAGATTATAAAAACCTATGTAACGGTTTACAGAAAATGGAGCGCTTTTTTCTGGAGAAAGCCACTTTTGGTTTTCTGGGATCTCAACGTCGCATTATTTCCTGGCAGACTTCTAACTCTAAAGAACGTTACAACCAATTATTAAAACAATATCCTTCGCTCCTGCAGCGTGTTCCTAAAAGTCTTATTGCCTCGTATTTAGGAGTTTCGCGCGAAACACTAAGTCGCTTATCTTCCTGATGTGACAATTCTCACATCAAAATCGTGAAAAATGTCACGAGTACTTTCCAGCCGTTATGCTCAATTTTGTATTACAATTTTAAACTGTAATCGTGAAAAAAACGGCAAGCCTTTTAGTATTACTATTATTAACTACGATGCCTGTATTGGCACAAACGAAAAAAGGAAAACAAATGGAAAAAAGAGAATTTAATCCTTGGGAATGGCAAAATCAACGCAGTTACGTACAAGCAGTTGAAGTAAAAAATCCGCAGGGAACACTTTATGTTTCAGGACAAACGGCAATAAGTGCAGACGGGATTTCCAGCAACGAAAACATGGAATCGCAAATAAAACTGGCATTGCAAAATCTGGATCATGTAATTACCGAAGCCGGATATGAATGCAGCGGAATTGTTCGGTTGAATATCTACACTACCGCGACTGATGAACTTTGGCCACATTTTAATCTTATTCAGGATTGGGTGGCGAAACATGGTATGAAACAAGCTACAACTTTACTGGAAGTAAAAAGTCTTTTTGAAACTTTAAAAGTTGAACTGGAAGCAACAGTCGTAAAATAATCTGTCACTATTTAATATAAAAAAGCTGTGTCTTTCTTTTCAGGAAAAACGCAGCTTTTTTGTTTATTTTTTTTTCTTTAAAATTGAAAAAATCAAATCAATTTATTTACTATTTGAAAAGTTTTAAAATAAAAAAGAAGTGAAATCTTCTTACAATTTACACCTATAAACAATAGTCTTTCAAACGGTTATCTAAAAAAACATGTAAATCCGTCTATTTTTTTTAATTTTTTGCCTTATATTTCAAAACTAAAAATTCAATTTTTACGTAATTACCTGAAACGATAGTCTTGTAATAAGATAAATTCAATTCACTGGTACGTTTTTGGAAAAATATTGAATTTTATCTTATTCCTGATTATCGTTATTTTTATTAAATTTTAAGAATATTAAGTTTGGACAATATTAATGTACTAAGATTAAAAAGAACTTTAGCTTACCTGGAAAGCAAACAACGTGAATTAAAAAGACAAAACGAAAACGATACCCGAAGTCTTGAATCTATGATAAAATATCTTAAAAAAGATATGCTGGAACAATTTAAACTTCACCATTATGATATCTATATTCAGAATGAAATGGACAATACCGAAACTTTCATAAAAAGCGTGCAAAGCATTATCGATAGTAATTCACAATAGTTTGAATTACTATCGATAATAATTAAACTACTGGGCAATTTTATTATACTCATCAATTGCTTTATTAGGATCTGCGGTTGCATATTCGTTTTCCGGTTCTGGAATGACATGAATTTTTGAATCGCTTAAAGAAACAATTGCCGAACATACGTAAACACCAATTTTACCTTCGCTGTATTTATAGTCTAACAATGTGAGTTTGACGATTTCATTGATCGAAAGTTCATAATAGTTTCCGTAACGAATAATCTTAAAATAGATTTCTTTATTGTCTACAATTTCAAACTGATTGGTTTGAAGATTTTCGAAAACAAAATTATTTTTCACATCTTTTTCATTAAATCCCCAGGCTCTAAACTGCACAAAACCATTTACAAAATCAATTGAGATATAATAGGCTGTTCCCTGTTCGTCACATTCGATCACAAAACCGGTTTTCCCCATTCCTTCGACGGCCAGCGTTCCTTCCCAGACAAAATTTTCCGAAGGTTTATCAAAGCAAAAAACTTCGTATCCGCTTCGACAGCCAATTCTCCATTTATTTTCATTTTCTACCTCAAAATTTGCCGACGGATTTCCTAAAATAGGCACCGGAATGGGCAAGTTTCTTTGGTGAATGGTTCTTTGGTAAAGTGTTCTCCAATGATGATAGGTTTTTAATAATAATCGTCCGTTACTATCAACATCCAGTTGTTTAGGCGGCGGAATTACACGAAGAGTGTTGACATTTCCTCCAACGAAATAAAAATTATAAATCAAATAATATTCACCTTCTTTTACAATTCTTGCTGCATAATTGCCTTGTGGCATTAAAACATTATTATGAAAAGCGTGATATTCTCCTTTAAAATCCGGAGAAAACCAATACCGCACTTTGATGTCTTCGCGAATGGAACCAAGCAAATAATGCATCCCTTTTATTTCTACCACACAAGGACATTCGATATCATCATAAACGTAAGCTACATGCAATGGTTTTTGCAGTACAAAACCTTTTTCTTCTCGTTTTGCTACACCAATGCAACCTCTTCTATAGGTTGGTCCTACTGCGCTTCGGGCGCAAATAAGTAAATAATCTTCTCCTTCGAACTGGTATTTATAAGGATCCCGAAAACTCAGCCATTCACGCGGATTATTATCCCGGCTTTCATAATACGGAGCATCACTTTTTAGCGGTAAACCATACTGATTGTCTTTTGTCCAGTGAATCAAATCCGGCGAAACTGCTCTTCCTACTTTTTGTGTAACTCCTTTGTCTTTGCGCTTTAAACCGGTATAATACATTTCGTATCCTTCTCCGTCAGAGTTTTTACTCACATGCATTGTCCATAACATATCATCATCCCATTCGCCGGGATCGCCTACAAACAAAGCATTTTTTACTCTTTTCCAAGAAAGACCATCTTTTGATACTGCATGCGCAATATAATCGTGATTGGGAATAATAAGATGAAATAAATGATGCACTCCGCTTTCATCTATAAACACATCAACGTCTCCTATTTCCCAATTACTAAATCCTGAACCTGAATACATATTTAACCTATTTTATTATTTAACTTATTGTGTCATTTTTGTCATCCTGAGCGAAGTCGAAGGACCGCAAACAAAATCGCCAATCTTTGTCGAAATTCCACATTTCAAGGCATTAAATCCCTTGCTACAATATAAATCGTTCCTTTGAAACTTTCTAATAACAACGATCATCCGGATATCTAAAGAATAACCAACATCTGTTATTTATTTTATTATTTTATAATGTTTTAATCCTTCTAAAATACCCGAAGAAGCTGAATCTTTGGCCACATAAATACTTTTTGTGGTTTCATAATCAGCCAATTCAACACTACGATTTCCTACGATGATTCCTTTTACAGCACCTCTGAACATATCGATATCGTTTCCTGAATCTCCTGCCGCAATAACATTCGATAAAGGAATAGACCATTTACGACATAAAAATTTAATGGCATTTCCTTTTGAGGCTCTTTTAGGGATAAAATCAAGAAATTCACCATGACTCGGGATGATATTTACTTTGTACCATCCAGCGCCTAAAACGGTGATTAATTGCTCGTGATCGTATTTTTCTTTATCATAATAATAGGATATTTTATAAGGATTTTGTGCTTCTTCTTCCTGCAATCGTAACCACGGAACTTCTTTCAAACGGCTGACAATATCTTCTCTTTTCCACCGACCGGCCAAAAATTTAGCCCAGCCTTTGTCTAAAATATAATCTTTACCATTTGTATAATAAATTTCGGTTCCTACAGAGCAGATAATAAAATCCGGCAAAGGAAATTGTTCTTCGTCGATAACTTGTTTTACCAATGCTAAATTTCGTCCGGATGCCAGTGCGAATGCCATTTTATCGGTACGATTGATCAAATGTTCTTTGAGTTCTTTTAAGCCGGGATTGTTTAATTTTGGTTCTATTAATGTACCGTCGATGTCTGAAACAAACAAATGTTCTACCTTACGTTTTAATCGTTCGATATTGATATTAGGATAATGCTGTTTTTTGATTCCTGAACCGGACGACAACGATAAGTTTTCATTGACCAAATCTACATATTGGTTTACGTGACTTAACCAGCTGTAATGTTTCTGAATATTTATCGCTCCGTTATTCGAGTAATATTTCCATTGATTTTCATTGGTTAAGATATTTCGCAATGCTTTTTTGATTTCGTTTTCGTCCAGCGGATCTACTAATTCTCCGTTTTGGCAAGTCGGAATAATTTCTGATGGTCCGCCGTTCTTGGTTACCACAACAGGTAAACCTGAACTTGCCGATTCAATTACGGTTAATCCGAAGTTTTCATGCAAAGCTAAATTCACAAAAACACCTCTTTTTTCGGCTGCATAGCGATAGATAATCGAAACCTCATTTTCGACGTCATGTTTCTTCGGAATGGCCATTTTTCCGTACAAATCATATTTATCCATTAATAGTAATAAATCTGTCAGCACATCTTTTTCAGATTCCGGCATTTTCGAAATATCTTTTCTGATTCCGGCAAAAATCACCAGATTGGCAATGCTTTGCAGTTCTTTGTCTTTACCATAAACTTCAATCAAGGTATGAAGGTTTTTATGGCGATCAGGCCTCGAAAGCGCCAGAATAAAAGGTTTATGCGGATTTATTAAAAATTTAGAAATGGTTTCAGATACCCAGTATTTCCTCTGCTCCTCTTCCATTTGCTTATCAGCATCCTGTTCTCTGTGATAATAAGGAACAAATTTGCTAGTATCAATTCCCGGAGAAATGGCGTGGTATTTACCTAATTCAAAATTTTTGTAGGGTTTATAGGTTTCAATTTCCTGTTCTGTCGATGTAACAATGAATTCAGCTAATTCTAATGTTTTTTCTTCGGCAGCTATTCTTTGTTTGAACTTATATTTCTTTTCAATTTCTTCTTCGCTCAAACCACTTTCGAGTAATTTATTTTTTTTATGAAAACCCAGCGAATGCCCGGTATGTGCGAAAGGAATATTTAGAATAGTAGATAATTCACTGGCTACATATCCGGCGTCTCCGTAATGAGAGTGAATCCAGTTTGGAAATATATCATGAAGTTTAATGTGTTGGACGATTCCGTTTACAAAAGTGTCTAAACCGTCCCATAATTGTTCTTTTGGCTTGTATTTTTTTCCTAAAAAAGGAATACGCCTTATGTCTAATTTATCATTAATGATTTCGATAGGAACTGCATATTCAGGAGAAAGATCTTTATCATCAATTAACCTTGTAAATATATGAACATGTTCTACATTTTCATGTTGCGATAAGAACTCAGCGAGCTCGTATACATATTTTGTTTGTCCGCCATTATCAGCATCTCTACCAATCTCTAAACCTGAACCTTTCAAGAGTCCGTGAATGTTGATTAATGAAATTCGTAATTTTGTCATCATTGTTTTTATTTGTTAGAATTTTTAAGGTACGAAAAATCGAGCAGTTTAGCCCAAAGACTTCCAAAAAATAACAGGATTATTAACATTTAAGCGCCCAAGTGTAAGAATCATAGTCCTTATGAACCTTATTGGCGTGATTACAAAAACGAAGTGTTTTGAGTTCGTATTTCAAAAAACAAATCTTTATTTGGCATAAAAAAACAGTAAAGTAAGCTTTGCCTTTTTTATTATTTCCTTATCGATTTATAATCATACAAACAAAAACACCGTCTTAAAAAAACCATGAGACTGGGTTTGGTTTTGATATGAATTTGGAGAATCGAATTCTGCAGCTTGTTTCTTAAATCCGGAAGTGTTTTTAAGATGTAGTTTTAAGTCTTTAATAATTGTTTTTCGTGTTTTATAACTATCCAAAACAATAAGATCATTAATTTCTTCCATAAAAGATAAGTCTCTGCACAAACGTTTACTGAAGAGACATACCAAAATATTGGATCCTTTTTTTCTAATTTCAAAAAATCACTTAACTCTAACTTATTGTATATCACAAATATGAAACGGTCGAAATCATTTATGTTCTTATTTTCAGTCAGGAAAGAATTATCTGTAAGTTCAAATTCATGAGTAAGGTCTTTTTTAAATATTTTATTAAAAAGTCCTCTAGGATCACGTACTAAAACTTTCGTTTTTTTTAATGTCATTTTTTACAACTTTAAATTTATTTTTTCAAAAAAAACTTGAAAAACAAACCTAAAAGTATTTTAATCCAAGAGTAATAATGGTCTCAATAAGACATATAATCATTACAATAAGACTTTTATTTTTTCAAACTCAAAAAAAGAAACAACATTTTGTTATAAAAAATAAGACCGCAAAAAGCGGTCTTAGATATTAGTTTTCATTTAAAAAATTGTAGCCTTGAAAACTAAATAAAATTAATATTTTATAAAATTAAATCGATCAACAAACATAATTCCTATAAGAGGTATTGGTTTTCTTTTTTGGTGAAAAGCATTTACAACTCCAACAATCAGAACGATCAAAATTCCAAAAATTAAAATTGAAAATAACGTTGACATTACAGGATCTGTCGCAATTACCGGAATAAAAAGCATACTTAATACTGCACCAAAAATTCCCAGACCAAAAGATTGTTTGAGATGATATTGGGCAAATGAAGATCTGCCGCCATTATGGTAAACAATAAAGGAAATCACCCAGCCAATAATCGTTAGGTAGCTAATAATTGAGATCGTTTTTCTGTTCATTTTATCTTGATGAATTTCGCATTTATAAGAGTTTTGGCAGTTTGTTTTTTCGTTTTATTATCAATTTACTTCGGCCACTGCCCTACTGTAAATCTTAGGTTCTTTTTTATTATTTGTACGGTCTTCGATTAAAGCATTTGGTGCCTTTGCTATAAATGATTCTATTTCTAAATCGCACGAAAGTTTATCTTCGAACATTTTACTTATTGCAATAATTTTTCCGTTAAAAGCTTTTATATTAAAATATCTTTTGTTGGTTCGGGATGTCTTTCTATTAAATTTGGTGTTGTCCTGCGAATTGAGTTTTACAGATTCAACTCCTTTTATACACATGTATTTTCTGGTATATTCTCCACTACTCAAGATAATTTCGTCATTATTATCTATAAAATCAAATTGATATTCTCCATTTGCATTTTTGTTAATTACAAATTTTTCCATTTTTAAAAATTATTTTTTGTGTAACCTTGTATTAAATTTCAATTGTAAAGCATCGCAACATTTAATCATTAAAAATGATCTTAAATGTGGTTCCTTTTCCTACCTGACTCTCTACTGTAACTCTACCGTTCATAGATTCAATCTGGTTTTTTGTGATATATAAACCTATTCCATTTGCTTTTTCGTGTTTATGAAATGTTTTATACATCCCAAAGAGCAAATGCCCGTATTTCTCGAGATCAATCCCTAATCCGTTGTCTTTTATTGTCAATACTTTCTTCTCGTTTTCAAGAAAGAAATTAAATTCGATGATTAAAAACTTATCCGGATTAGCATATTTTATTGCGTTTGTACACAAGTTCTGCAAGACACTTTCGAGATAAGCGGGATTAAAATTTATCGTTGCTTCAGCCGGAATATTATTTATAATCGTCGCATTATTTCTGTAACTATAAGCATTAACAATATTAAGAACCCTGCTTAAATAAGCATTCAAATTCAGTGGTTCTACCGCAATTTCAGCATTATTCTGAATATTGACTATTTGCGATAAATCTTCAATAGTCTTGTTGAGATCGTTAGAAACTGTTCGCAGGTATTTCATTGTTTCGCGTTTTTCGGCAAAATTTTCTTCTAAATCTATCATGTCCAGAAGCAATTTAAAATTTCCTGCGTGCGAGTTTAAATTATGAGATACGATATGCGAAAAGTTGAGTAATCTGTTGTTTTTTTCACTGTAGAATTCCATTTTTTTCATTAGTTCCAACTCTTTTTCTTTTTGAGACGAAACATCAGTATGGGTTCCTATTACTTTTAATGGGTTTCCGTTTGCATCACGTTCTATAACTTTTCCTCTGCTCAAAATCCATTTGTATTTTTCTTTGGATGTAAGTACACGATGAAAATTTTCATAAAAAGGCGTTTTTTCATCAAAATGATCATAAATCACTTTATAATATTTTTCGAGATCATCAGGATGTACAATTTCAGCCCAACGTTCGGGAGCATCAACATTGTTTACAACATCTAATTCTAATATTTTAAGAGACTGCGGCGAATAATAAACTGCATTTGCCTTTATATCCCAATCCCAAAAACCTGAAGTCGAAGTTTCTAAGGCGAACTTGAATCGCTCTTCTGAAATTTTAAGTTTTAATTCCTGATCTTTTAGGTCTGTAATATCTGTTATTCGTCCGTATAATTCGACACTGCCATCATTATTTACCTCTCTTTTTGTGGTAACTTTTAGCCAACATAATCCTTTATCAGGCAATTGTGCCCTAAAAATTACATCCCATTTTTTTCCTTTTTTAATAGCATCAATCAAAGACTGTTTTACTAAATTTTTATCTTCCTGATGAATTCTGCTATGAACCGAAAGTATAGTATTGGTAAACATATCATCAGGCAAAATTTCAAACATATCATAAGCCGAATCGCTTATAAATGGCATCTTATAATCATCATGTACTGAAATCGTGAACACAAAAAAAGCATCGCTAATCTCATCAAACAGTTTAGATTTCAAAACATTAGTACTTTTATTCTTTTTTGTTTTATAAAAATCAAATTCCATACTCTTATTTTTTAAAATAACATTCCTTAATATCTCAAACACCACAGAAATAATTAAAGGAGAGATTTCTTTAACTTTTTTACTAAACTTACATTAATAAAATCTCAATCCGGCATATATTCTCTCTCCTTTAAACCTTCTATAATCTTAAATTCTATTTTTTTTTTAATACAAAAACAATTATTTGTTGATCAGACGGCCACTTTCTAAAAATAAAATTGACCTGCATTGCATAAAATCCAAAAACACAAACAAAAGCCGTCTGGGGCAACAAAAAGATTATTCTTATGTCAGGATTTTTAAACTTCTCATTTGCTATTTCTTCCTGACATTACAAAAATACTATCAATAAAATCGATACTTTATAGAATAATGAACGCCTTTATGTAGAATGATTTCTACAGAAAAAACATATAAATTCAGGGAGTTTTAGTCAAAAAAAAACAGGAACCATAGATTCCTGTTTTGTAGTGTAAAATTTTGTAAAAGACCTGATTTCATATCAGATAATGTAAAATCTGGTTATTCATCATAGTAAAGCTGAAAAAACTTAATTAAATCGGCCAGATTATCTATTTCTAATTTTTCGAAAATCCTGTTTTTGTAAGTGCTTACAGTTGTTTTTTTAAGGTTTAAAAGTTCTAGTATTTCTAAATTTCCATAACCTTTTATTAATAACTGCGCGACTTCGATTTCTCTATTCGATAACAGATCTAAAGGATTTGTAGGCTTCTTTGAAATATAAGAATCTAAAATCTTGTCTTTGATATTTTGAGTAATGTATTTACCGGATAACATCATGGTATTAATGGCATTTTTCATTTCATCCTCGGTAGTTTCTTTATTCAGATACCCCGAAGCGCCGGCATTCAAATACCTCATGGCATAAATATTTTCGTCATAAGCCGAAAATATTAAAATTTTGATATCAGGCTGTATTGCCTTAATTTCTGCTATTACATTAATACTATTCCCGTCTGGAAAATTGACATCTAATATGAGTAAATCTACTTTTCCTTCTTTCAGGATATCAAATGTTTCTTTAAAATTTCCTGCTTTGTAAATTATGGCATTCAAAAACAACTCTTTAATAATCAGAGAAACTCCCTGCCTTACCACGCTGTGGTCATCGGCAACTAAAAAAGTATAGTTGTTGGATGGTGATTTCATTTTCATAAATTAAAATTATTACAACTCTTTTTCTCTAACTCTTTATTATTTTATTAAGATTATAAAATACAAAAACAACTAGTTTTTTTACTTTAAACCAAACTTAAAATCAGATTAAACATAATCTTTGTTCCTTTGCTTTCCTGGCTTTCAACGCTAATTTTCCCGCCAAATAGCTCTACTATTTCTTTGCACAAATTAAGCCCTAATCCTACGCCCAGATCATTTACTTTTCCGGAAACCGTTCCCTGATAATAAAGCTCGAAAATGTTTTTTAAGTCATTCTCTGCAATACCAATTCCGTTGTCCTGAATTTCGACTTTTAAATTCATTTGTTTGCCTGAGTTATTTTCAACATTCATGGCAATGAGTATTAATCCGTTTTTTGTAAACTTATTGGCATTTCCTATAATGTTATAAAAAAGCTGATGTATTTTGGTCGCATCAGAATACACTTCAAAATCTGAAACTAAATTAGATTTTACCTCTATTTTATTTCCTTTGCTTTCTACCAATGAAGTCATCGAATAAATGATCTGATTGATTTCTTCTTTTAAATGAAAGTTTTTGCTGTTTAGTTTTGGCGAATAATTTTCATCTTTAGAATATTCTAAAATCTGGTTGGCTAAAAGGAGCAACGAATTGGTCGTGAACTGAATCGATTTAAACGTTTCTTTGATTTCAGGATCTTTTATCGACGAGCTGATCATTTTACTATAAATAGAAATAATACTTAGAGGCGATCTGATTTCATGGCTCACCATACCCATAATCCTATTCTTGAAATTCAGGCTTTCGCGGATTTTTATCTGAGCGGTTGTTAATCTTTTTTCGTACTGAAATGCCATTCTGGTAAAACTAAAAAGTACGATCGATATCACAAACATCAATATTATCAAAATTATTATAGTATAGCTTCTGGCTGCTTTATTGGCATTGTATCGATCTAATAATTCTTTTTGGGTATTGCCCTGAAGAACATTTAGGGATTTGTTATAATGAGGCATTATTTCTGCCTCTAAATTCAGTAATTTATTATTTAGTTCTGTTAGTTTCGAATCCTGATCTCTTAAACTTGCAAACGAGTTTTTTAGATTTTTAAATTGGTTTTCGTAATATTTATTTGTCGTATTAAACATATTGGCAAACTGATCTTCGATACTTCCGGACACAACTTTATCATTGTATTTCATGGTAACTGTGATCTTCAGCTGTTCTTTCTGCACGTCCATTTTTCCGGCTAAGGCATCACCCAGTCTGGTAAATAATCCTTTTTTTGAAACACTGTCAACTTTGATATAAGAATCGGTTTTTATACTGTCTAAAATCTTTTTGTACTGAAATTTATTGAGTTTGAATGATTTTGAAACATTGTTTTTTGCCGGATTAAGCTGGGTTTCGATAATAGAATCAATATCTGATTCTAAAGATAAAATCGTATTTTCTGACTGATACTTTTCTTTCAAGATCTTCATAAACTCCTGATTGCCCTTAGTAAGCAAACTCAAACTATCCACCAGACGGCTTATTTCGTTTAAGGAAGCATTGTATTTATCTAAAGAAATCTGGTCTTTATAGGTTTTATAATTACTGAAATTCTTTTGAGAATCGATAAACGAGCTATTGATCTTACCTGTAAAATGTGATATTTTATTGATAGAATTCATAGAATCCAAAGTTTTAGACATCTGGGATTCATTTGAAGATTCATTGTACCAAATAATTACAATAATTAATTGTAAAAAAATGACACAGGTTATTAAGCTATAGTGGATTATTTTTCTTTGTTTGAATTTTAGTTTCAGCAAACTAAATGTATTATTCAATAAATGCTTTTTAATCAAAATTTATACTTTTAAAATGATAAAAAAATAAGGAGCAAAGAATACATCTATTACTCATACAATTGTTTTAATTAGGTATCAGAAGTATTATCATGAATGATGTACTACAATTTTGAATAAATATTTTTTTAACACTTCAATTAGAATAAACTAATTAAGTCCTACTGTCTGTAAAAAGTTCTTTTTAGTTTAAAATAAACCCGCCGCGAATAAAAACAGCAAAGCTTAGTCCTTGCTAAATCAACACTAAATATAACGACAACAAATATTTAAAAAGATTTGGGGAGTCTTTTAATTGATTAAATATGTTTGAAACAATTTACATACTTTTATTGATTTTTTGGATATAAATTTGTTTTTATTTTTTTAATAAGTTGCAAAAGTAATCTGCTCAGCATTAAGATCATGTAGAACATTATGAAACTACTTGTAGAACTTATTCTACAAAATAAACACTCTTTTTACAATTAAAATTCTTCTTATTTTATATAATTTACCCATAATTTAACTCATTAGAAAAATAAAATAATAAATAAGTTAGTCTAATGATCCAACATTTCCGGTTCGGGTTAATACGCCCATACTCTGACTTTCTTCTTTAATGGCTCTTCTAATGGCTCTAAACAGTATCACATACATATAATTGACGGTATACAAATCGCTGCGGAATGAGCCAAATGAGTTTGCTTAGTTTTTCTTTTATTTCAGAGTTCAGTAAACTTCGTTTGCAACGAATTGCTTACTCATTTGCACTTTCAGGATCTGGTGCGGGATTAGTTCCTGAAAATAATGGTTTTATTATAGAAATTGAAAGGACAAACTATAGCAATTATTATTCAGGCAGTAAATCATCCAGATCAGATGTTTTATAAAACTTAAGGTCGTTAAGCTTCATGTATTTACAAATGAATTCTAAGGTTTCGATTTTTGTCTGATAGTTTTCGGTTACATTTTTTACGGGTTTGTGGCCGCATAAAAGCAAAATTTTATTGTGTTTTTTGGCATAATCTAACAATTCCAGAACATACGGAATACTAAAATGAATGTGACTGTTATCGATATCAAAAGCAAATACAATTTTTGAGTTGCGAAAAAAACTGTCTTGTTTCTCAGGAGCTTCACCTCCAAAAGCTCTTCCTCTTATAATTTTATAATCGTTAGATAAAGCTTTATCAAGAGCATCAGATCTTTCTCCGTACGGATACGCGAATGTCGTAACATTAAAACCTAACCTTTTCATAGAAATAATCATAGGATCTATTTCCTGCTTCATATAAGCATCGATTCCGTCTTGGTTAACAAATTTTACGGCATTGTAATGATGATAGCCATGAGCTGCAATTTCGTGTCCTTCTTTTTGCAGTTGAAGAAGTTTTTTAATCTGAGGTTTTCCAATAGAATCTATTCTGCAAACATTAAAAGTAGCTTTCCATCCGTATTTTTTCAAAGCCTGATCGGCCTCGTACCATTCGTCTACATAAGCATCATCAAAAGATAAAATTACACCTGCCTTGTACGGTTTTGATTCCGGTTTTTGTTTTTTGGTTTCGCAGGAAAAAAAGGTTAAAATCGCTAAAAAAAGTATTGCTTTAGTGTAGAATAGCTTCATATGATAATTGTAGTTAATGAATCGAAATTGCAATAAATAGCAATCTTGCCTTTCAAATATAAACATTTTTCAGTTATCGATTTGGTCTTCTAAATTAAAAGTCCGGTAATTAAAAAAGGCCTCATGAGACCTTTTTTAATTACCAGACTTTTTTATAAAATTCAAAAGAGCTGTCGGCAAACAGCTCTTTCTAGTCCTTAATAAAATACTTACTAATTCAAAAAAATTCTAAAAGACTATTAAAATTAGGGTAAAGAATTGCCGTTCTTAGATTAATAAAATACTATTTCTCTGTATTTTGATCTGTTTTAGGACGCATAACAACTTCTACTTTATCAGCATTTAGCACTACCTCGCCTGCGTATTTTTTAATGTCATTTATTGAGATACTTTTGATAAGCTTTTCATAATCAGCACTACTTACAAATTTATCATTGGTTTTTAACTGATCTACAATGATGTTCATCCAATAGGAGTTTGATTTAA
This sequence comes from Flavobacterium piscisymbiosum, assembly GCF_020905295.1. Classification (NCBI taxonomy): domain Bacteria; kingdom Pseudomonadati; phylum Bacteroidota; class Flavobacteriia; order Flavobacteriales; family Flavobacteriaceae; genus Flavobacterium; species Flavobacterium piscisymbiosum. Next base: position 3,888,795 of record NZ_JAJJMM010000001.1, on the reverse strand, counting down.
TATTTTGCTGATTGCTTTTTATCAAATCTTGTTTTATATCTGATAAATCTTTCTCTGAAACATTATTTTTTACAATATTGTCCAGTTCATCATATACAATTTGAAGCAGTTTGGTATCTTTTTCCGGGTTACAATCAAAGCTTACGCGAAGAGAAAAAACCGGAGAAGGATTTTTAGACAACGAACTCTGTGTCTGAACGCCATAGCTTCCGCCTTCGTCTTCTCTGATTTTATCTAAATATCGTTTATCTAATAATTGAGAAAGCATATACGCCATAATTTGATTTTTGTCTGAAAAAGCAACTTTTTTATTCTCCAGATGCACATAAATACTAGTTTTAGGAACACTCATTTCACGAATCAGTTTTTCTTTAGAAAATCCTTTTGCAGTTCCTGTTTTATGATCAATAAATTTTTCCTGAGTTTGATTTCCTGACAGATTTCCGAAGTATTTATTTATGACTTCAAGATCTTTTTCTGTAACATTTCCAACAAAAACAAAAGTAAAATCTGAAGCATTTGAGATACGTTCTTTGTATATTTTAGAAGCATCATCAAATTTTAATTCTTTAAGATTTTCTTTGTCTAAAAGAAAAGTACGCTCGCTGTGATTGCTGTCTAACAAAGCAATAGTGTCTCCAAATATTTTGCTGTTGTTGTCGTTTACATTTTCGAGTGCATTGCTATAATAATCGATAATTCGCTTATATGCCTGAGTTTCGAATCTTGGATTTTTAAAATACAAATAAGTCAGCTGTAACAGTGTTTCAAAATCTTTTTGTACGGCGCTTCCGCTGAAACCTTCGTAATGTTCACCAATAAACGGGCTTACTTTTACTGTTTTTCCGGAAAGCTGTTTTTGTAAATCGGTTACTTTAAAATCTGCTAATCCCGAATTTTTGGCTAAAACAGCGGCAATTTGTGATGATGGCAGCTCATTTTTTGAAAGTAATGAAACACCACCCGGACTAAAAGCAGAAAATAAAATCTGATCCTGCGATAAGGTCGTTGGATAAATAATAACTTTTGCACCATTTTCCAACACATAGCCTTTCGCCTCTTTTATTCCCTTAATTTCAAACTTTTTAGAAATTGGTTTAATTGTCAATTTATCTGTAACCAAATCAGCCTTAGCAATTGTTTCTGTATAAGGTTCTAATTTTTGTTCTTTTATCTTTTTAATGATCGTTGTATAATCAGTTTCTGACGGATATTTAACTCCTTCTTTTTCTGGCCCCGAAACGGTTAAAACTTGATTTTTTTCTGTTGGAAGCGCTCTAAAAACCTTATTTACCTGCTCAATATTTACTTTATCCAAAGCTTCTTTTACAAACGCTGTTTCGTCTTCTAAACTCATTACAGGAGAGGCTTCTAAAAAATAATTCTGTAATTGCGAAGCCCAGTTTTCATTGCTGATTTTGTCTTTATTTTTTAGCTGATTTTCATAACCATTGCGCATGTTTTCTTTTACGCGATCCAGTTCTTCTTTTGTAAAACCATTTTGAATTGCACGCTCATATTCTGTATAAGCCTGCTCAAAAGCTTCTAATAATTTTCCGTTTTTAGGATTTATTGATAAAGTAAAAAAAGAAGTTAATCGTGTTAAACCAGAATAGTTTAGACCTGCGCCTAATAGTGCCGTTTCATTGTTTACCGTGTATTCCCTAAAACGATTATTCATCATCTGCAAAGCCAGCTGTTCTGTTATGCTGTTTTCATACTCAGATATATCCTGAACCAGCGGTTTTTTCTTTTTAAAATTTAATGAAATAGAGGTTTTCTGAGCTTCTTTGTCGACTGCGAGTTTATACAATAATTGATCATTATCCGGAATGCTTTCATAAGTGCGTTCTGCAGGATTTGAAGGCATTGGAATCGTTCCCATTATTTTTTTTACCTGCTGTTCTATTTTTGCAGGATCAATATCTCCCACAATAATTACTGCCTGATGATTAGGTAAATACCACTTTTTGTAATAATCCCTTAATTGTTTGTATTTGAAATTTTGAATAAGATCCATGTCACCCAGAACATCTCTTTTTGCATATTTAGAGTTGTTGTAAATGACAGGTTCCAGCTGTGATCCAATTCTTAAATCGGCATTTCGTCTCGTACGCCATTCTTCATGAATTACGCCTCTTTCGGCATCAATTTCAGCATCTTTTAAAGATAAAAATCCTGACCAGTCGTGTAAAACGTATAAACAGGAATCCAATAAAACCTTATTTTTAACCGGCACATTACTAATGTTGTAAACAGTTTCGTCATGAGCCGTATAGGCATTAATATCGCGGCCAAAAGTAACACCTTCTTTGGCGAGCATATTGATGATTCCTTTTCCTTTAAAATGCTCTGTTCCGTTAAAAGCCATATGCTCAAGGAAGTGCGCTAATCCGTTTTGATTGTCGTCTTCTAAAATGGCTCCTACATTCTGAACAAAATAAAAATCAGCTCTGTCTTTTGGCCATTCGTTGTGCAAAACAAAATATTGCATTCCGTTGGGTAAAGTCCCGTGTACCACATCTTTTCGTAACGGAATTGTAGTTTTAAATTGCGCTGACATTTGGGTTAAACCCAAAAGTAGAAAGTGCGCGAGAAATATTTTTTTTTTCATTTTTGTTGCTATTGAATGTTCTTTTTGATTGATTTTTTTGTTTGAAAATGGTGTAAGCAGTTCCTGTTGTTGATTTAAAAATTCCTGTTGAAGTCTTCAAATAACAGTTTTTTTTAAACACATAGAAACATAGCTTATAGATACTTAACAAAAGGCGTTTCACTTACATTAATACACATAGCTATGTGTGAGAAACTAGTTTCTTTTGATATACTTTTTATTCATTTCTAAATGTAAATCTATGTTTCTATGTGTTTTAAAATTATGCGTAATCGAAACTTTGTCAAAGTTGAACACTTTGACAAAGTTGAAATTCTTCAATGATTTATATTACATCCAGTCTGGTTTTACTGCACCTTTTAGGTAGTAATCAAAATATTGCTGCATTTTGAGAGTCCAGTCTATTTTGTTTGCCGCATCTTCCAGCGTATGACCTTCCTTTTTGTAATTTACAAGCAAAGCAGGTTTTCCTAAACGACGAAGTGCAAAAAACAAAGATTGTCCTTCCTGATAAGGAACTGCGCGGTCGTTATCATTGTGAAAAATAAGTACAGGAGTTTTGATATTTTTAACCGAAAAAAGAGGTGAATTTTTGATATATCCTTCTAAATTATCGTATAAAGAACTGCTCATTCGGTATTGGTCTGCTTCGTACTTAAACATCGTCGAAATTCCGTTTGATCTCATAACCGGATAATTCGATGTGAAATTGCTTACTCCAGAACCTATAATCGCACAACTAAAAACATCTGATTTAGTAACTAAAAAAGAAGTTTCGTAACCGCCAAAACTATGTCCCTGAATACCAATTTTACCTTTTTCGGTAATTCCTTTTGAAATTAAATACTCAACACCACTTATTACATCGTTGTAAACACTGTTTCCAGGATCGCCATACGTATAATGAACGTCTGGCTGAAAAACGATATAACCTCTGCTTACATAAGATGGAATATTGATGTTTGAAGTACTCACTTCCGGCAGTTGATAAGCATTAAAATCCTCGGTATGTTTTTCATAAAAATGAACAATTACCGGATATGTTTTCTTGCTGTCGTAATTATCAGGAAGATAAAGATTTCCCTGATTTTCTTTTCCGCTAAAGCTTTTCCAGGTTAATACTTTTGAAGTTCCCCATGCATATTCTTTTTGCTGCGGATTTACATCGGTCATTTTTTGCTGAGATCCAAAACTAGCCGTTCCCCACCATAAATCCGGAAAAATGGTATAACTCTCTTTGCTAAATAAAACACTTGAATCATCTCCGGAAACAGTTTCAATTTTTACATTATAATCCTGATTTGCAAATACCTTTGTTATCGAATTGTTATTGGTTAATTTATACACTCCTTTAGATTTATGTACTACATCAAAACCTATAAAAGAAATTGATTTTCTATGATCTAAATCGCCAATAAAACCATTTTCGTTATAACGAAGTTCTATATTGTTTTTTCTTCCGTAACCCTGAGTTATAGAATAAGCCTTTTTCTGATTGGTAAGATCAACTGCCCACAAATCAAACTGATCATAGAGAACAACTGTATTTCCGTTGTTTAGCCAGCCTGCGATTCCATAAGCTGTATTGGCAGATGCCATGTCTACATTCTCATCAAAAACAGGGAAAGGAATTTGCGAACTTATGTTTTTAAACTGCATTGTGTCACTGTCAAAAACCATCCATGATTTTTGTTTTTCATCATATAAAACAGCAAAAGTTCCTTGTGGATTTGAGGACGGACTTCCAAAAACTCCTGTTAGTATTTTTGTAGATTTTCCTGTCGAAGCATCAATCCAGAATATATCGTTACGCTCATTAAAAGTCCAGTCTACTTCTACCGTATACGGCTTTTTATCGATGGCAAAAACACCTTTAAAATCACCCGATTCCGGGAATATTACCTGATCAAATTCGCCAGTTGAAGCTACTTTAATAACTTTATTGTTTTTGATATCATACAAAAACTTTGCTTCGCTGGGAAGTGTTTTTGAATTTCGCAGCATTTCCTGTCTGCGCTCCATACTTCCCTGATTGGATCTCCAGATTTCAATATTTGATTTGGCTATCTGAGTATTTCCCTGACGTTTATTAGAGTTCACTAATAATGGAATAAAATTGCTGTCTTCATTTAATCCGTAAGCCGTTTTTGAAATTGAAAAATCAGGATCGTTTAACGTAATGTCATCATAATTGAACAATACTTTTGTCGAATTAGTAATCAGATTAAAATAATACACCATGTTGAAATCGGTGCTGTTGGTACCTTTTAGAGTAAAAGTACCGCCGTTTTCTTTTACATTTAATTGAAAATCGCCAAAATCAGCTGCTTTTCCGCTGTAAACCGTTTGCTGTTTACCACCGGGAATTCCGTGTTTTAGATATACTTTGTCTTTTTCAATTTGCACATATACAATCGAGTTATTCTTTAAAAAACGAGACGATTTTATGTTGTTTAAAGAAATACTATCGTTGCTTTCTAAATTATAAAAAACCACGCTTTGGAGAAAAAAATCTCCCTTTGCAGCTTCCGGACGGGAATAATATAAAAAATCGGTTCCGTCAAGTACACTGGTGTAATGTTTGGTTTTCCAAAGTTTTTTTACCCCGGTTTTTAAATTCTGCAAAAGTGTACTGTCTTTTTTAACGTACTGAATCCAGTCTTTTTTGCCTATGAATTTTAAATCGCTGACATCATCAAATACAAGACGTTTTCCTTTTGGAGATTCCTGAATAATGATTTGCTTTTTGTTTTCTTTTTCTTCATCCTGAAGTACCGTGCTGTACGATAACCATTTACCATTATAGGATAAAGATTTGCTGTTAATTCTTTTCCAAGTTTGATAAGCAGATTCGTCGACAGCTTTTTTTTGTGCAGATAAACTGTGTATACTCAAACCGAGTATACACAGTAAAATTATTTTTTTCATAACTCTGTAAGGTTTTGAAAGTCTATTTTTCATTCTTTAAAGCATTAATAACTGCGGTAAGTTCATCTACAAGCTGACCCGGATTTCCTGAATATCCTTCGGATGTAAAACGAATCTGGCCGTTTTTGATTACTACTTTTCTCGGAATCCCGCTTGATTTAAAGATAGCTGCGTATTTAGAAAATGATTCGTTATTGGTTCCGCCTCCTTTTTTCATTAGATCAAAATATGTATCCAGTTTTAATCCTTTTTCTTTCAGGTAAGCCAATGCTTCTTTTTTATATCCTTCTTTATTTTCCTGTGTACTGATAAAATAAACTTCAACTTGTTTGTCTTCTTTAAAGTTCGTTACCAATTGCTGCATAGCTGGAAACGCTTTTTTACAAGGTCCGCACCAGGTTGCCCAAAAATCGATTACGATAATTTTTCCGCTGTTCAGATCCAGTTGTTTTGCTTTTCCGTCTGCACTCTGCACTTTAATCGCCGGAGCAGGAACAGGATTCATCAGGGCAATTTTTTCTTCTGAGCTATTTTCTTTCTTAAGCTTTTCGAGATAAGCAGGAAAATCAGTTTCTTTTTTTCCTTCTTTTACATAAGCTTCTTTCAATTTTACCGTTGCTGTTTCTGATAAAGCATTTGCTCTTGCAGCATTCTTCAACACTTCGATAATTGGCTTGTTTAGGGCTTCTAATGCATTTATGTGAATATCATTAACACTTGCTTTTTCGTAACGTTTTTTAAATGGCAGCAGCTCAAAAGTTTCTAATACTTCCTTGTGCTTTTTCAAAATATCGTACATACGAATCTGGATTACTAACTGATCGTTCAATCGGTTTTCTGCATTTTCGTTTGCCTGATTGGGCGACCAGTAAATTCCCTGCATATAGGAGAAGTCGTTTACTTTTTGCTGCATTAATTTAATCATTGGCACTGCCATAGTTTCTATAACTTGTGGTTCAACAGATTTAATATACAAAGCTTTAGAAATATTCTGATGGTATGCATCATTCAAATTAGCAAAATTCATGTTTGGAATTAAAGCCAATATACTTTTGTAATCTTTGCTTTCAAAATAATATCCAAACTGCATTTTTACAATGTTATCATAGAAATACTTTTGAGAATCCGGTACATCTGTCGTGTACGGAAAATCAGCCAAAAATTGAGTGATCACTTTGTTTCTTTCTGCAGTATCTGCAATTGGCATAATTTTTTGATAGGCTTTAAAACGCATAAAAGCACCTTTTGGAAACTGTTTTTGAATAACCGTTTCAAGAGAATCTGCTTTTACATTATCTTTTAATTCAAACTTATATAAATTCTGCACTTTTAAGAAAACTTCTTCGGGCTGACCGTTCATTTTCTTTACAAAATCTCCTAAAAAACGATGTCCTAATTCATCAAATTTCTCTGGTTTCTGAACCTTTAATACTTTAATATAAGTATCAATAAATTTTGGAAAATTGTTGCCATGATCTGCTACTTCTTTTTTCAACCAATATTCAGTTGCATCTCCGTTTATCGTAAAATCTTTAAAATAACCGCCAAATTGCGAATTGAAATCTTTGTTTCTAAAAGTTGCCCAAGCCAAATCTGCTCCGGGCATTTTTACTTTTGGCTCTTTAAAAACAACCAAAAGATAACCTGTGTCTTGTCCGGTATCTGTGACTACACCATTATCCGTATTACCGTAAAATTTGAAAGCCATAAAACCACAGTTTTTAGGAACGGTGTATTCTACATTCCAGACAGCGCCGTTTTTCTTCATTTTAAGATCTTCGATTTCCCATGTGTAATCGTTAAAAACATAGGCATAACCGTTGATTTCCTTGATATTTTCTAAAGGTCCGCCTTTTGCATCATAGGTCATATTCATCGTTAATCCCGGAATTGGCACATCTACCATTCCGGTTAATCTTGACTTAGTTTCCTGACTTGTTGCGTGTATGGTAAAGGCACATATAGCCAATACCAAAAATTTGATATTCATTATTTTTTTTAACATTGTAGTTGTGTTTATTGCCCTAATTCTGGGTTAAAATCAATATAATTTTGATGGATTGGGAATACATATCCAGCACTGTTAGGTGTTAGCGTAAAGTTTTCGTTTTTGAAAACCCTTGTATATGTTTTTTGTAAATTTGGATCTAAGTTTAAACGACGTTGATCAAACCAGCGAAATCCTCTACCAATGAATTCTTTTTGTCTTTCTGTCAAAACAAGATTTAAAGCTTCTGCATTTGTAGTCGCGTTTACCTGGTAAACAGAACCTGTTTTGTATCGTTTAGCTCTTAAAATATTTAAATAATCAACGGCTTTTTGCGGCTGCCCTAATCTGGCATAACATTCTGCTGCAGTTAAATACATTTCAGGAACAGAAACTCCAATGTTGATTCCGTTTGTAGGGCTATAAGTAGCAATTCCAAAAGCTCTGCCTGTATGCGATGGATTAAAAACATTACCCAGAATTGTATAATAATTGTAACGTAAATCATCACTACTGAAACTGTTTAATAAATCTTGTGCCAATGGTGCACCATTATAACCATTAAGCAATGTCTTAGAAAAAATGATTTCAGGATTACTAACTAATACAGGATAGCTGTAAGCTGTAGCAAAAGTGTTTAAATCAATCAATTCTTTTTGCATGCTTAATGCTTTTTCTGCATTATCCAAACTCAACTGATACTGTCCCATATACAAATAAGTTCTGGCTAAAATGCCATAAACGGCTTTCTTTGACGGAAGCACATTAAAATCCGGCGTGTCAACAAGATCGTTGGCCAGAGCACTTTGCAAATCAGAAAGAATTTGTTTGTAAATAACATCAACAGAACTTCTTTCTAATGAAGAGAATAATTCTGGTGTAAGTAAAAGCGGTACCGATTTTTCAGCATTTGAGGTAGTGGGATCAAATTGCGGCCCATAAATATTTACCAGCTGTAAATAAGCAAAAGCTCTATGAACAAAGGCTTCAGCATAAATTTGTTTTTTCTCTGCTTCGGTTCCTTTCTCACTTTTCATTACACCTTTAATAATGGCATTATTGTAATAAATAGTCTGGTATAGATTAATCCAGTCCGAGTCTCCTTGAGATTCATCAAAAATTCTGGATTTCCAGGTATAACTGTTGGCCCATATTGTTGACACACGAGCTTGAAAAGCCGTCGGAAATTCTACATCGGCATCTGCCAGGAGGTACATTCCTCCAGAAGCGCTATATGTATTATAAGCATTTGCCAATGCTCTGTAATCAGAGGTATATTTTAAAATTCTATTGTTACCTACAGGTTCAACTTCAACATAATCTCTGCAGGAATTAAGCAGCAATAATGGTAGAATAATATATAGTGTGATTTTTAAAAATTTCATAATAAGTTCTTTTTTGATTAAAAGCTGCAATTAAATTGTAATGTATAAGTACGCTGTGGTGCAAGAGTATTATAATTATTATTAGAAAGATATTGCGGATCTATTCCTCTATCATTTCTTACCCATAATAACCCGAGATTTCTTGCTGCAAAATTGAAACTTAATGCTTTGAAAAAGGTTTTTTGTAACCATTCATTTGGTACCGTGTAACCTAATGAAATCTGCTGTAAACGAATATTATCGGCTGATAAAACGTTTATATCAGCATTTTGAAAACGATTTAAGCTATTGTAGCTGATGTTTGCCAACCCAGGAACATTGGTAAAATTTTCGTCTCCCGGTTGTCTCCAGCGATCTGCAATAATTTTATCTTTAGCCACTGCACCATATTGTGCACCGCTGTAAGTAGGATAATTTTGCATTTGCTGATCTCTGAAGACAGCTCCCATAAAATAGGTAATCTGAACTCCTAAACTGAAATTTTTAAAGGAGAAATCGTTCATAAATCCGCCGAAATAAGGAGCAACCGTAGTTCCCATATATTTTAGGTCGTCTTTGTTTATGGTATTAATTCCTTTAGAAGAATCGATTATACTGCCATCTTTAGCATAAATTGTAGATTGTCCGTTTGCATCTAATCCTGCCCATCTGTAAGCATACAAATAACTTACGTTCATGCCAACAAGTGGTGAGCTCCCAAAGAGCTGATTTGCAGCTACTGCCTTAAATCTGGAATCGGTAACTTCATTATTTGTGTAAGCAATATTAAAAGTACTATTCCACTTAAATTTTCCATTGAAAATTGTACCGCTTAATCCTAAGTCTACACCATTTCCATCGAGGGTTCCTGCATTGTATTTTAAAAATGCCCAGCCATAAGTTGGATTAAAAGGAAGACTAGTTATAATGTCGTCTGTTTTTTTATAGTAAACATCTATATTACCGCGAAGTCTGTTGTCGAAAAGCCCGTAATCTAAACCAACATTAAAAGTAGCAGTAGTTTCCCATTTGATATATGGATTTTCTGGTAGTGATATAGTTGCGGTAGGCAGTTGCGTATAAAAATCGATACCTCCTAAACCAATAATAGCATTTTGACTTCCGTAACCTCCTGCCGGTGCACTTCCCGCTACACCATAAGTTACACGAGTTGATAAGTTACTTAACCAGCTTACATCTTTTAAGAAATTTTCTTTATTAATATCCCATCTTACTCCAACTGACCACAATGGCAACGCTCTGTTTTTTCTGGAAGCTCCAAGCAGGTTATAATCATCGAAACGAAGACTTCCTGACAAATGATATCTGTTTTTGAAATCATAAGAACCCAATGCATAGTAAGACAAATAACGGTCTCTGTATTTACTGATACTATTATCAAAATTCCCTATGTAAGTTGTCCAGTCGTAAACTGTAGTATAATATTGAGTTGGATTTACAGAAACGTTTGAATTGGTATCAGTATCATAACCATATCTTGTTTGTGAAGTACCTTCTCTGCGTTCTTCTCTAACTTCGGCACCAGCCAAAAAATTTAAATTATTATTTTCGTCAAACGACTTGTTTATGTTCATTTGAAAACGCATACTCTGCGATTCATTTTTTTGATTTGAATCGCTTAAATTCGCACCAACAGGAATTCCATGAACCAATTTGCCGTTTGAAATAGAAGTGGCTTCGTTAATCATGTTTCTAACATAATAGCTTTCTAATTCGTTAAGCGTTCTGGTTTTGCTAAGGATAGAGGTATACATTCCCGAAGCTTCAACGTTTAACCAAGGCGTAATTGTTGCCACTAATCTTGCATTTAATCTTAGATTTTCGCCATTTGTTCTAACATTCGAATAATCGAGTTGATCTATAAAATTATAAGTCCATGGAAGATACCCCTTATTATCAAATCCTTGTATAACTTCTGGTCTGAATTTAATGTAATAATCAAGACTGTTTCCGTTTTCATCTGTCAGCATATCATATGGTCTTAATGCAGAAGTAGAAACATTTGACAGTGCTTCGTTTGCAGTTACATTGGTTTGATATTTTGATGATAAATAATTAATTCCAGTTTCAAATCTTAAAAAACTCTTTAATTTGAATGAATTGTTTAATGTTACATTCATCGATTTAGAGTTATTTGCCTTCATCGCAGCATCATCTGTGTTGTAGCCTAACCCTAAATAATACGTGCTTTTATCATTTCCTCCGGAAACAGAAAAATCATATTGTTTTGTAAGTGAATTTTGTAGCAAATATTTATTAATCTGACCTAAATTACCTCTTTGAGATAGTGAATTCAGCATTTGATCTCTTTCTGCAACAGATATTTGTCCTCTTTTTTCTCTAAACATAATTTCCTGAGCCGCACTAGGATTTGCTGCCTGCCAGTTAGATATATTATCAATAACAAATCCGCCATTTACAAGATCTTTTTCATAATCTACGTATTGTGCCGTATTCATTACTCTTAATTTAGATAAATCTATTTTTTCTCCAAACGTAGTTGCTGTGCTGAAACTAACAGTAGGTTCATCTGATTTCTTGCCCTTTTTGGTTGTTACCACAATTACTCCGTTTGCTGCTCTTGAACCCCAGATAGAAGCTGCAGCCGCGTCTTTAAGAACAGTGATGGTTTCGATATCATCAGGATTTAAGAAACTTAATATAGATGCTCCGGGCACTCCTCTTCTGCTAAAAGCAAAATCATCTACAGACTGTGGAAAACCATCAATAACAACAAGCGGTTTAGAGTTGCTGCTGTAACTGGTTGTTCCCCGAATACTTATGTTCCCCGTTCTTGGATCAACCATAACTCCAGCGATTTTTCCTTCTAAGCGGGAATTAATATCTACTGTAGGAACTTTAGCAATTTCTTTTGCGCTCATCACTTCAATTGCTCCTGTAATTCTTTCTTTAGGAATATCGGTATATCCGTTTGTAGCCACAACCTCTACTCCTGTCAATTCCATTACATCTTGCGTTAAGACTGCTTTTATAAATTTTTGATTTTTTATGGCAATTATTCTCGATTCGTAACCCAAATAGTCTAAACGAATCGAGTCTGTTGCAGTTACACGAATTCTAAAATCACCTTTTTCGCGAGTAATATCCCAGTTGCTTTTATTACTTACTAATAAAACGTTTACTCCCACTAATGGATTTCCGTTTTTATCGGTAACAATTCCGGTAAGGTCATATTGTTCTTGCTGTACTTGTTTAGTTTTCTTAATAACAATTTGTTTGTCTATAATGGTATAGGTTAAACCTGTATTAGACAAAGCAGTATTTAGAATTTGCTCAACAGTTCCGTATTGATTTAAATTTATCTTTTTGGTAGACGACATCAAATCATCATTGTAAAAAAACACATAGTCACTCTTTTGCTGAATGGTGCTAAAAAGCGTTTGTAGTGAAGCGCCCTGTACTTTTACAGAGATTTCATTTTGCGCTTTCGCAACATTTGCGTAGATACTGGTTAATCCTAAGTAGAGAACTAAAATGAATACTCTCATAAATAAAATAAAAGTAAGATTGATGATTTTTTTAGGCAATAGAAAGCCTATATCATGATTTTTATTCATAATTTTGTTTTAGTTTATCGATAATTGCATTTGCAATTAAAATTTTACATAAGCCAAGAGATGTTAGAGCATCTTTTGGTTTTTTTTTGGTTAGTTTTTACTAGTTTATTTTGTCATGTTTTCATTTCCTCATAGGCAATTCTTAGTTTATAATTATTTATTTAGTTAATAGTAATTTTTCTGGTCGCTGCATCATAAACAAATTCAAAACCAGTTGTTGCTTCAAGTGTTTTTACGACTTTATCTAAATCATCATTCAGGGTAAAAGCTCCTGAATACGTTTCATTTTGGTTCGTCGTTTTATTCATCACAAAAGTGACATTGTAATATCTCGTAAGCTTTTCTAAAACCAATGGTAATTTTTGTTTAGAAAATTCATAATATCCTTTTCTCCAGGAGAATATTGTGCTCACATCTTCTGTAGTCGTTTGTATCGTCTGGTGTTTTTTGTCCAGTGCTGCAATCATTCCCGGTTTAAGATCTGTTTGAATAGTATCTCCGCCAAAAAAGCCTTTTTTAGCATACGCTACACGTACTTTTCCGCGTAATAAAGCTGTAGAAACTTTAGCATCTCCTGCATAAGAACTCACATTAAATAAAGTTCCTAACACGCGAACGCTATAATTATTAGCTGCCCTCACAAAAAACGGTTTTGCTGTATTATGCGCCACATCAAAAATCCCTTCGCCTTCAAGAAATACTTCTCTGTTTTTTGTGTTAAAAGCTGTTGGATAAATTAATTTTGATCCTGAGTTTAACCAAACCAAAGTTCCATCGGCTAAACTAAGATGTGCTCTTTTTCCGTACGGAACCAAAACGGTATTAAATTGTGGTTCGAGCGAATTTTTTTGAGCAAATTGTTTATTGTCTACACTTATTTTACTTCCAGATGAATTATAGGCAATTGTACTGCTATCTGCAATATTGATCGTTTCTTGTCCTGCCAGCACTAATCTAACGTTACCGCTTTTCTCTACAACTGTTTCACCTGTATTTTCTTTTGCAAACTGCTCAATTGGGCTAATTGTTTTTTCTTCTTGTTTAAAGACAACCGTAATTCCTAAACAAAGGCAGAATATAGCAGCAACACTCCACGAAAGTGTGCGAAGCCTTTTTTTTCTGGCACGCTGCTTTTCATAAGCGATACTATTTTCAATTCTAGCCTTTAAATCTGATTTGGCTTCTTTTGATAAAATTTTGAAATTTGGGTACAAAATATTTTTCTTTTTAGATTCTCTATTTACTAAGAGAAACAAAAAGCAAAAACATAGACAAAAAATTTAATCTTTTTTTAAAGTTTTATTAAAGTTTCTTCCTCAATTCCTTCAAAGCCCTGTAAATTAAGGTTCTGCAGGATTCCAGACTAATTTCTAAAGTAGAAGAAATTTCTTCATAAGATTGATCTTCACTAAATCGAAGTTGCAAAGCATGACGTTGTTTTGCCGTTAGTGAAGTAATGGCCAAAGCTAAATTGGCGTGTTTTGTAAAAATGGTTTCGTTGTAAATAAGTTCTTCTTCAGTTGAATCTGTTTTATAAATACTATCTGAAACAGCATCAAGCCGAACTACTTTACTTTGAGATTTTAATTTTTTGAAAATATTATTCTGAACAGATCTGAATAGATAGGATTTAATGATTACATCCTCTGAAAGCGTTTTACGATAACGGTGCAATTCTACAAAAATATCATGGATGGCATCTTGTACCAAAGCTTCATCATTGGTATACTGCATTCCGAAACTAAAAAGTAAATCTGCATAGCTATCATACAATTTATGATAAGCATGTGCATCTCCTTTTTTAATTTGTTTCCACAGGTTGATATCACTTTCTTTATTTTCCATTTTCAAAACAAACCCGCTACAAAAGCCGTTTCATGCAAATCTAAATAATTTCCACATCTATCAATTTATTTTTAAAAATTATTTCAATCTTTACCTCTATTTGCAGAATATCAAAAAACAAGGCTATATTTTAACATTTTTATCAATAATATGTGATTTATTTTTGAATTCTGCCATTTTTACAAACAATCCTTTTTCTAAAAATTAAAGCTTGAAATATTCGTGATTTTTTTTGTAATACTTGCCTATCAAAAAAAATCTACAAATCGCCAGACATTTATTTATCTCACTTATTTTTGATTTTTTGAATGTAAAATGAACTGATTTTAATTGTTAAGAAACCTCGTCTTTTTAGACTAAAATTTTACGTAGTTGTTGTTTTATTAACCCAACAAATAAGCACGCACTTTTATCTTCACTGATTTTTTGCAGGAGATTCTACTTTTTACTTACTTTTATAGCAACAAATTTGATCGCCACAAATGATTATTAAAAAAAAGAATACCTGGTTCAAAATGCTATTTGAATGGAAAGGTTCCGTTTTACCACAACTTCTTCCGAGGCTTTTACTTTTATTACTATTTTCATTTTTAGTAGTCTATTTTAAACCTTATCTAATACAGTATAATTTACATGTTAATCCTGCTATTTTTACACTTTTCGGGATTGCGCTTGCTATTTTTCTTGGTTTTAGAAACAGCGTAAGTTATGACCGATTTTGGGAAGGCAGAAAACTTTGGGGCGCTTTACTCAATGATACACGATCTCTTGCGCGACAAAGTATCACACTTATTAATGACCCCACATACGATATCAAACGTGAAAACTTTACCAATTTACTGATCGCTTTTGTATATAGCTTAAAACATCAGCTTAGAGAAACTGACGCAACTGAAGATTTGAACCGATTACTTCCAAAAGATTTCACTGAACAACTTAAAGAGATACAATATAAACCTGTTATTATTTTAAGAGAATTAGGTCTCTGGGTAAAAAATGCCAAAGCCGAAAATAAAATAGACAGCATTACCCAACTGGCTTTTGAAGAAAACCTAAACAAACTTTCGGATATTGTGGGTGGATGCGAAAGAATTGCCAGCACTCCAATTCCTTATACTTATAGTGTATTATTGCACAGAACAGTTTACAGTTATTGCTTTTTGTTGTCTTTTGGTTTTGTAGAAACAATGGGCTGGATTACTCCTTTTATAATCGTTTTTATAGCGTATACTTTTGTCGCATTAGAAGCCATTGCCGATGAATTAGAAAATCCGTTTGGGCTGCAACCTAACGATCTCGCTTTGGATACCATGTCGCAAGTAATAGAGAATACACTTTTAGAATTAAACGGTAAAAAAGTAAGTGCTATAAAAAATACTAATGATTATTGCATTACTTAATTTTGATATTAAACAACCCAATTATAATCGGTTATGAATAAAGTATTATTAGTTGAAGATGATCCAAGAGTTGCTTCGTTTATTACGCGAGGACTTGAGGAACATTTATATGAAGTCAAAACAATTACCAAAGGTTTTGATGCTATAAAAGAAGTTATGGAGAACGAGTATAATATTATTATTCTCGACATCATGCTTCCGGACATAACAGGATTTGAAGTTTGCGAAGTTTTAAGAAGCCGGAAAATAATTGTTCCAATCCTTATTCTGAGCGCGCTGGACACTCCGCACGAAAAAGTAAAAGGTTTACAAGCCGGAGCCGATGATTATCTGGCTAAACCTTTTTTGTTTGAAGAATTACTGGCGCGAATTAATGCGCAGCTTCGTCGTGCCGAATTCAGTACCGGAATTCTCGATTTTCAGTCGTATGCCGGAGTCGAAATAAATATGAAAGAACAAAGCGCTACAAGAGACGGCAAAGAACTGAATCTTTCATCAAGAGAATTAAAGCTTTTGATTTTTTTTATGAAAAACCGCGAGAAAGCCTTATCCCGAATTGCAATCGCGCAAGCCGTTTGGAACATCGATTTTGATACGACATCAAATACCGTAGACGTTTATATTAATTATTTGAGAAATAAAATAGACAAAAACTTCCCTACTCCGCTCATTCATACTGTAAAAGGAACAGGATATATGCTCAAACAAAAGAGTTATGAATCTAAAGAATAAATTAGCTGTAAATTCTACTTTGCTTTTTGCTTTTATAACCGGGCTTCTTATGGCCGGATCTTTCCTTTTGTTTAGAAGTCACATGAAGGACCTTTACTTTGATAATCTGGAAGATCACGCGATGACAACGGCACTTTTTTATTTTGAAAAAGATGAGATAAAAGAACTCAACAGCGAACGTTACAAACAAATTGAACTTCAGTACAAACGTATCAACAACGAATCGATTCGGGTTTATGATGCCAGAACCAATAAACTTTTTATAAACGATAATATCGATTTTACTTTAAGTAATAAAGACCTGAAAAATATTGAAAAAGAAAAACTACAAACTTTTACACGTGGTGATCGACAATTTGTTTCGATTTTTTATAAAGATAATCAGGGAAATTTTATAATTGTAGTTTCCGGAATTGATCATGCCGGTAATCATCAACTAGAAATGCTTGGCCTGATGTTTGTTTTATTTTATCTGGCAGGAATTCCTTTAAATTATCTTTTAGGAACATTCCTGGCCAAACAAACTTTCCGTCCTTTTACAGAAGTTATCGCAAAAGTAAATACCATCACAACCGAGAATCTTCATTCAAGATTAGAAGTACCGCAAACGAGTGGAAAAGATGAAATTAAAGAATTGGTTACCACTTTTAATTATCTTCTGGAAAGATTAGAAAGCGGCATCATGATTCAGAATAATTTCCTAAAAAATGCTTCGCACGAATTAAAAACGCCTCTCACTATTATTATAGGAGATATCGATGTATCGCTGCAACAACCCAGAACAAACGCACAATATGAAGAAATTCTAAAATCGCTCCGTAAAGATACCTTACATCTTAAAGCAACTCTCGAAGGTCTTTTGGTTTTATCAGGTCTTGAACTTTCAGAACCTCAACAAATGGAAACCATCAGAATCGATGAGATATTATGGAATGTTCTCGAGAAAAAAGCCATTGAATATCCGGAATCTAAGGTTTCTTTCAATTTGAATGCCATTGCAGATCACGAAGATTTACTTTCTATTTATGCCAATAAACACATGCTTTTTATAGCCTTATATAATATATTAGATAATGCTATTAAATTCTCCTCTCCTGCTCCGGTTGCAATTTTTGCACTTTCGAACGAAAACAAACTTGTCATTAAAATTACAGATCAGGGTCCCGGAATTTCAGATACTGATAAAGAATCTATCTTCGATCTCTTTTTTAGAAGCGATAATACGCGCCATATTCAGGGACAAGGATTAGGGCTTTTTATCACGATGCAGATTCTTAAACTTCATAATATTCATTTAATAGTAGATTCTGAATTGGGAAAAGGTACTTCGTTTTCTTTGGTATTTCCTTAAATGTTTTTGTTTCACGCAGATTTTGCAGATCGAGCAGATTAAATTGATTAAAAAATCTGCTTAAATCTTTTTAAATCTGCGTGAAAAAATTCAACACATAGAAAACATATAACCACAGATCAAATTAATTAAAAAAAATCTGCTTAATCTGCAAAATCTGCGTGAAAAAAACTTAACACAAACCATAAACAATTCTCTATTTTAAGTCACAATGTTACTATTCGATGATGTCGCTTTTTACAATCGGTAACATTTACATAACACTCTAATCTTTTTCTAATCTACTTTAAATCTAGCTTTAATCTACTTATTTTTAGCTTTTTACGCAAGTACCTGATTTTAAAGAGTTCAATAGATTTTACAGAAATAACATCTTCATAATCCTAAGTTAACAATGAATTGTTTTATGATTTTAAGTTAACAAAAGCGTTAAATCTGATCGAAACAAAGGGAGTTTCTTTGTCAAATAAAAACTAAAAACAACATGACAAAACTAAAACTCTTTTTTTCAGCATTCATGCTTCTTGTTATGGGGAACATTTTTGCTCAAATTACAACCTCATCTTTATCTGCAAAGGTTAGCGATGGTACAAGTCCGCTTACTGGCGCCGAGGTTACGTTGACACATTTACCTACTAATGCAGTTTACAGGGCTGTAACAGACAAACAAGGTAGATTTAGTTTCGAAAATTTAAATGCCGGTGGACCTTACGAACTTGAAATTAAAAGTTCAGAAACCAAAGATTATTCTAATGCACAAATACATTTAGCATTAGGCGATAATGATTTACCAGTAATTGTGGTGGGTAAATCAGATAATAATGTATTAGAAGAAGTGGTGATTACAGGCTCTAAACCTTCGTCTAAAAATAACGGAACAAGTATTAATGAGAAAAAAATTAATGGTTTACCGTTAATCAACAGAGGAATTCAGGATGTTACCAAACTGGTGCCTCAAAGTTCAAACAACTCTTTTGCAGGAACGAACTTTAGATACAACAACGTAACAATTGATGGTTCTATCAATAATGATGCAATTGGTTTTAGCCCGTCTTTAGGTGGTCAGTCCGGAACTTCAGGAATGCCCGGAAGCAGCACGCGCTCGAACTCTATAAGTTTGGATGCGATACAGGATATTCAGGTTTATATTGCTCCTTACGACATTAAATTGGGTAACTTTTTAGGAGGAAGCGTAAATGCTGTTACCCGCAGTGGTACAAATGAAGTAACAGGATCTATTTATAGTTATGGCAGAAATGCTGCTATTACTGGTCCTAATAATGCTGGTGATGGATCGAAAATGCCAAATTCTTTTGGTGATTACCAAGTTGGTTTCAGATTAGGTTTACCTATCATCAAAGACAAATTGTTCTTTTTTACCAACATGGAATATGCTGAAAGAACAGATCCTTTGTTCTACAACGCAGGACAAACAGATTCTAACGGAAAATTGACTTCATTGGTTGATAATGCTACAGCAGAACAAATTTCGAACTTCGTAAAAACAAATTACGGGTTTGATCCGGGAAGTTATGGTGCTTACAACAACTTTGCAAAAAGCCAAAAATTCTTTAATAAATTAGATTGGAAAATTAATGACAAACACTCTCTTTCGTTAAGAAACAATACAGTTATTTCTCAGGCTTCGAACTTAGAGCGTGATGCAGCAAACTTCAGGTTTTCAAGCATGGATTTTACGCAAAAAAACCAATCTATTAGTACGGTTTTAGAATTAAAAAGCCACTTTAACAGCCAATGGTCGAACTCATTCCTTGCAAGTTATTCGGCTATTAAAGATTATCGTGATCCAAAATCATCAAATGCCATGTTTCCTCAGGCAGAAATTGGTTACAACGGAGGAACAATTTTCTTAGGAAATGATCGTGAAGCTACTGTTTTTAATATGAAACAAAATACAGCCGAAATCACGGACAACCTTACTTACAAAACAGGAAATCATACTTTATTGTTTGGTACGCACAACGAATTCTACGACATTAATTACGGATTTGTAAATGCGCTAAACGGAAGAGTTTCTTATAAATCTCTTGCAGATTTCATGAATAAACTTCCTACTCGTGTTCGTGGCACGTATCCTTTTGACGGTTCTACAAGAGATGAAATCTTTAATAATCCGTATGCTAAATTCAAAGTAAATCTTTATAGCGTTTATGTACAGGATGAGATTAGAATTGGAAACAAACTTAAAGTTACTCCCGGTGTAAGAGTTGATTATACTGATTTGCCAAATAAACCAAAATTAAGCCCTCAGGTACAAAATTCTCCTGCTGATCCTAATTATGGTAATACATACAGTTACACTCCTTTAAATCAAATTAATAATAACTTTTTTACTACAGCATTAGTTTCGCCAAGAGTTGGATTTACCTATAATGTAGACGAAGATAAAACCCTTGTTTTAAGAGGTGGTTCTGGAGTATTTACAGGCAGAATTCCGTTTGCATGGTTAGGATATGCTTACTATAATGATGGTGTTGGTTACGGAAGTTATGATAAAAATAACCTTACTCCTGCTCAGGTTACAGCAGCGGGAGATCCATTAGCAACAGGCGGATTAAACGGTTATCATGATGCAACGCCAAAAGTACAGGCCGATTTAGTAGATAATAAATTTAAAATGCCGTCTGTTTTAAGAAACTCTTTGGCTATTGATAAAATTATCGGCGGATATAAATTTACAACAGAAGGTATTTATACTAAAGTAATTCGTGATCTTGAGTTTCAACAAGTAAATAAGACTGATAACCCAACTTATTTCTCTTACGATACGAATCACCAAATGCCAATTTATGCAGCAAACATAAACCCAGCTTTTTCTAATGCTTACTTATTATCAAATACAAATAAAGGATATAGATACAGCATTACTGAAATGGTTTCGAAATCATACGATTTTGGTTTGAATTTTATGGTCGCGTACACTTATGGAGATTCTCGTGACGTTACAAACGGAATTCGTAACTCTATGGAAAGTAACTTCCAGATGAACCAGTCATTGACACCTAATGATCCTCAATTGGCCACTTCGAATTTTAATATCAAACACAGAATTGTTTCTAATGTTGGATATGCGGTAAAACTGGCTGACAATAATACTTTCTCTGCTAATGTGTATTTTAATGCGCAATCAGGAAATCCGTTCTCATGGGGATTTGTAAACTCAACCATTGCAGGAACAGGACAGGCAGCAGGATTGGCTTATATCTTTAAAGATGCAGCAGAAGCAGCTAAATATATCGGAGTAAGTGCAGCAGGTGTTCCATCAGCTACAGCGGCTCAACAAGTTGCAGCTTACGAAGCTTTCATCAACGGAAATGATTATTTGAAAAGCAGAAGAGGAACATTCACACAAAGAAATGGTGATACAACTCCCTGGAACATTCAGGCAGATTTGAAATTAACAGATGAAATCAAAGTTCAAAAAGTTGGTACATTCCAAATTTCATTTAGCATGGCCAATGTTGGAAACCTTATCAATAAAGATTGGGGAAGAAGCTATTTTGTTCCAAACACTTACAATTCGACAGCTAACCTTGGGTTAACAAAATCAGGAAACTTAGGCGGAGTTGCTACTGGCGATCCAACATATACTTTCCAAAAACCTACGGCTACACCTTATACTATAGATCAATTGGCTTCAAGATTCCAAGGACAGCTTGGATTGAGATATTCGTTCTAAAGATTGTGTTTTATTTTTTTTATTCGTCCCCCAGTTTCACACCCTTATGAAACTGGGGGACTTTTTTTTATTTAAAACTTAATTAAAAATTGGAATTTAATTTTCCAACGGTAAAATAAACTTAAAAGTACTTCCTTTTCCAAATTCACTTTCGGCCCAAATTTCGCCTTGGTGTTTTTTTATAAATTCACTGCAGAGTAATAATCCCAATCCGTTACCGCTTTCGTTTTCTGTTCCTTTCTGGATTACTTTGGCATTAATTTTAAAAAGTTTTTCTTTTATATTATCAGGAATTCCAATACCGTTGTCCGTGATTGATACCTCTGCTTTTTGGTTTCTCCTTTTTATGGTGATACTAATTTTGCCTTGCTGATCCGTAAATTTAATGGCATTGGTCAGCAAATTTCTCAAAACGGTATCAATCATGTATTTATCGAGTTCTACTTCGATAATTTCATTCGATTCAAATCTAAGATCAATGTTTTTATTTAATGCTGTATTTCTGTTAAGTGCTATATTCTCTTCAATCAGGGTATTCAATACTACTTTTTTAGGACTGTATTCAATCATTCCGGTTTGTACCCGCGACCAGTCTAAAAGATTCTCCAGCAGCTTATAAATGTTTTTGTTCGATTCGTGAAGCATTCCTGTAATTTCCCTGATCTCTTCCCGACTGTAAGCATCAATTTCCTCGGCTAATATTTCTGATAATGCAACCGATGATCCTAAAGGGCCTTTTAGATCGTGCGCTATAATCGAAAAGAATAAGTTTTTATCGTTTAATAGCTTTTTGATTTTAAGATCTTGTTTTTCTTTTACCAGCAACAAAAATCCTACTGTACCAATAAGAGTGAGCAAAAACAAACTAATACTGTACAAACTGTCGAAGACACGGTACGAAAAAAAATATTCCTGCGGATTGATATAATTATAAACTGCACGTAAGAAGATTAAAATTTCAAAAACAGCGTAGCCCAATAAATAAAACATCCGGAAAAGATTATTTCCTTTTTCTTTGAAATAATTAATTGTTGGTGGTAAAAAAATGGCAAAAATTCCCAGTGACATAATTACAATTCGGGTATTCACCGTACTCTCGAATAATGTTGCAATGTTAAAAACTGCTATTGCGGCAATGGTTATGGCTATTTGCAAACGATTACACCTTCTTGATTTCAATTTGAGCATCGATATCATCGCTATTGTTTCATAGCAGCATCCGCACAAAATGATAGAATTGGCAATATTAATCGAAATAAAATCCGGGATTATGTTTCTTAAAAAAATAAGAACCCAACCAATCGTCAGGGTTATTTTTCCGTAACCAAAAATGTTTAATTTTCTTTTGTTTTCAATCGAAGCATACGAAAACGAATAACTAAAAATGAGAATGCAAATAAACCAGTTTCCCCAAAAATAAAGCAGGAAAACTGTTTTTGGATCCAGTGGTGAAAATTCAGGCATTATAGACTTTAGTAGGTTAAGAAAGTTCACAAATATACAAATTCATGATGTAATGTTATATTACACTGAGTTCATTGGTTATTGAAACGATCTTAGTGACAAAATATTTCAAAAATTTATTTCTGTTTTTATTTAAAACAAATTGAATTCATCTTTAAAGATTATAACTATTTTTATATTCTAAAGGATAAATTGAATTGAAGCATTAATTAAAAACAAGATGAGAATAATGATTATGGGGGCATCGGGAGCCGGCGCAACAACACTTGGGGATTGTTTCGTCAAAAATAACGATTGCTTTTTGCACCTGGATTCTGATGAGTACTTTTGGGAAAAAACAGATCCTCCTTTTCAGGAAGCAAAAAATTATGAGGAACGCAATTCCTTATTTGAAAGCGATTTTTATTCTCAGGAGAATGTAGTAGTTACCGGTTCTATATTTCGTTGGAAAACAGATTATAAAGATCTATTTGATCTTGTTGTATTACTATATATTCCGCAGGAAATCAGATTTCAAAGATTGGCTGAACGGGAAATCTCGAGATATGGAAATAAAATTTTATTCGACGAAAAATTAAATGCAAAATACAAGGAATTTCTAGCCTGGGCTGCCGAATATGATTTAGAAGAAAATACCACCAGCAGAAGTTTTAAGCAGCAAAAACAATGGATGGAAGAAGTAAAATTCGCAACTTTATTTCTGGAAGGTGATCTAACGGTAAAAGAAAGACTTACCGTTTTACAAACCTATATTCGATAAATCAATTTACAAACTTACGTATCTATTGAAAAGACAAAAATCAAGAGAATATAGTAAGCTCATGTTCCAGAAAACTCTCCATTTTATAGTCGGCTAAACTTAGGTTAACATCCTGATTTCCGTTTGTAAAGGCTACGACTTTCATACCAGCCTTTTTCGCCGCCATCATTCCCGAATATGAATCTTCGATAACAATGCAATTTTCAGGATCGATACCCAATTCTTTCGATGTCATTAAATATATAGCAGGATCAGGTTTTCCTAATGGTACAAATTCTGCCGAGAAGATGATATCAAAATATTCAGCAATACCCGCTTTTTCTAAAACTACAGGTATTATTTTATATGGAGAATTTGTTGCAAGACCAATTTTAAAACCATTTGATTTAAGTTTTTTTACAAACGATTCAATGCCGTTTATTTCGCCACCAACCTGCTCTATCAGCTCCATTACTCTTACGATTACCATTTCTTCAACCTCTTCGAGCGTTTTGCTTTCCCAGGGAAATTTATCGTACCAAAACTTTGTTACTTCTACGGTGGTCATTGTTTTGGTTAAAGTAGTAAATTCTGTATTTAAGGCTACGCCAAGGGATGAAAAAACCTCGAATTCGGCTCTTTGCCAAAACGGTTCCGAATCGATAATTACACCATCCATGTCGAAAATAACTGCCTTCATAAAGTATTGAAATTTGAGTTTGGTAGAATTCTGGTTGAGCTGCAAAAATAAATCTTTTCATTGCAGAAATTAAACTTCTTCGTCGACAATTAGCAATTTTCCCCAATCGTTTAGCAACCATAAAACTTCTACCAGCTTCTTTCCTACTTCAGTCAGAGAATATTCTACCCTTGGGGGTAACTCATTGAAAGACTTTTTAATTAAAATTCCGTCTTGTTCCATCTCTTTAAGCTGTTGATTCAAAACGCGCCTGTCTACTTTAGCAATACCACGTAAAAATTCACTCGGACGTTTCTTTCCTTCGTTAATTTGCCAAACAATAGGAATTTTCCATTTTCCGCTGATAGAATTTACAGCAATTTCTAACGGACAAATTTTATTTTCTTCTACTCTTTCCTTTATTTTCATAACAGTGACTTTTTTATCCCTATGAGGCAATAATATGCGTTATTGCCTATGTTGAATCTATTTTGAACCTTTACAAAAATAACAAATTAAAAAGACATCAATAGTTGAGTCCCTTAAAGCACAAACCTGAAATTACAAGCCAATAAAATTATCATGATTGAAACAAAACGTAAAGGATCCCGTTCTGCAAAAGATATTCCAACATCAATCTTAAATCAATTAAATAAAGGAGAAATTGAAACTGCAAATTTAGTAGAATGGTTAGCTGTAGATCAAAAATTACTTCTTGAAAATGTATTAAAACAGCTTAACCTTAATCAATATATTGAACCAATTATCAATAGCATTAACTCCTTGCAGAAACAAACGGTTAATACGATAAACGAAACTATTGGAAATGGTCTTTTAGAAATGGTAACGCAAGAAAGCGATGCAAAAATTCTTGACACAATACAATCACATCAATCAGATTTGGTACGATGTTGGGCGACCTACATCATTGGTCACAATACCAACTTAACAATTGCCGAAAAACTTACCCAAATTAAGCCTTTTGCAGCAGATAAACATTTTGGTGTTAGAGAAATAAGCTGGCTGGCAATTCGACCTGAATTAATTAAAAATCTTGACGAAAGTTTAGCAATCCTTTCAAAATGGACAAATCATACAGATGAAAATGTAAGACGCTTTGCAAGTGAAGCTACGCGACCAAGAGGTGTTTGGAGTGAACATATCGAGAAATTAAAACAAAATCCGGAGTTAGGTTTGGTGATTTTAGAACACTTATATTCTGATTCTTCAAAATATGTGCAAAACAGTGTGGCAAACTGGCTGAACGATGTTAGTAAAACCAAGCCGCAATTTGTTTTAAATATTTGTGCCAAATGGCAGGAAAAAAGCGCATCAAAAGAAACCATTTATATTATAAAAAAAGCGTTGAGAACAATCGAAAAATAATTGAAATAAAAAGGGAATAGCACTTTACTATTCCCTTTTCGCAATTAACTAAAAAAGTTTATTCATCTCCACCATCCATAAACGCCATCAAAAGTGTGTAAGCATTATTTGTTACAATTTTTGATGATGCGTTTATTACCGAAGATTTAATCTGGTGATAACCTTAACTTGTGGTTAATGGTTCAATAAAAATTCACGTTTAAGCTGCTAATTTTTTTATCAATATTCGCAGAGATAGTCATTAAACGAATGTAAGCTTACTCCTTTTCTTTATTTCATTCATTAAATAAGAATTTACTTAAAAAACTCTATCTTACTGATAGTTGCGTTATTTATTTTTGTAAATTTATTCGTTCAAACACACGAAACCCTTTTCTACAAGCCTCCAAACAGGTATTTCATTATTACATTATTCAATAAAAAACTACTTTTTAATTGAATAATGAATTCGCATATCCAGCAGTTATCACCCAAAATTTATCTGACATAAAAAGGAGATTTCATGACATAAAAAAACCGTTCTGTAACATATTTTTCTTGTTATAGGTAATAGATATTTAATTTTAAAATCAAATTGAAGAAAGAGTGTTTATTATACAGTATTTATAGAACCATCAACAAAGTACTTTTTCTTTTTAATTGTAAATGTTTTAATTATTCAAAAAACAGGTGTAAATACCTGCTTGTAAGAAGATTACATGAATTAACTTCGCTATTGAAGAATTAAAAACTAAACTGTAATTAAATCATATTAACCATTAATAATCTATCACTAACATTAACCAATTAAACAAAAACAATTATGGACGTATTTTTAGGAACAATTCTAGCTTTTGGATTTAACTTTAACCCTAGAGGATGGGCATTTTGCTGGGGACAAACTTTAGGAATAGCTCAAAACACTGCTTTATTCTCTTTACTGGGAACAACTTACGGAGGAAATGGTCAAACAACATTTGCTCTGCCTGATTTAAGAGGAAGATCTCTTGTAGGAATGGGACAAGGACCTGGTTTAACTACTATTGTTCAGGGAGAAGTAGCTGGGGTTGAAAGCATTACACTTACAGCAAACAATATGCCTATACACGGTCACCCTCTTGCTGCGGCTACATCTCCTATTACTGTGGCTGTCAATGCAATAAGTTTAAAACCAATAAGCAATGATCCTGATGGTGGTAATAATTATTTTGCTGCTGGAGGAACTACTCCAAATATCTATAGTGAAACTGGAGGGACAAGTAATGCAGTTGGTGGTGTAACTGCAGCAATTAGCGGTGCTACAGGTGTTGCAGGAGGTAGCCAACCATTTGGTTTAAGAAACCCATATCTAGGTATAAATTACTGTATAGCTTTAGAAGGGATTTTTCCATCTAGAAACTAATAGCATTAAAAATAAAACAGAGGCGATAATGCCTCTGTTTTTTTAATCAAAATTTATGGATAACTTTACTAAAATAGGAATTCTACTTCCAAAATCACAACAATATCCAACGCTCGACAGAGATTTTATGAGAGGATTAAAACTTACTAATCCTAATGTGAAATTTTACATCGAAAATATCGGTATTGGTGCAGATGAGAAACTGATAATCGAGAAAATACAAAAGTTAAATTTTCAAGAAGATGTATCAATTATCATTGGCTTTTTTGGGCATTATAATATATCTGAGGTTTATAACTATGCTTCAAAAAACGATATCCTATTGCTTGCCGCTGATACCGGAGCAACATTACCTTATGAAACACCTACTTACAAAGGTGTTTATATTAACTCCTATGGGCTAACGGAATCGTGTTATCATTTAGGTACTTATCTAACTGCCAAAAACTTTCAAAAAGTGGTAACCTCAACTTCGTTTTATGATTCAGGTTACGGCATGTTATCAGCAATTGAATATGCTTTTAAAGATAAACCAATTTTCGCAGGTCACTATATTACACCTTTTGTTCCCAGAGAAAATGAATCGGCACATATGGATAACATCATAAATTCTTATGAACCTGATGCTGTTTTTGCTTTCTATAGTGGCTTATATGCAGAGGAAAATGCCGATTTTGTAAATCAAAATAAAGTTACTAAAAAGTATCCGTTTTATGTTACTCCGTTTTTTATCAATGATAAAATTTTAGAAGAATATAAAAATGAGCCTCACGAACTTTATGTTGTAAGTTCATGGATGCAAAATGATAGTGATAATAGCAACTTTACCGATGAGTATAAAAGCAAATACTCAGATAGTCCTTCAATATTTTCGACTTTAGGTTATGAAAAAGGATTAATACTAAAAACCCTTCTTTTAAATGCAGAGAACAATCTTAATATAAACTCTTTAATTGAAGAAATGAGCAAACTTAATATTGCCGGACCTAGAGGAAATATTGAATTTGATAAGGGTACAAACAGAACATTATTTAATCATCATGTGTATAAATTAAATCTTGATTCTTCTAACAATATAAGTTTTAATAAAATTGAAACATTCGTTAATGACGGGCATTTTATTAAGGCTTTCACTTTATCTACTAAACCGGAACAAATGGGCGGCTGGCAAAATGCCTATTTATGTCATTAAACTAAACTGTATGTTATGAAAAAAAAATTACTCTTATTTATCATCTTTTTGTGTACATTTTTTGTACAACAAAACCTTAAAGCCCAGGCAACTGTCTTGGCGCCAGGTGATATAGCATTTATTGGTTATCAAGCGGGAACTCCAACCGATGGTTTCTCTTTTATCACTCTTAAAGATATCAATGCCGGAACGCTTGTATATTTTACAGAAGATGGCTGGGGAAACGGTTCATGGACTCCAACAAACTTCGAAACACATTTATTGTGGACTGTTCCAGCCTTTACACCTGCTGGTAAAATTGTATCAATAGTCGAAACTTCGGCTGATACTTTTACAGTTACAGGCACAACTGGAGTAACACTTGCGTCAGGTTCAGGTTTTAATCTTACTAATGCCGGCGACCAAATATTGGTGTATCAGTCTGCAACGGGTCCAAGACCGGCGGTACCTACATTTATTGGAGGTATCCATGCAGATTATAACTCTTCAGATTATGACCCTATAACAACATGGAGTAATGCAGCACAAGTAAATTTATTTGGAGGATCTGAAAGTTCATTACCTCCCGGTTTAACCAACGGGGTAAATTGTATTTCGTTGTTTCCGGCATCAGGTCCCGCTGAAGCTAATAACAGTAAATACATAGGGACTTTGACAGGTACTACTGCTGATTTATTGGCAAAAATTAACAATCCTTCAGCCATATACTGGTCACATAGTAACGGAACCGTTGATTTAGGAATAATTCCTACTAGTTATCCTGCACCAAGTATTACACTTGCAGTTGCACCAACTGTAACATCTGCTGTGGCAGCAAGCATCAAATCTGTTTCTGCAACACTTGGTGGTGAGGTTACTGCTGATGGTGGTGATACAACCATAGAAAGAGGAATTGTGTGGGCTACAACGGTAAACCCAACTATTGCAAATAATAAAGTTCAAATAGGGACCGGAACTGGGACATTTGGTAATGTTGTAACGGGACTTCCTGCTGCAACAACTATTTATTATAGAGCGTATGCTACCAATAGCGGCGGAACTAATTACGGAGGTGAATTTAATTTTACAACAGGAGCTGCATTAACTGCTCCGGCAACTATTGCTAAAACAAATGTCAGCTGTAACGGAGGAAACAATGGTACTGCTACAATTGTTGTAAGCGGAGGATCAATTCCTTATACTTATTCATGGTCGCCATCTGGAGGAACAAATGCAACAGCATCTGTTCTTGGTGTTGGAGTTTATAATGTAACGGTTACCGATGGTGAAGGAACACAAATAACTAGATCTGCTACTATAACTCAGCCACCTGTATTAAACGCTTCACCTGCTTTTACAAACGTAGCGTGTAATGGAGGTGCTAATGGTGTTGCTGCTGTATCTGCAACTGGAGGTGCAGGAGGTTATACTTATCTATGGAATACTGGTGCTACAACATCTGCTATTACAGGTCTTATGGCTGGAACATATAGTGTAACTGTTACAGACGCAAATTCTTGTACCAAAACGGTAAATAATATTCAAGTAACACAACCAAGTGTATTAAATGCTACATCTGCTGTTACAAACGTATCATGTAATGGAGGCAGTAATGGTGTCGCTTCTGTAACTGCAACAGGAGGAGCCGGAGGTTATACGTACTTATGGAATACAGGTGCTTCAACAGCTGCTATAACAGGTCGTCCAGCAGGTACTTACAGCGTGACGGTTACAGATGCAAATTCATGTACTATAACGCTAAATAATATTACAATAACGCAACCTCCTGCTGTAGTTAGTGGAACTACAGTAGTATCCAACATATCTTGTTTTGCAGGCTCAAACGGAGCTATCAACCTTACTCCATCAGGCGGTACTGGTCCATACACCTTTAATTGGGGTGGCGGTATTACAACTGAAGACAGAACAGGTTTAGCAGCTGGTACTTATTCAGTTACCATTACCGATGTTAACGGATGTACAGGAACGGTAAGTAATATTGCTGTGGCACAACCTACTGCTGCAGTTGGCGGTACTACAGTAGTAACCAACGTATCTTGTTTTGCAGGTACAAATGGAACTATCAACCTTACACCATCAGGCGGTACAGCTCCCTATACCTTCAATTGGGGTGGTGGTATTACAACTGAAGACAGAACAGGTTTAGTTGCTGGTACTTATTCAGTAACCATCACCGATAATAACGGATGTACAGGAACGGTAAGCAATATTGCAGTAACTCAGCCTCCAGTATTAAACGGAACTCCGGCTGTAACTAATGTTTCTTGTAACGGAGGCTCAAATGGTGTTGCTTCTATTACTGCAACCGGAGGTACTCCCGGATATACTTATTTATGGTCGAACGGAGCTACAACTTCTGCTATTACAGGACTTTCTGCCGGAATTTACAATGTAACTATTACAGATTTTAAAGGCTGTACAAAAACTGTAAGCGATATTATGGTAACGGAGCCACCAGTATTGGCGGCATCACAGGGTACAGTAAATAATGTAAGCTGTAACGGAGGTTCAAACGGAACTGCAACTGTTGCAGTTACTGGAGGAACTGGCAGCTACACTTATTCATGGTCTCCATCAGGAGGTACGGGAGCAACAGCATCAGGTCTTACACAAGGTACTTATACAGTAACTGTTACTGATGCAAACTCATGTCAAACTACCCAAAGTTTTACTATTACCGAACCTACTCCACTTTCTGTAACAACATCGCAAACTAATCTAGTATGTAATGGCGCTGCAACAGGAGAGGCAACAGTAAACGTAACAGGAGGAACAGGAACTTATACTTATTTATGGTCACCAACGGGAGGAACTGCAGCAACTGCAACAGGGCTTACAGCAGGAACTTACACAGTAACAATAAAAGATGCCAACTTGTGTCAAACAACGCAAAGTTTTACTATTACCGAGCCAAGTGCATTGGTTGCTACACCAGTTGCGCAAACTAATATAGGATGTCGCAACGAAGCTACAGGATCTGCAACAGTAAGTGCAACAGGCGGAACAGGAACTTATACTTATTCATGGTCTCCATCTGGCGGAACTGCTGCAACTGCAACAGGACTTGCTGCAGGAACTTATACAGTAATTATTACTGATGCTAACTTATGTCAAACAACACAAACTTTTACTATTACACAACCAGCAGCCATTCTTTCTGCATCAACAGCATCAACTGGTGTTAGTTGTTTTGGAGGATCAAATGGTACTGCAAGCGTAACAGTATCAGGAGGAACTCCTACTTATACTTATTTATGGGCTCCTTTGGGAGGAACTTCATCCTCTATTAGTGGCAGACCAGCAGGAAATTATACTTGTACTATTACAGATGCAAACGGATGTACATTGGTTAAAAATATTACCATTAGCACACCTGCTGCATTTTCTGCAACAGTAACACAAACAAATGTTTCATGTAATGGAGGAACTAACGGTAGCGCTACTGTAAATGCAACAGGAGCTACAGCTCCATATAGCTACCAATGGTCGCCAACAGGAGGAACTGCTAAAACTGCTTCAGGATTAGCGGCGGGAACTTATACTGTAACTATTCAGGATGCTAACACTTGTACATACACAGCAAATGTTACCATAACAGAACCTGCAATTTTAGCAGCAACGACATCACAAACTAATGTTCTTTGTAATGGAGGAGCAACTGGTACAGCAACGGTAACTGCTTCTGGAGGAACATTAAACTATACCTACTTATGGTCTCCTTCTGGAGGAACAGCTGCAACTGCAACTGGCCTTACTGCTGGAAATTATAGCTGTTTAATTACAGATAATAACGGATGTACCTTAACTAAAACTTTTACAATCAATCAGCCTTCTGTTTTAACAGCTACAACATCACAAATCAATGCAACTTGTGTTGTGGGTGGGCAAGCTTCTGTTACTCCATCAGGAGGAACAACTCCTTACAATTATTTATGGTCTAATAGAGTAACAACTCAAACAGTAACAGGTTTATCAGCTGGCAATTATAGCGCTCTGATCACAGATGCTAATGGATGTACAATTACAAAAAACTTTACAATCACTACTGTAAATACATTAGTTGCTACAGTATCTCAAACCAATGTTTTATGTAATGGATCAAACACAGGAACTGCAACAGTAGTACCTTCAGGAGCTCCGGGTCCATATACATATGTTTGGGCTCCAACTGGAGGAACTGCTTCAACAGCAACAGGACTTACAGCGGGTAATTATTCGGTAACCATAACTTCTGCAAACGGATGTTCAATTGTAAAAAACTTTACAATTACAGAACCTACTCCAATAGTAGTTACTCCTTCACAAACAAATATTTCATGTAATGAAGGTTCTAACGGATCAGCTTCAGTAGTTGTAACTGGAGGAACAGGCGCATATAGTTATGTATGGTCACCTTCTGGCGGAACTGCTGCAACTGCATCAGGACTTACTGCAGGAACTTATACAGTAACTATTACAGATGCTAATTTATGTCAGACAACACAAAGTTTTACATTAACACAACCAGCTGCTTTAATAGCAACACCATCTCAAACTAACGTTTCTTGTAACGGTGGATCTAACGGATCTGCAACTGTTTCAGTAACGGGCGGAACTGGTGCTTACAGTTATGTATGGTCACCTTCTGGAGGAACTGCTGCAACTGCATCAGGACTTACTGCCGGAACTTATACGGTAACTATCACTGATGCTAACACCTGTCAAACAACAGCAACAGTTACAATAACAGAACCTGCTCTACTTGCAGCAACAACATCACAAGTGAATGTTTCTTGCAACGGACAAAGTGATGCTTCGGCAACTGTAACTGTAACAGGCGGAACTGGTGTTTATACGTATGCATGGTCACCTTCTGGCGGAAATGCAGCAACAGCAACCGGATTAAGCGCAGGAAATTATTCTGTACTTATTACTGATGCAAACAACTGTACTTTAACACAAAATGTAACTATATCTACAATTCAAGATGTAACTGCGCCAGTGCCTAATGTAGCAAATCTTCCTGCCATTTCGAACTATTGTTCGATTTTACCAGCGCAAATTACAATACCAACAGCAACTGATAATTGTTCCGGAATTATATCTGCAACAACAACAGATCCTTTAACTTATACTGCTGTAGGTAATTATGTAATTACATGGACTTATACTGATGCTAGCGGAAATTTCGCAACACAACAGCAAAACCTTACTGTAACTGCTTCTCCATTAGATCAGGTAACTTTTGCTAATGCTGCATTTACTTATAACGGAAGTGTACGCACCATACAAGTTGCAAATCTTCCTGCCGGGGCAAGCGTAGTATATGCTACTACTCCATCAACAGGAACAGCAAACGGAGCAACTAATGCAGGAGTTTATACTGTTACAGCAACAGTAACACCAGATGTAAGTTCACCAAATTGTTCTCCAGTAACACTTACTGCACAGCTTACTATCAACAAAGCGGCACAGCAAATTACATTTGGAGCCATTTTGCCAAAGATTTTTGGAGTAGGTAATGACTTTAGTTTAAATGGTTCTTCTAATTCAGGTTTACCAATTCGTTACTCGTTCACTTACACTTCTGCCCTGCCGCCAGCTAATGTTTCAGCGCTTGGTTTAGTAAATGTTCTACGATCTGGCGAAGTATTAATTGTAGCACATCAGGATGGTAATGAAAATTACTTACCAGCAGCAGATGTTTCGCAAGTTCTGGTAATTAAAAATAATGATGTAACGGTATCAAAAATTACACTTGGCAGTCAAGTATATCTAAATCCGGCAAAAGAAATTAAGTATTTGATGGAATGTGGAGAAAGCAATGTAAATGTTGCCTTCACAAATGAAACAGGAGCAACATTCTCGCCTTCTGCCAATTTTACAATTACGCCTCCTAAACCGGGAATTTATACGCAAAATGTTACTGTGACTTCACAAGACGGAACTGTAACTGCCAATTATGCTTTAACTATAGAAAAACCATTTGGTTTCTATGACATTGTTCATCAAAAATTCAACAATGTATTGCTTATCAATAATAATCCTCAGACTAACGGAGGTTATGAGTTTGTTTCGTACCAATGGTTTAAAAATGGTCAATTGGTAGGAACGGGTCAATACTATTCAGCGGGAGATGATTTGGCGAATTCTTTAGATAAATCTGCAGATTTTAGTGTAAAAATGACGACCAAAGACGGAAAAACACTTCAAACATGTAGTACCAAAATAACGACTCAAAAATCGTTAGCTGCAAGACTTTATCCTAACCCAATTCAATCAGGACAAGTGATTACAGTTGAAGCAGATTACCCTGCGGAAGAATTAGAAAACATGCAAATAAGTTTGTATAATGTTTCTGGTCAATTGATTAAAACATTGAAATCATCTACGGTAAGAACTGAAATTCAATTACCTGATGCTGAAAGTAATATGTATGTTGTAGTTATCGAAACTCCAAACATCAAGAAAACGCTAAAAGTAATTGTAAATAAATAAAAAATCTGTCAGTGCTATTTTCGAATAGCACTGGCATTAAAAAAAAATAAGATGAAAAAATATATACGAAACTATATAACATCAATATCCATCGTTACAGTAGTTTTAGGATCTTGCCTAAATAGTTACGGTCAGGATAAAAAACAGGAATTATCAATAGCTGTGGGAGGACCGTTTTCATTTCTAAAATCTAATACTGGAGATGTAGTTCCAGGAAACGGTTTCAATGCAGGAATTCGATATTCTTACTACTTAAATGAAGGTTTAAGTATTGGTATTGGTGCCGAATATCAAACCTATACTTCTGATGTAAAATATGGATTTTATGGCGGACAATACAATGCGGTTGATGCTGAAAATGAAGCTTTTCAATTTCGATATAAAGCAACTAATTTAAGAGAACAGCAAAAATTAGGATACGTTAATATTCCAATTACTATTCAGTTTGAAACTCCGGGAGCTACAAAATTATATCTTGCAGCGGGAGCTAAAATAGGTTTTGCTACAACCGGAAGCTACGAAAGCACATTCCAGAACCTGACTACAAGCGGATACTATCCGCAATATAATGTCGAATTATTTAGTCCGGCATTTGCAGGGTTTGAGAGCCAAAACAATCTTAAAACAAGCAAACAGGATCTGGATACAGAGGTGTCTTATTCTGCTACATTCGAAACCGGTTTGAAACAAAAAATTGGTGATCGAAGTGCTATTTATATCGGACTTTATTTAGACTACGGATTAAATAATATCTATGATAAGAAAGGAAGTAAAAATCTGGTACAATACCAACCGGAATTACCTGTTCAATTACAATACAACAGCGTACTTGATGCTTCTAATTCAAATGATATCAGATTGGTTTCTTACGGACTTAAGCTAAGATATGCCATTCGATAAAATCAAAATTTGATTAATGAACTAAGCTCTTCAGGAGTAATAAAAAAATCCATTCGTTGCGGCGAATGGATTTTTTTTATTCAATTTTAACTGCTTTAATCTCGATCTTATTATACTGCGCAATAGATTTTGGCTTATGCCAATATTCTATAATTGTCTTGATAACCTGCTTGAATTTGTCATAATCAAAAGGTCTTACAAAATAGCTGTGCGTAGGCAAAGAATACGGATCGATTACAAAACTCTGCTCAAATAATGTAGTAAAAAACAAGTACGGACAATTGAATATCGTCCCTACTCCATTATTATCCGGATTCGTTTCCATCACTTTATAATTCATAACATTCAGCAATACAATATCAGAGAAAACCAAAAAAGGTTTAATCTGATGGCGAAGCATATAATTACAGGCCGTTTCGGCAGTATTAAAATATAGAATTGCATTGGCGTAGTTGAGTTCGCTAAAAACCTCGATAAATAATTTACGGTCTTCTTGTTTATTCTCTATTACTACTATGGGTCCTTTTTTATTCATAGTCAATAAGTTTAAAATTCTGATTTGCAGGTGCGCTACTTCATGCCATTTATTCTATTCAAATATTTTAAAAATTGAGCAAAAATTCCTTACAAAATCTTCATTTCTGCTTATATAATTTTCATTTGGAGCAAAATGGTTAAAGATTTCTTTTTATAAAAGCTAAAATGCTGTTAATTATATAATTACTATTTCAAATTTTATAAGTAAACACAAGTACTTCATAACTAATTTTGAATGAGACATTTAGAATCAGGAAAATATTTTACTTATCTAATAATTTAACCTCAAATAGCTATGAATACTTCAAACCATAAAACAAGCGAAACTCATGAAAGTTACATCAAGGACGATCGCATTTTGCAGCCACAGCAAGATGAGACTCATTTAGATTCTGATACCAGACAAAATGATATCTATGCTGCAAGCCACAATAACGACGAAAGTTATGTCGATGAATATCAGAAACAAATGGATGAAGAAGAAGATTATCATGACGATCAAATTTTAAATGAAGAGGAAAATCCGGACAATTTAAATTTAGATGATAATTTCGAAGATGCACTTGACAGAGATAACGAAGACGACGATTATTTTGATGAAGACGAAGAGCTTGACGAAAGCGATCTCGACGATGATCTTGTAGAAGATTATGACGAAAACGATCGTGATCCCGACAGTTTTGCTACAGACAATTTAAAACAAGACGAACTCGATCAGGAATACGATATAGATCAGGATCTTGAAGAAAAAGATCCTGTAAATAATCCGAGAGAATTTTAAGTAATAAATCAATGCAAAATAATTACTTACTTCAAAAAAAACAATTTAAAAAATTAGGTTTAATTATAAAATTTGACATCATGGAAAATATTTTAAATCCCAAAACCCGCGAAAACTTTGGCTATGGTATAAAAGAAAAACCTCAGGGAATATCAGCCAATAAAATACTATACGCCGCCGCAGGATCATTAGTTTTAGGTTTAACGCTAAAATTGGCCGGCAAACGTAAAACAGCTGCTACTTTAGGAAAATGGGGAATGTCGCTTTTGACTTTAGGAGGCTATAAAAAACTCTCTAATGTTACTGCTCCGGAAACAAATGAGATTACAGAAAATGATCAAAAGCAAATTATATAACACTTCATGTACTTCAAAAATTCTGTTTATTAATAAATTACAGCTATTTGAAGTACATGATTTTTTTGTTTAAAACCTTAACCGAACACTAAAAAAGCGCATCATGGACATCTATATTTTTTTGCAACTTATTGTAGTTTCAATTGCCGCCACATCAGCAATGACGTTGTTTAGTTATGCGGCTTCGGCAAGCTTTCGTGAATTGTATAAAGAACCTGTTTTGTTGACCTTTATGCTAACAAAATTAAATATTGAATTAGCACCAAAATCAAAAGCTGTTTTAGCCTGGTTGCTGCATTATTTTATTGGTTTTTTATTTGTTCTGTGTTATCATTTTTTGTGGGTTCAGGATCTTTTACCCATTTCGTTTTTAAGCGGATTCATACTAGGCTTTATTAGCGGTATTATTGGCATTATTGGTTGGATGATTATGTTTAAAATGAGTAATCATCAGCCTCAAATCGATTTAAAGGGATACTACTTTCAGCTGCTTCTTGCCCACATCATTTTCGGTCTTGTGGCAACCGCAGTTTATTCCATTTCATTAACACTGATCTTATTAGCAAAATCATATGTCACTGTCTAAATACAACCAGAAAAGAGATTTTAAACAAACTAAGGAACCCAAAGGTAAAGTCGCAAAATCAGCAAACGAACTCATCTTTGTGGTGCAAAAACATGCCGCATCGCATTTGCATTACGATTTTAGATTAGAAATGGATGGCGTCCTGAAAAGTTGGGCAGTGCCTAAAGGTCCGTCTATGAATCCTGATGATAAACGTTTGGCAATGATGGTCGAAGATCATCCGTACAGCTATAAAGATTTTGAGGGCACAATTCCCACAGGAAATTACGGTGCCGGAAATGTTATTGTTTGGGATAACGGCACTTATACTCCCGATGAACCTACACCAAATCCGGAAAAAACTTTATTGGCAGATCTTAAAAAAGGTCATTTAAGTTTTGTTTTAAAAGGAAAAAAACTAAAAGGAGAATTTTCATTAATCAAACTAAAAGGCAAACAGGAAAATGCCTGGTTATTGATTAAAAAACAAGATCCTCATGCGACCGAAAGTGACATATTAAATAAAAATAAATCGGTTATTTCTGAAAGAACTTTAGACGAATTAGAGAAAAATTCTAAAAAAATGGAGGAAAAAACCAATAAAAAAAAGGCTTCAAAAAATAATCCTGCATCAGCCGAAGAAGCTGCTGTTTTTATCAAACCCATGTTAGCCAATACCAAAGAAAAAGCATTTGATGATGCTGAGTGGGTATTTGAGAATAAATATGATGGTTATCGAGCGATTTCTGTAATTAATCCTACTGATGTACAATTATTTAGCCGAAATGAATTATCTTTTAATGCCAATTTTAAACCCATTGCAGATGAATTACAAAAAATAGATCATATTGCAGTTTTAGATGGTGAAATTGTTGTGGAAGATGAAAACGGAAAAGCCAATTTCCAACTCCTTCAAAACTATCTTAAAACAGGTTTTGGAACTTTAAAATATTATGTTTTTGACCTTCTTAATTTAGATGGAAATCTCATCACTGATTTATCATTGCTCGAAAGAAAGGAATTACTTAAAATTTTATTTAATAAATATGATTTTAAAAATATTTATTACTCAGAACATACCATAGAAAAAGGTTTGAAACAATTCGATCTTTCGATAAAAAACAAAGGCGAAGGTATTATTGCCAAAAAAGCCGATAGTACTTATATGTCCAATAAAAGAAGCAGTGACTGGCTTAAAATTAAAATTTCGAATGAAGAAGAAGCCATTATTATTGGAATTACTGAACCCAAAAAATCCAGAAAATATTTTGGAGCCATTTTACTGGGGCAATATTACGGCAAAAGACTGCAGTTTATAGGCAAATGCGGAACCGGTTTTAATGATGCAACCTTAAAAGAATTATATACCAAATTAGAACCTCTTTTTGTGAATGAATCTCCGCTAAGCGAAAAAATAGCATTAAGAGATACGATTCAATGGGTAAAACCAAAGCTGGTTTGTCAGGTTAAATTCTCAGAATGGACAAATGACAAGCATTTAAGACATCCTGTATATCTGGGATTAAGGATTGATAAAAAAGCTTCGGAAGTTTTTGTTCCGTCTACAATTAAATCAAATAACGCAATCGAAAAAGATGTAAAAAAAGATACCATGAAAGAGAAACCAACTCCTGTAACAGAAAACGATTACGATTTAAAAATAGGAAAAACCACTTTGCATCTTACCAATCAAAACAAGGTTTATTTTCCTGATGATGGTATTACAAAAGGAGAAATTGTACAGTATTATAATGAAGTTGCCGATTTAATTCTTCCCTATCTTAAAGATCGTCCGCAATCGATGAATCGTTTTCCTAACGGAATCAATGCGCCGGGATTTTATCAAAAAGATGTCGATGTTGATAAAGTTCCGTCCTGGCTCAAAACCAAAAAAATCTTTTCAGAATCGAATGAAGAATATCTCAATTATCTGATTTGTAATGATAAAGCGACTTTACTGTACATGGCCAATTTAGGATGTATCGAAATGAATCCGTGGAATTCGACCATCAAACACGTCGAAAATCCGGATTGGCTCGTAATTGATATTGATCCTGAAAAAGATGATTTCGAAGAAGTGGTAAAAACAGCTCTAACCGTAAAAGAAGTTCTCGATGAACTCGAAACCGAATGTTACTGCAAAACTTCAGGAGCAACGGGTTTACACGTTTATATTCCGCTGGGCGCGCAATACGATTATGATTCGATTAAAATTTTTGGCGAATTACTGGCCATCGAAATTCATTCGCGTTTGCCTGAAACGACTTCATTAGAACGCAGTATCAAAAAAAGAAATCATAAAATTTATATTGATTATCTACAAAACCGACGCGGCCAAACTCTTGCAGCGCCTTATTCTGTAAGGCCTAAATCGGGAGCAACAGTTTCAACTCCGTTAGAATGGAGCGAAGTAAATTCGAAACTGCATCCATCGCAGTTTACCATCAAAAATGTGCTGCAGCGATTTGAGAAAAAAGGAGATTTATGGCAACCCGTTTTAGGAAAAGGTGCCAATATTAAAAAGATATTACACAAGCTGGAAAACAAAAATCCTCATTAAGAGGATTTCTTTTTTTCCAGACTTGCTTTTAGCATCGCCATCAAATCGTCGCTTTGTTTGTGAACGACTTTAAGCTTTGGCGCTGCTTGTTTTTTGCCTTTCGCTTTGTTCTTTATAATTTGCAAAAGCTTAGCGGTATATTCGTCTTTATAAGCACTAATATCAAATTTCTCCGTAAGCTGATCGATCAGTTTTTCGGCCATATCCATTTCTTTCGTGGCTTTTTTAGATGCTGTAGGCAGTTTTAATTCTGCTGTATCTCTTATTTCCTGCTCAAAACGAATTCGGTTCAAAAGAATCACATTTTTATATGGTTTTAAAATCGCCAGGCTTTCCTTGTTACGTAAAACAAAACTCGTCACTCCTACTTTACCCGATGCTTCAAGCGCATCTCTTAGCAAAGCATAAGCGTTCATCGCACCTTTATCAGGCTCAAGATAATACGGCTGTTCGTAGTAAATACTATTAATTTCTTTTTCTAAAGCAAAACTCTGAATGTTGATCGTTTTGGTTTTCTCGGCATCTGCGGCTTCAAAATCAGCATCTTCAAGAATCACATATTTATCGTCTATTTTATAGCCTTTTACAATATTGGCATAGGCCACTTCTTTTCCGGTATTTTCATTTACCCTCTTGAATTTGATGTTGGCATGATCTTTTTCATCCAGCATATCCATATCAATACTGCTTTCCTGCACAGCAGAAAATATTTTAATGGGAATATTAATTAACCCAAAACTAATCGATCCTGTCCATATTGCTCTCATAACTTTAGTTTATAAAATTGAATCTCCTTCGACCCATTTCAGGGCTTTATTGAAAGCTAACTTTTTAAAACCACGTAATTCTCCCGTAGTATTAAATGTAAATCCGCCATTAAAATTCATCTCATCCGAGTCAGAAACGATGGCAACCCTGTTCCAATTTTCAAATTGCTGTAATCCTAAAACAGCATCTTTAAACCAGACATTTTCAGTAAAATTCTGAATATCTGTATCCAGCGCAAATAAAAAATTAATTTCATTTGATTCTTTTGATAATCCTTCTAATTCCGGCAGTACAACACTTTTAAAATCAGCTGTTGTTACCTGACCAAGTGCTCTAAAAGCAATTAAATTTTTTGCTGTTTCTATTTTGTGTATCATAATGATTATGGTTTGAATTGTTGTTCTAATAATTTCTTTTACAGAGGATTAAAATTAATTCAAGATTCAATCAGAAATTTTACACGATTATGGGCAGAGATTACAAAACTTCAACAGCACATTTAAATGATAGTGAGCGATTACAAAGGATTTTTTCACGCAGATCTTAGAGATTATGGCAAATTTTAATTTAGATAATAATCTGCGTATATCTGCTTAGATCTTTTTAAAATCTGCGTGAAAGATTTATTATACATCGATTTGCGAACGGCTATTCGGCAATAGTGTTTAATTGATTTATAATTGAGGCACATTTGCCTTTTTTTGATTCAGTAATTCCTTAATTCTATGAGCACTACCAAGAGTATCTTTTTGAAGTTCCATTTTGTTTCCCTCAAATTTTTGATAGTTAAAACCTTCTTTTTCTCCATTAGATTCCAAAATTTCAAGCGATAGTAATTTTCCCGGAATAATGGCGCCAATCCAGTTAGGATCTGACTTTTGATGCCATGTAATCCATACTAATTTTTCACCTTTTTTGAGGTTTAATTCATCCGATTTTAATCTTTCTACTGTTTTCTGATTTCCGTAGAGCAATGATGTCGTATGTTTTTTATTATTGATAGAAGAATTGATCACCTGCAAACCTGAAACCTTGTCCAGCAGTACATCCGGTAATGAAGCATCTTTATTCAAAGCGTTTTCATTTGTTTTATCTGCACAGGAAAAAAGAAAAAACAAAGAAAGAATTCCTGTAAAATAGAGTATCGTTTTCATATTATTGACGTATTGGAAGTGTGAATACATAATCGTTTTTTTCCATAGGCTTGTGACAATTCATACATTCGATCACAAAATCGGCTCTTTTACCATACGGAATCAATTCTGTGGTTTTGAATCTCGAAAATCCCCAACCATTCGTTTTTTTATATTTTATGTGATCCTTAGCCATAAATTCGACTTGTTTAAAAGCGCCCTGAGAAATATTCCCATCCTGATCCTCGACCTCCTCATAAGCCGCTTTCGCCAAAATAGCACCGTCCGGCCACGGGTTAATTTTCTTATCTTTAATCGCTTTTATGGCAATATCATTTCCGTAGATAATTCGCATTGTTCCGTTATCAAGACGCTGCGTTGTACTTACAACACCCCAGTTTTTATAATCAGCTATGTACGCAATCCCGTTTGGTGTTTTAGGTATTTTAACTGACTTTTCAGCCTTTTTCAATTCTTCGGTCTGATTGTTTAATGCTTTTATTTTCGCAGTATCCTGAGGTTTATTATTTACTCTTAAACCCCATATATAATTTTCAAGTACTTTGAGATCTTTTTGAGATAATTTTGCCTGCGGATGTGCCAATGTATAACTCTGCAAAGGCATTGCTCCCTGAGAAACCTGATTCACAGATTCCCAAAGTTTTGCCTTTTGATCTGCCGCTGATAATTTATCCCATTCAGAAAAATTGAGTCCGCTCCTGCCCTCTTTTATATGTTGGGCAACAAGCCACGATACGGGAACTATTTTATCATACCAGGCCAAATTGGTTTCGTTCGAATGACAATCATAACAGGAATTTCTTAAAATAGTCTCCACTTCATGCGGCACTTTTAAATTTCCCGTAACTGGTGGATTTGTAATTACAGGACGGATAAATTGTATTCCTGCAAAAATCAATAACAAGATGATGACCGGAATCACGATGACTTTTCTTTTGTAAATTTTTGGCTTTTTCATTTTGGATGTTTTTCTATTTAATAAGGCATTTGGAACTTCTTTTAAAACTGTAAAAATCAAAATCAGGGAAACAAAACTGATCTCATTTTGAAATTTCATACTGCA
The DNA here is from genome assembly GCF_020905295.1 of Flavobacterium piscisymbiosum. NCBI lineage: Bacteria > Pseudomonadati > Bacteroidota > Flavobacteriia > Flavobacteriales > Flavobacteriaceae > Flavobacterium > Flavobacterium piscisymbiosum. The sequence goes on along the minus strand of NZ_JAJJMM010000001.1, from coordinate 3,845,273 downwards.
AATAAAGCGCTGAAACCTCAATGAAATCAACTAAAATAGCGAGAAAGGGAAAAAATGAACTTAAAAGGGAATAAATAAGACTGAATAGAATCTGGCTTTCTGATAAAACATTTATAGAAAGGTTATACTTGGTTTCAACCTTGATTTAAAATTCCTTTCGAATAAATGGATGATCGATTTAAAAACAAAAAACTTGTTCTTTAATTAAACAAAAATTATGACTGCTGTCTCTTAAAAATAATTGTACCCAACCGATTATTATTAATTAAATTTGGATCATCAATTCAAATATTCTTATGAAGAAAGACAAGCTTTATCTTTTTACTTTTTTATCATTACTTGTTGTCGTATACATTTGCGGATACTTTAGCATGAATTATTTGGTAGGTTTAAGTACGGAGCAATTTCTAAAAATTCAGATTGAGTCCAGTAAAAGAGAAGCCAAAGAAATGGCCAACCTGATTTCTTTACAAGCGCAACAAAATAGTGACAGAAAGGTAATCATTAATAACGTACAAAAGAGCATCGAAAAAACCGACACTCAAACGGGTTTTATCTGTATGTTTGATCAAACAGGAAAAGAAATCTGCCATCCTAATCCGGAAAAAATTGGCCGAATGACCGGTCCTGACGAATCGTATATTTCGACAACGCATAATGAAGTAAATCCTGAAGATTTTTATTCCTATCTAAAAAATAAAACCGAAGGCGGTGGAATCAGAAACTATAACAATCAAAAAAAAGATGCTGAAATTATCTACCTCTATCCGGTTAAAGACACCGATTGGATTATTGCTTCGCACGCCAATCTACAAAGCATAAATAAACAAGTTCAGGATTTAAAATTCTATTTTATTCTGGTTTACATCAGCACTGGCGCTTTGATTGTTTTACTTTCTTTTTTTATGATTCGCCTTTTTGGAAGCCGATACGAAAGAAAACTGGAGCAGAAAAATGAAAATCTTTTTAATGAAGTTTTAAGCCTTTCGAAACTCAACTATGATTTAACCAGTTACAAATCAAAACTAGAATCGAATGAGCAATCAAAAGTTCCTGATTTATCTGTTTCTCCTGCGAATAAAAAAAGGATTTTAACGAATCTGAAAAACGAAATCGTCTCGCTCGAAATAGAACAAATCGCCTATATTTATATGGAGAATACGATCACTTACGTGAAAGATGTAAACGGAAAAATCTCTACAAGTAACAGCAGCCTCGAAGAAATTTACAGCGAACTCGACAATGCAATCTTTTTCAGGGCCAACAGACAATTTATCCTGGCTATAAAATCGATAGATAAAATTTTGAAATATGGCAATAACCAGCTCAAAATTGAAGTTGTTCCAAAATCTACAATCGATGTTATCATTAGCAAAAACAAAGCCGCGGAATTTAAAGCATGGCTGAATAAATAGCCAAAAAAGGGGAAGATTTCAGATCAAAATTGAACAATATTTTACATAAAACAAAGCTTCCTCTGAATATCTAAAATTTATATGTCGCTCCGATGGAGCTTTATTTCTAAACCAATATCAAATAGCTATAAATATATCGCTCCTATGGAGCTTTTCTTATAAGGGATTTTTATAATGTTCACCATCAATTTAAAATGCTGAAATGATAATATATTTATAGAGACCCAAAAAAACAAATTATCATTTTCTAGTCCCAGAGGGACGACCTATTTATAAAAAATCAAGCCACACAACACAGAGCCCAGCGGGGCGAAATATTAAATTCAGTAAATAAAAAGGATAAGATTTCAAAAAAAATAAATAATCATGTTCAAGTCCCAGAGGGACGACATATTTATAGAAAATAAAGCCACACAACACAGAGTCCCAGCGGGGCGAAATATTAAATTCATTAAATAAAAAAGATAAGATTTCAAAAAAACAAATAATCATTTTGTAGTCCCAGAGGGATGACATATTTATAGAAATCAAGTCTCACAACACAGAGCCCCAGCGGGCGAAATATTAAATTCAGAAATAAAAAGGATAAGATTTCAAAAAAACAAATAATCATTTTCTAGTCCCGGAGGGACGACATATTTGTAGAAAATCAAGTCTCACAACACAGAGCCCCAGCGGGGCGAAATATTAAATTCAGTAAATAAAAAAGGGAAAGGTTTCAAAAATGAAATCTTCCCCTTTTTCTATTATTTTAAATTTAAATAATCTTAGAATTTAAACGTAACGTTTGCTGTTACACGCGTTGGGTTTTGAGCTGCAAGTCTGTACGACCAATACTTTTCGTTTGTTAAATTATCTACTTTAATTCCCAACCTGTATTTAGGCTGATCGTAAAAAAGTGAAGCATCTAAAACCGTATACGACGGAATCGAAAATTTGAAAGTCGTCGTATTGGTCTGGTAATATTCGCTGCCATAAATACCTCCAAAACCAAATCCTAAACCTTGCGCCGGACCGTTTACAATTCTGTAACTCGCCCATAAATTCGCCGTTCTTGGAGATCCCGCCGTTGTTGGCCTTAATCCCTGAACGCTGGCATTACTTTTTTCGTATTTACTATCATTATACGTATAACCTGCAACGATATTTAGTCCTGAAATTGGGTTGGCAATCAGCTCAGCTTCAAAACCTTTACTTACCTGAGTTCCGTCCTGAATAGAGAAATTAGCGTGATCCGGATCATCGCGTGTAATGTTTGTAACCTGAATATCATAATAGCTCAATGTCGCTGATATTTTATTCAAATCAAATTTAAAACCTCCCTCATACTGATTCGCCTGATTGGGTTTAAAAGTGTTTCCGTCAAAATCAGAACCCGAAACGTTGCTAAAACCATTCATATAATTACCAAAAACAGCAATCCTGTCTTTCATAAGTTGATACACCACTCCAAATTTTGGCGAAAATGCCGTTTGATTGTAATTTCCTGCAATAGAATCTTTACTCGGGTAGTAAGTCCCTTTATTTTCATATCGGTCTACACGAATTCCTCCCATTACTAATAATTTGTCTGTTACATTCAAAACATCAGAAACGTAGGCACTATAGGTATTTTCGTTAGTCGAAACATAATTGGTGAACTTTACCTTAGGATCACTAAACATCGGAGCTACTTTATCCAAATTAAAATTGTTGTAAGCATCGCCTGGTTTTTTGTAATCCATGGCTGGCATATTTACCGTAGCATCATTACGCGTAGCACGAAGACTGTAAAAATCGATACCTGCCACTACCCTGTTCTTTAGTTTACCAATGTTAAAAACACCAATAAAATTCTGCTGAATATCTGTTCCGTAAAAAGGAGATTCCTGATACGTAACTTGTTGTCTTATTGTAGTGGGAGACATCATTTGCAAAGCCACCGTATAGCCATCAGACGAAGATCGTGTTCTGGATATAACAGTTTGAGACGTCCATTGGTCAGTCATTTTATACTTTAACTGTGCAAAAATATTATATTGCTGACTTGTATAATTGATGGTGTTATTGGCAAAAGACAATTTGTACGGAATATTAAGATCTTCAATACTGCTTTCGGTATTTTTTACAACAAATGGCGCAAGTCTGGTTGGCGAAGTCGCTTTGTACATACTAAATTCAGCATCAATCAAAAGCGTCAAACGATCATTGATTTCATACGAAAAACTTGGAGCAAAAGAAAAATTCCTGTTGAATCCTGCATCCTGAAAACTTCTTTCACTATGAAAAGCAGTATTCATTCTTAGCAAAGCTGTTTTATCCTTATTTAATGGTGTGTTGACATCAGCTGTAAATCGGTTTAAATCCCAACTAGCTGCTGAATATGATATTTCACCTTTAAAACTATCAAAAGGCTTTTTGGTCACACGATTAAACAATCCACCAAAAGAAGATAAAGTACTTCCAAAAAGTGTTGCCGATGGTCCTTTGATCACCTCAATACGCTCCAGATTCGAAGGATCGATTGTGGTATAAGTAAAACTTCCAACCCCGTTTCGAACCAATTGAGGTGTAGCAAAACCTCTTGAAATAGAAGTAGTTCTCCCCTGATTTCGTACCTCTGCAATACCGGCTCCCGGAACATTTTTAAACGCGCTATTATAATCTGTAATGACTTGCTCTTTCATTAACTCCTTGCTTACAATAATATAAACCTGTGAGTTTTCGATGTTTTTAAGCGGCATTTTAGCCACATCAATACTCTCTTTTTTAGCAAAACGATTTCCTCCGGTACGAATTACCACATCTTCAAGATTCTCTATAGATGAATTTACTCGAATGTCTACAAGAGCTGATGGTGTTTGCTTTGTAATCTCGGCTGTTTCTGTAGAAGAGGCATAACCAGACATCGTAACTTCGAGTGTATACGTACCAAAAGGTACCTTTTTAAACTCATAATTACCAGATGCATTCGTTACAGCGCTTTTATTAATTTCAATTAATTTTACAATAACACCCTGACTTGCATTTCCGTCATTGGTAATAATAGTTCCTGAAATTTGTCCTGTTCCTGTAGTTTGAGCCTGAAGAAGTCCTCCACTCACTAACAAACTGACTAAAATAATAAAATTAAATTGCTGTTGAAGAGTTGCTATCATTCTTCCTGAAGTTCTTAGGAAAGAGGAAGTTGATATTATTTTTGTTTTCATGTTATTATTATTTAAACCAATTCTAAATTAAGGCGCAAATGAACAATATTTTTTCTTATCAATCAACTGTAATCAGGCAAATTTTTTCAAAATAATTGCATTTAGATAACCGTAAAAAAAACACTAAAACAAGGCTTTAAGAAATTTATTACGTAAAATTTTTATTAGGTAAAAAAGAAGATACATTACCTGTAGAATGATTTTAGATTTTAGATTTTAGATTTTAGATTTTAGATTTTAGATTTTAGATTTTAGATTTTAGATTTTTTACTATCTTTTTCAAAGTTTACAACTTTGAAAAAGATGTACTCCCCTGTTACTATCCTCAATCTTGTCATCCCGAGGAACGAGGGATCTCCGTGAGCAACTCGACAAAAATTGGCACATAAAGCAGACCTGACAGGTTTTAAAAACCTGTCAGGTCTCACTAATTACGGAGTTTCTTTAAGGAGTTTCTTGCGGAGATCCCTCGTTCCTCGGGATGACAGGATTGTGGTTACTTTATATGTTTAAACCAGTTTATTTCATTTTTGATAAACTAAATATTATTATGAAAATGATTACCCTAGCCCCGATAGAAGTGGAAATCCTTTTGTGCCGGTGTTCGGCACAAAAGATTGGAACGGATAGCGGGATTAGCTCCTGAAAAAAATGTTTATACTATAGAAATCGGCATGAAAAATTATTTGTAGTCACATTGCGAGACTTCGACTTCGCTCAGTCTGACATACAAAAACAAGAAAACCAACTATAAAAATCCGTGCTTTCGCAAAGCGAATCCATTTCATCCGCATCCCATCTCTCATTATCTAATTATCTAATTTTCTAATTCCTCCCTGCTGAACTTCTCAACAAAACAACTTTGGACTTTTCAACAAAGTCAACTAAAAGCATTCTTCAGATCTTTGTACCATAAAAATGTAATGAATGATACATACCCATCAAAAAGTATTGGTAACAGGCGGAACAGGTTTTGTGGCGATACATAGTATTTTACAATTATTAAATCGTGGATATCAGGTTCGAACAACCATTCGTTCGATAAAAAGCAAAGACAAGATTTTCGAAACGCTAAAAAATGGCGGCATTACCGATTTTAGTAAACTTGATTTTATCGAAGCTGATCTTACCTCAGATAAAAACTGGCTCGAAGCCATGATTGACTGTCAGTATGTTCTGCACATTGCTTCGCCAATATTTTTAAGATTACCCAAAAACGAAGACGAAATGATCCGTCCTGCCGTTGACGGAACTTTACGTGTACTGAAAGCGGCACGAGAAGCAGGCGTAAAACGTGTATTAATGACTTCAAACTTTGGTGCGGTTGGTTACAGCCATAAAGATAAAAATACAATTATTACAGAGGAAAGCTGGACCAATCCTAACGAAAAAGGACTTTCGACTTATAATAAATCTAAAGTTCTTGCCGAACAGGCTGCCTGGGATTTTATGAAAACCGAAAGCGGAAAATTAGAACTTACAGTCATTAATCCAATGGGGATTTTTGGTCCATCCTTAAGCGCCGATTTATCGAGCGGTTTCGAAATGCTAAAAAAATTATTAGACGGAAGCATGAAAGCAGTTCCGGATATCCGTTTAGGAATTGTAGACGTAAGAGATGTAGCCGAACTGCACATTCTGGCCATGGAAAACCCGGATGCCAGCGGACAACGTTTCCTCGCTTTGGCAGGAGGTACCATGTCATTATTAGAAATCGTAAAGCTCTTAAAACAAAAAATGCCATACGTTGTAGAGAAAGCCTCTACAAAATCTTTACCTACCTTTATAATACGATTAAGCGCTTTGTTTAACGATCAGGCCAAAGCCATTTTGCCATTAGTTGGTATTTACCGCGAAGCCAGTAACGAAAAAGCCAGAACAGTTTTAGGCTGGAAACCACGTAATAATGAAGAAGCTATTATGGCAACCGTAATTAGTTTAATAAAATGGAAATCTCTTAAAATATAAATATGAAAGTAATTGTAACAGGCGCTACCGGAATGGTGGGCGAAGGAGTTTTGATCGAATGTTTAGATAATAATCAGATAGAACAAGTTTTGTACGTGGGCAGAAAACCAAGCGGAAAATCACATCCTAAACTAAAAGAATATCTTGTGCCGGATTTTCTTTCGCTGACAAGCGGTGATACTCAGCTTGCAGATTATGATGCCTGTTTTTATTGCGCCGGAATCAGCAGCGTAGGCATGGATGAAGCACAATACACGCATATTACGTACGATACTACTTTGCATTTTGCGAAAGTGCTTTTAGACCAAAACCCAAATCTTACTTTCAATTTTATTTCAGGATCACATACAGACAGTTCTGAAAACGGAAAAGTAATGTGGGCACGCGTAAAAGGAAAAACCGAAAATGCTTTGAAAGCCTTAGGTTTTAAAGCGCAATACAATTTTCGCCCGGGATTAATGAAGCCTGATAAAACGCAAATTCACCTTAAAGGATTCAATAAATATATTACGTTTCTTTATCCTATTATGGGCTTATTTTTTACTGGTTGTACCGTCAGAGAAATTGGTCGTGCCATGATTGCGGTAACAAAAATTGGGTATTCAAAAAATGTACTTGAAGCCATTGATATAAAAAAAGCAGCCAATCCAAAATGAAAAAAAGAATTTTAAAAATCATTAAACGTATCTTGATCATAATCCTGACGATAATAATCGTTTTGGGCATTGCTGTTTTTCTGTACATGCAAAAAGCAACTTTTGGCAGTTTACCATCAGATAAAAGCATGTTGCAAATCGAAAAATCGCCTCATTATAAAGACGGAGAATTTCAGAACACGATTTATACGCCAACATTGGCTCCGGGATATAGCTTTTGGGGCGAAATAACAAAAACGTTTTTCGATAAAACCGTTCCAACCGAACCTACAAAACGAATTCCGTCTGTAAAAACAGATTTGAAGCATTTGCCGGCTGATCAGAATCTTTTGGTTTGGTTTGGGCATTCTTCCGTGCTTTTGCAAATAGACGGAAAGAAAATTTTAATTGATCCTATTTTTAGCGATAATGCTTCTCCTCTGCCCAATACCGTAAAGGTTTTCGACGGAACCAATACCTATCACGTGCAGGATTTACCCAATATCGATTATTTACTCATTTCGCACGATCATTATGATCACCTTGATTATGAAACTATTCTGGCACTCAAAGACAAGGTAAAAACTATTATTTGCGGTTTGGGCGTTGGCGCACATTTTGAACGTTGGGGATATCCAAAAGAAAAAATTATCGAACAGGACTGGAACGATGATGTGGTGGTCGAAAATAACTATACCATTCATACTTTACCGGCCAGACACAAATCAGGACGCGGCTTAAAACAAAATCAATCTTTGTGGGCGTCGTATTTAATTAGTTCGCCTACGCTAAAGGTATATTACAGCGGCGATGGTGGTTACGACACGCATTTTGCCGAAATCGGGAAACAATTTGGCCCCATCGATGTGGCGATTATGGAGAACGGACAATACGATAAAGCCTGGCATTACATCCATATGTTGCCCGAAGAAACCTTGCAGGCATCACGTGATCTTAAAGCCAAAAGCATAATTCCTGTTCATAATTCTAAATTTGCCCTTGCCAAACATACCTGGAACGCCCCGCTAAATGAGCTTAACCGACTCAACGCTAAATATCAAATTCCGTTGATAACGCCTCTTATGGGAGAAATCGTTATTTTTGATGAGCACAAAGTTTTTAAACAATGGTGGAAATAATCCTAACTCACAGACGATAAACCATGAGATATACCGAAATTAAAAGCTGTTATATTGGTCCCGAAATATCACCGGAACAATTCATTGCCGAACATTTCTTTTTGTATCTCGCAAAAGGCACGATCGAAGGTTATGACGGCATTAGCAAATACCATCTTAAACCTGGTGAATATTGCATCGTACGCAAAAATCATCTGGCACGATACAACAAACAAAAACAAGATGGCGAATTCGAAAAAGTCGTTGTGATTTTTGATACCGAATTTCTAAAAAACTTTGCTGCAAAACACAAAACAATAGCCCAAAATAGTACCAATGAAGCATCATTTGTGCATATTAAGAAAAGTGATTTAGTTCCGAATTTTATTCTGTCCCTGATGCCATATTATAATGACGGAGGCGAAATCGACGATACTTTTTCGAGTATTAAACGCGAAGAATTGCTTTTGATTCTCTTAAAAGAAAACACTGAACTAACAGATATTCTTTTTGATTTTGCACCGCCGGAAAAGATCGATTTAGAAGCCTACATGAATAGAAACTATAAGTTTAATATCAGTATGGAACGCTTTGCATATCTCACCGGAAGAAGTATTTCGGGTTTCAAACGTGATTTTGCATCCATTTTTTCAGACACGCCAAGTCGCTGGCTCATACAAAGACGACTTCAGGAAGGTTATTTCCTGATCGAAAAAAAAGGAAAAAAACCATCGGATATTTATCTTGATCTGGGTTTCGAAGATCTTTCGCATTTTTCTTTTGCTTTCAAGAAAAAGTATGGAATCGCACCTTCAGCAATATTGCAGCGATAGTCTTTTTTTTTTCACTCCCGATAGTTATCGCGATAAAGGATTAAAATGTTTTTTTAAAATCTGCTTAATCTGCAAAATCTGCGTGAAAAAAAATTTAAAACACATAGAAACATAGGATTTACGTTATGTCTTAGATAATTAAAAAAAATCTAGATTTTCTCACATAGCTTAACGATCAACCTAAGCGGTAATATTTTAAGTAAACGCCTTTTTAAACAATCCTAAAAACTATGTTTCTATGTGTTTAATAATAACCAAAGATTTTTTTCTCGCAGATTAAGCAGATTTTATTTTAAATAATTATCTGCGCATATCTGCTTACATCTTTTTAAAATCTGCGTGAAAAATTTCAACACATAACTTTCGACCAGTCTATGCGGTAATATTTCAAATGAAACGACTTTTAAGCGATCCTAAAAGCTATGTCTCTATGTGTTTAATAATAGCCAAAGATTTTTTTTCTCGCAGATTAAGCAGATTTTATTTTAGATAATTATCTGCGTATATCTGCTTAAATCTTTTTAAAATCTTCGTGAAAATTTTTCAACACACAGCTTTTCGACGAGTCTATGTGGTAATATTTAAAGTGAAATGACTTTTAAGCAATCCTAAAAGCTATGTCTCTATGTGTTTAAATAACAGACATAGATTCGTTTTCTCGCAGATTAAGCAGATTTAAAAAATCATTTTAATCGTTTAATCTGTGGCAATATTAAAAACTTATAGCTACGCTTTCCTACCATAAAGCAAAAGCCTTTTAAACGAATAAATCGCCGGAAGTTTCGGGAAATGCTCCGCAATCCTCTCTTTATAAGTTTTAATGAAAAGCGCTTTCTGCTCGCCTTCGAGACGTTCTATATACGGAATCAAAGCCGAACCGGATATAAAATTATAAAGCGTTTCATGATCGTTCGCAATTATAGGATATACTTTTTGCTGAATCTGTAACTCTTCGAGTCCGCCATCAAACATAATTTGCGCATATTCGTCGATACTCAAAACGGGGGAATCTCTTTTGTAACCATTCAAGTATGATTTAAATGGTTCCTCATCTACCAATTCGGCAAGAATCACGTTGAGTTTGTTTTCCGGCTGAACAGGCATTTGTATTGCAAATTGTCCTTTTAGGTTTACGAGTTTTATCAATTCTGCAAACAAAGTTTCATGATCGTTTGACCATTGCAAGGCCGCATTACTAAAAATCAAGTCCCATTTTTCGCCCGAGGCTAATGTTTCCTCAGTAGTTGCTTTTCTGAAATGTAGACGATCCGTTTCTAAAGATTTGGATTGTTCCAGCATTTCTGCCGAAGAATCTACGCCCAGAAAATCGGCTTCTTTGAATTTATCGGCCAAAATCGCCGTTTGTTCTCCCGTACCACAACCTAAATCAATGGCTTTCATTCCTCTTACAGGCTTAATAAAATCGGCCAGATCATAAAAAGGCTGATATCGAATATTTTTGAACTTATTATAGATTTCCGGATTCCAGGGCATTTTGTCTTATTTTATAATTTCATTCGATCGGGAAAATTAGCGATCAAATAAAATTGGTTACTAAAAACTAAGATACAAAATTCTTATGGGTTTTATTAGTAGCCTAATCCAGCTCCTGAAACTTCGGGACTATATCTTTTATTTTTCTAAAGAAAAAAAGGATACGTTTCTACCAAAATTAATTCTCAATATAATATAGCGCGCATTTGCAATCATGAGTGTTCGAAACCTTTTGCTCTGAAAGAGCTTTAGCAATAGCGTAGTGCAACGCACTACGAATGAAATCAAAAGTGAAAATTGCCCTGAAAGGGCAAAAGAAAATTGAGCATAAAGAGAAAAAGGTGTTTTCCTAAATAACATCAGCTAAATAGGGTAAAAATAATTGTTGAAATTAGGCTTCCGCCCTTACAGGGCTTAAAATTATAATCGTTTTTCATTCATAGTGCTTCGCACCATGCTATTGCTAAAGCTCTTTCAGAGCAACAGGTTTCTAAGAGCTTTCATTTATTCGACAAGCAATTCATTAATTTCTGTTATCAATTCAAATTCATCCAAAGGAAACATCTCTAAAACCATTTCTAAAATGAGAGGCACATTTATAGGTGAATATTTTATTGTAGTCGAGGTTTGATGTGCCTCTTGTTCTAATGCTACAATACATAATTTTATGATTTCGGTAATCGTACAGCCCAATTCATAATAATTTTGCATTTTAATTTGGGCTTTATGAGTTCCTGTTTTATCAGCAGACGGAGTTAAAGTATTGCAATATTTGGCCGTTAATTGTCTAAGATTCTCTAATTTTTTGATTTCATTGGTTTCCATGGCTTATATTTTTTAGTTGTATCTTGTTAATCATTTTACAATTAGACTTTTATTATTTTATTATAAGAAAAATTGTACTTTTGTTTGACCCAGCGAAGAAAGAAATAGATTGTCTCGTACCCAATCATTTTTTGCCGTATTGTACAGCGATAAATATGTTTTTTACATATTGCGACTTATTACACTTAATTATTATCTTTGAATTATGAGCACACTTACAAAACCAAATCATATAGGGCGAAAAATTAGCCGTATTCGTGAACTTCGTGATATGAAACAGGAAGCTTTGGCACAAGCTTTAGGGACAAACCAACAAGCTGTATCTGCTTTAGAAAATAGCGAAACTATAAGCGATGAAAAACTCATCGAAGTTGCAAAAGCTTTAGGCGTAAGTGTTGAAGCTCTTAAAAATTTTTCGGAAGAAGCTGCAATTAATTATTTTAATAATTTCACAGATAGTAGTGCCGGAACATTTAATAATCATTGTACTTTCAATCCTTTAGATAAATTAATGGAATCTGTAGAAGAAAATAAAAAGCTTTATGAGCGTTTGCTGCAGGCGGAAAAAGATAAAATTGAGTATTTGGAGAAATTATTAAAGGGTAACTAATAGTTTGTAATATATATATAAAATAAAAAAAGAGACTTGTGGATCTCTTTTTTATGCTTCATCATTAACCCGCTCTTCAAATATCCTGACTCTCTGGCGACAATGCTAGTCGAACAGCTTAATTAGTAGTGAGTTCAGAAGTAAAAAAATGTAATAAGTAAGAAGTCAAGAGACTTCACGTAGCATGCATCAAGTTTAATTTAATTCTAAATCATCAAAAAAATTAGTTTTAAAACTACCGGCTAGTACGGAATAAGGATATTCATTTGAATTTAAATTATATCCTAAAATTAAAAAACCTCTAAGCTTTCTTTTATCTAAGGAAACTGTTATATCATTAAGTATAGCATTTCTAGTTTCTATATCTATATTTTTATATGGAAATCCAACTATAACATATCGTCGTCGTTTAGGACCACATACCATTTCCATCCAGTTATGTTTCTTAATGCATTTACCATCAATTATCATTTTGGTAAGTCTTTTTAAATTTGTTTCATATTTAATTTGATCGTCTTCCGGTAGATTTAATAATATATAAGAAGCCATAAGCCAATTATTACTTTTTTGCGAAAGTTTTTTTAAAATATCATCACAATACTTTGTTTTTTTTAGAAAAGGTTTTTTTACATTTATACCCCTATGCTTTCCAATGATATATGGATCAATTTCTTTAGATTTTAAAGTCATGTCTATATGATTAGAATCATCATATTCAGTTTCACCGATATTAAAACCATTGTCTAAATAAAAACCAAACAAATCCATTTCATCTCCTTGGAATTTTAAATGAGCTTCAAATTCTCTTCTTCTTGATAAATAATGTATTTTTTCAGCCTCTAATGGTAAAAGTTCAAAGATTATTTCTAAATCTGTAAAACTTATTGATGGTGCCAATTCATTCAATTTATGTGATATTACTTTAGCATCAATTAATTTTTTAAGATTACATCCTATTGAACCTAAATTTGAAAGAGTGATGCCAATAGGAATATAGTATTTTATTTTTGCACTATCAATACGATTAATTGAATTCGTTTTTGTAGTAAATTCATGTAATTTTTTATTCTCTTTTAAGTAGTTCTCAAAGCGAATTGCTTGTTCTGACGGCTCTATTACTAATTCTTTTAAAGTTTTAAATAATCTGTCTGTTGCTCCACGCCTTGCCGGTGGTGAAACTGTTCCAGATTTGCATTCTATAATTATCGCAAAATCTTCAATTAAAACAATCAAATCATTCTCAAAATCTTTTTCCAAGTTTGAACATTTCCATAGACTACCTGATAAAACTTCGGCACTAGGAAATGATTGTTTAAATAAATTTTCAACTTTATCTTCAAGATATTTTCCTTTTTTTACAGTGTAATCTTTTAGTAGTGTAGTATCAGTAAAAATAAATTTCTCTAATAAGTCCATACCTAAATGAGAAAACATGTGAGGAATTACAGAATAATAACTTTCATCTTTAATTTTAATGAAAGGTTTGGAATGAATAGGATTATCTAAAAAAATAAAATCTTTATTTACTTCTGAAAGATCTCCAAAGCTATAACTTAACTTATCTAGTATATTACAAATTTCAGTCTGATTGGTTTTTTCTAAAATTTCACAAATTTCAGATGAAGAATGAGTAAAAATATCTGAAAGAAAATAATCTGAATGCTCTAAAAGCATACCTTTTAAATTTTTTAGATTCTTTCCAACCATTGTCCAAACCTTTTCTCTGTCAGTTTTAAGAACCGAATTTACATTTGTAAAACTTTCTTCGTATTTATCGAAAACTTCATTATAATTTCTAGCTTTAACAAAAGATATTGTTTTTTGATGATGTAGATTAAGTTTAGCTTCTGTTATGGAAACTAAACCAAAAAGAATATCAAGAAAAACACTAGGCTTAAAACCTTGTGATTTAATAAATTTATCTTCAATCAAATTAGCTAATTCGTAAGCTATAGTTTGCATTTGGTTAATGTATGCCCAATTTCTAATTGCCAAAGTATGATTCATCATTTCTGTACGCAATATTATTGCTCCTATATCATCTTGATCTTTAGCCTTTTCTAAAAGCTTAAGATAGCTAAAAGATTGATTATGGTTTAGATTTTGAATTGTTGATTTGAAATCCTTAATATTTTCATGAAGTGGCTTACCCGAAATATTCCTTGCCATTTTTAAAGACAAGCTTTGTAAAATTTCAAGATAAAAACAATGAAAATCCAAAAAACCATTAATTGCCTCTTGATCGATTCCTTCTTCTAATCTATTAAAATAATAAGAACTGAATGAGCACAAATATAGAGGATCATATTCTTTAAAATAATCAATTAATTTTAAATAATTACTTTCAAATTCAATAGATGCTTTATTTCCTAATTCAATAATGAATTCCGTTCTTTTTTCAAATGCAACGTTCTGGAAAATAGGATTTTTAAATTGTACAAATTTTTGCTCAATTACTTGATAAGGTAAAGGTTTATCCTTAGTTAGCTTCTTTTTTTTAGATATTGGTCTTTTTTTTCTTTTTGACATAATCTATCATAATTAATTATATAGCAATATCCGAGGTGATAATTATTTAGTTATTGAATTGAAATCATTAGGGAAGTTAACGAAAATAATTTCACAAAATCTTCCTAAGTAATAACCACTAAATTCTTCCACTTTTTGAGTCGTTTTTTCGAATTTAAAAACCTCTACGATTAATTCGTCTTGCTGAATATTCGTAGACATTTTTATGACCCCCTTATCGCCCCATTGATCAATATGCTTTATATATTTGATATTGTTACTATTATGTATTTTCCAGGTTTTTAACTTTTCATCTTCAATTAATTTCAAAATATCTGATTTTAATTTATTTGGTTTAGTTGTTTTAAATATTAAGTTCATAAGCTATTAAGTTTATTTTAAAAAGTTTAAAATTAGATGATTTAAAGAATATTGAATCGCAAATCTCAACATTCACCAACTATTTACTTTACGGAAATCCATAATCCACTAAAATTTATTTTAAACAAGTATACCACTAAATAAAAACCAACAACCAAGTATAAATACCCGTTTTACAAAACCTCTAGAAAAACAAAAAGACAATACACCTTTCAGCATATCGTCTTTTCATTAATTAAATAAATTGTAAACTTTTAAACCGGCAATATAATATGAAACTCCGCACCAATATTTTCTTCGGCTTTTGAGAAGATAATACCTTTGTGGTTTTCTACAATTTTTTTGCCAATGGCGAGACCTATTCCGGTTCCGGTGTAGACTTCGTTGTTGTGTAATCTTTGGAAGATGGTAAAAATTTTATTCTCGTATTGTTTGTTAAAACCTATGCCATTATCTTTTATGATGATTTCGTAATAGCTCAATTTAGCATCTAAATTCGGATATTTTTTAATCTGACTGGCGGTCATTTTGTGCGAGCTAATTTCGACTTTAGAGATCGAACCGTCGTTTTTATAAAACTTAAGAGCATTGCTTATTAAATTATAAAAAAGCTGGTTCATTTGCAACGGAATCGCATTGATAACAGGCAATTCACCTACTATTATTTCAAGATCACGTTCTTCGATCATTAACTCAAAATCAACCAAAATATCAGCTATAATAATGTTTAGATCCGTCACTGCAAACAGTCGGTCAGGATTATTAAGATACGAATAGGCTAGTAAATCTTTAATAAGCGTATTCATCCTGATAGAGGATTTGCTGATTTTTTCTATTAATGCAATTACCTGAGGAGAGAAATCTTCGTTCATTTCCAGCAATCGGCTTATGAACATCAATATTTTACGTAAAGGTTCCTGCAAATCGTGACTTGCCACGTAGGCATATTCTTGTAACTGTACATTCGCACCGTGCAGATTCTTAACAGAACTTTCAAGTTCTTTATTGGCTGTTAATAAATCGGCAGTACGTTCTTCTACTTTCGCTTCGAAACCGCTTGATAATACCTGCAATCTTTTTTCGATGATTCGGCGTTCTGTAATATCTTCAATTGCCAGTAAAATAAGTTGTTCTTTACTGGTTTCATTAGTTACTTGTCTGGCGTTTAATAGCATGACGCTTTCGCCGTAAGGCAACAAATTTACAGATATTTGATAATCATCAAGCTGTGTTTTTTCCGGCAATACTTTTTCGAGCATCGCGCGCATCGGGATATTATCAAAAAGATGATTTTGTATTTCGTAAATCAGTTTTCCAGTGGCTTCTTCTTTGGTAATATTGTATTTTTTAGAAAATGCCCTGTTGATATTTTTTATCCTTAAATTGGTATCCAACACCACTATAGGTTCTCTAAGCGTTGCTACAATGGCCTCGGTATAATTTTTAGAAATATTAATTTGCTGCTGTTTGTTCAGGAGTTCCTGATTGATCTGCAAAAGCTCTTCGTTGCTGGATTGCAATTCTTCTTTTGAGGTTTCGAGTTCTTCATTGAGACTTTGCAGTTCTTCGCTCCCACTCAATAATTCTTCATTGGCACTTTGCAGTTCTTCATTCGATGCTTCCTGTTCCTCACTAATAGCATTTACATCATCGTGTATTTTGGCTAATTCTTTCTCAAGTTGTGCGATCCTTCTTAAATTAGTGTTTTCGCGTATTTCTTCTGCCGTAAACTGATTCGAAAGTACATCGTCTTTTCGAACCACGGTCTTATAAAACAAAACCAAAAAATAAGGTTCTGAAGTATCTTCTAATGGCTGAATTTCGATCGATATTTCGCTAATAATCCCTTTGTTCTTAACCTGAATACCTTCCTTTTTTACCAAAGCTCCGGTTTCTTTGGCTTTATGCCAGGTATTTCGAAGTTCGAAAGCCAAACCTTCTCGGGTCATTTTTAGTAAATTAAAAGTTGGTTTTCCGGTCGAAAGTTCAATAAATTCGGCTATAGATGCGTTGATATGAACAATATCCATTTGCTCGTTTACAATAACGCTGGCAGGAGTATATTTAGAAATCAATAAAGCTTCGGCGCTTTTTCTAAAGTCTTCTTTGATAATTTCTTTTCTTTGAATATCTGTTTTTAAAGTTTTCAATTTATCATTCGATCCCATACCGGAATGTACAAATCGGCCTGAAACCTGTTTACGGGTATAAATTTTTCCTGCTTTTTCAAAAGGCTGAAAAAGTTCTGCCGCCGGAACAGCCGTTTCTGACTTTCCTAAAAGCAAAAATCCGTTTTCTTTTAAGGCGTAATGAAAAGTAGTAAGCGATTTTTTCTGCAAAAACGAATCCATGTAAATGAATACATTGCGACAGGTAATCAGATCCATTTTGGCAAAAGGCGGATCTGTTAGAAAATTATGCACGGCAAAAATGCATAAATCCCTAATTTGCCTTTTAATTTTATAACCGTTTGTATTGGCTGTGAAATATTTGGTCAGAATGGTTTCAGAAACATTTCGCATTTGAGATTTTCTGTAAAACCCAATTCGTGCTTTGGCTATAGCCACTTCTGAAATATCCGAAGCAAAAATCTGAATCTCTTTTCCTTCGAGATTTTCACCTAAAAATTCATGAAGGGCAATCGCAAGTGTATACGCTTCTTCGCCGGTAGAACATCCTGCAATCCAGATACGTATGGCATTTCCTTCGGTTACTCTGTTCGTTAATAAGGGAAAAACCTTTTCTCTCATTGTCTGAAATATCTTGGT
Source organism: Flavobacterium piscisymbiosum (assembly GCF_020905295.1). NCBI lineage: Bacteria > Pseudomonadati > Bacteroidota > Flavobacteriia > Flavobacteriales > Flavobacteriaceae > Flavobacterium > Flavobacterium piscisymbiosum. The sequence goes on along the minus strand of NZ_JAJJMM010000001.1, from coordinate 3,827,530 downwards.
ATCTCTAAAAAATTCAGTCACAGGAATCAATAAATCGTTGAACAAATCTTCGGGCGCCAGTTTATCTCCCTGAAGTACTTTTAGATAATCTTTTAAATTCACAATTTTACTCAAAGCCATTCTTCTGGCAATGCGTCGGCGTATGGTAGTTTGTTTATAATAGGTAAAATCTACTCCGCTATGATGACGTAAAATTTTAATAATTTCCTGAAATACTCCTTCGTCGTTGGGATCCTTTTCTTCGCTAATTTGATCTCTTGCTTGGGTAAGTTCAATAAGTTTCTCGACAATTTTGGCCGGCGACAACACATAATCTACCACTCCGGCATTGATCGCGTTTTGTGGCATTTCGTTATTAGCAGCTTCAATATCCTGAGCAAAAGTAATTCCGCCGTGTTTTTTAATGGCTTTGAGGCCAATTGTTCCGTCGGATCCGTTTCCTGAAAGCAGTACGCCATAGGCCAGATCCAGATGCACTTCGGCCAATGAATTGAAAAAAACATCAATCGCCTGATTTTTGGTGTCTTTTATACGGGGACTTAACTTTAAAACACCATCAAAAGATGTGAGTAATTTATTCTCCGGAATGACATATATGGTATTGGGAGCCAGATGAATATCATCAGTAATTTCGTTTACCGGAATTTTGGCTACACGCGAAAGCAATTCTGTAAGCATACTATCATGCAATGGATGCAAATGCTGCACAATGACATAAGCCATTTCAGAATCTGCTGGAATCGCCTCTATAAGTTGTTTAAAAGCCTCCAGCCCTCCTGCTGAAGCGCCAATACCAACTATGGGAAAATCCTGGCGGGTAGCTTTGGGCAAATTGTTCTTTTGCATATGCATGATTTCATTCTTTAAATATTAATTCATTATAAATCAATGCATACTATTAAAAATTGCATATTTTTTTAAACTAAACTGTGATGACAAAAGATTCGATTCTGACATCTGATAATTTTTCTGCCCAATCTGTTTCGATGACCTTTTTTAATAATTTCTTTAAATCACTAAAAGCAATAGGTTTTACAACATAAGCGTTAGCCCCTAAACCGAAAGTATTTTTGACACCATCTATAGTAGCAGAGGTAGAATAAATCGCGATTACCGGAATATCCTTAAATTTAGCATCTTCGCGAATTTGCTGTAAGGTCTCAAAACCTGACAAAATAGGCATATTAAGATCTAAAAAAATAATGTCCGGAATAGCCAAATTAGTATCATAAAGACGATCCAGAAGTTCTACACCATTTTTACAAAATTCGACCGGATACTCAAGATCAAGATCTTCGAGAGCTTCTGCAAAAAAATCTCTGTCGTCTTCATCATCATCGGTAAGTAAAACCTTTATATTCTTTTTTGCATTCATGATTGGGTCGCGTTAGATTCAAATGTACGCTTAAATAAAATCGGAATGGATAATTCATAGCGATTTCCTTAACACTTTATCAATAAGGTTGTTTATTTGTTTAAAAAACATCAACCGAAATACTTAAATCATTAATAATAATGATTTTAATCTACAATTGTTTTTTTTTGATTATTAGTAAATACATAGTCTTTTAGCTACATAAAAACTTGTTTTATTATAAAGTAAAAGCATATTGCAGTCTTCTGCAGAATTAAATAATAGTTCATTTTCCATCGTTCAAAATAAGAAAAGGCAAAACCTACTTTTGTAAATATTCATCAAATCTATATATTTACTTTTTACTCTCCCTTTTTTGCGATTGAAATAATGTCAAACTAATACCATATCTTCCTTATTTATGAAAATTTTTACTATAGTATTTTTAGCTTTTATCTTAGTAAGTTGTTCTGTATAGTAACCTACCAATAAATAATATGGCCAAATCAAGAATTTATAATTTAATATCTCAAAAGTTTATTACAAAATATGATGATATTCCATTTATACAAACCAACCATAAAAGTGATTTTAAATACAATGTATCTATAGAAGTATTTAATACTGATTACATGACATCTTTTTTTAAAACACTTGATGTATCTGATTTATATGCGATTTATATTTTAAATGAAGAAAATCTTTATTACTATTCTGATCGCAATGTTATATTTAAATATAATTGTTATGGTTCAACCATCATTCTCGTTAAGGTAGAATTGAACTTTTTCAACAGTATCGAATATAATAATCAAAGAGAACTATCAACTTCGTTTTTCTTTAGATCTGATAATTTTAAAGCAATAAACATGGAAGGCATTTTAAAAGAATGTTTGTATGAGAAAGAAATTATTATGGGAAGTTTTAGAAAAACCATTGTTAAACCAGATTTTTTAAAACTACTAGACAACATAGAAATCAAAAATGTTATTAAATTTTACACCTATAAAACCGAAGCTTATATCGAAAAGGCTTTAAAACTAAATGACTATGTTTTAGATGAAAATGAAGACTACATATCAAAAGTAGAAATTAGTTTAGCCTAGGATGCAAAATAAGGCAACAAAAAAATGAAACGATATCATGCAGAAGTCATTGAAATCAAATTAAACCTTTAAAAATGAAAGAAACACTAACAACGGTTTATTTTTACATCCCTCAACAAGTTACACTTTTGGATTTAAGTGGCGTTGTCGAAGTTTTTCAGGAAGCAATAGGTTTAGGATTCAATTATCAATTGCAATACATTAGCAGTCAATTATCTGTAATATGTTCTTCGGGATTAGAACTGGCGTCGCTCACCCATTTTTCTAAAACGAATCCAAAGGAAAATGATATTGTTGTTATTTCGGGAAGCAATACACACCAAATCGATCTGAATGCCGAAGATGCTTCGTTTTTTGAATGGCTTCAGCAAGTAAACAAAAATAAAACTACGATTTGCAGCATTTGTTCCGGCGCTTTTATTTTGGCGAAAGCCGGACTTTTAGACCATAAAGAATGTACAACACACTGGAAACTGGTTGATAAACTCAAAAAAGATTTTCCGCTTGCGCAAACACAAAACAATACTTTATTTACCCAATCGGGAACTATTTATACCAGCGCCGGAATCATAACCGGAATAGATCTGGCACTTCATATTATCGAACAACGACACGACAAAGAAACTGCAGCGAAAATTGCCAAAGAATTGGTCGTATACAAAAGAAGACATGGCAATGATGAACAGGAAAGTGTGTATTTGCAAAACCGAAATCACCATGACGAAAAGATTCATATCATTCAGGATTGGATCATCTCAAACCTTGATAAAACTTCTACAATTGATTTTCTTGCCGAATTGGTTCACATTGGCCCGAGAAATCTAACCCGAATTTTCAAGAAACAAACCGGAATTACTATCGCCGAATATCGAACGAAACTTAGAATCGAAAAGGCCAAAAGTCTCCTCACCAATTCTGATTATAAAATAGAACATATTGCGCATTTGTGTGGTTATAAAACCTCGAAACAATTGCGTGTTGTACTCGAATCTCATCTTGATACTTTGCCCTCGGCAATAAAAAATAAGAGGTCTTAAAACGACTATCGTTTGTCCTTTTTTGATCTTTAATAGAAAGGTAAATTTGTATCTAACAATCTAATTTATAAAAAGATGAAACTTAGAGACCAAAATACAGCCCTTATTTTAATTGATGTTCAGAAAGGTTTTAATGAAGAAAATCATTGGGGCGGAAATAGAAATAATAAAGATGCCGAAACAAAAATGGCTCAGATTCTCGAAAAATGGCGAACGCTGCAATTACCCGTTTTTCATGTCGTTCATAGCTCCATACATCCCGATTCAAAACTCCACCCTTCACATCCCGGATTCGAAATCAAAGACGAAGTAAAACCAATTATTGGCGAACCCGTAATTTCAAAAAACGTCAACAGTGCTTTTATAGGAACTGATTTAAAAGAAAGAATTGACAATCTCGGAATCACCAAACTGGTAATTGTAGGACTTACCACGAATCATTGCGTTTCGACAACCACAAGAATGGCAGGGAATTTTGGTTTTGGAGTCTTTTTAATTTCTGATGCCACGGCAACTTTTGACCGAATTGGCATCAACGGAGAAAAATATGATTCGGAATTGGTACATCAAATATCCCTGGCTAGTTTACACAACGAATTTGCAGAAGTTATCGATACAAAAACACTTCTGGAATTGGTTTAAAATTCTTTGTGTGATTAAAATCAAAAAGCCTTCAAATCAATGATTCGAAGGCTTTTACTTTTTTATATTATTTAGTACTTATTTCATTTTGATTACAATTTTTCCTTTAGCACGTCCGCTTTCTACATACGATAAAGCTTCATTGGTTTTTTCGAAAGTAAAAACTTTATCGACAATTGGTTTAATGATTCCTGACTCGATAAGTGTTGTAATTTTGCTTAACTGTTGCCCATTCGCTTTCATAAATAGAAAAGAATAATCGACATTTTTATGCTTTGCTTTTTTACGAATTCCTGAACTTAATAACGAAAGGATAATCTTCACAAACCACGGTGCTCCAATTTCTTTAGCAAAAACAGGCGTTGGCGGTCCTGAAATAGAAATAAGTTTTCCGCCGGATTGTAGTATTCGCAGCGATTTTTCGAGCGTTTTTTGATCCTGACTGTTCAGTACAACATCGTAATTGTTCAAACGATTTTCGAAATCACTATTTTTATAATCAATAACGATATCTGCTCCAAGTTCCTTCATTAAATCAAAACTTTTGGCGCTTGCTGTAGTCGCAACAGTCGCTCCCAAATGTTTCGCTAACTGAATGGCGATTGTTCCTACGCCGCCTGAACCTGCCTGAATAAAAACTTCTTGTCCTTCTTTAACTTTTGCTCTTTCTACCAAAACCTGCCAGGCTGTTAAGGCAACTAACGGAATAGATGCTGCTTCTTCCATAGAAAGATTCTTCGGTTTTAGTGCAACATCGCTTTCATTTATGGCAATAAATTCGGCAAATGTACCAATACGGTGATCTGCAGGTCTTGCATAAACTTCATCTCCAACTTTAAAGTTTTTTACATTTTTGCCTGTTTTCGTAATTACTCCCGCTACATCATGCCCCAGGATTAATGGCAGTTTGTACCGCAAAATAAGTTTAAATTCTCCTGTTTTTATTTTAGAATCTAAAAGGTTCACTCCTGCTGCATAAATTTCAACCAGAACATCATTGTCTTTTATTTCCGGAACAGGCATTTCTGTAAGCTGCAAACTTCTGTTTTTAGCATATTTATCAATTGTAAATGCTTTCATTTTATCTCTTTTTAAAGTTCTAATTATTGCCTTAAACCTGCATATATTTTTTTAGGATTGACCAAATTAAAAGCCAATTGAGGAAAAAACCTGCTAACGACATATAACAATTTTGTATCTCCAACCCGAATCGTAAACTGATCTTTTTTGATTCCCGAAATAAGAGCTTTTACCAATTGTTCCGGAGTCATTTTTTTATCGTTTCTTTTGGCAGTCATTTCTGTTGCTACAACCGGAGGCAAAAGTTCGAAAACTTTTACGTTACTGTTTAGTATCTCCAGATTTTTTCTAAGTACTCTCGTATAAAAACTTAATGCAGCTTTAGTCGCTGAATAAGTTGGTTCTTCAAGCGCGGGTACCATACTCAAAATCGACGTTGTATTTATAATAGCGCTTTCTTTTCGTGATTTCAGCATGTCTATAAAAAGAGTATTCAATCGTATAACACCAAAATAATTGATATTCATTTCGTAAATAGCATTCTTCAGGATTTGATCACTTGCAATTCCCATATTAAGTGCCGGACTGCCAACACCTGCATTATTATACAAAATGTCTATTCCGCCCAATGAAGATACTTTCTCAAAAAGTGCCACTGCATCACCCTCATTTTCAACATCGCTTTTTATAGTTGTTAATGTTGGGAGCATTTTTTTTGCTGCATCTAATTTGGACTGATTTCTACCTGTGATAATAACATTGGCACCTTCGGCTAAAAACTGTTTTGCAGATTCTAAACCAATTCCCGAAGCTCCTCCGGTAATTAATATCGTTTTTCCTTTTATATTCATATCTAAATTATTTAAAAAATTGCTTTGAATCACCAACCGGAACATCAAATTGATTATTTTCTAAAGCCAAGAACAATTCATCAGCAACTTCTTTTGGAGGGATTCCGTCTGCACCACCAATTTCTGCCGAGAACTCCGTATTTACCAATGGCGGATATACCTCATAAATTTGAAGGTTTTTCTCTTCTTCATAAGTATATCGCAATGCAACTGTATAACTGTGCAATGCCGCTTTGGTCGCACCATAAGTTGGTACTAATTTATGACTGCCAAAAACAGCGATTGAGGAAATATTTACAACAGCAGCTTCTTCCTTTTGTATTAAATGAGGTAGTAAAAGTTCTGTAAAATGAATCACACTCAAATAGTTCGTATTCATCTCGATAGCTGCTTTTTCATGAGCATTCAAAGTTTCATTTAAGAGATAACTAAAAGCGGCACCGGCATTGTTAATGATGATATTAACCTCTGGATAAGTTTCCTTTAATTGCTTTGCAATACGAATTCTGTCTGCCTCTATCGACAAATCACCTTGTATGGCAGTTGCAGTATCCAGTTGTTTTAATGCATTTTCAAGGCGTTCTTTATTACGCCCGTTTATAATTACTTTATTGCCTGCAGCATTCAGTCTTTTAGCAATTGCCAAACCTATTCCGGCACTTCCTCCACTTATGAATACTGTATTTCCTGTTGTTTTCATTGTATATTATTTAAAATTAAAAATTTCGTTTTTTATGTTTTTTCGTTTAAATTCAATTATTTATTTTAACATTTAAACTTTTTAGTCTATTCTAAAATATACTTTTTAGTCTATTTTATATCAAAAAAAATTAGATCGTGTATCCTTCTAACTCAGCTTTTAGATTTTTAATCAGGCCTTGCATTGGTTTTGCCGTATTCATAACTCTGCACATTACGATTCCTCCCTCTACAGAAGCTACTAATTTGAAAGCAAAAACCACAGGATCGAGCGTAGTAGAAAACTCCCCATTATTGATTCCTTCCTGAAGTAAAGCACTTAATTCCTGCTGACCGTTTTTAAAAACTTTAGCCACTTTTTCTTTTATAAAAGGATAATTATCATCTGCTTCTACAGCTGTATTGAATATTGGGCATCCGCCGGAAATATAGGTCTCAATTGGATTCTTATAAAAATCCAAAAAAGCAAATATTTTACCTTTAATTGTTTTTCCGGAATAAACTGCGGCTCTGATTTTGTCTGAAACCATCTTAAGTGACAGATCGATTACTTGTTCAGACAAATCTTCTTTATTTTCAAAATGGCCGTAAAGACATCCTTTCGTAAGCTTTGTAGCTTCAAGAACATCATCAATATTGACTCCCGAAATACCTTTTTCATTATAAAGAGGTACTGCAGTTTCCAGTATAAATTGTTTTGTTTTTTCGGCCTTTGTAAGCATTTTGAAATAAAATTAGAGTACAAATATACTAAAAAGTATATTTTATAAAGTCAAAACATTAATTTTATATAATAATTAACTCTTTTCATATCAATAGTATTCACTTAGAATACTAATAAAGATTGCGCATAAACATAAATTTGAATTGTTTACCCCATATTCTTAAATAGTATTGCTTCTTCTTTTTTTTAAAACTCAAAGATTGTAAAAAAAAATTTGCGGAAATTTGTGTAATTTGTGGTTCCTCCTTCCGCTATAATAATTAGTGAAAATTCGTTGAATTCGTGACAAACTTTTTTTCAAGTCAAGCTTAAAATTCGGCACCAACTAAAAAGCTCATTTTATTGACCTACATCAAACTTTTGCATATTAAACAATTCTAGATTTGCTGCTCATTAATTTAATACCCAAAAATAAAATGATCAGCACACTAACATATCCTTTAGAAAAATTTGGTTTAACGAGCGTACAACGCGTAGAAAACGCATTACAACATTTACAAAACGGAAAAGGAATTTTATTAACCGATGACGAAGACCGCGAAAACGAAGGTGATTTGATTTTTTCGGCACAACATATAAGCGTTCAAAACATGGCGATGATGATTCGTGAATGCAGCGGAATCGTTTGTCTTTGCTTGCCTAACGAAAAAGCAGATCAACTCGAATTGCCTTATATGGTTCAGGAAAATACAAGCAGTTTTCAGACTCCGTTTACGATCACTATCGAAGCAAAAAAAGGTGTAACCACAGGAGTTTCGGCAGCAGATCGCGTTACTACAATTAAAGCTGCAAGTGCTGTAAATGCAAAAGCCTCTGACTTAGCCAGACCCGGACATATTTTCCCGTTAAGAGCCAAAAACAACGGCGTTCTCGAACGAAACGGACATACAGAAGGCAGCGTAGATTTGATGAAATTAGCGGGTTTACGACCAGAAGCTGTTTTATGCGAATTAATGAATGAAGATGGCAGTATGGCTAAACTCGGCAAAATCATTAGCTTTGCAGAAGAACACGATTTTGTAGTATTATCTATTGAGGATATCATTTATTACCGCAAATTTGTGAGAGATTATAAGTAACAAATGATATACGAGCAACTTGGTGATTATATAAAAAATCGTATTGAGGTTTCTGATGAAAACCTTAATACGATTTTATCTTATTTCAAACCTTTAAAACAAAGCAAAAATGAACTTCTGCTTTCGGCGGGGCAAACCAGTCAACATACGTATTTTGTGGGCAAAGGTTGTTTGAGGCTTTATTTTATCAATGAAGAAGGAAAAGATGTTACCCGATATATTGCTTTCGAAAATCAAATTGCTACAGCATTGGTCAGCTTTATTACCAAATTACCTTCTCTAGAATATATTCAGGTAATCGAAAAATCGGAACTTTTGTATATCAGCCATGAAGATTTTAATCATCTCCTCAAAACCGCTCCGGAATGGATGCAATTCTATTGTTCGTATTTAGAAAAAGCCTACGTAAATAATACCAACAGATTGATGTCGTTTACCACCATGGATGCTTTAGAGCGCTATCAATGGCTGCTAAAAATAAACCCAACGATCGTAAAACGTTTGCCCAACAAAATCGTCGCCTCATACATCAATGTCTCCCAGGAAACCCTAAGCAGACTGAAATCTAAGTTTTGATTTTAAAATCATCTTAATTTTTTATTCTTTACTCTAGATTCTTTACTCTTTACTCTTTACTCTTTACTCTTTACTCTTTACTCTTTACTCTTTACTCTTTACTCTTTACTCTTTACTCTTTACTCTTTACTCTTTACTCTTTACTCTTTACTCTTTACTCTTTACTCTTTACTCTTTACTCTTTACTCTTTACTCTTTACTCTTTACTCTTTACTCTTTACTCTTTACTCTTTACTCTTTACTCTTTACTCTTTACTCTTTACTCTTTATTCTTTATTCTTTATCTCACTAATTATTATATTTTTTAATGAAACAATGTTGCATTTATAAATAAGAATTTTATATTTGTAACAATATTGCATTATCAATATCGATTCATCTGAATGAAAAAGAAATTCAAAATCATAAATCTCTTTTTACCGCTTATAGTAGCATTTGCAATACTATTTCCGGCAATACATTCTTACGAACACATACAAAGCCATAATGCGCACAAATGCATTCAACACCAACATCATACGGCAAAAACCGAATTTAAGGCTCATGATCATTCGAATGAAGAATGCGCTATTTGTCATTTTAAATTTAGCCCTGTTACTACTTTTGAATTTGTTACGTTTCAGTTTTACAAAAACAGTACAATAATTCATTTTGTACATTTTTATTCAAAATCATATTCCCCATTTTTCAAAGGCTCTTTATTCTCATTAAGGGCACCTCCTATTGTTTAAAACTATAAAAAGTAATCATTTCATTTATATGAATTGATGTGCACTTATATGTTTTAGAATCTAATTTAGGTCAGAAAAGCAATTCACTTTTTCTAATCATTACTATTTCATTTTTCTTGCAACAACTTGCTTAGAAACGCTTTCTCTTATTTTAAAACGTAAAATTTTCCCTTACGGGGAATAAAACTACGTTGTCTAAAATCAGATTAAGAAGTAGTACCAGACCATATTTCTATCACAACTAAATTCAATATTCCAATTGAATCATCCCTTCGCACGACTTACTTTCCCAATTTCACAATTAATAATTATTTCCTGCTTTTCCGTAACTCAATTTTCTAAATATAATACTTTAAAAATCAATCCAAATGAAGCAAACTAAAACTCTCGTCTGCGTATTATTAGCTGTTTTCGCTCTCACATCCTGTAGCAGTGACAACAACGAAATTGACACCGAATATCCTGTAATCGATAATTCGGCTTCGAATGCATTCCCTGTACAATGCAGCGAAATAACCCGCGGTCAAAAAATCACATTCAAGGCAAAATTTACAGATAATGCTGCTTTGGGATCTTACAGCCTTGATATTCATCACAATTTTGATCATCACACGCACAGTACTGAAGTCAATAATTGTACTGCTGAACCTATCAAAAAACCTGTGAATCCAATGTTGTACATCAATTCGGTTACAATTCCAAACGAACAAAAAAGTTACGAAGCTGTTCAGGAAATCACGATCCCAACCGATATCGATCCGGGCGATTATCATTTCATGATTCGCTTGACCGATAAAGAAGGCTGGCAAACTATTAAAGGCCTAAGTATTAAAATTTTATAATGAATTGATGAACGAAAATAAACCGAATCGATTACGGACATTTTTCCTGATGCTTTGTTGCTTTGCTATAGTTGCAAAAGCTACAGCGCAATCTGTTCGAGTATCCGGCAGCGTATTTTCCGACGGACATAAATCGTTGGATGGCGCTATCGTAACGATTTATCCTTCTGCTATAAGTACTATTACAGACCAACAGGGAAATTTTTACTTTCCTCAAATCCCTAAAAATTCTAACAAATTAACAGTGAGTCATTCTGGTTATTCTTTTTATGAAATGAAACTTTCTTTGGATAAAAATTCAAATACAATACTTGCAATTTTGTTAAAACTCGAAGCAAAACAATTGCAGGAAGTTGTGATTACTGATCAGTCCCGTCGAAAAAAACAGGAATCCCTGAATATCGAAACCGTCAACAGTAGTTTTATACAACGCAATCTTGGCGGAAGCCTGATGCAATCATTGCAAAGACTTCCGGGGGTTAAAACCATTTCCATTGGTTCCGGAGGTTCAAAACCTTTAATACGCGGACTCAGTTTTAATCAGGTAATTGTGGTCGAGAATGGTATCAAACACGAAGGCCAGCAATGGGGCGCCGATCATGGTTTAGAAATCGATCAATATGCCGTTAATCGGGTTGAAATTATCAAAGGACCATCTTCGTTCATGTACGGATCTGATGCTATTGGCGGAGCCATCAATATAAAACCTGTGCCCTTTCCTGCCCAGCATGTTTTGGGCGGAAGCGTTGATTTTACAGGCAAAAGCAATAACGAACAATTTGGAGGATCGTTTAATTTATTTGGTCGAAATGAAAAATGGTTTTTCGATACCAGAATAACCACTATGGATTATGGCGATTACCGCGTACCAACTGATATAGTCCAGGTTTATAACTATGCGGTTCCGCTTTACAAAAACCATTTGCGCAATACAGCAGGTCGTGAAATGGATGTACACGGAAGTGTGGGCTATGTTTCTGATCGCTTTAAATCTATTTTTTACGTAAGTAATATTTACACCAAAAGTGGCTTTTTTGCCAATGCCCACGGGCTAGAACCGCGAAATGTTGATACGGAACTTCATGACAAATCGAGCCGTGATATTCTGATGCCTTTTCAGGAAGTAACGCATACTAAAATTAGTAATACAACTTCGTTTTCGATAGGAACTCACAAACTCGAAACACAATTAGGATTTCAGCAGAATTTCCGTCGCGAATGGAGCCATTATGTCAATCATGGATATATGCCGCCTATTTATCCTGACGATATGTACGCGCCAAAAGACCTGGAAAGACAATATGATAAAGAAGTTTTTTCAGTTGCGATTAAGGATGAGTTATCGTTAGGCAGACATGAATTTACAGTAGGTTTAAATGGCGAGCAGCAGCAAAATGAGATTAACGGCTGGAGTTTTCTGATTCCTGCCTTTAAGCAATCGACTGCAGGATTATTTGTTTATGATAAATTTCAGCTCAATGATTTGTGGCTGGTTCACGGTGCCATTCGTCTGGATCATGGTCAAATCGAAATGAAACCATACACCGATTGGTTTCAAAGCGAAGTCACCGAAAACGGTCAGACTACGCAGCAATATTTAGAACGTTCTCAAGAACTTACCCGAACTTTCAATAGTTTCAACTGGTCGGCAGGCGTGAATTATACGCCGGGGCAATGGTCGCTTAAAGCCAATGTGGGAACAAGTTTCAGAATGCCAATTGCCAAAGAATTGGCTTCAAACGGTGTAAATTATCATTATTTCAGGTTCGAAAAAGGTGATCCTAATTTATCGGCAGAACATTCGTATCAGCTAGATCTTGGTATGGAATGGCAGGAAAACAAATGGTCGGTGCAACTGAGTCCGTTTTTTAATTATTTCCCCAATTACATTTACCTGAATCCTACTTCGCAACATGATATTTATTACGGAGCAGGCAATCAGGTATTTGAATATGAGCAAAGCAAAGTCATGCGTTACGGCGGTGAATTGCAGACGCGTTATCAGTTCCTGAAAAATTTAAGCGGAGAAATTCTGGCCGAATATCTTTACTCGGAACAATTATCCGGGAGCAAAAAAGGATATACACTTCCCTTTTCTCCGCCCGCTTCGGTTTTATTTGGGATGACGTACAATCCGGAAATCAAAAATTTAAAAGACACTTATTTTTCCCTTGATTATCGGTATACGGCGCAACAAAATCAAATCGTTCCACCCGAAAGAAAAACTGCAGCCAGCAACGTCTTCAATCTCGCGATGGGAACCAAGGCAAAAGCAGGACAACAGGATTTTATTATTAGTATTCAGGTTCAGAATTTATTCAATACAAAATACCTCAATCATACCAGTTTTTACAGGTTGATCGAACTTCCCGAAGCCAGCAGAAACATCATTCTATCGGTTAAAATTCCTTTTTTAATACATAAATCAATTTAATATGAATGCAATTAACAAACCCCAATTCCTTATGAAAAAAGCAAAATTATTTCTGCTGTTTTTTGTTATCGCCGCCGGATTTATGGCCTGTAACAACGACAATGACGACAACAACGAAGTTTTGAAACCAACAGCCACCAATGTTGAAATTGGAACTGGCAATAACAAAAAAGCCTTAATTGGACGTGATTTCCATTTTAATGCTGATGTACTTGCCGGAGACAAAATCGCCGATGTCCAAATTAAAATACTTCCAAAAAAAGGAGAAACGTATACCAAAGACTGGAAGTTCGAATTGTCTTTTGCAGAATACAAAGGCGCTAAAAATACCAATGTGCACAAACATTTCAATATTCCTGCAGACGCTCCCGAAGGTAAATTCGATTTCTCGTTTATTGTTCTGGACGAAAACGGATCGCAACTCGAAATCAAAGAAGAAGTTACCATTACAGATCCAGCCAATATGCCTGCTGATCCGCTAATTGGCCGTGATATGCTTTCCCGAAATGACGATCTTATTTATTATATGGAAACCTGGGTAGAACCGGAATTGATCTTCAAAAAGAACGATAAGATTACGGCACATGCACAAGTAAGCCAGATTATGGGCGACGGAATATTATATTCGGTTTTGATCAAAAAGAGCCTGAATTACCATCCTGAAAGTATTGATAATCTTGATTTCAAAAAAGTTATAGTAATCTCAAAAGTAGAACACAAAGGTCTTGCTCCGGCTTCAAAAATTGCTACACTGCAAAAGATCAATGATGCTTGGGGCGGCGAAAGTATCGTTGTTGGCGCTGATAAAGATGCCGAAGGAAACCCAACAACAGCAGACAAATCATGGCAATCCGGGCAATACAATTGGGTTATTCTTTACAAAAACACCTCTTATAATTTGAGTGTTTACAAATCAATGCCTGTTACCATCAATTTTTAATCTACACATTTTTTAAAACCTAAATTAATTTAAACACGTTTTACCATGAAAAACAATTATTTCAAGCTCCTTTTCTTATTTGCTTTATCTACTTTTGCTGTCTCTTGTAGCAATGACGATGACAATGCCACCGAAACGCCAGAAGAAGCGTTGACAGAATATAAATATTTGCGATTATTACTTTCTGATGAAAAAACCACAGCTATAACATTAGTAAATCCGGTTGATGCGACAATCACTTCTTTTAATGCAAAATTTGCAAAGTCAGCACTTTATACTACAGAATCAGGAAGATATGCCGGAATTGTACACAGAGCAGACAATACCGTTGAAACTTTTGACAGCGGATTCGAAAGCCACGGCGATCACGTTGATGTAGACGGAAATCCAAAATTCGGTGCCTTAACGGGTCAATCACTTTTGCCAACGCACTTTAAAAGTAAAATTGGAGAATTACTGACTTTCAACGATGGAGACGGAACTTTATCGGTAGCCAAAGAATCGGAGATTAATACTGCCGGAGCTAAATTTAAAACCATAAATGCAGGTTTATTGGCACATCACGGCGCTATGGCGACTTTCTCAAACGGAACTTATGCTATTACTCAAAAAGACAATTCGGTTGCGGGAACATTACCGGAAAAAGTAAAAATTATCGATAATACCGGTAAAACGCTGTTCGAATCTACTGTTGCAACAAAAGGAATCCACGGAAATGCTTCTGACGGAACTTACGCTGTTTTTGGTTCTGCAAGCGGTGTTCTTGTAGTAGAAAGTTCTGGAAAACAAAAACTAATTGCACTTCCTGAAGATTTTGGAACGGCTTGGTTTGGAACCATTTTAGAAACTAAAGCCAAAGGAAAATTTATAGGATATACTGCCGCAAAAGGCGCTTATTTAATTGATGTTGCAGCCGGAACCATAAAACCAATCTTGCAAAGCACCAACATTATGCAATGTAAAGTAAGTTACAACAACAGCAAATTAGGAATTCTATTATTTTCAGGTGAATTCAAATTATTCAACTTAACGAGTTTGCAAGTTGAAAAAGAGGCAAAAGTAATTCCGGAAACAGCAAGCGATGCCACATCAAAACCACAAATTCAGTTAACAGAGAATTTTGCTTATATCACTTCTCCAAACACAGGAGAATTGTTTCAGTTGAACTTGTCGAATATGGCAATTGCTAAGAAAATCAAGGTTTCGAATACGCCTTATACCATTACTATTTTAGGTTTTGAAAATAGTAAAAGCCATTAGGTTTTTGTTTTTTTAGTTTGAAAGAGACTGTCTGTAAAAGGGCAGTCTTTTTTTTAGGAGCTAATCCCGCTATCCGTTCCAATCTTTTGTTCCGAACCCCGGAACAAAAGGATTTCCACTTCTATCGGGGCTAGGACAATCATTTTCATAACAATATTATCTTATAGTTTGTCATCTTGGAACGAGGGATCCTCGCAAGAAACTGACACAAGGTTTATCTACCATGTCGAGCTACTAACGGAGATCCCTCGTTCCTCGGGATGACAAAAATGAGCATAGATCTTTGTCAAAATTTTAAACTTTGGCAAAGTTATAACGTACTGTTTGTCATCTCGACGCAGGAGAGATCACACACGGAACTCGACAAAGATTGTTGATTTTCTTTGCGGCATTTCTTCTGTGATCTCTTCTCCGTCGAGAGATGACAAGATTCTGGTGACATTTTTTTGTCGAGTTATTTGCGGGGATCCCTCGTTTCTCGGGATGACAAAAATGCGATGATCAACTTTGACAAAGATGCTGCACCTTAAATAAAACCAGTGAAAACCCGTAAAACCCGCATAATCCGTGGGCCAAAAATTGCCACAAAAAAAGGCTGTCTAAACAAACAGCCTTTACTTTTATGATTCGCAACTACTACACGTTACCAAACTCGTAACTAATTCTTTAGATACACTTTGGCTGCGTTGGTAATACAAACTTTTGATTCCTAATTGCCATGCTTCGATCAGCAAACGGTTTACCTCTTTAATTGGCAAATCCGAAGGGATATTCAAGTTGATGCTTTGCCCCTGATCTACATATTTCTGACGGATAGAGGCTTGTTGTACAATCTCTAACTGACTGATTTCTTTAAAGGTTTTAAAGACATCTTTCTCTAATTGACTCAACTGACTCATGTGCTGAACGCTTCCGCCATTTAGCATGATTTCTCTCCAAACTTCTTCGTTATCAAGACCTTTTTCTTCTAATAATGTTTTTAGGTATTTATTCTTACGCATAAAATTACCTTTGCTCAAGCCAGCTTTATAGTAATTGCTGCTAAAAGGCTCAATTCCTGGCGAAGTTTGTCCTAAAATAGCCGATGATGAAGTGGTTGGCGCAATTGCCATTGTAGTGGTATTACGTCTTCCGTATCCTTTTAGCAATTCAGGTTCACCGTAAATTCTAGCTAAATCCTGAGTCGCTTTATCGGCTTTGTCACTGATATGTTTGAAAATTTCTGTGGTTTTCATTTTGGCTTCAAGACCTTCAAACGGAATCATATTTTTTTGCAAATACGAATGCCATCCTAAAACTCCTAATCCCAATGCGCGGTGTCTTTTTGCAAAACGATTCGCTGCTGCCAGATAATAGTTTCCTTCGGTTTTTTCGATGAATTCCTGTAAAACAGCATCAAGGAAAAAGATCGCCAGTTTTACAGCTTCAGTATCTTTCCATTCTTCATAAAGTTCCAGATTCATTGACGAAAGACAGCAAATAAACGATTCATCAAAACTTGACGGCAACATGATTTCGCTACACAAATTACTCGCGTTTATACGCAGGTTTTTATCTTTATAAACTTGTGGTTTGTTTTTGTTTACGTTGTCGCTAAAAAAGATATAAGGCAATCCTTTTTGCTGACGGCTTTCGAGAACTTTAGCCCAAACTTGTCTTTTATCTGCATCACCATCAATCATTTCCTGCATCCAGTAATCGGGCACGCAAATTCCGGTAAACAAGTTCTGGATTGGATTTCCGATACTTTTGATTTTCAAAAACTCTTCGATATCCGGGTGATCTACATCTAAATATGCTGCAAAAGCACCTCTACGAACGCCACCTTGCGAAATGGTATCCATTGTCGTATCAAAAAGTTTCATGAAACTTACCGCTCCACTACTCTTTCCGTTATCGGTTACGGCGCTTCCTCTCTCACGTAATTCTCCAAAATATCCGGATGTTCCTCCGCCAATTTTGGTTTGCATGATTACTTCACCTAATTTATGTGTAATTCCTTCGATTTCATCGGGAACGTGAACATTAAAACAAGAAATTGGCAAACCGCGTTCTGTTCCCATATTGGCCCAAACCGGTGAACTAATACTCATCCAGCCGCGTTCGATCATTTCTACAAAAGACTCTTTTAACTCGGGTTTGTACAATCTTTTTGCTGCAGCGGTACAAATTCTGTCAATTGCACCTTCTACAGTTTCACCTTTTAAAAGATATCCACGATTTAAAATTTGCTCACTTTCAGAGTTTTTCCACCACATTTTATTGTCTGCTTCGCTTAGCGGAGCGCTGTTTCCTGAGATTGTATCTATTGTATTCATAATTGTAATTTGCTGTTTTAGAAAAGGTCGTTTGCCGTAATACTTTTGTCGTGTTTGGTATATTCTACCGGTCTTTTCGCAAAGAAATCATCCAGACTGTTAGCAAAAACTTCTTCTTCGAACCATGCCATGGCTTTATAATCCTCGGCAGGAACATTGAATATTGTTGGAATATTGATTTGAGTCAGACTCTCGTCTAATCTAAATTTCATGAAGTTTACCAAATCTGCTTTTTTGATTGTTTCGATTTCACCATCTTCAAAAATCCAGTCTAATATATCTGCTTCTACGTTGATCGAATCCTTAACTGTTTCTCTAATAAGCGTTAAAGTTTCTTCGTCGAAATAATCCGGGAATTCCTCGCGTATTTTGTTTACAATATAAATTCCGCCATTGGCATGAATTTGTTCGTCTATAGAAGTCCATGCGATAATGTTGCTCACATTTTTCATATATCCTTTAAACCTTGTAAACGATAATAAAATCGCAAACTGACTAAAAAGTGATACATTTTCGATCAGAATACTAAACAATATCAATGAAACCACATACTTTTTATTGTCCTGAGATTTGGTATCTTTTAATACATTCGAAAGATAATCGACACGTTTGCGGATTACTGGAATTTCCATCAGTTTTTCGAATTCATCATTATAACCTAAAACTTCCAAAAGACGCGAATAAGCCTCAGAATGCCTGAACTCACATTCGGCAAACGTACTTCCTAATCCGTTGAATTCCGGTTTTGGGAAATGCTCGTAAATGTTACCCCAAAAACTTTTTACAGCTACTTCTATTTGTGCAATAGCCAATAAACTGTTTTTAATGGCTGTTTTTTCGGCTGCATTCAAATGCGAATGAAAATCCTGAGTATCAGCAGTAAAATCGACTTCGGTATGAACCCAATACGCTTTATTTATAGCTTCTGTAAATTGCAATACCTCTGGATACTCAAAAGGTTTATAATTGATTCTTTTATCGAAAATAGACATATGTATAGTATTAAATGGTGACTTATTTAAAATAAAAATGATTCGTTTATTGGGGATTTCAACGACATTTCTATACCTACAAAATTAACCCACAGTTCTTCTTTCGACCACCTTTTGATGTTAAAAATCCATCCAATTATCAACAGCTTCAAGCCCCTTAAAATTGATGTAAAATTTACTTTTTATCAACAGCATCATAATAATCCGTAACACCCGAAACATCAGCTATTTAAAATAAATCTAAATAGAGTTATCAACATAAAAAACTGCTTCAATATCACTTTCAAAAAAAACAGTTATCAACAATCAACTTTAAAAAAGTAACTTTTTTAATACAGAAACAGTGATTTTCAAAAAATAATTATGTCTCGATAACTCATTTTTGTTACTGTGCTTTTCGGTCTAATAATTGGTTATTTTACAACTTCAAAAAGCAAATAACTAGCTGATTATAAATATTTTAAATTTAAATTTTAATAAATTATGATTTTGAAAGTTTTATCGAAAATTTAAAAATGGCGCCTATTTATCGCATTATTTTAAAGAAAAGAATCAATACTTAAAACTTACCGTAATTTTGTACTCTTAAAATACATATCGTGATTATTAGAAAAGCAACTATTGAAGATTCTGAATCTATTGCCAAATATTTGTTGCTGGCAATGGAAGAAATAATTTATAAATTCATTGGCGAAAAAGATCCTAAAACGGCCTATTATTTCCTGCTTCATTTTGTTGAATATGAAAGCAATCAGTACTCGTATCAGAATTGTTTTGTGGCTGAAGAAAACGATGAAATTGTAGGAGCTGTTGCTGTTTATGATGGAGCAAAATTGCAGGAACTTCGTAAACCTGTTGTGGATTATGTTCGTCTTAATTTCAATCCTGATTTTAGTCCAGAAAATGAAACCCAAAGTGGGGAATTTTATATTGACGCATTAGGCGTAAGTCCAAATCATCAGGGAAAAGGAATTGGTTCTCAATTATTGCAGTTTTTGATTGAAGAAATTGTAACCAAAAACAAGCAGACTTTAGGTTTATTGGTTGAAGAAGGAAATCCGGGTGCGAAGAAACTATATCTTAAATTAGGGTTTAGGGTTGTTGGAGTGAAAACTTTAGTCGGGAAAACTTTGGAACATCTTCAGATTTCTTAATTTTTATTTCAAGTTTCAGGTTTGAAATGAGCATACTTTGTCATTTTACCGCAATCCCGATAGCTATCGGGAGCTAAGATTTACGCAAAGTTCGCAAAGCTTTGCGTTCAATCCATTTTTTATAATCGCGCAAAGTCGCAGAGTCGCAAAGCTTTTACATTTTTTAACTTGGCGGCTTTGCAACTTTACGCGAAATCCTAGGTAATTAATCAAAAAAAAAATACTAATCTAGCAAAGTTCGCAAAGCTTAATTAAAGACAAAGCTTTGCGAACTTTGCGTTTTTATTAAAACCTTGCTTAATAAAAAACTTTGCTCCCGATAGCTATCGGGATTGCGGTTAAATTATAAAGTACTTCCCTCTTAACAAGATTTTTACTAAACGACTACCCGAAATATGTGTTAAGATTTCATAACTCAAAGTGTATCAGTCAAAAAGTTTTATATTTGCACACGAAAAAAATTTATTACCCTATTGCAATTAAGGAGTTCGATGCTCCTTAATTTTTTTTATTACACTTTGAAATTTACTTTAAAAAATACTTTTTCCAGCAGGAACTTCTTCATTTTAGGAATCATTTTCGTTTTTCTTACGTTGCTTTCTATTTATATCCTGAGCGGTTTGATGACTGAGGTTACTGAAAAATCAAATGCAGAAAGCTCACAGCGTAGTTTTGTAAAAAAACAGGAAGTTATTGCACAGGAATTGTCACGCTTCTTGGAATCAAAAAGTGAACTGAAACGAATTGTAGATATCAGCAACACTAAAAATTTATCTGATAATTTAAAGGTTTTAAGTAACATTCATGCCAATGATAGTCTGGTAAAAAACAACTGGTTTCAGATCGACGATCATAAAATAGAATTTACCGTTTCTAAAAACGATTCCAATCTCGAAATTGCTATAAAAGATTTTGTTGCTAAAAACAGAGATCTTAATCAATCTAATACTATTGTCGAAGATCCTGAAAACTTTTTCTGGCGCATTTATTATAAGTATACCACTGCAAATGGAACTGTAATACGATATGGCTACGACATTGATTTGAAATCGCTTCAGACTTATTTCTCGACTATTGATCAAAAAGCGCCTAATTATGCTTTTGTGTTTGATAAAAAAGGAACGATTATTTATCATCCTGAAATAAAATTATTGAAAAAGAACATTTTTCAACTTACTAATATTGCGCCTCAGGATACTACTTTTTCTAAAAGAGAGGATTTTAGCAAGAGAATTGCCCCATCAGAATATTTGCTTTTAGATATTGTACGCTATACCAAACGCCTGAATGTAAAAGGAACAAATTGGTATATAGCTGTAAATTTTCCGAGAGAAATTTCGAATGAAGATGTAAATGCGGTAAAAAAATATGCGTATCTCATTTATATCATTACTACTGCCATTTTAATTGTATTCTTTTATTTGTTTACCATTTTTACGCGCAGAACTTTTCAGGAAAAAGAAATCTTGTCGCAGGAAAAAAACAAATTGCTGCTAGAAAACGAAATGATTAATAAGGAGAAAGCCCTGATTCAGTTACAACAATTAAAGGAGCAGATTAATCCGCACTTTTTGTTCAATTCGCTGAATTCGCTTTATATGCTAATTGAAAGCAATACCGGAGTAGCAAGAAAGTTTACATTAAACCTTTCTAAAATTTACAGATACCTTATTAATCCGCCGCTTAATAATATTGTTACGGTGCAGGAAGAATTGCTTTTTATCGAAAAATATATCTTTTTGCAGCAAACCCGTTTTACTGAGGAATTCGTCTTTACTATTACTATTGAAGATGAAAGCTTTCTGGCAAAAAAAGTGCCTTATCTGGCTTTTCAGATTGCTGTAGAAAATGCAATTAAGCATAATATTGCTTCTGAAGAAACTCCTTTACAAATCACAATTAACATTAACGAAAACGTTGTAATTATTACCAATAATTTAAACGAAAAGCAAAACTTCGGGAAAGAATCTAAGTTTGGTCACAAATACTTAGAAAGTATTTATAAATACTACTCTAAAGACAATTTTAAAGCGTATAAAAAAGACGGCGATTTTACTTGCATTTTACCTTTAATTGGATAAAAAAAAACATTCACTCCCGAAAAAAAGCCACTCACTCCATTTTGCTTTTTTTAACGTAATTCATGCAATATTTTTAGCCAAAAATTAACCTAAACTTAACTTTCTATGAGAGAAAAGGCATTGTTGAGAAGTCTAAAAAATATCGCTTTGGTGGTATTGGTACTGAATACTAGTACTATGATTGCTCAAAAAAAGAACAAAAAGAATAAAGAAGACAAAACAGAACAAGTTAAGGATTCATTAAAAAATGCGAAAGGACAAAAATATGATGACCTTAT
The DNA here is from genome assembly GCF_020905295.1 of Flavobacterium piscisymbiosum. Taxonomy (NCBI): domain Bacteria; kingdom Pseudomonadati; phylum Bacteroidota; class Flavobacteriia; order Flavobacteriales; family Flavobacteriaceae; genus Flavobacterium; species Flavobacterium piscisymbiosum. Next base: position 3,805,412 of record NZ_JAJJMM010000001.1, on the reverse strand, counting down.
TAAAAAAGGTACATTCAAAAAAGGTCTTTTCAATACTATTCAGGTAAAAACAGATCTTTATCTGGAGATCAACGATTCACTTTTTCAAAGAGAATTCTTAGTCGTTAATAAAATTTCAAATGTTCCTTTACCTGTTAATGATGCAGGTTTAAACAGAGGAATGAATTACGAGAATAAAATCATCACGTTTCATAAAGATTTGGTTGCCAAAAAAGTTTGGGTAAAATCATCTGTACCAAAAGTTTCATCGCCGGTTGGAGACGCTATTACAGCATCTGTAAACAGTAACTTTTCAGAATCGATTATCGAAGTTTTTGATATCGAAACTAAAAACAACGATTCGACATCGGTAGTAATAAAAGCCAATAAGGTTTTTGACGGAAAGCAAAAAAGCTTTAATGATGTTTTAAGCAATATTGGTTTTGGAGGATCTGTAAAATCTGAACTTTCGTATATAGAAAATGTGAAAACGTTTCCTAAAAATATTGTGGTTAAATCGCAGCTGACTACTTCTGTAAGCGAAGGCGGTCCTGCCCTTTCGGTTACTTTTGGGGTTACTTCTAATATTGTTTTATTGGATAAAGTACCTATGCAAGTTCGTTTTGCCGACAAACGTGTTGGATATTTCTCAGAAAAACACTGGTATTTCAGCGACAGCCAACATGCAGTATTAGAAAAAGAATTGATCACGCGTTGGAGATTAGAACCTAAAAAAGAGGATATCGAAAAATACAAAAGAGGTGAATTAGTAGAACCTAAAAAACCTATTGTTTATTATATCGACCCATCTACACCTAAACAATGGCGTTCTTATATTATAGAAGGTGTTCGCGACTGGCAGGCTGCTTTTGAAAAAGCAGGATTTAAAAATGCTGTAATTGCAAAAGAGCCTACAGAAGAAGATACTGATTTTGATATTGATGACGTACGCTATTCGGTTATAACTTATGTAGCGTCTCAAAAATCGAATGCTATGGGACCTGCAGTTGTAGACCCAAGAAGTGGTGAAATCATCGAATCTGATATTATCTGGTGGCATAACGTAATGACTTCATTACAAAGCTGGATGCGCATTCAGACTGGCGCAATCGACCCTAAAGCAAGAGGAAACAAATTTAGTGATGAACATATGGGAGAAGCAATTCGTTTTGTATCGTCTCATGAGGTTGGACATACTTTTGGTTTAAAACACAATATGGGGGCTTCATTTGCTTATCCGGTAGAATCATTAAGATCACCGGCTTTTACAGCAAAAATGGGCGGAACTGCTCCATCAATCATGGATTATGCACGTTACAATTATATCGCTCAACCGGAAGATAACGTAGAAGCGATTACTCCAAAAATTGGTGAATACGATAAATATGCTATCGAATGGGGTTACAGATGGTATGGGGATCAAACAGAAGAGCACAATGCTTTGAATGCATTGATTACAAAACACCAGGATGATCCGGTTTATTTTTACGGAGAACAACAAGATGGTGACGCTACGATAGATCCGCGTTCGCAATCTGAAGATTTGGGTGATGATGCGATGAAAGCGAGCGAATACGGACTTAAAAACTTAAAAAGAGTTGTGGGTAAAATCCTTGAATGGACGTACGACAAAGACGAATCTTACTACCAGACGGGTAAATTATATATTGGTGCAATTGGCCAGTGGAATCTATATAACTATCATGTATTGACCAATGTAGGTGGTGTTTACCTGAACACAACGGTTCACGGTGATAACAAACAAAGTTATGTTGCGGTTCCTGCAGCAATCCAGAAAAGAGCGGTTTCGTACTTATTAAACAATAGTATCAAGCTTCCGGAATGGTTGTTTTTTAACCCGATTTTAGATAAAACAAATCCGTTGAAAGATTCTCCTCTTGGACCTTATGAGTATACTCCTTACACATTGGCAAGAGAATTACAATACGGAGTTCTATACAGTTTATTAAGCGACGATCGTTTGTTGCGAATTACCGAAAACGAGTTGTATCAGCGCAACGAAACCAAAGAAAATGTGTTCACTGTAACACAATTATTCAAAACATTACACCAAAATATTTTTGCTCCTACCATTCAGAATAAATCGCTTACGATTATGGAGCGTATGACTCAGAAAAATTATGTTGATGTACTGATTGTTTCGACAAATAAACTTTTTGAAAAAACTGACGCGAAAAAAATCATTCAGTTAGAAGAAACATTAAGCATGCCTCATTTGTGTGATTATTTAGATGAATCTAAAATGGCGCGTAACATTAATCAATCTTCTCTAAAAAGAGTTTCTGAAGTGACATCTGATAAAAAAGGCGAATTGAATCAGGTGTTACAATTACTGAAAACGAAAAGAAACATCGGAAATCAGGAAACCAGAAACCATTATTTTGATTTGATTCAACGTATTGAAAAGGCTTTAAACAACACACTATAAATTAATACAATCCAAAAACAACCCAATGAAGAATTTATTTTACATGCTGAGTTTCCTTGTTGCCCTTTCGGGGTATGCGCAGGAAAGGACTATTAAAGGAAAGGTACTTGATGCCAAAGACGGACTACCGATACCGGGAGTTACTGTTTTTGTCGAGAATAGTTCCATATCTAACAACACAGAACAAAAAGGGGTGATCACGAGCGCAAGCCTTGGTACCGTAACTGATTTTGATGGTGCATTCGAATTCAAAATCAACAGTAATATCAAAAGTTTAAGAGTCTCTTATATGGGATATCTGCCTTATACAATTGATATTACAGATAAAAACCAATACACTATTTCTTTAAAATCTGACGTAAGCGAATTAAAAGAAATCGTGGTTACAGGTTACCAAAAGATCGAAAAAAGAAAACTGACATCAGCTGTTGCAAAAGTTGAAATGGCAGATATCAAACAAGCGGGTGTGGCGAGTTTAGATCAAATGTTAATTGGTCAGGTTGCGGGTGTTGCCGTAACACAACAAACGGGAGCTCCGGGAACGATCTCAAAAATCAGAATTCGTGGTACTGCATCTCTTAATGGTGCACAGGATCCGTTATGGGTTTTAGATGGTTTACCTCTTGAAGGAAATGATGTTCCTCAAAACTACGACAAAGACAATATCGATGTTTTAAGCAATTTTTCTATCGCAGGTTTAAATCCTGAGGATATTAAAGATATTACCATATTAAAAGATGCTGCTGCAACTGCCATTTACGGGGCAAGAGCTGCAAACGGTGTTATTGTGGTAACGACTAAAAAAGGAAAAAAAGGAAGCATGAAAGTAGATTTGAATGTGAATACTTTCGTGACTCAAAAACCTGATTTTTCTAAATTAAACCTTTTAAATTCTTCTCAAAAAGTAGATTTTGAACTTTCGCTGGCTTCAAGAGAAGATTTGACTTACAGAGACGGTAACGGAGAAATTTCCCGTATTCTTAAACAGGCTAATGAATTAGGAGCCTACAGATCGGGAGGTTTTTCGTCTCTAAGTCCAACAACACAAAACTCAATCAACGCTTTAAGAAACACCAATACCAATTGGGGCGATTTATTGTACAGAAGCGCCATCAACAAACAATATACATTAAGTTTATCTGGTGGTGGAGAAAAATCTGATTACTATTTCTCTTTAGGAGCTTACAACGAAGAAGGTGCTACTATCGGAACTGGTTTTGACAGATACAACCTTACTTTAAAAAACAACTTTGATGTAACTGATAAATTGCATGTTGGAGTTGGAATTTTTGGTACACAAAGTAAAAAATCATCTTATATTTCAGATACAGACACTTTTACAAATCCTGCTAATTACTCCAGAAATGCAAATCCATACTTAGCTCCATTAAACGCTGATGGAAGTTATAATTATGATAAAGACATGACCGGATATGGAAATGGAACTGTATATATTCCTTTTAATTACTTAGAAGAAAGAGAAAATACCAATTACGAATTGACTACAAGATCTATAAAAGCATTACTTGATGTTGATTATAATATTACAAAAGGATTAAAAGCAAGTACACAAATTGGTTTACAGTTTGACAACAATGCTTCTGAAAAATATGCTGGTAAAGACACTTACTTTACAAGAAAAGAAAGAGAAAAAACAAGTGTATTTGCAAATGGAGCTTATACTTATTTCCTTCCTGTGGGCGGAATTATTCAAAATTCAAACACTGACTTTTTTCAATATAACTGGAAAACGATGTTAAACTATAGTACTACTCTTGGAGGAAAACATGAGTTAGAATTTATGGTGGGTAATGAATTAAGAAAAAACAAAAGCACAGCTATTAATACAAAAGGTTTTGGTTTCGACCCGAAAACATTGACTACAACTCAAATTGTTTTTCCAACTCAGGCTTATGCATCTAATTTAAACTATAGAACGTATTTAAAGAGTGAAAACGAAAATGCATTTGCATCATTGTTCGCAACAGCATCTTATACTTATGACAGAAAATATACTTTCTTTGGAAGTGTTCGTTACGACGGTTCAGATTTATTTGGTGTAGATCCTAAATACAAATACTTACCATTATGGGCAGTTTCTGGTTCATGGGCAGTATCTGAAGAAAATTTCTTAAAAGGCAGCGAAATAGTTTCTAATTTAAGATTACGTGCGTCTTACGGTTTACAAGGAAATATCGATAAAAATACTTCTCCGTATGTCGTTGGAACAAATCAAACAACTATTATTTTACCGGGACAATCAGAACCTATTATTACTGTAATTTCTCCTCCAAATGATAAATTAAGATGGGAAAAAACGGAGAATACCAACTTTGGGATGGATCTTGGTTTATTCAACAATCGTATCAACATTGTAACTGATGTTTACGGAAGAAAAAGTACTGATTTAATTGGTTTACAATCACTTCCTGTTGAAAACGGTTTTGAGTTTACAAATGCTAACTGGGCTCAGGTAACGAATAAAGGATATGAAATTTCTTTGTCTACAAGAAACATTGACCGTCCGAACTTTAAATGGAACACGACTATTAATTTTGCTCATAATAAGAGTACTGTTGATCGTATCCAGATAAGATCTAACAGCTATTTACCTTCAAGACAAGGATTACCTGTTAATGCCGTATTTGCATTAAAAACTAACGGAATTGATGAAAGTGGTTTCCCTTTATTTGTAAATAAAAAAGGAGAAACTGTAAACACCCAAACTCTTTTTGGTCTTTTTGATCCTTATGCAGATTTTTTCCCTGGAGTTTTCTCGCAATCAAAACTTACAGATGAACAAACAAGAGATTTGTTTACTTATGTTGGAGATGCAGATCCTAAATTTACTGGTGGTATTATCAACACATTTAAAGTTCATAATTTTGATCTTACTATTGCTACCACTTTCAATCTTAAACAAACTGTTGTTGAAAGACCAAATTTTAATGGTACACAAGTAGATCGTGGTCAAAACTACACTACAGATATACTTAATGCATGGTCACCTACTAATACAGGTTCGCACATACCTGGAATTACTAGTGAAACTTCAGGAACAGGAGATTCATGGATGGCTTTCCAATGGTTTTCTCCAGCAGGAGCACCACTTAATGTTTACAACTATTTAGATACTTGGGTTCATGAAATGAGCTATATGCGTTTAAGCAGCGTTCGTTTAGGATATTCATTACCTAAAACAGCAACAAAAACATTGTTTATGGACAGTGTTAGATTTAGTATAGAAGGAAGAAACTTATTTGTAATCAGCTCTGATTATAAAGGTTACTTTGACCCTGAAACATACGGAAATATCTATGCACAACCAATCCCAAGATCAATATCTTTAGGATGTAACCTAACTTTTTAATCTGATTTAAAATGAAAAATATATTAAAATACGTATTCTTTGCCGGTGTAGCCATTACTACTGTAAGCTGTGATCATTATCTTGATGTTGAGCCGGTAGGTAAAGTAATTCCGGAAACTTTAACTGATTACAGAGCAGTAATGACAAGCGGCTATTCTACAACTGCTATTCATAAAGCATTATCTGCTATTAGAGCAGACGAATTGGTTTTGGATGAATTTAATGATAATGCTACTTTTTACAGAGATCATTATATCTGGAACGATGCTAATCCTGATAAAACTACAAACAGTTTTCCTTATGCTGCTTTGTACAACAGAATTTTCTATACGAATGTTATCATCAATGAAGCAAGTGCAAAATTAGCGCCTTCTGCAGAGAAAGATCAACTAATAGGAGAAGCTTATGCACTAAGAGCCTTAACTTATTTTGATTTATTGAATATCTTCAGTAAACCTTTTAATGCTGCAACAGCTGGAACAGACAGAGGTGTTCCGTTGGCTTTACAAATAGATTTAGAGCAGGCTTACATTCCTCAAAGTGTTGCTGTTATTTACGACCAGATTTTATCTGATAATGAAGAGGCTAGAAAATTATTAAATTTAGACACTCAGACAGCGGGTATTAACTACCGTTTTTCTAAGGCTGCATTATATGCTATGGAATCTCGTATTTTCTTATACAGAAAAGAATGGGCAAAAGCCATTGCAGCTGCAGATAAAGCAATGACATACAAAAGTGCTTTAATCAATTTAAACACAACTGCTGCTTTACCTAACCTTTATAACGGTCCGGAATCTATATTAGCGCTTGAAGATCCTTTTATTAATCTTTTGAAAGGAGCGTCATATGCTGCGCCAACTTTAACAGGCGTTTATGATAAAACAAACGACTTGCGTTTTGCTTTGTATTATCAGGCAAGCGGAAGCAGATACAGATTTAGAAAAGGTGGTGATATCGCTCAAAAATGTACGTTCAGAACATCTGAATTGTATTTGACTAAAGCAGAAGCATCAGCACAATTAAGCGATCTGCCAACCGCAAGAACAACTGTAATAACTTTCATTAAAAACAGATATACTGCAACAGCTTTTAACACATTAAGTACTTCGATTGCTGGCATGACACAAACTCAGCTTCTTGATTTTATAGCTAAGGAAAGACAACGTGAGTTTGCTGTAGAAGGTCACCGTTGGTTTGATTTGCGACGAACAACACAACAACAAATCAATCATACTTTTAATGATCAGGATTATACATTAATAGAAAATGATCCGCGTTATACGCTTCCATTCCCTCTTGATGCCCGTTTAAATAATCCTGATTTGTAAAAAAATTAGCTCCGTTTTTAACGGAGCTTTTTTTTTAACTTTACAGAAAATTAAACGTCATGAAAGTAGTTATTATTGAAGACGAACATTTGGCTTCAAGCTATCTCAAATCCATCTTAGAACAGCAGAATATCATTTCGATTAATGAAATAACGGTACTGAAATCTGTAAAAGATGCCGTTGCTTTTTTTAAAGTAAATACTGTTGATCTTGCCTTTATGGATATTCATTTGGGCGACGGTAAAAGTCTTGACATTTTTGAGCAGGCAAGTGTTTCATGTCCCGTTATTTTTATTACCGCTTACGATTCTTATGCCGTAAAAGTTTTCAAACATTTCACTATAGATTATCTTCTAAAACCTTACGAAGAAGAGGAATTACACGAAGCTTTACTCAAATATAAAAACATAAAAGAAACTTTTAATACCAACCTGATTGTCGAATCTTTGGTCGAAATTGAAAATCAAAGCAGCGTTCAGCATCATTTTTTGGTGAATCACAGGGATAAACTTCTTTCTATAAACGATACTTCTATCACTTATTTTTATGCTACAGGAAAACATCTGTATATTTATACTAATTCCGGCAGCAGTTATTTGTATAACAGCAATCTAAAAGATTTAATTAATAAACTTAATCCTGATATTTTCTTTAAAATAAATCGAAAATACATCATCAACCGCCATCATATTCAGGAAATCATAAAACATTCGAGCCAGAAAATAGAGATTTTATTGAATGTTGTGCTTCCGGATAATGAACCTATTATTTTAAGCAAAAAGGAAATTAATAATTTTAAGAATTGGCTGGATTCTTAATACAGTTTGCGCTTAGTTTTTTTTATAAAACACATAGAGACATAGATTTTATAGCTGAAAAAGTCATTTCATTTGTAATAAAACTCATAGCGTTATGTGAACTGTAATTTTTAATTCGTAATTTTTAATTTTTAATTCACATTTATCCGAACAAATGAAAAAAATACTGCTGATTTCTGTTATTGTTGTAATTGCTTTTTATGTCTTAAAAGAAAAAGTCTACAAACCTTATATGTGGAAAAAATCCCTGAATACCAAAGAGCATCAACTGCAACTAGGAAGTTTTATTTTTAGCAAAGAAACGGGTATTAACGGAAGTCAGAGTTATCAAAAATATTATTTTGTTTTTAAGGTTACCGAAATCAATGGCGATTATGTCCGATTGTCGGTTATCAGGCAGTTATCTGAAAAAGATAATTTGAAGGAATCTGATTTTTCTCCCACTTCAGATCAATACAAAAGTTTAAAGCAGAATATTAAAAGTCTGACTATTACTCCTATTTTATTTGATGATTTATACAAAGGTGATGGCCCGAGATTTACTTTAAATGAATATTTACTAAACAAATATCCGGTTTTAAAAAAATCCAGATATTATTATGAGGATATTCCCGAAGAGTCCAAAAATAAACCAATGCCGGAAAATCCAAATGATTTAGAAATGTATTTTAGTATGGTTTATTCTAAAAAAGAAATCATCGAAAATGGAAAGCTTGTACCGTGGACAATGACGAATAGTTTTAATGGCAAACCTTTATTGTCTAACTATTCTAAAAACATCGATTTAATCATCAATTAAAAACACATTAAACCCCAGTAAAATCAAGGGTTTAAAAAACAATTCAAAAAATTCTATATTTTTTTTCGAAAATTTGTCCAATCCTGAAAGTTCAGTTGTCATTAGGGTATAACATTAAAAATTATACATTATGGAAACTAGAATCAATGCATTCGAAAAAGGTCAAAAAGCGTTAAGTACTTTATTTGCCATTACCGGTTATATCAAAAAATCAGGACTTGAAAAATCATTATTAGATTTAGTCGATTTTAGAGTATCACAAATTAATAGTTGTGCGTATTGTTTAGACATGCACTCAAAAGAAGCTTTGGCGACTGGCGAAACTCCGCAACGTTTATTTGGTTTAAGTGCCTGGAGAGAAACTCCGTATTATACTTCAAGAGAAAGAGCTGCACTCGCTTGGGCCGAAGCTGTAACAGCTTGTCAGGTTCATGATGAAGTTTATGTTATTGCAAAAAGCGAATTTTCAGACGAGGAACTAATCGATCTTACACTTGTAATTACCACCATCAATACCTGGAATCGTTTTAACCTTGCATTCCCTAATACTCCGGGAACTTACAGAGTGGGACAATTTGGATAAATACATCAGGCTGTTTTTTATTTGGGGTAAAACACTAAATTTATATCTCAGATAAAAGACAGCCTTAGTATCATATAATAATGGAGCTTTTGGTTATATATATTAGTAAAAATATATTCTAACACATAGAAACATAGATTTTACAGTATAAAGAGTCCTAAAAAAGAAATCTATTTCTTTCAGATAGATCGCTATGTGAATTTGAAATAAGTGAAACGCCTTTTTTGAATTTACAAAAACTATGTTTCTATGTGTTAAAAACCATTATGCGCAACAAATTTGATTAGTGATAATTTTAAAACAAAAAACAATGAACGAATTCATATTAATATTTAGAAGAGATTTTACGACCAAAGAAAATCAGCCTTCGCCGGAAGAATTGCAACAACATTTGCAACAATGGCAAAATTGGTTTGGAGGTTTGGCCGCACAAGATAAACTAGCAAGACCTTTGCAAAAATGGGACGGACAGGGAAAAATTGTCAGCAAAGCAAAAGGCATTACAGACGGACCTTTTGTAGAAATTAAAGAATCTATTGGCGGATTGATTATCATAAAAGCCAAAGATTATGACGAAGCTGCCAAAATTGCACAAGGTTGCCCGGTTTTGAACTTGGGTGGAAATGTAGAGATACGTCAGGCGATGTAGAATATTTAAAATTCCAATCACGAAATTCCAAATTCCAATATGATTGGCCACGGGTTTTAACTTTACTTTTATGAACCAGGAACTCATCCCTCATTTATTCAGAACCGAGTATCAAAAAATCGTTTCGGTTTTATGCAGTCTGTTTGGCATTCATCATATTGAGATTGCCGAAGATATTGTGAGCGATACTTTTTTGACGGCATCCGAAACCTGGGCGATAAAAGGGATTCCTGAAAATCCAACGGCGTGGTTGTATACCGTGGCCAAAAATAAAACCAAAAACTACTTTAAACGAAATGACATTTTCGAAAAGAAAATTGTAACCGAAATAAAATACAATTCCCCAATAAACAATCCCGAAATCGAAATTGACTTATCGGAACAGAATATTGCTGATAGCCAGTTGGCAATGATTTTTACGGTTTGTAATCCCTGTAATTCTGATGAAGCTCAGATTGCGCTTGCCTTAAATCTATTATGCGGTTTTGGAATCAACGAAATTGCCGATGCTTTTCTTTCTAATAAAGAAGTGATTTATAAAAGAATAAATCGCGCCAAAGAGAAACTTAAGGAAGAAAACATCAAAATTCAAAACCAAAACCCAACCGAAATACAAGAACGAATCGATACGGTTCTTAAAACCATTTATCTTTTATTTTCTGAGGGCTACTACTCTACTTCCCAAAATACTACTTTACGAAAAGATCTTTGTGCCGAAGCCATGCGCCTGACTTATTTATTAATTCAGAACAAAGCGACCAATTTACCGGCAACGAATGCGTTAATGGCTTTGATGTGTTTTCATTCTTCAAGATTTGAGGCTCGAACAACTGAAAACGGGGAAATCATTTTATATGAAGATCAGGATGAATCACTTTGGAGTAAGGAATTGATAGACCAGGGAACTTATTTCCTGAGTCAATCATCAACTGGAAATACACTTTCAAAGTATCATCTCGAAGCTGGAATTGCGTACTGGCACACGCACAAAAAGGATACTGCTGAAAAGTGGCAGCACATTTTAGAATTGTATAATAATCTAATTATTTTAGAATATTCGCCAATTGTAGCTTTAAACAGAACCTATGCTTTATCTAAAGTAATGGGTAAACAAGAAGCAATTACTGAAGCAGAAAAACTACAATTAAATGATAATCATTTCTATTTCTCTTTACTTGGACATTTATATTTGGGGCATGATAATCAAAAAGCTTTACAACATTTTGAAACTGCCTTTGGCTTAGCCAAAAATGTTTCAGATAAAAAAGTTGTCACTAAAAATATTGAACAACTTATTCATAAAAATCATAAAACAGAATAATTGTTTTATAATTTTTCTTAAATTTTACATTATTCCCATGTTTACATGCAAAGTATTTGTGAAATATTTCATTTTACACTAAACAGCTGTTAAATCTTTAATAAATATTAATTGTTAATATTCTAGGAAAACGTATATTTGAGTAACATAGAATATTATATAGCGTGCAAGAACAATCAAAATCACATAGTTTTATATTTCCCAAAACTCCTACGGGAGTAGACGGCCTAGATGAGATTACTGATGGTGGATTCCCTAAAGGACGACCAACTTTAATCTGCGGTGGTGCCGGCTGCGGAAAAACATTGTTATCGATGCAATTCCTTATTAGAGGTATTACAGAATATAACGAACCCGGAGTTTTCATGTCTTTTGAAGAGCCTTCTGATGATCTTACTTTAAACGTAAAATCACTTGGCTTTGATCTGGAAAAGCTGAAAAAAGATAAAAAACTCGTTGTAGATCACGTAAGAGTCGAAAGATCTGAAATTGAAGAAGCAGGCGAATACGATCTTGATGGTTTATTCATCAGGTTAGGACACGCCATAGATTCGATAAAAGCAAAACGCGTTGTACTTGATACTATAGAATCTCTCTTTGCAGGTCTTGACAATCAGGCGATTCTAAGAGCTGAGTTGCGAAGATTATTTCATTGGCTAAAAACCAAAGGCGTAACAGCAATTATTACAGGAGAACGTGGTGAAGCAACTTTAACCCGTCAGGGACTGGAAGAATATGTTTCAGATTGTGTAATTGTGCTGGATCATCGTGTTATTGAACAGGTTTCGACCAGAAGACTTCGTATTGTAAAATACAGAGGATCAACGCATGGTACAAACGAATATCCTTTTCTTATTGATGAAGACGGGATTTCGGTATTGCCTATTACTTCATTAAAACTGGATAACGAAGTTTCTTCGGATGTTATTTCGACCGGAGTTCCGGGATTAAACGAAATGTTTCAGGGCGGAGGATTTTATCGCGGAAGTAATATATTAGTATCAGGAACAGCAGGAACGGCTAAAACCACCATTGCATGTTACTTTGCTAATGAGCAATGCGAAAAGAAGGAAAAAACAATATATTTTGCGTTTGAAGAATCACCTCAACAATTGGTTCGCAACATGAAATCGATCAATGTTAATCTTCAAAAGCATCTTGACGATGGTACTTTACAAATACATTCGTCACGTCCGTCGTTAAACGGTCTTGAGTTGCATTTGCTTACGCTTCGAAAATTAATCAGGGAGTTTAAACCTACCACAATTATTATCGATCCTATTAGTAATCTAATTACCGTGGGAAGTGAACACGAAGTACGTTCGATGATGGTAAGGCTGATTGATATGCTGAAAGCAAACAATATTACGGCTCTTTTTACGTCATTAAATAAACAAACGGATAACTTTAGACCCGATCTTGCAGAAGAATCTGTATCCTCACTGGTAGATACCTGGATTACAGTTCGTGATATGGAAGGAATTGGCGAAAGAAACCGCGGTATATTTATTGTAAAAGCCAGAGGAATGGGACATTCTAATCAGGTAAGGGAATTTGTTATTACCAATAATGGTATAGAATTACTGGAAGTAGAATTGGGTCCACAGGGTATTTTAACAGGTGCTGCAAGAAAAACGCATCAGTTCAAGAAAACAATATCAGATATTAAACTTCAGAACGAAATTAGCAGGAAAGACAGGGAAATTGAGCGAAAACGCAGAGTTCTTGAAGCTAATATAGAAGCACTTAAAAATGAATTCGAATCTGCAGAGGAAGAATTAAGTATCCTGAAAGCGACAGAAGAATTGCAGGAAAAGATGTCTTCGAAAAAAAAATAGAGTAAAATGAAAAAAGAAGCTGTAGCCGAATGGCAATTACGATTATATATTGCGGGTCAAACGCCAAAATCAATAACGGCACTGGAAAATATAAAAAAATATGCCGAAGAACATTTGAAAGGAATTTACAGTATCGAAATTGTAGATTTACTTAAAAATCCGCAATTGGCAGAAGGTGATCAGATTTTTGCTGTACCTACATTAGTTAGAAAATTTCCAGAACCTATTCGTAAGATCATTGGTGATCTTTCGAATGAGGAACGAGTACTTGTTGGGCTTAATATAAAACCCTTAAACTCTTAAAAAAATGGACGATTCAGCTGATGGCTCAAGTAAAAAACATCAATTTATGCTTTTTGTTTCGGGTATGTCTGTTAAATCAGGTCATGCTATCGAAAACCTGCGTAAAATATGCGACCAATATCTCAAGGATAATTACGAGTTAGAAATTATAGACATTAGCCGCGATACAGAACAGGCAGTAATACATCAAATAGTGGCGATACCTACCCTGATAAAAACAAATCCTGAACCAAGACGAATAATTCTTGGCGATTTATCAGATAAAGAAAAGGTATTGAGAATCCTAAACATACGCGAATAATTTGAAGGAAAATAATACAAATATAGAATCCCTACAAGCTGAAATAGCTACCCTAAAAGAACAACTTTATGAATCTAATAGTATTGTTGATGCCATAAAAGAGGGAGATGTTGATGCATTGGTGGTCAATACAAACGGGACCCCACAACTTTATTCGTTAGAAACTGCCGATTATACTTTCAGGCTCCTGATCGAAAAATTTGGACAAGGTGCACTGAGTATTTCGAGAAACGGACTGATATTATATTGCAATGATTATTTCTCGAAATTGATAGGCTTACCCGCCGAAAAAATAATTGGAAACTACCTTTATGATTACTTTAATAGTAAGGACAATTTTGTACCTATCATCGAAGCTCTAAAATATGGTATTACCACACATGAAATTGTATTTAAAACAGAAACCTACAGAAATACTTTTCCTGCCTATATAGCTGTAACAGATCTTGAACCCGCTGTTCAGGGAATTGGAATCGTGATCACAGACCTGACGGAGAAGAAAAAACACGAAGATGCTTTGATACAACATCAAAAAGATCTGGAAGAAAAAATTCACGAATTGAACCGAATAAATGCAAATCTGGAGGAATTTATTCATGTAATATCGCATGACCTTAAAGAACCTCTTCGAAAAATTGTAATGTATAATGGTCGAATAGATGCCAGCTATCTTTCTGAAGCTGATGCTAAATCTATGAATGTCATGAAATCAGCTGCTTTAAGATTAAATTCGCTGGTAGATGATTTAGTCAGTTATTCGTCTCATACTGCACAGGAAGAACGTACAGACGTTAATCTCGTCGATATAATAAGGGAAGTATGTGATGATCTCGAAATTATAATATTGGATAAAAAAGCAGTTATTCAAATAGGAAAATTGCCTACCATAAAAGCTTCGAGAGTGCAAATGCGTCAGCTTTTTTCTAATCTTATTTCAAACGCTATTAAATACAGCAAAAAAGAGGATTTTCCGCTGATTCAAATTTCTCAAATTGATAATTTTGAATCTGAAATTCCAAATCAACCTGAACAATACCTGAAAATTCAGATTAAAGACAACGGTATCGGGATGGAACAAAATCATTTGCTTAAAATTTTTACTATCTTTCAGCGTCTGCATGCCAAAAATGAATATTCCGGAAACGGAATAGGTCTTGCCATTTGCAAAAAAATCATGGAGAACCACTCAGGAAATATTACTGTACAAAGTAAACTGAATGAGGGTACTACATTTAACCTTTATTTCCCAATCTTATAAAATGCCACATTTATATAACTTACATATTATTATTGCCGAAGATGATATCGATGATGCAGATATTATCTGCCATAGCTTTAATAAAAATCCGGATTTTGCAAAAGTAAGTCTTGTCGCAAATGGTGAAGAACTTTTAAACTTTTTAGAAAATGCTTCAAACGAAACACCCGACATTATTCTTACCGATATCAACATGCCTATACTTGACGGCATTGAGGCATTACAGCAAATTTTAAATAACAACAACTTAAAAACGATTCCCTGCTTTGTTTACTCGACAAGTATAAATCCTGTTTATAAAGAAAAATGCGATTTGATGGGTGTAAAAGCCTATCTGATCAAACCATATTCTATCGAAGGATTTGATGAAATTCCTAAAAGTATTGTTTCTATTATTGAACAGTAATTCGATTTCGAAAGTATTAAAGGAGTATACTATTCAGTATTGATAAAAAGGAGGTTCGTTTTTTGTTAACCTCCTTTTTATTTCTATTTTATCTACAACTTAATAGCAATCTTCCCAATAGTTCTCCCAGATTCCAGTAACTCATGAGCCTTTTTAAAATTCTCTGCAGTTAATCCCAATAGAGTTTCGTTAAGGGTTGTTTTTAAAGTACCATCATCCAGAAGATCAGCAATTTTATTCAGGATATTATGTTGTTCCTGCATATCATCAGTTTCAAACATCGAGCGAGTGTACATTAATTCCCAGGAAAATGAGGCGCTTTTGTTTTTTAGTTTATTTAATACAACTGGATCACTGCTTCCGGTAATCGAGGCAATATGTCCTTGAGGTTTGATCAATTCGACCATCGTGTCCCAATAGGCATTGGTATCAACAAAGTC
This sequence comes from Flavobacterium piscisymbiosum, assembly GCF_020905295.1. Classification (NCBI taxonomy): domain Bacteria; kingdom Pseudomonadati; phylum Bacteroidota; class Flavobacteriia; order Flavobacteriales; family Flavobacteriaceae; genus Flavobacterium; species Flavobacterium piscisymbiosum. The sequence goes on along the minus strand of NZ_JAJJMM010000001.1, from coordinate 3,789,567 downwards.
CAAAATAAAATCTACATATTCAAATCCCGCTTCGCGAACCGATGCAACCAAATCTTTATGATTTACAACAAAATCAGCACCTTGCTTTTTACACCAGTCGATAGTTTCCGGACGGGATGCCGTTGCAATAACCGTTAAACCTGCAATTTTTTTAGCCAACTGAATCGCAATAGAACCTACTCCACCGGCACCACCAATGATTAGGATAGATTTTCCTTTGTCCTTTTCAGGATTAATCCTGATACGATCAAATAATATTTCCCAGGCAGTTAAACCTGTTAACGGTATAACAGCAGCTTCTTCGAGACTTAATGATGTTGGTTTTTTACCCACAATTCGCTCATCAATAACCTGATATTCGGCATTGCTTCCTTGTTTCGTAATATCCCCGGCATAAAATACGGGATCGCCTACCTCAAACAAACGCACATCTTCTCCTATTGCTTCTACAATTCCTACGGCATCCCAGCCAATAATCTTAGGAGTTTCCAGAACAGTATCTTTTGCACTATTCTGACGAATCTTAAAATCAACCGGATTTACAGACACAGCACTTATTTTTACTAACAAATCACGTTTACCCGGAATTGGTTTTGGAGTTTCAAATGCTATAAAGCTGTCTTTTTCAGCAATGGGCAATGAAGTTTTAAATCCTATAGCTTTCATATTTTTAATTTTAAGTTGTCTTATAGTACAAAGATACTAGCAGATCAAATTTTACAAATGGTATAAGTTGATTGTATATCTGTATAAATTTACCAAATCTAATCGGCTTGTATCAATAAAAATCGAAAACAAAAAAAGCCGATTGTACAATCGGCTTTTTTCTATAATATGATTTGCTTAAAATCTTGCAGCAAATTCCTTCGCAAAATCTTCTAACTTAATTTTTCCGTCAACAGCAATTGTATTACTTAAAAAATCATGCTGAATTTTACCACTTCTTAAACCTGAACCCATTTCGGTGTATAATCCTGCCATTTCCTCAGGTAATCCGGCTTGCGTCATTCCGCCAAGCGCTTGCTCATCTGTAAACTCAATCCATGGTAATTCTGGTTGGGCAATAGCAGCACCTAAAACTTTTGCAACATCAATTGGAGTTCGTACATCACTTACAATATAACGAATGTTTTTTCCTGACGGTGTTTTTTGCAATTCTTCGGCAACGGCAGCTGCAATATCTTCCGGATGTACAAAAGGAATTTTAGCGGTTGATGGATAATTAGATCCAATAATTCCTGCTCCCTTAATCATCGGAACATCATTATACAAATTCGTATAGAAAAATCCCGCACGAAGAAAAGTCAGCGATACGTTTTCTAAACCTTCGTATATTTTTTCGATATTATAAAGTCCAGCAATTGGTCCTGTACCTTCTGGCAAATCGGCACCAATACTGCTTAACATTACAACGCGCTTCACTCCTGCTTCGCTTATTGCCGTTGCCAGCGCTTTACCCGCAGCCGTAGTATTCGCAATAATATCAGATCCTCCTAAGTTTGGCGGCGTCATCGCAAAAACGGCATCAGCATTTGTAAAAGCATTTTTCAAAAAAGCAGCATCGCTTACAGAACCTACAGCAGCTTTTGCGCCTAAAGTTTCAATAGCTTCAACTCTGTCATTATTACTTGTAATTACGATTACTTCATGGCCAGAAGCAATTAGTTTTGCAGTTAGAGGTTTTCCTATATTTCCTAAAGAACCTGAGATTGTAATTTTCATAGCTAAATTATTTTTTTATTATCTGTAACAAAGGTATATTTGTACTTACTTTTATACAAGTACTTACCCTAAAGTATGCACAAATGACAGCAATCAAAGAATCATCTACCATTCAGGAAAATAAGCAATATGCCTTACAACAATGCCCTGTAACTTATGTTATGGAAAAAATTGGCGGATATTGGAAACCCATTATTATCTATCATCTTTCTGGCGGAAGCAAACGCTACAGCGAACTTAAAAGAGCGATTCCTGCAGTTACAGAGAAAATGCTCATTCAGCATCTTAAACAACTCGAAGCAGATAATCTGGTGATTCGCGAGGCAAAACCGGTTGTTCCGCCATTTGTGACCTACAAACTCAGTAATGCAGGACAGGGTTTAATGCCCGTTATCGAAGCAATGGCAACATGGGCTTTTAAGGATAAAGAAGACGGATTTAAAAAATAATCTGGGCTGTAGCATTTATAAAAACTGGACTGTAAAGTTATTTCTCATCTTGTTATATTTACGTAAAAATAAATACAAAAATGAAAAACATAGCAGTACCACAAGCAGGCTTAATTTTACGAATAGTGTTAGGAATCACCATGCTTTCAGCCGTTGCAGACCGTTTCGGACTTTGGGGTGCACCCGGGGATCCCGGAGTTGCGTGGGGAAACTGGGACAACTTTATCACCTACACCCACACCTTAAACTCTTTTGTTAATAAATCCGTTGCAGGAATTTTAGGCGCTTTGGCCACATTCTTGGAAATCTCTTTTGGGCTTTCCTTAATCATCGGGTTCAAAACTAAATATGCCGCTTTAGGAACCGCAGGATTAATGCTTCTTTTCTCCATCACCATGGCCATTTCAGTTTCCGTAAAAGCCCCTTTTGATTATTCTGTTCTCACAAGTGCCGCAGCTGCTTTATTGCTTTCTGCTATCGACAGAACTTCTTTTGCTCTTGACAATAAATAAAAATTTCAATTTAATAATTAGAAGCTAATCCAGCCATCCACTGTATCTTTTGTGTTGAACCCCACCACAAAAGGATGCCGCTCCTGTCTGGGCTAGGGCACTCGTTTTCATAAGAAATTTTCAGTTTTTAATAATACATATTTAATTCACTAATAATGAGTATTTTATAAAACAAAATTAAGAATCATGTAAAGGATTAAAGACCTAAACCTCTAATTTTGAAATAATTAATTATTAACGAAATAAATGAAATTATGAAAACGCTAATCAAATCAAAAATCACATTTCTTTTTATTTTAATCGGACTTTCGTTTTCCTGCAAGAAAACCGATACCATTCCAGCCGATAATACCTATGTTGATTCTACCGAAACAACAATTGATAGTGTAGACGCTACATTAGACACAGCAACTGTAATTACAGATACATCTGCTATAAAAAGAGATTCTATCGCAAAAGCAAAAAAATAGATCATGATCCCACTTTATAAAGGATTCAGACTATTATTTTCATAAAAACTCCATTGCAATAATGGAGTTTTTTTGTGGTTTTTATTATGATTACTTTGCTTTTAATGGCACACGGATGATACAGATTCGCTGTCGCGAAAACGCAGATTTACGCGGATTTTTTACACTCGATTTTTGTCAGGCTGAGCGTCTCGAGACTTTGTGAGAAACACAGGTTCCAATTGGTGCACCTTCCACTTCGCTACTATTGACGTTTTTAATTTTTCACAATCCCTTAGCGATCTCAAAGCAAAGCGAAATAAAGACAAAGCTTAGTGAACTCTGCGCAAAACCTTTGTGCACTTTGCGGTAAATGTCATTTTGTATTACTTTTTTTAGAATAAAAATTATTCATCCGGAAGACAAACGAGATGTTAATCTTAAATTGTCTTATGAAAAGGATTGCTTCGCCAGTTCGCACTTTCAGGCTCGGTTGCGGGATCAGCTCCTCAAAAAAAAATTGGTTTTATAATAGAAATAAAAATGACAAAATTGTGCATAGTTGAAGAAACTCTTAGAAATTTAAAAACGAAACAAAATACCATATCTCACTAATTAACAATATTTTACACTGACACAAATTAAAGACGCCTCATTTTTAAGGTATATTTAAGCTCCTAAATCCGTCCTGAACAAATATCAATTCGTAAATTAGCACCAACAAAATTTATCCGAATGACAGTACTTACATTTACCCTGATTATGATTCTTGGTGCTTTTTTAGCAGGTTTTATTGGCTCATTATCAGGCTTGGGTGGCGGAATCATCATTATTCCCCTTTTAACAGTCATTCTTGGCGTCGACATTCATTATGCAATTGGTGCAGCTTTGGTTTCTGTAATCGCAACTTCCTCAGGTTCAGCTGCAGCTTATGTCAGGGAAGGAATTACGAATATGCGACTGGGAATTTTTCTCGAAATTGCCACAACAATAGGAGCCGTTTGCGGAGCTTTACTTTCGACCATCGCACCTACTTCATTCATAGCTGTATTATTCGGACTTACTTTGATTTTCTCGGCTATAAATTCACTTCGAAAAAAGGAAGAACATATTGTTTTAGAATCATCTCCTTTGGCTAAAAAATTACGACTGGAAGGAACTTATCCAACTCATGACGGGCAAGTGGTACATTACGGAACCAAAAACGTAGTAGGCGGTTTTGGAATGATGGGAATTGCCGGTATGATGTCAGGTTTATTAGGTATTGGTTCCGGTGCTTTTAAAGTTATTGCAATGGACAATATCATGAGAATCCCGTTTAAGGTTTCTACCACAACGAGTAATTTTATGATGGGAGTTACGGCAATGGCGAGTTCTGTAATCTATATCCAGAAAGGATATATCGAACCTGGAATTTGTATGCCGGTGGTTATTGGTGTTTTGTTTGGTGCTATGGCCGGAGCAAAAGTACTGGTAAAAACCAACCCTAAAAAACTAAGAATCTTTTTTGCGTGCCTGATTTTTGTGCTTGCAGTAAACATGATATACAACGGACTTAATGGAAAAATCTAAGACAATGCAACACGAAAAATTTGGAGAAAAAGATTTTCAATCCATAATTGGTAATTTATTACGCTACGGTGTCTGGATCTCATTATCTGTAGCTTTTATTGGCGGAATAGTATATTTGATGGGACACAGCAACGATATCGAAAACTATTCTGTTTTTAAAGAAAACGACCGTAATATATTCGAAGTAATTTCAACAATTTATAATGGAGCTATTCAGGGAAATGGAGAATCGCTAATCTTCGTTGGGATCATCTTACTTTTCCTTACGCCTGTATTACGTGTTTTACTATCGCTGTTTTCTTTTCTTTTAGAAAAAGATTATCTCTATGTCGTAATTACATTAATCGTTATTGTAATCATTCTGATCAGTGTTTCTTTTGGATTTTCTCATTAGATAACAATCGCTTTTTTTTATTAAAGACGTAGAAACATAGGTGTTATGTGTAAATAAAGAATTCAAAAAAGAAACCCATTTCTTTCACATAGCTGTCTGGCTGGCTATGTGAATTTAAAATAAGTGAAACGCCTTTTTATAAGTTTACAAACGCTATGTTTCTATGTGTTTAATAAAAAAATCGCAGTTCGTTAAAGACTATTTTTTACTAATTGTCCTAATCGTTTTAGATCCAGTTCTACTTTTTCCTTCCATTCCAAACCAAAATTAAGACGCATACAATTATGGTATTGATCATGTTGCGTAAAAATTCTGCCCGGAGCAAAACCTATTTTCTGCTGAATCGCAGTATCATATAAAACAGCGGTATCGATACTTTTATCCAGTTCAAGCCAAAGAAACGAACCTCCCTGCGGTTGCGAAATTTTAGTATTTTCAGGGAAATGATCCTCAATGGTACGCTGAAAATGCAATGAATTGGTATATAATGTACTTCTTAAATTCCTTAAATGATGATCATATCTTCCGTGTTCTAAGAAATCGGCGATTACTTCCTGATACAACGAAGGCATACAAACCGTCTGCGCCATTTTTTGCCTGATGATTTTATCTTTGAATTTTCCCGGTGCCACCCAACCTACCCGATATCCCGGCGCCAAAGTTTTAGAAACTGATCCGCACCACATCACAATTCCGGCTTCGTCGTAGTACTTGCAAGGTTTTGGCCTAACAGTTCCAAAAAACAAATTGCCATACAAATCATCTTCAATCAAAGGAATATTATGATGCGTGAGCATTTTCACCAATTCTTTTTTATGTTCATCGGGCATTAAACTTCCTAAAGGATTACTGAAATTGCTCATAAAACAGCAAACATCTACTTTATGAATCACTTTCTTTAACGCCTCTAAATCTACTCCTGTGGTAGGATGCGTAGGCAATTCGATTATGTTAAGTCCCATATTTTGGGCAATCTGAATAATTCCAAAATAAACCGGACTTTCAATCGCGATAGTATCGCCGCGTTTGGTAACGGCCATTAAACAATTAAAAATAGCATTCATAGCTCCAGACGTGGTTACAAAATCATCTTCGGTCAATTTTCCTTCTAATACAATTGCCCATTTTGCCACATTTCGTCTCAAATTGGCACTTCCCTGAACAGGTTCATAACTTGTACCGCTTTCTGCCAGATTACGTACCACTTTTGCAAGACCTTTATTAAGCTTTGCAATAGGCAAAAAGCTCGGATCCGGAACTCCAATCGAAAATCTGGTGATATCTTTATCGCTCAAACTATCAAAAACCTTGGTGATTAAATCCTCAGAAGTTGTTTTTTGCTCTGATAATTTCAATTTGTTCATTGAAGGAATCAGTAATTTTCTATTCGAAGTTTTACTGACATAAAACCCTGATTTTGGACGGGATTCTATCAACGATTTGCTTTCTAATTCTAAAAATGCTTGTTTTATGGTATTCATGCTTACATTATGCAATTTCTGAAAAGCACGAATAGACGGAAGTTTATCTCCAATTTTTAAAGTTTCGGAGAATATTTGTTCCTGAATTGTATTTGCAATTTTTTGATATAAAACCTCTCTTGCCATTTTCTAATCGTTATCTGTGTCCTGTAAATTTACTAAAATTTAATCTGTATCCTTTGTTATATTAATTACAAACATTTAACCAATTGAATAATTTTTCGGCAGCATTTTGAATTTTATTGGTGCGAGTTTCAGGATCTTTAAATGCGGTAAAAAAAGTATTCTGAGCATGAAATTTTAAATCCTGCTCTACCTCAATACTATAAAATTCCTGCTCCCAATACGATTTAATTTCCGGTTTTCCCTCGTTATTAATCAAGACAAAAGCATAACCAATTACGCGATTATCAAAAGAGGCAATACTTAAAGGAAGACCAAAATGCTCTGATGATTTTATGAATTTGCTTTCGGTATCGTTCACCTTACTTTGGTAAATATTTACAACAGATTTCAAAGACGATATGTTGATTGAATCAAATTGAATGTTGGCTGTGTTCGTGGTATCCATTGCTGTAGTTGTTTAATTTCTTAACAAAATTAGGAGGTAAAACAGATCAGATACAGATACAAAAATCATTTAATTTCAGGGTACAGATGACAAAATAATTATAGCCTTAAAAATTGTAACTCGCAGATAAGTTTAAAATAACACGAATTTCACGAATTTGCACAAATGATAATTGGTTAGCCTTAGTTTGTGAAATTAATTTCACAAACTAATTCGTGCAAATTGGTGAAATTCGTGTTTAAAATTGATTGATATTTATTCCGAATGCTACTCCTTAAAGCCGTTTTTTTAATAACAGAAAAAATAAATTTTAATATCTTTACTAGATGATAGAAATTGGTATAGACAGTTTTGCTTCGGCGATGTACGGAGACAACAACACTTTGAGTAGTGTCGATGCGATGGAACAATTATTACAAAGAATCGAGTTGGCTGATCAGGCCGGACTTGACGTTTTTGGAATTGGAGAGCATCATAAAAAGGAGTTTTTAGATTCGGCTACAGCCGTAATATTAGGCGCTGCTGCCGCACGAACAAAACGCATCAGGCTAGCAAGTGCTGTTTCGGTTTTAAGTGCCGCTGATCCCGTTCGATTGTATCAAAATTTCTCTACGCTGGATCTAATATCAAAAGGAAGAGCCGAAATTGTTGTAGGCCGCGGATCTGCAATTGAAGCGTATCCTCTTTTTGGCTATAGTCTCAATGATTACGATGCTCTTTTTAGCGAGAAATTAGATCTTCTTTTACAAATTAGAGATAATGAATTTATTACCTGGTCGGGAAAATTCCGTCCGGCTTTGAATAATCTGCCGGTATATCCCAGAGCTTTACAGGAAAAATTACCTATATGGCTAGGCGTTGGCGGAACTCCGGAATCTTTTATACGCGCAGGATCTTTAGGTTTGCCTTTGATGGTTGCTGTAATTGGCGGACAAACATACCGTTTTAAACCTTTGGTAGATTTGTACCGTGAAGCCGGAAAAGCAGCAGGATATAAACCCGAAGAACTTAAAGTAGGTTTACATTCGCCAGGTTTTGTAGGAAGCACAACGGCAAAAGCCATCGAAGAATATTACCCGGGTTACGCCGAACTTTGGACAAAACTAGGAAGAGAACGCGGTTGGCCGCCCGTAACCAAAGACAAATTTGACGGACTTATTGATGATCAAGGTGTTTTAATTGTGGGAAGTCCGGAAAGAGCAGCAGAGAAAATACTGCGTCACAGCGAATCTCTTGGCGGAATCTCAAGATTTACATTCCAAATGGATAATGCAGGACTTACACACACGCAATTAATGAACGCTATAGAACTTATTGGCTCAAAAGTAATTCCATTAATTCATAAAGGATAAATTAGACGATTTTTTGGCCCACGGATGTCGCGGATTAAGCAGATTTACACTGGTTTTTATTTTGCCAATCTCTAGCTAAAAAACAAAAAGCATCCGTCGTTATGGCGGATGCTTTTTTGTTTTTAATGATTTTAGTCAACGGATGGTACGGATTTAAACAGGTTTTTTTATTACTAATTAAATAAAAATCAGTGAAAATCCGCTTCACCCGTACAATCCGTGGGCTAAAAATTAGAATTTATAGGTTACACCCACTCTAAAGTTTCTTGGTGCTTCTGTTTGCCAGTAGTAAGATTCAAGCCACTCATAGTAAGAACCGCTGTAAAGATATTTATCCAAAATATTAAATACGTTTGCAGTAATTTTTATTTTTCCTGTTTCATAAGATAAACCTCCATCAAGTTTAAAATAATCCGGTAATCTTTCTGATGCTACACTCCAGGTATCTGTTTCACGACCTACAAGATAAGTACCTCCAATAGAAGCGCCTAATCCTTTTAGTTTTCCGTTTTGAACTGTATAATTTAACCATGCATTGGCTGTATGTTTAGAATATCCCGGAACAACAGAACCTTCTTTAATAGTTGTAACATCTGATTCAAGTACAATAGATTCTGTAAAAGCGTAATTAGCAATTAAATTAAGACCATCAAAGATTTTTCCTCTTACGTCAAATTCAATACCCTGAGCTCTTTTTTCTCCAAGAACAACACTATATTGTTGCCCACCCGGAATATTATTCGGGTCAGAAGTAAGCTCATTTTTCTTTAAAATATTGTAAGCAGATAAACTAGTATTCCAAGAACCATCAAACCAATCTTTTTTGATACCAAATTCAATATTATTTCCTGTAAGTGGTTTTACTTTACCATCTTTAACAATACCTGACTGTGGTGTAAAAGCCTGATCGTATAATCCGTATACAGCCAAATCATCCGCTACAGAAAAACTAACCCCTACACGTGGTGTAATATGGCTGTCTTCCTGTGTTTCTCCATAACTTGACTGAGTAATCCAGGTATATCTTGCAGCAAGAGTCAATCTTAATCTATTTTCAAGAAAACCAAGTTCATCCTGAATATATGCTGCTGCATATTCTGAATTTATTTTTCCGCCAGCTCTTACTGATAGCGGCGTTGTACGATCAAAAGCTGGCATACCATTTACCGGTGGGCCATAATTTGGATTATAAACATTAAATGGATTTGCAGGAGTATCAAGCTTATGCGATTGTCCCCAATCTGCCATATAATCTTTGCTTCCTAAATCTACACCACCTAAAACTTTATGGGTAACTGGTCCGGTAGTAAATTTTCCGTTTACAAAAATCTGACCTAAGTACATATTGCTTTCTGCATCCCAAATACTAACATTTCGTATAATATTACCTACTCCTAATGCATTTTTCTCAGAACCTACAGCACTTGGCCATGAACTATATCCTTCTTGTAAATATTTAAAATAAGACGTTTGTGCCGTCAGTTTCCAGTTGTCATCAAACTTATGTTCGAACATAAAGTATCCGCTATGATCCTGAATATTAGTATCAGGCAATCCCGGTTGTGTCATAGTAAAATCAACCGGTAAAGTCGCATATCCTTGAGATTGAGGGCCAAATACATAATAAGAACCAACCTCGGTCATGTTCGCATACTGAAAATTATATTCGGCAGTAATTTTTGTTTTATCATCAATTTGATACGTAATCACCGGAGCAATTACATAACGGTCATTGTGCTCGTATGCTCTATGTGAACCTTTATTTTGTGCCGCTGCATTAAAACGGTACAATAATTTTCCTTTTTTATCCAGTTTACCGTCAAGATCAATACTTGCTCTGTAAAAGTCATAACTTCCAGCAATTACAGAAGCTTCACCTTTAGTAATTCCGGTTGGTTTTTTAGTTACCACATTATAAAGTCCGCTTGGATCACCGCTCGAAAGCATAAATCCTGCCGGTCCTTTTACAAACTCAATATGATCTACAAAACTCATATCTTCAGTAAGAGGTCCCCATGAAGAAGAAACTACATTAAATCCATTACGGAAAGCCTGAACCTGAGAACCACGCATTTTAATATTTGTGTATAAATCTCCCCAATGTTCTGAACGTACAGCACCACTCACGTTTCTGATCACTCCATCGCTCATACTTGTAATTTGCTGATCTTTTAGAGTCTGAGCACTTACAATTTGAATGTTTTGCGGAATTTCAAGTACCGGAGTCTGAAGACGTAACGACAAAGAAGGTTTATCTTGTTTGTACTTATTTTTTGTAATAACTACTTCGTCAAGATCCTGCTGACTTTCAGAAAGTATGAAGTTTTTTGTTAGCGTTTGTTTTGCATTTACTGTAATTTGAGCTTCTACCGAATGGATACCCATAGCGTGAATACTAATCGTATACGTAGCCGGCTTAACATTTTTAATTTCGTATTGCCCATTTTCATTGGTAATGTCACTATGTCTTGTTCCCTTAAGAGCAACAGAAACACCTTCTGCCGGAACGTTTCCGCTTAAAGAAACTTTTCCTATTACTTTTCCTGCGTCCTGAGCCATCATTTGCAATGAGGTTAAAAACATCAGGCAAAACAATGCTCTTTTAATAGTCAATATGTTCATTTTGTATCTCGTTTTGATTTCGATGGCAAAAGTAATAGCTAAATCCTTCTTAACCAAAATTATTTTTAATTATTCTAAATAAGGACCTAAATTAACCCTAAGGTTTTCTAAATAAGATTTTTCAATCATCATAAACATCTAATTTTCAAACACCTTAACTTTATATAATTATTTTAAAATTATTGATATAAAAATCGATTTCCTCCTAACAACTATGCATTTTTTATTTAAAATATCTAAATTATAACCAACTCCGCTTATCTTTAATCTGGAAAAAATCGTCCGAAAACAAAAATATTAGCTATGAATACCACGCAAACCATTAGAAAAGTTGCCATTGTTGGATACAATAGAATTCCGTTTGCGAGAGCGAATACGGCCTACGCCGAAGTTGGAAATCAGCAAATGATGACGGCTGCACTTGACGGACTCATCGATAAATACAATCTAAAAGGAAAACTATTGGGAGAAGTTGCCGGAGGTGCTGTTATCAAACATACTTACGACAATAATTTGATCCGGGAATGCGTCATGAAAACATCTCTCGATCCTGCAACTCCTGCATGCGATTTACAACAAGCCTGCGATACCGGAATAGAAAGTGCTATTTATATTGCCAACAAAATTGCTTTGGGACAAATAGAATCCGGAATTGCCGGCGGTGTAGATTCTATTAGCGATATGCCAATTGCGGTGAGCGAAAAACTGAGAAAAATTTTACTGAACGCCAGAAAAGCGAAATCATTAGGCGAAAAAATAAAATGGTTTCTAAAACTTCGCCCCAAAGATTTATCGCCTTTGGTACCTAAAAACGAAGAGTCTCAAACAGGACTTTCTATGGGCGGACATACTGAAATTACTGCCAAACATTATCAGATTTCACGTGAAGACCAGGATAATCTGGCGCTTAAAAGTCATTTGAATATGGCTAAAGCCTACGACGAAGGTTTTTTTAATGATATGATTACTCCATTTAACGGATTGGATAAAGACAACAATCTTAGAAAAGACAGCACAATCGAAAAATTGGCCAAACTAAACCCCGCTTTTGATAAAGTAACCGGAACCTTGACGGCAGGAAATTCGACTCCGCTTACAGATGGTGCTTCCTGCATACTTTTGGCCAGCGAAGAATGGGCAAAGGAACAGGGACTTCCTATTTTAGCCTACATTACTTTTGCCGAAATTGCTGCGATCGAATATGTCAAAAACCAACAAAACCTTTTGTTAGCGCCCTTATTTGCAGCCAGCAGAATGCTCGAAAAAGCCGGATTGACTTTGCAGGATTTTGATTATTATGAAATTCACGAAGCTTTTGCCGCACAGGTTTTAGCCACTCTAAAAATTTGGGAAAGTCCTGAGCTAAGTGCACAATTAGGTTTAAAGAAAGCGCTTGGCGCGATTGACAGAAATAAACTCAATGTAAAAGGAAGCAGTCTTGCTGCCGCCCATCCTTTCGCCGCAACCGGAGGAAGAATCATTGGTGTGATGGCGAAATTACTAAACGAAAAAGGTTCCGGAAGAGGATTTATCTCCATTTGTGCAGCCGGAGGACAAGGTGTTACTATGATAATTGAGAAATAGTAAATGTAGATTTCTATATTTTTTTGCCACGAATTTCACAAATTCGCACTAATTTTTAATCGCATTGGTTTAAAAATAATTTGTGAAAATTTGTGAAATTCGTGGCTAAAAAAATCTATTACAAAACAGTTTAAACCCAACATTCCTAGATCCTAAGGATCGAAAATGTCGGGTTTATGCATACGAAAATGTCCAACTCCCGTACTTTTATTTTCATTTAAAAAGCAAACTCTTCGACAGCTGCTAAAGCATTTGGCAAAGCACTATCGGCAAAATCAGGAATTGAAGTTCCTTCTACTCGAAAAGTAGTGACATCGGTTATACCTAAAAAACCCAAAACTACACGCAAATACGGTTCTGCAAAATCATAATTTTTATAAGGCCCATCAGAAAAAACAGCTCCTGAAGCAACAGATAAGAATACTTTTTTACCGCTTATTAAACCTTTTGGTCCATTCTCATCATAACTAAAAGTCTTTCCTGCTCGCGCTACCTGATCGATCCATCCTTTTAATAATGCCGGAATTCCAAAATTATACATGGGAACACCAATTACGATAATATCAGCTTCCAATAAATCTGTTATTGCATCATCAGAAAGCTTAATAGACTCTACCTGAGCCGTTGTGTGTGCTTCTTCGGGAGTATAAAATGCACTAAGCTGTACTTCATTCAAATAAGGTAAAGGTGTTTTAGAAAGGTCAAAAGTTTTTACCTCGCTTGCAGGATATTCTTTTGTCAGTTTTTCCAGAACTGCGTTGGATAATTTATTACTAAATGAAGCATCACCTTTGATGCTTGTTATTATATTCAGAATCTTTTTGCTCATTTTTTTACTATTTGTTTTATGATACAAACTTATATACATTTGCTATCTCTTTTATAGTACTATCCTCAAGGATAGCGCTATCCTTGAGGATAGTAACATGAGAAATATGAAAACAAAGAGCGAAATAACAAAAGAAATGGGCTGTGGTGGCCAACCGGAAGAATGTCTTGCTGCATTATTGCCGGTAAGAGATGCTTTGGAAGTTTTAAGCGGAAGATGGAAGTTACCAATTTTAATAGCACTATCAAACAGACCCAAACGATTTAAGGAGATTTCTAAAGATATAAATGGAATTACAGATAAAATGCTTTCGAAAGAACTTAAAGATTTGGAAATAAACAAACTCGTAACCAGAACTGTTTATGATACTTTTCCGCCAACTGTTGAATATGCAAGAACAGAACACAGTCACACTTTGTACAATGTGATTGGAGCATTGAATGAATGGGGAACTTTGCATCGAAAAGAAATTATCGGGCATTAAAAAATAGAATATTCGGTTGATATCAATCCAATTTTTATTAAACACTTAAAAGGAGAGATTTTAGATTAAAAAAGAATACAAAAGCTATGTTTCTAAGCGTTTAAATATTTTTTCACGCAAATTTTAAAAAGATCCAGGCAGATCTGAACAGATATTTATCTAAAATTAAATCTGCTATAATCTGCAAGATCCGTGTGCAAAATCTTTTCTAAATTTCTATATCTATGCTTCTATACATTGAAGCCATTAACTAAACGAATTAATAAAAACTGTAACAACGGCTAAAAATAAATGTCTTTATAAATAAAAAACGCTGTAATCACTTTATATCTTTTGTTTATGAGAACTCTAAAACTAGCAGCTTTACTTATTCTTAATTTAGTTTCACTTTCGAAAATAAATGCTCAAACCAATCAAAATGATAGTATCAAGTTTGATTATACTCGGATTTATTCTTTTGCATTAGACGGAAATCCTAAACAAGCTTTGCCTTTATTAGAAGTTGATCCTTCAAAAAAAATATCTGAAAAGGATTTAAAATTCAAAACCGATTTTGAAAACCGATTTAAATTTGAAGAAGATAAAAGTGATTTTTTAGCAACCCGAAAATCTAAAATTGATCAGCTATTAAAAATTTACAGGGATTACTGGCGATTCTCTTTCCTGAATAAAGAAAAGAAAAATGACAGCCTGATCATGAGAAATGTTTCTAATTTTCTCAAAGCAAACTTTCCTTCCGCAGAAAACTTAACCGTTAATAAGGATAGCATTGATGTTTATCAAAAAAAATACATTTCCAGTTTAGGCTATCACACCACAGGATTTGGAAAAACCGGAGGTCTCTATGATTTATTGGTTTGGAAAACAGAAAAAGACACCATCTATAACCTTAACTATGACGGAAAGAAAACGCCAGTAAAAGTTTATTTTATGGATGATTTTGTCACTTTAGGCTGGAGCGAATATGCGACTTTAGGACGTTATTATCCTGCTGGATGGGCCACGAAAGAAGCTTTATTTTGTGTAAAAAAAGCTTATGATTTAAAATCAGAAAATTTTAGAGTGAGTTATATTGGGCACGAAGGCAGGCATTTTGCTGATTATAAATTATTCCCGAATTTAAAAGGAGTTGGTTCTGCCGATTTAGAATACAGAGGAAAATTGACTGAGTTATCTCTTTACTCTCAAGACGGACTTTACAAAAGATTGCAGTTTTTTATTAATAATGGCAATTACGACAGCGAAAACGGTCATTCGATTGCTGCTTTTTGCGTGATAAGAGATTTATCCCGACTACTATTTGATAATGATTACGAAAAAGATATCGATAAATGGAAAACAATTCCATCTAAAAAAATAAATGAAGCTGCGACTAAAATTCTGTCAGAAAACACAAAATCATTACAGAAAATTCCGAATGTAGAAAAATTTATCAAACAATAATTTCAGCTAAAGAATACATCAAATCCTTACACAAAAGCGACAAAACAACTAATAATCAATAAATTACACAAGTAATTAATATTAGAATCTAAAATAATTATAAAGAAAAAGATTAAATTTGGTTACCCAAATTATAAATTCATTCTGAATAATTATGAAAAAAAATCTACTTAAAAAATTTAAAGAGAGGCAATTTTCGCATCTATTTTATACTTTTTTTCTCTTGCTTTCGTGGCAGGGACACTGCCAGTACATCACGCAAAACGTTGCTCCTACAGCCGTAATTAAAGAAGGCTTAGCAATAGAACAAGCTCCAGACGGACGAATATTTATTGCAGAAAGAGCCGGTATTGTAAAAGTGTTTCAAAACAATGCTGTTTCAACTGTATTTACAGTAACCACTATTACAGATAAAGAACAAGGATTACTTGGTTTAACGCTACATCCTGATTTTGCGACAAATGGTTATATGTATGTATTTTATGCCATTGTTGATGGCGCAATAATCCGACACCGAATAGAAAGAGTTCAAATTAATAATGCAAATCAGGTGGTGAGCAGACAGGAAATATTGCTGTTAGAACCCGTTGGCGACGGATTTCATAATGGTGGCGACTTAAAATTTTTTAACGGATATTTGTACGTAACTGTTGGAGACAGTCAGTTAAACACCAATGCTCAAAATCTTGATACCTACAAAGGAAAAATCCTGCGCCTTACCGAAGATGGACTGCCAGCGCCCGGAAATCCTTTCTACGGAAGCGGTTCTATCCAAAAACAAAGCATCTGGGTTTACGGTTTTAGAAATCCGTGGAGGCTGGTTGCCAATAAAACAGCCAATAAATTATTTGTTTTGGATGTTGGAACTTCATGGGAAGAAATCAATGAAATCAGTAATCCCACTATTCGTAACTACGCCTGGGGACATCCGCAGGGTGGTGACGGAAAACAAACTGAGATTAATTTATTTACCAACCCCATATTTACATATGCCACCGGAAGTATCGGGAACGCTTTGACCAATGGTCTTCTCTACAACCCTACTACACCACGTTATCCTAATCTTGAAGGCAAATTTATTATTAAGGATTATGTTCGAAATGAAATTCGTTCTTTCGATCCCAATATTGCTGATCCGGTTTCGACCGAATTTTATTTCGCACCACAAAAACAAGCCCTTGGAATGATGTTAGGGAATGATGGCTATATTTACTATTGTGCTTACGAAAATAACGGAGCCTTAATCAAACTTGATTATATCGCCACGGCAGCTCCTACTATCGTAAATCATCCGTTATCTCAAACGATCATGCAAACTACGCCTGTTACTTTTACGGTTTCGGCAAGTGGCGTGGGACTTGGTTATCAATGGCAATTTAATAATGTAGATATTCCCGGAGCAACTGCCGCAACTTACACGATTCCTGCTGTTGTACCGGCAAATGCAGGCGCTTACAGAGTTATCGTTACCAATACTGCCGGAAGCGCAACGAGTAATCCGGCGATATTAACGGTAACACCTTTTAACAATACACCAACTGTTACAATTGTTTCTCCGTTACCAACCTTAAAATGGAATGCTGAGGATATCGTTCATTTTGAAGCAACAGCAACAGATATCGAAGACGGAGTATTACCAGCAAGCGCTTATTCCTGGAATATTGATCTTTTTCACGAAGATGTTCCCGGAGCCGGACATTCACATCCTGGGGGAAGTCCGCAAGGCGTAAAATCAGGCGATTTTACAGCCTCAAATCAAGGTGAAAAAACGCCAAACGTTTGGTATCGATTTACTGTAAAAGTAACCGATAGCAACGGCTTGACAGGAACTGCTTTTGTAGATATTAAACCTAATTTAGTCGATGTAACCGTAACGAGTTCACCCGCTTTACTGGCTTTAGAATTCAATCAAAAACCAGTTACAGCGCCTGCAACAAAACAAGTTGTGGCAAATGCTGCCGTACAAACCTTAAATGCCCCTACTCCACAATATGTTGGAAACATCAGATATGATTTTGACCATTGGAATCATGGCGGAGCTGCCAACCAGACTTTTAAAGCTCCTGCAACCGGAACGATAACTTATACAGCCGTTTACACTGCGACAACACTGCCTAATGCTCCATATTTAGGAGTTATTGCACAGATTCCGGGAGTTATTGAAGCCGAAAATTACGATATTGGCCCTGGCGCTTATTTTGACATTAATGGCGGCGGAGATACGGCTTACAGGCCTGGCGATGGCGTGGGAACTGAAGTTTGTAATGAAGGTGGTTTTAATCTTTCTTACGTAGCCAAAAATGAGTGGCTGAAATACACTGCAAGAGTAAACACGACCGGAAATTATAATATCAATTTAAGAATTGCATCTCCTTATGCTAACCGAAAAGTACGTCTTGAAGTCGACGGCGTTAATGTCACAGGAACAGTAAATAGACCTAATACAACAGGTTTCCAAAATTGGCAAACCGTTACAATCCCCAATATTCCTTTAACACAGGGCACAAGAGTTATTACTTTATTTTTTGAAGAAGGCGACATCAACGTTAATAAAATGGAATTTGTACTCACCGGAAGTACAACGGCTCCAATTGCTGATTATGAGGTAAGTCCACAAATGGGATGTCTTAATGCGCCCGTTCTTTTTACCTCTGTTTCTATAGGTACGATCGATAATTATCTTTGGAGTTTTGGCGAAGGTGCACAACCGGCAACCGCAACAGGAGTTGGTCCTCATACCGTAATTTATGGTACTGAAGGGATAAAAGCTGTTTCATTAACCGTTAGCAATACCATTGGAAGTAATACAAAAAACAACTCGCCTTTTACGGTACATAACTGTAATCTGGGTGTCGAAAACCCAAATGAAGAATGGAATAAAATCACTGTTTATCCAAATCCTTCAACTGGTTTATTTCATTTATCGAAAGAACTGGAGTGGAGTGTTTATTCGCCTTTAGGCATCAAAATAAAACAAGGTTCAGGAAATACAATCTCTATTTCTGAACATCCAACAGGAATTTATTTTGTAAAAATAAACGCTGCTACTAAGGCTATTTCGATTAGTAAACAGTAATAATTCCCCTTTTGGGACAATCATTTTAGCACATAGATTCTGATTTTAAAATTAGATCTATGTGCTTTTTTTTCACAAAGATTGAGCAGGTATTTTATAATGCCTTTATCCCCATAACCCAATGTCATTAAGTTAATGAAAAATCTATAAAATCATTTAACCATTTAATCAGGAAAGCAATTAGAAAAATCCGTTTTTATCCGCGTTTTCGCTTTAGCGAATCAGTAAAATCAGCGTCTAATTTTGACGCAGATAAAACAGATTTACTTCGTAAAAACGCAGATAAAAACGGATTTGATTTGCAATAATTTTATTTTCTAAAAGCTTAACTTAATGAAAAATCTATAAAATCATTTAACCGTTTAATCAGGAAAGCAATTAGAAAAATCCGTTTTTATCCGCGTTTTCGCTTTAGCGAATCAGTAAAATCAGCGTCTATTTTTGACGCAGATAAAACAGATTTACTTCGTAAAAACGCTGATAAGAAGGGATTTGATTTGCAATAATTTTATTTTCTAAAAGCTTAACTTAATGACATTGCCCATAACCGTCGGGATAAAGATATCTATGTTCTCGCATAACTTCGTGATTGTACTATGCGATAATATTTCAAGTGAAACGCCTTTTAGTATCCCTAAAAGCTATGTTTCTATGTGTTTAATTTTTTTCACGCAGATTTAGCAAATCAAGCAAATTTTATTTTTTAATCTATTTGATTTTTTAATCCGTGGATTTCTCCAAATCCTTCAGGTTTTCTACTCCAAAAGTCAATATTTTGTAGTAAATTACAGCTTCTTAAAGATCCGTTTCATTTTAAATAAATAAAAATGATAGACTCCAAAATACCGGAAGGCCCATTAGCAGAAAAATGGAATAATTATAAAGCGAAAGCAAAACTTGTAAATCCGGCCAACAGAAAAAAACTCAACATTATAGTCGTAGGAACTGGCCTTGCAGGTGCTTCTTGTGCGGCATCGTTAGCAGAACAAGGTTATAATATTCAATCATTTTGCTTTCAGGATTCGGCCAGACGAGCCCATTCTGTTGCGGCGCAAGGAGGAGTAAATGCTGCCAAAAACTACAAAAATGATGGAGACAGCACCTACAGAATGTTTTACGACACCATAAAAGGCGGTGATTTCAGGTCCCGCGAAGCCAATGTTTACCGTCTCGCGGAATGTTCAGCAGCTCTTATAGATCATGCTGTAGCACAAGGCGTACCGTTTGCCAGAGAATATGCCGGATATCTTAATAATCGATCTTTTGGAGGGGTTCAGGTTTCCAGAACGTTTTATGCCCGCGGACAAACCGGACAGCAGCTTTTGCTTGGCGCTTATCAGGGTTTATTACGTCAGGTTTCTTTAGGAAAAGTAGCTTTGCATACGCGTCACGAAATGCTGGAATTGGTTGTAATTGACGGAAAAGCAAAAGGAATTATCGCCAGAAATCTGGAAACCGGAGAACTCGAACGTCACGTTGCTGATGCTGTAGTTTTAGCCTCAGGAGGTTATGGTAAAGTGTATTATCTTTCTACTTTGGCTATGGGCTGCAACAGTTCGGCCATTTGGAGGGCACATAAAAAAGGCGCTTATATGGCAGGTGTGAGCTGGATTCAGTTTCACCCTACTTCACTTCCGCAACACGGAGAAAATCAATCTAAACTTACGTTAATGTCGGAATCGCTTCGAAATGACGGACGAATTTGGGTACCTAAAAAAGCTCAGGACGACAGAAATCCTAATACAATTCCGGAAGACGAACGCGATTATTACCTGGAACGTAAATATCCTTCTTTCGGGAATTTGGCTCCCCGCGATATTTCGTCAAGAGCCGCAAAAGAACAAATCGATGCCGGACATGGCGTTGGTCCTATGAAAAATGCCATTTATCTTGACTTTTCGGCTGCGATTAAAGCGCAGGGAAAAGACAATATCGAAGCCAAATACAGCAATCTTTTTGCGATGTACGAGAAAATTACCGGAATCAACGCTTACAAAGAACCGATGTTAATTTCACCCTCAGCACATTTTACAATGGGCGGTCTTTGGGTAGATTATGAATTAATGACCAGTATTCCGGGTTTATTTGCATTGGGAGAAGCCAATTTTGCAGATCATGGCGCGAACAGATTAGGTGCAAACTCATTGCTTCAGGCTTGTGTTGATGGTTATTTTATTGCGCCTTATACGATCCCTAACTATTTGGCCGGTGAATTAAACACTCCAAAATTAAATATCAATCATCCTGCTTTTGATGAAGCTGAAAATGCTGTCAGAACTCAACTTGATAAATTTTTAAATAGCAACGGAACGCTTTCAATAGATTATTTCCATAAAAAAATTGGCCGATTATTATATGAAAAATGCGGACTTTCCAGAAGTAAAGAAAAACTCGAAGAAGCCCTAAATGAAATCCAATTACTGAAAGCATCTTTTGAAAAAGACCTCTTAATTACGGGCGACGATACTTTAAACAGCGAACTCGAAAAAGCCGGGCGCATTGCAGATTATATCGAATTGGCCGAATTAATGTGCCATGACGCCTTGCAAAGAGAAGAATCCTGCGGCGCACACTTTAGAGAAGAATATCAAACTCCGGACGGAGAAGCTGTTCGAAATGACGAAGACTTTTGTTATGTCTCGGCCTGGGAATGGAAAGGAAAAGATCAACAACCGGAATTGCACAAAGAACCTTTGGTATTCGAATCGGTTGAACTGGCAGTTAGAAGTTACAAATAAATCAAAAGCATCAGAATATGAAACTATATCTTAAAATATGGCGACAACTTAACGCTTCCGCGAAAGGAGAAATGGTAAATTATGAAATTGACGGAGTTTCTGAACATATGTCTTTTCTGGAAATGCTCGATCTTTTGAACGAATCTTTAATTCAGAAAAAAGAACGCGTGATAGAATTTGATCACGATTGCCGCGAAGGAATCTGTGGTCAATGTGGCGTTGTCATTAATGGAAGAGCGCACGGACCTTTAAAAAATACGACAACCTGCCAGCTTCATATGCGAAGTTTTAAGGATGGAGACACCATTTATATCGAACCTTTTCGTGCCAAAGCATTTCCGGTTTTAAGAGATTTAAAAATCGATCGTTCTGCTTTTGATGCTATTATTGAGGCGGGCGGTTTTATTGGCGCTTCGACAGGTCAGGCTCCCGAAGCCAATAGTATTCCAATATCCTACGAAACTGCCGAAGCTTCTTTTGATGCTGCGGCCTGTATTGGTTGTGGTGCTTGCGTAGCGACTTGTAAAAATGCCAGCGCAGCTTTGTTTGTTGGTGCCAAAATAACACATCTGGCGTTGCTTCCGCAAGGAAAAATCGAAGCATCAAAAAGGGTTTTAACGATGGTGGACCAAATGGATGCAGCAGGTTTTGGAAACTGCTCGAATACCGGAGCATGCGAAATCGAATGTCCACAAGGGATTTCTATTCTTTCGATCGCTAAAATGAATGCGGAATATAGTAAAGCTTTGATTTTTAGAAAGTGATTTACATGAATAAAAAATCTCTCGTAAAGTCGCAGAGTCGCAAAGTTTTTTCTTTTTAAGTTTTTTAAACGTGGCGACTTTGCGAGATTAAATTCTAAAACCTTTACTCTTTTTTATAAAACTTCTCCTGCCCGTCCTGATAGATTCTTTTAAATCCTGTTACAACATTATTTTCTGAAACAATTTTTATGCGGAATTCATCTATTCCATCAAGCAAAAATAAATCCTGTTCCAGCGGAATCAATAACAAAGTGGCGATATTGTTCCATTTGTAATACAAGTTATCATTTTCGTATTTCAGTTCAACTTTGCCATATTTACCTTGGTAAGACTTTAAAATTACAGCATCAACATTGGCCTTTTTTTGTCTATTTTTAACGATAGGAACATACCAATCAAGATGGTTTGCTAATTCTTTGTTTTTTGCCGAAAGCTTTTGCAAAGCCAATATGTGAGAGGTATTTACCGCTTCTTCGCTTTTGCATAAAACATCAGGCGTAACCCCTTTTCCTTCAAAATCCGTATTCGTAATCGGATCTTTTACTTCTCCAAAAGGAATATTTACAGAAAAACCATTTGGTAATATCTTTCGATCAATCGGATGCGCGCCACCGGCTGTTTTTTCGCCCACAATCGTAACACGTTTTAAATTTTGAAGCGAATAACTCATCCATTCAGCAGCAGAAAAAGTAGTGTTACTTGTTAGGATATAAATGTCAACATCCTCCATACGTTTTCCCGGTACAGATGGCAATAACCACATTTCTCTTTCGACTTTTTTTCTATTTTTGTCATTAGTGTAATATTTATAAAGAGGTAATTCTTTACCTGAATAAAAATAACTGCTTAAAAATTGTCCCATTTCCATAGCGCCGCCATTGTTTTGACGTAAATCGATAATTAGCGCATCAGTACTGCTTAAAAATTGCATCGTCGCTGCTGCAGTTTCACTTCCTATTGCCGGATCTTCAAAATAATCAAACTTTAAGTAGCCTATATTTCCTTCTAAAATTCGTGCTTGCTGAAAACCGAAATTTTTCTTTTTGGCTTCAGCCAATTCCACTGCTTTAATTTTTTTCTGTACCTCTTTATCCCCTTTTTTTAGCTGACTTTCTGTCCATTCCGGATCATATCGTACTGCAAAATGTAAGTCTTTACTAGCCTCTATAAGATCTGAGCTTAGTTTACCGGCAAAATCATTTGGTTTATTGATGTTTTTGTAAAGCCCTTTTTTATAATTCTCATTCAGTTTCTTTTTAATATCTCCAACGGCATTTGGTCGTATATAGAATTCTTCAAGTTGTTGAGCCAATGAATCAATAATTTGTTTTTTATTTAATTCAGTAAGCTTAACTTCTTCTTTTGGAGCTGACTGATTTTGGGCATAGGAACCCATTGAAAATGTTAGAAATAATAAGGCAAATAGGTGTTTCATTTTTTATGAAGTTTTACAGTTTAAAATTATTTTTTGAGATTTTATCTAATAATTGGATTTCGTCAGGAAATAATTCGTCAAGTGCGGTTTTTCCGATTGAGTTTAAAAACAGGATTCAGCAAGAAAATTGTTCTATGCCATTTTTTAGCGATTTCCAGTTTGGTTTTTCTTTTATCCAGTTCATCTGTTTCTCTGGTCAGATAATCCATTTTAACCATTAAAGTACCTTTTCTATTGGATTTTTCTGACTCATATTAAATCCCTTAAATTTATTTGATATATCAAAGATAATTATTTATTTGATATATCAAATAAATTCGAATTAATTATTATTAATATTGAATTAGCGCATACAATAAAACCCGACAGTTTTTTAGGCCTGTCGGGTTTGAATATTGAAGTTTTTTTTTGCTATTGTTGGGAGAATTTCGGGCAATCCTGATGTTTATGTGGAGCAGAGTTGCAAAGGATTTTATTAAAGCCACAGATTAGAAAGATTAAAAAGGTTTTTTTTGTAAGCAGTCACGATAGCTATCGGGAGCAGATTGTAGCAGATTTAATTTTAAATTATTATTAAAATCTCTTCGTATATCTGTTTAAATCTTTTAAAATCTGCGTGAAACAAAAAAACTCTGCGCCTTAGTTCCCGATAAACATCGGGATTGCGAGATTAAATGCTAAGTTTTTTAATCGGGATAACTATCTTTACAATACTTTCAAATCTTTACTTATGCATTCAAAAAAAGATATTCCTGTATATAATTTAGAAACGTTTTCTAAACGGGGAATCTTTATTAGAAATATGTCCGGGAACATTGCTAGTACTCGTGTTAAACAAGCGCATAGAGACGAAAATTATATTTTTATTTTTCAGGAAAGCGGAACGAGTTCTTTGATGATTGATTTTAAAGAAATTAAACTTGATAACCGTGTTGCATGTTGTATTTTCCCCGGGCAAGTGCATTATGAGATTTCTAATTTTGAATCGAAAGGATATCTTATCGCTTTAGATAGTGATTTGGTTCCTGATTATGTTCGCAATATTTTTGACCAGTCGTATAGCATAAATACTTCTTGTGAATTTGATGATGGCTGGGCAATGAAAATAAAAAACACTATTCAGCTACTGGAATTAATGATCCTAAATCCTCAATCTGAGGAATATGATTTTAATATTATAAAATTCCTTGCTAATGCATTAGCGGGTTTATTTGCTGGAACATTTGACCAAAAATTTCAGAAAAACGAAAACTCTGATCATTCTGAAACACTGACATATCAATTCAAAAAGTTATTGCAAAAGGAATTCAGAACTATAAAAAGTCCAAAGGATTATGCCGGCAAACTTAATATATCGGCTGCGTATCTTAATCAGGTGGTAAAAAAGAATACGGGAATGCCTCTTAGTTACTGGATTCAGCAGGAAATAATCCTTGAAGCAAAACGATTACTGTTCTTTACAACTTATACAGTTAAAGAAATTGCCTTTAATCTGGGTTATGAAGATCCTGCCTATTTTTCAAGATTGTTTTTAAAATTAACCGGTCTCACTCCTCTTTCCTTTAGGGAAAATAGTAGAAAATAAAAGTAATTATTCATTCGAACTACAAATTGTCCAATCAAAACCTTATTTATGATATTGCGGACCATTCTGCCTAATCATTTCTTTGCAGTCAATTATAATCACAAAGGAAATGAATATCAAAAACAAACAATTAATAAAAGATGTATTTACGCAGGTAGTAGAAAGCACTGTAGTAGACGAAAAAATTATTGCCGATTTTTTTCATCCGAAATATCAGCAAAATGTTGATGGCGTACAACTTGATTATTCAGGTTTTATTCAGCATATGAAAGCGCAAAAAGGTATTATTAGTAACATCACTGTGAATTTCAGGAATATTGTTGCAGAAGATGAACTTGTTTTTACCAATCATGACGTTATCGTGACAAAAAATGATGGCACTATTATAAAAATTCATGTATTAGGAGAATTTAGAATAGCTGAGGGAAAAATTATAAGTTGCGATGAATTAACCCGACTTGAGCAAGGTGCTCCTGAAGATCATAATATTGGCTCGATGACCGAATAAAACAGAAATAATTAAATCAAATCGGAATAATTAGTGCTATTCCGATTTGATCATTGTTATAATTTATTTTGAGATTAATCAAGATCTAAACTGCAAAATAAGGAGTCAGAATATCTTCAAAATTGTATAATCCTTTTTGTTTGTGTTCCAGATTTTCAGCCACAAATACAACTCCGTTTCCAAAAGCTTCTCTCGAAATAGATTCATGAATCAATCGAACGGTTTGATACGGAAAACCAAAAATCACTTCATGTTTCCCAACGATTCCTCCTGCCCTGACCGAATTGATATTTTCTTTATCAATATCTAAAGCTTCTGCAATTTTAACCGCCGTTCCAGATGTTCCTTGTTTCATTTTAAAATGCTCTTCATTGACTTCGATATCCACCCACGGTGCAATTTTCTTTAAAAATTTAGCTGCAAAAAGTAAATAATTCACTCCAAGTGTAATATTCGGCGACCAAAATACGGTGGTTTTATGGGCTAGTTTTTTTAATAATTGCAATTCTTTGTCTTTATAATGTGAGATTGCCGAAATGATTTTAATGTTTCTGCTTGCGGCAAGTTCTCCATAAGTATAAATCCCTTCATTAGACGAAAAATCGATAATTACGTCAACCGGATGTTTGTCTAACAACTCTTCCATCGTAGTTTTTGAACTGGAATAGATTAATCCGGGTTCGTCTGACTGAATTCCAAAAAATTCGGGCACTGATCTGTGTTCTAAAACAGTACTTTGTCTTAAAACCCATTCCAGGCAAAATTTCTTGTTTTCAAGTAGTATTGATGCTACTGATTTTCCAGTTTTTCCAAATCCGATTAATCCTATTTTCATATTTTATTTTTTTATTGGGCAGAACGCCCGTTACAGAAATTGACATTTTTTGAAACTAATGTCAAATCAAAAAATTCATTATTATCTAAGCAGATAATCATACTCTATGAGTAAAAATAGAAATATTATAACAAGATTTCTAACCATTTCCCGGATATATAACAAAAAACAGCTTTGTTAACAGGAATAATAATGTTAAAATATTTTATATAATTAGAAGTTTAGTATTATTCGATTTTTCTTAACCGCGAAGATCGCAAAGGTTTTTCGCAAAGATCGCAAGGTTTTATTTTGTCACAGATTAAAGGATTAAAATGATTTAAAAATCAAAATAAAAACTTTGCGACTCTGCTGCCGACAACCACCTAGATTGCGCGCGATTATTTTAAAGCTACTTTTATATACACCTACAATTTCACGCAAAGACGCAAAGGCGCCAAGTTAAAAACTTAAAAGAATCAAATAAAAACTCTGCGACTCTGCTGCCGATAGCTATCGGGATTGCGCGAGATTATTTTCTTTACTTCTAAAACAAATATTGCTCTCAAACCAGCAAAATTTCCGATAAATACTACAGATAATTTCCCGCTTAATATATAGAAAAAAAAGAGACGTAAAAAAACTTTCAGAATACTTAACTCTATTTATTTTCAGTAGTTTTACGACCTGATTGCCCCAAATAAAATCAGTAAATAATGGCTTACAATAATAAAGAATTGGTTCGTTTTCTTGACGCGCAAAATAAATTATACCTGTCTGCACTTTCAGAAATAAAAAAAGGAAAGAAAGAATCTCCGTGGATGTGGTTTATTTTTCCGCAGATAAAAGGACTTGGATCTTGTGATACTTCGAAATTCTACGAAATTAAAAATGCTGATGAAGCAATCGCTTTTCTCGAACATCCAATTCTGGGAAAACACCTTATCGAAATTACTGCCGAATTAATCAAAACAGGTGAAAAAACGGCTGAAGATATTTTTGGAAATCCTGATAACGAAAAATTACAATCGTGTATGACTTTGTTTGCCAGCGTTCAGAATTCCGAACCCATATTTGAGGAAGTATTAGATAAATATTTCGACGGTTCTTCTGATTTTCATACACTTCAATTGTTGTACAGCAATTTTTAAGAAGTAGCATTTACTATGTTCAGTTTCTATTTTTAAAATTAATATTCAATTCCGGTACTTTTTTAATTAAGATATCTATCTTTGCAACCGAGTTGCGTTAGTTAAAAACTCATGTACTCGCCATAAACAAAGGATTTCCAAAACAAGAATGAAAAAGAAAATTATCATAATTAATCTTTTTATGTCTTTGACTGTATTGTTCGCAATGCTGTTTCAGACTGTGCATTCTTATGAACATATTTACAAGCAACTAACAGAGAAACCTTGTGATCATCAATATGTTGAAGGGCAAAAACAGATTACACACAGCCATACTGTTGATAGTAATTGCCACGTTTGCCACTTTGCTTTTAGTACCTTTATTCCAAACACATTTCAATCTTTGTCTTTTCACAAGATAAATACTGAAACTACTTATGTATTCTTTTATACAAAAATCTCTTCAACTTTCTTTAAAGGCAGTCTTTTTGCCCTTAGAGCACCTCCTGCCCTAATTTAGTTTACTACATTATTCGAAAAATTAAGAATATTTCTTAAGGATCAACACACATTTTAGCTTTAGAATTAAGCATTTAAAAGCGAGAAAGAATGCAATATTCTCTTTTTATTATTTTAATAATAGCTTAAGATTTCAATCTTGAGATAAGTTATTGACAATGAAATCTCATATTGAAAAATGTCATATTGAAGTGTGATAATATAAGGTCATAATATAAGGTGACAATAAATGCGCACCAACGGTTGAAACCGTTGGCTATGTTTTTGCACTTTGTGGAGACTGGACTGCTGATTCTTATTTTCAAAGACTATTAATTTCTTTCTACAAAACCGTAGTAAACTATCCCTATCCTCGCAATTTAAACTGTGACTGCGACTGTCAATAACTGAGACTGAGACTGAAAACAGCGACTAAAAAACTAAATTAAATCACTCCAAATACATAAAAACTATGCTTATAGCTGAAAACCTGACCAAGAAATATGGCCATCATACTGCTTTGAATAAATTGAATTTAACCATTAAAGAAGGCGAAATCTTTGCGCTTTTAGGTCAGAATGGCGCCGGAAAAACAACTACAATTAATCTCTTTCTTGGTTTTATTGAGCCAACAGAAGGAGAATTGAAAATCAACAATATCTCGGTTATAGACAATGCTCAGGAAACCAAAAAATATGTTGCTTATATTCCTGAAACCGTAATGCTGTATCCTAATCTTACCGGTTTAGAAAACCTGAAATTCTTCTCGTCTCTTGCCGGATTTAAATATTCTACAGGCGAACTAACTTATTTCCTGACTAAAGCAGGTTTACAAGTGACAGCTCACGAACAAAACCTTGGCGGATATTCTAAAGGAATGCGTCAAAAAGTAGGTATTGCCATTGCCATTGCTAAAAAAGCAAAAGTATTGTTGCTGGATGAACCTACGAGTGGATTAGATCCAAAGGCTTCAAACGAATTTTCGCAAATCCTGAAAGAACTTTCTGCAGACGGAACGGCAATTTTAATGGCTACACACGATATTTTCAGAGCCAGGGAAGTTGCTTCACATATTGGGATCATGAAACAAGGCAATCTGGTAACAGTTATTGAAGCCGATAAAATATCGGCAAATGAACTGGAAGATTTGTATTTACAAACGGTATAAAAAAGGAAGTATAATTTCCATTAACATAAAATGAAACATATATATCCTTTTATATTTTTAATCATTGGTACTCAATGCGTACAATCTCAAATCATTAACAAAAAAACCAAAGACAGCATTGCGCAAGACTCCGTAAAAGTAGCCAGAAATGAATTGCAAACAGTTGAAATTGTTGGTCGTTCATCAAAAAAGTACAATAGTGATTACTCGTTTGCTGCTACCAAAACTGCCGCATTAAACAAGGATATTCCGCAATCTATATCGACCATAACCAAAGAATTAATTGCTGATAAAGGAGCTTTTTATCTTGCCGATGCCGTGAAGATGGCTAGCGGCGTGATTCCGGCGAGTTATTACAATCAGTACACGATTCGCGGTATCAGTCAAAATGAAGAAGGACAGATCATCAACGGAATGCGAACGCGTCAATATTACTTTTTACAGCCTTTAACTACTAATATCGAACGTGTTGAAGTGATTAAAGGCCCATCGAGTGCCACATTTTCTTCTGTAGATCCGGGCGGAAGCATCAATTTGGTGACTAAAAAACCTTTATCTATTGATCGAAAAGAAGTGAGTCTGAGTGTAGTAAGTTTTAGTACTTTCCGCGGAAGCTTAGATTTTACAGGACCTCTTAACGAATCTAAAACTCTTTTATACCGTGTAAACGGAGCGTATCAGGAAGCCAAATCATTTCGTGATTTGGTGAATAATAAGTCGTTTTTGATTTCTCCGTCTTTCAGTTATATCCCAAATGAAAAAACGGCGATTAATACTGAATTGATATTGAGTGACATGACCGGAATTCTCGATCGTGGTCAGCCTATTTTTGGTGCGGTTGCAGGAGTTACGAATTTAAATAAAACACCAATTAGTTTGAATCTGGGCGCTCCCAGCGATTTTTTCAAGTCGAAAGAAATGATTTTTACGACGAGTTTGACCCATAAATTCAGTTCTAAAATAGGTTTTAATGCCCAATACATGAAGCAATCCTGGACAGAAGATCTTCAGGAACACAGAACGACAAACGGTTTTGCGGTTGATATGAACAATCAGCCTGTAACCAGTCTGGCCATGATGCAATTTGTACAACGCCAGCAATATTGGGATATCGATAATTTGAGTGCGTATTTTAATTTCGATCTAAAAACCGGAAAAATCAAACATAAACTATTGGCTGGATACGATTTAAGCTCCTGGAATAAAACCAAAGGCGGCGGACAAAATGCAGCAAGAGGTTATGTACTAAAAGACGGAACTGTAGCGAGTACTTTTGTTCCGGCAAACGCTGCCAATTATCAAACGACGACGATTGACGGTGTGATTTTACCAAAACCCAATGTCAATTATTTCAATCTGAATAATCCAACGTATACCATTACAAGCGCAGATGATTATACCTTAAATGTTAGAACAGCGCTGCCATCAGCATTGACAACTACAAATGCCATTTATATTCAGGATCAGATTCAGTGGGAGCAATTTACTTTTTTACTGGGTTTGAGAAACGAATGGTTTGAAGACATTACCAATTACGAATCAAACAATGAGTTGACGGTTAAAAAGTCGGCTTTATTGCCTCGCGTGGGTGTCACTTATGCCATTAATAATGAAATTAATGTCTACACAACTTATCTAGAAGGTTATCAGCCACAATCGAATACCGTGACTTTGATGCCACAAACGGGGTCTTTACCTGCCGGAAGTTTGTTTGATCCGCTAGAAAGTAGTTTGAAAGAAGTGGGTTTAAAAGCGACTTTCTTCAATAATTCGATGAGTTTTAATGCCGCTGTTTACGAGATCAATCAGCGTAATATTTTGATGAATGCCAATGATCTAGCCAATCCCGATTTACTGGTCACCAGAGGTGCTGAAAGAAGCCGTGGTTTCGAGTGTGACCTGGCAGGATATATCACGGCCGACTGGCAAATAAATGCTTCGTACAGTTATATCGATGCCAAAATTACAAACGATCGTGATGCTTCGCTAATTGGTGCCAGAAAGCAAAATACACCAAAAAACAGCGCCAATTTATGGACACGTTATAATTTCAATTCCGATTCGGGTTTGAAGGATTTAGGAGTTGGTTTTGGCATGCAATACCAGAGCAGCAAAGTGCCCTGGTTTACAAGAGCTTTTACACTTCCTGATTTTACCGTTTTTGATGCCGCTGTATATTACAAACCCAACAAAAGCAATATGCAAATTGCGCTTAATGCGGGTAACGTATTCAATAAAACCTATTGGTTAGGTGCTCAGAATTACCTGAGATTATTTCCCGGTGCTCCCAGAAATTTTAGCCTGACTGTAACTTATAAATTTTAATTGGTATGAAATCACTACACACAGAAATTTTAATCGCCAAACATTTAAAGAACTCCGTTTTTAAGAATTCGGCAGTTTTTATTATCACCCTTTTTATTGGGATCATTTTACTTTATGCTGCGTTTTCAGGTTGGGAAAATTATAGCAATCAAAACGAAACCAGCGAAAAATACCAACACGAATCCAGAGAAGACTGGTTAAAAAATCCGGACAAAAACCCACATCGAATGGCGCATTACGGGAATTTTGCCTTCAGAAAAAGTACGCCTCTAAGTGTTTTTGAATTTGGAATGGAACCGTTTTTCGGGAATGCCATTTTTCTCGAAGCGCACAAACAAAATACCGCCAATTTCTCTGAAGCAGGATTTTCGAACAGTATGCTTCGATTTGGAGAAATAAGTATTGCCATGGTTTTACAAATTTTATTGCCGCTATTGATCTTTTTCTTAGGTTTTAATGCGGTCGCAGCCGAAAGAGAAGACGGAACTTTAAAATTGCTTTTAAGTCAGGGAATTAGCTGGAAACAATTATTAAGAGGTAAAATACTCGGAATTGCCGGCGTGATCATGATTCTTTTTGTTCCCACGATTATTGTATTGGTTTTTATCTGGTTACTGCTTCAGAATTTTAGCATTTCTGCTGATGAAACCATCAAAATGCTGTTGTTTATTGGGTTTCATTTTGTTTATCTGATCTTCTTTTGCATCATTGCCGTTTTAGTTTCTGCATCAAGCAAAACATCAAAAAAAGCATTGATTTCATTAATCGGGATTTGGCTGGTTTTTACGATTATTTTACCAAGAACCACTCAGGCAATTGGAGCATATATTTTTGAAGCACCGTCTAAAATCCAGTTTCAGAGTGATATCGAAAAAGATATTCTAAAACAAGGAGACAGCCATAATCCGAATGATTTGCATTATAAAGCCATTAAAGATTCCCTTTTAAGTGTTTACAAAGTCGATTCGGTACAAAAACTGCCTTTTAATTATTCCGGATTTATTATGACCGAAGGCGAAAAAATAAGCTCGAGAATATACAATCAGCATTTAGAAAAATTACTTGAAGTGTATAAAAAGCAGAATAGTTTTTCTAAAACCGTTTCTTTCTTAAATCCCTATATCGCAATAAAAAACGTATCGATGGGATTATCGAATACCGATTACGATTCGTATATCGATTTTCAAAAACAAGCCGAAGAGTATCGCTACAACATGGCGCAAAAAATGAATGGTTTACAGGTAAAATATATCAGTAATAAAAAGCCTGGTCCTAATGACAAACCTTTAACAATCAATAAAGAACATTGGGCTGATCTAGCCGAATTTCATTATGAGCCCAAAGGAATTCTGGAGGTTTTAAAATCCGAAATTGTTTCTGTTATCTCTATAATTCTCTGGATAATAATGCTTTTTGTTTTGATTCGAATTGCAGCTAAAAACCTTAAAGCCATTTAATATGTTAGCATTACTTTTTAAAAATTTCATACGATCTAAAGGAACCAAAATTGGACTGATTTTCCTTTTAGTAATTTGTTTTATAAGCCTTTTGATTGGACAACAATTTCAGCAAAAGCAACAAAATAACATCAAAGAAGCGGCACTTTATCAAAAAGAACATATTGCCCGAAATGCTGCTTTTCATAAAGATGAAATGGGGCTTCTGCTCTATTATATTAAATTTTCGCTGGTTAATGCAACTTTGCCCGTTAATAGTCTGGCAATTGGTCAGCGAGATGTAAACCCGTCCATACAAAGTGTTACAATTCGCGGTTTAGAAGGTCAGAAATACGATTCGGAACTTAACAATCCTAATAATCTTTTGTCCGGAAATATCGATTTTAGCTTTGTTTTGATTTATCTTTTTCCGCTTTTAATCATTGCGTTTTCTTATAATCTGGTTTCAGAAGAAAAAGAAAGCGGCACCTGGAAAATTGTGGCTACTCAAAGTCAAAACACTTTTTTGTATATTCTGAAGTTGTTTTATATCCGAATTTTAAGTCTGATTGCACTTTTAACGATCGTACTTTTTATAGCCATTCTGTTTTTGAAAATCCCGTTAAACCAGTCACTTTTTACATTTTACGGGCTCGGAATTCTGTACATTCTTTTTTGGTTTGCTATCAGCTTTTTCATTGTTTCCTTACAGAAGAATTCCAACTTTAATGCGGTTATTTTATTAACGATTTGGTTGTTTTTGATTATTATTTTACCGGCAATCATCAATACTTATATTGTCAATAAATTCCCAATTCCCGAAGCTCTGGAACTAACAGTAAAACAACGAAATGCCTATCATGAAAAATGGGATATGGATAAAAAAATAACAATGGATAAATTTTACAATCATTATCCGCAATTTAAAACTTATCCTTTGCCGGATAAAGAATTCAGCTGGCTTTGGTATTATGCCATGCAACAAGCAGGCGATGATGATTCGGCGAAACAATCTCAGGAATTAGAGCACAAATTACAGCAACGTAATAAAGCGAGTCAGATTATCGCGCAATTCATTCCTACTTTGCATACGCAGCTTCAACTCAACGAAATTGCCCAATCTGACTTAGGAAATCAGCTTTTGTTTTTGAAAGAGACAAAGCAGTTTCACGAAAAAATGCGTTTGTATTTCTATCCAAAAATCTTTGATAATGCCGATGTCAGTAAAGAAAACTGGTCTAAATTTAAAATAGAAACGTTTAACGATCCATCAGAAATTAGTTTTGCAAAAGCCTTTTTGCCTTTACTTTTTTTTAATTTATTATTGATTGGTTTTGGATGGCGAAATTTTAACCGCAAGGTTATTTAACTGCACAAGTTTTTTTACCGCAAAGTGCGCAAAGGTTTTCTTTTTAGAGGGTTTTATAAAAGAGCAAAGTTCGCAAAGCTATATGTTGAAATAGCTTTGCGAACTTTGCGTTTTATAAAATCCTGCATAGCAAAAAAATTGCGTGCTTTGCGGTTAAAAAAAAACTTACTTACTTTATAAATTGAATAATAAATCCGCCTTTAGGAGCTAAATTATATTTCCAGTTTGAAGTTAAAGGATACGTTTCGACTTTAAATTCCATTAAAGGATCTTTTCCTTCGGAGATAACTCTGAATTTTGAAAAACCTTTACCGTATTTTTTAAGATCTATAGAAATTGGCTCTGCTGCATTTGTACCATTTATCCCAACAATATAAGAAAGATTGTCTTTCTGACGGGATAAAACAATCGTTTTCCCCGGATCTGCAATTATATATTCTGTTTTATCCCAGGTTGCAGGCATCTCTTTCAATAAATTCTTAAGCGCATCAGGAAGTGAATTAAAAACCTCCTCAGAATCGGCAAAATGAATAATACCTGACGTATAAATCATCGCCATAGCAAGCTCGTGTGTTGCAGTATTTAAGCGCTTATATTTTCTAAAAGTTAACGCAAATGGCGTATAATCAGCAGGTCCTGCTACGTTTCTTGTAAACGGTAATACCGTATTTTGTTCTGCTGCTTTTTCAGGAAATCTTGGCTCATAAAAATAACTTTCTGTTCCTAAAATAGCTTCTGCCGTTACAAAATTAGGCCATGTTCTGTGCCATCCTCTTGGTATTGTTGTGCCGTGTAAATTCACTAACAAATGTTCTTTAGCCGCATCTTCAAAAACGCCTTGCAGCGCTGCCATAACCTCTTGCCTGTCTGAGCACCAAAAATCTATTTTAACACCTTTTACGCCCATACTTTCCAGTTCCTTAAACCTGTTTTTTCTTTTTTGTGAATCAAAATATTCTGCTGAATATCCCCAAACTAATGGCTGAACTCCTTTAGACAAAGCATAATCAATAATTTTTCCTTCTTTATTCGCCTTTTCCCATCCGGCATCAAAAAGCGTATATCTGAATCCAAACGAAGCCGAAACATCCGTAAACTTATTATACATTTCAGGCGTGAAATCTTCAGGATGTGACCACCAAGACCAAGCCGCTTTTCCCGGTACAATCCATGAAGTATCTTCAATTTTAGAGGCCGGAGCCAAATCGGTAATCATCGTCGACAGTAATATATCTCCTGCTTTATCACCAATCATGATCACTCTCCAAGGCATTGTCCATGGTAAATTTGATTCTGGATAAGCTTCTTTATCCGGTAAAGGCAGGGTAAATTTTTCGTCTTTTTTAGCAAATCCTATGCTGTAAATTCCATTCGTAGAATCCGGTAATAAATGACATCCCGGAAATGTGCCGTCTGCTCCTGATTCTGCAATCAGCACCCAGTTTTTAGTATTATTTACATTAAAAAGCGCCGGCATACACCAACCTATAGATTCATTTCGCGCACCAGTTATTGGATCACCTGACTTTACATTTACATAAAAATCTTCATAACCCGGCGTATAATCTCCTGCTTTATTATACGGTTGAAGCCAGCCTTTTGCATTTTGTTCGATATGAAATCCTGTAATTTCATTGGTAACCACTCTCTTTTGTGGCTCTTTGTCAGTGAATTTATATCTAAAAGCAACGCCTTCTGCGCCCGCAATTAAATCTATTGTCATTAAAGCGCCTTGTTTGTTTTTGAAGGTTACGCTTTTACTTTTAAAGACGTGATCTGCAACTTTATTATTAGCCACTTTAAGCTCATACTTTTCACGTTTTTCTTCAATAGCTGAAACTTTTACAACCGATAAACCTGATGTAAAATCATTGTTTTCAAAAGTCAAACCAAGCGGAGAATCTAAAATTATGGTTTTATCCTTGCGGGTAACATTATAAAACAACTTTCCTCCCTCTGCCAAAGACAATTCAATTTTATTTAGATTGTCTTTTGACTTCAGAGAAAGTCCTTCGTTTTGTGCTTTAACGCTGACCTGAGCAAGAAACATTGCAGGGATCAGCAAACTTAAAGATCGGTGAATAAACATTTTTTTCATTTATATAGTTTTTAGAGATTAGTTTTTAAATTTTAGCGGTTTGTAAAGTTTTTAAGCAAAATTTTTCAGCCACGACCCGAGCCTGAAAGAGCGAACAGACGAAGTAATTTCACGAATCAGCACGAATTAATTTGTGAAAATTTGTGTAATTTGTGGTAGAAAAAAATCATTTTAATCTGTCGCATATTTTGAAATCATAACATCAAAAGCATAAGTAATCGTTTCGTTATAAACTTGCCCTGCTTCGAAAATGACATTAGGAAAATGAGCATGATTAGGACTATCCGGATAATATTGGCATTCTAAACAAAGTCCGTCAAAAGCTTTGTAACTCTTTGAATGTTCTCCCATTGTCGCGCTGTTTAAATAATCTCCGGTATACAATTGCACGCCAGGATACGAAGTATAAACACGCATTAATCGCCCTGATTTTTCTTCAAACAATTCGCAGACCGCATTTTCATTGGCCGAATTTCGATCAAAAACATAATAGATGTTCAATCCGTTATTTTGCATGACATCGATTAGTTTATAATTAAAAAGCAAATAATTATCTGCCGGAATTATTTTTCCTGTCGGAATATAATCCGGAGTACTTTCGAGAATTCTAGTTGCCTGAATATTCAGTTTATGATGGTGTATTTTTTCGGCGCAAGCGGATAAATTAAAATAAGAATGATTGGTAAAATTGAGCGGTGTTGGTTCATCGGCAACAGCCAAAAATTCAATTTTGAGTTCGTTTTTATCTGTCCATTTATAAATGACTTTTGTGCTTACATTTCCGGGAAAACCGCCTTCTTCATTTTTACTTTCTAAAGTAAAAACTACAGAATCTTCGTTTATAATAAAATCAAATACTTTATCATTAAATCCAGCCGAACCGCTATGATTGTTGTTTTTACCGTCATTTTTATCGAGATGAAAAGTTTTATTTTCGATCGAAAACTCGGCATTATTGATTCTGTTGGCAAAACGCCCAACCGTTGCTCCTATATAAGAAGTGTCTTTTAAATATCCATCTAAAGTTGAAAATCCAAGAACCACGTTTTCTTTATTTCCGTTTTTATCCGGCACTACTATGGACTTTACTACGGCACCATAATTAAGCAGTTCAACGCAGTTTCCGTGAACATTTGTTAGTTTGAATTTAAAGATTTCTTTGTCATCACAAACCCCAAAAGGTTCGTATACAATCTTATTAATAGGATTCATATTGTTTTAAAAAAGAGATTGAAAACATCATTGTTATTCTAATGTTTCAAATGTAATCCTGATTATTTTCATCAAAATGGACATTTTTTCCAAAAACATGGATTAAATTACGATATTTGAAAAATAGTCTCATCAAAATGAAGAATTTAACACAAAAGGAAAAAATAAAAGTTAAGGAAGGCTTTTTAGGGCAACGCATGATTGTGATTCCTAAAAACATACTTTCGGAAATAAAAAATAACGGACTTATATCAAGTTTGTATTTTACCGATATTGGCGTTTTCCCAAATGCAAGTCATCACTCGATGAAACGAAAACACGGAAGTAAACAATATATATTGATTTATTGTTATAAAGGTGAAGGCATTATTAGTAAAGAAAATAAAACAATAACGCTCAAGGCGAATACCTTTTATATAATACCACCGGAAGTGGCTCACGATTATTATGCTTTAAAGCAAAATCCATGGAGTATTTATTGGCTGCATTTTACCGGACCGCAAGCGCCACATTTCTATGAAAAATTCATCACCGAATTTCCGGACACAGCGCCCCAATTATCGCTGGAGGAAAGACGTATCGAGCTTTTTGAAAACATACTCGATGTTATGGAAGACGGCTACAGCGCCAGTAATCTGGAATATGCCAATCTCTCGTTATGGCAATTACTGAACGCTTTTTTATATGAGCGATTTTTCATCAAAAAAAACAGGATATTTTCAGAGGATAATACTATTGAGTCTGCAATTGACTATATGAAAAAGCATTTGGATTTATCCTTAAAAATCAATGATGTAGCCACGTATTTTAATTATTCATCTTCGCACTTTTTTACCTTGTTCAAGAAGCAAACAGGCTATTCACCCATACATTATTTCAACTATTTAAAAATGCAAAAAGCCTGTCAGTATCTAAGCTTCACTACTATGAGTATAAAGGAAATAAGCTTTGCTTTGGGGTTTAATGATCCGTTGTATTTCTCTCGTTTATTCAAAAAAATAATGAGTACATCACCCATACAATATCGCACTGAATACAAGCAGTAGCGCAATTGTTTTCGTATTTTAGGATAAAGCACAAAAAAATCGTATTATAGTCCATCTATTCAAAAAAAATATCCATAAATCAAAGGTTCCTATTCCGCTAATTTTACAAAAGCTATTAAAACCTTTTTATGAAAAATTATAATTATACCTTTTTACTATCAATTAGCCTTGTTGCAGCATTGGGTGGTTTACTCTTTGGTTACGACTGGGTTGTAATAGGTGGTGCAAAACCATTTTACGAAATTTATTTTGGCATTTCAGATTCTCCGGCTTTACAAGGCTGGGCAATGAGTAGTGCACTTGTAGGCTGTGTTGCGGGAGCTGCTGTTGCCGGAAAACTGGCAGATAATTACGGAAGACGTCCTATGTTGATCGTTGCCGCAGTATTATTCTCTATATCGGCGATAGGTACAGGAGCTTCAGAAACCTTCACAATCTTTATTATTTGGAGAATTATTGGCGGAATCGGAATTGGGATTGCATCGACAATTTCGCCTTTATATATTGCCGAAATCGCGCCACAAGAAACCCGAGGACTTTTTGTATCGATCAACCAACTTACCGTCGTTATAGGTATTCTTGCTGCGCAAATCACTAATATGCTGATTACCGAAGTCATTCCGGCTGATTATTCTCACGCTGAAATTCTGGCTTCCTGGAACGGACAAACGGGATGGAGATGGATGTTTTGGGCAGGATTTTTTCCCGCAGTTTTATTCTTTATTCTAATGTTTTTAATTCCGGAAAGCCCAAGATATTTGGCTAAAAAAGGAAAATATGATTCGGCAGAAAATACACTTACTAAAATTGGAGGTTTGGCTTACGCCAAAGAAGCTTCGGTAAAAATAAAAGAAACGTTCTCTCATGAAACAGAGAAAACCGATTTCAGAATGTTACTGGACAAAAAAGCTTTACCAATTCTAACAATTGGGATTGTTCTCGCTGCTTTCCAACAATGGTGCGGTATCAATATCATTTTCAACTACGCTCAGGAAATCTTTGTTTCAGCGGGTTACAGCATCAATGATTTGTTTATGAATATTGTAATTACCGGAAATATCAACTTGATTTTTACGTTGGTTGCGATGGGTACAGTAGACAAAATTGGCCGTAAAAAGTTAATGCTTTTTGGCTCGGGCGCACTTGCTGTAATCTACGCTTTATTGGGTTATTTTTATTACACGAATGTCACCGGTTTCCCTTTATTATTACTGGTATTACTGGCGATTGCTATTTATGCCATGTCCCTTGCTCCTATTACCTGGGTGATTTTATCTGAAATTTTCCCTAACCGAATCCGTGGTGTTGCGATGTCAGTTGCCACATTTGCGCTCTGGATCGCCTCTGCTCTTTTAGTACAAACCTTCCCTATTTTCAACGAATATCTGGGCACATCAGGCACTTTCTGGTTGTACGGAATTATCTGTGCCTTAGGATTTGTGTTTGTATTTAGAAAACTTCCTGAAACCAAAAACAAAAGTCTCGAAGAGATTGAAGAACTGATGGTTTCTGATAAAAAATCAAAGAATATTCTATAATTTAAATTTCATTACATCATGCAAAAAGTAAATGTTTGGAAGGAAAAAATAATCCTGCCAACCTATGAGGTGGGCAAACCTGAAAAAAATCCTGTATTTATTGAGAAAAGAGTATATCAGGGAAGTAACGGATCTGTATATCCTTATCCGGTTATTGAAAAAATCGCAGACGAAAAAATCGACAAAGAATATCAAGCTGTTTATCTTGAAAATGAGTTTGTTAAAATAATGATCCTGCCTGAACTTGGCGGGCGCGTTCATATGGCGTATGATAAAACCAAAGAACGTCATTTTGTATATTACAATCAGGTTGTAAAACCAGCATTAGTAGGACTTACAGGTCCGTGGATTTCTGGCGGAATCGAATTTAACTGGCCGCAGCACCACAGACCAACGACTTTTGATCCTGTTGATTTTACGATCGAAGAACACGAAGACGGAAGTGCAACAGTTTGGTGCAGCGAAGTCGAGCGTATGTTTAGAACCAAAGGTATGGCGGGTTTCCGATTGTATCCAGACAAAGCGTATCTGGAAATTAAAGCGCAATTGTACAATAGAACTTCGTTTCCTCAAACTTTTTTATGGTGGGCCAATCCTGCTGTTAAGGTAAACGATGATTATCAATCAGTTTTTCCGCCGGATGTGAATGCTGTTTTTGATCATGGTAAACGTGATGTATCTTCTTTCCCGATTTCGAAAGGAACGTATTATAAAGTCGATTATTCGCCGGGAACAGATATTTCGCGTTATAAAAATATTCCAGTTCCAACGTCATATATGGCGATTGCATCCAAATATAATTTTGTGGGCGGATATGAAAATGATTCGAAAGGCGGATTATTGCACGTCGCCAATCATCATGTTTCTCCGGGAAAAAAACAATGGACTTGGGGTCACGGCGATTTTGGCCGTGCCTGGGATCGTAATCTTACCGATGAAGATGGTCCGTATATCGAATTGATGTGTGGCGTTTACACGGATAATCAGCCTGATTTTACCTGGATTATGCCGGGTGAACAAAAAGATTTTACACAGTATTTTATGCCGTATCGTGATTTAGGAATCGTAAAAAACGCGACTAAAAATGCGATGGTTAATCTCGAAAGTATCGACAATAAATTGGTGATTAAAGCCTACACAACGGGCGTTTATCCGAATACTACAGTTACTTTAAAGAATAATGATACAGTTTTATTCCAAAAACAATATGATGCTTCGCCGTACAATTCATTCGAAGAAACGATTGATTTTGAAAATACGTCTTTAGAAGGATTATCGATTTCTGTAACGGATGCTGATGATAAAATTTTGGTTGATTGGATTTATGAAGGACAAAATGAAGACGAAATTCCT
The DNA here is from genome assembly GCF_020905295.1 of Flavobacterium piscisymbiosum. Classification (NCBI taxonomy): domain Bacteria; kingdom Pseudomonadati; phylum Bacteroidota; class Flavobacteriia; order Flavobacteriales; family Flavobacteriaceae; genus Flavobacterium; species Flavobacterium piscisymbiosum. Next base: position 3,748,010 of record NZ_JAJJMM010000001.1, on the reverse strand, counting down.
GAAGCTGCAAAACCTGCCCTTGCTCCTGAAGATATTGAGAATAATGAACAATTGTTTTTAACTGCACAACATTTAGAACAATACAGACACGCGACTTACAGTCCGATTCCGTATTATAAAGAAGCGATAAAACGCGATTCAGGCGATATTCGTTCTAACAATGCGATGGGATTATGGTTGATGCGTAGAGCAAAATTCGCAGAAGCAGAACCTTATTTTAGAGCAGCTATTAAAACATTGACACAACGAAATCCAAATCCGTATGAAGGAGAAGCTTATTTCAATCTGGGATTGTGTCTGAAATATCAAAATAAAAACAAAGAAGCTTACGATGCTTTCTACAAATCAACATGGAATGCGGCCTGGCAAAATCAGGGCTATTTTTATGTGGCGCAATTGGATGCTTTAAATGGCGATTTTGAATTGGCATTGGCACACATTAAAAAAGCAATTTCTAAAAATACCGAAGATCATAAAGCGCTGCATCTGCAAGTGGCTTTTCTTAGAAAGTTAAACCAACAAGAAAAAGCGCTTCAATTGGCGAATACTTATTTAGAAAATGATTGTTTCAATTTTGGATTGCTTTACGAGAAATACCTTTTAAGTAATGACAAAAAAGACCTTGCGTATTTCAATTTGTTGATTAGAAATAACATTCATACGTATATAGAATATGCTTTAGATTATGCTGCAGCAGGTTTATATAATGAAGCTGCAAATTTATTATCTGAAGGTTTAAAAGACGAAGAAACATACCCAATTGCGTGGTATTATGCGGGTTCTTTCTATGAAAAATTAAATGATTTCGGTCAAGCCGAAGAATGCTTCAAAATGGCTTCTCAGGCAAAACCGGACTATTGTTTCCCAAATCAGATTGAAGCTGCTTTAGTACTTCAAAATGTAATTAAAAAACAAACTAATGATGCAAAAGCGTTGTATTATTTAGGAAACTTTTGGTACGCTTCTAAATATTATGATGATGCTATTTCTTGCTGGGAACAATCTGTTGCGATCGATGATCGTTTCCCAACTGTGCATCGTAATTTGGCTTTGGCGTATTATAATAAATTAGAAGATGAACAAAAAGCGCTTTCTAGTTTAGAAAAAGCATTTTCGTTAGACTTGACAGATTCCAGAATTTTAATGGAACTGGATCAATTGTACAAACGTCTGAACAGAGATTTAGTTTTCAGATTGGCTTTCTTAGAAAAACATTTAGAATTGGTAATTCAGCGTGATGATGTTTACTTAGAAAGAGTGGCTTTATACAATCTTTTAGGAAAACACGACAAAGCGCTAACTTTATTACAAAACCGAATTTTCCATCCGTGGGAAGGCGGCGAAGGAAAAGTAAGTGGACAATATCTTGTTTCTTTAACCGAAATTGCTAAACAGCAAATTTCAGAAGGAAATTACGATAAAGCCATAGAACTTTTGGAACAAGCACAAACGTATCCTGATAATTTAGGTGAAGGAAAATTACCTGGCGCTCAGGAAAATGATATTCATTATTGGTTGGGTGTTGCTTTCGAAAAGAAAAACAATCCTGAACAAGCTAAAAACTGGTGGAACAAAGCAACGCAGGGATTAGATGAACCAACGGCAGCGATTTTCTATAACGATCAGCAACCGGATAAAATTTTCTATCAGGGCTTGGCTTTCTTAAAATTAAACCAGCAATCTGAAGCTGATAAACGTTTTGAGAAGTTAGTCGCTTACGCTAAAAAACACCTCAACGATCATGTTACAATTGACTATTTTGCAGTTTCACTTCCTGATCTTATGATTTGGGAAGATGATTTAGACAAACGAAATAAAATTCACTGTTTATATATGCAGGGATTAGGGCTTTTAGGTTTGGATAAAAAAGCGGAAGCTGAGGAAGTTTTTGAAAGTGTTTTATCTGAAGAAAAAAGTCATTCAGGAGTTACAATACATTTGTCTTTATTGAAGAATGAAGAATCGGTTTCTGTTTAAGTTAGTAGTTTAAATATTAGACCTGAGAGGTTTTGAAACCTCTCAGGTCTTTTGAAACAAAAAAGGTTTGATGATTAATTTCATCAAACCTTTTTTTATTGTCATAATCTTGTTATTCTTAGAATGGAATATGGCACGCGGATGTTACGGATTCGCTTCGCGAAAACGCGGATGAAAACGGATTTTTTATTTTACTCATAATTTACGTAATCTTATCATCCTAAGGCACGAAGGATCGCAAAAGAAGCTCGACAAAGATTGACGATTTTGCATGCGGAATTTCTTGTGTGATCCTTCGTACCTCCTTTAGATTTGCTTTTTGAAATTTAATTAAATTTATGATTGAGAAAGGAAGCAAAAGTAAACTATTCGTTCCTCTGAGTTTGTGACTCATATCTTGATTAAGACTTTCGCTTCCCTTTCATCAAAGACTCAGATAGAAATTTGGGCTAGAGACCCGTTATCAAGGAGTTGAGCTTATGATGAATTTCTCAAATCATTTGTTGAATCGTAAAAGCAAAGTTATGAAAAACATTATTATCGGCATTGATATCAGCAGTAAGACTTTGGATATCTGTATTAAAAATGAGACAGTAAGCTACTTTTCCATTGAAAATAAAGTACCTGTTATTAAACGTTTCTTCAAAAGCTACTCGGAAGAAAAGGTAATTATAGCTATGGAAAATACAGGCAGATATAATTGGAATCTGTTTGAAGTGCTTGAAAAATTTGATTTTAAAGTTTATGTAATATCAGCTTTACATATCAAAAAAAGTATAGGACTTGTTAGAGGTAAAAATGATAAAATTGATGCTCTTCGCATTTGTAATTTCATCGAAAAAAATCATCAGGAAAGCAGAGAATGGAAGCCATGTTCTTGTTCGATTAAAAAGATAAAAATACTATTAACCGAAAGAGCTTCAAGAATAAAGATTAAAAAGCAGCTAATAGTACAGCAGCATGATTACAAACTCATGAAAAGTATTGGCTTAGATAAACACCTAAAAGACTTAAATATTAAGCTTCTTAGAGATATTGACGTCCAAATTAAGATAATAGAAAATGATATTGAAAATATAATCCAAAACCAAGAGAGCCTTAATCAGAAACAGAAATTGATTAAATCTGTTCCTGGAGTAGGTCAGGTTTTATCATGGACATTGTTGTCAAAAACAGAAGGATTTACAACTATAACTGATCCTAGGAAAATGGCATGTTACAGCGGAGTAGTTCCTTTTGATTTTCAATCTGGAACATCATTAAAAAGAAGGCCTGGAGTATCAATGCTTGCTGATAAAAATCTAAAAACTATTCTGCATCTGGCAGCGATGAGTGCGGTCCGATCAGATAATGATTTAAAAACATACTACATTAGAAAAGTTGATGAAGGAAAGAATAAAATGAGCGTTTTAAACGCTGTGAGAAATAAAATAATCCATCGAGTTTTTGCGGTAATAAAAAACCAAATCCCTTATCAAAAAGATTTGGTTTTATCATAGAAATCAGGATGACAAAAATATACATACAAATAGTAAAAAAAAATCAGCTAAAATCCGTTTAATCCGCGTAATCCGTGGCTAATTTTTCTCATCGAAATTCAAATCTACTCAACTGGTCTGTCTTCCAATTTCGTTCCCCATTTCTTATTCTGTTTTGATGACATAACAAATTCTAAAGTTCCGCCGGTATCAATATCCGCTTGACGGATAAATGTTTTGGTATACGATTTACCATTTAGTTTGGCACTTTCGATATAAATATTTTTATCAGAAACATTGTTTGCTATAACTTTAAAAGCCTTTCCATCTTTCAATTGAATAGAAGCTTCTTTAAGAATTGGTGTTCCTATAACATAAATACTACTAGCAGGATTAACGGGATAAAATCCCATTGCGCTAAAAACATACCAAGCCGAAAGTTCACCGCAATCATCATTTCCGGAATAACCGGATGAAGTTGTATTGTACATTTTCTTCAAAATCTCTGCTACGTATTGTTGGGTTTTCCAGGGTTGACCTGCATAATTGTAGAGATAAGCAATGTGATGGCTTGGTTCGTTTCCGTGTGCATATTGACCAATGAAACCTGAAGCGTTATCATTTACTTCTTCGGGTTTATCTTCTAATGTAAAAAAAGTATCTAGTTTTTTAGTGAAAAGATTATCTCCATCAACTAAACCAATAAGTCCTTTTACATCTTGCGGAACGTACCAAAAGTATTGCCAGCCATTACCTTCTGTAAACGGATAGCCACCGTTTGCGCCATATTTTAAAGGATCAAAAGGACCTATCCAATTGCCTTTATCATCTTTTGCCCTGAAAAAACCAATTTTTTTGTCATATAGATTTTTATAGAATTGAGAACGTTTTGTAAAATGATTGTAATCATCTGTTTTACCCAATTTCTTTGCCAGTTCTGCCACACACCAATCATCATACGCCATTTCTAAAGTCAAAGAAACTGATTGTGATTTTAAATTCTCAGGAACATAACCGTACTTTTCCCAAATACCAAATGGTGATCCCGGATGTTCAAGTGTTGCTGAATTCTTTACAGCTTCAAAAGCCAAATCGACATCAATGCCTGGCAAGTTTTTAAGTACAGCATCAACCACAACCGGAATGGCGTGATTGCCTATCATACAATAATTTTCCTGTCCCCATAATTGCCAGATTGGCAAGTAACCAAAGGCTTTATAATACGCCAACATACTATTTACAAAATCGGCAGAACGTTCTTGTTGCGTTATCGTATATAATGGATGTGCGCCACGATACGTATCCCACAAAGAGAATGTCGAATAATAAGGTTTGGGTGAATTTCTAACCGTATAATCAGCTGATGGATAATCTCCGTTAATATCTGACAAAGTGTTGGGCTGAATAAATGTGTGATACAAAGCGGTGTAGAAAATCTGCTTTTGCTCTGCTGTAGCTTCTATTTTTATTTTGCTTAATTCTTTTTCCCAAATGACATCGGCAGCATTTACAGTTGCATTAAAATCCCAGGCAGGAATTTCAGCTTGTACATTCAAACGTGCATTTTCGATACTGGTTGCCGAGATTCCAACTTTTACCAAAATCTCTTGTTGTTTTGATGTATCAAAATCTAGAATGGCTCTTATTGCATTTCCGTTTACTATTTTGGCATTATCATAAACATTTCCACCATCTGTAACATGATTGTGAATGATAGGCTGTGAAAACTCTGCATGAAAAAATACTTTTCGCATTGGTGCCCAACCTGTAATGATACGATATCCTTCAATCGTATGATCGTTAGGAAATGACAATTGAGACGCAATGATACGCGTATTCCAATCGGATTTTTTCATCGAATGATCTAAATCGATGACGATATGTGCTTCTTTATTTTTAGGAAAACTATATTTATGAAAACCCGCGTGCGTTGTTGCCGAAAGCTCTGCTTTTATCTGATAATCTAAAAGTTCAACGCTATAATAACCCGGTTTTGCGGATTCTTTTTCATGAGAAAATTTAGATTGATAGGCATTTTGTCCTGCTTCTTCTTTGACAATTTCTCCACTAAAAGGCATCAACATAACGTCGAATAACTCGGCTACACCAGTTCCGCTAAGATGTGTGTGACTAAAGCCTGCAATTGTAGTATCATTGTAATTATAGCCGCTGGCAACGCTCCAATCGGGTGTGTTGCGTGTATCAGGACTCAATTGCATCATCCCAAACGGAACTGTTGCTCCGGGATAATTATTTCCTGAAAGCGGTGATCCTTGTGCTGCGCCTGTTCCGATAAATGGATTTACGTGAGAGGTGATTTTATCAGAAGTTTGTGCTCCAAGAACTATTGAACTTAGTAAAGTCCCAAAGAGTATTATTTTTTTTATTTTCATTGTATGGAATTTAATGAAATATGATTTCATGATTTTTTGAATAGACTCTAGCTTTAGCTGGAGATCAAAAGAGTCGAATATAAAAATGGCTTTAGCCGAAATACAATAAGATTTCGGCTAAAGCCATATTGCATATCATTTTATTACCCCCCAGCTAAAGCTGGGGGCTATTCATATATTAGAATTAACAGATTTTTTAAACCTGTTGGGTCTTGTTGGTATTACAATTTAGATGAAGTAATTTCTTTTAATTCTCCATTAACCTTCACTTTTACTTTTGTTGGTATTGGAGATAGAATCTCATATTTGGTTACTTTACCTTTTTCCCATTTGATGTTTACGGTAAAGTTTCCTTCGGCTTTAAGCCCTTTTACTTCACCTTGGTTTAACCAAACATCTGGCATTGCAGGCAATAATTCGATAAATCCGGCATGACTTTGAATCAACATTTCGCCAATTCCTGCAGCTGCTCCAAAATTTCCATCAATTTGAAATGGTGGACCTGCAGAAAGTAAATTGGCATATACACCACCACCAGGACCATAATTAATATTGGTATCATGTGTTTGTCTAAGTATTGTCTTAAATAATTTATAAGCTCTGTTTCCATCTTTTAAACGAGCCCAAAACAGCATTTTGTATGCAATTGACCAGCTTGTTCCATCATCTCCTCTTACTTCAAGCGTTTTTTTAATGGCGTCTACCAATTCTGGTTTGTTTTCAGGAGTAATCAAAGATCCTGGATATAAGCCATATAAATGAGAAATATGACGGTGTTGAGGATCTTCTTCCTTATAATCTTTCAACCATTCCATGATTCTTCCATCTGGACTAACAACCCCTGGAGGCGGTAATAATTTTAATTGTTTGTCTAATTCAATACTCAAATCATTATCTAAACCAAGTTTTTTAGAGGCGATGATCACGTTATTAAACAATTCGCGAATAATTTGATTGTCAATTGTAGGTCCCATACAAACGTGCGACGCATCGCCATTTGGTAATAAAAATGAGTTTTCCGGAGATACCGATGGTGAAGTTACCAACCAGCCTGTTTCAGGATCTTTTACCAACATACTTTTGTAAAACTGAGCCGCACCTTTTAAAATTGGGTAAATTTCAGCTAAATAAGCCTGATCATTGGTATACAAATAATGGCTCCATAAATTGTTGCACAACCAGCCTGAACCTGATTTTGTGATTCCCCATGAAGCACTTTCACCTGGTTCTGTAAAACCCCAAACGTTTGTGATAACATGTGCCACCCAACCATCAGCATTGTAATAGGCTTTGGCTGTTTTTTCTCCATTTGGTACAAGATCTTTAGTCAAATCTTTTAATGGAAGATTCAATTCTGATAAATTGGCGGTTTCTAATGCCCAGTGATTCATCTGAACATTTACATCCAGATGATAATCGGCGTTCCATGGCGTTTGTACTTCTTTCGCCCATAATCCCTGCAAGTTTGGCGGCAACAATCCTAATCTTGTGCTGCTGATACTCAAATAACGACCGTATTGATAAAACAAAACAGGAAGTCCCTTATCTGTATCTGGTTCTTTTATAAAAGTATCTAAACGCTCATTTGTTGGTAATGTTTTCTTTGCGCTTTTTCCGAAATTTAAAGTCAAACGATTGAATAACTTTTGGTAGTTTTCAACGTGTTTTTTCTTCTGATCCTGATATTTCGTTTGCATCGCTGCATCCAAAACTTTATCTGTAGTAGTTTCGAAATTTTTATCTTTATAATCTGTTCCTGCAGAAATAAAAATCACAACTTCTGTAGCATTTTTTATTTCAATTTTATTGTTGGTATATAAAGCATTTCCATCTACTTGCTGAGTTTTTACTTTTGCTTTATATTTCATTCCTTTTCCGTCGGTTCCGTTGTTAAGCTGACCTGTCATAACAAGCGAATTATCAGAGCCATTTACAGTTTTAAAACGTTCTGGTCGATCTAACTGAATAGTGAAATTTAGTTTTCCTTTTTTGCTCGAAGTCAATTTTATAAAACCTGCATCATCTCCAAATCCTGTAAAATATTCACGCTTATACGTCACGCCGTCAATTGTAAATTGAGTTCCGGCAACTGCGGTTTGAATGTCCAGATTTCTGCTATAATTAACCGGTTTTGATTGGGTTTTGTAATCAAATTTTAATGTCATATCTCCCAAAACCTGATACGCTCCAAAGGGTACATCAGCTCCGTTTCCGCTTCCTGAACCTGCTCCTGTACAGATAAAATGCTGGTCGATTAGTTTTTGGGCTTCTTTATTTTTATTCTCCAATAACAATTGTCTTATTTTTGGCAAAAAAGAATATGCTTTGTAATTATTGGCATCTTGCGGACCTCCGCTCCATAAAGTAATTTCGTTCAAAACCAATTTTTCGGTTGTCACTCCTCCGCCCGGCATAATTCCTAAACGTCCGTTTCCTAGCGGCAATGTTTCTTCCCATTGAGAGGCAGGTTTGTTATACCATAATTCTAATGGGTTATTTTGCGAATAGCCTAACAAGGGCAATAGTATAAAAAGCAGTGCTTTAAATTTTTTAATGTTCATAATTCTATTTTTAAAGTATTTTGCAATGTTTATTAAACCTGACAGGTTTTAAAAACCTGTCAGGTTTGTGTTTAGAATAATTTCTTATTTATTGTATGGAATAGCTTTTATAACCGGTTTTTCACCGTTTTTCAAAAGTGTTTCATCAAATTCTACGGTAATTTCTTTACTTTCTCCTTTTAGTAGAGTAAAATAACTATCGTTTATAATTGCCGGTAAAATCTGAGCTCCGGTTTTATCATTTAATGTTTGAATATGGATTCCAAATGCAATTCCTTGTGGGCTTGAAACTTTTGCCTTTATCACATATTTTCCGTTTTGTTTTACCACTTTGCTGGAAACATTTACGTTTGCTTTTGGCAATTTATTCAGTTCTGTAAAATCTTTCATGTTGATTCCTCTCCAATAAAAATTCTCGCTGATTAATTTATTCTGAGCATCTTTCAATTTTAATCGAATAAAATGTACCGGACTTAAATCTGAAGTATTGGCATCGGCACCAAAAATTTTAAAATCGTAAAGTGAATATCCCCAACCTGAACCGCGTTTTATACCCAACATTCGAACATAACGGGCTTTTACTTCGTCAAACGAAATGGTTTCGAGACCTTGTTTTCCTTCTTTTATAACACTTGCGTCTGTCCAGTTTTTCGCATCGGTACTTACCTGGATTTTATATTCTTTTCCAAAGGCATTTTCCCAGTTTAAAACTACTCTGTTTATGGTATATTCTTTTTCAAGATCTACATAAATCCATTCGTTATCAGTAGCATTACTTGCCCAACGACTATTAGAATCGCCATCTGTAACGTCTCTTAGATTTCCTCCATCTGTAGAAGAAGCTGTTGCATTTTTTTGAAACGCAAGATCTTTTTGATTGGAATAAAACGGAATCACAAAACTTTCTGTCGCTGTATTCGGATACGAATCGATGGTTGCATTTTGTTCGAATTTTGCTACTGATTTTCCATCCATATTAAATACTTCGGCTTCAGCCTTTAAATTCTTGAAATCAGTTCCTGTAGTATTAATTACTTTAACCGAATTATTTACCGAATTCCATTGAATATGCATGGGCTCACAAGCTGATTTTACACCCCAATATGCTCCTGTTAAGTCATAGTAATAGTCATACGTTTGCCAAACCATACTAGGATAAGAGGATTGACTCATCCAGATCATAATCCCTGAAGCATCTTCCCACATATGATCTAACCAGCCTTCGTACATGGCTTTGTTGGTTTCGATATTTAATAATTGGGCTTTTGTGGTATATTCTTCGAGGTTATTGGGTTTTCCGTAACGTTCATTTATGCTATTATCATAATTATCCGGCGAAGCATTAAAGGCTTTTTCTCCAAAGAAATGTTTGTCCCACATTTCGTTTCTTGGCCACCAGTCTTTTTCAGGAATAAATTTCTTAAAGCTTTCAATATTAGGGAAAACTGCTGTACCAATTTCAGTTCTTAAACCCCAACTTGGGCCATCGCCCGTTCCTACATAAGCCGCAGGATATTTGGTAAAATAAAACCTCGGATCTTTATTGCCCCAAAGTCCGCTGCCGCTTAAGTTTCCTGTGTTTGAGCAAGGCTGATAATATCTGTCGTTATTATCAAAAGTCTTTATGTTTTCGGCAATCCAGCCGTTTAACGGAGGTTGTGGTAATCCTTCGTTATTTCCGCACCAAACTGCAATACTGGCATGATTTCTTACTCGTTTTATTTTCTCGATTACATTGCTATTAAAAACGTGAATGTCTAATGGTAAGTTAGGATTTGCGTTGAGCCAAAAATCATCCCAAACCATGATCCCATATTTATCACAAGCCTGATAAAATTCATCATCTGTAGTAGAACCTAACCAGTTACGAATAATATTGTAATTCATTTCTTTGTGCAGTTTCACTTTAAGATCGTATTCGTCTCCTCGGCAACGAAGCATATATTCGCTCATTCCCCAGTTTCCACCTTTTAGAAAAACACGTTTTCCGTTTATCGAAACATGCAGAACACCGCCCTCTGTATCGTAAGTATATTTTTTGATTCCGAAGGTTATTTTTTGAGTATCCGAAACTACATCTCCAATTTTTAAAGTAAACTGACACGTATATAAATTAGGATCTCCGTAACCATTTGGCCACCATAATTTAGGATTCTGAATCGAAAGTTCCGGAAATTGTTCTTTGTTAAAATGTACGCTTGTAATTCCGTTTGCATCTAAATTTATTTTTTTAGAAAAAGTAATATTTCCGGGCATAATTACACCTGTCAGAACTGCTTCCTGATTTTGTGCCGATGAATTTTTCATTTCTACTTTTACATCAAGATCTGCTCGTGCATTCGAAGGTAAATTGCTATGAATCCACGGATCTACAATCGTAATTTTGTTTGTATTGCTAAGAAAAACATCATCTGTAATTCCGGAATTTAATCCCGGTACATACGGCATCCAATCCCAACCGGCGCTTGAAATATAGGTTGGACTTCCGTAATTATTTAAAGGCGTTTTCGGGATACTTACCAAAACTGCCAGAACATTTTTATCGTTGCGATGCGCCAACTTAGTAATATCAAATTTACCACGTTGCATCATTCCGCTAAGTGTGGCTATTTTTTTTCCGTTAAGGTAAACATCTCCTTCGCGGTTGATTCCTTCAAAATTTAACCAAATAATATCTTTTGTAAAATTTTCAGGAACCTTAAATTCGGTACGATACCAGAAACTGCGATCGTATTTTGCTTTATCTACCTGATAAATATTATCGCCAAAATTAGGATCTTTCTCTAATCCGTTTACAACATACGAATTGAAAATTGTACCCGGAACAACGGCATTTACCCAATTTGTTCCGGAATAATTTGGGGCCAATATTTTAAGACTGTCCTGCCCTACTTCTGCTTGCGGTTTGACTTTCCAAACGATATCAGAAGAGTTTAAACTTACTTTGTTTTGAGCATAAATACTTAACGAAAAAGCATTTAAAACTAATAACCATATAAAAAAGTGAATATTATTAAACTTCATATTACTATTTGATTCGTTTACATTTTTGTAAACATTAAAAAAAAGAATGCCATTTTGGAATAAGTTTTTTCTAACAGAAAACTTTGTACTGTTATTACCTAAATCCAAAATGGCATTGCAAATCAAAACTGTGACTAACCAAAAATCACGTGACCAAAAAATAAAAAATTACATTAAAACTGTCTTCAAAAACATTAATATCCTGGATTTTGGTTTTCCGGACCAATTTCATCATTAAGCTTGATCTCTCCGATAGGAATAGGATAAAGGTTATGAAATGCGGCAATAGTACCGTTTTGTTTTGCCCATTTGTTACGGGCACCTACTAATTGTACCAATTTCCCTGTACGAATAAGATCCATTCTTCTCCAGCCTTCAAAAGCTAATTCACGCATACGTTCGTCAAGGATTTGATCTCTAAACTGAGTTTGCGAAAGTCCGCTCCATTTCATGGCTTCAGGTAATGTTCCTCCAAAAGCTCTTGTACGAACCTGATTTACATATCCTTCAGCTTCTGTTGTATTTCCTAATTCATTTAAACATTCTGCGTAGTTAAGTAATACATCTGAGTATCTGATATAAGCTTTATTTTTTCCTGAATTCCAAAATGATTGTTTTCCTTCTACACGAATATCTTCAAATTTTTTAATGTGCGGATCTAACTCATCACCACCAAAACCAGCAGGAAGTGTTGGTTTAACTCCTTTATAAGTAAAATCATAACGAATACTGGCATCTTTACGCACATCACCTGGTTCCCATATTCCGCCATCCGTTTTATCTTTATAACAATATTGAGTAGGAAGTATAAGATCATAACCGCCAAAATAAGCATATTGGTTTATGTTAGCTAAAACTCTTGAACCTGTCTGCCATTGTATCTGGTTGTTATCAGGCCAATTATTAGTATACTGCCATTCATATAATGATTCTGGAGAATTAGCGTGATCCGGACTAAAAACATCTGCGTAATTAGGCAGTAAACTATACTTCCCGGAAGTAATAACTTCTCCAAACCATTGCTTTGCTTTAGTATAATCTCGGTATCCTGAAGCTTCTGGAGCATATAAATATACTTTTCCTAAAAGTGCCTGAGCTACTCCTTTTGCAGGAAATGCAGGATTGCTTTGTGATACAGGAAGTTTTTCAATTGCTCTTTCTAAATCGGCAACGATATAAGAATAAACCAAAGGCAAAGGCTGACGTCTTAAACCAAATTCTGCTGTTTTTGCTTTATCATTAATAGGTATTTCTCCCCAATATTGTGTTAGCTCAAACATTAATGTTGCTCTTAAAAAACTAGCTTCTCCCATCAAAAGATCACGTTTTGCACTATCGTCTTCAGTATTGGTTCCTAATGCTCTAATAGTTTGCGCAGCTACTTCGATTACTGGCCATCTGTCATTCCACAATTGTCCAATTGCCTGATTCTCCTGACTTAGAAAACCATTGTACAAATCAAGTCCTGCCTGGTTTGCATCTCCGGTTACCTGCAAAGCACCTTGTTGTGCTTCGTCTGTACCAAGAGAAGTATAAAGGCCTGCACGGTCTTTTTGCATATTTCTCCAATTCGTTATCGCTCCCAAAAGAACAGGCTCTATTTTACCTAAACTGCCATATGCCTGTGCAGCAGTAAGTGAACTTTTAGGCTCTTCCTCTAAAAAATCTGAAGAACAGGAGGCTGAGAATATTGCCACGGCCATAAAGGCTATAATTTTTGCTTTCATAAAATAATTTTTTAAATTAATTTGATTAAAGAGATACATTTAATCCCATAACTACCATTCTGGAAATTGGATAAGAATCTCCTCCCTCTGGATCATAACCTTTATATTTAGTTACAATAAATAGATTTGATCCCGTTACATAAAACCTTACATTTTTAAGAAAAACACTTTCTGCAACCTTGTCTTGTAATGTATACGATAATGTAAGTGCATTTAATCTTAGGAATGAAGCATCTTGTATTGCCTTATCGGTCTCACCCAAAGTATATCTTCCTCCTCCATAATAAGCTCTTGGTACATCTGTATTGGTATTCGTAGGAGTCCAGCGATCTAAAAGATCTGTATGTGCTGCACTCATACCTCCTGAGTTCATATAGCTTTCGTAGGTACCACTTGGTCTTTTACCTCCTATTGAATAAGAAAATACGGCGTTTAATGCAAAACCTTTATAATTAAGATCTGTAGAAAAACCTCCATAATAATCAGGATTCAAATCACCAACCACATATCTGTCCTGATCGTTTATTACACCATCGCCATTGCGGTCTTTAATTTTAATATCCCCAGCCTGAACAGTTCTACTTCCGTAATTTACTCCGGTAAGGTTTTCTCCTTGCTGAGCTATACCATCATATTGAAATACATAAACTGTGTTTACCGATTGGCCTAAGAAAAAGTTTCCGGTACGTTGGATCTCATTGTTGCTATAACCACCCAGGTTATAGATCTCTGTAGCATCTCCATAAAGTTTTGTAACCTTATTTTTTGCCGATGATATGTTGGCAGAAACATTCCATTTAAAATCTTTGTTTCTAATAATGTCACCTCTAAGTTCTAATTCTATCCCTTCATTAGTTGTAGCACCAATATTATCCAGTTTATATTTATAACCTGATGAAACCGGCATATTACGTAACATTAAAAGGTCGTCATTATTTATATGAAAATAATTAGCACTTGCAGTCAGTCTGTTTTGAAAGAAACCAGTATCTAATCCAACATTAAATTGTTTTTGTTTTTCCCATCTTAAATCAAAATTATCGATATAATTATCAGACACATAAGTACCTGAATTATTACTAACTTGTGCATTATATAAGGCAAAATACCTGTAAGCATCTACATTTTGATTCCCCACCATACCATAACCTACACGAAATTTAAGCTGATCTAATTTTTCAAATCCTGAAAGGAAATTTTCTTTGGCAATATCCCAACTTCCTGCTATAGAAGGAAAGGTTCCCCATTTGTTATTAGGGCCAAATTTAGAAGAACCATCTCTTCTTACTGTACCGGTAATAGTATATTTACCATCATAAGTATAGTTCGCTCTTGCAAAATACGATTGGTTTGAATAATCTGTAAAATTCGAACTTAACTGCGCATTATCCTTTTGGTATGCACCTGATAATGCCATATAGGTCAAATCATCACTAACAAATCCGCGAGCTCTTACATCAGTACTATTACCTGAATTACTCATTACAGAAAATCCTCCCATAAGACTTACATCATGCTTTGCAGCAAAAACTTTACTATAACTTACGGTATTATCCCACTGGTAATTGAATTGTGAATATCTATAATGATGTGCCTCCCCATCCATAGAATTTCTAAGTGACTGTCCTGTGGAACTTGGTACATAATCAAAATTTGCCTGATCTGCAATGTCTACAGACAATGTAGTTCTGATATCAAGTCCTTTTAGCGGTTTTGCACTTAAAAAATTACTACTTGTAAGTCTGTTACGTGAGCTTGTATTGATGATATCAAGACTTCTTATCGGATTATAAAGATTCTGGTCAAACACTTCACCATATCTAAGATAAGTAGCCTTAGCGTCTATAGGCAATAGTGGATTTGCTCCCAATGCCACACCAAAAGCACTACCTTCCTGATAATTGCTCTTGCTTCTTGAAAAAGTAGTATTGGTACCAAACTGCAGCCATGATTTTAAATCCTGCGTAAGGTTAATTTTTCCGTTATATCTTTTAAAATCAGAGTTTTTAAGAAGTCCCTCCTGGTTAACATAATTAAAACTTACAAAATAAGTTCCTTTTTCTCCTCCTCCGCTAAAACTTAAATTATGATTCGTTTGAAAACCAGAACGTGTTACCTGATCTAGCCAGTTGTAACTTTTGCCCTCTCTGTAAGAGTCTAATTCATAAGGCGCAAATACAGTCGAACCGTTTGACTTAATTTGATTAACATAAGCAGCACGATCAGCCCCTGGATTTTCATCCATATAACGATTTGCATAAGCATCGACCCTAAGGTCAAATAATTGCTGGCCATTCATCAACGGGATCGTTCTTGCAAATTCAGAGACACCAGTCCATGTATCATATTGTATTTTTGCTTCTCCAGATCTTGAACCTTTTTTTGTTGTAATTACGATTACTCCATTTGCCGCTCTTGAACCATATAGTGCAGTAGCCGAAGCATCTTTAAGCACTTCCATACTGGCAACATCATCAGGGTTAATGTTTTCAAAATTGCTATCGGTAATCAAACCATCTATTACAAATATTGGGTTACCGCCAAAGTTTAGAGAATTATTTCCCCTAATTCTTATTGTACCTGACTGACCGGGTACAGCACTTTGTTGTACATATACACCTGATGCACGTCCTTGTAGCGCCTGCACTACGTTTGGAGTAGGAACCTCTCTAAGTTTATCACCAGAAACACTGCTTACAGCACCTGTCAGATCTCCCTTTTTCATTACAGCTCCAACTATTACAACTTCATTCAATTCCTGTGAGCTTGGTTTTAAAGATGCATTTACAACCGCATTATTGGCAGAAACACTTTGAGTATTAAATCCTATGAAACTAAATTCTAAAGTAGATCCAGTTTTAACATTGGCTAATTTGTAACTTCCGTCAATGTCAGTTACAGTTGAGTTCTGTGTACCCTTTACTACAACTGTAGCGCCAGGCAAGGGTAAATTTTCATTATCTGTAACTTTACCGGTGATGGTTTGGGAATAAAGTGTACCGGCGGACATCATAACTACTAAGAAGCATAAGTATCTTATTGCAATTCTCATAATGATTTGGTTTTTAGTTAATAAAATATTGAGTTGGTTTTTTTGAATTATTGAGCATTTAAAATATGAGAAAACGAATTGACTTATACTATACTATACTACAACAATACAAACATGCAAATATTTTCATAACAACCAAATTTATGTTTTAAGAATTTGTTATTTTTTTCGGCCTTTTATTTCGGCTTTACTATAAATAAGATCATTTAAAAAGGAAAAAGAAAAAAAAGAAAGCAATAAAATAAAGAAATCTCACACAAAAAACTATCAATTCCTAGTTTTAAACAAAGAAAATAACCACTTTACAACGATTTCGGCTACATTAATTTTGTTAATCAATAATGGCAATAAAAGTGAAATTTCTAAAAAATTATTACTAAAAACATTATAAAAAAATCTCAATTAAGGGCTCAAAATGGTAAAACAAATGCCTAATTTCTTTGTGTAAAAACGACACATTGATGGGGATTTTTGCATTAAAAGATATATCTTATGATTAATATATTCCGTTTTTAAAAGTAATTTTTGCTGATATTCTTTGTCATAGCACACAGATGACACGGATTTGCTTCGCAAAAGCGCGGATTAAAACGGATTTTTACCATTTGTCATTTGCTTAACATACAGTAACCGCAAGCTTGTCATCCTGAACGAAGGATCACACTAGTAATTCCGTAAAGTGATGGACCAATCTTTGTCGAGTTTCTTTGTCGAGCTTCTTGTGTGATCCTTTCTGCGTCAGGATGACAAATACTTTGGGGTTATGTTGGGTGTAAAGTGTTCAATGCAAAGTAACCACAAGCTTGACACTAAGGATGACAAACAAAAAATCCGCGTAAAATCCGTGTTTTTGCGAAGCAAATCCGTGTCATCTGCGTGCCATGACAAAGAAATTCTATAAAGATTGTTGATCATAATTGTGTAAATTTCTTTGCGTTAGACGCACTGCTGTGCGTCTCTACAATAAAACCCTCCTTCATAATGAAACAAAAAAAGGGCGCACAACCGTACGCCCCTATATTAAAACCTTTGAACCTTTGTCCCTCAGAACCTTAGAACCTTCCTCCTAAGCTATCCCCCATTTCGAGAATAAAACGAAAATACTCACCATACCCATCAAAAGTAAAGCGAAATACCAGTAACGGTTTTTCCAAGGCGATAATTCGACAGATTCAATTTTGATTTCGGTGTATTTATATTTTGGATAAAACTTAGCAACCACCAGCATACATATTGTGGTAAACACAAATAATAACGCCAGCATATGCAAATAATGCAGTTTGATATCAAGGATATAATTGAAGATGATATAACTAAAAATAAAGAATATCATTCCGATTTTGGCTGCTTGTGGCGGAACTTTTTTAGAAACAAAACCAACCAGAATAATCGTAAAAATAGGCACGCAAAACATTCCGCCCAATTGTTGCAAATAGGTATAAAAACCCGCTTTGCTAAACATGATAAACGGAGCCGAAAACATGGCTAAAGCCGAAACAATAATTTCGAATTTTCGTCCGGTGTACACCAAATGTTTTTCTGTAATTTCTTTATTTCTTTTTTCTAACCACGGTTTATAAAGGTTGAGCACAAAAAGTGTACTGCTGCTGTTTAAACCAGCATTAAAAGTACTAATGGCAGCGCCCAGAACCACTGCAGCCGTAAGACCAATCATAATACCAGGCAATGTATCTTTTACAACCAAAGGAAAAACCTCAGCGGTGTTTTCGAGATTACTATAGAGATGAACCCCAACCAATCCCGGAATATTGATAATAAACGGACATAGCAATTTTCCTAAACAAGCCAATCCCATCCCTTTCTGGCTATGCGATAAACTCTTTGCAGAAAGTGCCTGCTGAACAATAAACTGCTCCATTCCCCAATAATACAAGTTCATGATAAACATACCGGTAAAAATGGTACTCAGCGGAATTTCGTCTTTTGGACCTCCAATAGCATTGAGATGTTTTGTATGTTGAGACAGCAAAATATGAAATCCTTTGAACCAATCGCCATTACCCAGAAATTTAAATCCGAAGTATGGAAAAGCAATCCCAATGGTTAATAACCCAATACTTAAAATGGTATCACTTATAGATATTGCTCTTAAACCTCCTAAAACCGAATACGCGCAACCTGTTAGCCCAATCACCCAAACCATAATCCAGATGTTTTGCCAATAGCTTAATTGTAAAGGCTCTATAAAATTGAACATTCCGGTAAGTGCAACTGCGCCACCGTATAAAACGGCTGGCAATAAATTCACGACATAACTGCACAGAAATACAATCGACACCAGTCTTTTGGTCGAATTATCATAGCGTTTTCCCAGATAATCCGGAATTGTCATGGCTCCTGTACGAAAATAAATAGGCAAAAAGAACTCTGCTACAAGCAACATCGCCAGCACAGAACTTACGCCCCACGCCATAACGCTCATATTGTTGGTGTATATGGATTCGTTTTCGCCTATAAATTGATTCGCACTTATATTACTTAATAATAAGGCTCCTCCTACTATAAAAAAATTGTTGTTATGATCTGCAAAAAAAAGTCCGTTTGTAGTTTGGACCTTTTTTTTACGTGTTTTTAAAGCTGAAAATAAGGCGATAAAACCCGTAATGAGCAAAAAACTAACAATCGACAATACACTCATACATTACAGCGAATTTCTATCAACTAAAATTGTTGGAACAATCTCCTGAATCTTTTTACGATTCAAAACAAAATTAGCTGCTTTTTTTCCCATTTCAGAGAAATCTGTAGAGAATGTAGTTACTCCGTCAAAAATAATTTCTTTTACGATATCATCATTATGCGAAATAAAACCAATGTCTGAACCTATTTTAAGCCCTTTGATTTTGGAGTCTTTCAGCATTTCCCACAATTCAAGATTGTGAATCGTGAAATACACTTTTCCTTTTTCAAGAGAACCGGATACATACTCTTCTTTGATAACTCCTTTAATATCATAATCCTTCATGAATCTTTTAAATGAATTTAAGATTTCATCAGGTTCTGCAGATGATGGTTTAAAGAAGAAAATGATCTCGTCGTATTTTTTAATTTTATCTTTAAGCTGCACAAAAGCATTGTAAGAAGAATCTCCAAACTCTTGTGCAACATAATTATAATCTTCATCTGTTTCTATAAAACGGTCTACCAGTAACACTCTATTGGTAGGCAATTGTTTTAAAACAGCCGGTGTTTTTTTACTCGGAATTGGAGCAATAACAAACATGCCGTATTTTCCTTTTATATTCTGAACAATACTTTCGAACGTATCAAAATTATTGTGGTGAAAAAAGATATCCAGCTGAATGTTCTTTCCAAGACCTTTTCTGAAATTCTCGTAAAACGTTTCCTGAAAAATATCAAATGCAAATATTAGCAAAGCCACTTTTAGCTCTTGTTTTACATCATTGGTCGCAACAAAATAACCCAATCGGTTTTTTGACTCGATAATTCCTCTGTGCACAAGTTCTTTATAAGCTTTGGCAATGGTTTCTCTCGCAAAACCCAATTCACTTATAAATGTATTTACAGATGGCAGTAAATCGCCTTTTGTAACCACTTTTTCATCAATGGCATTAATTATACCCTGAACCAATTGCTCATGTTTAGATAAGGAATTGATGGATTCCAGATTTTTTATCTGTTGGATAATTTGCTTCATAAAACGTTTTAATAGGTATTTATTTAGAAATCAATTACAAATATATACTAATGTTTGAGATTTTAAGCCTTTGTAATTTTTAAAACAACACTCGTATTAGTAGAATTCACATTCGGGTTAATTCCTACCTGCATTAAAAAATCACCTGAATATGTGGCAGTTTCTACCACCGGCTTTTTATCCGGATATACATTGATTTCTTCTACTTTATAGTTTTGTCCGGCTTGTAAACCTTTTAATTTTATTGGTAAATGTGTTCCTGCTTCGTAACGGGAA
Organism: Flavobacterium piscisymbiosum; assembly: GCF_020905295.1. Taxonomy (NCBI): domain Bacteria; kingdom Pseudomonadati; phylum Bacteroidota; class Flavobacteriia; order Flavobacteriales; family Flavobacteriaceae; genus Flavobacterium; species Flavobacterium piscisymbiosum. The sequence goes on along the minus strand of NZ_JAJJMM010000001.1, from coordinate 3,727,843 downwards.
TTAACAGAATAAGTAAAAACTACCGCTTCATTTCCGTTTTTGTTGACAAACATTACCGATGCCGCATCATTACCCCAAGGGTTTTGCAAACGGTATTGGTCTCCCTGCCAGATCGTGTTGCTCAATGCATTATAGTTTTTAATTGCCTGCTGAGCAAAAGTTAAATCTTTCTCGTTCAGATCTTTTACTACAATATCAAAACCTAATCTTCCCATCATAGCAACATCGGTACGGTATTTTAAAGGTTGTTTTCCCCAATCTGTAACGTGTGCAGCGATTGTTAATGCAGGATAGAAATAAGAGTATTCCCATTGCATATATACACGCTCTAAAGGATCTGTATTATCACTTGGCCAGAATTCTGTAAAGTATTTCAATGCCGCATAATCTACTCTTCCTCCACCACCGGAACAAAGCATCATAGGTACTTTTGGATATTTTACTCGAATGCGCTCCAGAACTTTATACAATCCTGTTACATAATCTGTATAAAAATTATTTTGTTTGTCTTTTAAATTGCTTGAATAGGCATTATAAATCACCGCATTACAATCCCATTTGATATACGCCAATTCCGGATTTTCTGTAAAAAGATTATCCACAACTCCATAAACAAAATCCTGAACTTTTGGGTTTGATAAATCTAAAACCAATTGGTTACGGAAATAATGTTCTGTTCTTCCCGGTTGTTTGATAATCCATTCCGGATGTTTTTTGTACAAATCACTCGCCGGATTTACCATTTCAGGCTCGATCCAGATTCCGAATTTTACCTGATTGTCTTTGGCTGTTTGTACCAAAGTTCCAATTCCGTTTGGTAATTTCTTTTTGTTTACGTCCCAATCTCCAAGAGCTGCATCATCATTATTACGAGGAAAATTATTTCCGAACCATCCATCATCCAATAAAAACATATCAACGCCTAGTTTTTTACTATCGGCAATAAGTACTTTTAATTTATCTTCATCAAAATTAAAATAAGTAGCTTCCCAGTTGTTTAGCAATGTCATACGGCTTCCTTTTCCGTCTAATATTTTATAATTTCTTGACCAGTCGTGTAGGTTACGGCTTGCGTTTCCTTTTCCTTTAGAAGATAAAGTATACCAAAATTTAGGCGTTGTAAAAACTGTGTTTTTTGCCAATGAATAAGCCGCCGCTGCATTATTAATCCCTGAAATAACACGAAGATTATTTAACGGATCTAATTCAAGATCGGTACGAAAATTTCCTGACCATTCTAAACCTGCAAACAATACTTTTCCTTCATCCTCTGTAGCTGGTTTATCCAAAGAAACCATAAATACAGATGGCTGAAACAAGTTGGCACGCGCTCCTAATTTGGTGTCCAAAACTTTAATTCCGTGCGTTAGTTTGGTTTCTTCAGGCTGCATTTCTTTTGCCCAGTCACCATGATATTGGTTCAGGTAAAAGTTGTTATATCCTTTCAAATACAAATTGGCCGAAGCATATTTGTTTAACGTAATATTTCCTTTTTCAGAATGCTTAATCGTTGTCCATTGTTCGATAACATCAGTATCATAATACGACTGAATAAACATGTGAACCTCGATTGGGTAAACATTATCTTTTAGTGTGATTTCGGTTTGAGAAACTCCTGTACTTATCGTTGTTGTTTTATGATCTACATATAACAAATCCAGTGAAGTATTTCCGTCAGCGTGTGTTACGGCAATCGCCGGTTCCAATAAGTTTTTAGAACCTGATGGTGTATAAGCTGCATTGTAAATTCCTGAATAATCTGTTCCTTGTTTGAACTGACTTTGTATTTTTACGTAATCAAAATCGTTTGCTAATTTTTCTCCTAAATAAATGGTGTTCACTTCTTTTCCCGGAGTTACCTGCAAAACAAGCGCATTACTTTTTGTTTTTACTGATATAATTTGTTGCGCCGAAACCGGGCTGCAATAACTCGCCAGCATAAAAAATGCTATCCCAAAAGATTGCCTTAAAGTGGTAATGTGTTTTTTCATTTTATTATATTTTTTTTATTTCTTTTCTTGTGTAATTCCTGCCCAAACATCTGTTCTAAAGGATGATGCAGGCAATCCCGATTCGTTCGTTAAATTTCCGTCAGGATTATCAGCCCAATTGTATCGAACAGCAACCGGATTTAGTACTTCCTGAGCATATACCTCGACTTTGCCGTTTACTACTTTGGCTACAGCCCAATAAAACTTTTGGTCTGATCCTGCAATACTAAATCCTTTAAGCGTATCGTCTCTGGCTTTTATGTTTTTATTAAAATCAAAATCAACCGTAACTGTATTTCCTTTTATGTTGTACGATTTATACAACGGTCCCGAATAATCGATTTTGGTATTGTACACTTTTGCTAAAGCAATACTCGCCAAACGACCTCCTACATCTTGTTTGTTTTTTGGGTGAATGTCTTCTCCGTTCCCTATATCGGTTGTAACGGCCATTCCGGTGTTCGATAGTTTCAAAGCTTTAAATTGCGCTTCTCTCAACTCTGCCCAATCTGAATCTCCCGGTTGTTCTTTTTGTTGTTTGTAATTCGCCAATTGAACAAAGAAAAACGGTAAATTTTTATCTTTAAATTTGTCTCTCCAATCGTTTATCAACAGTGGAAATAACTTCTGGTATTGATGCGCTCTTTCGGCATTACTTTCTCCCTGATACCAGATTACTCCTTTTATTTTATAATCAATCAAAGGTGCAATCATCGCATTGTATATCGCGCTTGGTCTGTTTTGGCCTTGAGCCAAATAAGGTTTAGCAGGCAAATCTTTGATATCTGCGCCAATATTATATTTCCAGTCTCCGGCTAATGAGATGGTTTCTTTTCCTGATTTTAAAGTGAAATTCTCATCTCCGTAAACTCCGCCGTTTCCTGCTCCGTCAAAAACTCTTATTGTTATAAAGTTCTCGCCTTTTTTGAGGAACTTTGACGGAATTGTATAATGACGTTCTACATTATAACCTTTGGTTTCGCCAATATAATTTCCGTTTACCCAAATCATATCGTCATCATCTGCCAAATAATTTAGGGTAAAGTCGGCATTGGTTGAAGTAATATTTACTTTTTTTCTAAACCAGACTACGCCATCAAAATTGGATAATCCTTTATTTTCAAAAAATGCCGGCAATCGCATAGTTTTCCAGGATGAATCATCAAAATTGGCTGTTGCCCAAATAGCTTTTGCGTTTTGGAATCCTTTATCTGAATCTGCTAATTTCTTTTCCCAGATGGTCATATCGGCATTATAGTTTTTCAGTAAAGCCTCCTGATCAACTTCAGATTTCATCGCCTGAATTTCGGCATCAAAATCATGAATGGTGGTTAACGCTCCGGAACTTGTCCAGGCTTCGATAAGTGTTCCTCCCCAGGAAGAATGAATTAACCCAATTGGAATCTTTTTTTCGTTGTAAATCTTTCTTGCAAAAAAATAAGCCGTTGCGCTAAAATCAGCTATAGTTGCAGGACTGCAAACATTCCACCCGTCGTGTTGTACTTTTAGTGTGTTTACTGGTAAAGTACTTTCTATATGTTCTGCCTGTAATAATCGTATTTGTGGATAATTGGCATTGGCTATTTCTTCCTTATAATTATTGATTTTTCCCCAACCTTCCAGCGGCATTTCCATATTACTTTGTCCGGAACACAACCAAACTTCGCCAATTAAAATATTGTTGAGCGTTTTAATTGTTCCGTCATTTATAGTAATCGTGTACGGTCCTCCATAAACCGGAGTTTTAAAAACTACCTTCCATTTGCCATTTTCGACATTGGTTTTGTATGTTTTTTTATCCCATGAAGTCGTAATACTTACTGATTTCGCATCGCTTTCTCCCCAAAACGGAACGGCGCTTTTTTGCTGCAGCACCATATTATCTGTAAAGAAAGAAGGTAATGATACTGTCGCATTAACCGCATTTGACGAAAGGATTAGTAACGTCAATAATAGCATCGTTTTCTTAAAAAACTGTTTTTTCATAAGCATTAAGTTAACGATTTACAATTTTAAATAAACGAGCATCTTTAGAACCAATACTTAAATTGATACTGTTGTTTTTTACGTCGATATTTTGAGCGGTAAAAACATCCTGCAATTTATAGTTGCCCTTTTTCACGCCTAATCTTTCTAAAGGAAGTGCATAGTTTTTAGGCATATTTCCGTAATTCAAAACAGCTATATACCAATTGTTGCCAATTTTTTGTTCGAAAACTTCGGTGGTTAATTTTCCTGTATTTCCTTCTACAGGACGGAATGCTACTCCATTTTCGACAATTTTAAGCATCTCTTTATTCTGAAGCCATTCTTTTGCACGTTTGCTCCAGATTCCGTCTTTACTGTAATCGTCTCCCGTAATTAAAGTACCTGTAATAACAGACGAAATTAATCTCGCACGGTTTTCTCCTTCTGTAACATCTGCAAAAACCACGTGATCTGCATCGATATAATCGTATGAATACGTTTGCCACCAACCATAATTGACACTATTTAAGGTGTATTGTGTTTGCTCGATCGTTTTCCAGGCATCGCACGCAATACGACGAACGTGTGCGTAACGTGAAGTGGCCATATTGGGAGAAATCGCAGCATAAATCAACATTTTTCCGTCTAAAGTATTGACTAAATGTTCCATTCCTACTTTGTAAGCCTGCATTCCTGTCGTTACATCCTTATCGTAAAACGAAGTAGATTCCGCGGCAGCGTGTCCTAAAAAGTCGATTTTAATCATTTTAAAACCGCATTCTTTTAGTTTATTGATCACATAATCAACACGTTTAAGCGTTCCCGGATGTGTAGGATCGATAGCACGTGCACCATCAAAATCAAAATAAGTATTTCCGGTTTTCGTCCACATTTCGCCAAACGTATAATCGCTTCCTTCGGCTTTACGGTTAGGACCATCTTTCCAGCCCCAATCTGTAAAAGGTGCCCAATAGGCTCCCGGTTCTAAACCTTTCTTTTTACAATAATCAGCAAATTCTTTTAGTTTACTAAAATCTCCGGTAAAACCACCTTTTACCATATTGTCCCAAAACGAATCAAGGTCGATATAAGCGGTATTACCAACACGAAATTCCGGAACCGAATTAGTAAAGAAATCTGCCACTTTCGTTGTGTTTTCAAAATTGATTTTCTCCATCAAAACTCCCCAACTGTTCCAGCCTACCGGAGTTGGTTTGTCCCAGGCAAAAACATAGGGTTTCTCTACGATACGATTGGTTTTTGCATATTCTTCCATCCCATTTCTCCAGTCTGAATAATAACCCACGAAAAATTTTGGAGAAGCTACTCTATCGCCTTTTACAATACCATGCGCAATACTATCTCGCGTATTTTCTTTCTCTGAATATCCAGCCCAGGCAGAAAACGAAGCTTGTTTGTTTTGATTGATGGTTTTTACGGCACTTTTCCAAACTGTATGTTCAAGCGAACCTACAATAAAACCGTTACGGGATTTGTTATTGAAAATAATTCCAACCTCACCACTTGTATTTTGAGCGATTGTATCTAATTTTTTAGAATTGTAACTGATGAAGGCATCATTATCATAAGGAACAAAAACCGTTTGCAGATTTTCTATTTTATCGAAAGCTATTTTTCCTAAATCTAATGGCGCAATATAATTGGTTGCTACTTTTTGTCCGTTGCCTAAAATTTCTATTTGAGTTATAAAATAGCCCTTATTGTTATAAGTTAAAAAACTTTGGACTACTGTAGGCTTGCTATTTTCTTTATAAGTAAGTGTATATTTTAGTCCTTTTCCCAAATCATCATTAATTGTTTCTTTCGCAAAAACAGCATCAGGATATAAACTTGCTGCAATTGTTTTTCCATTTACTACTACAGCAGTTTTTGCTCCGCTAAACACATTTACCCCGTGTTGAGTAACAGCAATTGTTTTCTGTTTTACATCATAAGTAATTATGCCGCTTTTGCCAAATGTCATTTTAATACTTTTTTGTGCCAAAGCCGGAATGCAAAAAAATACCGTTAGTAAAACGGACATAAACAAGCTCTTTAGTAGGAAAGGATATTGTTTCATTAAATAAAAATTTAAGTTATTATACTATTCTATACTACAATGATACAAATTATAATTTAGTTACCAATAGTTGAGTGAAAAAAAATTCAACATCTGAGTTAAATAAGTACATATTAGAGTTGTTTCGCACAATTTCGCACTATGAATAAAAAGTTTTTTTTCCACCATATAAGTTATATAAGTTCATATTAAGGTTGTGTTGTATATTTTTACAAATCGACGTTAAATATTGTGGAGAAATATAAAAATTAAATTTCCCAATTATTATTAACGCAGAGAACGCAAAGATTTTTCATCAAAGAATTCTTTTAAAAGTACATAGGAGTCCGCAAAGCTAAATCGAAAGCTTTGCGAACTTTACTTTTTTGTAAAAGCTAAGAATAATAAAAAAAATAGCGTTCTCTGCGATATTTTTCTCTTTGCTAAGGCTTTCATATTCATTATTTATTTCAACTTCATCAACAATGATTATTACTTATATGACATTCTACGCTTCAAAATACACAAAGCTTACATTTACTTATATAACTTATATGGTTAAAACAAACGCGCAGCAACATTAAACTTACTTATAACTTATAAGATAAACGAGTTTTTTACACTTATTCTGAATAATATTTTTTGAAACGATGTTTATTTGAATTTTATTTAGAATTAATATAAATAAACTTTTATATTTGCCGCTTTCTGTGCAAAAAAGGTCTTTTTATTAAATTGCCTATATTGCTTTCTAAAAAGTGATTCTCTTATAATGAACAATAATACCAGTTTCGAACTACATCTTTTTGAATCTTTCAAAGAAGGAGACGAAACTGCTTTCACTTATTTTTACGATAAATACTTTCGCAGAATCACCGCTTTTAGTATTCAGTTTATTTATGATAAAGATGAAGCTGAAAATCTGGCGCAGGAAGCTCTTGTGTATTTGTGGCAAAATAAGGAAACTGTCGAATCGCTAAATGGTATACAATCTTTTTTATATACTTATGCCAAATCGAAATGCCTGAATATGATTCGTCATAATAAGGTAAAGGATAAATTCAAAAGTGAAGTTTTAAACCAAAAAGAAAGAGAACTGGATATCGAAATCTTAAACTCCGTGCAGTTTGATACTTTAGAATTGACCGAACTTGAACGTTTAATTCAGGAATCGATAAGCGATCTTCCGCCCAAAACCCGCGAAGTTTTTATAAAAAAACGTTTCGAGAATAAAAAAAATGCAGAAATCGCCGAAGAAATGCAAGTAACCTTAAAAGCTGTAGAAGCCCATATGACAAAGGCTTTGAAGATTTTAAAAACCAAATTATCAGATTATCTGTTCTTAATTTTTATCCTTATTTGTAATAATTAAAAATAAAAGGTAGGGTATTTTATTTCTGAAGTGTACTTACTAAAACGAGAAGTTCAAAAACTTAAATATGACATCGGAAATCATTTATAAATACCTTTCGAACGAAGCTTCAGAACAAGAAGTTCAAATGCTGTTTGAATGGATTGATGCTTCGGAAGAAAATAAAAAGCATTTTATTACGCTAAAGAAAACTTGGGCATTAACAGCACTTTCTGAAGATATTTCGACAGCATCAACTCCGGTAATTGCTGTTCAGCCTAAAAAGAAAGCCATTCAGTATTTGAAATATGCCGCTGTATTTTTGTTTTTATTTGGTTTAGGAAAACTGGCTTTCGATTTTAATCAGAAAACAAAATCATCAAAAGAAATTGTTTTAGAATTAGCCGATGGCCGCTCTGAATATATTACGAAAGACAACCAAACGAAATTAGTAAACGACAAAGGCGATTTGATTGCGAAGAAATTTCCAAACCAAATTATTTATTTTGGAAAAGTTCAGGATCAGGAAGTGGTTTACAATACGCTAAAAGTTCCTTACGGGAAAAAATTTAAACTTACCCTTTCTGACGGAACTGTTGTGAGTTTAAATTCAGGAACAACTTTAAAATATCCGGAACAATTTGGCATTAACGGAAAAAGAAATGTGTACTTAACCGGTGAAGCTTTTTTTGAAGTCGCCAAAGACAAACAGCATCCTTTTATTGTAAACGCCAATCAGGTTGATATTGAAGTTCTGGGAACGAAATTCAATGTAAGTGCTTATCCTGAAAACCCAACTGTAAATGGTACTTTGGTCGAAGGAAGCATTGAGATGTATGAAGTCGACAACAAAATAAATGCGGTTTTGCTTCAACCCAATCAAATGGCAACCTGGAACAATAACTCCAAAAAAATTACAACAAAAGAAGTTGACCCAGGCTTTTATTCGGCTTGGACAAAAGGTGAACTTGCTTTTAAAGATACCCCATTCTCTACTATCGCTAAAATAATTCAGCGTACCTACGACGTTGAAATTATCAATGAAAATGCTGTTTTGGCCAAACAGAATTTTACAGGAACGATTAAAATTAGCGAATCCAGTGTCGAAAACATTTTAGAACTTCTAAAACGTGACACGCCATTTAATTATTCCGTTAAAGGAAATACGATAACCATTACCAATCTTCGATAACTAAATAAACATGACTTTTACGATACACGATTTAAGGAAAATTCTATTTTTCCTAGCCTTGCTTTTATCCAGTTTTAAAGGTTTTTCTCAGAATAAAAACATCACTTTGCAGCTAAAAAACAAACCTATTAGTTTGATTATTAAAGCTATTGAAGAACAAACCGATTTTAGGATTATTTATAACGCCCGAAAAATTGATGCTGAGCAACTGGCAGATATCAATGTTCAGAATGTGAGTTTAGAAACTGCTCTAACGCAACTATTTGCCGGTAAAAATATTTCGTTTTACATCCAGAAAAAACAGGTTTTATTAACGAACGCTGCTCCTGCCACAACAACTGCGACATCTTCTGATGAAAAAGAAAGATTCATTAGCGGAACGGTTTACACTGCCAAAGACAAACAACCGCTTCCCGGCGCGACGATTCGCATAAAAGGAACCGGAATGGGCGCTATAACTGATTTTAACGGAAAATTTGTATATCAGCTAAAAGGAAATGACATCAATAATCTGGTGCTTGAAGCTGGATTTTTAGGAATGATTTCTCAATCTGTAAAAGCAGATAATAAAAAAGAATTTACTTTTTACCTTGAAGAATTCACAGACGAATTGAGTCAGGTAGTCATTACTTCATCTTATGGAACGAAAAAGATGAAAGAGGAAATTGTGGGAAGTATTTCGACCATAAATGCCAAAGATATTCCGGTTCAGCAGGCTTCTGAAAGTATAGACAAAATGCTTGAAGGGCAAGTTGCAGGTGTTTTAATCGAGAATACTTCCGGAATTAGCGGTCCTGTAAAAATAAATATTCGTGGTCAGGGAACCTTGAAACCTTTAAACGGAAGTTTATTAGGAACTTCAACTCAGCCTTTAATTATTGTGGATGGCGTGATTATGAATGAACAAAAAGGAATAGACAACGAGGCTTTTGATGGAAGAGGTGGCCTTGGAGAAAATTTATCTAACCCACTCGCTTTTATTTCTCCTGATAATATCGAAAGTTTTACGGTCCTTAAAGATGCTGCAGCAGTTGGTATTTACGGGGCCGACGGAGCAAATGGTGTTATTTTGATTACAACCAAAAAAGGAAAACAAGGAAAAGCTAAGTTTCAATTTTCAAATCAGCTTGGGGTTTCTACTGCGATCAATCAAATTAAATACCTGAACGGAGAGCAGTACAATGAAATAAACAATGCTTTTAATGCCAGTACAACAGCTGACTACGTTCCTACTCCTTACAACGGAGTGAATACCAATTGGTTTGATCTTTTAAACAATTCTGGAATCTATAATAAATATAATTTTAGCGTTTCGGGAGGAACTTCAAAAATTACATATCGTACTAATATTACGTATTTGAAAATTGATGAACCTCAGTTAGGCAATACAACAAAACAGTTAAACGGTGGACTTAATATAGGGTACAAACATTCTAAATGGGATATCAATTTATCTTTTAACCCAAGTTATGTCAAAAAAGATGCGCCAAATATTTATTATGATTTTGCCTATCTGCCAACTATTGCTCCTTACAACCCAGACGGAACGTATTCTAAATTGGGTTTAATTGGTTCAACCGGAGGAAATCCTCTCGCTGCTATTGAACAAAATAAAAATGAAACCGACTCTAAAGCTATCTTAGGAAGTTTGAATTTGGGATATGAACTTAATAAAAACATTAGATTTACTACTTTATTTGGTATAGATTATCTGGATAAAGTACAAGATCGTTATTTCTCTGGTGAGAATGAAAGCGGACAACTTAATGGGAGCTTTGTTTTAGACAAAATTAATTATCCTAACTACGGAAGAAGATTGTTCAATAAACGAAACTCGACCAAATGGAACTGGCAGGGAAATATGTTGTTCAATAAAGAAATCAATAAAAATAATAGTATTGATGGTGTTGTGGGATTTGAGCTTTCTGATGAAAAAACCAATTTTAACTCTGCTTCTGCAACAGGATTTAAAAACCCTAACGTAATTAATAATATCGAAGATGCCATTCAGGACGATAATCCCAATACTATAATTGACGAAACTTACGGAAGGCAGACCTACAAAAGCGATATCAATTATAATTCACGAGTTTCTTTCTTTGGACAGATTAACTATAATTATAAAAAGAGATACTATGTTTTAGCAAATATTCGACGTGATGAAAGTTCTGTTTTTGGAGATGATACTAACGTAGCTTTAAACAGCGGCGCAGGTTTGGCCTGGATTCTTTCTAATGAAAATTTCTTAAATAACTCTTCGTGGATTGATTTCCTTAAACTAAAAGTAAGCTACGGTTCTACCGGAAATTCAAGAATTGGTTCTTATCGCGCCAAAGGATTATACAATGTTCTTCAGAACGGATATAATGGCGGATCGTATGCAACGCCTAGTGCTTCTCCTAACGGAAATTTAAGCTGGGAGAAAAACAAAAAGTTCAATGCAGGAATCGACTTTAATGTATTTAATGCCGTACAATTATCATTAGAATATTATTATGATGACTTAAACGACCTGATTACAAGCCGGGAAATCCCTACCGAAACAGGTTACGGCTCAATGCAGCTAAATGCTGCAAGTATGTACAATAAAGGTTTTGAATTGACTGCCGCAATAAAATGGTTTCAAAAAGGAAAATTCAAATGGACATCGACATTCAATATCTCAACCGTCGACAATAAAGTCACTGATTTAATAGGTTTAGGAAGTGATTATTCTATAGCTAATATTGCTCTTGCTCAAAAAATTGGTTACAGTACAACCACAATCTGGGGAGTGCAGTGGGCTGGTATTGATCCTGGAACAGGACGCGATTTAATTAGAAAAAACGGACAGATTTATGATGCTGTTACTTATAAAAGTTTATTTAATGAGAGCGATTGGGAACCTATTGGAGATTTGCAACCAAAAGCATTTGGAGGTTTCAGCAACAGTTTCTCTTTTAATAATAGCATTAGTTTAACTATTACAGGTGCTTTTCAATTGGGAGGTGACAAGTTAATTTCAGATGAAATTATTTCAAAATATAATAATCTTTCTAATCGAAATATGTCTGTAAATGCATATGATTACTGGAGAAACCCTGGCGATATTGTTTCGCAGCCGGCACCAAGCAGAAACACACTTTTACCTAACTTAAGTAAATATGTATATGATGCGACTTACTTTAAAATTAGTAATATCAACCTGAGTTATAATGTACCTATCAAAAATACTTTCCTGGATAGTCTGGTCATTTTTGGCGATGTTTCTAATGCCTTTTACTGGTACAAAGAAAAAAGTCCGTCAGGCATGAACGGAATTAAAGAATTAAGCTTTAACTATCCGCAAGCCAGAACCATTTCATTAGGAATTAATACAAAATTTTAAAAAATGAGACATTTTAAAAATACAATTCAGCTTAAATTTACTTTGCTTTTCGCATCTCTTTTACTGTTGCAAAGCTGTAGTGATTTTCTGGAACAGGAACCTGGTACTCAAACTTCGATCACAGAGCAATTGAAAGATAAGCAAGGCGTTTTGCAAGCCTTAAAAGGACTTTATGGCAAACTTGAAGCTGTCGTTCGAACTGAACCGTTTACCGTTTATGCCGACTTACAAGGCGGAAATTTAAAGTTTTCACCTTCATTAAAAACGGGAGCTTCAAAAGGTTTAATTGCTAATCCAGACAGCGTTGCAGGAATTTACGCCTTTGGTGATCGGTCTGATGCTTCGAATGTATCTTCATTTTATGCAAGCTGTTATGATGTTATCAATCAGACTAATTTGTTTTTAGAATTTACAGATGCACTGCCTGATGCAACCGATGCAGAAAAAAACCAAATAAAAGCAGAAGCTTTGACTATCAGGGCTTATGCGCATTTTTTACTGAGCGAATTATTCAGTCAAAATTACAGTTATACTGCAGATGCTTCTCATCCTGGAATTGTTTACAGCAAAGCTTCCGTAAACGAAAAACTTACTTATCCTTCGAGAGAAACAGTTGCTGATACCTATGCTTTTATTATTGATGATATTACAACGGCATTAAATCTATATTCTGATACTGCTTTACTTAGCGGGCCTGCTTATTCTTATTTTAATAAAACTAGTGCCAAAGCTTTATTGGCAAGGGTGTATTTATATAAAAAAGACTGGAAAAATGCTTATGATACCTCCAGCGATATTATTGCAAACTCGGGTGTTACTTTAGTAAGTTCAGACAATTATATCGCGCAATGGGAACAAACTGATCTTCCGGTTTCAGAAATTTTATTAGAATTTTCTATTCCAAGAAACGATGAAGGAAATTCAAGTCTTTCAATGTCTACCTTCTACGGATATACTTCCAATTCAAACTATGGCAATTATGTTGCCTCTATGGATTTAGTAAATCTATACGAAAATGACGACATCAGAAAACAATTGTTTTTAGTAAGACCACTTGTTACAATTGTCGATCTAGAATCGGTTACACTTAATTATAATTTTACGAAAAAATTTCAAAACAATCCGGGATATGTAGCTTTTCGATTAAGTGAACAGTATTTAATTCGTGCCGAAGCTGCTCTTGGACTTGATAATCCGGAACAGGCCAAAACAGATATTAATACGATTAGATCCAGAGCAAAAGCGACCTTACTTACTGATACTAATAACATTGCAGATGCCTTATTTTTAGAACGCAGAAAAGAACTTTGTTTTGAAGGACATTTGTTTTGTGATCTTGCCCGAAATAAAAAAGATGTTTCCCGCAACGATGGTTGTATTTCACTGATTTGCAGTCTTACCTACCCATCTCCAAAATATGTTTTGCCAATACCACTTCGAAATTTAAACCTTAACTCAAACTTAAAACAAAATGAATCCTATTAAAATTATATCTGCATTAAGTATAGTTTCGCTATTATTTTCATCTTGTTCGAAAGATGATTACAAATTAGAGTCTAAAAATATCGAGCCTTTTATCCGCTTCAATTTCATGGCAAATGATGCCGGAACTCCATTAGAATATCCGGCGGTGAGTACTACTATTATTCCGTCAGCTGTATATGAAAATAAGTCTGTTAAAACACTTAAAGTTCCTGTTACGCTAAGTTCAGCAATTTTAAAAACCGCTGTTAAGGCAAATTTCAGTACGGTAAATACGGGTGATCCGGATACTTTTACAATAGAACCTGTGAGCGAATTGTTATTTCAGGGCAATAAATTAACAGATACTATTTATCTTTCTTTTGATAAAAGGTGGAAAGAAAAACAAACTATTACATTAAAACTAGAAAGTATATCAGACTCCAATATTCATATCGGAAACCTAAATACAGCTACTCCAAATGATATTTTCACAATCAATTTAGGCGAAGTGGTAACGCCTTATACTTTTCCTGTAAAAGATTTTAACATAAAAGGACAAATGGGCGAAACGATCACTTTTAAAGTTAATTTCCCTAACGGATTTGTTCCTTCAGAAATTGATGAAACTAGCATATTCAAGTTTGTAAACGGATTTGAATATTCCCTAACGCATGACGATTATGGAGATAACCGAAGTTCAATAACGTATCATCTTACGCTACTTGAAGACATTCAAAATGATGATGTTCGTTACGAAACCAAAATATCGCTCGCTACAACGACCAATTATATTGCTACCGGAAATATTACATTAACCATTGCAAAACCTATAAAATCACCAAGAGATATTCAGGCCAATCCAGCTTCTAAGTTTTATGATTTATCGAATCAGTTTTATTTGACTTATGGCGAAAACTGGTTTGACAAAAGCGGAACCTGCGCATGGCAGGCATTTAATGCTTTTACTTTTCCGGTCGTAGTAAACAAAGATACCGATGGTGCTATTTTATACAGTGACAAAGGAACAGCAAACCCTAACGATGATGTATATCACCATGCTTTTAAAATTGGTTTTAATGTTGTTACAGGAACTTCAACAACCAATTCATTTAATTTAAAAAGATGGTTTACCAACGAAGCAATAGCATCGGCGAGTTCTCCGGGATTTAATATTACATCAGCATTAGAATTTTTCCCTGATAACGGAAACAGTAAAACCAGTGGTAAAGTTTTAGTAATTCCTCAGGATATTACCATTGCCGGAACGAACAAAAACAGTTATATCATCGCCATTTCGGGAGATGGAACATATAAGGAAATAAGCGCAGGTTTATTTGAAATTTCTTTTGAATTAAAGTTGACAAATGATAAACTTTTTGGAGGCACCGTTTCCGGACAGTATAAAATTTATAACAATAAAACCTATCCGAAAATTGCTCCTTTAAGCGAAGATTGTCCTAAGGAAGTTACGCTTTAGATTTTAGTCGAAGTCGAAGTCGAAGTCGAAGTCGCAGTCGCAGTCGCAGTCGCAGTCGCAGTCGCAGTCGCAGTCGCAGTCGCAGTCGCAGTCGCAGTCGCAGTCGCACTAACTTTGTCAAAGTTTAAAACTTTGACAAAGTTTTCTGAAAACGCAAACTGAGACTGAGACTTGAAACCTGAAACAAATCAAACAAAAACAAAAAAATTGAAAAAACTAATCCTCCCACTCCTATTCCTCCTGAGTTTAACGGCTTACAAAAGCGTTGAACAGCCTGATTATATAGACATTCAGGAATTGCGAAAACTATATTCCAGCGGAGATGCTACGAAATGGCCCGCAGCAGAATTACACGAAAATGTCGATAAAGCTACATTTCAGGATATCGGCGTGCTTCCTACGGTTCCTTATCCGGATTATAACCCCTATTCGAAAGAGAAAGAAAGTCTGGGTAAAATATTGTTTTTCGATCCCAGATTGTCTCTTAGCGGACAAATTGCCTGCGCTTCATGCCATAATCCTGAATTGGGCTGGACAGATAATTTAACGCGTTCTTTTGGGCACGATCGTCAAACAGGAAAACGTAACTCAATGACGATTTTAAACTCGGCGTATGCTACTTCTTTATTTTGGGACGGGCGCGCAAAGAGTTTGGAAGATCAGGCACAATTCCCGATTGGAGATCCGCTTGAAATGAATGAAAAACTGACAATTGCCGTTGATAAAATCGCTAAAATAAAAGGCTACAATACTCTTTTTACTGATGCTTTTGGAGACAAAAAAGTTAATTTGCAAAGAATACAATATGCCATTGCAACTTTCGAAAGATCGATTAATAGCCCAAAAAGTAAATTTGATAATTTCATTAGCGGAAAATCTGAAGCCTATACAGATGCTCAGGTAAAAGGACTGCATTTGTTCAGAACCAAAGCGCAATGCATCAATTGCCATAATACGCCTTATTTCAGCGACAATCAGTTTCATAATGACGGTCAGACTTTATTCGGAACAAAAAATGAAGATTTCGGACGCTATAATGTGACCCAAGATGTAAAAGACATTGGCAAATTCAGAACGCCAACATTACGTGAAGTGGCCAATACAAAACCCTGGATGCATCACGGACATTTCCCGACTTTACTGGATGTTGTAGAATTGTACAACTTAGGAAACCCGTCTCCTGTTCAGAAAAAATATTTGGGAACGCCAAGAGATTCACTGATTCCAAAAGCAGATCCTATGCTTAAAAAACTGAATTTAAACAAAGAAGAAATCAGCGATCTTTTGGCTTTTATCGAAACTTTGAGTACGCCAACACGAAGAATTATGACGCCAACAATGCCGAAATAAAATGATTTGTAAATTGCCCCAAAGTTTTCAAATCTACAAAGCCTGTTTCTTTTATGAAATGGGCTTTTTTTATTTTTAAACACATAGAAACATAGCTCAAATAAATGTAAAAAGACGTTTTGCTACAAATAAATCTCATAGCACTTTGTGAAAAAATCATGATTTTCTAAAAGTATCTAAATTGCTGTTTTTAAATCTATGTTTCTATGTGTTTAAAAAATTAGGCATTACAATAAGAGAAACTTTAATCATATTTTATTATCCTTCCATTGAAGTATAAAATAGCTTGTATATCATAGTCCTTCCATCATTTCTTAAATTTGTTTGAAACGAAAGAAGCTTTTTTTCTTCTTATAAAAAATACCACCATGAAGTTAGCGCATATTCAAATTCAATCCAGCAATATAGAACAAACTACCACTTTTTATAAAGACATTCTTGATCTTCCTATTATAGAAAAAACCAAAGAATCGGTGAGCATTCAGGCAGGTAATTCAGTTCTGGAATTCGTTGAAAATCCTGAGTTTAAATCTATTTATCATTTTGCTTTTAATGTTCCGAAAAACAAGTTAGACGAAGCCATTGATTGGTGTAAAAGCAAAGTAGATTTAATTTTTATTGAAGATCAAAAAGTCATTACCAATTTCGAAAACTGGAATGCCAATGCGGTTTATTTCTACGACAATAATGGTAATTTATTAGAATTTATTGCCCGTCATGAACTTGATAATGCGCAAACAGAAGCATTCAGCTCAAAAGCTATTCTAAATATAAGCGAAATAGGGATTGTGAATGAAAATCCATTAGCATTAGGGAATCAATTAATCGAAGAACACGGTTTAGAATTCTTTAGCAAAAATGCCAATAGCGAACTTTTTGCTGCCGTTGGTGATGATGAAGGTTTATTGATTATGGTTAAACCAAATAGAAACTGGTATCCTACGCAAACACCTTCTGAAAGTAATAAAACAGCCATTAGAATTGAGGACAAAGGGAATAAAATAGAATTAAATTTTTAATACGATTCTTATTTCCATCGCTTACTATTCCTTATTTTTATAAAAATTTAAATTTCAAAAAAATGCCATTCGTTAGAATCAGCCTTCCCAAGAAGCTTTCATTAGAAACAAAAAATACTATTTCAGAATCTGTTCATGAATCTTTAATAGCCGAATTTAATATTCCAAAAGACGATTATTTTCATGTAATTGAAGAATTAGAATCGCATCAGATAAAATATCCTGAAACTTATCTCGGGATTTCACATTCTGAAAATATTGTTTATGTTCAAATCACGGCAGGACAAGGAAGAACATTAGAACAAAAGAAAAAATTATACCATCAGATTGCGACACGAATTTCGACTTCGACCGAAATTTTGATCAGTAATGTGATCATTGTTTTACTAGAAAATAATGGTTTAGAAAATTGGTCTTTTGGTAATGGAGAAATTCAGGTACCAACGCATTTGAAGAAATAATTCTATAAATAAGAAAATCCCAATTCAAAATTAATGAATTGGGATTTTGTTTTATTTGAATGAAATAATTTAAAACTTCATTTTCTGAATTCTCACGGCATTTAATATTGCCAACAACGCTACTCCAACATCGGCAAAAACAGCTTCCCACATTGTGGCAAGTCCGCCGGCACCCAAAATCAGTACAAAAGCTTTTACGACAAAAGCCAGGGTAATATTCTGCCATACGATTTTTTTGGTTTGTTTCCCGATATTGATGGCCATCGCAATTTTACTTGGTTTATCATCCTGAATCACAACATCGGCCGTTTCGATCGTGGCATCACTTCCTAAACCTCCCATTGCGATACCTACGGTGCTTAAGGCGATAACAGGAGCATCATTTACACCATCGCCCACAAAAGCTACGGTTTCGTTTTTGGCCTTAATCTCGTTGATTTTATTCACTTTATCTTCCGGAAGCAAATCTCCAAAAGCATTTGCGATGCCTAATTTATCCGCAACAAATTGCACTACATTGGTTTTATCACCGCTTAGCATGGTAACTTTAACGCCTAATGCTTTTAGTTTGCTTACTGCTTCCTGCGCATCTTCTTTAATTTCATCTGCAATAGTCAAATATCCTGCGAACTTATTATCGTATGCAATGGCAATCGTGGTGTAAACAACCGAATTTGGATCAATATCATATGAAATGTTGAATTTATCCATCAATTTGAAATTCCCCACATGCAATTCTTTTCCGTTGATTTCGGCTTTTAAACCATGTCCGGAAATTTCTTCTACGTTTTTCAATTCGACTGAAGCATCAATCTTCCCTACATGATTATGAATTGCCGTTGCCACAGGATGTGTACTCTGACTTTCGAGAACATTAACGAGTTTCAGAATCTCAACTTTATCAAAACCTTCCTGAATAATAACTTCCTGAACTTTAAAAACACCTTCGGTCATGGTTCCGGTTTTATCCATCACCACATTTTGAATGGTTGAAATACTATCGAGAAAATTACTTCCTTTAAACAGAATTCCGTTTTTACTCGCCGCGCCAATTCCTCCAAAATACCCTAACGGAATACTGATGACCAAGGCACAAGGACATGAAATTACCAGGAATACCAAAGCTCTGTACAACCAGTCACTAAAGACATAATTGTCTACAAAAAGCCATGGCAATACACAAATCGCAATCGCCAGATACACCACGATTGGCGTATAAATCTTGGCAAATTTTCGAATAAACAATTCGGCAGGTGCTTTTTTAGTGGTTGCGTTTTGTACCATTTCTAAAATTTTAGAAAGTTTACTATCACTATAAGCGACTGTTATTTTTACCAGTGCAACGGTATTTCCGTTGATCATTCCCGCCAAAACAGTTTCTCCTTTTACTTTGGTATCCGGTTTACTTTCTCCCGTTAATGCTGCGGTATTAAACGAAGCGGTATCAGACAACAGTTCTCCGTCAAGACCTAATTTTTCTCCGGCTTTCAGCTGTATTATTGATCCTATCTTTGCATCAGCTGCTTTGATTATTGTGGCAATGTTATTTTCTACAATACTGACCTCATCCGGACGTTGATCCAATAAACTTTTAATATTAGATTTGGCACGGCTTACCGCCAGTCCCTGAAAGTTTTCTCCAATAGTATAAAACAACATTACGGCAACACCTTCGGGGTATTCGCCTATTGCAAAAGCGCCTATTGTTGCGATACACATCAGAAAAAATTCCGAAAAGACATCGCCTTTTATAATGCTTTCATACGCTTCTCTCAAAACCGGAAGTCCAACCGGTAAATAAGCCACGATATACCAGGCAATTCGAACATAACCCGTAAACCAGGTCTGCGGGAAATAATTGTCAAGCCCAATCCCAATAAGCAATAAAACAAACGAGATTATCGCTGGTAAAAATAGTTTAAACAAACCGCCCTCAGCATTATGTTCATGATCGTGACCGTCTCCGTGATCGTGTCCGTCATTATCAGAATGAACGGGTTCCTCATGTGAGCAACAGCAGGCGGATTGTTTTGTTTTCTTTTTTGTTATTTTTTCTTCTGTATGTATATGTTCCATAAAATGAGTTTCAAGTTTTATTTGTTTCAAGTTTAAAGTTTTAAACTTTGTTTAAATATGTTCTAAATTTACGGATTTTGAGTCAATTGTTTATAGGTAGCGTTTTATTTTAATCTCGCAAAGACGCTGAGTCGCAAAGTTTTTTAAGTTTCTTTTGATTTCAGTACTATAAATTGAATAGCCTCCAGTTTTAACTGGAGGGTTCATTAAACCAATTTGAAAGGCTTTAGCCGAAATGTGTATTTGGCTAAAGCCATTATTATTAGCTCTTTTAATTCCCCTAGCTAAAGCTAGGGGCTAGACAATTAATCAACTTAAAAAACTTTGTAAACAATAGGAGTCGCAAAGTAATAGCTTTTGGAGCTAAGCTAAAAAAACTTAGCATCTTAGTAACTTAGCACCTAAAAAAATTAGTGACTATGCTCTCCCCCGCCTTTCATGGCCGAAAGCAGATAAAAAGCACCTTTGGTCACAATCTTAGCTTCCTCATCAATCTTATCTACAAATTTTACTTCGGTAAAGCCTAAATCTGTTGTTCCGGGAATTACTTCAATGGCTTTAAAATGAATTTCCTTTTCGTGCACTGCGCCTTTTTCCTCTTTTCCTTCTTCATGTTGATGGTCGTCTTTATGATCATCTTCCTGAACAAAAACAAAATACTTATCTGCATTTCGCACTACGGCATCTTTTGGCAATGCCGGCACGGTGGCATTTATGATATTGATATTGGCCGAAACATACATTCCCGGAATCAGTCCTTTTGCATCATCTGATTCGATTTTAGCATGAACGGCAACGGTTTTACTTTCGTTAGAAAATGATTTGTTGATTCCGAATATCTTTCCTTTTATCGATTTATTCGACTGATTTGTCAGTACAAAATCAATCACTTGTCCGATCGAGATAGAACCCAAATCTTTCTCGTACACATTCAGATCCAAATGCATCTGGCTATTATCAACCACTTCAAATAATGTGATTCCGGTTTGTGCGTACGCTCCTTTTGCAATTTTGATGTTCCCCACATAACCGCTTATTGGCGCTACAATGGGTACCAGCGAAGTACTTCCTTTTGTGCTTACATGCAAAGCATCCAATTTGTTTTTTGCTGCCTGCGCTCTCGCTCTTTCTGCTGCCAATTTTGATTTTACTTCCTGAAAAACTTTTCTTGGGTTTACATTTTCATCGCTTAAGGTTTTCTGGCGATTGTATTCTAATTGCAAATATTCAATATTGGCTGTAGCCGAATGATAATCTTCCTGCATTTCGATCACTTCCAGATTCTGAATCGTAGCCAGAACTTTTCCTTTGTTGACATAAGTGCCTTCGAGAACAAAAATATCCTTCACGGTTCCTCCTATCAAAGTCGAAACTTCGGCAGAGTTTTGCGGCGGAACTGTGGTATAACCGTTGGCTTTTATGACTTTATTTAAGTTTCTGTTTTCTACAAATCCAGTTTCAATCCCGACAGTTTTATATTGAGATTCGTTTAAAGCTACTTCTGTTTGTGAACTTTCTTCTTCCTGGGGTTCTTCTGCTTTCTTTTCATTGCAACTTACTATTATAACCGCAAGGCACGCAAAGACAGAAAAGCGCAAGGCACGCAAGGAAATTAAACTTTGCGACCTTTGCGATAAAACTTTGCTCCCGATAGCTATCGGGATTGCGGTTAAGTTTTTAACTATATTTTTCATTTTAATTATTTTTAAGAGATGGAAATTGAAGTTCGATAGCACTTTGATTAAAAGTATGGGTTGCTTCTGTATATTGCTTTTTAATATCAATTGCCTGATTCAAAAAACTGATGTACGCCCAATAACTCATATCGCCATTGGCATAACTTTTTTGTGCCGTATTGATGATCTGATCTGCGTATTGCAATCCTTCTTTTTGATAATAATCTAATGCTTTTTGCTGTTTCTTGAAATTATTTTCTAATTCTTGTCTTTGCAGATTGAGCGTTAATTTATTTTTATCTAAAGCCAATTGCGATTGCGAAATACTAATCGCCGAAGCCTGGGCTCTGGCCGTATTCACGCCTCCAAATAACGGAATTTGCAATCCGGCAGTAAATCCCTGATACAACGATTTGGTGTCGATGGTTTGGGCAAAATAACCCACTCCTATTTTCGGAATTCGCATGGCTTTATACGTATTGGCTTCTTTTTGAGAAACCGAAATCTGCTGTTGGTAATAATCGGTTATTAGACCTTCTGCTTTCGAATTTCCTGCTTCTTTTAGCATCGTATATTGTAACGCTGTTTTGTCATCGGGAACTATGTTTTCATTAGTCTGAACAAAAAATTGCAACTGCTTTTGGTAAATCGCCAAATCATATTCTAATTGTGCTTTTTGCGTTTCGATCTCTTTTACTTTCGCTTTAGCGCTAATAACTTCAATATTCCCGCTTTCTCCGGTTTGAAAACGCAGTTCGGCATTCTTTAAGAATTTGGTATAAATATCATTCAATTCCGAATTCAATTTCTGAATCGAAACGCCGTATAGATATTGGTAATACGACAACGTAACGGCTTTTTCAATTTCGTAAGCAGATAAAGCTTTTCGTTTTTCGGCCAGTTTTACCAATTCTTCCTGCAATTGACGATTGGCTTTGGTGATACTTCCCATCGGGAAAAACTGCTGAACCGAAACGTTGTGGTCGTAATCGGCACTATTGAATTGTCCGCCCTGATATTGTACCTGCAATGGTTCGGGCTGAAATGCTGTTTTCTTTAGAACCGTTTGCTTTTCTATTTCTTTATCGGCTATTTTTAAGTCGATGTTGTTTGATTTAGCAAGTTCTATGGCTTTTTCTAAGCTGATTTTTTCTTGTGCTGATATATGCGTGGTGGCTAATAGTAATGCAATTAACCGCAATCCCGATAGCCATCGGGAGCAAAGGTTTTTCGCAAAGTTCGCAAAGGGGTTTGCGATTATTTTATATATTGAATTCATGTTTTTTGATCTTTTAATTTTCATTGCGTTCTTCGCGTAAATCTTCGCGCTCTTTGCGGTTAAACTTCTCCAGCATTAAATACAAAATCGGTAAAACGATCAGCGTCAATAATGTGGCAGAGAAAAGTCCTCCAATAACCACAGTTGCCAAAGGTTTTTGTACCTCTGCTCCTCCACTCGTTGACAATGCCATTGGTAAAAACCCTAAAGAGGCTACGGCTGCGGTCATTAAAACAGGACGTAATCTGGTTTTGGTTCCTATTAAAACTCTTTGCAGCGGATCTAATATTCCTTCTTTTTTAAGCTGATTGAAATACGAAATCAATACAATTCCGTTTAAAACCGCGATTCCGAAGAGGGCAATAAAACCAATTCCTGCCGAAATACTAAACGGCATTCCGCGCATCCAGAGGGCAAAAACACCACCAATGGCAGATAACGGAATGGCGGTAAAAATTAATCCTGCTTGTTTGAAACTTTTAAAGGTGAAATAAAGCAATACTAATATTAATCCTAAAGCGATTGGCAACGCTATCGAAAGTCGTTTGGTAGCTTCTATTAAATTCTCAAACTGTCCGCCGTAGGTTACGTAATAACCCGCAGGAAGTTTAAAGTTCTTATCCAGCTTTTGCTGAATTTCCTCAACTACACTTTTTATATCACGGCCACGAACGTTTAATCCAACCGTGATTCTGCGTTTTCCGTCTTCACGAACTACTTGCACCGGACCTTGCTCATAATCTACTGTGGCGACTTGAGAAAGCGGTACTTGTTGCCCATTTGGTAGCGGAATAAACAAATTACTCACATCGGTAATATCGGCGCGATTGTCCTGATTCATTCGCACTACAACATCAAATCTCTTACTTTCGTCGTAAATTTTTCCGGCGCTTTCTCCGGCAAATGATGAACGGATAATTCTGTTGATATCAGAAATATTTAATCCGTATAAAGCGATTTTATTGTAATCGTATTTTATCGTAATTTGAGGTAAACCGGTTACTTTATCGGCTTTTAAATCTCCAATTCCTTCAATGCTTTTTATCTTCGAAATTAACTCGGCAGCTTTAGCATCCAGAATTTCCAGATCATCACCAAAAATTTTGATGGCAATATCACTTCGGCTTCCGGTCATTAATTCGTTGAAACGCATTTGTATAGGCTGCGAAATCTCAATATTGGCACCCGGAATGACTTCCATTTCTTCTTTCATGGCATTGGCCAATTCTTCCCAATTGTGATATTTTCTTCCCCATTCTTTTTTGTCTTTTAGAACAATAATCAAATCCCCGCTTTCAATAGGCATTGGGTCTGTAGGGATTTCTCCGCTTCCAATTTTGGTTACGATCGTTTTGATCTCTGGAAATTTCGCTTTTAATATTTGCTCGTATTTTGTGGTCGTTTCTACCATCTGCGTAAGCGAACTTCCGGTCATAATGGTGGCATTTATAGCCAAATCGCCTTCTTCGATCGTAGGGATAAATTCTCCTCCCATACTATTAAAGACAATTAATCCGAAGGCAAATAAACCAACTGATATTCCCAGAACAATCTTTTTAAATTGAAGTGCTTTTTCTAGTAATGGTGTATAAAAGGCCTCTAAACGAGCCATCATTCTGTCGCTGAAATTTTCTTTGTGTTCTGTATTTTTCGATAAGAATAAAGCGCTCATCATAGGCACATAAGTCAGCGAAAGGATAAAGGCTCCAGCAACTGCAAAACCTACGGTCATTGCCATGGGTTTGAACATTTTTCCTTCGGTTCCTATCAAAGCGAGGATTGGCAGATACACGATCAGAATGATGATTTCTCCAAAGGCTGCACTGTTTCTGATTTTCGAAGCCGAATTGTAGACTTCAACATCCATTTCGCTTTGCGATAATTGTTTTTTTCGTTTCAGTTGCTGCAAATGATGCATCGTAGCTTCGACAATAATAACGGCTCCGTCGACAATGATTCCAAAGTCAATTGCGCCCAAACTCATTAAATTTCCGCTTACGCCAAAGGCATTCATTAATATAATAGCAAAAAGCATAGCTAACGGAATTACCGAAGCTACAATTAAACCGGCACGAAGATTACCAAGAAATAAAATCAGGACAAAAATCACAATCAAAGCTCCTTCTAGTAAGTTTTTGGTAACGGTTCCCATCGCATTATCGACTAGTTTTCCTCTGTCAATAAAAGCTTCGGCAACAACACCTTCGGGCAGACTTTTATTAATCTGAATCATTCTTTCTTTGATTCGATCTACAACGGCGCTGGAGTTTTCACCTTTTAACATCAAGACCATTCCGGAAACTATTTCTCCTTTTCCGTCTTTGGTCGATGCTCCGTAACGTAAGGCAACGCCTTCGCGGACTTCGGCAACATCGCGGACTAAAACGGGAGAACCATTTCGGTTTTTTACTACCACATTTCCAAGATCATTTATTCCCTTTGCCATCCCGACACCGCGAATAAAATACGCTAATTGGTCTTTTTCGATATAAGCACCGCCTGTATTTTGGTTGTTTTTTTCAAGTGCATCAAAAATCTCTGTAATCGTAACGCCCAAGCTATTTAGGGTATTGGGGTTTACGGCAATTTCGTATTGTTTTAGCTTTCCTCCCCAGGTACTTACATCTGCAACGCCTTTAACGCCTTGCAATTGCGGAATAATAATCCAATCCTGAATGGTTCTTAGTTTTACCGCATCGTATTTGTTTTCATAACCTTTTTTGGCATACACATCGTATTGGTAAATTTCGCCTAAACCTGTGGTAATAGGCGCTAATTCAGGTGATCCTGCATAATCGGGAATGTTTTCTTCGGCTTGTTTTAAGCGTTGAAAAATTTGTTCCCTTGCCCAGTAAATATCGACATCGTCTTCGAAAACAACGGTAACAACCGATAATCCGAAACGGGAAATACTGCGGAGTTCTATAATATCCGGAACTGTTTTCACGGCTTGCTCGAGCGGATAAGTGATTAATTGTTCGACTTCCTGACTGGCCAAAGTAGGCGCCGTTGTGATGATTTGTACCTGATTATTGGTAATATCAGGCAAAGCATCCAGTGGTAAGTGTTTGAGCGAATAGCTTCCCCAAGCTATTAATACAAGGGTAAATAGCAGTATAACGAACTTATTCTTTATACTGAATTGTATAATTTTATCTAACATTTTAAGGGTATAATGACGTGAGAAATTAGACAAAGTTTTGTCTATTACTTCTGTGGAAAATCCACAACTCTCTAACCTGAACTTAATCAGGCAATCATTATGCTATTTGTGGGGGTTGCCAAATACTTCCGTAGAAATTGGAAGCAAAAACCGAATTGTAGTTGGGTAATGGTATCGAAATGATAGTATGCTGTACAGGAAATTCAAAAATTACAGCAGTCTGATAACTTAAAACCTGCGCACCACAACAGTTACAAGCGCAAAAAGGAGAACATAAATCATTGTCTTTATCATGGGTATGATTTGCTTCTGATGAAAATTGTGCGGTTTTATGAGCAGCACTATTTACCTCCATATCTGCACAAGGCATATTGGAAAGCGCCATTAAATAAATCGACAATATGATTGTTATCCATTTCACAACACAAAAGTAACATTTATTTCTATTATAAAAATCTAAATATTTGAAAATGATGTTTGTAAAAAAGATAAACTTTCTGAAAATTCATTCAAAAAAAAATCTCCCTTTCTTAAAAAATATTGTAATCGGTAAGAAAATTTATTTAACTTTAACAATAATTAACATATAAATTAAGTTCATCTCTTTAGAACCTAATTCCTTATTCGCCTATAATACAAAAAGATAAGCCAAAATCCCTCAAGAATACATTAGTACCTATTTATTTTACGCAGTTCTATTAATTAACATTTATAAAACCGAAATCAATGAAATATAATACACTACTATTAGCCTTTTTATTATTCTTTAGCATACAAATTTTTGGACAAGTCTACACCGATAAAATCGTAGGAGAAAAAAATCAGGAACTAAAAGACAGTCTCTCTACTGTAAAATATCCTTATGCCCTACCTATTTGGGGAGAAAAAGTAGCACAAAAAGGATACAATCTACCCTATTCTGCCGGACTTTCGATAAATTACTTTTGGCAGGATTCTGAAATCAACATTACAGACTTACAGGTAGGTTTTAATAATGGTCCTTTATATAATTTAGACGAAATTGTTCGTTTTGATAAATCTTCTGTCGAAGTTGGCGCCCTTACCATTAGACCTGATATCTGGCTGCTTCCGTTTTTAAATGTCTACGGAATTTTTGGAAAATCAAATCCAACTACTAAAATAAACGCGGGAATATGGATTCCTGATGCGGATAATAACTGGTCGCAAGTAGCGAGTTTTAATACCAAAGCCAATTTTAGCGCTACCACATTTGGATTGGGGTTAACCCCAACTATTGGTATTGGCGGTGGTTGGCTGGCTCTGGATATGAATATGTCCTGGAGCGATGTTAGTGCACTGGACAAACCTGCTTTTTCTTATATTTTTGGGCCAAGGCTGGGGAAAACTTTTAAACTTCGTAAACCCGAAAGAAATATTGCGGTTTGGGTAGGTGGTTTTAGAGTTCATATTGAAGGAAATACTCAGGGAAATATTGCTTTATCTGATGTTTTAAATCTGGATGGTGCTCAGCAAAAAGTAGATGACGGCTTGACAAAAGTATCTGAAAACCAATCAAAAGTGGATACCTGGTGGGACGGATTGACGGCAACTCAGCAAAAAAATCCGGCAAATATTGCCAAGCACGATACGGCGAACAGGGCATTACAATCAGCAGGGAATTTTTTAAATACTCTTGATGGAGCTTTGAGTACTGCCGAATCATCCACAGTACAATATTCTTTGCATAAAGCGCCAAAGGATATGTGGAATTTTATTGTAGGATCTCAATTTCAGTACAACAAACATATTATGTTTCGTGTAGAAGCTGGTTTTTTAGGAACCCGTACACAGGTTTTAGGTGGTCTTCAGTATCGTTTTGGACTTTAAACCCAATTATATGAAAAAAGGTTTATTACTTCTTATCGTTTTCTTTAGCGTTACATCTGCACATTCGCAAGTTTTAATTTCCTTGATTTTTGGAGATAAATTAAATTCTCCTTTCCTGGAATTTGGACTCGAAGGCGGCGTGAATTTTTCTGATATTTCGGGTCTTGAATCTTCGGGAACTAATGCGGGTTTTAATCTTGGTTTTTATTTTGACATTCGATCTAAACAAAATCCTGCCTGGATGATCAATACGGGAGTAATTGTAAAATCGCCTATGGGTGCGCACTCAATTCCGGTTTACTCGTTGAACGATGTGAATCTGGATAATACTTTTGCGGGCGGAAGTGTGAATCGGGAAATCAGGTATTTTAATGTTCCTATTTTAATTAAGTATCAGTTTAAAAATAGAATATATCTTAAAACCGGACCTCAGTTTGGTTTATTGGCTAAAGCTTTTGATGAATTTAAACAAGAAGTTGATAAGGATGATGTGATCTACAAAAAGAATATCCGCGATCAGATACGGGTTCTTGATGCTGGTGTGGCATTTGGTGCAGGTTATCATATGAATGTAGGTAACGGCTTAAACGTTACGGTGCAATACTATTATGGCCTTGTTCCTGTAATGAAAGGTGACGGACCTAATGTGTACAACAGATCTTTGTATCTAACGGCTGGAATACCAATAGGTAAAGGAAAAGCAGCGCAAAGAAGGGCCGAAAAAGAAGCGGAACTGAATAAAGTGGTTCTTCCTGAAGATGAGGAAAAAACGAAGCCTAAAAATTAATCCTGCGGACTATTTATTAAAGTTATTAATCGAAGGATTTCCTGATTCGTAAGCACAAAATCCGGTGTTGTATTTAAAATCGCATTATGAGGCATAAAAGGCATCTCGGCCACGGTTGGGTTTTGTACCACAACGGTTCCTTTTGCTGCCTGAATCGCTTTTAATCCCTGAGTTCCATCTGTATTCGAGCCTGATAACAAAATTCCTACCAGAGAAGATCCGTAAATTTCTGCCGCAGATTCAAAAGAAACATCGATACTGGGACGGCTATAATTGATTTTCTCTGAAATATCTAACGAAAGTGTCTCGTTTTTTTCGAATAATAAATGATAATTAGAAGGCGCAACATAAATAAAACCTGGTAAAAGAGGCACTTTGTCCTCGACTGGTTTTACTGTTATACTTGCCTTGAGCGCAATAAGTTCTTCTAATGTCTGATCATCGGTACTTTTGCGATGCAAAACAATTACGATCGCAAAATCTTTTAATTCTGGCAACTCAGGTAAAATTTGCATTAAGGCATTTAAACTCCCAGCAGATCCTCCTATAATTACTACTTTACAATTTGATATTATTTTATCTTCCTCCATATTTTCTCTTTGTCCAGCTGTTTGTATTTACTCATTGATATAGAATATTTTATAGTTTCTTTTGTACCTAAAGCTAAGAAACCTAAAACGGCCAGACTTTCATCGAATAAATTAATGACCCTTTTTTGAAGATCGTTGTCAAAATAAATTAAAACATTACGACATAATATGATATCAAATTCGTTAAATGAAGTATCTGAAACTAAATTATGTTGTGAGAAAACCATCTTTTCGGCCAGTTCTTCATTAAACTTGGCAATGCCGTAATTGGCAATATAGTAATTCGAAAAATCTTCTTGTCCGCCTGCATCACGATAGTTTTCCGAGTATTCTTTCATCATTCGTAAAGGAAAAATTCCTTTTTTGGCCGTTTCTAAAACCGTGGCATTAATATCTGTTGCATAAATTAAGGATTTGTGCAATAAACCGGCTTCTTTGAGCATAATGGCCATCGAATAGACTTCTTCGCCTGTAGAACATCCTGCATGCCATAATCTGATAAAAGGTTTGGTGCCTAATAATGGCAATATTTCATTTCTAAGCACGGCATAAAAAGCAGGGTCACGAAACATCTCGGTTACATTAACCGTGATTTCGTCGACCATCCTTTTATAATATTCAGGGTCATAACGAACTCTTGAAAGAAATTCATGAAAATGAGTAAATCCGTCTAAATGAAATAGCCTGTTTACCCGTCTTTTTAATGAAGCTCTTGAGTAGCTTCCAAAATCAAAACCATAATATTCATAAACATCATTAATAAGCGTTTCTAATTCGATATCCTCAATCATACTTCCTTCACATTTTGCTCAAAATAAGCAGTAATTTATCTACATCAACAGGTTTTGAAATATAGGCATCTGCCCCAGCCTCAAGACATTTTTCTTTATCTCCCGTCATCGCCTGCGCTGTTACCGCAACAACATAAGTTGATCGCCTGTTAGGCAATGCTTTTATCAACGGAATAGCATCATAGCCATCCATTTCGGGCATCATCATATCGATCAGGACAGCATCAATTTGTTCATCAGTACTCAATAATTTCAATGCCTCTTCGGCACTTAAACAAGACAAACAATCGAATGATTTTGCACGTAAAGTGTGTTCTAAAGCAAAAATATTTCTAGAATCATCATCAATAATTAAGAGTCTTTTTTTATTCATTTCGTCCACTTTTTATTTGGTTTATTTTTTTTGTAACGAATTATTTTTTTAAGTTTTTTATTTCAAAGATTAAAACATTTTTGTTTCACGCAGATTTTACAGATTAAAGCAGATTTAATTTTAGATTTTTATTAAATTAATCTGTGCAAATCTGCTTGAATCTTTTTAAATCTGCGTGAAATTAGCATCAAATAATCTGCCTGAATTATTTTAATCTTTGGCTAACTTTTTCTTTGTAATCTATTTATATCTTATCATACAGCCACACTCGCAATAACGAAAGCAACTGATCAATATCGACCGGTTTGGTAATATAATCTGATGCGCCTGCTTTGATACATTTTTCCCTGTCTCCTGTCATTGCTTTTGCTGTAACGGCAATAAGTGGTAAATTAAGGAATTTAGGCATGCTGCGAATTTTTTCGGCCGTTTCGTAACCGTCCATGTTAGGCATCATCATATCCAGTAAAACAATATCAGTATCTGTGTGTTCTTCCAAAATTTTGATGGCTTCTTTACCATCAAAGGCTGTAATTACATTCATTTTAAAAACTTCTAATGCTTTTGTCAACGAATAAATATTACGAACATCGTCATCTACAATTAATACCTTTTTATCGTGCAGGATATTATTTAGTAAATTTAGCTTTTTATGGCTTTCTTTTTTGTCTTTTGGGTCTTTTTTATCTTCAACTAAATGTAAAAAAAGCGAAACTTCGTCTAACATTCTTTGGTAAGAATGCGCCGTTTTTACAATAATCGAATCGGCGTATTTTTTAATTTTTACTTCTTCTTTCATCGATAAACTTTTTCCTGTAAATACAATTACCGGAAGGTTTTCTAATCCCGGAGATTTCTTAACGCCATCAAGAATTTGATACGCATGTTTGTCCGGAATTCCCATATCAAGAATCACACAATCTACTTCGGTTTTATTCAAAGCTTCTAATCCTTGCGAAACTTCGCTTTTTATTTCTGAGTTAATATTATACGTTTCCAGGAAATAAGCCAAAGCTTTTGCATGTTTTGGATTATCTTCTATAATCAAAACTTTTTGCGCTTCTTTATTTATGATATGTTCGATTCGTAAAAATACATCCGGAATTTTCTCGAAAGCCACCGGTTTGTCTAAGAAATCTACTGCTCCTTTTAGTAAACTTTCCTGTTTTAATTTGTGCGATGACATAATATGAACCGGAATATGTTTGGTAGCTGAATGATTTTTTAATTCTTCTAAAACTTCCCAACCACTTTTTATCGGCAATTCTATATCTAATAAAACACCAACCGGATTATAAAGCAAGGCAAAGTTTAAAGCATAATCTCCACGTACAGAAACTACTCCTTTGTATCCTTTTTTTCGGGTAAATGTCAAAAGCGATTTAGCAAAATTAATATCATCTTCTACAACCAGAATTACTTTATCTCCAGGAACAATTGAATCTCTGTCGTCTTCGATTTCATCCGGAATAAAGGCACTTAAATATTTGTTTTTTACAGGTGGTTTTTCCTCTGCTTCTAATTCTGTAAATTCTGTTGGCGGAATTTTCTCTACATTAATTTTATGAATTGCAGATCCAAAAACCGGTAAACATAAAGTAAACGAACTTCCTTCATTCTCCTTACTATGCAATATAATTTCTCCGCGAAGCAGTTTCGCCAATTCACGGCTAATCGACAATCCTAAACCAGTTCCTCCGTATTTACGTTTGGTAGAACCATCGGCTTGCTGAAACGCTTCGAAAATTAAAGGCTGTTTCTCTAACGGGATTCCAATTCCGGTATCTTTTACGATGAAACAAATAATTTTGTCATCGTCTGTATTAATTTTAATTTCTAAAGTTACTTTTCCTTTTTCGGTAAATTTAATGGCGTTTGAAATCAAATTTTTAAGAATTTGTTCTAAACGCATTTTGTCTGTTTTAATGACAACCGGAGCGTCTTTTGCAAGAATTTCAAATTCAATTCCTTTTTCTTTCGCTACCAGATTAAATAAATTCCATAAAGTATCTGTGATTTCTTTGGTCGAAACATCCAGGAATTCAAGCTCCATTTTACCGGCTTCAATTTTAGACAAATCAAGAATTTCATCAATCAATCCTAACAAACTATTTCCTGAACTCTGGATTACTTTGGCAAACTCAATTTCTTCTTCGACCATGCTTTTGTTATTATTTTCAGATAACAAACGGCTTAAAAGCAAAATAGAGTTTAAAGGTGTTCTTAATTCGTGCGACATATTCGCCAAAAACTCTGATTTATAACGAGTTGTAAGTTCTAAAGCTTCAGATTTTTTCTGGATTTCATTATTTTTTTCTTCCAGTAAAACACTTCTTTCAGACAATTCTTCGTTCGTTTGCTCTAATTCTTCCTGCTGTACACGCAACTCTTCTTCAGAAGCCTGAAGTTTTTCTGTTTGCGCTTCCAATTCGGCATTAATAGCTTCAAGTTCGCTGTGCTGCACCTGAAGTTCTTCTGACTGAGATTTGGTTTCTTCCAGCAATTCCATCACTCGTTTTCTGTTTTGAGTCGATTTAATGGCAATTCCTATATTATTAGAAACACTTTTTAGAAATTCTAAATGCAGATCCGAAAATCCGTAAATACTCGCCAATTCTATTGCACCTTCGATTCTGGTATCCAATAACGGAACGGCTACAATATGTGTTGGTTTTATTTGCCCTAAAGCATAATTTATCTGAATATCATCTGGAGATAAAGCTTTTAGTTCCAGAATTTTTCCTGAAATAATGGCCTGACCAATCAATCCTTCCCCTTTTTGCATGCGCTCACGATTTTTGCTTGGAATGTAGCTATAACCACCGGCAACAAAAAGTTCATTATCTTCTAAAATGTACAAAACTCCCGCGCTGCTATTGGTATATTGGCACACAAATTCGATCACATCTTTGGCTAATTTTTGCATTGGTTTATCGCCCAGCATTACATTATTAAGATTTGCAATACCGGTTTGAAGCCATTCTTTTTGAGATAATAAATCGAAAGAGCTTTTTAAGGAAACTCCCATACTATTTAGAGATTCTCCCACACTTCCTAAAGCATCGGCCTTGTTATCATCTACCCTGATATCATAATTTCCATTTGAAATATTACTCGCAATAGAACTGATCGCTTCGATTCTTTGCGCAGTTTCACGGTCTTTTTTCTCTAATTCATTTTGAAGTAAAGCACGTTCGTTGAAATCTTTCAAAATTCTGATCAAAAAGACAATCGAAATAAAGAAAGCAATTATAAAAGCAACGATAATCAGGACAATGCTGTAAGTACCATAACGCTCTGAGTTTTCGTTGCGTACTTTTAAAAGGTTTTGTTCTGTACTTTCGACCGTTTTTATTTGCGCTCGTAAATCACTCATCATATTTCGACCTTCGGTAAGATCAAATGTAGCAGAGTTTTTCCCGAGACGTTTTTTTACAATTTGATTGTTCAAGTACTTAAAAAAGTTTTCTCGCAGCTCTTTTAGCTCCTTTAACTGCATTTGTTGCGACGGATTATCAACTGTAAGTTCTGCAACCTTGTCGAAAAAAACTTTAGATTTTGCCTCAGCATCATTGTATCGGTCTACAAATTGTTCGTCGCCCGCAATCAAATAGCCACGCATACTGGTTTGCGCCTCAGTAATTATAGCCGAACCTTCGTTAAGATTATAAATAACCTCTTGAGTATGGTTTACCCAGGAATTACTGTCTAACAAGCTTTTTATACTAAGAAATGAGGCCGTGGAACTGACCATTAGCACCAATAATGACACTAATGAACTGATTAACAAATTTCTTTTAAAATTACTCTTCATGTTTTTTGGTTATATTTATTCGTATTTTAAAGGGAGGATGATAATAAAGCTTGCGCCCTGTCCTACCTGACTTTTTGCCGTAATTAATCCGTTGTGTTTTTCTATGATTTTTTTTGCAATTGCCAATCCTATTCCGGTTCCTTCGTATGACTGGCGATCGTTTAAACTTTGGAAAATAATAAATATCCTGTCCAGATAAATTTCATCAAAACCAATTCCGTTATCTTTTACTGTAATTCTGCAAAATTTCCCTTCCGGGGAAGTTGGACTCTCAAACGATTTATCCAAAATGATTTCCGAAGTTATTTCGATTAAGGGATGTTGCGAATTTCCGGAGAATTTTAAGGCATTCCCTATCAAATTCTGAAAAACCTGCCTTAGTTGACTCGGAATACTATCTATCGTAGGAAGTTCATTCGATTTTATAGTAGCGTTTTTTCTTTCGATTAAATAATCAAAATCAGATAAAACTTCCTGCAGTACCACATTCAAATCTGTTACTTCGGGTTTTACCTGCGACGATAATCTTGAGTAAGCCAATAAATCGGTAATTAAAGTCTGCATTCTTTCAGCCGATTTTATGGTACGATTTACATAATCAACTGCCTTTGCGTCATCGGCCAGATAAAGTTCTTTGATGATTTTTATAAAGATTTGGATCTTTCTTATGGGTTCATTTAAATCGTGCGAAACTACCCAGGAAAATTGCTGCAGTTCGTGATTTTTCATCTCTAATTCTTCGTTTTTCAAAACCAGTTCTTTGGTTCTTTCAGCGATTTTAATTTCGAGATTATCCTGAGCTTCTTTTCTTATGATAATCTCTTTAGAAAGAAGTTCTTTTATGCCTTTTAATTCTCTTTGCTGTTCGTATAGTTTTAAAAAGGTTTTTACTTTCAAAATCAGCAAATCACTGTCGACAGGTTTGGTAATGTATTCGACAGCTCCGGTTTCATATCCTTTAAAAATATACTTTTTTTCGATATTAAGCGCCGATAGAAAAATAACCGGAATGTCTTTGGTTCGTTTATTACCCGAGAGAATTTTCACGACTTCAAAACCGTCAAGTCCCGGCATCTGAACATCCATGATGATCAGGCAATAATCTGTCTTTAAAATTTTTTTAAGGGCTTCTTCACCAGACTCGGCAGTATCTACATCAATATCATGTAGCTCTAATGTTTTCTTCAAGGCAATAATATTTGCCTTTATATCGTCAACGATTAATACCATACTGGTTGGGGGAGTAAAGTTTTATTGAATTAAAATTTGTTTTTAGTTTGAAAATTACTTTGAATATCTCATTTAAAACATCTGATCCTATTTTAAATAACGACAGTCAAACCTTCAAATTTATAAAAAAAAAAGAAACAGCACTTTTATTGAAAATTTAATTCGTTACATAATTCCCATGTTCAATATTCAAATTATATAACGCTTCTTTATTGCGATAATCTTAAATTTCTTTCGGTTAATGACTTGAATTATCATTAACTATTTTAGGGTCAGATTAATTGCTTTAAAATTACAAGTTATGAAAAAGACGAAAACATTTCCCGAACAAAAACAAAACCTTCCGGGCAACGAACATCTAATGCATCCGGAACCTGAAGTAATAAGAGAAAACTATGTTGGAAGCGGAAAACTTTTAGGAAAAGTAGCTTTTATAACCGGAGGCGATAGCGGTATTGGACGAAGTGTTGCCGTACATTTTGCCCGAGAAGGTGCCAATATTGCCATTGTTTACCTTAAAGAAGACAAAGATGCCAAAGATACCAAAGCACTAATTGAAAAAGAAGGGCGAGAATGCCTGATTATTAGTGGAGATTTGAAGGATGAGAAATTTTGCAAAAGTGCCGTAAAAAAATGCCATACGCACTTTAAAAAACTAAACATTGTAGTAAATAATGCCGCAGTACAATTCCCTCAAACCGAACTGGAAGACATAACCGCCGCACAACTTCATAAAACATTCGAAACCAATATATATCCTTATTTTTATATTACAAAAGCCGCGCTTCCATTTTTAGAAGAAGGCGATACTATAATCAATACAAGTTCAGTCACAGCGTATCGCGGCAGCGAACATCTTGCAGATTACGCCAGTACAAAAGGTGCAATTGTAAGTTTTACCAGATCATTATCGACCATGCTTGCCAGGAAAAAAATCCGTGTAAACGGAGTAGCTCCCGGCCCAATATGGACTCCGCTGATTGTGGCGAGTTTCGATAATTTATCTGATTTTGGAAAAGACAATCCAATGGAAAGAGCCGGTCAGCCCTCTGAAGTTGCTCCGGCTTATGTATTCCTGGCTTGCGAAGACAGCAGTTATATCACCGGACAATTTATTCATATTAATGGCGGTGAAATGATTGGGGGATAGTTTTAAAAAAAAAGATGCTAAGTTGCTAAGTCTTTAAGTTACTAAGCTTTAATTCATGCACTTAAAAAAAAATCAGCCACTTAGTATCTCAGAACTTAGTAACTCAAAAACAAAAAAACTTTGCACCCGATAGCTATCGGGATTGCGAGATTAAAAAACTCAGCAACTTAGAAACTTAGTAACTCAGTAACTTAAAAAGAAATGAACTTAATAGATATTGTTGGACTCTTCGCCGGAACCTGTGTTACAATATCAGTGGTTCCGCAGATTATTAAAGTCTGGAAAACTAAAAAAGTGAAACAAATATCACTTAAAACCTTTGGTATACTCACTTTCGGGATTTTGGTTTGGATTATTTATGGCATTTTAAAAAAAGATTTGCCTATCATAATTACCAACAGCGTCTCGTTATGCCTGAATTTGATTATGGTGTATTTTATTATTTATTATGAGAAAGAGAGTTAGGATTAAAGGTGCTGAGACTCTAAAATACTGAGATTCTAAGATGCTAAGGTTCTAAGTTTTTCTTTTTGCCACGAAGGCACTAAGTCGCTAAGCTTTTTCTATTATAAATTACAAAGACTCAAAATAAAAATCCGCGCCAATCTGTGTTTTTGCGAAGCAAATCCGTGTCATCCGTGGCCTATTTTTATCTAATTCTAAGATACAAAGCTTGTTTAAGTTTACATCATAAAAATCCGCGTCAATCCGTGTTTTTGCGAAGCAAATCCGTGTCATCCGTGGCCTATTTTCATCTAATTCTAAGACACAAAGCTTGTTTAAGTTTACATTATAAAAATCCGCGCCAATCCGTGTGCCATTTACCACAATTCAAAACATAAAAAAAACAGCTCGTAGAAAAGCTGTTTTTTTTTCGTAAAGAAGTGGTATATATAATGCTTATTAGCTAGCTAATTTTTGATTGAATGGCTTATATGATAAATGGTATTTTTCTTTAAAAATACGTGGCAAATAGTGTCGGCTGGCTAATCCTGCAGCACTAATAACTTCAGAAATATTCATTTGCGAAATTCTTTTAATCTCATTAATTTGTCTTGCTGCTAAATTTACAATAGGATCAAACGTACTCATGTAATTGTAACTATGTTGGGCTATCTCCATCTCGATAATCTCTTTCAGAATTAGTTTTTTAAGCAAGTTTCTAACAATTCCCTGTTGAGGAAGTGTTTTTAATTCCTGCCATTTTTGAGCGATTTTCAAATTCCCGGGTCCTACATAAATATAATTTCCTGACTCGTTCATAAACCTTTTCTTCAATTGTGTCATCATTCCAAAATTCTGATCTTCAGCAGAAACCGTTGTCGGAATTCCGATTAGAGAAAACACAATGTGTTTATGGCTTTCAAAATACAAAACACTATTTATAACTGATGTATTGCTTAAAACCCCGGTTTGGTTCTTTTTAAGGCTTTTTTTATCACCATTAGCACCAAAACTATGTGCTAAATTCCCGTTCTCGCAATAAGCAAAAAGTACCGGAGCAGATTCAAAAGCTTCTACACTTAAAGAAACATCTTCATTAAATACAAGGTCAAAATGCATGTGAGATATTTTATTTTCAAAACAAACACCACTAATAGTTCCTTTTGCCCATTTTGACTTAAAAGTCAGGCTGTATTCGTTATTATTGGCTATTAATTCACCGTTAAAACTATCTTTAAGATCGTTAAAAATAGCATTAAATCCTCCTGTATTTAAGTAAAGTTTTTTCATAATGACTTGATTTTAATAAACTGGTTCGTACTTATTTACGTACAAAACATAACTTTGGTTTTTTATCTTATTTTGATAATTCAAATTTCAGAAATATTGTTAATCAAAGCTTTATACAATTTCAGTCAGATATTTCATAATTATTACAAGGGCTGTTTTTTACCTCGAAGACATTTTGTTTTTTGCCACGAAGGCGCTAAGGCACAAAGTTTATTTTGAATAGGATTGTCAAAATTTCTCGCAAGTTTTTTTTGAATTTGGATTGTAAAAATCTCTCGCAAAGGCGCGAAGTCGCAAAGAAAAAAACGAAAAGAAAAATCAAAGCTTTGCGACTTCGCGCCCGGCCACTATCGCAGTTTCATTAAGTTAAGCTTTTAGAAAATAAAATTATTGCAAATCAAATCCGTTTCTATCCGCGTTTTTACGAAGTAAATCTGTTTTATCCGCGTCAAAATTAGACGCTGATTTCACTGATTCGATAAAGCGAAAACGCGGATAAAAACGGATTTTTATAATTACTTTCTTGATTAAACGGTTAAGTAATTTTATAGATTTTTCCTTAACTTAATGACATTGGCCACTATCGGGATTGCGAGATTAATTACAACGTATAGCAATTAAATTCTTTGCGCCTTAGCGCCTTAGCGGCAAGAAAAAAACTTAGATCCTTAGCCCCTCAGCAACTCAGAACCTTAAAAAAAAACAAAAGCAGCTGCCCCGGATAAATCCGGAACAACTGCTCCCCAGCAAAATAAAAAAATACTAATCTATTTTCTTTTCTTATGTAAGTTCATTGATATCGGCGTTTTTGGCATAATTTGCCTTTGGGATATCTTTAAAAAATTCGGCTTCTTCAAGGTCTGCCGTTGGGCCATAACCTATTAAATGTGTTCCTTTTATCTGATCTTTTGTCTCGATTACATACAAAATTGACATATCATCCGGATCACTCATTCCTTCGTAACGGTGATGCGCTACAATAAAAATTTCATTGGGCTGATAAGCATATTTTGTTTCGGAGTCTAACAAGGTCCCTGCATCGAATAAAAAATTAGAAGTATAACCTTCGTCCTGATATTTTTTGATATAGTCGGTTTCGTGTTTTTGCTCTTTTTTCATGACTTTATTGTATTAAGATTTTTTCAAATCTATTGTTAATTCAAATTTCATGATTGATTACAAATAAAATTAACTCAATAGATTTAAAAATTACCTCATTCAAAAAATCAAAAACAAATCAATAATTATTTTACTAATTTTAACAATTCTCTAAAAAACCAATATTAGAATTATTACATTTATTATCTATACTTTCTTGTTTTAACCAGAGACAAAAAATAACTTAATGAGTACTAAAAATCACGATTTTCTTGCCAAAGGAGGCGAAATGGGCGCGCTAACACGTGCTAAAAACTGGAGCAAATCTTCGATTGGTCCTGTTGAATCATGGCCGCAAAGTTTGCGTACTACTTTAGGAATACTTTTAAACTCAAAGTTCCCAATGTTCTTGTTTTGGGGACAGGATCATATTTGTTTTTATAATGATGCCTATCGTCCAAGTCTTGGAAACGATGGAAAACATCCTGCTATATTGGGGCAAAAAGGCGCCGAATATTGGCCGGAAATATGGGATTTTATAAAACCATTAATCGATCAGGTGCTTATCGAAGGCGAAGCAACCTGGCACGAAGACCAACTTTTGCCTATTTACAGAAACGGAAAAATGGAAGATGTTTACTGGACCTTTAGTTACAGTCCTGTAAACGATGATGAAGGAAAAATAAATGGCGTTCTGGTTATTTGCGATGAAACCACCAGCAAAGTTAACATTCGTAAAAAACTGGAAAACAGTAATGAACGTTATCGCAATAATATTTTGCAAACTCCTAATGCCATGTGCATTTTTAGTGGAAAAGATTATGTTGTAGAAATTGCAAACGAACTGATGCTCGAAATTTGGGAGCGAAAAATTGAAGAAGTCATCAACAGGCCAATTTTTGAAGCATTGCCGGAAGTGACCGGTCAGGGATTAGAAGATGTTTTACTGAACGTTTATAACACAGGAGAACGATTTACTGCTTATGAACTTCCGGTGAAACTAACCAGAAAAGGCAAGATTGTAAACACGTTTATTAATGTGGTTTATGAAGCACTAAAAGAGTCAGACGGAACTATATCAGGAATTGTTGCCATTGCAAATGATGTTACGATACAGGTAATCGCCAGAACGGCCGTTGAGGAAAGCGAAAAGCGATTTAGAAATACCGTAAAACAGCTTCCGCTTGGGATTGCCATTCTTAAAGGCGCTGATCTGATTGTCGAAATGGCTAATGCTACTTATCTTCAGATAATCGATAAAACAGAAGAAGACATTCTGGACAAACCCGTTTTCACTACTGTTCCTGAAAGTAGAGATACGGTCTATCCATTGCTTTCAAAAGTTTATGAAGACGGAATTCCTTACTATTCAGATGAACTAGAGGTTACTTTAAATCGTTATGGCAAACAGGAAGTTTGTTATTTTAATCTTGTTTTTCATCCTTTAAAAGAGGAAAATAATATTGTGGGGGTTATTATTGTGACCCACGAAGTTACTAAAGCCGTAAAAGCGCGTTATCTATTGACACAAAGCGAAAAAGCTTTTCGTAATTTAGTTATGGATTCTCCTATTGCAATGGCCATTTTTAGAGGAAAAGACCATATTATCGAAATGGCCAATAATACCATGATGAAAACCATCTGGCAGAAAAAGAAAAAAGAAACTATTGGAAAACCCATCATTGAGGTATTCCCCGAATTATTAGAACAAAAATATCCTGAATTACTGGATCAGGTTATATTAAACAAGAAAATTGTTCGCGAAAATGAAGCTGTTGCTTATGTAAATATTAAAGGAAAACTTAAGAAGTTTTATCTTGATTATCAATATACTCCGTTACTGGAAAAAGAAGGAGAAGCGTCTGGAGTTATGGTTACGGTAAATGATGTAACCTCAAAAGTTGAAGCCCGAAAAAAGGTCGAAGATGCCGAAGAACGCGCCAGATTAGCGGTTGAAATTGCCGAAATTGCAACTTGGGATGTCAATCTTGCGACTCAGGATTTAATATACTCAGAAAACCTTGGTCCTATTTTTGGGCATGATAAAACGGTAAAAATAACACGAGCAGAAATTCGAAGTCAGATTTATCCTGATGATCAGCCTATTTTAGAAGAAGCGTATAAGGTGGCTCTTAAAACCAGTATTTACAAATATGAGGCACGAGTTATTAAACCTGATGATTCTATTAGCTGGATAAAAGCTCACGGTAAGATATTTTTTGACGAAGATAATAATCCAGTAAAAATGCTGGGTACCATAATGGATATTACTGACGAAAAAAACAGCCAGGAAACTTTGATTAAAAGCGAAGAAAAATTCAGATTGCTTGCTGATTCTATGCCACAGCATATCTGGACAAGTGATGCGCTGGGAAATTTGAATTATTTTAATGAATCTGTTTATACCTATTCCGGAATTCCTGTTGATGAAATTGAAAAAAAAGGCTGGCTGCAAATTGTACATCCAGAAGATCGCGAAGCCAATGTTAATGGTTGGATGGAAGCCATAAAAACCGGAAATGACTTTTTATTAGAGCATCGTTTTCGTCGTTATGATGGCGAATACAGGTGGCAATTAAGCAGGGCGATGGCTCAGAAAGATGCTGAAGGAAAAATTCAAATGTGGGTTGGTACGAGCACGGATATTCAGGACCAAAAAGATTTTACCTCGAAACTTGAAAAAGAAGTTCAGGAACGTACAGCACAACTTGAACTTAAAAATAAGGATCTGATTAATATGAATATCGAGCTGCAGTCTTTCGCTTATATTTCGAGCCACGATTTGCAGGAACCGTTACGTAAAATTCAAACTTTTGCCAGTCGATTATCTGATTTAGACGAGCAGAATATTTCGGCGAAAGCCAAAACTTATTTAAGCCGTATTGAAGTTTCCGCCAAAAGAATGCAGACTTTAATTCAGGATTTATTAGAATATTCCAGAACCAACTCTGCCGAAAGAATCTTTGTAAAAACGAACTTAGATGATATTGCAGAGGAAATACTAAGTGATTTCTCTGACCGTATCGAGGAAAAAAACGCTCGCGTTAATTTTCATCCTTTGGGTGAAGTCACAATTATTCCGTTTCAGTTTAGGCAATTGCTGCATAATCTGGTGGGAAATGCTCTTAAATTTTCTAAGAAGAATGTTACTCCGGTAATTGAGATTAGTGCGGAAAGAATCAAAGGAAAAAGTATTAAACAGGATGTAAACTATCCTGAAAGAATTTACTATCATCTTAAAATTTCAGATAACGGAATTGGTTTTGAAGCCGAATACAAAGAACGTATTTTCGAAGTTTTTAAACGTCTGAATACAGAAACTGAATTTGCAGGAACCGGAATTGGCCTTGCAATTGTAAAAAAGATTGTAGAAAACCATAAAGGAATTATCACGGCAAGTGGCGAAAAAGGCCAAGGCGCCACTTTTGATATTTATATTCCTGAATTATAACATTTTACTAAGTTTTATAAACAAAGTTTTTATCGGTTGGATTGAATTTTTCCCAATCGATTTCCAGCGCATGTTCGATAGATTTTACAATATCTTTCATTAAAACAGGCTTTGTTATGAAGTAATTAGCCCCTAATGCACGACATCTTTCGATTATACTTGGTTCATTTGAAGTCGAGAAAATAATTACCGGAATGTCATTTTTCATTTCTGAACTTCTCAATTCAGTCAATACATCAAATCCGTTTTTACCCGGCATATTCAAATCTAAAAAAACTATATGTGGTGTTGGCGGCGGATTGTAGATAGCATTCAGTAACTTTTCGCCTCCAGAATAGGTCTGAAGTTGTATTTTTTTTGGTAATGATTCTACTGCATCGGTAAAAATGCTCAAATCATCTTCGTCATCATCAGTATAAAATATAGTAAAATCAGTCATTTGGTATTTTGGGTATTTATCTTCTTCAAAGATAACCAAATTTATAGATAAATCAATGGCTTTTAGATTATCGTCTAAAAAATTAGTAATTGAAATCTCATAATTTTTAAATCTAATTGTGTAAGCCCAAAAGCCATAAAATCAGCAACTTTACTATTATGAAGTTCTAATTTAAAACTTTATTATAGTGCTCAGGAAATGAGAACTTTAATCGAAAAACTATTTAATAAATCATAAAAAATAAAGTCATGGGAGATCATAAAGACCTTACGAACGAATTTGCTGTAGATAAAATAAAAGATCTGGCAGAAAACATTAAAACGTGTATGTTTTGCACTTATAACGAATACAGATTACAATCAAGACCAATGTCTGTTCAAAAAATTGATGATTTAGGTCAGCTTTGGTTTTTATCCGACAGAAACAGCAGTCATAACGCTGAGATTAGCCTTAATCCTCAGGTAGAGTTATTTTTCTCTGAACCACACGATAAATTTCTAACCTTACACGGAACCGCAAGTATCTCGTACGACAGGGAAACAATCAAAGAATTATACGATCCTATTGTGAAAGTTTGGATGCCGGAAGGCGAAGATGATCCGAATTTAAGTGTTATAAAAGTAGTTCCGGAAGACGGTTATTACTGGAATAACAAAAACGGAAAAATGGTCGCAATTGCTAAAATGGCCACTGCTTTTGTAACCGGAAAAACAATGGATGACGGTATTGAAGGTACCTTGAAATTGTAGTTTTTTTTAAAAGAATTTAACCGCAAAGAGCGCAATCCCGATAGCTATCGGGATACGCAAAGCCCGCTAAGATTTATTTCTTGGCGGGCTTTGTTTTTTGGCCGCAAAATTCGATAAGAATTTAAAAAAGTTAGCCACAGATAAAAATGATTATACAGATTTTAAAAATCCTTTTAATCTTTTAATCTGTGGCTAAAAAACTTTGCGAACTTTGCGTATATCCTGGCGCTCTTTGCGGTTAAACCCAAAAATCTCATTCCAACATATGTTTCAGCTCCAAAGCATTCAAGATTCCTGCTTCGCTTGCAGTATTATTAAAATACAAAAATGCTGATTTTGAAATAATTGCATCTTTTATATAAAGTAATTCTTCAGGTGAATAACTCGAGTAAAACATCTTGGGTGTTCCGTGCAGTCTGATGAAAATAAGCGGGAAATCTGTAAAAATAGTACTTGGTAATTGCGGATGACTTACGCTGCAGAACGTAATATTATGGTTGCGAAAAGCTTTCCAAACTTCTTCGTTCCACCAACTTTCGTGACGAAATTCGACTACGTTTTTGAAGCTTAAATCTAGATTATTGATTATATTTTGGAGCTTTTCGGCAGTAAAATGGTAACTCGGCGGAAATTGAAACAAAATACAGCCTAATTTCTCTTTTAAACCCGTTTCGCAGACGTTATAAAACTCTTTTATTCGGTCTTCGCAGTCTGAAAATTTCTTAAGATGAGTGATTTCTTTTGGTGCTTTTACCGAAAAAATAAAATTTTCAGGGGTTTTATTGTACCAATTTTGAAAAATTCTGACCGTAGGAAACTTGTAAAAGCTTCCATTGAACTCATACGTGTTAAAATGCTGGTAATAAA
Source organism: Flavobacterium piscisymbiosum (assembly GCF_020905295.1). Classification (NCBI taxonomy): domain Bacteria; kingdom Pseudomonadati; phylum Bacteroidota; class Flavobacteriia; order Flavobacteriales; family Flavobacteriaceae; genus Flavobacterium; species Flavobacterium piscisymbiosum. The sequence goes on along the minus strand of NZ_JAJJMM010000001.1, from coordinate 3,683,029 downwards.
ACTCAAACCACTTAGACTGTGACAAGTTGTCAGGATAGAAAACACCCTTCCAAAACCGATTATTGAAACTTGAGCAGCCAATTAAAACCTGATTTTTCATATGTGTAGTTTTTGACAGTTAGTACAAAAAAAACTTCTTCGGCTTCTCTTCCCTGTTTGCTTTTTATGAATGGGAAGATTACATCGCTTACATTCTTTTTTGGTGTAAGCGAGCCAATGCTTTTTTAATTCATTTTTTTTCTTCCAGTCCAAAAATTCAAAACTATAAATCGAACATTCGTTGATGATATTTTTTAAATCTTTTGGCGGAATTTTTCCAACCAGAGATTCCGGATGAATTCGACATCGGTACAAAACTTCGTTCTTGATAATATTCCCTACTCCTGAAAAAATGTTCTGATCGAGAATTGCATCACAAATCATTTCGTCCGGTTTTTTATCCAGACTTTGTTTTGCTTTTTTCGAATCCCATTTTTCGTTCATTACATCCTCTCTCCAATCGTAATATTGATTAATATCGCCTTCAAGGATTTTGACCGAGCAGGTATAAAAATTCAGTTCTCCGTTTGAAAAAATCATACTCAATCTTGGTTTGATTTCTTTGCGTTCGTTTATGCGATACGTTCCAAACATGAGCAAATGAATTTTTACGGTAAAATCATCAAAACAAATTAAAAAATGCTTTCCCCATGTTTTAAAATCCACAATGATTTTATCCTGGAGACGCTCAATATCAATCGCACTATTTCCGGAAACTTCAATTATTTTTTTTCCTGAAAATTGCTGCACTTCTTCTTTTAAAATCATTAGCGACGGACCTTCTGGCATAATCTTAATTTTTAAATTATAAACTAAAAAAAGTGCAACGTAAAGCTGCACTTTTTAGAATCATGATTTCTTGCCATTAATCTGCTTCTGCAGCTTCAAGGTTTACAGCATTTACCGCAACCTCTGTTAATTTTTTATCGGCTCCTTTTTCTTCGTCTAACGTCAGTTCCAGAATACCGGCTGCCTCTGTTAGACCAAGAGTCTCTGCAAATTGACGTAAAGTACCGTAAGTGGCAATTTCGTAATGCTCTATTTTTTGCGTCGCTGCGATAATACCTGCATCACGTACAACCCCAACTTCAGTTTCTTCAATAATCCCTTTTCCTTCTTCGATTAAGCCCGCCATTGCATCGCATTTTTTTGCCGAAGCTTTTTGGCCAATTAGTTTAAAAACCTGCTCTAATCGTGTTACATGTTCTTCAGTTTCGGTCAAGTGACTGTTTAAAGCCTCTATTAAGTCCGCTGACGTTGCATTTTTGGTCATGGTAGGTATTGCCTTAGTCAGCGCTTTTTCTGCCCAGTAAATGTCTTTTAATCCATCTTCAAACAATTCTGTCAATCCTGATGCTGCATCAGATTTTGCTTTTGTTACTCCCTTTTTTGCTTCCGGTTTAGAAGCTGTCTCTTTTTTACTATCTGTACTTTTCATGGTAATAATTTTTGTTAATTAATATTTGATAAAATTACCATCTTGATTATCAGACAAGTTATATCATTAATTCCTAAAGTTGCATTCTGAACACCTGCATATTATGCAATTAGATTTAAGAATTCTGTAAGATATTTTTTTGGTTTGAGAGATAGATTTGTAGTACTACAATTTTAAAAAAACTTATAATGGAAACACATATAGATCTTACGTATCAGGAAGCCGAACTTTATTTTCAACAAAAATATCAAAGAGGCCATTTAGATATTGACACTGCAATATTGATTGATAATGCTATTGATAAATTGCTTAAAAAGGATAACATCATTAGAAATGAAAATATCCCAAACGAGGAACAAGTTGTAAACGAAGACGATCACATCACTAATAATGAAGAGGAGGAATTTGAGATTATCGACGCTGATGATTTTGACGAGGAAGAGCATATCGAAGACGAAGATCATTTTGATGATGACGATTTAGAAAGAAACGATAATTAATATTTCTGAAAATCTGAAAAGCGAAATGCAAAAAAAGACTATTACCGGGTAATGGTCTTTTTTTTTGTTTTGAACTCAACCTCAACATAACCATCTGTTAATTATACAATTACCCGTTATAATTCTATAATACAATTACTTGCCTTCGTTATTAGATTTGTATATAGTAATATTAAAAACGAAACGTCATGAATACTACAGATCAAAAAAACAGCATGATAAAAGGGAATCGAGTTCCTGGAAATCAGAATCCAAATACAGCAGACAGAAATACTTTGATGAACGAAGAATTGTATGATATCGACGACATGAAAGAAAGCGATACTGATAATCGTGAAATAGCCGAACGTGGTTATACGGTTAGAAACGGTCATAATCCTGACAATCCTAATCCGGACGAACTTACAGACGATGAAGATGATCTAACGGATGATTTTCATAGCGAAGACGACCTAAACTCTAATACTGATGATTTGTATGAAGAGGAACTGGATCAAAACGGTAACAATATCGATGATGTAAACGACCAATTGGATAATCCGTCCGACGCTTCTCTGGAAAGAGAAGAAGAAGATTTTAACGAAACCGAAGATGTCCTGGAAGATATCGATGATGAAGAAGAGGAAGAGGAAACTGAATATATCGAAGATGATGTTCAGGAAGAAGAAGATGTAGAATATCCTGATAATGACCCAAGGAAATTTTAGGAGGAGAGAATATAGAAGAAAGAGTAAAGAGAAAAGACTCGAACGATTTTAATAAAGTGACAAAGGTTCAAAGAAATAAAGATTCAAAGTTTAAAAACTTTGTTGTTTTATTTCTTTGAACCTTTATTTTTACAGTATATTTTTTGCCCTATATTCTTTGTGCTATACTCTATATTCTTTCTTCTTTCTTCTTTCTTCTTTCTTCTTTCTAAACCTTAATCTCCAATAATTTCCAAAACCGGAATATCATCCATTTTTTCGAGGCGTTCTGCCAGTCCTGCCCTTGCCTCTTTCAATTCTTCTTCGGCTTTAATAAGCTCTTCAAGTAATTTATCTTTTCCTGTTGTAACTTTATCGATTTTGCGCATGATTTCGTAAATCTCGCCTTCGGCTTCCATTACTTTCAATCTTTTGTAATAGGTCAAACTTTCGGTCATGTGTGCCAATGCAATCATCGCGGTCAAAAACGGATGATTATTGGTTACATTAACATCTTTTATTTTCCCGTGTTCGAGTTCAACTTTCAAGGCAAATGCAAATTCTTCCATATTAAAAGCTTCGTATTTGCTTTTTGGATTTAAATAGGCTTTAATCGACTCAACATTGTTCATTGTAGACAAATCTACATCTGTCTCTTTTTTATCGTTTAAATCGTTAAAAACCACGTTTCCTATCGCTCTTGCTTCTGCAACTGTAGGATCATTGTCCGGATTTTCGAAATCGCGTGTCGACCAATCCCAATTTTCAGGATGTACAGGTTTTATATATTTTTCACAGAAATCTGTCACATCGTTTTTTAAGCTTACCATTTCATCTTCTCTTTTGATATAAACATCCTGATAAGCACCGCTTTTGGTTCCCATAATTCTTTTTTTTAATTTTTTTAAAAATGCAAACGACACATTTACCGAGATATATGTGTCGTTTTTTAATTGTTATTTATTTGCTGACTAAATACTTTTTCTTCCGCTAATTAGAGATATAACGAATAAGACTAAAAATATGAAGAATAAAACTTTAGCGATACTTGCTGCTCCGGCGGCAATTCCACCAAAACCAAATATTCCGGCTATGATAGCAAGAATAATAAAAATGACTGTATAACGTAACATAAGCTTGTGATTTTAGTTAATAATGATTTTGTTTGTTACTCAAATTTCATACTTTTTAAAGAGATGTATTAACTCTAAACATTATTTTGTTAGCACGATCAAACCTGATTTACAATAAGTTGACCTGATAGTTTTGTATTAATTCTGAAAAAGCAATTTCGCTGTGCGAAAAATGTTCTCTGTTGCTTCGGCATTTTTTTGCTCTTTCAAAATATTGCTCAATCGAACCATCTTCATAAGTCGAAACCAATAAAGGATGAACGTAATAATTCTTGCATACATTTCTGGTATTTCCCAAAGCTTGCGCAGTGGTATCAAAGGCGGATAAAATATTCTTTTTGATTTCTTTTTCGTCGGTTGTTGTGCCTATATCCATTAAGGTTTCAAAAAACACGATTGATGCTGCCCAGGTTCTAAAATCTTTTGCACTAAAATATTCTCCCGAAATTTCATGCAAATATTCATTTACCATATGGCTGTCCAGCACTTTTCGTTCGCCGTTTTTATCATAGTATTTAAAAACTTCCCAACCCGGAATTTCTTCACAACGACTGACCAATTTTATCAATTTTTTATTTCGGGTTGTAATCGTATGCTGTACTCCTTTTTTTCCTGTAAATTCAAATCGGAGCGAATTTTTATTAATGTTAATGTGGCGTTTTCTTAAAGTCGAAAGTCCGTATGATTTATTGTCCTTGGCATATTTTTCATTTCCAATTCTAATGTGGGTTTCCTCCATTAAACGGATTACTAATGCTACCACTTTTTCTTTCGACCATTCTTTTTTCTCTAAATCTTCATCGACTTGTTTTCGAATCGAAGGCAATTTTGTTCCAAACTCGGCTATTTTATAAAACTTAGTTTGATTTCGAATCAAATTCCATTTTGGATGATATCGATATTGTTTTCGATTTTTAATATCCAGACCCACCGCTTGTAAATGTCCGTTTGGCAAGTCTGAAATCTGAACGTTTACCCAAGCCGGCGGAAGCACCAGACTGCTAAAGCGTTTCAATTCGCTTTTTTGCTTAATGCAACGACCATTTTTTTTATAAACAAAACCATCTTCTCCTTCGCATCGTTCTATTGGCAGCCTTTGATTATTGATGTAAACTAAATCTAATTTCTCAATTACCAAATGCGGTGTTTTGATCAATTGATTCATTAGTTTTTCGGTTTTTGCAGCTGCATTCATGATCGTTTCGTGTTTATTAAGCCACTCCCGATAATTATCGGGATCAGGATTTAAAAGATTCTATTTCCGATATATTCTGTTTATCCTCTGTGGCTTTATTATTTTTCAAATACTTTTTAATTATTTCGTAATGCCTTAACGAGATTCTTTTTGTTCATATAAGAACGTCCCGGAATCCCCACTTTTATAGCCTGCTGGTACAATTCCGCTTTCGACCATTCATCATAAGGTTTTGCCCTTCCTCCTTTTTCACCTGCATCTGGCGTATTCGCAATTCGCGCTGCTTTTTCTTTGCTATAGCCTATTTCTAAAAGAGCCTGGTATTGTTTTTCGTTTTGAATTCTTGCATCTGGCATGACTAAAAAATTTTAAGGTTAATGATTTAGAAATCTTATACCAAAATTCTTCAAAAAGCAGGAATTCTCTGTTATATAATTCTTGGTTTTATTTTCATAATTAACTCTATGAGAGATTTTTTTTCAATAACCATTACATTTTTCAGGAGCTGTTTCCTGCTGTCCTTCCAAATCTTTTCCTTGCTAAAGGAGCAAGAAAAAGGATTTTCCCTCCCATCAGGGCTAGGGCATTCGTTTTCATAAGAAAGTCATTATAAAGAAGAGATTACTCTTTTACTATACAGTAAACTTTCAAAAGGACTTTGACGCCGTGAAGAAGTCTGAGACTGCTAACACATGAGTTTTTTTTATTAATTAGATAAATAGCAAAACAGCCTTGATTATAATAATCAAGGCTTTTTGTTTGTTTTTTCTTAATGATGGTGCGACGTAAATTCGGTTATTTAGATTTCTTAATTTTTGCTATTAATTGTTTTTTAATTAAATCAAATTCAAAATCTCTTTCTGATGTATATAAATACAATATTAATCTCGCATTACTGTCTACAATACTCGTAATGTCTGGAAAACTATTATTGATGAATTGCGTACTTTGAGAACTATAACCATTATAGGACCTGTCTATAAATAATTCTTTAGATTTTAAAGTCCAGTCATCAATATTAATCACGTCAATTTCATTTTGATAATCGGCTAAAGCTTTATTTATTATTTCATCAATTTTACCTTTCTCTTTTTTAAAATCTATATTAATCATTCCCGGTCATTTTGGTTATCTGTTTTTAGTCTTTATAAATATATAATATTGAACAAAACTTTTGATATAAACTTTATAAATTTATAGTCACTAGGCTTTCGCCCTTACAGGGCTAAAACAACAATTGTCTCTCATTCATAGTGCTTCGCACCATGCTATTGCTAGAGCTCTTTCAGAGCAACAGGTTTTCAACACCTATTTTTGGAAACAATGTGAATTGCAAATTTATTGTAGGACAAAGTGTAAATATGTAAAAAATTTTGGGCTGAGACAATGAGAAAATTGCTTAAAAGCTCAAAAAGGGCTGAAGGCCCAAAAGAATCAGCGTAGTGCAACGCACTACGAACTGCGTTAAGCGGGATTATCGCCCTGAAAGGGCAAAAGCAAATCTATTTTACATTTATCAAAAAACTGTTTACTTTATTACACAAATAATATAATGTAATAATGAACTTTTACTTCGCAAATAAGCTTTCGCCCTTTCAGGGCTTAAAAACAAAAATTATGTGGTCATAGTGCTTCGCACCATGCTAGTGGTAAAGCTCTTTCAGAGCAACGTTTGCAAACATTAGCTTTCTGCGCAAGCGTCCCGATCGTGCCCACAAAAATTGAGAACAAACCTATATTTTTTTTTAGTACAATCATGAAACCGAAGTGTTATCAATTTTATCAATCATCCATTTATCATTTACTTTTTTGATATAAATCCTCACGCCCATTCCGCAATGCCTGCCGCAAGAAAAACCACCGTCTAAGACTCCAAATTTTCTCTCTTTGTCAAATTGAATTCCTGTAAAATAAACTGAACCCGAAAAAACAAAATCATACTTTTTTCTCCAAAATTCATATCTGTCTTTTGGAAACTCAGACATGTCTCTAATTTCAAATTTTCCTTTAAGTGGGATATTTTTAAAATCTATAGTATAGGTAGAATCTCCTTCTATTTTTGGATCAAAAACTTCCGTAACTTTAAAGTGCTGCTCCAAATATTCTTTTAAATCTTTACTACTTCTCTTTATTTTAGGATTGAATGCTACAATTAATTTTGAAGTATCTTTTTCAATTTCTTCTACAATTATTTCTTGATTACGCTTCCAATTTACTATTTCTTGTTTTTGTTTTTCAGTTCCTTTTGTAGAATCAATACCAATATTATTACCTTCTTTATCATAAATAAATTGACCATAAATAGGAGGCGGAACAGGAACTATTCTGTAATCAATACAAATAGAATCAATCAAGTCCGGAAAAATTTCCGTCATTACAGTTTTTTCAAATTCCAAATCGCTAATTTTTTTTTGACAACTCATAAAGAGAAGTATCATAAAAAGTAAAGGCAATTGTAATGGTTTTATCATGATCCGTAATAAGTAATTGGTTCAAAAAGAGGTTTTCTTGTGCTAATATAAAACTATTTCCATTACAAAATAACCCGCTATGCGAAGTCTCCTGACTTTGCATTTTTATTTATTAGTTCTCATAAAAAACTTAAACATCTATAAGTCTCCTGACTTTTTATAAAATCGTCTTTAGAATATTAATCTTTTTCTATGCAAAACTTAATCTCTTTGCCGGTGCGAAGTCAGAGACATTCGCAGGGACTAAGATGAAGACTTCGAAGAGCGGGGACTCGCACTAACAAATACCTTCTACTTAATATTTATTTCAATTAAACTTTTAAATAGGGTTCCTTTTACATTTTCATCCAAAATAGTATTGATCGCTTTTTTTGATTTATAAATAGTCTTAATATCCCTTGTTTCAATTTCAATTACTTTTATGGAGTTTGCGGCTTCCTGAATTTCTTTTTTGGACCAATTTCCAATTCCAAAAGAAATACACCCTACTGAGTCTTTCTTTAAATCAAATACAATCGAATCACCAACTGCAATTCTTTTTAGATTATAGTTGTCTGTTTTTGGATCAAGATTAATTTTTACCTTAACAGAAGTATTCATTTTATTGATGAATAAAATATCATGCGCAGGATCGCAACTTGCAAAAAGAATAAGAAATAAAAAAGGCAAAAGTTTAATGTTAGCGTTCATTTATAATTTTTAAGGTTTTTATAATCAAGTAGAAAGTTGATATTCAAAATCAACCATAACATCCAAAATTTAAGCTTTCCATTCTTCCGTCTTTTGCTTTTCCGACTAAGATAATTGTCTTATCCTGCAAAATTTTGTTTTTACTTTTAATAAATTCTTTCAGATTTAAAGTTTTACAATCTTTCGAATAAATAAGTGTTTTGAAGTCAACCTTATAAGTTCTTATTTTTGGATTTTCATTTACAACAACTCTTTCATCAACATTTTCAAATTTTATCTGCACAAGATCAATATCAATAAATACTTCGCCGTTTACGTCATAAATTCCTTTTACTAACGCATTTATTTCGTCTTTGTCTTCTCCTAAAACAATTTGTTTTGAAGATACTAAACTCTTGTTTTTTGATGAATCTGTTTTTGTCTTATGATTTGCAGAAGCGTCTTTAACTTCTTTACTTTGACAGGAAAATAATGTAGCCGCAATAAAACAACATAGTATATTTCTTTTCATAACTTTTCTTGGGTTTATTTTACACTTAAAACTAAACTTAATCACATTTTACCTTTTTTAATTCGCCGGATTTAATGTCTAATTTAAGACAGGTTTTCTTGATTAGAACCATCTTATTGTTTACAACTTTATACTCTGCATTCATTTGACTTGTTCCTGCGCAGCATTGATTGTGTTCACTAATTCTTTTCGTTTTACTGTCGAACTCTAATGAGGTCCCGCTGAAACCACTTTCAAAATATTTTCCTGTGATGGGATTATATAAAAAATACAAGCTTGTAGTGTCGGGTCCGGCAGTACCTCCCTCAAAAACAGAAAAATCTTCAATTCCGTCAAAATTATAATCGTCGGTACTTATATTGTTTAAACCCAAAAGCTGACAATCCATATCAATTTGCTGAAGCAGCTTGTCCGTTTTTTTCTCCAGAATTTTAACTCCGGTTACTTTTGCATCAAAATCACCTCTCATTTTTGAAACAATCAACTTAAAGTATTTCCCTTTTAAAGAAACAGACTGTAAAATTTCCCTGTTTTTCCATTCAATATTATCTCCATATTCGACTTCAAATGTTTTTGATAAACTAATGTTAAGTTCTTTTTTTGTGTTTAAGTCTGTCCATTTTCCTTCTAGCTTCTTGCTTTTGGAATTAAAATATTCAAAAGTTATTTTCGCTGTATCATTGCCTGTTTTATCTTTTTCATAAAAAGTTAGTATTCCCTTTTTAAGTGTTCCGCTTATTACGATAGGAGTATCATAATTAGTATAAGCATAAATGGCATTTCCAGAACCCTCTGAATTAAGATCTGTAATAAATTCTATAGGATACTTATCTATAAATCCCACATAAGTTGCTTGAGCAGCTAGACGAATTGAAACTAAAAAAAGTAACACTATTAAAATTTTGTGTTGAATTGCAGAGTTTGCTATAGCATTCATAAAATATTTAGTTCGATTGATATATGCTTTTTTAGTTTTGCGAATATAATACTATTTGTATTACATATTATTTCTAAGAAAATTCAAATCCTGTAACATTATCAAAAAATACTGTAAGGCATTCTTCACACAGTCTTAATAATTTTACATTATAACATTTAAACTTATAAATCATGAAAAAAATACTATTAGCCGGAAAAGTAATTTTAGGAGCAGGATTATTAATCGTTTCCCTGAATTCTTGTAAAAACGAAACAAAACAAGAAGATCCAAAAGAAGTTGCTGAAGATAGTAACGAAGCCAAATTTGACTCAATTGATGATAAAAAAGATGATTCGGAATTTTTAGTAGATATAGCAGAAGTGAATCTTGCTGAAATCGAAATCGGAAAACTGGCTCAAACTAAAAGTACCAATCCTGAGGTTAAAAAATTTGGAAAAATGCTTGTTGATGAGCATACCAAATCGGCTTCTGAAGTAAGTGCTTTGGCTAAAGCTAAAAACTTCACCTTACCTACTTCGCTTACCGAAGATGGTCAGGAGGAATATAAAAAACTGAATGAAAAATCAGGTCTTGATTTTGATAAAAAGTTCGCTGATATGATGATCGACGGACACGAAAAAGCGATCGATAAGTTGCAAAAAGCAACTAAAGATGCAAAAGATGAAGATGTTAAGCTTTGGGCATCAAATAATATAGCACCGCTTACTGCTCATTTGGAGCATGCGAAATTGCTAAAACAAGACTTAGACAAAAAGAAATAAATTTAATTGGTTATTATTTATTTTCAAAAACCCCTCAAGAGTTGAATTGCTTGAGGGGTTTTCTTTTTTTTTTTAAGGTACTGAGATTCTAAGGTTCTGAGGTTCTAAGTTTTTCTTTTTAAGGTTCTAAGGTTTTGTAGAGACGCACTGCCGTGCATCTTTTTTATATGATCTAAATTATTTGACTGCACAAGATGGATTAAAAATCCATCTTGTGCAATATTTTACGTTCCTTCGGAACTGCTTATATAACTTCGTAAGAATGATTTAATCGTTGAAATATTAGAGGTTAAAAACTTAGAACCTAAGAACCTTAGAATCTTACCGACTTAGAACAGAACCTTAAGAAAGATCCCCAGCTATCTTTTTTCCTTTATAAAAAACTCCTTCTCTTTTTGGCAAACGCGCTACGGCTTCGGCGGAACAGCTTGCTTTTACTAAGATAAAATTGGCTTCGTTATCGACTGCTGGCCAAACTCTTGTTCCTGAATCGTTAAGCGGTAATATTTCATCTTTTGTTGCGATGTGTAAGGCTCTGCTTAAATTATACTCGTCTGTCCAGCCGTAAAGCTGAACACATAATTTTGCTTTTTCCATCATATCGCAAGTCCCGAAAGGCTGCCAGTGATCGACAATACTATCGGTTCCGGTCATTAGTTTTACGCCGTATTTTTTTAAAGTTGGAATTGGCATTATCGTTTTCCCAATCGGAATTCCTGACACTACTCCTATTCCCAGATTACCCATTTGCTCGGCAATTTTCTCCAGATCTTTTGGATCCATTTTCGCAAGCGCGAAACCGTGACTTATATAGGTTTTTCCTTGTAGCTGTTTGTTTTCTTCGGTTTTTTTAATCATGTATTCAATCGCAGCTTTTCCAGATGGTATCGATTCATGCAAGTGTATGTCGACACCTTTATTATTATCAATTGCAATTTGAAACATTACATCAAGCGATTTCTCCATATTGCCATCGACATTTGTTGGGTCAAGTCCGCCTATGAAATCAATTCCCATCGAAGCCGCTTCTCTTAATAAAGGTTCACATTTTGAATATAAAATTCCGTGTTGCGGAAACGCTACAATTTCAGAACCAAAATTCTCTTTATTTTTATCTAAAGCTGTCTGCAAATGTTCCAGACTTTTTAGTCCGCTTACAGGATCGATATTACATTGGCAACGCGCAAAATAACTTCCCTGACTTTGCATTAGTTTAATCGCTTCTTCGGCTTTATGCTGAGAATCCGGTAATAATTGCGGAATCAACTTTTGTTCCAGCGTAATCATATCTTTTACCGTATATCCTTTTCTGGGCGCTGCATTCCAGATTCCGCTGCCGTAGTACGTTTTATCAATATGAATGTGCATATCGCGTAATCCCGGAAGCATCAAAAGTCCTTTGGCATCAATTGTTTTCAACTTCAAAGCCGACTTTCCTGTCGTGATGCTTTTTATTTTACCATTAGCAATATGAATAGTATAAAGTGCTGTTTTGGTAGCAATTACTTCATTTTTATCGTTGTATTCAAAACCATCTTCTAATCGTACATTAATTAAAAGATATTCGTTTAAAGCTGTTTTGTTTTCTTCGGGTAAAACCTGCGCAACGACATTTCCTCCAATTCCTGAAAACAAAGCGGCTCCGGTTGCTGCGGCTCCCAATCCTAAGAATTTTTTTCGGCTTATTTTATGATCTTCCATAAATTATATTTTATCTTCTTTGAGTTTGTTATACGATTTCACAATAACACTCTAATAATCAACAGTATTATTACATTGCAAAAATCGTTATAAACTTAAAATGATAACGGTAATATTACGGAGAAAGATGGTAAAAATTATAATTTTTTAAAATCTCCCGGAGTTTTTCCTGCATATTTTTTAAAGACTTTGGTAAAATAAGTATTGTCATTAAAACCAAGTTGGTAACCAATTTCTTTAATAGACAAATCGGTACTGGTTAGCAAACGTTTAGCTTCAAGAATGGTTCTTTGTCTTATCACATCACTTGCCGGAACCTTTAAATATTTCTGCGAGAGGATGTTGAGATAATTAGAGGTAATATTTAATTTATCGGCATAAAAATTCACCGAAGGTTCTTTACTGAAATAATCATCAATTAAAATAGTAAACCCTTTTATTATTTTCTCAGGTTTGGTCGATGAATCGTGTTCAGGAAACTGATTCAAATATTCTTTTTGCAATAATTTGAGCAGTAAATGCAAACGCAGTAAAACTATTTCTTTGGTAAGTGTATCGTTATCAGACAATAGTAATTCTATTTGATGTAAATGATTTTTAAATTCCTCAAATTCTTTTTTGTTTAAAGAAAGACAAGAAGGAACACTTTGCTCAAAAAACGGAAATTTCCCTAAATTCGAAAAAATACTAATCACATCGGCAGAAAGCATCAGCTGAAACCCCGAAGTATCTACATCAAGCGACCAGTTGTGTACCTGCCCCGGCCTGATAAAATAAACCTGATAATCGTTTACTGTATATTGAGTAAAATCGACATTGTGAAACCCGGAACCATTCTCAACAAAAAATACCAGATAAAAGTCATGCTTATGTGGCTGCTCGAATTCATTTCTTCCTTTTACGCTATGGCGAAATAAGGTAATACCCAAAGTTTCTTCTCCAAGTATATTGCCAACGGATAAAACAGGAATTGATTTTTTTTGCAAGAGAAAAAGTGTTTAGTTGTTCAATTTCAAAATTAATAATTAAATAGCATAAGTTTTTAAAAGAATAAAAAAAGGTCTGACTTTATAAAAGCCAGACCTTTTAAGATATTTATTATAACCAATATTGTCTTTAAACTTTGCGTCTTAGCGCCTTTGCGAGATTATTTTTTTAAGCTTAAATTAATGAAATTGAGCAGCAAAGGCAAAAAGTTTAAACTTAGAATCTCAGAACCTTAGTTACTTAGTTACTTCAACGAAGCCATATCAATTACAAAACGGTATTTAATATCCCCTTTTAATAATCTTTCGTAAGCATCGTTTACTTCATCAACACCAATAATTTCGATGTCTGCCGTAATGTTATGTTCTGCACAGAAGTCAAGCATTTCCTGAGTTTCGGCAATTCCGCCAATGTTTGAACCTGCAAAACTTCTTCTGCCTAATAAAAGACTAAATGATGTTACCGGAAGTGGTTCCATTGGAGCACCAACTAATGTAAGAGTTCCGTCTACTTTTAGTAAATTCAAATAAGAATCTATATTATGTTCCGCCGATACGCAATCTAAAATAAAGTTAAGTGATTTTGCATGTTTCGCCATTTGTTCCGGATCTGTAGATAAAACAACTTCATCTGCACCTAAACGTTTTGCATCTTCGGTTTTAGATAATGAGGTGGTAAAAACAACGACATGAGCGCCCATTGCTTTTGCAAGTTTAATTCCCATATGTCCTAAACCACCGATCCCAACGATCCCAACTTTTTGTCCAGGGCCCACTTTCCAGTGTTTTAATGGAGAATAAGTCGTGATTCCGGCACATAATAAAGGAGCAACTCCGGCAAGATCTAATTTGTCTGAAACATGCAATACATAATTTTCATCGACTACGATGCTTTGAGAATATCCTCCAAAAGTTTGTCCGCCCAAATGAACATCAGGAGAATTGAATGTTAATGTATTTCCGGGATCACAAAATTGCTCTAATCCGTCTTTACAATGTTCACATTCTCTACATGAATCGACCATACATCCTACTCCGGCCAAATCTCCAACTTTAAAACCTTTTACGTGATCGCCCACTTTTGTTATACGACCCACAATTTCATGTCCCGGAACTATTGGGTAAATCGTTCCGTGCCACTCGTTTCTCGCCGAGTGTAAATCGGAATGGCAGATTCCGCAATATAAAATTTCGATTTCTACGTCATGCGCTAATACCGCTCTACGCTGAATGTCTAATGTTTGTAAAGGTGCTTCGGCAGCTTCTGTACCAAAGGCTTTTATGTTTTTTGTTTCCATTTTTTTTGTTTTTTATTTTTTAAGGTACTGAGATACTAAGTTGCTAAGGTTCTAAGTTTTTTTTGCTTTAGAGTTGGTATAGTTTCACGTAGGTTTAAGAGGATTTAAGCAAATTTGACTGAAATAATATCAGCTAAAAATCTTTTAAAATCTGCATGAAAAAATATTATTTCGCGCAAAGTCGCAAAATTTTCTTTTAAAATATGTTCTAAAGATTCTCCGTTTTTTACTTAGTAACTTAGAGCCTTAGCAACTCAGAAACTTAGTTTATTTTCCAAAACTAAAATATTCTTCATCGGTTACGCTTTCTAACCAGATTCCTTTTCCTTTGTCGATTTCTGTGATAATGCTAATGTGCGAAAATTTACTAAAAGGTGTTGCACCATACCAATGTTCTACGCCCGGTAAAATGGTAACTACCTCATCTTTATGAAGCAAACGAATGGCAGAACCTTTTTCCTGAAAATAGCCAATTCCGTCTGTTGCGATAAATAATTGCAAACTTGCATTAATATGCCATTTGCATCTTGATCCCGGTTCAAAAGAGATTTCTTTAATCATCGTATTATCCGGATGAATATTGCTGGTTTGTTTTTTATAAGAAACATTACCAGTCATGAAAGTATTCGGGATTTTTCCCTCTTCAATAGCGGAAGTATAAAGTGTTGACATAAAATAGATTTTTTGAGATTGATTTTATTTAAATAAGAGCTAACAAAAACCGTTAATTAATCGTTAGATCTCGCCAAACAACACTTTTACTTAATTTATTTAAAGCTATTGTATTGTTCGTCGGTTACTGGTTCAAGCCAGTCTACAATACCTTTTTCGGTATTGGTACTAATTGCGATATGGGTAAATTCACTATCCGGAGAAGCTCCGTGCCAATGTTTTAATTCGGGTTGAATGTTTACAACATCGCCTGCCTGAAGTAACTGAATTGGTTTTCCTTCTTCCTGATAATATCCTGTTCCTTGTGTTACAATTAGAATTTGCCCGCTGGGATGTGTATGCCAATTGTTTCTCGCACCTGCTTCGAAAACTACATTACCAACGGCAGTATTTAAAACCGGATCATTTGGAACCAACATTTTCACCCATGCTTTTCCTGTAAAATAATCCGCTGAAGCCAGATCTCCTTGTGGAAAAATAGTTTCATTTAATTGATTTTCTGGTTCTTTCATAATTATTTTGTTTTGTATATCAGTGCTGGAAACTAAATTAGAAAGCTAGAATGCGCTTTGTAGAAGTTATATTTAGTCAGCGAAAAACCGATAGAGGTTAATACTAATTATTTCAGGGCAAAAGTACTTTAGCAACGATAATCAGAAATAACAATATTCAAACAAAAAATTAAGAATATGAAACAATTTACGATCGCAGCGATTTTGGGATCGTTCCTGTAAGTCTTTTAAAGTAATTATTAAAATAACTCGGATATTCAAATCCTAAGGAATATCCAATGTCTGATATACTCCAATCTGTGTGTTGCAGTAATGCTTTGGCTTCGCCAATAATTCTTTCGGTAATATGTGCCGTTGTTGGTTTTCCCGTTACTTCTTTTACAGAACGATTCAGGTGATTTACGTGTACGGCTAAACTTTGTGCATAATCCTGAGGTGTTTTTAATGCCAAAGGTTCATTTTTTGTTTCTATAGGAAATTGTCTTTCTAATAATTCTAAAAATAATGAAGTAATTCTCGAAGAAGCATTTTTATGTTTAAAGAAATTTTCTGTAGGCTGCATTTTCATCGATTCATGAATAATCAGGTTGACATAGCTGCGCATTAAATCGTCTTTAAAAACATAATCGGTTTCATATTCTTTAATCATTTTCTCAAACAACGAATCGATAAACAACTTCTGTTCAGCATTTAAAGAAAAAATTGGCGTTCCTCCTATTTTAAATAAAGGAGATTCGTGAAGCGTTTCTGAACGGTCTTTTACCTTTAAAAATTCTTCTGTAAAAACGCAGGCATATCCTTCATAACCTTCAGAAATAGTTTCCCATGAATATGGAATAATCGGATTACCAAAAAACAGAATTGTTCCGTCGGTTTCTATTCCGCGGTCAGCATATTGTATAATGCTTTTACTGGTATTAATGCAAATTTTATAAAAATCCCTGCGGCTGTAGACTGGTATTTTACTTTGATCTCCATTTATCTGATATACTTTAAAACCTTTCAGCTTTAATTCTGAAGTAAAATCGCAATTCTGAGTTTCTGTCTGATTATTCATTTTGCAAAGTTATGAAAATCAAATAAAAAAAATAGTTTCAGGTTTTATTTTGTTTCTGGTTTCAGGTTTGAAATGAGAATAAAAAAAAATAACCACAGAGCTGCACAAAGTTTTTCGCAAAGTTTCGCAAAGTTTTTTTAGCCACAGATTAAAAAGATTAGCACAGATTTTCGAAATCTTTTTTAATCTGTGGCTATTCTTTTTATTCTCATTCTCTGTGAATCTTTGTGAAAAACTTTGTGTCACTCTGTGGTAAAAAATAATCTGCTTTAAGTTTCAATACAATACAGAGAAAACCTGAAACAAAATAAACAACTAAAAAATTGCAAAATTATACCAATCGGTATATATTTGCATTTAAATTTTACCAATCATGAGTAAAGCCGAAAAAACCAAGCAATTTATTATCGAGAAAACTGCACCACTTTTTAATATGAAAGGATACAGCGGTACTTCTATGAGTGATATTACCGAAGCGACCGGACTTACAAAAGGAAGTATCTACGGTAATTTCGAAAATAAAGATGAAGTCGCAATTGCTGCTTTTAAATTTAATGTAAAAAAACTTCAGGATACTTTTGCAAGGGAAATTGAAAAGCAAACTACTTATAAAGACAAATTATTGGTATACCCGAGATTGTATTCTGATTATTACGAGTTAAGAGTTACAAAAGGCGGTTGTCCTATTATTAATACCGCAACAGAAGCTGACGACACACATCCTGTTTTGAGAAAAAAAGTCGAAAACACCATTCTTGCCTGGAAAGATAAACTAGTCTACTTTATCGAACAGGGAATCCTCGCAGGAGAATTTAAAGCCAAAAATATTGATCCTGAAAAAACTGCCTTGACTATCATTGCCATTATTGAAGGGGCTGTAATGATTACCAAAATTACAGGAAATCTTTCGAATTTATCTGACATCATGCTTTCGCTAAATAAAATTATAAACGACTTAGAATAAAAGTAATAACCGAAATTACTTTTTTTTGAATAAAAATATACCGATCAGTATTAAATATAAACTAAAACCTAATGGAAAAATTAACGAGATTACAAGTATTGCAAAATCATATCGACAGAGAATTTATAGCGTCGCCATCGCCTTTTATGCTTTGGATGAAACCCATAGTGGTCGCTGCAGAGCAAGGCTCAGTTACCTTTAAATATACGGTTCGTGAAGAAATGTCGAATCCGGTGAAGAGTTTACACGGAGGCGTAACCGCTGCCATTGCCGATGATTGCATTGGCGCGACGATGTTTTCTCTTGATGAAGAAACTTTTTATACGACTATAAATCTTGTTGTAGACTACTTTGCTCCTGCTTTTGTTGGCGATACGATTCTGGCAAAAACAGCTATTATTAGAAAAGGAAAACAAATTGTAAACGCACAATGCGAAATCTGGAACAAAGATCAAACCCGATTAATTGCAAGAGCAACTTCTAATCTTCTTAAAACTAATATTGTTAAGAAAGAATTGTAAATGTTTTTTCTCTCAGATTTTTCAGATTAAGCAGTTTTTTTTTATCTTTTTAATCAGTGGCTGTAATTTTTAAACACATAAAAACATAGGATTTACAAACTTAAAAAAGGCGTTCCACTTTACATCAATTCATCCCAATACATCGGGACTATGTGAAAGAAACGTGTTTCTTTTTACCATCTTTCTATCTATAAATCCTATGTTTTTATGTGTTTAATATTTTGCGCATTGCAGACTAATATCAATAAATTGAACATTTTTTTTAATTAAAAATATACCAATCGGTATAAAATAATTTTATGACTCCATTACACCGAAAACTGCTCATTTTTACAGTCATTCTGGCTGCTATTATGGAACTGATTGATATCTCGATCGTAAACGTTGCACTTTCTCACATGAGCGGAAATCTTGGTGCAACACTCGAAGATACTTCGTGGGTTATTACAGCTTACGCCATTGCAAACGTGATTATTATACCTATTACAAGCTTTTTGAGCGCCAATTTAGGCCGACGCAATTATTATATTGGTTCTGTTATTTTGTTTACGTTTTGTTCGTTTATGTGCGGACATTCTTCTAACATTTGGATGCTGGTCTTTTTCAGGTTTTTTCAGGGAATTGGCGGAGGTGCTTTACTCTCTATTTCTCAGGTGGTGGTTTTCGAACTTTTCCCAAAAGACAAACAATCAACCGCAGGAGCTTTGTTTGGTGCAGGAATATTTATTGGACCAACAATTGGACCGACACTTGGTGGTTATATCACCGAAAATTACGATTGGCCCTGGATTTTTTTAATTAATGTTCCAATCGGAATTTTGGTTATGATTTCTTGTTATTTCCTGTTACGAGAACCTTCCGTTAAGCCCGAAATTACAAAAGTTGATTGGACAGGAATTGCTTTATTAGCCATTGGGGTTGGCGCTTTACAAACCGTTCTGGAAAGAGGTGAAGTCGAAGATTGGTTCGAAACACGATATATTATTGTCTTAACTGTTATCGCTTTCAGCACCTTACTGTTTTTTATTTATTGGGAATTATCGATAGATAAACCCGTTGTAAATCTTCGGGTATTAAAAAGTAAATCTTTGAGTATTGCTGCCATTCTGACTTTTGTAACCGGATTCGGAATGTTTATTTCTATTTATATTACGCCGGTTGTGGCGCAACGCCTTTTGAGTTTCTCTCCTTATCAAACCGGATTGCTTTTACTTCCCGGAGCATTATTTGCTTTGCTCGCCCTCAAAACTTGCGGAACATTATTGCAAAAAGGAGTTTCTCCCGTGATCATAATCGCAACAGGATTTTTGTTATTCATTTATTTTAATTGGCGAATGTCCGGAATGACCTTAAACACCAGCGCTTCTGATGTTGCCACTTCTCTTATTTTTCGTGCTTTGGGCATGGCTTTATTAACAGTTCCGCTTACAATGCTGGCCGTTTCTTCTCTGGATGATAAAGATGTTGGTCAGGGAGCGGCGCTTAATAATATGATGCGACAATTGGGTGGTTCTTTTGGGGTTTCTATTATCAATACCTATGTTGCACACCGATTTTCAGCACATCGAAATGAATTGGTATCGAATGTCAATCAATACAATATTCAGGCGATGGATCGATTAAATGCTTATACAAAATATTTTCAGAGCAAAGGTTTTGCTTATAATGAAGCAAAATTGAAAGCTCTTAAATTGATGGAAAATATTGTATTGAAACAATCTTCTTTATTAAGTTATCGGGACGCTTTTTTTCTTGTCGGATTGTTTTTTGTTGTGACATTACCGCTTCTTTTATTTGTAATGAACAAATCGAAGAAACCAAAAACGAATATGATTATTTCAGATCATTGAAATTTTTATTTAAACACATAGAAACATAGATTTTATAGTTAAAAAAAGGGAATGAAAAGAAACTCGTTTCTTCACATAGTCCCGATCCCGAAACTTTGGGCAATGTCATTAAGTTAAGCTTTTTAGAAAATAAAATTAATCTCGCAAAGGCGCTAAGACGCAAAGTTTAAACACAATATTGTCATCTCGACGCAGGAGAGATCACACTAGAAACTCGACAAAAATTGGATTTGCATTGCGGAACTACTACGGAGATTTCTCCTGCGTCGAAATTGACAGACCTTTTCTCCCGACGCCTCAGGATCACAACTCAGAAGAGAGCTTTATTTTTTTCTTCTGATTAACACTCAAAACGCCCGCCTTTAGTCCTTTGGCGAAAGCCGATAAAACAACATCATTTCCACCTTCTTCTTTCTGAATAATAATTTGCGCATAACCATTAAACAATTTACGTTTCCACGGTTCTGATGGTGTTATTACTCTAATGATTCCCGGATCAGTATTCATAACATCCCAGTCTTTTACTTTTTGCAAAGGCGAAGTTCTTATCGTGATGACATTGCTTCCTTCTTTTAAAACAGCTTTGTTAAGATGGTATTTTTGAGGATCATCTGCATTGGCATTAACTAAATTTCCGTTTATAAAAACAGATTCGTTTACACCAATTTTTTTATAAAAGAAATCAACACTATTCGATTGCAAATTATTTTTCAGCTCAAATTTTCCTCTGTAAATATATGCCGATGCCTGATTTTTATAATCTCTGTCCTTAAAAGCTTCTTTCCAGGCATTCGATTCATCCAAAGCAGATTGATTGGTATTATCAACATACGCCTGCTTTTTTTCTTCAAAATTAGTAATAGGAACAAGAGTAACATCATCAATAAACTGATCTTTTTCTAATGATGTTGGATCTCCGTTTCCTACGCCTAAGATTTTTCCACCTTTTATCGAAAATGAAATTTCGTTATTTGCTGTTGGAATGTGTAAACCATTTTTATCTGTGACTTCAACTGTAATCACAGAAACATTTGCATTTGATGGATTTTCTTTATCTACAGAAAGTTTAATGTTTTCAGCATTTCCGGTTGTTTTCTGAATTTCGGTCAATATCTTTTTGCCGTTTTTGTATCCAATGGCTTCCAGCGTTCCGGGCGTATATTTTACTTTCCATTCTAAATGGCCGTATTGTTCCATTTTCTTTTTTCCGAGGCTCTTTTTATTCAGGAAAAGTTCTACTTCATCACAATTAGAATGAACCCAGACATCAATTTCCTTTCCTTCCATTCCACTCCAGTTCCAGTGAGGCATGATATGCAAAACCGGCGCAGTTCCCCACCAAGATTTTAGATAAAAAACATTGTCTTTTGGGAAACCGCAAACATCCATCATCCCGAAATAAGACGTTACCGACGGCCAACCATAAGGAGTTGGTTCGCCGCGATAATCAAAACCGGTCCAGATAAACATTCCTGCCAGATAAGGACGCGCTGCATAAAACTTCCAGCCTTCTTCGATACTATAAAAAGTCGGGCGTGGCTTTTTGTCATACGCACTTTGATAATGTTTAGCATCATCTGTAAAATAAATTCCACGAGTTGCAAAAGTCGAACCTTCCTCTGTTCCCATTCCGGGTTGGTTTTTAAACTCATTTCTATGAGCATCAATATCTCCGTTACCCATATAATTATAGCCCATTATTTCGACTACAGACGATATTCCGCTTTTAAAACCACTGCTGATTCCAACTGTTACAGGTCTTGTCGCATCTAAACTTTTTGCAAATCCCTGCATTATATTGGTAATGCGTTCGCCCACGATTCCGCCTTCGATATTCCATTCTTCATTTCCTACCGACCAGCAAAAAATACTTGGATGATTGCGATCACGCTCGATTAAACGTTTTAAATCATTAAGATGATAATCATTTATTCCCATTAAACGGGTTTCATCAATTACCAGTATTCCTAACTTATCGCAGGCATCCAATAATTCAGGAGTTGGCGGATGGTGTGAGCATCGATACGCATTCGAACCCATTTCTTTGAGCTTTTTTATGCGGTAATATTGCAATTCATCCGGCAAAGCAGTTCCTATTCCGGCATGATCCTGATGATTGTTGGTTCCTTTTAGTTTTATAGATTTTCCGTTAAGGAAAAATCCTTTTTCAGGATCGAATTTGATTGTTCTGATTCCGAAAGTTGTTTCATAACTATCGACAATTTTCCCTTCTTGTTTTATCTGCGTAAGCAAACGATATAAGTTTGGCGTATCTATATCCCATAATAAAGGATTATTGACTTTTATTTTTGAAGTAATTTTTGCTGTTTTATAAAAATCCGGAGCTGATGCATTTTCAGTAATAGTTGCTACTTCTTTACCCGAAGCATCGATAATTGTTTGTGAAATTTCAATTTTGCCTTTAAAATTTCCCTTGTTTTCAATAGTAACTTCGGCCTTAACCTCAGCATTATCATTCTGAATTTCAGAAGTTACATAAGTTCCGTTTCGAGCAATATGAATTGGATTTGTTTTTAGCAGATAAACATGTCTGTAAATTTCTGCACCTTCATAAAACCAGCCTTCTTCCATCGAAGCATCGGCACGAACGACAATTGTATTTTCGCCACCATAATTTACATAAGCTGTAACATCATATTCAAAACCGTTGTAGCCGCTTTCTTCTGTCCCAAGGAAATGACCGTTGAAAAACACTTTCGAATTTCTAAAAACACCATCAAATTTTAAGGATATAATTTTTCCCTGATCGCTTTGCGGAATACTGATTTTTTTTCGATACCAGCCTATACTTTTTTCAGGAAAATCTTTTCCGGAAGTTTTAAAACCATGACTGTAACTTGCCTTTTCGCTAAAATCCTGCTCGACTGCCCAATCGTGCGGAAGATCAAGTTTTCGCCAGGCACGGTCGTCAAAATCTTTGGCGGCCGGACCATCTCCAAATCCAGTTTTGGTTAGGTATGAAAAATAACCTTCGGCATGACCAAAATCCTTTTGAGTATCATACAAATGACCTAAAGAAAAACGCCAGTCTTTATCGATTAAAATTAATTCCCGATCTGATTTGTTTTGAGCGAATGAACTAATCGAAATTAAAACAATAAAATACAGGAGAATTTCTTTGAAGGAAATAGTTTTCATAAAAATGTGGTTAGCTAGTAGCAATAAAAATATTGCTTTTAAGCCTGCTAAAATAATAGTATTTTATCAAAACCTGATCATATTTACTTTCGTACGTATAACTGAAAATTAGACGATAAAAAATTTAGAATGATTCTACGGGCTATACATTGTTAAATTATTCTCTTTTAATGTAATTTTATCTTGAATTTCAACTAAAAAAAGTATTATCATGAGTGTTATTAAAGACGAAAATACGCTTCTTAATACTATTAAGCGCATTGACCAAAAAATCGATAAACTAAATGATCAAAAAATAATTGCTTTTTTTGAATCACTTGGCTTAACAGAAAGAGAAGATATCCCGCCAGCAACAGATTTCCTGAAATGGGAAACAATTCTTGTTGTTGTGCCCAACAGACATATATCGCACGAATTAAAATATTATAAATATTCGATTGCAAGGCTTTCATTTGTTACTAATCCGAATGCGAAAACAATACACATTTTTGATTTTAAAGAATGGCAAAACATCACCCGAAACAAAACCCAGTTTCAGGTTAGAGAATTGTTGAAGAATAGTTTTGGTGGAGTCAGAGATCATTCTGACAGATTGAATTGATATTTTGATTCATAATATTTAATACATAATATCGATGAAATGGATTACCAGAGAACGACCTAAAATTGACAGAATAGCAAGTCCCTGGTTAATCAAAAAGTTTGTTGATCCTGAAGCCGAATTTATTTACGTTGCGTTTGATGAAGTTTTAAGTAAAGCTGCAACTTTAGATGCTATTCCATTTGATATTCCTGATGTCGAATTTACGCATTATAACGACGAATGCACTTTTGATTACATCATTAAAAAATATCAAATTAAAGATCCGGCTGTTTTAATAATGTCTAAAATTGTCCGCGGTGCCGATACAGACCAACATGATATTGCCAAAGAATCTGCGGGGCTCTGGGCCATTTCTGCCGGACTTTCGCATAATATTACAGATGATTCTGAATTATTAAAAAACGGAATGATTCTTTACGATGCACTTTATAGCTGGGCGACGCATCTTTACAAACAAAATCATTTACAAAATAGCCCTTTCGAAAGTTTACTTCATGAGGTTTATAACAAATTTTTAAACGAAAAAAAGTCAAACAAAAAAACACCTTCGTGGGTCAAAGATTTAAAAGAGATTATTCAGGATCAAATAGATGCTCAGTTTACTTTTGATTTAAAGAAAATCTCCAGCGATTTAGAACTAAACCCTTCTTATTTATCACGTGAATTTTCGAAATATTTTGAAGATTTAAATTTTGGTGAATATGTTCGAAAATTACGAATTGAAAAAGCTATAAACCTGATTCAAAATTCGACTTATACACTTACCGAAATTGCTTACATGACGGGCTTTTCAGACCAAAGTCACTTTACCAGAATTTTCAAATTGCATACCGGTAAAAATCCGTCTTCGTATCGAAAAAATGCCTTAAAAAGTAATCCAGATACAAAAGGTAAATAGCATTCTATTTATCATTATAAAGTCGTGATAGTTTTGTTTTTTATAAAACCAAACTATCATGAATTCGTTGAAACATCTTTTTATTTTACTTCTGATTGCGTCAAAATCAACTGGATTTGCTCAAACTACTTATCCAAAAATTACCGGCTATTTTGGTATTCTTCATCCTATTGTAACGATTAGTAATGAACAAACCAACCTTAATTTCAGGGATTATTACGCTGTAGGTTTCCCAACTGGAATAAACATCTGGAAAAGCTCTAAAATAGGATTTTCTTTTGAAATTGTTCCCAATATAAAAGCCGAAGACGGTCATGATAAAGTCACTAATATTTTATTTCATCCCGGAGTATTAATCGCTTTAGGAAAAGGCTACACTTTTGCAGGAAGAGCTGCTTTTGAAAGCGGCGGAAGATATGGTTTCACACCCGTTATTAATAAAACGGTTATAAAAAATGAAAATTGCAGCTATTTTGTTGCCGTTCCTTTTCCAGTTCGATTTGGAAACGATCATCCTGCGACTTTTACAGTTGGCTTTCAATTTGGAATTGCTTTTTAAACGCCACTAAGTCAACAAATTAATCATCAAAAAAAGATAAACTCCCTTCCGTAATAAAATATAATTCCTTATATTTCAAACACTTAAAACAAGACTGACAATTACTTATAATACAGGAGTAATTGCGAAGTCTGCATAGTTCTTTTGAAACATAACTAATTTTTTATTCTATGGAAACAAAGTTTGATATCATTGTTATTGGTTCCGGACCTGGTGGTTACGCATCGGCCATCAGATGTTCGCAATTGGGTTATAAAACGGCTATTGTCGAAAAGTATAAAGCCTTAGGCGGCACTTGCACCAATGTAGGATGCATACCCACAAAAGCGCTTCTTGACAGTACAGAACATTATCATGAAGCAGCCACCAAATTTGCTACTCACGGAATCATAACAGGAAAATTAAGTCTGGACTTTCCGCAATTCATCAAAAGAAAATCTGAAGTTGTCGAGCAAAATATTGCCGGACTGAACTTTTTGATGAAGAAAAATAAGATCGAGGTTTTTGAAGGATTTGCTTCTTTTTTGAATGATAAAGAAATCAGCGTAAAAGCAACAGACGGTTCTTCATCTACTATTTCTGCCACTCATTACATTATTGCAACAGGCTCTAAACCCGCTACAATTCCCGGAGTTGAAATTGATAAAAAACGAATCATAACTTCTACCGAAGCTCTTTCGCTTCCGGACAAACCCAAAACAATGGTCATTATTGGCGGTGGCGTAATTGGTGTAGAAATGGCTTCGATTTATGCCCGAATTGGCGTTGAAGTTACTATAATCGAATATTTTGACAGCCTGATCCCAACAATGGATAAAGAACTGGGAAAAGAACTCAAAAAAATATTCACCAAGCAAAATATCAAAATTTTACTAAGCCATAAAGTACAATCGGCAAAAAATAATGGCAAAAATGCAACCGTTACTTTTCTTGATACTGCAAACGCCACACAAGAAATCACTGCCGATTATTGCCTGGTTGCTGTAGGACGAAAACCATATACTGAAGGCTTAGGGTTAGAAAACACCAAAGTAGAAGTAGATTCGAAAGGCCGAATCGTAACGAATGAAAAACTGCAAACCAAATCCGAAAATATTTATGCTATTGGCGATGTGGTTGCCGGAGCCATGCTCGCTCATAAAGCTGAGGAAGAAGGAATATTTGTTGCAGAAACCATCAACGGACAAAAACCGCACATTAATTACAAATTAATTCCAGGAGTGGTTTATACCTGGCCGGAAGTTGCTTCTGTAGGCTATACCGAAGAAGAACTGAAAGAAAAAGGGATTGAATATCGTGTAGGGAAATTTCCGTTTTCGGCAAGTGCAAGAGCAAGAGCTGCATTAGAAAAAGATGGTTTCTCGAAAGTACTTTCAGATCCTAAATACGGAGAACTTTTAGGCATGCACATCATTGGCCCGCGAGCCGCAGATCTCATTGCACAAGGCGTTATAGGTATGGAATATGAAGTGACCGACGAAGATATGTTTAGAATTTCATACGCGCATCCTACCTACTCTGAAACCCTGAAGGAAGCCTATATGATTGCATCGGGACAAGGGGCTATAAATATTTAAATTACAATTTTAAAATTCCAAATTCCAATAGGATTCTCAAATGAAAATTATGATTTGAATTAGGAGCTATTTCCTGCTATCCACTTGTATCTTTTGTGGCGAACACCGCCACAAAAGGATACCGCTTCTATCAGGGCTAGGGTTCTCATTTTCAAAATAAATTTTAAGTAAAAACATTTTATATTTCACAAAACACCTCTTACGAAAAATGAAAACTTCAAATAACACTATTCTAATTACTGGCGGAGGATCAGGAATTGGATACGAAATTGCAAAACTCTTTTCTGTTGATAATAAAGTAATTATTACAGGAAGAAATGCCGAAAAACTGGAAAAAGCGGTTTTGAGTTTAAAAAATGTAACAGGAATCGTTTCTGATATTAACAATGAAGCCGATGTGAGTAAACTGACCAAACAATTATACGAAGATTTCCCGAACCTTAATATCGTGATCAACAATGCCGGTTTAGCCCATTATTTTAAGTTAACAGATGAAAATGCGAATGCATTCGAAAAAGCCAGCGAAGAAATCCTGACCAATTATCTTTCGATTGTAAGACTGACTGAAAAATTGCTGCCTTTGTTGCAAAAACAACCCGAAGCCGCTTTTGTAAACGTTTCGTCTATTGCTGCCTTTTCTCCCGGATATACACTTCCGGGTTATGCGGTAAGTAAAGCGGCGCTTCACTCCTATTCTCAGGTACTAAGAGTTTCACTTGAAAAACAGGAGAAACGACCACTTGTAAAGGTTTTTGAATTGATGCCTCCCTTAGTAAATACCGAATTTTCGAAATCGATTGGCGGCGAAAATGGTATAAGCCCGGAACAAGTCGCTTTAGACCTCAAAAAAGGATTCGAAAATGAAACCTATGAAATTCACGTTGGCGCAACAGCTGATTTTTATAAATTATATTTGTCTTCTCCGGAAGATGCCTTGCAGGCGATGAACGCGAATAGGAAATAAAAGGTTTCAGGTTTCAGGTTTTCCCAACCTTTGTCAAAGTTTTAAACTTTGACAAAGGTAACAATGTGAGAGATTGAGAATACAGGCAACTTGAAACATGGCCCTAAGAAAACCTGACAATCCAAACCTTTTACATCTTAATCTCAAAAATCCTGAGAAAATTACGCTCTAGCTTTTTCCTCTTTCTTTCTTCTTTCCATCTTGAATAAAAAATGAGAATAAGAAGAAACAAACTCACAATTGTAGTGGCTCTTCTAAGACCTCTTCCAAAAAAAAGAAAAAATACATTAATAATTATTAAAAAGACTACCGGAGAAAATCTTGTCCAGATTAACTGAAATTTACTGTTGGGCTCAACAATATAACTTACGTTAACCCTATTATTACTATTCTTGTAATTTCCTCTTATAATAAAATAAGTGGGAGAAGTTCTCGAATTTAGAGTCAATCGAAAACTTTTCTCATCAAAAAGTCCGTAAAAAGGTTTTGTACCTCCAAATCTGGGAAATATTCTAAAGAGACTTAAGTTTGCTTTTAGAGAACCAATTTCTGTATTACTTTGTAATCTTGTTCTAAATTCAGCCAGACTGAGTTTTGATTCCATTTAAGCTATTTATTTAAAAGCAACTATTCCTTTTTATAAGTTCTTTGACTCTTGCGAAAACGTAATTTGCTTTTTCATCAAAAACTACCATATCAAAATCACTGCTTCCTTCTGTAAAATGACCTTCTTTTTTGGTGTCAGAATATACTTTCTCAAAATACAGATCGCGTTTCTTTATCCAGTCTAGTTGCTCTTTTTTTAATCGTGATTGCTCTTTAGAACTTAACTTTAGTTTTAAATTCTTGTACGCAACGTTCATCAAACTATCCGATTGATTGTAATATTCAATCGCACAATTTTTCATTCCGCTACCACTATCTACACATTTTTGATAAGAAGTTTTCGCTTTATTAACGGTCTCCATTGTTTGTGCATTACACTGAAATGCAACCAAAATAAAGAATAGTAATGCTGATTTTTGAATCATGATTATATCGTCATTTATTGTTATCACTTTTTTGAAATAGCAATATACTCAAAGTTTTGATTAATTTCAGTTTTTTACTGTGGAGTCAACAAACTTTTAACCATTTCTTCCAAAGCTTTTCCGTGAATATTTTTGGCCAGAATAATTCCGTTTTTATCTATTAAAAAGTTTAAAGGCACAGATTGAAGCTTATAATCGCCAACAACAGGAGATTGCCAATATTTCAAATCACTTACTTGTGTCCATGTCAATTTTTGCCTTGCGATAGCGCCCAGCCAAAGCGGCTTTTTAGTATCCATAGAAACGCTGTAAATAGAAAACTTGCCTGCGTAGGTACTGTTCAGTTTTATTAATTGCGGCTGTTCTTTTATACAAGGTCCGCACCATGATGCCCAAAAGTCGACTAAGACTAAATCTCCTCTTAAAGACGAAAGTGCCACATTATTTCCTTTTGCATCCGGAAGATCGATTTCAGGAGCAATATCTCCAACATCGGTTCCTACTACCTGAGCTTTTGAACTGGTTATTACACAACATAAGAATCCTAAAATAAGTAAAGTTTTTTTCATAGTTTGATTAAGTTATTTATTTGGGGGCTTGTTTTTTTGAATCTCGCAAAGGCGCAGAGCCGCAAAGTTTTATTCATTATAAGCTTTTATTCTTCACGTCTTCGCGCCTTTGCGAGATTATTTTTCACAAGCAAATATAATTTTTCTTTATTAAAATCCTCCACTGTTTCATACAACTTCCTTATTCTACATCTTAATTTTTTGCTAAATAATTATCTCCTTAATTGGTATATCGGGAAAAGTCGATATATTTGCGCCATGGAACCAATAGAAATCTTTAAAGCGCTCTCTAACAAATCCAGATTGCAAATGCTGGAATGGTTAAAAGAGCCTGAAATCAATTTTCCGGATCAGCTCCAGCATGCTGGATTTGAGCACGGAGTTTGCGTTGGACAAATACAAGCCAAAGCTGGCCTGACACAATCGACTGTTTCTGAATATCTTTCTATTTTACAACGCGCCGGATTTATAGAATCTAAACGTGTTGGACAATGGACTTACTATAAACGCAACGAAGGTGCCTTTGAAGCACTCAGTAACTTAATTCAATCTAATTTGTAAATTACTATGAGTACAAACAACCTGTTTTCGCCATTTAACTTAAAAACGTTAAATCTTAAAAATAGAATCGTAATGGCGCCAATGACGCGCTCATTTTCTCCAAACGGAGTTCCAACTGATGAAGTAGCTTCTTACTACCAAAAAAGAGCTGAAGGTGAAGTTGGTTTAATATTATCTGAAGGGACTGTTATCAACAGAGCTTCATCATCTAATGATGCTAATGTCCCACATTTTCATGGGGATTTAGCTTTAAACGGATGGAAAAAAGTGATCGACGAAGTTCACGCTGCCGGAGGTGCTATGGGACCACAAATCTGGCATATGGGAATTATGGACAATCACCACTCTGGATGGGTTCCACCGGTTCCTTTTGAAGGTCCGTCGGGATTAAACCGTCCTGATTTTAGAAATGGTGTTTCTATGACCGAAAAAGATATTGAAGATACCATTCTTGCTTTTGGTCAGGCTGCCGCCGATGCTAAAAGATTAGGTTTTGATACAATC
Organism: Flavobacterium piscisymbiosum; assembly: GCF_020905295.1. NCBI lineage: Bacteria > Pseudomonadati > Bacteroidota > Flavobacteriia > Flavobacteriales > Flavobacteriaceae > Flavobacterium > Flavobacterium piscisymbiosum. The sequence goes on along the minus strand of NZ_JAJJMM010000001.1, from coordinate 3,652,678 downwards.
GAAATTCACGGAGCGCACGGTTATTTGATTGACCAGTTCTTTAGAGCCGAAACTAACTTACGTGAGGATATTTACGGAGGAAAAACACTTCCGGAACGTAATCGTTTTGCTATTGAAGTGGTAAAGGAAATCAGAAAACAAGTTGGTAATGATTTCGCTGTTATCATGCGTTTTTCTCAATTTAAACCTTCTGATTACAATTATAAACTGGCTAAAAATCCACAGGAATTAGAAGCATGGTTAACACCTCTTGTTGATGCAGGAGTTGATATTTTACACTGTTCTCAACGTCGTTTCTGGGAACCTGAATTCGAAGAATCTGACTTAAACTTTGCAGGCTGGGCTAAAAAAGTAACCGGAGCACCAACTATTACAGTAGGTTCTGTTGGTCTTTCAGGTGATTTCTTTGGTGCATTTGCAGGAGAAAGTTCTCAACCAACTTCATTAGAGGAATTAAACAGACGTTTCGACAGAGGCGATTTTGATTTGGTTGCAGTAGGAAGACCTCTTTTATCTGACCCGAATTGGGTAGCAAAAATTAAAGCAGGTAAAACTGATGAATTGAAAGGCTTTAGTAAAGAAGCTTTGGGAGCATTGGTTTTAGAATAATTTTTTAAAGGTACTAAGGCTCTAAGATTCTGAGGTACTAAGTTTTGTTATTGAACTAAAATATAAAAGGGATAAACTTCATTGTTTATCCCTTTTATATTTACCAATCTTTTCGGAATCTATATCCAAAATCTTTTTAATCTTAAAATCTGTGGCAAAAGAAATGTTCTAAATCTCTAAGTTTTGTTTTTCTTCTTTGTCGATATACTTTGCGTAGATGCACTGCTGTGCATCTCTACAATTATACAAATTTAAAATGATGCGTTTCTATAAATACAAAAGTTTACCAATCTTTTCGGCATCTATATCGTAGAGGCGCACTGCTGTTCGTCTACACAATGTATTTAAAATTAAATTGCCCACAGATAAAACGGATTTTACTGATTTACACGGATTCAAAATTATTTTATGCTGTGGCAAAAAAAGTACTCTGAATCTCTAAGTTTTGTTTTTTTCTTTGTCGATATACTTTGCGTAGATGCACTGCTGTGCATCTCTACAATTATGCTTATGTACAATTATACGTTCTAAATTGGCATTTTACAATTGTTTGCTTTTTTTACTTATTTATTTCTACATGAAATTATAAATACAAAAAGTATAAAGATTGAAATCACCAAATTTCCCTTTGAACCTTTATTGCTTTGAACCTTTGTCCTTTTCAGAAAAAAAACAAAGGGATGAAAACATGAAATTTCATCCCTTTTTTGAATATCTATAACTAACAAAATTAAGAAATTCAATATCTTTATTAAGATTCAAAGGCTCAGAGGTTCATAGTAGCAAAGTTTTTCCCTTTGTCCCTCTGAACCTTTGCCTCTTTGTCCCTCTCTTAAGAAATTTTTCTTTTTTGAAATTTATTCTGAAGCCAATTGCGTACAGGCTCATCGTAAAATTTCAAACATAAATAAGCTATTGTAATACTGGCCACTAAAACTCCTATTCCTATCATATAACCGTCTTTTATAGAAACTTTATTATCGATTACCCAAGCTGTGTACCAATAAATTAGCGGATAATGTATAATATAAATTGGATATGAAATATCTCCTAAAGCTTTGCATATTTTAACCGAAAGTGCATTTTTGATCTCTCCTCCTGCTCCAATAGCAACAATTAATGGGAAGAAAAGAATAATAACAACTGATTCGTATAAACCATTCATCCATAAAGTGTTTTCATCGCCAATTCTTGGAATCGAAAAAATAACTACAATTAGAATACTGCAAATCCAGAAAGCGCCTTTTAAGTGGATTAGTTTTCCTAATCTTGAAAGTAAAACTCCGGCAAAAAACGGATATAATAATCGCGTGAAACCCACATTCATTTGTTGCAGGTTTAGAGACCAACCGCCAATAACATCTCCATTTGGTCCAAAAACTGTATAATTTACGAGCATTGCTGCGAATATAAAAACAAAGATTGCTAATACTTTGTTCGAAAACTTACGAAACAATACAGCGTATAAAATATTGGCAATATATTCGAAAAATAGTGACCATGCAGGTCCATTAAGCGGATGCATTTCGCCCCAGCCTCTAATTTCTAATGATGGCGGAATTGGAAGTAATGTAAACCCTATTACCATTGTTAGAATCACTTTCCAAGCTTCCATTCCTGCAATTAAAGGAAAAAGATTGGATGCCTGAAAATAGTAAAAAATCGCTCCAATGATCATTCCCATAATAACCATGGGCTGTAAACGAATTAAGCGTCGTTTATAAAACTCCCACTGAGTCAATTTCCCCCAACGATCGTCGTACGCATAAGCTACTACAAATCCTGATAAAAGGAAAAAGAAATCAACCGCCAGATAACCGTGATTGATAATTTGGTTAAATCGGCTGCCCCCGTTATGGGCTTCCAGAATATGAAAAATCACTACTAAAATCGCAGCGACTCCTCGAAGTCCGTCCAGAATTTCATAATGTTTTTTAGGTTTAATATCAATAGAAGGTGAACTCATAAAAATATTTTTTGATGGTTAAAGGTTAGTTTTTATTTTTTGGTGTGAGCTAAAATAAGATTTTTTCTAAACAGTCATAGTTTTCTTTAAATAGATAACCGAAAAGTTCCCAAAGTTTTTCGCAGAGCAAACAAAGAAGAGTTTAACTCCACAATACATATTAAACACAATACTTAATTTCCTTACGAATAAAATTTTCAAGTACAGCAAACACAAAGCTTAATTTCCTTAATATCTTAATGGTAAATTTTTAAATGGTAAAATCATTTTAAAAGTAAAGCTGCAAATTTTTACACTTGCAGCTTTACAACCAACCAATTTAGAAATAATGAAATTATTGAAGTGAGAATCCCACTTTTGATTTTATATCTGTCGAAGATGCTCCAACGATTGCTTCAAAAGCTCCCGGTTCAGCAACCCAGTCGTGTTTTTTATCATCAAAAAAGCTTAAAGCTGTTTTATCTACTGTAAAAGTTACTGTTTTTTCTTCTCCCGCTTTAAGCGAAATTTTCTCAAATCCTTTTAATTCTTTAATCGGACGTGGTAATGAAGATTTTAAATCGCTGATATAAAGCTGAACAACCTCAGACCCTTCTCTTGATCCTGTGTTTTTTACATTAACAGAGAATGTAATTTTATCGCTGCTTGACATTTGTTTTTTATCTGCCGTTACTTTTCCGTAAGCAAAAGTTGTATAGCTTAAACCGTGACCAAAAGAGAATAATGGTTTTGCTTTTTGCTTGTCGGCCCAACGGTAACCTACAAAAATTCCTTCGTTATATTTTACCTCATCTCCACCAGGAAATTCTCCTAAAGCATGAGCTCCGTTATCAGCTAATTTTACTGGGAAAGTAAAAGATAATTTTCCTGAAGGGTTTACATCTCCAACCAAAACATTAGCCAAAGCATTTCCTGCTTCTGTACCTAAAAACCATCCTTGTACAATTCCCGGAACTTCTTTTACCCACGGCATTGCCACAGCGTTTCCTGAAATATTTACAAAAACCACATTTTTATTTACTTTAACCAATTCGGTAATTAATTTATCCTGACCGTATGGCAAGCCCAATTCTTTACGATCATGTCCTTCTGCATCCTGATTATCACTTTTGTTTAATCCTCCAATAAAAAGAACAACATCCGCATCTTTAGCAACTTTAAGAGCCTCGGCAGTCAATTCTGCAGGAGAACGTTTGTCCTCTAAACTTACTTTTGCTACTACTCCGTTATATTCACTTTTTGGATCTCCTACATAACCACGGGCATAAACGATTTCTGCCTGGTTACCAATTCTTTTCTTTAATCCTTCAAGAGGTGTAATTTCGTATCTTGCTTTAAGCGAAGAACTTCCTCCACCTACAGTCATCATTTTGATCGCATTTTCACCAATAACAACGATTTTCTTAGTTTTAGAAAGGTTGATTGGTAAAATATTATTGTTGTTTTGAAGCAATACAATTCCTTCTTCGGCAATTTTGCGGCCTGCGTCTGCGTGTTCTTGTGTTCCAAAAGATCCAAACGGACGGTTTCTATCCATTGTAGTTAAGAAAGATAAACGTAAAATACGACGTACTTTTTCGTCTAATTCTTTAGTTCCAACTTCACCTTTTCTAATCATTTCAGAATATGGTTTTGCCAGATAATAATTATCATACGCATTGCTGGTTCCCCATGAAAGTCCATTAGTCCATGAACCAAATTCCATATCAAGACCATTAAAGATAGATTGTTTTGTATCGCTAACGCCACCCCAATCTGAAACTACAACACCTTTGAAACCCCATTCTCCGCGAAGAATATCATTTAATAAAAATTCATTATGACAACATTGCTGTCCTTTGTATCTGTTGTATGAACCCATAATTGCCCAGGCATCACCTTCCTGAACTGCAGCTTTAAAAGCAGGTAAATAGATTTCGTATAAAGCACGATCATCAACGATTACGTTTACTGAGTTACGTTTTGTTTCCTGATTGTTTAAGGCAAAATGTTTTACACAGGCAGCCACTCCGTTTGCTTGTACACCTTTTATATAAGGAACAACCATCTTGGCAGCAAGAAAAGGATCTTCTCCCATATATTCGAAGTTACGACCGTTTAATGGTGTTCTGTAGATATTTACTCCAGGTCCTAACAATACATTTTTATTACGGTAGCGCGCTTCTTCCCCAATTGATTTACCATATAAAGAAGATAACTCTTTGTTCCAGGTTGCAGAAAGTGCTGTAAGAGCCGGAAATGCAATACAAGAATCATTTGTCCAGCCTGCCTGATCCCATTCGTCCCATTTTACTTCGGTACGAATTCCGTGTGGCCCGTCAGTCATCCAGTTTTCCGGAATCCCTAAACGTGGTACACCCGGTGAACTGAATTTGGATTGCGCATGAATCATGGCAATTTTTTCTGCTGTGGTCATTCTTTTAAGAGCATCTTCTACACGCTCATTAATTGGCTTTTTATCATCTAGATAAACCGGAACTTTACTCTGTGCATTTACACCGATAGAGCTCAACAAAAGTAAAACAACAATTGTTTTAACGTTTTTAAACATAACTATTAATTTATTAAAGCATTTAATGGATAATATAAAAGGCAGCAATAAGGTCATTATTACCTTTTAATAATATTGTAAAGCTAAAACGTTATAGTTCGTTTTTAATTTTTAAACGAAAAAAAGTAGTGAAACAGAAAAATAATCTACTGAATTACAAAGACTTGTACAAAAATACCCCCTAAAAAAAGTAGTGGTTTTAAAATAAATAATTACACTTTCAATGAAATTAAACCAATTTTCATGACCATTTCTTCAAAATCATTTCGCGAAACTGCGGCTTTATTTCGAGCTCGGGTGCGATAATTATAAATTGTGCTTAAAGAGTAACGAAGGAACGCTGCAATTTTTACACTGTCGGTAATTCCTAAACGGATTAAAGCAAAAATACGAAGTTCAGTATTTAGCAATTCTCCTTGTTTTAAAACTATTTGCTCTTCCTTAATCAAAAGTGCGTTGAAATCTTTCACGAAAGTGGGATATAAATTCAGGAATATAATGTCGAAATTCTTGTACAATTCCTCGAGTTCGTTATCGACCAAGGTTGTTGATTTAAGCATTTTATAAATCTCATCAAACTGTTTTGCCGTTGCTTTTTTGTTTAGAATAATGCGGTAATTTTCTAATTTATTGATGTAAGTCGAGCACAAACTAAAGAAATGTGCAATGTATTCCTCTTTAATATGATTCGATTCTGACAACTGTGCGTTACGTTCCTGCAGTTGATTGTTGGTTTCTGTAATATCTTTATTTAATTCGGCTAATTTTTGACTGGTTTCATAAAGTTCTCCGCGTATTCTGGACACTTTTTTCATTTGTTTGTAAACATAAATAACAGCTACGATCAAAAATGCCGAAAGTAAACTGATGCATAACAAATACAGCTGCAACTCTGTTTTTCTTTTGGCTTCTTTTTCTAAATAAACGGTATTGATAATCGAATAAACTTCTGACATTAAAAGCGTACGAAACTGAACATTGCAATAAAGCGCATCTTCAATAGCCGATTGTGTTAATTTGTATGCCATATCGACATCGCCTATTTCATAAAAAACCAAGGCCAGTTCCTGAAGTGATGCATTGTCTTTATTCGCATTTTTTAAATCTGAAGTAGATGATAATGCGTAGTATTTTTTTCTTGGTTCTAATTGATGTCTTGCCTCGTAAATACTGCCCAAAAGATAGGTAACCATCGCGTACTGAGAGTTATCTTCCTTGATATTATCAAATATTGCTAATAATTGCTTTTCGGCAATATCATAGTTTTTTTTTGACATCAATTGCTGAATTTTATTGATCTGATAATTTAGCGTATTAGGATCTAAAACAGCGACCAGAGAATCACGGTACTCGCGTATTTTCTGAATATATTTTATATCATAACTATTGGCCGCATAATGCTCAAAAAATTCACGATAAGCAATATAGTAGGTTTGAAGTAACGATTTTGAAAGTGTTTTTTTGTCAATGCTTTTTAAAATAGCTTCAGATTCGCGGTATTTTCCTGAGGAAGAATAAAGGGTAACCAACTGTAAATTTGCCAGATTCAGCAATTCATTATTTTGAAGTCCGGTAGCGATCTTGAGGTTCTTTTTGACATAAAAAATGGCCGAATCTGAGTTGAACTTTTGGTATTCTGTATATAAAGTTTTGTTGTAATTGTATTCTTGTTCCTGAGTTAAATCATCAGATTTGATTTTTTTAAAGTTCAGAATACGCTCTTCTTTAAGCCTGACATAGTGTGCTTTATTTTTTAAAGCATCATTGAGCTTTGCTAAAATAGTATTAGTGCTGTCTGATGAATAAACAGGACTGCCTACAAGAACGAATAAACAAAACAATAAATAATTTTTCAAAACAATTATGATATAATGAGACCTACAAATATAAGAAAGTGCAGGTACAAAAATGAATTATTTAGTAAGTCGAAAATTTTGACTTTTGTAACAGAAAATCAAGTGCAAAAGAAATTTGTTTGGTCTTTATATCATCAGGATTTTTGTAAATTTGGTTCAGGTCTAATGCTATAATCTAAAACCAACACAAATGCCTCATTTTATTATTGATTGCTCAGAAAATGTTATTCGGTTAAAATCTGCAGATGATATTATGCAGGACGTTTTTAATGCCGCATTATCAACCGGTCTTTTTGATGAGTCTGAGATTAAGGTGCGTATTAATCTGTATTCGTATTACAACAACGGAAATTCCTTAAAAGACTTTATTCACGTTTTTACCTATATTATGGAGGGCAGAAATACAGAACAAAAAGCGAATCTTTCGAAAGTAATTGTTTCTAAACTGAATAGAGTACTTCCTGAAGTTCCTGTGATTTCTATCAATATAAAAGATTTCGAAAAGGCTAGTTATTTCAATAAAACGATGTTAGAGCTATAATTTATTTTATTAATGATATAAAAATAATTATATCATTTTTCTCTTTGATTTATTTTTTTGCCACAGATTAAAAGGATTAGAAAGTTTTTTTTCTTATTTAAAAATCACATAACAGCTCTAATACAATGAGTAACCACAATCTTGTCATCCCGAGGAACGAGGGATCTCCGCAAGTAGCTCCTCTTGCAGAATCACCAATCTTTGTAGAGCTTCTTGTGGAGATCCCTCGTTAGGGATGACAAAAAAATGACTCCATAAACTTTGTCAAAGTTTAAAACTTTGACAAAGTTCCCACAAGATCTATTCTCTTTACTCTTTACTCTTTACTCTTTACTCTTTACTCTTTACTCTTTACTCTTTACTCTTTTATCGGACAGCAATTGGTGCTGCAAGACAACTCTCCGGAATATCAAAAGCATTGACCAATGAAACGGCATCCGGGCGAATATCCCAACACAATTGATTGACTATTTTACGAATTGCTTTGGTTTTTACAGCTTCCATATAACCGTCTTCAAGATACCAGCCTTTGTTTTTTTCTATTTGCGAAAGTGCGTATAACTGGTTCAGTTTTGTTAGTATTTCTTTTGTTTTAATGTCTTCTACTTCTTTTATAGCCAATTGAAATTGTTCTAAAACTACTCTTTCCAGATACGCCTGAGCGACATCGATCATTTGATGTTGCACAACATTAAAAGCATCATAAGGTTCTAAACCTCCATCGCCCAATTTTTTGATGCGTCGCGCTGCCGAAGCTAAAATTGTTTTTTCTCTGTGAATAAAAGCCTGTAAATGAAATTCAGGATCCAGTAAATGTTCATCATCTGTTCTTCTGGTAGCAATTGGATTTTTCTCTGTGAATGCCGTTTTTGCATTTTCATACACATAATTAATAATTCCCAAAGAACCCATTTCACCAAACGATTTTCTGAATTCAGACAAACGATTTTTAGCCACCAATTGCATCAAAACGGTATTATCACCTTCAAAAGTCGTGTATATTTCGGTATCATTTTTTAAGGCATCAATTCGGTTTTCAGACAAATATCCTTTTCCTCCAATAGCTTCGCGGCATTCCTGCAGAATATCTCTTGTACTCCAGGTAGAATAGGATTTCATTCCTGCTGCCAAAGCTTCGATTTCCTGCATTTCGGCTTCGGTTTTATTTAAAAAGCGATTGGTAAGATATTGCAAAGCAAAATGTACAGCATAAGTTTTCGCCAAAGGCGGAATTAATCTTCGCTGATGCATTCTGTAATTTAAAATCGGAACTTCAGATCCTCCTTCTGGTCCAAATTGTCGGCGTTGATCGCTGTAGCGAATGGCAATTGTTAATCCGGATTTGGCTGCAGCCAAAGCAGAACGCGGAATCCCGATTCGTCCTCCAACCAAAGTACCTAACATCGTAAAAAATCGTCTGTTGTCACTCGGGATTGGGCTTTCGAATTCCCCCTTATCATTTACAGAAGCAAATCGATCCAGCATATTTTCTTTCGGAATCACCACATTGTCAAAACTAATTGTTCCGTTATCTACTCCGTTTAATCCCATTTTATGTCCGCAATCGCCTATCGTAATTCCGTTTAAAGTATTTCCGTTGGTGTCTCTTAGCGGAACCACAAAAGCATTTACGCCATAATCATGACCATCGATAACTAGTTTAGCAAAAACAGTCGCCATTTGTCCGTGAACAGCTGCGTTGCCAATATATTCTTTTTGCGCATTTTTAGTGGGCGTATGAATCGTAAATGTTTGATCGTTATGATTGTAAGTGGCTGTGGTTTCCAGTCCTTTTACGTTTGATCCGTGATGAGTTTCGGTCATGGCAAAACACCCGGGAATTTTTAAAGTTCCAATATCTTTTAGGTATTTGGCATAATGTTTCTCTGTACCTAACGACTGAACGCTCATTCCCCACAATCCAAACTGAACTCCAAATTTAATTACCAGACTCAAATCGTGATAACTTAGCGTTTCCATAATCGCAAAATAATCGGCTATGTTTTCTCCTCCTCCATATTGCTTTGGATAAGCCATATTTCCGAGATTTTCATCAGCAAGGATTTTACACCAATTGTATACTGTTTGGCGGTATACATTGATATCTGTAGAAGTTTCATAAGCAAATTCAGGTCTCGAAATCACTGATTTTACTTTATTGATAATAGCCGCTTCTTTACCGTTTAAAATGTCCGTTATTTTCTGAATATCAAAATCGGCATTGGTTTGAGAATTGGCTGTAAAAGAACTTGCTTTTGTTTTAAAGTTTTGAAGCGCTTCTTCGCCCAGAATTCCGAGATCGTTCTCTAATTTTATAAAATCAGATTGCAATTTCGAAATATCTACATCTTTTTCTGAAAGCGCTACTGCAATATCAAAAATGGACTTTATATCTGATTTATTTTGGATGCTGTTTTCGATATCCAATTTCCATTGGGTGAGTTCATTTCGCGAAGGCGGATTTGAAATATCTAATCTTGATACTAATTGTTGTTTTTCTTCGGGCGAAAGCCAACTTAAGTCATTAATAAATTTCTGAATGGTGGTAAACTCTTTTTGAGTCAGTAAATCATCAGACCACACTAAATAAAATAACGGGATAAAGGCTTGGAGTTTGGTATTTTTCATATAAATAGTTGTTCAGTTTGTATCTTTTTTTTGCCACAGATTAAAGTTTTTCGCCACTCCCGATAGCTATCGGGATTCACGAATTTTTACTAATTAATTAGGCTCTTTACTGTCGATTATTACGGCGTAAAAAAGTTCACGCAGATTGAGCAGATTGAGCAGATTAAAAAAATCGCGAAAATTCGTGAAATTCGTGGCTATTTTTTTAGCACAGAAATTAATCCTTTTAATCGTATAATCTGTGGCATTCTTTTTCATACGTTTTATTACCACTCCCGATAGCTATCGGGAGTGGCGAAAAAATGTCGCATAAAAAAACAGGAATGAAAATAGTCATTCCTGTTTAAACATCCTGTTAAGATTCTGGTAATTTATATTTTAAACCAATAAAAAACACAAAAAAACCTCACGTTATTTTAGAATCTTTGGATATTGCGATAAACTTTTGCTTCATGGCAAAAATATGATGAGAATTGAAAACCAAAACAGCCAGAAAAACAATTCCGTAAGCTATAATCTGTATGAGTCCGAACTGTTCTTTATACAGAAACATAGCCAATAGAAAAGCAATCATTGGGTTAATATTTAAAAGCATCCCAACTGTTGAAGAATTTATTCCTGACAAAGCATAGAGATTAAGAAACAAAGGAAAAATCGTAAACAAAATCGCAATGGTTTCTATACAGAAATAAAACTTAAACTCCGTTGGAACCGGACCGCTGTATATAGGATAAAAAGGCAACAAGAACAACGCGGCCAAAGTAATATGAAATGTTAGAATTATAAATTTGTCGAAACCTTTATTGACTCTCTGACTTACAAGATAAGATGCATAAGTAGAACCTATAATGATGCTAAAAAACATATCCATAATATTGGCATACGATAAAAGTACACAACCGGAAATGCTCAAACCAACTGCGATCCATTGGGTTTTGCTGAGTTTTTCGTGCAAAATAAAATAAGCCAGTAAAGTGGTTAAAATTGGACAAACCAAATAAGCCAATGATGTTGCTTTTACGCTAACGTGGTTCATTACATAAATAAATGTAAACCAGTTGGCCATTAGAAACACGCTTCCGCCAATATTTAATAAAATGGTTTTGCGTTTCTCAAAAGTGGGCAACGATTTGAAGTTTTGAATTGCTTCTTTTATTCTTTTTCTTTTGAAAGTAAAAGCAATAATCAACATTAGAATACTACAGCTAAAAACGCGATAGAACAAAATATCCAGAGAAGCATAGTCGTGTATGGGTTTTAAAACCAGACTAAAAAATCCCCAGATTACAAAACAAGTAATGGCAGCTATGTAGTATTTTGTTGTTTTCACGAATGTTGTTTTTGTTTAGTTTTCTACTAAAACAAATTTCTAAAAAATAAAACAGCAATACAGATACAGTTTTTGTAAATTGCACCATAACAGTTTTTTTTTATGAAAAATCCAAATTACTTGTATCTTCAGTTTGCTGACCGAATCGAAAAACAAATAAAATCCGGTGTTTTGAATGTGGGTGACAAACTGCCATCGATACGTGAAGTCTGTGCCGAAACGGGTTACAGCATGAGCACGGTAAGTAAAGCATATTATGAAATCGAAAGCAGATCACTGATCGAGTCAAGACCGCAATCCGGTTATTATGTGAGTAATATTTCGGCCAGAACGATTCCTGAGCCTTCGCCAAGCAGTCCTATTTTAAAATGTGCCAATGTTGACCGGGAAGATTTGATCGATCAGGTGTATGGTAATATGACTGATCCTGATATCACGATGCTTTCTTTGGGTTTTCCGTCGAATGAATTGCTGCCTATTGCGAAATTAAATAAAGGAATGGTTCAGGCAATGCGACAACTTCCTAATAGCGGAACGAGTTATGAGCAAGTAAAAGGGAATCCGAATTTAAGAAGAGAAATTGCCAGATGGTCTTTTACCTGGGGAGGTTCACTGACCGAAGAGGATATTATTACAACGCCCGGCTGTACTAGCGCAATATCACATTGTTTAATGACTCTAACTCAACCCGGAGATACTATCATTACAGAAAGTCCCGCTTATTTTGGGATTCTCCAATTGGCAAAATCATTAGGATTGTACATCATGGAATTGCCAACCAACATGACAACAGGAATAGAACTGGAAGCGCTAAAAAAAGCACTTTCATCTAAAAAAGTAAAGCTTTGTTTGCTAATGAGTAATTTTAGTAATCCGTCAGGAAGTATGATGCCGGCTGAACATAAAATGGAAGTCGTTAGGTTGATGGAATTCTACAATATTCCGTTAATCGAAGATGATATTCACGGCGATTTGTACTTTGGCGCAAGCCGACCAACGAATTGTAAAACCTATGACGAAAGCGGTATTGTGCTTTGCTGCAGTTCGGTTTCTAAAACTCTGGCTCCAGGTTATCGCGTAGGCTGGGTTTCGCCGGGAAAATTTAAAAAAGAAATATTACGCAACAAAATTTACCATTCACTTTCCTCTCCTACTATTACGCATCAGGTTGTGGGAGATTTTCTAAAAAATGGCCGATACGAAAACCACCTTAGAAAAATACGTCAGATCCTAAATCATAACTGCAACAATTATATCAATACGGTTTTGGAATATTTTCCGAAAGGAACAAAAGTGAGTCAGCCGCAAGGGGGATTTTTTCTTTGGATAGAACTGGATAAAAGTGTTGATACTGCTGCTTTTTATCATTTGGCGATGCAACACAAGATTAGTATCGCGCCCGGAAGAATTTTCTCTTTTCAGGATCAATTTTCGAATTGTATGCGATTGAGTTTTGGATTGGTATGGACGAATGAATTAAGAGAATCTATACAAATTTTGGGTAGATTGCTTCATCGATGATGATAAACTCTGCGCAATCTTGCCATCCTGATGCAGGAAGGATCACACAAGAAACTCGACAATCTTTGTCATGGCACGCGGATGACACGGATTTGCTTCGCAAAAAAACGGATATTCGCGGATTTTTTGTTTGCCATCCGGAACGAAGAATCAAGAAGCGCGACAATCTTTGTCATGGCACGCGGATGACGCGGATTTGCTTTGCAAAAACACGGATCTACACAGATTTTTTGTTTGTCATCCGGAACGAAGTCCTGAAAAAAAAACATGAAAATATTTATAAAAAAAACCGGACAATGCTGTAAATAGCGTTGTCCGGCAACAAATTGAGAAACCAAAATCAATTTTAATTATAAAACAAAATAAGCGTTGTTTTCCGCTTTTTTAGGCTCAGGCTGAAGATGAAATTCATTGATAATATCAAATTCGCTTTGGTATTCATTCATCATCTGAGTGATATTTCTTTCGATAGTATTGGCAATAGTGGTTACAGGTGTATCTGTAGGCCTATTTTCAAATGGATCCTGCAAGTGAATTGCCATTCTTTCGATTAAAAAGAAAGCGGCTGCAATAGCTGTAATTAATGGAATTGCGAACCAGCTCAATACACTAATTAATCCAAAAGGCAATAGTAAAATAAACAAACACAATGTCAATCTGATGTACATACTGTAAGTCGTTGGAAAAATAGTGTTTTTAATTCTCTCACATTTACCCATTTCATCACATAATCTTGACAAAGTATTATCGATTTCTACCTGCTGATACATATTAATACGTTTGTCATTTTTAGCATTTCGAAGATCTCTCGCATGCAATAATAAAATGGCATTAGGTATGTTTTGATGATTTTTTACAAAACGTAATTCTTCGTCGCTTATCAAACCTTCAAGTGGTTTTAAGGCGTCTCTATTTCGTAAAGATTCTCCTAAACTATAACACCATGCAATTTGTCGCTTGGCAAAATTTTCTTTGAATTCATTTGCTTCTACAGAAAAATTAGGGTCTTTATAAAACGTCAGTACTTGTCTGATCAATGTTCTGGAATCATTTACAATTGCACCCCAAACGATTCGGGCTTCCCACCATCTGTCATAAGCCTGATTCGACTTAAAAGCCAATAATAGAGATATAATGGTTCCAATCATTGTTGGAATTGCAATTGGGATATCTACAGGAAGGTTGATAAAATAATTGTGAAAAACTTCAAAAACTATTGTATACGCCAGTACTAATGTAATTTCTACTTTAATTTTCCCGAGAACGTACTTCATTGGTATTCTTTTCTTTAATAACATATTTTCGGTTTTAAATTAAACTTATATTTTTTTTAGAGAGCAATTGAGTATTATGCCATTTCCTCATAAAGAGACAAAACCGGAAGTCCTAATCTCTCGTTCATATCTGCTTTTTTTGCTTTTTTGAATTTGATTTTTTCTCCTTTACGGGTTTCTACCAACAAATCGATATCGTATTTTGAAATCGCTTCGGATAAATAAGGAGCAAATTTTTCGTAGTTGTCGTCGAAATTGGCGGTCTGACTTACAATTTCAAATGAAAAGTTTTCATTCAAGAATTGCTGAACGTCCTTTACATGCATGTTTGCACGAGCGTTTTCGATATAAAGTGCTTTGTTGAAGTCTTCTTTGTATTGCTCTACTCCTAAATGCAATATTGGGCATTTTTGGTTTCCTGCTAATTGAATCAAATACTGATGAATTCGTTTTGTTTCTTGTTTATAGGACTGTGTAAGAATGACTAATTTTACAGAGAAAACATCAATAATACGTTTGAAGATTGGAGAAGAAAGACCGTACTGGTTTTGTACTTTTATTTTACAGTTTGGAGTATGCTCGATAATATAGCGACAAGTATCAAGCACTGTTTCCTGACTAGCTGTAAGTCCGGTACGCATTTCGCGCAAATAACCTGATGAAGAAAAAGTATCCGGGGCATCAGCAACCATCATTAAAATGATTTCGCAACCTGATGATTTTGCCTGACTTACTGCTGATTTTACAGCGCAAATAGTATCATCTTTTAAAGTCGTAGGTATAAGGAAATTTTTCATATGTATAATCTTTTAGTTTATACATACAAAATAACTCTCTCGAAATTAGAAGGGGCTTAATATAAAATTAGAACTTTCTAAGATTCAACATTAGAATTTTTAATGTTGTTCTTTTTGATTTTCGATTTATTAAAAACGATCGTTACAATAGTTCCTTTATTTTGTTCTGATTGTACTTGTATTTCACCATCGTGCATGCGAATGATTTTTGAGGCCAAAGGAAGCCCTAAACCATACCCTATATATTTGGTGGCAATTTTTCCTCTAAAGAATGGTTCGTACAAATGCGGAATATCTTCTGGCGGAATACCAATACCAATATCGTTGATAGCGATTTTAATCATTTCCTGATTTGCAGAAAGCGTAACAAAAACCTCATTATTATCTGAGTACTTTACACCATTGGTAACAATATTGTTTATTGCTAATTCTAAAAGTGGTTTGTTGCACGGAATTAGTAATAGATTAGAATCGTTTGGAGCAAAATTAAATTTCATACTCACACGATTATCAGGATAAATTTTATCTAAATCTGATTTTACATCCATCAACAATTCGTCGATTCTTGCAATATCCAGTACTTGTTTTTTACCGTCGTAACCCGTTTGAGTAAGTTTTAGCAGGCTTTCGGTAAGGTTTCCTAATTTTGAAGCCTGACTGTAGATATTTTCTAATGACTGAATATACTCGGGAACCTGACGTTCTTTAAGCAGCATGATTTCAGACTCGGCAATAATGGTGGTAATTGGCGTTTTTAATTCGTGCGAAGCATTGTTAATGAAATTGGCCTGAATCTCAAAAGAGGTTTCTAAACGATCCAGCATATCATTAAATGTCTCGGTAAGATCTGAGATTTCGTCTGAGTTTTTTACTTCGGGTAATCGGTTATGAAGATTAGAAGCACTAATTCTATTTACTTCTTTGGTAATTCTCGCTACGGGATTAATAACACGTTTTGCGAGAAAGCGCCCTAAGAAAAAAGCCAGAAATATAAATCCGATACCGCCAAAAAGCATGATTTTTACAATATAAATCGTCGTAGTAGGGCCTTTTTGATCCCTTGCTCCCACAATTACAATGTATCTTTGACTTCTTTCTGTAAAAACTTGTCCTAAATAGTATTTGTTATCTTTTTCGAAATAATCTTCTCCTGTTTTTAGAACATTAGTATAGAATTCATTGGGCAAATTTAAGTTCGTATTATAATCAAAACTGTTGGCGCTGTTTATTTTTAGAACAAATTCTTCTTCTTCTATAAGTTCTTCAAGTCCGTCTTTTTTGAGGTTTTTATAATACTTTATTTTTTCAGGATCGTTTTGAAAATGAATTGAAGCGACAATTTTGGCCCTGTCTTCTAATCGTTTTAAGAAATGATATCGATTATTTTCCTGAAACAAGACAAAGACAATAATACACAACAATAGTGTACTAAAGCTGGAAAGCGCTACATAAGTAAAAGTAATTTTTTTTCTTATATCCATTTTATGGTTTTATAACATAACCTAAACCTTTCATGGTATGAATAAGTTTGGTTGCAAAAGGTTTATCTATTTTTTTGCGCAGATAGGTAATATACACGTCTACAACATTTGTATTCATATCAAAATTAATATCCCAAACATTATCTAAGATTTGATCACGGGAAACAATCTGACCGCTATTTTTAGCTAAATAATAGAGTAATTTAAACTCTTTGGCCGTTAAAATGATGGATTCTCCTTCTCTTTTTACGGTTTTAGCACGGGCATTTATCTCTAAATCGCCTACTGTAATGCTGTCTATTCTTTCTGTTTCCTGATGCGCTCTTCTGTGTAATGCATTTACCCTTGCGTCAAGTTCCCCAAATTTAAAGGGCTTAACCAAATAATCATCGGCACCGGCATTAAGTCCGGTTACGATATTTTCTGAAGTTCCAAGAGCTGTTAAAAGCAAAACAGGTACAAAATTCTTGCTGGCACGCAGGCGTCTGCAAATTTCGATTCCGTTAATATCAGGTAACATTACGTCTAAGATTACAACATCAAAATTATAATTATGAAGCATTTCCAGGGCTGTTTTACCATCCATTGCTACACTAACTTCGTTGTTGTTTTCGGCAAATCCTTTACGTAAAATAGATAAAAGGTTTGGTTCGTCTTCGACTATTAATAATTTCATAAATAAGTGGTCTGAATAACAAAAATAGGGATTGAGTTTAAAAATATAAATCACAATAGTTATAAATTATGATTTAATTATGAACAATAGCTTTTAGTAACCACAAAAAAAGCATTCACCAGAAGTGAATGCTTTTATATTTTTTAAGAATGATTTACGGGGGTAAATACTAATTTTTAAAGTTAAAACTCAATACAGCGCCAAGTCCAAACTGGTAAGTAGAAACATAATCATCAACCGCAACTGGTCCGTACCAATATGTCCAATAATAACTCTCACCAACTGCTGCCGACATCGATTGTAAATAGGCATTAATATTTACAGAAACTACTGAAGCTGTTTTAATCTTTACTCCGGCTTTTAAATCCCAGGCAAAATAAGTTCCACTTCCCCCCTGAGGTGTTTCTACAATCCCAACTCCGGCTCCTGCCCCTAAATAAGGCAGTAAATTTGAGCCTGTATCAAAATAATGGGTAAAATCTGCTAAAATAAAATTAAAGGCTCCCTTGTCATTTCCAGCATTAATCTGGTTTCCTAGCGGGCCGTAAAAAGGTATTTTTAAATCTTGTCTTAAATACTTTACCTCAACTGAGTTATTTGTCGAAAAGAAATATTCAAATCCTGCACCGTATTGAAAACCATCGTCAATAGTGGCAGAATAACCATCATAATCAATCTTGTCCTGAAAATTGTAACCGCCATACAAATTAAGAGAAAAAGACCTTGCATCTTGTGCGTTCGCTCCTATCACCGACAGGAAAAGAACCAATAGTAAACCGTACTGTTTCATAATGTTTGTTTTTAGAAAGTTAATTGAATCTCAAATTTAAGTTTTTTCTTTCTAAAATTTAAATATTTTTTAAGATAAAATTCGTACATAAAAAACACAACTACCTAACAAACATTAAATTACAAATCAAAATGTTTCGCCGGCATTTAGATAAAATCCTTTAGAATTATTTCCCCAGGCATAGTCTACAATTAAATTGGTCCGTGTTTTTTTATCGATCAAAATACGCAAACCAAGACCTGCCGCGGGTTGAATGGACCTGAATAATGAAACATTATCATCGACATTGCTTGCTGTTACGAAGTTGGTAAAAACGGTACCGCTTATCATCTGGTCGCAAGTAATTGGAAATCTAAATTCTGTTGAAAGATAAACTAAACCATCTCCTCTAAATAGTCCTTGTGTATAACCTTCTCCGCTTCGGCTTCGCTGATCCCAGCCTATTGCAGGCAAATTCAGGTACGGAACTTTTCCTCTGGTTATAAATTGTCCGTAAGCCCAAAGTGCTAAAATGTATCTTTCGTTTTTGTTCGAAAGGGGTATAAAATGACGGTACTCTGCATATAAAACATTACTATATTCCTGATTATGAAACAAAACGGGATTAAAACGATAATTGATATTAGCAAACCATCCCCGAGTCGAATTTACCTGATTGTCTCTGGAATCGTATACTAAATTGAGGCTCATACCACTTAAAAAATATTCTAAATCATTAAACCCGTGTTTTTGGCTGTAATTATAATGATAGGTATATTTTCCGTTTTCTACATCAAGATCTTTGTCTTTGATACTGGAATACCAATCGAGATTTATTCCTCCGCCTACATAAAAGTTTTTACGAACTTCAAAAGAAACGGTTTGGTGAAACTTAAAATAATCATAGTCCATAGGCTGTGCAATAGAATCAATACTAAAATGGTTCTTCTTGCTGTGATGCGGAACTATATCTGTTCCTAAACCATAATTAGGCTGAGAAAAAATATACAAGCGATAATCTCCGCTCAAAAAAATCTTATTGTTATTGAGTAAGATATTATTCTTAACATTTACCAACCATTGTTTCTTTGTAGTATAGGTTATCCCCAGATTTGCAATCGAATATTTATCTGATTCAAGTTTTCCTTTGAAAGTATATTGCGCTACCGCACCAAAAAAAAATCCGGTTGCTGGCTGAGAACCTATTGCCGGAATAATAAGGAAAAAGTTATTTTTTGAAGGTTTTACCATAGCTGCAGAATCCTTCTTTTTAAAGATTTCTAAAATCGTTCTTGGAGGACATATTTCCGGATTAACATTTTCTGTTTGCGCTATTGAACTGAATGAAATAAAAAAGAGTAACCCTAAGATTTTATAATGATGAAAATAATTATTTTTTAAAAATTTTACCATCTGAAAGTTTTAATTTTTCGAAATAACATTCAATCCTCACGTAAATATACATCTTATTTTCAAGGTTTTATAATTCAACTTTAATAAAAAACAGCATTTTAGAACATAAAAAAAGCCGTCAATATAATTTGACGGCTCTATAAACTTATAAGTATTTTTTCTTATTTCGTGATAAATTTTGGATTGATCAGATTATCTAATGAGTAAATTTCATCCCATTTTTCCTGAGTGATTAGTTTTCTTTCGACCACCACAATGTCATGAACACTTTTGTTCATTTTTAAAGCTTCACCAGCGATACTGGCACTTACTTCGTAACCTAAAATTGGGTTTAATTGCGTTACAATCCCAATGCTGTTCATTACCATATTATAGCAATGATCTACATTTGCCGTAATCCCAATAATACATTTATCGATCAAAGTCTGAATGGCGTTTGATAAGTAATCTAAAGATGTAAACATAGCGAAAGCAATTACTGGCTCCATTACATTCAATTGCAATTGTCCTGCTTCAGCCGCCATGGTAACCGTTAAATCCTGACCAATTACATAAAAACAAGTCTGGTTTACTACTTCCGGAATTACCGGATTTACTTTTCCTGGCATAATAGAAGATCCTGGCTGACGTGCCGGTAAATTGATTTCGTTGAAACCAGTTCTTGGTCCTGAACTCAATAATCTTAAATCATTACAAATTTTAGAAATTTTAACCGCTGTTCTTTTTAATGTTCCCATAATCTGAACATAAGCGCCTGTATCAACAGTAGCTTCAATTAAATCCGGAGAAAGCGTTAAAGGAATTCCAACTTCTTTGGCCAAATAATTTACACAAATTTCAGGATATCCTTCTGGTGCGTTTACTCTTGTGCCAATTGCGGTTGCTCCCATATTGATTTCTAAAACCAAACTCTGAGCTTCTTTTAATCTGCGAACATCTTCGCCTATTGTAGTGGCATAGGATTTAAATTCTTGTCCTAAAGTCATCGGAACCGCATCTTGCAATTGGGTTCTTCCCATTTTAAGAACACTTTTAAATTCTTCTCCTTTTGCAGCAAAAGCAACTTCTAAGCCTTCTAATGTTTTAATAAAGCTTTCCATTTTCATGTAAAGCGCTATTCTAAATGCCGATGGATAAGCATCGTTTGTAGATTGAGAACAATTGACATGATTATTTGGATGCAGGAAGTTGTAATCTCCTTTTTTATGTCCCAGATATTCCAAACCAATATTGGCAATTACCTCATTTGCATTCATATTTACCGAAGTTCCTGCTCCTCCCTGAATCAAATCGCTTACAAATTCCTGATCGAATTTACCGGCAATAACCTGATCACTTCCGTAACAAATAGCTTCGGCAATTTTAGGATCAAGTGCTCCGCAATCTTTATTGGCTAAAGCTGCTGCTTTTTTTACATAACCTAAAGCTTTAATAAATAAAGGTTCTTTTGAAATTGGAATTCCTGTAATATTAAAATTCTCTACAGCCCTGAAAGTTTGGATACCATAATACAAATGATTCGGAATATCTAATTCTCCTAAAAAATCATGTTCTTTTCTTGTTGATCCCATATAATATAAGTGTTACGTTTTAACTTAAAAAATCACTGTAAAGCTACTGCGAAATACTATTATAATAAAATATTTAAAATTAAAAATTAATAATATTTTACAAAAATAAAGCCTCAAAATTAAACACTTATCATTTTAAGGCTTTAAAAATATCATATTCATAAAAAATGATTCAAATAAAAGATCTTAATTTCAATTAAAAACAATCCTAATCCGTTTATTTTCCTGAGAAAAATCACACTTTAAAACTAAAAAATTAATACCATTTTATACATAATTAATGCAACGTAATTATTATCTTTTCACTCTTAAATAATCATTAAAAATTACCTTGAAAAAAGAGTCTGAATATTTCCTTGATAAAGAATACGATACCATTACTTATGGTAGAGATGATGTAAATTTTAAGGATTTTGAATGTTGTGTTTTCAATAATTGTAATTTTTCGGCCTGTACTTTTCTAGCCGTTACTTTTATCGATTGTGTTTTTAACGATTGTATTTTTAGTGAAGCCAAAATCAATTATGTAGCTTTTAGAACGGCTACTTTTAACCGATGCGAAATCAAGGAAGTGAATTTTGCCATGTGCGACAAACTCATTTTTGAAGTTCATTTTTATGATTGTATTCTGGACTTTTCGAAGTTTTATACCTTAAAGATTAAAGGAACAACGTTTAACAATTGTAGTTTAATTGCCGTCGATTTTATGGCAACAGATCTTACCAGCGTTCTTTTTGATAATTGCGACTTATATCGTTCAGAATTTGACAAAGCCATCGCCAACAAAGCCGATTTTAAAACAAGTTATAACTATACTATTGATCCATCAAAAACCAAACTGAAGAAAGCTGTTTTTTCTTTGAAAGAAGTGAAAGGATTGCTGTTTAAGCATGATGTGATTGTGAGTTAAAACAATAATTCAACACTAATTTACTTCGTCTGTTCGCTATCGCTCGGGTCACTAATTACCACGAATTTTAACTCTGAGTTTAGTTTGTGGAATTATTTCACAAACTAATTCGTGGTAATTAGTGAAATTAGTGTTTTAAATCTTTTTCTCCATTACATAATCTTCCATCAAATAACCATTTCCGATTTCAATATTCACTTCTTCTTTAACTTCAAAACCTATTTTTTTGTAGAATCCCAAAGCTGTATTAAATCGGTTTACGTTTAATAATAAAGCAGTTGAATTATTTTCTGAAGCCAATTTTCCAATTTCGTCAATCACTTTTTTACCAATTCCTTTTCCCTGGGTTTCCGGCAAAAGATAGATTTTATGAATTTTGGTCAGGGCTTTTTCGTTGTAATGATGTTCGATTCCGATAAAACCTATATTAGTTTCATCTTCATCAATCATATAAAATAACTGTACTTTTTTATCGTATTGTTCGGTTAGAGCTTCAGTAGAATAAAAAAGCCCCAACATATACTCCAGTTGTTCTTTTGATAGAATTTCACCGTAGGTAATGGGCCAAGTAATATTTACTATATTCTGAATTTGCTTAATATCGTTTATTGTTGCTGCTGTAATCGTAATCATAATGCTATTTAAAATACTTTTATTATTTAGTAAAAACTTGATTTTCCTGTTCGCTTACGCGGATGAAAGTTGTGCGTTTTGTCAATTCTTTTAATCTCGATGCGCCTACATAGGTACAAGTACTTCGTAAACCGCCCAAAATATCCAAAACTGTATTGATGGCTTGTCCTTTATAAGGAACCTGAACTGTTTTTCCTTCGCTGGCTCTGTATTCTGCAACTCCGCCAACATATTTATCCATTGCTGTTGTAGAACTCATTCCGTAAAATTGTTTGAATTTTTCGCCGTTTATTTCGATTAGCTCTCCTCCGCTTTCAGCATGTCCTGCGAGCATTCCGCCCAACATAACAAAATCTGATCCTGCGCCAAAAGCTTTGGCTACATCTCCCGGAGTTTTACAACCGCCATCGCTTATAATGTGTCCGCCTAAACCATGCGCAGCATCGGCACATTCTATAATGGCTGAAAGTTGTGGATATCCAACGCCGGTTTTTACACGTGTAGTACAAACAGATCCAGGGCCAATTCCGACTTTTACGATATCGGCTCCAGCTAATAATAGTTCTTCAACCATTTCGCCTGTTACAACATTTCCGGCAATAATAACTTTATCAGGATATTGTTTTCGGGTTTGTTTTAAAAACTGAACAAAATGTTCTGAATAACCGTTTGCGACATCAATACAAATGAATTTCAGTAAAGGATTTGCAGTAATTATTTGACCAATTTTAGCAAAATCTTCCTTTCCGGTTCCGGTGCTAATAGCGATATAATCATAGAAATCCGGTGTAACATTTTTCAGGAAATCATTCCATTCTTCTAATGAATAATGTTTATGAATTGCTGTAAAAAGTTTTTCTTTCGCCAAAACCTGAGCCATTTCAAAAGTTCCTACCGTATCCAT
This sequence comes from Flavobacterium piscisymbiosum, assembly GCF_020905295.1. Classification (NCBI taxonomy): domain Bacteria; kingdom Pseudomonadati; phylum Bacteroidota; class Flavobacteriia; order Flavobacteriales; family Flavobacteriaceae; genus Flavobacterium; species Flavobacterium piscisymbiosum. The sequence goes on along the minus strand of NZ_JAJJMM010000001.1, from coordinate 3,629,248 downwards.
ATTTGCCGCCATAATTGGAACTCCTGTCCAGTTTGTGGTGGAATGCAAAAATTTAAAATTTCGTTCTAAAGAAACTTCCGATCTGCTTTTTAGCGTTGATCTCTTTGGGCGAATCATTACATCCTTAAATCCTAATTTCAGATCGGTTTCTATTCTCATGAGTTTGAAGTTTTGGTTACTTTCAAATATAGGAATTTTAGATTTTAGATTGTTGATTTTAGACTTTAGATTATTGAAAACTTTATGGTTAATTTGGAACGAGGATGGCACACGGATGACGCGGATTCGCTAAAGCGAAGACGCGGATTAAAACGGATTTTTCATCTCCTTTATTTTTTTATTTCGCAGAGATTCACAAAATTTGCACAAAGATTCACAAAGTTTGCACACTAGTATTTTGGAATTTGGAATTTATAAAATTGGAATTTTAATAAATTTATCCATGAATCGTTTCGCCTTTTCCGTAATTAGAAATTATAGATTCTTCGTAGGCCAGCCATTCTCTCCAGCGTTTTTCAACGTCGATTCCAACTCCGTATTTACGGGCGTAGGTAATGAAAGTAGTGTAATGACCTGCTTCGCTTTCCATTAATTCTCTGTAGAAAACAGCCAATTCTTCGTCCTGAATATTTTCGGATAAAACTTTGAAACGTTCGCAGCTTCTGGCTTCGATCATGGCGGAGAATAATAATCTTTCTACAAGACCAGAAACACGGCTTCCGTCGCCGCTTTTCTTCATATATAAATACAATTCATTTACATAATCATCTTTGCGTTCGCGTCCTAGTTTTAATCCTCTTTTGATGATGATATTGTGAACCTGCTCAAAATGATCGATTTCTTCTTTGGCTAAAGCCAATAAATCTTTTACCAAATCCTGATGTTCAGAGTTATTGGTAATAATCGTTATCGCATTTGTTGCTGCTTTTTGCTCGCACCAAGCGTGATCTGTCAAGATTTCTTCAATATTTTTTTCTACAATATTTACCCATCTTGGATCTGTTGGTAATTGTAATCTTAGTACGCCCATTTCTAAAGTTATCAGTTAAAAGTTATGAGTTATAAAAGCAAAAATCGAAAGTCAAAATAAGACTTTTGACTTTCGATTTTAAAACTTTAAGACTTATCTTAAATTAATATACGAAAATTGGTCTTTCGCTCATCATTTCGTTTACTTCGTTTGCTACTTCTTCGATAACTGCTTCGTTTGTATGATCAGCTAATACTTTATCGATAAGTGCTACGATAGTTTCCATGTCTTCTTCAACTAAACCACGAGTTGTGATTGCAGCTGTTCCTACACGAATTCCTGAAGTTACAAATGGTGATTTATCATCAAATGGAACCATATTTTTATTTACAGTGATTTCTGCTTTTACTAATGCATTTTCAGCATCTTTACCAGAAATGTTTTTATTTCTTAAGTCAATAAGCATCATGTGGTTATCAGTTCCGCCAGAAATAATTTTATATCCTCTTTTTACAAAAGCATCAGCCATAGCATTTGCATTTTTTTGCAATTGCATAGCATAAGTAAAGAACTCATCTTTTAATGCTTCACCAAAAGCAACCGCTTTAGCAGCAATAATATGCATTAAAGGTCCACCTTGATTTCCTGGGAAAACAGCAAGATCTAATAATGAAGACATCATTCTGATTTCTCCTTTTGGAGTTTTCAATCCTTGTGGATTTTCAAAATCTTTGCCCATCAAGATCAAACCTCCACGTGGTCCACGTAAAGTTTTGTGAGTTGTTGTAGAAACAATATGACAATGAGGAATTGGGTCATTCATCAATCCTTTTGCAATAAGTCCTGCAGGGTGAGAAATATCAGCGAATAAGATTGCTCCTACGCTATCTGCAATTACTCTAAAACGCTCAAAATCCATATCACGAGAATAAGCAGAAGCTCCTGCAATGATTAATTTTGGTTGTTCTTTAGTTGCAATTTCCTGAATTTTATCATAATCTAAACGACCTGTTTCAGCATCTACACCGTAAAAAACCGGACGGTATAAACGTCCTGAAAAGTTTACCGGAGAACCGTGAGTCAAGTGACCACCGTGAGATAAGTCGAAACCTAAGATAGTATCACCAGGATTTAAACATGCATGGTAAACTGATGTATTCGCCTGAGATCCTGAGTGAGGCTGAACGTTTGCATATTCAGCACCAAACAATTCTTTAGCTCTGTCTATTGCAATTTGCTCAATAACGTCAACTACTTCACAACCTCCGTAGTATCTTTTGCCAGGATATCCTTCGGCATATTTGTTAGTTAAAACAGAACCAGCTGCTTCCATTACTTCATCACTTACAAAATTCTCTGAAGCGATAAGTTCTAATCCGTGAATTTGTCTGTCTTGTTCCTCTAGTATAAGGTCAAAAATTTGTTCGTCGCGTTGCATTTTTTCGTTTTTCGTTAATTTCCTGCAAAAATACAAAAAAACGTTTGTCAAACTGCTAGATTATGATATATTTGACATAGAATTTTTCAACAAATAATTAACATTCACATGCCAATAACCGCTAACGATACCAAAAGAAAATCATGGTTAGAAGTGCCAGAAAATAGCGACTTCCCTATTCAAAATATTCCTTTCGGTGTATTTCTTACCAAAGAAAATGTCGTTACAGTAGGAACACGAATTGGCGACTACGCTATAGATTTAGGGGCTCTACAACAATTAAACTATTTTTCAGGAATAGATTTAACTGATGATATGTTCATGCAGGATACGCTTAATGATTTTATTTCTGACGGAAAAAAGACATGGCGTTTAGTTCGAAATCGCATTGCCGATATTTTCGACGAAACCAATCAACAGCTAAGAGATTCAACAAAAGATCGCGATATTGTTATTTTTAAAATCGATGATGTCGAGATGCAACTACCTGTGTTAATAGGTGATTATACGGATTTTTACTCTAGTAAAGAGCACGCTACGAACGTTGGAAAAATGTTCCGCGATCCTGAAAATGCTTTATTACCAAACTGGTTGCATATACCGGTAGGATATCATGGTAGAAGTTCTACTATTGTTCCGTCTGGAATTCCAGTTCACAGACCAATGGGGCAAACTTTACCGGCTGGCGAGAAATATCCTGTTTTTGGACCGTCTCGTTTGGTAGATTTTGAATTGGAAACTGCCTTTATTACGACTGACGTAAATATAATGGGAGAAAATATCCCAACATATGAAGCCGAAGATTATATTTTCGGGATGGTTTTATTAAATGACTGGAGCGCGCGTGATATCCAAAAATGGGAATATGTACCACTAGGGCCTTTCTTAGCTAAAAACTTTGCAACATCAATTTCTCCGTGGATTGTAACTATGGATGCTTTGGAGCCTTTTAGAACTAAAGGACCTAAACAAGATCCGTCTCCGCTTCCTTATTTACAAACTAAAGGAAAAAAAGCTTTTGATATTCATCTGGAAGTTTCGATACAACCTGAAAATCAAGAAGAAACACTAGTTTCTCAATCAAATTTCAAATATTTATACTGGTCAATGGCACAGCAATTAGCACATCATACTTCTAATGGTTGTCGTGTAAATTCTGGCGATATGATGGGTTCAGGAACTATTTCTGGTCCAACTCCGGATAGTTTTGGTTCGATGCTGGAATTGACTTGGGGAGGAAAAAACCCTTTGAAATTAAAAGATGGCAGTGAACGTAAATTTATCGAAGATAACGATACTGTAATTATTAGAGGTTTCTGCGAAAATGCTGAAGTGAGACTTGGTTTTGGAGAAGTTGCCAGCCAATTGTTACCGCCTTTTATCAGACCATGAAGAGCAGATAAATTATCTGAAGAGATATAAAAATACAAAACCTTGGTTCTCACCAAGGTTTTTTTTATGCTTTAATTTTGAGCAAATACTTTTATGTTTGAATCTCGCAATCCCGATAGTTATCGGGAGCAAAGTCTCAAAATTTTATTAAAAAAAATAAGATTAATAGCGTCCAGCTTTAGCTGGATGGAAATATTTAACGCAAACAAAAAGGCTTTAGCCAAACTAGATTAGTTTGGCTAAAGCCTTTTTTATATTCAAATCGTTTTCCCCTAGCTGAAGCTAGGGGCTATGCAAAAAAAACTTTGCGACTTCGCTCCCGATAACTATCGGGATTGCGAGATTAAATATTACACAAAACACAAAAAAACTTAGTGACTTTGTGCCTTCGCGGCTAAAATTAAGCAGGAATCTGTTGACTCAAACAATGCAAAGTTCCAAATCCCCAGATAAAATCGATACAGCTTATTCCGATTACTTCTCTGTCAGGGAAACATTCTGACAAAATATTCAAAGCTACACGATCATTACTATCATTAAAAGTAGGAACCAAAACACAATTATTCAGGATTAAGAAATTAGCATAACTTGCCGGTAATCTTAAATCTTCAAAATCTACACGTTTTGGCATTGGCAATACTACAATTGTTGGAGATTTTCCGTCTTCTAATTTTGCGTTTTGTAATCGTTTCAGATTATCTTGTAATGGTTTGTAATTAGCATCATTTTTATCTGTTTCAACAATTGTTACAATCGTATCTTCATTTACAAATCGGCATAAATCGTCGATGTGTCCGTGTGTGTCGTCGCCTTCTATTCCGTCTCCAAGCCAGATTACGTTGGTAACTCCAAGATATTCCTTAAAAACGGCTTCGTAATCTTCTTTGGTAAAGTTTTTATTTCGAACCTGAATTGATGGATGCATCAAACATTCTTCAGAAGTCAATAAAGTTCCTCTTCCGTTTACATCAATCGCACCGCCTTCTACAATTACCGGTTTTCCTTTATAGATAACCTGAGTTAAAGGAACATCGATAAAATCAGCTATTTTAGAAGGAACAAATTTATCTAGTTGATAATTTTTGTATTTTGCCCAACCATTAAAATTGAAATTCAGCGCTTCTCTTTTCGAACCATTTTTTACTACAATTGGTCCGGAATCACGCATCCAGCTTCTGTTTGTTTTATGAATAATGAAAGATACATTGGCAATATTTACGCGCGCTCTTTCTAACATTTCCGCTACTTTTTCTTTTAGTTTTTCATCGGCTACGACCAAAAAAACAGTTTCAAAAGTGGCTACTTTTTTAATAAATTCTACAAAAGCCCATTGAACAGCTTCGTATTTTCCTGGCCAGTCGTTACCATTATGTGGAAAACACAATACGATTCCCTGTTGTTTTTCCCATTCTGCTGGAAATCTTCTATTATTTGTTGACATAAAGAGGTTCTAATTTTGAAAGTGTACAAAGATAAGCATTCAGAAGGATTATAAAATAGCAGAGGCAAAATGATATTGGTTTTAGATAAATTATCTGATAAAAATTAAGTTAAAGATTAAATAATACAGCCTTAATATACGAGCAAAATCTGCTAATTACATTTGGCAAAACTAAAAAACACAAAAATGAAGAAACTAAGTATTACGTTATTAGCCGCTTTATCTATAATGGTAAGCTGTAATAATGATGATGAAAATTCAAGCAAACCAGAACCTGAAGTTGTTGTAAGCGAAAACCCGGGAACCTTTAAAGAAATAGGTTCTATCACTATTGGCGGCGAAGGTGCTGCTGAGATCACGGCCTACGATGAAAAAACAAAAAGACTTTTTACTGTAAATAATAGCGGAACAAACCAAATAGATGTAATTGATTTATCTGATCCAACAAAACCAACTAAAATTGCTAAAATAGACTTGACTCCTTACGAAGGCGCTTCTAATAGTGTTGCTGTATTTGACGGCAAACTAGCCGTTGCCTTAGAATCTACAGTAAACAAACAAGGAAACGGAAAAGTTGTTGTTTTTAATACTACTGATTATAGCTTAATCAAACAAATTACGGTTGGTGCATTGCCGGATATGATTACTTTTTCGCCTGACGGAAAATATATTATGACTGCTAATGAAGGGGAACCAAGCACAGATTATTTGCAAGATCCTAACGGAACTATCTCTATTATCGAAGTTGCTAATAATTATGCGGTTACTACTTTAGATTTCGCTTCTTTCGCCAGCCAGTCTGCTGCTTTGCAAAAAGAAGGCTTTAGAGTTTCTAAATTCGCTAAAAGCTTCGCTCAGGATATCGAACCTGAATATGTAACTATTTCTGATGATTCTAAAACTGCCTGGGTAACATTGCAGGAAAACAATGGTGTTGCAAAAGTAGATTTAACTTCTAAAACCATTACAGCTATTTATCCTTTAGGTTTTAAAGACTTTAATACTGCCGAAAATGCTATTGCTGTAAGTGATAAAACTGAAACAGCTGTTTTTAGTCCATGGAAAGTGAAAGGTATGTTTATGCCAGACGCAATTAGTCATTTTTCTGCCAATAATGTTCCTTATTTTGTTACAGCAAACGAAGGTGATGCCAGAGAATATGCTGCGTATAGCGATATTAAAAGAATGAAAGATATGAAGCTTGATGCAACTGTTTTTCCTGATGCTGCAACTTTAAAACTAGAAACCAATTTAGGAAGATTAAATCTAATTACTGATATGGGCGATACTGATGGTGATGGCGATCTTGATGAAATGGTCGCTTTTGGAGCGCGATCTTTCTCGATCTGGAACGGAAATACCGGAAAAATTGTTTACGATAGTAAAAATGACCTTGATAAAAAATCAAATGATTTTGGATCTTATGACAACAAACGCAGTGATGATAAAGGCTCAGAACCTGAAGCTGTAGTAGCAGTTAAGATGGGAAGTCAGAATATTCTGTTTGTTGGACTGGAAAGATCAGATGTTTTTATGACTTATGATGTAACAAATCCAACTTCACCTCAATATTTGCAAACTGTAAAAACCGGAGACGCTCCAGAAGGGATATTATTTATTCCGGCTTCTAAAAGTCCAACAAAAAGAAGTTTGTTAGTCGTTAGTAGTGAGGGAGATGGCACTGTAAAAATATACCAACCAGATTTAAAATAACTTTCACATTTACAATTTAAAAGAGGAGCTAAATATAAATTTAGCTCCTCTTTTTGTTCCAAAATTCTGATTCTTTTAACTTATTTACATAAATAAAACCCAAAAGGTGGGAATTATGTAAGACCAAATAGAACACATTCTGAAGTTCCTGATATAATTTTGTCCAGGAGTTTAAAACGAAAAACTCTTAATAATCACAATTAAATTAAAATTTGGATATCATGAAAAAGAAATTAGCTTCAGTATCACTTTTACTATTAACAATTGCTGCGGGTGCACAAAATATGGCAACGACATCAGCTCAACCTACAATTGAAAAACCTGCTTACAATAAATGGTCTTTAGAATTAAATGGTGGTTTAAACAAACCTCTTAGAGCAATAACTCCAGGTTATTCTACAGAAACTGTTAGTCCGTTTCACGCAGATTTAGGTGTAAGATATATGTTTAATCCTAAATTTGGTTTGAAACTGGATGTTGGATATGATCAGTTTCAGGAACGCGATGACACGCCTGAATTCGACAGCAAGTATTACAGAGCAAGTTTACAAGGGGTAATTAACCTTGGTAGAGCTTTGAACTTTGAAACCTGGACAAACACTTTTGGTTTATTAGCACATGGTGGTTTTGGTGTTTCTCAATTAAGTAATGATGATGGTTTTGACGGAAAAGATTACATGGCTCATGGAATCATGGGATTAACAGGACAAGTTAGATTAAGTAACAGAGTCGCTTTGACAGGAGATCTTACAGGTATCGTTAACGGAAGACAAAATCACAACTTTGATGGTCACGGAGTTCCAACTACAGGTTCATTAGATGGTGTATTATTAAATGCTTCTATTGGTTTGACTTTTTACCTAGGTAAAAACGAGAAACATGCTGACTGGTATTCTGAAGAAAATGAAAGATTAAACCAATTAGAAAACAGAGTTACAACTATCGAAACTGGTCTTATTGACACTGATAAAGATGGTGTTGCTGATTTATACGATTTAGAACCTAATACTGTTTCTGGAGTTGCTGTAAATACTAAAGGACAATCTATTGATACCAACCAAAATGGTGTTCCGGATGAATTAGAAAGTTACCTAGACAAAACTTATGTTAGACAAGGTAGTCAAACTGCAACAAACAATACTGTTGAAGAATTGATCAACGGAGGTTATGTTAATGTATACTTTGACTTTAACTCATCTAAACCAACAAATGCTTCTTTATCTGGTGTTGACTTCTTAGTGAAATACTTGAAAAACAATCCAGGAAAATCTGCTGATATCGTAGGATATGCTGACGAAATTGGAAGTTCAAGCTACAACACTGAATTATCAAGAAAAAGAGCTGAAGCTGTGAAAAAAGTAGCTGAAAATGCTGGAATTGATGCTTCAAGATTAAATGTAATTGCTAATGGTGAAGATACTTCTGTGAATAAAAATTCTAAAGAAGCTCGTCAAATCGTAAGAAGAGTTACTTTTAAAGTAAAATAATCTTATTATATATTTCTAAAAATCCGCTTCGGAATATTCTGAAGCGGATTTTTTTTGTTTTTATAAGAATAAAAAAAAGGACGAAATCTACATTTCGTCCTTTTTGTTTTATTTTAATTAACTGAATTAGTCAATTGCTCTTTTTGTGATATCGCCAAAAGCATCGATTCTTCTGTCTCTAAAAAATGGCCAGTTCTGACGTACATTTTCCTGAAGATCCAAATCAACCTCAGCAATTAGAATTTCTTCCTGATCGTGAGAAGCCTGAGCTAAAATCTCGCCTTGTGGTCCTGCAATAAATGATGCTCCCCAAAACTGAATTCCTTCTGTTCCTTCGATATATTTTTCTAATCCAATTCTGTTTGCAGCAGCAACAAAAACTCCGTTTGCTACAGCGTGACCTTTCATTACGTTCATCCAGGCCCCGTATTGGTTTTCTCCATATTGCTCTTTTTCTTTAGGATGCCATCCAATTGCAGTTGGATAAAACAATACCTCTGCTCCTTTTAAAGCTGTAATACGTGCTGCTTCCGGATACCATTGATCCCAACAAATAAGGGTCCCAATTTTTCCTTTTTTAGTTTCAATTGCCTGAAAACCTAAATCTCCCGGTGTAAAATAGAATTTCTCGTAGAAATGTGGATCATCCGGAATGTGCATTTTACGGTATAATCCAGCTTCTGTTCCGTCAGTATCAATGATGTAAGCGCTATTATGATAAATTCCAGCCATTCTTTTTTCGAAGAAAGGAACAATAATTACTACGCCCAATTCTTTTGCCAATTCGCTAAAAGCAATAAATGAAGTACTGTAAAGTGGTTCTGCTAATGCAAAATTGTCTACATCTTCGCTTTGGCAAAAATAATGACTGCTATATAATTCAGGTAACAAGATTACTTCTGCCCCTTTATTGGCAGCATCTTTTACCCAGCTGATACATTTTTTAAGATTATTTTCGGCAACGTCGTTCAGATTTAACTGGATAACGGCTATTTTATATTTTCTTTTCGGCATGACATAAAATTTAGAGTGCAAAAATAGTAATTTTTAAAGGAATGGCAAAGGGTTGTTATTAACCGAAAAGTTAGCCAAATAATGAGTCTTGATGTTTGCTTCCTAAGTCATAAAACACAAAATTTATTTCTTTTTAATTTCACCGGATTTATATTCTCAATCATAACGAGACTTTCATAAAAAAGAAAACCATTCTACAAATATTTGTAAAATGGTTTTCTCACCAAAATTTTATCTAAGTAACCTAATTATTCAATAACCACTTTTTGCTATTTTCGCTGTTTTAATTTAGATCACTACACTAAGATATTTTTATTTAAGTATTACCTTTTTATTGATTATCGAATTATCGTCCATTATGATTTTAATGTAATATACACCTGTAGATTTTCCTGAAAGATCAATATTTTGAAGATCTCCTGTTTTTACGCTATTTCCATAATTAATTATCCTTCCTAATTCGTCATTAACTAAAATTGAATTAACATTTTTATTCTCAGGTACAATAAAATTTATAAGCCCATTAGTGGGATTAGGATATAGAGAAATGCTCTTATTAAAATCTGGAGTATTAATTCCTAAAGACTTAGTAGTAAAAGATGATATATCTGAATACAATGGATTATTATTCTGATCCAGACCTTTAAGGCGATAATAATATGTTACACCTTTTAAAGGATTATTTAAAACTGCGTTTAATGAAAATGTACCATTTCCGTAAGTATCACTAATATTACTGCTAATGGTTGACCCAAAATCTGGTGTTAGTCCATATTCAAAATCAATATCTGTTATAGCACTTCCTCCTGTAGTATTTAAATATCCTGTTAACTTAATGGAGTTATCATTTTCAAATACATCCCCTACTTTAAAAAGTGGTTGTTTAGAAGTATTAAAAATCGCACTCATGCTATAAATAACATTTGATCCATTTAGTGCTTTTATGCGATAAAAATATACTTTATCAGGATCTAAGTTCGTTAATTGTACTTTTACAAATTTGGCGGATCCAGCTAAAAATTGCTCATTGATAGCTATACTATTATCATAGTTTAAAATTCCATATTCATATACTATATTGCTTATAGTATTACTTTTAGAAATAATGTAAGCAGATAGCGATACATCATTATCTACTATATCGGGAAAATATAGGTTTATCTCATATTCTGATTGAGTTACAAAAGAATTAATTTCACTGTAAACTTCTTTTCCTTCATATTTCGCTCTAAGTCTCACATAGTAACGAGTTTTAGGCTTTAAATCTGTCAAAATGCCATTTATATCTTCAGTAGTATTTCCTTTAATAATAATATTACTCTTGAGAATGCTGTATTTTGAAAAATTTTCTTCGGTACTATATTGAAATTCTATTCCATCAATATCATATTGGTTAGATGTTATGCTTCCATTAATTATTGCTTTGGTTGAGGAAATATTACTAATGGTATTTAATTTTATCAAATAATCTTCACTTGTAGTAAAAGATTTTAGTTCACTTAAATAGAGCTGATTATCGCGCGTAGCAACAATTCTATAATAGTACGTTGAATTAGGATCAAGATTAATTAAAGAAAATGAAAAAACTAATGAAGAGTTAGTATTTATTGAATTTGATAAAGTTGCAGTATTTAGTTTAGATCCTGACTTAAAATATTCAATCTCAACCTTATCTAAAACACCTTCATTAACAGTTACGTTACCAGATAGAACAGCACTTTGGCTAAGAATATTTTGCGCTGGATTTAATTGCATAGTAAATGATTTAAAATCAATACTACTTTTTAAAATTTGTCCACCTTCACCTGCTAAATAGATATCTTTTCCGGAAATTGAAATACTGTTACTAGGTAAAGCTGAAGGTAAATTAAATATATTAATCCAACTACTTCCTCCATTTTCAGTTTTATACAACAAATCGTATTCACTAAAAACATATCCTACATTTTTAGAATAAAATTTAACAGAGCTATAATTTTCATAGGGACATTTAAGCCTTATCCAATCTACTCCGCCATTATTTGTTTTAAGAATTAAACCATTATAGCCTATCAGATAGCCATTGTCTTTATCTACAAAATCTATAGAATTTATATATTCCTGAGCGGTAAACATCAATTGCCATGTAATTCCTCCATCAATTGTTTTATAAAACCTTTTATAAGAGTCATGTGCATAACCAACCATTTCATCTAAAAATTGCATTTTGGAAAAATTATAATTCGAAATATTAATCCAAGTATTCCCCCCATCTACAGTTTTTAATGTTTTTGGCGTATTATATCCACCCGAAATCACAACTGTATTTTCATTAAGAACTGATATTGAGTTAATTCCTTCAGAAAGAAGTGCAAACCCGTTATTTAGTGCATTCCATGTAACGCCTCCATCTATTGTTTTTAAGACATGACCACTTTCGGAACTTGCATAACCAAGGTTTTCATTAAAAAAATAAAAAGATTTCATTAAGGAATATTTATAATCATCTACTGAACCAATTATATTCCAGCTTGCACCTGAATCTGTTGTTTTAAAAAATGAATTACCCGCCAGAGCAAAACCTATTTCATTTGTTTTAAATTGTATTTTTTTTATATTATTGTAAGTAGGAGAATTTCCAGTCCATGTTTTACCTCCATCAATTGTTTTTATAATTCTGCCTGAGGCACCGGTTGCAAATCCTCTGTTATTATCTAAGAAATGTATGCCATAAATATCAGTATAAAGAACACGTCCGACTTGAAAACCAGCGGAATTCCAAGTAAGACCACCGTTTATCGTTTTAAGAATTACTCCGTTCTCTCCTGATGCATAGCCAATATTTTCATTTAAAAATGAAAAAGCAAATAGAGAATCAGAAATATTTGGAATTTCTGTCCAGGTTTCTCCCCCATCAATTGTTTTATAGAGTTCACTATGTTGGCGAGATGCAAAACCAATATTCTCATTTATAAAGTAAATCGTAAAAAAATCAGACGGTATGACATTTGAAGTCATTGTAGCATACCAATTAACTCCTCCATCAATTGTTTTTAACATTTTCCCGTTTTTACAAGCTGCATGTCCAATTAAAGGTGTTGTGAAAAAAGATTTATTCACAATAGCATTAGGCACGTTTAAACTTAGCCAAGTATTTCCTCCATCTAATGATTTGATGATTGTATTTGAGCTTGAAATAACTACTGTTGTTTCATTTACTATAGTTACAGAATTAAAGTTGGATACAAAACCTGCATTTACTTGCGTCCATGAAGTACCGGAATCAATAGATTTTAATATGTAGCCTGAATTACCAACTATGTAACCTATATTATTAAAGAATTTTAAATCATTTCCACTATTAATATTTTGCTTTTTTTTCCAGGTTACTCCTGAATCAATAGTCTCTAATATTTCATTCTTGTTTATAATATAACCAGTACTTTCAGAAACAAATTTAATTTCTTTGCCTAAATTAGGAGTAGGTGCAGGATTCAATAATTGCCAATTATTTTGGGAAATCACATTTGGTATTAAACAAAAAAAAGAAAAAAATGCAATTAAGCAGAGGCGTAAAGTTTTTATCATAAAATAGAATATGGTTTAAGAGACAAGCAATTAATAATGTTAAAGTCGCGTCAAATTAACTACTATTTCTCACAAAAAACAATATTTAAATCAATTTTAAAATTTATTTTTTTACTATATAACCTAGTTTAAAAAAAAAAAAACCATTCTACAAATATTTCAAACATTTGCAAAATGGTTTCTGACCAAAAATTTATCTATAAATAACCTAATTATTCAATAACTACTTTTTTCGTTATGAATTCCTTATCTGACTTTTTGAATTTGAATTCAAAAGTTCCTTTTACTGCTGATTTAAATTTGTAAACTGTTTTCTTAGGATCAGGAACTTGTAGTGTACAAACTTCTGATGGGTATTTTACTTCAACTTGTAAACCTCTTACATCCTCAATGATTATTTCACTAAATTGACTGAATTCTGCACAAGCGTTGTCTCCTACAAAACTAATATCATAACTCAATTCTTCATTTACTTTTCCTGTTGCTGGACCATCTATTGCTGTTACAGATGCTATTCTTACAGCTGGATTCGGTCCTGGTTTATCATCATCATTACTGCAAGAAATTAATGCTGTTGCTAAAAATAATACTACAAGAACGGATTTAAATTTAAAATTTTTCATATAAAATAATAATTAATTGTTAATTACTATGAAGATGCAAAAGAGTTGCATTGGTTGCTTTATTAATTTGTTAAATAATCGCCTAAAAACATTAAACAAATGAAAATCAAAAACTTAAACAAATAAAAAAACTCACCAAACAACAGTTATTTCTTATGAAAATTAAAATTTCTGGTTTAGCCCCGATAGGAACGGTATCCTTTTTAGCCGTTTTTTAACGGGTAAAAAGATATAGTGGATAGCGGGACAATTGGTCTATTGAAAATGATGGCTTTGCTCCAAAAAAAAACACCAGCCTTTCGACCAGTGTTTTGATATTTATATATGTAGTAGTTGTTATGCTATTTCTTTCTTTTTAAATATTTTTTTGAATAAGTTTACAAATCCTAAAACTACAATTCCTAATGCCAAACCAATTACAAATTCCTTTAGAATTGTTGGAAGGTTAATTGTAGGTACAATATGATGAAAAAACGGAATGTAATGTACAAAGATTCCGCCTGCTACCAGAATTAAAGCTATTGTACCAATTACGGTTAAACTCTTAATTACTAATGGAAGGGCTTTTACTAGTATATTACCAATAAATTTTGAAATACTTTTTTCGTTTTTACTAAACTTAATAAGTTTATAACCTGCTTCATCCATTCTTACAATCAATGCAACAATACCATAAACACCAACAGTTGCAACTAATGCAATTATTGAAGTTACAATGATTTGCTGCGCAAGAGGCTCATCGATTACTGTACCCAAAGCGATGATTACGATTTCGACAGATAAAATAAAATCGGTTATGATGGCTGACTTTACTTTACCTTTTTCGGCTTCGAGAATTTCCTCTTCTGTTAAAGTTTCGGCTGTTATACCTGCTGATTCTTCGTGACTGTGTGGAAATATAAATTCATAGATTTTTTCAGCACCTTCGTATGCCAAAAATAATCCTCCAAGTACAAGAATAACAATGATTGCAACTGGCAAAAAGGCACTTAATAAAAAAGCTATTGGTAAAATAATTATTTTATTAAGGAGCGAACCTTTACTGATTGCCCACAATACCGGAAGCTCTCGTGATGACGCAAAGCCTGAAGCTTTCTCTGCATTTACTGCCAAATCATCGCCTAAAATTCCGGCTGTTTTTTTTGCTGCAATTTTACTCATTACTGCAACATCATCCATAATTGCTGCAATATCATCTAATAGTACGAAAAAACCTGATGCCATTATATTTTATTTGGTTTTAAAAACTGTGTAATTCACTGGCATTGAGTATCCAATTTAATGCACATGTTTGATTATTTATGTGCGCTAATCTAAGACTTTTTTTGTTTATTTTTTAGTCTAAAATTAACTACATTGTCCTAAAAGTACCCAAAGAACGATAAAAACAATAATAGTTCCAAAACATCCTCCGCCTAATTTTTTTGCTCCGTAACCTGCCAATAACCCTCTAAAAATATTGTTCATAGTGTTTGTTTTTATGATTTGTTAAATAAATTTACTAAAGTAAAGTTCATAATTTAATCCCTGAATCTATTTATATGACTTTAAAAAAAAGTTTCATGATTTACGGATTTAGTTTGTATAAAAAAACACCAACTTTTTTTTAAGGTGGTGTTTTTATATTTCAGTAAAACTAATTTTAAATTAATCAGTAGTAACAGAGTAGTTTCTACTTATTAAAGTTGCTTTATCAATAATTCCCTGACCCGTTGGAGGAGCAAGTGGATTTTGACCTGATAGATCAATATAATTTTTTTCACTCGTAAGATTTAACAATCTGCTTAAAATCAAATTAATTTGAGAACTTGGAAGTGCATTAGCTCTCAAAAGCGTTGTCCCACTAACAGACTTCAGCGATGGTAAATTAATAGAAGCCAGACTATGATTTTCTCTAAAAAAAAGTCCACTTGCCTGAGTTAACAAAGGGAAAGAAATAGATGTTAAAGATGGATTGTTTTGAATACTTGTATCAGCTCCTAATACTTTTTTCAAAACCGGAAATACTAATGTACTTAACTTTTGGTTATCAGAGGCATCAAAATCACTGTAAACTTCTTGTAGATTAGCGAAATTTATACTAACCAGATTTGAATTATCGATTATAGATAGTTCAACTAATTTGTTTACGACAGATAAATCTATAGTTGTTAAATTTGTTGTACCATTTACATAAATATTTTCTGTGTAAGGTCCAAATTCAGACTGTATTTGCGCTGCTGCCTGTGCATCGGTAATGTCACCTGTTATTACTATACTTGTTTTTCCTTTATTTTGGCTACTTCCGGCGTATAATGCGTAGGGTACACTCAAAAGTTGGCTTGTTCCGCTGATTGTGTAATTACTTCCTCCTGTTGGGTCAATTTCTGTTTTTATAAAATGTGATCCCGCCCCCCAATTGATAGCTGCAAAAGTTCCGGTAACTGCTGTTCCGCCTCCTATTTCTATTGTTGCTAATCCGTTATTGTTTGTTGTTGTCGTTTGTGTTTCTATATAAGTTGCTGTACCAGTTGCTGATCCTAATAAGATACTAATTTTTATACTTACTAAAGTGCTCGCAACCAATGTACCATCTGTTTTACGAATTACCGACTGGTAGCTCATTTTTTGTGGAGCTTGTGCGAATAAAATAGTAAAAGAACTTAATAATAGTAATGCCAGAGTAATTTTTTTCATATGTTTTTCAGCTGTTTAGAATATTATTTTTTTATGATTTTAAAAGTTTTGATTGTTTTGTTGCTATTATTTACTGATAGAAAATAAATTCCCTGATTTAATCCTTGCATAGATATACTTGTTTCCGGACTTGCAATTTTTAATTTTTTAGATACCGTTTTCCCGCTAATATCAGATAATGTACAAGACAAATCTTGCCATTTATCATTGACAATAACTAAATTAAGGATGTCGATTGCAGGGTTAGGAAATGCAGTAATTAAAAGGTTGATTTCAGTAAATTCATCAGTGCCCAAAGTAATGATTTCATAGGGTTGCTGAACACCTTGTAAAATATAGGCATCAGATCCAGGTACACCTGTATAAGCTATTTGCCCTATTGAATAATTTGATGTTCCTCCGGATCCTGTTGCAGCTCCTCCTGAAACTACTATGCTTTCTTGTGAATAACTATTGGTAATAAATAAAATACTGGTAATAAATAAAAGTAAAAAGTTGGGTTGGTTTCTCTTCATATAATAAATTTATCGGTTAGTTATTTTTCAAAATTATTCTTATTTATCCATCAAATATATATCAATACTTACAAAAAAATATTATTCTCTTGGAAAAACTTATAAAAAAGCATAAAAAAAAGCACCAGCCTTTCGACCGGTGCTTATCTCAAAAAAATATTAAAACCAAAAAATTATTTTTCGATGTGGGTTTGGTTTCTAAATACCAATTGCCCATCGAAAGCATCTATTAAAATGATGCTGTCTGTTGTAATGTTTCCTGCCAAAATTTCTTTCGACAACTGATTCAGCACTTCTCTCTGTACGACACGTTTTACAGGTCTTGCGCCAAACTGAGGATCATAACCTTTATCAGACAAATACTTGATCGCTTCCGGTGTTGCATCCATTGCAATGCCTTGTAAAGCCAGCATTTTTGTAACACTCTTAAGCTGTAAACTCACGATTTTAGAAATGTTTTCTACCGTTAGCGGTGTAAACATTACGATTTCGTCGATACGGTTTATAAATTCCGGACGAACTGTTTGTTTCAATAATCCCAGAACTTCAACTTTTGCAGCTTCCGTAGCAGCTTCAACACCACCTTTTAAATTTTCGAATTTGTCTTGTATAATCTGACTTCCCATGTTGGATGTCATGATGATGATTGTATTCTTAAAATCAGCCAAACGTCCTTTGTTATCTGTCAAACGACCTTCATCCAGAACCTGCAATAAAATATTGAAAGTATCGGCATGCGCTTTTTCGATCTCGTCTAACAAAATTACAGAATACGGCTTTCTACGTACGGCTTCAGTCAACTGACCACCTTCGTCATAACCAACATATCCCGGAGGCGCACCTACTAAACGACTCACACTGTGACGTTCCTGATACTCACTCATGTCGATACGTGTCATAGCATTTTCGTCATCAAAAAGATATTCAGCCAGGGCTTTTGCCAACTCAGTTTTACCCACTCCGGTTGTTCCTAAAAATAAGAAGGTACCAACTGGTTTTTTCATGTCTTGTAATCCCGCACGACTTCTACGAACAGCATCACTCACGGCTTCAATCGCTTCTTCCTGCCCTACTACACGTTTGTGTAATTCATCTTCTAGATGCAATAGTTTCTCGCGCTCCGTCTGAAGCATTTTCATAACAGGAATTCCTGTCCATTTTGCTACGACTTCTGCGATATCTTCGCGGGTTACTTCTTCCTTAATCAAAGAATTACCAGACTGATATTCCTGCAATTGTTTTTGTAAAACATCAAGACGTTCCTGTGCTTCTTTAATTTTTCCGTAACGAATTTCAGCTACTTTTCCGTAATCTCCATCACGTTCTGCACGTTCTGCTTCGTATTTAAAATCTTCAATTTCTTGTTTTACGGCTTGAATTCCGTCAACAACATCTTTTTCTGATTTCCATTTTGCATAGATTTCGTTGCGTTCTTCTTTTAAGTTCGCCAAATCCATGCGCAGGATTTTCAGTTTACTTTCTTCTTTTTCACGTTTAATGGCTTCGATCTCGATTTCCAACTGCATAATTTTACGATCCAGAACATCTAATTCTTCTGGTTTCGAATTGATTTCCATACGCAGTTTAGAAGCGGCTTCATCCATCAAATCGATCGCTTTGTCCGGTAAAAAACGGTTGGTAATATATCGTTGTGAAAGTTCAACTGCTGCAATAATAGCCTCATCCTTAATCTGAACTTTATGATGCGTTTCGTACTTTTCTTTGATTCCACGTAAAATAGATATCGCACTTTCAGTATCCGGTTCATCGATTAAGATTTTTTGAAAACGACGCTCTAACGCTTTATCTTTCTCAAAATATTTTTGATATTCATCTAAAGTCGTTGCACCAATTGCTCTCAATTCTCCACGAGCCAAAGCTGGTTTTAGGATGTTTGCCGCATCCATTGCGCCTTCTCCTCCACCTGCACCTACAAGGGTATGAATTTCATCAATAAATAAAACGATATCACCTTCGGCAGCTGTAACCTCTTTTACAACAGCTTTTAAACGTTCTTCAAATTCTCCTTTAAATTTAGCACCGGCAATCAGTGCTCCCATATCTAGTGAGAAAACGATTTTATCTTTTAAGTTTTCCGGCACATCACCATCAACAATTCTATGTGCAAGTCCTTCAGCAATAGCAGTTTTACCAACTCCCGGCTCTCCTATTAGCATTGGGTTATTTTTTGTTCTACGCGTCAAAATCTGTAACACACGACGAATTTCTTCATCACGGCCAATAACAGGATCTAGTTTTCCGTTTCGCGCTAATTCGTTTAAGTTTTTAGCGTATTTGTTTAATGAATTATAGTTTTCTTCAGCCGAAGCAGATGTTACTCTTTCTCCTTTACGAAGTTCTTCAATGGCTGCTTTTAGGCCTTTTCCTGTAACTCCCTGATCTTTTAAAATCTGAGAAACTTTACTTTTTGAATCGAAGATTGCTAAAATCAAATGTTCGATAGAAACATATTCATCGTTCATCTTCTGAGCAATAATCTCAGCTTCATTCAGCGCTTTATTAGCATCTCTGGAAAGTAAAATATCACCTCCGGAAACTTTAGGAAAGCTTTGAATGGTACTGTCTAATATTTGTAAAAACAACGGAACATTTACATTTAGTTTTTTCAAAATAAACGGCGCTACATTTTCATCTACTTCAAAAATAGCTTTAAAAATGTGTTCGTTTTCTATTTGCTGCTGTCCGTTGCGTTGGGCCAACTGTTGCGATAACTGTATGGCTTCCTGCGACTTAATTGTAAATTTATTTATGTTCATATGTGTATGTTTTAGGTTTGATTTTTAGTTTTAAAGTTCGATACCATTAAAATTACAATTTATTGGATTACATTTTTAACTTTAAATGATATAACTTTGCTTTAGATCATTCAAAAGATATTCCACATTAAAAATACAGACAAAATGACATTTAAAACGTGATTTTTATCATTTTTTAACGTCAAAAAGTCATAAAACACGTCAAATATGAGTTTTTTAAATTCAATCTTCGGAAGTTCAGATAATACAGACTCTCCAAAAAGTAATGTAAACTGGACAGAATTAACCGATGTAGCACAATTATTAGAAGTTACCACGATCTCGAACGAGAAGCCGGTTGTTATTTTTAAGCATAGTACAAGATGCAGCATTAGCCGTATGGCTTTGAAACAGTTTGAACGTGAATACGATTTAAACGAAACTGTCGATGCTTATTTTTTAGATTTAATCGCCCATCGTGATATCTCTAACGAAATTGCCAGCAGATTTAATGTATATCATGAATCTCCGCAATTAATCTTAATCAAAAACGGACAAGCTGTTTATGATGTTTCTCACAGCGATATTGATGCTGTGGCTTTGAAAGAAAAAATTCAACACTAAAGTTAAAATATTTCACCATTAAGATATTAAGAAAAATTAAGCTTAACCCTTAATGAAACTTAATATCTTAATGGTGAAAAAACAAAAATGCAATGGTAAAAAAGGACTAAAAAGTTCCCTCTGAACCTCCACCGCTAAAACCTCCTCCTCCAAAATCCATGGGAGAATCCGGTACTTTTGCTTCTGGTTTCATTCCAAAAGTTGAGGCTACTATTAAAGCTTCGGCATTTAAAATCGCATTTGAATTATTGATCCTATCCGGTTTAAATGTCAAACCAACTTCATTATCTTTTAGTTTTCTAATCGAAAAATAAGCTATTGCAAATAAAACTAATCCCCCAAGCGTTAGGGCTACTTCTATTGGTAAAACCGAATAGTAGAATCTTATAGTATAGATTGAAAATCCGATAGCCAAAAAGCTTATCCAAAGCATGATTCTGTCTTTTGTTTTTAAGGACTGAACCAAATAAACAGCAGGAACAATAAAAGTAAAAGCATAAAAGAAAATAGCAAACGGAATATCTTGTCCCGGCAGTACTTCGTTACCTAAAAGCTCTGCCGAAAGCTCTCTAACTACTAAATAATTGCAAGAAAGGTAAAACAAAACCAAGCAAAAACTATTGGCCAATAAAAGACCATTGTAGTAATAATTTACGGTGAGTTTATGAAGCATTCTTTTTGTAAAAAAGTAAAATGCGGCTGATGCTAACATGGCTATAAATGGCAAAATCGTTTTTCCTGTATCGCCAAATTCAAACATTCCGAAAAATAAAACTCCTGCAGCTGCAATACAAAAGACCAATAAAGACAATAGATGCAAATATCTTCTGTACATAAAAAACGAAGCTACAGCAACAAAAAGTGCAACTTGTATTTCATAGCCTTCGGTTGTTATGGCAATAGCAAATCCTACATTTAAAAGTGCTCCTAAAATAAAAGCATCGTCTAATCCGTGTCCGTAATATTTTTGATTTGCCAAAAACTCTGCACCCGCAAAACCAATTGCGGCAAAAATATAACAGCAAATATTAAAAAAATTATGTTCAGAAGTAGAACCTGTCAATCCTATTAATGCGATTACCCCACATATAGATAAGTACAAAAATGCTCCTAATAAAAAGAATCCCAAACGTACCAGCATATTACTTTGCCTCTTGAAAGCAGGTAATTCTTTTTTAATTAAATTCTTTTGCTCTTTACTAATAAATCCAGCTGATTCTAAAGAATTAGCTTCTTCGACTAAAGCTAAATTGTCTAATAAGTTTTTATCGTATACTATCATGCTGCGATTTCTTTATTGAATTTTTTAATCAACTTTATAAACATTAAAATAGAGCCTATAAAATATACAGGAAGGATCATAATGAACAATACCCAAATATCTGAAAAACTAAAGTTTTCGAAAATTCTAATCAGGAATATATTAAGTCCTATATAAGCGTAGACAATCATAAAAACATACAAAGAAATTGCCTTAAGTTCATGGCTAATTTTGTAAAAATAAAAAGACGAAGCTGCCAATACAATCAGAAAAAGAAACCAAATTCCGTATTCAAAATAATCGAGCAAGCTGCTAATAGTGGCAATACTAATAATATGCAAAGCAAAAGTGAGATAGATAATATTAAAATGCGTTTTTAACTGAATTCTTGAACTATAAATCGTCCATAGAATTAGCAACACTCCCAATATTATAGCCGAATAACTTAACGTCTGATCGTTGTAAAAATTACTATTGTTTAGCAAATCCTGAGGTGTTACTGAAAGTCCAACGTATGCCGCCAAACCTGTAATACCAATAGTGAGAATACTTTTATTATCGAAATAATAAGCACAAAAGAAGCTGACAATGGTTGGGATTAAAGTAGCGAATCTGTAATTTGTTCCAAATGGCTGATACTGAAATTGCAAATATCCTATGAAAATACAAGTCAAAATACTACCAGCTAAGGCCAGATATTCTACAACCGGATGTTCAAAAGTAGTTTCCTGTTTTTGAAATCCTTTTGAATTTTTAAAACAATAATAAAAACAAACTCCTATCACAATTAACAACAATGAGAGGATTGCAATATGACCAATGCTGTCGATATTATTGTAAATTAAAATCCCAATTCCTGAAGTAAACAATAAAACAGATAAATAGAGGAACAATTTTAGTTCTGCATTTAGCGAGAAAATATTCAAATTGCGATACACACTAATTTCCTGATATTGATTCTCAGTTATTAGATTTTTATCCAAAAGCGATTTCGAAGCCTGGTCATCAAACTTATTCATAATTTACTTTTATACATACAAATCAAAAATAGTCTTTTTTGTTCGAATATCTTGTTAGTAAAAAAATACTTATAAAATATAAAAGATGTAAATCGTTAATATTTTCAGTAAAACGACTGATTGTAAACTTTAATAATTAAATTTGTGTAATCGATTACATTTAATTGATAGATTATAGAAAACCACAAAAAACTAACTTATAAAAATGAAACAAAATCTGCTATTACTCTTTTTCTTATTGAGTATGTCTTCTATTTTTGCGCAAAATTACTATATGGAATCTCCGGAAGGATTTGGTGCAGCCACTACTGGAGGAGGCAACTCTACTCCTGTTATAGTAACAACTTATGCTGAATTGTTATCAAAAATTAAATTAAAATCGCCTGCTGTAGTTTTAGTATCAGGAATAATTACTATTTCAAGTGGCGAACCTATTCATGAAGTAGTTACCAATAAAACTATTTTAGGATTGCCAGGCGCGAAATTAGTGAACGAAACACAATCGAATCCCGGGGCAGGTATTTTAAGTTTAAAACCAGGATCTAATAATGTAATTATCAGAAATCTTGTTTTCGTTGGCCCAGGCGCTTATGATATTGATGGTCAGGATAATTTAACCGCTGATTGCACGAATCTTTGGGTTGATCATTGTGAGTTTCAGGATGGTCAGGACGGAAATTATGATAATAAAGGAAAAACAGATAATGTAACCATTTCATGGTGTAAATTTACTTATCTAAAACCACCAAAATCAGGCGGTTCAGGTGGTGCAGACGATCATAGGTTTAGTGATCTTATTGGTTCCAACAAAAATGATTTTCCTGCTGACGGACATTACAGCATTACTTTTAAGAATTGTTATTGGGCAGAAGGTTGTAAACAGCGTATGCCTCGTGGCAGAAATTTAGAAATTCATATTCTGAATTGTTATTATAATACGTCAGAATCTGGTTCTTTGGCCATTGGTTTAGGCGGTGGTGTTAAAAATTCGACTTGTTATGTTGAAGGGACTGATTTTGCAAAAGTAGAAAAGGTTTTTAAAGACTACATAAGTACAGACGGCGGAACGGTAGGAATTGTATTTGATCGTTGTCGCAAAGGCCCAATGGATTTTGGCACTAAAGTAAATAAACCATCTTATCCTTACACCACAATCCCTGTTGGAAAAGTGGAACAATATGTAACTAATACATCGTGTGGTGCAGGTGCAACACTTCAGGTAAGTTCTGTTGGTGTAATCTCTACAAGCTGCGCAAACAAAAGTTGATCATCATTATAATTTTCATAAAAAAGCCGATTTGTATCACTTACAAATCGGCTTTTTTATTGGCTGAAACGCTTTTAAAGCGCTGCTTTCATTTTGTCTTTGATAGCATCTAAACATAAGTTATTGATGCTGCCTTCATGCGTATGTTTTGTTTCTTTTGGAGATTGATATGTTCCTGCTTCCAACTGTTCTGCAACGGCTTTGTATGCATCTCTAAAAGGTATTCCGGCAACCACCATTTCGTTTAAAGTATCGACTGTAAACAAATAATCGTATTTTTTATCTTTTAAGATGTTGTCTTTTACTGTAATATCTTTTACAGAGAAAATCGCAATATCCAGACATGCTTTTAAGTTTTGAAGCGCTGGAAACAATCCTTCTTTTAAAAGCTGTAAATCTCTGTGATAACCGCTTGGTAGATTATTAGTAATTAAAGTGATTTCGTATGGAAGCGCCTGAATCTTGTTGCATTTTCCTCTGATTAATTCGAAAACATCTGGGTTTTTCTTGTGAGGCATAATGCTCGATCCTGTTGTAAGATGTGCCGGCAAACCAATAAAATCAAAGTTTTGACTCATGTACAAACAAACATCCATTGCAAATTTTGATAACGTTCCGGCAACACTTGCCATTGCAAATGCAACGGTTTTCTCTGCTTTTCCGCGGCTCATTTGTGCTGCAACAGCGTTGAATTTTAGAGTTTCGAAACCTAATTCCTGAGTTGTAAATGTTCTGTTGATAGGAAACGAACTTCCGTAACCTGCTGCAGAACCCAACGGGTTTTGATCTACAATTTTTAAAGCTGCGTTTAACATCGTAACATCATCAATGAAACTTTCGGCGTAAGCCGAAAACCACATCCCGAATGATGATGGCATCGCGATTTGCAAGTGCGTATATCCTGGCAATAAAACATTTTGGTGTTTCTCTGCCGATTCCATTAGCAAATCAAACAATGTTTTTACTTGTTCTTTTAAGGCTTTTAGTTCGTCTTTTAAGTATAAATGAACATCTACCAGAACCTGATCGTTACGAGAACGTGCCGTATGGATTTTCTTTCCGGCATCGCCCAATTTTACGGTCAATAAATATTCTATTTTAGAATGTACGTCTTCGAAACTATCTTCGATTTCGAAATTACCTATTACAACATCTGCAATGATTTCGTTTAATGCATCAACTAAAGAAGTGGTTTCTTCTTGCGTTAATAAACCAATTTGATCGAGCATTTTGGCGTGTGCGATTGAACCTAAAGCATCGTATTTTGCAAGAACTAAATCCAATTCACGATCGTTTCCTACTGTGAAATGTTCGATTTGCTTATCTGTTGGTATTCCTTTTTCCCAAAGTTTCATAACTTAGTTTTTTAGATTTTTTAGAAACAAATGTTTCTCTTAAATTACTGTTTTTTTGAAGATGTTATTGTAATGAAACTCTAAGTACTTTAAATTACCTTCTTTTAATTTGATTTTCATCTTTTCATTAATACCAATTTTTTCAATGTCTTCTAATTCTTTTGAAATCTTAATAAATCCACTTTTATCAAAAGTGATAAATCCTAAATCAAATAATTTATCATAAGTCGGCAAAAGTAAAAGTCCATTAAATTTATCTACTTTTTCGTCATTGTTGGATACTTTCCATGGCTTTATGTGTGATGCTATTAAAAACCTAACATCTTTATAACCTGACAATGAACAGCCTTTCCAAATTTTTATTAAATCATTTCTATATTTTCCTTGTCCAATTCTGCTTAAAATAATTGCTTCCTTTTCTAACTCTCTTAAATTAGGATCATTTTCAATTTTTTCAATTTCCAGCAAAATTCCTTCATCTTCTAGAAATTCAATATATAAATCTAATGAACGACTATACATTCTATTTCCTCTTTTATTTTTTGAAAGAAATTCAGTGTAACTAAAATATTCCTCTTTAAGCTTAAGAATTTCTTCAGACTTTATAATTTTATATAAATCAATATTTCTTTCCAAAGATTTTTTAAAATGATTTGAAATTGTAGTTATAGTTTTTGAATACTTCTCAGATTTAGAAATAGACTTTTTATTTACTTGTATCCACTTATCAAATTTTTCTCTCATAATAAAGATCTTAATCCTAAAAAAACAAAATTATAATTTAAAAAAATCGGTTAGTATTTTGATATACAAGTCGACTCCTTCTTCGATTTCGTTGATGAAAATAAATTCGTCTGCTGAATGTGAACGTAATGTTTCTCCTGGTCCTAGTTTTAATGACTGACAGCTTAAAACAGATTGATCTGAAAGCGTTGGTGAGCCATAAGTTGTTCTTCCTAAAGCGATTCCGGCTTGTACTAAACCGTGAGTAACTGGAATAGATGACGCATTTAAATGCATAGATCTAGGCGTTACTTCGGCGTTTACATTTGCTTTTACTACTTCAAGAATCTCGGCATTTGTATAACGATCTGTTACGCGAATATCGACAACCAAATCGCATTCTGATGGTACAACATTATGTTGTTTTCCTGCGCTGATTTGCGTTACGGTCATTTTTACAGGACCTAAAACATCTGAGATTTTATCGAATTTATAGTTTTTAAACCATTCCATTACGGGAATTGATTTGTATAATGAATTATCGTCGTTTTGATGTGCAGCGTGACTTGCAGTTCCTTTTACTTTTACATCCAAAACCAATAAACCTTTCTCAGCCACAGCCAATTGCATTAAAGTTGGTTCACCTACAATTGCGCAATCTAACTCCGGTAAATGTTTTAAAACGCTGTTTAAACCATTTTTTCCGCTGCTTTCTTCTTCTGCCGAAGCTACAATTACGAGGTTATGAGATAAATTTTGATTCTCGTAAAAATGAACGAAAGTTGCTAATAATGAAACTAAGCATCCTCCGGCATCATTGCTTCCTAACCCGAATAATTTACCGTCTTTTTCGATCGCTTTAAACGGATCGTTTGTATAGGCTTGATTTGGTTTTACGGTATCGTGGTGTGAATTTAGTAAAAGTGTTGGTTTATTTTCGTCGAAATATTTATTGAAAGCCCACACATTATTATTTTCTCTATTGAAAGGAATCTCGTTTTGATTGAACCAATTTTCTATCAAAAGTGCTGTTTGATCTTCTTCACTTGAAAATGAAGGGGTTTCGATCAGGCTTTTTAATAAACTAATTGCTTCCTGGGTAAGCGTTGCAATATTTTTCATAGTTATGGTTTCTTTACCGTGATCCCGATAGCTATCGGGACGAAGTCACAAAGTTTTTAATTAAATCTGTGACGATTTTAATTTGCGCAAATTTCTTAAATTAATATTTAAAATGCCTTGTGCAATGCTCTTTTTTTGCCACAGATTAAAAGATTTTCACAGATTTTAATCCTTTCAATCCGCTAATCTGTGGCTATATTTTTTATAACGTAATGGTGGTGTGCAGAACATCAGGATTTTGAAGCATTTTATGATGCCCGATTTTGATTTTCTGAACGCCTCTTGATAAACTATTGAAGCAATTATCCAGTTTAGGAATCATTCCGGAATGAATAACTTTTTCTGCCTTTAGTTTGTTGTATAATTCTTCGTTGATTTCTGTTATTACAGATGAATCATCCTCTGAATCTTGCAAAACGCCTTGTTTTTCGAAACAATATGTTAGCGTAACATCAAAAACCTCAGACAATGCAATTGATAATTCGCTTGCAATGGTATCTGCATTTGTGTTTAACAATTGTCCGTTTTTATCGTGTGTAATAGCACAGAAAACAGGAACGATTCCTGCTTCAAGTAAAGTTGCCAATAACTTTGTATTGACTTTTTTTACATCGCCTACAAATCCGTAATCTATCGTTGGATGATTTCGTTTTGTTGACTGAATCAAATTCCCGTCAGCTCCTGAAAATCCCATTGCGTTGTTGTCTTTAGCTTGTAATTGCGCCACAACATCTTTATTGATTTGTCCGGCGTAAATCATTACAACTACATCAAGCATTGCGGCATCGGTAATTCGGCGGCCTTCAATCATTTGAGGAACCAAACCAATACTTTGCGCCATTTTTGTAGCCGATTTTCCACCACCGTGAACTAAAACTTTATAGCCTTCGATTTTAGAAAAGTCGGTTAAGAATTGTTCTAACTCTTTTGGATTGTCGATGATGTTTCCACCTATTTTTATTACGGTAACTCTCATAAGATGCTAAGGTACTAAGATTCTAAGTTGCTAAGATTTATTCTAAAATTCTAAAAATACTTAGCAGCTTAGTACCTTAGAAACTTAGTAGCTTTAAACTACATTTTCTTCAAAATCTTCTGTAAAACTAATTGCGCTGAATAGGTTCTGTTATTTGCTTGCTGAATTACGATTGAATTCTCGCTATCAATAACTTCATCGGTTACAATTACGTTACGACGAACAGGAAGACAGTGCATGAATTTTCCGTTGTTAGTTAATGCCATTTTTTCTGCAGTAACAGTCCAGTTTGGATCTATGTTGGTTACTTTTCCGTAATCGTTGAAGTTGCTCCAGTTTTTAACGTAAACGAAATCGGCATTTTCGAACGCTTTGTTTTGGTCGTATTCGATTTTGCAGTCTTTTGTTATTTCCGGACTTAGTTCGTAACCTTCTGGATGTGTGATTACAAAATCCATGTCTTTTTGCATTTGCATCATTTCTACAAATGAATTTGCAACAGCTTGTGGCAACGCTTTTGGATGCGGAGCCCAAGATAAAACTACTTTTGGTTTATGCTTCGTTTTGTATTCCTCCATCGTAATAGCGTCTGCCAAAGATTGCATTGGATGACGAACGGCACTTTCCATATTCACGATTGGCACTGTTGCGTGTTTCAGGAATCCTGAAATTACCGTTTCAGCATAATCTTTTTCTTTGTCTACCAAACCTGCAAAAGCACGAATGGCGATAATATCGCAATATTGAGAAACTACTTCGGCAGCTTCTTTAATATGCTCTGAAGCTCCTGAATTCATAATAGCTCCATCTTCGAACTCTAATGTCCAGCCTTCATTGGTGAAGTTCATCACCATAACGTTCATCCCTAAGTTTATAGCTGCTTTTTGAGTACTCAAACGCGTTCTTAAACTCGGGTTAAAGAATAACATTCCTAAGGTTTTGTTTTTCCCTAAGTCTTGATTTTTAAGTGGGTTCTTTTTGATTTTTAACGCACTTTTTACCCATTTTGATAATGAGTCGATATCTTGTATTGAAATATAGTTCATGTCTTTTTCTTGTTTAATCGTTAATTTGTTTAACTGTTTATTTGCCCGATCGATTAACCGAATTAACGATTAAACAAATAAACATTTCTACACAATTTTCGTAAAAGGAATTTCTCCTTCTAATGCTTTTAAAATAAAATTATCATTTAATCCGTTTACGATCCAGGTTTCTATGTTGGCCGCTTTTGCGATTCCGGCTGCTTCGATTTTGGACTGCATTCCACCTGTTCCGTGTGATGATTTTGATTCTCCGATTTCCTTTTCTAATACTTTTAGATCGTTTACCAATTTTATCGTTTCAGGATTTTCATCGTGAATAGAATCTTTCGTGTAAATTCCGTTTGTATTGGTCGCAATAATCAGAATATCAACATTTAAAAGAACTGCCGTTAGTGCCGCTAATTTATCATTATCTCCAAACCGAATCTCATCTGTAGCAACGGTATCATTTTCATTAATAATCGGAATGTAATTGTTCTCGACCAAAACATTTATGGTATTGACAATATTTACTTTCGATTGCTCTTTTTCAAAATCAGAATAAGACAATAAACATTGTGATGTCAATAATCCTAAATCGCTGAAATTCTCATGAAAAATCCGCATTAAATGAGGTTGTCCAATTGAAGCTAAGGCTTGTTTTAATGCAATTTCCTTGCCTTTACTTTCGAGTTTTACAAATTGTTTGGCGGCTGCAATGGCTCCTGAACTTACGATTACAAATTCGTAATCTTTGTTAAGAGCGGCAATTTGCATACCAATATCTTCAATCTTTCCCCGCGAAATATGATTCGTTTCTTTGGTTAAAGTATTACTTCCTATTTTTAATAAAATCCTCTTTTTAGTCATTTTTTTTTAGTGGCTAAGGTTCTGAGTTGCTATCCCGAAGCCTCGGGACTAAGTTTTTATATTGTAAACGTTTTTTTACCGCAAAGTGCGCAAGGTTTTTTTTTATATTCTTTGTGTTTTACAAACGGTAAGTTCGCAAAGCTTTGTCTATAATTACATTCCAATAATTTGAAATCAAAAAATCGTTGCTCATCAATCTAAAATCTAAAATTAGAAATCTAAAATTATTATCGTATTTGTCCTTCTCCGTACACGTACCATTTGTTTGTCACGAGATGTTGAAGTCCAATTGGTCCTCTTTGATGTAATTTATCGGTGCTTATCGCTAATTCTCCACCCAAGCCAAATTGTCCTCCGTCGGTAAAACGGGTGGATGCATTTTGATAAACAGCAGCGGTATCAACGGCATCCATAAATTCTTGTGCTGCTTTGTCATCTTTCGTAATAATTACTGCCGAATGTCCTCCGCAATATTTATTGATTTTATCAATTGCATTTTCCTCGGAATCAATGGTTCCGATTACAATTTTATAATCTAAAAATTCTTCATACCACATATCTTCATTCTGAAGTGTTTCTGTGTCTTCAAAACTTTTTAAAGATTCGTCAACAATCACTTCTACATTAGATTCTTTTAATGTTTCTATTAAAATAGCTGCAAAACCTTCAAAATTGGGTAATTTAGAATCTATTAAAACCTTATCTACCGCATTACAAGCAGAGATTTTTGAGATTTTAGCATTCAAAATTATTTTTAAAGCCAAATCAGTATCTGCATCTTTATGAACGTATACAAAATTATTTCCGCGTCCGCTTACTATCACCGGGCACGTTGCGTGCGCTTTTACAAACTCAATTAATTTTTCTCCTCCTCTTGGAACGATTAAATCTACTTTTTGAGTTGGTTTTTCTAAAAAAGCCTGAGTTTCTGCGCGGTTATAATTCAAATACTCGACCCAATCTTTCGAAACTCTATTTTCTTCTAAAGCCTGATGCCATAAATCAACAATTTTCAAATTCGATTTTAAAGCTTCTTTTCCTCCTTTTAATAAAATCTTATTTCCGGATTTAAATGCGATTCCTCCCGCTTCGATTGTAACATCCGGGCGAGATTCGTAAATGATTAAAATCGTTCCAAAAGCTGCTGTTTTATTAATGACTTTTATTCCATTATCATGAGTAAAATGAAAACGCTCTACTCCAACAGGATCTTCCTGCGAAGCCAATTGGTTCAACGATAAAATCATCTCGTCGACTTTTTTATCATCTACTTTCAAGCGTTCTTCCATTGCTAAATCTGAACCGTCATAAGCGAGTAAATCTTCTTGATTGGTTAAGATAATCTGACTCCGTTCCTTCTCGACGAGTTTTGCCATCGAGTGCAAAACCAGATTGCGTTTTTCAATTGATAATGGATTCATAATTTCTAGTTGGTTGGTTGTTTTTTGGTTGTTTCTAAAATCTAAATTGCGATGAAATATATAGGTCGGCAAGTAAGACTCCGTAATACAGAAAAATATTGACTACTAACCATATACTTCTTTTTATATTATTATCTAACGAAAAATAAACTCTTAAAATTTGTTTTATTAATACTACAACAGAAGATAATACAACAGCAAAATATATAAAAAAAAGAACTTGATTTATCAGTTCTGTATATTTGAATATAACAAACATACTTTGTACATTTCTAATTAAAATAGCCCAAAAAATAATAAACAAATAAGCTATAGACTGGTATTTGAGAAATGAATCTGAAATTAAAAAGCTTTTATTCATCATTATTTAATTTTAAATCCTAAAACTACTTTTTGCATTTCATTTTCCTTCAACTCATATTTAAATATCAAAGAATCATAACAGTTGCATTCTAATTGTTTCTCAATTAATGGGGCATACTTCTTAATTTTTTCTTTAACAAAAGCATCATTTTTGACTTCAGAAAATTGAATTTCAAAATTTTCTAAAGAGTCCAGTCTTTTATTTTGGCAATCTCTTAAATACCATAAATTAGCCGTATTATTATAAGTATCAACATCTACTTGTTCGTATGTATTGATCTCTTTTTTCATTGCTTCCAAAACTTTTTCAAGTTCTTTTGAAGGAACATATTCAGGTGCTCTTCTCATTCCCCATGCAAATGGATTCAGAAAAAGTAACATTGGAAATAAAACACCAATGATCAAAAGAGCACCTAAAATATTTTTTAATGGCTTCATTAATTTTGAAGCTCTTCTAAACTTTCTTTTAAAGCTACAATAAAGGTATCAATATCTGATTTTTTTACTGTCAAAGGCGGCAAAATTCTTAACAGATTTTTATTGTTGGCACTTCCTGTAAAAATGTGTTTTTCAATAATTAGTTTTTTTCTTAAAGCTGCTACATCAAAATCAAATTCAACGCCAAGCATTAAACCTTTTCCTTTTACTTGCTTAATTCCGGGAACTTGTTTGATTTGTTCTAAGAAATATTCATAAACTTCGTTTACGTTTTTCTGT
Source organism: Flavobacterium piscisymbiosum (assembly GCF_020905295.1). NCBI lineage: Bacteria > Pseudomonadati > Bacteroidota > Flavobacteriia > Flavobacteriales > Flavobacteriaceae > Flavobacterium > Flavobacterium piscisymbiosum. The sequence goes on along the minus strand of NZ_JAJJMM010000001.1, from coordinate 3,596,913 downwards.
AAATCTAGTTTTTCAATTACGTCAAGAACTGCAATTCCTGCAGCACAAGATAAATGGCTTCCGCCGAAAGTAGTTCCTAATAATCCGAAACTTGCTTCAAATTTTGGAGAGATTAAAATGGCTCCAACCGGAAATCCATTCCCCATTCCTTTTGCAACTGAAATAATATCAGCGTTGATTCCGTGATGTTGGAAAGCGAAGAATTTTCCGCTTCTTCCGTATCCTGATTGTACTTCGTCTAAAATCAAAACTACATCGTGTTTTTTACATGCTTTTTCTAAAGCTTGAAAAAATTCTGTCGTTCCCTGATCTAAACCTCCAACTCCCTGAATTCCTTCGATAATTACTGCTGTAACATCTCCTTTAGCCAATTCAGCTTCAACTAGTTCGATTTGGTTTAAAGGTAAAAAAGTAACTACTTGCTGTGCATTTATTGGCGCTACGATTTTCTTGTTATCTGTAACCGCAACGGCTGCAGAAGTTCTTCCATGGAAAGAATTATCAAAAGCGACAACTCTTGATTTTCCATTATGGAAAGAAGCTAATTTTAACGCATTTTCGTTTGCTTCAGCACCAGAACTGCATAAAAACAATTCGTAATCTTCTAATCCTGAAAGCTTTCCTAATTTCTGAGCTAATTCTACCTGCAAAGGATTCTGAATAGCATTCGAATAAAATCCTAAATGATCTAATTGATTTTTTAATTTGGCTACATAATCAGGTTGCGTATGGCCAATTGAAATCACACCATGTCCGCTATATAAGTCTAAATATTCTACTCCGTTATTGTCTGTAATTGTGCAATCTACTGCTTTTACAGGAGTGATATCATAAAGTGGGTATACGTTGAATAAATTCATGTCTTGAAAAGTTATATGTTATTTGTTATGAGTTAGAAGTTTTAAATAAAGACGTTAAAAAACGTTTAACTTTTAACCCATAACTTTTTCCTAAAATCCGCTTGGTTTCAAATGTAAACCGGTGGTTTCTTCTAATCCGAACATTAAATTCATATTTTGAATCGCTTGTCCTGAAGCACCTTTGGTTAAGTTATCAATGATTGACGTTATTAAAACCCGGTTTCCTTTTTTCAATAAACTAATGATACATTTGTTGGTTTGAACAACTTGTTTCATATTGATGTTTGTCGTTGTTACGGTTACAAAAGGCTCATTTTTATAGAAATCCTGATATTTCGCCACTAAATCTTCTAAACTTTCTTCAGAATCAGTATATAAAGTCGCAAAAATTCCTCTTGTAAAGTCTCCTCTATTCGGAACAAAAATCAATTCATCTGAATAATCTGCCTGCAATTGATTCACGCTTTGGTTGATTTCGCCTAAATGCTGGTGTTCAAAAGCCTTATAATGAGACATATTATTATTTCTCCAACTAAAATGAGAAGTTTCGGCAAGACTTACGCCCGCACCTGTGCTTCCGGTTGTGGCATTAATATGAACGTCATTTTTAAGCAAATTATTTTTAGCCAAAGGCAAAAGAGCCAATTGAATTGCTGTTGCAAAACAACCCGGATTTGCAATGAAATTTGCTTTTTTGATTTCCGCTTTATTCAATTCAGGCAATCCGTAAACAAATTCTTTTCCTTCGAAAACAGCATCTTTTGTCAATCTGAAATCATTTCCTAAATCAATGATTTTGGTGTGACTTGCAAACTTATTTTCCTCAAGAAACGAAATAGATTTTCCGTGACCCAAACATAAAAAAACAACATTCACATTCGGATTCACCACATCAGTAAAATTCATTTCAATATCTCCCATCAAATCGTGGTGCGCCACAGAAAGCGGTTTCCCTGCATTTGTCGTACTGTAAACAAAATCAATGTTTACATTGGGATGATACATTAATATTCTGATCAATTCTCCGGCCGTGTAGCCCGAACCACCAATTATTCCGATATTAATCATAATTTTTATTTTTTTAGATATATTGTTAAATCGAATTCGATTTATAATATCTTTTGTGTTTTTAGATTAAACAATCTTAAAAAGTTGTCTAATCTCCTAGTTTTTTTAATCAATAGCAAAAACAAATTCTGCGGATATAAACTTTATGTAATATGTCTTTATCTGCTCAGGACTTAATGATTGTGTGTCATGTACAGATTCAACATTATAAACTTCGGTATAATTAGAATTTGCACCAATTTCAATATATGGAGGAACTCTTTTAATAGGAGTTAATATCAATCCGTTATAATTGGCAGTTACGCTTGATGTTCCTTTTACAGCAACATCATTAGGATTAGTATATTTTATTTCATAATGTAATCGAGATGAATTATTACCTGTGTCAGCTGTAAATTCAAATAATAAAACTTCATAAGTAACCGGTTTTAAAGTTTCCTTTTCCGGCGTATCGTTATCACTTGAACAACCAAGAAATAGCAGAAACATTGGAAGTAAAAAAAAATACTTTTGTTTTCATAAAAATTAAGTTTTATTTTTTTTTAATAAATCATCAGAAATTAATCATGATCTAAATGATTTACAGATGAAAATATGTTTTGTGCATTTCCTAAAATCTTAATAAATCCTTTTGCATCGTCAGAAGTCCATGCATTGTTCATTTCTCCGTATTGACCAAAACCAGTATTCATTAAATCATTATCTGATTCAATTCCGTCAAGCGAAAAATGATATGGTTTTAGAGAAACGATTACAACTCCATTTACTGTTTTTTGTGTGTCTTGCAAGAATGTCTCAATATTTCTCATTACAGGATCTAAAAACTGACCTTCGTGAAATAACATTCCGTACCAGTTTCCTAATTGTTCTTTCCAGTATTGTTGCCATTTACCAAGTGTGTGTTTCTCTAATAAATGGTGCGCTTTGATGATAATTAATGGTGCAGCAGCCTCAAAACCAACTCTTCCTTTAATACCTATAATAGTATCACCTACGTGAATATCTCTACCAATTGCAAAGGCATTTGCCAGTTTTTCAAGAGCTACAATATTATTTGATGGTTTGTCTAATTGACCGTTTATTCCAACTAATTCTCCTTGCTCAAAATGCAATCTTACTTTTTCTTCTCCTTCTTTTTTCAATTGCGACGGATAAGCGTCACCAGGCAATGGCTGGCTTGAAGTAAGAGTTTCTTTTCCTCCTACACTTGTTCCCCAAAGTCCTTTATTAATCGAATATTGTGCTTTTTCCCAAGAATAGTGAACTCCGTTTTTAGACAAATAATCAACTTCTTCTTGTCTTGATAATTTTAAATCTCTAATTGGAGTGATGATTTCAATTTCCGGAGCGATGGTTTGGAAAATCAAATCAAAACGAATCTGGTCATTTCCAGCACCTGTACTTCCATGTGCGATGGCGCTTGCTCCTACTTTTTTAGCATATTTAATGGCTTCAATTGCCTGAAAAACACGCTCTGCACTTACTGATAATGGATAAGTATTGTTTTTTAATACGTTTCCAAAAATCAAATATTTTATTGCTTTATCATAATATTTGTCTACGATAGTTAGGTTGGCGTGTTGCGCGCTTCCTAATTCGTAAGCTCTTTTTTCGATTGCTGATAATTCTTCAGCATCAAATCCTCCTGTATCTACAAGTACGGTGTGAACTTCGTAACCTTTCTCATTTTTTAAATATTTCAAACAATACGAGGTATCTAATCCTCCACTATAAGCTAATACAACTTTTTTCATTTTTTATAATTTAGGCTAATACTTTCGTATGTAGCAAGTTTGAGATTTCTTTTTTAATTTTATTCTTAAGATAAAAAACCGAAAGACAGTATTTTATTTAAGAATAAAGCTTGTTTTATTTTTTTTAATCTGCTTAAAACAGCCTCATTAAAAGGATGTCTTGGCGGATCTTTCTGCTTTTCTTTTGGATCATACAGCATTCCGGTACAAAGACACATTTTGTTTTCTTTGCTTTTTAGAATTTCGTAATTGGTACAGGTTTTACATCCTGACCAAAAACTTGGATCTGTTGTAAGTTCAGAGAAAGGCACTGGTTTGTATCCTAAATCAGAGTTTATTTTCATTACAGCCAAACCTGTTGTAATACCAAATATCTTAGCGTCCGGGTATCTTTTTAGAGAATAATCAAATACTTTTGATTTGATTTTTTTCGCCAAACCTAAACTTCTGTAATCCGGATGAACAATTAAGCCGGAATGGGCCACGAATTTTCCGTGTTGCCAACTTTCGATATAACAAAAACCTGCAAATTTTCCATCTGCCAAAGCAATCATCGCATCGCCGTTCGACATTTTTTTCTGAATGTATTCAGGAGTTCTTTTAGCAATCCCTGTACCTCTTAACAAGGCAGATGATTCTATTGTATCGCAAATTTCCTGTGCGAATTTGAAGTGTTCTTCCTGAGTAACAACAATAGAGATTTTCATTTCAATAGTTGAAGTTAGAGTTAAAAATTAAAACGTATTGTTTAGTTTGAAATCCGGAAATCAGTCCGACAAAAATAGACATAATAGAAGTAACATTCTCAAAATCAAAAACTTGATTAAGAAAAATCGAAAAACTATATATACTTTTAGGATATGTTTGTCCAATGGACAAATGTTGTGATTTCAAAATGAAAAATGAATATAAATAAATACGCGGCGAAAAACTCTGTGAATACTATAGAGATAGTATCCGTACTTCGGGAGAAGTTACAGGTGTGTTTGTCCGTGACAAAGAAGTTATATGTAAACTTATTTTATTCATCGGTGCAAAAGTACACTATTTTTTTATTTCCAAAACAAAAAATTAAAATTCTAACATTTTTTTAATGTTATGTTGTTTTTTTTTTAAAGGTGCTAAGATTCTAAGTTACTAAGATTCTAAGGCTTTACCGATACCAAAACTAAAAAACTTGAAACCTGAAACCTTAAACTTCAAATTAAAAGAAAACCCGATAGTTGTTACTAACTATCGGGTTTTAAAAACTTTATATTTTATGAACTTACTTTTTTGTAAACGGAATCGTTTCTCCGTTACCTAAAATAATCATATCGAAACCTGTTTTAGCTTCATTAAATTTAAATTTTAATCCGGCACTTGTAGATTGAAATGTATCTTTTTCGTTTTCTACAGGAGCGACAGTAAACTTAGGAAAGTTTGTAATTTCAACATTTAATGTGCCGTTCTTTTCAGTAAAATCAATTTTCAAAGGCGCTCTGGTAGTTGAATAGGTTCCTAAATAACCATCTAAAATTACATCCTTCTCTATTTTACCGTTTCCCGACGTCCACACATTATTAGATTCGTTATTATCCGGGAAAACATGATCAGGATCAAGGGTAATACTTTCGATTTCTTCTGTCGAATTATGTTTAAAAGACCATACATTGTTACGCTGCCAGATCTCTACAGGCAATTTAACTCTTGTCACTTTTCCGCTCTTTGTTTTCACGTCTAAAATAACCGGCATTGGCATTTTATCAAAATTTTCTACTGTAATAACCACTCCTTTTGAAGGATCATTTTTTACATATTTAATCGAATTAATTCCCTGATCAAAACGCCAGTTGTTTACGAACCAACTTCTCCAGAACCAACTTAAATCTTCTCCGGCTACATTTTCCATAGATCTGAAAAAGTCATCCGGTTGAGGATGTTTGTAAGCCCAACGCTCAATATAAGTACGGAAAGCAGTATCAAAACGCTCTTTTCCTAATATTTGTTCTCTCAATATTACCAATCCTGAGCTTGGTTTAAAGTAGCACAACATACCAATATTAGCTTCTTTCATATTATCAGGCGAACTCATAATCGTTTCTAAAGCAGGTCTGGTAAATGATTCTGCTGATTTATGCAAATCTGTAGGTTCTTCTACATATTCTCCTTTATTAAAATCGGCAGTACTTAGCGAATTAATAAAAGTATTAAAACCTTCATCCATCCAACCAAATAATCTTTCGTTTGAACCTACAATCATAGGAAACCAGATATGCCCAAATTCATGATCTGTAACTCCCCATAAATCCTGACCTTTTGATTCCCAGCTGCAAAAAACAATTCCAGGATATTCCATTCCGCCTTCATTCCCTGCCACATTTGTCGCTGCCGGATAAGGATATTCAAACCATGTTTTAGAGTAATGTTCTATCGCTGCTTTTACATACTCAGTAGAACGTCCGTAAGCTCCTTGACCTGCACTTTCTACAGGATAAGCAGATAGAGCCAATGATTTTTTACCACTTGGCAAATTGATTTTTGCTCCGTCTAAAACAAAAGCGGGAGATGATGCCCAAGAGAAATCACGAGCATTTTTAATTTGATAATGCCATGTTTTTTCACCCGTAGCATTTGCTGTTGCTGTTGCAGCAACTTCTTCGGCAGAACGAATCGTAACTGTTTTATCACTTTGACCAGCTTCTTTATAACGTTTAAATACTTCTGCCGGCAATACTTCTGCCCCATTTATCAATTCTCCTGAACCTACAACATAATGATTGGCAGGTACCGTAAGTTTTACATCAAAATTACCATATTCTAAGTAAAACTCAGATGCTCCCAAATACGGATGTGTGTTCCAGCCTCTTACATCATCATACACACACATACGTGGATACCATTGTGCAATGGTGAAAATTTTACCATTTTTAGTTTCTAAAACTCCCATTCTGTCTGATCCTTCAAAAGGAGCTGTGAATGCAAATTCGATTTTAACTTTTACAGTACCTCCTTTTGATGCTAATTCTTCTGGAAGAAATATTTGCATTCTGGTATCTGTAACTACATATTTTGCTTCAACATCAGTTTTTTTCTTTCCAACAGAAATTACTCTAACTGATTTGATTTTATTTCCTCCTTCAAAAACCTGACCCTGAGCACCGTTACGGCTTCCTGTTAAAGGCACAACTGCATTTCCTCTTGAATCTTCTTTGAATAAATTTTGGTCTAAATTCAACCATAAAAATCCTAATTTATCAGGGCTATTATTGGTATATGTAATTTCATCTGTACCAATAATTTCATTTGTAGTGGCATTTAGTTTTGCCGTAATTTGATAATCGGCTCTGTTTTGCCAGTACTCAACTCCCGGCTGACCACTTGCAGAACGAGTTGAAGTCCCGTTTTTTGTGTAAAAATGGGGTCCAAACGCATCATGATAACTATAATTATTAACTGGAGTTACTGCTGTTGTTGCAGGCTTTTGTTGTGCCCAAACAGAAGAAATCCCAACAAACAAAGCCATGGTTAATAAGGCTCTTGAAGATTGTATTTTCATATTTTTTAGCTGTTTATGTAGCAAATTAATGAAAAAAAAAGCTATTTACAGAGAAAACACGAAGCTTAAATTGAATTTTAGCAAAATTTTATTAAAAAAATAATTTGAGGCATTTTCCTAAAAAACTAAAATTTATAAAATATATTTACATCACTATAAAATTCATTCATTTCAATACTATATACTTTGAATACAACTATTTCAAATTCAACACTAACTGTATCCATAAAACATGCCGGAGCCGAATTATTTTCGATAAACAACAACAATAAAGAGTACATCTGGGAAGGCAATCCTGATTTTTGGGGGAAGCACTCTCCTATTCTTTTCCCAATTGTGGGAACTTTAAAAAACAATACTTATACCATTGACGGAAAAGAATATCAATTACCAAGACACGGTTTTGCGCGTGATATGGAGTTTCAATTGATTCATAAATCAGAAAACAGTGCTACTTTTTCGTTAGCATCGACAACAGAAACACTTAAGAAATATCCTTTCGAATTTGAATTGCAGCTTATTTACACAATTAAAGATGCTTCGTTAGACATAGAATATAAGGTAATTAATAAAAGTGATAAAAAAATGCCTTTCTCTATTGGAGCTCATCCTGCAATAGCGCTACCTGAAAATTTCGAAAACTATGCTTTTGAATTTGAAAAAGAAGAAACTTTAAAATATTATCTTTTAGAGAATGATTTAATTTCTAATAAAACTAAAGTCTTGGAAACTACTCATAATACCGTTCCTTTAAATTATAGTTTATTCGAGAACGATGCTTTGATTTTTAAAACATTAGAATCAAAATCATTAACGATTCTTGAAAACTCAAAACCGTATTTAAAAGTTGATTTTGAAGATTTCCCAAGTTTAGGACTTTGGACCAAAGAACAAGCTCCTTTTATTTGTATTGAACCTTGGTTGGGTTATTCAGATACTGCTGAAAATTCAGGAGATTTATTCGAAAAAGAAGGAATTTTAGTTTTGGATGCCAATGAAACTTTCCATTCAAAATTTAGTATTACAATATTATAATTCAAGAAAAATGTTAGAATTTAATTTCAATCCATTTCCTGTTATAGAAACAGAACGTTTGCTTTTAAGAAGAATAACAAACGATGATGTAAATGAAGTTTTCGAATTACGTTCGAATCCCGAAACCATGAAATATATTCCGCGTCCATTGGTAAAAAACAATGAAGATGCTTTGGAACATATTGCCATGATCGAAGAAAAAATAGTAACAAATGTAGGCATCAATTGGGGAATTACATTAAAAGGTAATTCAAAACTGCTGGGGATTATAGGCTACTACAGAATGCAGCCCCAAAATTATCGCGCTGAAATTGGATATATTTTACTACCTGAATTTCATGGAAAAGGAATTATTCCCGAAGCTGTAAACAGATTAATTACTTATGGATTTGAGGATCTAAAATTACATTCAATAGAAGCCGTAATTGATCCTGAGAATTATGCGTCTGAAAAAGTCTTACAAAAATGTGGTTTTGTTAAAGAAGCGCATCTAAAAGAAAGCGAATTTTATGAAGGTCGTTTTCTTGACAATGTAATATACTCATTACTAGAACCTAAGTGATTTAGCCTAGATATTATAAAAAAATATTCCTGTTAAATTATAATAGTCATTAATGGTTTACGTTATATTTGCACGCAAAATAAGCAATAAAGGCTTATTATAATACCACGAAAACCCATTTTATGAAAAAAATCTTAATCCTAATTGTTCTTTTCTTTTCGATTCAGTCTCAAAGTCAAACTTTTATTAAATTCAATGCTGCAACGGCTATAGTTGCAATACCTAATGTGGGTATTGAGACCAGTATAGGAGAAAAAATGACTTTTAGTGTTGATGTAATGGCTTCATTCTGGGAATCTTTTAATGGGCACAGTCCAATGAAATTTTACACATTAACTCCTGAAGTTCGTTACCATTTTAAAGAAAAGTATAACGGATTTTATGTAGGTGCTCATGCCGGACCGGATGTTTACGAACTACAAAAGTGGAATTACTGGGATACTAATAAATACGAACATGGTTTTGGATACCGCTTAGGTGTTACCGTAGGATATAATCTAAAACTAAGCGATAAATTTCTTTTAGATATTTTTGCAGGAGCCGGATGGCATCAAGGTTTTTATCACGGATATTATAATGATGGAACTCCCGGAAGATATGAACATGCTCCAAACTGGAATAAAAGCGGCGAATGGTTACCATACCGCGGTGGTGTTATGATTTCTTATAAATTGTAATTACTTTGCAAATTTAGGCAGAGATTTTACATATAAATCTTCTACTTTCTTTCTGGCCCAGTCGGTTTTTCTTAAAAAAGTCAAACTAGATTTTACACTCGGATTTGAAGTAAAACATTTTATCGGAATTATTTCTGCCAAAGTATCAAAACCATAATGATCTACCAAAGCTTCTACTATTTTTTGAAGCGTGATTCCGTGTAACGGATCTTTTGATTGTTGTTTTTCCATGATGCAAATTTATATCATTTATGCAAAAACAATTGCTGTTTCATTTATTTGTTACTAAATTTGTCATCCTATGTTAAAAACAGTCAATATACTTAATAAAAGAGCTCGATTTGATTATGAGATAATCGATACCTATACTGCTGGAATTGTTTTATCTGGAACTGAAATCAAATCGATACGATTAGGAAAAGCAAATATTACCGAAAGTTTTTGTGAATTTAGTAATCTGGAACTTTTTGCAATCAATACTTATATCGAAGAATATACATTCGGAAATCAGTTTAACCATAAAGCAAGAAGCGAAAGAAAATTACTTTTGAACAAGAAAGAATTAAAAAGTCTTCATAAAAGCGTTCAGGCAAAAGGTCTTACCATTGTTCCTTTAAAATTATTTACCAACGAAAAGGGACTTGCAAAATTACAAATTGGTCTTTGCAAAGGAAAGAAAAACTACGATAAGCGCGAATCGCTAAAAGAACAAGATACCAAACGCGACTTAGACCGAATAAAAAAAGCTTATAATTAAAATATATTTTTAATTGTAAGAAGGGTTTGCTTTTATTTTATACGTATTTTTACTACAATCATTATAAAAAATTGTAATATGAAAAAATACTTATTTTTAGTAATCGCTGTTCTTGCTCTTTCAGGTTGTGGCAGTAACACTTCTATTGTAAATAGCTGGAGAGATCCAAAAATAACAGTCGCTCAGGAAAATTTCAAAAAAGTTCTGGTTGTAGCTTTATTAAAAGACGAAGCTTCAAGAAGAGTTACTGAAAACAGAATTGCTGCCAGTAATGAAATTTTCAAAACTTCTTATCAGTACTTAAACGAAACAACCAAAAATCTTACTCAGGAGCAAAAATTAAAAATATTGCAGGATGAGAATTTTGATGGCGTTATTACATTGCGTTTAGTAAGCAAAGAAAAAGAAACAACTTATGTTCCCGGAACTTACACAGGCATGTACTACGGCGGCTTCGACGGAATGTATACCGGAATGTATGGTTACGGTTTTGGAAACTGGTACGGAATGTACTCTCCTAACTTTTATGACCCGGGATACTATCAGGAAACGACATCATATATGGTAGAAACCAATGTTTTTTCATTAAAAGAAAATAAATTAATCTGGACAGGAACGACAAAATCAGATTACGTTACTGATTTAGGTCAAACGGTTGATGCTATTATGCAGACTGTAGTTCAGGAAATGAGAAAAGACGGATCTCTTCCTCCAAAAAGTAAAATATAATTTTAGAAAAGCAATATATTTAATATTGCTTTTTTTTATCATTAATAAAATGACTAATTCTGTCAAGACAATTTAAAACATTTTTACAAATATGAAAACACTTCTTAAAAATGCAAGAGAACTAAAAGGATTAAAGACTAGAGAAGTGGCGCAAATCCTGGGTATTGATCAGGCATTAATAAGTAAATTTGAATCAGGAACAAGAAAACCAACCAGAGAACAAATTTCAAAACTTTCTCAGCTTTTAGAAATTGACTTTGAAACCTTAATGATTGCCTGGCTCAAGGAAAAAATTCTATATGAAATTGGAGATGATGAATTTGCCTTAAAAGCATTAATGGTAGCGGAACAGGAAATTAAATACAATAAAACTGTTTCAAAATTAAAAATCTCCAAAACTTTAGAAAATCTTTTAAAGGAGATTGATCTATTAAAAGCAAAATTAGACAGTTATCGCCAATATGACAGCTTTAGAATTACTCAGGCATTAGAATTAGAATATACTTTTGAAAGTAATAGAATTGAAGGAAACACAATGACACTTCGTGAAACTGACATGGTCATTAATGAAGGTCTTACAATTTCCGGAAAAAGTATGCGTGAGCATATGGAGGCCATTAATCATCAGGAAGCGATTGGTTTTATCAAAGATTTAATGCAAAGAAGTGTTTCATTAAACGAACGCGATCTTTTATCAATCCATAATTTAATTCTGCGCGGGATAATTCCAGAAGACGCAGGTCGTTACCGTAAAGTACAAGTTATGATAAAAGGAAGCACACATATGCCACCACAACCATTTATGGTTGCCAAAGAAATGGAAGATTATTTTATTTGGTATGAAACCAATAAAAATAAACTGCATCCCGTTATTTTGGCGGCCGAAATGCATGAAAGATTAATCACAATTCATCCTTTTATTGATGGAAACGGAAGAACTTCTCGTCTGGTCATGAATTTAATTTTATTACAAAAAGGATATATAATTGCTAATATCAAAGGAGATTATGATAACCGTATGCAATATTATCAGACTTTAGAAACTGCGCAGACAAAAAATAATAAAGAAGACTTTTTACTTTTTGTAGCTAAAACTGAAAAAGAAAACTTAGAACGATATATTGGTATTATTGCGCAATAAAACAAAACACGAATTTCACTAATTTGCACAAATTAAATAATCAATTGCGTTTGTGAATTTAATTTCAAAAAACAATTAGTGCTAATTTGTGAAATTCGTGTTTAAAATTTATAGTTATTTTTAATTTTTATCTTCTAATAAAGGTACAAATCTAAATTCTCCAAACTCATGTTTTTCGAATTGAGTTTCATTCTTTCGAATCAATAAAGTCATAATCTGAACGTCTTCTCCTAGCGGAATTACAAGCCTTCCTCCTATTTTTAATTGTGCCATTAAAGGCTGAGGAATAAATGGAGCGCCCGCCGTAACAATAATACTATCAAACGGTGCGTAACTTGGTAAGCCTTTGTAACCATCACCAAAAGATAAATGTTTAGGGCGAATATTTAATTTTGGAAATAAATTTGAAGTTGTTTTAAACAATTCATTTTGTCTTTCAACACTAAAAACTTTAGCTCCTAGCATACATAAAACAGCAGTTTGATAACCGGAACCGGTACCAATTTCAAGAATTTTATGTTCTTTTTTAACTTCTAATAATTGCGATTGAAACGCAACGGTGTACGGCTGCGAAATAGTTTGCCCGGCTCCTATAGGAAAAGCCTTATCCTGATAAGCGTAATCTTCAAAACTTGAATTCAAAAAAAGGTGTCTTGGGATTTTTTTTATCGCATCCAAAACTGCTCTATCGGTAATTCCTTTTTGTTCTAAAGTGCTTACTAATTGATTACGAAGTCCTTGATGTTTGGCAGTGTCTTTCAAAATAGGTAGGTTTAATTTTTGCAAAAATAAGAAAGTAAATAGGAAATCAAATATTGATTTTTAATTATTAAATCGCTAAATCTTTATTGCATTCACTTTTACTTTCAACAAATAAATTATATTTTTGTTTAAAATACATTCTCATGTTAAAAGTAGGAGTTTTAGGTGCTGGTCATCTTGGTAAAATACATTTACGCTTATTACAACAATCTGACAAATACGAATTAGTTGGATTTTACGATGAAAATCAAGAAAATGCCGAACGAATATCAAAAGAATTTGGCTATAAAAACTTCAGTACTATTGCAAAATTAATCCACGCTGTGGATGTCATTGATATTGTAACCCCAACACTTTCTCATTATAAATGTGCTAAGGTAGCCATTAAATCAGGAAAACACATCTTTATAGAAAAACCAATTGCCAATACCGTTGCAGAAGCCGAAGAAATTATCGCTTTAGCCAAAGAATACAACGTAAAAGGTCAGGTGGGTCATGTTGAGCGCTTTAATCCAGCGTTTATCGCTACAAAAAACATGATCGAAAATCCAATGTTTATAGAAACGCACCGTTTGGCAGAATTTAATCCGCGTGGTACAGATGTTCCTGTAGTTCTGGATTTAATGATTCATGATATTGATGCGATCTTAAGCGTAGTAAACTCAAAAGTAAAAGACATTCATGCAAGTGGCGTTTCGGTTATCAGTGATACACCTGATATTGCCAATGCCAGAATAGAATTCGAAAACGGATGTGTAGCGAATTTAACAGCAAGCAGAATTTCGTTGAAAAACATGCGTAAGACACGTTTCTTTCAGAAAGATGCCTATATTTCAGTTGATTTTCTGGAAAAAAAATGCGAAGTAGTCCGTATGAAAGATGCACCGGAAATTCCAGGAGATTTTGATATGATTCTGCAAAATGCCGAAGGCGTAAAAAAACAAATCTATTTTACTAATCCTGATGTCGAGCAAAACAATGCCATTCTTGACGAATTAGAATCTTTTGCAAACGCTATAAAAACAGATACTACTCCGGTTGTGACGCTTGAACAAGCAACTGATGCTTTGAGAGTAGCGTATCAAATAATTGATTGTTTCGATAAATAATTGAAAGTTTAAAAAATAAAATTAGCCACGAATTCACGAACCATTTGGTGAATTCGTGGCTAAATCATAAATATAATATCTAAGATAAAATGAAAACTATAGCTGTAATTGGTGCAGGAACAATGGGTAACGGAATTGCTCATACATTTGCACAAAGTGGTTTTACTGTAAAACTAATTGACGTTTCTGAGAAATCATTAGACAAAGGAATGGCAACTATTGCCGCAAACTTAGACCGAATGTTGTCTAAAGGAACCATAACTCAGGAAGATGTTGCTAAAACTATCACTAATATTATTACGTATACTGATATTAAGGATGGTGTTGTTGGCGTTGATTTAGTAGTCGAAGCTGCTACAGAAAATGTAGAGTTAAAACTAAACATCTTTAAGCAATTAAACGAAGCTTGTTCTCATAACACTATTTTAGCAACCAATACTTCTTCGATTTCAATAACACAAATTGGAGCCGTAGTTGCACATCCTGAACGCGTTATTGGAATGCATTTTATGAATCCGGTGCCAATTATGAAATTAGTCGAAATTATTCGTGGTTACAACACCAGCGATGAAGTCACTAAAATTATCATGGATTTATCTGAAAAATTAGGAAAAACTCCTGTTGAAGTAAACGATTATCCAGGTTTTGTGGCCAACAGAATTTTAATGCCTATGCTAAACGAAGCAATCGAAACGTTATACAATAAAGTTGCCGGTGTTTACGAAATTGATACCGTAATGAAATTAGGAATGGGACACCCAATGGGACCACTTCAATTAGCTGATTTTATTGGTCTTGACGTTTGCCTTGCGATATTAAACGTTATGTACGAAGGTTTCAAAAACCCTAAATACGCTCCTTGCCCACTATTAGTTAATATGGTTAGAGCCGGAAAATTAGGAGTAAAATCCGGCGAAGGTTTTTACGATTACAGTGAAAGTAAAAAAGCAGAGAAAATTTCTAAGCAGTTTATTTAACACATAAGTTTCATGAAAAAATTTTTATTGTTTTTTATAATGATTCAATCTATTTCAATAATAGCCAAAACAGAAATTGATACAATCACAAATTGGCAACTTTATAAGGACAATAAAATATTATTTAAAAGTAATGAACTTGAAAAAAATTTAAAAATTGGAGTAATTAATTTTAAAGAAGGCACTAAAGTTTTAAATTTTAATATTTCGTATGACTTTTTTAGAGAAAAAACATTTAAAAAAATCGAATTTATTGTTAATAATAAAGTGATTCAGTACGTTGAAGATGAAGACTATTCTTCTTCAGTTTTTAAAATAAAAAAAGAACAAATAATTCAATTATTCGAAAAATATAAAAACATACCAGTCCTTTTAAAATATTATGACAAAATAAATCCTAAAGGCGTTACAATTGGACGGATATTAATAAAATAAATTTACAATGTCGATACAATCGAATTTAAATACAATCAAAGCAAGTTTACCTGAAAATGTAACATTAGTTGCTGTTTCAAAAACCAAACCTGTTCCTGATTTAATGGAAGCTTACGAAGCCGGTCAGCGCATTTTTGGAGAAAACAAAATCCAGGAAATGGCCGATAAGTACGAAGAAATGCCAAAAGACATTCAATGGCACATGATTGGTCATGTTCAGTCGAATAAAGTTAAATTTATGGCACCATTTGTGAGTTTGGTTCACGGTGTTGATAGTTTAAAATTATTACAGGAAATCAACAAACACGCTTTAAAAAACAATAGAACTATCGATTGTTTGCTTCAAATATACATTGCCGAAGAAGAATCTAAATTTGGTTTAGACGAAAACGAATTAAACGAATTATTATCTTCATCAGAATTCAAAGAGATGAAAAATATTCGTATCTTAGGATTAATGGGAATGGCAACATTTACAGAAGACCAAAAACAGATTAAAAAAGAATTTACACATTTAAAATCGATTTTTGATTCCATAAAATCATTGAAATCTGAAAACTGCAATCTCAATACCATTTCAATGGGAATGTCTGGAGATTATAAACTAGCCATAGAATGCGGAAGCACAATGGTTAGAATTGGAAGCAGCATTTTTGGAGGACGTTGATTTTTCAATATCAATTGCAATTGCAAAAATCAATATCAAATTTTAAAAGTATAAATCAATAATATTAATGGAAAAAATATTCAATTTTGAAGATCGACTGGTTCGTTTTGCTGGAGAATGTATTTTCTTTACAAGGCAATTAGAAAGATTATTTGAAAATGAATATTATAAAAATCAACTAATTAGATCATCCGGAAGTGCATCTTTGAATTTTGGAGAAGCGCAAGGAACAATTACTGATAAAGATTTTATTTTCAAGGTTTCATTAGTTGTAAAAGAGTTAAAAGAATCAAGAAACTCATTAAAAATTCTAGATTATATTAAAGAAGGTGATAGCGATAAAAGAAGTAAACTTTTAATTGAAGTAGAGCAACTTATTGCAATTTCATCAAAAATGATAATAAATAAAAAATAATTCAATTACAATGACAATGGCAATTACAATAACAATTTTCAAAAATTGAAATTGATTTTTAAAATTGATATTGCCATTGATTTTTGAAATTGACATTGAAAATGTACGCAATACTAGACATAGAAACCACTGGAGGCCAGTTTAACGAAGAAGGAATTACCGAAATCGCCATTTATAAATTTGATGGCCATGAAGTAGTCGACCAGTTCATTAGCCTTGTTAATCCTGAAATTCCGATTCAGCCTTTTGTGGTGAAATTAACCGGGATCAATAATGCTATGTTGCGTTCTGCTCCTAAGTTTTTTGAAGTTGCCAAAAGAATCATCGAAATTACCTCAGATTGTATTATTGTTGCTCACAACGCCTCTTTCGATTATAGAATCCTACGAACCGAATTCAGACGTTTAGGTTATGATTTCGAAGCCAGAACACTTTGTACGGTTGAATTGGCTAAAAAATTAATCCCCGAACAACCTTCTTATAGTTTAGGAAAACTCGTTCGTGCACTCGGAATCCCAATGGCAGACAGACATCGCGCCAGCGGAGACGCCATGGCAACAACAAAGCTTTTCAAAATGCTTCTTGAAAAAGATCTTGAAAAAACGATCGTAAAAGATTTCATAAAACTCGAAGTCGAAAAAGGAATTTCACCTAAATTGATGGATTTAGTTGGGCAAATGCCAACAAAAACCGGTATTTATTATATTTATAATGAAGGCGGTACATTAATTTACATTGGCAAAAGCCAAAATATTCGAAAAAGAGTCAATCAGCATTTTACCGGAATCACAACCAAAAGCAAAAAGATTCAGACAGAAGTTTTTACCATTACATATGATGAAACCGGAAGCGAATTAATCGCATTGCTTAAAGAAAGTGAAGAAATAAAAGTAAACCGACCAAGACATAACCGTTCGCAGAAAAAAACTTTTTTCCCATTTGCCTTATATGCCGAAAAAGATTCTAACGGATATCTGAACTTAAAACTTCAAAAAGCAGACGGCCGTAAAAAAGAAATTACATCGTTTATTTCTTTGCAGGAAGGCAAAAACATGCTCTTCAAATTCACAGCAAAATATCATTTGTGTCAAAAAATGACAGGTTTATATCAAAGTAAAAAAGAATGTTTTCAATATAAAATAAAAGAGTGTGACGGTGCTTGTATTGGCGAAGTTAGTGTAGAAGAATATAATTCTCGCGTTCAGCAATTTATATCAGAAAATAGTTTCGAAAATAAAAGCATGATTATTATCGACAGAGGCCGAAACATAAACGAACGCAGCGCTGTATTAATCGAAAATGGTCAATATAAAGGGTATGCCTTTTATGATTTGAACTATCAAATTATGAATATCGACATCTTAAAAAATATTCTAATACCGATGCAAAACAACCGCGATGTAAAGAATATCATCCAACAGTATATCCGTAAAAGTAAATCAGTCAAGATTCTTCATTTTTAACAATACAAAACTTTCATTATCTTCGCTGATATGAAAAAAATAAAATCAAAATACGAGCTTTTTAGACAAAAGACCCAAATAATCCTTTACGGCACCAACACCTTTTTAGGGCGTTTGTTCGATCTCGTGCTTTTAGGTCTTATTCTGTTAAGCGTACTTCTTGTTATGATGGATACAGTCGAAGGTATCAATCATAAATACCATTCCTATCTTATTATCTGCGAATGGATTATCACCGTTTTCTTTACCATCGAATACATCCTGCGCATTATTTCGATACAAAAACCCGTAAAATATGTTTTCAGCTTTTACGGAATTATCGATTTAATGGCCATATTACCCATGTATTTGTCCATTTTTTTTCCTGCTACAAACGTTTTAACGATCGTTAGAATCTTGCGTTTCTTCCGATTGTTTAAAATTTTACATATTCCACAAATCTCTCAACAATCTTTGCAGTTGCGGGAAGCCATGCAAGCCAGTAAAGAAAAAATTCTAGTATTTATCTATTTCGTTCTTATCAGCGCTGTAATTATTGGCTCATTAATGTACGTTGTCGAAGGCAAAGAAAGCGGTTTTACCAGCATTCCGGTAGGAATCTATTGGGCCATTGTAACCCTGACCACCGTTGGTTATGGCGACATTTCACCCGCATCTCCATTAGGTCAGTTTTTAGCTTCACTGGTTATGATTATGGGATACGGAATCATTGCTGTACCAACAGGGATCGTTACTGCAGAATTTGCCAAAAGCAGTTTACGCAATAACGCTGTCAGCACAAAAAAAATGTGTCAAAATTGCAACGCACAACTGCATTTTGATAGTGCAAAATATTGTCATGAATGCGGAACCGAATTACTTAATAATTAATTTTAAGGAGCTATTCCAGCTGTACATTACAACTCCTCCTTATATTTGTTGTTTTTTTAAGGCATAAAAGGAGCTTCTAAAGTCGCTCTTTTATACCAAAAAAAACTAACAAATATAAGTCCGGGGTTTTCACTTCCATCTGGGCTAAAAAATATGAAACACTTAATAACCATCGTAGGACCAACCGCTATAGGCAAAACAGCCTTAAGTATAGCTTTGGCACAACATTTCAAATGCGAGATAATATCTTGCGACAGCCGTCAGTTTTTTAAAGAAATGACCATTGGTACCGCAGTTCCAAATCAGGAAGAATTACAAGCAGCAACACATCATTTCATTCAAAATAAATCGATTTTCGAAAATTATACCGTTGGCGATTACGAAAAAGAAGCTCTTTTAAAAATAGAGGAATTATTTCAAAATAATGATTTTGTCATTCTTATTGGCGGTTCAGGTTTATACGTTGACGCAATCTTAAAAGGTTTTGACGAATTTCCTGAAATTAATCCAGAAGTACGCTCCAAGGTAAATTCAAACTACGAAAAACTCGGAATCGAATATCTGCAAGAACAATTAAAAAACCTGGATCCGGATTACTATCAAAAAATAACCGTCGAAAATCCACAAACACTTCAAAACCCACAACGAATGATGCGTTTTGTAGAAGTTTGCATCGGAACTCAAAAACCATATTCTTCTTTTTTAAATCAAAAGAAAAACAACCGAAACTTCACTCCTATTTTAATAGGTTTAGATGCCGAAAGACAAATCATTTACAATCGAATCAATCAGCGTGTCGATATTATGATGAACGAAGGATTATTAGAAGAAGCAAAAAAATTGTATTCTAACAAAGAGTTAAATGCGCTTCAAACCGTCGGATATAGAGAATTATTTAGTTATTTTAACGGAGATTTCTCACTAGCTTTTGCTATCGAAGAAATCAAGAAAAATACCCGTCGTTTCTCGAAAAGACAACTTACATGGTTCAAACGAAATGAAGCTACAAAATGGTTTGATTATGCGACAGATAGAAAAGAAATTATAAAATATCTTGAAAAATTGTTAGAATAAATCGTGATTTAAAATTGATTAGTTCTCTAACTTTAAATGTTTTTTGCAGTAAATAAAAATATGGATAATGCACTTTGGAATAAGATTTTGCAATTTGATTTTGATGATCCGCCAGGTGAATTTGGCTTTTCAATAAGACTCGCAAAAGAAAAATTTTGGACAAAAAACTTTACAGAAAAAGCCATTTTAGAATATAAAAAATTCATGTATTTGGCTTCAATTTCTGAATCAATGGTTTCTCCATCTGAAACAGTAGACGAAGTATGGCATTTACATTTAATTTTCACTCAATCTTATGAGAAATTTTGCCAATTACTTGGCAAACAAATTCAACACATTCCATCGACCCACAACAAAGCAGATTTTCAAAAATTTAAAAAAGCTAAAGAACAAACTAATACATTATACGAATCAATCTTTGGTGCTCAACCTAAAGATATTTGGGAATTTGACGGAATGTACGAAAGTCTGAATTTAGATAAAGCAAAAATAAATTTAAGATCATTTATCAGTAAATCTTTGATAGTGTTTTTAATTTTAACATTCCCATTCTATTACATTTTAAAACCAATTTACATTACGATAAACAATCCTTATTTCCTTATAGGTTATGTTATTTTATGTGCTGTTACATTTAAAATACTGGATTTATACAACAAAATTAAACTTCGTCAAATTACCCGTAAATTTGATAGCACTTCTTTTGTCTTCGATCTTCAACCTTATGAACTAATTTATCTTAAGACACAAAAAACTTCCAGAGTCATTGACGGTGTTGTAAATGAATTAATCGATAATAAAACAGTTGAAATACAACCTTACAGCATAATCAATCTCATTGAGAATAAATCCGATTTAACTACTGAACAAATTCAGGTAACGACATCATTAAAAGAATTTGGAAAAAGCGTTTATTCAACATTGATGAAACGAATGCAAAGAAAACCTCTTTTTATAAACATATCAAATTGCATGAACGCATTTGAAAAATATTTTATCAAATCTAAAAAATTCAATAATTTATTTTATTTAAATTTTGTCGTTTTTGAAATCCTTGCCATGATAGGATACATTAGAATAATGACAGGTTTTAACAGAAATAAACCCGTAGGACTTCTCGTATTTACTCTTATTGTTTTTGTTCTTGTTGCAATTTTTTTTCTATACAAATTAACCAGACTTCTTTTTATCGCTATAATACCAAATTTATACAAAAAAGAAATTTTACCCGTCAGGCAAATAGAAAATAACTGGCAATGGAATTATTTTCTATTTAGTACAGCTGTTATCACTCCAGCTTTTATACCACTTATAGAAGAATCAAACAAATATAGTCCTGACACATCTTCAGGAAATTCGTCTGGGGGTTCTTGTGGAACCTCTTCTGACTCTTCTTCAAGTAGTTCTTGTGGAAGCTCCTGTGGAAGTTCATGCGGAGGCTGTGGGGGCGGAGACTAAAAAAATCAAAATATTTATTATTTCTTTTTTAGATCAGAAATATATAAATTAGTTAATAATTATTTATCATAAAAAATGCCAATATCACCTAATTTCACATCAGTTTATAGTAAAGACTGGGAAATCAATTTTACACAATGCACCCCGGCTGGTTTTTTAAAATATACAGATTTATGTAATATTCTACAATTAACCGCAGGATCTCACGCCGAAGTTGGAGGTATCAGTTTTCACGACATGCAGGAATTTCACCAGGCATGGGTTTTAAGCCGAATGCGTGTAGAAGTGCATGCATTGCCTCAATGGCAGGACATTGTAACGGTAAAAACCTGGATCAATAGTCTTGAAAATTCACGTTCCGTTCGTGCTCTTGAAATGTATGTTAATGGAAAGAAAATTGTAGGTTGCGAAACGTATTGGGCTGTTTTTAATACCCAATCACGTCGTCCGGAACCTTTGGCAATTCCGTATGAACATTTCGAGTTATTCCCTGAAAAAAGGGCTACAGATGAAGGTTTTTCTAAAATAAACATCAACCATGAAAAAGAAGCTGTCTTTGAAAAAACAGTTTATTTATCTGATTTAGATATTGTAAATCACGTAAATAATGTAAAATATCTGGAATGGTGCCTGGATCATGTTGAGCCAAAAAGAATTTTGAAACAAGAAGTAAAAAACTTTGAAATGAATTTCATGAAAGAACTCTCATTAAAAGATCAAGTCGTAATTCATGAAAGTGAAGATGGCCAAAGTACAGCAAGATTTAGCATTACAAAAGGAGAAAAAACTTGTTTTGCTTTAGAACTGCATTGGAAATAATTTTAGGCCCAAAGATTTAAACGGATTGAACTGGTTTCCCCGATTTTAGTTACTTTTAGTTCTGACTAAAAAAAAACGATGCAAAATGGCATCGTTTTTTGTTTGATATCAAAATCATTTTGATTTCTTTTTCGAATCTTTTTTAGAATTCTTTTTATTTTTCAACAAATCAATTTTGCTTTTTATTCTTTTTTCAACTTCCGTGATATCAGATTCAAAAGCAAATTGCAGCGTGTAAAGTTTTGCGTTTTTAATGGCTGTCAACGCGTCTTTAAATCGAAGTTGCGCTTCAAACAGAATCGCTTTCTTTACATAGATTTCAGATTTGTTTATCCCTTTTATAGTCAAAGCAAAATCAATGAGTTTTTGCGCCTCTTCATAATCTTCATTCAATATTAAAGTCTGAATGTAATACGGATATACTTCAAGAGCATGAATGTTTATGGCCAAAGCTTCTTGAAAATAAGATTTTGCCTCTTCATAATTCCATAATTGCTCCACCTGAATTCTTCCGTACAAACACAAAACCATCGTATTTTTTGCATCATAAGAAAAAGCATAATCCAAGGATTCTATAGTTTCTTCAAGCGAATACGGATAATTATCCAAAGCCTGAAATAGGTATTTATCAATTGCTTTCATTTCGTAAATCTGTTTTTAATTGCTGACGAGTTCCTTTGTAACTTTTTTCGACTTTATTCTTTTTAAAGTCCGATCCGCTAAAAACCCTCACAGGATTCCCACGCTGAATATTCAACTGGTTTTCCCATTGTTTCCCTACATGGTTTTTAAGTTGCTGCAAAGTTTCGCCTTCTAGTTTTTTTAATAATCTTTCTGTAGCCAGTTTTTTGTTTTGGTGCTGCGAGCGGCTGTCCATCGAAACAACTGCAATTCCCGTAGGAATATGTGTTGCCCGAATTGCCGAACTCACCTTATTAACATGTTGTCCGCCCGCACCGGAACTACGCATCGCCTGATATTGTATATCATTTTCTGAAATCGAAGCATTCTTTTGTGCTTCAATCTCAAAAATGCCAATAAACCAGTTTTTACGTTTGTGCATTTTCCTAAACTGACTCTGTCCAATCCATTGAATCGTTCCTATCCAGGAATTCGCAAATTTTTCAGCATTGGTTCCTTTTACGGAGATTGTTGCTGTTTCAACCGTTCCGTTTTCCTGACCAACTTCTCTTTGAAGCAAAGTAGCTTCTAAACCCTGCTCCTGTGCTTCGTCTAAAACTTTTTTAAGCACTTGAGCAACCACCCAAGTGCATTCTGCAGGTCCGCGACCCGCTGTTATCTGAATTATTTTTTCCATTTTTCTAATATTTTAAGAAGCTTTTCTCTGTTTTTTGCTTCTTTTACAAACTTTGGAAGCCTTGAAATCATAGTTCCGTTAGTACTTCCATTATTGTTTCTTTCTCTTAAATCTGCTTTAATATATCTTTCCAGATAATTTATGTGCTCCAGATTATAAGCCCAAAAAAATGTTTTATCAAACCCTTTTTGATACCATAATTCAGCATTAAAAAAACCTTCTCTTACTGCTGCAGTATCTGAATTTAGAATAAAAGAAACTTCTTCAATTTTAGGCTTATATTCTTTAATCTCCTTACAAACCGGACATTTTAATTTTATTTTATCCGGTTTTTCATTTAGCAATTGAGACTCGAACTTTATCTTATCTTCATTATTACAACAATAAGTATCCACAAAGGCTTTGTATTTTACTGCAACCTCTTTTAGTGAATAAAAACAATTTTTACATTCTAAAATTCTCTTATCATTATAATACCATTGAGACTCAAAAGTTCTCTTTATAACTGCTTGAGAAGCACATTGAGGACATTTTACATCTATAATATCCCCAAAACTTCCTAACCATTTATTTTCATCTTGAAATCTTTCCATAATCTTTACTTTTTTATCGGTCCATTCTAACAATTTTGGGTGTAAAAGTTCCCAGAACTTCAACCAACTCTGTCTGATTTCCCATCACTTTTGTAATCTCTTTGTACGCCATTGGCGCTTCGTCAATATTTCCGCCAATTAAGGTTACATCATTTGCTTTCAAAACCTTTTTGATTTCACTTTGGGTAAAAGTAGCTTTGCATTTCGCTCTTGAAAATAAACGTCCTGCTCCATGCGAAGCCGAGTTTAAACTCTCTGCATTTCCTCTGCCTTTCACAATATAACCTGGCGCCGTCATCGAACCGGGAATAATACCTAATTGACCTTCAGCAGCTGGAGTTGCCCCTTTTCTGTGCACAATACATTCTTGTCCGTTTACCATTTCTTTCCACGCAAAGTTGTGATGATTTTCGATTGTTACCACTACTCTTTTCCCTATTGTTTTGGCAATTCTTCTATGAATATCATCGTGACACGCTTTTGCGTACTCTCCGGCCAGATTCATTGCCAACCAATATTCCTGTCCATCGTGCGTGTTTAGATCTAACCACGCCAAATGCTGCACATTTTTAGGCAACGGACATTGTTTCGTCGCCAAGTAGGTATAATGTTTGGCAATATTGGCACCCAAACCTCGAGAACCACTATGCGATAAAACAGCAAAATACTCTCCTACGCCCAGTTTCCACTCGTTCTCCGGATTGTCAATTTTTGCGATACCAAATTCTACAAAGTGATTTCCTCCGCCGGAACTTCCTAATTGTTTGTAGGCTTTTGGTAAAAGATTCTTTAGCAACGGAATATCCTGAAATTCGCTTTTGTAAAAAACTTCATGATCTGCTTTTACAGCATGTGTTTCGTTCATTCCAAATTTAGTATTGTCTTTTAAAATCGCCTGTAATTGATGCTCCTTTCCTTTGAAATGCGAAGCTGGTAAATCGAAAATCGACAAACTCATTCGGCAGCCAATATCAACGCCAACTCCATACGGAATCACAGCATTATCTGTGGCTAAAACACCGCCAATTGGTAATCCATAACCTGAATGTGCATCCGGCATTAAAGCTCCGGCAACTGAAATTGGTAATTTTAATGAATCATACAATTGAAATTTCGCTTGCTGATCAATTTCATTTTCACCAAAAATGGTAAACGGAGCGCGTGTTGTTTTAAGCTGATGCATTCTTACCTGAACCGGTTTTATCAGACCTTCTGCTACTTTACCCCAGGTTCCGTGTCCTTCAAACTTTTCAGGATAAAGTAAAACCTCTTTGGCTTCTGTTAGAATAGATTCTTTTTTCTCTCTTTTTCTATATCTGTTTATTTGCCCTAAAGCAATATTTATTGAATTGTTTTTTGGAAAACCTAACTTTATAAGGTCTTTTCCTGATAATTTATTTCCCATGATTTATATCATTTCGTCTACATATTGTTGGTACAATACATGTAAACTTTTATTTTTAATTGGGCTTATCTCTCTTGGATTTTCATTTTGATAATATCTCCAACGATAAGAAAAACCATTTACTAATTTGTTTATTTTATATCTTAAATTAAGATTAGTAATGTAATTGTCGAGAATCTGAATTTCACTTTCTAAATCTGCATCAACCATTTTGGTATGCGTTATCATGTATGGTTTAATGCGAAACACATAACGCCATGGCTCATTAAATACATAATGAATTTTATAGCGTTTACAATTAGGACACCATCGTTCCCTTTTATAAAAATGCATTTTCTCTTTTTCTGTCAATGATAATTTTGGACTTCTCCATTCTGATTCAGAAAACTCTTTTACTGTTTGAAGCTTTTCGACATATACATGTTTTCTTTTCCTTTTTTTCTTTTTCTTAAAAGATTTTTCAGGAGAATGTTGCCATGTATTTATCTTTTCCAACAATGTCCTGTAAAAGGAAGCTTCATTAGATCTTACTATATCTTCTCTTAGTACAAAACTGCGTTCCCAACCTTTTTGATAAGGTATTGCTAAAGGAACCAATGGCAAATTTTGTCTTTTTTTCCAAAGTTCTACTTCAAGTTTTCTGATTTGAATTAATTGTTTTTCAAAATCATCTTTTACTAATCTTTTCTTTGTTCTTTTATTTTTAAAGCGAGAGCACAAAGCATACTCTTCTGCTGTATAATTTTCCATAAAAAATTATAGTGCATTAAATTAATAGCCAAAACAGGCTATAACATTTTATCCATGAGGATAAATAATAAAATCGATTATTCGGGAAAATTTGAAGTGTCTAGAATAAAAAAAGCCCGAAACTAAATGTCTTCGGGCTTTTATATATATCTAAAAAATGATTTTCTAAGATTGAAAAAGACCACGAAGAAGCGCTGCACCAAATCCGTTTGGTGTGAAGCTCTGAGATGATAATGTAAATACAGACATTTTTCTTCGTTATTAAAGGGTTATTACTTTTTTCGTGTGCAAATATTGTGAATTGTTTTTTGATTTTCCAAATTTATTTTAAAGAAAATTCATGTAAAAAATAATTGCTATATTTTTTGAATCGTATAAAAACACATTATCTGTTTGAAAACTAAAGCCCTAGCCCTGATGGAAGCGGCATCCTTTTTCTTGCTTCTTTAGCAAGAAAAAGATATAGCGGACAGCAGGAAATAGCTCCTTAACATTAAAAATTACAATCTTTTAAATTCCAAATTCCAATTTTACGTGATGTTTCATTTCGAAGGAGGAGAAATGACAAGATTGAGTATAACTGTAATTTTCAAAAAGTATAGCCACAAAAAAAGCCCTGATTACTCAGGGCTCTATGCTTTTGTTTTTGTGAATTTTGTTTTTTATTCTGCAACTTTGCTTTTAACAACTAGTCTGAAACCTTCACCGTGAATGTTAAGAATTTCAACATCTTCGTCTGCTTTTAGGTATTTTCTAAGTTTAGCGATGTAAACGTCCATACTTCTTGAAGTAAAGTAGTTGTCATCTCTCCAGATTTTTGTCAACGCTAATTCTCTTGGCATTAGGTCATTTTCATGAAGAATTAACATTTTAAGCAATTCGTTCTCTTTTGGAGATAATTTTATAGGTTCGTCGTTTTCGAACGTTAAAAATCTAAGTTTCGAATTCAGGTGGAATTTACCAATGTTAAATTCAAACTGAACTTGTTCTGCTTTTGTATCTGCAGATTTTCTTTGAATAATCGCTTTGATTTTCATTAATAAAACTTCTGAATCAAAAGGCTTATTCAAATAATCATCAGCACCCGCTTTATAACCTTTTAGAACATCTTCTTTCATCGATTTTGCCGTTAAGAAGATAATTGGCACTTCGCTGTTCTTTTCTCTAATTTCTTTGGCTAAAGTATAACCATCTTTATAAGGCATCATTACGTCAAGAATACATAAATCATATACATCTTTCTTGAACTTCTCGAAACCTTCCATACCGTTTTTAGCTAAAGTAACTTCAAAGTCATTTAACATTAGATAATCTTTAAGAACTGCCCCAAAATTAAGGTCATCTTCTACTAAAAGTATTCTTTTGTTATTATTTTCCATATTTTAATTTATTAATGGTATTTTTATTATAAAGGTGCTACCTTTTCCTTTTTCGCTTTCAACATATACTTGACCATTGTGATCCTCTACTATTCTTTTTACATAAGCAAGGCCTAAACCATGTCCTTTTACATTATGTAAATCTCCGGTATGCTCTCTGTAAAATTTCTCAAAAACTCTCTTTTGCGCTATCTTACTCATACCAAGACCATTATCTTTTACTTTTATCAGAATCATATCTTTAATATTTTCTGTAAAAATTTCTATTTCAGGAACATCAGGCGAATATTTTATGGCATTTTCTAAAATATTAACCAACACATTTGTAAAATGCACTTCATTGATTAAACTGGTTGTTCTTGCAGCATTATAATGCTTTACAACAGTTCCTTTTCTATCTTCTAAAATTAAATTTACGTGCTCAATTGCATCATCGATTATATCGTGAATTGCCGTTGGTTCTTTTGTAATATCTAATTCTCTTTTTTCTAATTTAGAAATACGAAGAACGTTTTCTACCTGAGCATGCATTCTTTTATTCTCATCCCGGATCATTTGCAGATATCGAAAAACTTTTTCTTTATCTTCAATAATTTTAGGATTCTTAATAGCGTCAAGAGCTAAATTTATGGTTGCAATTGGCGTTTTAAATTCATGCGTCATATTATTTATAAAATCTGTTTTGATTTCAGAAATATGTTTTTGACGTAATAATTGATTCAATGCACTTGTATACGCTACTATTATAATTAATGTAAAAATTATAGACAATATTGTAATACTCAGCAATTCAGACAATAAAAATTTCTTTTTATGAGGGAAAGTGATAAATAGTTCATACTTACTATTTCCTTCGTTATCTGTATAAATTGGTACATGATAGCTTGCGTCTTTATCGTAATGAAATCCATCTGATTTTACCTTTGTTGCAAGACCACTGTTAAGAACTCCGTATTCAAATTTGGTTTTTACACCATATTCCTCTAACTCTTTCTTTAAAAGCTTTTGAAGTTTATCTTTTGTAATTCTACCTTCTATAGGGGTCAACGACGCAATATCTTTATATTGAATTTGCTGTTGTACTTTATTTAAGATATCTAAACTACCTGATTTTTCAATTTTAAGATCCGGAATAATACTTTGTCCTAAACTATTATTATCGATTCCGTTATTGTTGTTGTAAACTTCAGTTACCCTTTTTGAACTAAAATTTTTAAATCTTTCACTACTAAATTTTTTATTGAATAGTGAACCATTTATGTCATAATCCTCAGATGTAAGCGTATTAGAATATACTATCGTTTTATTTGTTTTAGTATTTCTTTGAACATAAAAAACTTGCAGTAAATCTTCTTTTTTAGGAGTTTTTCCTGTACTATCTTTTATACGATTGTACTTATCATAAAAACTGTACTCTTCTTGCTGCTCTAATTTGTCAGCAACGTTTCCGATTACTTGTGTAACGTGGTATTTAAACTGTTCATCGTTGTTTTTGAACGAAGAATTAAACCAATATACCTGTACCAGAATAATCCCTATTAAGGACAAACTCATCAGTAAAACAAGTATTCTAAAAAATAATTTATTCATCGAAACAAAATTAATATTTTAACAATATACTAAATAATACATTAACCAAATATTAACATTTAAGACTGATTTTGTTTTATATTTAAAATTTTAAGAATTTTAACAACTTCTTCTTTAGCAATTTTAAGATTACTGTTATTAATTACAAAATTGCTTAAAGAAATTCTTTTTTCGTCATTCCATTGCATTTTCATTCTGCTTAAAACTTGTTCGCGTTTGGTATTATCGCGCTTCACGACTCTTTCGATTCTAACTTCTTCCGGTGCGGTAACGGTTATAATTACATCACATTCTTTATAACGACCACTTTCGAACAAAATTGCGGCTTCATAAATTACATAATCGTGTTTTTTATTTTCTAATAGCCATGATTCAAAATCGCTTTTTACGGCGGGATGAACAATAGCATTTAATTGTGCTAATTTATCGGCATTATTAAAAACAATTTCAGCAAGCTTTGCTCTGTTTAAAATTTCATTTTCAAAAATAGAATCCCCAAATGTTGTTTTTATTTGTTGTATTATATTTTGAGATTGCATTACTTTTTTGGCTGCATCATCAGCGATATAAACAGGAACGCCCATTGTTGCAAAATAATTTGCAATTGTTGTTTTACCACTTCCTATTCCGCCTGTTAAACCAATAACTTTAGTCATACTATACTTTAAAAAACATACGAGGAAATGCTTCTTGTGGTTTTTTCTTTAAAACAATAATTTTTATAAACGACTTTAAAAATCCTGTTCCGTAACCATAAAACTGCTTCCAAACTGCAATTACAGATAAGTATCCAATTTTAATGCTTTTATTTTGAATACTTGATGTAAGAAAAATAATAACGAAATATACAAAATATAATTGTAATAATATATCGAAATTGAATATTAATAGTAAAAAAGCTAATAATAAACCTAGTATAAAGACAGAAGGAAAGAAGAATGTTAACTTATTATGTTCTGGATACCAACTATTTAATATAGGTCTTGCGATTCCAAATTTATTTACCTGAATCGAAAATTTTCCCCAATCTATTCTGCGTTTATGGTAAACATAAGCCTCTGGAAACAATCTGGTTTCGAAACCAAGGTTCCATAAACGAATCGAAAGGTCCGGATCTTCGCCGGGATGGATGTTTCCAAAGCCTTTTGATGCTTCAAATGCCTTTTTTGAAATTCCCATATTGAAACTTCTTGGCTGAAATTTATTAATTTTTTCAGATCCGCCACGAATTCCTCCTGTTGTAAGAAACGAAGTCATAGCAAAATTAATTGCTTTCTGAATATCCGAAAAACTATCTAATGCTTTATCCGGCCCTCCAAAACAATCTACATAATCCGCATCTAATGCTTTTCGAACTTCTGTAAGATAATTGGGCGGGATAATACAATCCGAATCAAAAATGATAAAATAATCTCCACGCGCCTTTTGCATCCCGAAATTTCTTGAATCTCCAGGTCCTGAATTTGGCTTGAAATAATACGAAATGTTCAATTTTCCCTGATAAGTCATCACCACATCTTTGCATGGTATTAATGATCCGTCTTCTACAAGAACAATTTCAAAAGCTTCATTATAATCAGATTTAGACAGACTTTCTAAAAGTTCATCAACTTCATCTGGACGATTATACACGGGTATAATTAAAGAAAAAATCATAATGGGATGTGCGGTATTAAAGTGGCAATTTTTTAAACTTCAAAATTTTAACAAAGATAGGCTATATTCATAAAAAAACCATCAACTTTAGGTTGATGGTTTTTTCAATTATGCTATTTTTTTATCTACTTGATACTTTCGATTTCAACAACTTCATTTGTATCTGCTTTGTAATCTACTCCAGCAAATTCAAACCCAAAAAGATTTAAGAAATCATTTCTATATCCGGCTAAATCTCCAATTGCAGGTAATGTTTCAGTCGTAGCTTCTAACCAAAGTTTAGCCACTTTTGCCTGAACATCTTCACGCATTTCCCAATCGTCGATTCTGATTCTTCCTTTCTCGTCTACAGGAACTTCAGATCCATTGTATAATCTGTCCTGAAACAAACGTTGGATTTGCTCGATACAACCTTCATGAATCCCTTCTTCTTTCATAATTTTATACAAAAGAGAAATATATAACGGGATTACCGGAATTGCAGAACTTGCCTGAGTTACTAATGCTTTGTTTACAGAAACATAAGCTTTTCCTCCTATTGATTTTAAACTATCTGTAATAGAAAATGCTGTAGCTTCTAAATTATCTTTTGCACGGCCAATTGTTCCTTTACGGTAAACTGCCTCTGTCAATGATGGTCCAATGTATGAATAAGCAACTGTTGTAGCTCCATCTGCTAATAAATTTTCAGCTTTTAAGGCATCAATCCACATAGTCCAGTCTTCGCCACCCATTACTGCTACAGTATTCTCAATATCTTCTTCATTTGCAGGAGCAATAGAAACTTCTGTTACATTTCCTGTATGAAAATCTACTGTTTTATTCGTAAAAGTTTGTCCGATTGGTTTTAAAACTGAACGGTGCAACACTCCTGTAACCGGATGTTGACGAACAGGTGATGCTAAACTATAGATGATAAGATCAACTTGACCTAAATCGGCTTTGATTAAATCTAAAGTTTGTCTTTTTATTTCGTTTGAAAAAGCATCTCCATTGATACTTTTTGCATATAAACCTGCTTTGTGAGCTTCTGTTTCAAATGCAGCAGAATTATACCATCCTGGTGAAGCTGTTTTTCCTTCAACTGGTGGTTTTTCAAAAAACACTCCAATAGTTGCAGCATCAGATCCAAAAGCACTTGTGATTCTTGAAGCTAATCCAAAACCTGTTGAAGCACCAATAACTAATACTTTTTTCGCACCAGCAATTTTACCTTTTGATTTTATATATTCTATTTGATTTTTAACATTTTGCTCGCTGCCCTTTGGGTGTGCAGTCAAGCAAATAAATCCTCTCATTCTAGGTTCTATAATCATATTTTTGTATTTATTCGTTGATTGGGTTAATCTTATCATTAAGATAAATGAGTAACTTATTTACGTTTGTTTAATTAGCTTTGAGTTGACAAATATAAATTATTTCTTTAGTTCAACAAGGCTTTAGCATGATTTAAAGCCGAATCAGAGACAACTGCTCCTGATAACATTTGTGCAATCTCTATAACTCTTTCGTCCTGAGACAATAGCTTCAATTCTGATTGCGTATCGTCGTCTACCGTAGATTTGAATACTTTGAAGTGAGAATCTCCTTTTGCTGCTATTTGAGGCAAGTGCGTAATGGCAAAAATTTGCATTGTAGTGCTCATTTCTTTCATAATCTCCCCCATTCTAATCGCGATTTCTCCAGAAACTCCGGTGTCGATCTCATCAAAAATTAAAGTAGGTAATTTTGAATATTGTGCCAAAATTGCTTTAACAGCCAACATAATACGGGACATCTCCCCTCCTGATGCTACTTTTTTCAATAAACCAAAATCAGTTCCTTTATTGGCAGAGAACAAAAATTGAAGCTCGTCTTTTCCATTTTGAAAATAGGTTTGCGATGGCAAAAGTTCCATATTAAAACGAACGTTTGGCATTCCTAAAGTTTCTAAAATCGAGATTAATTTTTGAGACAAAACAGGAATTGCATTTTGTCTGTTTTTGTGAATTGTTGCCGAAAAAGCATCTAATTCAATTGCTTTTTGATCTATTGATTTAGATAATAGAGCAATTTCTTCTTCGATATTATCAAGCTCCAATAAGGTGTTTCCTAAATTTGCCTGAATTTCGATCAATTCATCAACAGAAGTTACCTGATGTTTCTTTTGTAAATTATAAATTAATTGCAATTTTTGACTTACAAATTCTAATTGCACCGGATCATTCAATAATTTTTCGGAAGCATTTTGCAATTCTTTAGAAACATCATCAAATTCAATTGCCAAACTTGTTATTCTCTCGAATATATTTTGATACTCAGGAGAAAAAAGTGCAATTTTTTGTAATGCTGTTTTGATTTCATTCAGATTATGAAAAATCCCAAATTGCTCTTCATTAGCAATCACAAGAGATTTATCTATTGCTTCTTTTATAATCTCAACGTTATTTAATTTCTCAAAATCAGTTTCTAATTCTTCTTGTTCTCCTGATTTTAATTTAGCCGAAACTAATTCATTCAATAAAAAAGTATTGTACTCCTGCTCTTTTCCTGAATCACTTTGTTTTTTCAATAAAGCATTCAATTTCAATTTATCTGCTTTATATGATTTTAATGCTGTTTGATACGATTGAATAGTGTCAAAATTATTCGCAATTGCATCAATTATTTTAAACTGAACTCCTTCATCTGAAAGTTCCTGAGTTTGTTGTTGTGAGTGAATATCAATCAAAAACAAACTTAGATCTTGCAATTCCTGGAGGTTTACGGGACTATCATTAATAAAAGCACGAGATTTTCCTGAAGGTAAAATTTCTCTTCTTATTATAGTATCCTCTTCATAATCGAGATCGTTTGCTTCAAAAAAGTCTTTTAGATTGTATTTGGATATTTCAAAATGCGCTTCGATTACACATTTTTCTTCTTTATTTTTTAATGATGTCAAATCAGCTCTTTTTCCTAAAACCAATCCTATTGCGCCTAATATAATAGATTTACCAGCACCCGTTTCACCTGTAATTATAGAAAAACCTCTTGAAAAATCGATGGTGAGTTTTTCAATCAGAGCATAGTTTTTAATTGACAAGGACGTTATCATAAGGAAATTGTATAAATATAAAGTTAGTTAAGATAGTAAAATTGAGAATCAATTAAAATTTAATCTGAGACCATTTAGTAGAATTCAAAGGCGATACTTTATTCAGTACATCTGTTAAATCCCCAATAGGAATACTAGGTCCTCCTGAAAATATAGAAACGATTTCATCTGATTTTGCATCAAAAAATACTCTTGTCAAAAAGGCATTTGGTTTAACCGAATTCAATTTACCAATGAGCATTATTGCATTCTTAATTTTTTCTTTTGATGCCTTCAAATCCAGACTCATTCCGTCTAAACCAGTGTGATACGCATACATTGTCTGACGTAAATCACTATACATTGGCGAAGCAAGATCATTTATTAAATAGTAACGGTTTTGAAGTCCATCAGACTGGCTCCAGCCTTTAGATCCGCCTTGTTGTGCAACACTCGCAATATTCTGAGCAGTTTCAAGATATTGATTTCCCGCTCCCATTTGAAAAGTATCCGCATCCATAGCCAAAATCACATAACTGTAAAAAGAAACTACAGATACTAAATTTGACTCAAATGTACTAGGATTAAACAATAACGGTTCGTACTCTGTATATTGAAAATTAAAGTCTTTATCATTGTAATTTAAAACAGGCGACGAATAAGTAGAATTAAAAATCAATCGTGAAGATTGCACCTGAATCGTACCTGTAAATTGATTCGAACCTCCTGATGACAATGTAATATACATTGAGCAATTGATTCTTTCGTTTTGTTTTAAAACCGATCCCGTCCAATCTGTTTTATTTACAAATTCAGACAAAGAGGTTTGAAGTGTTTTAAAAACTTGCTGATTGGCATTGGGCAGCCTTTCTGTATTAATAGTTACAGTACAATTTAGCTGTTGTGCTTGTGTAAAGCCAAAAATAAAAAATACAAAAAGAGCAACTATTTTATTCATGCGAAAGATAATATTTGGTTTTAGCTACAATAGATTTACTATTCCTGCCATTCGTTTTTATTATAAATCATTATGACTTCGAAAAATGCAAAATCACTTTGTTTAAAATATCAACTGCAACAGATTCTTTTGATTTTAATTCCATTGGTTCGATTTCAAAATTATGATCAATAAAAGTTACTTTATTGGTTTCTTTTTTAAAACCTGCCCCTTCATCCTGTAAGGAATTTAAAACAATCAAATCTAAGTTTTTTTTCTGAATTTTCAACTTAGCATTTTCAATTTCATTTTCTGTCTCCAAAGCAAACCCAATTAAAAACTGATCTTTTTTGATCGCACCCAGCGAGGCCAAAATATCTTTTGTCTTCTCGAGTTCTATCGAAAAATTATCTGCCGCTTTTTTAATCTTTTGTAAAGCTACAACTTTAGGCCTGTAATCTGCAACAGCTGCCGCCGCAATAGCAACATCTACATCATTAAAATACAAATGACACGCATCGTACATATCCTGAGCCGAAATTACATCTACCACTGTTATTAAGCTATTTTTAACCTTATAATGTGTTGGACCTGAAACCAGAATAACCTGTGCTCCAAGACTAGCTGCTTCATGAGCAATATCAAAACCCATTTTTCCTGAAGAATGATTTCCTATAAAACGTACGGGATCTATCGCTTCGTATGTTGGACCGGCAGTAATTAATATTTTTTTCCCTTTTAGAGGTAACTTGCTATCTAAATCAGCTTCAAGAAAAGCTACAATATTCTCAGGTTCAGCCATTCTGCCTTCACCGGATAATCCACTTGCTAATTCTCCATTTTCAGCAGGAATCATTATATTCCCAAACTGTTTCAAGGCAGCAAAACTAGATAAAGTTGAAGGATGCTTATACATATCCAAATCCATTGCCGGAGCAAAATAAACAGGACATTTAGCCGATAAATAACATGCAATTAAAAGATTATCGCAATTTCCTGTAGCCATTTTAGACAAAGTATTCGCGGTTGCAGGAGCTATTATCATCAAATCAGCCCAAAGGCCTAATTCAACATGATTTGTCCAGACAGCATCTTCATCATCCTGACTAAAGAAATTAGAATGTACCGGATTTTTTGATAACGTAGATAACGTAAGTGGAGTTACAAAATCCTTAGAAGCAGGTGTCATTATCACTTGGACATGTGCACCTGCTTTTATAAAAAGTCGTACTAATGAGGCTGTTTTATAGGCTGCAATTCCACCAGAAACACCCAGTAAAATTTTCTTCCCGTTTAAAACTGACATTATACTATATATTATTTATTTGAATTTCTGTGGTAAGTTTTACCGTCTAACCATTCCTGAACTGCTAAAGCGTGTGGTTTAGGCAATTTTTCGTAAAATTTAGAAACTTCGATTTGCTCTTTATTTTCAAAAACTTCTTCAAGACTGTCATTGTAAGTCGCAAACTCTTCTAATTTCTCAGTTAATTCTTTTTTAATTTCAGAATTAATTTGATTTGCTCTTTTAGCCATAATGGTAATTGCTTCATACACATTTCCTGTTGGCTCTTCAATAACTGTTTTATTGTATGTTATTGTATTTACAGGAGCATTCGTCTTTTTTAAATCCATGACTTTATTTTATTTAGTAAATTTTTGTAAATCTGTTTCAACTCTGGCATTCATTTCATCTGCCTGTACTTTATATTTAGTAGCACTATTAAACTTAATTAAGTTATTATAAGCTACTTTGGCAACATTTAAACGCTCTTCCATTTTTGCAGGAATACTGTTTATTGCTAATTTATATGCCGAATCGTATTTGTAAAAAAGGGCATCTTCTTTAAAAGGTGTTCCAGGATAATCAGCAATAAAATTATCAAAAGCAATTAATGCTGATTTATAATCTGAAATTGTATTGTATCCTTTTGCGTTTTCGTATGCTTTTTTCTCCAGTTTACCATTTAAAACCTTTACAGCTTCATTGGCCTGAGCGATATATTCTGAATTTGGATAATTATCTATAAAAGCTTGTAATTTCTCTAATGCTTTTTGAGTATCTGTTTGATCTAAACTATAAACAGGAGCTAATTTTGAATAACTGTAAGCGCCTAAAAATGCAGCTTCCTGAACTTTTTCGCTTCGCGGATAACCTGATGCAAAACTTTCAAACTGATAACCTGCTAAGTAGTACTGTTTTGATTTATAATAAGATTGCGAAAACATATAAAAAAGTTTCTCTGCCTGAGGTTTTCCTCTATAAGAAGGAGCTAGTTGTTCAAAAAGACGAATGGCTTTTGAATATTTCCCAGCCTCATACATTTTTGTCGCCACTTCAAACTTAGCTGCAACATCTTCATTTTTTAATGCTTTTTGGTATTCACTACAAGAACAAAAAAGGACAACAACAATTAATAGAGATACTATTTTTTTCATTTTCTTACTTTTATTATGATTTCTTAGACAATTATGCCAAAGCAAAATCACACCGAAGTTCCGGTGGCAAATTTAGTTATTAATTTAGCTACTACAAAATATTTTTTGGTATATTAAAATACCGGCAATTTCACTCTTATTTTATGCTGTTTTTTACAAATTCATTCAATCTGTTTGCCAAAGAATCATCAACCGTTACCAATGGCAAACGCACTGTGTTCTCAGCAATACCAAGGGCTTGAAAGACTTGTTTTATTCCGGCAGGGTTTCCCTGTTCGAAAATCATATCAATACAATCTGATAAAAAATATTGGGTTTTAAACGCTTCACTTACCTTTTTATTGAGTCCTAAACGAATCATTTCTGAAAATTCTTTTGGAAAACCTTGCCCGATAACCGAAATTACACCTGCTCCACCAGCCAAAACAATTGGTAAAGCAATCATATCATCTCCTGAAATTACAAGAAAGTCTTTTGGTGCATTTTTTATCAATTGCATTGCCTGAACAACATCACCAGCTGCTTCTTTTATAGCAACAACATTTTCGAAATCATTCGCTAAACGTATTACAGTAGACGGCAACATATTGCTTGAGGTTCTTCCTGGAACATTATATAAAATTACCGGAAGAGGAGAAGCTTCTGCAATGGCTTTAAAATGCTGGTAAATTCCTTCTTGCGTTGGCTTATTATAATAAGGAGAAACTGAAAGTATGGCTTCAAAAGCAGAAAAATCTCCTGTTTTTAACTCCTCAACTATTTGCATAGTATTATTACCGCCAACTCCAAGAACAAGAGGCAATCTTCCTTTGTTTGTATTGATTACAGTAGTAATAACCAATTCTTTTTCGGCTTGTGTTAAGGTAGCGTTTTCTGCCGTTGTTCCCATAACCACAAGATATTCAACTCCTCCATCTATCGAAAAATTAACGATACGCTGTAAAGCTTCGATATCTACTGAAAAGTCTTTTTTAAATGGAGTTACAAGGGCAACACCAGTTCCTATTAATGATTGCATATTCTAATTTATAATTTTATTTTATACTTTTTAAATATTTAAACAATTCGAAAACGAAAAGTTTGTAATTCTGCATAGCGGTATCAATCATCCATCGATTTAAATTTTTATCTACAGATGCAAATCCCACTTTAAATTTTGCTTTTGATTTATTGGTTATTATCATCAAAATTGCAGTTTCGACTTCATAATAACTAATCAAAAGATCAAATTCTGTTGCAATAAATTCATTCAAAAAAACTTCGGTAATTTCTCCGTTCCAACTGATATGTTTTTTACCAAATGTAGGGATCAAATATGTTTCTTTGTCTTTAAATTTACTTCTATACGCCACAACTTTTATGTTCTGAGGAGCGATGCCCTGCAGAATAAGCTCATTTACTAATTCTTTTGAATGACAAAAATCACTTTCATCGATCAGTAAACCAATTGTTTGTATATTACTGGTAAAGACTTCATTTTTGAAATTATTCAAGTTTTTATTTAATGTTTTTTTTACAAAAAATTCCTTTATATAATTTAAAAACATAGTACTTTTGCCAGATTACAAAATTAATTATTTAAGTCGCATTTAAGATGGTAAAACTAAAAAAGTATAACGGATTTTTGAAACTTTTTGTTATATTCTTAACACTTTTTTTTATAACTTCTTGCAGTCAGAAAAATTACAATCTGACGAAGATAGAAGGAAAGCAAATTCCTGTTACTGAAAAACAAGCTGAAACTCCAGCAATTGAAAATTTTATTAAACCTTATCGCGATCATATAAATAAGGATTTAGACAACGTTTTGGCTTACTGTCCTGAAACTCTTGATAAAAGTACAGGGAAATGGCAAACGAGTATTGGCAGCCTATTAGCAGATGTTTGTGTAGAAAGAGGAAATATTGTTTTTAAGGCACGTGAGAAAAAAAGCATTGATTTATGTCTTTTAAATCATGGCGGAATCCGAGCTATTTTACCAAAAGGAAATGTAACTACAAGAACCGCTTTTGAAATTATGCCATTTGAAAACAATTTGGTTGTTATCGCTTTAAAAGGAGACCAGATTCTTGAAATTGCTGCTTATATTATTAAGGAGAAAAAACCTCAGCCTTTATCAGGAATGACATTTACAATTACAAAAGACAATAAAGCCAAGAACATTTTAATTCAGGGGAAACCTCTTGATGTAAATAAGGTTTATTATGTGGCTACAAATGATTATTTGGCGAATGGCGGCGATAGCATGACTTTTTTCGCTAAGGGTGTTGAAAAATTCGATCTGAATTATAAACTTAGAGATGTATTGATTGACTATTTTAAACAAGTTGATACGATTCCGGTATCAAAAGATATCAGAATTACTGAAGAATAAAAAGACCAAGCGCATATTTAGAATAAAAAACAAATCATTTTTATGCGCGTAAAAAGTTTTAGCTACAGATTAAAGGATTAAAAAGATTAAAAATCTATGTAAATCTTTTAATCTGTGGCAAAAAAAATAACAAAATAAAATATCGTTTCCGCAAAAAATATATAAAATGAAAAGAAGAGAATTTATCGAAAAAACAGCTGCAAGTACTGCCTTATTAAGTTTAGGTTTGTCGTTAAGCAGTTTTGAAACCAACGATATTAAGCACTTAACTATTCTACATACTAATGACGTTCACAGTCACATCGATCCTTTTCCGGCTGATGATCCTCGTAACCCGAACAAAGGTGGTGTATCCCGAAGAGCTGCTCTTATAGAAACTATTCGTAGGGAAAACCCAAATGTACTTTTGCTTGATGCTGGAGATATTTTTCAGGGAACTCCATATTTTAATTATTATGGCGGTGAATTGGAATTTAAGTTGATGAGTATGATGAAATACGACGCATCGACTATTGGAAATCATGATTTTGATAATGGTCTTGATGGCTTATATGCACAAATGCCTCATGCAACTTTTGAATTTATTAATTCTAATTATGACTTTAAAAACACGGTCATGAACGGACTTGTAAAACCGTATAAGATTTTTAATAAAAACGGAATTAAAGTAGGTGTTTTTGGTGTAGGAATTGAACTTGCAGGTTTGGTAGACAAACAAATGTACAAGGAAACTGTTTACAACAATCCTGTTGAAGTTGCTCAGGATATGACGCAATTGTTAAAGAAAGAAGAGAAATGTGATTTGGTTATTTGCCTTTCGCATTTAGGTTATAAATACAAAGACGACGAATCTAAAATTTCTGATTTAAAATTTGCTGCACAAACACAAGATATTGATTTAATTATTGGCGGACACACTCATACCTTTTTAGATAAACCAACTATCGTAAAAAATAAAGCGGGACAAGATGTATTGGTTAATCAGGTTGGTTGCTACGGAATTAACTTAGGGCGTATCGATTTTTATTTTGATAAAGATAAAGCGCATACTAACCAAGGAAGATCAATTATTGTATAATACCTTTTTATGAATTTTGGCTTTTTCAAGAAAGTACTCTGCCATAAAGAAATAAGCCAAAATTTGAGTTATGTCGCGAATTAAGACCAGGACAACTGAGTATGAAAAGTATTCGTTGAAAATGTAGAATATATCCGAAAAGATGTAACTAATTGCCATTAGCGACATCAATAACGCGATATGTGTTCCTTTTGTTATATAACTTACAAACGCAAAATAGCTTAAAACACTGAGCACAACTCCATAAAAAGCATACATAAAATTAAACTTTTTGAGATTATCGAATTGTAAACTCAAAACAGAAACGAGGAGATAAACAATAAAAATAATAACTATAGATACGGGCAAAATATCTTTTTTGGTTAGCTTTATTTTTTCATGTTCTTGTATAAAAATTTTCACCAGTAATAGATATACAACCAAAAAACATATTACTCCGCCAATTTCTGAAACTTCAATATCCATTAAATCAAAAACCTGACCTATAAAACAAAATAGAAAAATCAGGATTTCAGTTTTCCCTATCTTAAACTCACTGCTTATTAAAAAATAAATAAAAATGGCAGGGAGCACAATGGCCTTGGCATATAGCGCAAAAAAATCCTGCTCCGTCCAATCAAAAATGATCGTACAAAGCAGGGCTAAAAAGAATAAAATCAAAGACGGTTTATTCGCTTTCATTTAATTTGTTTATAAAATCTTCTTCAGACAAGATAGGGATATTTAATTTATTCGCCTTTTCTAATTTTGCAGGCCCCATATTATCTCCGGCTACGACAAAATCTGTTTTGGCAGAAATTGAACTTCCTACTTTACCTCCATTATCTTCGATGGCTTTTTTTAGTTCATCTCTTGAAAATTGAGTAAAAACACCAGAAACTACAAATGTTTTTCCGATGAATTTTTCAGTAGCATTTGGGTTTATTTTTTCGACAATTTGAAACTGAATGCCGTAACTTTTTAAGCGTTCAATAATTTTTTGGTTTTCTTCATTTTCGAAGAACTCAATTACACTTCTGGCAATTCTTTCGCCAATTTCGTCTACCAGAATCAAATCCATTAAAGTGGCCTGGCGAAGTGCGTCGATATTTTTGTAATGTTTGGCTAATTTTTTAGCAACGGTTTCTCCAACAAAGCGGATCCCAAGGGCAAATAATACGCTTTCGAAAGGAATTTCTTTTGATTTCTCGACACCATTTACCAGATTTTCTGCAGATTTTTTTGCCATTCTTTCTAAGTGCAAAATATCTTCTACTTTTAATTCGTATAAATCGGCATAATTATGTACCAATCCATTCTTAAAAAGCAAAGCTACTGTTTCGCCTCCCAAACCTTCAATATCCATTGCTTTTCTTGAAATATAATGCTGGATTCTGCCTATAATCTGCGGAGGACATCCGTAAAAATTAGGACAGTAATGATTGGCTTCTCCGGCGTTTCTGACTAATTCGGTCTCACATTCCGGACAATGCGTGATATAATGTGTAACTTCTGAATTTTCAGGACGTTTTGATAGATCTACGGCAATAATTTTAGGAATGATTTCGCCTCCTTTTTCAACAAAAACGGTGTCATTTATTCTAATATCTAATTTTTCAATCTGATCTGCATTGTGTAATGAGGCTCTTTTTACAATTGTTCCTGCCAATTGTACAGGCGCTAAATTTGCTACAGGCGTTATCGCTCCCGTGCGGCCTACCTGATAGGTAATAGAATTTAATTGGGTCGAAACTTGTTCTGATTTGAATTTATAAGCGATGGCCCAACGCGGTGATTTTGCTGTATATCCTAATTCTTCCTGGTATTGAATGCTGTTTACTTTTACAACAACTCCATCAGTTTCATAAGGTAAATTATGGCGGTGAACATCCCAATAATCGATGAAGTCAAAAACTTCCTGCATATTGTTGACTAATTTTGCTTCGCTTGGCACTTTAAAACCCCATTTTCTGGCTGATTCTAAGCCTTCATATTGAGACGAAAAAGGTAAATTATTACCTGTTACAAAATACAATAAACATTCTAACGGACGTTTTGCAACCTCAGCACTATCTTGCAATTTTAAACTTCCTGATGCTGTATTTCTTGGGTTCGAATAGGGTGTTTCTCCTATTTCAATTAATTCCTGATTCATTTTTTCGAAACCGGCAAATGGCAGAATAATTTCGCCACGAATATCGAATCTTTCCGGATAATTTCCTTTTAATTGTAACGGAATTGATCGTATTGTTTTGATGTTGTTAGTAACCTCATCACCCTGAAAACCATCACCACGAGTTAAGGCTTGTACTAATTTTCCGTTTTCGTAAGTAATACTTATCGATGCTCCGTCGTATTTTAATTCGCAGGTATATTGCAAATTCACGTTTCCGAGAACTTTTTGAATTCGGTTTTCCCAATCCAGCAAATCTTCTTTCGAATAAGAATTATCCAAAGAATACATACGATATTGATGTGCTATAGTTTTGAAGTTCTTGGTAACCATTCCTCCTACTCGCTGCGTTGGAGAATGTTCGTCAAAAAATTCCGGATGTTTATTTTCTAAATCCTGAAGTTCTTTTAGTTTTATATCAAAATCGTAATCAGAAATTGTGGAATTATCTAACACATAATAATTGTAATTGTGCTGATTAAGTTCGTCTCTTAAAGTCTGAATGGTGTCTTGAATATTCATATAATATTAAAATACTGTAGGTTGTGATTTAGAATAACTGAACATCAAAATTAGGATTATTTTTGTTCTAAAACAGTAAAAAATAAAACTTTTATAAAATCAAAAATCAAGTTGCAAAACGATGCAACTTGATTTTCTTCTTGCCCATTATTCTTAAAAAGAATTAAACAAAACCAACTTCCAAATGGTTTCTTCGTTTTATGTTTTTTATTCTAATAATCCCCAAATTAGAAGAATATAAACCTAAAACTATTTCTGAATAATGATAAAGTCTGATCTTCTGTTTAATAAATGCTCTTCTTCAGTACATTTTACTCCATTTTTACATTTATTAATTAATCGGCTTTCGCCATAACCAATTGCGCTTTCTATTCTCGAAGCGTCAATACCCTGTGCTACAATATAATCACGTGTCGATTTGGCTCTGTTGTCTGAAAGTTTCAGGTTATAAGCATCTTTTCCTCGAGAATCTGTATGAGACTCAATTTTGATACGGATATTAGGAAACTTTCGCATAATAAAAACTACTTTGGCCAATTCGTCAACAGCTAAAGGTGTTATATCAAATTTGTTATAGTCAAAATAAATGGGATTAACATCTACTTTTTCTACTCCTTTCTTTTTAACTACAAGATCATCGTAATTACTTAGTTCGAAATTAACATCGGTAATTTCTGCTTCATTTTCCTTTGTAGTTTCTACTGTTTTTTCATCGTTGCTATAATTTGTTTTTGTAGCCACTAATCGAACTGTTTTATTACAAGGCACAGTTACAGCATATTTTCCGTCGTAGTTTGTTTTTGTCTCTGCCAAAATCTCATTGTACGAATTGTAAGCCACAACGGTAACGTCTGTTATTGGTAATTTTGATTTGTGATCGATTGCTTTACCTGAAATATTCTGGTTGCAAACCGGTTCTCCTTTTACAAAAGAATAAATATCATCATCGCCTTTACCGCCTGCTCTGTTAGAAGACACATAACCATAGGTACCGGTTTTATCAATAACAAAAGTAAAATCGTCTTTGTTACTGTTTATTGGAGCACCTAAATTTTGTGGTGAAGAGAAACTTCCGTCTGCTAAGAAAGTGCTTTGATACACATCAAGATCTCCTAAACCATAATGTCCGTCTGAAGAAAAATAAAGTATTCCGTTACGAAAAAATGGAAAAAGATCATTACCCATTGTATTGATTTTTGGTCCCAAATTTTGAGGCGAACTCATCGTTCCGTCATCTGCAATTTTCACTACATACAAATCGGTTTCACCATAACCTCCCGGCATATCTGACGCAAAGAAAAGCCATTGTCCG
This sequence comes from Flavobacterium piscisymbiosum, assembly GCF_020905295.1. Classification (NCBI taxonomy): domain Bacteria; kingdom Pseudomonadati; phylum Bacteroidota; class Flavobacteriia; order Flavobacteriales; family Flavobacteriaceae; genus Flavobacterium; species Flavobacterium piscisymbiosum. The sequence goes on along the minus strand of NZ_JAJJMM010000001.1, from coordinate 3,552,183 downwards.
TCATCACTTAAACTAGGATGTCCTACAGAATAGTCATTATTATCAAAGAATACTTTTTGCGGATTTTCTACTTTTCCGTTTACTATTGAACCTTTAAGGATTTGAAAATTGTTAACACTATTTCCATCAATAACTAATTTGTTTTTTTTGATAATATTCGAGGAGTAATAAATTGTTTTTCCGCTGGCATCAAAACTTGCTGTTGCTTCATGATATTTGGTCATTATATTGGGTATAAACAACGCATCATTAAACAAACTTCCGTCAGCAGGATTTCTCTCTGCAACATATAAGTTTAAAAACGGCTGATTGTTCCAATTATACAATTTATCAGCAAATCTTGTTGTATCTCTGGCAGATGTAAATACGATTCGATCCTGATAGAAAGTAGCTCCAAAATCTGATTTACTGGTATTGATATCTAAATTTTTAATCGAATAAAGAGATTTCGCTTTCGCCAGACTATCGAGCTGTTTTTTTTGAGCCACGTATCTGTTGATTTCTTTTTGATCTCCTTTTTTGTTTAGATATTCTTTCGTGATTTTATCTGCATCATCATAATCCATAACGGCTTTCATTGACTGGATATAACGCAGGTAATAGATGTCTGTTAAATTATTGCCTTGCACTTCGTACAATTTTTTATACCATTTTAGAGCATTCCTGGCATCAGAAATAAAGTAATACGAGTCTGCAGCATTTTTTAACGTTTGAGCCGATGGATTTTCGATGTTTTGCAAACATTCTTCGTAAGCTTTAGAAGCATCAACATAAGAATAGTTTTTAAACAATGCATCGGCCTTTTTTAAATTAGTCTTTTGAGCAAAACCAAATGTAATGCTCAAGACTAAACTAAGGATATATAGTTTTTTCATAAGATTTCTAATTTAGAAGAATCGAGGGGATTTAATTTTACTTTGGTTCTTAGTAAATTGATAACGCAAGATGATTTCGTGCGTTCCGTCATTGTATTTGTTCAAATCACTAACCGTGTAATCAAAAGCATATCCGACATAAAAACTTCTGGATATTTGAAAACCCGCCAATATGCTCACAGAATCATCTGTTCGATAAGATCCTCCAATTACAAATTTCTCTGCAATCATAAAGTTTGCCGATATATCAGCTGTAAGTGGCGCTCCGCTTACTGCTTTTACTAAAAATGCCGGTTTAAACTTTAAATTCGGATTCAAATCAAAAACATAACCTCCCATTAAATAATAATGCAAACGATCGTAATCTATAGATTCCTGAACATCGTCGTAATAATTATTTTGAATAAAGCTTGGAATTGAGAAACCTACATACCATTTATCTGTATAATAGTAAACTCCGGCTCCAACAGCTAATTTCATTTGATTATCAATGTTTTGATTTAACAAAACATCATTATTATTATAATATCTTCCCTTAGACCAATCTACATTTAACATTCTCATACCTGCTTTAAGACCAAACGCTAATCTTTTATCATATCCTAAAGGAATTGAATACGCAAAGTTTCCGTCCAGATACAATTCGTTTGATGGACCAATTTTGTCATTTACGACACTTAGTCCTAAACCAATATTCTCGTTTCTAAGCGGTGAGTGTATAGAAAATGATTGTGTTTCTGGTGCTCCGTCTATTCCTACCCATTGAGAACGTCCCAAAAGTGTTGCTTCTAATGTTCCGGTAGATCCTGCATAAGCAGGATTTACCGACATTGTGTTGTACATATATTGTGTGTACTCCGGATCTTGTTGTGCACTGGCACAAAATGTGATAAAAGAACATATTAAAATAAAATACGTTTCTAATGATTTTATATATAGTTTCATAACGATACTTATTAAGTTTAATTAATTAGATGATTAATACGGTGATTATCTCATGATAGATAACCATCCTTTTTTAACCGTTCCGTCTCCAATGGTTATCACATAAAAATAAGTACCTGTTGGCAGCATATCTCCTCTATTGATAACTCCGGACACATTGGCCGTTCCGTCCCAATCATTTTCATAATGTTGTTTACTATATACTAATGAACCGTATCTGTTATATACTTTCAACTCGTTGTTTGGATATGATTCGATACAATCAATTTTGAAAAGATCATTCGCTCCGTCATTATTTGGAGTAAATTCATTGTATACTGTCAAACAAACCGGTACAACAGTAACTGAAGCCGAGTTATTTGATGCATCAACATCTAAAGGAGTCGAAATTTCGACAGTTGCAACGTTTGTATAATTACCACTTGGTAATACTTCTGCAACAATTGTAAGTACTACGCTTTGTCCGGCATTTAAAGCTGGAATTGTCCAAAGCTGTGTACCTAAATCGTATGTTCCTGCAGTTGTACTAGCGCTTATCAGATCAAATCCGCTTGGTAATAATTCGCTTACTATGGTATTTATAAAGTTACCTTCACCAACATTATTTACTGTTACAGTAAATGTTATTTGCTCACCAAAATTAGGTGTAGGATTACTAACCGTATTGGTGATCGTAAGATCTGAACAAGTGGCTACATTTACATTTAATGATTTAATTGTTCTTTCATTACATGTATTGATGTAAGCAACACTCACCTTTCCAGGTCCGATGTCAGACCATGATATCGTTACAGTTCCGTCAGCATTTCCTCCTCCGGAAGTAATAGTACCATTTTCAACTGTCCATAGATAATCTGATTTTCCGTTGGCAATAGAATATGTAATTCCCTGGAAGACACATGGCGTATCATCTGTAGTAGTGATTGGAACCAGTGCATCATTTTCAAAAGAAATTGCTACTCCTAATCTTGAAACTCCCTCACAACCATTAGTTGTATTGCTAAGTGCTGCAGCATAATATGTTGTTGCTGTAAGTGGTGTATTTGCTGCCAGTGGTGTTCCGCCATTTGCAGAAGTATACCATACTATATTTGTTTCATTTACAACAATGCTTTCTATTGTTGGAGCTGCTGATAAACAGAATGTCTGAGTTGTTCTTGGTGTAGTAACCAGAAGTGGTGTATTTATAACTACAACAACTGCTAATCTTTGCGGATTTTCGCAACCTGAACCACTTGCAATAACACCATAATAAGTACCACTTACTAAATTTGTTGTTGCAGGAATCGCAGTTCCTCCTGTTGGAGTGCTATACCAAATTACGTTAGATTCATTTACCTGAATATTCGAAACTTTTGGTGCATTTACTGAACAGAAGTTTTGAGTCAATGAATTCGTTGTTGGTGTTGCCATTGGATTAACAATAGTAATCGTAACCATTAAACGAGTTGCACTTTTACATCCTGTAACCGGTTCTGTAATTTCTCCATAATAAGTACCAGAAGTTAAAGCTGTAGCTAAAGGAATTGCTGTTCCTCCGGTATCAGCAGTAAACCAGGACACATTATTTTCGTTTACCTGAATACTCGCAAATGTTGGATTACTTGTAGAACAGAAATTTTGTGCAGTATTATTTGTTGTTGGATTATTTGAGTTTCCAACAGTAACTGTCACTTTAAGTCTGATACTACTTTCACAACCCGTTGTTGCATCTTTTAACGCTGCGAAATAGTCTCCGCTTACTAAAGCTGTTGTCGAAGCAATTGGTGCTCCTCCATTCACTGCGTTATACCAAACTACATTTGTTTCGTTTACCTGAATACTGGCAACAGTTGGATTATTTCCAGAACAGAAAGTTTGTGCAACAGCAGTAGTTGTTGGTGTAGCAGGATCTGTTACGTTAACTGCTACGGCTAATCTTGTTTTACTTTCACATCCAGATGCATCTTTTATAGCTGCATAATATGTACCGCTTGTCAACGCTGTAGTCGATGCAATCGCTGTTCCTCCTGTTAAGGCTGTGTACCAAACAATGTTTGGTTGATTAAACTGAATGCTTGCAAAAGTTGGAGCATTTACCAAACAGAAATTTTGAGTTCCAGCTGTTATTAAAGTTGGTGTTCCAGGATCTGATACAGTAACATTTACTGCTAATCTAACATTGCTTTCACAACCTGATACTGGATCTTTTATTGCTGCATAGTAAATTCCAGTTGCTAATGCTGTAGCTGATGCAACTAAATTTCCTCCGCTTAATGCATCGTACCAAACTATGTTTGCAGCAACAGCAGGGCTAACATTGATAGTCGCTACTGTTGGAGCATCAACTAAACAGAATTTTTGATCTGTATTGGCTATTGATGGTGTTCCAGGATCTGAAACTGTAATATTAATAGCTAATCTTATATTGCTTTCGCAACCTGTTGTTGGATCTTTTATCGCTGCATAGTAAACTCCTGTTGCTAATGCTGTAGCTGATGCAACTGAATTTCCTCCGCTTAAAGCGTCGTACCAAACTATATTAGCAGCAATAGCAGGACTAACATTGATACTTGCTACTGTTGGAGCATCAATTAAACAGAATTTTTGATCTGTATTGGCTATTGATGGTGTTCCAGGATCTGAAACGGTAACGTTTACCGCTAATCTTATATTGCTTTCGCAACCTGTTGTTGGATCTTTTATCGCTGCATAGTAAATTCCTGTAGCCAATGCTGTAGCTGATGCAACTGAATTACCTCCGCTTAATGCATCGTACCAAACTATATTGGCAGCAACAGCAGGACTAACATTGATGCTTGCTACTGTTGGAGCATCAACAAAACAGAAGTTTTGATCTGTATTGGCTATCGATGGTGTTCCTGGATCGCTTACTGTTACGGCAACTTCTAATCTTACATTGCTTTCGCAAGTTGTTGTAGCATTTAAAATAGCAGCAAAGTAGGAAGTATTAGTTAATGGTGTAGTACTCGCAAGCGGTGTTCCACCTGATGAAGCACTGTACCAAACTATTGTTCCAACTGTTGGCGTATCAACCTGAATATTGGCAATTGTTGGAGTATTTACCAAACAAAAGTCTTGTGTAGTATCTGTTGTAGTTGGTGTTCCTGGATCGCTTACTGTTACGGCAACTTCTAATCTTACAGCACTTTCACAAGTAGTTGTAGCATTTAAAATAGCAGCAAAGTAGGAAGAATTAGTTAATGGTGTAGTACTCGCAAGTGGTGTTCCGCCTGATGAAGCACTGTACCAAACTATTGTTCCAACTGTTGGCGTATCAACCTGAATATTGGCAATTGTTGGAGTATTTACTAAACAAAAGTCTTGTGTAGTATCTGTTGTAGTTGGTGTTCCTGGATCGCTTACTGTTACGGCAACTTCTAATCTTACAGCACTTTCGCAAGTAGTTGTAGCATTTAAAATAGCAGCAAAGTATGAAGTATTGGTTAACGGTGTAGTACTCGCAAGTGGTGTTCCGCCTGATGAAGCACTGTACCAAACTATTGTTCCAACTGTTGGCGTATCAACCTGAATACTAGCAATTGTTGGAGCATTTACCAAACAGAAATCTTGTGTAGTATCTGTTGTAGTTGGTGTTCCAGGATCGCTTACTGTTACGGCAACTTCTAATCTTACAGCACTTTCGCAAGTTGTTGTAGCATTTAAAATAGCAGCAAAGTATGAAGTATTGGTTAACGGTGTAGTACTCGCAAGTGGTGTTCCGCCTGATGAAGCACTATACCAAACTATTGTTCCAACTGTTGGCGTATCAACTTGAATACTAGCAATTGTTGGAGCATTTACCAAACAGAAGTCTTGTGTAGTATCTGTTGTAGTTGGTGTTCCCGGATCGCTTACTGTTACGGCAACTTCTAATCTTACAGCACTTTCACAAGTAGTTGTAGCATTTAAAATAGCAGCAAAGTAGGAAGAATTAGTTAATGGTGTAGTACTCGCAAGTGGTGTTCCGCCTGATGAAGCACTGTACCAAACTATTGTTCCAACTGTTGGCGTATCAACCTGAATATTGGCAATTGTTGGAGTATTTACTAAACAGAAGTCTTGTGTAGTATCTGTTGTAGTTGGTGTTCCTGGATCGCTTACTGTTACGGCAACTTCTAATCTTACAGCACTTTCACAAGTAGTTGTAGCATTTAAAATAGCAGCAAAGTATGAAGTATTAGTTAACGGTGTAGTACTCGCAAGTGGTGTTCCGCCTGATGAAGCGCTGTACCAAACTATTGTTCCAACTGTTGGCGTATCAACCTGAATACTGGCAATTGTTGGAGTATTTACCAAACAGAAATCTTGTGTAGTATCTGTTGTTGTTGGTGTACCAGGGTCTGTAACCGTAACAGTCACAGCTAATCTAACACTGCTTTCACATCCTGTCACCGCATCTGTAACTGCACCATAATAAATGCCATTTGCTAAAGCTGCAGTTGGCAATAAAGCCGTAACTCCTGTATCAGTACTATACCAAACTACATTAGATTCGTTTACTTGAATATTAGCAACCGTTGGCTGTGTAACTAAACAGAAATCCTGAGTATCATCTGTAGTCGTTGGTGTATTTGGATCACTAACCATGATTACTGCATCTTGTAAAGTTCCTGCAAGATTTTCACAGGTATTTGTACTTGCAACAGCAACATAATAAGTTATCGGACTCATTGCTTTTGTTAAACCTGTCGCGGTTAAAACACCAGCTGCGTCAATTGCATAAGTAACTCCGGCTATAACTGCGCCATTTGTTATTGGCTGTGTTCTAGCAGCATCTAAATACCAGGTAAATACCGGGCTTGTTAATGTTGGTGCTGTTGGAGTCAACGACGCAGGTACATCATGACAAACTGTTACGTCATCAACTAAAATATCATTTACAGTTGAAGGAGGCAGGATTGTAAACGTAATTTGTTTTCTATCTGCTTCAGAAGTTTCACAAAATTGATCTGAACTTACTCCTACAGAATAAGTATAAGTTCCTGGAGCTAATCCGTTTACGATTAATTGAGAAGTTGTTTCTCCCAGAATTAACTGGCTTGTTGCTCCACTACTATTATACCAATAATAAACAGGGGTAGTTACAACTGGCGTTCCGCTTAAACTTGTTGCTAAAGTTACAGTTCCTGAAGGAGAACAAATCGATGTAGTTGTTCCTCCGTTTAAAGTAATATCTGTTAAAGCATTTACAGGAGCCGAAGCTCTTACCTCAACTGTTACTTCTCCTCTTGTGAAAGACTCACAACCATAACGTACCGGTTGTATATAGTATTTATAAATTCCTGCTGGCAAATTAGCCGGGATAGTATAAGTAAGTCCTGTGGCAACCGAGGTTCCGCCTGTTGGCGAATCATACCAAATATAGGTAGAACAAGCTTGTTCAGGAACTTGCAATGTAACAGCTGTTCCCGGGCAGACCGTAACTTTATTTTGAGGGTCAGCTCCTACCACGCTCGTATTTGCAACTCTTTCTACTGTGTGAACTCTTAAGAAGTCTAATACTCCTGCAACTCCTCCAAAACGAATTCTTACTCTATCGTATGATTCTGTTGGTGAAGAAACCAAAACCATTGCCATAGAATTTCCTGGCAATAATCTCAAGCTCAGCAATGTATTATTACTTTGAATCGGAACTCCAACCGCTACACTTCCTAAATAACGCTGAATAGTAAATCCAGTTAATAAATTGACATCTAAAAGTGCTCCTGGTTTTGAGATTACAATTCTTAAAGTATCAGTTACAACTGATGGTGTTTTAAATTCTACAGTTAAATCTGCTGCCGCTGCAACTCCAATTGCACTATACATTGTTGCAAAAGTTGTAATATCGTTATCAGCTATATTCCATGGGTCACTTACACCCACTGCTGCAGTTACTGCACCAATAGGAAGTCCCACATCTGTTGAACCATAAAATATATCTCGTATGTCTCCCGGAGTACAAGCAACGCTTGAAACTGATCTGTTATAATGAGCATCAAATACTTTTGTATTTTGAGCAAGACTTAAAATAGAAGCTGATTGAATACGGATTCCATCATAATTCTGAGGACCGGAAGCATCTGAAGGAACAAAAGTAAATTCATAAGTATTATCTCCCGAAATTAAATTTAATAATGATCCGGATACTGATTGCATTGTTCCAATGTCAACACCGCCTAGAGTTCCTATTACTGATAAATTTTGACCTACAGCTAATAAACTGTATTCTGATCCAAGTTTAATCGTTACCGGTGTACCTTTAGTAATAACACTTGGCCAGGTTAAATTCTGCCAGGTTGTACCTATTCCTAAAAGTCCTAAACCTGTTGTAATGGTAGAGAATGTCTGTGGATTTCCGTCAACAGCATTTGCTCCGTCAGTAACTGTTCCTGTAATTATCCTATCAAATGTTTGTGCAGTTGCATAAACTCTTTCTGTTAATGACTGACAACTGCTAAGATTAATTACATTAATTACTTTTGTTGCAGTACTGGTACAAATTCCGTCATTAGCCACTGCTGTATAAGTATAAACTCCAGGAGTGTTTAAAGGTCCTGTAGTAAATGTTGGTCCTGTTAACGGATTTCCCTGTGGATCAAACCAAGTGATCGCGGCTGTAGAAACTGCTGTTAAAGTCACGCTTGTTCCTACATTCACAGATTCTTGCGGATTAGTTATGACTAAACTTGGCAATGCATTAATAGTAACTGTTACAGATTGTCTTACAGAAGGACAAGTATCACTGTTAAGCTGTGCTTCAACAGAATATACACCGCTCGCCGTAATATTTGAAGCTGCGTCTGCAGTTATTTGATTATTCGATGCATCATAGAAAGTATAAGTCGTATTTCCTGATGAATCAAAATTAGTAATCGCACTTCTTAAATTAGCACTTCCACAACCTGTAAGCGTTGCATTTAAAGCTAAAGTAGTTGTTGAAGGGAAATTAACCGTAACTTGTTTTAATGTGCCGTTTACATTTTCACAAGTGCCTCCATTTAAAATAGAAACAAAATAATTGTAAGGTGTTCCGGCAGCATTTAATCCTGTTAAACTAAGTACTCCTGTTCCGGCATCTTTAGCAAATGTTACACCTCCAATTACACTTCCATTTATAATTTCTGTAGTTTTATTTTGATCTGTATAATATCTAAATTGAGCTCCCGGAATAGTTGATGCAGGAGCTATAACTGCAGCTCCGGCACAAGTACCCTGAACAGGAGTTGTAATCAGTACATCAGCATCTGTTGGAATTGGCAATACAGTAACTGTAACCGCCTGACGTAAACTATTAAAACAATCGTTATTATTATTATCATCACGTGTACTTTGTAAATAATAAGTAGTTGAAGTTGTTAAAGGCGCAGTTGGACTTACATTCACAATGTTTCCTAATGTAGGAGCATCATACCAGGTAAAAGTTTCTGTTCCTGTAGAACTTGCTGCCAGAGTAGCTTGCTGTCCAGCACAAATTGGATCTACAGCTCCTGTTATACTAGCATTTGGAAACCTGTATGCAGCCTGATAAATATATAAGTTACTTAAGGCGGTAGCAACACCTCCTAATCGTACTTCTATTCTATCAAATGGTGCTGCTGCCGTAAAGCTGGCTTTAAATTTATTTCCAGATAACAATTGAATATTCAGCAAATTATTATTAACTGCAATTCTGTCATTATTATAAGCTCCTCCGTTATAAGTTGCTAAACTAATATTAGATAAAAGACTTATATCAAGAAGTCCAACAGGAACTTCTAAGTCCACATCAATAATATCTCCTGTCTGACCAGGATTTGCAAAAATTAATTCCTGCTGAATGTAGCCTGCTACGCCAAGCGGTACAGAAAGCTGTGAATAAGTATTAATATTACCATCGACAGCATCATTTGCAGCAGCAACTGAACATAAAACACATACACCACCAGTTGATGTTGTCGCTGTGCCTGCCTGCAAGCAAGTACTTGCATTAGCTATTACAATAACATTGATTACTCCTCTGGTTGGACTAGCGCAATCTGTTGCTATGTTTACGGCTTCAACATAATACGTTTTATTAGCATTTAAAACAGGCGTTGTATACGATGTTGCATTCAAAGCTACTGAAGCACCTGCTATTGCAGCATCATACCAATTGTATCGAACTCCTGCCACAGGATTTAAAACTGATAATGTAATAGTCTGCCCTGATTGTATAAGGACATCTGATCCGGCAAAAGTTGGTACTGCTGGTCGAGGATTTACATTTACAGGTACAGGAGTACGTGTTGGATTTACACAACTTCCAATAGCTGCTTCAACATGATAAGTTACGCTTGCATTTAAAGCTGGCGTTACAAATGATGTTCCCGTAAATAATAAATTTCCGCCTGATGCCGCATCATACCAATTATAAATCGTTCCTGCCACCGGCGATTGAACTGTAAGTGTAGTGGTCTCACCCGAGCAAAGATTCACAGGAACAGCATTAACAACCGGCGCAATCGGATTATCAATTAATATCTGAACAGGATTTCTCTCACTATTTATACAGCCATTTCTAGTTACTTGAACATAATAAGTTGTAGGTACTGATATAGCCGGTGTTGTATATGCAGCTGTAGATGCTAGTGAAGCTCCACCACTGGCTGTACTATACCAATTTACAGTTTCACCAACTGCAAGAGCTGCAGTTAATGTTGTTGATGTACCACTGCAAATAGTTGTATCACCTGTAATAACAGGAGCTTTATATCTATAAGTCGCCTGATAAATATCTAAACTGGTCAATAACGTTGCCAAACCTCCTAATCGAATTTCTACACGATCAAAATTAGCTCCGGCAACGACACTGGCTCTAAAACGGTTTCCTGTTAGTAATTGTAAAGTAATTAACGGATTAGTAATTGCAACCCTGTCATTATTATAAGTTGCTCCATTATAAGTTGCTAATGTAACAGCTCCTAATAAATTTACATCTGCCAAACCGCCTGGTAATTCTAACTCTACATCAACAATATCACCCGCTTTTCCCGGATTATTAAATTGTAATGTTTGCTGCATTGTTCCTGTAAGTACTCCTGCCGGAATAGTTAAACGGGCTGATGTTGCAGGATTACCATCTACAGAATTATTAGGATTTGTAGAACCGCATAATAAACATATACCAGTTTGGGCGGTTACCTGGCTGCTGGCTTCAAGACAACCGCCTAATGCCGCTGGCTGAACCGTTACAGTAACAGGAACTCTGGATGCACTGGCACAAATTCCATTTGGACTTTGCGCTTCAACGTGATATGTTTTTGTAGCTGTTAAAATTGGTGTTGTAAAAGAGGTTGTATTTGTTGCAACCGCTGTTCCGCCTGTTGCAGCCTCATACCAATTTACTTGTACCCCCGGCTCTGAGACTGAGGCATTCAAAGTGGCATTTTGACCGGACTGAATGGTAACACTTTGCGTTAAAACAGTAGGTAAAGCTGGAACAGCCGTAGAAATTACATTAACCGGAGTACGAGTTGGACTCACACAACTGCCAACTGAGGCTCCTACATAAAAAGGTGTAGTTCCCAAAGGAACAGTAGGAGAATATGTTGTACCTGTAGCAAGAGCTGCTCCACCGCTTGAGGCAGAATACCAGGAATAAACTGTTCCCGGAACAGGATTCAAAAGCGAGAGTGTTGTCTGCTGTGTTGGTCCTGTTGCACATATAGAAAGGCCTGTATTATTAACTGCAGGAGCAACAGGATTTGAAACATTTAAAACTACCGGCACCCGAACATTTCCTTCGCAGCCTGCAGCTCTCGAAATTCCAATATAATAAGTTGTTGCAGTACTTAGCGCAGGAGTAGTATAAGTATCTCCCGTCGCTAAAGCTGTTGTAGACGATGCTGAACTATACCATGCAAGTGTAGTTCCTGCAGCTGGTGTTGCTGTAAGCGTTGTTGTAGAACCTGCACACACAGTTTGTGTTAAACCGCCAGTTACGATAGGCTGAGCAAATTCTAAACGTACATCATAAATTCTCAAACTCACTAAGAGACTTAAAAGCCCTCCAACCTGAATTTGTACCTGATTAGTATCACCTGTTAAGGTATACTTAGCAACTGCGACCGTATTACCATTTAATAAGTTCAGGTTCAATAGCGGACTATTTAAAGCCACTCTTGTTCCTACATCGGCACCTGAAAGTTTGGTTTGAAGAGATGCATTGGATAATAATCCAACATCCAGCAAACCATTTCCTGTACCAAAATAAATAGCGATTTGGTCTCCTGCTTTTGCCGTTTGGTTCAAGGTAAGTGTTTCTTCAACGAAACAACCTATTCCAACAGCATTTGTCAGGGTTGCAAAAGTCGTTAAACCCGCGCTGTCATAAGCGTTGGCTGGACTATCAACATTTAATCCTAGACACAATAATCCACCTTGGCTATTTGTTTGAGACGTTGGTCTGCAAATAGTCTGCGAAGATGCATTAGTGCATAATAAGAATAAAAATAATAGTCCGAATAATCTCTTCTGAAAGTTGAGATCATAAAAAGTAGAATTTTTTTTCATAATTTGGAAGATTAGAAAATGGACAATAAAATACCTGTTGCGATAAGCACGTATGCTTAGGCAATTCTTAAAAAAACTAAAAATCAACTAGTTAAAATGAAATTTAAATTCGTAGCATACTAAGAATGTAAACTGCATTTCAGTAAAAAAATCATGTTGCATTACGTATACCGAAGTATACCAAAGAGCAGTTTTTATTCCTGTAGAATAAAAAATGTCCGGAAAACTTTAGGAAATATTGATCTGAATCAATCTTCCAGGAGGAGTGATTTGTTGCAGGATTAATTTTCATAAAAGAAAATTTAAGTTGAGTAGAACTGGGGGGATTCTTAATATATAGTATGATTCAATATCTATAGAAAGTTGATTAGGCAATCTGTAAATTTTGTTGATTTAGAATTAAATTCTAAAAATTGAATCATTGTGTCTAATATGAATCTTTTTTGAATTTAAACGTATTTAAACACAAAAATGCTTTTCATTAACCAAGCCGCCGATCGGGCTTCGAAAATAAAAAACAGATATAAGTAAAAAATTGATTTTGAAAATTTGCATTTATATGATAAACTGATTTGAAAATGAACTTAAGCATTCTCAAACAGATAAAAAACAAAACTAAAATGATAGGAAATATTAATGCAAACTTGATAAAGAAAGTAGATGTCAATTCCATAAGCAATATAATTAAGTTATTATTTAAATCTTTACTGTTATAATATCAATAAATACAAAAACCATAATTCGGTTCAATAAAAGAAACTGCAATTAAATTGTTTTTGATCAAGCCTTTCTAAAAGTTCAAAAATCACTTTGTTTAACTTTCATATTCTAAAATTATAAAAAACAAAAATTTAAAACAAGTATAAAATTCTTATTTTTTTAATTTCAAACGAAAATTATTTTTCAAAAAACACCTAAAATATCAGAAAAACCTACATTTTTAAAGAAAAATTAACTGTTATAATTGTCACAAAAAAAATATAAATTTTATGTTAAATATTTAAAAAGTAAGTTAATTATTACTTTTAAGTACTGTGAATGGCTAAATTAGAGTACCATAAAGACGAAATGAAAAGTAAAACTTACATTTCGATATTAAAAAAAGATTTATTTGCATTATTCTAAATAAACAGGTATAAATACGGGGTAAAAAAAGTAAAAAAGTTTAAACGAAAGTTAAAAAAATAAAAAAAAGGTAAACAATTTAATATCAATCATTTACCTTTTTAAAAAATATTTTGAGAAAATTACGATTCGATAATCGTATTAATTTGCGTGAACAATTGTCCGTCACTTAAAAAAGCTCCCTGCTGGATCAATTCAAAAATAGAAGCATTCCTGTCTTCTGTAAATACTTTTTTTCCAACTTTCATTTCTATGTTTTCTGTAAACATATTATCACTTAACCATTGCAGGCCATCTTTAGTTAGAAAATCAGTCTCAGGAACCAACGATTTTAAAACGATAGATTGTACATCTTTTTCAAAACACTTAAACAAGAAAATATGATTTCTGGAAAAATGCTCTAAATACTCTGCTCTTGACAAAACACCTTCCCAAATTAAATCAGAGAAAACATCCAATTCCTGCTCAGCCACTTCCGGCTTATTTATTTTGATAGAATCCCACTCAGCTTTATCAATAGTTTGTGTAGCTAAAAAATTAGCGAATTCTGCATGCAATTCATCAAATTGCTCTTTTGTTAGTCTTGCGTATTTCATTTTCTTTTTTAGGCTTTATGCCTTACGCTATTAGCTTTAAGCAAGATGCTTTACGCAAATAACTCTAAGTCTGATTAATTATTATTTCTTTTAAACAAAAAAATCCCGATTCGCATCGGGATTTTTGTATAGTATAAAAAACGATTACTTTTCAGCAACAATTTCGTATGGTAATTCAACGATTACATCTCTGTGTAAACGCACATTTGCAGTGTATTTACCAGTACGTTTAACGATACCGCTAGTGATGAATTTTCTATCGATTACTTGTCCACCTTTAGCCAAAGCTTCAGCGATATCAATATTCGTGATTGAACCGAATAATTTTTCACCACCTGCTTTTGCAAAAAGTTTAATTTCGATAGCTTTTAAAGTTTCAGCTAATGCTTTTGCATCAGCAACAACTTTAGCTTCTTTGTGAGCTCTTTGTTTTAGGTTTTCAGCCAATACTTTTTTAGCCGAAGGAGTTGCTAAAGCAGCAAAACCCTGAGGAATTAAAAAGTTACGTCCGTAACCAGCTTTTACAGTAACTACATCATCTTTAAATCCTAGATTCTGTACGTCTTGTTTTAAAATAAGTTCCATGTTGTTGTCCTTTATTTGAGAAGTTAGGTTCCATCTTACCGGAAACCAACAACTATTCTTTTAATATTATTTTAATAAATCGGCCACGTATGGCATTAAAGCTAAGTGACGAGCTCTTTTTACAGCTACAGAAACTTTTCTTTGGTATTTCAATGAAGTTCCAGTTAAACGACGAGGAAGAATTTTTCCTTGCTCATTAACGAATTTCAATAAGAAATCAGCATCTTTATAATCGATATATTTGATTCCTGATTTTTTGAAACGACAGTACTTTTTAGTTTTGTTAGTTTCAATGTTTAAAGGCGTTAAATATCTGATATCTCCGTCTTTTTTTCCTTTTGCAGATTGCTCTATTGTAGACATAATAATTAAGCTTTAGTAGATTTTAATTTGGCTCTTCTTCTTTCAGCCCATGAAATAGCATGTTTGTCTAAACTTACAGTTAAGAAACGCATAACTCTTTCGTCACGTCTAAATTCAGTTTCAAAAGCAATTAGAACTTCTCCAGCTACTTTGAATTCGAATAGGTGGTAAAAACCACTTTTTTTGTTTTGGATTTCGTAAGCCATTTTTTTCAGACCCCAATCCTCTTTCGATACCATTTCAGCTCCTCTACTAGTAAGAAATTCTTCAAATTTCGTTACTGTTTCCTTCACCTGAACCTCAGATAAAACGGGATTTAAAATGAAAACAGTTTCATAATGATTCATAAATACAATATTTATTTGTTAAAATTGGGTGCAAAAGTAACCATTTAATTTATATATACAACACTTTTTTACTTTTATTCGTTGTAATGTAAAAAATGCAGGCTGTTTTTAGTTTTTTTTACAAAAAAATAATACATTTACTACTGCTATCCTGAATTTATTCTAAATCTTAATGTTATGAAACTAAACTGTGTTGTTGTAGATGATAGTTCTATACAAAGGACCATTATTGCAAAATTAGTTAATAATCACCCAGGTTTGCACTTAATCGGGGATTTTTCTAATGCAATAGAAGCAAAAAGCTGTATTTCTCTAAATAATATAGACTTAATCTTTCTTGATATAGAAATGCCTGTTATTAATGGATTTGATTTTCTGGACGGTTTAAAAACTAAACCGCAAATTATATTTATTACTTCTAAAGCAGAGTACGCTTTAAAAGCTTTCGATTATGATGCTACTGATTATTTGCAAAAACCTATTGCGGTAGATCGCTTTAATGCCTCCGTAAAGAGAGCAATAGACATGCATTTGCTTAAAAAAGACGTAAAAGAAGAAGAAGGCGAACATATATTCATCAAGAGTAACCTTAAAAAACTTAAAATTTTCACAGCAAAAATCAAATGGATTGAAGCTTTTGGGGATTATGTAAGAGTGGTTACAGAAGATGATAGTAATTTGGTATTGTCTACAATGAAATCTTTTGAAAATGATTTATCAAAAGACAAATTTATTCGTGTACACAAATCTTACATTATCAACATTGATAAGGTAGAACGCTTTAACAGTAAATTTGCTGAAATTGGTATTACCAAAATTCCGCTTAGCCGAAACAAAAAAGAAGATTTAGTAAAAGCATTGTCAACGTCATCATAATTTAATAAAAATCGACATTGGCAATAACCTTTATAGCTCTGTACTGAGCTACAGCTTCAAAACTATTCAACATTTTCTGAATAGTTTTTTTTGTGCCTGCTAAAGGCATATTATTCGGAATCTTAATCAGGATCGTTCTGATATATTCATTCCTGATTCTACTAATCGCCGGCTCCTCAGGTCCTAAAACCGGAATACCCAGATTTTGACTCAAAACCTGATACAACCACATCGAACCTTCTTTAAGCTTTTCAAACTCACGGTGTTTCAATGTTAGCTTAATAATTCTGAAATAAGGCGGATATTTATAAATCTGACGATCATACAATTGTTCCTTATACATACCCATATAATTATGGTTTGTAACCTGCTGAATTGTATTATGATTAGGATTATAAGTCTGAATTACCACTTTCCCCTGTTTCTCTGATCTTCCCGCTCTTCCGGCCACCTGTGTCATCATTTGAAAACTTCGCTCGAAAGCTCTGAAATCAGGATGATGCAGCATATTATCGGCATTCATAATCCCAACCAGACTTACATTATCAAAATCCAGACCTTTGGCCAGCATTTGAGTTCCTACCAAAATATCAACTTCGCGATTTTTAAACGAATCGATTATTTTTTCGAAGCCAAACTTTCCGCGAGTCGTATCCTGATCCATTCTGCCTGTTTTGGCCTTCGGAAAAAGTGACACTAACTCTTGTTCGATTTGTTCTGTTCCAAATCCTTTTGTTGTTAAATCGATACTTGAACAACTATGGCAATGCGTTGGTTTTGCAATAGAATAACCGCAATAATGACAACGCAATTGATTTTTATGTTTATGAAAAGCCAGACTCACATCACATTGCTGACAATGTGGTACGTGCCCGCAAGTCATACATTCTATTATGGGCGAATATCCACGTCTGTTTTGAAACAAAATCACTTGCTCGCCTAAAGACAAAGCTTCTGCAATTTCTTCAATTAAAAGATCACTAAAATGCCCCGTCATTCGTTTTCTAAAATGCTTGTCTTTTAAATCGACCAAAAGCACTTCTGGCATTCGAACATCATTATAACGTTCTGTAAGCGTAACCAAACCGTATTTATCTGTTTGCGTATTAAAATACGTTTCGATACTTGGCGTAGCTGATCCCAGTAAAACTTTTGCATTATGAAAACTCGCCAAAACAATAGCCGAATCCCTGGCGTGATATCTTGGCGCAGGATCCGTTTGTTTAAACGTCTGCTCGTGTTCTTCATCAACAATTAGCAAACCTAAGTTCTCAAACGGAAGAAACAAGGCCGACCTTGCTCCTATTACAATTTGGGCTTTTGTTGAATTTTCGAGTGTTTGTTTCCAAACCTCAACTCTTTCATTATTACTGTATTTAGAATGAAAAACTGCTACTTTATCGCCAAAATGAAGTCGTAAACGCGATACCAATTGCGTAGTAAGCGCAATTTCAGGCAACAAATACAAAACTTGTTTTCCTGTCAATAAATATTCTTCAATTAGCTTGATATAAATTTCTGTTTTTCCGCTTGATGTAACACCGTGAAGCAAACAAACTTCTTTATCTAAAAAACTATTTTTAATCGATTCAAAAGCAGTATTCTGAGCTTCACTTAACAATAATTGCTTCTCAGTTGCTTGTCCGGAAAATGAAACACGATCTTGCTGCAAAAGATATTCTTCGAAAATTTCTTTATCAATTAAAGCTTTTACTGTAGTTGAAGTTGAATTCGAAACCTCAACCAGTTTTTTGACAGTTATGGGTTTCTTTTCAGAAGCCATTAGTTGAAAGTAAGCCAAAACAATTTCCTTTTGTTTATTAGCACTTTTTAAAACTTCCAGCAATTCTCCCAAACCATTATCTGATTCGTATTTTGCATGCAGTTTTACATACCGAACCAATTTTGGCTTATAACTTTCTTTTATTTCTTCTTCTAAAACAATAATATCTTTTGCAATTAGTTTTTGAAGAATCGGAAAAATATTCTTTTTGTTCAAAATAGAAACAATTTCCCCAACCTTAAGCGAACTTTGATGATGCAAGGCTTCGTAAATCAAGAATTCGTCATCAGAAAGTTCAGAATCATTTACCAGCGTATCCGTCTTATGCGAAACTACAGTTTCACTTTCCAGCAATAATCCGCTGGGAAAAGCGCCACGATATACATCGCCAATGCCACACATATAATAGTTTGCCACCCAAAGCCAGTGTTTGATCTGGATTTCGGTCGCAATAGGTTTTTCGTCTAATATTTGATGAATTTCTTTGGCATCATATAAGCTTGGTTCATTTTGATGAATATCAATAACCAACGCTGTATATATTTTACTTTTACCAAAAGGCACCGCAACTCGCATTCCTTTTTTAATAAAATGGAATTCGGCCTCAGAAATACGATAAGTAAAGGTTTTGGCTAAAGAAAGCGGTAGAACAACTTCGACAAAAAACATGTAGATATTTTATAGGATTTAGAAAACTATCTGAAAAAAAATCAATAAGAAAAACTTAAGCTCTTTCAAACCAATTCTCCATTTGAATTCCGTTTAAAAGTTTAAAATCTTTAGTATTATCAGTAACCAAGATTAATTGATTTTCAATTGCAGTGACACCTATCAAAAGATCAAATTCATCATTTATTGGCTTTCCAATTTTTCTAAGCCGTACTTTTTCGATTGCATATCTTTTAATCGAGCCAAAAATTGGAATAATAGCTAAACCTTTTAAAAAAATATCCACGGCTTTATTCGATTTTATTGGATCATCACTATTTTCAGCACCAAATCGAAGTTCTGCAACTGTAATTTCAGAAATATAACAGTTATCCAATCCAACTTCTTTTACTATTTTATCAAGATTCAATCTTCCTCCTAAAAAGAAAACACAAATGCTTGTATCAAGTAAATATCTCATTAAAATTTAATTTCGGTGTTTTTAAATTTTCTATTGGATTTAATTTCAGAAACAATTTCTTCTGCAGACTTTTCAGAAGAAAATGCCCCAAAAGACTTATAAAAATTATTCTCTTTAGATTTAGCAACTTTTAAAGATTTTGTAAGCCTTTCGATAAGTTCTAGTTTATTCGAAAAACTTAGTCCCTCAAATAAATCTGAGTAGCTTTCAAGTATATTTTTATCAGTTATTGTCATTTTAAATCTAATTAAATTAGTTTTCAAAT
This sequence comes from Flavobacterium piscisymbiosum, assembly GCF_020905295.1. NCBI lineage: Bacteria > Pseudomonadati > Bacteroidota > Flavobacteriia > Flavobacteriales > Flavobacteriaceae > Flavobacterium > Flavobacterium piscisymbiosum. Next base: position 3,532,779 of record NZ_JAJJMM010000001.1, on the reverse strand, counting down.
ATAAGCAAAATTAAGCTATTTTATATAATACAAATTAAAGAAACATTCACAATAATCAGTACTGGGCTGCATTATATTCCTTCACTAATTTTAATGTATGATTTAAAGAATTTAGATCTTTCCAGCCGTCATGACCGGTAATAATATATTTAGGATTTTTAAATTTTACCTGTACTTTTTTAATCGACTTTTCCCAATCTTTTACATCGGCATCGCCTAAATAACCTAAATCTTTTGCTTCTGTACTTTTGATAAAACAACCTCCGTAAAGTACTTTTTCTTTATTAAACCAAACTACAACATTATCCTGAGCATGGCCTTTACCTGGATAATAAACCTCAAACGTATGTTGTCCTACTGTAAAAGTCGTATCATTTGGGATTATAAATTGCGCTCTTTTTTCGTTGTTTTTCTTCAGAATCTCGTCTGTTAATTTTATAGTATAGGTTTTAATTCCTTTTTGTCTGTAAAAACCCAAACCTCCTGCCCTGTCTTCATGAGAGTGCGTTGCAAAATGCATCACAACCTCTTTATGATGTTTTGCTTTTATACTGTCTAATAATGGCTGAAACTGCGTTTTGTCCCAAGGCGCATCAAACAACACAACACCTTTATTGGTAACAAGATACAGTGCATTGGCAGAAATCAGTGTTCCTTTATAATCATGAAAGGTTTTATAAACATAAAAGTCACCTGTAAGATGACTTATTTGTAATGGCGAATTCTTAGATTGTCCGAAACTATTGGATAGTATTCCTAAGAATAAAAGTATTGATGCTAACTTTCGCATTATATTTTAATAAAATTAATTCTTCACTCTCGTCCAGTATTGTGTTCTTCCCATGATAGAAATTCCAACATAACCGCGTAATTTAAGTTTATCAGCAGACTCAAGTGTGATATAACATTTGTATTTTTTACCGCTTGTAGGATCAAAAATAGTTCCTCCGCTATATTCATCACCATCTTTTTTAAGTCCGTTAATAATATTTAAACCTAAAATTGGTTTGTTTTTATCTGCTCCTTCACATTTTGTACAAACATCTTTTTTATGATCGGCACGAAGTATCTCTACTACTTTACCATACACTTTTCCTGATTTTTCATAAATCTCTACAACAGACTTTGCTTCTCCTGTTTCATCGTCAATTGTTTTCCATTTTCCAATAACACTTTGAGCCTGAATGCTCAATGCAAAGAAAAAGACACCAATAGTTAACATCCAATTTTTCATAATATTATTTGTTTTTTTGTTTTAATTTTCTGATAGAAGCATTCAATTCGAACCCTAAAAGCAGAATCATACAGTTTATCCAAATATAAAACATTAGAATCAATAATGTACCAATTGAGCCGTAAAGTTCGTTGTATTTTGAGAATTTTATAACCCAAATTCCAAAAAAGAACGAAGATATAACAATTAATATGGTTGTAAAAACAGATCCGATGCTTATAAAAGGTACTTTATTATATTGCTTTGTACCATAACGCAATAATATTGAAGTTGTTATCAAAATCATTAAAACAACAAACAAATATCGACCCAAAATAATCAGCGGAATACGATCGCTCAGCACATCCTGAATAATTGTTTTTTGAATAAATACCTCAAAAACAACAATTGTTGCCACCGTTACAAACAATATAATGGTCATGACAAGTGATATTGCAAGCGCCACTAAATACTGACTAAACCAGCCTCGTTTATCAAAAACATGTTTCGAAGATTCAAAACCACTAAGGATTCCGTTGATACCATTGGCCATCAAAAAAATAGAAAGTAAAAAACCTGATGACAGCAAACCCGAATGACTATTATTTAAAATATCACTGATAATTTTATTAATCGCATCGTACGTATTGGGCGGAACACTTTGCTGCACAAACAGCAAAAAATCTCCCTGAAAATTATCTATCGGAATAAACGGAATCAAGTTTAGAATAAATAATGTAAAAGGAAATAAGGCCATGAAAAAACTAAAAGATACCGCACTCGCATGATAAGAAAATGCTCCTTCAAGAATTCCTAAAGTATACATTTCGAGCAAATCATATAGCGAAAAACCTTCGAGCCAAGGCATTTTGATTCTCTTTAACAATCGGACAAGAGAACGCACTACAGGAATCTTTTCAATCCGATCTTCTATCTCTTGAGACATAATATTATTTTAGATTTTAGATTATTGAGTTTAGAGTTTTATTGTTTAAAATTCATAACTCAAAATTCATAATTCACAACTTCCTTAAAAAGCCTTCAAACTCAAATCCATATTGTAAACTGAATGTGTCAAAGCGCCTGATGAAATATAATTTACACCACACAAGCCATATTCACGAATCGTTTTTTCGTTGATATTTCCCGAAGATTCTGTCTGGCATTTTGAACCAATTAACTGAACAGCCGTTTTGGTATCTTCATAATTAAAGTTGTCAATCAGGATTCTGTGAACTCCGTCACTCAAAAGGATTTCACGAATTTCATCCAGATTTCTGGCTTCAACAATAATTTTAAGATCTAAGTTATTGGCTTTCAAATATTCCTTTGTTTTCTTTATCGCCAAAGTTATTCCGCCTGCAAAATCAATATGATTGTCTTTTAACATCACCATATCATACAATGCAAAACGGTGGTTTTCTCCGCCTCCTATTTTTACAGCCCACTTTTCTGCAACTCTGAAATTTGGAGTTGTTTTACGCGTATCTAATATTTTAGCGCCTGTACCTTCCAGAAGCTGCATAAGATAATCTGTTTTTGTAGCAATTGCCGACATACGTTGCATCGTATTCAAAACTACCCTTTCTGATTTAAGAATAGACTGAGAACTTCCTGAAACCTCAAAAACCACATCGCCATATTCTACATGAGTTCCGTCTTCTATATAAGTCTTGATTTTTAGTTTTGGATCTACATATTCAAATATCATTTTTGCAAGCGCAACTCCCGCAATAATTCCCTGATCTTTTACCAATAATTTGGCTTGCCCGTGCGCCGTTTCCGGAATACACGCCAATGAACTATAATCGCCTGTGCCTACATCTTCGCGAATTGCATTGCTAATTAATAGTTGTAATTCGGTTTGAAATTGTACTTCGCTAATCATTTTTCTTAAATTTTATGAGATGCTAAAGTAGGACATATTTTGTGGATTTGAAAACTACACTAAAGTGAATTTATTTTTTAACAACAAAATACGTCTTTTTTTTACCATTAAGATATTACGAAAATTAAGCTACTGTTCTTAATCAACTTAATATCTTAATGGTTCAAAAAACAAAAAACTTAATAGTTCAAAACAAAAAAACATTAAATATCTTTGAGGTTCATTCAAACAAAATCATGGGCTTAATTAAAGATATTTACTCGGTTACTTTTTACGAAAAATTTGGTCAGGCTGTGGCCGAAGTACATCCTGCTTTCGATAAACAAAAATTTATTGATACGATTTACGAAGGCGATTTTGCTCAAAAAGAATGGAAAGAACGCATGAAACACACCACGGTTGTGCTGCATCAATTTATGCCGCAAAATTTTCCTGAAGCTGTTGTTTTAATTGATAAAATCATCGAAAGCCTGAAGAAAAATAATTTTACAGATGGTAATCTGGCTTTTATTTTCTTTGCTGATTATATCGAAATGTATGGCCTAGACGATTTTAAAACTTCGGCGAAAGCCTTTGTTTCGATCACTCAATTTATCAGTTGCGAGTTTGCGGTTCGCCCTTTTATTTTAAAGTATAAAGAACAAATGATTGATGAAATGACAAAATGGTCTTTGCATGAAAATCATCACGTACGCAGATTATCAAGCGAAGGAAGCCGACCAAGATTACCCTGGGCAATGGCGATTCCGTTCCTAAAAAAAGATCCAACTTCTATCCTGCCAATTCTGGAAAACCTGAAAAATGATCCATCAGAATATGTTCGCAGAAGCGTTGCCAATAACCTGAATGATATTGCAAAAGATAATCCGCAGATTGTATTAGAAATTGCCAATAAATGGAAAAATCACAGTAAAGAAACAGACGGAATCATCAAACATGGTGCTCGTACTTTACTAAAACAAGGACATCCTGAAATACTAAGTCATTATGGTTTAGAAAGCGCCAATATTAAACTTTCTGATTTTGAAATTAAAACTCCTGTTGTAAAGATTGGAGATTATTTGCAGTTTCAATTTCATTTAAATAATAAAAACAACGAAGCTAAAACTGTTCGTTTAGAATATGCCGTTCATTACAAAAAATCAAAAGGACATTTGGCAAAAAAAGTCTTTAAAATCAGTGAGAAAACCTATCAGCCTAATCAATTAATTAAGGTTGATAGAAATCAATCATTCAAAATTATTACTACTCGTGTTTTTCATACCGGAATGCATCAATTATCTATTATCATTAATGGAAATGAAAGTGAAGCACTGGAATTTGAACTTACGGATTAAAATTTTAAACACAAATTTCACTAATTATCACTAATTGATTTTCTAGTTTTTTGTCAATCTGAGAAACGAATAATCTTTAACCGCATTGTCAGACTGAGCGAAGTTGCAGTACAGCAAAGTGATTCAGCATATGGGACTTCGACTTCGCTCAGTCTGACAAAAAAACACATAATTCATATTATATTTCACCACTTAATCTGTGTTAATTCGTGAAATTCGTGTTATATTTTTAATCTAATGAAATCCTTATAATTCTATTTCTTACTTTTATAAATAATACCAGAAACAAATTTTCTTAATCTAAATTAAGTTACAGATGGTGACTACCACTGTAATTTTGCTTCAACTAAAACGAATACCATGTCAAATATCAGTTTAATTATCGAAGAACGTGCTGCCAATATTGGCAACTTTATGGTAGGCAGATTATTGCCTTTCCGTGAAAAAAGAGCTGTTGGACCATTTGTCTTTATCGATCATATGGGACCTGCACATTTAAGTGATCATGAAAATATGGATGTTCCGCCACATCCCCATATCGGACTTTCGACTCTTACTTTTTTGTTCGAAGGAAGCATTATGCACCGCGATAGTTTAGGAACCGAACTAGAAATAAAACCCGGCGCCGTAAACTGGATGACGGCCGGAAAAGGAATCGTACATTCTGAAAGAACGCCTGAATATTTAAGACATTCTGACAAAATGCTTCACGGATTGCAAATTTGGGTGGCTTTACCAAAAGAATTAGAGCAAATGGAGCCGAATTTCACACATGTTGAAGCAGATGATATTCCGGCTTGGGAAGAAGATGGTGTTTCATACAAATTGATTGCCGGAGAAGCGTTTGGAAAAAAATCCCCTGTTCCTGTTTATAGTCCGTTATATTTTATTGAGATTAAAAGTACTCAGGCTAAAAAAATAAATATCGGAAATCATTTATTTGGCGAAAGCGGTTTATATATTCTGGAAGGAAGCATCAAAAGTGGCGAACATATTTATGATCCTAAACAAATTCTTATTACAAACGACAGCACTTTATGCGAGTTTGAATTAGCCGAAAACTCTACGGTATACATTTTTGGAGGAACTCCGTTTCCTGAAGAACATTTTATCTTTTGGAATTTCGTTTCATCAGACAAAAACTTACTCGAAAAAGCTAAAAAAGACTGGACCGAACAAACTTTCCCAAAAGTTCCAGGAGAAACCGAATTTGTGCCTTTACCTGAACCAAGAATCAAATAAATTATGGATACAATTAAAGCAACTATTGATACACGAAAATATCGCACCGAAATAACATCTAAAACGGGTAACATTCTTATTTCAGATGAACCACAGGAAATGGGCGGAAAAAATTTAGGTTTTAGTCCCTTTGAACTTCTGGCTTCGTCTCTGGCTTCCTGTACTTTAATTACATTACGAATGTATATTGATCGCAAAGGCTGGGATGTTTCAGAACTTAGTATTTGGGTAGATTTTGAAAAAAATGAAGAGCATACCGTTTCTTTGTTTACAACTAAAATCCTAATTACAGGAGACGTAGACGATGCACAAAAACAACGAATCTTGAAAATTGCAAACAGCTGTCCTGTTCATAAAACCCTTGTAAATACAATTAAAATAGAAACCTCATTAGTATAAATAATCATGGAAATCAAACAAATAAACGACACAAGAAGAGGCTATTTTGAAGCCATAGAAGAAGGAAATGAAGCCGGAAAAATGACCTACACCTGGGCTGGAGATTCTAAATTTATTATAGATCATACTGAAGTAAGTCCTGATTTTAACGGAAAAGGCGTTGGTAAAAAACTGGTTATGGCCGCTGTAGAATATGCCAGAACTAATAATCTAAAAATTATTCCGCTTTGTCCTTTTGCTAAGAGCGTTTTTGATAAAGTAGAAGAAATTCATGATGTGCTTTTTTCTTGAAGGTACTAAGGTTCTGAGATACTAAAATTCTAAGTTTTTTTTTAACCGCAAAGTTCTCAATGAATTACGCAAAGTTCGCAAAGTTTTTAGGTAAAGCTTTGCGAACTTTGCGTTTGTATTAAATCTTGCAGATAAAAAACCTTGCGTTCTTTGCGGTAAAATTCTCATCCCGAAAATCATAATGTACTTTTTTCTTAAAGGTACTAAGATTCTGAGGTGCTAAGGTTCTAAGTTTTTTTTAACCGCAAAGTTTTTAGGTAAAGCTTTGCGAACTTTGCATTTGTATTAAGTCTTGCAGATAAAAAACCTTGCGTTCTTTGCGGTTAAATCTCGACATCGAAAAATCAAATTTTAAAATCTCCTCAAAAACCATTATATTTGCATGTAATTTAAACTTAGAGTATGTCAAGGATAATTACACTTTTCTGTTTTTTCATAGCACAAATCGGCTTTTCTCAAACGGCTGAAAATTATTTAAGTAAAATCAGAAATAACGAAGCTCTCTTAACAGCTTTCTTTCAGCAAATGCCAAAAGGCGGCGATTTACACCATCATTTTTCAGGATCAGTTTATGCAGAACCTCTTTTAGAAAGAGCGATTGCAAAAAATTTTTATTTGAATTTAGAAACTCTGGCAGTTTCTGAAACCAAACCTGAAAAAGGAAACTGGATAAATTTCGATAGTATAAAAAAACTCGAAAAACTGGATTATTACGAACAGCAAATCATGCAAACCTGGTCGGTTAAAGATTATAATGGTTCTGTTCCTTCTGACGATCAGTTTTTTGATTCTTTTCAAAAATTTGAACCTACTATTCAAGGACATTTTGCAGAAGGAATGCTGGAATTAAAAAAACGTGCCATTGCTGAAAATGTAAGTTATATCGAAACACAATTATCAACGATTCCGTGTGACATGAATGTTTCAGATTTAAGCGATTTTAATTCGAAATTACGTCAGGCAGCAAGTCAACGAGATGAAAAAGCGGTTTTGAAACTTTTAGACGAATTGTATAAATCGATTCAAAAGAAAGATGCTAAAAAATACGCTTCAGATTTCAATACTAATTTCATTGCAAAACTTCATAAAGACTTAAAAATTGACGACGACAAATTTACTATGCGTTATCAAAATTTTGTGCTTCGTTTTATGAATCCGGTCGATTTATTCAAGAATCTTACCATTGCATTTATCTCTGCAAACGACAGTAAACTGGTTGCTGGTGTAAACATCGTTTCTCCGGAACATGGCGAAAATTCTATGAAAGATTATTGGTTGCATATGTTAATGTTCAAATATTGTCATTCTAAATATCCAGAGGTAAAATATACGCTTCATGCAGGTGAACTGACTTTAGGATTGGTTCAACCCGAAGATCTAACCTGGCATATAAACGATGCGATTTACGTTGCCGGAGCAAACAGAATTGGTCACGGAGTTGATATCGCGTACGAAGCAAATTCATACGATTTATTGCGTTATATGGCAAAAAACAACATTCCGATTGAGATTAACTTAACGAGTAACGAATTCATTTTGAAAGTAAAAGAAAACAGACATCCGTTTACACTTTACAAAGAATTTAATGTGCCAATCGTAATCAGTACAGATGACGCCGGAATTTTAAGAACTAATATGACAGAACAATATGTTTTGCTTGCCAAAAGATATCCAGATGTTTCGTATGCTACGATAAAACAATACGTTTACAACAGCATTAATTATAGTTTTATTCAGGATTCAGCGGTAAAAAAACAATTAGTGAAAGATTTGGATGCAAGATTTAAAACTTTTGAAGATAAATTTTCTAAGAACTAAAAACTTTTCTGTGAGTAAAGATGGCACACGGATTTAAACAGGTTAAAACGGATTCACGCAGATTCTTTATTTCGAAATATCAAAAAAAATCCGCCAAATCTGCTAAATCTGCGGGAGTTAATTTTTTCTCGCAGATTTAGCAGATCGAGCAGATAAAAAATATAATTATTATGATTTTAGAAGCCGCAATCCTTTTTGTTAAACCGGAATTAACCTCTCAATTTGAGGCTGATTTTGCAAAAGCAAGTCAATACATTTCATCAATTGATGGTTATTTAGGTCATCGTTTAGAAAAGTGCCTTGAAGTCGAAAATAAATATCTTTTATTGGTCGATTGGAATACGCTTGAAGATCATACAGTAGGTTTTAGAAACTCTGAAGCTTATCTGGAATGGAAAAAGATGCTGCATCATTATTACGAACCGTTTCCTGTTGTAGAACATTTCGAAACCGTTTTTGAGAATAAAAAATAGTTCGCAAAATTGCCCACGGATTTTACGGATTAAACAGATTAACGCAGATTATTATTTAAAAAATTCGTGTGCATTCGTGCAATTAGTGGCAGAAAAAAAAATATTAAAATGAATATCAAACTTATCGCCATAGGCAAAACAGATAACAAATCACTTCAAACTTTGATTGATGATTATACTAAACGTTTGTCGTTTTACATCAAATTTGATTTGGAAATTATTCCCGATATCAAAAACGTAAAAAACTTATCTGAAAGTCAGCAAAAGGAAAAAGAAGGCGAATTGATTCTTTCGAAATTAACCCCAACAGATCAATTAATTTTATTGGATGAAAACGGAAAAAACTTCTCCAGCGTTGGTTTCTCTGAAGAATTGCAGAAAAAAATGAACTCCGGAATAAAAACGCTTGTTTTTGTAATTGGCGGACCTTACGGATTTTCAGATACCGTTTATAGCAAAGCGCAAGGAAAAATTTCGCTTTCGTTAATGACATTTTCACACCAAATGGTTCGATTATTTTTTATCGAACAATTGTATCGCGGATTTACGATTTTAAGGAATGAACCTTATCATCATCAATAGAAGAGTTTTCAGTCGCTCCCGATAGCTATCGGGATTAGTTTTCAGTTTTAGAAGATGAATTCTTCAGGAAGTTCATCAACATTATAGCCTTTAAATTTTCCAATTAAGATTTTGTTTTGAATATATTCCTCGTAACTCATGTTTTTATCAAATAAAAAGACAACGTTTGGTGTTACTTCATATTTCTTAGCATAAAATTCTTTTATAAATTCAATTTTCTTTATTTGCAAACCATTTGAAGAAACTAAATCACTTCCTTTTCTGAATGAAATTATGTCAAATTTACTTTCTGGTTTTCCAATTTTATAATACACTTTCGTGAAAGGTAAAAAAGCTAAATTCTTCCCGATAGAATCTGCGTAGGAATAGTAGTTTTCGGCATTTTCGTTTTTGTGTGCACTATCAGCTCGTTTTTTCTCCTGAAGTTTTATTACTTCCGGAATAACCAGTTTTAATGGCAAACGTTTATCGATATTGAAAAGCCAATTGGTCGAAATGATACTGTTTTTACGGTTTACATCGGCAATTGTATCTTTTCCTTCTATTTTAAAAAAGATATAAATTGGTGAATGATCTTGTACGTCTTTCACAATTGTTACGTTTGATTTGGGAAGCAGGATGTCTTCTTTTTTTTCACAGGAGAAAAGAAAACAAATGAAAATTAAACTAAGGTATTTCATATTTATTTTTTTTATAACAATATCATTCTTCTATTTTGTAATCGTCCTTTTTCAAGAATGGCAGCCAATGTGTCAAATTTGAAAAACGCATTATATGATAACAATCATAACCACCTAAAAGTATTTTTTCTTTCGTGAGAATCAACGTTACTTTTGTTGGATAACATCCAAATTTAGCTTCATAAATAGATATTCCTTCAAAAAAATTATTTAAAAGATAAGGAGTTTTGCGGCTTCCATCGCCATATTTGAATACTGAATTGATAATTTTTACCATCATTAAAAAATGAAGATTCCATAAATTCTCATTTCCTAAATGCTTATAGGCATAAGCAATCTCTTTATGCCCACTTATATTGTTTGGACTTTGACGAAGAATTTCTTTACCTACAGCAATTGCTTCATCGTATTTTTTATCTTCATTTAGTTTGTATGCTTTTCTGGACAAACTATCTAAATAAGCTGGATTTATTGTATTTGAATGTGCTTTATACTTCGTATAACTTATTATTTGCTCCGCAGATACAAGAGTATCTAATTTAAGTAATAAATTTTCAACATTTTTATAATAATAAATCGATTTTGAATCTGTTGACTCATAAATAGATATTTTGAATTCTGGAATAGCATTTTTAGTTAAACCATCATTAGAATTATCTTCAGCAAGTTCTACAACTTCAGTTTTATTATTTTTAGTTTTAGTTTTCTCTTTCTTGTCTTTATTTTGCGAATAATCTCCGTATATCTTATCTGATTTATTTACTTTTTTTGATGGCGGAGGCGGTGGTGGCGGAGGAACCTGTCCAAAACTAAAATTGACCAAAAAATATAGGATCGCCAGTAAATAGTATCTTTTTTTCATTTTTATAATTTAATTAGACAAACCTATTTTATTCATCAAAGTAACACATTCCACAGCTTCTTTTACATCATGAACACGCAGAATTTTTGCCCCTTTTGTCAATGCAATTGTATTAATAACAGTTGTTCCGTTTAAGGCTTCTTGCGCTGTATTACCAAGTGTTTTATAAATCATAGATTTTCTCGAAACTCCTGCTAAAACAGGTAACTCTAAAAGATTAAAAAGTTCCATTTTTTGTAAAACTTCATAATTCTGATCGGTTGTTTTTGCAAATCCGAAACCGGGATCTAAGATCAAATCATTGATTCCGAGGCTTCTTGCTTTTTTTACTTTTTCAGAAAAGTAGAACAACATTTCTTTTACAATATCCTCATATTGAGTCATACTTTGCATGGTTTGCGGGTTTCCTCGCATGTGCATCATAATATACGGAACATTATAATCAGCAATAACATCAAACATTTTATCGTCTAATTCTCCTGCTGCTATGTCGTTTATAATCGCTGCACCACTTTCTATACTTGCCTTTGCAACGGCAGCCCTAAAAGTATCAATCGATAATAACGTTTCAGGAAAATGTTTTAAAATCAATTCTATGGCAGGAACGATTCGGTCTATTTCTTGTTGTTCAGTAACAAATTCTGCGCTTGGTTTGCTTGAATAGGCACCAATATCTATAAATGTTGCGCCTTCGGATAACATTTTCTCTACTTGCGAGATAATCTCGCCTTCATTTTTATATTTTCCTCCATCAAAAAAGGAGTTTGGCGTAACATTCAAAATTCCCATTACTTTAGGAACTGACAAATCAATAAGTTTTCCTTTGCAGTTAATAAACATTTTGTTTCAAGTTTTATTTGTTTGAAGTTTCAGGTTAATCTCGATTGCACAAGCCTGAACTTGAAACAAAGAAAACCTGAAACCTGAAACTTTTTACATTATTTTTAGTTTCAAGTTACCGCCGTTAACACTTTGTTTAGAAAAAACTTGAAACAAAGAAAACCTGAAACTTGAAACTCTTTAATTTAATCCTTATTTTTGAAGAAATTTTAGCAAATATACAGCAATAAATGAAGAATACTTCCCTTGAATTTGATAATGTAATTACGGTTTGCCGTACTTTATTCATCAATAAAATGAAAGATTATGGTAGTGCATGGCGCATTTTAAGATTGCCATCGCTTACGGATCAGATATTCATAAAAGCACAAAGAATTAGAAGTTTACAAGAAAACGACGTGCGTAAAGTTGATGAAGATGAAAAAGGAGAATTCATCGGGATTATCAATTATTCGATTATGGCTTTGATTCAGTTAGAATTAGGTGTTGTAGATCAGCCTGATTTAAGTGTAGAACAAGCAACTGATTTATATGATGCTAAAGTAAAATTAACCAAAGAGTTAATGGAAGCCAAAAATCACGATTATGGCGAAGCCTGGCGTGATATGCGTGTAAGTTCATTGACCGATTTGATTCTGCAAAAACTACTTCGCGTAAAGCAAATTGAAGATAATAAAGGTAAAACTTTAGTTTCTGAAGGTATTGATGCCAATTATCAGGATATGATTAATTATTCTGTTTTTGCATTGATCCTTGAACCAATAAAATAAAAATCAAATTCCAAAAAATAAATTCCAAATTCCAAACCTAAAATTAGAATTTTGGACTTTAAATTTAAACAATATGAAAAACATCATTACCCAATTGTCAAGATTATTTGTCGGAGTATTATTTATTATTTCCGGATTAATTAAACTGAATGATCCTGTTGGATTCTCTTATAAATTAGCAGAATACTTTAGCGAACCGGTTTTTAATATGCCATTTTTAGAGCCATTGGCTTTAGGATTAGCCATCTTTTTAGTAATTCTTGAAGTTGTTTTGGGCGTTATGTTATTGGTGGGTTACAAATCAAAACTAACGATTTGGGCTTTATTGCTATTAATCGTTTTCTTTACATTCCTTACCTTCTACTCTGCTTATTTTGATGTCGTAAAAGATTGCGGATGTTTTGGAGACGCGTTGCATTTAACCCCTTGGCAATCGTTTACAAAAGATATTGTTTTACTATTCTTTATTCTGATTTTATTCATCAATAAAAAATTAGTAAAACCTTTATTCTCAAGTCCTGTAACAAATATTATTACTTACGCAAGTGTTGTATTGTGTATTTTCATGGCCGTTTGGGTTTTAAATCATAATCCGATAAAAGATTTCCGTCCTTATAAAGTGGGAACGAATATCGAAAAAGGAATGGAAATTCCTGAAGGCGCGCCAAAATCTGTAGTTGAAATGATTTTTATCTACAAAGTAAATGGTGTTGATAAAGAATTTACCGAAAAAGATCTGGCCAATATTCCTGAGGGAGCAACTTTTGTGGACAGAAAAGACAAAGTAATTACTGAAGGTTATATCCCGCCAATTCACGATTTTACAATGGTAAAAGAGGATTCTGACTACAAAGAAGAATTATTAAAAGAACCGAAATTACTTGTTTTTGTAACGTATGATTTGGCTTTGTCTAATCCTGACGGAATGAAAAAATTAGAAGGTTTAACCAAAGATGCAAAAACAAAAGGATACAAGGTAATTGCAATGACCGCATCAGGAGCTGATGAAATTGCAAAAGCGAAAAAACAATATGGCTTAGATGTTAATTTTTATTTCTGTGATGCTACAGCTTTAAAAACGGTAGAAAGAGCAAACCCTAGCATTGTCGTAATACAAAACGGAACTATAATCCAAAAAGTTCATTATAATGATATTCAGGATTTGAAGTTATAAGACATTAAAACTAAAAATTCAGAAACACCAATTCTTCTATGGTTGAATTGGTGTTTTTTTTTATCTAAAAACAAATAGAATTTGAATATTAACCTAACACTTATAGATGAATTATACACAGCAAAAGCAATCAAATGCAATCATAATTTAAACTAAAAAATACGTTAAAATAATATTCTCTGCCAAAAAATATAAATTATAAGCCGTACCTTTTGGTAATCTTAGAAATTGTTAATTTAAATCAATAACTATGAAACAATTGTCGAGCCTCGTATTTATTTTTTTATTTATAGGATGTAATAGTGAAGCTGATATCACTGATAACCTTACTTCGCCGGAAACATTTGCTTTTCAGATTTTAGATCATAACGGAGAAAATGTATTCTCGAACAACACATTGGATCCGGAAAAAATCACTGTAAAAAATCTGGATTCTAACGATTTGGTCAAACATCATTTTATATCTGATAACAATTTAAACATAATCGTTCTTGAAAATGTGGGAAGAGAAAATGATAATATCAATTATTCTGTAAATGTGGGCGACAAAAGTATTTTTGAACTGCATATAGACGCCATTTTGGTAAAAAAAGGTTTAGATTTTGAATATAAAAATATAGCCATTACCAATGCATTATTTAAACGAGATCTTACTTCCGGGGTTTATAACATTCTCGCCTCTCTTAATTAAATTTAAAAAATAAAGTCACGACACTATTTCCTTTAAAAAAAACGCAATGAATTTCTTCTCTAAAAAAGACTTTTTCCAGCCGTTTTTTTCCTTTAAAATGAAACTATTTTAAAATAAAATAAACTTTTATTGTGATCTATTTTTTAATTAAATCAAAAAATACATCAAAATTCGTATTTCATTAGTCTACTATTACGATTTCACTCTCGTTTTTTTAACCTAAACTTTATCTTTTGTTATAAAATAAGGGACTGTTCAATTTTTGTTAATCTCCATTTCTCATTCAATTTGTTTGTTTAACTTTGTTGATGATCTTTTATTACCTGAAATCATTAGGTTTTTAAAATATAATGATTAATAAAAAAAAGATCTGAAATTAGAATTTTAAAAAAAACAAATAGTATCTACGTATGAAACAATTAGCCCTTGTTGTAATCGCCTTTATTACATTTTCATGCTCACAAGCTCAGAAAACAAGTTTTTCTAAAGAAGCTTTGTCTGAAAAATTATTAGCAACTGATGAAAGTCAGGTTACTTTCAAAAATATTTTAAAAAAATACAAAGGTAAAACTTTGGTTATCGAAGTTTGGGCTTCATGGTGTGGTGACTGTGTAAAAGCGATGCCGCAATTAAAAGAATTACAAGCCAACAATCCTGATGTTTCGTACTTGTTTATCTCTGCTGATAAAACAGCTGATAAATGGAAAGCAGGAATTGAAAAACACGAATTAAAAGGTGATCATTTTATGATGAATGATGGAATGAAAGGCCTTTTTGGAAAAGCAATTGATCTGGATTGGATTCCGAGATATATTATTGTAGACAAAACAGGAAAAATTGTATTGTATCGTGCTATTGAAAAGGATTTTGATAAAATCAATGAAACTTTGAAAAGCCTAAAGTAAAAAAATAATAACAATGGCAATTGCAAAATTCAATGTCAATGTTATATAACGCAGAACAAAAAATAAAAAAATAAAATAAAAACTACCAAAATGAGAAAAAAGATTGTTGCAGGAAACTGGAAAATGCATAAAAACGCGGCACAAACTGAAGAATTATTAAGCGAATTAATTACTAAAATACCAGCTCAAACTACTGCTCAGGTAATTGTAGCTCCAACATTTGTAAACTTACAGGCAGCTGTTGCCAAAGTTAAAAATACAACTATTGGTGTTGCAGCTCAAAACGTTCACCAGGCTGAAGGTGGAGCTTTTACAGGAGAAATTTCTGCTGATATGTTAACTAGTATTGGTGTAAACACCGTAATTCTTGGTCACTCTGAGCGTCGCGCAATTTTTCACGAAACTGATGCTTTAATCGCTAATAAAGTAGACACTGCATTGAAACATGACTTAACAGTAATTTTCTGTTTTGGAGAAGAATTAAAAGACCGTCAATCTGACAATCACTTTAATATTGTTGAAAATCAATTACGTGACGGATTATTCCAGATCTCAAAAGAATCATGGTCTAAAGTTGTTTTAGCTTATGAGCCAGTTTGGGCTATTGGAACTGGAGAAACTGCTTCACCTGAACAAGCTCAGGAAATGCACGAATTCATCAGAGAAGTGGTACGTAAAGCTTACGGAGCTGAAATCGCTGACGAAGTTTCTATTCTATACGGTGGTTCTGTAAAACCAGATAACGCTAAAGAAATCTTTGGTAAACCAGACGTAGACGGTGGTTTAATTGGTGGTGCTGCTTTAAAAGCTGATGACTTCTTAGCTATTGTAACGGCTATCTAATTTTAGATTTTAGATTTTAGATTTTAGATTTTAGATTTTAGATTTTAGATTTTAGATTTTAGATTTTAGATTTTAGATTTTAGATTTTAGATTTTACTATAAAAAAAGTGTTCGTGTAGCGAACACTTTTTTTATGCTTTTATTTTTATCAGAATCAAACTTAAATTTTCTAATATCACTTATATGGTTTAAAATTTTAATTTATAAAGGAATGCAATAAAGGGCAATTGTATTTTTTGAACGTTGGTGTGGTTTTGTAAATCGAATATAAATTAACCAACTCCTTCCCTGCTTTAAACGGATTTTTTGCTTCTTCTTCGGCTGAAACCATATTGGCGTAATGACCGTAATAACTACATTCAAAAATCATTAAACTGGCCATTGCTTTTTCGTTATTGTTTTTAGATAATTTCAGTGCTTTTTCATAATACATTTTAGCCATTGTTAAACTGTAGTAATTGCCTTTTTGATAGGTTTTCTCCAACTCAGTATTATCGCCATATACATAATCGATATACGATTCACCAGATGTCCAGTCGTAGGCGACCATCATCCAGGAATTTCCTAAATACGAAACATTAAAATAAGCATGTGCCAATTGCAAATTGCTCGAAGCTGTGTTTTGTTTCTTTAACTGAATGAGTTTGGCAATAAAATCTGCTTTGTTAAAGTTGTAATCAAATTTGCGTTCTTTGTCTTTTTGCAGGATTTTGGGCATAAAAGGATTTTCATTCAAATAATCTTTAAATGCATAATTTTTATCCCAGAAATCTTTTGGCATAGACGAAAAGGTTTCATAAGCCAATTCCAGATTGTTGTTTCTAAAAGCGATTGTACCTTTTAAATCTTTATAGTAATCAATATTTGATGTTACAGTTCCGGAGCAAATGTATTTCTCAAAAGGCGTTTTATTTTCCTTTTGCTGCAAAGCAATCAATTTATCAACATCTTCTGTTGTCGCAGTTCTGTCAAAATAACCTATGTAGCTGTAAAAGTAGGCATTATCGTAAGAGGAATATATCCCTTCACTTTTAATATCTGATTTCATCATTAATAATCCCGCAGTAACACGATCGCCTTGTTTAGCAAAATCGGCACTGGCAATTCGGTACAAACTATAAAGATTTTTAAATAAGCCGTAATCTGTTTCTACAAGACTTTCTACAGAATCAAAGTATTTAAAAAGTTGGTTTTGCACTTTTTCACTTTTCAGATCATCTTGTTTTAATGCTACTAAAGCCAACTGAATATTTTTCTGCATTTGTATGGATGCATTGGCTTTGCCGGAAATCATATCAGTATATTTTTTCCCTGATGCAATATCATCGTCCATAAAACAAAGCTGTGCAATTGCAGCGGTAATATACTCTTTTTGCTCTCCTGAAGTTTGTTCACGAATAGCAATTAAGAAATATTCTAATGCTCTTAAATGCAGGATATCTTTGTTTAAATTTTCTTCTTTTGCTTTAGCATAATCTTCGTACCAATCTGTACCTTCAAATGTAACCGAAGGAGCTCCGTTGTTGGTATATTGCGGCGTAAAAATCCAGTCTTCAAGTTTATTAACTTCTCTTCCTATCAAAAAACTCAAATTGACGCTATTAGGGCTTAGTCTGTAAACTTCTTCGATTGTTTTTAAATCCGGCGCGGGATTGCGAAAACTTTCTATAGACAAAATAACACTTCGTTCTTCGTCGTTTTGGGCCAAAGCCAAAGTTTCCTGGGTTAATTTCCAGTTATAATGCTGCAAAACAGCAAATGATTTTTCTTCGCAAGTAGCAAAAACTTTACTCAATAAATAATTTTGTAAAGCAAGGTTATCAATACATAAAGCTTTATAATACAAAGCCCACGGTTCTAAAATCGTATTTTTATTTTCGGTAAAATAGGTATCGTATAAACGAATCACTTCGTTTTTGTCCTGTGCGTAAAAACTATATCTTAAGATTAAAAAGGCGTATCGTTGTTTTAAAAAAGCATCTTTGGTTGTTTTTATTTTCTTTTCGAAATCGCCTACATCAGCCAATTTATGATCTTTGCTGTTGTATCCTATCTGATTCCAGGATTCCCATTTTACATCGGTATTACTATTGTATTCTAACTTTTTGGCAAACAAAATATACTGTAAGAATGCTTTATTTTTTGATAGTAACAAAGCATCGATAAAAGTATTTTTTTCGAATGCCTTTTTTAAAGTTTTGTTTTCAAATAATTCTCCATCTGTTTCGTACAAAATGGTATGCACATCTTTAGGATCAATTGTGTTGCCTAATTTTTTCTTCCATTCCAGACAATTCAATTCCTGATCGACGCCGGAAACAGTGTTCGTAGAATAGTAATAATCTGCTGAATAATAAAACGGTGTCAGTTTAAAAAAACCTTCTCGTTGTGCTTTAAACAACGCCAATCTGCTGGTTTCGGGCGAAACGCTCCATCCACAGGCAAAAGAAACCTGAAAACATAAAACTAAAAGTAAACTACTAAAAACTCTCATAATAGCCGGATATATTTTGGGTTCCATAATCGTTGATGTATTTTTTATCGAAAGAGAAAAACGTTACTTTGGTTTG
Organism: Flavobacterium piscisymbiosum; assembly: GCF_020905295.1. Taxonomy (NCBI): domain Bacteria; kingdom Pseudomonadati; phylum Bacteroidota; class Flavobacteriia; order Flavobacteriales; family Flavobacteriaceae; genus Flavobacterium; species Flavobacterium piscisymbiosum. The sequence goes on along the minus strand of NZ_JAJJMM010000001.1, from coordinate 3,514,201 downwards.
ATTGTCTATTTTGATTTTACGGGTAATAATCGAAATCATTTTTTCAAGTTCAGCTTCAGAGATTTTTTCAATTCTGATTTCATCGCCGTTTCTCAAATAAGTTTGTCCTATTAAAACATCGTCTTGTAAAATGTATTTCGTATCTGATGTTTTCTTTAGTTTGATACTATCATTTCTTAACTGATCATAATCGGATAAAATCCCTTTAAACTGATTCCCTCTAAAAACAACAGCCCAACTGTACAACGGCAAAGCAATATCCAACTTTAATTTGTACTTATCATGTGTAATATATTGCGCTAATTCTTCGCTAGTGGCTATCGAATTTTTAGTATTAATATCGTCTGGCTTTGCCAAATTATAACACATTAATAAACCTTTATCTACTGGCGGAGTTCCTGCTTTTTCGGCGTATTTATACTGCCAAAGTCTAATTGTTGCCGAGATTTTTGATGTTGGAAAACCGCTCTTGATTTGCTTTAACAAATAAAAATAATTCTCTTTCGATTTTTCTGTCCAGTCACAATCGATCAGGATTTCTTTAAAATCCACTTTTAATTTCGCTAATTCGATCGATTTTACCGAGTCATAATTGATGCGTTTATAGTTTTCCTGCTTGTAATAATCTTTTGGATATACAATTTTATTTGCGATTTTATCTGCTTTGGTTTCATTCAGTCTCACCCCAATTTGCTGCACTCGTTTCGCAATTCTTGCAGCCAGACTATCCAATTGTTTTTTATTGGCTTGTAAAACAACTTCATTCGTAATAAAAATACTTGGCGTAATTTCAGGATTGCTGTCATTTAATCTAAAATCGTTTATTGTCGCCACCGGCAGAGGTTCTTTGGCATACGGATTCCAATCGATATCAAAAAAACGAATATACATATGCTGTATTTTCAAATCTTTTATCAAAGAATCTTCTTCTTTCTGAAAATACAAACTGGTTTTCCAATAACAAAACGATCTTACTACATTATGTTCTTTCTCACAAGTTGCTCCGTTAAGTAACACAAAAAGCAAAATAAAAACGATATTCCTCATATTTTAATAATCCTTACAATTCAAATCAAAATTAACATTAATATAGGTAAGGATGTCGATTATTTATGAACAACTTCTGCTTTGGATTCTTACCTTTGCAAAAAATTTATTTATGTCGAATATATATTTAGGATACCATTTTACAATTGAACCAAAAGAACCGGGTTCAGAAATTTTAATTGCTGAATTAGGCGAAAAAGCGTTTGAGACTTTTACAGAAACTGAAACTGGAATTTCGGCTTATGTAAAAAAAGATTTATGGGATGAGAATATCTTGGATGACATTTATATTTTAGAATCTGAAGAATTTAAAATTGAATATACGGTTGAAGAAATCGATCAGGTAAACTGGAACGAGGAATGGGAAAAGAATTTTGAAGCGATTGATGTAGACGGAAAATGCCATGTTCGCGCTCCTTTTCATGAAAAAACCGATGCTGAATTTGATATCGTAATCGAACCAAAAATGAGTTTTGGTACCGGTCATCACGAAACTACTCACATGATGATTCAGCATTTACTGGAGATGGATGTCAGAGGTCTTAAAACGCTTGATATGGGTTGCGGAACTGCAATTTTAGCTATTCTTGCCGAAATGAAAGGTGCTCAGCCAATTGATGCAATCGATATTGACAACTGGTGTTATTTGAATTCTATCGAAAATGCAGAACGCAATAATTGCAAACATATTACCGTTTACGAAGGCGATGCCGCTTTATTAGCCGGTAAAAGTTACGACCTGATCATTGCAAACATCAATCGTAATATTTTGTTGAATGATATGCAGGCTTATGTGGATTGTTTGAATAAAGGCGGTATTATATTGTTTAGCGGTTTTTATGAAGAAGACATTCCGTTTATTGATGCTTCATGCACAGAAAAAGGATTAACATATGTTAAAAAGTTTCAAAGAAACAACTGGGTTTCATTAAAATACGTAAATTAGATAGTTCATTTCCAATCTATAAACAGCTCAGCAATTAAATAATTAGAGAATTCACGAAATCTGTACAAGTCTTATTTTAAAGAAATAAAGCCACAGACTAAGGCATTAAAAAGATTTTGTTTCACGCAGCTTTGATTCGATTCATTAAAATAATTTGCGTTAATCTGCTTTGATCTTTTTAAATCTGCGTAAATTTTATATTCTTTGAGAATCTTTTTTAATCTTTGATAAACAAAAAATAATAATTACAAAAGTACAAAAACCTAAAAACATGAGTACTAAAGAAAAAGTAAGAGAAAGAGTTCGCGAAAAGGAAGCGACGGTTTTCAATAACGAAATCATTGTTTATAACGACGATGTAAACACTTTTGATCACGTAATTGATACTTTAATGCGTGTTTGCAGTCACACGCCTGAACAAGCAGAACAATGTTCCTTAATTGTACATTACAACGGAAAATGCACTGTAAAAACAGGGCCAATGGATAAACTAAAACCTCAATGTACACAACTTTTGGAAGCTGGACTAAGCGCCGAAATTGTTTAAATTGCCAATAATTTAAAAACGCATTCTATTTTGTTTTACACTAAAACTGAATAGAATGCGTTTTCATTTCAAACCATCTGAAATAAATGAGAATTATCGCATTTTTTATATTGCTTTTATTGCCTTTTATTTCAAAAGGCCAATCAAAATTTGAAGCTCTTCGAAAAAAACTAGTCGAAAATAAGACTTATGAATATGTTTATAATTTCGAAAACAATTATGCTGCATTTAGAACTTTCAATAACAAAATGGGGTTGATTGACAGCATAGGAAATGTAATCATTAAACCTACTTATCAATACATTGACAATAAAAAAGATCTTAAAAACCTATTTGAAGCCGTAATCATTGTAAATAAAAAATACAAAAGAGGATTTATCGACTTGCAAAACAAGGTTAAAATTCCGTTTGATTATGATGATGTTTTTTATTTAGGAAATGGTCTGATCAGAGTATCAAAAAATAACAAAACCGGTGTTGTAGATACTGAAAACAAAACGATTCTGCCTTTAAAATATGATTATATAATGAACGATAACGGTATTTTATTTGTTCAGGTTAATAATACAATCGATTTATTTGATGCTAACGGAAAGCAGTTTACTAATTTTAAAGCAGCGGACATTGACTATTTTAAAAGCAAAAGATCGATTGTAACACTTATAGACAAAAACACTTTGATAATTGATGATCAAGGAAATATAATTTTAAACTCTATTAAAAATCATCAATTTGAAAGAATATTTGAATCAGATTCTTATCTTATCAAAAATACGATCAGTAAGAAAAAAGGTGTCATAAATTCTTTCGGACAATATAAAATTGAATGCAAATACGATGATATTTCACCTTCTAATTCAATTTATATTGTACAAAATAATGAAAAAGACGGTCTTATTACTAAAAATGATTCTGTTTTGAAACCATTAATTTACGATTATATTTCTTCTGCTTTTTATAAAGATAGTATTCAATTTCAAAATCAATATTTTGCTCGTAAAGGAGATTTACAAGGTGTAATAAATCCATTTTTAGAAAAAGAAATAATCCCTGTTTCTTATAAACATATAGAACAGCTTTCTAAATATTATATTACAGCTAATTTGGAAAATAAAAACGGAATGTTTTCATCAAAAGGGGAAATTATAATTCCGGAAGATTATGATTTCTATAATGTGTCCAAAAGTAAAATTTTCGCTGTAAAAAGCTCAAAAAAATACCTTCTTACCATTGGAGACAACAATTATTCTGAAACAGAAGTTTTTGCTGGTGAGTTTGTTAAGCATAAATTTAACTTCGGCGGGTTTTCGAAAAGTAATTATCAAATTTTCAAAAACGAAAATAAAATTGGTGTAATCAGTAATAAAAATACAATTGCAATTCCGTCAGAGTTTGATTTCATTACCGAAATTTATTCTACGGGAGAATTCATTGTTCAAAAAAACAAAAAATACGGAATTATAAGCGGCAATAATCAAATCCTTTTAGAGTTAAAATATGATTCTTATAAAATAATTAAGGAGGTTGTTAAATTTGGAATTAAGAATCAAAAAACACCAAAATTCTATCCTGTCGATTTTTCAAAAGAAAAATAAATAATTGTTTTCCTGCAAATTTAAAGTTCAGCATTCTACCAAAATTTAAACTTAGATTCTATTTGATTGTTTAATTGTAAATAATTTAAAAAACATTCTATTTTATTCTATATTTGAATAAAATAGAATGTTTTTTTATGGAAGAATATGGAAAGATATTGATTGTCGCTACGCCTATTTTTTTAGTATTAATTATAATCGAAAAAATATACGGCATTTACAAAAAGGACGACACTGCTCCTTTGATCGATAGCGTATCGAGTATTAGTTCCGGAATTACCAATTCTGTAAAAGATGTTCTTGGATTAAGCCTGACTTTTATCTCTTATGAATGGATGGTTTCTAAAATTGCCATTTATCATTTAGAAGCCAACGTTCTCTCCTATTGTATTGCCTTTTTTGTCATCGATTTTTACGGTTACTGGAGCCATCGATGGGCACATCAAATTAATCTTTTCTGGAATAAACATGCAATTCATCATAGCAGTGAAGAATTTAACCTTGCCTGCGCTTTGCGCCAGCCTATTGCGAGTCTGGTTAATTTGTTTACTTTTTTATTGATTCCTGCTGCGTTATTGGGCGTTCCTGCTACAGTAATTGCGATCACTTTGCCACTGCACTTGTTTTTGCAGTTTTGGTATCATACAAAGCATATTAAGAAAATGGGGGTTCTGGAATACATTCTGGTTACTCCTTCGCATCATCGTGTACATCATGCTATAAACCCCGAATATTTAGATAAAAACCATTCACAGATTTTTATTTTTTGGGATAAGCTTTTTGGTACTTTTCAGGCTGAATTAGAAGATGTTCCGCCTGTATTTGGCATTACAAGACCTGCCAATACCTGGAACCCGATCCGGATTAATTTTCAGCATTTGAGTCTATTAATAAAAGATGCCTGGAGAGCCGAAAACTGGAAAGACAAACTCACCATCTGGTTTAAACCAACGGGCTGGCGACCTGAAAATTTTGACACAAAATATCCTGTAAATAAAATTGATAACGTTTTTGATTTTGAAAAATACGGCACACAAAACTCACAAAAATTAATTTACTGGTCTGTAGCACAGGTTTTAATTACGCTTTTGTTTGTGACTTATTTATTTGATAATATCGCTAAAATTGGTTTACCCAATATTTTTATCTACGGTTTATTTATTCTGATTACTATCTATAGCTACACAGAGTTGATGGACAAAAGCAAATATGCCATTTTTTGGGAAGGTTTACGTTTGATAATTGCGATTGCAATTGTAGCGTATTATGGAGATTGGTTTGGCTTAAATCATAGTTTTTCTATGAGTAATTACATTATTTTAGGTTACCTGAGTTTGTCGTTTTTAATTTCGATTTACTTTGTAACCATTGATTTCAGAAACCAAACAAACCAAATAATAAATTCATAAACTACTTATGAGAAACGCTACCTTTTTTAAAATTTATGTCGTTTTTAGTATTTTATATCTGATTATCCTGTTTACAGGGCACGAAAATTTAGATTTATACTTTAAACCGGCATTAATCCCTTTATTGGGATTTGGAGTTTATTTTCATCGCAAATTTCCTTCCAGAAAGATACTCTTAACCGCTCTTCTTTTTTCCTGGATTGGAGATGTCGTTTTACTTTTTGCGGATATAGCCGAAATCTATTTTATATTGGGATTGGTTTCTTTTTTGATTGCGCATATTGCTTATTGTGTTCTTTTTAACAAACAAATCATAGGAGAAATTCAGATCAACAAGGTTCTTTTTGGAATTGGAAGTATTGTAATTGCTTTGTATTTAACGGGTATGATTTTAGTTTTAATGCCAAAGCTGGGCGACTTAAAAATTCCTGTTATTGTTTATGCAGCTGTTATTTCGACTATGTTGTTATTTGCTTTTAATGGGTATTTAATATGGAAAAAACCCGGGGCTTTATATATTTTTCTGGGAGCTGTATCTTTTGTGATTTCAGATACTATTTTGGCTTTTGACAAATTTTATGCACCAATCGAAAAAAGTTCTTTTTTTATTATGCTAACGTATCTTGTGGCACAATATCTGATTGTAGTGGGGATTATAAGACTGAATGCACAAAAATTAGATTAAAAATTAGCCCACGGATTTTAACGGATAAAACTGATTTACGCTGATTTTTTTAATTTGTGGATCTTGATAATTTGTGGCAAAAAAATGTTTCGCAGATCAAATGATTATTTTTTTTCTCGCAGATCTTGCAGATTTAGCAGATTTTTTTTTAATCTTTTAATACATGTGAAAAATAAAAATTCGTGAAATTCGGAACAAAAAGAAAAAACACTTTTACATTTGTACTACCAATACCTTAAACCATGAAAAAAATAGCTCTTTATATCATTTTAATAATTACTGCAACTTCTTGTGTAAGTACGAGATCGACTTTGAAAAATGTTGATGATAATGCTCCCGATTTGGTTTTGAAGAAAAACAATACGTTCGAAATAAAGCTTTTTAGTACTGATAAAAAATACGGTTTCGATCCTGATTATCCGGTTAATATTTTCTTTAGAAACACAAAAGATGAAGCTACAAACGAAACTCGTTTTTTAAATGCTCTGGCTGGACCAAACGGGGAAAAAATTACTTATATCCGTTTAGAAACCTGTTGTCCTTTCCCTACTAAAAGAAGTGATATGGGCGCAGGATTTTTGAATGTTTATGAATTAAAATGGGAAGGACAAAAAAAACCTATTAAGTTATATTTGAATATTTATGAAAAAGGAATTTTGATGGTTCCGATGGGATTGAGTTTGAAGAAGGAGTAATTTTACTATTATAAAATGGTCAGGAAAATAATTCTACGTGTTCTGCTCTTCTTTTTATGCCTTTTTGTATTTATGGCCTGGACATTGTATTTAGTTGAAATTGAAGATCATTATGGTGATTTACAGGAAATCTATTTCGATTCAAAAACTGGCGATATCATTATCAATAAGCAAACGGAAGAATTTGGTATTATTTCGAAAAATTGGAAACGCGCTGATGTAATTACAAAGAAAAATGATACTTTGGATTTATATGATATAATTTATGTAAATCAAAAAGAAAATAAATATGAAGTTTTTAGAAGTAAAAAAGAGCTAAAAATAGAGGAATTAAGTTTCGAAAAAATAGTAACATTAAAAAAGGATAATTCGTTACGAACTATCATAAAGAATTAAAAACAATCATTAAATCATGTACGGAACAGCTCCATTAATTTTAATTATTCTTCCATTATTATTTCAAATTATAGCTGGCAGAAAAGCAATTGGAGAAACTATATCTTTAAAATTCGGAACGGTTTGTTTGATTAGTTTTTTTTCGCAAATAGTGTTATCGATAATAGCTTTTTACGTTTCCTCTTATAATTTTAATAAATTTTTAGAACAAAATCCAAATTCCTTTAGATGTGGTATGGGGTTTCTTGGTCTCATTATGTTGTCTCTTCTCTTAACTTTTATTCTTATAGTTGTCATAATTATTCAGTACTTCATCAAAAAATCTTATGAAGATTAATTGTTTTTTTAAGCTTATAACCACTATTGATTATCACTCTCATGCATAATTGAGGAGATATTCCTCCTTCGCTAGCGCGAGCGTCCCGCTCGTGCCCGCATGATTTAAATTGATTTTGATTATCGGCACGAGCGGGATGCTCGCGCTAGCAACAGAGAAATAAATTTGATATGAAATTACTATGATTAAAACCAAAACAGCTTTTATAATTTTTATAGCTTTAACTCTCATAATATTTCCTTATTATATTTTAATTCTGAGTATTGATTCTGATTTTTTAAATTCAATAATTCCAGGTTGGCATACTACTATTATTCCGATAAGTATAATTTCAAATCTGTTTAAATTCTTAGTTCTTATTATCGTTTCATTTTATTATTGGCGATTATCTACAGTTGTAAATGAAATAGATTTAAAAAAATTTATAATTCATTTTTTACTGACGATTCCAGCAGTTTTAATTGCAAAATTGAATGTCTACGATTTTGTTAGAACAGATTTATACAGTGCTAAAAGTTTTCTATCAGTAATTCAAACAGTTGTTTTTATTAATATTTTCTTCAATATTCTATTTTTTACCGGACAGGTTTTCTTTGGGATTTTTTATAAGAGAACCAATCGCTCACATCGGTGAAAATTAAGTTAAATTATATCTTTACTCCCACAAATGCCATAATTTTGATTGTATTGATAAAACGAAAAAAAAATAAAATGGAACAATTAAAAAACAATTATAAAATTGAAGCTCCGGGTTTCGATTTACAGCAATATTTAAAGAGAATTAAGTTTGAGGGAGAAATTCAATTGAATTTAGAAGGCATAAAAAAATTGATGCAAAGCCAGATATTTAGTGTGCCTTTTGAAAACATTGATGTGCAGGCAGGTAAAGCTATTTCCTTAATTGGTGATGATATTGTAAACCAAATTGTGACTAAAAATCGTGGCGGATATTGCTATCAAATCAATGGTATTTTTTCGTTAATGCTTCAGGAAATTGGTCTTCCGCATTATTATATTGCGGTTCGCCCTTTGGTTAATCCTGATCCGAATGCGAAAACTCATTTGGCAATAATTGCTACCATCGAAAACGAAGAATATCTAATTGATTTGGGGTTTGGCGGAAACAGTATCAGAGAGCCTTTAAAACTGAGTAAAATTGGAACTGAGATTCAGCATGATTGGGATACTTTTTCTTTGGTTAAAACAGATGAAAATGAGTTTTTATTGCAAATTCTGATCGGAAAAGAATGGACTAATTTATATTCGTTTGATTTGACTCCACAAAGATGGATCGATTTTAAACCTGCCAATTATTACAATTACTCGAATCCGGATTCTGTATTTACCCAAAAATTAATTGTGGTTTTGCAAAATCCGTCAGGCAAAAAAATATTATCAAAAAATTCGTTAAAATCAGTAACCAACGGGATTGCCGAAATCATCTCTTTTGAGGACAATCAACTGGATACTGTTTTGGAAACAGAATTTAATTTGAAGGTATAATTTGAAGTCTTTTGAGGAGATATTCCTCATCAAATCCCGTAATTCCACTACGAGTTTAGCCGTGATAGCAGCGAAAATCATTTTTTGAGAAAGCCTATTTTTTCTGGTTTTTGCAGAGCGACCGGAGGAAGCTCCTGCAAAGACCAAGAAAAAAAGGGTTTAGAGAAAAATATTGTAGCGGATAGCGGGATTGGCTTCTTAAAATAATCTTAAATCTTCATCTCGTATTCATAAATCATGACTACCTTTGCACTGTCAAAAAATCATATTATGAACATACAACATATTCCACAAATTAAGCATACTGAAAGCGGAAACTTCTTTTTATTGGCGGGACCTTGCGCTATTGAAGGTGAAGAAATGGCTTTGAGAATTGCTGAAAAATTAGTTGGTATTACCGACAAACTTCAGATTCCTTATGTATTTAAGGGATCGTTTAAAAAAGCCAATCGTTCGAGAATTGATAGTTTCTCTGGAATTGGTGATGAAAAAGCATTGAAAATTTTAAGAAAAGTTTCTGAAACTTTTCACGTTCCTACTGTAACAGATATTCATACTAATGAAGATGCTGATATGGCGGCGCAATACGTTGATGTATTGCAAATTCCTGCGTTCTTAGTTCGTCAGACTGATCTTGTTGTGGCTGCGGCTAATACAGGAAAAGTGGTGAACCTGAAAAAAGGACAATTTATGAGTCCTGAAAGCATGAAACACGCTGTACAAAAGGTACTAGATTGCCAAAACGAAAACGTTATGGTTACAGATCGTGGTACTATGTTTGGTTATCAGGACATGATTGTTGATTTTAGAGGAATTCCTACTATGCAACAATATGCGTCTACGGTACTTGATGTTACGCACTCGTTGCAACAACCTAACCAAACTGCCGGTGTTACAGGCGGAAGACCTGATATGATTGAAACTGTTGCCAAAGCGGGTATTGCTGTTGGGGTTGACGGTATTTTTATCGAAACTCATTTTGACCCTGCTAATGCAAAAAGCGATGGTGCTAATATGCTTCATTTAGACTATTTTGAAGGTTTAATGACGAAATTGGTTGCCATTAGAAAAACAGTTAATTCATTTTAATTTTTAATACAAGTTCATTGAAAACAAAAATTTTATTTTTCTTCATGATGTGTGTTTCTTTAAACACTTTTGCTCAGGAAGAAATTGCAGTACAAAGATATACGGCTCACAATAAAGGAAAATTTTTCGTTTCGTGGGGAGGTAACAGAGACAGTTACACGAAATCTGATGTAAATTTTAGAGGGAAAGATTACAACTTTACGGTTAATGATATGAAGGCTCATGATAAGCCAAAAGGATGGCATGTTGATTATGTGAATCCTGCTAACATGACGATTCCGCAAACTAACTTTAGAATGGGGTATTTCTTTAGCGATCACTATAGTGTTTCGATTGGCTGGGATCACATGAAATATGTGATGACTCAGAATCAGATAGCTAATGTTACTGGTAATATTAATTTACCTGCTGATCAGGCTGGATCTTTTTACAATGGCGATTATAATAATACGCCTGTAAATATGGCTCTAAATGGTGCTCAGGAAGGTGGTATTGCGGGTGGTACTCAGGGAAATCCTCCAGCTTTTTTAATGTATGAACATACAGATGGTTTGAACTATATTAACACTGAGGTTTCGAGACATGATGATATTTCGAAATTGTTTGGTATCACTAATACTGATAAGGTTCAGATCAACTTAACTGAAGGTTTAGGTGCAGGACTTTTATATCCTAAAACAAATACAACTCTTTTAGGAAAAGAACGCCATGATGATTTTCACGTTTCCGGATATGGTTTATCTGCAAAAGCGGGAATTAACTTTACTTTCTTCAAGTATTTCTACTTGCAAGGGGAGCTAAAAGGTGGTTACATTAACATGCAGGATATTAAAACTACAAGAAGTAATGATGATAGCGCTTCGCAGGACTTTTTCTTTTTTCAAAGAATTATTGCTGTAGGCGGAATCTTTAGAATCTAATATTTCTCTTCAAATTATATTTAAAAATAGTTATCATTTTGGTAACTATTTTTTTTTGCCTTTTATTTGTTGAGTAAGAAAAAAATCTCGCAAAGTCGCGGAGTCGCAAAGTTTTTTTTTTTCACGCAGATTTAGCAAATTATAGCAGATATAATTTAAAAATTTGCTATTTATAATTATCTGCTCGCATCTGCTTGAATCTTTTAAAATCTGCGTGAAATATAATTTTACGACTAAAATACCTTAAAACTAAAACATGAAAAAATCAAAATATTTATTTATTGGCATTACATTTTTATTGAGTTTTGGCTGTGCTTTGTTTGTTGCCATGAAGGTTTTTCCGAACAATCCTTTTTCTTCTCAGGCTAAGAATAAAGGAGAAACTTCTGTGTTGAATAAAATTCAGGATGGTGATATTATTTTTCAAACTTCGGAATCAAATCAGTGCGAAGCGGTTCGAATTGCAACTAATTCGAAATTTTCGCACTGCGGATTAATCTATAATATAAACGGAAACTGGTTTGTTTTTGAAGCTGTACAGCCTGTAAAACTAACCCGATTTGAAGATTGGATCAACCACGGAAAAGATCATAAGTATGTGGTGAAAAGACTAAAAAATGCTGATGCAATATTAACTCCAGCGATTTTGCAAAAAATGAAAGATTACAGCCAGAAGTTTATGGGTAAAGAATACGATGCTTATTTTGATTGGTCTGATACGAGAATCTATTGTTCTGAATTGGTTTGGAAAATTTATAAAAATGGTGCTAATATCGAATTATCTAAATTAAAGCAGTTGAAGGATTTTAATTTAACAGATCCGAGGGTGCAAAAAATTGTGAAGGAAAGATATGGAAATGATATTCCGCTTGAAGAAAAAGTAGTTGCTCCTGTTGATTTAGTAGACTCTGATTTATTGAAAACTGTCATAGATACTTATTAATGCCTTCATGAAAATAAACAGAGGCAAAAACATTTATAAGATTTTACTTCTGCATTGTTTAAGCTAAAATTGTTGTTCAACGAATTAAAGTGTTTTTAAACGAAAATCTCCACTAAGCTGTTAAATTTCTACCATTAATGTAAAATTTTAATATTATTTTAGTAATGTAATTTCAAAATTAGGTTTAACCTATGACTAGTAGCGCACCTAACATTACCAAAAATACGATTGACTTTTTCAATCAGTTTGAAGAGTTTTTTGATTCTTCGCCAGATTTATTGTGCGTAGCAGGATTTGATGGATATTTTAAAAGAATAAATCCATCTGTATCTAAATTATTAGAATATAGCGAGGAAGAATTATTCTCGAAACCTATAAATGATTTCATTTTTGAGGCAGACAGAATAAGTACAACGAATGCCCGAAAAAATCTTACCCAAAAAATTGGATTGTATAATTTTGAAAATCGCTATGTAACAAAAAGCGGTAACGTAATTTGGTTATTATGGACTTCTTTTCCAATACAAAAAGACAAACTTGTTTTTGCAATTGCGAAAAATATCACCTTTAAAAAAGAGCTTGAACAAGAACGAAATGCACACTTAACTGAACTTACTAAAATAAATAACGAACTTAAACAGCTTACTTATACTACCGCCCATGATTTGAGATCTCCGGTAAATAATTTATTGGCAGTTTTTGATCTTCTGGACACATCGACCATATCAGATCCTGAAACACTTGAACTGATTTCGATAATTGAAATCGCTACGCAAAGCCTTAAAAAAACACTAATTGACCATGTTGCAATCCTGGATAAAAAAAATGAGGAAGACAATCAATTGGAAATATTGAATTTTGATATTGTATTAAAGGAAGTTTTGCTTTCTATAAATTCGCTGATTCATAACTCAAAAGCAAAAATTACGATTGATTTTTCTGAAGCAGAAACTGTTCTTTTTAATAAAACCTCCTTAAAAAGTATTTTTCTAAATCTAATTACCAATGCTATCAAATACGCTAAACCCGGTTCTTTGCCTGTTATTAATTTTAACTCGCATCGTTTTAACGGAAGTACGCAACTGACCATTACAGACAACGGAATTGGTTTTGATATGGAAAAGATAAAGGACAAGATTTTTGGGCTTCATCAAAAATTTAACTCACGAAAAGACAGTAACGGTATTGGATTGTATTTGGTTTACAATCATGTCAATAATCTTGGCGGACATATTTGCCTGGACAGTAAACTAGATGAAGGTGCCAAATTTACTATTACTTTTAAGGATTAAATTTTAAAACATAAAAAAAGCTATGAACAAAAATCCATAGCTTTTTTATGTTTTATTTTTGGGAACTTAATTTGCTGTCGGAAGAACAATTCCGTATTGGTCAATTAAATAAACCAGTGATGTCATAGTGGCCGCACCAAGTTCTAATTCTCTTTTATTAATAGCATCAAACTTATCGTTTGCAGCGTGGTGATAATCGAAGTAACGTTGAGAATCTGGCATTAAACCTGCTTTTACAATCGTTTTAGAGGTTAAATGCTCGATATCTGAGCCACTGTGCCCTTTTATAAAACTATTAACGAAATACGGCTCAAAAAGATCCTTGAATCCTTGAATCTTTTTTAGATTAGCATCGTCTGCTTCTATAGAAAAACCTCTTGGTGTAAATCCGCCTGAATCACTTTCAAGGGCAAAAATATGATTTTCGTTCTTTTGTTTTGAAACCTCTTCATACTTAGCTCCGCCTTTTCCACCGTTTTCTTCGTTCATAAACAATACTACACGAATCGTATTTTTAGGTTTGTAGTTTAAGTTTTTAAGTATACGAACGACTTCCATACTTTGTACTACTCCCGCTCCATCGTCATGAGAACCATCAGCAAGATCCCAGGAATCTAAATGTCCGCCCACTACCATTATATTTTCGGGAGTTACAGTTCCTGTTAATTCGCCAATTACGTTATGTGACACTACGTCTGGCAAAGTCTCACAAGATTGTTTAAAATAAAACTTTAACGCCGGATTTGCTTTTAACAATTTACTGAGTAATTCAGCCCCATTTGTACTAATTGCAGCAGCCGGGATATATTTGTCTTTTGGTAAATCGCCATAACTTTGATTTCCTGCATGGGGAAAATCATCTAAACGTAAATTTAATGAACGAACGATTGCTCCTACTGCACCAAACTTAGCTGCTTCTTTTGCACCAATACGTCTTTGATCTCCAGCTGCTGAATAAGCATCAAAAGTTCCGACATTTTCCGGGTTCATTGGTCTGTTAAAAAATACAATTTTACCTTTTACTTTATCTCCTAAAGCCCTTAATTCATCTATACTTTGTACCTCAACAATTTCTGCTGTAATTCCTGTTTTTGGAGTTGCAACTGAAGCTCCCAATGCACAAATTGCTACGTTTGTTTTTGTTTTTCCGTCTAAAATATAAGCAGTTTCTTTTTCGCCACGAACCCAATGTGGCACCATAACTTCCTGCAGATACACTTTATCAAGTCCTAAACTTTCTAATTGTCTTTTAGTATACTCTACAGCCTCTGCAGCGCCTTTTGATCCAGATAGCCGGCTTCCAATATCATTTGATAAATATTCTAGCCACGAATAACATTTTGCTTCCGTTAAAGCTTTTTTATAAAACAATTTAATGTTTTTTTCATCATTCGATTGCGCAAACAATGTCAATCCGTTTAAGACCAGAGCAGCTAAAAGAATCTTTTTTTTCATAGGTTTATTGCATTTTGGGTTTATATTCTACGTGGTATTTTACAAAGGAACAAAATTCCGGAGAATTGCCGGAAAATCTCATCAACTATTGCTATAAAAAAAACTCTAATTACAAACCTTTAAGTTTATAATTAGAGTTTTTATCATTTTAGAAAAAATCAAACTATTTTATTTCTATAATCTTATTTTTTGTTCCAATTCCGTTCTCATTAAAAGCTTCGATCGTAAAGTAATACTTTGTTCCTTTGTCTAAACCTCTAAAATCATATAAATTATCGCCGTACACCATTATACTGTTGTATAGTTTATCAGGCGAAATTCCGTAATAGATATTGTAACCAATTGCATCCGTTTGCTTTTTCCATGAGATCATAGCATTTCTTGAATCAGTTTTATTTCGATCGACTTTAAGCGAATTAACCGCTTTTGGTTTTTCTAATAATCCATTCCCGAATACTCTGAAATCTGAGATCGCAAACAATCCTGATGCATTATGAATGTTTTCCATTTTAATGTAACGTGCTTTTATTGATTTTGTTAGCTCTACATAATCGTGAGGAACATCTTTATCATTTTTGGATTTATCAACTACCAAAGTCCAGTTTTTAGCATCATCTGACATGTATATTTTATATTGATAATAAATATCCATTGCTTTATTAAACTGAGTGGCTTTATGGTCTGCATAATTAATCTGCAATGCCTTAATTTCCATTGGTCTTCCTAAATCCATTTGAAGCCATTCTCCCGGATCAGCTGTTTTGGCAGACCAATAACTTTGAATATTTTCATCGGTTAAGTTTTCGGCACCGTAACAAAATTTCTCGTATACTTTTTTACCACCATTATCTACTCTATGAGTTTCTACTTCCATACATTCTTCAGAAGAAGAAACAGTTACCGGTTTTTTATACGAAAGTAACATCCATCCCGTTGAAGCGCCTTTCGTCTGATCGCGTTGCTGTGTTGGCAATACAATTGGGAAATCGCCGTAAGAAGTGATAGAATACATGACATCATCTTTGTCAAAACCTGCCGGGAACATATCGATACGACGCTCAAAACGATCTTTTATCGAAATTTTACAAGTTCCGGTGTTCCAGTAATTACCGTAATTATCAGCAAAAGTATTTCCGTGTCCTGCTCCAATTACAAATCCGCCCGGTTTATACGACATCGGATTGTGTTTTTGATATTCGAAAGGCCCTAACGGACTATTACCAACATGAACTCCATTTGCATATCCTTTAAATTCTGTTGCCGGAGCGCCGTATTGCATATAGTATTTTCCGTTGTGTTTGGTCATCCAGGCACCTTCTATAAAATCACCCCAAGGTGCAGGTTCCATATCATTATTAGGTCCAAAACGTTCCCAGCCATGATTTTTAGGATCAAGACCCACGACTTCTTTTATTTGTCCGTATGGACGTTGAATGTCTTCTACTTCGGTTGCAGCGTACAATTGTGCATAATCTGCTTGATTTCCTACTGGCAACCAAGTTTTATAATCTACTTCGGTACCTACAAGAGGCAATTTTCCACTTGAACCGTAATACATATACACTTTTTTGTCATCATCCTGAAAAATAGCAGGATCCCAGGTCGGCAACATTGCTTTATCTACATGTCGTAACCATCTTCCTGATTTAGGATCGGCAGTTTTCCAGATTGGATGATCTTTTTTCCAGGTTGAACCTACATAAAATAAAGTATCATTTACAACCCAGGCAGCTGGTGCACACTGATCATCATCACCTGGCTCTCTTTGAAAACTTCCGTAAACGAAATTCCAGTCTGACATATCTTTACTCCAAAAGAAACCAGCCTGATTGGTCGCAAATAAGTAATATTCATTTTTATAGGTAATAATTACGGGATCTGCGCTTGAACGACGGGATTCCGGGATTCTATTATGATTATAAGTGGTGTAGTTGTACCCAATATTAATTGGATTACAATAGGTTGACGCAGGTTTATTAGGATCAAACCATTCTGTTTTACCAGGGATACTGGATTTTTGTGCCGAGATATTGATATTAAATCCTATCAAAAGCATCAAAAGCGATATAGACGATAGTTTATACATTTCTTTTATTTTTTGTTTTTAAAGTCAGGTGATGAGAGTTTAAAAGCTATTCTTTATTCTTTATTCTTTATTCTTTATTCTTTCTCTCAATAATTCAGGTTCATTGGTGGTGATATAATCAAACTTGTTTTCGATAATCCAATCCATATCAGCAGCCTCATTAACTGTCCAGGCGTTTAAAATGATCTTATTCTCTTTTGCTTCTTTAATCCATTCGGGATGTTTTTTAAAGAATGAATAATGATAATCTACACCATTGATATTGTCTGCTTTTACTTCTTTTGGAGACTTATTTCCTTCTAAATATTGCAAAACTGCTTTTTGATCTACTTTTCTAATTTCTTTTAGGATTTCGTAATCAAAACTAATGTAACAGGTGTTTTTATCTGCCTTTAGTTTTTTGATCGTTGCAACCGTTTTTAGCGCCGTTTCTTTTCCTCTTTCTTTGCTTATTTCCGAAGGTTTTATTTCGCATACCAAAAGAGTATGTTTATTATTCTTTTTACCTTCAACAATATATTCGTGCAGAGTTGGAAGCTTTTCTCCGTTAGAAAGTTTAAACTTGATTAAGTCAGCATAATTTGTTTCTTCGATAAGCAATTTATTATAATGCGCATCGTGATTAATTATTAATGAATCATCTGCAGTTCTCCAAACGTCAAATTCTGAACCCGGAAGTTTTAAATCGATCGCATGCCTTAGGGACGCAATAGAATTTTCAGGTAAGTTATTTTTTTTCCATGCTCCGCGATGTGCTAC
Organism: Flavobacterium piscisymbiosum; assembly: GCF_020905295.1. Taxonomy (NCBI): domain Bacteria; kingdom Pseudomonadati; phylum Bacteroidota; class Flavobacteriia; order Flavobacteriales; family Flavobacteriaceae; genus Flavobacterium; species Flavobacterium piscisymbiosum. Next base: position 3,496,497 of record NZ_JAJJMM010000001.1, on the reverse strand, counting down.
GATAGCATTTTTCTGTGCATTACAAGAAGAGAAACCAACTATGATCAGCATTATAAGAAATGCGTAAAATGTTTTATTTGTATTCATTGTATAGAAATTAAGATTTGTATTTTTTAATTTTAGCTATTGAATTTACTTACAAAATAGAGTTTGAAAGCTAAAAAAAAGCCCTCCGAACTAACAACGAAGGGCCAATCAATAATAAATAAACCAACTATTTAGTTAACTCAAAACTAACTTTCTTATCGGCATTTGAATTTCCACCAACGAAAACATCAAACTGCCCAGGTTCTGCTACAAATTGTAAATCAGAATTATAAAATTTTAAATCTTCAACTGTGATATCAAAAGTCACGGTTTGTTTTTCACCCTTTTTAAGTGTAATTTTTTGGAAATTTTTCAGTTCTCTAACTGGTCTTGTTACTGAACCAACTAAATCTCTGATATACAACTGAACTGTTTCTTTTCCATCATATTTTCCAGTATTTGCAACATCTACAGTTACTTTCAATTTTCCTGCAGCGTTCATTTTATCAGCTGAAATTTTCAGGTTTGAATACTCAAAAGAGGTATAGCTTAAACCAAAACCAAATGGAAATAATGGCTCGTTTCTTTCGTCGATATAATTAGATCTGAATTTTTCGAATTTACCTTCTGTGTTAGAAAGTGGTCTTCCTGTATTTTTGTGTGCATAATAAATTGGCAATTGACCAACGCTTCTAGGGAAAGTTGATGTAAGTTTTCCAGAAGGATTTACATCTCCAAACAATACATCAGCAATAGCATAACCTGCTTCACTACCAGCAAACCAAACATTTAAAATTGCAGGAACAGTTTCGTTTTCTTCTTTAATCACTAATGGACGTCCGTCGAATAAAACTAGAACAACTGGTTTTCCTGTTTTTAATAATGCATTTAATAAATCTTTTTGAGCTTGTGGAATTTCTAAATTCGTACGGCTGCTAGATTCTCCACTTAATTCTGCTGATTCTCCAAGAGCTGCAACAATCACATCAGATTGATTTGCTACTTTTAAAGCTTCTGCTAATAACTCTTCTTTCGAGCGACCATCACGGTGTAAGGTTTTACCAAACATTGTTGCGTTAGTTTCAAAAGTTTCATCGTAATCTAAGTTACTTCCTTTAGCATATAATACTTTTGTTGAAGGTCCTGCTACTTCTTTGATTCCTGCTAATAATGAAATAGCATTTTCCATTTTTGTAGCCACACTCCATGTTCCCGGCATATTTTCTTTTGCATCTGCCAATGGCCCGATCAAAGCGATAGTTCCAGATTTTTTAAGAGGTAATACCTGGCCTTGATTTTTTAGTAAAACCAATGATTGTGCAGAAATTGATCTTGCTTCTTTTCTACTGCTTGCAGTAAAGATTTCAGTTTTTGCTCTTTTTTCATCACAATATTTATAAGGATCACTAAATAATCCTAAATCGTATTTCGCTTCCAAAATAAGTTTAACAGCATTATCGATTGTTTCGATCGTTACTTTTTTCTCGTCTAATGACTTTTTCAAAGTTCCTAAGAAACCTTCTCCAACCATATCCATTTCAACACCTGCATTTAAAGACTGAGCAGATACTGCTTGTAAATCTCCCATACCGTGTTCGATCATTTCAGGGATTCCAGTAAAATCAGTTACTACGAAACCTTTAAAACCCCATTGTTTTCTTAAAACATCAGTCATTAACCATTTGTTTCCTGTTGCAGGAATTCCGTCAACTTCGTTAAAAGAAGCCATAACAGATCCTACTCCGGCATCAACAGCTGCTTTGTAAGGAGGAAAATAATCATTGAACATTCTGATATGACTCATATCAACTGTGTTATAATCACGACCACCTTCCGGAGCACCATATAAAGCGAAGTGTTTTACACAGGCCATAATGGAATTATTTTTTGAAAGATCATGTTGTTGGTATCCGTTTACCATTGCAGTTGCAATTCGGCTTCCTAAGTACGGGTCTTCACCAGAACCTTCAGAAACTCTTCCCCAACGCGGATCACGAGAAACGTCAACCATAGGAGAGAATGTCCAGTTGATACCGTCAGCACTTGCTTCCTGAGCTGCAATCTGAGCACTTCTTTCGATCAATCCCATATCCCATGTACAAGATAATCCTAACGGAATTGGGAATGTTGTTTCGTAACCGTGAATAACATCCATTCCAAAAATCAACGGAATTTTCAAACGGCTTTTTTCTACAGCGATTTTTTGTACTTCTCTAATCTTTTGAACAGATTTAATATTGAATAAACCTCCAACTTTACCTTCAGCAATTTTTGTCGCCACATCAGAACTGTTTGCTTGTCCTGTAGTAATATCTCCAGAAGTTGGTAAATTAAGCTGCCCTAATTTTTCATCTAATGTCATTTTCGACATTAATTCAGCTACAAACTCCGACCTTGGTTTAATTTTTACTGTACTTTTAGTATTCTTTTTCTGGGCATAACCCAAAACAGCACATCCTAAAAATAGTAAGACTAATTTGTTTTTCATGTGTATTTAATATTTGTTTTTTAATGGAACATGGAATCGCTTTTCTTCGTTCTATTTGGAATTTGGAATCAAACCGATTTCATTCTATTATATTTATTTGTTCGTATTCATTTTCATTTGTTTAAACATCCAGTCATAAATTTCAGGATTGTCATACACTCTCGACCAGCTATCGTGGCCTGCATCATCAAAAATTGTTAATTGTACATCTTTGGCATTGCACTTTTTTAATTCTTTGTAAATGGTGATCGCATAATCTACCTTTACTACATCATCTAATAGTCCGTGAAAAATTCTGGTTGGAATATTTGCAATTTTACACGCACTTTCTAATTCAATCAAATCAACAAAACCTGAAATAGGTACAATTGCTGCAAACTTATCCGGATATGATAATGCTAAATTCCATGCTGCCCAACCTCCGGAACTTAAACCGGTAACATATATTCTGTCAGGATCTATTTTGTTCTCTTTTTGAATTTTTAAAATCAATTCATCAATAGATTCAATATTCCAATTTTCATCTTCTTTGCATTGAGGAGCTAAAACGTAAGCATCTAATTGATGCGTTTTCAGATATTTTAAAGGTCCATTAATTTTTACTTTTTCAATGTCTGTTCCTTTTTCTCCATCACCCGAAATAAAAACTATTAATGGTTTTTTATCTTTTGTATTGGCCGGTTTGTGTAATGCGTAACCCAATTCATATTTGGTTACTTGTACTGTTTTTATTTTTCCGGTTGTTTCGCTTTGCGCAAAACCCATTACAGAAAATAATATCGCTATTAACGCTATTTTAAATTTCATTCGAAATGCTATTGAATTCCGTATTTCCCGGATTTGAAACCAAGTTTAACTAAGCCTTGTTTTACTTCTGGTGCATTCATGAATAATTTCCATAATAAACCTGTTCTGTAATTTTCAATCATTACTACTTCTGGTCCCTGATCAATTGCTAAATAACGTTTTGCAACCCAATTATCATTTTGTAAACTCAAAGCATCATAAAAACCAGCTTCTCCCCAAGTTTTATCTTTATGATTGTCATAAAGATTTCTTATAAGTGCCATAGATTCTTTTGGCGTATATACAATTGAGCTTATTGCCGCTGTTGGTGATATAACTCCTACATCATTTGTTGGGAAATGTGCATTATACCCGATTGATCCGTCAGGATTTCTTGAATAAGATGCTGATAATCCCCAATAGTCCGGTCCGTAACCTTCAAATTTCTTTGGATTTTCAACACAATATTCATAATCTATTTTTGTTTGGTTCACATTCAAATCCCAATAATTTGCATATTTATCAGTCAATTGATTTGGATCTAAACCAACATAAGAATAATGTGCCCAGAATAAAGGCCCGCCATATTCTTCAGCTCCATTATGTTTTAAGATTAATGGAAGATTATATTTTGTTTTAGAAGAAACAATTCCGCCACTTCTCGCCCATCCTTCATGATATGCTTTTGCATCAATTGAATGTGTTGGCGAAGATGCTGCCAAAACATAAGTTATCAAACATTCGTTATATCCTTCTAAAGGAAAATTCATTTGCCACGCATAAGAAGGCGACCAGTGCCAGTATAATACATTTTTATTATTGGTGTACCATTGCCAGTCAACACCTTTCCAAAGTGCGTCATATTTTTGAGCAACTGCTTTTTCGTTCTCAGAACCATCTTTAAGATATTCACGAACTGTAATCATTCCCGCAACCAAAAATGAAGTTTCGACTAAATCTCCACCATTATCCTTGGTTCCAAAAGGCTTTACTTTTCCTGTATTTCCGTCAATCCAGTGTGACCATGCTCCATGAAAACGATCTGCTTTGCCTAAAAAGTCAGCAATTTTGTTTAGTCGTTCAACTCCTTGCTCTTTGGTAATATAACCTTGAGACATACCTGAAACTAAAGCCATTAATCCGAACCCTGAACCTCCTGTTGTTACGATGTTAGCATCATTTTCAGGATAAACTCCGTCTGGATGATAACGTTCTCTTGCTAATCCGGAATTTGGCTCCGCGTAATCCCAAAAATATTTAAACGTTTGTTTTTGAACTGTTGATAGAAGTTCTTCATCTGTTAATTTTACAGCAACTGCATTCTCTTTTTCATTTTCCTTTGATTTATCAGAATTGGATCCGCAACCAAAAAGACTAAAAACTAATAATAAAACTGAAATTCTAACCATTATAAAAAATTATGTAATTTATAAATAATCACTTCCTTCAATTTATGAAGGAAGTGATTTAAAATTTAATTAGTAACCACCTGGATTTTGTTGAGAAAGTCCACCCGCTTCTCTTAAGAAGGTAGTTGGTATAGGCCATAACTCATGTTTTCCAACAATAAAAGTTTTTCCATCTGCAGCCATAGCTGCCTGAGCTTGTCCTGTTCTCACAAGATCAAACCATCTGTCATGCTCAAAAGCAAATTCTAATCTTCTTTCTTTGTAGATTGCTTTTCTAATATCGTCTTGAGAAGTAAATGGAGTATTTCCTAATCCTGCTCTTTTACGAATTATATTCAACAAAGGAATAGCTTCTGAAGTTTGTCCTAATTCATTCAAAGCTTCAGCTTTCATTAAGATTACTTCTGCATATCTTAAATATCTAAGATTTGTATCTGTAAATTCCTGATTGTAAAATTTTGATGAATATGCTTTATAATTATACATTGCATTAGCTACTGTTGAAGGTACAGGTGTACCGTCGTATAAAACTGAACCTCTGAAAATAATAGTTGCATCTCTTCTAACATCTCCAGGCTCATAAGCATCTGCTAAACCTTTAGTTGGTGTGTTAAATCCCCAACCCCAACCTCCAGCTCCACGAGGAGCCTGAGAAACAGTATAATTTCCAATTCCAAAACCTGGAGTAGAGGTTCCTCCAATTCCATCAATCTCAAAAATAGATTCATTACCAAATTCGCCTTCTTTTTTATATTGATCAGCGTAATCAGCTACTAAAGAATATCCTGTAACTTTATCACAATTGTCAATTACTTTTTGCCAATTTTTTTGATATAAATTTACTTTTGCTAACAAAGCATACGCTGAACCTTTAGAAACTCGCTTTTTATCATTTCCTACGTAAGCAGATTTTTCTGGCAACATATCTATAGCATCTGCTAGATCTTTTTCTATAAAAGCATAAACTTCTGCTGCTGATTTGCGAGTTAACTGCATTTGTTTATCAGCATCTGATATTGGTACACCAGACAAATGATCTACGATAGGAACTCCACCATATCCTTTTACTAAAGTAAAATACATGAAAGCTCTCATAAATTTAGCTTCTCCCTCTAGCCTTACTTTTAAAGCGGGTGTAACTTTATCCAATTTAGGAAAAATATCTAAAGCTTGATTACATCTATTTATTCCTGCATAATTAGCATTCCAGGTAGATTCAAAAGAAGCTGTTGAAGCATTGTAAGTTAAAGCATCAATAATATCTTTGTCCCCACCGGCATCTCCAGGATCCGAACCTTTATCAGCATCATCTGTTATAATACTTGACACTGCATTCCAACCAAAAGAAGACATTTCCCATCCTAAAAACTGATTATATATTGCTGTTACATAACTATTTGCTCCATCATCAGTATTTACCAACTCCGTTTCAACCGGAATTGATTCTGTAGGACTTACATCCAAGAAGTCATCTGCGCATCCTGCAAAGAGCAATCCGGAAAGCACAAACATTGATATATATATTCTTTTCATAATATTAAAATTTTAAATTAGCACCAATAACAAATGATCTCAATGATGGATAAGCATCTAACTCAACTCCTTGAGTACCTTCAACCAATTTACCATCTCCAGTAACATCAGGTGAAAACCCTGAGAATTTTTGAGTGATAAACGGATTTATTGCATTTACATATATTCTGCAAGAACTAATAAATTGGTCTTCTTTAAGTGGAAGTTTATAGCCTAAAGTAATGTTATTGATTCTAAAGAAATCTGCTGACTCCAAGAAAAAAGTAGAAGCGTAAGGTGTTACATTAGAAGGTGCAGGATTAGAAGAAGTCGTATTATTTTGTGACCAGACATCACGTGCTACCGAAGCTTCAATATTTTCTCCTCCAAAACGCTGTGCTTTTTTACCGTTATATACTTTTGCTCCTCCTGTTCCATATCCATCAATAGAAAAATCGATGTTCTTATAATTTAATCCTAAAGTTACTCCGTAAGTAGAAGATGGTAAAAGTGTTCCTACATATTTTTTATCAGTTCTCTCATTTAATGCTGTCTGCACTACTTTATCCCCGTTTGCAGTGTAGTATAACATATTGCCATTTGTTTGATCGATTCCAGCAAATTCATACATATAATAACTACCTAAAGGCTGTCCTACTGAAGTATTATCAAGTATTTTAGTGTTTTGACCATTTCCTAAACTTCCACCAATAATAGGAGATAACTGAACATTTTTAAGATTAGTAAGTTCATTTTTATTGTGAGAAAAATTTCCTCCAACCCAATAACTTAAATTATCATTTATTTTATCATCCCAACGCAATGCAATTTCATAACCTTTGTTAGAAACTTCTCCAATATGTGAAGGCGTAGCTACAGTAATTCCTGAAGTTGAATAAGGTTTAACATTTAAAATTGTGTTTGTTGTATTTTTGTCATATACATCAAAAGAACCTTTCAATCTATTAGTAAACAACTCAAAATCAAAACCTGCAGAAAGTTCTTCTACAATCTCCCATGATAAATTAGGATCTACCTGCGAATTAATTGATGTTCCTGATCCAAGGCTAGGATAATCTAATCCAGAAGTAAAAGTTTGAGTATTCAATGGTACATTCTGATTTCCTAATTTACCCCAAGAACCTCTTAATTTTAATAAATTAAGTACTTCTACTTTACTTAAGAAGCTTTCTTTAGATACAACCCATCCTAAACCTACTGATGGGAATGTTCCCCAACGTTTGTCATCGGCAAATTGTGAAGATCCGTCACGTCTTACTGTACCTGTAAGCAGATACTTATCCATCAATTTATATTGAAAACGTGCAAAATAAGATTGTAATCTTCTTTGATTTAATGCCTCATCTTTATAACCTGTTACTGAACTTGCAACATTGATATCTTTTAAAGACCAATAGTCAGCATTAGCATTTACATTCTTTCTGTCAATAGTTAATTTCTCTCTTGTACCTTGAACATTCGCCTCAATACCTGCGGTAACTTCAACATCATGAATTTCTGCAAAAACTTTATTATACGTTAAGTAGTTAGACAAATTCCAATTAAAATACTCATCTCTAGTTCTTGTCAAAGTGTTTATATTCAAATCTCCAGGATACTTTGATTGTACACGAGTAGGATCTGCTGATAGCCAAAGTGCTACATTATCAACATAATTATATTGTTTGTAAGTATAATATTCTCCATTAAATTGTGAAGTGAATTTTAATGATTTGATAATATCATAATCCAATTTCAAGCCTCCTTGCAAAGTAACACTTTGTTGTTTCTCATTTGTATAATCTAATTGAGCTACAGGATTTCCAACATTATTAAATGAATCACCAGTTTCACCTACAACTCCATTTGAAATAAATGGCACACCATATTTTCCATCTGCATAACGCACAGGAACTAGTGGAGATTGTCTGTAAGCATTTGTAAATGCACTTAATGGCATTGGATTATTTTTTACTGTACTTACACTCATATTTTGAGTTATCTTAACTTTTTCTGACAGTTTAAACTCATTATTATTTCTAATAGTAGTACGTCCGTAATCAGATCCGTTCAAAATTCCTTTTTCTTCGTAATTTCCAACACTAAAAAAGTATTTTACATTTTCTGAAGACCCAGAAATGGCAATATTGTTTTGAGTAAAAGATCCTGTTCTTGTAATTTTATCAAACCAATTAGTGTTATAAGGTTGATTTGCAGAGAATCTGCCATTTGGAAAATCTCCTATGTAAGCAGCATTGCTGTAACGTACATATTCATCAGCATTTGCCATTTTTACATTTTTTAGAGGAGTTCTAAAACCTGCAAAACTTTCAACTTCAACATTCATTTTTCCTTTTCCTGCTTTAGTTGTAATCATAATTACACCATTTGCACCTCTGGTTCCATAAATAGCTAATGAAGATGCATCTTTCAAAATTTCGTAAGATGTAATGTCATTAGTATTAATGTTGTTGATATTCTCAGTTGGCATACCATCTACAACATATAAAGGATTTCTACCTCCCAATGCTGTTCCAGCCCCTCTAATTACAACTGATGGTGTACTTCCAGGAGCATCAGAACTAGATACCTGAACCCCTGCAGCTTTACCTTGAATAGCTTGCGAAGCATTCATTACTTTCATTTTGGTAATTTCTTCAGATTTAATTGAACTTACCGCTGAAGTATTATCAATTTTCTTTCTGGTTCCATAACCAATAACAACAACTTCTTTTAAGGCTGTATCTTCAGCTTCTTTTAATGTAATTGTCATTGGTGCGGCAGTTGCCGGTACAGAAACTGCATCAAAACCCAACATTGAGACTTTTAATATATCTCCTGGTTTTGCATTGATAGTAAAGTTTCCGTCAAAATCTGCGTCAGTTGTAGCTTTAGCATCAGAGGAAGCAATAACTGCTCCTGGAACTCCCATTCCGCTACTGTCTACGACTTTTCCTTTAATTGCTTGTCCAGACATATAAGCCGGAAGCAGCAAGAGTGCTAAAAAGCTAAAAATAAAATTTTTCATACAGTTCGTAATCATTTAAGTTAGTAGAGCCAAATTAAACAATTACAACGTTGTAGTACATCATATACCACTACTACATAGCTACATCATTATGTTAAAACATTATCATATACTAATGATTACCAATGCTTTAAATGTTAAATTAATTTCATTAACATAACGTTATGATGTAGTAATGATGTATTGGAATTATATAAAAAATGATACTTAAAAATATAAAATCCTTAAATTTTAAATGCGAATCTTACAGACTTAATAAAAATTTTGACAGGTTTTCTTCCTGAGAGAGATTTAATTTCTTTCTTAAGCGATATCGGTGTAGTTCTACGCCCCTAAAAGAGATATTCATCATAGGTGCAATCTCTTTAGAGGAGAGATTCATTTTAAGGTAAACACACAATTTTATATCTTTTGGAGTAAGATTTGGAAATTTTTTTGAGAGATTTATAATAAACTCATTATGAATTTGATTCAGATTTGTTTCAAAAATTTCCCATTCGTGTTTATTTACCTCGTTTATTTTAATTGCTTTTCTAATTTCACTTTTCAGCTTATTAAAATCTTTTTCTGAATCCAGAATGCTTTGGATATTTTCAATCATTTCACTTTGCTTAGCTATAGACAAAGATTTTCCCGCAACTTCAGATGATTTTGTTTGCAATTCGAGTTCTAAAATATGTTTTTCGTATTCCTGAATATTGATTTCATTCTCGGCTTTCAATTCCATTTCAAGAATTTCCCTTTGATGTTTTAATTCTTCTGCCTGCAATCTTAATTTCTGCATATAGCGAAGCTTATTCCATTTATAATAGAAAAACAATACCACCCCTATTATAAGTATATACAACATCACCATCCATATTGAGAAATACCATGGTTTAGCCACATTAAATTCAAAATCAGAAACTTTTTCATAACTGGCACCGTTATGCTTGTAAACTATAATTGAATGATTGCCACTGCTCAAATTATTCAGTACAATTAATCCATTAGAAATTTGAACAAAATCTTTATTGTCGTTGAGCTTGTAAAATAAATTAGGTTTACTGGCACCATAAATACCTGATATCACGTTTATCTTCAGTTCTGTATTGTATGTAATCGTAGATTCATCTGTGACTAAATTATTATCATTAAATGCTTCGATTTTAACATCTGAATTTTGTTTGTTTTCATATTTCAACTGAAGAGAAATGAATCCATCATCCAGATTCAACAGATAATGATTATTCGTTTTAAAAATTCTCAGATTATCATTTATCAATTTTCCTTTATAATATTTCTCCTGAATAATATTCCAGACAAATTTATTTCCTGTGGCCTGGATATGATATAAAATTCCGTTTTGAAGCACCATAAAATGATCTTCATCGATAGCAACAACATCTGTTATATCTTTGAAGTTAATATTAAACAATTCATTTTCCTCCAGTTTATTGGTTATAGAATTGTAAGTATACCAGGAATTATTAATTAGAAAAAGAATTTCATTTCTGAACTCGAAAATCTTGACACCAAAGTCATTATTTATTTTGCTTTGCTGGGTAATATTTTCAACTTTTTTTGTCTTGTAATTATCATCATATAAAACGCGATATAATCCTCGATAATTATCCGCAGCCCAGATTTCATTCTTTTTATTTTGGGCTACATATTTTATGGGCTTCGACAGATCTTCAATCTTTTTCGTCTCAGTTAATTTTGAGATATCATCATAGACTAAAACCCCGCTGTAAGTTGACTGAAAATAGGTATTACTAATGATGCTTTTTGATAAATTCCATCCACCGCTAACATTATTGGTTTTTACTAATGTTCCATTATTATAACAAAACGTACCATCATTATGACCAATAATATACTTATCATCAATTTTAGTAATATTCCAGGCTTGTCCTTGTGTATTAGGCATCATATGAAATTTACCTGAATCAAACTCAAAAACGCCATGATTGGAGGCGATCAAATATCCTTTATGGGTTGTCGCTACAGAATAAACAGAACCCAAAAGACCTGAATTATCATAAAAAAACGAGATCGGAGAATTTACTTCTACATGGGCAATTCCGTTATCTAAGCCAAGCCATAAATCATTTTCTTTATCAAAACCAATGCTTAAAATAGAGTTATTCATTAAAACATTATTTCGATCTATATTTTTATAGGTATTGGTTGCAAAATCATAAATAAAAAGACCTCTGTTTCCTGTTCCGATAACCAATTTATTGCCTCTGATAAATTTAGCAACATTTATGGTAGCTGCTTTTAAAATTTCATTTAAAGGATTATTCCAGGGTTTTAAACCGTCTTTTTCTACGATAAATATTCCTTTCTTCTGCGTGAAAATGTATGTCTTGTTTTGATATTTTTCGATGGCGTGCACTACAGTCTTTTTTAATACATTCCAGCCTTTAGGATTTGTAATTTCTGGGCCGTTCATTTTAAAAAGACCTTTTTCTACCGAGGCTACATAAACATCGTTATCAACTACGAAACAGTACGATATTAAAAAAGGAAATTTAATTTTTTCGATGTGCTTTCCATCATAAATAAAAACATCATTAAACGACTGAAAATAAATAGATCCCTTAAATCTGAAAATTTTCCAGATTTCTTCATTGTCTTTTTCATCAAACAAACGAAGATTTTTGGTAATCGAAACATAATGCATTTTACCTTCTTTCCTGTACCAATAACCAAATTCCTTATAAGAGCCGGAATAAATTTTATCCCCTTCGATCATAATCGAGCGGATAATGGTTTTATTAGGCAAAGTGTATTTTTCCCACATCACGCCATCATAGCGCAATAAATAATGATTGTTAGCAAAATACATGGCATTATCCTTTCCCTGAGCGACATTCCATATTTGATTGTCGCCTTGGTAGTCTGATTTATTATAATTTTCTACAAAAGGAAGTAATTCTTGTGCTTGTATTTGCGAAGCAATGAAAAAGAAGAAAAGAAGTTTTAAAAGTATCGATTTCAAAATATTCGGATTTATCTTCAAAGATACTGACAAATATTTAAAAACATAAAAAAGCTCCCCGATTGAGGAGCTTTTTTTATAGCTGTAATAAACTAAATATCTAATTAGAAAGTACTAAAGTTAATGTTAGTAATACTATTACCAAACAAAGAGGAGTGTAATACTTTGTATCATTTATAGCAAATTCAGAGCTTTTATGTTTTTTGAAAAGGCCAATGAAGTTAAAATCTCCTATGCCTCTTAAAATAAATATAGAAATTATGATTAAAAATCCATATTTATTAAGCCATTCTGGCAAGTTCGTCGTTATTAATCCATATTTTACCAGATAAAACATTCCAAAACCCAACAAACCAATAGCAATAATTAATGTTGAAATTGTTCTGGGAATAAAAAGCGGCACTCCTTCATCATTGGTTGGTATGACTGCGTTACTCCCCCATTTACCTCCAAAACCCCAATAAAAATGAAGTGCTGAAATCGTTACAAAAACTAAGAAAAGAATTAGTGTAATAATCATCTGAACTAATTTATTTATTTTTTAAAAATCAACTAATTCTGCAGCAATTGGTATACCTGATTAGCAATTTCATATTCTTCATCGGTTGGAATCACCAAAACTTTTGTTTTAGAATTTGAAGTATTAATTTCCCTAATTTCTTTAGAACGAATTTGATTTTTTTCGTTGTCTAATTCAATTCCAAAATAATCCATATCACTACACACCAATTGACGCATATGTGCTGAATTTTCGCCAATTCCTGCTGTAAAAATAATAGCATCCAAACCATTTAAAGCTGCAGCATATGCTCCAATAAATTTCTTAATGCGATAAGCATTCATTAATAAAGCAAGCTGACAATCTTTATTTCCATTGGCTGCTTCTGTCTGAATATCACGTAAATCACTATATCCTGTAAGCCCTAACATTCCACTTTGCTTCAATAAAATTGAATTTACATCTTCTGCCGAATATCCGAGATTTTTGATCATATAAAATATCACCGATTGATCGATATCTCCGGCACGAGTTCCCATTATTAAACCATTTGCAGGCGAGAATCCCATAGTATGATCGATACTTTTACCATCTTTGATTGCTGTCATACTACAACCATTTCCTAAATGGATGGTAATTATTTTTGCACTTTTTTCTAAAAAATCAATTGCTTTTTCAGAAACATATTTATGACTTGTTCCGTGAAAACCATAAACCCTGACTTTATTCTCTGTTAAAAGATAATTAGGAATAGCATATTTATGTGCTTCAACTGGAATTGTTTGATGAAAAGCTGTATCAAAAACAGCTACTTGTTTTGCTGTTGCAAAAATTTCTTCTGCAACATTTATTCCAACTAAATGCGCAGGATTATGCAATGGAGCCAATTCTGAAAGCTCCTTTATTTTTTCTTTAACCTCTTCTGTAATAATTGTCGTGTCTGAGAAATAACTTCCTCCATGCACTACACGATGTCCAACCGCCCCAATTTCTGAAGTAGATTTTATAACTCCTTTTTCAGGATCCAAAAGCATATTGGCTACTTTCTGCAAACCCACTTTATGGTTCGGAATTGGAAGCAATTCTTCTATTGAATCTGATGAAGTTTTAAACGTTACATTTGAAGTTTCTAATCCAATTCTATCAATCATACCCGTACAAATTACTTCGTTTGTTGGCATAACCATTAATTGGTATTTTATTGATGAACTTCCTGAATTGATAATTAATATTTTCATTTTTTTCTAAGGTTCTAAGTTGCTAAGGTTCTAAGTTTTTCACTTAAGAGTCATAGCGTTTTATTTTTTTTTAAAGAGTGTGAATTTAAACGCGGATATAAACGGATTTTTTTTATTGAATTGTGAGTTCATAACTTATAACTCAAAACTCATAACTTACAATTACAATCCTTGCGCCTGAATCGCTGTAATCACTACTGTATTTATAATATCATCTACGGTACAACCACGGCTTAAATCGTTTACGGGCTTGTTTAAACCCTGTAACATTGGACCAATAGCCAATGCTCCGGTTTCTCTTTGTACTGCTTTATAAGTATTGTTTCCAGTATTTAAATCAGGGAAAATAAGTACGCTCGCCTGCCCTGCCACTTCAGAATCCGGCATTTTGCTTTTTCCTACTGCACGGTCTACCGCGGCATCGTACTGAATTGGACCTTCAATTTTAAGATCTGGTCGTTTTTGTTTTACAATTTCAGTTGCAGTTCTCACTTTATCTACTTCATCTCCTTTTCCTGATGAACCAGATGAATAAGAAAGCATGGCAATTTTAGGTTCTATTCCAAAAGCTGAGCTTGACTCTGCAGATGAAATCGCAATCTCTGCCAATTGCTCAGCTGTTGGGTTTGGATTAATAGCACAATCGCCAAAAACAGAAACCCTGTCTTCTAAACACATGAAAAATACAGATGAAACTACAGATGAATTTGGTTTTGTTTTAATGAATTGTAAGGCTGGTAAAATGGTGTGTTGTGTTGTGTGTGCAGCACCGGAAACCATTCCGTCAGCATGGCCTTTATATACCATCATGGTACCAAAATAAGATACATCTTCCATTAAATCCCTTGCCATAGTAATACTTACATTCTTTGCTTTTCTAAGCTCATAATAAGTATTAGCATAATCTTCATAAAGCTCAGATTCTTTTGGGTTGATGATGTTTACTTTCGAAAAATCAAATGGAATTCCTAACTCGGCAACCTTATTTTCGATATGTTTTTTATCTCCAATAATGGAAATATCTACTACATCCATATCTAGTAATCTGGAAGCGGCGATGATAATTCGGTCATCATATCCTTCAGGCAAAACAATATGTTTACGATGTTGTTTGGCTCTTTTTACCATATTATACTGGAACATTTTCGGTGTCATTCCTTCCGGTATAAAAGTGATTAACCTTTCGGACAAAGTTTCAACTTCAACATACTTTTCAAAAGTAGTTATCGAAGTCTCAATTTTATGTGTATTGTTGGCATAAATCTCTGATCTAATTGCCCCAATTTTATTTGTAATGTGATAAGTACCACCATCAACTGCAATAATAGGAACAATGGCAGAAAGTCCTTCAATAAGCTTTAAAATACTTTCTTCAGGAACAATATTTCCTGTTAGAATAATTCCTGAAATAGTTGGGTAGTTAGCGGATTCATTGGCTTGCAAAGCACCAAGAATAATATCTGAACGGTCTCCTGGCGTAATTACCAGGGCATTATCATGCAAGTGAACCAAGTAATTATGCAATTGCATGGCACCAACGCTAAAGTGCCCAATTTCGTTGTTTAAATAAGCACTTCCAAACAATACTTTTGCATCTAACTGATTGACAATTTCCTGCATTGTTGGATTATTCAAACTTGAAATCAACGGAATTGTATTGATTAAAACGTTTCCTGGTAAGCTTTTCTGTAA
Source organism: Flavobacterium piscisymbiosum (assembly GCF_020905295.1). NCBI lineage: Bacteria > Pseudomonadati > Bacteroidota > Flavobacteriia > Flavobacteriales > Flavobacteriaceae > Flavobacterium > Flavobacterium piscisymbiosum. The sequence goes on along the minus strand of NZ_JAJJMM010000001.1, from coordinate 3,480,829 downwards.
TCCCTGTGTAACCAGTTCTATATTCTCGAATTGTACTTTATTTGCAATTACAGATAAAACCTCAACTTCTTTAACTTTAAAAGAATCATAAACCAAATAAAGGCTGTCGACTAATTCTTCTAATGTCTTTCCAACTCCGGATCCTATAATAATACTTGGGATTCCAAGGTTTTTGGCAATTAGAACATTCAAGTCTAATTCTATTGAAGTTCCTTCACCTGTAAAGCTTGTACCTTCTACCAAAACGAAGTCAAAGCGCTCTTCAAGTTTCTTATACTTTTCAATAATTAAATCGAGAACTTCGCCTATTTTTCCTTTATTTTTCTTCTTGATTAGTTTGCTTTTGGTTATTGCATAAGCATCTTCAAACTTTATATCAAGATTAAAATATGATAAAACTGTCTCAATATGATTGTCCAGTTCTCCATCTACAAAATCCTCGACAATTGGCCTAAAATAACCCACTTTTGCCGTTTTACCAATTAAAATACTCATCAAACCGAGCGTGATAATCGACTTTCCACTATTGTGGTCACTTGTGGCTATATATACTGCTTTACTCATAATTCATATTTTGAAACTTAACAAATTTTTTAATTATATATAATAAACGCTAAAACCAGCGTCTTTTTTTGAAATAGATAATCAGGGCTATTACCAATAAAACCATCGCCCCCAGCACAATAAAATAGCCGTTTTTTGCTTTCAGTTCCGGCATGTATTCAAAGTTCATACCGTAGACTCCAACAATAAAAGTAAGCGGGATAAATACGGCCGAAATAATGGTAAGTGTCTTCATAATTTCATTCATCTTTCGGCTTTGTTCCGAAAAATAAAAATTAGAAGCACTCTCTAATGAACTCATATCCGAATCAATTTGTTCTAAAAGCTCTAAACTTTTTTGATGCAAACGGATGAAAAAACTAAAAGTCTCTTTTTCAATTCCGTTGTATGTATCATCGTCTTTAATTGTCTTTAGATAATACAAAGAATCCCTTAGCGGAATAATCGAACGTTTCAAAAAATTAAAATTATCACGGTGATTTTCAATCTTTTCCAGAATCACAGGATCAGCTCCTTTTTTGGTCAAATTGATTAATTCTTCAATCTTATCCTCTTCGTCTTCAATCGTAATGTAAAAATTCTCCATTACGGCATCTAATAACAAATACAGTAAATAATCAACCTTTTTGGTTCTTACAATCCCTGCATGTGTACGAAGACGTTCCCTGATATGGGTAAAAAAATCGCTTCGCTTTTCCTGAAACGAAATCAAAATTCCATCTTTTAAAATAAAACTTATCTGCTCTACACTTATATTATCTGAATATTCAGATGGCAAGAGTGACTTTATATTAAAAAATAAAATATCTTTTTGTTCTTCAAGCTTTGTTCTTTTGGTGGTATTTAAAATATCTGCTAATAAAAAATCATCGAGCTTAAAATGAGCACCAATTGTTTTAAGTAAATTAATGTCGTTTAATCCGTGGATGTTGAGCCAGTTATTTTTTGTATAATCAATACAGGTATTTAATGCTAAAACGGTAAACTTCTCGTATTCAACCACATCTTCATCATCATAGACAAAAAGCTGCATCTCAGTTTCATGCTCTTTTTGTGTTCCTGTATACTCTAAAGTGATATGTTGAAGCTTCCGTCCTTTCTTGTATTTGATCTTTCTCATGCAAAAATATTTACATAGTAATATTACGAAAAAGAATTCGAACAGTAAATGACATTTATCATTTTGGTAAAAAAATCGCGTAATGTAATTATTTATTTTGTAATATTTGTATTACTTTAAATTAAACCCAACAGGTTTTTAAAACCTGTCGGGTTTGTCAACGAATAAATTAATTTATGCAAATAATTGAACCACTCGAGTTTGGAAATTATTATCACATCTACAATAGAGGAATTAATAGTGAAAATATTTTTAAGGAAAACAGAAATCATGAATATTTCTTAAATTTATATGGCAAACATATCAATCCGATTGCTGAAACATTGGCTTGGTGCTTACTAAAAAATCATTTTCATTTATTAGTACGAATTAAAACTTTGGAAGAAATTCAAGAAAATAAAAATGAGTTCAAAAAAATCATTCTTCACCAATCATTTGGCAACTTATTTAATGCCTACACAAAAGCAATAAATAAAGGCTACAATCGTCATGGAGCTTTATTTGAAAGGCCTTTCAAAAGAAAACTAATCCACAATGATACTTATTTAAAATCAGTTATAAAATACATTCATTATAACCCTGTAAATCATGGCTTCTGCGAACACCCAATAGAATATCCATGGAGCTCTTACTTAACTTGCATTTCAGAAAAACCAACAAAATTAAAACGTAAAAAAGTCATTTCGTTATTTAACAATATTGAAGATTTAAAAACTTTTCACAGTAAAAAAGAAAACTTCGATTCTTTAGAAAATTTTCTGAGTTTATGATAAATATTAAAAAACACGATTCGCATCTGGTAAAGCAAACCCGACAGGTTTTTAAAACCTGTCGGGTTTAACACGTAAAGATAAGACATAAAAAAAACCGAGTCATTTCTGACTCGGCTTTTCATTATTGTTAAAGAAGAATTATTTTACTTCTTCGAATTCAACGTCTTCAACATTGTCTCCAGATTGCTCTTGTTGTGGAGCAGCTTGTTGACCTTGTTCACCTTGAGCATACATAGCTTCTGTAGCTGTTTTCCAAGCTGCATTAATGTTGTCAAGAGCAGTTTGAATAGCTGGAATGTCTTGAGATTGGTGAGCCATTCTCAATTCAGTTAAAGCGTACTCTACAGCAACTTTGTGATCGTCAGCAAGTTTGCTTCCTAACTCTTTCAATTGACTTTCTGTTTGGAAAATCATGCTGTCAGCTTCGTTTAATTTCTCAGCTCTTTCTTTAGCTATTTTGTCAGCGTCAGCGTTAGCTTCAGCATCTTTTTTCATTTTTTCGATTTCTTCAGCTGTTAATCCAGAAGAAGCTTCGATACGGATATCGTGAGATTTTCCTGTTCCTTTATCAGTTGCAGAAACTTTGATGATACCATTTGCATCAATATCAAAAGTAACCTCGATTTGAGGAACTCCTCTTGGTGCTGGTGGAATACCATCTAAGTGGAAACGACCGATAGTTTTGTTATCAGCAGCCATAGCTCTTTCACCTTGCAATACGTGGATTTCAACAGATGGTTGAGAATCAGCAGCAGTAGAGAATACTTGAGATTTTTTAGTTGGAATAGTTGTGTTAGACTCAATTAATTTAGTCAATACACCACCCATAGTTTCGATACCTAAAGAAAGAGGAGTTACGTCAAGTAACAATACATCTTTTACATCTCCAGATAAAACTCCACCTTGAATAGCAGCTCCAATAGCAACAACCTCATCAGGGTTAACACCTTTAGATGCTTTTTTACCAAAGAATTTCTCAACTTCGTCAGCAATTCTTGGCATACGAGTAGAACCTCCAACAAGGATTACTTCGTCGATATCAGATGTAGATAAACCTGCATCTTTTAATGCTTTAGCAACTGGCTCCATAGAACGTTTTACTAAAGTATCAGATAATTTTTCGAACTGTGCTCTAGATAATTTTTTCACTAAGTGTTTTGGTCCAGAAGCAGTAGCAGTTACGTAAGGTAAGTTGATTTCAGTTTCAGCAGAAGATGATAATTCAATCTTAGCTTTCTCTGCAGCCTCTTTCAAACGTTGTAATGACATTGGATCTAAACGTAAATCAATACCTTCTTCAGATTTGAAATCGTCAGCTAACCAGTCAATAATAACCTGGTCAAAATCATCTCCACCTAAGTGAGTATCACCATTTGTAGACAATACTTCGAATACACCGTCTCCTAATTCAAGAACAGAGATATCAAAAGTACCTCCACCTAAATCGTAAACAGCAATTTTTTGATCAGTTCCTTTTTTATCTAATCCGTAAGCAAGTGCAGCTGCAGTTGGCTCGTTGATGATACGCATAACTTTAAGACCAGCAATTTCACCAGCTTCTTTAGTAGCTTGACGTTGTGCATCGTTAAAGTAAGCAGGAACAGTAATAACCGCTTCAGTTACAGTTTGACCTAAATAGTCTTCAGCAGTTTTTTTCATTTTTTGAAGTGTCATTGCTGACAATTCCTGAGCAGTGTATAAACGACCGTCAATATCCACACGTGGAGTATTGTTGTCACCTTTTACAACACTGTAAGGAACTCTTTTTGCCTCTTCCTGAGTTTCAGCAAAAGTGTGTCCCATAAAACGTTTAATAGAAGCAATCGTTTTTGTAGGATTCGTTACCGCTTGTCTTTTTGCAGGATCACCCACTTTAATTTCTCCACCTTCAACAAAAGCGATGATAGATGGCGTTGTTCTTTTTCCTTCTGCGTTAGGAATAACAACTGCTTCGTTACCTTCCATTACAGAAACACAAGAGTTCGTCGTACCTAAGTCAATTCCGATTATTTTACCCATTTTTTATATATTTAATTTTGATATACTAATTTATAACTCAGGTGGCATAAGTCAATCTTTGTGCCAATATAAAAAACCAAAGTAAATTGTCAGTTTTACTGTCGGCACATTAAAAACAATCTGACAACATGACATTTTAAAAACCTGACATTCGTGGCATATCAGTACTTTACGTGTCATTATCAGGAGCTGTTTCCCGCTATCCGCTATATCTTTTATGTCCGCTGCTGCGCACATAAAAGGATGCCGCTTCTATCGGGGCTAGGGCAATTGCATTCAAAAGAAGTTTTTATTCAAAAAAGTCATTGTTAGCCCAAACCCTCTAAATTTATCATAAAAATACTATATATTTGAAAAACTCAAAACCGCTTTCAATGAAACTGTTTTTTCGACTTCTTTTACTGTTACTTATTATTCCTGCTTACTCAACTGGCCAGATAAAAAAAGAAACTATAAAAATTATTGGGAAAATCACAGGAAAAGTCCCTGATATAATCGAATATACTTTACCCATAAACGGAATAGATTACTTTGGTTTTACAGACTCCGTTCAGCCGGATACTGCGGGCAATTTTCAGATTAGTATTCCTTTAGACAAAACCTCTTTCATTGATTTATCAAACAAATACAAATCGTTTGGGACTTTAATTGCAGAACCAGGAATGAGCTATAAAGTCTACATTGACACTGAAACACAGGAAAACAAATTTCGGGTAGAATCTCAAAACCAAAAAGGACAATTATTATACAATCAAATTCCTAACCGAAGCATGATTGTTGGCGGACATTTTGAAATCGAAACAAAAAAATATATAAAAGACAGTATTCCGTCAGAAATAAAACAAAAATTAGAAAAAAGCGAAGAAACCGAATTAGAAGGATTTAAAAAATTATTAAAAGATAAAACCATTTCTAAAGATTTTTACAATTTGGTTAAAACAGATCGAAATTATTTTTACAAAGGCATACAAGGAAGCCTTGGTTTTATAAATTACTTAATGACTTCCAGCAAACAGAATACATTAACAAAACTTCAGTATACAGAACTCTGGGCATCCATTTTTAAAACAAATCCTGTCACAAATCCAGAACTTCTGCGTTCTCCCTGGTTTTATTTTTATACCGAAAATTATTTACGATATCAGGATTTAATCATCAAAGAAACAAGTGAAGCTACACTGGTAGAAATTGGTAAACAAGGACTTACACATACTCATAATATTACTAATGCAAAAAAATATTTATCAGGCCAACAACTGGAATATTACATTGCAGCTTATATCTATTATGAAGCCATCAATAAAAATTATGAGAAAGAACTAATCACACTTTTTGAGCAATTTAAAAAAAACTATCCGTCAAGTGCTTACGCACATTTTCTGGAACCGGTCATCATACCAATTTTGGCATTTCATAAAAAACAAGAAGAGCCATTAAACGAAAAAATTAAATTCATCGATAATTCCGCAAACATCAATTCCGTAAAAGAACTGATAAAAGGATTAAGAGGAAAGCAATTTTATGTCGACATCTGGGCAACCTGGTGCGGTCCGTGCAAAGCAGAGTTTAAAGACAATGCCAAATTGTACCAATTACTAAAATCAAAAAACATAACCATGGTTTATATTTCTATAGATAAAGAAAACAGAGAAAACCAATGGCGAGAAATGACTCATTTTTACAATCTCGAAGGAAATCATATTAGAGCAAATGAAAAATTAGATGCTGATTTACGAGTTTTATACAACAATCAATCTATGGGAATTCCTTGGCACTTTCTAACAGACGAAAACGGAACTATTATTAAAAAAAATCTAAGTGGCCCTTCTGAAATTGAAAATTTAGAAAAACAACTTAGTAAAAATTAATCTATAATTTCAGGCTTAGGTTGGGAAATAAAAAAATATTTAGGCAGAAAGGTTTGAATTCCTACAATCCTATTAAGATCTAAATACCAAACACTTGATTTAAAAAAAATGAAACGTGTAAAAGTTTAAGTCAATTAAAGTTGATTTCAATAATTAAAATAAATTAAAGTTAACAAGGATTTTACAACTATACCAAATGAAAATAGTAAAACAGAACCTTTATATCTTAATATTAATGCTGTCTGTAAACTTTAGTTTTAGCCAGACATTAAAAATTTCTGACTTTAGAAAAGCATTTAATTATTACAACCCTACTGAACATAAACAATTATCATCAAAAGGTTTTAAGTTATTGAGCGATACAATTTCAACAAACAAAAAGAAATTTGAGTTTTATAAACAAAATACAAATGAAATAATTGAGATGACTTTTAATGAAGATGGAGAAGGCGGGGAATATTTAAGCATAGTGTATTTTTTGCCAAATGAACTTACTTATAAAAATTTTATCTCAACATTAAAGACATATAAATTCAAGTATAGCAAAAGAAACACACGTTATCAATTACCTACAAGCTCATATTCTGGCGAAAATATCTACGTTAATGGTTTAGCACATATTAATAATAAAAAATATTATTCTATAAAATATGATAGTTATAAAGATAAAGCATTGTCTGGATTAAGACCTGAAATCAGAAGCAATAAAATTCAGACAGATGACAGCATAATAAAGATAAGATAACGGTAGTTTCTATTTTTAATAAGAACAAAAATCATCAAATCACACGAAAACGCAAAATCAGATCTAAAATGAAAAAGACATTCTTACTATTTTTTGTTCTCATTCAAATTAACATTTACGCACAGGCACTAAAAGCAAAAGATAATTTTAATGTAGTAATCAGGACCGAAGAAGGCGATCTAAATAAGGATGGCTTAATTGATAAAGTTTTGCTGAAAATGGATACCATAAATGAAATACAACCATTAAAATTAGAAATCTATTTTTTACAAAAAAACGGAAAGTATAAACTGAACGTATCTACAGAAAAGCTAATGAAACCTCAATATCCAAATGGAAAATACGGTGGCGATCAAATTCCTGATGTTATTATCGAAGAAGGTTATTTACTCATTGGATCTGAAATTGGTAAAAATCATTTTTGGCATAAATTCAAATTCAACAATGGATATTTTGAATTACAAGAAATAACTAATGTCGTTTGGGATGGCCAAAATTTAACTACCGAAACTGATTTTAATCTATTAACAGGACAAAGAACCGAAATAACAAAAGCACTGGGTTCTGAAAAAATCCTGAAAGAGACAACTAAAAAAATCATCGTAAAACCACTGCCAAAAATCAATGATTTCAGGGCTTTTGACAGTAAGTTGAATTAAAATAACCTAAAAGCACCTAAAATTCCTGATTGAAATTTTATAAATGAAAAAACGAATCACCATTAACTTATTGATCCTGATCACTATTGCGGTTCAATCGTGTACTACTAAAAAGAAAACAGACGCTGACAGCACTACCAAAAATGTTGAAATTACAGATAGTCTTCCCAGTCGTGATTTTGAAGAAGTAAGCGACGAACCAGATCAAAGCATTGCTTATGAACCTGATGCAACTTATCCGAGAACAGGAAATAAAATTGTGGACTTTCTTCCAAAAACCGGCATTTATGAAGTTCAATATGAAACGGAAGGAGATCTGAACAATGACGGCTTAACTGACATTGCAGTTGTCTTGAAATACAAGGGAAATAATATTTCTCAAAGACCAATGCTGATTCTTTTACAAAACGAAGACAAATCATATCGCTTAGACAAAGTTTCAAATATAACGATGCCAGTTGAATACAACGAAGCTGATTATAAGTTATATGACACAGAAGATATTACTATTGAAAATGGAGAATTGAATATCAACCTCTACAGTATTGGCCCTAGTGGTAACATTTTTGGTTCATTCAAGTATGTCGGAAAAGATTTTATTCTTGACATGATCGAAGCAGAGTATCGAGGCGCCGGCGGTCATTCAGGACTTTTTTACAATTATGAAGGTGGAGACATAACAATAAATCAAACCAACACAATGGAAGAAGATCAGCCTGTAACATCTAAAACTACTAAGGCAAAAGTCAAACATTACCTTTTTGAAAACACTTCGATTACTGATTTTTTCAATGAATACTAAACAAAGACGGAATTGTACAACAGGATTTTAAAATGAATAAGTGTGGCAGTTTTTTTTACAAATTTAAAACATCATTTTTCATAACTTCGTTTTCAGTCCCATAATCATTTGCTCATACCAAATCTATATCAATTAAACACACATTTTGCTAAATCAAAATAATGGAAAATTACAGCATTATTATTTTTATCCTCGCCATTGTAATTGGCCTTTCGGCTTTTGCGCACAAAATAAAATTACCTTACCCAATATTACTTGTTATTGCAGGAATTGCAATTGGTTTTATTCCGTCGATGGGCGAAATCGAAATCAATCCTGAAATTATATTTCTGCTATTTCTGCCGCCATTGTTGTATGATGCTTCTTTTAATATTTCGACTAAAGACTTTAAAACTAATATTAATACCATTAGTACTTTAGCTATATCATTAGTTTTCCTTACCACAATAGGCATTGCAGTTGTAGCCCGTTATATGATTCCCGGAATGACCTGGCCATTGGCATTTGTGTTAGGTTCTATACTTTCTGCCACAGATGCTGTCGCAGCAATAAGCATTACAAAAGGATTAAATTTATCCCATAAAACCTTAACGATTCTGGAAGGCGAAAGTCTCATCAACGATGCATCGGCATTGGTTGCCTATCGTTTTGCAGTAGCAGCCGTCATGGGATCTGCGTTTATTATCTGGAAAGCTGCTTTGCACTTTGTATTACTGCTTGGAGGCGGTTTTCTGGTAGGTTTTGTAATGGCAAAAATTCTCGCCTTTATATTAAGTAAAGTACACAAAAAAAATATCGAGGTTACGATAAGCTTTATGCTTTTAATGCCTTTTGTAACTTATCTTATTGCAGAACATTTAGAAGTTTCCGGCGTAATTGCAGTTGTTATTTTAGGATTAACCATTGCCCGATTTAGTAAAAAAATATTTCCGGAAAGTTTAAAAAACCAATCGCGTAGTCTTTGGGATATTATTATTTTTTTACTCAACGGACTCATCTTTATCTTAATCGGACTTAACTTTCGCTATATCTTAAAAGGTATAGACAACGATATGATTTTACCTTATATTGGCTACGCAGCCATTATTACTATCGTTGCTTTGCTAATTAGAATGGTAAGGATTTTTCTGCAGAAAATCAATCTTCAAAAAGCTTTTCAGAACACTAAAAGAACCAGAAAAGTTAGCGAACATGCCCTTTTAGACTTTAACAACAGTATTATTATAAGTTGGTCAGGAATGCGCGGAATTGTTTCTCTGGCTATTGCTATTGGTATTCCTAAAACGCTCGAAGACGGAACTCCTTTTCCGGAACGCACCACTATTATATTTATCTCTGTAGCCGTTGTTTTATTAACGCTTATTGGGCAGGGATTGACTTTGCCTTTTATTGTAAAAAAACTAGAAGGCAACAAACAGGAAGAATTGCCATCTTAATTTTCTGTTTTCAGAAACAAAAAAGTGATACGTAAGCTTTTTTCTATATTTTTACCTGAATAAAATTAACAACCAACCAAAATACAACCTTAATGAATGACAATCTAAAATACACTGCAAAACTATTGAGCAGCGCCACATTTAGCTTTTTTAAAATAAACATCCTCGGACAATTTTTATATGCCCTTATAGGTGTATTTACCCTATGCACTATTGTTTACCAATCAGGTCATGGAATGGGGCACGTAACAGGATCAGCTGCAGTAATGCTTTTATTCGCCTTACGACCAATTGGTTTTAGCTTGGCTATGCTTACTATGTTAGTTGGCCCGTTTTTACTGTTTGCTTTGGGAAATAAATACATAATGTCAAAAACAATTCACAAATTATTATCAGAAAAAGGAGAAGTATTATTATTCCCGATTATTGATAAAGTGCTTAATAAAGTAAAATCTAAGCAACCTGATTTATTAAAAAAAGGAACAGATAAAACGAAATTACAATTAAAATTAATTCAGGAAATCAGAGATTCAAACGAGAACAAGTGGTTAAAGAAAATTATCATCTACGGCTTTAAAAAAATAAGTCTGGACGATGTTGATTTTACAAATGAAAATGTAAGTTTTACAGATATTATAAAAGATAAAATTATTACAGGTTTAAAAAACATCTCAGAACCAAGCAGAAATTTTTTCTGGATCATTCTTGGAGTACAAATCGTTATCTTAATACTGATCCTTACCCGATTAATATAATTAGATTTTAAATAAAACCGCCAAAAACCGATACAATGAATCAGGAATTAGAAAGCCATTTTGATGAATTTGATAAAGCGCCCGTAATTAGAAGAAAACTTTTACCGTGGTGGATTAAGATTTTTTGTTGGTTTTTTATGATTCTCACAGTTTGTGCTGTTGGCGCTCTAATAATGAACATTTTTATACCAACTGTCAACATAGCAATTTACGGTTTTTCAAGTAATACTGCATTTTCCGGAACCGGGATGTTTATTATTGCTATTATGTTACTTAAAGGTTTTGCAGCTTATTCTCTTTGGTTCGAAAAACCCAATGCAATCTCAATTGGTAAAATTGATGCCATTTGCGGAGTAGTTATCTGTATCGCTGCAATGTTTGCATTGCCTTTTATGAATAGTAATAATTTTATGTTTCGTTTAGAAATTCTGCTACTTATTCCGTACTACATGAGATTAAACAAAATCGAATACGAGTGGGATAATTTAGAAATCTTGTAAGGTAACTTAATTTAAAAAAAATGAAATCGTCAATCCTACTATTACTGCTTATTTTTAGTTTTAATGTGAGTTTTTCACAGCAAAAAACAATAGTTGAAAAGCACGATACTTTTAACAAAAAAATCAATATCGGAAACGAAAAATTAAAGTCATTTATTCCTAAGGATTACGAGGCAATTGCACAAAAAAAAGGCGACCTAAACCTCGATAGAACCGAAGATTGTATCATGGTTTTACGCAAGGTAACCGAAGAAACGACCTCAAATATGAATGAAGGCAAACCAGACAAAAGAATCGTATTGCTTTTATTAGGCCAAAAAGACGGAAGTTATAAATTGGCTTATAAAAACCAAAATGCCGCTTATTGCATTGATTGCGGTGGTGTTTTTGGAGATCCTTTTAGCGGAATTTCTATCAAAAACGGTTACTTTTCTATTGAGCACAAAATCGCTGGCGGTCATCATTGGGAACAAATTATTACTTTCAAATTCAATAAAGCCAAAAACAATTGGTTTTTATACAAAGATCATTTTATCAATTACATTCTCAATACAAGTAACGATCCTAATGCAGATGCTCTCATTGCAGATGTTGACAAACTAAAAACAGTTAAAGATTTTGGAGAGATTTCATTTCAAAACTTCAATATTTATTCTAAAAAAGGATATTAATTTTATGCACTTAATTAAATAGTACTTTATATATTTCTAACAAACAGTTTCCTTTTTTATTTGTAATTTCGATTTTCATTAAAATACAAATACAAAATGGCTTCATTTATTAAAGAAATATCTTTTCGCTGGTCTGATCTTGACCCAAATTTTCACGTTCGTCATAGTGCTTATTACGATTTTGGAGCACAACATCGTATCGAAATTCTTGAAGAACTGGGTCTAACGCTAAAAGTGATGCAAACACAAGGTTTTGGACCTGTTTTATTTAGAGAAGAATGTGTTTTTAGAAAAGAATTAAAACTTTCTGATAAAATATTCCTTCACACCAAAACATCAAAAATGAAAGCCGATGCTTCTCGTTGGTCTATCGTTCACGAATTCAGAAGAGAAGATGATACACTTTGCGCCGTGATTACGGTTGATGGAGCCTGGATGGATACCAAACTTCGCAAGCTAGCTTCTCCAACACCAAAAATTGCAATTGAAGCTTTGAGTATTTTTCCAAAAAGTGACGACTTCGTAGGCTTATAAAACAAACTTCATTTTTCTTAACTTTATGAAATCCAAAAAGCTGTATTTTTAAATATATGTTTTTTGGATTTTTTAAAATTCAAAACGCATGATCGACTACGCAAAAGACTTCCGAATAATTATCATTATCGCTATAATTGGACTTGTCACAATTGTTTTGGGCGCCGTTACAGACAAAGTACTTCGTTATTTTTTGTATCGAAAATTAACCGATAAAGAATACGACGCAACTGGCTTTAGGTTTTTAAAACACCTAATCATAACCGTAATCTATATATTGGGGTTCGCCTTTGCTTTAATACAAATTCCGGAATTCAAAATTATTGGGCATTCGTTTTTAGCCGGTGCAGGAGTGATTTCATTAGTGGCTGGTTTGGCTTCTCAACAAGCCTTGAGCAATATTGTAAGCGGAATTTTTCTGGTAATTTTTAAGCCTTTTCGAATTAATGATAAAATCACAATCAACAATTTTGTAGGTACAGTTGAAGATATTAATTTGAGACAAGTTGTATTGAAAGATGCTGAAAACAATAGAATCATCATTCCTAATTCTGTTATTAGCAATCAGATTATTGTGAATACCAATATGCACGACACCAAATCCTGCCAAATAATCGAAATAGGTGTTGGTTACGAATCTGATATCGAAAAAGCACTGGAAATCATGAAAGAAGAAGTGGCCAAACATCCCCTATTTATAGACAACAGAACAGCTGAAGATAAAAAACAAAAAAAGCCATTGGTTACAGCTCGTGTTGTGGCACTGGCAGATTCAAGCGTAACATTAAAAGCCTGGGCTTGGGCAAAAAATTCTACAGATGCTTTTATCATGTATTGCGATTTACTGCAAAGTATCAAGAAACGTTTTGATGAAACAAATATTGATATTCCATATCCGCAACAAGTGGTAAGTTTTAAGAACAACAAAAATCAAGAGTAATCCCTCCCTCTTTAATTTCTGATAATTTTAAGATTTTAATTTTTGATTTTAAAATCGTTAACTTTAATTTTATAAATACTCGTAACGAAAATCCATCAAAAAATGAAAACTATAAAACTCATCATATTATTACTCCCTCTTTTTTGCTTTTCGCAAGAAGAAAAAATAAAGCAATTAGACATCAATTTAACCAATTACGACTATCCATTTCTTGTACAATTTTTAGAACTAAGCAATCAGCGTCAGTATCTTAAAATGGCATATATGGATATTAAGCCGGATAATTATAACAAAAAAACTATTGTTTTACTGCATGGTAAAAATTTTAATGGGGCGTATTGGGAAACCACTATAAAAGCCTTAACGAAAGAAGGATTCAGAGTAATTGTTCCCGACCAGATTGGTTTTGGAAAATCGTCTAAACCGGATAATTTTCAATACACTTTTCAGCAATTGGCCGAGAATACCAAAAAATTACTGGATCATTTGGGAATCGAAAAAACAACGATTTTAGGTCATTCTATGGGCGGAATGTTAGCAACAAGATTTGCCATAATGTATCCTGAGACTACTGAAAAACTGGTTCTCGAAAACCCAATTGGTTTAGAAGACTGGAAACTGGTTGTGCCGTACAAACCTGTAGATTGGTGGTACGAATCAGAATTAAAACAAAACTATCAGAATATAAAAAGCTATCAAATGGCGAATTATTATGATGGAAAATGGAATGCTGATTTCCAGAAATGGGCTGAACTTGGCGCCGGCTGGACCACAGCTCCTGATTATGCAAGAGTAGCCTGGAATTCGGCTTTGATGTATGATATGATTTTTACCCAACCTGTTTTATACGAATTTAAAAACATCAAAAGTCCAACACTTTTAATTATCGGAACAAGAGACAAAACAGCCATAGGAAAACCTTTAGTATCTGAAGAAGTCAGAAAAACAATGGGAAATTATGCCGAATTGGGTAAAAAAACACAAAAAGCAATCCCAAATGCAAAACTAGTCGAAGTACCCAACACAGGACATTTACCGCATATTGAATCTTTCGATCAATTTATAAAACCATTAATCGTATTTTTGAAACAATAATTTTTTTCGCCACGAATTACACTAATTTTTATCTGCAGATTCTACAATTTAATTCGTGGAAATTAGTGTAATTCGCGGCAAACCTTTTAATAATCTAAATCAAATATTATGTTTACAATCGAGCAAATAAAAGAAGCACATGCCAAAGTACAAAGCGGTGCAGATTTTCCAAATTATATACAAGACCTGATTATTTTGGGCGTAAAAGGATACGACACCTTTGTCAATAACGGAAATGTAGAATATTACGGCGTAAATAATTACAAAGTTTCGGCTGACGATAAATACCCTGAAATTCAGGTCGCTCCTGTGGCCAACAAAGAACGTTTTATCGAATTTCTGGTAATGCATCAGGACGGTCAGACTGATTATTTAACGTTCTGCAATCACGCCGCTCAATCCGGAATTGCAAAATGGCGTGTCGATATTATCGAAATGACATGTACCTATTTTGATAAAGCTGATAACGAAATATTGATCGAAAAAATCCCTGGTTAATCAAAATCTAAATACAACTTCATGTACAAAAAAATTATTCTGATTGCGCTGTTGTCTATTTGCTTTATAGGTTTTGCCCAGCATAAAAAATCAAATCCTAAATTTAAAGTAATTGCTTTTTATACCGCCAAAAATGATCAGGCACATATAAGTTTTGTACATGAAGCCAATAAATGGTTTCCCAAAGTAGCCGAACAAAATCATTTCGAATACGATTCGACCAGCAATTGGGACAATTTAAACGCCCAATTTTTATCGAAATATCAGGTGGTTTTGTTTTTAGACACAAGACCCGAAACACAAAGTCAGCGTGAAGCATTTCAGAAATATATGGAAAATGGCGGAGGTTTTATCGGGTTCCACTTTTCGGCATTTGCGCTAAATGATTCTACTTATCCTCAAAACTGGAATTGGTATCACAACACTTTTCTAGGATCAGGAGAATATGGCAGTAATACATGGCGGCCAACATCGGCAGTTTTACGAATCGAAAATCAGCATCCTGTAACCAAAAATATTCCTAAAACATTCAAATCGGCACCAAACGAATGGTACAGATGGAGCAATGATTTAAGAAAAAATCCGGATATTAAAATCCTTGTAGCGATCGACGAAAGCAGCTTTCCATTAGGAACCGGCCCAAAACAAAACGAAATCTGGCATGAAGGTTACTATCCGGTAGTCTGGACGAATAAAAACTACAAAATGCTCTACGTAAATATGGGACATAATGATATCGATTACGAACACGAAACCAATAAAACGCTTTCGTATACTTTTGAAAATGAACCACAAAGCCAATTAATCCTAAATGGATTACTTTGGTTGGGCAATTCTAAAAAAATAAAATAAAAATGTCAAAACTTTCTCCCATAGTAAATCCAGAAGAACTTTTAAAACTAAAAGAAACTTCTAACGTTGTTTTAATTGATGCCAGAGCAGGAATCAATGCCAAAGAAAATTATCAAAACGAACATCTAAAAGGCGCACGTTATGTCGATTTAAATCAAGATCTGGCAACCGTTGAAGATCCTGCAAACGGAGGAAGACATCCCTTACCTTCTTTAGAAAAATTTTCTCAGGTACTTTCAAAACTTGGCATTTCACCTTCGAGCCATGTGATTATTTACGATGATAAAAACGGATCTAATGCTGCAGCAAGATTTTGGTGGATGTTACGCGGAATTCACCATGAAAAAGTTCAGGTATTAAACGGAGGTTTACAAGCAGCAATAAAAGTAGATTTTCCCGTAAGTTCAGCATTAAAAACTGTTGAACCAACTGAAAACTATCCAATTTCAAATTGGAATTTGGCTCAAGCCGATATTGAAGAAGTCGAAAAAGCCCGAAAGGACAAAGAAAATATTGTAATTGATGTAAGAGATAAAAACCGTTTTGATGGCTTAACAGAACCGCTGGATTTAATCGCAGGACATATTCCGGGCGCGATCAATGTTCCGTTTAGTGAAAATTTAGATCAAGAAGGCTTTTATAAATCGGTTGAAGATTTAGCAAAAAAATATACTGAAATTATAGGCGACAAAAACCCTGAAAATGTAATTGTACATTGCGGTTCAGGAGTTACCGCCTGCCATACTTTATTAGCAATGGATTATGCCGGAATTCCAATTCCTAAATTATACGTAGGTTCCTGGAGCGAATGGTCCAGAAACGATCGTGAATTGGCGACCAAAGAAACAAATAACTCATTTGGATACAATAAAAATTAAACACATAGAAACATAGATTTCAAATGTGTAAAAAAGAATACAAAAAAGAAACATATTTCTCACACATAGCTATGTGTATTTTAAATAAGTGAAACGCCTATTTTTAAATTTACAAAAGCTATGTTTCTATGTGTTAAGAATAGAGACAACAGTTTAAATACAATACAAAATGCAACATTGGGATATACTTTTATCGAATCAGGTAAATAAAAAAGCCTTTATAGATACTTTGCTTTCTGGCGAAGCCAAAGGAGAATTAGCCGTTTTTAACCACCAAAAGGGAATTCTGTTTTCAGACATTGCCATAGAGAAATTCATCGAAAAAGAATACCAATACGACATCGTAGAAGCTTCTCCCGAATCGCACAGACAATTGAGAACCTTTTCGTCAGGCGAGCGCAAGAAAGAGTTTCTTAAATACTGCATCAATCAAAAACCAGATTTCATTATTTTCGATAATCCGTTTGATCATTTAGATCAAGCTTCGCGTGTGGTTTTGGCAGACTCATTAAAAGATCTAACGCAAGATATTGCGATCATTCAAATCGTAAATCGTGTAGTCGACGTATTATCCTTTGTTCCCAACAAAGCCCAGATTAAAGACAATACATTTGAATTACATCCTCTTTCACAAACTTTAAATCATTATAAAACCCTAAATACATCAGCAATTCCAAAAGCGATCGAACCACATTCCTTCCACGAAAGTGTATTAATCAAAATGGAAAATGTTTCGGTAAGTTATGACGACAGAAAAATTGTAGACAACATTTCATGGACGATAAAACAAGGCGAATTCTGGCAATTAATTGGGCCAAACGGTTCTGGAAAAAGTACCATCTTATCATTAATTACAGGAGATAACCCAAAAGGTTTTGGGCAGGATTTACATTTATTTGGAAGAAAAAAAGGAAGCGGTGAAAGCGTTTGGGACATCAAAAAACAAATCGGAATCTTCACCACTTCTATGACTGATTTATTTCAAAAAGGACACACTTTAGAAGAAATGATTCTTTCCGGATTCTTTGATTCTATCGGACTTTATATTGAGCCAACCACACATCAAAAACAAATTGTTTCGCAATGGCTTGAAGTAATAGAAATGACACATTTAAGAAAAAAACGTTTCATCGATCTTTCCATTGGTCAGCAAAGAGTCGCGTTGATTGTTCGTGCCGTTTTAAAACATCCACCGTTATTAATTCTGGATGAACCAGTAGAAGGTCTTGACGACGAAAATGTCGATTTGGTCATTCAGCTTATCAATACCATCAAACAAGAAACAAACGTGAGTATTTTATACGTATCGCATCGTATCGAAACTGGCCTCGCTCCTACTTCGGTTTTTGAACTTTTACCATCTCCAACAGGATCAATTGGTAAAATAAAATACCATTCTGAGCTCAACTAAAAACAAAAAAATGAAAATTAGACATATCTTATTATTAGCATTTCCACTAATAATCGCTTCATGTTGCGGTACTATTTCAACAGCAAAAAAAGCATACACCATTACCGAAACAAAACCATTAAAATCCAATTGGAAATTTAATTCAAAAGAATGGTTGCTGCAAAAAGACACCTTAATAGGAAAAGGAGGTCCGATGCATTGGGGCGTAATAGAATCTAAAAAACAACTCCCTGAAAATTATGAGATCGATTTTAAAGTAAATATGACCAAAGAATCACTCTTTGAAATCATGCTCAACATCGATAAAGAAAATTACATCAGAACCTATCTCTACCAAATCGACCAGAACATCGTAATAGGAAGAGGTGTTTATAATAAAAATAGTGATGAATATGGGAAACGCGGAGGAATAACGTTGTTTAAAAAACCAATAAAATTAGAAAACAACAAATGGTATTCAGTAAAAATAAAAGTCTTCAATAATCAATTATTCTTTTCAGTCGATAATGAAACTTTCCTGGAATGTTCACTTGAAAAAAGCAAACTAAGCCAACAAGGCAAACTAGGTTTCTTAACCAACGGCGAATCCAAAATCATAGACTTAACCATTACAAACATTGAATAGATTTTTTATTATTTAACCATTAAGATATTAAGAAAAATTTAGCTAAACCCTTAACTAACTTAATATCTTAATGGTAAAAAACAAAACCTTAAATAGTAAAAACAAAAAAAGCTCCAAATTGGAGCTTTTTTTATACGAGAAAATCTTTTCTCTATTTTCTTTATTCTAAAATCTAATCCCGAAGCCTCGGGACTAAAATCTAAAATTTTACTCCTCCTCTTCCATATTATGCGTCTTCCCGTAGTTACGCCATTTCTCGATACAATCCTGAAAATCCTGAGGAAGTTCAGTATCAAAACGCATCATTTCGCCAGTCGTAGGATGCACAAAACCAAGAGTTTTAGCATGCAAAGCCTGACGTGGTAAAGCTTTAAAACAATTATCAATAAACTGTTTGTATTTCGTAAAAGTCGTTCCTTTCAAAATCAAATGACCGCCGTAACGTTCATCATTAAAAAGCGGATGTCCGATATGTTTCATATGCGCACGAATCTGGTGCGTTCTGCCCGTTTCTAATTTACAGGAAATCAAAGTCACATAACCAAAACGTTCCAAAACCTTATAATGCGTAATTGCAGGTTTTCCAATTTCAGGGTCAGCAAAAACAGCCATTTGCATGCGGTCTTTCAAGTGTCTGGCAAGATTTCCTTCGATTGTTCCGGCTTCTTCGGTAACATTCCCCCAAACAAGGGCAATATACTCACGTTCAGAAGTTTTAGCCTCAAATTGTTTCGCCAAATGCGTCATCGCCGCTTCTGTTTTAGCCACCACCAAAAGTCCGGACGTATCCTTATCAATTCGGTGAACCAAACCAGGGCGCTCGCTGCTGTTCATTGGTAAATTATCAAAATGATGTGCCAAAGCATTCACCAAAGTCCCGGTATAATTTCCGTGACCCGGATGTACCACCATTCCCGGTTCTTTGTTAATCAACAACAAAGCATCATCTTCATACATAATATTCAACGGAAGATCTTCCGGAAGAATATGGTTTTCAAAAGGAGGATGTGTTAACATAACCGTCACAACATCAAACGGTTTTACCTTATAATTTGATTTTACCGGAATATCATTTACAAAAATATTACCTTCAGTTGCGGCATTCTGAATTTTATTTCGTGTCGCATTCTGAATCAAATTCATTAAATATTTGTCAATACGCAAAAACGCCTGACCTTTAGGGACTTCAAATCTAAAATGTTCGAATAATTCGTCTTCCAGATCTAAATTTTCATTATTATTGTTCATCTTTTGGGGTTTCAGTAGTTGGCGCAGCTGTACTGTCTGCGGCCTGACTTTCATCTACATAACTTGCTTTTCCATCACCTAAAACCAAGTCGATTTTAGACGCTTTCAGCACTCGGTCTCCTACTTTTAAGTTTCTACCTTTATAACGCATCTCCAGCACCATATCTTTTCCAAGATTCGGAATATAAGTAATCGTTCCCTGCTCAAGCCCTAAAGCCTTTAAAGTCGGAACCGCCTCACGATACGTTTTCTCGATCAAATCAGGAATTCTAACAGAAGAAAATCCCGATGCATTAATTTTAATATATATTTTTCTTCCCACTTTTACCTTCGTTCCCGGCAGCGGATCTTGCTCAACAACACTGTATTTAGGAAATTCACTTCTGTAATCAACACTATCCAAAAGCACATAATCAAGGTCTAATTCGTCCAATTTTGCCTCAACTTGTTCCTCCGTTAATTTAGCCAAATTCGGAACCGCAATTTCATGACCATGATCAGTTGTAAAAGTCAGCCAATGCATAAACAAATAACCCAAAACGGCAATAATAGCCGCCGCAGCTAATAATTGCAAAAAAAATACACGGCTAGTTAAATACTTACGTAAACTCATAAATTTATTTTTAGTTGTCGCAAAGATAAAGCTATTTCGTTTCAAAAAAAATGATAATTTTGTTTTAAGCAAGAAAGTAGCAAATTGCCTTTCATATTAAAATCTAAGAGCATTTGGAATTTCAATTTTAGAATTTCATATGTCACTCTGAGCGGAGTCGAAGAGTTAGGAGCTATTTCCTGCTGTCCGCTGTATCTTTTATGGTGTCCCGAGGCTTCGGGACCACCATAAAAGGATGCCGGGATTTAGGATTCATAAGAAGATTTCAGTACTATTTGTCAGGCTGAGCGATCCCGATGCTTCGGGAGAAGCCCCGCAAGAAACTCACACAAAGTTTATCTTGCATGTCGAGCTACTAGCGGAGATTCTCGTTCCTAGGGACGACAAAGCAAACAAAATGGCACGCAGATCTAATAGATTTAGACAGATAAACACAGATTTTTTTAAATTTAATTCGTGAATTCGTGACAAAAAACCTGAAACCTGACCCAAGGCTGAAAGTCGAATTGGCGAAGCAAACAATTAAACAAATAAACGATTAAACATAACAAAATAAATCATAGAATGAAAAACATAGCCATCATCATGGGCGGATATTCAAGCGAATACAAAATTTCGCTTATCAGCGGAAACGTCGTTTATCAATATCTTGACAAAACAAAATACAACGGATTCCGTATTCATATTTTTAAAGAAAAATGGGTTTACGTAGACGAAAAAGATGCCGAATATGCAATCGACAAAAATGATTTCTCTGTAACTATAAACGATCAGAAAATTACTTTCGACTGTGTTTTCAACGCAATTCACGGAACACCGGGTGAAGACGGATTAATGCAGGCTTATTTCGAACTATTAGGAATTAAACAATCGTCTTGCGATTATTATCAAGCCGCATTGACGTTCAACAAACGTGATTTATTATCAGTTTTAAAACCATACGGAATCAAAACGGCAATTTCTTATTACCTAAATAAAGGTGACACTATCAATACAGCCGAAATCGTTAAAAAAGTTGGTTTACCATGTTTCGTAAAACCAAACAAAGCAGGATCAAGTTTCGGAATCTCAAAAGTAAAATCAGAAGCCGAATTGCCAATCGCAATTGAAGTAGCATACAAAGAAGACAACGAAATCATCATCGAAAGTTTCCTTGACGGTACAGAAGTTTCTGTTGGCGTAATCAATTATCAGGGAGAAATAAAAGTTCTACCAATAACCGAAATTGTTTCCGACAATGATTTCTTCGACTACGAAGCAAAATACGAAGGAAAATCGCAAGAAATCACACCAGCCAGAATCTCTGACGAACTAACACAAAAAGTTGGTGAAACAGCAAAACGCGCTTACGAAGTTTTAAAAATGAAAGGTTTCTCAAGAAGCGAATTCATTATCGTAGACAACGAACCGTATATGCTGGAAATGAACACCATTCCAGGTTTAACAACTGAAAGTTTGATTCCGCAACAAGCAAAAGCCGCCGGAATATCGCTTCAGGATTTATTCACAAACGCGATTGAGTTAGCGCTTTCTTAAAGATACTATCCCGAAGTTTCGGGACTGAGATGCTAAGTTACTAAGATCTCAGAACCTTTTTTTTACCCAGTATTGTCAGACTGAGCGAAGTCGAAGTCCCGAAAGCTACGAACTGTACGAATTAGCAAGTGAGATTGCCTCGTTCTTCGCAAAGACAAAAAATTCATAATCTAAAAACCTTAGCAACTTAGCATCTCAGAACCTTAGCACCTTAAAAAATGAAAGAAATCTTCGAATGGAATAGACTTTTTTACAACAATCTTCCCGCAAACTTTGCGCTCGAAGTGATATTTCGTTCTACAGTAATGTTTATCATTTTATTGCTCACCTTAAAATTAGCAGGGAAACGAGGTGTTAAACAATTATCGATTTTCGAAACCGTAATCATAATTGCATTAGGTTCCGCAGCAGGAGATCCAATGTTTTATGAAGATGTTGGTATAGTTCCCGCTGCAATTGTTTTTACTGTAATTATTATTCTATATCGCTCTGTAACCTGGCTTACCGGAAAAAGCAAGAAATTCGAAGAATTTATAGAAGGCAAAACCGAATGCTTAATCAATAATGGAAAATTTTCTATCGCTACTTTCAAGAAAGAAAGCTTAGCACAAGACGAATTCTTCTCTGAACTTCGCATAAAATCTATCGAACATCTCGGACAAATAAAACATGCTTTTATAGAAACAAGCGGAGAAATCAGCGTATTTTTTTATGAAGATCAGGAAGTAAAATACGGATTACCTATCTTACCGGCTGCATTCAATAAAAAAAGCAAAACAATCGAAAAAGAGGGCATTCACGC
Source organism: Flavobacterium piscisymbiosum (assembly GCF_020905295.1). Lineage (NCBI taxonomy): Bacteria > Pseudomonadati > Bacteroidota > Flavobacteriia > Flavobacteriales > Flavobacteriaceae > Flavobacterium > Flavobacterium piscisymbiosum. The sequence continues at coordinate 3,457,885 of NZ_JAJJMM010000001.1, read as the reverse complement.
CTGCACTTTTTGCGGTCATACCGAAGAGCAAAAACCAGGAACCGCAAAATGCGAAGTCTGTAAAAAAGACGAATGGGTTCCGGCTTTAAATACAAAAAGAATAACTTAATAGTAGCTTTGTAAACCAGAAACTTTCAAATAAAAAAATATGCTATTTCTTGTTGGGACTCGAGATTCAAATATCAAAAACGGTGTGATTTTAAACGAAAAATGCCCAAAATGTAATACACAAGATACATTGCATTTTAGCATTTATAAAAAATACACACACGTTACTCTCATTCCATTATTTCCGGTTGGAAAATCTGTTTACATAAGATGTAGCCATTGCGAAGAAAACTTTGATTATGAAGATTTATCTGAAAGTGCTCAATTACAACTAAGAAATGAAAAATTAGATAATTCGATCTGGATGTTTTCCGGTTCTATCATAATAGCCTTATTCCTTATTTTTACAATTAATAGATATTTTGAAAATAAAGACGAAGCAGGAGTTTTAGTAAAAAATCCAATGCAAGGAGATGTCTATAATTTAAAATTAAATAATGGCTATTATTCAAATATGCGAATTGATAAAATTACCGGTGATAGTGTCCACGCCACATTAAATGATTTTCAGGCATATATGCCAAATGAAATAGATGACTTAAACAAACCTGAAAACTACTCAAATCGAAAAGTTTATTATTCAAGAAAAGATCTAATTAAACTTTATCAGGAAAATGAAATATTAAAAATTACTCAAAAAAAAGCTAATGGTTTTAGTAATTAAAACCTTTGTAACTTTAAACCTCTGAACCTAAAAAAAATGAGAAAAGCCATATTCCCAGGATCATTCGATCCTATAACACTAGGACACGAAGATATCATCAAAAGAGGAATTCCTTTATTTGATGAAATTGTAATCGCTATTGGTGTCAATGCCGAAAAAAAGTACATGTTTTCACTCGAAGAAAGAAAACGCTTTATAGAAGAAACTTTCAAAGACGAACCGAAAATTTCGGTAATTACTTATGAAGGATTGACCATCGATTTAGCCAAAAAGGAAAAAGCCAATTTCATCCTAAGGGGACTTCGCAATCCAGCCGATTTCGAATTCGAAAAAGCCATTGCCCATACCAACAGAAAACTTTCTAAAATAGAAACCGTATTTTTATTAACAGCGGCAAGTACTTCATTTATTAGCTCAAGCATTGTACGCGATGTATTGCGTCATGGAGGCGAATACGAAATGCTGGTTCCGGATGCAGTTAGGGTAAAAAAATAACACAAAAAAACATAAACTTGCAAGCGAAGCAAATTATAAGTAATTTCGCATTTTTAAAATAAAAACCAAATAATGAGCATCGAAAGAGAATTAAACAAACGTAGCGGATCTAAATGTGAACTTTGTGGCGCCGAAGAAAACCTAAAAGTATACGAAGTATTACCAACTAAAAAAGGTGGTCTTGACGAAAGTATTTTAGCTTGTAGTACGTGTATTGACCAAATTGAAAACACGGATAATGTAGATTTAAATCACTGGAGATGTCTTAATGACAGCATGTGGAATGAAAACGTTGCGGTACAAGTGGTAGCCTGGAGAATGTTAAGCCGTTTACGCGCTGCAGGATGGCCACAGGAATTACTTGACATGATGTATTTAGACGAAGATACGCTGGAATGGGCAAAGGCAACAGGAGAAGGCGAAGACGACGAGAATAAAATCATTCACCGTGACAGCAATGGTGTAATTTTAGAACACGGAGATTCTGTTGTTTTAATCAAAGACCTAAAAGTAAAAGGATCGAGCATGGTGGCCAAACAAGGAACAGCTGTTCGTAACATCCGTTTAGACCACGAAAACGCCGAGTATATCGAAGGAAAAGTAGATGGTCAGCAGATTGTGATTATTACACAATACGTGAAGAAAATATAAGTTTTCAGTCACAGTTGCAGTTTTCAGTCATTTGCTAACTGAATACTGCGACCGAAAACTGTAAACTAAAAAAGGGCGATTCAAAATATGAATCGCCCTTTTTTTATGCTGTATTTAAAGTAAATTATTTTTGGAATAATTTATTGATCTGATCTTTCAATAATGGCTCAGAAACACTGCTTGTTGCAGAAGAAGCATCTTTAGAAGAAACCATAAACTGAACTGTTGCTTTCTCAGGAATAACACTTCCTGTGTAGTGTAACCAGATATAGTTGTTAGGTAACTCTAATTTGATATCATATAAAGGCGTTGCAGTAAAACCGTTTACAATGATACTGTAAAGACTGTTGTAATCATTATTTACATTTTTGAATGTAAATTTTCTCAAACTTGATGATTCATCATCGTTCTGGATACTTGTATAATAAACAGTATACTCATCTCCAATTTTTTGAATATAATTGTTATTTACTTTTCCTAATCTTTCAACTGGTACAGTTTCAAGAACCTTAATTTGTGCAAAAGAGACAAAACTAAACATCAAAATGGCAATCGTAATAATTCTTTTCATAATTAATTTGGGGTTTATTATTTACGGGCACAAGAAACGCAGAAAATATGATAAATTAAAGCCTTATCCGTTAATTTATTAACAATAAATTAAGATTGTTGTTTAAAATCAATAAAAACTCGCAATGTATTAAATTAAAATATTGAAATTCAATATTTTAACACACACCTAATACCCCAAAATATATTAAAAATCGACCAAATGCAGTGATCTCCAAGGATCAAAATATGTCGCAATTATAAAAATTATACTACAATAAGCACTTCTTGATTTTAATAAACTTCTTTCATTAAAAGAAGATCTGATCCAAAACAAACCTGAAGCTTAAAACCTGCAACAAAAAAACTACTTCTCCTCCTCTTTCTTTACGACTTTACGGGCAACTTCGATTTTAAATTTCTTGCCTTTCATTTTCTCGTCTTTAATATTATGCAACAAGTCTTTTACCTTATTGAATTTTACAGCCGCAAATGAAATAAAATCTTTAACCTCTATTAAGCCTAAATCACCTTTCTCCAATTTCCCTTTTTGGGAAAAGAAACCAACGATATCAATTTTATTTAGTTTTGTTTTCTTTCCGCCACTAATATAAATGGTTTGATATTCCGGTGGTTTAGGTAAAGTTGTGGAGTTTTCGACCTTTAAAACTTCCATTCCGTAGTCGATATAATCCAGTTGTTTTTCACTTTCGTGAATGATAATATATGCCGTTCCCGAAGCCTGCATACGGGCAGTACGACCGTTACGATGTGTAAACTCGTCTTCTTTAAGCGGTAAATGATAATGAATTACGTGTTTCATCTCCGGAATATCCAATCCACGAGCCGCTAAATCGGTTGTGATGAGGTAACTCATACTTCCGTTTCTAAACTGAATCAAAGCACGTTCGCGCTCGTCCTGATCCATTCCGCCATGATAATAGGTAGCGTAAATTCCTTTTTCGTTTAAAGTATCACTAATACGTTCTGCCGCATCACGATGATTACAGAAAATAATAGCCGATTGTGATTTCAGTGAACAAATCAAATTGAACAAACTTCCTAATTTGTCTTTGGAAGGAGAAACAACCATTTTCATCGAAAGATTCGTTTTCTCTTCCTGCTCCGGAATAAAATCCAAAATCGTAGGATTTACCACTCTCGTATATCTTGGAATTTCAATATCTGAAGTTGCAGAAACCAAAACGCGTTTGTTCAGTTTTGTCAACTTCCCAATAATATATGACATTTGCTCATGGAAACCCAATTGCAATGATTTATCAAATTCATCCAGAATTAAAGTCTGAATTTTATCTGTGCGGAAAGTATCTCTGTCAATATGATCTGCTATTCTTCCGGGAGTTCCTATCAAAACTGCCGGAGGATTGCTTAAATTTTTGATTTCGGTATCAATTGAGTGACCTCCGTAACAAATATTTACTTTGTATTGCGTTCCCATTTTTTTCCAAACCTGCTCAATCTGCAAACCTAATTCGCGCGAAGGCACCAAAATCAAACATTGAACCGAAAGAATTTCCGGCTGCAATAATTCTAGAACCGGAAGCAAAAAAGCCAGTGTTTTTCCTGATCCTGTTGGTGAAAGTAATAATACGTTGTTATCGTTTAAAATTGCGTCTTGAGCAACTTCCTGCATTTCGTTTAGGGTTTCAATTCCTAAGTTCGAAAGTATGTTGTTGGAATGGTGATTTTTATTCATTTTGCAAAAGTAGGCAAAAAAAGTTGTTTCAGGTTTGAGGTTTGAAATACTAATAAAAATTTAACCGCAAAGAGCTCAAAGGTTTTTATATAGACTATGTTTAGATTATGTTGACAAACGCAAAGTTCGCAAAGCTTTGCGAACTTTGCGTTTTTATAAAACCTTCCTGATTAAAAAAACTTTGCGCCTTTGCGGTAAAAATCTCAAAGTGGTTTTACTCTCATTTCAACTTGAAACTTTAAACCTGAAACAAATTAGTTATATTTGATTCTCGCTTTAAAACCAAAACCATGAAACTTTTTACCATTCCTTTTTTACTTTTCACCATCGCAATTTTCGCTCAAAACAGTAAAAAATACGATACTTTTTTTGAAAAAGGAAATGGAAATCAATCGGCTTCTTATGAAGAAACAATTGCTTATTTTAAACTTTTAGCCAAAGATTTCCCGACGATTCAGATGACAACAATGGGTCTTACAGATTCCGGAGAACCTTTGCATATGGTGGTTTATAATCCTGACAAAGAATTTGATTTTGATAAAATACAGAAAAACAAAGCAGTTCTCTTTATCAATAACGGAATCCACGCCGGAGAACCTGATGGGATTGGTGCCACGATGCAATTCTACCGGGATTTAGCCATTGGTAAACTAAAAGCGCCTAAAAATACGGTTTTGGTTACGATTCCCGTTTATAATATTGGAGGAGCTTTAAATAGAAATTCAACTACAAGAGCGAATCAGGATGGTCCGGAAATTTATGGTTTTAGAGGAAATGCCAGAAATTATGATCTGAATCGGGATTTAATGAAATCTGATACCCGAAACACGAAAAGTTTTGCCGAAATTTTCCAGAAAATAAATGCCGATGTTTTTATTGATAATCACGTGAGTAATGGATCTGATTATCAATACAAACTAACCTATATCATGACACAACAAACTAGGAACTGTATTGGGTGATTTTTTAAATGATGAAATGATGCCGGCGCTGGTAAAAGATTTACAGCAAAAGAAAATTGAAACGACACCTTATGTAGATTCGTTTAAAGATACTCCAGACAAAGGTTTTGGTCAATTTGTAGATAGTCCGCGTTATACAACGGGTTATACTTCGTTATTTAATACAATCGGTTTTGTGGTTGAAACCCACATGCTAAAAAAATATGCCGAACGTGTAAAAATGACATACGAATACACCAAATCGACTTTGGATTTTACGGATGCCAATTACCAAAAAATAAAAGCGCTTCGAGTGAAGAATCTGGAACAATATCAGTCCAAAAAACGGTATACTTTAAAATGGGAATTAGACAGTACAAAAGCGACCACATTTTCGTTTTTAGGATATGAAGCGAGTTACAAAAAAAGCGATGCTACAACCGGTAATCGTTTGTATTATGACCGAAGCAAACCGTATAAAAAAGACGTTCGGTACATCAAAGAATTCAAATCGGTTAAAGAAGTGGTGATTCCGACAGCTTATGTTATTCCGCGTGGTTACTGGAATATTGTTGATTTGTTGAAGAATAACAATATTAGTTATTCTCAACTTAAAAACGATACGCTTATTGAGGTTGAAAGTTATAGAATTGTCGATTTTAAAACGGTTCCTAATGCGTACGAAGGACATTATTTGCACTACAATACTTCTTTAACTTCTAAAGTTGTAAAAATAGCTTTCACCAAAGGGGACTACCTGGTTCCAACCAACCAAAAAGGCGTTAAATATTTAGTAGAAGCTTTTGAGCCGGAAGGTGTCGATTCGTTCTTTAACTGGAATTTCTTCGATCCTATTTTACAACAAAAAGAACATTATTCTGAATATATTTTTGAAGATACGGCTTCGAAATTGCTAAAAGAGAATCCGCAACTAAAAGCCGAATTAGAAAATAAAAAACAAAACGATCGCGAATTTGCCAAGAATTCTGAAGCACAATTAAACTGGATTTATAAAAATTCTGTGCATTATGAAAAGGCGCATATGCAATATCCTGTTTATCGTATTTTGTAGATTTTTTATTGGTGCGCTTTTTTTTACCGCAAAGTTCGCTAAGGCTTTTTTATTTTACTTTGAATGCTTTGTGTATAAGTTAAGTTCGCAAAGCTGTTCGTGGAAATATTTGTCAAAGTTTTGAACTTTGACAAAGATAAAATTACTTCAATTGATATTACGGATTTCCATAATACTATAGCGTTTTAAGCTTCTATATTTGAAAGTATAATAACAATAATAGAACTTAAACGAATTTAATTATGAGAGAATTTTTATGGATAATATTAATAGTAATTGGTTTCTTTTGGATTGTTGGAAAATGCAGCGAAGAAGACAATACTATAATTTCCGACAAGAGAACTTATGAATCAAGTTGGAGACAAGCAACAAATGAAGAGCTCTTTACAATTAGTAAACTAATGGTAAAAAACAGTATTACAGGTTGTGGTGAGTATCACATAAAAGAGATAGAAAATGGAGAATATATAATTGCTTGCACAAGGGATGGAAAGAATTGGAAATATTATGTCGCTTGGCCAAATATTGATAAAATATACTTAGCAAGTGTAGATATGGAAAAAAAATTAAAACCGCCATATTAACCGTAAAATGCAGATTTTCAAATATTCCGTAGGAATATCTCATCGGTAGAAAAAAAATAATATTGTTTTGAGTTGTGTCCTGTAAGGACACCTGTTTTCAAGGAAATAACACATCTAATCCATTAATCAAACGTTCCTACAGAACGTTAAATTAAATTCTACCCAGCAAACATTCCTACGGAATGGGGTGTTCTTTGTATATTTTATAATAAATATAGATCCAGATAGCAATATTAATATACCCGATAGTGCGGATTTGTAATTATTAAGTGTTCAAAACCTGTTGCTCTAAAAGAGCCATAGCAATAGCATGGTGCGAAGCACTATGAATAAAAAACGATTATATTTTTAAGCCCTGTAACGGCGGAAGCATAATTTCAAAAAAGACGTTTACCCTATTTTACATGATGTTCTCTTAGAAAACTCTTTTTTCTTTGAATCTTTATTCTCAATTTTCTTTTGCCCTTTCAGGGCAATTTCCTCTTTTGATTAATTCGTAGTGCGTTGCACTACGCTATTGCTTTTTAGGGCTTTCAGCCTATTTTTAAAGTTTCGAATACTTATGATTGCAAAACCCAATAGCGCGGATTTGCAATCTGTTGCATTAAACTTTGTCAAAGTTGGACCAAAAGAAATAAAAACCTGAAAACCAATTATATTTTAATTTGTATTTTAGTACTCCATAAAACTAACCCACTAACTACTACTTTATGTCATTTCAAGGATACTTAAAAACTATTAAAGAGAAAACAGGAAATGGTCCGGCTGAGTTTAGAACGCTGGCAGAACAAAAGGGATTTACAATTGATGGAAAACTCAAACCTGAGGTAAAAGCAGGAGACATTGTAAACTGGCTTAAAAATGATTTTGACTTAGGTCAGGGACATTCAATGGCAATTTATGCGCTGCTTAAGGGCATAAAAAATGAAGATAGCGAATAGAAAGTGTAACTATTAAAACTTTTACACGATAATTTTAAAACAAAAAATGAAAATAATTTCGGTCAGGGAAAACCCTCAATATAAAGATAGAGCCATTCAATATTTTCAAAATAGCTGGTCTGAAGTAGCACCAATTATTTATGAGGATTGTATTAGCCATAGTATAAATGCCAAAAATTCGTTGCCACAATGGTATTTGTTAGAAAATAACAATGAAATTATTGGCTGTGCCGGGCTTATTACAAATGATTTCATTAGTCGAATGGATTTATATCCATGGGTTTGTGCCATTTATATAGATGAACAACACCGTGGAAATAACTACAGTAATTTACTTATTGAAAAAGCCAAAGAAGACTCTAAAAAGGCTGGATTTGAAAACTTATATCTCTGCACGGATCATATTGGATTTTATGAAAAACTAGGTTTTAACTACATCGGACAAGGATATCATCCCTGGGAGGAAGAATCCAGAATTTATCAAATCGATTTGTAAACGTATTTCAGAACGACAAAACATAAAACAACAATTTTATATTAACTAAAAAACCATAACGGAATGGGAATTTTCAATAACATTTTTAAAAAGAAAGAAGAAAATACAGAAGCAGCTATCAATCAACTCAGCGATAATAAACACTTTGGATCTGAAAATGATTTTTTGGAAAAATTTGGAGCGATTGCTTTAGAAAAACAGAGAAACCTTTTTAGTGTGACCGGCGGACTTTCCTGGAATGTTGATATGGGTAAAGAAGAAATTACTTTTGGAGACGATCTTACTTTTCCGATGCAGGTTTTGGGATCTTTTTCTCATTCGTCAGAAACATGGCTTTGGATTTGGGAGAATAAGGCTGGTGGATATGCTGAATCTGTTATGAAACAGGCTCTCTTACTTAAACAATATGGAGAGGAAAATAATATTGATTTATTGACCGTTGGAAAATTTGACGCTGTAGACAACGATTTGCATCTAATAGGAATGATTGCTGTTGAGATGTTTAATTTAAGTGGTTATTATCTGGGAAATTATGGTCAGGGTACAATGGTGGTTACCATTAAATCTGATCTAATAGACAACTCTGAAAGTGAGGAATTGTCCCGAATTTTAACTGTTTTTCCAGAACTAATTTCAACATTTGAAATTCAAAACCACAAAAATGCTTTTACAAATTATCTATCTCAAAAAGGTTATAAACTGACTGTAAATGGAAATGAAATTAAAGCAGAGAAAAATGAAAATATAATTAATGCTGTTTTTAATGAAAATAATCTTTTGGTACAATTAAATGGTAATTCTTAAGCTTTCCTGTCTACCTTAAAAACAACGAAAGAACCAAAAACGTGTTTTAACCGATTGCCCGCGTGAGGGATAGAAGTTCCGCTACCGAAGTAGCACGGATAGCCCGACAGTATTTATAAAAAGACCCAATGCACGCAAAGTTGATTGGGTCTTTTTATAAATACTGGCACGCCCAACTTAAGATGCTAAGTTACTAAGCTGCTGAGAAACTAGTTTTTTGATTTTGAATATGTTGAAAAACTTTATATTTTTTTAAACTGCCTTAAACCTTTGACAAAGGTGGCGGTTCAAAAGTCATGACTTCTTTTTCCAAAAATTTAATACTCCGTCGCAGGCAGAATATTCTAAATCAAAACTTTCGGGTATTTCTTCCCAGGTGCTCCAATAGGTTACAAGTCTTGTGTTTTTGGGCGTTTTATGGAGTTGATCTCTTACGTAATTTGAATACGATAGAAACAGTTCGTTTTTGGGAACTATAATTTTATCTATGGGACAGGATGTATCTATGTTTTCGAAAAAAGAATTGTAGAAATAAAATGCATCGTAATCTGAAAAAGAAATGTCGGTGATGTTGGAATGAATAAATTCGACATTTTCTACCTGATGTTTTTCGGCTATTTTTTTTGACAGTTTTATAAGTGACGCTCTTTGCTCGACACCATAAAAAATACCTTTTGTTGAAGCAGCACCTACCAAACAAAATTTACCTGCACCGGCACCAATATCTAATACTTTTTTATTGGGTTTATCGACAAGATAATCTGCTGCTGCCTGAGCAATGGCAACTGGTGTCCAATGTCGCTCAGAAAGTCTTCGGATGCGTGTAGAGTATAGCATATTGAAAGTGCTGTCTTCTATTTCTTTATTTTTTTTTAAGGCCTTAAAAATCATTTTGCGCGTTGTTTGTATTCTTAACCCCACATTTAAATTAAGTTAATCCAGAATTAAAAACCAAAAATACAGTATTTTCTCTCAAAAAAAGTATTGATTGCGATAATTTCACAATCAAAATTAATTAAGCTACTACAATTAAAAAACCAGCCCAATGAGCATTGTGTTCATTGGGCTGGTTTTTAATATCAAAATCAATTGGGATTTGGAATTTTAAAAAATTTGGAATTTAATAGTGTCATTGCAGTTTATTCTCTTCTTCAAACAATAGTTTGATGTTTTCGTAAGAGTTTTTTAGCGCATCTTTGATTTGCTCCGGATTTAACCATGCTACTTTTTCGATACCTTCTTCGGCCTGGCCTTGTGGGATTCCGTCAAAATCAGATTGCATTTCGAACCAATGGGTCACTTTGAGTTTGTATTTTCCGTTGCGTTTAAAAACGTGATAGGTTTTTTCGAGTTTATTGGTAATGCGTAGTTTGCCTACTCCGGTTTCTTCTTCGACTTCGCGCATGGCAGTGTCTTCGATTTCTTCCCCTTTTTCGATTCCGCCTTTTGGTAAGTCCCATTTTCCGTTTCTGAAAATAAATAAAACTTCGCCTTTTTTATTGTACACAAGCCCTCCTCCTGCTTTATTTACGGGAATTTTAGCTTTTAGCGTCTTCATAATTTCCTTTTCGTCAGGATGATACAAATAAGCTTTTTGAATTTTATTTTGAAACATTTTGACTATAAGATGCTCGATATCAATACTCTCTAACAAGAACAATTGAAAATCAGTCTCTTTCGAGATCTCATTTGTCAAAAAAAGTGGTTTGTCGTTCACAAAAACTTTATACATTTGTATTATGATTTTTAATAAAGATACTGCCGAAAAAACAGCCGAATTGCTTTTGCAAATAAATGCAATTAAATTGAATCCCGAAAATCCTTTTACATGGGCTTCTGGTTGGAAATCTCCTATTTATTGCGATAATAGGTTAATTCTTTCATTTCCGAGCATCCGAAACTACGTTCGTGATGAGTTTGCGAAAAATATTGAGAAACAATTTGGGAAACCAGATGTTATTGCCGGTGTTGCCACTGGAGCCATTGGAGTGGGGATTCTTGTTGCCGAAAGCCTTGGATTGCCATTTGTATATGTGCGCCCGGAAGCAAAAAAACACGGTCGACAAAACCAGGTGGAAGGTTTTTTACAAAAAGGCCAAAATGTTGTTGTTGTTGAAGATTTAATTAGTACAGGAAACAGCAGTTTGATGGCTGTTGAAGCTTTACGTAACGAAGGAGCCAACATAAAAGGTATGGCAGCGATTTTTACGTACGGTTTTAATGTTGCCGAAGAGAACTTTAAAAATGCTAATATCGATCTGTATACGTTAAGTAATTACGAAAATTTATTAGACTTAGCGGTTCAGAAACAATATATTACCGAAGACCAACAATCGACTTTGCTGGAATGGAACGAAAGTCCATCGACGTGGGGGAAAGAGGAAATTTAGATTTTAGATTTTAGATTTTAGATTTTAGATTTTAGATTTTAGATTTTAGATTTTAGATTTTAGATTTTAGATTTTAGATTTTAGATTTTAGATTTTAGATTTTAGATTTTAGATTTTAGATTTTAGATTTTAGATTTTAGATTTTAGATTTTACCAAAAAATCGCTTCGCTCTTTTTTGGAATTTGGGATTTAAAAAAATTGGATTTTTATTAGGATCTGCTTTGCGAACCTTTATTCATAAAGATTTACAATCAAAATCAAAAAAAAACTTGCGCTCTTTGCGGTAAAAACAATTGCGGTTAAAAATAAATTTAGATATTATAAAAAAATATAAATATGAACTTAGAAAGTCCAAAAGTTACTGTTCAGAAATCAGCTCAAGATTTATTTGATTTATTGACTGATGTTAAGAATTTTGAAAAATTAATGCCGGATAATATCGCTAAATTTGAAGTGATTGGCGAAGATGCTTTTATTTTTGGATTGAAAGGTATGCCGGAAATAAAACTTAAAATGAAAGAGAAAACAGCACCAAACAAAATTGTTTTAGGAGCTGCAAGTGATAAACTTCCGTTTACTCTGGTTTCGAATATCGATAGTGTTTCAGCTACCGAAAGTGCTGTACAATTGCAATTTGAAGGCGAATTTAACCCAATGATGGCGATGATGATCAAAGGGCCAATCAGCAAGTTTATTGAAACTTTAGCGACTAATATGACGAAGCTTTAATTTTTAATTATCAATTGTGAATTATTAATTATTAATTCCTGAAGTACATAAATTATAAGGTCCGATTAAGTCGGACCTTTTTTTTGTTGCTACAAAGGCGCTAAGACCAATGTCATTAAGCTAAGGAGAAATCTACAAAATTACTTAACAGTTTAATCAGGAAAGTAATTAGAAAATCCGTTTTTATCAGCGTTTTCGCTTTAGCGAATCAGTAAAATCAGCGTCTAATTTTGACGCGGATAAAACAGATTTACTTCGTAAAAACGCAGATAAAAACAGATTTTATTTTCTAAAAGCTTAACTTAATGACATTGCGATAAGACACAAAGAAAATCAAAACTTTGCGCCTCTCCATCTTTGCGAGATTATTCAAAAAAAAAAAAAAAAAAAAAAAACTTTGTGCCTTAGTGCCTACGTGGCAAAACCAACAATTCATCCTTAAAAATTAACAGTTCGGAACTATAAATTATTACACCCAAAATTATTCATCGAAGTTTGATCCATCAAAACTAAACAACACCAAAATGGAACACACTATTAAGATTTTAATTTACATTCACGCGTTTTTTGGCGGAATCGGGTTACTTACGGGAATTGGAAGTATTCTTGTCAAAAAAGGAGGTTTACTGCACAAAAGAATGGGGAAATTATTCTCTATCGGAATGATTACGAGCTCTCTTATTTCTATCCCTATTTGCTGGATGCCCCAACACCAGAATATCTTTTTATTTTTAATTGGCTTATTTACTATTTATCTGGTGATTGCAGGAAACAGGGTTTTGACTTTTAAAACCAAAGCAAAAGCTGACATGACCGATTTTATGATTTCAGGAAGTATGTTGTTCTTTTCCATTATAATGGTTTCACTGGGTATTTATTGTCAGTTGGCAAACATCGAAAACGGAATACTTTTTACTTTCTTCGGCGGATTTGGACTTTATATGACAATTAAAGATTTTATATTCTATAAAAATACTTCGGAAATGAAAAAACAATGGCTCTCTAAACACATTGGCAAAATGATTGGAGCTTTAATCGCCTCTGTAACCGCTTTTATCGTTGCGGGAATTGGAATAGGAAATGTAATCGCCTGGATGACTCCCTCTATTCTTGGAACGATTTACATCATGTATTGGAACAGAAAGATAGCACCAAAAAAACAATCTTTACAAAGTGTAAACTAATGTGATGGCGCACGGATTTTACGGATGCAACGGATTTGCACTGATTTTTTTTATGTCACGTAAAGCAAAATCAAAAAAAACTCAGAATCTTAACAGCTTAGAATCTTAGTAACTTTTCAATACAACATCTGAATTTCTTTGATTTCGAATTCGGAAACTGAATCGTCCTCTAACAAAATCTGTATTTTACCAACAGGAGAAACTCCCTGAATGATTCCCATAAAGTTTTGTCCTGAATCTTGGCTACTGAGCTTTTTAAACGGCATTGGTATTCCCTGACGAAATAAGGAATTAAAATATTCTTTCCATAAATCAGCCGAATTGTTTTCCCAGGAATCAATCTTTTGCTGTATTTTTTCCAATATGAGTATCACTAAAGATTTTTTATCAAATTCCCTTTTACAAATTACCGCTAATGAAGAAGCATTAGGCAAATGATCAAAATTGGTTTGATTTACATTTACACCTATTCCGACAACTGACACGATCCTGCCATCGCTTTTGATGGTATTTTCGATAAGTATGCCACCAACCTTTTTGTTGTATGACATAATGTCGTTAGGCCATTTTATACATAAATCAGGAATATTTAATGATTTTAAGACATCGATTACGGCTAATGAGACAATAACACTGAGGTTAAAAACTTGTTCATTATCATAAAGAAAATCCTTTACCAAGACACTCATAATTAAGTTTTTACCTGATTCTGACTGCCACTTAGAGCCCATCTGCCCTTTTCCTTTTGTCTGATTTTCAGCGGTTACTACGGTAAAATTATCGAGTTCATCCTGACTTGCCAATGATTTAAGGAAGTCATTTGTTGAATCTATGGCATCGAGTTTGATTAGTTTCATTAAACGAATTTAATTAACTTAATTTAATATTTTGTTAAGGTTCAAAAATAATCACAAATTTTGGTAACTTTACAAAATCATATAAAATAATTCATGGCGAAAAAGACTATTAATAATGATGTTCTATTGGCGAACATAATCAAAGGGATTGAAGAAGTAAAAGGAAATGACATCGATATTCTTGACTTAAGAGATATAGACACGGCAGTTTGTGACTATTTTGTTATTTGCAACGGAAACTCAAATACCCAAGTTAACGCCATTGTAAGCTCAATTCAAAAAACAGTATCTAAAGACTTAAAAGATAAACCTTGGCACGTAGAAGGAACCGATAACGCAGAATGGGTTCTTATGGATTATGTGCACATTGTTGTACACGTTTTCCAGAAACATATTCGCGAATACTATAATATCGAGAGCCTTTGGGGTGACGCCAAAATAACTACAATCGAAAACAAATACTAAAAGAAACTTTCTCTAATGGCTAAAGATAATAATCCAAATCCGAGTAAATTTAAAATAAGTCCCTGGTTAATATATACCGCAATACTTCTAGTCTTTTTATTTATAAGTTTTGCAACCGGAGGATCAAACTTAAGCGAACCTGCTCAATTAACTTCTTCTAAATTCAATGTATTATTAGAAAAAGGTCAGATTGAAAAAGTTATCGTATATAATAAGGCTGAAGCCGAAGTTTACTTAAATGCTGCTGCTCTTAAAGACCCGGCAAATAAAAAAGTAGCTAATGATATTTTCGAAAGACCTAACAAAGGTCCTCACTATACATTAGAAATTGGTAACGACCAGATTTTTCAAACTAAATTAGAAAAAGCAGTTGGCGAAGGCAAACTGAAAGATTTTAATTTCTTGCAGAAAAACAACTGGAGCGATATTTTAATTAGCTTACTTCCTATCATCATTATTATTGGTGTTTGGATTTTCATTATGCGTAAAATGTCAGGTGGCGCTGGTGGCGGTGGCGGACAAATCTTTAACATTGGAAAATCGAAAGCTAAATTGTTTGATGAGAAAACAGACATTAAAACTACTTTTAAAGATGTTGCTGGTTTAGAAGGTGCTAAAGAAGAAATACAAGAAATTGTAGAATTCCTTAAAAACCCTGAAAAATACACGAATCTTGGAGGTAAAATTCCTAAGGGAGCTTTACTTGTAGGACCTCCGGGAACTGGTAAAACCTTATTGGCAAAAGCAGTTGCGGGAGAAGCTCAGGTACCTTTCTTCTCGTTATCAGGTTCTGATTTCGTAGAGATGTTCGTAGGTGTTGGTGCTTCACGTGTTCGTGACTTATTTAAACAAGCTAAAGAAAAATCTCCTGCTATTATCTTCATCGACGAGATCGATGCTGTGGGTAGAGCAAGAGGAAAAAGCAATATGTCAGGCGGAAATGACGAAAGAGAAAACACGTTGAATCAATTACTGACAGAAATGGATGGTTTTGGCACAAACTCTAACGTAATCGTTTTGGCAGCGACAAACAGAGCAGATGTTCTTGATAAAGCTTTAATGCGTGCCGGACGTTTCGACAGACAAATTTTTGTTGACTTACCAGACATTCGCGAAAGAGCTGAAATCTTCAAAGTACACTTAGCTCCTATTAAAAAAGTTGAAGGTCTAGACCTTGATTTCTTAGCAAAACAAACTCCGGGATTCTCTGGTGCTGATATTGCAAATGTTTGTAACGAAGCTGCATTAATTGCTGCACGTAACAACAAAACTGCAGTAGACAGACAAGATTTCCTTGATGCGGTTGACAGAATCATTGGTGGTCTTGAAAAGAAAAATAAAATTATTACACCAGAAGAGAAAAGAGCAATCGCTATTCACGAAGCTGGTCACGCGACTGTAAGCTGGATGTTAGAGCATGCTGCACCACTTATTAAAGTAACTATTGTTCCTCGCGGACAAAGTTTAGGAGCGGCTTGGTACCTTCCGGAAGAAAGACAAATCGTAAGAACCGACCAAATGTTGGACGAAATGTGTGCTACTATGGGCGGAAGAGCTGCTGAAAAGGTAACTTTTGACAGAATTTCGACTGGTGCATTAAGCGATTTAGAAAAAGTTACACGTCAGGCTCGTGCTATGGTAACGATTTACGGTTTGAATGATAAAATCGGAAATGTTACTTATTACGATTCAAGTGGTCAAAGCGAATACAACTTCTCTAAACCATATTCTGACGAAACTGCCAAAGTAATTGACAAAGAAATTTCAGAATTAATTGAAGGTCAATACCAAAGAGCGATTCAAATTCTTGAAGAAAACAAAGACAAGCTAAATCAGTTAGCTGATATATTAATTGAAAAAGAAGTTATTTTTAAAGATGACTTAGAAACTATTTTCGGAAAACGTACTTTTGACAAAAATTTAGAAGAAGTGGTTTCGTAAATATTCAGTAAATATGTAATATTTTTTAAAATCTTAATTCAAAATAGCCTTTTGAATTAAGATTTTTTTATCTTTGAACGTTTTCAATTAACATGTAAAGTATTTCATATAAAATGAATTTTTTCAAAAAAATATTTGGGTCTGGCGATGCCGCTTCTGATGAAGAAAATGAAAGCGAGTATGGAGGAAATCATACTCCTGATAGTCATTTATCTATCGACGAAAGATTCATTTTTAATTTCAAAAAAAATGGCGGTAAATTCTTGTATTGCGAAAACAAGCAGGAAGTTGCTGAACAATTTGAAAACATACTAGAAGAAAACGATTGGTTCGAAAGCGAAGTTTTATGTTATGAACCAGGGCTTTTTCATTTATTAGAAGAAAATAAATTACTTTATATTTCTCCTAAAAGCCCAAAATTCTTACTGGCTACCTGCGAAAACTTAATTGCTGATGAAGGTTCTATCTTATTTTCATCAAAACAAATCAGGCAGGATAAACCAAACGAATTACCTGCTAATATTGTAATTATTGCCACTACAAGTCAGCTGCAGCTTATTAAAAGTGATGGCTTAAGTGCTATCAAAAGAAAATACGAAAGAGACTATCCTACTAATATTACCACAATAAAATATTTCGAAAAAGCTAAGGAAGAAGATTTTACACAATACGGAAGTGTTGCCAAAAATCTATATTTATTGCTCCTAGAAGATCTTTAAGATGAACGAAACACTCAAGAGAACCATTTCTGGTGCTGTTTATATCGCTTTACTCCTAACTTCTATTCTGTTTTCTACCGAAAGCTTTATTATCCTTTTTGGCATTTTTTTAATTATTACCATATATGAGTTTTGCAATTTAGCAAACCTTAATAAAGTGTTTTCAATTCTGTTTGGAGTTTTATTATACTCCGCCACTTTATTGATTAGTCACTACAATAAACAAACTACAGCATTTTTGAATAAAACATTTAATACAGAGTTAAATTTAAATGTCAATATTCAGGAGTTAGACTTAATACTACTTGCTGTGACTATTGTTGTATCGATAAAATGTATCTTGTTTTTGTTTTATGATTCTGTTCAAAAAATAAGTACTTCTTCAAAATACCTGTATCTATTAGGATATATTACGCTTCCATTTGTATTTATTGTTAAAATTTCTTTTGGAACAAATAATTACAATCCAAAGATCATTCTAGGGTTGTTTATTTTAATCTGGACCAATGATACTTTTGCCTATTTGGTTGGAAAATCAATTGGAAAACATAAATTATTTGAACGCGTTTCTCCTAAAAAAACTATTGAAGGATTTTTGGGCGGTGCTGTTTTTGCTGCTTTTGCAGGATTTTTGATTTCTAAATTTTACATACAGCCTAATCCTGAATTTAGCAGCAAGTCAATCTTGATCTGGACAATAATCGCTTTAATTGTAAGCGTTTTTGGTACAATTGGAGATTTGATTGAATCAAAATTTAAAAGGATTGCCGGAGTAAAAGACAGTGGTTCAATAATGCCTGGCCACGGAGGTATCCTAGATCGATTAGATAGTGTTATATTTGTAGCACCAATTATATTTTTATTTTATCAAATTTTATACTATGTTTCATAAAGAAGGAGGACCATCCATTTTATTAGGTACTGCATTTGCAGTAGCTGTACTTTTAATTGCTGACAAATTTATTGATATTACCTGGCTAAGAATGCTTGTTCAGATTGCTGGCGTGGTAGTTTTGATTATTATTTTGCAGTTCTTTAGAAACCCTAAAAGAATTGCAATTAGAAACAGTGATCAGATTCTTGCTCCGGTTGATGGAAAGGTTGTGGTTATTGAAGAGGTTTATGAAGGTGAATACTTTAAAGATAAACGTTTACAGGTTTCTATCTTTATGTCACCAATAAACGTGCACGTTACGCGCTACGCAATGGACGGAATTATAAAATTCAGCAAATACCACCCGGGGAAATTTTTAGTTGCCTGGCATCCTAAAGCAAGCGAAGAAAACGAAAGAACTACGATTGTAATCGAAAATGAAACTTTTGGACAAATATTATACAGACAAATTGCAGGTGCTCTTGCGAGAAGAATTGTAAATTATGCTCAGGAAGGTATGCAAGTCGTACAAGGTACTGATGCAGGTTTTATAAAATTTGGTTCAAGAGTAGATTTATTTTTACCTTTAGGTACTCCTATTAATGTAGTATTAAACCAAAAAGCAATTGGCGGAAAAACCATTATTGCTACAAAAGCTTAATGACCAAAAAAGATTTAGATACTCGTTTTTTAGAGGCTGTAGAAACTGCTTTAAAAATGACTCAGGCCTCTCTGCCGCAAGATGTGCAGCTGCGCTTGTATGCGTATTACAAACAGGCAACTTTTGGAACTGCTGTCTATAATCAATCTGAAAATTTTGATTTAAGAGATGCTTTCAAAACAAATGCCTGGATGCAAATTAGCCATATCTCGATAGACGAAGCGAAAGAAAGCTATATTGAAATCATTAATTCACTAACATCAAAATAACTCATTATGAAGAAATACATTGTCCATTTCAGCACTTTAGCTTCATTTTTTCTTTTATTTTCATGTAATGATAACAACAAGTTAACCGAAGTTGTTGAAGTTCCTTTGCCTACAAAAGAAGAAAAAATAACAATAGGATCACCAAATGATGTAAAAGCAGATCCAGGTTCTTTTGAGATGACGAAGTTGCCTTTTTCTTACGATGCTTTGGCTCCTGCGATAAGAACCCTTACTTTAGAAACTCATTATTCTAAACACTATCTAACTTATACCAACAATTTTAATAAAGAAATTTTAAATACAGAATTTGAAAATATGCCTATTGAAGATATCCTGAAAAAAATGGATCTCAGCAATGCAAAACTTCGCCAAAATGCGGGAGGCTATTACAATCACACTCTTTATTTTAATATATTAACTCCTAAGCAGGAAACTCCAAAAGATACTCTTGCAGGTTCAATCAATAAAGAATTTGGTTCTTTTGCCAATCTTACGAATCAGTTTAAAGGACAGTCAACAAAGCAATTTGGTTCTGGTTGGGTTTGGCTAGTCGTAGATAGATACGGAAAACTTCAAGTAACTACAACTGAAAATCAGGACAATCCTTTAATGAAAAATGCTTTGATTCCCGGAACACCAATTTTAGGAATCGATTTATGGGAACATGCTTATTATCTGGACTACCAAAACAGAAAAGGAAGTTATATTGATGCTTTTTACGATCATATTAATTGGGAAAAAGTAAACGAAAATTACATCGAGGCTTTAAAGAAAGTCAAAAAAGTATAAAATACAAAAGCTGATACAATCGAGTATCAGCTTTTTTTTGCGCTACATTCTTCTATCTTCTACTTTACCGCCAACTATATAAAAGAAATTCAACTTTTATATCTTCTTATCGTACATATTTTGATTTTAAAGCTATTTACAGTAAATTTCAAAATAAAAGGATTTAAAAATTTTTATTATCTCAAAAAAGAAATGATAAAAATCACAAATTAACAATATCCTTTTACATACCTTACACACTGTATAGCAATTACTTAGCAAACATATTTATATCACAAAACAAGATATGCAAATGTTTATGAATGGTAAGAAAAAATTATGCTATAGAACCTGAAAATTGAGCGTACTCATTTTGGAATTATTAAAGAATTATCCCATTGAAAATTAAACATATATTTTGCTGTTTTATATCTATCCTTCTTTTTGCCTGCACCATTAAAGAGGAAAACACTTCTATTAATACAACAACACTTAGTCAGTTAAATAAAAATGAACAACCTAAAATTAGCACTTCAGATTATAAATCAATCTGGGATTCATTTAAATCTTTAGACGTAAAATATTCACTGGAACAATTAGACAATACAAAGGGGCTGTCGAATAGTTCAATCAATACTATATTTCAGGATTCTGAAAACCTACTCTGGATAGGAACCTGGGATGGTCTCAACCGATATGATGGAAATAGTTTCGAAATTTTCAGACCCGAATTAAACAATAAAAACAGTCTTAGTAATCAGGTGATCCTCAAAATAGATGAGGACAATACAGGTAGAATTTGGATATTAACGATACACGGAATTAATCGTTATGATAAAAAAACCGGTCTATTTGAGCATTACTACTTTTCACGAGAAAATATTCCGCCATTATCTGAATCTGAATTTAATATGGCGCTTAATACTTCCAAGAAAGTTTTTTGTGCCGTAAAAGACTGGGGAATTGGCTTTTTTGATGGCGATCGTTTTCAATTACTAAACACTGGAAAACTTTCAAAAAAAGCGGTAAAAAAAATGGAATTCACTTTAAGTGGTGAATTATTGGTATTATTTGAAGATAATAAACTCTTTTCATTATCCTTTAAAAACAAACCAAACAAAAAACCTTCTCTTTCTAAAGCGGTTTTAATTGCTGATGACATTCGAACTTTTGGAGTTGTTTCAAAAGAAAAAATATGCATTGTATCTGTAACCGGAAATAGTAATTTATATTCTTTTACCACTAAAGAAAAAACAGTACTTAGTAAAAAAGACATTGAAAACAGCATAGGAAATCTTCCTGAAGGACTTGTTGTTTCGAGTAAGACGGGATATTTTATTATTGATACAAATGGTACGATCATTAATCATAGTTGGTTAAAATATTTGAATAACCAAAAAACTACAACATTAATTAGAGGAAATGAAAACATCCTTTGGGCCGGAACAGATGGCGACGGAATAATCAAAATGTATCCGCTCAAGAAGTCATTTAATCTTATTTCAAAAGCTCAGGTTCCGGAACTGGATGGAGCGATTGTAAGAACATTTCTTCAGGTTGACGAAAATTCTTTTTTAGTGGGTACAAAAGGAAAAGGCTTATTTCGTTTTTCATCTCACTTTTATCTCAATTCTGAAAAACCGCTGGAATATAAAAATTATAATGAAAATAACAGCGCCATCAATAATGCGGTATTTTCTTTATGTAAAGGACAAGATGACTTAATTTTTATAGGGACTGATGGTGAAGGGATTTCTATTTTCGATCTAAAAAAATCTAAATTAATTAATTGGAGCAATATTCCAGGAAATAAAGATTACGATTACTTTAAATCGATTTACTCTATTTATCAGGATGAAGAGGGATTTATTTGGATGGGAACTAACGGCTACGGAATGATTCGTTGCAAAATTGAACGCTCTGGAGAAAATTTAAAAATCACTGATTTTAAGAGATATATTGCGGCTAACAATCAAAAAAACACTTTAAGTAGTAATATTGTTTTTTCTATAATTCCTAAAGATAAAAACCAACTTTGGATTGGAACCCGATTGGGAGGTTTGAATTTATTCGATAAAAAATCAGAGTATTTCAATGTTTATAAAAACGACCCAAATGATGCCTATAGTTTATCAAATAATGATATTTTGTGTTTGCAAACTGATGCTAAAAACAGACTCTGGATTGGTACCAGTTTTGGTCTCAATTTATTAAATCCTGTAAAAAATGGCGGAAAAGCAATCTTTAGAAACTTTACTGTAAAAGACGGACTTTCTAACAATACGATTCACGGAATTGTTTCGGATAAAAAAAACAATCTTTGGTTAAGCACCAATTTTGGTTTATCAAACTTCAATCCTAGTCAATTAAAATTTACCAACTATACCCGAAATGAAGGTTTGCAAAATAATGAATTTGCAGACGGCGCCTTTTATCAGGACTTAAAATCTGAATTTATTTTTATGGGAGGAATTAAAGGTTTTAATTATTTCCTGCCTCAAAAAATAAAAGAATCTACTATAATTCCGGATCTTTTTATTGATAAAATAAGTGGTCAAAATCAACCTATTCCCTATTATCAAGGATTGGTAATAACGCCAAATTCAGATACTCACCCCTCGATTGTTTTAAAACACAATCAAAACTTTTTTGATATCAAGCTGACTGCGTTAACCTATATTAATACTGAAAAATGCCAATATGCTTATCAATTGATGAATTTTGATAAAGGCTGGAATACCATCAATAACCGACGCATTATTTCTTTTACCAATGTGCCTAAAGGAAACTATTCTTTGTGGATAAAATGGTCGAATAGTGATGGTGTCTGGAGCAAACCCGTTCATGCGATTGATATTTGTGTTAAACCTGTATTCTGGCAATCGAATCTTGCCCTAATAATCTATTCTTTGTTGTTTCTGGGCTTTGTATTATTTGTGCTTAGTTATTACAAAAAACGTCAATCACTAACCCAAAACATTCTTTTTAGACAAAGAGAACAAGAACTTCATGAAAACAGGCTTACCTTTTTTACTGATATTGCCCATGAATTTCAAACTCCGCTAACGCTAATCGTTGGACCTATTCAGAAACTTTCTGAAGCAACAAACCTCAGCGAAAGAAATCAGAAATTCATACAAATGGTTCAACGAAATTCTTCTCGCCTGTTATTCTTAACACAACAATTACTTGAATTTAGAAAAGCCGAATACGATTATCTGGAAGTAACAGTGAAAAAATTTGATCTTGTAAATCTGATCGAACAAATTGCGGAATTGTTTGATGAATGGGCTTTGGATAAAAACATTGAATACAATCTCGACATCCCTCCTGCCCTGCCCGGATGGTTTGATAAGGATAAAATTGAAAAAATAGTATTCAATCTTATGTCAAATGCTTTTAAGTACACTCCTGTAAACGGAAAAATTGACCTTAAATTTTGTATTCAGAAAAATGATTCAAAAAAATTAAATATTACGATCACAAACACCGGTAAAGGAATTCCAAAAGAGGAATTAGACTCCTTGTTTACTCAATTTTTCTTAGCAGATACAAATGCCAAAGAAACCGATAACAATATGTTTAGAACCGGTATTGGTCTGGCTTATGTAAAAAAATTAGTTGGTGTATTAAAAGGTGAAATACAGGTTACGAGTACTCTAAATAAAGAAACAACTTTTACAATATTATTGCCTTGCAGCAAAGAAGCCTTTAATGATAAAGAACTCGATACGGCAATAAGCCCTATTTTAATTTCGCATCATTTAAAAAACATTCTGGAAGAAAATACAATTAAAATTGAAGATACTCCAAATAAGGTTTTATCGCTGGAAGAGCTTGCCGATAATCGCAGAATAATTTTAATCGTTGAGGACGAAAAAGACATTCATACTCTCCTTAACGAATTGCTTAGCGAAAAATACAAACTTATTGTAGCTTATAATGGCCTTGAAGCGATGCAAATCATTGAAGATGTAATCCCTGATATAATTATTAGCGATGTAATGATGCCATTTATGGATGGCGTTGAACTTTGCAAGAAAATCAAAACCAATCTTAAAACCTGCCATATTCCTTTTATTATGCTTACGGCAAAAGACTCTGTTATACACCGAATTGAAGGGATAGAGAGCGGTTCTAATTCCTACATTCCAAAACCATTTTACCCGGATCACCTTTTGATAAGGATACAAAAGTTACTGGAAGAAAAGGAGTTGATTTCAAGATATTTCAAACAAGATACTCTTACTGAAAATCTGCCCCATCTTGATATAAACAAGGAAGAAAAGGATTTTATAAAAAAAGTAATTGAGCTTATTCGTAATAATATCGATAATGAAAACCTTCAGAGTTTATTTATCGAAAGAGAATTAGGCATCAGTAACTCGCAATTGTATCGTAAAACCAAACAACTTTTTGGTTTTACACCTGGTGATTTAATTCGTACCATTCGATTAAAATATGCTGCTGAATTGTTAAGAAAAAACAAATTAACAGTTTCTGAAGTATGTTACCAATCCGGGTTTAATAACCGATCTTATTTTTATCGTGAGTTTAAAAAACTATACGATTTAACTCCCAAAAATTATCAGCTCAAATACAAATAAAAGGGCCGCTAATCACATAAAACACTGAATAACAATACCTAAAACAGCAGTGTACACTTTTGAAGAAATAGTGTACACGTTTTCTTATATCCGCAAGCTAATTTTATAACCGATAATTAATTCAAACGTTATCGTAAAACCACAAAACAAAATTAACCTCAAAAAAAACAATCTAACTAGTAATTCAATTAACAATTCTTTATGATGATGAAAAAATTTATATTCAAATTATTCCTATTCGGAACGATTATGTTGGGCAGCATTATGCATGCCCAAACTGTTAAAGGTACGGTGTCGGATGTCGACGGTTTAATGCCACAAGTAAATGTAAACGAAAAAGGAACTTCCAATTACGCTACAACTGATTTTGATGGTAATTATACCCTTACAAATCTAGGTCCAAATGCTGTTTTGGTTTTCAGTTACATAGGATATCAAACTCAGGAAGTACCTGTAGCGGGCAAAAAAGAACTCAATGTTACTCTGGCAACAGATACAAATACCTTAAACGAGGTGGTTGTTGTAGGGTATACAAGCGAGAAAAAATCGGCTATTACAAGTGCCGTTACCACTGTGGATATGGGCGAACTATCTAAAACAAAAGTAGCCGACGTTGGTCAGGCTTTACAAGGTCAGCTTGCAGGTGTATCTGTAAGTTCAAGCACAGGACAGCCAGGCGACGGACTTGAAATACGTATTAGAGGTGTAGGTACCTTAGGTAACAATGAAGTACTATATGTTGTTGACGGTGTACCAACTCGTGATATCAACTTTTTAAATCAGTCAGATGTTAAGTCAATGACGGTATTAAAAGATGCAGCAGCAACAGCCATTTATGGTTCTCGTGCTGCAGGTGGTGTAATTCTTATTACCACTAAAAACGGTGCTAAAGGAAAATCAAGTCTTAATGTGGATTATTATACCGGAGTAAATTATGCTACAAATCTTCCTAAGCTATTAAATGGAGATCAATATCTAACAGTATTAGACAAAGCATGGCACAATAGTGCTGGTAATGCGGCAAATGCTATAAGCCCTTATCAGGCGGCTCAAACTGCAGGATCTGTAAACGGAATACCTTTGGCTAATACCAACTGGTTAGACGAATTGTTCACGACGGGTCAAACTACAAACTTCGAACTTTCTGCAAGTGGCGGAAATGAAAATACGCAATACTTAATCTCTGGGGGATATTTTGCCCAAAAAGGAATTATAGTAGGTGGCAATAACCAATACGAACGACTTAATTTTAGAGTGAATGTTAATTCTAATTTTTCTGATCGTTTAAAAGTTGGAACGAATATCCAGCTTACTAATAGCGTTAAAGATAAATTATCTTCTAGCGGAGATCAAATGGGTGTCATTCGTTATGCGATGTTTAGACCTTCTATTCTTGGTGTATACAAAGATGTAAATGATCCAACTTATTCTGCTGCAAATCCATATACAGATTTACCATTTTATGTAAGTAATAACACTACTAATGGATGGAGCCGTGATTATGACTCAGCATATAACCCAATTGCAATTGCAAATCTTATAGATTATAAACTTAAAGCATTTAGAGTTTTCGGAAACGTTTACGGTGAATACGGATTTTTAAGCGACAAATCATTGAAATTTAGAAGCAGTTTTGGAGTAGATATGTCTTTTGCACATGATAAAAAATTCAATCAGAATTTTGGAGACGATGATGGCGGATCTCCTCTTGATAAAAATAATGTACCATTATATCCTGGAATGGGAAGAATAAACAGACCTTCGAGTCTTACTGATAGTATGGGACAAGAAATGACTTTTACTTTTAGTAATACACTAAATTATGTAAAAACACTTAACGAGAAACATAGCATTAATGCTTTATTGGGTACAGAAAATATCATCAATAAAAATGATAATGTTGGTGGAACAAGAAACAATTATGATAATACTACTGATGCATTTCGTTATTTAGATTATGGAGGTTTAAATGTAGACAATTATGCAAGTGGTTCTGCGAGCAGTTGGGCATTAGTATCTTTCTTTGCCTCTGGTAACTATGGATATGACAACAAATATTATGTTTCCGGAACTATTAGAGCGGATGGTTCTTCTCGTTTTGGACCAAATAACAAATGGGGATATTTCCCTTCGGTTTCCGGAGGTTGGGTAATATCTAAAGAGAAATTCATGGAGAAAGCCGATTGGATTTCAAACTTAAAGTTAAGAGCAAGTTGGGGACAATCAGGAAATCAGGAAATTCCAAATAATACCTACCAAACACTTGTTTCTCAAAAAGATGATAATGTAAAAATTATCCGTTACGGAAATCCTGACATTAAATGGGAAACTACAACTCAAACCGATTTTGGTGTCGATTTTAGCTTCTTCAAAAATAAATTATCTATTACAACAGATTATTTTGATAAAACAACTAAGGACATTTTGCTGACAGTAGGTTTACCTGCCGTAACAGTAGGAGTTATCGAATCTACCTATGTTAATGCAGGAGTAATAAATAATAAAGGATTTGAATTTGGAGCTAATTTTCAAAACAATGATCATGATTTTAAATACGGTATCAGCGGTAATTTTACCACTCTAACCAATAGAGTTGAAGCTTTACAACAATATATTGCAAATCTCGATGACCTGAGAACAAATACAAGAACTACAGTTGGCCAGCCAATAAGCTCTTATTACGGATATGTATTTGATGGTATTTATCAAAATTCAGCAGAAATAAACTCTCAGTTATTCAATAACACAAATGGTGCTGTACCGGGAGATATGAAATTTAAAGATCTTAATGGAGACGGACAAATTGATGCCAATGACAGAACTTTTATAGGAAGTCCAATTCCTAAATTCACTTACGGTTTCTCATTAAACGCCAGTTATAAAAACTTTGATATCTCTGCACTTTTTCAGGGAGTAGAAGGTATTGATCGCTATAATAATTTAAAACAAGTTACCTCTTACAGCACCAAAATGCCTCTTAACTCTACCACAGACGTATTAAATGCCTGGAACGGAGAAGGAACTAGTAACACAATTCCAAGAGTAACCTTTAATCCTAATGGTGGTGCACAAATGTCAAGCGCATTTGTAGAAGATGCTTCTTATTTAAGATTGAAAAATATTGAAATCGGATACACATTTAATCCAGGTTTAATTGGTGCTGCCAATCTTCGCATCTATATGTCTGGTCAAAATATATTTACGATTACAAAATACACTGGTTTAGATCCTGAATCTACTTCTTTCATTGATATGGGAACCTACCCGCAATCGAAATCTTTTATTCTTGGGTTAAAATTAAACTTATAAAAAACGATTATGAAATATACAAAAATAGCAACGATCCTAATAGGACTTGCAGTATTCACAAGTTGTACTGACGAATTAACCATAGATCCAGTAGGATTGGTAACAGAAGAACAAATAAACGATACACCAACTCTTAATACAGTCGAAAAATCAGTTAGTTCCTCTTATTTATTGTTTTCAAACACATTAAATATAATGGGAGCATGGGACTGGACAGGCGGACTTGTATCTAATAATGATATTATCCTGCAGGATATAGCTTCTGATGATGGTCAAAAAGGATGGAATTCAAATTCTGATCAACCCTGGATGGATGAAGTTGATAATTATACTTTTACTTCTTCTAACGGAGGTGCTAATGGTGTTTGGAAATACAATTACGAAGGAATTAAAAGAACTAACAGTGCCATTAATTTTCTCGTAAATCCGGAAATTGAAGCCATTACCGGAATTACTACGGCAAGAAAAAAACAATTACTGGGAGAAGCGTATTTTTTACGTTCGTTCTATTATTTTGCATTGGTTACTAATTTTGGAGATGTTTCTTTAATCCTGACTCCGGTAAAAACATTTCAGGAAGCTTTCGATCAGGCAGTAAGAGCACCTAAAGCTGAAGTATGGAATCAAATCAATAAAGATTTAGCTTTAGCAAAAGAATTACTTCCAAATCAAAAAATTACTTCCGATACTGAAAAGTGGAGAGTATCTAAAGGAGCTGTAATTGCTCTTCAGGCAAAAGCAGCATTATACAATGAAAAATGGACAGAAGTAATTACCTACGTAAATGAACTGGAATCACTTGGATTTTATAGCTTAAATGCTAACTACTTTGATAATTTTAGTACTGAAAAAGAATTTACAGATTCTGAGGTTATTTTTGCTTTCGATCATCAAAGCAATGTTGTTCCTCCAAGAGGAAATGGATATTGCGCATTAGTAGGTTGGGGATTCTTTGCTCCTACTACAGATTTCTTAAATTCATTTGAACCAAATGATCCAAGAAAAGCATATACCGTAAATGTTGCTGACCAAAGAGTAAATAAAATATTGGGGACTACAAATGGCAATAACAAAGGAAATGATCAATCTCCTAGTAACAAAGTATTTATTCGTATGGCAGATGTATTACTCTGGAAAGCAGAAGCTCTAAATGAAACTGGAGATTATGCTACTGCAATTACTTACATCAATAAAATAAGAACAAGAGCGAGAACTACTCCTACTGTTGACGGAACTCCAGTACCAGCAGGAACATTAGCAGACAGACCTGCATCTACTGATAAAACCACTATTAAAAATTGGTTGATTTCTGAAAGAAGAGTCGAACTTGGTTTTGAAAATCAAAGAATGGCCGATTTAAAAAGATGGGGAATTGCCAAACAAGTAATGACCGCAAGTGGAAAAAATTTCCAGGACAAACACATGTTATATCCAATTCCTCAATCAGAAATTGATGCATCTGCAGGAACTTTAACACAAAATCCTGGCTACTAAACATTTATAAAGAGTAACCTTCTTAACTTTAATAAAAATTAGGTTACTCTTTAACTATAATAAAAACAGAATCTAAAATTATGAAAGATATAGCAAAACGTTTTACAGATAACCCATTACTATCTCCTACAGATATTCCTGCAAGCAGAGAAGGATTAGAAATTACATGTTTACTAAATCCTGGTGTATTTCAATATGAAAATAAAACCTGGTTAGCGGTTCGCGTGGCCGAAAGACCTAAGCAAAAGGACAGTATTATTTCTTTCCCTATACTAACAGAAACTGGAGCTATTAAAATCATTGAAATTCCAAAAGACGATCCGGAATTAATCGCGACAGATGCCAGAGTTATTAATTATAAAGGCGTTGATTACTTAACAACACTTTCTCACTTACGCCTATTGTGCAGCGAAGACGGACATCATTTTTATGAACCTGAAAATTATCCTTCTCTGGTTGGAGAAGGTATGTTGGAAACTTTTGGAATAGAGGATTGTCGTGTTGCTTTAATCGAAGGAACGTATTATTTAACTTTTACCTCTGTATCAGATAATGGTGTTGGTGTTGGTTTACGTACTACTACAAATTGGAAAGACTTTACCAAACATGGTATGATATTACCTGCTCACAATAAGGATTGCGCCATTTTTGAAGAAAAAATAAACGGATTGTTTTATGCTTTACATCGCCCAAGTAGTGTAGATATTGGTGGAAATTACATCTGGCTTGCCTCGTCTCCTGACGGTATTCACTGGGGAAACCACCATTGTATTATTAAAACCAGAAAAGGGCTTTGGGACAGTAAAAGAGTTGGCGCCGGAGCAGCTCCTATAAAAACAGATAAAGGCTGGCTGGAAATTTATCATGGAGCCAATGAAAATCATCAGTATTGTTTAGGTGCATTTTTAATGGATTTAAAAGATCCTTCGAAAGTAATTGCAAGAACCGAAGAACCGATAATGGTTCCTACAACAGAATATGAATTAAGCGGATTTTTTGGAAACGTAGTATTCACCAACGGCCATATTGTAGAACCGGACGGAGATACACTTACCATTTATTACGGAGCTTCGGATGAATTTGTTTGTGGTGCTCAATTTTCGATCAAAGAGATTCTTTTACTTTTAAAAACTAACTAATGTTTAAAAAAATTATATCAGAAATTGACCATTTTAAAAGCCAAACTCACAATTTTCGTATCCTGATTTTTACCAACCTGGTTTATGCACTGGTATTACCTGTAATCGACATTTTTGTTGCTGCTTATATCATGCGAAATTCGAATGACACCTCTAAGGTTGTTATTTACCAGTTGGCCATTTATACCGGGATTCCGCTTACCTTTTTATTGAATGGTTTCTTGTTGAAACACTTTAATATTCGAAAATTATATTCAATCGGAATGATGCTTAGCGGTGTTTCTATGATTATTATGATGTCGCTAAAAACACTGGATTTAACGGGGATTGCGGTAGCGGGAATAACAATGGGATTTTCTTTTGGTTTGTATTGGTCTAATCGCGATTATCTTGCTTTGGCCATTACAAACGACGAAAACCGTAATTATTATTACGGATTGGAGACCTTTATTTATACTATTATTGCCATTGCAATACCGGCTACAATTGGTTGGTTTATTCAATCTAAAACTGGTGAAGATCAAAAACATCAGGCTTATGTCATAATTACCGGAATTGTTTTTCTTATTACAATTGTGGCTTCAATAGTTTGTTACAGAGGTAAATTTGAAAATCCAACACAAAAAAAATATATCTTTTTCAAATTTCATCCTCTTTGGTACAAACTATTATCGCTTGCAACGTTCAAAGGTTTAGCACAAGGCTTTTTGGTAACAGCTCCTGCCATGCTTATTTTTAAAATATTAGGAGAAGAAGGCGCGTTAGGACAAGCACAATCTATTGGAGCAATTTTGGCGGCGATCATCATTTATTTTATCGGACGTTTTTCTAAACCGTCAGATCGAATCAAAACCTTTTCGGTTGGATTAATTTTATTTGCTTTAGGTGCCTGCATCAACGGAATATTATTCGACAAAACAGGAGTCATCATCTTTTTATTGTTATTGCTTATCGCAAAACCTTTAATGGATTTGGCCTACTTCCCTATTCAGCTTAAAGTAATTGATATCGTATCACGAATCGAAAAAAGAGGCGAGTTTACTTATATCTTAAATCATGAAGCAGGCTTGTATGCTGGAAGACTTTTAGGCGCGGGAACTTTTCTTGTTTTATACTATGCAGTTTCTGAAGATTTTGCCTTAAGATATGCCATCGGAATCATTGCATTATTACAGCTATGTTCCATTTTTATCAGCAAAAAAATTATCAAACAAGGAATTGAACTTTCACCGGAAGAAGATATAAAACCAAAAGTTCTGGATGAGGTGGCAGCAAAATTACTTTAAAAATAAAAAATTAATAACATGAATACATTCATAAAAATTACAACTTCGTTCCTGTTAGTATTTAGTTTAAATGCAACAGCACAAGTAAAACAACAAAATATTTCTCGTGTTGATCAAATGCCCAATCTTCCGCAACCTTTAAAAATCATTGATTATAAAAAACTGGCCTTAGATTTTGATAAAACAGTTTATGATTTTAATGCTAAAGGCAAATATTGGCCAATGGTCTGGATGGATGAAAGCCAGAAAAACTTCCCTCAAAAAGTAGTCGGATTGTATACGGCTGTAGCCGATGTACGACAAGGTCCGGATCATAACAACGGAATGTTTCATGAAGCACTCGCAACAATGGGAGCTACTTTGGGAGCTACATTGGTAGGTATAGATAAAAACCAGCCTAATCTTAATTATGTTGGCATGCTTAAAAACTATTTCAATAAAGAAACCAATTGGAATATTATGATGAATAATACCTGTCCTGAAGTTGCTTTATTAGGCGGTGGTTATGGCCGTGATTGGTGGTACGATGTTTATCCTAATCTTTTGTTCTTTGCCGTTTATGACAAATATCCTAACGAACCTGGCTTTACTGAGATCGCCAGAACTATTGCAGATAAATTTTATGAAGCCGATGTAATTTTGAATGGCAATTATGATTATTCTTATTTTGATTACAATAAAATGACGTCAATGACCAATCATATCTGTACACAAC
Source organism: Flavobacterium piscisymbiosum (assembly GCF_020905295.1). Classification (NCBI taxonomy): domain Bacteria; kingdom Pseudomonadati; phylum Bacteroidota; class Flavobacteriia; order Flavobacteriales; family Flavobacteriaceae; genus Flavobacterium; species Flavobacterium piscisymbiosum. The sequence goes on along the minus strand of NZ_JAJJMM010000001.1, from coordinate 3,425,455 downwards.
CAGATGCAGCGGCGGGACATGCGTGGGTTTTGTATATGGCTTATAAAAAATTTGGTGATGCTAAATATTTAAAAGGAGCAAAAAGTGCATTAGCAGCATTAGAATCGCAATCAAAAAATCCAACTTATGAAGTCTTAATGCCTTTTGGTGCTTATCTCGCTGCCAGAATTAATGCCGAAGAAAATACAAAATACAAAACTGATAAAATGCTTGACTGGACATTTGACGGAACTCCGATTTGTCGCGAAGGTTGGGGCGCATTAGTGGGTAACTGGAACGGTTTTGACATATCAGGAACTTTTGGCAGCACGGTAGATCACGGTGGTTACGGCTTCCTGATGAATACGTATGATGCCGCCTGGCCATTAGTGCCACTGGTTCGCTACGATCAGTCTTATGCAACCGCAATAGGAAAATGGATGCTGAATGCAGCGAATGCTTCTCGCCTTTTCTACCCGCAATATATGCCAAAAGAACACCAAACAATTCCTGAACTTGCTGAGATTACCAAAGGCGTAATTGGTTATGAAGGTATTATTAAACAATCCAGTTATAAGGAATATGAAAATATAAAAGGCCCTGTAGCACAAGGCGACGGTCCGCTTTGGGTTCTTGGAGAAAATCCTAAAGAATCTCAGTTTAGTGTTTATGGCAGCGGACATGTAGGTATCTTTGGTGGTATAATCCGTGCGACGAATGTTACCGGAATATTGCAATTAGATTTATTAGCAACAGACTTTTTTAGCGATAAAGCTTATCCATCTTACTTATATTATAATCCCTATACCACCAATAAAACCATTACTATAAAAACGGAAAAAGGTAAAAAAGTAGATTTATACAATACAGTTTCAGGAAGTTTTGTAGCTAGAAATGTTACTTCATCTGCTAAAATAAATATTGGTGCCTTAAATTCAGCTGTAATTGTTTGTGTGCCTGCTGGAGGAAAAATAACTCATGAAGGAGAAAAAATGCTTATTGACAGTGTTGTGGTAGATTATAAATCGCAAGAGAAAAAATAGTTTATAGTTAATTCTCGCGCAAAAACGCAGAGCCGCTAAGTCAAGTTTTTCAAGCTATTTTCTTTGCTGCTCTGCCTCTTTGTGCGAATAAACAATGTCATTTCTAAGTAAAATAACTTAAATCGAAAAGAATGTTATGAAGCCTAATATATTACATTGTATATTTTTCTTTCTTCTTATACTAAACACAACCAATGCTCAAAAAACAGCAATCGACCAAAAATGGTGGAAAGAATCTGTTTTTTACCAAATCTATATGCCAAGTTATGCTGATAGCAATGGCGACGGATATGGCGATTTTAAAGGAATGACTCAAAAGTTAGATTACCTGAAAGAATTAGGGATAAAAGGCATCTGGCTTACCCCTTTTCTTACTTCGCCAAAAGTAGATAACGGTTATGATATTGCCAATTATTACGAAGTAGATCCCACGTATGGCAACAAAGCGGATTTTGATCTTTTTTTGAATGAAGCGCATCTAAGAGGAATAAAAGTAATTATAGACATGGTTTTTAATCATACATCTACTGATAGTAAATGGTTTCAGGAATCCAGAAAATCGAAAGACAATCCGTATCGTGATTATTATATCTGGAAAGATGCGCCCAACAATTGGGAATCTTTTTTTGGAGGAACAGCCTGGGAGAAAGACACTTTAACGAATCAATATTACTATCATAAGTTTGATAAAAGAATGGCCGATCTTAACTGGTCGAATCCAAAAGTCGTTGCAGAGATTCAAAATGTGCTGCGTTTTTGGCTTGATGCCGGCGTAGATGGTTTTAGACTGGATGTAATTAATTTTCTAACTACAAACGGAATCACAAAGAATAACCTAATAAAAAACGGACAACAAGATCATATAAACGATATTGATCAGGAAGGTGTAAAAAATGCCATGCGCATTATAAAATCGACCGTAAGCGAATATGACAATCGTTTTATTGTGGGCGAAATTGGAAGTGACAAAATCGAAGTTCTCAAACAATATCAATCGCAGGATTTATTAGATGTTGTTTTTAATTTCAATTTTGGAAGTATAAAAAAGTTTTCGACTCAGCGTATTTTTGATGAATTGCAAAGCATGGAAAAAAACATGAGCAATTATCCCACTTTATTTTTTGGAAGTCACGACATGCCCAGAATGATCGACCGATTGGCTGATGGAAATCCTGAAAGAGCAACAGCGCTTACTGCTTTAATTCTTACTGCGAAAGGAGTTCCGTTTGTGTATTATGGCGAAGAGATTGGCATGCATAATATCATCGCGCAAAACATAAATGAAATGGTCGACATACAGGGAAAAACTCATTATAAACTTACACTTGAAAAAGGTAAAACTGATAGTGAAGCACTTCTTGAAGGAAACGATCACAATCGCGATAAATCTCGCAGCCCAATGCAATGGAATTCAGATGCTTTTGCCGGATTTTCTAAAGAAAAAACCTGGATTAAAATTAATTCTGATTATAAAAAAGTAAATGTTGCCGTTTTAGAAACTCAAAAAAATTCGATTCTTAATACTTATAAAAAACTCATATCTTTAAGAAACAAAGAAAAAGTTTTGCAATACGGAGATTACGATAACCTTGAATGTCAGGACGATCAAATATCATTTACAAGATCTTTTGAGGGAAATACAATCTCAGTTATCATTAACTTTGGTTTAAAAAGGGAAATGCAACTACCCAAAAATGCTACAATATTGATGGGAAATAAAACCCTAAAAACAGATAGCTTTATTATTTACAAAAACTAAAACATTACTGAAATGAATTTGAATTTATCCATAAATACCGAAAAAAAGTCTGTTTTTGAACAAATTGAAGCAGAATTAAAAAAAGAAAACTTCACCATTATCAGTCAGGATCAAACAAGGCCTTGGGGAGGATTTTTTGTACTTGACGAATCGCAGGCTGAGGTTTTTGCTTCAAAATTCTTTCCGCATCTTAAAATGACAGACATTCAGATTACAAATAAATTGAGTCCGAAAATTCTAATTGTTGCACCTCACAAACGTTTATCCTGGCAATATCATTTTCGAAGAGCCGAAATCTGGAAAGTTCTCGCTGGTGTTGTAGGAGTTAAAACTAGTGCAACAGATGAAGAAGGAGAAATTCAGGAATTGGCTCCCGGATCTTTTATTAAATTAGAAAAAGGAGAACGTCATCGTTTAATTGGCTTAGAAACTTGGGGAATTGTCGCTGAAATTTGGCAACATACCAATCCGGAAAATCCTTCTGATGAAGATGATATTGTTAGGGTACAAGATGATTTTGGAAGATAAAATCATCTTCATAAAAAAAACAGGTTTAGAAATTAGATTTCCAAACCTGTTTTTTTTTACAATTCTTTATTATTCTATTACAAAAGAATCTATTTCACTTCATAAATAAACGATTCCGAAGGCGCAATTTTTATTCTTGCAATTCCTTCTCCATTCTTTACCGTAAAATACGTTTTACTTTGCAAATACAATTGATCTAAAAGTATATAGGAACCATCTTTCAAATTCCATTTAGAAATAACATCAGCAGGAATTTTCAATTCAAACTCACTTGTTTTTTCTGAAGAGAAATTCGCCACAACAATCAATTTTTGATTTTCAGACCAACGAACATACGAGTAAATTAATTCGTCATAACCAGAATTATTGTGACGATTTACAGATTGAATTTCCTGAAAATTGCCCATTAAAGCAGGGCTTTTAATAGAGAAATTCAGCAATCGTTTATAAAAATCACGAAGGTTTTTTTCTGATTCAGAAAGTTGTCCGCCATCAAATTTTCCGTCATTCATCCAGCGCTGATGATTAGGAACTCCGATATAATCAAAGATTGAAGTTCTTGTAGGTTTTCCGAAACCAGCATCTTCATTTCCGGCTTCTCCTACTTCCTGCCCAAAATAAACCATTGTTGGCGAAGTGCTAATCGTTGTAGAAACCACCATTAAGGGTTTTCCGCGTTCCGGAGTTCCTGCAAATTCAGAACTTGCTAAGCGTTGTTCGTCATGATTGTCTAAGAAATGAAGCATATTGTGTTCGATATCTGTCATTCCTTTCTGAATATCCGATAATCCGTCAGGTGAAGATTTTCCGCGAATAACATCTTTCAGTTTATCATACGTTTCAACTTTATCATATAAATAATCCATTTTTCCTAAACGAATATAATTGCGGTATTCATTTGGGTTATACACTTCTGCCAATAAAAAAGCATTCGGATTTTTCATTTTGATAGCCGAGTTCATATAACTCCAAAACTCATACGGAACCATTTCGGCCATGTCATAACGAAAACCATCAACACCTTTTGCTGTCCAGTACAAAGCGATCGATTTAAACTTTTTCCAGGAATCCGGCACATCTTTATCCTGCCAGAAAGCAAAATGCTCCTGATATGATTTTTGATCAAATCCGGCGGGAAGTTCAGGAAAATCTTTAGAACCATCAGGACGAATTCCGTAATTTACTTTTACCGTTTCGTACCAGTCATTTTGATCCGGTTTTACTTTACGTGAGCCATTTCCGGTCCATTTTGCAGGATTTTCATCAAATACACCATCAACAAGCGCATTCTTTTCTCCATTTAACGGAACATCATTATCCGGAATTTCAAAATGTTGATTTGGGATGTAATAAAAATTGTTGTTTCTGCTGTATTCAACATTTACATTATCATCAGCACCAAAATCCTTAACACCTTCAGGATTATTTTTCCCTTCATATTTTCTCGCAATATGATTCGGCACAATATCAATAATAACTTTCAAACCTGCTTTGTGCGTACGACCAATCAAATCTTCGAATTCCTGCAATCTGTTCGCAGGGTTTACCGCCAAATCAGGATTTACATTATAATAATCTTTTACAGCATAAGGAGATCCTGCCCGGCCTTTTACCACTTCGGGATCATCATCAGAAATTCCGTAAGCCTTATAATCCCTCACCAAAGCATGATGCGGAACTCCGGTATACCAAACATAAGTAACCCCTAAATCTTTTATTTCATGAAGTGCTTTATCTGTAAAATCATTAAATTTTCCAACGCCATTTTCTTCAATCGTTCCCCAGGATTTATTGGTTGTGTTTTTATTTCCAAACAAACGTGTAAAAACCTGATAAACTACAACTTTCCTGTCAGTAGGAACTTCTTCTTTTATTATATTCATTTTTAAATCTTTGGTTTTACATGCAGAAAACAGCATGGTTGCAGCCAATCCTGCAACAAAAACTTTTTTATTTATCATATTCGTTTTTTATAAACTAATGGTTTCCTGACTAAAAATCCGAAAACTATTTTCTAAATTTAAACTAATTTTTAAAATTCAAATGAAACAAAAATCATATTACATTAATACAGTATATAAAAAGCTAACTATAACGAAATAGTTACACTTTTTGTTGGTAACTTAAAAAAAAGGTTCACAGATACGATCCCGAAGCTTCAAGCAATGTCAATAAGTTAAGGGTAAATCTATAAAATTACTTAACAGTTTAATCAAAAAAGTAATTAGAAAAATCCGTTTTATCAGCGTTTTCGCTTTAGCGAATCAGTAAAATCAGCGCCTAATTTTGACGCGGATAAAACAGATTTACTTCGTAAAGACGCAGATAAAAACGGATTTTATCTTTTTTTAAGCATAAATTAATGACATTGAGCTTTGAGACATAGGGACAAATGCTGTTAAAATGACATAAAAATTAAAAACCATTTAAACCCACATCTCTTTCTTTATGTTAGACGCACTGCTGTGCGTCTCTACGATATACATTGCGAATAAAATTCATTTACAAAAAACGCTAACAAACCTTTGTACCTTTGAACCCAATAAAAAAAACTTTGTCCCTAAAAAGAAACATTTAAATTAATCCTAATAACATTATAAGGTTGTAACCTTTTTCATAAATTTGACAAAAATTTAATCAATTGAAGAAATCACTATTTTTCATATCCTATTGTTTGCTATTATTAAGCGTTCAATCCATTTTTGCTCAGGCACCAAAGCCAAAAACAATTAATATTGAAAATGCAGATTTGGTAGAAGTCAATGAAGACTTAGTTCCTGACGGAGTTCTATTGACTGGAAATGTAAAAGTAAATCATGACGGGATCGTATTAACCTGCAATAAAGCCTACGTTTTTAAGAAAGAAAACTACCTTAAAGCATTTGGAAATGTACAATTAGTACAAGGTGATACTTTATTCCTGAACAGTAAATATGCAGAATATAGCGGAAATTCAAAGAAAGCTTTCGCCACCGGAGATGCTGTTATGAGTTCACCGGATGCTACCTTGCAAACAGATACTATTAATTTTGATCGAAATATCCAGCAGGTTTTTTACAATACTAAAGGTACAATTGTAAACAAAGACAATACTCTGGTAAGTAAATCAGGAAGATATTTTGTGGCTGAGAAAAAATTTCAATTCCTTACAGAAGTTACGATTACAAATCCTAAATATGTCATAAAGTCGAATCACTTAGATTATTACAGTAATTCAGGGCATACGTATTTATTTGGCCCTTCGACTATTACAAGTAAAACAAACTACATTTATACCGAAAAAGGTTTTTATGACACCAAGAAAAACCTCGCGCATTTTTTAAGGAAATCGTACATAAAATATGATGACCGACTTATAGAAGGCGATAGTTTGTATTATAATCGAAATATTGAATTTGCCTCGGCAACCCGAAATGTAAAAATTACTGACTCTATCAATAAAGGAATCGTAAAAGGACATTATGCAGAGATTTACAAACTAAAAGATTCGATGTATGTAACTAAAAGAGCCGTAGCCATAAATCTTGTCGAAAAAGATTCGGTTTATATTCACGGACAAAAATTAATGGTGACCGGCAAAGAAGGCGAAAGAATTTTAAGAGCCTTTAAAAATGTTCGTTTCTATAAAATAGATATGAGCGGAAAATGTGATTCTATCCATTCAGACTCTAAGTCTGCATTGACAAAATTAATTGGAAATCCAATTCTCTGGAACGGAGAAAGTCAGATTACGGGAGATATAATGCATTTAATTGGCGATAATACAACCAAGAAACTAGATTCCTTAAAAGTCCTCAATAACACTTTTATAGTCTCGCGGGACACCCTCGGCACGGGTTATAATCAGGTCAAGGGCCTCAATTTATTCGGAAAATTCAAAGAAGGAAAATTACATGACGTCGATGTGATTAAAAACACCGAGGTCGTCTATTACATGCGGAATGATGCTAATGAACTCATTGGTATCAATAAAAATGTGAGTAGTAAAATCAATCTTATTTTAGAAAATAATGATATCGAAACCATTACATTCTTCAATAAAGTAGACGGCGATGTTTATCCCGAAGCCGATTTACCCGAAAATGCACGTAAACTAAAAGGCTTAAAATGGCGTGGAGACGAACGAATAAAATCGAAAGATGATATTTTTACCGCGGAAGACAACGAACTCAACGACAAACTCGTCCAGGAAGGAAAAGACCAGGAAGCCAAGGACAAAACCACCCCGATGAAAGTCAGGAAAGAAACCCTTGATTACGACAAGAAGAAACCTGCTGCTAAAACAAGCACGACGAAAGCTGCTACCAAGACCAAGAAGTAGTTTTCGGTCGCAGTTTTTAGTTTACAAAGCTTTGCGAACTTTGCATTTTAATAATATAATCTTGAGCTAAATCTTAGTAAACTTTGCGATCTTTGCGGTTAAATTCATTCACAGTTTTCAGTCAACTTGAAACCTGAAACCTGAAACTTTTTAAACAAATAACAGTGAATCCAGATTTTATAAAATACCAGGCACAAACTTCCCCTTACCCACTAGGAATGGAAGTTTCTCACGCCGTTGGTTCCTATATTTACGACACAAACGATAAAAAATATTTAGATTTTGTTGCTGGAGTTTCGGCTTGTACACTTGGGCATCAACATCCTAGAGTCAATCAGGCGATCAAAGATCAGCTGGACAAATATTCGCACGTCATGGTTTATGGCGAATATTCGCAAAGTCCTGCCGTTCAATATTGCAAATTACTGGCTTCACTCCTGCCCGAATCTCTAAACAAAACCTATTTAGTCAATTCAGGTACAGAAGCTATCGAAGGCGCACTTAAATTAGCAAAAAGAACAACAGGACGCAGTCAATTGATTTCTTGTCATAACGCGTATCATGGTAACACGATGGGTTCTATGAGCGTTATGGGATTCGAGGAACGCAAACAAGCCTTTCGACCTTTGCTTCCGGATGTTGATTTTATCACCTTCAATAACGAAGAAGATTTACAAAAAATAACCACCAGAACAGCCGCTATACTTTTAGAAACCATTCAGGGAGGAGCCGGATTTATTCAGCCCGAAAATAATTATCTGCAAAAAGTGCGTAAACGCTGTGATGAAGTTGGAGCCATGATGATTGTTGATGAAATTCAGCCCGGATTTGGAAGAACTGGTAAACTATTTGGTTTTCAGAACTATGATGTCGTTCCCGATATTGTCGTTATGGGAAAAGGAATGGGTGGCGGAATGCCCGTAGGTGCTTTTACAGCCTCGGCAGAAAAAATGGATCTCTTAACCGAAAACCCTAAACTAGGCCATATCACCACTTTTGGAGGTCATCCTGTCATTGCGTCAGCCTGTTTAGCTACTTTGCAGGAATTAACTGAAACAAATTTAATGCAAGACGCCTTAAATAAAGAAAAACTCTTTAGATCGCTTTTGGTACATCCTTTGATAAAGGAAGTTAGAGGAAAAGGATTAATGCTTGCCGCAATGACCGAAACTGCCGAAATAACAAACGAAGTTATTTTAAACTGTCAGGACAAAGGGCTTATTTTATTCTGGTTGCTGTTTGAAGGATGCGCAATACGAATAACACCACCGTTAACCATTTCTGATGAAGAAATAAAAGAAGGTTGTGCCATAATCTTAAACGTTATGGATGAAATCATGAAAAAAGAACAAGCAGTTTAATTAGGAGCTATTTCCTGCTATCCGCTATATCTTTTATTTTTTCTAAAGAAAAAAAATAAAAGGATACCGCTGCTATCAGGGCTAGGATTCACGGTTAAAACAAAAATAGAATACAAATCAAATTTAATCTTTTACAGATCAAAAGATTATAACTTAAAACAGAATAGAAATTCTGTCCATATTGTTAATTAAATTGTTCACAACAATTAATTCCCATTCCTCACAACAATAATATGGTTGCCTAAATTTATAACAGGCTAATTTCAAATAAAGACAGTATGCAATTAAGCAACGAAGAAGAAGATTATAACCTATCCCTATCCAAATTTGAGTCGATGTTAAAAACTAACAAAGTACTCTTTTTTGATTCTGAAGAATTCGAAGAAATTATTCTTCATTATTTAGACATAGGTAAGGCTAATTTAGCAAAGAAGGCCTTGAAACTTGCATTAGATCAACACCCAAAATCTACGGGCTTAAAATTAGTACAAGTAGAAATGTTGGTTTACGACGACAAACTAGAGATCGCCGAGAAGCTCTTAAATGAGCTATATGCAATCGAACCTAATAACGAGGAAATTTACATCCAGAAAGCCAATATCTGTTCTAAGAGAGATCAACACGAAAAAGCGGTAGAGCTACTTAAAATTGCCCTGCAATATACTGATGACTACGCTGACGTGTACAACTTGATTGGAATGGAATATCTTTTTATGGATAACCTCGAGATGGCAAAAGACAGTTTTATCAAATGTCTTGAAGAAGATTTAGAAGATCAGTCGGCCTTGTATAACGTGGTATATTGTTTTGAATTTTTAGATCAAAACCAGGAAGCCATTGTTTACTTAAACGAGTACATCAATAAAAACCCATATAGCGAAATCGCCTGGCACCAGCTTGGTCGTTTGCATTATGGCGTAAAAGAATATGAAAACGCCATTCGCGCTTTTGACTATGCAACCCTAATCGACGATGAGTTTTTAGGTGCTTTCATGGAAAAAGCAAAAGCCTATGAGCGTCTTAAAAAATACGCTGAAGCTATTGAAAGCTATAACAGAACCATCGAGTTAGACGATGCTACTTCTTATGCTCTATTGCGTATCGGTAAATGCTACGAAAAACTTGGTAATGCAGTAAAAGCACTTCAATATTACAATCAAACTGTACATGAAGATCCGCTTTTAGACAAAGGATGGATTGCCATTACTGATTTTTATGTTCGCCAGAAAAACTTTCAAAAAGCCTTATTTTTTGTCAATAAAGCATTAGCAATCGACAATCAAAATCGTTTGTACTGGAAACGTTATGCGACGATCAATAAACAAATGAACTTTTTTGAAGAAGCAGAGTTTGGTTATAGAAAAGCAGTAGAATTTGGAGATTATGCCTTAGATACCTGGTTGTTTTGGGTTGATATTCTTCAGTTTTTAGGTGAATTCGAAAGCGCTATTCAGACTTTATTACAAGCTACAGAATATTTTCCGGAAGAAAACGAAATCGAATATCGTTTGGCAGGATTGTATTTTATGATTCAGGATAATACCAAAGCAAAATTCCATTTAAGCAATGGCTTGCGTTTAAACTTTGATAATTACATCCTAATCGAAGATTTATTTCCGGTAGTATGGTCAAAAAAGACAGTTAAAAATTATATAGAAAAACATAGAAAACAATAATGATTGATATTTTAAGAAGACGTTTTGGCTTGTTAGGCCGTAATATTAGTTACTCATTTTCAAAAGGATATTTTACAGAAAAATTTAGCGATGAAGTTTTTGCCGGCAACAGCTACGAAAACTTTGACATCTCTGAAATTAATTATTTCACTGAGTTAGTAAAAAACAATCCCGATTTAAAAGGTTTAAATGTTACGATTCCGTACAAGGAACAAGTTATACCCTTCTTAGATAAACTATCAAAAAAAGCAGCTCTGATTGGTGCCGTAAACACTATTAAATTTACCAAAAACGGAAAATTAAAAGGCTACAACACGGATTATTATGGTTTCAAAAAATCATTAGAACCATTATTAGAGCCACACCACAAAAAAGCACTTATTCTGGGCACAGGCGGTGCTTCAAAAGGAGTTGCATTTGCACTGGATGAACTTGGTATTCCGTATACTTTTGTATCGAGAGAAGCTAAAGAAAACATCATAGATTACAACCTTATAAACGCCACTACATTTGATAATTTCAAAATCATAATCAATTGTACGCCTGTTGGTACAAGCCCAAATACAGAAGCTTGCCCGGATCTTCCGTATGAGTTTTTTACTGATAAGCATATTGCCTACGATTTAATTTATAATCCGGCAGAAACTCAGTTCCTTAAAAATGCTAAAGAAAAAGGTGCTGTAATAAAAAATGGTTACGACATGCTTATTTTTCAGGCAGAGAAAGCCTGGAAAATCTGGAATAAATAAAAAGAAAAAATACACTAAACTCTAGTGTATTTTTTTTTGTAATTTAGACTACTCATTTATAAGCAGTTATGAATAAATTACAACTATTTTATTTATCATTCCTTTTAATCACTTTTTCTACAAAAGCTCAGGATACTATAGAGCTTCAAAAAAATCCTTACACAGAGGCACGTTATCATTATTATCTAAAAACGATTTTACTTTTTAATGAATATTTAGATACAAAGACAGGTTCTTATAATACCACCGAACTTCGTTTTTTACATCCCATCGCCAATAAAGCATGGAACTTAAGAGTTGATCTTCCATTAATATCCACCAATACTTCCTCAATCAATAAAACCAGAATTGGTGATATTGGTGTCGGCATAAGTTATATACCTTATCTAAATCATAGTAAGGGAGTTGCTTTTAGAGCCAGAGTCATTTCGAACTCGGCAGCAGATCCGGCTTTGGGATCAGGAAAATGGGTCTTTGCTCCTGCCATATTTTATGGTTCTTATATAAAAGAAAAAAAATTACTCTGGATTGCTTCTTTAGAGAATCAACTGAGTTTTGCCGGATCAGACAAACGAGATGATATTAATACCACAGCATTCGAAAATTACTTTATGTACATCCTCGGGAAAAACTGGATTGCGGCCGATGTTGCGTTCAGATACAACGCAACAAACAAAGAATTCCCTAATAATGCTTTCGTAGAATTTGGACGAAAAATAACCTCAAATGATATGGCCTATATTCATCCCAGTATTGCTTTTGGAAACCATAAATCCTACAATTATGGTATCGAAATCGGAATGCTTATTTTGTTTTAGTTTGAAAGAAAACTAAAAAATTAAGCTTACAATATTAATTTAATTTGATTTTTCTAAAAATTCTATTAATCCGAAATTTAAATTTACTTCAAAAAAATCAGGTAAAAAACCCATATCATATTCCTAAAATACCTGAATAAATAGGAATTTCGTCTTAAAAAAGCGTATAAACAAACGATTTATTTTGTATTTAGAAACACCTTTAGTATCTTTCGCTCTGTTTAAAATAAAAACCTTATACATTTAAAATGTTAGAAGAAAAGAATGATAACCTGCAGGAAGCAGACGGAAAATTAGAAATCGGGATTAGCGATTCTACGCAAGATAATGCAATTGAAACATCGGAGCCTGAAACAGCTGCTGAAATTTCAACTTCTGAAACTGAAGTAGAAAATACAGCCGAAGAAACAGAAGCCAATCATCAGACTGCATTAGACGCCATAACAAATTCAAACGCTGAAGAAAGTGAAGATGAAACGCTAAAAGAGCGTCATGATATTCCTATGCAGGATTATGATACTTTTGCTATGGATGCGCTTGTAGACGAGCTTAAAAAACTGATCTCTACAGATAAAGTAATGTCTGTAAAAGATCATATCGAAGAAATCAAAAAATCATTTTTATTACAATACAACCACCTTATAGAGGAGAAAAAAGAAGAATTTAACGCTTCTAAACAAGACCCGAATGAGGAATTTGAATATCATTCTCCGTTAAAATCGAAATTTGACGAATATTATAATGTTTTTAGAGAAAAACGAAATGCACATTTCAAGCATTTACAAACCAATCTAAAATCGAATTTAGAAGAGAGACTTGCAATAGTTGAAGAGCTAAAAGAGCTTATCAATCCGCAGGAAAACATCAAAGATACCCTTAAACATTTTAATGATTTAAGAGAAAGATGGAAAAATGCCGGAGCAATACCAAAAGACAAATACAATCACGTTTGGAATAATTACCACTTTCATGTAGAGAATTTTTATGATTACCTACACTTAGATCGTGAAGCAAGGGATTTAGATTTTAAATACAATCTGGAACAAAAACAAAAAATTATTGCACGTGTTGAAGAATTAACAAACGAAACCGACATTAGTAAAGCGTTTCGTGAATTACAGGATTTACACAGAATCTGGAAAGAAGATATTGGTCCTGTTTCTAAAGAACACCGTGATACAATCTGGAATAAATTTAGTGAACTAACTAAAAAAATCCATGACAAAAGAGAAGTTTTGTTTGAAAGCCAAAGAGCAAACGAGCAAAATAATCTTGAAACTAAAAAAGAAATCATTGCAAAAATTGAAGTTTTAGGAACCGAAAAGGTAAACTCTCATTCACAATGGTTAGTACAAATTCAGAAAGTAGAAGCGCTTAGAAATGAGTTTTTTGCTGCCGGAAAAGTACCTTCAGATGTAAACGAAGAAACCTGGGCTGCTTTTAAAACTGCCGTAAGAAACTTTAATTCTTTTAAAAATTCATTTTACAAAGACATTAAAAAGGATCAAAACGACAATTTGAACAAAAAAATGGCTCTTGTTGCAAAAGCCAAAGAACTACAAGAAAGTACAGATTTTGGTGCTACTACTCCTGTTATGAAACAAATTCAGGAAGAGTGGAAACAAATTGGTCACGTTCCTAAAAAATATTCAGATAAAATCTGGAAAGAATTTAAAGATGCTTGTAATCATTATTTCGATAAATTAAAAGAACACAAATCAGAAGAAAATGTTGATGAGGTAGCGGCTTTTGATAATAAAAAAGCATACTTAGACATTTTAAGAGCTTACCAGCTTACCGGTGATCACAAAACTGATCTTGATGCTATTAAAGCACATATCGAAATCTGGAAAGGCTACGGAAAAGTACCTTTTTCAAGACGTCATATCGAAGGAAAATTCAATAAAATCCTGGATGCCCTTTTTGAAAAATTAAGTCTGAGTAAAAAAGAAACTGAAATGATGCGTTTTTCAAACAGAATCGATTCTTTATCTGATAGTAACGATACTCGTAAATTAGATAATGAAAAGATCTTCCTGATGCGTAAAATTGAAGAAGTTCAAAATGAAATTTTCCAGTTAGAAAACAATATTCAGTTTTTTGCCAATACTAAAAATGCTAAAAAAGAGAATTCAATTGTTCTTGAAGTTCGTAAAAACATTGCTATTCACAAAGAAAGCCTTGAACTTTGGAAAGACAAACTGAAACAATTGCGTAATTTAGGTCAGGAATAATACTTTAAGTTTCTACAATAAATAAAAAGGTGTAATGATGTTTTCATTACGCCTTTTTTTTGTGCAGTAATTTTTTTACCGCAAAGAGCGCTAAGATTTTACGCAAAGTTCACTAAGTTTTTTTTTAAATATTTCAATACAATATAAAGTTCTCCAAGCTTTATTTCAATAAACTACACACTGTATAGTTTGTCAATCCCGAGGAACGAGGGATCTCCGTAAGCTGCCCGGCAATTTAGGAAAAACTCTTTGCATTAGTTTCTTGCAGAGATCCCTCGTTCCTCGGGATTACAATATTGTCGATTATAATTACGATGAAACACAAAACTTTGCTCCCGATAGCTATCGGGATTGCGGTTAAGTTCGCTCCAACATTTATCTCATTTCAACCTGAAACTTAACAATGTATTATAATTTCATGAAAAAATTTCTGTAAAATATTGATTATATTTGATAAACCACATTATCTATTGATAATCAACAAATTCAATTATTAATCCTAATAACAACGAAAAATGAAATTTACAAGAAAAGCAAATGCCAACTGGAAAGGAACTGGCATGGAAGGAACTGGAAAAATCAGTACACAAAGTACAACATTAGATAATGCTCAATTATCATTTAAAACAAGATTTGCAGACGGAGTTGGAACAAATCCTGAAGAATTGGTTGCTGCAGCACATTCGGGCTGTTTTACAATGCAACTAAGCTTTTTACTTAACGAAGGTGGTTTTACAGCAGATGATTTAAATACAGAAGCGACAGTTACTTTTGAGGACGGAACGATAACATTAATCCATTTGGATTTAAAAGGGAAAGTTCCCAATATTACTGCTGAAGAATTTGAAAAAACAGCAGCAAAAGCAAAAGAAATTTGTCCTATCTCAAAATTATTAAATACGACAATTACACTTTCTGTAACTTTAGAAAGTTAAGATAAATTTCAAGGCAAAAAAAAACCATTCGCCGCGGCGAATGGTTTTTTTATACTTAAATCTTTTTAGAATTACATTGTAGCTTTCAATGCTTTTGCTTCAGCAGTCATTTCTAATGCTTTGTAAACCCCCAATAATGTT
The DNA here is from genome assembly GCF_020905295.1 of Flavobacterium piscisymbiosum. Classification (NCBI taxonomy): domain Bacteria; kingdom Pseudomonadati; phylum Bacteroidota; class Flavobacteriia; order Flavobacteriales; family Flavobacteriaceae; genus Flavobacterium; species Flavobacterium piscisymbiosum. The sequence continues at coordinate 3,409,911 of NZ_JAJJMM010000001.1, read as the reverse complement.
TTAGAAACATCTTCGTTTTTAGGATCTAATTCATTTGCTTTTTTAAGGTAAGGAATCACACCTTTAAAAACGTTTTCTCTTTGTGCTTTCAACACATCGTAACGCTTCATATCTTTTGCAGAAGTACCCAATTTATTCATCTCATCAATAATTGGTTTTTCAGCTTCTAATTTTAAAGCTGCCAGGTTAAGATAAGCATTTGTATATTTTGGATTGATTTCAACAGCTTTCAAATAATATTTCTCAGCATCAGCATTATTTTTTGCATTAGCACTAAGAACTCCTAAATTGAATACTAAATCAGCATTGTTTGGATCTTTTTGTAAAGCTTCACCAACTAATTTTTTGTAAGTATCAAAATCTTTAGACTCTAAATACAAGTTAGCTTCAGTAAGAATCAAAGAACTATCATCCGGATTTGCTTTTCTTGCATCTGCGATTGCTTTTTTAGCATCTTCGCTACGTCCTTTTTGAACTAAAATTAACGCAAGATTTTTGTAAATCTCTCCTCTTTTTGAAGGAATAGCTTCTGTTTGAGGTTTTTCGTGAGTTCCTAATTTTACAGCTAAATCTCTGTCTTTAGCACTATTGAAAGCATCTTCGTTACCTGAAATTTTATTTACAGCAGTATAGCTAGTTCCTTTTCCAGAATAGTTTAATTGTTTCAACTCTTCGTACATTGGCAATGCAAGATCAAAATCCTGAGCATTTACTGCTGTAGAAGCTGCATAATACAAATTGATTGTATCTTTTTTCTCTAACAAATAAGCATCATACAATTTTTTCGCTCCTTCAGTATGTTTACCAGCCTGAGAATCTGCGATAGCTGAATTAATCAACTTTCCTTTGATCTCCGTAATTGAAGCTGCAGCCTGAGTAGAATATTTTAATTTTCCTGAAGCTTTTTCAACATCAATTAACTTTTTATAGTTTTCTGCAGAAAGAGATAGGTTTTTACTTTCATCTATTTTTTTATTAGCTAAATCTAAATAAGCATTAGCTTTTACAGAATAAAATTGAGCCTGCTCAACATCTTTAGCATTTGCTACCATATTTTCCGCATCATTCAGGATTGTAATTGCTCCCTGAGCATCCCCTCCTTTTAACGCTTTTTCAGCACTTTTTATCTGATCTTTTTGAGCAAAAGTAGCTACTGAAATCAATAATGCTGACGCAAGTATTACATATTTACTTTTCATAATATTCAATTTGTGTATTTAATTATAAGTGGTTTACTTTTTATTCCTCAGACTCTTCTTCTTCAGCGTCATCTTCGTCTTCTACTTCTTCATCAGAATCATCGTCGTCGTCATCTTCTACAGGACCTTCGTCCTCAAGAACTTCTAAATCCGGTTTTACTCTTTCGATAGCAGATTCAATAACATTTCCGTCTTCATCAACAACAACTTCCGCAACATCATCTTTCATAACTTTTGTTACAGCAGCAATAGAATCTTTACCTTTTAAGTTAATCAATCGAACACCTTGTGTTGCACGACCCATTACACGTAAATCTTCAATCGCCATTCTAATTGTTAATCCTGACTTGTTGATAATCATTAAATCATCAGCATCCGTTACATTACTAATAGAAATTAATTTTCCGGTTTTCTCTGTGATATTAAGTGTTTTAACACCTTTACCTCCACGGTTTGTAATTCTGTAAACATCTTCTCCATCGTCATCAACTAATTTAGTACGTTTACCGTATCCGTTTTCAGTTACAACCAAAATCTGTGTATCGTTTACATTTTCTTTGTCAACTGTAACCATACCAATTACTTCATCAGTATCGTCTTTTAAGGTAATTCCGCGAACTCCTGAAGCTGTTCTTCCCATCGGACGCGTTTTAGTTTCCTCAAAACGAACCAATTTACCAGACTTAACAGCAAGGATAATTTGGCTTTCTCCGTTTGTTAATTTAGCTTCAAGTAACTCATCACCTTCTTTAATTGTAATTGCAGCAACTCCATTTACCCTTGGTTTAGAGTATTTCTCTAAAGAAGTTTTCTTCACCTGACCTTGTTTCGTTACCATTACAAGATTATGACTATTGATATAATCTTTATCTTTTAAGTCTTGTGTACAAATGAAAGCTTTTACTTTATCGTCACTTTCAATATTTACTAAATTCTGAATCGCTCTACCTTTTGCAGTTTTGCTTCCTTCAGGAATTTCATAAACACGCATCCAGAAACATTTTCCTTTTTGCGTAAAGAACATCATATATTGGTGATTGGTTGCAACGAACATATGCTCAAGGAAATCCTGATCTCTTGTTCCTGCACTTTTTTGTCCAACTCCACCTCTATTTTGAGTTTTGTATTCTGTTAAGTTAGTACGTTTGATGTAACCTGCATGCGAAATTGTAATAACTACATTCTCATCTGCGATCAAATCTTCGATACTTACATCTCCACCAGAATATTCAATAGTAGAACGACGTTCATCTCCGTATTTCTCACGGATTTCTTCCAGTTCTTCTTTAATTAAATTCGTTCTTAAATCTACATCTGCTAATAAAGCTTTCAAATGTTCGATTAATTTCATCAATTCATCGTATTCAGCTCTTAACTTATCTTGTTCCAGACCTGTTAACTGACGTAAACGCATTTCAACAATGGCACGTGCCTGAATGTCAGATAAATTAAATCTTTCGATCAATTTCTCACGAGCTTCTTCTGTATTTTTAGAACCTCTGATGATCGCAATAACTTCATCAATATTATCAGAAGCAATAATTAATCCTTCTAAAATATGGGCTCTTTCTTCGGCTTTACGCAATTCAAAACGAGTTCTTCTAACTACTACATCATGACGGTGCTCAATAAAATAATGAATCATATCTTTTAGATTCAACATTTGTGGGCGACCTTTTACTAATGCAATATTGTTTACACTAAAAGAAGATTGTAATGATGTAAATTTATATAAGGTATTCAATACTACGTTTGGCGTAGCGTCACGTTTCAGGATATAAACGATACGCATACCGTTTCTGTCAGACTCGTCACGAATATTCGCAATACCTTCGATTTTTTTATCGTTAACTAAATCAGCCGTACGTTTGATCATTTCGGCTTTATTCACCTGATATGGAATCTCTGTTACGATGATACATTCTCTTCCGTCAACTTCTTCAAAACCAACTTTCGCACGCATTACAATACGTCCTCTACCGGTTTTAAAAGCTTCACGAACTCCTTCATAACCATATATTACACCACCGGTTGGAAAATCGGGAGCTTTAATATGTGTCATTAATTCGTCAACTTCAATATCGTTATTATCAAGATACGCTAATGTACCATTGATAACTTCAGTTAAATTGTGTGGAGGCATATTGGTTGCCATACCTACCGCAATACCTGTTGCTCCGTTTACTAATAAAGTAGGAACTCTTGTAGGCATTACTTTTGGCTCATATAAAGTATCGTCAAAGTTCAATTGAAAATCAACTGTTTCTTTTTCGATATCTGCCATAATATCTTCAGATATTTTACGCATTCTGGCCTCAGTATAACGCATTGCTGCAGGGCTATCACCATCTACAGATCCAAAGTTACCCTGACCATCCACTAATAAATAACGCATACTCCATTCCTGAGCCATACGAACCATTGCATCATAAACAGAAGTATCCCCGTGTGGGTGATACTTACCCAGAACCTCTCCTACGATTCTTGCAGACTTTTTGTGGGCAGATCTTGAAGTTACACCTAAATCATACATTCCGTAAAGAACTCTTCGATGCACTGGTTTCAAGCCATCTCTAACATCAGGAAGCGCTCTCGATACAATTACTGACATCGAATAATCGATGTAAGCAGATTTCATTTCATCTTCAATGTTAATAGGAATTAACTTTTCTCCTTCAGACATAAGTTGTTATGTTTAAATAATTATATTAGTTTCAAAGCGTGCCAAGATACGTTTTTTTGGAATTTTTTCAGCTATTTACTTACACTTATTTCAATGATTTATTAACAACTTTATTTTCGCTTTTGGTTAATAAATTAAGCGTATTTTAACGCTTTTATTGTTATTTTTTTCGTCCCTTAGCTGTCAGGAGTTCCTTAAGGGTATGGTTTTTGTTTTTCAAACACTAATTCACTAAATTTACAATACCAATTATATATTATGGATGATAATTTTTCACCAAGAGTAAAAGATGTTATTACCTACAGTAAAGAAGAAGCCTTACGTTTGGGCCACGACTTTATTGGTACTGAACATCTAATGCTAGGCATTTTAAGGGATGGAAACGGAAAAGCTATTCATATACTTAATAACCTTGCAGTCGATCTAGATCATTTACGCAGGAAGGTAGAAATACTGAGCCCGGCCAATCAAAGCGTTGAAGTAAATGCAGAAAAGAAAAATCTTCATCTTACCCGCCAAGCGGAAAGAGCACTGAAGACAACGTTTCTCGAAGCTAAAGTATTTCAGAGCTCGTCGATTAGCACAGCGCATCTGCTATTGTGTATCTTACGAAACGAAAACGATCCAACAACCAAGCTATTGAATAAGCTAAAAATAGATTATGACATAGCTAAAGAACAATATTTAAATATGACTCCAAACGAAGAAGAATTCTTAGAAAACTTGCCAAGAAACGAATCGTATAATGACGATTCAGGACAAGATGACAGTCTTAAAGAAAGTAGTTTTAATAATCCCGCCAATAAGTCAAACAAAAAATCCAAGACTCCGGTTTTGGATAATTTTGGGAGAGATTTAACAGAAATGGCCGAGGAAGGAAAACTAGATCCGGTTGTAGGACGCGAGAAAGAAATTGAACGTGTTTCTCAAATTCTAAGCCGTAGAAAAAAGAACAACCCGCTTCTTATTGGAGAACCAGGAGTTGGTAAATCTGCTATTGCAGAAGGACTGGCACTTCGAATTATCCAAAAGAAAGTTTCTCGTATTCTTTTCAACAAACGTGTGGTAACTCTTGATTTGGCTAGTTTAGTAGCCGGAACAAAATACCGTGGTCAGTTTGAAGAAAGAATGAAAGCCGTGATGAACGAATTAGAGAAAAATGATGATATCATTCTTTTTATTGATGAAATTCACACGATTGTAGGCGCTGGCGGAGCAACAGGTTCTCTTGATGCTTCGAACATGTTCAAACCTGCTTTGGCAAGAGGAGAAATTCAATGTATTGGTGCTACTACTCTTGATGAGTACAGACAATATATTGAGAAAGACGGAGCTCTTGAAAGACGTTTCCAGAAAGTAATTGTTGAACCAACTTCTGTTGAAGAAACAATCGCGATCCTAAACAACATAAAAGACAAATACGAAGATCACCACAATGTAACTTATACTCAGGAAGCTATTGAAGCTTGTGTTAAATTAACAAACAGATATATGTCTGAGCGTTTTTTACCGGACAAAGCTATTGATGCTCTTGACGAAGCCGGATCTCGCGTACACATTACTAATATTGATGTTCCTAAACAAATTCTTGATTTAGAACGTCAGTTAGAAGAAGTTCGCGAAATGAAGAACATGGTAGTCAAAAAACAAAAATACGAAGAGGCTGCCAAACTTCGCGATGATGAAAAACGCATCGAAAAAGATCTTGCTGTTGCACAAGAACAATGGGAAGAGGATTCTAAAAACAACAGAATTGAAGTTACAGAAGATAATGTAGCTGATGTTGTTTCTATGATGACTGGAATTCCTGTAAACAGAATTGCACAAACAGAAAGCAATAAACTGGCTAAATTACCTGAATTGATTCAGAATAAAGTAATTGGTCAAAACGAAGCTGTTCTTAAAATTGCACGTTCTATACAACGTAACAGAGCCGGACTTAAAGATCCTAACAAACCAATTGGTTCGTTTATTTTCCTTGGTCAGACTGGAGTTGGTAAAACACAATTAGCAAAAGTTTTAGCAAAAGAATTATTCGATTCTGAAGATGCGTTAGTTCGTATCGACATGAGTGAATACATGGAAAAATTTGCGATCTCTCGTTTAGTTGGAGCGCCTCCGGGATACGTTGGTTACGAAGAAGGTGGTCAATTGACTGAAAAAGTTCGTAGAAAACCATATTGTGTGGTACTTTTAGACGAGATCGAAAAAGCGCATCCGGACGTATTCAATATGATGCTTCAGGTTTTAGATGACGGATATTTGACAGATAGTTTAGGTCGCAAAATCGACTTTAAAAACACTATCATTATTATGACATCTAACGTTGGAGCGCGTCAGTTGAAAGATTTTGGACAAGGTGTAGGATTTGGAACTGCTGCAAAAGTAGCTCAGGCCGATGAAAACTCAAAAAGCATTATCGAAAATGCATTGAAAAAAACCTTTGCTCCTGAATTCTTAAACAGAATTGATGATGTAATCGTATTTAACGCATTAGAAAAAGGCGACATCGATTTGATTATCGAAATCGAACTTGCAAAACTATATTCTCGCATTGCTGAATTAGGATACAAGCTAAATCTTACTGATAAAGCCAAAGCATTTATTGCTGAAAAAGGTTTCGACAGACAATTTGGAGCAAGACCTCTAAAAAGAGCAATCCAGAAATACGTTGAAGATTTATTGGCAGAAGAAATCATAACTTCAAAAATACATTCAGGTGATGAAATCTTAATGGATTTAAAAGATGATTCTCAAGAACTTTCAGTAGAAATTCATAAAGCCGAGGAGCCAACTAATCAATAAATTAGTTTAAATCTATAACAAATTTAATTTACCCGTTACGTTTTCATAACATAACGGGTATTTTTTTTAGATAATTTACTATCTTTAGTAAAAGCAAATAGCTATTTTTGGCTATTAATCTCTATAAAAACAAATAATAACGTATGCTTCAAAATAAAGTCATTTTAGGTAGCGAAGAATGGTGCTCATTTCCAGAACTAGGAATCCCGACAATCAAGGCTCGTGTCGATTCCGGTGCTAAAACTTCGGCAATGCACGCTATAAACATAGCTCCTTTTATAAAAAATGATGCCAATTGGGTGAAATTTGATATTAATCCAATTCAGAATAATATTAAAACCATCATCCATTGCGAAGCTCCGTTGGTTGATAAAAGAATTGTAAAAAGTTCAAGCGGTTTTAGAGAACACCGTTACGTTATCCAGACCAGCATTAAACTTGGCGACATCAAATGGCCAATAGAAATGACCCTGACCAACAGGGATTCAATGGGTTTTCGCATGCTTTTGGGCCGCGAAGCCATGAGCGGACGTGTACTGGTTGATCCCGAAGAAAAATACATGTTGGGTCAGCCTACAACCGAAGCTTTAAAAGAATTATACCAAAACTCTGAAAAAGCAACTTCAGGTTTACGAATTGGGCTTTTAGCCAGTAATCCGGAATTATACAGCAATAAAAGAATCATGGAAGCGGGTGAAATGCGCGGTCATGAAATGCATTTTTTGAATATCAAGGAGTGCTACATGAAACTGGATGCCAAAACTCCAGAAATTCATTACCGTGGTGGAAAAATATTAAATCAGTTTGATGCTATTATTCCACGTATTCGACCAAGTATTACTTTTTACGGTTGTGCATTAACACGTCAGTTTGAAGCTTTGAAGGTTTTTGTTTTAAATTCGGCTACAGCCATAACACAATCGCGAGATAAGCTATACTCCTTGCAATTGCTTTTGAATAACGGAATCGACATACCAACAACCGGTTTTGCCAACTCTCCTTTGGATACTGACAACTTAATCAAAATGGTTGGAGGATCTCCTTTAATTGTAAAATTATTAGAAGGAACACAAGGTAAAGGTGTTGTTTTGGCAGAAACCAAAAAAGCTGCAGAAAGTGTTATCAATGCTTTTAAAAGTTTAAATGCCAATATCCTGGTTCAGGAATTCATTAAAGAAGCGAACGGAAAAGATATTCGTTGTTTTGTAATCGACGGAAAAGTGGTTGCAGCGATTCAGCGTGAAGCGATGCCCGGAGAATTCAGAGCAAACATTCACCTTGGCGGAACTGCATCTATTATCAAAGTAACTGCCGAAGAGAAAAAAATTGCTATAAAAGCTGCAAAAGCAATGGATTTGAAGGTAGCAGGAGTTGACATTATTCGTTCTTCAAAAGGGCCATTATTACTTGAGGTAAACTCTTCTCCGGGACTTGAAGGAATCGAAGGCGCAACCAATAAAGATATTGCCGGCGAAATGATCAGAGCAATCGAGAAGAATTTTAAAATAGTCAGTTAGTTCACCCTAACTTAATATTATATATTTATTTTAGCAGCTTTGTCAAAGTTTTGAACTTTGACAAAGCTTTTTTTTTATTATTTAAATCTTTAAAAAATGATGCTATACCCTTACCTGGATATTATTGCAAGAAGTATTGCTGTTTATTTTTTCATGACAATTGCATTGAGAATCTTTGGAAAAAAAGAACTTTCTCAACTGAATACGGCCGATATCATTCTGATTTTATTGATTAGTAACTCCGTTCAAAATGCAATGGTTGGGCCTGACACCAGTCTTTCAGGAGGTTTAATTGCCGCTCTGGCATTGTTTATCATTAATTACATTATAAAAAAGCTTACACACAAATACAAAGGTCTGAACAATTTATTATTAGACAAACCCGAAATCCTGATTCATAACGGAATAATAGATTTTAAAACTTTGAGTAAATTAGACATTTCGCACGAAGAATTAAAAGAAGCGGCACGTGAGCATGGTTTAGAACATTTGACAGATATAAAGCTTGCTATGTTAGAAATAGACGGTACTATTAGTATTATTTCTGAAGACAAAAAGAATATCAAACAAACACACTACAAACGTAAACACAATCATAAAAATCTACAGAAATAAAATTACAACATTTTAATTATTTGATTTACAGTTAATTAAAATGTTTTAATTAAAAACCTAGCTATATACTTTGTTATACTATGTATTTTGTTATACATTAGCAGAATGAACGAAACATTTGTAACAAACTGGAAATCGCAGGTAAAGAAGGGTACATTGACTTTCATTATCCTGAACGTGCTCAAAAATCATGAGTACTACGGTTATGAACTTATCGAACAAATAAGAAAACATACTGAAATAGAAATTGCCGAGGGAACGCTTTATCCTTTGATGAATCGTCTAAAAACCGAAGAATTGGTAGATTCAAAATGGGTAGAACAAGAAACAGGCATTCCCAGAAAGTATTATTCATTAACCGAAGCCGGAATAGAAACTCTAAGTCAGATGAATATTTACTGGGAGAATCTTGAAAAATCAATCAAAAAAATCATTCAATGAGAATAGAAGACATCAAATTCGAACAAAAAGCTTCGCAAAGGATTTATAGCGATTATATGAAGCGTATTAAAAAAGCAACAGCTTCGTTATCAAAAATAAGTCAGGATGATATTTATATGGAATTTAACAGCCATATTTTTGAAGCTATTCAATATAAAAATCAAGAAAACGAAATAGATTCACTTTTAGACATTATCGAAAAATTAGGAGCACCAGAAGAGGTTTTAAAACCCCTTGTTGCCGATAAAAAATTAGAACAAGCCACAAGAACATTTAATCCTGTTCATGTTTTCAAAGCTTTGATCTTAAACTTTACCAATGGTATTTCGTATGTTTTTTTCTTTGTTTTGTACCTTTTCCTTTTTGGTTTTGTATTCCTGATTTTTGCAAAAATCTTCAATCCAAATCTTGTAGGCCTTCATATGAAAGATGATTCCTTTTCTGTTTTTGTATTAGGAATAATGAGTCAGGAAGACAAAATTAAAAATCATACGCACGAAGTATTGGGTAACTGGTTTATTCCTGTAATGTTATTAGCAATCGTAATTTTCTATTTTCTTATCACCCTTTTATTAAAGTTCAAAAAATCAATTAATCAAAAATCATCATCATGAAAAAAATCATCAGCTGCTTGTTTGCTCTCGTCTTTACGAGTGCATTTTCTCAAACCTTCAATGCAAAAAAACTGGATAGTTTGTTTCTTCTTTTAGAGAAAAACAACAAATACATGGGAAGCATTGCCCTTTCTGAAAACGGAAAAACAATTTATACAAAATCAATTGGTTTTGACGATGTTGCGACTTCAAAAAAATCAAGTATAAATACAAAGTACAGGATTGGTTCCATCTCTAAAACATTTACTGCAACGCTTATTTTTAAAGCGATCGAAGAAAATAAAATCGCTTTAAATCAAACTATTGACAAATATTTTCCAACGGTAAAAAATGCCAAAACAATTACAATTAGTAATTTATTGAACCACAGAAGCGGTATACACGATTTTACAAACGACGATGATTACCTAACCTGGAATACTGAATATCAATCGAGAGCTAAAATGATCGAACGAATTGCAGCCGGCGAAATTGCTTTTGAACCAAACACAAAAGGACAATACAGCAATTCTAACTATGTTTTATTATCTTTTGTATTAGAAGATATTTACAAGAAATCTTTTGGTGAAATTTTAAACCTAAAAATTGTTAATCTATTAAAATTAAAAAACACTTATTTAGGAAAAAAAACAAATATCGCGAACAACGAATGCTATTCGTATACAGCTGAGAATGGGAAATGGAAAAAAGAAAGCGAAACAGATATGTCTATTCCGCTTGGTGCCGGAGCAATTGTTTCTAATCCAACTGACTTAAACATCTTTTTTGAAGGTCTTTTTGCCGGAAAAATTATTTCAGCAGATCATTTAAATCAAATGAAAACTGCACAAGATAAATTTGGAATGGGATTATTTGAATTTCCTTACTACGAAAAGAAAAACTACGGTCATACCGGAGGAATCGATGGTTTTAAATCTGTTGCAGGCTATTTTCCAAATGAAAAACTAGCTTTAGCCTTAACTTCAAACGGTTTAGATTACGACATTAATAACATCTTATTATGCACTTTAAACTCCTATTTTAATAAACCATTTACAATGCCGGTTTTTGGAAGCGTTGCTGTTAGTCCGGAAATTCTGGATTTGTATTCCGGAACCTATGGTAGTACACAAATTCCAATAAAAATAACGATCTCAAAAAAAGACAATACATTAATCGCACAAGCTACCGGACAACCTTCTTTTCCGTTAGAAGCCACAAGCACCAAAGTATTCAAATTTGATACTGCGGGTATTGTTCTTGAATTCAATTCTGAAAAAAAGGAAATGATTTTAAAACAAGGCGGTCAAGAATTCTTGTTTACCAAATAGTAAATACACAATTACATGTTTAACAAAAAAAGCTAGTTTTAATAAAGAAACTAGCTTTTTTTTATTTTTAAAAATGATATTTTACCTTCTATTACTCGCAATTTAAGAATCTGTAGCAATCTTTTTAATTGTCTTATTAGTCAACCCAAACGGTTTTAACCTATGATTTAGATTCACTAAAATATAATCTTTTTCTACAGGAAATTTTTCAGCTATCAATTTATAATGTTTCAAAAGCCTTTGATCTTCTACCCCATCTAACGCCTGCAAAGTAATATGAATAACTCTATTTGAATGATCCTTTAAACCAGCTACAAAAACATCAATATAATTACTTTTATTCTCTAATTGTCCCAGCGCATAATAAGCACTAATTCTTATGTTTTCATTTTCATTAAAAGTAAACGGCACAATAATATCGCCATAATCAATATTCATTTCCTTTAATAAATAAGTACAAAAACTAAAGGTTTCGTCGTCGCTAATATTTTCAGCATTTGATTTTATAACATCCAGCCAATCCGAACTTTTATCTTTTGCATACCAAAACACAAACTGAAAAACATCTAATAAACTTTCTTTTGTAAAATCAACCAAATAAGGATAAGCCCTTTGATAATCAAACTTTGTAAGGATTTGAAGTATCTTTTTATGAATTGCTCCTGAACTTAATTTATATTCAGCTTCTAAAACATCAAGAGCTTCTGAAGCTATTTTTTCTTTCTTTAAAATCCCATTTAAACCTTCAATCTTGGTTTCATTATCATGCGCAGAAAAATATACTTCCAAAATATAAATTACACTACCTCCTAATGTATACTGAAACAAATCAGGTTCATCTATCATTATATTTTCAGGTATAATTTCATCCAGCCAACGTTCGTACCAATCTAAAAAATTAGATTCAAAAGTAAAAAATGGCTTTTGTCGATCTAGATCAACATTCACAATCTGACCTTTAAATTCACCGTTTAAAACAAGCCCATAATAATAAGTACAGCCTTGAGTACCAATAGGCAAAATCCCCGAATATATTTTTCCTGATTCCGCCTCAAAATCTTCATTAGAAATTTCATCATTCTCCTCAATATTTCTGGTCAGATCTTCCCAGAAATCATCACTCATATTGGGGTACAACTTACAGTCTTCTTTTAAATATTTTTCGGGATTAGCATAAATGAATTCTTCCACGTTTTTTCCGAAAGGAAATATTCCATAACCTGGTCCTGCTGCAGAATTTTGATACGATTTTCCGCCATTGCCAATATGAAGCAAAAAAGCGCTATAATCTTCAGGAAGCTCCAGATTATAGTCTTTTTCGAAGTTTAAAATTTGATCGTTATTTGCAGTTTCGTCCAAAAAGTATTTATGACTGTTTGCACCAAATACTTTTAAATCCTTATCTGTATTTTTTACTATAACTAACTTCTTTTTTATTCTTTCTATTTGGCTTGAAGTTTTTTGATCTATCATAAATGGCTTTTAAATTAGCATCAAATATATTACTTTATAATAATTGAAAAAGATATTTTCAAAAACAAAAAAGCCGATTTCAATTTGAAATCGGCTTTTTATATGTGTTTTAAAATGCGATTTTATCTCTCACATTTTACAAAAATCATTTTATTAGGATATAAATACACTTAGGATGTAATATACCAAACCTGCTAAAATAGCTGAAATTGGAATAGTCAGAATCCATGCCCAGATTAAACTTACTGTAACTCCCCAACGAACGGCAGAAACACGTTTTGTTAATCCAACCCCGATGATAGAACCTGTAATGGTATGCGTTGTACTTACCGGAATTTTTAAATGCTCTGTAAAATAAAGTGTCAAAGCACCAGCAGTTTCAGCAGCAACACCTTCAAACGAAGTTACTTTTGTGATTTTAGAACCCATTGTTTTCACAATTTTCCAACCACCACTTAAAGTTCCCGCAGCAATTGCAGAATAACACGCTAACGGAATCCATCCCGGCATTACTCCTTTTATACCTAAATCATCATTTGGCAATACAACATCTAACCATTCAGCCATATGAACACCCGGGTTTGTATTGATATAAACCGCTACAGCAGCAGCAATAATACCCATTACTTTTTGAGAATCGTTTCCTCCGTGTCCTAAACTAAAAGCCGCGGAAGATAGTAATTGCATTTTCTTTAAAGCTGCATCTGCCTGATGTAGATTTAAACTACTAAAGATCAAACAAAATGCACTTACCGTTAAAATAATAAAGGCTACTAAGAACCATTTAATATTATGCGGATCGAAAGCTACACTCCAAAAATGCGAGTCGAATCTTGGTTTTCCATGTTTAACAATCTCTTCATAAGGTACCATTAAAGTACTCACAAACCAAACCGTAGCAATCATCAAAACCACTGTAAATATCTTAGGTCCAATAACTTTACGAGAAGCATTTAACAACCAGATCGAAATTAAATAAGAAGCCAAAGCTCCTAAAAGCGGTGCCAAAACAATAAAAGCAATGATAATAAGAACCCCCGAAGGCATTCCGCCATCTTTTCCGGCCTTATACCAGCTTACGATTTGATACCAATATTGCGTAGTTCCGTCTTCACCAATATAACCTGAAAAACCATGTACAGCGATCGCATGAGCAACTGCTGCTCCGGCAAAACCACCAATTAAGGTATGAGAAGAACTCGAAGGAATCCCCAACCACCAGGTCAATAAATTCCAGCAAATAGCTGCAATAACACCGGCAAGAATAACTACCAGGTTAATCTCCATAGTGTGCGCTGTTTTTGCAACAGTATCCGCAACACCAAATCCAAAAACCCAATAAGCCAGGAAGTTAAAAAATGCTGCCCAAAGAACCGCCTGAAAAGGCGTAAGAACCTTTGTAGCAACAACTGTTGCAATAGCATTTGCCGCATCATGAAAACCATTGATGTAATCAAAAATTAAGGCTAATACTATAATAATTATAAGTAGCGTCATAAATTATAACTTCAGAATGAAATAAATTGAATTTAAGAATGTTTTACAGAAATAGATTCTAGTATGTTCGCAACACTCTTACATTTATCTGTTGCTGATTCTAAAACAGATAACACTTCTTTATATTTAATAATATTTTTAGCGTCTGTTTCGTTTTCAAAAATTTCAAAAACTGCTTTATTATAAACGTTATCTGACTTGTTTTCCAGTTTATTAATTCTGGCACAAGCATCTTTTATGACTTTGAAATTCTTTAAATTTCTCAATTCTTTTACTGCACTATCAATATTTTGACAAGCTTCAAGATTGATTTCGGTCATTTTTCTGATCGATTTTGTAATCTTATCAACCTGATACAATCTCATTCTGCTTGCTGCTCCGTGCAAATAATCTGCAACGTTGTCAATAGAAGTAATCAATGTGTGAATATCCTCTCTGTCAAACGGAGTAATAAAGTTTCTACTCAATTCAAGATTGGTCTGACGTGTAATGTCTTCTCCTCTTTGCTCTAATTCGTCAATTTTCTGAAAAAGAACTTCTCTTTCTTTTAATGGAAGATTTACAGCTTCGTGTAAATTAGAAGCTAATTCAATTAAATTGCTTGAAGCCTCTTCAAAAAGTGGAAAGAATTTCTTGTCTTTCGGCACTAAAAATTGGAAAATACTGTTTATTGACATTTTTATATTTTTGATAGTGCAAAATTACTTCATTAATATTCTACAATGTTAAGCCATTGTTAACAAATCGTTTTCAATTTGGAAACTATCAAGGAATTCAACGGTTTTTTCGATGTCATAATGTAAGATTCTATCCTCCTTAACAAGTGGTACTACTTCTCTGTAACTACTCAAAAACATCTCGATAAAATCACTAGATTTCAATGGTTCTCTGTAAGCAATCGCTTGTGAAGCATTCAGTAATTCGATTGCCAAAATGCGCTCTAAATTATCTAAAACACGTAACGCTTTTGTCGCTCCGTTTGCCCCCATACTTACGTGATCTTCCTGTCCGTTGCTTGATACAATACTGTCTACACTTGATGGAGTTGCCAATTGCTTGTTTTGACTTGCAATACTAGCTGCTGTATATTGCGGAATCATAAATCCTGAATTCAATCCCGGATTGTCGACCAAAAATGCCGGAAGATTACGTAATCCTGAAATCAATTGATAGGTTCTTCTTTCAGAAATACTTCCTAATTCGGCCAAAGCAATTGCCATAAAATCTAAGGCCAAAGCCAAAGGTTGTCCGTGGAAATTTCCTCCCGAAATAATCTGATCTGCCTCAATAAATATATTCGGGTTATCGGTAACTGAATTAATTTCGGTTTTGAATACTTTTCGAACATAATCGATCGCATCTTTTGAAGCGCCGTGAACTTGTGGCATACAACGGAAAGAATACGGATCCTGAACGTGTTTTTTCTCCTGAGCAATAATCTCGCTTCCTTCCAAAAACTCATTAATACGTTGTGCTGTCACGATTTGCCCTTTATGCGGACGTATATAGTGAATCAATTCATTAAAAGGTTCGCTTCTTCCATCAAAACCTTCCAAAGAAATTGTTCCTATTAAATCTGCCAAATAAGAATATTTATAGGCTTTTATTAAAATGTGAGCTCCGTAAGCACTCATAAATTGAGTACCGTTCAACAATGCCAAACCTTCTTTTGACTGTAAAACGATTGGTTCCCAGCCAAAATGTTTCAAAACTTCGGCAGAAGCCACTTTTTTTCCTTCAAACAAAACTTCTCCTTCTCCTAATAAAGGTAAAGACAAATGTGCCAAAGGTGCTAAGTCGCCCGAAGCCCCAAGAGAACCCTGAGTATAAATAATAGGTAAAACATCATTATTATAAAAATCAACCAAACGATGTACGGTTTGTAACTGAATTCCGGAATGTCCGTAGCTTAAAGATTGAATTTTAAGCAACAACATCAACTTTACAATTGCAGCAGGAACTTCTTCTCCAGTTCCGCAAGCGTGGGACTTTACAAGATTTTCCTGAAGTTTGGATAAATTCTCATTAGAGATTTTTACATTACATAAAGATCCAAAGCCTGTATTGATACCATAAATAGGTTCAGAATGCGAAGCCATTTTTTTATCTAAATAATCACGACATTTTTGAACGTTTACTTTCGCTTCCTCTGATAGTTCAAGTGTTTTCTGGTTCACTATGATTTCTTGTAAAGCTTCTAAGGTTAAGACTTCAGTACTTATATAATGGATTTCTCTCATGTTGTTTGTATTTTAAGACATCAAAATTCAGCAAATCAATATTAAAAAGCAACATTTGTTCATAATAATTAAATTTTATAGCATCTCGCCTTCTTAGCTTTATTTATTTCATAATGTTTATCGTACCAAAATCAGTCCTTTAATTATCACAAATGTCAATTTTAGGTTTTTATCCAAAAAACATAAAAAAACATTTCCTACTTAATATATAGGATAAAATCGTTGTTTTTTATCTGCTTTCTAATAAAATGAACATCATAAAAACTTTAAAGCCTTTATAGAAAAAGCGTTAATTATATGAATAAGCCATATTTAGAGTTTTAATTTTAACAATTACTCAATATTAAAATGCTTACATTTGAATTATTGAAATATTCGTAAAAAGGATTTTCAGTTTTTTAACTTTTATAAAAAACTGTACTTTTGAAAAATCAAAATGAAAAGTAACAGCGCAAAATATCAATCTACAATGACAACTCTAACCGGGGTTGCAATTGCTGCTACAACAATTTCTACTACAACTACTACTACCCCTTAGGGGTATACATTTTACATATAATCCTTGGTTATCTATACTTTTTTCCTGAAAGAAGAAAGACGATGGGTACATAAAAAACATTTACAAAGAAAAAAAATAGTCGCAGTTTTCAGTTTCAGTTCACAGTTGATAACCTTTGAACCTTTGTTACTCAAAATCTTTGCACCTTATTAAAAAACATAAAAATGAAAGTATTAAAATTTGGCGGAACTTCGGTTGCCAATGCTCAAAATATAAAACTCGTTCTCGAAATTATAAACCAGAATTCTAAACAAGATAAACTAGTAGTTGTTGTTTCAGCTTTAAGCAAAGTAACCGATTTATTGCAGTCAGCGGCAGCAAAAGCAGCAGCCAACGATGAAAGCTTTAGAGATATTGTTGCTGAAATCGAAAAAACACACCTTGATACCTTAAAAGATCTTATTCCGGTAAGTGAACAAAGCAGTTTATTAAGTCACGTAAAAAGAATCATCAATCATCTTGAAACTTTATTAGATGGCTGTTTTCTATTGGGCGAATTATCTCCGAGAACTGCTGATACTATTTTAAGTTTTGGAGAATTACTTTCGTCTTACATCATCGCGCAGGCTTATCAGCAAATCGATAAGGATGTAGTTTATAAAGACAGTCGTGAACTGATTAAAACGAATAACAACTTTGGTAAAGCAGTTGTAAATTTTGAAGTTTCGAACCAATTGATTCAGGAATATTTTGGTGGAAATCAATCTCAAATCAATATTTTACCAGGGTTTATCTCTCAAACTTCTGACGGAATTACTACAACTTTAGGTCGTGGAGGTTCTGATTATACTGCGGCTATAATTGCCGGAGCGCTCAACGCATCACAATTAGAAATCTGGACTGACGTAAACGGAATGTTTACTGCAAACCCTAAAATCGTAAAACAAGCACAGCCAATTGCAAATATCTCTTATCAGGAAGCAATGGAATTATCGCATTTTGGTGCCAAAGTGTTATATCCGCCAACGATTCAGCCCGTTTTAAGAAAAAATATTCCAATTTTAATCAAAAATACTTTTGAGCCCGAAGCTGTAGGAACTTTAATTTCTAATCAGGTTTCATCAAAAGATACTGTTGTAAAAGGAATCAGTCATATCGATCATATTTCGTTAGTAACTCTTGAAGGTCCGGGAATGATTGGAGTTTCGGGTTCATCAAAACGTTTGTTTGAAGTATTGTCTCAGGAAAAAATCAATGTTATTTTTATTACTCAGGCTTCTTCTGAACATTCGATTTGCATCGGAATTTTAAACTCTGATGCTGAAAATGCCGAAGCTGCGATCAATAAAGCTTTTGAAGTAGAAATTCTTCAAAACAAAATTGATCCTGCCATTGTAGAGAAAGACTTGTGCATTATTGCTTTGGTTGGAGAAAACATGAAAAATCACCAGGGTTTAAGCGGAAGAATGTTTAGTACTTTGGGAAAAAACAACGTAAACATTCGTGCGATTGCACAAGGTGCATCTGAGCGTAATATCTCGACTGTAATCAACGAAAGAGACGTTAAAAAAGCATTGAATACTTTGCACGAAAACTTCTTTGAAGAAAATACCAAACAGCTGAATTTATTTGTAATGGGCGTTGGAAATGTGGGTGAGAAATTCATCGAGCAAATTCACAATCAAAGAAAGTTTTTAAAAGAAAATTTAAAGATCAATGTTCGCGTTATTGCTTTATCGAATTCCCGAAAAATGCTTTTTGATGAGGACGGAATCTCTTTAAAAGACTGGAAATCGGCATTAGATAAAGGTGAACACGCTATTCCGACAGAATTTATCGCACGCGCCAGAGAACTGAATTTACGTAATAGTATTTTTGTGGATATTACAGCAAACGCAAGCGTTTCTGAAACTTACGAAAAATTCTTAAAAGAAAGTATTGCCGTTGTAACTTGTAATAAAATTGCCTGTTCATCTGCTTACGAAAATTATAAAAAACTAAAAAGTTTATCGCGTCAATACAATGCGCCGTTTTTGTTTGAAACCAATGTTGGTGCAGGATTGCCTATTATTGACACAGTGAAAAACTTAATTGCTTCTGGCGATAAAGTGCACAAAATTCAGGCAGTTTTATCCGGAAGTTTAAATTTCATTTTCAACAATTTTGATAAAAACAATTCTTTTCACGATGTCGTAAAAGAAGCCGGAGTACAAGGTTTTACAGAGCCCGATCCAAAAATTGACTTAAGCGGAATTGACGTTGCACGTAAAATCCTGATTCTTATTCGCGAAAGCGGTTACGAAATGGATATTGACGCCATCGCCAACGAATCATTCTTACCTGCTGACTGTTTAGCAACAACAAACAACGAAGACTTTTTTGCCTCGTTAACCAAACATGCTGCTCATTTCGAAAAAATCTACGAAGAAGCATTAGCTAAAGATTCTAGATTAAAATACGTAGCACAATTCGAAAACGGAAAAGCAAGCGTAGGATTGCAATTCATCCCAAAAGACCATCCGTTTTACAATCTTGAAGGAAAAGACAATATCGTATTGTTCTACACAGATCGTTACGTAGATCAGCCGTTATTGATCAAAGGCGCCGGAGCCGGAGCTGCGGTAACAGCATCAGGAATTTTTGCGGATGTAATTAGAATAGGAAACAATTAAAGTTGCTAAGGTTCTAAGATGCTAAGGTTCTGAGTTTTTTTCTTAGTATCTTAGAAACTTAGAGTCTCAGAAGCTAAAAAAAATAAACAGTTGCAAAGAAATCTTAGAACCTTAGCAACTCAGAACCTTTAAAAAAATGGAAATTAAACTATTTTGCCCGGCAACTATCGCGAATCTTTCGTGCGGATTTGACGTATTGGGACTTTGCTTAGACAATGCGGGTGATGAAATGATTGTTCGAAAAACAGAAGAAAAAGGAGTTCGCATCACCAAAATTGTGGGTGCCGATTTACCTATGGAAACCGAAAAAAATGTTTCGGGTGTTGCGGCAATTGCGATGCTTGAAGCTTATGAAAGAGATTTTAATCCGATTGATTTTGGATTCGAAATTGAAATTTATAAAAACATAAAAGCCGGAAGCGGAATTGGAAGCAGCGCTGCAAGTTCTGCCGGAGCGGTTTTCGGGATTAATGAATTATTAGGAAAACCGTATTCGCGTAAAGATTTGGTGCAATTTGCCATGCAAGGCGAAAAATTAGCCAGCGGAAATGCCCATGCTGACAACGTTGCTCCTGCCCTTTTAGGCGGATTTACTTTGGTAAGAAGTTATGCTCCGCTTGATATTATCAGAATTGACAGTCCGGAGGAATTGTTTGCAACGGTAGTTCATCCTCAAATTGAGTTGAAAACCTCTGATGCGCGTTCGGTATTAAAACAAACCGTTTCCCTAAAAAGCGCCATTATGCAATGGGGAAATGTGGGTGGATTAATAGCAGGTTTATACACAAAAGATTATGATTTGATTGGAAGATCGCTTCATGACGAAATCGTTGAACCTTTAAGAAGCGTTTTGATTCCGGGATTTGATTTAATCAAACAAACGGCTCTTGAAAACGGTGCTTTAGGTTCCGGAATTTCAGGTTCTGGTCCGTCGATTTTTGCTTTAAGCAGAGGGAAAAATACCGCCGACCAAATCGCCAAAGCCATGAGCGATGTTTACGAAGCAATGAATTTGCCGTATGAAATTCACGTTTCGAAAATTAATCCTGATGGAGTTAGGATTCTTTGAAAGAATTAAAAATTTATAATTAAAAATTAAAAATTGTGCGTCATGTTTGTCAGACTGAGCGATCCCGAGGCTTCGGGAGAAGTCCCGCAAAGTATAACAAACAAAGTATAACACAAACAGTTTGTCATTCCGAGGAACGAGGAATCCCCTCGAGAAACTCGACAAAGATTGACGATTTAGTTTGCGGAGCTACTTGCGGGGATTTGCTTCGCCAGTCGATATCGCTCGAGTCTCCTCCGTCGAAATGACAAAAAAGCGTTTAATCAATACAATTATCAAAATAAAAATAGTACCACAAAGCTTTGCGAACTCTGCGTTTTCAAAAGAAACCGATTCCTTGCGACCTTTGCGGTTAAATAACAACAACCAATGAAATACTATAGTTTAAACCATAATGCACCGGAAGTTTCTTTTAAAGAAGCTGTGATACAAGGATTAGCGAGTGATAAAGGATTATATTTTCCTCAAACTATTACGCCATTAAATCCTGCATTTTTTAATGTAATCGAAAATTTAAGCCATAACGATATTGCTTTTGATGTGATTCAGCAATTTGTAGGCGATGAAATTCCTGAGGACAATTTAAGAGAAATCATAAAAGATACTTTGTCTTTTGATTTTCCGGTTGTAGAAGTTGAAAACGGAATCTATTCGTTAGAATTATTCCACGGACCAACTATGGCTTTTAAAGACGTTGGCGCGCGATTTATGTCACGTTGTCTGGCCTATTTTAATAAAGATAAAAAAGACAGTAAAAATACGGTTTTAGTAGCTACTTCCGGAGATACCGGCGGAGCTGTTGCAAGCGGATTTCTAGGCGTTGACGGCGTTGATGTTGTCATTTTATATCCGTCAGGAAAAGTGAGCGATATTCAGGAAAAACAATTGACTACTTTAGGAAAAAACATCAAAGCACTTGAAGTAGATGGCGTTTTTGACGATTGCCAGGATATGGTAAAAAAAGCGTTTTTAGATGAAACTTTAGCACATAAAAACCTGACTTCGGCAAATTCTATCAATATTGCGCGTTGGCTGCCACAAATGTTCTATTTCTTCTTTGCTTACAAAGCCTTGAAAAGCCAAAACAAACCGTTGGTTTTCTCTTGTCCAAGTGGAAATTTTGGGAATATCTGCGCCGGAATTATGGCAAAAAAATTAGGTTTGCCAATTGAACATTTTGTAGCGTCTACAAACGTAAACGATACTGTACCAAGATTCTTAGAAAACGGAAAATACGATCCAAAACCTTCTAAAGCGACAATCTCTAACGCCATGGATGTTGGAAACCCAAGTAACTTTATTAGGATTCAGGAATTGTACAACAACGATTTAAAAGCTTTCGAAAAAGACTTCTCATCTTATAGTTATACTGACGAAGAAACGCTTGAAGCTTTAAAAAACATTTATAAAGTTGATGGTTACATCGCAGAACCACACGGTGCTGTTGGGTATTTAGGTTTGAAAAAAGAATTACAAAAACACGAAAATGCGATTGGTGTTTTCTTAGAAACGGCACATCCTATTAAGTTTTTGGATGTAGTTGAACCTGCATTAGGAATTAAACTTCCTATTCCGGAACAAATTAAAAGTGTTATTAATGAGGAAAAAGTGAGTGTGAAGATTAAGAGTTATGAGGAGTTGAAAGCGTTTTTGGGATAACATTTAACTTTTAAATATTAAAAATATGACCGTAACCGAATTAAAATCAAATTTGATTCCTAAACTTGAAGAATGGGTTAATTTTTTAGACATCTCTATTAAATCATTAGGAAAGGAATTTGATTCTTCTTACGGGTTTGGAAATTACATTTTAATAAGTAGACTTGAAAATCATTTTGCAATTGAAATCTATGGTTTTCAAGAAATTAATGATAAGCCAAAATTCATTATTGAGGACAAACCAAATAAGTACAATTTAAACTTTTTTATAAATGGAGGAAAATATTATTCACAATACGATGGATTAAATTGTATTGTAAATGGTAAAAATGCAAATAATCAGCGAGCAGTTTACAGTTTTTCAGATTTGCTTTTAAGCGTTTCAAACTCCAACGATGTTATTGATGTGCTTTTTGAAGACACTAAATTATATAAAGATAAAATTCTTAAAGAAGGATGTGATCTACCATTTCATTTTTCAAATGAATGCTCTAACATATTTTTCAGTAATATCTCAATTGTAAGTCAAATTAATGGTTTTTATTCATTTAGAAGACATTCAACAACATTAATTGTGAATTCGTCAATTAGTGAACAAGATTTTACTTACTTTTTAAATGAAGTTTTTGATTGTGCAAATTTTGATATTGGGAAACCATTGAATGGATGTAAACATAAATTTCAAATAATATCAGAATTAAAAAGTCTAGCTTATTATAGAATAGATGAAACAGCAATAGATAAATTTATTCAATTAATTTCAAATCAATTCGCTAAGTCTTTAGGATACATTTCGGCAAAAAGTAATTTAAGATTAGAAATTCAAGATTCTATAAGTTCAGATACAGAAAAAAAATATTTAACTCCTGATTTTTTAATGGAAAGAAGCGATGGCTTTTATGATATTTTAGATCTAAAAATCGGGTTATTAAATTATGATTTTGCTTTTGGAGATTGGACAAATTCTCATTTTAGTGGTTATGCTTCAAAATTAATCGGACAATTAGCAGGATACAAAAGATACTTCTCTGATTCACAAAATGCTAAATGGGCATACGAAAATTATTCAATTAGAATAAAAGATCCAAAATTAATAGGAATTGCTGGAAATCATAATAATTTCGATAGGGAGATTGTTGATAAAGCACTTGAAGGGCAAATTTCTGATTTTCATTTTATTAGTTATAACGAACTAGCTGATTTATTAAAAAGACATAGTTAGACTATGCAGTTGCAAACCCGCTCACGCTAGCAATTAAAAAACACATATATTTGAAAAGAAGAAAACAAAATTAACTTTCACCAAACCAAACTGTTTTTTTTAGACTAATACATTTTTTCATTCATAATTAACAGCAATTTTGCAATGACTACACAAGAAAAAATTTTACAGGATAAATGGCTTGAATGCGTTTTTCATCTAGATAGAATGAACGAAAAATGGCTAAAAATTCAATCTGAAAAAGCAGAGAAAAATATAGTTTCCAGAGAATTTAAGTATGAATTCAATTCTTTTGTTAATAGTTGTAGAAGTGTAACATTTGTTATGCAAAAATGTTTCAAAAATAAAGCAGTGGGTTTTGAAGATTGGTATCAAGGAGTACAAGATGAGCTTAAAAAAAATAATTTTGCGAAAATTTTAGTTGATATAAGAAATACCAATCAAAAAGAGGGTAATAAATATCCCGATATAATCCAAGTTAAAGCTATAAATAAATATTTCCAATCAGAAACTACGTTTTCACCATTTCCAATTCAAGAAAGCAATTTTCTTAACGGTTTAGAATTTTCAGAAGAAGAAAAAAAATTGTTACCGAACAACATTTCTAATTTCAATCTTGTTCCTATAATTGAAAATTTTGGTATTAATTTAGTTTATGATAACAAACCAGACGAAACTTATGAAGAAGTAAGAGATAAAATGGAAAAAATATTGTTACAGAAAATTTCAAAAGAGATTTCTATTAAAATGTCTGAAATTACAGAAGAAGAACTTAGAAATGCACAAATCACACTAAATAAATTAAAAATTGAACAGAAGATTTTTACATGGGAGGAATTTTATGGAGAATGCAAAAAAATATTATTATTCCATAAAGAAAAGTGTCTTGAGTGTATTAAACTATTTGTTTAAAAATTATATAATAGATATTTGACAACTATTAATTATGTCTTATTAGAATGAGCATTATATCCATGATAACTAATAAACAAAAAAGAGATCTATTAAGTAAGCTCTTTTTTTTATTTAATATGTCTAAAACGTTATTTCCCGTTCAATAATTTCTCTAAATATTCCACTTTATCTTTTTCAGCTTGCACCCGCTCTGCAAAGTATTACGATCGCTGTGCGAAGTCTCCCGACTTCGTACCCGTTCCAATTGAGCAATTTATGTGGAACATAGTAATGTGCACGAAGTCGGGAGACTTCGCGCAGCGGGTGGGAAATAAAGAAAATTAATTTCAAATGAAAAAAGAACATAGGATCATACTTGATTTATTAGAAGAATATTTAGAAAAAAATCCAAGTTTAAGATTTGGGCAAGCACTTTTTAATTTAGGTGTTAATCAATTTCAGGAAACTACTGATCCTCGAAATCCCAATTATAATTTGAGAGATATCCACAATGACCATGATTTAGATATTATTGAAAGAATTAAAAATCAATTAATTTGGTTTGAATCTCAAAGAAGCAAATAATCTAATGGCAGAGAAAAAACAGACTAAAAGAATAATTCAACTCACTATTGTGGGAGGATTATTTATTTTTATCCTTTACAGATCATATCAGGCAGATAATGTTTTTGCTCCTTTTTTCTACATCATTTTAGGCGTTTTAGAAATTATCTTATTATCAAATGTAATTCCTGAAAATTTTAAAATTTTCAAAAAGCATAAAAACATTTATAATTTACTTCCAACTTTTTTAGCTTCTTTCATTATCCTTTTTACTTTAGGGCTTTATCTCTATTATGAAAGTTTAGAAAATTCTAAAACATACATTCACGCAAGTGGAAATGGGCTAATTATCGACTTAAAAGAAGATGGAAAATATATCATTAAAAGTGGAAGCTGGGGAGGACGAACTCATCATTATGGAAATTACAAAATAAATGACAGTATCATATTTCTTGATAATAATAAGTTTGGAAAAATAAACATATCTGGTCAATTTAAACAAGGAAAAATTTATATTGATAAAGAAAAAATAAGAGAAAATGTGCTTTTTCAAACTAAAGAAAATAAAATTTTAGAAAATACAGAGTATTTCTACATTAATTAAACCTTCTTTTTAATTGCTTTATTTAATAAAGAATGCAATTGCTTTGTCAATAAAATTTAAATCATGGAGAAGTTTTTCCTTATAATATTAATTATTCAAATGCTATGTTATGGCATTGCGGATCACTTTAAAATTAAATATGGCCGTTTTATAATTCTATCAATATTTCTATCGCTTTTTTTAATTGTCTTCCCTCTTTATTTTCGTTTACCGGAAGAAGCTATTCAAAATTATTGTGGATTTCACAACTACTTTGATTACTTTCACATCTACTGGAACATTGGGATGACTTTAGTTTTAGCAGCTCATTTTACTTATTGTTATTTAATCAATAGAAAAACAAAATAACTTACTACAATTTCGGCTAAAGCCAATGCTAAATATCATAATTTTGTTCCTCCAGCTAAAGCAGGAGGCTATTCAAATATTAAAAACCGCATAATATAAACATGATTACAAAAGCAACATTACAAGATATTCCATCATTAAACATATTAATAAACTCAGCATACCGAGGAGAAACTTCTAAAAAAGGCTGGACTACAGAAGCTCATTTATTAGAAGGAAAAAGAACCACCGAAGAAGAATTAACTGAAATCATTTTAGATCCTAAAAATACATTTTTGAAATTTACTGAGAACGATCAAATTATTGGGTCGGTTTTGTTGGTTGAGAAAGAGCATCAATTGTATGTGGGAATGTTGACGGTTTCTCCTGAATTGCAAAATAGAGGAATCGGGAAAAAGATGTTGGCTGAAGCCGAAAATCATGCTAAATCTTTAGGATTGTCTACTCTTAGTATGACGGTTGTTTCGGTTCGTGCAGAACTTATTGCCTGGTACAAACGTCATGGTTATGTGGATACTGGCAAAAGAGAAGCTTTTCCTTCAAGCAATATTCATATTAACATTTCTGATAAGCCATTGGAGTTTATCTATTTAGAGAAAAGCCTTTGAGAATTTAACCGCTAAGATCGCAAGGGTTTACGCTAAGTTCGCTAAGCTTTTTATTGCTTGACTTTTATAATCTCCCAAAGGCGCAAAGTTTTTTCACCATATAAGTGATATAAGTTCATTTAAAAGCAAGGTTAAAATCCATCTGGAAACTTGAAGTCATATAAAATATTCAATAAATGAAAATAAGCTTTTTGCCTAAAAAAGACAGCAAAGCCTCTATTTGGAGTGGCGGATTGACCTATGAATATACGATCTATCCTGAAACAGCAAGTTATGCCGATAGAGATTTTGCATTCAGAATAAGCAGTGCTACAATAGAAAAAGTTCCTTTAGAGTTTACCAAATTTAAGGGCTATCATCGCTATTTGGTTATGCTTGATAACGCTCTTGATATTGAGGTAAACAAAGAGAAAAAAATATATGAGAAATATGAAATTATGGAATTTAATTCGGATGATGAAGTGACTTCTTATACAAAAGGTACTGATTTTAATTGGATGGTTTCTGAAATAATAAGCCATCATAAACTGAAAATAGCAAATGGTAATCAGAATTGTAATGCTCAAATAATAATTTTATTTTCTTTAGATACAACAGTTATTACAATTAATGAGAAGTCATACAATCTACAACCTCATGATTTATTAGTCATTGAAAATCCAGAAAAGGAAAATGTAATAACTCATCTTTCTAATGAATGCCTTATCGGAATATTGGTTTTTTAATTTGGAATGTTTCAGGTTTAACCGCAAAGAACGCAAGGTTTTACGCGATGTTCGCTAAATTTTTTAATCGCGCAAAGACGCTAAGTCGCTAAGTTTACTTTCTTTGCGACTTAGCGACTTTGCGCGATTTTTTTTAAAGTCTTAGAAACTTAGCATCTCAGGACCTTAGCACCTCTTTTTAATCTTCGATAAAAACTCGTGCGACACACCAAGATAAGAAGACAAATTTCTGTTATTGATTTTATCTGCTTTTTGCGGATGTTTCTCAATAAACTCCAGATACCTCTGTTTCGAGGTTTTGTTTAAGACATCTATAAGTCTTTGCTGAATGGCAATATTGGCTTTTTCGACCATAATGATGTGAAACTGGATTAGCTTGGGTACTTGCTCAAATAAAATTGCTTTGTTTGTTTTGTTAATCACCAGAATCTCGCTGTCTTCTATCGCCTTGATGTTGTAGGTTGTAGGCTTTTGATGATAGAAACTTTCGAGGTCACACATCCATTCGTTTTCGAACGAAAAGAAAATTACACTTTCGGTACCATTATCATTCAAAATGTAGGTTTTGAAAGCACCTTTTAAAATAAAGCCTTCGTAGGAACTATTAGAATTCTGAATCTGTAAAAATTCATTCTTCTTGAGTTTTATGAACTCGGCTTTTTCAACAATAAAATTCCATTCTTGATCTGTTAACGGAATTTTGAGTTCAATACTTAATCGTAGGTTTTTATACATGTGGTTTTTTACTTTTATTCTTACTCAGGGGCGTAAGTAGGTGAATGAATGAAAAATAATGTAATCGATTACGTAAAAGTACCCTTTTTATGCATTTTTGTAAATTAACAACTGTTAAAAAAACACTTTTAATCAATTTATTTTCAAAATATTGAACTTGTTCAACTTTTTAGCAAATATTTATAGTCAGTTTTGCAGTGTTAAATTATATAAACCCCCAAATTTATTATTATGAAAATTAAATCAACAATGTCAGTGTTCTTACTAACACTGATTTTAGGTTTTACAGCCTGTAACACGGAAGAAATTGCTTCGTCTGCAAATGATGAGAGTGCTAGTATTGAAACAACTACACCTGTATCTGGTAGTGTAACCGCAAAAATTGGAAACTGTGCGCAGGTTCCGGGATGGGCTTCGCAAAACGGAAGTGTAACTGGTGGAGGAACTGCTGCTGAAACAAATGTTACTACGTATGCTCAATTGAAATCTGCAATTGAAAACAGTTCTGTAAAAGTGATCAAAGTTACGGGTACCATTACTGTTACAACAAGATTGTCATTTCAGGATCAAACAGGTAAAACTATTTATGGTGCGAATGGTGCAAAATTAGTTTCGACTAATCAAACTAAAGATGCATCTGGTATTATCAACATCAAAAGATGTAAGAACATCATTATCAGAAATCTTATTTTTGAAGGACCTGGTGCTTACGATACTGACGGTTGGGATAATGCTATTCTTGACGAATGTACAAACGTATGGGTTGACCACTGCGAATTTAGAGATGGTGTCGACGGAAACTTTGACATCAAAAACAAATCTGATTATATTTCGGTTACTTATTCTAAATTTCATTACCTGAAACCACCAAAAGCCGGAGGTTCAGGAGGATCTGATGATCACAGATATTCTAACTTAATTGGTTCAAGCGACGGTGCTACAGGAGATCGTGGAAAATTAAGAATTACTTTCGCTCGTTGCTGGTGGGCTCCGGGATGCAAAGAAAGAATGCCAAGAGTACGTTTTGGAAAAGTGCATATCGTAAACAGTTTCTTTAACAGTACTGTGAGCAATAAATGTATCGCTGCCGGTTTTGAAGCTGATATTCGTGTTGAAGCAAACGTTTTTGAAGGTGTAAAAACTCCTATTGATTTGATGACAGGTTATACAGCTGTTACAGCAGTTGATAATGTTTTCACCAATACATCTGGAAATCAAACAGGAAGTAAAACCGCTTTCACTCCTCCTTATTCGATCGTAAAACTGGATAAAACGGCTGTGAAAGCTGATGTTTCTGCAAATGCAGGAGCTACTTTAGGCGGAAACATCTGCGGATCGTTTTAATAATATGAGTTAGTTTTTTAGTTTTTTTTTATTTTAAACCATATAAGTTTATGAGGAAATTTAAGTCACCAGGCTTATGATTTCTTATATAACTTATATGGTTATTTTTTTTACTGTTTTTTGCCACAAAGGCACTAAGACGCTAAGTTTTTGTTTTAGCCTATTTTTATAATCTCGCAAAGACGCAGAGTCGCAAAATTTTTTTCTTATAATTCTTTGCGATTTCGCATCTTTGCGAGATTATTTTAAGTAAAGGCTTAAATTTTCTTATATAACTTATATGGTTTAAAACGATTATAACACCTGTTCTTCAAACAAACGCTGAATCGTTTTTTCTAAATCCTGAGATAATCCTGAATGCGGTCTGGAAGTTTGAATCGCTGAACTACGAATAGCGGTTAACCAGCGAAAACGTTCCGGAATCTCCATTGCTCCTATTGGGCCGCTGTCTTTGGTTCCGTTTACTATTTTTTCTAATGCTATTATATTACAATGCAGTTGTTCGATATCAAAATCGTTTGATAAGGCTTCGATTTTAGCATCGTTTATGTGATGCAATACTTTTATAAATTTGGCTCTTTTACAAAACAAAATGATTCCGATATTCAGGAATTCTTCGCGCTCTACTCTTGGCACAACACGAATTACGGCATACTCATATAAGTGACTATCTTGCATTTTGAGCCTGATTTACAAAGATTTCGGAATTATTTAATCTGGTTTGCAAAAACTGTAAATATACATTTCGCAAAGCTTCGGGAGTTTCATCTGTGTCTTCCCATTGCAGCCACTCTTCTGGAATTGTATTTACAATATCTACCAGAATTTCGGGTGTTAAAAGTGCTTTATATTCGGCGTCAACTTCTTTTAGAAGTGAGGCTTGTGGCAATAAAACATGATCTTTTATCAATGCAAAAGGGCTTTTGGCGTGTTGTTCCCAATTGTTCCAGGAATGATGAAAATACAAACATGCACCGTGATCAATAAGCCATAATTCTTTATGCCAAATCAGCATATTGGTATTTCTGAATGTACGATCGACATTGGTAATATAAGCATCAAGCCAAACAATTTGCGACGCTAGTTTTGGGTCTACAGTTGTTACAACAGGATCGAAAGTAATAGCACCGGATAAAAAATGAAGTGCCAGATTTAATCCCTGGCTTCCTTGTAGTAAATCCTGAATTTCTTCATCGCCTTCGTTTCTGCCAAAGGCTTCGTCGAGATTAGCAAAAACCAATTCGGGTAATTGTAATTTAAGGGCTTTTGCGATTTGTCCGCCTACTAATTCGGCTATTAGGGCTTTTACGCCGTGACCGGCTCCTCTAAATTTTAGGACGTATTTAAAATCGTCATCGGCTTCTGCCAAAGCGGGTAAAGAACCGCCTTCGCGCAAAGGCGTTATATATCGGGTAACGTTTACCGTTCTAAGATCGAAATTGTTTTTCATTTTTTTTAAGATTCAAAGATGCTAAGAAACTGAGTTGCTAAGTTTCTAATCTTTGATATTACAAACTTACGTTTTTTTGATTTTAGATTGTAGAAGGTAGATTTTAGATTTTTTTCTTGTTCATACAGATTTTGCAGATTTATTCTCATTTTATGTCATCCTGAGCGAAGTCGAAGGACTTGCCAATTGGAACGTGGGCTTCGACTTCGCTCAGCCTGACAAGCTTAATGCAACAAGCTACAACAAAAAATCTTTGCGAACCTTGCATAAACCTTAGCGTCGTTTGCGGTTAATTTTTTAAGTTTCCAAGCTCAAAAATGCTTTACCAAGATTCTCAATAATATCTGATGCTATAAAAGATTGATATCCTGTTTGTGGCAAAGCAATATCGGCTGTTAGGCCATGAAGATAAACGCCCAATTTTACGGCATATCTGGGTTCGTAACCTTGCGCTACAAAACTTGTTATGATTCCGGTTAGGGTGTCGCCGCTTCCTGCGGTGGCTAAGGCTGCATTTCCTGTTGTATTTTCGTAGATTTCGGTTTTATTGATGATGTAGGTTGGTGCGCCTTTCATGACGATAATCACTTTGTATTTTTCGGAGAAAGCGATTGTTTTTTGAAATTTTTCGGATTCTGAATTCCATTTGCCTATTAAGCGTTCGAGTTCTTTTGGATGTGGTGTAAGAATTGTGTTTTCGGGAACTAATGCTAACCAGGATTGATTCTCGGCGAGGATGTTTAACGCATCGGCATCGAGTACCAAAGGTACTTTGTTGATTCTTAAAAATTCGAATAAGGCTTTTTGTGTGCCCAGCTCCTTCCCTATTCCGGGGCCAATTGCGATGGCTTGTGGCTGAATAGGAAAATGAATATTGGTGATAAAATTGGCATTTTCATCGGTGACAACCATCACTTCGGGAATTGAGATTTGAAGGATTTGATAGCCACATTTTGGTGTAAAAGTAGTTACGAGTCCGCAACCGGATTTTAGGCAGGATTTTGATGCTAAAACTGCCGCTCCTATTTTGCCGTAACTTCCGGCAATAATCACTGCGTGGCCCTGAAGTCCTTTGTGTGTATGAGGATTTACGGGCTTGTAGAATTTTAGAATTTCTTCTTTTGTGATTAAAAGCGGATCTTTCATTTGAGCTTATTTATCTATTGTAATATTTTAATTATCTATGAATTTAGGTTAATTCTAACGCGGATAAAACGGATTTACTTCGTAAAAACGCGGATAAAAACGGATTTTTAATTTGGCTGCTGTACGCTCTTTCTTAATTTAATAAATAGCACGTTGAGTATATTTTTTAAACACATAGAAACATTAGCATGATTGAATTCAGAAAAGGCGTTTTACTTGCATTAACACATCCCGATAGCTATCGGGACTATGTGTGAGAAACGAGTTTCTTTTTAATTTACTTTTTCAAAATCATAAAAGCTATGTTTCTATGTGTTTAATTATTTTTTTTACGCTTACACCAATGGATTAAATTAGTTAATTAAAGTTACATAAAAATTGAAGAAGAAAATGTTTCTTATTATCGAAATGTCCTAGCCCAGATTGCAGTGAAAAGCCCGGAGTAAAAAAAGCAAAAGTTTCTTGTTCTAAAAAAGCGACCAACGGAAGCTCTTTTTAGAACATTAGAAACTTTGCTTTTTTTATGAGGACTTGTAACGAAAAGCTGGAATTGCTCCCAATTATTGCGAAATTTATAATTTAGACTATCATTTTTATATATTTTTTGAATAAATTTGCGACACAATTTTATAAAACAACACAATGAAAAATACTGCGCTTACGCACATACATGAGAGTTTGGGAGCGAAAATGCTTCCTTTTGCGGGTTATAATATGCCTATTACTTATGAGGGAATTAACGCTGAACACGAAACGGTTCGTACTGGTGTGGGCGTTTTTGACGTTTCGCATATGGGTGAATTTTTGTTGACGGGGCCAAATGCTTTGGCTTTGATTCAGAAAGTAACTTCGAATGATGCTTCGACTTTGACGATTGGTAGAGCGCAATATTCTTGTTTGCCAAACAATGAAGGCGGAATCGTAGATGATTTGATTGTGTATAAAATGAAAGAGGAAGAGTATTTATTGGTTGTAAATGCTTCGAATATTGACAAGGACTGGAACTGGATTTCATCGCACAATGATTTGGGTGTTGATATGAAAAACCTGTCTGATGATTACTCTTTATTAGCGATTCAGGGGCCAAAAGCGGTTGAAGCTATGCAGCCTTTGTCTTCTATAGATTTATCGGCGATTGCTTATTACCATTTTGAAGTGGCTGATTTTGCTGGTTTTAATGATGTAATTATCTCTGCAACTGGTTATACCGGTTCTGGTGGATTTGAAATTTACTGCAAAAATGAAGATGCTGAAGCGATCTGGAATAAAGTTTTTGAGGCTGGTGCAGCTTTTGGTATTAAACCAATTGGATTAGCGGCTCGTGATACTTTGCGTCTTGAAATGGGTTTCTGTTTGTACGGAAATGACATTAATGACTCTACTTCTCCGCTTGAAGCAGGATTGGGATGGATTACTAAATTTACTAAAGATTTTACCAATTCTGAAGGTTTGAAAAAACAAAAAGAAGCTGGTGTTACGAGAAAATTGGTAGCTTTTGAAATGCAGGAACGCGCGGTGCCAAGACATGATTACGAAATTGTTGATGCAGCTGGCGAAGTAATTGGTATTGTAACTTCGGGAACAATGTCGCCTTCTATGAATAAAGGTATTGGTTTAGGATATGTTACAGTAAACAATAGCGCGGTTGACAGCGATGTTTTTATTAGAATCAGAAAAAATGATGTTCCGGCTAAAGTGGTTAAATTACCTTTTTACAAGAAATAGTTTTTAATATAAAAATTTCAGCAATGCGTTACTTAAAAGTAGCGCATTTTTTTTTGGCACGAACTCACGAATTTTTTATTTAAACGCTATCAAATAATTCATGAATTCGTGGCTATTTTTTTTAGTGATTTGAAAATCGCCTATTAAAAACAAATCGTTACGATGTAAGAAATTTTAGAAAAATTGTAACTTTTTATCAAAAAATAAAGTGTAATTTTAGTCTAAACGAAGATTTTCGATTTATGAAAAAAATATTATTAGTATTGATGTTGTTTACCAATGTTGTATTTAGTCAAAGTAGCGACAACACTTGTGAAATACTAAACAAAATAAATGCACTTATTCAGGAGGAACATATTAGACCAAAACTGGTAGACGATAGTTTATCGGTTTTTGTTTTTGATAATTTAATTAATGAATTAGATCCCTCGAGAAACATCTTTTATAAATCTGAATATGACGAATTAGCCGATAAATATCGTACCAATCTGGATGACCTTATCCTGAGCGATCATTGTGATTTTTTAGCCGATATTACATCTGTATATAAAAAGGGCCTTTTGAGAACGAAAACTGTTCTAGAAAAAATTCAAAAAGAACCGATGGATTATGCTAAAAAAGACACCATCAGGTTTTATAAAAAATCCTTTGCTTTTTACCTTAAAAAAGAAGATCTCGAAAAAGTATGGTCTAAAAAAATCCGTTATCAGATTCTGGACGAAATTGCTGAATCCAGTGATAATTTAGATTCTCTTAAAACTAATTTTAAGTCGATTGAATTAAAGTCTAAAAACCTGATTGTTGCAAATGAAATTTGCAGAATAAACACACTTTTAGAAACCAATACGAAACAGGAAGAAAAGCTCTACAATTACTTTTGTACTTATTTTGATCCGCATACAGCCTATTTTAGTGATGATTCTAAAACGAGTTTTGTTGCTTCGTTATCAAAAGAACATTTGTCTCTTGGGATGACTGTGAGCCTAAACGAAAAAAATGAAATTATTATAGCAGAACTTGACCCTAATGGCCCGGCTTATCAGACGGGGCAAATAAAAAAAGGCGATCAGATTGTTTCGATATCCAATCAAAAAGAATCGCTGCAGGTTTCATGTGCTTCGTTAGAATCTATTTCGACTATGATTTTGTCTGAATCGAATAAAAGTATTACGCTTACGCTAAAGCGAAATTCGGGTAAAAGCTTTGATGTGTATATCGAAAAGCAGGTAATGAAGGATGAAGATAATTCGGTTTTCAGTTTTATTATTGGCAAAGACAGTAAAATTGGCTACATCAAAATTCCGAGTTTTTATGCTGATTTGGATGGTAACAGCCGAAAAGGTTGTGCCGATGATGTGGCTCGAGAAGTGATAAAACTGGAAAGAGATAATATAAAAGGCCTTGTAATTGATTTAATTGACAACGGCGGAGGATCTATGGAAGAAGCCATAAAACTGGCCGGAATGTTTATAGATTACGGTCCGCTTTCGATTGTTGTAGATAACAAACATGGTACATCGGTCATAAATGATCCTTATAAAGGTTTGATTTATAAAGGGCCAATTGTGATTTTGGTGAATAGTAATACAGCTTCGGCAAGCGAATTTTTCTCTTCTATAATGCAAGATTATAATCGTGCGCTATTGTTAGGCAGCAATACGCTTGGAAAAGCTACGATGCAAACTATTCTTTCGCTTGACGAAACTAAAAATACCGACTTTCTAAAAATTACAATAAACAAATTTTACCGGGTTACAGGGAAAAGTCATCAGTATATTGGAGTAAAACCTGATGTAGTTTTACCTGAATTTTACGAAGGTGTTTATCAAAAGGAAAGCGATTTCCCTACGGCTATTAAAAATGATAGCATTCAAACCTCTTTAAAATTCAGACCTTACGTAAAAAGAGCTCTCATCGATAAACTGGCAAAAAACAGTACGAACCGATTGGCAGATAATTATTTCTTTAATAATATTAAAAAGATAAATCTTAAAATTGATCAGCTTGTTAATACGCCAAAAGCAGAGATTCCGATGACTTTGGATGCGGTTTTTAAACAGAAAAAAACTGTAAATTCTCTTTGGAAAGAAATCAATACTTTTAATGATGAAAATAATCCGTTAGACGTTTATAACTCTACCGTGAATCAGTTTTTGTTAGGTGCTTATCCTAATGACAAAACCATAAATCAATACCAGATTAATAATCTCAAAACAAATCCGTACCTGAATGAAGCGGTGAATGTTATTAATGAGTTTAATGCGGCGAAGTAGATTTTAGATTTTAGATTTTAGATTTTAGATTTTAGATTTTAGATTTTAGATTTTAGATTTTAGATTTTATCACATTTTCAAAGTCTTCTACTTTGAAAATGATATTATGGATAAAACTTGTTGAAGTTATCTAAGATTAATCTTTAAAACCTTTGCGAGCTTAGCGTAAATCTTAGTGATCTTAGCGGTTAAATTATTCGCAAAACATAATTTAAAAAAGAATACAATTGATTTTGCTAAAAAAAGGAATAACCGTATTTTTGCATCTCAAAACTAAAAATTAGAAATGGGAAGAGCGTTCGAATTTAGAAAAGGAAGAAAAATGAAACGTTGGTCAGCAATGGCCAAAACATTTACCAGAATTGGTAAAGACATCGTTATGGCTGTTAAAGAAGGCGGTCCTAACCCTGACGCCAATTCTAGATTAAGAGCTGTAATACAAAATGCAAAAGCCGCTAACATGCCTAAGGACAATGTAGAGCGCGCGATAAAAAATGCAAGTAATAAAGATACTGCCAACTATAAAGAGATTTTGTTTGAAGGATATGCTCCTCACGGAATTGCGATTTTGATTGAAACTGCCTCTGACAACAATAATAGAACTGTAGCCAACATTCGCAGCTATTTTAATAAATGCAACGGTACAATGGGAACTCAGGGTTCTGTTGAGTTTATGTTTGACCATACTTGTAATTTCAGAATTGCAAAAGGTGATCTTGATCCTGAGGAATTAGAGTTGGAACTAATTGATTTTGGTGCCGAAGAAGTTTTTGAAGACGAAGACGGAATCTTAATCTATGCGCCTTTTGGAAGCTTTGGTGCTTTACAAAAAGAATTAGAAAACAGAGGTCTTGAGATTTTATCTTCTGGTTTTGAGCGTATTCCGCAAATCACCAAAGAACTTACTGAAGCTCAAATCGCTGACGTTGAAAAACTAATCGAAAAAATTGAAGAAGATGATGACGTTATGAACGTTTATCATACTATGCAAGAAGCGTAATATTCTCTTTTTTTATAAATATCAAAAAGTCCTGAAATTTTTCAGGACTTTTTTTATGACATCATTTTACTCTTTTTTATATCATCTTAATAAAGTAAATCATAGACTCAGATATTAATATAAAAGAATATAGGCTAATTAAAATAAACTGTTATATTTGTTAATCTCAGTAAACAATTAATTTAAAATATACTTCTATGCAAACATCAAAATATACAAGATACGCAGTTATCGTTTTGGTAATTTTATTTGTAGTTCTTAGCGTTATCAGCTAAAAACATATAAATTACAAACTTAAAAAAGCCTTCTAAGAATCAAATTCAGGAGGCTTTTATTATGTTTTCAACTTTCATAAAAAAAACTTCACAAACAATAGGTATACTTTTATAGCATCAGAAACTTCATTAAAAATAAATGATTTTTCAGTTCTCAAAACTGAATATACAGTTGCATTTTGTGAAAATGGTTCTTAATTGGGGATACCGTCATATTTAGAAAACTTCACAATGGTGATTCAAAATCTGTACTAATGATAAAACGTAATAGAGAACAAATAAGAAATTATTATGGCTTTGTAGATTATGTTAGCTTAGTATTATTAATTTTAATAATTCTTGGCTATATCTTGATCCCTGAAATTTTGAAAAAAATAGAGTAATCTTATAAATTATAATTTTAAAAAAAACTTTTATTTTAACTTATTTATGGATTCAATTCATGAAGGACAAATGAACCAACTAAAGAAAGTTTTTCTTGCTCCCATTTTATTACTGATCTCTACAATTCTATTCTTTATATCGTCACATTTAATCAAATTAGAATATCAAGAATATTTTAATTACGGACAAATTATAACAGGAAATATAATTGATACTTATTGGGAAAGTTCCGGAGACAACCCACCAACTTCTATCTTTTTTTGTAAAGTAAAAACAGGATCAAAAAATTACATTTACGAAATTCAAAATGCAGATAATTCTTTTGCTTTATCTGATGAAGAACAACATCTGATCGAACAAATAAAAAAAGGTGATTCTGTTAAAATAAAATTACTAAATGAAAAAAAAGGAAAGATTTTAGAATGGAATAAGGCAGTCATTAATTCCTCAAACTCCTTTTGGAGTATTTTCGGAATTTGGCTGACAATTTTTATTTTATTAGCGGCAGCAATCGCTTTATTATATAAATTATTTTTAATAATAACAAAAGCATGAAATGTCATGAAAGAAATTCAAATTGAAAAAATCAGGCTATTATGAATAAAATTTCAATTATAAAAAAAATACAACTAGGAGATAATAGTTTTCCTATTCAAAATCTTTATTCAAAATTAAGTTTTAGCTTTTATTGTGTAAATGGTAGAATTAAACATGAAGTAATTTTATCATTTGAGACTTCATTTTTGCTGAATGATTTAATAAAAAACGAACAAATAACCACAGACACTTTAGCAAAACATCAAATTAGCAAACTTGAAAACCTGAATAATACTGAAAGAAGTTTTTTATATCGATATCAATTCTTTCAACCTAAAGAATGTAATAAATCTTATATGATAATTTTTGATATTGATGAATATCGGGAATATTGGGGTTGCCATATTTATGGTGTATTAGAAATTGAGTAACTTACAAATATTAAAATTGGATAAAAAAATAACTTATGAAAAAATGGTCAATAGATAATCTGCAAAAAACCCGATCGCTCAGATATATTAACGAAACGATAGCGCAGAAATTCTTTCCGTGCCCGCTGCTATAAGACACAAGAAAAGTCATAATTAAAGAAATCTATTAAATTGAGAGATTATTTTTCTACTTCAATGGGAATCATGCAGATTTAGAAATTAATTTAAGTTAGTTCTTCTAAATTGATATACTTTGCGGGCACGGAAAGAATTTCCGCGCTATCGTTGTCTAAATCTGCCATATCCGAGCGATCGGGGTATTTATTTAGAATTAAAGGCATCTGGATATATAAACACTCTAGGGAAAAAGTGGGAGACAGAAAAGTATAATGAAAAAATAATGTTAGTAAAAGAAAATAAAAAACCATGAAAACACTTTGTTTAATATTAATATTTTTAGGAGTATCAATAATAGGAATTGAAATAGTAAATGATTTTACTAAGACTAAGATATTTTTTGCCTCATTTAATCCTCAAAAATATTATCATAAAGATATATTGGTGGTAAACGAAAAAATTCCCCCAATGAGCAGTAGCAGTAATAAAACTTCTTGGATATTTTATGGATATTGCAAATCTGATAAATTAAAAAGCGGAATTACTCTTTCTACAAGCACAGTTGAAAATCAAAATACAAGTGAAATTCCAATTTGGAGAATAAGTTCTGTAAAAAATAAAATAATTTACAGACGACAAGATAACATAATAAATAGTCCTTTTTCTTATGAAATGCGCGACTACTGGATGACTCCAATATTTATGTTAGCCATAATACCGGCCTTATTTTATTACATCAAGATCAAAAGAAAAGAAAGAAAAACCCCAGTAAAATTGACATGAAAAACTTAATAATAACTATAATTATCCTTTTTTTTTAAACAACTTTATTTGCACAAGTTAATGTAAAAGAAGGCATTCCTTTAGAGTATAATGATCTAAAAGAAATCATTTTTAAAACTTTTAACCCCGCACTCAGAATTAACAAAACAGATTATACTTCAGAAATAGATTATACTAAAGTTGAAGGTTTAGTACAATCTTATTTTTCTGCTTCTGACTCCATTTGGGATAAAAGTGACTATTATGATAAAGATCATAAATCTGTTAAAGATCAAGAGCACTATAATTTAGTAAAGAAATCAAACAAAGAAAAAGAATATATAGAAATTGAATCTATCTACGAGTTTAATCAAAATGGGGAAAAGATAAATTTTGTAAAATATGCAATAACAATGGATGGCTTGCCTTTTCAAATTATAGCAGTAATGTCTTGTGCTAAAATTAACAATCGTTGGTATATTTATGATATGTTTAATCAAGGAAATATTCAAACATTAATTAAAGGTCTTGATTCTAAAAAGCTTAGCTCCATTTTTCAGGATAACAAAGAAAACAATGATCTCCTTAAAGATATAAAGAGAAAGATATCAATAAATAACCTTATAGATATAAATGCTTTCTACTCGTATTATAAAACTTGGTACAAAGAAGAAAATTCACAATATCTAAAAGAAATTAGAGATGAAAGAAATTGGATTGAAAATTACCACTACACAAAAGCAGAATTAGGTATTATGCCAACGGTAACTAAATGTCAAATCAGCATGCCTTTTAGTTTGGATAATTCCATTTTTCAAATCTATAAAAAGGGAAGTGACATCTTGATTAACACTCCTGAAAATCTTGAAAAATATAAAAATTCTATCGAAGAATTTCTAATTCCATCCACAAATGAGAGTATTAAATTAATTCATAAATTTAAATTTTCTTCAAATAACTCCACCTATTATATCATTAAATACGAAAAAAAATGGCAAATTTTATACAGAGACTTTTTTAGAAAATAAAGGAAAAACAGAAGTTAATTCCCCCCTATTTAACACTCTCAATAATCTTATATTAAAACTAAAATCTAATACATTTATTGATTTAAACTCCACTGATCCTATTCAAAAAGATTTAGAACCTATTAGACTAAAAGCACAAAATCAATCACAGAAGATGATAAATATAAACGTTCTGAATCAATTGATAGAAAAAAACAAAGCCTCGCTCTCAAAATATTTAGATAATTAATCTCAAAAAATATGCAAACATCAAAATACACAAGATATTTAGTAATTATTCTGGTAATTCTATTTG
The DNA here is from genome assembly GCF_020905295.1 of Flavobacterium piscisymbiosum. Taxonomy (NCBI): domain Bacteria; kingdom Pseudomonadati; phylum Bacteroidota; class Flavobacteriia; order Flavobacteriales; family Flavobacteriaceae; genus Flavobacterium; species Flavobacterium piscisymbiosum. The sequence continues at coordinate 3,369,151 of NZ_JAJJMM010000001.1, read as the reverse complement.
TAGTACTTAGCGTAATTAACTAAACATACAAACTATAATACAAAAACCTTCTACAGTTAAACTTCAGAAGGTTTTTTAATATTAACCCGATCGCTCAGATATATTAACGCAACGATAGCGCGAAAATTCTTTCCGTGCCCGTTGCTATAAAACACAAGAAAAGTCATAATTAAAGAAATCTATTAAATTGAGAGATTGTTTTTCTACTTCAATGACAATCATGCAGATTTAGAAATTAATTTAAGTTAGTTCTTCTAAATTGATATACTTTGCGGGCACGGAAAGAATTTCCACGCTATAGTTGTCTAAATCTGCCATATCCGAGCGATCGGGTTATTTGGGTTCCTTAATTTAAGAAAGAAAACAAACAATAATCAACATATAATAATAGAGGGAAACCATTTATTTTATGTTAACCTGTTTATAAGTATGAAAAAATTCATTTTTTATGTTATTATTATTTATTCAATCTTTTTCTTAATTATTGAATTAACATATAATTTTCCAAAAACAAAGACAGCATATTCATTTTTATTTACTAAAAAAGGAATAATCAGTGATACACTTATAGTGAGCTCTGATAATCCAGCCTCACATTCAAATACAACTTCTACATCAATTGTATATAAAGGAAAATTAAGCTCTAATAACAAAGTCGCACAAATAACATTATCTAATACTATCTATCCCTATTTTAACGAGAGACACAAAGATTATTCTATATTGAAGCCAAATAAAATAGTTGTTTATCATTCAAACCTATCAAGTCACTTTTTATTTTATAAAAAACCTGATAACTTTTTGTCACTTGGATTAACCTATTTTATTGACCCTATACTTTTTTTATTATCAATATTTCTGCTACCAAATTTAGTTTTTCGAATGAAGAAGAAATATAAATAATAATTAAATATCTAAAACAAAACCTTAGGAACGATATCAGGTTATTTTTTCCGATTCTGACACGAGCATCATGCTCGTAAACGCGATGTATTACTTTTAAAATAACAAAAAAATATCCCACTCAAAAAAAGAAGTATTTCTTACATTAGTTCAAAAAAAATAAATAAGCAGAAAATACAAGTTTGGAGAAAAAACCGTAGCAAACTTATCAGTTTTACTACTGTTTACTGAATAGATGTATTTACAAGAGACTAATAAAAGGTATTGATAGTTAGCGAACTTTCATTGTTTATATATACTCTAAATAGACTCTGGATCGTTTAAAATTCATATTATCCCATATATTTGTTCCAAAACAAAAAATCAACGATCTCTATGAAAACATCTAAATACACTAAAGTTGCCGTAATCATTATGGTAGTCTTATTTGTTGTTATTAGTGTTATTAGCTGCAGCACTCATGTTCACAATAGCAACAATAACGGAAATCAAAAAATTCCACCAGGACAAGCTAAAAAAATGTCAGGAAGCAAAAGTGCAAAAGCATATGCTCCCGGACAACAGAAAAAGAAATAATAAAAAACGCCTTCTAAAATCAGAAGGCGTTTTTATTTGTAAAATTAAATCACGTTCTAATACAAAATGCAATAAGAAATCCGATTTAAGAATTGATTTATATTGTAATTTACTTTTTAGAAGGATTATTTGTGACTTTAATCAAATATGTCCCCTCCGGTAAATCTCCAATATTAGATGCATTACTTCCTGCTATTTTTTTTCCTTGCGAGAAAACCTCAACGGTTTTAGAACCAGTATTTGCTTCAGTTGTACTTGCCGAAACAGACGGTAACGATTTTGCAGCAACTACAGCTTTTACAGGACTAGCTTTTTTTATTGCATTAGAAGACTGAGTATTTTCAGCTACAGCTGTAGTAGTTGGTTTCGAACTGTTGTAAGATTCCATAACTTGCTCATCTGTCATTGCAACACTGTATATCTTAAGGTCGTCTATGTCAGCATTAATCCCAACCGTGCCATTTAATGCACCCAATCTTAAAATGTATCCTTTTGTTAAGCGCGAAACACCTTCAACAGATTTTAATAATTCGCCGTTACGGTATATTTTTGATTTGGCACCATCATAGGTTACAGTGTATTGATACCAAACGTCTTTTGCAAGAGGAACTGAAACTATAATATTATTTGTATCTCCCCATCCTACAAGACTTAAATCTGAATTTCCTGATGACGCCGCCTGTTGTAATAAACCAAAATACTGGGTATTTACTGCACTTCCATATCCAAAAATATAATTTGCCGAAGCAATAGCATTGAATTTTACCCAAATAGATATTGATCTGGGTTTATTATCCTGCGGAAGATCTCCCACTACACCCTGCAGAACTTTATTAGTCAGGCGCTGTGCTCCTTTTGCAACGCCTATTCTGTCATTTACAAAATTGGGTGTACCTAAAAATGAGATTGTATTGTCGGTATTGTTCAAATTTCCGTTGAAATTGAATTCCTGAACCGGATTTTGGGCATTGGTATTTAAAAAACTTACAAACAGTAATGTCAGTAATAATTTTTTCATAGGTAACAGATTTTAGGGGATTTAAAAAAGTGTTCTTTCACAAACACCAAGCTATATTAAAATGCAAAAACTCAACAAATCTCAGTATCACAAATCACTATTTTAATGTTTTAAATACTTTTAAAATTCAATTATAGTTTCAGAAATTTTGTTAAAACTATAAATTTTATTCAAAGCTACCAAACTCTTACTGACTATAAGTGCGATATTCTTATTTTAATTAATAAAATTGAAAACTAAATGACATTATCCGATTCTTTTGTAAAAACATCTTTACAAAAAATCATTTACTATTAAATAAATAATTAAAAAGCCTCCCAAAGTAAACTTCACAAGGCCTTTTACTATCAAAAAAAATTAACTGAGACTAAAAAAATAACTAACTAGTAACTATAAAATAAAAATCTTGTTCTTAATTTGAAGGTGCATTCGTTATTTTTAGCAAATATGTTCCTTCAGGAAGATCATTTATACTCATTGTATTATTACTACTTCCATAAATCTTTTCTCCTTGTGAGAATACCTCAACATTTTTAGGTACATCATTAAGATCCGCTGGCGCAATAATTGCCGATGAAGCAGACTTTGGAGCTGTTTTTGCTTTTACCCCGTCTTTTTTTACTGTTTTTGCAGTACTTACTGGTTCAACAGCAGCGATTCTAACAGGTTTGGAACTGTTGTACAATGCAATAACCTGTTCTAAAGTCAAAGCAACATCGTAAATCTTCAAATCGTCTATATCAGCATTAATACCCACTGTAGTGTTTATTTCACCAAGCCTAAAAATATTACCTTTAGTAGAGCGTGTAATTCCTTCTGCAGATTTAAGCAACTCTCCGTTACGGTATATTTTAGAAACTTTTCCGTCGTATGTTATTGTATAATTGTACCATGTGTCTTTTGCAAGCGGCGTAGAAACAATTACATCATTAGAAGCTCCCCAACCCGCTAAACTTAAATCTGAGTTAGAAGAAGTCGTCCCTTGCTGTAATAAGCCACAGTATTGCGCATTATAAGCCGTACCGTAACCCCATATATAATTTGCCGAAGCAATATCATTTAATTTTACCCATACACTAACTGATCTCGGACCATTACCCTGAGGAAGATTGTCTACAACAGCCTCCATAGCTTTATTAGTTAGTCGTTGCGCTCCTTTTACCAATCCTGCTCTGTCTGCAACAAAATTGTTTGCACCAATAAAAGAAGTGGTATTGGCCGTATTATTTAAAGTCCCATTGAAATTAAACTCCTGAATTGGATTTTGAGCATTAACATTCAAATAACTTACAAACATTAAAGTGAGTAGTAATTTTTTCATAATAGTAGATTTAGGGATTAAAAAACATTGTGTCTTTTTAACACCGCTAAACTATATTATTATGCATTTGACCTGAAATTTATTCGACAACGAACCTAAATAATCGTTTAAATAACCAAAATCGATTATTTAAAAGCCTCAATTGTATTTATTTATAGTAATAGTCATTTTATTAAAACGATAAATTAAAATCAAATAAAAATATATTTTCTTACGTATAAATACGGTATTCGCAAATAAAACTAAAACATTAACACTTAATAATAAGGTGTTTTATATTAAAATCTAACAGACAAATAAAAACTATTAAAAAAGCACATAAAAAAAGCTCCATTCGATTCACGAATGGAGCTCTATATTTTAAAAAAGCAGTTGAACTACTTTACAAATTCAATTTTTTGAACTTCCTCTTCATTGACACTGTCAAAGAATCCTTGTTCATTCATCCAGTCATCACTAAATACTTTACTCATATAGCGAGAACCGTGATCAGGGAAGATAGCAATAATATTACTGTCTTTCGTAAATTCACCTTCCTCTGCGTATTGTTTAATAGCCTGCATTACTGCTCCTGAAGTGTATCCAACAAATAATCCTTCTTTTCTGGTGATCTCTCTGGCAGAGTGAGCACTTTCCTCATCAGTTACTTTAATGAACTTGTCGATGATGTCGAAATCTGTAGCAGATGGAATCAGGTTTTTACCTAAACCTTCTATACGATACGGATAAATTTCTTTGTTATCGAATTCTCTTGTTTCGTGGTACTTCTTTAAAACCGACCCGAAAGCATCTACACCAAGAATTCTAATATTTGGATTTTGCTCTTTCAGGAATTTTGCAGTTCCGGAAATCGTTCCTCCGGTACCGCTACAAGCTACAAGATGTGTAATTTGTCCTTTTGTCTGTTCCCAAATTTCAGGACCTGTAGTGTTATAGTGGGCATCAATATTCAATTGATTAAAATACTGATTGATGTATACTGAGCCTTTTGTTTCTTCGTGTAAACGTTTGGCTACGTTGTAGTAAGATCTCTCATCATCTGCTGATACGTGTGCGGGACAAACATAAACCTTTGCTCCTAAACTTCTCAACATGTCAATTTTATCTTTCGATGATTTTGAGCTTACTGCTAAAATACAATTATACCCTTTTATAATACTCACCATTGCCAGACTAAAGCCCGTATTACCTGATGTCGTCTCAATGATCGTATCACCTGGCGTTAGGATTCCTTTTTTCTCAGCTTCTTCAATAATATATAACGCTATTCTATCTTTTGAGGAATGTCCTGGATTAAAAGCTTCTACCTTTGCGTAGAAATTACCTTCTAACTCTTCGGTAATTTTATTTAGCTTAATAAGTGGGGTATTACCTATTAACTCTAAAACATTATTATAAGCGTTTATTTCTTCTTTCATAAAAAAATAGTTAATCGAAGGTATTTTTAAATACCCTTGATAGGTTGCAAATTTAACAAAAAATTTCTAATTAGCTTTTAATTTTTTCTAAATCTAATAAAAAACTAAATTCCTTTGCTAAGTCTCTTAAAGCCTCAAAACGTCCTGAAGCTCCGCCATGTCCGGCATCCATGTTGGTATCTAAAAATAAAAGATTATTATTTGTTTTTATATTTCTCAACTTCGCTACCCATTTAGCTGGCTCCCAATATTGTACCTGCGAATCATGTAATCCGGTAGAAACGTACATGTTAGGATAGTTTTGCGCTTTTACATTATCATACGGTGAGTAAGATAACATATAATCGTAATATTTTTTATTATTTGGGTTTCCCCATTCGTCGTATTCTCCAGTTGTTAACGGAATACTGTCGTCTAACATTGTTGTAATAACGTCAACAAAAGGCACCTGAGCAATGACCCCGTTATATAATTCCGGAGCTTCATTTATAATTACGCCCATCAAAAGTCCTCCTGCAGATCCTCCTTCAGCATATAAATGTTCAGGAGATGTAAAATTTTCGTTAACTACAAATTTAGAGCAATCAATGAAATCTGTAAAGGTATTTTTCTTTTTTAACAGTTTTCCGTCTTCGTACCACTGTCTTCCTAAATCTTCTCCGCCTCTAATATGTGCTATGGCGTAAACAAAACCACGATCTAACAAGGAAAGTCGTGTCGATGAGAAATAAGTATCCATTGTAATTCCGTAAGATCCGTACGCGTAAAGTAACAACGGATTTTTACCGTTTTTCTGTAATCCTTTACGATAAATCATCGAAATAGGCACTTTTACACCATCTCTGGCAGTTGCCCAAATACGCTCTTCGATATAATTTTCTTTATCAAATTTTCCGCCTAAAACCTGTTGCTCCTTAAGGATTTCCTTGGTTTTAGTTTTCATATTAAAATCAATTACAGATGAAGGCGTAGCCAGCGATTGATAGCTATAACGTAAAACATCTGTATCAAAATCGATATTGGTAGTTGTGTAAGCATTGTAGGTTTCGCTGCCAAAAGGAAGGTAATAATCGGCATCACCATTCCACGGCAGAATGCGAATATGATTTAATCCGTTTGAACGCTCTTCAACAACTAAATAATTTTTGAAAATTTCGATATCTTCTAATAAAACATCTTCACGATGCGGAATAAGATCAACCCAGTTTTTCTTTCCTGTCTTATTTTCAGGCGTTTTCATCAACTTAAAGTTGGTCGCCTTGTCTTTATTCGTTAAAATATAAAAAGAGTCCTCAAAATGCGAAATACTGTATTCTAAACCACGTACACGAGGCTGAAACACCACAAATTCTCCATCTGGAGTATCAGAATTCAAAATTCTGTATTCTGTCGTCAAAGTGCTTCCTGAACCAATTACAATATATTTTCTTGATTTTTCTTTACTTACAGACACATTAAAAGTATCATCAGTTTCATTAAAAACCAAAACATCAGCAGTAGATTCTGTATTTAATTTATGTCTAAAAACCTTATCCGCTCTTAAAGTGACTTCATCTTGTTTGGTATAGAAAATCGTATTATTGTCATTTGCCCAAACAGATCCTCCGGTTGCATTTTCGATTTTATCTGCTAAAATTTCTCCTGTTTCTAAGTTTTTGACCTGAATAGTGTAAATTCTTCTTCCCACAATATCTACTCCAAAACTGGCAAATTTATTATTTGGACTTACGCTTAAACCTCCTAGTTTAAAGTAAGCGTGATCTTTTGCCAATTCATTGCAATTGAATAAAATTTCCTCATCTGCCGAAAGGCTTCCTTTTTTTCTTGAAAATATGGGGTAATCCTGACCAGTTTCAAAACGAGTGATGTAATAGTAACCATTATAAAAATAAGGAACAGATGAATCATCTTCTTTAATTCTGCCTTTCATCTCTTCATACAAATTTTCCTGAAGATCTTTTGTATGCGATGTCATACTCTGGTAATATGAATTTTCCTGATTCAGATAGTCGATAACTTCAGGATTTTCGCGGTCATTTAACCAAAAATAATTGTCAATTCTTGTCTCTTTATGTTTTTTTAATGATTTAGGAATTTCTTTGGCTTGTGGAGCCATTATATCGTTTTGCATTGATTAAGCATTAGTTTTTAAATACGAAGGAGCAAAAATACTACAAAGACAACAGAACCAAATTAATTTTTTCATAAAATATTCTATTGATATCATAAAGCAATATACTAATTTTGTACGAAACAATTTAAAAAATCAACAAAAATGGATTTAATGGGAATGATGGGCAAACTTAAAGAAACCCAACAAAAAATTGAAGATACGAAGAAGCGTTTGGATACTGTTTTGATTGATGAACAAAGCGCTGACGGATTACTAAAGGTAACATTAACTGCAAATAGAAAAGTAAAATCAATCTCTATTGATGATTCTTTGCTTGAAGATAAAGAACAATTAGAGGATTACTTAGTTGTAACGCTAAACAAAGCAATAGAAAGAGCTACAAGCGTTAACGAACAAGAACTTGATGCTGTTGCAAAAATGGATATGCCAATGATTCCAGGAATGGATAATTTATTCAAATAAGAGATTTTTTTATTTCTTTTAATTAAAATCCGATTCATTTTTAACGAAATGAAACGGATTTTTTTTATGCCTTTTTCTTTCCTTTTTTCTTTGAAAATTTCTTTGTTGCAATCGAAATAGTCAAGCCTTTACGTTTTATTTAGCGCCTCCTTTTTTTTGTTTTTCGAAAGTACAAAACACCTCTTCCACCCTTCTTTTTTACCTCACTTTTCAAGTGTAAAATGATGATTTTCAATAGAAAACGTTTGCGTAGATTTTTTTTTCGACTGACAAATATCATCTTTATTCTATTGATATGTCTTGATATTTGATACAGATAAAAAGCAAAATCTTATCCTTTTTTTTTCTTTAGAAGCAAAAATTTGTAAGGATTAAGCAATCCAAAAAACATTAAAAAAATGAATAAAAAAAGATAGAATGAGAAATTAGTTATAATTAGATTTTTAGAGTTAATCCTACATCAGACTCAAAAAAACTTTCGTCGTAAAAATAATTAGTGATCACAATCTATAAAACTGCATTAAAAGTGAATATTAACTATAACACAAATTACTATGAATGAGAAAACTTTAAGTCCAAATGGAACCGAAAACAAAACAGCAGAAAAACAAAGTGCTGGATTAGTAAAAGATCCCGTAAAGGAAACTCCAAAAGTTGATGCTATTGCTCATGTCGAAGAACTTGCCAAAAAAGGAGCCATTGCTCTGGAACAATTCCTGGAACTTAATCAGGAACAAGTTGATTATATTGTGGCCAAAGCTTCTGTTGCTGCTATAGACAAACACGGCGAACTTGCTTTGCATGCTGTCGAAGAAACAGGCCGTGGTATTTTTGAAGACAAAGCAACCAAAAACATGTTTGCTGCCGAAAATGTAACCAATAGCTTAAAAAACTTAAAAACCGTAGGGATTATAGGTGAAGATCAATTATCTGGAATTGTAGAAATTGCAGAACCAGTAGGCGTAATTTGTGGTGTTACACCAACAACCAACCCTACTTCTACCACTGTTTTCAAAGCATTAATCGCTCTTAAAACCCGTAATCCAATTATATTTGGTTTCCATCCGTCGGCTCAACAGTGCTCTAAAGCTGCTGCAATTGTAGTTCGCGATGCTGCAGTTGCTGCCGGAGCTCCGGAAAATTGTATTCAATGGATCGAATATCCATCTGTAGAAGCTACCAATTCTTTAATGAACCATCCTACAATTGCCACCATTCTGGCAACCGGAGGAAATGCAATGGTTCGCGCCGCTTATTCTTGTGGTAAACCAGCTCTGGGCGTTGGTGCCGGAAACGTTCCTGCATATATTGAGAAAACCGCCAATATAAAACAAGCCGTTTACGATATCGTACTTTCAAAATCATTTGACTGGGGAATGATATGCGCCTCTGAACAAGCTGCTATTATCGATAAAGAAATTTATGAAGAAACAAAAGCTGCTTTTAAACACCATCATGTTTATTTTGCTAATGAAAAAGAAAAAGCAAAACTTGAAGAATTAATGTTTGGCGTTACTGCAAAAGGTATAAACTGCGGTGGTGCAAAACTAAACTCAAGTGTTGTTGGAAAATCTCCGCAATGGATCGCAGAGCAAGCTGGTTTCTCTGTTCCTGAAAATGTGGTCATCATTGCAGTTGAAGTAACAGAAGTTGGCGTAAATGAACCTCTGACCAGAGAAAAACTTTCTCCTGTTTTGGCGATTCTAAAATCAAATTCAACAGAAGAAGGTATTAAACTATCTGAACAAATGGTAGAATTTGACGGATTAGGTCACTCAGCAGCTATTCATACAAAAGACGAAAAAATAGCTAAAGATTTTGGAGTTGCCGTAAAAGCGATTCGTGTAATCTGGAACTCGCCTTCGACTTTTGGAGGCATCGGAGACGTTTACAATTCATTTATTCCGTCTCTTACCCTTGGCTGCGGGTCTTATGGAAAAAACTCTGTTTCAGGAAATGTTGGTGCAATAAATTTAATAAATATCAAGCGAATTGGTAGAAGAAATAATAATATGCAATGGTTCAAAGTCCCTTCAAAAATCTATTTCGAGCCTAACTCGATTCAATATTTAAAATCAATGCAATCTCTTGACAAAGTAATGATTGTAACTGATTTGATTATGCTAAAACTTGGTTTTGTTCAAAAAATCATAGACGTTTTAAACCGTCGTGCCAACAAAGTCGATGTTAGAATTTTTTCTAATGTAGAGCCGGATCCAAGCATCGAAACGGCCAGAGCAGGTGCAGAAACCATGTGTGAGTTTCAGCCGGATACTATTATTGCGCTGGGCGGAGGATCTGTTATGGATGCTGCAAAAGTTATGTGGCTGCTATACGAACAACCTCAGGTTTCGTTTGATGATGTCAAACAGAAATTCCTGGACATTCGTAAACGTGCCGTGAAGATCCCAACCTTAGGAAAAAAAGCAAAAATGATTTGTATACCAACAACCTCAGGAACAGGTTCAGAAGTAACTCCTTTTGCGGTAATTTCAGATCATTCTGTCAATAAAAAATATCCTTTGGCAGATTATGCTTTTACACCAACTGTTGCGATTATCGACTCTGAGTTGACGAAAACCGTTCCTCCGTCAGTTACTGCAGATACAGGAATGGATGTACTTACGCACGCAACAGAAGCCTATGTTTCGATTGTAGCAAATGATTACACAGACGGACTTGCTCTTCAGGCTATTAAAATGGTATTTCAATATCTGGAAAGAACCTATCTTGACGGTAAAAATGACGACGAAGCGCGCGATAAAATGCACAATGCTTCGACAATTGCAGGTATGGCATTTGCCAATGCGATGTTAGGAATCTCTCATTCTATGGCGCATAAAATTGGCGGAATGTTCCATACACCACACGGTCGTACAAATGCTATTTTATTGCCTTACGTGATTAAATACAATGGCGAAGTTCCAGGAAAACTCTCGGTATGGCCTAAATATTCTACTTATAAAGCAGATCAAAAATATTTCGAAATTTGCCAAATGTTAGGCCTTCCGGCAAAAGGACCAAAAGACGGACCTCAGGTCTATGCTCAGGCCTGTTATGAACTGGGTAAAAAAGTAGGCATAAAAATGAGTTTTAAAGAACAAGGTCTCGATGAAAAAGAATGGCTTGCAAAACTAAACACACTTGCCATGAATGCTTTTGAAGATCAATGTACTCCGGCAAACCCTCGTTTACCTTTGGTAAAAGATATGGAAGAAATTATGCGTAAAGCGTATTACGGAGAAAAAATCTAAATCATAGATTTAGATAAACACTAAAAAAACCGCCTTTTGGGCGGTTTTATGTTTTTATAAAAATACGAAAATTAAAACTTCTGAAGCGTTTCAATCACATACGTATGCATCACTTCTTTATAATCTAAATGAGTTACAAGCCTTAGTTTATTGCTCCCCATTGAACTTATCAAAATATTTTTTTGTTTTAATTTTTCAATCAGAAGCTGATCACTGTAACCTTCTGCCAATGAAAAGATCAAAATATTGGTTTCTACAGGTTCTATATGCGATACCCACGGTTTTGTGCTTAAAATTGCAGCGATTTCTTTGGCGCGTCTGTGATCTTCTGCCAATCTTTCGATATTATTGGCCAAAGCATATAATCCGGCTGCAGCCAAATAACCAACCTGACGCATTCCACCACCCAATATCTTCCTGATTCTCAACGCCCTGTGAATATCAGCTTTACTTCCTAGCAAAATTGAACCAATTGGAGCGCCTAATCCTTTTGATAAACAAACCGAAATAGTATCGAAAATAGCACCAAAATCTTTCGGATTTTGTCTTTTTGCTACCAATGCATTCCAAATTCTGGCTCCATCAAGATGGAATTTCAAATTATTAGCATCGCAAACCTTTTTTATTTCTCTTAAATCTTCTAATTCATAACAAGCTCCGCCACCTTTGTTGGTTGTATTTTCGACACAAACCAAACTCGTTAACGGACTATGATAAAATTCCGGATCATTAATCGCTGCTGCAACCTGACTTGCCGTAATCATACCTCGATTTCCATCTAATAAGCAACAAGAAACGCCACTATTAAACGAAACTCCTCCACCTTCATAATTATAAACGTGGGCATATTTATCAGCAATTAATTGCTCTCCGGGCTGTGTATGTAATTTTATAGCGGTTTGGTTAGCCATAGTTCCTGACGGAAAAAATAGTCCGGCCTCCATACCAAAAAACTCAGCGACCCTGGTTTCCAACTCAATAACTGTAGGATCCTGTCTGTATACATCATCGCCAACATGAGCGTTAAACATATACTGCAACATTTCGTTGGTAGGTTTGGTAATAGTATCGCTAATTAAATTTATCTCCATATTCTAAAAAGTATATCTTTTTTGTACAGCAAAATTACGTATTACTGATAGTTATTCTTGGCAAGTTTTGCTAAAATTTAACTTGTAAATACAATTAAACCAAATTAACGTAATATTTACAAAAATCATATAAAACTAACATTAATATTCTAAAATTAGCTTATAATTTTAGAAACCAATTTGTTAGACGCAAAAATTACTGCTTATATGCATCAAAGGCCAAACACATAAACAACTGATATTCAAACAATAAATTCAATATTAAAATTAAACTTAAAAAAGTCCATTATTATTACTTTAGCGCGAAGCAAACAAAAAATAAATGCTAATTTTTTTCTTTAGTAATTAATTCCTGAAAGCAAAATTATCTTCCGGCAACTTATTTAATGCAAAAAGACTTTTAGAGACTATTTTATATGTTAAAATTAATGTTAGAATCTAAAAACTATATCTTATTTTTGTACAATAAAAATTACGTGTTTATTAAGAGTTCTTTTTCTATAAGCTTCAATAATCACGTAAAATTCAAGAAACAATAAAAACTACTATTAATTTATGACAACTACCGAACAAATAAAAGGTATTGTGGAGCGCCTTGGTGCGTTGAGGAGGTATCTTTGACGTTGATGCCAAACTAATTGAAATTGCCAACGAAGAAGAAAAAACCTTCGCACCAGACTTTTGGAACAATGCAAAAGAAGCCGAAGTCATTGTAAAAAACCTTCGAAACAAGAAAAAATGGATCGAAGATTATAACAAAGCCATCGAACTTACAGATGAATTGCAACTAGCGTATGATTTTTATAAGGAAGAGGAACTTTCTGCAGAAGAATTAGACGAGCATTACAATACAACGCAAGCTCATATCGAAAACATCGAATTTAAAAACATGCTTTCAGACGAAGGAGACAGTTTGAGTGCCGTAGTACAAATTACTGCTGGTGCGGGCGGAACCGAAAGTTGTGATTGGGCAGGAATGCTAATGCGTATGTATATGATGTGGGGCGAAAGTTATGGTTTTAAGATAAAAGAACTGAACTTTCAGGCTGGCGAGGTTGCGGGAATTAAAACCGTTACGCTGGAGTTTGAGGGCGATTATTCTTTTGGATATTTAAAAGGAGAAAACGGCGTACATCGCTTGGTTCGAATCTCTCCTTTTGATAGTAATGCTAAACGTCATACTTCATTTGCATCTGTATATGTTTATCCGCTTGTTGATGACAGTATCGAAATCGACATTAATCCTGCCGATATCGAAATTACAACTTCACGATCCAGTGGTGCCGGAGGACAAAATGTGAATAAGGTTGAAACCAAAGTACAATTGGTACACAAACCAACCGGAATCCAGATTCAATGTTCTGAAACCCGATCTCAGCAAGACAACAGACAACGTGCCATGCAAATGCTACGTTCGCAATTGTATGAAATCGAATTGAAGAAACAGCAAGCACAACGCGCTGATATCGAAGCCGGAAAAATGAAAATCGAATGGGGTTCGCAAATACGTAATTACGTAATGCAGCCGTATAAGTTAGTAAAAGATGTTCGTACAGGCTATGAAACCAGTGATGTCGATGGCGTTATGAACGGGAATATTGATCCTTTCCTAAAAGCATTTTTAATGATGATGGGGCAAAAAGAGGAAGAATAAATGAATAAATATATCAAAGGTTGTTTAGTAATAATAGGTGTTTTTATTACTCTGGTAGCAATAATGATTGGTTGGTTCTTGTGGTCATCAGATCACCGAAAAAAACAAGCCGAAATTGATGCAGTCGAGTTCTCAAAAGAATGCGATACAGTCAAACTTATTACTGAACAACCTGAGATTCAGTTTGCAAAATTCAAAAAGAATGAAATTAATATTCTTAAGTTTCAGATACTAAGACAAGGAAAATTTATTCAGGACACATTGATTAAAAATGGGTTCAATAAAAGAACCAGTTATGATGAATATAAATCCATCAATATTCCTTATAAAACATTCTTGAAAACAGACACCATTGTAGTTACCACACAAAACAAATTACATTATTATATTTCGGGCTATCATCATTATGCTTACTTACATTACGGAATGACGGGATATGTTGGAAGTAATGACTGTAGATTTTCTGATAATCCTACAATTAACAATGAAGTTTTTTTGCGACCGGTACTTTTCAGGGAACACGGTTGGATTAATCCCGAAGTATCAAAACATATTCGTAAAATTAGCGTATCAGATAGTATCGAGTATTATAATTTTGCCAAAAAAAGCAAAATAAAAATAAAAGACGCAGATCGTATCCTGAAAGAAAAAAGAAAAGATCAGGTTTTTAGATCAATCACAACTGACGGAATTGAGGTTGGCCCAAAAAATAGTTACTACATATTTGGCGAAGAAACAGAATCAGGAACACTTCCTGATGACTTAGTTCCCAGAAACCTTAAACATTATGTGGTTAAAATAAATTGCGAAACCGGAGAATATAAACGATATGAAAATTATCCATTTGATAATTAATTATTTACTTTTATAAGTAACAGTAAATATTCTTATTACCTTTTAAGTATCTTAAGAATAGTTCAATCTTTTTAATTTAAAATTACGACAATGATAAAATGGGCAGATATAATTCGTTTTACGAATAAAGGAAATCCAACTCCGGATAAAAGAGTGGAGAAAACACCAGAAGAATGGAAACAGCTTTTAACGCCGGAAGAATTTCAGGTGGCACGATTAAAAGGCACCGAAAGATCTTTTAGTTCTGAACTTTGCAGTTTATTCGATCCGGGAATTTATGAATGTAAATGTTGTGGCACTTTACTTTTTGACGCAACCGAGAAATTCGAATCAGGAACAGGCTGGCCTTCTTTTACACAACCATTAAAAGAAAATGCTATTGCTTATCATGCAGACAAATCATACGGAATGATTCGTGTTGAGGTGGTTTGCAATACCTGCGATGCACATTTGGGACACGTGTTTCCTGATGGTCCTGAACCAAGCGGTTTGCGTTATTGTATTAATGCTATTTCTCTTTCTAAAATAAAAGAATAATATTTTAAAAGCGATTCACTTTAATAAAAAGGAGTCGCTTTTTAATTTTAATTCTGTTCTAAAAGCAGTTTTTAAAATAATTTCAAAAAAGAAAACCTTTAAAAAAATAAGATTTAACTTACTAATTATAATATCTATAAAAAATAATTTGAAAATTCAATCAAAAAACTGAAATCAATCTTACCATTTTCATTTATCTTTCTTTAAATATTCTGTAGTGTGATTCAAAAAAGCGTTTTTAAATTCACAGATCATAAACCTACAAAATATCATGATGCTTTTGCAATCGCTCACAAAGCCATTTTAAAGATAAAAACCAATTGATTTAAAACAAGATAACATCATAATAATTACCTAAAATACTTAGTTTTAAATTTAGAAACTAACACTTTAAAACCTACAAAATATCAGACATAAAGTTTACATCACGGTCTGACAATTCAAAATCAATCAAAAAATTAATAGATTTTATGTTAAAATTGTAATATTTAAACTATTATTTAAAATACTATATAAAAAACTTCAAAATAAGATTAGGTAATTTAAATCTAATTGATTTTATTTGGTGCGAATTAACCCCTAAAACAATTAAAATCATTCGATGAAATCCTATTCAATTCAAGAAATTAATGAAGTTATTAATGGCGTAATTTACGGCACAACTTCGCAAAGCATAACCGCAACAGAACAATTAGAAAAAGCCACCACTTCTGAAATTTCATTTATAGGAAATAAAAAATATGAAAAATTTTGGGAAGGATCAAAAGCTTCAATTGCAGTTGTTAACGAAGATATTTCAATTGAACCCGGAGATAATCGTGCTTTTATAAAAGTAAAAAATGCTGATTTGGCTATGTCTCAAATTTTAGCACTTTTTGCACCTCCTACTCCAATATTTCGTAATAATATCCATAAATCAGCTAATGTTGATGAAACAGCTATTATTGGCGAAGGTGCAAGAATTGGTGCTGGTTGCTATATTGGTCCAAAAGTTGAAATTGGTGCAAATGTTACTATTTATCCAAATGTTACCATTTTAGACGAATGTACTATTGGTAAAAATACAATTATTTGGTCAGGGGCTGTAGTTCGTGAACGTTGTCATATTGGTAATGATTGTATCATTCACCCAAACGCAACAATCGGAGCTGATGGTTTCGGATTTCGTCCTTGTAGTGAAAAAGGTTTAGTGAAAATTCCACAAATTGGAAATGTAATTATTGGTAACGGTGTTGAAATTGGAGCAAATACTTGCGTTGATCGTGGAAAATTTAGTTCTACAGTTCTTGGAGACGGATGCAAAATCGATAATTTAGTTCAAATTGGACATAATAGTAAATTAGGTAAATTTTGTATTATGGCCGGAAATAGCGGTTTAGCTGGTTCTGTAACATTAGGAAATGGTGTTATTATTGGCGGAAGCGCTTCTATAAAAGATCATACTACTATAGGAGACGGCGCTATTGTTGGAGCTGGTTCAGGAGTCGTTGGTGATATTCCTGCCGGAAAAACAATGTTAGGATATCCTGCTGTCGAAGCTCGTGATGCCTTAAAACAATGGGCAATTCTAAAAAGAATGGTTGGCGATTCTAAAAAATAAAAGTCATTATTTTATGCATATAAAAAAACAGAAGCTTGCTTCTGTTTTTTGTTTTATAAAGCTTCGCATTCAAAGCCTACAACTTTCATTAAAAAAATTACCTTCTCGATAATATTGTCACTACATTCGAATCTTAGAATATTATCACAATCTTCCAAATCAAAATTCCATTTCGAATTAGGAAATAACTTATTCAGTTTAGGCGCTATCTTTTTTACTTTTGATATATTATCAACGTTTGTTTTAAATACAAAAATCATAGTTATTACTGGTTTTTAATTTTACTTAGAATTTTAGCATCGATATAAAAAGTTCCAAACGGAATAACACACGCCAAAAGCACTTTCCAGGTAGTGTCTTTAAAATTCCAGTTTTGCTCTACACCAACACTCAAAGTATTAAAAATAAAAAGCAGAAATAAAGCGCCATGTATGGTTCCTATTGGCCTTGTTAGAAAAGGCATTTCAAATAAATACTTCATAGGCATTGCTATAAAAAGTAACGTTAATAGAGAGGGTCCTTCAAGAAATCCAATAATTCGTAATCGTCCGGTATTGGTTTTTAATAAATTTTTCATGTTATCTAAAATAAGGTCGGTTTGCGAGAAATGAGAATGGCCACGGAATTGCTATAAAAATGATTAGTACTGCAATAGAAAACCAAACTAACATGGTTTTAAATTTATCGCGATCACTTTCTTTTCTTTTTGCCAAAGCGGAGCCAATTGTTATTAAAACAATCGAAACCAGCATTAATACAATATGAATCAATCCAAAAAAAGCGGCATCAATATTTTGAATAGCGGTTGTAAAATTTGCCCAAAAGTATTTTACAATAGGACTTTGCACATAAATTAATATTCCAAAAATCAATTGAATATGGGCAATAGTTGCCGTCCAGTGCCTGACTAAATTATCTTTTTTAGTGAAAGATAATTTTAGCGAATAACCTTTGTAAGCTATAAAAATCGAGTAGAATAAACTTCCTAAAACAAACCACCGTAGAATCGAATGGCAAAATAATAGTGTTGTATACATTGTTTTAAAATTAAGACAATGCAAATATATTCAAAAAACATACTAACTAGTATGTTTTAGTTTTAAATTTTATTTCAAATTATCCAAATAACTTCTAAGCTCCTTTATATAAACAATATAGCAAGAATTATTATTCTTAATTTTTCCAAAATTTCGTATCCCCCAATATCCAGATATCATAAAAAAAGCTACTTGTTCGCCACTTACTTCTTTTTTGATTAAACCTGAGTTCTGAGCATTTAAAATCGTTTTTTCAATAGTTTGCTTCCATTGATCAATTAGTCCTAATAAAGCCTCACTAAACTGATTATTCCATGGTGTCATTTCCTGCGTTAAATTTCCAACAGGACAGCCATACCTTATTTGTAAAAAAGGATCTTCAAGAAGTAGATACGAAATCATATTATATAAATCATCAACAGGATTTTGTGAGTTTTCAATCGGTTTTATAAAACTTTCGAGCATCACAGGTTTTAAAATTTCCTCGATTATAGCAACTCCCATTTCATCTTTGGTCTTAAAATGGTAATAAAATGCACCTTTTGTAACTTGTGTAGTCGCTATGATATCATCAATACTTGTTGTTTGATATCCTTTTGAGTAAATTAATTCAAATGCTTTCTGAAGAATTGTAAGTCGGGTATTGGCAGCTTTTTTAGACATAAAAAATACTAATTGGTATGAAATAACAAATTAAAGCAAAAAATACCATTTAATACATATTTTATCTTTGGCTTATCTATAAACAAAAGCTGGGTTTATAAAATCTATAAATTCATTTATTACTCATTAAACCTCTATTATTTTTAAAATATCAATGCCTATTTTTTATTATAGTTAAGAAAACATTTATTATGTGGGTTTCAATTGATTTTGTAAATTAGCCAACACTATTTTGTAAAAACCACAATATATCATGGATTTAAACTTCAATAAAAACGAAGATCACAATAAACTATTACTTTCTGACTTAAAACAAAGATTTGCCAAAGTAAAATTGGGCGGAGGCGAAAAACGTATAGAAAAATTACATGCCGAAGGAAAAATGACCGCACGTGAGCGTATCGCTTATTTGCTTGACGAAGGCTCAAAGAGTATTGAAATTGGAGGATTTGTTGGAGACGGGATGTATGCAGAACATGGCGGATGTCCTTCAGGAGGTGTTGTTATCAAAATAGGCTACATAAAAGGCAAACAATGTATAGTTGTTGCCAATGATGCTACTGTAAAAGCTGGCGCCTGGTTTCCTATTACCGGAAAGAAAAATCTACGTGCGCAGGAAATTGCCATGGAAAACAGATTGCCTATTATTTATTTGGTAGACAGCGCAGGGGTTTACTTGCCACTTCAGGATGAAATTTTTCCTGACAAAGAGCATTTTGGCCGAATCTTTAGAAACAATGCGCAAATGAGCAGTATGGGTATTACTCAAATTGCTGCTGTTATGGGGAGTTGTGTTGCCGGTGGCGCTTACTTACCTATTATGAGCGACGAAGCTTTGATTGTGGATAAAACCGGAAGTATTTTTCTTGCAGGAAGCTATTTGGTAAAAGCTGCCATTGGAGAAACGATTGATAACGAAACTTTGGGTGGCGCCACAACACATTGTGAGATTTCTGGCGTGACTGATTATAAGGCTAAAGACGATAAAGACGCATTAGATAAAATAAAAAATATAGTAGATAAAATAGGCGATTATGATAAAGCGGGCTACAACCGAATTAAATCTGAAAAACCTGCTTTAGAACCTAAAGACATTTACGGAATCCTGCCAAAAGCGAGAAACGAACAATACGATATGATGGAAATCATCAATCGCTTGGTTGATAATTCAGAGTTTGAAGCTTATAAAGATGGTTACGGTCAAACTATTATTACCGGTTATGCCAGAATCGATGGCTGGGCGGTAGGAATTGTTGCCAATCAACGAAAAGTGGTTAAGACCAAAAAAGGAGAAATGCAATTTGGCGGAGTTATTTACTCTGATAGTGCTGATAAAGCCACTCGATTTATTGCCAATTGTAATCAGAAAAAAATTCCGTTGGTATTTGTTCAGGATGTTACCGGTTTCATGGTAGGATCAAAATCTGAACATGGCGGAATTATAAAAGATGGTGCCAAAATGGTGAATGCCGTTAGTAATTCGGTGGTTCCAAAATTTACTGTAATTGTCGGCAATTCGTACGGAGCAGGAAATTATGCCATGTGCGGAAAAGCCTATGATCCGAGATTAATTTTTGCATGGCCAAGTGCAGAACTTGCTGTTATGGGAGGAACTCAGGCTGCAAAAGTTTTAGCCCAAATCGAAGCTTCTTCGCTTAAAGCAAAAGGAGAAATCGTAGAC
The DNA here is from genome assembly GCF_020905295.1 of Flavobacterium piscisymbiosum. Classification (NCBI taxonomy): domain Bacteria; kingdom Pseudomonadati; phylum Bacteroidota; class Flavobacteriia; order Flavobacteriales; family Flavobacteriaceae; genus Flavobacterium; species Flavobacterium piscisymbiosum. The sequence goes on along the minus strand of NZ_JAJJMM010000001.1, from coordinate 3,348,947 downwards.
GAAGCCAAAGAAGCTGAATTATTTAATAAAATTAAAGCGAGATACGACGAACAAACTTCTCCCTATTATGCTGCGTCAAGATTATGGACAGATGCCATCATCGATCCTTTAGATACGCGTACCTGGATTTCTATGGGAATTGAAGCTGCCAACCATGCTCCTATTCAAAAACCATTTAACCTAGGAGTTATTCAGGTTTAAATTTATCATATTTCGATATATGCGTTAAAAAAATACAAAAATCTCACTTTCAAATACTTAAAATTAAATATCTCATTAAAAAGTAGTAACTTTATATGTAATTTTTAATCACGTAGTATCATGGAAAATGTAAAAAGTTTAAATAAATGGGCAAATGCGCACACTTATTTACCAGTTGATTTAGTACGTATTGTTTTGGGTGTATTTTTATTTATGAAAGGAGTTTCATTTGTAACCAACATTCAGTATTTGCATGATTTAATTTCGCCAATTGATCAGTTTGGCGGCGGAATGTTTCTCTTACATTATATTGCACCAGCTCATATGATTGGTGGTATTATGATCTTTTTCGGATTACTTACCAGATGGGCAATTGCAGCTCAATTACCGATATTATTTGGGGCAATTCTCATCAATTTTATGGGGCATATGCATTCTGAAAGTTTAATTCTGGCAATTGTCGTTTTATTAGTTTGCGTTTTCTTCCTGTTTTACGGAAGCGGAAAACATTCAGCTGATTACTATTTCAAAATGCAACAGTAATTTTATTTTATCCTCAACTCATTCAAAATTTTGAGGATAAAATAATAACCCTACTTTTAAAGTTAATTAATTCTTTAAAATTTCTTTAATTGTATTTTATGAGTTAAATTCGCCACCATGAATTGGATTCGTAAAACTGTTATTTTTATATCACTTTTGATAATTGCCTTTTTTGCCGCTCAGGCAAACGAGTCTGCTATTGAAATAACTGAAACTCAAAAAACGGATACCAATTTCTCTATAGATCACGCCGATTCACTGGCTTTTATACAACCGCAAACCAGTTATCAGTTTGCAGCAAATATAAAATCAAACTCATCTGGTTTAATTAAATGGTTTGATTCTGTACTGATGGTGATTCCTCAGCATAAAGCAGTTAAATCAACATCTAACTTCGCAAATCAATTTTCAGCTCAGAGCAAAAAAGTACTTTTAATGCTCTACCCCTTCCATTTTTTCTGGTAGAAATTATATGAATTTTAATTAAGGAAAAAAAAACCTTACCAATTGAGCTGTTTTCTATTCTGAAAACTGCCTCACATTTCATAATAATTTACCCAATTTTTTTAAATCAATGGAAACAAGTGTAACCATAATTGGTATTGTGATCGCGATCATAGTAGCAATTCCAGTATATTTTTCAGCACGAACGAGCGCTGCAAGCAAATCAAAAATTTTAAACATCAAAAAGAAATTCAATCCAACACATCCGGAAGATTTCGATTTAACTGAATCTCAAAGCAATAAGACGCTTACAATTGATCAAAAAAACAGACGATTTATATTGATGAATTTCAATCCAAATCAACAAGAATCTACTTATTTAGATCTTAAAAGTGTTTCATCCTGTAAACTAGTTTTAACAACTGAAGGACCTTCTGACACAATTGTAAAAATTGATTTTGAATTTCAGGATAAAGACACTCCTAAAAAGATCACAATACCATTCTATGATTTTGACGATGACCGTATCAAACAAATAAGCGTTTATCAAGATCATGAATTTGCAAAAAAATGGCTTAAAATCATCCAAGATTCTATTTCACGTTAATTATTTAATTCAGAAAAGAGGCTCCTAGTGAGCCTCTTTTTTTTGCCTAATATATGATATTTGTCATTTTATGCCTCATCCATAAATTCTAATTTTGAATTATACAAAATCCGACTTTATGAAAATCTCACTGACCCAAAAATACAATGTCCCAGGTCCCAGATACACTAGTTATCCAACAGTTCCATACTGGAATGAAAGTGATTTTACTACTCAGGAATGGATAGCGTCTTTTCATAAATCATTTTTAGAAAGTAACTCTCAAAACGGAATTAGTTTATACATCCATTTACCATTTTGCGAAAGCATGTGTACTTTTTGTGGCTGCAATAAACGCATTACAAAAAACCATTCGGTAGAAGAAACTTATATACAAGCTGTTTTAAAAGAATGGGATTTATATTGTAATTTATTACCTGACAAACCACTCATCAAAGAAATTCATTTAGGCGGAGGAACTCCAACCTTTTTCTCAACAAACAATTTAGAATTCCTTATAAATGGCATATTCTCCAAAGCTGATAAAGCCGAAAACTACGAGTTCAGTTTTGAAGGTCATCCTAACAATACTACCTACGAACAACTTAAAAAATTATACGATTTAGGCTTTCGCCGAGTAAGTTTTGGCGTGCAGGATTATGCCGAAAAAGTTCAAAAAGCAATTCATCGAATTCAGCCATTTCATAATGTCGCAAAAGTAACTTTTTGGGCAAAAGAAATTGGTTATAAATCGATAGGTCATGATATTATTTTTGGATTACCATTTCAAACGATTGAGAACGTAATTGATACTGTCGAAAAGACAAATTCTTTAAAACCGGATCGTTTGGCATTTTACAGCTACGCTCACGTACCATGGATAAAAGGTAACGGTCAACGCGGTTTTAATGAAGAAAACCTTCCTAAAGATGCTGAAAAACGCAAACTATACGAAACAGGGAAACAAATGTTATCTCAAAATGGTTATCACGAAATTGGTATGGATCATTTTGCACTAATTTCTGATAGTTTATACAAAGCAACCGCTAATAAAGAATTACATCGAAATTTCATGGGTTATAGTGCCTCAAAAACGCAACTTATGATTGGTTTAGGCGTTTCATCTATTAGTGATAGTTGGTACAGCTTTGCGCAAAACACAAAAAGTATAGAGGAATACTATCAATTATTAGAAGAAGACAAATTGCCTGTTGTTAAAGGCCATATTTTAAGCGATGAAGACTTAATCATTAGAAAACACATATTAAACCTAACCTGCGAATTTGAAACTTCCTGGAATAATGAAGACTTATATTTCAAAGAAATCCCAAATGTATTAGAAGACCTAAAAGAAATAGAAAAAGATCAGTTGATTATAATCGAGGAAGGTAAAATAAAAATCACTGAAGCAGGAAGACCTTTTGTTCGAAATATATGTATGGCATTCGATTTACATCTAAAAAGAAAATCACCGGAAACAAACTTGTTTTCGATGACTGTTTAATGACAATTAGGAGTTCCTTGTACAAACAAACTCATATTTGAAGGAGAAATATAAGAAATTCCTAATCCCAGTCCTCTAAGGATAAATAAAACACCAATTACTACAGCTACATACGGAATTGCCTTTTGGATTTTATTTCTGAAAGGCAATTTTATTAATGAATGTACATAAACAACCACTGTCATTAAAGGAATTGTTCCCAATCCAAACAAAATCATATACAAAACTCCAAAGCCTGCACTTTGCATGGCAATTGCGCCAAATAGCGCTACATACACCATTCCGCAAGGCAAAAAACCATTTAATAATCCTATTGTAAAAAGAGATTTATAGGTTTTCTTTTTAAATTGATTTCCTAAACTTGATTTTACTCTGGAAATAATTTTATAAACCGGTTTTGAAAAATTATACTTTGAAAAAACTTTCTCCGGAATCAAAACCACAAGAATCATCGCCAGGCCAATAAAAATAGACATCTTTTGCTGCAAACCAGCCAGAAAAAATCCTCTTCCCAATAATCCAAAAATTAATCCAATTGTGGCATAAGCAGTTAATCTTCCTAAATGATATGTAATGATCTGTGTTACTTTTTTAGCATCATTTTGCTGATCTACAGGTAACATCATAGCTATTGGACCGCACATTCCTATACAGTGTAAACTACTAATTAAACCTAATATGAAAGCTGAGTAGAGCATATCTATTTTAATTTTTCTTTTATCAAATGAATACGTTATAACAGAAAGAATATCTCTTTAAAACAACATATCAATTTACATAAATCACTTCTTTGGACAGGTATTTTGTGCCCTTATATTCCCATTCCATATTAACATCCCAACGTCCTTTAATCAATTTCTTTTGTGGAATAAGTAATGATGAATTGGTTAAAGCAATTTGTGTATCAAAATCAAATTTTTTATTTGATGGTCTGTATAACAATATATTTCCCTTTACTTTATCATTTTCAAAAGTTGCGGGAAAAGCTACTTTTACACCATTTTCAGTATAAACGATAGACGGTTTTTGTTGTAAATCATGAGCATTTTGAATTCGGGCCATTTCATCCTGAAAATGCGAATCGTGTTTATAGTATTCTTCAACAACCAAATCATTGTCGTATTTACTATTAGACTGAACTTCAAAAACAAAATATAAAATAAAAGACATAAACAATGCAAATGCTATGACAATTCCTGTTCCCCAATTTATTTTCATAATACTATATTTTTAATTAAAACTTCGTGGGCCTAAAAAATTAGTTGTTGTGGTTTCAAGCAATTCTTTTCCATTATAAACTCCAATTTGAACTTTGGTTTTATCACTTTCCAAAAGAGCCTGATCAATCTCTATAAATAATGTTCCTTGCGAAATCCCTTCTTTTAAGACTTTAAAATGCTGTTTACCAACATTTTTAATATTTCCTTTTTGATCTATTAATTCAAAATGAATATCGTGGTAATCTTTCATTGTTTTGTTAACGATCTTATAAGTATAAACATTACTGATCATATCACCTTTATGCTGAAACAATTGTCCCGGCAAGCGTAAAACAACAGCCTGAACTTCGGTTCTCAAAAATAACATCCCTACAAAAACACTTAATAAAATGAATAAAACGGCTGTATAACCTTTCATTCTTGCTGTAAATTTAAAAGGTGCTTTCTTCGTAATTTCATCTTCAGAAGCGTATCGAATTAAACCTTTTGGCAAACCAACACTTTCCATAATGGTATCACACTCATCAATGCAAGCAGTACAATTAGTACATTCCAGCTGTGTTCCGTTTCTAATATCAATTCCCATTGGGCAAACATGAACACACTGATGACAATCTATACAATCTCCTTTTCCGGTAGTTGGTCTATCTTCTTTTTTATTGAATTTTGCACGACCGGCTTCTTTTTCTCCTCGTACAAAATCATAAGCTACATTAATCGATTTATCATCTAAAAGTACTCCTTGCAATCTTCCGTACGGACAAGCAATAATACAAACCTGTTCCCGAAACCAAACAAAAACAAAATAGAAAACTCCTGTAAAAATTAGCAGTGCAATAAAGTTGCTAGCTTGCTCAATAGGTCCTTGTTCAACCATCAAAAACAATTGGTCACTTCCTACTAAATAGGCCAGAAATACATTTGCAATACCAAACGATATCAGAAAAAAGACCGTCCATTTAGTTACTCTTTTTCTAATTTTTTCCGAATTCCATTCTTGTCTTGCTAATCGCATTTGAGCGCCACGATCACCATCAATCCAATATTCAATTCGGCGAAATACCATTTCTAAAAAAATAGTCTGCGGACAAATCCATCCACAGAATATACGACCAAATACAACTGTAAACAAAAGAATAAAAACAATACCCACGAGCATTGAGATTACGAAAAGATAAAAATCCTGCGGCCAAAATGGAAAACCAAAAATATTAAAACGACGTTCTAAAACATTGAACATCATAAATTGGTTTCCATTTACTTTTATAAAAGGATTGGCAATTAAAATAGCTAATAAGATGTAACTAACTATTTTTCTATACTCATAGAATTTACCAGACGGTTTTTTAGGAAAAATAAATTTTCGATTACCTCCTTCATCAATAGTTCCGATGGTATCTCTAAAAGCTTCGTCTGGTAAATTTGACATGATGTATTGTAATTATTTTTTAACTTCAGTACTATCTTTAGCAGTACTTGCTGTGGTATCTTTTGTTGGAGCAGTTTCATCGACCCAAATTTCGCCTTCTGCTTCTTTTGGATCTTTTGGATTACTTCCTTGTAAGGATAAAATATAACTTGCTACTTTTTGAATTTCTTTTGGTTTTAATGTTCCTTTCCAGGCAATCATCCCTTTTCCGTCACGACCTCCATTAGTTATAGTATGGAAAAGATTTTTAATTCCTCCGCCCAAAATCCAATGATTATCGGTAAGGTTTGGCCCAATTTGCCCTCCAGCATCGGCACGGTGACATGCAGCACAATTGGTTGTAAATATTTCTTTACCTGTTGCCAGATTTTCAGGATCTGTTAATAAAACAACTGTTTTTTCATCCATTAAATCCGGTGCTGTTTTTAGGTATTCATCTACATCAATTTTTGCCTGAGCCATTTCTTTTTTAAGCTCCATCTCCTGATCATCTCCACCAAAAATTTCATAACGGGCAAAATAAACTACTCCAAAAACAATACAGATATAGAATAAATACACCCACCACGGCGGTAAATTATTATCTAACTCCTTGATTCCGTCATAATCATGATCCATCAGCAAGTCACCTTCTTTTTCTATAGGTTGGGTTTTAGTAAGCTTCTGCATTAAGTCCTTATACCAGGTACTTTCTGTTAAACTCAGGCTATTTTCATATTCCAGTTTCGCCTTTTCTTCCGGCGACATCAATTCGTACATAACGCGATCAACTGCACTTAATGTAACTTCGATCGCGATCAAAATAAAAAGAAAAACAAACAAAAAAACCGAAACCATTGGATATTTTATAAATGCAGGTCTATCGCCTGAATCTATAAAATATTCCATTAAACCAAACACGATGAAAAAAATCAGCGGTACTCTTACATATACTGGGAAAAACTTTTTCATTTTAATTATCTTTTGAAATTATACTATTCCCTTCATCTAAAGGTATCTCACTCATTTCCTTAATCTTTTCTTTTCCATATGTAAATACCCAAAAGCCTAATCCTACAAAAAAGAAAAAGAATATCAGGAGAGAAACTATCGGGTATACTTCAATACCCGAAATAGTCTCCATATTGTGTTTTATTTGTTCAAACATAATGTTGTTATTTAGAAGTCTCTTTTACTTTTATATCAGTTCCAAGTCTTTGTATATAAGCAATCAAGGCAACAATTTCTCTCTCGTTCATAGGAACAAATTTTTCGCCTTTTGCAGCTGCTTTTTTCTTACTTTCTTCATAACTTTTTACAAAGTCAGGATCGTTTTCTAAGTTCTTTTCGATTGCGATAGCCTGAGCTCTCAATGTTTTTTGAGCATTTGCTACTTCAGCTTCTGTATAAGGAACTCCAAGAGTAACCATGGCTTGCATTTTCTTTTGAGTTAAAGAGATATCCATTGGCTCATTATCAAACAACCATTTGTAACCCGGCATAATCGAACCTGCAGAAATACTTTGCGGATTCCAGAAGTGATTAAAATGCCAATTGTCATTATATTTTCCTCCTACTCTCAATAAATCAGGACCTGTACGTTTTGATCCCCAAAGGAATGGGTGATCGTATACAAACTCACCAGCTTTTGATTGTGGTCCGTAACGCTCTACTTCACTTCTAAAAGGACGTACGGATTGCGAGTGACATCCCACACAACCTTCTCTAATATATAAATCACGTCCTTCAAGTTCCAAAGGTGTATAAGGCTTAACACTGGAAATAGTTGGTATGTTCGACTTCACCATAATAGTTGGCACAATCTGAATAATACCTCCAATTAAAATGGCAATTGTTGCTAAAATGGTTAACTGAATTGGTCTTCTTTCTAACCAGGTATGGAATTTTTCACCTTTTAATCTTCCGGTGCTTATTCTTTGTAAAGCCGGAGCCTGTGCTAATTCATCTTCAATAGTATTACCCGCTCTTACGGTCATGATAATATTGTAAACTAATGTCAGCATTCCTACAAGATACAAAGTACCTCCTATTGCTCTCATCCAGTATAATGGCATGATTGCCGTAACTGTTTCAAGGAAATTACCATAAGTTAATGTACCATCAGGATTAAACTGTTTCCACATTGAGGCTTGTTGAAAACCTGCCACGTACATTGGTAAAGTATATAAAATGATACCTAACGTACCGATCCAGAAATGGAAATTTGCTAATTTTTTTGAAAACAATGTGCTTTTTGTCATTCTTGGAATCAACCAATAAATAATACCAAAAGACATAAATCCGTTCCAGGCTAATGCACCAACGTGTACGTGAGCAACGATCCAGTCAGTATAATGCGCGATAGCATTCACATTTTTTAGAGAAAGCATCGGACCTTCAAAAGTCGCCATTCCGTAACCAGTAATGGCTACCACAAAGAATTTTAAAACTGGTTCTTCACGCACTTTATCCCAGGCACCTCTTAATGTTAAAAGTCCGTTGATCATACCTCCCCAAGACGGAGCAATAAGCATTACAGAAAATGCAACTCCTAAATTTTGAGCCCAGTTTGGTAAAGCTGAATATAATAAATGGTGTGGACCTGCCCAGATATAAATAAAAATCAAAGACCAAAAGTGAATAATAGATAATCTATATGAGTAAACTGGACGGTTTGCAACCTTTGGAATGAAGTAATACATTAGACCTAAAAATGGAGTTGTAAGGAAAAATGCAACTGCATTATGTCCATACCACCATTGCACCAACGCATCCTGAACACCCGCGTAAACAGAATAACTTTTTAATGCTGATACCGGAATTTCGATATTATTAAAAATATGTAAAACGGCTACGGTAACAAATGTGGCCAGATAAAACCAAATCGCTACATATAAATGACGTTCTCTACGACGCAACATTGTACCTATCATATTGATCCCCATTACTACCCAAATAAGCGCGATAGCAATATCAATAGGCCATTCGAGTTCAGCATATTCTTTTGATGAAGTATAACCTAAAGGCAATGTAATGGCTGCGGCAACAATAATAAGCTGCCAACCCCAAAAATGCAGGTTACTTAAAAAATCACTAAACATTCTGGCTTTCAACAATCGCTGTAACGAATAATACATTCCCGCAAAAAAAGCATTTCCAACAAAGGCAAAAATAACAGCATTGGTGTGCAAAGGTCTTAAGCGGCCGTAGCTAAGCCACGAAATACCATCTGTGATGTTGGGAAAAAGGTACATAACCGCTAAGGTTAGCCCTACTAACATACCTACTACTCCAAAGAGAATAGTGGCGTAAATGAATTTTTTTACAATTTTGTTGTCGTAATAAAACTGTTCCATTTCCATAATTATACTTGTTTTTCTTCTGTTGTTGATTTTTTATTGTGGGAGGTAATTTTCGTTTCATCGTCAAAAAGCATTCTGACTGAAGGGGTATAATCATCATCATATTGTCCTGATTTTACAGCCACAATAAAGGCTATAAAAAAACAAATCGCGACGAAAATACTAACTGATATTAATAGATAAATGACACTCATATCCTTAAATTTATGTTAACAAATTTACTAGTTTAGAGGCTTTTAGAATATGATAATTATCATGCTTTCAAGAATTATAAATGTAGGAAAAATAAGTTAACAAACTATTCATAATCATTTTAAATTACTATTACTGAAATAGTTAGACATTAAAGTAACAAAACTGACAATTGTAATTGTACTTAAAGGCATAATAATAGCAGCTACTAACGGAAGTAAGTTCCCGGTTACTGCAAAAGAGAGTCCAACAATATTATAAAGCAGCGATAAAACAAAACTCATCTTAATTATTGTAATTGATTTTTTGGATAATTTTAAAAAATAATTCAGACGTGAAAATTCAGTTGCATCTAAAATAGCATCGCAAGCCGGAGAAAAAACATTCACATTTTCAGAAATAGAAATCCCAACATTACTTTGCGCCAATGCTCCTGCATCGTTTAATCCATCTCCTACCATCATTACATTTTGACCTTTATCTTGCAAGTTTTTTATAAACTCAAGTTTTTGCTCAGGTTTCTGATTAAAAATTAATTCTGTTTCCAGAGGTAAAATCGATTGTAGACTTGCCCTCTCTCCATCGTTATCACCAGAAAGAACCTTTATTTGATAGGTTTTACTTAAATTAAAAAATAAGTTTTCTAAACCTTCACGGTATTGATTTTGAAAAGTAAATTTTCCGTAATAAATATCATCAATCTTAATATGAAGTGCCGTTTTTTCAATTTGAGATGTATCTAATCCTGGACTTTCCACAAATTCAGCAGAACCAATTTTGATCGCTTTATTATTGGCTGAAGCCAAAATTCCTTTTCCGGTGATTTCCTGAAAATCATCTATTTTAACCTTATTTGTTTCTGATAAAAAGTCGTAGAGCATACGGCTTAGTGGATGATTTGAACCTCTAAGCACATTCTTTATCAAAATATAATCTTCTTCAGAGAGTATGTTTCCTTCGTATGAAATATTTGATTTTTTGTTGGTGGTGATCGTTCCTGTTTTATCAAAAACAATAGTATCTACCTTTGCTAATTGTTCAATCACCAAGGCATTTTTCAGATACATTTTCTGTTTTCCCATTATTCTGAGAATATTTCCGAAGGTAAAAGGCGCTGTAAGAGCCAATGCACAAGGGCAGGCAACAATTAAAACCGCTGTAAAAACATTAAATGCTGTATTGGCATCAATAAATATCCAATATCCAAAACCTGCAAAAGCAATTAGTAATAATATAGGAGTAAAATAACGGCTTATAGCATCTGTAATCGTTTTGTGTTTTTGAAACACATTTTTCTGGAAAATTTCATTACTCCATAATTGGGTAAGATAACTTTGTGAGACTGAGTGCAGCACTTCCATCTCGATTACTTTACCAATTTGTTTACCGCCGGCAAAAACTTTATCTCCGGATTTTTTAGTAATAGGAATAGCTTCACCGGTTACAAAACTATAATCGATTTCGGCTTTCTCACTAATTAAAATACCGTCTACCGGAATTAATTCCTGATTTCTGATCAATAATCGATTTCCTTTTTGAACATCATATATTGGAACACTTTCTTCTGATGTATCTGAATTTATTCTGGTTACTGCAATTGGAAAATAAGATTTAAAATCTCTTTCGAAACTTAAAAAACTATACGTTTTAATCTGGAACATTTTTCCGAGAAGCATAAAGAAAACCAGTCCCGTTAAACTATCAAAAAAACCTGATCCGTAATTCATTACAATATCAAAAGTACTTCGAATAAACATTACGATTATCCCTAAAGCAATTGGAATATCAATGTTGAGCATTCCTGATTTTATACTTTTGTAAGCCGAAACATAATAACCACTTGCTGAATATAAAAAACTTGGCAAAGCCAAAATAAAAATTAGAATTCTAAAAAATGGTTTGTAATTATCTAGCCAAAATTCTTTGATCTCAAAGTATTCCGGAAAAGACAGCAACATTATATTTCCAAAACAGAAAAAAGCAACACCTAATTTATAGGTTAAAGTTCTATCGACATTTGTTTTTCCTGTTTCATAGTTTTCTAAACTAATATAAGGTTCATAACCAATAGAACTTAGCAGATAAACAATAGCTTTTAAGGAAACGAGATCTGAATTGAATGTAATTCGGACTCTTTTTTCAGGAAAATTAACTTGTGAAACACTTATTCCCGGTTGAATTCTGTTTAAGTTTTCCAGAATCCAAATACAAGAACTACAATGAATATGAGGAATATTTAGTGAAACAATTGCCGTATTTCCTTCCTGAAACTCTAGTACTTTTGATAAAATTGCTTCATTGTCTAAGAAGTCATACTTGCCTTTAATATCTTGCGGAGTAGCACCTGGCGATTTTTCAAAATCATAATAGCAGGTCATATCATGAAGACTAAAAATTTCGTAAACGGTCTTACATCCGTTGCAACAAAACTTTTTTTCATCAAAATTGATTTCTTCATTTTTAGCTATGGTTAACCCACAATGAAAACAACTCTGCTCACTCATAAAATTTGCTTTTTTTGATACAACAAATGTTAAAAAAACTAGAGACGATAAAAATGATATTTATCATGTTATCGTGAAATCGAATTCTAAATTTAACGAAATAAAACAGGGAAATAACAATTATATATTTTTTCTGCATTTTTTTCAGGAATAATAGCACCTACCAAAGCTAATATTGGTTAATTTTGCAATAAATATTTTTTGCCATGAATAAATGTGATCAATGCATCGTACGACAGCTTTCTTCTCTTAAAGCACTTAATAAGGATGAAGTTGTAAAATTGGCTAACAGCAAGACTACCTATAAAATTAAAAAAGGAGAATCCATTTTTGAAGAAGGTGAAGTAACTAATGGCGTTTTTTGTATAAAAGATGGTGTTGGAAAACTTTCTAAATTAAGTGCAAACGGAAAAGATCAGATTGTAAAACTGGTACAATCAGGGGAACTTTTGGGTCAACGTTCTATGATTAGTAATGAACCTGCCAATTTATCTGCCAAAGCAGTTGCAGATATGGAAGTTTGTTTTATTCCTAAAACTGAAATTTTACACTTTTTTAATAATAACAATCAGTTCTCAATGAACCTGATGCAATCTGTTTGTGAAGATTTAAAAGAGTCTGAAAATGACAAAATTGCTTTAGTTCAAAAAACCGTAAAACAACGTTTGGCCGAAACGTTATTGCAATTGCATGATTCTTTTGGTGAAAATGCAGATAAAACTTTGAAAGTTCAACTTACAAGGGAAGAACTGGGTGGCATAATAGGTACTGCTACAGAAAGCTGTATCAGATTATTATCTGATTTTAACAAACTGGATCTGATTGAATTAGTAGGTAAAAAAATCATGCTTAAAAACATTAAAGCATTAAAAAAAATAGCGGAGTAATTATAGCTTTTTAGCTTCGTTCCAAAATACATCCATTTCTGCCAAAGTCATGTCCATTAAAGGTTTTCCTAACTCTCCGGCTTTACTTTCGAGATATTGAAAACGCTTAATAAATTTTTTATTTGTGCGTTCTAAAGCATCTTCAGGATTTACATTTAGAAATCTGGCATAATTGATCATAGAGAATAAAACATCACCAAATTCAGCTTCAATTTTATCCTGATCACCTGACTTTACCTCTACTTGCAATTCTTCTAATTCTTCCTGAACTTTATCCCAAACCTGGTGTGGTTCTTCCCAATCAAAACCTACACCTTTTACTTTATCCTGAATTCGGCTTGCTTTTACCAAAGCTGGTAAACTTCTTGGAACACCTTCCAGAACTGATTTTTTACCTTCTTTCAGCTTTAATTTTTCCCAATTTTGTTTTACTTCTTCTTCATCCTTAACAATAGTATCGCTATAAATATGAGGATGGCGATGAATTAGTTTCTCGCAAATTTCATTACAAACATCTGCAATATCAAAATCGTTGGTTTCAGACCCAATTTTCGCATAAAAAACAATATGCAGCAGCAAATCACCTAATTCTTTTTTCACTTCATTTAGGTCATTATCTAAAATAGCATCTCCAAGCTCATAAGTTTCTTCGATAGTAAGATGTCTCAGAGTCTGCAAAGTCTGCTTTTTATCCCACGGACATTGCTCACGAAGTTCATCCATAATAATTAATAATCTTTCGAAGGCTTTAAGTTGAAGTTCTTTGCTCATTTTATGAAGTTTTTTTTCGGATTGTAACAAGTAATTGTAAAAGTAAAAAATCCTGTCAAGAAAACATCTCAACAGGATTAATATATTTGAATGCAGTAAACTACTATTCTTCTTTTTTAGCTTTTGCTTTTTTAGCAGCAGGCGCTTTTTTTGCTTTTTCTTCAACAACCGGAGTTTCCTCAGGAGCTTCAGCAGCGGCCGGAGCTAAATCAGTTACTAAACCTTTTGTCTGAAGCGTATTGTACCAGTTTAATACTTTTTTAATATCAGAAGGATAAACTCTTTCCTCATCATAATCAGGAAGAATTTCTTTAAAATAAGCCGCTAATGTAGCATTATCTTCTTTATGAGAAATTGCCTGACCTTTGTTTTCTTTAGTAGCAATACGTTGCATTACTTCAGTCAATGGTTTTTCTCCGTCGTAAGTATAAATTGAAATCTCTGATAACAAACTAACGTTACTTTTCAGGTTAACAGTAATTTTTTTTCCGTCTGTCAATGATTCTGCCACAAAGCCTGTACGAGTTTGCACTTTCAATACATATAAACCTGGTTTCCCAGAAATGGCTAAAATTTTCTCTAAATTCATGTTTATTAAAATTAGTATTAAGAATTTGATTTATTATATTTTATTGATTCTAATTTCTTAGATCAATTATCTCCCTTTTTTAGCAGCAGCAAATTTCATTCTATATTCCTGAAACGTTTTGCCTTCGGTAATATTTTTTAATTTCTTTTGAATCAAACGTTTTTTCAAAGATGATATTTTATCTGTAAATAAAACTCCTTCGATATGGTCGTATTCGTGCTGAATAACTCTAGCAATCAAACCATCAAAAACTTCTGTTTTTACTACAAAATCTTCTTCGCAATATTCTATCGTCACGGTTGGTTTTCTGTAAACATCTTCGCGAACATCAGGAATACTCAGGCAACCTTCATTAAAACTCCATTCTTCACCTTCTTCTTTTACAATCTTAGCATTGATAAAAGTTTTCTTGAAACCTTTTAAATCTTTTTGCTCATCTGAAGGTAAATCATCATCATCACTAAAAGGAGTAGTATCTATAACAAACAAACGAATTGGCATACCCACTTGTGGCGCAGCAAGTCCTACTCCGTAAGCGTTGTACATGGTTTCATACATGTTTGCTATTGTTTCTTTTAAGTTTGGATATTCTGGCGTAATTACCTCACCCACTTTTCTTAAAACAGGATCACCATATCCTACAATTGGTAAAATCATTTGTCTTTTTTTAATATTTTATCTAATGAAAACTCCTGAATTTAGTTCTCATAATTCAGCTGGCAAAAATAGTAAAAAATAGTCAATGAATAATTCTAAAGATATATTATATCGCATTTTTTAGCAGCTTCGTAAAATCTCATCCATAATTATGCCAAATTAATTCGTACAATTCGTACTTTTGTTGGTAAACCTTACCATAATGTTTGATCGTATCTCGAAATTTACTAACAGTACTTCTTTTTTAAACGCCTCTAAAGTAACTATTGCTTCTGTTGTTCCTGTTTTAATTTTGAATTTTCTAGGTCATTTCGAAATTGGCTTTACAATTGCCTTAGGAGCTTTCTATACTTATCCCAGTGATGTTCCAAGCTCTCTAGGACATAAAATAAAAGGCCTTATTGTAGCTTCTTTTATAGTTTCGGGTGTCAATTTATTAGTAAATCTGGCATACCCCTATCCTTATTTATTTTATCCTTTTTTAGGATTGTTGCTTTTTTTATGTTCGATGATTTCTGTTTACGGGCAGCGCGCTACCTTGGTATCGTTCTCGGCTTTATTATCTATTTCACTATCCTTTGGACATTTACATGAAGGTTGGGAAGCTTTTGAATATTCCGGTTTTATATTTATTGGCGGTATATTGTATTTGATTGTTTCACTGGTTTTTCATTTTGTACAACCTTATAAATATGTCGAATTACAAATTGCCGAAGGCATAAAATTAACCGCTAAATATTTAAAGTTAAGAGGTGATTTATGGAGTCCTGAAGCCAATCGCCAGAAAATCATCGAAAAACAACTTGCCACACAAGTCGATCTGAATTTAATTCATGAGGATTTGCGAAGAATGCTTATTGGCAATCAAAACGCATCGGCAACTACAAGTCAAAACCGAAAAATGCTGCTCGTTTTTATCACTTTGGTTGAGATTCAGGAACTTGCCTTATACACATCATTCGATCACAGCAAGCTTCACGAAAAATTTGCCAAACATCCTGATGTTTTAAGAACCTATCAAAATGTAGCGTATAAACTCGCATCGACATTAAAAAAACTTTCTAAAAACGTACATAATATTAGTGTATACGTTGATAAAAATGATTTGAAGAATGAACTTGATGCGCTTGAATTTGCCATTTTTGACTACGAAAAAACCTTAGGAAAGGAAGAAGCGGCAGAAGGCGTTTTGATGCTGACCAATATGCTGAAATATGCGAAGAATCAGGTTGGGAAAATTAAAATTATCCAACGTGCTTTCTCACTTGCCATGCAGTCATTTAAATTAAAGGATAAAGATAAAGAGTTAGAAAAATTCTTAACTCCTCAATATTATCCGTTGCGTACTTTAATCGAAAATTTAAGTTTTTCTTCTTCTATTTTCAGGCATTCTGTACGATTAACTATCACCATTTTAATTGGCTTTACAATTGGACAATTTTTAGCCTTTCAGAACGTCTATTGGATTTTATTAACCATTGTCGTGATCATGCGTCCTGGTTATGGCTTAACAAAAGAACGTTCCTATAACAGAATCTTCGGTACTATTCTTGGAGGTTTATTGGCTTTTGGAATTGTATCTGTAATACAAAATCACGTTGCACTTAGTATATTATCTATTATATGTATGCTTTTAGGAATTTCTTTTACACAAATCAATTATAAAATAAGCGCCACTTTTGTTACGATGTATGTGGTTTTTATTTACGGAATTTTAACTCCTGATGTTGTCGAAGTAATTCAGTTTCGTGTTTTAGATACATTAGCCGGAGCGACTTTAGCCTTTTTGGCTAATCAGTTTTTATGGCCGGCCTGGGAATTCATTAATACACCAATTCATATTGAAAACTCGATTAGAGCCAATAGAAATTACCTTAAAGAAATTGCAGATTTTTATAATAAAAAAGGCGAAATCCCAACTTCATACAGATTAGCAAGAAAAAATGCCTTTGTTGAAATTGGCAATTTAATGACCTCGTTTCAGCGTATGATGCAGGAGCCAAAATCGAAACAAAAAACGCTGCCGTTAGTTAATAAATTGGTAGTTTTAAATCATTCGATATTATCAGCTTTAGCATCATTATCGACTTATATTCAGTCACACCAGACAACATCAGCCTCAGAATCATTCAATTATATTATTAAAACAATACTTTCAAACTTAGATCATTCGATTTCTATTTTACGAAATGAAGTGATTTTAACAGACACTTTTTTTGATAAGGAAGATGTGACTTTGCAATTTGAAGAACTCAAACGTGTTAATTTTACCCGTTTGATTAAAGATGATGAACTTGACAAAGAAACACGTCAGGCCAAAATGCAGGAAGCTCAAATGGTCATTGAACAATTGATCTGGATGAGTAATCTGGCCGAAAAGATCTTGAAAATTACAGAAGAATTTAAAGCAACAAATCCAGATTAATTCATCTGGATTTGTTGTTTTATACTATAAAAAATTGAGCTTAATTATTTAGTTTTAAAACTTCAGAAGTATGTTTTCTAAGTTCTTTTAAAAGCTCTGGCTTATCATTTAATGTCTGTCCGTAAGAAGGAATCATACTTTTCATTTTCGCTTGCCATTCCGGTGTTTTCAACTGATCAGTAAAACATCTGCTAATTAGATCCACCATAATTGCAACTGCAGTAGATGCTCCGGGAGAAGCTCCTAGTAATACGGCTAATGTTCCGTCATGAGTATTAATTACCTCTGTACCAAATTCTAAAACTCCACCTTCTTTTTCATCTTTTTTAATTACCTGAACACGTTGTCCAGCTTTCTCTAATTTCCAGTCTTTAGAACGTGCTGTTGGTAAATATTCGCGTAAAGCTTTCATTCTGTCTTTTGGAGACTGACTAACCTGCTCAATTAAATATCTCGTTAAAGGTATATTATGAAATCCCGCTGATAACATCGGAATTAAATTATTTGCTTTTATTGATAATGGTAAATCCAAATAAGATCCGTTCTTTAAGAAACGAGTCGAAAATCCTGCGAAAGGTCCAAAAAGCAATGCTTTCTCACCATCAATAACACGTGTATCGATATGCGGAACAGACATTGGCGGCGCCCCTACACTTGCTTTACCGTATACTTTTGCCTGATGTTTAGCAATTACTTCAGGATTGGTACATTTTAGCCATTGACCGCTTACAGGGAAACCTCCGTAACCGTTTCCTTCAGGAACATTTGCTTTTTCTAATAAAGGTAATGAACCTCCACCGGCACCAATAAATACAAATTTGGTATATGCTTTTCTTGTTTGACCGGTTGTTAAATCAGTGATTTTAATTCTCCATGATTTATCCTCGCGTTGTCTTAATTTTTTTACTTCATGATTAAAATATAGAGAAACACCATCTAGTTTTTCTAAATAATTAAACATACTTCTGGTCAAAGCTCCAAAATTCACATCGGTACCAATTTCCATGTGGGTTGCTGCTAATTTTTCAGTAGCTTCTCTACCTTCCATGACAAGTGGCATCCATTGTTTTAGTTTCTCAAAATCAGTACTAAATTCCATTTGAGAAAAAATAGGGTTGCTTTGTAAAGCTTCGAATCTCTTTTTAAGATATTCGACATTTTTATCTCCCCACACAAAACTCATATGAGGAACACTTTTAATAAAATTATCTGGAGACGGTACTTTGTTTTCTTGTACCAAATAAGACCAAAACTGACGCGAAATCTCAAAAGATTCTGCTATACTTATTGCTTTTTTAGGATCGATACTTCCATCAGCCTTCTCTGGGGTGTAATTTAATTCACAAAAAGCAGAATGTCCTGTTCCTGCGTTATTCCAAGCATCAGAGCTTTCGGCAGCAGCGACATCTAAACGCTCATAAATTTCAATTTTTATATCGGGTTGCAGCTCTTTTAAAATTAATCCAAGAGTTGCGCTCATAATTCCAGCTCCAATAAGCACTACTTCACTATTGGAACGTATTGTATTGTCAGGCATAACAGTAATTTGTTTTTAAAGTGCAAAGGTACTTTTTATAATTGCAAAAAAAAACTAAAATCACATGATAAAAGTTATGTTTTTACTAAAAAAAGCAGCGTTAGAAAATTGGAAAACTGTAAAAATTAGAAACGATTTGATGAAAGATAATCCTGAAGCATTATCGTAGCTGAGATTTCATCAATTAGCCCCTTGTTTTGACGCTGTTTTTTGCTTAATCCGCTATCGATCATGGTTTGAAATGCCATTTTCGAAGTAAAACGTTCATCAACACGAACCACTTTCATATCCGGAAAAATATTAGAAAAATGAGTAACAAATCCTTTAATTACAGCAGCACTTTCTGATGGCTGACCGTTCATTTGTTTGGGTTCGCCAATTAAAACGGTTTCTACTTTTTCTTTCAAAAAATAATCCTTCAAAAAATCGATCAAAGTATTGGTTGGAATTGTAGTTAAACCTGACGCTATAATTTGCATTTCGTCAGTAACAGCAATTCCTGTACGTTTTTGTCCGTAATCTATAGAGAGAATTCTTGGCATTTTTCAATTTTCAACAAAGATAGAAAAGGAATTAACAACTTAAAAAATAATCTCTGTGTTTATATCTCTAATAAATATATACCTATTAGGCTATTAATTTGCAATATTATATACAAAATTAACATATTATCTTTTTAATCAGAAAAATGTTGTTTATTATTTCATAATTTGAAAAAAAATAAGTTCTTTTGCGAGAAATTTAGCGGATCCTTTTAAACAATTAAATACCACGTATTTAAACCAAATAAGAAGGCGTAAAAATAATTTAAAAACATTAAATCTCAAATGAATAACTACAAAAAATGTATTGCTCTATTTTTAAAAAGATTTTTTTTAATCGTTATCATATACCAGTTAAGCAGAGCTCTATTTTATTTTATGAATTTGGATTTGTTTGATGATTTTACACTTCAAACTTTTACAGGAGGAATTTTGTTTGATTTGGCTGCTATCAGTTATTTAAATATTATTTTTCTTGTTGCTCATTTAATTCCGGGAAATTTCAAATACAACAACCTTTACCAACGCATACTTAAGATTACTTTTTATGCTGTAAATCTGATCTTTATAGCAACTAATTTTATCGACATTATCTACTATCGCTTTACTTCAAGAAGAAGTACTTTTGGCATGATTACCGCAAAAGGTATGGAGCAGGAAGCAATTGGATTAATACCTTCATTTTTAGCAGAATTCTGGTATATTGCGCTTATTTTTATTGCCATTAGCATCTTATTTTGGAAATTACTTCCTGATTTGAATAAAAACATTACAAGACAAGATTTAACTAAAAAAGACTACTTTTTAAAATTTAGCTATCTTATCGTTTCGGTTGCAGTTTTATTAATTCTGGGACGTGGAGGACTGCAAAAAAAACCTATAAAAATTGTTGACGGAATTAAATACGGCGCCTTAAGTAACACTGCTTTAGTACTGAATACTCCTTTTACTATTTTAAAAACTATTGCAAAAAAAGAAGATATTGAAAACACTACTTATTATAATACAAAAGAATTAAAAGCAATATATAATCCTGTTATTTCATTACACCCCAATAAAGCTGCTATCAAAAAAAACGTAGTAATTTTGATTTTAGAAAGTTTTGGAAATGAAAATGTGGGACGCGGACAAACTCCTTTTTTAGATTCTCTTATTACAAAATCATACTATTTTAAAAATGGTTTTGCCAACGGAAAAGTATCTATCGATGCTGTTCCTTCTATACTTTCGAGCATTCCTAGTTTAATGAATAATTCATTTATCACCTCTAGTTATTCTTTGAACAAAATAAATGGTCTTCCGAAAATTTTTAAAGAAGAAGGTTATAAAACTTCCTTTTTTCATGGCGCTTTCAACGGAAGTCAAAACTTTGACCAATATGCAAAAGTAGCTGGTTTTGATCAGTATTTTGGAAAAGATGAATATACAGGTAAAGAAGCGTTTGACGGACGATGGGGAATTTTTGACGAAGAATTTCTACAATTTTACGCCGAGAAATTATCCTCATTTAAACAGCCTTTTTTCAGTTCGCTATTTACCATTTCTTCTCACAATCCTTATATTATACCGGAGAAATACAAAGGAAAATTCCCTAAAGGAACAACTGTTATCCAGGAAAGTATTGCTTACAGCGATTATGCATTGAAAAAGTTTTTTGAAACTGCAAAAAAACAAAAATGGTACAACAACACTCTTTTTGTAATTTCTTCTGATCATACTTCCGCGGGAGGCGATAAAGAGACTGATCAAACCAATATTGGAAAATTTAGAATTCCAATTTTATTCTTTGATCCTTCAAATCCTGAATTGGTAGGTGTTAATGAGAAGAACTTTCAACAGATAGACATTATGCCAAGTATCTTAGATTATCTAAACATAAAAACCGATATGATAAGCTTTGGTAAAAGTTATAAGTCTAAAGATAACTTTGTGGTGTATTATCTTCAGGGAACATACCATTATATTAAAGACGACTATTATTTAGCCTTTGCAAACAACCAAACCATCGGTCTTTATAACTGGAAAAAAGACGTTTTATTAGAAGACAATTTAATTAACAAGGACAAACCTAAAGTTAAAGAATACGAAAAATTTATAAAAGCTTACATACAATCTTTCAACGAAAGAATTATTTATAATAAGCTAGCACTGTAAATAAAAAGTCCGTTTTGATAACTCAAAACGGACTTTTTTTCCAAATATTCAAACCTAAAAAAATCAAATACTATCTATTAAATAATCTTCTGAAGAAACCTCTTTCTTCCTCTTCTTCCTCCTCCTCTACTATTACTCGTTCTTCATATTGAGTAAATTTTGCCTGACCTCTTTCGTGTTCAAAAATTAAGTCCTTAATATATTCAACATAACTTTTCTTTTTTTCTTCTAAGAATCCAATCAGGTATTTTTCACTAAATTCCATTCCGCTTGCTGCTTCAATCTGCAAAAGTTTTTTATAAAGAGGCTCAATATGCAATGCAATAACTTCTTGTGGTACGGCCTGGCGTCTTCCAAAATAATTCACAATAACATCGTTCTCATCTCTCGAAATTTCAAAATCCGTAATAACCCAATAGAACCTTCCTGATTTGGCCAGATTTTTTACAATAGCGTGAAAGTTTTTTCCGTTTTTAAGGTTTTCCCAAAGTACTTTAAAGATTACTCGCGGCATATCCGGGTGGCGAATGATATTGTGCGGTTGCCCCATTAATTCATAATCCTCATAACCACAAACATCAACAAAAGTCTCATTGGCATATTCAATAATACCAAAGGCATTTGTTTTACTCATAATCACCTGAGTTTTGTCCCAAGAGACTTCTTTATCAATAATAGTTCTTTGTCCCTGAAGTTGATTTTCCTGATTCATGTCTTGCTGCTTATATAATTTGTTTTGGAATGGTATTTTAATTTCTCTTATCTTTTTCGAGAAATTCATGGTGCGAAATTACTTAGAACAAAAAAGTCAAAACCTGACTTTTGTCATATTCTGACATTAAAAAAACTTTTAGTGGCGTCATTTATCGAAAAAATCACTTATAAGAATTGTATTTTATTTATCAAATTAAAAACAAAAAGTTAAATCTGTAACATTTTCAAAAGCTTTTACCTTTTTGCATTTGCACAAATACGCTATCTTTGCCAAAAATTAAAACTTATGAATTCTTTACAGACTATAATCGAACAAGCTTGGGAAAACAGAGCTTTATTACAAGAAACTACTACAACTGATGCTATCAGAGAAGTTATAGAATTGGTAGATGCAGGAAAATTACGTTGTGCTGAACCAGTTGGAGACAAATGGCAAGTAAACGAATGGGTGAAGAAAGCTGTTGTGATGTATTTCCCAATTCAAAAAATGGAAACATGGGAATCTGGTATTTTCGAATACCACGACAAAATGTTACTAAAAAGAGGTTATGCTGAAAAAGGAATTCGTGTAGTACCAAATGCTGTTGCGCGTTACGGAGCTTATATTTCTAGTGGTGTTATTTTGATGCCAAGTTATGTAAATATTGGTGCTTATGTTGACGAAGGAACTATGGTTGACACTTGGGCAACCGTTGGTAGTTGTGCTCAAATTGGTAAAAATGTTCACTTAAGCGGTGGTGTTGGTATTGGTGGAGTTTTAGAGCCATTACAAGCTGCTCCTGTAATTATCGAAGATGGTGCATTTATTGGTTCTCGTTGTATTGTTGTCGAAGGTGTGCACGTAGGCAAAGAGGCTGTTCTTGGTGCTAACGTTTGTTTGACAGCTTCTACAAAAATTATCGATGTTACCGGAGATGAGCCTGTTGAAATGAAAGGTTTTGTTCCTGCACGTTCAGTTGTAATTCCTGGAAGTTATACTAAAAAATTCGCTGCTGGTGAGTTTCAAGTACCATGTGCCTTGATTATTGGTACACGTAAACCATCTACAGATTTAAAAACTTCATTAAATAACGCACTTCGCGAATACGACGTTGCGGTATAAATTTTAAATTGTAATATTTTAAAATCCAAATTCCAATCTTATCAATTGGAATTTGGATTTTTTTTGCTTCAATTTGTAGACTCTTAATAAGATTAAGCTTTCTATATGAAGATACTTGTAATTCAACAAAAAATGATTGGTGATGTTTTGATTAGCAGTATAATATGCAATAATTTGCGTGCTGCTTATCCAAATGCTCAAATAGATTATTTAGTTTACACTTCTACAACTCCTGTTTTAGAAGGGAATTCAAATATAGATAACATCATTTTGTTTGAAGAAAAACATCGAAAAAGCAAAAAAGAACTACTGAACCTTGGAATTCGGATTCGAAAAGAAAAGTACGACTTACTTATTGATGCTTATTCAAAATTAGAAAGCTGGATTTTGGTATTATTAAGTAATGCCAAACAAAAAATCTCATACAAAAAACCAGGAAGAAACTTTTTATATACTGATAATGTTCCGTTTGAAGCTCTTCCTAAAACCAATCTAGGTTTGGCAATAGAAAGACGTCTCTCGCTATTAGAACCTCTTGATTTAACAATACAAATTGATCCAATTCCTAAATTGTTTGTTTCTGAAAAGGAAAATCAGGAAGCAATTGCTCTTTTTGAAAAACATAACGTTCAAAAAGACCGAAAAATAGTCATGATTAGTCTTTTAGGAAGCGAAAAATTAAAAACATATCCTCTAGAATTCATGTCTAAAGTGGTTGATTATGTTGCGGATAACGCCAATGTAAATATTCTTTTTAATTACTTCCCAAAGCAATTAGAAGATGCCAAAACCGTTTTTAATGCATGCAAACCTTCAACTCAGGAAAAAATATATTTTGATTTACTGGGCGATGATCTTCGTTCGTTTATTGCTATTATGAATCAATGCGATCTCATTATAGGAAATGACGGTGGTGCCATAAATATGGCAAAAGCACTCAACAAACCATCATTTATTATTTTCTCTCCTTGGATAGAAAAAAGAATCTGGGCAACTTTTGAAGACGGAATTCATCATCTTTCTGTACATTTAAAAGATTATCGTGCCGATTTATTTGATCAGAAGACAGAAAAAATGCTCAAAAAAGAGTCTTTGTCATTGTATAAAGAATTTAAACCTGAATATTTTACAACTCAAATCGAATCGTTTTTAAATCAAAATTTAAGCAATTCGATCTAATGACTTTGTCTAATAAACAAGCTTTAACAGCATTAGTTATTACTTATAATGAGGAGCACAATATAAAAGCTCTTCTTGATCATTTGGCTTTCGCCGATGAAATAATTGTTGTGGATTCTTTTAGTTCAGATGTTACTTTTGAAATAGCTTCTTCCTTTAAAAATGTAAAAGTTGCTCAACGTATTTTTGATAATTTTGCCTCTCAACGCAACTATGCGTTAAGTTTAGCTACAAATTCATGGATTCTTTTTATTGATGCCGATGAAAGACTGACAACTGAACTTGAAAAGGAAATCAGCACTATTATTAACGAGCAAAATAGTGTTTCGGCGTATTTTATATACAGAACTTTTATGTTCCAGAATCAAAAATTGCGTTTTAGCGGCTGGCAAACAGATAAAATCATCCGACTCTTCAAAAAAGAAGAAGCATATTACAATCATGAAAAAATTGTACATGAAAAATTAATCGTAAACGGAGCAATCGGAAAATTAAAGAATAAATTAATCCATTATTCGTACTCCGATTATGAGGATTATAAGCAAAAAATGATTCTTTACGGACAATTAAAAGCGCAGGAAGAATTAGTGAAAAAGACAAAACCCCAATTTTTCCATTTTTATATACGCCCAGTTTATCAATTTCTAAATCAATATATCATTCGCTTAGGAATTTTAGACGGAAAAAAAGGGATTATTATTTGTTACTTAAATGCTTTAAGCGTTGCAGTACGTTTTCAGGAGCTTAAAAAACTAAGATCGAAAATTACGATTTCCAAAACTTAAGTTTCTTTTTCAATCTTTTCTTTCTGGCAAATTCTTCCTGAAAATGAGCAGTTGCCTGCCACATTTTTTCGAAAATTTCATCTTCTGTTTTTTCTTTATAGAACTTAGAATATTCATTACTCATTATGGCAATCATTTCTTTTTTAGGTGTTAAGCGGCTAAAGTTATTCATACGTTGCTCAAAACTCATGTTTTCGTGAAAATTCATTCGGTTTAGATCAACTAAAAAGAAACTATATATATTGTTTTCGTTCTTCTTGATCAATGTATTTCCCGGAGAATGATCTAAAAACTCTACCCCTTTTTCATGAAGGCCGAAAGTGAATTTTGTAAACTGTCTTAAAATCGTATCGTTATCGGGGTAATCCGGAATTTCAACCAATTCTCTATAAGTTAATTCAGTTACCAAATGTTCACTCGCATAATAACTGTCTTTTAAGCCTACAATATTAAAATTTTCAAGAAATGCGATTGGCTGCGGAGTTCCAATTCCTTTCTCTAATAAAATGGTAGCATATTGAAAAGAACGCTTTGCTTTTGATTTTCTAAAATAACGATACGCTATTTTGTTTACTATATTCGGAATTTTAAACGATTTAATATTAATCTTTTTTCCGCCTAAATCAAACAACTTTATTTTATTGCGATCTCCATTCCCAAACAGTTCGCCTGAAGAATTAAACTTTTTAATTGTATCAAGTAGTAAAGGAGTATTGTTTTCGAAAAGAGGATTTACTTTAAAATTCATCAGTAGCTTTTTATAAGGGACAAAAGTACATATACGATTTAACACTTCAAATTATTATTGTATTTTCGTAAAAAAAAGAACAAATGTCACAAAAAAGTATTTTCCTTGAAACGCATAATATAAACAACAGAGCATCCGGTTTAGGAACTTTTAATTATGAATTAATCAAAGGATTGTCGACATTAGACCTTAACAACTTCGAATTAACTTTAAACAGCGCAAAACCAGAGCTCCTTAAAGATGAATTCAATGATAAATTCAAATATCATAAATACAGCAGCCTTTCGCGCCATCCGTTATTTAGAATTCGAAAAAAATACGATTTATGGCATTCTGTAAATCAAAATATAAAAGTTGAACCTTTTTTCAATACTAATTACTTGCTTACGGTTCATGATATTCATTTTGTCGAAGAAGTTTCCTCTGATAAAAGTGCTAAGCTGCATAAGCTTTTTGAAAAGAAATTAGAAAGATCTACGGCAATTACCTATATCTCAGAATTTGCCAAGAAACATACACACGAACACTTTAACGTTCCCAATGTTCCTGAATATATCATTTATAACGGAAACCCGATTTCGACAATTCTGGATACCTCAAATTTCATTTCGGCAGTTTCTGTAGACAAGCCTTTTTTCTATTCGATTGGAGATTTTATCGAAAGAAAAAATTTCGATTCGATTATCCTTATGATGAAAGAAATTAAAAATTTTAATTTGATCATTTCAGGAAATAATGATAAAAAGTATGGTGAAGAAATTAAAAAGCTAATTATTGATAACGGCTTAAGCAATCAGGTTTTCCTGACCGGAAAAGTATCTGATGAAGGAAAACAATTCTACATGAAAAACTGTACTGCATTTCTTTTCCCATCTATTCGCGAAGGTTTCGGACTTCCGCCAATTGAAGCTATGAGTTTTGGTAAACCTGTATTTTTATCGGATAAAACCTCACTGCCGGAAATTGGAGGTGATGTATCAAATTACTGGACCAATTTTGATCCCGAATATATGAAAGAAGTTCTTTTTGACGGATTAACACATTTCGACAATAATAAAATTGAAATTGAAAACCTGCTCAAAAAAAGAGCTGCAAGTTTCGATTGGAAAATTGCAGCTGCTGAATATTTTAATGTTTATAAAGAAATACTAAATAAATAGTATTTCTTTATAAATGTTTGAACCATTGCCCGATATTCTTACCCCAAACATATATATTCGAAGGTATTACTCTGCAAAAACTAATATTATCTCTGATTTCATTAAAACTTGAACCTTCTACAAAGGCTAGTTTTTTCCATTTTTCAGGCTCCATATAAAAGAAGTTTCTCATGCTTTTATAGTTGCTTTTATTAACTAATTTCCATTTGCGCATAAAAGATTCCGGGTTCACTTCATCATTATGCCCCCAGTTCTTGAATTTATATTCGATTTCTTCTGCAGTTCTTGACAATGTTTCATGCCATAAAACATTACGCGTATATATAATTCTCTGGCGCGTATTTCGTGCCACTTTATAATCAGGATAATTTGTAGCCATAAGCCCTCTCGTGGCTTTATCTACATACAATAAACCTCCATCAGTATACTTAAACATATTAATTAAAAAAGCAGCAACCTGTATTCTGTTATTTTCCGGATCATCTAAAAAGTTGTCATGTTTTCTTAAATCTTTT
Organism: Flavobacterium piscisymbiosum; assembly: GCF_020905295.1. Classification (NCBI taxonomy): domain Bacteria; kingdom Pseudomonadati; phylum Bacteroidota; class Flavobacteriia; order Flavobacteriales; family Flavobacteriaceae; genus Flavobacterium; species Flavobacterium piscisymbiosum. The sequence goes on along the minus strand of NZ_JAJJMM010000001.1, from coordinate 3,321,218 downwards.
ACAAACTTTTTAAAATCTAAAAAATATTCATCACTGTCCACTTGTATAAGCCAATTCCCGATTCCCATTTTCAAAGACAGCATATGACGCTCTCTATTGTCATTTTCGATAGCCGAAAGTTCGGGCACATAAAAATTATCCCGATAAATTGTAATTTTATTCTGAGTATCAAATAGTTTTATCCACTCGAAAAACTCATCATCAACCTCAAAAATTTCACCTGACCAGGTTCGGAATTTTTCATCAACTGCTAAAAAGATAGCATCAGCATCATTATATACAAGAGGGATTGATATTTTTAGTTTTTCGTAATCATAAGAAAATAAAAAGCCAACGTGGATTTTTTTCATTTATTTAAATTTGTTAGGGCAAAGATAAAAACATTCCGAAATTATCTATAAAATTACCACTGATTCTTTAAGATAATTTTAACTTAAATATTATCTTTGCCATATTGAAACAAAAACCATGCAAAATCATGCGAATTCCTCAAATTTCTGTTATAATTCCTGTTTTTAACGCTGCTCCTTTTTTGAACGAAAGCATTGAAAGTATCCTAAATCAAACATTCTCAGACTTTGAACTTATTATATTAAACGACAAATCTACAGATGAAAGTTTAGAAATAATCAAAAAAAAACAATCTAAAGATAATCGAATAATAATTATCGATAAAGAACAGAATGTAGGTCCTGCAAACCTAAGGAATGAAGGAATAAACGCGTCAAGAGGTAATTTTATTGCCTTAATGGATGCTGATGATATTGCTGCACCAACACGTTTTGAAAAACAGATAACAGTATTTAAAAATAATCCAGAAATTGGAGTTTGTGGCACAGGGTTTACTTTTTTTGGATCAAAAAAAAATAAAACCATACAACACAGCACACATCATGATGCAATAAAAGTATCTTTTTTACACAGTTGTAACATTGGCAACCCAACTGTTATGTTTAAAAAAGAGTTTTTGGGCGATTTAAAATTCGATAATGATTTTGTTCCTGCTGAAGATTATGATTTATGGAGTAGATTATTAGCTAAAACTAATTTCTATAATATACCGGAATCTCTGCTTAATTACAGACAACACGATAACAATATCAGTAAAACAAAAATTGAGAATGTAAACCGATCTGTAAAAAGGGTAAAAATAAATCAATTAACTGCTCTTGAAATAAATCCTGGAGATCCAAAAATTGATTTCTACTTAAATGCAGTTTCATTACAAAAAAGACTTTCGCCTCAAGATATTATCGAGACAATTAATGCCTCAAAAGTTTTGCTTTCGCAGAATGAAAAAATAGGATACTTTAACCAAAACTTACTTGAAAAGCATATCAATAAAGTTTTGGTGCGCACTATTCGTAATGCCAGCTCTTTTAATATTGTCTTTTATAAGCATTTAAGCAAAAACGAAAAGGCTTTATTACAGAAAATAAGCCTATTCGATCGAATGATTTTATATTTTAAATCTTTATTTGGACGATAAGAATTTTAAAATCCTGATTTTATATATTTCAATAAATATTTGAATTTTAAAGATAAACCCGCTTTATCTAAAAATTCATTGATTGCTTTTTGAGGTTCCTCTATATTTTGAAACTCTTTGGTTTTACGCAATTTTAAAGCCTCAAACGCAGAAGCTTTTAATAACGAAGCCATAACCTTTTCGATATTTTTCGTTCTCGCTTGCGGAATGTTATCATAAATCTCTTTTATATTGAGATAAGAAGAGTAACGCTGAAAAAAAGTAGATTTTAAAGAAAAAACTCCACCTGGATGCACTCTGTAAACAGCCGCCTGAAAATTCATAAAAGCGCCTTTTCCATGGCAAAGCGCCAATGCATAAAGTGTATTATCTTTACCGTATTTGAATTTTTTATAATCTAAAGGATCGACAGCATCTTTTTTGAAAACACTGGTCAGCGTCAAGGTGCAATAAGGCTGAAAAATTGTATCAAAATCAATTGTGTATACAGATGGCAAAGTCTCTTTGAAGTCATTAGGTACTAATTCAGTTCCTTTTTTACTAAAATAATCTGTCCATGTTATCACATACTCTTTATTATTTTCTAAAAACTCGACCTGTTTTTGCAATTTCAATGGATCAATCCAATAATCATCTCCTTCGCATAAGGCAATATATTTTCCTTTTGCCATTGGAAAAGTAAGATCACTCCAAAAATTAACTTTTTTAGAATACTGGTTTTCTTTTTGTAAAATGGGCTTAATAATAAAAGGATATTGCTCTGCAAATTCTTTGACAATACTTGCAGTATTATCTGTAGAGGCATCGTCATGTACTATTATTTCGAAAGGAAATGTAGTTTCCTGTTTTAAAAAACCTTCTAAAGTTTCACGAATAAATCCTTCATGATTAAAAGTATCGCATAAAATACTGACAAATGGTTTGTGTATATCACCAGTCCAGTTTAAAACAACATTACTTTGATCCTTCATGAAATATTTATTTTGATAATTTTTATTCTTTTTTTATTCTTTATGATTTTAGGACTGCCTTAAAATTCAAGTTTTTTAGCAGGAACTCCAAAAACCGTAGTATTTTCTTTTACATTTCTAATAACAAGACTCGCTGCACCAACAGTTGCTCCTTTGCGAACAATTACATGAGGCAATACTGTTGCACGTGTATTAAGGGTCGATTCTTCTTCAAGTACAACGAAACCACCTGTAAAAGAATAAGAACTTAAATGCGCCCAATTATGAATTTGGGTATCATGCCCTAAACCAACATATCCTTGTATCGTTACAAAATCTTTAATTATGCAGTCATTGCTGATATTTGCATACATAAAAACCAGCAAACCAGTACCAACAACAGCATTTGTATTTAATTTTGTCGATGGATGAATCAAATTGATAAACGAACCTCCTTTTGACATAATTAATTCAGCGTAATGTTTTTTCCATTTTACGGTTCCTAACGCACAAACAAAAACATCATCCTCCTCAATTTTATAATCTTCGACAGAAGAAAGTATAGCAGGATAATTTTCGAAACTATCCAAAGCATCTGCTTTATCGTCCAGGAAACCTTTTATAACATATTCAATATTAAAACCTGAGCATTGTGTGGCAAGATCATAAACCTCACGGCCAAATCCTCTCGCTCCTATTATGATTAAATTCTTCATTATTCTATGATTAAATTACAGGCTCCCCACGAATATCCTACACCAAAACCTGCCAATATAAAGTTGGTTGCATTTACTAGTTTTTGTTGTTTTTGAGCTTCATACAAAGCAATAGGAATGGTAGATGAAACTGTATTGCCACAATGTTCCATGGCAATAAAAAACTTATCTTCGGGAATTTTTATTTTTTTTCTCAAATGATTAAGCATGTATTTATTTGCCTGATGAAAAATAAATAAATCGATATCTTCTTTTGTTAAGTTTGATTTTTCTAAAATCGCTTCGGTAAGTTTTGGAACAAATTCTCCAGTAAAATTGAAAATTTCGGTTCCGTTCATGAATAAATTTTTATCATTTCTCACGTTTCCAAATTCATCTTTAATATCTTCATTTTCATCCGAAACAGGAAAACGCATACCACCTTGCTTTACAATCAGGTTTTCTGCCCCTTTTCCGTCTGTACCAAAAACAAAATTACCAATAGAGCAAAAACCTTTTTCGATACTTATTAAGGTAGCTGCTGCAGCGTCTCCAAAAATTGTTTTGTTGCTTTTATCATTTGGATGAATAAATTTCGAATAGGTTTCTGAGGTAATTAGCAAGACATTTTTAGCCATTTCTCCGGCAATCAAACCTTTGGCTAAGCTTAAACCATAAACAAAACCGGAACATCCTAAATTAAAATCTAATGCACCTATTGATGTATCCAGACCTAATTTATCCTGAATAATACATGCCGTGGTTGGTAAAAAATAGTCAGGACTTTGAGTACAAAATAATAAATAATCAATAGTTGATTTATCTATATTATGCTCTTCAAATAATTTTTCAGCAGCTTTAACCGCCATATCAGATGAAAATTCATCCTCGGCACTTATATGTCGCGAATTAATTCCAGTTTTGGAGCTAATTTTTTCGATATCCCATTCAGGAAATTCCTGATGAATTAAATCATTAGATAAAATGGTTTCAGGTAAATAATATGAAATGGCCTTTATATTCGCTTTCATTGTCAGAATTATATCGTTGATGTTCTTCCTCCGTCTAAAACTATATTTTGGCCCGTTATCCAGCTGCTTGCTTCAGACAATAAAAAAACAATAGGATTGGCAACCTGTACAGGATCTCCATATCCTAATGGGTATTTTTTTTCATCTTGCTGAATAACTTCTAAAGATAAATCTTCAATAGATTTTGATGTTATTTCGGTTTTAACCATTCCTGGCGAAACACAGTTTACACGTGTTTTACTAGCGGCAAATTCAGCCGCCCAAACTTTAGAAATAGCAATTAATGCTCCTTTGCTTGCCGCATAAATTCCGTTTCCTTTCATCCCGAACAAGCCGGCTATAGAGGAAACCAGCACAATCGAACTTCCTTTATTTATTTTTTTCTTTTTAAATATCAAATTAATCAGATAAGCAATCGAATCAAAATTGACACTTCTCATTTCATTCATCAATTCTTCTGAATAAAATTTTACGGGCGCCAACGACACTATTCCTGCTGAATGAACGACACCGTCAATATTTTCGATTGAATCAACAATAGTTTTGATATCTTCTATTTTGGATAAATCTGCGGCTATAAAGCTATTTTCGCTTCCGCATTCTTCGATTAATTTTTCGAGAAAATCCTGACGTCTTGCAATTGCAATAAAAGTTCCTCCTTGTCTGGCTATGGCCAGACAGGTTTCATATCCAATACCTGAAGATGCTCCTGTTACTACTATTTTTTTTCCTGATAAATCAAATGGGTTCATTATATCTCTTTTAATTCTTTTTTAGCATTAAAATATTCGTAAAACTTTAGAATTCTAAATTCTTCATCACCAAATATTGGCGAACTGTCTTTAAAATTTACAAGATTTGTCTGAATATTTTCTACTATCTTTTTATCTTCATTTAAAACCAAATCCAAAGATTCGTTTGTGCTATTATTAATAAAATCAATAATATTTTGTTCAGATTCGCTTAATTCTTTATCAAATTTGGGAGAGAAATAACGCACTCTTAAATTTGTTTTCGAAGGCGATTCGGGTAACATAAAACCAAAGTAAAATCCCTTTCCTTCTACAGAACTTATAAAAGCATTGGGATAAATGTAAAAATGCAAATATCCTTGTGTTTTAAAGGTTCGGCTTGCGAGCGATTTTTCGATAATTTTATTTTGTTTGGCGCTTTCTCCTTTCGGGAATTCACACCAACTGTGCGCATCAAAAAAATCGAATTTTTCCGGAGCTATAGAACCAAATCCCATTTTTGCAAATGAGTTTTCGTGCACCGAAGTACAATGATAACACTCGAGGACATTTTCGACCAGAAGTTTCCAATTTACTTTATGCTCAATTGTATAATCGATTGTTTTTGATCCAAAATGTATGCTAATCTCCTGTAACGGAACAAATATATTGCCTAGATATTCTTCTAAATTTTGATCAAGCTCATTGTTTAATTTTATAAAAACAAAATCACCACAGTAATCAACTTCATATTCTTTAAGTCTCAATTCGTTGATATTGTCTTTCTCGAATGAGTTGCGACACATCAAACCTATAACATTGCCTTTTTTCCCGTACGTCCAGTTATGATACAAACATGATGAAACTCTGTTTCCATAAGGTTCTTCATGTATTGTATTGAATCTGTGCAAACATACATTCTGAAAAGACTTTATTGCACCATTATAATTCTGAACAAATATTTTATTTCCAAAATATTCAAAAGTTACAAAATCATTATTGTTTAATAATTCATTTTTATGCGCAACAAGAATCCAGGATTCCTCCAGAAATAAAGATTTTTCTTTTTGATAAACTGCTTCGTCTATGTAGTTTAAGTTTTTTGTCATATTTCTATCAAATCTGAAATCACAACATTATCCAGTCTTATTTTAGCTGTTCCCCAGGATAACCCAACTCCAAAACCACAAATAATCAAATCCTTAGACTCATTTGTTAAACTTTCTTTCAGCTGAGCAGCAATAGTTAGAGGAATTGTTGCAGATGATGTATTTCCAAATTCTTTTAATGAATAAGGAACTTTTTCTACCGGCAATTTTAGTTTTTTAACAATCATTTTATTCATCATCAAATTGGCCTGATGAAATACAAAATGATCAATAGCATCTTTATCGATTTCAAATTTCTCGATAAGTTTATTTACTGTTTTAGGAGCCTGGGAAATTCCAAAACCAAAAACATCCATTCCGTCAAGAATCAAATTGCAGGAATTACGACTAATTCCTTCTTCGATATTTATTACTTTAAGAGAATCTTCATTTATTCTGTTTCTTGATCCTCCGTCTGGTATCATAATAGCTTTATAACCTGAACCGTCTGTACCTAAATCAAAAAGTAAATTATCGGCATTTTCATCGAGCTCAAATGCCGTTGCACTACCTCCGTCACCAAAAAGCGGAACTGTACTTTTATCTGATTTCGAAATCAATTTACTGCTTGTATCTCCAGCCAAAAGCAATCCTTTTTTGATACCGATTGCTTTCATCATACTCGCTATTATCGATATTCCGTAAACATAACCGGAACATCCTAACGGCACATCAAAAGCGATACAATTAGTAGATAATCCTAGTCTATCCTGAAGTATTGCAGCAGAAACAGGTAAAATATAATCGGCAGTTTGCGAAACAAAAACCAAAATTTCTATTTCTTCTTTTTGCCAGTTTAAGTCTTTGATTAATTTTTCAGCAGCTTCACAACATAAATCCGAAGTACAAATTTCCTTAGTTACTACGCGTCGTTCTTCGACTCCGGTGGCATCAATGAATTTTTGAATTTCTTCTGGTGTTAGTATATCTAAATCAATGTTGCGTTCCGTATTTTTTGGAACGCAACAAGATATACCTTTTATCGCAATGTTATTTACTGAAAAAGTAGCCATTTGATTATGCTTTATTTTTAATTATTTCGAAGATATCATTTAATGAAGTTGAAGATTTAATATCATCTCCTGTTAATTTTACAGCGTATTCTTCATCAGCCATAGCGATTAATGACAAGGCTGTTAAGGAATCCCATTCTTCCAAATCTCTAAAAACAGTTTCTTGTTTAATTAATGCCGCATCTGTATCGTCTAAAATATCTGCAAAATTTCGCAAAAAAGTGTTGATTTCCATAGTATTCTTAAATTTATTTTGATTTTATTATTGTTATTACTTTTATAAAAAAGCCGCATAAATTATTGTCATTCAAACAACTCTGCTGTTTGTAGTTTTTCTTATAATGTTATAATACTGACTTATGCCAAAAATTCAGGTTTCTTTTGCTATTTTTACCCCACAAATATAACAATAGTTTGCCCTTAAAGATAAATTAAAAACCACTAATCAAAAATTTAATGATTCCTGTAACCAAAACTTTTTTACCTCCACAAGAAGAATACAATCTTTTTGTAAAACGTGCATGGGACAAAGCTTGGCTTACAAATCGCGGTGAACTTACCATAGAATTAGAAAACAAACTCAAAAATTATCTTGACGTTTCTAATGTAATTATTACTAATAACGGCACAATACCAATTCAAATTGCCTTAAAATTATTTGGCAAAGGAGGCGAAATAATCACCACTCCTTTTTCTTATGTGGCCACTTCTGCAGCAATTGTATGGGAAAACTGTACGCCTGTTTTTGTCGACATAGATCCGGATTATTTAACCATTGACGAAACCAAAATCGAAGCTGCAATTACTCCAAAAACCACTGCAATACTGGCAACACATGTTTTTGGAAATCCTTGTCATGTAATCGAAATTGAGAAAATTGCAAAAAAACACAATTTAAAAGTCATTTACGATGCCGCTCATTCTTTTGGAGTTAGATACAATAACCAGTCTGTATTTAATTTTGGAGATGTGAGCACTTGCAGTTTTCACGCAACAAAATTATTTCATACCGGAGAAGGTGGTGCAATATTCTGCGATGATAAAGAAATTTTCCATCAGTTGTATTACAGCCATAATTTTGGGCATGATGGGCCTTTAGCATTTCATGGTTTAGGAATTAATGCTAAAATATCTGAACTGCAATCGGCAATGGGTTTAGCAGTGTTTCCTTACATGGATCATATTATTGCCGAAAGAAAAAAAGTAGTCGATTTTTACCATGAAAATTTAAATTTTGAAACCGTAAAATCTTTAAAAATAAGAGAAAACACAGAATGGAATTACAGTTATTATCCTGTAATTTTTAGTTCAGAAGATGTTTTATTGAAAGTTCAGAATGCTCTGGCAGATGAAAATATATTTCCCCGACGTTATTTCTATCCGTCTTTAAATACAATAGAATATACAAAAGGCAATGAAATGCCAATTTCCGAATCGGTAGCATCACGAATTTTATGCCTGCCTTTGTATGTAGGAATCGCTGTAGCTGATTTAGAAAAAATAGTTCAAATTATAAATAAACAAACCTTATAACAAAGCTGTTTTGTTATCATTAAAAATATTTTAGGTTATGAGTCAAGACATTAACACTGAAGTTCACAACGCCTACGAAGTCATAAAAGAAGGCGGAATCATACTTTACCCAACCGATACCGTTTGGGGAATTGGCTGCGATGCAACTAATCCTGAAGCTGTTGCCAAAATATATAAATTGAAACAACGTGCCGAAACACAAAGCATGATTGTATTAATGAATGGCGAAAAAATGATGTACAATGTATTCAAAAACATCCCTGAAGTTGCCTGGCAGATTTGGGATTTATCTGAAAAACCAACTACATTAATTTTAGATGACCCACGAAATGTAGCAGCAAATATTATTGCCACAGATAAATCATTAGGAGTTCGTTTAGTAAAAGAGCCTTTTTGCTTTAAATTATTAGAACGAATGAAAAAGCCTTTGGTTTCAACTTCGGCAAATATTTCAGGACAGCCTACTCCTATCGCTTTCAAGGATATTAGCCCTGAAATCATTAAGGGAGTTGATTATGTAGTAAAACTAAATCACGATAAACTAGCCGGAAAACCATCAACAATCATCAAACTAACGAATGATTCGCAGGTGAAAGTGATACGCAAATAATTTTAGATTGCAGATTATATTTTAGATTGCAGATTTTAGAATATAAATTATCTAAAATCTGCAAAAAACTTAGCATCTTAGAATCTTAGTCCCTTAGTATCTCAGAAACTTTAAAGAGCTTTCAAACTCTCAATCAACCAATCGATATCTTCTTTGGTATTATAATGACTAAATGAAATTCGGAGATTTGGTAATTTTAAATCTGTCTCCGAAAGCATTTCTTTTAAAACATGCGAAGGTTTTATACTTCCGGACTGGCAGGCACTTCCTCTCGAAACCGCAATTCCTTTCATATCTAAACTAAACAAAAGCATTGAAGTTTTATCTGCAGAAAAAGGCAATATGATATTAATGATATTATAAAAGTCATCTTTTTTACCATTTATTCTAAAGCCTGGAAAATGAATTTCTAACTGATCAATCAGGTACATTTTCAAATCTGTAATATATTTTCTTTCCTGATCTAAATTCTCATACGAGAGAGACAATGCTTTTGCCATACCCGCAATTTGATGCACAGCTTCGGTTCCTGCGCGAAGTCCTTTTTCTTGTTCTCCGCCAAAAATAAGCGGCTGCAAACCTGAATTTTTTCGAACAAAAGCAAAACCAATTCCTTTTGGCCCATGAAATTTATGCGCGCTTGCAATGATAAAATCGACTGGCGTTTTTTGTAAATCAATCTCGGTTTTACCAACAGATTGCACAGTATCTGAATGAAACAAAGTATTGTATTGTTTACATATAACACCAACTCTGTCCAGATCTAAAATAGTTCCTGTTTCATTGTTTACATGCATTAAACTCACAATAGTCTTTTTCTCTTCTGCCAATAAATTAGACAAATGAGTAAGATCGATACTTCCGTCAGGGTTTATTTTGACATAATCAACCTGAACATTATATTCAGATTCTAAGACTAAAACAGTGTGCAAAACGGCATGATGCTCAATTTTTGTAGTAATGATGCGCTCGATTTTAAGATCTTCTACTGCCGAACGAAGAATCCAGTTATCCGCTTCAGTTCCTCCCGAAGTAAAAATAATTTCTTGTGCAGAACAGTTTAAATGTTTGGCAATACTTTTTCTGGAAAGCTCCAAAATAGTCTTTCCATTTCTTCCAAAACTATGTGTAGAAGACGGATTACCAAAATCTTCTGTCATTACTTTAGTCATTTCCTGAATAACTTCAGGACGCATAGCGGTTGTAGAGGCGTTATCGAGGTATACTTTTTTCATTACTGCAAAGTTATGAAATATCAATTGTCTAATCTTAAATATCATTTGCCAAATTTTTCACTATTTTTGACATCAAATAAAATTACGATGAAAAAATATGCAAGCCTTCTATTGTTCGCCCTATTACTAAACGGTTGCGATGATGGTGATTTAACAGTAGATACTATTGATTTTAGCGATGAGAGTATTAGTTCTCAAACCTGTGACCCACTAACCAACAATCTAATATACAGACTTAAAACTCAGGAATCATTATTACTTCAATTACCTGATAATAGCATTAAAAATGATCCGTCTGTTTATACCTATGATATCGATAATAGCGCATATCGTGTGGTATACAGAGCTTATGATGGTACTGTAGCCACTGCCAATATATGTGGTACAATACCGCCAAAAACTCCTAACATTACAGAAGAATGGCTTGGAACAGGAGGAATAATAGAAATTACTACCAGTTCTAATATTGAATCAAATGCGACCGACGGAAGTACTAAAATCACAGGCTACAATCATAACATTGTTTTTAGAAATATCACTTTTGCCAAACCGTCAGGAGATCAAGTTGAAAAGGAATATGTTTTTGGGGTTTATAAAACTTCATATACTTCACCAACTACCGCTTTTACCAATCCTGTTCAGCAATGCCCAACTTCAAAACAGCTTTACAATTATAGCACATCATCAGCATTAACGATTGACAATATCGACCCTGCATTGATTGTTAACGAAATAACTACTACACCAAGAAGTGGCCTTATTAACGCAAATGGTACAACAAATAAAGTTTTATTACGTACTTATATAAACGGTACACTAACGCAAGGTTACTTTTGTAATACAACAATACCATCAACTCCTGCTGTCAGCGAAACATGGATTGCTCAGGATGGAATTGCACAAACAAGCGGAATTATAGAAGTTACAACAACAAATGTCAACAACGTTTTCACCCATACTATTGTTCTTAAAAATGTGACATTACAAAAAGATCACAGTTCTTTTAAACTGCCCACAACTTATACTTATGGAAACTTAGAAGTGGTAGTAGCACCATAACTTAAATCTGGTTTTCAAGCATTAAAAATCGAGATTTAATTCCCACAAAAAAACATCCGTTTTTCAACACTAATTTCAATAGAAAATTAGGCTGAAAAACGGATGTTTTTTTATGCTTTAATACGGATAAATTCAACCCTAAAAAAGAGTGTTATTTATTATTTTGTCTAAAATAAACTTCAGTGGCACCTAAGCCATATTTTTGATAATTGGCATCCTGAAAATCTATTCCGTCGTAACGGCCTAATAAAAAATCAAGTTCAGCTTTTAGAATTCCTTCACCAACACCATGAATAAAAACAATTTTTGGAATGCGGTTTCTAATCGCAAATTCAATATGTCTTTTTGCTGTTTCCGTCTGTAAAGTCAGGATGTCATAATTCGACATTCCTCGTTTATTAGGAACCAGTTTTTCAATGTGTAAATCAAATTCCGGTGCTGCAATTTCGCGTTTATCTTTCTTTTCTTTTACAAAACTCCTTGCTTTTGGCTCTTCTTTCTCTTTTGAAACTGCATCTAAATCAATTCTTTTAATAGAATTCATTAAATTACTGGAATCCTGAATTTTAAGCAGCTCATTGACAAAAAATGTCATCACAAATCCATCCTCTGTTTCGATCAAAACCTCATTGTTTTTCACCGAAACTACTGTTCCGTTTATAGCTTCGTCTAAGACTGAAACCTTATCTCCTTTAGTCAACATCCTCTTCTTGTTTATCTTGATTTTTACTAGGCGTTTTTGCACTCAATTGCATCATTCCAAACATGAAAACTACAATTGCAATTACCGTTATATAAATATTTTTCTCTGCCGAAACCTGCTCGTATAACGCAACCGAAATAGCAAGAATCATTATTAAAATTTTAAAAGTTTTCATTTTCTATGTATTAAGAATTCAAAAGTATGAAACTTTAAAATAGTAGTTCACTACTCTCTAAAACGAATCAAATATTTTTCTTGTAAAACAACCTAAAATATTCATGGCTAAACCGGCAAAATTGGCCTGTCAAAAAAGATAAAAAACGGGCTTCTTTTTCTAGTAGTAAAAAACCATTTTCAAATACACTTTATTCTTACTTTTTACTCAAGAAAAATTTCTTTAATTACTCTTCTTTGCATCTCTATTTTCTTCCTGTTTTTAGCACCTTTTAACTTTTATAAAAATCAAAAAATCATCTCAAAAAAATGTTCTTTTCAATTTCAAAAAAAGTTGATCTCTAATTTTATTTGATTTTTTTATGACTCGAAATTTTGCTTAGTTTATTTTTTAATCTGGTTCAAAATATCATTCATCATCTCGATTTGCACTTTCTGAATTTCGATTAATTCTTGTTGCTGATGCATAATCATGTGATCGATTTTATCATGAATCATTCTGATTTCTAATTCTGATTTCAGGTTAATCATATAATCTTTTTTGGCACGATTTCTATCTTTTTCTTCCTGACGATTCTGACTCATCATAATTACCGGAGCTTGCAAAGCGGCAATACAGGATAAAATTAAATTCAGTAAAATAAACGGATACGGATCAAAACCTTTATTAACCAAAATATAAACATTGGCACCAATCCAGACGACGATAAAAAGCAAAAACGAAATAATAAAAGTCCAGCTTCCGCCAAAGTCAGCCACTTTATCGGCTATTTTTTGTCCAAAACTTCTCACCTCTTCCTCATCTTCAGCAATACTAACTATTGATTTATCTTCTTTAAGAGAATTAATAACACTTTTTTCAAGATCAGAAAGCGTTCCTATTTCTGTAGATAAATATCTCGAAATGTATTTTTGGCGGTACTCATTTAATTCTTTTACTGCTATACAATCCTGATCGCTAAAAGAAGGAAAGTCTTCTATAATAAGCCCTAAAATTGGATCATGAATGGAATTTCCCCAAATTTTCTCGCTTTCGGGAAAAGAAAGATTAGAAATAGCGCTTTTAAAAGTCGAATTGTTTTTCATTTTATAAATTTTACTCGCTAATTTACGCATTTAACTTCTTAAGAATCCTATAAAAAAATCGCCTTTATTTTTATTTTATTTATCACAAATACAATTCTCAAAACAAAATTTCTTTATCTAATTCGTGTTCTTATTTACAAAAAACGCACTACTTTTAACGTTTTAAATTATCCACTCAATTTTTCAATTGTGACAAAAGACACTATCATACAAAATATAAAAGCTCTAAAAAGCCATTCTAATATAAATTACGGTATCAAAACCAAAACAGAAGATTTTACCGAGAAGCTTTTCTATACCCTTTTTGATTCGAATGCTGCCTTAGACGAGAGTATCGATGAACTTGAAATCAGGTTTAAAGAAATTGCTGTTTTAGCGTGCAAAAAACCACAAAATTTATGCGAATCTATTTGGGACAGATTTCTAGAAAAACTTCCCGGTGTTTTGGAAAAACTAAATCAGGATGCTGAATATATTCTTGAAAATGATCCTGCATCAAACAGTATCGATGAAGTTTATTTAGGTTATCCCGGTTTTTATGCAATTGCAATTTATCGCTTAAGTCACGAATTATACCATTTGGACTTATTGCTGTTTTCGAGATTAATGAGCGAATATGCGCACCGAATTACTGGAACTGATATTCACGCCGGCGCTGATATTGCTTCTCCTTTTTTTATCGATCACGCTACCGGAATTGTTATTGGCGAAACGACAGTAATAAAAAAACACGTAAAGATTTATCAGGGTGTAACTCTTGGTGCTTTGAGCGTGAGCAAAGACATGAAAAACGCCAAAAGACACCCAACCGTAGAAGCTAATGTTTGCATTTATGCAAATGCAACTATTTTGGGAGGCGAAACTACTATAGGCAAAAATAGTATTGTTGGAGGAAATGCCTGGGTAACCAAATCGATTCCTGAAGATTCTATAGTCATCAATACCACTACAACTGAAGTTAAAATAAAAGAAAAAAAATAAAATGAACGCACAGAAATTGCTAAACCTGATTGGAAATACTCCTTTGATGGAAACTGTCAATTTGGTTAAAAATAAAAATGTAAAACTTTTACTGAAGCTGGAAGGAAATAATCCGGGCGGAAGTGTAAAAGACAGAGCGGCTTATAACATGATCGCTGCAGCTCTTGAAAGAGGCGATATTAAAAAAGGCGACAAACTGATTGAAGCGACAAGCGGTAACACCGGAATTGCTTTGGCTATGATTGCGCAATTGTTTCAAATCGAGATCGAATTAGTATTACCCGAAGATTCTACAAAAGAAAGAACTCAAACCATGCGTGCTTATGGCGCTACAGTGATTTTAACGCCCGCTAGCGAAGGAATTATTGGTTCAAGGGACTATGCCGATAAAAAAGTGGCAGAAGGCGGATATATCATGCTAAATCAGTTTGCAAATGATGACAACTGGAAAGCACATTACAAAACCACGGGTCCTGAAATCTGGAATGACACTGATGGTACGGTAACGCATTTTGTTTCGGCAATGGGAACCACAGGAACCATCATTGGAACTTCGACTTATTTAAAAGAAAAAAATCCCGCCGTTCAGATCATTGGTGCGCAACCAAGCGACGGATCTCAAATTCCGGGAATTCGTAAATGGCCACAGGAATATTTGCCTAAAATATTCGACGCTTCGAAAGTAGATACCGTTGTAGACGTAAGCGAAGAAGAAGCTCGCGAAATGACCAAACGTTTAGCACTTGAAGAAGGTGTTTTTGCAGGAATGAGCAGCGGAGGTTCTGTTGCCGTTGCCCTAAAAATCGCCGAAAAATTAGAATCAGGCGTAATTGTTGCCGTTATCTGCGATCGCGGTGATCGTTATTTGTCTTCGGATTTATTTGATTGAGAAAAGAGATGCTAAGGTTCTGAGTTGCTAAGATTCTAAGTTTTTCAACTTTGAATTAAAACCTTAGCAACTCAGAACCTTATAAACTTAGCATCTTAAAAAAAAAAAACTTAGCATCTCAGAACCTCAGTCCCGAAACTTCGGGATAGCATCTTTAAAAAAAAACTTAGCATCTCAGAACCTTAGAAACTTAGCATCTTAAAAAAAAACTTAGCATCTCAGAACCTTAGTAACTTAGCATCTTTTAAAAAAAACTTAGCAACTCAGAACCTTAGAAACTTAGCACCTTAAAAAAAATGAACTACAGAAAACTAGGAAAAACAAACTTTAATATATCCGAAATCTCTCTTGGCACCTGGCAGGTGGGTGGAAAATGGGGATCAGGATTTAATGATAAAACTGCCGACGAACTTATAAATACGGCAATCGACAATGGTGTGAATTTTATTGATACTGCCGATGTTTACGAAAATGGCTTAAGCGAAACAGCTGTTGGAAGAGTTGTTCGTTCCCGCTCTGAACGAATTTATGTCGCTACAAAATGC
Source organism: Flavobacterium piscisymbiosum (assembly GCF_020905295.1). Lineage (NCBI taxonomy): Bacteria > Pseudomonadati > Bacteroidota > Flavobacteriia > Flavobacteriales > Flavobacteriaceae > Flavobacterium > Flavobacterium piscisymbiosum. The sequence continues at coordinate 3,305,346 of NZ_JAJJMM010000001.1, read as the reverse complement.
GGCCGTCATATTAATCCTCATGTAAATGAAGGTTATCAGCTAAAAGTACTTCAGAAATATGTTGAAGACAGTTTGAAAAGAATGAAATTAGAAACATTAGATTTAATTCAGTTGCACTGTCCTCCTACAGAAGTTTTTTACCGACCTGAAATTTTTGAACTTTTTGATCGCTTAAAAGATCAGGGGAAAATTTTAAATCTCGGCGTAAGCGTTGAAAAAGTCGAAGAAGCTTTAAAAGCAATCGAATATTCGAATGTAACAACGGTTCAGATTATTTTTAATTTGTTTCGTCAGCGTCCTTCTGAATTATTTTTCTCTGAAGCCAGAAAAAAAGATATCGGGATCATTGCGAGAGTTCCCCTAGCCAGTGGACTTTTGACTGGTAAATTTGACGCAAAAACTACTTTTGATGCTCAGGATCACCGTAATTTTAATCGTAACGGAGATGCTTTCGACAAAGGAGAAACTTTTTCAGGTATCGATTATAATTTAGGTCTTGAAGCAGTTGAAAAATTAAAAGCATTATTTCCTGAAACAGCCAACCTTGCTCCTATTGCTTTACAATGGATTTTGAGTTTTAAAGATATTAGCTGCATTATTCCGGGAGCTTCTACGGCAAATCACGTAATGTCTAATTTATCGGTATATGATTTACCCAAATTAACTCCGGAGAAAATCGAAGCAATGAACAATATTTACGAAGAATACGTAAAACCATCCGTACATCAGTTATGGTAGTTTTTTTTAGTTTCTAAGGCACTAAGATTCTAAGGTTCTAAGTTTGAAAAAAAAAACTTAGAACCTTTTTTTTTCGAAACTCATAAACGACTCTAAATGTCAATTCCTCCTCATAACCCATAACTCATAATTCATAACCCATAACTCATAACCCATAACTTCTCAAGCTTCAAACTCAATTCTAAACTCGGCACCTTTATTCTTGCCTTCGCTTGTTGCGTTTAAAGTTCCTTTGTTTTTTTCGATGATTTTTTTGCAGAGGTATAATCCAATTCCGGTCGAAGATTCATTTGCAGTTCCTAATCGGCTCATTTTTGTGAATTTCTTAAACAATTCATCAATCTGATTTTTATCAAAACCAATTCCTTTATCTACAACGGTGATGATCACTTTTGAGTTTTCACTGTAAATTCTAACTTTAACTTCACTATCAAAATAAGAGAATTTAATAGCGTTACTAATTAAATTAACCAAAACCTGAACAAGCAAACCTTCATCTAATCTTAGTTTGACTTCATTTATTTTCAATTCTAAACTCAGCGTTATATTTTTATCCAGCAAGCGTTGTTCTACCTGTTCATTTATAAAAGGTAAAATTCCGGGCAACAAAATTGTTTTAATCTCCTGATTGCCTTTTACGACACGATCTTGTTCTTGTAATAATTTAATAAAATTTTCGATATATCGAAACTGTAAATTAGTAGATTCACGAATCAATTCTGCCAATTGTCGCACAGAATCAGATGGTTTTTCGCTTATAATTAAATTAGCTAGACCCTGAGGATTACCTGCGAAATTTTTCAAATCATGCGAAAGCATGTAAATTAAATCCTGTTTTTCGTTTATAAAACTTTCGGCCTCGTAAATCGATTCCTGAATATTAGCGAGCAATAACCCAGCTTCATCTGTATATTCTGTGGGTAAAATAGATAATTTTCTATTATTCCTGTAATCGTCTAATGATTTTGAAGCAAGCGATATGGGTCTAATTAACTGATTTAAAACCAAAAGTGTTATCAAAGTAGCCAGCAAAGTCATGATCAAAGAGAAAATCAAAATCGAAGTAGGCGAAACACTGTGGTTATAATAAAGTACAAAAAATAATATCCCTATTAACGGAATATGAATTCCTATAAAAGCAACAAATAAAAATTTGAAAGCATAACTTTTTTTCAGAAAGCCAATTTGTGAAAGGTTATGATATAACTTCATAAAAATATAACAATCAATGGATTAAAAATAGCAGATTTGGGTAAATTGCCAAAAACAAAGTTAACTTTTAATGTCAATTAAAATAATAAATTAAAGAATTTGATAAAATATTTTGAAAATTAAATTTGAAAAAGTTTACAAACCCTTATTTTTGCGCTATGGGAAGAAAAAATACAGACAAAGTTGTCTTTCATCAAATTCAGGTTCTTGATGCCGGAGCAAAAGGTGTATCAGTAGCAAAGGCTCCTGACGGAAAAGTAATCTTTATACCGAACGTAGTTCCGGGTGATGTTGTTGACGTTCAAACTTTCAAAAAAAGAAAAGCCTATTATGAAGGCAAAGCCGTAAAATTTCATGAATTATCAGAACATCGCATTGAACCTATTTGCGATCATTTTGGCGTTTGTGGAGGTTGTAAATGGCAAAATATGAAATACAGCCAACAGTTGTATTACAAACAAAACGAAGTAAAAAATCATTTGCAGCGTATAGGAAAAGTAGAACTTCCGGAGTTCGAAAATATTCTTGGATCTGAAAAACAGTTTTTTTACAGAAATAAAATGGAATTTTCGTTTTCTAACGCTCGTTGGTTAACCGAAAAAGAAATTGAAAGCACTGAAGATTTAGGTAACAGAAATGCATTAGGTTTTCATATCCCGAAAATGTGGGATAAAATTCTTGATATTCAAAAATGTTACTTACAGGAAGATCCTTCTAATGCCATTAGAAACGAAATTAGGGATTTTGCTAACGAACATAATTTAGCATTCTTTAACCCAAGAGAGCAATCCGGGTTGTTAAGAACTTTTATGATTCGTACAGCTTCGACTGGTGAAATCATGGTTTTAATTCAGTTTTACGAAAATGATAAAGCAAATCGTGAACTGCTTTTAGATCACCTTTATGAGAAGTTTCCACAAATTACTTCTTTGCAATATGTCGTAAATTCAAAACAAAACGACACTATTTACGATCAGAATATCAAACTATATAAAGGTAGAGATTATATTCTGGAAGAAATGGAAGGTTTAAAATTCAGCATCAATGCTAAATCTTTTTACCAGACCAACTCTGACCAGGCGTATGAATTATACAAAATAACACGTGATTTCGCAGGACTTTCAGGCGATGAAACTGTTTATGATCTATATACAGGAACTGGAACTATTGCACAATTTGTTTCTAAAAAAGCAAAAAAAGTAATTGGTGTCGAAAGTGTTCCGGAAGCTATTATAGATGCTAAAGCCAATGCAGAACGCAATAATATAACGAATTGTGAGTTTTTTGTAGGTGATATGAAAGTAGTATTTAATGAAGCCTTCATTGCCCAACACGGAAAACCGGATGTAATTATTACAGATCCGCCAAGAGATGGTATGCACAAAGACGTTATTGATCAGATCCTGAAAATTGCTCCTAAAAAAGTAGTATATGTAAGTTGTAATTCAGCAACACAAGCGCGTGATTTAGCTTTAATGGACGAAAAATACAAAGTTACCCGCGTTAGACCAGTTGATATGTTTCCGCAAACACATCATGTCGAAAATGTTGTACTTTTAGAACTTCGCTAACAAAATATAAATGAAAAAAATAATCTCTCTTTTATTGGTCTTTACGTTTGGTTTATCAAGCTGTGAAAAAGATGATATTTGTGATGCAAATACGCCCACCACTCCTCGATTAGTAATTTCATTTTACGATATTAATGATCCGTCAAAACCTAGAAATGTAAATAATTTAATGGTTATTGGAGCAGGAAAAACAGAAGGAATTATTTTTAATAAAAGTGTGACAGATACTACTAAATACGTAACAAGTGCTAGTACTGTTTCTGTCCCGTTGCGAACAGACACGATTTCGACAACATACAAATTTGTCTATAACTCATTAAGTCCAAATGCTGCTGCCATAAATACCGATGTACTAAAAATTGATTATACACATCAAAATGTATATGTATCGAGAGCCTGCGGTTTTAAAACTACTTTTACACTCGCTCCCGTAAATCCTTTTGTACGAACTGATCCGGATGGTGATGGTAATTGGATGCAGCAAATTTTTGTAAAAACCCGTAACATTGAATCTGAAAATGAAACACACCTTGAAGTATATTTTTAGTTCTTTCTTATTGTTTTCAATGTTTTTGGGCTATAGTCAGGAAACAGCAACTAAAACAGTAACAAAAGAAAAGCCCAAAACCGAAACTGCAAAACCTGCTCTTGAGGAAGTAAAAAAAGACAGCATCAAAACAGATCGCTATGGTCTTCGTGTAGGTGTTGATTTATACAAACTGACGCGTGGTCTTTATGACAAAGATTATAAAGGAATTGAAATTGTAGGCGATTTTCGTTTAACGAAAAAATACTATATCGCAGCCGAACTGGGTTTTGAAGATAAAACCACAGATGATGACAGATTGAACTCAACCGCCACAGGAACGTACATAAAAGGTGGTTTTGACTATAATTTATATCAAAACTGGCTCGACATGGAAAACTTAATTACAATAGGTTTACGAGGCGGATTTAGTACTTTTAGTCAGCAGCTTAATAATTATAAAATATACAATGCAAATCCGTATTGGGGAGAACAGCCCCCAATTGCTGCTGGTCAAAAATATACCGGCCTAACAGCAGGATGGCTGGAAGTTGCTTTAGGTTTAAAAGCAAAAGTTTTTAATAATGTATTTGTTGGGTTTGGCGTTCAGCTAAAAATGCTCGTAGCCAATTCAAAACCATCAGGATTTGATAATTTATACATACCAGGATTTAACAGAACTTACGACGGAAGTTTTGGAGTAGGTTTCAATTACACCGTTTCCTACTTTATTCCGCTTTACAAGAAAAAAACTATTATTCCGCAAATTATAGAAACTCCTAAAAATTAGTTTTGAGCTAAATGAACAAAATCCTTATTCTTTTTGCTTTTAGCCAAATCGCTTTTGCTCAAAAAACGATTGTAAAGACTTCGTTGCATTTCTCCGGAAAAATAGACAAGTATCCTATAGAAATGACTATTGAATTCATTCAGGGACAAGATTCTGTTTCAGGAAGCTATTATTACGGAAAAAATAAACAAAACATGCCTATTTTTACAAAAGGCATCTATAAGGCAGGCGAAATAAAACTTGACGAAACAACCTATACCGCAACTAAAAAAGGAAATGTGCCTACAAAAACAGGCTCTTTTTCATTACAATTAGACAGTGAGTATAAACTAAGCGGGATATGGCAAAACGCCAAGAAAGATAAAAAACTTAATGCCACTCTTTCTTGTCTGGAAGATTTATCTTCGTTTAATCCAAAAAATTACAGTTACAAATTAAACCAATATAAAGGTAAAGCTGAAAACACAAATGGCGAATTAGCTGATAATTTCTTAATCAGCAAACTGGATATTTATAATGCTAAAAAAGAAAAAGTACAAACAATTTCCGGCTTTAATAAAGCCATTTACGAAAAAGACGCAACAGTAGAATTAGAAGATCTAAATTTTGACGGACTTCTTGACATTAAAATTCCCATCTATTTTCCGGATAGAATTAAATTTGATAGCGGTTACCTATACTTTGTTTATGATAAAACTAAAAAACAGTTTATAAGAAATACAAAACTTGAAGCTTTAGAATCTTTAAATTTCGACCAAAAAAACAAAGAATTTGTAAAATTTGAAGCTGACGGAAGCGGAAACGAAACCGACTATTACTACAAATGGTCGAATAACAATTTCTATTTGATTAAAAAAGTTCAAAGTTTCGAAGACAACGATAAAACAACTTATACTGAGTATGAAATAAAAAACAACAAATCAGTAAAAGTCAAAGAATATCAAAAATAAAAAAAGCCATGAATTTAAATTAATAAGTTCATGGCTTTTTCTATTATATAAAAACTCTTAAGACAGCTGAAAATCAACAGCTGCTTTTGAATGCATCAAAGTAGTATCAAAAATAGGCACCGAAAGATCTCCGGGTTTTATCACTAACGGAATTTCGGTACAACCTAAAATAATTCCTTCAGCTCCGTCTTTTATCAATTGGTTGGCAATTTCCAGATAACGTTTCTTAGTTTTCCGCGTGAAATAAAAATCTATCTTTCTGTGTGTAATAGTTTTTCACGCAGATTTTAAAAAGATTTAAGCAGATGCACTCAGATAATTATCAGATTTTAATCTGCTCAAATCTGCCAATCTGCGTGAAATAAAAAATCTTTATAATCCTTTAATTCTCTGGCTAACTAAATTATCCTATTTCTCTGATTCCTTTTATAAAAATCCATTTCATGTACAGCTTTTCACCATCTTTGGTTTTTACTGCCTGAAATTTAGGCGAAATCAAAGTAGCCACAATAAAAGCAGTCATAGGAATCCAAAGTCCCGTTAGTCCTGTATACATTGCTACTATATATCGTCCTGCAATAAATAAAATTGCAAAACATCCTAATTGGTATAAAAAAGCTCTTACTTGTAGTTTTGACATTTTTTTTTAAAAGTTACTAAGGTTCTGAGAGGCTAAGATTCTAAGTTTTTTTCTTTTAAAACTTAGCTTCCTGAAACTTAAATTATTTTTTTTAAAGGCTCTAAGGTTCTGAGATACTAAGATGCTAAGTTCTTATTAGTAAGCAATAAAGCAAAGCTAAAAAAAACTTAGCATCTTAGTATCTTAGAAGCTTACTCAGAAACCTGAAATTTCGTTCTCTTACTTCCTTCGTACATTTCGTATTTTACCAAACGCGCTTCAAGACTTGCGTTAAAGAGTTTGATTTTTCTTGAAGGTTTTAATCCCACAAATTTCAGTGCCTCAAGATTTGCTGTAATAAACCAGGCATTTGTTCCCGGGTAGCTTTTCTTTAAAGTATCACCAATATTTTTGTAGAATTCTTCCATGTGAATGTCCAAACGCTCATCATAAGGCGGATTAAAAACCATGTGCAGCTTTCCTTCTACATCTTTTTCTGTATCAAAAAAGTTTTCCTCTTTGATCGTAACATAATCTTCTAAATTCGCATTTCTGATATTGTCTTTGGCTTTATTTACCGCACTTGGCGCTTTATCAAACCCTTTTATCGTGTAATGAAATTCTTTTGTTTTTTTCATCAGACTGTTTATAATCTGTTCAAACAAATCATTATCCCAGTCTTTCCATTTTTCGAAAGCAAATTCTTTACGGTTTATGTTTGCCGGAATATTACAAGCAATCATAGCCGCTTCTGCCAGGAAAGTTCCAGAACCGCACATTGGGTCCAGAAAATGACTTTGTCCTTCCCAACCCGATAACAACAAAATCCCTGCTGCCAAAACCTCGTTGATAGGTGCAATATTCGTAGCTGTTCTGTAACCACGCTGATGCAATGAATTCCCGGAAGTATCTAAAGCTACCGAAACCTGATCTTTATCGATATGCACATTGATTCGTAAATCAGGAAAAGCTTTATCAATACTTGGGCGTTGTCCCGTTCTTTCTCTAAACTGATCTACAATTGCATCCTTACATTTTTGAGAAACAAACTCAGAGTGATTAAAATAAGTCGAATGTACCGTTGCATCAATTACAAAAGTCTGGTTAGCATTTAATAATTTAGACCAGTTTACACCAGAAATTCCTTTATATAATGCCTGCTCATTATTGGCTCTAAACGAGTAAATAGGTTTTAACACTTTAAGTGCAGTTCTAAGAGATAAATTGGCTTTGTACATAAAACCCTTATCGCCTTTAAAACTCACCATTCTCACTCCTTTTTCGACATCCTGAGCACCAAGATCACGCAATTCTTTTTCTAATATTTCTTCAAAACCAAAAAAACATTTGGCTATCATTCTAAAATTTTCTTCCATCTTTATTTTTGTATTAAAAAAAACTCCGATCGCAAACCAACATCTGATTATTCAGGTATCCTCACGAAATAGTTATTTTTCGGCAAAAATACACTAAATTTGCGGGACTTTGAATTAATTGAAATAGAATAAATGTCTGAAGCACCAAACTCATCAACACCAAATCAGGAGCGTAACACCGAAAATTGGTTTACATCATGGTTTGATACTCCATATTACCACATACTTTATAAAGATAGAAACTATCGCGAAGCACAGATTTTCATGGATAATCTAACGCATTATCTTAATCTGCCTGAAAAAGCAAAAGTGCTGGATTTAGCATGCGGAAAAGGCCGTCATTCTATTTATTTAAATCAATTAGGATTTAATGTTCTTGGTGCCGATTTGTCTGAAAACAGTATTGCCGAAGCCAGTAAAAACAGCAACGAAACCCTGCATTTTAAAGTACATGATATGCGCGAACCTTTTGAAGAAAAGTTCGATGCTATTTTTAACCTGTTTACCAGTTTTGGCTATTTCGAAAGTGACGATGATAACCTTACCACCCTAAAAGCCATCAAAGAAAGCCTGTCTGAATATGGTTTTGCCGTTATAGACTTTATGAACGTCGCCAATGTAATCGAAACTTTGGTTCCCGAAGAAGTAAAAACAGTAGATGATATCGATTTTAAAATAAAAAGATACGTTGAAGACGGACATATTTTTAAGGAAATAGATTTTGAAGACCAGGGACGTCAATATCATTTTACCGAAAAAGTAAAAGCCCTTACGCTCAAAGACTTTCAGGAATTAATGGATGAAGCCGGAATTTATCTCTTAGATATTTTTGGAGATTATAAACTCAAAAAGTTTCATAAAACCGAAAGCGAACGATTAATCATGATTTTTAAATAGGTTTAATTGTTTAACTGTTAATTTGTTTAATCGTTAGAAAACAAAACAATTATTCGATTAACCGATTAAGCAAATCAACGATTACACCAAAACGAAATGAATTATCTATTACCCTTATTTTCTGTACTTTTAGGTTATATTGTGGCTTTGTTTTTAAAACCAAAAAGCAAGACCAATCTAAAATTATTGCTTGCTTTTAGCGGTTCATTTTTACTGTCATTAACCGTAATGCATTTGCTGCCGGACGTTTACGAAACGCACAATCATAATATAGGTATATTTATCATGGTCGGAATTTTGTTCCAGATCATATTAGAATTTTTCTCAAAAGGAGCTGAACACGGACACGTTCACGGACATGCACAAATGAGTCAAATTCCGTGGTTGCTTTTTATAAGCCTTTGTATTCACGCCTTTTTAGAAGGATTCCCAGTAAGTCACCATCATGATTTAGCACTCGGTATTGCCATTCATCACCTGCCAATTGCCGTGATTTTAACCACATTTTTCATCAATGCTAATCTAAATAAAAAAGCCATTTTTGCCTTCATGCTAACTTTTGCAATCATGACACCGCTTGGTACAATTGCATCACAATATTTGGCGTTTCTAAATGATTATTACACAGAAATTACTGCGATCGTAATCGGGATTTTATTTCATATCTCATCAACTATTATTTTCGAAAGCAGCGAAGGGCATAAATTCAATATTGCTAAAGTTTCGATGATTGTTCTCGGGATTTTACTAGCATTCTTTTTATAATCAGGGTATGACACTATTTAAAAACAGCAAAGCTTAAACACAAACTGTACGTTTAGTAATTACCGTATCTCAAAAAATCACTCGTAAAAAAATACCTAACAGATTTTAAAAACCTGTTAGGATACTACAAATTATCTAATTGACTAATTATCTAATTATCTAATTCAAAAATTATCTCGCCCTATTTTTTTCATCCTGATTTCCAAAATCACGCTGATTAACATTAATTTTTTTGTTACCAAAATTATAAACTATAGATAAGCGTGCAAATCGGTTGCTTTCATTTTGGCTATAAACCTGTTTTACACCATTTACAATCGAGACATCATCTTTTAAATAAGACGTATTAAAAACATCATTTACCAAAAAGGCAATCTGCATTGTTTTATTTAGCAAATCCTGTTTAAAACCAATATTCAGACTTGACGTATATCCCGTGGCATACAAACCACTTTTATAAGGTGCAGTATAATTAAAATCTATTTGCAACTTGCTTGTCTTGCCCAATGAAAATGTATTATTAGTAGAAAAATCGACTTCAAGGCCATTTGTTGGCGTTGCATTGATATCTTTTGTGAAGCTAATGTTTGATCCTAAAAAGTACAAAGAATTCTCGCTCTGCCACCAATCTGTAAAAGTAGCCGAATAGGTTTCTCCAATTCCATAATTTAGGCCTTTAAAATAATTATCTCTCGACACCACTTGTGTCAATGTTTCCGGATTTGCAGTAAATATTACGCCGTAACCATCTGTAATAGCATTTAGGAAAACACTGGTTCTTACTATTTTTTTATACGAATGCGAAAATTCAAAATTATCGCTAAAAGAAGGTTTCAAAAATGGATTTCCTTCAGAATAACTATTACTACTAATGTAAACCCGAAACGGATTTAATAAACTAAAATTAGGTCTTCGAATTCTTCTTCCGTAATTCAAATTAAAACTATTGTTTTCATTTTTAGCATAAGAAGCATAAAAGGTTGGAAATAATTTAAGATAATTGTTTACCGTTTCCTGATTCAGATTTTCCGAAAAACCACTTGTTTGTGTATTTTCTAATCGCAATCCTACTTGAAAATTCCATTTTTCGTTGATTTTTTTATCAGCGCTAATATAGATTGCCTGATTATTTTCGGTGTATATAAATTGGTTGGTTTGGTTAAGATCTAATTCCGGAGTTCCGGTAATAGTGTTAAAGAAAACTACATCGCTATTGCTTTTAGTAAAACTCAATTTTGCTCCGTAAGATAAATTAAAAGCCTGAAGCGGATGTTCCATATCAGCCTTAAAACTCAAATTATCAATATCCTGATTCGAAAGATTTCGTCCTGATTGGTTGACATCAGCAAAAGTTCCGTCTGATGCATAATTATTGGCTACAAAATCCCTGTCGAATTTCGAATTATAAGTAAAGTAATCGGCATCAAATGACAATTTTCGGTTAAGAGAATCGAGTTTTGTAATCAAATGCAAATTATAAGTTTGGTTGCCGGATTTCCTGTCTAAAAAACTCTCATTTATCACATAACTCTCCAATTGGTTCTGAGTATTGTATTTATTAATCCTGATATCCGAGTCAAAATCAGGGTTGCTTTTATCCTTTAAAAATTGAAAGCCAATACTTGTTCTTTCTGAAAAATCATAATCTACTGCTAATTTTCCAGATAGGTTGTCTTCATTTAATTTAGTCTTTGCTGACATTTTAGAAGGTCCTTCTAGAAAATACATATCAAGATTTTCTTCAATACTTTTATACCCCGTTTTTCCGTTAACGCTGGCTGAAAACCTAAACTTATTTTTATTATAAAAGAAATTGTTTCTTAAGGCATAAATCCCATATTTGTTTTGATCATATGATGCTGTCGTTGTATTTTTCCAGGAATTACGAGTTCCTTTTTTCATAATAATATTGATCAGTCCGCCAGTTCCCTCAGCTTCATATTTTGAAGAAGGATTACTTATAATTTCGATATTTTTGATATCACTTGCCGAAATAGATTTCAGGAAATTATTGAGTTCTTCTCCCGTTAATTCGATCATTCTTCCGTCGATCATAACACGCGAAGTTCCTTTTCCTAATATATTGATCGCATTATTTTGTACCACAACTCCAGGTGCCGTGTTTATAGCGCTCAATGCATCAGCCGCAACATTTATTACATTGTTTTCAAGATTATACACCAAACGATCTGTTTTTTGTTCGATGGTACTTTTTCTGGATTGAATAACAACTTCTCCCAAATTGGTTACATTTTCCTTTAAGAGAATCAAACCTAAATTGGTCTCTTTTTCTATTGTAAATTCTTTTTCAAATTCAGCATATCCCTGTGCATTAATTTTTACTTTATAAGATCCTTTATTCAAAATCAATTCAAAACTGCCGTCTGTTTTTGTCGTTGTTCCGTTTATAATTTTCCCTTCCTGATTTACTATTACTACATCTGTCCAGGCTATTGATGATTTTTCATCAGCAATTTTTCCACTTAATTTAAAAGAGGTTTGTGCGAAACAAAAAAGAGGTAATAGTAAAAAAATAAAGAGGTTAACTTTTTTCATAATTTCTAGTTTTAAACTTGTTCGGTTAATTTGAAGCAAAGTTGCCTTAGAAATTTTCAAGATTCGACCGACAAAAAAAAGTCGAACCAATTTCTGTTCAGGAAATTGGTTCGACTTTATTAGGCATGAAGTACGACTTTTTACAAAATGCTTATTATGAAGCGTTTCTATAAGCTGTAGGCGTTAAGTTTGTATATTTTTTGAAAGAAGTATTAAAGGACGATTTTGAATTAAAACCTACTTCATACAAAATTTCCAAAACCGTTAGATCACTTTTTAATGGATTTTTTAAAATACTCATGGCTTTTTGAATGCGATATTCATTTACAAAATCAAAAAAATGCTGGTCCATATGATGATTAATCAAAACGGATAAATCCCTAACAGGTATTTCAATTTGGTTAGAAAGTTCCTGAATAGTAAGCGACGGATTGAGAAAAGGTTCTTTTTCGGCCATATAATGTTTCAATGTAGAAATCTGACCTGTAATTACCTCATTTTGGTTTTCTTTTATCCCGCTAATCTTTTCATTTTCTTTAGGAACAATATCCCTTGCTAATTGCAATTTAGAATCGATTCCGCGAAAAAGTTCCGGATGGTTCAAAGCGTTTAATACAAACCAACAGGTAACTATTAAAACAAGAATCTGCATCACTACATTTGCCCAAACCCATAATACCTCAATATCTGTATATCTTAAAACATTCTTAGCTATTGATAAATAATACAAAATAAAGAGCACAGTAGCTATTTGAAAAAGCCACTTAAAAATAGACGTTTTAGGATTAGTATAATTTTCCTGATAGATTTCTCTATATTTTTTTAGAACTAGAAATACTGCAATGCTATAGCCTATAATTTGAAACCCTAACATTATCTGAAAACCATACAATTCAGGCAGTTGGCTACGGTGATCATAAAAATGTATTTTTTCTTCATTATTTAAAAAGTGCAGCCTGAAAATAAAAACTGCATTTGTAACTAAAAATGGAATTGCATGAAGTAAATGCTTGGTTTTTAATCGAAAATCAGCAAAACAAACTGATAATATATAGAGATAGAAAATAGGAATTATCAAAGAGCAAATAGTCCATCTGAAAAATTCTAAATTAAAATGTTGTTTAATAAAATCTTCACTTATAAAAATTCCGAGATTGTCAATTGCAAAAAATAGCAAGTAAAAAGCTAATAGTCGGTTTGATAATTTATTCTCAGTGTTTACCGTTACTAAAAAAAACATCAGCAATAATGAAATAAAGACTGACATCCCGCTCATAAAACTTAAAAAACTATCTATATCCATTACTTTTTTAGATTATTAAACAAATATAATATTTTAGTTCATGTAACAAACTTTAAAAAAAACAGTCACTAAAGAATAAAATTATAAGGAAAAAGATTTATAAAGTCCTGTTAGTTTATCTTCTAAATTTCGAGATTGCAATAAAAAAGATTAATTTTGACCCGACCAATTATACTGAAAATGACGTTTACAAAAATTACAGAACAAGCATCCAAATACGAACATCTAGAAAAAATGTCGGTTTATGAATTGCTTACCAATATCAATCAGGAAGACAAAACTGTTCCCAATGCAGTTGAAAAAGCAATTCCGCAAATTGAAGCTTTAGTCGAACAAATTGTAGTTAAATTAAAGCTGGGTGGACGTTTGTTTTATATTGGAGCCGGAACATCCGGTCGATTAGGCGTTGTTGATGCCTCAGAATGTCCTCCTACTTTTGGTGTTCCTTTTGATTTAGTAAACGGAATAATTGCCGGTGGCGACACCGCCATTCGTCGTGCTGTAGAAAATGCCGAAGACAATGCAACACAAGCCTGGATTGATCTTAAAAACAATAATATTAGTGCAAACGACGTAGTAATTGGTATTGCAGCATCTGGAACAACTCCTTATGTAATTGGCGGTTTAGAAACCTGTAATCAAAACAATATTCTTACCGGTTGTATTACTAATAATGCAGGAAGCCCGTTGGCATTAACAGCTCTATATCCTATTGAAGTAGTTGTAGGCCCTGAATTTGTGACCGGAAGCTCGAGAATGAAAGCCGGAACAGCACAAAAATTAGTTCTGAATATGATTTCGACTGCTGCCATGATTCAGCTTGGGAAAGTAAAAGGCAACAAAATGGTCGATATGCAATTGAGCAATATTAAGCTGGTAGACCGCGGCGTGAAAATGATTATGGGAGAAATTTCAATTTCATATGAAGAAGCAAGTCAACTATTAAAAAAATACGGCAGCGTGCGAAATGCTGTAGATAATTATAATTTGCAAAAAGAGTTTTGATTTAACCGCAAAGAACGCAAGGTTGTACGTAAAGCTCGCAAGTTTTAACCAAAAAAGAATGGTGGTTCGCAAAGTATCAGGATGAAACTCTCACTGTCAAACTTTGTCAAAGTTTAAAACTTTGACAAAGTTGCGATAAACCTGAAACAAAAAAAAAACGTGAAACCTGAAACCTTCCAAAACCTGAAACAAAAAAACAAATGGCAACAAATAAAGAATTACTGGGAAAAGGAATTAAATATATGTCAGGTTCATTACCTCTATTGTTTATTGGTCCTTCGTTGATATATAATGCTTTTATGAATCAACATACAAATTGGCATTATCTCGTTTTAGGAATTGGAATTGTAGCTTGCTTAAGCGCCATGTTCCTGATATTTTACGGATTGAAAATTATTATGAAGGGTTTGTTTAATGACTAATGTGGTCGCCTAAGCAAACCCGACAGGTTTTAAAAACCTGTCGGGTTTAAACCATTCCTTAAATTAAAAAATTTTACCTTTTATCCCATACAAAAAATGGAAAGTCTAATTCACATTCAGAAAACCTTCGAGAAAGTCGCTTATATTGACAAAAAAATCAACAATCGGGAGTTTGAAGATTGTGTTTTTAAAAACTGTGACTTTTCTAACAGCAATTTTGCTTACAATACTTTTTTAGACTGCGAATTTATCGATTGCAATTTGTCGATGACGAGTTTGTTTGGAACAAATTTAAAAAATGTAACTTTCAGGAATTGTAAGCTATTAGGAATTGCTTTTAACGAATGTGACGATTTTTTATTCCAGGTTTATTTTGAAGAAAGCACTTTAGATTACGCCATCTTTTCGAACAAAAAAATGCCTAAAACCAAGTTTATTAATTGTTCTGTTCGGGAGGTTACTTTTATAGGAACCAACCTGACGAGTTCGGTTTTTGATAATTGTAATTTAGAAGGTGCTATTTTTAATGATACCCAATTGGCTGCAGTTAATTTTAAAACGGCTTACAATTACAAAATAGATCCGGAATTTAACCCTATGCGAAAAGCGCAATTTTCTAATGATGGAATAGTGGGACTTTTAGACAAATACGATATTAAAATTGTATAAGAAACAGTAAAGCTAATAATTTTAAAAGAACGCCACTAATTCCACAAATTTTCACGAATTATGTTCTACATAGCAACAGTTAAATTTTAATTGGTGAAAATTTGTGAAATTAGTGGTGAAAAAATAAATAATTATGGAAGCAAATATCTCTTATTTAGAAAGCGTTAAAAAGCAGTTTCTATATTATAAAATGCTGGGCGAAAAAGCAATACATCAGTTAGAACCTCATCAGCTTTTTGTTAGCTTAAACGATGATACCAATAGCATTGCCACTATAATCAAACATATTTCTGGCAATATGCTTTCGAGATGGACAGACTTTTTAACTTCTGATGGTGAAAAAGAATGGCGCAACCGCGATGCCGAATTTGAAAATGATCTGCAATCTAAAGAAGAAGTTCTTACTGTTTGGAACAAAGGCTGGGATTGTTTCCTGAATACTTTAAACGACTTAAAACCAGAACAACTTTCGGATATTATTTACATCCGTAACGAAGGTCACACTGTTATTGAAGCTATAAATCGCCAACTGGCACATTATCCTTATCACGTTGGGCAAATCGTTTTTTATGCCAAACAATTAAAAAATAGCGAATGGGATAGTTTATCGATCCCAAAAAATAAATCAGGAAATTATAATGCCGAAAAGTTTGCCAAGGAAAAAGAAATCAAGAACTTTACCGATGATGAATTAAAAAGATTGAAATAAACTATTGATCCTGTTTGTCCGTCTGAGCGAAGTCGAAGACCTAATGAAAACGATATCCTTCGACTTCGCTCAGGATGACAAAGTGTAGCTCTAGCCCTGATTGCAATGAAAATCCTTTTTATTTTTTTCTTTAAAAAATAAAAAGATTGAAATGGAAAGCAGGATTAGCTTAAAAAAAAAATATTTAAAATGAAAAAAATAATATTCTTACTTCCTTTACTTGCCTTAGTCTCTTGTTATGATGCCGAACACAATTGTAAAGATTTTAAAAACGGGAAATTCAAATTTGAGTTTGACGTAAATGGTGTAAAAAAAACAACCATTTTTGAGCGTAAAGACGGTATAGAAATCGAAACTTTTGAAGGAAAAACAGATACCTCAACCGTACGCTGGGTAAGTGATTGCGAATATATTTTGCAAAAGAAACATCCAAAAAATATGGCCGAAGAAAAAGCAATCAATATGAAAATCTTAACGACATCGAAAGATTCTTATACTTTTGAGTTTGGAATGGTAGGTTCTGACCAAAAACAACGAGGAACTGTTGTAAAATTGGATTAAGTAATTTAATAAAACTTTTTTAGAATGGAAGTATTTTTGAATCCCGATGCCTGGATTGCCTTATTGACACTGACTTTTCTTGAAATTGTTTTAGGAATTGATAATATTATCTTTATCTCGATTGTAACGGGTAAATTACCCGAAGAAGATCGAAAAAAGGCAACCCGAATTGGTTTATTCTTAGCCATGTTTATGCGTATTGCTTTGCTAATGGGAATCTCGTATTTGATTGCTATGAAAGCCACGATCTTTAGTATTCACTGGGGTTGGTTTGAAGGCGATTTTACAGGTCAGGCCTTGATTTTATTCGTGGGAGGTTTGTTTTTAATTTATAAAAGTACCAAAGAAATTAGCGAAAAAGTAGATCATAAAGGCGATGAAGAAAAAACTATTGGCACAGCTGCAAAAAAATCTTTTTCGAATGTTATTGTACAGATTTTATTAATCGATTTGATTTTTTCTGTCGATTCTATTTTAACCGCTGTTGGTATGACGAACGGCGTAAATGGCGCACTGACAATTATGATTACTGCGGTTATTATTTCGGTTTTGGTAATGATGCTGTTTGCGGTTCCGGTTGGAAATTTCGTGAATAAAAATCCTTCTATTCAAATATTAGGACTTTCTTTTTTAATACTAATTGGCTTTATGCTGATTACCGAAAGTATGCACTTATCGAATGCTGCGCTTGCAGGTGAACACATTGGCGCGGTTCCTAAAGGGTATTTGTATTTTGCGATTTCATTTTCGCTGGCTGTTGAGTTTATCAATATGAAAGTTCGAAAGAAACAATCATAAATCATAATTTAAAAAGTTCCATTCATGGAACTTTTTTTATATAAGCATTTCTTAGAAATCAGTGACTGACTTGTAAAGTTGTATAAAACACAAATAATAAACAATATTTCCTGCCTTTGTGACTTTGTGGCAAAACCAAAAAAGTTTAAGCGTGTTTCTTTTACATTTCTATTTTAAGTATTACATTAGAACCTAAATCTTACGCATGAAAAATACCATTTCGCATAGAGTTGCCGACTTTTTAAAGGGCTTCCCTCCTTTTAGCTTTTTGCACCAAAAGGATTTAGAAAAATTATCCGAACAAATTTCTATTGTTTATAAAGATAAAGATGCTGTAATTTTTGCAGAAAACGAAGAAACTCACGATTCGTTTTATGTAGTACACAAAGGCGCTGTTGCACTTAAAAAGAGCCAAAAGAACACTGTTTTAGACATGTGCGATGAAGGAGATATCTTTGGCTTGCGTCCGCTTTTGGCACAGGAAAATTACATTATGGAAGCCGTTGCGTATGAAGAAACAATTTTATACGCGATTCCGATTGCGGTTTTTAAGCCTTATGCACTTGAAAACAGAACAGTTGGTAATTTTTTGATCGAAAGTTACGCATCAAACACCCGAAATCCGTATTCAGATATCCATAAAGATAAATTGTATGGCGATGATCTGGTTCACGAAAACCATCATGCCGAAAGAGATTCTTTTGATTTACAGCCTATAAAATATTCTAAGAAAATTGTTACTTGCGGACCATCGACTACTGCAAGAGATATTGCCAAAATCATGACCAAGAAAAAAGTTGGAGCCATATTGATCGTTGACGAAATGTTACCAATAGGCATTATTACGGATAAAGATTTACGGAATAAAATTGTTACCGGCGATTACTCGATCCTGACAACTGCCGAAACGATTATGACCAAGCCCGTTATTACATATCCTAAAAAAATGACGGTTACAGAGGCTCAAATGGCTATGATGAAAAGTAACATTAGTTATTTATGCTTAACCAAAGACGGAACTACAAATACCAAAGCGGTTGGCATTTTATCGAAGCATGATGTCATGGTGGCTTTAGGAAATAATCCTGCTGTATTGATAAAAGCACTTAAAAGAGCTAAAAAGGCAAAGGAAATTAAACCTATCCGGGCGAGAATCATGCAATTGCTTCAGGGATATTTAGACCAGAACATTCCGATGACTTTGATTTCTAAAATCATAACAGAACTAAATGAAGCTTGTACAACGCGTGTTATCGAAATTTCGTTAGAAAAGATGAGCAGTCCTCCTCCGGTAAAATTTGCCTGGCTGGCTTTAGGAAGTCAGGGACGAAGCGAACAAATGCTGCATACAGATCAGGATAATGCAATTGTATATGAAAATGTGTCTGACGTTTTTAAGGATGAAACCAGAGTATATTTCTTAAAATTTGCTGCTCTTGTCAATAAAGGCCTTTTTGAAATTGGTTATGATTATTGTCCTGCCGAAATGATGGCATCGAACCCAAAATGGTGCATGAGTCTGGAGGAATGGAAAAATCAGGTACATCATTGGATTACCAATCCGGGGAAAAATGAAGTTTTATTGTCCTTTATATTTTTTGATTATAGTTTGACATACGGCGATGCTGAGATTGTGGATGAACTATCGGAATCTATTTTTGAAAACGTAAAAGCAAATCCTATTTTTTATGTTCATTTGGTAAGTGGCGCTTTGCAAAGTCCGTCACCAACAGGCTTTTTCAGGCAATTTCTTGTAGAGCAAGACGGTGCTAATAAAGATCATTTTGATATAAAAAGAAGGGCTTTGATGCCATTAACCGATGCTGCAAGGGTTTTGATTTTATCACATTCGGTTAAATCGATCAGTAATACGGCGGAACGTTTTGAAAAACTAGCCGAATTAGAACCTAATAACAGGGAATTGTATTTATCGTGTTCGTATTCGTTTAAAGCCTTACTGAAATTCAGAACCAAACAAGGCCTTTTACACCATGATTCTGGACAATTTATTGCTTTGGAATCATTATCGAAAATGGAAAAAATAAAGCTGAAAAGAACTTTTAAAACCATTAAGGAACTTCAGGAATTGATTTCGGTACGTTTTAATGTTTCAAATCTGGTATAGTTATGAGTTTATTAAATTTTTGGAAAAAGGAAGAAGATCTCTTTGATGAAAATGTTTCGATTGAAGAAACGCGCTTTGTCGTTTTGGATACCGAAACTACTGGTTTTGATTACGATAATGATCGAATATTATGTATTGGCGCATTGGTCCTGCAAAACGGAACAATTGCTATTCAGGATAGTTTTGAGGTTTATATAGAACAAGATCATTACGATCAATCGACTGCCCAGATTCATGGTATTTTAAAGGCATTTGTTATCCAACGCCCTACAGAATTAGAGGCTTTGCAACAGTTGCTGGCTTTTTTAGGCGATTCAATAATTATTGCCCATCACACTGTTTTTGATGTGACTATGATTAATAAAGCTCTCGAACGAAATGGATTACCCGAATTAACGAACAAGTGCTTAGATACCGCTATTTTGTATAAAAAAACACTGATCAAGTCTCATTTGTTCGAACGAAAAGATCACTATACTTTAGACGATCTGGCAGACAAATTTGATATCTCTAAAAAAGACCGTCACACTGCTTTGGGTGATGCGTATATTACAGCAATTGCTTTTTTGAAAATTGTAAAAAAACTAAAAGAGAAGAAACACGTTAATTTGAATGCTTTGTTTAAATAAAAAGCCTGATTTTAAAAATCAGGCTTTTTAGTAAATATTTTCTAAATGGTTGCAATTTCTCTTATAAACCTCTTCTAAGTGAATTTTTCATCCTTTTTAATTTATCTAAACTTATTATTGTTTTTAAATTTATAAGTGAACTCCGTTGATTGTTTTTCTCCCGGTAAGCTATATTTTAAAACTATTTCATAATTTCCGTACCTCATAAATAAATAGTTACTATTTAAAAAACGTTTTGCAATGGATTCGACACTAGTATCCCCATTAACATAAGCATTAATAATCTGATTATTTAAATCGACCCAATCTTGTTTGTATAGCAATGGTATGTTATACTTAAATGGGAAATTCCCTTTAGTCCATGACTGATTTACATCATTCTCAATGCTGGTCATGTAATATGCGTTTAGCGAAATTGCTTTTGCAGGAATAATTCCTAATTCATTTGTATCTCTATTACTTATAGAAAAACTATTATTTAAAGGATAATCTTTATATAGATACGGAAAAATATCTGTTGAATAGTACTCATCATTAAGCTTTGACTTTGCAATTATCAATGATTTACTATCGCTGTAAGTTACTCCCTGTAATTCAGCCAAATCAAATGCTTCCTGACTTGAAATAGTATTCGTTAAGTAGATAACATCTGAATATAGTACCCCAAAATTATAGCTTTGAGTATTTATAGCATTCATTTTAGAAGTAAATGTTTTATACTTACTAGTACTAAAAGAATACGATAAGCGATCAATACTACCTTCTGCTTTAGATAACGCATCAGCTTGATTTTCTTTTATCTGTATGTCATTACCATCATCACTGATTGTATTTATTCTTGCCTCTGATATAGTATTTCTCTGCGGTGCTTGCTTCAAATTACTCACTATCGAAAAGTTATACTTCTTTTCTTGTTTAATATCCGGTAAATCATAATAAACTTCATTCGAATTCGTATTGTAATTAAACACTGTCGCTTTTGCATTCGATATCCCTTCTTCATTTACTTTTATACTAGTTTCCCATCTGGTATCTTCAAACAAATAATCCTGTCCTCGTTTCAGCTGAATATATCCTTTTGGGTATTCTTCTTCAAGGAAATATTTCTGATCTACAACCGGGTATGAATATTTAATATTTGTCAAGGGAATATGGTCTGGCGCTCCTCCAGTTGTAAACATTCTTTCTTCATATTCTGTAGCCACTTTTCCATCTACTTTTATAGGCTGGAAAACACCATTTATCATTTTTTGAAAACTAACCTCAACCTGAACTTTAAGTTGTTTGTTTGGAGGCAGAATATCTGTTGAAACAAAATTTACTCTGTCTTTCATAGAACCCCACTCAAAAGTCCCAGGTATTTCTGTTACACCATCAAGTACTTTGAATTTCTCTAATATCACTTTATAAGTAACATCCCCAGTATCTTCAGGAATTACAAAAGCTTCATTTACTTTCATTGAGAAGGCTGCTTGTGGTATTGCAAAAACGTCTAAATCAGCTGAACTTTGTTTAGGAGTTACATCTGTTATCAATTTAATTCCTCCCAGTGGCGATGCATTCTCAAATTGACATTCCTGTCCTATTTCTAACTTAAAACGGAATTTTCCTTTAATTAGCCCTCCAAGAATATTCATATTTCCTCCTACATAACCACGCATCCAAACCGGATTTGGTAACTTTGCCTGTAACAAAACAGCAGCTCCTCCTGAAATAATAGGCACTTTAAATTTTAAAAATGCTATTTTTACCCTAATTCCTAACTCTCCTTGTAAATAAGCATACGATTGCCCGTTGGCATACCAGCCATTCATTCCAACTTGTTTACCTGTATTAGAGCATCTTGCTTCCTGATAATCTTTTAACATAATATCAAATCCCATTCCTGCCTGAAAACGAGCATAGAATAGCAAGAAACTTAAATCCCCGGTATCAAAATCTAAACTAGCCCCAAAAGCTAAACCTCCTCCATTAGCCAATGCGTTTTCATCACGCATATAATCTAATTGTTTTGCATCAACACCTAAAATTTGCGCAACAACTGCCGGTGGCGGCGGACTTGCGGGAAGCACCGTTCCTGCCATAAAGTAACTTGTTGTTTTTAAGAATAAACCCGCTATTCCTATTTTTATACCACATCTGTCATCAGGTGTTCCCAAATACATATACCAGTCTTTTGGGTCTTTATGGAAAACTCCCCAAACAGCTCTTCCTTCTGGTCCTGTGCCTGAGAGGAAATTTCCTGGTGTATTAATATAAACATCAGTTGTAGCGTGTAAAGATTTATTTTCAAAATCAAATTCGATTGCGGCCGCCATTCTTATACCGACGTCAGCTGATAGCTTATCCGGAGAAAATGCTTTTGCCTCTGGTATATATTTACTCGCAAACGATCCTTGAAGGTCAGTATCACTTACACCCAAAAACTTATTCTTTGAATTAATATCTGAAGTTACCTTATCTAATAAATCATTAATTTTTTTCATGCCCGGTATTTTCCCCGCAACATCTGCTTTTCCAAAAATGGCTAACCTATTCAGTCCTCCTTTTGAATTGAAAGCTACTTCGAATCCGGCCTCACCATTACAAATCTCCTCAGATCCTACATGAAAATAAATTAAAGCCTTAACTCCCAGATTTATTTTTTCATCGGGTGTATAACTTAGTCCCGAAGGAGAGAAATCTCCAATAGCAATATCTTGATTTCTGTGCATTTTATAATAAGCCCCGCCTCCAAAACCTGTAATCATAAATGGGGTTCCTGGTGTTGGAGGGAATTTTACTGCGGCATCAAAGTACCAGTACCTAAAAGTAGTACGGCCAAAAATAGCCTTAGCTTTTACGTTTACAATTTCTGCTACATCAACTTCCAGATCTGCATTAAACCCATTACCATAAACGGGATCTTTTTCCATTAAGATTAGACCTCCTTTAATTTTCAACCCGCTAAATTGGCAGTCAATTTTAATAGCTGACATGTCAAGACCTGCATACCTGCTTCGTTGTCTGTATCCATCTTCATACATTTTTCCAAGAATCCCAATTCTGGCGGTAGCTCCCGCTCCATTGCTTCCATCCATTAAATTAATCCCTAAATCGAAATCAATTCGGGAATCATCTCCATTTATGGCTACGTTTATGTTACCAATAGAAACTGGGAAATTTGCAAATGCAACCGTGCCTTTGTATCCCATGTTTCGTACAGAAATTATTGGCGAAACTGTCTGAAGCTGTAAATTTTCGAACGATATTCCTTTAAAATCAACCGTTCGTTTTCCTTCTACTTCCCTCTCATCTGTTGCCGTTTTATTAGTACCAAAAGATATTGTCCCGTTTAGATTGGCTTTAGGTAAAAATCTTCCATTTACTAATTTTAATTCAACAGAACTATTTGGGAGCAATAAAGCTTTAGCTTTCCAAATATCAAAAGAAATTGAATCTTTACTAACAACAACTAATTGTTGCTCTTCCATCGATATAAAACCACTATAAAGCAATCCCTTTCTATCAGTCTGAGTTTTTTTTAGGATCTGCTGTCGTTGATTTATTTTCAGTTGCTGCTTTAGTAATTGGTAATAAGATTTCGCCATTTAAATTTGCTTTTACAAAAGTATTGGCGGCAATCGTTACATCGATATGATCTAATGAATAAGCCCATGATTTTTCCTGACCTGTTATTCCACGATCTAACGGAAAAACATTATTAGCATAAAAAGTTCCTGAAACGCCATATTTATCTATAATAAGATTTTGGGCTCCTAAATGAATTCTTCCTTTATTTGATGCTGTATCTGTAGTTTGAAACTCTTTAGGAAGGCCTACATCAAAAGTCTGGATGAATACTCCTTTCCAGGCTTCCGGACTAGGTACTAAAAGTGCATTTTTTGTATAATAATCCGGAAAAATGACTGTTGGATCATTTTTTAAATCGCTTAAATCTAAAACTGCGTTACTTACTAAAAACTGAAAATTACCATCAAAATCTTTTCCATTACGTTTATCTTTCAAAACAAAGGGCTGCAGACTTACATTGACCAAAATGTCATTCCAATCGCTTGCTGTAAAACTAAAATCACCACGAACCCTATTAGGAACATCATATGTATTTCCATTATAGTATGTTTTTGGAATTTTTGTTTTGTTTTCATCCACTTCACCTGTCTGCAAATTTTCAATTGGTAATATTAAATCTCTGGAAAATTCAACTGCTCCGGAAATCTTCATTTCTTTAAACCCATCACAATCTATTGTTACATAAGTTAAATCATTTACATGCCCTGTCGCCATTTCGAAACCTCCGTACAAAGACAATTGCCATTTATTTTCACTAAATGGAATATCAACATTACCAAGTAATACCAATTTGGCTTCTCCAATAATACCTCCCTGATGAGAAAGTTTGACATCATCTGCTCCAAAGAACAATTGCATTGGTTGACCGTTCTTATCTTTTTGCGGAATATCAACCCTGCAAAATACGGTCAGCGTGGTATACTCCGGCGAGAAAATGGCTTTCGTAATCCCTATTGAATACTGAACATTATTTACTGTATTTCTAATTCCTACAGGCAACTCTACCAAATCCTGATTAGAAAAATGATCTATCCAGCGATTTGCTGCCTCGATCTTTTCGATAGAGCCTGAAGCAGCACTTAATTCTTTTGGAGGTACTATATTCTGCCCGTAAGAACTGACAATCGAGAATAATATAAAGAATAAGTAGAAAGGCATTTTGTAAAACTTCTTCATAATAAATAATCTGTATTATAAATCGAAAACTGAATTTCAATCTTGTTTTTTTAAAGTGTATTTTATCCCTAAAAACTATAACCGTAATTTAGGTTCATCATAATATCATTGTTAGAAGGCCTGTCTGTCGAACTTCTAAACATCGATATCATGCCTAATGTAAAATTGTGTTTTTGCAATAAGGTGTAAGTGTTATTGAGTTTTATCCCGAAAACAGAACCTGAATTGGTATCACTTTGAGTATTGTTATACAATAATCCAAAGTTGGCATTCATTTTTTCTTTTAGTATTTTTTTTGAAACACCAATTGAAGCTCCTAAAGATGAATTATCGAATTGTCCAACCTGATTGTTTGTATAATCTAAAGAACTGTTTAGAGCCGTTTTAATTCCAGTAAAATTTACAGTATGTGCTAAATTAAAATTCTGCACCGTACTGGCCTGCCCTCTCCTAATAATTCCTCCCTGCTCATTCGCTTGTCCTGCAATACTGTAATTAAAATTCATATTTTGATTTTTCTTTTTCCCAAAAGAATAAGTTACATTAAGATTTGCATTTGAGATAATTGCTTATAATTCAAAGTATCAGCAGCAATGACATTTGGATTATTAATCAATTCAAACTGGTCTAGTTTTTTATTGGTATAAGTTGAAAAGTTCGAGTAACTTCCCGTAAAATTAATTTGATCATTAATTTTATAATTCATATTTACAGAACCCACTACACGCTTAGAATTTTGTTTTTTATTTTGGGCCAAATCATCTCTTTGATAGCCTAAGCTTGTCGAAAAATTGATCTTATCATGATAAAAAGGTCTTGAAAATCGAAGCGCAATATTTTCTAAATCATTATTAAAATACATTGCTCCCAATGTGTTATAATTGGGATCAATACGTTCGTAAGTCAAACCTAAATTGCTTTTTTGTATAGCATAATCTAAATTTACATTCACCGCATTTAGATAACTGGTGCTTTCTTTTGCTGAAAAAAGTCTATCCCTATAATTTCTTCCTATAGTACTCTCTGCACGAGTATCGTCTGTCAAAACAGATAATGCATATTCTACATTAAAATTTAAATTCTTGACCAGGGAAGTATTAAAAGTGAAACTATTTACCCAGTTTTCTTTTGGGGTTACCCCGGCATCTGAGCCTACAAAAGATAGTGAGTTTTCATTGTCCTTAGCATAAAAACCAATCCATCCTATTTTATAACTTTCTTTTTCGAAACCTATTTTTGCACCGTAACCAAAACGTTCGTAAACGGGAACTCCTCCAAGAGCATCATCTTCAGATACTGCCTTTAATAATTTACCTCCCATTAAGCTAATTTTAAAAGGACTTCTGGGAGTTAGTTCCAAACCCACACCTTTAAAAGGAAAACCACTTAAGGTGTAAGGCGAAAAAGTCATACTTACATTGCCTATATAAGCTTTTACCCATTTGTATTTGGGCATAATACACAATCTGTTAAAATCGAAAGGTGCCGTATAACCTAAATTATTTCCCTGATTGGTAATGCTGTAAAATATTGGAATATTAAAACTAAATGCGGTAACATTTAAATTACCTGAAAGCAAATAGCTAAATGGTTCACGGGAATTCTGCTGATTTGAATTGTAGAACATCAGATTCGCATTTACACCACCTGTAACTTTAAAGTTAGGTTTATAGAAATTTTCAAGATCAACGTCTTGCGAATGGGCATTTTTTGTTATTAACAACAGTAAAACAACAAAGAGTTTTAACCAATATTTTTTATTTTCTATCTTCATTATTGATTTCCTTTCTATTGCTTTTGTACTTTTATGTCGCATAAAATATAAGAGCTGGGTCCATTTTTTACCATGTCTTTGATTTTGATTGCTCCCTTTCTTCCATCTTGTGTTTTAAACAAAATAATTCTTGGATATATAAATCCAAATTGCTGTTCTCCCGCTGCACTGTAATTTATATTTAATGATTTTATGGGCGTGTCATTTACCATGGCATCAAACTGTGCTTCGGTAAAATTTAATCCACAATTACACAGACTTTGAGAATTTACAAAAACAGTACTTTGAGCATTCTTAAGGTTCAGAAATCCGTAGTTATTTACCTGATCAGGTGAGATAAATTTGTTATAAGTCAGATTACTGTTAAGTCCCTGAAATACGATATCAATTAAACCACTGTTTTGATCATTAATTTCATTTGCTTTATAAACTTGTCTGGTTGTAGTCGAAAACATTGCCCCAATATTGTTGTTATTGTGTGCCGTATTTATTCCAAGTTTAATATTGGTTAGAACACGTATATTCGTATCAGGCTGTACTGTTATTATTGACTTAAAAATCTGACTGGTTTTATCATTAGACACTTCAAGAGTAACTTCATGAATTCCTATACTTGTAAAAACAACTGTTGGATTTTCTTCTGTTGAAGTGGCAGGATTTCCTCCCTGAAAAGTCCATTTGTAACTTGTAGCACTAATCGACTTATTGATAAAACTAATCGTTACAGGAGTTTCATAATCATCATTTTCAAACTTAGGTTGGTACAAAAATAAGCTCGCTAAAATTGGCTCAACATTGATCGTTTTGGTTAACTTTTGAGATTCAAATCCATTAGAAACCGTTAAGGTAATTGCATGTTCTCCTACAGTTGTAAAAATAACATTTGGAGGTGTTTTTCCTGTAAAATCAGATGGTACACCATTTTCAAAATCCCATTTATACATAAGTCCTTCACCAAGAGTGTTATTAGTTAAAACTACCTCAACAGGAGAATAATTACTTTTTATTATTTCATGTGTAAAATCAATATTGATTCCTTCTCTAATCACAACCGTTTTACTAATTTCTTTACTCTCGCCATCTGCATTTACAGCTCTTAATTTTATTGTATAGGTACCTTGTTTATCATACAGTACTTCACCCGGATTCTTTAGGTTTGAAGTACTGGGACTTCCTCCTTCAAATGTCCATTCATAAGTATCTGCGCCGGTAATTTTACTGTCAATTTTAATAATGACAGGTATTGATTCATCACCATTTACATAGGAGGCTGTAAAATCACCTTCTACAGCTATCGACGTTTCCTGATAGCACGAAGTAATTGCAATAAATACCAGTAAGAGTAAAGCTTTTTTCATTTTCTTGTATTTTAAACCACTAACCGTTTTATAAAATGGTTAGTGGTTTTAATCGTTTAATTATTTATTGCTCATGTTTTGATAATCTTTCAAGACTTTTATCAACCCTTCAAGTGTTTTAAAATCATGATCTTCAAACACAAACGAATCGCATTTTAAATATTCGATTGCATTTTTCTTCAATTTATCATCACTTGATTTGTTAGTATATAAACCTTTTTCCTGAGTAGGGATTTTTAGAATAAAATCTGATGGTAATAAAGGATCAACCAATACCAAATAACCATTATCTTCGTATAGAATTTTATAAAAACTTGAAAAATCAAAGCTTAAAGAATTTAAACTACCTGCTGCTGCAAGTGTATTTCCTGTTGTTTTAAGACCTAAATAACATTCTTCTTTTCCATTTTTATCTACGCAAAATCTTATACCGTTTTTTGATTTAAAATTTTCTGTTTTTTCTCTACCTTTCTCATTTGTAAATTTCAAAGTCACTGTTTTCCCATAAGCTGTCATATCAGCCATCCCGCTTGACGACTCTGCTTTTATAGATTCAAATTCTGCTGTAATAGGTCCTGTTCTTTTTTCTCTTTTTTCAGTTATAACATACCCGTTCTGCTCATAAATATTGGCAGAATTCGAACGTTCTGTTGCCACTTTTTCATCTTGAACTTTTATCTGTTCGGTTCTTATTTCAGCTACAGCCATTTTTCCCTGATGCTGCAACGTATATCCATTACCTACCAGAACCCTGACAATATTCATAGCGGTAATATCTTTGCTCATCTTATAACCTATTGGATTACCGTGATTATCAAAAGCCGCTTTAAATACTTTCATATCAAAAGTGATCAGTTCCTGATTTAGCAATTTATTGTAGCCGGAATACATCGCCCCTTTTGCAAACCATGTCGCGATTAGATAATTGTCTAAATCCAATACTTCATATTTTAACTCTCCATTTGTTGAGGGCGACGTTACTTTGATATAACCAATTCGTTTATCGAGCGGATCTTGATTTTGCGCTTTTATACTGTAAATAGTACCTGTATCGTCGATTGATAACTGATAGCTATCGATGATGTTTTTTTCTTGCTCTAAATTATTTTGAACACCAAGCAATTTTGCTGAAACTCCAGACGGCTCTCCATTAACAAAATTTTCAATTGCCTCCCTATTTAGTCCGTCTGTATTTAAATAATTATGTTCTATCATAGCATTTACAACGCTTTTCTCGCTATTAAAAAGATTAAACTTTCCTGTTGTAAACACAATTTCATTAAACTTTCCTGTTTCTTCATTTTTTAATTCCATGATAGGAATAGCTGGCACTGGTATTATTTGCTTTAATTCAATAGTGACTTTATAGCTTTTATCTAAATTATAAATCATAAAAACAGGCTTTTTACCTTCAATATAAGCAACCCTTTTTTCATCAAATTTTATTTCTCCTTTATCGATCTTGATTTTTTGACCAAAACTGCAAATAGAAAAAAGAACTATTAATAAGGTTAAAATTTTATTTTTCATACGTAAATACTTTTTATTAATTAATTTTAAGTACAAGAAAAGTCTAGCCAATTTGTTCAATGACTAGATTTGTTCTTTAATGTTAAGTGTGGTATTATTGGTATATTGAAATTTGCAATCTTAATTAGGCAGCGACAAAGCTTACTCAAATATCTTATCTCATTAGCTCTTAAATTTTGCTAATTATCTTCATTTTATGGTATTTCATCACTAAAACTTATAAAATAAACTCCCTGTTTTTATCTAATTTGTACTTTCTCTTTATTTATTATTTTTTTAGTTAGCGTGAACTAAATTTGTTAACGTTCACCCGCTACCACATTTGTACTCACTATGAGAAGTCTCCCAACTTCGTACCCTCACCATTATTCCTTTTTTTTATTCATGAACCCTAGGCTATTAAATCTGCTTTTGACTACTTGTTACTACGAAGTCTGGAAGCTTCGTAGAGCAAAAAAATTTAACAGACTGTGGTAAACTTTTGTTGCTATATCTTCATTCTTTATAATCATTTATATTTACTATTATCATCTTTTCATCAGCAAGATGTTCTAGCTGAAAAAATGGATAGGTTTTGTATCTTAATTAGAAGTCTTGCAGACTACTACTATTTCTCGAAAACTCCATAAATAAAAATACTTTCGGGCATATTTCCACCTTCCATACAATAAATAACAGCTAATTCTTCATTTTCAGAAATTTCAAATTGTCTAGAACTATGATCGTCGCTATAAGCATAATAAATACCTTTTTCTTCTTTTATTTTGAAATTATATTTAGTCGCTAATTTCTCAAGTTCTATTTTATCAAAATATCTAAAAGTGGATAATACTTTTACATTTTCTTTAATAATGTAAATTCTTTTATTTTGAATTTCAATATATGAATTATTCCAAACCGAATAATCTGTTGAACTTAACCAATTATCATATTCGTTAATTACGTTATGTAATTTTAAACCATCGAAAAATGTATAACGATCTGAAAATAAATCTAAATCATTATTAGGAATTTCATTATTTATTAATGTACTAGAATCTTCTATAATATAATTTCTCCAATCTCTTATAAAATCATAGATCTCTTGTGTTGTAATTTCTGAAATACATTTCCAATCATCATAAGTATCAATTACGAATGAGGTTTCTTTTTTACATTCAATGGAATAGACTTCATATCCAAAATCGTAATACTCCAATTCTCCGGATAGAACTTGTTCTAAGGAAACTACTATTTTATTTAAATAATCAAACTTTAGATTTTTAATTTCTGTAGAAAAATGCTCGCCGTACTTTTCTTCATTTTCAATTAATATTATTGAAGTTGATTTATTAAGATTATCTCTTTCGTCGAGATAATTATATTTTTCAAATTTATATTTCATCTTTTATTTATCTTTTATTTATCTTTTTTTAGGAAAAAATGAACCTATAGATCCATCAGCATTCAGATAAAAATGGATTTCCACTTTATTATCTTTTGAAAAACCAAAATATTCTGTTCCATTTGGATTTTCAGGAATTCTCCCATGATTATTTGCTATTGCATATTCTACTTCCTCTATTATTTTATTTTTATCCCAGTTTTTAGGAAAAAAAGAGGATATACCTTGATTATTTCCTTTAATTATTTCAGTACCATCTGATTTAATTACTACTGGTTTTGCTTCAAATACTCTTGATGTATTATCTAAACCAGAATTAATATCATAGGTAATATCTCTAAATTCGTATCGAGTCGTAGGATTACTATTTTTGTAATTTTGTAATGAAATTTCACTATGGCATCCTTTAAATTTTGTTCCTGTAGTATTTAAATCTAAAGTTTCTATCACATGCCCCACTTTTGAATTTACCTTGGTTGTAATATCGTCTACCTGAACCCAATTAAGATGCTGTACTTTGCTCCAAGTTCCATCCTTCATCTTCCATGTTTCCACAATTTCTATTTCTGCGGAAAGATTTTGAAAAGGACTTGACGTTTTTACTTGTATCGCACCACCCAATTCATCAAACCAAGGAATTGCTTCGCCATATTCAAATACCCCCGCTACCGCACGAATCCTTTCGTGTGGTACGTTCTACTTAAACATCAAACATTCTAAAAACAACTATATCATCTACCAAACCTTTCTGTCCTGAATAATCAATTGCACTACTATACACATAATCTTCTGCTTTATAAACCAAGCCTTCTTCAACTGGATTATTATGTACATAATCTATTTTTTGCTGAATAACTTTATTGCTCCAAAGTTCAATTGGCTTATTATCATGTCTCCAAAATTGATAATGTTTTACATTAGAACTTTTTTCTGCCTCTTTTTTAAAGAAATCTAACAAGAATTCTTTCCTACTTTCTCTTGGATTTTCTTGTATGCTTTTTACGATAGATTGACTTGTAAACCTCTTTAAATCTCCTATCAATAATTCAGGATTTTGCCCTTTTATACTTCTAAAAACCAAATGAACATGATTGGTCATAATACACCACGCATGAATTTCTAAACCCTTATTTTTTTGACAATATTCTAAACTTTCCAAAAACAAATCTTTATACTCGTTTCTTGTAAATACATCAAGCCAACCCACAACAGCAAAACTGATAAAATATAAACCTTCTGGATTGTGAAACTTGTAATTTCTACTCATAATTACCTTTATTCTTTACATTTAACTTGATTGCTCAACAGCCACACGAAAGGATTCGTGCGGGAGCGGGGAACATATATTCTTTTCTTCTATAACACCTCTTTAAATTTATGAGTAAGATGCTCGCAACAGCGGCAATAAACATCTACTAGTATTTTTTATATGGATCTTTTTTATACAAATCTGAAACATTTTTATATGTATCTTTTAAATCTTGCAATTTGTATTGTACATAAAACGTTGTATTTTCTAATTCACTAAAAATAGGTTCCACAACTTCTTCAAAAAGTACATGGCCAGAATATTGAAGTTTTGGTCTCTTATTTACAGCAAATAACTCAATGTAAAGCATATTTTTTAATCGAAATAATAAAAATTCTTCTTCCGACATATTTTCGCTGTTAAAAGCAACAACATTAATCTCATTTAAAAATTTCATTACCAGCTCAACTAATTCTATAACAGACTCTTCATATAAAATTATTAAATCTGAATATATTTCTTTTAAAGCATGTTTCTTCCTCATTTCTATCTTTCGTAATTCCAGTTTTTCTTTATCGGAAAGGGATAGCCATTCGACATCTTTTTTTAAACCTTCTATAAGTTTTATTTCATATTTGTGAGAATTGAATGAATTACTTTTTAAAAGATACAATTCTTCTATTTTTTTTATTTCATCTACTTTCATAATTCTTTTATTGTTATTAAATAAAAATTCTTAACTATATCTGGAGCTGCACCATCCATTGCTACATCATCTGGATTTAACATTTCTTTCTCAATAAATTCAATCTTTTCTATTTCAAATTTTGTTTTACTTTTATGTAACATTTCATACTCTCCTCTCCATACATCTCCCCCGCTACCGCACGAATCCTTTCGTGTGGTACGTTCTACTTAAACATCAAACATTCTAAAAACAACTATATCATCTACCAAACCTTTCTGTCCTGAATAATCAATTGCACTACTATACACATAATCTTCTGCTTTATAAACCAAGCCTTCTTCAACTGGATTATTATGTACATAATGTATTTTTTGCTGAATAACTTTATTGCTCCAAAGTTCAATTGGCTTATTATCATGTCTCCAAAATTGATAATGTTTTACATTAGAACTTTTTTCTGCCTCTTTTTTAAAGAAATCTAACAAGAATTCTTTCCTACTTTCTCTTGGATTTTCTTGTATGCTTTTTACGATAGATTGACTTGTAAACCTCTTTAAATCTCCTATCAATAATTCAGGATTTTGCCCTTTTATACTTCTAAAAACCAAATGAACATGATTGGTCATAATACACCACGCATGAATTTCTAAACCCTTATTTTTTTGACAATATTCTAAACTTTCCAAAAACAAATCTTTATACTCGTTTCTTGTAAATACATCAAGCCAACCCACAACAGCAAAACTGATAAAATATAAACCTTCTGGATTGTGAAACTTGTAATTTCTACTCATAATTACCTTTATTCTTTACATTTAACTTGATTGCTCAACAGCCACACGAAAGGATTCGTGCGGGAGCGGGGTCACTAAGTAATATTTTTAGATTGCCATTCATTAAATTCATTATGAGTACTTGTAAACAATAATTGATAAGGCTTTTCATCTTTTAAAAGACTATCATAAATATTTATTAAGAATATGATATTATTATCAAATCCTGTATTACAAAACTTGTAATCTTTATTTTTATAAGTCTTAAGTATAAACAGATTAATCTCTTCATAAAATTTATTACTTTGATTGGGATAATCTGAATACTTATTTATTTTTTCTTTTATTAATTTATCTATTTTTTTTTCAACATCAGAAAGGTTTATACTTATTACTTGGCAATTAATTTGATCATTAAAAGACAAAATTAGATCTTTTAATATTTTATATCTTTCAGATGTTATCTTTCCAAATTCAACAGATTTATTTTTGTTATTTAAAATATAAAAAAACTTCATGATTTATAATTTAGGGTTAAAATATATTATTACCTCATCAGCTGAGTTCTTTAAAATTTCAACAGTTCCATCAAAATTATTAGCTTTAAGAATTTTACCCGTTGGAGTTTCAAAAACAGCTTTTTCGGGAGAAAATCCTTCTTTTAATTTCTGCTTGAAAATAGAAAGATTTATCGATTCATTTCCAGTATAAATATCGGATGTTTTCCACCATCCTTTCACTTTTGATGGTGCATAATCAATAATTGCTTGTTTAAAAATCTCTGAGCCTATACCTTGACCTTGTAATTTTTCAGGAATATTTAAATGAAATTCTAAAATATTATTATTTGAAAAAGCAATCCCAACTTGTTCTCTATATGCTTGATAGGTCACATTAACATCATAATATGTTGCATGGTTTCCGTGAAAGTCTCCACTATGCTCGTCAATTTTTGTCCAAAGCTTCTCTAATTTATTTTCAATACCATACTTCTCAGGATGAGCCTGTAAATCTTCTAACGCATCTTCAACCTGTTTTGCTGTATATTTTCCTCGCCAGGCAGAAAATTTGCTTATACCAAAAGTAACTACTTTTTGAACTACAATATTTAAAATTCCCTGCTTTATTCCGTTTAAGGTGCTTTGGCTTACTTCTATTTCAGATAATTTTTTTCCACTTTTTAACTGTTTCAAAACATCATCGCTAAAACCTACCGCAAAACCGCTAATTCCAGCGCATCCTGTGCCACATTTATTGACCAATGTAGCTGTTGCGCAGCTTGTTGCTGCACTAGGCACTGAAATTTCTTTTACTAATTGCTGGGTTGTAAAATTTTCATTTAAATATAGTTTTACAATAGCATTTATACCCATTTGAAAACCTGCATCAAGAGCAAAACCAGTTACACATTCAGATAACTTTACACCGCCTGCCACTTCTGCGGCGGCAATGCTCAATGTGGCATAAAAAACTACTTCCTCAAAATTATCTGCAAGCTGAGCTTGAATGGAAACTCCTTTTGCAATAGTCGTTTTTTGCGTACAGAAAGGCTCTGCCTGATTTGGCACAGGTTCTTTAAAATAAACAACAACATCAATACTAGCTGCATTTCCATCCACGTTATTAGGAGCATAACTAAGCCAAAACTTTGTGATTTTTAGTTTGTTTAATTCTGAATCTTTAGTTTCAATCAGGAATAAATTCTGTACAGGACTACTAATGCTCCAGTCTTTATAATGTGTTATTTTTAAAGCACCATTTCCTTCATCATAAATAGAAACATTATACTTTTTGTCAGTCTCTGAAACTGAAGTTGCGTTTTTTGAAACTTCACTTGCTGCTAACTTTAAATAATTGATTTTTTCTGTTGCTAGAAAAGCTACAATACTTTTTAGAGAGGCATCACATTTGTCGCTAACGAATTTATTTAGTGCGTCATAAGCTTCATTTGTTTTGGTTAGATTTTCTATTGTTTGATTACCCTTTGTTGTAAAATTATTAGATGCTAATTCGACAAAAACAGGATCTAAATCTGCAATTTTTTTTCTTAAATCTTCGGGAATATCAGAAGTATTATCTACTAATATTTTGTATTTATCATTTGTTTTCTCTAAAGATTCATAAATTTCTTTCCAATTCTTGTTGTACTCGTCTTCATTGATTGTTCCATCCTTTTTTTGTTCTTCTAGTTTATTTGCTCTGTCAAACAAATCACTAATTCCATCAATTAGTCCTTTAAAATCATTAATAACATCTTGAACTGCAACAACATTACCCCACTCCGGATTGTAACTTGTCTCGACAACGCCGCTAATCAATTGATAATCTGTATTGATTGTAATGTTGCTAAATTCAACTGCAATTTTGGTATCTGCCAGATAAGGCACAATAATATATCCTTTGCCAGAATAAGGACTATTTTCTCCTTTCAATTCTAAAACTGTTACAGGAAAATCGCCTGCCGTGAAAGTTTCACTCTGAATTAAATTGGTAAGTGTTTTTTGGTTTTGTATATTGATTTTAGGGATAATACCACAATTGTAAGCAGGAACTCCGTTGGTTTGTGTCGGCGTTGTAAATGTGCTGATTTCTGAGTAAGTAAAGGACTGAACTCCTTCGGTTGCAGGATCACAACTTGAACCAACCCTGAACTGATAGGTTACTCCCGGCTCTAAATTGGTAATTAAACTTTGGGTGTTTAAACTATTGGTCGAAAACCATTGTGCATTTCTTACATCCTGCTTTTTGTATTGAAGCTGATATTTGGTATGCTCAGGAATTCCCTGCCAGGTTATTTTAACGCTCGTTGGTCCTTGGGCCTCACTTAACAAAAAGGTTGGCGAAGCACAGGAAGCAGTATACTTAAACGAATATATTTCGCTGTAACCATCGTTTTTAAATATTGCATTTTCTGAAAGCCCGGTTGTTGATATTGCCCTTACACGCCATGCATAACGCATGCCCGGAGTCAGTATCGGCATACTTAAATTATACAGCATAGCAGTACTAAAAACTGTTTCCTCATATAGAAGCGGTGCCATTTGAAACGCAAACTGTGGGTCTAATGTTGGGTCAATGAGTTGCTTTAATTCGAACTTATACGAAACGTTAGTTGCATTCATCTGGCGTGGTGTCCAGGTAAACATAATATTCGAAAAATCACTCGCTGCTATTTGTTCATTTTTTTGCGGTGTGTTTAATAACGGCGGATCATTTAATATAAGATAAATACTGGCACAGCTTTTCTGCGATATTTTTTGATTGGTGATGTAGTCATACATTTCAAAACAAAAATCATACATCCCATCAGGCAGAGGATTTGCATATTGTGAAGCAGTTATTCCCTGCAGGTTCTCTAACCTGAACAATGCTGAAATATCAGAGTTTGTTAAAGTTTGAAATTCACCTCCATTGATAAAAATGGGCCTTTGTCCTGTTATATAGTCACTGCTTCTTATGTTAACTCCATTGCCTTGTATGTATAATTTTAAGCGTACTTGTCTTTGCGATATTGTGACATCGGTAGGATTAATAAGCAATTGGAATTTGGTATCCATGCTAGTCGCGTAGTCGGATATTTTGACACTGTACGGGCTTTTAAAAACAGGCGTTAACTGAACAGGAAATAATTGGGCATAACCATTTAAACCGAAAAACAGTACGAGAACAAAAAGATAGATTTTATTGAAATGATTCTTCATTTTTAATAGATGATAATTTTTTTAACCATTGTTTGTTGTTCCGTTTCCAATACCAAAACGTACATTCCGGATTGTAACGAAGTATTAAAATCAACTTCGTAGTTTTTCCTGCCTGAATCTTTTTTCTGTGCAGTAAACTCTCCGGTTGTAGAAAACAGTCTTAAATTGACAGCGCTGTTATTTTCTAAATTAATAATGGCTTTGAAGTTTCCGTTGCTTGGGTTTGGTGTTACAATAAAGTCTATAATAAACTTGGGAGCACTGCCGGGATTTGGTAATGTGCTTCGTTTTTCTACGGTTATGTTTTTATTGTACTCAGCAAAACATTCTCCTTGAGTTTGCTGTAAACCAATGGCGTAAGTACCTATTTCGTCAAATTTTAGTATGATATATTTTTCTTTTTGCTCTACAATATTTACACCTTCCGGCACATTCCATTGTGTACTTTCTCCAAATGGATCACTGGTATTAACTAAGATTACTTCTTCGTCTAAATAAGCCTGAGAACTCAATAAAAACTCAGAACTAATTATTGCCTGGCTTGTTTTTATTACGATTTCATCTTCGCCAATACAGCCTAGACCTGTAGTCACTTTTACATGATAGGTTCCGGCTTTTGTTAAGCTTACTTTTGCCTGATTTGAAATAAATCCATTTGTAGAAGTCCAGCTATATTGCGCATTTATATCTGCAATTGTGGCATCTAAATCTAAAATTTGATCATTACACAAGGTTCTGTCTTTTCCTAAATCAACCACAATTGGGTTTGGATCTTTTAAAATAAATTTCTTTTTATAAACACAGCAATCTGCACAAGTAATAGTTACGTCGTAATTTCCTGCTGTAAGATTATTTAAGTCTTTTGTGGTTTCTCCCGTGTTCCATAAATAAGTGTAAGGTAAATTTCCTCCTGTGACATTTAGTTGTATTGATCCATCATTACCTGCAAAACAGGTAGGATTTTTGATGGTCTCAGTAGTAAATATTCCTTTAGGATCTCCCACAAAAATACTTCCCTGAACTGTACAGCCTTTTGCATCGGTAACTACTACAAAATAATTATTAGTCGTAATATTTTCAATTTTTGATGTTGTATCGCCATTTGTCCATTCGTATGTATAAGGCGCAGTTCCACCTGTTACATGAGCTTCTGCCCAGCCGTCATCTCCATTATTACAGCTCGCATTTAGTTTTGTAAAAGTCAAGTTCAGTTTTGCTGGCTCTGGCATAAACTTCGTAACATCTGTTTCTTTTACCAAAACATTGTTTACATAGGTTCCCAATTTTATTCCATTGGCATCTTCAATATTTAACGCATAGGTTCCGTCAGACAGGTTTTCTGCTGTTTCATCATAATCGTTCCAGATGCTCCATGAGCCATCTTTTTGTTGTTTTTTCCAAGTGTAGAAATAGGGTAATCCGTTATTTTGACTTGCCTGCAGCTGAATTCCTCCTTTTACGTGAGCTTTTAAAATTCCATCCTGCGACTCGTCTCTTTGATTATCTTGTGGATTAGCGTCTGTCTCATTTCCAAATTCGTTATTTACATTACAAGAAATGGTACGAACTACTTCAAAAGTAACTTCAAGTGGATCTGGGTCATCTAATGTTATGCTAGAATTGGCTACAGTACAACTCGTTTTATTTGTAGCTGCATTGTAATTGGCGTCACGAACATTTAAGCTGTAGGTTTCCTCCCCAAGTCCATTTAAAATAATGGTGTAAATACCATTACTAAAATTAACCGCTGTTGTAGTCTGCACTATTCCTTTGCTGTTTTTCCACTCAAACCAATAGGTATTGTCGGGGAAAATAGTACCGCCGGTAACCTCTACTACAATTTTTCCATTCGTCGCCTTGTAAAAACTTGGATTAAGAATTTCAGTGTATTTTATTGCAAGCGGCGCTGTTGGTCCTGTAATTGTAACATCGGCTTGTGTTGTACAGCCTTTGGCATCTGTAACAAACACCCAATACTCACCTGCTTTTAAAACTGTGTTTTTGTCAATTTCTACCTCATTCGACCATTTGAATTCATATGGAGGTGTTCCTCCTGTAACATTTGCAGTCGCCCAGCCATCATTTCCTCCATTACAAAAAACATTACCATACATAATGGTTACAGAGAGTTTTGGAGGTTCCTGCATCAATTGTGTTGCATCAATTTCCTTTACAAGAACATTATTAAAGTACGTACCCAGCATGATTCCGTTTCTGTCTTTTACGTTTAAGGCATAATTTCCATGAGAAAGGTTTGAGGCCGTTTCTGATGTAATGTTAGGCAATACTGTCCATGAACCGTCTGTTTCTTGCTTTTTCCAATAAAAATAATACGGTAATCCGTTATTTACAGAAACGGCCAGCGGAGTCCCACCGGTAACATGAGCCACTAAAATACCGTCCTGCGACTCATCACGCTGACCATCTTGTGGAGTTGTATCTGTATCATTCCCAAACTCATTGCTTGTATTACATGAAATAGTACGAACAATTTCAAAAACAACTTTTAAAGGATCGGGTTCATTCAGTGTTACTTTTGACTCTATTACTGAGCAATTTATAGTCTGATTATTTCCTTCATCGTTATTTTTATCCTTAATAGTTAAAAAATAATCATCAGCAGGAAGTTCTTGTATTGTAATAGTATAAATTCCGTCTTTTAATTCAGCAGCTGCGGTTTGCACCTCGCCTTTTGAATTTTTCCATTCATAATTATACGTTTGGTCGTCGTTTGGTGTTCCGCCTGTTATTTTAGCAACAATTCTTCCATTCGTTGCTCCGGAAAAAGTAGGTGTAAAAATCTCTTCATATTCAATTGCCACAGGAGATTGTGGTTCAGTAATCACAATATTTCCTTTTGTAAAACATCCATTTTTATCGGTAACTTCAACAGTATAGGTTCCTGCAATTAAGCTGGATATTTTATTTTTATCTATAATTCCGCTGCCTGTATTGTACCATGTATATTTATAAGATCCAGCTCCTCCTGTTACATTTACTGCAGCCCAGCCGTTATTGCCTGAATGACAAGAAACATTACCTAAATTAAATGATAATTCAAGTTTAGCAGGTTCTGAAATTTCTTTTGTTGTTGGAGTTGCTGTTACTAAATCAGTACTATTATAAATTCCCTGTACTATTCCGTTTGCATCTATAATATTTACAGCATAATTACCTTTAGAAAGATTTTGTAATATATTATATGTTTCATCTTCCAATATATCCCAGACATTTGTGGTTGTATTAAACTTTGACCAAACATATTGATAAGGCTGAATACCTCCTTGAACATTAGCTTTTAAAATACCGTCAGAAAATTTATCGGCAGCAGTCTCCAGATTCTCTGTATTACAAGAAATAGATTGTGTTTCTACTAATGCTATTACAATTTTTTCTGGCTGAGTTACTATTTGTGATGATTCTATAATAGAACAGCCTTCTTTATTGGTAGCAGTATTGTAATTTTTGTCTTTTACAGTTAGTTTGTATTGGCCGTCCGGAATATTATCTAATGTAATATTATAGGTTTTATCAGCAGTATTATACTGGGCTATTGCTGGTAAAATTACTCCGCTGGCATTCTTCCATTCATAATCATATGATTTATCTTCATTTATAGTTCCACCTGTTATTGCAGCAACAATTTTCCCATTTGCTGCTCCATAAAAAGTTGGATTTTGTGTGTAAGTATAATTTAATGCAAGCGGCGTTAAAGGTTCTGATATGGTGGTTTCTATAATTTTTTCTTCACCAAGTTGAATTTCGCCATTTACTAAAGTTTGAGTTTTGGCAATACAGCCATTCATGTCTTTTACTTTTACTCTATACGCATCAGGACCCAAACCTGTAATTGTATACGGTTTATTATTTGGAAAAGATATCCAGCTGGCTCCATTATCTAATGAGTAATAATCATTTGATAATATATTACGAGTCCCTCCTGTGGGAGTTATTGTTATGGTGCCATTATTGCTTCCATAACACAAAATATTTGAACTAGTTATTGTGAAATCAACAGGTTTTGGCTTAATTATTTCAAATTGCAATGGGTTTAATATAGTAGATGA
Source organism: Flavobacterium piscisymbiosum (assembly GCF_020905295.1). NCBI lineage: Bacteria > Pseudomonadati > Bacteroidota > Flavobacteriia > Flavobacteriales > Flavobacteriaceae > Flavobacterium > Flavobacterium piscisymbiosum. Next base: position 3,263,852 of record NZ_JAJJMM010000001.1, on the reverse strand, counting down.
GTAAATAGGTGCCCCATTATAAAAGCCATTAAGCTGTAAATTATATTTTCCTGGTTCTAAATTTAATATGTCAAATGAATTATCTTCATTTAAAACTATTTCAATATAATTGGTAAGTTCATCACCTTTATCTTTATTAGTTAGCGTAATGTTTAATTTTTCATTTTCAGATAAAGGTCTGTCAAACTTCACATTTAAAGAATTACCAGCTTCATCATAACATTTAGCATTTGAAGGTAGCAAAGAAGCAACATTTGGTGCAGATTTTAAATAAGTAAATGAAATAGCATTGGAATTGTAACTTTGGTATCCATCTACTAATTGTGGCGTATAAATTTCATCAAAGAATGTATCAAATTTTAGTGAGCAAGCTCTTCTACATATTGGACGAGTTAAAAAATTTCCAGTACAATTATCTGCACACTCGTTGACTTTATAAAATGCCTCTATCTTTGCAGAGCCTTTAGCTTGTTCTTCTCCTGCAGTACAATTCATTTTGACGTAAATTGAAACAGTTTTTCCGAAATCTGCTTCTGTCAAAAAGTCTGAACCCTTAATATTTAAAGTAGCTTTATAATTGTAAGGATAAGGAATTGTTTTTTCAATTCCACCTCCAACTCTATATTTCCAATCAAAACTACTTGAATCCAAATTATCAGGTAATTCTATTTTTATATTTTCTGAATCTCCAAGATATAATGGTTCTACAGGATTATTGATTTTAACGAAAGGCTTAGAAGTAACTGTTAAATGTAATAAGCTGCTTCCTGCATCTGATTGGTATGAAGAGAAACATTTATTAGTTATTTTGATTTGATCGTAATTATTATTTGGCCCCCCATCACAATTGCCTGCCCAATTTTTCCATCTAACTATTTTATAAAACTCTAAATTTACAATTGGATTAGCTTTAGTAAACGTTTCCTCTAAATTTATTTCAGAGTAGACTTTTCTACCTTGAAATATAAAAAAACTACTTCCATCCTGACGGGTTGCTTTAATATGTCTCAATCCATCACTTTCACCACATCCATCGGAATCGCGGTCCTGATAGCCCAGAATATTTAATTTATATTTTGTTTCACCACTTAAATTGATTTGTGCAAAACCAAATCCTGAAACCAATAAAAAAACTAATAAGTAAATCTTCTTCATACGTCTAATAAACAACGGTTAAAACTTCTTCTTTTGCAGGGCTATTGCTCTCTAGGACAGGAATTAAATGATATTCGTATTCCACGTTTATTTTTAGATTTTTATCTTCAAGAGTAAAAATATCGCCATTAAGTTCTTTCCATAATGTTGGCGGATTTCCTTTTGTATTCTTATAGATACTTAAACTTGTTACTTTATCTTTACTTTTATTATAATCCCAATTCAGAATGATTTTTTTATTTTCTCTATCTGGCAATCCTTGTAAAAATGAAATTATTTTAATTGGTGCAAAATCTAAAACCTGTACTGTAATCGTAGAATGATCTAATGATGACCAGTTATTACTTTTATCTTTAGCCAAAATAGCATATTGATATGTCTTTTTGTTCTCTACTCTTTCATCTGTAAATTCCTGAATAGTGTCGTTAATTTGTTTGATCTCCAACCACTTTTCTTGTCCTTTTTCTCTCCTTCTTAGGCTATATCCTACTACATCTTCGCTATAACTTCGTATCCATTTAAGATGTACTTTACCATCTTTATTATCATAATCTTTGAAAATTGGCGCGGCCGGCGGAATTTTATCCGGCTTCTCTAAAATCAAAATATCAGATGGTTCTGAAATATTAAAACGCATATCCTCGGCAGCGATTCTATAATATACCTTGCTGTTTGTCATTTTCAGACTCACACTGTCTTTATAAGTGTTGCCTATATATGATTTATGATAAATATCCACGAATTCTTCACCTGCTGTATTGGCTTTTAAAATTCGGTAACCTCTGAGATCCTTTTCCTGATTAGGTTTCCATTTTAATCGTACTACTCCGAGGCTGTCAATTATTCCTTCAAGACCTATTGGTTTAGATGGCGGAATAGAATCTACAGGCTGAACAAGCATGCTTTGAGATGTTAATCGCTGGTTGTTTTTACCTACAACAGATATTGTAAAGTAATTGGATGGATATAAATTCTCCTTATAATTTAGCTTTCTCTGTGATGGAGGAATAATTTTAGAAACAACTTTATAAGGTCCTCTATCATTAACTGCCAAGTTAATTTCATATCCCTGAATAAATCCTTCTGATGCTGCAGGAAATTCCCATTCCAAGTTAACCTCGTTTGAGTTGACAATATTATAATCTATCAGCCTTGCTGGAGTAACTATAGCATCAATTCCTGTTGCAGTAATAGGGTTTGTCAATTCACCTTTTTCTCCAAATGAGGTTGTACCATATAGCCTATAGTGATATATTTTATCGTTGACACTAAGTGTGTCAACATAATACATCGTTTTTGATGGATGATCTTCTTTATCATTTAAGTTAACCAATGCTGTATTTGAAATTGGGGCATAATTGATTCCATCAGAAGATTTCTCAACCATAAAAGAAGTATAAATTCTTTTAAAAGTTTCATAATCCCAGGAAAGTAATACTTTTTTATCGTCAGGAATTGCTATAAAATCAGTTGGTGCCGGTAAAATTCCGCAATCTTTCAAACCAATCATACAGGAAGATTCTTTTACTTTTGGACTTTCAAAAACACTTACCTGATAGGCATAAACTTCATTTTTCTTTACATTACTGTCTACAAATCCCCAGCCTGCTTTTACGGCACCTTCAAAACTCATATCAGCTGCATATAAAGCAAAAGTATAGCGTTGATCGAGCTCATCAGCCATATTTACTATTTTGGACAAATCCCCTTCTTTAGCGGCAGTTACCTCAAAGCTTTCACCATATATCGATTGCGCTATAATAGCCGCATTATTATCTTTTTGTACTAAATCAATCCATGAATCAAGAGGTTCAGGCATTAGAGGCTTTGGAGTTAGAAGAGCTTTTTCTGGTTTTGATAAAATATTACCATCCCGTAAGACAGTAGTTCTGGTAATTACAAATCCTTTTTTGTTCGCTTTTTGCCATTCTATTGGAGAATTAACTGCCCAACGTATCAAAATTTTATCTTTTTGAGCGCGGGCATTGACCATGACAGTTGGGTATTTACCCTGAGAATAGGATAACGTTATAAATAGTAAGAATAAAAAAAAGAGTAATTTTTTAGCCATTTTTTTGCAATTGTTATAATATAAAAAAACAAATACCCCATTGAAATGGAGCATTTGTTTTTTTAATTAAGAATTTTTAATAAGCGTACAGAGTAGTTTCTGTTGTAGTTGAACTACCATTTGGGAAGGCTGCTACTCTTTCAGTTGGATAATTGTTTGCATCATATTTATAACTATAGATTGTTTCATAAGTATAAACGTTATTACCTGATCCTGAAGTTTCAGTCCTTTTAATTACATTATTAGTAGTCGGCTCTTCATCTAATAATAAATTATAGCCAGCAACATTTTTAAAAGGATTATTTTGAGTGTCGTACTCATATATCTCCACAGAACCAAATTGATCATACGATCTTTCTGCTTTTATTAAATTGCCATCTTTGAATGTTAATTTTCCAGTTTGTCCATATTTTTCTTCATCGCCTGTAGAAATATTGACCTTAAATTGTTCATAAGAAACTGTTCCATCATTATTATGAATATATTTAGTTTTATGATTATAAAGATCATCGTATTTTTTAACATAGCTTGTCATTAGTCCATTGGTATAGCCATACTCAATAGGCCCCTCTGACAATCCATCCTCGTCAAATTCTTCGATTTTTACTATTTGATTTCCATTGTAAGTAAATTTTGTTTGAGAACCATCAGTTTCTGTTATACTTACAATTTTATTTCCATTATACAGAACATCTCTAGAAACAGGCAAACTATTTTCATACTCAGTTATTTTTTTAACTAAAATTGATGAAGCAGGATCAGATGAATTATTATCATCATTTGAACAAGAGGTAAATACCAACAAACTAGCGGCAAATAGGTAAAGTAATTTTTTCATGGTTTTGATTTTAAAATTAGGTGCAAACTTAAATTAAGTTAAAACCTAAAACCGCCACCAGAAGTTATAAAAGCACAATAATAAGACATTTATAAGCACTTAAACATCAATCAAAACACTAACATTCAATAAATTGCAACCAAACAATATTTCCGTATTCATCTAAGAGATGCCAATATATATTGGAAATGAAAAAACTGACATGTATTATAAAAAAAACGCTAAGATAAATCTTAGCGTTTTTTTGTTTGCATATTATTCTAAAACCAACCCAATCTGGCCGTCGTCATCTAATTCTGTTTCTACCGAATCGTCTTCATCTAATTCCGGTTTTTCAGGAACTTCTTCAACGGGTTCTTCATAAGGTAAAGGATCCAGTAAATTTACTTGCTTCAATTTATCAGTTGTAAGTTGATTTCCTAAAGCTTTAAAACCTTTTACAGCAATAAAATCTTCTACGTCAATATGTAAATCTTCTTTTTGAACGCCTTTTACTTTTGCAAAAATAAGTTGCGCTACCGGACGATAATCTGTTGATACAATTTCTAATTGCGAATTTGGATGGTCTGTAATAAAGCTTTCTTCTTTTCCTTCATTTTCTACAAGGAAACGTTTCAGATAATAGCGTTCTTTTTCTCCATCATAATAAATCGCCGAAATTGGTTTTTTAGGATTAAACTTCTCGAGAACAATCATATCTTCTTCGAAATGAGTTGACAATTCCGGAATAATGACTTTTAATTTACCTGTCTGACTAATTACTAAGATTTTATCACTTGGTTTAAACTCTCCTAACAATTCACCTCTGGCATCAACATTTAAACGTTTAACAGTATCATCAAACCAAACTTTTCTTGGCAATAAAGTCGAAATTCCTTTTTCTTTTAACTCGATTTTTTTGATTGGATATTTCGTTACCAAATTTCCTTTTGAAGCCCTGCCTTTAATAGCAAGCTTAGCAAAATCAATATCGAATTTCAGTTTTTTGATTGTTCCTACCTGACGCAATAAAATGGTTACGACCTCAGCTTCTCCATTCGGATTATGTGAAAAATAAACAACCTGAGAACCATTAGTTCCATTTGTTAAATCGTACGCTTTATCCCTGGTAACACCCGAAACATTGAAACGTTTGATATAAGAAGGACCGGATTTACCATCACGATACATCATATTATAAATCGTACGTTTATCACTCTTATCAAAAACAGCAATATGAATAATATCTTTTCCAATAAACGTTTTGGCATCAACTTTTGTTACCATCAATGTTCCGTCTCTTAAAAAAACAATAACATCATCTATATCAGAACAATCACCTACGTATTCATCTTTTTTAAGGCTGGTTCCAACGAAACCTTCTTCTCGGTTTACATACAATTTTGTGTTACGTAAAACTACTTTTGTAGCCTCGACATTATCAAAAACACGAAGTTCTGTCTGACGTTCGCGACCTTTTCCGTATTTCTCTTTTAATTTGGTGAAATATGCAATGGCAAAATCAGTAAGGTTGGCTAAATGATGCTCTACTTCTTTCATCTCATCTTCTAACTTGGCGATAAAATCATCTGCTTTATCAGAGTCAAAACGAGTAATACGAATCATAGGGATTTGAGTCAAACGCTGTAAATCATCGTCATTGATTTCTCTAACAAATGATTTTTTGAAAGGCTCGAATCTATCGTATAAATATTTATAAAGCGATTCTCTATCAGAATACAGTTTGAAATCGATGTACATTTCTTCACGAATGAAGATTTTTTCTAAAGTAGAAAAATGCCATTTATTTTTTAATTCTTCTAACTGAATTTCTAATTCTTGTTTCAGCAAATCAACAGTTCTGTGTGTCGAAATTTTCAACATTTCAGAAACTCCAATAAACAACGGTTTGTTATCCTCAATAACACAACCTAGAGGAGCTACAGAAGTTTCGCAAGCTGTAAAAGCAAACAAAGCATCTATTGTTTTATCTGGAGAAACTCCCGGGAAAAGGTGAATTAAAATTTCAACATCTGCCGCAGTATTGTCTTCAATTTTCTTGATTTTGATTTTACCTTTATCATTGGCTTTCAAAATACTATCAATCAAAGTCGTTGTATTGGTCGAAAACGGAATTTGCGTAATCACCAATGTGTTCTTGTCTAATTGGGCAATTTTAGCACGTACACGTACACGTCCGCCACGAAGTCCGTCATTATAGTTAGACACATCGGCAATACCTTGTGTCATAAAATCAGGATATAATGTAAAGGCTTTTCCTTTTAAAATTTTGATCGAAGCATCAATTAGCTCATTAAAGTTATGAGGTAAAACTTTAGTCGAAAGACCAACTGCAATTCCCTCCGCTCCTTGTGCCAATAGCAACGGAAATTTTACCGGAAGATTATTTGGTTCTGCACGACGACCATCGTATGAAACACCCCAATCGGTAATTTTTGGAGAATACAAAACCTCCAAAGCAAATTTAGATAAACGTGCCTCGATATAACGAGAAGCCGCAGCTCCATCGCCTGTTAAGATATTTCCCCAGTTTCCCTGGCAATCAATTAATAAATCTTTCTGACCAATTTGTACCATCGCATCACCAATACTCGCATCTCCGTGTGGGTGATACTGCATGGTGTGACCTACAACATTCGCAACCTTATTATAACGACCATCATCCAACTCTTTCAAAGAGTGCATAATACGACGCTGAACCGGTTTAAAACCGTCTTCAATCGCCGGAACTGCACGTTCCAGAATTACGTACGAAGCATAATCCAGAAACCAGTCTTTGTACATGCCCGTTACTTTGGTAATAACGTCCTCTCCTTCTTCTTCCTGATTTTCGTAAAAATGCTGTCCTTCAAAATTCTTAGCATTTACACTAATAATTTCTTCAGAATCATCTCCGTCCTGATTGTCATCAAACTGGTTTTCTTCAGAATTATTCTCGTCGTCGTTCGGAATTATGTTATCGTCTTCTTCGTCTTTCATTTATTTATATTCGAAATTATAAATTTGTATTTTTATTCTGAAAAATTTGATCTCCTTATCAAATCAAAATTAGTATATTCTTAATTCGAATTATACTTATCCAGAATAGTATTTTTTAAAATATACGGTTTTAATTCTTTATAACTAAAAAAAATCTCAGGTTCTCCGCCTGCAAAACCTACTAATTCATATGGAGCATAAGAAAAGGTAATTCCTGTTGGCAAAATATAAAAATTGTTAGCAAGTTTTATTGGAGTTAATAATTCATCACCGTAATCTGATCTTATCTTATTTCCATAAAAATCAATAAAATTTTCATCTTTTGTGTTTAGAATTTGTGCTATTTCTATTTTTTTTCCACTACTTACTTCGTAATTATCATATGATGTATGATACATACCGTGTGCTCCACCCATATAATTGTACCAATAATCAGAAACTACATAAATATTTGAATCAATAAAAATAGGCGAACTAACAGATAAACTTTCTGTCGTGTAATTGTCCTCATTACTTACCGCTTTTTTAATATCAAAATTATGTTTCCATTTATGATGATTTTTTATACTAACCGAATCAATAGGCAAATACTTTAAATTTAAACTTAAAGCTTCAAAGCTTTTATCGTTTGATAAAATTTCTCCTAAAAAAATATAATCCCTTGATGGGGTATAATCTTTTGCTATCCCTTTTTTATAAGTTTTTCCGGTATCAAATAATGTATAATCAATTTTATCAAAGCATTTATAAGATGGAAATTTTTTACTTGGATAAATTTTATATGTTTTTTTATTATAGATGCACTCTATAAACATTTCATTAGTGAATAAATTGTATAATTTAAGATTGCAAATAGTTTTCTCGTTTTCATTCCTGTCATAATACACTTCGCCTGTGTAGAAATCCTCTTTGTCATTTTTTATTAATCCAAAGCCAAAGATTTGGTTTTCTCCATCAATATAAAGATTACCTGACTTCCAATATCCTCCAAATTCTTCAGTCAATTTATTAGAAATATGAATTTGAATTTTTTTATCATTATCTAATTTCCCTTCAAAAGAATAGATAAAAGGAGCTTCGATTTTTAATGTATCACCACCTATTACTATTGTATTTTCTTTAATTTTATAAATTAAACTCTCGTTTTTTTCTTCAATTTTTATTTCACTTACAGGCTTAGGCACAATTACTGATTTCTTCTCATCATTTTTTGACTGACAAGAAAAACATAACGCGATTATCAATAAACCCAGAATAGTTTTTCTCATAAAATTAAACTTCCGCTTCAACCGCATCCAATTCTACCTTCAAATTCTTGATGATAAATTCTTGTCTGTCAGGTGTATTTTTTCCCATATAGAAAGACAACAATTGCTCAATCGAAGTATTTTTATCCATCATAATTGGGTCTAATCGAATGGTTTCTCCAATAAAATTCTTGAACTCATCAGGAGAAATCTCTCCTAAACCTTTAAATCGCGTGATTTCCGGTTTTGGTTTTAATTTTTCAATTGCATCTTTTCTTTCTTCGTCTGAATAGCAATAGATGGTTTCTTTTTTATTTCTAACCCTGAAAAGTGGTGTTTGCAAGATATATAAATGTCCTTCTTTGATTAATTCAGGGAAAAATTGCAAAAAGAAAGTAATCAACAACAAACGAATGTGCATTCCATCGACATCGGCATCGGTTGCGATTACAATGTTGTTGTAACGCAGTTTTTCAAGTCCGTCTTCAATATCTAATGCGGCTTGCAGTAAATTGAATTCTTCGTTTTCGTACACAATTTTCTTTGTCATTCCGTACGAATTCAAAGGCTTACCACGTAAACTGAAAACTGCCTGAGTATTCACGTCACGTGACTTTGTGATCGATCCGGAAGCCGAATCCCCCTCGGTAATAAAAAGCGTACTTTCTAAGTTTCTAGGGTTTTTAGTATCCGGAAGATGCGCTCGGCAATCTCTTAATTTTTTATTATGAAGATTAGCTTTCTTAGCACGATCTGTCGCCAGTTTTCTAATTCCTGATAATTCTTTACGCTCTCTTTCGGCTTGCAAAATTTTACGCAATAATGCTTCTGCAGTCGGAGGATTTTTATGTAAATAATTGTCTAATTTGTTTTTAACAAAATCATTTACAAACGTACGAACAGATACTGCCGGTGTTCCATCATCAGAACCCATATCTGTAGAACCCAGTTTTGTTTTGGTTTGAGACTCAAAAACGGGTTCCATTACCTTGATACTGATCGCACTTACAATCGATTTACGAACATCAGATGCTTCGAAATTTTTATTGTAAAACTCACGAATGGTTTTTACGATTGCTTCTCTGTAAGCTGCTAAGTGCGTTCCTCCTTGTGTGGTGTTTTGCCCATTAACAAAAGAGTGATATTCTTCGCTATATTGCGTTTTACTGTGTGTTAAGGCGATCTCAATATCATGATCTTTCAAATGAATAATTGGATATTCAAGATCTTCTGCACTAATTGTTTCTTCTAATAAATCTCTAAGACCATTTTCAGAAATATATTTTTCGCCATTAAAAATAATTGTCAAACCATTGTTTAGGTAACAATAATTTTTGACCATTTTAATGACATATTCCATACGGAATTTGTAATTTTTGAAGATGGTTTCATCCGGCGTAAAGGTTACTTTTGTTCCTTTTCGTTTTGTAGTATCAATAATATCTTCTTCGAGAACCAGATTTCCTGCCGAAAACTCTGCTCCTTTTTGTTTATCATCACGAACTGATTCTACTCTGAAATAATTCGAAAGTGCATTTACTGCTTTTGTTCCGACACCATTTAAACCTACTGATTTCTGGAAAGCTTTAGAATCGTACTTCCCTCCTGTATTCATTTTAGAAACTACATCGACTACTTTTCCTAACGGAATTCCACGTCCGTAATCACGAACCGAAACCGTTTTATCCTTGATGGTCACCTCAATAGTTTTTCCGGAGCCCATTACGAACTCATCGATACAGTTATCTAAAACCTCTTTTAACAGAATATAAATACCATCATCTGGCGAAGATCCGTCTCCCAATTTCCCGATATACATTCCGGGACGCATACGGATATGTTCTTTCCAATCGAGTGATCGAATATTATCTTCGGTATATTGATTTTGCTCTAGCATAAAGTAAATTGGATTTTTGGCTAATGTACCATTTATAGTCAAAAAATGAAAGCGTATTTTCTTTTTGTTACGATTAATAACAGCTTTAAATTCTATTTAAATTGATTTTAAAATAATACGGCCGATAAAAATATAAAAAATCAGCTTTTAAACAAAAAAACATTTGATTCCTAAAACTTGCTTCGCTAAAGCAATCATTTCGGGCGTTCCCGTATTTTTATTTTTTTCGTCAGAAAGCTTCACTACACCCTGCCAATGCGTGTTATCGAGTTTAACTTCGGTTAGTTTTATGACCATATTCATGGGAGGTAAACCTACATCATTGGTAAAATTAGTCCCAATACCAAATGACATTTTGATTTTGTCTTTACAGAAATCGGTTATGAGTTTTACTTTATCATAATTTAGTGAATCCGAGAAAACAATTACTTTCGATTTGGGGTCAATCCCCATTTTGGTATAATGCGAAATTACTTTTTGCGCAAACTCAATCGGATGTCCGCTGTCATGACGCACGCCATCAAAAAGTTTGGAATATTTTTTATCAAATTGTTCAAAAAAAACATCTGTGGTATAAGTATCTGTCAAGGCAATTCCGAGGTCACCTCCGTAAACTTGTGTCCAATGTTCCAAACTTATTAAATTCGCCATTTTAAAACCATATTGTGCCGCATGAAACATAAACCATTCGTGTGCATGCGTTCCTAAAGGCCTAATATTATTGACCATTGCAAAATGTACATTGCTTGTACCGATAAAACTTTCTGAACCAAAACTTTGCAAAGTTTTATTGATTAAAACATGTACATCATAAGAATGACGGCGTCTTGTACCAAATTCTAAAATTGAAACCCCTAAACTATTATAGTTGTCAATTTTGTTTTTGGTTAATGTTTTTATAGCCTCATCATTTAGGCGAATGAGATGATTTGATTTATAAAAAAGTTCCGAAATTAAAGCCATCAAAGGTACTTCCCATAAAATTGTACGGTACCAAAACCCCTCAATTGTTACTTTTATTTCTGATCCTTCTTGCGTAATCTGAACTTCTGATGGATCATAAACATAACCATGTAAAAAATCTAAATAGGTAGGATCCAGATACGGACAAAATTTGGACAAATACTGTTTTTCGTTTTTTGTCAATCGTAAATCAGCCATTGCATCTACTGATTTCCTAAGTAAATCAGCAAAACCCGGAGGAAAAATATGTTTGCCTCTATTTATAAAACCATAACGTACTTTTGCCTTTGGAAAAAGTTTTATTACAGCATGCTGCATCGTAAATTTATAGAAATCATTATCTAAAATTGATTTCAGGAAAGTTGTCTCCATACTCATAATCACATTTTAACAGCTACATTAACTGTTATCATTAAATCTCATCTCTTTACGGCTAAGATACGGCAATTCGATAAAAGAAGAAAATTCTTTAAAACAAACCTCTTAATTATATTTTATTTCCGAATTATTTTAAACGAAACAATGCTGGCAGTATCCAGATAAATAGTAATATAATCACCTATATTTTTATCATAGGTGATTTGAAATTCTAAACCACCACGCTTTTCTTTAGAGTTCGTAATCTTAACGGGTTGATTCTTTTTATTTAAATAGAAAATAAGGTCTGATTTTGAAGCATTTTTGATTTCAAAAGTAATCTTATCTCCGTATTTCGCTTCGATTATTCCGGAATCCGGTGATTTAATTTTAAAATCGCCCTGAATTGTTTTATTATAAATCAGAGGTCCGTTTAGAAATTCTTCTTTATTTAGTTTATTCCCCAGATAAGAACCCGAATCAGGAAAATGTTTGGCAAAAAAATAATCAGGATCTGTATCAAAATAAATGGGATCAAAATCATTTACCATTCGTCCTTTACTGCTGTCGTAATATCCCTGCCCCCAGGTAACATCAATTAATCTCCATTTTTTATCGATCAAAACCATATTCCAGGCATGATTTGATGAAGTGTTTTTTCGGCCAATATCTGCCAGTCTTGTTTTTGAATCTCCTCTAATTATTTCTGATTTCAAGCCCACCAGTCCTGCCAAATGTTGGTACAAAGCTGTAAAACCTTCACAAACTGCTTTTTGAGAATCAAAAGTTTTCTGAATCAGTTTATCGTTGATTTGTTTAATTTTCCTTTGTTTCTCAGCTTCAGTCGAATAAGTAAACCCCTGAGTTCTGGGTGGATTTAAATAAGCTTTGTAGTCATATTTTATATTAAGAGCAATCCAAGTGTAAATACCTCGTGCTTTATCCTGTTCTGAAGAAAAATCGTCTTGAATTCTCTGAGCCAAATCGTTTGTAGAACTAAAGTTTTTAGGATATTTAGCCACGATCTTATCAACATCACTATACTTTTGGGAGTACGAGGAATGCAAAAAAAGAATATTAAGAAAAAGAATTATAAAGGCAATATTTTTTATTTTCATAGATTTAAAAACATTCTTTTATAAGATCTTTTAATTCTTTGTCTAATTCTGCATTAGAAATTTTATTTTCTTCTAAATCAAAATTAGCATTAAAGGCAGGTAATGAAAATGTAGCTTTAATTTCGGCGCCATATCTTGGTAAAGCATTACGTCCTATTTCTAAAACTGAAGCACCGCCTCTTGTTCCTGGTGAAGTCGCCATTAATAACATTGGCTTTTTCTGAAATACGTCTTTGATAATTCGGGAAGACCAATCGAATACATTTTTAAATGCTGTAGAATAATTGTTGTTATTTTCTGCCAGAGAAACTACTAAAATATCCGCACTTTCTAGTTTGCCCAAAAATGCTTTTGCTTTTTCATGCTGTCCGACTTCTTTCTCAAGATCAACGCTAAATAACGGCATTGCAAAATCGTTTAAATCCAATACTTCAATTTCGGCATTTTCGAATAAACTTGCCGCATAAGTTGCTAAATGTTTATTGATAGAATGCTGACTGTTACTTCCTCCAAAGGCTATAATTTTCATATGTTTGTTTTTTATTAATTAAACCCTATAAGTTATATAAGTACATTGAATTACGTTATCAAAATTAGTTTCGACAAGCTTAAATTATCTTATATAACTTTTATGGTTAATTATATTTTATTTGGTTTTTCGATTTCGTAAATCTCTTTCTGAATTTCTACTGAGTATTCATTCGGGTAAATTTTACCTCCGTAAGATTTTGCATATACTTTGGTAAATTCTGCTCCAAAATACAGAATAATTGCCGAATAATAGACCCAAACCAAAATAATTATTACAGAACCCGCTGCGCCATAAACTGAAGCAACTGTAGAACTTCCTAAATAAAAGCCAATTGCAAATTTACCAATCATAAATAATATTGCCGTGACGGTTGATCCTATAAAAGCATCTTTCCATCTTATTTTTCCGTCTGGTAATGTTCTGAAAATAATAGCAAAAAGCAATGTTATACTCGCCAAAACAATAATGATATTGACTACATAAAACAAATAAACGGTACTTTCCGGAAAATATACTTTTAAACGTGCACTGACTAAATCTAATGTAGTACTTATAAAAAGACTGACCAACATTAAAAAACCAACTGAAGCAATCATCGAAAATGACATTAAACGATTTTGAATAAATTTCTTAATTCCTTTATCCGGTTTTGCTCTTAATCCCCATATAAAATTGATAGAACTTTGTATTTCGGCAAAAACTCCCGATGCCCCAATTAGCAACATCGCAATCCCAAATATGGTAGCAAAAACATTATCTCCTGATAATTGCACATTTTTTATCGCTTCCTGAATCTGAATTGCTGCGCCGTTACCCACCAAACCGTTTATTTGCCCGTAAAGCTGGCCTGTTACAGCATCTTCGCCAAAGAAAAAACCGCAAATGGTAATAATGATAATCAATAAAGGCGGTAATGCAAATATGGTATAATACGATAATGCAGCACTAAGTTTAATAGCATTGTCATCATTGAATTCTAAAAAGGTGTTCTTAAGCAGAAACCATGACTTGGAGAATATATTTTTGATTTTCACGATACTTCTGGTTTTTAGATATACTCTCAAATTTAAGAAATTATAAAAAAATGAGGATTCTTGCTTTTTTGATGAATTTTACATTTTTCCCATGTCGTTTTTACTTTTAAGTATTGTCATTAAGTTAAGCTTTGAAAAAATAATCTCGCAAAGGCGCTAAGGCGCAAAGTTTAAAGAAAATATTGTCATAAAATGAGAAAAAAAATTGCGCTCTTAAGCTTGATTTATTTATAATGGCAAAAAATCCCTTTATCATAAACCGTCCATAAACTTGCTTTTTGATTGGCAGCTTTTAAGGCGCAATTCGCCCAGGTGTTGCAGGTATAAAACAAACTATAACTTCCTTTGGCTTCATAGAAAGCATCTTTTCTTCCGTAGCTGTGACCTTCTATCCATTGTGGGTGAATGGAATCAGTAAAACTATCTGAAATAAAAGTGACTAATTTTTGATAGTTTTCTTTTGAAATTAAAATGCGTTTGCAATCATCACCTTCTTTTAATTGTTTGAAAAATGTGGTGTGCATTGCTGATGAACTGACTCCGAATGCTGCTTTTAAGGCTGTACTTGCTTTTAAGTCTGACCATTCTGGCGTATCGAGATAAAAGCCTTTGTCGCCCCAGCCAAAAGCGATATAATTCATCAAAGAATCTTTTGATTGTGTTTGACCAAACTGAATTTCGTTTCGCCAATCTTTAGTATCATTTACAATTGGAACTACAATATCCGTATGAACTCCGTTTGAAAGAATATAGATAGAAACTGCATCTTTTTCTTCTACCTGTGCAACATCTGAATTGACAGTGATTTTAGAAATCAGATAAACCGAAATGAGATACAAAACAAGAAAAGTTATGATTCCGAGGATAGTCCAGCCGAGAAATTTGAAGGTTGATTTTAGCATTTTGATTGGTTTGTTTTTAAATTAGTTATTGATTAATTTTTCTGTAACCAATTTTTAAGCCAAAAAAAAATAAAAGCTAATAATTTTGTTTTGCAAATTTAATGATTCAAACAAAAGGTCTTGTTTTTGCTGACTACCCCAGATTGAAACGGAAAGCATTTTTTATGAATTTATATTTTTTGTGGCGATAAAAAAGCGACCGGAGGAAGCTCTTTTTATGCCGGACAAAAAAATAAATTCAGGAAAAATCTTGAAGAGTAAAGCTGGAAATTGGTCCTGAAAAATGGCACACGGATGATACGGATTCGCTAACGCGAAAGCGCGGATTTGCACGGATTTTTTTACTCTTATTTTTTTATTTACTTCTTTTCTAATTTCTTTTTTGAGCATAAAAAAACTGCTGAATTCCTTCAGCAGTTTAGTCTATTCTCTATATTCTTTCTTCTTTATTCTTTATTCTTTATTCTTTACTCTATTCTCCAGAAATTTATACGTTGAAACGGAAGTGCATTACATCACCATCTTTTACTACATATTCTTTTCCTTCGACTTTGAATTTTCCTGCTTCTTTTGCTTTTGCTTCTGAACCGTAATGAACGTAATCTTCGTATGAAATAACTTCGGCACGAATGAATCCTTTTTCGAAATCAGTGTGGATAACTCCAGCCGCTTGTGGCGCTGTTGAACCAATGTTGATGGTCCAGGCACGAACTTCTTTTACACCTGCGGTAAAATACGTTTGTTGTTTTAATAACTTGTAAGCTGCACGAATTAAAACTGATGCTCCCGGCTCTGTTAATCCCATATCTTCAAGGAAAACCTGACGCTCTTCGTAACTCTCTAATTCTGTAATATCAGCCTCTGCTCCTACTGAAAGAATGATAACTTCAGCATCTTCGTCTTTTACTAATTCACGAACCTGATCTACATATTTGTTTCCGTTTACTGCTGAATTTTCGTCAACATTACAAACGTATAAAACTGGTTTTGCAGTAATTAACTGAAAAGATTCCATTAAAACTTCTTCGTCGTTTCCTTGAGGTGTAATAGTACGAGCTGATTTAGCTTGTAATAACGCTTCTCTGATTCTGTCTAAAAGTGCTTTTTCAGTTTGAGCTTCTTTATTTCCTGTTTTAGCGGCACGGTTTACTTTTTCTAAACGTTTTTCAACGGTTTCTAAATCTTTCAACTGTAACTCGATATCGATCGTTTCTTTGTCACGAATTGGGTTTACATTTCCGTCTACGTGTACGATGTTATCGTTATCAAAACAACGCAAAACGTGAATAATAGCATTACACTCTCTAATGTTTCCTAAAAATTGATTTCCAAGACCTTCACCTTTACTTGCTCCTTTTACCAAACCTGCGATATCAACAATATCTACTGTTGCCATTTGTACGCGCTCTGGTTTTACCAATTCTTCTAACTTGTTGATTCTTGGATCCGGAACGTTTACAACACCAATATTAGGTTCGATTGTACAAAACGGAAAGTTTGCACTTTGCGCTTTTGCATTAGATAAACAATTAAATAATGTTGATTTTCCAACATTTGGTAATCCTACAATTCCTGCTTTCATCTGTTGTTTCTATTTATTTTTTATTAGATCCTGATTCTCTCAGGTCTTTATCATTTAGCTTCTACCTTAATATATAGGTCGTTACTTTAATGATATATAATTTATGTATCGATTTTTTGTTTCTGCCAAAATGATATTTTTTGGCTTTAAAATTTTGCAAATATAAGATTTAATAGCTCGTAAGTGAAGTAAAAATGACGATTAATGTATTTTAAAACGCCTTCTTTAAAATAATTAAACTTTTTATTAATATTTTGTTAAAAAACAGTAATTTTATCAAAGATCAAAATCAAACAATAAACCAAACTCACAAAACCATGAAAAAGATTGCATTATTTTTATTTCTATTAAATACGATGTTTCTTTTTGCACAAAAAGAAATTTCAGGTGTTGTAAAAGACAAATCCGGCGCGCCTTTACCGGGTGTTAATGTTCTTGAAAAAGGAACTGCAAACGGCGTATCGACTGATTTTGAAGGAAGTTATCGTATAAAAGTCAAAGAAGGAGCTACATTAATTTTTAGTTATGTTGGCTATTCTTCTATCGAAAAAAAAGTTACAGGCGATAAAATAGAGGTTATTTTAGATGAAAGCGGCGGCCAAATATTGAGCGATGTAGTAGTAGTTGGTTCGAGAAACGCAAAAAGAACGGTTGTAAATTCGGCTGTTCCTATTGATGTTATTAATGTAAAAGATGTTACGACGCAAAGCGGAAAACTGGAAATTAATGAATTACTACAATATGTTGCGCCTTCGTTTAATGCGAATAAACAATCCGGTTCTGATGGAGCAGATCACGTTGATCCGGCTTCATTAAGAGGAATGGGTCCTGATCAGACGCTGGTTTTGATTAACGGAAAAAGAAGACATCAATCGTCATTGATTAACTTATTTGGAACTCGCGGACGCGGAAATACCGGAACTGATTTGAATGCTATTCCTGCTGCCTCTATTAAACGAATTGAGATTTTAAGAGATGGCGCAGCGGCACAATATGGTTCTGATGCTATTGCAGGAGTTATCAATATTGTTACGAATGATAATATAAACGAATTTACCGGAGCCATTACTTATGGTGCATTTAATACAGATGCAAAAGGAGATTTTCCTGATGGTACAGCCAACACTAAAGATTTTAGATTAGACAAAAAAGGTAATGGAAACTCATTTGGAAAAAATCAAAACTTTGATGGAGGATCTCTAAAAGTTTCTGCCAACTACGGTACTGCAATAGGTACACAAGGAGGCTATGTGAATGTTACCGGAGAATTTTTGAATAAAAACAAAACACTACGTCCTGGTTTTGATTTTAGAAAAGGTTTTGGAGAAGCCGAAATTCAGGGTGTAAATTTATTTGTAAATCTCGCTATTCCAATCTCTGACAAAACGGAATTTTATGCTTTTGGAGGAAGCAATTTTCGCGATACTGATGCGTATGCTTTTACCCGAAATGACGGAGAAAGAGTAGTCGAATCTATTTATCCTGGTGGATATACGCCCAGAATTACATCAAAAATAAATGATAATTCGTTAGCCGCAGGAGTTAGAACCGAAACCTCAGCTGGCTGGAAATGGGATTTAAGTAATACTTTTGGCAAGAACAAATTTCAGTATGATATAAAAGGAACTATTAATGCTTCTCTTGAAGATAAATCGCCACGAGAATTTGATGCGGGCGGACATAGTTTACTTCAAA
This sequence comes from Flavobacterium piscisymbiosum, assembly GCF_020905295.1. Lineage (NCBI taxonomy): Bacteria > Pseudomonadati > Bacteroidota > Flavobacteriia > Flavobacteriales > Flavobacteriaceae > Flavobacterium > Flavobacterium piscisymbiosum. The sequence continues at coordinate 3,245,482 of NZ_JAJJMM010000001.1, read as the reverse complement.
ACACTACAAATTTAGATGTTTCAAAAAATTATGGCGATATTCTTGGTGGACTAAACATTGCTTTTGGAACTGAATTTAGAGTAGAAAAATTTGAAATTTTTGCCGGAGAAGAAGGTTCTTATGCTACTTACGACACTAACGGAGTGCCAATTACAAATCCGGCTACTCAAAGCGCTCCAATTGACCCTATATCTGGAGAGCCAAGACCTGGAGGTTCTCAAGGTTTTCCGGGTTATAGTCCGGCAAACGAAGTAAATAAAAGCCGTACCAACTTCTCTTTATATGCTGATGCGGAATTGGATGTAACAGAGGCCTGGATGGTAAGCGGAGCTGTTCGTTATGAAAATTACAGTGATTTTGGAAGTACTGTAAATGGAAAATTTGCTTCGAGACTTAAAATCACAGATCACATAAATTTAAGAGGATCTGTAAGTACGGGATTTCGTGCTCCATCGTTAGCTCAAATCTATTACAATCTCCATTTTACGAATTTTAGTTCAGCCGGTGCAACTGAAGTTTTATTAGCTGCAAATGATAGTGAAATCACAAAGTCTTTTGGAATTGAAAAACTAAACGAGGAAAAAGCCATAAATGCATCTTTAGGATTTACAGCTAATTTTGGAGACTTTACTGCAACAGTCGATGGCTACTTAATTAATGTAAAAGACAGAATTGTGTTAACTGGTTATTTTGATGCGCCAGCTCTAGGAAATAAATCTAAGGCTCAGTTTTTTGTAAATGGTGTAGATACTAAAACAAAAGGACTTGATGTTGTTTTGGCCTGGAAAAAAACAATCAACGAAAATAGATTGGGTGCAACTCTTGTTGGAAACATTAATGATATGAAAATCGATAAAGTACATAATGGTACTTTACCTGCAAATCAATTCTTTGGAGAACGTGATAAAGCTTTTTTACTAGCTTCTGCACCGCCAAATAAATTTGGTCTTAACCTTAATTACGGAAGAAAATGGTTTGATGCAGGATTGGCTTTTACGAGATTTAGCGAAGTAAAATTACTGGATTATCAAATGGACGAAGATCCGGAAGACTATAGAACTTCTCCTGCCGAAACTGATGCTCAGGTTTTAGCCAATCAAAAGAAAGCCGCAACAGATACTTATGGAGCAAAAATCGTAACCGATTTAACTTTAGGATTTAAAGTTTCGAAATCTACTAAAATTAGCATCGGCGCCAATAACTTATTAAATATTTATCCTGACCAACAAGATGACTGGGTTGAAGCCGGAGGATATTGGGATGCTGTACAAATGGGTTTCAACGGAGCTTACTATTATGCAAGGCTTGGTTTTAATTTTTAATAAAATAAAAAAAACTGATCTTACTTGATCATTAAACACAAAAAATCCTGAGCGCTAAACTCAGGATTTTTTTATTTTATTAAAAGTTACATTTTAAAATCTAAGGAAGTTATGATTGCTTTTTCTTCTTCAGTGGCTGTAAATCCGGAAATATCCCAATAATTGGTTAGGATTTTATTTTGCTTGTTAAAGAGTGTTTTCTCTTTAAAAACATCACTTTCGTTGTACGTAAATTTCTGTTTATTGAAACTGGTCGTTATAAAATTATTCCTGACCTGAATATTCTTAACCTGATCTTTTAAGGTAAGATCATAAGCTATTTCTTCGTTCGAACTTAAAAGATAATAATCTGAACCATCTAATCTATAATCTACTTTTACAAAAGATCTGGTGATTTTTTTTGAACCTATTGCAGGTTTTTCTTCGATTTTATCAGGATTCCCGGGCGTAAAAACACACGAAAATTCTACAATTAATTTCTTTACAGGATCATAAATAACTTCAAAACTATCCGCATCTTTTTTAGATTTATCCAGCGGAGTGATGTTCATTATATAATAGTCCTTATTATTGGGATGTCCTTTTATAATAAAATCATATTCTTTTTTTGCTTTTGGATCTAAAATGGGCTGAAAGTAATTTAAGTTCGAATAATTCTCCATGATATTATTGAGATTATAACCTCTTAAATCTGCACTTACATCTGTTTCAAGCAAACCATAAGATCTGTTTTGCTCTACTAATAATGTAGTGGTTGACTTTTTATTTCCTGAGAATTGAAAATTCACTAATCCGTCATTATAATAGGAGTATTTATTATCGAGCATAAAAAACTCTCTCACATAAACTTTAAGACGGTAAGGTGTTGTTAATTTTTCTACCGAATTAGAAACGATTCTTTGCAATATTTTTTGCGGATTATCTTTAGACAAGACAATTTCATCCAATTTGTTGTCTTTATTTTGCAAATAAACTACAAATTGATCCTCTTTTAAAGTAGCCCAGCGCAAGGTTAAATTTTCATAATTCATTTCAGAAACCTGAACATTCGAAGCTCCGGTTAGCATAAAAGTAACTTTTCCGTCTTCATTACTTAACAAAACCTGTTTGGTTTTAAGTATAACAACCATTGCATTTTCTATAGGCAATTGTGTTTCTATATCTTTTACAATGATAGAATATTCTGTATTTTGAGCAAAAGTATTAACAGTAAAAAACACAATAAATAAAAGTATCACTCTCTTCATAGGCGTTGTTAAATTTTCAACTAAAGTATTGATTTTTTATTAATAAATTAACATTAAAAAAATAAAACCTTAAAAATCAACAAACTACCAAATATCAAAATTTAAAAATTTGAGCAAAAAAAAATCCTGAGTAATAACTCAGGATTTATATTTTCTATAATAAAAGTTTATTCATCACCATGTAAAAACGCTTGTCTGTTCAACAAGGTTTCTTCATCTTCTACGTGATTATCATCTGGTACACAACAATCAACCGGACATACTGCAGCACATTGAGGTTCGTCATGAAAACCTTTACATTCAGTACATTTTCCAGGAACGATATAATAAACCTCGTCAGAAATTGGTGTTTGAGCATCATCTGCATCAACCTCAGTTCCGTCCGGTAAAATTATTTTTCCTGAAAGTCTGGTTCCGTCTTTGTATCTCCAATCATCAGCTCCTTCATAAATTGCTGTATTTGGGCACTCTGGTTCACAAGCCCCACAGTTTATGCATTCGTCAGTTATAATTATTGCCATTTTGTTCTTAGTTTCGAGTTAAAAGTTATGGGATTTGCGTTAAAAATGTCAAACATCATAATCTGCTTTGCCTTATAACTTAATATAGCTTATTTTTGTGCAAAATTACAATCAAAACAATTCATAAGCAAACATTATGACATTAGAAACAAAAAAAAGTGTTTTTGTTGAATTAGGTAAATTCCTAAATCAGTTTTCTGAAACAGATAATACACAAAATCCGTCCGTTTTAGGCAATGACTTGTTTTTTGATGATTTTATAAAACTGATCCTTTTATCACAATCTCATAACGGATGGTATACACCTGAACAAGTATACTTTGCTATAAAATCATGGGCCGATGCGCTGACCGAAGAAAACATTACAAAATGGCTTTCTCAATACGCAACAGAATTTGCCCAGAATGACAATACTGAAAAAAATGTCGCTTTAATTCTGGCTGGAAATATTCCGTTAGTTGGTTTTCACGATTTTTTATCTGTTTTAATTACAGGAAATAAAGCTTTAATAAAAACATCTTCAAACGATCAGCACTTATTGCCTTTTTTAGCCAAATATCTTGTTTTTGTTGATGAAAGCTTAAAAGATAAGATCACTTTCGTGGAAGGAAAACTGGAAAACTTTGATACTGTGATCGCCACCGGAAGCAATAATACTGCAAGATATTTCGAATATTATTTTAAAGATAAACCTTCGATCATTCGAAAAAACAGAAATTCGGTTGCGGTTTTAAACGGAAAAGAAACTAAAGAAGATTTAGAAAATTTAGGCGAAGATATTTTCAGGTATTTTGGTCTGGGATGCCGCAATGTCTCCAAGATTTTTGTACCTAAAGGATATACATTTGATGCTTTTTTTGAAGCAATTTTCAAATATCAGGACGTTATTCATTACGAGAAATACGCTAATAATTACGATTATAACAAGGCGGTATTTTTAATGAGTAACTTCAAATTACTCGATAATGGATTTCTAACCATAAAAGAAGATCCGAGCTACGCCTCTCCTATTTCGAGTGTTTTTTATGAATTTTACGAAAATATAGAAGAACTACAATCTCGTCTTGAAGCTGATGCTGAACAAATTCAGTGTATTGTTAGCAATGATTTAATCAAAAATAGCATTCCGTTTGGACAAACTCAAAATCCTCAATTGTGGGATTATGCAGATAACGTAGATACTATAACGTTTTTGTTAACAACAAAGTAAAAATATGTTTAATTATTTCGAATAATTTATCGCTTTTTCAGCTCCTATTGCCGAAATTTGCCTCTTTAAAATTTTCGACTTTTAACAACAACCATGAAAAAACACAACTACAGCGCAGGACCAAGTATTTTACCTCAAGAGGTTTTTGAAAAAGCATCAAAAGCTATATTAAATTTTAATGATTCAGGACTTTCTATTCTTGAAATTTCGCACCGAAGTAAAGATTTCGTTGCCGTTATGGATGAAGCTCGTTCCCTTGCTTTAGAGTTATTAGGACTTACAGGAAAAGGATATCAGGCATTATTTTTACAAGGTGGTGCAAGTACCGCTTTCTTAATGGCTCCGTACAACCTTATGAAAGAAAACGGAAAAGCCGCTTATTTAGATTCGGGAACCTGGGCAACTGCTGCAATAAAAGAAGCAAAATATTTTGGAGAAACTATTGTTGTAGCTTCTTCGAAAGAACAAAATTATAACCATATTCCAAAAGGATACGAAATACCAAGTGATGCAGATTATTTTCACTGTACTAGTAACAATACTATTTTTGGAACTCAAATGAAAGAATTCCCTGCAACTAACGTTCCTGTTGTTTGCGATATGAGTTCTGATATTTTTTCTCGTGTAATCGACTTTTCGAAATTTGATATTATCTACGCCGGAGCTCAAAAAAACATGGGTCCTGCAGGAACAACTCTTGTTGTTATCAAAGAAGAAATCTTAGAGAAAAACGGAAGAACTATCCCAAGTATGTTAGATTATGCTAAACATATCAAAGCAGAAAGTATGTACAATACTCCTCCTGTTTTTGCTGTTTATGTATCCTTACTAACTTTACAATGGATTAAAGAAAAAGGCGGAATTGCTGCTGTTGAGAAATTAAACGACGCAAAAGCTGATTTACTTTATGCTGAAATCGACAGAAATCCATTATTTAAAGGTGCTGCAGCGGTTGAAGATCGTTCTAAAATGAATGTTACTTTCTTATTGAACAACGCTGATCATACAGAAACTTTTGATGCTTTATGGAAAGCTGCAGGAATTTCAGGATTGCCAGGACACCGTTCTGTAGGTGGTTACAGAGCTTCTATTTACAATGCTATGCCTATCGAAAGTGTTCAGGTTTTAGTAGATGTAATGAAAGCTTTGGAGTCTAAAGTTTAGTTTACAGTTACAGTCTCGGTTTTCAGCTTTTAGTTTGCCGAAAATGTGAATTGAATACTAGAATCCTAGCCCCGATAGCAGTGGAAATCCTTTTATTTTTTTTCTTTAAAAAAATAAAAGATTGGAACGAATAGCGGGATTAGCTCCTAAATCAAAAAAAGAAAAAATCATAATATCTGTTTATCCAATAATCTTTACGATTAAACAGTTAAACAAATAAACAAAATAAACACACAATGAAAGTATTAGCAAATGACGGAATTTCTAAAAGTGGAATTCTTGCCTTAGAAAAAGGTGGATTTGAAGTTATAACTACAAAAGTAGCTCAGGAACAAGTAGCTAATTTTGTGAATGAAAATAATGTAGACGTAGTTTTAGTGCGCAGCGCAACTAAAGTTCGTAAGGATATTATCGATGCTTGCCCGGGACTTAAAATTATTGGTCGTGGTGGTGTTGGTATGGATAATATTGATGTTGATTATGCTAAAAGCAAAGGAATTCACGTAATTAATACTCCGGCTTCATCATCAGAATCTGTTGCTGAATTGGTATTTGGACACTTGTTTTCTGGTGTTCGTTTCTTACATGATTCTAACAGAAATATGCCTCTTGAAGGGGATTCAAACTTTGATGGTTTGAAAAAAGCATACGCAAACGGAACTGAATTAAGAGGGAAAACTTTAGGTATTGTTGGTATTGGTCGTATCGGACAAGCTACAGCAAAGATGGCTCTTGGTTTAGGAATGAAAGTAATTGCTGCAGATAGTTTTATTCCGTCTGTAGATGTTAAGGTTGAGTTTTTTGATGGTCAGTCTATCACTACAACTATCGTTTCTCAATCATTAGAATCTTTGTTTAAAGAAGCTGATTTCATTACACTGCACGTTCCTGCTCAGGATGGTTACATCATTGGAGAAAAAGAATTGGCAATCATGAAAGATAGTGTTGGAATCGTAAACTGTGCTCGTGGTGGGGTTATCGATGAAGTAGCTTTAGTAAAAGCTTTAGATTCTGGAAAAGTTGCTTTTGCAGGTTTAGACGTTTTTGAAAGTGAACCAAAACCAGAAATGGCGATCTTAATGCACACTAAAATCTCATTGACTCCACACATTGGAGCTGCAACTGGAGAGGCACAAGACAGAATTGGTACAGAATTGGCTTCACAAATTATTACTTTGTTGAGCTAAACAAATAGATTAAATCATTTAAAGGGATTTGCTGCTTAATTGTAGTAAATCCCTTTTCTTTTTTTTTATAATTTTAGCGTTTAATTAAACTATAATATGAAAACAGACCAAAAAGGAGCTGGACTTAAGTGGATCTTTCGTTTGATCGTGCTTACAGCTGTAATTGCTTTATTTTGTGCTTATATCTTTGGAAATATATTTATGCTTATTATCGAAGGAGCCTATTTTATCCCTAAGCAATCTTCTATTTTTACTTTTAATGGAACAATACAAAATGAAGGTTCAAGTGATGTATGGAGATATGGAGAAGATTGCAGCAATTATTATTTTAATCTAAGTACATTAAATAACGACGTGTTATTTTTTCCTAAAAAGAACATCAAAAATTGCCCTGGATTTAATCCTGAAGATATCAAAACCTGGTGCGAAGTGAAAACACCAAACAACTAACTATAACATTATCTTTAAGTTAGCCCTATGTAAGCGTTTGAGTAATTTCTTAAATTGTTGAGCAAGTAATTAAAAAATAGATTAACTTTAGAGGTATTTATTATTGCTTTGTAGTAAATACCTTTCTTTTTGTTAAATTTGTCGTTTAATCTAAATCTAAACATTATGTTTGAGCAATTAACTCAATTAGTACAACAATACGGAGGTAATGCCGTAGTAAACAACTCTGCCGTTCCTAATGAACAAAACGAGGCGGTAATAAACGAAACAAGTACTTCGATATTTGAAGGACTGAAAAAAATTGCTACAGAAGGCGGCGGTGAACAACTTGCCGGTTTGTTTAGTGGTAAATCTTCTATAGATAGTTCGAACCCTGTTGTACAGCAAATAACACAACAAGTATCTGGAAACCTTGGAGAAAAATTCGGATTAAGCAGTGAAGCTTCTTCAGGTGTAGCTGCAAGCATGATTCCGCAAATATTAAGCTCTTTGGTTAATAAAGCAAAAGATCCTAACGATAGTAGTTTTCAGATTTCTGATATTATTGGTTCTCTTACCGGAAATAGCGGACAAGCTTCAGGCATTATGGATACCATTAACAAATACGGAATGCAGTTTGGTTTAGACCAAAACAATGACGGAAAAGTTGATGTTACCGATGTTCTTGTGGTTACAAAAAGCAAAGGCGGAATTGCAGGTTTTATTGGGAAATTGTTTGGAAGTAAATAAGGTTCTAAGTTTGCTGAGATGCTAAGATTCTGAGATGCTAAGATTCTTAGTGCTAAATTGAAATATATTTTAAAGCTGTTTATTTTATAAACAGCTTTTTTTTATATCTCACCTAAAAATGGCAAAGGTTTTGATATTCTAAGTTTTAAACAAACTTAAATCTGCAGTCAAAAATTACAAAGTGCTGTTAAATAACGAAATAGCTAACAGCTTTATTTGTAAATTTAAGTTCGAAACTCAAAATCATGAAAAATTACATTTACACTTTCATCCTCTTACTTACCATTGTAGCATGTTCTACCGCTACAAAAAGTAGTGTCGCAGGAAATACTCCTGTACATCCTCCAAAAGTTGCGGTAAACGATACGGTAAGGATCGCCAATGACTCATTAGAATATGAAGTTATTATTATAGACAATGGATTTAGCACCTGGCTGGCTGCAACGGCGCTTCCCCGCAATTATTATTCTTTATCTTATCTTGAAAATAAAAACAATTTGTACGTTACAGAATGGAATAATCGTGTTTTGCAACCACAACGTTATAGTCCAAATTTATACGAAATGTCGATTGACTATCGCCCAACCATTCACTACGGATATGAAGTAAATTATTTAATTTATAATTATATGATTTATTTTCAAAATACATACAAACAAAAGCTTTCAGGGTATGTGCCTATAAGATAATGTTCTTATATTTGTAATTATTGCAGATAAAAATGAACAGATTAAAGAAACGTTGGGGTATTACCTCAAATCTACAAGCCATAATTATATTGATTGTTTTTGCCATCACAGGATCGGCATCTGCATATTTGTCTAAACCTTTTTGTGTATTATTAGGTATCACCAAAGAAGATTTTGGAGGATGGTTTACCTTAATTCGTTTATTGATTATCTTCCCTATTTATCAGGTTCTACTCGTTGCCATTGGAACTCTTTTTGGACAATTCCGTTTCTTTTGGAATTTCGAAAAGAAAATGCTTAAAAATATGGGACTCGGATTCTTGTTTAAAGATTAATTTCATAATCTCATTAAAATAAAAAAATGGCAACTTTTAAGGTTGCCATTTTTCATTTATAAAATTGTTGTAATTTTAGTTTTCGCCTTTTTGGAAATAATAGGTATAAATCCACGTCAATGTAAACGACGGAATTATATCTGTAAAGGGCAATGCCTCTTCTATAAAAGTTAAAACACTCGCCACTCGCCCAACTCTGCCTTTGTACATTCTGGTCATAATAAATGCGGCAACGGGCGCCCAGATTACATCTGAGAATTCTCCAATCCACGGAATTGTAAAGGATATCATTCCAACACCGTCCAAAAGCAAACCCAAAAGGAGTTTTCTGGTTCTGTCGCTTTCGTTTATTGTTTTTACTTCCTGCATTTTCATTTCGTTTAGATATTATTCGAATTTATAAAAAATGATTCAACTGAACTTATTAATTAAGGCAATTTTATTTCTTAATTCCCATCTAATAAACCCTTTAATTATTCTTTTTTTCTGTTATAGCAAATAGCACACCAAAATTTCCATCGGTCTGAATCCAATTTTCGGATGGTGCATAAGCACGCGATACAAATCCGTCGAGATACAAAGCATTTTTGCAGCCTAAGCTTTTAAAATAACTGGCAAAATCATAAAAATTTATTTCTTTTTTCGACAATACAAAAACAACTTTTCCGTCTGGCAGAATCCCCACACCGTTTCGAATGTTCAGATTACTGGATCCTTTTGTAAAATCGGGATGAATTTTTCCGTCAATAACCAACATTGGTCCTGATTGAGTCGCATAATCTATCTTTCCATCATTACGAAAATCTTCTGTTTTACAAATTCCGGCAATTCTTTTCGTTGTGAGATAAAAAACACCATTGGGTTTTAAGTAGAAATTGCCTGAGGCTTTTATTGTATCTAAAGCAACCAAAACTTTTTGTTTTTCGATATAAAGTCCTTGTGGCGAGTTATCTTTTTTATACATTCCGCCATTCATCGCAAATTTTAAAGTCATCTTATTTTTTTCTATCCAAAGTTTTAAGTTTTGAATACTTCCAAAATTCTCATCCTTATTATTCTTCCAGTATAGTTTTAAATCTTGCTTTGTAAGGTCGGCTTTGTACACCAAAAAAGAATCATCAGCATATACTTTTGCCCCAATAAACAAGCCTAGAAGCATAATTATCAAAACTAATAACCCTATTTTTATCTTCATCTTTTTAAAATAATTTCTTATAAATTTAAAATAAATTTTCAATACCTGTTTAAATAACATTCTTCATAAAATTCTGTTACAACACATTTTTATATCGGCAGAATCTTTGTTTCTTTGTAAAAACAGTTTCAAAATGATTCACGCAAAAAATATACATAAGTTCTACGATAAATTAGAGGTTTTAAAGGGAGTAGATCTGCATATCAAAAAAGGAGAAATTGTGTCTATTGTTGGTGCTTCAGGTGCAGGAAAAACTACTCTTTTGCAAATTTTAGGAACTCTGGATAAACCTGAAATAAACCCCGAATCGTCCCTTACTATAAACGGAAAAAATGTATTGAAATTGCAGGATGTAGAAACCGACAATTCAAAACAGGAAAAAACTTTTAAATGGGTTTACCGAAGCGGTTTTGTTTATGCGCTTTGCCTCTTAAATTATATGCTCTTTTTCAAACGTACAATCCTCGATGATATAACACGATATGTTACTGCATTCGTTTTAGTCTTGCCTCTTTTAGCATTAGCGATCTATATGAATCGTTATTTCAAAAAGAAAAGCAAACAGGACAAAATATTATCGAATTTCAGGAATTTAAATCTTGGTTTTATTTTTCAATTTCATCAGCTTTTACCTGAATTTACCGCTCTGGAAAATGTTTGTATTCCCGCCTTTATGGCCAACAAACCAAAAGCTGAAACTGAAAAAGAAGCCAAAAGAATCTTAGAATATTTAGGTTTATCACACAGAATACATCATAAACCAAACGAACTTTCGGGCGGAGAACAACAAAGAGTTGCCGTAGCAAGAGCTTTAATCAATAAACCTGATGTTATTTTTGCCGATGAACCTTCAGGAAATCTGGACACTCATTCTGCTGAAAACCTGCATCAGTTATTCTTCCAGCTTCGTGACGAATTTGGACAAACGTTTGTTATTGTAACCCATAACGAAGAACTGGCTAATATGGCGGATAGAAAATTAGTTATGTCTGATGGACAAATTAGCAATTAGGAAGTATTCTTTTTGTAAATTAGTATTGCTGTCATATTTGATTTGTACTACTTAATTTATAAAATATAGCGCCGAAAAGAAATAGCAATGCTAATGAAATCAATAGTATCATCAGCATATTATTTTTTTCAATTTCATTTTCTTGACTTTTCTCTTTTACAAAAGCAGTAATTGCTACTTTTGAACTTTCAGAGTGGGAAAAATTATTTTCCGCTACATCTTTAAATTCTATTCTGCCGCCAACATCACATAAAATAAAAGAATCTTTACTCAATTTTGCATAATTATTTATTTTGCTTTTGAGTGTTTTTTGCCATAGTGTTGGTTTGTATTTACAGGAATTTCGTAGAAGTCCACAACGTCCAAAAGGAAGAATATTATCAAGAAATTCTTTGTCTTTTTCTGTAGCAATCAACTTGCCTTTAATTTTGGAATATTTTTGACTAGTTACTTGCAATAAAACGGTTTTACTTCCTTTATCACAAATCAAGGTTGAATCGGTAATAGTTTTTAATGACATATTTAATACTTAATAAGTTCAGGGTAATATTTTTTTACAGCTTTTATATACTCAGAAGGTAACTTTTTTATAATCTTAACTTTTACTGTAGAGTCATAAACATAACTTTTATCCTGATCTCCAAAGTCTTTAAAAGGATATTTATCAGCTTTGTAATAAACAGGATGTTCCCAATCATAATATATTTTTTCTATGGTATCAACTTTAATGCCTTGCCATCTCATTTTAAATACATGTACAATAGGAGATTGATGATTTACAACCTCAATAAACTCATTGTTTTTTACAGGATAGTAATTATATGTATTTATTTCATTACTTATTAATCCTGTGTTTTTATCTAATAAACAGATGTGAAATTCTTCAGGACCTGTTGTTGGTGAAGTAATTACAAAATCTTTCTGACCATCGTTATTTATATCTCTCGTGAAAATTTTGTTGAAAGGAATCTTTTTTTCAAAACTAATTAATTTAATTACTTCTTTATTTTTTATAATATAAACTGTACATTCATAATTATTTGAATCTATAATCTGAATGTATTTATATTTACTATCAAATAAATTACCATATTTTTCAACTGAATATTGATATTTATCTTTTTTATTATTTAATGATAATGCTACATCTAAATCCTTTAAATAGATACTATCGCCTTTTGTATTTGATGTAGAAACATATTCTTTTAAAAATCTATCTATTTGAAAATTGCCAGTAACAACATCTTTTTTAGTAGTATCTTTTTTGCAAGAAGTAAAAACCAAAATGAATATTATAATTGTTATTTTTTTCATTTTCTAATTGCTGATTTATTCAGGTAACGTATAGACTTTGTATTTATCTTGCGATTTATCCTCACTATTTCTTAGGTAAGCATATTTTTGTTTAAAATCTAATTTTCCATCATTGTTAAAATCTCCATAACAATCTTCTAATCCGTAAATACTATTTAGAATACAATATTTAATGCTTTTTTCATCTGTAATATCAAAAAGATGATGAATCCACCACATACCATTACTAATAAAAAATAATAAATATATTTTATTCTTAAACTTTAAAATCTGACCTCCATGAATAACAGATCGATTGTTCATTTTCTTAAATGAACCCATATTATAAAACTGATAATCAAGACTATCCGATACTTTTATTTTTGGAGTGAGCCATTTGTAGTTTTCTCCAAACCAAAAATATTGTCCGTTGCTAAATGAAATTTTTATAGAACCATCATAACTCAATATAAATTCCATCTTTTTAGTTGAAGCATTTATAAAAGGACTATACTCTTTATAAGGTTCTTTATATTCTAAATGATTCAATAAACCAAAATTTAAAAATTGGATTTCTTTTCTATAATCGGATGTCATAAATTTCGTAAATTCAATTTCACCTGGTGTTTCTAATAAAACAGATTTAATTTTTGTAAAATCGTTTTCTTTGTCATAGATTCTATTTTCGAATACAATAGTTTTTAATATTTCTTTATTATTAGCTGTTGTTCTTTTGTATTTCTCTTTTCTTTCTTTTATGACTAAAAGAGAATCCGTTATTTTTTGGGTCTGAATTATTGGTTTTGCAGTTTTATCGTTTTTGCAACTGATAAGACAGCATAATAATACTATGATTATTCTTAAGTTTTCTTTTACCACCATGGATTTAATATATATGTGTTATCTGTTTTTTCTCTTAAAGAATGTATTATGGCGGCTTCGTATTCATCGGACAATTTTACAAACATAGATTTAGCATGTCCACATGTAGTGGCGTATTTATAGGAATAGCATTTTTTTTCCGCAAAACTAACATCTTTTTTAGACCGTAAGTCATAACATTGTACACTATCTTTAACAAATCTATCTTTATCATTTTTAGGTTTTGAACTATCAATGGTTATTTTTTTAGATTTAATTCCAAGTACGTTATGTTTTTCATTACTTACAAAATAACCGTTATTTACTTTTTCATGATTATTATAATTATCTTTCAAATCAACTCCATCCCATAATAATGCGCCATTGGCAAAATCTTGAATAGTACTAATTCCTTTTAGCTTTCCCTTTTTTTGCTGGTCTCTTATGTGAGCCAATAAGCCTGCTTCAATATGAAATTGTTGCATCTTGTTGAATAATTCAGGGGTCTTTGATTTTTTCTTCAAAACCTTATAATTTGGTTTTCCTTGCGCAAATGCTCCCATATCTTTTATTACTTGTGAGATTATAGGATTGTATACCACTCTTACACTTTTCACATAATTATCATGGTCCCTCTTATTTTTATAATTAAAAACACAACAAGCAAGTGCTCTTGCTTCCAATCGCAATTCGCTGTCTTTTATATCCACTTCAACATTATATTTAACCATTTTTTCTCCTTCTTTTCTTTCTTTTTGAACAGTGTTTTTTCTGCCTAAAGAACTTTCTCCATAAGTGGTAGCAGCCAATTCTATTAAATCCTCAAATTCAATATCAGTCTCAATAATTCCTACATATAATTTTTGCTTTAAAGGTTTGTCGTTTTTAAAACATTTGTAACTTGAGATTCCAGTACATAATTTGACTTTGGTACTTGTACCTTCTTGTCCATAAAAAAAACCATTTATATTAAAATAGTATCCGTCTGCATTTCCTGTTCCCGTGCCCATTATTTATTAGTTTTAAGTTGCATCTCTTCTCTAATCTCTTTTTCAACCACTCTCTCTTTAAAAGGAAACGTAGCCGTACTCGAAACTTCGTTTATATCGGGTGATTTTATTTCTATTTTCTCTACTCCGTTCAAGACTACTTCATCTCCGCTTAACAATAAATCCGTTTGAGATCCTATATTCATTTTTTTAGCGGTCAAATCAAGTAAATCTGTAGATTTTAGATTGGTTTCTTTGGCAGTAAGTTGTAAATCTTCAAAACTTTCTATATCAACATATTTATCAGAATGTACAATTACCTGTTTAGTTCCAAATAAAAACATGCTTTCTTTGGCGTTCATATTTATATTTTTTTCTGCACTCATAGTGATATTCTCACTGGCAATAAGATTTATGTTTTTTGCTTTTAGGTTAATAATACTCAAAGCCTCAATATCTATAGTATCATTTGCGCTATCAATATGAAATTGATTTCCTTTTTGATCCTGAATTGTTATTTTTCCATTTTCATCAGTATCATCAAAAACAATTCGGTGTCCGCTTTTTGTATAAATACTCTTAATATTATTATTTAATTTTCCTCCAGCGGCTGTTTGACCGTTAAATAAATTTCCCATAATAAAAGGTCTGTTTGGGTCATTGTATCTAAAGCCAACTATAACATCGTCGCCTATCTCAGGAATAAAAACTAAACCTCTATTAGAGTCAACTAACCCACTTGATCCTGCGTCGGGTGTCATAACACGAAGCCAGGGTGTTTTTTGCAGCTTACCTTGTTGCCACAACATCTTTACCCGTACTCTTCCCTTTCCTCTTGGGTCGGCATTATCAACAACTTTTGCTTGCTGCATTTGTGCTTGCGGAAATGTTATTTGTGGTTCAGGTAATTTTTTTATAGAGGCAGATAAAGCTTTAAATTTATTAGAGTATTCGCCAATATCAGTTGCTAAGTGAGTAATTTCGGTAATGATATACTGCCCGATTCCTTGATTTCTATAATTGTTTTTTGTCACATCCAATCCTGACAAATGTGCTGTATTAATGTCTATTTCTTCTAATGCATCAATGTTAATAATTGTACCTATTTTTAATTTGTTATTGCGGCTTGTGGCTATAATATAATTGGCATCTGCCATTGTGCTTTCTTGTCTTTTTTTCAAATTCTGCTCTAAATGCATATCATATCCGGTAGGCAGATTTCCATACTCAAAAGAAGCAGTAGAATAGAGGTCATGTGAGATCTCTAAAACCTGATTCCCTAGTTTAGACAGACCCTCAACAGTTTTATCTGTTTGTGCCTGATAAAGTTGGTTGATATCATCATTATATGTAAAAGCACTAAACTGAATAGGAATAGCTTGTATGGTCATGTCTAATGCCAATAAATCTTTGCCAAAAGTTAGATTTATGGATTCCCATTTCTTTGGCGGTTTTCCAAAAAATAATTTTTCTCCATCATAATACAACCATTCATTATATTGCTTTGCTAATCGCTGAATATATTGAAAATCCGTTTCCATATACTGAGTTTGGTAACTTATTTTAGATGTATATTCCGGAACAATCTCATTTTGCAGTTTTTCTTCGGTTGCATTTTTGATAATTCCTTTAATCATTTCCTGTAGATCAATATCTTCCCATGAATGAAGTTTTTTACCCGATTCTAACAATATGGTTTTAGAAAAACCTGATAGAATAATTTGGCTGCCAACTTGATCTTGCTCTTGAGAAAATTGAATATTAGTTATAATACCCAGAAAATTATTTTTATTTCCTAAAACAATATGCAAAGTTTTGCCAAGCCAATGCTGCGCATTTTCAATTGCGTACGCTCTAGGTTTCTCAATTACTGAATGCGGTACTTTTATAGTAAATTTATGATGATTGTTGATACTTTGATATAACTCAATAGAAGTAAAATGCGAAACTTCTTTGCCTCCTATTCCAAAAGATAGATTTTCTTGTTTCATGTTCATTACCGTTAAATATTAAATGATTAAAATTTTAGAATTTAAAGATTAACTACGAAGTAAATAAATACGAATATACAAACAAAAAAAAATAGATTTAACTTATTTTGTAAGATTTTTTCTAAAAATAAAACTGAATTGTAAAATACAATTAATATTTTCAAGGATTTATTTAATAGGGATAACTAAATATTACAGTTTCAAAATCATATTTCTTTTCCCTCTAAGTCAATTTTTTATATATTTGAGGACGAAAAATACTGCTCAAAGCTTAATTGGATTTTCTACTAGTTTTTGAACCAAAAAAAATCTCCCTCCATCAAGAATAAGACTATAGAAATAACAAGAACTTCATTTTAAATATGACTCAAAAAGAACTCAAAGAATTTCTCGACGAAAAAGTCATTCAATATAACAATCAGGATTTTATTGATAGCGATCCTGTACAGATTCCGCATTTATTCTCTCAAAAAGAAGACATCGAAATCGCCGGTTTCCTGAGCGCGACAATTGCTTGGGGAAATCGTAAAATGATTATCAAAAACTCTCATCAAATGATGGATCTAATGGGCAATACGCCATATGATTTTGTCATGTCACATTCTGAAGATGATTTGGTTCGACTTGAAAATTTCGTTCATCGTACTTTCAACGGAAAAGATTTTGGCGGTTTCATAAAGGGATTGCAACACATTTATAAAAATCACGGCGGTTTAGAAGCTGTTTTTGCAAAACATCATGAAAAAGATAGTTTACAGAAAAGCATTCACGAATTCAAAAAAACATTCTTCGAAATCGATCATTTGCCACGAACTCAGAAACATATTTCAGATCCTTTAAATAATTCCGCAGCAAAAAGAATCAACATGTATTTGCGCTGGATGGTGCGTCAGGACACCAAAGGAGTCGATTTAGGAATCTGGAAAAGCATTTCGCCAGCCGCATTATCTTGTCCGCTTGATGTTCATTCCGGAAATGTCGCCCGAAAACTAGGAATTCTGACCCGAAAACAAAACGACGGAAAAGCCCTGAACGAATTAGATCTTAAACTTAGAAAAATGGATGCACAAGATCCTGTAAAATATGATTTTGCTTTATTCGGATTGGGAGTTTTTGAAGGGTTTTAAACTTAAAAAAATTACGCATGTCAGGCTGAGCGAGGTCGAAGCCCCACGTACCAAGTAAAACAAACACGAATTTCACGAATTTACACTAATTAGTTAGTGAAATTAATTTCTCAAACTAACTTTAACCATTGAAATTAGTGTAAATTCGTGAAATTCGTGTTTAAAATTGATTATATATTCCTGCCCAGAAGATTCTAATTGGCACGCTCTTCTCCCGAAGTCTCGGGACGTTCAGAGAGACAAGACGGTATATAATCACAAAATCAACAAAAAAACCGCTAATTTAATGTACATTTGCACAAAATTTAATGCAAATGAGCACTTTCGAAAAATTCAATCTTCCAAAATCAGTACAAAAAGCAATCGACGAATTAGGCTTTGTTACGCCTACTCCTATTCAGGAAAAATCCTTTGCCGTGATTATGTCTGGCCGCGATATGATGGGAATTGCGCAAACCGGTACCGGTAAAACATTTGCCTACTTATTACCTCTTTTAAAATTATACAAATTTACACCCACCAATACACCTAAAATTGTAATTCTGGTTCCAACACGCGAATTAGTAGTTCAGGTTGTAGAAGAAGTTGAGAAATTAACCAAATACATGTCGGTTAGTACGCTTGGTATTTTTGGTGGAGTAAACATTAATACACAAAAAAAAGCCGTTTACGAAGGTGTCGACATTTTAGTCGGTACACCAGGCCGTACAATGGATTTAGCGCTTGATGCTGTTATTCGTTTTGATGAAACTCAAAAATTAGTCATTGATGAGTTTGATGAAATGCTAAATCTTGGTTTCCGTACACAATTGACAGCGCTTTTGGCGATGATGAAAACCAAACGTCAGAACATTCTTTTCTCTGCAACAATGACGGATGAAGTTGATGCTGTTTTGAATGACTTTTTTGATTTCCCGGAAGAAGTTACACTTGCTGCTTCAGGAACTCCGCTTGAAAACATTACTCAGGTTACGTATAATGTACCTAACTTTAATACAAAAGTAAATCTGCTAAAACATTTATTAGAAACAAACGAAAGCATGGAACGTGTTTTGGTTTTTGTGAATAATAAAAAGATTTCGGATATGCTTCATACCCGAATTGAAGAAGATTTTGAAGGTCAGTTTGGTGTAATTCACTCGAATAAATCTCAGAATTATCGTTTAAGTACGATGGCCGAATTCCAGGAAGGAAATCTACGTGGTTTGATCACTACAGATATTATGGCGAGAGGTTTAGATATTTCGAATATCTCTCACGTTATCAACTTCGAACTTCCTGAATTTCCTGAATTGTACATGCACAGAATTGGCCGTACAGGTCGTGCCGATGCTACAGGAACTGCGATTAGTTTTATCACGCCTCGTGAAGAAGAATTTAAAGTTGAAGTTGAAGTATTAATGAATCAGGAACTTGCAATTGCAGATTTCCCTGAAGAAGTGGAAATTTCATCTAAATTAATCGAACCTGAAAAGGACAAACAACCGATTAAGTTTTTAATGAAAAAACAAAGCTTAAAAGGTGATGGTGCTTTTCATGAAAAAGATAAAAAGAATAAAAAAGTCAATCTTGGAGGACCTTCTAAAACTAAAAAGAAAACCCACGGTTCTGTCAATCGAAACATGTTGAAAACGAGAGACAAGAAGAGAAAAGATAAGAATAAATAGTTTTTTTTTTTAGGCTCTAAGATTCTAAGTTTCTAAGACACTAAGTGGAAAACATAAAAAATGGCTTAAAGATCAATACAAATCTTTAAGCCATTTTTTATTGTACGATCTAACAAAAAGCTTAGAACCTTAGCAACTTAGAATCTTAGAACCTTTCAATTAAATTTTAGTAAAAACCAATCCCACAGGCGAACACAATTCTATCTTTTTTCCTGTATTGGTAAGTTTTCCTGTGATTTTATCTCTTTTGAATATAATAATATCATTTGTGTATTGATGACCAACTAAAAGGTAATTTCCTGTTGGGTCAATCGCAAAATCTCTTGGGCCTTTTCCTAAAGTGCTTTGCTGTTCTATAAATTTAATTTTTCCGTCTTTCTGAATTTGATAAACAGAAATATTATTGGCATCAACACGATCTGTTACGTATAAAAACTTTCCGTCAGGCGAAAGTTTAATTGCTGCGGCACCAGTTCCTCCAGTAAATCCTTTGGCTAAAATACTGGTTTCGGCAAGTAACTTTAAACTTCCCGATTTATCATAACTAAAAGTAGTAAGAGTAGCATCTAATTCCTGAACCAAATACACAAATTTGCCGTCTTTACTAAACGTTAAGTGTCTCGGACCGCTTCCTTTTTTTACATCTACAGATCCTTTTAAAGTTAGCACTTCATGGCTCGCACCAGGATTGTATTTATAGATAAAAACTTTATCCTGACCAAGGTCATTCGATAAAACAAACTTTTTGTCCGGAGAAAAAACAACCTGATGTACATGCGCTTTTTCCTGACGTGCCGCATTTAGCCCTTTTCCTTCATGCTGAATCAATTGTTGACCTTCTGTGATACTTCCGTCAGCATTTTTCTTAAAAACGGCAATACTTCCTCCTGAATAATTAGCAACAATTACGTTTTTTTCATCGTTTATTAAATGACAAGGATCTGCGCCTAAAGACGAATTTGTATTCAATACTTTAAGTTTACCTGTTGGTGCATCATAAGTTAATGCCGTTACAGCACTTTGATTTCCGTTTTCATTTACGGCATAAACAAATTTATTATTTGCTGAAACTGATACATAACTAGGGCTCACTACTTTTTCTGTAGAATTCTTTAATTTAAAATCACCTGAAGCTGCATCAAATTCGTAAACGTAAATTCCTTTACTATCGCAAGTGTTGGTATAGGTTCCTACCAATAAATTGAATTTACTCTGAGCTTGCGAAGTTGTAAAAGCCACAGCCGAAAAAAGCAACATATATAATCTTTTCATACTTTTTTATTTGTTTTTTGAATAGGCTAAAATACTCAATAATATGATTCGGAAAGCCATTTTTTGTTACAAAAGAAATTACAAAAGTTACATTATTCAAACTCTGTCATTACCATTTTTAACCATTTAAGTGATATAAGAGATTATAAGAAAGACTTTATTTAGCAAAAATTAAATGAACTTATATTACTTATATGGTTTAATTAATATACCTATCTGTTTTGACTAAAAATTTGTATTTTTGACCAGCATCTACAATAAGTAGTGAAATAAATCTAAGCCAGAATGCATTTTAAACATCCCGAAATTCTATACTTTCTGTTTTTATTGATTGTTCCTATTTTGGTTCATTTATTTCAATTACGACGTTTTAAAACTTCATACTTTACTAATGTCCGTTTCTTAAAAGAGCTTTCGATTCAAACCCGAAAAAGTTCTAAAATCAAGAAAAGGCTTTTACTCGCGACTCGTTTATTATTGCTTACGTGCATTATTTTAGCTTTCGCCCAACCTTTTTTTGAAGCAAAAGACAGTAAAAATGCCACTAACGAAATGTATATTATTCTGGACAATTCCTTTAGCATGCAAGCAAAAGGCAAAAAAGGAGAATTGCTAAAACGTGCTGTTCAGGAATTATTAGAAAATACTCCTGAAACCACTCAGTTTTCGTTATTAACCAACACCGAAAATTATTGGAATACTGATATTAAATCATCCAAAAGTGCTTTACAAAACCTAAAATACAGCGCAACACCTTTTGAACTTCCGTCGATTATGGCGAAGATAAAAGCACATAAATCGGCTTATAAAAAAGACATTGTCATTATTACAGATGCTATAGGTCTGGCCGAAAAAGACGTTGCATCTATTGATACGGAAGAGAAACCGTATTTTATAATTCCATCAGCGGAACAAAAAAACAACATTGCTATTGACAGCGTTTACATCAATCAGACTCTAGAAAATTTCTATGAAATCAGCGTAAATCTTTCGGCTTACGGAGAAGATTTTAAACCTGTTTCGATGGCATTGTACAATCAAAATAAACTGATTGCCAAAACCATTATCAATTTTGATGCGAAGAAAAAGAAAGTCGATTTTACGATTCCAAAAGAAGCTTTTCATGGATACGTAACCATTGAAGATAACGGCCTTACTTATGATAACAAGCTTTATTTTAGTATTTCGAAAAATAAAAAAACAAATGTTATTAGTATCGGCGAACCAGAAAAAAGCAATTTTTTATCGAGAATCTATACTTCTTCAGAATTCAATTATAACAATTATTCTATTAGTAATTTAGATTATAATAGTTTAGACAAACAGAATACGATTATTCTAAATGAGTTAATTGAAGTTCCTCAGGCCTTGCAAACGACTTTAAAAGCATTTGTTGCTAAAGGCGGAAATTTAGTGGTGATTCCTTCTGAAAAGTCATCAATTTCTAATCTTAATTCATTTCTTGGTAATTTCGGAAAAATTCAGTTTAGTACTCTTGAAAGCAAAAGCAAATTAATTACCAAAATCAATTTTGATCACCCTTTATTCTCTGGGGTTTTCGAGAATAAAATCACCAATTTTCAATATCCAAAAACAAATAGTTCGTTTGCTGTTTCCAGCCCTTATCCGGCCGTTTTATCGTATGAAGATCAAAGTGTATTTGTAATCGCAATTCAGAATCCGGTTTCAGGGATTACTGTTTTTTCGGCACCGATAAACGCAGCAAATTCAAACTTTCAACAATCGCCATTAATTGTTCCGTTGTTTTATAAAATGGGACAAAACAATCAAAAAACTGGTGTAAATGCTTTGACCATTGGCAATAATCAACCCTATTTTGTCGATGTTTTATTGACCAAAGATGCTATTCTGGAAGTAAAAGGAACTGAAGATTCTTTTATTCCGATTCAGCAAATATTAAATAATAAGGTAAAACTAACCTTTAATGATTTCCCGGAAACAGCCGGAAACTACAGTGTTTTTGATAAAAAAGAATGGGTTGAAAATCTGAGTTTCAATTATAAACGAAGTGAAAGTGATTTGAGTCAGGTAAACACCAATGTGGTTTCTGATTTTAAAACCGCCGATACGATTTCGACCATTTTTAATACACTACAAACTGAGCGAACTGACAGCCAAATTTGGAAATGGTTTGTTATCTTTGCACTGTTATTTTTAGCATTAGAAATGGCCATCATCAAATTCGTAAAGTAAAACTTAAAGTTTTACTTTTTTTTGAACCATTAGGAGATTAAGAAGAATAAGCTTCGTCTTAAATTTTAAATGGTAAAAGAGACTTAAGTAATATTTTTGTTCATTAGAATATTAAGTTTTTCCTTTATTAACTTAATTCCTTAATGGTTGAAAAAAATTAAGCATTAATGTTTTAAAAATTTAATTGTTTCAGTACAAAATAAATATCTACATATGAAAATAATCATCAGAAGCGCCAAAATTATCGATTCAAAAAGTCCGTTTCATAACCAGACTGTTGATCTTTTAATTGCAGATGGTATTATAGAAAAAATAGGAACTTCGATTCTTGATATCGAGGATACAACCGAAGTTAAATTGGATAATCTGCATCTTTCTCAAGGTTGGTTCGACAGCAGTGTTTCTTTTGGAGAACCGGGTTACGAAGACAGAGAAACCATTGCAAACGGATTGAATGTTGCTGCAAAAAGCGGTTTTACCGGCATTGCTCTACAACCCAACTCCTTTCCTGTTATCGACAATCAGTCACAGGTAAATTTTGTAAAAAATAAAGCGAATGGTTTTGCTACAGAACTTTTCCCAATTGGTGCTTTAACCAAAGCGAGCGAAGGAAAAGATATGGCCGAATTGTTTGATATGAAAAAATCCGGAGCTGTTGCTTTTGGAGATTACAATAAAAGTATCGACAATGCCAACTTGCTAAAAATTGCTTTGCAGTATGTTCAGGATTTTGACGGATTGGTAATTACCTATTCGCAAGATCCTAATATTAAAGGAAACGGAGTGGCAAATGAAGGAATTGTTTCGACCAAATTAGGTTTGAAAGGAATCCCAAATCTGGCAGAAGAATTACAAATATCAAGAAACTTATTTTTACTGGAATATACCGGAGGAAAACTTCATATCCCTACCATTTCTACCGCAAAATCAGTCGAATTGATAAAAGAAGCCAAAGCAAAAGGACTACAGGTAACTTGCAGTGCTTCTGTACATCATTTGGTTTTGACCGATGAAAAACTGGAAGGTTTTGATACTCGTTTTAAAGTTACGCCACCATTACGAACTGAAGCTGATCGATGGGCATTATTAAATGGAGTTACAGAAGGTGTTATAGATACAATTACATCTGATCATAATCCGATTGATATCGAGTTCAAGAAAATGGAATTTGATACCGCTAAAAACGGAACAATTGGTTTAGAAACTGCATTTGGAGCTTTACTATCTGAATTACATCTGGAAACTGTAATTGAAAAACTAACATCCGGTAGAGCTGTTTTTGGAATTGAAAGCAATACAATCGCCGAAGGTTCAAAAGCAAACTTCACTTTCTTCAATCCGGAAGGAACATCCACTTTTACAAAAGAAAATATCCTTTCAAAATCTAAAAATTCTGCTTTTTTAGGAACTGAAATCAAAGGTTCTGTGTACGGAATTTTAAATCAAAATCAACTTGTTATCACTAAATAATTACAATGAATAATTCAATCGAAGAGGGAAAATCAATCGCCATTACCAGTTATATTTTAATTATTGGTGTTTTGATCGCGATGTCTATGAACTCTGAAAATAAAAATAGTTTTGCCTCTTTTCATATTCGTCAGGCCTTAGGATTATCGCTTGCTTTTATTTCTTTTGGAGCCATTATCAGCAATTTCGACAGCTTTATGATTACTTTCCCTATGTGGATTTGTATTTCGATATTATGGACATATGGCATTTTTAGCGCTATACAAGGGCAAACGAGACCAATTCCGTTGGTTGGGAATTTGTTTCAAAAATGGTTTAAATCGATAGGATAAAATAAAATTCCAATTTTTTAAAAGTCCAAATTCCAAAGTTTGAAACTTTAAAAAATATCAACTTCAGAGGAAACTCATAACTCAAAACTTATAACTCATAACTTCCAAAGAAAATGAATCTATCTTTAGAATATAAAATACAAGAACCAAAAGTTATCTTAGACAAAAATCCTGTTTTACTTTTATTACACGGATACGGAAGCAACGAAGCCGACTTATTTTCGTTTGCCACAGAACTTCCTGACAATTATTACATTATTTCTGCCCGCGCACCTTATGATCTACAATACGGCGCATATGCATGGTACGCTATTAATTTTGATGCTGACCAAAATAAATTTTCAGATAACGAACAAGCCAGAACTTCTCGTGATTTGATCGCTAAGTTTGTTGATGAATTGGTTGCCAATTATCCTATTGATGCTAATAATGTTACTTTGGTTGGTTTTAGTCAGGGTTCTATTTTGAGTTATTCAGTTGCACTTTCGTATCCCGAAAAAATTCAGAGAGTTGTCGCCATGAGCGGTTATTTCAACGAAGAAATTATCAAAGAAGGTTTCGAGAAAAACGACTCTAAAAACCTGAAAATATTCGCTTCTCATGGAACTGTAGATCAGGTAATTCCTATTGATTGGGCGAGAAAAACTCCTGCTATTCTTGAAAAACTAAATATCCCGGTTACTTATAAAGAATACCCTGTTGGACATGGAGTTGCTCCGCAAAATTTCTTTGATTTTAAGAATTGGCTGGCGGAGTAGTTTTCAGTATTCAGTCGCAGTTCTCAGTCTCGGGCTCAGTTTTCAGTCATTTAAATTCTAACAATGAGTAATTTTCCAAGTATACTAACTGATGAAAAAATAAAGGACAGCAATAAAAACTTTAGATCTGCGCTGTTTTCTTTAGACAAAAACAGCATCGATAAGGATAATTTCGTTCACTTAGCAAGGATTTATTCTACTACAAAGCAACTTGATCTTAGAAATAAAGTCTTAAGATTATTATATGATTTTGATTTTCCTGAATTAAAGGATTTCTTTGATAATGCATATAAAAAGGAAAGATATCTCGACATGAAAATCTATGCATTGCGTGGACTTTCTCAGTTTACAAATGAGAAGGAAATTGAAAAACTATTACAGAAATTTAATCTGACATTACTTAAAAGACAGGAAACAACGCCTTATAATTATCAGGAATATGAACTTTTAAGAGGACAGAATTCTTTACCTTATTTAGTCGAAAAATACAATTACAATTGTTTTAAAGAAACATTAAATCAGGTAAATGCACAATATAATGCAATGCCTAATGCCTTTAAAGGACATTTTAGAATAGATGATAATGGTGAGTTCTTATCACTTAGAAGCCCTGAAGAAAGTTCTCAAATGATTAAAGATTTTTTTAATGGCAAAAAAGAATAATAACGGAAGTAAATTAAAATTACCGAGTAACTATAAAATCCTAAACTCCAGGAATATATTTATCATTACAATTATTGTCATAACCTTAACTATTATTACTGTTTGGCTTTTTGGATTAGGAGATCACAGATCCTTTTTTGAAAATTCGCTATTATCAACAACAATTTTATCGATAGCCTTCTTTTTATTTATATCTATTGGATTATTTAAAGGAATTAAACTAAGAGACAATCTAGGCGAAATAACAGATCGTTTTGATCCTTCAAAAATTGATTTTATAAAGGAAGCTGTTACAGACCGTAGTATTGATGATGCACCAGATGTTGGCGAAGGAATTTTTGGAATTATAATAAGCCTGATTTTATGGTTTATTATGGCAGTTGTAATTAGTTACTTATGCTGGGCATTTGGTGCGATAGTATGGTTTTCTATCTTAACTTTTATTGCAATGCTTTATTGGATATTCTTTAGAGCATTGAGGCTAGTCTTTAAAAAATCAGGCAAGTGCAAAGGCAATTACTTAAATAGTATCTTATATGGTACTGGCTTTACAATTCTATATAACTTTTGGATTTATGCTATTATTTTTATGACGATGTATATTTCTTAAAATAAAAAAGTCGCAGCTTTCAAACTGAAAACTGCGACTGTATACTGAAAACTTTTACTCTCCTGTATAAATAATTTTACCGTTCTTTTTAAGAACATAACCTTTCCAGGGAATCAATTGATAATCGCCTTTTGTCCAGGAATCACCTTCGGATTTTCTTTCTAAAAGAATTGGTTCTTTTTGAGTATCCAGAAAAAGTTCGGCTTGGTTTCCTTCAAAAATAACATAGGAAACTGCTGAATATGTTTTTCCGTCTTCGGCATGAGCTAATTTTGTTCCCACCTCAAAAAGACGTACACATTCTTTTTTAAGTGATGACCAGGTATAACCTGCAGAAGGTTTACATCCGTGAGTATCGACATCTCCGCCAACAACTTTTTTTGTTTCTTCTTTTGGTGTATTATTTTCATGTACTACTTTTTTAGCACAAGAAAATGAAAGACCAATAATAACTGAAAATAAAAATATCTTTTTCATATGTCCTATAATTTTAGATTGCAAAAAATAGGATCATTAGTTTCTATTTTTGATACAACCAGGTTTGATTTACCTCAAAAGTAATATTATCATCGTTATCAACAAAATATTTTAACAAGACTTCTCCCCATAATTCACCATTACTATAATCTGCAATGATCCATCTATGGTTTAAAATTTTAATTTTATTAATGATAAACTTGTTCGGACCAATTTTATCCTGCCCTGTATAAGGATTTCCGTTTGGGTTTGCATTTAGATCTAATAATTTCTCTGTTACAACCGGAATCAGTTTTTCGTATAAAATTACTTTTCCTCCAGAAGCGCTATTATCAAAATAATTTTGTGCATTCTCATTATGTTCCAGAGAGAAATAATCGGCATCAGCTAATTTTGTTGTTACCAGATTGATACTGTCTCTTAGTTTCTTAGTTGTTTTATCATATCTTTCCTCACCAAATTTTACTTCTCTGCTGTAAAACATATAAGTAAAAACATTCATAAGTATCGCAAGGATAAAAAGATAAAGCATTAAGGATTTTTTCATTGTTGTGGTATAATTAAATTGTAATTTCTAAGTTATCGTAAGCCAGAAAAACGTTTTCAGGCAGTTGTTTTTGCACTTCTTCATGAAAGCCCAAAACGTGGCTAATGTGCGTTAAATAAGCTTTTTCAGGTTTTACCAAATTTATAAAATCGAGTGCTTCCTGCAAATTAAAGTGTGTGTCGTGTGGTTCTACGCGCAAAGCATTTACCACTAAAACTTTAAGATTTTTTAGTTTTTCGACTTCTGTTTCGTGAACCGTTTTAACATCGGTTAAATAGGCAAAATCATCTATGCGATATCCAAAAACCTGTAAATCGCCATGCATAACATTTACCGGAATTGCGGTTTTGTCACCAATAGCAAAAGGCTGATTATTGATAACCTCAATAGTTTTAACGCTTGGAGCGCCCGGATATTTGTTTACGGTTTCGAAAACATAATCGAAACGGCGTTTAAGATTATCTATGACACGCTGATGTGCGTAAACAGGAATTTCGCCCTGTCTGAAATTAAACGGGCGAATATCATCTAAACCGGCAGTATGATCTGCATGTTCGTGTGTAAACAAAATGGCATCGAGATGTCTGCAGCCGCAAGAAAGCATTTGCTGCCTGAAATCAGGACCGCAATCGATAACATAAGAATGCTCGCCCCACGTAATCCATATGGATACGCGGAGCCTTTTGTCCTTAGCATCAGTGCTTTTACAAACAGGATGATCGACTCCGATTATCGGAATGCCTTGTGAAGTACCAGTACCTAAAAAATATACCTTCAATTGAACTTAATTTTTTTACAAAAATAGGATTATTTCTCTTTCATTAGAAGCCTAATTTGCTAACTTTGTAACAAATCTATTTAAAATAAAATGGGTACAGAAATAAAACTCAAAGGTGACAAGGTCATCGAACAGATTCCTTCCATAAAAGACAAAGCGTTACGCATTAATTTAAACGAGAATATTTACGGAACTTTTGCTGAAATTGGTGCTGGACAAGAAACCGTAAGGCATTTTTTCAGATCCGGAGGTTCATCTGGAACAATTGCAAAAGCAATGTCTGCCTACGACAAAGATTTCAGTGACGCCGTTTATGGAATTGAGAGAGATGGCCGATATGTAACCGAAGAGCGTTTAAAGAAAATGCTGACTCTTGAAGGGCAAATAATCGAGGAGCGATTAAGCCGCGAAAAACATCCTACAAAACTTTTCTTTAGTTACGCGAACACTGTTGCCACAATAGATTTTGCCAAACAGTTTAAAGGTCATGGCTGGGTAGGAATTCGATACCAAATTGAGCCTGACGAAGCTTATAACGAAATTATTCTTCATATTCGTTTTAAAGAAACTGATGCCCGACTACAACAGGAAACACTGGGAATTTTAGGGGTAAACCTTATTTACGGTGCTTTTTACAAATACAACGATCCAAAACGATTACTTCGTTATTTATACGATCACTTAGACAAAGACCAACTCGAAATTGATACTATTAACTTCTCTGGACCTCGTTTTGCTGATGTTGATAATCGTTTGATGAGTTTGCAACTGGTTAAAAACGGAATGACCGATGCGGTAATGTTTAATCCTGAAGGGAAAAACGTATTACCGGCTGCCGTTTTATACAAAAAGAATCTTCTTGCCTTTAGAGGAAGTTTTCGTCCGGTTACAAATGTAAACCTTGATATGTACGAGAAGTCTCTTAAGATGTTTCTTGAAGAAAACAAGGTTGAAAAAGACAATACTTTGGTCGTTTTTGAAATTACACTTTCGAATTTGCGTTCTGATGGTGAAATTGATGAACGCGATTTCATGGACAGGGCCGAATTGCTTTGTTCTTTAGGTCAGACTGTAATGATTTCTAATTTCCAGGAATATTATAAAGTGGTTGAATATTTTGCTAATTATACCAAAGCCAGAATGGGATTGGCTATGGGTGTAAATAATTTAGTGGATATTTTTGATGAGAAATATTATCGTCATTTAAGTGGTGGAATTCTTGAAGCTTTTGGAAAATTATTCTACCGCGACATGAAAGTATTCTTGTACCCAATGTTGGGCGATAACGGAGAAATTATTACTTCTGAAAACCTTAAAGTACATCCTAGAATGAAGGAATTGTATAAATTCTTTAAATTCAACGGAAAAGTGGTTGATATCGTAGATTATAACCCGAATATCTTAAATGTATTCTCCCGAGAAGTCTTAAAAATGATCAGTCAGGGAAAAACGGGCTGGGAACCAATGCTTCCGTCTGGTGTTGCAGAAATTATCAAGGAACACCATCTTTTTGGATATCATCCGGAAACTGAATTAGAACAAAATAATATGTAATATCAAAAAGGTCCTAAAAAGAAAGTTTTCTTTTTGGGACTTTTTTTTTGTTTCAGGTTTTGAAGGAATGGAAATTTTACCGCAAAGCACGCAAAGTTTTTAATTATTTTTTTTTTGCAAAAGTTAAGTTCGCAAAGCTTTATCTAGATTAAGCTTTGCGAACTTTGCTTATTTTTGCTGGACGTGAAACTTTGTCAAAGTTTAAAACCTTGACAAAGTTGCTCGCCCCTTTTACTTAAAGCTTTGCGAACTTTGCACATTGTAAATGCAATCTATACAAAAAAACTTAGCGTGCTTTGCGGTAAAAATTCTACATCAAGATTACAACCTGAAACAAAAATCTTATTTCAAAATTTGTGCTGCGTGTTCTTTTGTTTTTACTTTTTCGATTACCTCATCGATAATTCCGTTTTCGTTGATTACGAAGGTGGTTCTGTGGATTCCGTCGTATTCTTTTCCCATGAATTTTGTTGGTCCCCAAACGCCGAATGCATTGATTACTGATTTATCTTCATCGGCTAATAACGGGAAAGGAAATTCGTATTTGTCTTTGAATTTTAGCTGTGCTTTTTGACTGTCGGCACTTACTCCAAGAAGTTCGTAGTTATTGGCTTTAAAACGTTCGAAATTATCTCTTAGATCACAAGCCTCTGCGGTACAACCTGGTGTACTCGCTTTTGGATAAAAGAAAACCACTAATTTTTTTCCTGCGTAATCTGCCAGTTTATGTGTTTTTCCGTCCTGATCAACTCCTGAGAAATTTGGTGCTTTGTCACCGGCTTTTAATGTTGTCATATTTTTTTATTTTAGAATTTAGATTGTTGATTTTAGATTATATACGTTTATTCAAATCTACTTTTATCTCTCCAATCAACCATTTTCCGTTATCTTTAGTTTTATATTTATATTTAATATCAAAAGTACCATTTTTAATTTTTCCTTCTTCGAACAAGACCTCAGCATAAGTGCCGTTAATAATTTTTAAAGTTTTATCTATTCTCCCTTTTGGTAAATAAATTTTAAATTTTTTGTTGGTACTCAAATTTAAGAAACTTAAAAAATTAGACTCTTTAGAATCAATAGTAACAAAATAAGGATATTTCTTAATGTTATTATGATAGATTTCCCTACCAAGATTTGCAATTTTTTTTCCGTTATTCTTATTAAACAGTACGAACTCTGACGGATCGCAACAACCAGAAACTAAACGATTTTCTATAATAAATGTGTTATTATACTCAGCCCAACTTGAATAACCTAATCTTCCTGTTAACTCGATCAAATCTTTATCTAACGAAAAAAGTTTTTTCTTCTTTTTTGTTTTGCTTTCAAAAACAAGCCAGGATGAATTGCAGTTAAACTGATAGTAAATCTTTGCTCCGTTTTTAAAGATTGTTTTTTCGCAAGATATAATTTCATTTAATTGGGGTTTTTCTTTACAACTACAATTTTGTGCAAAACTAAATTGCGAAAAAAACATAAAAATAACTATTACTACAATTTTCATTTTTTAATAAAATTACATTAATTAAGATACTTTTCTTCATGCCCCAGATTGAAGTGAAAACCCCGGAGTTGTGGTAATTTACATTTTTTGCATTGGCAAAGCGACTGGAGGAAGCTCTTGCGAATGCTTAAAAATGTTATTGCCACAATGAGGAGTTGTAACGGAAAGCTGGATTAGGCACATCATGAAAATTATGCTATTTTTACGGGATTAAAAATACGGAAATGAATAAAGAAGCTCGCGTACAATTTGTTATAAATACGTTAAAAGAACTCTACCCTACTATACCTGTCCCGCTTGATCATAAGGATCCTTATACTTTATTGATTGCTGTTTTACTTTCGGCACAATGTACGGATGTGCGTGTAAATCAGATTACGCCTATTCTTTTTGCGAAGGCTGATAATCCGTATGATATGGTAAAAATGTCGGTTGAGGAAATTAAGGAAATTATTCGCCCATGTGGTTTGTCGCCAATGAAATCGAAAGGAATTTATGGTTTATCGCATATTTTGATTGATAAATATGACGGGAAGGTGCCGCAGAGCTTTGAAGCTCTTGAAGAATTGCCTGCTGTGGGGCATAAAACAGCAAGTGTGGTAATGTCTCAGGCTTTTGGTGTTCCGGCGTTTCCGGTTGATACGCATATTCACAGGCTGATGCTTAGATGGAATCTTTCGAACGGAAAAAATGTGGTGCAGACAGAAAAAGATGCTAAAAGATTATTTCCGAGAGATTTATGGAATGATCTTCATCTTCAGATTATTTGGTACGGTCGTGAATATTCGCCTGCAAGGGGATGGAGTTTAGAGAAAGATATTATTACAAGGACTGTTGGCAAAAAATCGCTGATAGAGGAAGCTATGAAAAAGGAAGAAGCTACTAAAAAGATCGTTAAGTAGCTTCTTCTCTATTTTTTACATACTGCTTTTAAGGGCATTATATTCGCCTGTCATATTTAGCGATCTGTAGATACCAAGAAGTGATTTTGTAGCACTTTCGTTTTTTGGTTCTATATTCAGTGCCTTTTTTAGGTACGGAATTGCGCTTTTTACAATTTCGTCTTTTTGGGCATCTAATCTATCATATTGCTTCATTTCGGCGGGGCTGTTTCCTAAAGTTCCCATAAGATCCTGTAATTCTTTTCTGAATTGCATTTTGACGTAGGCCATATTGATAAAGCAGGTAAGGCAATTTTGATCGATTTGTAGTGCATCTTCGTAATATTTTTCGGCACTGCAATAATCCTCTAGCTCCATGTAAGAGAAAGCTAAAGAGATCAGGATTTCTTCTTTTTTAGATGGCGGATTTACATTTCTTGGTTTTTCATAAAGTCCTTCCTGAATACTTGCTTCTCTGGCACTCATTGAAATAAAAGCTTCTTCTTGCTTTGTTTTTTTATTGGTTGCATAAAAAATAACTACTTCGCCAGTGTAATTGAGTCTTTTAAGTTCTTCGAAATACTTAATGGCAGATTTGTAATCTTTTGCTGCAAAGGCAGCCGAAGCGGCATTGAAAAGGTTTCTGACATCTTTTTTATCGAACAGGTAAACTTCGTAACTTTTATCGGCACTTTCTTTGTATTTCTCTGCTTTGAAATCATTGTACGCTCCGTCTACCAGTTTAGACTTCATTTCTTTTAGCGCTAAACTTGCCTTGAAAGCATATTTGTAAATTTGAGAATCATTTTCGTATAATAATACATCCTGATAAGCTCCTACTGCTAAAGCAAAATTGGCTGCGGCATCGACATTTTTGCTTGCCAAGTCTTTGTAAACATTGCCTTTTGTAAAATAGAAATCTGATTTTACCTCAACCGGTGCATTTATTATTAGATATTCTATTTTCTTTAAAATAACTAATGCTTCCTGAGTTTTTCCTTTG
Source organism: Flavobacterium piscisymbiosum (assembly GCF_020905295.1). Lineage (NCBI taxonomy): Bacteria > Pseudomonadati > Bacteroidota > Flavobacteriia > Flavobacteriales > Flavobacteriaceae > Flavobacterium > Flavobacterium piscisymbiosum. The sequence continues at coordinate 3,212,427 of NZ_JAJJMM010000001.1, read as the reverse complement.
CTGTAATAAGATTGCGCTTCTTTTATTTCTTCCTTTTGAGCGTATGCACCTATATTTATTGATAGGAGCAATAATAAGATCTTAAAGTTCTTTTTCATTTTCGGTTAAGTTTGGTTGTTAAATAGAGTAAGGGTACTACTTATGATGAAATGTATGGCAAATATGATTTTAGGGCTAAAAGTTTTTACTCTTGCCTCAATCTATATTCAACAAACAATCATTCTTTTTTTAATATTCTTTACGAGATATTAAATTGAACAACAAACGAAACTCGGTTAAGGTAATTTTTGGTCATAGACGATTTGGTTTTGGTTATACTTCTTTTTGGTTATATTTCTTTCTGGCTATTATTAAAAATTGAATTTTTCTACTTATTGAAAGGTTTTTAATACATAAACTTCTTTTATATAGTAATTTCATTAAATAAAAAGCTGGTTTTTAACTAAAACAAAGCTAAATATAAAATAAAAAATTGATATTAAGTTAAAATATCGAATTTTAACAAAACGGGTGTAAAATTATAATCAACTTATCATTAATAATGAGGAGTATCTTTGATAAGTAAACTGAGTATTATTTTGATATTTAGGATGGAAATCTATTATGGAATACATTGCAGAATGTATTTTGAACAGATTGTTTACCAATATTTTAAACCGTATATATATTTATTTATTGAAATTTTTAATGCGATTTGTTTAGTATTAGAAATAAAAAAAACTCACTACCTGTATTTGCATACAAATAGTGAGCTTTCAACCAAACGACCAGTTGGTTTTTCTTTCGAAATAAACATCCGACAAATGTAGTGGGCTGTTTAATTAGCTATAATTTCAAAACTTTTATCTTCAATTTTCACAACTGTTAATGCTTGTGAATAATTTAGTAAAAAAGAAACGACTTCTTTTTTAGGTTTTAAATCTTTAGAAGCTAATGCCTTTTTAGAGTAAATTTTCGCCATACTATCAAAATGTTTTATTATAGTATAACGGACTATTACTCAAAATAGTATTAGTTGGTTAAAATAATTTGATGTTTATCAATTATTTTTCTTAAATTCATTAGTGCATAACGCATTCTGCCCAGTGCGGTATTGATGCTAACTCCCGTAATTTCAGATATTTCCTTAAAACTCATATCCTGATACATACGCATAACCAATACTTCTTTTTGATCTTCGGGAAGTTCTTCGATTATCTTTTTTAGGTCTACTTCGACCTGATCAAAGATCATTTTATTCTCGATAGTTAGAGAATCATCTGACATGACAGAAAAAATAGAAAACTCTTCGGTTTCTCTGTACATTGGCATTTTTTTGGTTTTACGAAAATGATCTACAATTAAATTGTGAGATATACGCATTACCCAAGGTAAAAATTTACCTTCTTCATTATAGGAATTACTTTTTAAGGTTTTAATTACCTTGATAAAAGTGTCTTGAAAAATATCGTTTGAAATATCTCTATCAGCTATCTTAGAATATATAAATCCATATATCTTAGACTCGTGTCTTTTAATTAGTGTCGCAAGGGCTGTTTCGTTGCCTTCGACATAATTTTTCACTAATAGAGCGTCTGGAATATGCAGATCAGCCATAATACTACTTTTTTTTTAGTTCTGTTTTAAAATTTGGAGTAATTTTTTCTAAAAAGTAGTTTTATATAATAGGCGAATCTTTTGGGTTATGATGTTATGTTAATATTCTGACCAAATTTAACAAATTATAATTTTAAAAAGCAAACAAAATGAAGAATAATTAACAATAAATCGTTAATTTTTGCAGAACAAACTTAATTTCAGGCATTATATGATCAAAAAAAACAAAAAACAGATGTTTTTTTAACATAAAAAATCAGACATAAACAACTTAACACCAAACGATTAACTCATTTACATCTGATTATTATTAAACTTTTATCATTTTAGTGCTTACTATTGATAAACACGAACATAATCGATATAAAATTTTTGAGGAAATACATTATCATCTACTTCAGGACCGCCAAAATTTCCTCCTATGGCCAAATTTAGGATAATATAAAATGGTTTATCAAAAGGCCAGGTATCTTCATTTTTTACTTCAGGATTAAATGTATAGACTAGTGTTTGATCTACAAAAAAATCGATTTTATCTTTTGTCCATTCAATTGCGTAAACATGATATCCTTCTTCGATAGTAGGAAAAGAGGTTCTTTTTGTGTTGATTGTATTTCCGTGGCTGTCTTGTGTATGCAAAGTGGTATACACCATATGTGGGTCTCTGCCTATGTATTCGAGAATATCAATTTCTCCTGTTTTAGGCCATTTTACCTCATCGATATTGGCACCAAGCATCCAGAACGCCGGCCATAAACCGTGTCCTATTGGTAGTTTTGCCCTGGCTTCGATTCGGCCATATTTAAACTCTTTTTTACCTTTGGTTGTTATTTTTGTCGAGGTATATTTAGTTCCTTCTTTTCTGGCTTCTATAATAAGATTTCCATCCTTGAATTCGTGATTTGTTTTGGTGTAAATCTGTCTTTCGTTATTTCCGTAACCACATAAATTTGGGCATCCGTCGCCCAGTTCGAAATTCCAAAAGGTTTCATCAACCTCTTTTTTATTAAAATTGTCTTCCCAAACTAGCTTTCTTTTTACTTCTTGCGCAAAACTAAAACTGGTTATCATTAATAATACAAATACTTTTTTCATACAATCATTTTAAAATTAACAAAATAAGAAGGCCAGCCTTAACTGACCTTCTCACCTCATTCTTACTAATTAATTTATAATCTATTGATATACTCTTACGTAATCAATCTCCATAGAAGATTGTGTAAAAGCAGCATCAATATTACCGCCCAGATTACCTCCCATTGCAACATTCAAAATTAAGAAAAAGTCACTGTTAAAAGGTAAAGTACCGTCGTTAGGAACTGAATGAATTAAAACATCATCTGCAAAAGTTTGTACCGATGCAGGACTCCAGACTGTTTTATAAACATGAAATTCTGTTGACACATTTGGTATTGTTTTAGAACCTGTATTACCATCTCCGCCTGAATGTCCAGGATAATGAAGGGTACTTAGAATAACATTCTGATTTTTTCCTACATGTTCCATTATATCTATTTCCCCACAGGCTGGCCATGGTTTTGTTGCATAGTTTGATCCTAACATCCAAATTGCCGGCCAGGTCCCTACACCTGTTGGAAGTTTGGCCTTTATCTCGACTTTACCATAAGTAAATTTGAATTTGCCATCTGTTTTTAATCTTGCCGAAGAGTAATCAGCTCCGCCTGAAGCTTCTTTTTTTGCTGTTATTTTCAAACTTCCACCCTGAACAATTACATTGTTTGCCGAGTTGGTATAATTTTGTTTTTCACTATTTCCCCAACCGTTGTCTCCTTTACCAAGATCATAAGTCCATTTTGTAGCATCAGGAGCCCCGTCTGTATCAAACTCATCAGACCAAACTAATTTTGTATAATCTGCCGGTGGCGCCTGAGTAGGTTTTGTGGTCGTAAAAATATGATACCAAGCCAATGCAGGGTTACCGCCCATAACGGCTCTTACAACCATTCTATTGGCTGTTATAGAGATGATTTCATAAGAACTTTGTCCTATGTAATACCCCATAAATCCTCCATCAGAGAAATTTATTGTTGTTCCTCTTGTTTGTGTTAAATGATTAGGATTAGCCATTACAACAGATTCTGAAGGGCTTAATGAAACAATTTTTGTTCCTCCTGCATTATATGTTAAACAAGCATCAGAAGGAGAACTTCCACCTGCTACACTTGCAAAAGCTGCATTAAAGAATGTTGCTCCGCCATTATCTAGTTGATATTTTACAACATCACCATCCAGAGAGAATGTTAGCACATTATCATACAAACAACTACTTTCTGGTGAAGCTGCTTTTTCAAAAGGTGTTGCTGTATAATAATTAGCGAAATAATTTTTGGTTGCGTCTGCATCATTTTGCCCAACACCAAGATGCCCTGGTTCTGAAGCTGACCAATACCATTTCTTAGATGTTCCGCCTGTTAAGAACGTTACAGCTTCAGGATCACTAAAATCACTTTGTACTGTAACCTCTATCGAGTTGTTTGTTTCTACTCCTCCTCTACCTGTTGCAACGACAGTTACTGTATAGGTATTAAGTCCAGGTTTGGCAAATCTTTTATCTGCTTTACCTGTTGGTGAATTTACTGAGGTTCCGTCGCTAAATACATATTTATAAGAAATAGCATCGGCTGCTGTAGCTACAAATTTAACTGATCCCGAACCATCTCCGTTTGGATCTGCATCGGTTTTACCTACAATTTCGGCCTTGATTACAAGATTTGTAGGCGCTTGTAAGTCCCCGAATTTTAAATCGTCTTCTTGACAACCTACCATAAGCAGAATCGTAAGTATGGACACGATATTTATAATTATTTTTTTACTCATGATTACTTATATTTTTAATTGGATTGTTTAATATCATCAAAATAGTATGTTTCTCCTGCTCCTGTAACTCCAAAGTCCGGAAATAAAATTACCCTGTCATATTTGATACTGGCACTAAAAGAAGCTGCGCTTGTAAGATCAAATGTTAAAACCTGCCAAGCATTCTTGACTGTTGTCGTAACAGGTATTTCTATAAAAACAGTAGGATTACCATTCCCGTCTTTTGGAGACGTCGAAAGTTCCATTTTGTATAATATCTGAGCTCCTACTTTTGGAGACCATACATTTACTTTTACTTTTGTTCCTTTAGAAAAATCAGGTGCAGCATCAAGATTTATACTTGCTCCTCCCCAGGTTTCTGCTCCATTTTTCTTATCTAGTTTAACTACTTTATCAGATAAATTTGCTCCTGTTTTATCAGGATTTGTAACTATAGATGCATCTACATTACCAAATCCGCCCCAAGTATAAGTTAAATCTGTCGATTCAAAATCGATAGGTAATGCTACAGATTGAGAAGCTCCTTTATAGAAATAAAGATTATCTATAAATACTGTTCCTCCAGCAGGTTTTGCAACTAATTTTAATTGGAATATATTATTCACTGTTAATCCCTGACTTGTAAATGCCGAAATAGGAATATCGATACTTGTCCATTGATTTGCTGTAAGGTCTTTTGTTACGGCTCTTTCATCTGGTCCCGGCTTAATTAATGAAGTTTCTAATTTCTCTAAGTCAGCTGTCCAAACATCCATATGAAGATATTCCATATCCGAAACATCAATTGTTACATTGTTTGCCAAAGCAATTCCTTGATAGCCTAATTTAATATAGTTCAGAATTTTATGACCATTTAGATCAAACTCTTCATAAGTACCCGGTTGTCCCCAATCCGGATTAAAATTGGTTCCTGCAACGTTTGTATATTTAGATGAAAAGATAGAAATAACATCTCCTGCTTGTCGTGTTGGCGGTGCTGGAGCTAAAGTTGTTGGCTTAACAACTAATTTTGCTTCGATTTGCGCAGTATATTCAGTTGTTTTAATCGCAGCACTTTTCGAAACTACCTTAATAGTGTAAACTCCAGCTTCTTTATAAGTATAAGAAAGCGATTCGCCATTATTAACAGATACAGGAAGAGGATTTCCTGGTTCCCCAAAATAAACATCATAAAAAAGCGCGAAATCAGCGGTAGCTTTAATGGTTACTTTTTTAGAAACAGATACGTCATTTGTTACCACAACTACAAGGTTTTCCGGAGCTTTAAATGAAACCTGCAATTCCTGCTCTATTTCAGTCGTTTTTCCGTTTAGTCCCATTGCTATAATTTTAGACTTATAAACTCCTTCTTTATAAACATGGGATACAGTTGAGCCAACTCCAAAATAAGTAGATTCAGGACTTCCGTCTCCAAAATTAACTTTGAATTGTGTTGCACCTTCTCCTTTTGGTAAAAAAGTAACTTTACCTGAATTATCCTGGGTAATTGTCGTAAGTGCCGATATATTTTTTGGCGCTCCTATCGAATCGATATCGACATCGCTGCCATTACTGTCATTAGAGCAACCTATTGCGATTGCTAAAACGAACAGACTTATAATAAAATGTAATTTTTTCATGATACTATTTTTTTAATATTGAGGATTTTGCTGCCAGTTTCCGTTTGCGAATTGAATCTCTTCTATTGGAACTGGAAATATTTCATTTTTTCCTGCCTTAAATCCAGCAATTTCCTGTGCTGCTTTACCTGTACGTACTAAATCGAAAAAGCGAATTCCTTCTCCAACAAATTCAAACCTTCTTTCTGCCCAAATAAAATCGGTTAAAGCTGGTCCTGAAGCTGAGATATCATGATTGGTATCTCCAAATGCACGTCTTCTTACCTCATTCAAATACGTTCTTGCTTTCGCATCGCCTAATCCGCCTCTGTTATAAGCTTCTGCAGCCATCAGCAATACATCAGCATAGCGAATTGCTCTGTAATTATTAGGGTTAGTAAGGTTTTGATCTCCTATATTAGAATCTCCCTGACGTGGTAAATATTTTTTATTAAAATATCCTGTATGTTTGTATCCCGTACCGTAAGTTGCATTATTTGCCGCTGCCCAGGCAACAATATCCAAAATGGACACATCTTTACGTTTGTCACCTACTTCAAATGCATTGGCAATTTTTGCGGTTGGCACATTAAAACTATATCCCGAATCGAAAACAGGTCCTACATAATTTCTGATTCCGTTAAAACCTACTGCTACGTTACCTTCACTACATTGTAAACAAGTAAAACCAGCTCCTTCTGCATCACTGTATTGTACTTCGAATACTGCTTCTTTTCCGTTTTCTCCGGCGTTTTCAAAAATTGCGCTATAATCAGCTACTAATGAATATTTACCAGATTCGATTACTTTGTCTAAAACTTTGGATGCATCTACAAATTTATCCTGATACAAATACACTTTGCCTAATAATGCCTGAGCAGCTCCTTTAGTTGCTCTTCCTGTTTGTGGGGCATCCGGGTTTAAATTATCGATCGCATAAAGCAAATCGCCTTCAATAGAAGCATAAACTTCCTGAACTGATGAACGTGGGATTTTTTTCTCATCGTCTAATTTAAACCTCTTGTCTCCATTTAACGGAATGCCACCAAACCATTTGACTAACTCAAAATGATAATATGCTCTTAAAAAATGTGCTTCGGCCAATATTTGATTTTTACCTGCAAAATCGGTTTTATCTTTAAATTCCAAAATATAACTTGCTCTGCTTACTCCTGCAAACATCCAGTTCCAGACATCTTTTATATTACTGTTTACAGATGTGTGGGTCATTTCATCTACTTGCTGAAAACCAATTACGTCACTGGCACTTTCTCCTCCGGCCGCTGTATTATCAGAAGCTATTTCGCCCAATAAAACATTTACATAAGAAGATTGCAGCAAATCGTAAGCGCCAATTAAGGCATTGTAATAATCGGATTCTGAATTAAAATAATTTTCGGAATCTATTGAATATACAGGCTCACGCTCAACAAAATTATCTGAACAAGAAACGCTTAAAGCTCCTAAAAGCACGATTCCTAATCCTATATTTAAAATATACTTTTTCATTTTCTTGGTTTTTTAAAAATTTAGATTTAGTCCCATTGTATAAATCCTTGGAGTTGGATAAAATCCGTTATCGATTCCTGATCCTACAGACGATTGCGAAATATTATCATCATTTGTTGGCCCTGTGATAGCAGCCGGATCAAAACCTTTGTATTTGGTAAAAGTGTACAAATTGTTTACCCCTACATATAAACGTAATTTTGAAATCCCAATTTTATCCGAGAATGTTTTGTTTAATGTGTACCCCAATTGTACGTTCTGAATTCTTACGAAAGAGGCATCCTCTACATAATAATCAGAAAAAAGATTGTTGTTTGTAGCTCCGGTTGTAACTCTTGGAACGGTGTTACTTGTTCCTTCTCCGGTCCATCTTCCTAAAACATAATTTGATTTATTTACATCTGTAAGTGTACGCTCGTAATTTCTCACCATATCATTTCCTATTGAAGCATAAGCATAGGCAAGGAAATCAAGATTTTTATAATTAAGGGTTAAGTTTAATCCCATTATTACACTCGGAACCGGGTCTCCAATATATGCTCTGTCTTTGCTGTCTATTACACCGTCACCATTTACATCTTTAAATCGAATATCTCCCGGAGCTGTGGCTGATCCTAAAGCTGCCTGCGATGGATGTGCTGCAATTTCGGCCTGGTTTTGGAAAATTCCATCCGTTTTATATCCATAAAAATATCCAATAGGCAATCCTTTTTGCATTCTTGACGGAAGAAGCGGCTGTCCAACGCCAAAACCACCTGCCTCTGTATAACCGGTTCCATTAGTCACTTCTAAAACTTCATTATCAATTGTTGTGATATTATATCCTATATTAAAATTAAAATTATCAGATATCTTGTCTTTATAATTAACCGCAAATTCAAATCCTTTGTTACGTACAGAACCTGCATTCATAGTTGGCGAAGAAGCTCCCGGAGCATAAACTCCTGTTATTCCCGATACCGGAATTTTTGGAATCAATAATTTATCTCGTGTATCTATAAAATAATCTGCTGTAAAATCCAGCTTATCATTAAATAATCTAAAATCAACCCCTACGTCAAACTTTTTGGCTTCTTCCCATTGTAGTTTCGGATTTGGTAATCCGCCAATCGCTGTACCATTTACAAGAGCTCCATTAAATACATAAGTCGCTTCTCCATTTAATAAACCTGTATAACCATTAGGTTTTATCTGGTCATTTCCTAAAACACCGTAACTTACTCTTAGTTTTAAGAAATTTAAAGTGCTATTATCTTTTAAAAATGATTCTTCAGAAACTACCCATCCTGCAGTAAATGAAGGAAAGAAAGCAACGCTGTTTTCTGGTCCAAATTTAGTTGATGCATCTCGTCTGATAACTCCGCTTAAAAGATACTTCCCTTTAAAATCATATTCTAAAATTCCGGCATACGAAACCCTTCTTTCATCATAACTATACGATGATACATCACGGCCACCAGCCGGACTTGTTCCTTTTGCCAAATTTATATCTGCGTATTTCCATGAATTATTAGGAACATCATAACCTGTTGCTCCAAGTCCTGATCCCCATAATTTATAAACTGTAGATACAAGGATTGCTTTAAGATTATGATTGCCAAAAAGCGTCTTTTTGTATTCTGCAATAAGATCAAGTGTATAATCATTATCGTTTACAGTATTTTGATTCACACTGCTTCTTGTAATATCAAACACTTTTCCGCCGTAGCTTACTTGCTTAGAAAAGTTTCTGCTAATGCTGTTTCCACTATTGAAACCAATACGTGATGTAAATTTAAACTCTTTGGTGATGTCATAAATAAAGCTAACATTTCCGTTTAGTTTTCTCAACTTATAGTCGTTATAAGTGTTTTCTATTTGCGCCAACGGATTGATAATTTCTACTCCGTAACCTGGGGCACTAGGAACTAAAGTATAGTTTCCGTTTTGATCACGAACCGGCAAAGTCGAAGGTGTATTAATAGCATTAAAAAGTACCGAACCTAAACCGTTTTCATTTAATGAATCTCTGTCGAGATACGTATAAATAATATTCGTTTGCAGTTTCATATTACTAGCCAAATCTGCGCCTAAAGATAATCTTGCAGTATTTCTTTTAAAATCAGATTTTGGGCCTCCAATAATACCTTGCTGGGTTAAATCTGATCCGCTTAATAAATAGGTGATTTTATCTGAACCTCCGGATATGGCAATATCATTATTAATTACCGGAGCTGAGTTGAAAATTTCTTTTTGCCAATCTGTTCCTTTTCCTAATCCTGAAACATTAGGGTAAGGCAATGCTTGTCCGCCGTTAGCATAACTTTCATTCAATAACAATGCATATTCTGTGGCATTTAGTACCGACATTTTTCTGCTTGTTTCCTGTGTACCAAAAGAAGAGTTGAAAGAAACTTTGGTTTTAGAATTCTTTTTTCCTGTTTTTGTGGTTACCAATACAATTCCGTTGGCTCCCAATACTCCATAAACTGCTGCCTGCGCATCTTTAAGTACTGTTATCGATTCGATATCACTTGGATTTAAAATACTCAAATCTCCCTGATAACCATCTATAAATACAGTTGCAGCATTATTCCCGTTTGTGGCAACACCTCTAATATTGATATTCATTGCTGCTCCCGGAGAACCCGATTGTGCCGTAACGCTAACACCCGCAACGGTTCCTTGCAGGGCTTGCTCTACTTTAAGAGGATGAAGATCCTCGATCGTTTTGCTCGATACAACAGTAACTGCTCCTGTTACATCTCTTTTCTTTTTGCTGCTGTATCCTAATACAACAACTTCATCAAGCGATCTGGCATCATCGCTCATTTTAACCGTTATTTTGGTTCCTGAAACCACAACTTCTTGTGTTTTAAAACCTATATAACTTAAAACAATTACAGTCCCTTTAGGAACTCCTAATAATTTAAAAGATCCGTCGAAGTCTGTGGTTGTACTTTGCGACGAACTTTTAACTTTTACATTTACGCCCGGTAGAGATAAACCCGAGCCATCTAATACTGTACCGCTTACATCAAAAGACTGCGAAAACGCATAAGATGTAAACAGCATTAGTACGGTTAGTAATAATCTAGATTTCATAATTAGTTAGTTTTTATTGAAAGATAAATTTATCTTATCCGTTTAGGAAAACTACAAATTTAACCTCAACAAAAAACATACATCATAAAAAAAACCTATGTAAATTTAATATATCCTAAAATAAACCCTTATTTAACTATAAATTACGAATGTTAATTTCTTTAACATAAACACTACAAAATCACAACAAATCGTTAATGTTGAGGTAATGTATAGTTTTTTAGAAGCGTTTTTTGATGTACTATACAGCCAAAATATATTCGACTAAACCGTTTTCGTGCTGCAAATCCATTTTTTTACGCAAACGATACCTTTTTATCTCAACACTTCGCACCGAAATATTAAATAAAGGAGCAATTTCTTTTGAAGAAAGATTCAATCGAAGATAAGCACATAGACGCAAATCGTTTGGAGTAAGCAAAGGATGAAGCTGCTTGATTCTTTTTAGAAAATCTTTATCGGCATTATCAAAAGCTTCTTTAAATACATTCCAGGAATCTTCCTCGGTAATATTTTTGTTGATTGTACTTATAACCGATTTGATATTATTACTATCGTTTTGAGAGGTCTTTTTTAAATCTTCCTTAATAAAAGCAAGTAATTCGTTTTTGCTATTTAAACTCATGGTCGAAACTGCCAACTCTCTGTTCTTATTATCAACATCCTGAGAGAGTTGTTCGTTGCGAAGCTTCATTAATTGCTGCTCATTTTCGAGTTCTTTAATCTCTAATAAAAGATTATTTTCTTCTATTAATTTCTCTTTTTGTTTGTGATAATAATTGCGATACGCTTTGTTTACAAAATAGGCCAATACCAACATTAAAAGAAAATAAATAAACCAAGCCAGATTGGTTAAATACCATGGTTTTAAAACCACAAATGTATAAGTGGCCGTATTTTCCAGTATTGTACTAGCATATTTTGCCCTTACTTTGAAGGTATATTTTCCTGGTGAAAGATTTTTAAAATTTACTGTTGCTTTTGTGCTCCATTCGCTCCAATCGTTCTGGAAACCTTCCAGCAAATATTGATATTCTGAATTGATGTATTTATTGTATTCAGGAACCGTATAGTTTAGAGTGATATTATTTTCGTTTGATTTAAATTCTCCCTCATTTTGAATGGCAACATTTTTTAAGGTTTCATTTTGTTTGTTTATGGTAATATCAGTGATAAAAACGGTATAGTTTTTAAAACTTAAATCCTCAATATTCAACGTATAATACCCATCCGTAGTACCTATTAAATAAGTCGACTTCGAAATTTGTGTAATATTCTCAAAACCCAGCATCGAATTGGTTAAAGATGACGGAATCGGGATGATATTCTGTTTTAGCTGATTGCTTAATTTACTGGCAGAAAAATAATGGATATAGTTTTTAGAAAACAGCCAGATTTTGTTCGAATTGTCTACGATTAATTTCCCGGATGTATATTCATCTTTTTCGAAAATAGAACTCAATAAATTGTCTTTTTCAAATTGTTTTGTATTTGGATTTAATTTGAAAATTCCGCCCTTATAAGCGTAATAAATAGCATTGTTGAATTTGACTAAACTGGCATTTTTTCCCTTTTGAGGAGATTTATAAGTATAAAAACCATGCGTTTGTAATAATGATTTATCCAGTTTTAATCTAAAAATACCTTTGTATTCATGACTTACATAAACATCGAAATTATTGGTGATTTCGAAATAACGCGAAGAATAATCAAAACCTTTAATTTTATTTTTAAAAACCCATTGATTGTTTACTTTTTCTAAAACCGAAATTCCGTAATAATTCCCCTGAAGCAATTGATTTTCAGAATTGGGTACTTTTTCTAATTTCCAGGTTCCCGAAGCCGAAAATATACTTCTGGCCGAATCATTCGTGATAATAAAAGTTCCTGAATCATGTCCGCAAAAAAGTGTATTATCATATACAAAAAGCGACCAAACCTGTCCTTTTGTACCATTTATGAATTTAAACTCAGAATTGCTTTGAATGTTTTTACAAAATAAACCCTGATTGGTGCCCACATATAACAGACCATTAAAAGTAGCCGATGCATACACTGTTCCCAAAACTCCGGTATCATCTGTAAAACTATGCACAGGTGAGTTGATATTGATACAATTGATTCCGTTATCGAGTCCTGCCCACAAATTCTGGTCTTTATCTTCAAAAAGAGACAAGGCAGTATTGTTGCTCAATCCTTTGCTTTGCGAAATATGATATTTTAATCTTCCCTTATCTGATAAAATAAAGATCCCGTTAGAAACCGTTCCTAAAGCAAAACTTCCGTCCTGAAGAAGTTGACTGCTGTAAACAAAACTTGATTTCAATTCAGCATCAACATCCGTTGCAAAACGGGTTAGGTTATTTCCTGATAATTTATAAATACCATCCAATTGTGTCTGAATCAGTAAACCATCTTCTGTTGTAAATATATTTACCATCGTGAATTTTTTAAGAATTTGATGATCCGAAACTAATTTGGCTTTGCCGCTTTCTATTTCAAAAAGGCCTTCATTTATCGTTTGAAAATAGATAGCATTTTTATTTGCGAATGACTTAACAACGCCATTTTTTGGCGCAATAATTTTAAATTTTCCGGTTTTGGTATCATAAATATAAATTCGGTTTAAGGATTGAAATAAAATCCATTGATCGTATTTAAGAATATTCCAGAATTGTTCATCATCCAAAATTTTATTTTTGATAGTATCGCTGAGCGAAGTATATTTTAGCTTTCCATTGGTTTGTCTGGTCCAGTAACCAAAATTCATGTAGCAGCCAGTGTAAATTTTGTTTCCAATAACTCTTACCGAGCGCATAATAGTTTCATTTGGTGCCGGATATAATTGCCAGTTTGTGCCATTATATTCGAGCAAACCATCATTATTTGCAAAATACAAATAGTTCTGATCGTCCTGCGATATCATCCAACTCTGATTTCCTGCACCATAAACAGACGATGAATACTTAATAATGGGCGGAAACTCCTGCGAAAACAGGACAAAACTCATCAAAAAAAACAGCAAAGAAAGTTTCGTTTTCAATTTTATCTTGTGGTATTTATTATTAAAAATCAGTTCTAAAATAGCTTATTTTATATTGAAATAACAAGTTTTTAATAAAATAAAACAAGATTAAACATATCTCTGTTAATTCTATACAATTTCTATTAATTCGGACTTTTAACTCGGGAATTTGGAATGTGAAAATATACCCTGCCTCAATGATTTAATCGATTAGCAATTTACTACGATAGAATCTCAAAACATAGCCCAAGGTTTCAACTTTAGGAAACTATAGGATTTATTCAGCTTTTACAACAATGGGAATTATGTTAAAATTTGGAACAATGTCATTAACAGAACTCAATTCAAAATTGATTACTTTTGTAAAAATTGACTTTTTGTATGCAGATTGATCTTTCTACACTCGACCCAAAACATAATATTATAATTAAAGGAGCGCAAGTACATAATTTAAAAAATGTAGATGTCGCTATTCCCAGAAATAAACTTGTTGTCATCACAGGTCTTTCAGGATCAGGTAAATCAAGCTTAGCTTTTGATACTTTGTATGCCGAGGGACAACGCCGCTATGTAGAGAGTTTATCCTCGTATGCGCGTCAGTTTCTTGGGCGATTAGACAAACCAAAAGTAGAATACATAAAAGGTATTGCTCCTGCAATTGCTATTGAGCAAAAAGTAAATACAACGAACGCACGTTCGACTGTAGGAACTTCGACTGAAATCTACGATTATATGAAGCTTTTATTCGCAAGAATTGGCCGTACATTTTCACCGGTTTCCGGACTCGAAGTCAAAAAAAATACCGTTACCGATGTTGTCGCCGATGTAAAAAACATGCCATTAGACAGCAAATGGATGCTTCTGTCTCCTATTCATCTTGAAGAAGGGCGACAACTCGAAGACAAGCTAAAAGTATTGCTGCAACAAGGTTTTGCACGTATTCTGGCAAATAATGAAATGGTTCGTTTAGATGAATTTACGCCTACAGAAATTCATAAATTAGACAATAAAGATATTTTATTGATTATTGACAGGATTGTCGTTAAGGACGAAGAAGAGTTTTATAATCGTTTGGCCGACGCCGTACAAACCGCTTTTTTTGAAGGAAAAGGAATTTGTTATCTTCAGGAAGTAGGCTCAGATAAAAGATTTACCTATTCGAATAATTTTGAATTAGACGGCATTACGTTCTTAGAACCTAACGTTCATTTATTCAGTTTTAATAATCCTTACGGAGCTTGTCCGGTTTGCGAAGGTTACGGAAATATTATTGGCATCGATGCTGATTTAGTAGTGCCAAATACTTCTTTATCTGTTTTTGAAAATGCTATTTATCCATGGCGAGGAGACAGCATGAGCTGGTATAAAGACGAATTGGTAAAACACGCTTATAAATTTGATTTCCCGATTCATAAACCGTATTTTGAACTAACCGAAGAGCAAAAAGACCTGATATGGAAAGGAAACAGTTATTTTCAAGGTCTGAACGGTTTCTTTAAAGAACTTGAAGAAAAAAATTATAAAATTCAAAATCGCGTAATGTTATCGCGTTACCGCGGAAAAACAAAATGTCACGCTTGTCGCGGAAAACGTTTACGCGAAGAAGCTTCATATGTAAAAATCAACGGTAAAACAGTTTCTGATTTAGTCGATTTACCTATTAAACATTTGGTTACTTTTTTCAAAAACATTGATTTAAATGTTTACGAACAACAAATTGCAAAACGTTTGATGGTCGAAATCAACAATCGTTTGTCATTTTTGACAGAAGTTGGTTTGGATTACCTGACTTTAAACAGAAATTCAGCAACACTTTCAGGTGGAGAATCGCAACGTATTAACCTCGCCACTTCATTAGGAAGCAGTTTGGTTGGATCGATGTATATTCTTGATGAGCCAAGTATTGGTTTACACCCAAAAGATTCTGAACGACTAATCAAAGTTTTATTATCGCTTCGTGATCTGGGCAATACGGTTATTGTTGTAGAACATGATGAAGATATTATGAAAGCTGCTGATATGATCATTGATATTGGTCCTGAAGCAGGAACCTTTGGAGGTCATCTGGTTGCTCAGGGTACTTATGATGAAATTTTAAAATCAGATTCATTAACGGCAAAATATCTTAATGGAGATTTAGAAATTTCGGTTCCTAAAAAGAGACGAAAATTCAAAAATCATATTGATATTGTTGGCGCAAGAGAAAATAACTTAAAAAATATTAATGTTACTTTTCCATTAGATGTTTTAACCGTAATTACAGGAGTTTCGGGAAGTGGAAAAAGTACTTTGATCAAAAAAATATTATTTCCTGCCATGCAGAAAAAGCTGGAAAACGCAGCCGAGAAAGCCGGTCAGTTTAGTGATCTAAAAGGTTCTTTTTCGCAAATAAAACATATCGAATATGTAAATCAAAATCCTATTGGAAGAAGTTCACGATCAAATCCGGTAACCTATATCAAGGCTTATGATGATATTCGTGATTTATATGCCAAAGAGAAATTATCTAAAATAAGAGGTTATCAGGCCAAACATTTTTCTTTTAATGTTGACGGAGGTCGTTGCGAAACCTGTAAAGGAGAAGGCTCAATAAACGTCGAGATGGTCTTTATGGCCGATGTCTCGCTGCCATGTGAAACTTGCGGGGGAAAAAGATTTAAAAAAGAAATTTTAGAAATCACCTTCGACGATAAAAACATCAACGATATTCTAACCATGACTATCGATGATGCCATTGCCTTTTTCGATAAAAACAAACAAACCAAAATTACACAAAAACTTCAGCCTTTACAAGATGTTGGTTTAGGTTATGTGCAATTAGGTCAATCTTCTTCTACCCTTTCGGGCGGAGAAGCACAACGTATTAAACTGGCTTCATTTTTAGTAAAAGGGGCTACAAAAGACAAAGCTTTATTTGTTTTTGATGAACCAACAACGGGATTACACTTTCATGACATCAAAAAATTATTAGCTTCTTTTGATGCATTAATAGAAAAAGGACATTCGATAATTGTAATCGAACACAATCTTGATCTTATAAAATGCGCCGACTGGATTATTGATTTAGGTCCCGAAGGTGGAGAAAACGGAGGACATTTATTAGCTACAGGAACTCCTGAAGATGTAGCAAAAGAAAAGAAATCAGTTACAGGGATTTATTTAAAAGACAAATTATAGGAGAAAGATTCTGAGGGACTGAGTTGCTAAGGTTCTAAGTTTAAGAAAATTTCAAATAAAAAATCCAAATTCCAATGATCTTAAATCATATTGGAATTTGGATCTTTTTTAAATTTTGAGATTTAAATTTATTAAGCGACTAAACATCGTTCTTCAAAGGGGAAACCATCTTCGTCGATGGCAACTAATACTTTTTTTTGTTTTGATGCCTCAATTGTCAAGTAAAGCCAAGCAAATGACCACAATCCTAAGGTTAGACAAAAAATAATGAAATTTAAACCATGATTTACTACTTTTCCGCCCTTTGAAAGGACTGCAAAAAGGAATTCATCATTTCTCTCTTCTAATGTAAATCCGTTATGAACTTTGTTTGATATCATATTAGAAAACACCTGTAAGCTCTGCTCCTGACTAAGTCCATTGTTCTTCATAATCATTACGTAAAAAAATTAATCCAAATACTGCAAAAATTACTCCACGCTTTTTAACATTTTCAGCGTAGCAATCCAACTTAATAAACACAATAACAAACACTTTTATTGTCTTAAATGAGATCTTTTTTATCCTATTAAGGAAAGTGTTGCTAAATTCTTAGCTAAAGTTAATTTTTATAAAATTAAATTCAAAACAAATCACTGTTAAATTTTTAAGATTAATACCACAGTATCAATTTATTAACTTTTATTCTTAATATTAAATGAAGGAGCCTCGTAATCACTTTTTAAATAATTTTCAGGAATCGTAGTGTTATTTCCGTCGCGTATGGCATTATAATGAGGTGACATAATTTCGATTCCGGCCGCATTAAATGAATCCTGAATATTTTGATGCAATGAAGAATAGATCATAGGCTGCTTTGTAGGGTGTTTCGTATACACATTAATTTGGTACGAAACATAAAAATCATCTAAGCTTGTCTGCAACACAAAAGGCGGCGGTGTTTGCTCAATCAACTCTGTTTTTAATGCCGCATCGATCAAAGCTTTATGAATATCTTTCCAGGGTACATCATAACCAATTGTAACAGTGGTGTGAATTAGTAAACCATTATTGACCTGCTTTGTATTCGACGAATAATTAGTAGAAGTACTGGACAATACAGTAGAATTAGGTATTGTTATATCTTCAAATTTTGGCGTTCTTATTCTGGTAACCAAAGCTGTTTTCTCTATAACCTCTCCGCTTACATCTCCTATTTTTATAAAATCACCAATCTTAAACGGGCGCATATAGGTGATAACTAAACCTGCCACCATATTGGCAATAGCGTTTGAGGATCCTAATGAAAATAAAATACCCACAAAAACAGATACACCTTTGAAAATTGGAGAATCAGAACCTGGCAAATACGGAAATATAATCACTATCATAAACGCCAATAATAGAAACCTGATGATATTAAATGTAGGCATTGCCCAGTCACTGTAAAAGCCATCTATTTTTATATTTTCTTTTTTGATTTCATCAAAAAAGAACCGTATTACCTTTATGGTATATTTAAAAATAAAAACAATAACAACTATAGTAACAAAGCTTGGTAAAAAATCGACAAAGCCCATTACAGCCAGTTTTGCCGGCGTAAGAATCCATCGTAATAATGTTGTGGTGTATGCTTCTGTCGCCGGAAAAATGCTAAACAATAATGGCAAAGAAAAATAAACTATCAAAATCAAAGTAAAACCTTTTACAAAGCTATACAATCGCATTAATAGCCCTTGCTGTTTTTGTGGCGAAAGAATAGTGATATTGTTATAACTAAAACCTTTAAAATATTTATCGCTATTTTTAAGAATGTGTAATCGTATTCTATTGAAAATCTTTCCCACAAAATACAAAACAATTCCAATGATAAGAATCAGTAATGCAGTATATCCAAGTCTTTTAGGAAGCATTGAATAATTTTCGTTTTGATAGATAACGGCTTTTTTTATTGCGTTTAAATTTCGCTTGGCAATAAATCCAGTGGTTTGATTTTCGGCTTTTGCATCACCATCCAAAATGGACATAATGATGAAGTCGTTTTTGTACACTATATCCTGAGAAATATCCGAAGGAACAACTATAATAGAATCTTCTTCAAAAAAAGAGTCTTCGTAAAGTTTTCTGATTTTTTCAGTAATGGCATTTGCCCTGTTTTCGGCAGTAAAAGAACCTACTTTATTATAAACATAAAAAAGCGTGTCCTTGAATGGATTTACAGGATATCCTTTTTGTTTTAATTCGGTTGTAACTTTTGAAGTCTGTAAAGTATCTTTTTGAGCAAAAGCCAGTGAAGAAAACAAAACAATGAAGAACGCTAAAAAACACACTAATTTCTTTTTCATATTTTGCTAGCAATAAGTTGGTTATCCTTCTAACAAATATAAAAACAAAATAGATTGGAATTTAAAATACTTTATGTTTTCTCAATAAAATCGTACTAAATTTTAATTCCTACTTTTCGCAAAAGCATATCGATTACTTTATTAATATCCGGAGAAATATCAAACTTATAATTTAAGTAAACATATAAAATCGTTACTAAAATAGATTTTAAAGCAATACTTATCAATTGGTAAAACGGAAATTCCCAAAAATAAAACAGTAGAAACAACGCAAAAGTTAACAGCATTGAATAGATCGTTTCTTTAGAAAAAGGATATAAATCAAGCTTTTTTACAACAAAAAGCAATTTTGCCAAACTATATAGTGTAATCGATAATAAAGTCGCAAACGCAGAACCTTTAATTCCAAAAATTGGAATAAAAATCATATTTAAGATCACGGTCAAAAACACCAAAAGCAATCCTAAATACAATACCATTCGGTAGTATTTTGTATTAAAAATGATAGCATTATTGTTTCCTAAAATCAAATCGAAATACTTCGATAATCCAATCATAAATACAACAGAGATTCCGCCACTGTATTCTTTTGGAACTAATTCATACAATTGATTGATATTGACAAAAATACATAACATTACAAATCCGCCAACCATTTGCAGATTGATAGAGGTTTTTTTATACAATTGATTCAATTCATCATGTTTGTTATCGTGCATCAATTTTGCCGTAATCGGATATACAATCTGATGCATGGCACGACTCGGAACCGAGATTACCAAAGCAATATAGGTTGCCACAGAATAATAAGCGATGTTCTCAATTTTCATGTATTGATTCAGCATCAATTTATCACCGTCTAAAAGTAAATTGGCAACACTTCCTGAAAGAATAATGAAAAAGGTATATTCCATTACGTCTTTTACATTTTGAGGTATATTGATCTGAAATTTAGGCTTTTTGACATAGAAAGCATAAAACATCGTTACTATAAAAGCCACAAAATAAATTCCTGCCGTCACATATACAAATTGAATAAGTGTCATCCAATTAAAATATAAACCTACCAAAGCAAAAGTCGAAAACAGTCTCAACCCAACTTCTTTAATAAAATTTCCAAAAACAGAATGCATATGAACTCTCGCCCAGGCATAGAATATTTCGAAATAGGCCATACAAATCCCAATAAATGGAATTAAAAACATAAACTCTTTTACAACAGGGTTTTTCTTTGTTACAAATGCCGTAATATCATCAAAGAAAAAGATTCCGATTATCCCTAACGGAATACACATTAATATTGGAAATAAGGCTGTAAATGATAAAAATTGCTCTCTTTCTTCTTCTGTTTTATATTGAGAATAAAATTTGACTAACGTATTTTGCATTCCGATAGCAAACAAAGGCATAATAACATTCGCTGCCGAAAGAATATAATTGGTTAACGCGTAATAAGTAGCACCCAGATAAATAGGATATAAATAAAGTGTATTAATGGCTCCAATAGCGAAACCTATATAAGTAATGATTGTATTTTTGAAAGACTGATTTAAAACAATACCCATTTTTGGATTTTAGATTTTTAGATTATGGATTTTAGATTATTGCAATCTTATGATTCGCTAATCAATTGTGCCAATTGTTTAGTAAGGCTTTTTCTTGAATATTGTTGTAAACCAACGCCATGAGATTGTAATTTCCCTTCCAAAAATTGATTATAAAAGTCCAAAATTACACTTTTTAACTTCGCTTTTTCAGAATAATCAAAAAATACTCCTGTATTAGTCTCTTTAATGATATCGGCAAAATCTGATCCGTTTGGACCAATCGCAATTATTGGTCGATTGGAGACCATGTATTCAAACAATTTACCAGGAATTATGCTTTTAGTATCTTCAGAATTAATCTCGATTAAAAGTAAAACCTGAGATTTTTTTTGATGTGCAATTGCTTCGTGATGCGAAACATATCCTAAAAGATTCAAATAATCATTCAGATTAAATTCCTGAATAGCATCTAAAACTTCCTGACTTACGGCCCCAATTAATTTAATTTCCAGATGTGTTTTAAAATCTGGTATTTCATGAAGTAATTCTACCAAACATTCCCATAAAAATTTAGGATTTCTATCTGATAAAAAGGACCCAATATGTGCTAAAGTAAATTTAGTATCTAAAGTTTGTTTTTCAACATTCTCAATATCGTAACCGTTGGTAATTACCGAAATTGGCTTATTGGTAATCGCCTGAAATTCGGTTTTGGTAGTTTTACTCGTTACAATAATAGTATCTGCACTATTAAGTACTTTATGTTCTAAACTTTTATGTTTTTTAGCTGCATAAGCCGACAAACGTAATGCTTTGTGATAACCAATTGTAGTCCACGGATCGCGAAAATCAGCAAACCATTTTACATTTAGTTTTTCTTTTAATTCTAAGCCTATTAAATGCAAACTGTGCGGCGGTCCCGAAGTTACAATGGTATCAATATTATTTTCCTTGATATATTTCTCCAGATAAGTCACTGAAGGCTTTACCCAAAAAACACGGGCATCGGGAATAAAAAGATTTCCTCGAATCCAAAGAAATGTTTTATCTAAAAAAGTTTGTTTTTTCTTATGAGGAAAAATTCCGGAACTGATTTTCTTGGTTTTATTCTTCGAAAAAATGGATGCCAATTGATAGGGCTCCCAAATTTTATTTTTTAGAACAATAGCTTTATCAGAGATCTGACTTACCAAACCTTCATCAATTATTGGATATGTTGGATTTTCAGGAACATATACAATGGGCTGAACACCAAATTCAGGTAAATATTTTACAAATTTTAACCAACGCTGTACTCCCGGACCTCCAGCAGGCGGGAAATAATAAGTAATGATTAAGAGTTTTTTTTGTTCCAAAGAAAATCGGGTTTGTTGTTTTATAATGCAGATTCAAAAATATTAGTAAAACTTCATTCTTTTTTGAATAGAAATTCTATTTACTATTTTCAAGGTGTAAGAAACCTCAATAAGTATCATTAATCTTTCTAAATAAGAAAGAGATTTTATTTCAGCTATTCTTTTCGCTTCCAATTCTTTAGGAGAACCAAAACTTAAAACGCTCTTTTTCATTGTTTAGATATTTAAAATAATATGTAAAGATACTAAATGATATAAGCAATAAATAGTTCTGAAAACAAAATCAGATTTTTTGATCTCCAGTTTTTACCTTTCTATTCTCAAAATAAATACCTCCAATTAAAAGCAACAACATTCCAATAAAACTTATCAAAGTAATGATGCTTCCGGTTTTTACAACCTGAGGTTCAAATTTAAACTCAATAGTATGTTGTCCTCCCGGAACTTCCATAGCTCTTAAAACATAATCAACAGGGAAATGTGTCGTTAATTCACCATCAATATATGCGTTCCAGCCATTTTTATAATACATTTCAGAAAATACTGCCAAACCATCTTTCTTATTATCAGACTTGTATTTGATATAATTTGGTTTGTATTCCACAACTTTAATAGTTCCGGTTGTATCCCATTGTTTCTTTAATCGGGCACTTTTAAATTTGCCTTCATGTTCGTGTACATTAAAAACAGCTACAGTTTTAGTATCAATATGATCTAAAGCTTTCATTACATCATCAGCCTTATTTACTAATTTTATGGTACTAACAAACCATGCATTTCCGTTTGTATTTGGATTTATAGTTGGAAATTCTTTTCCTTCTTTATCTGTCTGGATGATGTATTTTACATTCAACATATCCAAAACTTCCATATTATTTTTCGCAATTTGATAATCAAATAATTGCTGTATTCTTCTTGGTTTCGCAGCATGATATCCACCTAAAGAATGGTGAAAATAAGATGCACGTGCGCTGGACATGTTTCCGTTTACTTCAAAAACCCTGTAATGTGTTGTATCTTTTAGAATTTGTGCATCAGAAGGTGTTTCCTGAAACGGCGCTGCAATTTGTACAGGGCTCACAAAATCTTTTGCCGAAACATATTTTTTATCCACAAAAAATAAATCGAAAATCATTAAAAGACCAACGATAATTAAAGTAGTATTTTGAGCCAGTTTATTTTTGATAAACAACCATAAAATTCCAAAAGTCAATACAATAAAAAATCCTGAACGTAATAAATCAGCAGAATATAAAGTCATTCTGTCTTCCTTTAAAGCATCAACAAAAGCTGGTCCGTAGCTTTGCAGGAAATAGTTATCGTTGCTTCCTGTAAAATGGAACATACTTTTAGCAAACACTAATATTACAATAATTCCTATACCAAAAACCCCAGTTTGTACAAGTGCTTTTTGTTGTATTTTAGGTTCATCTTTAGCTTTAAAGAAAGATTGTAATCCCATAATAGCCAAAACAGGAAAACACAATTCAAGAATAACCTGAATAGAGGAA
Source organism: Flavobacterium piscisymbiosum (assembly GCF_020905295.1). NCBI lineage: Bacteria > Pseudomonadati > Bacteroidota > Flavobacteriia > Flavobacteriales > Flavobacteriaceae > Flavobacterium > Flavobacterium piscisymbiosum. The sequence continues at coordinate 3,188,863 of NZ_JAJJMM010000001.1, read as the reverse complement.
ACTGCCCTAAACTTATCATACATTGGAACGTAATCGATAAAAAAATCGGTTAGCAAGGAGAAATTTTTTCCCCAGGAAAGCACTAAAGAAACAAGCGCCCCCGAAAGAAATACATATTTTATTTTTCGATCATCGATAAATAATGCCAAAACTCCTAAAAAGAAAACCACAACCCCAATATATGCCGGAGCTGCAACAATAGGCTGATCTCCCCAATATGTTGGCATTCCTGACACAAAATCCTGAGCTTGCTCTGATGGAACTCCCTGTTCGATCATAAACGAATACATACGGCTATCTGTTCCTACGTTTTCATGATTTGAACCTCCAAAAAGTCTTGGCGCAATCAGGTTAAAACTTTCAGGAATTCCGTAACTATATTCTGTAATGTATTCGCGGCTTAAAGCATTTTCATTTGTCTTTTTAGATCCGTCCGGATTAAAAGTCAATTCGCTATTGCTTCGAGTACTAAATTTAGCATACTCGCTAGTAGCCATCAAATTGGTAGCATTTGCTCCAATCGCAAAGATTCCGGCTACAGCCAAAACTCCAATTGCTGTTAAAAGAGGCCTATATTCTTTTTCTTTAATAAAATTAAAGGCATAATAACCCGATAATATCAATAAGAAAATCAATAAATAATAGGTCATTTGAAAGTGGTTTGCATTAATTTCTAATGCAACCGCAAACATGGTGAGCAAACCTCCCCAAATATATTTTTTCTGAAAAACCAGTATAAATCCGGCTATAACAAGCGGCATATAAGCAATTGCATGCGCTTTTGCATTATGACCAACTCCAAGAATAATGATTAAATAAGTAGAAAAACCGAAAGCGATTGCTCCGATAAATGCTTTTAAAGGATCGGTTTTTAAAACCAATAATAAGCCGTAGAAACCTAAGAAATATAGAAATAGATAATCAGCAGGACGTGGTAAGAAACGTAAAATATCGTCTATATGTCCCACAAAATCATTAGGATAATTTGCTCCTAACTGATAGGTTGGCATACCACCAAAAGCTGAATTGGTCCAATAAGGCTCAGAATGCTCTGTTGCTCTAAAATCATTTTGCTCTTTAGCCATTCCGGTATATTGAGCAATATCCGATTGGAAGATTTGTTTTCCCTGTAAAACCGGGTAAAAATAAATTAAAGAAACGATAATAAAGCCCAATATAACAAGGGCATGCGGATAGAACTTATTTACTATTTTCAATTTAGACTGGTTTGGGTTAAATGATGAATCCTACAACTCTAGGACACAAACTTAATCTATTTCTTCGTAATCAACATAATCGCCCACCTTTTTGGTTTCGCGTGGTTTTTTAGCATTGGCTGTATCTATAATGATTTCGTCATTATTTGTACGCGTTTTTTGCCATGTAGTTCCCTGACTATATTGTTGTTGTCTCTGAAAATTCTCCCCTGCTTTTTCAACCGCTTTCTTTACCAATACCGGTAAAAAGATTTTAGCTAAAAACTTAAAAATATAATAAAACGCAATAATCCACATTATCGTTTTAAACAAATTTGTAAAAGATGCTTCTTGCATGATCATATAATTTTTTTCCAAAATTAATAAATCCATTGTTTAAAATTAAAATATCAATCTTAAATAAATAATAAAATATAGTACATTTGAAATGCGTTATTACTTTTTAATCAAAAAAAACATTTATGTTAAAAAATAAAAACTTTTTTATTACAGCACTTTTTTTCGTACCACAACTTTTTTTCGCACAATATACTGATGTAATCAACTCGAATCGTCCGGGTGAAACGATGTCTGCTTATGCGGTAGGAAAATCAGTAATTCAGGCAGAACTTGGTATTTATGGTATAAAAGAAAAACACGATCTATTAAATTATGATGCAAACGGTTTTGGTACAGATTTAACCCTAAGATATGGTGCTTTTTTAGAAAAATTAGAATTTATCCTGGATTTGCAATACCAAATGGAAAATTTTGATACGCCATACACCAGTTATAAAAAGAATAATTTCAGACAAACGGTTTTAGGAGCTAAATATTTAATTTATGATCCTTATAAAAACTATAAAAAAGAAGCTAATATTTATAGTTACAAAGCCAACCATAGTTTTAACTGGCATGAACTGATTCCTGCGGTTTCTATTTTTGCAGGAGCAAATTTTACCGGTGCTGATAATCCGTATTACTTTTCTCCTCAATCTGCCATTTCACCAAAAGTAGCCTTGATTACCCAAAATTTATTTGGCGGAGGAAAATGGGTTTTAGTAACCAATATTATTGCAGATTATATAGGAACAGATTATCCTAGTTATGGTTACGTTTTGACCCTGACACATGGCTTTAATGATAAATGGTCCGGTTTTGTTGAAAACCAAGGCTACAAAAGCGATTTTTACAGCGACGCTATTGTTCGTGGCGGAGCGGCTTACTTAATCAATTCTAATCTTCAGGTTGATGCTTCTATTAGTACTAACTTCAAAAATACGCCTTCGGTATTATATGGAGGAGTTGGCGTTTCCTGGCGTTATGACGGAAGTTATAAAGAACAACAAATGCAATTTAAGGGCAAGGAAAAAGCAAAAAAGAACAAAGATAACCAGATGGAACAAAGAGAAATCGATTATCAGGCAAAAGAAAGAAAGCGTAAAGCGAAATACGAATAAATTTTAATAACCTCTAAGTAAAGAGACAATTACATACTGAATCTTGATGATTACAATTAAAGAAGCCAAAACCAAAAAGGAATTAACCAACTATGTCAAATTTCCGTTTTCTCTCTATAAAGACAATCCATATTGGGTTCCGCCTATTATTGCAGACGAATTAGAGTCTTTTGATAAAACAAAAAATCCTGCTTTTGATAACGCCGAAGCCTATTTTTACCTTGCATACAAAGACAATCAAATTGTTGGAAGAATTACAGCAATCATCAATTGGTCTGAGGTAAACAATCAACACAAAAGAAAGGTTCGTTTTGGATGGTTTGATGTTATCGATGATATCGAAGTAACAAAGACTTTATTAGAAAAAGTATATGAGTTAGGAAGACAACATAGCCTGGAGCATGTTGAAGGCCCAATGGGTTTTTCGAACCTGGACAAAGTTGGTGTTCTTACAGAAGGCTACGACCAAATGGGAACCATGATTACATGGTATAACAATCCTTATTATGTCACTCATTTTGAACAATTGGGCTTTCAGGTAGAAAAGGAATATATAGAAAGCATTTTTCCGTTTTCGAATGTTAAACCTGAATTTTTCCTTAAAGCACAGGAATTAATCAAAAAAAGATACGGTCTAAGATCTCTAACATTTACCAAAACAAAAGACATTATGCCACACGTGGATAAAATGTTTGATTTGTTTAATGAATCTTATGCTAAACTGGCTTCGTTTGTAGCAATCTCAGATGTTCAGAAAGAATATTTTAAGAAGAAATACATCAGTTTTATCAATCCGGAATACATCAAATTTGTGGTAGATAAAGACGATAAATTGGTTGCTTTTAGTATTGTAATGCCTAGTTTTTCTGAGGCTTTACAAAAAGCAAAAGGAAAACTATTTCCTTTTGGGTTTATTCATTTGCTAAAAGCAAGAAAACAAAGTAAAGACGTTGTTTTTTACCTTATCGGAGTTCATCCTGATTACCAAAACAAAGGCGTTACAGCAATTATTTTTGATGAATATTATAAAACATTCTCAGAAAAAGGAATTCAAAATTGTATCAGAACTCCTGAATTAGCTGAAAACACAGCAATTCATTTGTTATGGAAGAATTTTGATCCCAAAATTCACTGTCAGAGAAAAACGTACCTGAAATATCTTTAAGAAATTTAAAGTTAGAGTAATAACTATCGATTAAATTAAATGCCTGATATAAAAATTTGTGATGAATGTAAGAGTGAATTTTACAAAGATTCTTCTTTAATGCAAAACTTATGCCCTGAATGTGCAAATATCTTATATGGCTATAAAAATTGTAAACATGAATTTATCGGTCAACGCTGCAAAAAATGTTACTGGAACGGCAATTCAAGTGAATTCGTAGATAAAGTTAAATCAAAGAAATAAGTTAAAAAAAAATCCATTCATTAAAAGCGAATGGATTTTTTATTATTTACAAATTTTAAATTCCTGATTATTGAGGACAATCAGTCTTGGTCAATGTATTTTTTGTATCAAATTTTAATTTCTTTTTATCTTTAAAAGTTACTTTGTTATTTGCATCTACTACATCGCCATATCCTTCAATAAGAGCACCGTCTTTTTGTAAAAAAACAACTTCTCTTACAGATGAAACACCTTCAGACATGAATGTGTAATCTGCAATTAGTGTATCACCTTTCATATTTCCTACCAAAGTACCTTCATTTTTATCTTTCCCTGTTAGATTATAACTTAGTTTTCCGTTTATTTCCTGATGTGAATTTACATTAAAACTTAACGCTACAATATTACCATTCAGTCTTGATGCATAACACTGATCTCCTGAAGGCTCAACAATTTCGGCTTCTTTTGGAGGACTTGGAACAATTTCGGGTGCTGGTTCTGTCTTTTTACATGAAACAAAAACAACTAAAATAATTGCGGTTATTGCTAATAATTTTTTCATACTTTTTAATTTTACTTGGGTTTTACAAGTATAAATTTAGTCGAAATAAAAAAAATCCATTCGCATAACGAATGGATTTTTTTACATAATTCCCATATCAGGAATTTATTTTCAAGAAATTTAAGCGTCTAAATCTACTGTAGTTCTGCTTGCAATTTCTTTATAAGTACCGTTTTCTAATTTTTCACGAATTGCTTCAAATGCCGTTAACGTTTCATCGATATCAGCCAAAGTATGTGAAGTTGTTGGAATCATTCTCAACAAAATAATTCCTTTTGGAATTACCGGATAAATTACAATCGACAAGAAAATACCGTAGTTTTCTCTTAAATCATTTACCATTACCATTGCTTCCGGAACACTTCCTTGTAAATAAACTGGTGTTACGCAAGTATTTGTATCTCCAATATTAAAGTTTCTTGTACGCAATCCGTTTTGTAATGCATTTACGTTTTCCCAAAGTTTATCTTTCAACTCAGGGTGATTACGCAATAATTCTAAACGTTTTAATGAACCAATAGTTTGAATCATTGGTAATGCTTTTGCAAACATTTGAGAACGTAAGTTATACTTTAAATAATCAATAATATCCTGATCTGCCGCTACAAAAGCTCCAATATTTGCCATTGATTTTGCAAAAGTAGAAAAGTAAACATCAATACCATCCTGAACTCCCTGCTCCTCACCTGCTCCGGCTCCTGTTTTACCAAGAGTACCAAAACCGTGTGCATCATCTACTAATAAACGGAAATTATATTTTTCTTTTAAAGCAACAATTTCTTTTAGCTTACCTTGTTGTCCTCTCATTCCAAAAACACCTTCGGTAATAAATAAAATACCTCCGCCAGTTTCTGTTGCCATTTTAGCAGCACGCTGAAGGTTTTTCTCCATACTTTCAAGATCATTGTGCTTGTAAGTAAAACGTTTACCCATGTGCAAACGAACACCATCAATGATACAAGCATGAGAATCTACATCGTAAACTATAATATCATTTTTAGTTACCAAAGCATCAATAATAGACACCATTCCCTGATAACCAAAATTCAATAAATATGCAGCTGGCTTCATTACGAACTCAGCCAATTCATTTTCTAATTGCTCGTGATATTTAGTATGTCCAGACATCATACGAGCTCCCATTGGGTAAGCCGCTCCAAACTGAGTTGCAGCATCAATATCTGCCTGACGAACCTCTGGGTGATTCGCAAGACCTAAATAGTCATTCAAACTCCAATTTAAAATATCTTTTCCACCAAATTTCATTCTTGGACCAAGTTCCCCTTCTAATTTAGGGAATACAAAATATCCCTCAGCTTGTGAAGCCCATTTTCCTAATGGTCCTTTATTGTTCTGAATTCTTTCGAATAAATCTTTTACCATAAATATATTTTGAAGTAATAATTTTAATTTATACAGGGTGCAAAAATAATGATTATTATTCTAAAATCGAGTTTGCCCCTTATTTTTATTAAAAAAATCAGAATAAAACCATCGAAATCCATTTACCTCTAACGCTTCCCGACTATAAATAAAATTTGAAAAGAGGAAAAATTTAAATTTAACATCTTAATATTTTACAACATGACTTTTATCATTATAAAAGACAAAATCATCCCTTATTTTTGAAGTCTATTAAAACAAATCAAAATTGATTTATTATTTATTAAAAACAATTAACAACAAACCAGAAAATACTTTTTAAATAGATTGATTCATTAGTAAGAGATAAGGGTGATTTTAATTAATCAACCCTTATTTTTTTTATTTTAAGTTCTGATACAATAATCAAAACCAAACCCAGAACAATCAGTGCGCTTGTTATAAAAATAGATTCGTAATACCAAGGCAGTACTCCTTTATTAAAGTAAAAAAATCCTCCCTGAAGAAACAGTAAGATTTCGGTTATTATGTATCCAAAAACAAAACATTTTACTCCTAACCGAACAAAAGAAGACTTATCTGAAATTAATTTATTCTGAAATAGAATTCCAAACAAAAAACCTGTAATAATTCCTAAAGTAGTTAAATGAATAAAACCAATTACAAATCCCCTTATTTGGTGCGAAGATTCAGCTAGAACAGGAATGAGAAGCATTAACTGAAAAATAATTTTAAGAAATAAAGAACCGATTGCCAGACTATAGACCATTTTTGTAGTAGAACTTAAAGAGGCCTGAAATGAAGAAATTTGTGATTTTAGCATTTTATAGAAATATACAAAAGCAAAAAACTGCAACACAACTCCAATACCGCTAATACATTTTACTATATTGTTTTTGACATACCAACTTACCGGAAATGCAAAAGTTGCGATCGTTGCGGCGATAAGCAAAGCAAAAAACAGGAGGGAATTTTCTTTTTCTATTTCATTTTTAATTTGCCTTAAAAACAAAGCCAAAACAGCAAATAAAAACCATCCATTAAATTGAAAATGAAGAAAAAACTGAATCGCAATTTGATAAAAGATGCTTTGTTTGCCAGCTAAACTTATTACAGGACCTAAAAGCCAAATTCCCACTGTTGAGAAAATCATAAATAAAATAGCTCCTAGTAAAAGCTTTTTATCTCTTCTTTTACCTTTGCAGCAATCCCTCCAGACCAATCCGCAGAAAACGTAACTTAATACTATATGCATTACTGAAAACAGAATCGAAAACAAAGCATAGCCCTGAACAGGAAAAGCGATCATCATACCTATAACAGCAAATTCTGTAAGCCAAAACAATCGATTATAAATAGGTTTTCTTCTTTTGTCTTTTGGAATAAAAAAATGCACTATCAAAACGTACAGCATTAAATATGTCCATCCTAACATTGCGACATGAGAATGCCCGTGAAGTAAATAGCTATAATTTATATTTTTTAGCGGAAATAAATACAAAAAACGCATTACTAATCCCATTATTGAGGCAACTAAAAAATTAAAAAAACAAACTATTATCCAGCTTTTCTGTATGCCTATTTTAGTCAGGAATTTCATTTTATGAGATTAAAATAATTGATACTATTTCAACAAAATGCACCGACAATAATCTTCTATAAATTATTCATCAGTGCATTTTTTACTTAATTACAATTTTTATGCTTTACGAAAACTCTTTTTCCAGCGCAATCGCTTTTGGAAACAGAATGTTATTTTCAAGATGAATATGCGTATGAAGATTTTCCTCAAACTCTTTCAACATTGCAAATGTTACTTTATAGGTCGTACATCCGTCACTTGGTGCGGTATAATTATTCGTCAGATTCGAAATTTCACGAAAACGTTCACCTTCTATCTCATGTTCATGTGTCATCATAGCAATTGGGTTTTCAACTGATCCAAAAGCGGGCTGAGGAACAGCTTCGTCTCTTTCTTTAGCTTTTACCATGTTTTTTATAAAAGGAAATAAAATTATTTCTTCTTTTTTCATGTGCTGCGACAATTCAACAACCCCTGCGTTAAACAATTCATTTATCGTGAACAACTCCGGATGTCTGCCTCCATGAACATTACAAAGTTTGTTTAAAAACTGTATTATAATAACCGATTTATCTAATACATAACGATGATGTGTTTTTTCGATATAATCTGCCAGTAAATCTAATGGCCACGAATTAAAATCTATAACATTTGTATCTTCTGCAAGCACAACTTCATTAATTTTTTTGAGCAAAACCCTGGTTTCAATTCCTTGTTTCAAACAAACTTCATTAATTGTCTTATGTCCCTTACAGCAAAAATCAATTTTGTATTTTGAAAATACCGCCGCTGTTCTAAAATCTTCGGTCACGAATGCTCCTACCGTTTTATCTCTTAAATTCTCCATAATTATATTTTTTTTTTATTTTCTCAATAAAAGACAAATTAATCTTTTATTGGTTTAAGAAAAAACTCTAACCCAAAATAAGGATTAGAGTCCGTTATTTATTCAACAATTAATACACCTTTCATCATCGCAAAGTGTCCAGGAAAAGAACATAAAAAATTATACGTTCCTTTTTTATCTATAGTAAATTCAATTGTATCCTGTTCTCCTCCGCCAAGTAATTTCGTATGCGCAATAATCGAAGCTTTTTCTGATTCCGGGATATAATCTGTTTCCTGAGCAGCCGCTGCTTTAACAGCAAAAGCCGCTTCATTAATACCTTCTTTTAAAATCACTACATTGTGTCCCATTGCCTGTTTAGGTATTTTTCCAGTATGTTTTAGGGTTAAAGTAATTGGTTTTCCGGCTTCGGCTCTTAGCTCATTTGTACTAAACTGCATTTCATCGTTCCCGGTAATAACCAAAACATTACTTGCAGCAGCAGGATGTCCTTCATCTGATGTAGTCTCGTTTGTTTCTGCTGGCTCTTGAGTGGTTGCAGCATCTTTTTTACCACAAGAGGTTATTGCTAAACATCCCAATAGCAATACAATCGAAATTTTAATTTTTTTATTCATCTTTATCTAAATTTATATGTTATTCTCTATCATTTATTCTAAGAAAAAAATCACCCGTTTTTACTCCTGAAGCAAGTTGCTCTAATGTCGTATTGGTAAGCATTTCTAAAAGCAATTCGCGTACTTTTTTAAACTCTTTGTGCACGGGACACGGTTTTGTTTCTGAACATTCTTTCAATCCTATACCACAACCTTTATATATAGTATCGCCATCTATCGCATCAACAATCTGAATAAGTTTTATTGATTTTACAGCATTATCAGAAACTTCAAATCCTCCTCCTACTCCTTTTGAGGATTCTATGATTCCGTTTTTAGTCAAAATTTGCATTATTTTGGCAGTAAAAGGTTCCGGAGAATCAATTTCTTTCGCAACATCCTTTATCCCCACCCTAATTCCTTTTGAGGATTTAGTGGCAATAAATATCGAAGCTCTGATTCCGTACTCGCAGGCTTTTGAAAACATAGGCAAATTTGTTGATTGAACTACAAATATATTCAAAATCAATATAAAAGACAAGTTTATCTTTAATAGTTTTAATTATAAAAAAACTCTTATTTATAACCAAAATAATTAATATCAAACAAAACACTAATTCGGGACCAAATTCTAATAAAAACCAATTTTAGTTTTACCTTTGGAAGTACTAATTTTTCTAACACCTAAAAAATGGCTTTAAGCAACTCAAAAGATCTCAAATTAGCCGTTCTTATTGATGCCGATAACGTGCCTTACAGTAATGTAAAAGGCATGATGGAAGAAATAACAAAATTTGGCACACCAACCACAAAACGTATTTATGCTGATTGGACCAAGCCAAACTCTAATGGCTGGAAAGCTGTTTTATTAGAACATGCTATTACGCCTATTCAGCAATACAGCTATACAGTAGGTAAAAACTCCTCTGATTCTGCTTTGATAATCGACGCTATGGATTTGTTATATTCAGGAAAACTGGATGGTTTTTGTATTGTTTCCAGCGATAGCGATTTTACTCGTTTGGCCATCAGACTAAGGGAATCCGGTATGAAAGTAATTGGTATTGGAGAAAAGAAAACACCAAACTCATTTATAGTTGCCTGCGACAGATTTATTTATATTGAAGTTCTTGACGGAGCAATCCAGAAGAAAAAACCTAAAGCGACAACTGCTGCCGACGCTAAAAAACCTGTCGAAAAACCTGCTGAAAAAGCATTACATAAAATTGATGCTCCAACTATCGAACTTATCGAAGCTACAATTGAAGACATTGAAGACGACGATGGCTGGGCATTTTTAGGAGATGTTGGAAACTTGATCGTAAAGAAAAAACCTGAATTCGACCCACGTAATTATGGTTTTTCTAAGCTTACGCCAATGTTAAAATCGCTGACTGATATTCTTGAAATCGACGAAAGAGAATCAGACAAAAAAGGTATTAAACATGTTTATGTGCGTTTGCGATTCAATTAATTATTAAAACTATTACTCATTAATTTTTCACGAACATGAGAAAAAAATTCTTTATCTACGGATTCTTATTGTTTATAATTGTAGTTACAATTTATTTTTATACCAAGCGAGGTTTCTTACTCGTTATTATTATCCCGATATTACTGGTTGTTGGCGTTTATAATATACTTCAAAAAAAGCATGCTATTTTAAGAAACTTTCCTGTTTTGGGTTATTTCAGGTATTTATTTGAAATGATTGCGCCTGAGATCCAGCAATATTTTATCGAAAGATCTACTGACGGAAAACCTTTTTCAAGAAATCAGCGTTCTTTAGTATACCAAAGAGCCAAAAACATCGATTCGAATACACCTTTTGGCACACAGCAAAATTTAAATCAAGATAATTACGAAGGAATAAAACATTCTATTTTTCCGGCAAAAGTAAACGAGGAATTACCTCGCGTTTTGGTTGGAGGAAAAGATTGCAAACAACCTTATCTGGCCTCTTTATTTAATGTTTCGGCAATGAGTTTTGGTTCGTTAAGCGAAAATGCTGTTCGTGCAATAAATATTGGTGCAAAAAAAGGAAACTTTTACCAAAATACCGGAGAAGGTGGCTTAACTGAATTTCATCTTGCCGGCGGGGGAGATATTACCTGGCAAATTGGTACAGGATATTTTGGATGCCGTGATGCCGAAGGAAATTTCAGTCCTGAAAAATTTTCAGAAAAAGCGAATCTTCCTAACGTAAAAATGATCGAAATTAAGCTTTCGCAAGGTGCAAAACCAGGTCACGGAGGTGTACTTCCGGCCGCTAAAAACACCGAACAAATTGCTAAAATAAGAGGAGTCGAACCACATACAATGATACTTTCTCCTCCGGGTCATCATGCTTTTTCAGACGTAAAAGGACTTATTCATTTTGTTGCACAACTACGTCAATTATCTAACGGAAAACCTATTGGTTTTAAATTATGTATTGGAAATACTGCCGAATTTGAAGCGATTTGTCACGAAATGATTGCCGAGGATACTTACCCAGATTTTATAACTATTGATGGTGCCGAAGGCGGAACCGGAGCTGCCCCTTTAGAATTTGCTGATGGTGTTGGAATGCCTTTTGAACCTGCCTTAATTTTTGTAAATAAAACTTTGATAGGCTTGAACATTCGTGATAAAATACGCATTATTGGAAGCGGAAAAATTATTTCGGGCTATTCTATCTTACACGCAATTGCATTAGGTGCAGACATGTGTAACAGCGCTCGAGGTTTTATGTTCTCATTAGGCTGTATTCAGGCGCTACGTTGCCATAATAACGAATGCCCAACCGGAGTAGCTACTCAAAACAAAATGTTGATGAAAGGTTTGGTTGTCACAGATAAATCAGATCGTGTTTATCATTTTCATAAAAATACCTTACATGCCGCCAATGAACTTTTAGCAGCAGCCGGTAAAAATAGTTTTGCTGATGTTGATAGTAATATCTTCATGCGTGGTGATGAGTTTGCTCATTTATCAGATTCTTATTTCCCGGATATTTTAACGAATGTTACTAAACGATAAAAAATAAAGCCTCTTTGCAATCATACAAAGAGGCTTTATTTTTTATTATTTTCTTAAAACTAGAGTTTTGCTGTTACCTTTTCTTTAGAATCTCCGTTTTCTAAAACAGCTAATTCTTCTTTATCAACTACTCTTTGCGCAAGAATAGCATTATTATATGCTAAAAAGTACACATCGAATTTTACTCCTTCTTCGATCAATGCTTTTGAAATTTGATCGTTTTTGATCATTTCTTTCAGCAAATCAGGAAACGACTCTTTGTAAGTCAATTTATTGGTGTCGTTTTCTTCTAAATTGGTTTCAATTCTAATTTCAATTTTATTGTCATTCAAAAATGCTTTTGCCGTTGTACTGGTAATACCACTTCCTTTTATTGATGACGAATTGTTATAAGTACTTACATGTTCCTGAATTTTTTGTTTGGTATTTTTACAACTTACCAATACTAACACAATCACAACAGTAAATGCGATTTGGGTAATTTTTTTCATAAATTTTTAGGTTTTAGGTTATTTTTTAACTCAAACATAATGAACTTTTCAAACAAAAGCAACATCATTTCGCAAAAATAAAGTATGTAATTATTTGACTACAAATAAATTATCATAAAATAAATAAACATTTACAATAAAAATCGAAACCCAATTTTATCAAACCAACTATTCGAAGCAAATAAAAAAGCCGCTTTAAAAACGATTAAAGCGGCTTTTTTACTATTATAAAATCAAATTATTACTGCAATAATTCCTTTATAGATTCTTTGTTTATGATCTCTTTTACAAGAACGGTATTATCACTGGCTAAAAAATAAGCATCAAACTGAATCCCTTCTTCAACGAGTTCTTTAGGAATTTCATTTTTATTGATCATCTCTTTCAGTAACTTAGGAAACGATGTATTGGCTTTTACTTTATTAGATTCATTTTGCTCTAAATTAGTTTCAAAACGCAATTCGATTTTGTCATCATTAATATAACCTCTCGCCGTTGTAAGCGTAACATCATCAGCTTTAAAACCTGCAGCCGTACTATTATAAGTGGTGACATATTCCTGCAGCTTTTGTTTTGCATTTTTACAGCTTACCAATAATATAAGAAGCGCAATCGTAAACGAAATTTGGACAATTCTTTTGATCATAACGTTATTTTTTTATTTTTTGAAGTCTTAAAAGTGCTTCAAGATAATAATAATCTGCATAATTTATCGAACAATCTATTTCACTTCCGGCAGGTTTATGTCCTGTAGAATGAAGCAAAAATGCCGAATTTACATCATGACTCTGATAATGGTCTGAAAGCGAAACAATCATTTTTTTAGACTTTGTTAGATATTCCTTTTTAAGATTTACATCTTTTGTATACGAACTTAACTCAATAAGCGCCGAAGAAACAATAGCTGCTGCCGAAGCATCTCTTGGCTCATTCGGAATTCCAGGCGCATTAAAATCCCAATAAGGAATTAAATCTTCCTTCGTTAATCTGTCTAAATAAACTCGGGTTAATTTGTGCGCAAAGTCTAAAAATTTAGGATCCTTTGTTTCTCTGTAAACCATTGTAAATCCATAAATCGCCCAAGCCTGACCTCTAGCCCACATACTATCATCGCTATAACCTTGCGCGGTTCTGCCTTTTATTTTTTTACCGGTTTCATAATCATAAATAACAACATGATACGAACTGTAATCTGGTCTAAAATGATTGTTCATCGTAGTTTCGGCATGTTTTACCGCAATGTCATACAGCTTTTTATTCCCTCCATTTTTAGAAGCCCAAAAAAGCAATTCTAAATTCATCATATTATCGATGATCGTATTATGACCGCCCATTTTATTATGTGGCCAAGACTGAATTGTACCCACTTTTGGATTAAACAGTGTTGCTAATGTATCAGCAGTTTTTAAAACAATTTCTTTATATTCTTTGTTTTTAGTTAAACGATAACCGTTTCCGAAACTATTAAAAATCTGAAATCCTAAATCATGATCTGCAGCTTTACTAACAGACAAAGGCTTCAAAAACTGACTAAATTTATCTGCTTCTTTTTCCCATTTTTTATCTCCTGTTGCTTCATACAAATACCATAGTTCTCCTGGCCAGAATCCGCTTGTCCAATCTTTGTAATTAACAAATTTCCAATCCTTGCTTCCGTTAGGAACCATTCTTGGAGAAGTTCCATCATCCGGAATTACCTTTAGAGTTTTCGAAGCTTGTTCTGCGCAATATTCAAGTTGTTTTTTAATATTAAAGGAATTGTTTTTTTGAGAGTAGACATTACTTACAAATAAAAATAAGGTCAAAACCAAAGCTGTAAATCTTGTATTCATGTGGTTATTTAATTAGATAGAAAATTACTATATTTTTTGGAATCGATAAATTTATAAAATAAAGTAAACTTATTTGAGTGTTTGTATTTTTCACTCCCTAAAACTGTACTATCTGAGACTTTTTTTCTTAGTTGCTCTTTGTCAAAATTTCAAAACTTTGACAAAGATTTTTCTAGATTTCGAAAACATAACATATTAAACCAAATAGTTCCTCTTCTCTTTCCTCTTTGTCAAAGTTCAAAACTTTGACAAAGATTCTTTAAAACCTTAAAATTTAAAGTCAATTATCTTAGTATGACAAAATATAAAATTTTCCAAATTATCAAAATATTCAATTACTTCACCTCTTTTTAAATTAGTTTTCAAAGAAGACAAAACAGTTGAATAGGAAGAAAATTTATAACTTTTAAAATCCTTCTTAATATCAATTGGATTTTGATGAATATACACAATCACATTCATTAAATATTGCTCAGAATCTATTTTCTTTCTTTTAAAAGGAGATTCAAATAACGGACCATGTCTTTCAAAAACTTTATTATATGCCTGAGTATAAGAACTAATAAATTTACTTAATTGTTTACTGGAAATACTTTCTATTGAATGCAAACCTTTATTATTTGATCTTTTATTCTTCGCTTCAAAAAAAATAACTAATTCCTCTTGAGATTTTATTTTAATTAAAAAATGAAAATGATTTGGCATTAGACAATAAGCATAGAGATCGCACACATTACTTAAGTATTTGAGAAATTGTGCCATGAAAAACATGTAATTATCACTTTCCTGAAAAACTTTATCTCCATTTACTCCACGGTTATAAATATGATAAAAACAGTCCGGTTCTAAGTTTTGAATTCTAATATCCAATGATTTAATATCTTTAAAATTTAAAAGATCAAAAATACCAAATAAATAAGATTTTTCTTAATTAATTATAAAAAAAGAACCTTTATCAAAGTCTGGAACTTTGACAAAGGGAAGCCTTCAATATTACACATGAAAAAATTGAATTAACTTTTCTCTTAATGAGAATCTTTGTCAAAGTTTTAAACTTTGACAAAGAGAAATCACCAGTATTACCAATAAAAAATTTAATATAAATTTGCTCTAAATATAACTGCACTTGAAAAGAAAACGATTCTACTACTTCATCATTCTCTTATTGATTATTTTTCTTGGAATCTTCTCCAGAGAATTTGATGAGATACCATTATGTACAGGAGATTTTCTTTACGCTGTGATGATGTATACCTTCATTAGAATACTATTGATCGAAAAAAAAGCGACGCAAATTCTGATTTTCTCATTATTGATTTGCTATACAATTGAGTTTTCCCAACGCTATCAGGCTGATTGGATTAATGAGCTTAGAAAAACACTATTTGGAAAATATGTTCTTGGTCAAGGTTTTTTATGGAGTGATATTCTCGCTTATACTTTTGGAGCTTTTACAGCTTTTTTAATTGAAAGAATCGTTTTAAGAAACAAACTTTAATCCAGCGTTTGCGTGATTTTATCAATATTCAAACTATTTGCCATTGCCGTAAATATTTGATAATACACTGATTTATTATCATACAATTCGTCATGGGTTCCTTTTTCGACACACCTTCCTTGTTCTAAAACAATGATATTTGCCGCATCTATAATTTGAGAAATACTGTGCGAAATAATAATTACGGTTCTGTCTTTTTTAATAGCATCGAGGGATTTTTTTATTTGCTCTGTGGCAATTGCATCCAAACTTGCTGTTGGTTCGTCGAGGAAAATAATAGGCGGATTTTTCAGAAACAATCTCGCGATAGCAATTCGCTGTTGCTGCCCTCCCGAAAGTAAATGCGCATCTGAATCATAACCTTTTGGCAATTGCATAACCTGATCATGAATATAGGCTTGTTGGGCGGCTTCAATAATTTCTGATTGTGTAGCATCAGGTTTTCCGTATAAAATATTTTCGGCGATTGTACCTTTAAAAATGTGATTCTTCTGTAATACTAATCCAATGTTTTTACGAAGAAAGTCAGTATTGTAATCATTTAAATCTACTCCGTCCAGATAAATTTTTCCGCTTGACGGTAAATAAAACTTATCCAATAAATTAATGATAGTGCTTTTTCCAGCTCCGCTGAGTCCAACCAAAGCTGTTGTTTCATTGGGTTTAATGGTGAAATTGATATCCCAAAGCGCTTTTGTTCCGTTTGGATAAACAAAATCGACGTTTTTAACTTCTATAAGTCCTTTTATTTTTTCAGGAATATAATCGCCACTGGTTTCTTTTTCGTTTTCTGATTCTAAAATATCGAAGAATCCTTCAGAATAAATCAAGGCATCATTTACTTCATCATAAATACGGTGTAATTGCCTGATTGGCGCTGATACATTGTTAAACAACATAATATGAAACATGATTGCCCCAATTGTCATGGTATTATTGAGCACAAAATAAGCGGTTAGAATAATAATAATCACGACTCCTATTTGCTCTACAAAGCCCTTTATACTTTCAAAAATAAAACTGGTTTTTCTGGTTTCGAGCTGATTCTCGGTCATTTCGAACTGAATATCTTTATGCCGATCTGCTTCCATAGGCTCACGAACAAAAGACTTAATCACAGTTATTGATTCGATTAAACTTATGATTCCGTTGTTCTTAGTTTCGCGATAATGACGCATTCTTCGTCTAAAACCACTCAACTTTCTAGCTTGCAATTGACTGATATAAAAATAAATAGGAATAATACACAAACTAACCAAACCTACATATACATTAGCATAAAACATAATTGCCAAAGCCACAAAAGCATTTGCAAACAGAGGCAGAATATCAATAAAGAAATTCTGAACTAATCGTGTTAAACTGCTAATACCGAGATCGATTCTGGTTTGAAGTTTTCCGCTTTCATTTTCATTAGAAGTATAAAACTCCATTCTATAAGTCAGAATCTTTTCGACTATAGACTGAGAAATATCCCGGGTTATAAAGATTCGCAGCTTTTCTCCATAAAATTTCTGCCCAAACTGCACTACTGAATAAACCAACTCTTTTGAAAGTAATACAATGCTGATAATTTCTAATAAATGAAATCCTTTTGACAAAGGTTCATGCGCTACCATTAATTTACTGATAGAATCAACTGTATACTTTAATATTAATGCGTTTACCTGAGCAGCAAATGACCCTAAAAAAGTAAGCAATAAAGTGGCAATCACCATTTTCCTGTATGGCTTAACAAAAGGAGTTATTTTTTTATATAATAATGATATCTGCATTTATTTTTATTTCATGTCGTCTATCAAATATAAGAATTCTAAATTTGTGTTTTAAAGTACTCTTAATAATAATCTCTTAAAATATATCATCATGCAATTGGTTTTCGCGTCAAACAATCTTAATAAAATCAAGGAAATTCAAAGTATCCTAAACGGATCGATACAATTGTTAAGTTTAGAAGATATTGGCTGTCACGAAGAAATTCCTGAAACTGCAGATACAATCGAAGGAAATGCCATTTTGAAAGCCAATTATGTAACTGAAAAGTATGGTTATGATTGTTTTGCAGATGATACCGGATTAGAAGTTACGGCTTTAAGCGGAGCACCTGGCGTTTATTCTGCACGATATGCGGGAGAACAACGCAACGCCGATGATAATATGAACAAACTTCTGGAAGCTTTAGTTGATAAAGAAGACCGCAGCGCTCAATTTAAAACTGTTATCGCATTAAATTTAAAAGGGAAACAGCATTTATTTACCGGAATTGCAAAAGGAAGTATTATTCTTGATAAAACAGGAAATCATGGTTTTGGTTACGACCCTATTTTTCAACCGGAAAATTATACTGAGACTTTTGCTGAACTGGCCTCAGACGTTAAAAATAAAATCAGTCATCGTGCGAAAGCTACTCACCAACTAATTGATTTTCTGAATGCAGCAAAATAATTGTTTAGAATACAACATTTTACAGTCCAAAATTTATATTTCACGACGTATTTTTCCCGAATTTTCTGGATTGTCAGATAAAAATCATGCTACATGAAACATAACTTTTTGATAATCAAATCATAACAAATACATAATTCTTAAAATAGCATTAGTTTATCTGAATAATTAACAGTAATTTTGCACCCTATTTTAAATACATATATGAATAAATTTGAACAATTAGGATTGAATGAATCGTTACTGAAGGCGATTTTAGATCTAGGATTTGAGAATCCGTCAGAAGTACAGGAAAAAGCGATTCCCCTATTATTGGAAAAAGACACGGATATGGTTGCGTTGGCTCAGACAGGGACAGGGAAAACGGCAGCTTTCGGTTTTCCGCTAATTCAAAAAATTGATGCTGACAACAAAAATACACAAGCATTAGTTTTATCGCCAACACGAGAACTTTGTTTACAGATTACCAACGAACTTAAAAACTACTCAAAATACGAGAAAGGTATTAATGTGGTAGCAGTTTACGGCGGGGCTAGTATTACAGAGCAAGCTAGAGACATTAAAAGAGGGGCACAAATTATTGTGGCTACTCCGGGGAGAATGCAAGACATGATCAACAGAGGTTTAGTAAACATTAAAAATATAGATTACTGTATTCTTGATGAAGCTGATGAGATGTTGAACATGGGATTCTATGAAGACATCGTATCTATTTTATCAGATACTCCAGATCAAAAAAACACATGGTTGTTCTCTGCAACTATGCCACAAGAGGTTGCCAGAATTGCAAAACAATTTATGAGCGACCCGGTAGAAATTACTGTTGGAGCTAAGAACTCAGGTTCTGCAACAGTTTCTCACGAGTTTTACTTAGTAAATGCACGTGACCGTTACGAAGCTTTGAAACGTTTAGCCGATGCAAATCCAGATATTTTCTCTGTGGTTTTCTGTCGTACTAAAAGAGATACACAAGCTGTAGCAGAAAAATTAGTTGAAGATGGATACAGCGCTGCTGCATTGCACGGAGATTTATCTCAGGCGCAACGTGATGGTGTAATGAAATCTTTCCGTGGAAGACAAATTCAGATGCTTGTCGCTACTGACGTTGCTGCACGTGGTATTGACGTTGATAATATTACTCACGTAGTAAATTACCAACTTCCTGACGAGATTGAAACTTACAATCACCGTTCTGGACGTACTGGTAGAGCTGGAAAATTAGGAACTTCTATTGTAATTGTTACAAAAAGTGAGCTACGTAAAATTTCTTCTATCGAAAGAATCATCAAACAAAAATTCGAAGAAAAAACTATTCCTTCCGGAATCGAAATCTGCGAAATCCAGTTATTACACTTAGCAAACAAAATTAAAGATACTGAGGTTGATCACGAAATTGACAACTATTTACCAGCAATCAACAATGTTCTTGAAGGTTTATCTAAAGAAGAGTTGATCAAGAAAATGGTATCTGTAGAATTTAACCGTTTTATTGCTTACTACAAAAAGAACAGAGATATCTCTACTCAATCTGGAGAAAGACGTGAAAGAAGCGATTCTGAACCAAGAGAATTCAATAATAACGGAGCAGTTCGTTATTTTGTAAACATCGGTTCAAGAGACAACTTCGATTGGATGTCACTTAAAGATTATTTGAAAGAAACATTAGACTTAGGTCGTGATGACGTTTTCAAAGTAGATGTAAAAGAAGGTTTCTCTTTCTTTAACACTGATCCTGAGCACACTGAAAAAGTAATGGAAGTATTAAACAACGTACAATTAGAAGGACGTCGTATTAATGTTGAAATTTCTAAAAATGATGGTGGCGGAAGACGTGACCATAACGGACGTTCTGGTGGCGGAAGAAGCTCTGGAGGACCAAGAAGAGAAGGTTCTGGCGGTGGAAGTTTCGGACCAAGACGTGAAGGTTCTGGTGGCGGAGGTTTTAGAAGCGACAGAAGCTCTGCTCCTAGAGAAGGTGGTTTCAGAAGCGACAGAAACTCATCTGCTCCAAAAAGAGAAGGTGGTTTTAGAAGCTCAGCTCCAAGAAGCGAAGGTAGTTCAGACAGAGCTCCAAGACGTTCTGAAAGCTTTGGTGATTCACCAAGACCAAGAAGACCAAGAAGAGACTAATAAGTCAATATCTTAAAATATAAAATCCCAAATTCCAGACATAATTGGAATTTGGGATTTTTTTATATTAGAATCTTCCTCTCAATTGATGTGTCTTCTAATTCAAAACAATTTAGTTTAGATCTCCTTACTCCTTTTTAGTTGAATACCAAAGTAACACTTCTTGCTTTGTTAATTTTCTGATAATTATATTCGAAGACTGCGAAATATTTAATCCCTATTTAGTACTTTTAGTGCTTTAAATCAGGATATGAAATATTTCGCAGTTTTCTTTTTTACACTACTATCTACAATTGGTTTTGCGCAAGACAATGAGTCTACAGTACCTCAAAGAGTATCTGGTTACATTATCAACGATAATAGTAAACAACCTCTTGCTAATGTAAACATCATCAACACCAACAAAGTTCGTGGTGCAAAATCTGATGCCAAAGGATATTTTGAGATAGACGTTCAGCTTAATGACACGATTCACTTTTCGATTTTAGGATTTCAATCTCTTAGAATCAGAGTAACGAATGACTGGATAAAAAATAAAGTAACCAGAATTCAGCTTACAGAAAAAGCAATTGCCCTGGAAGAAGTTATCATTGCTCCTTTTAATTTAACAGGATATCTTGAAGTCGATTCTAAATTGATTCCAACTAAAGAGAACTATCGTTATAGTATTTCAGGTCTTACACAAGGTTATGAAGCGGGTGAATATTCTCCAAATGCTTTTGGAAAAGTATTAGGATCTATTTTTAATCCTGCCGATGTGCTCTATGGTTTCTTTGGAAAAAATGCGAAAGAACTCAAGAAATTAAAAGAAATGAGAAAAGACGATACTGTTCGAAATCTGTTAGAATCTAAATACGATCGCGAAACTGTCTCAGTATTGTTAGGCATTAGCAAAGATGAAATTCCTGAAATTTTACAGCGATGTAATTATTCTGAAGCCTTTATACAATCAGCAAATGATTTACAGATTATGGATGCAATTAATGGCTGTTACGAACAATATAAAGTCCTGAAACGAAATTAAAATTTAGCATTCTCTAATAAATTAATCCCTGATTACTCTAAGTGATCAGGGATTTTTATTTTAAAGTGTTTTTTATTTTTAAAAGCGTAGAAAAGCCGACCTTATAGCTCCCACACGTTATTGCGAAAAGTAATCAATAATATTAAGGTTCTGCTTAATTATCTGTAAGACAAATATGTTATATTTGATTTTTACTAAAACAGATATTTTCATACAAAGGCATCCTATTTAGTGGCTATCCTCTATTAAACAAAATTCGAATATAATGACAACATTTCCAGTATTAGCATCAACATTATCTGAAAAGGAATTGGGACTCTTTATAACTGAAAAATACCAACTAAACGAAAATTTTATTTGTAAATTATTTAGAACAGGTTTAAATCATACTTATTTTATTTCGGATAATGAAACTAAATTTGTTATAAGAGTTTATTGTTACAAATGGAGAACAAAAAAAGAAATTGAACAAGAATTAGAATTATTAATTTTACTCAAAAATAATTCCTTATCTGTTTCTCATCCAATTGTCGACAAAAACGGAAATTTTATTCAAGAAATTAATGCCCCAGAAGGAATTAGATATGTTGTTGTATTTTCTTATGCTAAAGGAGAAAAAATTCGCTTTATGTCTAATGAAACTTGTTATTCTATTGGTTCATTAATGGCTAAAATTCATAATATAACCGAAAATAAAAAAATTGACAGAGTAAACTATGATTTTGAAATGTTTTTAAATAGTTCATATAATTATTTAAAAACATTTTTTACCGAAGATTTAGATGAAATGAAATTCTTAAAAGAAATTGGTAGTAAAATACCAAAAAGAATAAAAGAATGTAATTTATTAGAAGATCAAAATGGAATAGTTCATTTGGATATTTGGTATGATAATTTGAGCGTTAATAATGAAAATGAAATCACTATTTTTGACTTTGATAATTGTGGAAATGGTTTATTAATTTTGGATGTTGGCTATTTTTGCAAACAATTATTTTTTATAGAATCCGACAAAAATGAATATGAATTAAAGGCTAAAAGTTTTTTAAATGGATACCAAAAAATAAGACATTTATCAGAAAATGAAATAAAGTTAATTCCAGAAGCGGGTGCGTCAATTTTTGTGTTTTATCTTGGAGTACAAGCACAAAGATTTGATTGGTCGAATATATTTTTGAGTGAAAATTATCTAAAAATGTTTGTCGGAAGAATACGGAATTGGTTGGAATACTATGAAACAAAGAATTAACTTTAACTAACAGCCACTACAACTGATTTTAGCAATAGACTTAATGGAAATTTGGGAAATCTGAAGAATGGGCGTAATTAATCGCAAAACCGTTGTACTACCGAAAATTTACAAACCATTTATGAAAAAACTGCAAAAAGTAACATTTTTATTTTTTTTACTTCTTATTTCTTGTAAGAACGATAAACCAGATTTATTCTTTGACAAGGAGCACGAAAAGATGCATCAAGAAGATGAAAAAATTTCAGAAGCATTTACAAATTTTGAAAATCTTTTAAATAAATTATATATTGAATCTGAAAAAAATCCAGATAAAGTTCTCAGGAAAGTAGACAGTTTATTAATCGTAAATAAGAACGAAAAAGATAAATACATATCACAAATTAAACCTAACATTAACCGTAGCTTACACAGTTTTAAAGCAGAATTATTTTATAAGATTGGTAAATACAAGGAATCAATCAACGAATTAAATACTGAAGATAACAAAACTGGAGATGCAGCTATCGCCTATGCTGCAAACTATGTTAAATTAAAAGACTTCAAGTCTGCTAAATCATTTATCGACAGCATTGGTACTTGTAATGGCAACTATTATGCGCTCGGAAATTATTATGAAAGCATAGGAGACAAGATCTCCGCTCTTAAAACATATAAATACAATCTTGAAGAAGACAAATCGAGAAAACATTTTATTTATTACATATGGACTCAAAAAAGAGTTGAAGAGCTTGAAAAAAATAAACCTCTACTCAATGAAGTTTTTTTCCCTACTGGAAATCCAAGTTTTGAAATTTGCGAGATTTGTAATGTCGACAATAAAAAACGACACAAGATTACACAATTATTGATAAAGATGCCTGAAAATCAAGATTGGTCTTCAACGGCCATTTTAGAATCTCCATACGACACTGGAAAAGGTTATTATTGGATTAGAGTAGAAGCTGGAAATAGAGAATTAAATTATTATGTAGACCAAAAAACTTTTGAAATAAAATACTTCAATCCAAAAACCAAAACTGTAATGACATTGGAAGACTGGCGGAAAGGGAAATAAAAACAGCATATCACAGCCACTACAACGAATTTGAACAATAAGCTTAATAGAATTGGTTTTGTATTTGAGATAACTTGACAATCAGAAGAATGGGTTTAACTTAGTCCCAAACCCGCTCTATAACAGCAAAACGTTGATAGCAATACCAAATAAACCTCAAAAATCATTAAAATGGGCGATTGGAATACTCTACATCACTTTGACGATAAAAAATTCTATTCAAAAATTGTTACTGACTTTAAAAGTAATGGAGAATTAATTAAAAAATATTTTAATTCAGAATTCGGAAAATATATAGCCTATGGAAATGATAAAAATGATGAACGAATTGCTGAAATATTAAGATTTAGTCAAGATTTAGACGAAGACTTTAAATCACACAAAACCTTACTCAATATACACACACGAAAAAAGGGAACAAGCGAAGAATATTCTATTTTTATTAAAAAACGCTATCAAGACGAAGAAGATTTTCAAAAAGCAAATGGGCAAGTAATAGAAGACATCAACCTCATTTTGACGTTAATGATTTTTTCAGAATGTGCTGCTTTTAACCCTCATTTAATTTTAGGCAGAAGTATATTTACCGGACGTGTTAATGCTAATCCAAATTCTGTTGCAGGAGAAATTATTTTCAATTTTACTGATAGCAATTTGGGAAGTATATTTTATAGTTCCCGTTCAAATTGTACCGGACTTATAAATTTGGTGACAAATGAAGATTTAAAACTTTTGTGGTTAGACAAAGAAAACTTATACCCTACTAACGAAGACGCAAAAAAATACTTTACAGATTTTTGTAAGTTCATAGAAATTGCTATCGAAAACAACTTAGGTGTCGTTTCTTGTACGAACATGAATGAAAGTATTTTGAAAATGATCCAATCCCCTTTATCTTTAAAAATAGACTTAGAAGCATTAGGACTGGAAAGCGTAATAAATTATGAATAAAAATCACTGCCATCAACAGCGACCATAACAGATTTGGGCAATAGGTTTAATGGGAAAATAATTTTGTCTTTGAGATGATTTGGAAGATCCGAAGAATGGGCTTAATTTAGTCCCAAACCCGCTGTAATGCCAAAACGTTATAGCACATTTTAAATACGTAACTTACAAATGGAAGAAATAGCAGAAAGAAAATTAATCGTAGATCTTGATCTTGCACCAATTGTAAATGATATTTACACGGGAAAGTGTGTCGTAGCAAACTCTGAAATAGTTATGCTTCTTAATTTTGACGAAGAAAACGAAAAGTTTGACGGATATACTATTGTGAAAAACAGTGATATTGAAAAATATAGAACATGGGAAGAAAACGATTATGCAGAATTGAAAAATGACAACTCAGAAAGTTTATTAGCTAATATTAATTTGAATGACTTTAAAGATTTAGAAAAATCATTGAAAAGCTTAGTATCCGAAGTAGTTTCAATTTTTACCTATGATAATGAAGATTCATTTTTTGTTGGTAAAATACTATGGGTAACAAATGATTCAGTTGAATTACATTTAATTGATGAAGATTCCAATTGGAGTGAAAACGAAATTATAAAACTAAATGATATTAGTTATCTTGGTTTTGAAACAGAATATGAAAGAAAAATAAAAAAAACCTTGTTATAACAGCCGTTGCAGCGAACAACTAAAAAAAATAATGAAAAAAATTTTACTTACTCTGTTAGTATGCTGCGGCATATTACAACATATAAATGCGCAAAGAATAGAAGAAAATAAGTTTGATTTTTCAGATGGCGTAACATATAGCATAAAAAGATTTTACAGCTCTAAATCTTCTGCATATGGAGATGCAGGATTTTATCAAACTAATTATTATCAAAAAGGACATAAATTTAAAACAGTATTGATACAATTCTCCAATACTACTAACTCAGACGTAGAAATAGATTTTCAAAAATTTTTCCTTATTGACAAAAACAACAAAAAATACGATATTCATCAAGTGGTACAAGGAATGAAGATAACTACAACTACCGAGAATTACAAAATGATTTTAAAAGCAGGAAAGACCAGATCTTTTATGGCTAAATTTTGGCCACTATTCCCAAATGATGAAAAAATAGAAAGAATGGAAGTAAATGGAAAACCCATACTTTTAAAAGAAATATAATTGATAAATTTCCAACTTAGATTGAAATTTATCTGAAATTATTTTGTTTTACTCTGCAGTAACACCAAAACATAATAATCAATACTTTCTTAAACTCAAATCCTTAATTTTATAAATTGGGGATTTTTTTATGCCTTTAGGATTATAAAAAACCTTACATTTACTATTAAAATAAATAATACAAACTAAATCAAGATATTATGGCTAAGAGTCAGGATGCTAAAAAAACAGCAAAAAAAGAACCGTTAAAAACGGCTAAAGAAAAGAAAGAAGAAAAAAGAGAGAAGAAAAATAGTCCTAAGAGAGATTAGTTTTCAGTCGCAGTCGCAGTTTTCAGTCTCAATGAGAAACTGAAAACTGTGACTGAAAACTGATTACTTTATTTAACCGGAATATTCGAAAGAATTTCTAACACAAATTTCCAATATTTTTGAGCCGAAGAAATACTTGCTCTTTCATCTGGTGAATGCGCACCATGGATTGTTGGTCCAAAAGAAATCATATCCATATCAGGGTAATTTGTTCCTAAGATTCCACATTCTAAACCTGCGTGACAAGCTACCACTTTTGGCTTTTCATTATTTTGTTTTTCGTAGATTCCAACCAAAGTATCTAATATTTCAGAATTTACATTTGGCGTCCATCCTGGGTAAGAACCAGATAATTCTACTTCGCAACCTACCAATTCAAAAGCAGAACGCAATGCATTTGCCAAATCAAATTTTGAAGTTTCTACAGATGAACGTGTTAAACATCCAATAGATATTTCACCATCTTTTACAATAACTCTGGCAATATTATTTGAAGTTTCAACTAAATCTTCCATATCAGCGCTCATTCTGTAAACTCCATTATGAGCAGCATAAATAGCGCGGATGATTCCTTCCTGAACACCTAAATCCATTACTTTTTCAGGTAAATCGCATTTTACGATTTCGATCGATAAATTAGGTTCAGTCGTTTTATATTCCGCTTTGATATCATTGATGATTTCCTGCATATCAAAAATATACGCTTCATCAAACATTTCAGAAATAATTACTTTTGCAACGCTTTCTCTCGGAATAGCATTTCTTAAACTTCCTCCGTTGATTTCAGCCACTTGCAAACCAAAGTTTTCAAAAGCATCAAATAACAAGCGGTTCATGATTTTATTGGCATTACCTAAACCTTTATGAATATCCATTCCTGAATGACCTCCATTAAGCCCTTTTACGGTAATAATATGTCCAACTGATCCTTCCAGAACTTCTTCTTCGTTATAGCTTCTTGTAGCCGTTACATCGATTCCACCAGCACAACCTATATCAATTTCATCATCTTCTTCTGTATCTAAATTCAAAAGAATTTGCCCCTGAAGAATTCCTCCTTTTAAATTTAAAGCTCCCGTCATTCCGGTTTCTTCATCAATAGTAAACAAAGCTTCGATTGCAGGATGCGGAATATCTTTACTTTCAAGAATAGCCATAATTGTAGCCACTCCTAACCCATTATCAGCTCCTAAAGTTGTACCACGGGCACGAACCCAGTCACCGTCTACATACATGTCGATTCCCTGAGTATCGAAATCAAAAACTGTATCTGCATTTTTTTGGTGCACCATATCAAGATGCCCTTGCATAACGATTGCTTTGCGGTTTTCCATCCCTGGAGTTGCCGGTTTTCTGATGATTACATTTCGAATTTCGTCTTCAAAAGTTTCTAAACCTAAGCTGCTTCCAAAGTTTTTCATAAACTCGATTACTCGTTCTTCTTTCTTTGACGGACGCGGAACAGCGTTTAAATCAGCGAATTTATTCCATAGCGCTTTAGGTTCCAGATTTCTTATTTCCTGACTCATTATATTTTGTTTGAAGTTTAACAATTAAGAGTTCCAAAGTTACAAAGTTTATATTTTTTTTCGCCACGAATTTCACGAATTAGCAATAATCTTCTTGAAATTAAAATACAATTTCACAAATACTATCTTATTTTGTAAAATTATAAACTAATAATTAGTGAAAGTTCGCGGAATTCGTTGCTAACTTTTTTTATAAATCAATATTGTATTTATATTTACGTATACAAAATTTAAACTGTGAAATCAAAATATCTTCTTCCTTTATTCCTGTTAATTCAAATTATCCTCTTAAAAATTCTGCGCTTTTTCCCTGAATTTATCGAACGATTTTACAGCAACGGATTGTACTCGAAAATCTCTCATTTTTCAAGAATTGTTTTAGGCAGAATTCCGTTTTCTGTGGGAGATTGCATTTATTCTATATTGATCATTTTTTTGATTCGATGGATCTGGAAAACCCGAAAAACCTGGAAACTGCAATGGAAAGATAATCTTCTTAAAGCTTTGAGCGTATTATCTATATTCTACTTTTTCTTTCATTTGCTTTGGGCATTCAACTATTACAGAGAACCTCTTTTCGAAAAAATGAAAATTCAAAGAGAATATACTGATGCTGAATTATTGGCTTTTACCAAAAAACTTATTGTAAAAACAAATGAAATTCAGTTCCAAATTAATAAAAATGACAGCACAAAAATCGTTTTCCCCTATTCACAGGAACAAGCCTTTCAGATGAATCTTAAGGGATATGAAAATCTTGCAAAAGAACATCCTTATTTTAAATATGAAATCATTAGCGTAAAAAAATCTCTTTTCAGCCTGCCTTTAACTTATATGGGATTTGGCGGATATTTGAATCCCTTTACGAATGAAGCTCAGGTAAATGATTTACTACCAATGTATAATTTCCCGCTTACAAGCTGTCATGAAATGGCACACCAAATGGGATTTGCCAGTGAAAGTGAGTGCAACTTTATAGGCGTTTTATCATCTGTTAAAAATGATAATTTATATTATCAATATTCAGGATATAGTTTTGCTTTGCGTTATTGTTTAGGCATCTGGCAAGCGAAAGATGAAAAAATATTTAAACAATTAAAGAAAACCGTTCATGTTGGAATCTTAAAAAACTATCAGGAAAGTCAGGATTTCTGGAAACAATATGATACTTTTATAGATAAAGGTTTTCATGTTTTTTATGATAATTTCCTAAAAACAAACAATCAAAAGGACGGAATGGAAGGGTATAGCAAATTTGTAGACCTAATGGTGAATTATTACAAAACGCGTGAATTATAAAAATTAGCTCACGGATATTACGGATTAAACGGATTTTTATAATTTAAAAACAAATTTTAAATATTCTATTAATTAATAAGCTTGCTATAATTCGGGAAATTTGTGAATTCGTGGCAAAAAAGCAAAAGAGTTTGTAACAAAAGTGATTTCAACACTACTAATACTTTATGAGCGAAAATCTAGAACAGTCATTTGTTGCGCAATTGCAGGCAAATCAGAATATAATCCACAAGATTTGTAGGTTATATACTGCCGGCGAAGATGCTCATAAAGACTTGTTTCAGGAAATCACCATTCAGTTATGGAAAGCTTATCCTAAATTTAGAGGCGACAGTAAATTTTCGACCTGGACGTATCGCGTTGCCTTGAATACCGCCATTACCTTATATCGAAAAACCAAACGAACCGTACCGACTGTAGAGTACGAGAGTCATCAGCATTTTATAAAAGATGTCGATTACAATTATGAAGAAGAAGAACAGATTAAACTGATGTACAAAGCGGTATATCAGCTTAATGACATCGAAAAAGCATTAGTTTTTATGTATTTAGAAGACAAAGATTATCAGGAAATAGCCGAAACTCTCGGAATCAGCGAAGTGAATGCACGTGTGAAAATGAACAGAATTAAAGGGAAACTTAAAAAAATATTAAATCCTTAAAAATTATTATGAAAGAACTGGATTTACTAAAAAAAGACTGGAAAAAGAACTCGGATTCTTTTCAACAAATTTCTGAAAAAGAGATTTATAAAATGATTCACAAACAATCTTCTTCAACCGTGAAGTGGATTTTGGTTATTAGCATTTTGGAATTTTTATTGTGGTCGCTCTCGAACGTATTTATCAATACCGATGATTTGTTGCGAAAAATGAATCATCCCGAAATAGTATTGGCTCTTGATATTTTAACCTATTTCAATTATATAGTTGTACTATTTTTTGTGATTAATTTTTATAAAAACTACAAAACAATTTCAACAACTGTCGCTACAAAAATGTTAATGAGTGCCATTCTAAGAACAAGAAAAACAGTTCAGTATTATGTATGGTATAATTTAGGAATGCTCGTGATCATATCTATATTCAGTTATTTTATCACCTTTGTTTACAATCCAGATATGAGCTTTTTAAGAGAAAAATTAGCCGCAGACGGAAAAGCAATGTTCTTTACTATGGGAATTTTAATCCTCACAATATTGGGCTTATTGGGTATATTCTGGTGTATTTACAGATTAATTTACGGAACTTTATTACGCAGATTATACGCTAATTATAAAGAATTGAAGAAAATTGATTTCTAAGAAAGGGACAAAGCTTTTTTTAAGTTGCTAAGATTCTAAGGCACTATCCCGAGGCTTCGGGACTAAGTTTTTTTTTAAAAACACTTTAACCTGAAACTTTTTTAATGTTCGCTTTCAGAAGCTTTATAACTCCATCTTCTCATTTCATTAAGCTCTTCTTCTACCTTGATTTCTTCGGCTGGAATGACTTTTAAAAATGACGGATGCTGTTCGATAGCGTATTCTACTTTTTCTACGATTTCATCAATTGTATCGTTTTCATAATCAATATCGAGAGGTTCTTTGATGATAAAGGATTGTAGAATTCCTTTTTTCTTCATTCTTAAACCTTTTTTATCAAACGAACGACGGAAACCATCAATAACAATAGGAATTACAATTGGTTTATGCTGTTTTATGATATGCGCTGTTCCTTTACGAACCGGTTTAAACGATTTTGTAGTTCCTTGCGGAAACGTAATTACCCAGCCATCTTCGAGTGCGATTCTAATATTCTCCGTATCATTTGGGTTAACATCACGTTTTTCTGTAACATCGACACCTTTTGAGCGCCAGGTTCTTTCTACAGTAATAGCACCAACATAAGCTAAAATTCTTGGCAATAAACCCGCTTGCATCGTTTCTTTGGCCGCCACGTAATAAATATTCATTTTGGGCTGCCACAGATAGCCAATATTCTTAATAGTATCTTGACGTCCGCTTAAACTTGCGTTAAAGACATGAAACATCGCGACAACGTCGGCAAAATAAGTTTGGTGATTTGATATAAACAAAACATTTGTATCCGGAAGCGTTTTAATGATTTCAGATCCTTCAATCTGTAAGTCATTAAAACCTCTATATCTTCGGTGGGTCATGGCTCCTAAAATTCGGATTAACCATTTCTTGATGAATAATATATGTCCAAAAGGATTTCGTTTAAACAATCCCATAGCTGTTTATTGTATTTTTATGTTAGAACGCAAACATACAAAAATTATTCTTTTAGCAGAACTATAAAGCAATTTCGGAAATAAATTGTTATTATAATGAATATCAAATTGTTAAATTTACTCTTTTACGAGTTTTCTTCAAAAGTAATTTTCAGGACATCTCTCAATTCACTTAAAATCATAGCAGTCGCACCCCAAACAATATGATTTTGAATATTAAACGCAGGAACTAAAATATTATTAGCATAAGAAGTTGACAATGTGGCTTCGACAATAATCTCATCGTTTAAAAATACAGACAAAGGTAATTCTATTATATCGGCTACTTCTCTAATATCCGGATAAAACGAAAGTTCTTCTTTGGCAATGCCTAAAAATGGATGCACCAAAAAATTACTTGGCGGAATATACATTGGGGTAAAATGCTTTACTACCTCTATTTTCTCGGGAGAAACACCCACTTCTTCATGAGTTTCCCTCAGCGCTGTTTCCTCGTAACCTGAATCGGTTGTTTCGTACTTTCCTCCTGGGAAAGCAATTTGCGAAGAATGAACTCCATTATAAGCATTACGAACAATTAGCACTAAATGTGTTTTTCCTTCTTTTGGATAAAACAACATCATTACGGCAGCAATTCTTGGATTCTCTATTTTTAAATCTAAATTCTTTAAGGCTTCTATGCGCTCTTTTGGAGCCATTTTTATATGTGAGGCGACTGCCGGTAGTTCAACTGGAATTAAATTAGGAACATATTGTAAAAAATCTTGAAAATCCATATTCAAAGTTTATTTTTGTATTTTCAAATAAAATATAAATATAGTTTAGAAAACGCGTTTCTACAAGCTTTCTAAAATCAAAGCCATAAAAATGTACAGTAAAGAAGAATCACAAAGAATAAAAAGAGAATTTTGGGTGGCTTTCGCCGAAAAATATCCTCGTAAATGGGTATTGTATGATACCAAGATTAAAGATTTCTCTTTTAAATTTTATGTAGACAATAAAAAAGCTCAGGTTTTAATTGACATTGAACAAAGAAGCGATGAAAAAAGAAATGCTTATTTTGAAAAATTAGAAGCTCTAAAAAATATTCTCGAAGAAGAATTTATTAAAGATTTGGTTTTCGAAAAAAATTATACTCTGGAAAGCGGAAAAACCATCAGCAGAATCTGGACTGAAATACAAGGTGTAGGTTTCAGCAATCGCAATAATTGGGATACTATTTTTGATTTCTTTTTCGAAAAAATGAATGCTCTGGAAATGTTTTACCTGGAGTATGATGACTTTATCAAGGATATTGATTCTTAGAGAAAGGTACTAAGGTGCTGAGATGCTAAGGCTCTAAGTTTTACAACAAACCAGATAGATTTAGAAATTTGTCGGGTTTATTGTTTTTAAATAATTTAAGACTATTATTTACCAACCCATTTTTTGAAATAATAACGTGAGAATAAAAATCGTTCCTATTAAGTAATAATTATTCCAGCCTTCTTTTTTTTTCTGATCTGCAGAAGCCTTTTTATTGTACTTATACCAGAAATAACCATTCGCTATTAAAATCAAAACATAAATTCCAATTAATAAATTACTCCAAATCATGATATTCGTTTTTTAATGTTTCTTCTTATCTACAATGCTTTATTTATATTTTTAAAGATTATTCAATTGAATCTTAAAGTATATAAATAACGTATTAGCATCAAATTTATAGCATTGTAGAAATTTATCATACTCTAAAAACGGGTAATATCAGTTTATTTTTAAAACCTAAACACTAAAAACATTATAAACAATAATATGATCGTCGTAATTAATATATAATTGCTTTCTGTAATCTTGCTTTTTTCGGGTAATAATAGATAGTTTACAGTCTCGCCCATCATTATCTTTACACATAAAAGAGTAAACAATATCAGTATCATTTTCCTCACGTTCGATATAATCAAGTATTTTAAAAAGCTGGATTTCCTGAGAATAAACTACAATTCTATGCTTATTGGTATCCAGAACAACTGATAAATTGACCAGATCAAGATTGGACCATTCGCCCCATTTACCTCTTTCATTTTTTTCTAAAACACTAAATCCCGAAGTTTTAAACTGATACGTTTGGCTGTAAGCTTGTTGCGAACAAAGCCCTAAAAAAAATAGTACTATATAGGTGCGGATAGAATTCATATTGTATTTTATGCAGATAATTAAAACTCAAATTTAGCCTTTTCCTGACGAGCAATTTCAAATTCGGTGATCATTTCTTGAATAATTTTTTCTACAGGTAATATTTCATGAATCAATCCTGCAATTTGTCCAATTTCGAGTTCGCCTTCTTCAAGATCGCCTTCAAACATTCCTTTTTTGGCTCGTGCTCTTCCTAAAAGCTGCACTAAATCTTCTTTGGATGGACATTTTTCATACAATTCCTGAACATCATTGTAGAACTTATTTTTGATCAAACGCACCGGAGCTAATTCTTTCAATGTCAATTGTGTATCACCTTCTTTAACCTTAACTATCGTTTCTTTAAAATTATTGTGCGAAGACGATTCTATCGATGCCGCAAAACGACTTCCTACCTGAACACCATCTGCACCAAGAATCATTGTAGCAAGCATTCCGCGTCCGGTTGCGATTCCGCCTGCCGCAATAATTGGGATCTGAATTTTTTCTTTCACCATCGGGATCAAAGTCAAAGTTGTGGTTTCATCGCGGCCATTGTGTCCACCAGCTTCAAAACCTTCGGCAACAATGGCGTCAACTCCGGCTTCTTGGGCTTTTAATGCAAAAACACTGCTACTCACCACATGTACAACTGTAATTCCTTTTTCCTTTAAAAAAGAAGTCCAGGTTTTAGGATTTCCAGCCGAAGTAAAAACGATTTTCACACCTTCTTCGATCACGATATTCATTATTTCTTCGATATTGGGATATAACATCGGAATATTAACCCCAAACGGTTTATCAGTTGCTTTTTTGCATTTCTGGATATGTTCCCTTAAAACTTCAGGATACATCGAGCCAGCACCAATTAAACCTAAACCTCCCGCATTACTAACTGCCGAAGCTAATTTATAACCGCTATTCCAGATCATTCCGCCTTGAATAATGGGATATTTTATATTAAAAAGCTGTGTAATTTTATTCATTCAAAAATGTAATTATTGTTTGATAATCTTTCCTGTTTTGTGCAAACCATCAGCATCAAAAGTATAAAAATAGAGTCCGCTTTTTAAAGCTTCAACAGAAAGAATCGGATTTTGACTGGTAATTTGTTTTTCGATTATTTTTTGACCCAAAACTGAGTAAATTGAAACAGAAGCTGCATTATTTTCAAACAAAAAAGAAACTGTAGTTTGAGCCGGATTAGGAAATACAGAAAAAACAGAAACTGAGGTTTTATAGTCTTCTACTCCTAAAGTCATCCCAAAATTTGGAATTCCGTAACCATAATTATTATCAGGATTAGCATATCGGTCTGAAGATTGCAGCACCATTTGCCTGATTTCTTTATTCGTTTTCGACGGAAAAGCCTGCCATAAACAAGCAATCATTCCCGCCATAATTGGGCACGAAAACGAAGTTCCGTTCACCGTTGTGATATTTCCTGCGATATCAGAGATTACAGCAGCAGTTCCCTGCGCCATAACATCGGGTTTAATTCTTAAGTCATAACTTGGTCCAATAGAACTAAAAGGCGACTTTGTTTTTGACCCCGTAACAGCACCAACTGTAATCACAGAAACAGCATCTGCCGGAGCACCTACATGAGGTTCTGCTGTATTTCCTTCATTTCCTGCCGAAGCCACTACTACAATTCCTTTACTAAAAGCAATTTCGGCACCACGCGAAATAAAATTCGTCGTACCATTCATATCACTGTAAGTATGACTATAATTGGCATTATCAAAACCAAAATACCCTAAAGAAGTCGTAATAATATCAACTCCCAAACGATCTGCCTCCTCTGCCGCTTCGACCCAATACGATTCTTCTACAGGGTTTTCTGTAGGATCGTATTCCGTAATAAATAAGTAATAATTAGCGTCAGGAGCAGTACCTACTAAAGCATTTTCTTTGTAACCGCCCATTGTAGAAAGTACCATTGTCCCATGGTCATCGCCAGTATAGAAATCATTGTTTCTATTCACAAAATCGTAACCGCCTAAAATTTGATGGTTATCGATAAGTTTCTTGAAAGGCTGAGCCGTATTCACTCCCGGAAAACCAGCATCCAAAACGGCTATTATTTTTCCTGAACCAGTATAATTTTGTTGATGCAAAACCTGACCGTTAAGCATTTGAATCTGGTTGGAAGAAGATCCGTAACTATAATTGATTGTTGTTTTGAGATTATCTTTTGATT
The DNA here is from genome assembly GCF_020905295.1 of Flavobacterium piscisymbiosum. Taxonomy (NCBI): domain Bacteria; kingdom Pseudomonadati; phylum Bacteroidota; class Flavobacteriia; order Flavobacteriales; family Flavobacteriaceae; genus Flavobacterium; species Flavobacterium piscisymbiosum. The sequence continues at coordinate 3,153,241 of NZ_JAJJMM010000001.1, read as the reverse complement.
GAAAGACCTGATTTTCTGAAACTTTTTTAGAAGTTGTATTGAGGTTTTTATTCGCAAAAACTACTTTATCTACAAATGATAATGTTTTTAAAGATAAAATATTGTTTTGAGTTCCGCGAATATGAAGCGCATTCAACCATTTCGATTGTGCCATTACAGTTATTCCTGAACTTAGTTTGACCTGATTGACATAGGTCGCTTCTAAAGGAACATCGGTAAGATTTAAGGGAATATTCTGATTGGTTCTTCGATCCAGCGCACGTTGCGTAAGCATCGTTAATGGATTATCTAAATACGTTTGTGCACTTGGCTTATCTTTAAAATAAACCCACGCATCTTCTTGCGAAAACATCACAGAACAAAACGCCAATAAAAGAAACGTAAAATAACACTTCATAGTTTACTTTTTTAAAAGGCAAAACCTTTGTAAAAAAGTATAAAGCTAAGAAATTACTCCCGAACCAACTAATTCATTATCGAAATACCAAGCCGCAAACTGACCTTCAGTAATTGCTGATTGTGGCTCTTCAAATTCAATATACATTCCGTCTTCAAATTGGTGTAAGGTTGCTTTTTGTAAAGGCTGGCGGTAACGAATTCTCACCATTACTTCCATAGTTTCACCAACTTGCAAAGCCAAATCAGTACGAATCCAGTGTACTTCAGATTTTTCTATAAACAAAGCTTTTTTAAACAATCCAGGATGCTGACTTGTTAGACCTGTATAAATGGTATTGGTTTCAACGTCTGTAGCGATGATAAATAACGGATCTGTTGTTCCGCCTACATTCAAACCTTTACGTTGTCCCACTGTAAAATAATGCGCTCCCTGATGTTTGCCCACTACTTTACCCATTGTTGGAAGATAATCACGTTTTTTAGCTTCTAATTTCAGTTCTTCCTGCAACGATAATCCAGCAGGTTTTTCGATAGCGTAAATTGGATCGTTTTTATCAATCTGAACAATTTTACCGTCTTTAGGCTGCAATTTTTGTTGCAGGAATTCCGGTAAACGAACTTTCCCAATAAAACATAATCCTTGTGAATCTTTCTTTTCGGCTGTTACTAAATCCATCTCGGCAGCGATTTCACGTACTTCAGGTTTTGTTAAAGCACCAATTGGGAATAAAGATTTCGCCAACTGATCCTGAGACAACTGACATAAAAAATACGATTGATCTTTGTTATTGTCAGCACCGGCAATCAATTGGTAAACAGGTTTTCCATCTACTTCGATTTCATTTTTTTGACAATAATGACCCGTTGCTACGTAATCAGCACCAAGACTTAAAGCAATTTTCATGAATACATCAAATTTGATTTCGCGATTACAAAGTACGTCAGGATTTGGAGTTCTCCCTTTTTCGTATTCGTTGAACATATAATCAACGATTTTTTCTTTGTATTCTTCGCTTAAATCGACAGTTTGAAACGGTATTCCGAGTTTTTCAGCTACTAATAAAGCATCATTACTATCCTCTAACCAAGGACATTCATTAGAAATAGTAACCGAATCATCATGCCAGTTTTTCATAAAAAGGCCAATAACTTCGTATCCTTGCTGTTGCAATAAATAAGCAGCAACACTCGAATCTACTCCACCGGAAAGTCCAACAACTACACGTTTCATTCTAAATCGTTTATATTTTTACAAGGGTGCAAAGATAAGTCCTATTTTTGATAATAGCGGTAGTTTTCATTAGTTTATATAATGGCATGGTAGATAAAATTGATTGCTTTTTTTAATTACTTTTAATGATCAATAAAAATGTCATGTACAAATACATTTGTAGTTTTATTTTTTTGCTTATCGTAACTTCTTTAAATGCACAAAGATACAGCGCTACTTTGTCTAATTATGAAGCTTATAAGGCGTTTAGAGGTAAACCGTTATCAGACAAATTTTCGAATATCGAATCGGTAAAAATTGTTTACGATCTAAAAAAACAAAAAATGTATTACTTCGATAGTACATTGATTCCGCTACATTATGATTTTGTCACCAACTACTTAAGCTACAGCCAGGATCTTGAAATTTTTAATAATGAAAATTACAGTGATACCGATAAAAACAGGAATTATTTGCTGGGAAATCTAAATCATATTAAAGGAACTGATAAGTGGGTTTTCGAATTGGCAGCTTCAGATCATATGCCAATTGCCCTGATTGAGCGCTTTTATAATTTAATCGTACAATCGACTTTTATAGGTTCTAATTTGAAATTCTATTTGAATAATCCCGAAAAGATGGAATGGTTTCAACAGAATAAATTTAAAATTCCTTGCGTGAAATCAGATTTTATTTTTAATGAAATAACCTATCAGGAAGTAGTTTCCGGAAGCAATGTTGGAATCCTGAAACAATATAAACTAAAGGATCTCGAAAGTACAAAACCAAATTCTGACGAAATTATAATTGTAGACGGAACACCGGATATTTTGCCTAATGTAAGAGGAATAATTGTTAATGAACTTCAGACACCCTTAAGCCATTTGGTACTTTTGGGCAAAAACCGAAAGATTCCGATTATGGCTTATACAAATGCATTAAAAGACAATAACCTTAAAAGATTATTGGGTAGAAAAGTAGAGCTAAAGATAGAAATCGATACTTTTTACGTTAAAGAAACCAATAAAAAAATTGTTCAAAAAGCCAATACAAAAAAGAAAAAACTCATTATTGACACCACTGTAACTTCGATGGTAGATCTCAGTAAAATACCTAAAAACGGAATTAATTATATTGGTTCAAAAGCGCAAAACTTAGCGTATTTAATTGCAATTTCTAAAGATATTCAATTCAAAACACCTGAAAACACGCATGCAATTCCCTTTTATTTTTATATAAAGCACGTTCAAAGTAAATCTATTTCACCTTTGATTAATGAGCTTTTAGCAAACACACATAAAGATTCGGCAGTTTGGGTAAAGCAACAATTAAAAAAAATCAGGGATGCCATAAAAAAAGAACCTATCAATCCTCAATTAATAGCAAAGCTAAATGAGACCTTTAAAAATGCTTCTTTCAAAAACTTCCGATTCCGTTCTTCAACCAATGCCGAAGATTTAGATGATTTTAATGGCGCAGGTTTATACGACTCAAAAACCGGAATTGTAGGCGACAGCGTGAAAACCTTCGAAAAAGCGATTAAACAAGTGTGGGCCAGTGTATGGAATGAGGGCTCTTATGGAGAAAGAGAACTTTTTGGTATTGACCAAAGAAATATTGCCATGGGAGTTTTAGTCCATCGTTCTTTTCCGGATGAACTCGCAAATGGCGTAATAATTACCAAAAACATTTTCCGTAAAAACTTTCCGGGCATTACGGTGAACATTCAAAAAGGAGAAAACTCAGTTGTAAAACCGGAAAAAGGAGAAGTTTGCGAACAATTTGTTGCGTATCATTTTAATATGGGAACTGATGATGACGATTTTGATATTGATTATACTTCGAACTCTAATTTAAACAACAATGAGCCTTTATTGAGCCGTAAAGAGATGAGTCGGCTTTTTCTTGTAAGCCAAAAAATTGAAGCTAAAATGTATCGTTACTGGAGAAAAAACAGATATCATCCGGTTGATATCGAATTTAAAATTGTGGGCAAAAACAGGGATTTATACATCAAACAAGTCAGACCCTTTAATGAATAATCAATAATAAACCAAAAGGTCGATTTCGTTAGAAACGGTATTGATCAGCACAATTTTAAAATCAAAATCCTCAACATTTATCTTTTGCTGAATCGATTTTCGAATGTTTTGATTGTTTAATGAAAAATCTCCTTCCAAAGGAATTTTTACATCGACTACATTCAAATACTTAGAGATTTTTTTACTGACCAAAATGGAAGCGGCAATGTAAAATCCAATAATAATTAATTGAAAAAACAACAAAACTTCGATCTTTTCGTACGGATACATTATATCTAAAATCGAGAGTGTTATCGTGGCAAAAAGAAAAATAATTGCATTTACAGTAAAAGATTGGGTTCTAAATCTTAATATAGAGAAAATCGCAAATAACCCGAATCCTATCCCCACTCCTATTTCGATTTTGGTAAACAAATAACAAAGCGAAAAAGTACAAAGACCAACAATAACCATCAACGGATTTATAGTTTCATTATCTTTTCTGTTAGAGAAAAAATACAAAATCAGAATTGAGAAAAACAACAATAAAAACCGCCCTATAAGTTCGTTTAATTCCATTGAATCAAAGTATTAGTGAATCAAATTTAAAAAATAGTTTGCCACGAATTGCACGAATTTTCAAGATTTTACTTTGCTGTAAATTTTGCAACCCGAAAAATCTATTATCTATTAATTTTTCCACTTATAATCTTTTGACCAATTATAAAACTTATCTAATTCAGATTGATTTTTTTTATGCCATTTTGCAACATCTTCGCTCTCTGAATCAACAAAAGCAATGTAAGCAAAAGCCTCAATGAATTTTTTATTTTTCATTTCAATAAAATAGGGAACAAAGGTTTCCCAGTAAAAACCAAAATTATTATTTTTTGTTTCCTCAAGTGAAGCACAAATAACCTCAAACTTTCTGATAAAATTTTCAACTTCTGTTTTTTTAATATTTTTTTTATCAAAATCTAAACCTGAAGCCATCGATAGAATCAAATCTGCTTGTGAAAAATCATTTTCTTTTTTTATACCAGTAGAATCAGACAGCACATTAGAATTAATATTTATAGTGATCGATTTTTCACCGGTTTTCTGAATTCCCTGCGTCAATAATTTTTTTATATTTTCAAGATTCTTTTTAGATCGAGATGTTTGAGGTTCTACAATTAAAAATCTTGAAAAAGCCAATATTGCAGGAATTCTATGTTCGCCCATTTCCAGAATTCCAATAGCATTTAAAGAACCTGCATGTTTGGGATTGATAAGAAGAGATTTTTGAAAACAAAGAATTGCTTCGCTATATCGATTACTATTAGTATAGCAAATTCCTTTATTAAATTGCAATTGATAATAATTTGGATATTTTTGAATCCCTTCCTGGTAAATAGTTAATGCCTCATCAGTCTTTTTAAGATGATCTAATGCATTAGCATAACTAACATATACATTTTTAAGATCTTCATTAGCATGGGTTAAAATAGCATGTTTAGAAACATCGATTGACTCCACATATTTACCTGCCGCGTTTAGTGACATCGCTTTTTCAGATAATGCCAGCAAGTTATTTTTATCAATTTCTAAAGCTTTACTATACTTATCAATCGCCCCGTTGTAGTCTCCTTTATCATGAAGGACAACACCTTCATTTATAAACTTCTCAGCATCAGGCTGATTTTATGCATACGCACTTGAGATAAATAAAAATAATAGTAAAGTTTTAAGTTTCATAGAGTTTAATATTTAGTCTATAAACTTAAGTATTTAAATTAAAAGATAAGTTTATAAATAAAAAAATCTAATTCATTTTAGGTTTCGAATCTACCTGATAGCTACTTTTCGGATCGCTCATATTGACTTCTTTGGTTAATTTACCTTTTAAGTAAAACTGCCACATATTTGCTTTTTTTCCGTTTACAAATTTTCCTTTTGATGCTACAACTCCATCTGCGTCATAAAAGACAGCCTCGCCGTTGTATTCATTATTTTTATAGGTACTTTGCTCTAAAAGAGTTCCGTTTTGACCGTATTTTTTATAGATTCCTTCTTTCGAACCATTTACATAATTCATTTCTTCGGCAATTTTTGAGTTGGGATAATAAACGGTTCTTAAACCTGCTAATTTGCCATTTTTATAATTTTCAAGCGTCATCAATACTTTAGAAGCTTTGTGATAATATTTCCATTCTCCCTCACGTGCTTTACCAACTTCTTTTCCTTCGCTTACTTTATTTTTATTCTGATCATAAAAAATAGTATACGAACTTCCGTCATTAGCCGTAAAATCACGTGTTGCTACAACATCACCTTTTTTAGTATCATCAAAAAATTTAAAAATACCGGTTTCTTTTCCGTGATCAAAAGTTCCTTCATAACGCTGACGTTTAGAAACTTCGTAAACACCTTTCCAAACACCGTCTTTTTTTCCGTTAGCATCTGTTTTATTAAAGTCCTGCGCCGATACTAAAACAGCATTTAAGAAAAGTAATGCAATTATTATTTTTTTATAAATCATTGTATTTTATTTTAAACTTTAACGAAATTCACTTTAATAAAGTATGTTTCAAAAATAAAAAAATCCCGACGAATCGAGATTTTTTTTATAAATAACTTATTATTTTTTATTCTGTTTTTTTGCAGCTTCCTGTTGCTCCATCACTTCCTGAAGACGTTGCTGAAACTTGTTTTGCTTTTTAGGCTCTTTTAATTTATTCTCCTGAATCTGAGCATGAATTTTATCTGTATCAACAATGTAATTTTTAATAACAAACATAATTCCGATAGTAATTAAGTTTGAAATAAAGTTATACAAACTCAAACCTGCACCATAACTATTGAAGAAAATTAACATCATTAATGGCGAAACATAAATCATGATTTTCATCATTTTAGCCATATCCGGCATACCTTCTTGCTGAGGCGCTGCCATTTGCTGATCTCCTGAAGTCATTTTCATATAGAAAAAAATCGCGATTGCTGCCAAAATCGGGAACAAACTGATGTGATCTCCGTATAACGGAATGTGGAATGGTAATTTTACAACAGCATCAAATGATGATAGATCGTCTGCCCAAAGGAAACTTTTTTGTCTTAACTCAAAAGCCGACGGGAAGAACTGGAATGACGCATACATAAACGGAAGCTGAATCAATGCCGGGATACATCCTGCCATTGGGTTTACCCCTGCTTTGTTGTACAACTTCATCGTTTCCTGTTGTTTCTTCATTGGGTCTTTTTTGAATTTTTCACCCAATTCTGTAATCTCCGGACGTAAAACTTTCATCTTAGCCTGAGACAAGAAAGACTTATACGTAATTGGCGACATCGCAATTTTGATGATAATCGTAAAGATGATAATTGCAATTCCGTACGGAATAAATGAAGCTAAAAATCCGAACAAAGGAATAAAGATCCATTTGTTGATCCAACCGAAAATTCCCCAACCTAATGGAATAATTTTTTCGAAATTTTTATCGTATGATTTTAAAACTTTGTAATCAGCCGGTCCAAAATACCAACTCATTTTATAATCAACTTCTCCATTAGTAAATGCTAAAGGAACGTTCGTTTTAAATTGTTTAGTAAAAATGGTATCTATTTTTTCATCATTCACCAAATTAGTAGACTCTAATTTAGCTTTTTCAAATGCTTTTTCAGTTAAAAGAATAGAAGTAAAAAAGTGCTGTTTATAAGCTATAAAACTAACTTTATCAACAGAATCTTCTTCATGCTTTCCTAAACCTGCATAATTGATTTTATGATCTCCGTGCTCATAATAAATTTCAGCATAACGGTTTTCATAAGAAATACTTTTTTCGTTTCTATATGTTTTTAAATCCCATTGTAAATCTAATGGTTTAGAAGAATTTAAAACTTTATTCAATCCTTGAGAACGAATATCAAAACCAACTAAATATTCATTTGATTTTAATACATATTTATATTCTAAAAATTCGTTAGCACCTGCTTTCAAACGCATAGTCAATATTTGATCTGTACCGTTTTTAGTCAGTGTTGGCTCAAAATATAAATCTTTAGAGTTTAAAGTTCTGTTATCCGTTGTTTGTAACTGGATATTTAAATTAGAATTATTGTCTTTGATTAATTCTACTAATTGTCCTGAATTTTTCTCAAATCTTTTGAATTCTTTCAAGGTTGCCTCAACGATGTAACCACCTTTGTTAGCAATTTTTAGTTTTATCTTATCGTTTTCGATAGTTGTAAAACCTTCTTTTGCAGAAGGAAGTGTAGCCGAATAAGCAAAACCACCTAATGTTTTTTGCAATTGCGCTAACTGAACTGTATCTCCCGGAGTTGTTGCAGCAACTGGTAAAACAGCTGTTTTAGTCTTATCAGTTTTTGCTTGTGCTTCTTGTTTGGCAACTAATTCTTTCTTGGCTTTTTCAGCAGCAATTTCCTTATCAGAAGGTTGGTTTTGGTACATAATCCAAACCAAAATTCCAAATATCAATACAAAACCAATGATTGAATTAAGATCAAATTTTTTTTCTTCCATTATAATTTAAAAAAGGTTATTCGTTACAGCGTATTAGTAATGAGTTGACCTCAAAAGTTACACTCTTTAGAATATTAATTATTATTTTTTATGCGCATTTACCGCAGCAGCCACAAAATTCACAAAAATTGGATGTGGGTTTGCCACTGTACTTTTGTATTCAGGATGATATTGTACACCAATAAAAAACGGGTGATTTTCAAGCTCTACAATTTCAACCAAACCTGTATCCGGATTCACTCCTGAAGCTTTTAATCCAGCTTTTTGCAATTCATCGGCATATTTATTATTGTACTCATAACGGTGACGGTGACGTTCTGAAATAGTCGTTTGTCCGTATATTTTGTGTGCTAAAGTATTTGGTTTAATATCACATTTCCAGGCTCCAAGACGCATTGTTCCGCCTTTATCTGTAACTGTTTTTTGCTCTTCCATTAAATTCACAACCGGATGTTTGGTTTTTTCATTCATCTCAGTAGAATTGGCATCAGCATAACCTAAAATATTTCTTGAATATTCGATAACTGACATTTGCATTCCTAAACAAATTCCGAAAAACGGTATATTATTTTCACGTGCAAAACGAACTGCTTCGATTTTTCCTTCGATACCTCTTTCTCCAAAACCAGGTGCTACTAAAACTCCGTCAAGAGGTCCTAATTTCTCTTCAACATTATCACTATTAATGTGCTCTGAGTGAATAGAAATTACGTTTACTTTGGTTTCATTTGAAGCTCCTGCATGAATAAACGCCTCTAAAATAGATTTGTAACAATCCTGCATTTCTACATATTTCCCAATCAGACCAATATTTACGGTATGTTTTGGATTTTTTAATCTTCGTAAAAAAGTATTCCAGTTTTTCAAATCCGGAGCCGCTTTTTTAGGTAAATCTAATTTCTTTAAAGCCACAACATCTAATCCTTCTTCAAGCATTAAATTTGGAACTTCATATATCGTCGAAGCATCAATAGACTGAATTACGGCTTCTCTTTTTACGTTGCAAAACAACGCTAATTTATTACGCAATTCATCAGAAAGTTCATGCTCAGTTCTACAAACCAGGATATCAGCTTTGATTCCGCTTTCCATCAATGTTTTTACAGAGTGTTGCGTAGGTTTTGTTTTCAACTCACCTGCAGCAGCCAAATAAGGAACTAAAGTTAAATGAATAACAATTCCGTTATTTTCTCCTAATTCCCAAACCAACTGACGAACAGACTCTATATAAGGTAGAGATTCAATATCACCTACAGTTCCTCCAATTTCAGTAATTACAATATCATAATCGCCGGATTTACCCAACAATTGCATTCTGTCTTTGATTTCGTTTGTAATATGAGGTACAACCTGAACCGTTTTTCCTAAAAATTCTCCTCTTCTTTCTTTTTCAATAACCGAAAGATAAACTCTTCCTGTAGTAACATTATTTGCCTGAGAAGTAGGAACATTCAGGAAACGCTCGTAGTGACCTAAATCTAAATCTGTTTCTGCACCATCATCTGTTACATAACATTCTCCATGTTCGTATGGATTCAACGTACCAGGATCCACATTGATATATGGATCGAATTTTTGAATAGTTGTACGATATCCTCTTCCTTGTAACAATTTTGCTAAAGATGCCGCGATAATCCCTTTTCCTAATGAAGAAGTCACACCGCCTGTAACAAAAATATATTTTGTTTGATTCATTCTGTTGTTGTTTGTATGTAGTTGTGTAAAAAACTTGGCAAAAGTACAAATTTAATTAGATATTTTGCCAATTAGAGAATGAGATAATTTGCAAAATTTTAATTAGAACGATTAGATGATTTCGTAATCGATAGTTTTAACTTTGAATTGGATGTTTTTTTGAATATTACCCTGTTAATTTTAAGTTTTCAGATTATGACAAGATTATAATATGAAAAAACAAATAATACGAACAATTACTAAATCAATTAACGAAACAAGGCATATGAAATCATAAATAAAACAACTAAAAAACCTATAAAAACAACAGAAATAACACCAGTACCTAATATTACACCTGTATTGGGGACCAATAAAGAACTATTGTTTTTTTTTGCCTGAGATACTCCTATCCTCCCAAATATTATACCCATAATCGCCAGAAAAACAGCCACTATTCCAAAAGGAATTGCAATCACAAGGCTTATAATACAAGTAATACCACTAAGCACTAAAAAAAATCCACCGACAACTGATAATATCACTGAAATAATACCGAAAAACTGACTAAAATTTGAACCTTTGGTATTATTTTGCATATTGTTTTTTATGTTAATTATTACAAAAATAAAAAAACACTCAGGTACACAATAAAGAATACTTCAAAGTTATTAACAAATAAATTTAAAAGGGATTTTTCAACTTATTTAAACTTAGAAAATTTTTAATATTGATTTGTATCTTATGAAGAAAAGTTAAATCCTTTGTTTTTTTATATCAATAAGGCTTCATGATAAAATTGATTGTAAAGAAATATTTTTCCAACAGACCAACACTCACTCCTTTATTTTTAGCTGAAACATAAATAACCAAATTATTTAAAATTGATAATACTTCTTTGTTAATGATTTCAGTCTCATTCGTATCTCCTCTAACTATTAACTTTCTTATGTCTAAACCATTTGCATCGTTAATTAGAAATTGAATAGATACACTGCCTCCATATTTAGACATAATTCTAGACCTCTGTAATCTTCTAGTTAAAAGCCGAACATATTTAGGGTTTAAATTATTTCCTTCTATAAGTAAATCTTTTTCCTCTTTATAGATGAATTTAGGTTTTTCTTCAACATCATTTACCGACATTATTGAACCGTTTCTTAAATTAGGGCAATTTTTTTTAATTAATTCTAATGCTTCTCCATCATCTAGCAAATAAGCTTGATAAAAATGCTCACAGGCATTGTCATTTTCTTCTAATTTTAATTCAGAAATAGCTAGATTAAACCAACAATCTTTATTTTTCAATCCAAGATTTGTCGCTTTTGTATAGATTTCTTTTGCTAATAAAAAGTCATTTTCAATAAAGGCTTTTTCTCCATCGATCAATAATTGATTAACCTCGATATTTTGCGAAATACAAATTTGAGTAAAAAGCAGAAAAGCAAACTTCATTACCGTATTCTTATAGGAAGATCGAAATAGAATTGAAAAATACGCAAGGTCTTGTTTCAGGTACTCGTAAGTTATACTTGATACGGAGTTAAGTTTTGGCATAAAAAAAATATTATAATTTTAAAACATCGACTTGTACACATTTACAAATTCAGTCTTGAATTTTGTGGTGTCAATTTGTTTTTAAAAATTATAATATTTTTTATGTATTCAAATATTATAATTTCAAAATATTGACTTGTACACATTCGCAAATTCAGTCTTGAATTCTGTGGTATCAATTAGTTTTTAAAAATTGTAATATTTTTATATACCAAACTTAAATAAAAAAATCGAAATAGCAAAAGATTTTTCTTACTATTTTATTTTAAAGGCTTAGGATACTGCTTTTTAATGTTTCTAATCAACTCCTCCAGACCATTCAATTTTAATTCGTAGACAAGTGCCAGTTGCTGCCCCAACTCACCATTAGGAAATCCTTTATTATGATACCAAACGACATAATACTCCGGTAAATCGATTAAAAATCGTCCTTCGTATTTCCCGAAAGGCATTTTGGTATGGGCTAATTTTATGAGAAGTTTTTTGTCTGGTTCCATATTTTTTTTTAAGAAGAAAGAAGCAAGAGAAAAGAATATAGACTGATTCTTTCTTCTTGCTTCTAATTAACGCAAAGCTATTATTTTTTGCCACAGATTAAAAGAATTAAAATGATTTTCACCATAAATAAAATACCTGAAGTCTGTATTCAAAAAATTACAGATAAAAAAATCACCACGAATTCACGAATTAGTTTTAAATATAATGCGTGAATGCGTGGCGAATATTTTTTAAACCCTAAAAAAAACTTAGAATCTTAGCCCCTCAGAACCTTAGCAACTTAATAGTGCCATCTCACGAAAGCTTCCATCGCTGCGTACGTTGCCAAACCTAATTCCTGGTACAAAGCAGCAGTTTCGGCATTTCTGTCTTCGGCTCTTTGCCAGAATTCACGGGCATCAGTTCCCTGAAAAACAACACCGTCTTTTTGCGATTGGTGTTTGAAGATTCCGTGACGTTTTGCCAAAACCTGATCCGGGCTCATTGGTACAGCCATTTCGACTTCGTCAATTCCCCATTCCTGCCAAGCTCCACGGTATAACCATAACCAGCAATCATCCATAAATGATTTTGGTTTAAGTGCTTTTACAGCTTCAAAAATAGCATCCAGACATACTTTGTGCGTTCCATGCGGATCTGCTAAATCTCCTGCAGCATATATTTGATGTGGCTTAATTTTTTCGATTAAATCCATCGTCAACTGAATATCTTCTTGTCCGATTGGTTTTTTCTCGATTGTTCCGGTTTCGTAGAAAGGCAATTCCATAAAATGAATCTGATCATCACTTAAACCAACAAAATGACTTGTTGCTCTCGCCTCGCCTTTTCTAATTAATCCTTTGATGTAACGAACTTCGGGAATATCTATTTCACTGTTCTTTTTATTCTCAAGGAAAGTTTGGGCTTTTTTGTAAATATCATCTGCTTCAGGACTTTTGATTCCGAATTTTTCATTGTAATCAATTACGAATCTTGCAAAACGCAACGCTTCATCATCCGCTACAGCGATATTTCCCGAAGTTTGATACGCAACGTGCACTTCATGTCCCTGATCTTGCAAACGCATAAAAGTTCCCCCCATACTAATAATATCATCATCAGGATGCGGACTAAAAATCAATACACGTTTTTTGGCCGGTTCTGCTCTTTCAGGACGGTTAGAATCGTCTGCATTTGGTTTTCCACCTGGCCAGCCTGTAATTGTATTTTGTAATTTATTAAAAATCTTAATGTTGATGTCGTATGCAGGACCAGAATCAGCTAATAAATCGCTCATTCCGTGTTCGATATAATCAGCATCTGTCAGCATTAAAATTGGTTTCTTAAGCTGAAGTGCCAATCCTAAAACTGCTTTACGAGTCAGTTTATCTGTCCATTCTACTTTTTCTACCAGCCAAGGTTTGTTAATTCTCGTAAGTTTTGAAGAAGCTTCTTTATCTAAAATAAAAACGGCATTGTTGTGCTCCTGCAAAAATGAAGCCGGTACTCTATTCGTAACTTCATCCTCTACAGATCTTTTTACCACATTTGCTTTTCCTTCTCCCCAAGCCAATAAGATGACTCTTTTCGCTTCCATGATTTTTTTAACTCCAAGCGTGATAGCAGTTCTTGGCGTATTACTCAAACCAAAGAAATCTTTACTTGCAGCAACTCTTGTAATATGATCTAAAGCGACCAAACGGGTTTTAGAGTTTTGTAGTGAACCTGATTCATTAAAACCTATATGTCCGTTACCACCAATTCCCAGAATCTGAAGATCAATTCCGCCAAGAGCTTCAATTTTAGCTTCGTATTCGTGGCAATAATCTGCGATTTGTTCTTTTGTTAAAAGTCCGTCTGGAACATGAGAGTTTTCAGGTAAAATGTCAACGTGATCAAACAGTAATTCTTTCATAAAACGAACATAACTATTGATGGAGTTTGGTTCCATTGGATAATATTCATCCAAATTAAAACTGATTACGTTTTTAAAACTCAAACCTTCCTCTTTATGCAAGCGAACCAATTCAGCGTACAATCCTTTTGGAGAAGATCCTGTTGCAAGTCCTAAAATGCAAGGCTTACTTTCTTTTTGCCTGGATTGAATTAAAGCTGCAATTTCCTGCGCTACTGCTTTTGATGCTTCACCAGAATTTTCGAAAACAATTGTATTGATGTTTTCAAATCGTTTCTCGAATCCTGTCGCTTTGTCTGTTTTACTTTTTAACATGATATAGTTTTTTTTAATTCCTCTCGTTACATTTTCCAACTTCGATATTTATGTCCTTTTATAGCGTAAAAAAGAATCATTAAATAAGATGGCAACAACATTAAATAGGCAATCTGATTTCCGCTTTTCGAAATTTCAACGGTTCCGTTTGCAATATTTGATGCGTTTATATTTTCTGTGATCAATCCGTATAACAAAGGAAAAATGGCTCCTCCTATAATACCCATGATCAAAATTGCACTTCCAATTTTAGTATAGCCTCCTAAATCTTCCAGCGCCATTGGCCAGATTGCAGGCCAGCACAACGCATTTGCCAGGCCCAGTAATGCTACTAAAAGTATCACGACCGGTAAATTTGGAATCCCGGGTAACTGAAACATTATTTTTGGCGAAATAAAAACAATTGCCAAAACTAAAATTACGCCTAAAACTCCTGATGCCTTTAGCGCCGTAACTTGCGAAAGATATTTAGGTATTAATGTGATTCCTAAAATATACCCCACAACCATTGCCGACATTGTGAAAGAAGTCAATTTTAAATAAAAATTTCCTTCTGTTCCGTAAACTCCTAATTCTTTTCCGAAACCTCCAATAGAATCTCCCGCTAAAACTTCGGCAGACAAATAGAGCATTAACGTGATTACTCCTAAAACCAATTGAGGGCGTTTGAACGCATTTCTCATTTGTTTAAAAATACTCAAATGGGTTACATTTCCTTCTTCATCCAAATCAATTTCAGGAAGTGGCGATAACTTCACTAAAAGCGCCAAAACCATTATAATTAATCCCATATAAAGGTAAGGTCTTTGCAATTGCAATGCAAGAGAATTTAATGCGTTTGATTTTGAAACCGAATCCAGCAATGCTATTTTATCTGCCGTAAACTCCTGCATATTAGACAAAACCAAAGCTGTTAATATCAGCGGAGCTACGAATCCTGCCATTTTATTTGCAATTCCCAAAACACTAATTCTCGCCGCAGCACTTTCTCGTGGACCAATAACGACCACATATGGATTTGATGCTGTCTGCAAAATGGCCAAACCGGTTCCCATTACAAATAATGCAATTAAAAACAATACAAAAGTTCGGCTTTCGGCAGCGGGATAAAACATAAATGCGCCCGCAGCAATGATCAATAATCCTAACGAAATACCATTTTTATACCCTACTTTTTCGATTACCCATGATGACGGAATTGCCATTACAAAATAAGCGATGTAAAAAGCAAAAGTTACAAAATAAGCCTGAGAAGAGGTTAACTCACAAGCCAATTGAAAAAATGGAATTAAAGGACCGTTGAGCCAGGTAACAAAACCTAGAATAAAAAATAAAGCGGTTAAAATGATCATCGGAATAATGGTACTCCTTTTTTCTATTTGTAATACACTTTCAATGTTTGACATATTTTTTTTGGTTGATTATTAATAGATTAGTACTTTTTTCTATCTAAAATAACGTCAACACTTTTGCAAATATATTGCAATTAAAATACAATTTAATGCATTTTTTTTGCAAATTTAAAATAAAAGTACTCTAATAAGTTGTACTTATTCGTAAATTAGATATCAATTTTTTGTTAATTTTTTCTAGGCTTGCCAGTCTAAAACAGGATAATATTGTTTTAAATATGCTTTGACATCGGCAATATCTTCTTTGGCCGTTAAATCCGGAACGTGCTCTGAAAACGGAATTCCCAAAGTGGTATTTGGATGTTCTTTTACTGAATTTAAAAGTACGGTTGGTAATTCTTTTTCGTCTCTTTCCGGATGAACGGGACAATTTTTAAGATGGGTATATAATGTACTTCCGTTGAATTTAAAAGCATTCATACTCACTCTTATTTTTCCTTCGACATCTTTGTAATCTGCTAAAACATCGGCAGAAGGTTTTTCGAGAATGTCTAATAATTGATTGTTATGATCTAATTTTGCAATAGCGAAACGCGAAATCCTTTCAGACGGAAACTCTAATGCATCACGATCGTAAGCGATAAAAGCATTAGGACTAGTTGTTTCTCTAAGTGCTAATAAGGCTTTCGCCGAATATAAATTGTCACTGTTACAAACAGAATATTGCTGCGAGGTTAATTCCGGAAATTGTTCTACAGCCTGAAACAAAGCATCGGCTGTGCCAAAGGGTTTTACTCTTCCTTCGGGAATATATTGTACGGCAAAGGAAATGTTGAGTCCGTGAAAATCATTATTAAGATTTTGACTTCCGTAAAATTCCTTAAACAACTCGCCTTGTTCTCCTATAATAATATAGATGTTTTTATATCCTGCTTTTTTGGCATTCAATAAAAGATAATCTAATAAAGGCCTTCCGCTTGCGCCAACACCAATTAAACCTTTACTTCTTTCGTTTGCCTGAGCGATTTCTTCTGCTGATAAATTATCAAGAACGGCTTCTTTTTTCATTCGGGATGATGCTCCACCTGCCAGAATAACTAAATTGTTGTGCATATTTATTTTTTAAATTTCAATATTTTCTATAATTCTCACGCCCGGATCTACAGCAACCGCGTAAGCTTCTTCTGCACCGGCTTTTAAAATAGCCTCGATTACCGCGGCTTCTTTTTCAGGATTGGCAATTACCACAATGCTTCCGCCACCGCCAGAACCTACAATTTTAGCTCCGTATGCTCCTGCACGCAAAGCTGCATTGATCATATCATCGATTCTTGGTACTGTAATTTTCAATAAATCACGTAAAACTTCATGATGCTGATTCATTAATACGCCAATTTTTTTGAGATCTAAAACAGGCTTTTCGAATTCTTTTAAAGCTTCTTTGGTATAATGGAAATTTTTTAGCGCGGCTTCAAAAAACGGAATCAATCGATCTGGTAAACAATTTCTGTAGCGATCTATATCTTCTATTTCAGAAGTATTCAAATCAAAATCAGGAAAATTTTGTTTTACAATGCCAATCGACATTAAAGCGTTTCCTTTTATTTCGCCAATCAATCCAATCGTTTCTTTGGGCACGCCCGAAACTCCTGTTATTAAACCTTTAAGATCTGATCTGATTACTTTAAACGAAAAAGGTTCTTTGGTATTAATATACACCACATTCCCTACCCCAATGCTAAAATGATCCATCATTCCGCCTGGTTCTCCGTGTTCTAAAACTTCAGATTCATATCCAACTTTGGCTATAAATTCAGGAGTAACTTCGTGATCAACTCCAAAAGCATCAATCAAAAATCGAATCCAGGCCATCAATAAAGCCGATGAACTTGATGTTCCTGAATTTATAGGAATATCCCCTGTAATGGTAATGGTGTAACCTACATTGGGCACACAACCATATCGTCGCAAAACGCGTAACGAAGAGGCAAAATAATCGCGAGGTTCTAATGTATCGAAAGTAGCATCGATATTAATAACCCTGATTTCGCCAATATCGATCATGTTAAGCACAAACGTATTTGCAGTATTTTGTTCGGCGGTTAGTTTTATATTTCGATCGATTGCACAGGCTATAACCGGCAATCCTAAATAATCCTGATGATCCCCAAAGAGGCACGTTCGGCCGGGAGCTAATGAAGTAATTTTTTTCACTTATAATTTTTATAATAAAACATTGCAATACAAATAATTACAACATTAATAGGTTAAGAATTTACGCTGTTTTTTTGGTTTTGATTCTACGAAACTATAGATTATATTTTTATAAACCAAGAAAAAAACTAAAAATGTGCTCGAACACACTAAATTAATGTTCTCGAGCACACTTATTAATTCGAACAATATTTTTTTAAATAATTAAAGCAAAGTTTCTATATTTGCTTATATGGATAAAAAGTACACTATTAAGGATATAGCAAAAATGGCCGGAGTTTCTAAAGGAACTGTAGATCGTGTTTTGCATAACAGAGGAAAAGTTTCTCCAACGGCGCTGGATAAAATTAATGAAGTCTTGAACGTCATTAATTATGAGCCTAACTTAATTGCCCGTAATTTAAAAAACACTAAAGTGTATCGTATTTGCGTTTTACTTCCGGATCCGGAAATAGATCCATATTGGCTGCCGTGCGTAAACGGAATTCAGGAAGCTAAAACAGAGTTTAAAGCGTACGGTGTTATTATAGAAACCCATTACTTTAATCCTGAAAGCAAAAAATCGTTTTTAAATGCGCACGAAACGATTCTTAAACAATCGCCAGACGCCGTTTTAATTGCTCCTTTATTTCATAAGGAAACGCTTGAAATCGTAAAACAATATGACGAACTCGAAATAATCGTAAACACTTTTAATAACCAAATTGAAAGCGAATCTATTAAGAGTTTTGTGGGGCAGGATTTGCATAAAAGTGGTCGTGTCGCCGCCAGTTTAATGAATTTGATTTTAACTGAGGGGCAAATTGCGATTGTACACATAGATGAAAGCGTAAAAAATGCAGTTCACATGCAGGAAAAAGAAAAGGGTTTTAGAAATTATTTCGACGAAAAGAAGATTGCCGATTTTTCTTTAACTACTTTAAAATTAAAACATCCTAATGTCGAAAGTAAATTTTCGGCCTTTTTGGAAGAAAATCCAAACCTGAAAGGGATTTTTATCACAACTTCTAAAGCGTATCAGATTGCTTCGATTTTAGCTCCTTTAAAAAATAAAAAAATTGCCATTATTGGTTACGATTTAGTCGAAAAGAATGTCAACTTCCTGAATCAGGGATTGGTGCATTTTTTAATTCATCAAAATCAAAAAAGACAGGCTTATTTAGGTGTTAGTACTTTGGTAGAGCATTTCTTATTCCGCAAAGATATCCCGGAAACAATCTTGTTGCCTATTGATATTATTAATGTGGAGAATGCTTCGTTTTACGTATTGTAAATTATTTGCCCACGGATGTAACGGATTCAAACTGGTTTACACGGACTTTTTTTATCTGTGTGGCAAAGTTTGCTCGCAGATTTAACAGATTTAGCAGATTTTTTTTATCAACCTTGTACTAAAAAACCAGCGAAAACCAGTTTGAATCCGTTTAATCCGTGGGCAAAACCTCTTAAACTTTGTCCCTTTGAACCTTTGAACCTTTGCCTCTTTTTCTAAACCTATTTCATTAAAACAAACTTCCCAAACGAAGAAGCGATATGAAAATTAGGCGTTTCAGTATTTGGGTTTACCCACGAAATCCAGGTGGGTTCGTATTGCAGATTTTCGACCAGAGCGAATTTTGCCCTGAAAACTCCGGCTTCAATTGTATTGTTCTGAATTAAATTTAAATCTTTTAGGGATTGAATACTAATTTTTCCTTCAACAATAAATGAAACTACATCCTTTGAAGTTTTTACTTCTATATCCTTTTTAGGCCATTTCCAGTTAAAATCAAAATTCTTTTCAGGAAGCGCTTTAAAATCCATTATTCGGCCTGATGTATCCATTTCAAGGCAATAATAAGGATTTAAGGATTCATTGGTTCTAAAAAACAGTTCTACCCGATCTGAGTTTCCTATACTCAGGAAACTATTGTCTTTTTGATCGATATAAATATCAGTATCAAAAACCCTAAAATTAAAATAGAAATTTTCGTGATCATGAAGCGCCTTAAATTCAATTTTCGAAAACGAATCATTTTTCCACGGAGAACAAAAATCAGTTAAACAATTTGCTTTTTCCCATACAGAAGAATTCAAAATTGGGTCGTTATTTATTTGTTTTTTTTCGATTAAAACTACTTGATATTCTTTTAAAATTTCGTGCATATTTTTTGGAAAAATTTAATTTAATGAAAATGACATCCTGAAGCATTTTAATCATTTTAAAAGGTAGAAAATCGACTTAAAAAAACTTCTTATAAAAATGCTAATATAAGTGAATCTTTTATTTAAAACCTAATCGCTTTTTTTATTGCACTTTTATTTAAAAAGTAAATAATAAGAAAAAACGGATCAATTTAAAACCTTTAAAAGTTTGATTTATTATTAAACAAATTAATTGATGATTGCGATATTCTTAGAAATACAAACAACTAGTTTTTATTCCTTAAAAATAAAATATCATAGTTGCGAATACGCCTAAAATAAAGCGATGTGCTTTTTGTGCTTTTTTTTAGAATAATCACATGATTTTATATTAAAAAAAACGTATCGTACAATTTTATGTGCTCGAGAACACTTTTTTTGTGTGTTCGAGCACATTTTTCGTGTTTTTTCTTGGTTAATAAAAATATAATCGATAGTTTCGTCGAATAATAATAAAATACAACGCATTTATTGGCTCTTTTTCATCGCTTTTAATCCTTTTCTCAACCAACCAAAAAGTGAGTCTTAAAGAGCCAGGAAACTTAAAAAAAACGACTAACAAAAAACACAATCATTAACCAAAACCAAACAAGAGTATGAACAAAGTATTCTCAAAAAAACCTAAAAATTTTAGGATGCATACTGTACTTGAAAAGAGTTTAAAAACAACAGTACTTTCCTTGTTGTCTTTAAGTTTTCAAATTACAACGGCAGCACCTTCTAAAGAGATTCCGGTAAATGAAATTAATTTACCTGCGTTTCAAAAAATCGTAAAAGGAAAGGTTGTAGATCAAAAAGGAATTCCGGTTCCAGGTGTAAATGTTGTTATAAAAGGCACAACAAAGGGAGTGCAAACTGATATCGACGGAAGTTTTGCTATTGAAGTTCCAAATGAGGGTACTATACTGGTTTTTACTTTTCTAGGAATGGAAGACCAGGAAATACCAGCAGGAAACAATGCTCTTAAAGTAGTAATGAAAGAAGCTGGCGAACAAATGAACGAGGTTGTAATTGTAGGTTACAGCAAGATCAAAAAAGAGAGCTTAACCGGATCATTACAAACTTTAGACAGTAAAAAAATTGTTGATGTAACGACTCCTTCTGTCGAAAACATGCTTGCAGGAAAAGCTTCCGGAGTATATGTAAATACAGGTGGAGGTCAACCGGGAGCGATAGCAAAAATAGTAATTCGAGGAAAAACCACCGTCAACGGAAGTACAGATCCTTTATGGGTAATTGACGGAGTTATTGTGGGGAATAGTTCTGCCAACATGAATCCATCTGATATTGAAACGTTGACGGTTCTTAAAGACGCTGCCTCTACAGCAGTTTACGGTTCGCAGGGAGCAAATGGTGTAATTGTCGTTACAACTAAAAGCGGAAAAACAGGAAAAGCTGTTATTAGTTTTTCTGCCAAAACTGCCATGACTACTTTAAACAACGGAAATTTTAAAATTATGAATGGCGCTCAATTATATGATTTATATGATTCATTCGAAAACAAACAAGCATTCGAGAATGTTTGGTGGTGGAATCCGGAATTAAGAAATAAAAACTTTGACTGGTGGGATAATGCTACCCAAACCGGTATTGCAGAAGATTATAATTTATCGATAAGTGGCGGAGGTGAAAACTTTAAAAGTTATGTTTCTGTAGGGGTTTATAAAGAAACCGGAGCGATTAAAGGTTATGATTACAAAAAATATAATGGTCTTATGAAATTTGAATACAAACCAAATACTTGGTTTACATTAAGACCACAAATAAATTTAACCCGAGAAACAACCTATGATCAACAACATAGTGTTGGTGCTTTGTACGGAAATATGCCTTGGGATAGTCCGTATATGGAAGATGGATCTTTGGTAGGAAACGCTCCAAACCCAACTTGGGTCAATACTACGGGATCAAACTATTTATATGATTTGCAATGGAATTACGGTGAATCTGAAAATTACACCGTGAGAGCTAATCTTGATTTTGATATTAAATTTACAAGCTGGTTGACTTTTTCTTCTGTAAACAATTATATTTTTGGCAATTCAAATTCAACTTATTATACAGATCCAAGATCTTCTGGCGGATTAGCTGTAAAAGGCAGAATCGAAGATAACTTTGATACTTATAACAGAATCTATACCAATCAATTATTAAAATTTAATAAATCATTTGGCAAACATAACTTTAATGCTATCGCAGGTTATGAGTGGAATGAATACAATAGAAAATTTAGTCAGGGAATTGCAACTGGAATTCCTCCAGGAATTGTAGCTCCGGATGCTGCTGCTGTTCCTGAAAAAGTAGGTGGCGGAAGACAGCAATGGGCTGTACAATCGTTATTATCAAATGTTAATTATTCGTATGATAACCGCTATTTGGCACAAGTATCTTTTCGTCGTGACGGAGCGTCTAACTTTGGTAAAAATGCACAATATGGTAACTTTTACTCTATAAGTGGAGGCTGGAACATTCATAATGAAGCATTCTTTCACGCAGATTATATCAACAACTTAAAACTTAGAGCTAGTTACGGTTCTGTAGGAAACCGACCTAACAGTTTGTATCCTCATCTTCCTTTATATTCTTTCTCAAAAAGTAGCTATAATGAAAGCCCCGGAGCACTAATATCGCAATTAGCTAATCCTGATTTAAGTTGGGAAAAAACGTTTACAGCTGGTGTTGGTCTGGATGTAAGCTTCTTTAAAAGAGTAAACATTACTTTGGATTATTATAATAAAAACACTTCTGATTTATTGTATTATGTACCACTTCCGGGAGTTATTGGAGTTACCGGGATATGGAGAAATGTAGGTGCGGTAAACAATAGAGGTTTTGAAGCTTCTATTAATGTAGACATCATTAAAGGAGACAATTTTAATTGGTCTGTAGATGCTAACATTGGTACGAATAAAAATAAGGTAACAAGCCTTTATGGAGACAGACAACAAATTATTGTAGGAGATGGTAGTGGTGTTGCGGGTTCAGCAAGCAAATTATTAACACCGGGTAAAGATGTTGACAGCTGGTATTTAACAGAATGGGCAGGTGTTGATCCTACAAACGGAAAACCACAATGGTACACTACAAATGCTGCCGGAGAGCGCGTAAAAACAAACAGTTACGCTGATGCTTCTAAAAATCAAAAGGCAATAGGAACTTATACTCCGGACTTTTTTGGAGGGTTCTCTACAACTTTAAATTATAAGAATTTTGACTTTTCGGCTATTTTTAGTTATTCTGTTGGAGGACAAATTTATAATTATGCCAGAGCCGAATTTGATTCAGATGGTGCTTATAATGACAGAAACCAAATGGTACTTCACAGCGGATGGAGCCGTTGGGAAAAACCGGGTGATATTGCAACACATCCTCAGGCACTTTATGATAACAGTAGCCAGTCGAACAAAGCATCTTCTCGTTTCTTAGAAACAGGAACTTACCTAAAAATGCGCAGTATTACTTTTGGATATAATGTACCTATTCAGCGTCTTCATATTTCGAACCTAAGATTGTATATCGCCGGAGAAAATCTTTTTACCATTAGTCATTATTCTGGTGTAGATCCTGAGCTTCCTCCTACTTACAATGATGCAACGCAGCAATATATTATTTCTGGTGTTGCTACACATGTGTATCCTTCAACACGCAAAATTGTATTAGGACTTAACTTAACTCTTTAAAACAAAATCATGAAAAAGATATTTATATTATGTATGGCGATTAGTTTCCTGTCCTCATGTGATTTAGACAGAGAACCATTTAATGCATACACAAAAGACAAAATAGAACAAGATAAAGTAGCTGCCGTAGAGGTTTTGTTAAATGGCTGTTACGCACAATTAAAAGGCTGGTCTGATGTTATGCACAGAGTTGGAGAGTATCCTGGCGATAATATTATGATTAGAGGAACTTCTACAGATTCATTTTACTCTTTTATTTCGTATCAGCATATTCCTAACAATGACAGGTTATCTGTCTTTTGGAATAACAGTTATAAAATCGTTTCACAATCAAGCGATTTGATCAAAATGATTTCAGAAGGAGAAAGTCCTGCTGTAAACCAACAACTTGGTGAAGCCTATTATTTAAGAGGTATGATTTATTTTTATTTATGCCGCACTTACGGAAGACCTTACGCACAATCACCTGAAACTAATTTAGGAGTGCCAATTGTAAATGGTTTACCTCCAGATTTAAATAATCTGAGATTACCAGACAGATCAACAGTAAAAGATACGTATGAGCAAGCAATTAGTGATTTGAAAAAAGCCGAATCTTTAATGACTGTTGATAGATCAGCGGCGTATGCTACTAAAGAAGCTGCTCAGGCAATGCTTTCGAGAGTATACTTATATATGAGTGGGACCTATGAAAATCCTAATCAGGAATACGCAACACAATCTATAGAATATGCGAATAAAGTAATTACAAGCGGAAAATATAAATTATTGAGTCGTGAAAGTTTTATGAAATTCAATACTTATGCACCAGATTCTGATGAGCAGACTGAAACCATTTTTGCTGTTAAAAGAGTAGCTTCAGAATTTTCAGGTTTCGATCATTATTACGGAATTGGCGGTATGTACGCTAATATTCAAGGTCAGGGCTGGGGCGAAATGTACGCTAGTGCAAAGTATCTCGATTTATTAAGAAAATCAGGTTTAAAGAAAGATGCGCGTTGGGCTTTTATTGATCCGCAATATACCACAGACGATGCAGGAAACAAAACTCAGGCATTCCGTTTTATTTATGACGTTAAAAATGCTACAGGTACACAAACAGGTTATAACTATATGCAACAACCATTAAAAACAAATCCTAATGGTACATTTTATATCACAATAGGAAATGCTGATTATAACTTAACTGCAGTAAATGCAGCCGAAAATCAATATTCGATTGAATATGAAGGCAAAACGTATACAGGCGAAAAAGATTATATGATGCTGCTAAACCGTGTGTATCCAATGTTCTACATTACAAAATGTTCTTTGCAAAATAACGACTCTCACCTCTACTCTCCTTCTATTTCAAGATTGGCCGAGATGTATTTGAACATGGCAGAAGCATATGTTAAAAAAGGTGATTATAATAGTGCTTTAACCAACTTAAACATAATTCGCGAAAGATCGATTGTTGGTGGCGGTTATACATCATTAAACAGTACAAATGCTGTACAACGAGTAGATGAAGAACGTCAGTTAGAGTTAGCGTTTGAAGCACATAGAGGTTACGATGTTTACAGAAATGGTCAAACGATGACGCGTCATTATCCTGGTCCTCATTTACCAATGACAGACTGGCCCGCTTCAAGCTTGAGAGTGGTTCAATATATTCCGCAATCAGAAATTAATGCGTATCCTGGAACTTTAACTCAAAATCCATAATTATTAGAATTGTTTTGTTTTTGAAGCCTCTCTAATTTGGTTGATTAGAGAGGTAATTTTAAAAAAGAAATAAACGAACTATCGATACCATGAAAAACTTATTTTACTTATTTTTTGCTTCATTACTTGTATCTTTTTCCTGTACAGAGAATAGCGAAATTACTGAGAAAGATTCTTCTTTAAAAAATCAAAAAAACAGTATTTCGCTCCCGTTAGCTGGAAACGCTTACAGCTCGAAACATTTAGAAAGCAACACTATTACGGATAACGGAATTGAAAACTGGACCAGTGCCGAAGAATTTTTTACCATTTATTTCAGAATTTCGAAAGGCGGAAGTTTTCAGTTAACTATTGAAGAATCGGTAGAAGTAGTTGGAAAATCAGAATTAGAATTTTCGATTAATAATGAAGCCAAAAAAGTAAAATTTGATACTTCAAAAAAAGCGGTAACAATTGGTACCTGGAAAATTAATCAGGAAGGTTATGTTGCCGTTAAGATAAAAGGAATCAGTAAAACAGGAGATCGTTTTCCTGCTATAAATCGCCTGACTATTTCGAGCGCAGATTATGACGGAAAAATATCCTATGTTCCAAATAATGAAGGCAATTTTTATCATTGGGGACGTCGCGGGCCATCGGTACATTTAAACTATCAGGTTCCTGAAAACATCAATGCAAAATGGTATTATAACGAAGTTACCGTTCCGGAAAACGAAGATAAAATTGGTTCTTATTTTATGGCTAATGGTTTTGGAGAAGGTTACTTTGGTATTCAGGTCAATTCGGCTTCAGAAAGAAGAGTTTTATTTTCTGTATGGAGTCCTTTTAATACTGATGATCCGGCCAGTATTCCTGAATCACATAAAATTAAAATGCTTAAAAAAGGCGAAAATGTTCACACAGGCGAATTTGGAAATGAAGGTTCTGGCGGTCAAAGCTATCTTAAATACAACTGGAAAGCAGGAACTACTTATAAATTTTTATTACAAGGATTCCCTCAAAACAATAATACAACCACGTATACTGCCTATTTTTATGCACCTGAATTGCAAAAATGGCTATTAATCGCTAGTTTTAATCGTCCTGAAACGAATACGTATTTAAAAAGATTTCATTCGTTCTTAGAAAATTTTATTCCGGAACAAGGCGATTTGTCTCGTAAAGTACTATTCAACAATCAATGGGTTTGTGATGATAAAGGAGTTTGGTCAGAGATCAATTCAGCTCGTTTTACAACAGATAATACTGGAGGAAAAGAATATCGAATAGATTTTGCAGGCGGACTCGACAATACTTCTTTTTATCTAAAAAACGGCGGTTTTTTCAACAACTATACAACACCAAAAACGATCTTTACAAGACCTTTAAACAATAAAAAACCAGAAATAAGTTTTGACACATTACCTTAAAAAGACGTTTTAAAAATAAACAATTTACAAAAACAATAATTCCCGATAATCAGCATTTAGATTATCATCATTTCAAATCAAATTAATTCATTATGAAAACTAGTATTTTAAAATTCATGTTAGTGGCCTGTCTGTTGTTTGGAGGAGCAATCGCATCGGCACAAATGATCAAAACCAAAACACCAACCCGTCCAAAAGGTCAGCAAGATGTTTTGCGTTTGGCTACTGCTCCAATTCCAACTGTTCGTGTTGCTTTTATTGGTTTAGGAATGCGTGGCCCGGGAGCTGTTGAGCGTATGACACATATTCCCGGAGTAGAAATCGTAGCGCTTTGCGATATGACAGAGAAAAACACACAATCGGCTAATGAAATTTTAACAAAAGCTGGTCTTCCTAAAGCTCAGGAATTTTTTGGAGATGAAAATGCCTGGAGAAAAGTTACTGCCTTGCCAAATGTTGATTTGGTTTACATCGCAACAGATTGGAAACATCATGCTTTAATAGGTGTTCAGGCAATGAAAGACGGAAAACACGTAGCAATCGAAGTTCCGGGTGCTATGACCATGAAAGAAATCTGGGACCTTATTGATACTTCCGAAAAAACACGTAAACATTGTATGCAACTTGAAAATTGTGTTTACGATTTCTTCGAATTAACGACATTAAATATGGCACAGCAAGGTGTGTTTGGAGAAATTCTTCATGCCGAAGGTTCTTACATTCACGGTCTTCAACCATTTTGGGGCGAATACTGGAACAACTGGAGAATGGATTACAACATCAAACACCGAGGTGATATTTACGCAACTCACGGTATGGGACCGGCTTGTCAGGCTTTGAATATTCACCGTGGTGATAAAATGAATTTCTTAGTTTCTATGGATACAAAAGCGGTAGGAAATCCTGCTTACATCAAAGAAAAATCAGGTCAGGAAATTAAAGATTTTAGAAACGGAGATCATACCATGACTATGATTCGTACCGAAAACGGAAAAACAATCCAGATTCAGCATGATGTTACGTCTCCTCGTCCGTACAGCAGAATGTATCAATTGAGCGGAACTAAAGGTTTTGCCAACAAATATCCGTTAGAAGGTTATGCTTTAGACGGTGCAGCATTAGGAGATGATGTAAAACCAAATCACGAAAAATTAAGTGCACATTCATTTGTTCCTGAAGATGTTAAAAAAGCATTGATGGCAAAATACAAGCATCCAATTGTAAAAGATATCGAAGAAAAAGCTAAAAAAGTAGGCGGTCACGGCGGAATGGATTTCGTGATGGATTACCGATTGATTCACTGTCTTCAAAAAGGACTTCCTCTAGACATGGATGTTTACGATCTTGCAGAATGGTCTTGCTTAGGTCCTTTAACAGAGATCTCACTTGATAATAACTCGTCTCCTGTAGAAATTCCTGATTTCACTCGTGGCGGATGGAAAAAATTACAAAAATTAGAGTTTTCAGAATAATAAATTTATTGGTTAGTTAGGTTAGCAAGAGAGCGCAATTCATAGTGCTCTCTTGCTTTTTATAAACATCATCAATTTCAAATAAAATGAAAAAAGTTTATTTAATTCTCTTGTTTAATTTCTTTATCCTTTCAGCATTAACAGCACAAGAAAAACAAACTTTTGCCATAAGCGATGGGAATTTTTTGTTGAATGGAAAACCAATTCAGATTCATTCAGGCGAAATGCATTATTCCAGAATTCCACAACCGTATTGGCGTCATCGTTTAAAAATGATGAAAGCAATGGGTTTAAATGCTGTGGCAACCTACGTTTTCTGGAACTATCACGAAATTACTCCCGGGGTTTGGGATTTTAAAACCGGAAATAAAAACTTAGCCGAATACATTAAAACAGCGCAGGAAGAAGGTTTATTTGTTATTCTTCGACCGGGTCCTTACGTATGTGCCGAATGGGAATTTGGCGGTTATCCTTGGTTTTTACAAAATGTTCCTAATATGGTGATTCGCGGCAATAACAAAGAATATCTAACTGCAACCAAAGCCTATTTTACCGAATTGTACAATCAAGTCAAAGATTTACAAATTACCAAAGGTGGACCAATTATTATGGTTCAGGGCGAAAATGAATTTGGTTCTTATGTCGCCCAACGTAAAGATATCCCGTTAGAAGAGCACAAAAAATACAGCGCCGCCGTTTTTCAGCAATTAAAAGATGTTGGTTTTGAAGTGCCATTTTTTACATCAGACGGAAGCTGGTTGTTTGAAGGCGGAGCTTTGCCGGGCGCTTTACCAACTGCCAATGGAGAAAGCGACATTGCAAAGTTAAAAGCCGTTGTCAATCAGTTTAATAATAATCAGGGACCTTATATGGTTGCCGAATTTTATCCTGGCTGGCTGGATCATTGGGCAGAACCTTTCCCGACACAAAAACCGGAACAAACCGTTCGTCAGACCAAAAAATATCTGGACAATCAGGTTTCTTTCAATTATTATATGGTACATGGCGGAACGAATTTTGGCTTTACCTCGGGTGCCAACTATGATAAAGAACACGATATTCAGCCAGACATGACTTCCTATGATTATGACGCTCCTATTAGCGAAGCGGGTTGGGCAACTCCAAAATACAATGCGTTAAGAGAATTATTAAAAACAAATGAAACTCCTACTATTCCTACCCAAATACCAGTAATCACTATCCCAAATATAAAGCTGACAAAAGCAGTAAATTTAGCCGATTTTAAATCGAAAATTACACCCGTTATTGAAGATAATCCGCAAACATTTGAACAATTAAATCAAGGCGATGGTTATATTTGGTACAGCAAAAAATTTACACAACCCATTAGTGGGAAATTAGAATTGAAAGGATTACGTGATTATGCCATTATTTATGTTAACGGGAAAAAAGTAGCAGAACTGAACCGATATTACAAAAAATACGATTGCGAAATCGAAGTTCCTTTTAATGCCACTTTAGACATTCTGGTCGAAAACATGGGACGTATTAATTATGGTTCTCAAATTAATGCCAACAATAAAGGTATCATTAGTCCTGTAGTGATTAACGGAGAAACCATTACCGGCGATTGGGAAATGTATAAATTACCAATGACCACGCCACCAGATTTAACAGCGTATAAAAACTCAGGCAAAATAAATCGTCCTACTTTATATCAGGGGTCTTTTAATCTCACTAAAACCGGAGATACCTTTCTGGACATGCGTGATTGGGGTAAAGGAATTGTATTTGTAAACGGAATTAATATTGGACGTTATTGGAGCATTGGCCCCCAACAAACATTGTACTTACCGGGATGCTGGCTTAAAAAAGGAAAAAACAACATTGTAGTTTTCGAACAAAAAAACGAAATTATCCAAAAAGAAATAAAGACTATGCTAACCCCAATTCTTGAAGATTTAAAACCTGAGAAAGGATTATAGAATCATTTCAGTAAACATAAAAAAGCCATCAGGAAATTATTCTTTGATGGCTTTTTTATCTAAAATCCGGTACTGATTTAAATTTAATAATTTTGATAAGTTTCACCAATAATTTTTGATGCTAATTCTTCACTAAACAATTTTAAACCTATTTTACTCATTTCATAATCGGTAGGAAGAGCAGTAGGTTTTTTATCCAGCAATGGCAAATATTCTGGATCAATTGCGCGTATATCCCCTTCCTGCATAGCATACGAATATTTAAAAATACTTGGCGCTTCAATTGTAAATGTTTTCGTTTTCTTTGAATAATTATCTACTATTTTTATCGTTCCTCCAATAAATGCCTCTTTAAACAAATCAATAATTTCCAATCTGCTTTTTAACAACCTACGTCTGGAAACAACAACTGGTCTTCTATCTCTATCTGGCACGTTTTCCTGAATTACAATTTCTTTTTCTTTATCAAAAACCGTTCTTTGAAGATCTCCTTTACTAATATCAAAATTCTCAACCGTAACTACCATATTAAAATCGTATTTCCCTTTAGCATCCTTTCCTATTGTTATCCAGTCCCCAAGATCTAAACCAGCAAGAACCTCTTTCTCTGTTACTGCATACTTTTTTATTGAATTAGCAAAATTTATAGTAACATAGTTCAGTCCGTTTTTATAGGCTTCATCTTTTAATTTTATTACTTCGTCTTTTTTATACCCGTTATCAAATTTTTGTAATTGTACATATACCTTATAAGCTTCCCTATAATCTTTTTTTGCATCTTGGGACGATGGGTATGTACGCCCCTCTGTATAGGTCTTTGCCACTAGATATACTAAATCACTGTACTTATCTTTTGTTTTTTTAACAAGTCCTGAGTAATCTTTTAGAGGAAAAACAAGCTCTCTTCCTCCATAATACATGGGCCCAATATCTTTAATAGAAGTTCGGACACGGTTATAATCATCTTGAAAGTACTTACACCTTTCATAAAGTTTCTTGGTTTTACTATTGACATCTATATTTATACGCCCATAATTAAAATCAACATCATCCTTGTATGTTTTTACGTCATACTCCAATATAGATTCTTCTTTTTCAAGATATTTTGCATAAGAATCTTCTATAATAGAAAGTGCACCGTTTCTCTTTTCCTCCGAGTTGTTTTTCTCTAAAATAGTAATAGCACTCCAAAATGCCTGATAATAATTTCCTGAGGCATAATATTCTTCCATGGTAGGGGTCTTCTCCACTCTCTTTATTTTAAATCCCCTACCTAGACGAAAACAAGAGGAAAATAGTACAGTAATAAGAATACCCAAAAGAATACTAAAAATTTTCAGCTTTTTCATTTTACAAATAATTAAAATACAACATTTGAGCAAGTTAAGTATAATAATTAAATCTTACGAATATTCCTACTATTTTAGTAATGATAATTATTTTTTATCAATAATGTTAGATCAATACAAAACCTGTGGAGATATGAAAATTAAGGATAAATTTTATCGCAGAGCGTACTACCATTTTTTATTTAATAATATGTTTAAAAACACAAAGTTCGCTTATGTAAAGTAAAAACAAACCTTTATATACTTTGCGTTTAAAATGATTTGTTATATAAAATATCATATCCTTTTTTCACAACAATATACTTTGAGGTTAATTTTAACCTTTTTATAAAACAGAAAAAGCCATTCAGTGTCGAATGGCTTTTTATTATTTGATCGCTTTACTATTACTTCCAGCTAAAAGTAATACGTTTTTCAATTTCACTGCTTAAACTTAAAAACACCGGACACGTCATTGCAGCACGTTCCAGGATAGTTTTATTTTTTTCATCTGCAACACCCTGCATTTCAAAAGCAATTTCGATCGCTCCAATTCTTCTTGGTTCAGCGTTCATTATCTTCGTTACTTCGGCAGTTGAGCCAATGAAATCTACGCCTAAATCACGCGCTTTGATTCCCATAATGGTCATCATGCAACTTGCTAAAGCATTGGCAACTGTATCTGTTGGAGAAAATGCTTCTCCTTTTCCGTTATTGTCTAAAGGTGCATCAGAAATGATTTCGCTTCCCGATTGCACATGAATTGATTTTGTTCTTAAATCTCCTAAATAGGTTACTGTTGATGTCATTAATTGGCTACTTTTAAAGTTAAGTCTGAATCGTAATATAAAATGTACACTCCTTTATTGGCGTGTCCACCATCTTCTTTTTTATAAAATTGAAATTTATTGTCAACTTGTTCCGTTGTCATTAAATCTGCTGTTTCCTGATATGTTTTTCCTTGCACCAAACGCATCATCGTATCAAAAGTAACATCAAATCCGCGTGTTGCATAAGTATTTGGATTTATCTTATTCTTCAATCTGTATTCTTTATCAAAGATTAAAACTCCTGGTTCATCGCTTTCACGAGTTACAGACGGATACATTAATTTCAGTTTTACTAAATTATCAAAACTAATTTCGTCAGTATCCAATGTGTTGTTTGGTTCTAAAATAACCAATTGTACCTGACATGTTTTTTGTGCATCCAGCAAAGCTTTAATGGTAGTTTTCACCATTGCCGTGTTTCCGGTTTCCATTACCACATAATTCATTCTGTTAGGTAATAGCAAACTTTTTAAGTTCGCTACATCAAGGCCTCCTGTTTCTGTCAAAGCTGCAAAAACAACACCTTTTTGGTTTTGTTTGATATAACTAATTACTGATTCTTTCTTTTTATCAACAACAGCAACGATATTTCCGTTTTTCGCACGCATATAATCAAACATCGCATTTCTCACCACATCATTAGATGGTATCGTCTGATATAAATTATCGATCGGGTTCGCTTTATCTTTTGATAATGGCGAAATCACCGGAACATTAAACAAACGTAATGTATTTGCTGTAGCCTCAGCATTATTTTGATAAAATGGTCCAATTACTGCATGGGCATCCTGCAATTTATTCTGAGCCATCAAAGTCGAAACATTTGATGTTGTTTTTGTTTCCTGAGAATCATAAATTACCACATCAATTGGCAATTTTAAGGTTTTAGCCGAGTCGATCGCCATCATTGCTCCTGAATAAAAATCAAGAGTCATATTCAAAAATTTATCGTTTTTAATTCGTGTAGCAGTACTTGTTGTATCATTCTGCATTTTATTCAAATTAAAAGGCAACAATAAAACTAATTTTTTACGATCATTTTGCCCTCTTTTCTTTGTAAGCTCTACTACTTCAGGACTAGCTGATACAGTTTCAGATTTTACTTTATCTACAATTTGTATAGAACCTCCGGTATTTGAATTTTCTACTGCTTTTTCAACAGGTTGCTGCTGTGGAATAATTGGAGCCGGAGCTAAATATCCTGCAGGAACTTTTAAAACCATTCCTTCTTTTACACCTTCAGAAAGTGACGGATTCAATGCCGTTAATTCTTCCTGAGAAATGTGAAAAGTTCTTCCTAAACTATAAAAAGTTTCCTTTGGTTTTACCTGATACTCCATATAAGTTATAGCCTTTTTAGCAGTTTCAACCGGTTTTGCAGTGTTAGTAACAACAGGACTTGAAGTCTCTGTTTTAGGCGCTTTTCCTTTTATGGTTAATCGGTATCCTACGGGTAAATTAGACACAATTTCAGGATTGCGTTTTTCTAATTCTTCAATGGTTATTCCGTATTGTTTAGCGATCGAAAACTTAGTTTCTTTTGCCACAACATCATGATACACATATTTTTCCTGAGCTTTTTCTTTCGCTGGTTTTTCAGCCGCTACCGAAGATTTTACTGCCGATTTTACAACTGATCCTTTTGCAGGAATCACCAGTTTTTGCCCAATCTGAACTCCGGTTTTTTCTAAAGTAGGGTTTGCCGCTTTCAAAGCTTCATCAGAGATACCATACTTTTTTTCGATACTATAAAAAGTTTCTTTTGGCTGTACTTCATGAATTATTTCTTTGGTATTACCGCCCGTTTTTGCCACAGCTGTTTCTGTTTTAACCGCTGCAGATTTTGCATTATTGGTAGGGATCAGTAAAACTGTATTGGGTTTTATACCACTTCTGGCATCGGGGTTTAATGCATAAATATCATAAGGCGTAACCTTAAATTTTACAGCAATCTGGTTAATCGTTTCTCCATTCGCAACGGTATATTTAATGACCTTTTCTTGTGAAAAAGCAGAAAATGTTACAAAAAAAACGAGAAACAATAATGTTGAATAATACTTCATAATAGACTTAAAACAATTTAAT
Source organism: Flavobacterium piscisymbiosum (assembly GCF_020905295.1). Classification (NCBI taxonomy): domain Bacteria; kingdom Pseudomonadati; phylum Bacteroidota; class Flavobacteriia; order Flavobacteriales; family Flavobacteriaceae; genus Flavobacterium; species Flavobacterium piscisymbiosum. Next base: position 3,118,944 of record NZ_JAJJMM010000001.1, on the reverse strand, counting down.
TTTTAATTCAAAACAAGTTACTAAAATCTCTTTAAAGCAAGATTCTTGCCACTTGTTATTTTATCGCCAATTATTATCTAAGATCAATTTCTACCTTAGCAATAACAACCTCTTTATATAACTCATCTTCTTCGTTTTTCTTGCATTTATAGAGCACTTCTTCCATATTTTGGTACATATCTGAGTAAACATAGTACGAAAGACTGTTGATATTAAAGAAGAAACTAGCGTTAAAATCACCAGAATCAATGAGTTTCATAATGAGCTTATCTCTCAGCGACGAGTCTGTAAATATACCTAAAACTAAGTAATAGCCGTTTGAAACTTCTTTAAGATTATCATAAACTTCAACTTTTACTGTTTTGTCTGCTCTAAGCGGATTTTCCTTAAGTTCACGCTTCATTTCTTCAAGCGAAATTGTTTTTGCAGATTCAGCAGAAGTTGATTTATCTTGTTTTTTAATGGCTTCATCCTGATACTTTTTCAATTTTATCAAAGCCAGTTTATCATCAAACTTGCGGGCTTCCATACTATAATAAGTCGCTTTGCTGATATGTCTTTTTACTTCGATTTTTTTCTGCGTATCAAGCGAATCAATCTTAGCAATTAAAAGTTGATTTTGCGCATCGCCCTGCTCCTGTTCTATTTTATATCTTTTTATTTCTTCTAATGAAAGTCTTTGCTGCAAAGAAGTAACGTTTGTATTTTTTTCGCTTTCGCGGATTTTCTTCTTGTATTCCTGATTTTCTTCAACAGCAATTTTTTCTACCTTATTCATTAAACCGGCATAGGCTTTTCGGTTTTCTGCCAATTCTTTTTTTAGTTGAGAAGATAATTCACTGGTTTTCCCGATGCTTTCATACGATCGTTTTTCTAATCTTTTTGATTCATCGACATTCAAAATGTCCATTCTTTTTAAATCGACCAAATCACTATTCATCGTGTTCACCAACGAATCTAATTTTGCCATTAAAATATCCTGTACATTTTTATTGGCTTCCAGAACCAAACGTAATTTTTCAACCGAATTTTCTTTAGAACCGTTCATGTCATTCAGATTCACTTTCAAATCATTAATCTTAATAATCTTCTGATTCATTTCTTTCTGAACAACCAATCTGTCTTTCAAATCTTCCAGTTCAACCGTTTTGGCTTTTCCTTTTTCGACTACAACTTGTTTTTCGGCTAAAGCCAACATCAATTCTTCGCTTTCGTTAGTTGGTTTTACTTCCTTGGTATTAATAGCTAATTTATTGCCAACAATTAATCCGTTTACAATTTCGGGATTTTGAGACTCTAACTGATCGATAGAAATATTGTATTTTTTGGCAATCGAAAATTTAGTTTCCTTTGGTTCAACCACATGAAAAACCGTTTCCTGATTGATCACGCGAACTCGTCCGTCTAAGGTTTTTCGTTTGTTTGGAATTGAAATCGTCTGACCAATTTGCAATCCGTTAATAAGAAGGTCTTTGTTTAGATTTTCTAAATCATTAACCGAAACATTATAGGCTCTCGCGATACTAAACAGTGATTCTTTGGCTACAACCTGATGCGTCACTTTTGAAGAAGTTGTGCTTTCAGTTTTAAGAAGATTTGGATTTTGCGGAATAATCAATTCCTGACCAATCTGAAGTCCGTTGGCCAAAATAGGATTTGCATTTTGAAGCGCTTCTACAGTAATATTATATTGTTTTGATAAACCAAAAAGGGTTTCTTTGGGACCAACAACATGAGTAATTTGCTGGTTTGAATTTTCTTTTTCTGCTGAGTGAACCGGAATCTTAATAATTTGATTGTCTTTGATTCCGCTCTGCGACTCGGGGTTGAGTTTGTAAATTTCATCAACAGAAACCTTGTATTTTTGGGCAATAAAATAGGCAGTTTCTCCTTTTTGAATTTTGTGTTCAATAATTGAATCTTGCGCAGTTATTTTGTTAAAAGACAAAATAAAGACAAGAGAAATCGTTAAAAATTCTCTCATAAATAGTAGGTTTAAAAAATTAAGGCGTTACAAATGTAACGCCTTAATTTGAAAAACAATACTATTCCCACTCAATTGTTGCTGGTGGTTTTGAGCTAATATCGTAAACCACGCGGTTCACGCCTTTTACTTTATTTATAATGTCATTCGACACTTTCATCAAGAAATCGTAAGGTAAATGAACCCAGTCAGCAGTCATACCATCTGTTGATTCTACAGCTCTAAGCGCTACTACTTTTTCGTAAGTACGCTCATCGCCCATCACACCAACACTGTTTACCGGAAGCAAAATTGCTCCAGCCTGCCAAACTTTGTCGTACAATCCCCAAGATTTTAAGCCGTCGATAAAAACAGCATCAACATCTTGCAAGATTTGAACTTTTTCAGGAGTAATATCTCCTAAAATTCTGATTGATAATCCTGGTCCCGGAAAAGGGTGTCTTCCTAACAATTCAGGATCTATTCCTAAAGTAGCACCAACTCTACGAACTTCGTCTTTAAACAACATTCTTAGTGGTTCTACAATTTTTAATTTCATATAATCCGGCAATCCACCTACATTATGGTGTGATTTAATCGTTGCCGATGGTCCTTTTACAGATACCGATTCGATTACGTCAGGATAAATAGTTCCTTGCGCCAACCATTTTACATCTTCGATCAAATGTGATTCATCATCAAAAACTTCGATAAATACACGACCAATAGTTTTACGTTTTGTTTCTGGATCACTTATTCCGGCCAATTCGCTTAAGAAACGATCTCCGGCGTCTACTCCTTTTACGTTCAATCCCATTCCTTTGTATTGATCTAATACATTTTGGAATTCGTTTTTACGAAGTAAACCGTTATTTACGAAGATACAATATAAGTTTTTACCAATGGCCTGGTGTAATAAAACTGCAGCTACAGTAGAATCTACTCCGCCTGACAATCCTAAAACCACTTTATCATTTCCTAATTTCTCTTTTAATTCTCCCACCATTTCCTCTACGAAAGCATTTGGTGTAAAGTTTTGAGGAACTTCTGCAATATCTACTAAAAAGTTTTTCAGCATTTTTGATCCATCTGTAGAATGGAAAACTTCAGGGTGATACTGAATTGCATAAGTGGTTTCGCCTTCAATTTTGTAAGCAGCATATTCTACATCATGCGTGCTTGCCAATTTCACTGCATTGGTTGGTAAAGCCTTGATACTATCGCTATGACTCATCCAAACCTGGCTGTTTTCTGAAACTCCGTTAAAGAAAGTTTCCCCTTCTTTAATATAAGATAAATTAGCTCTACCATATTCTCTGGTGTTCGAAGCAGCGACTTCACCTCCACTAAAATGGGCTAAATATTGTGCTCCGTAACAAACTGCCAACATAGGTAGTTTGCCTCGAATTTGAGATAAATCAGGATGTGGAGCATCTTCTGCACGAACAGAAAAAGGGCTTCCTCCTAAAATTACGGCTTTATAAGGTGATAAATCACTAGGAAAGTGATTGTAAGGGAAAATTTCGCAGAATATATTTAATTCGCGAACTCTACGCGCAATAAGCTGTGTATATTGCGATCCGAAATCTAAAATAAGTACGTTGTGTTGCATGCGCAAAAATACTTTTTATATTCGAATTTGAAAAATGGAATTTTGATTTTTTTTCTATATAGATTCTAAGTTTCTAAGGTGCTAAGTTTCTAAGTTGTTGGATCGTCAAAAAAACTTAGTTACTTAGCACCTTAGAAACTTAGTATCTTAAAAAAAACCAACATTCAAGAAACATCGTATTTAAACGAAAAACCATAACCATGAAATCAAAACTTATTGCTCTTTTTCTTTTTTTAACTGTCTTTGTAACCTCTTGCGATGCGGTAGACGACTTATTGACTTTTACTATTTCTAATGAAGCTTCTATTAAAATAAAAAGCAATTTACCTATCAATCTGCCATCAGAAATTATTACGCCTGATGTTACTACAAATTCTTCGGCTGAATTCAGTAACAACAAAACCAAAGCGAATTTGGTAAAAGATGTAAAAATAAGATCTCTTAAATTAATGATTTCTGATCCTTCAGATAAAACTTTTACATTTTTAAAATCAATTCATCTCTACATCTCCACAACTGATGCTGACGAAATCGAATTAGCCTATCAGGATAATATCAACTCTACAAGCAATGCACTAGATTTAATTTGTACCGATGCCAGACTAGATCAATACATTAAAGCCGATAAATATAAAATAAGAACTCAGGTTACATTAAAAGAAACCCTTACCAAAGATGTAACTGTAAAAGCAAATATGAAGTTTAGAGTAACTGCGGATCCATTCTAGTCTAAGTTGCTAAGGTTCTAAGTTACTAAGCTTCTAAGTTAAAAAAACTAAATCTTAGATTCTTAAAAACGAAGGTTCAAAGGTAAACAAAGTGCGAAAACTTTGTTCCTTTGAACCTTTTTTGCATTTTACCCAAAAAAAAACCTTAGTAACTTAGTACCTCAGAACCTTAGCCACTTAAAAAAAATCTTAGAGCCTTAGTAACTCAAAAAAAACTCAGTACCTTCAAAAAAAATCCCTAAATTTATAAAACCATACCAAAAACCGTTTTTACATCATAACCAAGTGTATCTTAAAATATAATCATTAAGAAAGTAAACCATAACCAATGTTTGTACTGTCTGAATATTAATTTTAAAAATATAATCCATGAGTAAAATAGTTGCAGAACAATTAGTTGACATGTTGGTAGAAGCCGGAGTAAAACGCGTTTATGCGGTTACCGGCGATAGTTTAAATCATTTTAATGATGCAATACGGAGAAACGGAAAAATAAAATGGATTCATGTTCGCCATGAAGAAGTAGGCGCTTATGCAGCTGCTGCCGAGGCCGAATTAGACGGTTTTGCGGTTTGTGCCGGAAGTTGCGGCCCGGGACATGTGCACTTAATAAATGGTTTGTACGATGCACATCGCTCGCACGTTCCTTTATTAGCCATTGCCTCGACCATAAATACGCCCGAAATGGGAATGGATTATTTTCAGGAAACCAACACCATCAAACTTTTCGACGATTGCAGTCATTATAATCAGATGATTATGACCGCAGAACAAGCTCCCCGAATTATACAAACAGCAATTCAGCATGCTTTGGGCAAAAAAGGCGTTGCGGTAATTGGTTTACCCGGCGATGTTTCTGAAATGAAAGCGGTTGAAAGCAATATATCTACCCAATTTTTTCATTGTAATCCGGTTATCAGACCTTCTGATCAGGAATTACAACTTTTAGCAAAAGCGATCAATGAGAGTTCCAAAATCACTTTATTCTGTGGAATTGGTGCCGAAAAAGCTCACGATCAGGTAGTACAATTATCACAGCATATCAAAGCGCCCGTAGGATATTCTTTCCGAGGAAAAATGAGTATTCAGCCTAATAATCCTAACGAAATAGGAATGACAGGTTTACTTGGTCAGCCTTCTGCTTATCATAGCATGCACGAATCGCATTTGGTTTTATTATTAGGAACTGATTTTCCTTACGATAAATTCATGCCTGGTGATAATAAAATTATTCAAATCGATACCAGCACAGAACGTTTAGGCCGAAGAGCCAATCTGTATATGGGATTATGCGGTGATGTCGCCAACACTATAGAAGCTTTGTTACCCCTTTTGGAAACCAAAACCGATGATAGTTTTTTACAGGCACAGCTAAAACTATACGCCAGCGTAAAAGAAAACATGAATACGTATATTAATGATAATGGCGGAGAAGACACAATTCAACCCGAATACGTTGCACATATCATTGATAAATTGGCGAGCAAAGATGCTATTTTTACTGTCGATACCGGGATGACCTGCGTTTGGGGAGCCCGTTTTATAAAAGGAACAGGAGAACGAAAAATGCTGGGCTCTTTCAATCACGGATCTATGGCCAATGCAATGCCAATGGCTATAGGAGCAGCTCTCGCACATCCTGAAAGACAAGTTATTGCCATGTGTGGTGATGGTGGTATCTCAATGTTATTGGGGGATTTAGCAACCATTAAACAATATGAAATTCCTATAAAAATTATTGTTTTTAATAATCGTGCTTTAGGAATGGTAAAACTCGAAATGGAAGTGAATGGCCTTCCTGATAACGAAACCGATATGGTAAATCCTGACTTTGGTTTAATCGCTCAGGCAATGGGATTTCAGGGCGTAAATGTTCACAAACCCGAAGAAGTTGAAGGAGCAATCGAAAATGCTTTCAGACATAATGGTCCTGTTTTACTGAATATTTTCACCAACCCAAATGCGCTGGCAATGCCACCAAAAGTAGAATGGGAACAAGTTGTAGGTATGGCAAAATCGATGACAAGACTAATGCTTGGCGGTAAAATGGAAGAAGTTTTAGATACTATAAAATCTAATTATAAGCATTTAAAAGAAGGCATCTAAAACTGATTTTTACACTTGAATACAAACACTAATTACACGAATTAGCACAAATTTTAAAACCTTTTTTGTTTGTGAAATTAATTTCACAAAATGAATTAGTGGCAATTCGTGACCCGAGCGATAGCGAACAGGCGGAGCAAATTCGTGTTTATACACCTAATCTCAAAATAAAAGAAATACATTTTTATGGACATCAATACAAATAAATCATATACTAAATATTACATTATTGCATGGGTATTTGGTTTGCTTTTCTATTTTTTAGATTATGTTATACGCTCCTCCCCGGCTGTAATGCTTCCTGAACTCTCGAATAGTTTTTCGGTAAGCGAGATCAGACTGGTTACTATTATAGGAACTTATTATTATACCTATTCTACCTGTAGTTTGATCGCAGGAATTGCCCTGGATCGATTTGGAGCCAAATATTCGCTCTTCGCCGGAGCATTTATTTTAGGAATTGGCTGTTTGCTGTTTATGATTTCAAGTCAGTTTAGCGGAGTGACTGGACGATTATTTCAAGGTGCCGGATGTGCCTTCGCTTTTCCGGGTTGTGTGTATTTGGCCAGTAAAGGATTCTCTTCAAAATCATTGGCAACTGCAATTGGTTTTACTCAATGTTTAGGAATGCTCGGCGGTTCAGCAGGACAATTTGTTGTAGGCCCTTTAATCGAAAAAGGAATGAACATTTATACCTTCTGGCTTTCTATTGGAATTTTTACTATAATCGTTGCTTTTGGACTTTGGTTTATAACTCCGGCAAACGTAGTCGAGAAAAAGGAAGAAACTATAGTAAAAAAACAAAGCTTGCTTGAACCTTATAAAGTTGTTTTTAGTAATCCTCAATCCTGGTTGTGCGGAGTCGTTTCAGGATTATTATTTGCTCCAACCACTATATTTGCTATGACTTGGGCAGTAGATTTTTTCCAGAAAGATCGTGCTTTCGACTTTCATAGTGCAACAATTTCGAGTGCGATGGTTGCTTTTGGCTGGGTGTTTGGCTGTCCGTTATTAGGATATATCACAGATAAAATAAACAAACGTAAACCTGTTTTAATATTTGGAGCGTTATTTATGATTTTGAGTCTGATTCAGTTATTGTATTTCCCCGATTTACTTCCTACGAAAATCAGTATGTTTTTGTTAGGCGTTGGTTCTGGTGCCGCAATGATTCCGTATTCTATAATTAAAGAAGCGAATCCTGACAATGTAAAAGGAAGTGCTACAGGAGCCATTAATTTTATAACTTTTGGAGTAACAACGCTTTTAAGTCCGTTATTCAGTCGTTTGTTCGGACAAACATTAAATGATACTACGGATAAAATTATGCATTTTCAACAAGCAGGTTTATTCTGGATAATTGGAATTTCGATAGCAATTCTGGTTAGTTTTCTTTTAAAAGAAACTGGCGAAGGAAAACCGAATAATACTCCTGAACTGGCGAAAGATTGATAATTATTAAAACTAAAAAACACGAATTAGAATAAGATGCAACGAACTGATTGTATCTTATTCTTCTTTTGTTACTATTATCGAAGCTTTAAAACCTGCCGCAAGATTATCCCAATAATCATTGGTTACTAATTGTCCTTTGTCATCATAAACTCGAATTTCAGCAGTATTCCCTCCTAATGCCCCAATATTTAATGCTTGAAAATCTAATTTATTAAAACCATTAGCCAGATCAATTTTCACATCTATAAAATTAGACTGCAAAATTATCTGATCTCTAATAACCTGATCGTTAGACAAAACCTTTACCATATCGCCATCTATTGCGCCAAAATCGCGAAATTTTACAATAAAATATTTCGATTTTGTTCTAAAATCTCCCAGCGAAATATTTCTTTTTACTAAAGTTCCCCTGCCCTCTTTTAGTCCGGCATCTTTTAGCGCCTTATCTAAATCTTTTTCCATTTTTGGCACATAACGATCACCCGGATTGGCAAAATCAGTTTCAGTAGACATCGTAAATTTACTTTTCTCTGCCCCTACCTGCAATTGCGATTTTGGAGTGATACTGGTATTATCAAAAACGTTTGGCGTTTTTATACTTGGTATATCCATATTATCAGCCTGAGGATCTTTAACCTCTGGTATTGGAGTCTTCTTTGGCTTTGCACCAAATTTAGGTGCTGCGATAGGTCTGTATTTAGTACCAAATTCAGTTTGAGCTGAAACAGTGACAGCGGTAAAAAATAATATGAAAAATAAGATGTGCTTCATTGAAAAAAGTATTATCGAATCGGCTTTTAAAAATTTTATAAGATTAAAGCATAGCATCACAAAAATAGCATAATTTAATTAGGCGCTACAACTTTAAGACTATTATAACAATATATTAGGCTAATTTTTGGAAAGCAAAAAACCTGCCAAAATATAAATAAAAAAAATCCAATCAGCTTTTACACCAATTGGATTTTAAAATTCTGTCTATCAAATTTTAAACAAAAAATCTATTGCTTTTCAATTACTGCTGTAAGAGTTGCAGGATCAAGTGTTTTTGTGTTATTCACAGCATCCAAATATGTAAAATCACCCACTGTAACCCCTGCTTCAATGTAAGGAATGATTGTAACTGTTTGATATATTGTACCATCCGTAGATTTTACCGTAAACCTAATATTAAAACTCCCCTGCTCATACTTATTATATGAAATCTGTGAAGTGTTTTTTAAATCGTAATATACAGACATCATCCATTTATTCCCATCGTTTAATTCTGTTTTTCTAATTGTTAAAGCAAAATCAGTTGGATTAAAGGTATTGCCTGTTGATGGTAGATAGTCATCATCATTACTACTTGAACTACAATTTACTAATAAGATTGACATCGTCAATACAAGAACAAGACTAAAGGTTGATTTTAAAAAAGATAATTTCTTCATAATTTAAAGATTAAAAGGTTAAATTCCACAATTAATTGTAGGTTTATTTTTGCAATTATAGAAGAAATAATTGCAAAACCCTACTAAAAAGTAAGATTTAACTCAAACAAAACAAATACTGATTCATATTTCTTAAAACAAGAGTATTAATACAAAAATGCTCTTTTTACTTTGACATTTAATAAGTTATGAGTAACTTCAAGATTTTAATTTATCTTTATAAAAATACAAGCAAATGGACTATATTGACTATTATAAAGTATTAGATATCACAAAATCGGCTACTGAAGCCGAGATTAAAAAGGCCTATAGAAAACTGGCCAGAAAATATCATCCTGACCTGAATCCGAATGATAAGGAAGCAGAGAAAAAATTCAAGGAAATAAACGAAGCCAATGAAGTTTTAAGCAATCCCGAAAATCGTAAAAAATACGACAAATACGGAAAAGACTGGAAGCATGCTGATGAATTCGAAAAAGCAGGTTACGATCCCAACCAACAGCAACAATATTCCAGACAACAGCAAGGCGGTAATCAAAGTTATTCTGATTTTGGCGGAGGAGATTTTTCAGGAAGTGATTTTTCTGATTTCTTCAATTCTATGTACGGTTCTTCAGGAAGAAGTTCAAGAGGTCAGGCAAAATACCGCGGACAGGATTTTAATGCTGAATTGCAACTTGACTTAGCTTCAGCTTATACTACGCACAAACAAAACCTAACGGTAAACGGCAAAAATATCCGAATTACAATTCCGGCCGGAGTCGAAAACGGACAAATTATAAAAATTCCTAATCATGGAGCACCGGGCGCTAATGGCGGACCAAACGGGGATTTATATATTACTTTTTTAATTGATAACAATTCAGAATTTAAACGAGAAGGCAATAATTTATATGCTGATGTTGACCTGGATTTATACACGGCCATTTTAGGAGGCGAAATTTATGTGAATACTTTTGACGGAAAAGTAAAAATAAAAGTAGCCCCGGAAACTCAACCCGGAACGAAAGTAAAACTGAAAGAAAAAGGATTTCCTGTGTATAAAAAAGACAATCAGTTTGGGGATTTATACATTACTTATACGTTAAAAGTTCCAACAAAATTATCCGCAAAAGAAAAAGAATTATTCGAAGAACTAGCTAAATTAAGAAATCATGAATAGTAAAAACTTAATTCAGATAAAACAGTTTTGTCTGTATCACGAAATTGAAAATACTTTTATAACAGAGCTTCATAATTATGGTTTAGTGAAAATTATTTTTCTGGAAGAAGACGAATATCTACAACCGGAACAATTACCCGCCGTAGAAAAAATGATACGCCTGCATTATGACCTTAAAATCAATTTAGAAGGTATTGATGTCATTGCAAATCTTTTAGACAAAATCGAAGCATTGCAGCAAAACCTTACTGTTACCCAAAATAAACTTCGCCTTTACGAGCAGCATCAAATTGAGTAATAAAGATTTTGTTTCACGCAGATTTTGCAGATTTGAGCAGATTTATTTTAATTATAATCTGTGTAGATTTGCTTAAATCTTTTTAAATCTGCGTGAAAGACTTTTGCAAATTTTGCGTCTCTGTGAGAAAAAGATTAAACATAATTTACTAAAAGAAAGATTAACTTAATGATAGTGACCGATAGCTATCGTGAGTGATAAAAAATCATCTTTTATTTCTACTCAAAATATCACAAAAAAGAACGTTTTACGAATTGATTTCAATCTAATTTGGTTCTTTATCAGTTGTATATTTTATAAATTGCAGCGAAATTAACTAACCGGAATTTGATTTAAAATCGAAGAAACAAATTCAATAAAATATAAAGAAATGAAAAGAGAAAACATCTTAACAGGATCACCTTGGGAGGACAAAATGGGATATTGCCGCGCGGTAAGAATTGGTAATATCATTGAAGTTTCAGGAACTGTGGCAATTGTTGATGGCGAAAAAGTAAAAGCCGATGATGCTTATGCTCAAACCTACAACATCCTGGAACGTGTTGAAAAAGTTTTGGAAGATTTGAATGTTGGAATGAAAGACGTAATCAGAACCCGAATTTTCACTACCGATATTACTTCTTTTGAAGAAGTAGCAAGAGCTCACGCTTCATTTTTTAAAGATATAAAACCTACAACTGGTTTTTATGAAATCAGCAAACTCGTTGCGCCTGAATATTTAGTAGAAATCGAATTTACAGCAGTTGTACAGTAACTATTTTTCAACTACAAATTGCACAAATTTTCGCTAATTCTTTTTATTACAAATTATTAATTTGTGAAAATTTGTGCAATTTGCGGTTAAAACTTTTCATTATTTTTTGTTACAGATTAAAGATTCAAAAAAGACACTTTTTTTATTTTTCTCAATTAAAAAGCTATTAATTAGTGAAAATTAGTGAAATTCGTGGCAAACTTTTTACGCTTAATGACTTCTCAAAAACTAAAAGAAATATTCCCGACCACTTTCAAATGGATTTTAATATGCGTTTTGATAGGTATTCTATCCGGATCTGCATCAGCGTTTTTCCTGGTTGCTTTAGAATTTGTAACACAATTTAGAATTCACCACGACTGGATTATCTGGCTTTTGCCTTTCGGCGGATTATTGGTAGGTTTTAGCTACTATTATTGGGGAGAATCTGTTGCAAAAGGCAATAATTTATTACTCGAAGAATACGAAAATCCCAAAAAAGTTATTCCGTTCAAGATGGCTCCTTTAGTGCTTTTAGGAACTTTAATTACTCATTTATTTGGAGGTTCTGCCGGTCGTGAAGGAACTGCTGTTCAAATGGGAGGAGCAATTGCCGATCAATTTACCAAGATTTTTAATTTAGATAATTCCGAAAGAAAAATTCTAATTATCCTCGGGATCAGTGCCGGTTTTGCATCGGTTTTTGGAACTCCGTTAGCGGGCGCTATTTTTGCTTTGGAGGTTTTATACTTTAGTAAAATCAATTTCAAAAGTATTATTTTATCCTTTTCAGTAGCTTACGTTGCTTATTTTACTGTAGAATTCTGGCAGGTAAAACATACGCATTACAGTATTCCAGTTATTCCTGAAATTAGCATTTCAACTTTATGCTACGTTATTATCATTGGAGTTTTATCAGGTTTTGCAGCTTTATTATTTTCCAGAAGTACACATTTTTGGGGTTCACTTTTTTCTAAAATTAAATATCCGCCACTACGTCCTTTTATAGGAGGAATAATTCTGGCGATTGCCATAGCAGGTTTTGGTTTAACAAAATTTGCAGGATTAGGTGTTCCGGTTATTGTAGATTCATTTTCGAATGCCAATATGTGGTATGATTTTTTACTTAAAATTTTATTCACAGGATTTACTTTAGGAGCAGGTTTTAAAGGTGGCGAAGTAACTCCATTATTTTTTGTAGGCGCCACTTTAGGAAGTGCCTTATCCTTAATAATTCCTTTACCAATAGCGCTTCTGGCAGGTTTAGGATTTGTAGCTGTATTTTCGGGAGCAACCCACACGCCTATCGCCTGCACTATTATGGGAATGGAACTTTTTGGCATTCAACCCGGATTATTTATTGCCATTGCCTGTACAATTGCTTATTTTTCTTCGGGCTCTGTGGGAATTTATAAATCGCAAATTGTGAAAGGGGCGAAATACAAGCTATATCAGAGATTGAATTTTTATTTTTAAATTTCAAATTCCAAAAAATAAATTCCAAATTCCAACAAAAAAATAAATCAGTCTTATTCTAATGCTTTTTGTGCACCTCTGAGCTTTCTTTGAGAATCTCTGTGAAATAAAAAAACTTAAATTCCAAAAAGCAAATCCCAAATTCCAAAAAGAAAAAATCCGTTTAAAATCCGCGTTTTCGCTTTAGCGAATCCGTTTCATCTGCGTACCATTATTACTTTTTTTCAATCAACTCTATTTCAGAAAACTGAAAACTGAGACTGATCCCGATAGCTATCAGGAGCGACCGAAAACTGACAACTAATAAAAGTGTGTTAATCTGTAAAATGATTTCAACATTACATTAAAAAAATGTAAATTCGCACACTATGAAAATACAAGATATTCAAGCGATACAATTGTTACTCGCTACCCCAAAGAAAATCGCCATAATTCCACATAGAGGCCCTGACGGGGATGCTATGGGTTCAACCTTAGGTTTATACCATTTTTTATTAAAAAACAATCATCAGCCAACTGTGATTGCTCCCAATGATTTTCCTGATTTTTTAGCCTGGTTACCAGGTTCTGAAACGGTAAAAATCTTCGAAAAAGACACTGAAAACTGCACCAAAATATTAGAAGAAGCTGAGCTAATTTTCACATTAGACTTTAATGCTTTTCATCGTACAGGCGAAATGGAACATACTTTAGCAAAGCTAACGGCTCCGTTTATCATGATCGACCACCACCAAAAACCGGATGATTATGCAGCTTATACCTATTCCGATACTTCGTTTGGATCAACTTGCGAAATGGTGTATAACTTCATTTCTTTTTTAGGTAGAAAAGAAGATTTAGACAAAACCATTGCCACTTGTATCTATACCGGAATATTGACGGATTCAGGTTCTTTCCGTTTTCCGGGAACAACAGGAAACACGCACAGAATTATTGCAGAGTTAATTGATTTAGGAGTCGAAAACACTCAGATTCCTGTTTTATTATTTGATAATAGTTCATACAGCCGTTTACAATTATTAGGTCGCGCTTTACAGAATATGAAAGTGCTTGAGGAACACAAAACATCCTATACTACACTTACTCAGGCAGAACTGGATTCCTTTGATTATGTAAAAGGTGATACTGAAGGAATCGTTAATTACGGACTAAGTATAAAAGGTATTGTTTTTACTGCTATTTTTATCGAAAATAAAGACGAAAAAATTATCAAGATTTCTTTCCGTTCACAAGGCGGATTCGACGTCAACCAATTTGCAAGAGATCACTTTAATGGTGGCGGACATAGCAATGCGGCCGGCGGAAGATCTGACGTTTCGATGGAAGAAACCGTGAAGAAATTTGAAGATTTAGTAAATAAACTAAAAATATAACCCCATATGAACTACTTAAAACTAAGCATTTACACCCTACTTTTTGCTGTTTTATTGGTGAGCTGTAAACAACACGAAGAAGCCAGAAGACCTATTTCTCAGGCTTCGGGTACTTTCATGAAGAAATCGGTGGACAGAAATAAAAAATTAGTAGCCAACGAAGAAGAGGTCATTAAAAAAATAATCAAAAGCAATCCGAAAATAAAATATTACGCTACAAGAAAAGGATACTGGTTGTATTATGACGAAAAAAACACAACAGATCTTTCGACACCTAAAAAAGGAGATATCGCTTATTTTAATCTGGAAGTAAAAGACATAGACGGTAAAATTATTTATTCTGAAGCTGATCTTGGCCCTCAAACTTATTATGTAGACAAACAGGAAATCATGATGGGATTGCGCGATGGTATCAAAATGATGCATAAAAATGAAACCGTAACTTTCTTATTTCCTTCGCATATTGCTTACGGATATCACGGAGACAACAAAAAAATAGGAACCAATCAATCCTTAATTTGCACGGTTACACTTCGTAATTTCGTACCGGATCCGGCGGCTAAACCAACGCCTGTAGCGGGTCAGACTGCCACTACAACCACTACAGCTGCTGCAAAACCTGCAACACCAAAACCTGCAGCTCCAACTAAAAAAGATACAATAAACCCATAAAAACAACATTTTAAAAATGAAAAAGAGTATTCTATTATTACTAGCTGTTACCGTTAGCTCATTGTATTCTTGCAAAGACGAGCACAGCAACCTACCTGATGGTTTATATGCAGATATTGAAACCAATAAAGGGCACATTATTGTTGAATTAGATTACACAAAAGCACCAGTTACTGTAGCTAACTTTGTAACATTAGCCGAAGGTAAAAATGAGTTTGTAACAAAAGATTATTTAAAAAATAAACCTTTTTTTAATGGATTAAAATTTCACAGAGTTATTGAAAATTTCATGATTCAGACTGGAGATCCTGAAGGAACTGGTTCAGGAGATACAGGATATAAATTTAAAGACGAAATAACGGATTTAAAATTTGACAAAGCAGGAGTTTTAGCAATGGCCAATAATGGACCTGGAACAAACAGCAGTCAATTTTTTATCACGCACGTTGAAACTCCCTGGTTAGACGGAAAACATACTATTTTTGGTCATGTTGTAGAAAAAGGTCAGGAAATTGTAAATCAGGTAAAACAAGGCGATACGATCGTTGCCGTAACAATTATCAGAAATGGTGAAGCCGCTAAAAAGTTTGATGCTGTAAAAGTATTTCACGATTATTTCTCTGAAATTGCCAAAGAAAAGGGTAAATACGCCGGAGTTCAAAAAGAAAAAGTAGCATATTTTGCCTCTGTTAAACCAAAGACAACTAAAACAACTTCAGGTTTAGAATATTTAATTACTGAAAAAGGAACAGGTAAAAAACCAACTGCAGGAACTCAATTATACATTAATTATTCAGGTTTCTTAGAAGACGGAACTTTGTTTGACTCAAGCGTAGAAGAGGTAAATAAAGCTTTCGGAAAATTTGATGCAGCAAGAGCAGATCAACACGGTTACCAGCCTATCCCTTTTCAGGCAGGTCGTAAAGATGGTATGATTCCTGGATTTATCGAAGGAATCGAGCAACTTTCATTTGGAGATAAAGCAATACTTTTTATTCCGTCGCACTTAGCTTACGGAGCAACTGGTGCAGGAGGAGTTATTCCGCCAAACGCTAACATTATTTTCGAAATTCAATTATTAGAAAAGCCACAATAAATTATTTATAAAATCAATATAGACTTAAATTCTAAATCATGAAGTTTAAATTTCTATTTTTATTTTGCCTGGCAGTAGTAAACATTCAGGCTCAGACAAAGAAACCCGTAGCAAAACCAAAAGCGCCTGCAACAAAAGCAGCGACAAAAGTGGCTCCGGCAACCAATCCAAACGATGGAATTTTTGCTACCATATCAACTACAAAAGATGATATTGTTCTATCATTAGAATACATCAAAACTCCTGTAACGGTAGCTAATTTTATTTCTTTGGCAGAAGGAAATAATCCTAATGTAAAAGTAGAAAGACTTAAAGGAAAACCTTTTTACGACGGATTAAAATTTCACAGAGTAATCAATGACTTTATGATTCAGGGTGGAGATCCGGACGGAAACGGTTCTGGAGGTCCTGGATATTCTTTTAAAGATGAATTTGTTGAAGAATTAAAATTCGAAAAAGGCGGTGTTCTTGCAATGGCAAATTCTGGCCCTGCTACAAACGGAAGTCAGTTTTTTATCACACATAAAGAAACTCCTTGGTTAAACGGAAAACATACTATTTTTGGTCATGTAGTTTCAGGAATGGATAATGTAAACAAAATTGTTCAGGATGATATCATGACAAAAATTACCATTACCCGCAAAGGCGATGCTGCTAAAAAGTTTAATGCTGTAAAAGTTTTAGCTGATGATGCAAAAAAGCAAGAATCTAAAAAAGCTGAATCGCAAAAAGTCGTAACTGAAAAAGCAGCTTATTTTGCTGCTACTAAAGCAAAAGCCACTACAACTGCATCAGGTTTACAATATGTTGTTACTAAAAAAGGAACTGGTGTAAAAGGTGCCGAAGGTTCTAACATTTATTTCCACTATGCAGGGTATTTTGAAAATGGAAATCTTTTTGACAGCAGTATTGCAAGCGTTGCAAAAGCGTATGGCAAATATGATGCAAACCGCGATGCTCAAAAAGGATATCAGGCTTTCCCGTTTACAGTAGGTAAAAAAGACGGAATGATTCCTGGTTTCATCGAAGCATTAGACATGATGACTGATGGAGAAAAAGCAATCTTCTTTCTTCCTTCAAATTTAGCTTACGGAGAAAAGGGTGCCGGAGGAGTTATTCCGCCAAACTCTACTTTGGTTTTTGAAATTGAAACATACCAAAAACAGCCTTTAACAAAATAAGATTTTTATTTTATCAGAATATATTCAAACCCATCGAAATTCTATATTTTGATGGGTTTTTTATTTCATACAATTATATCAAATTCACAATATTAGCATATAAATTAAGCCGAAAACCAAACTCATAATAATGTTTAATAGCATTTTCTATTAAATCCTAAACAAAATAACTTACCTTTGCCGGCTTTATTTTTTTAATCTAAACAAGTTAAGATGTCACAAAACAATGTATTAAAGGGAGTATTTTTAGTAGCAATAGGTGCTACAACTTACGGAATGTTAGCTACTTTCGTAAAAATGGCCTATTCAGAAGGATATACAACTGCCGAAGTAACCACATCTCAATTTATATTAGGAATCATTGGTATTTTATTGATAAACGCTTTTCAAAAAGCAAAACATAAGGATAAGGTTGTAAAAGCGACCAAAAAAAATATATTCAGTTTAATGCTTGCCGGTACATCATTAGGTATGACAAGTTTATTCTATTATCTGGCTGTAAAATATATTCCGGTTTCTATTGGTATTGTTTTATTAATGCAAACCGTTTGGATGGGAGTTTTACTGGAAATGTTTTTAGAAAAAAAATTACCATCAAAACAAAAAGTAATTGCTGTAATTATTGTACTTATTGGTACTGTTCTGGCTACCAATATCATTCATAATGATGTAGATCTTGACTGGCGCGGTCTTGCCTGGGGAGTTTTGGCAGCAGCCTCATTTACTACAACTATGTTTACGGCAAATAGCGTTGCTACAGAGATTTCATCAGCACAACGTAGTTTATATATGCTTTTAGGAGGATCGGTAATTGTATTTTCATTCGCAATTGCTACTCAGGTTACTCCTTTTAACTTTGAGATCTTCATGAAATGGGGAATTATCTTAGCTCTTTTCGGAACTATTATTCCTCCTATGCTTATGACTGCAGGTTTCCCATTAACCGGAATTGGTTTAGGAAGTATTGTTTCAGCACTTGAACTTCCTGTTTCCGTAATGATGGCTTATGTATTATTAGACGAACAAGTTATTCTTTCTCAATGGATTGGAATTGTCCTGATCATTCTTGCCATAATTATTATGAACGTCAATTTTAAACGTAAAAATTAACTTATTTTATCCGGATCTAAAAAAAAGAGACTTGTAATGTAATAATTGTTAATTTTTTTATAAATTCGTGATAAACATTTAATTATCATGAATTTACCTTGGCATTTATATTTAATGGCAGCGCTCTATATTATTGCCGGATTAAATCATTTTAGAAATCCCGGAATGTACATCAGAATCATTCCGCCCTTTTTCTCGAACCCCAAATTAATAAATATTTTAAGCGGAGTTGCCGAAGTTGTTCTTGGCATACTCCTGATGATTAGTTACACAACAAATTTTGCTGCGTGGGGAATTATAGCATTATTAATAGCTGTATTTCCTGCGAATCTTTTCATGTATCAAAATAAAAAAGCAAGTTTTGGTTTACCAAATTGGATTTTATTTGTACGTTTGCCCTTACAATTTGTTTTGATTTTTTGGGCATACCAATATACCCTTTAACAATCAACTATTAATTAAATTATTTTATTATGAAAAAATTATTTGCAGAGTTCTTTGGAACTTATTGGCTAGTTTTTGGAGGTTGTGGAAGCGCACTTTTTGCTGCTGGAATTCCTAATTTAGGAATTGGATTTGCAGGAGTTGCATTGGCTTTCGGTTTAACAGTACTAACGATGGCGTATGCTGTAGGGCACATTTCTGGCGGACATTTTAATCCGGCAGTTTCATTTGGTCTATGGGCCGGCGGAAGATTCCCGGCAAAAGATCTTTTACCTTACATTATCTCACAATGCGTTGGTGCACTTGCTGCTGCCGGAACATTATTCATCATCTGGTCAGGAAAAGCAGGAAATGCAATCAATAATACACAAGCCGGAGCTTTTGCTTCAAATGGTTACGGAGCGTTCTCTCCCGACAACTATTCTATGGCATCAGCATTTATTGCAGAATTTGTTCTAACATTATTCTTCTTATTAGTAATCCTTGGCGCTACAGATAAATTTGCAAACGGAAGATTTGCCGGTATAGCAATTGGTTTGGCATTAACTCTAATTCACTTAATCAGTATTCCTATTACGAACACTTCTGTAAACCCTGCAAGATCTTTATCTCAGGCAATTTTTACAGGAGGCGAGCCACTAGCACAAGTTTGGTTATTTTGGGTTGCACCAATTTTGGGAGCCATTGTAGCCGGATTTTTATACAAAACGTTGTTACAAAATCACGACGCAGCTTAATCAAATTCAATTTAACTAAAAAAACATCATATGGCATTTTTATATTTTTTACTTATCGGAGCAATTTCAGGATGGCTTGCTGGCCAAATCTGGAAAGGTGCAGGTTTTGGATTATTGGGTAATATTATCGTCGGGATCATTGGCGGAATTATTGGTGGCTGGATTGCCGGCAATCTTGGCATTGGCGGCGGCGGACTTCTTTGGCAAATTTTAATTGCTGTTGGAGGAGCCTGGGTATTACTCTTTTTAATCAGCCTGATTAAAAAAGCATAAAAAAACACCTTATAACTTACTTTTAAAGAGAAAATCTGATATATTTATATTCGGTTTTCTCTTTTTTTATATGCCTGTATTTCAAATTAACCTATTCATAGAAAACAGATTACAACTTTTATCAATCTAAATTTTACTTATGGATGATATTATAGCATATTTCAGCACGATTCCGTCTACCCATCGAAGTTTAATTCTGGTGGGAGGAATTACTATCTTTTGGCTCATCGAAAACACCTTCCCGCTGTTTCAAATGAAATACAGAAAATGGCAGCACGCAGGAATCAATTTCTTTTTGACATTTACTACCATTATTGTAAATTTTGTGTTGGCTTTTATCCTCATTACAACGGCGAACTGGACAACAGAAAATCATTTTGGAATACTGCAATGGATACCCGCAATACCAATTTGGCTGTATACCATTACAGGACTTCTTTTATTAGATTTAATTGGGGCTTATTTAGCGCATTTCGTTCAGCACAAAATAAAATTTCTCTGGCGTTTTCATATCGTACATCATACCGATACCTGGATCGACACCACAACCGCCAATAGACATCATCCGGGAGAAAGTGTTATTCGGTTTATATTTACTACTCTGGGCGTTCTAATTGTAGGAAGCCCTATGTGGATGGTTTTTTTATACCAAAGTTTATCCGTTATTTTCTCGCAGTTTAATCATGCTAATATTTCTTTGCCTCCTAAATTTGATGCCTTTTTGAGTTATTTTATCATTTCACCCAATATGCATAAAGTACATCATCATTATGTTTTACCTTATACTGATAGCAATTATGGGAATATTTTTTCAGTTTGGGATCGGCTTTTTGGCACTTTTACCACCCTTTCAAAAGAAGAAATAATCTACGGAGTCGATACACATATGGGACCTGAAGAAAACAATAAATTGCAAAATTTATTGCAAATTCCGTTTCAAAAATCAAGATCTGCAAAAAACAGTTAAAATCATTAAAAAAAACATCTCAGATCGAACCAACTAATTATTTTTTTTATTAATATTGATACTTAAATTGAAAATCAATCTATTAATCATTAACCCCTATTTTGAATTAATTTTCACGTGATGAAAAAGAGTAACCGCAAAGAATTGAATTGGGAGCAAACCGAAAAACTTGTTTCGTTAGCCTTAGAAGAAAAAAATCCATTTGAGATCATTAAAAAGGAATTTGGATTGGCAGAAAAAGAAGTTCTGGAAATCATGAAAAAGAAGATGCCACTTGAAAAATTTGAAATGTGGAAAAAAAAGGCAATTGCAAATAAACCAAAACCAAAACCAGTTAAAATAGATGATTTTGACGAAGATCTGGATGGTAAATATTATATAAAAAATAAGCTAGACTAAGGCAGAACTCCTGAAATTCAGGAGTTTTTTTATTACTTTTAATCTTAGTGTAACTTTTTGATAATTTACAAGTCATATACGAATAACTAAATTCAAACAAATGAAAAAAATACTTTACACCTTAGCTCTTGCAGCGACCCTTTGGAGTTGTAAAACAGGAAGCTCATCTGGTGCCGCAAATGTTGTAGGTGTTAATATTGATCTTATCGATGTAAAAGATGACAAAGTACTGGTAACCGTTACCCCTCCTCAAATAAAAACCGACCAAGTAATTTATAGTATCCCAAAAACAGTTCCTGGAACTTACTCTACAGATAACTACGGTAAATTTTCAGATGATTTTAAAGCTTTTGATGCAAAAGGCAACCCATTAACAGTAAAAAGAATCGACGATAATTCATGGTCAATTGCTGATGCAAAAAAATTAAAAAAAGTAACTTATTTAGTAGGTGATACTTTTGATACCGAAAAAGGAACCGGATTTGGTAACGACGATGTTTTTTCGCCAGCTGGAACCAATATCAATGCAGGAATCAATTTTATGGTGAACACGCATGGTTTTGTAGGTTATTTTCAGGATAAACTAGATGTACCTTATAAAGTTACCATCACACATCCTGAAACAATTTGGGGAGCAACTTCAATGAATGACGAAGACGCAAGTAATACAAGCGACGTTTTTACAACGCCTCGTTATGCTGTTTTAGTCGAAAACCCAATCATGTATTCTAAACCGGATTATACAACGTTTAATGTAAACGGAATGGATATTTTAATCGCTGTTTACTCTCCAACAGGAAAATTTACTGCCGAAAGTATTACTCCTGAAATGAAAACAATGATGACGGCGCAAAAAAACTTTTTAGGAAAAGTAAATGCGACTAAAAAATATACTGTTTTATTGTATTTGTCAAGTATGGCAAAAGATGATGCTCACGGTTTTGGAGCTCTGGAACATCCTACTGCAACTACCGTTGTTTTACCGGAATCTATGCCAAAAGAAAAATTGGTAGAATCAATGAAGGACGTTGTTTCTCACGAGTTTTTTCATATTGTAACTCCACTTACTGTTCACTCAAAAGAAATTCAGTATTTTGATTATAATGCCCCAAAAATGTCTGAACATTTATGGATGTACGAAGGAGTAACAGAATATTTTGCAAATCTTTTTCAAATCAATCAGGGATTAATTGACGAAGCCGAATTTTATACTCGTATTGCTGATAAAATCGAACAGGCAAAAAGCTTAAACGATACAATGTCGTTTACTGTAATGAGTAAAAATGTATTAGAGCAACCTTATAAAGATCAGTACCTAAATGTGTACCAAAAAGGAGCTTTAATTGGTATGTGCATCGATATTATCATTAGAGAAAAAAGCAATGGCGAAAGAGGAATTCTGGACCTAATGCACAAATTAGCTAGTGAATATGGTGTAGAAAAACCATTTAATGATGATGAGCTTTTTGCAAAAATCACACAGCTTACTTATCCTGAAGTGGGCGAATTTTTGACTAAATATGTTCAGGGAACAACTCCAATTCCTTACGATTTTTATTTGGCAAAAGTTGGAGTTGGCAAAGCCTCAGAAAAAGTTCCGGGATCAATTTTCATAAAAGGGCAAAATCCATATATTACTATTGATAAAGCAACTAAAGTAATAAGCGTTCGTAAGGATCTTGATTTAAACGTATTTTTTACCAGTTTAAATCTTAAAGCAGGAGATCAAATCCTAACTGTAAACGACAAAGCGTACAACTTAGACAATATTTATGATTTGATTACCGAAAGTGAAAACTGGAAAGAAAACGATCTTATCACGATTAAAATCAAACGCGACGGAAAAGAACAAACCATCAAAGGAACTGTAAAAGTACCATTCGAAGAAAAAGAAACTTTTAAAGCAACAGATGCTTCAAAAGAGAAACTTAAAAATGCATGGTTAAAAGGATAATTTCTTTTCATCAAAACATAAAAAAACCGACAAGTGATTGTCGGTTTTTTTTGTTTTAGTTTGTCAGAATAAGTATTAAATAATAAAAATAAGGAGCTATTTCCTGCTGTCCACTGTATCTTTTGTGGTGAACCCCACCACAAAAGGATGCCGTTCCCATCAGGGCTAGGGATTTAGGCGTTTTAAGAACTTTAGTGTATTACCTGCTCTTAGATTATGACATCAAGCAAAAAACCGACAATCACTTGTCGGTTTTTTGCTTGATGTCCATTCAACTTTGTCAAAGTTTAAAACTTTGACAAAGTTTTTAAGCGCATTTCTCTTATTTCTTCACCGGAAATTTCCAGTCAAATTCGTCTTTATCATTGATGATTGCTCCAACTTCAAACTTCACAACTTCATCAAATTCAGTTTGAAGAATAAACCAATTGTCTTCGTTGAAATAATTTTCGAAAGTATCAAAAGTCTCCTGAGTGTATTTTGTAATTCCTTTTGTAGCCAAATCTTTCTTTACATCAGCAATTTTTCTTCCAATTAATTTGAATCCAAAAACTTCTAACTCATTGCTCGAAGCTACTAAATAACCCAATTTCAAGTCTTCTTCCTGATAAAATGTCAATCTGATTTTGTGTGCATTGTATACAAAAATCACATTATCATCTTCGTCTACATAATTTTTATCCGGTTTTCCCCAAGCAGCAGTTACATCGTTTTGCCTCATTCCGAAAAGCAATTTATCAATTCCCGATTTTAGATTTATTTTCATATTTACTTTTTATTTAAAGTGCAAATTTCGTGAAGTTTTTGCAAAGTCTGTTATGATTCTTTTTTATTATTTTTTTCGCCACGAATTTGCATAAATTAAATCTGCTAAATCTGCGAGAGAAAAAAGTTAGCCACTCCCGATAGCTATCAGGATAAAGGATTAAAATACTTTTTTGCCACGAATCACACGAATCACGCGAATTATCACGAATTTAATACGGTAATAAAATAAGAATACAATTGTCAGGCTGAGCGAAGTCGAAGCCCTCATCGACCTAAAGCCCTTCGACTTCGCTCAGGGTGACAATAACAAAAAATCCGCGTAAACCCGTTTCATCCGTAAAACCCGTGGGCAACATTAATTCTGGTAATTCTTCTTGTTTGGTTTAGCACTCATATAAAAAGTAATTTTTCCACCATTAATAACATCCGAATGTTTCAGGAAAGGTTTCTCTAATTGTTTTCCGTTTAAAAGCACTTTACTCACAAACACATTTTTATCTGATTGATTTACGGTTTCGACTTCAAAATTCTTTTCGTTTTCTAAATTAAAAACCGCTTTTTTAACCAATGGACTTCCCAAAGCATATTCATCAGAACCCGGCGCAACTGGGTAAAACCCTAAACTGCTAAAAATATACCAGGCACTCATTTGCCCAAAATCATCATTTCCTCCTAAACCATCGGCACCATTTCTATACATTTTTTTCAAAATCATTCTAATTTTGTCTTGCGCTTTCCAAGGCGAATTAGTCCAATTGTATAAATACACTACATGATGCGAAGGTTCATTTCCGTGAACATAATTACCTATTATTCCGTCTCTGGTAATATCTTCTGTGTTTTCAAAATACTTGTCAGGCAAATGCATGCTAAACAACGAATCAAGGCGAACATTAAACTTGTCGTTTCCTCCCATCATTTTGATCATATCTGCAGGATCTTGAGGAACATACAAACTATAATTCCACGAATTTCCTTCAATAAATCCTTGTCCGTGCGTGTCCAGCGGATCAAACTCTTTTTTGAAAGTTCCGTCGTTTAATTTAGGACGCATAAAACCTGTTTTAGCATCGTAAACGTTTTTATAATTTTTAGATCTTTCTATAAATTCATTATAAATTTCTGTTTTCCCCAATTTCTTAGCGGCCTGAGCAATTGCCCAATCATCATAGGCATATTCTAAAGTTTTAGATACCGAAGCTCCATTTTTATCTTCAGGTACGTAGCCCATTTTCATGTAATATTCTAATCCGTCATAATACGGGACTTTTGCTGTATTTACACAAGCCTGAAGTGCTTTTTCAGGATCAAAATTTCCATTTCCTTTTACAATTGCATCGGCAATTACAGAAACCGAATGATAACCAATCATACACCAGTTTTCATTGGCATAATGCGACCATATCGGCAACATTTTATGTGCACTTTGGTCTGAATGCGCCAACATCGAACTAATCATGTCTGAGTTTCTGGCTGGTTGCACCAAATTGAATAATGGATGTAAAGCCCTGTAAGTATCCCATAACGAATAACTCGTATAATTTTTAAAGTTCTCTGCTTTATGAACATTCATATCCAAACCTTTGTAATTTCCGTCTAAATCCATGTATTCTGTTGGACCTAAAAAGGCGTGATACATTGCCGTATAAAAATTCACCAAATCTTCTTTCTGAACGGTTTCTACCTGAATTTTATTCAATTCATTGTTCCAGACTTCCTGACTTTGTTTTTTCACTTTTTCGAAATCCCAACCCGGAACTTCTTTTTTCATGTTTTCAAGCGCTCCGGCAGAACTTACGGGAGATAAAGCCATTTTTATTTTGATCTTTTCTCCTTCATTAGTATTAAAATCAAAAAACAATTTTAAATTTTGACCTGCCATTTCCGGAAAATTTTTTGTTTGATCAAATCTTCCCCAAAAACCTCTGTAAACACTTTTTTCAAGAGGAGCTTGTCCGTAACTTTTAATTGGTTTACTAAAAGACATCGCAAAATAAACAGTTCTGGTTCTTGCCCATCCATTAGTTTGGCGATATCCTGTAATTAAAGTATCATTTTCTACTCGAACAAATGTCCATACATTCTTTTTATCATAATTATAAATTCCGGAAGTCAGGTCGAGAATAATATGTGCTTCATCCGACTTTGGAAATGTATACTGATGCATTCCCACACGCGTTGTTGCCGTAAGTTCTACCTTAATTTTATGATCTTCCAGCAATACGCTGTAATAAGCAGGTTCTGCTTTTTCGGTCGAATGAGAAAATGATGATCGATAACCTGATAATGGTTTTGAAGCTACTCCGGGATTCAGTTGCAATTTTCCGGTTGTAGGCATTATTAGAAAATCGCCTAAATCTGAATGTCCTGTTCCGCTAAAATGCGTATGACTAAAACCTACAATGGTTTTGTCCTCATATTGGTATCCTGCACAATATTTATAGACGTCTCCGTTATATTTTCCGTTTAAACTGTACGCAATAGTATCAGTTTCCGGACTTAATTGTACGCTACCAAACGGAACGGTTGCTCCTGGATAAGTATGTCCCATTTTAGCTGTACCAATCATAGGATCTACGTACTGAATTAAATTACGTTTTTCTATTGCTTTTTTCTGAGCATTTACTCCAAAGCCAATTACTAAAAATGAGAATCCAAAGAGAAAACTTTTGCAATTTATTCTATTCATCAGGTATTTTTATTTAAACATTAAATTTTCTACAAAACAATATCAGGCACTTACTAAAACGTTTTTCTAATAATTCCAGGTTAGAAAAATACAACAAAATCTGCTTTTTAAAAAATATAAAATTTAGAGAACTAAAAAGCTTTTAAATATCTTTGATTGATCAAAAAATACCATGCTACACATGAAAAAATATTTTCTATTCTTGTTGTTTTTTTACTCCATATTGAGCTTTTCGCAAAAAACAGAAAGTTATAAATTAACAAAAAGTGAGATAAAAGAAAGAGAACTCGATCAGGTTTCGGATTTCCCTATTTACAAGGCTTTTGAATGTTCTGATAAAGGCGGCGTATATAATTTGCTTTTGTGCGAAAATCAAAAAATTATTTCTAAAAAAGATACTTTAAGCACCAAAATTCAAGCTATTTATACCATGGCTGATCATGGCGGTTTTTTAGAAAAATGGAGAATTAATGACTTGCTTGAAAACACTGAACCTAAAGAAACTAAGATTTGGTTCTGGACCAAATACTGCAGCACCAAAGATCTTGACGGCGATGGCTATATCGATCCTGTAATTGTTTACGGAACCAGAAATGAAAATAATGAAATAAAACGCATTAAAATTATTACGGTTTATAAGAATAAAAAATATGTAATTCGCGCCGTAGAATGCGACCTGGATTATTGCCGAAGTTTTAAAAAAGATGCTAGCTGGAATTCTTTACCACCAAAAATAAAAACTCATATTGATACTTTAGTTGTAAAGATGAGAAAAGAACAAGATCTTATTTTGCAAGATGGGTAGAAGTTTTAAATTCTAATTTTTTAAATTCTAAATTCTAATCTAAATCTCGATTTAAATTCCAAATTTCAATTTAAATATTGGGTAAATCTTTGCTAGACTGGATTAAAATCCAGCCCTACAATATTTGGCGAGCCTATGGCTCTTTTCTACTTGATTGTCTAGACTGGACTGATCCCGAAGCTTCGGGACAGCACTACAATATTTGGCGAGCCTATGGCCCTTTTTTCCTTGATTGTCTAGACTAGACTGATCCCGAAGCTTCGGGACAGCACTACAATATTTGGCGAACCTATGGCTCTTTTTTTCCTTGATTGTCTAGACTGGAGTGATCCCGAAGCTTGGGGACAGCACTACAATATTTGGCGAGCCTATGGCTCTTTTTTAAAGCTTTTGTTTTAGGTTTGCTTTTACTTCGTCGAACCATTCGTTTTTAAGAATACTCAGAACGATGGAATCACGGCGTATTTCTTTATCTATTGTGGGCATATGGCTGCGTAAAACACCTTCGACTTTGCAACCGATGCTTTTCATGGCAGCGATACTTCGCTTGTTGTCATTATCTGCACGGAATTCTACGCGCTCCATTCCGAGGGTTTCAAAAGCAAATTGTAATAGTAAGAATTTACAATGTTTGTTGAGTCCGGTGCCTCTAAAAGCAGAACCGTACCAAGTGTAGCCTAACTGAAGTGTTTTGAATTCAAGATTCATATCGTAAAAACGGGTTGAACCTGCGTATTTTTGAGTCTTTTTATCGAAAACAATAAACGGAAATTCTTTTTGATTTTCTCGTGCTTTTATCGCCAGCTGAATATATTTGATCAGATTCTCTTTTCCGTCTGCTCCTACTAATGAATATTTCCAGGTTTCTGGTTCGTTAATCGATATTTCTAATAAATTATCAACGTCTGATTCTTGTAAAGGACGTAATAAAACTAAATCGTCTTCTAAAATGATATTGTCTGAGAAACTGAAAATTGGTGTTGTCATAAGCTATTTTTTTGTGATGCTCTGTGTGAATCTTTGCGTGACTTTGTGTAAAAACTTTTCCACAGAGATGCACGAAGTATTTCACAGAGACTCACAAAAGGTATAAAAGAAAAAAACTATTCACTCATTTCGTCATATCGCTCCGGCACTTGCGGATCGTACAACGGTAATTTGAATTCTTCCATTACTTCTACCAATTTATTCATGGTTTTACCTTCGGTGCCATAACAGTCGATTTTGATGCTTTGTGGGGTTGTGATTACCTGAAAAGCGCCTTTTCCTGTAGTATTTTGCCAGCTGTTTTCGTCTACTTTTTCCCATTTAGAAAAAACAGAATTGATTCGGTTCATGATTACCTCAACCGGAAGTATTTCAAGACCTTCTACTGTTTCTTTTTCTACAAGAGCTTCGTAAACTTCGTGGTGGTTTAGGTAAACTTCTTCTAAATATTTCCAAAAAAGTAATTCGTACATAGCCTGGTGTTTTTTAGCCCCGATAGTAGTGAAAATCCTTTTATTTTTTTCTTTAAAAAATAAAAGATTGTAACGGATAGCGGGATTAGCTCCTAAAAAAAGCTAATGGTTATTATTTTTATAACGAATGCAATCCAAATCAGCATTGCGTAAGACGCACTGCTGTGCGCCTCTACACATTACCTGATGAATAAATTCTAATTTTTCTTTTAAGAATAAGTTCAGAATCTTTGTAACTTAGAATCTTAGCAACTCAGAACCTTAGCACCTTAAAAATATTAATATTCGAATGTTCCGTATTCGCTGGTGATCGTTAGTTTTTTAGCATCGGCTGCTTCTACTCTACCTACGATTTGTGCGTCGACATTGAACGATTTTGAAATCGCAATAATATCTTGTGCAATGTTTTCAGGAACGTAAATTTCCATACGGTGACCGCAATTGAAAACCTGATACATTTCTTTCCAATCGGTTTTTGATTGTTCCTGAATTAACTTGAACAATGGCGGAACAGGGAATAAATTGTCTTTTATAATGTGTAAATTTTGAACAAAATGTAAAATTTTAGTTTGCGCTCCTCCACTGCAATGCACCATTCCGTGAATTTCGTTTGGAGTATAAGTGTCTAAAATTTTCTTGATAATTGGCGCGTAAGTACGAGTTGGAGAAAGTACCAACTGACCTGCGTTTATTGGGCTGTTTTCTACCTCATCGGTTAGATTTACCTGACCTGAATAAATTAATTCTTCGGGAACAAGTACATCATAACTTTCTGGATATTTTTTAGCTAAATATTTACCAAAAACGTCGTGACGGGCAGATGTTAATCCGTTACTTCCCATTCCGCCATTATAGCTTTTTTCGTAAGTTGCCTGACCAAAAGAGGTTAAACCTACGATTACGTCGCCTGCTTTTATGTTTGCATTGTCTACAACGTCGCTGCGTTTCATGCGAGCGGTTACGGTAGAATCTACAATTATGGTACGAACTACATCTCCAACATCGGCAGTTTCTCCGCCTGTTGAATGAATGGTTACGCCAAAAGATTTTAATTCGTTGATTAATTCCTCTGTTCCGTTGATGATTGCCGAAATAACTTCTGCAGGAATTAAGTTTTTGTTTCTTCCAATAGTAGATGAAAGCAAAATATTATCTGTCGCGCCAACACATAATAAATCGTCGATATTCATGATTAAGGCATCCTGAGCAATTCCTTTCCAAACCGAAATATCGCCTGTTTCTTTCCAGTACATATACGCCAAAGACGATTTTGTACCAGCGCCGTCAGCGTGCATTATTAAGCAATATTCTTCGTCCTGTGTTAAATAATCAGGTACAATTTTGCAAAATGCTTGAGGAAATAAACCTTTATCGATATTTTTTATGGCGTTGTGTACGTCTTCTTTTGATGCCGAAACACCTCTTTGTGCGTACCTTTTGCTAGAATCTGAACTCATGAAACTTAGTTTGTGTTGATGTGGTGCAAAGATAATCCCTTTTTTTAATTCTCAGGGCTATACTATTTAAAATTGAATATTTGACGCACAAAAAAAATTCGGCAGGTTTTATAGCGCTGCCGAATTTCCTGAGTAAAATTGGTTATAAAATTTTGGCTCCTAAAAGTTACTCCCAGTCGGGCATTGCTGTTCCTGAAAATAATACTACTCTGGAATTGACAACTCCTACTGTGGTTTTTACAATATTTTTTATCGAAATACCATCATTTGAGGTATTGGTAAAAATTAATTCGGACTCGTTTGGAGAATATCGTACATCGAGATCGTTTGTTCCGGATATTTTCTCTGTTATAATTTGTGTAGAATTTCCGGATGCAAAACTGTATTCGAAAATTTTAGAATCTAATTGTCGGTAATTTGAACTTTCGAATCCTGTAACATCTCGGGTATACACTAATTTTTGTCCTGTGATGGAAAAGTTTAGGCCGCCTACTGCTCCGTTTTGACCAGAAAGAACTGTCGCTATAACCGCGCCAGCAGTATTAATTACATAAACCTCGACATTATATCCGTTGGCATCATTTACTTTTAAAGCGATTTTCGATCCGTCTGCGCTCCAGTCACACTCTGATATGAATTTGCCATTTGGTGTTTGGAATATTTTGGTCAAACCGCTTCCGTCATTGTTGATTTTGTATAATTTATCGAAATTAGGATAAATCAATTCACTTCCTGAAGCGTTCCAGGAATACCCTATATAATCTGAATTGAATCCGGCAATTGGCACTGAACTGGTTAATTTTTTAATTCCCGTTCCGTCAAAATTCATGGTATAAAGATCATTTTGGGAACCATTTGTTCCTATAAAGGCAATTTTCTTTACCAGATTATTTCTTCTTGGGCGCCAGTAATTTCTGTCTGAACTTGTTAATTGATATTGTTTACCTGCATCATCGGCAGTAAAAATCACATTATTATCGTTTATGTTTTTTACAAACAAATATCTTGTCGCCGGAAAAGCAATTGTAGTAAAGGTACTTACGGTGCTTAAAACAGGTGTATTTACACCATCTGTAACTTCAATTTGCCAGTAGTATTTTGCTCCAAAGATCAAATCTGTCAATGTAAGTTTGTTCGCTTTTATAGCGTCATAAACTTTTACCTCGCTGTTACTGTCGTTTCTAAGGGTTATTTTAAAAATTAATTCATCTTTGTCCGGATCTGTAGCTGTCCAAGTCAGGTCTAATGTTACTGCCTGAGCCGTACTATTATCAACCGGACTTACTAATACGGGAACTGTTGGCGGTTTGTTATTGGCTGATGCTTTTTTGAGTTCAAAAACCACTTGTGATGTATTATTTGCAGTAACCGTTGTGGCTTCAAATTTTGCTATAAAACCATCTTTTTGAGCCTGAAAAGAATATTCGCCCACCTTCACGTTCGAAACTGTAAATTTACCTTCGGCATCTGTAAAAACGGTACTTGTTGTGGGGCTTGAAAGGATTTTTACATTTTCCATTGGTTCAAAAGTATCTGCATTCACCACTCTTCCGCTAACGGTACCATATGCCGATTCTCCTATTTTCTCTTCACTGCATGAAACCAAAAACAATAAAAAAAGTACGCTTGCTATTTTGTATAAATACTTCATTATTAATTTGTTTTTAAATTTAAACTTCATCGTTATATTTTTAAATTCTGATTTTCACAATTCCTTATTTTTTCTTTTTCCCAAAATAATAAGTAAGTCCTAACCCGAATTTATAATAGTAATCGTCACGGGTTCCTGCTTTTATATAGTCGACATTATCACTAAAATTAATGTTTTGCTCTCCAAACAATTTGATTCCAATTTTGTCTGAAATCAGATATTCAAGTCCTAAACCGTATTGAATTTTACCATAGGCATTCTCGAATTTCCTGTTTGTTGCATATCCACCGCCTCCGTAGAGATAAGGAGTAAAACGATCTTTGGGGAGTAAAATCCATTCGAGATTAAGATCATAAGTGATATAACCTACGTCGAGTAAATTTGTGTTGGCGAGATTGACCACGTTTGTAGAAGCGCTTATATTAAAGCTTGGAATTATAAAATACTTTAAAGCGCCGCGACCAAAAGGCCGTAAAAGCGGATCTTGATAATCGCCATCCATAAGGGTCGCACCGCCGGAAATTTCGATAGCAAATTTGCTTCTTCTGTTTTCTAATTCTCTTCCGTAAAGCGCGGTTACATCAGCCGTTTTGGTTTCTTCGGCATATGCTTTTAGTAGATTATCAACTTCAAATTTTGGTGCATCTGCTTCCCAGATATTATCTTTTATACCTTCCAGAACCAAAGATTCTACTGCTTTTTCGATGGCTTCGGTAACCGCCATATGTACGGGTTCGTTTGTGGTGTATCCGGTTTCAACTTCTAATAGTCTTTTAAAATTTACATATCGAAACAAACTTTCATCAATAGCCTGAGACAAAATAGTTTTAGAGATATAAACTGATTTTAAAATTTTTCCGTTAGATGTTGAAATCATTCTCAAATAAACCGTAACACGATCCTGACGGTATTTTACAGAAGCTCCGGCTCCAAAATATCGTGCCCCGAAACCTCCGGTAATAATATTAGAATCATATGAAACTATTCCGCCCTCTAATAAAACCCCTGCATATAATAAAGGGGTTAACTGAGGTTCGTTTGGATTGGCATTTTTCACATATTCCTGACGCGTTGCCCGAATAAGATTTCGTTCCTGCAATAAATTACCAATATTTTCACGCTCGATGGGTATAAACCATTTAGAATCTTCCAGCGCTTTTATCAATATAGAAGTGGCGCCCTGGGTCACGGCAGTACTAAAACTGCTTCCGTTTTCCTGTGGTTTATATTGTCCGGTCTGGTCTCTGAATTTATAGACACCCACGACAACTTGTTCTTTGGGTTTTGGCAGATCTTTTAATAATGAAGTGGCAGGAGTTCCTTCTCCTAAAACTGCTTTTTGCACGCCGGTTGGCTGATTATAATAAGCACCGCAACCCGAAAAAAGTAATCCGGATACTATAAATAAGTAGTGATGTAATCTCATGTTAGTGATTTGGGATAATTACTTGAGTTTGTTCGCCGGTATTGGTGTCTAAAATATTTAGGGTAAGCCCGTCTGCAGATGGGTAAACATCAACTGAATAGCTCCCGAAAGTATAAGAACCTTCTTTTATGCCATCAGTACCAAATTGTTGCTTGTAGAGTGTACTTGAAATCTGACTCAATAATTGCGAATTTAAATTGGCTTTAAATCGCTCTAAATCAGTTTGTGTTTTTGTTTCGGCTGTTTTATCTTTTTGCTTATTCTGAGCTTCGGCACTACTCAAAAGCCATTGATAGTTAAAGGTATCTCCTCCAAAAGCCGGATTGACTGGTTTATAAACTAATGCCTGAGCATTTATAAACGGAGAAATAAGCAGGAATACTGCCAGGGTGATTATAAATTTCATGTCGCTAATAATAAAATTAATACTGAGTGAAATATTTGCGCTCTTTTTCTTTTTCTTTCAGGTAAGTGAAGGTGGCATTTACAGATTCTTCTGCAACTGCATCCAAAAATTCATCATCCGGCCTTGCCAGAAACTCATAAATAACTTCGTTGTCGATACTTATGGTTATGGATGTATTTCTTGCAAAACTATATTCTTCACCTATTGTGACTATTTTTTCAGCGTTGATTCCAATATCATTGTATTTGTAATAATACCTGTCGTAAAAATCTTTTCCCATTTTGGTTTTAGTATCGTCTGTAATAATTCCTCTTAACACAAATCCGTCAACAGGCAATACAATTACTTCTACATCTTTTTTTTTTCTTCACCCAAAACCACACGATCCTTCGCTATTATTTGCTTGTCTTCATCATAAAACAATAATAAAACGACTACCTCATCATCCTCAGACAGATTAATCTGAGATGTAGATAATTTTTGCTTTTCGTTTGGCTGTAAGGTAAAAACACCAACCTGGTCATTATTAGACTGATTATTACTTTTATTATTATTTTTTATAACAGACATTCTATAGGCAGCACCTCTGATGACATCAGTAAGATTTTCAGCTGTACCCGTAATTTTTACATTACCCTCTACTTTTTCAATTTCCAGTTTTGCTTTTATTTTGTCTTGGGGGACCTGACCATATACTATGGCAGTAAAAACCAGAAATACGAATGTGATATGTCGATATAAAAAACGCATGTTTAAATTTATTTATTAATAAGAATTACTGAAGCGCCATTTCCTGTCTGGGTAATTTTCATATTTTTTGACAGTGAATTGGTTCCAATACTTTGAATGTTTTGATTGTCTCCTTTTTGGATCATTTCCATATTTACATTATAATTGGTATTCAATGTAAAATCAGAAATTTTATTGTTATCTCCTTGCTGTACAAAATTTTGAGTAATTGATTTTGCTTTTTTATCTAAAAACAATTGATTACTATCTCCGTTTTGATTTATAGCAACCTTGATTTCATTCGATTTTAAATTTGCTATTACTTTATTCAAATCCCCAATTTGCTGAATATTAATACCCGATTGGATTTTTTGATTTAAATCATTTTGAGCTTTTTTATCCATTGAAGAAACTACACTAAAAGCCACTTGTTTTGAATTAAAAACAGAGGAGCTATAATTTTTAAAATCTGAGTTATCCTCTTTTTCCTGCGCATATAATACGGGAGAAAAAACTAAAAGGATCACAATATTTAAAATGAAAGTTTTCATCTTTATTGATTTAGATTAAAAAAATGAGATAGTCACGTTCTATGACTATCTCATTTATATTTTATGCTATTAGTTAGTCTGAGTAACTACAATTGTATTTGAGTTTCCTTTTGAGAATGCAATACTAGCATGAGATGCTCCGGTTTGAGTCACAGTCGCTTTGTTTAAGTTACCAATTTGCAAAGTATCTTCAGTTAACTTAGTACCGTTTTGTACAGATGTAGCTTTGTTATCATCACCATATTGATAGTGGTTTGAAGTGTTTTTGTTCGCTGCAGAAGTACCGCTTGGAGAAGTTTGAGTTTGTGTAGACTCGTTTCTTTGACCTCCTTGACTTGCATATGCTACGTTGTTATCACCTTTTTGTGTTTGCCAAGCTTTATTGTTATTATGAGGACCAACCGGAACAGTTACACCATTAGCATGTCCGATTTGAGCAGCAGTAAAAGGAGCACCTGTTGGTTTCTCATTACCTGTTGTACCCTGATCTACAGTAGCAGTATTACTGTCTCCTGTTTGTGTTTGCCAGGCTTTGTCAAATCCACCTGTTGAACTTGGTGCGTTTACAATTTGATCTTGCCAGATTGTAGCTCTGTTGCTATTCCCTTTTTGTGTTTGATAAGCTTCGTTATCATGGTTGCTTTGAGAAATAAAAGCCCCATTACCATTACCATTTTGTTTCACATCAGCTTTGTTGTCTTTTGCTGCATACAATCCTGGTTGAATTCCCTGAAAAACTTCAGATTTGTTGTTATCTCCTAATTGATCAACAAGAGATCCGTTATTTGAACCATTTTGAGTAACAAGACCCTGGTCAGAGTTTCCTACCTGATTCACTGATGAAGTGTTTCCCTGCGCAATAGCTGCAGCCCCTACAAACAGCATCGCTGAGATGCTTAAAATTACTTTTTTCATAATAGATATATTTAATTGGTTATTAATACAACTTATTATGTAGGTCAGTGTGATTTGGGGGAAATCAGGCCATCAAAAACGTCATTCGAAAATAAAATCAGAAGACTTATTTTCTTTCTTCATGACCAAAATTAGAAAACTTATCGAAAACCAAATCAAGTATAAATACCTATTTTACAATAACATAACGACTTTTCGATGAACTGTAAAACTATCTCGATGAACTACTGAAATGCCAAAAAACGTAAGTAGGAAATTACTTAATTATTACAATTTCCTTACATTTATACCCTCTCATCTGCTAAAAACAATGTTAATCTTACTTTATTTTAACATTAAAACAAAAAAAAGCCCACCGTAATTCGATGGGCTTAATAGAACTGTTCAATTGTTATTATTTGGTAAACAATAACTCTCTGTACTTGGTTAATGTCCAGCTTTCGTCGTCTACAAGTAACTCTAATTTATCACAATGGTTACGAATATCTTCAAAATAAGGCTTCACTTTATTGCAATACGCTTCGGCCATTTTTTGTGCATCGGTCAAATGATTGGCGGTTCTTCTTTCGTCAGTCATGGCCAATACTTTAGAATTAATACCTTCAATATGGCCTGAAATTTCTTTAATCAAAACGATTTGCTCTTTTGCAATGGTTTCGAATTCTTTTCCAAAGATTTCTTTCAAACCTTTTACATTCTCAATTAAAGTATTTTGGTAACGAATTGCTGTTGGGATAACGTGGTTTCTTGCAATGTCACCCAAAACTCTTCCTTCAATCTGGATCTTTTTAGTGTATTCTTCTAATTCTATTTCGTAACGCGCTTCGGCTTCTACATGGTTTAGAATTCCTAATTCAGAAAACAAATCCAAAGCTTGTTTCGAAACTTTGGCCTTAATTGCTTCCGGAGTAGTTTTAAAATTACTTAAACCTCTTTTTGCCGCTTCTTTTTCCCAACTGTCACTATATCCGTCACCTTCAAAAAGTATTTTTTTAGATTGTTTAATGTATTCTCTTAAAACATTAAAAATAGCATCATCTTTTTTCATGTCTTTCGACTCGATCAAAGTATCAACTTCTATTTTAAAGTCTTTTAATTGTTTGGCTACAATCGCATTCAAAGTGGTCATCGCGTTCGAACAGTTTGAATTTGATCCCACTGCTCTGAATTCCCATTTATTTCCGGTAAAGGCAAAAGGCGAAGTTCTGTTTCTGTCTGTATTATCAAGCAGAACGTCCGGGATTTTACCTACTACATTCAGTTTTAAATCTGTTTTTTCTTCAGGAGACAATTTTCCTGTTGTCACACTTTCTAACTCAGATAAAACTTTTGTTAATTGTGCCCCAATAAAAACAGAGATAATTGCCGGCGGTGCTTCATTTGCTCCTAACCTGTGATCGTTACTTGCTGTTGCGATCGCCGCTCTTAATAAAGTTTCGTAATCATTAACTGCTTTTATGGTATTAATAAAGAAAGTCAAAAATTGTAAATTACTCATTGGCGTTTTACTCGGACTCAATAAATTAACTCCTGTATCTGTTGCCAGTGACCAGTTATTGTGTTTTCCTGATCCGTTTACTCCTTTAAAAGGTTTTTCGTGAAATAATACTTTAAAGTCGTGACGCTCGGCCACTTTTTGCATCACATCCATTAATAAGGAGTTATGATCTACCGCAAGATTGGTTTCTTCGAAAATGGGTGCCAGCTCAAACTGATTTGGTGCTACTTCGTTATGACGTGTTTTTACCGGAATTCCCAACAACATACATTCCTGCTCTAAATCTCTCATATAAGTAAGGGCACGAGTTGGAATAGAACCAAAATAATGATCATCTAATTGTTGCCCTTTTGCAGACGTATGTCCTAATAAGGTTCTCCCGGTCATCATCAAGTCAGGACGGGAATTGGCCAATGCTTTATCAATAAGGAAATATTCCTGCTCCCATCCTAAAGTAGCCGTTACCTTTTTTACATTTTTATCAAAATATCTACATACTTCTGTCGCTGCTTCATCTATAGCAGATAAAGCTCTTAACAACGGAATTTTATTGTCTAATGCTTCTCCTGTATAAGCAATAAATACAGTCGGAATACATAAAGTAGTTCCGTAAATAAATGCCGGAGAAGTGGGATCCCAGGCCGTATATCCTCTTGCTTCGAATGTATTTCTGATTCCGCCATTCGGGAAACTAGATGCATCCGGTTCTTGTTGTACCAGTTGCGCTCCGCCAAATTTCTCTACAGGATCACTTCCGTCATATGAAACTTCAAAAAAAGCATCGTGTTTTTCTGCTGTTGTTCCTGTAAGCGGCTGAAACCAGTGTGTATAATGAGTAACACCTTTAGATAAAGCCCATTCTTTCATTCCCATGGCGATATAATCTGCCAGTTTTCTGTCTATTTTAGTTCCGTGCTGGATGGCATCTCTAACTCCCTTTAAAGCATCTGAAGTCAAAAACTGCTTCATAGCTTTTTCATTAAACACATTTGCGCCAAAAATGTTAGATTTTCTATCGATTTCTTCAAAATGTACTGGCTTTCTTGTAGAAGCATCTCTCAAGGCCTGGAAACGTAATGTTGACATGTATAATAAGTTTAAAATTTGTAATAATTTTTACTAAAAAATGATCGACAAATATAAACAAATAAAAAGGCTGTTTATAGGATAAATTTGAGATTTTTATTCGACGATTTTTCAATGTAAGATGCTTTTTTCAAAGAATAATGAATTTGATTTAAAGAAATGTAACAAAATACATCAGTATTCTTCATTAAATAAACATTTTTTCATAATTCCTTAACCCTGATTTATAAAAAACAGCTGTAATTTTTACGAATTTATTTTTTAATAGTGTTAAAAATTGCTTTTTTAAAAATATACCCCTCAGAAAATTGCGCTTATCCAAAAAATAATAGAGACATAAACAAAACAGCCCCCTAATTTTTACGGCTAAAAAAATAAATCTATATTTGACCCAACGAAAAAAACAAAAAAATTAATTTATATTATTATGGCTAAAATTAAGTTAGAGTACATTTGGTTAGATGGATATGAACCAACTCAAAATCTTAGAAGTAAAACTAAAGTTGAAGAGCATGAAAATTTCAAAGGAACATTAGAAGAACTTGGAAACTGGTCATTTGATGGTTCATCAACAAAACAAGCTGAAGGCGGATCTTCTGACTGTTTATTAGTTCCTGTTGCAATCTACCCTGATCCAACTCGTATAAACGGATACCTTGTAATGTCAGAAGTTATGTATGCTGACGGAGCACCACACCCTTCTAACGGTAGAGCTACAATTGATGATGATAATGATGATTTTTGGTTTGGTTTCGAACAAGAGTATTTCATCATGGATACTAAAACTTTATTGCCATTAGGTTTCCCTGTTGGAGGATATCCTGCTCCACAAGGTATGTACTACTGCTCTGTAGGTGGAAAAAACACTCACGGAAGAAAATTAGTAGAAGAACATGCTGACCTATGTATCGCTGCCGGACTTAACTTTGAAGGTATTAACCAAGAGGTTGCCTGCGGACAATGGGAATTTCAATTATTCGCTAAAGGTGCTAAAAAAGCCGGAGACGAAATTTGGGTTGCCCGTTACTTACTAGATCGTTTGACTGAAAAATATGGTTACTATATCGAATACCACCCAAAACCACTTGGAGATACTGACTGGAATGGTTCAGGTATGCATGCTAACTTCTCTAACGAAGTATTAAGAACATGTGGATCTAAAGAAACTTACGAAAAAATATGTGAAGCTTTCCGTCCTGTTGTTGCAGAACACATTGCAGTTTACGGAGCTTACAACGACCAACGTTTAACTGGTAAACACGAAACTGCTTCTATTCACGATTTCTCTTACGGAGTATCTGATAGAGGAGCTTCAATCAGAATTCCTTTATACACTGTTCAAAAAGGATGGAAAGGATATCTTGAAGACAGAAGACCAGCTTCAAACGGAGATCCATACAAAATTGCTGCAAGAATTATCAAAACTGTAAAATCAGCGCTATAATTCAAAGCTTAGATTATATCTTAAAAGTGCCATCGTAATTGTTGGCACTTTTTTTTATTTATCATCATTTTGAAAGTCACAAAACTTTGTCAAAGTTTAAAACTTTGACAAAGTTCTTATCTTACTCAAACCTCACCGCCACAAGAGTTAAGATAGCGAAGTTTTATTCAGAATTTCAACATAAGTTTTCGATAATAAATTTTTAAGTTAAACTTCAAAAACTATCTTTGTAAATCATTTAAAAAAAGTATCATGATA
This sequence comes from Flavobacterium piscisymbiosum, assembly GCF_020905295.1. Classification (NCBI taxonomy): domain Bacteria; kingdom Pseudomonadati; phylum Bacteroidota; class Flavobacteriia; order Flavobacteriales; family Flavobacteriaceae; genus Flavobacterium; species Flavobacterium piscisymbiosum. The sequence goes on along the minus strand of NZ_JAJJMM010000001.1, from coordinate 3,078,629 downwards.
GTCTGGATTTTGTTTTTATTAGCCGTTGTTTTTATTCTTGCTTTAGACTTGGGTGTTTTCAATAAAAATCCCCATATTATTAGTACCAAAGAAGCAAGTAAATGGACACTTATTTGGGTGACTTTATCATTTCTGTTTTCGGGAGTAATTTACTGGCTTTACACTACTGATTATATTGCGAATCCTGACAATCTAAAACCAGCTGTAGCTTCTATGAAGTTTATTACCGGTTATTTGATTGAGCTGTCTTTAAGTGTAGACAATATTTTTGTTATTGCGATTATTTTCGCTTCGTTCAAAATACCACAAAAATACCAACACCGCGTTTTATTCTGGGGAATCCTGGGCGCTGTAATCTTCCGCGGATTAATGATTTTCTTTGGAGTAATGCTTATTAATAAATTTGCATGGACTACCTATGTATTTGGACTTTTCCTGCTTTTTACTGCAATAAAAATGTTGTTCTCCGGAGAAGATGATGATTTCCAGCCCAAAGATTCTTTTGTATATAAAACATTAGGGAAAATTATTCCGATCACTGCTGAAATGGATGGAGAAAAGTTTTTCATTTCGACAAAAACTGCCAAAAGAGCTGCAACTCCATTATTTGTTGCTTTGATTGTAATAGAAGTTATGGATGTTCTTTTTGCTGTAGATAGTGTTCCGGCAATTTTAGCGATTACATCAGATCCGTTTTTGGTATTCAGTTCTAATATATTTGCTATCCTTGGATTACGTTCTATGTATTTCTTCCTGGCGAATATGCTGGCAAAATTCAGTTACTTAGAATATAGTCTGGTAGCCATTTTAGCCTTTGTGGGATTAAAAATGTTACTTCACGAATGGATTCATGTTCCAGAATGGGCTTCATTAGGATTTATTGCACTTTCGCTTTTAGTAGGGATTTTAGTTTCTCTTAAATTCGGAAAAGAAAAAGAACTTACTGATACTGATTTAGAACAGGAATAATATTCCTGAAACATATATTTATAAAAAAAGGAAATCTTGCGATTTCCTTTTTTAATGTTTAGAATTAGATAAAAATAAATATTATACTACAATTTAACGATTAAAAATAAGATAATACTTTTATATTCAATACATTTAGCTCATTATAAATTTTTAAAAGCCTTATCATGAGAAAAAATTACATGTATCTCGTTTTATTATTATTTAGCACAATAATGTTTGGACAGAAAGTCACTTTAACGCCAACAGTTGTAAATGGATCAAACGTTAACAATGGACCTATTAACTTAGGTGGTTCAACTTCTTCAACAATAGCTTTAAATGTTAAAGTAGAAACCCCCACAAATAGTCCAGATAATGGAACTATTAGTATCTATTATGAAAAAAGTCCTGCTTTGGGTGCTAACATAGCTAGAGGTGGTAACGGAGTATTTTTAAATTTTGGCGGAGGAAAAATTGGAATTATTAACTTCGTTATCTATCTAGATAGCGCAGACTTTAATACTTCAGGAGGTAATATATATGCCGAATACAAAAATTATGCTGGAGCAACTTACAAAAGTTCCAATATCGCTGTCATAAAAGATGGCACATCTCCACCTCCACCTCCATTACCTTACAAGTTTATTGAAATAGTACCTTATGGAGGAACTCCTATTTTACCCTTATTCCATGAATACTCTTATGTCGCATCTCAAGAATGGGCTTATGGCGACCAAATAATACAACCAGGGTCACCGTTTTATCAGGGCGGTGAATTAAGAGAAAAGACCACTTTTGATGATGGCACAATCTCATACAGTGGCAAAGTTATTTTCAATATAGTTAATTTCCTGCCACAATTCGATAATCTATATGTAAATAATACAATCACGGGTAACCAATATTTAACAACTGGACAAGTCCCTGAGATGATTGTAGGCAATGAACCTACGGAAAGTCACACTATAAAAGCAACAGGGGGCGGACGCCAACGAGATCAATCCGTTAGAAACTCGTTAAAAAGCTATAACATCCAATGGCAATCGAGAATTAAATACCCTTCTACCTGGACCAATATGAGTGCTGTTTTTTTCTCAATGTATGGCTGGAGAGATATTTCAGGAGCTACACAAATGAATTACTTACCTCCTCAGACAAATACAGGAATGGAATATAGACGGTTAATATTAGAAGACCCAAATGATAAATCGAGCTATAGAAGATGTGCAGCAAGTAATGTTATTGAAATAATACCTTTAATAGCTAATGCTACAAAGAATACAATATGTTGTGATCAAACAGTAAGTTCAGATAATCTTGCAAGTCCATTAAATGGTGATTTTCATAACTTCTCATATTACCAATGGCTTGTCTCTCAAGACAATGTAAATTGGGATCCTATTCAAAATGGAACTACCCAAAATTATACGCCAACACCACTAATGGAAGATACACGTAGAACTCCTAGTTTCCAAATACAATATTACAGAAGAATCTTATTCGATTATGAGAAAAGTACAAATTACACGAGCAATACTGTACAAATTAATTTCGAAGCTCGAGCAAATAATACAAATGAATCTATAAAAATATTTCCAAATCCAGCAACGTCAATTATAAATATTGAAGACACAAATAATAGAACATATGGAGGATCTCAATTAGAAGGCGCAAGTATCATTATTACAAACTTTTTTGGCAATATAGTAAATTCAAATAATTTCACTTTAGTTAACTCTAAACTAGCTACTGTCGACATTTCAAATTTACCTGCAGCAATTTACATTGTAAATATCTCACGAAATAATAGAATTATTTATACAGGTCAGTTCATTAAAAATTAAAATTTCAATAAAAAAAAAGGAAATCGTAAGATTTCCTTTTTTTGTTTTCATTGTAGTAATTAGTTTAATTTCGTAACATTACTGTCATCAATACCATATTTCTTAATAACTGCATAATAATCTGAATAGTCAGCTTTATTTGTAGATTTAGCCGTAGTAACTATAGGATTGTTACCAGGAACAACTACAATACGAAATATTTGATTAGTCCTTAAATCAGCTGGTATTGGATTTGCAATTAAATCCAATCCTTCTGTATAAATTTTAACATCATCTTGAGTAAAATCAAATTTATAGCTAAAATAAAGCCCTCCGTCTGTGTAATAGTGAGAATCAGGAAGAATTGTCCAGACATCTAAATTAGTAGTAGGAGAGAATCCAGCATATCTATATACTAAAACGACATCACCTGGAAAAATTCGTGATTTAAAATTAAAATCAAAATCAGAATTAGCAGTCGCACTAAAATTTACTTTTTCAACTTCAAAAACGTTAGCGGCAACCGATTCACCCGGAGGTCCTTGATCGCCTTCACAGCTAGAAAACACGATTAATCCAACAACTGCGAATAAGGTAAGTATCTTTTTCATAATTTTTATTTTTTAAGTTTATATATAAAGGTATTCCAAAAATCAAACCAAAAAAAGCTTTTTGAGTGATTCCTTACTAAAAGTTGTATTATTTTTTTGCAACCACCTGATTTTTAAGCAAGATTTTATTAAAAAACAACACATGATAAGGTAGTGAATTTTCCCAATAATCCCAAGTATGTGCTCCCGGACGCTCTGTATAATCGTGATCTACTTTATTATACACTAATCTTCGGTGTAATTCTCTGTTGGGTTCTATCAAAAAATCATCAACTCCACAATCAATAATTAGAGGTAGTTTATTGGCTTTTATTTTATCCAGCATTCCCATTACAGCATATTGTGCGTACATTTCTGAGCTATCGCTTTTATCTCCAAAAACGGGCTGCATCAGTTTTACAACCTGTGCCGAAGATTCACGATTGAGCATTGTACTCATATCTACGGCACCGCTCATACTTCCGGCAGCGCAAAACAATTCAGGATGTTTGGCAGATAAGTATAATGCGCCATGACCTCCCATAGAAAGGCCTGTTATTACTCTTCCGTTTCGGTTACTTATCGTTCTATAGGTTTTGTCTACTTTTTGAACCACTTCCTGTGTAATAAAAGTCTCAAACTGACTTCCTTTATTTACCGGACTGTCCAAATAAAAACTGAATGTCTCTCCTTCGGGCATTACAATAATAATATTATACTGATCAGATAAATTTTGAACTAATTTTTTGTTTGGCGTATTTTTCAGCCAATCACTAAAATGACCGTAAGCACCATGCAATAAATACATCACCGGAAACGCCGATTTGCTTTTTGCATACGAATTAGGCAACACTACCGCCGCTTTGTAGGTTTTGCTCATGGCTGTACTGGCAACTTGTAAAGTATCTACTTTTGCGGCATAACTCATTGAAGAAGCGCATAAAAGAACAGCAAATACTAAAATTCTAAAGTTTTTCATAGTTATATTTTTTCTTTTTTGGGATTGTAAATATAGTTTTTTCCGCGTAAATTATATGAAAAATCCGACTGGTTTTTCGATAATGAAAGGTTGCCACTAATTGCACGAATTTTCACGAATTGGATTATGAATAATTTGTTGCGAAAAAAAAAAGCCACAGATTAAATGATTAAAATGATTTTTTTAGCTGCGAAAAGGCCAAAAATCAGCATCCATTTAATTCGTGAAAATTCGTGGAATTCGTGGCAAAAAAATATACACAGATTAAAAAATCATTTTAATCATTTAATCTGTGGCAAAAAAAAAAAAAAAAAAAATCCGCGATAACCAGTTTAATCCGCTTAACCCGCGGCCCATTACATCCTAAAACAAAAAAACCATTCGCCGCAACGAATGGTTTTAAATATAAATTAGATTATTTCTTACCAGATTACTACTCGCAAACTATCCGGCTGATACATTTTATCTCCTTTTTTGACATTGAATGCTTTATGAAATTCAGGGATATTACTCAAAGGTCCATTCACTCTAAATTGTTCCGGCGAATGTACATCGGTCATGATTTGATTGATTTTCGATTCGTCTCTTCTGTTGATCATCCAGGAATACGCATAAGCAAGGAAATAACGTTGCTCCGGAGTTAATCCGCTAATTTTTTCCTTGTTTTTAAATTGTGTTGTTTTCTGGAATGCCTCATAACCCATAATTACGCCGCCTAAATCAGCAATGTTTTCACCTTGAGTGGCATCTCCATTTACATTTTTGCCCAATATTGTATATTTATTATATTGCTCTACTATCAATTTCGTTTTTGCTTTAAATTTTTTCAAATCTTCAGCTGTCCACCAATTGTTTAGATTTCCTTTCTCGTCATATTGACTTCCCTGATCATCAAAACCATGTGTAATTTCATGCCCGAAGAAAGAACCTCCAATAATTCCGTACAAAATAGCATCGTCCGGCATACGTCCTTCATAACCCGGAACAATAATATTACACGCTGGAATTACAATTTCATTGTTACTTGGGTTATAGTATGCATTGTAAGTTTGCGGCTGCATCACCCATTCGTTTCTGTCTACCGGTTTCCCGTATTTGTTGATCATGTATTTATAATCCCAAATATTGGCACTCATAACATTCCCACAATATGATTTTCGATCTATAGAAAGTGCACTCATATCTTTCCATTTATCAGGATATCCCAATTTCATGACCATTTTACTCAGCTTGAATAATGCTTTTTGCTTGGTAGGTTTGCTCATCCAATCCAGTTTTTTAATGTGCGAAGCAAATACATCACGAATGTTGTTTCCAACCTCCAATAATTTCTCTTTGACACCTTTTGGCATATAATCACTCACATAAACCTGACCTATTAATTCTCCTAAAGAAGAATCTGTTTGCTCTACTACTCTTTTCCAACGTGGTTTTTGAGTTGCTACTCCATTTAACGTTGTGGCATAAAACTTGAAATTTTCTTTTTCGATAGCAGCATTCAGATAAGGAGCGTATGAACTTACAAGATTCCACTTCAAATACGTTTTCCAATCTTCGATCGAATATTTTTTAATCGTAGTATTTAGGGCTGTAAAGAATTCCGGCTGTCCTACTATTACAGTATCTGCTTTTGCAATACCTAAAATTGGCAATACTTTTTTCCAGTCGATATCAGGTGTAAGCGAATTGAATTTTTCTACCGAAAGTTTGTTGTAATTTTTTATAGGATCACGAAGTGCTTCTAATTTTCGTGATGATTTTGCCAATTCGGTTTCGAGTTTCATAATCGTTGCAGCATTTTTTACCGCAATCGCCTCTTCATCTCCCGTAAATCGCATCATCGTTTTAAGATGTGCTACATAAGCTGTACGAATTTCTACATTTCGTTTGTCTGTATCGAGATAATAATCTCTTTGTCTCATTCCTAAACCGCCTTGCCCGAAAAACAACGCATATTTTGTACTGATTTTATCGTCTTGCGAAACATAAAATGTAAAAGCCGGATCTGCTCCTACGGTTTGCAAATGCGCAATTGTATTGATTAATCCTGAAACATCTTTAATTTCGTTGATTTTTTTAATCTCGGCATTTAGCGGAGACAAACCTGCTTTTTCGATGGCAATCGTATCCATTCCTGAAGCATAAAAATCACCTATTTTTTGTTTGTTACTTCCTTTTGCTGCCGATTCGTCTTTGGCCGAGCTTTCGCAGATATTTTTAATCTGTCCGTTGATTGTATCAATTACAGTTCTCATAATTCCGTTATTGCTGTCTGTTTTTGCAATAGGATTTTTTTTGAACCAGCCATTATTAGCATAATTAAAAAAATCATCTGCCGGATTGATGGTGGTGTCGCGATTGGTAATTAAAGGATCTGAAAATGCGACTTCTTTTTTGTTACAGCTAAAAAAAGTCATTCCGATAAGGAGGAATGTAACAGGTTTTCTAAATAAACTCATTCGGTTATAAATTTTGGTGATGGATTAAATCTATTATTTGGATTGTTATAATTTAAAAATAACAAGCATGTAAATATAATTTTTATAACAACAAATTTAAAAAAATTCCAAAGTTTAATTTAAATTCCAATACTGAACTTAATAGTGATTGGTGAAAATTTTAATTTTTAAATTCCAAAAAAAGCTTCAACTACGCTCAGCTAGACATAATAAAAAAGTTTGCCACGAATTCCACAAATTAACACGAATTAATATTTTCCTTTTACTTAGAAAAAATTAGTGCTAATTTGTGGAATTCGTGGCAAAAAATATAAAGCTTCCTCCTATGGAATTAGCTAATAATTATTTTGTGTTCGTGACGGTATTGCGAAGCGCTTTTACCGGTGTATTGTTTGAAGGATTTACTAAAATGACTGAAATTATTAAAGCCGCTTTCGTAACATACTTCGTTTATGCTTATTGGTTTTTCGGCCAATAATTTTGATGCGTGTACCAAACGATATTCGTTTACAAACTCCGTAAATGTTTTGTTCGAAATCTTCTTAAAATAACGGCAAAACGAAGGTGTTGTCATACTTACCAAGCTCGAAACTTCGTCTATTGCAATAGATTCCTGAAAATGATCTTTCACGTAGTTAAAAACAACATTAATACGATCATTATCCTGCGTTTGCAATTCCAACGAAAATCCGTCGGCATTCAGCACAGTATATTCTTCAGAAGAATCTAATTCGTCTAAAACACTCAAAAGCGTCAATAAACGTTCAAACGGAAGCTGGTGTTCCATCATCTCGATTTTCTTACCGATTCTTTTTTTAGTTTCTCCGCCAAAAGCAATTCCGGCTTTTGCCTGACTAAAAAGATTCTGTACCTTTTTCATTTCGGGAGCAACAAAAAAATCATTCCCTAAAAACTCAGGTTTGATATGAATAACGGTTTCATTAATATTTCCCGTTTGTTCATTTGTAAAACCACAATGTGGCAAATTAGCACCTATAAGTATCAAACTACCATTTGTATAATAAGAAACATGGCTTCCTATTTGTCTTTTCCCCGCTCCACCATTTATATAAACCAACTCGATTTCTGGATGATAATGCCATAAATGAGCTTTACTATTGGTCTTTTCGGCGTGCTTTGTGTAGGTAAAAGAACTTCCGTATGAGTTTGATATCACTTCAAGAGCTGGGGCAATTGTCTTCATGATAATTTCTTTAAAAAATAATAGCAAATTTAACAAAAATGCCTAATATAATTTAAAAATTAACCTATAACGGTTTCGTAAATAAGAATTTTGCATAATAATCATTAAAAGTTAAATCATCAAGTTCCCGAATTTGATGGATTTTTTTAATGATCCGTATTTTTTTGGTAGATTTTTTTCATAAATCGTATTTACTAGCGACTTTAAATACAGATACCTCTTATTTGTAAGAATAATAGAGCTTTTACACAAATGTTAATTTTATTGAATAATTGAAAAATAATAGCCGAATTAACAAAAACACCTAATATAATTCAAAAATTAACCTATAACGGTTTCGTAAATGAGAATACAGCACATAAATTGGAAAATACAGTTGTGAAAAAAAAGTAATCCCTACAGTAATTTAGCATCAGAAAATTAGAACAAACAATTTAAAACGAAGTGTTATGAAAAAGATATTAAAATTAAGTTTAGTGATCGCAGTACTTTTTACTGGAATGAGTACTTATGCAATTGATGGTAATGATAATGGAGCAGCTGATTTTAACCTTCATGTATTAAAGGCTAATGGAAAGCTAATTACGTTTGCTTTAAACCAGGTTAAAAAAGCAAGTATTAGTATTTATGATAAAAACAATACTTTAATCTATTCTGAAAATGCTTTTGGGAAAGATGGTATTTTAAGAACTTTTAGTTTAGAAGAACTTCCAGAGGGAACTTACTTCTTACAAGTTGAAGACAGCGTTAAAAAAGTAAGACACGAAATTACAATTACTGATGATACATCTGTATTATCTTCAAAAGCAGTTTCGTCAGCATATAAAGCAAATACAATTGCTCAAAATTCAAGCGTAGCAACACGCTAAAAAAGTTTATACTTCTCATAAAGTATAAAAATGAGGTTAGATAGTTAGTAAAGTTAAAAACGTGATTGTTTTGAAACAGCTCTTTGTGGTTATTGAGCTGTTTTTTTTGTGCCATACTTTTTTGAATTTGCCGCAAAGGCACTAAGACACAAAGTTTTTATTTATAAAGTTTTATTTAACCGCAAAGACCGCAATCCCGATAGCTATCGGGATACGCAATGGTTCGCAAAGATTTACACAACGTTCGTAAAGCTAATTTAAAAAAAGCTTTGCGAACTTTGTATTTTTTATAAAACCCTTAAAGTTTAATCTTTGCGGTCTTTGCGGTTAAATAAATCTTTGCGGTAAAATAATCTACTTCAAAATGAGATTTAAACACAGAGAACACTAAGAGTTTTATCTAAGAGTACGCTCAAAAACACGGAGTTCACAAAGCTTTGTCAATATAAAGCTTAAGTTCCGAAGATACCGCGTTTGAAAATCCCTCACAAAATAAACGAAGTATTATTATGAAAAAGATGGCTCTAGCCCCGATAGTCCCGAAGCTTCGGGAGAAAATCCTTTTTTGTTCGCCGCGGCGGACACAAAAGATTGAAACGGATAGCGGGATTAGCTCCCGAAAAAAAGATTTGCTTTTTATCATAGATCGAAATGACAAAAATGAGCATAAAAAATCCGTTTTTATCTGCGTTTTCGCTTTAGCGAATCCGTGTCATCCGTGTACCATCTCAACATTAATCCACAAAACTTTTGTAAGAAAACAAGAACAACCAATATTATCTCAATTTAAACAAAACATTAAAAAATAATAACCAAATTAACAGAAACGCTAAAAATAACTTAAACTTTAACCTATAACGGTTTCGTAAATGAGAATATAGCATCGAAATCGGAAAATAGAGTTGTGATAAAAAACATACATCCGAACTAATTTAGCATCAGAGAATTAGAACTATTAATTTAAAACTAAATACCATGAAAAAGATTTTAAAATTAAGTTTAGTATGTGCGGTACTTTTTTCAGGAATGAGTACTTATGCAATTGACGGGAATGAAGATTTTAATCTTCACGTATTAAAGAATAATGGAAAACTAATTACGTTTGCTCTTAATCAGGTAAAAAAAGCCAATTTATCGATTTATGATAAAGAGGGTACTTTAATTTATTCTGAAAGCGCTTCAGGTAAAGATGGAATTTTGAGAACTTTTAGCTTAGAAGAGTTTCCTGCCGGAACTTACTTCTTAGAAGTTGAAGATAATGTAAAAAAAGTGAGACACGAAATTACTATAACTGATGATGCAACTGTATTATCAAAAAAAGCAATTTCATCGGTTTACAAAGCAGGTTTTTCTGCTAAAAATTCAAGCGTAGCAGTACGCTAAAAAGTTATACTGAAAAGTATAAAAATGAGGTTAGATAGTTAGTAAAGTTTAAAACGAGAAATTCGTTTTTAGAACAGCTCTTTGTGGTTATTGAGCTGTTTTTTTATGCCCAATTTTTTCCAGTAACCTCTAGCTATTTTATTTTTAGAAAACTATTCTTAATAAATATAATACTTTGATTATTACACCATTAAAAAACAGGAACTAAAAAACATCCAAAAGCCCAGTAATTACGTACATAGTTCAGCCAAAGCGCAGAAACATCTTTAATTCAGCAATTTAGACATAGAAAAAAGTGATTTTTTTGCATAAAATTAAATTTCAATTTGTAGTTTTGGGCGTTCCACAAACAGTAATTAACAATTTAAAAAAAACATGACAAATTTTACCAAAATGGGCTTAGTTGTTGCCGCATTTTTAACAACAATCTTTACTTACGCAATTGATGGAAAAGGGGATTATATTTTGAATATAAAAACCGGAAACGGAAAAGTAATTAGCTTTACTTTGAACAACGTTGAGAAATCAGTTTTTTCTATCTACGACGAAAACCATAATTTAGTGTACACAGGATCATCTGCTACAGATAAATTAGAGATTTCGAAAACTTTAAGTTTAGAGGCATTTCCTGCCGGAACTTATACTTTAGAAGTAAACGAAAATGGTAAAGTTGCGAAACACGATATTGCTGTTTCTGCTAAAAAATCAAAAACTATTAAGCTTGACGAATCAGTAAACGAAAGTCCTGGTTTCCGTCGTTAATTGTTTTTTACTTAAAACTGAAAAGCATCGGCCGTGGCTGATGCTTTTTTTTGTTATATAAAAAGTGATTTTATGAATAATGAAATATTTAATACAAAACTATAATAAAACAAAAAATTGTGAGTTATATAACTGATTTACATAATTTTGCAAATAAGAATAAATACAATTCAATTTTTTTATTGTTTTAAGAATTAAGTATTTTTCAAATTCATTCAAAATGTCTATGCAACAAAAACTAGCTATTTTAATATCATTGACTGCTTTTTCATTTCGGGTTGCTGCCCAGACTGAAGAATTTTACACTACTGATAAAATTAGCGACAAATATGCTTATGTCGACGTAATTAAAACTTATGAAAATGTTGCCGCAAAAGGATACAAATCTGTAGACCTGTTTCAAAAGTTAGGAAACTCCTCTTATACGCATTGCTATTTTGAGAAAGCAGCAGTATGGTACGGCGAACTATTTGCTATGACTTCAGATTTAGATCCTATTTATTACTATCGCTACGCAGAATCTTTGCGATCTCTTTCTCAAAATGAAAAAGCGGATGCATTGATAGAAAAACTAAAAAGCAAATCTAATGCAATGGTAAAGCGTAAAATATAGTGGATTTTGTTTCTTTAGGAACTTAAAATGAAAAAACTCGCATTGCTGAGAGTTTTTTATTGTTTTACTCAAAATAGAAAAGCATTTATTAAAGCTGAATTCTTTTATGCGAATCTATCAGAAGATTTATTTTTACTTTTTTAAAATTTAATTTTGAAATTTTTATTGGTATCAATAAATATCTTAAAATCTTCTTCTGTTTTTATTGGATAATCACCTAATAAAAGGCTTTTTTTGGGATCTTTTTTGTTAAAGACTACCATAAACTTATCATTAACATCTGGTGAAGAAGGTAATTTATAATCTAGAGCATCATAATTATTTACGTATCTAATATTATTTACTACATAAGAATATGTAATAGAACTAAAACGAACATTATTTCCTACTGGAGCTCTATAAAAAAAGACATCAATATTTCCAATTGCATAATCGTAATTACCTAAATCTTTTTTAATTTTATTCTTGGTCAATTCTTTCCCCCATAAAACCATTATCACACCAATAATTACAATTAAAAGGAGAGTATATTTTTTTTTATCCATATCATTATCCCCTAAATTTATTTTGAAAAAAATTATAACTGGAATTATTTTAAACTGTAATAATTCTACAGCTACTTTCACTTCAATTAGAAATTTTCCTTGCTTCTGATGGCATAAATGTCCCGCTCGTGCATATCAACTTAATTTCTGATATATAAAGTTTGGGTTCACAAACACAAATGAGCGAATAAATCTCTCTTGAAAATATTATTTCCCTTTAAGTAATTGTTCTAAATATTCGATTTTATCTTGTTCTGCTTTGAGCAAACGTTCGTACAGTTTTTTATTTTCTTCTACCGCTTCCATTAATTTGTCTAATGGATTGAAAGTACATGTATTATAATGATTAAAATTATTATCTGAATCATTAAAAGTATTAAAATAATTAATTGCCAATTCTTCCGAAAAATTCTTAATGGCTTCAACCGTCACACCCAATGCTTTTGCCACTTCAACAAGTCTTTCTTCTTCGATGGTTTCGCTGTTTTCAATAGCAGATATTGTTTGCTGGCTTATCCCTAAAGCTTGGGCCAAAGCTTCCTGTTTCATATCACGAAGTTCACGAATACGGCTTATTTTACGCCCTATATGATTTGGTTTTGTAAGTGTGCTCATAATTCAAAGATAATAATTAAGTGTGAAAAACTTCAACTGGTAAAAAACTTATTTAGACAGTAGGATACCAGCCAAAACGGTTTGGTACGATACAATCTGTTTCTTACTTCGCTGAACCAAACAAAAGTACGATTTTTCTCTCTATAAAATTATACCCGCAAATTTGTAAAACGATCAACAAGACACAAATAATAAATATACGCCCTATGGAAACTAATGAAACAGATACTTTAACGAGACTTAAAAAATTAACTGCATTATATTTTCGCACCTTACAACCTGCCAACGATCAACAAGAAACTTACATCGCTCAAATTAAGTTTTTAAATTACTTTGAATTAGGTTGCGCTATTACCGATATGATAAAATTATGTATTTTGGCACTTGATCACGATATGCACAATGTGAACGAAAAGAAAAACCAATCTATAAATGTGGGGCTTATTTTAGAAACCGTCCTGCAAATGTTCCCTTTGAATGAAATGGAGTTTTTGGGCTATGTTGGGGAAATGGTTGGAGAATGATTTTCTTTTTTTGCTATTTCAAAACGGTATAAACATAGCCCGTGGTTTCAACCACGGGAGCGTCATATTGTCTTTCTCGTATTGTGTCCCCGTGGTTGAAACCACGGGCTATATTTGATAATAGGATTTTTATGGTTTTGCTAGTGCTAATGAATTATGAGAACAAATTTCTTTGTCATGGACGGATTTTAATCCGTCCCTACAATATGTTTTGTTCCTTCGGAACTTTTTTTAAACTTTATCAAAAATAGTCACAATATTCTCATTTCGACGAAGGAGAAATCTTCGCTGGTAACTCCTCAACAGTGCTTGCTCAGCGTTTGGAGATTTCTCCCTTCGGTCGAAATGACAAACTTTATGGTGCTTTATTGTTTTACTGCTGGCGCTAATGAATTTTGATTACGAATTTCTTTGTCATGGACGGATTAAAATCCGTCCCTACATTATGTTTTGTTCCTTCGGAACTTTTTTTAAACTTCATCAAAAATAGTCACAATATTGTCATTTCGACGGAGGAGAAATCTTCGCAAGTAACTCCGCAACGAAAATTCAATCTTTATAGAGCTACTCGTGGGGATTTCTCCTTCGTCGAAATGACAAAACTGTGAGGATATAATTTGGTTTTACGAACAGAAAACTTGAGCGAATAAGAAAAAAGTATGTATTTACACTTAATGTTAATCATTAAGCTTTTAATATATTTGAATTACGTTGCGTGAATAAGAATTAAAATATATGAATCAAATATTTAATTCTATTACTATGAATAAACGCAAATGTATCATGGGCAACAGAGTAAAAAATTAAACAGTAAATTCTACAATAATGAAAGAAAAGATATTTACTAATGAAACTGATGAAGCTGTTTTAGAGCAAATAAACAGTAAAATCATGAAGCATACTATTCAATTCTTAAATGAGGTAAATGGTAAACTCAAACCATTTGGTTCTGGTGTCTTTGCTAAGATTTATAATGATTATTTTATTATAACGGCATCACACGTTGCAAGTTTCTTTGAAGATCATCCTAATGAATATTTAAGAATTAGAGTTAGTAACAAACTTTTTATACCTGTATTAGGTGAAGTAAAATATTCAATTATTGAAAAAAGTGAACCTATTGATTTGGCATACATTAAGCTTGACAAACAAACGACATTCAATTTGTCAAAAGCTTACATTCCTGTTACTATAGAAAAATTTCGACACCACAACAATTTATTAAATGGAACCAATTATTGTGTACTTGGTTATCCCGCTATCAATATTACTAAAGAAGAAAAATCTTTTAATACAGGCGCAACATTTTTTTTGGGTAGTCCTCCTACTAATGATAAGCCATATCAACTTTATAAGTTCAACAAAAGAGACCACATGATATTGAATGTAAAAGGAAAAGGTACAAATGTTAATACTAATAAAAGAGATAAAATAATTCCTCAATTTCATGGCATAAGTGGCTGTGGACTATGGCTTTTATTGATTTATGATAACCCTGCGACAGGCAAAACTGAAGTTGATTATAGATTAGTAGGCATAATGACCGAATTTAGAACTGGAAAGTACTTTTGCGTAATTGCCAATAGGATATGGTTAATAATTGAAGCTTTTAAAATGGCGGAAAAATTTACGTTTAAAGAAAAATTTATAAAAAAAGGATTCGTTGCCTAACGACTTTTACTATTTGGTCTGAGAACTTTTTATTAAAATAAAATCCTCTCATTTCTGAGAGGATTTTCATATTGAATAAACGTCCGATAATTTAGGACATTTGAAATAAAATTCTACATATTCCTTCTATACTGCCCGCCAACTTCAAACAATGCCGAAGTAATCTGACCCAGCGAACAAACCTTTGTAGCTTCCATTAAATGGTCGAATAAATTTTCGTTTTTAATGGCGGCTTCCTGTAGTTTGTTGAGATGCTCGTTTACTTTTGCTTCGTGAAACTGGTGTAAGTTATCCAGCATGGTAATCTGATATTGTTTTTCTTCTTCGGTGGCGCGAATTACTTCTGCCGGAATTACCGTTGGAGAACCTTTTGAGCTTAGGAATGTGTTGACACCCACAATTGGGAAATCGCCGTTGTGTTTCAGGGTTTCGTAATACAAACTTTCTTCCTGAATTTTAGAACGTTGGTACATCGTTTCCATTGCACCTAGAACTCCGCCACGTTCTGTGATTCGGTCGAATTCTTGTAGAACGGCTGCTTCTACCAAATCTGTTAATTCTTCGATGATAAACGAACCTTGAATTGGGTTTTCATTTTTAGCCAGACCTAATTCTTTATTAATAATCAACTGAATCGCCATTGCTCTACGCACAGATTCTTCGGTTGGTGTTGTAATCGCTTCATCATAAGCATTTGTATGTAGCGAATTACAGTTGTCGTAAATCGCATACAAAGCCTGCAAAGTGGTTCTGATATCATTAAAATCAATTTCCTGTGCGTGTAACGAACGTCCTGAAGTTTGAATATGATATTTTAGCATTTGCGCTCTTTCGTTGGCCCCGTATTTGTTTTTCATGGCTTTTGCCCAAATTTTACGTGCCACGCGACCAATAACCGAATATTCAGGATCTACTCCGTTCGAAAAGAAGAACGATAAATTTGGTCCAAAATCGTTGATGCTCATTCCGCGGCTTAGGTAATATTCCACGTAAGTGAAACCATTAGAAAGCGTAAATGCCAATTGCGTAATTGGGTTCGCTCCTGCCTCGGCAATATGATATCCTGAAATGGAAACCGAATAGAAATTACGAACGTTTTTGGTAATAAAATATTCCTGAACGTCGCCCATTAATCGCAACGCAAATTCGGTGGAAAAAATACAAGTGTTTTGCGCCTGATCTTCTTTTAAAATATCAGCCTGAACCGTTCCACGAACTTGTGATAATGTTCTGGCTTTTATTTCATTATACACTTCCTGAGGCAAAACCTGATCTCCTGTAACGCCCAAAAGCATTAAACCTAAACCATTGTTTCCTTCCGGTAAATCGCCTTGATATCTTGGGCGTTCTAATCCGCTTTCTTTATATATTTTGTTGATTTTTACCTCAACTTCTTTTTCTAATTCGTTCTCCTTAATATAATACTCGCATTGCTGATCGATTGCTGCATTCATAAAGAAACCCAATAACATTGGCGCGGGCCCGTTTATGGTCATACTTACAGAAGTTAAAGCATGAACCAGATCGAAACCTGAATACAATTTTTTAGCATCATCCAGACAACAAATCGAAACTCCGGCATTTCCAATTTTTCCGTAGATATCAGGACGAATATCAGGATCGTTTCCGTATAAAGTTACACTGTCAAAAGCTGTTGAAAGACGTTTTGCAGGCAATCCTGCGCTTACGTAATGAAAACGTTTGTTGGTTCTTTCCGGTCCGCCTTCTCCCGCAAACATTCTTGACGGATCTTCGCCTTCACGCTTGAACGGATACAATCCTGAAGCAAACGGAAATTCTCCCGGAACATTTTCCTGTAAATTCCAACGCAGGATATCGCCCCAGGCTTCGTATTTAGGCAAAGCAATTTTCGGGATTTGTATGTGTGATAAACTCTCAGTATGTGTCGCGATTTTAATTTCTTTATCACGCACTTTAAACGTATACACCGGATTTTTGTATTTGTTTACTTTCTCATCCCAATTCAGGATAATTTCCCAATTGTACGGATCTAAATCCATTTTTACTTTATCAAACTGATTCAGTAAAAGATTAAGAAATATTCTATTTTCGTCAAGTCCTTGGGCTGCGCTCAGGGTGACACTATCTTCATCAATTCCTGCTTTATTAATTTGCGGAATTTTTCCTGAAACTGATTCTATGGTTTTAAAGATTCCGTATAATTTTTGAGCTACTTTTTGTTGCGAAAGCGCACTTTCATCATACGATCTGTTATTCTCTGCAATTTCAGATAAATAACGCGTTCTGTGTGGCGGAATCACGAAGATTTTCTCACTCATTTCGCGCGTGATTTCAAAAGTCGATTTTAGATCTGAATCTGTTTTTTCAACAATCTTATCCATAATCGCTTTATACAGCGTGTTCATTCCCGGATCATTAAACTGCGAAGCAATGGTTCCGAAAACTGGCATATCATCAGGATTTTTATCCCAAAGATTATGATTTCTTTGATATTGTTTTTTAACGTCACGAATGGCGTCAAGTGCGCCTCTTTTATCGAATTTATTCAAAGCCACCAAATCAGCAAAATCAAGCATGTCGATTTTTTCTAATTGTGTTGCTGCACCAAATTCCGGTGTCATTACATATAAGGATACATCAGAATGATCCATAATCTCGGTATCTGATTGTCCAATTCCTGAAGTTTCAAGAATAATCAAATCGTATTTTGCAGCTTTTAAAACCTGAATCGCTTCGGCTACATATTTTGACAATGCCAAATTCGACTGACGTGTCGCCAGCGAACGCATATAAACACGAGGATTATTAATCGCATTCATTCGGATTCTGTCTCCTAAAAGCGCTCCGCCTGTTTTACGTTTCGAAGGATCGACAGAAATTAATCCGATTGTTTTTTCAGGGAAATCAATTAAAAAACGACGAACCAATTCATCTACCAAAGATGATTTTCCCGCTCCACCCGTTCCTGTAATTCCCAAAACCGGAATTTTAGAATTGGTATTATTGGTATGAATCTGATCGAAAACCGGTTTTGCAATTTCAGGGAAATTCTCAGCTGCCGAAATTAATCGTGCAATTGCAGTTGGAATTTTATTTTCGATATGATCGATTTCTCCGTTTAGTTTGTCTCCAATTGGATAATCAGAACGTTCTACCAAATCGTTGATCATTCCCTGCAGCCCTAAAGAACGGCCATCATCCGGAGAATAAATTCTTGTAATACCATATTCGTGTAATTCTGAAATTTCGCTTGGCAGGATTACTCCGCCTCCACCGCCAAAAATCTTGATATGCCCTGCCCCTTTTTCGTGGAGCAAATCATACATATATTTAAAGTACTCATTGTGTCCGCCCTGATAAGATGTCATGGCAATCGCATTTGCATCTTCCTGAATAGCGGTATTTACCACCTCTTCGACACTACGATCGTGCCCCAGGTGAATCACCTCAACCCCAGTTGACTGAATAATACGACGCATAATATTGATCGCTGCATCGTGTCCGTCAAAAAGTGATGCTGCAGTAACAATTCTTACTTTATTTTTAGGAATATATGGTATTTGTTGTTCCATTTTATGAATATGATAATTTTAAGGGAGCAATTTACAAAATATTATAATATTTGGTTATCGTAATATCTTTTTCTTAACAAAAAAAAGAATATTTTTTTTATAGAGAGGGGTAACAATTTCAATCGTTATCGTATATATCCTATATAAGTCTTATAGAAAAGTTAACAACATGGTAATCTTGAAAAATTTAATTTAAATACAACAACTTGTTTTCCAGATACCTAAAGTAATTTAGCATGGTAGAAAAGCCCCAAATTTTTACCCAAAAACTTTTATTCTCAAGTAATAAACGTAAAAATTTAAAAAATGAAAACATTATTCCAATTCACCGTAATTTTAAGTTTGACTTTCTTTGTATCTTCTTTTAATACAGTAGAAAACGACATTCTATCCTATAAAAAAACTGCATCCGGCACAACTGTTTACACTAATTCAGATGCTGATAATGTAGAAGAACTTTCAAATGATTTCTTTAAAAGATATTCTGATTTAAAAAAATATAAATCTGATGTCATGTCATTATACAAAAACAGAACTTTGGGAACTATTTGGTTTGACGAAGATAACATTAATGAATTTGGATCTGTACTTTACGAAAAAGCAAAAAAAACAAACGACTTAATTATTCCTTATCAAAAAGAAATTGATGACCTTTTTTCATCCTCAGAAACAAAAATTTCTAAAACAGATGCTGATATGCTTATAAGCTCTTTATATATTGCTTATGCTAAAAAAAGTATTATTGATTCTAAGAAAAAAGTATCTTATGATGCCATGCTGAAAGATTTCTTAAATTACAGCACTATCGAAGAAGCAAATGCCTCAACAGCCACTGCAGATGTAAAAGTAGAATATGATCAATATTACAAATTGCAGGATGTTCTAAAAAAATATAAAAAACTAGACCGAACTAATAAATGGAAACCTATTGTTCCGGCAGAAACACCTTATAAAGATTTACGTCCGGATGCTGTTTCGAACACTATTACGCAAGTTAGAAATCGATTATACTTATTAGGAGATTTAAAAACAGATTCTAAAAGCGACGTTTACGATCGTGAATTGATGGATGCTGTAATGAAATATAAAGTCCGTAATGGTTTTAAACCTAACTATATTCTTGCAGAAGAACATATTAAAGAAATGAATATTCCGCTTTCTGATAAAATGGAAACACTAAAACTTAATATGGAAAGATGTCGTGCTATTTCGGCTCAAATTGCCGCTAGTGATGAATATGTTTTAGTAAACGTTCCTTCGTATGAATTAATTTATGTTAAAAACGGAAAAGTTCAATTGACCTCGAGCGTTTTTGTTGGTGCGCCATTGACTAAAACTACTATTTTTAACAGTGAAATTGACAGAATCGTTTTTAGCCCTTACTGGACAGTGCCACAAAGTATTGTGAACAACGAGTTAAAAGGTAAAATAGCCTCAAATAAAAATTATCTTGCCGAAAAAAATATGGAAATAGTAAATGGTCAGGTAAGACAAAAACCAGGCCCTGATAATTCTTTAGGATTGGTAAAATTTATGTTTCCAAACCCGGATGACATCTATTTGCACGATACACCATCTAAAACTTTATTCGATTTTGAAAAAAGAACTTTTAGCCATGGTTGTATCAATGTAAAAATGGCAAAAGAATTAGCAGTTGCAATGCTTCAGGATTATCCAGAATGGAATCAGGCCAAAATTGATAAAGCCATGGAAGGTAAAACAGAAAACAGTTTTAAACTTTCTAAAAAAATACCTATTTACATAACTTATTTTACTTCATTAGTAAATGAAAATGGCGAAATTGGTTTCTATCAGGATGTTTATGAAAAAGATGCTGAGTTAAGCCCTGAAAAAGCTATCAGTCTAAATTAATTTGTCAAAAATAAAGAATCAATCGGAAACTCATTTAGTTGGGTTTCCGATTTTTTTTATCCGCTTAAAAAATACCTTAAACTACTACTTTTAAACCTTTTACGTCCTAAAAATAAATTTACATTTACTGACCTTTGCAAAATATTATACCACTATTTATTTTTTTTAATTTAATACTATGAAAACGAATAATACAGAAGGACTGACGATGTTTGAAATAAATGTATTAATACAACAAGGAGGAAGATTTGTAATTTTTCCGAATACCATTTCGAAACTGGTTAAAAAATTTAAATGTTCAAATATTTATTTTATTCGTCCAGAAGAAAAAACTTTTAAATACGCCTTAAAACATTTTTTTGTTAATCTGGCTGTAAGCTGGCGCGCTTTTCCCTTGGCACCAATTTATGTGGTCACATCTTTATACTATTTAATTAAAGGAGGAAAAGACTATACCCAAACAATATTGAGCGAGTTAAATAGAAATAATCCAGTTTACAATCCTAACACACAATACTTACAGTTTAATTAATTTATTTGTCTTAAAGCAGTAATTAAAAAACTTTTTATGATAACAATACTTAAGTACCTGCGCATGTTTTAGATAAAAATCAACAGGTATCAAACAGTCGTTCTGATGAGAATATAAACTTTATTTGAAGGAAAAACTAAAATTTTTTGCAGGTCAATTATCAAAAAATGAAAAAAATAGCAGCACTTCTTTTTATCTCAACTCTTTCTTTTGTTTCTACTAAATGCGTAAAAGCGCAAAATACTCAAAATGATACTTTAATATGTAAGTATGATGAAGTAGCTCCTTACCATGAAGAATTTGCTGCTGTAAAACTAAATAATAAATGGGGGTTTATTAATACAGAGGGTAAAGAAATAACTCCCATAAAATACGATAATGTTACCTGGTTTGATGAAAACATGGCACATGTAGAACTAAATCAAAAGCATGGTTTTATTAATACAGATGGTAAAGAAATTATTCCCTTAAAATATAGTAATGTCACTTCTTTTTTTGAAGGTATTGCATACGTTCAAATAAATGAAAAATATGGCTTTATTGACAAAACCGGAAATTTAATTATTGATGCCAAATACAATGAAGTAAATCTTTTTCATCAAGGTATTACTATTGCAAAACTTAATAAAAAATGTGGCGTTATTGATATCAGTGGCGAAATAATCATTCCATTTATTTATGATGAAATACAAATGGATCAAACAAAAAAACCGTTTGTGTTTGCGGTGCGACAGGATACGAAATGGGCATTGATTGATTTTAAAGGTAAAGCAATTACTCCTTTTAAATATGATGGTTTATCTGGATTTGCAAACGACTTAGAGGACTTGTGCATAGCAGAACTAAAAAATAAATGGGGATACATTGATAATACAGGGAAAGAAATTATCCCAATTATTTATGATAATATTTCCCGCTTTAAAAACGGATATGTTAAAGTAGAATTAAATAAAAAAATGGGGTTCATTGATAAAACAGGCAAAAACCTAACTCCGCTAAAATATGATGTCCTTTGGGATTTTGATGGTGATTTTGCTTACGTAATGCTTAATAAAAAATGTGGTTTTATTAATAAAAATGGCCAAGAAATAACGCCCCTAAGATATGATTTTGATTATTATACAAAAGATCAGGGCGCACGTTATTTCCATAATGGTTTTGCTCCAATATATGCAAACAAAAAATGGAGCTTTATAGATACAAGCGGCAAAGAAATTACAACTCTCAAGTATGATAATATTGCAAATTTCAGAGAAGGAATGGCTTATGTAGAATTAGGTACAAAAAGTGGTTTTATTGATACAGCAGGCAAAGAAATCATTCCCTTAAAATATGATATTGCCGATTTTTCGAAAACCTATTTTAATGACGGCTTGGCAATTGTTCAAAAAGAAGGCAAATGCGGCTATATTGATAAAACGGGTAAGATTATAATTCCTACTATTTACAGCGTTGCAAATGAATTTGAAGATGGTTTTGCGAGAGTAGTATTTAATGGTAAATGGGGAGTAATCAATAAAAAAGGAGAAACTATTCTGCCATTTCAATACGATGACATTTCAAGTGTTGTAAGCGAAGGGAAATTTATGGTAATGAAAAACACCAAATGGGGTTTTATTAATGCAGCAAGAATAAAAGACTAATATAATGAGTACTAAAAACAAATCAGCCCTACTTCTCATTCTAAGTTTAATGGTACTGTTAGTTACCGCCCTTGTAATCTACAGATCATATTCAAATGATTTCGAAACTAAAATTGAAGCTTCTCAGGAAAACCTGAGTAAGGAAGATCAAACACTTCAATAGAAAAAATTGAAATATGGTTTATAGGTAAACAAACTTGGTGATATTGGTTTTAAAGACCATAAAGTCTCTGAAAAAGATGTGAACGTTTTCTTTATTACAAAAACGCCACTTGCAGATTATATACCACTAAAAACAATTATTGACACAATAACATTTCATTTTATAGGACAATCTTTTTATAGAGACAAAAAGCATGTCTATCATCACTATGTAATGGCTTATGGAGGAAATTTTTATCCAGCCATGTAGACTATGCCAGTTTTGAAATCATCAAAAACAGCTGCTTTGCAAAAGACAGAAATCATATTTATCCAGAGCGAAACCTTAAGACTATTAAGGCCAATCTTAAAACATTTCATGTTACTAAAGATTGTTTAGCAAAAGATAAAGACGATTACTACCTATTTGATGAAAAAACAACTCAAAAAAAGCCAAAGAATATTTAGCAGATTATTGAATTGAAAAACAAAACCCTAAAGTGATAGTTTTTAAACTTTTAGAAGTAAAAAAAAGCAACTTTTATAAAGATTTTTGCAAATAATTTAAAGCAATATTCTAAAACGATCAAAGCTATGAAAACCACTACAATTAAAGTATTTTTACTATGCATCTTTTTAAGTGTTACATCATGTTCCTCTAATGATTCTAACGAAGAAGAGAATATCATCCCTGAAAAAAACTCTTACGATTACTATGTAAATACTGCCATGCAAAAAGCAATTGATGATCTTGGCATCACCATTCACAAAGGCTTGACTCCTCCTAATGTAGAAGGCGTTTATGCGATAAACCCTTTTTATTGTGCTAAATCTACTCAACCTAACGATACTTTCGAGGACTTAGAAGTCGGTTTATCAACCCTTACACTTTCGAATCAGAATACTGCAAAACTAAGTGTCGATTTCAACAATTTTCTGATCTACTCTATCATGTTTAAAAATGAAACCTGGCAGGGAAAAGGTTCTTTTATATCTGGAGAAGGCAATAAATTCTCTATTTTATTACATAGCAATGGGGAATTAGAAAGTAACAATTCAGTTTCAAAATTTCAAAACCTGATTATTTTATCCGGCGAAATAGATGTTCAGAATAATAAAATAAAAGGTATCAAAAATTTACAAATGGCATCAATCATGTCTGATGATTATGGTGATCCGCATAAAACACTAATAGAAATTGGACAAGGTCGTTTGTTTACCAATAGCTATGCACCCGCGAAATAATTAGAGTTATTCAGAATACCCTTTTTTTAATTTCAACAAAAATAATAGTATCTTTCTAACTTTAAACTGAGATCTATTATGGAAGACGATTACGTTGAAGTTCGAAAAAGCTGGTGGGAAAGAAACTGGAAATGGTTTGTACCAACAGGATGTGTGAGTATTTTGCTGATTTTTGTGGTATTTATTGCCAGTATTTTCTTTGGAGTTACCTCGATGATGACTAATTCTGATGCTTATAAAGGTGCCATGACCGAAGCACAAAAGAACAAAACGGTAATCGAAAAACTGGGAACACCAATCGAAGATGACGGAATGACTTCAGGAAACATCAGCACAACCAATGATAGTGGGAATTGTAATTTACAAATTCCGATAAAAGGCCCTAAAGGAAAAGCAACCTTATTTGTCGTTGCCGAAAAAAGAGGAATATGGAAATACAGCGAAATGACTGTTTTTGTTAAAGCGACAAAAGAAGAGATTGATTTACTGAAAAAATAATTGCATATAAATTGAGGCAGATTCTTAAAAAAGATTTCTGCCTTTTTTTATTGAAAAAACAATATTAGATACAGTATCTTTATCAAAAACAAATTTTCACATTTTTTAGATTATGAATATCCGCCTGCTTACCTTATTATTTCTTTTTAATTTTTGCACTTCAGTATTTTCTCAAAATAATGCAATATCCTCTACAACAGTAAATAAATCTGCTACAGAAAATGAAAGTCAGGATATTTATATCAAAATATTATGGCTGGACAACACCGGAACTCTTCAGCTCAATACTAATTACATTAAAACATTAACAGACCAACAGCGCGCCGCATTAGGTTATATCGCAACAGATGTTAGTAGTGAATGCAATTGGGATGGCGCAAAAAAAGCAGATGCCAGCAATTTAAAATGTAAATTTCTCTCTGCACTTAATTTAGGCTATCAATGTTCTGAAACTCATTTGTCTTTTTTGAAAAAATGGTTCAAGGAAGATACAAAAGTGCTGGACAGATTGCAATATTGTAATAAAACAGAATCTTCGGCAAAAATTCAGGATCATTTTATTGAAATTAAAATGATTACAACTAAGGAAACGATTAAGATTCTTTACAGTGCAGTGGGCGAAGATCTTGACAAACAAAAAACATGGAGCTGGCAGGAAGAATCGACTTATTCTTTTACCAAAACCGGAATCAAACAAATAAACCGCAAAAACATCAACGGTGAATACAATTAGAATGATTAGCGCAAACCGAAAACGAATACAATTATTATTGATCTGTTTTAGTTTTCTGCAATGCGTTTCTGTAGTAGCACAATCGGGTAATTACCAAGTCATTATTAATAAGGTAAATCAGTTTTCGAAACCTGCCAAAATTTTATCCAAACACGTTGATGCAACCGGAAATGGTTCAGCAGAATTTACAAATGCAAAAAAGCAAGTGTTGCGTTTTCGTTTAGACCATCACAAACTACAAGTACAGCATGGCGGAATTGGGTACCAGCTTTTCTATTACAAAAATGATTATTTAGAAAAAATTCAAACCTTTGATGTTAATGGAAAACTGGCCGGAGAAGCCGCATCTAAAAATGAATCGGGAGTAGTTTTTATTATCGAAAAACCTGATTTGTATTTGAAGAAAAAGAAACTCATTGACGACGCCGAAGGAAATATCGATTTAAAAGATGACACCAACGAGAAAATTATCAGAGTCCAACTGTTTGACGAAAATAACATGCGGATACCGGAATTTCAACCTACTTATATCTCCAGCAAAACCTATTGGAATTATAATGTTCGAATGTATTGGCCCTAGGAAAAGATGCTAAGGTTCTAAGTTGCTAAGATTCTGAGAGATTGGAATCTTAAAACCAAATTGAAGAATTAAAAGTACATCTTAATTCTTAGTAAAAGAAACCGAATTATAAGACATTTAAAAACAGTAAATTAAGCAATTGTTTTATTTCAATTAAAACATTGTCTTCATTTGTCGTTTTGATTGCTATATTCTTATATTTGGCAAAAATTTACCCCATGAAAAAAACTACACTATTCTTATTGCTAACTTTAATTGGCAGTACTTCTTATGCTCAAAAGGCAGATACTAACAAGAAAAAAGTTAAGATTACAATACCAAAATCAGAACTTTTTAAAGACATTAAAACCTACAACATTATTGTTCAGGGAGACGATACGTGGAATGCTGATTATGCAGATAAAACCACTAAAACTTACGAGCATAATGTACCTAAAAACACTATTGAAGATTACACTAAAAAAGATGTAGCAAATCCTGATGTTCGTGTTTTAATGGGATATAAGGGTGCAACTTATAAGAAAGCGGATAATGGTACTTATGTTTTGGATGGAGATTTTAAATATTTAGTTTTAGGAAAAAACAATGAAATCTTATACGAAAAAGGTTCAAATGCTAAAATGTATTCGCCAACTTATATTAATGGTAAACCAAATCAAAGCCTTGCCAGTGACCTGAACAATTTGGGTTACAAATATCTTACAGACAATAACATTCTGACCTCTGAAAAAGAATTTTCATTGAACTACGGTTTATTCGAAAAAGCAGAAGAGTTTCCGGAACTTGTTGAGTTTAATACTAAAACAGATGAATTCCTAAACAAAATTGCAGGGAATTCTTTAGATCAAGCCTACCTTACAGATCTTGAAAAATTCTATTTGGGTTATGTGGGTAAAGAATACAAAAAACTAAAGCCAAAAGATTACAACAAAGTAATTTATCTGAATTTATCTTTGACTCAAGTGTTTCTTTTAAATTTTGACAAGGCTCTTGAATATCTTGAAACTGCCAAACAAGGTGCAGGAATGATGAGCATGTGGCCAGACGAAGCTACAGCAAACATTAAAAGTTTGATGGCCGTAAACCAAAAGAATATTGGTACTAAGGTTGCAAACCCAACTTTTGACTCTGTTTATTACATTTATCTTAACGGAACTGTCTCTCAAGACGGAAAAACACTTACAGGAAAACTAAAAACTGATCGATTTGCAAATCGTACAGAAGGAAGTATTTTACAAGCAAATGATCCTACTCAGGCAAAAGTTTGGGTGTATAAAGATAATGGAGAGGTTGATTTTGTTGTTGTAAATGATAAAACTACAATTACAACTGATAAAGGACAGGAATTGAAATTTATTAAATACGATAATGGTTTTATTCTGGTTGAAAAAACAGCTGATTCATGCTATAAAAAATACGAATCTGGTTCGAATGATATTTACTGTGAGAAAGATGGTAAATTTGAATTGAAAAAATAAATTCTTATTAACAGAATTTAAAAAGAGATTTGGCTAAGGCTGAATCTCTTTTTTTTATGCGCAAAAACCGTCACGTCTTAAAAACCCAAAAACCTATAATCTAGCCCCGATAGAAGTGGAAATCCTTTTGATTTTTGCTGCCAAAAAGCAAAAGATTGCAACGAACAGCGGGACGAATGTTAATTATAAAACAAATTGTTTCTACTCCTAAAGAAAATTGTGGCTTTGTTTTTGAATAAGTAGTATTTTTGAAACTTATATAAAACTATCTAATGAAAAAGATTTTAATTCTATCTCTTCTATTATCTCTTAGCTCTCAAGCTCAGGTAAAAGAAACTTTAGCTCAAAAACTGGCAAAATTATCGACTCAGCTTTCAGGAGTTGGCGGCGTTGATATTGCTTCTGGATTAAAGGAAGCTTTAAACAAAGGAATTACTGAACAAGTGAGTAAATTGACCGCCGTGGATGGTTTTTATAAAAATGAAGCCGTAAAAATTCTAATGCCCGAAGAATTACAAAAAGTAGACGCTACGTTACGTAAAATTGGATTATCATCTCTTGCCGATGAAGGGATTAAAGTATTAAATCGTGCTGCCGAAGATGCCGTAAAAGAAGCTACCCCAATATTTGTTACGGCTGTAAAAAATATGTCGTTTACAGATGCTAAAAACATTTTATTAGGAAATGAAAGTGCTGCAACTACATATTTGCAAAAGGGTACTAATACTGCTTTGTACGCGAAATTTAATCCGGTGATTAAAACCTCCTTTGAAAAAGTGGGTGCTGATGTGGTTTGGAAAAACATCATTAATAAATACAACACAATTCCGTTAGTGAGAAAAGTAAATCCGGATTTAACCGATTATACTACGAATCAGGCTTTGGCGGGTGTTTTTAAAATGATCGCTGTCGAAGAAAAAGATATTCGTACCAATATTAATGCAAGAACAACACCTTTACTACAAAAAGTGTTTGCAATGCAGGACAAAAAATAATTTTTTTTAAGGCTCAAAGTTTCAGAGTAACAAAGGTATAAAGCAGCCTTTGTCGCTTTGAACCTTTGCACCTTTGTAACTAACCAAAATAAACCAAACCTTGAAATGCAAAAAATTACCATTCTGATTCATTGTAAAGATCAAAAAGGAATTATCGCCGCAGTGACCACTTTTATTGCTAAAGTAGAAGGAAACATTACTTACATCGATCAGCATGTTGATGTAGAACAAAATGTATTTTTTATGCGATTGGAATGTGAACTGACCAATCATAACATTACTATTGAAAGCCTGAAAGCTGACTTTGACAAAACAATCGCAACTGATTTTAATATGTCATGGGATTTGTACAATCAGGAACAGAAACCAAAAATGGCTTTGTTTGTATCGAAATACGATCATTGCCTTTTTGATATTTTAGGCCGCTACAGCGCTGGAGAACTGAATGTTGAAATTCCGGTAATTATAAGTAATCACAACGATTTAAGATCGATTGCGGAACGATTTGATATTCCGTTTCATTGTGTACCTTTTACAAAAGATAATAAGGAAGAAGGCGAAGCGAAACAAATTGAATTATTGCAGCGATACCAGATTAATTTTATTGTTTTGGCGCGTTACATGCAAATCATTACGCCAAATTTAATTGCGCTTTATGAGAATAAAATCATTAATATTCATCATTCGTTTTTACCTGCTTTTCCAGGTGCGAAACCGTATCATTCGGCTTTTAAACGTGGTGTTAAGATTATTGGGGCAACGAGTCATTATGTTACGGCTGAATTAGATGAAGGGCCAATTATCGAACAGGATATAGCGAGGGTTTCGCACATACATTCGGTTGATGATTTTATTATGAAAGGGCGTGATCTGGAGCGTATCGTTTTGGCAAGAGCCATAAAACTGCATGCGGAACGTAAGACAATGGTTTATAGCAATAAGACGGTTGTTTTCTCTTAGTGACTAAGATGCTAAGCTACTAAGGCTCTAAGTTTTTTCTTACAAAAAAGTGCGCGAAGGGTTACGCAAAGATCGCTAAGTTTTATTGTAGCAATGTAAAAGAATACGAAGATAGCAAAGCTTTGAGTATAATTATTGGCCCACGGATTGTGCGGATTGAAACGGGTTTTCACTGGTTTTTTCTTAAACCGGACTAAAGTCCGGCCCTACAATATCGATAAAGCCAAAGGCTTTTTAATAGTTCCGAAGGAACGAATTATATTGTAGAGCTGGACTTCAGTCCAGTTTACATAAAAGTTTTATTTGTATCAAATAACAAAACCCGACAAATTTTAAAAACTTGTCGGGTTTACTATTTAATATCAAAGAGAACCTTGAGCCTTTGCAACCCTGTCCCTTTGAACCTCAAAAAAACCTATCTCACTTCGATTAACAATCTTGGATCAGAAAAATTATTTACTTCATCCATTGTTAAACCTAAAGCGTTTGCTACACCTTCTCCGTATGCAGGATCGGCTTTGTAACAGTTTCTGATGTGGCGCACCTGAATAAATCTTTGTGCTCCTCCTACTTGTCCTGCAGTATTTTTGAACAATAATTGTTTTTTCTCATCGGTTAATAAACGGAATAATAAACCTGGCTGGGTAAAGTAATCATTATCATCATCCCTGAAATTATGTGCGTACGCATCACCATGAAGTTTTAATGGCGGTTCTTTGAATTCAGGTTGTTCCTGCCATTCTCCAAAGCTGTTTGGTTCGTAATGTTTGCGTCCTCCGTTATTTCCGTCTACACGCATTGCTCCGTCTCTGTGGAAAGTGTTATAAGGACATCTTGACGAGTTTACCGGAATTTGGTAATTGTTTACTCCTAAGCGGTAACGGTGTGCATCTCCGTAAGAAAATAAACGGGCTTGTAACATTTTATCTGGTGAGAAACTAATTCCGGGTGGTACGTGCGCCGGATTAAAGGCCGCTTGCTCTACCTCTGCAAAATAGTTTTCAGGATTTTTATTCAATTCGAATTCTCCAACCGGAATTAGAGGAAAATCGCCTTTTAACCAAACTTTAGTCAAATCGAAAGGATGGAAACGATAATTTGCCGCCTGATCTTCGGTCATGATCTGAACGAACATTTTCCATTTTGGGAAGTTTCCTTCTTCAATAGCATCGAATAAATCTCTTTGATGGCTTTCTCTGTCGTTACCTACTAATAGCGCTGCTTCTTCATCAGATAAATTTTCGATTCCTTGTTGAGATACAAAGTGAAATTTCACATAATGTCTTTCGTTTTGAGCGTTTAGGAAACTAAAAGTATGACTTCCAAATCCGTGCATTTGCCTGTATGATCTGGGAATTCCACGATCACTCATTACAATGGTAACCTGATGTAAAGCTTCAGGCAATAAAGTCCAAAAATCCCAATTGTTATCAGCACTTCTTAAATTGGTTTTTGGATCACGTTTTACAGCGTGATTTAAATCCGGAAATTTCATTGGATCACGAAAAAAGAAAACCGGTGTATTGTTTCCTACCAAATCCCAATTTCCTTCATTGGTATAAAATTTCATGGCAAAACCACGAATGTCTCTTTCAGCGTCAGCAGCACCTCTTTCACCTGCAACGGTTGAAAAACGCACAAACATTTCTGTTTTTTTACCAATTTCCGAAAACAAATCTGCTCTTGTGTATTTTGAAATATCGTGAGTTACAGTAAAAGTCCCATAAGCTCCAGAACCTTTGGCATGCATTCTTCTTTCCGGAATTACCTCGCGGTCAAAATGCGCCATTTTTTCTAAAAACCAAAAATCTTGCAATAAAACGGGTCCACGCGGACCTGCAGTTTGTATATTTTGATTGTCCGGAACAGGGGTTCCTGTTGCAGTTGTTAATTTTTTGTTTGAATCCATAATGCTGATATTTAATGTTTTATCAAATATACAAAGATATCTTTACGATATTCATAACCAAAATTGATTGTTATTATATTTTAATAATCAAAAGCTATTTAACGCAATAGAAAGCTCAGAAATGAATATTGAAAAATCTTAACTTATGTCCAACAAAGTAATAACAAAACCTTAACAGCAAAACATTCATATATGTTAGATCTTTGTAGTGTAATAAACTGGTTATTTATTATTTTGGTTTTGGTTAGTTAAATGATGCCGGCGTCTTCGAGATGCCGGCATTCTTTTTTGGGTTAAATTCCAAATTATGGTTGCTTTACTTTTTAGCTTAATTTTACCACAAAGATTACGCAAAGTTTCACAAAGGAAAATAATTTACTTTGTGAATCTCTGTGGTAGAAAATTAAATCCAATAAATCTGAAATTAATTCTTCAATCTTTCGTGCAGTATTTTAAAGTATGGAAAAGCCTTTAATAATCTACTTCCATGCCATGAGAACATTTCACCATCGACAAAGATTGTTTTGGCATGATGTGTAAAACGTCCAATTTCGAAAGCGTCTTCTTCTTTAAAAGGATAAGGTTCTGATGAAAGAAAGACAATATCAGGATCGCCTTCGATACGCATTTTTTTGAGTTCTATTTCAGGATAACGTCCTTTGTCTTCGTAGATATTCGAGAAATGATTTAGTTTTAATAACTCATTTATATAAGTATCTTTTCCGGCCACCATAAATGGATTTTTCCAGATAAAATAGGCTGCTTTTTGTACCGGAATATCTCCCATATATTTTTTGAAATCGCTTAAAGCGAAAGTCAGTTTGTCATTCCATTTTTGAGATTCGGTTCTGCAATTGAAGAGTTGACCAAAATCTGAAATCATTTGGAAATTATCTTCTATACTAATAATATTCGTTACCCACACCGGACAAATAGTACTTAATTGCTCTACAATTTCGGGCGTGTTTTCTTCTTTATTGCAAATGATAATATCAGGCTGCAATAATTTTATCTTTTCGAAATGAATTTTCTTGGTTCCGCCAACTATCTTCTTAGTCGATTTTAAATGATACGGATGTACACAAAACTTAGTGATCCCGATGATCTTTTCTTCTAAACCTAAATCAAACAGCAATTCGGTTTGAGATGGTACTAACGAAATGATTCTTCTTGGAGTTTTCTCAAAAGAATGTAAAGTACCGAGCTGATCGAGGAATTGTTTCATGTTTCAGGTTTATTTTGTTTAAAGTTGTTGGATTGTGTTTTTTCTACCACAGAGTTACACAAAGTTCTGCACAGAGATTCGCAAAGTTTTATACTCTTGCGGAAAATTATTTTCTATCGAAAAAAAGCTCACAAAGCTATGCGCAAAGCTTTGTGAAATTTGACTACTTATTATTAAACAGCAATTAAAAATTCTTTACGAAACTTTGCGGTAAAACTTCTTAGTGTAACTCTGTGAAAAAACTTTGTGTAACTCTGTGGTAAAAAATTATGTTCAAAGTAACTTTAAACCTGAAACTTCAAATTTAAAATCCCTTCCATTTCTTGTTGAACAGATAAAGCTTCTTCCCTCGCCTTTTCTGCAAAATCAGTTCCTTTTGAGGCATAGATAATCGCTCTGGCTGAGTTGACTAATAAGCCAACTTTATCATTCATTCCGTATTTGCATACTTCAGATAAACTTCCGCCCTGAGCGCCAATTCCGGGAACTAATAAAAAACTATCCGGAACAATTTTTCTGATATCAGCAAAATATTCTGCTTTTGTCGCGCCAACCACATACATTAAGTTATGGCTGTTTTTCCATGTTTTAGAAGTCTCTAAAACTTGTTTGTATAATTCTTTTCCGTTGGTAGTTAAAGTCTGAAAATCGAAAGCACCTTCGTTTGATGTCAATGCTAACATGATTGTATGTTTGTTTTCGAAAGCCAAAAATGGCTCCACCGAATCTTTACCCATATAAGGCGCAACAGTTACACTATCAAAATTCAAATCTTCAAAAAAAGCTTTCGCATACATGCTTGATGTATTCCCGATATCACCGCGTTTTGCATCGGCAATGGTGAAAATTTCAGGAAAATTCTCGTTGATGTAATTGATCGTTTTCTGCAATGAAAGCCAGCCTTTTATTCCGTACGCTTCAAAAAAAGCAGTATTAGGTTTATAACCTACAGCCAAATCATGCGTTGCATCGATTATAGCTTTATTGAATTCGAAAATAGGATCTTCGGTTTCTAATAAATGAGGCGGGATTTTGGTGAGATCAGGATCTAGCCCCACGCATAAAAATGATTTTTTTAAAAGAATTTGTTCGTGTAGTTGTTGTGTTGTCATTCTTGTTTTTTTAGTTCTTCTAATACATCAAAAGTGATTCTTTTTTAGAAGTACGCAAAAATAAAAAAAGCCATTCAATTACGAATGGCTTTTTGGTTTTATATTCAGCTTAGGCTTATAAATTACCTAAGTAAACAATTTCTGTTCTTCTGTTTTCTGCTCTTCCTGCAGCTGTTTTATTTGTTGCAACAGGTTTTGTAGCACCAAATCCCTGAGAACTCAAATTATCAGGATTAACTCCTTTTGCAATCAGAGCATCCATTACTACTTTTGCTCTTGCTTCAGACAATTTCTGGTTTGCCGCTGCATTTCCAACATTATCAGTATGTCCGTTAATAGCGAATTTAGCATTAGGATAATTTTTCAGGATTTCTTTGATAGCGCCTAACCTTCCTGAAGTTACGCCTTTTTTCGCATCGCTTAACGTTGCTTTTCCGGTAACGAAAAAGATCGATTTAGCTTCTACTTTTAATTTTTCTAAAGTCGCTTTAGTCACTTTAGGACAACCTTTATTTTCAGCAGGACCAGCAATTAAAGGGCAATCATCTACATTATCCGGAACACCGTCTTTGTCAGCATCCAAAACCGGACAACCTTTATTTTCTGCTAAACCGGCAACTGTTGGGCACGCATCGTCTTTGTCCAGAACGCCGTCTCCGTCAGTATCCGGCCAAGGACAACCTTTGTTTTCTACAGGACCTGCAATTGCAGGACAAGCATCTACATTATCTAAAAGTGTATCTCCGTCTGTATCTTTCCAAGGGCAGCCTTTATTTTCTGCCGGGCCTTTTACATCCGGACAAGCATCATCTTTATCAAAAACGCCATCTTTATCTGTATCCGGCCAAGGACAACCTTTATTTTCTGCCGGGCCAGCTACTTTTCTGCAGGCATCTTCTTTGTCGATTACTCCATCTTCGTCTGTGTCTTTGAATTTCTTCTCATAAACCGGAATTTTTATCCCAAGGTGAAAATCAGCTGCTTTTGATTCTTTCGAAACTAAATTGGTCAAAATAGAACCTGAACCAATAAAGAATGCTCCTACTCTTAATCCTGAACCTACCTGCATTCCGCTGTACTCCATATACGTCATTGGTACATAAAAACTGAACCATCTGCTTTCGTAACGAGGTGTAAGGGTTACACGATCAGCGATTCCGTAACCATTGATTTTATCGGCAGATACCATATTGATATCTCCGTTAAGATTCAAATAGAATTTTTGGTATATATTCCAGTCTACATCAGCATGAAGCGCTGTTGGTAAATTGGTTTTCATTCCTTTTTTAGAAGATGTTTTGGTATAATGTTCGTTAAGGAAATCGTAGAAATTATCTGCATCATCAATCATTTCCTGCGTAATGGTACCGTTTACATTATAAGTATCCTGTCTTCCATTTTTGTAATTGATTGATCCAATATCAGTAACCGATAATCCGAAACGTACTTTGTATTTATTTAAATCTCTAAAATTATTATCTGCCGGTTTTGCTCTGCTCAAATCATATTGATCATAATCTGGTCTCCATTCGTACACCAATCCAAAATCAAAGCCGAATCCGTTTGCATTCGAGTCAAATTTATAATCTTCGTTCGCTTCAAAATCCTGGCTTGTACCCACAGAAATTTGTCCGCTTGATACAAGAGTTCCCTGCTCAGGATTTACTGTATTTTCGTTATAAGCAACATTTACATTATTGCCTTTTACATATCCGTTTACACCACCTTGCAAATATTTGGCAGTTAAACCTCCTTTTAAAAAGTGTTGGTCTTTTTGGTATAAAACTGCTGCGTAAGAAAGTCCGAGTTCTGCCCAGGTATTCGAAGCGCCATTGGCGTTTCCTGCATTAAAATTAAAATCGCTTGCTTTATCCAAACCATCTTTTACCTGATCTACAAGATTTCCGTTAATGTTCCTTACGTTGCTAACTGATCTTGCTCTTGTAAATACCGCAACGGTATGTTTGGGAGCAATATTAAACATAAATGACGGCCCCATGATATCGAAATTAGCAAGACCATTGTTATTATTTTTTGGAGTCATTTTAGACTGACTATCAAAATCGTACCCTTTTTTATAGGTATCGAAAATATTTACTCCGTACAAATCATTTGCAACAGATCCGCTAACAGAAAAGATATTGATATCTGTTTTAAAACGCGAATCGGCAATAGAAGCCGGATTGAAAAGTACACTTTGAATACCTGCATAATTATCATGCGTATATCCTAAATAAGATTGGGCTTTGGCCGAAAAAGTAATGGTAATAAGTAATAAACTAAGTAAAGTTTTTTTCATTAAAATTTGGTTTTTTAGATAAATTCGGGGGCAAAACTACACTTTTAGAATTACAAACGTGTTACCGCAACATTGAATTCATGTAACATCTTCAATAAATTATGTAAGAAAACAGAAAGGCTTCTTTTCTATTTTTGATAAAGAACCTTAAATCAACCAATTATGACTCCACATATCGGAATTACGCCAAAAAACTTAAAGAAAAGTACTTCTATATTAGCCACTATTTTATCTAATGAAATGACGCTGTATGTGAAAACAAGAAAATTTCATTGGAATATTTCAGGAAATAGTTTTATGGAGCTGCATAAATTGTTTGAGGAACAATACCGAATTCTGGAAGCTAATATTGATGAAGTTGCAGAACGCATTAGTCAGTTGGGAGAAAAAACAATTGGTACAATGAAGGAGTTTATCGATAATTCGACTTTAAAAGAATCTCCTAAAGAA
The DNA here is from genome assembly GCF_020905295.1 of Flavobacterium piscisymbiosum. Taxonomy (NCBI): domain Bacteria; kingdom Pseudomonadati; phylum Bacteroidota; class Flavobacteriia; order Flavobacteriales; family Flavobacteriaceae; genus Flavobacterium; species Flavobacterium piscisymbiosum. The sequence goes on along the minus strand of NZ_JAJJMM010000001.1, from coordinate 3,042,415 downwards.
TACGCTTCGCAAAAACATATGCTTGAGGAACTTTTAGAAAATCACGAGCAACTGGTTACGGAGTTCAGAGATTATATTCCGGCTTTTGAAGACGATAATAATGATATAGGTTCTGCAGATTTTGTAACAGGTTTATTGCAACAACACGAAAAAATGGCGTGGGTTTTACGCCGCTATCAGGTATAGAAAAGTACGAAAATGTGAATTATGAAACGGTTTGCAAAATTCATATAACGACAAAGCAAAACAGAATAAGGAAATTTACAATATTATAAATACATAAAAAAAAATATCATGAATACTACAGAGATAAAAGGAAACTGGAACGAGTTGAAAGGAAAATTGAAACAACAATATGCAGATCTTACAGATGACGATTTGTTGTATGATGAAGGTAAAGAAGACGAAATGTACGGAAAACTTCAACAAAAATTGGGAAAAACAAAAGATGAAGTCCGCAAAATTATTGCAGATTTGTAAATCGTTATAAATCAACTACAAATACCGTCTAGTACAACATATTAGGCGGTATTTTTTTGAGGATTTTATTTAAATTTTTCAATGTTCTAAACTGCTATCAAGCATTAAACTCTATAACCAAAAATAAATTAATTATCTTTAACCAAATTTCTACAAAATGAAACTATTTATAAAGTTCGACATAAACACCATTTGCTCGCTTTTTTTGAAACAAAACCTGGAACAAAATAACATAAATTTTACAACTCTGGGATTTGGCGAAATTGAAATTGCGGACAATCTTGATGCAGATGCTCTCGAATCTTTAAAAAATAATTTGTTGCCGTGTGGTTTTGAAGTGGTCGAAAATCAGAAAAGTGTTCTTGTTCAAAAAATAAAGGATGCTATAATTGAGCTTGTTTTTATGGAAGACAGCAATAATTATAAAAGTTCTGTGTTTTTAGCAGAGAAATTAAATCACAGTTACGGTTACTTGTCTAATGTTTTCTCAGAAGTGACATACTCTTCTATTGAAAACTTTATCATTTTACAAAAAATTGAAAGAGCCAAACAATTAATTATTATTAATGAAATGAGTTTGACCGAAATTGCTTTTTTACTAAACTACTCGAGTGTTGCCCATTTGAGTACACAGTTTAAAAATACGACGGGAATTACGCCATCGGCTTTTCAGAGAATCATTAAGAAACGTAGAGAAAATTTAAAATAAAACCCATAATACCATACTAAAATGCAAAAAAACGCATTATACATTTTATTGGCTGATGATGATGAAGATGATCGTCTTTTTTTTAAGGATGCTTTTGAAGAAATAAAAATTCAGACAAAAGTTGATTTTGTTCATGACGGAATGCAGTTGATGGATCATTTGATGGATCCTGAAACCAAATTACCTGATATTTTATTTCTGGATTTGAACATGCCTAAAAAAACTGGTAAAGAATGTTTGATCGAAATAAAAAAAACAGAACATCTTAAAAATATTATTATTGCCATTTATTCTACTTCGTCATCCGAAGAAGACATAGAAGACACCTTTATTCAGGGAGCGAATATTTATATCAAAAAACCAAGCGATTTTAATACGCTTAAAAAAATAATTAATGAAGTCGTGACAGTAAACTGGCATTATCATACATCAGGTTTAAACCGTGATAACTTCCTGCTTCGACTAAAATAATAGCATACCAATGAAATGGATACCAAATTTTAATTCTTCAAACTCATTGAGAGTTATTTTTGTAATCGCGGTTTTCATTCTGTTATTTCTTTCTTCTATTGCTTACAAGCACAATCGGGATTTAGATGAATCCAGCAAAGTGGTAATGCATACGTATGAAATAAACATTCAATTAGAGCGATTAATGTCGGCAATTAAGGATGCCGAAACCGGGCAGCGTGGCTATATTATAACACGAAATGCCCGATTTCTAACACCTTATATTTACTCACGCGATAAAGTAAATACGTCATTTATTACTCTAAAAAAACTTACTGCTGACAATCCGAAGCAGCAAAAAAATCTTGAAAAATTATTCAAATTAATTATTCAGCGTTTTGTTTCTTTCGAAAATTGTCTAAAATACAGCGATCCCAAAACATATGATAAGAGAAAACTCGATAATCATATGTTTGGCGGTCGAATCCTGATGGAAAACATTCGTTTTCAGGTAGACGAAATGAACGACATCGAGAAAAATTATCTGGCAAAAAGACTTAAAATTTATGCTGCCGAAATCTCATTAAGTCCTCTATTTTCTATTTCTTTATTTCTTGTAGCGCTAAGTTTTATTTTATTGGCTTACAGACAAATTAGTCGTGACTTTGAACGTTTGAAAATTTACAATAAAAAACTTTTGATCTCAAGCGGACTAATGGCCGAATCTGAAAGTATTGGTAAATTCAGTACCTGGCAATGGGATCTGGATTCTAATAAAATAGATTACTCAGACAATCAGTTTCGTTTATTGGGTTTTGAACCTAATGCCTTTGTTCCTGAAAGAGCAACTTTCCTGGAATTTGTACATCCTGATGACAAAGAAACTGTAGCAAAATCGATGGAAGGTATTGTAGAGAAAAAACAATTGCCTTTTGTATACTATAAAATTACAAGACCGGATTACGAAATAAGATATTTTAAATCTACCGGAAAATTATTGACCGATCAACAGGGAAGTAAAATTTTATTGGGAATCAATTTTGATATTACAGATGAACATCTATTAAATATCGAACTTCAGGAACGTAACAGAGAACTGGAAAAAAGCAATAAAGAACTGGCTTCTTTTAACCATGTTGCGAGTCATGATTTGCAGGAACCTTTAAGAAAAATTCAAACTTTTGTTTCGCGAATCCCAGAAGCTGATAAAGCTGTTATGTCAGAAAGTGCAAAAGGTTACATTTCTAAAATCGAAGTTTCGGCCAAAAGAATGCGAGTTTTAATAGACGATTTACTTTTATTCTCAAGAACCAATACTACCAAAAAAGAATTTATAAAATTAAGCTTAAACGAACTGCTGGAAAATGCCGAATCTGAATTGGCTGAAATCATCGAGGAAAAACATGCCGTTATTACAGTTTCGAAATTGCCTAAACTGGCTGTTATTCCATACCAAATCGAACAGCTTTTTATAAACCTTATCGGGAATTCATTAAAATACAGTCAGCCTGATATCGCGCCTGAAATCAAGATCGAAAGCGAAAAAGTAAACTCTGCCGATTATCCTGATTTATTAGAACCTAATATTAAAAAATTCCATAAAATAACTTTCACCGATAACGGAATGGGATTTGATCCTCAGTTTAAGGAAACTATTTTTGTTTTGTTCCAGCGTTTGCATTCTAAAACAGATTATCCCGGAACCGGAATTGGCCTTGCCATTTGCAAAAAAATTGTCGACAACCACAAAGGTCACATCATAGCCGACAGTACTCCTAATAAAGGATCTGTTTTTACAGTGTTTCTGCCGGAATAGTTTTCAGTCACAGTTTACAGTTCTTAAAAAAATCTGCAGTCACAGTCGCAGTTTGCAGTTCTTAAAAAGTCTGCAGTCACAGTCGCAGTTTACAGTTTTAAAAAAGTTTACAGTCACAGTCGCAGTTTACAGTGAATGCAAAACTGAAAACTAAAACTGCCAACTAAAACACTGAATACTGACTGAACACTGAGACTGCAAACTGAGACTGCAAATCGAGACCGAAGACTGAGACCGAAGACTGAGACTTAGACTGTAAACTGAGACTGTAAACTTAGACTGTAAACTTAGACTGTAAACTGAGACTGCAAAATGAGACTGCAAACTGAGACTGCAAACTGAGACTGCAAACTGAGACCGAGACTGTAAACCAGGAAAAAATCTGTAAGAAAAGAAATCACATCTAAATTAATACTAAACAGAAAAAAGAAATCACAAAAAGAACTGTGGTTTCTTTTTTTTTGCCTTAAACTTTAATTAATAAAACCTTGAAAATTAAAGGATAAAAGACCCGTATAAATCTATTATGGGAATTATATAAAGATTCTTTTTTATGCTGTAAAGTAAAATGTTTGTTTCGTTAGCATCTTTGTAATGTAATACTTTATGAAGTAATAATGATAGCAGTGCAACAACTAAAAGCGACAATTTTTAGACTAATTTTTTTATTGACAATTCTACTTTGCATCACGTCGTGCAAGAAAAATAATCCGATAGAAGCATCACTAAAAAATGAAACTTTTGCTAAAACGGAAAAGGAAGAAATAGAAGCCTTTTTTTTTATTGCAACTGCGAATGTAACGAAATCAATTATTTCAAAAAGTCAAATTGCACAACAAAAAAGTTCAGATTCTACGATACAAGAGTGGAGTAAAAAAATAGAAATCAATCAGAATCAATTGTTGCAGGATGTTTCTAAAATGGCCAATAAAAAGCTCATTATTATTACAGAAATAAATGCAACACACAATAAACTCGATTTATATGAACTGATTGATGCCAGTAGTCCTGATTTTAATAAAGCCTATCTGGATTCGATGACAGAATCCTTAAAAGAGCAAATTGGATTGTTTGAATCTATTTCAAAACAGACAAATGACAAAACAATATTAAAATTAGTGTTACAATATTTACCTGAGCAATATCAAATCCTACGCGAAATGCAACGGATCAACAATGAGATTAATTAAATGCCTATATCTATTATTAACTAAATTATTTTAACTATGAAAATGCAATCAAATTTTTTATGCGCCTTAACACTTTTTTTAACAGCTTCATTTGGAATGCTACACGCTCAGGACAATAATGTAAATACCGAGTTTGGTGTAAAGGGAGGATTCAACATGTCTAACCTATATGGTAGCGGAGATGACGTAGATGACAACAATATTTTATACGGATTTAACGCAGGGGTTTATGCAACTTTACCTATTTCAGATTTCATCGCCATTCAGCCAGAGATTTTGTTTACTACAAAAGGAGCTGAATTTGAATACAACAATGCTTTTGCATCAGGAAACACAAAATTTAAATTGAACTATATCGAAGTTCCTTTATTAGTAAGAGTAAATGTTACTAAAAACTTTAATATTCATGCCGGTGGTTATGCATCTTACTTAGTAAGTTCTAAAGTAACTGGTGAAGGAACTTTTGATTTTGACGAGCCAGTTGACAGAGACGATTTAAACAAGTTTGATGCCGGTATCGCTGCAGGTGTTGGTGTAGATTTTGACCCAATAAGCATTGGTGTACGTTATAACTATGGGTTAACTACTGTTGGAAAAGAAAGAACTGTAGGAACAACAACAATCACAGTTCCAGACGCTAAAAACAGCAACCTGACTGTATACTTATCGTATAAATTAAACTAGAAAAAAAAACATTTATTAACCCCTTAATATAAAAACCATGTCAAATTTATTATATACAATCGCAGTAATATTGGTCATTCTGTGGGCTTTAGGCTTCTTTGTCTACAGCTTAGGAAGTATCATCCACATATTATTAGTAATTGCGATCATCGCAATACTATTCAGACTTATCAAAGGTCGTGAAGTTTAAAAATCAACATTATAAAAAATTATTTTAATCACTAAATCAAATATTATGAAAACGAGTAACACAATTTTAGGAATTTTAGGAGCTGCAGCTGCAGGAGCATTCATAGGTGTATTATTTGCACCGGACAAAGGGTCAAACACAAGAAAAAAAATCAAAGATAAATCGAAAGATTACGGAGATAATTTAAAAACAAAATTTGACGGAGTTGTAAATACTATTACTGCAAACGGTAAAGATATTATCGAAGAAGGTAAAGCAAAATTCAACCAGGCAAAAGAAGACTTCAACACTATCAAAGATGAAGCAAAAAGTGTAAAAACGAACTACTAAAAAGTGAAATTTTTAAACCATAAATACCCTATATCATGGAATCAGATGCAACAACAAACGAGAACTTAAATCTTTATGAAAAAGCAGAAAACTATACCAAAACAAGTTTAGAATTACTTAAACTTAAAGCGGTATCAGCAGCAGCGGATGTTTTATCAACATTAACTTCTAAGATCGCAGTTGGAGCTGTTGTTGCATTTTTTACCTTATTCCTTAATATAGGGATTAGTTTATGGATTGGAAAAGTGCTTGGAGAGTATTATTACGGATTTTTTATCATAGCCCTCTTTTATCTTATCGTTGCGATTGTAATGCTCAAAACGCAACATAAGATTATTAAAACACCTATTGGAAACATGATTATTTCCAGTATTTTAAAAGAAACTAAAAAGGATGAAACAAAAGCTGATTTAAATTAATTAATAACTAAAAAAGACTGTTATGGAAACTATTTATACTATTGATCGATTAAATCAGACGATCCAGGAACTAGAAATTCGACAGGACGCCGAGTGGTGTGCCATTAAAGACGAAATCGATGAAATTAAGCACAATTTAAAGCCACTTAATCTAATCAGGAATACAGTAGAAGAAATCAACGAAACTGTTGGTTTCAAAAGCAATCTGGCACAATCTGCCATAAGTATCGGGATTGGTTATCTCGCAAAACGATTTGTAGTAGGTAAAAGCACTTCGATGTTCAAAGGCATCTTTGGATCATTATTGCAACTGGTCGTAACAAATTTAGTTTCAAAACCACATCATGAATCCCCAAACGAGGAATCATCACAACAAGAACAATCAAGAGAGTAATTGTCTAACTCAAATTTATGTATTATGGAAAAGTTAAGCGAAATAGTATTAAAAAATGGTGTGTACATGTACTCAAATCTATATAAATGTTTTGAATATACAAGAGTATTTCTAGGTATCTAACTTGCTTTATACGTTTTATAAACAAACGGTTAAAGAGTTAATATCCTTCACTATATATTTTATTAAGGTTCTGAGATGCTGAGTTGCTAAGGTTCTAAGATTTCTTTTGAAAGTCTAAAACCAGACTTTGTCTGAACCAAAAAAAGCCCCTGTTTCACATTAGTAAAACAGGGGCTTTTTGCATTTAAGATATTTCAATTATACCCCGAGGTTTTAATCTTGGGAAACGGAATGAAGAATATAAATTATGAGAATTTATTGCTACAGTATATTGTGATGATATGCATTTCGAGTACCTATATTACGATTATATATATTGCGTTCCAGTGGTTGAAACCACTGGCTATGTTTATATTATGGTCAAAAAAAAATCCCGTTTCACGATTAGTGAAACGGGATTTTTATATTTATATAGATTGACAAAAACCTTTGTCTCTTTGCCCCTCTGAACCTATGTTCCTAAAAACTTAGAACCTCAGCAACTCAGTCCCGAAGCCTCGGGATAGCAAATTAGATTAAAAAACTTCCGAAGCTTCTTTCAATTTCTCCATATTGTTTACCAATTGTAACTCGGCAACAATTTTCTGAATGTCACCATTCATGATATTTCCTAAATCGTAAAGTGTCAAACCAACTCTGTGATCCGTTACACGACCCTGAGCGTAGTTGTAAGTACGAATTTTAGCCGATCTGTCACCAGAACTCACCTGCGATGTACGTTTTGTAGCATCTTCAGCCTCTTTCTTCGCCAATTCCTGTTCGTATAAACGAGAACGTAAAACGTTCAACGCCTTATCTTTGTTTTTATGCTGCGATTTCTGATCCTGACATTGCGCCACCAATCCCGTAGGAATGTGCGTTAAACGTACCGCAGATTTCGTAGTATTTACAGATTGTCCTCCAGGTCCAGATGAACAGAAGAAATCCACACGAACATCGTTCATATCAATTTGTACATCAAACTCTTCCGCTTCCGGTAAAACCATAACCGTTGCTGCAGATGTATGCACACGACCCTGAGTTTCTGTCTGAGGAACACGTTGTACACGGTGCACTCCGGCTTCAAACTTCAAAGTTCCGTAAACATCCTCTCCAGATACTTCAAAAATAACCTCTTTGAAACCACCCGAAGTACCTTCGTTCATATCTACTACAGAAGTTCTCCAACCCTGGTTCTCACAATATTTAGTATACATTCTAAACAAATCTCCTGCAAAAATACTCGCTTCATCCCCACCCGTTCCGGCACGAATCTCGACCATTACGTTTTTAGCATCTTCAGGATCTTTAGGGATCAACATAAACTTGATTTCTTCCTCAAGTTCAGGCAATCTTTCTTTTGCTTCATCTAGTTGCATTTTGGCCATTTCAACCATATCTGCATCACTTCCATCAGCAATAATTTCGTTTGCCTCATCTATATTAGCCATCACAAGTACATATTCATCACGCTTTTCAGCCAATGCTTTCAGGTTTTTGTACTCCTGATTCAATTGCACATAACGTTTCTGATCAGAAATAACATCCGGCTGGATAATCAAATCCGAAATCTCGTCGAAACGTTGTTTTACTATTTGAAGTCTATCTAACATTTTCTAATTCCTTTTATTGGAGTGCAAATTTACGAAATTTTTGTTGAAAATTCTAGTATTGATTTTTTGTGTTTTTTGAAGGGGAAATTTAGTTTGATTATAGTGGTTTTTTGGATCCCGATAACTATCGGGGCTGCCTATTCTTTATATCTTTTTAGGAGCTGTTTCCTGCTATCCGTTACAATCTTTTGTGCCGAACCCCGGCACAAAAGGATTTTCACTTCTATCAGGGCTAGGGGTTTTGGTTTTAAAAGAAAGTTTGGTTCATTTTATAAAATAAAAAACCCCTCAAGTGAGGGGTTATACTTTTGTCGTAAAACAAAAGATTATTATATTCACACCAAAGTCAAATCACTTAATTCATCCGCTAATTTATGTAACCCTTTAGAAATCTGTAACATTTTATCGCTTGATAAATTTGCTAAGCCTTTAGTGTATTGTCGGAATAAACTTTGATTCATTTCTGCGTAATGCTCTGCAAAAGCTGATTTGTTGATTACACTAAAATAATCGAAAACCTGTTCTAAATCTATTTGATAACTAATTTCGAAATCAGTTATTGTAACGGTTTCTCCTTGTTCTTGCAGATATTCTACATGATATTGAAGGACTTCGTTAAAATTCTCTTTTATTTCGGTTATACTACTTCCGACTGTAGCTAACCCATCAATTTCTTTTGCATAAGCTGAAAAACCTGTAGAAGTTTTTTCAATAACAACTGAAATTACTATTTTTTTTGCATTCATATTGTCTGAATTTTACATTTAAAAAAGCGGCAGAACTATTTAAGTCCTGCTGCTTTTAAAATACTATTTAAAGTACCGTTTGCCATTTCTTTACTACCATGTCTCGGGATAGTAAGTTGATTTTGTTTTGTTGCATGTCTATACAAATCGTGGTTTGCACCATTTTTATAAAGAAACCAACCATCCTTTTTGAGAAGTTTTAACAACTCATTTACTGAAGCCATTTGCTTTTAATTTAAATTAATAAAATGCGTCTGCTATCTCTCATATATTTTTGTTTTAGGGATTTATTTGATTTTAAGTTAAGCAAATGTATAACAATTTTGTTATATAACAAAATTGTTATACGTTAAATATATTTAGCCATTTATGGTTTTCCGTAAAATCATTCACTTAAGAGAATTTACTTTTATAAAAAAAAATCAGGTGTTTTTACTTGGTGGTTAATTTAAATTAAAGACGATGTTTGTTTTTAAATTAATAAAAGTAAATAATCCAGATTCTAATACTAAAAAACATATAATATGAAATTCACTAAAAAATTATTTACGTTTTTAATGCTTTTAATAGTAACAATAAATTACGCTCAGAAACAAAAGCAGAATTCTGAAACCAGACAATTTATTGATAACGCTGAGATAACTCAAATAAACAAAGACTGGAATACAAAAGCAGAATTTAAATCCGGAATTGGTGAAATAGTTTCTTTCTTTCCCGTTGAAGCAATTGATTTAAAATCGAATAATAAAGTAAAATCACTGCAAATGGATATGACTGTTAAATATGGAAATATGTTAACAGGACAAAATAATACCTATTTCAAATCTTCATGGATTGATTTAAACGAAGTAGATGAATTCATTCTTTTTATAGAACAATATGTAATTCCAAATCTGAAAGACAAAACCGAAAGAAAACAGTCGGTAACATATATTTTTAATTCAAGAGAAATTACATTTAGTTTTTATATTGAAAAAAGTACAAGAAGAATATCTATCTATTTAAAGGATAATGGCAATACAGATAATGAACATTATTTCTGGACAGAATCGCAAGTAAGTAAGATTCCAGAATTACTTACGATGCTGAAAGAGATTAAATAATTTTAAAAAAGACATTATGAAATATCTTCTATTTATAATTTTAATTGGAGTCTATTCAAATGCACAAGATTGCCCAACAAGAATTGGTGACTTTGAAATAAATACAACAAGTATCTCTGATTTAAAATCATTACTGCCTTCATATACTTATTTGTCAACAATAGAAAATTTAGAATCATATCAAAGTCATACAGTTAATTATGAGGATCTCAATGAAGAATATACAGGAAGTTCATTTGCTTACGAGGTAAAACCAGACTATAAAAATGTAAAAAGTTGGTACAATCTCGAAGTTGCATCAGTAAATGACTCTACTGAAGTAATATTTATACCTAACTACGAAACTAATGGTATTGCTATTAAAAACGTTTTACTTAAATTTTACAATGATAAATTATATTTTATAAGGGCAAGCCTAAATAAAAGTTACACAAATATTATTCTCGAAAAGTACAAAGGAAAAGGACTTAAAACAGAAGAAAAGAAAACTGCAAATAGTTGTAAAAATTTAAAACTTAAAAAATATGTAAATACCTTTTCTCAATATTTCTTTACCTCTGAAGAAAATAAAATTCGAGCAATGTTAACTTTTGATTTTAAAATCAATAAATACTGCGAAACTGTAATTAATGATAGAATAGAAATATTTGATTTTGACATTTACATAAGAGAAAATAAAAAAATTAATTTCAATATGGAAAATATGCAAATGTTGGAAGATGATAGAAAGAAAATTGAAAAAGAAGAGAAGCTTAAAAGATTCTAAATAAACAACAATCAATAATACGGATATCTTTTCACGGTTAATAGGGAACCGTTGCTATCAGGGCTATGGGAATTGTTTTCAAAAGGAGGATAATAATTTTATGTAATATTTAAATTAAAAAGGTTTAGTTTTGAGAATCATTTCAAAATCATTTTTTAAACTAATAATATATTTAAAATAGTAAACCATTTGGATATGTCAGAAGAAATAAATTCTAAACCAACAATAGAAGAAATCAGTTTAAGAATCTACATTGAAAGAAATGTTAGCTTGTTTACTGTTTTGGGAATATTTAATGCTTTAGCAATTTATAGCATTTCAATTAAGGATACTGAAACTTCAGAGCCTTTATCATTCCTTTTTTCTTTGCTTTCTATTGTAATCCTTTGGCCTTTAATAATTGATACTGCGCATAAAAATGAAGATGAAAACCCTAATTATACGTTGATCCTCTTTAGGTTTGCTTTAGTATTAGCGCAATTTTCTTTGTCTTTATACACAATAAAAAGTTTTCCCGGCTTTTTTCAAATCTTAATTTTTATTATAGCATTAATTAAATTAGGACTACCCTTCTTTGACTTTTTATTCTATCGCTATATTAAAAAAAAATTGTCAAAATTTTCACTTACGAATATTAAAATTATAGTGGCTTTATATGGTGTAGTTACATTAATTATAAGTCTTATGCTTTCTTATTACATTAGTGTAGGTGCAAGTGAATTACTAAAAATTGTAATTTCAACCGACAAAGAAAACAGAATTCATAATTCAAAAAAACTACTGAGTAATTCTTAAAATAGTTATAAGCATTATAAAACCACAAAAAATGGAAAAAGTTGAAAAGTTAATTCCTTTATTACCAATTGGAAGCATTTTTATATTATTCTGCAGTTCAATTAAATTAATTATTTATTACAAGATTTTTAATATTTCAATTGTAGACTATATAGGAATTCAAGAATTTATTACTTCATTTATTGATGATTTATTATTTTATTTATGCATTTTTGGAATTGGAGTTTTTCTAGTTTTATTTGATACTATTCAAAGTGCAAATCAAAATTTTACTCTTAAAAGTGATACACCCGAAGAATATAAAAATGAGCGTAAAATTTCTTTAATATTAGCAATATTTATTTTACTATTAATTGTAGTCTTTTCAAATTATAGTGATTCTAAAAGTGAATCTATGGAAATAATCTGTGTTGGATTATTTGTATTTTTAGCATTATTTCGCATATTTTTATCTTCAACCAAACTAACTATTTCATATACATTATTTATTGTTACAGGAATTGTATTGTACACAATAATGTATGGATATAGTGATGCTTATAAAATTATTGAAAATAAAGACAAATTAAAATATACTATTGTCTTCAAAGAGAAAACTTATTTAACTGATAAAAATCTTAAATATGTTGGCAAAACAGAAAACTTTTTGTTTCTGTATAACTTAAAATCTAAAAGAACTACTATTTTAAAAAATGACGACTTAATAAAGCTTAGTATCCAGTAAACCATTAATCCAGATCACGCGGATGTTGCTCCCTGCTGATATGAGCATCTAACTGCTGAACTAATTATATAACTTCATTTTACTTATAACAAATTAATTGCTGAGCAAAATGTTCAATTACCAATATTATGGATGACTTTAAACAGATTTATAAAGACAGATTTGATATGTCTGATCATTTAATCCACTTTACAAGACAAAATGGAGATGCCTCAGCTTTTGAAACCTTAAAAAAAATCATAAAAACTGGACGAATAAATTGTGGATGGTCTGAAAGAAATACTAGAAGAACAATTTTCGGAAAGTATCCTGCTGTTTGCTTCACTGAAATGCCTTTAATCAGTTTAATGAATTATGTAAAAAATAGAAATGATTTTTCAAAAGTTGATTTTTATGGTATTGCTTTATCAAGAGGCAATATGTTTCATCTTGGTGCTAGAAATGTAATTTATGGCGTCTCCAATGAAAACGATGAAGTCGAAGAACTAGAAAATGGTGAAAGGTTCACTCCTTTTCTAACTGATGAGGAACAATATAGATATATGCTTACTGGAATAAAACACACTAATGATTGGACTCATGAACGTGAATGGCGGTGGCGAAATTTTCGCAATTGGTCTGAAGGAAATTATCTCCCAATATGGAAAATAGAAAAACCAATTATATCTCAAAAAGGTAAATATTATGGTGATACTATTTTTAATAATTTAGGGAATATTTATTTATTAGTAAGAACTGTAAAAGAGGCCCAACAGTTGAAATCCTTATTTTTAGAATTTAATTATCCATATTACAACATTGTAAATATCACAAAAACCTACATTTTACCTCTCGAAAACATTTCAATGGATATTGCAAGAACTGTAACAAATATCGATAGCCTGTTAGATTCTGGAATTTGCATCGAAGTTCTTAGCGAATAGATCATATAACACAACCCTTGTCCCCGATCGCGCGGATATACCTTCTAGTTCGATAGCGCGGATTTGCAATCCGTGCCTCCAACATTGAGATACAATACTTTGTATTTTTAAAAGATGATTCTCTTTACGGGCACGGATTACAAATCCGCGCTATCGGGTATAGCATCAATTTTAAAAAAATTTGATTAATTATGATCAGAAAATATATGGATTTAATAACAAATTTTGCTTACTTTTTTATTTTTTTAGGAGGATTAGCTGCAATAGTACTTTCAATAGTACAAGCAAGAGGAGCTACAGAAGATAAAAACGAAATTATAATAAAGCAAGAAGAAAAAATTAAAGACCTTGAAACTAGTCTGGAAGAAAAAATAAAATTCATTGAGAGATATATTTCAGGAGGAGATTCTTACCCCGAGTTAGAAATTCTATCGCTTCCAAATAATTCAAAACAAGTTGGAAAAATGTTTTTTCAAATGACAAATAATTTTGATTTGCCTATATATGATATTAAAGTTGAAATGTATGATTATGACTTTATAAAACTAAAAACATTTAAGGGTTTTGGCAACTTAGACTATATTAAGCCTGTAGATTTTGAAAAAGCTAGAGTATTAAACTTTCAGGAAACAACTCTTTCTCCTACAACCACAAAAGGAGGGATTTATTCGCCTGTAGCAAAGGAATGTAATTTTTATGCAAAACTATTTACACGAAATAAAGTAATTATAGAAAAAATTACGGTTATGAATGATAAAGGACATTATTATTTAGCTTATGAATTATTTGATGACACAACTAATCAAAGCTTAAAAAAATTTTATAGTCCAGGCATATCCGAAAAAACGAAAGAAATTTTAAATAAAAGGCTAATGAAAATTCCGAAGAATCTCGAGATAAAATTTTCCGAATAACAAAAAAATGCCCACTAGCAGTAGCTTCCGCTCGTGAACGCAAGCCATGCAAATAACAAAACTATAAAAACTATAAATGCACGAGCGGGACGCTCGCGCTAGCCGAAGATTTTGCCATTGGCGCAGCTGGAAAAGGAGGTTTGGATTTGCCAAAAACAACTGGTTCTTACGATGCAGTTATTGTAAATTTTAAAGGACGCAATCCTGGAGATTTGGGACAAGATATTAGAAATATGAAGACACCTGCTGGAGCAGTGAAAATTATAACCAAGGGGAATGCCCCAAAAAAGAAAGGAGGATGCTAAATGCGAAAAAATAAATACACATTCATAATATTGCTATTTCTACTTTTAAAAACAACAGTAGTATTAAGCCAGAGTAAAACGAGTGAAACACATATAAATAATTTTGTGAAATCCGTTTTTTTTGAAAAAAATAAAGTAGAATTTATTGCTGAGAATTATATCTATTTTGAACCAATTATTAATTCAAAATATACTATTAGTGATCGAATAAAGATTCTTGACAAACATTTAAAAAAAATTAAATATGAAAAAAAATCTTTAATAGATTCATCTAATTATTTTATTGTAGAATACAAAGATTATAAAGGAACTAAAATTTTGTTTGATAAATCAACAGATAATATTTACATTTTAATTAGCAAAAATAATCCCATAATGTATTTCTATTTTTTAAATGATAAAATCCTTTCATTTGATTATATCATTAAAGGAAATGAAGGACTATTTATTACATACTAATCTTAGGTTTGTAGAGGGCAAATCCTAATGGTGCTCCAAACCACTCGTAGATACTAACAATCAAAACAAAAGCTACAAAAACTATGTAGCTTTTGTTCTATATTTACAAACGAAACAAATTAATCTTTAAATATAAGGGTTACAAATCTGCCCTATCGGAATCATAACTAAACAATTTAGTAAGAATGGATTTTTTACAAATAATGGTGGGTCGAGTTTTATTAGAGCAATATTTTAGGACAAAATTAGAGCAAGAAATACCTTTAAGAATACCAGGTGGTAGAGTGCAATTTAACCCCGCTCTCCGAAGTGTTCTCATGAAAAGCTACGCAAATGTCTCTGACTTTGCGTTTTTTTTATACTTTTAAAAACCATAAATCTGATAAAAGTCTCCGACTTTCTCACGAATCACTCCAACCAATTACTTTTATAAATACAAATTAGTGCAAAAGTCAGAGACTTTGAGATGTTTCTGTTTTCAAACAAATTATATTAAATAGCGCAAAGTCAGAGACATTTGCGCAGCAGTTTTTTGAGAGAAATTATTTTGCATCAGACAAACAAATCTTATGCAAATCATCCAACAATTCCATCTCCTGATCTGGTAAAAGCTGTAATGCAATTTCAATTAAAGTCACTACATTAATATCTGTATCAGATTCAAAAACAGCCAAACTTCTAGCTTCTTTATTCATTAAAACGATACTTGATTTCAGAAGATCTGAAACCATTAGATTAAGTTCGTTATAACCGGAAATCTTTAGCGTTACACTAAACGAATTATCACTTCTATTTTCTGAATTTAGTTTGCTGAATTTATTTATTCTTTTCATTGATTCCAGAAATTCTGTGAGGTGTTTTGTATGTTGCATTTCCATGATTAATTTTTAATAGTTTTTCACCTAAACGAAATTACAAGTAATAGATTATTTTTAGGTGATTATATACAATCAGTTGTATTCAACCGATTGAATAAAAAAGAATATCAAATTAGAATTTTTAACTTTATATTCGTCATAATTAAATTATCAATCGAGTAAATGAAAAATAGAATAAGTAAACTGAATTGGAATTACGAAGACAAAAATTTAAAAAATAAATTTTTAAAGCTCTTAGTAAGTTGTACCGGTTCTGTACTCATTAGTTACTTGTTTAACACTCGCAATTTTGATAAAGCTAATTTTGTATTCTCAATAATCTTCGGAATTATAATCTGGGTTATTTTATTAATTCAAAGAAAAATTTAAAGATCCTGAAATGGCAAAACATCCTCGAAATAACAAAACACAATACTAAGCTCGAAAAAGTAAAAATTAGCAACTAATTTTATTACTACAAATATCAATAACTAATAAAAACAGATTGTTTTAAGTAATTCTAAAATAACAAAATTGGCAGAAAGAGAATTGAAATCAAAAAACAAAAAAAGATATTGGCTGCCTTATTTTTTTGGTATTTTATTATGTGTGTGCATGTCAATATACTGCTATACACAATACACGCCTAACAATCATCCTAATTACATTAGCCTCATTTTCGGTCTCATTTTTTTAATGGGCGCGATAATTTGTTTTTACAGTCTTATTACACTAAAAAACTACTCTATTGTAAAAAACACATTAATGGTAATGTCATTTGGAAAAACAAAAAGGAGTTACAATCTAAATGAAGTAGAAAATTGGACCGAAAAACAGATCAAAGAAAAATATGATAGGTGGGAAATTTTGACATTATACCTCAAAACAGGTGAAAAAGTAAAAATATCAGGTCGCAACTATGACAACTATTTTGAAATAAAAAATGAAGTAACTAAAAATAAAAAGCGAAATGTAAAACTTGAGGATTTAGCAGAACTAAAAACTGGTTTACAGGTTTGTATTATATTTGCATTAATCGGACTATTATGCTTTTTTGGTGTTTACAATGCTTTGCAGATTAAAGATGTAGATGCTAAAGATATCGTTGTTTTTGGTGCTAAAAATGCCCAAAAGATTGAACTTCGCAAGCGTAAACGTAATTCGGTTTTAATTAAGCTGGAGAACTTTCCCGATTTAAACTTTATAATTAGCGGAAAAAATTTAAAGGCCACTTTTGTAGACGATTTAGTTAATGAAGTAAAAGAAGGAGATTCTATATTTATTGGCATTGACAAAGCAGAATACAGAAAAAAAATAATAAATATAGATTCGCTATCGTTTGCTGATAAGTATTTTTTTAATAAAAATATCAGTATTGAAAGCGTAGCATCAAAAAATAATGATTATTTAAATTTATCCGGAGTTAATGCTGTTCGACTTGATGATAAATTTTGGGATGCTGCAATATTTGGCTTTTTTGGATTCATCATGATTCTTCCCGGAATATTTGCAATAAAAAAATCAATAATAAATAGAGAAAACGACTAGAAACCAATAAACTATTACTAACCAATTTACTTTTAATTTTCAACCTAAAGCTATTTGCAAAATCTAACAATTTTCCCTCTGGCACAAATCTCATGCTCATGAACACAAGGCATATCAATAACAAAATAAAATATGAAATCACGAGCGGACACTAGCGCTTCCTGAGGATAATTTTATGAACAACTGTAAAAGAATAAATATCCACCAAAAATGAAAAATATTATCTCAATACTTCTTTTATTAAGCACTATACTATTTACAAGTTGTTATGGACAGACAAAGCCAATTGGAGAAGAACCTTTAAATTTAGAAAGCTTCAATTTAGACACCAAAATACTGGACTTATATCCTGAGAAAAACAAGAGTAAACAATTTAAAAATTTTTATGAAATAAAAGGAACGGTACATTCTCAATTGGTTGCAAAAGACACCACTTATATAAATGAATATTCAGAAAATAAAAAAGCAATTGGTATAGAGTATCGTCAACAAAGTTCAACTTCTATTGATACAATGGCAGTATTTGAAAATCAGCAGTTCCAGAAAGTTAATGTAGCCACAACAATAAATGGTACAATAAAAGTAATAAATGCTGTTGCCGATGAAATTACTCAAAAACAATGTGATGCATTAATAAAGACATTAATAAAAAAGTACGGTAAGCCTAAAAAACTGAAGAATAGTTGGAATGAAACTTTTACAATATATGAGTGGACGAACAAAAACAAAATCATAAGGTTTGTGTCAGCTTTTGATGATGAAAGCACCACTATGAAAATAGTAATTCATGAAGAGAATCAAACAATTGCATCGAGAGAGAAAGAACCACACTATGTTGGTTATTTATTCATTATCAACCCTTTATTAAAAGGCGAAGTTTTTGGTAAAATGAAAACAGGAGATTTTGTTTATCTTGACGAAAAAATGGAATAAAAAACTACCTCTAAAAAAAATGAAAAAAAATATATTTAAGTTTTGGCTAATTAATTTTCTGATAAGCGTTGCATTATTTTTTATCTATAATATTGTAATTGCAGCAACAAAAACGACTGATGGAAATTTATTCGAAAAATTGATGCAGATTTTAGAACTATTATTAAACATGGGGTTTGCATTTATATATTTTATTGCAATGGTGATCTCTTCTTTTGTACTTCCTCTAAATTTGGTAGAAAAAATTAGAAATAATTTCTTTTTATCACTTTTAACATTTTTAGGAATACCATTATTTTGTTTTATTTTTATCATTACTAATGCATTGATTGATATTCGCTTGCAAAATTTTACTATTTTGACAACCCTTGCCATTTTTTCAACAATTGGTCTGCTGCTTACAACAATACAATTTTTATTATTCAGAAAAAGAATCAAGAACTATAACTTTAATAAGTAAAAACTTGTACCAATATAAGGCTTGGGAAACTCTCTTTAGCTAATAAAAACAATTTAGAAAACTAAAATACTATGCTTAAACTTTACAAACTAAAAGATAATCAGCTTTGGTACTGGGAAACCTGGGACAAAGACGAAAAAACAGCCGTTGTACATTGGGGAATAGTTGGAGAGCAAGGACAAAACAAAGAAGTTAAAGGCGGATTATTTTCGAGTTTTAGAAAGAATGTTCAAAAAGAAATTGACCAGAAACTAAAAGAAGGTTATAGAGAATTTGATCAGGATAAAGTTTCTTTTTTAGAAATTGAGTATATCATTGATGGTTTTGGAACTGAACAAGATCTTGAAAAACGACACAGACTCGAAGCAAAAATGGACGAAGTTTTAGGCTGGACAGGACTTGGCCATACTGATGGAGGAAGTATTGGCAGCGGAACTATGGAAGTGGGCTGTATGGTTGTTGACTTTGATATAGCAAAAAAAGTAATCGAAGAGAACCTTAAAGAAACTGAATTTGGGAACTATTCGAGAATTTTTAAAATAGATCAGGAATAAAATTCACAAAAGACTTTTAGATTCATTTTGCTTCCGCTGGCGTTAACGTCTTACTTATAAACATACAGATTAGGTATTACACGATACATTCAAAATTAAATCAAGATACAAAATGGATAAATTTGATTTTAATAATAAACGATTTGCACTTATTCAAAATTCTGATAATGGACAAGTAAACACCGAAACCGTTTTTAGTTATAAACAGGATGATAATCTTGTAACTGCCGACTATTTTGGCGGAACAATAAAATACGGGAAAATTATTGCCGAATTAAAAAACAACGAATTAAACATGCTTTATCAATGCTTAACAACCGATAATGAACTGAAAGCAGGAAAAGCATTAGCACAAATTACGTTGACAGAGAAGGGTAAAATCAAATTATCTCTGGATTGGGAATGGCTGACAAACGGAAACGATAAAGGCAAATCTGAATACATCGAAATTGATTAACTCAGCAAAATATTTGTTTTACAAGATCTGGAAATCTTTAGCTTAAATTCATTATATCCATAAATAAATTTACGGTTTCACGTAAGGGATTTAATTATAAACCTGTTACTTTTGATAAAGAATTTCCAATTCATTTTCAAACCAATAAAAACCACACTAATGAAACTAATCCTTACCGTTTTTCTTTTTATTTTCAACCTGACTTTATCGGCACAATCCAACCAATTCGCTGGCGATTATACACGTTCACTTAGCGCAGAAGGAAAACATATCATAGAATATAAACTGACTTTAAATCAGGACGGAACATTCGAATTTCATTACTATACTAAATTACAAGGCGGAAGTCCACCGGAAGTTAATAAATACGGAAAAGGAAAATGGAGTGTAAAAGACAATATGATTACTTTTTCTGCTAACAAAAAAGAAGATATTGACGACAAATACACTTTAGATTTTAATAAGTCAACGGCAAGATTCGTCACCAAAAATCCAAGAGATAAAAGTGACAAAGTAGTGAAGACAAAACTTCAATTTTTAGAATCTGAAATTTTTTGGATGAAAAGAATTGATATTTTTAAAGTGTAAAATCATTAAAAAATTATTGTAAGTAAATATTTATAAAAAATTACATATTTTCGCAATATTAATTTTTAAGAATGAATATTCCAAAATATGATTTGCTTACAAATACAGATTCAACCCTTTTTAGATTTGAAAGCATTGGAAGTAATGGTGAAATATCTAAAGGCATTGCTTACACAGTAACAAAAGATGAAACATTATACAATTTAGGTTTTGGAGATTTAATTATTGACCCAATCCAAAACAGATATATCATTGATGATTTAGCTGTAAGTCATAACGGGGACAGAAATACAGTTTTAGCTACAGTCGCCAAATCTGCTTATACTTTTTCAGAAATATATCCTGAGAGAAATATTTTTATTAAAGGCAGTACTAAAGCAAGAACCAGATTATACAGAAGAGCTATCTCACTTAATCTGGAAGAGTTGTCAGAAACATTTCATATCTTTGGTGCAATGGAAGATGAAAATGGAGATGTTTTTGATGTTCCATTTGATTCAAATGGTGATTTTTACGGATTTATTATTAAACGAAAATAATATGAAAACACTAACTAAAAATGTTGAGATTAGTAAACGCGCAAAAGTAAATTCTACAGTAAAAGTAGATGAAAAATTAGATAAGATAAAAAATATAAAATTTACATCTAACAAGCCTGAAGAAATAAAAAAAGTTGAATTTAAATTAAGTTTCAAATAAATTGTTCTGCTTTAAAAATTATTTATTTTAGAATTAATAAAACCGTTATAAGAACATTCTTTAACGGTTTTTTATTTATAACTTTTATTTAGATTCCTATCGAAAAGCAAAAAACAATGCCCCAAACCGAAACCTTAAAACCAAAACAACATTTTGAAATCCTCGACGGATTAAGAGGAATAGCCGCTGTGGCGATTGTCATTTTTCATTTTATGGAAATTGTTCATCCGCCAAACGAGAATTTTATTGCGCATGGTTTTCTTGCGGTCGACTTTTTCTTCTGTCTTTCCGGATTTGTTATTGCCTACGCCTATCATGACCGGATTGGTAAAATGAAACTGACTGACTTTTTTAAATTAAGATTAATCAGATTACATCCTTTGGTTGTTTTTGGTTCTGTATTGGGTTTATTGGCTTTTCTTTTTGATCCGTTTGGCGGTCATCCTGAAACCTACGAAACCGGCAAACTAATTCTGATTTTTTTTGCTTCAGTTTTCCTGATTCCTTTTCCGGTTATGGCAGATCGTTATTTCAATATATTTGGTTTAAATGCGCCAGGCTGGTCTTTGTTTTGGGAATATGTGGCTAATATTTTGTATGCACTTTTCCTTTATAAACTAAGTCGTCGTTTACTGTTTTTACTAACCATTTTAGCCGCTGCAGGAATTTGTTTCGTCAGTCAGCGTGCGGGAGGTTCGCTAATGGGCGGATGGAGCGGAGAAACTTTTTGGGATGGTTTTGGTCGTATTTCGTATTCGTTTTTAGCCGGAATGCTCATTTACCGTTCGAATTGGATTATTAAATCGAAATTAGGATTTATTGGTTTATCGGTATTATTGCTTTTAGCTTTCGTATTGCCTTTTTCAGATTTCAATTGGCTCACAGAACCTTTGGTGGTTGTATTGTATTTCCCGTTATTGATCGTATTGGGCGCCGGAGCTACTTTGGCACCAGGATTCAAAAAACTGTGCATCTTCTTCGGAAAAATATCTTATCCCCTGTACATGACGCATTACACAGCCATGTGGATATTCGCCAATTATTACACGAAATACAAACCCGAAACGCCTCAATTGACTTTTATTATTATTGCAGGAACAATTTTTCTGGTGGGTATCGCTTATTTAACAATGGTTTTTTATGATATTCCAATTCGAAAATATCTTACGGATAGAAGAAAGAAAGATTAAAAAAATGTGATGTAGAATATTATTTCACGCAAAGGCGCAAAGACGCAAAGTTCAAAAACTTAACAAACAAAAACTTGGCGACTTTGCGCGATTAAAAAAAACCTTTCTCCCTTTATAATTTCGATACCAAATTCTAAATCCCTAATTTCGCTTTTTAAACAACGAAGGAGAAAAATGAAGGTATGTATTGCTGAAAAACCAAGTGTAGCACGTGAAATCGCATCCGTTTTGGGAGCCAATACCAAGCACGATGGATATTTTGAAGGAAACGGTTATGCCGTGACTTACACTTTTGGGCATTTATGTACTTTAAAAGAACCCAACGATTATAAACCACACTGGAAAAGCTGGGATTTGAATAACTTACCCATGCTTCCGGAGAAATTCGAAACCAAAGTCGTTGAGAATTCAGGAATCCAAAAACAGTTTAAAATTGTAAAAAGCTTGTTCGACAAAGCCGAATTGGTCATCAATTGCGGGGATGCCGGGCAGGAAGGAGAACTGATTCAGCGTTGGGTTATGAACGAAGCCAATTACAAAGGCGAAGTACAACGTTTATGGATTTCGTCCTTAACAACCGAAGCGATAAAAGAAGGTTTCGAAAACTTAAAACCTTCTGAAAACTACGATAATTTATTCTACGCAGGATTCTCCAGAGCCATTGGCGACTGGTTATTGGGTATGAATGCCACACGTTTATATACCGTAAAACATGGCGGATACAAACAGGTATTGTCTATTGGCCGCGTGCAAACGCCAACATTGGCAATGGTTGTGGATCGTTGGAAAGAAATCGAAAACTTTAAACCTCAACCCTATTGGGAATTACAGACTTTATACAGAGAAACTCTTTTTAGCTATGAAGAAGGCCGTTTCCTGAAAAAGGAAGATGGAGAACTTTTGGCGAATAAAGTCAAAGAAAGTGAATTCGAAATTGTTTCGGTCGATAAAAAGAACGGAAACGAATATGCACCAAAACTATTTGACTTAACAGGTTTACAGGTGTATTGTAATACCAAATTTGGATTTTCGGCAGATGAAACGCTTAAAATTGTACAGACTTTGTACGAGCAAAAAGTAGTGACGTATCCCAGAGTTGACACCACCTTTTTACCCAATGATATATACCCAAAAGTACCGGGAATCCTGCAAAAATTATCCAAATACGCCGAATTAACGCAACCGCTTTTAGGAAAAAAAATAAAAAAATCGCCTAAGGTTTTCAACGATAAAAAAGTTACGGATC
Source organism: Flavobacterium piscisymbiosum (assembly GCF_020905295.1). Taxonomy (NCBI): domain Bacteria; kingdom Pseudomonadati; phylum Bacteroidota; class Flavobacteriia; order Flavobacteriales; family Flavobacteriaceae; genus Flavobacterium; species Flavobacterium piscisymbiosum. The sequence continues at coordinate 3,018,771 of NZ_JAJJMM010000001.1, read as the reverse complement.
ACCACGCGATTATTCCAACCGGAATAGAAAGCAATTTGCAATTCAATCAGCAGCAAGTTTACGATATTATTACAAGACGTTTTATTGCTGTTTTTTATGATGATTGTCTGGTTGCCAACACCACAGTAATTGGAAAAGCTGCCGAAGTTATGTTTAAGACCACCGGAAAAGTGATCTTAAAAAAAGGGTTTCGTGTTGTTTTTGAAGATCCAAATGCAAAAGAAAAAGAAGCTGATTTATTACCCAATTTTGTTGTCGGCGAAAAAGGTCCGCACGAACCATCGTTTTTAGAAAAAGAAACCAAACCACCCAATCAGTTTACAGAGGCAACTTTACTACGTGCGATGGAAACCGCAGGAAAACAAGTCGATGACGAAGATTTACGAGAACTGATGAAAGAAAACGGTATTGGCCGTCCGTCTACGCGTGCGAATATTATCGAAACACTCTTTAAACGTCAGTATATTGTTCGAAATAAAAAACAGGTTTTACCAACTCCTACCGGGATTCAGCTTATAGATACGATTAAGAATGAATTGATCAAATCGGCTGAACTTACAGGTTCCTGGGAGAAACAACTGAAAGATATCGAAAAAGGAACTTATACCGCCGGAGCATTCATAAAAAACATGAAGCGAATGGTCGAGGCTTTGGTTACCGAAGTTCGAAGTGAAACCCGACACGCCAATATTTCGCATGCAACTGCAACTCAAAAAGAAATCGTGAAAGTCGAGAAAAAGAAAGCCGCAGGAATTTTGGCAGAAACGTGTCCGAAATGCCAGAAAGCCACTTTAATAAAAGGAAAATCAGCTTACGGATGTGGAAATTATAAAGCTGGTTGCGATTTTCTATTGCCAAATGTTTTTGCAGAGAAAAAAATATCCGAAAATCAATATCTAAGATTGGTTCAGAAAGGATCAACTGTAAACATAAAAGGTTTTAAAACCGATGAAGGAACGGTTGAAGGTTTGATACGTTTTGAAGAAAATTACAAACTCAAATTAGAAGTCAAAAAAACAGCTCCAAAAGCAAAACCAGCAGCAACAGCTGATTCTGATGCCTTGACTTGCCCAAAATGCAAAAAAGGAACGATCATGAAAGGAAAAACCGCTTATGGTTGTGGCGATTATAAATTGGGTTGTGATTTTAAAGTGACTTTTGATGATGTCAGAGCGAAACTAAAAGATCAAAAACCGACTAAAGAACTGGTTTATGCTATTTTAGGCGAAAGTGTTTAATTTTTTTTAGCCACAGATTAAATTAAAATGATTTTTTACAAAGTTTTCTAACCACAAATTACACAAATTAGCGCGAATTTTTTGTTTCACGCAGATTTTGGCTGATTTAATTTTGATTTAGATTAAAAAATCTGTGAGAATCTGCTTAAATCTTTTTTAAATCTGCGTGAAACAAAAATCATTTTAATCCTCCAATCCAAGACAAAATTTTCCATTTAGCATTTGAATAATAATTCGTGCTAATTTGTGAAATTACTGGCAACCATTTTTTTAATATCTTAGCTTTTCAATTTAACATCAAAAACCATAAATATGTTTCAGAAAATTACTCTTTTAATGCTTTTATTAGCCGTTGTTTCTTGCCAGAAAAAAGAATCTGTAGAAAAGGATAAAATCAAAATAGCAGATTGGCTTATCGGAAACTGGGAAAATAAATCTCCTGATGGTACTTTAACCGAAAACTGGACCAAACTTAACGACAGTACTTTTAGTGGATCATCTTATTTTATTAAAGGAAAAGATACTTTACATTTCGAAAGTATTGTCTTAGCTCAAAAAGGAGAATCTTTAACTTATTTTGCAACTGTAAAAGGTCAAAATGATGATAAATCTGTTGCGTTCCCATCAACTGCGGAATCTGATAAACAATTGGTTTTCGAAAATCCAAAACACGATTATCCTCAAAAAATCACTTATACAAAAGGTGCTGATAATACTATCACTGCTGAAGCTACTGGAAAATTACAAGGAAAATTGACTACGGAGCGTTTTATTATGATGAAGAAATAACATCTCTCCTTTTTTTAGCGTTTATAATTATAATCGATTTTTTTTAGACTGGACTAAAGTCCAGCTCTACAATATTGGCCGAACCTATGGTTCTTTTTTTGGATTATCTTATAATTTCTTAGAAGGAATTATATTAAAGCTACGTCTTAATTAGACTTATAAAAAGCTTCTTATTTTAAAATTCCTTGAGAATGAATTATATAAGCTACATCTTGATTATACTATAAAAAGCTTCTTATTACTATTATTCACCTGAACGCTGGTATTTAAAGAACCTTAGGTTCGATTCATTTTGTAGAGCTGGACTTCAGTCCAGTTTAAAATAAAAAAATATTCACGTAGTCTTCGAAAATCCTAAAAATGGGCTGAAAGCCCAAAATCATAAGCGTATTGCGCAGTGCTATGAGCTAAAGCAAAGCGACTATTGCCCTGAAAGGGCAAAAGCAAACAGACCTCTAGATTCGTAGAACAGATAACATTCGTAGAAAATATTATTAGTGTTTTCTTTAGAATTAGGCTTTTGCCCTTACAGGGCAAAACGATAGTCACTTTTCATCATAGTGCTTCGCACTATGCTATTGCTAAGGCTCTTTCAGAGCAAAATTTTAGAATACTTATCGCAACTTAAGCCAGTCAAAAAAACAAACTTTAGCGCCTTAATTACAAAATCTTTCAAAAAAACCTAGTGTCTTCGAGCCTTCGTGGCAAAAAAATTAGCGCTTTCGCGGCAAATCCTCGTTACTCATTCTCTCCAATCTTATTCACCATAAAAATCATCAATATCCCCAAAAGTGCCATTACTAAAAACGCCCATTTCATACTTAAGTATTCAGAGATAAACCCCACCATTGGCGGCACCAATAAAAACCCAAGATAACCAATTGTAGATATAGAGGTTAAAGCAGAACCGCTGCTTAATTTTGATGATCTTCCTGCAATACCAAATACTAACGGAACTACGCAGGAAACCCCAACTCCTATTAATACATAACCGAAAATTGTTGGATAAACAAAAGGCAACAGAAAGCAAGTTAAAAAACCTAAAGTGATCAAAATACCGCTATAAAGCAGGATTCGTTTGGTACCAAATTTCATTACACCATAATCTCCAAACAAACGTCCTAGAGTTACCGCTGTGGCAAAAAACACAAATGCAGCACTCGTTAGGTTTGGAGAAGCATGCAGTATATTTTCAAAATAAATTCCACTCCAATCATACATTGTATTTTCGCAAGCCATAGAGACAAAGCATATTATAGCAAATTTGATCAGGTTTTTTTCCGGCATCGAAAAGAATTTCTTTTTAACCGGTACAGGCTCATTATGAATACTTAGCGGATAAAAACAAGCCGTAAGTCCCATCATCAAAATACTTACACCTAATAAGTGATGCGATGGCGCAATATGTCTGGATACCATTACATAACCCAAACCTGCTCCCGAAAAAACCGCAATACTCCAAACGGCATGAAAACGGGTTATAATCGATTGCGGATATAATTTTTGAACCTCGAGCGATTGTGCATTAATAGATAAATTAAAAATATTACGGGAAGCTCCAAAAATTAAAAGTATAATCACCAACTGCCACACAAAACCAGCCAAACCGGGTAAAGCAAGAACAATATTAAACATCACTGCTCCTAACAACATGACATAACGGCTGCTGTATTTATTTAATAATCTTCCTGTAAAAGGCATTGTTAGCATTAAACCAATTGGAAAAGCAAATAAAACAGTTCCAAATTCAGCTTCGGATAAATTTAACTGTGCTTTTATATGCGGAATTCTGGAAACCCAGGAAGAATATCCAAATCCGGAAAGGAAAAAAAATACAGTATTAGCTATTCTAAATCCTCTGGGCGTGTTTTGTATTTTTTTTAAGAAAGGTAAAATCATGAAGCATTTTTTCAGACTGCAAAATTAAGTCTTTTGAAGTGTAACTTCTATCCTTTTCAGATTTTTTAATAAAAGTGAGAAATTTAAGTCAATTGCTTCTCTTTCTTCATGTTTACTATAAAATGTTTATCTAAATATAACAAAAAGGGCATTAAATCATTCTTTATAAAATTTGTTAAAGAAATATTAATTTCTACATTTGCACTGTTTTTATTCATTCTAAATAAAAACAACAACCTTAACCAAATTTAATTTTAAAATGAAATATACTACTCTGAAAACCTATCGTTTTCTATTCACAATCAGCTTACTATTCTCGGTTTTTTGTTCATTTGCACAACAAAATTTCGGAAAAATAAAAGGTACAATAACAACTTCTGAAGGCGACGCGGCTGCCGGTGTAAATATTATTCTAAAAAGCTCCAAATACGTTACAACTACCAATGATGACGGGACTTTTGAACTAAACAGAGTAAGAGCGAATACTTATACGCTACAAATATCTCTAACGGGTTACGAAACTACTGAACAGGAAGTTATTGTAGCAGAAAGTGAAACCTCAACCATTAATCTTCAACTGAAAGTTTCTAATAAGGAATTACACGAAGTTGTGGTAAATGGAAAGAAAAGCATCTTATCTAAAAAAACAGATTACGTCGCAAGAATGCCGCTAAAAAATCTGGAAAATCCGCAGGTTTACAGCGTGATTCAGAAAGAACTTTTGCAGGAACAAATTGCTGTTGACATTAGGAGCGCAGTTGTAAATGCACCTGGTGTAACCACAAAAATTTATCCATCAGGCGGACTTGAAATTTCTTTCAGAGGATTTAGTACAGGTGTTAATGCCCGAAACGGAATGGAAAACATGACAGGCCGAAGCTCTATTTCTATTGATAATGCAGAACGTATCGAAGTGCTAAAAGGACCATCAGGAACTTTATTCGGATCTTCTGTTTCGTCTTTTGGAGGGGTTGTAAATTTAGTTACCAAAAAACCTTTTGAAGGTAAAAAAACAGAAGTATCTTATACTGGAGGAAGTTTTGGATTGAACAGACTTGCGCTTGATATTAATACTCCGTTAACACAGGATAATAAAGTATTGTTTCGATTAAACACATCAGTAAATACTGAAAAAAGTTTCTTAGACTATGGTTTTAATAAAACATTGCTGATTGCGCCAAGTATTATTTATAAAGCAACAGATAAACTAACCTTAAGTATTGATACTGAAGTCTACAATGTAAACAACACACGCCCTACTTACGGACGTTCTTATGCTCCGGGAATTACAAACCCAACAGATTTAAAGATAGACTACAGAAAAAGTTTATTTCACGATGATCTTGATGCCAAAACCTCATCGTCAAAAGTTTTTGTTCAGGCAGAATATCAATTGGCAGAAAACTGGAAATCTACCACACTTTACTCTTTTATAGACGAAAATGTAGATCGCAGTTATCAGTATTATACCTTATGGAGTTCGCCAACAGAAGTACAAAGAAGTGTATCCCGTTTTGGACCAATATCCAATCAGTTTACCAATATACAAGAAAACATTAATGGCCAGTTTTCTACCGGAAGCATCAAACATAAATTATTGTTAGGTGTAAATTACAGATTTTCAAAAGGTACTTTTAATTATGGTGCAACACCGGTTCTGGACACTATTGATGTAACAAAACCTTTTGCGCCTATTCGAAAAAAACAAGTTGACGCTGCTTTGTCTCAACTTACATGGCCAGTTCCGGACGAGCAAATATTTAGTGTTTATGCCTCAGATGTGATCAGTTTTACAGATCGTTTATCGGCCATGTTAAGTCTTCGTCTGGACAACTTCGTTCAGAAAAAACTTGTAGATGTCGAAGGATATAACCAAACTGCTTTATCGCCAAAATTAGGTTTGGTTTATGAAGTGGTTAAAGATCAGGTTTCTTTATTTGGAAATTACATGAATGGTTTTCAAAATTCAGGTCCGGTAAATCAGCCAGACGGAAGCTTGTTAATCTTAAAACCAGTTTATGCCAACCAATATGAGGGAGGTGTAAAAGTAGAAGCATTCAATAAAAAATTAAGCACTACATTAAGTTATTACAACATTACTATCGATAATGCGACAAGAACAACTCCTGACGGATTTAGTATTCAGGATGGTAAACAAGTCAGTAAAGGTCTGGATTTCGAATTTATTGCTAATCCTGTCGAAGGTTTAAACACTATGATTGGTTATGCTTATAATGATAATCGTATCATAAAATCTTCAGATGAAACTATCGAAGGAAACAAAGCCAGTAGTGCCCCGGAGAATGTGGTTAACTTTTGGCTTTCTTATAAATTTCAAAACAAACTAAAAGATTTAGGTGTTGGTTTTGGAGGTAACTATGTAGACAAACAATATAAATTTGAAGATGAAAGCTTCTACGTTCCTTCTTATTCTGTTTATAATGCAACTGTATTTTATGACAGACCAACATGGAGAATTGGTGTTAAATTTAATAACATCAGCAACAAAGAATATTGGGACTCATATGGAATGGCACAAACTCCATCAAACATATTAGTAAATTTAACCTTGAAATTTTAAAATACTTTTTATCAAAAGCATCTCTAATCCGGAGGTGCTTTTTGGTTGGTATTATTCCAAAAAAATCTTTTTTTTAAGTTTTATTTTTAATTATTCTAAATAAGACTTAAGTTTGTGAAAAATATTAATACTAATAAAATTTAAACTTCATCTTATGAAATCTAAAACTTTAAAAACAATAACATTTTTACTTTTAATGTTAGTTGCAAGTCCACAATTATTTGCTCACGCACTTTGGATCGAAACTAAAGCGACTGGTACAAAAGGAAAAGCACAGGAAATTTCAGTTTATTTTGGAGAATTTTCAGATAATGACATTACAAAAGCAGACAAATGGTTTTCGGATCTAAAAGATTTTACTTTAGTATTGGTTTCACCTTCAAAAAAAGAAACGAAACTTACTTCTAAAGCTTTAGATAATAAATACCAGGCATTTTTTACTCCGGATGAAGATGGAGTTTATACTATCGTGATGCACCACAAAGTAAAAGATGTTTACGGAACTATGGTTTTAGATTATAACTCAAGTGCAACGGTTACAGTAGGAAATGCTGCAAAAGGAAACGAAGCTATTGCAAACACAAACGTGATTAGTTTATTTTCTAAAGATGCTACAACTGCAAAACAAAAAACAAAAGTGAATGTAAATGCTTTGTACGAAGCTAAGGTTGCCAAAGAGCAAAAAATGAAAGTAATAGCTCCAAATGGCTGGGAAAAAGAATTATGGAGTAATGAAAACGGAGAAATTTCATTTACACCAATCTGGCCAGGAAATTACATGGTAGAATTTGCTTATACAGAAAAAGCTGCCGGAGAACATAACGGTAAAAAATACGACGAAATCTGGAAAATGGCTACATATTTAATTACTGTAAAATAGTTCATTTATGTCAACTTATTATACTATTACAAACCTTGTTCTTTTAAGCAAGGTTTTTTTTATGCTGATAATCATTACAACAGAAATATTCAGACTGAAATATGCACTTTATTTATATATAATTAAATTCAACAAAGCAAAATCTTAAGCGAATCTTAAGACAAAACTAATCAAGTTTTAAGTAAGAAAATCTATCAATATATTTTGTTAAAACATCTAACTGCACTTATATTTGCAAAAACTTATCTTTATTCAATCTAAATAAATACCATGAGATATAATTTATTACTCGTTTTATCTTTTATAAGCATTGCTACTTATAGTCAGGACTATGCAAAGGCAGAAAGTACCTCAACAGCAAATGATACTGTAAAAAATAAAAAAGGAGAAATTCTTAATGAAGTTTTAATTACAGCAAATAAACCTAAAAAACCAATCGAAGCTGCACGTTCAGGAATTAAAGTAATGGATTTGCCACAAAGTGTTCAAATCATTGGCAGCGAAATAATACAGGAACAACAAGCTATCAGATTAAGCGAAGTGGTAAAAAACCTTAACGGAGTTTATGTAGGATCTGCTCGTGGTGGTGCACAGGAATCATTCTTTTCGAGAGGATATGATATGTCTGCCAATAATATGTTTAAAAATGGTTTTCGTTATAATGCCGGATCAATACCGGAAGTTTCATCTTTAGAAAAAGTAGAATTCTTAAAAGGAGGTTCAGCTTTATTATACGGAAATGTGGCACCTGGCGGAATTATGAATTTGGTTACCAAAACACCAAAGTTTACACAAGGCGGTGAACTATCTATGCAAATAGGGAGTTACTCTTTCTATAAACCATCTATAGACTTTTACGGACCATTAAACAAATCTATAGCTTACAGAATTACAGCTTCATACGAAAACTCAGAAAGCTTTAGGGATTTCGTTAAAAACGAACGTATTTATATCAATCCGTCATTCTTATTTCATCTTTCTGATAAAACACAAATTACAGTACAAGGAGATTATTTAAGTGCCGACTGGACTCCGGATTTTGGTACAGGAATCTACGGAAAAACAATTCTGGACTTACCTCGTAATGACTTTTTCGGGTCACTTTGGTCAACAGCAAATACTAAATCTGCCAGTGCTTCGATGTTGTTTAATCATGATTTTAATAAAAACTGGAAATTAAATTTTAATTCTTCTTACCAATCGTACCGCAGAACCCAGACTTCTACAGCACAATTAAGTACAATTGATGCCAACGGAAACTGGAAACGTGGATTAACAAAAGCTGATGGTGCAGAACAAATATTTGGTGATCAATTAAGTTTACAAGGAACTTTTAATACCGGTAGCATCAAACACCAGTTATTTACGGGAGTTGACTACGAAAATTCTCTGGCTCCAAGTTATACTTTTGGATTCTATGATCCGGCAAAACCCGCAGACCTTTTAACAACAGAAGCTACAGCGATAAACTTATATACTTACGATTACAGTACGCAAAGTAATGTTATTCCTTACCCTACAAGAACTACTCAATTAACAAGTACAGAAACACAACGTTTTGGAGCTTATTTTCAAGATTTAGTTTCGATCAATCAATATGTAAAAGTTTTAGCAGGATTACGTTGGTCCTGGCAACAAGGCGAAGCTACAACTACAAAAGAAGTAATCGAGAAGAAGAACAATGTAAATGTTATTACAACTGCTTACGAAAATGCGCTTCCGGTTACCGGAGCCAAAACCTTAAACAGAGCTTTTTCGCCTAAAGCGGGATTAGTAATTCAGCCAACGACCGATTTATCGCTTTTTGCAAGTTATTCGAACTCTTTTACACCAAATACCGGAACAACAGTAGATTCAAAACCATTGGATCCTTCGATTATTGACCAATATGAAGTGGGTATTAAAAAAGATTTCTGGAAAGGTCTTTTAAGTACAAACGTTACTGTTTATCAAATATCAAATAACAATCTGGCACAAACTGCGCAATTTTTAGCAGATGGTGTAACACAAAATGCGAACAGCAATTTCAAAGAATTAGTAGGTGCTACAAAAGGAAAAGGTGTCGAAATAGATATAACTGCAAATCCTGTTGAAGGATTAAATATTTTGGCAGGTTACAGTTTTAATGAAACTAAAGTATCGAAATCATCTGGAACAAACGGAAGTCTTGTAGTAGGTGATGTATTAGCAAGAACTCCTAAAAACACAGCCAATTTGAGCTTTTTCTACAAACTGCCAGCTGGTTTATTAAAAGGATTAACTTTTGGAGCGATTGCAAACTATGTTGGAGATCGTACCGGAGGCTGGAATGATGATTATTTATGGACAGAGGTTAAACCAACGCCTGCTAATCCTAAGCCAGATCCTGCGTATACTATAACAATCAGAGACCGAGATATTCCATTGAAAGGTTATACTACTGTTGATGCTTCTTTAGGTTACGAATGGAGAAAATTCACGATTTTATGCCGACTATCAAACATCACAAATGAATTGAATTATACTGTTCACGAAAATTATAGTGTAAACCCAATTGCACCTCGTCAGGTGATGACAAGCTTAAGATATAAGTTCTAAAATTTTTGAATTAGATTTTAGTTTCCAAAGCTTCTTCTGTATTTCATTTTTTGAAAAACAGAAGAAGCTTTGGTTTTTAAAATAAAAAAGTATTTTTGCAAGAGAACATAAATTGTAAAAAAAGTTTTACTAATAAAATACATTAGAAAATATGCCTAGTCCGGTTTCAGAATGTTTGTATTGTCAGAACAATGACAAATTGCAGGAGTTAATGATCAAAATTGAAGATTTAAAAGTCTCTCAGCTTTTCCTTTTTAAAGAACAATCCTATACAGGACGCTGCAATGTTGTTTATAATAATCATGCTGTTGAGTTTTATGAGTTAAGTGATGAACAGCGTAATTTATTTATGGAGGATGTCGCCACTGTTGCCAAAGCAATTGCAAAGGCTTTCAATCCAACCAAAATTAATTATGGGGCTTATAGTGATACTTTATCCCATTTACACTTTCACATAGTTCCAAAATATAAAGAGGGTTACGGATTTGGAGGTATTTTTGAAATGAATCCTCAAAAAACATATTTATCCGATACAGAATACGAATCTGTTATTGAAAAAATAAAAGCAAATTTATAATAGCAGCAAAATCCAAAGCACTTCAAAGAATTATAAGCCTCATTTAGCCATAAATGAGGCTTTTTGTTTCGACCAAAAAGTCTCTAATTGTATTACTTTTGCCATACGAGTGCTTCTCGCCCATCAAAATAAAATTCTACTTATGTCAGATTCCACGAAAAACCAATTACAAAAAACACTAGGCTTAAGTTTTAATATCGCCGTACTAATTGGAGGAACCATAGGAGTTGGAATTTTAAGAACTCCAGGCACGATTGCAGCATTATTAGACAATTACTGGCTTATTATAGCGTCGTGGCTCTTTGGCGGATTGTTTGTGCTTATTGGTGCTACTTCCTACGCAGAACTTGCTACAATGCTTCCTAAAGCCGGAGGATCTTATAATTATATCAAAAGGGCTTTTGGCAATTATGCCGGATTTCTTTCGGGTTGGTTTGATTATATTACCAATGCTATTCCGCCTGCTTTTTACTGTATTGTAATCAGTGAATATATTATAATTTTATTTCCCAGCCTGCGAAATTACGCTACCGAAATGGCTATTTCATTATTGATTGCTTTTGTCTTCTTGCACTTAAGCGGAGTAAAAAATGGAAGTGTAATTCAGCAAATTACCAGTCTATTAAAGGTGATTTGTTTTTTTGCTTTGGTTGTCGCTTGTTTTATGTATTCAGGCGTTAAGCTGGCTCCTATTCCAAAAGACAATACTGTAGTCCAGATTGGTTTATTATTTGGATTTTTTAAATCACTTCAGCTTATTATCGGAACATATAACGGCTGGAATGGCGTTTGCTTTTTTGCCGAAGAGAATGACGATCCGAGCAAGAATATTCCGAAATCATTATACAGCGGTGTTTTGCTTGTAATGGTTATTTATGTTTTAATAAATGTCGCCTTTTTATATATCATGCCCGTTGAAAATGTAGCCAAATCGAATCTGGCTGCTGCCGATGTAGCAAACATTATTTTTGGAAAAAACGGCGCTATAATAGTTACCGTTATTTCTATTTTTTCGTTGATCAGTATCCTGAATGCTTTTATGATGATTCCGCCAAGAATCCTCTACGGATTAAGTCGCGACGGTTTTTTTATCGAAAAAGGAACAACAGTTAATAAAGGCGGAACTCCAATTGTGGCCCTTTTGGTTTCTTCTGTATTTAGTTTATTTTTAATATGTATTGGTTCATTCGAAGTCTTGTTTTCATTTGCGGCCTTTACCTCTATTATCGTTTGGGGATTGGCGTATTGTTCTTTGATAAAATTAAGAAAATCCGAACCAGATTTGCCAAGGCCATATCGCTCGATCTGGTATCCCTGGACAACGATTATCGCCATTGCTGCTTCGCTGGCTTTGTTAATTGGTTTTGTTTACAGCGATCCTAAAAGCTTTATCATTATTGTTGCCATTACGGCAATTTCTTATCCATTGTTTTTGGTTTTAAATCGAAAGAAAAAGTAATGATTAGAAAAAAAATACTAATTTAAAGCAGCCACTAATTCACGAATAATTCTTCAATATGTGGTATAATAATTCGTGAATTCGTGGCGTAGCATCTTTTATATAAAAAAACCTAACAGGTTTTTGAAACCTGTTAGGTTTGTCTTAATTATCTCCTCGCTTTAAAATATTCTTCAAAAGCATTACAACTGGATGTTAGCCTGTCATAATCATCAGCATATTTCGAATTTAAATCCTGATAGTATTTATTTTTTTTGAAAAGAAAATCACCATAATTCTTAATCCGGTTATTATAGTCGTTGGGATATTGATGAACTAATTTGTTTTGCTCGCACTTACCCATCATAGTCAGACATAAAGCTTTGAATTTATCTGTTTTAGCATTCTTAAAAGCTAAACTGTAATATTTCTTAGCCAGATTACATTCATAAAACTCATTATTATCTTCTACAGGGTAATCTCTTTCTTCTGTGCCTGCTCCGTATCCGTAACGCCGCATTTCCCAAATGCTTCCGTAAGATGTCATATTGTAGTAGCAATTTGCGATCAAAAAGTTATAGTAATCTTTATTTTTCTCTTCTGGATTTGATGCAATTTTTAAATAAGAAATTAACTTTTGGGTTACTGTATATTTATTAAATCTTAATATTTTTTTTTGCAACACAAATTCCGGTGTGTATTTTAAAACAAAAAATGGGTCTTTTAACCTGTAATCGCAATTTTCTCTTTCCCACATGCAATCAGAATAATTAATTTCACGATCTGATCGGTATTCATTTTTACTAAAATAAGATAAAGCCTCCTCTAATTTATTCTGACGAATGTATTTGACACCTATTAAATCTTCCAGTTCTTTTGTTTCATTTTTAACAGTGCTGTGCTTCCATACCGAGAATTTATCAATAGCGTCAGCTTTTGTTGATTCCGAGATTAATTTCTGCACTTCTTCAGGCGAATAAAAAACATTTATATAATCAAAATAATCACTGTAATAATCGGTGTAGTAACCAATTTTTCCTTTAGAACTTTTCCAATACGCGTAATTGCTAGAATCATAGCCGTTATCTGCTCTTTCGTTTAACTTAGAGTATAAAAAAGCAGCATCAATTCTGTTTCCTTTATATTCAAGCTCTCTGCCTATTGCAAATAAAAATTTCTTATGATTTGTATTATTAATCAACACCTGTTTTACATCATTCTCAATAATTGCTTTTCCTGCTTGCTGATTTGCTGTCAATGCAAGTGCTTTTATAATTTTAATCTGATTGAAATAAAGTGAATCTTTTTTAGGAATGCTTTTCTCTAATTTTGAAATCTGTTGTAAACAGTTCTGATTATCCTTTGTTATAAATGCTAAATAAGCTTTACTCATTTTCCATAAAGCGGGATCATGTGTTTTTTTTAAATTTACATTATTAACAAATTCTAATAATTGTCCTGCATACTTTCGGTCTTTTTCTACACGTTTGAAGATTTCCTTTACCGAAATTTTTTCAATTTCATCATAAGAGGTCAAAGAAGGATTAAAAAGAGAATAATAAGGCGTAAAAACCCAGTCTTCTACTTTATTAATTTCTCTTAATAATAAAAAGGACAATCCATCCATTCTTGGATTGTATTTATAAATCTGCTTTAAATAATGAAGTGATTGATCTGTTGTTTTTATCCCTGCAAGTAAATATACATTTGCTTTTTCCTGATTTGTTTTTGCATATTGCAAAACCAGGTTTATTGGTACTTTATTATTAAATGCACCTGCAACCATAAAACGCTTATCTGGCGCATTTGCAAAAACCTGCGCAGCATAAAAATTAGATAATGCATTATTTGTTTCTGCAAAAACCCTGAAATATAAACTCCAGTATTTTAAAATATCATCCTTTTTCTGAGAAGCAAAAACGTTATCATACAATGTTCTTATTTTTTCTTTATCATCATTATAATAGGATAAACGTATCGCTAAAAAAGTATATCGCTGCTTTAACTCTCTATTGGTTACTGTATTCGACAGCAAAATGGCTTCCTCTATAAGCTTTGTTCGTTTTGCTACCTTGGTTATTTTATTTCGTTCCCACGAATCATCGTAAAACCCATTAAAAACCTCACAGCTTTTAGCAAATTTTAAATAATTTATAGCTTCTACATCTTTAATTTTATAAAGATAACACAGCATTTCATTCGTACTTTTATCTGTAATATCTTCTAAATTGAATTCAAACAAAACTGTTCTAATAGCTTCTACACTCACTTTTTGTTTACAGTACTGAAGCCATAGATTTTCATTAGCGTCAATTTTAATTCCCTCGCCTGACGGATCTTGATTAATGCTAAATGAATAAGTAGAATAATTAAAATCTGAATACGAATCGTATTTAAAATTTAACGGATTAAAGAATGAAAACCGTACATCCTCTCTATAAGGATAAAATCCGCAGGCAAAAATTGCGTTACTTACTAAAAGTAGTATAAAAGCCAGAAAGTTCTTCATTGCTGTATTTGCTTAATTGTTCTTCATCTAAATGAAATAATGTTATGGTTGTTTCAGGATCAAAAACAACATTTTTTTTGATAACCTCAATGGCTTTATTGATCTTTTCTGTAGATAGATTTTCATATTTTATTTTATCTCCTATCCTTAAATAAAAATCATCTACAACCTGATCTTTTGTTACTTCATACCACATTGGTTTTATCTCTTTTAATGATTTTAAAATCTCTTTATCGTTGTTGTAAATCACTTTCGAGAATTTATTATTCTGATAAACCTGCATCCAGGAATAAGTAGGTAACGCAATATCTAAATGCACAGGATATTTTCTTTTTTTATTAAGATAGAGACCTAATTCATTTACATCTAATATTGAATTTTTTGAATGATCTCCAAGCGGATTTATTAAATTATAACACATTAATGTTGCTTTGTCTACGGGAGGAATTCCCATTTTTTCAGGGTATTTATAAGGGTATAATCGCAATGTACAACTGATCTCTTTTTTAGAAATTTGTTTTAACTTCTTTAAAAAATAAAAATAATTATCCTTTGTTGATAATGTCCAGTCGCAGTCCATCTGAAATTCGGTCACAGGATTTGCCCTGCCAAAATTATCTTTGACATATTTATTTATCAGGAAGTTGATATTGTCTGCCAGAGTATCCATTCTTTTTTTGTTGGTGTTTTTAAAAACTTCATTTTTAATATATACGGTAGGAACAATGGTTAGTGTTGCTTCACCAAAATATCTTAATGATGTTTTTGATATCGGAAAATCACCAAAATTTTCGTCATGATCGACTTCAAAAAACTTGACATACAATGTATTCACATGCAAATTTTCCATCGTAGCCCTTTCTTTTTCAGACAATTGCGAATTGTTACTTTTCCAGTAATAAAAAGACTTTTCTACCTTCTCTATTTTATTGGAACATCCCAAAAAAAGACAAAAAACAAATACGCAGAACACCAATTTTTTCATTATAATCTCAGTTTTATTTTTAACGTAAAATCGTACTAAAATTATATCATTTTAAGATATGAAAATCAAAAAATAAGACATTTTTTTATAAAAAAATCAGAGAATTTATTGTAAAACAAAACCCGACAAATTTTAAAAATTTATCGGGTTTTTATCTTAATACCTAACAGGTTTTGAAACCTGTTAGGATCATACTTATTATTTAATCTGGCTTATTTCTTATTTCAAACCAGCAATACTCTGCTCGATTGTAGCAATCTTCGCCAAAGCATCTGCTTCTTTTTGTCTTTCGTTAGCCAAAACTTTTTCCGGTGCTCCGCCAACGAATTTCTCGTTTGATAATTTCGCCTGAACCGATTTTAAGAAACCTTGTGTGTAAACCAACTCTGCAGTTAGTTTTGCAATTTCAGCTTCAACATCAATATTTCCTCCTGAAATCGGAATAAAATATTCATTTGATTTTACACGGAAAGATAACGCTCCATCCACTTTAGCAGAAACATATTCGAAAGCAGAAATGTTTCCTAATTTCGTTACGATGGTATCAAAATAAGTCGAAAGATTCTCGCTATTAATTCCTTTTAATTCGATAGTATCTTTAAACGGAATATTTTTATCTTTTCTGATTGTTCTAATTCCAGAAATTACCTCGATTGTACTTTCAAAATCAGCAATCAAACCTGCATTAAAAGGTTTTAATTCTGGCCATGTTGAAACAATTAAAGCTTCTTCCGGAGTTCTATCAGCAATTAAATGCCAAATTTCCTCTGTTAAGAACGGCATGAAAGGGTGTAACAATTTCAAGTTACTTTCTAACATTTCGATTGCTTTATCAAACGTAGCTTTATCAATTGGCTGTTGATACGCCGGTTTGATCATCTCTAAAAACCAAGAACAGAAATCATCCCAAACCAATTTATAAATGGCCATTAATGAATCTGAAATTCTGTATTTTTCGAAATTATCTTCAATATCTACTAAAGTTTGCTGCAACTTCGCTTCGTACCATTCGATCGCTACTTTTGATGATTCCGGTTGCGGGATTGTTTCAGAAACTTCCCAACCTTTAACTAATTTAAAGGCATTCCAAATCTTGTTTGTGAATGATTTTCCTTGTAGGCATAACTCTTCATCAAACATAATATCGTTTCCTGCAGAAGCGCTCAAAAGCAATCCTACACGAACACCATCGGCACCAAATTTTTCGATCAAATCTAAAGGATCAGGAGAATTCCCTAATGATTTAGACATTTTACGACGTTGTTTATCACGCACCAAACCTGTTAAATATACATTCGTAAATGGTTTTTCGCCTGCATATTCATAACCTGCAATAATCATTCTCGCAACCCAGAAAAACAAAATATCCGGACCTGTAACCAAGTCGTTTGTTGGATAATAATATTTATAATCTGCACTTTCCGGATCCATGATTCCGCCAAAAACTGACATTGGCCATAACCATGAAGAAAACCATGTGTCAAGGGCATCAACATCTTGTCTTAAGTCAGATGTTGTAAGTGAGTTGTTAGAAGTTCTTTCCTTTGCTAAAACTAAAGCATCTTCAATATTTTCTGCAACTACAAAATCTTCTTTTCCGTCTCCGTAATAATACGCCGGAATTTGTTGTCCCCACCATAACTGGCGAGAGATATTCCAATCACGAATATTGTTTAACCAATGCGCGTAAGTATTCTCGAAACGTTTTGGATGTAATTTAATATCTCCTGTTTCTAAAACTGACTTAATTGCAGGTTTTACTAAATCTTCCATTTTCAAGAACCATTGGTCTGATAATCTTGGTTCGATTACCGCTTTGGTTCTTTCAGATGTTCCTACTTTATTCAAATGGATTTCGGTTTTTGCCAAAGCGCCAATTTCTTCCAGTTCTTTTGCAATTTCAGTACGAACCACAAAACGATCTTTTCCCTGATAATGCAATCCGAAGCTGTTTAATGTTGCATCTTCATTAAAAATATCAACGATTTCAAGATTGTGTTTTTCACCTAACGTTTTATCGTTCATGTCGTGCGCCGGAGTCACTTTCAAACATCCGGTTCCAAATTCTACATCTACATATTCATCTTCGATAATTGGAATCACTCTTCCACAAATAGGAACAATCGCTTTTTTCCCTTTTAAATGTGTAAAACGTTCGTCATTTGGGTTGATACAAATAGCAGTATCGCCAAAGATAGTCTCAGGACGTGTTGTTGCAATAGTCAAGAAATCTTCAGATCCTTCTATTTTATATTTCAGGAAAAATAATTTTCCTTGTTGTTCTTCATAAATTACTTCTTCGTCAGACAAAGTAGTTTTAGCTTCAGGATCCCAGTTTACCATACGGTAACCTCTGTAGATCAATCCTTTGTTGTATAAATCTACAAACGATTTTATTACAGATGCCGACATATCAGGATCCATAGTAAATTTGGTACGTTCCCAGTCGCATGAAGCACCTAGTTTTTTAAGCTGATCAAGAATTACTCCACCATATTTATCTGTCCATTCCCAGGCATGTGCTAAAAATTCTTCGCGGGTCAAATCATTTTTATTGATTCCTTCTGCTTTTAGTTTTGCTACAACTTTTGCCTCAGTAGCAATAGATGCGTGATCCGTTCCCGGAACCCAACAAGCATTGAAACCTTTAAGACGGGCTCTACGAATTAAAACATCCTGAATTGTATTATTTAACATATGTCCCATATGCAAGACACCAGTGACGTTTGGAGGCGGAATTACAATAGTATACGGCGTTCTATGATCTGGTTCTGAATGAAAATAGTTGTTTTTCATCCAGTAATCATACCATTTGTTCTCAATCGTCTTAGCGTCAAATTGTGCTGGAATTGTCATTTAAATAGGTTTGTTTAATCGTTAATTTGTTTAATTGCTGAATCGTTTTATTGCTTAACTGTTTTTGCTTTGCGAATCCCGCTTGCAGACCATCAATTGATTAAACGAATTAACGATTAAACAATTAAACAAAAAAGTGGTTCAATTTTTGTAATTATAACTGACAGCAAAAGTAAATAATTAAGTACACTATAAAAAGAGAATTAATAATTTGTGTGTTAATTAAAAGAATGTATATTTACTTACAACTTAAAAACAATTTCAAAATGAAAAATGTAGCCTCTTTTATTGCAGTCGTATTGTTTAGCGCAATAGGTTATGCACAAAATGGCCCAAAAATTGAATTTGCAGCCCAAGACAACACGATTGATTACGGAAAAATTTCGAAAAGCGACAACGGACTCCGCTCTTTTGAATTTACAAACACCGGCGATGCACCACTATTAATTACCGGCGCAGAATCTACTGTAAGTTCTATCGTTGTGACAAAACCCGCAGCAGCAGTTATGCCTGGCAAAAAAGGTAAAATTGATGTGAAATACAACATGGTTTCAGGTCCAATTCGTAAAACAATTACCGTTGAAACTAATGCTGTAAACTACCCTGATGGTAGAGTTGCCCTTAAAATCAAGGGAGAAGTTCTATAAAAAAATAAAAATCCAAAAATAGTAAAAGCCGTTTCTTAATAAGGAACGGCTTTTTTTATGCACTTCTATAACCATACTTTGGGCGAGACACCATCACGCCAAGAGGGCAAAAATTCTTTGCGCTTATACGCCCTCTTAGCGCGATGCTGTCAGGCTATCCGCGTTACAAGGTAACGTTCTCCTATCCCTCTCGCGAGCGAACGGACGTAGTAAGTCTCAGTTTTCAGCTTTCAGTCACGATCGCAGTTTTCCTCATTTTTGTCATCCCGAGGAACGAGGGATCTCCGCAAGAAGCTCTACAAAGATTGGCGATTTTGCAGGATGAGTTACTTGCGGAGATCCCTCGTTCGGGATGACAAGATTGTGGTTATTCAGACCTGTTTATATTACTTTCAAATAATAAAAAAATCCGCCTAAATCCGTGTTTTTGCGAAGCAAATCCGTGTCATTCGCGTACCATTACAAAGATTGTATATTTTTATTTTTCAGAACACTCAACACTGTCAAATTTATATTTTACGCGATCAAAATCAATTGGTTTATCTTTTACTAAATAAGTAACTCCCATCGTGGTTTGCATTGTTCCGTTACCTAAAATAAGTTGTTTGTCTTTCTTTAAAAACGCCATCGGATTTTTGAATGTTCTATCTTTACTTGTTACCTCTTTAAAAGTATAATCTACAAATAAAGTATCACCACGAAATTCTCCCTTGATTTCTCCGCTTTTTTCTGGTGCATTTGCCACCTTCATCACCATATCACCGCCAATTTTTCCGTTTTTAAGCGTGTTCAATTTTAGATGAATTGTGTCCTTTTCATATACTGCTTTATAGCATTCTGAACTTACTGTTTTTTCGGCTTCGGCCTGAGCAGCTTCGGCTTCTTTTTGTTTTTCATCATTTTTACAGCTTTGAAATCCAATGCAAGACAAAAGCAAACAAGATATCGCTAGTTTTTTCATAAATCAAATCTTTAGGTTAATGTTATTTTATAAAGTTAAATAAAAAAGAAGCCAAAAAAAAGGCTTCCCAATTAAAATTAAAAAAACTAACAGTTTTTAATCCCGAGGCTTCTGGCGATGTATTAAGTTAAGGAGAAATCTATAAAATCATTTAACAGTTTAATCAAATAAGCAATTAGAAAAATCCGTTGTCATCAGCGTTTTCGCTTTAGCGAATCAGTAAAATCAGCGTCTAATATTGACGCGGATAAAACAGATTTACTTCGTAAAAACGCGGATAAAAACGGATTTTATTTGTAATAATTTTATTTTCTAAAAGCTTAACTTAATGACATTACACTTCGGGCATTGTTAGGTTAACTTACTCTACGTAAATAAATTCTATAAATTCTTAATCACAAATTCAGATCTTCTGTTCAATTCGTGTTCTTCTTCAGAACAAGCATCGTCTGTTTTGCATTTGATTATAGGTACCGATTCTCCGTAACCTTTTGCCTGAACTCTTTTGGCATTAATCCCTGATTCTATGATAAAATCTCTTGTTGAATTGGCTCGTTTTTGAGATAAATTTTCATTGAACTTTTCATTTCCTCTTGAATCTGTATGAGATCCTATCTCGATAACCATGTCCGGATATTTCTTCATTAAAGCTACAACACGACTCAAAATAACTTTAGATTCTTTACGGATGTACCACAAATTATAGTCAAAATAAATAGGATCTGTTTTGATAATCAGCCTGTCTTTGTCTTTTACAACATCTTTTTCATCAATCAAAATCTGTTTTATTTTTTCCTTTTTCTTGATTTCCGTTGCTGCAATTTCCTCCGCTTTCTCTTTCTTCTTAATTTCTGCCGCTACAATTTGATCTGCTTTTGCTTTTTTCTGTGCTTCTTTTAAAGCAATAACTGCCAAAGCTTCTCTTTCTTTTTTACGGGCTGATTCGATTTCTTCTTCTTTCTTTTTCGTTTCGGCAATTTGCTGTTCTTCGAGTTTTATCGCTTCCAGAGATTTTAATGCCATCGAAGCGTCATGGCTTGCCTCTCTTGTTTTTCCGGAAGATAATGATCGTGATTCGCTGGTATATTTTTCTTTTGAAGCCAAAACCGTAAACGAACTTTCGCACGCCACCGTAAAACTGAATTTTCCGTCTGCTGCTGTAATAATCGTATTCAAAATCTTTTTATCAGAATCCTGCAAAATTACAATGGCATTTTCTAAAACCAGCTGGGTATCAATATCTGTAATGGTTCCGGCAATATACTGCTTGCAATCTTCTACAATTAGCTCTTTTGTTTCTTTAAACCAATAAATATCATCGCTTCCCTTACCGCCTTCTCTATTCGATGCAAAAAAACCTTCTTTGGTATTTGAATCTATAGTAAAGGAGAAATCATCCAGATTGGAGTTTAATGGCAAACCAACATTTACAGGTTTAGAATATTCGTTTCCGTTAATTTCTGAAACAAAAACGTCAAGAGATCCGTATCCTAAATGTCCGTCTGATGAAAAATAAAGTTTATTGTCTGATGAAACAAAAGGAAATTGCTCTCTTTTTTCAGTATTAATAACGGGTCCTAAATTTTTAGGCGTATCAAATGCTCCTTTATTAATGTTTACCGAATAAATATCAAAAGATCCTAATGTTCCCGGCATATCCGAAGCAAAATACAATACTTTTTCATCGGCACTCAACGCAGGATGTTCTACGGAATAATTGGGACTATTAAACGGAAGTGACGTTATGTTCTTCCATTTTCCATCGACCAGTTCCGCTTTAAAAATCTGAAGGTTCGAGATTTTTTTATCGTCGGTTTTTTTGCTTCCTTTTTTAGAATTATTTCTTGTAAAGTAAATTGTCTTGCCATCTTTTGTAAAAACAGCATTCGATTCATGCATTCCGGTTTTTAATTCTTTAGCAAAATAATGCGTGACAGAATCGGCCGAATTGATATTTTTTAGTGGAATTTCGACCAAATTCAAATAGGTTTCATTGTCCCATTTGAACTTTTTATCAAACAATCCCGGTTTTAATTTTACTCCGGCAAAAACTAGATTATCATTGTATTTTACCGCGCCAAATTCAGAATTTGGTGTATTTACTGCCAAGTTTTTAATCTCGAATCTTTTTCCAATTGCGGTAACATTTTCTAAGGTTTTGATCTCTTTTTCAAAATTGGCAATAGCATCTGCATTGTCAGATTTCGCATAATATTCTTTTAATGCAACATTAGCATCATCATTACTATTGCTCGCTTTTAAGGTTTGAGCGTATCTGAAATAATAATTTCGATCTAAATTATTACTGTAATTTTGAATTAGAAGTCTGTAATAACGTTGTGCTTTTATTAAATCATTGGTATAAAAATAAGAATCGGCCAAGTTTTTAATTACTTCCTGTGATGGTTTTTCCTGAGCTAATTTTTCATAGAGCACAATTGCTTCGCTGTAATAGGTTTTAGCAAAAAATCGTTTGGCTCTTGCCAATTCCAGATCCTGAGCGTTTATAAACTGTATTGAAAATACGAATACAATAACGAGTAGTTTTTTCATATTTTTCATTTTAGAAGAATCTTGGTGATTTATCATATCCTTTTCCTAATAAATCCAAATCAAACAGCAACATAATTTCGTGTGTACCGGAATTAAACTGTCCCATATTCGAAAGTGTATGATCATAAGCATAACCTACTCTAAGCGAAGGCGTAACATTAATATTCATTAAAGCACTCACGGCATCATTTACTCTGTAAGCCGCTCCAAGTTCAAATTTATTATTATACAAAACATTGGCAGTCAAGTCTACAGAAACTGGTGCTCCGGGAACAAACTTCGACATAAATGCCGGTTTTAGTTTGACCATATCATTGATCTGAAAAACATATCCTGCAGTTAAAAAAGTATGAATGGCCTCTGATCCGTAGGCATTAATTCCCGACTTTTCTTCGATATGTTTAGAACTCAGTAAATTTGGTGCTGATAAACCCACATAGAAATTATCTCTAAAATAATACGCTCCTACTCCAATGTTAGGTCTGGTGACATTTATATTTTCGGCGAAAGCCAAATCTGTTTGTGTATCAGTAAATTTGAATCCGTTAAAATTGGTTTGTAGTGAAGTAAAACCTGCTTTTAATCCTAACGAAAGTTTATTTTTTCCTCCAAGATTCAGGACATAAGCAAAATCAGCATAGAAGTTATTTTCTTTTTTCGCACCATCACCAATATCATCAGAAACTAACGAAAGACCCACTTCGACTTTATCTGTAACAGCAGTATGACCAAAAAAGGTAAATGTTTTTGGCGCTCCTACGGCTCCAACCCATTGTGTTCTGTATAATCCTCCAAGATTTAACATGGCAGGAACTCCTGTAGCATACGCAGGATTTACTACACTCATATTGTACATATAATGTGTGTATTCCGGATCTTGCTGGGCTGAGGCTGATGTTATGTAAAAGAGAAAAAGTATAAAAAGTGGTATTTTTTTCATTTGAAAATTATATTAAATAATATAAAAAGGAATTATCTATTGAGGTAAAGTCGGCCTTGCTGTGCTTTTCTACTGTCTTTATTAAAATTGACAATATAAAAATAGACTCCGTTTGGCGCTATTCCGTCTCCAAAACCTGCAGCTTCAGAATTTCTTCCGTCCCAATTGGGTTTATTTGCATTTCCTTTAAACATTACATTTCCATATCTATTGAAAATTTCAAGCGTATAATCCGGGTATAAATATTCAATATCAGGAATTCTGAACGTATCATTAACATTATCTCCATTTGGCGAAAATCCGTCAGGAATAAAAAAAGCATATTCTGCAGGATCACATTCGGTTAATGAAACGGTAACTTCTAAGACGCTATCCGAAATACAATCGGTCACGCTCGAAAGATCGTATCCGTAATAAGTAGCTTTATCAACAAGCAAAGTAGTCGAAGCCAATAAATTACCATTATTTTGAGCATCATACCACGAAACCGTCGAAGGTACATTTGTCGCCTTTGAAAGATCTGAAATTGCTGGATTTTTTAGTCCGCAAAAATTTTGTCCGTCAGGATTTAAAGTTGGTGCGGAAGTATCTTTTACTACTACCGAAATCATACTGGCTGGCGATGTACAATTTGCCGCAGAAGTTTCGGTAACATATAGGTCTTCAGATTTTAAAAGATAAGTATCTGCAAGCGGCGTGGTTAAAGCTGCAGAATTATACCATTTATATTGCGGCCCACGCGGTGTTAAATTCGCAATTGTTGCTCTGTCTACTTTGCAAAAATCAGGCGGATTAACTGCAACTGGCGCCAACGGAATAGGATTTACTAAAAAGCTATCTAATATATTGGTCAAAATACTGCCACAACCTGTAATATCATTCGTTAAATAAGTAGCCGAAATTACAGTAGAACCTGTATTTGCAAGTAAAGCTGACGGAATTACAAAACTGGCGTTCCCGTTTACAACAGTTAAATCGACAGTTTGTGCTGTCGAAGTGTTATTATCTAAAAGTACATAAGAAAGTTTCACTTTTGTTAAGGTTCCTAAGCCTGAAACACTAGCAGTAAAAACTCCGTTTAAACAATCATCATTAACCAGCACTTTTACATTTGTAACAACAGGCAAAGGATTAATTGTCAGGTTTCCTATAACATTTGCTGTATTACTACATTGCGGAGTTGGATTTGTAATATTGGTGATATTAGTAATTGTAATTACTGATAATCCACTTTTTGCGTTTAAGCTTCCCGGAATTTCAAAACTGGCTTTTCCTCCTACAGCTGTTATAGTGGCAGTTTGCGCTGTCGCTACATTATCGCCATTAATCTTGTAAACGATACGATACTTACCATCGGTTAATAAAGTGGCATTCGAAATTTGAATTGTTGCAATATCGTTCTGGCAAACTGCGCTGGCAGTTATTACAGCATTATCTAAACGCGGCAAAGGAGAAATATTTATATCATAAGAAAAAGGACTAAATATAGTGACACACTTTTTTGGGCCGACCGTTGGAATAATACTTGTTATGTTGACAGTAAACTTACCAACCTTTTGAAAATATGCAGATTTAATTGGAAAATTAACTACTCCGTTTAGGAAATTTACCGTTACCGTTTCTGATCCTCCTGTTGGACCTGCTACATTAAAAGTAATTTTATATTCTCCGTCAGGAATACCATCAGGACCTTCTGTAATTTTTGCCGAATAAGTAGCGGTAGCCATCTCACTTTCGCAAATATCTTTAAGCACAACAAGTGTTGTACCTGTAAAATCAATTCTTTTTTCGAGTGTAATGGTTACAAATGCAGTTCTGTCGGTACAGATATTTTGGTTAGGAACCGCAAGAACGGTGTACGTATAATTCAAATCACCCGCTCCATACTTATCAAACAATTCCTTAAGATTAATATTATGATCTGATCGTGAAATGATATCAGGCCCTTTCCAAACACCACCAGGATCTTCATCTTTAAGTGATTCAAACATATCATAATTGGTATAACTGTCCAAATCTGTAGTTCCGCATAATGTAAGTTCTTGTGGGTTTCCCTCTTCAGGCGTCCTTACAATGGTGACATATACAGTTGTAATTAGCGGCGTAGACGGGCAATCGGGCACGAGCGGCACCTCATACGTAAATTGACGTGTTTCTGTTGGGGTTGTAATATATCTAATATTAATGGAAGGTGACCCCAGAATCGCGCCTGCAGCATCTCGCCAGATTCCGTTTTCATGAGGTCCCATAACAGTACTATCAAATGCCGTAAAAAGATTAAAGCTGCCGGCAAGACTACATACCGTAGCTTTAGATCCAACTCCTACATAAGCACCAATAGTAAGTGTTATTGTTGCTGTATTATCTGTACATCCCGCAACATCAGGAGCAGTATAGGTGTAATGGTAAACACCACCTTCTTTAATAAGTTGTGCATTTAGATTTCCGGTGATAGAATCCAAACCTCTAAAATTATTATCGTCTGTCCATTTTCCGCCAGCAGTTGGAGAACCTCCCAGTAATGAAAATAAAGAAATATTTTGATTAGCTGAATTCTGAATGTCACAAATTATTTTTTGTGCATCATCTCCAGCACATTGTGCATAAATTTTTGAGGGTAAAACCGATAAAAAAACAAAAAACAATACAATTTGTAAGAAATTAGTGTAGTTTTTAACCATAAAGTGTTATTTTAGGATAAACATAATAAATTATTAACGTTCATTAAACAAAAAACACAATTTAATAGTTAATTTTTCACAAAACACAAACAAAACGTAAAATTAATAGCAATACTATTCAATTTTGTTTAGATTTTTAATTAATTGTTTTTTAGCTTTTTATAATTCATCTTCAAGCTTAAATCTAAATTTTAAAATAAGACTGTTTCTTTCTACTTCAAGATTAATCCAAATATCTTCTTCAGATTTTAATAGGTTATTTATTTGTTCAAGACTGTATTTATAAGGTAAATTTTTGTTTATACTTACAAGAATGTCACCTTTTTGCAATCCGCATTTTTCGGCAGCTGAGTTTTTACGGATATTGACAATTTCATAAACAGGTTTTAATGAAAATTTGTATCTAAAATTACCATCTTTTTTTTCATTACTTGTAACTTCATCTAATGTTGAAGCCACTTTTACCATCTCTAAATGAACCGTTTCCTGAACCCATTGAAGGCCGTTGTGCTGAATTGTGATTCCGCTTTTATTATAAGTAAAGGGTTCAGAAAATTTACTGTTTTTTTTAAGATACATTTTCTTATCTGCATAATCCAGAACTACGGTAAACCTTTTTAAAACTTCTCCGCCAACAGACCCTATTCGATCCGGAACCATTTTTACATTTTTAATAGAACTTGAATCGGGAAAAGAGACAATTGGTTTTTTAAAATTAAAATCATCAATAAAAAAATTATCAATTTTAGCCCTGTGTCCTTCAATATCGCCACTAAATCCTTTTCCTAAAAAGTCAGGAAAATTCTTTATGGGCAATTTAATTTTATTATTTTCAAAAATCCAAAAAGCATCACTGTTACCAATATCGATCAGTAATTTGGCCGGTACTTTGTTATCATCGACAATTGCCGTGGCATAAATATAAGGTTTGGATCTTTCTATAGTTATAGGAACTGTTTTGAATTTTTTATCTAGTTTTTGTTTGGTTTGTTCGTTGTTTAAATGCACAACTATCCTCTTTTTTTGATAATTGATTTCTACAATATTATTTTTAAAAAATTTATATCCTATGATACCGTTTACCGCAATCCCTATATGTGAAGACAAATTAAAACTCTGGTCTAAAATAATATAAACCAAATGATTACTAGATTTTAAACCATGGGATTCTAAAACATTATTTGTCGATTTCAGACCCTCTATTTCGGCTTCACTTCCTAAACCGCGTAGTTTTATTTTCTGAATATTATTAAAACTCACTTCCTGCCTTTCTTCCATACTAAACAAGATCGTTTCTTCGACACCGGAATCGAGCAGGAAATTTAATTCAATACCATTTACTTTTATTGGAATAAAAATAAGGTTATTAATCAGTTTGAAGGGAATAGTAACCTTGCTACTGTGCTTATCAATCAAAAAATCACCTTGTGCCATAAGTGACAAAGATGTCAAAAGCCCAAAAAACAACATGAAATATTTTTTCATTGATAATATTTTATGATAAAATTACTAAAAATATTGATAATTGTTACATTTTAATAAGTACCTGTAATGTTTACGTTAAATTCGAAAAAAAAATGCAAATTTGCACTTCAATAATAAAACTCATGCCAACAATTTCACACAAAGGCAGAAACATGCCCGAATCACCGATACGTAAACTTGCTCCTTTTGCAGATCTTGCAAAACAAAAAGAAAAAAAAGTGTATCACTTAAACATTGGTCAACCGGATATCAAGACACCCGAAGTGGCCATCGAGGCGGTAAAAAATATTGATTTAACTCTTATAGAATACAGTCCGTCTGCCGGATATGAAAGTTATAGAAAAAAATTAGCTCAATTTTACCAACGTCAAAACGTAAATGTTAACTCAGAAGACATCATTGTTACTACTGGTGGCTCTGAAGCCTTATTGTTTGCATTGGCCACAATTACAGATCCGGGAGATGAAATTATTATTCCGGAACCTTTTTATGCTAATTATCATGCGTTTGCATCGTCTACAAGTGCAACTGTAATTCCTGTTATTTCTACGATCGAAACTGGATTTGCATTGCCAAGTATTGAAGATGTTGAAAAATTGATTACACCAAAAACCAAAGCGATTTTAATTTGTAATCCTGGTAATCCAACGGGTTATTTATATTCTGAAGCCGAGATAAAACAATTAGCCGGCTTAATAAAAAAACACGATTTGTATTTAATTGCTGACGAGGTTTATCGTGAGTTTTTATACGATGGCGATGATGTTCATTATTCTGTGATGAATCTTGAGGATGTTCAGCAAAATGTAATCATGGTCGATTCTGTATCAAAACGTTACAGTATGTGCGGAGCAAGAATTGGATGTTTGATTACTAAAAATAAAGATGTTTTAGCCACCGTAATGAAATTTGCACAGGCGCGTTTAAGTCCGCCAACAATTGAGCAAATTGCCTGCGAAGCTGCGATAGATACGCCACAAAGTTATTTTGATGAAGTAATATCAGAATATAAGGGCCGTCGTGATACTTTGATTACAGAATTGAATAAAATTGAAGGTGTTATTGTTACCAAACCCAAAGGCGCTTTTTATTGCATTGCACAATTGCCTATAGAAAACTCTGAAGATTTTGCACAATGGCTTCTTGAAACTTACGATCTTAATGGCGAAACTGTTATGGTTGCTCCTGCCGCAGGATTTTATTCGACTCCGGGAATGGGATTGAATCAGGTAAGAATTGCTTATGTCTTAAACAAAAAAGATTTAGTGACTGCTGTAAACATTTTAAAAGAAGCACTTTTGGTTTACAACAAAAAATAAATATTAAAAAACAAAAACCTTCAAAAGACAATAACACCTTATGTTATTGTCTTTTGTGTTTTAAAAAAATACCATTTTGGTTTTAATTTAAATTATATCCAAAAAGGAACGATTAAATAGTAAAAACGATAGAAAAGGTTTCCTTTTTATTAATTATCTTTACCGCCTTAAAAAGATATACCCATCATAATAGTAGTTTTTAATGATAAATAACGAAGATTTTTTAGACGAAATAGGAGACAATCATTTTAGCAGCAACGCACAAAACCCTGTAAGACAGGATGCTTTTGATTTAAGCGATGATGAAAAAATAGAAAGAATAAAAAAAGATGTTGAAAATATCCTGCAGACTTTAGGAATGGATTTAACGGATGACAGCATAAAAGGTACTCCAAACCGAGTAGCAAAAATGTTTGTAAAGGAAATTTTTGGTGGTCTTAATCCTTCAAAACAACCAAAAGCTTCAACTTTTGATAATAATTACAAATACGGTGAAATGTTAGTCGAGAAAAACATTACCGTTTATTCTACCTGCGAACACCATTTATTACCCATTATCGGACGCGCGCATGTTGCTTACATTTCGAGCGGAAGAGTGATTGGTTTATCAAAAATGAACCGAATTGTAGAATATTATGCCAAAAGACCTCAGGTTCAGGAGCGTTTAACAATGCAAATTGTTCAGGAATTACAAAAAGCTTTAGGTACTGAAGATGTTGCTTGCGTTATCGATGCCAAACACCTTTGTGTAAACTCAAGAGGAATTAAAGATATCGAGAGCAGCACT
Organism: Flavobacterium piscisymbiosum; assembly: GCF_020905295.1. NCBI lineage: Bacteria > Pseudomonadati > Bacteroidota > Flavobacteriia > Flavobacteriales > Flavobacteriaceae > Flavobacterium > Flavobacterium piscisymbiosum. The sequence goes on along the minus strand of NZ_JAJJMM010000001.1, from coordinate 2,989,069 downwards.
GTAACGTCTGAATTTGGTGGAAAATTCAAAGATCCTCAAACGAAGAGAGAATTTTTAGATTATATTAAATTAGACACTCAATTTTAAGAAGTTTATTGTTTTTAGTTTATAGTTTGTTGTTATGGCGAAAATAGAAAAATTCGAAGATTTAGAAATTTGGAGATTGGCTAGAGAAATCTGCCAAAAAATAGAATTCCTAATCCAAAACACGAACTTAAAAACAAACTATTCTTTAAAAGATCAGATTGACAGAAGTTCAGGCTCTATTATGGATAATATTGCTGAAGGTTTTGAACGAAATGGCAATAGAGAATTTATCCAATTTCTTAGTATTGCAAAAGGTTCAGCTGGAGAAGTAAAATCACAGTCCTATAGAGCTTTTGATAAAAAATTGATTACCGAAGAACAACATTCTAAATTGAATGAAATAGTTGAATTAGAAAAGAACAAAATCGGTGCGATGATGAACTATCTAAACAATTGTGAAATCAAAGGATTAAAATTCAAATAGCTTTTTTTCGACCCAAAACTAAAAACAATAAACCACAAACAACAAACTATAAAGTAGATATGCCATTATACACATCACAGCCTCTAAAAATATACAATTCACTTTCGGGTGAAAAAGAAAATTTCAAACCAATCCATGAAGGAAATGTTGGAATGTATGTTTGCGGACCTACGGTTTATAGCAATGTACACTTAGGAAATGTGAGAACTTTTATGTCTTTTGATGTGATATTCAGATATTTTCTACACCTTGATTACAAGGTTCGTTACGTTCGTAATATTACTGATGTTGGACATATTGTAGACGATGTTGATGAAGGTGAAGATAAAATTGCCAAAAAAGCACGTTTAGAGCAACTGGAACCTATGGAGGTTGTACAGCGCTATACGGTAGATTTTCATGATATCCTAAAATCTTTCAACTTTTTACCGCCAAGCATCGAACCTACTGCTACGGGACATATTATTGAACAAATCGAAATTATCAAAAAAATCATTGATACCGGAATTGGTTATGAAGCCAACGGATCTGTTTATTTTGATGTTGTAAAATATAACGAAAATCATAATTACGGAGTTTTAAGCGGCCGAAATATCGAAGATATGTTAGCCAATACCCGTGATCTTGATGGTCAGTCTGATAAAAGAAATCCCCAGGATTTTGCTCTTTGGAAAAAAGCAGAACCGGAACATATCATGAGATGGCCTTCACCTTGGAGCGATGGTTTTCCTGGCTGGCACCTTGAATGTACTGCTATGAGCACCAAATATTTGGGTAATCATTTTGACATTCACGGAGGTGGAATGGATTTAAAATTCCCTCATCATGAATGTGAAATTGCTCAAAACGAAGCTTGTACAGGTCAGTCTCCGGTAAATTACTGGATGCATGCCAATATGCTGACCCTTAACGGTAAAAAAATGGCCAAATCGACTGGAAATAATATTTTACCAGGCGAGATTTTAAGTGGTGACAATACTATTTTAAGTAAAGCTTTTTCAGCTTCTGTAACACGTTTTTTTATGTTACAGGCGCATTACAGAAGTATTCTGGATTTTTCTGACGATGCTATTGTTGCAGCCGAAAAAGGATATAAAAGATTGATGGAAGCTGTTGATGCCTTACCAGGTATTTCGGCAAGTACCACTAGTTCTATAGATATTGCTTCATGGAAGCAATTGTCTTACGATGCCATGAATGACGATTTCAATACTCCTATTTTAATCGCGCAATTGTTCGAGGCTGTTCGTTATATCAATTTACTGAAAGAAGGAAAAGAAACGATTTCTGCCGAAGATCTAACTTCATTTGCAACTGCCATTAATGCTTTTGTTTTTGATGTTTTAGGTTTAAGTGATGACAAAGGTGCTGATGCTAATAATGATAAATTAGAAGGTGTTGTAAATATGCTTATTGGAATGAGAAATCAAGCCAGAGCCGATAAAAACTTTGCACTTTCTGACCAAATTCGCGATCAGTTGATTGCTTTGGGAATTCAGTTAAAAGACGGAAAAGAAGGCACAAGCTTTTCTATATAATCAAATCATTTTCTAATAAATCATGAAAGTAACTACTCCATTTGTTTTATTAGTGCGCTTTTATCAAACTGCAATTTCGCCTTTTACACCGGCAAGCTGCAGGTTCGAACCAACATGCTCGAGCTATATGATTCAGGCACTACAAACTCATGGATTATTTTATGGCGGATATCTGGGAATAAAACGAATTTTGAGTTGTAATCCCTGGGGAAGAACCGGCTACGATCCAGTTCCCGAAAAGAAATGTTCACATAAACATTAACTTTTTATAAAGACCAACTATACTTTAAATATTTATTTTTACAACACAAAAACAATTTAATATATGACACTTTCTTCAAATATCATTTGGAATCCTTCAGAAGGAATCGACTTAGGATTTTTTATGATTCGTTACTACAGTTTAATGTTCGTAATCGCTTTTGGATTAGGCTGGTTCATAATGAAAAAGATTTTTGAACGCGAAAATGAATCACTAGATAAATTAGACTCTTTATTTGTCTGGACTGTTTTAGCAACTTTGATAGGCGCACGTTTGGGACATGTTTTATTTTACGATTGGGAATATTTCAGAAATCATTTACTTGAAATCTTCCTGCCATTTAGATTTGAACCAAAATTTGAATTTACCGGTTTTCAAGGCTTAGCAAGCCATGGTGCAGCAATTGCTATTATAATTGCAATGTACTATTACAGCAAAAAAATATTAAAACGTTCTTTATTATGGATTTTAGATCGTGTAGTTATTCCTGTAGCGAGTGGTGCTATTTTTATTCGTCTTGGAAATTTCTTCAATTCTGAAATTATCGGAAAAGAAACTGATTCTGCATTCGGGATTCGTTTTTTACATGATCAGTTTAGTAAAAATGAAGCTGTAAACGCAACACAAATTGCAGATCCAAAAGCAGCTTACACTGCAATTGCAACAGATCCTAAATTCGCCGAGTTATTAGCTCAGGTTCCTGCAAAACACCCAACACAACTATATGAAGGTATTGCCTATATATTTGTTTTCGCTACTTTATATTTCTTGTACTGGAAAACAAATGCAAGACTTAAATCAGGATTATTGTTCGGATTGTTTTTGGTTCTTTTATTTGTAGTTCGTTTTATAGTAGAATTTGTAAAAGAAAGCCAGGGAGGAATCGAAGAAGAATTAGGCATTTTCTCTACAGGACAATGGTTAAGTATTCCTTTTATCATTATAGGTTTGTTTTTTATTATTAGAGCGCAAAGAAATCCTTTAGCTGCATCTTAAAATAATATTCAAAATAAAAAAAGCCCAAAATCTTAGATTTTGGGCTTTTTCTTTTTATAAACCATACGAAATACCTATTTCAATATTCTTTGTATTGTAGCCCGCATTTTCACTATTTAATCCTGCATTAGATACGTGCCGAATACTCGGTCGAATATCAAACCTAAACTGATCTACTTTAGCAGATATTCCAAAAGCTAAAACATCTGCAAAAGCAAACCCATCAGACATTCTTTCGGTTTCAGTATCTGTAATCATGGGTCCGATACTTCCTAAAACATAAATTGAGAATATTTTACCTATTGGCTTTCTTACCAGAAATCCAAAATTTAAAACGTACTCATGAACATCCTTCAATTTGGTATATTCTTCTCTTTTTTCGATATAATCAGGCGTTTCAGGCTTTACAAAATAAAAGTTAAGCAATTGATGTATAGCAAAATTAATTTCCGGCTGCACCAAAATTTCATATTGAAAGTGTTTCGTTTCTTTAATTCGATAATACAATTGGGTTTTATAAAAGTGATTGGTAAAAGTGTAGTTGCTGTTACTGAATTCACTTCCAAAACCGTAATTAAGGCCTATCGCAATTTTACCCTTTTTATCTTGTGCAAAAGCATAAAACACAACACAAAGAAACAATATAACAAACAGTAATTTTTTACTCATAAACAACTCTTTATAAGTCTAAATATAGCACAAAAAAAAGATCCAACTTTCGTTGGATCTTTTTAATTTATATAAACCTGCAATTATGCTTGTTTGTGTTTTTCTTCAATTGTGTGTTTCTCATCAGTTGAAATCGTGTCTACCAATACTGGTGTAGCGATAAATAATGAAGAGTAAGTTCCTACCACGATACCTACTAACATCGCGAAGATAAATCCTCTGATAGATTCTCCACCAAAGATAAACATCGTTAATAATACAATGATCATCATTAATGACGTATTCAATGTTCTTGATAATGTAGTATTAATAGAAGCGTTTACGATATCTTCGAAGCTACCTTTACGGTTTCCGATGATAAACTCTCTCACCCTGTCAAATACAATTACGGTATCATTCATAGAATAACCAATAACAGTAAGAATTGCAGCGATAAAGTGCTGATCCATTTCCATGTGGAAAGGCATGAATTTATAACATAAAGAGTAGATACCTAATACAAAGATAACGTCATGCGCTACAGCTGCGATCGCTCCTAATGAATATTGCCATTTACGGAAAGAAACCATTAAGTATAAGAAGATTGCTGCCATTGCACCAAGAACCGCCCAGTATGAGTTAGTTTTGATATCCTCAGAGATAGAAGCTCCAACTTTAGAAGCTTGCAATACACCGATTCTTTTACCATCAAATGAGTTGATGAATTTATCGTAAGAAGTGTTTGGGTAATACTTTTGCAATGCATTGTATAATTTCTGATTCACTTCTTCGTCGATAGCAACACCGTCTTCTTTAATCTTATATTTTGTAGTGATTTTTAATTGATCATCATCACCTAAAATTTTAGCTTCAACAGGAGTTCCAAAAGCTGCAGATAACTCATCTGAAACTGTTGTAGCATCAATTGCTTTTTCAAATTTCACCTGGAATGTTCTTCCTCCAACGAAATCAACACCTTCATCTAATCCGTTAACGAAGAAGATAGAAGTTAAACTTACTACAACTACAATAGAAGAGAAAATATAAGTGAATTTTTTGATTTTAATAAAGTCAAAGTGGAAGTTTGTAAACCAGTTTTTAGTAATGTTTGTAGAGAAAGTTAAATCACCTTTTCCAGCAATATTTCTGTCGATAAAAATTCTAGCGATAAAGATTGACGTAAACATTGAAGTTACGATACCAATAAGTAAAGTTAAAGCAAAACCTTTAATTGGTCCTGTTCCAAAAATAAACAAGATAGCTCCAGTTAAAACGTGTGTTACGTTCGCATCAATAATAGAACGCATTGCTCCGTGCCATCCGTAAGAAGCAGCAACTGCCTCAGACAGTGATTTACCTTCACGTAATTCTTCTTTTGCTCTTTCATAGATAATAATGTTCGCATCTACCGCTGTACCTAATGTAAGTACGATACCTGCAATACCTGGTAATGTAAGTACAAAACCAAAACTTGCCATAATTCCGAATAAGAAAAGTAAGTTCAATAATAACGCAAGGTTAGCATACCAACCTGCTTTACCATAATAGAAAACCATCCAGATACAAACTAATAAAAATCCTAATACAGATGAAATTGTACCTGCATCAATTGCAGCCTGACCTAAAGATGGCCCTACAACAGTTGACTGAACAATATCAGCAGAAGCTGGTAATTTACCTGCATTTAATACGTTAGCTAAATCTTTAGTTTCAGCAACATCAAAAGATCCTGTAATTTCAGATCTACCTCCGGCAATTGGCCCACTAGTAACACCAGGAGCAGAATATACGATGTTATCTAAAACAATAGCAATATATCCTTTTTGAGAGAAAGCTCTACCTGTTAATTCTTCCCAAACTTTAGCACCCTGACTGTTCATTTGCATAGAAACAGCTGGTTTTCCTAATTGGTCAAAAGTATCTTTTGCATCAGTAACAACTCCACCGCTCATCGCAGGAACGTTATCTCTGTTACCTTTTAAAGCATATAATTCAACTACTTCAAGATCTTTAGCCGTTTTTACATCTTTTGCTTGTGGGTCTTTTATAGTAGTTGGTTTACTCCATACAAATTTTGCATTGTGCTGATCAGCACCTAATAAAACTCTGATATCTGCTCTTTTGAAATAGCTGTTTACAGCAGCAGTATCTTTTGGAGCGAAGTAACCTAAAACTGGTCCACCACCCTGGCTTAACATTTTATCAAATAAAGGATTGTTTCCTTTTTTAGTACTAACTGAATCTTTAGCATCAGTCAATAAAGCATTCAATGAATCTTTAGCAACAGTTTTAGTTTCTGTTTTTTTGATTTCAGTCTTTTTTAAAGCTTCGTTAGCAGCTACTAAAAAGTTTCCAACTTCTTCAATTTTATAAGTTTCCCAAAACTCTAATTGAGCTTTTCCACCTAATAATTTTTTAATTCTATCAACATCTTTAGCACCTGGAAGCTCTACTAAGATTCTTCCTGTTTCTCCTAATTTCTGGATGTTTGGTTGTGTAACACCAAATTTATCGATACGCTCTCTTAATACTTTGTAAGCACTTTCAACAGACTCATCAACTTTTCTTTTGATTACTTTTTGAACCTGTGAATCAGACATTTGAAAATCGATTCCACCTTCTCCTTGTAAACTTCTATTTGCAAAAATATCAGGTGAAGCTAATCTTGTAGTTCCGTTTGAATTCGCTTCAAAAGCTTCAAAAAACTTATTTAAGTAAGTTTTGTTTCCTTCTAAATTTGCACTTGCATCAGCTAATGATTTATTAAATACCGGATTTTTAGAATTGTTAGCTAAACCTTTCAAAACATCTTTAATAGAAATTTGAAGAATCACGTTGATTCCTCCTTCTAAGTCAAGACCTTTATTAAGTTGTTTGTTTTTTACTTCATTATAAGTAAAATCCGAAAAACCAAGGTTCAACACTTTTTCTTTACCAATAGAATCTAAATATTTTAATTCTTTGTCAGGATTATCTCCTGCAAAGGCTTTAGCTTCACTTTTGACATTATTTGCCACAAAAGTGAAAGAAAGTTGGTAAATACTTACCAATGCAAATAGAATTGCGAAAAATTTAATAAGTCCTTTATTCTGCATTATTACTAAAAATTAATTATGTTTTATTGTTTGTTTTTGGTTTTAAATTCCCTAAAAATAAGCCCTGACATGAGTTTTTAAAACTAAAAAATCGAGATCACGAATTACAACATTTTTTTTAAACCGAGCAAATATATAATTCTCGAAATGATTAACCAATTTATTTATTAATTAATCTTAAAAAAAAGACTGCAAAAGTGCAGTCTTCTCCTTTTTTTTCGAAAATCGTTATACTAAAATCGATTTTAAAGCGTCATTCATTCCACGAACTGCATCTGCACTTTTAGCAAATAAAGCTTTCTCCTGCTCGTTTAATTTGATGTCTAAAATTTCTTCTACTCCGTTTTTACCTATTATACAAGGCACTCCTATACATATATCATTTTGACCATATTCTCCTTCAACAAAAACAGAACAGGCAATCATTTTTTTCTGATCGTTTAAAATACTATCTACAAGAAAGGCAACAGAAGCTCCTGGCGCATACCATGCTGATGTTCCCAAAAGACCTGTAAGAGTCGCTCCGCCTACCATTGTATCGGCAGCAACTTTTTGCAATACTTCTTCTGAAAGAAATTCTGTTACCGGAATTCCGTTATAAGAAGCCAAACGTGTTAAAGGAATCATAGTAGTATCACCATGACCTCCAATAACCATTGCAGAGATATCATTTGCAGGTTTATCAAGAGCCAAAGAGAGATATGTTCTGAAACGAGAACTGTCTAACGCTCCACCCATACCAATAATTCTGTTTTTTGGTAATCCTGTAGCTTTTAAAGCTAAATAAGTCATAGTATCCATTGGATTAGAAACTACAACAATTATAGTATTTGGAGAAAATTTCAATACATTCTCAGCAACTGTTTTTACAATTCCTGCGTTTATACCAATCAATTCTTCACGAGTCATTCCTGGTTTTCTTGGAATTCCTGATGTAATCACTACTACATCACTTCCGGCAGTTTTAGAATAATCATTGGTTACACCAGATACTTTGGTATTAAAACCTGTATTTGTTGCACATTGCATAATATCCAACGCTTTCCCTTCGGCAAAACCTTCTTTAATATCCAACAACACTACTTCGCTTGCAATTCCTCTATAAGAAATAACATCTGCACATGTAGCTCCAACATTTCCTGCTCCTACAATGGTAACTTTCATATTTTATACTTTATCGGTTATTAATTAATTTGTTTATTTGATAAATCGACAATTCGTTTAATCGTCTAAGTAAATTTAAACAATTAAACGAATTGATGATTAAAAATTATTATGCATCGATATTAGCGTAAACAGCATTTTTCTCGATAAACTCTCTACGTGGCGGAACCTCATCTCCCATTAACATTGAGAAAACTCTATCGGCTTCGGCTAAACTATCAATAGTTACCTGACGTAAAGTTCTAAATCCAGGATCCATTGTAGTTTCCCATAATTGCTCCGCGTTCATCTCTCCAAGACCTTTATAACGTTGAATAGCAGCACTTCCTCCCATTCTTTCGTTTGCCTGATCACGTTGAACGTCGTTCCATGCGTACTCTTTTTTGTTTCCTTTTTTAACCATATACAAAGGTGGAGCTGCAATGTAAACGTGACCTTCTTCGATTAGTTCTTTCATAAAACGGAAGAAGAACGTTAATATTAAGGTAGAAATGTGACTACCATCGACATCGGCATCACACATGATGATTACTTTATGATATCTTAGTTTTTCAAGATTTAAGGCTTTACTGTCTTCTGCAGTACCAACGGTAACTCCAAGAGCAGTAAAGATGTTACGAATCTCTTCGTTTTCGAATACTTTGTGATGCATCGCTTTCTCGACATTCAAAATCTTACCACGTAATGGTAAAATTGCCTGAAAGTTACGATCACGACCTTGTTTTGCTGTTCCACCAGCCGAATCTCCCTCGACAAGGTAAACCTCACATCTTGCAGGATCCTGCTCAGAACAATCTGAAAGTTTTCCTGGCAATCCACCGCCACCCATAACGGTTTTACGTTGTACCATTTCACGTGCTTTTTTAGCAGCGTGACGGGCTTGTGCAGCCAAAATTACTTTTTGGATAATGATTCGGGCATCATTTGGATTTTCTTCCAGATAATTTTCTAACATTTCTCCAACGGCCTGAGAAACAGGAGAAACTACTTCTCTGTTTCCAAGTTTAGTTTTGGTTTGTCCTTCGAATTGTGGCTCTTGTACTTTTACCGAAATAATAGCAGTTAATCCTTCACGGAAGTCATCTCCCGCAATTTCGAATTTCAATTTATCCAACATTCCGGATGCATCTGCGTATTTTTTAAGGGTTCTTGTTAAACCACTTCTAAAACCTTGTAAATGCGTTCCTCCTTCGTGTGTATTAATATTATTTACGTATGAGAAAATATTCTCTGTATAACTTGTATTGTAAATTAAGGCAACCTCAACCGGAATCTCCCCTTTTTCGTGATCCATGCTGATAACGTGAGAAATAATTGGCTCACGGTTACCATCTAAATAACGAATGTATTCTTTAAGACCTTCGTCTGAATGAAAAACTTCAACCTTAAATTCACCTTTTTCATCTACTTCTCTTTTATCTGTAAACGTGATTGTGATTCCTTTATTCAAGAAAGAAAGCTCACGCATACGAGCCGATAATGTATCATAAGAGAACTCTGTAGTCTGAGTAAAGATCGTATCATCAGGGTAAAAAGTCTGACGTGTACCTCTTTTATCTGTTTCTCCAATTTGTTTAACAGGATAAATTGCTTTACCTCTTTCGTACTCCTGCTCATAGATTTTACCTTCTCTAAAAACAGTAGATTTCATATGAACCGAAAGTGCATTTACAACTGAAACCCCAACACCGTGTAAACCTCCGGAAACTTTATAAGAATCCTTATCAAATTTACCTCCGGCACCAATCTTGGTCATTACTACTTCAAGTGCCGAAACACCTTCTTTTTTATGTAAATCAACTGGAATACCACGACCGTTATCTTCAACTGTTACTGAACCGTCTTCGTTAATTGCAACACCAATGGTATCACAATGTCCTCCCATCGCCTCATCAATAGAGTTATCAACAACCTCATAAACCAAATGATGTAGCCCTCGAACACCCACATCTCCAATATACATCGATGGACGCATTCTTACGTGCTCCATTCCTTCTAATGCCTGAATACTATCTGCTGAATAATTGTTCTTCTTGATTTCTTCGCTCATATAATTTATTCTAAAAAATGTAATTATTGTCTAACACGCAAATATATAAAAACGCAAATTATATATCCGTTAAAATACCATATAAAGCACTTAAGTTATTAACACAATTAGCTAAAAAACCAAAAAATAAATTCTAAATCGGAAATAAATCGCATTTTTTTGAAATTCCAAAACTTTAAATTGAAATTCCACAAAACAAATTCCAAATTCCAAACCTTTAAATCGAAATTTGAAAAACGAAAAATGACAAAAACAAAAATCCGAAATAACAATTTAATGTTACTTCGGATTTTTAATTTACCTCAATTTGAATTGGCCCCGAGGCTTCGGGATCAAAAAATTGGAATTTTACTCTTTATGATTTCTTATTAAAATCTCCCGCATAAATCGAAGTCATTTTTTCTAAGCTTAAATACTTTCTTAAAACAGCATTTACGTCTTCTACTTTCAACGCTTTAACTTTAGCTTCAAGTTCATCATAATCTTCTAAAGGAATTCCGTATTGAAGATAGCTATTGGTTAAACTAATCAACATCATATCATTTCCTAATCTTGTTTTTCTTTCGTTAAGCCAGCTTACTAAATTTGATTTCACTTCTTCAGCCGTAAATCCGTCTTTTAGTGCTTTTGCAATTTCTTCTTTTGTTGCTGCTTCAACTGCACCTTTTTTCGTTGGATTCAGGAATGCATAATATTCCCAAAATGCAACCTCGCTTACAACCGGAATACTAATAAACGAACCTGCACCGTAACTAATTCCTTCTTTTTCTCTTAATCTCATTGGAATTCTGGCGCTTAAAAATCCACCACTTCCAAGAATTTCATTCGCCATTACAAATGCAGGATAATCAGGGCTTTTCAAATTCATTTTAAAAGCAATTTTACCCGTTGCAACCGCATTTTCCTTGTCTGGAGTAATATAATCTTTATCTATCTTTTTAGTCTCTGAATACGTTGGTAAAGCAAGAGCATATTTAGACTTAGAATTCCATTTACCAAAAGTATTTTCAAGAATTTGTCCTGTTTCTTTGGCATCTAAATCTCCAACAACAGTTCCTAATCCATTATTTCCTCCAAAGATATTGGTATAAAAATCAACTATTTCAGATTGTTTTATTTTTTTATAAGCATCAATTTGCTCCTGAACTGTCGAAGTATAAAAAATACTTCCTTTTGGATAATTTGATGTTAATCTTGAAACTTCGATAAAAGCAATCGACTGAGGATCATTAAGATTTGATTCTAAATAAGTATTGTACTCATTGATCGTTTTGGTTAATTCATTTTCAGGAAAAGTAGAATTCACTAACAAATCTCCCAAAATATCCATTACCCCCTTAAAACTTTCTTTGTAAGTATTAATGTTGATTGACAAAGTCTGGCCTGAATAATCAAAGTATATACTTGATTTTAATTGATCTAACTGATCACTAATTTGTTCTTTTGTTCTGGTTTTTGTACCTGTTTTCATTAATTGAGCAAGAATAGATCCTATATCTCCTTTACCCTCTAAATCTTTTTCGTTACTCACCGGAAATTTAAAACTAGCCTGAACTTTTCCGCCTTTTATTTCTTTTTTGATTAAGCCATATTTTGCTCCGTTACTAAGTTTTCCTTCTACAAAATTTTGTTTTAAATTTTTGATCGAAGCTTCAAATGAAGCAGCTTCTTTTTCTAAAGCTTTTCCTTTATAATCTTTTGTTACCGCTACTATTTGCTCATCTGTATATTCGACAGGTTTTAATCTTTGCTCATCCTTAGACGGAATAAATATACCAACTGTTCTATTGTTGCTTCTAAAATATTTCTCAGCAACTCTTTGTATATCTTCTTTGGTTAGATTTTCGACAACATCTCTGTATAAAAACCCTAATCTGTAATCTCCTGCTCCAACAATTTCAGTAAGATTTATAGCAAACGAAATGGTATTATTTTTTATACCATCAAGTTGTTTTATAATTTTTGCTTTTGCTCTGGCTACATCTTCATCAGTATATTTAGTCGTTGCAATTTTATCCAACTCTGTTCTTACCAATTCTTTAGTCGCTTTTATATCTTTATCATTAGGAACCGCTACGCCAAAATACACATAACTTGCGTCTCTGGTGGTTGGCTGCCAATAATAAACACTAGACACTTTTTGAGTCTCTATTAATGATTTATACAAATATCCGGATGGATCCGAAGTTAAAATCTCACCCAAAGCATCAATTGCAGCATAATCCTTGTCTACATAAGCTGCTGTATGATACACAGCTCCAATATTTTTACTATCTCCAGCTCTGTTAAGTTCTACAAATTTTTCACCATCTTGCGCCGGTTCAACGGTATATGTTTTATCCAAAACTCTTTTTGGTTTTGGAATCGCTCCAAAATATTGCCCAACATATTGTAACGCTTTTTGCTCATCAAACTTACCGGCAATTATTAAAGTAGAATTGTCAGGCTGATAATACTTTTCGTAAAAAGCCCTAAGCGTAGTTGCTTTTACTCTTTCTATATCTTCTTTACTTCCTATCGTACTATTTCCGTAATTGTGCCACAAATAAGCCGTCGAAAGTATTCTTTCCTGTAATACGCGATCCGGATTATTCTCTCCTATTTCAAACTCGTTTCTTACTACTGAAAACTCTTTAGATAAATCTGCCTGCAAAATAGTCGCGTTTATCATTCGATCTGCTTCCATTTCGATACTCCATTTTAAGTTTTCATCACTTGATGGAAAAACTTCGTAGTAATTCGTTCTGTCCAGCCAAGTCGTTCCGTTGGCATTTCCTCCTTTATCTGAAAGCATTTTTTTAATGTCTCCCAAATTTTTGGTGCTTTTAAAAAGCATGTGCTCCAGCAAATGCGCCATACCTTTTTCGCCATAACCTTCATTTCTGGAACCTACATTGTAAACAATATTTACAACCATATTGCTTTGCGAAGCATCCGGAATTAAAAGAACTTTCAATCCGTTATTCAACGAATATTCTTTTACACCTTCGACATTTTTAATGTATTTTGGGGCTTCTGTCTTTTTCTGCGCATAAACAGGAGACAATGAAACAAGAGAACAGCATAAAACGCTGCTAAATAGTAAGTTTCTCATAGATTATAGTTAAAGTATTAGTTAATTTTTGGTAATCAAATATAGCTTTTTTCCTAAATACGATATTAACATTAACTTACTTTTAGTAATTTACGGCAAACCGTAAAGCTAAAATTCAGGCATAAAAAAAATCCGAAATAAGCACTTTAAATGCTCTTTCGGATTCTTTTATTTCTTTCCAAAACTGGAATTTAGAATTTATTTTTTTGAAATTTTATAATTAGAAATGTTGCTTCATATTCCTATTATTCGATTCCAAATTGGAATTTTGAATTTATTTATTAGAATTTGAAATACTAAACCGTTACTCCGGCTTTCGAAATTTCAACATCTGCTTTTACGTGAGCGGCATTTGCTCTTCCGCTTGGATCTTGGTTTTCCTGCCATTTCGGAATCCATTTTCGAACGGTTTGCGCGGCGCTAACCTGTGGATAAAATTTATGAAAAATAGATCTGTAAAGATAAGCCTCTTTTGTTGTTGGCGAATTATACGGAAATTCAGCACTTGCTCCAGCCAATTGCTCGTCTGAAACCTGTGTTGCGCAGTACTTGATCAATTCGTCGATCCAATTGTAACCTACTCCATCAGAAAACTGTTCTTTTTGTCTCCATAAAACTTCAGCAGGCAAATAGGGATTTTCAGTTGTATCGAATGCTTTTCTTAAAATATATTTCTCTATACCATCGTATGTTTTGGGCTGCTTTTCTTCGGTTTTAATTCGAATGGCAACATCTAAAAAATCTTTGTCTAAAAACGGAATTCTGGCTTCTAGTCCGTGCGCCATTGTTGTTTTATCGGCACGTAATAAATCGGCAGTAAATAACTTCTGTACCCTTTCGATAGTTTCATCCTGAAATTCTTCTGCTGATGGTGCATTTCTAAAATACAAATGACCTCCAAAAACCTCATCAGCGCCTTCACCGGAAAGAATTACTTTTATTCCCTGATCGGCTATGGCTTTCGATAATAAATACATTGGAACTCCGGATCTTACTGAAATGATATCGTAAGTCTCGATATGATAAATTACTTTTTCTAAAATAGCTACGCCTTCTTCTACCGTAAAATGTATTTCGTGATGCTCTGTTCCTAAAAATTCAGCGGCTTTTCTTGCCACAGCATTATCAGGCGAATTCGCATCTAAACCAATAGAAAACGAATGTAGTTTTTGTCCGTTATCTTTTAATATTCGGGATGCAATCGCAGATGTTAAGGATGAATCTAAACCTCCTGAAAGCAATACACCAACAGGAACTTCGCTCATTAAACGTTTACGTGTAGCATCGATTAATGATTCACGAACCAAATCAAGATCTAAAGATTTATTCGCATTCGAATGATCTTCGTACTCCGGATTATAATATTTTACGAAACCTGTTTTACCGGTATAATAATGTCCCGGAGGAAAAGTCGAAAATGACTTACACTGATCTGCAATTGATTTCATTTCTGAAGAAAAATAAATTCTTCCTCTCTCGTCCAGTCCGTAATATAAAGGTTTAACACCAACAGCATCTCTTGCTGCGATATAATTATCACCATCGATAATCACAAAAGCAAAATCACCATCAAGCATATTACAAAACTTGTATCCAAATTCTTCGTACAAATGCACGATTACTTCAGAATCTGATTTTGTTCTAAAAGTATGCTCTTTTAAAACCGTGTCTTTTAATTCCTGGTAGTTATAAATTTCTCCGTCATGCACCATCCAGGCTTTATTTGTCCCCTGAATAGGTTGTTTACCTGATTTAAGATCAATAATTGACAGGCTCTCATGGCAAATAATACTGCCATTTTCCATAATGTGCAAATCACTTTCATCAGGACCACGATGCGACATTCTTGAAGAAAGCTCTTTTACAAGTTGCGGGTCTTTTCCTTTACCAATAACAGCCAATAATCCAGACATACTATTCTATTTTTTTTATTTCTTTTAATTTTTACTCACAACTAAAAGGGGCAAGCCTAATATAAAACCTTTTTATAATTCACTAATATTCAGCTAAAACCAAATATTATTTTCAACTTTTATGTACTTATATCGCTACAATACAAGCTGCTTAATATTATTTCGGCGAATGCCAAATATAAAAAAGAAACTTAAATAATTATTGAAAAATAATTTTAAGTCACTGAAATAATAGAATTTAACATTATAAGACAAGAAAAACGCTCTCAGGATTGAGAACGTCTTTCGGAAATATAATATATACTAATTCTAAAAATTCTTGTTTTTATGCTTTCGCGTAAGCGTCATCATGCACACTTGCTACAGCTCTTCCAGATGGATCGTTCATGTTTTTGAATGCTTCATCCCACTCCAAAGCAATTTTTGTACTACAAGCCACACTTGCTTCCTGAGGCACACATAAAGCTGCTGCATCACTTGGGAAATGTTCTGCAAAGATTGAACGATAGTAATATTCTTCTTTAGAAGTTGGTGTTTGCAATGGGAATTTGTATTTCGCATTTGCCAATTGTTCATCCGAGACTTCTTTGGCTACCACTTCTTTCAAAGTATCGATCCAGCTGTATCCTACTCCATCAGAAAATTGTTCTTTTTGTCTCCATGCTACACTTTCCGGCAACATATCTTCAAAAGCTTTACGAACTACCCATTTTTCCATTGGATGTTCTTTGTTGATCATTTTATCTTGTGGGTTGATGCGCATTGCAACATCCATAAATTCTTTATCTAAAAACGGTACACGACCTTCAATTCCCCAGGCTGCTAAACTTTTGTTCGCACGCAAACAATCGTACATATGAAGTTTACCTAATTTACGAACGTTTTCTTCGTGAAATTCTCTTGCGTTTGGCGCTTTATGGAAATATAAATATCCTCCAAATAATTCATCTGCACCTTCACCAGATAATACCATTTTAATTCCCATTGATTTAATAACTCTCGCCATTAACCACATTGGAGTCGATGCTCTTACCGTAGTTACATCATAAGTTTCTAAGTTGTAAATTACATCACGAACAGCATCTAAACCTTCCTGAATTGTAAATTTAATTTCATGGTGAATCGTTCCGATATGTTTTGCTACAATTTGCGCTGCTGCTAAATCCGGAGAACCATCTAGTCCTACCGAGAAAGAGTGCAATTGTGGGTACCAGGCATCTGTTGTATCATCTGACTCAATACGTTTTTGTGCAAATTTTTTGGCTACAGCCGAAGTAATAGACGAATCTAAACCTCCTGAAAGTAAAACTCCGTAAGGAACATCACTCATTAATTGTCTGTGAACCGCTGCTTCAAGTGCTTCTTTAATCGCAGGAATACTTGTTTCATTGTCTTTTACTGCATCATAATCTGTCCAGTCTCTTTTGTACCATTGTACAAATTCACCATCTTTACTAGTCATATAATGTCCCGGAGGGAATAATTGAATTTTTGTACAATATCCTTCTAAAGCTTTCAATTCAGAAGCTACATAAAAAGTTCCGTGTTGATCCCAACCAATATATAATGGAATAATTCCCATATGGTCACGAGCAATAAAATACTCATCTTTCTCAACATCATAAATCGCAAATCCGAAGATTCCGTTCATTTCATCTACAAAGTGAGGTCCTTTTTCTTTATATAATGCTAAGATAACTTCGCAGTCACTTTCTGTTTGAAAATTATATTTCCCTTCAAATTGTTTACGCAATTCTCTGTGGTTGTAAATCTCACCATTTGCAGCCAAAACCAATTTTTTATCTTCTGTAAATAAAGGTTGTTTTCCTGAAGCTGGATCTACAATCGCCAAACGCTCGTGAGAAAGAATTGCTTTATCATTGCTGTAAATTCCGCTCCAGTCTGGTCCGCGGTGACGAATGATTTTAGACATTTCTAATACTTGAGGTCTTAATGTTTCGGCTTTTTGTTTTAGATCAAAGGCACATACTATTCCACACATAATTCTATATTTTTATTTGTAAATTTTATTTTGATAGGGCAAAGATGCATTAATGGTTACAATTGAAAAACACAAACATTCATTTAAGTTATAATTTAAAATCATAAAACTGTTTTTACATATAAAATGTAAAATTTTAACACTAAAAAAAGCCTCAAACTTAAAGATTTCAATTTTAAGCTTAATCAGAAGTAAAAAAGCAATGTTTTCAAGAAATAATTGAATTAAATTTTATAATATTTTAAAAACAATAAAAGATTCTCAAAGACAAGAATAGAAGTTGGTTTGAAATTGTGATTTTCATCGAAATTAAACAAATGCACGTATTGTTTTGTCATCCTGACGCAGGAAGGATCACGCTAGAAACTCCGCACAGTAAATCGATAATGATTGTCGGGTACCGTGTGTGATGAATGGATTAAAATCCATCCCTACAATATAAATCGAGCCTAAGGCTCTTTATGCAAAGTTCCGGAGGAACGGATTATTTTGTAGCAACGGATTTTAATCCGTTGAAGATTGCGAATAATATCCTTTTTAATCTGCTTAAATCTGTGAAATCTGCGTGAAACAACATTTACAAAACACTCTCAATAGTATAATGCGTCTTATTAATTTCAAAAGTAAACCCAACCTTATTCCCCATTAAATGAGAACCAAGCGGAGATTGCGGCGAAAGCGCAATAACATTGATACCATCAATAGCAATTTTAGGAAGTGCAACACTTACATACAAGTAGATTCCGTTTGCTTTTACCAAACTGCCTGAAATGATATTTTCAGTTGTTTTCGACGCATCAATTTTATCCAGAATCGCTTTTTGGGTTATTGCTTCTTTTAGTTTATTGGTGAGTTTTTCCTGCTCGATATGCATCATCGACAAAGCGGTTTCATGTTTGTCGCCTGCTGAACCTTTGGCATCGTTTTTAGAATCTTCGGTCAAAGCCGAAATCATGTCTCTGAAAACATCTATTCGGTCCTGAACCATTTGCAGGTAATGAGAATGTATTTTTTGTTTGAATTCCATTTAAAAAAGGTACTGAGGTTCTAAGCTACAAAGGTGCAAAGGTTTTTTATAGTTTGACGATTTTTTATTCAAAAAAAGCAGATGGATAAATCACTTTCCCTCTTACTCCTAATAATCCGTTTTCAGCTAAAATAACCACCATACAATTTTCCGCGGGAACATCAAAAGGCATTTCGATTCCATATTTACTGGTTAGTTCGTAACCAAATCTAGGATAATAATCTTCATGTCCTAGTAGTACAATTGACTTGTATCCCAATTCTTTTGCCACTTCGTGACTATGTAAAATTAATTTTGAGCCCACTCCTTTACCCTGAAATTCGGGTAGAACTGAAACCGGGGCCAATGCTAAAGATTCGATTGTATTGATATCATTTTCGATTTCAAGTTTCGATAATAAAATATGACCAACAATTTGATTATTCACCTCGGCAACAATCGATAATTCCGGAATAAAAGTATCTGATTTTCTTAATCTTTCTACTAAAAACTGTTCTTTATGATCACTGTATTCTTCATTCTCAAAAGCTTTTTCTATCAATTGAAAAACACTTTTATAATCATTTTCATTCTCTTGTCTTAATTTGATTTCCATCTTAACCTTTTTAATTATCAACTTATTTATCCGAAAGGACATAAGATCTTTGGATATTAAAGCTTTAACAATAACGCACAGAACACAAATATATAAACTTATTCTTACAATTGAAAAGTTTCAGGAATATGCCAATAGTGTCAAAAAAATTAACCACGAATTCACGAATTTATTTAAAATCATTCGTGAATTCGTGGCTTAAAATTTTGTAAAAAAATCTTAGTGTCTTAGCGCCTTCGTGGCAATAATTTAAAAATCGAATTTATAATTTGCTCCCACTAACACCTGAAATCCTTGCACAGGGTAATTCAGCCATTTTTCGTAAGCCTGATTTCCTATATTATTCAATTTCAAGAAACACGTTAAACGCTCGTTGTATTTGTATCCTAAATGCGCATTGGCATCAAAATAACTTTTTAGTGTTGTAATCACAGGATCAGTTCCTAAAGTAAGATTCGATTGCATGTCTTTACGTTCTCCTACATAAAAAACATTCAAACCAGCATACCATTGTTTGGTAATGTTTACATCAAGATTAGAGCTCAATTTCATTGACGGTAAGTTCCAGGCTTCGATACCATCGTATTTGTAACTATTAAAAGTTCCGTTGATTCCGAAAGACACATTTCTTGAAAAATCGGCTTTTAATTCTCCGTAGAAACGGAAGGTTCTTACGTCATCATACACCACTCCAAAAGAGTTTCCCAAAGCATAATTCTGATTCGAGAAATCCTCTGTATAATCGTTACCTTTGTATAATGCTTTGTCTTTTTCGTTTAGATAAGAACCTGTTACATTATAATTGATGTTGTTGGCCAATTTACCTTTTAAACCTGCAAAAACAGTATATTGATTGTTTGTAGGACGCATGTTTAATGTTGGCGATAAAAACGGATTATCATTCACAAAATCAGCATAAGAGTTTTGTTCTAAACCACCATTTACTCCAGTATAGAAAATCATTAAATCGCCTACCAATTTATAAGAAGCGTTTACTTTTGGATAAATATAAAATTTGTTTCCGCTGTTTTCAGAATCTAAACCGTAGAACAATCCAGCTCCTAATTCAAGTGTCCAGTCGTTTTCAAGAATTACAAAACTTGGTTCAATTCCAAAATTTGTTAAACTGTATTTTAAAGGACTTGTATTATCACGTGCATAATTATGTTCGAAAGATCCGCTTACGTGATCCACAATAATATTAGTATTAATTGATTGATCCATTACTTCAACCTTGAAAGAAGGCTTTACATAAAAGCGATTTTCTGAAGAAGAAAAACTATCTGAAAAGTGGGTGAATTTAGTTGAAATTTTACTAAAAATTCCTTCATTAAACTCAATATTTCCTCCTAACGAAATAGTATTATAAGAATGATTTGGATTAATTCCTCTAATTAAATCATCACGAGTTTGTCCTGCTAAAGTTGTACCAAATTCAGTCGGTAAACCGTACCAATTGTAAACCTGATTCTGATATCCTAAATCAACATTCCATGCCATATCGCGATTGTTTACGCCATAACCTACATTTAATGCTGTATCATAAAACTCATCATTTAGTTCTACACCTTTTATTCCGCCTTGCGAAGAATGATGACGGAACATTCCAGCCACATAATCATTGTTTCCCAAATCCTGATTTACGAATAATTCAGCATTTAAAGTTCCGTAATTTCCAACTCCTAAAGTCGCATAATTATTAAACAATTTTTCTCTTTTTGATTTCTCCACACCTTCCGCTTTTCCTTTTGATGGCGTAAATGTAGACGCTACAGGAACCGACAAAATACTATACTTGATCGTTTCTTTAGGCTGATTTCCGCTATCATCAAGCGAAGGAGTTTCCTTTACTTTAAAAGCATCCGAAATTGTTGGCGAATAAGGCTTTACCACGTTTACAGTTTCTGTCCCTATAGTTTCCTCTTTTTTCTTTTGAGCAAACGAAAGCTGGACAGCAAACAATACAAGTAAAATGATGATTTTATTATGGCAATTAATTTTCATATTTCTTTTATTTTAAGAGAAGAAGAAAAAAGAGCAAAGAAGAAAGACTTCTCTCTTGTTTCTAAATTTTCTCTATTTTCTATATTCTAAATCTTTGTTCTATTCTCTTTGTTCTTTCTTCTATTCTCTAAAACTAAGCTTCCCACTCTCCTTTTGCAACAAACTGAGCCTTTCCTCCTATTTGAATATCAAAATCATTCTCTTTTACACTTCCGTGAAAGTAAATCTGCGACGGACGACCGATGTAATCTCCCTGATAATTAATCAAATCAAATTCAGGTTTGTGATATTTTAATAAAAAAGCCTGTAAACAAGTACTCGCACTTCCTGTTGCTGCATCTTCTACCAACTGATTGTGCTCAATATATAACATTCGGCTAAACAATTTTGAACCTTCTAAATAATAAAAATATAAAGCTCTATGACTTGTTTTGCAATTCTTTTTGAGCCAGTCATCCGTTTTATCTTTATCTAAAACCAAATTTTCCAATGCTCTTTTGCTGCTTAATCCAACCATTACAAAAGCACTTCCGGTGGTTATTTCCTGAATAGGAAATTGATTTTCAAAATCATGATTTTCCAGATTACTAAATACTGTAATATCTTCTTTCGAAAAAATATCCCAAAATTTCGGTTGAGCCGCTTTTAGCCAAATCAAACCTTCAGACTGATGAATTGCAATAGGACCAATTGGAACGTTTAATTTTATATGCTCCGGAGAATTATCAAAAACCTTATTCATCAAAACCCATGAAGTTCCAATTATTGGATGTCCCGCAAATTGCATTTCCTGAGATGGTGTAAATATTTTTATCTCGGCTTTATTATTTTCTTTGTCAAGTTTGGTTACAAAAGTGCTTTCGGCAAAATTAATTTCGCGCGCAATTTGCTGCATTTCTGCCGAACTTAAATTTCCTGCATCCATAAAAACCGCCAATTGATTTCCGGCATATTTTTTATCAGCAAAAACATCAACTATATAAAAGGGTAAACTCATTATTTTTCTTTTTTTTCTTAGAAAAGAACAAAGAGAAAAGACTTTTCAGCAATCTTTCTTCTTTTTTCTATTTTCTGCATTCTATGCTCTTTATTCTTACTTATTAATAGACGAATTCGTTTTAGACTCTTCTGCTTTTATCGCAGCCAACTCTTTTTTAGCTTCCTCAACAACATCCGGATAATCCGTAAAATTGTTGATTACGTTATCTAAAATATAAGTTGCCTGATAACTGTCTTTTAATCCGTAGAAGTTTTTCGCCATTAAAACCAAACTCTTCGCTCCATAATATTTATAAGCCGAATAATTTTTGGCCAATTTCTGAACCGATACATTCGATGCATCAAATTTGCCTTCTTTTGTTTTAAAGTAAGCATCATAATACAACGCTTCTGCGGCTAATTCTCCTTTTGATGTTGTCGATAATTTTGCGTAAGCTGCTTTCGCTTTGTCCTCATCTCCGGTTTGAATTGCTGCACGCGCTACAATAATTTGCGCATCGGCTTTTACATTGGCATCCGCTTTAGGATTTTGCAACACTTTGTCAGCATACGTCACCGAATTATCGTAATCTTTTTTGTCGTAGTAACATTTCATCAGGTTAGCTTGCGCAAAGCTTTTGTTTTGTACCGCATCAGCTTCGTCATCTAAACGTTTCAAGACCGGAATCGATTTATCGCAATCTTTTGCTTTCAAGTAAATCTGAGCTAATTTCATCAAGGATTGCTCTGTAAATTCGCTTCTTGGCTGATCGATTACATATTGATAATTAGCAACCGATTTCGTCTCAGAGCCTTCTGCGTAATACAATTGTGCCAAATAATAATTCGCTTCTAATGAATGAAGTCCCGTTTGAAATTTATTGATATAACCCGTAAAACCAGTAATAGCCAGTTTGCTGTTATTTTGACTGTATTGTTTAAAAGCCGCATCATAAGTATCATTATCCAATTCAGCATCTGTAACAGCAACGAAGTCTAATGTACGAACCCAGGTTGCGTATTCATCCACTTTTCCTGAATCTACATAAATCAATCTCGCTGTAGAAACGGCTTCTAAAGCCTCGGGAGTTTTTGGAAATTCTGCCGCTACTTTTTTGAATTTAGTCAAAGCGAGGGCATCACGATCTGAGTTGTAATAAATCAATCCTTGCTTTAAAATTGATTTTGAAGTAAAAGCTCCGTTTTTATATTCAGAAATCAACTGATCATAGGTTTTAAGCGCCTGATCGTTCTTTTTCTCTGTAGCATACGTATTTCCTAATTCGTATAAAGCATCGTCACGATATTCTGATTTTTTATACATCAAAAGGAAATTGTTCAGCTCATCGATTTTCTTATCGTTTTTAGACATGAATCCGTAAGAAATCGCTTTTTGAAACTGAGCATAATCTGCATCAACGCCTCTTGCTTCGATTGCTTTGGCGTAAGCTTCATTTGCAGCAGTGTATTTAGAATTTACAAAACGGCAATCTCCCAAACGTAAGTACGAATCATTCAAACGAACTTTATCTTCTTTTGAATTGTCGATTTGTGCCTGAAATGAATTTCCCGCCTGATCGTATTCTTTCAGTTTAAAATAAGTATATCCAATGTTATAATTGATGTTTTTATATTCGTCAGTTCCTTTGGCAGCAGCCAATCCTGCAAACTGTTTGTAGCTTAATAAGGCATTCTGAAAATCGGCAGTAACGTACTCTGTTTCTGCTTTCCAGAAAGTAGCGCGTGCTGTAAACTCAGGCGTTTTTTGTTCGCTGATCGCACTTTTAAACATTTTTCCGGCTTCCTGATAATTCGATTCATTATACAATTCTAATCCTCTGTAAAAAAGTACTTTTTGATACGCTGCTTTATTTTCTGCCGACCTGTTTTTCTCTAATAAAGTCAACGCTTCTTTGTAGTTTTTAGTCGAAATATAAGAATCAACCAATAATTTTTCTACTTCAGATCGGCTTGAATTGTTTGGATATTTTTTCAGGAAATCAAGTAAAATTGCCGGAACAGTTTGATACGCATTTCCGATATCATAACTCACTTTAGCATAATTCAAAGCGGCATCTTCCTGAATTTGTGCATTAAAATCCATTTCAGAAGCATTTTTAAAAGCATTCAAAGCTTCTTGTTTTTTACCTGTGTTCAAATAAGCCAAACCTAAATGGTAATATGCATTTTGGGCTACGAAATCTTTTCCTTCAATGATTTTATTGAATTGAGAAATCGCCTTTTCATATTCTTTTTTCTCATAATACGCGTAACCTAACTGGTAGAAATCGGTATTATTCCATTTTCCTTTTTTACCTGCATATTGCTCTAAAAACGGAATCGCTTTGTCGTATTGTTTTAAATTGAAATAACTTTCTCCGATGATTTTATTCAGTTCCGATTTTTCAAGTTCATTCGATTTAGCCATTGCTTTTTGTCCCAAATCGATAGCTTTCTGGAAATTTCCTAACTTGAAATTCATGTCAGCCTGATAATACGAAAGCTTCTCTTTGTATTTTTCTTCGCCTGAAACTTCATCAAAATACTTAGTTGCTTCTTTATAATCATCGCCTTCATAGGCCATAAAACCTAAGTAATATTTGGCCTGAGAACCAAATTCTGGAGAGTTCACCACTTTATTAAAGTAAGTTGTAGCTTCTTTTTTCTTTTTGGCATTGAAATAAGCATATCCTTTCTGGAAATTAAATTTATCCGAATCAGATTTGCTCATGTAGCTTTCATCCACTTTATCAAACCATTGCAGCGCTTTTGGATAATTTCCCTGTTCGAAGAAAAACTGAGCAACCTCGATATAAGCCTGATTTTGTTTGGTGCTTGTTGGATAATCAGTTACGAATTTTTCCATCAAAGCATCAGCATTTGCTTTATTGGTTCTAATGGCGCAATTGGCGATATAATAAGCACAATCTGACTGCACTTCCTCAGTCGTAGCATTGTTTTTTACATGTTCGAAAATAAGTTGTGCCGAAGCATATTGTTTGTCATTATATAAAGCCAGTGCTTTGTCAAATTCCTTTAAATCGTAAGTGTAAATAGCTGATTTTTGTGCCGAAACTATGGTCGAAAAAAGGATAATTGGTAATAAAAAGAACCAGGAAAGTTTACGCATTTTAATTATATTTAGTATTCAAATGTATCATTTTATACCGTTTATAACGAAACGTTTCAGGCTTTTATTATGAACAAATATTTAAGAACGAATATTTAGAAATTAAGTTTAAACCATATAAGCGATATAAGTAATTATAAGTTAGGAGCTTTACCAACTTCTTTTTGATCTTAAATCATATAAGTTGTTACAAATAAAAAAATTCAGCGTCACTTACTAAAATGAACTTATAGCACTTATAGGATTTAAAATTCATTTAGGTATTTTATTAAGAAATGATTCAAATTTATTTTGAATCGAAGCGTTATCTTATTACTTTTACCAATCAAATCAATTTATTATGTCACAAACCGTACTATCTCTTAAAGAAGTCACTATATATCAGGAAGGAAGAAAAATTTTATCTCATATTAATCTGGATGTTAACCACGGTGAATTTATCTACATCATTGGGAAAACAGGATCCGGAAAAAGTAGTTTCTTAAAAACTTTATATGCAGATTTACCCTTATCTGAAGGTGAAGGTCACATAGTTGAGTTTGATTTGGCTACTTTAAAAGAAAAAGACATTCCGTATTTGAGACGTAAAATTGGGATCGTATTTCAAGATTTTAAACTACTTCCGGACCGTTCTGTAAAAGACAATATGCTTTTTGTTTTAAGAGCGACAGGATGGGTTGACAAGGAAGGAATGGAACGTAAAATTGATGAAGTTCTGGACAAAGTGGGTATGAAGGAATACGTTAACAAAATGCCGCATCAGCTTTCTGGTGGTGAGCAGCAACGTGTTGCGATTGCAAGAGCTTTGCTTAACGACCCTGAATTTATCCTAGCCGATGAACCAACCGGAAACTTAGATCCGCAAACAAGTTCTGAGGTTCTTGAAGTATTGAAAAAAATCAATGCTAATGGTAAAACGGTTATCATGGCGACTCACGATTATGCTCTATTACTAAAATTCCCGTCTAAAACATTAAAATGTGAAGACGAAAGAATTTTTGAAGTGGTGCAACGCAGCGTGTAATGCTTTCTATAGTAATTCCTGTTTATAATTATAATGTTTTTCCGCTTGTTTTAGAGCTTAAAAAACAAGCCGATAGTTTAGGAATTGAATATGAAATCCTTGTACAAGATGATGTTAGTCATGAATTTATTTCTGAAAATTCTCAGATCAATTCATTAGAAAATTGTCTTTTCTCTATCAATACACAAAATTTAGGCAGAGGAAAAAACATCAACCTATTATGCGCCAAATCAAGATATGATTGTGTTTTGATTATGGAAGCCGATGCTTTGCCTGAGAATGAATCTTATCTTAAAAACTATATCGAAATACTATCGAAATCGAATCACGATGTTATTTTTGGTGGTGTAAAATATCCTGAAGCTATTCCTTCTAAAGAAAAATTGCTTCGATGGAAATACGGAATAAACAGGGAAATAAAATCTTTAGAGCACAGACTGAAACACCAGTACAATTTTGTTTTTACATGGAATTTACTTTTAAAAAAAGAAATTCTTTTGCAATTTCCTTTCCCTGAATTTATTAATGAATATGGATATGAAGATTTCATTTTCATAAAAAATCTGCGTTTCAATTCAGTTCCGGTTACTCATATCGAAAATTGCTTAATTCACCACAACTCAGAAACTAGTATCGATTTTATAAAGAAATCCGAAAGAGCCGTTAAAAACTTACACGATTTAATTCACTTAAATAAAATCGATCCTAAAAAAATAAGATTGAGCAAGTTGTACGTAATTTTAGAAAAACTGTATATTACCGCAATTGTAAAGGCAATATATCTAAAAACAAAGAAACAAATCCTCACTAATTTAATTTCAGAAAACCCGAATTTATATTTACTCGATTTTTATAAATTAGGCTATTATTGTGATTTAAAAAAATAATCGATTATGGTATTTTTTTCTGTTATCATTCCGTTATACAATAAAGCCAGTCATATTGAAAACACTATAAAAAGCGTTCTCAGTCAAACTTTTACAGATTATGAAATCATTGTAATTAATGACGCATCTACTGATGAAAGTCAAGCTTTAGTTCGTAAACTAAATGACAAAAGAATTCAGATCTTTAATCAAAAAAATCAAGGTGTTTCCGTTGCGCGAAATCTTGGAATAGAAAAATCAAAAGGGAAACTGATCGCTTTTCTGGATGCTGACGATTATTGGTTTCCGAATCATCTCGAAGAATTAGCTAAGATATATCATAATTTTCCTGATTGTGGAATTTACTGTTCTCGCTATAAAATCA
Source organism: Flavobacterium piscisymbiosum (assembly GCF_020905295.1). Taxonomy (NCBI): domain Bacteria; kingdom Pseudomonadati; phylum Bacteroidota; class Flavobacteriia; order Flavobacteriales; family Flavobacteriaceae; genus Flavobacterium; species Flavobacterium piscisymbiosum. The sequence continues at coordinate 2,961,787 of NZ_JAJJMM010000001.1, read as the reverse complement.
AAACCGCCAAAAACCACTTTCAAACTCCATATTATTTTGGTGTAGACCAATCTTTTAGAGGAGTTGTAAAAGATTATTTCGCTTCAAACATGCCTTTTAGAATTACGTGGACTTCGTCTTTGGCGATACCAAAACAAATTCTCGAAACTTTAGGAGGATTTACGCCGGGTGTAACAAATGGTCAGGATTTAGAATTATGGACTAAAATTGGCATTAAATATCCGGTTGCAATAACTAATACTGTTACGGCTATTTATAATAATGATATTCCCGAAAGTCTCGCTAAGAAGAATATCAATTCGATGAATTTAATGGATTTTGAACAATTTAAAATTGCTGAAAGAGAAAATCCTTCTCTCAAAAAATTTCTGGATTTGTACCGAATTGAATATGGTTTTAAATATTATGTTTCCGGCTATAAAGAGAAAAGTTCATTCTATTTTAAAAATGTCGACAAACAAAATATAAGTTCAAAGATTCGTTTTTTAATGAAGCTGCCGCCTTTTTGTTTGAGATTTCTTTTTGAATCAAATCAAATTTTAAAAAAATGGGGAATTAATTTTTCTGTTTACCATTAGAATATTCCAAAAATTCATCAAAATCCCTGATGTAATCTTCTTCGATATAAACTTCTGAAGCCACTACCAAACAAACAGATCCTGAAGAAAAGTTTTGAAGTTCACGCCAAATTCCCGGATTAATTAGTAAACCTTCATAAGGCTTGTTTAAGGTTACAATTTCTTGTTCTTCTCCATCTTTCAGAACCACATCAAAACTACCGCTTAAAGCAACCAAAAATTCCTTAAGCTCTTTGTGCGCATGTCCGCCACGTTCAGAACCGCTTGGCACATCGTACAAATAATACACCCGCTTAATATCAAAAGGAACAATATCATTTTCAATCACAGAAAGATTACCTCTTCGATCTTCTATCTTGGGTATCGATAAAATTTGTATTCCGTTATTTTTTATTGTCATGCTGTAATGTTTCAAATTTTTGATGTCCCTTTTTTGAACTTTTAAGTGCTGATTTAAATTCGCCAAATCTTATTTTACGCTGTTTTAAATCAAAAAACAACTTGACAAATATCCAATAAATATAATTGCTTTTAAAAATCCTGGTATATAAAGCGCCTTGAATATAATATTTTTCTTCGATGCTTTTTTTTGATGAAGATGTCAATTCAAGATGCTGCACAATTACTTCTGATTCAAAAATCAGTTGTTGTTTTTTAGACTTTAAATCAAATAAAAAAATGGCTTCTTCTCCCATTTCGAACATCCCTCCTAACCCAAATTTTTCATCAAAATGAATTCCGGTTTTATCTAAAACTGCCTTATTCAATGTCATTTCTATTGAACTTGTATTAAAAATATCAAAGGCATTCAGATTCGTTTTAGAATGCTTAGGATATTCTTTCATCAAACTTCCATCTGACTTTACAGCACAAAAATTGATTGCAGCTGCATTCGGAAATTGATTATAGGAGTTGATTATTTTGGCAACAAATCCTTGCTGATATATTACATCATCATCAGCAATTACAAGGATTTTTCCTTGAGCATTTTCAAGCGCCAGATTTCGGCTTTTGGACAAATCTTTTTCGAAAGAATTTACAACTCTGATATTAGGATATTCTGATTCTAATATTGTTTCGAATTGAGTTTGATTAATAATTAAGATTCGGAAATTAGAAAAATGAAGAAACGGAAACATCGGAACTAAAAAATCTAACGAATCCTGATTCATGGTAGAAATCAAAATTTCAACATCAGTTTCGGTAAAAAGGTTTTCTAATTTATCTTCCATCTTAAAGCAAATGTAAAAAATAGTAAACGAAAAGAATACAATTTAAAACCTGCTATTTAGTTTTGTTTTTCTATTCAGCAAATCTTAACGCAATCAGGCATAATATTTCTTATTTTTGAATGCTTCAAGAAGCGGTTTCATATTCAACTTTTATGCAAAAATCCCCTTTAGTTTCCATCATTTGTTTGTGTTACAATCACGAACAATTTGTAGTTGAATCATTGAATTCAGTTCTAAACCAAACCTATAAAAACATCGAACTCATTATTGCAGACGATTGCAGCACAGATTCTTCTGAAAAAACGATTAAAAACTGGCTCGAAAATTATCCTGATGTACCATTTATCTCCAACGAAACAAACTTAGGAAACACCAAAACGTTTAATAAAGCATTGAAGATCGCAAAAGGAGACTATGTAATTGATCTGGCGGCTGATGATGTTTTATTGCCAAATTGTGTGGAAAAACAAATCGACACTTTTTTAAATTCTAATCAGAAAAAACTAGCCATCGTTTACGGAAATGCCGAAATAATCTCTGAAAACAACAAACATCTTCGTTATTATTATGAAGTGAATCCTGAAAAAAAAGTACTAAAAAAACCTGCCACAGGAGATATTTATTCCTCAATATTAAGTCAAAACAGCATGATTTGTTCTGTTTCTTCGATGGTAAAGCGACAAGTTTTGGATGAACTAAGGGGTTATGATGAAAATCTGGCGTACGAGGATTTAGACCTTTGGATCAGAACAGCCAGAAACTATAACTTTGAATTTATTGATGCGGTTTTAATTCAGAAAAGAGAACTGGAGAACTCACTGGGAAATCAGTTTTATAAAAAATTCAATTCCCGAACCCGAAAAATAAATTATTCGACTTATCTTATTCTTAAAAAAGCAATTGCCTTAAATAAAACAAAAGCAGAAAACAAAGCAGTTCTAAAACGAGTGCATCAGGAAATGGTAAAGGCTAAAAAGACGTATGATATTGGGTTGTTTATTAAATATATTCCGTTGGAATTGAAATTAAGGTTTTGATAAAAATGCTTTTAAAATAAACTTTTTCTAAAATACACACACAGAACCAAAAGATAAACGAAATTATCAAAAGCCTGAGCCATTACAACACCTTGAATTCCGAAATACTGCATAAAAACCAAATTCGAAAAATACAATAGAGCAAGAGAAGATACTTCGGCGATAATAAACGCTTTGGTTAATTTTTTAGCAAAAAACTGATAGCCTAAAATAAGGAAAGCGACTTTAAAAACATCTCCTATAAGCTGCCAGAAGAAAAGTGAAGCAACAGGTAAAAATTCTTTGGTAAACAATAACTGAACGATAAAAAATCGGGCAAAATAAACGACTACCAAACCCACTATAAAAACCGGTAAAATAGATTTATAGTACTGCCAGAAAATACTTTTTGTTTCTTTATTTTCCTTTGCTATTGCTAATTTGGGTAAAAAATAAACCGATAGAATCGTGCTTACAAAAAGCATATAATATGTCGAAATTCGGGTCATACTTTCCCAAAAACCAGCCTGATCGATACCTAGCTTTTCAATAACACTATTTCTCATAGCCAAATAAACCATTGGTCCTAAAACCGATGAAACTATTGCCATTAAAGAAAAAGGCAATAAATTTTTTATAATTTTAAAATCATACAAATGCCACTTTATAGCGTCTAAAAAATTGATTTCTTTTTGGACGAAGTAAAAAGTAACAAAAAACAATAACGAAGGCGTAATGACAATTGCTAATAAAGCTCCCAATGTTTGAAACTGTAAAATCATAAAAAGAGAAACCAATAATCCCAAAGTATTCCCGATGATATTTACCCAAATTACCTTTTTGAACTGACTTAAACCATTAAGAACTGCCAATAAAAAAACCGATACGGCATACCACGGCAAGGCCAATGCCAGAATTTTAAAAACTAAAACATAATCAAAAGCTGAATTTAAGATCGTATTGTTCCAGAAAGAAGCAAAAAAATACAAAACACCACTTAATACAAGTGCAATAAAAACCAGACTTATAAAAACGGTCGCTATTATTTTTTGTAAAACTTCTTTGTTTTTCTGGTTTTCGGCTACATATTTTATTATTCCACTTTGAAAACCCAGAGTTGAAATACTTTCTAAAGAAGTTAAAAAATTACGCAAATTTCCAACCAAAGCCATTCCACCGGGACCAACAAATATGGCTAATATTTTAGAGGTTATTAGCCCAATTCCAATTTTAATTGCAATACTCAGACTGTTTAAAGAAGTAATCTTAAACAAAGTCGTTTGCGTTATTTTTTTCAGGAAATGCAATCTAATATCGATTTAAAACAGCAACAATAAAACTAACTTCTTCATCTGTTAAAACAGGACTCATTGGCAAACTCAAAACTTCGTTATGAATCTTTTCTGTTATCGGAAAAGACAAATTACTCCAATCTTTAAGCGCTTTTTGTTGATGCGGAGGAACCGGATAATGAATAACGGTCTGAATATTATTTTGAGTTAAATAGGCTTGTAAATCTTCTCTGTTTGATGTTCGGATCACGAATAAATGAAAAACATGATTGTCTGATAAATCCCAAAACGGCAGGATTATTTTATCGTTTTTAATTTCTGATAAATAGCGTTTCGCAATCGCGCGACGTTTATCATTATCGGAATTTAAATTAGGCAACTTTACATTTAGAAACGCCCCCTGAAGTTCATCTAATCTCGAATTTACGCCAATATATTCGTTATAATACTTTTGTTCTGAACCATAATTACGAAGCGAAAAAAGCACTTTTGCCAATTCAGAATCGTTTGTAGTTATTGCTCCTCCATCGCCCAAACAGCCTAAATTTTTACCCGGATAAAAACTGTAAGCGGTTGCTGATTTTAGATTGTTGATTTTATATTTTAGATTATTTTCCTGGACATCGGTATTTGGAATTTGGGATTTGTTTTTTTTGGAATTTCCAAAAACTCCATGTGCCTGCGCTGCATCTTCAACAATGATTAAATTATTTTCAATCGCTATTTGATTAATTTTATTCATTTCGGCTAATTGACCGTATAAATGAACTGCTAAAATCGCTTTAGTTTTTGAGTTAATTTTCTTTTGAATTAAATCAGGATCTATATTATACGTTTCCAACTTTGGTTCAACCAAAACCGGAATTAAATCTGCCTGCAAAATGGCCAGAATACTAGCGATGTAAGTATTGGCAGGAACGATAACTTCATCACCTTTTTGCAATTTCCCCAACTGAATATAACCTTTAAAAATTAGGATCAAAGCATCAAAACCATTCCCTACTCCTATACAATATTCAGTTTGGCAATATTCGGCGAAAGCCTTTTCAAATGTTTCTACTTCTTTCCCTAAAATATACCAGCCATTATCTAAAACCAATTTCAGTTTGTCCTGAAAAGCAGTTTCATAAGGTTCGTTTATTTTTTTTAGGTCCAGAAATGGTATCATTTTATCTCAATTTTATAAAAATCCTGGTTGTAAACCATAGAGCCTAATTCTTCTTTTTGTTTTAAAAGTCCGGAATGATAGCCACTTTCGTTTTCTTCATTTACAATTCCCATATCAAAAAAGCGTTTGCCTTTTCGTTTGTACTTTTCGATCAAATTAATGAATAAAAAATCAAGTGCTCTTACTTCCTCGCCTTTTTTTGATGTGGCTCCGTATTGCGATTTTACCACATTTTCGGTTTCAAAAATCGTAATTCCCGCAATAATTTCATCATTGAGATAAACAGAATATTGTCTGATATTTTCAGGAAAACTCTGTTTCAAAAGTAAAATTTCTTCTTTTGTATGAACAGGTTTTACATTGAATTTCTCCAATAATCGTGGTTCTAAAATTGTTAACCAAAAAGGATTAAAATCATCATCTTCAATTATATCCAAATCAAGATCTTCAATTCTTCTAAAGTGTTTTAGCTTACTTTTAGAAATTTGCAAAGGCAATTCGAGATTAACGGCCAGATTCATTTCTTTTCGGTTTATAACTGCTCCTCTTTTAAACAAGAAAAAATCAACTTCGTTATTGCCTTCAGGAAAATAAAAATTAGGAATGGGCTTGTAGTAAAAAATCTCAAATAAATTCTCTTTCAAAAAAGACAAAACTGCATCTAAAACAGCTTCTGCTTTTTCTGCTTTTACTTTAGTAGTATACACCAATCCGCCGTAGGTAAGTCCCTGGTGCGAATAAAGAGAATTTCCAACTTTATTGGCAGGCAAAATACTTATTAGCTTTTCGTCCTGATAAACCATGAGCGAAAAATCTTCAAAACGATCTTTATGATATTCCATAAAATCACGGTGAAATAAAAATGTAGCATTTTTAGCCTGAGCTATAAAGTCATTCCAGATTTTATAATCGTTCTGATCGTATTTTTTTACAGTGTATTTTGTCATTTATTGTTGTTGCTTCTTTTGCTGGGAAATCGCACGAATTTACACTAATTTTTCTCTGCATAAAATACAAAACAAATATGCGCATATTTTTCGCAGTCAATGATTCGTGAAAATTAGTGAAATTGGTGACAAACAAATCTTATTTGTGGTCAAATGCCGGCAAATACCATTTGAATTTCACGGCCAATAATCGAGCAGTAATAATGACAAGAGAAGTTACTAAGTATAAAACATCGTCTTCAAGATTCAGTTTTTTTAGCGCAAAAAATACAATTCCGCCAAAAATACAAATGGTCGCATAAATTTCCCTTCTAAAGATTGTTGGGATTTCGGTACACAAAATATCACGGGTTACCCCGCCAAAACAAGCCGTCATGGTGCCCAAAGCAATACAAATTACCGGATGTAAACCCGTCATGATACCTCTTTCAAGGCCTATTAAAGTAAAAACACCTAACCCAATTGTATCAAACAAAAACAGGGAAGTTCTTAATTTGTCAAACTTTTTTCTGAAGAGAATTGCCAATCCAAAACCTAAAATAATGACATAGACATATTTTAAATCCTGCATCCAGCCCACCGGAGTTCTGCCTATTAAAACATCACGAAGCGTTCCGCCTCCTACTGCCGTTACAAAAGCAATGATAAAAACACCAAACGGATCTAGTTTTTTGTGCATTGCCGTTAATGCGCCGGACATTGCAAAAGCCATTGTACCAATAAGGTCTAATAAATGAAACATTTTACTTTTTTTTAGGTGCAAAGGTACAAAGGTCAAGAGGTACAAAGACACAAAAGATTAAATTATTTTAACTCATTTGTAAATTTTTTCTTTAATTTTAATTTCGGTCTCGGGATTAATTTTTTGAATAGCTTCAATAAATCTTATTTTATCTTTTGGCGAAATCAAAACTGTATCAAATTTATTGTATAAGATCTCCAGCCTGTCAAAAGAAAGCGCCGGAGAACTTATGATATTGTAACTTTCAGAAACTTTCTTAATACCTTCAATTTCAATCGAAAGATTAAAAAAAATTCCACATTTTATCCGTAGTTTTTTGTTCTCGATTATATAAAAAGTAGTCGAAAACATATAAGTAATAAAAATCACTACCAAAAGTATAAAGGAAAAACTAATCCAATTTTGATCATAGGCTGATCTTACAAGGATTCCTCCAAAAATTAAAACCAAAAACAGTATTAACCAAAGATCAATTTTAGATTCAAATTTCTCCATTTACTTCTTATTTTTTTACGTAAATCGGACTTCTTTTCAATAAATAGGTAATAGAGTCCATCCAGCTGTCTTTTATATTTAGGAATGGTTTACGGGTTTGTGAGTAAATTTTTGTCCCGTTTTTATACATATCAAAATAAACCATGTAATTGTAATACGTTAGATTACTGGAATTTGTAGTCGATATATCACTTGTTTTTACCTTTTTATTATTGTCACTCACTTTTGCACTTCCGCTGTTATAAGTAGAAGCAGTTGAGCCTTCGGTAATGGTATACGAAACTTTTGCGGCAAGAATATTGTCGACTCCCAGAATTTTTTGAAGATCTTCTATAGGAGTTTCATCTATGTTTTTATAATCGATTCCGGCTTTATGCAGCAAACTATTTGTAACTCTTAAATCCTGAACCGTTAACGGAAAAAGATTGGCAGATTTGTCCAACAGTTTATTATAAAGGTCGTTTTGAGCAAATTTCGCCATTTCTTCAGAAGTTTCTAAGGTTCCTGAATTTATGTACGGAATTGGCAACACGGCAATTGTATTGGGCTTCATTTCGGCAGAAGCAACAGCCTGAGCCGCTGAGTCATTATTAGTGGGAGTAGTTGCAGTTACAGCAAAAGCTTGAGAACGTCCACTGGCAAAATCAATTCTGGCAATTTGAGATACATCCAATTCTATTTGCAATGTTTCTCCGGGTAAGGAATAGTCAACCGTTTTATCGGATATTTTAGCAATCGTACATTCGATAATCTGGTAATCTCTTTTGATAATTTTATCTAATTTTTTTCCGCCCTGAGCGAAAGATAAAACAGAGACAAACAACAATAGTATTGCGGTAATAACTTTTTTAGAGTTCATGGTATTTAAGATTAAATTTTCCTACTCTTGGGCTTTTCGGATTCGCCTTTAAAAAAATGCTCGCTAATTTGTACAATAAAAGCATATACAAATTTACGAAATTCCTAACAAAACATCTCACATAAACGAATTAATTACATATTCTGCGTATAAAAATTGTAATCTTTTAAAATAACGCGTAAAAAATCGTTTTCGTTACCCGATTGGTTTTTAATTCCTGTGACATTTTCGATCTTAGCGACCAATTTATAAATGACTTCATGATCATTTCTGGCTTCGGCATTCTTAAAAGTTTCTTTAATAATACGCATATCATTATCAGACAATTTAATGACCAACGGATAAGTAGGAGCATAAGCCTCGCCTATTTCTTCAAGAATGGTATGACTAATATCGATTTTATTTTTTAAGGTAATTACGGCAGTTCCCGCTACCATATCACCCAATCGTTGTGCTTTTTTACTCGAAACCACGCTTACAATTGCGACAATTCCGTACAACAGGGTAATATCTACCAGTCTAAAAAACCAGCGCATTAAGTAATCTCCAAATCCTGCCTGATAACCATCTATTTTAACCACTTTTATTTTTACCAGTTTTTTGCCGATGGTTTGGCCTTCAAAAATGCTTTCTAAAGTTAGCGAATAAATAAAAAACGGAAAATAAAGTATTAAAACGATCGAAATTTTGGACCAATTGTCTAATCTGTCGAATAATTTACCGAGATTTAACCAATAAAAAAACACAAGTGAAACCACGCTTATATAAGCCACTTTAATAGCGAGATCGATGAAATAAGAGCCTATTCGCTCGCCTGGTGAAGCGGCAATAAAATTTATTTTAACATTTTGGGTTGTATTAATAGATAATTCTGACATATTTTATATTTTAGCCTACAATGAGAGAAGTTGCCTTCATAAAACAAAATAAAGAAAAATGGCTGGAGTTTGAGCTCGCTATTTTTGGTAAAGCTAAAAAAAATCCTGATGAGTTAGCTAATTTGTACATTCAAATGATGAATGATTTGTCGTATGCGCAAACGTATTACCCAAAAAGTAAGACAGTTGTATATCTCAATCACCTCGCTTCGCAGATTTATCAAAAGATTTACAAAACTAAAAGAACCGAAAAAAACAGATTCCTTGAATTTTTTAAAACCGAGGTTCCTTTACTGCTTTACGAATACAGGAGGTATTTACTCTATGCTTTTATTTTGTTCTTTGTTACGGTGGCAATGGGCGTCGTTTCGGCAAGATACGATCAAAATTTTGTTCGCTTAATTTTGGGCGATAATTATGTCAACATGACGCTGGACAACATCAAAAAAGGAAATCCAATGGCCGTTTACGGCTCCGGAAGCAACTGGGGAAGTTTTATTGGTATTACTCTGAACAACCTTTATGTAGGCGCAAGATGTTACATTTACGGTATATTTGGCGGCTTGGGAACTTTTTATATTTTTCTTCAAAATTCATTGATGTTAGGGTCGTTTCAGTACTTTTTCTACGATCAGGGTGTTTTCTGGAAAAGTGTTCGCGGTATCTGGATTCACGGTTCTATGGAGATTTTTGCCATTGTAATCGAAAGTGCAGCCGGATTTATTCTGGGAGCTTCGATCCTTTTTCCTAAAACTTTTTCGCGATTAAATTCGCTTAAAATAGGTTTCAAAAATAGTTTCAAAATATTTCTGAGTACCTTTCCTTTTACCATAAGTGCAGGATTTCTCGAAGGTTTTATAACCCGATATTCTATCGATATGCCCAATTGGCTCAGTAGTTTTATCATCTTATTTACATTAGGAATCATCTCATTTTATTATTTGGTTTATCCTTTCATTGTTCACAAAAAAATAACTTCATTATAATGTTTGAACTTTACAAAAAACGACAACTCGGCGACTATATCGTAGATTCGTTTACTTTCTTTAAAAATTTCGGGAAACACTTTTTTAAGATTTTTTTCGCCATAAATGTTGGTATGCTGCTAATCATGGGTACATTAATGTATTTATTTTTAGAAACTAATTTTAAGTCTCTGGCCGGTAATACTTTAGAAAAAACTACTCCGGATGACCTCTTCAACTACTTTGAAAGTTATCCCCTTCTTGCAGGATTTGCGGTACTTTTTTTAGTTATAGTTATATTTTTATCTCTTTTTAATTCGTCCTATCCAATTTTATATTTAAAATTAATAGCCGAAAAAAACACTAACGATTTTACCACACAGGATATATTATCCGCCTTTAGAAAAAGCCTTTGGAAAATAATTAAGTTCGGCCTGGGCGTTGTATTCATTATATTTCCTATTTTATTTATCGTTATAATCGCTTTATTTTTTCTCTGCTTTGTCTTAGTAGGCATACCATTATTAATAGTGGCGATACCTACTTTATTTACCTGGGTAAATTTGAGTTTTTACTCCTATTTAACAGAGGATAAAAGCTTTTTTGAATCTTTAAATCATGCACATCTTTTACTAAAAGAAGATTTCTGGTCTGCAATAGGAGCCAGTCTTATCGTCATGATTATGGTTCAGATGATACAGGCATCCATCACTATGTTTTTTTATTTTGTGGGAATATTTGCGTTTCTTTTCTTTGCAATTGCCAATCCTGATTTCGAGAAGATGCCTTTTGAACCTTCGCCAGTTTTTTTAATCCTGATTACTGTAGCATTTGTTTTAATTATGGCTTTGAGTAATATTTTTAGTAACGTTTTGGTAATCAATCAGGGAATTATCTACTATAGTTTGGGAGCAGACGATAGAATTTCGGCAACTGAAATTGAATCAATTGGAAGCAATAATGAATAAACTTCTCCTCTTTTTATCTTTTCTCTTTTTCTCCGGTATTTCGCATGCCCAGGATTCTTTGGCTACAGCCGAACCTCCAAAAATAAGTACCGTAAAATATACCGAGAAAGATATTCGAATTGATACCAGTACTGTAGAAGCCAAAACCTTCTCTAAAAATTTCAAAAAAAAATATACTGATTCTGATTTCGTATACGAACAAAAAGCTCCCGAAAAAGGTTTGTGGCAAAGCTTTATTGAATGGCTTGCCCGTATTTACCGAAGCATTTTTAGCGAGTCAGATACCAAAGCCTCTCTCGATTTTGTCACTATCTTTTTAAGGGTAATAGCGGTTTTAATTATTGTTTTTGTAATCTACTTAATAGCAAAAGCAGTAATCAATAAAGAAGGTCAATGGATTTTTGGTAAAAACTCGAATAAAAGAAATGTTTATTATTCTGATATCGAAAAGAATATTCACCTTCTGGATTTCGAAAAATTAATAAAAGAAAGTCTTTTGACAGGAGAAAAAAGAATCGCGATTCGTTATTATTATTTGTGGCTGCTAAAAGTAATGGCACAAAATCATTATATCGAATGGGATATCGAAAAAACCAATTCTGATTATTTATACGAACTGCAGCGACCTGAACATAAAGAGGAATTTACCTATTTGTCGTACTTGTATAATTATATCTGGTATGGTGAATTTGCCATTGATGAAATCTCTTTTATAAAAGCCGAAAACCGATTTAAGAACGCCATAAAAACCTTTAGTAATGGATAAAAGCATCAAAATTTACATTGCTGTTCTGGTTTTTATTTTAGCCGTGATTCTACTAATAGATCGTGACCAGCCAAAACCTATTGATTGGAGGCCAACATATGCTGTCAATGACAAAATTCCTTACGGTTTATATGTTTTTGACAAGGAAATTAATGGCTTTTTTAAAAATAATAAAGTAGAAAGAATTCCAAATGTAACGCCATATGAATTTTTAGATTCAAAATATGATGAAGATACGCTGGTAGAAAATTATAAAATAAAAGGTACTTTCATTAATATATCAGAATCGAATACAATTGATGAACAATCGATTAAGGAGATTTTTTATTTTGTTTCGCACGGAAACAATGCTTTTTTAAGCATGAAAACTTTTCCTAAATATTTATTAGACACGCTGAAACTGGAAATCAATTCAGATTATTTGAACGCCAATAAAACTCAGTTATGGCTGGCGAATAAAAAGACTAAAAGATATACTTTTGACCATCAAATACAAGATTATTTTTCTAAAATTGACACGTTAAACACCACTGTTCTGGGATACCATGGCACCAAATCAAGTCAAAAAAAACATATCAATTATATAAAAGTTCCTTACAGGCAAGGGTACTTTTATTTGCATACCCAACCCGTTGCTTTTACCAACTTTAATTTATTAAAAGCAGATCATTATCAATATGCCGAAAGCGTTTTATCTTATTTGCCAAAAGGCGATATTTTCTGGTATACCAAAGGTCAGCATAATGAAAATATTTCTCAATCGCCCTTGCGTTATATTATGTCTCAGCCGGGACTAAAATGGGCATGGTATTTCTTTTTATTCGGGATGTTGATTTTTATTATTTTTAATGCTAAACGCAAACAACGCGTGGTGCCTATCCTTAAACCTTTGGCCAATTCTACTGTTGATTTTACCAAAACCATCGGGAATTTATATTATCAGGAAGGCGATCACCGCAATATCATCGATAAAAAGATTATATACTTTTTAGAAAAAATGCGAACCGAATATTTGATCGATACCACAAAACTGGACGATACTTTTATTCAAAAACTGCATCATAAAACAGGAAAAAGTGAAACAGATATTCAGGAACTTGTATTTTTGATCAACGAACATCGAAATAGTTATCACGGAAGTCTTGAAGAAGATTTAATTAGAATTAATAATGCAATAGAAAAGATTATACATTAGATAAAAAAAAATATTTGCCACAGATTAAAAGATTAAAATGATATTTAAATCTGTGATAATCATTCTAATCTGTGGCAAAAAAAACATAATTAATAGAGAATTAAATAAAAATATTTACCACAGATTAAAGAATTACACAGATTAGAAAAAATTAATAAATTTTAATAAAAATCATTTTAATCCTTTAATCTGTGGCAAAAAAAAACAACCAGAAAACAGACCAACATGGACGATATCAACACAACAGAGAACGAAATCACAAACGAAAATGTGAATTTTGAAACCAGAATAAATCTAACGCCGCTTTTAGATCACGTAAACAGTATCAAAAAAGAACTGGAAACCGTAATTGTAGGGCAGCACAAAATGATCGATCAGCTTTTGGTTGCGATTTTATCAAACGGTCACGTTTTGCTCGAAGGTGTTCCGGGGGTTGCTAAAACCATCACAGCCAAATTATTATCGAAAACGTTGAATATTGGCTTTAGCCGAATTCAGTTTACGCCGGATTTAATGCCGTCTGATATTTTAGGAACTTCAATCTTTAATTTAAAAACTTCTGAATTTGAGTTTAAAAAAGGGCCTATTTTCTCTAATTTAATTTTAATTGACGAGATCAATCGTGCGCCTGCCAAAACACAAGCAGCACTTTTTGAAGTTATGGAAGAACGCCAGATCACAATTGACGGATCTGCTTACCAACTTGAAACGCCTTTTTTGGTTATTGCAACGCAAAACCCAATTGAGCAGGAAGGAACATACCGTTTGCCGGAAGCGCAATTAGACCGTTTTCTATTTAAAATTACAATTGATTACCCAAAATTAGAAGAAGAAATCCTGATCATTCAACGAGAACATTTATTGCAGGATCAGGGAAAACTGGAAGCTATAAAAACAATACTTTCTGCCGCTGAAATAAAAGAATATCAGGCTTTAGTAAAACAAATAAGAGTAGAGCAAAACCTACTGGAATATATTGCAAGAATTGTAGTAAACACCCGCGAAAATGCGTTTTTATATCTGGGAGCTTCGCCTCGTGCTTCGATCGCGATTTTAAACGCTGCAAAAGGTTTCGCCGCCATTCGCGGACGTGATTTTGTAACTCCTGAAGATATTAAAGAAGCTACGATTCCGGTTTTGCAACATCGTGTAATTGTAGCGCCAGAACGCGAAATGGAAGGTATTACAAGCTCTGAAATTATAAAACAAATTATAGAAACTGTTGAGATTCCGAGATAGTTTTCAGTCGCAGTGGCAGTTTTCAGTTTTTCAGTCGTTATGCTAATAATAAACCTTTTTTAATGAAATTTTCTACATTATTTTTCCTGTCTTTTATTTTTACTTCGTTGGTGAGTTTTAAACCAGTAGATACGAAACAGGCGAAGCATACAAATACATCAATTTATTTTGCGACTGATAAACAGCAACTCGAAACATTGATCAGGAAAACCTATGAATGGATCGAAACCAAGAAAACAAAAGTTGATTTTGATGTTGTCGAAAATAAAAAAGGAGATAAATATGTTGCACTAAATACAAAAACACACAATAAAATATTGGCCGAACTTAAAAACTCTAATTTTTTTGCACAACAATTTATTGATAATTATAACAAAATTGCATTGAAAATTGGCGAGAATCTTAAAACCAATAAGATCGAATATTTTGTTGGAGAATTACCTCCATACGGCTCAGATAGTAACCCGTGGTGTGAGTGTCAGGACTATCCTGAATCGTACTGGAAAACATTAAAAATAAACGATTTAAAGATTCAGAATAATAAAGCTACTTTTTACTGGACCTGGACAGAATGGAAAGAAACTCCTAAATATAAAGTAACTGCTGTAAAAGAAAATGGAATCTGGAAAATTGCCGTTTTAGATGGTTTTAATTATCAAAGCTTTACTAAAATATAGTACAAAGACCTTTAACCCTAATTTTATAAAAATTGAAATTCATAAAAAGCCTTTACCTCAATAACTTCTTCTTCTATATGCTTTTGGGCATTATTGGATTATTTGTTTGCGCTTTTATTTTTCCAAACTTATACAATGCTGTTTGGTTTGTAGTTTTGGTTTTAGTCACTTTTTTGGGGCTTGATATTTTAATTTTATACATTAGCAAAACAGGAATCGAAGCCGAAAGAATAACACCAGAAAAACTTTCGAACGGTGATTTAAATCCTGTAACTGTCAGTATCAAAAACCGTTATACTTTTAAGATTTCAGTTAAGATTATAGACGAAATTCCGTTTCAGTTTCAGGTACGTGATTTCAAAATTGTAAAAACGATTAAAGCCTCTGAACATAAAGAATTTGGTTATGATCTGCGTCCAACAGAACGCGGCGAATATTTCTTTGGATATCTGAATATCTATGTTTCTTCTCCTCTAAAATTAGTTTCCAGAAGATTTTCTTTCGATAAAGATAAAATGGTGCCCACATATCCGTCTTACATTCAGTTAAGAAAATATGATTTACTGGCTTTTTCGAATAATTTATATCAATACGGAATCAAGAAAATACGCCGAATTGGTCATACAATGGAATTTGAACAAATCAAGGAATATGTTCAGGGCGACGATTTAAGAACGCTAAACTGGAAAGCCACGGCAAAGAAAAATTCGTTGATGGTGAACCAGTTTCAGGACGAAAAATCACAATCGGTTTATATGGCGATCGATAAAGGGCGTGTCATGCAAATGCCTTTTGACGGATTGAGTTTATTGGATTATGCTATTAATTCGACTTTGGTTTTAGCCAATGTAATTCTGAAAAAACAGGATAAAGCCGGAATTTTTGCCTTTTCCAAAAAAGTAGAAAATAGAGTTTTTGCCGAGAAAAGAGCTTCGCAAATGCAGAAAATCCTCGAAACTTTATACAACATCAAAACTGACTTTTTCGAAAGTGATTATAGCCGTTTGTATGTCGACATCAAGAAAAACATCAATCAGAGAAGTTTGATAATTTTGTATACAAACTTTGAAACTATGGACGGTTTAAATCGCCAGTTACCTTATTTAAAAGGAATTGCAAAAAGCCATCTATTAGTTGTTGTCTTTTTTAGCAATACAGAACTGAATTCGATCATCAATAAAAAAACCGACACTATTCAGGAAGTTTACGATAAAGTAATCGCCGAAAAATTCATGTTCGAAAAACGATTAATCGCAAACGAGCTGAAAAAATACGGAATACATTCGGTTTTAACACAACCTGAAAATCTGACTTTGGATACGATTAATAAATATTTAGAAATTAAGGCGAGAGGGATTTTGTAGAAGGATGTTTGTTAATTTATGGTTATATTTAAGATATGAACTAACAATAAATGTATCACTACAGCAATATTAGTTAGTTTTGAGATATCGATTTATAAATTCTAATTAATCCTTTTAATGTAAATTAACTAAATATGAAAAAAATAACTGCATTTATATTCGCCTTTACAAGCCTTTTATCCTACGCACAAAGAACAGAAAACATCATCATCATAACCACAGATGGTTTTAGATGGCAGGAAGTTTTTAAGGGAATGGACAAAGAAATTGCCGACAATAAAAAATTCA
This sequence comes from Flavobacterium piscisymbiosum, assembly GCF_020905295.1. Lineage (NCBI taxonomy): Bacteria > Pseudomonadati > Bacteroidota > Flavobacteriia > Flavobacteriales > Flavobacteriaceae > Flavobacterium > Flavobacterium piscisymbiosum. Next base: position 2,945,118 of record NZ_JAJJMM010000001.1, on the reverse strand, counting down.
ATCAGGGAGACAGAAAGTATATTTACAAAAAATACGGAAGTGCTGATATTGCAGAAGCCCGCCAAAAAATAATGCCTTTTTTATGGTCTGAAATTGCTTCGAAAGGACAAATTTATGGCAATCGTGATTTGGGTAATAAAGTAGATGTTACCAATAAATACTGGATTAGCTATCCCGGATATAGCGAAATGATGACCGGAAATGCAGATAATGCAGTGAATTCTAATCATTATAAAGACAATCCGAATGTAAATGTGTTGGAGTTTTTAAACCAACAGCCTAATCTAAACGCTAAAGTGAATGCTTTTGGTGCATGGAATGCCTTTGATCGAATCTTAAACGAAAAAAGAAGTGGTTTTCCTGTAATTTCTGCCTTTGACAGCATTGGAGGAAATAATCCAACCGAAACTCAGAAACTGCTCAATGCAATGCGTGATAACTCTTATAAGCCTTTTCATGAAGATGAATGTCTGGATGTTTTTACCCATTATCAGGCTATGGACGAACTTAAAACAAAGAAACCAAAAGTACTTTATATTGCTTACGGCGAAACTGATGAGTGGGCGCATTCAGGCCAATACAGATCGTATCTTGACGCTGCCAATCAGGTTGATAAATGGATTAAGGAAATCTGGGAATTTGTACAAAATGATCCGCAATACAAAAACAAAACTACTTTATTGATTACTGTCGATCACGGTCGTGGCGATAAAAAGAAAAAACAATGGACAGATCATGGATCTGATGTTGCAGGAGCATCTGAGATTTGGTTTGCTGCAATGGGTCCGGAAATCGCACCAAAAGGCGAAGTAAAAACCCAATCGCAATTGTATCAAAAACAAACTGCACAAACCATCGCCAAAGTTATGGGATACACTTTTACAACTTCGCATCCTGTGGCCGATGAAATTAAAGAAATATTTCAGGAATAATAAATTAAACCAAAAATAACAACCAACCAAAACCAATTAACCAAAATGAAAAAAACTTTAGCATTTCTTTTTTTAGTTGCTTTTTTTATCCCCAAAATTTTTGCTCAGGAACCTAAAAATAACGATGAACTTTTTGAAAAAACTTTAAATTACCAATCAGGGAAAATCGTTTTATCTGAAGGTGACGGAACACTAAATGTTCCGAAAGGATTTAAATTTCTAAATGCAGAACAAACTCAGGGCATTTTGACCAATTTATGGGGAAATCCTGAAGACAAAACAGTCTTAGGGTCTCTAGTTCCTGACGGAAAAGGCGTAACACACAGTAATAGCTGGATGTTTGTTATTAATTATCAGGGAGATGGTTTTGTAAAAGACGACGATGCAAATGACATTGATTACGATGATTTGCTAAAAACCATGAAAGAAGATTTTCTCGCAGAAAATGAAGAAAGAAAAAAAGGTGGCTATCCTGAAATAGAATTAATAGGCTGGGCATCAAAACCCTATTATGACAGTAATTTAAAAGTGTTGCATTGGGCAAAAGAATTAAAATTTGGTCAGGACCAAGCCAATACTTTAAATTATGATTTACGAATTTTAGGCAGAAAAGGAATGTACAATATTTCGGCCGTTGCTGGTATGAGCGAACTTGCAGAAGTAAAAGCAAGTATTCCTGGAATCTTAAAAAGTGTAGAATTTAATCAGGGGCATAAATATCTTGATTTTGATGCTGACACAGATACCGTTGCCGCCTGGACAATTGGAGGTTTAGTTGCCGGGAAAGTTTTAGCAAAAGTAGGCTTTTTTGCTATTTTGGCTAAATTTGGAAAAATCATCGTAATCGGAATTATTGCAGCATTTGCGGGTCTTAAGAAGTTTCTTTTTGGCAAAAAAGATCAGGTAGTATCAAGACCACAAGAAGAAGAAATTACATTATTGGAAGAAAACAATTCTAAAGAAGAATAATTTTTTTTGCCACGAATTTCACGAATTTGCGCTAATTTATTAGCCACAGATTAAAGATTAAAATGATTTAAAAAACTATAGGAATCATTTTAATCCTTAATCTGTGGCTAACTTTTTTTATTTCGCTTTAAACCTCTGAACCTTTGCACCTCCCAACCTTTGCAACTTTTAAAAAAAATCTCAGTACCTTAGCGCCTCAGAACCTAAGTACCTTTAAAAAAAATGAAACAAATCACTTCAATACAAAATCCGTTTATAAAATCGCTCGTTTTATTACAAGAAAAGGCAAAAGCCCGAAAACAAACCGGAACATTTTTGATTGAAGGATTACGTGAAATTTCACTTGCCATAAAAGGCGGTTACGAAATAGAAACTGTTTTATTTTTACCGGAATTGGTAACTGAAAATCAGATCAATAAATTGGTAAATACGCCAGTTTCATTAATCGAAATCAATAAAGAAGTTTATCAAAAACTAGCGTATCGCGATACTACCGAAGGAATTTTGGCTATAGCCAAAACCAAATCGATGTCATTATCTGATTTAAAATTATCTGATAATCCGTTGATAATTGTTGCCGAAGCACCAGAAAAACCAGGAAATATTGGCGCTCTTTTGCGTACTGCCGATGCTGCAAATCTGGATGCGGTTTTGATTGCCAACCCAAAAAGTGATTTGTACAACCCAAATATTGTTCGTTCGAGCGTTGGGTGTTTGTTTACCAACCAGATTGCCACAGGAACCACTGCTGAAATTATCGCTTTTTTGAAAGAAAAAAAGATCGATTTTTACTGCGCTACACTACAAAATTCAACCTCTTATCATACACAGGATTTTACTACTCCAACGGCTTTGGTTGTGGGTACAGAAGCCACGGGACTAACGCAGGAGTGGCGTGATGCTGCAACACAGAATATTATTATTCCGATGCAGGGCGAAATCGACAGCATGAATGTCTCAGTTGCGGCTGCTATTTTAATTTTTGAAGCCAAACGCCAAAGAGGATTTAATTAATTACAAATTCAAAATTATGAGTTATAAATTATCACTTTTAGCCTTATTATTTTCTTTTTCAGTTTCGGCTCAAATTACGAATCAGGAAGTAGATGAATTGGTCAATCGTACCATAAAAGCTTTTGATGTTCCCGGAATTGCGGTTGCAATTGTAAAAGACGGAAAAGTAGTCTTGGCAAAAGGATATGGAGTAAAATCGGTTTTGACACAACAAAAAGTCGATGCCAATACTCTTTTTGGGATTGCCTCAAATAGTAAAGCATTTACAACTGCAGCGCTTGCCATGTTGGTTGATGAAGGTAAAATAAAATGGGATGATAAAGTCCTGAAATATCTTCCGGATTTTAAAATGTACGATGATTATGTGACTCGCGAATTTACAATTCGTGATCTTTTAACGCACAGAAGCGGCCTCGGACTTGGAGCAGGAGATTTAATGATCTGGCCTGACGGAAGCGATTTTAAAGCACAGGATATCGTTCATAATTTAAGATACTTAAAACCGGTTTCGAGTTTTAGAACCAAATACGATTACGACAATTTGATGTACATCATAGCAGGAGAAATTGTACACGTTGTAAGCGGAAAAACCTGGGCCGATTTTGTTGAGGAACGCATCATGAGACCTCTGGAAATGAACAATAGTGTAGCTTCTGTAAAACGTTTAAAAGACACTACAAATGTTATTACTCCGCATGTTCCTGTTGACGGAAAACTGAAAACGATAAAACGTTATGAAAATCAGCTTTTTGACGGAGCTGCCGGAATTTATTCAAGCGTAAATGATTTGAGTAAATGGGCGATTTTACAAATCAACAATGGGAAATACGGAGACAATAAGCAATTATTTTCAGAGAAAGAACACGACGAAATGTGGCAATTGCAAACCATTATTCCGGCAAAAACAAAACTACCTTACAATACTCATTTTTCAGGATATGGTTTAGGTTGGTTTTTGAGTGATGTAAAAGGATACAAACAAGTTTCGCATACCGGCGGATTAGAAGGAAATGTGACACAAACTACTTTGATTCCGGAGATAGGTTTAGGAATTATTGTCCTGACCAATCAACAATCCGGAGCGGCATTTACAGCTATAACCAACACCATAAAAGACAGTTATCTGGGCATTAAACCCGAAGATTATGTAACCACTTACAGCAACCGTGTGAAAGCCAGCGAAGCATCGGCAGATAAAGTGACTGACGAAGTTTGGGCAGCAGTTGCCAAAAATAAAAAAGACAAACTAAAAATTGATTTCTCTAAAATAACCGGGACTTACAAGGACAATTGGTTTGGAGAAGTTACCATAACAGAGAAAAAAGGAAAGGCCTATTTTGCATCAAAACGTTCGCCACAACTTGTTGGTGAAGTTTTCTTTTATAAAGTTGGAAATTATGTCGTAAAATGGAACAACGCCTTTTTTCATGCTGATGCACATTTGCTTTTCAAATATGACGAAACCGGAAAAGTCATTAATCTAAAAATGCTTCCCATCTCTGAACTAACTGATTTTAGTTATGATTTTCAGGATTTGGATTTTTCGAAAGAATAATTTTTAGTTTTCAGTTTTCAGTCGCAGTTTTCAGTCTCAGTTATCACCTCAATCTTGTCATCCCGGAACGAGGGATCTCCGTTAGTAGCTCCGCAATCTAAATATACTTTGTGTTAGTTTCTTGTGGAGATCCCTCGTTCCTACCAATGACGTTTCTTGGAATTAAAATAAAATCCGTTTAAATCCGCGTCTTTGCAAAGCAAATCCGTGTCAACTGCGTTTCATGGCAAAGATTATAGAATTTCTTGTATCTTCTTCGACTTCGCTAACAATGACGTCATTTATAATGCTTTTTTTGAAAAAAATTAACCCTCGGGATAACAAAAAATGCACTCACTAATTTTGACAAAGCCATCTCTTAACAAATCTCATTTTTTAAGTTTTTGGCTAATGTCAGACTGAGCGGAGTCGAAGTCCTTTTTACTACAAAAGAATCTCGACTCCGCTCGATTTGACAAGCCAAAATCTACCCTCTAAAATCAGAAATCTAAAATCTAAAATCAACCCCTCATTCCCTTGCGTATATTCAAACTTATTCTTATTTTTAGTACTTGAACTATGCCGTTATGATAGAAATAGATATTGAGAAAGAAAATAAAGCAATTGCCCAAGAGTATAAAGAATTACTTCGAATCAGTTATCAGACTTTAAGTCCAACCGACAAAAAATTAATCCGAAAAGCATTTGATGTCGCAGTAGATGCACATAAAGAACAAAGACGTAAATCTGGCGAAGCGTATATCTTTCATCCTATTGCAGTTGCGAAAATTGTGGCTTCTGAAATTGGTTTAGGAGCGACCTCTATTGCGGCGGCTTTATTGCACGATGTTGTCGAAGATACTCCTATGACAGTCGAGGATATTGAGCGTTTATTTAACCCAAAAGTGGCGCAACTTGTTGAAGGTTTAACCAAAATTTCGTTAGTTCAAAAAGATCTGAATGCGTCGATGCAGGCAGAAAATTTCAGAAAAATGATCCTTACACTGAACGATGACGTTCGTGTAATTTTGATAAAACTCGCCGATCGCTTGCATAATATGCAAACCATGGATTCGATGGCAGAATACAAGCAAACTAAAATTGCTTCGGAAACGCTTTATATTTATGCGCCTCTCGCCCATCGTTTAGGACTTTATAACATAAAAACCAAATTGGAAGATTTAGGTTTAAAATATACAGAACCAGCTGTTTACAATGATATTGTAAGCAAAATAAGAGAGACAAAAGAAGAACAGGATGTTTATATCAAAGATATTTCGGATGTTCTAAAAAAATCTCTGGACAATGAAGGCATTGATTATGTCATAAAAGGACGTCCGAAATCTATTTATTCGATCCGTCGTAAAATGCGCGCTCAAAATGTGAGTTTTGATGAAGTGTATGACAAATTTGCTCTTAGAATTGTTTATAAATCAGATCAGCACGATGAGAAATTCGTGGCCTGGAAAATTTATTCGATCGTAACAGATCATTACAGACCAAGTCCGAGTCGTTTACGTGACTGGATTTCATCTCCTAAATCAACCGGTTACGAAGCTTTGCACATTACCGTAATGGGACCAAAAGGCCGTTGGGTCGAAGTGCAGGTTCGAAGCGAGCGTATGGATGAAATCGCTGAGAAAGGTTATGCAGCGCATTACAAATATAAAAACGGTGCTACAGAAGAAAGCGGTCTGGACGTTTGGCTGAATTTGCTTCGCGAAGCATTGGAAAATCAGGAAACTAACGCGGTTGATTTTGTTGAAGATTTTAAAATGAATTTATATTCGAAAGAAATCTTCGTCTTTACGCCAAAAGGAGAAATTAAGTCATTGCCAAAAGGTGCTACTTCACTTGATTTTGCGTTTAGTATTCACTCCGAAATTGGAATAAAAACCAGAGGAACGCGTGTAAACGGACGTTTGGTTCCATTAAATCACGAGTTAAAAAGTGGCGATCAAGTCGAAGTGATTACTTCTGCCAATCAAAAACCTACGGTAAACTGGTTAGAATATGTAACAACGTCAAGAGCCAAAACGAAAATAAAAAACGTTCTTAACGAGAACACTAAAAAAATTGCTGAAGAAGGAAAAGAATTACTTACCCGAAAACTAAGACATTTAAAAATAACGATCAACGAGCAGGTTATTAATGAATTAGTCAACTTTTTTAAACTAAAAACGAGTTTAGATTTATTTTACCGAGTTGGAATTGGGGCAATAGAAAATCAGCAATTAAAAGATTACGCCGCTCAAAAAAGCAATACGTTTATCAATTTCTTTAAAAATAAAATTAAAAGAAATAAAGATACAACCGCCGCCGATGATATTCATAAACAAGTCATTAGCAGTAATTATGACATGCTGGTTTTTGGTACTGAACATGATAAACTCGATTATAAACTTTCGCCATGTTGTAATCCAATTCCTGGAGATGACGTTTTTGGATTTGTAACGATAAACGAAGGTATTAAAGTGCACAAAAAAGACTGCCCGAACGCTATTGGTATGCAGTCAAACTATGCTTACAGAATTATGAGCGCCAAATGGATTGATTCATCGCAGGAAGAATTCAAGGCTATTATCAACATTACCGGAATGGATGTTTTAGGACTTACAAATCAGTTAACAAGGGTAATTTCGAACAATATGAGCGTGAATATCCAGAGCATTTCGTTGAGTACAGATGCGGGAATTTTTCATGGTCAGATTGCTGTAATTGTTCAGAACAATACCATTTTGAAGAAAATGATTAATGCGATTAAAAAAATTGATGGAGTTGATAAAGTGACCAGAGAATACAGAACCTAAACTTTTTAACCTATCTATAAGGGTTTTATAACTAAACTTTAAACCCGAAACTTTTATTCATTAAAAATAAAAATTTATCTTTGCCGGATATGACACTCATTTCAACTGACAACACTAAGAATCAAGAAATTGTAAAAAATGTATTTACAATGTATCTTGAGCAAAAAGGGCATCGCAAAACTCCTGAGCGTTATGCTATACTTCAGGAAATTTACGACAGCGAAGAGCATTTTGACATAGAAAACTTATATATCAAAATGAAAAATAAGAACTATCGTGTGAGTAGGGCTACATTATACAACACGATCGAGTTATTGTTAGACTGCGCATTGGTTAGAAAACATCAATTTGGGCAAAATCAGGCTTACTACGAAAAATCATATTTTGATAAACAGCATGATCATATTATCATGACTGATTCTGGTGAGGTAATCGAATTTTGCGATCCAAGAATTCAAACCATCAAAAAAACAATCGAAGAAATATTTGATATCGAAATCACGAATCATTCATTGTATTTCTACGGAAACAAAAAGCAAAAACAATAGTCCGGAAACGCATTATTTAAAAAATAAAAAAAAGAAAATTAACTACATTAATCAGTAGGGCAACTCAAATTGCCTCAACGCAAATTAAAACAGAATGACCGTAGATTTATTACTAGGATTACAATGGGGAGATGAAGGTAAAGGGAAAATTGTTGACGTTCTTACCTCTAATTATGATATTATTGCACGTTTTCAAGGAGGACCAAATGCAGGACATACATTAGAGTTTGACGGAATTAAACATGTACTTAGAACCATTCCTTCTGGAATTTTTCATAAAAATTCAATAAACATCATTGGTAATGGTGTTGTAATAGATCCGGTAGTTTTTCAAAAAGAAATCGAAGGTTTAGAGAAATTTAACCTTGACATCAAAAATAAATTGATCATTTCAAGAAAAGCACATTTAATTTTACCAACGCACCGTTTGCTTGATGCAGCTTCTGAAGCATCTAAAGGAAAAGCTAAAATTGGTTCTACTCTAAAAGGAATTGGACCAACTTATATGGACAAAACCGGAAGAAACGGATTGCGTGTTGGAGATATTGAATTAGAAGACTTTAAAGAACGTTACAGAGCATTGGCTGACAAACACGAAGCAATGATTGCTTTTTATGACGTAGCGATTCAATACAATTTAGCTGAACTTGAAAAAGAGTTTTTTGAAGCTATCGAAGAATTAAAAAAATTAGATTTTATCGACAGTGAAGAATATATCTACCAAGCTCAAAAAGCAGGTAAATCTATTTTATGCGAAGGAGCTCAGGGTTCTTTATTAGATGTTGATTTTGGAACTTATCCTTTCGTAACTTCATCAAATACTACTGCTGCCGGAGCTTGTACTGGTTTAGGAATTGCTCCTAACAAAATCAAAGAAGTTTACGGAATTTTTAAAGCTTACGTTACACGTGTTGGTAGCGGACCTTTCCCAACGGAACTTTTTGACGAAGTTGGTGCTACTATGGCAAAAGTAGGTAACGAATTTGGATCTGTTACAGGAAGACAAAGACGTTGCGGATGGTTAGATCTTGTTGCTTTAAAATATGCTGTTCAGGTAAACGGTGTTACTCAGTTAATGATGATGAAAGGCGATGTTCTTTCAGGATTCGAAACTTTGAAAGTTTGTACAGAATACAACTATAAAGGGCAAAACATTTCTCACTTTCCTTACAACATCGAGCCGGAAAACGTAACTCCTGTTTATAAAGAATTTAAAGGATGGAAAGCTGACTTAACAGGATTGACAACTTACGATCAACTACCAATTGAGCTAAAAGAATATATTGAGTTTATTGAAGAAGAAGTTGGAGTGCCAATTAAGATTGTATCTGTTGGACCTGACAGAAAGCAAACAATAACAAAATAATACATCTAAACGCTCTGATAACCAGAGCGTTTTTTTATACAAAAGATTTCTTATTATGAAAAATCCAGAAATTAAAGTTACCGAAACTAAGCTACTATCAGACAATTGGTACATACTAAACAAAGTAACTTTTGATTATCAAAAGAAAGATGGTAAAGTAGAATCGCATATCCGTGAAGTGTATGATCGCGGAAACGGAGCCGCTATTTTATTGTACAATTCATCTAAAAAAACAGTAATCTTAACGCGTCAGTTTCGTTTGCCCACTTATCTTAACGGAAATAAAACCGGAATGATGATTGAGGTTTGCGCTGGACTTCTTGATCAGGATAATGCTGAACAAGCTGTAATTCGTGAAACCGAAGAGGAAACAGGTTACCGTTTAAATAAAGTTCAGAAAGTGATTGAAACGTATATGTCGCCAGGATCTGTTACCGAGATTTTATATCTTTTTGTGGGTGAATATGATGAAACCATGAAAGTAAATGATGGCGGAGGATTAGACGCCGAACAAGAAAACATTGAAGTGCTGGAATATACTTTTGATGAAGCTTACAACATGATCGAATCGGGTGAGATTACTGATGCTAAAACGATTATGTTATTACAGCATGCTAAAATTAAAAATTTGATTTAATTTTTTTGAGTATTTTTAGGTTCTAAACAAAACCAAACCAATGCTCAAATTTAAAATAGCTTTTTTTCTGATTTTTCCATTTATAGTTTTCTCTCAAAATGATAAATTCACTTCAGAAAAACTCAAACAAGATCTTACTACTTTTAGAGAAATCAGAGAAAAAGCAAATTCAGGTATTTATAAGTACCGAACTAAAAAACAAATTGACAGTATATACAATTGGGCATTTCTGCAATTAAAAAATCCGGCGGAATTACTGGATTTCTACAAAATTATTTTACAAATAACTGACTTCGAAGGCAGTGTGCACAATAACACAACTCTTCCTGATGCATTTAAAAACAGATATACATCAGAAAAAGTTTTTTTCCCTTTTCCGATAAAATTGATCGCGAACAAAACAATCATCAATTTAAAAAATGATGAAATTCTGTTAGGCTCACAAATTCATAGCATTAACGGAATTGAAATAAATAAAATAATACGCGCCTTTTACAAATATTACACCACCGACGGCTTTAATATATCCGGAAAATCAATTGGAATTAACGCCGCTTTTTCAAGATATTTTGAAATGGAATATGGCCCAAAAGAAAAATTTTTAGTTGAATACTCACTTCCCAACCAAACTAAAAAACTCTCTAAAACTATTGCCGGTATTTCTAATGAAGAAAGAAAAGAGAACTTTAAAAAACGTCATTCTTTTCCTTCTGACAGCTTGTTTTACAGCAATATCAAAGATAAATATTCATTTAAGATTGTTTCTCAAAATACCGCCTTGCTTGCTGTTCATACTTTTTTAATTGGAGGAAATGCAGAGGACAAAGAACACATAGTATATAAAAAATATCTCGACAGCTGTTTTCAAATGCTTGCTGTACATCCTGAAATAAAAAATTTAATTGTAGATGTTAGAAATAATGGCGGAGGGTCAGATCCTAACGATTTGGTAACTTTTTCATACTTAACACAAAAAACGTATCGCGAAAATAAAAATGCTTATATTAATTTTCAGAAAATTCCGTTTCTTCCCTATTTTGTTTATGAAGAAACTGAGACTGAAAAAAAACTGGAAGAAAAGAATGATTTTGAAGCTGAGTTAAAAAAGGAATATCCCATTTTAAAAGGCAAAATATACCCTCAGGATCCAAAATTTAATCGTTTATTACAACCGGATAAAAACACCTTTAAAGGTCAGGTTTACTTATTAATAAGTCCAAGAGTAGCTTCGGCAGGATCGCTTTTCGCATCATTAGTTGCAGGAAAAACCAGCGCAATTGTTATTGGCGAAGAAACTATGGGCGGTTATTACGGTCATAATGGTCATACTCCTATCGAATACGAATTACCCAATACTAAAATAAAAACGCAGTTTTCTATCGTAAATTTAGAACAGGATGTTCCTAAGAAACCAAATCAGATTTTTGGACGAGGTGTAATTCCTGATTATAAAGTGAGTCAAACTTTGGATGATTTTATAGAGAATAGAGATGCTCAGATGGAATATGTTTTGAAATTAATTGAGAAAAAGTAAAAGATTAATATCTGTAAAGAATTAAACATAAAATAATACTTATAAAAAAAGAAAATATTGTATTTTAAACTAATAAAACAAAATCTCATATGGGACTATTTAATTTCTTCAAAAAAGAAAAAACTAATTTAGAAAAAACCGAAAATAGCATTTTACTTGCTATGCCAATGTTTAACAATAACGAAAGATATGATATCAATGCTGTTATTGAAAATCTAAAAACCTTTTGGAAACTAACAATTACTGATTTTACAGGAGATGATAACTCTGCTGTTTTTAAAATAGAAGGAGAAATGGTTGCATTGGCTTACATGCCTGCACCAATTCCTTGGGAAGACATTCAGGGAACTGCAGAATATGCATATAATTGGGAGACTGCTACCGAAGATTTAGAAAATCATAATGGACATGCAATAGTATCAATTATGTCCTCAAAAAAAAGCCAGAAAGAAAGATTTACAATTTTAAGTAAATTACTGTCTTCTATTTTATTAACATCAAATTCAATAGGAGTTTATCATGGAAGTCAATCATTATTGATTTCTAAATCTCAATATTTAGAAAATATTGACGAAATAAAACAACAAGGCATACCTCTGACTTTATGGATTTACATCGGAATAAGACCTTCTCAACAAGGAAACAGTATTTATACTTATGGCTTAACTGAATTTGCAAAACAAGAGATGGAAGTTATAAATTCAAAACTTACTATTGAAGAGCTTTATGCTTTTGTATCTAATATTGCTGCTTATGTTATAAATAGTAATGTCACTTTCAAAAATGGGGAAACTCTTGGATATACAGAAGATCAAAAAATTAATATAACATCTTCTAAAGGACAATTTGTAGAAGGTCAAACCTTAAAACTAGAAATGTAATTTTTCAATTCATTTTAAATGAAAATCAAACAAACAATTCAAAAAATTGTGTAAGTGCTTTTCGGGATGATTAAAATAACTTTACATAAATAAAAAACCAGTTTATGAAAAAGTTATATTACACATCCAATATCTTACTTGTATTAATCTTAGTCTTATTAGGTTCATGTAAAAAAAGTGAATCAACTGAAACTAAGGAAAAAGCAAAACCTAAAAAAACAATTGAGCATACAAAACCAAAAACTACTTCGTATCATTTTGAAAAAACAAAAGAATGGTTAAAAACAAATGGTTCCGACAGTACTAAACTTCATATTGCATATGCTTTAAACAGAACGGATAAAGCCAACTTTGCACAAATGGATTCAGTAGTACTTCCTGCAGATTTTACAGGCGATATTGTGTATTATCTTCCTTTTCCTCTACATGTAACTGCTTTAGAAGAAGTTTCGAAAGTGATCATTTTCTCTTATCCGGCTCAGGCATTTGCTGCTTACGAAAATGGAGAATTAGTATATACAGGCCCAACCAATATGGGAAGAAAAAAAGATCCTACTCCAACAGGATTATTTTTTACCAATTGGAAAGCCGAAAAAACAACCAGTACGTTTAATGACGAATGGGATTTGAAATGGAATTTTAATATCGAAAATAAATTAGGTGTTGGTTTTCACGAATATGCATTGCCTGGTTACCCTGCATCACATTCTTGTTTACGATTACAAGAAACCGACGCTAAATTCCTTTACAAATTTGCGGATGAATGGATTTTGAAAGACAAGGAAAATGTAAAAGTAAAAGGAACTCCGGTAATTGTTTTTGGAAGTTATCCTTTTGGAGAACCAAAACCATGGTTTGCATTAGTAAAAGATCCAAAATCATTGGATATTTCTGAAGCTGAAATAGAAACTCAGACAAAACCTTTTATCCAAAAGATTTTAGAAAATCAAAAAGTTAGAGAAGCAGAACAAACCGCTACTCCATAAGAATATGTTATCCAAGGAAAAACTGCTATTATAATTTTGACGAATTGTATTTAGCAGTTTTTTTTTGCCACAAAGGAAAGAAGACACAAAGTTCTTTTTAATTTACATATTGAATTTGGCTAAAGCCCTTTTCCTTCTCCAATTCTTACCTCCAGCTAAAGCTGGAGTCTATTCAAAAAGTATAGAAAAACCTTAGTACCTCAGAACCTTAGCACCTTTGAACCTTTTTTTTTTAATTAATAAGCGAACGTTCATTTATTATTAATATCTTTGTACCATAATGAATTAAAATTATGAGAACGAGAGATATAAACAAAGAAGAAATTGTAAAACAAAAAGCGATCGAAATGCTGGTTTCACAAGGTGTAGAAGGTTTTGGAATGAATCGGCTGGCGAAAGAATGCGGAGTTTCTGTGGCGACACTTTATATTTATTATTCGGATAAGGAAGATCTTATCAGAAAAATTGGAATTGAAATTGGTAAAAATTTCTTTGAAAAAATGTTAATCGGATTTTCGCCTGAAATGTCTTTTGTGGATGGTTTACGTCAACAATGGGACAACCGTTCTAAGTTTGCTATCAACTTTTCTTTGCAGACTACTTGTCTTGAACTTCTAAAACATTCTACTTATGGCGATGCTATTTTAGCAGAAATCACAACAGACTTTAAGGAACAAATGTCAAAATTTATCACAAAGGCAATTGAAAATAAAGAACTTCTTCCGATTACTTTCGAGGTTTTTTGGAGCATTGCTTATGGTTCTCTTTATTCTCTTTTAGAACTTCACAGAGAAGGTAAATCAATGTCAGGAAAAGCTTTTGTATTTACTGAGGAAATTAGGAATGAAGCTTTTAATTTGGTTATTAAAGCTTTGACTCCCTGATTAAAAAATCAAATTCAATGGCAATGGCAATGTCAATTCCAATATCAATGTCAATTCCAATATCAAAAATCAATTGTAATTTCAATTTCAAAAATTAATATCAATTGCCATGTTAATCTCAATAACGGTGTAAAATTCAAACTAAAAAAAATCAATTAATACAATATCAATTAAATAAAAAATCAAATGAATACTTCACTTATAAAAAACAAAAAAATCGCCATTATTGGCGGTGGGCCTGTTGGATTGACAACAGCGAGAATTTTACAAATTAATGGTGCCGATGTAACGGTTTATGAAAGAGATCTAAATGCTCAGGCGAGAACTTCGGGCGGAACTCTTGATATACATTCTGATTCAGGACAAAAAGCGATCATAAAAGCAGACTTAATGGAGGAGTTTTATCGTTATGCAAGGCCAACGGGAGAGAAAATGGCGGATATGCACGGGAATATTACTTCGGAAGAAATGCCTACTGAAGAGAATGCTTATTCAAGACCTGAAATCGACAGAAATGATTTGAGAAAAATCATGCTGGAAAATCTACAGGAAAACACTGTAGTTTGGGACAGTCAGTTGACTGAAATTCATAAAATTGATGAACAATATCATTTAGAATTTAAAAACGGTACTAAAACAACTGCTGATTTTGTTATTGTGGCGAATGGCGGAAGATCAAACGCCAGAAAATTTGTAACGGATAAAGAACCGCAACTTTCCGGAACTTATATTATTCAGGGGGAAATTGAAAATCCGGATCGCGATTATCCTGAATTCAAACCTAAATACGGTGACGGAAATGTGATGGCAATGGGAGAGAAAAAAATGTTTTACACCCACACTTTACGCGATGGTTCTATACATTTTGGCGTTTCTTTTAAAGCAGATGAAAATTGGGTTTTAAATAACGGAATTGACTTTGAAGACAATGCTTCTGTAATTGCTTTTCTGAATAAAAAATTCGAGAACTGGAATGAAGATTATAAAAAATTCTTTAACGCTTCTACAGATTTTTGGGGATTGCCATTACGTTTGTTCTCCTTAGAAGAATCCTGGAAAAAACATTCAAATATTACACTTGTAGGTGATGCGGCACACTTGATGCCACCATTTGCTGGCGAAGGTGTAAATATGGGTTTAATGGATGCGTATCAACTAACTGAAAATTTGACTAACGGAGAATTCTCATCTCTTCAGGATGCAATTGATGATTATGAGCAAAAAATGTTTGGTTATGCTCTCGAAGCGCAACGCACCACCTATCAAATGGAGGAATTATTACATTCTGATGTTACGACTGAGAAAATATTGAATAGCCGCGGTGGGGTATAATGTTTTTTTTACCATATAAGTGATGTAAGTTCATTTAATCTGAAAGTCGATAATTTGTGCGTGATTTTGTGATATGACAAGATTGCACCAAATCTATTAAGTAAAAAAACAAAAAAGGCATAAGAAACTAAATCTTATGCCTTTTGTTTTATAACTCTTTATCGTTTTAACAAATAACTATTTCAATTTCATCTAACTGAATTTGCTTTCTCTTTATTCCGTATAGTTTTTTTAATAAATTTAAAATACTAAAAGGATTAGAACCAATCATTGAATAAAACACTGTCAAGTCTTCATAATTATGAACCGAAATTTTATATTTTGATTTTTCAGTAACCTGAAAACTAAAAAATTTCACTCCTCTTTTTCCATTTTTATAATCCCTTACTTTTAAGCTTTTTTCTCTTAAAAGTATTGATTCATTCGTTTTTAAATCCAGAATTTCGATAAAAAAATCATCGTTTGCCTGAACATCAAAACCACCTAGTACAAAAATGTCATAAAAACCATAATACAAATCAACTTCAAGAATGTCTTTTAACTTGAACTGTAAATTCATACTTTATTATCTTGAATAATTCGGAGCTTCTTTTGTAATAGTAACGTTATGTGGATGACTTTCTGTAATTCCGCTTGAAGTGATTCTAACAAAACGTCCAGTTTCCTGTAATGTAGGAATATCTTTTGAACCACAGTATCCCATTCCTGCACGAAGACCTCCAACAAACTGAAGCATACTTTCGTTTAATTCTCCTTTATAAGGAACTCTACCAACAATTCCTTCAGGAACTAATTTCTTAACATCGTCTTCAACATCTTGGAAATAACGGTCTTTAGAACCGGTTTGCATCGCTTCAACAGAACCCATTCCGCGGTACGATTTGAATTTTCTTCCTTCGAAGATAATTGTTTCTCCCGGAGATTCTTTTGTTCCTGCTAATAAAGATCCTAACATTACACAGTCGGCACCGGCAGCGATTGCTTTAGGGATATCACCTGTATAACGAATTCCACCATCAGCAATAACCGGAACTCCGGTTCCTTTGATAGCCGCAGCTACTTCAAGTACTGCCGAGAATTGAGGAAAACCAACACCTGCAACGATACGTGTTGTACAGATAGAACCAGGTCCGATTCCTACTTTTACTCCGTCTGCTCCGTTTGCTACTAAATATTTAGCTGCTTCAGGAGTTGCAATGTTCCCTACAATTACGTCGATATTTGGGAATTTTGATTTTATTTCTTTCAATGTATTTACTACACCTTCAGTATGTCCGTGAGCGGTATCAATAATGATAGCATCTACTCCGGCAGCAACTAAAGCTTCTGCTCTTTGAACAGCATCACCAGTAACACCTATGGCAGCAGCAACTCTTAAACGACCAAAAACATCTTTGTTAGCGATTGGTTTTTGAGTCAGTTTTGTAATATCTCTAAAAGTAATTAAACCAACTAGTTCATAGTTAGCATTTACTACTGGTAATTTTTCGATTTTATGTCCTTGTAAAACTACTTCGGCTTGTTCTAGTGAAGTTCCTTCGGCTACAGTAACTAAGTTGGTACTGGTCATTACCTCAGCGATTGGTCTTGCTCCGTTTTTTTCGAAACGTAAATCACGATTGGTAACGATTCCTTTAAGGATTTTGTTTTCGTCAACGATTGGGATTCCGCCAATTCCGTATTCTTTCATGGCATTTTTTGCATCTGCAATGGTAGAATTTGTTGGCAAAGTTACCGGATCGATAATCATTCCTGATTCAGCACGTTTTACTCTTCTAACTTTCGCAGCTTGTTGCTCGATTGTCATGTTTTTATGCAAAACACCTATTCCGCCCTCTTGTGCCATAGCGATTGCCATAGAACTTTCGGTAACAGTATCCATAGCAGCTGATACTATTGGAACGTTTAGTGTTATATTTCGTGAAAATTTTGATTTGATACTCACTTCGCGAGGAAGCACATTCGAGTAGTTAGGTACTAATAATACATCGTCGTAAGTTAAACCTTCGCCGATAATCTTGGAGTTGTGTGCTATCATGTTGCAATTTCTAGTTGAATTGCGTGCAAATATAGTGAATAAATTGGAAACTTGATTACTAACTTATTCATAAATTTAACTTTACACGAAAGGTCTTACAAAACATGAGAGTCTTAGCCCTGATGGAAATGGAAAGCCACGAGGAGCGAAATAACATTTTTTTCTGGTCTTAAAAAGCGACCAGCGGAAGCTCTTTTAAGGCCTTGAAAAAAAGTTGTTTCGTCCGAGTGCTTGTAATGGACAGCAGGAATAGCTTCTAAAAACATTCACCATATTAGTTATATAAGAAATTATAAGATTTAAGGTTCTCTCCAAAGCCCAATATCATTAAGTTAAAATGTTTTAGATTGTGTTCCATCGGAACACCTCATCGGTAGAAAAAAAATGAATCGTGAGAAACATCGTCCCATTGGGACGTTTGAGAAATTGTATATGTAATCTTTTTTTGTTTTACCAATTATTATTTATAAAATCAAACGTTCCTACGGAACGTAAAAAAACGTCTTATTTATTGGGCTACCAATGAAATGTTCCGATGGAACAAAACAGGTGATAAGATATATTGTACTTAACAATTGTTCTATTTGATTTTTCTTTAACTTAATGATATTACGCGAAGCCTCGAGACGCTCGAACTGAAAATTGACTTCTTTCGACAGCACTATATAAATGAACTCATATAACTTATATGGTAAAAAAATCAGTCTTCGGGATTCTGGAAAACAAAATTAAATCCGAATTGAAATGCAATACTATTGGCCTTCGAGACATCTTTATATTCCAGAACATTATCGACGAGAAGATACATATTGAGTTTTCCTAACGTTCCCGAAAGTCCTAAACCAATGTTTTTATTGGAGTAAGGATCGAATGTATAAGTGGCTTTAAAATCTAGTTTCTCAAAAATATTGCGTTTATAAAAAGCGGTTAGTGCTACAAAAGGTTCGACTGGCATTGACATGATAAACAATTGCCCTCCGACTGCATTGGCATAACTTGTGGTTACTTTTCCTTTGCAATTACAATCGGCATTAGAGCGCGATTCGCCAAATGAATATTGAATTGAAGAGTAAAATTTAGTTGGTCGCCAAGTGGTGTACTTACTATAAAGCGTGTCTCTTGGTATGGCTTTATCGAATTCGTCAAAGATATCTTCGGGTTTGTTTACAGGATCAAAGCTAGGGTTTGCTCCCTTATAATTGTACGTTCCTTTGTAGGTTAACGTTTCGATATCTTTAGTATGATTTATAAAACCAAGATCGACAATACTTGCCGTGAACTGAAGATTATCTTTGAAATAATAGGTCAATCCGGCATCGATACCAAATCCTAAACTACCGTTAAAGAAGGTATTATGCGCAATATCTTTTGGAATACTTCCTTCGTATTCATCTTTTGTAAAAGTGGCAATACCAGAAGTCTTGAGTTCTAAATTTGAGGCTATTATCTGTTCGTACATATTTGGTGTTCCTGTACTTTGACCTGTATAAATAAATCCGGAATTTTTAGTTGAAGTTGCATTGGCACCACTGGAATACAATTTTGCACGGCCTCCTAAAACCAGTTTCTCATTTAGCTTTTTGTGAAAACCTACATGAAATACAGAAAGTACTTCGGCACGTACATTTAAGTCGGCCAGATTGAATGCTTTGCCAATATGATCCCGATTTCCGTCTAAGGCTAATACAGCAAGATCTTTAGGAACGTACATTAAGAAATCGAATTCCTGATAGGCGCCAAACGAAATGTAAGACTGACTATCTCTTCCTCCTACTCTAAATCCTCCAGAAAATATTTCGAGTTGCTGATTGACATGGGTTTTATCTTTACTGGAAGAATTATTGATGACGTTTCGAACTTTATCATTAAAATCGACTCCGTTATTGGCAAATAAATCATAGGCAGAGAAACTACTGGAACCTAAATTGGCCGAAACACCGGACAAAACCGGAATACCAAAATAGAATTTATACGAAACATCGGCTCCGGGATTTACGAGTGATGATTGCGGAATGGAGGTAAAATTGTACAACACTTCTTTGTTTTGGGCAAAACCGGAAAGTTGAAACGCGACGATTAAAATCAGGCATAATTTTCTCATTCTATTACCATATAAACGGTTGCACCAGATTTAAATTTTAAACTGCCTGTGCTATTTTGATCTAATGGAGGTCCGGGTGCCATTGTTACGAGGAAACCTAATTTAGTAGTTCTTTTAAGGAGATCTAATCTCGGGCCTTCAAATACTTCTGTTGGGAATTTAATGATATTTGAGGTTCCTGAAAATGCCGGAACGTTATATGAATCTGTTTCAAGCACCTGATTATTAGCATCCAGAAGTATAAGATCAACTCTAAAAGCTCTAATTATAGTATTTTCAATTTCAAAATTGAGTTCTGTTTTTACCAGATTATCCCTGAAGAATTTTTCTTTAAAAGCATCAAATTCAGCTACATCAGGATAAACAGCTAAACTCCCGTCATTTATAAGTTGGGTTGCAGGAACATTAAAATAAGCCAGATTGGCCACAAAAACAGGTTGTAATTTCAGGTCTTTGGTCTGATCGAAATCAAGATCGCTTGAGCATGAAAGAAACAAGGATGATAAAAATAATATCTTAGAGATGCTCTTTACAAAAGTTGCTTTCATGGGTAGGTTATGTTTCTAAATAACACACAACGTTATTCTGTTATTACTTATTATCTGCTATAAGTAAATATAGTAAATTTCTTAATGAAATTTACCAAATAATTTCGAAGCTTCGTTATAAGCACTTTCAAAGCTTAAAGAGTTTAAACCGGTAGATTTTTTATTGGATGTAAAATAAGAAATCAGTTTTTCTGTAGGCATATTTCCTGTCAGTTTATCTGTTGCCATTGGGCATCCGCCAAATCCTTGAATAGCACCATCAAAACGGGTACAGCCTGCTTTTGATGCTGCATCTATTTTTTCGAACCAACTATTGGGAGTAGTGTGCAAATGTGCCCCAAATTCTATTTGAGGATATTTAGGAATTAAGTTTGAAAAAAGATGCGTAATTACTTCGGGCGTAGAACTGCCAACGGTGTCCGAAAGTGATAAGATCTTCACGCCCATTCCTGCAAGCTTTTCTGTCCATTCGCCAACGATTTCAACATTCCACGGATCTCCGTAAGGATTCCCGAAACCCATTGAAAGATAGGTTACTACTTCTTTGTTTTTTTTATCGGCAATTTCAAGAATTTCTTCTAGTGTTACTAAAGATTCAGCAATGGTTTTATGGGTATTTCGCATCTGAAAATTCTCGGATATCGAAAAAGGAAATCCTAAATATTGAATTGGTTCATGTTCTGCCGCCGCTGCAGCACCTTGCGTATTGGCAATTATAGCCAGCAATTTGCTTGTAGTTTGCGATAAATCAAGTTGTGCCAAAACCTCAGCAGTATCCTGCATTTGCGGAATCGCTTTTGGAGATACAAAACTCCCAAAATCTATCGTATCAAATCCTACCCTAAGCAAAGCTTGTATATAAGAAACCTTGTTTTTAGTGGGTATAAAAGTTTTGATGCCTTGCATAGCATCACGTGGACATTCGATAATCTTGATTTCTTTATTCAAAGCTTATTCTTTAGTGAAGGCTAAGTTAGTTTCTTTTTTAAATAAATAAAAGCTAAACTTAGCTTTGTGTTTTTTTTACCACATAAGTTATATAAGTTCATTTAAATATACTAGATGTATTTAAATCATATAAGCTGTTTATTTTTTAAATTATTACTTAAATATGTAATTATTAAAAATATTACCAAAAAATGTAATATTTAATATTATTACGTATATTTGTAATATATAACTTAATTTATTTTTAATTATATTTGAATTATGACAAGCGTAATTACCGGAGATATTATTGGCTCAAGACAACAAACATCTAAACATTGGGTAGAAGATTTGAAAAAAATCCTGTCTCCGTTTGGAGAAACGCCAAGTCAGTGGGAAGTTTACAGAGGCGATGAATTTCAGATCGAAATCAAAAATCCCGAAGAAGCGTTAAGGTCTGCAATTTTAATAAAGTCGCATTTACGAGCTATAAAATTAGATGCCCGAATGAGTATAGGTTTTGGTGATAAAACGCATGAAGCAGAGAAAATATCCGAAAGTAATGGTGGTGCTTTTATTCATTCAGGAGAACTTTTTGAAACTTTAAAAAAACAAAAGGTAACTTTAGCCATGAGAACCGGTGATGCCGTTTTTGATGAAAAGCTAAATTTGATGCTTCAGCTGGCTTTGACCTTTATGGACAACTGGCTGGCACAACAGGCTGAATTTTTAGTAGCTGCAATTGAAAACCCTACGTTGTCGCAAGAAGAATTAGGGCAAAAATTAGGCATCAATCAAGCTGCGGTGAGCCGTAGACAAAAGCGTGCACAATTTGATTTGGTACTGCAATTAGATCGTTATTTTAGAACCCAAATAAAACAACTTATAACGCCATGATTTTATTTATAAAACTACTTTTAGCACATTTATTAGGCGATTTTATATGGCAGCCAAACTCATGGGTAGCGGACAAAGAAGCTAAAAAACATAAAAGTATTTATTTATATCTTCATATTCTCTTACACGGAATCCTGGCTGCAATTTTGGTTGGGGAAATTCAGTTTATACCATATGCTGTTTTAATTGCCGTTACGCATGGCATTATCGATTTGATCAAACTCAATTTTCAGAAGAAAAAAACAAAACGTACCTGGTTTGTCCTGGACCAAATTGCGCATGTTTTAATTTTAATTGGAGTTGTATTACTTTACAAAGGCGAACCAATACAGTTTCAATGGTTCAATAATCAGTTTTGGATTTTAATCACCGGTGTTTTATTGATTACCAAACCTACTTCTATTTTTATTAAAACCATTATTTCGATCTGGACGCCGGAAAGCCAGAATAGTCACAAAGATAATTCGCTTGCTACGGCAGGAAATTATATTGGAATACTGGAAAGACTATTTGTGTTCTGTTTCATCTTAACAGGGCATTTTGAAGCGATTGGATTTTTATTGGCTGCTAAATCTATTTTTAGATTTGGAGATCTAAAAGAGGCTAAAGACAGAAAACTCACCGAGTACGTTATGATTGGTACTTTGATGAGTTTTGGAATTTCTATTATTACAGGATTAATTGTTCAGGCGCTGCTTTTACAATTGCTCTAGAACTTTTTTATTAATCGCTTTTACCAAAGCCGGACCTTCATAAATAAATCCGGTATACAATTGTACCAGACTTGCTCCGGCATTTAGTTTTTCGATGGCATCATCTGCAGAATGTATTCCTCCTACTCCAATAATTGGGAATGCTTTATTGCTTTTTTCAGATAGAAAACGAATTACTTCTGTAGAACGTTTGGTTAATGGTTTTCCAGACAATCCTCCCATTTCCGCTTGATTTTCAGATTGTAAACCTTCTCTTGAAATTGTAGTGTTTGTTGCTATTACACCCGCAATTTGAGTGGTTTTTACAATATCAATAATATCTAATAATTGCTCGTCTGTAAGATCCGGGGCAATTTTTAAAAGTATTGGCTTTATTTTTTGAGTGCTTGTTTTTTGCTTTTCTCCATTACTGTTTTGCAGCGTTTGCAACAAAGCTGTTAAAGGTTCTTTGTCTTGTAAGGCTCTTAGGTTTGGAGTGTTTGGAGAACTCACATTTACAACAAAATAATCAACATGATCAAACAGTGCATCAAAACAAATGATATAATCGTCTACGGCATTTTCGTTTGGAGTAACTTTATTTTTACCAATGTTTCCGCCAATCAAAACTCCAGTATTCTTTTTCAAACGTTCTACGGCTTCAAGAACTCCTCCGTTATTAAAACCCATTCGGTTAATAATTGCCTGATCAGCTTTTAGTCTGAACAAACGTTTCTTAGGATTTCCTTCCTGACCTACCGGCGTTACGGTTCCTATTTCGATAAAACCAAAACCAAAATCAGATAATTCCTTGTATAGCTTGGCGTCTTTGTCGAATCCTGCCGCAAGTCCTACCGGATTTTTGAATTTAATTCCAAAAACTTCACGCTCTAAACGGGTATCTTTTACTTCGTATATTGATTTTATAATTGATGAAACTCCCGGGATTTTCGAAATGAATTTAACAAATGAAAAAGTAAAATAATGTACTTCTTCTGGATCAAAACAAAAAAGTATCGGACGAATTATCAATTTATACATAAGAGTGTTGTGTGTTTTTTTCGATTGCAAATTTAATTATAATACTTGAAAATGACTTCTTTTTTACAGAAACAAATTAGTATGTGTTTTTAACTCATTTTTCAGATTAATTAAACCCTCAAATTCCAGATAATAAAATCATAAAAGGCTTTCATTTTTATCTTTTAAAAGCTATCCCAACTTAAAAAGGAAATGGTAATAAGTCAAAAATTCATCTTTTAATGTTGCAAATTATAAAATGAAACATCTTAAAGTCTTTAAGTCAGGTTACCAGACTTTTTATTCTTTAATTTTAAACTTCTAAACTAAAGTCGGATTTAATAAACACCAAAATGCTATACGGAATTAGTAGTTATTTTAAAAAATCTTTTCTTTTTGCACTTCTCTTTAGTCTGGTTAGCATTCTTACTAATAAATCTGTAGCTCAGGAAAGTGAGGAAAAAGATTTTTTTAAACCCCATCATCAAATTGCGATTTCAATTAATCATGTTCATGTTTTTGAGGGAAGAGATGACGAAGGAAATCGTGAGGTTTTAAGCCTTCCGGCATGGGGAGTTGATTATACTTTTCAGTTTCATAAAAACTGGGCTATAGGTCTTCATACCGATTTTGTAATTGAAAAATTTAAAGTCGAAAAAGTGTATGCAAACGATGACGATAAGGAAACCGTAGAAAGAAGTTATCCTATTGCACCGGCGCTTATGGGAATCTACAAACCAAGCGAATCCTGGAGCTTTCTTTTAGGATTTGGAGGTGAATTTGCCAAAGAAGAAAACTATTTTCTGACCCGCGTTGGTGCAGAATACGGTTATGAACTTCCAAAAAACTGGGAAATCTTTGGAACATTCAGTTATGATCTTAAATGGAATGCTTATGACAGCTGGGGAATTGGTTTAGGAATTGCAAAAAACTTTGGAGGTAAATAAGTAATAATAATCAGTATCAAATTATGTAACCTAATCAGGCCTATGTACCATTCAAATAAAATAATACATCTACAAAAAGGCTTACTTTCTATTCTATTATTTTTTTTAAGTATCTCTGTTGAGGCACAGTTAGAAAAAGACACAACCAAGATTATTACTTTTAGACATGGAGACAAAGGAATCGAATTGCGTACCAAAGACAATAAATTTCTTTTTCAGTTACAAAGCCGTTTACAATTTCGATTTTCTACTCCAAACGATCAGGATCCACTGACTTATGATGATTATAGTCAGGACAAACAAACGACTTTTAAAATTAATCGTGCCCGATTAAAAGTAGGCGGACATGCTTTTGAACCGTGGTTAAAATATTATTGGGAATATGAACTGAGCCAGTCTAATTTACTGGATTTTAGAATCATGATCGAAAAATGGAAATGGATGAGTTTTAAAGTTGGTCAATGGAAAGTTGAATATACCCGTGAACGATTTATAAGTAGTGGCGAACAGCAAACTGTAGATCGCTCTTTTATCAATCGGGATTTTACTGTAGACAGACAAATGGGAGTTGAAGTATACGGACATTTAAAAGGACGCGGCATTGCTGATTTTAATTACTGGGCGGCGGCGCTAACAGGAACAGGACGCGGAAATACTGCTAATGACGATAATAATCTTATGTATTTTGGTCGCGCACAATGGAATTTTCTGGGAAGATTTTTGGATTTTGAAGGCAGTGATTTAGAATTTCATGAAAAACCAACCCCAATTATTGCCTTTTCAGCAATAACAAACCGGAGCCCTTATACGCGATTTTCACAATCCGGAGGAGGTTCTTTAGATGGTTACGAAAACGGGCTTCCAGGCCAATATCGTGTCAATCAATGGAATCTTGAAACTGCATTTATGTACCGTGGTTTTTCCTGGCAAAGCGAATGGCATACCAAAAAAATCATAGACAAATTAAACAATGATGATACAACGACATTAAAAGGATATTATGTGCAGGCAGGATATTTTTTTCATAATGTTTTTGCTTGGTGGCCGCAACACTTAGAAATGGCAGGAAGGCACGCTGCCTACAGACCTGACAATTCGATGAGACAAAACTTACAGGACGAAACGACAATCGCTTTTAATTGGTTTTTTAAAGGACACAAAAATAAACTTACATCTGAGGTTAGCTATTTTAGTTTTCAGGATAAAAGCCTGCCTCTTGAACAAGGATGGCGCTTTAGAATTCAATGGGATATATCATTATAAATTATAATTAAACAGCAGTTTTCATAGCCTCATAAAAGGCAGTAAATCATAATATTGCTTAAAAATTTTTATCCTAATTTTCGTATAGCGATTATTTTTTTTAATAACTTTAACTAATATAAAACACTGAAAATGAAAAACATAAAAAATTCACTTGGAAATACAGCAGCTCTATGCTTAGTGGGATTCTTTTTTTTGATTTCAATTGATAGTATCGCACAACGTCATGGCGGAGGAGGAGCGCACAGAGGTGGCGGAGCAGCTCACACAAGACCTGCAACGCAATCCAGGCCTGCCGTAAACCGACCTGCCAGAACAAACAGACCGGGAGCAAACGGCTCAGGAACTAAAGTTACCAGACCTGCTAACTCAAATTCTAAAATTGGCGGCAATACTGTTACTAATAATAGAAACAGAAATACCAATATTAGCGGTAACACTGTAAACAGAAACAGAAATAATGTAAACATCAATGTCAACAACAGTGTACATGTTCGCAACAATCGCAACACAGTAGTTAGACCTGGTGTACGACCTTATGCTCGTCCGCCGTACGTATATGGTGGTTATCGATATCGTGCTTATCATCCGTATTATTTTCATCCTTACACCCCTTTTTATTGGGGTCCGGTTTGGCATCCGTGGGGATTTTTTGCAGCAACTTTGGCCGTTACAGCAATTGTTGTAAGTGTCGAAAGCACTCAATATCATTATGACCAAGGTGTTTGGTATACTCCAACCAGCGGAGGTTATACCGCTGTTCCCGCGCCTGTAGGAGGAACTGTAAATAATATACCAAGTGGAGCCGAAACAGTCAATACCGGAACCGTCAATAATTACTATTATGGCGGAACATATTATGAAAAAGATGGAAGCAGTTATAAGGTAGTTCCTCCAACAGCAGGAACCGTTGTCGATAATTTACCTGAAGGAGGTGAAGAAGTCACTATAGGAGATGTAAAATATGTAAAATTTGGCGAAACTTATTATCAACCCGTTCAGGTTGACGGTAAAAATAAATATGAAGTTGTTGATGTTGAAAAAGAATAATAATTAATTCCATAGGATAACTATGGTTTAGGTTATTTTTTTAACTTTATCCCCTATTACACTGACCACCGCAAAATCAATCATAATGAAAAACAAAACCTATTGGATTTTAGCAATTCTTACCATCTCAATCATTTCAATTGCTTATGGCTACACTAAAATTATTGTTCCAAAACAAAAATTGGCTGCAATGGATTGTGCAGAAACTCCAAATACTTCTGATGCATCTTTATTCAAACCCACAATCGAAAATAAAAACAAACCTCCTTTAAATAAAGCTCCCAAAGGTATGGTCTGGATTCCAGGAGGAGAATTCTCTATGGGCAGCAATGTCGAAGATGAAAGCTTATGCAGCATAAAAGGCGTTACAAAAGATGCAGCCCCCATACATCAGGTATATGTAGACGGTTTTTATATGGATCAAACCGAAGTGACCAACGATCAATTTGAAGCTTTTGTAAAAGCTACAGGCTATGTAACTTTAGCCGAGATAAAACCCACTCACGAAGAATACCCTGATGCGCCGCTGGAAAATTTAGTGGCCGGATCTGCCGTTTTTACTCCTACTTCTGCTAAGGTAAATTTGGGTAATTATATGCAATGGTGGTCTTATGTTCAGGGAGCAGACTGGAGACATCCTGAAGGTGCCGGAAGTTCTATAAAAGGGAGAGGCAACTATCCTGTGGTTCAAATTTCGTACGATGATGCAGCCGCTTATGCAAAATGGGCCGGTAAAAGATTACCAACAGAAGCCGAATGGGAATTTGCTGCACGCGGAGGAAAATCAGGACAACTATATTCTTGGGGAAATACATTAAAACCTAAAGGAAAATTTCAGGCTAATATATACCAAGGACAGTTTCCTATAGAAAAGGGCGACACGGGCGAAGATGGCTATATTGGCATCGCTCCTACTGCTCAATTTGAACCAAATCCGTATGGCCTTTATGACATTGGAGGAAATGTATGGGAATGGACGAATGACTGGTATACCGCAGATTATTATGATGTTCTAAAACAAAGTGGTAAAGTAGCCAAAAATCCTCAAGGGCCAGAATCATCATACGATCCGGGAGAACCAAATTTACCTAAAAAAGTTCAGCGTGGAGGATCATTTTTATGTACCGATCAATATTGTACCCGTTATATGGTGGGAACAAGAGGAAAAGGTGATTATAAATCACCGGCAAACCATATTGGTTTTAGATGTGTGCAATAATTTTTTTTTCACCACGACCCGAACGAAGGGAACAGGCGAAGCAATTTCACGATTTTTCACGAATTAATTTAAATATAAATCCGATTTTACGAATTAAGATTCGTGAAATTGGATTTTTAAGTTTTAAACAAACGGTTAAAATTAGTGCTAATTCGTGAAATTCGTGTCAAACATTTTTCAACTCGTTTTTTCATTTTTCATAATTTAGAGCTTCACAACGCCTGATTATTTGCTTATATTTGCTAAAAATTAAACAAATGCAACATATTATAGATCGTTTTATCAGTTACGTAACTATTGATACTGAGTCAGACCCAAATTCAAATACCACTCCAAGTACAGAAAAACAATGGAATCTTGCCAATAAACTAGTCGAAGAACTAAAAACAATTGGTCTTGCAGATGTTACCATAGATGACAAAGCTTATATCATGGCAACTTTACCAAGTAATGTAGATCATGAAGTACCCACGATTGGTTTTGTTTCGCATTTTGATACTTCTCCTGATTTTAGCGGAGCAAATGTAAAACCTCAAATAATTGAAAATTACGACGGAAAAGATATCGTCTTAAACGCTGAGAAAAACATTGTTTTATCTCCAAATTACTTTAAAGATTTATTACAATATAAAGGACAAACGATCATTACTACTGACGGAACTACTCTATTAGGTGCCGATGATAAGGCCGGAATTACCGAGATTGTTTCGGCAATGGAATACTTAATTCAGCATCCTGAAATTAAACACGGAAAAATCAGAATTGGTTTTACGCCTGATGAAGAAATTGGTCGTGGCGCGCATCATTTTGATGTGGAGAAATTTGGCGCACAATGGGCTTACACAATGGACGGAAGCCAGATTGGTGAATTAGAATATGAAAATTTTAATGCGGCTGGAGCCAAAATTACTTTCAAAGGAAAAAGCGTTCACCCGGGTTATGCCAAAGGAAAAATGATCAATTCGATGTTGATTGCTAATGATTTCATCAACGAACTTCCTAAAGGAGAAACTCCTCAGGAAACCAAAGGTTACGAAGGATTTTTTCACGTTCACCATATAACCGGAAGCATCGAAGAAACCGTTTTAGAATTGATTATTCGTGATCATAATAAGTTAAAGTTCGAAAAACGAAAAGACTTAATTGGCAAAATTGCCAAAAAAATCAATAAAAAATTCGCTAAACAATTTGGTGAAGATATTGTAACTGCCGAAGTAAAAGATCAGTACTATAATATGAAAGAAAAAGTATTGCCGGTAAAACATATTGTTGACATTGCCGAAAAAGCAATGAGAGAATTGGGCATAAAACCGATCATTAAACCTATTCGTGGCGGAACTGATGGATCTCAATTATCATTTATGGGATTACCTTGCCCAAATATATTTGCTGGTGGTCATAACTTTCACGGAAAATACGAATATATTCCTGCCGAAAGCATCCAGAAAGCAACTGATGTAATTGTAAAAATTGCCGAATTAACCGCAATTCCAGGTACTTTTGATGTAGCTGAAAAACCTAAAAGAAAAAGATAAATTTGGAACCCACTTCCGATAAAAAACACGTTTGGGACAAAGTCAATAACTGGGAAGAAGAATTACTTTTCCTGAAATCAATTATTGACAAAACCGAACTGGTTGAAACCATAAAATGGGGTGGCCCGGTTTATGTTTTCAATAAAAAAAATGTTGTCGGAATTGGAGGTTTTAAAGAATATTTTACGATTTGGTTTTTTAATGGTGTCTTTTTAAAAGATGAGAAAAAGAAACTCATTAATGCTCAGGAAGACAAGACAAAATCTTTACGTCAGTGGCGATTTACTTCAAAAGAAGAAGTCAATGAAAAAGAAGTTTTAGAATATATCTTAGAAGCGATAGAAAACGAAAAGCAGGGAAAAATTATAAAACCTTCAAAAAAAGAAGCCATTGTTTCAGAACTTTTTGAAAAAGTAATGAGTCAGAATAAGGTTTTGGCAGAAGCATTTCAAAAATTCAGTCCGTATAAACAGTATGAGTTTTTAGAATATATAGAAAGTGCTAAACAAGAGAAAACTAAGCTTTCGAGAATAAAAAAAGTGGTTCCTATGATATTAGGGAATATTGGGTTGAATGATAAATACAGATGATTTAAATTCCAATATTTTAAAATTCCAATTGTAAACATAAACCTTTGTCAAAGTTTACTTCGCAATCTTGTCATCCTTGACGGAGGAAGGATCAAACAAGGAACTCCGCAAAGATTGTCGACAAACGTTGTCGAGCTTCTAGTGTGATCCTTCGACTTCGCTCAGGATGACAAAAAAATCCCAAACTCCAATCGTAAAATTGAAATTTGGGATTTTTTTATTGGAATTTCTAAAAAAGTATTAAGCTTTTTTCAAAGCAGCACTCATTTCCATAGAAATAGCTGAACGCTCAATTTTTAATTTTCCAGACATTGTTTCAATCACTGCGCTTGTTTCAGCAAGTTCAACAATTTTACCGTGAAAACCACTTTTTGTAATTATTTTATCACCTACTTTCAGGCTGCTTTCAAATTCTTTTTCATTTTTTGCTCTTTTTTGTTGTGGTCTGATCATAAAGAAATACAACACGACAAACATTAGTAAATAAGGGGCAAATTTTAATAAATCTTGCATAGTATTCAGTTTTTATTTTTGTTATTAATATTTATGTTTTTTGGCTTTTCTCCCGAAACCTCGGGACGCTGAGAGTGACATTTTAATTGGAATTTGGCTCTTCGTCTCCGCTCAGAGTGACATTCTAATTTTACATCAAACCACGCCCAACTTTAATCATCTTTTTATTAGCTGTAAGCTCTTTAACAAGATTATCTAAAATTCCGTTGATAAAAATACTGCTTTTTGGTGTAGAATACTCTTTTGCAATTTCTAAATATTCGTTAAGAGTTACTTTTACTGGAATCGAAGGGAATTTTAAAAACTCGCAAATTGCCATTTTCAAAATAATAGTATCAATTTCAGCGATTCTTTCACTGTCCCAGTTTGGTGTTTTATCATCGTATTCTTTTGCCAGAATTGATTCGTTTAAAACTGTTCTTCTAAACAAATCTTTAGCAAAATCCTTATCTTCAACATCTTTATACAATTTTGGCACTCTAAAATCATCAGGATCCTGAGTTTTAATTGCTTTCAATTGTTTAACGATATGTGTATTTACAACCGGAATATCATCAACCCAGGTTAATTTATCATCTTCTAAATACTCATATAATTTTTCGTTAGGAACAATTACATCAGCAAATAAATCGATTACAAATTGTCTGTCTTCCTCAAAAGTATTGGTTGTAGTGCTCATGTATTTTGCATACAAATCACTTGATTTAATATCATTTAAAAGTAAAATGATATAATCATCATTCAACGACCAGTTGTTGATTTTACGATTTTCTAAGGCAATACTCAAAGAGTTGCTTTCAGCAAGAAGTTGGAAAATTTTGTTATTGATGAACTTTTCGTTCGGATTACGTTCTGCAGCAGTTGCAAGATGTTTTTTGCTTGAAAGATGTAAAAAAACAGATTCTTTTTTGCAAATTTCAATCAATGAAGAAAGCATTATAAGATATAAATCCTGAATATTATCGATACTGTAAAAAAGAAACTTCTCTTCTTTTTCCAGATTATCAGAACCGCTTTGATGCATTGCATAAATGGATTGCATTACTTTAACGCGTATGTGTCTTCTATTTACCACCTTGTAAGAACATTTAAAAATTAGTCTGCAAAAATAAGTATTTAAGACCTGATATTAAAATTATTTCGTAAAAAAGTCACAGTTTTCAGTCGCAGTTTTCACTATTATTCAAAATGCGTATGAAAGTCGCGGTTTTCAGTCACAGTTTTAAGTCATTTAGGAACCGCATAAGAAAGTCTCAGTCTTCAGTCACGGTTTTCAGTATTGTAGAAACCTCCTGAAAAGTCGCAGTTTTTAGTCGCAGTTTTTACCTATAAAAAAAGTCTCAGTTTCCAGATAAACTGAAAACTGAGACTGAGACTGAGACTGAGACTGTATACTAAAATATTACTTTCTAGAAGCGTTTTCAATTTTTCTCAAATCGATACGATTTTGAGCAATTGTAAGTGCAGCTTTATGTGTTGTCATTCCGTTTTTCACAGCATAATCGATAATTTCTAAAGTAGTGTTGTAGATATTTTCGGTTTTAGTCATGATTTCGGCTTTACCGTAGTGCTCTAATTCAGCATAAACATTGATGATTCCACCAGCATTGATCAAGAAATCAGGTGCATATAAAATACCTCTTTCCTGTAATCTTGCTCCATGAATATTTTCATCAGCTAACTGATTGTTGGCAGCACCAGCAATAACTTTAGCTTTGATTTTGTTTACTGTATCATCATTAATAATTGCTCCCATTGCACATGGCGCATAAATATCAACATCAGCAGTATATAAATCTGCTCCAGTATAAATTGTTGCGTTGTATTTTTGAGCTACCTGAAATAATTTTTCTTCATTGATATCAGTAATCGTAACGATTGCTCCTTCTTTAGTCAAATATTCTACCAAAGCTTCGCCAACGTGACCAATTCCCTGAACCAAAACTTTTTTACCTTCTAAAACATCAGTTCCAAACTGACTTT
This sequence comes from Flavobacterium piscisymbiosum, assembly GCF_020905295.1. Lineage (NCBI taxonomy): Bacteria > Pseudomonadati > Bacteroidota > Flavobacteriia > Flavobacteriales > Flavobacteriaceae > Flavobacterium > Flavobacterium piscisymbiosum. The sequence continues at coordinate 2,912,368 of NZ_JAJJMM010000001.1, read as the reverse complement.
TAGCAGCAGCTTTCATTCCTAAATAAACACCATAAGCTGTTATTGGAGAAGGATTTCCTGAACCACCTCTTTCTTCAGAGATTCCCGTAACATAAGGCGTTACATCTCTTACAGTGTCCATATCTTTAGTTTCCATTCCAACATCTTCTGCTGTAATATATCTTCCGCCTAAAGAGTGTACAAACTCTCCAAACTTGCGCATTAATTCTGGTGTTTTTTGTGTTTTAGCATCCCCAATAATTACTGCTTTACCTCCACCGATATTCAATCCTGTGATGGCAGATTTATATGTCATACCTCTTGAAAGACGCAAAACATCGTTTAATGCTTCCCATTCGGTATTATAGTTCCACATTCTGGTCCCTCCTAAAGCTGGCCCCATAACTGAATTATGAATACCAATAATTGCTTTTAAACCCGTATCTTTGTCATTGCAAAAAACAATTTGTTCGTGATCATCAAAAGATAGTTGACCAAAAACAGGATCCATTTTTTGAAGTTCCTTTCCAGTTGCGAAAGTTGCATCCATAGCGCTAGTATTTTATTAGTTAAAATTATGAATTTGTCAAAAAGACTTCTCAAATTTATATAAAAAATACACTTGTGCTAATTTTTTATCTTTAAAATAACAATATAACAATCGTTTTGTTTTGATTAAATTGTACTTTCCGTTAATTTTAATTCATAAAAATTTACAAAATCAACACAATTCAACATTGAATATCATAAAAAAATGAAAGAATTAAGCTATTTAAACAAATATTTCATAAAATATAAATATAGTTTCTCTTTAGGAATTTTAATCACCATAATCGCACAAATATTCTCTTTATTCACTCCTAAGCTTATTAGTAAGTCTTTGAATGCTATCGAAAAGTTTGATAAACTGCCAGAAGCTGATCAGACATCACAAGTAATTATTGATTCTTATCGAGATGGATTAATTCATAACGTATTGCTAATCATAGCCACTACGATTGTTGCGGGTTTCCTGACTTTTTTAATGCGCCAGACTTTAATCGTAATGTCCCGCCATATTGAGTTTGATTTAAAAAATGAAGTGTTCAGACAATATGAGAATCTTTCACAAAACTTTTACAAACAAAATCGTACGGGAGATTTAATGAACCGTATTAGCGAAGATGTTTCAAAAGTACGCATGTATGTTGGTCCGGCCGTGATGTATACCATCAATACCTTTATACGTTTTGCCATCGTTATTATATATATGTATAATGTTTCGCCATTATTGACCTTATATACTATTTTGCCATTGCCAATTCTTTCGTATTGCATTTTTAAATTAAGTTCTGAAATCAACAAACGAAGCACCACTTTTCAGCAATATTTATCGAAAGTTTCCAGTTTCTCTCAGGAAATTTTTTCCGGAATCAGAGTTATCAAAGCAAATTCCTTAGAAAACCAACATCAGAATAATATGGTGGCTCTTGCCGATGAAAGCAAAAAGAAGAGTCTGGATTTAGCCAAAGTGCAATCGTTATTTGGTCCTTTAATGATTGCCTTAATCGGGATTAGTAATTTGGTGGTGATTTATTTTGGAGGTGTTATGTACATCAACGGAACGATCCCTAACATTGGTACCATTGCAGAGTTTATCTTATATGTAAATATGTTGACCTGGCCCGTTGCTTCTTTGGGATGGGTTTCATCGATGGTTCAGGAAGCAGAAGCCTCTCAGAAACGTTTGAATGAGTTTTTGAAACTTGAACCGGAAATTAAAAACAAAAATGAAAATTCATCAGACATTCAAGGTTCGATTGCTTTTGAAAATGTAAGTTATACGTATGAAGATACGAATATCGAAGCGTTGAAAAATGTAACTTTCACAGTAAAAAAAGGAGAAACACTGGCAATTTTAGGAAAAACAGGTTCCGGAAAATCGACTATTTTATCCTTGATTTCACGTTTATATGATGTTACCGATGGAAAAATTACTATTGATCAGGAAGAAATAAGCACTTTAAACCTAAATGATTTAAGAAACAATATTGGGATAGTACCTCAGGATGCTTTTCTATTCTCTGATACTATTAAAAACAATATAAAATTTGGTAATCAAAACGCTACAGACGAAGAAGTAATAGAAGCTGCCAAAAATGCTGTAGTTCATGATAATATTGCCGCTTTCAACAAACAATACGATACTATTTTAGGAGAAAGAGGGATCACACTTTCGGGCGGACAAAAGCAGCGTGTATCTATAGCACGTGCGATTATAAAAAATCCGGCCATACTGCTTTTTGATGATTGTTTATCGGCCGTAGACACAGAAACCGAAGAAACAATTTTAAATAATTTATTCAAAATCTGTAAAGATAAAACTACAATAATTGTAAGCCACAGAGTATCCTCAGCAAAGAATGCAGATAAGATAATCATTTTAGAAGACGGAAGGATCATTCAACAAGGCTCTCATAATCAATTAATAAATCAGGAAGGATATTATGCATCGTTATATTTAAAACAACTTTCGGAAAAAGAATTACTTTAAATGTTGCGTAATAGATAATTTTTTATGATTTTTGAGTACTATTAATTCCAAAAATGATAGAACGTATTATGAGAGAAAATGACATGTTAGAAAAAGAAGAGATTTTTTCTAAAGTATTACGAGCAGGAAGAAGAACTTATTTCTTTGATGTGAGAGCTACTAAAGCTGATGATTATTATATCACTATTACCGAAAGCAAAAAATTTACCGAAGAAGACGGTTCTTTTCATTTTAAAAAACACAAAATCTACTTGTACAAAGAGGATTTTAGTGCTTTCGCCGAAATACTAGAAGAAATGACTTCATATGTCTTGAACCACAAAGGCGAAGAAGTAATTTCTGAGAGACACCAAAAAGATTTCAAAAAAGAATACGGTTCTGATAAACCTGAGGGACAAAGAACCAGTTTTACCGATATTGATTTTGACGATATTTAGTCGAAAATAACTTTTTAAAAAGCACAAGTCCAATATGTTCTGCATTTTGGACTTTTTTTATATATTAATGTATTATTTTAGACTTTAGATTTTTAGATTTTAGACTTTCAAACTGACTAAAAACTCAACAACAACAATTCAATATTTTTATAATGAAAAAAATAATTCTCTTACTAAGTTTCGTTTTCATCGGAATTTCTTCATTTGCTCAAAAATTAGAATACGAAACCAAATCAAACATTCAATATTACAACGCAGCAACCAATAAATCTGACAGTTATATAAATGAAAGATGTGTTTTGGATATTTATTATCCTAAAAACACTAAAAATTTCGCAACAATTGTCTGGTTTCACGGAGGAGGATTAACCGGCGGAAGCAAAGAACTTCCCGAAGCTTTAAAAAATAAAGGTTTTGCTATCATTGGAGTAAACTATAGATTATCACCAAAAGCAAAAGCGGCAAAAGCCATTGATGATGCGGCAGCGGCGGTTGCCTGGGCATTTAATAATATAGCCAATTATGGCGGAGATCCTTCTTTAATTTTTGTTTCAGGACATTCTGCAGGAGGTTATCTGGCTTCGATGATTGGTTTAAACAAAGAATATTTAAAGAAAGAAGGAATCGATGCCAATAAAATTGCAGGATTAATTCCGTTTAGCGGGCAATGCATTACTCATTTTGAAATTAGAAGAGAAAACGGAATTCCCGAAACCACTCCAACGATAGATGCTTATGCGCCTTTATTCTTTGTTCGTGCTGATGCTCCGCCACTTTTACTTATTACCGGAGATCGCGAATTAGAAATGTTAGGCCGATACGAAGAAAACGCTTATATGGCGAGAATGATGAAACTGGTGGGGCATAAACAAACTAAACTTTACGAGCTCGACGGTTACGGACACGGAATGACGGAACCTGCTTTTCCTTTACTTGTAAACGAAGTCAACCGAATTACAAAAGAAAAGAAAAAATAATCACTAAATAAATCCACGGCAATGGAAACACAATTATTAATATTACCCGGACTAGGAAATTCCGGCGAAAAACACTGGCAAACCTTTTGGCATAAAAAATTCGAAAATTCTATACGTTTAGTACAAGACAATTGGGACGAACCCATTCGCGAAGAATGGCTCGAAAGATTGAATGAAGAAGTTTCTAAACTCAAAAAACCAACGATTCTTGTGGCACATAGCTTAGCGGTTTCTTTAGTTTTACATTGGGCTGCCTCAAATTCAAATAAAAACATTGTTGGTGCTTTATTAGTAGCTCCTGCCGATGTTGATTCACCTCAGCACACTCCTGAAATTATTCGTAATTTTTCGCCAATGCCTATTTATAAATTACCTTTTCCCACTATTCTTGTAGCAAGTGAAAATGATCCCTACGCCTCTTTCGAAAGAAAACAATATTTCGCAACGCAATGGGGAAGTGAATTTGTAAACGTTGGACAAAAAGGACACATCAACTCCGATTCTGATTTAAAATACTGGGAAGAAGGACAATTGATATTACAGCAGTTAATTGAAATTATAGAATAGTATTCAGTGTTCAGTTTTTTAGTGTTCACCTTAAATTGAGAAAATAACTGAATACTAAAAAACTGAACACTGAATACTAATAAACTAACTAATCCTAAGACCGTTTTCTATTTTAAAATCAGGCGCTAATAAAATTACGTCTCCCTCCTCGCCTACAGCGCCAAGAACCAAACATTCACTCATAAATTTGGCTATTTGTTTTCTTGGAAAATTTACAACTGCTACAATTTGTCGATTTACTAAATCTTCTTTTTGATAGCGTTTGGTAATTTGTGCCGATGATTTTCGAATGCCGATTTCAGCACCAAAATCAATTGTGAGCTGATATGCCGGTTTTCTTGCTTCAGGAAAATCGTTTACTTCTATAATGGTTCCGACACGCATATCGGTTCTTTCAAATTCATTCCAGGTTAAATCCATTTGTGTTTTTGGGTATTGTTGAATTACAAACCTATTAATTTTGTAACTATTAGTACTAATTCTATAACCTATTTTTTTACTCTAGCGTCTAAATTTACGAATCAAATTATTACGCTAACTCTAAAAATATATAGAAATGGAAAACACTCTCTTAAATGCCGACCACTCTTTAAAAGATTTTGATTTTGATATCCACGAACTAAATACAGATAAATATATAAAAACTGCAAAAAATGTTAGCTTATATGTAAAGGATTACGGAAAAGGAAAACCAGTAATTTTAATTCATGGCTGGCCTCTTTCTAATGAAATGTGGGAGTACCAAATCGATTTTTTAGTTCAGAACAATTACAGGGTTATAGCTTATGATCGCAGAGGATTTGGTAAATCATCTCAACCTTACGATGGTTATGATTATGATACTTTGACTGATGATTTGAAAGAAATTATTGAGCAGCTTCAATTAGAAAATACAACCCTTGTGGGTTTCTCAATGGGCGGAGGTGAAGTGGTTCGTTATTTTAGCCGTTACGGCGGAAAAGGAGTTACAAAAGCAGCTTTAATTTCTTCGGTAGTTCCGTTTTTATTACAAACAAGTGATAATCCTGATGGGCATCCAAAAGAAAAAAGCGAAACTACAGCAAGTGCCATCAAAGAAGACAGAATTGGATTTGTAGATAATTTTGGCAAAACGTTCTTTGGTATCAATATTATCAATAAACCTTTAAGCACGCCATTATTAGAATATTACAGAACATTGTGTTCGTTTGCTTCTCCTCGTGCAACTCTAAAATGTGCTGAATCTTTTTCATATACTGATTTTAGAGAAGAATTGGATTTTATAAAAGTTCCAACCTTAATTATTCACGGCGACGATGACAAAATTGTTCCAATCGAACTGACATCAAAAAAAGCAGCAAAAGCCATACGCGAAAATACTTATATTGTTTACGAAGGCGCACCACACGGATTATTTTATACAGATAAAGACAAATTAAATAACGATTTACTGAACTTTTTGAATTCATAAATCAGCATTAATAGTCAGGAATATCCAAAGAACTTTTTAAAATCTTCTTTGGATATTTTTTTTGTTCTTGTCTTCTTTCTTTTACAGAATATTAAGGCTATTTTTGAATAACTAATTTTGTATAAAAATGGCACGCACTCCTTCGAATATGTTACCTCTTGGAACAATTGCTCCAGACTTTAAACTAAAAGATACTAATTCTAATAATGACTATTCATTTGAAGATTTAAAGGGATCAAAGGGAACATTAGTCATTTTTATTTGCAATCATTGTCCGTTTGTACTTCATGTTATTAACGAAATCGTGATGATTGCTAATGATTATCGTGTTCAGGGACTTGGTGTTGTTGCCATTTCTAGTAACGATGTCGAAAAATACCCGCAGGATTCGCCAGAATTAATGACTGAGTTTGCTTTTCAAAACAAAATAGATTTTCCTTATTTATATGATGAAAGCCAGGAAGTTGCCAAAGGTTTTGATGCGGCATGTACTCCTGATTTCTATTTATTTGATGATCAGGACAAATTGTTTTACCGTGGCCAGCTGGATGATTCAAGACCCGGAAACGGAATCCCTTTAAGCGGAACGGATCTTCGAAGCGCTATTGATGCTCTGATTTATAACAGAAGTTTAAAAGAGCCGCAAAAGCCAAGTATTGGATGCAATATCAAATGGAAATAAACAATTATAGCTATTTCAAAAAGTTTACCTATCTTTGCAGATCAAATTAATTATTCTCATTGTGAGCACTATAAATATATTTACGGCTTTAACATTGCTGTTTTCTCTAACGAGAAAGCCGCTTACTGCTGTATTTATTAGTCATAGTAAGGCCTTTATCAATTAGGCCTCCGTCTATTTCAAATTTCTTCTTTCAGGCGGAGGATTTATACCACGATTTAATCATTTATTTTATTTGAAAGAGTAAATACTCTCTCAAGTAATTTTTTGGTTCTTTCAATCAAAAATTTCCAAAACATACATTATTTCAAAATTTCGATTTGCATAACGCATTTTGAAATAGAAATTATGCATTTATAAGCCTGCAAAAAGAAATTAAACAAAACGTTGACATTCAAAATAAATTAATAATAATAAAATAAAACATAGTTATGAAACCAACACCCACTTTCTGTAAAACAGATTATCATTTTTTAAGAGAATTGATATCAAAAAGTAAAAACTCAACAAATGCTAAAGAAGCGAATCAGCTTTCGCAAGAATTAGACCGAGCGGTAATTAGCAAAGAAAGCGAACTGGACAACTCGATTATAAGAATCAATTCTTATGTCACGATCGAAGATGTAAAAGCAAAGAAACAAATGAAAATTCAGATCGTTTTGCCTTCATATGCAGATTTAAAACAAAGCAAAATTTCGATACTCGCACCTTTAAGTGTTGCTATTATTGGATTTAAAGAAAATGATGAAGTCGATTGGGAACTACCTGCCGGAATAAAAACACTAAAAATAGTTGCAGTTAATAATATAGCTGAAGAAAACTCTTAATTTTTTTAAACACCTCACTCGTGAAGGTGTTTTTTTATGTTCTATTTTAAATAAAAAAACTATCCAATAAATAATTTACTGAATAGTTTTATGAATCTAAGATTAAAGACTTCTTACAATTGAGAAGTGATATAATTTGAAATCGAAGCCATCTGAGTATCATCTAACTTCGCTTTTTTCTGCATCCTTGTTAAAATTGGTTTCCACTCTTCCTGAGTAAATTTCTTCGCGTCATACAATTTATGACATCTCGCACAACTGTTTTCATACAAGTTTTTACCTGCTTCTAACTCTGGAGTTAATGCTACGGTTTTTGTCGTATCGAATACTGGCACAGGTTCTGTTGTTGCAACCGAAGCCGTTTTTTGAGTTCCGCACGAAACTAAAAGTAATGTTACAGCCGCAAGGATTAAGATTTTTGATTTCATCGTTTTTCTATATTTTTGAGTAAATATAAAAAAATCCCATACGCCGGAGCCCATGGGATAATTATTTAAAACAATACTAAATTGTATGTCGTTTTCTTATTTTACTTCCATTAATTCAACGTCAAAAATCAAAGTCGCGTGTGGCGGGATAACTCCTCCTGCTCCTGCAGCTCCGTAAGCTAAGTCAGACGGGATTACGAAACGAGCTTTGTCACCTACTTGTAATAAAGCAATACCTTCGTCCCATCCTTCGATAACTTGTCCCTGACCTAATCTAAATTCGATTGGTTTTTTACGTGGATAAGATGAATCAAAAACTTTTCCGTTTTCTAAAGATCCTTCGTAATGAACTGCAACAGTTTTACCCGCTTCAGCTTTTTTACCTTCACCTTTATTAATCATTTTATAACGTAAACCGCTTTCTGTTTTATCAAAACCAGCAGCCAATTGCTCCATTTTTGCTTCAGATTCTGCTTTTAAAGCTGCATCTCTTTTTAGACGAGCACCTTTTAGACCTACAAAAGCTTCAATAGCATTAAATTTTTCAGCTTCTTCTCCAACTCTAATGATCTCAACACTTTCTAAAGCATCACCTTGAGCTACAGCATCAACGATATCCTGACCTTCGATAACATGACCAAAAACAGTGTGTTTTCCGTCTAACCAAGAAGTTGGAACGTGAGTGATATAAAATTGAGAACCGTTACTTGCAGGTCCTGAATTTGCCATTGCCAAAACTCCCGGACGATCGTGCTTTAAACTTGGGTGAAATTCATCATCAAATTTATATCCAGGATCTCCAGTTCCAGTTCCTTTTGGGCATCCACCCTGAATCATGAAATCAGGAATTACTCTGTGAAAAGTTAATCCGTCATAGAACTTTTGTCCTTGAGGTTTTACTTTATTTTCCATATTTCCTTCTGCAAGAGCTACAAAATTCCCTACAGTTCCCGGTGTTAAATCGTGAGTTAGTTTTACTAAAATCGAACCTTTACTAGTGTTGAATTTAGCGTATATTCCGTTTTCCATGTTGTTATTTTTAATTTAAATGCAAATTTACAAATTAATTTTATATCAATTTGTGCTTTCTATTTTTTATCCCGAGGCTTCGGGATTGATTTATAAGTAAGACCGTAAACTGTAAATGCTAAAGCTGATAAACCAACACAACCAATAGTTACGGCATGCCATCCGCCCAATTTCCATAATAATAATCCGTAAGCTGATCCGGCTGCTGTTCCTAAAAAGCTAAAGGACATAAATACAGTGTTTAATCTGTTTCGGGCTTCGGGAAGCAATGAATACACTCTGGTTTGGTTTGAGATATGAACTCCCTGAATTCCTATGTCGATAAAAACGATTCCAATCGCGATTCCGATGACACTTTCTATTGAAAAATAAAAAATCAAAAAGCTAATTAAAATCAATAAACAACCGTAACCAACAGCAACTCTAGAACCTCCTTTATCTCCCATTTTTCCCACTAAAGGCGCCGCTAAAGCTCCTGAAGCACCTACAATCCCAAATAAACCAATTGTGGCACTATTAAAACCAAAAGGTTCTCCCGAAAGCAATAAAACCATTGTGGTCCAGAAAGCCCCAAATTGAGCAAAGCTAAACACATTAATCATGGTGGCTTCACGCAAAACAGGCTCTGTTTTTATAAGTGTAAAAAGAGATTTAATAAGCTGGCCATACGTTCCCTGAAACTGAGGTTTATTGACTGGGAATTTATTCTGAATAACAAAAAAGATCAAAAGACAAATTCCCGATGCGATATAAAACATCGATCTCCAGCCCAAAACCTGACCAATAAATCCGCTTAAAGTTCTTGATAATAAAATCCCTACAAGTAATCCGCTCATGATGGTTCCTACAACTTTACCTCTTTGTTCAGGTGCACTTAATGATGCAGCCAAAGGCAAAATAAGCTGTGGTACAATCGAAGTGATTCCGATTAATAAAGAAGCTATTTGTAAAAGAAAGAAACTTTTTGCTGTTGCGGCAAGAATTAAAGCAATGACCGAGGCAAAAGTAGTAATCAGAATTTGCTTTTTTCGTTCCAGTTTATCACCCAACGGAACCATAAAAAACAATCCGATAGCATAACCGGCCTGAGTTAGATACGTTATTGTTCCTGCGCTGGCTTCAGGAATTTTAAATTCGTTGGCAATTAATACAATTAAAGGTTGGCAGTAATACAGATTTGCAACTATAAGTCCAGTGCAAGCTGCCATAAATAAGACATTCGTTTTGGATAAATTCATTTTGCAAAAATACCAATCTAATCTTTATCAAAACTTTAAAAAATCTATAAATTTTTCAACCCTTGAAATAAATCAGAAGATTATTCCCGAGAAAATATTGATTTTTAAAACCTTATGGCTGCATAAAATCTTCACGAATTGGGCTAAAAACATCTGTCAAAAGTCCGCTTTCTAAACAAACAACTCCATGAATTGCATGAGGCGGAATATAAAAACTATCGCCTTCTTTTAAGGTTTGCGTAACTCCGTTGATTGTTACATCAAATTTTCCGCTTGAAACATAAGTAACCTGAGTATGATAATGTTCGTGTAAAGTACCAACTCCGCCTTTTTCGAAATGAACATTTACCAGCATTACTCTGTCGTCATACGCCAGAATTTTGCGCTTGATACCTTCACCAACTACTTCCCACTCTATGTCATCTCCTTTTATAAATTCTTTGCTTGTTCCGAAACTTTGCATGTCTTTCTACTTTTATTCCTACAAAAATACATTTTTAAATTATTTCAACCTAAATCAATTGTTTTAAAATAAAATCACAGCTCGTTTTAATCGCTTCAAAAGCATTTGGATTATAATTATTCTCCTGCTCTACAAAAAAATGTTTCATCCCCGATTGTTTTACCTCTTTAAAAATAGTTTTAAAGTCAATAGATCCTGAACCTATTTCTGTATTTAAAGACGGATTTACCTTATCCATATCTTTTACATGCCACAATTTAAAACGTCCCGGATTTTCTTTGAATAATTTAACGGGATCATTTCCTGAGCGAACCACCCAATACAAATCCAATTCAAAAGAAACTAAATCCTGATCTGTTTCCTTCAATAAAATTTCATATCCCGTAATTCCGTCCTGTTTTTGAAACTCAAAATCATGATTATGATACGCTAATTTTAAACCCGCAGCTGCGCACATTTTTCCGGCTTCGTTTAAACGAGCAGCAATCTTATGAAAATCATTCCTATAAGGTTCATCAACCCAGGGAACGGTTAAATATTCGTTTTTTAAAATCTGAGCAGCTTCAATCGCAGCTTTAACTTCTTCTAAATTTCCATCATATAAAAAGCTTCCTAAATTATAATGTCCGCTTGGAGTTTTTAAATTGTTTGCATCTAAGATCTTTTTTAACTCAATTGGAGTCAATCCCCAAAACTGATCTTTTATAGAAAAACCATACGTTTCGACTGTTTTATATCCTGCTTTTGCGACTTTCTCTAAAGTTGATTTTACATCTTTTGGAAGTTCGTCACGCAAGGTGTATAATTGCAAACCTATTTCTTTTTTATCCATAGTAAAAGCTAATGATGGCAAAGCCAAAACTGTTGCTGCAGCCAGGCTTGTGTTTATTATAAAGTTTCTTCTTGTGATCATTTTTGTTTAAAAAGATGAAAAGTAAAACTAATCAATTAATTGATTGTTAAGATACTGAAAATTGATTTTCGTAATGACTGATAAAATTTTGCAGATTATCACCGGTTTCTACATTTGTAATTTCTCCCTTTTCATTAATTTTTCCACGAATACCAGATATTAATAATTGAGTATCATCTTTTAGATTAGCTTCCAGCGTTTTCATTATTAAAATCAATTGCTCATGTCCCATTTCTCCGGAAGCCGAAGCGGTAATTAAACCTGTCTTTTTACCTGAAAAAATAGTGGTAGAAACACACCATTCTAATGCATTTTTTAAACTTCCCGGCAAACTGAAAACATATTCCGGAGTACAAATGATAACTCCATCAGCTTTTTCTATTTTATTTCTAAAAGAAACAACCTCTTCAGGCAGATTTTCGGTGTCTAAATCCGGATTGAAATGAGGAAGTTTATCTATATTTTCGAATATTTCAACCTCAAATGAATCTTTAATTTCTTGTGAAATATATTTCAAAATTTTGTAATTGCTTGAGTTCTTTCGCGTGCTGCCTGTTATGGCAAATATTTTTATTTTTTTCATTTCTATTTATCGAATAATTTCAAGATCTTTTTTCATTAAACCAAATTCGTCTTTTAAGTTATTCTTTTTAAAGTATTTTTCTAAGTCAGTTAATCTCTTTTTATTATCATATGCTATGCAGGAATTCAGTTTTCTTTGACAAACAGAACATAACCTGATAGAATGCCTGTCGGTTTCTTCCATACTATTGGTGCCATTCATGACACAATTTGCATTGATACAATGATGCAAGCCAAACATATGCCCTATTTCATGCGAGCTTATTTTAAGTAATCGCGATAAACAAAGATCAAAATTTTCAGAAGTTAATTCGCCATCCTGCAATCTGTAAATTGAACTCACTCCCACTTTATCGCGATAAGAGGCCAGACCAAAAACATAATTCCATTCTGGTTTGGGATACAAATCAAGTTCTGAAAGCCCCATTAAAGCAATCCTGTTTAAAGGTTTTTCTTCTTTTAAAACATCATTCAAAAGATAACCGGCCAATAACTGTTCATGGCCATAATTCATTCTTCTGGCAGAATTTGGCACTACATCATTCGAAATTGGATCTAAAGTTTTGGTTTTTAATTGAAAGTAAATTTCTAAATATTCATTGAGAAGCTCAATTTGTTTCTTTTGTAAAGCATTAAAATTCCCGATAGGCCGAATGTAAATAATATTTGCATCGCTTGTTGGAACAATATGTTTAGACCGGAAATACTGATCAAAAGTTTGCCCTTTTTCTTTACGGGTATACAACCAATCTCCATAAACTGGTTCACCCAATTTAACGTCATTATTTTTGATTTGTTTAAAATATGACGCTTCCTCAGGAATTTCTTTTGAAGTATCATTTAAAGTCTCTTTTCGGATTTCTTTTACTTTTTCTTTGTTACAGGAACAGAATATTATCAGCAGGAAGAGGATTATTTTTTTCATTTACTTTTTTAGCTTATTTTTAAAAAACCAATTTTAAATTAATTCCTTAAAAATAAACTTTTCATCAAAATCTACCTCAAATTTTTCAAGAAAGTCAATATATTCTTCTCTAAAAGTTTTCTTTTTATCTGTACTTCCTGATTCTCTATATAATTAATTACAGCATTTAACTATGATTTGCTATATGAAAAAGTTCCATAACCTTTCTGCCACTCAAAATAAATTATACCTTAAACACAATCCCTTTGTGATCTTAGAGCAAAGCGTAATTCACAAAACTTTGCATACTTTGCGTAATTCTTTGTGAACTTTGCGGTAAAATTTTCTTTGTCGAGTTACTTATGGGCTTCTCCCGAAGCCTCGGGACGCTCAGCCTGACAAGATTGCGTTAAAAAAGCTTAACTTAATCACATTACCCGTAGGAACTATACAACATTACAATTCTAACCTACTCCTCACCTTCATCAAAATTATCGAAATAAGTAAAATCTTTGGTAATTAATCCGTTTTCAATTGTAAATATTGTACAAATAGGCAATTCGAATTTTGAATTATCCGGCGCCGTTCCTGTCGAAACAAATTCTACAATAATATGTTTTTGCCCCGATGGATAAATTTGAACTACTTTATCATGTAAATCAGGAAACAATTTATTCAATTCTGCGTATTTATTTTGTATTTCCTGGCGTGTTTGCTTTACAATTCCCTGCCCTAAAGAAGGATCTTTAAAATCAGCCGTTTCGGTATACATTTCTGCCATCTTTTTCCAGTCATGATTATTAAAATACTCAAAATATTGTTTTACTAATTGCTCGTTTTTTGAAACATCCATAGGTTTTGATTGGTTTTGATTATTGCAGGAAATAACCAGAAAGACTACAATAAGAATGATCCCTTTTTTCATAACTTCTTTTTAAATCACTATAAATCAACTTACAATGATTTAAATATATAAAAAAAATAGAGATTGCAATAACAAAATTGCAATCTCTAAGATAAATAAATTTGTAAATAATTAGTTTACAGCCAGTTCCTGAGGTGTGTGCTGCTGTTTATCCTTTTTATACGAATAAATTTTTCCTTCCTTATTTACATATATATAAGTATAGTTCCAGTAATTTGGACCCGCTATTCTTGATCCTTCGTCATTATTAACATTTGCATAAACTTGTTCTCCATAAATAAGAATTTCGCCTTGTTCAGCATTATCAATGCTCCGTATTGGCGTTCCCCAACTCTTTATTAGACTTTTTTTAGTCTGACCTACCCATTGTTCACCGGCATTTTTTGAAGACGAACAGGAATGTAAAATGAAAATTGCAAGCAACAAAAATATTTTTCTTATCATAATAATTATTTTTAAGTAAATGATTTACAATATAATATTAGACGAAAAGAGGCATTATAAAATTACATAAAAAAACTTTTGTCTTACATAATCTCAACATATTTAATTGTTTAACAAATTGTTAATTGATAAATTATTATATCTTCAATAAATATATTTTTCTTTAGCTATTTTTTAAAAATTTCATTTTTCAAATCTTTAAAATTCCCAAAAATTAACTTTGTATCTTTGCCGCTTAGAACTCTTTTAAGAAAAAAAATGCGAATTGACATTATAACGATCTTGCCTGAATTATTAAGAAGTCCGTTTGAGGCTTCGATTATGAAACGTGCTATAGACAAAGGTTTGGTCGAAGTACACTTTCATAATTTACGTGATTATACTACAAACAAACAAAAAAGTGTCGACGATTATCCTTTTGGAGGAGGCGCCGGAATGGTAATGACAGTTCAGCCAATTGATGCCTGCATTACACATTTGAAAAGCGAACGTGAATACGACGAAATCATATATATGTCACCTGACGGAGAAACGCTTAATCAGAAAATGGCCAACACAATGTCGATGTATGAAAATATTATCATCCTGTGCGGACATTATAAAGGCGTAGATCAACGTGTACGCGATCATTTTATTACCAAAGAAA
The DNA here is from genome assembly GCF_020905295.1 of Flavobacterium piscisymbiosum. NCBI lineage: Bacteria > Pseudomonadati > Bacteroidota > Flavobacteriia > Flavobacteriales > Flavobacteriaceae > Flavobacterium > Flavobacterium piscisymbiosum. Next base: position 2,897,344 of record NZ_JAJJMM010000001.1, on the reverse strand, counting down.
TTTCGATTGGAGATTACGTTTTATCCGGAGGAGAATTAGGCGCTTTGGTTTTATCTGATGCTTTAATTCGATTAATCCCGGGTGTTTTAAGCGATGAAACCTCAGCCTTGACAGATAGTTTTCAGGATAATTTACTTTCAGGACCTATATATACAAGACCGGCAGATTATAAAGGATGGAAAGTTCCGGATGTTTTAACCAGCGGTCATTTTGCCAAAATTGATAAATGGCGTGAGGATATGGCGTATGAACATACGAAAAACAGACGACCTGACTTACTTCAGGAATAGTTTTCAGTCGCAGTCTCAGTTTTCAGTGAATTTGATTACAGTTAAGTACTAAGAATGCGACTAAAAACCGCAACTAACCCTCTTTTTATCAACAACTTAAAATAATTCATAATTAACAATTTATAATTCATAATTATTTTATACATTTGCACCCGAATTAGACTAACCTCTGGCGAGATCCGTGAATGTTGCTCTATATAAAAAACCATAATTACAAGATATCATGGCAGATTTAATGAAATTCGTTCAAACCGAATTAGTTGCTAAAAAAGATTTCCCTGTTTTCGGAGCTGGAGATACTATCACAGTTTACTACGAAATTAAAGAGGGTGAAAAAACAAGAACTCAGTTTTTTAAAGGAGTTGTTATTCAAAGAAGAGGTTCTGGTAACACAGAAACTTTTACTATCCGTAAAATGTCTGGAGCTATTGGAGTTGAGCGTATCTTCCCAGTAAACTTACCAGCTTTACAGAAAATTGAAATCAACAAAAAAGGAGCTGTTCGTAGAGCTAGAATTTTCTACTTCAGAGAACTTACTGGTAAAAAAGCTAAGATTAAAGATAAAAGAAGATAATCATTTATCTATTTGTTATAAAAAAGCTCGTTTCATTTATTTGAAACGAGTTTTTTTTTGATACTGCCTAATCTTTTTCAGGAGCTAATCCCGCACCTGAGCCTGAAAGAGCGAACTGGCGAAGCAATTCATTTCAATCTTTTGTGCCTCCCGATAGCTATCGGGACCGGCACAAAAGGATTTCCACTTCTATCGGGGCTATGGCAATCATTTCTATAAAAGCTTTTAGTTTTCTGAGATTGTGCGAAATCAATGCCATTAAGTTAAGGTATTTTAGATTGTGTTTCATCGGAACATCTCATCGGTAGAAAAAAAAAAAAGCATCGTGAGAAACATCGTCCCATTGGGACATTTGAGAAATTTTACAGGCAATCTGTATCTGTTTTTACCAATATTATTTTACAAAATCAAACGTTCCTACGGAACGTAAAAAAATATCATATTTATTGGACTACCAATGAAATGTTCCGACGAAACAAAACAACAAGTAAAAAAACATATTAAACAATGTATCTTACATTTGTGATACGTTTGTTGCTTTTGAATAAAAAACACGACTTTTCATACAAAATAATCAAAGGTTAAAATGTTTTTTTACAACTTTAGTCTTTTCCTTTTTTGAAATGTTATGCTTTTACTTATGATTCATCAAAACTGTAATTTTTTAATACCAAAATCATCGATTTGATAATTTAAAGACCTCGAAATAACAATCTGATAATTTCGGCATTTCTCAGCAAAACTACACCGTTTTCGGACTGTTTTTATTATATTTGCTCCGCTCATTCTGAGCCGACTATACCTTTTACATTGCTGCATCCTGGCAATACGATTATAAAAAAAAAAAAAAAAATGACACAGAATTCAAAAATCTATTACACCTTAACTGATGAGGCGCCATTATTAGCGACTTATTCTTTTTTACCTATTGTTCAGGCATTTACTGCTACTGCTGGTATTGCAATTGAAACTAGAGACATCTCTTTGGCAGGTAGAATTTTATCAAATTTTCCTGAAGTTTTAACAGATGCTCAAAAAACTGGAGATGCATTGGCAGAATTGGGGCAATTAGCAACACAACCTGAAGCTAACATCATCAAATTACCTAACATTTCAGCATCAGTACCTCAATTAAAAGCGGCTATTGCTGAATTACAATCTCACGGTTACAAAATCCCTGATTTTCCGGAAGATCCTCAAAACGATGCTGAAAAAGAAACTAAAGCAAAATATGCTAAAGTTTTAGGTTCTGCTGTAAACCCTGTTTTACGTGAAGGTAACTCTGATCGTAGAGCGCCAAGAGCAGTTAAGAATTTTGCAAAAGCAAATCCACACTCGATGGGTGCATGGTCTGCTGATTCAAAAACTAAAGTTGCTTCTATGCCAAACGGTGATTTCTACGGAAGTGAAAAATCACTTACTGTTTCAGACGCTGATGATGTAAAAATCGAGTTTGTTGCAAAAGATGGTACAACAACTGTTCTTAAAGCAAGTACTCCGCTTAAAGCTGGTGAGATAATAGATAGTTCTGTTTTAAGTTTAAAAAAATTAAAAGCTTTTGCTGCTGATGCAATTGCAGATGCTAAAAAAGAAGGTATTTTACTTTCTGTGCACTTAAAAGCTACAATGATGAAAGTGTCAGATCCAATTATCTTTGGCGCTATCGTTGAAGTTTATTTTGCTGATCTTTTCAAAAAATACGAAGCTTTATTTGCTGAATTAAATATTGATACGAGAAATGGTTTAGGTGATATCTATGCAAAAATTGCAGGAAGACCTGAGCAGGCTGAAGTTGAAGCCGATATTACTAAAGCGATCGAAAACGGTCCAGCTTTGGCAATGGTAAATTCTGATAAAGGAATTACAAACTTGCACGTTCCATCTGATGTTATTGTTGATGCGTCTATGCCGGCAATGATTCGTACTTCTGGACAGATGTACAATAAAGAAGGAAAACAACAAGATACAATCGCTCTTATTCCGGATCGTGCTTATTCTGGAATTTATACTGCAACTATCGATTTCTGTAAAAAACACGGTGCATTTGATCCTAAAACAATGGGAAGTGTTCCTAACGTAGGTTTAATGGCTCAAAAAGCAGAAGAATACGGATCTCATGACAAAACTTTTCAAATAAAAGGAGACGGAGTTGTTCGTGTAGTTGATAATAAAGGAACAGTTTTAATGGAGCAAGACGTTGAAGCTAATGACATTTTCAGAATGTGTCAGGCAAAAGACGCTCCTATTCAGGACTGGGTTAAACTTGCCGTAAACAGAGCTCGTTTATCTGATACTCCTGCTGTTTTCTGGTTAGACGAAAACAGAGCGCATGACAGAGAATTGATTGCAAAAGTTCAAAAATATTTAAAAGACCACAATACAACAAACTTAGATATCCGTATTCTTAACCCGATTGCTGCTACTGAATTTACTTTAGACAGAATCATCAAAGGATTAGACACTATCTCTGTAACAGGAAACGTTTTACGTGATTATTTAACTGACTTATTCCCAATTTTAGAATTAGGAACTTCAGCTAAAATGTTATCGATCGTTCCGTTAATGAATGGTGGTGGATTGTTCGAAACTGGTGCCGGAGGATCTGCTCCTAAACACGTTGAGCAATTTACAGAAGAAGGATATTTACGTTGGGATTCATTAGGAGAATTTTTAGCGCTTGGTGCCTCTTTAGAGCATTTAGGACAAACTTTAGATAATTCTAAAGCAATTGTTTTATCTGAAACTCTTGACGAAGCTAACGACAAATTCTTAGCAAACGACAAATCTCCTGCACGTAAAGTGGGTCAGATTGATAACCGCGGTTCTCATTTTTACCTTGCTTATTACTGGGCACAAGCATTAGCAGCTCAAAATAAAGATGCTGAATTAAAAGCAATTTTCACTCCAATTGCAGCTAAATTTGAAGCTAACGAAGCTAAAATCGATGCTGAATTAATTGGTGCACAAGGAAAACCTCAAACTCTTGGTGGTTACTATCAGCCAACTCCAGAGTTAGTGAGCAAAGCAATGCGTCCTAGCGCAACATTCAACGCAATTATTGCTGAAATAAAATAATCGAATACCAATGAGATATACAACAGTGCATCTCTATATAAATATGAAAAAGACAACTTTAAACGGTTGTCTTTTTTTTTTGGAATAAATGAAGAAACAGATCAATATTCTCAGTTTCTATTCAGCCTTAAAGAAGAAAAAGCACTTTAAAGGATTTTTAAATTAAGAAACATTAAAGCATTGAAAACCTGTAACAAAAAGAAAATATTCTTAACTAATGTTTAACAAAAGTTCTGCAATAATATTTATTAAGAATTATTAACTATGTGCTTCAAATACAAGACAATGATTACAAAAAAAATTGGCCTTATTTTTATCCTCCTTATAACGACTTTAACTTCATTTTCTCAAGAAAAATTCACTTTAAGCGGAACAATCACTGACTTTAAAAACAATGAAACCCTGATTGGTGTAAATGTTTACATTCCCGCTTTAAAAATCGGAACGACTACCAATGAATACGGCTTCTATTCGCTAACTGTTCCCAAGGGCGAACATGAAATCGAGATTAGTTACGTTGGTTATCAAACCATTCAAAAAACAATTACCTTAAATCAAAATACTAAAAACAATTTTGCAGTTCATGAAAGTGGCGAAGAACTTCAGGAAGTTGTAATAAAAGACAACAGAGGCAAAATCAATATCAAATCGCCAGAAATGAGCGCCAACAAACTTTCTATTGCCACCATAAAAAAAATGCCCGTAGTAATGGGAGAAGTCGATGTTCTTAAATCGATTTTACTGCTTCCTGGTGTTACAAATGCCGGCGAAGGCGCTTCAGGATTTAATGTTCGGGGCGGCGGTGCAGATCAGAATTTAATTTTATTAGACGAGGCAACAATTTTTAACTCTTCTCACGTATTTGGTTTTTTCTCTGTTTTTAATCCCGATGCTATAAAAGATTTAAAATTATACAAAGGTGGAATTCCTGCACGATATGGCGGAAGAGCTTCATCTGTTTTGGATATTTATCAAAAAGACGGAAACAGCAAGGAATTTCATGTAAATGGAGGAATCGGCTTAATTTCGAGTAGAATCCTGGCAGAAGGTCCGATTGTAAAAGACAAAGGATCTTTTTTAATTGGCGGAAGAGCTTCGTATGCGCATTTATTTTTAAAACTATCAGAAGATCAAAAAGACAACTCGGCTTATTTTTATGATTTAAACACAAAATTAAGTTATAAACTAAACGATAATAACAGTCTGTATTTATCCGGTTATTTCGGTCGCGACGTTTTTAGTCTCAATAAAAATTTTACCAATACATACGGAAACGCCACCTTAAACCTGCGTTGGAATCATTTATATTCGGACAAATTGTTTGCGAATTTATCTTTGATTTATAGTGATTACTATTATGGTTTAGACCTGGATTTCGTAGGTTTCAAATGGGATTCGGGAATTAAGAACTACAATATCAAATACGATTTCAAGAATTACATCTCTGATAAATTCAAATTGAATTATGGTCTAAACGGTATTTATTATGAATTTAATCCCGGAACAATCAAACCAACAAACGAGACTTCAGGAATTAATCCGGATCAGTTAGATAAAAAATACGCTTTTGAACCCTCTGTTTATATTGAAGCAGAAAATCAGCTTTCGAAAAAAATTACAATTTCTTACGGATTACGTTACAGTTTATTTTATCGTTTAGGAGCTTCAACAATCAATTATTATGATAATAATGAACCTGTTATTTTCAATACTGATATGCAGATTTACGAAAAAGCGACACCAACATCGACTCAGTATTTTGGTAAAAACAAGAAAATCCAAAGTTATAATAATTTAGAACCGCGATTCTCAGCTTCTTATCAATTAAACGATGACGAATCGATAAAAGCGAGTTATAACAGAATGGCGCAATATCTTCAATTGATATCAAATACTTCATCACCTACTCCGCTTGATGTCTGGATGCCAAGCGACAATTACATCAAACCACAAATTGCGGATCAGGTAGCGTTGGGTTATTTTAGAAATATTAATGACGGTGCCTATTCTGTAGAAGTTGAAACCTATTACAAGAAAATTCAAAACAGATTGGATTATATTGATGGCGCAGATTTGATTGCCAACGATGCCATCGAACAAGTAATCCTTAACGGAAGAATGCGCTCTTATGGTGTAGAGTTTATGGTCAAGAAAAACGAAGGCAAACTAAACGGCTGGATCTCCTATACGTTATCAAAATCACAACAACAAACTCCTGGCAGAACTCCTGAGGAAACTGGAATTAATAATGGGCAATGGTACAATTCTGCTTACGACAAAACTCATAATTTAGCAGTTACATCGGCTTATACATTAAACGAGAAATGGTCATTTGGTGCTAACTTTGCTTTGCAATCCGGTCAGCCTGTTTCGTATCCAAACGGTCAGTACGAATATTTAGGAATCACGATTCCTAATTACGGACAAAGAAATGAAAATCGTTTACCTGCTTATCATCATTTAGATATTTCAGCAACTTTAACACCAAGAAAAAACAAAGACAGAAACTGGAAAGGCGAATGGGTTTTTAGCATTTATAATCTATACAATCGTCATAATGCTGCGTCTATCAACTTTCGCCAAAATGTTGATACCGGAGCAAATGAAGCTGTACAAACCTCTATCTTCGGGATTGTTCCTGCTGTTAGTTACAATTTTAAATTTTAAAAATAATTTTCCGTAAAAAGAAAACAAAAGATATATCATGAAAAAAGCAACCTTATTATTGGCACTTTTTATTTCGATTTTCTTCGCAAGTTGTGAGGAAGTCGTTGATGTTGATCTCGATACTGCACCTCCAAAATTAGTAATCGAAGCGGCAATAAACTGGCAAAAAGGAACGCTAGGAAAACAGCAAACTATAAAATTGTCTACCACAACCGGCTATTTCGAAAACGTAATTCCAACAGTTTCCGGCGCAACGATTTTTATAAAAAACAGCAAAAACGAACAATTTAACTTTGTAGAAGTCAATAAAACCGGACGATATGTATGCACAAACTTTATTCCTGTAATCGACGAAAATTACACCTTAACCGTAATCAGTAACGGTAATACTTATACTGCTACTGAAACAATGAAATCAGTAGCGCCAATTACCCGAATCGAACAAAATAATGAAGGAGGTATTACAGGCGACGAAATTGAAGTCAGGGCTTTTTATAACGATCCTGCCGATGCAGATAATTTTTATTTGTACAAATATGTCTATTCAAATAAAGTGACCTCAACTTACTATGTGTCTGAAGATAAGTTTTTTCAAGGAAATGAATATTTCAGTAAATCAGATGACGACGATTTAGAAATTGGCAATGAAATCGAAATCACACATTACGGAATTTCGAAACAATACTATAACTATATGAGTATTTTGGTAAGCATTGCCGGAAGCAACGTTGGTGGGCCTTTTCAGACACCACCTGCAACTGTAAAAGGAAACATAATCAATACCACCGATAAAGCCAATTATCCGTTAGGTTATTTTTCGCTTAGTGAAATTGACACAAAAAAATTCAAAATACAATAATCAGAATTATGGAAGCCAGAATTGAAATTTTATCCGAGAAAAAACTAATTGGTAAACACATTGATATGTCGTTTATCGAAAATAAAACGTTTCAATTATGGAGTTCCTTCATGCCAAAACGAAAAGAAATCAAAAACTCAATTGATTCGAATTTATATTCGCTTGAAGTTTTTCCTAACGGCCATTTTGATAATTTCGATCCCAACAACAGCTTTCAAAAATGGGCAGCGGTCGAAGTTTCTGATTTCGAAAAAATTCCTGCAGAAATGGAAACCTTAATAATTCCAACCGGATTATATGCTGTTTTTGTACATAAAGGTCCGCAAAGCGAAGGACATAAAACCTATCATTCTATTTTTGTAGAGTGGCTGCCAAACTCAGCATATACAGTAGACGAAAGGCCGCATTTTGCTGTAATGGGCGACCAATACAAAAAAGAAGATCCGGATTCTGAAGAAGAAATCTGGATTCCGATAATTAATAAAGCTTAATTTTTGCCACAGATTTCACTGATTAAAAAGATTATCTGATCATTCTAAACAATTACGCAACATTGACTAAAATTTGAATTTCCCTATAATTTTTAATTAAAAAAAACAGATTAATCTTTAAAATCTGTGGCAAAAAAAAAAAACATTATGCTAATTGAAACGCTAAGATCACTTTTCAACCGTGATCTCAACAAATTAAAAGTTGAAATCGAATCTTATCAAAATGAAAATCAGATTTGGGTAATTGACAAGAACATTTCCAATTCGTCAGGAAATCTATGTTTACATCTTATCGGTAACATCAATACTTATATTGGAGCAGAAATTGGGAAAACAGCTTATGTTAGAAATCGTCCTCTGGAGTTTTCCTTAAAAGATATTCCAAAATCAGAGCTAATAACCAAAATAGAAGACACTATTATAGTAGTAAATAATGCCTTCGATACTTTAACTGAAGAAGATCTCGAAGCCATTTATCCGCAAATTGTATTCGAAAAAGAAATGACAACAGGTTTCTTTTTGGTTCATCTCTCCACACATCTGGCCTATCATTTAGGGCAAATAAATTACCACAGAAGGTTGCTTTAGTCGCAGTATTTAGTATTCAGTCTCAGTTTACAGTCGCAGTCGTAGTTTACAGTTTGCGCTGAATACTGAGACTGAATACTGAGACTGAGACTGAGACTGAAAACTAAAAAAACCTCAACATATGTAAAGGTTTAGGAATTAGAATTAAGCAAACTTTGCAAACAATTAATTCAAAATTTCCAAAACATGAAACATTTATTGTTTACACTATTTTCCCTTTGTGCCTTTACCACAAAAGCACAAACTTTCAAAAATCCGGAATCCTTATTCGACCCAACTCCTTACGGCTTTAGCCACTCATCATCGGTTTCCACGCCGGGAGAATTCGTTTATATTTCCGGGCAAAGCGGAGGTTTAGGAAAAGAACATACCTTAAGCAACGACTTTAGAGAACAAACTCAGGTTGCCTTAAAGAATATCGTAACCGTTTTAGACAGCTATATTCTAAAACCCGAGAACATCATGAAAATTACCATTCTTATCGTAGATCATTCACCCGAAAAATTAAAAATATGGAACGAAGAAATCCGTAAAGTCTGGAAAAACAAACCCTTCCCTGCCAGCACCTTAATTCCCGTTCCTAAATTAGCCATCGACGGAATGCAAATCGAAGTTGATGCTATCGCTTTTAAATCTGCAAAATAGTTGTTTACTATTAAGACAATTAAGCTAAATATCTTAAATGCAAAAAAAAAGAATTAAACCATTAAGGTATTAAGTTAAATTAAGCAAGAAACTTAACTTTCTTAATATCTTAATGGTAAAAGAACATTTAGAATCTTTTTAATCTTAATAATCTGTGGCAAAAAAAATTAACCATTAAGACATTAAGTTTCATTAAGTGAGAAAGCTTAACTTTCTTAATATCTTAATGGTAAAGAAATATTTAAAATCTTTTTAATCTTAATAATCTGTGGCAAAAAAAATTAACCATTAAGACATTAAGTTTCATTAAGTGAGAAAGCTTAACTTTCTTAATATCTTAATGGTAAAGAAATATTTAAAATCTTTTTAATCTTAATAATCTGTGGCAAAAAAAATTAACCATTAAGACATTAAGTTTCATTAAGTGAGAAAGCTTAACTTTCTTAATATCTTAATGGTAAAGAAATATTTAAAATCTGTGGCAAAAAAAAAAAATCAGCTATTAAGATATTCAGCCCGCCAACTTAACTTTCTTAATATCTTAATGGTAAAACAAAACATCACAACGATAAAAAAATCTAAAATCTAAAATCTAACCTCTAAAATCCTTTCCTTTCGTACATTTGCAGCACATTTCAAATCAGAAACTAAATGTCTTCACACCATATCGTACGCGACGACCAGGAACCCGCTTTAATTATTGCCAACGGAGCAGCATGCAATCCTGAATTATTAGGACAATTGCTCGAATGGTCGCCATTGGTTATTGTGCTCGATTCTGCCATAGAAAGAGTGATTGATTTAGGAATAAAAGTCGACGTGCTTTTGGGTGATTTCGATCGTGGTTTTGATCCCGAAATCTACAAAACATCCCAATATCCTATCGAAATCGTGCATACTCCCGATCAGGATAAAACCGATTTAGAAAAAGCATTTGATTACCTGATCGCCAGAAAAATTCCTGCCGTAAACGTAGTTTGGGCCACCGGAAAACGTGCCGATCACACCATTACAAACCTTACCAATATCGTTCGTTACCGCAATTTGCTTAAAATTGTTATTCTCGACGATCATTCAAAAATATTCTTGTTACCCAATAAATTCGAGAAATGGTATACCGCAAAAACGCCTATTTCATTGATTCCAATTGGCGTTGTTAACGGAATTAATTCTACCAATTTATTATATCCATTAAAAAACGACACCTTAACAATTGGTTATCGAACCGGCAGCAGCAATGCTGTTCTTCAGGATGGTTTGGTCAGCATCACCCATACCGATGGTGATTTATTGTTAATGGAATGTATGGATTAATCATTTCATTCGAATAAAAGGCTCAAAAATTTCATTTAAACACATAGAAACATAGTTTAAAATCTATAAAAAAGTCGTTTCACTCTAACTTTAAATCACAATAGCAAGCTATGTGAAAAAGCGAGCTTTTTTTTGTATCCTAAAAATAACAACAGAAAATCTATGTCTCTATGTGTTTAAATTCACATTTGGAATTGGGATTTTTAGTATTGAAATTTTAAACTTTAGTATTATTTTCAGAAGCTATTCCTGCTGTCCACTTTATCTTTTGTGCCGAACAACGGCACAAAAGGATGCCGCTTCCATCAGGGCTAGGGCAATCGTTTTCATAATTATCATTTGCCGCAAAAAGAATGACTATCTTTGCACGGAAATTCAGAAAAATGAAAGAAATAGACAATTCCGAAAAAAACAATTTACATCCTCGAAATCTTCACCGTTCCCGTTATGATTTCGAACTTCTTATCGCGAATTGTCCAGAACTAAAAGCATACGTTGCGATCAACATCCACGGAATTGAAACAATCGATTTCAGTAATCCATTGGCTGTAAAAGCGCTTAACAAAGCATTACTGCAAACTTATTACGACATACAAAACTGGGATATTCCTAAAAATTATCTTTGCCCACCCATTCCGGGAAGAACCGACTATATTCATTACTTAGCTGATTTACTGGCCGAAACCAACAACGGAATCATTCCGCAAGGATCTTCAGTTTTAGGTTTAGACATAGGAACCGGAGCCAATTGCATCTACCCTATTTTAGGAAATGCTATTTACGACTGGAGTTTCGTAGGAACTGATATCGACGAAAAAGCAATCGAAAATTGCAGTAAAATCATCGAGGCAAATCCAAAATTGATTGACGCTATAAGTTTACAGCAACAAACCGAATCACGCTTTATTTTCAAAAACATCATCACACCCGAAGATCGTTTTACCTTCACGATGTGTAATCCGCCTTTTCATTCTTCTGCCGAAGATGCGAATCAAAGCACCGTTCGTAAAGTTTCGAATTTAACCAAAGAAAGAAAAAAAACAAATCCGGTTTTAAATTTCGGAGGCCACAATGCCGAATTATGGTGCGATGGCGGAGAAATTGGTTTTGTAACCCAAATGATTTACGAAAGTGCAAAATTTGCCATGCAAACTCTGTGGTTCACTACTTTGGTTTCAAAAAGAGAAAATCTTTCGAGCATTTACAAAACACTAAATAAAGTAAATGCCTCTTCAATCAAAACTATTGATATGGCTCAAGGCCAAAAAACAAGCCGTATTGTAGCCTGGACTTTTTTAAGTGAAAGCCAGCAAAAGGCGTGGAAATTTGAAATTGAGTAATATTTATAATATGAATTCTCTTAAATCAAAAAAACTTTTGAACTATGAAATTTCAAAAATTGATGATAATTTATCTACATCCGTAAGTAATTCAGACATATACAATAACGACATTATGATTTCAGAAAATGAAATTCAAAATGACGAATTTTATTCTCATAATGAAATGAAGAATAAAATTGAAAACTGGAAAAGAAAAACATTATAATTATAATACTTTAAAATAAAATTCTGATACTTTTTCGATACGCAATTTCCGTACCTTTAAGAGTAAATTGAATTTTATTACTATGCCAAAAATATACTTTAGAATACTGATATTACTTGTAATTACCGGTTGTTCTTCAACAAAAAATGCAAAATTTGACGATTACATTTTCAAAACCAAAAGCGAAAAACAAGCTTATATCAGTTCTTACGACAAAGCCTTAAAACTTTGGGATATTCCCTATTCCGAAGAAAATATAAAAACCACTTACGGAACTGCCCACGTTATAATGGCGGGTCCTAAAAACGGAAAAGATCTGGTTTTACTTCACGGAATGGACGCCAGTTCTACAATGTGGTATCCCAATATAAAACCGTTAGCCAAAAATCATCGCATATACGCGATCGATTTTATGATGGAACCCGGAAAATCCACATTAACTTCAAAATCACTTTCCTCAGACGAAATCGTGATTTTATACAACGAAATTTTCGATCATTATAAATTAAAGAAATTCGATATCGTCGCTGCTTCCCGCGGCGGCTGGATTGCTACTTTATTAGCCACTCAAAAAGGAAATTCAATCGATAAAATAGTATTGTTAAGTCCGGCGCAAACCTTTAAATTTATAGATAAAGTAGGTAAAACAACTTCTGCTTTAATGCTTAAATTATTCCCAAGTGAAAAGAAATTCGGAAAAACATTAAATACGTTTTCTACTCATCCTGAAAAAATTAGCGCGGTTTATAAACGACAATTTTATCTGGCCAATAAATATGCAAAATCAAATTCCAGTATGCTCAAAATGCATCCTTTTTCTGATGATGAATTAAAATCGATCACCAATCCAATTTTGGTTTTAATTGGTGATCACGATGTCATTAATTCCGAAGAAAGTCTGGAAAGAGCAGATAAATATTTAATCAAAAGCAAAACGCAAATCATAAAAGACGCAGGCCATTTTTTATCCATCGATCAGTCAAAAATTGTAAATGATGCGATGATTAATTTTTTAGAATAATTTGATAAAGTGCATTCTAATCAATATAATTAGATGAAGAGTTTTTCACGCAGATTTAAAAATATTTAAGCGGATCTGCGCAGATATAATCAAAATAAATCTGCTCAAATCTTTTTAAATCTGCGTGAAACAAAATAAATAATAACAAAAATTCATGCAATTCTTTTAATTGCTTCGCTTGTTCGATATCGTTCGGGTCGTGGCAACATTTTTTTAGCTTTTATATAGAATTCAAACTTTGTATCTTTACAAAACTAATTTTTTCATCCTTCAAAAATGAATTTCCAAGTATCCTCAGAGTATAGTCCAAAAGGTGATCAGCCACAAGCAATCGAAAAACTTTCGCAAGGCGTAATCGATGGCGAAAAGTATCAGACATTATTAGGCGTTACCGGATCCGGAAAAACATTTACTGTTGCGAATGTTATTCAGGAAGTACAAAGACCTACATTGGTTTTGGCCCACAATAAAACTTTGGCAGCCCAATTATATTCTGAGTTCAAACAATTTTTCCCGAATAATGCGGTAGAATATTTCGTTTCTTACTATGATTATTACCAACCCGAAGCTTTTATGCCTGTAACAGGGGTTTTTATCGAAAAAGATTTATCTATCAACGAAGAGCTCGAAAAGATGCGTTTAAGCACGACTTCTTCGCTCCTTTCAGGACGTCGGGACGTTTTAGTTGTCGCTTCTGTTTCGTGTTTATATGGTATTGGGAATCCGGTTGAATTTAAAAAAAATGTAATTGAAATAACCAGAGATCAGGTTATTTCGAGAACGAAATTACTTCATAGTCTGGTTCAAAGTTTATACGCAAGAACTGAGGCCGATTTTAATCCGGGAACTTTCAGGATTAAAGGCGATACAGTTGAAGTATATCCAAGTTATGCCGATGACGCTTACAGAATTCACTTTTTTGGAGATGAAATCGAAGAAATAGAATCCTTTGATGTGAAGACCTCACAAGTCATAGAAAAATTTAAAAGACTTACTATTTATCCCGCTAATATGTTTGTGACTTCTCCGGATGTACTGCAAGGTGCCATTTGGGAAATTCAGCAGGATTTGGTAAAACAAGTCGATTATTTTAAAGAAATAGGAAAACACTTAGAAGCAAAACGTTTAGAAGAACGTACCAATTTCGACTTAGAAATGATTCGCGAATTAGGTTATTGCTCCGGAATCGAAAATTATTCAAGATACCTTGACGGAAGACAAGCCGGAACAAGACCGTTCTGTTTATTAGATTATTTCCCGAGTGATTATTTGATGATTGTAGATGAAAGTCACGTAACCGTTTCTCAGGTTCACGCCATGTACGGAGGCGACAGAAGCCGTAAAGAAAATCTGGTGGAGTACGGTTTTCGTTTACCTGCGGCAATGGACAACAGACCTTTGAAATTTGAAGAGTTTGAAGCCATCCAAAATCAGGTAATTTATGTATCTGCAACTCCGGCAGATTACGAATTACAAAAAACAGATGGTGTTTATGTAGAACAAATTATTCGCCCAACGGGATTATTAGATCCAGTTATCGAAGTAAGACCAAGTTTGAATCAAATTGATGATTTAATCGAAGAAATTCAGGTGCGTTGCGAATTGGACGAAAGAGTTTTAGTGACCACACTGACTAAAAGAATGGCCGAAGAACTAGCCAAATATTTGACTAAAGTAAACATTCGTTGTCGTTATATACATTCTGAAGTAGATACGCTGGAACGTATCGAAATCATGCAGGATTTACGAAAAGGTATTTTTGATGTTTTGATTGGAGTAAACTTGCTTCGTGAAGGTCTTGATTTACCCGAGGTTTCGCTAGTTGCGATTTTAGATGCTGATAAAGAAGGTTTTCTTCGTAATCACAGATCTCTAACACAAACTATTGGTCGCGCGGCAAGAAACCTGAACGGAAAAGCCATTTTGTATGCCGATAAAGTTACGGCAAGTATGCAACGAACAATAGATGAAACAGATTATCGCAGAACCAAACAGATCAATTATAATACAGAGCACGGCATTACGCCACAGGCTTTAAACAAAAAAATCGAAAGTGCTTTTACTAAAAATCCTTTGGTAGAATACGAATTGGGTCATACATTATCTGTTGCTGCAGAACCGGAAACGGCTTATTTATCGAAAACAGAATTAGAAAAAATGATTCGTGAGAAACGTAAATCTATGGAGAAAGCAGCAAAAGAACTGGACTTTTTACAAGCGGCTAAGTTGCGTGACGATATCAAAAAACTACAGGAACAATTGGCTTAATTGTGTTGTTCCTGAAAAACTTTCAATAAAACATTAGGATCAATAATAGCGTTTGGTGCGTTTTTCATTAAATCCAAAACGCGTTTGGTTGCATTTGGATTCAAACCCATTTCAATAGCGATTTGCTGAATAGCTTTGGCTTCTTTTTCGTGCAAAATACCGTCACAATACATGATCAAAGCCAGTCTGTAGAATTGCTGAATGCGCTGAAACTCTGATTTTATAATCGAATGGGGATTTTCCTGATGAAATAAGTCATGAAAAACAGCTAAATCAATGCTTAATTCCTGAGCCACAAGCCACAAAAAATCATACTCTCTTTTGTGCAAATGCCCATCAACAGTAGAAAAAGCAATCATTTCTAAAAGTAAACTTCTCTTTTCTGTTTCGGTATTCATCAATTTATTATTTTTAGCTAAAATATTGTTTTTAAATCTAAAATGCAAAGAACTCATGATTAGAGGATTCTTCTTTTTTATAATGCTTTGGATAACCTCTGTCACAAGCGCGCAAGAAAGTACCGCTTCAAAAAACGTATCTACTTTTACGATCGAAGCGCCTCAACTTAAAACCACTAAAAAAATCTGGATTTACCTTCCGAAAGATTATTCGGCTACAGCCAAAAAATATAGCGTGATTTATATGCACGATGCCCAAAATCTATTCGATTCTAAAACCGCTTATTCCGGAGAATGGAATGTCGATGAAAAACTGGATAGCCTGAAAGCCCAGGTAATTGTAGTGGGAATCGAGCACGGAAATGAAAAACGCATCGACGAATTAACACCATTTAAAAATGAAAAATATGGTGGCGGAAATGCCGATAATTATCTTGATTTTATTGTAAAAACATTAAAACCTCATATCGACAAAAATTACAGAACCAAACCAAAAGCCAAAAACACTATTATTATCGGAAGTTCTCTTGGCGGATTAGTTTCATATTATGCCATTCTAAAATATCCCGAAACATTTGGCAAAGCAGGCGTTTTTTCGCCTTCCTTTTGGTTTTCGAATGACATTTATACTTTAACGGAAAAAGCTCCCAAAATAAAAACCAAAATTTATTTTTTGTGTGGAGATAAAGAAAGTGATGATATGGTAAAAGATATGACCAAAATGGAACGTTTATTAGATACAAAACGTTGCTATTGCTTACATCTTACCAAGTCTAAAATTGTAAAAGGCGGCGAACATAACGAGAAACTCTGGCGGGATGGATTCGTAAAAGCAGTGCTTTGGCTAGGTTATTAATAAAAAACAATCAAAAAATATTATGGAATTAATTTTAAGAGAATACAATCTAAAACTAAAACATACTTTCACTATATCAAGAGAATCAATTGATTTTCAGCCGTCGTTAATTGTCGAACTCAAAAGTGATGGTTTCTCGGGTTTTGGAGAAGCTACTTCAAATCCGTATTATAAAACTACGGTTCCTATGATGATGCAGGATTTAGAAGAAATCAGGAACATTATTGAAACGACCGAAAATGAAACTCCTGAAGTATTTTGGGCAAAAATCTATCCGTATTTAAAAGACGATATGTTTGCTTTGTGCGCTTTAGACTTGGCGCATAACGACTTGTACGCACGCAAGAAAGGAAAGAAATTGTATGAATTATGGAATTATTCAATCGAAAAAAATCCGCTTACAGATTATACCATTGGGATTGCTTCGATAGAAAAAATGGTTTCGAAAATGCAGGAACTTCCGTGGCCAATTTATAAAATAAAATTAGGTACCAAAGAAGATATTGCGATTGTAAAGGAACTCAGAAAACATACTAATGCCATTTTTAGAATCGATGCCAATTGCGGTTGGGGCGTTGAAGAGACGATAAACAACGCGATTGAGCTCAAAAAATTAGGCGTAGAATTTCTGGAACAGCCTATGAAAGCCGATAATTGGGAAGCGCATAAAGAAGTTTTCAAACATTCTGTCCTGCCTGTAATTGCTGATGAAAGCTGTATTATCGAAGAAGATGTTGCCAAATGTTTCAACCATTTTCATGGTGTAAATGTAAAACTGGTAAAATGTGGCGGATTAACTCCCGGAAAGCGCATGATAGAAGAAGCGAAAAAACTGGGCTTAAAAACCATGGTGGGCTGCATGACCGAATCGACTGTGGGAATTTCGGCAATTGCACATTTATTACCTCAATTGGATTATGTAGACATGGACGGAGCATTACTTTTGGCAGAAGACATTGCAACCGGAGTAACAATAAAAAATGGTGTTATTCATTATTCTGAACTTGACGGAACCGGAGTTACTTTATTATAAAAGCTATGAATGTCAATCAATTTCCGGATAGGATTATCGAAATCGACCAGGAACAGTATTTGTATTTTGGAGGAACGGCTTATTTGGGATTACCAACCAATAAGGAGTTTCAGGAATTGGTGATTAAAAACATTCGGAATTGGGGAACAACTTACGGTAGCTCGAGAAGTGCCAATATAAAACTAACGGCCTATGAAAATGGTGAGACTTTTTTAGCCCATCATATCAAAGCCGAAAGTGCTGTTACGGTTTCTTCCGGAATGCTCGCAGGTAAACTCGTTATTGATGAACTAAAAAAACAAACAGATTCTTTTTTCCACTTTCCGAATACACATCCTGCAATTCAGATTAAGGATAGTTCGCCTGTTTTTTTTAATGGAAATATAAACCCACGTTTGTTAGATTCTCAATCAGAAAAAATCACGATTTTAACTGATGGTGTTTCAGGGTTTCAGACTAAGGCGATTGATTTGTCTATTTTGGCCACGATTCCTGATCATAAAGAAATTACGCTTCTTATTGATGAATCGCATTCGTTTGGAATTTTAGGCGAAAATGGCTGTGGAATTTATTCTGAAATAGATCTTCCAATCAAACGAAAAATCATGATTTCGTCTTTAGGAAAAGCATTTGGTTTAAGCGGTGGCGTTATTGCAAGTGATGCTTCTTTTATTAATCAAATAAAAAATCTCGACATTTTTATTTCTGCTGCGGGAATGAATCCTGCCTTTGTTCAGACTTTGGCTGATGCAGCAAATCTTTATAAAACTCAACATCAAAAATTACTGGAGAATCTGAATTATATTGATCGAAAGTTAATCAAAAATCAAAGTATCAAATTTAACAAAACCTATCCTCTGATTTATTTAGAAAACGAGAATTTGATAGAAACATTAAAAGCCAACAAAATCATTATTGCCAATTTTAAATATCAGGAAAACGCCAATAATCTAAACAGAATTGTAGTTACGGCTAATCATCTTCGTGAAGATTTAGACAAATTAATAAATATCTTAAACGAAAAGGTTTGACACTAATTTCACAAATTTTCACGAATTAAAATTTAAGCGCAATAGAATTTGCGGAAATTCGTGAAATTCGTGGCAAAAAAACTTAGCTCAACTCAATAAATTGCATTCAAATTACTTTTAAAACGTACCTTTGTAAAAAATTAAACGATGACGAACAACGATATCCTAAAAAAACTTCGCGTGGCTTTGATGCTCCGTGACGACCAAATAGTTGAAATTTTAGAATTAGTAGATTTTAGAATTTCAAAATCTGAATTGGGAGCTTTTTTTAGAGCCGAAGATCATGAAAATTACATGGAATGTGGTGATCAGGTTTTGCGTAATTTCTTAAACGGATTGGTAATTCATTTAAGAGGAACGAAAGAAAACCCTAAAAACCCAAATGATGTTTTAGCAAAACATAAAGCTGAAATTCCTAAAAAAGACAGTACTAAAGAAAGACCTGAATTTAAAGCCAGTGCAAAAGATGCTGAAAAAGGAAGAGGCGATAAAGCTCCTTCTAAAACAGGACCTGCCGCTAAAAAACCTTTCAAGAAAAACAATACTAAAACTGCTCCTAAAGTACAGGTTGTAGAAAAAGTTGTTTACAAAAACGGAAAAAATAAGAAATAAAATTTAACCGCAAAGGGCGCTAAGAATTACGCAAAGTTCGCAAAGTTTTATTGATAAAGCTTTGCGAACTTTGCGTTTATATAAATTCTTATAATTAAAAATCCTTGCTCCCGATAGCTATCGGGATTGCGGTTAAATCATCATCAAAATAAAATAGATCTATATCTTATTCTGATCAATTCGTTCAAAAAAAGCATCTTTATACGTTGCCCCTATAGGCAATTCTTTACTATTAATAAAAACAGAAAAACTATCTGTAGATTCTATTTGTTTTAACGAAACTACAAAGGATTTATGTATTTGGATAAAGTCTTTTTCGGGCAATGATTCAAGTACGTTTTTTAAAGAAGAGTGAGTAATTAACTGCTGTTTTTGAGTATGAATACAAACATAATTCTGAAGACTTTCTACATATAAAATATTCTCTAAAAACAATTTCTGGAATTTATTTTTCCCATCGGTTTTCACAAAAATAAACTCAGATGAATTATTGGTTACAACTTCTGTTTTTGGTTCAGCATTTAGTTTAGAAACTGCCTGATAAAAACGTTCGAAAGCAATTGGTTTCAGTAGATAATCAATAGCATTAAGCTCAAAACCTTCTAATGCAAAATCAGGATATGCTGTTGTAAAAATGACTTTTATATCTTTTGAAATTATCCTGGAGACCTGCAAACCTGTGAGTTGCGGCATCTGAATATCCAAAAAAATAACATCGACGCTTTGTGTATTCAGAAATTCTAATGCTTTTAATGAATCATTAAAAACGCCTACTTTTTCGAGAAAAGATACTTTTTCGATATAATTTTCGAGTATGCGCGTTGCTGGCGGTTCATCATCAACAATGATACATTTAAAATTCATGGAATTATTTTTTTAGTGGTATTTTTAAATAGGTTTTAAAGGTATTATTTTCTGCTATTTTCTCCAGTATAAATTGATCTTTATATGTGTACTCTAAACGTTTGGTCAGATTTTCGAAACCAATTCCGGTCGAGGAATAATTCTCTCCTCCTACGTTATAATTAAAGGTTGATAGCTCTAAAAAGTCTCCTTTTATTTGGATCGAAATAATCGCTTTTTCATCCGGATTATTGAGTTTTGCATGTTTAAAAACATTTTCGATAAAATGAATTAAAGCCGATGACAGAATTTTTTCGGTTGCATAATTTCCTTCAATTTCAAAGTCCAGACAAAGCTGATCTTCAAATCGTTTTTGCTGCAAATGAATGTAGTTTTGCACAAACTGAATTTCATTAGAAAGTAACACTTCATCTTTCTCTGTTTCTGTAATCACGTAGCGCAACAAATCTGATAACACTAAAATATCCGAAGCCATTTTATCGTCTTTCAAAATCAACTGACTATAAAACGAATTAAGCGTATTAAACAAAAAATGCGGACTTACCTGCGATTTAAGCATTTGAAGCTGAGCCTTTTTATTTTCTAATAACAATTCCTGGTTTTGCTTATTGGCATCCTGAAATTGCCAAAACAAATAATTAAGAGCGCTTAAAATTACAGATGGTAATCCGAAGAAAAAATTATCCCGAATATAATATCCAATTTTACGTGTTTCCTCTCCGTAATTGTGAATTCCCGTAATTTCAAACACAACTACTTCCTGCAAAAAATAACGGACTCCTGCAAAAATTAACAATGAAACAGGAACGCTTAAAAAGTACCATAACATCCTTTTTTTATTTAAAAACCAGTCACAAAATGTATAAAAATTCAGAAGATAAACGATGAAAATAGAGAGTAAAAAACCTGAATTAAAAAAGAAATACATGATACTGAAAACAGACTCCAATTTTCGATTACTCACGCCAATATCCCAAAGATAAAAGGTTAGAAACAATCCTAAGAAAAGGAGAATATGATAATAAAAAGGGATTTTGAGCTTCATAATAATGCTGTTGTTATTTCAAAAATACAACTATGCAATTACATGAATACTATGTTTATACAAAATAGCTATTTTCTGTGACGAACTATTAAAAACGATACACGAAATTTTTTGACAGCTTATTTTTAATGTTTGTGATTTGAAATATCATGTTCATCAAAAACTAAAATATGATGAGAAAAGCTGCAATACATTTGCCTTGAATTTAAAACAAATCATCATGAAAAAAATCGCTTTATTACTCGTTTTTACAATGGTATTAACGACTGTTTCTGCTCAAACAAAAAAGAAACAAATATTATTATTTGGAAGTTTCCATTTTGAAAATCCGGGACTTGACGTTGCCAAAGTAAATACCTTTAATGTAATGTCAGACAAAAGCCAGAAAGAACTTGAAAACATGACAAATAAAATTAAAAAGTTTGGTCCCGATAAAATCTTCATTGAATGGAATTATCAAAAACAAGCCAAATTAGATCAATTTTATGCCAAGAACACTGATAGTTTACTTAAGAATGATTCAGATGAAATAGTACAAATAGCTTTAAGATCAGCTAAAAAATTAGGTCACAAAAAGCTATACGGAATTGATTACAAAGGCGCTGATTTCCCGTATGACAGTTTGGTAAAAGGAATGAAAGAAGCTGGTCAGCTTGATTTAATCAAAAGAAATGACGAGACTATGAAGCATTATGAAACAGATTTCAATACAAAAATTACAAAGTATTCTTTAACAGAACTTCTTTTAGATATTAATACAAAAGCATCAAATGGCGACAATCTCCAGTGGTATCTTGAAACTGCCATCAAAGGTGGAAAAACTGATAATTTTGTGGGTGCTTTTTTAGTTTCAGAATGGTACAGAAGAAATCTTTATATGTATGCTTTAATTCAAAAACTAACCGAAAGCAAAGATGATAAAATAATGGTTTTACTAGGCGCCGGCCATACGGCAATGATTCGAGAATTTGTCAAGCATAATCCTGAATTTGAAATTGTTGAATTGGCTACGGTTTTAAAATAGTTTTCTAACCGCAGAATTGTGATAGTTTTTACTCGCAAAGTCGCAAAGTTTTTGAATAGCCTCCGGTTTTAACTGGAGGTATGAGAATTAATTAGAAAAAGGCTTTAGCCAAACCGTTACAAGTTTGGCTAAAGCCTTTTTCTTCTAATCTATATTGTCATCCAGCTGAAGCTGGACGCTATTCAATCTGCTTAATCTTTAAACTTTGCGTCTCTGCATCTTTGTGAGATTATTTTTATACACTCCGTTAAATTAAACTCCAAAAAAAATCCTTCCAATGACTGGAAGGATTTTCTATATATAATTGATTTCTTATTTGATTAAGAAAGTGCAGCTTTAACTTGATCAGCAGCTTCTTGAAATTGAGTAGCTGATAAGATTGGCATACCTGAATTGTCAATTAATTCTTTTGCAATTTCAGCATTTGTTCCTTGCAAACGAACTATAATTGGCACATTGATAGCATCACCCATATTTTTGTAAGCATCAACAACTCCTTGCGCCACACGGTCACAACGAACGATTCCACCAAAAATATTGATTAAAATAGCTTTTACGTTAGGATCTTTTAAGATAATTCTAAAAGCAGTTTCAACACGTTTTGCATCAGCAGTTCCACCAACGTCTAAGAAGTTAGCAGGCTCAAAACCAGCGTATTTAATTAAATCCATAGTTGCCATTGCAAGACCTGCTCCGTTTACCATACATCCTACAGTACCGTCAAGATCTACATAGTTCAAACCTACTTCTTTAGCTTCAACTTCGATTGGATTCTCCTCACGGATATCTCTCATCTCAGCATATTTTGGTTGTCTGTATAAAGCATTATCATCGATATTTACTTTAGCATCAACAGCCATAATTTTATTATCTGAAGTTTTCAAAACCGGGTTGATTTCAAACATAGAAGCATCAGAACCAATGTAAGCATTGTATAATGAATCGATGAATTTCACCATTTCTTTGAAAGCATTTCCAGAAAGACCTAAGTTAAAAGCAATTCTTCTTGCCTGAAAACCTTGTAATCCAACAGAAGGATCAACTTCTTCAGTAAAAATTAAATGAGGAGTGTGCTCAGCAACTTCTTCAATATCCATTCCACCTTCAGTAGAATACATAATCATGTTACGACCAGTAGCTCTATTTAATAAAACAGAAACATAAAATTCAGAAGTTTCACTTTCACCAGGATAGTAAACATCTTCTGCAACTAATATTTTGTTTACTTTTTTACCTTCTGCAGAAGTTTGAGGTGTAATCAATTGCATTCCGATGATTTGTCCAGCAATTTCTTCAACTTGTTGCAAGTTTTTTGCTAACTTAACTCCACCACCTTTTCCACGACCACCTGCGTGAATTTGTGCTTTTATTACGTGCCATCCTGTACCAGTCTCGGCAGTTAATTGTTTTGCAGCAGCCACAGCTTCGACTGCATTGTTAGCCACAATTCCGCGTTGAATGCGTACTCCGTAACTTGCTAAAATTTCTTTTCCTTGATATTCGTGTATGTTCATAATATAGAATTTGTCTGGTTCTGAATTTATTTCAGAATAAAAGTGCGACAAAAGTAGCAAAATTCAACTGAATAGTAAAATCTTTTTCAATTAAAAAACGTGTGAGATATTTATAAAACGTTTATTCTTTTTCAATGCAAAGAAATAGTTAACTAAACAATTTGTTAATATTAACTCAAAACGACTAAAACGTTTGATATTTAACAAAAACTTCACTGTATTTACTAGCCTTACGGTGATTTTTCTTAATATATTTTAATAGCCGTTATCATTTTATCAATTCGCAATGGTTAATATAATATTATTATCAATTAAGAAGCGTTTTTCTAATATTACAATAAAAATGTAAGTCGAATTACTATTCCACTACATTATATTTAACGAAATCTTTATTTTTGTAGAAAAAATATCAAGAATGAAAGTTAAAGAACAAGGGCTTTATTTGCCTGAATTTGAACACGACAATTGTGGTGCAGGATTTATTTGTAATTTGAATGGTATTAAATCTAACGATATTATTCACAAAGCATTGGATATCTTAATAAAATTGGAACATCGTGGTGCCGTTAGTTCTGATGGAAGAACTGGAGACGGGGCTGGAATTTTATTCGATATCCCACACGCTTTCTTTAAAAAAGTATGTGACTTTGAAATCCCTGAAACACGTGAGTATGCAGTAGGAATGGTTTTTTTACCAAAAAGCAAAAACCAGGTTTCTTTTTGTATCAACGCTTTCGAATCGACTATTAAGGATCAGAACTTAAAGATCCTGGGTTGGAGAGATGTACCTGTTGAAGTAGAAAATTTAGGGCAGATTGCCGCAGAAAAAGAACCAACAGTTAAACAGGTTTTTGTTAGCAAGAACGGTCAGGATTTAACTGAAAACGAATTTAATGCAAAACTTTTTGCAGCTAGAAAAATTGCTGAACATGCCGTAAGAGGATCTAAAACCTCTGAAAGCCATATGTTTTATTTCTCTAGTTTATCGACAACTACCATAATATATAAAGGTCTATTGATGCCGGAAGACATCAGCCGTTATTATGTTGACTTAAAAGATCCAGATTTAGTGACTCGTTTGGCGTTAGTGCACCAACGTTTCTCTACTAATACTTTCCCTTCATGGGAGTTAGCGCAGCCGTTTAGATACATGTGTCATAATGGTGAGATTAATACATTACGTGGAAACGTAAGCCGTATGCGTGCTCGTGAAGAATTGATGGAAAGCAAAGTTTTTGGAAATGATATCAAAAAATTATTCCCAATTATCTTAGAAGGAAAATCAGATTCTGCTTCTATGGATATGGTGGTAGAACTTTTATTAATGACAGGTCGTTCATTGCCGGAAGCGATGATGATGGTGGTTCCTGAAGCTTGGGAAAAACACCAAACGATGTCTCCTGAAAAAAGAGCATTCTACGAATTCAACTCTTGCATTATGGAGCCTTGGGATGGCCCTGCTTCTATCCCGTTTACAGATGGTAACGTAATTGGTGCCTTATTAGACCGTAACGGTTTGCGTCCTTCTCGTTATACATTAACCAAAAGCGGTTTCGTAATCATGTCATCAGAAATTGGTGTATTGGATGTTGAGCCGGAAGATGTAGTACAACACGGTCGTTTAGAGCCAGGAAAAATGTTCTTGGTTGATATGAACGAAGGTCGTATTATTGAAGATGATGAAATTAAAAAAGCAATTGTAACCAAACGTCCTTACCAGGAATGGATCGATGCTAACTTGTTACAATTATCTCAAATACCTTATACTAATAATCCAACTCCTGTTGAGAAACTTGATTTTCTAACAAGACAAAAATTATTTGGTTATACTATCGAAGATTTAAAAACAATCATTAACCCAATGGGAGCTCAGGGCGCTGAAGCCATCAGTTCTATGGGTAACGATACACCATTGGCTGTATTATCAGATCAGCCACAATTATTGTACAACTATTTCAAACAATTATTTGCTCAGGTTACCAACCCGCCTTTGGATGGTATTCGTGAAGAAATCATTACTGATATTAGTTTAGCAATTGGTGGAGATTTTAATATTTTTGAAATTGAATCTAAACAATGTAAAAAACTAAAAATCCAGAATCCGGTTATTTCTAATGAGGATTTGGATAAAATAAGAAACATTGATCACGCAGATTTCAAATCGGCTACTATTTCTACTTTATACAAAATAGAAAAAGGAGTTAACGGTTTAGAAAGAGCATTAGAAAAATGTGTTCAGGCAACTTTTAAGGCTGTTTCTGAAGGATGCAACATCATCATTTTGTCAGACAGAGGAGTTAGCGAAGAATTGGCTCCAATACCAATGTTATTGGCTTGTTCTTACATTCACCACTCTTTGAACATTTTACAGGTTCGTTCTAAATTCGGAATCATCATCGAATCTGCCGAACCACGTGAGCCGCATCATTTTGCTTTATTGTTTGGATATGGTGCAAGTGCCATCAATCCTTACATGGTAAACGAGATCATTCACGATCAGGTAAACCAAGGATTCATTACAGGAGTAAAAGCTGATTATGCGATTGTAAATTACAACAAAGCGATCGCAAAAGGTATCCTTAAAATCATGAACAAAATTGGTATCTCGACTTTACATTCGTACAGAGCTGCTCAGATTTTCGAGATTTTAGGTTTAAACAAAACTTTTACTAATAAATATTTCCCATTCACTCCTTCAAGAATCGAAGGAATTGGTTTGATGGAAGTAGAAAAAGAAGTGAAGAAACGTTTCCAAAAAGCATTTCCAAACTCTAAAATTGCCAACTTGCTTTCTTTAGAAATTGGAGGTATTTACAGATGGAGACGTGGTGGAGAAAAACACATGTTTAATCCAACAACGATTTCAAAATTACAACAGGCCGTTCGTTTAAACAGTCCTGAAAGTTATAAAGAATATTCTAATATGGTCAATGAGCAAAGCTCAAACTTAATGACTATTAGAGGTTTATTCGAATTCAATAATTTAGACCCTATTTCTATTGATGAAGTAGAACCTTGGACAGAAATTGTAAAAAAATTCAAAACGGGTGCGATGTCTTACGGATCTATCAGTAGAGAAGCACATGAGAATTTAGCGATTGCAATGAACAGAATTGGCGGAAAAAGTAACTCTGGAGAAGGTGGAGAAGATCCTAAACGTTTCCAGAAAGAAATTAACGGAGATTCAAGAAACAGTGCTATCAAACAAGTGGCTTCTGGACGTTTTGGTGTTTCGATTAACTATTTGACAAACGCTAAAGAAATCCAGATTAAAATGGCTCAGGGCGCAAAACCTGGTGAAGGTGGTCAGCTTCCTGGAGAAAAAGTAGTGCCGTGGATTGCTGAAACAAGAAACTCTACTCCTTATGTAGGTTTGATTTCGCCTCCGCCACACCACGATATTTATTCTATTGAGGATTTATCTCAGTTGATTTTCGACTTGAAAAATGCCAATCGTGAAGCACGTGTCAACGTAAAATTAGTTTCTGAAGTTGGAGTTGGAACTATCGCTGCCGGTGTTGCCAAAGCAAAAGCTGACGTTATCCTGATTTCAGGTTATGACGGAGGAACTGGTGCTGCACCATTGACATCTTTACAACACACTGGAATTCCGTGGGAACTTGGTTTAGCAGAAGCACAACAAACTTTGATCTTGAACGATTTAAGAAGCCGTGTGGTTCTTGAATGTGATGGACAATTGAAAACGGGTCGTGACGTAGCTATCGCTGCATTGTTAGGAGCCGAAGAATTTGGTTTTGCTACTGCACCGCTTGTTGCTTCTGGTTGTATCATGATGAGAGCTTGTCACTTGAATACTTGCCCGGTTGGTATTGCTACTCAGGATCCTGAATTGAGAAAAAATTTCAAAGGAACTCCGGAGCACGTTATTAACTTCATGTATTTTATTGCAGAGGAATTAAGAGAAATCATGGCGCAGTTAGGTTTCAGAACCTTAAAAGAAATGGTGGGGCAGTCACAAAAATTAAATGTGAACAAAGCGATCAAACATTACAAAGCAAATGGATTAGATTTATCATCAATTTTATACAAACCGGAAAAAGCTAAAACAGAGCCAAATCATAATACAACTACACAAGATCACCAGCTTGAAAATGTATTGGATTTTGATATCATTAAAGAAGCTATTCCTTCTATTTATAGAAAAGAAAAAACAAGAGTTACATTTAAAATTAAAAATACAGACCGTTCTGTAGGTGCTATTTTGAGTAATGAAATCTCAAAAATATATGGCGCACAAGGTTTACCTGAAGACACTATTTTAGTTGATTTTGAAGGTTCTGCCGGACAAAGTTTTGGTGCTTTTGCAACAAACGGATTGTCGTTTAAAATTCACGGAAACTGTAATGATTACTTAGGAAAAGGTCTTTCTGGAGGAAAACTAATTGTAAAAGTACCTCCTACTGCAACTTTCAAACCTGAAGACAACATCATTATTGGAAACGTTGCCCTTTACGGAGCTATTACCGGAGAGGCTTATATTAATGGAATGGCCGGTGAGCGTTTTTGTGTGAGAAACTCTGGAGCAACTGCTGTTGTTGAAGGAATTGGAGATCACGGATGCGAATACATGACAGGTGGTACAGTGGTTGTTTTAGGAAAAACAGGAAGAAACTTCGCAGCGGGTATGAGCGGTGGTGTTGCTTATGTTTACGATCCTAAACAACAATTTGATGCAACAGTATGCAACATGGAAATGGTTGCTTTTGATCCTATCGAAGAAGAAGATGTGACTAAATTGAGAAAACTAATCAAAAATCACTCTTTGTACACCAACAGTCCATTAGCAAAAAGAATTTTAGCAGACTGGGAAAATGAACAAAACCATTTCGTAAAAGTAATGCCAACTGATTACAAAAAAGCATTGCAACGAATTGCAGAAGAGAAAAAAATAGAAGAATTAATTGCTTAATAAAAATCAATTTCAAAAATCAAATTTCAATGGCAATGCCAAAACGCAATGTCAATAACAATTGAAATTTGGAATTTAAAGAAATTGGAATTTTAATTAAAAAGTCATGGGTAAAATAGGCGGATTTAAAGAATATAACAGAGCCGACGAAAGTAATTTAGCAGTAGCAGAACGCGTTTCTAACTATAATGAATTTACAATTCCGTTAGCAAAAGATAAAATAAAAGAACAAGGTTCAAGATGTATGGATTGTGGTATTCCTTTTTGCCACAGTGCTTGTCCGTTAGGGAATTTAATTCCTGACTTCAACGACATGGTACATCAGGAAGAATGGCAGAGCGCATTAAATATTTTGCAGTCAACCAATAACTTTCCTGAATTTACAGGCCGCTTATGCCCTGCTCCATGTGAGAAATCATGTGTATTAGGAATCATCAAAGAACCTGTTGCGATCGAAAACATCGAGAAAAATATCATCGAAAGAGGTTTTGCAGAAGGATGGATCAAACCACAAGCACCAAAAACCAGAACAGGAAAAACGGTTGCCGTTATTGGTTCAGGTCCTGCAGGTTTAGCAGCAGCTCAACAATTAAACAGAGCCGGTCACACGGTAACTGTTTTTGAAAGAGACAACGCCATTGGAGGTTTATTACGTTACGGGATTCCAAACTTCAAATTGGAAAAAGGAATTATCGACAGACGTGTATTAATCCTTGAAGCTGAAGGAATCACCTTTAAAACTAATGTAAACGTTGGGGTAAACTTTAGCGTTGAAGAACTTAATGCTTTTGACTCTATCGTATTATGCGGTGGAGCAACCGAAAGAAGAAGTTTGCCAACTAAAGGAATCGAAAGCAAAGGTGTTGTTCAGGCAATGGATTTCCTTACTCAACAAACTAAAGTTTTATACGGAGAGTCAATTCCGGATCAGGTTAAAGCGACTGGAAAAGATGTAATCGTAATTGGTGGTGGAGATACAGGTTCTGACTGCGTTGGAACATCAAACCGTCACGGTGCAAAATCAGTAACTAACTTTGAGATTTTACCAAAACCTCCGGTTGGAAGAAGCGAATCTACGCCTTGGCCTTTCTGGCCTTTGCAGTTGAAAACTTCGTCTTCTCACGAAGAAGGTTGCGACAGAAACTGGTTAATTAATACTAAGGAATTTTTAGCTAACGAAAAAGGTGAATTAGTTGGATTAAAAACAGTTGAAGTACAATGGAAAATGACTCCGGGTCAGCGTCCTGAATTGATCGAAAAAGAAGGCTCTGAGAAAATCTGGCCTTGCGATTTGGCTTTATTGGCTCTTGGATTTACAGGTCCTGAAAAAACTTTAAGCGAGCAATTGGGTCTTGAAGTTGACATGAGAAGCAACTATAAAGCAAAAAATTATCAAACGAATGTTCCTCATATTTTCACCGCTGGTGATATGCGTCGTGGACAATCATTAATTGTATGGGCTATTTCAGAAGGTCGCGAAGCAGCAAGAGAAGTAGATTTGTTCTTAATGGGCTCTACTAACTTGCCAACCAAAGGAAACGGAGACTTACCGAGTTTATAAACTAAGGTTCTAAGTTGCTAAGATTCTAAGAGACTGAGTTTTTCTCTTATTCTCTTACATTTATGAACTTAAAGATAAGCATCAGGACTTTATTCCGATAAACAACATAACTACTAACAAACCCTTGAATTTATATTCAGGGGTTTTGTTTTTTGCCACAGATTATATGGATTAAATTGATTTTTTGTTTGCCACAAATTTTCAAAAATTTTCATTTTCTGGCTGATTTCTATATTTCAAATATAGCCCGTGGTTTCAACCACGGGAATGCAATATATGATTATGTTCAATCCGTAACGACTCCCGTGGTTTCAACCACGGGCTATGTTTTATGCATTTTGTAGAAATTCAAAATAAAAATTTGTGAGAATTCGTGAAATTCGTGGCAGAAAAAAATAAAAAATCTCTGATAATCTTATAATGTGTGGCAAAAAAACTTATTTCCTTAGTCCCGATAACTATCGGGATAGCAGCTTAGCAAATTTTCTTCAAAAAACCAATTGTTCTAATCTAGCCCCGATAGAGGCGATATCCTCGCAGTGAAACGGAGAGATAAAGCCGAAAGCGGGAACTATGTTTCTTAAAATGCCAATTGTGCTGCTCCAAAAAAATATAAAAATCTGTGGTAAAAACTTTTCATCGAAATAAAAATCTTAGTATCTTAGAACCTCAGCAACTTAGAATCTTTTTTTACTAGGCACGCATTGTAGTTTTATAAAAAATCATTTTAAGTCGATTTTTGTTTAAAAACAAACAATTTGTTACAATTTGTTATTTTTCTACAAAAAATTTGCTGTTAGTCAAAAGTGTAATAACTTTGCTCAAAATAGTTTAAACAAATGCAAGCAAAAGATTTACTGCAGTTAGCAGACCAATTTGGAAGTCCATTATATGTTTATGATGCCGAAAAAATCCAATCACAGTACAATAGGTTAACTAAAGCTTTCTCTAAGGTAGAAAACTTGAGAGTTAATTACGCCATGAAGGCATTGTCGAACGTTGCGATTCTTCAGTTATTAAAGAACATGGGGTCTGGCTTAGATACTGTATC
Organism: Flavobacterium piscisymbiosum; assembly: GCF_020905295.1. Lineage (NCBI taxonomy): Bacteria > Pseudomonadati > Bacteroidota > Flavobacteriia > Flavobacteriales > Flavobacteriaceae > Flavobacterium > Flavobacterium piscisymbiosum. Next base: position 2,866,085 of record NZ_JAJJMM010000001.1, on the reverse strand, counting down.
TATTCAGGAAGTTTTATTAGGACTTCATGCTGGCTATGATCCTGACAAAATTTTCTTTACACCGAACGGAGTTTCTCTTGAAGAAATCGAAGAAGTTGCCGCAATGGGTGTACAAATCAATATTGACAACTTATCTATTCTGGAGCAATTCGGAACAAAATATCCACAAATTCCGGTATGTATTCGTATCAATCCACACGTAATGGCGGGAGGAAATGCAAATATTTCGGTAGGACATATCGATAGTAAATTCGGAATCTCTGTTCACCAAATTCCGCATATCTTACGAATTGTAGAGAATACAAAAATGAGCATTGTAGGTATTCACATGCACACAGGATCTGATATCCTTGATATCGAAGTATTCTTGTATGCTGCCGAAATCTTGTTTGATACTGCAAAACACTTCAAAGATCTTGAATTTTTAGATTTCGGAAGCGGATTTAAAGTTCCTTACAAAAAAGACGATATAGAAACTGATATAGAAGAATTAGGTAAAAAATTATCAAAAAGATTTAATGCTTTCTGTACAGAGTATGGCAGAGATTTAACTTTGATTTTCGAACCAGGGAAATTCCTTGTGAGCGAAGCAGGTTTCTTTTTAGCGAAAGTAAACGTAGTAAAACAAACAACTTCGACAGTTTTTGCCGGAATCGATAGTGGTTTCAACCATTTAATCCGTCCTATGTTTTACGGTTCACAACATTATATCGAAAACATCTCGAACCCTAAAGGAAAAGAGCGTTTTTACTCTGTTGTAGGATACATTTGCGAAACAGATACTTTTGCGAACAACCGCAGAATTTCAGAAATTACCGAAGGTGATATCTTAGCGTTCAGAAACGCCGGAGCATATTGTTTCTCTATGGCATCGAACTACAACTCAAGATACAAACCAGCCGAGGTTTTATGGAAAGACGGAAAAGGAATCTTAATTCGTCAACACGAAACATTCGAAGATTTGCTTAAAAATCAAATTCCGTTGCCACAAGAAGTTGCTGCAACAGTTTAAAAATAAAAAAAAAGAGAATATCTATTGAATCCCGTTTCTTAATTGAGGCGGGATTTTTTTATTTTAGATTTTAGATTGCTGATTTTAGATTTTGAACCTGTTGTCAGGCTGAGCGGAGTCGAAGCCCACGCAAAGTTGACCATACCACAAAACAAGTCGCCAGTATAGAACGCGGATGACGCGGATTTGCTTTGCAAAAACACGGATTAAAACGGATTTTTTATGACAATATTCTAGACTCAATTTTGTCAGGCTGAGCGAAGTCGAAGCCTACGCAAAGTAACCATAATGTTTGTCATTCTGAGGAACGAAGAATCTCCGCAAGTAACTCCACAAAATATATCAAATCCAGAGCTAAAAAAAAAAGAAAGAAAAATCTTTAAATTAAATTTCTAACTTTAGCCAAAAATTAAAAATGCAATTACAAGAAGGCTATCACAGTTATTACATATACCCGTGCTATCGTCCCGCTCGTGAACACAAGCCATTCAAAATCTACAAGCATAAAAACTTTATTGGCACGAGCGAGATGCTCGCGCTAGCGATGAGAAACAAAAACTTATGATTATTAACCTTTTATAAGATGAAAAAACTATTTTCAACAATTATAACTACATTATTGTTTGCGACTTGTATTGGGCAAAAAAAGCCAATACCTCAAAAACCAGTTTCGATTACAAAACTAATCTATAAAACAGCTTGTGGAGATTCAGAAATCAAATTTAAGAAAACTGATAGTTGGTATAATAATAAAAATATAGCAACAATCATAAACTATGATTTCAAACATTCTAAAAGTATTGAAGTTATTAAGAAACAATATAGTATGAAAAACGGAGTACTATATTATAAAGACAAAGAAATTGATAGCCTTCAAATTTTTTATCGTTCAAATGAAGAAATTGACTATATCATTTATATAATTAAAGGAAAACCTATGCGCTACACAATAAATGTAAATAACAATCCTGGTCCTAGTATGTATTCTGTTTCATATAATAGTGAAGGAGATATACAGTATAATTTTATTAACCAAAATGTTTTGCTTTTAAAAGGAAATGGTATTTTTAAAAACTATTATTATGGCGAATGGAATAGTAAAAATCAAAAATTTAGTAATGAGATTTTAAAAGAAGAGGGCGAAATAAAAAATAATTTCAAATTGGGAGAATGGAAATATTATAATAAAAACGGATCAATAGACCATATAAAAACATATGAAATGAAAGATTCTGTAGATATTCGCTTTCCACATTGTATTTTCCTCCACTAGACAACTATCGGAGAACATACATTAACAGGATTATAAAATCAGAAAAACAGCAATAATTAATTTGTGCGAAGAATTAGATCTAAGAAAATAAAAACATATTAGGTAAATACTATGAAAATCATAATACGAATATTATTTTTTATTGGGCTTTTTCTTTTCATTGGCAGCTATTTTATTACTCCATATATTATCGATGACGAACCATATATTGTAATTGACAGAGATGGTGTAGCATTCTTAAAGATGTTATATACCATAACTAGTATTATTTTTGGCTATGTCCTTTTTGCATTTCTTAGAATTTTTAAAAATAAAATTTATCTGATTTTTTCTTTTATTTTTCTTTCTTTAAGTTTACTATTTTTAGCTAAAATGTTTTTGTATTTTAATACTTTTTTAGAATAAGGGCACGAGCAAAATTCTCGCGATAGCATTTCCTTCTAAAAATTTATTCCAACATTTTAAAATAAAAAAACTATTTTAGCTTTAGCACAAATCCCCAAACCTAACCCCAAAAACTAATGAAAATTACGATTCCCCTATCGCTATTATTACTGTTATTCACTACTACTATATTCAGCCAAACTATTGCTGATTTAAAACTAAAACAAAAAGAAATCCCTAAAGGTTATACCTTAAATGATGGAAATATTTGCATTACACCTCAAGCCTGCACTTTCTATAATGATATCGAAACTTACAGCAACCTTGTTGGAACCTTAAAGAGTAAATCGATTCAAAGTTTTAAAAATAAAACGGATCGCGGATCTATCATGTATTTTGAATTTGAACACACCTTCAAAGGCGATAGATTTTTGCAAGGATTACTTTGGGGAAAAGAAGGTCAGCCAACAGATGAGCGCCCGGAAGAGTATCTTGCAAAAGGAAAATTTCTCATAATCTGGAGTTTTCGTCCGGACAGTGCTTTAAAGGAGAAATCTGAAGCTAAAATAGAAAAGATTTTGCAATAAATAAGTGTATACACTAATAATCAAAATTGAATGATAATAAAATTTATAACGTTAATTCTATTTAGTTTCTTTTCGCTTTCAATATTTAGTATGAATATGTCCAAATCGTCAAGAGACACAATTCAGAATGAAAAGAAATGTTCAAATGAGAACATAGAACTAAAAACGGAAAGAGTTGAAAAAAAACGAAAATTTGTTTTTTGGAAATTGCGTCATAAAAAGATAATTATTACTGATCGGGTGATTACTAGAGATCAAAAATTAATAGTAAGGACGCGTTCTATTCATATTTGTTCTCTAGATGCTTGCGACACTAGAAAATTTCGACGTATAAAAATTATAAAAAATGAAATATGGATATTTCAATATAACAGAGATCCTGAAAAAGCAATAATAAAACGTTATAATTCTTGTGGAAATTTTTTAAGTAAAGAAAATTGGGACGAAAAAAAGTCATTTGAAGATTATTAAAAAACCGTTTTTTAAATATACCTTAATTACAGCTTCATTTTTAATTCGTAATTTCGCCAAAGCAAAATAAATTTCAAATGAAACCACAAATAAGAATTCTAATTTATTCGATCCTATTTTTTCTATATCTTTCTACAACTTCACCTTTACTTTCGTTAGGAGAATTATTAAAAACAGATCCCTACATTACTTTAGGCTGTGGTTTTGCCGTTTTAAATCTTATTTACGCTTTCTTAGCTCTCAAATGGACACCTTTATTGAATATAATTTGTTCTATCGCAATTGCAGCAGCATCTTTATTTTTAGCGGTACAATTTGCCAATTTGCATTTGTTGGCAAAGTACGATCCATATTTGGTTAAAACAGCAATATTTACAAATGCTGTTTTATCAATATTATTTTGGGAAATTGTGTATCAGGTAAAAAGCAGAAAATCATAAAACATACCAAATGTTAGACGCACTGCTGTACGTCTCTACGATTACATCGCCACATCTCAATCTGCAAAGTTACACTACAGCAGATCTCAGTCCCTATCTTAATTTTAAATTTCATAAATTTATATAGTATTACTTAAAATAAATCTTATGAAAACTAGTAAAATATGGGCCAATTTAGGCGTAGAAGATCTGCAACGAACAACAAAATTTTATAGCGAACTAGGTTTTAAACCCAACGGAACAAATACAGAACTGACAAGTTTTATGTTTGGAGAGGATAATTTTATTATTCATTTTTTTGTAAAAGAGAGATTTAAATGGGCGGTTAATGATGAGGTAGCCGACTTGAAACAAGGAAATGAAATTATATTTTCTCTCTCTGCAGAAAGTGTAGACGAAGTACATCAGTGGTTGTTGGCTGTTAAAAATGCCGGTGGAAGAATTTTTGCTGAGCCTCAGAGTTTTGAAAAAGGTTATTTCTTCGGGTTTTCTGATCCGGATGGTCATAAATTTAATGTTTTATATTGGCCAAAGTAAACGACAAAAACTCTCTGATATCAAAAGAGAAATTTCAAAAACCAAACACCAACACCTTTATATGATTTTTTTTTATGCCTCATTAACTGCTTTAGCAGTAATTACTACTGTTGTTTTAGTTCTTAAAAAAATTAAAAAAGACATTTCGATTTTAGAACTTATTCTGGCTGTTGGTTATGTTTTTTCATTCGTATTTTTTTTTTTTGGATTACTAATGCACGATAATGAATATTATACAGCTATTGATCCTGTCGATGTCGAATGCTATATTCCTTTTGGTGAGAAACACATTCTCACTTTACTATTTTATTTTATTGCTTTCAATATATCAATTGCATTAATATGGTTAAAAGGTAATAAATTGCCTCCTCTGGCTCAGGTTTTGTCTTTTAGTTTTCTTATAATTGGTACAATTATCTCATTTTTAGTTTTTCTGCAAATATCAGAACACAATACCGAAAGTATAGATATGTATGATAAAACAGATCATATCCTTTTTTTCATATTTGCTCCGGTTGTAAGTCTTATTATTTCGACAAGCCTTATAATTCAAACTGTGACAAATACGATGATAGTTGCCAGTCAAAAAACATATTCTAATAAATTTTTGAATAGATTAAATCAGTTTTTTGCTAAAAAAAGCAATCTGCCACTTTGGAGTATTATTTTGATAATTCCGTTATTATTATTGGTAACCATTGTTCTTATTTTGTTTGGTCAGGATTCTAATTCGCTTATAAAAGTATTTACAGAAACAACTACCTGGAGGTTTTCGCAACAAATGCATCCGCCCATCCTTGATCATAAAGGACATTATTTATGTACGGTTGCAGCATCAGGAGATCCTGAAATTGTAAAACCGCTAAGATTTGGAAAAAGAAACGGTAATACCATAATTGTCAATCGGCAATTGCTTATTGCAAATGCATTCGAGGAAATGATTCAGGATTTCTCTCCAAAATTGCATCGTTTTATACGTGGCAATTATGATAAATACGGGTATAATTTATCGCTAAAAATCAATACAAACCGAATGTCTAATTTGACCTATTTATTAATGAAACCTCTAGAATGGGTATTTTTACTTTGCCTTTATTTATTTTGCGAAAAACCCGAGGAAAGAATTGGCAGACAATACAAGTTTTAAAATAAATTCTAATGAAAAAAATACTACTTGCTTTAATGCTTTGCTTTCAGTTTTCGTTTTCTCAAAATACAGATCACTTAAATACTGTTTTAAAACAGCTCAATATTAAAAAAAGTGAAGTACATCAGGAATTTTTTACTCAAAAAATCTTACCGTATGACAAGGGTAAGAGTGTTTTGGTTATTCCTAAATATGATATTAATGAACAAGATAATGAAGGCCATGATTATTTTGTGTTGGATGCCTATATCGTTGTGATCGATAATGCAACAGGTAAAATAATCTGCAAATTTATCGAACCCAATGCCTGGACATCTGATGCATTAATGTTAAGCAGTATTTCGATTGATACCGGATTATATCACCTTAATAAAACTACAAGAGCCTTTGGAGTTAGGGTGTCTTATAACGGCAGCAGCAGGCCTAATCCTTTTAGTGAAACTCACTTATCATTGTACATTATAAACAAAAATTCTTTGAAGCCAGTGCTCAACAATTATTCTATTTCGCGATCTGGCGGAGAATGGGATACCAATTGTGCAGGAGAATTTGAGGATCGTAATTCGACTTTTGATATAGACAAAACGCAAACCAATAATTACAACAATATCATAGTGAAGACCACAACTATAAAAAGCATCAGCACTCCTACAAATGATGATTGTGTCTCTAAGGAAACGACTAAAAAATCGACATCAAAATTAATTTTTAATGGAAAAGATTATAAATAAATATGAGGCTCTGGAAAAATTCTATTATTTTGAAAATGATTATTGTGAACCTCAATTAACCGATGTTGATAAACCTGAAATAAAGGCTTTGACTGATGATTATTGTGCTGCACTTTGGACTGAATATGTTTCGGAAAATAAAAGACATTTGATGCTTATCAATCATCCTGAAGAATTGAAAATAAAAAATGAGATTAAAAAGGAATATAACTGGCAAAACGATTGGAATGAATCTAATATTGACGCATTCGACAAAAATTTAAAAAATCTTATTGATTGGGAAGATGATGATTCGGTTATCTTTTTTTGGAACAAAACTTCGGGAATAGAATCTAAATGGGCTTTGATTTGCAAATACTGGATTTCATTTTTATATGAAGATGAAGCCAATATTATTATCAATCCTAAAAGCAGGAAAGCCATTATTTTAAGCACAAACGGAAACTTGTCTATTGCTTATCGATTATAAATGAACCTTTTATGGATATTAAAAGCTTGATACCAAAAGATAAATTTGATCTTGAAACTGTTGAAAAACTAAAACAGCATTCTTTTGGAGATATCGAACCAATTATTCCGGATTTATTAGAATGGCTGCAAGATATGAACTGGCCAGTTGGCCAACCCATTGCTGCATTTTTACTTCCGTTCTCTGAAAAAATTGCTCCTGAAACAGTAAAAATATTAAAAGGCAAAGACGAAATGTGGAAGTATTGGATTCTTGTTACTTTTGGAAAAAACATCAAAAATAAATGGGTCGTTCAGGAGATTACTCGAATTGCCGAAAATCCAACGCAGGATGAAATAGATCATGAACTTAATGTGATTGCACACGAAATAAATCAATAATTTAATATGGAAACTGCATCATTAATCTGGAAATCGGCTTGGGATATTTTACTTGTTCTTATAGGTTTGATATTAATGTTTATGGGTATTAAAGTATATATCAAACAACAAAGAATTATAAAAACCGGAATAAAAACAATTGCAACCGTTATAGGTTTTAGCAATGAAAAGTCATTAGCAGAAAATGAAGCACCTGTTAAAATACCACTTTTTATATTTTATGACACCTCAAGGAATCAGATAAGTGTAAAAGGAAAAAGCAATTCAATTTGTACTATACACGAAACAACACCTATTTACTACAATCCGGCAAAACCCGAAACTGAATATTATTTGCCAAAGAAAGATTTTTTAGTAAAATTTTTGTTCTTTTTTGTTGGTTTGTTTTTCCTAAGTTTAGGTATCTATTATTTACGTACACACAATATTGTATTCGATAACTTTTATATTGGAATCGAAGAAAAATTATCATCAATTATTTCCTAAAAGATACCTTGCTACTCATCAGCATTTAATGTTAGATACGAAAACCATTTATCTTCCATAGACTTCTCTATATCAATATCGTGATAATTTGCGAATAATAAAATCTGCCCCAGAATGTCAGCTACTTCATTCGACATATTTTGCTTTAATTCTTCTGGTGTTAGATTTCTTTTCCTTCCTCTAAGCGTATAGGAAAGATAATTCTGTGTCAATTCTCCAACTTCTTCATGTAATTTTAAAATATACCAATCTGCATCTCTTTTAATATCACAGTTTTTTTCATACTGATCAGATACCATTACTACTTTCTTTGTTATTATTTTTAAATCCATTAGATTTTGTTTGTTTTAAATTATTTAATTGATTGCCTGTTTATCTGTTTTTTTCTGCTGTTACAAACGAAAAAACAAAGTCTTCAAAGATAAGAATCATATTTGCTTTTTGTAAATAAAGTTTTACAGAAAAAAAATACTATTTATTAAATACATCTTATTTAATCTTAAGAATTCATAAGTACTAAGAACCTCTTTTGAAAGCACTGAATCTTAATCAAGGATAAAACACACATTGCTTCATCTCTGCAAAAAAAAATCAAAATTGGATTCATGAGATTGTTTTGTATTAAGGAAAAAAGTTCTTACTCGCATAAACAATACAGTTCATCTTAAGAGAACAAAAATTCTAAACTAGCCCCGATAGAGCCGATATCCTCTCCTCCAGATGGCTATCGGGAGGAGAGATAAAGGTGAAAGCGGGACAGGTGATTCTTATGAAAAATGAAATTTATGCTCCTGAAAATAAATCAAAAAAAGGCATAGTTGTTGAATGTTAAAAAAGATATATTTACACCTTCAAAAAAATACTATGAAAAAAATTACTTTACTGTTTTCTATATTATTTTTAGCACTTTCGTCATGTGGTGTAAAAACCACCCAATCGTTGCTAAGCGACGGAAATTATGACGCTGCAATAGACCGCGCCGTAGAGGCATTGAGAACCAAAAAAGATTCAAAAGGGAAACAAGATTATGTGTTTTTGCTCGAAGAGGCTTTTGCAAAAGCAAAGGACAGGGATTTACGCAATCTTGATTTGATGATAAAAGAAGCTACTCCAGCCAATGCAGAACGAGTTTATAATACGTATTTGCAATTGAATAATCGTCAGGAAAAAATTAGGCCTTTACTGCCGTTGCCTTTACTAAAACAGGGTAAAAATGCTTCGTTTGTATTTGATAATTATTCGGATCAGATTGTGAGCAGTAAAATTGCGCTTTCTAAGTACTTATATGAGAATGCTTCGGCACTTTTAAAATCAAAAAACAAACTGGATTTTAGAAAAGCATATGATGATTTTTTCTATTTGGAAAGTCTGAGTCCAAATTATAAAAACACCAAAAAATTGATGGAAGATGCACAGTTTAAAGGGACTGATTTTGTGGATGTTTATGCCAAAAATGAAACCAATATGGTAATTCCGAAAGTACTTCAGGATGATTTACTGGATTTTAAAACCTACGGATTAAATGATAAGTGGACAGTTTATCATAACCTGAGACAAAAAAATGTTACGTACGATTATAGTTTGGTGATCAATTTTAGACAAATTAATATTTCGCCGGAACAAATTAAGGAGAAAGAATTTATTAAAGAAAGACAGGTAAAAGATGGTGTAAAAACACTATTGGACAGCAGAGGAAGACCTGTAAAGGATAGTTTGGGCAAGGAAATAAAAGTCGATAACTACAGAACGCTTCGTGCAAATGTATATGAATTCAGACAATTTAAATCCTGTCAGGTAACGGCTCAAATAGATTATGTTGATGTGAAAACGAATCAGTTACTACAATCATTTCCGATAACTAGCGAATTTATTTTTGAGAATATTTATTCTACTTATAAAGGAGACAGAAGCGCCTGCGAGGAGAATTATATGTCGTATTTTAATAAGCGCGCTGTGCCTTTCCCTAATAATGAACAAATGGTTTTTGATACGGGAGAAGACTTAAAGGCGAGACTTAAAAATATAATTGTCAGTAATAAATTTAGGGGATAAGTCACATTCTTATGTATTTCAATATGGATTTTAAAATATTTTCGGCATCCTAAAAAATGAAAAAATAACCTTAGTTATGAAAAAAATAAAACTGATTGTTTTAACTCTCCTGGCCCTTTCTTTGAGTAGCTGTTTTTCAGAATCAAAACAAGTCGTTCCTTCACCAGAAGTTGTGGATGAATTTTATGATGCTGTTTTTGCAAATAATACTCAAAAAGCACTTAAAATGATTGGTACAAAATTCCCTGCCAATTATGAACCAAAGAATAAAATTGCGCCTCTGCAGGCTGCCATCTGGCAAAATAATCTCGCGGTGGTTAAGGCTCTTGTAGAAGGCGGAGCGGTAATTAACAAACCTAAAAGCGACGAATCGTATGTTGAAACTGCGGCTGATAAAGGAACTTTGGAAATATTAAAATATCTAATACAAAAAGGAGGAAATATAAACAACTCTGATGCTTTCAACACTGCTGGTTTTGGTAATTTTTACGACTGTGCAAAACTGCTTTTATTAAAAGGTGCCAATCAGGAAAAAGGAGATATTCGAGGGAAATTTCATGTATTTGAAGAAGCTGTAAGAAGATCTGATTATGAGGTTTTGAATGCTTTAAAATTCAATAAAGGCGATATAGACGGAGAAACTGCATTGATAATTGCTGTAAAAAAGAATAATCCGGAGATGGTGAAATACCTTTTGAAAAAAGGTGCAGATAAAAACAAACCTGAAACTTTTGATGCCGGAGATGATATTTCGTACGGAGAAAAGCCAATTCAAATTGCTACAAAAATGAAATTTACAGAGATTGTTAAAGAATTGAAATAAATTTTTAAAATATTATGCTATTCAAAAAAGAAGCAAATTATGAAAATTAGAATTCTGGTAATTATTACGCTTGTTTTCATTTCGTGCAAGAAAGAAGAGAAACAACAAACAGAAATAAAAACTGTAAAAACCGACAGTATAAAAAAGCCAGTTGAAAATACAAACAATGCCGACACTATTCTTATTTCGACAAAGCATAAAGTAAATAAAATTGTCTGTGATCTTGACGGCGACAATCTTGACGAAACTGTCGAAATTGTACGAAGCACAAAAAGCGGAAAAAGCGGTTTGAGAATAACATTTGGCAACGGAAATAAGACGGATTATTTAGGGCTAGGAAATAATGTTTTGAGTCAGGGTTTTGATGAAATTGACTGGGCAGGAATATTCGAAAAAGCACCTAAAAATGAGGTTTACTGGAATAATGTAAATGACGATGGCGAAATAATGGGCGATGAAGAAATCAAGGAAGAAGATAAGATAAAACTCCTGAATGACGGAATACTTATTCATGCCGAAGAAAGCTGCGGCGGTGGCGTAATTTATTTGAAAGACGGTAAATACGAATGGATTCAGCAGGAATAAATCATTTCTTTTAAACACTTTTCTATGAAAAATATTGCCTTTTTATGCCTGTTACTTATTACTTTTTCAAGCTGTAAATCAGATAAAAAAGAGTCCCGAGAAGAAGTTGAAACCTCAGCATTAACAGAGGAAAAAGAATATTCTTTAGTTGTAAACAAAATCGATTCTACTCAGTTTCCGGGTTCCATAAAATACGAAGGTTTTATAAAAAGTGCCGTTCGCTGGAAAGATAAATCCGGAGATAATATTGTCATTACAACTGAAACCGGCATATATCATAATGAGCAACTGAAACATGAATTTGAAGATGGTAGTGATGCTGAATTATATGCCTATCACTTTATACTTTCAAATAATGTAGCAACTCAAACCTGGAGAGTGAAGGATTTTATTGTCGATTGTCCCGTTGATATTACTGCTTCTTTTGTTAAAAATACTTTTAAAATCACCGACTTAAATAAAAACGGAATTGCCGAAGTATGGCTTATGTATAAAACCGTTTGCCATGGTGATGTGAGTCCGTCTAACATGAAAATAATCATGTACGAGGGAAATAATAAATATGCCATGCGCGGAGAAAATAAGGTTCAGGTTGGAAGTGATGTAAATGATAAAGCATCTTTTATTGGCGGTGAATATAAATTGGATGCCAATTTTAAAAATGGCCCAAAAGTATTCAGGGAATATGCTCAAAATTTGTGGCAGGAAAATATAATCGAAAAATGGGATAACTAAAATTGTGTTAATCCTTCTCCATAAAATCCAGAGCCATTAACTGCTTTTTAGACAAAACTTAATACAATTTAAGACGTACAAATAGTGCATCTTTTTTTTTGTTTGCATAAATCCGTTTTAAAAATAATTGCAAAATATTTTTGAGAAACCAAACGGTTGCGTATATTTGCAACTAATTGGTTGCTTATTTAAATAAATAAAAATGAAACGAGATATTTTTCAGGCTATTGCTGATCCAACCCGCAGGGCTATTTTAGTATTGGTGGCTACAAATGCACTAACACCCAACGCGATTGCAGAGCAATTTAATACCACAAGACAGGCCGTTTCTAAACACATCAAAATCCTTAATGAATGCGACTTATTAGCCGAAAAAAAAATAGGCCGTGAGATATATTATCAACTCAAAATTGACAAAATGAAAGAAGTTGACAAATGGCTGGAGCAGTTTAAAGCAATTTGGGAAAATCGTTTCAGTCAGCTTGATCAGGTATTAATGAATTTAAAATCTAAAGAAAATGAAATCTAATCTCTTAATGAATTTTGCTGTGAACAAAGAAACCATCACGGTAAATATAACACGTGAGTTCAAGGCATCCCTTTCTCATGTTTGGTCAGCATGGACAGAAGCTGAAATTTTAGATCAATGGTGGGCTCCTGCCCCATTTACATCTAAAACAAAACACATGGATTTTACAGAAGGCGGACATAGATTATACGCCATGGTAGGAACTGAAAATCAGGAACGATGGGGACGTATTGATTATACCGCGATTTCTCCAAAAACCAATTTTAAATATTCCGCTACTTTTTGCGATGCCGAAGGTAATCCGGATTCAACTTTTGGAAGTTCGTATTGGGATATCAATTTCTCTGAACAAGGAGATTCTGTAATTGTTGATATTGAAATTAAACGCAATAGCTTATCTGATTTAGAAAAAATAATCGAAATGGGCTTTAAAGAAGGCTTTACAAGCACTATGGAAACTTTGGATAAAATCCTTGAAGCACAAAAGTAAACAGTGCAATAAGCCAGATAAAATAATAATGAATTTAAAATCTTAAGAAAATGAAATCTAACTTATTAATGAATTTTACTGTAAACAAAGAAACCAGTACGGTAAATGTAAAACGTGAGTTCAATGCATCACTTGCCAATGTTTGGTCAGCTTGGACAGAAGCTGAAATTTTAGATCAATGGTGGGCTCCTGCCCCTTGGAAATCTAAAACAAAAAGAATGGAATTTAAAGAAGGCGGACAAAGACTTTACGCAATGGTTGGGCCTCAAGGCGAAGAACATTGGGCTTTGGCTGATTTTACTTCGATAACTCCAAAGACAAATTTTAAATATCTGGATGCTTTTTGCGATAACGAAGGTAATTTAAACAATGATTTTCCGCGTTCTGATTGGGATGTCAATTTTTCAGAACAAGGCGATACTACTTTTGTAGACATTGCTATTAAACACGAAAAACTATCCGATTTAGAAAAGATTATCGAAATGGGATTCAAAGAAGGATTCACCATTGCTATGGAAGGCCTGGACAAAATTTTTGCTTCGAAAGCTTAATCATTTTATTTTGTACTTACGAAATCCTGTTTCGATTGAAACGGGATTTTTTTATTCCGGTTATTAAAGATGTGTTCTGATTAAATCCCTGTAAAATCAATCATTTTAGATAATCCTAAATTTAATTTGTATTTTCGTATAGCAGAAATATTCTATCAAACTGCGAGGCTTGCAAACTGCAAAGTATTTACCCTTTGAAAAAATAATATGATCAACATACAAACGCTTTATCAAAAAGCAATAAAATTTGCCGCAAAAAAACACGCAGATATCAATCAATTAATTCCTGGAACAAACTTACCATACGTTGTTCATTTAAGTAATGTAGCAATGGAAATATTGGTTGCTTCACAAAACACAAAAGAGTTTAATGCTGAGTTTGCCGTTCAGGTGGCTTTACTTCATGATATTTTAGAAGATACAAATACCACATTTGAGGAACTTTCTCAAGAATTTAGTACAGAAATTGCTAAGGCTGTTTTAGCATTGACAAAGAATGCAGAAATTCCAAAAGAAAGCAGAATGACCGACAGCTTAGATCGTATCAAACAACTACCAAAAGAAGTTTGGGCTGTAAAACTGGCGGACAGAATAACAAATCTACAAACTCCACCTCAACTTTGGGGAATAGAAAAAATTAGTGCATATCAAAAAGAAGCAATTCAGATAGCTGATGCTTTAAAAGGCAGTAACGATTTTTTAGAAAAAAGGCTTCAGGAAAAAATTGTTGATTATTTAGAATACTGTATCACGTCTCATAACCAGAATTAGACAATCCATATAAAACACTAACACAGAGAAGCTGTTAATTTACTACAATACATTAAACCTATTATGAGAAATCATACTAGACATAAAATACCACAAAATGAATAAAATTATTGCCCTTGCTTTTTTTCTTTTTACCTCCACAATTTTATCTAGTCAAACGAATGAATCTAAATCAACAGATACCAGTAAACCTTTTGTATTAGGTGTTATAGACGAAATACAATCGAAAGAACTGGGCGAAAAAAGAATTCTGAATATTTATCTTCCTGAAGGTTATAAAGCTGATGACTCAACTAAATATCCTGTAATTTATTTACTAGACGGTTCGGCCGATGAAGATTTTATTCATATCGCTGGTTTGGTACAATTTAATAGTTTTGAATGGGTAAATCAGGTTCCGAAATCAATTGTGGTGGGAATTGCAACGATTGACAGAAGGAGAGATTTTACTTTCCCGACAACTATAGAAAAAGATCAAAAACGTTTTGCAACTTCCGGACATTCAGATAAATTTATTGCTTTTATCGAAAAAGAATTACAGCCATTTATTGATAAAAAATATAAAACAAATGATTCTAAGACCATTATAGGACAATCGTTAGGAGGGTTATTAGAAACTGAAATTTTATTAAAGAAGCCGACACTTTTTAATAAATACGTTATTGTAAGCCCAAGTATTTGGTGGAATAATGGTTCTATTCTAAATCAGGATAGTGTTATTTTTCAGGAAAATTTTAATCAAAAAACTGAGGTTTATGTCGCTGTTGGTAAAGAAGGCCTTACTCCTACCGAAATCCCGAGAGTGATGGAAATAGATGCTAATTTACTTGCCGAGAAAATCAAGGCATCAAAAAGTAAAAACATAAAAGTTTATTTTGATTATTTCCCGCAGGAAAATCATGCTACTATTTTACATCCCGCAGTTGCAAGTTCTTTCAAATTCTTTTATCAAATAAAAGAAAAAGAGTAATTTAAAGTATTTTAAAGATTTATCGAAGACAAAATTTACAATAATGAAAAGCATACAAGAAAATAAACTAGACAATCCGGTTTGGAATTCACTTTCAGAAACTCATAGAGGATTTGTTTTAGATTATGGAAACACTAAATTTTACAATCCGGATTATTGTCCTTTTGGAGGTTTTATAAATTCTGAAAGTACTTTAGAAGCATCAAATCAATATTCAGTAGCAACAGAAAATTTCTTTATTGTTGGAGAAAAACCTGAAATATCAAATTCATTAAAAATTGTAAAAGAATTAATTTGCCTGCAAATGATTGTTTACAACAAAATCGAACTATCAATAACGGATAAAATTGTAAAACTTACTGAAGAACATAATGAAGAATTGGTTCAGTTGGTCAATTTAGTTCAGCCCGGATATTTTAAAAACAAAACAGCTGCATTAGGCAATTATTACGGAATTTTTAAAGAAAATCAATTGGTTGCGATAACAGGCGAACGCATGAAAATGAATGACTTTACTGAAGTTAGCGCTATTATTACCCATCCTGACCATACCGGAAAAGGCTACGCAAAACAATTAATTGCCCATTGTGTGAATAACATTTTTAATGAAAATAAAACTCCTTATTTACACGTTGTAGAAAGCAATATTGGAGCAATTGGGCTATATGAAAAACTAGGTTTTGTAACCAGAAGAAAAATGAGTTTTTGGAATATTGCTAAAAATCAATAGAAAGATAGAATTAATAAAAAAGAAGCAGAAACTTATGGTATAAATTTCTGCTCCTTTTTTTAGTTTACCCATTTGTGTAAGTGTGAACACTTTGTGCCGAAGATGGCATATAATTCACCCCAAACCAGCAAAGCAACAATATAACAAACGCCAGCGCCAAAGTTATCAAAACTGGTTTAACACTATCCGGATAACGGTAGTGCATGTGTATATAAATTAAATATCCTAACCAGGTAAGCATCGCCCAGGTTTCTTTTGGATCCCAGGTCCAATAATGTCCCCAGGCTTCTTTTGCCCATAAAGCCCCAAACAATAAACCTAACGAAAGAAAACCAAAACCTACATAGACTAAATTATTGGCCAACTGAAGTATGTTGTTTTTATACTTGCCTCTGTAATATTCGAATAATCCGTAACACGCCACAATTGATGAAGCAGCGAGTAAGGCATACGAAAATATGTAGACTAAAACATGAGGTACAAACCAAACACTTTGTAAGGCCGGCATTAAGGCTTTATTGTACGTATCCGGATTAAAATAATTGATGGTTAAAAATACGGTTGCCATTACTAAGCTATAATTGAGCAGCCATTTATATTGCCACCTGATGTAAGTTATTATTCCAATAACAGGTAAAAAAACAGCATACCAAAGTCTCGTTTCACCCAGAGTACGCATTGGCGGACGTCCTAAATTTTGCCATAGGTTATACGTAAACACCACCATAGACAAACCTCCCAATGCTGCAAAAAGCAGAATAGGTAACATTTTATTGCGCTTCAGTTTTACAACCTGAAGTAGCATGCAAATTAGCCAGCAAATAATGGCGAAAAAAGCATAATTAGAAAAATAGATCCAGTAATTCATTTAAAAAATCTTTATTTATATATAATTCAAACATTAATTCATACTCATAATTGAGTTAAATCACAGTTCCTCTTCCTTTAAATATCAAGTAAGCTGCTCCAATAATCATCATAAAAATACCGGAATAGACTACGGGTAACCATGGATCACGTACCAATTCTACAACACTTAATTTGGACCATTTCCCAAATTTCTCATCATAACTTAACTGGTATACTTTCCATCCTCCAACTTTATAAGGTTTATTGACTTCGATTACAGTTTTATCGTTTTTATCATCTTTTACATATACATTTACATGTGAACTGTATTTTTTTGCTTCAGGCTGCAACATTACAATGGCCTCTTTATCATTCAACTGTAAATAAGAATATTCGGTTGCAAAACTTCCGCAACTAATCCACGCTGTAGTATCTATTGTTGCAGACTTTACTTCGACCAGAGCTGCCGGAGTTGCGCCTTCTTCATTAACGGGAAAATAGCCGTTTCCTGTAAACTTGCTATCTTCGATATAATTAACAATCTTAATTTTATAGCCTTTATAATCATAACTGTCGCCTTTGCTAATCATTCGCAACGCGTTGACTCCTTTTGTTTCAATACTATTGTTTGTGATGTCAGCTAATGCTAGTTTTGGAGTAAAGGTTTCCATATCAAAACTGGTAAGCTCAAAAGCAATTGGCATTGGTACCATGACGCCTTCTTCATTTTCGGCACCCCAAACCAACTGATTTTCATACAATTTCATTGTGTATCGCTGTAAATCTCCGCTTCCCAAAATACCGGCAGTCATTGCGATAAAAAGACCTAAATGATTTAGTATAAATCCCCAGTTTTTCCATTGCCAGGGTGTCATTCTATTAAGAGTTGCAAGCCCAAGGGTAGTAAGAAAATATAGTTGTGCTATTATAAATGGCCAGCTCGTTAGTACAAAAGAAAAACCAAACAAATCCGGCTTTACGCCCTCAACAAAATTTTGCTGAGGAAGTGTTCCCATAATAACGGCCTGTATTAAAACTAAAACAATAGCACTCACTGATGCAGGTACAGATCTTAGCCATTTTACCCAAGGATGCGTTCTACTTGTAAAATGCAGTAAAAGCAACATTATTATAAACAAAGCACCAATTATATAATTTATGGGTGCACTTACCGCTTTTATACTTGTTCTTGTAGTAATCTGTAATAAGTATCCTGTTACCAGTAATCCGGCAGCAATTATAAATGATTCTTTATAATCCCACGGAAATTGCCAAAGTTTCTTTTTAGCAATTTTCTGATCTTCTAAATTAACTATTCTCATTCTTATTTTGAATTTGAAACATTTAACTTGAAAAAGGGTTTCATACAATTTATCAAAATTTGTATGAACCCTCTTCAATATATTTTATATTTATTTGCTGAATACAGCAATTACTTTTTCTTTGCCTGCTCCAGCCATTGCGGCAAAAGTGTTTTTTTGAATTCAGCTTTATTAGCTCTTTCTTTAGCCATATCCAGACCAATAAATTGCTGTGCTTTTGCTTTGGTCGAAATATCAGGATATTGTATTGGTCCTGTTTGTCCTAAAGAAGCTAATACTTTACCCAAAGCAATTCTTGCCTCTGCTGCTTTGTTCAAACCATTGGTAATTACTCTTGCAGTTTCTAACGGAGCGTGGAATGATCCTCCGTGTGATGCTGCAGTAAAATCCCAACGCCATTGAGACTGACGAATTAATTGCAGAATATTTTTCATCTGAGCTTCTGTAGCTCCTTTATCCCAGGCTAATTTTGCTTCAATATGTGCTTTTACTAATTGATCTTCAAGCTCAATACGTATTTGATAAATTTTATCCTGGCGCTCGGTTACGTTTGCTACCAATGTTTTTTCTTCTTCACGGTGACAAACCTGACAAGAATTTGCGACGTTATTAAGAGGCGATTGTATTTTATGATCTGTAAATTTTTGTCCGCCTTCGCTTTTATATGGCATATGACAATCTGCACAAGAAACACCTCTTTGTCCGTGAATACCCATTTGATGAATTTCGTAATCAGGATGTTGTGCTTTTAGAATTGGCGCCTTACTTAAAGCATGTGTAAAGTCTGAAAACTCAATACCATCATAGTATTTTTCCATATCTTCTACCCCCATACCATTCTTCCAAGGGAATTTTACTTTAACAGCACCTTCTACAGATTTTTTATCAAAGTAATACTCAACGTGACATTGTGCACAAACTAATGAACGCATTTCGTTGTGAGTCGCTTTTGTAATATCTTTTCCTTGTTCTTTAAATGCTTCAATTAACGCCGGACGCGTAATTTTCAGGTTCATTGTTTTAGAATCGTGACAATCTGCACATCCAATAGGGTTTACAATTTCTGGCCCAAGAGCAGCCCAAGTTTGTTTGTAGAACTCATCGATACCTAATTTATCCATCATACGTGGTACATCCGGTGATTTACATACCCAACAGCTGGCAGGTTGTGGTCCGTCCTGAGGTCCTTTTGGAGCTCCTGTTCTTAAAGTATTGTAAATATCTTCCAGCGCATAAAAATGCCCTCTTCCCTGATTGTAATCTTTAGAGAAAGCATATCCTGCCCAGAGCACCACCATGCGCGGATCTTCATGCAACATGTCTTTCATTTTTCCACCTCCGTATTTACTTGAAAAAGTAGTATCTGCCGTTTCAATATAGGTTTGATATTCACGAGGATAATTGGCTCCCCAAACTTCATTTTTAGATTCGAATTCACCAACAGGAGCCAATACTCTATTTACAAATAAAGCTTCTGTGCGGCGTTCCATTACACTATTTACCAGTAATCCCAGCATAAATACAACTAGCATTGTAACGCCAAACATTACCCATCCTAACCATGGTTTGCGTTTTATAGTTTCTTTTAGTGGTGCCATAATTATATCTGTATTTAATTAATTTTTTAGTTTGTATTTTTATTTAGTTTGTTTTGTTTCTTTCTTTTTTTCAGTTGCGGTACTATCGGTTTGTTTTTGCAGCCACTCAGGAACTGGAGATTGTAATAAAGGAACTCTCGCATTAGGTACTGAGGAAAGGCTATTTACTTTTCCGTGCGGAACTTCGCGGTGACAATCCCAGCATAATTTTCCTTCGCCATGACTTTTACTTTCAAGTGTCACTCCTGTTGTCTTTACATTGGCATTAAGATCTCCGTGACAGCGCTGACAGTTTTTTTGAACCACATCTGTTCCTGCTTCCTTAATATGAATAACTTGTGGTTCTGCACGCCATGTAAATACTGTTGCGTGGTAGATACCATCTTTAGCTTTAAAAAAATATTTATTAAAAACATTGTTATGAGGTACATGGCAATCATTACAAGTGGTCACACGTCCGTGCGAGCTATGTTGCCAGGTGGCATAAAAAGGAGTCATTACATGGCAGTTCACACATGTTTTAGGATCATCTGAGAGATAAGACACTGCATTGGACACATATAATAAATAAGCAAATAATCCTGTTCCTACTCCAACTGCCACTATAACAAAGGGTACCCATTTACGTGGAGGCAATAAATAATTTAAAATCTTGATCATAATAATTTCCCTTAATTTTACGATCAAAATTACATGAGGAATTCCTACAATTAAATGATATTTATCAGATTATGAGGTTCGTGTTAAAAAAAGTATAAATAAGGCATATTCATCCGGATATTAGGCTTGGATTTAATAATTAGAAAACATAAATTTCAAATAGAAAATTCACTTAACTTACAGATACAAAACAGATTAATTACTAATTTTATATTTCACCTCTAATTATTTTAATGATGAAAAAAATATTCTTAATCCTTATTTGTATAATAGGATTTTCTGTAAATGCCCAAACCTCAAAAGAACTTATAGGAAAATGGCAATTGGTAAAATGGACCAAAAAAGGGAAAGAAAAGAACATTCAGGAGTATTATAAAACAGATCAGGTGTATCAGGTTTTTAAAGAGAATGGAGATTTTGAAAGTTTGGTTGGTGACGAATCTCACAAAGCAAAATGGAAACTATCGAAAGACAATTCTGAACTTACCATTATTGTTGTTTTGATGCCAATAAACGTATCATTACAAAACCCCAGATAGGAACCTTTGAATATAAAAAGGTTAGCGAATAGATTATTAACTCTTATTAGTCTTAGACATGTCATTAAACAAACAAACTGTAAACGAATACATGGCTGCTTTTAGAGTAAGCGATCATGAAAGAATACTTGACTGCCTTACTGAAGATGTTATTTGGGAAATGCCTGGTATTTATCAGCATGTTGGTAAAGAAGCATTTGACAAAGAAATTGAGAATGATAATTTTGTTGGAAGTCCTTCTATTCAGATTATAAAATTGATAGAGGAAAATGATATTGTCATTGCAGAAGGTGCTGTACAAGGAAATATGAAAAACGGAAATATGCTGGATGCTGTTTTTTGTGATGTTTTTGAAATGGAAAAAGGGAAGATAAAAAAGTTGACTTCGTATTTGATGTCGAGAAATGCAAGTTTAAAATTTGAGTGATGTCTTAAACGCAATCCCAATAGCTATTGGGAGCAAGGTTTTTAATAGATTATGCTGACAAAACGCAGAGTTCGCAAAGCTGCGGAAGAAATAGCACGCAGATTAGCAAAGATTTAAACTGATTATCGCAGTTTTTTTATTTAGTTATTAATTGTATTTCTCTTTTAATGTTGATTTATGGTTTTCTTATAAATGACAAAACCTCTCGCCTAGCCCCGATGGAAGCGGTATCCTTTTTCTGGCTCCTTTAGACAGAAAAAGATATAGTGTACAGCGGGACTGGAGGTTCTTATGAAAATTGATTTTTCTGCTACTAAAGATTAAATTCCAAATTTTAAATTCCAAATTCCAATCCCGATAGCTATCGGGAGTAAATTCCAAAATTTGTGCAATTCCAAGTTTCAAAATCTAAAATCTGAAATCTAAAATACTAACCAAGCCAACCTTCTCTATCCAGGCTTCTATATTGAATAGCTTCGGAGATGTGTTGCGAAACTACGGTTGGTGCGTTATCTAAATCGGCTATTGTGCGGGCAACTTTTAGAATTCTGTCGTAGGCTCGCGCAGAAAGATTGAGACGTTCCATAGCAGTTTTGAGTAATTGTTTTGATTGGTCGTCGAGTGCGCAATATTCGCGAATTAATTTACTGCTCATTTGCGCATTATAATGTATGTTTTCCAGCGCTTCGAATCGCTTGGTTTGAATTTCGCGCGCTGCTGTAACTCTTTTTCTAATTTCGACGCTGCTTTCGGCTTTTCGATCATCAGATAATTTCTCGAAAGGCACTGGCGTAACTTCGATATGAATGTCGATTCTGTCTAGTAAAGGTCCGGAAATCTTGCTGAGATATCGCTGCATTTCGTGTGGTGACGAAGTATTGGGCATACTTGGATCGTTGAAAAAACCACTCGGACTTGGGTTCATACTCGCCACTAACATAAAAGATGACGGATATGTTACGGTGAATTTAGCGCGGGAAATGGTTACTTCGCGATCTTCGAGCGGCTGACGCATCACTTCCAGAACATCGCGTTTGAATTCCGGCAATTCGTCCAGAAACAAAACGCCATTGTGCGCCATCGAGATTTCGCCCGGCTGTGGGTAACTTCCTCCGCCTACAAGTGCTACATTCGAAATGGTATGATGCGGACTACGAAACGGCCGCTGATTCATTAGTCCAACTTCTTTTAATTTTCCGGCAACGCTATGAATTTTGGTAGTTTCAAGAGCTTCGCGCAATGTCATTGGCGGTAAAATACTTGGAACTCGTTTGGCAAGCATTGTTTTTCCTGCTCCGGGCGGACCTATTAAAATAATATTATGACCTCCGGCTGCCGCAATTTCCATACAGCGTTTTATACTTTCCTGTCCGCGAACGTCTGAGAAATCGTGTTCAGGAAAATCTAAGGTTTTATAAAATTCGGCTCTTGTATCGATTACTGTTGGTTGAAGCGTGTCTTTCCCTGCAAAGAAATCAATTACTTCCTGCAAATTCGAAACTCCGTAAACATCTAATCCTGCTACAATTGCGGCTTCTTTTACGTTTTGGATGGGAAGAAAAAATCCTTTATAACCTTCTTCCTTGGCTTTTATGGCAATGGGTAAAGCGCCGCGAATGGGCTGTAAACTTCCGTCGAGAGAAAGTTCGCCCATAATAATATAGTCGTCGATTGCGGGTGCTTTTATCTGATCTGAACCTACTAAAATTCCCATTGCAAGGGGTAAATCGTAGGCAGAACCTTCTTTTCGAAGATCAGCGGGTGCCATATTTATGGTAATTCTTTTTCCGGGCAAACTTAAACCGTTGTTTTTTAAGGCAGCCGCAATTCGGAAACTGCTTTCTTTTATGGCGCTATCAGGTAATCCAACTAAATGATAACCAATCCCTTTATCCATATGCACTTCTATTGTAATGGTTGTGGCTTCTACTCCAAAAACAGCGCTTCCGTAAACTTTTACTAACATAATTAATCTTTAATTGGACAGTAAAAGTATTTAATTATAAAGAGAAAAACATATTTTTTGTAAATATTTTATTACAATAAATTATTGTTTTATATTTACCTCAGAAAAAACAATTTACTCATGGATAACCAACACATCATAGATCAACTACAAGAAAAAATCTCCCACAATTTCGAATATTTTGTGGTTATCATACAAAGTGAGGTCTTTTTTAAAGGAAAAAATGGAGCCAATAAATGTGCACAAAGTACAAACGATAAAGATTTGGCTTGGGAGCTTTATTCTAATGAATCAATTGAGTCTCCTTATTATAATTGGGTTGAGGTTAAATATTCTTATAATTTTTTAGGAGGATTTAAAAAAGACGAGTTATCAAAAGATATTATTGATCTGGGGATCAATTAACAGATCAGGAGAATTTAAGATTAATCAATATTTTCGACAGCAAGTATTACCAAAAACTTTATCATATTATAGCAGAGGTTTTAGAAGAAATTAATTTATCTGACTTCACTGATTTTGTTGCCAACGACTTTTATAACTTCTTGCTTTTTCACACTTACCTCGATCAAAAAATTCCTTTTATTGAAAACGAAATTAGTATTTATAAAAATGGCGGATTTCCTTGTGGCTGGAAAGGTAATTTCCCGAATGGGGATTTTGTAGTTTTTTCGCCTGTCCTGATTCGATAATTTATCTGATAATTTACAAAAAGATATTGCAGACCAACTACAGGAAAAAATAGCTTTTATTTACATCTGAAGTTTATCTAATCTTCCAACATTAGCCGTGTCTTTTTATGCTTTATATTGAAAGAAAAAAGACTTAAAAACTTCACTGTTCGCTATTTTTATAAATTTAAAATGGTAAACTTCCTGAACAGTAAAAGTTAAAAGGCACGTTTCGATTGCCATAAAACCAGTATTTATGCCTATCTTGCGAAAATATCATCGATTTCTCGTGATAATTTCGATTTCTAATTCTGGAAATCTTCTGCAATTGATTTTGCATCTTATATAAGCTGAAAATTTACTATCAGCACAAATAATCTAAAATTTAAAAAATGGAATTTAAATTAATTAATCCAATTTCTGGAGACGACGCGACCTATACTCAAAAAATAATTGCCGCTTTTTTACATACGCATTTAGAACAATATGGAGATGAAACAGAAGATATTCTAAAAGCTATTGCTTATGCCATGAATCCTGATAAGGGTGGTAATATTGTTATTGGTTTAGAGGACCAAAAAATTGTTGGAGCTGTAGTTGTAAACAATACCGGAATGAAGGATTATATTCCGGAAAACATTCTCGTTTATATTGCCGTTGACAACTCTAAAAGAGGAAAAGGATATGGAAAAAAACTAATGGAAAAAGCAATTTCTGTAGTCGAAGGTAATATTGCATTACACGTAGAACCGGATAATCCTGCGAAAGTTCTATATGAGAAACTTGGTTTTACGAATAAGTATCTCGAAATGCGTTTAGTAAAATAATCGCAAATTCATTAATTCAATAAAAAACAAAGCCTAATGGCATTCATAAAATTATACCGAAAGAAGCTGAAAGAGAACTACGATTTCCTGAATTCAATTTTTGAATCTAAAAATATTCAATGGGGAGTTGTATCAAAACTTTTATGTGGAAACAAATTGTACTTAAAAGAAATTATCTCACTGGGAGCTAAAGAAATACATGATTCAAGAGTTAGTAATCTAAAGAAAATTAAATCTCTCGATGATACTATACAGACTGTTTATATAAAACCGCCCGCTAAACGCAGTATCGCTAACATTGTAAGATATGCTGATGTAAGTTTTAATACTGAATTTTATACGATACAAATGCTTTCTGATGAAGCCAAAAAGCAAAACAAAGTTCATAAGATCATTATTATGATCGAAATGGGAGATTTGCGTGAAGGCGTTATGGGCGAAGATTTAATCGAATTTTACGGCAAAATTATTAGCATGCCCAACATCGAAATTCGTGGAATTGGTACGAATTTAAATTGCCTTAGCGGCGTAATGCCAACGCAGGATAAACTGATACAATTGAGTTTGTACAAACAACTTATTGAGGCTAAATTCAATATTACAATTCCGTGGGTTTCCGGCGGGACTTCGGTTGCTATTCCTTTACTTTTAAAAAATGCCAGGCCAATGGCTGTGAATCATTTTAGAATTGGTGAAGCACTATTTTTTGGAAAGGATTTATTTACCGGAGAAACGATCAAAGGTATGCATAATGACGTCTTTAAACTTTTTGCTGAAATTATCGAAATAACCGAAAAACCAGATGTTCCGACGGGAGAACTCGGTGAAAATGTGGCTGGAAATAGTTTTTCTATGCAGGATATCGAGAGCTTTGGAGGAACTTCATTACGTGCTATTTTAGATGTTGGATTGCTGGACATGCAGCCTCAATATTTAGAAGCCGTAGATAAAGAAATTACGATTGTAGATGCCAGTTCTGATATGTTGGTAATTGATATTTCGCATTCAGCACAAAAATACAAAGTGGGCGATTTAATCTCTTTTAATATTAAATACATGGGTGCTTTGTACTTGCTGAATTCCAATTATATTGATAAAAATATAGAGTAAAAGAAAATCCGCATTTTAATTGAAAATTATCTTTATAAAAAATCATAGATTTATAATCGTGAAAAGAGCGTGCCTGAAGCCATTTATTCCAATTTTTTTACATTTAAAATAAGAATTAAAAAAGAAATGACTGAAATTCAAAAAATAAAAAACAGCCTTGCAAAAAAAGCAACAGAGTTTACTGCAGGCGGTTTTAAACCAACAAACTCAATTTCTGAAAGCTGGATTGGCAGCGTTTATTTATATCAGGAAAATGAAGAAATTCCTTTGGATAATAAGGGTGAATTGATGCTTCCCCTTTTTCAATTATGCCTAAATCAACTGCCTTTTGTTCCTGAAATTTTAGAAGAAACTAAAATTATTACTGTTTTCATTTCTAAAGAATTCCCAATGGACTTAACTCCTAATGGAAATAATTGGGTTTTGCGTGAATATAAAAGCGTAGATAATATTGTAGTTAAGGATTTAAAAAATGATGCTTCGTTTGTAAAGCCATTTCCTCTGTCAAATAAACTAATTGAAGAAGATTATCCGGTTTGGGAAGATCCTGAAATACCAGACGATATATCAGATAAAATCAATCAACTTGAGGACTCGGGAATTATTGATTCTTATTACGATATTATCGAAAACAATTATAGCCATAAAATTGGCGGTTATGCAACATATTGTCAATCCGGAATTGATTTTGGAGAAGATTTTGAATTTGTTTTTCAAATTGCTTCTGATGAAAAAGCAAATTTAAATATTGTAGACAGCGGAAATATTTATTTAGCCAAAAACAGAATGACTGGGGATTGGGTTTATTATTGTGATTTTTATTAAAAAAAAATCCCCTTTTACTCAAATCCAAACTTTTATATTAAACAAAATAAACTTTATATGAAAGAATCTTTAGAAAATCTATCTGTAGAATTAAAAGTATTCGCTGTTTTGAGTGATCCGGATACTATTTGGATGCAAGGAGATCTTGAGATCTTAATTAATGGCGAAAGACCATACAAAGACGGTGAAATTATTGATTCTTATATCCTTCAGGAAAGTTTAATGAAAGATGGAGAGCATTTTATTTTTTCCTGCTGTTGCGGTATTCCCGAATGTAGTGGCTGGATCAAAGGCATAAAAGTTACGCATTTACAAAATATCGTAAAATGGGAAGATCTTAATAATGACAGAACCTGGTATTTAGAAAAAAATAAAATTGAACAGGACCTGAAAGATATAAATGAAGAAGTACAGCTATTTAAAAAATATTTTGCTAATAAAGAAATAGAATACGTTGGCTTTGGGTATAATTTATAGAAGCAACCTTATCTATTGACACTTTGCTAAGTTGGTACAATAAACTTTTTAATTACTATATTCGTTTTTCAAACGTAACCATTGTAAAAACCATAAATTTAAAATGTCATTTTTTAAAAATATTTTCGGAAAAAAGGAAGAGCCAAAATCTTCTGATCAAATAGAATTACCCTGGATACCAGAAACAGAAAATCCCTGGGGACATACACTTTTAGATTTGCGCCCTTTTTCCCAAACCATGATTTCTACTTCAGAAAATAAAGAAATGGCTATAAATGCAATTTCCTACAACGCAGAAAATGGCACTTCTTTTTTTGGACAGAAACCTGCAAATAAAAAAAAGATCAGTGCAAACATTTCATTTAAAACAGATAAAACTCTTTATCCCGGAGTTTTGTTCACTCCCAATACAATGGAGCATAAATGGGCTGTTTATTTTGATGGGGAATTTCTGATTTTCATTCGCAGCTGGCTAAGAGAAGTTTTAGTTGTCGCAAAAACAACACAAAAAGAAAATGAACTTACTGTTGAAACAATCACTGGAGAATTTACACCAGATGAAAGTCCGGAATTTACAAAAGCTATCCTTAACTTTATTTTAATCAGCCATTCGATTGGCGAAATAGTTCCTGCTCTCTTACCTGTTGAATTTCAAAATAATACAAAAAGCGCAAGTCATTGGGCATTTTCGACTTATGGAAATATGGCTCAATTGGGAGTATTTGATGATCAGTTTCTTCCCGTTTCAAATTCGCCATTGCGATCGCATTCATTACTTCATATAGCAGTTGCTCAGGGAGAAATAAAAGAAATTGAGAACGAATTTAAAAAAGGGGTAAGTTTAAATGCTTTAGCCGGAGATGGATTAGCGCCATTGCATTGGTCAATGGCTGCAGAAGGTATCGAATCAATGACAAAATTACTTGAATTAGGAGCTGACCCCAATTCACGAACTTATGAAGGTGCAACACCTATAATGAATGCGGTACAATCTAATAAAACAGAAAAATTAAATTTACTTCTAAAATCAGGTGGTTTGATAAATCTACAAGATAATAGAGGATTTACAGCATTACATCGAGCCTGCGAAATGGGTCATATTGATGTTGTAAAAATGCTGCTGGAAAATGGCGCGGATAAATCCATTTCGGCAGAAGGACATACTGCACTTTCACTTGCAATTATGACGAAACAAAATAAAATAGTTGAGTTACTAAATTAATAATGTCATTTGTTCTCCAATCAGATTAAGAAAACTCTAACCCAATTTGATTTTTAATTTCCTCCACAATCTTACTCAAATCCAGACTATTCTGATGTGACCAAAGCTTACTTTCGATTTGGTTGTTTCTAATGCAATTATGACATTCGATTGCTTCATGTGTATAACCTATGCCTAAGTTTGGTAAACTAAAAGTTTCTTTTTTATCATTTTTAGAAACAGAATATCCATCAGCAATATACCAAGGAGAATTAAGCTGAATATGTCCCTGAGTTCCACTTATTGTTGCTTTCATGTCAGATTCTGAAATTATGGAGGCATGCAAAACTGATTGGGCGTTTTCGTACTGCAAAATCATTGAAGTCTGTAAATCGATTCCGTTTTTATGATAAATAGATTTTGCCATTATGTCTTTTGGAATTCCGAGTAATATATAGGAAAGAAATAATGGATATACGCCAATATCAAACAAAGCTCCTCCGCCCAGTTTTTTGTCAAAAAGTCTTCCACCTGCAGCATCATCTGCATAAAAAGCAAAATCGGCTTTTATATATTTTACATCGCCAATTATTCCCTGATGTACTTTTTCGAGAATTTCTTTTACAGACGGGATGAAACGCGTCCAGAATGCTTCCATAAAAAACTTATTATGTTTTCTTGAAGCTTCAATCATTCGTAATGCATCTTTATAAGAAAGCGACATTGGCTTTTCACATAAAACATGTTTGCCATTTTCTAATGCTTTTATAGATAATTCGGCATGCGAATCGTGTGGCGTTGCAATATAGATGATATCAACCTGATCGTCCTGAAAAAGTGCTTCATAAGAATCGTAGGATTTTGTGCAATTGTACTTTTTAGCAAACTCAATTGCTTTATTATGGTCTCTTGAAGCTACTGCAACTAATGCTGCATCTTGCAATAACAATAGATCAGCAGCAAACTGATTTGCAATATTTCCTAAGCCAATAATTCCCCAATTTATTTTATTATTACTTTTCATAATATTATCTAAGCACTACTTATCAGTGATTTAATTAAAAAAAAATCTAAATAAAGAAAAATCATTCAAAAAATAAATTTTAAATAACATATATTTCATAATTTTAGCAACAAATTTGCAAATTAACTATGAAAAAAGCCCTACTTCTACTCTTTTTGAGCGTTTTTTTAACAAAAACATATGCTCAGGATTATTTCCCTATTAATGAAAGTGTGCAAAACAAAAACAAAAATTACACTGTTTTTACAAATGCCACCATTTATGTTACTCCAACTCAAAAAATCGAAAAAGGAACTTTACTAGTTCAGGACGGTAAAGTTGTTGCAGTTGGTAATAATATAACAATTCCTAAAAACAGCATTACGATTGATCTTGCTGGAAAAACAATTTATCCTTCGTTTATTGATATCTACACGAGTTTTGGAATTGAAAAACCAAAAAGCAATTTAGGCCGTTACCGCGATCCTATGTACGATACAAAGAGAGTGGGTTATTACTGGAACGAAAGCGTTAGACCAGAAATAAACACCTATGAAACTTTTAAATACGATCAGCCAAAAGCAGAAGAGTTATTAAAAGCTGGTTTTGGAGTTGTGGGAACCCATATTCCTGACGGAATTGCTCAGGGAACCGGAATTTTGGTTGCCCTGAATAATACTGAAAACAGTAAACAAATTATTGCCAACAAGATTACCAATCACCTTGCTTTTTCAAGAAGCGCTCTAACAAATCAGGCTTATCCAAGTTCATTAATGGGTATGATGGCTTTGTTGCGTCAAATGTACCTGGATCTGGATTGGTACAAAAAAGGAAATTCTGATACTAAAGATTTATCATTAGAAGCTTTGGCAAATAATGAAAAACTAGTTCAGATTTTTACGACAGAAGATAAATTAAACAGTTTGAGAGCGGCTAAAATTGCCAAAGAATTTGGTTTAAACTATATTCTAAAAGGAAGCGGAAATGAGTTTGAACGCATCGACGAAATCAAAAATACGAACGCTAAATTTATTATCCCAATAAGTTTTCCGGAAGCTTATGATGTTTCAAATCCGTATTTATCAAATCAAATCGAATTGACCGATATGCGTTTTTGGAATCAGGCACCATCAAACCTCAAAGTATTATCTGATAATGGTGTTGTTTTTGCCCTGACGACAGACAAATTAAAAAAGACGGAAGACTTTAAACCTAATTTATTAAAAGCCATTAAATATGGTTTTGATAAAACAAAAGCTTTAGAAGCCCTGACTACAATTCCGGCGGCAATTCTTGGAAAAAGCAACGAAATTGGAAGTTTAAAAACCGGAAGTTATGCTAATTTTGTGATTACTTCAGGTGAAATATTCGACGAAAAAACGGTTTTATATGAAAACTGGGTTCAGGGAACTAAGTATGTCGTAAATGATATTAACTCAAAAGACATTCGAGGAAATTATAATCTAACGGTTGGAAAAGATACCTACAAATGGAAAATTGAAGGAACTGCTAATGCCCCAAAATCTGAAATAACAACAACTGACGACAAAAAAGTAAACAGCACTTTTGCAGTTTCTAAAAATTGGATTTCCCTTTTGATTAAACCTGCAGATACTATTAAATCTAACTTTACCCGTTTGACAGGATTTATAGAAAAACCGGAAAGTTTATCCGGAAAAGCGGTTTTTGCAAACGGAGACGAATTGGCATGGACGGCATTAAAAACGAGTGCATTTGTTGCTGTAAAAGATACTGTAAAACCAGAAAAACCAAATCCTGTTCTACCTTTAACTTACCCGAACGTGGCTTTTGGTGATGCTAAAAAACTAACGGCTCAAACTTTATTATTTAAAAATGCTACAGTTTGGACGAACGAAAAAGAAGGTATTCTAACAGAAACTGATGTTTTAATTAAAAACGGAAAAATCGCTGCTGTTGGTAAAAATCTTTCAGATGCAGCTGCTACTGTTATTGATGCTAAAGGCAAACATATCACCAGCGGAATCATCGATGAGCACTCTCATATTGCTATTTCTAAAGGTGTAAATGAAATGGGGCACAACTCTACTGCCGAAGTTACGATTCAGGATGTTGTGAATTCTGAAGATATTAATATTTACAGAGATCTTGCCGGAGGTGTCACCATCTCTCAATTATTACACGGATCTGCAAATCCTATTGGCGGGCGTTCTGCAATTGTAAAATGGAAATGGGGATCTGCACCAGATGATATGTTATACAAAAACCAACCTAAGTTTATCAAATTTGCTTTGGGAGAAAACGTGAAACAAGCCAATTGGGGTATCGACAATCCAACCCGTTTTCCGCAGACCAGAATGGGTGTTGAACAAGTTTTTACCGATTATTTTCAACGTGCAAAAGAATATGACGAAAGCTGGAAAAAATTCAACGGCGGTTCGAAAAAAGGAAAAGCGCCAAGAGTTGATTTAGAATTACAGACTATTGCTGAAATCATCAATAAAGAACGTTTTATAACCTGTCACTCTTATGTAGAATCTGAGATTTTGATGTTGATGAATGTTACCGAGAAATTCAATTTTAGAGTAAATACTTTCACGCATATTCTTGAAGGTTACAAAGTGGCGGATAAAATGAAAGAACATGGCGTTGGAGCTTCGACTTTCTCTGACTGGTGGGCTTATAAATTTGAAGTAAATGATGCAATTCCGTTCAATGGGCCAATTATGCACAACGCAGGATTGGTTGTAGCCTATAACTCTGATGATGCTGAGATGTCCAGAAGACTGAATCAGGAAGCTGCAAAAGCAGTAAAATACGGAAACATTTCTGAGGAAGATGCCTGGAAATTTGTAACCCTGAATCCTGCCAAATTATTACATATTGATGATAAAGTAGGAAGCCTTAAAGTAGGTAAAGATGCCGATGTTGTATTATGGAGTGACAATCCTTTATCTATTTATGCTAAAGCCGAAAAAACAATTATTGAAGGTGTTGTGTATTTTGATATTGAAAAAGATGCCGAAAAACAATTGGCCATTACTAAAGAAAGAAGCTTGTTGATTGGGCAAATGCTACAGGAAAAAAACAAAGGAATGAGCACGCAGCAACCTACAAAGAAAGAAAAAACAGAATATCACTGTGATACTTTAGAACAATAATTAAGGTGTTATAAATTCGAAAAGATTAAAAAAAGACAATATGATACATAAAAACATATATATAATGCTGCTCGCAGTTTGTGCTTCGGTACAAATAAAAGCACAACAAATACCGGCACCAAAACAAACTAAATCGGTTTTAATTTTAAATGCCACTGCACATTTAGGTAACGGAACTGTTATTCAAAACAGTGCGATTGGTTTTAAAGACGGAAAAATTACTTTAGTAGCCGATGCTACAACCATAAGACTTGCTGCTAATGCCTATGATACTACTATAGATGCCGCTGGAAAACACGTTTACCCGGGATTTATTGTTCCTAATGCAACACTGGGTTTGGTAGAAATTGATGCTGTAAAATCATCAGACGATCAGGAAGAAATTGGTAGTTTTAACCCGAATGTGAGAAGTATTATTGCTTATAACTCAGAATCGAAAGTAGTAGAAACGGTTCGTCCAAATGGTGTTTTAATTGCTCAGATTGCTCCGCGTGGAGGCAGAATTTCAGGAACTTCTTCAGTAGTACAATTGGATGCCTGGAGCTGGCAAGATGCTATCTTAAAAGAGAACGACGGGATTCATCTTAATTTTCCATCCAACTTTAAAAGATCAGGATCTTGGTTTGAACCCGGAATAATCGAAGCCAACAAAGATTACCCTAAACAGGTCGAAGAAATCGCTGCGTTTTTAATCAACTCAAAAACATACAACCAAGCGCCTGCAAAAGAAAGAAATGTAGTTCTTGAAGCTACAAAAGGGCTTTTTGACGGAACTCAAACGCTTTATATTCATGCAGATGAAGAAAAACAAATTGTAGATGCCATACAATTAGCCGTTGACAATCAGATTAAAAAAATTGTTATTGTTGGAGGATTCGAAGCTCACAAATCGACTGATGTATTGCAAAAATACAATGTAGGTGTTTTACTAAGACGTGTTCACGATATGCCAACAAGTGACGACCAGGATGTAAATCTTCCGTACAAAATGGCTAAAATACTTACTGATAAAGGTATTGTAGTAGGACTTGAAAATAGCGGAGATCACGAACGTATGAGCGTAAGAAACCTTCCGTTCCTGGCAGGAACCTGCGCAGCTTTTGGTCTGGACAAAGAAAAAGCATTACAGCTTATTACTTCAAATACAGCCAAATTATTAGGTATCGATGCTACTTGCGGTACATTAGAAACCGGGAAAGATGCAACGTTATTTATATCTGAAGGTGATGCACTTGATATGAAAACAAATAAATTAACGACGGCTTTCATTCAGGGAAGATCAATTAATTTAGAAACTTTTCAAACCAAATTAAACGATAAATTCAAAGCAAAGTACAACCAGAAATAAGTAAACTCTTTTCTATAAAAAAAGGCATCATTTGAGCAATTCATTTGATGCCTTTTTTATTTAAAATTATCATCATTCTGATCAAATCTTTAAATAGTTGAACATAATTACTCTTAAATTTAAAATTATTCTTTCATTTTTCTGTTAACAAAAGCTTCCCAGAGGTAAATTTTGATGTTTCTCATTAATAAATTATAAATTTTAAGTTGATTTTAACAAATACATGCAAAATACAGGGGGTTAAATTCTAAAATTAACAAAAATTAAACATCTGACTCTATTTTTTATAGGGGTGTCGATTGATTTTATACTTTTATAAAAAATTTAAAACTAAATAACTATGCGAAAAATTATTTTAAGTGTGATCCTTATCACTATTTTGGTACTAACCTTTATATCCAACTTTATCCTGTCTGATAATCCTATTCCGGCAGAGGCTGTAAAGTTTGACACAGGAGATACAGCTTGGATGATCGTAGCAACTGCATTTGTATTGCTTATGACACCAGGACTAGGATTTTTCTACGGAGGAATGGTAGGTAAGAAAAACGTTATCAGTACAATGCTTCAAAGTTTCATGGCAATGGTAATTGTTACTATTTTATGGGTTGTTGTTGCTTTCGGATTGGCTTTTGGTCCTACTATTGGAGGAATCATCGGAAATCCATCTACTAATTTATTCTTTGAAGGTGTTGGTACTAACACTGCATGGAGTCTTGCCCCAACTATTCCGTTTATGTTATTCGCATTGTTTCAGGCAAAGTTTGCTATCATCACACCTGCATTAATCACTGGTGCATTTGCAGAGCGTGTACGTTTCTGGGCATACTTATTATTCATGGTTTTATTCATCTTACTTATATACGCTCCTTTAGCACACATGACATGGCATCCTGATGGAGTTTTCTTTAAAATGGGAGTATTAGATTTCGCCGGAGGAACAGTTGTGCATATGAGTGCTGGTTGGGCTGCATTGGCCGGAGCAATCTTCCTAGGAAAAAGAAAAATTCAAAAAGTGAATCCTGCCAGAATTACTTACGTATTATTAGGTACAGGTTTACTTTGGTTCGGATGGTTTGGTTTCAACGCAGGTTCTGCACTTGGAGCAAACGGCTTGGCTGTTCAGGCTTTAGGAACTACAACTGTTGCAGCTGCTGCAGCTGCTATGGCATGGGTTTTCCTTGACAAAATCATAGGACACAAATTATCTGCACTTGGTGCGTGTATCGGAGCTGTGGTAGGCCTTGTTGCTATTACACCTGCCGCAGGTTTCGTTAGTATTCCTCACGCTATTTTTATCGGAGCTTTCTCTGCAATCGTTAGTAACCTTGTAGTAAGCAAATTCCCTAAAGGTAAAATTGATGACGCATTAGACGTTTTTGCTTGCCACGGTGTTGGTGGTATGGTAGGAATGTTGTTAACAGGAGTTTTTGCTTCTAAAGCAATTAACCCTGCTGTTGGAGATAATCAAGGTTTGATCTTTGGAACTCCAACTTTATTCATCAACCAATTAACAGCTTTAGTAATCGTTTCAATCTTCGCTTTCGTAGGTTCTTACATCTTATTCTTTGTTGTAAATAAAATTACACCTCTAAGAGTTACTGAAGAAAAAGAAGAATTAGGATTAGACATTTCTCAACACGGAGAATTTTTATAAAAAACAAACCAAAACCAAAACCAAAACCTAACCAAAATTAAAAAAGCGCTCTGAGTCTGACTTAGAGTGCTTTTTGCTTTTCTTAGATTATAGAGGATAAAAAATAGAATAAAGAGAATAGAAGATAGACTCTAAAAATGACAAAAAAATCTCATTTCTCTTTTATAAATATCAATTATCCATACTGTTTGTCCTAGCCCCGATAGTAGTGGAAATCCTTTTGTGCCGATCCCGAGGCTTCGGGAGGCACAAAAGATTGGAACGGATAGCGGGATTAGCTCCTGAAAAAAACTATTTTCATCATTCCTAAAAACAAAAAAAGCACTCTAAGTTCTTTACCCAGAGTGCTTTTTATTTTGAATTAATTCAACCTTATTATTATAATTTTAGATTTTAGAATTCAGATTTTAGATTCCCCAACTTCTTTATTCTATTGTCTATATTCTATCTTCTTTAAAAAAAGATTATTTAAAATTTCCAATTCCTTCTTTCAGCCAATGCAAATATTCATCTGCATTTACATAACTAATAGTTGGTTTTGAAGTGTTTAAATTCTTACCTTCTAAATCAGTAATAATGTATAATGGCTGCGTATTGGTTTTATATTTTGAGATCATGAAATCGGTCCATTTGTCGCCAACTGTAATGATCTTATCGCCAGATTTAGTTACAAATTGTTCCTCTTTTGGCAACTCGCGTTTATCATCTACATACAGAGAAATCAAAACAACATCGTTTTTCAGGATGGGCAAAATTGTTGGTTCAGACCAAACATTGTTTTCCATTTTTCTGCAATTCACACACGCATAACCGGTAAAATCAAGCATGATCGGTTTGTTGATTGATTTTGCATACGCTAGTCCATCTTCGTAATCATGAAAAACCATAATACCGTGCGGTCCTAATTCAGCTCCGTCTGGCAATCCTTTTATAGATTCGGCACTTCCGCCTGAATTAGCAGAACCTCCTACTCCAAACGGACTTTCACTATATTGTGGCGGTGGCGGGAAAGCGCTGATTAATTTTAATGGTGCTCCCCAAAGTCCCGGAATTAAATATACTGTAAACACTAATGTAAGCAATCCTAAATACAATCTTCCCACTGAAATATGCTGTAGCGGACTATCGTGCGGTAAAGTAATTTTTCCGAATAAATATAAAGTCAATGCTGCAAAAATGGCAATCCAAATTGCGATAAAAACTTCTCTTTCTAATAAATGCAATTGTAGCACTAAATCGGCATTTGATAAAAATTTAAATGCTAAAGCCAGTTCTAAGAATCCTAAAACTACTTTTACAGTATTCAGCCATCCTCCGGATTTTGGCAAAGAATTTAACCAGCCCGGGAACATCGCAAATAACATAAATGGCAAAGCCAATGCTAAAGAGAAACCTAACATTCCGATCACCGGAGCAATACCGCCGTTTGAAGCCGCTTCAACCAATAATGTTCCTACAATTGGTCCTGTACAAGAAAACGAAACAATTGCCAAAGCCAAAGCCATAAACAATATTCCAATTATTCCGCCTCTGTCTGCTTGTTGATCTACTTTATTTCCCCATGAATTTGGTAACATAATTTCGAAAGCTCCCAAAAATGAAGTAGCAAAAATGATCAATATAATAAAGAAGATTAAGTTAAACCAAACATCTGTAGACAAAGCATTTAATGCATCTGCACCAAATATTTTAGTGACAATTAATCCTAAAATAACATAAATAGCAATAATCGAAAGTCCATAAAAAATAGCGTTTCTAATTCCTTTAGCCCTGCTTTTACTTTGTTTGGTAAAGAAACTTACTGTCATTGGGATCATCGGGAAAACACAAGGCGTTAACAACGCTGCGAATCCTGATATAAATGCAATAAAAAAGATCGACCATAAACTTCTTGCAGGAGCTGGTCCGGGAATATCTTCTTCGGCAGAAGCATCAGCAACAGCTGCTTTTGCAGTTTCAGTTTTAGCCGGTTCAATAGTTGGCTTTACTGTATCAACAGCCAAACCTTCTACTTTAGTTTCATCTTTCTTTACTTCTGCTACACTGGCAACCGCATCCATCTTAAATGTTGACGGAATTGCAATCGAGAATTTTTTATTCGAATTGATACAAACTTCTTTACAAACCTGAAAATCAAACTCAACATCAACCGTTTTTAAGTTCGGATTTATGATGGTGATTTCCTGTTCGATATGTGCTTTACCTTCAAAGAAAGTTTCGTTTACGCCAAAAACATCATTAAAAGCCGTTCTTGTTTTTCCTTCTTTCGCTTTACCAACTAAAGTATAATTTCCTTTTTGATTTTTAAATGCAATTTCCAACGCAAGCGGTCCACCATCAGGCGTAAATTGCGAATACATGTGCCAGTCTTTTTCTATTGTTCCATCAAAAATTAAAACAGCATTATTTCCTGATTTCTTTTCAATTTTTGAAGTCCATTTTACTGGTTCCAGGATTTGCGCATTTCCTTTTGCAAAAGCAAAAAACAGGAAAAATATGATGATTTTATTCCAAACACTTTTCGACATTATCGTTTGATCGTATTGATTAAAGTTCATTATGTAATTCTATTTTAAGTATTTTATTTGTGGTATTTTCAATTTTAAAACGTTCATCCTGTCTGATTCCAACAACCCAGACAATCTGATTATCTGAAGACAAAATCCATGTTTTCTCTTTTTCGATCAACGATAATTTTTCATCTTTAAAAAGTTTACTCACTTTTTTCGATTTTCCGTTCATCCCAAAAGGCTGAAAAACATCTCCTTCATTCCATTTACGTAAAACAAGCGGAAATTGGATTTTTTCAGCGTCGACAAATATAGCCTTATTTGAATCTATTGTTATGTGACTTACATTACAAAGCCTCAATTTTAAGGGAAAATTAACTTCTGTATCGTTTGCAGTAATCTCAAATTCTTCCTTTTCTGACATTTCAGAAATTGGACTTAAAATCAAAGTATCTCTGTTTTTCAATAAGCGAAATTCTGCCGAAAGTACTTGTTTTCCAGATTGCCCATCAACCAAATCATAAATATCATTCCAGGCCAAAAAGCCAAATTCATTAAGCCATTGGTACAAATACGATTTATAATTGGGTAATTTTTTAAGCTGATTGAGATCGAAATGAATATCATCACCTTCCTCTTTCGCAACTTGCTGATAAATCATTATCGAAGCATCTTCGACCATTTCCTGCGATTCCTGCAAATACGATTGTGTTTTCTGGAAAGCACTCAAAAAATTAGGATTGATTTCTTTGAGCATCGGAACCAAATCGTGGCGAATCTTATTTCGAAGATATTTATTTGATGCATTGCTGCTGTCTTCCCGCCATTCTATAGTATTATCCTCTGCATATTTCAGGATTTCTTCTCTCGAAAATGGCAAAAGCGGACGAATAATTCGATCGTTTTGTTCCGGAATTCCCGTTAATCCTTCTAGTCCTGTTCCGCGCGTCAGGTTGATAATAAAGGTTTCCAGATTATCATCAGCATGATGTGCGGTTAAGATATAATCGAAATTCTCCTTTTCTAAAAGTTCGTAAAACCAACTGTAACGCAATTCACGTGCTGCAACTTGCGTCGATAATTTATAATCTTTAGCGAAAGCTTCGGTATCGAATTGTGTGGTGTAAATAGGAATATTATTTTGATCACAATATTCCTGAATGAAATTTTGATCGCCAAAACTTTCTAATCCGCGAAGCTGAAAATTGCAATGCAAAACCGCAATTTCATAAGGCAATTGCTTCATTACATGCAATAAAACCATACTGTCCAATCCTCCGCTAACAGCAAGAAATAATTTTTGATCTTCCAGAAATGGAAATCTTGAAACGATATGATTTTGAAATTTTGAAAACATTCGATAAATGTAAAAAATTAAATTCGATCTATTTTTAAATGAAATGTTAAGCGTTTGTTTTTTGGCGCGAATTAGCGCGAATTATTTTTTCACGCAGATTTCATTTTTTGGCTACAGATTAAAGGATTAAAATGATTTTTTTATATCAATTTCTCGCAGATTTAAAAAGATTTAAGCAGATGCGCACAGATTTCTTTCATAACTAAATCAAAATTAAATCTGTTTAAATCTGCCAAATCTGCGTGAAAAAAAAATATTATAATCCTTAATTACTATATGTTTTAATTATGCAATTACTTTATAAAAATTCGTGCTAATTCGTGAAATTCGTGGCAACCCTTTTTATCTTAAAACTTCATGCATCGCTTTCGCCTTCAACAAACATTCTTCGTATTCTTTTTCAGGGATTGATTGTGCTGTAATCGCGCTTCCTACAGAAAACGAAACGTATTGATTCTCCTGATTGTACAAAATACTTCTGATAACGACATTAAAATCAAAATCGCCTTCGGGAGTAAAATATCCAATTGATCCGCTATACAAACCGCGTTTGGTTTCTTCGAGATTTTCGATAATATTCATCACCGAAATCTTTGGAGCACCCGTCATACTTCCCATTGGGAAAGTGGTTTTTAAAACATCGATTGGCGAATATTGCGGATCTAATTTTGAAGTTATCGTAGAAATCATTTGATGTACTTGCAAAAACGAATAGATTTTACAAAGTTCTACAACCTCAACCGAACCTTTTTGCGCTGTGTGTGATAAATCATTTCGTACCAAATCGGTTATCATGATATTCTCAGCACGTTCTTTTGAATCTGATTCCAGAAATTGTTTTGATTTTTCATCTTCAACAGGATCTAAAAATCGTTTTGAAGTTCCTTTTATAGGTTGCGAAATCAAAGTCTCTCCTACTCTTTTTAAATATCTTTCAGGCGAAGCAGAAAGTAAAAATTGTTTATTATTTTTAAAGAAAACAGAAAACGGTGCTTGCGAAATACCATTTAGTTTCTGAAATTTTTCAAGCGGATTTATAACTGCATTTTCAGCATAAAATTCCATACAAAAATTCGCTTCGTACATATCACCTACGTGAATGTGATGCAGCATTTTTGTTACTTTTTCGATATAAAATTCTTTTGAAATTCGTTGCTCCACTTCGAATCCGCTCAGTGTAACAAACGGCTCATCATTACTTTTAACTATTTCCTCAAAATCATCTTCAACCTCATCATCACAAAGCAATAAATACTGTATTTCTAATTGATTTTCTTTCAATAAAAATATTTTTTTTGGTTGAAAGAAAAACAAATCCGGAAAATCTAAACCATCAAAATTAGAAGATTTTAACGGTTCAACATCATTTTTTAAATCATAAGTAAGATAACCAAAAAGCCAGTCTTTGGTCGTTTGCTGATATTGTTTTAAATCCTCGAAAGCATTATGAAAATCGGTTTTTAAAGATGTAAAAGCATCCACAGCCAACACGCAATCAAAACTGGAATATTCTTGCGGATACGAATTACTATCCAGAAAAATGACCTCGCGAAATTGCTGCGACCAGCTTAAAAGTTGTTGTTTAAAATGCTCTGGATTTGAAATATGTTTATGAATAGAAACTCTCAAAAAAGTATAATTTTTAGATTTCAAAATTACGACAAAAAAAATCCTTCGATAAAATAATACTCAAAAATTATTGGCACACTTTTTAGTACACCGAATTAAGACTTATTATTAAAACAGATTTTTAACATAAAATCACAAATAATAATTCTAAAAAACATTATTTATTAATCAAATTTTAAAACCTTTATGAAAACAATTGTAAAATTAGGATTGACTTATGTAGTAATCATCGCATTACTATTTTCTTGTAAAAAAGCTGATAATTCTTCGTACGGAGAATCGGCAGATATGAAAGTTTCAGCAGATAGTACGGCTGTTTCATCATCGGCAGCGGTAGTCGATAAAAACAGTAAGCAAAAATTTATTCGAACTGCCGATATTAAATTCAAGGTCAAGAATGTCGTCAAGTCTACCTATGCAATTGAAAACGCTACTCAAAAATTTGGCGGTTATGTTACCTACACCAATTTACAAAGTAACATTCACGACCAGATTAAAACAAAAATCAGTCAGGATAGTACGCTTGAAACTACGAAATATACGGTCGAAAATAATATTACGATTCGCGTTCCTAACACGCAGCTTGATACTGTTATAAAAACTATCGCTAAACAAATCGATTTTCTTGATTTTAGAGTTATCAAAGCTGATGATGTTTCATTGAAATTATTATCGAATCAGCTTTCGCAAAAAAGAAGTGCGACAAACGAAAAAAGAGTTGAAAATGCAATTGATGCCAAAGGCAAAAAATTAAATGATGTTATTGAAGCCGAAAATACTCTGGCCAACCAAAAAGAAGCCAACGACAATCGTACAATTGATAATTTATCATTAAAAGATCAGATTAATTTTAGCACTATTACTTTGCAGCTTTATCAAAATGAAACCATTAGACAGGAAACAATGGCAAGCGAGAAAAACAGCAATGCTTACAAACCAAATCTAGGTTTGCAAATTCTCGATTCGCTTAAAAATGGTTGGTATATCCTTGAAACAATTTTTGTTTTCTTAATTAATCTTTGGCCATTTATTTTACTTGGGTCACTTGGTTTTTTTCTTTACAAAAAACACGGAAAGAAATAATAAAAGTGTTAATAAATTAGCAATTTCATAATGAAAAATTCATTATATTTGATATAGCATTAAATTAAACACATTTTACAGTTATAATGATTATTGAATCCTCAATAAAATAACGTTAAAAACAGATTTTCATTTTATTAGGGACTTCAGATTTAAGATGTTTATCAGCAAATAAATTATATTTTTTAACCTTATTAAATCTAGTATTATGAAAATTGCTACTATTATTGTCCGCGTTTTAATTGGTCTTTTGTTGCTTTTTGCTTCTATAAGTTATTTTTTTCACTTGGCGCCGGAACCGGAAACAACAGGAAACTTTAAAGCTTTTAATGTTGGTTTAATGGCCTCTACGTATATTATGCCTTTAGCAAAGTCGATTGAATTGCTTTGTGGAATTGCTTTTGTAACCGGGCGTTATGTAACATTGGCTAATATTTTGATCTTGCCTATAACGGTAAATATTTTGTTCATCAATTATTTTTTAGCTCCGCAAGGTTTACCAATTGCGGTTTTATTATTCTTAGCTAACTTATTCTTGATTTACAGATATTGGGATAATTATAAATCAGTTTTTACCAGATAATCTCTTTTTACTTAAAATACAGAAACCCGATACTTCTTGAGCATCGGGTTTCTTATTTAATAAAGACTCAACGTTATAATCTTTATTAATTTGTCTTATTGTGTTGTGTCCAAACCAGATCTGTCACTTTATAACCAATTTCCTGAGCTTTTATCAGATAATCTGCTTTTATGCTTTCCGGTATGGTGGTTTCTCTCGAAAGTATCCACATGTATTTTAAATTTTCACCGGCAACAAGTGCGTATTTGTAATTTTCATCAATTGCAATTACATTATATCCGGCATAAAAAGGACCAAAAAATGAGACCTTAAGCATACCAATATTGTCTTTTTTGACAAATTTGGCTTTTCCTATGCTTTCTTCCCATTTGTCTTTTTTGACATTGTAGCCCTTATTATTAACTCTAATCGTACCGTTATCGTTTAGAGAATATTCGGCTGTGACGTTGTTGAGATCTTTTTCATACTTAAAATCCAGTCTGGCAATTTCGTACCATTTTCCTAAGTATCTCGATTTGTCAAAATTAGTGACTGCTTTTGCTTTTTCCGGAATTGTCGCTCCACAGGAATAAAGAGCAAGTGCAACTCCTGCCCCAAGAAGAACCGGAGCTATATATCTATTTTTCATAATATTATCTTTTAGACTTGTAAAGATAACCTGAGAAACCTAAATTTAATTTACAACATTTCTATCTGATTTTATATCTTTTCTGCTACCAATATATAATCTCTCCGAGATATAAAATTTATATGTTATGCCTTAAGTTCATTCAACTCCGTTAGGAGTTTAATGTTGGTAGGAAAAAAAAGTGGTTGATAAAAAGTGTCCCGTAGGGACAGCATAAATAAAACAATAAAAAACCGCCAATCCCAAAAAAATATTGGAATGGCGGTTTTAAATTATGATGTCCGTAGATTATACGTGTAAAGCTCTATTATCTGTAGCGGCCAATGCTGCTTCTTTTACCGCTTCCGCGAAAGTTGGATGCGCATGGCTCATTCTTGAAATATCTTCAGCAGAAGCTTTGAATTCCATTGCTGTAACTGCCTCAGCAATTAAATCAGCTGTACGTGCTCCAATCATGTGAACTCCTAAAACTTCATCTGTTTTCGCATCAGCAATGATTTTCACAAATCCGTCAAGATCTCCACTTGCTCTTGCACGCCCTAATGCTTTGAAAGGAAAACTTCCCACTTTATATTCTGTTCCTGAAGCTTTTACCTGCTCTTCAGTTTGTCCAACTGCAGCAACTTCCGGCCAAGTGTATACTACACCAGGAATTAAGTTATAATCAATATGTGGTTTTTGACCCGCTAAGATTTCAGCAACCATAGTTCCTTCTTCTTCTGCTTTGTGCGCCAACATTGCTCCACGAACAACATCTCCAATTGCATAGATATTTGGAACATTAGTTTGTAAATGATCGTTTACTTCAACTTGTCCTCTGTCTGAAATTTTTACTCCAGCTTTGTCAGCGTTCAATCCATCTGTGTACGGACGACGACCAACAGAAACTAATGAATAATCTCCTTCAAGAGTGATTGTTTCTCCTTTTGCATTTTCAGCCTGAACTACAACAGCATCGCCGTTTCTTTCTACCGATTTTACTTTGTGAGAAACGTAGAATTTCATTCCTTGTTTTTTCAATACTT
This sequence comes from Flavobacterium piscisymbiosum, assembly GCF_020905295.1. Classification (NCBI taxonomy): domain Bacteria; kingdom Pseudomonadati; phylum Bacteroidota; class Flavobacteriia; order Flavobacteriales; family Flavobacteriaceae; genus Flavobacterium; species Flavobacterium piscisymbiosum. The sequence goes on along the minus strand of NZ_JAJJMM010000001.1, from coordinate 2,821,497 downwards.
TAGTCAATTCTTTAGACAAAGAACTATCCATACCCGGAATAATTCTGTCCATGAATTCAACTACAGAAACCTGAGCACCAAGACGTAAGTAAACTTGTCCAAGCTCAATTCCGATAACACCACCACCAATAATTACCAAGTGTTTTGGAACTTCTTTTAAAGCTAAAGCTTCAGTAGAAGTGATGATTCTTTCTTTATCAATTTTGATAAAAGGCAAAGATGATGGTTTTGAACCCGTAGCGATTACAGCATATTTTGTTTCGATAGTTTCTGATGTTCCGTCAGCTTTAGCAACTGCAATGTGCGTTGCGTCTACAAAAGAACCTAAACCATTGAAAACAGTGATTTTATTTTTATCCATTAAGTAGTTGATTCCACCTACGGTTTGATCTACAACGGCTTGTTTACGCGCGATCATTTTCTCTAAATTGATTTTTACATCTCCGGAAACCTCGATTCCGTGATCTGCAAAATGAGCAATTTCGGCATAATGATGAGAAGAAGATAATAATGCTTTTGAAGGAATACAACCTACGTTAAGGCAGGTTCCGCCAAGAGAGTTATACTTTTCTACAATTGCTGTTTTGAAACCTAATTGTGCGCAACGAATTGCTGATACATATCCGCCAGGACCTGAACCTATAATGACTACGTCAAATGAACTCATAGTTTGTAAATTTTATTTTTAGCGATACAAAATTAAGGAATAAAGTTTTGTTTAAAGTTTAAATGGCAATGTTTTTTGTGTGAAATTTTGGATTGGAGGGTTTCTGCCACGAAGGCACTAAGGCACAAAGTTTTTTATGAATTGGGTATTTTAGCGCAGAGTTTGCTAAGGTTTATTTTTTAGTCTCGCAATCCCGATAGCTATCGGGAGCAGAGGCGCAAAGTTTTTATTTTTTGATTTAAATCATATTGTGTGGACCACTTGCTTGTCCGATAACGCCTCCACCAAATTTAACTAGTTCAAACAATCTAGCAACTGACCACGCAATCTCGTCCTGATTACACCAATAGCCATCAATTTCTCCAAATATCTTATAATTAGAAATATTAAATCCTTCCTCAATATCATTAAACCAAATAACTTTGTATCCGCAAATAGCGACAACCCAAAAACCTCCTCCCATTTCACCATATTCTTTCTCTTCCCATTTTATTGGATCGATTTTAATCAAATCCCAGAAATTCTTCAATTCCCCATCTAAATCTTTTTCTGTTTTCTGAATTTCATCAAAAAGCTCACTTAAAGATATCGGTCCCCACTGTTCCATCTTATTATTTTTTTTTATGACTTTCAAATTTAATATTATTTTAAAGACCTTTGCCACTTTGCACCTCAGCCTTTGTCCCTTTTTACTAAGGTTTTCTCTGAGGATTTCTTGAAGTATGAAATACAGGATGAATAATAACATCATTTCCGATAATTTCATAAATAATTACAAAAGGGAATTTTACCAATGTTAATTCGCGATAACATGGTTTCTTTTTTATTTCAAATAATTCTGGATTTGTCTTTAAGACTTTTAGATACGATTTCAAATACGATAGAAATTGCTTTCCTAAACCTTTACTTCTGCTTTCGTAAAATTCAATAGATTAGTCAATTTCTTTTTCTGCTAGTGGTAAAATTTTAAGATTAAAGACTGTATTTAGCGTTCAATCTCTCTTCCTCTTCTTCCCAGGAACTTATTTTATTTTCTCCGGAGATGTATTTTTCTCTCTCTTCAGCAACTATATCATAATAAGAATCAAAAACAATTGATTCTTTTTCATCGTGATTTATGGCATCAAAAACACTTTCTAAAATTTCTAACTTAGAATCATCTTCAATAAATTTTCCAAAATCTTTTATAAGCTTACGTCTTAATTCTTTTGTTTCCATTATCGTTGCATTTTAAATCTTTTTTTTTTGAAATGTGTTAAGATCACTTTCTTTTTTGCTTGAAAAGGCGCGAAGTCGCAAAGTTTTTTAAATATTGGACATACTCATTGAATAGCGTCCAGCTTTAGCTGGATGGAAATATTGTCAATCCGAAAGGGCTTTAGCCAAATCTATGTCGTTTGGCTAAAGCCTTTTCTAGTCGGATCTTATTCCTCCAGCTAAAGCTGGAGGCAACTCAAAAGAACTTTGCTACTCTGCGACTTTGCCTTTAATTAACCGCTATAATAAAAACTTTAAGCCTTAGAATCTTAGCAACTCAGAACCTTAGTATCTTTAAAAAATCACCGTCGAATTCTTTACTTCGCTAATCATAAACATACTTTGCGTACTGCCTATATGTTGCAACGTTGTGAGTTTGGTTACCAGAAATTCTCTGTAGGCTTCCATGTCTTTTACCAGAACTTTTAGGATATAATCATAATCGCCGCTTACGTGGTGACATTCCAGAACTTCGTTGAGTTTGATGACTTCACTTTCGAATTTGGTTAAGAATTCTTTGGTATGCTGAATGAGTTTTAAATGACAGAAAACAACAAATCCTTTTTCCATTTTTGATTTGTCGACTAAGGCTACATAGTTTTTGATTATTCCTTCGCGCTCTAACTTTTTGATTCTCTCATAAACAGCGGTTACCGAAAGATTGAGTTTTAAGGACAACTCTTTGGTTGTTTTTTTACTGTCGGTTTGTAATAGAACCAAGAGTTTTTTGTCGGTGGCGTCTAAAGTCATTTTTGGTTGTTTTATGAAATGAAAGAAAATCTAGTAATTTGGTTTTCCTGAATCAAATTTAGAATAATAATCTATACAAAGTAGATTTTATAGTTTTAAATTCTAATTATTAAACACATCATTGATTAATTTTCCAATAAGATGTTATTTTGAATAGAATTTATTTTGAAAACGAATGCCCTAGCCCTGATAGAAGTGGAAATCCTTTTGTGCCGGGGTTCGGCACAAAAGATTGGAACGGATAGCAGGAAATAGCTCCTAATCCTTTGACTTCGCTCAGGATGACAAATAAATAAACATCAAAAAACAATAAAATATCAATTCAAAAACTAATTATGAAAGACTTTAACCCAGCTGATAAAATTCAGGATTTGCAATACTTTGGTGAATTTGGGGGTGTGAATCCTTCAATTTCTGATTCTTCGACTTATACGTTTCTTTCGGCAAAAACGATGTTCGATACTTTTGAAGGAAATATGGAAGGCTGTTATTTGTATTCACGCCATTCTTCGCCGAGTAATTTGTATCTGGATCAGGCTTTGGCGGCGATGGAAGGAACGGAAACGGCTAATGTTTCGGCTTCAGGAATGGGCGCGATTACGCCTACGCTATTGCAATTGTGCGGTGCGGGCGATCATATTGTTTCGAGCCGAACTATTTATGGCGGAACGTATGCTTTTTTGAAGAATTTTACGCCGCGTTTTGGCATTGAAACGAGCTTTGTAGATATTACTAAACTGGATGTTGTGGAAGCTGCAATTACGCCAAAAACGAAAGTTTTGTATTGCGAAACGGTAAGTAATCCGTTATTGGAAGTGGCCGATATTGCGGGTTTGGCTAAAATTGCTAAAAAGCATAATTTGAAACTGGTTGTCGATAATACTTTTTCACCATTATCGGTTTCGCCTGCTAAATTAGGTGCTGATATTGTGATTCATAGTTTGACAAAATACATAAATGGAAGCAGCGATACGGTTGGCGGTGTGACTTGTGCTTCGAAAGAATTTATTAATTCGCTGAAAAATGTAAACTCAGGAGCAAGTATGCTTTTAGGTCCAACGATGGATAGTTTGCGATCGGCTAGTGTGATGAAGAATCTTCGTACGTTGCATATTCGTATCAAACAACACAGTCATAATGCGCATGTTTTAGCTGACAAATTCGAAAAAGACGGACTTAAAACAGTTTATCCGGGATTGAAAAGTCACCCGAGTCATGAATTATACAAAACGATGATTAATCCTGAATATGGTTTTGGCGGAATGCTAACAATTGATGTTGGCACTTTGGCGAAAGCCAATGAATTAATGGAGTTGATGCAAGCCAGAAATTTGGGTTACTTGGCAGTAAGTTTAGGGTTTTACAAAACGCTTTTTAGCGCGCCGGGAACTTCGACTTCTAGTGAAATTCCGCTTGAAGAACAACACGAAATGGGTTTGACGGATGGTTTGATTCGTTTTTCGATTGGGTTGGATAACGATATTGAGCGTACTTATGAGATGATGAAGGCTTGTATGATGGAATTAGGGGTTCTATAGGGTTATTTCACAGAGATTCGCGGAGAGTTTTCACAGAGATGCACTAAGTTATTTCACGCAGATTTTAAAAGATTGAAGCAGATGTGAGCGGATTTATTTATTGGCTAGCTCAAACAAATCTATTTTAATTTGCTTAAATCTGCAGACCCGAGCGACAGCGAACAGGCGAAGCAATCTGCGTGAAAAAAAATCTTTTTAATCTTTTTAATCTGTGGCAAAAAATAAAAAGCCGTTCTGATATTATTTTCAGAATGGCTTTTGCCTTAATTTTGTTCGAAATGTCTAAAAGATTGCCAATATTTATCTTTGTAAATTTCATAGCTTATTTCAAAAGTGTGGCTGTATTTTTTGATTATAGCATCTAAAACTTTTGGTGGCTTTCTGAACTCTTTACATGCAAAAAAGATTTCTCTGTTATTGTTGGCTGTCTCTCTTCCAATGTTTAGATATCCATCAGAGTCTGGCAAACTAACCATTATTTCTTCTTCAATGTCATTTAATAACTTATAAGTTACCTCATCAGGCAGACCGGTTTCATCTGTTTTTTGAAATGGAATTGCAACAATAAAAATCCAGGGATGAGATGCTTTTTTATCCCATTCTATAAGCGTCGAATTGATTATTGCTAAGACAACTCCGCCTTCTTGACTTTTTCCTTCAAAATTTGCATAGCCGTCATTTTCTGTATTGTGTCTGATCCCGTAGTACTTTTCTACAAATTCTTTTTCTCTCCAGATTAAATAATCTTTTAATTTTTCAATTGGAATCAATTCCTGAGAAACGTTCTCATTTCCTATTACTTCGAGATTATCAATTAAAGTTACTGAATGTAATTCTCCCAAAAAGTTATCTAAGAAAATATAAACTCCATTTGTAACTGTAGCTTTTTTATCTTCCTCAAAATTCTCATAAACCACAGTTAGGTCAATTTCGTCCGGATAACTTTTATGCAAATTGGGATAAAACTTTAAATTACCAGAATTAAATTCAAAGTTCTCGTAAGTAATACTGACATCTTCAATATTTGATGCTGGTTTAAGTGCAGTAAACTTCCACCCTTCAATTTTAGGAGCCGCATTAACGAGCTCCTCTATTATATAAATATTTCTGATTATTCCGTCTGGAGTCAACACCAATTCTGCCGTTTCATCATTTAACATCCCTGCAAGAAAATAAATCCCATCATGGATTTCGTTTAATTTTGGTACTAATTTATCAAAGAAATCCTGATGTATGTTTTGTCCGTTTTGAACAATTTTGAAAAACTCTTTTTCATGTTTTAGAAACCAATTCCAAAAGTCGCTGTAGGATTCAATGGGAGTGTCTTTTTTGCCCAGTAAATTTTTAAGGAAACTCATTTATTTAAAATATTAAATTAAAATTATAAGTGTAAACTTAAAGAAAAACTTTCAGAACAAATAAGAATACAACCACAAAAACAAAACAAAAAAAGCCGTTCTGAAATCGATCAGAACGGCTTTTCCATTTATAATTTACAATTCACAATTAATAATTATCTACGCTTCTGCAGGGAAATTAAGTTTACTGTTTTTTCTACTGTAGGTAAAGTAAATCACAAGTCCGATTAGTAACCAGATGGTGAAATAAATCCAGTTCCAAACGCTTAATTCGGCCATCATGTAAAGGCAACAAATAAGCCCTAAAAGTGGAATTAAAGACAGATTTTTTCTGAATGCCCAAACGGCTAAACCAACTAAAACGAATAAGAATATCCACATTGGGATTTTGTGTTTGAATAAACTGAAACCTGATTCGTATTTTAAGGAATCGCTGATCGGCAATCCTTTTACAACCTCAGCATATTTAGCATCATCGTCTTGGTATTGACTTAGTAAATGTTCTAAATCTGATGTTTCGGCAGTTATATTTTTAACATCGATACTTTCTAAATAATTGAAAACTTTCGCTGATTGTTCTTTGTCCAGAGAGGTAATAATTGTCGTTGCATCGTTTGTTTGTGCATCATTATTTATAAAAGCCATTGTCGCTTTACTGTTGAATGCGAAAGCATAATACAATCCGGCAATCATTAAAACAGGCAAGATAAATTTTGAATTTACATAAGGGGTTTTGAATTTTCCTCTTGGAATCTCCGGTTTATTTTGTAAAACCAAAACTCCTGCACAAACCAAAACAAAGGCAAATAATGTTCCAATACTACATAAATCCGTAACCATCGTCAGGTTCAGGAACAAGGCCGGAACTGCAACAACAAAACCGGTTACAATGGTTGCAAATGAAGGTGTTTTGAATTTTGGGTGAACAGTAGAAAATTTCTTTGGCAATAAACCATCACGGCTCATACTCATCCAGATACGAGGCTGTCCCATCTGGAAAACCAGAAGAACGCTCGCCATAGCCACTACAGCACTTACGGCTATAATTCCTGACATCCATTTAAGGTTTAATTTATCGAAAACAAACGCCAGAGGATCTCCAACATTTAATTCGTTATAACGCACCATTCCGGTTAAAACCAAGGCAATGGCAATATATAAAATAGTACAAATAATAATCGCCCACATCATTCCGCGTGGTAAATCACGTTGCGGATTTTTACATTCTTCAGCAGTTGTTGAGATCGCATCGAAACCAATATAAGCAAAGAAAACAGCCGAAACTCCTTTTAAAACGCCACTTACACCATTTGGTGCAAACGGATCCCAATTGGCTGTATCGACATAAAATACACCAACTGCAATTACTAAAAGTACGATACAAAGTTTTACAATTACCATTAAGTTACTGGCGTTACGAGATTCTTTCATCCCTCTGTAAACCAAAGCGGTAATTAAAACAATGATGAACAATGCCGGCAAATCGGCTACGAAATGGAAAGATCCAATTGTTGGCGCTGTAGTCCAGGCTGTATACGCTTCTTGTAGACCTCTACCCAAATTGTCGTATGATTTTCCGCCCTGCATTAAAGCTGTGGCATCTTTAAATCCGTTTGAAGCGGTTAGATAATCCATCTGTATCCATTGCGGGAGATGAATTCCGCCACTCTGGAGCAGTCCCGTAAAGTAATCACTCCACGATATGGCGACCGTTATATTCCCAACTGCATATTCCATGATTAAAGCCCAACCTATTATCCAGGCGATTAGTTCTCCAAAAGCTACATACGAGTACGTATAAGCACTTCCTGAAACGGGAACCATTGAGGCAAATTCGGCGTAAGCAAAAGCCGCAAAACTACAGGCTAATGCCGTAAATAAAAACAAGAAGATAACCGCTGGACCACCGTCTGCACTGGCTTTTCCGATAGTACTAAAAATTCCGGCTCCTACAATAGCAGCAATCCCGAAAGCAGTTAAATCTTTGGTCGTTAAATGTTTTCCTAATGCATTATGACCGTCTGCTTCGTTTTTTGCAACTTGTTTCAGAATATCTTGTACCGTTTTTTTTCGGAATAAACCTGATAATGCCATATATGGTTTTACTTTTAAAATTAATTTAAATCGGTGTTTGCGGTTTTATTTTGCAAATAATGCAAAAATTATCCTGATTTCAAATATATAAAACGATTTTGTTTTATCAGTGAATTATTTTTGCCACGAAGGCGCTAAGTCACAAAGTTTTTTTTTGCACGCTGGTTTTAACTGGTAAAACGGATTAACGCGGGTTTCTTTTTAGTCTTTGTCAAAAAAAATCTGCTAAATCTGCCAAATCTGCGAGAGAAAAAATTTAGCCACAGATTAAAATGATTAACACAGATTATTTTAATATGAATTTCACGCAGATTTAAAATGATTTAAGCAGATGCGCGCAGATTATTTTATAAAAATCTAAATTAAACCTGTTGAAATCTGCTCCAGATAGCTATCTGGATTGTGTTAGACAAAATCATTTTAATCTTAATAATCTGTGGCTGAACTTTTTTAACCGCAAATTTCACAAATTAGCACAAATTATTTCACGCAGATTTGGCAGATTTAAGCCGATGCGCACAGATTCTTTATTAAACAAAATCCAAATAGATCTGCTTAAATCTGCAGAATCTGCGTGAAACAAAAAAAATCCGTGTTCATCCGCGTTTTCACGAAGTGAATCTGTGTCATCTGCGTGCCATCTCTCAACGCAAGCAATTTCTCAAAATACTCACCGGATGTTGTGCTTCTCTACTCGTTCCGTCAAAAATTTGATGGCGGCAGCTGGTTCCTGCGGCGGCGATTTTTACGTTTTCTCCGGTGGCACGCACTTTTGGGAATAGGGTATCTTCTCCCATTTGCATGCTTACCTGATAATGTTCTTTTTCGTAACCGAACGATCCTGCCATTCCGCAACAACCCGAATTGTAAATTGTAACTGTATTATTGGTTGGTAAATTCAGCATGGCGAAAGTCGCTTCTACCGAACTCAATGATTTTTGATGACAATGTCCGTGAATCTTGATTTCTTTCTTTTCATCTGAGAAAGAATCCGGTTTTATTTTTCCGTCGATGATTTCTTTTTTAAAGAATTCTTCGATTGTAAAAGCGCTTTGCGATACTTTTTCAGCAGCTTCCTTATCATCAGCCAAACGTAAATATTCGTCTCTAAAAGTCAGAATTGCCGAAGGTTCGATGCCTATCAATGGCGCTTTCGCGGAAATTAAATCCTTGAAAATATTTACATTGATATTCGCGATCTTTTTGGCTTCTTCCAGAAATCCTTTTGATAAATAGGTTCTTCCGCTTTCTTCGTGATCTACGATTAGCACTTCGTAACCTAATTTCGTCAATAATTCAAAAGCGTCGATTCCGATATTTACATCATAATAATTCGTGAATTCGTCATTAAACAAATACACTTGACCGTTTGGGAAATCGCTTTTTTGTGCTTTATGATTCTCGTACCATTTTTTGAACGTCTTTTTCGCCAAAAGCGGAACTTGTCTTTCAGGCGCAATTCCCATGCTTTTTTTAACAAGCGATTGATTCGAAATAAAGTTGGTGATCGACGGAAACTTACTTCCCATTTTATTCAATTTTGCGTTGTGCGCAAAAATCTTATTTCGGGTCGAAAATCCGTTTGCTTTTTGATATTGGTATAAAAATTCGGCTTTCAAAGTTGCAACGTCCACATTACTCGGACATTCGCTGGCGCAGGCTTTACAGCTTACACACAACTCAAAAACTTCGTAAAGTTCTTTCTGGTCGAATTTATTTTCTTTTTCAGAATACGTCAAATATTCACGCAACGCATTGGCTCTTGCACGCGTTGTTTCTTTTTCATTTTTGGTCGCACGATAACTCGGGCACATTGCTCCTCCTGCCGATGGTAATTTTCGACAATCGCCAGATCCGTTGCATTTTTCGGCAGCGCGCAAAATTCCTAAACTGTCTGAGAAATCCTGAAACGTTTTAATATCCGGTTCTACCCTGCCCGAAACTACACGATGGTTTTCATCCATTTTCAAGGCATTGACAATCTTCCCAATATTCAAAACCGAATTCGGGTCAAATGCCAATTTGATTCTTTTCAGCAATTCATAATTGGTTTCGCCAATCATAAACGGAATAAATTCTCCGCGCACAATTCCGTCGCCGTGTTCACCGCTTAATGAACCTCTGTATTTCTTCACCAAAATCGCCACATCGGTCGCGATGGTTCTAAAGAGTTTAAGATCTGATGTTTTCTTCAAATTCAAAACCGGACGCAAATGCAGTTCGCCCGCTCCGGCATGCGCATAATAAATTGCACCTTGTCCGTGGCGTAACATCATTGCCGAAAACTCCGCAATATAAGCCGGTAAATCACTTAATTCAACCGCTGTATCTTCAATAGAATCGGCTGCTTTTTCGTCGCCTACAATACTTCCTAAAAGTCCGAGACCGGCTTTCCTCAATTCGTTTACTTTTTCGATATCGGCACCGTAAATTTTTACGAGCGCGTAACCAAAGTTATTTTTTTCTAAATCGGCCACCAAAGCATTCGCTTGTCTTTCGGCATCTTCAGGATCGTGCGAAGCCACTTCAAACATCATAATTGCTTTTGGTTCTCCAACCAAAAAGAATCTGTTTTTTATGTGTTCACGACTTGTTTTGGTACAATCTAAAATCGTATCGTCGATCATTTCGCAAGTGTACAAATGATGTTTCATTGCTACCTCAACAGATTCCAGCGATTCCTGAATGCTATGATAATGCGCCACGACCATAATATTATTCGCAGGCGGTAAATCATCGACTTTTAAGGTAATTTCATAAGTAAAGGCCAAAGTTCCTTCGCTTCCGCAAAGTAATTTCCCTACGTTTATTGTAGGTTCAGTTCCGCCAAACAAATCCGATTTTAAGAGAATATCAACGGCATAACCTGTATTTCGTCTATGAATTTCCGGTTTCGGAAACTCTTTTATAATTTCGTCCTGCGTTGCTTTTACCGAAAGTTCGTCGTAAAGACTTTTATATATTTTATTTTCTAAAGTATCTCCTTTGGTTTTTTCGATAAATTCAGCCGAAGTCAGTTTGTTAAAAACCACTTCCGACCCATCGCTCAAAAGTCCTTTGATTTCGACAATTTTATCACGCGTTACACCATATCTGATGGAAGTTGTCCCAGAAGAATTATTCCCCACCATTCCGCCAATCATACATCGGTTTGTCGTCGAAGTATTAGGACCAAAAAATACGCCGTGGGGTTTCAGAAATAAATTAAGTTCGTCGCGAATCACACCGGGCTCAACTGTAACTGTTTTTTTTATCGGGTCAAAATTCAGGATTTTGGTAAAGTTTTTCGAAACATCGACCACAATTCCGTCACCAACCGTTTGCCCGGCAAGCGAAGTTCCGGCCGTTCTTGGTGTAATCGAAAGATGATGCTGTGCTGCAAACCTGATTATTTTACTAATGTCTTCGATTGTTTTAGGCACAGCAACCGCTTTTGGTCTAATCCTGTACACCGAAGCATCGGTCGAATAAAGCGTTTTATGAAGATCATCGTATAAAAGTGTTCCTTCTAGCGATGTTGATAATTGTTCTAACTCCTTAGTTATTGACATTTTTGCTGAATATGATTTCACAAAAATAGTTATTTTTTTTAAGGTTCTATCCCGAAACTTCGGGACTAAGACACTAAGGTTCTAAGGTTTTCTTGTGATGCCATTTTTTGAAATGGAATTTGGAATTTTTAATATTGGAAGTTCATTTTTTTCAGGAGCTATTTCCTGCTATTCGTTTCAATCTTTTGTGTCCGCCGCGGCGGACACAAAAGGATTTCCACTTCTATCAGGGCTAGGGTACTCTTTTTCATAAGAAGTTTTGTCTAAAATTAATTGACAAGAAATCATTACCCAACAATACCCTCATTCAATATTTACAATCCCTACTTACATGACTTTACTTTGATTTGTTGACAGTATAAATTCCGCCCACAAGTAAAATGATGCCCAGTCCTAAATAAAGGTATCCTTGTTGTTTACCGGATTCGTTTGACGCATTAATTTTTAGTCCTAATAAATTGATTTCTTTTGTATTATCAGCTATTTTGTTGATACCTATATATCCCACACCGAGACTAATAACGATTAGAATTATTCCTATTATTTTTGATGGATTCATGTCTTTTGAATTTAATTGTTTCTCTAATTTAAGAAAAATATTTTTCAATCAGACTATAATAGTCATTTTATCCTAATTGATTAGCGAAATAGTGGGTAGTAAATCTATGTCTTTTGGTGCTCGATTGCATTGAGGACTCTTTTTCATAAGAAGGTTTATTGGAAAAACTAATTTATAACATAAGGCGGTTCCAGAAGAACTCTATATTCCATAAAAACACATCCAAAATCTTTTCCTTCTATTCCCTCAATAATAACCCAACCCAAAATTCCTTTATTGAAAAGTTGATACAATTCATATTCAATAAATTCAGGACTATAATTTAATTTTTGATATTCAGGGTGCGTTCTAATAAGTTCTGAAAATTTCCATTGCGAAAACTCAATTTCATTTATAGCAATGTCATAAGCATAAATAACTCCATCTTTTTCTGCCGTACAGCCACTTCCATGAAACCAATATTCAATTCCATCAATATTTCCTTTTCTTTCAAAAAAAGTACGAGAAAACGAACATGGATTTATATCTTGTTTGTACTTATCCTTTAGTAAAGTTTCAAAATTTCTAATGAACTTAATATAGTTTGTTAAGATTTCTTCTATCATAGTTTGCACTTCAAATCTAAATCTAAAAATGCAATTTTCCAAAGAGATTTTCCAATCTTGTCATTTCTACAAAATAGACACCGCTCTGCGAAGTCTCCCGACTTCGTAGCGACAACGATTGGCAAATACAGTTATTTTAATATTGGAACGGGTACGAAGTCGGGAGACTTCGCACAGCAAAATTTCACGTTTCGAGAAGACTTCAGAGAGCTGGGTAATTTCTAATAATATTTTTTTATAACGAAACCTCGATCTTAAAAAGATCAAGGTTTCTTTGTTTATTTTTTCTTAATTTATAAAAGCTAAAGAAGATCATTTTCAATTTGTAATGATTGATTTTTTCTAAAGTTTTTATTATAAGAACTTAAAGCTTTACCTAGATCTCTTTCTAAATTGTTTATTTTTATTTTTTGATTAATATAATGCTTGTGATATTCAAAATTTACTAAAACCAAATTTATATTATCAAAAGCAAATTTAGCAGCTATATGTAATGAATCATCTGTTATCTCTTTATCGGCAAATTCATTTTTAATAATCGTTTTTAATAAAGTATTAAACCATCCTACCTTCCGTAAGTCGAAATGAGCAGGAATACGTTCAGCAAAACATCTTGCTACACAATTACCTACATAATAACATTTATCCTTTGATTTAAATATATATACTCCAATTCCTGAACGAATTGGTTCTCCGTTATAATAAAGCAAATCTCTGACTTTCAAATCTTTTAATGCTATTCCTTCAATACGATTTATCTCATCAACAAATTGTTCAGTTGTTTTATTATCACGAAATGTAATTAGGTAATTCATAGATTTAATTTTTATTAAGAATCATTAGTATCGCCTTTGATACAAATACAATAGATTAGAAAGACAGTTCTGGAAAAAACTACGAGAACAATGACCAGACTATTTTAGAAAGTGATATTAATTGATATTCTATTTGGGCAAGAGCGAGACACTCGCGCTAGCGGCGAATACTTCAAATTTATTTTTATTTATTATTAACTTGATTAAATAAGTTTTCAATTGTTATACTTTTTTAAATCATAGACACTTAATAGTTTTCTATAATCAGTTGATGTTGTTGACATTTTCTCCCTTAAAAATTGCTCTATTTCATCCAGATTAATATTATCTTGGAAAGTACTCCACATTAATGCATTCATTTTACTCGATGGAGGAATATGTTCATCTTCCATAATACCATCAATAGATCCATGCATAACCTTACATGATACTGGCATATTTTTCATGCATAAATTTATATTATTTACCTGTTGTTTTTTTAATTTATCCGCAGTCTCAAATCCACTATTAATTTTGTGGAAACCAAAAACTGGAAAATATTGAGTTGCTTGAATTTTAAATTTATCAATTAAATTTAAAATTTGAATATTAGACTCGTCAATAACATTAAAGTAATTTGATAAAAGTTCAGCTCCTGTTTCAAAATGATAACTTATTGTTTTTTGTGAGCCGATTGCTAGAATTTTTTCTCCATTTTTTAAGGTGTCTAAATCTTCCGTAATACTAACTTTTATATCTCCTCCTGCATACATTTCCTTGACTATGTTTTGAACTTTTCTAATATCTAGGGCACTTACTGGTAATTGAAGATCTGAAATTGAATTATATATTGAAGAGAAATCATCAGTTTTAATTTTATTAATACGAATTGTTAAATCTCCTTCTAAAACTATATCATGCTCACTTATAGTTAGATCATCAATATCTTTTCCATATTCAACAAGCAAAAAGTTATTTTTTATTTTTGTAGCTAATTCAGAATTTGGCTCTACATAAGAAAAAATTGTTTTTAAAATTTTCTTTATATTTTCATCTCCAACACTATAACCTAGAAAAACAATCGGATTATGAATAAATAATGATAGCAACTGCGCTCTTATCAATTCAAATTTATTATCAAAAGCCTCATAATCATTATTTGTTATAATAATTTTTTCAGGATTCTCAAAACATCCATGAATTTTATAAACTGAGCCATAAGGATTACTTAATAAAATATTATTACCAATCAATTTTGTAAACTCGAAAATATTTTCAATTAAGCCATCATAATTTGTAGTAATAACAGAACCTATATTTTTCCTAATCTTTTTAAGATCTTTTAATTCTTCAAGCATTTCATCTCTAAATTCTATTTTAGAAAATAACTCTGCAATATAAATTTTAAACCTACTTATGCTTATTGAATTTTTCATCTTTTCATAAAAAACATCATTGATATGTTTAAATTTTCCATTTCTATCTTCTTGTAAAGTAGAATTAAATTTTTCTTCAATAATATTAGCAATTTTTAAATAATCAAAAGTAGAATTTGTATGACAGTGAGACTTTACATCTAAATAATATTCAGGATTTCCAGTTAGTTCTAAAGCGATTTTACTTAATAACCATCCCATGTGTAAGAATTTTTTAAATATCTTAAACTTATACCTGTCCCTATAAAAAGAATTGGGTGATTTCTATACTGAGAAATAAATTCTTGAATTTCCATAATGTTTCAATTTCAAATGATGTTTTAACTAGTCTCTATCTACTTCTTTTAAATCTTCCAATGTTGAATCAATTAAAATCGGAACTTTACCATTTTGAATTTCCGAGTAACTCACTTCTTGTCCATTATAAAGGTCAACTGCAATACAATAGTCTGGATTTACATAAAAATCTTTTGAATGGTGTTTATCTAAATATCTATAAATCATATCTGCAAACATTCCAAGTTCACTTTTTTTGAAACCATTTATTTGAGCTACAAACCAAACTCCTGCTATTTCTTCACTTTTTTTATTTGAAAATGTAAAAATGTGACAAGGTTTGGCTTCAATTGGAAATCCTTTTATATTAAGTATAGCATGATCTTTTGGTTGCGTAAGAAAAATCAAATCAACATCTGGTTTTAAATGTTTAAAATCATAATCCTTAAAATTATTTACAATGTCGAGATTTCTTTGAAATTGATCTTTTATTCTTCCATCTTCTTCAATATTAATTTTATCAATCAATAGATTAATCTTCTCATCTAACAAATCTGCATTGTCAAACTTAAAAGTATTTCTAATAGCACTCAAACAACTAATCCAGTAATCACCTCCAGAATCATCCGGCGATTTTATTTTCTCTTTATCAAGATTTTTAACAAAAGTGATCTTAGTTCTTTCACTTTTTCCTCTGAATTTAATTAATTGTTTTACTGTAATTTTTTCCATAGCTAGAAATCTTTTAATATTGATAGAATATTTTTTATACTAAAAACAAATATCAATACTCAAGTAATATCTTTTTTACGGAAAACCATATTGTATCAATAATTCACTGAAAACAAGATTAGTAATAAATAAAAGAAAACAAGCAAGTAGTAATACCTGTTTTATATTGTAATAAAAAAAACCGCTTCATAAATCTTGAACAAATCAAAATCTATCAAACGGTTAAAATATTTTATAAAAAGAAAGCTTACCCCTTCCCCCAAATCCTCGTATTCAAATCCAGTTCATGAACAATATCATGCATAAACTGAACAATCGAAAGATCATCGGTAAGTAAATCGGGTACTAAAAGCGACGTATGTATAGGCGCTTCGAAGTAATTGTTGCTTAGCGGGAAAGCGATATACATTTTTGAACTTATAAACGAAAGCGAAATCGTTTCGTCGGATTTATTGTTTAAGTCCAAAATTCTTTCCATCATGGCGGGCGTTAAGATATATCTTGCCTCGATTTGATTTCTGGAATAGGTAACAAACTGATTATCGAAATTGGTGTTTTCTAACTGTACAATTTCAGTATTTCCAAAACTGAAAATATTTTTAGAAAACCATGCGCCAACCGTATTTCCAAAGCTTTTTGGCCTGACAACTGTCGAAACCGTGAAGTTTTTATTAAAGTCGGCTACAAAAATAATTCCTTTAAAAATCGTATGCCATTCGGTACGCGTTCCGTTTTTGGTTTGCGTCTCGGTTTTATATTCGGCGTGAACTTCGGCAAACGAGAAAGAAGTTTTATCGACAGTTCCGCTTATTAAATCCTGTGTTTTATAGCGATCCGGTTCTGTTGTAAAAAGGTCAGAATCTATAAATTCACCTTCCATAAGTCCGCTTTGAGGTACAAAAGTGAGACTTTCGTTGATCTTTTTTAATGCCGTTGATACAACATTCATTTTATAAGCTACTTTGTATTTTTGGGCATCACCATCGATCTGAAAAAGCATTACAATACCCACAATTATCGGAATCAAACTTAATATAATAGCCACAGTTGCAGCTCCTATAAGTAATCCGCCCACGATAAGTAATGCTGCAATACCAAATACGGTGTAACAAACGGTATAAGTCGACGCAATTTTTTTACGGTCAACTTCTAATGTATTCAAAACCTCCTGCAAGGCGGGATTATTACTGATTTCTGAATCCATTAGCGATTAAAAAGCTCTTTTGCACTAATATTTTTACGCTCTTCTTCGGCTGTTGCCAAAACTTCGATTGGAGTATAACTCAACATTCCGGCAAATAAATTACCCGGAAACATCATAATAGCGTTATTAAAATCTGTTACCACAGCATTATAAGTTCTTCTGGCAGCAGCAATTTGCTCTTCGCTTTCTGTCCAGGTGGTTTGCAAATTAGTAAAGCTTGCGTTTGCTTTTAGATCTGGATAATTTTCGACATTTACCATTAAACCTCTTACCGTCGTGCTCAATTCTGCATCAAGACTTGCTTTTTCGGTATCACTAACGGAACCGGAAGTTGCTTTGGCACGAAGCTCAACGATTTTTGTTAAAGTACTTTGTTCGTAATCGGTATATTGTTTTACAATTTCAACCAGATTCGGAATCAAATCAAAACGTTTTTTAAGCATCACATCAATAGCCGAAAAAGCATTCGTTACCTGATTTCTTTTTCCGATAAGGGAATTATAATAAAAGATCCATAAAAAGATAAAGAGGATAAGGATGGGTAAAATAACAAACATGAATTTAGTTTTAATTGGTTGGGTTCAAATATAAAAAACAAAATGAATCTTTTTTAATTTTCATACGGTATTTCTTAAATTATAATAAAAATATAAACATGTATTTTACTGTAATTAAATTGAAAATTTAAATCCTGAATTTCGGTTGACAAACCTAAAATTGCGCTTTCAAGAAGATTTCGGCATTAGATTTGCTTGCCCTTTATTTTGTTTATTGTTTAAAATACTGAAACCCAAACAGGAAATTTGCGGTTAAATTTCTTTTTCAAAATCAATCTTTGTTTTTCGATAAAATTATAAATCATAAAAAACACAAGCTATTATATGAAAACCAAATAAATACCGTTCAAATTATAATTTATTAATTATTTATTATAGTCCGCTAAAAAAACTATTTTTGGTTTCTGTTAAAAAAGATTGAAATGCATAAAAATCAGCAAGTACTTTTCTCTATTATATTTTTATTTTTCGTTGGATTAATTTCTAATGCACAGGAAAAAATAATTTACCCTAAAAACGAATTTAGAGGTGTCTGGATTGCAACCGTTGTCAATATCGACTGGCCGAAAACAGCCATTGACGGTGTCGAAAAAGAAAAAGCTGATTATCTTGAGATTTTAGAAGCTTACAAAAAGCTCAATTATAATGCGGTAATCGTTCAGATTAGAAGTGTTGGAGATTCTTTCTACCCATCAGAATTTGCGCCCTGGTCACGTTTTTTAACTGGTAAAGAAGGTGTGGCTCCCAATCCTTATTACGATACATTGGCGTGGATGATTGAGGAAGCGCATAAAAGAGGTTTTGAGTTTCACGCCTGGCTGAATCCGTACCGTGCTACTTTCGATTTAAACAAAAATCTTTTAAGCCCAAATCACGACATTTTTAAACATCCGGAATGGATGATAGAATATGCCGGAAAATATTATTACGACCCTGCATTGCCTGAAGTTCAGCAACATTTGACAAAAGTTGTAAAAGAAGTCGTTGACAAATACGATATTGACGCGATTCATTTTGATGATTATTTTTATCCTTATACAGTTCCCGGAAAAACTTTTAACGATACGGCATCGTATAGAAAATATGGTGCGGGTTTAACTCTATCAGACTGGCGTCGTGCGAATGTGAGCAGCTTTGTACACACAATTTCCACTACGATAAAAGCCAGTAAACCATGGGTACAATTCGGAATCAGTCCGTTTGGGGTTTGGCGTAATAAATCGATGGATCCAAAAGGTTCTGAGACACAATCGACCTCTAATTATGATGATTTATATGCAGATCCTGTTTTATGGATGGACCAAAAATGGATCGATTATATCTTGCCGCAATTGTACTGGAGTATGAATAACCCAAGGGCTTCTTACTCGAAATTGGTAAAATGGTGGTCTGAAAACTCTAATAATACTGCTCTTTATATTGGTCATGCTTCGTATAAAATTAGAGGCGATAGTGACAAAAGCTGGAACTTTGTAAGCGAAATTCCAACCCAGATTGATTTTGCAAGAAGTTTCAAAAAAGTAGGCGGAAGTGCGTATTTCAGTTCTAAATGGTTCATGAACAAAAATGCTGATGTTGTACGGGTTTTAGAAGAAAATCAATATAAATATCCTGCGCTTCCTGCTCCGGTTCCTAATTTAAAACATATTGTAATTGATATTCCGGTGGTGAATGAATATCAAAAAGACAGCGTACATTATGCGTTTAATATTAAAGCGCCGCTGAATACAAAGGTGCGTTATATGGTAGTTTATGGAGGAGAAAGTACCTCGAAAATAGACATTAACGATCCGAGCAAAATAATTGAAAAAATCACGGTTTATGAAAATGAAGGCACCATCCAGTTTTCGATCCCGGCTGAAAAAATGAATCAATATAAAGCTTGCGCTGTAACATTTATTGATTATTTTGCGAACGAAAGTACCCCGACTACGATCGACTTAAAAAAGACATTTAAACTTTATTCACCTGCTCAGCCTAATGAAAACAGATAATAAACCCTGGTTTTGGATTCCGCTTCTTAATTTCGCATCTGGTTTACCTTATGCCGTAATCATCTCAGTTTCTGTCATTATGTACAAAAATCTGGGAATTTCAAATGAAGATATTGGAGTTTATACCAGTTTATTATACTTACCATGGGTTATAAAACCACTCTGGAGTCCGTTTATAGAATTACACGGAACTAAGAGAAAATGGTTTTTATCGATGCAATTATTGATTTCGATCGCCTTTTTACTGGTCGGATTTACGATTCCCGCAAGTGGCTTTTTTATTATGACTCTGGCCATTTTTTGGGTTGCTGCTTTTGCTTCGGCTTCTAACGATATTGCGAGCGATGGTTTTTATTTGTTGGTTTTACCAAAAGAACAACAATCGTTTTTCCTCGGAATCAGAAGTACTTTTTACCGACTTTCACTGTTAGCCGGAAACGGATTGATTGTTTTGTTTGCAGGATATCTGGAACATAAATATGGTGATAATACCAAGGCATGGTCGTATACCATGATTGCCGTTGGTTTATTAATGACTTTTATTACTATTTATAATTTCTTTTTTACACCAAAAAATGAAATCAATGCTGATGTAAACCACAAAATCGTTCCGCATCAAAACTTTGCCACCATCTTTGTAAGTTTCTTTAAGAAAAAACAAATCGGATTGGTTTTGGCTTTTATTCTGGTTTTCCGTTTAGGCGAATCACAATTGCTTAAAATGTTAAGTCCATTTTTATTGGACAAAAAAGAAATAGGCGGAATGGGATTAGACACTGAAGCTGTTGGAATTATCTACGGAACTTTAGGGATTTTCGCTTTAACAGTTGGAGGAATTTTGGGAGGTATTGCCATCTCTAAACAAGGACTTACCAAATGGATGTTTCCTATGTTTTTGGCCATGCATTTACCAATTCTTGGTTTTATTGGATTAGCTCATTTTCAGCCGGAAGAAATTTTCCACCTGCATATAAACCTTTATTTTTTCGAAATAAACTCCCCGCTTAATCTTTATACCTGCATCACTGTTATATTGGAACAATTTGGATACGGTTTTGGTTTTACAGGCTTTATGATGTTTTTAATTCATGTTGCCGAAGGAGAATCAAAAACAGCTCATTACGCATTGGCAACCGGATTCATGGCTTTAGGAATGATGTTGCCGGGAATGTTAAGTGGTTATATACAGCAATTTTTAGGCTATCAAAACTTTTTTATATGGGTTTTGCTGGCAACAATTCCGGGATTGATTCTTTCCCGATTTTTAGAGTTCCCAAAAGATTTCGGTAAAAAAACAGCATAACAGCTATACAATATAACGCCCATGGAAATCAATGAAAACATCCAGGTTGAACGAAACCTGAAAGCAATTGAATTGGAGAAAGCAGGAGAAATTGAGAAAGCAATTGCGTTATACGAAGAAAATATTAGCGAAGGTTTTAAAGGAAATCATCCTTATGACCGACTGGCAACTCTCTACAAAAACCAAATCGATCTCGACAATGAGATACGGGTTTTAGAAAAAGCCATTATTGTTTATGAAGAAATCACTCTCGAAGACCGTTTAGAAGGTTTGCCGAAACTTTTCCGTTTTAAAAACCGACTCGAGAAAGCTATTGAAACCAAAAAGCAATTAGCCAAACAAAAGAAAGCAAAACTGAAATAAGTAAATGCCTCAAAATAATATTCATAATTATTTAAAGGATCTTTTTTTAAATTAAAACTTATTTTTTTACCATTAAGACATTAAGGTCATAAAGCTTGGATTAAATTACTTAATGGTTTTAATGGCAAAAAAAAAAGAAAACTTCTATTAAAATATTTTTATTGAATCATGATTACCTTAAAAAGAACAAACTCTGACGATATCGATTTTAAAAATCTAGTGGTGTTATTAGATCAGGATTTAGCGATTAGAGACGGAGAAGATCACGCCTTTTACAATCAGTTTAATAAAACTGACGCGATAAAACATGTTATCGTTTTTTATGAAAATGATATTGCAGTGGGTTGTGGCGCTTTTAGGGAGAAAAAAGAAGATACAGTCGAAATCAAACGAATGTACGTGCATCCTGAGCATCGCAAAAAAGGAATTGCTTCTGCAGTTTTAGCAGCATTAGAAATTTGGGCGAAAGAAGTCGGTTATGATTATACCATTCTCGAAACCGGAAAAAACCAGCCCGAAGCCATCAACTTATATCAAAAACTAAATTATACCATAATTCCAAATTATCCGCCTTACGAAAAGATGGATAACAGTGTCTGTATGAAAAAGACTTTATAATAATGAAAATGACAGCTCAAGCACTAAGACAAAAAGTGGGACAATTCTTTTTTCCCGCAGTTTTTATAAACGATACCGAAGAAAACATTCAGGAAACTGAACGATTAATCGCAGCACACAACATTGGCGGACTAACATTTTTTCACAGCCGTGCGAGTGCTGCAACAAATTACGAAAGCAAGAAAAAAATCGTTTTTAATGATGATAGTTATCAAAAAATAAAGGATCTGATTGTTCGTTATCAAAAAGCAGCACCTACTCCACTTTTAATCAGTATTGATGCCGAATGGGGTTTGGCCATGCGCATCGAAAAGACACCTCAATATCCGTACGCCATTACACTTGGCGCTTTACCTGAAAGTAAATCGAGTTTGGTTTACGAAGTGGGTAAACAAATTGGTTTAGACCTGAAAGCTGCGGGAATTCATTATAATTTATCGCCTTTGGCAGACATTAATAATAACCCGAACAATCCCGTTATTGGTTATCGTTCTTTTGGTGAAAACAAAGAAAAAGTCGCTGATTTTTCGATTGAATATCTTAATGGAATGTCGCAAGTTGGTGTTCTGGGCTGCCTGAAACACTTTCCCGGACACGGAAACACCAATGTCGATTCGCATTTGGGATTACCGGTTTTAAACGAAACCCTTGAAGAATTATTAGAAAACGAATTATATCCTTTCATTAAAGGAATCGAAAATAATGTAGACTCGATTATGATAGGCCATCTTGCCGTTCCGAGTTTGAATGACGGAAAAAATACATCGGCTACTTTATCAAAACCTATTATCGAAACGCTTCTGCGCGAGCAATTGGGTTATGACGGTTTGGTGATTTCTGATGCCTTAAACATGCACAGCGTTTCTAAACTATATGAAACCAAAGGAGAACTGGAATGGGAAGCCTTCAACGCCGGAAACGACGTTTTATGTTTCGCCGAAAATGTTCCCGAAGGAATTGAAGCGATCCTTAAAAATGCATCACCGGAACGTATCGAAGAAAGCTTTAACAGAATCATGAAAGCCAAAGAAAAAGTTGGAATTTTATCGGATAATAACTTTACTTCAGGAGAATTAGATTTCGAAAAAACATCAGCTTTAAATTTTGAAGTTGCGCAACATTCGATTACAAAAATAATCGATAACACAAATATTGAATTGGCTTTTGAAGCACAAAAAAACAGTCAATTAGCAAAACTGAGTTTATATAAAGGTATAGAGAATACTTTCTTTCAAACCTTAAATACAAAATTAGAATCTCCGGAATTTGCTTTCGAAAACTTAGAAGTTTCAGATATTAAATCAATTGCATCGAGTTTAGAAAATTTCGAAACTATTATTATTTCATTATTTGTTCCAAAAGCAAAACCTATGAACAATTTCGAAATCGACGACGAAGTTTTAGAATTGCTTTCGAACTTATTGCAAACTAAAAAATGCATCGTTTACGTTTTCGGAAATCCTTATGTTTTGCCTATTATTCCTTATTTAACAAAGGCTTCAGGATTAATTCAGGTGTATCAGGATTTTAATGAGTTCCAAAAAAATGCAGGAATTCAATTTCTTGAAAATTTAACATGCAACGGAAAATTACCTGTAAATATTGACTTACAATAAGTTACACAACAAAAACAATACATAATAGTCAAATACTATCAATATATAAATATTTATAATCACTTCTTATTGTAAGAACATGTAGTTATGCCCTACTTTTGCATCAGAAATAAATTTTTAACGTAAAACGAAAAATATGTCTTTAGTAGGAAAGAAATTCCCAAGTATTGCAGTAGATGCTATCTCAGAAATGGGTGACAATTTAAAAATCAACATCTTTGAAGAAGCAGTAAACAACAACAAAAAAGTATTATTGTTCTGGTACCCAAAAGATTTTACTTTTGTATGCCCAACTGAATTACACGCCTTTCAAGCTGCATTACCAGAATTTGAAAAAAGAAATACAATCGTAATTGGAGCTTCATGCGACACAAACGAAGTACACTTTGCTTGGTTAAACACTCCAAAAAACAACGGTGGAATCGAAGGTGTAACTTACCCAATTTTGGCAGATACAAACCGTAACTTATCTAACATTTTAGGAATTTTAGATATCGATTCTACAGAATACAGCGAAGAAACTGATTCAGTAATCATCGAAGGTTCAAACGTAACTTACAGAGCTACTTACATTATTGACGAAACTGGAAAAATCTTCCACGAAAGTGTAAACGATATGCCATTAGGTCGTAACGTAAACGAATACTTACGTATGGTTGATGCTTATACTCATATCCAGGAAAAAGGAGAAGTTTGTCCTGCAAACTGGGAAGCTGGAAAAGAAGCAATGAGCGCAGACAGAATCAGTACTGCTGAATACTTAAGCGCAAACTAAGAAATAGAATACCACATTTTTTAAAATTCCAAATCCCAAATCCCAATTTGAGGATTTGGAGTTTTTCTCTCACAAGAATCCAATCACATTTCAAACATTATTTTTTTAAGTTTCAATCATACGATTTGGAATTTGAAATTTATAAACTTGGAATTTCATTAAAAAAATAACCCTCAAATTTAAAAATTTTAGCTCCGATTTTGGAATTTGGAATTTTAAAAAATTTGGAATTTAAATTTAAAAGATATGTTAATCGACTTAAACGAAGATACGTTAGCAGATTTAGTTGCTAAAAACGAAAAAGTAGTAGTACAATATTCAGCTTCATGGTGTGGAAATTGCCGTATTATGAAACCAAAATTCAAAAAATTAGCAACAGAAAATGAAGCTATCACTTTTGTTTTGGTTGATGCAGAAAATTCTCCGGAATCAAGAAAATTAGCCAATGTAAGCAACTTGCCAACATTCGCTACTTTCGTAAACGGAAAATTAGTTGGAGAAACTCAAACCAACAAACAAGAAATTTTAATCGACTTGGTAAACGCAATTGCTTAAATTTAGATTAGTTAGACTGGTTTAGATTTTTAGACTTCTTAGATGTTGTCTTAAATTTTAAAAAAGTCTAAGGAGTCTAAGAATGTCTAAAAATCTAAGAAATCTAAACATGAAATTACCCGTAATAAAGCAATTGACCCAATTTATCGAAGAAAACGATCAGGATTATATCATTGAAACGATTGAAGTTCTGGAAGCAATGACTGAAATTCCGTCTTTAAAAGATGAAGAATTGGATGTAATTGGCGAACTAATATCTAATATGTATGGCGCACTCGAAGTACACAAAATGGTAGTTCAGGGCACCGATAAAAAAGAAGCTTTAAATGCGTTTATGAAACGTGTTTTAGGTTCTATCGATAAATAAATCGACCTCTTTTTCAGAGAAAAAACAAAAAAACATGACGTAAGAAACGCTTTCATTCCAAGAGAGCGTTTTTTTTTGTTTGTAGTTTTCGGGTGCAGTTTGCAGTTTTCAGTCCCAGTTTTCAGTCCCAGTTTTCAGTTTACCTCTACTTTGTCGCTCAGCCTGACAAACTGCATCAATCTTAAAATCTAAAATCTAAAATTAAAAATTATTTGGGCGAGCCACCATCCCGGTAAGAGGGCAAATTTACTTTACGCTTATTCGCCCTCTTATCGGGATGCTGTCGGGCTGTACGCGCTACTTCGGTAGCTAGCTTCCATCCCTCTCGCGGAAAAAAGAACAGAGAATTAAGGATGAAAGACTTCAACCATAGTTTTTTCAAAAAAAGCAACCACAAAGTATGTCATCCCGAGGAACGAGGGATCTCCGCAAGAAACTAACACAAAGTATTTCATAAATTGTCGAGCTACTAACGGAGATCCCTCGTTCCTCCTTTAGATTTGCTTTTTGAAATTTAATTAAATTTATGATTGAGAAAGGAAGCAAAAGTAAACTATTCGTTCCTCTGAGTTTGTGACTCATATCTTGATTAAGACTTTCGCTTCCCTTTCATCAAAGACTCAGATAGAAATTTGGGCTAGAGACCCGTTATCAAGGAGTTGAGCTTATGATGAATTTCTCAAATCATTTGTTGAATCGTAAAAGCAAAGTTATGAAAAACATTATTATCGGCATTGATATCAGCAGTAAGACTTTGGATATCTGTATTAAAAATGAGACAGTAAGCTACTTTTCCATTGAAAATAAAGTACCTGTTATTAAACGTTTCTTCAAAAGCTACTCGGAAGAAAAGGTAATTATAGCTATGGAAAATACAGGCAGATATAATTGGAATCTGTTTGAAGTGCTTGAAAAATTTGATTTTAAAGTTTATGTAATATCAGCTTTACATATCAAAAAAAGTATAGGACTTGTTAGAGGTAAAAATGATAAAATTGATGCTCTTCGCATTTGTAATTTCATCGAAAAAAATCATCAGGAAAGCAGAGAATGGAAGCCATGTTCTTGTTCGATTAAAAAGATAAAAATACTATTAACCGAAAGAGCTTCAAGAATAAAGATTAAAAAGCAGCTAATAGTACAGCAGCATGATTACAAACTCATGAAAAGTATTGGCTTAGATAAACACCTAAAAGACTTAAATATTAAGCTTCTTAGAGATATTGACGTCCAAATTAAGATAATAGAAAATGATATTGAAAATATAATCCAAAACCAAGAGAGCCTTAATCAGAAACAGAAATTGATTAAATCTGTTCCTGGAGTAGGTCAGGTTTTATCATGGACATTGTTGTCAAAAACAGAAGGATTTACAACTATAACTGATCCTAGGAAAATGGCATGTTACAGCGGAGTAGTTCCTTTTGATTTTCAATCTGGAACATCATTAAAAAGAAGGCCTGGAGTATCAATGCTTGCTGATAAAAATCTAAAAACTATTCTGCATCTGGCAGCGATGAGTGCGGTCCGATCAGATAATGATTTAAAAACATACTACATTAGAAAAGTTGATGAAGGAAAGAATAAAATGAGCGTTTTAAACGCTGTGAGAAATAAAATAATCCATCGAGTTTTTGCGGTAATAAAAAACCAAATCCCTTATCAAAAAGATTTGGTTTTATCATAGAAATCGGGATGACAAAAATGACCGCCAAAATCCGCTTAATCCGTATTATCTGCGTTCCATATTCACGCAAAGAAAAATAGCATCATTTATAACATAAACGCACAAATTATTCGTTATCTTATAACTAGCTTAATTGTCATGACAACAGCTAACAAATACTTTTAGATTCAAATATTAATCCTTACTTTTGAACCTCATTAATTTAAACAAACATCATGGCTTCAATAACATTAGGAGGAAATCCGATACATACTTCAGGCGAATTACCAACAGTTGGTTCTCAACTAGCTGATTTCAAATTAGTACAAAACGATTTGTCTGTTGCTTCATTAAGTAATTTCGCAGGAAAAAAATTAGTTTTAAACATTTTTCCAAGTGTTGATACAGGAACTTGTGCAACATCTGTTAGAAAATTCAACGAAAGTGCAAGCGGTTTAGAAAACACAACCGTTTTATGCATCTCTAGAGATTTACCATTTGCTCAAAAACGTTTTTGTGGAGCCGAAGGATTAGAAAATGTAGTAAACTTATCTGATTTTCAAGCTGGTGCTTTTGGTAAAGCAAACGGTTTAGAAATTATTGACGGACCTTTAGCAGGTTTACATTCAAGAGCTATTATTGTTGTTGATGAAAACGGAAAAATTACACATACGGAACAAGTTGCTGAAATCGCAAATGAGCCAAATTACGAAGCAGCTTTAGCAGCACTATAATACCTATAAATGGAATTTCAAAAAGATAATACTTTTGTTACTGGCCGTTTAAAAAGCATGACATATGCGTTTAACGGAGCTGTAAAATTGATTAAGACAGAACACAGCATAATGGTTCAATTCTCATTGGGAATTTTAATGACCATTGCAGGATTCTATTTTCATATTTCTCAAACCGAATGGCTTTGTCAAACCTTAGCCATAGGTTTAGTTTTAAGTGTTGAAGGATTGAATACAGCAGTCGAAAAAATTGCTGACTTTATTCATCCTAATTATCATGAACGAATCGGGTTTATTAAAGATATTGCTGCAGGAGCGGTATTTTTTGCCGCAATGACAGCAATTGCAATCGGCTTGATCATTTATATCCCAAAATTTATCTAGGCAACAGGAAACGCAAGAATGGCAAAAACAACAAAAAAAGAAACAGTAGACAAAAAAAACGCACCAAAAACTGAGAATTTAAAATCTTGGAGACCCAACAAACAGCAACGTTTTGTTTTGGGTTGCCTTTTGGTACTATTTTCTATTGCACTATTAGTTGCATTTATCTCTTTTTACGTCAACGGACAATGGCAAACAGATCAAAGCGCCGTAAGTGAGCTTGGTGATCGCTCTGAGGTGGTACAAAACTGGCTCGGAAAATTTGGTGCTTACATGGCCGATTTGATTGTTTACAGAGGTTTTGGACTTGCTTCTTTTGTATTGGTTCGCTTATTTTTCTTAACCGGATTATTTCTGGCATTAGAAATGTCTACCAAAAGACTCAAAAGTATTTGGTTCTGGGATTTATTTGCCATCATTGTTGTTTCGGTTTTATTTGGATTTTTCGCCACATCGGCACCTGAATTAGGCGGAACAATTGGGTATGAGCTGAATTTATTCCTTCAGGATTACATCGGAAAAACAGGTACTTTACTATCCTTGCTTTTTGGATTAATCATTTACCTCATCTTTAAAATTAAATTATCTCCGGAGAAGATCCAGTCTTACTTTGATTCTACTAAAAAAGAATTCAAATCAGAACTTGGTTCCCTAAAACCACAACAGGCAGAAAGCGCTTATAATCTTGAAGAATTTGCAATTGAGGAAGATCCTGAATTAGATAACATTCATTTAAAAACAGAAGATACTCAGTTCGAAATCAACAAAGAAGCCTTAAAACCTACTATAAATCATTCATCAGAAATTGATTTGAATCCGGTTGTAAAACCTCTTCAAATGGATATAAAACCAGCAACAGTTGCGCCTGTGGTTCACACGGAAGAATTTGTTGTTGAAAAACCGGAAGAAGAAGATATTATCGAAGAAAACCTGGCTTCTCGCCTTGTGGCTGATTTTGGATTATTCGATCCAACTTTAGATCTATCAAATTATAAATTTCCAACAATCGATTTATTAAAAGAATATTCGACTGGCGGAATTACGATCAACCAGGAAGAATTAGAAGAAAATAAAAATAAAATTGTAGATACGCTTCGTAACTACAAAATAGAAATTGCCCAGATTAAAGCAACCGTTGGTCCATCGGTAACTTTATACGAAATTGTACCGGAAGCCGGAATCAGAATCTCTAAAATTAAGAGTTTGGAGGATGATATTGCTTTGTCTCTTTCGGCATTAGGAATTCGTATTATTGCGCCAATTCCAGGAAAAGGAACAATTGGTATCGAGGTTCCTAACAAGAACCCAACAATGGTTTCTATGAAAAGCGTTATTGGATCTGCGAAGTTCCAGGAAGCTGAAATGGAATTACCAATTGCTTTAGGAAAAACAATTTCGAACGAAACCTTTGTTGTTGATTTAGCTAAAATGCCTCACTTATTGATGGCGGGTGCTACAGGACAAGGAAAATCTGTTGGATTGAATGCTGTTTTAACTTCACTTTTATACAAAAAACATCCTGCCGAAGTAAAATTCGTTTTGGTGGATCCTAAAAAAGTAGAGCTTACCTTATTTAATAAAATTGAAAGACATTATTTGGCCAAACTTCCGGATACTGAAGACGCAATTATTACCGACAATGCAAAAGTGGTGAATACTTTAAATTCGCTTTGTGTTGAAATGGATAATCGTTATTCATTGTTGAAAGATGCAATGGTTCGTAATATTAAAGAATACAACGAAAAATTCAGAGCCAGAAAATTAAATCCTGAGGCCGGACACAGATTCTTACCTTATATTATATTAGTTGTCGATGAGTTCGCCGATTTGATTATGACTGCCGGTAAAGAAGTCGAAATTCCGATTGCGCGTTTGGCTCAGTTAGCACGTGCTATTGGTATTCACTTGATTATTGCCACACAAAGACCGTCTGTAAACGTTATTACAGGTTTGATTAAAGCGAATTTCCCTGCGAGAATTGCTTTTAGGGTAACATCAAAAATTGACTCGAGAACGATTCTTGACACACAAGGAGCCGATCAGTTAATTGGTCGTGGAGATTTATTATATACCAACGGAAATGATGTGGTTCGTGTACAATGTGCCTTTATCGATACTCCTGAGGTAGAAAAAATTACGGATTTTATTGGTTCGCAAAAAGCTTATGCTACAGCTTATTTGCTTCCGGAGTTTGTTGGAGAAGAAACTGGCATTAATCTTGATATGGATATTTCCGAAAGAGATACCCTATTTAGAGAAGCTGCTGAGATTATTGTCAATGCGCAACAAGGTTCAGCTTCATTATTGCAAAGAAAATTAAAATTAGGTTACAACAGAGCCGGTCGTTTGATCGATCAGCTGGAAGCAGCAGGAATTGTTGGACCGTTTGAAGGCAGTAAAGCAAGAAGTGTGAACATATCTGACTTAAGTGCTCTTGATCAATTTTTTAATAATGAACAAAATTAATCCAATCATGAAAACAAAAATTCAGGAAATCCAAAACAATTCTATTACTAAGATGACTAAAAAGTGCTTTCAAATGGCAGTTATATTGCTTTTGAGCTTCACTTCTATTCAGGCTCAGGATAAAAAGGCCAAAGATTTATTGAACGAAGTAACTGCCAAAATAAAGAGTTACGACAATATTGTTATTGATTTTAAATATTCTTTGAATAACGCCAAAGAAAACATCAACCAGGACAGCAAAGGAAACGTAACCATGAAAAGCAATCAATATGTATTGAACTTTATGGGTGTGACTAAAATATTTGACGGACAAAAAACATACACAATTGTTCCTGAAGACGAAGAAGTTACAGTTTCTAAAGTAAACGAAAAAGACGATGCTGCCATTACACCTTCAAAAATGCTTACGTTTTTTAATTCCGGATACAAATACAATATGGATATTGTGCAAAATGTAAAAGGAAGAAAAATTCAATACATTAAATTAGCGCCTACAAGTGCAAAAGATCAAAGAAAAGAAATCCTTTTAGGTATTGATGTTCAGACAAAACACATCTATAATTTAATTGAAACTGGTAAAAATGGAACAAAAACCACTTTAACCGTTAATTCTTTTAAAACCAATCAGCCTTTATCAAAAAATCAATTTACATTTGTAGCGAGCAAATATCCAAAATACTACATCAACAAATTAGATTAAATTACAAGGTTGAAAATTTTAGACAAATACTTACTAAAAACATTCCTGATTACATTTACTACGGTATTTGTAATCCTTTTTTTTATATTCATTCTTCAAACCGTCTGGCTCTTTATATCTGAACTGGCAGGTAAAGATCTGGATTTGATTTTGGTTGTAAAATTCCTGTTGTTCTCGATGCCGCGAATCATTCCGCTGGTTTTACCTTTATCGGTTTTACTGGCTTCGATTATGACTTTTGGAAATTTAGCTGAGAACTACGAGTTTGCCGCTATGAAATCTTCCGGGATATCACTTCAGAGAGCAATGCGAGGCTTAATTGTCTTTATTTTTGTTTTAAGTATTGTTGCGTTTTGGTTTGCCAACAATGTGATTCCATTTGCGGAATATAAATTTATGAATTTCCGAAAAAACATCGCTCAGGCCAAACCCGCAATGGCTATTGCCGAAGGTCAGTTTAGCGATGTTGGCTTTTATAATATAAAAGTGAACAAAAAATCAGGTGAAAACGGAAATATTTTAACCGGTGTTACTATTCATGAAAAACCTAATAACGTTGGTGAAAACAAAACTGTTATTAAGGCAAAAGACGGTAAATTAATAAGTAACGAAAAGTCCAGCATCTTGAAACTGGTTTTGAATGACGGATATTACTATCAAGATGTTACGCCTACAAAATATGAAGATCGTGCTAAGCTACCTTTTGTAAAAGCAGCTTTTAAAAAGCAGGTTATCAATATTGACTTATCTGAACTAAATAAAGTCGACGAAGACAAAGAAAGCGTTGGTAGCACAAACGCAATGCTAAATGTAAACGAATTACGTTATACGTTAGATTCTTTGAATAAAAATCTGGACAATGAAATTCTTTCTTTTTCAGAGAATATCAACCAGCGCGTTGGTATTAGAAAATCTCCAATTTCAAGTTCAGTTCAGGCTAACAAGAAGAAAAAACCATTACCTAATAATGTTTTATCTTTATATACCAACAAACAAAAGTCGGATATTCTGAAAATGGCCAGCAGTAATGTTACCAGCAACATCTACTCTATTGAAACCACTCAAAAAGACCTTAAAGACAAACAACGCGATATCAATAAACACTTAACGGCTTTATACGAAAAGTTCGTAATTGCTTTTGCGTGCTTTTTAATGTTTTTTATTGGGGCTCCGTTAGGTGCTATTATCCGAAAAGGGGGACTTGGTTTACCAATTGTATTCGCCGTTTTGATTTTTATTACTTTCCACTTTATCAATACTTTTGGAAAAAGACTCTCGCAAGAAGGTGGAATGTCTCCGTTTATGGGGTCATGGATGTCTTCTTTTGTATTATCGCCATTGGCCATATTATTAACGTATCGGGCCACAAACGACAACGGATTAATCAACTTTGATGCGATTACTACGCCAATACACAATTTAATTAGCAAATTTACAAACACTGAATTTCATTTTAAGGAAGAAATAGTTTCACTTGATTTAGTTAAACTAAATAATGAAGATGAGGAATATCAAAAATATTTACAGTTACCAGATAATGTCTTAAAAGGAATTATAAAAAACACTGAACAATTTGGATATTCATCTCAGCAAAGATTAAAAGTTTTAAAAGTTTTAGAAAACAGAGGAATCACTCAAGATGATCTGTTAAAATCTAATGATTTATATAATGTAGATTATTTTAAACTTAAACATTATTTTGAGTTATATCGCCAGCAAAGTAATTTGGTTTTGTTTTTATATGTGCTAGGATTCATCCTGTCTTCATTGTTCTCAACACATTTCTTATTTATAATTGCACAAATACTTAATCTAATTTTGTTTTATCTATTTATTTATAAAACAACCAAAACTTTATCTGAAATCACAAAACTTACTGATAATTCAAATTTTGCGAATCCTTATTTTACATTGTTCTTAGGATTTCCTTTTTATATCTTTTTTTATTTATTTAATAAAACACACATGAAAGAGGCGCTTGCCGAATTCAATAAATAACAAACAATTACCCAATGTCAACAACAAAAATACAACTGAATACCATTGAAGAAGCTATAGAAGATATTCGTCAAGGTAAAGTAATCATTGTAGTCGATGATGAAGATCGTGAAAACGAAGGTGATTTTTT
Source organism: Flavobacterium piscisymbiosum (assembly GCF_020905295.1). Lineage (NCBI taxonomy): Bacteria > Pseudomonadati > Bacteroidota > Flavobacteriia > Flavobacteriales > Flavobacteriaceae > Flavobacterium > Flavobacterium piscisymbiosum. Next base: position 2,788,450 of record NZ_JAJJMM010000001.1, on the reverse strand, counting down.
GGCTGCAGCCGAAAAAGTAACACCAGAAATGATCAATTTTATGGCTACTCACGGACGTGGATTAATCTGTGCTCCATTAACTGAAAGCCGTTGTAAGGAATTGGATTTAAGACCAATGGTTACCAATAATACAGATCATATGGAAACTGCTTTTACGGTTTCGGTAGATTTAAAAGGACATGGAGTAACAACAGGAATTTCTGCTGCTGACAGATCTAAAACAGTATTAGCATTAACAGATGCAAATGTAAAACCTCACGAATTAGCAAGACCTGGACACATTTTTCCTTTGGTAGCAAAACAAGGTGGTGTATTAAGAAGAACTGGTCATACAGAAGCGGCTATTGATTTTGCAAGATTGGCCGGATTTAAATCTGCTGGTGTGATTTGCGAAATTCTAAATGAAGACGGAACAATGTCGCGCTTGCCTGAATTGGTAAAAGTGGCTAAGAAATTTGATTTAAAATTAGTTTCGATTGAGGATTTAGTTGCCTACAGAATGCAACACGATAGCCTTATCGTTAAAAAAGAAGATTTTGATATCGAAACCCGTTTTGGAACTTTTAGACTAAGAGCTTACGAACAAACGACAAATAAACAAATTCATATTGCCTTAACAAAAGGAACCTGGAATCTTGGAGAACCTATCTTAACCAGAATTCACTCTTCGCAGGTAAATAATGATTTATTAGGAACTTTAACAAACAATGCTGAGCAACAATTAGACGGCATGTTTAAAGTTATTAACGAAAACGGAAAAGGAGCTGTAATCTTTATTAATCAGGATATGCAGGCAGTAAACTTATTAAGCCGTATCTCTGAACTTAAGGCTTTACAGGCAGAAGGAACGATGAAAGCACCAAAAGTAGTCATTGACAGCAAAGATTACGGGATTGGAGCTCAAATTCTGCATGATATTGATATTTCTAAAATTAGACTGGTATCAAACACAGAGCAAACAAAACGAGTAGGAATGATTGGATATGGTCTTGAGATCACAGAATACGTAAGCTACTAATATGGGAACATTAGAAGAAAGAATTAAGAAATCTGAGACACACATATTCAAAGCGGTTTTCCCGAGTACTACGAACCATTATGACACATTATTTGGAGGAACTGCACTTCATCTTATGGACGAAGTGGCTTTTATTTGTGCCACGCGTTTTAGCCGCAAAAAAGTAGTAACGATATCAACTGGCCAAATTGACTTTAAAAAAGCAATTCCGGCAGGAACTTTAATCGAATTAGTGGCAAAAGTGGATAGCGTTGGAAGAACAAGCTGCAAAATTCATGTTGATATTTTTATGGAACAAATGTATTCAGAACTTCGCGAAACGGTTGTTTCAGGAACTTTTTCATTTGTTGCCGTGGATGAAAACAAAAAACCAACACCAATTTTAGACGACTTAGACTAATTTTTTCGAAAATCTCTTTTACAGAAATACTGATAATTAGACACTTAAAAATTAAGTAAAAAAAAGCACTAAAAAAGTTTTTATAATCAGAAAAGCGCACTATATTTGCACTCGCAATCAGCAAATGATCGCAACATACTGGAGAAATGGCAGAGCGGTCGAATGCGGCAGTCTTGAAAACTGTTGACTGTAACAGGTCCGGGGGTTCGAATCCCTCTTTCTCCGCCAGTAGAAGTTTCAGAAGAAACTTTAAAAGTCAAAAGCCTTTAAACACTAGTGTTTAAAGGCTTTTTCGTTTTTGCAGACTTTTCAAAAAGCACATGTTTTATCAAAAAATGGTGGCACAATTAGTGACCCACTTTTTTTGAGATCTTTTTTCTCAAAATTGGACCACTAAAGCAAAAGAATTCCCTGGGAATTCCCTGCTATCAATGGGCTCTCTTAAAATTTTTAATTCAATTTGATTATTAATTTTAAAACTAGATAACATGTTAAAAACAATTTTTCTGCTAAAATCTGGCAGAGTTAATCGGGACGGAGAAAGCTCCATTATTCTAAGACTTTCTTATAAAAACAAAATAATTACAATCGCCTCGGGAAAATTCATCTCGAAAGAAAGATGGATTCAGACAAATCACTTGAAAAATACATTGAAGGCGGAAAAAGAGAAGGTAATTAAAAGCTCTCTTGATCTTACGCAGCTTAATGCCGAAAAAAAGTTTACTGAACTCTTCAGGATTGACCCTGAAGTTGACTTGGAATTATTAAAAGCTGAACTCACAGGAAAAGTAAAAATAGACCAGCCTGAAGGCCCAACCATAATTGAGATTATGGACACTTACAACTTATTTTTTACTAAAAGAGTTAACTCAGGAGAGCGCGCACCGGCTTCACTGCAGAAGTACAAAAGAGCGAAGGATTTACTTTTGGATTTCATCACCAGTACCTACAAAAAGGAAGATATGCCCGCATCTGAAATCTCAAGCTCCTTTGTCTTTAAACTGGAGCAGTTCCTTAAATACGAGAGCAGTTTCAAAGAGCAGACAGGCATCAAAAACAATTCGGTGGTAAAATATATGAAAATGTATAAAACTGCATGCAATTACGCCATTAAGATGGATTTGATCATAAAAAATCCATTCAATATTTATGACGGCAGATTAAGCGTAAAAGATGCCGTTTTCCTAACCCAGCTGGAACTGAATACAATTGAGAATAAAATATTCTCAACTCCGCGTCTGGAAAAGGTTAAAGATATATTTCTTTTTAGCTGCTATACTGGCTACGCCCCTGTCGATGCCTTGGAGCTGACCGAGAGAAACTTATCTGAAGATTCAACTGGAAATTTATGGATTATGACCAGCAGAGCAAAAACTGCTATTAGAGCTAATGTTCCGGTACTCCCTACCGTTGAGAATATCATTTCTAAATACAAAAACCAGCAGAAAGGTCTTATCCCGAAAATTTCCAATCAGAAAATGAATGCTTATCTTAAGGAAATAGCTGATGTATGCGGCATAAATAAACACCTTACTTGGTATGTTGCCAGACACACTTTTGCCACCACTGTAACTTTAGGAAACGGAGTAAGACTGGAAAATGTATCTGCGATGATGGGTCATACCAATACCAAGCAGACACAGCATTATGCAAAGGTTTTAGATGTAAACATAATGGAAGACATGGAAAAACTCAAATCTAAATTTAAGTGATATTCTTTCAAAAAGAATTTTCTACTTTAAAACCTCTTTCCACTCATAGATAGTTTCAATTATCTGATCCATTAATTTTCAATTTTTATGACTAAATTGTGGGAGACTACAGCAAAAAGAAAATTTAAATAAAATACAACATCAAACTCTAGATTCGAATGACATACATTCCCTTTTAACCAATATCGCATATTGCGATATGCAATATAAAACAATAACGATGTGTTTTTCATACAAATATAACTCAATATTGCATATCTCAATATGCATCAAAAGCTAATTGACGCGACATTAAAAGCTAATGTTAAAAAAACTGATCTGGGTCATTTTTATGACCCAGATCACAATCGAGTGTGTCCCTTTTTTCTATTTTAGATTGAGGCTGATTATTTACTGCTAAAAATTTCACAGATAATCGGAAAATTTCCGATTATCTGTGAATAATAAAGCAAAATTAAATGTGTGAATATTTGTTAATAATCGGAATTTTTCCGATTTTAGCATCAAATTAAACAACAATGGACTTAAAATATTCAATTCAAAAGTTAAATAAAGCGCCTCTCAACAGGCATATCATGCTAGATATACTAAAAGAATACAAAAGGCCAAATGATAAAATCAGCGAGCTGATAAAAAATGGCGACATAATTTCTTTGAAAAAAGGACTATATGTAAACGCTACAAAAAATGGAGTTTCAGGAACGGAACCATTTCTGATTGCAAACCACTTATGGGGGCCCAGTTACGTATCATTGGAATCAGCTTTGTCCTACTGGGGACTGATTCCGGAACGTGTATATGAAACAAGCTCGATGACAATAAAGCTTTCAAAAAAATATAAAACTCCCGCAGGCCGATACACATATCGCACAACACCTTGGCCGTATTACAGTTTTGGTATAAAAAGCATTGAACTTTCTGACGGCCAGACTGCACTTATCGCATCGCCGGAGAAAGCATTGTGTGACAAAATCATCACAACTTCGCGCCTAGTTCTTCGCGGAACTGCACAGACATTAAATTTCTTGACTGATGATCTTCGCATTGAACCCGAAAGTCTACGGAAGCTTAATCTCAAAGTCATACGCTCCTGGACTAAAGATGCACCAAAAAAACAAAGTTTACTAATGCTTATTAAAACACTAGAGAGATTATGATAAAGGAATGGATTGCCGAGTATGGTCCTAAAAATACGGATGATGTATTATCTGCTTTGCGTGAGATCATGCAAGAAATTGCTCTGGCAGGATTGTCAAGAACTGATTTTTTCGAAAAAGCCGCCTTTTATGGAGGGACAGCTCTTCGGATATTTTATGAACTGGACCGTTTTTCAGAGGATCTAGATTTTTCTCTTCTAAAAGAAGATCCGGATTTTTCTCTAGAACCTTATTTCGAATCTATCGTAGATGAATTTAAGGCAGTCGGAATGCAAGTTAGCATCCGCGAAAAAGACAAGGCCATCAAAACCAATATTGATTCAGCATTTCTTAAATCCACAACCGAATGGAAAGAACTTGTACTGGAAGATATTATCAAACAGGAAGGAATAAAAACAACAAATAGAACTGTAAAAATTAAAATTGAAGTAGACCGTCGTCCACCTCTGGGATTCGAAACAGAAAATAAACTTCTGACCCGCCCTTTTTCTTTTTATGTGAAATGCTTTGACAAGCCGAGTTTATTTGCGGGCAAAATGCATGCACTATTATTCAGAAAATGGGGAATAAGAGTAAAAGGCCGCGACTGGTACGATTTTGAGTGGTACGTAAAAAGAGGCATTCCTCTTGACCTGCACCATTTTACTCTGCGTGCCAAAGATACAAAGGACTGGAATAAGGACGAACTGACAAAACAAGATGTCATTGAACTGTTGCAAGAAAAATTTAAAACAGTTTCTATTGACAATGTAAAAGAAGATGTTATTCCGTTCATTAAAGACGACAGTGTTCTTAAAATCTGGGGAGAGCAGTACTTTAACGATCTTTTGGACAAACTGAAATTTAAATAGAAAGGAAAACTTTACTAACTAACCAAACCCTTACAATATGGAACCTATAACAACCACAGCATTAATGTTACTCGGAAAACATCTAGCCGAAAAAGGATCTGTAAGTTTGCTATTTCTGTACATTCAAAAGTTTTCTTTTCTATTTGTTTTCGCCCCCCCCCTTTACACTCATTAATTGACTGTTAACCTGATTTGCATAAAAAATCATGGCATCATGATTTTTTATGGGTAATAATTCAATAAAATATAACCATCTTAATTTTTGAGAGAATGCTATCACCATTTGCTTATCTGAAAATTGTTCTACAAAACGAAGCATTCGTCTTAATTTTTTTTTCAGTAAAACATCTGCCATATTTAGTTTCTAATTGTGCCGACACTGTCGGGACAATTTGTTTTCCATATTCAGCACCATCACGTCAACGTTGCTGATTTTGAGATTGGAAATACAAAACTAATAACCAATCAATTAGGCTATATTAAATACAATGAAAATACAGGATTTAATGATAAAGCTATTATTTCGATATAAACTGATTTTTTTTATACAATAATCACTATACTTTATTCATTAATGAATTAATTTCAATACAATAAACCTATACTTGCACAATAAACCTATATGGTTTACTATTAATTTTATTAGTTTATTATGGAAAAATTAAAAGACTATATCCAACAAATACTTGGCGTACAACTCGAAATAAAAAGAGTTGCAAAATGAACAATTGAATAAATTGCCTTACTGTTTACTAATTTTAACACAACCGAATATACTAATTAAAGCACGTTTGATTTTACTCTTTTTTTTGCAAACCAACGACTAAGCTGATATGAAAAATTGGACTAAAAATTGAATCAATAAAAAAATACAAAATTCAAAAATGTCAATAACTAAAACCTCGCCAATCGTTCTTTCATCAATTTAAAATACTTTTCTTTCATTGGCTCAGACAAAAAAGAAATCTCAATTAATTCATTCCATTTCGTTGTCTTCTCAAACATTGTTTTTAAAACGATATCGATAATTTTATCATTTAACCCTAATCTTTCTTTTCCAAAATAATCAACAAGATCACTAGCTTTAAAATTACTTTTTTTGCCTTTTAATTTAAGTGCCATTTCTTCCTGTGGATTTTTAATGGCAATTGATGAATTAAGAAAATCATACGCAGGTGTCAGGGTTGTTTTTCCTGATTTTGTTATCAAGGAAAAATTTTTGAGATGCATGTCTTCGTTACCAGTGATAAAACAAAATAATATCCTTTTGAAAAACTCTGCTTTTTCAATTGAAGGAAATGTACAGAAGTCCTCTATCACTTTTACAATTTTCTCCATCGTAAAATTGTATTTGGTATCTCTGGAACTCCCTGTCAACTGTGCAAAATCTTCAGTGGCATATTTTTTGCCTTTACCATACCGGTCAAACCTTTTTATGAAATAAGATTTCGAATTATCTTTAGAATATATCAGTCCGTGAAGCGGCACTTCAATTCCATAAACCTTAGCCATTCGCATAGTAAGATCCTCATTTTCGGGTAATTCCGGAAATATATCGCTCTGCGGTTTTATAATAAAATTACCGTACTGATCTACAATTTCAAATTGCTGGTTTTTAATCGATAATACGGCGCTTAATTTAGGCTGAACGCCCTGAATTGATAACTTAGCTGCTCTATTTGCTGCTTCCTGACGTAGCTCCGATGCAGAAAAAGGAAGCGTTTCTAATGAGAGTAACTTAGAAGATAATAATTTCAAGCCTTCTACGCTGTAAAGATCTTCTCCGCAAGGTTTATAACTAATCGGGCATCTATTCATTATTTTCAGCTTTAACCGTTACTGCCCCTACCAGATCATTTCCTACAGCCATAAGCTGTGAAAAATAATCTTTCTTATCTATTTTATTTATTTTTAAAAGGCCTTCGAGCATTATACCTTCCGGTAACAGCCCTTCAAAAAAAGGCGGAAAATCTAGAAATGAATATTTTTTATGGGCAGTAGGCATAGTTAAGGACACTGGCTCTGAAGAATAATCATCATCATAGATAAATAAATACCTTCCGTTTTCTTCTTCCATAAGCTCACCAGCCCTGGTACCGTGAACATAAACTACTGCTTTTCTCATCTCTTATTTTTTTAATGGGCTTATAAATTGAACATCAATATTCAAAACATTCAAGACCGCTATCAGACTGTCCAATCTTATGGATTGTTTATTTTTTTCAATATCGAACACAGTTGTTTTGCCTATGCCTGCCAAATCAGCTAATTGGAGCTGCGTAAGTCCCGCAGCTTTGCGATGTTCTATAATTAACTTCCCTAAATTAAAATCACTCATAATTACTGTCTAAGCAGTAAATATAATCATTTTTCACCTTGCAAATATCTAAAACTATATTTTTATATTTGTTTTACCGCTTTAACAGTAAATATTTGTAAATATTTAAATTTTTTCAAAATTTGCTGTATAATTAAATAGAATTACTGACCTAACAGTAATTTAAAATTAAAAAATCGCGTAGTTGCCTTATTAACGCGACAAATTAAGACTAGCTTATTATGAGCAATATAAAGATTCCAAATCTCTCAACATTGCTGAGAGAAATCAGCTGTCCACACAATCTTGCTATTTTTTCCCGATGTAAAAATGAGAATAAAAATTACAGCAAAGGAATTATACTACTTAAAGACAGAGATAGTGAAGTTGTAGAATATGCTTTGAGCAAATTTTGCTACTATAACTCCACATGATCAAAGTATTCCTCAGAGATAAAATATGAATTACTAAACAAAAGCTAATTACAACTTCCAGAGTACTACTAACTAATATAAATGCTTTTGGAGTACATATAAGATACAAATTCATATATTACTTCTGAGGACAAAAGTGATGCTTGGATTTTGTTGCAAAATCTTGGCACAAGCTACTTTTAAAGAAAAAAAAACAACAAAATCAAGGCCTAACAAGCTTAGGTTGGAATATATTATAACCAATTAAAGAAAAAAAACAAGCTATGTTCCTAAGAAAGTGATAGTTTATTTTTTATTTTTCATCTTGGGGTTTTAACATTTAATCACCCTTTACAAACAAACTTATTTTTTTGATCAAAAAAAAATAAAAACCAACTTAATTCAAAGCCTTCACCCGTAAGATTACACTGGTTCTTCTAGCATTGGCTTCAGGATTAAAACCAATCTTCATCAGGAAATCTCCCGAATAAATCTTGGAGCTATCAATGGGTGACTGTATTCCGGGATAAAGGTTTACTTCTTCAATTATGTATTGTTTTTTTGGATCGAGCCCCTGCATTTTAATAGGCAATCCAATTGTGGTATTGAATGTAGTGGCTACATAATAGTTGAACACAATTGCTTCCTCTTGATTCTCCTTGACATAAGCCATCGACGCTACTTTTTCCTCATCTGGGTTTTGTAGCCTATATTGATCACCATGCCAAATGATATCTTTAATTCCATTATACAGTTTCACTGCATTTTGCGCATACAATAAATCCTTAGCATCTAATTCATTTACACGAATGTCAAAACCCAACTTGCCCATCATGGCAACATCTGTTTTAAACTTAATGGGTTGTTTACCCATATCCGTTACATGATTGTCCACAGCAATAGAAGGGAAATAATACGAATATTCCCACTGCATAAATATTCTGTCGAACGGATTGGTATTATCACTTGGCCAAAACTCTGTAAAGTACTGCAGGGCAGCATAATCAACTCTTGAGCCACCGCCTGCACAAAGCATCATGGGTGTTTTTGGATATTTGGCTCTTACTCTTTCCAATACTTTGTTTAAACCACGAATATATTCGATATAAAAGTGATCCTGGTTTTTCAAGAATGGTGAGTGGGCATTGTAGATAAGCGAATTACAATCCCATTTGATGAACGCCAATTCAGGCACTTCTTTGAACAATTGCTCCACAGTATTGTATACAAAATCCTGAACCGCTGGATTAGTAAGATCAAGCACAAGTTGGTTACGCATATAAAATTCTTTTATACCTGGTTGCCTGATGATCCAGTTAGGATTTTTTTCATACAATTCGCTTTTAGGATTCACCATTTCGGGTTCTATCCATATACCAAACTTTACACCATGCGCAGTAGCTTCCTTACCTACAGAGCTGATACCATTCTTGAGTTTTTGTTTATTATACTGCCAGTCACCAAGCCCTGCTGAAGCTCCGTTACGGGGATATTTATTACCAAACCATCCGTCGTCTAGCAGAAAAACATCCACCCCTAGTTTCTTTGTGTCTTTAGTGAGTTCGCTCAGCTTTTCGTCATTGAAATCAAAATAAGTGGTTTCCCAATTGTTTAATATGGTTTGGCGTTGGCCGCTGCCTTGCGCCAATTGATAGTTTCTGGCCCAGCGTTGCAGATTCCGGCTGGCTCTGCCTTTACCTTCATCAGAATAAGTGTACACAAAACGTGGTGTAGTGAACTTCTCAGATGATTTTAATGTGTAGTTTGATGAAAAATTATTGATGCCCGCTGTTACACGCAAGTAGTATTCATCAAAGGTTTCAAAATCAATTTTAAAATTACCGCTCCATTCCAATGAACCGGCAATTACTTCTCCTTCTGTTTCGCCTGCAGGCTTGTTGATGGATATCATAAAAGAGGATGAATGCAAAAGGTTGCTGCGTGTACCCAACTTTGAATCGAGTGTACGAATGCCATGCAATAACTGCTGTTCTTCTGAGAGCATCTCACGTCCCCAGCCACTGTAGTGATTTTTAAGAAAAAACTTTTTACCCTGGAGTGTAAGGTTGGCAGAAGCATATTTATTCAACACAACATTACCCGTTTCCTTATGCTCTATTTCCGACCATTGTTCAATTACATCTTCTTTATAATAGGCATTGTAAAATAATGTAACTTGGAATTTGTACCTCGTATCTTTCAATACAATAGTAGTCAATGTCTGGTTATTGTCAATTTTTTTTACTTCGTGGTTTACATACTGCAACACTACGGATTTATTCCCATCGCTATGGGTTACAGACAAGGCAGGCTCCATCAGGTTAAGCGAGCCGGATGCTACGTAGGCTTCCCGCTTGTTAAACAAATCATCATTACCGACCTTAAACTTATCCAGCGAGTTGATGACCGCATATTCATCTGTATTTTTTAGCTTTTTCCCAAGGTAGGTGACCAGTAAAGAGCTGTCTTTGTCTGTTTGCAGTACAAGAACTGTATTTTCAGTGGATATTGTAATGGTTTCCTGGCTAGTAGCTTTGCCGGTAAAAAGTATCATCACGACAAAACAGGTTTTAAAAAACTTAGAATGCATTATATGTGGATTTTAAATTAGTAAGTTGGGGAACTTTGATATTAAAATCAGCTTTCCCATGGCTGGAAAAACCGGTGAATTTGACCACCTAATTCCGGAGTAAATTGACCACCCGTTCCGGAGCAAACTGACCACCTAATTCCGGAGCAAATTGACCACCAGGTTTTGTGGTTAATTAACGATTAAAAACTATTGATTTTTTCATGTTGTTAGAACCATACATTCGTTAAAAATATACGGATTATGGCAAACAAAATAACAGACATGAGTAAAATTAGAAAAGTAATTAAATTCTATTGTAATGGAAAGAGTAAGTTATTTATAAGTAGCTACTTATCCCTTTCAAGAAATACGGTAAAGAAATATATTTCTTTATTTGAAGTTCTCGGATTAAGCTTTGAATTAATCGACCAAAAAACCGATGCAGAGCTGGAACTTTTATTCTCCCAGACTAGTGTAGAGGCCATTAGCCCGAGATTACAGACACTTTATGATTTTTTTCCTAAAATGGAACGTGAACTAAAAAAAGTTGGCGTTACCGTACAGCATATGTGGGAACAATATATCGCTGTAAATCCGGATGGTTATCGAACTTCACAATTTCATTATCATTACAATATATGGGGCAAACGAGTTAATCCGGTCATGCATATGAACCATAAGGCTGGTGATAAAATGTATGTCGATTATGCTGGAAAGACACTCTCAATTATTGATATAGATACTGGAGAAGTCAAAGAAGTACAATTTTTTGTAGCAATATTGGGCGCTAGCCAATACACGTATGCTGAAGCTTCCATGAGCCAGCAAAAGGAAAACTTTGTTGACTCGGTAGAGAATGCCATGCGCTTTTTTGAAGGCACTCCTGCCGCCATTGTTCCGGATAATTTAAAATCTGCAGTAATAAAAAGCAGTCGTTTTGAACCGACAATCAATGAAACCCTTGCTGATTTAGCAGAACATTACGAAACCACAATTTTACCTGCCAGAGCTTACAGACCCAGAGACAAATCATTAGTTGAAGGAGCTGTTAAGATATTATATCGAAGGATTTATGTAACCATAAAAGAAACTAAGTTCTTTTCTCTGGAAGAATTAAACCAGCAGATCTGGGATTTACTTGACTCTCACAATAACAGAAAACTAACAGGACGCCCTTATTCCCGCTTTGAATTATTTTTAGAAGACGAAAAAGAAAAACTGCGTCCACTCCCACAAGATCGTTTTGAAATTAAATACCAGTCTTTTGCAACAGTAATGCAAAACGGTCATGTTCAATTAAGCCAGGACAAAAACTATTACAGCGTTCCGTATCAATATGTAAAGAAGAAAGCCAAGCTGTTATATACCAAATCAACAGTAGAGATTTATTATAAATACAATCGAATAGCTGTACATCCAAGAAACTACAAACCTTATGTCTATACAACAACTCCTGAGCATTTAGCCAGTACACATCAATTTGTAGCCCAATGGAGTGCTGCCCGCTTCATTGAATGGGCTAATAATATTGATGAGTCAGTAGGAGAATATATAATGCAGATAATCGAAAGCAGAAATCATCCGGAACAGGCTTATAAAAGCTGTTTAGGAATACTGAATTTTGAAAAAAAGGTAGGCAGACAGCGATTAATAAATGCCTGCAGGCGGGCACTTGATTTTAAAATTTACAATTTTAAGACCATACAAAATATTTTAGAAAACAACTTGGATCATATTGATTTTGATCAAGAACCTGAGCAGGAACTTCCTGATCACAGTAACATAAGAGGAAAACACTATTATAACTAAATTAAATCTTGAAAAATGAATGAATCCACAGTAACCAAAATGAAACAAATGAAGCTTTATGGCATGTTTAATGCTTTTAAAACAGCCATTGAAAGCGGAAAAACAGATCATTATACCCTTGACCAGTTTGTATCGATGATTATTGATGCAGAATGGGATGAAAGGTACAATCGTCGTATTGAACGAAGTATCACTAATGCCAAATTCCATTACAAATCAAATATTGAAAGTATCAATTTTGATGTATCACGTAACCTGGACCGAAACATGGTACTGCGTCTGGCAGAATGCGAATTTATAGAGAAAAACGAAAACATCTTAATCACTGGAAGTACCGGGGTTGGTAAAAGTTATTTAGGTACCGCATTAGGTTATCAAGCCTGTATACAGGGTTTTAAGGTAAGTTATTTTAATACCTCAAAATTGTTTGCTAGACTAAAAATGGCTAAAGCAGATGGCACTTATCTGCGGGAACTTACCAAAATACAAAGACAGGATGTTATAATACTTGATGATTTTGGGCTTCAGGCACTTGACAGCCATAACCGAATTACTCTTTTGGAGATCATAGAGGACAGGCATAATAACGGCTCTATAATCGTGACATCACAAATCCCAGTCCAAGGCTGGTATGACATAATTGGAGAAAAAACGATAGCCGATGCAATATTAGACAGACTTATACACCAATCTCACAGGCTTGAATTACATGGCGAATCCATGAGAAAGAAAAGAGGAATAAACAAAGAGTGATATTTTATTATATTTGAATACTAATTAACAGATGAAAAAATATAGTTTTTAATCAAAACGGAGGTGGTCATTTTGCTCCGGAATTAGGTGGTCATTTTGAAATGGAATCAGGTGCTCACTTTAAAACGGAATGGGGTGATCAATATAACCGGAATTTGCACTGTAACAAAGCTGAATAAGGTTTAATCAAGAATAAACATAACTGCAGTTCACAAATGCAACCGGTTAAAAAGTGTGGTAGACAACACTACTTCTTTGTTACTCAAGAATTATACAATATCAAAGAGCAAAAATATGCGAGCAAAAATTAAAAGAATAACATATGATGCTGACTCGAATCTTGGAATTGAGATTATCGCAATAGACAATGAATATGTTGCTTCAAGGGAAAACCTTTTACAGCCCATTCGGAGTTCTTTTTTTACCATACTTTGGTTTTTGGAAGGCTCCCCTACTCATCTGGTAGACTACCAGAGTGTAAAAATTATAGAAGACAGCTATCTTTTCGTGGGAAAAGAAGTCGTACAATATTTTGACCAGCAGGAATCTTTCAAAGGCTTTGCTTTGCTCTTTACAGATGACTTTCTCTGCAGGGATAATTTTGATTATCACCTGTTCAGCAACAACATCCTTTTTAACACTATCAATCATCAGGAAGCCGTCTGTACCATTAAAGCCGCTCCGCCTTTAAAGGAAATATGGACACTTATAAAAGCGGAACTCAACAATCCAAAAGATATCTACCAGTCACATCTGCTCAGAAATCTGCTTCATAATTTTCTTTTTACGGCCGAACGGACTACAGGACAGCGAAACCTTAATTCCAGCTCTCATTCAGCTCATCTGGAAATTTTAATGAAGTTCAAGGATCTTATCGAAAAAAAATTTAAAGAGCAAAAGCCGGTAATCTATTACACCGATTTATTACATGTTTCTAATAAAGTTTTAAGCAGAGTAAGCCAGGGGATAATAGGACGAACTCCAAAGCAAATGCTTGATGACCGGATATTATTGGAAGCAAAACGGCTGCTTGTAAATAGTTTGGATGCAGGTAAAGTGATAGGTTATGAATTAGGCTTCAAGGAACCTACAAATTTCATCAAATATTTTCGACTTCGTACGGGTATGACACCGATTGAATTTCGGAGCCGTTACACAGAGGGATAAAATGTATCATCGAAGGGCTTTATTTTACCTTTTTCAATACTGCATTGAGATATTACTTTGCAGTAATTAAAAACGCAATAAAATGAAATTTCAAGTAAACAATATCAAGCTTCATGTCGTGGACGAAGGAAACCAGTCCCCTGTCCTATTATTTCTTCATTTCTGGGGCGGTTCTTCAAGAACCTGGACCGAGGTCGCTCAGCTGCTCGCCGACCGTTATCGTACCGTTAGGTATGACCACCGTGGCTGGGGAGAATCTGATAAACCTGAAAGCGGCTATGATATAAAAACGCTCGCATCCGATGCGATCGAACTGATTAAACAATTGCAGCTGGACAACTACATTTTGGTAGGCCATTCAATGGGAGGCAAAGTCGCACAATACATTGCGGCCCAAAAACCTGACGGCTTACAAAAACTGATTCTGGTTGCACCTTCCCCTGCAAGTCCAACCATTTTTCCCCAGGAAGCACGTGAGCAGATGCTCAGGGCCTATACCACTGAAGAAGGAATAAACATAACTATTGACCAGGTATTTCAGGCTGGCAATATCGATGCGCAAATAAGAGAACGCACCATTGAAGACATCACAAAACATAGCACAGCTTCAAGGGAGGGCTGGCCAAATTTTGCTATGCTGGAAGATGTTTCCAAGGGACTAGATAACATTAAGGTGCCAACACTCATTATTGCCGGCGAGAATGATGTGATAGACAGCCCGAAACGCTTAGAGCAGGAAGTAAAAGATAAGATACCAGGTTCTTCCTTGGTAATTATACCAAAGGCAGGACATTTACTGATGCTGCAGTCTCCTGAACTGGTAGCTTCCCACATAGATACTTTTGTGAAGCAGTCTTCAGCTGATAAATAGAACCAGTAGTCTAAAAGGCAAGATTCAGCTCAAAAGTTCAATATCCAATTTCATTAAATTAATAGTCCCAAAACATTTGGGACTATTTTCTTTCAAGAGCTATGCTCAGGCTTTGTTATGATCACTCATATCTGGGTAGATCAATTTCTAATGGCTCGTCACCCCATCCGTTGGCTTTAGCCCTTCTTACGGCCTGTTTGGCTCCTTCACCACCAACAATTTTGGCAAGCGTTAGAAAGGTTTCCTGGAGATCTTCCACAGCAGGAACCGGTGATCGCAGGTTTATAAGCTGTTTTGCCGTCGCCAGCGCCGTTTTATCCATTTGCGCAATTCGTCTGGCAAGCCGGTCTACATATTCATCCAGTTCCTGGTCCGGGATCGACCTGTTTATCCAGCCGTAAAGTTCTGCAGTGTCAGCATCGAAATCATCCCCGCTCAGTATAATTTCCAATGCCCTGGATCTTCCCACATGGCGCACTAACCATTCAATACCACCGCCGCCTGGTCCGCCGCCGAAATTTATCTCCATTTGAGATAAACGGCTGTTCTCCCTGCTGGCAAAACGCATATCAAGCGCGCATAAAAATTCGTTACCCATACCTCTGGCCCTTCCCCTGATCTTGGCGATGGAAACCAGTGGTGTAGTGCTCAGCCAATGGCTGAAAGCAGGCCATTCTTTAAGTACATGTTTTGCACCGGGAATGTCCGGAACAACATTCATCTGCGCAAGGTCCAGATGAGCTATGAAGAAATTAAGCACGGCAGATTCGAAAACAACAACCTTTGCGCCGTTGTCCCCTTCAGCATACTCTTTTAGAAGCTGCAAACCTGCAAATACCTCAGGGCCAAGCAGATTTAAAGGAGGATTGATAATGGTCGCAAGAAGGTATCCCGGGCTTTCTTCACTTACTATAAGTACCTGACTGTCTATCAGATTTGTTCTGTTAGGGAATAACTTATCTGAGTTCATAATCTAATATTTTTTTAGGTTTATTAAATCTATATTGGTTATTAAAAAATACAAGAATTTTACTTGTCTAAAACTGTGAAATCCATTGCAACCATAATTTTGCTAATCAATCCATTTTGTTGGGCATAATCCACTATATCTATACCACTCTCCTTGAATCTAGTTGCCATTGTGGGATCATCAGCATCCGGTGCAGAGATAAACCTCCTATTGGATAATATGTCTATTTCTTCCCTTACCTCATTCAAGGGCCACTTAAGTTTTCGCTTGAATTCATTAAAATCAACATAATAATTTCCGTCAGACCACTCACCGTGAGATACTATTAAAGACAAAAATTCTCGGGTAATCCTGGGTAGTTTTGCAAGATCAGAATAAAACAAACCAATAGTTCTTAGGTCATTACCTTCATAATTATCAATAAAGAGATGTGCGTTCTCACACATAGTATTTGGCGTTATTTCATACTTATCAATAAGGGATGTAGGATAAACTCCCTCGGCGTTGGGGATTTCTATTTCGGTTATCACAATTTGAAATTCTTTCTCGAAGAGTTTGTGAAGCTGATAGAGTTCATCATATTTAAGAACAACAATCTGCCTCGCCAGGTCGGATATATCCATTATATCGCCGATATCGAATTTAAGCACTGTTAAAAGCTCTGGCTTGACAGCACTGTAGGTCTGCTGTTTTTTTCCTAAAATAAAAACCTTTATCGAATCGTACTGCTTTTGCTGCTCCACAGTAATTTTTTCCAATGTATTGTTGACCTTTTCCGACGTACTTGTTGAGGTTATCTGGAAAGCAATCTTATTTTTTTGGTCTCCTAAATCCAATCCCGGCTCATTGGAACGTTCATTATTAAGATTTTTTAAGTTTAAACTGTAGCAGATATTGAGTAATTCCTTAAAAAAGTCCTCGCAGTATTTATTAAGGTCTGTCAAACCAATTTGGCATCTTAAGTCAATTTGACCTTGCAGTACGCTGAGGTCGTCAACAAGCTTCCCGATAATAATTCCTCTTGTAAGCATATATTTTTATTCTTTAACTGTTAGAGATATAAGTCTTCATTTTTCTTCACCGACCACGGAAGATATTCTATCGATTCCCAGGAAAACTTTATTTTATATTAAAACAAATGCGGCAGCCGCCAGCGGGCTGCGAAAAATTGTTTTTTTTCATATGCCAAATTTCCCGATGAACTTCTGTAACGCTGCCCTGTCCTCTTCACTCATTTCAGCAGTAGGCTTTTCCGTAATGTCTTTGGTGTCGAGATAGGATTCCAATTCATCTCTGGTTCCCATCATGAACTTTTCAGAATTCTCCATCTGCTGGTAATTGGAAGTCAGCTTTTCCATTGCCGCCATGAAACCGGTTGAAGTTCTCCTGAATATTCTGTTTTCTAAGCCTTCCGATTTTTCAGGAATCAAAATCAGCATGTGTTTTGGATCCAGAGGCAGATACAATAAGTTGTTGGGGTCGAAAGGTGCAAATCGTGTAGCCGTCGGATTACTAGCTATAACGGGATTATCGCTTATCACAAATTCCAAATCGTCTTCTCCCAGCCTTACCACCGTTATGGCATCCACCTGTACTCGGATATTGATCAGCTTGAAGGCAACCTCCAGTTGGGTCAATATCATATGGGGCTGTCGCTCTTCATTGAACTCCTTGGTAAACTGCTCCAATGTTTTTCCTGCAATGGATATTTTTTCACCTTCAAAGACAAAATAATCCTTCCCGGTCTGCTCGCAAAGCTGGAACATTTGGTAGAAGACCCTGCTCATAAGGCTCTTACTTGCGTTGACCCACTTAGTTGTGCGATAATACATCGTAATGACCGTAGAAATAATTAGCTTCCTTTCCTCAGGGGTAACTTCTGTTTTTACGGGATTGACAAGAATGTCATAAATGGTAGAATAATGCTGTTCAAATTCTTCAGCATAGAAATTTTCAATTGCCATTTTCTGGTCATCAGTTTCCCCTGGCAAAGTATAAAAGTCCTTTTCAAGACCGATATTCTTGATATTTACTTCAAAAATCTTATCTTTATCTGTTGACGAATTTGGCAGCGCGCAAATGAGATAATCCTGACCATCCTGCCTGGCAAAATGCTTAAGGTAAGTACGGGGAACAAAATGCTGTCTTTTTACTAAATTTCCTGCCATTCTATTTTTTGCTATAAAGTGAATAATTTCCCTGCTTTAACTACAGTTAGGCCTTTTTACAATAAGTTTGTTTCAATTGCATGATCTAACAGCCTTTTGCATTCATGAATTGAAAAGCCGAAAACTATTTGGGAATTTTTCAATACAGAAGCAGCTAGAGCTACGAGTTTTCCTTCTTCATCAACAATAGGTGCACCGCTGCAGCCTCTATAATCATCTGCGTCTCTTATGATTTTGTCTGCCAGAAACATATGGAATCTTCCTTTTGTCTTATGGAAGGTAAGACCAATTTTTAATGTGATTTGACTCTCTATTTTTCCCGGGTTTATCTCTTGCCTTATGTAACCGCTAAAACCGTAAACTTTACTTTTGTCCGGATTATCAATGGCATCAAAATCAAAAATTATTTTTCTACCTTTTTCAATTTTGTGGTAAATAAAATCTGTTTCCGGCTGTATTAATTCTATGGGCTCTTTGATTTCACAGAAAGTAACATCCAGTGTCTCATTAAAATTCTGTAATAGGTCATCGAGCGACTGAATTTCTTCCAGTATTTGGTCCTTTGCCAATTTGTATTCATCAAAGAAACACATTGCACCTACTGAATATATAACTCCCTTACCGTCTTTTGGCAGCTGGTTTGTGATGATACAGGTAGATTTACCTTCATAATCTGTTACATGGGCTACGGAAAGTAGAAATAATCTTTCACGATGTCTTACAATGCAGCCGCTGCCAAAACCTTCAGGCTCAAGGTCACCGGGTGAAACAACTATTAAAGGTATTGATGCCTTGACTATCACATCTAATGCAGAACCAACTTGTTCAGGCTGTAATTCCATTTTTCCTTTCTCCATACTTTGCTTAGTTTTATATTTTTCGTTATACGGGCAACCCTGACTGTAAGGGAAGACGTAAATCCTTCCCTGCCTAGCTCAGACGAAGTTACAAAAAAAGCCACTCAGATTGCCATTAACCACCACTATCATACGATCCAGCTGTGATACACAATTTAAAATTTTAAAGTGGCGCTTATTGTCAGCTTCCTGAGCATTCCGGGAGAATACGTCCAGAAAGAGCCTGTGTAATACTTACTGTTGGCAAGATTATCAACATTGGCAGCAAATCTGTAACGGCTGCGATTATAAAAAATCCCGGCATTGTAAATCCTGTAAGCCTCCAGATAAAATTCACCCTGATTCCTGTTATTTATTATGACATTTTTACTGCTGTAATTCCCTCCAAACCCAGCTCCCAAACCGCTTAACACTCCTCTGGAGATATTATAGCTTGCGTAAAATGTTAAAGTGCTTTCAGGTCCTGCATCTTCAGGCCTGAGCCCCTGAAAGGCAGCATTTGAGGACGTAGCGGTACTGTGGTTATAGGCATATCCTGCATTTAGCAAAAGGCCTTCTACTGGTTTGGAATAAATGTCTGCTTCAAACCCCCTGCTGTTTTGGGTGCCGTCCTGCACACGATAATTCGTTCCCTGCGTGGTCCCGCTCGACCTGATGATATTGCTCAGGCTTATATCATAATAGCTGATTGTAGCGGTCAGCTTCTCATTGCTCAAATCTGTCTTGATTCCAAATTCCCACTGATTTGCCATTTGGGGCTTGAAGACCGATACCGTACCATCGGGCTGCGTAAAAGGAGCTACATTCTGAAATCCGTTCATGTAGTTTCCAAAGAGTGAAACTCGATCTTTAAACAGCTGGTAGACCAGCCCGAACTTTGGGGAAACTGCCGTCTGGTTATAAGCGCCCGTTGTCGTATTGGTGGCAAGCCTGGTCGTTCCCTCATTGATGTACCGGTCAATCCTGACACTCAGCATGGCTGAGAGCCGGTCAGTAAAATTAATTACATCCGAGCCGTAAACAGAATAGGTTTTGACATCTGAAAGGCTGCTTGTCGGGGTGTAAGCGCTTAATTTTTGGTTAATAATAACTGAATTAAAATTACTGTACCCGGGCATCGGATGCAGGATATTCAGTGTATCTATTGAAGGCCTCCCGCCCTCTCCCAGCGAATTTGATACCGTGTTTGAAGAATTGGAATAATAGTCCAATCCCAGCAGTACACGGTTTCTTAGTTTCGCAAGCCTGAATTCCCCTGTAAAGTTTTGCTGTATCTGGACGATCGCATAGGTACTTTTGCCATACTGGATCGTATTTCTCTGCAGCAGGCTGTCACCTTGCAGAAGCCTGTAGTGAGGGTAATCCCCGCTGTTTTCGGTTACCGTTCTAATTATATTGGTCTGAGAGTTCCATTTGTCCGATATTTTGTAGTTGATCTGGCCGTATAAACTCTGTGAAGGATTTTTTAATACCTGTGAGTTATTGCTAAAGGACTTCTTATAGTCAATAGGAATAGCCGATGAGTGGTTTTTTGTGTTATTGCCAAGCCATTTACCTGCAGGTGTCAGCTCAAATTCAGGTGTGCTTTCCTTACTTAAGATTTCTATATCCATATTAAAGCTAAGCCTGTCATTTACCCTATAAGTCAGGCTAGGCGCTATAAAGGTGCTCGACATAAAGCCCGAATCCTGAAAACTGCCCGAATAATGATAGGAAGCGTTAACCCTGAACAATACATTCTTTTCCTTATCCAGCGGAACGTTCACATCTGCTGTGAACCTGCTCAGTCCATAACTTCCTCCATGATAGCCGATTTCTGTATGAAAGCCATCGAATGGCTTTTTTGTAATCCTGTTAATAAGGCCTCCAAAAGATACAAGAGTACTGCCGTACAGGGTTCCGGAAGGTCCCTTAATTGCCTGAAGCTGTTCCAGATTGGTTACATCAGGATCTGAGGTAGCATAAGATGCTACGCCGTTCCTCATATAGGTTGGCTTATGAAATCCTCTGATGATATAAAAGCTGTTGGTCCATGCCCAGCCTCTGCTCACCCCGTTCAGGCTTCGCACCGCCGAATTAAGGGTTGACACTGCCTGCTCGGTCAAAACCTGGCTCGAGACTACACTGCTTACCTGAGGGTTTTCTATGTCCTTGAGCCGCATCTTGGAAGTATAGACACTGGCCTGGTCTTTAAAGCTGTTTCTTCTGCCCTCTATTATTACTTCCTGAAGCAGAGTGGTCAGTTTGCTGAGTTTGAGATTTAAGAAGATACTGTGGTGTTCCGATAACAGCACAAGTTCTTTTTTGGCAGAATAAGCTATCGCAGATGCGACAAGGGTATAATTTCCCTTAGGCAGATTCTTGAATGTAAATTCTCCGTACTCATTCGTTACGGTATGAAAATTTGTGTTTTCCAGCTGTACGTTGATGCCCTCCAGTGCCTCATTATCATCTGAGAAGATTCGCCCGGTGATCTCCTGGGCTGAAACGGAATACGAAACAAGCAATATTAGTATGTATAATAGTTTTTTCATGTATATGTATTGAAAATCCCCGAAACAAATTCAGTTTCCATAGTGGATGCGGAGTTGTCATCTGCATAAGATGGCGCCGTCGATAGTATTTAGCAGGACTGAAAACTTAGCAATTGCAGGTCTTCTGGAACAATTGAATGCTGCTTAAGGGGATTTAGTGATTATTTTGCGGTTTTATATTTGGCGAAGCCGGGATATTCCATAATACGTCCCACTGAGTATGCAGATTCGCGTCCATAACGATCGGCAATTTCTTCAAGAGTCCTGTCAATTATCCTTACTGCCTTTTCGCCTCCAAAAGGCGGCAGTACCCTTGTAAGCTCATCTGTATCTGCAACCTTATCCGGAATGATCCGAATACCATTTGCCAGTGCAACAGGGGCATTTGTCCCGGCAAGGATTTTGACCGACGTCCTGCCCGTCATCCTCAGCGCATCTGCCGTAATAGCAATTGCGATCTCTTCATCTCCTTTTTCGACGCGAATGCCGGTAGATTCAATCCTGCCTGAACCTGCCCCGAACTGGCCTGGACCGTCATAGTTCACGAAAACTTCACTGTTGTGCTCAGTCCCCCATTCCTTGACACCCAGCTCCTGTGCAAGGGATAACGCCTTCTTATGTCCGGCAATGGCCTCCACTAAAGCGATCGACACCGGGATGGAAGCGCTTATACCTGCGCTGGAGACTATTTTCCCATCGGAAACATACCTGATATTCTTTTCCCATTTTACCTTAGGGTATAACGTTGTCCGCTCTTCAAAATTTGGAAAATACGACGTAGCCCTATGACCATCCATCAAACCTGTGTTTGCCACCGCCATAGCGCCAAGGCAGATGCTTACCACTGTGCCTCCCTTTTCACCTTGGGATCTGACCCAATTGACAAGATCTTGGTCCCCTGTATTTCTGATATTGGGCACAATGATATAGTCTGCCCCATTTGGATACAGACTGTCAAATTCTGAAATGGTGGTTTGAAGGCTGAACGTTAACGGCGACATGGTAACATTCCCGGATCTCGTCGAGACGGAGATAACTTGTGCTGTTCCTGATTTTCCCAGAACTCCGTAAGGAAGCATAAAGTCCATCAATTCTGTTCCCTCGTTAAGGGCAACGACAGCCACTACCGGCTTGTCTCTTCCAAATCTGGGTTTGTAAGGATCGATTTTTTCGCGTCCGGAATTGCTTCCGGTTTGCGCGCATGATATATGGCTGAGCAATGTTAATAGTGTCATCAGTAATGGTATTATTTTTTTCATTTGGAAAGTTTATACGCAAGATCCTGCAGGCAGTTTTTTGCCGGCAAGGTATCCGTAGTTAGAAGTGGTTACAGTACTGCCTGAAACTGCAGCTGTAACATTTAGGTATGTCCTCAGTATATCGTGGTAAGTTCTTCCCCGTTCGCCAAACCGCACCCTAAAGATTTAGTCAGATAAAATAGGTAGACAGCAGGTCCGTCCGCAAAATTGCAGAACAGTATTAAATACTCACCACTGGGAACAAAAGCCGGCCAAAGTTGCTGCTGTGCAAAAATTATACAGCAGAACGCGGCGGCCGGAAAATGCTTCCAATGCAGTTTTTTGCATAAATGGGGTTGTTTTGGGAAGCAGGTTTGGGAATTAACTCGCCTGTGAAAGGAGGAGTCAGGGAAACCTCGAAAAATTGCAGCAGGTACAACTCCATATTTTTGAGGTCGTCCTTTTCTCCATGCTTTTTTTCATTGTCGTCGGCCTGTTTAAGCTTTTTTTCCAGGAAGCATTTGCCGTTGCAGTGCATTTCGGGTTTCTTCCTGTTTTCGCATAGGTTCGCGACAATATATTCTTTATTCACGTTGAAACTGGCAACGACTATATATCTTGAAAAGTACGAACCGTTCAATGCGATACTAAGTAATATGGAAACAATCCGATTAAACATTCCCGCAAAGCTACGGATGGTAGTATCGCGTTACATATCACTTTTGCGCTTTTTCATTTCACTTATGAATGAAACACAAAAAAAAATCTTTTTTTAAATTGGAGCGTAATTGGTTAGATTGTTCACTTCGCCGGTGTCTGTTAATTTCCACCATCGATCGAAAATCATTTTATTTTCGACTAGTGCTGAAATGAAATTTGGAACTGAATGATCAAATTTGCCGACTCCTTTTATTCGAAAGTCTACTTCATCAATATAAAAAACCGGCAGGCTTTTTATTGATGGCATTATACCCCCTGATGGGAATTTATTATTATAATCGTTTTTTAAAATATAGTGATAGATTGCCTTGGTAACAGTTTTATATCGTGGGTGTTTTAACAGCCAAATTGCCTCAACTCCAGAATTGTTGTATTTTTCCTGTCTTTCAAGGTAGGTTTGTAAAGTTTGTGGGGACCTTTGAATTTCAATTGCATATTTTTTATCATCGGATTCAAAGTAGATATCTGCAATCCAGTCAGGTCCAATCTTTTCTTCCACGGCCGTGATTCCTTTTTTTGACAATTGATTGATTATGAATTTCTTTGCAGTCTTATGCCATACTGTTTCCGGCGCTGTTGCGCACTCCCCGTTTTGGTGCGCAAAGAATCTTGTAAATCTCATGCTTGTCTTTGGAATCGCATTGGCATCACAGCAGAGCATCTTTATTTTTCCGATCTCATAATTCTTTTTAAAATCGTTCCAGGAATCATCGTCAAAAAAATTTGAATCTAAAAATTCCCCATCAATTGTTACTGCAAAGTCTGACATAATTTGGTAGTTTCAGCTGTTTATGTTCTTAGAAGCCATATGGCATTATGGTATATTTGATCTGCACCTCTTTTGGATTGCAATTCATTCTTTCAGTCTCTATAAGCAAAAAGGCTTTTCCAAATTTCTTGTCATTGAATGTCTGGGCAGCCTTGTCAATTATCGCTGTATAGGAATTTTGTGAATGGGTTGGGTCACTAACTTTAATGTGAAGAACTATAGTTGAAAACACACTCATTATGTGCAGAGAGCTTTGGTCAAAAAGCGTTCTTGAGAGCCCGCCAAATGGCGATTGGACGAGTTCTTCGCAATTCGCAAATGAATCCAGTAATGATACCGATAAAGTAATTTCCTGATTGTTTTCTGTTTGAACAGTTTCAGTAACTGCACTGTTTTTCAAATTCAGATCGACAATTTCGAACAAGGCATGGTATTCCGAATCACTTTCGATACTTGCTGTCTTGACTACCAGGTATTTCTTCAGTTCCGAATAAATATGATAATACAGGATCCGCTTTAAAACCAGCGGTGGATTCTCTAATTTCCTAAAACTTCCTTCGTGATTTAACAGCTGGATGTATCCTTTTATATGCTTTTGATCAAGCTCGGTCGATATGTGGAATGAATAATCAATTCCATCAATATTCTCGGTTTTTCTTGTGATAGGGTTCATATTTTAATTTTAAGTTGAAAAGGAAGGTCCAGTGACCAGCAGTCAGTTATCTCTCCGTATGGCTTTTTTTTATAGGGCGACACCCGCGCACTCCACTGTATCTTTTTGCAAAAAGGATGCCGCTTCGGTCACTGTCGCAGCTGCAGACAGGTACTCAATCGGCGTGCGTGAATGGCTTATATAATTGACATTCAATATCACGGTTCATGATTGAAATAAGCATGGAATAAATTCCCTGATGTAGATTTAAGTTTGCAAAATTATGTGCCTCGATTTGCTTTTTGAAAGGCTTTAATTTTTTCGATTTATTAACTTCATAAAAGACCACAAATGGATGCTCGTAAATATCAAATTTGTATTTCAGGTAAATATTATCACGAATCAATTCCCTTTCCCTGATATTTTTAACCTCTGCCTTATCATCCATAGATTTCGAAATTTCTTCCGGTAATCTTCTCTGTTTGTATTTTTCAGGAAAATTATCATGGCCAATTTCCATCATGAAATTTGAATGGAGAAAAGTGATAAAGTCGACTTCGGAATTAATTTGATTTAAAGTATTATTTAGCATAAATGATTAAATTTAAATTACATAAAAGCAAGCTGAGCATTATCAGTCGAAGATAATATTTCTTTGTGAAATGTAAACTTTCATTTTTCTAAAAACCAAGCTTTACTTAACTGCACTGTAAACAATGCTTCACATAGAATTAATTAGCAGTTGCTGTAATAACCTGCCAGCCAATTGATTTTACATCTTTGTAATTTTCAATTTTCAATTCGAATGGTTTTTCTGAATGGGGAGCAAAAACTTCATAAATTGTGTATTCTTTGCTGCCAAGGGCAGTTTTAGTTTTACTGTAATAGGTAACTTTTACAACAGCATCTTTATACGTTGCAACAGTTGCATTATTTTTAATCAGGCCATGAACTTTTAGCTTCGTTCCCCAAAAGTTTTCATTATAATTTCCTGAAGCAGCTAAGAAATTTTGTGGTTCAGATTTTTCAACCTCTTCAATTGACATTACCTTTTCAACATAAGTTTCATCAACGGGATCGGAATTATTATCGGCACTTGCTATAATAATTAATACAATAACCAGTAAGGCTAAAACTCCAACAAATTTTAAAGACGTTTTTCCTTTTCTTTTTGGCGCTTCATTTTGAAGGCTTTGAGTAGCGGGCATAACGTCTGCTGACGGTTTAAATTCAGGGGGCAGAGCTTTAAAAAGTACGCTTAATTCTTCGATATTCCCGGCAGTCGTCCATTCCGGAATGCCATCATACCAAATAGAAGTCTGCTTGGTTATATTCTTATTTTTTAATTCATCAATAGTAAATGGACCTTCTTGTTCATTTCCATTGTGTAAAAAATATTCTCTCATATGTTACGGTTTTTTAGAATTAACACTAAAGTTTTGAGCAGCCTCCCAAGCGTACTCATGCGGCCAAGTTGTCTTTGCCAAGTTAGTGTTTCTTCTGTAAATAGAATTTTCTGTAGAAAAAAACTTGCACCCTATAAATAGAATATGACGGCAGTTATTCCTTTTTAGTATTAAATTCAAAGGTTTTATCCCCCATATCGACAAACGTTGGTATTCCTGCTTTTATCAGTTCCATTGCAAGTAAATTTTTAGGATCTTTAAAGTCTGAAGCCTGAAAAGCAACAAAAATTTCAGTACCGCCGTAAAAGGTCATAACCAGACCTATTAGTCCAAATGCATCAGGTTCAAAAAATTGATACTTAAAAATACTGGGGTTTTTACCTTTAATTTCTTTGGGTTTTTCCTCAGTTTCAAATTTTTCCTTCACCAGTCCCATCATGTTTTTTGTGTTCGGATCGTTATAATTGACGAAGCCCAAAAGCATTTTGATGTTTCCATTAAATTTAATGCCAAATTCATGCATGTATAATCCATATGCTATATGCTCAAAACATTTTTCTAATCTCTCGTAATTAGGGTTTCCTTTTAAAACTGGGTATTTTTTTCCCGATGTAGATTTAATTACTTGGTGCTGCATATTACGGACAATTTCTTTTTGTAAAAAGTCTTTACTTTTTCTTCGCAGTGCCCTGTCAATTTTGGTCTGCGTTTGTAAATAACCCAAAAAATTATTTCCAACCACACTTGCAATAGATACCATAAGAAATTCGTCATCCTTAGACTTGCACGAATTATGTACATCGCAGGAGGGAACTGTAATTAAGTCATTGCGAAGGTTTAGCCCCAGGACATCCTTTGCTTCAGGGAACAAACATAAAGGGGGAACGTGTTCTCGAGTTATTGCAGGCTCATCGCACATGTAGCAAGTTTGTATGTTCATAGTCGAATTTAATAATTGTTCCTATCAGTTCTGCAGATGTACCAAGGTATGATGATTAAAGTGGCGTTTTGCTATTATTGTTGTGGTATAAAGCTGTATTCGTTATCCAGTAATAAATTTGTATTTTCAAAAATCATTCTATTGATCTTTTGAGGCTTAACCGTATCGGAAACACTTCTGGATGTAACCAGAATATCAAAGTTTTTCGCCCGGTCAATATCTGCAATTGAATTGCTGTTGCATACTGCGCCGAGGTTTAAAGTTAAACTCGAACATCTTGCTGCTACTTCGTTACAGGCATCAATTAAATCTTCCCAGGTAATTAAAGTTTGCAAATCTCCTAAATTTAGTTCTTCTCCATCCAGCAGCTCTTTACAAATTCCCTCTTCGAAACCATGTGCATTAATATGAATGATTAGGTTTTTATTCTGGCAGTCATAATTACGCAGATATTCAAGTATCGTCTGCGAATCTTCTTCATCTAAAATATTAGTAGGCCGCACTCCTGAATTGTTATTGTGTCTTTGATAAAGGTTATTAATGTTTCCTGATATGTTGTGATTACCTAAATATTTTATTACTAATAAATCATTCATGTTGATTCGGGATTTTAATTTGGAAACATAAAATTTTGGCGCTAAGCCACAATTTACAGGTAAAAGCGTAATTCATTTTCTCTGCCAAGATAAAAATTTATTCGTAGAATAAAACATTCTGTAAGATGAAAACAAATAATTGCGATTAGAATATATTTGCTGTAGTTCAATCTAATTTCAATCCGGCATCTTTAAATTTATTATACAAATCTTGCAAATCTTCACTTCCTGCTTCATCCATATTCTTTTTCAATTTGTGCAGACTTTCTATTAATCCCAAATTTTCATTAGAAACTCCTTTCTCTGCTTGCTCCAGAACATCCTCCATTAATTTAAGCTTTGTTCTAAATTTGATAAGCATAGGATGATCATCTTCAACTGGTTTTGTATATTCTTCTTCATCTTTCAAAAATTGTTGAACACCTTTTGACGTGCCAATTATCCAGCGTTCAGCATTTTCAAATGAAACATGATTCAGTCTAATATGTTGCACAAAATTATCTTTTTGATAAAAAACTTCATTAATTATTGAACCTTTGTCTTTTGGTGCAATAAACAATGCGTGTTTTGGATCTAATGGTATATAAATAGAATTTCTTTCACTAAAAAGGTTAAACCCGATGTCACTGAGATTTCTAATCTCTACAGGATTATCACTTGTAATAAATTCCTGTTCTCCAATTAATTCTGTAATAACGAGTCCGTCATAAAACTTAAACTTAACCAAATCATCAAGCAATGCTAATTGTGTTTGTAGAAAATCTATACGATTTGTTGCTCTTATATCTTTTTTAATATCAGTAAATGATTTTTGATCAAGAGAAATTTTATAGCCTAAAAAATCGATTGATTTAGCATTGGAACCATTCTTCACATTTTCAACCAATCTTCCGGCAAAACCAACAAATTGATTTAAAACTTTAGGCGTTCTAAAATACATGCTTAAAGTCGTATAAAGAATAAAAGTTTTTTCCTCACTAGTGATTATTGACTTTTTATCTTCAACTAGTAATTTAAACACTTTGGGATATTTATTTTCAATATTATCGGAGAAAAAATTTTCGATTGCATATTTTGCATCCCCCTCTAAATGATCCAGAGTATATAAGTCCGTTTCAACGCATAAGTTTCCAACGCTCATTTTTGGATTATATTTTCCTGATATTTTATCATAAACAGCAACAAAATAATTTTTGTCATCAACGGTATGGGAGAACTTTTTAAGGTAGGTTTGCGGTATAAAATGCTGATGTGATTTTTTCATTTCAAATTTGATTTTAGCCCGGATTTAATTCTGAAAAGCAGGCCAAGTTTGGCTTGCAGCCAGTTGATGATTTAAATGGCCCGAGTTTTTTCACTGACATAAAACTCTGTCATTAAAGAGAAACTTTCCTGCTGCTGAAAGTCAACAATGGTAGTTTGCAACAGTTGGCATTCATTTTACTTTAGATATTCTCCAACGAGCTTCAGGCACTAATCTAAAATCCTCATTATGTTTTAGAATATGTATTGTTGGATTTTTTTGACCAACGTTTGTAACTCTTATCATTGATATGGACACTTACAACTTATTTTTCACCAAAAGAGTCAATTCTGGAGAACGCGCACCGGCTTCACTGCAGAAGTACAAAAGAGCAAAGGATTTACTTTTGGATTTCATCACCAGCACCTACAAAAAGGAAGATCTGCTCGCATCTGAATTATCAAGCTCGTTTGTCTTTAAATTGGAGCAGTATCTTAAATATGAGAGCAGTTTTAAAGACCAGACAGGTATCAAAAACAATTCGGTGGTAAAATATATGAAAATGTATAAAACTGCATGCAATTACGCCATTAAAATGGACTTGATCATAAAAAACCCATTCAACATTTATGACGGCAGGCTGAGCATAAAAGATGCTGTTTTCCTAACCCAGCAGGAACTGAATACAATCGAGAACAAAATATTTCCAACTCCCCGTCTGGAAAAGGTGAAGGATATATTCCTTTTCAGCTGCTACACAGGTTATGCCCCTGTCGATGCCTTGGAGCTGACCGAAAGAAACTTATCAGAAGATTCGACAGGAAATTTATGGATTATGACCAGCAGAGCGAAAACTGCCATCAGGGCCAATGTCCCGGTACTGCCTACCGTTGAGAAAATTATTTCTAAATATAAAAATCAGCAGAAAGGTCTTATCCCGAAAATATCCAATCAGAAAATGAATGCCTATCTAAAGGAAATCGCTGATGTCTGCGGCATAGACAAACATCTTACATGGTATGTTGCCAGACATACTTTTGCCACTACAGTCACTCTAGGAAATGGAGTAAGACTTGAAAACGTATCTGCTATGATGGGGCATACCAACACCAAACAGACTCAGCATTATGCGAAAGTTTTGGATGTGAATATAATGGAAGATATGGAGAAACTGAAATCTAAGTTTAAGTGATTTTTTTTATAAAGGAGCTCCTGAATTTGAAACCTCTTAAAGAACTTCAATCCATTTAGAACAAAAATACCATTTGAAATATATCACAAATTTTGCAGTACATTTCCAATTGCGTCCGCAGTGCGGACGCAATTGACATGGACACAAAAAGTATATTCTTTTTAGTTTTTAAAACTAATCCTGTTTACTAATTTTAACACAACCGAATATACAAATTTAAACACATTCATATTTACCAATTGAACGGCAGTGAATTGTTTTCAGAATTAGCGCGACGAGGAAACCCAGTTGGGGAAAACAATTTTATCTTAGGCAATTTAGACAAAAACGATTGATTTTTTACATTATGATGAGAAATCCTATTCTTATGATTTACAATTTATTCAGGATATCAAATTTTTAGTTCAAATTCGATTGACAAAATTGACAAAAAAGATAAAATTTCAATTGAACCCACCAATATGAGTATCTTCGTAAAGGATAAAAAATAAACAATGCAATAAGTATTAATATTTCAAAAAAATATTAAATTGTAAAAGCGATTGCGATAAATTAACTATTGTTGATTAAAAATAAAACCTGTTTTGTAAATGAAAATCCAATACTGCTCAGACCTCCATCTAGAGTTCCCAGAGAACAAAAAACACATAGTTGACAATCCTATAAAACCAGAAGCAGATATTCTAATTTTAGCTGGAGATATAGTTCCATTCGCTATAATTGATAAACATCAAGATTTCTTCGACTATATTTCTAGTAATTTCAAAATGACTTTCTGGATACCAGGAAATCATGAATATTACTATTATGACATTGCTGAAAAAAGTGGTTCTTTAGATATCCAAATCCGAGAGAATATAATTTTAGTAAACAACTGTATGAAAGAAATTTTGGGTGTAAATATTATTTTTTCTACCCTTTGGTCAAATATTTCAGAAACAAGGCGGTGGCTAATTCAACAAAGCCTTTCCGATTTTAAAGTAATTAATTTTACTGAGAGATTATTAAATGTTGATGATTACAATCTATTACACCAAAAAAGTGTAGAATTTTTACAAAACGCATTAAATGAAAAATCAAATAAAAAAACAGTTGTTGTAACCCATCATGCGCCAACATTTATTAACTATCCTGAGAAATATGCCAATAGCAATATCAATGAAGCTTTTGCTTCGGAATTAGAAAAACTCATTGAAGGTAGTAATATTGATTATTGGATTTACGGACACCATCACGTCAACCTTGCTGATTTTGAGATTGGAAATACAAAACTAATAACCAATCAATTAGGATATATTAAGTACAATGAAAATACAGGATTTAATGATAAAGCTATTATTTCGATATAAACTGATTTCTTTTATACAATAATCACTGTACTTTATTCATTAATAAATTAATTTTCAATATAATAAACCTATATTTACACAATAAACCTATGTGGTTTATTGTTAATTTTATTAGTTTATTCTAATTTATTATGGAAAAATTAAAAGACTATATCCAACAAATACTTGGCGTACAACTCGAAATAAAAGAGTTGCAAAATGAACAATTGAATAAGTTGCCTTTTATATTCAAGAGCAATTTTAAATTCTATAGCACTACTTTAAGTAATCACGAATTAATTTTATTGGAACTTAATAAAGAAGATACTCTCAATGCAAGCCAATTGAGAAAGCAAATAGTAGAAATTCAAAAAAAGCTTGAAAAAAGAATAATTATAGTTACTGATACTATAAGCGCACTAAATCGTAAACGACTAATAGAGCATAAAATCAGTTTCATTATTCCTGGGAAGCAAATGTATCTAACAGAATTATTAATAGATATTCAAGATTACGAGAAAGAAAAGGAATTTAAAAAATCTTTCTTGTTACTGCCCTCAGCTCAGCTAATCTTACTATATCAAATTTTACACAAAGACGATAATTTAAGCCAATATACATTCAAAGAACTAGCAGAAAAGTTACAATACACCCAAATGGGAATAACTAAAGCAATAGAAAATCTGAGAAGATTAGCGATAGTGAAAGTTGAAGGAACAAAAGAAAAGAATATTATTTTCGAAAAAGACCTGCAAAAGCTTTGGGGAGATAGTGAACGATTATTAATTAACCCAGTTATGAAAACTGTTTATGTTGATGAAAAGCCAAAAGGATTATTAAAATCTAATACAACTGCACTAGAAGAATATACGGATATGAATCCAAGTGCATTAGAATATTTTGCTATAGAGAAAAAACAATTTTACGAGTTAGAGAAAAACAATAAGTTAGTTAATCTGAATAATGAAAATGGAAATTTTGCATTAGAAGTTTGGAAATACAATCCGGAACTAATCACAAAAGGAATCACAAAGAAAAATAATGTAGATCCACTGTCTTTATATTTAAGTTTAAAAGACAGATTTATTGACGAAAGAACAGATATGGCATTAGACCAAATAATTGAAAAATACATATGGTAAGAGGTTTAGAAATTTTCAGACAACACTTTAAAGAATTCACAGACAACTATATTATCATTGGCGGAACCGCTTGTGATATTGTTATTAATAATGTAGGACTTACACCAAGAGCAACAAAAGACATCGATATCATTTTAGTAATCGAAGCTTTAAGTCCTGAATTTGCAACTCACTTTTGGGAGTTTATTAAACAAGGAAATTATGAAGTAAAAGAAAAAAGCGAAGAAGACCGAAAATACTATCGTTTTCAAAAACCTCAAGTAGAAGAATTTCCATTTCAAATTGAATTGTTTTCAAGAATCCCAGATTTGTTAGATTTAGAAGAACAAGCACATCTAACGCCAATTCCAGTAGATACCGAAATTTCAAGCCTTTCAGCAATATTAATGGATGATGATTATTACAATTTTACAATCAAACATAGCCAATTAGATAACGACATCCATTTAGCCAATACAGAGGCTTTAATAGGTTTAAAAGCAAAAGCATTCCTAGATTATAAAACCCGAAAAGAGAATGGAGAAAAGATTGATGAAAGACAGTTACGTAAGCACAAAATAGATGTATTCAGATTGTTATTATTATTAACACCTGAAGATAATTTCACAATTCCTACAAGTGTAAAAGCAGATATAGCAAATTTTACCGAAGCTGTAAAAACAGATTTACCAGATAAACAAATTTTTAAAGAAATGGGTGCTGGAAATGTAAACGTAAAAGAATTATTTGAGCAATTAATTAAGGTTTTTAATATTTAATAAAAATAAGCAAAGTATCTGTCAAAAATAAAAAACTTTAGAAATTTTAAAGGAGTATTATTTAATGTAAAACTCTCAACAGCGTTGAGAGAAATTCGCCTTAAGATAATCAATACATTAAAAGACAGCTTAATAAACATTATATGTTTAAAGATATAATTAACAATTACACACACATTTTATATGTTTAAGCATATAAATTATTATATTTGCTTAAATTCGTTGTAAAAGCATATAATTATGACACTTGCAGATTTTGTAAAAGAAAAAAGAAAAGAAGTAAACCTAACACAAGAGGCTTTTGCTGAGCGTGCTGGAGTAGCGCTAACTGTAATCCGAAAAATTGAACAAGGGAAAGAAAACCTTAATCTGGAAAAAGTAAACCAAGTACTCAAAATGTTTGGACATACCCTGGCACCAGTTAATGCAAGAGAATTATCCAAAACCAATAAATAGTAAGGATGAGAAAAGCGGCTATATACTATAAAGACCTCTTAGCAGGAATACTCACAGAAACTGACGAAGGTGAGTATGTTTTTCAATACGAAGAAAAACATATTAAAGAGCATCCAAAGCAGTTTCTCACGTTTACTATGCCGGTAACCCCAAAACCTTATAGCGACAAACGTCTATTTCCTTTTTTTGAAGGATTAATTCCTGAAGGATGGCTATTAGATATTGCTTCAAAAAACTGGAAAATCAATCAAAATGACCGCATGGGCTTGCTTTTAGCATGTTGCCATAACTGTATCGGAGCTGTAAGTGTCCAACCAATACCACAGGAAAATGAATAATAAAAAGTGCTTATATTGTTACAAAGTATTGGATGAAAATACAACCGGAGATTTTCACGAACAGTGCAGTCTGGATTTTTTCGGAACCAAACAGCAGCCATTATTTGAACATTCTCTGAAACAAATGGTTGAATTGGCAAAAAATGTAGTAGAAAGAAGCATAGCTGTTCCAGGAGTGCAACCTAAGCTTTCCTTATCATTAATAGATGACACTATTCAGGAAGGAAACAAAGGACGTCTTACCGTAGTGGGTGCTTTAGGAGGGAATTATATTTTCAAACCACCATCCGATCACTTTCCCGAAATGCCAGAAAACGAACACCTAACGATGCGTATTGCTGAAGCCTTCGGCATAAATGTAGTAAAATCAAGTTTGATACGGTTGCAATCAGGAGAGCTTTCTTATATTACAAAACGTATTGACAGAACAGATTCAGGAGAAAAAACCCATATGCTAGATATGTTCCAAATTACCGAAGCTTTTGATAAATACAAAAGCTCAATGGAAAAAATAGGCAAAGCTCTTAACGAGTATTCAGATAATACTTTGTTGGATAAAGTTTACTTTCTGGAATTAGCTATTTTCAGCTTTTTGACAGGAAACAACGACATGCATCTTAAAAACTTCTCCATGATAAATATAGGGGATAAATGGACATTAGCCCCAGCATATGATCTCCTAAACGTAGCTATAGTCAATCCAGACGATACCGAAGAACTCGCTTTGACTCTTGAAGGAAAAAAGAAAAAGATCAAATGGGAAAATTTCGAACGATTAGGTAAAATGTTAGAGTTAAACGACAAACAAATTGGAAGTATTAAAAAACGTTTCTTAATGAACAAAAACATAGCCATTCAATGGATTGATAAGTCATTCTTATCAGAAGAGTACAAAGAAAAATATAGAGCACTTTTGGAAGACAGATATATCATACTTCTTCAATAAAAATTATCAAATCAAACACTATTTTTTAAATTTTACCACAACTAAAACCTTTAGCAGGTTTAAAAAAAATCTAATAATTGAAAATGTAGGAGAGAGAGGGTTCCGAGCTTATGGTTCGAATCCTGCTCTCCCTATCACTAAAAGGGTAATGTTGTGAAATTAATTTACCCACAATTGTTTTAATTTTAAAAAGGCCATTTTAAGAATGGAATAAGAAGTCCGAAAATCCAATAATCTAATTATACTTTCAAAAAGTAAAAATCAACACTTTAAGTTTTATAAAAAACCTTTAAAAAGTTAATTAAAATTTATTTTTAAAGAAAGTAGTGATGTGGAGAAACCTCTCAATGGTAATTTGCATCCTATCAAAATTCCTTTTTTAATTATTCAAAAAACTAAAACTATTATTAACTGCTTTTAATTCATTCCCTACAAACTCAACATCAATAATGGCGGCTTTTCGAGGAGAAACAGCGCTTTTACTAAAATGCGTATGCAACACATAATGCATTTTTTGATCTTTGTCCCAAAAAATATCTCCATGACCAATTCCGTTTTGACTGGTATTTTTTCGACTAATAATTGGACTATCTTTTGATTTTTCCCAAGGCCCAAACGCACTTTTACTCGTAGCGTAACCAACCGCATAATCAATATTTCTAAAATCATTTGCCGAATAAATCAGATAATACAAACCGTTGTGTTTTAAAACCGTTGGTCCTTCTGTAACCGGCCAATTTGTATTTTCAGTATTCTCCCAAGGCAAAGTTTCGGAGATACATTCCGTTAGCGTTTCTGGTTTAATACTTTGAAGATCATCATTTATTTCCGCTGCAAAAATTCGGTTTCCGTTTGTTAATTTCACAAAATATAAATATTTTTTTCCGTTCTCATCGATAAAAACAAACGGATCAATCTGATTTCCTGTTTTAATAATTGGTTCTTTAGTTTCACTCTTAAACGGCCCTAGCGGACTATCACTAACTGCTGTAGCAATGTTTTCATTGGCCGTATAAATCATATAAAATTTGTTTTTATACGAAAGAACCTGTGGTGCCCAAAAACCTTTATCTCCATAAGAATCTCCTTTTTTCAAAGCCAGACCATTCTGCGCTCCAACCGGCCCTTTCCAATCTTTTAAATCCGATGACGTATACACCTGAAAACCTTCGCCATTTGGGATATTTCCTGATGTCGTGCCGTATAAATAATAAACCCCATTATTATAAAAAATGGTAGGATCTGCCAATAAAATGGTGTTTTTTTTAGTTTCTTCTTTGACTTCTTCTTTAGGTTTATCTGTATTTTTTTCCTGCGAGCAGGCTGCAAAAACGCAGAGTAATGTAATTACGCTTAATATTTTTTTCATGTTTTTTGGTTTTAGATTTTATAGGAATGTTTTTTTTTAACCGGAGAACGAAACTTTTTTTTTCAAGGGATTAAAATCCCTTGCTACAAAACAAATCATTCCTCCGGAATTTTTTAAAAAGTTCCAGAGGAACGAAATATATTGCTATGATGGATTTTAATCCATCATAGCAATTAGAATTTGTCATTTTTTCATTCTCCATCCTCCCATTCTCTCATTTTCTAATTATCTAATTCTCTCATTTCACAGAAAACTGATAATAAGAAACCGTATGATATTTTTGTCCCGGTTTTAAAACAATCGGTGCAAATTTTGGCTGATTGGGTGCATCCGGAAAATGTTGTGTTTCTACAGCAAATGCCGTTCTAAAATCATCTTTCGAACCTGATTTAAAGGTGTTTTTAGACTGCATAAAATTTCCGCTGTAAAATTGCAATCCGGGTTCTTCTGTAAAAACATCCATTATAATCCCTGATTTGTCTCCAGAAATTGTTGCAGCATGATTCAATCCGTTTTTCTTTGTTCCGTTAAGAACGTAATTGTGATCGTATCCTTTTCCGAATTTTAACTGCTTATCTTTGGTTTCAATTCGCTCTCCAATAGTATGTTTTGAAGTAAAATCAAATGGTGTATTTTTTACCACTTTCAATTCTCCACTCGGAATCAAACCTTCATCAACCGGTGTAAATTCATTGGCATAAATTTGTAATTCATGATTTAAAATCGTGCCGCTTCCTTCTCCATTCAAATTGAAAAAAGCGTGATTGGTTAAATTAACAACGGTAGTTTTATCAGTCGTCGCTTCATATTCCATTTTTACCGAATTATCCTCCGTAATTGTGTAAGTCACTTTTACCTTCAAATTCCCTGGAAAACCTTGTTCTCCATCTGGCGAAACATAACTAAAAACCAAAGTATTTTCGTTGGTTTTAACAGCATCCCAAACCACATCCTGAAAACCTTTTATACCTCCATGCAACGCATTTTTCCCATTGTTTAGCGAAACCTGATATTGTTTTCCCTTCAATGTAAATTTTCCCTTTGCAATTCGGTTTCCAACTCTTCCGATAGTTGCTCCAAAATAAGGTTCTGTTGCATTTTTAAAGCCAGTTGCACTATTCATTCCAACAACAACATCGGTTGGTTTTCCATTTTTATCAGCCACCCAAAGTCCCACTAGTCTTCCTCCATAATTGGTAAAAGCCGCTTTGATTCCTTTGTTTTCTATCCAAAATAAATTGACTTTTTTACCATCAATTATGGTGTCAAAGTTTTTAGTTTCTAAAACTGTTTTTGCCGAATCTGCTATTTTTTCAGCAGTTTCTTTTGATGCTGCATTTTCTTTTTTAGCGTCTTTACAATTAAACTGAAAAAGTGCCAGCATGATAACAGCCGCTATCTGAGTATTTCTCATTTTTTATATCATTGCGAGGAAGACCTGTTCGCCGGAGCGAAAGCAATCATCCTCTGATTAGTATTTATTGTTTTCTAATTTGATGGCAGCGCCAATTTTGTTGCTTCGCTTACAGGTTCTCCTAAAACTGGAAATCCGTTTGCATCCCAATCGATTTTCTGCATTCTTGGTGATCTTTTATTGCCGCATCCTTCTCCCGGATTCGAATTGGCGTGGTATAAAATCCAGTCTTCTTTTCCGTCAGGAGATTTAAAGAAAGAATTGTGTCCCGGTGCATAGACTTTGTTTTTATCAGATTGTTTAAAAATAGGTTCAGGCGATTTTTTCCATGCCGATGCATCTAATAAATTGTCTCCACCATTAAAAGTTAATAAACCCAAAGCGTAGAAATCGGTCCAGCAACCGCTCGCCGAAAACACTATGAATATTTTACTGTTTCTGGACAAAAACTGAGGTCCTTCATTTACATTTACCTGTGCCGGATTGATATCATCATGCAAAGCCCCGTGTGTTTCCCAATCGTTTGTTGGCGCAGAAATCATAACACGATCCCCTTCTATTTCAAGCGGATTTTTCATTTTGGCAATATAAATATTCTGCTGTCCGTTAGTATTGCCTTCCCATCCTGCCCAAATCATGTACAGCTGTTTTTTGTGTTCAAACACATTTCCGTCAATTGCCCATTTATCGGTTTTAGCAGCAATTTTTCCTTTAAATTCAAAACTCCCTTTAAACGGATCTGATGATTTATTTTCTAAAACATACATTCTGTGATTGTTGTTGTCACCATTATCCGCTGCAAAATAGCAATACCATTTTCCGTTTATGATATGAAATTCAGGCGCCCAGATATCTGCCGAATAATCGGTTCCTTTTGGAGCTGTCCAAATAACTTTACTTTCAGCATTTTTCAGATCAGATAAATCTTTTGTTTTCCAAAGTTCTAATCGATTCTGTAAAGTATTCGTGTAATAGTAATATCCTTTATAATACGTGCTATATGGGTCTGCACCCGATGGCAAAATGGGATTTGTGAATGTTTTTTGCTGTGAATATCCGGTTGAAACAACCACTAGTAAAAATAGTAATAGGTATTTTTTCATTTATTATTATTGTTGTTGTTATTGTGTGTGTGTTTAAGCACAAATTGATAAACGTATTTTTGTCATCACATTTCCCCAAAAGTTGAAACTACGGGCTATGCTTTATCCCTATGTTTAAAAACTTATTTCTTTTACTTTCTCTTTTTTTTCCAAAAAACCTATGTTTCGATGTGTTTAATAGCATTTAAACAGTTATTTACTTTTCTTAAGTAAACTTGTCAAACATAGCCCGTGGTTGAAACCACAGGCTATGTTTGAATATAGAAATTAAATCAGGTTACAACTTTAAAATTAAACTTTTACAAAAGTTCCTTACATTCTTGGTTTGAAACTTTGACAAAGTTTACTCAAACTAGAAAACTCTTATTTAATGTTTTAAAGCATCAATCACCTCTCTATTAATTTTATTTATAGCTTTAAAATCCATTTTATCTACTTTTCTGTCGTAGGTCATGAAACCATTTACTTCTCCTTCTACATCTGTTGTTTGAGTATAAACTGCTGCCGAAAATCCTGTTTTTACATAGTTTTTCAGGATTTGAGCATATTTAATATACTCCGCTGTTACTTCACTTTCATTTTTAAATTTAATGTACCCCCAGTTGTCATTTGCTCTCCATAAATGACCTTCGAGTGGCAAACCAATTCCGCCGTATTCTCCTAAAACAGTGACTCTTCTGGCATCATACAAATACATTTCCGGTCCAGGATAATTGTGTAAATCAAGAATATCTCCGGTTTGAAAATGATTTCCTCCACTTGATGAATTGGTTAAACGGCTTGGATCGTGATTTTTTGTCCATTCGGTAATTTCTACCGTTTTAAATTGTCCCCAGGCTTCGTTAAACGGAACCCAAACAACAATACTAGGATAAGAATACAAATGGTCCATTATTTCTCGCCATTCTTTTCTATAGATTTCTTCTGATTTTGCTGAACGCTGCAATTCGGTTCCTTCAAAGTATTTTCTGTTTTGCCAAAGCGGCTGTTCGTCTCCGCTTGGCATATCCTGCCAAACCAAAATCCCTAACTGATCGCAGTGCGTGTACCAACGTTCCGGTTCGACTTTTACGTGTTTACGAATCATATTAAAACCTAATTCTTTTGTTTTAATAATATCGTATTTCAGAGCTTCGTCTGTTGGCGCCGTATACAAACCGTCTGGCCACCAACCCTGATCTAATGGGCCAAACTGAAAATAATCTTTGTTATTTAACTGCATTCTCACAATGCCGTTTTCATCTCTTTTTGATGCAATTTTTCGCATCGCAAAATAACTTTTCACCTCATCAACCACTTTATTATTACTAATTAAACGAATTTTTGTCTGATACAAAAACGGACTTTCCGGCGACCATAATTTAAGGTTATTTAATACGATATCATTGCTTTCGCCAATAACCGCTTTTTCTTTGGCGATTGCTGCATCGCCATCAAAAACAGTAATTTCGACTAAATCTCCGGCTTCCGCACCCGCAACATCTGCTTTGATTCTTATCGTATTCTGATCAATATTTGGAGTTGTTTTTAGTGCTGTAATATTTTTCGCATTTACCGGTTCTATCCAAACCGTCTGCCAAATTCCGGTTACCGGTGTGTACCAGATTCCTTCAGGATTTTTCACTTGTTTCCCTCTTGGTTGTGGACCATCATTTGACGGATCCCAAACTTTCACCACCAGTTTTTGATTTTTTCCTTTTTGTATAAAAGGCGTAATATCAAACGAAAATGGAGTGTAACCTCCTGTATGCGAACCTACTTTTATATCATTAATAAATACTTCTGTTTTCCAGTCTACGGCACCAAAATGCAAAAGGATATTTTTACCGTTCCAGTTGGATTCAAGCGCAAAATGGGTTTCATACCAAAGTTCATTTTTTGCTCCCACATCTTTCATCACACCGGACAAACTGGATTCTACCGCAAACGGAACCAAAATTTGCCCGTCATATTTTGAAGGTGCTTTTTTTCCAAATTCCTGAATGGCATAATTCCACAAACCATTTAAATTTTTCCATTGGCTGCGCTCCATAATCGGGCGGGGATATTCTGGTAATGTTTTATTAGGATCAACCTGCTCCGCCCATTTTGTTTTGATTTTATCTCCCTGTGGTTTCCATTGTGCATGAACCAGACAGCTTATAAAAAGCGCCAGTAAAACAGTTGTTTTTTTATTCATTATATCTTGTTTTGTGCAATGCTTCTAAAAATTATTGCCATTTCAATTTCTTCTTTACTAAATAAATTACCAGACTATATCCACATAGCCTGGTAATTTCAAACACTAACTTAACTAACCATTTTTTTGAGTTATGAGTTTGGAGTTATGAATTATGAATTGACCCCAATCCTCACTCATAACTCATAATTTCATAACTTTTTAACGAGGCCAAATTTCTTCACCAAACCATCGTATTCTTTTTTCGAAATGGTGATCATACAACCATGACGAACTTTTTCAGGAAAACTGTATTTATCCCAATCGGCAAAAAAGGTG
The DNA here is from genome assembly GCF_020905295.1 of Flavobacterium piscisymbiosum. Lineage (NCBI taxonomy): Bacteria > Pseudomonadati > Bacteroidota > Flavobacteriia > Flavobacteriales > Flavobacteriaceae > Flavobacterium > Flavobacterium piscisymbiosum. The sequence continues at coordinate 2,746,774 of NZ_JAJJMM010000001.1, read as the reverse complement.
TAACCTGAAGCTTGAAACCAAGGACCGTTTAGGTTATCTGCAATCGATAATCCGTAAGAAACTCCCGGATATTGCTCGTAATACATGTACCATATTTTATCATCCGGAGAAGGAATCAGCATTGGCGCTTCTCTAAAGTTGGGACTAATCGATTGTTGGGGCAAAGAATAAGGTCCTAAAAGTGATTTTGATTTGGCGATTCGGATGGTTTTTCCGGTTGTCCAGTATAAAGTTGGATAGGTTTCATCTTTAATTACAGCGTAATACGAATCACCTACTTTACGGATAAAAACATCTATGGTTCCCATATCCCAGTCGAACAAACGTTTTGGTGCTCCTTCGAAAGTTTTTAAGTCTTTAGACAAAACATACAAAGTTCGCTGACTTGCCCAATAACGTTCCGGATCTTCTTTTGTACCATCAAGATGCGGCGTGTGCCAGGTCATGATAAACTTTTCTGAGTCTTTGTCGTAGTATAATTTTGGGGCACCAATTCGTTGTAAAGCGTTCGAATAATCTGGCGTGCTTTTTAAATCCGGCGTATAATCTGAGTATTTTTTCCACGTAATTAAATCCTCTGAAACCCAGATATTGATTGTTTTTGCATCGTCGCCAGTGTTTCCTGCAATGTAGTATTTCCCGTCCGGCCCTTTGCAGATATCGGGATGTCCTTTGTAATCTTCAAAAACTCTTTTTCCGCTGTTTAAGTTTTCCCAATGCAAACCATCAAGACTAACAGAGTAATACAATCTGCCGTAATCGTTGTGCGTCATATGCGCAAAAAGATAGGCTTCATTTTTAGGTTTTTCATTTCCTTTTACTTGTCCCGGCGGATCTGGCTGTTGCGCTTTCGCGGAAAATCCAATCCAGAATATTCCCAGAAAAATAAGCTTCTTTATCATATTTATCGGTTTTAAAATGTGTCAATTGACTAATTATCTAATTGAATTAATTATCTAATTCTTCTTATTCGCCTCAGCAGTCATCTTTTTAATCAAATCTGTTTCTGCTTTTATATAAGGCGTTCCGTCGTTTTTAAGTACTTCGTGAAACCATAGTTTTGGCTCTGCATCGTATTTTTTAGTCCAGCTGTCCCAGGCATATTTTGTTTGTGTTTTTCCGTCAACAAAACCCCAGTTGATCATCCCAACATTGTATTTTTTTGCAATTGGTAAAAATCCTTCAAAAGTACTTCCGTTTGGTCTTGCCATATACTCAGTACACAATAACGGTTTTCCGTAACGCTGTAATTGTTTTATTACTTTTTCGAAATCTGCAGGTGTATTATAGTTGTGAAAAGAAACCACATCCGATTGTTCGATCTGCATTTTGTGCATTGGTTTCATCTCTGCTTCATCGCTCCAGTCTCCTACCCAAACCCCAGAGGTTAAAGGTTGTGACGGATTGCTTTCTCTTGCCCAGGCAAAAACATCTTTTAAAAGCGGCAAAATCAAATCGACTTTATTTTTGATTTCGATTTTTTCATACGATGGTCCGGTCATATTATCCGGTTCGTTCCAGACATCCCAACCCAAAATACGTTTGTCGTCTTTGAACTTTGCAACGGTTTCTTTTACATATTTTTCTAAACGCGGATATTGTGTTTTGTCCTGTAAAACTTTTTGTCCCGGACTCTGTACCCAACCTGAATTGTGTGTGTATGGTTTTGGCACATGTTGTTTTCCTAAAGCAGGAAAAGGATCCCAGCACGAATCAAATAAAACAAATAGCGTTTTGATATGGTGTTTATCTGCAATTTCCAAAAATGTATTCATGCGTTTGTAAAGTCCTTCGGCATCTTGCTGATGCAATAAATCGTGCAGGTAAACGCGCATTACATTCATACCAATACCCTCTGCCCAGCCCAATTCCTGGTCGATTCTTTTGGGATCGAATGTATCTTCCTGCCACATCTCTAACTGATTTATAGCTGTGCTAGGATAATAATTTGCCCCTACTAACCAAGGTTGTTCTGCATACCATGTATTGGCCTGATCTTTTGTCCAGATTTCTCTTTTTTCGATTTTAGCGGTTTCACTTTTACTTTCTTCAGTATTATTTTTTTTGTTGTTGCAACTAAGCAATACTAGTCCTGCCAACATTAATGTCAGACACAATTTTACTTTTTTCATTATAAATTTTGTTATTATGAACGATCGTTCTTTTTATAAGGGAATCAGATTTATTGAATCTGATTCCCTTTAAACTATTTTAATATTCAGCGTGTTGATCCAGGTTTGGATTATTATCCACATCAACCTGCGGAATTGGTAATCTTTGGTTTTTACCTACTGTAAAGTTTTTAAAATCAGGATCACGAAGCGCAATTTTATCCACAGAAGCCTGAGTATTTAAATCACCCCAACGTTTTAAATCTTCCCAGCGAACACTTTCTCCGGCCAATTCTAAAACTCTTTCTGTTTTTAATCTTTCTAAAAATTTATCGTGATCATTTCCAATTTCAGGATGTGCGACCGCTAGTGTGTTCATGTTTGAACGTGCTCTTACTAAATCAACATATTGATAAGCGCCAGCTGTATTTCCTAATTCGTTCAGCACTTCGGCATAACGCAATAAGATATCTGCGTAACGAACCAATCTGTAATTTACCTGATTGTAATAATCTTCGTTGTTTCTGTAATAATCACGGCTTCCTTTTCTAAACCAGGCTTCATCATTGCCCCACTCCCAGTTTTTACCGTATGTTTTGTCTCCAAAATCAGCTAGTAGGCCAGGATAGTATAAGGTATATCTTAATCTTGCATCCAGATTTCCGTCTTTATTTTTTTCTTGTTTAAATGCATTTACTAACCAGAAACGAGCTTGTCCGTCTGACCATCCAATTCCTCTTGGTGCAAAAAATTGACTGCGATTACTGGAAACTGCAGCATTTTGATCTTCTCCAGTTCCTCCTTTTCTTTGATCTCCAAACTGAATTTCAAATACAGATTCGATGTTGTTTTCATTTACGTCTGTAAAGTTGTCTCTGTAATTTGCTACTAAATTGTACTTGGCACCAGGACCGGTAATTAAATATTCCAGAGCCCCTTTTGCCTCTGCCCATTTATGCTGTTGCATGTATACTTTTGCCAGAAAAGCTTTTGCTGCACCTTTATCAGGACGTCCGGTTTGGTCACCTGACCATGAAACAGGCAAATCGGCGAAAGCCTCATTTAAATCTTTTTCAACCTGTGCCCAAACTTCGGTTACGTTTCTTTGCTGGGGTAAATCAGCCGGCGTAGAAGGATCCAACACTAAAGGAATATTTTCCCAAAGAATTCCGGCGTAATAGTAATGTAAGGCTCTGAAAAATTTAGCCTGTGCCAAAATTTTCTTTTTATCGTCTTCATTTTGAAATGTAATATTAGGCACATTCGCCAAAACCTGATTACATCTAAAAACAGCTTTATAAGTATCTCTCCATGTTACTGCATTTCCTTCCCAGAAATTATAATTGATATAATTGAATCTTGTCCAATCTGCCAATTCTGTCCACGGGCTGTTACTAAATCCTTCATCAGAAGTTAAATCCAGACGGAAATAAATCCATCTTGCCCATAATCCATCTTTATAAAACATGGCATAAATAGAGTTAACACCAGCTTGTGCATCACTTTCAGTTTTCCAATATTGATCTACTGTTATATCATTTGGGCTGTTCAGATCTAATTCATTTTCACAAGATGATGTAAAAAAGAGACCTAGAAAAACTACGGTTGTTATTATTATTTTTTTCATTATCCTATTTTTTTAATTAAAAGCTAAATTCAACTCCAAAAGAATATGTTCTAAGATTTGGGAAAGCTCCGTTATCTACACCTCTTTCAAAAATATTACCGTTTGAAAATTCAGGATCTAAACCTTTGTATTTTGTAATTGTAATAATATTTTGTGCTGATAATGTTAATCTTGCTCTTGCAATTCCTGATTTATTCAAGATACGTTCTGGCAAATTATAACCAAACCCAATATATTTAAGTCTGATAAAATCGCCATTTTCTAAGAATCGGTCACTATCTCCTCTTGAGTTTAAAGTTGAACCTTTTGTTACTCTCGGGAAATCAGTATTTGGGTTCTCAGGTGTCCACGGCTGAATTCCTGCTCTGTAATTACTATTGTCGTCAAAACGATCTACAACGCTTCTAAAACCGTCATAAACAGTTGCTCCGTGAGAAGCAATCCAGTTCATAGAAAAATCAAAACCTTTGTATTCTGCTCCTGCATTTAAACCCATCTCAAATTCAGGCCACGGGCTTCCAACAATTGCTTTGTCATCACTTGTAATTTGTCCGTCGCCATTAACATCTTTAAAACGGATATCTCCTGGTACTGCACCTGGCATAATTACTTTTCCGTCAGCATTTTTATAGTTGGCTATTTCAGCTTGATTTTGAAACAATCCATCAGTTTGCAATACATACCACATTCCTACAGGAGATCCTGCTCTTGTCATTGTATTTCCAACGATGTTTTCGTTTTGACCATTTCCTAAAGACACCAATTTGTTATTTACTTTTGTAAAGTTTACAGAAGCATTAAATGAGAATTCATTAATTTTTTTGCTGTAAGCCAATTCCAGTTCAATACCTTTGTTTTCAACAGTTGCGGCATTAGAAATAGGATTTCCTCCGTCATTTCCTGTTGTTAATAAAATTGGAAAACCAAATAATACATCTTCTGTACGGGCAATAAAATAATCTGCCGTAAAACGTAAATCATTATTTAAAACTCCAAGATCTAATCCAAGATTGGTTTGTTTTAGTTTTTCCCAACGTAACTGAGAATTAGATAATTTTACCTGAGTTGCAGATGGATACAAAGTCTGTCCTGTTCCTAACACAATTTGTCCAAAATTATTCACGAAACTTTTGTATTCGTAATTTCCAATGTTACCAGAACCTAATTCTCCATAACTTGCTCGTAATTTCAGATCTTTAATAAATTCAGATTTAAAGAAAGATTCATTATTTACTCTCCATCCTGCAGAAACAGAAGGGAAATTTCCCCATTTGTTTTCGTCACTAAATCTTGATGATCCGTCGCGTCTCAAAACAGCATTAAATAAGTAACGATTATCATAATTGTACTCTAATCTTCCTAAATAAGATGCCAGCGAAGCCTCATTGATAAAACCACCAACTACCGGTGAATCTCCCTGATTTAAAACCTGATAATATTGACCCGTTCCTGAGTTTATCGGAATATTTCTCTTTGTTCCATAAATTTGCTCATATTTATCTTTTTGAAAAGTCTGCCCCACTAAAATTGTCAAATCATGTTTTCCAAATTGTTTTTTGAAATTCAAGGTGTTTTCAAACAACATCGTTTCAGATCTTCCTTTATTTTGATCAATAATAGAAGGATCCACCGGTTGATTTAATGTCCAGTTTCCTATTTTTCTTAAAAATTTATAAGAATCAAAACTAGTTTCATATCCAAAATTGAAACGGTATTTTAACCACGAAGCCAATTTTAATTCTGACCAGACATTTCCTCTGATTCTGAAATTTTCATTTATTGCATTCGAAAAATCAGCAATTGCTAAAGGATTTGTACCAAAAGTATCTGCTACTCCTTGTTTTCCGTAACCATATCCTCCAGGATTTGCAGCATCATAAAGCGGAATTGTTGGCGTCATTCTGTAAACATCAATAATTGGATTTCCAGACATTTCATCTGTTTTCGAATTGCTGATCGCAATGTTTTCTCCAATACTAAAAATTCCTTTAGTTCCACTTGCATTTACACGGAATGAAATTCTGTCAAAATCTGTTCCTACAACTGTTCCTTTATTGTCAAAATAATTTCCTGACATAAAAAAGGTTGAGTTCTCTCCCCCTCCGGAAACACTTACATTGTAATCATTGATCATTCCGGTTTGAAAAACAGCATCCTGCCAGTCTGTATTAACAGCCATATTAAGATTTTGTTTTGGATATCCCGCATTATCATATGCCTGATTATTTAATTTTGCAAACTCCTCGGTTCCCATTAAATCATATCTTGGCATTGTGGTAATACTTGATTTCACAGAAGCTTCAACCTTAAGTGGTCCTTTTTTACCTTTTTTGGTTGTAATGATGATTACACCATTTGCCGCTCTTGAACCGTAAATTGCTGCTGCAGATGCATCTTTTAAAACCTGAATAGTTTCGATATCATTTGGGTTAAAATCCCTGTTTGCTGAAGTAATTACACCATCAATTACATATAATGGATTGGTATTTTGAAGATTTTTTAAACCACGAATTTCAATATTCGCTTCCTGTCCCGGGCGACCACCGCCACGAACTTTAACTCCGGTAACTAAACCCTGAAGTCCGTCTGCGACAGTTGTAACCTGACGTTTTTGAATTTCTCCGGCTTTTACCAGAGAAACGGCTCCTGTAAGGTCTTTTTTCTGTTGAGAACCGTAACCTACAACCACAATTTCGTCGAGTTTCATTGCATCTTCAGCTAAAGTGGCGTCGACTGTTGTAGCATTATTTATCGCAATTTCGATTGTTTTATATCCCTGCGAACTAAAAATCAGAGTTTGATTTGAAGCTGCTGTAATCTTATATCTTCCGTCGAAATCGGTAACTGCACCGTTTTTGGTATTCTTGATCACAACATTTGCAAACGGAATGGGTTCTCCTGTTGCAGAGGCTACTTTTCCTGTTATGGTTATTTGCTGTTGCGCGTGCATTTGCTGCACTAATAAACTAAAGAAAAACAAGAGGTAATATCTCTGCTTTAAAATTTGAGTGAACTTTGTTTTCATTGATTTTTCATTTTAGATAGTTTCCTTTTTTGGTTGGTTTTGTAAATTAAATTTGTAAAGTTTTAAACGTCTTTGTGCTGGCGACGTACCATTTTTAATTGGTTAGTAATAATAATGTGTTCATTTTAATTCAATAGTGGTAATGTTGTTATTTTTTAAAGTTAATTTTATTGATGTCTTATTTTTTAACCTAAAAAATTGTCAATATCACTTATTTAAAAAGTCAAAGTAGATGATTTTAATTCAAAATAAAATGATTCATTTGTGTCAATTTCTATCTTAAATGAGTCAAATCGTATAATTATATCCAATTAAACAGCGGTTTGCATCATTTTGTTGAACATTGACACGATTTGATTAAAACATGATTTTATCTTAAATAACACAACAATGCGTAAATTCTTTCTTTTTTCATTTTTATTGATTTTTTCGATAAATTTTACTCAGGCACAAGAATATTATTTTAAACATTTTCAGGTTGAAGAAGGACTTTCAAACAACACCGTTTTGACTTCTTTACAGGACGAAGATGGTTTTATGTGGTTTGGAACCAAAGATGGTTTGAACCGATTTGATGGTTATCGATTTAAAACATATCGCAGTAATGGCAACCCTATTCATAGTTTAGGAAGCAATTACATTCAGTCTCTTCATGAATATAAAGGTGTGATTTGGGTAGGTACAGATAAAGGTTTGTATCAATACAATAAAAAGACAGATGAATTTACTGTTTTAAATGAAGCTATTAATGACCGGATCAACGATATCAACCATGATAAAAACGGAAATATCTGGTTTATTTCAGGCAATATTCTGTACAAATATTCGACGATAAAGAAAGAAACCAAAACTTTTAATCCGAATAAGTATTTTATCGTGACTTCGATTTCGCGGGATTTAAATGACCAAATTTGGGCTTCATCATTAAACAAAATCTACCGTTATTCTGAAGAAAATCTTTCGTTCGAAAATATTCCGATAACGCCTCCGGTAAATTCAGCTAATTTTAGAATCACCGTTATTTATGCATTAGATAAAAACAATATTGTAATTGGTACGCAGGACGATGGTGTTTTGGTGTATAATATTCCGAATAAAACTACTTCATGTTTACAATTTTCGAGTAAAAATCCGGTTTATGTGCGCCAATTTAAAAAGAAAGGCGATGACGAACTCTGGATTGCCAGCGAATCTGGCGTTTATGTTTACAACCTGAAAACAAAAGTGAATGTAAATCTCAAAAAAAATTACAATGATCCTTATGCTATTTCAGACAATGCAGCTTATTCGATCACTATAGATAAAGAAAACGGTATTTGGATTGGAACCTATTTTGGCGGTATTAATTACCATCAAAAACAATACACGCAATTCAAGAAATATTTTCCGCAAAAGGGACAAAATTCCATTAGCGGAAGCGCCATAAGGGAAATTCATAAAGATGATAAAGGTGATCTCTGGATTGGAACTGAAGATGCGGGCTTAAACCGATTTAATCCAAAAACGCAGCAGTTTACCTCCTATTTACCTAACGGAAGTAAAAACGGTGTTTCCTATTACAATATACATGCCCTGATGCCCAGAAAAGACAAAATTTGGGTGGGAACTTTTGAGCATGGTTTAGATGTTTTGGACAGAAATACGGGTGCGGTGCTCAAACATTATAGTGCCAATAATCCTTCATCGGGATTGCGAAGTAACTTTATTTTTTCTTTTTATCAAAACAAAAAAGACAAACTAATTGTTATTACCACAATGGGACTTTATAAGTATAATGAGCAAAATGATAATTTCGATACTTTAAAAATATTTCCGGAAACTACACATTACACCAATTATAAAGAAGATAGCGACGGAAACTTGTGGGCCGGAAGTTATCGCGATGGTTTATTTTATTACAACCCGAAGACCAAAAAGAAAGAGGTTTTTATCTATGATTATAAAAACCCGAATGGCATTAGCAATAATTCTATCAATTATATATTTGAAGACAGTTCGAAAAATCTATGGTTTGCCACTGAAAATGGTCTGGATTTATTTGATAAAAAAACAAGAGCTTTTAAAAAATTCACTACCAAAAATGGTTTTCCAAGCAATGTTGTCTATTCTATTTTAGAAGATGATGCTAAAAATTTATGGCTGACAACTTCTAAAGGTTTGGTAAAATTTGGCCCGGACCATAAAAGCATAAAAATTTATACAACGGCAAACGGTTTATTGAGCGATCAGTTTAATTATGCATCGGCGTTTAAAGATACAAACGGCGATATGTATTTTGGAAACCTCAACGGAATGATTAGTTTCAACCCGAAGAATTTTACCAAAAACAAATACACTCCGTCTATCTTTATAACCAATTTGCAGATTAACAATAAAGATATCGATGCCAACGGAAACGATTCGCCTATAAAACAATCTATTTCTCATATTGACGAACTGGAACTCAACAGCAGTCAATCGTCGTTTAATCTTGAATTTGCTTCTTTAAATTATACAGCTCCGGAACTTACCGAATATTGGTATAAACTTGAAAACGTAAACAATGACTGGGTTTACCTGGAGCGCAACCACAAAGTTTTCTTTACTGAACTAGCTCCTGGCAATTATGTATTTAAAGTAAAATCACTAAATAGTTTTGGAGTTTGGAGTAAAGAAGTAGAATTAAAAATCAGGATTTTGCCTCCGTTTTGGGCGAGTTCTTACGCTTACTTTTTTTATTTTCTGCTTGTTTGCGGCGCATTTTATTACATCATACGTTACTCGCAACACTTAACCCAGATTAAAAACAATCGAAAAATAAAGCATCTCAACGACGAAAAAGAAAAAGAAATCTATCAGGCTAAAATTGATTTTTTTACCAATGTGGCGCACGAAATCAGAACACCTTTGACATTGATAAAGGGACCTTTAGAAAAACTTTTGGTGATGGAACATCAATTACCTGAAGTCCCTCAGAATCTTTCTATAATGAAAAAAAATACATCACGATTATTGAAATTGGTGAATGAATTACTGGATTTTAGAAAGTCGGAAATTGGCGGATTGAAACTGACTTTTGTCGAAGCGAATATTTCATCGATGGTTCGCAATTTTCATTTAAGATTCAGTCAACTGATTGAGGAAAGAGCTATTGAATTTGAACTGGAATTGGGAGATAAAGATATTTCTGCTTTTGTAGACAAGGAGGCTTTCAAAAAAATCCTGAGCAATTTGATGAATAATGCCATTAAATACGCAAACGAAAAGGTTTCTATTACACTTTTTAGGGACGAAAAGAAACTGACTTTGATAGTAAAGAATGACGGGAATCTAATTCCGTCTCATTTGAAAGATAAAATTTTCGAGCCATTTTTCAGGGTCGATAATATGGATGCAACTTCCGGAACCGGAATTGGGCTTTCTCTGGCACATTCGCTCACACAATTACATCACGGAAGTCTGCAGGTAATTCCGGATTCGAAACTGAATATTTTTGAACTTGTGGTTCCGCTTCGTCAGGAAGAAGAATTTATGTTTTATAATGAACCTGAAAAAGAAGAAATTGAAACAGAATCTGAAATTACTGAAATCGAAAACAAACACGAGAAACCTCAGCTTTTGATTGTAGAGGACAATGAAGATTTACTGAATTTTATTACCGCAGAAATGTCGTCAATCTACACGGTTTTAAAAGCAGATAATGGCGAAAATGCCCTGAAAATCATTCATAATGAAAATATTCAATTGGTGATAAGTGATGTCTCGATGCCGGTTATGGACGGGATTACTTTGTGTAAAGAAATCAAAGCTAATTTGGAAACGAGTCATATTCCGGTTATTTTGCTTACGGCTAAAAACTCGCTAAAATCACAAATTGATGGTCTTGGAGCTGGCGCCGATGCGTATATTGCAAAACCTTTCTCTATGGACTATTTGAAAGTTCATGCAAATAATCTGATCGAAAATCGAAAACAGATTATGAATTATTATGCTAGTTCGCCCCTTTCTCATATTAAAAGTATTGCACATAATAAAACCGATGAAAAATTTCTTAAAAAACTGGACGAAGAGATTTTAAAAAATATTACTGATTCTGATTTAAGTGTAGAATCTCTGGCAGAAATCATGAATATGAGCCGTTCGACTTTATACCGAAAAATCAAAGATATTTCGAACTTAAGCCCGAATGAGCTCATCAATATTGTACGTTTGAAAAGAGCTGCAGAACTACTTTTGAATGAGAATTTTAAAATCTATGAAATTGCCGAAAAAGTGGGCTATAAATCGCAAACAAGTTTTGGCAGAAACTTTCAAAAACATTTTTCGATGACACCATCTGAATATATTGCTATGAATAAAAGGCTTTAATGCTTTTTATCTCAAAAAAAATAAATCTTGATTTTATGCAAAAACCCAATTCTGTATTCTTTTTTAATATTTAAAAACTTGGTTCTGTCGCATCTGTCAGACTCAAATATAAGAATTTATGTAATTTAAAAGTTAGCCCGCCAATTTACAAAAGGATTTAAACATAGTTTCCCTGGGATTGACCATCTGATTCTTTCTAAGCATATGAACAACCTCAATACCCGTTAAAGTTTTCTTTGCAGATTCAAAACTTTTAAAGCCTAATCCGTTTTGTATGAGCCACTTGATAAAACGATGATCCTGTTCTACCATATTGTTGAGATATTTACACTGTCGGATTTTAATCTTTGAGAACGAACGTTTGTTATATACTTTGATCACTTCAGTATTAGAACCGCTTTTATCAATGTTTATTACTCTTGGCCCGAGTTATTACTAATTGCTTTAATTAGAAACGACTGAGCACTCATTCTCAGTCTTTTTCTGGTCAATAGAAAGTCTACTGTATGGCCTGATTTATCTACCGCTCGATATAAATAACACCAAATCCCTTTTACTTTGATATAGGTCTCATCCAATCTCCAACTCGTACCCACTCTGCCTTTTCTCTTTTTCATCTCTGACTCAAGCAAAGGTGTAAACTTATACACCCAACGCTGAATCGTGGCATGATCAACAGAAACTCCTCGCATTTTCATAATCTCTTCAACATCGCGGTAACGCGGTAACTAAGTGTAAATCTTAATTTGAAATATACGGCCTGAAGTATAATAGATTTCGGATAGCAATGACCTTTCGTATTCATGAGTTTAACAATTTAAAAAAGACAAAGATAAAACTTAGCTTTAGATGCGACAGAACCAATAAATCTTCTGTTTATTAATTATGGTTATATCGCAAGATAAATTCGTAAATTTGTTATTCTTTTTGGAAATTCTATCTTCCTAAAGCCTTACCTTAAATATCAAATTACCAGTTGTCCATAAATCTTGTGAAAGAATCAGAAAGCACAATGCAATATCACTATGAAATAAATACCCCAGAAAAAGATGTACTACTGCTCTACATTCATCAATACATTCATTTTTCTTCTTCAAGTGAAAGAATAGTGAAAAAAAATTTATGGCCAAGTGCTAATGCTTCACTTATATTTAATTTCAAAAAAACAAAATTAAATAACAAATTAAGCCCTGTTGTTACTATAGTAGGATTACATGATACTATTCATACAATACAACCTGATGAAAATGATATTGATACTATTATAGTTCATTGTTGTCCTTCTGTTTTTTCTGTTTTTAATACTACACAGAATTCTTTTCTGACTAATACTATTATTGATGCAAAAGATGTATTTGGAGAGTCTGTTGACTCACTTGCCACAGCGCTTCAACTGACAAAAAACACAAAAGAAAGACAAAATTTACTAGATACTTTTTTTATCGGATTACTTAATAATACTACCGAACAAATTTCTTGTTTTGCAAAACTTGCTGCAACTATTCAAGCAGATCCTGAATATAAAATAACATTAGGAACAGAGATAAGCTATCGTCATTTATCCCGAATGTTTAAACAGATAATAGGAGTGAATATTCAAACCTACAAGCGTTTAGCCCGATTTGAATTAGCCAGGCAATTGATAATCAAAGAAACGACTCCTTCATTAACAGATGTTGGTTATCAATCTGGTTATTACGATCAGGCTCATTTTGCAAAAGAATTCAAAAAACTATCCGGTTTAAGAGCTAAATATTTTGGCCCGCTGTGTTCCATTTAAATTTTCAATGTCCATTGTGTACAATTTTATGCTTTTAATGCGAAGTAATTTTGCTTAAAAATATATAACCAATGAAAACAATTATTTATGTAGCCGTTTCAGCTAATGGACTAATTTTATTGACAAGCGAAGGCAATTATCAAATACCAGTCGAGTTATTTCAGGACTGTATAGGTTTAGCGCACCAAACAGGAAATATGGTGATCGGATTAAATACATACCGCCTCTTTTCCAGTAACCCTAATGCTCTTGAAGCCTTTAAAGGAGTAGAAATCGCAGTACTTTCGGCAAATTGCAAAGAAGAACTCGAAGGGGTAACCGTTTTAAAGAATATAGATGCGGTTATGGAATTTTACAAAACAAAAGGATATTCAAAAATATTTGTTGCTGGGGGTACCTATACCTATCAATCTTTTCTTAAAGAAGGTAATGCAGACGAATTTTACATCAACTATCTTCCCATTTTAACAACTGCAGGAGCACTTCTTGTTAGTCATATACCAGCTGATAAAATTCTTGAAATAAAAGAAAATAAACTAATTGCAGAAAATATTGTTCAACTGCACTTTACAACAAAATAATGTCAATTTTAGAAAACAGTAAAATGAAAAAAGCGGTATTATTTGGCGCCAGTGGCTTTGTTGGTTCTGAATTACTTTTGGAATTATTAGACAATCCGGTTTACAAAGAAGTAACTATTGTTGTAAGGAAACCATTAAATACTACCCACCCTAAGTTGAGAATTTTACTAGGAGACTTTAATTCTATGCCTGGGCTAATTGAAAAGATTAGTGCGGATATTGTTTTTATTGCGCTTGGTGCCATTCAAAACAGCAAACAAAACTCAGTTGAATTTTATCAAATTGATCATGATTATCCTGTTATAGCAGCAAAAATATTGAAAAAAAATGGAGCAAAATCTATTTTTCTGGTAACAGCAGCCGGAGCAAATCCAAATTCAAAATTCAAGTATGTAAAAACAAAAGGAGAAACAGAAAGAGACATTATTGCATTAGATTTTGAATTCACCCATATTTTCAGACCTACAATGATTGTTGGAAATCGAAAAGATAAACGTCCGTTCGAAAAAATAGGAATGAAAATATGGAAACTTATTCATCCTGTTTTTATTGGCCGACAGACTGACTACAAAGAAATCGACGGAAAAGAAATTGCAAAAGCAATGAATAATGCTTCTTTAAATCAGACAGAAAAAATTAAGATTTATAATTGGAAAGAGATGAAATTTTACTCTAATTCTAAAGAATAAATTACACTGGTATAAAAAAAATAATACTAAACTTTTTTCTCTAACTTAATTTTTTAAATGAAATAAAATGAGTCACATGATTTCTTAAGACTCCAATTTAGTAGATTTGTATTAATCCATTCCAATGAGTCTACAATGAGTGAAAAAGATACCGCAACGAGGTCATTATATGATTTGTACATCGAATTAGGTGTATCGGTAGATATGCTTGACCCTAAAGCCGGCTTCGCTGTAGTTAATTTAAACGATGTCGGTTTTGAGCTCCCTTATAAATCGCCTCCATTTAGGCCCAACTATTTTTCGTTCCTATTTGTAAAAAAAGGTTCGGGACAATACACCATTGACAATCAAACTTTCCTGACAGAACCTGGATCTATTTATTTTACAAATCCAAGTAATTACAGAACCTTTGAATGGAATACAATTGATGAAATTTATCTAATTTGTTTTGATGAAACATTCCTGAAAGAAAATGTACATCAGGATGTTTTTAATGAGTTTTCGTTTTTATTGACCGAAACGGTACAGCCTAAAATATTGAATACAGTGTTTTATCAGCAAATCGAACAGCTTTATCTTCAAATTCATAAGGAATATTTAAACAATTCCAGATATAAGTACAGAATAATAGGCAGCTTGTTTGTTGTGTTATTAATAAAGATAAAGGAATATTTTTGGGAAGATTATAATCCTATATATGAAGGTAATCGATCCTCACAGATTGTAAAAGATTTTAAGCGTACATTAGAACAGCATTATCGCGATTTAAGCAGCGGTAAAACTCAGACTGTTTTTAGAGTGCAGGATTATGCCAGTACTCAAAATTTGCATCCCAATTATTTAAGCACGGTAATAAAAAGCAAAACAGGGAAACCTATCGCCACATGGATTGTCGATAAAACAATATCGGAAGCCAAATCTTTACTGCAAAATTCAACAATCTCAATTAAAGAAATTGCTTTCTTACTAGGTTTTTCAGAAGCGGCACATTTTAGCAATTATTTTAAAAAACATACCAATTCCTCTCCTGTACTCTATCGGAAGGAACACATCGCCAACTAAAAAATCAAGCCTGCAAATTTAAATTTTGCAGGCTTTTTTTATTAATGCCTCAACCACTTTCAGAAAAACGACAGCTGCAAATTCTAAATATTTAAAATTTGCATGGAATGCTTTATTCCTTGCAATATTCGACGCTTGCCACCGCCATACATTTGTCCTTTCAAATTAAAACAACATTTTAAAATCATTTAAAAAATTAAAAGCATGAAAAAATTAAACAACAAAGTAGCGGTAATTACAGGCTCAGTTAGAGGATTAGGAAAAGCAATTGCAGAAAGATATGCCGCAATGGGTGCAGACATCGTAATTAATTATTCCAAAGACAAAGCTTCGGCAGATGCAGTTTTAAGTACTATTAAAGCAATGGGGGTAAAAGCAATTGCTGTTCAGGCTGATGTGAGCAAAGTGGCCGATTTGGAAAGATTGTTTGCTGAGGCAAAAGCAGCATTTGGAAAAATTGATATTGTAGTGGCCAATGCAGGAATCGAAATGGTAGAAGTTCCTGTTACTGAATTTACAGAAGAACAATTTGATAAAGTATTTTCTATTAATACTAAAGGAACTTATTTTACGCTTCAGCAGGCTGCCAAACACATTGAAGATAACGGCAGAATTATTTACATCGCTTCGAGTACTACTTCTTTCCCCGTTCCCGGAATGGCTGTTTACGGAGGAAGCAAAACTACGCCAAGATATTTAGTCGATATTTTATCTAAAGAAATAGGACATAGAGGTGTAACAGTGAATTCAATTATCCCATTTGCTGTAGATCACTCGGGGATATTTGCAGAGGCAGACAGCTACCCGGAACTAAGAAAACAATTGTTAGACAGCTGCCCGATGAGACGATTGGCAGAAGTGGAAGATGTAGCAAATGTGGCTGAATTTTTTGCAAGTGATTTATCTTCTTTTGTAAGCGGACAACACTTATTGGTAAATGGCGGAGCTACAAACTAAAATCAAACCGTCTATGAAAACATTAATAATGGGACTGTTTTTTACTTGCTTTGCCTGCGGGCATCCCACAAATAAATTAGAGAAAGTGAATTTAGATAAAATAAAAAATCAAACGGTGAAAAAAGCCATTGAGGCTTTGCAAAATGCCGATGAAATTGCATGGTTTTCATTATTTACTGAAGATGCCCAACTGTATGATGATGGAAATAAAAAGAATTTTAAAAGTTTTTTTGGAAGAGCATTAGGACATGAACAATTTACTTCGATTGACAAAACAGAGAACAATTCACTTGACATTTACGGAAAATTTCATAGTGATGTGTGGGGCAATTTTAAAACTTATTTCAAATTCCAAATCAATAAAGAGGGAAAAATTACAAGACTAGATATCGGACAGGCAAATTATTAAGGTTTGTTTTTTTAAGTTTAAACCGTAGAAGCAATCTTTAAAATGTATAAGTAATCCTTTAGGGCTTGTATTTTTAAAAAGTAAAAAGTAACAACCTTTGTATCTGCAAATTAAAACAACAAATAATAACAAATTAAAAAACATAATTATGAAAAATTTAAACAACAAAGTAATTCTGGTAACAGGAGCTTCCAGAGGAATTGGTGCAGCAGTAGCTAAAAATTTAGCCGGAAGAGGCGCAAAAATTATCGTTAATTATTCCGGCAGCTTACAGGCTGCAGAAGAAACTGTGAATGCAATTAAAAATGCCGGAGGCAATGCTATTGCTGTTCAGGCAGACGTTAGTAAATCAAACGAAGTAAAAACAATGTTTGATCAAGCTATTGCTCACTACGGTAAAATTGATGTATTGGTAAACAATGCTGGTATTATGATTACCAAATTGATAAAAGACACCACAGATGAAGATTTCACAAGACAATTTGATATCAATGTAAGAGGTACTTTCAATACCCTTAGAGAAGCTGCTACAAGATTGGCTGACAATGGAAGTATTATCAATTTTTCTACTTCTGTAAATAGAATCATGTTGCCTACATACAGCACTTATGTCGCTACAAAAGCTGCTGTAGAACAATTAACCCGGGTAATGGCTAAAGAAGTTGGCGCGAGAGGAATCAACATTAACTCTATCTCTCCCGGTCCAACAAATACAGAGCTCTTTACAAACGGAAAACCACAGGAAGTTATAGACAGGTTGGCCTCACTTTCTGCTTTTAATCGCCTTGGAGAACCGGAAGATATTGCACAGACAGTTGCTTTTTTAGCCAGCGACGATGCTAAATGGATTACAGCTCAAAACATTGGAGTTAATGGCGGAATGGCATAACTCCCGGACATACTAATTAGTTTAATCAATTAAAAATATAAATACTCATGAAAACTTTTCAGACCGCAATCATTTTTGGCCTTTTTGGAGCAGTTGCTGTTTCCATATCGTTCGCGGCACAATGGCCAACTTGGGTTATGTTTATTGCCTGGGTGAGTTATTACATTTTTGGAAGAAATATTAAAAACTCAGCCTTCGCTTTTATCCAAATTATTTTAGGGATTTTAATGGGCGTTCTGATCCAATTAACCGGAATGTTTTTGGGTAGTTATCTTGGGGCAATTGGCCTGCCTGTATCCATATTTATTTTTATTGGTTCATTGGCTTACATTTCAAAAATAAAAAGTTTAAGTACTATCCCTGCCTGGTTTCTAGGACTTATCGTATTCTTTGGTATTCATCCAAAACTTGAGCCTCTTTCACTTTTAGAACTGGGAGTACCGCTTATTTTCGGATTCATTTTTGCCTTTTTAAACGATACTGCTGTACATAAAATTCAATCTGCTTCTGAACATTAAGTAAGATCTTTATTTCTTATTCAATTATAATACTCGATGAGTAAAAGATGGCGTCAACCAAAGAAAAATGACGCCATCTTTTTTTTATAAAAATCAGTAGAATTGACCATTTATTATTAAAATCAAATGACAGAATAAATTTTTAAAGCATAGTTTTACAAAATTTGATGTATGATATATTATTGCCCTTTATGATTTAAATTCAAATAAGAAAAATAAAAAAAGCCCTCATTTCTGAGAGCTGTTGATTCTTAGAAGTGTACTTTTTTATAAAGAACTGGCTTTTATCCTTACAATCTTGCCATCCTGCATAACAACTAGGTCGCTGTTATTTTTCTTTTTAAACTCAATTAATTTTTCAGAAACTTTATCCATTGCCTCTATAATCTTTTTCTGAGTCGCTGTCGTTGTTGGTTTGTCTTCTCTCATGATTGGTTCTTTTTGAGTTTATCGAACTTGATTTCATCTATAACTTCAATATCATTACCTAAAGTTTTCTGTGCTATCAATTCAGCTTTTACAGCTGTATTGTCAAAAATCAATGCCTCGTTAACTATAGGCAAATATATAGCAAACAAATTAGTTATTCCGTTTTTATATCTGCGTTTAATAACATCGGTTTCAATATTGTGTCCGCCTTCCTGAACCCTCGTCTTGACCCTTTCAATTGCCAGGTCAACACTATCGAGCCAAAAAAATAAAAGAACCACTTTATAGCCTTTTTCTTGAGCCGAAATCACTTTCTCCTTATAGCTCTTTGTGGCTAAAGTCGTTTCAAAGGCAAAAACTTCATTATTTGCTAATAATTCATTGATTCTGTGGAGCATTATTCTTCCCGATTCAAAGGCAGCTTTTTCAGGCTGGAAAGGAGAAAGTCCTTTAGCAATTTCGTCCGCATTTACAAACTCCTTACAATTTAGTATTTCAGGAAGTATTGTAAATGAAGCAGTAGTCTTGCCTGCACCATTACAACCTGCAATTATATAGAGATTTTTATTCATCCTTACAAAGATAATAAATTACACTTTTAGTATACAATATTTACACTTTTAGTTTATTCTTCAAATGTCTTAAAAACCTGCAAGCAAACGACAATATTGATAAATTTTAATAATACTTTTTCCTTACCTTCCATCCATCTCCTCAATCATCGCCCAAAATCAAAATAAAAAATCTAAAAGAAATAACGAAAAAAGAACAACTTACTAAGTAGTAATTTATCAGATCATCCTTATGTTGCGGAGTCTGAAGTTCCGTAATAGCATGTTTCACTAGCTCAGTCTTCGAGACTAACCATAAGTGCTAATGAATAATTAGTCATGTTGAAATCGTCATTCGTCTCAACATCCCTGAAGTCTAAGTTTAATCAAACCGTATTATAATTGAACTAAACACAATATAAGTTTCTAGTTTTTTCAATTGAGCTAATTGGCTAAATCCATTATAGAAGCTTTTCGTTTTAGTACTTTTACCAATCTTCATATAGAAAATCTGCAATTTCTTTTGTTGTTTTATGTTTTAACATTGACATATACTCTAAACTAATATCTGGTGAAATCTTTTCGATTTCTGCAATTCGTTTATTGTGTAGATTGAATTTTTCAACATTTTCAGCATTCTCAGTTATTGTAAGCTGAATTACTTCTTTCGTTTCAGTATCTGTCGCCTTTAACCCTTTCTCATTAATTTCTACATTTTCTAATTTTAGAATTAGTGAAGGAGGAAAATCATTTACCTGCTGTATAATTTTATTACCTGTAATAGGAATAAAAACCCATAACGATTTATTTGAATTATTTATAATTCCAGTTGCAAAAGGTTTTGCTCCAAAGATTAATATTTTTTGAGTTTTATACTCTAAAATTAACAAACCTTTTTCTAAATGCTCGCTCTGTTGAAGCAAATTTTTAAGATTGCTTTCTTTATTTAAAATAGTTGAAGAATCAAGAAAAATTGAGTTTATAAGGTTCAAGTTATGCTTGAATGCATTCATCAGAATGATACCCATTAGAGCACCAGCTTCACGATGTGCAAAATCATTTCTGAACTTCTTAGCTATTATCCATTGCTCAAACAAATCATTTGAACATACTTCTTTTAATCGTGTAAGCTTTGAATGTAGTGGTTCGAAACCATCTCTCTTTAAAACTAAAATTTCGAGTTTTAAGGTAACACTTGCTTCAAAAATTCGTGTCGATTTTGAAAATGCTTCATCAATTAATGGATAATTAAAATAGCTATAATACATTAGCCTTTCAACTACTTTGTAATCATTAATTATCGTCTCTGGAACTAAAGAATGGAATTTCCCTTTTAGTAAATATTTTTCTCTAAAATCATCCTCAGATTTCACATTAAATACTTCCCAGATTTCATCAGGTTTAAAATAATCTATTTCTTTCATATAAGTTATTGTTTAAAAGTCTCTTGAGAAGGCATTACACCTAATATCCCCACAAGTTACTCTGTTTGCGACTTTCGAAATTGAATCTTTCCGGCTAAACGAAAATTTACTAAAAACGATAATTCTACTAAATTACTAAATTGCACAAGACACGTAGTAGCGCTTATTGTTTTGCTTTAGCCCTATTTAAAAATTCAGGGATTGTTACGTTCATAAAAAAATTGATATACTGCTCAGCTGCATTATTTCCACTCTTAATGTACAATAATCTTTCATTTTTGTATTTTTTCAGCTTATATTCCAATAAAAATTTGGGCATCATTTTTCTGAAGTCATCACCTAATTTCATATTAAATTTTTCTGAATTCCTGTAAATCATCAGTGGAGCTTCAATATCATCTTTTTCCGAATCCTTGAATATTCCACGATGAGTATTTAAATTTCTGGCTTTAATTATGTGCTCAAAACTTTTATGATAATATTCTATTACTTTTATTGATAATGAGTCTTTAACTACTTCCGATTTCATTAAATTACCCCAAGTACATTTTTTTTCGGAATACCCAAGTTCGTATACTTCATTGGTAAATAATTTGAACAAATCTAAGAGTGTATTGGATTTGTGAAAGAAAACTTCGGTGTGATATTTAATATAATCTAAATGAGAAATTTCATTTTCTTCATAAAACTTTTTTAATGGAAGTCGACGAAGAAAAACTTCTATTTTTCTTAAATCTTCTTTCGTTTCACTTATTTTAGAATAAATGCCAAAAACTCTATTAGCATAATTCCCCTCTGGACTAAATAAATGATGATTGTTTTTGGATAAGCTATACTCTGGATGAAAACGAATCTCTTCCATTGTACGATGAACAATTTCAAAAAAATCTTTAAACAATTTGTCGTTAAAGTCTGTTATTTCCATTTAATCTCTTTTACATTTAATAATGTTCCGGGACTACAGCAGGTTCGGGACTGCTGTACCATTCTTCTGAATTATTAAGTTTTCTAAAGACAATATCAATTTACAATAGACCAATATTGCCTAAATCTACTTTACTACCTATTCTCTTCAATTTTTTATTTAATAATGATGGCATTTAGATATGCTTATTAAACAAGATCAAAAATATCCAAGAATTACGCAGTTATTTTGCGTAGTTAAAAATAATTATTACTTAGGATTTTAAGTATGAAAAAAAGCTTCTTTTTTTACTGCAAAACTTTTTCGTCCAGTAACTAGCTCTAACTAAATGTTCATATTTTAAAATAGGTATTAATACTCATTGGAAACAACAATACAATTAATATTTTTGAAAACATCGATAAAGTCCAAGTTCTCACCAAGAACAATTTTCGAAATTACGTTTTTCCGTAACACTTTAAGTTGTAAAAACTTAATCTTTGCAGTTAACGTTATTAATTATTTTACCACAACTTAATGAAGAATATGGTTTTACATCAGAAAACGCTCGAAAAATTAAGAAACCTAATTAATGAGGAAATAGAATATCGGTCAGGTCCCAAATTAGTTGCATTCTTTAAACAGTTAGGTTTTAAAGATTCATATTGTGACGAATTTCCATCTAGATGGAAATACACTGATGAGAAACTTATTAAAATAAATGGGACACCAGAGCTGCAACAATGTATAGCCAATCTCTTTGCTCCCATAAATTTCATTGAAAACCCGAATAAATTAGATCATTTTATAGATGAGTGGACATTGGTCAATCTAATAGAAGTTTCATGTGAAATCGGATATATCAAAGAAGACGTAAAAAAATTCAGCCATTCCCTACGAGATTTCCGCAATTATATCCATCCAAACGAACAAGTAAAAAATGGCTTTAATCCCGACCACCATACTGCTAAAATTTCTTGGCAGGTTCTTAAGGTTGCCATCCAGCAGATTAGTCACAAAATTAACAATACCCCGCCATCATAGATCTTCTAAAAGTTTAAAAATATTGTGCTTATCTTTTTGTAATGTTTTATTTAATAACTTAGGAAATTTAATTATCAAAATATGTCTGAATCAATTCTACCCAAATTGGAAGCCTCTCGTAAAGAGCTTTTAGATCTAGGAATGCGCAATACACTGCTTAATTATAAGGCTTCGAAAGTTAAAGGCCTGCAGATTGTACAGGAACAATCTTCTTCTATATATGATATCTTGGTAAAACAGAATAAGGCAATGACTTTTCTGGGCCGTCCCGGTAAAGATGAAGATGATGAATTATTTGAGCTTCCGGAACTTACCGAACCGGAACTGCAGGACGCTTACAATGATACCCGATTACAGACCAATGAGACAGAAAAAAAGCTTCAGACCAAAATATTAAACACCTATTATTTTGCCAGAACCAGCATTGAAGAGCAGGGTGTCAACATGCTCTATCTTGCCTTGGGAATACTTAACTGGTATGAGAAAGGAAATAATGACGATACAAGAAAAGCACCATTGATTCTACTTCCTGTAGTTCTGGAGCGTTCCAGTGCAAATGAACGCTTCCGTTTAAGATACAGCGGGACTGAAATTGGAGCAAACCTTTCGCTGCAGGCTAAAATGATGGTGGATTTCAGCATCACTATTCCCGATCTTCCTGAAGAAGAGGAATTGGACCTCAAAACATATTACAGCATTGTAAAGGAGCGAATCAGCCATATTAAAAATTGGAGTGTTGACGAGGACGCCATTGAACTCGGATTCTTTTCTTTTGGTAAATTCATGATTTACCATGATTTAGACAGTGAAAAATGGCCGGAAAATAAAAAACCGTTCGACCATACTATTCTACAATCCTTATTTGGCACCGGATTTAACGAGCCCCAGCCGTCAACTGGTGAAGAGCATCATCTTGACAACGATACAAATGCTGACGAGCTGATGCAGGTAGTGGATGCCGACAGTTCACAGGTTATAGCAATGCTTGCCGTACATGAGGGACGAAACATGGTAATACAGGGACCTCCCGGAACAGGTAAATCACAGACTATTACAAATCTTATAGCAGATGCTGTCGGCAATGGAAAAAAAGTACTTTTCGTAGCTGAAAAAATGGCCGCGCTGGAAGTTGTAAAACGAAGACTGGATAATATCAACCTGGGCGAGGCATGCTTGGAACTTCACAGCCACAAAGCAAATAAAAGGGAATTACATAATGAATTAAAACGGATACTTGAATTAGGAAGACCGACAATTACCCGATTGGAGGAAGAAATCAGGTTTCTCCATCCTATGATAAACGAGCTTAACCAATATTGCACTTCCGTAAATTCCGAGATTTCAAAAAGCGGCTTCTCAGCACAGGAAGTGATGGGCAAACTATTACAAATTGCAACCCTTAACAAAGACTACAAATTTCCGAAAATACACGTTGAAAATATCAGCGAGTGGGATTCAATACGAATTAAGGAAGTTGAACAGCTAGCCGACAAAATACAGGTAAGACTGGAAAAAATCGGACAACCGGAAAACCTGCTTTTCTACGGGACCGGTATCAAAATTTTTCTTCCAATAGATGAGGAAACCTCAAAAGAATTATTAGAAGTCGCAATCCAAGATACATCTGAAGCAATAAGTCTTATTAATTCCGTATCAGGTTACATCGGAATTCATCCTTCCATGAAAAAAGAAGATATTGACCAATTGTTAAAAACCATCAAAACTGCAGCTGAAAATCCGGGACTTTCGTCGATAAATATAAGCGACCCGGCCTGGCTGAACAATCAAGCTGATATTGCTGAATTACTGGAAACTGGAATTCGTCTGCAGGAAATGCATAAAAAATATGACAGTTTAGTTATTCCAGAAGCTTGGGATTACGATCTGCTGGAAGTCAGACAAAATTTAATTGTACACGGGAGTAAATGGTACAAATTTTTAATAGGAGATTATAAAAACAGTGTAAAAAAATTAGCTGCAATTCTTACAGCTCCTCTGCCTTCAGATTTGAACGAAAAATTGGAATATGTCAATTCTTTAATGGAAGGAAAACGCCTTACAGCTTCTCTGCTATCATTAGAACCCTTAGCACAGAAATTATTTGATATCAGATATCAAAAGAAACGTACGGATTGGAAGATCATTAAAAATGCAGCCCAATATCTCCAAGAGTTGCACATTCTTATTCAAGACAACGTAATTTCAAATACTTTCCTTTTGTTTCTCAGCAAAAATGAGAACCCTTCTACTGCGGCTGACTTTTTAATTGATCTGGAGAATTCCTTAGAAAAACAAAAAAAATCATTAAAATCCGTTTTGGAAAAACTGGATCTAAAAGATAATCCAATACTGGATACAAGTTTAACCACACAGCAGAACTTATTGGAAAAATGGTCCAAAAATCTACCTGAGATACATCAGGCAGTATCTTGGAATGTAATGAAAGAAGAGATCACTCAAAATGGGGTTGATTTCTTAATTAAAGCTGTTTATAATTGGCCAGACGCCGTTCTGCTCTTAAAAACAGCAGTACAAAAAACCTGGTACGAGCATTTGATCGAGCAGGCAATGACAAATAGTGCCGAACTTCGCAAATTCGAAAGATCCAGCCATGAAGAAATTATTGAAAAATTTAAACGGCTTGATGTACTCAACCAGTTTTACAATCGTGCCAAAGTCGCTCTTAGACACTGGGAAAGTTTACCAAAGCAGGAAGGCGGCGGCCAGATAAATGTACTTAAAAACGAATTCAATCGCAAAGCCAGACATATGCCCATTAGAAAACTTATGCAGGAAGCAGGGCTGGCGATTCAGGCAATCAAGCCTGTTATAATGATGAGCCCTATGTCAATTGCCAATTTTCTTCCTCCAAACAGTATCGATTTCGACCTGGTTATTTTTGATGAAGCCAGCCAGGTACGTCCTGTTGATGCTCTGGGCGCTATTTTACGCGGAAAACAGGTAGTCGTTGTGGGTGATACGAAACAAATGCCTCCGACAAGTTTTTTTGACAAACTGAATACCGACACTGAAGATGAAGAAAATGTAACGGCTGATATGCAGAGTATCCTTGGAATGTGTGATGCCCAAGGTGCTCCCCAGCGTATGCTACGCTGGCATTACCGCAGCAGGCATGAGTCTTTAATCAACTTGTCAAATCAAGAGTTTTACGAAAATAAATTAATAATTTTTCCAAGTCCCGGTTCTAAAAACAAAATGGGATTAGCATTCAATCACCTGCCGGAGACTTATTATGATAAGGGTAAGACACGCACCAATCCTAAAGAAGCGGAGAAAGTTGCAGATGCCATTATTTCCCATGCCTTAAATAACCCGAAGCTAAGCCTTGGTGTCGTTGCATTCAGCACTGCACAAATGCAGGCGATCCAAAATGCTCTTGAGATAAAAAGAAGGAAAAATCCCGAAGTTGAAAGTTTCTTCAGAAGCCATCCTACTGAACCTCTTTTTATCAAAAACCTTGAAAATGTCCAAGGAGACGAAAGAGATGTTATTTTTATCAGTATTGGTTATGGAAGAACTGAAGACGGTAAATTTCCTATGAGTTTCGGCCCCCTAAATAATGAAGGCGGTGAGCGAAGACTTAATGTTCTGATTACAAGAGCAAAAAGCAGATGTGAAGTATTTACAAATTTTACCGCTGGTGATATGAATCCTGGACCAAATGCAAAATTTGGTATCAGGGCATTAAAAAGCTTTCTTTATTATGCCCAGCATGGAAAATTCGAAAGTGACAAGGAAGAAATAAAAAGCAGACCACAGCCATTTGAAGAAATTGTTGCCCAAAGCCTTCGAGACAATGGGTATATTGTCAGGGAAAAAGTAGGTTCTGCAGGATTCTATATTGATCTGGCCATAGTGGATAACGAGAACCCTGGAAGATATATGCTTGGAATATGCTGCGACGGAAAATCTTATGAATCTGCAAAGTCAGCCAGGGATCGAAATAGATTGAGAACTATGGTTCTTGAAGGAATGGGATGGAAATTATTTAATGTTTGGAGCACCGATTGGTTCCGCAATCCCGAAGGAGAACTAAGCCTTTTAATGGAAACCATCGAAAATGCCAAAAATCAAATCGAGCATAATGATGTGCTTGAAGAAGAATTAATGGAAGATTTGAAAAATCTTGTCCGAGAAGAGCCTGAAGAGATCGATGATTCGATCCCAAGATATATAAAAGCCTCACTACCGACTGATGTCGCTCATCAGGAAATCCACACTTATTCCCTTGGAAAACTTGGCACATGGATACAGGAAGTTGTCAAAGTAGAAAGTCCAGTCCACTTTGAAGAAATGGCACGCCGGATTGCAGATGCAAATGGCATTTCAAAAATCGGAAGCCGCGTCAGAGCATCTATTACAGATGCGACAAATTATGCTTTAAAAGCTGGATTGATTAAAAAGAAAGATGATTTTCTTTGGCATTTCGAAGATCACTTACCAATTATCAGGGATAGAAGTTTCCTTAATCCAGCTTCGAAAAAACTAAGTTTTATCTCCGATGAAGAAATGAACTTGGCAATAATCAAAGTTATTGAAAGCTCCATAGCTATCCAGCCGGATAATGCTGTTGTGTTAATTGCCAAGCTTTTTGGATTCGCAAGAGTGACAGAAGATATGCGAAACCATATTTTACAATCTTTAGCAAAAGCAGTCAAATCTGAAGTCATAATAAAAGATGGAGAGTTTTTAAAATTAGTGTAATACTAGATTATATAAGGAAAAACAAATTAAAATTTCAAGTTTAGTCTCAGGTTTTAAATAAAAGTAAAGATGGTTTCAGCATTTATTATCATTCTTAGCACTCTAGTATTTCTTATTGTTGTCCATAACCAAAATCTGCAAAAGAAAAAATATCAGGACAAAAAGTATTTAACTAATCTTAATGAAGCCCAGAGTTTTATTAACTACATTGAAAATTTAAACGACTACATCACCTGGGTGGAACGCGACCGGATAAAGTCTGAATATGCATCAGCAATACACTTCTTTAAAAACAGAACTAATTTTTACAAAAAAGAGCAAACCGTAAAGGTCTTCAATGACATATTCGAAGACTTTGACAAATACATCGTCCAGTACAACAAAAACTACATCAGCACTCAGAAGGAAGAGCTGAAACTGTTTTTCGATACTATTGAAGAAAAGAAATTAGACGATCAGCAGCGCACTGCCGTAATAACAGACGAGCATTCAAACCTCATCATTGCAGGAGCCGGTTCTGGAAAGACACTTACCATTCTTGGAAAAGTCCAATATCTTATTGAGCAGAAAAACATCAGGCCTGATGAAATCCTTGTGCTGTCCTTTACCCAAAAAACGGTTTCGGAATTGAATGAGAGGCTGCAAAAGATTAACCTTGGCGTCCAAGCCACCACCTTTCACAAACTTGGCTATGATATCATTAAAAAATTTCATACCGATATTCCCGCCGTCACCAATGAAAATACTTTATGTGGCGTTATCAGGGAATATCTGAAAGCCGACATTCTAGATGACGATCAGGCCCTGCAATCTTATATCCAATACGTGGCCTGCTATATGAATATCCCAGAAGAGCATGACAGCTACGATTCCTTGGGAGAAAAACTGGACACAGAAAAAGGGATCGATTTCGGTACGCTTAAATCAAAATGCGAGCCGTTAAACATAGTGGCAAACCCTGATCTAAATACCATGAACGGAGAAAGAGTCAGAAGCGTCGAAGAGCTTATGATAGCCAATTACCTTTATCTCAATGGAATTGAATATGAATATGAAAAGCCTTATCCCTATGGTGATTCATTGTACCGTCCTGACTTCTTTCTAACCGACTATAATATTTACTTAGAACATTTCGGCGTGGATGAGCATGATGAAGCTAAATGGCTCACACCGTTCAATGCACAGAAATATGTGGAGGAAATGGAGCTGAAAAGAAATACCCACAAAGAATATAAAACCAGGCTGCTTGAAACGTATTCCTATTACAACAGAGACAAAATTTTACTGGAGAAGCTTAAAAGTATGCTGACCGCAGAGAATGTAGCCTTTAAGCCCAGGGACATAAAGGATATCTATGCAAAGGTTTCAGATGATGAAAAAAACTTTGGCAGGGAGATAAACAAGCTTATTGAAAGCTTCATCAATCTCATAAAATCACGGCAACTGGACCAAAACTCACTGATGGAGCTTTTGTCGGAGAAAAATAAAACGCAAAACACTTTCATGATCGAACGCCAAGGAATGTTTCTGGAGTTTGCACTTCCCATTCTTGAAAAGTATGACCAGAAGCTGAAAGAGAGAATTGAGATCGATTTCAATGATATGATCAATAAGGCCGCAGACGCTGTAAAAAGAAATAGGCCAAGTTATCCATACAGATATATTATCATAGATGAATATCAGGACATTTCTTTTTCGAGATTCAATCTGATTAAGGAAATCCGAGATCTCTCAGGCGCAAGACTGACCTGCGTCGGGGATGACTGGCAGTCCATTTACCGTTTTGCGGGAAGCGATGTTTCACTATTCAGTAATTTTGAAAAGCATGTCGGCAAGCATGAAAAATTACTCATAGAGCAGACTTACAGAAACGCACAGTCCCTTATTGACATAACCTCAAAATATGTCCAAAAAAATCCCAGCCAAATTTCAAAAAAACCTAGTTCCAATAAAGATCCTTTAACTGAGCCCATAAATTTTGTGAATTATCATCCTGATGAAATCGAGGATGTTTTTATAAAACAAATTCAAAACTTAGTAGTCAAGTATGGAAATAAATCGATTTTAGTCTTAGGAAGACACAGCTTTGACATCAATGATCTGATAAAGCTTAGGCCAGAAAGCAGAATTAAATATATCGAAAGAAATGACGCTTTAGAGATCAAAGGCTTCGAAGAAATCAATATTAAATATCTGACGGTCCATAAATCCAAAGGAACTGAAGCGGACAATGTAATTATTTTAAATCTCAGAAATCATCTGTTGGGGTTTCCTAACAAGATGACCGATGATCCTATCTTATCCCTCCTGCTGAGTGATGAAGAAGAATATCGATTTGCAGAAGAGCGCAGGCTGTTTTATGTAGCCTTGACCAGAACCAGAAATGAAGTCATACTGCTAATTCCAGCAGATGCATCGTTATTTACAGAGGAGCTGTTAAAAGATCATAATTATCTTCTTGGTAAAAATAACGGCAGATTAAATATTACTAATTGTCCTTACTGTAAAACAGGAAAATTGGTAATCAGACAGAATCCTTTGAATAGCAATCATTTTTTGGGTTGCTCGCATTATCCCAGCTGTAACCAGACCTACAACAGCCTAGAAATTTTGAATGATAGTTTTCTATGCTTTAAATGCGAAAGCGGTTTTATGACAAAAAGGACAGGGATTTATGGAAGCTTTCTGGGATGTACAAGTTATCCTGAATGCCGAAACACAATAAATTTAAAATAGAGCACCAAGAAGTACTAAACAAATTATCCATCGTGCCATAGTTTATTAAATAGACAAAACTAATTAATCTTCACGCTGAACAAATCGCTGGCTCCAACTAACCTACCCCTTACTGGCAATAGAATGTTTCTCCAATGTAGCCTTCCACACTAAACATAGTCCTGATTAATAATCAGTCGTCTTGAAACCTCCATTGGTCTAGTCATCCATAAAGTCTAGTTTATGCCCATTTCTAATTATGTCCGCATGCGAACATAATTAGGCTGGACACAATAAGAAAAACACATGACGTAAAATTGTTATAGACTGTTGTCTCAATAAAACTAAAATTTGATTTAGTTCTTTATTAGCTAATCTGCTTTTTTACAATCTCTGAAATTCTGGAGTACTGTCAATCGGCATTCCAAATGCATCTTTTTGGGTTCCGCTATAAAACACTTCTTCGGTCATATAATAAGTAAAATCTTTTTCCCTAATCAATTCGTTCCAAAATTTGTCAATTTCCTTTTTGTCACCAGTTAATAAAATTTCAGTTGATTTTGCTATTCCAGTTTTATTTCTGCACACTTGGAATCTACCCGTACTATGTTTTATTGCCATTTTTTATATATGATTATAAATAAATTATTTGCTAATGTGTTAAATGAAACTGAATACTGATCCTTGATAAGGACAAAAGTGTTGGAGGAGAAAGTTTATTTTATGCTACTTCTTTATTTTGTAGCATAAAACAATAGCATTTTCTTATTGTCTTTCGAACTGTCTATTTGCAAAGCATTCTCCGTAACAAAATTAACGACTTTGCAGTACATACGATAAATCACAATAAAATTTATTTCTTTACTATTAAACTGTGCATTGTGAACTATATTATTTCGTTCTTTAATTACCTTGTTGACTTGTTCCAATGCCTCTGTTTTCTCGCGGTAGTATTTCAATGATTTATTCAATCTATCAAATATTTTAGGTACCTTATCTCCTTCATTGTCTAAAAGCAATGCTTCTATTGCAATATTTATATTGATAATTTTATCTTCCTCATTTACTGCTTTCACACTTCTTCTGAAGTATTTGAGGGAATTGCTTATCTTGTGGTAAATATTAAAATTTCGATCCCCTGACAGTAGATAATTCTTATTTCCGGCAAATATCTGGTCAAGACATTTGATTGAATCTTTTTCCCACTTTACTATTTTTTTTGTACTTGATAATAAGTCAATATTTAAATGCATTTCATTAAACAGCAGATCGTACTTATAATGAATTGGCTTGCAAAGCATAGATTGGTTAAATCCGTTAATTGTCAAAAAATGCTTTAAATCTAACGTTTCCCAATTATTAGTCCTTTTTGTAGAAAAAAGTCCACCTAAATGAGAATTATCACTTCTTAAAACACTTACAAAATAAAGTTGATTTGTGATATGGGCTAATTTTTCCAAAATTATAGCCTGATTCTCATATGGAGTAAGTTGGGAAAAATTAAAACTAAAAAGCAAAAGCGGATTCCGTTCCAGCCATTTTAGGTTTCTTGATAAATAAAAATGTTTCAAATCTTCAATTTTCAATCGTTTGCCAGTTTGCTTCAAGCAAAATGAATTAATTAATTTATTGGTTTTCTCGATTGAATTAGTTTGAGTGGAGATCTGAAAATCTTCATACATCAATGAAGTTAAAGATCCATTGAAAAAGTTTTTAATACCTAAAAATTGAAATCCAAAATTATGTATGGGAAAAATAACCACTGACTTACCTCCCAGATTGCTTAGTTGTACCTCGTTAAAAACATCATTAATAAAATTACTAATTGCAGAATTTTGAACGCAAAAAAATATTATTTGATCAAGACCACTAGAAGAAATGTAAAATTCATTCTTTTTAAACTGAAAATCAAAATATTTTTTTATGGCATCAAGATACTCTACTTCCCTATTTGCTTCTGCTTCATTTATGCTAGATGCTTCCAAATACCAATCTTCGAAGCAATCAAAATTTGAAAAAATATTCTTATTTCTTACAAATCTCTGAATCGAGTTTTCGCAATTTTTTTTTAGTTTATTCTCCTTGCTCATAAATTATAAAAAAAGGTTCCAATTATACAGTTTATGCAACTATTTATACTCAAAATATTCTGTTAAGCAAGTGCTAAATCATTCAAATGCAAAACCATCGTTCATTTAATTTTTAAGTACATATTGGCTTTATAATTTTTTACACGATATATCTATTTTTTAACCTAGTTGATCACTTTTAATACCTACCATAAACTTCAACAATCTTTAAAGCTTCTTCCACAAATAAAAATAAAGCGATTAAACAAATACTGCCAATACACTCAGATCTGGCAAATTAGATTATCTGTCTAAAATGGCAAACCACTGTCATTGTCTGAAACATTCCAAGACAAATTTTGGACCATCTTCTCATTTCTTGCTAAGGTTTCGTTAATTTTTAAATCAAATTGTTCAGGCAATTGAATCAGCAAATCTTTTAATTCTGAGATGAATGCAACCTCTCTTGGATTATTACTGCTTGTTACTTCCGTAACTTCTGTTAGCCTCTTTAAGTCTAATCGACGCATGACTTCATCATATCCTCGTGATAGTTTTGAATTCAATGAATGGACATCTTCCCAAGTTTTAATGTTATCAATTTCACCTGCACTTTTCCATCCAACTCCCAATTTGAATCTAGCTGTGTCTATTGCGTAGTGAAGTAAAATTGTTTCCTCATCCTTTAACCTACCTTCTTGGAGATCCTTAAAGAGCTTGTCTACCTGTGTATTATTGCTGTATGTATTAATTATTCTTTTTGCAGAATCTTCAACTATCACTTTTTCTTCTACTTTGGCTGTAATAATAGGATTTGCACTATTCTCCTTTTTTACAATTTGGCTTAGTGACAAACTTAGTTTCGGAGTTTCGAAAGAATTAACCTTTTCAATAAACTCACGTATCTTTTGACTGACGAAAACCGTTTTAGTCGAAATTGGAAATAAATTGCGAAGATTTTCGACAAAGTCAATTACTCTATCGTGATTATTTATCTTGAATCCCCTTTCTCTAGGATCGAGTGCCCCACTTTGGAACTCTGAACTTGATGCTTTAAATTCAGGTGTAAATATAATTGTGTGTTCATTTTCTACAATCCAAGCTGCTCCCATCTCATTAAGACATGCCACACTAGAATAATATTCTGAAGAAAGAAGATAAATAACATACGGTTTCTCGGTGATCCTAGCCCTCAGCCAATTGAAAATATTTTGACCTGTAGGAATACCAAATGCGTCATTGCTTGTGTAATTTGTTCGTTGTTAACACCAACAGCGACCAGCAAGTCTACAATGGCTTGTCCGTAGTTCGCGTTTCTAGACGAGTGAGAAATAAAAATTTTCATTATTGAATTTGATAAATTAAGTAATTAAAATATTTAATTGAAACTTCAGACATTGGAAGCTGAAACCCTCATTATTTGTCGTATATGCGAGACAACTGATTACACATCTGCATTTATCGAATGCGATGTCCGACAATTTTCGTTTTTCTCTTGCTTTCAAAAATAGGATTTTTATTTCATAAACCATCAAACCGTATTTTTATTTTTTTGATGGCTTTTTGTATTAATGGAATTACATACTTTGCTACAAGCGTTAAAGCATACAACATTCATCCCGAATCTGAAGATCAAGATTCCTATTTTTACTATTATGACGATTACGATCAATATGATTATGAGAAATAAAAAATGTCATATGGCGGAAATGTCGCAAGCTCCAGACTGGCTAATTGGGCACGATGAACTTCCATTTTAGCTAAATCGTGGAAAACCTCAAAAAACTTCCAGCTGATCAAATTCACCAGGTGAACTCAGAGATTGTTGAAAAGCGTCATTCTCATGGAAGCACACCTTCAAGATTATAATCTTTTGCAATCCCTGTATTCTCCATTTCATTTTATAGCAACGCTTATTAAAGTACTACATTTCTTACGGTAATAAATTACAATTATTTACATAAGTAAGACATTTGCTTCATACTTCTTCTAACAATTTGGAATAAATTAAACACTTTAAATACCAAAAATTTTAAACTAAAACTTAACAAACTTGACATGTAACATATGATGCAATTCTCTAAATTTACCTCAAAATGTGAACGGATACATAACTCTTTTTAACTGCGCTTGCTATTTGGATCCTAACTAATCATTAGACATACGGTTGAAAATTATTCTAAGAAAAAAAATGCGCTCCTCTTGGATTTTATAAATGATTTTCTTCGCTTATGATGCTGATATCCTTTTCTTCATAAATAGTATCAAAAAAATTTCTGCATTTAAAAAAACATTTTATCTTTGCACCCGCAATGAGCAAATGATTGCGTCTTACTGGAGGAATGGCAGAGCGGTCGAATGCGGCAGTCTTGAAAACTGTTGACTGTAACAGGTCCGGGGGTTCGAATCCCTCTTCCTCCGCCAGATAAAGTCAAAAACTTGACTTTAAAAAATAAAAATCCTTTAAACATCAGTGTTTAAAGGATTTTTCATTTGGAATGGTATCGAACCCTGCTTGAAAAACAGTTACCATTGTGGTTACCCCTCTCTATTTTGTGCTGCTTTTTAAATCTGGGTAACTGCATAAATGCTGGATTATGATTCGTTGCTTTTAAGTATTTTATCAATCTTGCCACTGTCATATAAAAAAATATCTCCCAGCTTAGTGTAGGGCAGAATTCCGGTCTGCCTGTATTTTATAATAGTGTTATTGGACAACCCAAACATTTTTTTTAAATCTTCATTTCTGTAGTATTGAGGCCTCAAGACTTTTCCCTGGCTGATTTTTGAATCAATTGTTTCCAGTCTTAACACAACAGGCTCTATTAACTCCTTCACTTTTATTATAAAAGCCATTTTCTTTTCATTACTATTCATTGCTCGTATTTTTAATGTTTAACTTTTGCTCGTATTTTTTTATAAAAATTACCAACCTTCAAGCCTGTTCTTTCTTTCTGAAAGAATCAATATCAGTCTTTCTAAAAACCTTAGCTGTTTTTCACGATACGTAAATCCGATGCATTCTGAAAACTGTTTATTTATTGTAGTAATTCTCACCTGGCAGCCCTCATCCCCTGCATAAGTGAAATGGGTGCAGATAAAATTTTGAAAAACGCTTCTGTTTTTCCTTTTGTCAGTACGGTCAAAATACAGTAGGCCTTCATCCATCAGAGTGTAAAAAAGACTGGCTGTTTCAAACTTGTTAAGTGCACTTTTACACTTTTCCGAATTTACATTTACACTGCCGGCTGCTTTATTTTCGTCCTTTTGCTGGAATATAAAATTTTCCAGCCGCTCGAGTTTTAATTCAAAAAAAAGTAACCTATCAGTATTAAGTATTTTTTTCATAGTGCCGCGTTTTTTATTTTAATCTGAATGAAAATATATACTGCTTCTTTTATTTTTATTCTTTGTAGGCAAGTAAATCACATAACCATATGCATCCAGCTCGCGCATACATTTATGATAGGTCTTTGGTGAGGCTATTTTAGCTATATTTTGAATTTCTATACTGTAAGCCTGCACCGGATTTATAAAACCCTTATCAATTCGGAACTGAAGTAGGGCAGCATATATGGCAATATGAGTCGTACTGATTCGAAAGTCTTTTTCAATGGCCAGAAAAAAGGCTGATAAAGGTTTTAAATTATCCATAACCTTTAAATTGAATTACCTTGTTTCTTTTTTTTTGTATTTTTCTGTGGCCCTGGCCCCGATTCAGCATCTGCATCTTGGTTCTGCTTTACATCCTTACCTTGTGCTTTTGACTCCGATTGTTTTTTCTTCTGATCATTGATCCTCTGCATTGAGCTATCATAGACATTAACTGTTTTAAAATGCGGATTTGCTTCCACAAACTGTTTTCGTTCCTCTCCCGCAATTACGAATGTAACAGACTGAAGATTTCCTTTTTTGAGTGAGTTTATCAAATCTTCCTTGTACTTAGGAGTTTCCAACTCTTTAATAGGATGTTTAGACAGACTAGCTTCAAGATCATAACCGTAATTCTGATGATAATGATTGAGTTTAAAGTTTCCTTTTTCATCATCAGCCACTTTGAAATCGATCTTGATCCAAGCATTGTACACTTCCCCTTCTTTATTTTTAAGATCCTTATTAACTGCCCTGCCTTCCATTAAATTGTAGGCTTCCTTAGCTGTTATGTTATTATCTCTATTGATGTAAAAAGTCTGCGATAATTCCTCTGGTTGTCCTTCTTTTTGAATTTTCATATTGTATGAATTAAAAAAGTACATATCACTCTGCTCCGACTTCTTGAAATTTAATGAAGTCAAAACGGTATCAGTCCCATATTTGGCCTCATGATCCAATTTAAATTCGAGGTTTCCTTTTTGGATATTCTCTACCAATACATTTTCCAATCCTTCGCCAAATCCAGTATATTTTAACTGATCTTTCAAGTATCCTACATTTTTCTCGTTCATGATCTTTAATTTTAAATTAGTATTTGTTTATAAGTTTGACAGTATTTCTACATCAGTTAGATCACTGTTTTTAATGTTTAATTCGAGATGCCTACCTCCGTTTTTTTCGATTAACTCAAGGGTAAAAAGTTTCTTTTCCGGAATAGTGAATTTGGGTATCGCAAAAACAAGAGTAAACTCAGACTGATCCGAAATTTTAGAAATATCAGACGTTGTAAAAAGAGGAAGTACTTCCAGTTCCTGAGAGGCTGTACGTTTTGATTTCTTTTGATCCCTGATAAAAAAACGAAGCTGATCTACATCATAATTAATCCTTGAATTATTTCCCAGCAGTACTCTAAAATACATTACATCCTGATGAATGAATATCCCGTTTACTCTGAGCTGTACAGAAAATCTGCCTGTACTAAGTCCCGATATTTTTTTCTTTTTTGACAATGCCAATTGCGAATACTGCTGAACTTCTTTTTGGTTTTGATTCTCTGCAGAAAAAAGCACCTCTTTATCAGAATTCGAACTGTATTCTGCCGTTAAAGTCAAAGTGGGACACAGTTCATCAAAATTTAAAACAAAACCGTAAAGTTTTCCATCTGCTGTAACAACCGTCAAATTCGTTTGCGCAAAGTTTTGTTTGCCAGCCTTTAGCAATAAAATATTTTCTACACCTTTTGCTTTCTGCACCAAAATATCCTGACTGCCGCGATCCACACTTTTCACTGCGTACGGAAATACAAGACTTGTTGTTTTAGCGTAACTTAACTGCACATTATTAGCTTTAACACTTTGGCTCTCCTGAGAGAATCCTGTTATACTAATGATCAAAAGTCCAATGATTAACCATGATTTAATATTTTTCATCTTTGTAATATTTAAGTGTTATTTGGCATTTTTTTCTTTCTCGTCATAAAGAAGCACTTGATAGCCTGCTTTTACAACCACCTTTATTAATTTTACTTTTTTGCTTAATAGTGATTTAGCGGCCTCAACACCCATTGTGGCTGCCTGTGCTCCCCATGAATCACTCAATCCTTCTATACCGATGCTCTGCATGGAACGGTCTGCTGAAGCTTTTGCAACATCTCTGTTTATCGCTCCGGGAATATAGATCCCATCAATGCCATCCATATCGTAAACAGAGAGTTCTACTGGAAAAATCGAGTTCTTAAATTTGATCGTGTTGATCTTAATCTCCAATCGCTCTCCTTTTAAAGAGGCTGTTCCGAAAACAAAACTGTTTCTCGGAATGAATGTTCCATTAATAAAAATATCACTGGTTAATCTCAGTTTTACTATTGAACCGTTTACAATAGACTGCGTTTCATGAATTACCGCTTCTAGCGCATTCTGGACCTCATCATTTATATCCATTTCGTCTAAAGAATAAAAAGAATTAGCGTTTGCTGTAGTGGCTGACTGCTTCACAGCACCGCCTTGCAGTGAACTAACATGCCCTTCTTCTAACTTTTTATTGACAGTAAAGACTTTTCCTTTTTGGCTTTTTGAGGTCTGTCTTAATCTTTCCTGTACACGCTCAGGATGCTGAATATCCAGTATATTTTCCAGCATCCCTCCCAATTGTTTGAGTTCAGGATCAGGCTCTGAAGGTGCATTCATAGCAGACATCATTTGTTCTAAATTTTTCATCTCTTCTGATGCAGTATTGGAAGAATTTCGATATTCGAATTCTCTCATATCTTGATCACTGCTTATGGATTTGGGCGGCTCGGCAATTGCCTTTTGAAGAGCTTCTAATTTTTGATACATTTTCTGTTCATTCTCCCCCCTGAAAGAACTTGTGTTTAAAGCAGTTTTTCCTTTTCTAAACATTGCAGGATCTATATCCGATTCGTTTGAATCTAAGGCGGAATCTTTCGATAGTCCCGTCATTGAATAATTGGGATCTTTTTTGATCTGTTCCTGCAGTTTTAAGGAGTCAATTGTTGCCTTATCATAATAACTCATTTTATCCAGCGCAGAATCTTCTTTAAATTTCGGATTGGGGAGAGCGATATTAAAACCTCTTTTTTCTTCTTCCACATTACTAACAGCATTACCTTTACCTCCGCCTAATGTCCAAAATAACATCGTTAAAAAAGGAAGCGTTATAATTGGCAGAACAAGTAACATTTTGCGCTGTTTAAGCTCTTTGAGTGTCATTGTTTTCTTTTCCATGGGTTTATTTTTTAAAATTCGTTTTATAATAATTTTCAACAAACACAAGACTATCTAAAAGGCCCGGTCTATAATTTTTGATACTATCGTAAAGTTTCTGTCCTTCTTTTGATTGCTTAAGACTGTCTAGATAGGAGTTAATGCGGATAATCTTTTCAAATTCTACTTTTGATAACACTCTATCATTTGTTCTAACCTGTACCGGTTTCATAACTACAGATGTAGAATTAGAAATAATTCCGATCGCTACGGACTTTTCTTTAGAAGAGAAAGCGCCGTATATATTATAAATACTGATACTTCCACTGGCAGTTATAAATAGCATAAGATAAACAACAAGACTTCTCCTTGATAAATTCGACGTTAATCCGCTCATTTTTTTTGCCCATTTATCCTTTATCAACAGATAATATTTCTGATTGATTTTAATTTCTTTCTGATTTTTAAATACTGACCACATCATTTCCTGTTTTCAACTCCTAAATCCTTATTCTCTATAGTATTCCAACGTTCTATCAAAAACCCATGAGGGTTATTATCACTTCTTGATACATTTCTGAGTGTTCCTTCAGTGATCAGGTTTCGATTTAATATACTGGTCGTTCTTATAATATTTTGCTTTGCATAGCATTTGAAATGATAGGGATATTCATTAGTATCAATATTGATGCTGTCAATTGAAATCGTTTGGCTGATATTCCCCGAAATAATACCGGAATAATAGCCGTTCTCTTTTAGATCATCATACACTCTTTTGGCTGTATCATCCGCCAGGTAAAGTGCTTTGGTTATATTGGATTTAATCACTTTATCATCTGGATCGAGGGTAAAGAAAAATCGGTGAAATGTTTTCACATGATCACGAGCTTCCACTGGAACATTATCCTTTCGATCTGAGGAATAAGCCTCCAAGGCTTTACCATTTACCAGAATGTAAACCCTGTCTTGCATCAGAGTAACAGCTGTAAAACTTTTGTAAAGCGTATAACAACAGATAATAATGCAGCCGACAATCACAAGCATTGTAAATCCTCTGACATAGCGAAACGCTGTGTCTATATTTTTCATTTTGGTAAACATGATGACGATGATTTAGATTATTTAGAATTTCCCTTGAGTTTGTCACTCATATAATTTCCTTTCTCTTGAAAATATGGAGATTGTGCCGAGGAAGAAGACATGCTTTGCGACATTTTTCCAGCTGCATTTCCCATTGAATCCATTACCATTCCAGCCCCTTGAGAGGTTCTTGCAATAACTGAAGAAGTCGAGTTTCCAAAAACACTGGTCACTTTTTGCCCAAGGGCTCCACCTCCACCGGCATGTACAATATAGTTAGCTACAGATGGCACTGTGAAATAACCGACAATACCGATGATCATAAAAATTAAATATCCCATATCAGTCCGGCTGAAAAAAGTATCTCCCGAGGTATTGATTTGAGAGATATCCAGTTTGAGCATCTGCTCTTGAATTTTACCTATTATACTTCCAAAAATATTGGCAACTGGAAGCCATAGGTAGATGTTTATATATCTGGCCAGCCAGACCATGAGCGTATGCTGGAATCCGTCAAATACTGCAATTCCAAAAACGAGCGGACCTAAAATAGACAGCACTACCAGTTGGAAAGTCCGCAGCGTATCAATACACAATGAAGAGGCCTCGAAAAGAATTCTCAGAATTTCGCTCACCCATTCCTTGACAGAATTTCTAAAACTATACGAAGCCTTTTCCATTGCAAACTTTACATCATTGCCGATTCCTTCGAGCATACCTTCATCGGCTGGATCAGAATCACTATGTGTATACTTGTACCATCTATCGCGGTCACCTGTTCCCAAAACACCAACATACATTTTCCATGGATCACTTTCTTTCACTGCTTTTTCTTTCTCCTTTAGAAGAATCCCTATCGCTTTATTGGATCCCTCCACCATTGCCCCTGTAGCTGTAACTGTTGGTTTCATAACCCCATTTATTAAATAAAGCACTGATGGAAAAATCATGATACAAAAGCCGATCACAAAGGGTCTGAAAAGCGGATAGAAATCAATCGGTTCCGCATTGGCAATATGACGCCAAACTCTCGAGGCTATATACCAAATCGTTGCAAATCCGGCTATACCCTGTCCCACTCCAATCAGGTTACTGCACAAAGGCATCATCTGATCATAAAGTTGTTCCAACACACTATGCAGACTTCCAATCTCACCTCCGATTCCCTGCGCATGGCTTAAAAAAGGCATAAGTAAAGCCAGGGCTGCAAAAGCAGTCCTTTTATTTAGATTTACCATATTAACAAGAGTTAGTTTTTTATTTGGTAAGTATCACGTAGTGCAGTTACATCATTTTTCTCTTTAGTACGCTGCAGAGTCAGGATATTCGATGAAGAATTAAAGGCTTTTAGAAATAGTACTTTCTCCTGCATATCGAGGTATATTTTATCAATGGCCTCCAATCTTTCATCATCCGACATTCGTAATTTATCAGCGGTAACAATTGTGGCGAGCTCATCAAGATTTCTCAGACTTTGTTTGGACAGATTGGAATATACTTTTTCAAAGTAGTTAATTTCCTGGACGGTAAAACTTCCGCTCTTACTAAAGCGATTGACAGCCTTTTTACTTTCCTTTATAAGCAACAGCTGGTAGTTTACAATATCTCCGACCCTTTTGTAATTCTTAACCACTGGACTTACCTGCATGAGCGCATCGAGAAAAGTTTTATGAAGAGAAAAATTCCCCTGAGACAAATCTTTAACCGCTTTATAACCACCGTTTAAAATTTCATAGCCTTTTTTCATATCACTCAAAATCTTCTTAAACTGGGAGAGTTTTTCGATATTCAAG
The DNA here is from genome assembly GCF_020905295.1 of Flavobacterium piscisymbiosum. Lineage (NCBI taxonomy): Bacteria > Pseudomonadati > Bacteroidota > Flavobacteriia > Flavobacteriales > Flavobacteriaceae > Flavobacterium > Flavobacterium piscisymbiosum. Next base: position 2,705,449 of record NZ_JAJJMM010000001.1, on the reverse strand, counting down.
ATCAGCTGCTGGATTTCCTGAGACTGTGCCTGCACTTTACAAGGAGGACATAACAGCAGCAACAACGCAATAACTAATACTAACTTTTTCATCACTGATTTCTTTATAAGCCAAGTAAAACATGACTTTGTTTAACATCATTTTTCTCTTTAGCCTTCGATAAGGACAGTACTTTTATCTCTTGATTAAAATTTTCACAGAAAGAATAATCGTCCAACATCGTTTCATGTAGGCCATCGATGCGTTTTATCCTCTGGTCATCGGTCATTTCAAGTTTAACATCAGTTGCAATTACCAAGAGCTGATTCAGCGTTTCATTGCAATTATCAATCAGCTTATCAAAAGTTCTTTCGATATAATCCAATTCGTTTCCATAAAACAAATCATCTTGTCGCAATTGCTCGAAAGTCTCTTTATAAACCTTTATGATTTTGATTTGTAAAGCGATAATCTCTGCCACTTTCACATAGTGTTGTACTTTTGGATTAACTTTTTTAAGCGAAATCAAATAATCACTGTGCAGATTTACCTCTCCTTTTTTCACATCTCCAATAAAATTAAGGCCATTTTTAACAACAGTATAACCTTTTTTAGCATAACCGATATAGGTTTGAAGTGCTGCTATTTGTAACAGCAAAACCTTTCTTTGCTTGGCCTGTGCTTGTATTTCTTGCGAACTAAGACCAATAATAAACAGCAACAATAGTATCTTTTTCATTTTATTTATGTTATTTACGGAATTCCGTAAAATTGTTTGACTTTATTTATATCGTTCGTGGTTTTGGCTCTTTGCAGGCTTAAAAGAATATTCTGCTCGTTAAAAAGTGTCAGATCATCGTAATTAGCATCAATCTGATCAGCGGCAGCATTAATAATCTCTAGCCTTTTAAGATCACTCATTTGTGTAGTAAAAGACTCTATAATTAAAAATATCTGATCAATATTTTTCATACTGTCTTCCAAAATTCCTGCATAAACCTTTTCCATATAATCCAGTTCAGAAGCATTAAAATGACTGTCTTGTTTGAATAAGTTCCATGCTCTTTCATACTCCTGAATTAATCTGGTCTGTTTTGGGAGATCTCCTTTATTCTCTGGTAATAGGTAATGATTGATTTCACTTTTTGCAGCTCCTCATAGTAGTTTTTATAAAGATCACGCTGCTTTTTAGTCCAATTTGAAATCTCATCCAGCTTTAATTTCGACAGCGTATTCTCTACCTGTTTTTGTGCGTTCTGCAGCCAGATTGTTTTATTCTGTAATCGCTGAATCCCCAAATCAATGGCTTTAATTACTTTTTTTGTTACCGCTTTCACAATCTCAAGTATGGGAAGAGCGGCTGCACTTTCAGCTGGTCGTGCTGGTGTACTGATTAAAAACAGGCACAACATACAAGTGAGTAATTTCATTTTTGTCTTCATCTTTCCTTTTCATTTAATTTCCATTTCTCATGTCAAACGCCAGTGCGGCTATTCCCTTCTTTATATCGCCATCATACTTTTTGGCATAAGCATTCACTTTAACTTTTTCACTTTCTTCAGTTGTATAAGCCAAATATTCCTCTAGCGAAACTTCCGTTCGATACACTTTGGATTGCATTCCCCCCAATGAAATAAACACTTCCTTATATTTTTTATCAGGATCATTGGACTTATTTACCGATAACACCAATGCTTTTTCTTTTTCGGTCAAACCTAAAAGCTCTTGAATCTGATCAAACTTATTCTGATACTTACTTTGATCCAGTAGGATCTTACAATCGCTGTTATTGATAATCGCCTGTTTAACCACTGGAGAAGAAATAATGTCTTCCACCTCTTGGGTAACTACAATAGCTTCTCCAAAGAACTTCCTCACAGTCTTAAATAAATACTTGATATATTCTGCCATTCCCTCTCTGGCAATAGCTTTCCACGCCTCTTCGATCAAGATCATTTTACGGATTCCTTTAAGCTTTCGCATTTTGCTGATGAATACTTCCATAATAATGATCGTCACAACCGGAAAAAGTATAGGATGATCTTTGATATTATCAAGTTCAAAAACAATAAAGCGTTCATTTAAAAGTTCCAGATTTTCCGTTGCATTCAGCAAGTAATCAAACTCTCCATTTTTGTAATAAGGACGAAGTACATACAGAAAGTTATTGACATCAAAATCTTTGTCTTTTACCTTATCACTTTCGAGTATGGGAACAAAATCATCTTTTAAAAATTCATAAAAAGTGTTGAAACAAGGAAAAATATCTTTATTAATCTTCAACTTTTCATAGTATAATTGCAGAGAATTGGAAAGGGCAACATACTCACTTCTATTGAAGGTTTCATCGTCTTTTTTCCAAAGCGCCAAGAGCAGCGTTTTAATACTTTCTTTTTTCTCGGTATCCAAACTGTCGCCCTCACTAATGTAAAAAGGATTGAATCTTATAGGATTCTTTTCGTCGTAAGTGAAATAGTATCCGCCAACCATATCACATAAGCCTTTGTAACTATGCCCGACGTCCACAAGAACAATATGTGTCCCTTGTTCATAATAACTTCTGACCATATGATTGGTAAAAAAAGATTTCCCGCTTCCCGATGGCCCCAGTATAAACTTATTACGATTGGTGCAAATTCCTATCTTCACAGGCTCATCACTTATATCTACATGAACAGGTTTTCCTGTTAACCGATCTCCCAATCGAATTCCCATTGGGCTCAATGAAGATTTGTAACCTGTTTCCATATTTAGAAAACATACAGCCTGTTCTGTGAACGTATCAAAAGTGTCGTTCATTGGAAAATCAGCTGCATTTCCGGGTATTCCAGCCCAGTAGATTTGAGCTGCCCCAACAGTTTCTTGTTTGGCGGCCGCATCCATCTGCGCCAGTGCTGATGATACTTTGTTCTTGATATCTTTTAACTCCTGTAGATCTGATGTCCAAGCCAGTACATTAAAATGTGCCTTGACAGGTAATCTTTGTTGAGAAATTGCCTCGTTTAAAAAATCGTTTGTAGCATCTCGCGCAATTAGATTTTCTCTGCTGTAAGCCGATAAGGACTGCAATCGAAGTCTTTTACTCTCTAATTTTTGAATGGTCTTCTGCGCGTCCTCAATAAAAATATACTGGTTGTAGATATGATTACAGGATAATAATTGTCCTAATGTCGAAGCAAACCCTACACTGAACTTTGTTTTATCAGTAGAATACCGGTCATAATTAATTCTGGATCCGCATAAGGCTGGCAGATCAGCTGCATCTCCTAAAGTAAACAATTGGCAGTGTTTGTCTCCCACCTGTAGTCCTTCGTTAAATTTAATGTCCTTGTAAACAAAAGAAGTTTCACTTTCCGATAAAAAACAATATTGCTCTACAAGTCCAATATTTCGGCTTTGGCTTTTAAGCTTATCATTTCTTAAACGGGTAAGTTTTACAAAACCACTGTCCTCCATAATCCTTTTAAACTGTCCCGTACTATCAATAAAATCCTGTAGCAATTGCGCTTTTAGCGTTTCCTCAGGGACTAGTGAACTCCTAATGAGATTTGAGAACAAAGAACTCGAGTTCTTTCTTCCTGCCGGTTTTTTAGTAATCATAATATAACAGGAATGGTCCAAAAATGGTCTTTCGTTAAAAAACCGCTCACTACTTCTACTTAGAAAACTGCTGTCGTCCCTTGTAAAATCTGCCTTATATTGACTCTCCAAAAACCAATCCTGCTTATGAAACACACAAAACTTTGGAAGTATTTTTATCGCTTTTATCCAAGACTGATGAAACGCTTCATATTCCTGATCTGATAAAGTAAAAATCTCAGGAAGCTCTGCTTTAAAAACTACTGTCACATCACCTTGCTTGGACAATATACAGTCGTACTGTACATCCATAATTGGTAAAACATCATCTATCACTTTCTCCATCTCTGCTCAATTTTACCATTAACACTCTACAATTATCACTTAATAAAAATTCTTCTGCTGTAGACTTTTACATTCTTCGGGATCTGTTTTTTAGCAATCGCCTTCATCATACCATATTCTCCGTACTGACGACTCATTTTGTAAATTTTGACAACCATTACAGTTCCTGCGATGCCGGTAAATGCAACACAGATCAGCGAGGGAATTCCAATAAAAAAGAGAATTGAAAAAACAATCATAAGCCCGACAACACCTCCTCCCAAGTACCATATATACTGAGCTTTTAACCCCTTGAACTCTATGGATTGGTTGATTCCTTTGTTGATTTGATAGACACTATTACTCATTTTTTCAAGTGCTTTTTTCTATTAAACTCCAAAGAAAGATTTGATAACAGTAGCCACTACCACTAAAAAAACACAGCTTCCAAACCACGCAGCCGCAACTTTTCCGGTATCGGGATCACCAGCATTCCATTTCTGGTAGACCTTCACTGCTCCTATAAGTCCGAGCAAAGCTCCAACAGCATACATAAGTTCTGTACCTGCATCAAAATAACTCCTTACTTTTTGATTGGCTTCATTAATTCCAGCTACACCGTCCTGGGCATATCCTTTGAAGTGAAAAAATAACAACAACGCAAATGTGCCAATTGATATTAATTTCATCTTCGAAAAACGCTTTAATTCTCCTTTACATTTTTTCATCACACATCATTTTAAAGTTTCGTTTTTTAATAATAAGCGGAGGAATATTCGCCGTTGCCACTCTATCTCCTTGTCACATAAAGCCATACCGCACCAGAGAGAACAGGGTTTATTCCTCCACTAATATTTTTTAAACAGTCTCATTCCACAAGTTATCAACCTGCTCTAAAGTCAAGGCCAGACTTGTATGTTTTTGAGATTCAGAGACTACTAAATCATTTACTGTATCTCGCAAAGAAGAAATTTTCACGTAGGGGTGCTCAGCAAGAATTAACTTTAGAAAGTTTTTAAATTCTTGTTGAGACAGATTTCTATCTGCACTTTCAGCTGTTGCATCAATGATGCGCGCAGATAATTCTTTTACTTCATCCAATGTTGCAAAAGATTCTGAAAAGGATTCAGATAGATTAGACTTTGAAGTTCCATTTTTACTTTCTGCGAGCGAGGCATCCTTTCTATTATGATTTCTTAAAAACGGAAATATAATTTTTCTTTGGCCAAATAAGACCTGCTTTATTTCAAAAGAATAAAATCGAAAACCTAAAAACAGATACCAAGTAAATAGTAGTATCCCAATTGCAGTTACATAACTGCTCCAAGAAATAGTTGTAAACATAGCCTTTTCATTAATCATTCAACATCTACTCACGCTCTCAACAAATCATTAAAGTGTTTATGATTTATTTTACAACTCAAAGGAACAACAACAGTATTCATTCTACAAGTACAAGATTATCGTACCCTTTTGTACCCCTTACGAACACCTACTTTTACAGGGGTATTTATCTAAAGGTTATAAAATATCTAACCGAATAATTCAATACGTTTTAATTTTTCGAATGATTTTCTCCAGACTTTGGATGGCTATTTCTTTATCCCTTTCTTCAGCATTATAGGATTTACTTCGTACAGATTGATAAGAGAGGTCTTTTTTAAAGGGAGTTGAAAGATATGGCACAATACTTTTGAAGAAATAGCTCATCGATTTTGCCTTTATTATTCTTGTTTCATCTGTGGCCCTTAGAATAAGACCAATTTGATCAGCAGATAATATACATTCAAGTTTACCATTATCCTGTGACTGCCAAATGCTGTTCCCATTTACTAAACTGTTATGTTCTTGAATTAGAAAATTTATTTTTTTTTCTAGATACTTGATTTCATTTGCAAACCAGTATTCTAGAAAAGTAATGAGATTTTGCTGTGAAGGATTAAAAGTGATTTTTAAATTGGAATTAACCTGTACTAACTTTGTATAACAATATAGTACGTTTTCAAATCTTTCGGACAAAATCTCAAAACTGCTTAAGTAATTTGCAACTTTTGTAATTAAATAATCTGCATATTCGGTGTTGTTAAAATTCAGTCTGATGAGCAAGGTATCAAGAGAAGAAAAACATTCTATTTCAGACCCAGGATCACTAAACTCTTCAAGTTCTTTTACCAGCTCCCTTAGATACAACACTTGTCTATAGGTAAACTTGACTTTTTTATTTCCATAAAGTTGTGATAAGAGCAGATTAATAATCATTTTGAATTCTTTATTTTGCTCTTCATCTAATCCTTTTTTTTTAAGCAACATTTCCAAACTGGTTTGAAGCTCCGTTCTCCAGACAATCAGATAAGTGATAGGAGCCCTTTGGTCAAGACTAATAAAATTGGAAAACCTTATTTCAACAAATGACAATAAATCGTCAAGAGCGGTAACGATCATATCAAAAATTTTCACAAAACCAGAACTGATAAACCTTTCATTTTTTCTACTTTCCATTATGCTGTCGAGTAAAAACACGAATGATGAATGGTACTTTCGAACCAGCAGCCTTATCTGGCGCTTACTTTTCAGTTCAAACACTTCTACCTTAATTTGAACTTTAATTTTTTGCGACTCACCGATAATATTCTCGCACAGAACTTTTGAATCATATTCCGAAATAGAACTGATGGAATCTGTATATGGACTAAATGTGTTTACTATTAATGAATCGAACCATTCCAAAGGATACATCTTAATCATCATTATATTGTTTTAATTAAACAATTTCTGGCAGTACAATAAGAGATTTTTAAAGTGTATGATTTTTATTCGAACGATATTCCGATGGTAAAATACTAGTATGTCTTTTAAAAAATACACTAAAATTAGCAGCGCTGCTAAATTCCAGTTCATCAGAAATCTTTGCGATAGAATCTTGCGAATCCTCAAGAAGATTTTTAGCTTCAGTTATAAGGGCATCAATTATAAAAGTTTTTGCTGACTTGCCTGTCCGCAGTTTTACCATTTTATTCAAATGACCTGGAGTTACATAAAGTGCACCTGCATAAAACTGAACATGATGCTGTTTTTTATAATGAATTGCCAGTACTGTCAAAAACTGAATTACAAAACTTTCCTTCCTGCTAAAATCCAAATTTGCATCAGGTACATATTTGGAATAAATGACCTTAAGTTCGTACATAAATAAATTAAAACTTATGCGCTTAAGGTCATTATATATTTCCCGACTTTCTGAAGTGCATTGCAAAAAATACATTAATTTATAGATCATCGACAAGACTGTAAAATCTTTTTCTTCAAGTTTAATCTTGTAATCTGACTGCAGCATTAGTATACTAAAAGCATCAGCAAGTTCCTTTTTGTAGCAATTATCAAGTACAAAATCAACAGACGTCCTAATGAGGTATAACTGAATATTATCTGTCGTCTCAAGATGAGTACATATAGAATTGGCTGGTATTACAAATAAATCTCTGCGTCGTATAACTTTTCCCTGAGAAGAAAACTGTATTCTCAGATTACCGGCTTTAATTAAAAGCACGGAAAAATTAAGAATCTGAAACGGAACTTTCACTTCGTTCTTTACGGTATAGTTCTTAATAACATTTATAAGTAATCCGTCATTTTCCGCGGTTTTTACTTCCGTATTTAATATTTCCTTGATCATAAATTATCATTTTAAGCACATTTAATTTTTAAATTTTGTCTTTAAAAAGATATTCCATCCATATAAAAAACTGAAAATATAGATTAGCAAATGAGCATAATAGCAGCAGATAAGCACGTTTTCTCGGGCATTCTATTAGTCTTCCTTCATTTAAAACATATCTGACAAGCTCATCATAACTAAACAGGTTAATAATAAAATAAAGCGCGAACAGATTAAAAAGGAAAAGTATTATATAGAATATTGGTCGTTTTTTCATGACAAAAAAAGCTTAGATAGTTAGTAAAACTGAGAGTTAAAATCATACGATTAACGATCATGTTGCTGAAATTTGAGCATCACAGCAATTCATTCTCTCTTTTTACTCGTAGTTGATGTCTCCCAATCCCTATCCCTACGTTTCTTTTCACTGTAAAGAACTGTTTCAGAAACAGATGAAATACTCAAAATCGTATTCTTTTCATCAACGCTCAGAGATTGATCAGCACGTTTCCCTATTTCATATTGTATAATATAATCATCTACAATTCCATAGTCTTGGCCTTTTAAAGCGTTTAGACTTACAATGTAATTCTTGACGTTTTCTTGGAGAGAAATACCTAGTAAGCTTTCTTCTACAATTGCAAATAAAGCTACTACAGGAGTCGTTTCCATCACAATTGTATCCTTGGATAAAGTCTGATTATCAAACTTACCTGAACCCGCTTTTGATTGCCCATGATTTACAAGGGAGATGATCTGATCAGATATCCTCTCAGGAACTATTAGAATTTGATTTCTAACTTTAATTTTTCTTGGCAAACCGTTCTTATTTGATTCATAATGAAAGTTTGAATTCACTTCAAGTGAATCTAAAACAGAAGCCCTTGGATTAATCTGCGTTTCACTATATGCGAAATCATCTGTTGAACATGAACAAAACAAAATTGTCAAACTGATAAATAATAAATTTTTCATGATATAAAATGGTTAAGTGAATGAGAATTTCTTCTCAGTTCATTTCACCCGGGTTAGCAGAACTTTTGTTCAACACGATGTTGAATATTTTGCTATTGAATTCGAAGCAAATCTATGAGGATCAAAACAATAAAAAAAGGACATGTTTGTGGATATCCATGAAATCGATTGTCGATTTCCACGAAATCGACAAAGTATTTTTCTTACAATAAGACGTTGCATTAGAAATGTTTGATTATTTTTGATTGCTTTATTTTACAGCAACTTTCATTTAAATGTTTTAATCAGAATCGTGTATTTCATAAACATGAATTCGAAATATCTATACATTATGAATAGTAAACTATATGTACTTCCATTTCTACTTTTAATAAAAATCCTTACGGCTCAAACTCATCTACACCAAATTCCTGATTCTCTTGCCGCAAAAAGTTTTGATTATCTGGACGAAAAAATCTACGAGAATAAAAATAACAGCACTAAAGCCTCACTTTATTTATACTCTTATTTATTCAAGGCAAAAAAAGAAAGTAACTGGAAAGAAATTGTCTACGGCTATCAAAATATCCTTCATCAGTCACCTGTTGAATTACGCCTACAATACGCAGACAGTATGATACATTTCGCTAAAAAATCAAATGATCAGGCATTAATTGGTTCCTCTTTTCTATCAAAGGGAATAGTATATTATAGTCAAAAGAAGTACAATGAAGCATATAATTATTATATCAAAGCAAACGAACATATTTCAAAATCTGGTGATAAATATCTTATTTATAAGGTAAAATATAACATGGCGCAGATAAAATACTATCTTGAATTTTATGATGAAGCTATTTCACTTTTAAAAGAATGCATTGATTATTTTAGAAACCAGGAGCCCCGCCCCTATTTAAATTCACTCCATTCCTTAGGAGTCTGTTATAACAGAATAGGTGATTACGATCTCTGCTCGAAAACGAATCTGTTAGGCATACAAGAATGTGACAAATTAAAAATTCCGGAAATGAAAGCATTTTTCGAGCATTCCGAAGGCATTAATCAATATTTCAAAAATAACTTTAATACCGCTATCAAAACATTACAGGATGTTCTCCCTAAATTAAATAGCAATACTGAATTTGCTAATGAATCAATAGCTAGCTTTTATATTGGAAAGAGTTATTGGAAACTTAATGCACCTTCTAAAGCAATTCCTTACTTTCAAAAAGTAAATCAGACCTTTAACGAAAAAGAATACATCCGTCCAGATTTAAAGGAGGTATTCGAATTATTAATTAAATACTCTAAAAAAAAGCAAGATCTTAACTCGCAGCTGTATTATATAGATCAGCTCCTTAAAGCAGATTCCTTATTAACTGATACAAATAAATATTTAATCGGAAAAGTTCATAAAGAGTATGATACTAAAGAAATCTTAATTGATAGAGCTAAAATTCGCCAACAGCTGATTTATGAGAGATACTATGATATCGTGTTCATAGGAATTATTCTAATTATGTTTTTAGTAATCATCTATTTTACGTATAAACATTTCAAAACTAAAAAACTAAACAAACTAAAATTTGAAGAGTTATTAAAAAAAATTGAGGAGAAGAATGTCCCAAAACCAAGATTGGAAAAATCAGACTTATTAGATGTCACACCGCAAGCAGTTGAAACAATCTTGAAACAACTGGATAAATTTGAAAGGGAAAAAAAATTTCTTGACAAAAATTTGACGCTTGCTAAACTTACAGTAGCATTTAATTCAAACAGCAAGTACTTATCTAAGGTAATTTACCATCACAAAGACAAAGGTTTTGTAGACTATATAAATGATCTGAAGATTGACTATCTGATAAATCTCCTTAAAGATTCTAGCACTTCTCAGAATTATACTATTAGCGCATTGGGCGAAGAAGCAGGCTTTACTACCACTCCCCGATTTACTAATGCATTTCAGTCCAGGACTGGCATATCGGTTAGTTATTTTATTAAACAGTTAAAAAAGGGAAAGATATAACAACAATTTCTTGGTAGTAGCGTTTTGTTTTTGATGCAAAATTTTACTTTTGCTCTCTTAATTTAAAAAAATTGTATCATGAAAGATCTAGTTGCAAAAATCAACGCAGAAATCGAAACATTTAAAACCGAATCAGATTCACTAATTGAAAAAGGTGTTAAAGCCGCTGGAGCAAGAGCTCGTAAATCAACTTTGGAAATTGAGAAACTTTTGAAAGAGTTTAGAAAAGTCTCTATCGAGGAATCTAAAAAATAATTCACCTTACTTTTACTTATTAAGGCCTTTCATATTTTTGAAAGGCTTTTTCATTTTCTATAATTACATTTTTTTTACTCATCGGATTAACAAAAACCATTATTCAGATCAAAACATTATTATTTATTATTTCTAAAGAAATTATGAAGTAAAATTATTTTTTATTCAAAATTACCTTACCCATCCTGTCCTAAAATTAGATACCCTATTTTTCTTCTTTTTTCATCCATTTACGGTTTTCCTCATTTTTCTTTCCCTTACTTTTTCATACATTTACAGATTGAGTAAAAAAATTGAAAATTATAAATATAATTCTGTTAGATGAATTCAGCTTCTTTTATTAATAATCTTATCGCTGATGGTATCGACCCTGAAAAGATAGCTGCTATTACAACCCTTGAAGGTCCTTTATTGGTTATTGCTGGTCCAGGTGCAGGTAAGACTAAAACATTAGTAGAAAGAATAGTCTATTTAATTATTAAAAAGACTCCAGCCGAAAACATCATGGTTGCGACATTTACCGAAAAAGCAGCTAAAGAATTAATTACAAGAGTTTCAAACAGATTGTTGGAATTAGACTTAAAAATAAATCTGAATGAAATGTATATTGGAACATTACATTCAATTTTTTTAAGAATTATTGAGGAAAACAGAGAGTACACTAAACTCAAAAGAAACTATCGTTTATTAGATCAGTTCGACCAAAAGTATTTAGTATTTAGAAATTTATCAAGATATTTAGAAGTTGAAGATTCTACTCATATTATTGGAAGTCACTATGTGAACAGATGGGAAAAAGCAAGTAATTTAATTTACTATATTTCAAAAGTATCAGAGGAATGTCTTGATATTGATGTGCTTTGTAATGCCGATGAAGATGAAATAAGAGCTATAGGTGAATACTATAAAATCTACCAAGAACAGCTTGAAGAAGAAAATGTATTAGATTTTTCAACTATTCAAATAGAAACATTAAAACTATTAGAGAATCACCCAAAAATCCTACAAGCATTACAAGATAAAATTCATTATCTAATGGTTGATGAGTATCAAGATACAAATACTATTCAAGAAAAAATATTATTGTTATTATCTGCTAAGAACAATAATTTTTGTGTTGTTGGTGATGATGATCAAGGTTTATATAGATTCAGAGGTGCAACTATTAGAAATATATTAGAATTTTCAAATAATTTTAAAAAAGGACTTTGTAAACAAGTTTCATTAGTAACTAATTATCGTTCTCATCCAGATATTATAGAATTCTATAACAAATGGATGGAGGAATTAGACTGGACAGAAGGAATCAAAAAATTCAGATACGATAAAAACATTAAACCTAGAAACGGCATATTTACAAAAATACCAGCAGTACTAAAAGTTTCGAGTGATGTTTCATATGAAGAATATTGTGAAGAAGTTCTTTCATTCATTCAAGAAATGATAAGCTCTGGAGCAATAACAGATTACAATCAAATAGCTTTTCTGTTTAGATCTGTCAAAAATGATAAAGTAATAGCTTTAGCTCAATTCCTCGAAGATAATGGTATAAATGTATTTTCTCCTCGTTCATCTTTATTCTTTGAACGTGAAGAAGTACAATTGTTATTTGGGGCATTAATATTCATTTTTCCTAATCTATTTGAAGATTTAAAATGGAAAGAAGATGCACATTTGGAAGTATGGAATAAATACCAATCTTGGAAAGAAAAATTTGCTAACGAAATACGAAAAGACCCTAAAGCAAATGAAGCACTTTTAAAATGGTGCCAAATGAGAGCCAAAGAACACATTGTGTTCTCTAAAAATACAAACTATGGTTTTGCTGCTTTAATATACCAGCTATTAGAATTTCCAATGTTTGGTAATTTCATTGATGTTGAACTTACAGATAATAAAATTCAGCTACGTGCTGCCTATAACATAGCGCAGGTTACTAAACTTTTATTCAAATTCGAATATCTATACAACATAACTGTTTTATCTAAAAAGAATATTGAAAAAATACTTCAAGATTTATTCAACACATATCTAAGATTTATAATTGAGGGTGGTATTGAAGAATATGAAGATTTTGATGAGTTTGCTCCCTCAGGATGTGTTTCTTTTATGACTATTCACCAATCAAAAGGACTTGAATTTCCAATTGTAATTACAGGTTCTTTAAACCTTAATCCATCAAAACAATACGATGAAGTAGATGAAATTCTACAACAAAACTATTATCATAAACCACCATTTGAACCAATTGAAAAAACTAAGTATTATGACTTCTGGCGTTTATACTATACGGCTTTTTCAAGACCTCAAAATTTGTTGGTGTTAACAGCATATGAAAAAAGTGGTGCAGGTAGAAATCCATCAAAATATTTAGAGAAATCATTTGCAAAAGCTATTTCCTGGAAAAGTGATGAATTCAAACCTAAAGAATTAAAATTACAACCAATCAAACCAGTAAACATTAAAAAAGAATATTCCTTTACATCACATATTCTTTTATATGAAAACTGTCCATTGCAATACAAATTTTATAAGGAGTTAGAATTTACAGAGGTAAGAACCGGTGGTGTTTTAGGGGGTAGTTTATTACACCAAACCATTGAAGATATTCATAAAGCAGTTTTACGTGATGAAGTGAAAACATTAACTGATGATAATATTACAAACTGGTTCAATGAAAATTATTATTTACTTTCAAAAAGCCAAAGAACTTATTTACACGAAGCTCAACAAAAAGCTTTATTAACCCAAATTCTTCGCTACCGTGACAATCAAAGCCAAAGATGGCATCTTATAAAAGAAGCTGAAGTAGATGTTTCATTAGTCAAAGAAGATTACATTCTTAAAGGAACTATTGACCTTATTGAAGGAGAAAATGGAACAGTTGAACTAATTGATTTTAAATCTGGAAATAAACCAGAAATAAACTCAAACGATCCAAAAACAAAACAAATTTTAGCACAATATAGGAGACAATTAGAAATCTATGCTCATTTAGTGGAAGAAAGAACGGGGTATATTGTAAGTAAAATGCACTTGTACTACCCAAAAGAAGAAAGTAGTAGTCCTTATGTAACATTCAAATCAAACAAAGACAACATACAACATACTATTTCTGTTTTTGATGAAGTAGTAAATAAGATTGAAACTAAAAATTACGATATGAAACATATCGTTAAATCAGAAAAACAATGTGGGGAATGTGATATGCGCTACCATTGCAACCCAAAACAATATAATAAATAATTTTTATGCAACAACAGCCAGACTTAGGACTTAAAATAGAACAAAAAATTACGTCAGTTGAAGATTTCAATTTTGAACCAATTAAAGGATACCCGATGCTTAATTGGAAAGGAAAAAGACCTTTTTCAACTACTCAATTCTATCCAGCTCAATTAAAAGAGACACATGGTGAAGAAGTAAATGGTTGGTTAAATAAAATATTCTGGGGAGATAATCTTCAAGTAATGAGTCATTTACTAAAGAAATATAGGGGTTTAGTTAAACTTATTTATATTGACCCTCCATATGATTCTAGAGCAGATTATAAAAAGAAAATTGAATTAAGAGGTGTTGGGGCTGCTGGAAATTTTAATGCTTTTGAAGAAAAACAATATACTGATATTTGGACTAATGATGAATATTTACAGTTTATATATGAACGAATTATTCTAATCAAAGAGTTATTGAGTAGTGATGGTTCCATATATATTCAATGTGATCCTACAAGAGGTCATTATATTAAAATAATCTTAGATGAGATATTTGGTCAATCAAATTTTGTTAATCAAATTGTATGGAAAAGAACTTTTTCACACGGTGATTCAGGGCAAGGAGCAAAACATTTAGGTCGTTTACATGATATGATATTTTTTTATAAGAAAACTGAGGCAACCAAAATTAATACTGTTTATACACCATATTCTGAAAAATATGTTAATGATTTTTATAAATATATTGATGAAAAAACAGGAAAAAAATATCGTTTAGTTTCATTATTAGGCCCAGGTGGTGCTTCTAAAGGAAATCCATATTATGAATTCTTAGGTGTTACAAAATATTGGGTACATTCTAAAATCAAGATGGAACAATTATATCAAGATGGTATAATTATACAAACAAAGCCTGGAGCAGTACCGCAGAAAAAAAGATTTATTGATGAATCACCAGGTGTTCCACTACAAGATATTTGGGTAGATATAAATGCAGTACAAGGAGGAGCATTAGAAAATTATAAATATCCGACGCAAAAACCTGAAAAATTACTAGAAAGAATTATTTTAAGTTCTTCTAATCCTGGTGATATTGTGTTTGATTGTTTTATGGGTTCTGGAACTACTCAAGCAGTTGCAATGAAATTAGGAAGAAAATTTATAGGTGCAGATATAAATCTTGGAGCAATACAAACTACTACGAAAAGATTACTTAAAATAGCTAGAGAAATAAATAATAAACTTCAAGATGAACCTAAATATACTGGTTTTTCTGTTTTTAATGTCAATCATTATGATGTTTTCAGAAACCCTATTGAAGCAAAAGATTTATTAATGAATGCATTAGAAATACAAACACTTCCAAATAATGGTATTTATGATGGCGAAAAAGATGGTAGAATGGTAAAAATAATGCCTATAAATCGCATAGCAACAAGGGCAGATTTAAATGAACTTATAACAAATTTTGATTATAAAAAGTTTGAAAAAGCAATTGAGAATAGTCCAAATAAACCAGTCGAACATTTATTATTAGTTTGTATGGGACATGAACCAGATTTAGCCGCTGAATTACAAAATGCACTTCCATATAAATTAGACATAGAAGTAGTTGATATTCTTCGCGATAAAGCAAATTTAGAATTCAAAAGAGATGCGGAAGCTGAAATAGTAATTGAAGGAGGTAAAATTTTAATTAGAGAATTTTATCCAATGAATTTGATGCAAAAAATGTCATTATTAAAAGAAAATGTAGAAGATTGGAAGGAATTAGTAGATAGTATTATGATTGATTTCAATTATGATGGAGCAGTATTCGAGCCACAAACTGTTGATGTTCCTGAGAATAATGAATTTGTAAAAGGGGTTTATTCTATTCCTAATAATGCAGGAACAATTAGAGTAAAAATAACAGATGTATTAAGTGAAACTTTTGAAACTACGCTAAACAATGGCTAAGAAAAAAAATCAAAATATAGATTTTCCTTTTTACATCTACTTAAATCTTTTTTTACAACAAGAAACTAAGAAGATAAGGGCATCATACAATCCATTAACAAAAAAGTTTTTAGATTTTAACAATCCTTCAAATTCAACAGCATATCTAAGAAAACCTCAATTCGAAGCATTAGAAATGTATGTGTTTTTAAAAGAGTTTTGCAACAATAAATACTTATATGATATTTTCCAAGATTGGTTCAAAAAACAAAATCAATTTGAAGGTAGAACTGCTACAGGAATCAATAGTAAAGGACAAGGTCAATTATTTGATCCTATAGAAGATAATAATGTAGAAGATCTAAAAATATTTAATGAGGTTTTCAAACAGATTAAATCATTCGAACAAATTTACCCGAACTACATTTTTGCACTAACAATGGGTTTAGGTAAAACAGTTCTAATGGCGACTTCTATTTTCTATGAATTTTTATTGTCAAATAAATATCCAAAAGATGAAAGATACTGCCACAATGCTTTAGTTTTTGCTCCTGATAAAACGGTATTACAATCTTTAAAAGAAATAGAAACATTCGATAAGTCACAAGTTATTCCACCGGAATATGTGAATTGGTTAGATACTAATCTAAAATTTCATTTTTTAGATGAAACAGGAGATGCTTTAAATACTATTGAAAATTCAAAGTATAACATTATCATTTCCAATACTCAAAAAATCATTCTGAAAAAGCGACATAAAGCTAAAACTCCATCACAAGCTCTTTTCGCTGATACTGGAAAAGCATACAAGGCAAAATCTCTAAACAAAGATTTTGAAGATTTATATGGCTTTGAAATTGATACTGATACGGATTTAATAACCAATCAACGTTTTGCTAAACTGACAAGACTAAAACAATTAGGAATTTATGTAGATGAAGCGCACCACGTTTTTGGAAATGCTTTGGCAGCTGATTTTGGTTTAAAAAACACAGCTACTTCATTAAGAGTTACAATTAATGAATTAGCAGAAAATCTTAAAGAAGCAGGAACAAGTGTTGTTGGTTGTTACAATTATACTGGTACACCTTATGTTGGAAGTCGTCTTTTACCAGAAGTCGTTTATTCTTATGGATTACAAGATGCTATCACGAATAAATACCTGAAAAAGGTTGATATACAAGGTTTTGAAAACATAAAAGACAAAACAATTCCTTTCGTTAGATTGGCTATTACTGAATTCTGGAAGAAAAATAAGGATAAAAAGTTTGAAAATCTATTACCCAAATTAGCTTTTTTCGCTTCTTCAATTGATGAACTTCAAAATGAATTAAAACCGGCAGTAGAACAAGTTCTATCAGAATTAAATATTTCAACATCTAAAATATTAGTCAATGTTGGTGATAGTTCTATAACTACAAACGACGATTTAAGAGAGTTTAAAAACCTTGATACTCCTTCTTCTGAAAAACAATTTATTTTGCTTGTAAACAAAGGAAAAGAAGGTTGGAACTGTCGTTCATTATTTGGTGTTGCTTTACATCGAGAACCAAAATCAAAAATATTTGTACTCCAAGCTACAATGCGTTGTTTACGTTCAATAAATCCTGTTCAACAAGTAGGACAAGTGTTTTTATCTGATGAAAACATCAAAATTCTTGATTCAGAATTACAAGAAAACTTCAAAATGTCAGTTGATGATTTTAAAAATGCAGGAGACAATAAAGAGCAAGTAGAAGTTAGATTGGTACCACCACCAGTAAAGATAAAATTCAAAAAAATAAGAAAGCTTCATCAATTAAAGGATAAAGTAATTAAATCAGAAATTGACTTTGAATTTGAAAAGGCTGATGTTGAAAAATATAAAATTGTTGGTGCAGGTAGAAGTATCATGGATATTTCAAAAAAAATAAGCGCAGACAAAGATTATTCATCATTCAAAGACAAAAGAGACTTTTCAGCATTCACATTGATAGCCGAAATTTCAAGATACTTAAACATTCAACCACTAAGAATAAAAAAGATTTTAGAAGAAACAAAACAAGGAATAGAAGAAACAGTAAATCAAGTAAATGAATATAATGAGTTACTTTACGATTGGATTATTCCACGTTTATTCAATGAATTATACGAGATTGAAAGTTTTGAAAAACTAGACGAAATTGAAATTGAATTAGTGAAAGAACCTAAAGATGGGGATTGTTATAGAATAAATACAAACAAAGAATTACTAGCATCATTAAGTAATCCTAAGTTTTCAGAATTCAAAGAAAAATCATTTCACTTGGACCACTATTGTTTTGACAGTAAACCCGAAAACGCATTATTTTGGACCTTATTGCATGATGAAACAATAGATAAAGTATGGTTTACTGGAATGCTTACTCACGGTCAATCAGATTTTGTTATCAATTACATTGATCCAGTTTCTCATACAGTTAGAAATTATTATCCTGACTTCTTAGTGAAATTAAATGATGGCACCTATACAATAATTGAAGTTAAAGGTGATAATATGATTGATGATGAAGTTGTTAAAGCAAAAGCAAATTATGCTTCTCAATTAGCTGTTGCAAGTAATATGACCTATAAAATGATTAAAGGTTCTGATGCGAACAATGGTGTTGGCCTACAATAATAGAAAGAAAGTATAAGTACAAAAATAACATCAAAACAATGACGGAAATATCAGTTGCTCTAATAATCTTTGCCTTCTGGACTAGTTTTTCAGTGGTTTATTATAAGCGTTATAAGCGATTCCAATTAAATGCTGACAAACAAAAAGCTAATTTCTGGAATAACTCATACATATTTGATATAATCCCATCTGTATTTCCAACACTTGGTATTTTCTGTACAGCTTTAGGTATAACTATTGGTATTTGGAATTTTGATACTACGGATATTCAAGGAAGTATTCCACAATTACTTGATGGGTTAAAAATTGCTTTCATCGCCACAATGGCTGGTATTATTGGTTTGATATTATTTCAAAAATGGAATGCCTTAATCCAAATGGAAATAGAAGAAAGTCCAAATCGTCCAGTAAAACATACTGATGAATTATCAGCAATTAATGCGTTAAGTCAACATATAATTGATTTAAAGGAAAGTTTAATTGTTACTATTGAAAAAAATTTAGAAGAAAAAGTAGCTATAAAACTAAGCTCATTAGAAAGCGAAATTGTTACTTTAAATAAAACTGTCAACGAAAATCATAAATCAGCTAAAGAAAGTATAACCCAATTAAATACAACCACAAACAACTCAAGATCGGAACTTAATGAACAGTTTAAATTGTTAAGAGAAGAAAGTAAAGCAATTGGCAAGAAATCAAATGATAATACAAAAGAGATAATAAATGCAATGACGGATAATAATAAATTCATTGTTAAAAAATTTGATGAATTTTCAGAATTAATGTCAAAAAATAATACTGAAGCATTGGTTGATGTAATGAAAAACGTTACTGAACAATTCAACAAGCAAATGAGCGAATTGATAAATAGATTAGTTCAAGAAAACTTTGCTGAATTGAACAAAAGTGTTCAAAGTATGAATGACTGGCAAAAAGATAACAAAGACCAAATAAAAAAACTTACAAACAACTTTCAAAAGACAACTGAGCTTTTCGATATTTCATCTAAAACCTTATCTGAAGTAGCTTTAAATTCAAAATCATTAATTGACGATAATAGTAAATTAGTCAATCTAGTAGAAACTTTAGAAAAAGTAATGGTTTCTGATAATAAGTTTTCTGAAATTACAAATAATCTTGTATCAACAATAGACACACTAAAGGAAACCACAGATAGCTTTGAAGAAACGACAAGCAAATTAAATGACTGGGTTAGAACAGAAAGAAATTTCAAAGATAGTGCTGATATCATAATTGTTAAACTAGAAGAATTTAGAGATTTTAAAAGTGATGTCTGGATGAATTATCGAAAAGAAATGGATGCTGCTGTTGGTATTATTGAGAAAACGACAATATCTTTAAGTAAAGAGCTTTCAGAAATAGATACTTTTTTTTATGATAGACTTAGTAATACTTTAGAAAATCTTGATTTATGTATTCAACGATTCTTGCCAGAAAATAATTAACTATGAGTAATAAAAAAGATAATTTCTGGATACCTTACGCAGATTTAATGACTGTTTTAATGGTTGTTTTTCTTTTTATCTCCATTGCTTATATGGGTTTAGTTCAATTTCAAAAGAAAGAACAAGACAAAATATTTAAAGATTATAGAGAAACCAAGGAAAATTTATATAAAGATTTAAATGAAGAATTCAAAAATGATTTTAAAAAGTGGGATTTAGAATTAGACAAAGATTTATCAATAAAATTTACAAATCCTCAAGTACTTTTCAAATCAGGAGCGTCTGAAATAACTCCAAAATTTCAACAAATACTAACTTCTTTTTTTCCAAAATATTTGACAATAGTATTACAGGATAAGTACAAAGATAAAATAGCAGAAATTAGAATTGAAGGTCACACAGATAATATTGCCATACACGAAACAAATGATCCTTATATTGATAATGTTAAACTTTCGCAAGATAGATCAAGAAATGTACTACAATTTTTAAGAAAACTACCATATTATAGAAATTTATCTTCTGAAAAAGAAGAAATTTTACAATTCTGGATTACAGCCAATGGACTTTCATATGGAAGAACTTTAGATAGTAATAAAAAGCTCGTATACATAACTAAAGGAAAAATTGATATAGAAAAGTCTAGAAGAGTTGAATTCAAAATAGTAACAACCAGCGAAATATTAGTTGATGAAGTTTTAAAACAAATGAAACAATGAAACTTTACGATTTTAAAAAATTATCAGAAAAACTTGATTTATTAAAATATTCAAAAGTTACAGAAAGTCGTTTTGAGATTGTTCGAAAAGACTTTTCAGAGGAAGAAAGAAGAGGAAATATTACTTTTAAAGAAGATGGTATTTATCTAATGATAAATGGTATTGAACACAAAGGTTATATGTACATCAAAAAAGCTGATGTTGTAAGATTTGGCCAACCTAAGTTCCATATAACAAACTGTTCAGTAATTCAAGACCAAAAAAATAAAGGTTATTTCAATGGTCATTACTTTTGGCACAATTCAAATACCGTAACAATAGAGGACAGAAACACGCATGAGATGTATGAAAATATAAATATTAATTTATGTTCAAGATGTAGTGACCAAGCTAACATTGAAAATTATAGAAGCACACAAGGTTTTTTTGACTTACTAGACATACAGGATAATGACCCTATAAACAATGCTGAACTTGATATGTTTGGCTATGTAAAAGATTGGCGACAAATTAGTAAGAAATTTAGAATTGAAAATGAGTTTACATGTGATATCTGTACAATAAAAATTGAAAATAGAGTTGACCAAAGATTTATTCAAGTTCACCATAGAAATGGAAATAAATTGATAAATAAAAGAGATAATTTACAATGTTTGTGTACACTTTGTCATTCAAATATTGATGAAATACATATTGCTAACTTTCAAAAGAAAAGATCTATTCGTGAAATAGAAACTTTTGTAGAAAAATATAAAGAGGAATTAATAAGCATTAATAATCCATATATAGAGGATTATCTAACTAAGGTTTAGCAAATTTAATAGATTAGTATTAATCAAGTATATTTATAGAATTATAATTATAATAGAATATTTAAGGAAACATTAAATATATGAATAACGAAGTAACTATATTTTTTGATAGTCCTAAACCGTTTGTACTAGCTAATATAAAACCATTAAGTGGGATTGCGGGTTTGTATTTCATTTTTAGCCAATCTATTGATATTCAATACCCTTTCAAGAAATCAAAATTATTGTATATTGGAATGAGTGAGAAAAAAACCAATAGTATTTCAAGTAGATTATCAGGGCATTTTGATGGAAAATCTAAAAATATAGGACTTACTAATTACAGAAAAGTTGAGCCTCTTTTATTTACCTATATCAATTTTGAAATGCTTAATAACATTTGGCATTTTAGGATTGAAGATTTAGAAAGTTATTTTTTATTAAATTTTGTCGAACATTTTGGTGTATATCCAATTTGTAATAACAAGACAGGTTTTGAAATCCTAAACAATAAACTCTCAACAAGTTTTAAAATTGATTGGGATTATTTTAAATAAAATATTATGGAAAGCAAAGTAAAATCGGGTAAAGAGATATTAGATGACTTTTTTAAAAATATTGAAAACATTCCAGATGTCGATAAAGACATTGCAAAAATGCTAGCTGACTTGTACACACAAGGCAAACTTACTGATACTAATGTAAAAAATGAACTCCCTAAACTCCGCAAAATAGATGAAAATTAAAATACAAAATCTTAAAATAAAAGGAATTAGAGGGGCAAAAGAAACCGTAGAATTGCCTCTAAATGGCAAATCTATTTTACTTTATGGTGATAATGGTACTGGAAAAAGCAGTATTTCAGATTCCATAGAATGGTTTTATACAGATAAAGTTTCCCATTTATCGGGTAGCGAAATTGATTTAAAAGATGCAATTAGAAATGCAACTATTAATGATATTGATAACTCAGAAATTACAATTTCTTACAATAATACTAATTTAGATTGTACAAAAGAGCTTGCCAATAAACGTGGTAAACTTGCTTCAGAATTATTAAATGGAACTGATGAGTTTAAAAAGTATTTAAATGATTCTGAAAATGAGAATCTGTTATTACGTTATCAATATTTAACAAATTTCATAGATAATACTAAAGGAGAAAAACTCAAATATTTATCTGACATTATAGGATTTGGAGAGGTAACTAAGAAAAAAGAAGTCCTGCAAAAATCTCATAACTTTGTAAAAAGTGAAATAAAGGCACAAAACTTTGATGCTCAAATAAGTTATCAAAAGCAGATTCTTATTGATAAATTAGGTGCATCTATTAGTCAAGAGCAACAGCTTTTTGATATTATAAATGTGAAAATAAAGCCATTGAATTCAGGCATTGAAATAAAATCAAATAATGATATTGATATACTGCTCGATCACATTAAAAAATCTGTAAATAACAATCTACATCTAGAATTAAAATTTTTAGAGGATACAAAAAATGCTTTACTAATTTTAAAAGGTGAAGCAGAATTTATAAATACTGAATATGAAAAGTATTATACTGAATTTGAAATTATTGCCAATGATGTCGATGCAATAATGAAAACCTATTTGGCAGAACTTCTAAATGTAGGGAAAACGGTTTTATCAAAAAAATATCATAAAGAAAATAGTTGTCCACTTTGTTTACAGGATAAGGATATTAATGAGCTACAAAAGGAAATACAAAAAAGGCTAACTGAAATAGAAGAATCTTCAAAGAAAAAACTGTCTTATGATAAAGCAAAACAATCAGTTGTTAGTATAACAAATGAAAGAATCAAAAGATTGGAATTTATTCTTGCAAATACCGAAATAAATAAAGAAGCAAATAAGGAGATAAAAGAAGCACTTACATTATTACAAAATAAAATTAGTGAATATCAAAAAGCTAGCGTAATAAAAGTCACTTCAGGAGACAAGCTTATTAAAACAGAAGAATTAAAGCTTTTAGATATTGATTTCATAATCCAAGGAAAAATTGGAGAAAGAATTTTGAAAATACAGGAATTTCAAAAAAAAGACAACGCAACCGTTTTGTTCTCAAATATTTCAGCATCAAAAGAAGCTTTTTTAAAGATTCAAAATTTTAACAAACAAAAAAATATTTTAGAGAAGCAACGTAAATCACTCGAAATAATTTATAATGAATTTGTAAAAAAACAAAAAGAAGGTCTTGAAAATTTCATAAATACATTTTCTGATAGAATAAATGAATTTTATCAATATATGAATCCTGGAGAACCTTTTCAAGAAATCAAAATTGTTACAATTGGAGAAGATGATGAGTTGAACGGTATCACAATTGAATACAAATACAATGGAAAATGGGTTTCCCCTCCACAAAAGTATTTTAGTGAATCACATCTTAACTGCTTTGGAATATCTTTCTTTTTAGCATCTGTTGAAGCATTTAATAATGTAAATAAATTCATTGTTCTCGATGATGTTATTTCAAGTTTCGATTCAAACCACAGAAAAAGATTTGCTGAACTAATATTTGAAAAATTTTCTGAATACCAAATCATTTTATTAACTCACGAGAAAGAATGGTTTACCAATATTGTAAGCCCACTTGCCAGGAAGAAAGGTTGGCTCACAAATGAAATTAAATGGAACGAAGTAAAAGGGACTCATATTAAAGAAAAACCAAGTGATTTAAAAGAATCCATTTTATTTCAAATTGCAGAGGGTCGTATTGAAAACATTGGTAATCCTATGCGCAAATACCTAGAGCATTGTCTGAAAGAAATTGCACTGAATCTTGAAGCTAAATTAAGTTTTAAATTCAATGATTCAAACGAACATCGTATGCCTTATGAATTACTTATGGCAATAAGATCTGCTATTAAAGACTCAAGTAAAGAATTAAAAGATGAATATCCACTATTGAATAGAATTGAGAGTTCTGCATTATTTGGTAATGCACTTTCCCACGATAACCCCATTAATGCTAGTACGGGAGATATTAAATCTTTTTGGGCTGATATTATAGAATTAGAAAAATTATTTATCTGTCAGGAAATAACTTGTAGAAGACCTAAAGTAAGTTTGCTAAATTATGATACCGTAAATCATAAAATTCGTTGTGGTTGTGATGCTACAAAGTATGATTGGAAAAGGTAAAAACGTTCTCGCGCCTATAGCCCCGTTTGAGACTTATGAAGACGGTGATTTTTAGCTAAACGAAAATACAAATTAAAACGGTAATTCTATTAAATTAGTAAATGATTATAGATGTGCGGAGATAGTAGGCTATTTTTTCCATATTTTGTCGTAATCATTAATTAGAGCCCGCAGTAACATCTCCCCGTTTTCTCCTAATCCATCATTTTTAAGCCCAATATCTTTTCGCATTTCCAACATAATTTTTGTCATGTATTCTAAACTTTTTTTTGAGTCTTTATCATTTTCAAAATCATTTTGATTATATATAAATTGAAAATAATTAGAAAATGCTTTTATTACATTTGGAGATGCGTAAAGAATATATTTTTTGTAAAATTCAAATAATTCAGCTAATAAATTATCTTCTTTTTTATTTTGCTTTATTTTGTTTTTGGAAAACAAATCAATTATTAGATTAACATATTGTTGATATATTTCTCTTCGTTGCTTTGTGAGTTCGTTAGTTAATTCTTTATTTTTTTCAATATAATATTTTGTTAGATAACCAATTCCTGCACCAATAAAAGGAAGTGAAATAGTCAAAATAGTTAGGCTTGTTTGTGTCATAATCTTCGTTTTTTCGTAGGTTAGCAGTAACGTTCCTTCGCCTTTCGTAGTTTACGACTTACGAAAACGAGTATTTTCTGCTAAATGAAAATACGATAAAAAACGGTAATTACACTAAATTTGCAAATGTCTAGAAATGTGTGTTGAACTAAACCTTTTATACTTCTTCGGTTTTCTGTATCTTTCCTGCGTATGTTCCGTAAGAATTTCCAGAATAGTCACCCGTTTTATAGTAATCACAAAGTAATTTTATAGTATTATCTATGTCCTGGTCAGTTTCAAAAATTATTTTCCCGTCTTTTATATTAATTGGTGCTTTTTTACTTTTTCCTAGTTTCTCAAGTTTCTTTAAGGTCCTTTCATTTAGGTTATTTAAACTTCCTAATTTTTCTAATTTCATTAATTTTTTATGAAAAGAAGGAGATTTTTGAATTTTATTAGAAAGAAGAGAAACTTCACCGAAACAAACGTGTTTTTTTAATGTAACAGCTATTTCTTCTGCTCTTTTTTTATATTCTTCCTGTAATCCAAGTATTTGTTCAAAATAGAATTTTCGTAGAATATAAAACACTTCACCATAAAAAATACAATCAATATTTTTGTCTAAATAAACTGTTTCTCCTTTTAATAATGATAACGTATTTGTGTTTGTGTCAAAAAAAGTTCTAATTGTATTTGATATCCCCTTTTTCTGATTATCGTCTTTTTCATCAATTCCAACTTTACCTGCCGATATTTTTCTAAATGTATAAAATGTGTTTTCACTATCAATTTGAAAACCTACACAATACGCCCACAAACTTTCGGAACTTAATATTTGATTTAGGTTAGTTATTTTTTGAGGTGAATTATTCAGTTGGTTATATACAACATCAGAAAATGAACCAACTTTATTTAACATTGAATAAGTAAAAAGATGTTCAGTATCATCGCTTATAACATCATAATCGACAAAATCTAATTCATTATTTTTTTCAATTTTTTCAAATTGTTTCATTGATAAATCGAACAGATATGTTCGAATTTCATCTGTAATTTCAATTTGATATACTTTAAAGTCAAACTTTTCCAGTACTTTGGCATTGTTTTTTACACCTTCTTTAAGTATTCTTGTAACAAAATACATATTCAAATTAGTTGAAACTGCTTTTTTAATTGTTTCAATTAGTTGAGATTTATCCATAAAATATATTCTTTGAAATTTGGTTTATTTTTAATTCTTGATTTTCATCTATTTCATCTAATTCTGTAATTAATAATCCTTTCCTTTTTTTACCATTTACAGAATATTCAATTTGAAATAATGAATGATTAATATTTAAAATTGGATTTATAGCTATCATATTTGATTTTATGTAAATCAAGAAAATTATAATTAGAACTAAAATAATTGAAATTAAATCAAAAACATCATTTGTGTCTTGAAAAATAAATGGAACTATGTACGTAGATATATAACCAATTGCTTCACTATTTTTATTTTCAACTTCTAATATTTTTACAATTTCACCATTATTGATTTTTCTTTTTAAATTTTTCATTAATAAATAGAGACCAAATAAACCATAAATTGATATTGAAATTAGAAAAATTGATAAACCAAATTTTGAAAAAAATACTGTAATAGCATCTTTGCTTAATCCCTTAAAATTTAAAAAATCTCTATTTTGTTTAATTTGGCGTAAAACTAAAAGCCCAAACAACGGAAGGTACGATGTTAGGAATAAAACTACAAGAGCAGTGTTTTTTAATTTTAATTTTTCCATTTAGTTGTCAACGATTTATTTTTTTTTCCGGATTTTTTTTAAGATATCACCTAACGTCCCCACGCCTCTCGTAGTTTGCGACTTATGAAGACGAGTATTTTCGGTTAAATTAAAATACGATAAAAAACGGTAACTCCACTAAATTCACAAATTGCGTGAGACATGTGTTGGTAGCTGTTTTTTATTTTAATTCCACGTATTTACTTTTCTTATCATCAAATTTCATAATAGAATTTGGGACGATAGATTTAAAATCTTTAGTTTTATACTTAATTAATATACTTGAATTACCAAATGAATCTGAACTTTTTTGCAAGCCAAATGTAAGTTCATAATTGTTTTGTTTGTCTTTAATAATTTCTTCTAATTTATTAGTTTGCAGAATACAATCCTTTCCACCAACTTTTTCAAGAAGTAAATTAAGTTTTTTGTTATCTGCTTCGTTCAATTTAAAATCAATATTTTTCATTTCATTTTTATCAAGTAAAAAATATTGTTGTCTCAAAGAAGAATTCGTTCCGTAATTAAATTCAAAAACGAAGAAATTTTTATTTATAACTCTTTGGTCTATTTTATTAATTGAAGATGAAGTTATTTCACTTCCCCAATAATCACTATTTATTTTATCAAAATCTAAATATGCATAATGAGTTAAACCAAATCCGTCTTCAAGCAATTTATTAATAATAAAATTAAAGTTTTTTTCAGATAAGTTTTTTAACTTACCTTCATTTTTGAATTCAGCTATTTTTTCATTACTCGCTATTTTTTGAGTTTTATCTTCTACATTTTCATTTATGCCTTGTGCTTTTTCAATATTTTTAAATTTTACTTCTTCAGAAATTTTATCATCAGATTTTTTCTGACAAGAAACAATTGAAATTAGTAATGCTGAAATAAGAATTTTTTTCATTTTTTATGTTTTGATTATTTTTTTATTATTCATTTTTTATAATATTTTGTGTAGTTCGAAAATTTCTATCAAGATCATACCTAAAATGGGTTTGGGATTAAATTAAGACTATTTTTCAGATTTGCCATATCATCTCAAATACAAAACCATTTTTCCATTAAGCCAATTAACCAAATCCGTTGTAGTAGTGCTACCTGCAGTTATGATATTCCTTTGTCAATAATGAATTTTGTTAATTCATCAATATCAAGGATTTTGTCGTATTCACTTTTAATTTTGCCTAATTTACAATCTTCAGTTATTGATTTTAGAAAATCGCTAAAATTTTTATTTTCAACTACAAGTCGATTTACTGTATCCCAATCAATTATTTCATTAATTTTTGAAGGGAATAATATTTCACTTTCATAAACATTTTCTGCGTTAAGTTTTACTATGCCTATTCCAAAAGCATTGTTCAATCTCCTTATTTCATCAAGTAAAGCTGGATCATCATCAATGTTTAAGATTACTAAATATCCTTCATTTGCCCAACTTGAATTTGACACAGCTTGAAAATAATATTGTCTAAGATTTGTAAAGTTCAAATTGATTTTAAGTTCAAAAGAAAACAACTTTATCGAACTGATATTCAAATGATTTTGTATTTCTAATGTTTCGTGTTTGTAATCTTGATAAGGAAAATAAACACCAACTATATCAGGATGTAACCATTCATTTTGTCCCTTTGTCCCTTTACTAGAATTTTCGTGGAAAATTGTTTTTGTATTTGCTTTAAAATGCTGATTTGTGAATGTAAAAGCTGAAAGCAAACAATGTAAATCTCTTTCTTTATATTTTTTAGCAATTTCCTTTTCATTTTTTATCTCTTCTTTATCTTTTTCCTTAGAAATTTTATCTAAATCGAGTTTTTCAATATGTTTTCTTAAATAAAACTCTGCAGGTCTTTCATTTGTTTGTATAATCGTTGAAGATTCACCTGCTCTTTGAATATCTGTATAACAATACGCACCAATAGTTGCCCAAGGAGTTTTCCCTGTAGTTGTAAAATCACTTAATAATTTGTAGTCATTAGCTTTTTTCCAAATCTCTTTTGGACTTAATGGTTTTTGTTCTTTTTCTAAAGTAGAAATGATAATATTCCAAAATGTGGTTTTAGCCATAATGTTATTTTTTATAATTGCAGGTAACGTTCTGATAGTAATCAGTGGGTTTGGAACTAAATTAAGCCCTATTTTCGGATTCGCTAAATCATCTCAAATACAAAACCAACTTTCCATTAAGCCTATTGCCCAAATCTCTTGTAGTTGTTGAACTGCAGGCTATCTATAGTTTTTAATTTTACTTATTGAAACTTTTAATTTTGAAATAATATATTCAGGGTTACGATTTAATTCTCGAATGAATTGTTCGAATTGTTTTTGATTAATTTCTTTTTCAGGACATTTTGGACCAAGTAATATTTCAGTCATTTGTAAAGGTAAATCTTTGTCATTAAGTTTAAATTCAACAAAGGGATTGAGAATATTATGGCTTGCTGTTAAAAGCCAACCTTTTTTCATTTCCTCCGTCATAATGAAAAGAAGACGAACTTCTTCTTCAACGGAATAATCATATGGTTTAAAAAAATGCTTCCATATATTCAATGTTTTAAATTCAAAGTCGACACCTAAATTATCTTTTATAATTGCTATAATTTTTTTAATTAAATCTAATTCAGGATGTGAATTATCTTTTTCTCCATAGCTAATTCGTTTAAGTACAAATTTTGAATTTAAAAGTTCTTGATTAACATTTAAAACAAGACAAACACCTTTAGAATCATCAGCATATAATCTCCATTGTGTCAAATCATCGTCCTTTAATGAACAAGAAGAAATGAATCGTCTATTATATGCATCAACAGTTCTCCAATGAGCTTGTGTATAATCCCGATTTGTTCCAGTTACGTAATTTTCGGCATAATTTACTTCTGTAGTATCGTTCATTCCTACAAGACAATTCATTCTAAATGAGTTGTAATTAAGCATTGAGTAAATTGTAGAAAGTGTAGTGTATCGATAAACTTTTGTTAACGGTTTATCATCCTTAAGTAGGAATCTAAATATTTTATTTTCAATATTATTTATATCCGAAGGATTTTTAAACGAAAAGCTTTTTTCAATTTCATTATACTCTATCCCATTCAAAATTTGTGATAATAAGTTTTCTAGCTGATTTTTTAAATAAGCAAATTTACTTTCAGTAATTGTGGACTTAAAAATTGAAGCTATTTGTTCTTTTGTGTATTGAACATTAATTTCATCCCTTTCTTGTATAAGTTCTATAAACTCGATAAAATTTAATGTAGCTTTTTCTGAACCCTTTTTCCGGTCAGTTACTATAAATCTCTCAGTATCGCTTAAAATAATATATCTAACATTATTTTCAGAGGCAAATTTTTCAATTTTGGAATAGTCATAAATGTCTATAAACTGTCGACTTTTAATTTCTATTAAACCAATAATTCTATTAGAAATTTCAATTGAAAAGTCATATGGAGCAAATCTTCTTATAGGTTTTACTAGCCTTATGTCGTATTCCTTTTTACTTGTTGCAAATTTTAAATTTTGCTCTTTAAAACGATTATAGAAATATTCTTCTAATTGACTATCAAATCTCATTTTTGAATTATTTTTATGTTTTTTATTCGCAATCTTGGGCAGCTTGTAAGTAATGTTCCCGCGCTACAAGCAAGCTGGGATTAAAAATGCGTAATCTTTCGGTTAAATACTAATTTTTCAAATACAAAACCATCTTCAAATTAAGCCAAATGTCCAGCTTGCTTGTAGCTTGTGTTAAGCGCTGTCGCTGGTTCAATCCATCTTAGGTTTGTCATGTAATTCTGAGTAACTAGTTATAAAGTCATCTCGATGCGAATTTATAAGAGAATCTTTCTTGGACGGCAGACCACATGTAAATATCCATTTCAACCCTACTTTCATTTTATCTTTATCTGCAACATAGGTTCGATTTAATAATTCCCATCCAGCTAGAAAAGCAAGTACAATAATTAGAACGATTAGGTTGATTTCTGAGTAACCTGCGTTACTCAGATAAGTCTTTAAATCGGAATAATAACGTGCTAGTAAAGGGGTTGTTATAGCAACCGTTAATAATGTGAAACAGGGTCTTATGCAATATTTTGAAAATTCAACATATTCATTTCTCTTTGTAATAAGGTGCGATTTTACGTATTCATCCCTTCGTTCTTCCCAATCTTTCAAGCTTTTTAGATACGTGTTTTCTCTTTGTTGCAATTCTAAAGATTCTTTAATTTGGCGAAGTTCAGAACCGAGTTGTTCAATCTCCGTTTTCTTTGTTTCTATTTCTGTAACGGCAGATTTTTTTTCCTTCGCTAGCACTTCATTAGCTTCTTTGAATGATCTAATATTTTTTTCTGCTCTTAATTTTTTATCTTCCAGTTGCTCTTTTTCATGTGTAACATATTGAATGCTTTTTAGATAATCGTCTTTTTGTTGGGCAAGAATTTGATTTTCTAGTGCAATATGGTTTTCTATTATTTCAGTTTGTTTACTATAGTCTTCATTAGCTTTCTCTAATTTATCCAAAATTACGATGTCGCGTAAAATATTTACTTTCGTTTCAAATGATGTTGCGTGATAATTATCATTAATTATTTGCAATGCTTTCGATCGAGTTGTGGAATAATCAATTTCAAATGAACGAAATTCAGGTACTGAAAATGTATCTATAAACCGCTTGTTGGCAGTATAATCGTTCTCAATAAATGGTCTTATCAGTTGTAAAAAAACACTAGGATTAACGACATAGCTAATCTCCCAATTTTTCTTGTAAAATTTTTTTTCGAACTTTGCTAATACAAAGTCTGAACTAATAAAAAATGCTTTGCTGTCCAAAAACTTTGTCTTTTTGGGATTAAGTTCCCGTACTTCCCGAAGGACAACAACGTCATGTTTAAAACCAATAAAAGATTTTGATTTTCGGTTTTTTACTGATTCATAAAATTCTTGATATTTTTCGACATCCTTTTCAATTTCATAAAGTTCTTCATCTCTTTTATTATGAGGAACATATTCTATAAGTCCTAAGTCTTTTAAGATGATATCAACATGATTATACTTTTCAAGGAATACTACAGGATCGGTTTCATTTTCCATGTTTTGTTTATGGAACAACTCTTCTAATGGACTAAGGCCATCAACTTTTATTGCAACTCGACTTGTTTCTTTTGTCCATTTTGTAGCTCGTATAAATAAAGCCCTTGCGTCAAATGCTCGTTTAAATTCGGCTAAAGTTTCTGGATGGAATACAAGTTTAAATGGGAGGCGATTTTTTTTTACTTCTTCTAGAATTTCGCGTGCAGATGCATCCTCACTGTTTTTATGCAAATCTAAAATTCCGAAAATAAAATTAGTATCAAGAAATAAATTTAGGTTATTGAACCTTTTATTTAAAAAATTTACAGTTTCAGCGTCAGATGTTAATGCAAAACTTGTAAATGTAGAATCTGCTAATTGTGAAAGGTATTGTGCCCTAATCTCATCAGCATTTGAAATAAATTGGTTAATTGATGATGCTAACTCTTCCTTTGTAAATGGGTCACTGTTTTCCTTCAGAATTGTTTCTACTATAGTTAAAAGATGTTTTTCATCTTCTTCCTGAATTTTTAAGTTAGGATTTAAAAAATTTAATGTTTGGATGCCGTGTTGTTCAAATACATTGCTCAAATATAGTTTTAATAAACTCCACATTTTTTCTAGTCCCTCATCAGAAATGTCTGTAATGAATAGTTTAAGTTCTTCAAACCACTTGAGTTTTACTGAAAGCTCATTTGCATTAGCTTCATCAAGTCGAGCAGATAATTTGTTTGCAACAGCAGGAATGATACTATACTCACGTGAATTTCTATCCCTGACAATCTCAGAATTATCAATTAATTTGTCTAGATTAGATTGTACAATTGTATCCCTAATAGAAATTCCATAAACATATTTAATCATCTTCGAAACCTCTATTTCATTTTTTGGTTTTGAGTCGAAAGTTCCATTTAAAGTATGAGTAATTAGATTTTGGACGATTTGATCAAATTTCTGATCGTGTGAAAGTGCTTTAATATGGCTTAACTTAGAAAAAACTTTTTTGTAATCTATATTCAACATATGTTAATTTTTTTTTAAAAAGTACAAATAAAATACTTATTCTCCGTTATTTGTTGCGATTGCGCCCAACTTATTTATTCCAGCCATAAAATGGCCTCAACTAATCTAATTTTATAAAGCTTTATGCCATTATTAACTTCAAGATCAAACATACAAAACCTTTTTACTTTTCTTTTACGGTTTTCCATAATCTGTATCAATAATAAGTTGCAAAATAATTCTTTTAATAATGAAAAGGCTACCGTATAAATACCTATTTTAGATTTTCATTGAGCATAAAAAAAGATGCCTAAGCATCTCTTCTATCCTTTAAAACTTATAATTATTTATCTATGTCATAATCTAATAACTCTTTTGGGTGCTTCCCAAGTCCTTTTGCTAAATCTAAAAGAGTAGTAAATGATAAATTTCTCTTTCCATTTTCAATATCACTTATTGTAGCTTTAATAAGCTTATCACTATTTAATGCTACTTTATCTTGACTTATGTCCAATTCGGTTCGAAGCTTTTTTATATGTAAACCAAATTTTTCTAATTTTTCCCCC
Organism: Flavobacterium piscisymbiosum; assembly: GCF_020905295.1. Taxonomy (NCBI): domain Bacteria; kingdom Pseudomonadati; phylum Bacteroidota; class Flavobacteriia; order Flavobacteriales; family Flavobacteriaceae; genus Flavobacterium; species Flavobacterium piscisymbiosum. The sequence continues at coordinate 2,671,729 of NZ_JAJJMM010000001.1, read as the reverse complement.
TTGTGTTTCTCCATTTTTTAAGCTTTTAAACAAAAGGCGTGATAATTTTCAAAAAAAATGTTATAAGATCTTATAACAAATAAAGATATTTTGTTATATTTGTTTATTATTTGAATTATTATTCAATAATATTTGCTTTAAGCATTTAATTAAATAATTTTGCGATTCTTCATATAAAAAATTGAAGCATTCGCTTAGAATCTCGTTTTCAAAAACTGGCGTTTTATATACCACGAGAGGATAAGTAAGATGCTCACGTCTTATGGCGTGGGCTCACTTATTTGTGGTAGGGCGCCGCCAGTGCCTTGAAAACTATAAGCTGAGTTCCATGCCTTTTTTATGATCTAAACTCTCTTTCATTCTTAGCAATACTTCTTTCCATTTTAAAGTTTCGCAACAAAAAGTCTAACCTTTAAATTGTTATTGCCTGTGTATTAAAAAAATTTCCCTTATGACCATTAAGCCGCTTACTTAATACATAAAAAATGGTCCTCTAACTTGTCGCTAAACTGTTATAGAGGACCGTAGCTAACAAAACCAACGTTTCACTAACCAACCCAATATTATGAAAAAAATTTCATTTCACAAGGGTGGCAAGGCTCTTTGTTGCCTGTTTTTAATGGGTTTCTTATCGTCTTTCTCCTCTTTATCTTCCAAAAATATAATCCGGAATACTGCAAATTTTATTCAACAACATCAAATTCAGGGTACTATCACCGATGGTACGAGTCCGTTGCCTGGTGTAACTATTTCCATTAAGAATAAATTAAATTCTGCGACCATATCTGATTACAGTGGACAGTATTTATTTGCTGCATCACCGTTGGATACTTTGATTGTATCTTTCATAGGATATAAAACGGCTTACATTGCTGTTAATGGGCGCAAAGTTGTAGACGTTCAGCTTCTTTATGATACAACTACACTTCAAGAAGTACGAGTGAATGCTGGATATTATTCCGTCAAAGAAAGTGAACGTACAGGAAGTATTGCGCGAATTACGTCCAAAGATATTGAGGTACAGCCTGTCACTAATGTGTTGGCTACTATGCAGGCTCGTATGGCAGGAGTCAGCATTACACAAAATACGGGGGTGCCCGGCGGAGGTTTTGAAATCAAAATCAGGGGACAGAATAGTCTGCGAGTTGATGCGAACGCTCCGCTTTATATTATTGATGGTGTACCTTATTCCTCTGAATCCATAGGATCCTATAATACAGGAACAACATTTCCAACACAATCAAGTCCCTTAAACAACATAAATCCCGACTCGATTGAAAGCATTGAAGTGCTTAAAGATGCCGATGCCACTTCAATTTATGGCTCTCGGGGAGCCAACGGTGTTGTTTTAATAACTACAAAAAAAGGAAAAGCTGGTAAAACCAAATTTTCAGTTACCGCTTCAACTGGCGCTGGAAGGGTCACAAAGTTTATAAAACTCATGAACACTCAGCAGTATTTATCCATGCGCAGACAGGCATTTGTGAACGATGGAATTACACAGTATAATCCGTGGGATTACGATGTCAACGGAACGTGGGATCAAAACCGCTATACAGACTGGCAGAAGGAACTCATAGGCGGAACTGCTCAGATTACAGACCTTCAAGGATCTGTATCTGGTGGTTCCGATAATACCCAATTTCTACTCAGTGGGTCTTATCATACAGAGTCAACCGTGTTTCCTGGCAGTTTTATGTATAAAAAAGGAGGTAGCCAGATTAGTCTCAACCATCATTCCGTCGATCAGAAATTCAGGCTATCTTTTTCAGCAGGCTTTAATACTCAGGATAATGACCAACCGTCTTATGATTATACCTATGACGCAAGAACCCTGCCTCCTAACGCTCCGGCACTATATAATGCAGACGGAACCTTAAATTGGGAGAACGGAACTTGGCAGAATCCGCTGCGAAACCTCAACACAAAATTTGAATCCAAAACCAACGATTTGACAGCCAATACCGTTCTATCCTACGAAATCATTCCCGGACTTACAGCAAAAGGAAATTTCGGATATACGAATTTGGACAATAACGAGACTAGAATTATACCATCGACCATATATAATCCCGCTTATAATGTCAGTAGTGCCAGATCAGTTATCTTTCTCAACAACACAAACAGGTCGTCATGGATCATAGAACCGCAGATCAGTTGGAAAAAAGATTTAGGATCTTCAAAAATTGATCTTCTTTTGGGCAGTACTTTCCAAAGCCAACAGACCTCAAGAATTTCTCAGTCCGGTACAGGTTTTACCTCAAACAGCCTTATCTACAATCTGGCAGCGGCAAAGATTACCCGAGTGCTGCTCAGTGATGAAGCTCTCTATAAATATCAGGCTTTTTTTGGAAGGGTAAATTATAATTTTCAGCAGCGTTACATACTAAATCTTACTGCTAGACGTGATGGTTCTAGTCGTTTTGGTCCTGGAAATCAATTTGCAAATTTTGGAGCAGCCGGCCTAGCTTGGCTGTTCAGTAACGAGGCTTTCATGCGAGGGGCTTCCTGGCTTAGCTTTGGAAAACTTCGTACTAGTTATGGTACAACTGGAAATGATCAAATTGGAGATTATCAATTTTTAGACACCTATTCCAATACCGGCGTAATTTATAATGGAACCGCAGGTTTATCCCCTACCAGACTATTTAATCCAAATTTTGGATGGGAAATAAATAAAAAACTCGAAGCAGCGCTCGAAATTGGATTTTTACAAGACCGTATTTTTACTACGGCAGCATGGTATCAGAACAGATCTTCAAACCAGCTGGTAGGTTTCCCTCTGCCAGGCTCAACGGGTTTTACATCCTATCAGGCCAATCTGGATGCAACGGTGCAGAACACAGGTCTTGAATTTACGCTTCGCACAATTAATATTAGCGGAGGTTCTTTTACATGGACTACAAATCTAAATCTGACCTTTGCAAAAAATAAACTTGTGCGTTTTCCCGGACTGGAAAATTCCACTTACAATGAGCAGTACCGTATAGGCCAACCTCTTAATATTGAACTACTCTATAAGTTTAAAGGAGTTGATCCCCAAACCGGAATTTATTCCTTTGAAGATCTAAATAATGATGGACAGATTACTTTTCCGGAAGATCAGCAGACAATTGTTGACCTTAATCCTAAGTACTATGGAGGCTTGCAAAATCAGCTGGTATATAAGCGACTCAGCCTTGATTTTCTTTTCCAATTTGTCAAGCAGAAAAACAGAATATACCCGATGGGGCCAGCCGGCATGATGTCAAATCAACAACAGAGAATGACAGACAGCTGGACAAAAGCAGGAGACCAGACACCTTACCAGATCTATACTACTGGATACAACTATGATGCTCTTAACGGGGATTATTTATATTATGACAGCACCGCATCTTTCACTGATGCCTCCTTCATACGTTTAAAAAATATTTCCCTGTCGTACAATTTGCCCTTAGGACTTAACAGCACACAGTGTAAAGTTATGATACAGGGGCAAAATCTGATCACCTTCACAAAATATAAAGATGGTGATCCTGAATTTACCAGCTATGGTTTTCTTCCTCCTCTCAAAGTATTGACCGTCGGAATACAATTAACCTTTTAAACTAACTGCGATGAAAACATTCTATAATATAAAACTGCAGGGATTATTGCTCGTATTAATTACTGTTGCCTCTTGCGATTCATTTGTCGAAGTGGAACTTCCAAAATCACAGCTTACTGCTGCTGTTGTTTTTGAAGATTATAATACAGCTGAAGCTGCCCTTACAGATATCTATTCCAGCCTGCGAGATAAGGGCATCTTGGCAGGTAACGGTACTGGGATTTCAAACCAGCTTGGCAACTATACCGATGAGATGATCAGCAATGACAGCCCCGGCAATCCCAGCACACCTTTTTATGTAAATGCACTTCTGCCTACCAACTCTTTTGTGACAGGATATTGGAATTCAGCTTACAATCAAATATATGCTGCTAATGCCATAATTGAAGGCTCTCAAGCAAGTAAAAACCTCACCCTCGCACAGAAAAAACAGTTTCAAGGGGAAGCTTTGTTTATAAGAGCATTGGTACACTTCTACTTAGTTAACATTTTTGGTGATGTTCCTTACATCACACAAACCGATTTTAAGATCAACAAATTGGCAACCAGAACTTCAAGTGCAATCGTATATCAAAATATCATTGCTGATCTTAATAAAGCCGTTGAATATCTCCCAGCCGATTACCTGGATCAGCAAAGAGTTCGTCCCAATGCCTCAACTGCGAAAGCTTTACTCGCAAGAACCTATCTCTATATTGGCGCATATCCAGAAGCTTCCAATACTGCATCTGCAGTTCTGAACCAGCAGGAGCTTTACTCCCTTGAAAATATTGACAATGTATTTTTGATCAGCTCCTCCGAAACGATCTGGCAGCTACAGTCCGGGGAGCAGGGGCAGAATACTGCTGAAGCATCTTATTTTATTTTTACATCTGTACCTCCCCCATATGTTTCACTAAGCGAAGCACTGGTAAATTCTTTCGCCTCAGAGGATCTTCGCAGAGTCAGCTGGATCAAATCTATCGCAGATGGAACATTCGTATATTATCATCCTTACAAATACAAAGAAAACTTCCCTACAGCTATTTCAAAAGAATACTCTGTCATGTTCCGTCTGGCAGAACAATTTCTAATTAGGGCAGAAGCAAGAGCCCATCAAGGGGATTTGATCGGAGCAAAAGAAGATTTAAATAAAATCCGAAGCCGTGCAGGGCTGTCTGAAACGTCGGCCATAACACAGATTGAAATACTTGACGCCATCCTCTTGGAAAGAAAGTTTGAACTATTTACAGAAAATGGACATCGATTCTTTGATCTAAAGAGAAACGGAAAACTTAATATAACGCTCGGTGGCATTAAACCGGGATGGGATTCTACAGACAACCTTTTTCCTATTCCACAGAACGAACTTAGCGCAAACCCAAATCTGAGACCTCAGAATCCTGGATATTAAAACGTACCATACATTATGACAAAAGCAGTATTCACCAACAAGTGCAAGCCTTCTTGCTTTTCTTCGGTGCCTATTTTAGAATTTTTATTTTTATTTTTTATTTTGCCATTAGTAACCTGTCCCTCATGGGGACAGGTGGTGCAAAAAAAGGACCTTACCCCTGCTGACTATAAGCTTTGGGGAGAGGTACACTTAGATGGGATTTCTCCAGATGAAAAATGGGCCAGCTACAAATTAACTCATGAGAATGGAAATGATACCCTATTCGTTCAGAATATAAAAACTGGAAGCAGACACAGTTTTGTTGATGCAGAAAAAACAATATTCACGCGGGACAAATTTTTCTTATACATGATCAGCAGTGATTTGAATATACTAAACCTTGAATCATCAAATGTTGAAACAATTTCAGGAGTCGAGCAGTACCAATATAATGAAGATACTGATGTATTGCTTATCCATTTGGGTTCTGGCACGGAAAAAGGAACACTTCTTATAAAATCTTTAAAATCCGGATACCTCACAAAAATTAAAGATGTATCGTATTTTGCTGTGAACCTTAAAGGAGGAATGCTTGCGTGCAGCACCATCACTGATAATAAATCTTCGGTAGCTATTATAAATCTTAGAAATCCTCAGGTCATAAAATGGATCTTTAAGAACAGCGTCGAGCAGTTTACTGGTTTAACCTGGCAGAAAGAAGGGTTTGCAGTCGCTTTTTTAGGAAATGCTTTAGAGCAGAAAATAAATGCGCTCTACTATTTCACCATGTCCGATAGCAAATTACACCAGCTGATCCCTGCAAAGCAGCCAGACTTTCCCGAAGGCGGTACCATTGTTTATGACGTCTTCAGCCCATTAGTGATCTCGGATGATCTGAAGAAAGTTTTTTTCTCAATTAAAAACGATACAGGCAATTCTGAGAACTTGACTAAAACTACTGTTGAAATTTGGAATGCTAATGACAAATGGATTTATCCGCAGAATAAATATTTAGGAAATTTTCAAAATAGACCCAAATTGGCTCTATGGAAACCATCATCAAATAATGTTAAAATCATCACGACAAATGAACTTCCAGAGGTTATGCTCAATGGAGATATGAATTATGCTGTTTTATCCAATCCTATTAATTATGATCCGCATTCTGAAAAGATTTTAAGTAGAGATTTTTACGTATTAAATCTGGATACATTCGAAAAAAAAATATTTCTGAAAAATCAGCCTTTTGAACCTTGGGCACTTAATCCTTCGCCGGGAGGGAAATATTTTGCTTACGTTAAAAATGATAACTGGTGGTTATACAATTTTCAAACAGATATCCATACCAATATTTCAGAAAAAGCCGGAACAAATTTTGTCGGCAAAGATCAGGAATTAGTACCCGAATCCGTCTATGGCAGTCCAGGATGGAGTCTTGAAGACAAAGACATTTTGATCTATGACCAATATGATATCTGGGCCGCAACACCAGACGGAACTTCCTGCAGAAGACTTACCAAAGGAAGAGAGTTGGGCATAAAGTACAGGATAGCTTCGAGGCCGAATAAGTTTGGAAATGATTATCTTTTTGATGGTCCTGTGGCCGGGAATTTTGATCTGAATCAAGATTTATTTATGTGTGGAAGCGGGCAAGATGGACAGACAGGTTATTTTAGATGGAACAAAAAATCTGGCGAAAATGCAATTTCTTATGGGAACTATTATGCAGATGAAATAAAATACAGTAAAACAAAAAAAATGATCCTTTTTAGAGAACAGAATTTCGACCGATCACCAGAGCTCTTCAACTCTTCAACTGTAGCAGATAAAAAAAGTTTTTTCAAAAGTAATCCACAGCATAAAAACTATTTCTGGGGAAGATCGGAACTCATCGAATTTCAAAACTCAAAGAGTAAAAAATTAAAAAGCGTTTTATTCTATCCCGCTAATTATGATCCTAAAATAAAGTATCCTATGATTGTAAATATATATGAAAGACAGTCCCAGGAACTTCATGTCTATAATAATCCAAGCTTCGAAAATGGCGGAGGTTTTAATAGTACTCTTATGACTGCTCAGGGATACTTTGTTTTACTTCCAGATATTGCTCTGGAATATCAAAATCCGGGACTCTCAGCTGCTGACTGTGTTGTTACATCAGTAAAAGAAATAATTAAAAAAGACATTGTTAATCCCAATAAAATCGGGCTGATGGGACATTCGTTCGGAGGATTTGAGAGTTCCTTTATTATAACACAGACCAAACTTTTTGCAGCGGCGATTGCCAGCGGCGGTATAACAGATCTTTTCAGTTTTTATAATAGTATTGGCCGATCGGGAACTCCTGAAAAATGGCGATTTCATGGAGAGCAGTGGAATATGGGGAAATCTCCTTTTGAAATCCCTTCATTGTATGAGGCTAATTCACCAATTGTAAATGCTTCGAAAATTACAACTCCTGTTCTGCTCTGGACAGGCAAAAACGACCGCCAAGTCGACCCGCATCAGAGTTATGAATTTTATCTTGCACTTCGACAGCTCGAAAAGAAAAGTATTATGCTGATATACCCCGACCAAGGCCATGTTATAACGGATCCTATCAGTCAGAAAGACATAACAATTCGGACACTTGAATGGTTCAATTATTATTTAAAAGACAATCATTCATATCCCTGGATTACTAGTGGAACGAAGTAAAATTTTTCAAATTAAAATAAAAACAATGCAGTTCCTTAGAACTGCATTGTCAATTTATGCAGCGATTATTGTCCATTCACAAGACGATATAAGGGCTGAACGCAATTGTTTTGATTGTCACGTTCATAGGCAACCGCACCAGCAGTACCCATCTGGCACAACTGTGGCTTTTGAATATCACTGCAGGGAACCTGTATACTGGAACATGTTCCATTGGCATTAGGTACATAACCCCATTTAAATGCCACAGCACTTTTTTCCGGCGCGCTTTGCATTGAAGTTGTTAGGAATGCTCCGGAAATTGCCAAAGCTACAACAGCAGCTGGCAGTACATTTTTTAAAAATAAAGTCTTCATAATATTAAATTTAAAATAATAACTTGATCTACTTTTTTCTACAGGTGTTCGATCTGATTCCTGACGCCGGCCGGCATATCGTAATAGTCAAAACTTTGTATTTATTGACTATCTTTTATTTCTTTTCTAATTGCATGATTTAATTTATAAGCCACAAGATCATTCCCGATAATAGCAAACAGATGGCTGTCTGTAACGATAAAGGAATAAAGGGAACTGCTGCCTGTATGATAAACCGGAAAACTAAGTAAGTAGCTTTTGCTCTTTAAATCGTAAAGGTCAATAATAAAGGACTTATTCCACAGCTTTTCATTCTCATATCTCCCCTGTACCAGCGAATGAACAAATAGCAGATTGCCAGAAACTGCAGCATTTGAGTTAACTATTAGAGGCGGTGCAGACATTTTATATTTCGAACCATTTTTAAGTGCAGAAACTTTTAATCTGACATGTGTTATAGTATCAATCGTATGCCCTCTGTAACTAAGACTACCTGTTTTATCGGCAACAATAAACTCATTGCGGTAATAATACAGGTATATCATTTTTTTCATACCATCGCTGTATAACAGTGCTCCATCGGTATCAAATATTCCATCAATCTGCTTCTGTAGAAGATCTCTTTTGTAGTTGATTTTAGGGATCGAATCCTCGCTAAAAATACCCAGTACATTAGCCAGTTTCTTTGAATTATTGGATCTAAACGCTAGGGTTGTTCCATCAATAGGCACCGCCCTTGTAAAATATGGAATGCCTTTAAATTCTTTTGTGATTTTCCAGTTTTTCAAATCACCCCTGAAGAAAGCCGGTACACTTCCATCGTATAAATAAAAATAAGGTGGCTGGACATTTATAGTAATTATTTTAAATGGTATTTTACCTGGGGAAAAAGATATCTTTTCTGATTTATGGTGCCTCAGATTTGAATCCATGGATAAAATATAAGATGGAAAATCATAATTTCCCAAGTATATTCGATTACCATCATGTCCTGCAAAATAATAAGAATTGTATTTTAAATCTATTGAAGCAGAGTATTCAGCAGGATGATGCGGATATCGTCTTAAAAATGGATTACGGTGATGCATTGCATCTTCAGAAGACAGAAAAAGAAGAACAACAAATCCTGTACTCAAAACCATAATTACCGCCATCAATTTAAAAGAAGGAGCATATTTAAAGTTAGTTTTTCCGGTCTCTCTTAATGATCCGTTTAAAGTAAGAGCCAAAATGGAGAGAAGAACAAAAAAAATATTGAATGCCAGGTGAACATTCCAACTCATTTTCTCTAATATTCCACCGCACGAACACGGTATAAATGAACTATAGTGTAGTATTATAAATATATAGGCTGTAAACACTGTCATCAGCGCAAGCGATCCAGCAAGACCAGCTTTACGATACTTGGGAATTAACAGCAATATCGCAGTAATAAATTCTGCTGCAAGCACTACCCAAGAAATCCATGAAGCAAAAGCACTTAATAAAGGTGACTGTCCAAGTTGTACTTGAAAATTTTCAAAGTCGAGTATTTTACTCACCCCCGCATACACAAACAGCAGCATATATAAAAGGCAGATAACCTGAACGATATAACTTTTAATATTAGTGCCTGAATTCATGATCTAAATATTTGATTTATATTATTGAAATAGCTCTCTTATAGATAATACTCTAGTGCAAATGTAGATGAGATATTTCTGAGGGATACTATGAAAATAAAGCCAAAAATTCTGAAAATCAAGCAGTTTTAACTTCTGGAGCAGTAATAAAAAAATATGCCTGCAGTTTCACAAAAATCTGCAAGCATACTACTAGGATATCTATGGCCTGAACTTACCCTTTAATTGAAGCGCTTATTCTGGCAAGTTTCTCATTGAGTTCCACCAAGCCAGCTCTTTGCAGACACTCCTGCGAAAGAATTTTTAGTTCTGATTTTCCTTCCTCCGATATGCTCTCCAGCAATGCGGAAGATTCCTTTTCCAGATCCAGACCATCACTGATGATATGACTCAATAAGAGTGCATTTTTTCGTGAAATTTTCAAATCCATCTTCACCATCTCACTCATACCTGGGATACTCAAAACAGTATCAAAAACCTTGGCAACATCATTTTTTGTAATCATAATTTCAACGTTTTAAATTAATAAATCAAAGGGTAAAATTAAGCATGCATCATCAAAGCATCATAAGCATAATTTACCTGTGATGAGCTGTATTGATAGGCCTTACGTAAATTCGCATTATAATAAAAAGCCGATAGAATTATCCAATGACAGGAATTATTAAAAGATTTAAACTTGTCTGTTTTCAAGTAAGAAATTAATACGGAAATAGTAAAAAACGCTTAAAGATTGCAACGTTCCTGCAATCTGCAAGATGTCCGGTTGTATCACAACCGATATCTTGCCACCTTTTTACTCGGAACTCGTTGGCGGTGAAACCAGAAGAAAAATAGTTTGTGAAATGAAAAAGATTAATGATGAAAGAAGAGAACAAAAACAGAACAAAATGGTTACATCTAAGATTGAGTAAGGATGAATTTGAAATACTACAAAAGCTTTTTAAAAAATCAACCTGCCCAAAAATGAGTGATTTTGCCAGAAAAAATCTATTACAGAAACCTGTTGTAATGAAATATCGCAATGAATCTCTAGATAATTTAATGACCGAACTTATACTACTCAGAAAAGATTTAAATGCAGTTGGAAACAACTTTAATCAGGCTGTTAAAAAGCTTCATACACTCAATCAAATTCCGGAATTTAAACACTGGATTACCGTTTATGAATTAGAAAAAAAAGTCCTTTTTAATTCAATCGATCACATTAAAAAAAACATTGAAAATCTCTCTAAAAAATGGTTGCAATCATAAATACAGGACACTCTATAAGAGCGATTTTCAATTACAATGAGAACAAAGTTTCTCTTGGTTTTGCTGAGTGCATTGGAGAAGGAAATTATCCAATGGACATAGTGCAAATGGATAAAGCCATAAAGTTGAACCTTCTTTTAAAACAACTGGAACTCAATGAAAATGTAACGAGAAATAGTGTACATATTTCGCTGAATTTTGATCCTTCAGAAAAAGAATTATCAAAAGAGAAACTTATAGAAATTGCTGGCACATACATGAGCAAAATTGGTTTTGGTTCACAGCCTTATCTGGTCTACCAGCACTATGACGCCGGCCACCCGCACATCCACATCGTTACTATAAAAGTAAAATCAGATGGTAAAAGAATAGACATGCAGAATATTGGAAGAAATCAATCTGAAACTGCCAGAAAAGAAATTGAACAAATGTTCAATTTAGTTCGTGCCGAGAGTAAAAAAAATAAAATTGAAACAGATCTAAAACCAGTAAATGTTAGTAAAATTCAATATGGCACCTCAGATTCAAAAAAAGCAATTGCCGGAATATTAAACAATGTAATTCCAAATTATAGATATACCACGATAGGTGAATTAAATGCTGTTTTAAATCTATATAATATATCAGTCCACCAAGGAAAAGAGACTTCCAGAATGTTTAAGCATAAAGGATTGGTATATCAAATAATCAGTGATGATAAAAAACCTATTGGAGTCCCTATAAAAGCTAGTAGCTTTCATTTCAAACCAACACTAGTAAATCTTGAAAAAAAGTTTGAAATCAACAAAAAAACTCGAATTGCAGAAATGAAAAGAGTCAAAAACACAATTGATTTAGCATTTTTAAAAAACATCAAATTATCGCTCAACGACTTGGAAAAAAAATTACTTAATGAAGGTATTGTCATAATTTCTAGAAAAAGCCCCCAGGGTCTTATCTATGGAATTACTTACTTAGATCATACTACAAAATGTGTTTTCAATGGTAGTTCTTTAGGTGTTGCTTATTCCGCTAAAGCAATACAAGAACGTTGTGGTATAATTCAATCTCGTTTAACTCATAAAACTTTACCCAATTTTAAAGAAACGGCTTTGTCTGAGAATCTAAAAAACTCGCATTCCTTTATCTCTGAAAGCGAATTACAAAAAATAATCGACAACATTTTACAACCAGAATATGCTGCCGAATATGTTTCGAACCAATTAAAAGACAGGCACAAAAAAAGAAAAAGAAAAGGACAATCTAATAACTAATAAAACTATAAAGCCATGGGGATGCAGACGGGAGAAAATGATCAGGCACTTAGAAAAATTTTAGATATGACAAGGCTTATAAGTATATTGCTTTTAAGCATACATTTTTATTATTACGGTTACTTAGCTTTTAAAAATTGGCAACTAGTGAGCCCATTTAGCGATAGAATTTTACACAACATTAACAATACAGGCATTTTCCATAATTTTCATAGATCAAAGCTGTTTGCCTTAGGTTTTCTGGCTATTTCATTATTAGGAGCAAAAGGAAGAAAAGATGAAAAATTAAAATACAAAATGGCTTTGTATTATATACTGATAGGATTACTACTATACTTTATCAGTTGCATTTTATTTTTAAACTTTGATCAAGGTGAGTGCCTAATTATATTGTACATGATAATAACATCTACTGGTTACTTAATGATTCTCTCTGGTGGCACGCTCCTATCTCGTATTATCAAAAGAAAATTAAACAATAAAGATATCTTCAATAAAGAAAATGAAACATTCCCACAAGAGGAACGCTTAATTGAAAACGAATACTCCGTTAATTTACCAGCTCGATATCATTTAAAAGATAAAGTACGAAACAGTTGGATTAATATTATCAATCCTTTTCGTGCTCTAATGGTCCTTGGAACACCTGGTTCTGGTAAATCTTATTTTGTTATCCGACATGTTATTACCCAGCATATCAAAAAAGGATTCAGCATGTTTGTCTATGATTTTAAATTCGATGACTTAACCATTATAACCTATAATACTTGGCTAAAATACAAACACCTTTATGGAGTTGAACCTAAGTTTTACATCATCAATTTTGACGATCTGAGTCGCACACACAGGTGCAATCCTTTAGATCCTAACTCCATGACCGACATAACTGATGCGACGGAATCGGCACGTACTATTTTACTCGGACTCAACAGGGAATGGATTAAAAAACAAGGAGATTTTTTTGTAGAATCCCCCATCAATTTTCTAACTGCCATCATATGGTATCTGCGTAAATATAATGATGGGGAATTTTGCACTTTGCCACATGTTATAGAGCTCATGCAGATGGATTACGCTGGTCTTTTCACACTACTCAGAACAGAAAAAGAAATCGAAGTGCTCATCAATCCATTTGTCAGCGCCTATCTCGAAAATGTTATGGATCAGCTTGAAGGACAAGTTGCCTCTGCCAAAATTTCCATGGCAAGGCTTTCCTCCGCTCAACTTTACTATGTTCTTTCAGGAAATGACTTTACGTTAGACATTAATAATCCTTTGGAACCCAAAATTGTATGCATGGGAAACAACCCGCAGAAAATACAAACTTATGGAGCCGTTTTATCTCTTTATGTAAGTCGATTAATCAAGCAAGTCAACCAAAAGGAAAAACTGAAAAGCAGTTTAATATTTGATGAATTTCCTACAATATACCTCAACAATATGGATAGTTTAATTGCTACGGCGAGAAGCAATAAAGTGGCAACCTGTTTAGGAATTCAGGACTTTAGCCAACTAAGAAAAGATTATGGTCGTGAACAGGCAGATGTGATATTAAATATTACAGGAAACATTATAAGTGGTCAGGTTACAGGAGATACTGCCAAACAGCTCTCTGAGCGTTTTGGAAAAATTATGCAGGATCGAGAAAGCCTTTCCATTAATAGTACAGACACTTCTATAAGTCGTTCCAAACAATTGGAATCTGCCGTCCCTGCATCAAAAATTTCTTCACTTAGTTCAGGAGAATTCGTAGGTATAGTTGCAGATAATCCAGATTGTAAAATAGAACTTAAAACGTTTCATTCTGAAATTATAAATGATCATGAGTTGCTAAAAAAAGAGCACGATGTCTATCAGGAAATTGCTCCTATTCGTAAAATTGACAATGCCATGGTACAGCGAAATTATCTACAGATCAAACAGGATATTCAGGATATTGTACATGCCGAAATGGAACGATTACTGAGTAATCCAAGTCTATTGCACTTGATATTAAAAAAAGACAATTCTAACTAGATAATCAATTAGGTCCGTTATTAAATGACAAATTTAGACTAAAAAAGTAATCTCTTTAGAATCTAATATTGATTACAAAGGTCATCAATATAGTACACCTCTATTTAATGCCATAATTAATAAATTTGTAATTGAAGTTCGATATGAACCATTTCATAAATCAGAATACTTAGTAACTCTTCATCCTTATTACTTCAAGCGATACAACAATAGATGTTTTTTTGGATACAATAAATTCAATCAAAATCAATAATTCACCCGAACCTGTTTTTGAAACTGACCAACAAAGTACCTATTTTCTTTCGGTGCTAGAAGCAAGAGAACAAATAGTAGGTTCTACTGAAAGGGTTCCGTTTACTAATTTAGAAAAGCTTAGTTCCTTTTTAAACACCCTGCACGACCAAGCTAGCGACCAAACTAAACCTATTAATGATAAAGGGTTAGGGACTTTAATCCCATGGAATGACCAAGCTCGCGACCAAGCAGTTCAAATTATTCAAAGCAACTATCTTGAATAGATAATTTAAATTTTCATTCGAAACGGACTAAAAGGGCAGCTAAGATAGTAACGCCCCAATACCTCCTGCACATAATGGTCTGCGCTGCTCTTGCCCACCCTTCGGGACTTATAGCACTCACTACTGGATGCGCTACTGGCATCTTGCTTTCTTTTTTTCCGTTTTTTCTTTGAAAACATTTTTTTACAGAGCGGATGAGGAACAAAAAAAGTAGTAACCTTAAAAAATAATCCTATGGAAATCACTGGAAGAATTACCAAAGATGCCACACTGGTTAAAATCAGTAAGGACAAACAGGTGGTCAATTTTTCAATTGCCATCAACGATGCCTACAAACCAAAAGGCAGTACAGAAATGAAACAAATCGTAACCTATATCAATTGCGATTACTGGCTCAGTCCCAAAATAGTAGCCTATCTAAAAAGGGGATCTCAGGTCTCACTTTTCGGCAGAATCGGTTTAAGTGTGTATTGTAATGCAGAAGGAAAAGCTCTGGGAAATTTGACCTTTCATGTCAACCATCTTAAAATTTTGGTTTTTGCAAAAAAAGAGAATGACAGTTCCAGCACTTTGATCCCACCTGCCTCACCTATCACCGAGGACAAACCCGATGATCTTCCCTTTTAATTATTGTTTCACTAAAATATTTACATCATGTCACATCAAATCCATTTTAACGAAGAAACACAAAAACATGCCTTCTTTTCTGTTAAAGAAAAACCTTGGCACAACTTAGGCCAAATTATCTCTGATTATCCCACCAGCACAGAAGCCATTGAGCATGCAGGACTAAACTATGAGGTGATTAAAACACCATTATATACAGAGTATAGTGAGAATGAAAAAATTACAGTATCCGATCTATACAGTACACTTAGAACAGATACCCAAACGGTATTGGGTGTTGTAGGTAAAGATTACCAAATCGTACAAAACAAAGATGCTTTTTCTTTTTTTGACAGTATTGTAGGAGGTGACGGAATCCTTTATGAAACCGCTGGCGCTTTGGGAAAAGGGGAACGTATTTTTATTACCGCAAAACTTCCCGACTACATTCGTGTGGGTAAAGACGACCTCATCGAAAAATATTTATTTCTCACCACCTCCCACGATGGCAGTGGCAGTATTACCGCCGCCTTCACTCCTATCCGTATTGTTTGCGCCAATACGCTTAATGCCGCCCTGCGCACTCAAACCAATACTATTCGCATTCGTCATACCAGCAATGCCCAATCTAGACTCGAACAAGCACACAAAGTCATGGGAATATCGGATCAATTATCCTCTGATTTAGGAAATATTTTTAACCATTGGGCAAAAGTACGCATCTCAGATAGCGAAGTAAAAAAACTTATTTCACTGGCCTTGGCACCGAGTCCGGTAATTGTAAATCAACTTAAAAATGATGAAATAGAAGAACTTTCGTCTTGTTTTTCTAATATTATCGAAAACGCCTATCAATACGCTTTGAGTGATGAAACTCAGCTCATGACTACCACCGAAGGAACACTTTTCGGGGCTTATAATGCTGTGACGGGGTACTTTCAAAACGTGAGAACCTACAAAGATTCAGAAGCCAAACTAAAATCTCTTTTATTAGGAGGTAATGCGCAACTGCGATCTCAAAGCGCTTTTAACCTCTGTCAGGAGTTTGCCAAAAACGGGAGCAGTATTTTAAATTAATAATCCTATAGCAATGGGTGGTAATGACACCCATTGCTATTTTGGTGCGCGACAGACACTTGAAGCTCCGGCAGTTTTCAAAAGGCTGTTGTTTTTTATTTATATGTTATTAATAACATCACAAAGTTCGGAAACCTTCAGCGGTTCGCTACAAAAAATTCCCCCATAAATGTACAGGCGCAGCTGCACTTTATTGCGTTGCTTTTTGCGCTCGCTCGAAGATTTCCGGGTGCAGTTCCATTATTAATTTAAAATATAAAATCATGGAAACTAGCACTAAAAACTGGCAAATGGTCTCAGAAGTAGAACTTGTTTACAAAACAAGAGTAAAAGCATCTGAAAGACTTCAGATTAAATCCTCAAAAGAGGCCTGCAATTTACTACAATCCACTTGGGATCAAGGGAAAATTGAATACTTCGAGCAGTTTAAAATACTCTTCTTAAACCATTCGCTAAAAGTACTTGGTCTTTACGAAATGTCCTCAGGAGGTATCACAGGAACCATCGTAGATATTCGCATGATATTCTCGGCAGCCCTCAAAGCCAATGCCACCAACCTAATGATTGCCCATAATCATCCCTCAGGAAATACAACCCCGTCTGAAGCTGATAAAGCTATAACCAAAAAGATCAAACAGGCAGGGGAAATCCTCGATATAAAATTATTGGATCATCTGATCATTACCTCAGAATCCTATTATTCTTTTACAGATAATGGCGCCTTGTAAGCGCCATTATTTTAATAATTTGAAATAGGAAAAGGCAAACCTTAGTCTTGGACATGACGGAGTCCATTTTAAACTCATTTTTACACAAATAAATCAAACCCTTTTACGTATTTCCGTATTTATTCTATTTAATTATTCTCTACTTTAGCCAAACAAGTAAATGTATTTTTCACACAATATGAATACAAAACTTATAGTGTCATATTTTAAAAAATTGCTATAAGCATTAATCATAGACAAATTAAGGTTAAGTAATTTCGTATTCAAAATAATAATGCAAACACATTTTTACAGCGTCACGTTTTGGCATTGTGGAAATATATTTTTGAAGAACCAAAACATTTATTTCACTTTATTAATATAAAACAAAAACATGAAAGCATTACTATTGAGAGAACTAAATGAGAAAACACTTATTTCCATAGAGCTAAATGAGTTTTTTTTATATCATTTAAACACGGGGATCCAAGCAGTTAAAGATTTAAAACCAAAACTAAAAGCATCTCCGAAACTAAGTATTCCAATTTCGGACTATGTTGACTTTACTATTTATGCTCTTGGCAATGTTTTTTCAAGAGAACTAGAAAATGGAAACATAACAGTTCCAAGAATGGGTATTGAATACCTACTGTTAAAAGAAAATTCGGAAGAAAATATAGTTTTTTCTAAAGAACAGAAACAACAGTATGATTGGCTTACAATAGAGTACTCAGATGATTATTATGACAATACGGTGCATAATAATTATTTTAAAAACCTTAAAAAAGTTAACACTAACCTACCCTATTGTGAAGTAATTATATACGAAACTTCATTTCAAATTACAGTTTTTGATCCGATTGGCATTAGAAAATTAATCAGTGAAGAAATTGATTATAGCATTTTTGAGTCTGAGGTAAAAAATGATCTTGATTTAATTAAAAATAAAACGAAATAAGATGAGTGAATTTTACTATCAAGTGAAGGGAAACTTATTTCGCTCTAAAAATAATCCAGAAGATTTAATTGAAATCAATGAAGTCTTCAAAAATGATTCACCTATACTCGCTAGAGAACGTGCTTTTGAAGTTTATCAGAATTATGTAGATGTTTTACTGGAAAGTAAAGACTTAACTTACGATAGCCATCGAGAGACTGTTAGTGCTATAAAAGATTTTTTTTCTACTCAAACGGACACCACTCCACTTTACCTCAGTGAAATATTTGGACCTATCGAAAACAATTTGGATAAAGGTATTAGTATCTATTTGATAATGTCAGATTCTAAAACCTTCAACACACTTGAAGGGGAACTAATTTATGACGACAAAATATTATTGCACGATCTAAACAGTGAAATCAAAGGTCTAAAAGAAGTTATGCATACTGGCTTACTTCAAGAATACCAACTATACAAAAAATACGATTATAACTGTAAAGACTACCTAGCCTCTTTCCCAACAGCTGAAAAGTCAGCCAAAAATAAATATGAATATATCCTGAGAACACCTATCAACCATGAGATTACTCATTTATTAAAAGGATTATAGGATTGAATTGATTACAGCTCATATTTTACATCAAGACAGAATTCAATCACTTGCTGTTTTCTATTAAATAGAAAACAGCAAGTCGTGACAAAAAAATATTAAAAGTAATATCTTTTACATAGGCAGGATTTCTGAATAAATTTCCTGATAAAAATAAGAATAAAACAATGGCAAAATTTGAAGGTACATTACCAGAATTCATTGACTTTATAGGTCCGATGACTCGAAATATAGTATGCGATCTTTCGAGAAGTTTCAAAAAAAATACGACCTGTAGACACGATGGCTGCAATAAACGTAAGCCTCTTGAAGCAGCACATTTAAAAGGAAAAGAACGTCCAAAAATAATCGGTGATATCCTATCATTATACGAAGTAGATAGTAATATATTTGAGGTCGACTTGATAGAATTTAAAAAACTTTTTATTGAAGCACACACGCCTATAGAAAACATCATCTTACCAATGTGTAAGCAACATCATTTAGAGTATGATCGTAAAGAAAATATAGCTACTGAATACCCAATATTACTGGATGAATTTGATAATGAAGATGGTCAAGATACCTATACCCAACAAGAATTGGACAATTTAAAGAACAGTGAAGTTATAAATATAGAAAAGGCAATCAAAGAATCTTCTATTAATAAAATTAAAGAAGTCGTTATAAACAAGTATAAAGTAGAAAAGAAGCAAATTACATTCTCCAAAATTTCTGACTCTAATGGCCTATGGAATTTTGATGTTAATAAAAACAAGTTTAATAACATTTTCTGTTTTATATTCTTCACACAATCAAATAAGACATATAAGGTTGCCGTAATTAATGCAAATACATTGCCAATAGAGCAATTTCCGGAGAAAAACAAAAATACTATTCGTTTTTTTGTAGATAAACAATATAAAGATCGAACTGGGTTTCAATTCGAGCTAAACAATATAGAATATTGTGTTTAATATTTCTCAATAATAAAATATACCTTTTTCATTAATAAAGTCACAAAAACATCTTCTTAGAATTAAAATCAAATAACCTTTAAAATAGTAATTAAGAATTTAAACGTATCAAAATAAAATATGATAACAACCAAAAAGATAAAAGAAATTAATTTCTCAGATCAGATATATTTCATCCCTTCCTATCAAAGGGGATACCGATGGGAAAACAAACAAGTAATCGATTTGTTAGAGGATATTTATGAAGTATTTACTTCTAAGCAGGAATCTTATTGTTTACAACCTATTGTCGTTAGCTTAATAGAACCAAATAAATTTGAAATTATCGATGGACAACAACGATTGACTACAATTTATATTTTACTTACACGTCTAAAAAGATTTGTCGATGAAAAATTTCAATTAGACTTTGAAATTAGAACGAATTGCACTTCATTTTTCAAAGAACTTGACAGTGGAAAACTTGATTATTCAAATCCAGATTTTGCACATATTTCAAATGCATATTTCATAATTAATAAATGGTTTGAAGACAAAAAAAACCTCAGAATTGATTCAAATATAGAATTGAATATGTTTCAAACTTTATTAGAAAAAGTTGAAGTAATATGGTATGATGTTGAAGAGAGTAATCGCCAAGATTTGATTAAAGCATTTACCCGATTAAATAGTGGTAAAATTCCACTAACAAATGCTGAATTGATAAAAGCATTATTTTTAAGTAAAGCAAATCATGGTAATCAAAAAATAGACCCTTATTCTTATCAATTAGATATCTCCAATAAATGGAATCAAATTGAATATGCCTTACAAGATGATACTTTATGGAACTTTATAATTCCTAATCAAATAAACTTACCAACTAGAATTGACTATATTTTTAAATTAATTGTCCAAAATAGATCCCATCCAGTTAAAGACGAATATGATGTATTTCGTTACTACTACCCCCTGTACACACACTCAATTCAGACCAATAAATTTGATTTTATAACAACAAACTGGGAGGACGTAGATCTATATTTCACCATTATTCAAGATTGGTTTCAGGATCATAAGTATTATCATTTAATTGGTTTACTTATTTGGGACGGTGTGGATATATTAGTACTAATAAAAGAATATTTAAAAAGTACAAAAAGTGATTTTTTTAAATATTTATTTACAGAAATTGAAACTAAATTTTGCTATCACAACCTGGAAGAATTAAACTATAAAACGAATTATAGAAATGTTGAAAAAATGTTGGTTTTTTTCAATGTAATGGAATCTTATCATTCCAACAATACTAAATTTCCTTTTAAACAGCTAAAACTTAAAGAAATAAAATGGAGTCTAGAACATATTCACCCCCAAAATGCTATTGATATTAGACAGAATCAATATACTCAATGGTTAGAAGATCATCTTGTAATAATAAAAAACACAAATACTAACAATTCATACGACGAGCTAATTATCGAAATTAAAGACTTTATTGTTAGCATAAAGGACACCAAAAGTAATAAAGATTTTAAATCAATCTTTGACGAAATAGCAACTAAAATACTAAGTACCTTATCTTATGAGGAAAACAATGCAGAAAATTTTGCCACAAAATCTAAAATATCTTTTGAGAAATTAGCAGATGAGCATCATATATCAAATATGGCTTTATTAGACACTAGAAGCAACTCTTCCCTTGGCAATACCGCTTTCGGCGTTAAAAGAAAGGCAATAATCAATTTTGATTTAAAAGGTGTATTTGTTCCCGTCGCTACAAAAAATTCATTTCTAAAGTATTATTCTGATTATCCAAAACACCTAAACTACTGGACTTTAGAAGATAAAGACGATTATATTTCCAAAATACAAAATCAAATAAATTTTGTAAAAAACTTTAAAACAGAAACTAATGAATGCTAATTATACACTTTTAGACATATTGAATAACAATATAACGATATACAATAAGGATACTAATCAATTAGAACCTTTGGTTATCGAAAATGGAATAGAAATTCCAATGATTCAACGTGATTATGCACAAGGGAGGTTAGATGATAAAACAATTTTTATTAGAGAAAAATTTTTAAAAGATATTTATGATGTACTAAAGTCAAATCAAGAAGGAAATAACACTTCCCTAAAATTAGATTTTGTTTATGGATATATTGAAAATAGTGCTTTCATTCCACTAGACGGACAACAAAGACTAACCACCTTATATATCATACATTGGTTTCTTGCCTTTAAAGATAAAGATGATTTTAGCGCAATAGGACTTGATAAATTCAACTATAAAACAAGGCAATCCGCTAAAGAATTTTTTAAATCCATAAACAATTTTGAAAATCAAAATAAAATAAAAAAAGAATGTGCAAACAATTTTAACAAACTAATTTCAGTCATTAAAAACCAACCCTGGTACAATTTGAAATGGGATTTTGACCCGACTGTAAAAGGAATTTTAACCACATTAACTGATGTAATCAATATTTTTTCAGATATCTCTTTTTCAACCCTTACGCAAGCAGAACAAAAACCTCTATCATTTCATTTTTTAAAAATTGACGAATATGGTCTAGGAGATAATCTTTACATTAAGATGAATGCCAGAGGTAAACCTCTTTCTGATTTTGAAAACTTCAAAGCATCTTTTGAAAATATAATTTCAAATAAAACAGAAATTTCTAAAGAATTCATTCGTAAAATAGATGGTATCTGGCTGGATTCTTTCTGGGAATATTCATTAAAAAGTTTACCCCAAATTGAAGTAACAGAAGATATCGAGTCAATTACAAAGAAATGTGATAGCTTAATATTAGAAATTATAAAAAAGTTCACGGAATATCTATACTTTAAAAATAATATTGGTGAAAATTATGATTTCAAAGATAGTAATCTAGAAAAAATATACAGTTCAGAAGATAATCTGCATCTTTTGAATTCTTTTTTAGATTTGCTTTGCTCACAAAATTACAGCGAATGGGAAACTTATTTTGAAGGGCTCTTCTCAGATAAGAAGGCAAAAAACAAGGTATCTACTAACCAAACCACTTTGAACTTTGTTCAAAAAATATTTGATAAAGCATCCTTTTCACATTTTGAAAACTTACTTTTTTTTAGTTGGCTAAATTTCATTCTCAGAAAACAGTCTATCACTATAACTGATGACCTCAAAGACTTTATTAGGATCACTAGAAATGTTATCAATAATATCAATCAAAAAAACAAAACATCATTAGAAACAGAATTAAGAACAGATTATTATAATGAAATCATTGAAATCATTGATAAAATAGACATTTCAAATCCTTACAAAAAACTTGACTTAAATTCGTTTTCAAGTAGAAAACGATATATCCAATATGAAATAAACAAGTATGATCTATTTAAAGACGACAATGTAAGAAAAGAATTGTTATCGGAATTTGAAGATCATCCAACTCTGAGAGGGCTTATTTTTAACTTTGACTTGTCCCCATACAAAAATGAAGAAATTGAAAACATCGTAGCCAATTACTATGAAATGTTTCGCGCTTTAAATTACCGAGATATCATTCGATTATTATTATGCTTTGGTAACTATTCTGTAAAACTTGGGAATTCAAACCTCGGTGAGTTTAGGTTTTTTGGACAGAACGAAAAGTGGCATCGAGTTTTAGCTTCACCTGATGGGGAAATAACACCAAATTTTATTGAGTTGTTTAAATTGTTTTCAAAAAGCAAAATTGAGAATTGGAACGAATTTGTAGAAAATAATGTTAGTAATTATATTCAACAGTATGAAAACAATTGGTTATGGTATTGTCTGAAAAATGAATATAAAATGATACTAGATCATCCAATCTTTACAAAAAATAGTGAAAATAAAATTGAAATATTCTACAATCAAAGTTTAAATTCATACCATAATAACCCATTTGTCTTTTGGTTTAGATACCATTGTCCAATCGAAATTAAAAAAAATATTGACGAACAAAATTCTAGTGCTCAATATACTAATTACAGTCGCTTATACTTAAAAAATGGGGTACAGTTGGAGCAATACAATAATTCATGGCTAATTTATAACTTAAATATAGATTTTAAAGATTCCAGAATTTACTACAATGAAGAAAAGGGTTATTTTGTTTTAGAATGTCAAAATTTAATCGCTGATTTAATTCCTTATATCGAATTATTAAATACTACAAATCGAAGTCCCAGCACCCTAAGTAAGAAACTACTCACGGAATAGTATAGATAAATTGTTCAAAACAAAGTGGATTGTAAGTATTATTACAAGTGAGAATATTAAGGAGTTAAACATAAATTCTAGACAAAAAGATTGTCGTACCAGTTGGAAAGACAATTAATTACTACGGCAATTTCTACACTTGCAGATATTAACTATATAATAAAAGAGGGGGTAAATCATCCTCTCTTTTACTATATAATACCACAAAAAATCACAACAACACGTACGTGTCTTTTATAATTTCACTCTTCATCTACAATTACAAGGCGATACTTAGGTATTAAATAAAAAGAGTTGGTTAATTTTCAAACTGGCATACTATGACTTCCGTCCCTTTTAAAAATCTATAAAGACCAATTTTAAATGCCTATTCTTAAAATCAACATATATGGTGAAAGCTGGATGCTAAAGAAATTTGAGTGTTCCAATAAGGATTTAGCAACCTGCGAAAAGCTAGCGAAAAAAATGAAAACTTCTTTAACAAAAGCATTGCTCGATCCTTTTTTTTATTACAATCTTAAAAATTCATGTATTCCATCACTTGAACATTTACCTGGATCAAAAACATTGGGTCTATTAGATACACCGAAAAACCAAATTGAAATACTTCTTGACGGAAAAAAGCTTAAAAAGCTAAAAATTGAAGATATAGCCAATCAATTCCTGCTTTTTCCTTTATACGAAACTAACATGATTCATAAAACTGAAATAATTGAATCAGGAATTTATATCGAGCAACTGTCAATTGGCCATATCGGTAGTTACGAACTAAAAATTGACAATTTTTCTATTGAAAACATTTGCTTTCATTTGGTTAAATATCGTGACCAATTACTATTTCATTATCCTACCTATCAAAATAAAACTTTTCTGTTCCGAAAGAAATCGACTTTAATTACTTACCAAAATAGCTTTGAAGTTTTATAATGAATATCTTAAAATATTTATAATAAAATGTTGATTCATCTTGCTAAATACATTTAGAAATTACACC
The DNA here is from genome assembly GCF_020905295.1 of Flavobacterium piscisymbiosum. NCBI lineage: Bacteria > Pseudomonadati > Bacteroidota > Flavobacteriia > Flavobacteriales > Flavobacteriaceae > Flavobacterium > Flavobacterium piscisymbiosum. Next base: position 2,646,937 of record NZ_JAJJMM010000001.1, on the reverse strand, counting down.
GTCACGAATTGACAGACAAATAAATTACCTTTGAAAAATAAATTAAATAACTATGTCAAAATTAATCTATTTCAAAAGATACTTGTACGTCATTGACCGCTTAAGAAGTCATCCTTGCAGCTTCAAAGATTTACAAAAACATGTGATTCGCAAACTAGAAAATGAAGATATTGATACTAACTTTGAATATTCTGTACGAACATTTGAGCGTGACAAAAAAGATATTACTGAACTTTTTGGAATAATTATTAATTACAACCGAAAAGACAAAACCTACACTATTGACGAAGAGGAGATAGAAGATCAGTCGGTTACCCGAATGATAGATGCCTTTTCTATTCATCACGCTTTACAAGAAGGAAATAAATTATCTCCTAGTGTATTTTTGGAAAAACGAAAGTCATCCAGAACCGAACATATTTACGGTATAATACATGCCATTCAAAATCAGCTGCTCCTAAAGTTTACTCATAAAAAACATTGGGAAAGCGATTATTCAGTCCGTGAAGTAAAACCAATAGCAATAAAAGAATCTCATCAGCGCTGGTATTTGGTCGCCCTGGATAAAAAAGACGATATTGTAAAAACTTTTGGACTAGACCGAATAACAAACCTTACTGTTACAGATACCAAATTCAAACCGATCTCATATAATGTGGAAAAGGAATTCCAACATGCCTTTGGTGTAGAAACATATTCACAGGCAGAAAAGATAGTCTTACAGTTTTCAAATCAACAGGGAAACTATATTAAGACATTTCCTCTTCACGAATCCCAACAAATTATCGAAGAAAGAGAAGATATCTTACTCTTAGAAATCTATATTCATACCACTAATGATATTATAATGGAACTAATGAAATATGGAGCAGATGTAAAAGTTATCTCCCCTGTTCGACTTCAAAATGAAATCAAAAACAGAATTGCTAAAATGACAAATCTATACGTATAAATGGACACTTTTACCGCAATAGATTTTGAAACCTCAACAGGTTATAGAAATAGCATTTGTCAAGTGGGTCTGGTAAGAGTTGAAAACGGAACTATTACCAAAGAAATTAATTTATTGGTACAGCCTCCCGATAATTATTATTGGAATCGTTTCACTGGCATACATGGAATTTCCTTTATCGATACCCTTCATATGCCTTCATTTGAGATGATATGGTCTGAAATTTTACCATATATCGCAGAACAAAATGTAGTGGCTCACAACGGATTTGGTTTCGATTTTCCAGTTTTGGATACAACACTTAACTACTACACTATTCCAATACCTGAATATAATAAATTTTGCACCTACAAAATTTACAAAACAAATTTAGCTAACTTGTGCAAGCAACAACGCATACCGTTGAATCATCACGATGCTTTGAGTGATGCAAGGGCATGTGCAGAACTATTTTTGAGGAGCTCCAATACCTAGATAAAAGAAAATTAAACTTATGAATAAAGAAGAATTATTTAAAGAATTAAATGACAGTTATGATTACGGTGATAAAAAACGTTTCATAGAAAATGTAAAAAGCTATCAGCAAAGCGCTACTGAAGAAGCTGCAAGTCGTGATTTTGCAGAATTTATTTTCCTAAAGTACTCAACTTTTAAAGCTGATGCAATGGCTGGATTAATGCAAATGATTATTCGTGAAAGTCCGAATCTTGCTTTACTACAATTTCCGGAAAATTTTTTTTACCGATTAGCAGTTATAAAGGGATCTATGGATTTATATGAATGTTATATAGAAGAGGCTGTCATACCATTTCTGAAAGATAAAGATGAGGATGCCGCCAGTGAATATTATATGGAACTAGTTTGTGTAGCCGAAAAGTTGAATGATCATTTCTTTCCTCAGTATGTCCCTTGCATTAAAGGAATGGATTTTAACGGTGTTTTTGCAACGTACGAAAAAGATCCCGAAATATCCTTAATACACCATCAGGACTATGAAACACTCAATGATGTAGTTGAAAAATACAATGCAATTATTGGTAGAAGAGACATTATCAAAGATTTATACGACAGAAATTAAAATACAATTGCTATACGAATTTTAATGAACCTATAAAAGCGACACTCCCATCCGAGTGTCGCTTTTATTTTATATATCAGTTCAATCCGACATCTTTTGGCACAGCCGTAAGATACTTTTATAAAAAATTAAAACATGACTATAGAAATCATAACGTCACATAACTTAACTTATAATTGGAAATTACACCATATAAAATCAATTGGAAATGAAAATGCACTTCGTTTATTGAAAGGAATTTATACCAATAAGGCTAGATTCATAGAACGATATCTTTCAGTCTATGAAAACATAGAATTACTGAAACCACTCTGTAATTATTTTCTTGAAAATTATGACAAGACTCTTCCTTATAGCTATAAAGAAGCTTTTGAAATAGATGATGCAAATTTCAGAAACATGGTTTTTAATACTATCGATATCAATGACTTAATACGAAACTTAGGTGCTACTAGAGTTAAGTCAGATGGTCGAGAAGTAACTAGAAAATGTTTTGACAAGTATGGAAATTCACTACCAAACACCAACTACCATGCAATTTATGAAACGTATCAGATCGACTGTACAAAACTAATCAGTACTAATGAATTTACAGATCTCGATTATTTCGCATATGTCGTAAAATGTTGGTGTACTTCTACTAACAAAGAACATTGGATTTGGATAGAATCTATATACAAAGACAATCCATTAGAAGCAATTGCTAGTACTTTTCGCTTCCATGAAAATGTGATTCCACATATAAAAGAACTAAAAAGACAAGGAGATATTATGCTTGTTGAACTGCACAAAGAAGTCAGTCCAAAAGGAAAAATAATACCATTGACAGCAGAACAGTATTTTAAATTTTTAACAATAGAAACATAACCTAAAACTAATTATCATGCAAAAAGAAACACTTATCCTAGAACCATCTACCAACACACATGTACTGGAAGCCAGCAAGATTGAAATGAAAAAATTTAAGAACGGAATTATAAAGTTAAAAATTACCGGAAACGGTATAGTAACTCATGGAGAACATGGTACCATCAGAACAGAATCAAAACATATAATCAAATATATTCAGCAAGAAATAAACCCAGTTTCAGGAATTATACAAAATGCATTTGATTGATTTTTTATGGAACCCGGATACTATATATCGAACAACCGTAAAATTCTGTTAAATGATAATTTAGAAAAATTAGATCTAACTATTGATTGTTACAGTATTATAACTGCTGTAAAGTGCCCGAAAAATCTAAAGAAATTACATTTAACTAATAACGATTCTAAGCTTAACCCAAAGGTTCAAATTGAGTTTAATACTAATTTAGAACAACTATCCATTATAGGATGTTCTTTAAAGTCATTGATTCTTGGTGAAAAATTAGAGCATTTAAAGAAATTACATTTATCAAGAAATAATTTGCGAACCATTATTTTGAATAAAAATTTAAAATTTATAGATATTTCCCATAATCAACTGAGCCAAATTACACTCAATGAAAATCTAGAAGAATTAGATATTTCTAATAATAAACTAAAAGAAATAATATTAAACAAAAACTTAAAAAAACTCAATGCTTCGGTAAATCGACTTAAAAAAATCGTTTTAAATGAAAATTTAGAAGAATTAAATCTCTCTGAAAACAAATTAAACCATCTAGAATTAAATATAAATCTAAAAAAACTAACAGTCCAAGAAAGTGGTTTAAAAAAAATAATTTTGAATGATAAACTAGAAGAATTAGATGTCACCCACAATAAACTATCTGAAATCTATGCAAACAAAAACCTAAAAACGTTAAAGGCTTGTGGTAACAGACTAAAAAAAATCACTTTAAATAGAAAATTGAAAGAATCAGATCTTTCATTTAATAATTTGAAAGAAATTAAATTAAATGAAGACCTAACAAATCTAAATCTAATTAATAATAAGCTTGAAAAAATAATCATAAACAAAAATCTACAAGAGTTATTTATTTCTAATAGTAAAAACAGAAGCATAAGTTTTGATAATTCAGTAAACAATACAGAAGTACAAATAGAATATTTCTGTCTTCCAAATGAAATAGATGAATTTAATATGACAAAAATTTATATTGATTTTACAGACTAGTCTAAAACTAAGTAATCAAAACGTGATAAAATTTATAATGAAATAATAAGTAGTACTAAAAAGGTATCATTTATGTTTTTTTAATTTCACGTCATATTTTGGCATACGGTTCTATTTTCTTTACTCAAAAAGAAATATGAATAAAAATATCCAAAAAATAAACAATCAATTAGCAGCCTCAATCATATTTGAAAAAAATGAGCAAATTGATGATGAAGAGAATTTAAAAAATATATGTTCCTCTTTTATAAAAATAGCAGCTAAAAGGAATATCTTATCCTCTACAGAAACAAAATCTGAATTAGTTAAAAGAGAACATCAGTTGATAAAATTTTCGATTGCTTCCGGTGACAAAAGAGCAATAAAAGCAATTGAAATAGCTTTTTCATCAATTTTGTTCAATAATCAAACAAATGAGAATCTCGGATCTATTTCATTGCTAATATCTTCACATATCATCCCAGTAACTTTAGATGAAATAGGTGAAATCAACGATTATATTCAAGAAAAAACAGGATATACAACTGATATAATCATGTCCGTAAATGAAGATGAAAATCTTGGGAAGGCTCTGGCTGTTACCCTTCTTTTCTCAAGAATTGGATCTATTAGAAATTAATTTAAACAAAAAAATGATTCTAAATAATTACGTCATACTTTGGCATACACATCTAATTCCTTTGTCTTATGGGAAAGCCGAAAACCAAATTAGAGTAGGCAAAACTTAAAACGAAGTATTATGTCACAAATGATCACCAAAGGAGAAGAATTAATTAGAATCAATCCTACCAACGGCAATAAAATTGAATACTCAACGACCTCAGGAAGGTCTTGGCATGTAAGGTATTCTGGATCTTCATACGGCAATTTTCAAGATTTAACAGATAATGGTAAAGAAATACTAGCAAGTACTTCAAAGGGACTTTACTATTCAACCACCAATGGAAGAAGTTGGCATAAGAGAAACTAAAGATTCTTACTATTAATAGTAGCGACACACTTTGACAGTGTGTCGTTTTATTTTTGTTTTATGAGAATTAAACAAATCTTTATTATGATACGAAATTATGATGAGCTATTGATATGCATTAAAAAAGTTGATAAATCAATAACCGAAGTAAAAAAACAACAACGAAAACTCATTTTGAATTTAAAATTCATTGAAGCAAAACAGTTATTATCTCAACAACAGCTTTTAGAATTACAGGTTTTGAACTACATCGAATATTACAAGGAAAAAATCAAACACAACCATCTAGAAAATAAATTGTATTCAATCGAATTGATTACTCTTAAACAGCTCTATCAAACAACTACTATTGCTAATACGATACTGCAATGTCTAAAAGATCTAAAAGTCGAATATGATGAGTTGCAAAAATACATCAATCGATTTTCTGGACTAAAGAGATTAGATCATATCAATGCTATAAAAGAAGAAAGAAAAAACCTTTTTTATAGGATGGAAAAAATCTACGAGGAATTGAGAAACACAATGCAGCTTAAAGTTGCAAGAATAGACGAGGAAGAAAAAATCCATTATAATTCATTAATAGAATTTTTCAAACAATATTATATTTCAAAAATTGAAAACTTAAATGGATAATTAAATTGGAAAAAATAATCTCATATATTGTTTAGCGCAGAATTATATTCTGCGCCAACAATACAATAAAGTAAAATAATCTCTTTCTATTGTCCAGCACCTCCCAAAAGCTGAAAAATTCCTATTATCCAAAGTAGCGGCTTCCATAACACTATGTATGCCACAATAGTAAAAATGGCAAAAACGGACCACCACCAAAAACCTCCATCCTGAGTAAAAACCGGAAACCACTTTGTCAACAACACTGCAACCCCAACTGGTAATGCAACGATTGCAAAAAGCACCCACATTATGAAACATAAAATACGGGTAATAATATATTGTATCATCGCTAATTAGTTTTTATTTGTTATTTTTTGAATTATCATCATCCACTGCGGTAATTAAGCCCGTAACCAATAGCGATAACCCGGCACTTATAATTCCCGCTGTTTTAGAATTTTTCCCTGAATAATTAGCAATAGCAACTCCAGTTGCCACACTTGTACTCAAAATGGTACCTAGACTACTAAAGTCTAATTCGCTGTTTTTCTTTTTAAATAAATTTTTCATAATACTTGTTTTAAAATTTCGGAGCTAAATTATTGTCCAAACGCGACAATTAGTGTCGCTTATTATTTATTTGAAAAAAGCAGTTAGCGACACTAATTGTCGTTTTTGTTTTTTAATTTTGATCTATCAAAAAAAGAAAATGCAAGAAAATCAAACACACCTGAATTCACCACAAGTGTATCGCACTAAAATCCTAGTTGAATTATTAAAAAAAAACCAATCAATGCCTCGTGACATTCTTATAAAAGAAATTTCTGTTAAGGAGAATAAGAATCTATCGGTACGAACAATACAACGATATGTAAAAACATTAAATGAAGATTATGGTATTGTTATTACACTTAATAAAGGTAATAAGCACTATTATTTAGACGAAGAAAAATCAGCTAATATTGAATCTTTTTTAAGTCATATTGAAATTCTATCAACAGCTGAACTAATTAAATCTAGCTTTAATGAAACAAATAACGCACTAGCTTTTGTTGAATTTGAAAACAAAGCTAGCATTTCTTCGATTCCAAATTTCAAAGTTATTTTGGAAGCTATCCATCAAGCACTACCCATTAGCTTTGGACATTATAGTTTTTATCACTTAAAAGAAGAAAATTATATACTGAAGCCTTATTTTTTAAAACAATACCAAAATCGCTGGTATGTTATTGGCGAAACTGAGAAAGGCTATCGCACTTTTGGAATTGATCGATTAAAAGACATTATAATGGGTACTAAAAAATTCAAGCAAAAAACAGAAGAAGCCATTGATAAATTTAGAAATGTAATTGGTCTTAATTATGTGGATCATAAAATGGAAAAGATACAACTGTCTTTCCACATTTCACAAAAACCATATATTGTCTCGCTACCTTTACATCATTCTCAAAAGGAAATCAACACCGATAACGAAGACACTTACGATATTGAATTACGTATTCATCCTAATTTTGAGTTTAAACAACTGGTGTTGAAATATGGGAGCTTGGTTAGGGTAATAGAACCGCAATGGCTGGCGCATGAAATCAAAGAAGAATTAAGGAGAGCCTCTGAAAATTATTGACTTAAGTCAAAAGGTTCGGTTAAAAAAACGGAACCTTTTTCAATATTATATTCTAAAATCTAATTTTTAAGATTATGGGAGTAAATAATCATTTAAAGATAACTTTCCAATTCTTTCATTTGTTTAATTTGAGATTCAATTAAAGATTTAGCAGATTTTAAGTTTTCTAATTTTTCTTTATTGATTTTCAAATCATTCTCTCTATTAGTCGTATTATTGATAACATCATCTATTTGCTGTTCAATAGGATTTATAAAATCATCCAAAAACATTTTTTTTACATTATTTATCAATTCTTCCCCATTTCCTTTAACATTTAAGCTAATGCGGCCTAAATCAAATAATGAGTAATTATCACTAACTAATTCTCTTAAATCTGATTTAAAATTAAAAAGATCAGTTACCATAATTGGAATTGCTAGTGCTCCAATGAGAACGGCTGTTCCTAATTCTTTAATTAGCGAATCTCTTTCTTTCACTGTTAAATTATCGTATTTAGTTATCAAGTCAACTATTTGGATACTAACTAAATCTTGTAATAGTTCCTTTTTAATTTTTCCAAAATACTCTTTAATATCAAAATCTTCTACATAATCATCTACTATTTCCTTAATTTCATACAAAAAGTTATTAATCTCTTTTTTTATACTACTATTAATTTCATCGTTGAAATTCTCAAAATCTCTTTTTGTTTTTCTATCTAAACTTTCAAATTCAGCATTAAATTTATGATAAATTGCATCCTCAGAAGAAAAAGCAGTTGCATCGTCAATTATTCTGTAACATCTCTTTTTAGAAGCAGCCAATGAGTCTTCTGTTTCATTTGCTACTTTTTTGATATTTTTCAATAAAATCTCAGTTATATCAACTTCTAAATTATCAATTTTTCGATTTATTCTTCTTTTTACTTTTTGCGCAGATTTCTGTAGTTCAGGTAATTCTTCATTTGGTGTTTCCAATATTTTTATGACATTAGCAACTTCCCCTATTTCCTTAACGAGTTCATCATTTCTATTCGACCCAATCTCCTTAATTTGATTTTTAGCCTTGTTTAATAAAATTTCATCTTTTGATTTTAAGATAATATCCTTAACAGCTTTTTCAAATTCTTTCATTAAACTCTTTTCAAACATTTCTGCTTGAGATGATATTTCAAAAACACCAAGAGCCTTGTCATAATAATGCTTCAAATTCTCATTTTGAGTTATTCTTGAGATTGGTAATTTAGACATTAAAGCCATATTTGTTGAAATCAATAATGGAGCATGTTCATTTACTAATTCTCCTATAAAACTGTTCTTAAATTCCTCGCTTGCTTTAAGCAATTCAGCTTTCACATATGATATAATTTGATTTGGAGTTTCGCCTTGTTCATAACTAAGATCGTACTTATTAACACCTATTAAAATTTTCCCCATTCCAATAGTTCTAATCTTATTGTAGATAATATCTTTATCACTCCTATCAAAAGGTCTTGCAGCAGAAAGTAACATTACTACCACATCAGCTTTGCTTAAAAAATCTTTCGTTCTTTCTTCACGAGAAACTACAGGATCATTAAAGCCCGGAGTATCCACAATTTCAACACCTTTTAGATAATCTAATGGATAATATATTTTGACCGATTTTGTAATTGCAATATATTTCCCATTCGCTCCAACATACTGTATTAAATTTGCTAAATCATCTTTTTTCTTGGTTCCTAATAATGAATTAATTTCATGTTCAATAGTAATAGATTTTGAAATTATCTCTTTTGCTGCTTTAATTTTGGATACTAAATTCTCATCGGATTTTACATCTTCTAAACTCCTTGAGGCCTGATACTTTAAATCATCCCATTCATTTGTAGTAAAGAACTCAATGTCTAAGCTTTTTTCTTCTCCATAAGTAATTATACACAGAGACGCTGTCATCGGTGTGGTTGCAGCTGGCAAAACCTCATCTTGAAAAATTAATGCATTTAGAAAGGTAGATTTACCACATTTCATTTGACCAATTACACCAATGGTTAATTTGTCATTCTCAACTTTTTGGATTACTTCATTGAACTTTTCCACATTAATCCAATTACTATCCAAAGCGTGCTGCACATACTTCTTTAATTGATTTGTTTTATCTTGTATATCTTGAAAAATATTTGATTGCATATATGCTTATATTAATAAGTTAGGGTTATAAATCTCTACTGTCTTGATGAAATTCGTCTTAGCTGATTGTAATTTTTTTAATTGGCTTTTAATGATACTGATTCTTTCATTCGACTCCGCTTGTTTTTTAATAAGAACCGAATGATTTTCACTTTCTTTGGTAATAGTACTTGATAGTTCTGATATTGAACTTAAATTAAGTTCAAACTCACTATGATCGTTTTTTTCTATTCTAAAGTAATCTTTACTCCAAAAAGACGTTTCAAACTTAACTAATTGTTCAATATTTCCTGCTGAATATTGAACGTCTTTTTCAATTCGCTTTAATTTGTACTTTATTGCATCTTCTTCATTGCTATAAATTTTCTGCTGATTCAACTCCTTTTTTAAAGTAGAAGTATTTTCTTTAATTAATTTATCGACTTCATTCAATACCTCTTTAATAATCCCCAAATGTTTTCTTCCTCTAACTTGACTGATTAATTCCATCAGTCCTACTACGTCATATTTGTTAGAAAATCGAATTATTCCATTTATCTTTATTTCATTTTTTTTAATAGTTTCTTCAATTTCTTTCTGCGTTATATCAAGATCTGCCGGGCTTTTATTATCACATTTATTAATAATTAAATATAATGGAATAGAATCTAAATGATTTTTAATAACAGTAAGTGACGACTGATTTAAAGCACCAGCATTTGGATCAATTACCCAAAACAATGCATCACAATCTTTTACAACATCAACTGTTCTTTTAATTACATCATTACTGTTCGAACCAAAACCGGGCGTGTCTACAATACTGATATTTTCTAATCTTGGATTATTATAAGACACTACAAAATATTTTATTAAGGATGAAATATTAATTTTGTCTAACTCAGATTTTGTTAATGACTCAAAAGTTTTCTTTGTAATCTTTTTTAGTTCTCCGGAAGGAGAATAAAAATGACAATTAAAGTCAATACCTTTAGAAATGTATGTAGGTATTGCAGTAGTTTCTTTAGAATTAACAGGCAATGGTACTGCTTCAGGATCATCTTGTAACAGAATTCTATTTATGATGGAGGTTTTACCAGATGAAAACTCTCCAACAATTCCAATTACTTTTTTATTTTTAATCCAATCTTTTAATTCTAAATTTCGCCAATAATCACATTCTTCATCTGAAGGATGTTGGATATTTCTATCAATCTCCAATAAGCAATTTCTAACTTCATTCTTTAGATGACTGACTATTACAAGTGTTTTTTTTGAAATATTTTCGAAATCATCTGTAGATACATTTTCTGCCGTTAATATATCGTTTATAAAAGTTAAAGAACTCTGGTCTGCTTTAAATTGTTCTACATGCTGAATATTACTTTTAATTAATTCATCATTTTCATCTTCTAAATTATGTTTAGCTTTTTTTAAATAATATACTTGATTTGACAATACATCATTCTCTGATTTAGCAATTTTTACTTTAGAATTTAAACTTTTAATATCCTCTTCTAATTCTTCGATTTCATCTTTGAGACTTTGAATATTTTTTGAATATTTTGTTTCATAATCTGTATTAGTCCCAACTACAACTTCTTTTTCAAATTCCTTATCTTCAATATTTTGACTTACCTCTCCTTTGATATATTCATTATCAACGTTTAATTTTAGACTTCCCTGAAAATTACAATTATTAATTTTCGATTCTAATTTTAAATTTTCTTTTTGAATTTCAACAAGTTGAACATTGAGTCTTTTAATTTCATCAAAATTTAACAATTCCTTATTTTGCGCATCGCAATTTAATTCTTTTTGATTCTTTTTACATTTAATGATTAAGCATATAACGAAAGCACCTAAAAAAACCAAAATAATTATTATTGTTTCTAAATTCATAATTTACAAATTCTCATATTTTTTTTTCAAATCAGCTATTTCTGTTTTTCTGGTATTATACAATATTTCATATTCTCTTAATTCCAATTTCATTTTTTCAATTTCTTGCGCTAGAGAATGATTTTTTATCTTATAATTCTCAATGATATCTGAACTATCTTCATTTTTATCTTTTTCAAATTCTAGTTTTTGTCTCGAGTTCTTTAATCGCTCGTTTAAACTATCAATTACTTTACAGTTTTCTGCAATTTTATTTTTGAGTTTTATAACTTCTCCTTCTAAATCTAATTTCTCAATAGCAGTTTGATTTCTTTTATTTATGTTATTACCTTTAATTTTATCTTTAGAAACAATACTTAAACATATACCTAGCATGATTCCGATAATTATATATACTATGAACATATTTTATAATAATTTAGATTTGAATTCTTTCAATTGATTTATTCTATCTGTAAATAACTCTTTTTCATTTTTACTTAATTTTTGTAATTCAAGTAAATTTGATTCCATCTGAGCTATTTTTTGCGCTGCTTCATTTTCTAAACTATTTTTAATTTCTGACAACAGTGTAGACGAAATATTACTCATTCTTGATTTAAATTGAGGAATTAAATTACTTTCTAAATAACTATCAATCATTTTTTTTCTTTGCGGTTTCCCTAACACTCCATCTGTAAGATTGCCTACAATTGATTCAACAAATCCTTGTTCCTTATTTGCACCAATCATTGAACCCGCCTTCACATTATAATCATTTACTAAAGAAATATTCGATTTGGTCATTTCTACGTAATGTCCAATTTTTTCAAATTTTAGTAAACCTTTTTGAGTACGTATGTTTGATGCAATATTTGCAACATCAGTAACAGTATCAGCAACATTAACTAATGTACTAGCTGTAATTGCAGCCTCTGTTCCTACTACTCCAGTCGATACTACTGATGCGGGTGCAATTGCTGCAGTTGCAGCTCCAGCCGTAATTGCTACTGCTGTTACCGCTGCAGCAATTTTCAATCCTATAGAAATATTTCTCACAGTTTCTTGTCCTGCGCCTGATAAATCAATATTGTACTCAAATGAATCCATTTTAACATTAGATAGATCAACACTATCTAAAAAGCGTAAAGGAATTTCTAAATCTGAGCTCTTACGTACATTAGCCAGCAAATAAAGACTCTTACGTACATTGTCTTGATAATTTGACAATGTAATATTTGCCGTACTATTTATAATACCTACCGCTTGAGAGTCTGCATTCGTATCTTGCTTGCTAATAATGGCATCTAATTTATCAGAAACATGATTTTCAAATTCTCTTTTTGCAGCGTCTCCAATATCTTCCAAATTACATCTTGTGTCACTTATTAATTTTTCTATCGCAAAGTTTAATTTTTCTAATGTTCTCTTTTGAGATTTAACTTCATTATCTAAAGTAGCATCCGAAGAGGAATTTTTAATTAGCTCCTCGATATGATTTATTAAATATTTTGAAATATTTTCTAACCTAAAATTTAAAACTCTATCAATGATTTGATTTTTATTTTTTTGAATATTATTCATCAAACTATAAAATTCTTCTAATTCATTTTTGACAGAAGAGATACTTATTATATTTTCTAAAGGCAAATTAATTGTTTTGGCAATATATGCTCTTACATCATTAATTTCCGAACTAGTTTTTGTATCAGTTTTTGTCACGACTAGATACAATGGCAAATAAGTCAATGAGTTTATCGTAAGAAAATCAAGCAAGGATTTAGTTATTTGTTGGTTTACATCAATAAACAGTAATAAAGCATCAGCATTTGGTAAATATTTGCTTAACGACTCAATATGCCTTGGGTTATTTGAGGACAATCCAGGCGTATCAACTAAAATAGTTGTTGATGAAATCTTATTTGATGTATCATATACTTTTATTAATGGAACATCATCAAGTTGATCATTTTTAAAACTACTAATATCATCAACAATATCAATTCTACCATCACTATAAAATAACTCTACAAGCTCTCTTTTACATTCAAAATGTATTTCGTAAACAGTCGCGGTCGTAGGTTTAGATGCTGTTTCTAATTTTTTACTATGAGTCAAAGAATTAATTAATGTAGTTTTTCCTGAACTAAATTCCCCAACAATAGGAATAACAAGTTCTTTATTCACTTCGTTTGATCTTTGTTCAATAAATTTTAATTCAATTATAATATCGTTCAAACCTAGTGACTCAGAAATAAACAATAATTTTTCAATATTTTTATTCATCTTTTTTGTTTTTTTTCGAAATAATTAGCCGAAATTATTCATTAATAACGACAATCATCGTCGTTCTTTTACAGTCCCCTTAAAATTTCAACCATTCTTTCAATCCCACCATCAGCTTTTTTCAAGTTGGCTTTTGTCAATTTTAAATCAATATTATTCTTAATAATGTTAGCTGGATTATTTAACCAATCTTCCATTTTTCTTTTGCCTTTTGATTGATTTATACATCTTAGTGTTACCCCTACATTTTCAGTACAATTAACAACTAAAGCTATTTGTTCGTCTGTTAAACTTGATTTTAATTGAGTATGAATAGCTTCAGAAGAACGCAAATGTTCATAATCATAAGCATCACCACCACGAAGCGTTTTTCCTGTGTAAACGTCAATGTAAAGTGCTATCCCATCGCCTCCTCTGATTAAGGCTTCCTTTTGCATTGCTGTTTTGGCTTTAGTAAAAATTAAATCTATCGCTAAACGGCTATAAGGTCGATTAGGGTCTAATATGGATTCTATCATTTAGTTTATTATCTTATGGACTGGTTTTTATTTGCTAAAATAGAATAATTATTTCTTTATATAAAAGGAGACATTTAACAGAATTAAAAGATTTATTCGTACTGCAAACTAGGAAATGTTATAAAAAACAAATCAATATCAAAACACTGCTAATATCCAAATATAAATCTAGATGAGTTTTGGTTTCCCGCCAAATTCCCGCCAAAACAGCTGTATTCCTGCCATCATCAAGGAATCCTTCAAAACAAGGCATAAAAAAACTCCATTATTTCTAATAGAGTTTATTGGTCGACGATAAGGAGTTAGAACCATAAATTCTATTCTTTACCTATAAAAAAATATTTAATTTCAATTCAAGATCATCTTAAGAAATACAATGGTAAAATACTTATTACATATTATATTTTTGCAGCAGGTTTTCCTTTCAAACTCTCATCGACTAATTTTGAAAGAAATTGTGCAAATGGTTCTATATTTCCTCCAACACTTGCACTCTCAAGTGCTGCCATATAACCATCACGTTGCTCAACGGGAATTACTGTCCAGGGAAACCCTCCCGAAGCCAGCATAACATTCATTAAAAATCTTGCCATCCTTCCATTACCATCCATGTAAGGATGTATATATACAAAAATAAAATGACCAAGTACCGCACGCACTCCTGCGTTTGTTTCATTTGCCAGCAATTCAAAGAGCGTAGGCATTGCATCTCGCACTGCATCTCTATTTAATGGTACATGCAAAGAGTTAGATATATAAACTTGATTGGTTCTATATCCAGCTAAATCAGAAGGCTTTAAAATTCCTGCCGTTACACTTGGAGCAAATAATTCCTGGTACCAGTCCGTATGATCATCATCAGCTGTTTTTCCTGCATTATGCCCCTGCAGAATTTTATTCAAACTTTTCTTCACCACCTGTGTAGCTAGCCAGTAGCCTCTTGCTGCCATTGCATTTCTATGATTTCTGTCAACATCATTTCCTTGTATATCCCAATCTCCTGTACGTACTTTTTCAATTAATTCAATAGATACTACATATCTTTCTATAGAGAGAGAATGATAGGCATCAGTAAGATATATCTCCTCTACAGCACGAAGATATTCCTCTTTATTTTCTGGTAATCCAGGCTCTTGAGGAAAATGTTTTATGACTACATCACGCCATCCATCCCACATTAGTTTGATACGATTTACATAGGGAGATCTATCTCTAAATGTTAATGCAACAGAAGATTTACTGTTGAATGGATCAACCTCACGTACCTTATAATCGGCGGCTTTCATAGTTTTTAGGATAGTATCTGCAATTCGATCCTGACCAATATTTCGAAATGCACCAGCTAATCTTCCCGCTATAACCGTATGTGATCCCTCAAGAAGTGGACCGAGAATTTCGGATGCATCAGTAATTAAAGCCATAGCGGCTCGTACATCGACTGCATTTCTTTCGAACATTGCAGCTGAGCAATAAATTAACGCAGACTGCAAAGACAACATTCTAATACCATCTATCTCAACAATACTATCTTTGTAAGGAAGAGGTGATTTCATTTCTAATAAAGAGGTTCCGTACAATAATGGTATACTTTTATTCGACCCATCCAAGGCACTCACAATAAGTTGTTTTGGCACAGTTGTATTTCCTGAATGTATCAATAAAGATTGATCAGGTGAGATGGAATAATTATTTCCATATTTATCAGCTAGATAACGAGAACAAAATTGCCAATAAGATGTATACCAAGACGTGCTATCTCCTGTGCCTTCATACGGATTTGTTGCTATATACCAACCTTTTGATACCTCTTTTAAAAAACCATTTTTAATAAGTCGTTCGCGATGTGTTCTACTAATTTCAGTTGTTTTTATTGCAACAATATTCTGATCTTTCTGCAAATTGCGAAGGATTTCTAGCGATTCAGCTAATTTTTCACCCGGTGTTGCCATATCTTTTTTTTAATTATATAATTCGTCTATCATTATTATGCATTAAAGCTATTAATGATTTTATGCAAATTAGCCTAGAGTGCTGCACGTAAATTAGCCTATAATGTCGTACACAAATTAGCCTAGCGCGTTGTACGTAAATTAGCCTAACGTGCAAATATATAAAATATTTCAAATAAAGATATTCTTCTCATACTAATTTTATGCTAAAAAAACAATACAAAAAACTGATAATCAGATCGTAAATAAGTTTTAAAATTTGACTTTATCAAATAAAAAGACTAGTTTTCCCAATCACTAATCGGATCTTTTTTAACAAATAATACAAAACTATACCGGTTAATAATTAAAAAAGATCCGGTTAGTGATTAGACAATTCTTATGGAAAGGCTGAGCCTTTCCATGAGTTTAACTCTATATTTTGATCTTGTTTCTGAAACTTAATACAGCCATTCGAGAGCAAAATAATTTGTGAAATTTTCATTTTGAAAAAGTATTTCTAAAATGATCAATCCATAAATTCAGCATTTTTTTGTAGGCAGTCTCGATTTTTTTTCTCAAATTTACTACGTATTTATACACAAAAATTTCATGAGTAGCCCTATTAGTACCCTTCTATTTTTGACATAACATAACACTCAGTGTTTACTGGTGCTTACGATACAGGTGGCGGAGCCTCTTTCTCCGCGAAGGCCCGAAAACAAAGGAAAAACAAGATTTTCAAAGTTTTCAAAAATGGCCAAAAAGAGCGGTAAACCCTGCAAATCCAACGATTTGCAGGGTTTTTTCTTTTATACCGCTTTTCAATATTTATAAAATTGAACAAAAACTTTGTGGCGCATTCGTGGCGCATTTTCAAAGTTCAAAGTTGCGCCACAAAATTCCATCTTAAGTCCCGATATCAAAGGGGTTAAGCACGTTTACATCTTGTTTAAATGAGGTTATAATTCTACATTTACTAATCTAATAAGTTGAATTATGCTAGAGAACAGCTTTGGGTTGATTTTCTTTTTGAAAGCACCCCGCCACAATGAGAGTAACATTAGAAGTGTCTATTTCAGGATAACCGTTGACGGAATCCCGAAAGAAGCATCCACCAGACGCCAGTGGGACACTGAGCGCTGGAACAAGAAAACCGAAAGAGCAACAGGCACAAAAGAAGATGCCAAGTCGCTGAACTTTTTTCTGGATTCACTCACTGCGAAAATCCATGAAATCAAATCCGAAATTATGTACACCGGAAAACCCATAACTTCCCAAAAGATTATGGATCATGTCATGGGAAGAATAACTCCCCGAGCAAGGGTGCTTGAAGAATTTCAAAAACACAATGATGAAATGAAAGTCCTGATTGGCAACGGATATACAGAAGCCACACTAGAGAGATTCAATATCACTAAAAATCACGTAACGGCTTTCATTAAATTCAAATACAATACTAGCGATTTTGAATTTGCAGATTTAAATTTTGAATTCATAAAAGATTTTGAATTCTATCTTCGTACCGTACGGAAATGTGCAAATAATACCACACTAAAATACATTTCCAACTTCAAGAAAATTGTAATACGAGCCATAGATAAAGAAATCATTATCAAAGATCCATTTAAGAATTTTAAGGGAAAGAAAACTAAAATTGTAAAGAAGCCTATATCTGCAAAAGAATTAGCTGAACTGGAAAAACACGAATTTTCAACGGAAAGACTCAATACCGTGCGTGATATTTTTGTTTTCCAGTGCTACACGGGACTTGCTTACATTGATGCTTTTCAGCTCCAGAAAGCTGACATAAAGGATGGTGTTGACGGAAATCAGTGGATTTTATCTGAGAGGCAGAAAACAAATTCTACTGCAAGAATTCCGCTTCTTCCAAAGGCTATCAAAATTCTTAAAAAATACAAAGATCATCCGGTTTGCATTAAACGCGGAACTGTACTGCCGGTTTCTTCTAATCAGAAAATGAATGAATACCTTAAAGAAATTGCTACATTATGCGGTTTTCCATTTACTCTGAACACACACATGGCCCGAAGGACATTTGGAAGCACAGTAACATTAAACAATAACGTTCCCATTAATGTAGTAAAGGAAATGCTTGGACATTCATCAGTTAAACAGACTGAATCTTACGCCATCACAGAACAGGCTACTATTGGAAGAGAAATGTCAATACTTAATGAAAAGCTTAACAAGCCCAAAGCCAAAATCTCCTCTTCGGACTTGGAGGCATTGAAAAGATTAGAAAAAGAAATTCAAACGATAAAAAAGAAGTATTCAATTTAAGGAATCGTTTAAATACAACTGAGAAAAAGAAGAGGTTATTTGATGTTTTTTTTAATAACCTCTTTTCTTCATATGAAGTTTCGAAAAGAATTTAAAAGTCAAAAGCAATTTCCATCCGGAGTTACTTTAGGAAATCACGCAAGACTGTAGAAAGAGCAGTAATAACTGGACATATTAAAATTAAGTGGCCTAACAGCAAAGTTTTTCTCTGCCAGATTAAATTATTTGTACTCGTTTAACTTTTATCTATCTTATCACTTTTTATATCCCTATAAAAGTTATATTTTAGATCCGCCGGTGCTATGGCAAAACTCCTAAAAAAGGAACCAGAGAAAAATTTAACTAACCCCAATATGACACCAAGAATTAAATACGACAAGATTGTTGATTTTTCAACTTCCATAACAATAAACCATCAGAATCTTCTTGATTCCTTTCAAGGATATTTCCTTTTAGGAAACACTATTTCACATGCAGTATTATCGCAGATAAATAACTATAAATTCTATACTTACAAAGGCCGCTCTCAAAAAAACGAGGTGCTTGATAGCTTTAATTCTCTGAACAGAGAATCTGTTCATCCTTTTATTTTGCTGTCTTCGGGAGAGCTTCGTTATGTAAAAATCCTTTCATTTTCATTCAATAATGAAATGGAATTCGAAATGGTACTGGAACCGCAGCCGAGATTATCTAGATTATCATGGCACGAGTTCTCCCAGCAGGAAGATTTTGATATTATGGGTAATCAGTTTGTGGTCTCAGGACTTGACCTTTTAAAACAGCAGTTTTCTATAACTTCCAATACATCTAAAGGCGAAATAATGGGTGGTCATAGCTTTGGAACATTTATAAAGGCAATCGATCAAAATCAAATTTTCTCCACTAATGAGAAGATTCTATTGATGGTATTTGAAATTATCGAGAATACTCTAAAAAAGGAAATACTCCATGATGATCAATATTACCCTGCAATCGCTAATCTTGAAAACTATGAGCAGATCAGTTTAGTAAATTACAGTCCTAACCATGAAATCGAATTTAGCTTAAACACTCTAATAACAGGTCATGGTCGATTTGTTTATCCTGATTTAAAAATTGATTTGAAATAAAACATATAACCTATATCCAAAATGACATTTCAAGAAGCGGATGATTTGAGATTATTTTTAGTGAACGAACTCATAAAGCACGGTTTTTCTACTATTGTAGAGGAAGCCAATAAAAGAATGCTGGAAAAATTTGATGAAGGCAACGATGCGGATAAAAATCAATATAATCCCAGTCCAATAAAGCTGCTTACTGATTTCCTGTATGAGACAATACAGGTTTTTACTGATTTTTCAAATGAAAACTATGGAGAACTAATAAAAAAGATTAATAAAAATCTGGATGGCAAAGAAATCGATGGAATTGAAGTTGAATTAGTAGGGCAATCAGAACTTTTTAACCTATCGGAACTTCCCAACTACTATGAGATTTATAATATGCTTGGTGCAGTTCGTGAAGATATACTAAGAAATAAGTAACAGCTGAAATGAGTACACCGGAAATCAATAAAACAAAAAGGAAGATTACTAAAATCCTAAACAAGTATGCGAAAGTATCACCTTCGCGCTCAAGGGGGCTTTTAAATATTAACGAGCTGGTCGGAAAACTATACGAGGCATCTGTTTTGGCAGAAGTCATTGAAAAGATTGTAAAAGAGGAAAATTTAAGGGTAACACTTGTTGCCAATGGAAACAAGCTAAGATTCAGGCAAAAAGGAGGTTCGATCGACCGTAACTTTCCGTACTTTCAAATCTGGCGTGATGGTAACCTCTTCGCTGAACTCTTTATGGATGTCTATTTCAAAACATTAAGCAGCATACAAAGAACAGTCTCCTCAGGAGACAATCGAGCTGACTATCATGAACTGGATCTTGCTATTATACTTCCTGACGTACAAGACCATCCTTCACCGGAAGAGATTATGATTGCAATTGAATGCAAAAATACGACACTAAAAAAAAGCACAATGAGAGAGCTGCTTGGTTTTAGAAGAGAGCTATCTTATCTGAGCAATTCAGAACAAACAGTTTTTAAAAAATGGCCCGCAAAATTCATAAATGCAAACCCTGCTTCAGTCCATATGCTCTATACTACTCATAGCGGAATTTTAGAGAACTACAGATCCAACTTCGACGTGTTTGGCATTATACTTATCCATCATCGTATGTAATCTCTGATAGTCTTAAAATAATTGAGCTTTATTGCATTTATTCAATAAAACTCAATTATTTTTCAAAGCACACCATTTCGCTTTCTACTATCTTTTATGTTTATAATATCTAGCGCCTATATCATAAAGCGAGACCAATGTAGTACTCACAGGAAACCCTTGAAATAATGCGGTATCCACTAGCACCGTACCTGCGTATTTACTTGCTATTATTCCAATATCCTTCTTTCTTGTTTCTAATTCTTTAGAAGCAGTAATAATTCCCGTGATTGAATCAATTCGTTCTTTTTGTTTTAAATAAAAAGCAACTTCAGAAAGAACTAAAGATTCCGGACTTTTCAATAAAGTTTTGGCTTCTTGCAGCGATTGACCCAGGAATATTTCTTTTTCACTGATTGTTTTTTCCTTCGCATCAATTAAAGCACCTTCCCTTTTATAGTAGGTATAGTTATGGGTTGAAACCTGATCTAAAAAATTTGGATGGCTAAAAAAAGGATCAACATTTTCCTCTTGGGCTACAGCTAACATCAGCCCCAGTCCTTGTCCAATTCCATAAGGCTATAGTCGCCATGCAAACTGTGGGTCCAGCGAATCTTTACCGGTTTTTCTTAAGTAATTTTCTGTCCATTCTCTTCCTGCTCTAACATCAAATTCGTGAGGCGGCCCCAGCATAATCGCTTCAGATAGGTTATCAATTTTATTCTCCTTTTCCAGCTGGATGGCTAACTCATTATACTTGTAAAGATCTTTTGGCACAACCATCCCTTTACTTAATGCCCACCTCAATATTTTCGGCCCGGTAATCCATTTTGTTGGATCCAGACTTTCGTTTTCACTCGGAGTTTCTAAAGGTTTAGTTTTATAATTGTTCTTTGAGTCTGGAATTAATGCAAATCTGCTATCAGTACCAAATCCGGTAATGAAATCGTTCTCTTTAAAATGATCATACTTTTGTGATACCCAAACTTCCGAATATCTAATATCAATCGATGCTAAAACAGCAATCAATCTGGCAGGGTCAAATATTGTGGCCGCATCAATGATTATCGGTTTCATTTTACTCATTATAAATTATACTTTATTTTTTTGTAGTGAAGTGTAGGGAAGCTAACGTTGAATTATGTCCAAGTTCGAAACAAAAAGGCAGGGTGGTTTTATAAAAATTTCGACAAGAATCAAGCTTATTGAGTATACAATCCAAAAGCTTAAAATTCATGAAGGCGCATCGGCAGCGTTATGGTTTCGCCTATTCACAGCTTTTACAGATTATTTAATTACAGATAATATTTTACTGTCTTGAAGGGCAATTCCCTTGATGAATTCAATTGGTCCATTATTATTTTCTTCATGTGCAAAACACCTGATGTTCACTCCACCAAGGTCTATATCTGTCTCACTCAAAATGGCAGGTAATAAAATAGAATCCACGTGGTAAACTTTGTTATTGTAATTGCCAAGAACTATTGAATCTGTTAGTCCATATCCCCAAAATGCTTCATATGGTGCATGAGACTGATGTCTAAGACTAATATGTTTTGTTAGATTCTGTTTTCCGAATCCTGCTTTACTATAAGAAATCGTATTCTGTTTTTTTCCAATAATACTGTAATTACTGGTTAGGACAGTCGAAAACACAGCTGCGGACGGATGGCTGGCATCTATTCTATCACCAGAAAATCCCAAAATATACACTTTAACTGTCTCATATTCTTTGACCACCTTTGGATATAGAAATGCAATCACCCTAATTCTTATTTGATTTTCCCATTTAGCGTAAATCTCTTCTTCAAAAACATAATGAACTTCGAATTCATAGAGCTTTTTTGTATACCCCTTATCATACACAATTATTTGATTTGGTTTTATATTATCAACTTCCGGTAATACTATGTTATCGACGATTTCAAGCGCCGAGATGTCGGTTCTGTTAGCATTCTGCGAAAACGCACTGTAATAAAAAATAATAAAAAGTAAGAAAGTAAAATTTTTCATGTTTCTGGTTATTTAAAATTTAATTTAAAACTGACAAAGAAAATCTTTTTAATAATATAATTTGCTCAGGCTGACCAATAGTAACATGGTAAGTTTCTATAGAATATTTTTTTTTAAAATATTATTAGTTGTAAAGATCTAAATAAAAAAAATAATTTGTTTAGGTAAAATTACCTGTTTTGTGTAACGCCTTTGTTTTATAGCTCCTAAAAAACTTAGATGGTTTAAATATAAGTAAATATACCACACGATTAGTCTAAGTAGAAATAGGGAATCAAATTTTAATTCCGAATATTAAATTGATATGGTCAATTTTACAGAACTTTTCCAATAATCTATATATTGTAGGCAAAATTAAGCAGTGGTAATTACAAACTGTTATCAGCGATTTGTAATAATATTAAAAGAAATTATGCATTTGAATACTAAAAAAAGATAATTAACTAATTCAATTACAGGATTATTAGCCTCTTAATTTTATTTTTATTACTTTTACATACGCTTATAACGGAAGCGTGCCGCTCATCACCGCAAAGCTGTATCAGCACCGTGTTAATAGTAATTTCATTGTCGAAACTAATTCTCGTTTCGAAAAATGGAAGATGGGCGACATTTTTTAACGGGACTAATTTTCACGATGAAACAGAACACTACCAGCCACACAGATGCTTACTTAAAGCGTCAGGCTAAGAAAATCAAAAAAGAACAGAACATTACCCACATCCAGGCACTCGATATAGCAGCCGTCCAGGCGGGATATACCAATTTCAAAAATTTTCAGAACAGCCTTCAAAAAAGCAGCGCTTCAAAAAGTTACAGCTCGACTGCTGAATTAGTCCAACAAAAGAAGTTACAGTTTGTGCACGAAAAAGCACTCAATCCGTATAGAAATCTCCTTGTAGCCGGAGTAAATGATCTTCTTAAAAAGAAACTTATTTCACTAGACAGTCCCGACATACAAAAAAGAGGTGATGATCAAGGCTATATTTTTACTGAAATTTTAGGCTTCCACTCCGTTGTAAAATGGCGGGATATCAGTTTTGGGGAACTTGAAATTTCTGTCTGGTGGAAATATGACCACAGCAGGCATCCGCAGGCAGAGCTCTCAGGCACGAAACGTGAGAATTTTAATACTACCAGCCCTCTTGCAAGAAAAGAACTTTACAAAAATTTTGTCGGAGTGACAGTTACAGGATGGCTAGAAAGAGAAAAAGGAAAGCATCTGATGGGAAAAAATGGGGAAAGATTCGTGGATGTATATACCAGAAAAGGAGAAAAAACAGCATTAGAAAAAATGCCTGAGCAGATTCCATCTGGATTTGAAGCAGAAGGAAAATTTTATTTTTAAACTTAATACAAAAAAAAGTCTGCAAAAATGGAGGGCACTGAAAAAGTAGACATTTATAAAAAGAGGCTGTTTTCTATATCGAAAACAGCCTCTTTTTCTTTGGTGTACTCAGATGATAGTATTCCGAAAGAAGCATCTACCAAACGTCAATGGGACATTGAACGCTAGAGTCAGAAAACCGAAAGAGCAACGGGTACAAAAGAAGACGCAAAATCCCTGAACTTTTTTCTGGATTCACTTTCAATGAAAATCCATGAAATCAAATCAAAGATTCTATACAGCGGAAAACCCATAAACTCCAAAAAAATCATGGATCCTATTATGGGAAGAATAACACCCAGAGCCAGGACTCTGGAAGAATTTCAGAAACACGATGATGAAATTAAAACTCTTATTGGAAATGATATACGGAAGCGACGTTAGAGAGATTCTCAATTACTAAAAACTACATAGCGGTTTTCCGTTCTCCCTTAATACACATATGGCACGCCGGACATTTTGGAAGTATAGTAACATTAAATAATAACGTTCCTATTAATGTAGTAAAAGAAATGCTGGGTCATTCATCAGTTAAACAAACTGAATCTTACGCTATTACAGAGCAAGCCACTATAGACCTTGAAATGACAAGGCCGAATAAAAAACATCAAATAGCGAAAAAGAAGTTATCTCAGGATTGAGATAACCTCTTTTGATATAATTCAACTTCACTTCTATAACCAGGATGATAAGAAGGCATATACTTAATATAGCCCAAATCCTGAAGCTGTTTGAAATATTTATGATAAGTGGGCAGTGTATTGATATGTGACAATAACATGAGCTTACGACGGCTGACTTTAATTCTCTGCCGCTCCCTACTTATATCCCAAACTTAGAATTGCTGTTAAAATAGCCAAATGAAAACGTTGAGTTTTGGATCATTCATATAAATGAATAAGTCATCTATAATTGAGCTTTCCATTTTACTATTGATTTGATTCATCTTTGAAAAGTTTTAGCAGATCTTCTTTATTGTAGTATTATACTAGATTAACTTTATTAATTCCTTTTTCCGGTACATTAAATTTATTTAATACTAAGGATGTGGTATAATAATTAAATAAAAATTCATAGCAAATTAATTCATGTTTTCGATTGCTTGATCTAAACAATCGATTCATAGACATATGAATATAACTGCTTATCAAAGAATCGAAATCAACTAAAAGCTTACCATTTTGCTTTAAATATAAAATTTCAGCAACTGTTTTTTCTGTATTTTTTGCTTTGACTTGTAATATTGAATTCATACTACTATCATTATTCTCAATAGATAAATTTTCAAAGAAATGAAATACTTTACTTTTCTCATTTCGGTATTTTTCACTTATCTGCCTTCTAAGTAATTTTGAGTTATTAAATTCCTGATAAAAATTTTCTTTTAATTCTTTCATTAATTTAAGTTTATCACTCAGCGAGTATAAAAACGAATCTAATTGACGATCAATCATTGCAAGAGCAAAAAGCCATCGTGTCTCTTCCATATTTTCTCCCTCAGCAATCTTCATAAAATCAGTTATCAGTGTACTGTCCTGGAAAAAGATTTCTTCTGATTCATTGATAGTTTCAAATCCATAACGTTCCAACTCTCTTTTATAACTATGTAACTCCACGTTCCATATTGTATTATTTTCCATTTCATTTTTTAAACTCTCATGAAAGAGGGTTATAATTTTAGAGTAATCCTCTTTATTAATACAATATAATCTAATTCTTAAATGATATTCAGGATCATTATATCTAATGTAAAACCACTTATCGATGATTCCATTATCAATTAAATAATCTGCAATAGGTCTAATAATATTACTTAATATTCTATCAGAAGTTGTATACCCTGTATAAATCTTATAATAGATCCAATGATCTCCAATAATAAAATTTCTTTGCATATTCTATTTTATAATTTTTGTTTGAATTTCTTATCTTTATAAAATCCAACTATAACCTCATTTGTATAATGCTCTTCGTTTTTTCTAACCAGACTTTCTTTATCGTGTAAAAATTCAGAAACTTTAATAAGCCCTTTATTTTTTACCATATTGAGCAATAGTTTTATACTACTTACATTACGTAGATTTATAAGCAATTCATTATCCGAATCGTTCAATAGAACATATTGTGGAATTTGCAACGAAGTTCTCAACTTTAGCATTTCATCGCAGATTAACTGTTTATCGAAGGGGGAAATTTCGATTATCTTTTCTAACTTTTCGTGTTTTATGAACCAAGTAGCTGCATGTAGAATTACATTATTATACTCAATGCGAGGGATGAAATCAAAAACATCATAAAGTGGAGCTAGATCCAATCTAATTCCATAGCGCGTGCCCTGATTCTTAAAATCTGATAAAAAATGATACATCGGCAATGAATTATATGAGAAATTATGAGCTGTTGATAATTTTGGAAAAATTTCCCTATTGTTACGCTTACATCTCAATACTATTTTACCCTGTTTCAAGGATATCATAAGGTCTTCTATAAAGATCTGATTATCTTTTTCTTTAATTGATTTTGTCAAATATGAAATTTCAAATTCCCTAAAATCAGGCCTCATCAGTACGTTGCCAATTCTTGATTCTGGAAGATGTATTATCTCTGCAATTATTTGGTCAGCATTCAATTCCGTCTCTTTCTTTACTATTTCATTTACAAAAGAATGAAGTTCTGAATCTACATAGCAAAAGCGACTCAGTAGATCTGCCGCTTGAAGTGAAGCTCCATGTTTAAGTTTGACTTTACACTTTTGATCTTCCATAACCATTTCGACAGGAAAAGTTAAAGTGTCCGGAAAATCATCCCAATTTTCCTCAAGATGTTCGAAATCTTTTTCTTCAAGAATAATAGTCTTTATGTTCTTTGCCAGGGCATCTTTAATAACATTAAAAAAATAAAGCTGAACCGTTGTCCAAAAAGTACCTGAATTTATATTACTATCTGAAAAACTCAAATTATCAAGAAGCGGATTAATATCCATATTTGATTTATCCTGGACATACCCTATCCCTATCTCAGTATCTAGTACATGTGTCAAACTTACTTCCTGATTTTCATATCTCTTCTGAAATGCATTTTTAAATTGTTCAAATGTTGTAGATCTTGGCGAAGGCGTTAGTTTATTTAGTAAAACAGCACCCTTAACCAAACTATCAATAATTTTTTGATCAAGCATATTTTTATGGGACTTTACAGCAAGATCTGTTTGAAACAGTGAATCTATTTGATCACCATTTATAAAATCAATTATTAGATTTTTTACGATTTCATATCTTTCTATCTCATTACCAAAGTTGTTGTCAATAGTTTCTAACTCAGTTTTAATCATTAATAGTTTTTCAACAATACCATCAACATCACTAAAATTTCTAAGAATATTTAAGATTTGATCAAAGATATCGGGTCCCGATACTGAAGGTTCCATTTCACTAATTAACAATTGACTATTAATTAACTCTTCTGCAAATAGATATGCCTCCTCTTGATCAGCTTCATAACTAGTAAGTATTGAAATTAAATCACTAATTAATATACCACTCTTTGCCTGGTTTAAGATTTCGTCAAGATAATCCGTTTGATCAACTTCTGAAATTTGATGAATCCTGCGATTATTGACGTATTTATATTCTATGAATCTGACCTTACTTCCTATTCTGTATATACTGCTATTGGAATAATATTTTAATTGCTTTTTGATAACTGGAATTAATGACAATTGCTGTGAAAGCTGAACTAAGTAGTTCATATCCAATCGGGTTTTCCTACTATAGTCATCAATGTTTTTAAGTTCAACATTTGTAAAACTTTCAAAATTCCCAACTGTTACCCCGGCAAACAAACCATAAGGAGTGCACCTGGAACACATTCTAGAAATATATTTCAATAAAGATATTCTTAACTTTTGATTTTTTTTCTCGGAGATATCATTATTTGAAAGCCACTTTTCTAATTCACTATATAATAATGGAGAAGCCAAAAAAATGGATTCTTTAACAAGTGGTGATTTACAGAACAATTTGAGTTCTTCATCGCTTATCTCATCATTGTCTGTAAGTCTCTGAAATAAAGAAAATGATAGCAATGGAACTCTCAAAATATATTTTGAAAAATTTTTATATGGAAAATTTTTATTCATGATGATACAGCATTATAGAGTTCTCCCACTTATTTAAATCAGATAGACAGCTAATTATCGACAAACCTATACCTGCCACTCCTGTTAGTAATGAAATTTCTTTAAGTTCATTTTGCCCGATTTTTAAAAGTTTATCATCTTCGAATGAAAGTTCAATCCCTTTCTCAAGCCAATAGTCTCTTGCTTCTCTGAAAATCATCTTTCCAGTGTTTACATATATATTATTAAAAATTAATGCATTGCCAAAAGCCCCATGACAAACTGCCCCGTCATCAACACTTGTTTGCTCAGGACTTCTGCGAGTAGCGCAGTGGGTTAGTATCTCAATCGATTCCGTTTCTAGATCAGTGTTTTTTAAAATTTTTGAAGTATAAAAAAGTTGCAGACCTATTCCTAAATCACCATAACACCAGCCTAATCTGCTTTTTTTATAATATTCCTGAGAAGAAAATGATATCCAGCTAGGGAAGTATGAGGGAAACAATTCTATATCATTTTTATAATTCAAAAGCTCGTTAACAGCTCCCATAAGTAACGGGCTGCATCTTACATTAAACTCTTTAGTATCGCAAAGCTGATTTAATATTCCTATTATGCTTGCCACTCCATGAGATAACCCAAGATTATATACTTCATTGCCTGTCTCATAGTCCTTTGATAGCCACATGATACCTTTCTCTCCGCGTACTGAGGAATTTTCTAAAAACTCTATAAAACTTTCAATATAACTCTTATATCTTAATTTGTTTTCTTGCTTAGAGTTCTTGAAACGCTCTAAAAAATAAACTGTATAGCCAATTGCACCGTGCAGAAAATCATAATTTTTTTTATCAAAATCCAGCAGCATGCTATTATATAGATAATTGTCAAAACTATCTAAATCAATAGTGTCCAAATCAATAAAATTCTGTTGCTCCAAATGGTCGAACAACCATGTCAATCCTGCAAAACCATCACAGAATGTCGGATACATATATCCGTTATTTATTTGCGATATGCATTCTCCCAAAATATCAATGCCTGAATTACTTATTTCATTATCTTGGGTATAACGTGAATAATAAAATTGAAAAAGAGCTGCTCCTGAAAGCCCTGAACATAGCCCTAGCTGTTTCCTTGAGGCATACTGCTCATTTACGATATTATTTATTGTTTTAAGAACGGATTGTAAATTATCTATCACTTGATTTTAATATTTTTTAATAAACTTTAAAGCCTCCAGGAGAACTTCATCTATATTTTGTTCAATTCCTTTGCGAGTTGGTGACACTTTAATATCTGGAATCATGCCAATTCTTTGCGTTTCTTTCATATCTGGATAAAAAATTCCTATTCCAGACATCATTGTAGATGCATTTCCAGGTAAAATTATCTCCGATACATCTCCATCGGCTCCGGCAGTCTGGCTCCCTATTACAGCTACATTAGGTAAAACTCGTAATGCCATAACAGTAAATTCAGCACTACTTTGTGTGTTTTCATCTATCAATACAGCAACTTTACCTTTATAATAATCCGGATTGTTATCTCCAACTGTAATGGCACCTTTTACCTTAAACTGCCCTATTTCTTTTAGTGAAGTAGCTGAAAATTTTGCAAATTCTTTTGGTTCCGGCATCATTAATCCTCCAATTATATCAATAATGTAATCGCTTGGATAACATCTTAAATCTATTACAATACCTTTTTTATTTTTATATCTTTTTAAAATTTCTTTGAGCTCATTTTTTTTAAGGCTTCCCGGATAGATATAGCCAATATCACCTGCAAGTTCTACGTTTGAAGGCTTATTTTGATTAAAATAATTAATTTTTGTAGAATTTGCCTGGATATTAAAATTCTTATTGTTTCTTCTGACCCGGATCTCTACATCATTTTTATTGGTCAAAAATAGCTTTAGTATTACGTCTCTATTTTGTGAAGAGACATTTGAAGCAATGGTATATTTGGTAAGTCTTGCGATGCGTATATCAATTTTTTCTCCATCAAAAGCCAAAATCTCATCACCGGTTTTTAACTGTGGTATATTCTTAAAGTCGGTTACAATAACTTGATTATTTATTATTTTAGCTGTAATTGGAATTTGATTCTCACCAAAGTAATGCTCAATTTTCTCTCCCATATTGTATATTGATGCATGTGAATCTCCAGTTTCTTTAAAAAGCTCAATAAGTAATAATTTATATGAAAGTTCGTCATCAACAAGTAAAAATTTAGGAATATATTTTTTTAAGATATCCCCCCATTGTAGATCTGTTAAATTTTTATATGGAAATAAGTACTCAATTACACTCCAGTAACGAAACAGAGCAATTAATTTTAAGCCATCATCATCATATTTCATATTAGAATATGCTGATTCATTTTTAAAAACAGGATTCAGAGTCTTTTTAAAGTCAAGATAATAATGAGCCCTTATGTTTTGATCAGCTTTTGTTAATTTTTCTTTCCAAATCTGAAGTTCAGAGTCAAATTCTGGATTATTTATAAGATGGAGTTTTCTAATTAATTCATAATCAAAATTGTAATCCCCTTTCGCAACACTTGCACTATGATACTTTAAATGCCCCCATAATTTGCCTAGTTTTTCTATATTCTGAATTTGCAAGATTGTAGGATTATTCAGGTAAAAATTACTACCTTGATCAAATTCTTTATCTTGCTCAGCTAAAGCAGGGGACATTGTATCTTGATATAACTTTTCAATATTTACTCCATCTACGGAGACTTTGAAGTTATCAAACCAAACCTTTCCTTTACCTGTTAACAGCCCTCCAATATATATAGCATCAGCGTCATCATGATAAGGTACGGTAATTTTGTATTTTGTCCATTCAAAAGTGCCTTTAAGATCCATACTGAGCATATTGTTAAATTCAACAGCATCATTATCCTTATCAATTCTCAAAAGCAGACCAACCTGCCCTGAAACGTTGGATGCTTTAATATACCCCTCCAGAGTAATTTCCTTGCCGGTAAATACATTGGGTATCGAGTAAACTATACTACCAAATTTTTCGGATTCAAAAGATTTGATCGATACTGAATTATTACCCGAAATTTTGTTGGAACTATCAATCGTTGTTTGTAAATCTCCCCATTCAAACCAATCCGAAGGTCTGCCTTGAGAATCAATACTCTCGAAATCCATGTTTAATTTAGGCTGATTTTCTTGAGCCATTACGCAGCCCGATATGAAAAATAATAAAAGTCTGATATATTTCATGATAAAAAATATGGATTGGCAAAGCCAATCCATAATTAGAGTGTTATTTCATTAAGCAACTGTACACTGCATTGTATTTCCTGTAGGATTACAAGTAATTACAGTGATTCCCTGACAAAATCTATCTCTAGTGATAGGAGGACATAAAGTAGGAGACGTATGGCAAAATGGCATTAATAATGTCATAAGTTTTTCATTGTCTTCTTTAGTACCACCACCAACGATAGTCTCCTGTTGAAGTTTAGAAATTACCTGCTTGTTTAAAGCAAAAGATTTTAAGGATTTTTTTTTGTTTTCCATAATTTAGAATTGGATTAAATTAAATTAAGTGACAAAAATATAAACTAAAACTTATAAGTAAAATTTTTTTTATATAAAAAAACTTATATTTTATAGTTTGAATTATTCGATTTATACTGGTGAGAAAAATGTTAGTATCGAAAACTCATACAGAAGTTTGCAGTAGTTTTAAATTACAAATTCACCTATCAATAAAATTTAGAACAATAAAAAATTATAAAATATAAATTAAAACTTATTAAAAAAATTATTAAAATAAAACTTTACACATAACTTTGAACGCTATAAAAAATTATAATTTTTATTTGGTCTAAATTAGTTTAAAAAGAATAATTATAAGCTAAAAAAATATATTTATTTTCTTATAAAGTAAAAAATAAAAAAATTGTCAAACTTTCCATTTTACAAACAAGCTGATTTTAAAGATTGTGGACCGACATGTTTAAAAATAATAGCTAAACATTACGGAAAAACAATCCAAATTCAGGAGTTAAGGTATATTAGCGAAACAACTCGTGAAGGTAGTAACTTGCTTTTTTTAAGCGACGCCGCAGAGAAAATTGGTTTTAGAACTCTAGGCGTAAAATTAAATCTGGAAGGATTACAAGAGGCTCCATTGCCTTGTATTTTGCATTGGAACAAAAACCATTACGTAGTACTTTATAAAATTAAAAAAGATACATTCTACATTTCAGACCCCGCTTTTGGTTTAATTAAATATAACAAACAGGATTTTCTAAAATTTTGGATAGGAAACAATGCAGACGATTCTACTCAGGAAGGCGTGACATTATTGATGGAAGCTTCTCCAAATTTTTTTCAGTCAGAATTTGATAAAGAAGAAAATAAAGGATTAGGTTTTAGTTTGTTGTCGCAATATGTATTGCGATACAAATCATTTTTAATTCAACTTAGTATAGGATTATTGGCCAGTAGTTTATTGCAACTGATTTTCCCGTTTTTAACCCAAAGTATTGTGGATGTTGGTATACAGAACCAGAATATTCATTTTATATATTTAATTCTTTTTGCTCAATTATTCCTTTTTGCCGGAAGAACAGGTTTAGAACTTATCAGGAGCTGGATATTACTGCATCTTTCTACCCGAATCAATATCTCGCTAATTTCGGATTTCTTTATTAAATTAATGAATCTCCCCATTTCATTTTTTGATGTTAGAATGACCGGAGATATAATGCAGCGAATTAACGATCACCGCAGAATCGAAAAAATCCTGACCACATCATCCTTAAATGTTTTGTTTTCAACACTTAATATGTTTGTTCTTGGAGGAGTGTTGGCTTACTTTAATCTTCAGATATTTTTTGTTTATTTTACCGGAAGTATTCTTTATTTTGGATGGATAACCTTATTCTTAAAACGAAGAGAAGTTCTGGATTATAAACGATTTGCCGAGGTTTCCAATGAACAAAACAAAGTCATGGAACTCATCAACGGAATGCAGGAAATTAAACTTCATAATGCCGAAAAACAAAAACGTTGGGGTTGGGAATATGTTCAGGCAAGACTTTTCAGGGTTTCGATAAAAGGATTGGTTTTAGAGCAAACCCAAACCATAGGTTCATCAGTAATTAATGAATTAAAAAACATCTTCATTATATTTCTTTCGGCCAAACTGGTAATTGACGGCTCTATAACCTTAGGGATGATGCTGGCAATAAGTTCAATCGTAGGAAGTTTAAACGGACCAATTACGCAACTTATCGAATTTGTGAGGGAACTTCAGGACGCAAAGATTTCATTGGCCAGATTGTCTGAAATTCATGAGAAAGAAGATGAAACCCAACAAGAAGTTCATCAGACAGGTGATGTTCCGTTCGATTCTGATATCGAGATAAAGAATCTATCGTACCGCTATCTGGGATCGGATGTTCCGGTTTTAGATGATCTAACACTAAGGATTCCTGCCAATAAAGTCACTGCAATAGTAGGCGTTAGCGGAAGCGGGAAAACTACCTTAATGAAACTGCTTCTCAAGTTCTATGAACCCGAAATAGGAGAAGTTCATATTGGAAATACACAACTTAGAAATATTTCGCAACGCGCCTGGAGATCTAATATTGGGGCTGTTATGCAGGAAGGTTTTATCTTCTCAGATACCATTGCCAATAATATAGCTATTGGTGTTGATAAAGTTGATAAAGAGCGCTTGGTATATGCTGCAGATGTGGCCAATATAAAAGAATATATTAGTGGCCTACCATTGGGTTATAATACTAAAATTGGTGCCGAAGGAGTAGGAATGAGCACAGGACAAAAGCAACGTTTATTGATCGCAAGAGCCGTTTATAAAAATCCTGAAATCTTGTTTTTTGATGAAGCTACATCGGCCTTAGATGCAAATAATGAAAAAGAAATCATGCGCAAACTGGATATTTTCTTTAAAGATAAGACCGTTGTGGTTATTGCACACCGATTGAGTACAGTAATGAATGCTGATCAAATCGTGGTTCTGGATAAAGGAAAAATTATAGAGATTGGTAATCATTCTGCTTTGGTAGAACAAAAAGGAAATTATTTTGAACTGGTTAAAAATCAATTACAATTAGGAAAT
Source organism: Flavobacterium piscisymbiosum (assembly GCF_020905295.1). Taxonomy (NCBI): domain Bacteria; kingdom Pseudomonadati; phylum Bacteroidota; class Flavobacteriia; order Flavobacteriales; family Flavobacteriaceae; genus Flavobacterium; species Flavobacterium piscisymbiosum. The sequence continues at coordinate 2,612,709 of NZ_JAJJMM010000001.1, read as the reverse complement.
TAATCATGGCAGAAGATACTACATTCGAATTAAGAAGTGAGGAAGTTCAGGACATCCTTACCAGAGTACCCCACTGGATGATACGTTGGGGAACCGTTTTGATATTTGTAATTATTTTTATGTTGTTTTTTGTATCCTGGTTTATCAAATACCCGGATGTTGTAAATACCGAAATTGTCATTACAACCAATATTCCGCCAGAGAAGATAGTTTCGAAATCTTCCGGGCGTATCGAGGCTATTTTGGTAAAAAACAAATCGATAGTTTCAAGAAACAGCACACTCGCAATTATCGAAAACACAGCCAATTACAATGATGTTTTTTTATTGAAAAAAATCGTTGATGAATATAATGTCAACAACCCACAAAAAGCTTTTCCTTTTGCTTTGCTAAAAAATGCACAATTAGGAGAAATCGAAAGTGCTTTTGCTGTTTTTCAGAAAGATTATCAGGCCGAAGAATTAAATAAAGATTTACAGCCTTTTCAGGTCGAAAACAGAGCGCAGGTTTCAGAGAAAGTTCAGATCAAAGAAAGATTAGAGATTTTGCAACAGCAAAAGGTCATTAACGAAAGTGAATTGCAGCTTCAGAAAAACGAAATAGCACGTTTTGAAACTTTATTCAATAAAGGCATTATTTCAGCTCAGGAAATGGAGGCTAAAAAGTTAGGTTATCTTCAGGCACAGAAGAATTATAAAGGGCTTTTAACGTCTATTTCTCAATTGAAGTCCTCTTTGATTGATAATTCAAAATTAAGTCAGAATTCGCAGATAAGCGGCACTAAGGAAGAAGTTACTCTTGGCAGAAACATGGCGCAATCTTTTTATCAGCTTAAAAAGGTAATAAAAGATTGGGAATTGGCTTACGCCTTAAAATCTTCAGTAAGCGGAGTAGTTACATTTTTGCAGGTTTGGACAGAAAACCAAACCATAAATGTTGGTGATAATGTGTTTTCGATTATTCCGGACACAAAAAATGGTTTTGTCGGGAAGGTTAAAGCACCGGCTTTAAATTCCGGAAAGATAAAAGTAGGGCAAACGGTAAATATTCGATTAGCGAATTTTCCGGACAGAGAATTTGGTGTGCTAAAAGGAAAAATCCAGAATATTTCATTGGTTCCGGATAAAGATGGAAATTTGTTATTAGATGTTGCTTTGCCAAACGGATTGCTAACGTCGTATAAAAAACAAATTTTGTTTCAGCAGGAAATGAAAGGAACTTCCGAAATTGTAACCGAAGATCTAAGACTAATCGAAAGGATTTTATATCAGTTCAAGAGTATTTTCAAGCAGGTTTAAATATTTACTTGATTTGGATATTTAAATAATAAGCACAGAGAATTTAAAAATGCAACTGTATTAACAAACAAATAATTAGCAAAATTAATGTAGACTTTATCTTATATTTAAAAAAATATTACATCTTTACAAAAACTTTAACTATGAGAAAAATATTATCATTATTATTAATTTTATTTCTGTTTAGTTCCTGTGACAAGGACGGTAACCTTATAAACGAAAAAGAGAAACTACCTCCAATAACAAATAGCGGAACAAACACTGTCGGATGTTTAATTGATGGAAAAGTATTCCTACCACATCAAAGCGGTATTAATCCTTCTGTAAATTGTTTTTATCAGATTGAAGGGGGAGAACAATATTTCGTTATGAATTTCGCAGATCTTCGCAATGGAAAAAATGAAATGGTTGTACTGATGCTTAGAAAAGTTGAAGTAAAGGAAGGAGAAGTTTATAAATTAAATAAAACATTTACCATAGCACCTGAACTAACTGGGGCATTAGGAGTTTACAGTTCGGCAGAGAGTCAGTTGTTTTACACTAATGAAACAGTGACCGGTGAATTGAAAATAACACATTTAGATGAATCAAAATCAATTATTGCAGGGACTTTTTGGTTTGACGCTGTAAGTGATAAAGGTGAGAAAGTACAGATAAGAGAAGGACGGTTTGATTGGAATTATTAACATTAAAAAAAATTAAATGATAAAAAAAATTACTTTTTATGCATTCATTCTGCTTTTTAATATTCTTTCAGCTCAGCAGACACAGAATACTGAATTCAAAAATGCCGCGAATCAGGTGTTTCAAAACTTAGACAAATCACGGATTCCTAACGGGGTCTTACTTGATTATGGTATGGATTTCACCAATCTATTGGCTTTTGACGGCGTATTACGAGATTCAACATTAACCACCTCACAAACGATAACAGATATTTACAAGACGCTATTAATGTCCAGGGTCACCCAAAGTTCATCCGGATTCATATCTCTTCAGGAATATTCAACGAGATGGTACTCGCAACGTGAGCCAGGTGTAATGATATTAAGCGGGCTCTTTTTTAACTACAGTAAATTTGATGAAAACGCTTATCCGTCAAAACTGAATTATGTGAATAATCAGTTTTCTGATAAATTTACTGGCGGTGTATGGCAAAATCCTTATATCCAAAAGCAAGTATTTGCTGTATCGCCGGCTGTAAACAATCAAAATGAGTTACACCTAAAAGTGAAGCTGCCTTCAAATCTTTTTTTATCCAATAATAGCGCTGGAATTCAAAATATTCAAATTGATTTTTCTGACAATCAAGGGTATCAAAATGTTAATTATGACCAACTAATCAATGTAAATTATTCAGTGGAAGGCTACTATACTTGGAGATACAAATTAACACTTACCAATGGACAGATCCTAAATGGGCACTCTAAAGTAAAGATAGGCAATCCAATTGTTGGAGAATGCATTAATTGTGAAGGACCAATTCATGGCCCTTATTTAAAAACGGCTTCAACTCAAACTTATTATACTGCTGCTGATGATAAAATCGCCATAACAGCAACTACTCCCTACAAAAATCAATTAGGTAAAGCGGTACTGCATATTAACTATGCCAGTGCCGATCATCAAATACGAAAACCTCTAATTGTTGCAGAAGGTTTTGATTTAGGCGTCATAGTAAGCCCTGAACAAGAGGAAGGATTAAATACCAGACAACAGTTTATTAACAAATACACTTTTTCCGGTTCAAACTTACCATTAGCTCTCAGCTCATATGACATAATTTATGTCAATTGGAAAAATGGAGTTGATTTTATTCAGAGAAATGCATATGTCCTTGAAGAGGTGATTAAATATGTCAATACTAGAAAGGCGGCAGCTGGGAGCACGACTCCAAATGTAATTATCGGCCAGAGTATGGGCGGATTAATTGCAAGGTATGCACTCCGCGATATAGAGCTGAACAGAAACTTTAATCATGATACTCAAATGTACATTTCACACGATGCACCGCATCTGGGCGCTAATACGCCCTTAAGTGTGCAGTATGCCATGAGACATATTCGAAACATATATGTGAGTTCGCCAATTGCTATGATTACAGGTGAGTCTGATATTCCTGTTATTTCAAATCTTGCAAATGGAATTATCGATCTTATAAACAGTAATAATGGTAACAATACCGATCTTAATGAAATTGATTATGTAACTCCTTTGACTGTTTTTTCAGCGTCAGATGCTCCTGCTGCAAGACAAATGATGGTTAATTGGATGAACAGAAAATATGAGATAAAAAATGGAATACATGATCTCTGGCAGCAGGAACTAACTGAAATGGGATATCCTCAAGGTTACCCAGGCAAACCAATTAGAAATATTGCCATCGCAAACGGAAGTGAATGCGGGGTACTTCAACCTGATAATGGTAATATTATGAGTTATATTAAGACTGCGGGAAGCAATACTGCATTATCAAATTACATAGGTATATTAGATGGAGTTTATGGAACTTTTTTATCTCGACCTGATATTGTAAGTGTTGGTTTATTACCAGGTAATTCAAAATGGGAAATTAATTTTCAGTCTAAATACATGACTGTATTAAATGACAATAAAAACATATATCACGGTAGTATAAAATATAAGAAAAAAGTTTTATGGTTTATTCCGGTATCTATTACAGTTTCTGAAAAAAACGTTGGGCAGCCTAGCAATATTCTTCCCTATGATATATACGGAGGAGGAAGACAACAAACTTCTACCGATGACTTAGTTCTTGATGGAATAGTTTCAAATTCTTTTAGCTTTATACCTACGGTAAGCGCACTTGATATTGGAAAAGGTTTGATTGTACTCAATGATAGTGATTATAGAAAGTCATATGTCGGAGAAACTCCTCCTGCTGCTCCGAAAAATACTGCATTTCAAAACTTTGTGACTGATTTTAATAAAAACAATCCTGCTACCAGCAATTCAGGACATATCAGTTTTAATGCTAGAAACGGAAACTGGCTTTCATCTGAACTTGCTGCATTAAGTAATCCTGCCCTCACTCCTATTAGAACAAACTGTTCCTTTATATGCTCAGATGCACAAATACAGGGAGATAACAGCTTATGTAATATCGGCACTTATTCCGTTCCAAATATTGCTGAAAGTTATAATTGGAGCATTACTCAGGGATCCAATCTTGTCGCTCTTTCTGGAAATGGAACTTCAACAGTTTCCCTGCTTTTACTTTCTCCAAAATCAACAGGCCAGATTACATTAAGTCTAACAATAGGAAGTACAGAGTGCGGCTACAGGACAATAAACAAGCAGATAACAGTTGGTAATATTGCATTTAATGCCTCAATAGATGGACCTTTCAAAATTTGTGAGAATGATATAGTTACTTACACTATTCCGGGAACCTGCGCTTCTGTACCGGCTATAGAATGGTCTGTTACTCCAAATCTCACCATACTTTCAATTTCAGGCTATTCCGTAACAGTGAAAGAAAATACTGGACAGGCAGGATCTGCAGAATTAACTGCCACTTTCCTATCAAATGGCTCTACAATGACAAGAAACCTTCAAATTGGTGATAACCAATATTTTGCAGCAAATAAAACTGTCTTCCATTACCCGACCGATATGTACAACAATTATTATAATGGTACTGAATACGTTTTTAATATGATGGTTCTTCCAAATAATGTAGATAGCGAATATACCTTTTCTGACTTTAAAGTGAATGGAGTGCCAGTAAATATTAGTGCAGAAAGAAAAACGAGTTCTCTTTATACGTTTTGGGTTCCAACGTACATGGCAAACGATATAGAATGTCCTGTATTAGAGTATACTTTGACCTGCACGTCGCGATGTGGCGTAATCCGTTCAATTCCTGGAGCTGTTGCAATTACCTGCTTAGGTTTCTTAGATCCGGGCCCCCTTGAACCATTCGAACCATTCGAGCCGTTTCAAGGTAGAACAGCAGCAAGTAATCAAATCAGTTACAAAATCTATCCTAACCCAAGCAGTAATATTATCAATATAAATCTGGCTGATGAAAATTACAGACCAGTATCAAGCAGTATAATCAGTGCTGAATTATATAATATCACTGGTGATCTGAAATCTGCTGTAGCAATTAAAAACCATACTGCGCAACTCAATGTTTCTAATTTACCGCTGGGAGTCTATGTAATCCGAATAAACATTGATGGCAAGATTGAAAGTCATCAGGTTTTAATAAAATAAACCATCAATTACAATATATAAAAAAGGTTTTGAGTTAATCTCAAAACCTTTTTTTTTTGATAATTCTAAAATATTCGAAGTACTTAAACTTTGTTGATGACTTCTAACTAACCATACACGTATTATCTTCTTTATAAAACGCAAAAGGCGTTATTTCAAAATATAAGATACCCTCTTAGGGTATAATTCAATTTCACTTTTGTATCCTGGATGATATGACGGTGTGTACTTAATGTATCCGAAATCCTGCAGCTGCTTAAAATATTTATGATAGGTCGGCAGGGTATTTATGTGCGACAAAGCCATTATCCTGCTTCTGCTCACATTTATTGTACGTCTCTGCCCCTGCTTATAACCTAAATTTAAAACCGCAGTTAAAATTGCAAGATGCCATACATTAAGATCCGGATCATTAATATATAGAGTTAAATAGTTCATGATCCGCACTTCTCTATTATTCTTCTTGTTAGTCATCATCGAAAAGTTTTTGAAGGTCCTCTCTATTATAATAATAAACTCCCAATACTTTTTTAAATCTCACTTTTCCTCTCACCCTGAGATTTTGTACCGAGCCGGGAGATATATCGAGCATTTTTCTGACTGCCTTGCTTTTGAGCCATTCAGGCTGTGAGGATTCTCTTTGGACTTGATTAATTCTCTTGAAAGATAATTCGAATATTATCCAATAATAACAGTCCAAACTGTCTTAAATCGTGTTTTGTTACAATTTCTTCCATAACATTTTTTTTAATTTTCGTCCAAATGAAAATACACGCTACTACGTTTGTTTTTATTCTTGGTTGGGACATATACAAGATATCCGTACTGATCGAGCTCACGCATGCATTTGTGATAGGTCTTTGGCGATACTATTTTAGCAATCTTTTGAATTTCGATGCTGTAATCAAAATAAATTCGACACATTTTTGTTTAATTAAAAAGTCTTGGGACAGGCCATAATAGTCAACCCAAAGTTTGGTACGCTCAAAACATTCAAACATGTTGCAGCTTTACTAAAGCTGTTATTTATATGTTATTAATAGTATCACAAAGTTTGGAAATCTTCAGCGGTTCGCTGCAAAAAATTCCCCCATAAATGTACAGCTAAAACTGTACTTTATTGCGTTGCTTTTTGCGCTCGCTCGAAGATTTCCGGGTGTAGTTCCATTATTAATTTAAAATATAAAATCATGGAAACTACCACTCAAAACTGGCAAATGGTCACAGAAATAGAACTAGTTTACAAAACAAGAGTAAAAGCATCTGAAAGACCTCAGATCAAATCCTCAAAAGAAGCCTATAATTTACTTAGATCCACTTGGGATGAAGGCAAAATTGAATATTTCGAGCAATTTAAAATTCTGTTTCTCAATAATTCTTTCAAAGTCCTTGGACTCTACAAAATGTCTTCAGGCGGTATTACGGGAACCATTGTAGATATTCGCATGGTATTCTCAGCAGCCCTCAAAGCCAATGCCATCAACTTTATACTTGTCCACAACCATCCCTCAGGAAGTACACAACCCTCCGAAGCTGATAAGTATATCACTAAAAAGATCAAACAGGCAGGAGAACTCCTCGATATAAAATTATTGGATCATCTGATCATTACCTCAGAATCCTATTATTCTTTTACAGATGATGGCGCCTTGTAAGCGCCATTTACCATTTTTTATAGTACTCAAGATCATGTTTGGTAAAAATTTCAAAAGAATTATTCACCATGCTATTTTCGACGAATTAAAATTTAAGGCACAATGAAACACTCCGTCATAAATTGGCAGACAAATAAATTATCTTTGAAAAACAAATAAAGTCATTATGTCTAAATTAATATATTTCAAAAGGTATCTTTACATTATAGATCTTCTAAGAAGTCGTCCTTGCAGCTTCTCTGAGTTACAAATGCAAGTAATGCGTAAACTTGAAAATGAGGATATTGACACTGCATTCGAATATGCGATTCGTACCTTTGAACGTGATAAAAAAGATATTGCAACGCTATTTGGCATTGTAATAAATTATAACCGAAAAGATAAAAATTACACTATTGACGAAGAAGAAATAGAAGATCAGTCAGTTACCAGAATGATAGATGCCTTCTCTATTCATCATGCTTTACAAGAGGGAAATAAATTGTCTCCTAGTGTGTTTTTAGAAAAACGAAAGTCATCCGGAACCGAACATATTTACGGTATAATACACGCCATTCAAAATCTACTGCTCCTAAAATTTACCCATAAAAAACACTGGGAAAGTAATTATTCAGTACGTGAAGCAAAACCTATTGCAATAAAAGAATCACATCAGCGCTGGTATTTGGTAGCTCTGGACAAAAAAGACGATATTGTAAAAACTTTTGGACTAGACCGAATAACAAAGCTTACTGTTACAGATACCAAATTCAAACCGATCCCATATAATGTAGAAAAGGAATTCCAACATGCCTTTGGTGTAGAAACGTATTCACCGGCAGAAAAGATAATCTTACAGTTTTCAAATCAGCAGGGAAACTATATTAAAACATTCCCCCTTCACGAATCCCAACAAATTATCGAAGAAAAAGAAGATGTCTTACTCTTAGAGATCTATATTCATACCACTAATGATATTATAATGGAACTAATGAAATATGGAGCAGATGTCAAAATTATCTCTCCTGCTCGACTTCAAAATGAAATCAAAAAAAGAATCGCTGAAATGACAAATCTCTACATATAATAAATTTTATAAGTTCTATTTAAATCAAACTTAGCTAACTTTTCCACAGAAAATAACATTATACCAACTAATATGACAGAAAATACAATTGAAGAAAAAATAAACCTATCCACAATAAAAAATCTACTTGAAAATGTACATGTGATTCAAAATAAATACGATGATATTGCTGATATTACCGGAGAAAAATTTAATGTTTTTTCTGTATTGAATTTAACCAGTAATGAAGTACGAACCCATTCGGCATTTATTGGGGAACTATTAAACATAAAAGGTTCACATGGCTTAAAAGATATTCCTTTACAGCTTTTTATTAAAATACTAGAAGAAAAATTCATTCTGAATCAAGAAGATGAATCCGAAAATAAAATTGGACTCGATAGATTTAAATTTAATACTGAAAATGCTATTACGATAGTTGAAAAAAATATTAAAAAATTAAATGAGGACAAAACAGAAGGTGGGCGTATAGATATAATTGTCGAAGACAAAAATAAATGGAATGCACTTATTATTGAAAACAAAATATATGCAGGAGAACAAGAAAATCAACTGATCAGGTACTATAATTACTGCAAAGAATATTTTCTAAAAGAAACCCCCATTTTATATTTAACATTAGACGGAAGCTCCCCAACTTCTGGAAAAGGACTTATTAAAAAACAACACTATTTTAATATTTCCTATAAAGAAGATATTATTAATTGGTTAGAACTTTGCCTAAAAGAAGCATCAGATAAACCAATGTTACGAGAAGTAATGAAACAATATATTTATTTAATTAAAAAATTAACCGGCCAAACAATAAATAAAAAAATGAGTGAAGAGATACAAAATATAATTTTAAGAAATTTTTCAGCAGCTGAACAAATCGTTAAAGAGTTTGACAAAATAAAATATAAAATTTCTGGAAACATAAGAAACCGCATAACGGAGGTTTTAATTTCAAAATTGGGTTCAAAATATAATGTATTTACACGTAACAAAGTTGGAGATACAAATTCTGGGATATGGTTGGAATTAAAGGATTATGAAAATACAGGAATATATTTTGGAATAGAGCCTTTCAGTGGAAAAGGAAACGTTCGCAATGAATTATTTTTTGGGATTTTAGACTTAAATGATAAACATAAAAACATTTTCCAAAATCATAATTTTAAATGTACCAGATGGTGGAGAGATGTAGATTTTTTCGACAATCTAGAAGATTATAAAAATAATCAAATAAATTTTAGCGATTCTCAATTCATAAGTTTTCTAGGCCAAAATCCAATAAAACAAGACGAATTAATCAATAAAATAGCAGCACAAATGATTGAATTCATACAATCAAAAGAGGGTTCTTTAATCAATGTATGTAAAGAAATAAACGGAGTAAATAATTAAAATTCTAGTTTTTCATTCCTAAAAATAACACTATAAAGCAATAAAAATCAAAGCATTAACAACAAATTCCATAATACTTCAAACAATACAAACTCTCTAGTTTATAGTAGTTAAGTAACTTACCAAAATTTAAAAAAGAACTAAAAATTTATGGAGATAATTAATAACCTCTTACAGCAAGTCTCTATTATTTCAAGAAAACATGATGAAATAACAAAAATCACTGGAGAAAATTTCAATATTTTTTCAGTGATGAATATGGAACACGACGAAGTGTATACCCATTCTGCAATTATAGGTGAATTACTCAACCCTAACGGTTCACACGGACAAGGAGCTATCTTCCTTGATTTATTTGTAGACCATATTAAAGAAAGTTTTAATTCTGAAAAAGATAAAATAGAATTAGAATATTTTGGCAAATTAATAAATGACAAAATTTGTGAAAGAACTATAAGTATCGGAAACAATTGGGATAATGTTACTGGTGGAAGAATTGACCTTATTGTTGAAGATAATAACCAAATACTGATCATTGAGAATAAAATATACGCAATCGATCAGCCCTATCAATTAATAAGATATAAAAATTATGCTGAAACAAAATCTTTTAAAAATTCATTTTTATTTTATTTAACCTTAGACGGAAAAGATTTACAAGAACAAGAAACCCCATATATTCAAAATGATATTGAAATAATTGGATCAAATTTCAAATATGATAAAAAAAACGAATATGATAATTTTAGATTAGAAAATAAAGGTGCAAATAATATTCATCACTGTTTATACTATCCAATTTCGTTTAAAAAAGACATAAAAAATTGGATTGAAAAATGTCTTGAAAAAACACATTCTTTACCAATAATAAGAGAAACATTAGTACAATATTTAAATCTAATCAAAAAATTAACCAACCAAACAACAAATAACATTAAAACAATGGAAATTCTGGAAATTTTAAAAAATAATGTTTTACAAAGTTTTGAAATATCAAACAGTATAGAACCTTTAAAATCTAAATTGTACTATGCATTTTTTGAAGACATAATTCAATTCTCAGAGAAAAGAGGATTTTCTGTCGATTCAAGTAACCTAAAAAGTAATACCTATTTTGGATTATATCTAACTCCCAAGGAGTGGAATTTAAAGCCCTATAAAATTGCTGTTATATTTGATACAGAAAACGGTACTAATTATTCAGGATTATATGTTGCGCTAAATTTTAATGATAACATTTCTGAAATTGAAGAAAGATTAATTAAAACAAAATTTAATCCAGAGTTCCAAAGCAACCATGCTAATATTTGGAAAGAACCTTCAAATAAAGATTGGACTAATAATCCTGAAATCTGGGAAGATGTTGCCAAAGGTCAAAATGGTGACACATATAGAGAAGTAATATTAATTATAGAAGAAATTATTAATATCGAAAAATCACCAGAGGCAATATAGCCTCTTTTTTTATGATCTATTCTTATTCACGTCATATTTTGACATACTCCGATAATTTCTTTGTCTTATGGGAAAGCCGAAAACCAAATTAGAGTAGGCAAAACTTAAAGCGAAATATTATGTCACAAATGATTACCAAGGGAGAAGAATTAATTAGAATCAATCCAACTAACAGCAATAAAATTGAATACTCAACAACCTCCGGCAGATCATGGCATGTAAGATATTCTGGGTCTTCATACGGAAATTTTCAAGATTTAACAGATAATGTTAAAGAAATACTAGCAAGTACTTCAAAGGGACTTTACTATTCAAACACCAATGGAAGAAGTTGGCATAAGAGAAACTAAAGATTCTTACAATTAATAGTAGCGACACACTTTAACAGTGTATCGTTTTATTTTTGTTTTATGAGAATTAAACAAATCTTTATTATGATACGAAATTATGATGAGCTATTGATATGCATTAAAAAAGTTGATAAGTCAATAACCGAAATAAAAAAACAACAACGAAAACTCATTTTTAATTTAAAATTCATTGAAGCAAAACAGTTATTATCTCAACAACAGCTTTTAGAATTACAGGTTTTAAACTACATCGAATATTACAAGGAAAAAATCAAACACAACCATCTAGAAAATAAATTGTATTCAATCGAATTGAATACTCTCAAACAGTTATATCAAACAACTACTATTGCTAATACTATACTGCAATGTCTAAAAGATCTAAAAGTAGAATATGATGAATTGCAAAAATACATCAATCGATTTTCAGGACTAAAGAGATTAGATCATATCAATGCTGTAAAAGAAGAAAGAAAAAACCTTTTTTATAGGATGGAAAAAATCTACGAAGAATTGAGAAACACAATGCAGCTTCAAGTTGCAAGAATAGACGAGGAAGAGAAAATCCCTTATAATTCATTAATAGAATTTTTCAAACAATATTATATTTCAAAAATTGAAAACTTAAATGGATAATTAAATTGGAAAAAATAAGCTCATATATTATTTAGCGCAGAATTATATTCTGCGCCAACAATACAATAAAGTAAAATAATCTCTTTCTATTGTCCAGCACCTCCCAAAAGCTGAAAAATTCCTATTATCCAAAGTAGCGGCTTCCATAACACTATGTATGCCACAATAGTAAAAATGGCAAAAACGGACCACCACCAAAAACCCCCATCTTGAGTAAAAACCGGAAACCACTTTGTCAACAACAGTGCAACCCCAACTGGTAATGCAACGATTGCAAAAAGCACCCACATTATGAAACATAAAATACGGGTAATAATATATTGTATCATCTCTAATTAGTTATTATTTGTTATTTTTTGAATTATCATCATCCATTGCGGTAATTAAACCAGTAACCAATAGCGATAACCCAGCACTTATAATTCCCGCTGTTTTAGGATTTTTCCCTGAATAATTAGCAATAGCAGCTCCAGTTGCCACACTTGCACTCAAAATAGAACCTAGAATCTTAAAGTCTAAATCGCTGTTTTTCTTTTTAAATAAATTCTTCATATTTATTGTTTTTAAATTATAAAACAAATTTATACTCAACGAACGACAATGAGTGTCGTCTGATATTTCCTCAAAATAAAAATACAAACAACACTCATTGTCATTACCCTTTTTTACTTTTGAAAAATGAAAGCAAACGAAAAAAGTACGCATCTCAATACACCACAAGTGTATCGTACTAAAGTTTTAGTTGAAACCTTAAGAAAATTTGAATCTTTAGATGGTAAGGTGCTTATAAGTATCATTTGCCCGAAGGACTCAAAAAAAATTACAATTAGAACTTTACAACGTGATATAAAAAATTTAAAAGAAAAGTTCGGTATTGTAATAACAAACAATAACAGTCTATATTCCTTAGAAAATGACAAGCCGGAATATGTTGATTCTTTTTTAAGTCATCTAGAAATTCTATCTACAGCTAAATTAATCACTGCTGATTATAACGAAAACTACAATTCTTTGTCCTATATTGAATTCGAAAATGAATCAAATGCAAATTTAGTTCCTAATTTTAAAGTTCTACTAGAAGCTATTCACCAGACATTACCAGTCAGCTTCAATCATTATAGTTTTTATCACTTAAAAGAAGAAAAATACAACTTAAAAGCTTACTTTTTAAAACAATTTCAAAACCGCTGGTACGTCATCGGTGAAACGGAAAAAGGCTATCGAACTTTTGGAATTGATAGATTAAATGATATAAGAATTGGTAAGAGAAAATTCAAATCAAAAACAGAAGAAGCCAAAGATAAATTTAAAAACGTTATTGGTCTTAACTATGTCGACCATAAATTAGAAAAAATACATTTGTCGTTTCATCCTTCCCAAAAACCATATTTACTATCACTTCCATTACACTGGTCTCAAAAAGAAGTCAATATTAAAAATGAGAGTTCTTTTGACATAGAATTACGCATCCATCCCAATTTTGAGTTCCGACAACAAATTTTGAAATATGGCAGTTTAGTAAAGGTAGTCGAACCGAAATGGTTGGCAGAGGAGATTAAAGAGGAATTGAGGAAGGGTCTCGAGGGGTATCTTTAAAGCCAATAGGCTTCAACTAAAAGTAAGTTGAAGCCTATTTAATATTCTAATTATTTATCAGTTCAATAAAATCTATAAATTCGCTATCTAATTTAATTATTGCTTCTTGAAATTTTGAATTATTCTCATTAGTTCTTACAAATTCTAATTTCATTTCTTGGAATTCACTTATCTTATTATCTATGTTTTCTTTAACATATTCATTAAACTTTTCTTTTATCTGTAAAACTACTTCTTTAGCAATTTCATAAAAACTTTCATTCATTTGGCTTTTAGAAACGGCTATCCCTTTAAGTTCTTTTTCTTCTTTTACAGCCCCGTATATTTCAATACCCGCAGAAAAAACAGCTAATGCAGGCCCTGCAAATTTAGCTACGTTTCCAATATTTTTAGTTATTCTAACAGCCTGCCAAGGTTTGAATTTAAATCCAATTGTAGAACCAATATTTTTAACTAGTGTATGACCTGCAGACCCGCTAATTTCACTTGATTTCGCAAAAATACCAGCAGCTTTATCAGCCCCTGAAAAACTAATCAATTTATCAGAATTCTGTTTTAAAGTATTTAACAGGCCTATTTTACTTTCTAAAGAAGAACTATTAAAAACTGGATTTATCTTTTTACGCTCAGAATCTTTCTTCAGATTTTCTACGTAAAAAGAAACATCATCATCTAGGCTTATTTCTTCAAATTCTTCACGCAACAATCTATTTTTTTCCTTGATCAAATTTTCAATTTGACTCATTGTTGAAGTAGATTCTGTTTCCAATAATAGATTAAACTTACTTTGCTTCACATTAAAATCTTCCTGACTTATTTGATCAATTGAAGAAGACACTAAATAACCTTCTTCGATAATTTTAGTTTTTAAATTTTCAAGTAAATATTCTGACTCCCTAATAATTTCGGTCTTATGCTTCAAAAGCCTATTTTGATATTTATTCAATATCAAACTAAAATTGGGATCTACTTCGTCGAAAGCAATTTGACTTAACTCTCCCCTAATTATTCGGATTGGTGTATCGAATGCCTTTTGAACTATTCCTTTATCCTCAATAAATGAATTTAGAGTTTCAATAAAATTAGAAAAATTACTCAATTGTATAAGTTCTTCCTCTTTTTCATCAATTCCTTCCATATAATCGGCAGCATCAATAAATACTATTTCAAAGTCAAAATCATATCCACGTTCTTTAAATACAGCAAGTACCGATTCATGATAATTCTTTTTAAGTATTTCAAAGTCTCCTTTTTCCATTGACATTTTATTTATAGCGATAAGCATTTTTTCGTTAAAGTTTTGATTATATGCCAAATCGATAAAGTTTTCAAAAATAACATCGTCAAATAATTGACTTGTTAAAACGTAAACAATCAAATCTGTTTGATTGAGAGTTTCTTTGGTAAACTCATCATGTTTCTCAACTTTTCCTGCTAAAATACCGGGAGTATCAGTGATTTTAATATTGTTCCATTTATAATCACAGCTAACATCTGTTGCTACATTTGAATCTATTTTTATATCTCGTCTACCTGTCAATGCTGATATTATTGTCGATTTTCCAGCATTATACTGTCCGACAAATGCAACTTTTAATTCTGAACTTTCTTTAGTTATATTTAATTTAGATGTTAACAATTCTAGAGCACCTATCTTTTCAAATTCGTTCAACAATAAAAATGTTTTTTGAATAATCCCATTAAGTTTCAATGATAAATTATTAAATTTTAAGTCTGCACTATTATCCATTTTAATTTATTTAATTTTAGTTCTATATACTTTGAAATCGCACTGAAGCAATTCAGATATTTTTATTACATCTTTACGCTCTAGCTGATGACTAGTTTTTAATGTAATTTGATTCTTCTTAAAATCTCTTTGAATATCAATTATTGTTTTGTCTTTCGAAACAAATTTATTTACATCAAAATCAAAATCAAGATGTTTTATATGCTGCAAAACTCTTATCATCATAGCTTTATTTAGTACATCTACTTTGCTCTTACTAAAATCTAATTCTGTTTTTAATAATTTTTGAAATGCTTCAGCTTCAATAATTAATTTCCCCATATTATCATCGACTGATTTGTCATAATCAAACAACATCTGGTCGAGACTTTGAAAAATTTGTTTTTTCAAATGTATTTCAAAATCTTCTATGCCTTTCATTAAACTTTTCTCTATCTTCTCTTGAGCATCTTTAATTTTATTTGCTTTGGATTTAAATAAATAATTAGACAATCCAACCAAAATACCTCCTATTGCCAAAGTCCAACCTATTGGATTTGAAAGCGTAGCAACCGAAAGAAAAATTGCTCCCACAACACCTATTAAGCCTCCTCCAATTTTTAAGAAACTCCTTGTATTAAAAGTAGAATCTTTTTTAATGTTTAAATTTAGATTATTAAAATACAATTGAAAACTTTCCAAAAACTCATTTAATCTTGACTGTATTTCTGTTTGAATAATATCAAAGTCTTCACTTATCATTTTTTCTAATTGTTGCTTATAGCCCCTGCTTAACAATTCTTTCTCCCAAAGTTTAGTCAATTTAGTTTCGCTTAATTCATAGTTATTTATTGCAAAATCTCTAGCAAATTTTTTAATTTTTGAAATATGGGTTTCAACTTTCCCTTTTAAATTTTGTTTATATACATCTTTATTTTTTTTTAAGAAATCACGAAAAGATTTTTTTTCTTTCTTTAATCTTGAAATTATTTCAGACAAACCTAAATACTGATTATTGATATCTTCGTGAAAAGAATTCAATTTAAAATTAGTACCATCAATTATATTTTGAGATTTTCGTAAATGTCCATTTTCAAATACAGTAGTTTTTAAACTAATCAAGAATTCTTCAACATTTGAACCATCATATAATATCTTTTTTATCGAATCATCTGTTTCAATTTCAGATAATTTTGACGCTAACAGCATAACAGGAATAACTCTATAATGATTACTATTATAATATTTAATCATATAATCATTAATCCTTTCTATATGCCCTTGAATACTTTTATTATCTCTTCGTTCCCTCCATCTAGTAGGATTTTTTAAAAACAAATTCTTTCGACTTTCAATCTCAAGATTTTCTTTTACATTTAAAAGAATTACCACAGGTTTGTTTTTCTTTTTAATTTCCGAAAGAAATTGAAATTCCGTTTCTTGAATAGCATCATTAGTCACCAAATAACAAATTAAATCAGACTCATCAACTATACTTTCAGCAATTTCAACATCAGACATTCCTCCAGGAGCACCAATTCCCGGGGTATCTACAATTCTTAAATTTTCCCAATTATATACTCTATTATATCTAGTAGTCCTGACTTTCCCAACACCAATAGTGTCGTCACCATCTTTAGTAATTATAGAATGTAAAGTACTTTTACCTGCTTTAGTCCTTCCTAAAAACGAAATTGTAAAATAATCTACCGATCGTTTCTTTTTATTCAGGACTTGAATATTCTCCTGCAAATGATTAGTAAAAGTCTCTTTTATAGTTCTTTGGAGTTCACTAACAAATCCATCAAACTCTTCATCTTTCCTATTATGATTTTTAAGTTTATTATTTTCTAAATTGTTTATTAATTTAACTATTCGATTAGAAGATTCTGAAATTACCTCTTCAACAAATTTTAAATCAAACTTTGCTGTCTTTGAAATTTGCTTTATTTTTTGAACAAATTGGGGACCATTCAATAAAATGTCTCTCTTTTTTTCATCTGATTTATCAGAATCGTTGCTTGACTTTTTATAAAACATATCGTCTTCCTTTTTTTCTTCTTTATAAAGAGACTTTTTTGATTTTTCAAGAAAAGATAATTCTAAAATAGCTAAACTTGAATCATCAAAAGGCAGTATTTTTTTTATCTCTTTTAATTTTTCTTGCTCTTTTATATGACAAAATCCATCAGAATATATAATATCTAGAAACAAGTTGTAAGCCTCGTAAATAATAGTATTAGGAAAATAAGATAATTCTTTCACTAGATCAATCAAAAGAATTTTATTATCATCATCAGAAAAAATATTATTTATCTCATTTTCAATATCACTATAGTTTTTATTATAAGCGTAAATAATATCAAGTTCCTTATTATCTATTTCCTTATCAGCAGTAATTATATAAGCAGCTATTAATGTAATTATAGATTTATAATCTTTTTCTTTTTTCATTTTACTTATTTTCTTAAAGTTTTAACAACCCTATTAATTCCATCATCCGCCTTTTTCAAGTTAGCTAATGTCAACTTTAAATCGATATTATTGTTATGAATGTTCGCAGGATTATTTAACCAATCTTCCATTTTTCTTTTTCCTTTAGATTGATTTATGCATCTTAATGTTACGCCAACATTTTCTGGGCAATTCACAACTAGTCCAATTTGCTCATCGGTTAATAGAGATTTAAACTTTGAAAACAGTTCTTCGGAAGAACGAACATGTTCATAATCGTAACGATCCCCACCTCGTAATATCTTACCTGTATAAATGTCAGTGTAAAGTGCTAATCCATCTCCACCTCTGATTAAGGCTTCCTTTTGCATTGCTGCTTTGGTTTTAGTAAAAATTAAATCGATCGCTAAACGGCTATAAGGTCGGTTAGGGTCTATTATGGATTCTATCATTTAGGTTATTATCTTATGGACAGGTTTTGATTTGCTAAAATATAATAATTATTTCTTTATATTAAAGGAGGTAATTAACATAATTAAAAGATTTATTCGTAATAAGAACTAGGGCATCATCAATTATTTAAACTCTAAATAATGTTTGATCATTTATTATTACTATCAAGGTCAAATCTCTTAATTAAATACGATTTTGAATTGTCCTTTGAATAAACTAGTCCACGAATCGGCACTATAATTCAAAAAAAGCAGCCATTCTCATAGTGAGATCTTCATTTTTAAATAATTTAGGAAAGATGTCGCTCTGAGGTTTAATTATAAAATTACCGTACTAGTATACAATCTCAAACTGCCGATTTCTCAAAGACAATATCGTACTAAGTTTTGGATGCACTCCCTGAATTGCTGATTTAATTGTTCTGCTGGCAGCTTCCTGTCTGAGTTCTGCTGCAGCAAATTTAAGGCTATAAAGTTTTTTAAGTAAGGAGAAAGCATTCTCAAACCTGTTTCACAGTGCAGACTCTCAACGCACCGCTAATAAGTTTTATTAGGCACCTATTCATTATCAACAACTTTAACAGTTACTGCTCCTACCAAATCTCCATCAGCAGTAATAAGCTGGGAAAATAATCAATTTCATTTATCCTTAAAAGGCCCTCAAGTATAATCCATTCTGGAAGAAGACCTTCAAAGAAAGGCGGAAAACAAGAAAAAGAATATCTTCTATGCCCGAAAAGCATAGTAAGCAAAACAGACTCCCGCCTATAAGTATTATCATATGTAAAACCCATATCTCCCATTTGCTCCTTCAGAAAGAATTTTTGCTCTTATGTCATGTACATATACCACTGCTTTTCTCATAACTTACTCATTTAATGACTAATAATTTTAATTTCGAAATTTAAACTTTTAGCATAGCTGGTTTTTCATAAGATGCATTCAAAATATTAAAATAAAGAGTATAGAATAAAGTCACAAACTATATTACGCAAAAACAACTTTACTATCTTTTAAACTATTAAAACTTTATCTGCTTTAAACCAGTGATGTTCATCTCGTTGAATATATCCCAGCTGATTAGTTACCAAATGTGTACTTCCAATTACAAAATTCTTAGTATTATAATGACTGTGTCCATAAATCCAGTATGATAATTTTGACCGTTCAATAAGTTCTGAAAGCTCAACAGCAAAGGCTTCATTCAAGGGACTATTTTCATACATTTTTGGATATTCTTTAAAAGATGGAACGTGATGAGTCGTGACAACAATTTTCTTAGAATCTCCGCCTTCTAAAGCTTTAGTAATGAAATCTACACTCTCAAAATAAAGTTTGTTATACTCATCGGCTGAAAACCTTTCCCCATCATATTTAATAATATGAAAATCATTAAGTCCGCTTTCAATATTCGATCGGGAAACCGGCCTAATATGGGACCCGAGAGTGGAGAAAACCAGTTTTAGATTATCATATTCTACAACATAATTATTTAGAAGGATCACATTATTTCTAATCTTTTCATAAAAAGTTCTTGTTTTAAGAAGAGCATCAAAATAGTAATATTCATGATTTTCAGGAATCCAATATGTCATTTGGAAATTATCGGATAAGAAATCAAAAAAATCCTGATGTTTATCCATGAGCGTAAAAGGTACAATATCCCCAGCCAGAATTAAGATATCTCCGTTTGGAATTAAGGGATTTTCTCTCATAAATTCTTTGTTTTTAATAAACTCCAGATGCAGATCTGAAGCATATTGAATTCTGTTTATCTCCATATTTTTATTTCTTAAAGAACCAAGACTCCCAAAAAGAAAGCCAGTTACTCTATATATTGTTATTAAAAAAATGATTCATTCAGATACTATTCTCACGAAGAGTTTCCTCAATCTTTACACTGTCGTACAAAAATATATCTCCCAATTTAGTATATGGAAGCACTCCCGTCTGCCGGTATTTTATAATAGTATTATTAGACAGTCCAAATATCTTTTTTAAATCCTCATTTCTGTAATAAGCAGGTCTCAAGGTTTTCCCTTTACTGATTTTTGAATCGATCACTTCCAGTTT
Organism: Flavobacterium piscisymbiosum; assembly: GCF_020905295.1. Taxonomy (NCBI): domain Bacteria; kingdom Pseudomonadati; phylum Bacteroidota; class Flavobacteriia; order Flavobacteriales; family Flavobacteriaceae; genus Flavobacterium; species Flavobacterium piscisymbiosum. The sequence continues at coordinate 2,592,317 of NZ_JAJJMM010000001.1, read as the reverse complement.
TAACATTAAAGGATCTATAATATTTTTAATCTCCATTATAAAAGCCTGTCTCTTTTCTTTCTTTGTCATAATTGAATTGTTTGTTAATGTTATAATTTTTTTCATCCCAGCTTACCAGTTCTCAAGTTTTCTTTTCCGCTCCATCAATATCCCAATCAAGTCATCTAAAAATTTCATCTGTTTCTCTTTATAAGTATAACCTTTACACTCAGAAAACTGTCTGCTTATTCTAGTTATTTTTTTCTGAACTCCTTCATTATCTCTATATGTAAAATTTTCACTTAAAAATTCCTGAATACTGATTCGATTTTTTTTCACATCAGATGGATCAAAAAATAACAGACCTTCATCCATCAGGATATAAAAAAGAATTGCAAGCTCACTTTTACTAAAGAAGAAAAAATTGCCTTACGAAAACAACTCATCTGTTTTAAAAACACAGCATTGATAGTCGAAAAAGGTTTTTTAACCCCGGAAGCTATCGACAATTGTACCGTTCCTGTAATGGTAGATATGGAAATGGCAGAAGTTGTAAAAGAGAAAAACTGTTATTGTAATAAAGATCTAACGGAAGAAGAATTACGATCTATGGTAAAAACCATAAACGGCAGAGAGACTATTTGGGGTGGTGAAGGTTGCAATATAGATGACAAAAGCTATAAATCACTAACTCTTCAACTTAATGCAATGTTTCGTAAATACAACATTAACGAATGTATCCAAAAAAATGCATTTTTAGCAATGAAAAGCGTAGAAACAGGATTTTTTCAAACAGGTTCTAGCATATTCAAAGTATTAAATATCATTAAACTAAATATTACTTCTAATCAGAAAAACAAACTAAGGTTTCATTTATAATACTTAAAAACTCGTTTAAGTTGATTGTTTATTTAACAGATAACAAAAAAGACAAAAAGCTAACCAAAAGCATTTTACAACAAAACAAATCCTGCCTATTCTTTCAATAGCTTTATTTATCTCTTTAAAGTAAATTATACTAAAAATAAAAATGAGCAACATTTCTAATTTTTCTATTAATTACAGGCAATAAACCTCTTTTTAAAAATGTTAACAAAACCATAAAATGATTATTTTTTCAATAATCCAAGACGTTTTACACCATCTTGACTGCTACATTTAAAAACGTTTTATTTACACTTAAAAAAACATCATTTATTATCTATAGATACCTGAGCAAAGGATTATGGAAATAAAAACAAACAAACAATATTTTACTTATTTCGATTTTAAAGTAACAAACTTTAATCATTTATATATCATTAACTTAATATTTAACATAATTTTATTGCTAAACATTAAAATTTTACAACCAAAAAAGACAAACATTTACACTTTTAACTAAAACTGTTACATCAGCTATTTTTTCTTGTTAAATTTATCTTATATTTGACCGATTTTTAATCTTTAGGTTAAACTCATTTATATGTTCTAATAGTAAATTTAACAGTTCAAAATTTGAAAAAAACTACCCCAAATTTTTCTTCTTATTTATCGTTTTTCCTTTTATTTTTTATTAGCAGTGTTAGTTTTGCCAATAACAATGATACTATTATTGGCTTAAAGAAAGACACTTCACTACTAAAGGTTCTTTCACAAAAAGAATCAGATAATATAACCCGTTTTTCACCTCACAAAAATGCCGAAAGCGAGTTTACCAATTTTTTTCTTACCCAAAATTATCCGGTAAGTCAGGAAACCAGTGATGACTTAAATACCGCAATTGCTACTTTTGAGGAAATAAAAAAAAATAATAATCTTACTGATTTATTAGAGCCTAAAAAACTTTCGATGCTGCCTTTAGGCGTATCCAAAACAATTGGAGGAATTCAATATATTCTGGGTATAAGTAGTGCAAGGTTTACACCACAATACACAGAATTAACTGCATTTGTAAAAATCATTCTTCCGCAATTTGATTCTACAGGAAAAGCCAAAGAGTTGTTTTTTGGTGCTAAAAATATTAAGCTTTCGCATAAAGGTGGTCTCGTTGGCGATACTAATCTTGTACTACTGGGCGATGTTCCGATAAAGATAAATGGCGAGAATTTATTGTTGGTCCTGAAAGGCGGATTGAATATGCAAACTGGCTTAATTACAAACAAAACATACGTTACTATAGACTGCAAAGGATTTAAGGAATTGGGGATTCAGGCCGATGTAGTATTTTCAAGAAATCTTTTAGAACCTGTTGATGAGAACTATGAAGTAATTAAATCTCCAAAAAGAGTCGAGGCTTCTTTTAAAGCAATTGTAACCAACTGGAACGACATTTTAGCAGAAATTACCTTGCCTGCTTTTCAATTGACCGATTATGATGGAACGTGTTTTGAGTTAAATAAAGCCGTTATCGATTTTAGCGACCTTCACAATTCGACCGATATTATTTGGCCAAAAGATTATCAAAAAGACTATTTAGTTCCCGGTAATGAAAATTTATGGAGAGGATTATATGTAAATTCTTTAAAAATAGTTTTACCTCCCCAATTTAAAGAAAAGGGAACCAGTAACCGAATAAAATTCCAGGCGACTAATTTGCTGATAGACCGAATGGGTGTTTCAGGTAATTTCTCGGCAGAAAACATTCTGGATTTAGGAAAAGGGAGCGCTTCAGGCTGGCAATTTTCTGTAAGCCATATCGAAATGGGATTCAGAGCCAATTCATTAGTCTACGCAAGATTTGATGGAGACATTGTGTTACCAGTTTCCGACCCATCCAAACAATGTAAGCCCAATACAAGAAGCGAACTTGGTTACAAAGCCATAATTAATCCATTAGATAATGAATACCTCTTAAAAGCAGAGATAAAAAGTGACATCTGTTTTCAGGTATTTAAGGCCAATGCGAAAATCGAGAAAAACTCTTATGTAGAGCTAAAAGTAAAAGAAGGCGTTTTTCTGCCTAAAGCCGTACTTTATGGCAGCCTTGCTATAAACGGAAGCAATAAGCCAACTGCAGATGCATCTGAAACTAATGCCTCTGAAGATACAGATAAAAAAGAGGCTGTCGCTTTTAAAGGAATAACTTTTCAAAATCTTCAATTACAAACTGTAGTACCTTACTTTAAAGCGGATTATTTTGGATATAAAAATACTGACGAAACTGATCCGGAATCTTCAAAGGTTTCTAATTTTCCTATAACGATACACGAAATTGCTATTATTGCAGATGATGTATCGGCTTCCTTAAAGATAGATATTTCTGTTAATTTGATGAAAGATCAATTTAACGGAAGGACTAAATTTAATATTGTTGGAAAGTTTGCAAGAGATCAGGGGATTCAGAAATGGAAATTTGATCATCTTAAATTTGAAGAAGTCAAAATTGCCGCCGATTTAGGAGGAATGAAATTGAAAGGGAGCATCACCTTAATGGATAATGATCCTGTTTATGGCAACGGATTTAAAGGAATGCTGGGAGCTGATTTTACAGGAGGAATATCTGTAGAAGCAAATGCTATTTTTGGCTCTACCACTTTTAGGTACTGGTATGTTGATGCCATGGTTGATAATCTGAATATTCCGGCGGGAGCAATAACTTTTAAAGGTTTTGGGGGCGGTGCTTATTACAGAATGAAAAAAGAAGGCTACAGTAATAGGTTTGTCGCTTCAGGTTCTAACTATGTTCCGGATGCAGATTCAGGTCTTGGGGTTAAGGCCATAATAAAATTTGCAGGAACCGCTACTGCTGATGCTTTTTGGGGAGGCGCCGGTTTTGAAATCGCTTTTAATAATAACTCAGGAATCAACAGAATTAGTATTTATGGTGAAGGTCATGTTATGCAGCCTTTTGAAATTCCCGGAGCAGCAGAATTAACAGGAGCTTTAAAAGCAGTTGCTGAAAATGAATCTCTACTTTCTAAAGTCGCTCTTGAAGCATTAAAAACTTCTGATTTATCAAAAGCGGCTGAACAGCTCTATCCAAACGATGTGAAAAATTCTATGGGAATCAATGCATTTGCTGCTATAGAATTTGATTTTAGAGCAAAAACTTTACACGGTTCTTTTGACTTATATATTGATACTCCGGGAGGTTTTATAAAAGGCCGTGCATCAGGCAACAGAGCGGGATGGGCAGTTCTTCATTTTGGGCCGGACAAATGGTACATTCGTATGGGAACGCCAACAGATCGTTTAGGCATAAAACTGGCAATAGGATCTATAGAAGTAGAAGCCGGCGGATATTTTATGTTAGGTGATGATATCCCGGCAAGCCCTCCTCCACCTTCAATTGTAGCCCAATTATTGGGGGTAGATGCTTCGAAATTAGATTATATGCGAAATGAAAATACTATTTCAGCAGGAAAAGGATTTGCTTTTGGTTCTGATTTCAGCATTAAAACCGGAAATTTAAACTTTTTGATATTCTATGCTAATTTTCAAGCCGGTTTTGGATTTGATATAATGGTGAAAGATTATGGTGAGGCCGAATGTAAAGGCTCCGGGCAAATTGGTATAAATGGATGGTACGCTAATGGCCAATCCTACGCGTACTTGCAGGGAGAGTTGGGTATTAACATAAAGCTACTGTTCGTAAGAAAAAAAATATCGATTATAAAAGGCGGAGGAGCTGTTTTATTACAGGCCAAATTGCCAAATCCCGTATGGATTCGGGGTTATATGGCCGGAAATTTTAGTCTTCTCGGAGGCGCAGTAAAAGGTAGTTTTAGGTTTAAATTACAGTTTGGAAAAGAATGTGAATTTATAAATGCAGATCCTTTGGCAGGATTGAAATCTATTGCAGATATAACGCCTTCAAACGGAACGAAAGATGTAGATGTTTTTGCCATTCCTCAAGTTGGATTTAACATGCCTGTAGATAAAAATTTCACACTTGAAGATGATAGCGGAACAAAAACGTATCGACTTAAACTGGAAGAATATACAATAAAAAAGGGAGACATCTCTGTTATTGGTACAACAAGCTGGAATAAAACGGCTGATTTATTAAGTTTTAATTCTTCCGAAGTCCTTCCTCAAAACTCAGATTTGACACTAACAGTAAAGGTAAGTTTTCAGGAATTAGTAAATGGTACATGGAAAACAATTTATGATCAGGGGCAAATTGCTATGGAGACCGAAGTGAGAAATTTTAGTACCGGACCAGCTCCAAACAACATTCCTGTAAACAATATTGCGTATTGTTATCCGGTTTTTGATCAAAAATATGTGTATCAAAATGAAAGCAAAGAAGCATACGTTGTTCTAAAACAAGGGCAAGCCTACTTATTTGAATTAAAACCTGAACAATCTCAGAAAGCTTTTTATAAAACCGGAAACAAAACGGTTAACAGTTCTATTCGATATAATACAGATTTGAAAAAGGTAATTATTGATTTGCCGGTTTTAGAAACCACTAAACCCTATAATTTATCATTAATGACTTTAGAAACCAAAAAAGACGCTAATGGTAATTTAACCGAAAGTTATCAGACGCAAAATTTAGCCAATGATAATAATATTGAATTAAAAAATAATGAACTGAAAGGGATAGTAACCGGTGGTGAATCAGTTGAATTATTACAATACAATTTCAATACAAGCCAATACAAATCATTTCAGGAAAAGATGATTGCAAAAAAGCCAAGAAACACTTATGTTGAAATCATTTATTCCGATGTTCATGCGCTTCATGCTGAAAACAGTTCATCAGAACCATTTGATGAATTAGAAATCGTAGGCAGTTTAATGACACAAAACAAACCTTTGATAAGTGTAGAAGCTGTTTTGGATGATGCTTATTATAAAAATAAAATCTATCCATTAGTTTATCAGGGATATCCACTGGAATCCGATTTTAAATTGAGCCGCGATGTATCAATAACAGGTCTTCCTCCCGTGAGAGGCGTTGAATTATTGACGTGGTATGAGGATTTTTTAATAAACAATCCAAGCAGTTCCTATTTAAAAGACAGACTGCCTTATAGATATAATCTGCCGTATTATTATAGAACTGATTTTGTTGATATTCAATATAAAATCGTAAGCAAATATGTCGATTCCGGCAATCAGTCAATGATTCAGAAATACAATTATATCATCAACTCAAAGTTCCCTATGATTCCCGACGGAACTTATAATATTAAATTAAACTATACTCTTCCGGGCGGACAGCAAGGAGCGAGTTCAGGTTCAATTTTTACATTCAACAAATCAAATTAGCATGAAGCTTCAATATATAATAGCATTTCTTTTTTTTGGATTTAACATTACGCATTCACAAGAAAACAACGTAAGCAAAAAAGAAGAAATAAAAAACGAACCCGCAATACAAGTTATAGTACGAGTACAAAAAGATAAAATTTTACTGCGTTGGGGACCAAGTGATGCCCTTACCTGGAAAAAACTGAACAAATATGGATATCTGTTGGAACGTTATACAGTAACCCGCGATAATAAAACATTAGCAACTCCTGAAAAAAAGGTTTTAGCACAAACTTTAAAACCGGAACCAATTGAAAACTGGGAAAAAACTATCGAAGAAAACGATAATGCAGCTATTATTGCCCAGGCTCTGTATGGTGAAAGCTTTAATGTATCTGGTGTAAACCAATTAGAATCGATCGTTAATATATCCGAGGAAAACGAACAGCGTTTCACATTTGCCCTCTTTGCAGCCGACAAAGATTTTGAAATGGCTAAAAAAGCAGCTCTAGGTTTTGAAGACAAAACGGTACAAAAAAACGAAAAATACATGTATAGAGTTTCTGCGAATGTACCTAAAGAAGAATCAGTTATAAAATATGGAGGTGTGTTTACGGGACTAAACGATTATCAGGATTTACCAAAACCAATGGATTTTACAGCTCATTTTACCGATAAAAGCACGATGTTAAGCTGGAACTTTAAAATATTGGCGCACGCTTACGGAAGTTATTATATAGAACGTTCTCAGGATAAACTACATTTTGAAAGAATCAATAAAGAGCCTTATACAAGTATGAATCAGCAAAACGAGAATAACAGTCGTATTTTTTATGTTGATTCTATTGTCAATAATAAATCCTATAGTTATCGCATTCAGGGAATATCTGCTTTTGGAGAATTAGGTCCCTATTCTGAAATAATTTCAGGTACAGGAAAGTCGATATTAAAATTTGTACCTCATCTTACCGTAAAAAACTTTAAAGATGACAAAACCGTAACATTAAGCTGGGAATTTGATGAAGCAGGCAATTCTGAAATCACCGGTTTTGAACTTAATCGTTCTGATACAGATGATGGAAAATACCTGCCTGTAGTAAAAAATATTGCTCCAAAAAGCAGAAGCGTAATGTACAACAAATTAGCCTCTACCAATTATTTTACCATCACGGCAATAGGCAAGCAAGGTAGTAATAGAACCTCGTTTCCAATGCTGGTGCAACCTGTAGATTCTATACCTCCGGTAAAACCAATAAATTTAAAAGGAGCAATTGATTCTCTTGGAATAGTAAAAATAACCTGGGATGCTAATAAAGAAAAAGATTTATTAGGGTATCGAATTTATAAAGGAAACAATCCTAACGAAGAGTTTAGCCAAATAACAGTAAGTCCTCTGGAAAACAATATGTATCAGGATACTGTAATTATTAAAAGTTTAAACAGTAAAGTATATTATAAAATTATTGCAGTAGACTCTCATTATAATATGTCTCCGTTTTCTGAGGTATTAATTCTAAAAAAACCGGATGTCATCCCTCCTTCTTCACCCATATTTACTAATTATGAAATAAAAGACGGTGCAGTTTATCTCGAATGGATTAATAGCCAAAGTGAGGATGTGGCCTCCCACCAGCTTTATCGCAAAGAAAATGAACAAAGCGATTGGCAGCTAATTGCTGACATTAAAGACAAAAAAGAATCCTATAAAGATGAAAACATAGTCGAAGGAAGCAAGTACCGTTATGCCATATATGCCAAGGACGAAAGTAATTTAGTTTCTAACCCTACTCCACAAGTTGCTTTTTTGGTTCCAAAAGCCTCTGTAATGCCAGCTGTAAAAGGATTTTATGCACAAGCGAATACCTCTGCAAATAGTATCGATTTATCATGGGAATACAAAGTTCCTGAAGTAGATAGTTTTGAAATTTATAAAGCTACAGCCGATGAACCACTTCAATTAATGCAAATGGTTTCCGGGCAAACCCGAAAATTATCTGATCCCACAATTACTATCAACACAAATTATAAATACGCTATAAGAGCTTTGTTTATCGATGGAAGAATGTCTAAAATGGTATTTTTTACGGTAAAATTCTAATCATAACTTTTTTTTATACCCCAAACAATATGAAAAAAATTACTCTATTATTCTTGCTCTTTTACAGCATTGCTTCTTTTGCACAAGAACCACTTATGCTGGATATTGATAGAATTTTTCCTGATACTGGTAATGCATACGTGCTTATTACAACTAATTCAAATGCAACTTTGTATCAACAATTTGGTGCAATTAGTAATTATGGACAGATTTTTTCGGTAACTGCAGCGAGTTTCCCTTTAAAGATAGTCTGGCAACCGGGTTATGCAAGGTCAGGATGCCAACCAATAACCAGGACTTATACTTATGAACAATATACTAATGGAGAAACTTTTACAGGAGGTTGTGCTCCGGAATATTTTTACTTAAGATCACCACATGTCAGAAAAACTCCAATCGAGATAGGAGTATGTGAAACTATCAATTTTCAACCTGGTACTCAGCCTGTTTACAGTTTAGATGGTGTTTCAAATTGGCAGCCAGTTGTTGGGGACAATTTTAATCTGACAGCTAAACTAGGGAAAGATTTTAGAGGATATGTAAGATTTAGATATAATCTCGATTCCAGATATGCAAATCCTAAAGTAACAATGGTATCAAAACCAATTACGTATAATGTTTTTGGATGTGCTCCTAAGATAGATACAAGTGTACCACCTGTTGCAAAGGGAGAATCGTGTAATGGTATGGATGACGGAGAAGTTACCTTTACTTTTGACAGAGCATTAGAAGCCGCATTTAATGAAAGATTTCTTTTTACCTACAGTCCTGTAGGAGTTAACATACCTGTATCTATCTCTTCTGACAAGCCCGGAGTAGAGATGGTATCCCCCCTAAAATATAAAATAAAAGGGATTAAGGTAGGAACATATACTTTTAGATATCAAACTGTAAAAGAAACAGCCCCGTCTGATAACCCTGACCCTACAAAATATGTTGATGGTCCAGATTTCGCAATAGCTGTAGCGACAAAATTAACATCTAATGCTACGCCGATACATCCAAAATGTAATGGCAAAAAAGGAGGAATTCAAATCACTGCTGATGGAGGTACTGGCGCTCATTTTTACAACCTGAATGGTGAAACAGAAGTAGTAAACGGAGCTACTGTTCTTAAAAAATACCCACTATCAAGTTTAACAGGCAAAGAATTTAATAGTGGAAACTACAGAGTAATAGTCTTGGACGCAAACAATTGTCAGTCAGCTCCTCAGGATATAGAAATATTTCAGCCTCCCACTGCAATTACCATTAGCGGATCTGTAAATAATGTAACAGCTCCCGGTGCAAAAAACGGAAAAATAATACTCGATGTACCATTAGCAGGAACTCCAGCTTATACTCTTGTTTGCACAAATGGCAGCGAGACCATACCTATTGATCAATTAGGAGCTCTTGCACCTGGAACTTATGTTGTAACAAGTCAGAATGCTTTAACTTGTGACAATGTCTCTAAAACCTTTTTGGTAAGAGAAGAAATAAACTACGATGTGACTTCAGCCAATTTAAGCTGCTTTGGCGCAAATGACGGGAGTATCACATTGAATATAAAAGGCGGGTCAGGAAACTATACTGTCACATGGCAAGATCCTTCAAATAATCCATATAGTCCAAGTGCGTCAACTTCGAGTAATAATGGTATTGTTAAGTATACGGCAACTGGTTTTTCGCCAGGCAATTTTAAATTTAATATAAAAGATAACGAAGTACCTTCTTCAGGTACTATTAGTGCTCCATTAACTGTACAAAGTAATAATAGAACAATTTCCGGGCCTCAAAGTGCTCTATTAGTGGCAGAGCCTACAATAAATCAACCTGCGCCGGGCAACACCAATGGTAGTATTTCAATAAATCCTACTAAAGGATATGGAAATTACAACTATATCTGGACTAAAGACGGAACAGTTTTCAGTGTTCCTCTGCCACAAAGTCCAAATAACCCAAGAGGTTTAGGAGACGGTACTTATTATGTAAAAATTACAGATAAGAGTACAATCGACCCAAATGAAACTGACTGTTCCATCACAAAAGGACCTTATGTACTAAAAGCATTAAATGTAAGCATCTCTACTCCAACTGCTATAAGCTGTCAGGGGGGCACAACTAATCTTACAGCACAAGCCTCAGGAGGTAATGGCGTAATAAAGTTTAAATGGATTGAACTAATAGGTAGTTTGCCTTTCGTTGAAAAAGAATTTCAAGGTCAGGAAAGTTCTTCTTTAACAGGCATCAAAGCAGGTAATTATAAAGTTATAGTAACTGATGGAGACAATAATACAACTTCGTTTACTATCTATGTTCCTGATTCTACCAATCCTAATATTACTGCAGCAACGTCCCAAACACCGGTGAAGTGTTTTAATGGAAGTGATGGAAAAGCCAACATCAAAATTACAAATGCACCGGCAAATTCTACTTATACCTTTAGATGGTATAAAGGAACGAGTCCGGAAACACTTATCGAATTAACAGACAATATTATTTCGGCACAAACCGAATCAACAAAATCAGGTTTAACAGCAGGAAACTATACCGTAACTGCTTCAAATAGTTTTTGTCAGGAATCATTTTCTGTTACAGTAGCCCCGGCAACACCTATCATCATTCAGGAAGTAGCTGGCGGGTTTAAAGACTTAAAATGCTTTGGAGACAAAAATGGTTCGATCGCCATAAATGTAACCGGTGGAAAAACTCCGTACACTTATATTTGGAAAAAAGGCACTTCTGCTATAGCAGTAAACAACAACCTTAATCCTACGTTACTGGAAGCCGGAATCTATTCAGTAGAAATTCGTGATGATAATTATGATTCTAGTAACCCTAATCAATGTATTTCTATCTTAGAAAACATTGTCATCAGTTCTCCCAATAAACTAGAATTCTCCTATACTACAACAGATGTAACCTGCAAAAGTTCTGGCGATGGATCAATACAATTAAATATTACAGGCGGAACCTTTAAAAAAGATACAAACAACAAACCTATCTATAAAATTTCATGCGGCCCTCCAATTTTAGGTACTATAATAGATATCCCAAATCAAAACATTAAAGGCCTTAAGGCAGGCAAATGCACTGTTACTGTTTCTGATGATAATAATTGTGTTATCGCGACACAAGAAATTGAAATTAAAGAACCAGCACTCCCTTTGGCATTTGGTACTGAAACAATTGTAAACGCTACAGGAAACTCCCTTCTAAACGGAAACATAAAACTAACGAATACCGGAGGATGGGGAAACTATTCGTACAAATGGTATATAGGAGAAATAGTTGATGAAAGCAAATTAATCGCAAACGAAAATTCTAATTTACTTAAAGACAGACCAGCCGGAAAATACATTGCAGTAGTTATCGACAAAAATAAAGATAATCTTGGCTGTGCAATCACATCGGCTATATTCGAAATAAAAGAACCAGCAGTCCTAACGCTTGATGTTACTGCTACAAATACAAAATGTAATGGAGGGCAAGGTAGTATTATTGCTGTTGCAAAAGGAGGTGCAGAAATAGCACAGCAACAATCAGACAGGCAGTACACATATGAACTATTTCTAAACAATGTCTTTAAAGAAAAACAGATTGGAAACTCTGCCAATTTCACCGGATTACCAATAGGTCAATACAAAATAACCGCAACAGATTCAAAAGCAAATGTCTCAACTATTGCTACAACCAGTTATAAAAATGGCACAATAATCACGACAGGCTACGTTGAACTCAAACAGCCAGATCCTATTTTAATTACAGAAACATCTGCTGTTAAAAAAGTACTAACTTGTTTTGGTGATCAGGACGGAAAATTATCCGTGTCTGTTTCAGGAGGAACTCCTTTTACTGTAGGTGCTCCCTATCATTATGTCTGGAAAAAATTAAATCTCTTAAATCTTATTTACGAACCAATAGGAACTGATAATCCAACTCAAATTAATCTTTTCTACGGAAAATATTCAGTAGAAGTTCGTGATGCTAATTATGATGCGACAAATCCTTCAAGCTGTATCGGAATTTTAGAAAATATAATAATTGCCCAACCGGATCAATTACAATTTACTTTTACAAAAGCAGATGTATCATGCTATGGAGGAAATAATGGTACTGCAAAACTAACTATTACCGGAGGAACTAAACCTTACACCATTATTTGTAATGGAGGAACAATTGAAAATCAAAATAGTACTGTTTCAGGATTGAGCGAAGGAACTTATATTGTAAGAGTCGTGGATGGAAATAGTTGCCAGACTACTGAACAAACTGTGATTATTAAGCAGCCTTCAGCTTCATTACATATTTCAAATCAGGTCGTTACGCCAACCACTGGTTTTGGATTGGCTACAGGAAAAATAACAATAACTGCCACGGGCGGAACCGGGACATACTCTTATGAATGGAAAAATAGCTCAGGAGCTACTGTAGGCACCAACAGTTCGACCCTTTCTAATGTTATTGCAGGTACGTATACCGTTTTAGTAACCGATTTAAATGGTTGTCATGATTCAAAAAGTTATGATGTTTATCAGCCTACAAAACCTATACTTTCAGAAACGCATTTGCAATCAAAATGTAACGGTTTATTGGGTTCACTAAATGCGATTGCGACAGGAGGAGCTACTTACAATCAAAATCAGTCTGATAGAACCTACAGCTACAAATTAAAAAATAAAGCAAACGGAGTTACCATTACAAAAAATGGTAATGTGGCTAATTTCAACGATATTGCAGACGGAGACTATAGTCTTACTGCTACTGATATAAGCGGAATTGAATCTAATACTATCGACGTAAAATTTACCCAACCTACTCCAATTGTGGTTAAATTAACTTCAAGATCCAACGTAAATTGTTTTGGAGATCAGGACGGAACAATTGCTATCTCGGTTTCGGGAGGAACACCTCTTTTAGTCAACGGAAATCCAGAATATACCTATCAATGGAAAAGAAAAAATACTGCAACTAATACTTATGAAAACTTTATACCCACATCATTAAATGCATTATTTGCAGGCACATATGCGGTTGAAGTTCGTGATGCAAATTACAATTCCGGAAATGCCGCTTATTGTATTGGTGTTTTAGAAAACATCGAAATTACGCAACCTGCAGATTTTGGTTTTGACATCGATAAAATTACCTATACTAATCCTTCTGCCAATAACGGAAATGATGGTAAATTACATTTTGAAATTACCGGAGGGAAATCAAACTACGAATATAAGTTTTACACAAAAGATGCATCAGGCAATGAAACGATTCTAAATACTGTTGCAAACAGTGCTGTAAAAACCGTAGACTTTACCGGACTAATTAAGGATCATTATTATATCTCTGCTAAAGATGATACAGGATGTATAAAATATGCTGATTTTGATTTTACAGACAATCCATTAACTCTCAGCATCAATCAGACTCAATTAGTTACTTGCTATGAAGCTAATAATGGGGTCCTAAATATAAATGCAAATGGTGGTTTTGGTATTAAAACAATTTCATGGTACCTGGACAATACTTTATTATCTACTGCCATATTAACCACTGAAAATTTAAATCTTGTAAATGCAAAACCAGGCCGTTATTATGCTATTATAAAAGATTCTAAAAAAGTTGAGGTAACCAGTAACACTATCAATATTACCCAACCAGATCTGGTAACTTTCTCTATGTCACAAGAACCTGTAAAATGTATTGGTGACAGTAACGGAAAAATTACTCTAACTGCTGCCGGAGGAAATGGCAATTTCAGTTATCGCTATTTTTATAAGGGAGTATTGATTAAAGACTGGCAGAATTTTTCAAGCGGAGTCAAAACTACTATTAGCGATTTGGCTGAAGGTGAATATACCATTTATGTACAAGATTCTCAACAATGTAAAAGTACGGGCGCTGCTATTCAGGTTACGTCACCAACTGCATTGAGTATTAGTAATACGATATCTCTTCCTGCTACCGGAAAAGGATTAAGTAATGGTTCGATTGCCATTACAGTACAAGGAGCAAATGGCAATTATACTTATCAATGGTTTAAGAATGATAATACCAACATTAACCAAATTACAAATACCGCAGAAAATTTATCTGCCGGAAAATATTATGTAATTATTACAGATGCTAAAGGTTGTAATCTGACATCTCCTTTGTTAGAAGTAACAGAACCACCTCTTTTAGAAACTAGTATTGCGGTTCAAAATGTTATTTTATGTCGTGATGATAAAAACGGAAGCTTAAAACCAACCACTATAGGAGGATTTTTAAAACCCGGAGAAAATTATACTTATAAATGGTATGCAAATGGTGCTGTCAATGTATTAGCAACAAGCACTATTTTAAATAATATTGGCAAAGGTTCCTATTATGTGACAGCTACAGATTCTAATGGTAATGAAGCAAAAAGCACCACTTTGATTGTTACAGAACCTGCAATTCTCGACAACATATTAACTTCTGATTATACGCTATGTGGAGATTCAAATGACTGGACTATCAACGCAACGCCATCAGGAGGAACAGCACCTTATTATTATATGTGGAATACGGGAGCAAAAACAGGTAGTATACAAAACGTCCCGCCATCAGATTATTCGGTTTTAGTAACAGATAGTCATGGTTGTACCATTACAAAAAGTGTTACTATAACGGCTCCAATTCATTTGGCTGCAGCCGAAAAAATTGTAATTCCAACCTGCTACGAAGGTTCTGATGCCACAATTGAAGTGACTTCTTCCGGAGGAAAAGCCCCTTATACTTACCTCTGGAATACTGGTGAAAAATCGAATATATTAAGCGGAGCTGCTGCCGGAGATTATTCTGTGACAATAACAGATAGCAAAGGATGTGTCATTAATCATAATTACAAAATCGAAAACCCTCCAAAAGATGTTATTAATCTTGGAGAAGATGTAACATTATGTTTTGACCAAACCTTAACCATTAATGCTACTATAGACGATGATAAAGCAACTTATTTCTGGAAATCTGACAAAGGATTTACTAGTAATAAAGCCATGATTACCGTTTCTGAACCTGCAAATTATACGGTTATTGTAACCAATAAATTAGGATGCCAAGCGACGGACACTATCAAAATATCAAGTCAGAACACGGCAATAAGTGCTGAGTTTGCCGTGTCAAGTCAGGTATTTAAAAATGAAAAAATAGTGATTGTGGATATTAGTAACCCGATTGCTGATGAGATAGAATGGGTTTTGCCACCTAATGCCACTGTTATTTCTAAAAACAAAGATTTTGCCGAGATAAGTTTTAGTAAAACCGGACAATACGACATTACCCTGAATACAAAAAAAGGAAATTGTACCGCTTTTCAAACCAAACAAATAATTGTCACTGAAGGAGAATATGAAGAGAACGATCCTGATGACACTACTGTTCAGAAAAAGTTTGATGTAAAAATTTATCCTAATCCTTCAAATGGAGTTTTCACGGTAGATGTTTTACTCAATAAAGTTATGCCTGCCCATGTTAAAGTATACAATTTAAATAACAACCTGCTTATAGATTCTAAAACACAAGATGGGAAAGATAATTACCTGTTCAACTTTAGCTTAAGCGGACTTCCTTCAGGAATTTATTTCGTATTGTTTGAATCACAGCAAGGAAACAAATTAAGAAAAATAATCATTCAATAAAGAAGATAATCAGTTCAATAAAATTTCAATTAATAGTGAGAACCGGTAGAGAACAAATTTCAGAAACTGATTTCCATAGAATATAAAGAATGATTGTAAAAAAAATACTTTTTAATACTACACTCCTGTTCATAAGTGCTTTTGGTTTTTCCCAAAACTTTAACGTACAGGAGTTAGGCAAAGCCAAATTAATAAATGTAAGTGGTGGTGCATCAGCCAATAGTATTTTCTATTCCGGTAATGCCCAGAGAGATCCGTTTAGTTATTTCCTGAACGGAAACATCAACATCAACATCGCAGGATTGTACAATTTACCGTTTTCGTTTTCCTATACCAATCAAAAATTTGGTTATGGTAAGCCTGTATTGATGAATCGTTTGAGTATTCATCCTTCCTACAAATGGATTACAGCCCATATTGGTGATGTAAGCATGACTTTCTCACCTTATACGCTAAGCGTACATCAATTTACAGGATTAGGAGTTGATTTAACTCCACAGGGAAATTTTAAAGTCAGTGCCATGTTTGGTAGATTATTAAAAAGTAGTGAATTCGACTTAAATTATCCGGACGTTGTGCCCACATACAAAAGATATGGCTATGGTTTTAAAACTACCTATGATTTTGAAAAAATAAAACTAGGCATTACCCTATTCAAGGCCAAAGACGAAATTAGTTCACTACATAATCCTATTCCTTTTGAGTTAAGCATCACCCCAAAAGAGAATGTTGCAGTAAGTTTTGAAACGAGTTTTACCCTGGCTAAAAAACTACAGTTTTTTACAGAATATGCCAACAGTAGTATTACAGAAGATACCCGAAATACAAATCGTGGAAAAGCAAACGGAATTGCCTCTTTTCTATTAAATCAAAATAGTACCTCGACAAGTTATAATGCCTTTAAAGGTCAGCTTGTTTATCCCGCAGGAAAAGGAACTTTAGGACTGGGTTACGAACGAATCGATCCCAATTACAGGACTTTAGGAGGGTATTATTTTAATAATGATTTAGAAAATTTCACAGTTAATGCAACACAAAATATATTCAAAGACAAAGTGTCATTAGCCTTAAATTTAGGGCTCCAAAAAGACAATCTTGACAAACAAAAACAAAGTCAGATGAAACGTCTTGTATCATCCCTGAATGCTGATTTCAGACCCAATGATAAATTAAACCTGAGTATAAATTATTCTAATTTTCAATCTTATACCAATAGCCGTAACCAGTTTGATTATATCAACCAGGTTTCCAATTACGATTATCTGGATACTTTAAACTTCAGGCAGGTCAATCAAAATGCCGCTTTAAACATCAATTATTTATTAAAAAATGACAAGCGTTTAAAAAAAGCTATAAGTGCCAATTTTTCTGTACAGGATGCCGTAAACCAACAACAAGGTAAAACCGTTGTGGGAGGTGCTTCTACTTATTACAATTCTGCGATCGCCTACAGTATTGGCTATCCGGAAAGAGATCTGAGCTTTAACGGATCCTTAAATAATACCTACGGGAAAACCGATTCAGGAAAAAATCTAATCTTTGGGCCAACCATTGGAGTATCAAAACTATTTTTTGATAAAAAACTGACAACTAATGCCTCAACAAGTTATAATACTAGTTATAATGATGGCCAAAAACAAAATGACATTGTTAATATAAGGCTTAACGGATCTTATATTTATCTGCAAAAACACAATTTCAATCTAGGTGTAATCTCCTTATTCAGTAATTCAACGGGAAGAAAAAACAATGATCTCACTGCCACTCTAACCTATGCTTATTCGTTTGATAAAATTAAAATGCGTCCGAAAAGAGAACCTTTAACAGAAGAAAAAGTAGTCTCTGATCCCGTTTTAAAAATAAATTTCAACGATAAAATTTTTGAAGGAACTCGAGACGAAATTTTAGCACAGCTAAAAGAATTACAACTTTCTATACATCCTTTACCGACGGAAGAAAAGAATAATTTAGAGCATCTGCTTACATTGGCTTCACTTACACCTGATAATAAAGAATTAAAAGAAAAAATTCTGGATTATCTTGATGCGTATGCCTCAGCAACAGCGACTATAGAAAAGTACAATGATTATTTTGTTAAAGCTTTACAAAAGCTGGAAAAGGAAATGAACCACAAAGATGAAAATCTCGAAAACACCTATTCTGTTGCTATAGGCAGGGTAAACAGCCATAAATTACATGGTATAAATGAAACTGAAATTACGAATAAAGCAAATTATAATTCCTATTTAAAACTGGTTGAAAGAAGCGATAACAGCCGAAATCAATTAAGGAATCACAGATGGATGCTTAAAGAAATAGCTGCAGCTGCAAAAACTCCTGTAAAAGAAATTCAGCAAAATGAAAATGCTGCCCAATTTAGTACACAAGAAATTGAAGAAGCTTTTAAGCTGATAAAAAACAAGAAAAGCGAAACTGAAATAGTAGATACTATCGAAGTAAAAATAATTCCTTTTTATCATGATTTGGCCGTTAAAAACAGTACCAACGACGAAATTGATTTAAAATATATTCAAAAATAAAGTATACCCTAAAGATACCAAACTAACAAATTAATGGATAAATATCAGTTACCCAAAATGCTAAAAAAATTACACTTATACTTGTTGATATTGTGCGCTCTTATTGGTTTTGAGGGCTATGCGCAAACATATCCTATTTCGATAACGACACAGCTTACACAGCCCTCGCCTATTTATCTAAATAATTATGCCAATGCTACTACAATAAACAGTCCGATAAAAATACAGCTGGTCCTAAACGATTTGACTATTTCTAATCGTCAGGTAAAGCTTAAAATTTATTTTCAGGGCAACGGAATTACTTTTAATACAAACGATTTTGTTGTAGGCGCGCGTCCGTTGTATCTTGAAGGTGGTTTTCCATTGCAACTAACAAACGTCGATCTTGCTCCTTACTTTGAATATCAAAATCTGTTGGGAGTTAATCCAAATCAGTACGCACAACCTTTACCAGAAGGAATTTATAACATTTATGTAGAAGTATATGATTTTGCTACAGGAAAAAAGCTGTCCAGTAAAACAAGAACCAATACCATAATTTTTCAAAACGAACCTCCTTTTTTAAATCTTCCGCTGAATAATGCTTCTATCATGCATCAGAATATTCAAAATATTATTTTCAGCTGGACTCCGCGAAGCATCAATGTAAGCAATGTAGAATATGAATTTTCATTGGTTGAAATCTGGGATAAGTATACACCAATTCAAAACGCATTTGCTTACTCTCCTCCGTTATATACAAAGACAACCAGAGCAACAACACTGCAATACAGCATCAACGAACCTCAACTTATTCCCGGTAAAAAATATGCCTGGCGAATTAAGGCAAAAGCTATTTTGGGTGCCGAAGAAATAGGTGTTTTTAAAAACAACGGTTACAGCGAAATTTTTTCTTTTGATTATGAAATATCCTGTACTCCGCCACTTGCTATAACCACTTCGGGCGTTAGCGAAAATCAGGCAAAAATAGCCTGGAGCGGTAATATCGACAATTATGATTATCAGGTAAATTATCGCGAAAAAAATGCCAATTCAGAATGGTATAAGCAGGTTACTCCCAGAGAAAACATAACCATAAGCAACCTAAAACCAAATACTGTTTATGAATACACTGTAGGTTCTTCCTGCGACCCCGGTAAATATACCCATAGTACAATCAAAGAATTTACAACTGTTGCAAGAGACGAAATTGCTTTTGAAGGTTGTGGTATCAAACCAGACCCTAACGATTTAGGCAACACAACGCCGCTTCCAAATCTTTATCAAAATGATGTTGTAACGGCGGGTGATTTTCCAATTGTGGTTATTAAAGCGACCGGAAGCAATGGCAATTTTAGTGGAGAAGGTTATGTAACATTACCTTTTATAGAAAAATTCAGAAAACTGATTGATGCCGCTGATAATTTGAAGGATATTGCCAACAAAGGAGCTGAAATTACAGGAAAAGTTGGTGCAGCAGCCAATGCATCAGCAAATTTAGCTTCTAATACTGCAACTAAGGTTTCTAATCGTCTGGACAATCCTACAGGAGATTCAATAGAAAATTCTGCCGGAAAAATAAAAGATAAAGTTGCTGATGTTGGAACAAAAGTAAATGAGAAAGCCGGCGAAATTGCAGGAGATATTAGCAAGTATTCTACCAATATTGGTGAACATACGCGTATTCGAATAACGTTTAATAATATTGGAATTAATACTGATTTCAAATTAATTTCAGGAGAAATCATAGCGAGTTACGATCCTACCTGGAAAAACATTGCCAATCTCGATGGTGCATTTGATGAAGTATTTGGCAGTAACGGAAAACCTATAGAAGGTAAGTTCGATTACGAAGTAGTTTCGGTAGTATTAAATGCAGACGGAAGTACGACAGTAACAGGTAAAGACGGTCAAATATCAACCATTGCGAAATCGCCATACGAAAGAGTTTACACAGACAGTACAGGAAAAGTAGTAACAATTCCGGCAAATGGCGTGGGTGCACCGGTTATTGCCAATGCTGCTGCAGGGGGTAAAGCAACTGCGGCAAATACAAACGGTATGTCTGCCAGCGGCGATGTGGTGAAAATTACTTCTCCGGATGTGAAAATAACGTTTAAAAATGGAGAAAAAAGTCAATATGCTTTTGATGTTCTCCCAGATTCAGGTTCACAAAAACTAAAAGACACTTATGAAACCATTCCGATGGAAAGTGGAGGTATTTATAATGTAAATTATAAGGCAGTATCTGACTTAAATGGCCCGGAAACCTTTATTGCTGAAGCCGAATTTAAAAACGGAAAAACAATAAAAGACGTTGTTTTCAAAACAAATGCAGGTGCAGATGTAAACTTTAAATGGAATGACAGCAATACTGAAGCAATAATAACTGTCACGAAAACATTAAACTTCTCAAAAGAAAGCATTATTGCTATTGTAAAAGGTGCGACGCAAAAAGATCCTCAGGATCTTGCCAAAACTATTGAAGGCAAATCAGATATTGCCGGTAAAGTAAATCTATGGCAACTTGCTCAAAAACCCGTTATTAACGTCACGATTTTAAGTGTCAACGGAGCAAATGCACCAAGTGCCGATAACGCAAAAGATTTTCTTAATGAAGTATATAACAAAGTCGGGATAAAATTTGATGTAACTGCTCAGGATTTAACCATAGGTTCACTACCGGCTGCAATACAATGCGGAGACAGCGGTCTTATCAATTTTTACAGCAATGGCCAAATCGATATTAAAAATCAAATCGAAGCCAATCCTAATTTTACTTACAATAGCGAAACCTACTACGTCATCTACACCGGAAAACCAGGACAAGATGGATATAAAGGTTTTATGCCTCTGGGAGGTCAATATGCTTTTGTATTTAGTGACGGTGACTTAAAAACAGCGGCCCACGAATTAGGCCATGGTATTTTTGGACTTAAACATCCATTCGCCACTAAGGGAGAGTCCGGTAAAACAGATCTTTTAATGGATTACGGAACCGGAACTGTACTATCTCATAACGACTGGGATATTATTCATAGCGGAGGCTGGAAGTTTTATGGATTTCAAAGTAGTTCTTCTGGGGCATTGGCAGGCGGTTTTGGGCTTTCACCTAAATGGGAATTTATTAGTAATGGAGATGAAAAAACAGTAGCAAATATTAATTTAGCTGGTAAAGGATTTCTAGGTGGTTTTGTAACCAATAAAGGCGAAACCAAAGTAACTTACGCATGGGCTGCTGATAAATATATTGGTGATGATAATACTTCGATTATTACTCAAACAACAAAGCCTGTAGTTGATAAAAGCAAAATTTATTTATTTTATGATAACGATAAATCCTGCCCAAATAGTAAATATTTAAGGACGATTTATAACAAAGAATTAGAAAGCATAATTAAGGCAAAAGATGAAAAGTTACTAAGTAAATATATTGATAGATATAACAAAAGTGAGTATTATGTAAAAGATAAAGAAACCAGAAGTATTTATTGGGGCTACTTAGGTTGTAGTACCTCTAATACTGGTAATGGTACTGGAGCAAGCAGTGATGAAGAAAGGCTAAAAGATCTTATAAGCAAATTAGATATAAAAATTGGCGATGATTCTGTTGCTGCTGAATTTATCATTTTAGATAAAAATGATCCTAAGTATAAAGAAAAACTAGCCGAAGCTTTAAAAAAGGTTTCTTATATATTAGCGACTTATGATAGCACCGGAAAAGAAACTTTAAAATTAGAATACAAATTACAAATTCCTAAAGCTATTCAGGATTTATTCCCTAATTTCAAGACTTCAGATAATTGTATGGTAGATTACATAAATAGTAGTCTAGCAACACTTCATGGAAACTTTATATACAAGAACATGCGACCTTCTGATCAAGCTTTGGTAGAAATCGCTACAGTATTCTATCAAGGATTTTTTGGAATGTGGTATTGCGCAACAAATGAAGAAAGTATTGCAAACTCAAATGGCTTTGATCAATATTTAGCAGGTGCAACTCATGAGGCTATAGCAATGATAGATGTAGTTTTATTAGTTGATGGTTTAGCAACTTTAGCAAAAGAAGGTTTAAAAGTTAAAGTTCAAAGTTATGTTAAATACTATGAAAATCTAAAATCGATAAATACTACAATTAATAAAGGAGGAGAAATACAACCTGAACAAATTCTGGGTGTTGTACTAATTCCGCCATATAATACTCTTTCTGATAATATAAAGAAAGTAGTAAAAATTGGCAATGAATTTAAGAAAACTTACTTTACAGAATGTAATGAAACAAAATTAAAAAATGGAAAAACTGCTGATATCTGTTATTATAGATACGGACAATTGACTGTAATGATTTTTCCAATTTTATATACAGCTGGTGAATATGCTGTGGCAAAAATTAGCCAGATTGCAAAACTATCAAAAGTTAGTGTATCACTTGCCGAAAATGCTATAAAACTAAACGAAAAACTTATTGCAAAGGGTG
The DNA here is from genome assembly GCF_020905295.1 of Flavobacterium piscisymbiosum. NCBI lineage: Bacteria > Pseudomonadati > Bacteroidota > Flavobacteriia > Flavobacteriales > Flavobacteriaceae > Flavobacterium > Flavobacterium piscisymbiosum. The sequence goes on along the minus strand of NZ_JAJJMM010000001.1, from coordinate 2,569,418 downwards.
TTTATCTATTAGAAGCTGATGGTAAAACAATTATAAAAAATGCTACAACTGGAGAAATTATAGCTGTTGAAGGTACTGCTATTACAGATATAGAAAAGGCTTTAGATAATTTAAGCGATTTTAGTGGTGGCGGCAAAGTAATTAGTTTATTGGATGATATCCCTGTAAAAGGTACTCCAAATTCAGCAGGAATTTACATTGAAGATGTTAGTACTCCAATAATACAGATGAATTATGAAGGGAATGTCATTTCTAATTCCGGTTTTCAAAATTATTCCTTTGAAGGAAATGCTGCACGTCAACTTGAAAATGTCACAAACTTAACCATCGTAAAGGAAGGAAAAGTAATCAAGATGCCACAAACAGATATCTTAACTAAGCACATCCCTGAAGTTAAAAACGTTCCTGTCATACAATTAGTTCCCTATAATCTTACTTACTATAAAGGAGCCCAAGGAAGTGTTGAATTAATTGTAGCAGAAACAGAATCTGTAAAAGGTGTAGTACAGGTTGTATATGCTTCTGCAGTAGTAGCTAAAAAAATAAAAGAAGAGGAAGAGAAAAAACAAAAATGTACAATTTGTAAAGAAAGAATTGAAAACACCACCAATTCTCAATTATGTTTAAATTTAAGACGTTTACAAACAAATACCAATAATCTCTCTGCAATTTCTAAACTTTGTGGGATTACTGACTTGAACAATTTTGTAATTAAATTATTAGAGTTTGATATTCCTAATCAAAAAGAGTTTTTAAAAGATATTGACGAAAGCAACGGAAGTGATTATATTTGTGGAAACATATCTAAATTTGATCTTGACATTTTAAAAGCATGGAAACTAGTTCAGGATGCCAGACCAAATCTTCAGTATCGAAAAGATTGGGCTGTATTACAAGAAATTAAAACAATTCTTAATAATTCAAACTCACTTTCAACAATAGGAGAAATCGATGGTCTTAAAACAATTATACAAAAAAATGTAAGTGCTCCTTGTAAAGTTTGTAGTTCAGGTAACTCAGACTATATTATGCTAAATAATTATCTAAATTATGTCAATTATTTTGCAATCAATTACAAAGGCGCACCAGGTTTTGATGATGTAATTGGTAAGAAAGGAATATTAAGTGGTGGTATTCACCAGGTAAACGCAACAGCATTTGTACTAAGAGTATTAAAGGAAAACCCTTCTTATATAGGAACTATAACTGGTTTTGAGCTAAAAATTGAGGTTGTTAATGATGCAAATGAGAAAAATACAGCCTTCGCTGATGTTATAGAAAATGGAAATAAAATTGTTGAGTGTAAAAGTTGGAAAATAGACGGTTTAGCTTTTCTAAATTTTGTAAAAGACCAAACAACAATAACCGGATCTTCAAAACAGTTTATTACTTATTTAAGTGACGCCAGTAAAGTAACATCTTTAGACAAATTGGAATATTGGTTTGATTCCATGAAATTTAATAAAAATAAAGACCCACAACCAATAAAGGAGAAATTTAAACAAATGTTATTAAACGCTAATAATCTTTCAAACAAAGGAGAGGCTACCTTTAATGCTATTTGGAGCAATATTCCTTTAAGAGGAAGTCTATTTCCACAAAATAAAAATGAAGATGATAGAGATGATGCAAAAGATGATTTTAAAGAATTAATCAAAGACACAAAAAGTAGATTTTATAATTTCATTACAGTTAAATAATGTTTACAAAACAATATTTTTTAGAAGACATAAATACATTTACGGTAAAAGAAAACTCAATATTATTCAAAAATAATAATGATGATCTGTTTTTTAACAATTTAAAAATTGATAAAGACGTCCGTTCATTTTTTAATTGTAATGAAAATATAATTTTCTTTAAAAATAAATTCACGAATGTATACTCATTACAAGAGAAAAAAATAATTGATAGCATAAATGGCAGTTTATTTTTTGACACTTACAATAATAAAGATCTAATAGTAGTACAAAAAATTGATGGGAAAAGATTAATTTCTAAAATCAATTTTAATTGTTCTTCTTTCGGCTTGATTGATGAAATTGGTTGTTTTAATATTGAGCATTATTTCAGAGATACCAATAACAATTTATTTTTCAGTAATAATGCAAACTTACAATCTCTATCATTACAATCTTATAACTTGAATTGGGAAATTAGCCTAGATCACTATGGTGAAATAAGAAAAATTTTAGGTATAAAAGAAAATAAGTTATGGATATCAATGTATCGAGGAGGAAATGATAAGATCAAAAATAGTCTCATCGCTTTAAATATCGATTCTGGTCATATAGTTTATGAAAAAAATAATGATTATGACACATCAGATTGGTTTATAGAACTAATTTCTGAGCATGATAGTATTTTAAGTATTTATGGAAAAATTAGTACAACTCCTGCTGATAGTCCACTTGTTGAAATAAATGCAATTACTGGCGAAATAATCCGTAATCAAAAAATTGAAAGCTTGTACAATGAAAACCTAAAAATAGGTTTTTGGAAGGTTCTAAAAGATAAAATTTATTTTACAGCAAATAAAGATATACTGAATGGTACTCACATTGGAGTTTTAGATTATAATACTTTAGAAATTCTTTGGGTAACTAAAATTGATGAAATGAAGGGGACATTTAAAGACTTACAAATATCTGAAAATAAAATTTATGCCCTAGATACAACAAATCAATTACACATTTATGAGCTAGATTAAATAATATTATTTATTTTACAAAGTGTTATAATCTACTAAAAAAGCTTCAGATTTCTCTGAAGCTTTTTTGTTTTTAAATCATATTAATTTAAAAAATCAAAAGAAATTCCGCAGCGAAAGATTAATTAACTGAAAAGTTAAAAAAAAAAATTTGACAATAAATTGTAAGATTATCAATAGCATTTAAAAATCAATAACTCCAAAATTTACTATCCTCTCAAATCTTAAAAGTAGTTTTCTGAAGTTCTTCCAAAGATTTTCCTTTGGTTTCCGGCATCATAAAAATTACGAAGAGCAATTGAAATACCATCATTACAGCAAATATCAAAAATACCGTTCCCGCTCCTATTGTCGAGAATAAAAAAGGAATCATGGATGGAATAATCGCTGCCAGAATCCAATGCACCGAAGATCCAAATGCCTGGCCACTGGCGCGCAAATGATTGGGAAAAATCTCTGAGATAAAAACCCAAATCACGGCTCCTTGTCCTATGGCATGCGAGGCAATAAATAAAAACAGAAAAATAGGTACCTGCATTCCCTCCCACTTTAGAAAAAAAGCAATTGATACCAATCCTAATGAAATAATGTAACCAACAGATCCAATATACATTAGAACTTTTCGGCCGAGGACATCAATTAAGAAAACACCAATAAGTGTAAAGATTAAATTAGTTAAACCAATGCCTACGCTGCTTATTAAGGCTGCACTTTGTTCTAAACCAGCTTCTGCAAAAATCCTTGGCGCATAATATAAAAATGCATTAATTCCTGAAAACTGATTAAATGCTGCAATCAAAAAAGCCAGCATCAACGGATATCTGTATTTTTTTAAAAATATAGTTTCATGTTTTAAGTTCTTATCATCATCATTACCAATATGAAGTTCCTGCATTAAATCTTCAATATTTGCTGTCGGATCAATTTTTTGCAAAATCGTTTTGGCCTCATCGATTCTTGATTTAGAAAGTAGCCATCGTGGACTTTCCGGAATGGTAAAAACAATAACTGTATAAAAAAAGGCAGGAAAAGCCATTATTCCAATCATCCATCGCCAGGCATTTTCTCCTGTATCACGCAATAAATAATTAGATAAAAAAGCCATTAAAATTCCCAAAACAATATTAAACTGATATAACGAAACCAATCTTCCTCTATCTTTTGCAGGCGCAATTTCAGAAACATAAGCCGGTGCGGCAATAGTAGATGCGCCAATTCCTAATCCGCCTAAAAATCGGAAAAAAGCAAAAGTCCAGGGATCGTTTGCCAAAGAGGAACCAATTGCCGAAACCAAAAACAAAACTCCAATCCAGATAAGGGTCTTTTTTCGTCCTAATACATTGGTCGGAATACCACCAAAAATAGCTCCTGCCACAGTTCCCCATAAAGCCATAGCCATTACAACAGATCCATGAAAAACATCCGAAGTATGCCATAATTCCTGTAATCTGGTGTCGGCACCAGAAATTACAACGGTATCAAAACCAAATAAAAATCCAGCCAAAGCAGCTGTAACAGACCATAATAATATTTTGTTCATAGTGGTATTTATTACTTTAATTATATAAACTTTATTCGAAGATTATTCGTCGTAAAAATGAATTACAGAACTGGCTATTATATAGAAAGAGCCAGACTAATTTTAAAATTCAAATAGTTACTAAAACGTTTTACTAAATTACAAATATATACCTTTTCAGTATTCAAAAAGGAATAAAATAATAATTTACAAAAACAATACCCGCAACATAATAGACAAATAAAATTAAAATATGCATTATTACTGATAAAAATTAGAGATTAATCAAAATATTTAAGACATATCTTTAATAAACTGGTAGGCAAAAGTCAAAAACACTAAAACGATTTAGTATATTTGTATTAATTTAATAATTTTCTAAACAAAAACTATTACTAATTATCAAAAACCACTTGTATGTTTCACCCATTATTTAAAAACCAAAGTGCTAAAATTCTACTTTTTTTAATACTAATTTTTAGTTCGAATTCAGGTTTTGCTTTTCAAAAATTAGAACAAAATTTATCTGCACAGGATACTGCAAAAGTCCCTAAAGAGATTGAAGATCCCGAAAATATTGACATTAATAAAGAACCTGCTCATGCTACTTTAATGCCTTATGCTTCGCTAAAAGAAGCGTTGACAGCAAACAGATATGCTTCTACTTTTAGTAAAAGTTTAAACGGAATGTGGAAATTTAATTGGGTCGACTGGCCACAAAAACGTCCCGTAAACTTTTACAAAACAGATTATGATGTATCGCAATGGAAGGAAATAAAAGTGCCATCAAATTGGCAGATTGAAGGTTATGGTACGCCGTATTATAGTAATTACAATTATATTTTTCAGAAAGACTTTCCTAAAGTTATGAGTACGCCTCCTGAAAAATTTACAGCTTTTCACGAAAGAAATCCCGTAGGAAGTTATCGCCGTGATTTTACGGTTCCGGAAAACTGGAAAGGAAGACGCATTTTAATCACTTTTGATGGCGTTGATGCGGGATTCTTTATTTGGGTGAATGGGAAAAAAGTGGGTTACGGAGTAAACAGCAGAAATGCAGCCGAATTTGATTTGACTAAATATCTTATTCCCGGCAAAAATACACTGGCGGTCGAAGTTTATCGTTTTACAACGGGAAGTTACTTAGAAGATCAGGACATGTGGCGTTTAAGCGGTATTTTTAGAAACGTAACGCTATGGAGTACACCTCAACAACATATCAGGGATTATTTTATAAAAACGAATCTGGACAAAAATTACAAAGACGCACAAGTTATCGTAACGGCCAAAGTAAAAAATTATGGCAAAACGGCAACAAAAGCCCGCACTATAGAAGCAACTCTTTACGACGGAAATGATTTTGTGGGCGCAATAGGAAAAAAAATAGTTCCTGCTTTAAAACCGGGTCAGGAAATTACTGTTGATGTAACCTTTAATGTTTTTAACCCTAAAAAATGGACTGCAGAAACGCCTCATCTTTATACGACTGTAATTGATTTGAAAGAAGGCAAGAATAGTATTGAAAAATTGTCTTCGAAAACTGGTTTTAGAAAAATTGAAATCAAAGGAAGACTGTTCATCGTAAATGGTGTTGCAATAAAACTAAAAGGAGTTAATCGTCATGAAAACTGGCCTGATGATGGTCATGCCGTTACAGAAGAACAAATGATAAAAGACATACTTTTAATCAAGCAGGCAAATTGCAACCATGTGAGAACAAGTCATTATTCTAATGATCCCCGATGGTATGAGCTATGCGATGAGTACGGTCTTTATTTAGTTGCCGAGGCCAATGTTGAATGCCATGGCGCTATGAATGAATTTAATGATGAACCCCGCATGAAAGCGGCTATTGTAGACCGAAATGTTGCGAATACGGAAAACTTTAAAAATCATCCTTCGGTTTTAATCTGGTCTTTAGGAAATGAAAACGGAACCGGTGGTGTGAATTTTAGAACTGCATTAGAAACAATTAAAAAAATAGATCCAACCCGCCCAACGCATTACGAAGGTTTTGGTATTGCAGTAAATAATCCTGCAGATATTGACAGCCAGATGTATACAGATATCTATAATTTAGAAAAACATGCTAACGATCAAAGCCTGACAAAACCATTTTATCTATGTGAATATGCTCATGCCATGTTCAACTCGATGGGATCTGTAGATATCTATAATGACTTATTTGATAAATATCCTGCGCTGCTTGGTGGTGCAATATGGGAATGGCAGGATCAGGGAATTTATAACAATCGTGATACTAAACATCCTATAACTGCTTTTGGCGGCGGTTTTGGCGAATATCCTAACGATCAATATTTTATTCATAAAGGTGTTGTTTTCTCTGACCGATCTTTAAAACCACATTATCCGGAATTAAAACACGCCTATCAATGGATTACAATTTCAGATAAAGACAGTAAAAACGGTATTTTTACCATTAAAAACCGTTATGAAACCAAGAATTTAAACAGCCTTGATGTAAAATGGGAATTAACACAAGATGGCGATTTAAGAGCTTCGGGCGATCTAAAAACTAGTTCTGTAAATCCTGGTGAAGAAAAAGATATTAAGATACCTTTTGATATTTTGTATAAACCGGGCTCTGAATATTTCTTACGAATTTCGTTTGCTCTTGCAGAGGATGAATTATGGGCAAAGAAAGGATACGAAGTAGCTTCGCAGCAATTCGAACTTCCGGTAAGTATTCCTCCAATTTCGCAACATATTGCCGAAGGAAACTTATCTGTAAAAAACAATAGAAACACTATTCAGCTTATTGGTAACAATTTTAAAATTGAATTTGATAAGAATAAAGGAACGTTTTCTAAAATGGAAAAAAATGGCAAAAACCTTTTGCAGGAAAACGGAGGCCCGCTTTTGCATTTATGGCGTGCACCGCACAGGAAAGATGATATGTGGGCTTATGAAAATTGGGAAAAATACGGCCTGAAATCAATCAAATGGGTAACAAGTGACATCAAAACTCAAAAAATATCCGGTGGCAGTTATGAGATTAAAGCAACATTAACCGGAATAGGAAAAGAAAACTTTAAGGTTGTGCATCGTGTTTTTTACACCATTAACGAAAATGGTACTATTAAAGTAACAAATGATATCAGTTTTAATGATCCAAAATTAATTTTAGCCCGAATTGGTGTTCGAATGTTTTTAAATAAAGAGTTAGACCAATTTGATTACTTAGGACGCGGGCCAATGGAAAACTATCCGGACCGAAAAAGCGGTTTTGATGTTGGTCATTATTACAGCACTGTAAAAGAACAAATGACGCCTTACGAAAAACCTATGGAATCCGGAAATCATGAAGATGTACGATGGGCTAATATACAATCTGAAAGCGGTTTAGGACTTACTGTTAAACAAGGAGATGATTTACTGCAAGTTGGCGCATTGCCTTACAGCGACGAAGAAATGGAAAATGTAGAATACAAAATAGATTTGCCACAAAGCAAAGGAACTGTATTATGCATTTCGCATAAAACCTTAGGAGTTGGTTCCTGGGGATGTGGCCCAAAACCATTAGAACAATATATGGTGTATGCAAAAGCGACTTCATTTAATTATGAAATCGATTTGAATTCAATGTAAGGATCCAATCTTTCACAATCGAAAAAACAAAAAGCATTAGTAAATTATTGGTTTACTAATGCTTTTTTATTTTAATAGAATTAAATCTTTATTACGATCAATACTAAATGTTGTGGAGCAACATAGAAAATTTCATGCTCACTAATTCTTTTACCGCAGAGTTCACTAAAGTTTATGTTATGTTTACAACATCTAAGCACACAAAGGTTTGTGTTCCGAGGCTTCGGGATGTATTTTTACTACACTTTGTATATTCAAAAAACTTTGCGATCTCTGTGGTAAAATCTCAAAGTAATCTCAAAGCCTTGCGAACTTTGCCTTTTTACAAAACTTATCATATCAAAAAAACTTTGCGCTCTTTGCGGTAAAAATTACTTTTGATTCCATTTTTCGCTCCGAAGGCTTTTGTATTGATCCATTTATTATTCCGTAATTTTAAAAGAATAAGATCCTGATTTAAGCTGAATCACTTTATATAATCCTTTGGTACTAAAACTAATATCTTTTGAATTACAAGTAAAATTACTGTTCTTTTCTAAATAAAAACTCGCAGTAGAATTTGGCGGAACCACCACTTCATAAAGTACTTTTTTGTTTTCTCTTTTCCAGTTCGATACTATTTTCCCGTAAGGAGATGTATGTTCTGATTCGAAATAAGTAAGGTCTTTTACAAAATTTGGTTTTAAAATAATATGCTTAAAACCAGGTAAATTTTCGTCAGGAAAAACACCTCCCAATCCTTTGTACATCCATGCTCCTATTTCTCCAAACATAATATGATTCATCGAAGCGTCATTTTTTTCAACATTCAAAGGCCAGTTTTCAAATAAAGTTGTAGCTCCGTTTTTGATCCAATATCCCCAGGACGGAAAATCTTCCTGAGAAGCAATTTTATAAGCAGCATCGGCATAGCCATTTTCGCTTAATGCATTCAATAAAGACTTCGTTCCTAATAAACCAACATCAAGATGAAAATTAGTTTCCTGCACTTTTTTGTACAAATTATCGGCTACTTTTTGTTTGTATTCATCAGGAACTAATCCCCAATATAGTGGGCCAGACAGTTCTGTTTGGGTACCGCTGCAATACAAATAGGTACTTTTATTTAAAAACTGTTCATTGAATATACTTTTGATTTTTTCTGCCAATTTAAAATAGTGCTCAGCATCGTTGGTGTTTCCTAACAGTTTTGCGGTCTTGGCTAAAATTAAAACATCTGTATAATAATACATTGTAGAAGTAAGCGGTTTCGAACTGGTGCTTTTTACAGGAACCCAATCACCTAATCCCCAATCTGTAATACCGGTTGGATATTTCTTATCAATTAAATCTACATAATTTTTCATATTGGGATACATTTTAGTCAGCAAACTGGCATCGCCATAAAACTCATATATTTTCCACGGAATAATCGCTATAGAACTCGTCCAGTCAGGGCCGGTAGCAAATTCATATCCAAATGCTCCGGGGTTTGGAACAATATTAGAAATTCCTCCATCGGGTTGTTGCTCGTCCTGATGATCTGTAAGCCATTTTTCGTAAATTGTAATTCCGTCAAAATTATATAGTCCTGTTTCTATATTCGTGTGTGCGTCGCCTGTCCAACCGTTCTTTTCGCGTTGCGGACAATCTGTTGGGTAACCAAATAAATTAGCGAGATAACTACTGTTTGTTGCTTCCCATATTTTATTAAAAACCTCATTCGAAGTTTTAATTTTCCCCACGGCAGGAACATCGCTGTGCATTTCGAGAGCAACAAGACTATTATGATCTAATGCAAAAGGATGACTTGAAGTTACTTCTACATATTGAAATCCTTTGTAATTAAATTTTGGAGAAAAACTTTCTTTATCATTTCCTTTTGCAATAAAAATATCGGTCTGAAAAGGATCGGTATTGTCAGTTGGTCTGTAATGCAAATCGATATTAGAAAGATCAACCATTCCGTTTTTATACAAACGTTCTGCGTGTTTTATTCTAAAGATAGTTCCGGGAACTGCATTTTTGATCGAAAGGCTCACTGTTCCGGCAATATTTCTTGGGAAGGTAAAAACCGATAATGTATCATTTATCCTGTTTACTTTCGTTGGCTTTAAGTGTGCTGTAACCCGAATTGGATGTAATTGTTGTGACATCAATTTTGATGATGGCGATTTTACAAGTATTGCTTTATTCCAGTTATTATCGTTAAAATCAGGTTTGTTCCAATTGCTAATTTCTTTGCGGGCATCATAATGTTCACCAGTGTAAATGCTATTAAAGATTACAGGACTATCAGCCGTTTTCCAGGTTTCATCTGTAACTATTGTTTCGGTAGTATTATCAGAATAGGTAATTCTGATATTTACCAGACAACGAGGACGATTTCTCCAAATTGTTTTATCAAAATGCCAAACTGCAGCCGATTGGTGGTTGTACCAGCCGTTTCCCAGCAAAATACCAAAAGCATTTTTTCCGTTTTGCAGCTGTTTTGTAATATCGAGTGTTGCGTACAAATTTCGACTGTCGAATTTTGTAAACATAGGATCCAGCATTCGATCTCCTGCTTTTTTTCCATTTACATAAAATTCATATAATCCGCCTGCTGTAATATAAGCACGAGCCGTTTTTATCGTCTTTGATGTTGTAATTTCTTTCCTGAAATAAGGAGCCGGTTTGTAATTCATATCATGAGAATCAGATATCCAACTGCCTTTCCAATCGCTAAATTGTAACATTGCCGTTTCAAAACGCTGAATTTTTGAAACTTGCATTTTATTTTTTCCGTCCCAAATTTTTACTCTCCAGAAATAAGTGGTAAAAGATTTTAGAGTTGCTCCATTATAAGGAATTAAAATAGCTTCAGACGCTACTTTTCCAGTATTCCAGACAGATGCTTCGCCTTTTATTAAAGCAATCGAATCTGTTGCGATTTCTATTTGATAAGCTGCTTGTATTACATTATGTCCGCTGCCACTTAATTGCCAGGAAAGTCTTGGCTGAGGTACATCAATTCCTAACGGATTAACCAAATGCTCGCACTGGAGATTTACAGGAGCCTGAGAATATCCCGCGAAACTCATTAACAGAAAAAGGAAAAACAGGTAAATTGTTTTACTATTTTTTTTATGCTGTATAATCATTATATTTTATTTTTTAATATTTTGAATTGGCTGATAAAAGCAAATCATTTTTTTTAGGAGCTAATCCCGCTATCCGTTCCAATCTTTTGTGCCCGCCGCGGCGGACACAAAAGGATTTCCTCTTCTATCGGGGCTAGCGCACTCGTTTTCATAAGAACTTTTTTTGTCATCCCGAACGAGGGATCTTCATGAGAAACTCCACAATCAAGATCACAAATCTTGGTAGAGCTACTGGCGGAGATCCCTCGTTCGGAATGACAAACTTTGTCGTTACTTTTTACATAAACTCCAGCTAAAGCTGGAGCCTATTCAAAAAAACTATACGGGATAAAACACAAAACGATTATATTTTAAAGAATTACGTCAAACCCTAAATTTCCTCCAAAACTGCTGCCCATCCTCCATTTTTGACCATTTTTACTTCGATGTTAGCAGCATTGGTAACAGTGAAATTCTTTTTTCTATAATCCATTGCCTGATATCCTGCGTTGATGCCGTCTTCGAATGAAGTCACTTTATATAATTTTCCTGCTTTTAAAAAGTCTAAATTCAGTTTGAAATTCCTTTGTTTTTCGGCATTATTAGTAATTCCGCCAATAAACCATTTCGTACCTTTTCTTTTTGCAACAATGGCATATTGTCCTGCTTTTGCTTCTAATGCTTTGGTTTCATCCCAGGTTGTAGGTACCGAAGTTATAAAATCAGTAGATTCTTTCTCGCGATAGTAATTGGTTGGATTATCAGCAAGCATTTGTAAACCGCTTTCAAAAACCACAAACAAAGCAAGCTGATAAGCTCTTGTACCTATACTTGCAGAATTTGGTCTTTCGGATCTGTAAACTTCAGGCTGCATGCTAATCATGGCGCCAGGCGTATAATCCATTGGGCCAACTGCATTACGCATAAATGGAAGATACAAACTGTTATCCGGTTTACAACCGTCCATTTGTTCCATTCCTTTTACCCCTTCGTACGATATTAAATTAGGATATTTATACTCTAATCCCGCAGGTTTAAACGCGCCGTGAAAATCTACCAATATTTGATGTTTTGCTGCTTCTTTGGCTACATTTTCATAATAATTTACCATTACCTGATCACTGCGATCCATGAAATCAATTTTTACCCCTGCAATTCCCCATTCTTTAAAGGTCTTGAAAACGCTCATATTTTTATCAACGGTAAGCCATGTAAGCCATAATACGATACCCACATTTTTTTCTTTACCATATTTGATCAGCTCATGAACATTGACATTTGGGTTTGGCGAATAAGGATCTTCTGTACTATTGGCCCAGCCTTCATCCATAATGATATATTTTATGCCAAATTTTGAAGCAAAGTCGATATAATATTTATAGGTATCCAAATTATAACCTGATAAAAAATTAACATCCGGACCATAAGGCGTAGCGCCGTTCCACCATTCCCAGCTGGCTTGTCCGGGTTTTATCCATGCGGTTTCTTTTAGTTCACTTTTTGCAGCCAGTTTCAGTGTCATGGTGTTTTCTATAAGCTGTTTGTCCTCTTTTGTAATGACAAAATAACGCCACGGAAAACTTCTTGTTCCTTTAGTTTTTGCTATATAATTGGCTTCTTTAAGGATCTTAAGGCTTCTATCTCCGTCAGGGCCAAACTCTAAAGGCGTTTTAGGAAACGTAGCTGTAATTCCGTTTCCTGTTCCTTTCAAAAACAAACAAGGATAATCAGAAAGATCAGACTCGCTTATTAGTATTTTGTACTGTTTTTTTGAATCGACTAAAACAGGTAGCACAGACATTTTATCAGAAGGTTTCCAATCTTTGACTGCTGTTTGCGAATAGGCTTCTTCGTAAGCGGTTTTAAAACCTCCGGGCTGTTGCAAATGCAATAGATAATCCTCTGGAAAATTAACCGAGAAATCTTCATTTATTACTTCAATTTCTCCTTTTTTAGCCGTTATGAATCGGTATGCAATTCCGTCATCAAAAGCACGAAATTCTACTGAATAATCTCCTTTAAAATTTAATACTAAATAATTATAACTATTGGATACTGAGGAAAATTTTAGCGGAACAACTGGTTTGATTTCTTCCTTTACTTTTCCTGTTTTGCTTCCTGTTACTTTAGGATTTAGTCCTAAGGTTTCATTTTTCAGAATTAATGCCAAATGATTATTTGATGCTAATTCTTCGTTATTAATGTTTACTGAATAATAGATTTTATCTTCTAAAGCAATCGAAGCTTTTATTGCTCCATTGGGCGAAAGGAGTTCAAACTTTTTTTGCTGAGAATAACCGTGGGAAAATCCAAGTACAAAAAACAGGCAAATCAATACTTTAATTGTTTTCATTTTAAATCGGTTTTATATAAACAACGTCCCCAAAAAAGGGACGTTATTTTAATTTATACTATACAATGCATTCTTGTTATTTGGTTATTACTTGTATCTCACCGCCATTCGTAAACAAATCGTGCGAAACAAAATACCCGTCGATCTTGGCGCCGTTTACTTTTATTGTTTCCAGATTTCTTTTACCATTTGGGTTTTTGATCGTTACTTTTTTGCCTGCAGGAGTAGTCCATGCCACTTCTTTAAAAATAGGAACCGTTACAATATATTCGGGATCGGCAGGAGATAACGGGTAAAGTCCCAGTGCACCAAACACGTACCAGGACGACATTTCGCCCGCATCATCCATACCGGACATGGCCAGTTTTTCGGACCCAATTCCGTACATTGTTTCTAATATTTCGTCTATTCTTTTTTGTGATTTTTCAGGTTTATTTACAAAATAATACGAAAACGGCGCTTCATGATCCGGCTGATTTCCGTGGCAATATTGTCCTATAAAACCAGAAATATTCCAGGCTATATAATTAGGATTCCATGGTTTTGTAAAAAACTCATCCAGTTTGGCTTCAAAAGGTTTCGCGCCTCCGTAAAGTTGTACTAATCCCGGCATATCTTGTGGTGCAAAAAACGATAACTGCCACGCATTTGCTTCACGATACATGTATTCATAGTACGGAAACTCAGGATTAAATGGCGTTACCCATTTACCATCTGCCAATTTACCTCTCATAAAACTGGTCGATTTATCAAATACATTTGCATAATTTTTAGAACGTTTTACCAGATCATTATAATGTTCTGTATCCTTTAGTTCTTTGGCCAATAATGCCAATGCATGATCATCATAAGCATATTCTAAAGTTTTAGTAACTCCTGCATTTCCTTTCGTTTCTACCACAGGATTTTTTATATCCTGTTCCGGAACATATCCTTTTGCAATATATTCTGCAATATGAGGTCTTGTACCGCCTTCTTTATACGCATTATTTAATAATAACTCGTATGCTTTTTTAACATCATACTTTCTGATGCCTCTCATATAAGAACCTGCAATAAAAGATGCTGCGTGATCTCCATGAAAAAATGTTGGCATAAAACCTTTAATTTCTCCTTCGTTGATCATCGAACTAATGATATCGCTGGTTTCATCGGGTGAAAAAATGCTTAGCAAAACCAATTTATTTCTGTAATCATCCCATAATGAAGGAAGTGTGTAATAGTGATAGTTTTCTTTTCGAACTTTTCCCGCTTCATCTGTAAATTGTCCGTTTACGTCACTTCGTAAAGCCGGCCATAAAAAAGATCTGTACAACATACTGTAAAACATAACATTTTGTTGTTCGTTTCCTCCTTTTACCTGAATTTTAGAAAGCAGGTTTTCCCACTTTGTGCTTCCTTCTTCAAAAACTTTGTTGAGGTTTTTATCTCCTACTTCTGCTTTCAGATTTTCGATTGCATTCTCTACACTCACAAAAGACAATGCTATTTTTACCGTTACCGGTTTTGTATCTCCGTCTTTAATATTTACCAAAGTATATCCGCCACTTTTTGCGATATCTTTGGTATCTAATTTTTCAATCGGACTGCTTAATGTGGCATAAAAATATATTTTTTCGCCTCCGGTTCTCTGAAAACCGCTTACTGCATTGGTGCCTTCCTGTTTGATTTGCCAATCGTCGACATGGTTATTGGCTTTGCCCAAATCAAAAAGTACTTTTCGGCCTTTGTTATTTTTAAAAGTATATTCGTGAACACCACAACGCAAAGTTGAAGTCAGTTTTACCTCAACATTATAATCTTTTAAATATACTTCGTAATACGCCGGACTTGCTTTTTCCTGATCATGACTAAAAGATGATTTATACGGAAATGACGCTCCGTCAGGAACAGGTAAAAGCGGAATATGACAAAGATTCCAATGTCCTTTATTGGTATGGGTAAATCCTAAAATCTCAGTATTCTCATACTCATATCCTGCACCGGATCTGTATTTTGTCATGGGGCTTAATTGTACCATTGCATTAGGTACAGATGAGCCCGGAAAAACCAATCCTGCCCAAACGCGCATATCTGCAGGTGGTGTATAGCCTATTATTTTGGTATCTAATAAGGGCGCAGTACCAATAAACGGATTTACCAAAGCTGTATATTTTCCTTTTGCAAGTCCGCCACCGGATTTCTGTGCCGCCGCATTAAAGCCAAAAATAGACATAGAAAGGGCCGCAAGAACGATATTCTTGTTCAATTTTATCATTTTATAAAGAATTAAAACGTGTTACAAATAGCTATAGTTCCAGTAATTTTGGATGTTTTTGATACGTATCCCACAATAATTCGCCAAATAATGTATTGGTCCAGGCAAACCATGATCTTGTGAAATTTTTAGCGTCGTCTTTATGAAAAGATTCGTGCATAAAACCGGTGGCGCCATGCGATGCTTTCAACATTTTGATACATTGTTTTATTTCATTTTGATCTGATGTTGTGTAAGCTCTCATTACTAACGACATTGGCCAGATCATATCCATACCCACGTGCGGTCCTCCAACTCCTTCGGCTACTTTTCCTTTAAAGAAAAAAGGATTATCTTCTGATAACACAAATTTTCTGGTGTTTTGATACGTCGGATCATTCACATCAATAGCCTCTAAATAAGGTAAGCTCAGCAAACTTGGCACATTGGAATCATCCATAAGTAAATGACCGCCATAACCATCTACTTCAAAAGCAAAAATGTTTCCGTATTTAGGATGTTTCACCACGGCATGTTGTTGTATTGCCTGCTCTACTTCGTTACCCAAAGCTCTTAATTCTTTTGCTGTAGCGCTGTCTTTTTTAATGGTTTCCAACATTTCTGCAGCTTGTTTCATACTCGCTACAATAAAAAAGTTGGAAGGAATTAAGAAAGAAAAAACCGTTGCATCATCACTTGGCCTAAAAGCCGAACACACTAAACCAACTGGTTTAACCGGATATCCGTATCCTTTTAATGGTCTTGTATCTGTAGCAAATTGCGTGGTTCTTTGAAATGTATAAGGATTGTAACCGTCTTTTTGCTGCTGGTCTTTGAATACTTTTAATGTGGCTTTTATTGCTTTTACCCAATTTTCATCAAACGGAGAAGTATCTCCGGTATTTTTCCAATAGTTATAGGCCAGTCTTATTGGGTAGCACAAGGAATCTATTTCGTATTTTCTTTCGTGAACTCCGGGTTTCATATCGGTATGATCTGTTGTCCACTCTCCTTTTTTATTCGGATCGTTGTAAAATGCATTCGCATACGGATCTTTCAATATATATTCTGTTTGCCTGTTGATAACACCTGCAATCAGGTTTTTTAATTTTGTGTCTTTACCGGCAAAAGCCATATACGGCCATACCTGAGCAGAACTGTCTCTGAGCCACATGGCATCAATATCTCCCGTGATTACATAAGTATCCGGTCTTCCGTTTTTTTGTGAATAGGTTACGGTAGTATCAAGCGTATTAGGAAAACAGTTGTTGAACAGCCATCCTAATTCTTTATCTTTTACATTCTTTTGAAATTCGGTTATCGTTTTTTCTATGAAATCACTTTCAAAATTTCTTTTTCCTTTTGCAACCCTTACAATAGGGAAATCTTTTACCATTTTAGTTCCTGCAATTATTTCCATAGGATCGATAAGTGCTAAACTGCCAAATAAAGCAGCATTCTGGATAAATTTTCTTCTTTGCATTTGTAGTATATTTTAAAATTGTAAAGGCAAATTCCCTTTAATATTTGTTTATTATTTCTTAATTAAATTAACCCGCTGGGTGCAATTCTTTTAACACATAGGAACATAGAATTATTGAACTTAAAAAAGGCGTTTCACTTGCATTAACTAATCCCGATAGCTATCGGGACTATGTGTGAAGAAAAGAGTTTCTTTTTGATTTACTTTTTCTAAATATAAAATCTATGTTTCTATGTGTTTAATTAAAATTATTCGTTTGTTAATGAGTACGGAACATCTTCTTTTCCGGTTCCTCTTTTAAGATCTGGTGTTGTCGACATATCAAAATCTAATGTTGCACCGTTCATCAATTCAGCATGGCTGATCCAGTTTTTTGAATACGTTTTTCCATTCCATTTCATCTCTTTGATATATCTGTTTTGATCACTGTTGTCCGGAGCATTAATTTCTACTTTATTTCCGTTCTGCAATTCAATTGTTACTTTTTTAAACAATGGTGCTCCCACAACATATTGGTCTGAGGCCGGAGTAACGGGATAAAAACCTAAGGCAGAAAATACATACCAGGCCGAAGTTTGTCCGTTATCTTCATCGCCACAATATCCATCTGGTGTTGCATGATACATTCTGTTCATCGTTTCTCTTACCCAATATTGCGCTTTCCAGGGTTCTGCGGCATAATTATACAGATAAATCATGTGCTGAATTGGCTGATTTCCGTGTGCATATTGCCCCATATTGGCAATTTGCATTTCCCGCATTTCGTGAATCACTCCTCCTGTGAAATTTGAAGTGGCAAAAATTGGAGGCGACGAAAATACTTTATCCAATTGGGAAACAAATGACTGATTTCCTCCCATCAAATCAATTAAACCTTGTATATCGTGAAAAACAGACCATGAATAATGCCAGCTGTTTCCTTCGGTAAATCCGTTAAACCATTGAAAAGGATCAAAAGGTTCCATGAATTTTCCGTCACTGTTTTTTGGGTGCATCAAATTGTATTTCGGATCAAAAAGGTTTTTATAATTGAGACTTCGCTTTTTATATAAATCAATTTCTGACTGCGGTTTGTTTAAGGCTTTCGCCAATTGATAAATCGCAAAATCATCATAGGCATATTCTAATGTTCTGGCGGCACTTTCGTTTACAACATCATGCGGCACATAACCTAATGTATTGTATGAATCTGCTGCTGCGCGACCTACGGCTTTTAATGGCCCTGCATTATTAGCGCCATGAATTACGGCTTTGTATAAATTTTCGATGTCGTATTTATTTCCTTTTCCGCTTTTTAAATACGCTTCGGATACAATTGATGCCGAATTATTTCCCACCATAATATCACGTAATCCCGGGCTCGACCATTCCGGCAACCATCCGCTTTCATTGAATGCATTAGAAAGTCCTTCCTGCATTTGCGCATTTAATTCCGGATACATTAAATTTAAAAATGGATACAAAGCTCTAAAAGTATCCCAGAAACCAGTATCTACGAACATATAACCCGGCAAAACTTTTCCGTTGTAAGGACTGTAATGAACTGGTTTTTTATTCTTGTCGAACTCAAAAAACTTTCTCGGAAAAAGAAGTGATCTGTACAAACAGGAATAAAAAGTTCCCATTTGGTCGTTTGTTCCGCCTTCTACTTTTATTCGGCTTAATTCTTTGTTCCAGGTTTCTTTTCCTTTTTCTTTAAGTTCATCAAAGTTGTCTTTTCCTATTTCTTTGAGATTTCTTTCTGCTTGTTCATAGCTTATAAATGACGAAGCTACCTGAGCGTTTACTTGTTCGCCTGCTTTTGTTTTAAAGCCAATTACCGCGCCGGCGTGATCTGCCTGCATTTCAAGTGCATTTCCTAAAACATCTCCGTTGAAGGTCGAATTTAACTTCAATTCTTTATCGAAAATGATCACAAAATAATTTTTGAAATTAAGCGGAACACCTCCACTGTTTTTTGTAGTATACCCGATAATTTTTCTTTCAGAAGGAATTATTTTTACGTAAGATCCTTTATCAAAAGCATCAATAACAATGTACGCTTTATCTGTTTCGGGAAATGTAAATCTAAATCTCGCTGCTCTTTCTGTTGGCGTAATTTCGGTTGTAACATTATGATCTGCCAGATAAACGCTGTAATAATAAGGCGTAACGATTTCTGCTTTATGAGAAAACCAGCTTTGTCTCTCTTCTTCCTTAAATTTTAATTCACCTGTAACCGGCATTATCGAAAACTGACCGTAATCGTTCATCCACGGCGAAGGCTGATGTGTTTGTTTGAAACCTTTTATTCTGTTTGATTTATAGGTATACGCCCATCCATCGCCCATTTTACCGGTTTGAGGCGTCCAGAAATTCATTCCCCAAGGCATTGCAATCGCAGGATAAGTATTTCCGTTGGAGATGCCGTAATCAGAATCTGTGCCTATCAAAGGATTTACCCATTCTACAGGAAGTTTGGTTTCGCAAACCGCTACACTTTGTGCATTAATAGGCACAAATGCAAGTAATGCGAAAAAGCTAAAAACTATTTTATTATTTTTTTTCAAAACTTAATTATTAATAGCGTTAATTACTTCTTTGTTTATTTTGCTAACCTCAGAAAAATTCATTTTATCGACTTTACGATCGTAGGTCATAAAACCATTTACTTCGCCTTCGACATCAGTAGTCTGGGTATAAACAGCTGCAGAAAAACCTACTTTAGATAATGTTTTTAACTGTTCTGCGTATTCTTTGTATTTTGCTGTGGTTTCATCATTATTCTTGAACTGAGTGTATCCCCAGTTTTTATCTGTTTGCCATAAATGTCCTGTAACCGGAAGACCAATTCCGCCGTATTCTCCTAAAACTGTAATCCTGCGTGCATCATACAATTTTAAGTTAGGTTCAGGATAATGGTGAATGTCTAACATATCTCCGGTTTGAAAATGGTTTCCTCCACTTGATGAGTTCACCAATCTGCTTGGATCGTGATTCTTGGTCCATTCGGTAATTTCAACTGTTTTAAATTGTCCCCACGCTTCATTAAACGGAACCCATACTACGATACTTGGATACGAATATAAGTGATCCATAATCTCTCTCCATTCTTTTTTGTATGTCGCCTCAGATTGCGCTGTTCTTTTTAGTTCTGTACCTTCAAAATATTTGTGCATTTGCCAGATTGGGCCATCATCTCCGTTTGGCATATCCTGCCATACTAAAAATCCCATTCTGTCGCAATGTGTGTACCATCTTGCCGGTTCAACCTTTACATGTTTACGGATCATATTAAAACCTAATTCTTTAGTTCTTACAAGATCGTATTTTAAAGCTTCGTCTGTTGGCGCGGTATACAATCCGTCAGGCCACCATCCCTGATCCAAAGGGCCAAACTGAAAACAATCTTTGTTGTTCAGCTGGATTCTCACAATGCCTTTATCATCTCTTTTTGAAGAAATTTTACGCATTGCAAAATAGCTTTTTACTTCATCGGTCACTTTACCGCCGCTAATTAATTTTACTTTAATATCATATAAAAATGGTGAATCAGGCGACCATAATTTTGGATTATTCAGTACAATATCCAAAGACTGACCCGCTACTCCTTTTTCTGATGCAATAGTTTTGATACCGTCGAATACTGTAATTTCAACAATATCTCCCGGTGTACTTCCTTCAACTTCCGGAACGATAGTAATCGTGTTGCGATCAATATCCGGTGTGGTTCTTAAATTGGTAATGTATTTTTTGCTTACCGGCTCTAACCAAACGGTTTGCCAGATTCCTGTTACCGGTGTGTACCAGATACTTTCAGGATTTTTAACTTGTTTTCCTCTTGGCTGTGTTCCGTCACTTGTTGGGTCCCATACTTTTACCACTAATTTTTGCGATTTTCCGTTTAAGAATGGTGTTATATTAAAGGTAAAAGGCGTAAATCCTCCGGTATGTGTTCCTACTTTCACATTGTTTATCCATACTTCTGTTTTCCAGTCTACTGCACCAAAATGCAATAAAATATCTTTGCTTTTCCAGTTGCTGGCGATTGTAAAATTGGTTTCATACCATAATTCGTTTTCTGAACCTACTTTTTTCATTACTCCGGAAAGGCTTGATTCAACAGCAAAAGGAACGAGAATTTTTCCGTCGTAGCCTTTTGGCGCTGTTTGTCCTGCCGGTTGTATTGCATAGTTCCATAAACCATTAAGATTTTTCCATTGACCTCTTTCCATTATCGGACGTGGATATTCAGGAAGCGTATTGTTGGGATCTACCTGTTCTGCCCATTTTGTTTTTATTTTATCACCTTGTGGTTTCCATTGTGCAAAGGATACAAGACTTACAAAAAGAAAAAGTATAATTGTGATTTTATTCTTCATTATAATATTTTATTTTTTTAGAAATTTCGGGAAAGTACTTTATTGAATGATTATTTTAAATCTTATTTCGTGCTTTACATACTATTTCTGTTAAACTGATAAACAGTATAAAACCTGAAGGCTGTTTATTTCCTTCAGGCATTACAAAAATTACTACTTAAACTACCACTAAATAATTAATCAAAATAACCATTTTTGTCCAGCTTGGCTGCTGCTTCTATTAACATAACTCCGCTCAATTGAGTGGTTAAATCTACGTTTCCTCCAGCTGCAGGAGCTACTTTCCAGTTATTTCCTGAAAGCATTGCAGGTCTCAGGATTCCTTTTTTATAAAATGACTGCGCATTAAATTTTATGAATGCTGCAAAAGTTTCTTTATCAGTAGAATTGATCGTTGGCTGCTCTATTAGTTCTGTAAAATAACGTACCAAAATACCTTTAAATAATCCTCCGTCACCCTGACCTTCATCTTTAAGAAGTCCTTCTGAAACTAATTTTGGATTGGTTAAAACGTTTCTTCCTGATTTTACCGCATCATCAAGATACGTCTGGTCATTTGTAGCTTTGTACAATCTTAAACCGGCACCAATCCAGGTTCCCATATTATAAGTAAATACCCAGTCTTTATTGGTAGTCACTACCCCGTTTACTTCTGCTATATTATCCCAAACCGCTCCTGAAACCGGATCTACCAAATTGTTTTTTTGCCATGCATAAATTTTCTTAGCCCAAACAAGATCATCAGCATCATTATCTATTTCGTACAATCTCATGGCAAGAACTATTGCCGGACCGTTTGATACCGCATTTTTCTCTTTTGGTGTATTTTGTTTCCAGGTGATTCCTCCTCCAAAAACATCACTCCAGCTTAGTTTTATTCTCTCCCATAAAAAATCGGCAACATCTTTATATTCCTGATCATTTGTAGCTTTATAGGCACGAAGGCAGGAATTCGCCAGCCAAAGCATATCATCATTAAAAACATTGTTGTATGTATTTCCGTTTTTTACTTTAATTCCCTGAACCAATGCTTTCATTTTGGTTTTGTAGTTTTCATTTCCAGTTCTTAAATAACCATCTGTAAGAACATCAAGAACGTGAGCATTTGGCCAGTAATGAAATGTACTGTTCCCGGTATTGTTCTCTACAAAAGTTCCGTTAGATCCCAGATAATTATTATAGGTCGAAAGTTGTAAAGAATCAGCTGTTTGTGCCCATGTATATTTAAATTGCGGGCCAGTTGTAGTATTAGGATCACGCAACGGAACTGCATCATCATCACATGAAGTAGCCAATAACCCTAAACCTATTACACAAAGTAACATGATGTTATAACGTGTTGAAAATAATTTTTTCATAATATATTTCATTTAATAAAACGTCTCTTAGAAACAATCTCTAAGAGACGTCGAGGGTTATTTATAGAATTGTAAAACTGTGTGTATATGCCGGTACAGCTGCACTAAAATTAATTTCGGCATTTACATTAGCACCGTCTATTGCAGATGCAAATTTGAAACTGTTATTCCATACATCATTGCTTACAGGAACCATATACCAGTATGATGCTGCAATGTTACCGTCTGGTCTGTTGTTATCATTATTGACACTACCATACCACTCTTCGCTTGAAGTCGCGCCATTTACAACTGTAAATTTGAATTTGTAACGTTCATCTTTACCCCATGATTCTGTTTTGAAAGTGATTTTTTTATTGTCCGCTTTCCAGATTCCTTTTCCTGAATATGTATATTCAAATAAATATTGGCTAAGTGGAGGAAACCATAATTCGATTTTTTTAATTTCTGTCATAGTGGTTGAACCATCACTAAAATCAACTTTAATTTTATACACTTTTGCATCTCCTGTATACGTTGTTGTTCCGTCTTGTTTTAATTTCGCTTCGCTGATGTAGAAAACTTCAGGAGTTCCATTTTTTCTTGATATAAATTTATAGCTTCCTGCTTGTAACTTCGTATAAATTTCAAAAGTCGTAGCGCCTGTTTTCTTGAACGCTTGCGCATCTGCAACTGTTTCTCCTGTTTCTGAACCTGTTCCTGTAATAAACAATTGGTCAGGAGTTGGGAAACCGCCTGGTCTTTGTACTTCGATAATACCTGAAACACTTGATTTTTGAACATTTACACCTTTAGAAGAATAAACGGTCCATTTTAATTTTCCGATAGTTTCAGATGCAATACCTGCCAATCCGGCAATTTTATTTAACTCTGTAAAAGAAAGGTTTAATGTTTTTTGAAATCCGTTTCCGTCAGAAGGTCTTACATAAATTGGTTTAGAGAAATCTCCATCTGCACGATCAAAAACCACATCATACAATACCACCCCATTGTCTTCTGCTTTAGCTCCTTCCCATTCAAATACAGCAGAACTTTGTGCTCCAAGGTCATAAAATTTATTATTCGCCGGAGAATAAAGCGCATTAACAGCACTTACATTAGTATGGCTCATGGTATCGTCGTTGTCGCAACTTGCAGCAAAGATTGCGCATACTATTAATAATAATTTTGAATATATATTTTTCATGTTATTTATTTTTAGGTTGTTAGTTAGTTTTACCAGTTTGGATTTTGAGATAAATTAGTATTAATCAAACGCTCATCTCTTGGTATTGGCCATAAATAATGTTTATCAGGATCAAAAGTTCTTAAGTTCACTCTTAAATAACCATTGTCTACAGATGATACACCAAATTTTGCTCCGTGTGCATAACCATTCAAAACATCTTCGGCAGTTTTCCATCTTCTAATATCAAAGATTCTTAAACCTTCCATAGCAAATTCTGTACGACGCTCATTTCTTATTACTTCTCTAAGTCCTGTTTGTCCTAAAGCACTATTAAAAGATAAAGCTGCTGCATCTGTAAAACCTGCACGGGTTCTTAATGGTTTAATGGTTTGATCCCATACGGCACTTGTCATTTGGTTCAACTCATTTTTAGCTTCTGCGTACATCAACAATATATCGGCATAGCGAAACAACATTAGATTTAAACCTGACTGCAAAGAAGTTAAATGTTGTGTATCATAATACTTACGAGTGTAATATCCTGTAGGAGTTGATGATGATCCTTGTACAAATTCATCTGTTGGGTTTCCTACTGAAGTACCTGGTTTAATGTAAATAATATGAGAACTTCCGTCTCCTTCTTTCCAATTGTATTTATCGTAAACTATAGTATTTGTAAGTCTTGGATCTCTATTGATATAAGGATCGTTTTCGTTGTATCCTGATCCAGCTTCGTTGATTTTTTTTCCGTTCATCATTAGATAACTGTCTACTAATTCCTGAGTTGGAGCCAAAGCATTTAACCTTGCACCTGCAGACAGTGGAGCCATATCAAAAAATTCTCCCCACATTCTAAATTGTGGTACATATTGTAAACTTAAAATATCCTCGCTGTTATACTCATTTTGCTGTTGAAACAAACCTTCGTAAGAAGGAAACAAACTGTATGTTCCGTAACTCATTGCAATAAATGGTTCTACTGTTTTTACAACATCATCCCATTTTCCTTCATACAAAAGAACTCTGGCTTTTAGCGCTACAGCAGCACCTACAGTAATTTTTCCTCTGTCGGCAGCGGCATATTGTGTGTTCTTTGGTAATGCCGGAATTATAGCATCCAATTCGCTTAAAATAAAGGCAATAACTTCTGCATGCGATGTTCTGCTTACCGTTGTTGCTTCTGTAAGAGAAGGATCTTTCTTTATTAAAGGAATATCTCCAAACCAAGTTGTTAACTGAAAATGTTGAAAAGCTCTCAGGAAACGGGCTTCTGCTTTCATTCTCGCAATTACAGTTGCATCGGCATTAGGAACACGGTCGATATTTTCTAATAAAAGATTACAGGTTTTAATACCCGCATATCGGTTATTCCATTCGTCTTTTATTCTTCCTAAAGAAGGATCATAAATTCCGGCCCCGATTGATGCAGCTCCTGCATTATCTCCTCTTCCGTTAAAAGCATTATCAGATAACGCTTCATTATAAAAGAAATATTGACTGGTTTGCATTTGCGAATAAGCCGTATTTAGAAAAGTCTGGGCTTTATCTACACTTGTCCAATAATTAGAATCTGTAAATTGATTTTCAGGCGCAAGGTCCAAATCTTCACAGCTTACCAATAGTAAGAGTACAACTGGTATGAATTTTATGTGTTTAAGTATATTTTTCATTTTCATTTTTTTTAAAAGGTAATATCTATACCCATTCCGTAATAAACCTGCGTTGGATAAGCTCTTCCGCTGTTAGCTCCTGAAGGTGTCATGCTATTGTTGAATTCAGAAAGTTCCGGATCAACAAATTTCACTTTAGATAATGTAAGTAGATTTTGTCCTGAAACATAAACATGAAATCTGCTCATTCCTAACCTTTGCGCCACATCATCTGATAATGAATACCCTATTTGCACATTTTTTAGTCTTGCATATGCACCATCATACAAATACATGTCTGAACCTCTTCTGAAGTTGTTTGTATTTGATTGTGTACCATTGTTTGCCAATCTTGGATATTTTGCATCCGGATTTTGAGGCGTCCAGTAATCTAATTGGTTCGTGTACATTGTCATACCATAATTGTAGTGAAACGGCTCTACAAGCTCCCCTCTAATCATCATGGTTCTTTTTCCAACACCCTGAATAAAAATGCTTAAATCAAAATTTTTGTAATCTAAATTATAAGTAGCTCCGTAAGTATATCTAGGGAAAGGATTTCCAAAAACAAATTTGTCATTGTCATCAATTTTACCGTCTTTATTTACGTCTACATAACGGTTATCGCCTGGCTGTACACTTAATCCTTCAGGAACTGCTGCTCCTTTGATTTCATCCCAGTTCTGAAAAATTCCATCTCTTTTTAAACCAACGTATGAATTGAAAGGCAATCCTTCACGAAGAATAACCTGTAACTCTTCTACTCCGGTTAATCTTTCTTTTCCGCCATAGTCTAATACTTTGTTTTTCGAATCACCAAAATTCACCATCAAAGTATGATTTAACACTTTTCCTTTATGTTTGTAAGTCGCGCTAATTTCCCATCCTCTGTTTCCTACTTTACCAGCATTAAACATTGGTAGTCCTGTACCAAAAACTCCCGGTACTTGTGGCGGAACAAGAATGTCTGATGTTACTTTATCAAAATAATCGAATGAAAATGATAACGCTCCTTTAAAGAAATCAGCATCGATTCCCGCATTAAAAGTGGCTGCTTTTTCCCATTGAATATCAGGATTTGCAAAATTATATCCTGTACCGCTTACACCGCTATTGTTGAAACCATAAGCATTTTGAAAAGTAAAATAAGTCGTTTGATATTGATAGTTACCAACGTTTTGGTTTCCTAAAATACCGTAAGAAGCTCTTAGTTTAATGTTACCTACTTTATCATTATAGCTTTCCATGAAATTTTCTTTGGTTAATGCGTAACCAAGCGTTCCTGAAGGAAAGAATCCCCATCTTAATTCATCTCTGAATTTTGATGAACCATCATATCTAAAACTGAATTCTGCAAAATATTTATCTTTAAAATCATATGATGCACGACCAAAAAGAGAATTAAGACTATTTTTTGATGAACTTCCATTAGAGTTATAAGAGTTCTCACCAATTACTGTTTCACTGGTTGGAGTTCCCAAATCCGGATCTGTGTATTTTTTGTAAATTCCGATTCCTCTGTCTGAATGGTTTTCGTTAGAAACTCCAATCAATCCGCCCACGTTATGACTTCCAAAACTTTTACTGTATTCTAACATAAACTGTGTGTTCAGGTCAAGACTTTTTCTGGTTTCATCATTTGTATCTCTGTCAGCACCATAAACTCCCTGAGGCGAAAAATTCACTTCTTTTACTCTGCTGTACATACTTCCAGACCATAAACGTCCTCCAAAAACACCTTTTACTTTTAGGGAATTTGATAATTTAAATTCTGCATTCAAAGCTCCAAAAATATCATCATTATCATATTTTCTAAAACCTCCCTGCTCTAGAATACCCAATGAATTAAACTGTTGTAATACATCATTGGTCAGGTAATTACCCTCTTTATCTTTTTGAGTATAATATAACGGAACCCTGAAAGCATCTGCCATTAAGGTACCTGTGCTTGATGAGTGATCTGTAATTTTTTGTTTTGAATAGGCTAATGTCGACGTTAATTTAAATTTACCGTACTCGTTCGTAAGGTTTATTCTAAAGTTGTAACGTTCCTGACCTTTTTTAGGCCCAACAAATGTACTTTCCTGATCCAGATATCCTAATGAAACTAAATAAGTAGAGTTGTCGCTTCCGCCCGAAAAAGAAAGGTTTTGGTTTAATTGAAGTGCCGGTTTTACAATTTCTTCTGCAAACCATTCTGTATCACCATTTGCTTTTAGCTCTGCAATTTTAGCCGCCGAAAATACCGCAGTTGTTTCACCAGAGTTATATGCCGCTTCATTTCTTAGCATAGCATTTTCGTATCCGTGTACCGGTTTTGTAAAATATTTTGGACTATTAAATCCTGTAAGACTGCTGTACTGAATAGACATTGGTTTACCTTTACTTCCTTTTTTGGTGGTAATAAGCACAACTCCATTACTGGCTCTCGATCCGTAAATCGCAGCACTACCCGCATCTTTTAACACAGATACACTTTCGATATCTGCAGGATTCAAAGCATTAATATCTCCTCCTACTATACCATCTATAACTATCAGCGGACTATTATTTCCTAATGTGCTTATCCCACGAATGTTAAGATTTAAGCCTGCACCTGGCTCAGAGTTTGTTTGCTGAATTGTTAAACTTGGCGCCTTACCCTGCAAAGCCAATGTTGCATTTACATTAGGTCTATCTTTAAATGCATCATTATTAACCTGATCGATGGCACCTACAACTTTTCTTTTCTTTTGTGTACCATAACCTACAACAACTACTTCATCTAATGCTGAGACATCTAAGTCCATAACCACATTAATAACGGTTCTGTTATTTACTTTTAGTTCTATTGGTTTGTAACCAATCATGGTAAAGCGTAAAGAACCTGTTCCGTTTTTTAATGTTATCGAATAATGCCCGTCAAAATCAGCATTTACTGCATTTCTCGGATCACTTACATCAACAATAGAAACTCCCGGAAGAGACAGTTTGTCTGAAAGTGAAGTGATAACCCCAGTAACCTGAGTTTTTTGATTCTGGGCAGTAACCTGGTTATACCCGCCACAAATGAGAATAATTGTGAGAAAAAAATGCATATACAGCATTCTTTTCTTTCTGCAATTTGATTGTTTCATCATGAAAATTTTTGGTTAGTTAGTTTTTATTGAATTAATACTGAAGTTTTAAAGAAGGTTCTTAAAAAGTTTAAAAACACCTCAAATATTTTTAAAAATTAACTTGTGAAGTTTTTGATCGGTTAAAAGGTTCCGGTAAATTTTAATCGTTAAAAACTCAACAAGCCGTATTAACTTATGAATCTGTAGCAAACATACTAAAACGTTTTAGTAAAAAAAAATTTATTTTAGCAAATATAATTTTAATGTTAATTTTATAAGATATACACTTATTTCGATTATTTTATTGAATAAATCTCAGCGAAATTCAACGAAAACGTTGTAATCGATGTTAAAATTCGTGATGTTAAAAAACATGTTAAATGCATTAGAGATGCAAGAGAGTGTATTTTTATAGTAAAAATTATATAAAAAAAAACCTGAGAATCAATACACCTATTGAAGCTCAGATTTTTGAAATATTTTTGAAAAAATAAGGTTTGAATTTTACCTTATAAAGAAGTAAAAAAAGGCTACTTAACCAGTGATGATTCCCGTATTATTAATTCTGTTTTTAACACGATTTGATGACTGGTTTCACTCACATCTTTTTTCTTTAAAAGAGGCAGCATCAACTCCATCAATTTAGTACTTATTTCTATCAAAGGCTGAGAAACCGAGGTAATAGCAGGATCGTAAATTTTGAACATATCATTGTCGTCAAAAGCTATAATTCCCAGCTCTTTTATTAGTTTTGGATTATTCTCCTTCAAAACTTCAAGTCCGCTTTGTGCAAGGTAGTTGGTGGCAAAAAAAACAGCATCCAAATCCGGATGTTTTTTAAAGAAATCATGAACATACTCCTTGCCTTTTCCTTTTATAATTTCATTAAAAGGAATTTGAAGCGTATGCGGTTTTAAACCATTTTCTATTACTGCACTTTCATATCCGGACAAACGCCCTTTCATCTGAGTCTGATCTGAAGCTGTGGTAATAAAGCCAATATTTTTAAACTTATTGTGTATCAGGTGTTCTGTAGCATCAAACGAAGCCTGCGCATTGTCGATAACCACACTGCTGCAATCTAATCCTTCAAAAAATCTATCGAGTAAAACTACCGGAATATTGTCTTTTATTAAACCTTCGACAGTATCTTTTATCCCCGGGGACGGTACTAAAATAAACCCGTCTACCTGACGAAAATTAAACAAACTGATTAATTCATTCGATTTTTCGTCATCATTTTCGTTACTGCAAAAAATAACTTTATATCCTTTTTCGTAGGCTATATCTTCAAAAATTCGGGCCAGTTTAGAGAAGAAATTATTAGAAATGTCCTCAACCATAAAAACCAGGATTTTTGATTTTCCGGTTCTAAGACTTTGCGCAATTTGGTTGGGTCTGTAATTTATTAATTTTGCATAATCTAAAACCTTTTTTGTAAGCTCTTTAGAAATATGCTTTTCTTTTGCCTTACCATTTAATACAAAAGATACTGTTGTTACAGATATCTTTAACTCATCGGCAATATTTCTAATAGAAACAGGTTTTTTCTTCATTTCAAGGTCATTTTAATTTAAAATCACAAATTACGCCCAAATATAGTAAAGTTATTATTGTTGTGTTAAATTAGTACTATTTCACCTAAAATAAGTTGCAATGTTTTAAAGACAAAGACGCAAAGTCGCAAAGTTTTTTGTTTCACGCAGATTTAAATTGATCTAAGCAGATTTTTTTTATCATTTTTAATCGTTTAATCGGTGGGTAAATAAAACTTGGCGACTTGGCGTCTTGGCGGGATTATTTTTTATTAACGTCCAAAATCATCCTGAAGCCTCACAATATCTTCTTCATCCGAAGGATTGTCCTGATCTGTATGCTGCCAGATTTCTGCGATAATTCCCCATGAATCCAAGCCTATTAAACGGTGACGCTCGCCTTTATCCATCTTAATAAAATCGCCATTTTGCAATGTTTTCAAATCGCCTTCGACATCTGTATCACTAATTTTAACTCCCACAGGGCCTTCAACTACTTTCCAGATTTCTGCTCTTCTAAAATGATATTGCCATGATAATCTTTTCTCTGGTGCAACTACCAAAATTTTCGGACTTAATTTATTGGTAATCTGAACCTCATCGATTTTTAAATGCGAAAAAAATGTGGCAATAAAATCACTTGCCTGACTTTCATCAATTACAAAAAAACCTCCCCAAGGTCTGGTCTGATCTTCATTTACTATTTTAAAATTATGATTTTCAATTTCATTTCTAATTTTGTCAAACACAACTGCTTTACTGTCTTTATCTTCTATTGTGGTATTCATGGTTTATTTTTTTTTAAAAGATTTTTATTTTTCTATTAAAAATAAGGCAGTTCTGCTTTAATTCTTTCCCAAAAAACTTCATTGTACAAATAACTTGAACCTAAGATACTTGTCTGCTCTGTATTTTCAATAATAGAAATGGATATGTTTATATTTTTGCTTTTTAAATTTTCCTGAAATTTTGATAAAAACAATCGGTTTGATTTGGCAATATTTCCTCCAAGAATCAAAACATCTGCATCAAAATCAAGAATAAAAGGCGCTAAAAATTCGCTTAAGTTATTCGCAAAATCATCAAATATTTTAGCGGTCGAATAATCTTCAATAGCGGCAATTTCCTTAACTCCGTCTGTTAATTTATTTCCTGTAACACTTTCGTATTGATTTAAAAACCATCTGGTCGAAAAATAGTTATCGGCAATACTATCCTGAAAAGGCTTGTCCCATAAACAACCGTTATGCGGAACATTACTTCCTTGTGTAATAGGCAGTTTATTGTCTAAAAAAGCAGCTCCAAAACCAGTTCCCAACGTAATAGCAATTACTTTACTATTCAATTCAGATTCTTGTTTAAGCGACCCTCCTACTCCAAAACAGCTGGCATCGTTAAGAAACCTAAAGCTTACATTTTGTGTGCTCAGGTATTTTAAAAGTTCTTCTGCAACCGATACGTTATACAAGGATTCATATTTATCATTTCCTTCAAACATGGCAATTCCGGTTTCGTACTGGAACGGGCCAGGCATAGAAAAAGCGATTCCGATAGCATCACTTGAAGAATAGTCGTATGTTTCCTGAATTATCTGAATCGTTCGATTGATTATCTCTGCCCATTTTTTAATAATTACTTCTTTAGAAGCTTTACTATCTACGGCTCCGCTAAAATATGTTCCCGGAATTATTACAAAATCATTACCATTTACAGCAGCACTGCTTATATGGCTTCCACCAATATCTACACCTATTGTTATTGACATTTCTTATCCATTTTAATTTTTTTACTTATAATCAATTCAATTAATTATCTATTTTTTATTCTATTTCTTTGAAAATAAGACTCTTTAGAGATTTAAAAAATAAAATTCAAACCTAAAAATAAAGACTCTTAACAAACGATACTATATTGTCAAAAAACAATACTATTCTACTGAATGGCTATCGTTGCGCTTTTTTTACTTTAAAAAACATCAAAATCTTTCAAAATACACTCCTATTCTATTTACATCTTCAAATAAAATAGGATCGTGATAAATTTGAAAAGGTTTTTTATTTACTTTTTGAGCGCTTTTGCAATTACTTTTTCTAAAATTGGCTCCATAATAGCATAACCGGTTTCATTAGGATGTACGCCATCTGTCCCTAATTCATCTTTTAGTCCTAATTGCTCGTTTACCATTGCTGAAAAATAATCGGCATAAAAAAGTTTATTTTTATCTGCGTATGCCTTAAGCACATTGTTTAGTTCGACCACTTTTTTAGCAGGTTCTAAACCAGGCTTCCACTTAAAATCTAATGCCGGAAGAACAGAACAGATAATCACTTTTATACCGTTTTGTTTTGCCAGCTCACACATTGAAAATATATTCCCGGAAGTTGCCTCAAGCGAATAAGGTCCGGTGTTTTGGGCAATGTCATTTATACCTGCCAAAATAACCACCACGTCGGGTTTTAAATTGATTACATCCTGACGAAAACGCAACAACATTTGAGGCGTTGTCTGGCCGCTTATGCCTCTATTGATATATTTTTTTGCATTAAAAAATTCAGGTCTTTTATTGATCCAGCCTTCTGTAATTGAATTTCCCATAAACACAACCCTGCTATGATCCTGAGGGCTTAATACCGGAACTTTAGCATTTTCGTCTTTATAACGATTTAAATTGGGCCAATCCTGAGCGTGGGAAATAGTTATAGAAAAAAAGAGTAGTAAACAGTAATAAAAATATAGTGTTGTTTTCAATTTGAAAGAGGTATTCGATTACAAAATTAGATTTGATAGTTCGATTTTATCATTTTGAATATTAACTAACAATAAGTAGTATGAATAAAATTTTAACATTAAGCATTACAATTAAAAAAGTAAACACTACAAACACTCAGTAATACACAAAAAGCAAGATCATCCCGGCAAATATACTAAAACGTTTTAGCAAAAAAAATATTTTTGAAAAAATTAATAATCGAACTCTAACTTTTCAGTTTAAATAAGTTAAGGAATAGGTTTTAAAATTGGTTTTGTGTGTTTGTTTTTAGCAATAAAAAAAATCCAAAGTACGGGTATACTTTGGATTTTTTTGTTGGGAATTATAGCAAAACTAAGCTACTGTTTTGTCTCTAAATTTGCTTCAAAAGGCGAAGCTGGCAAATTCTCTTTATTGTACAAATTAGCCTCTACAGGATTATCTGCCCAAGCATATCTCACTTTAAACGGATCAATAACCGCGTCGCTCCAGACTATAACTTTATCGTCTTTTATAATCGCATTTGCCCAAACAAAATGACCGTCATTTCCGGCAATTGCAAAACTTTTTAATTCGCCATTATCTTTAACCATTAAGCCTGATCCTACATCTGAAAAACTCAGAATCAATTTGCTTTCTTTTTGTTCAATTGCCTTAAAAATTGGCCCTGAAGCTACTAAATTTTTCTCGCCATAAACTTTTTTTCTTGCCTGTAATGCGAGTCTTTTACCAACATCGTATTTGTTTAAAGGATGAATATCATTCCATTCGCCTAAATCTATGGTTACTGCCATTCCGGTGTTTGGTACTTTTAAGGTATTAAGTTGCTGTTGCCTTAAAGCAGCCCAGTTACTTTCTACCGGTTCTGTTTTTGGATCCATAAAATTGGTGAGTTGTACGTATAAAAAAGGCAATTTTGGCTGCTGCCATTGTACTCGCCAGTTTGTAATTAAGGTTTCCATTAAAGCATAATATTCTGATGGCTTTTTGGTGCTCGATTCGCCCTGATACCACAAAACACCCTTTATTGAATAGTTTTTTAATGGCGCAATCATCTCGTTGTACAGTCCAACTGGTTTCCATCTCACAAAAGTTTGTGCGGGTAAAGGCAGCATTTTGGCTCCTAATTGATATTTCCATGATCCTTTTAAATCTAAAGTATCATTTCCTAAAACCAATTCGTAGGGCTTGTCTAAAACAAAGCCTCCTTTACCCGAATTATTGATAACCCGAACCGAAATTTCATTTTTACCTTCTTTTAAAAGATTACTATTGAAGGAATAAATCCTTGGCGGATACAAATATGAAGTTGTTCCCACAAAATGATTGTTTACATAAACC
This sequence comes from Flavobacterium piscisymbiosum, assembly GCF_020905295.1. Classification (NCBI taxonomy): domain Bacteria; kingdom Pseudomonadati; phylum Bacteroidota; class Flavobacteriia; order Flavobacteriales; family Flavobacteriaceae; genus Flavobacterium; species Flavobacterium piscisymbiosum. The sequence goes on along the minus strand of NZ_JAJJMM010000001.1, from coordinate 2,535,148 downwards.
GAATCGGCATCGACAATTCGTCCTAAAATAAATTTTGCTATGTTTTCCTGTACTTTCGGAATCGTAAATTCTTTTCTGAACCATACGACTCCATTTACATTTCCTAACTCATTATCTGCCCAATATCCCGGAACATTCATTGTTTTCCAATTTGAATCATCCAAATCTGAATTTTTCCAATTGTTTTTTAATCCTTCATCACTATTATTGGCCAATTTATACCATTCCTGACTAATTTTACGATCATTTTCGTCGATTTGTTTCTCAAGTGTTCCATCTTTATATTTTAAAAATTCCTGATAATAATCGGGAAATTTTTTCACATTTTCTTCGCTGATCCAGGATTCGGCTGGAGAACCTCCCAAAGCACTATTTATCAATCCAATTGGAATTTTATATTTTTCATAGATCTCTAAAGCAAAAAAATAAGCCACTCCTGAAAATTGTAAAACGCTTACAGGATTTGCCGAGATCCATTCTCCTGCTGTGAAATCTTCTTTTTCATTGGCAAAATAATATTGATCCGGAACCAAAAACTGCCTGATGTTTGCATTTTCTGATTTAGCAATAACTTCTTTGTATTTGTCTTTTAAACGACCCATAGGAAGTTCCATGTTTGATTGTCCGGAACATATCCAGACATCACCGAAAAGGATATTTTTTAAGACAATTGTATTACTCGCTTTCAAAGTCATTTCGTAAGGACCGCCTGCTTTTTGTGACGGAAGTACAACTAACCATTTACCTTCTGCATTTGTAATTGCCTTGTATGTTTTATTATCGAAAGTAAGTTCTATTTTTTCTTTGGCGGAAGCCCAACCCCAAATTTTTACTTTGGTATCGCGTTGTAAAACCATTCCGTCACTGATTAAGCGCGGTAATTTTATTTGTGCGTTTGTGCTAATGCTAAGGAGTAACGTAATGAATATTATTATTTTTTTCATTTGTTGTTGTTTTTTTTTGCCCACGGATTTTACGGATAAAACGGATTTTTGCTGATTTTTCTTTTATCGCCACAAATTTCACGAATGTCCACTAATCTATACTTTGTGTTGATTTTTCAATTTTACGAATTTTTTAATTTGTGAAAATTCGTGAAATTCGCGGCTAAAAAAATCATTCATAAGTATACAATTTCAGTTTTTGAATTTCGTAATCGCCTACGGATATTCTTAAATGTCTTCCCTGATGGGTTTGGTCTCCGTTAAAATGTCGGATGGTTCGCCAGGTTTCATTTTCGAATTTTCCCTGATCTGTTTTTAAAATTCCTGCATTTAAATTTTTATTTTTTAATGGTTTAAAGGTGACTACAATTCCGGATCCGGCGATGTAAAACTCATCGGTTCCTATTTCGATAATTACAGCAGCTGATGTTGGCCAGGTATCTTCTTTGGCACCATCTGACCAATTTAAGGTATAATCATGTTTGAATGTAAATTCGTAATTGCCTAATTGAATAATCTGCACTTGATTTTCCTTATCTAATAAAACGCCGTCAATTTTCCCCTGACCTTTATTCGCTTCAATAACAGGCATTAATTGTTTGACTAAATCATATATTTTTCCCAGTGGTTCTTTTTTTGCATCAACAACAGATTCAATAGAAAAAGGCGAAAAACCCATTGCTTCATAATGTCCTATGGCATACAAACCTTTGAATGGTGCGCTGGCATCAAAACGATGTTCGGGTATAAATAAAGGATCGCCCTGACGGGTAAATAGATCATTCCAGTGTTTGAATTCAGGATTGTAAAAATCCGGAGAAAGAAAATCAATAGCTGTTCCGGCTGCTTTCCAGACATCCATAAGATGTGGCAACGGACCGGCACTTGGATATTCTCCCGGTTTTTTATCCGGCGCGTTTAATGCTGCGTTTACAAACATTGGTATGGCATAACTGTCCTTTCCGGCTTTAGCTACTTTATTGGTGAATTTAGCAAAATACCAGGCCATAAAAATCTCATCGGTCTGCAATCCTTTTCCAAAAATTTGTTCCCAATTTCCTGAGGTTTTAAAACCATTTTTCTTCCATATATCTAAAAATTCAGGAACTAGTTTTTCTTTGTTCTTTTGCAGGTATTTTATTAATTCTTCGGGAACTTCTTTTTTGAAAGCTGTATTCGCCAACGGATGATAATCTCTGGCAGTTGGCAACATTCCTATTTCATTTTCGACCTGCATCATAATTACTGTCTGCTCTTTTTGATCGAAAGCTTTAATATGCGCCATCAATTTCTGAAAAGCATTTAAATCTGCCTGTAGATTGTTTTCGCCAAAAGGCGTTAAAATTTCATGACTTTTATCTTTGTCATCTTTTATTCTTGGATATTTTTTTTGGTTTAATTTTACCCATTCCGGAGCATGACTTGACATACTGTTTTTCCAGGATCCGAACCATAAAAAAACTATTTTCAGGTTTTGTTTTCTGGCTTTCAGAATTAAATCATCAACTAAAGAAAAATCAAACTTACCTTCCTCCTTTTCTACTAATTCCCAATAAACAGGAGTTAAAACCGTATTCAGATTCATATCGGTTAATTTTTCCCAAATAGGTTCCATGCTTTCCATACTTGTTGCCGAAGAGTTTCCTAATTCGCCACCCAGTATAATAAAAGGTTTTTCGTTCACAATCAATTGGGTTTTGTTGCCTTTTTTATGAAGGCTTGGTATTTTATCCTGACAAAAACCAATTTGTGTGAATAAGAAAATCAATAAAAAAAATCTGTTTTTTGAAAAATCAAACATTCTAATTCGTTTCATATTAAAAATTAATAGTTTTATTGCACTCTTAACTAAAGTTTGAATTAAAAGTTAAGAAAACAAATAATCCATAGCACAAACCCATTTCGGGATTTGTACTACGGATTTATTTATCAAAAGAAATTTATGGTTTTACCAGTTCTCCAGAAAAATCTTTACTCACATCTTTTCCTGCAAGTCCATCTGCAGTTCCTTTATAAGCATGTTTACGAACATAATTGGCATCCCAAAGGTTTGGAGATTCATCAGGAAGCCAGAATTCATGCTCTTTTACGCTATCAGAAACGCCCCAGATTGTTACACCATATTGTTGCGGTACAGGAATGTGTTTTTTATACATATCGATCACAAATTGATACATTTCAGACTGAGCTGCTTGTTGCGCTACAGTTGGTGCATTTGTTCCTAATCGTACATCTAGTTCAGAAATTTTAATCAATTTTCCTGAAGCAGCTAATTTTTGGAACATCTGAACAATTTTATCTTTGTTAGTAGTCAGGCCAATATGCATCTGAGTTCCAATTCCATCAACAGTTCCGCCCTGACTTTCGATGTATTCGACATACTTGATTAAACCTTCGCATTTGTCTAATCTGGATTCCAGATTATAATCATTTATAAATAGCTTATCTGTAGTGTTTCCGTTTTGACGGGCTAATTTAAATGCTGTTACTGCGTAATCTTTGCCCAAATATTTTGCCCATGAAAAATAATCTGTAGCCGTATCTCCTTCATTACCGGTTCTTAATGTTCCGTCTTCTTTCATTGGCTCATTTACCACATCCCATGCAAAAACGCTTGTTTTATAATGTGTCATCATTTTAGAAATCCAGTCTTTCATGGCATCTCCGATGATTTTTGTTTTTTCGGCATCGGTTTTCTCAATGTTTATTGGTGCTGTTACGCCTCCTCCTCCAGAAACTTCGCCCGAAGTTACTACCACATTATCAATATAATACGTTCCTGCAGTTCCTCCCAAATCAAAGTTCAAACCTGTCTCTGTACCATTTCCGGTGAATTTCCATTCGACTAATTTCCAGGTTGTCGAGGTAGCCTGATCTCCCTGATAATGTGCTGTAGCTCCTGTCGTTGAACATCTTACAGAACCTGTTGCTTCAGATTTGATCATGTATGAAATCGTATAATCTTTTCCGGCTGTTAAGGTCGAAGTGAAAAGAGAATTAATCTGTGTTTTCCACTGATTTGCAGCGTCCGAAACTGCATTTACTACTTTCATGGCACCACTTCCTTCATACGTATTTGGAGCAGCAGCAAGACTTAAGGCATCTGTTGCCCCGTTGGCTTTTGTCCATCCCGTAATTCCTGAATTAAAAGTTCCATTAGGAATTAAATTTACAATACCCGATACAGCGTCAAGATCTACAACGGCGATTGTATTTACATCTATTAAATAGATAACATTTGGCAGATATCCCAGATCTAAATTAAATTGAAAAGTAGTACTTCCTGCTTTAAAATCTCCCGGAGCCAATTTAATTTTAACTTGCTGCCAGGCTGATGTTGTTGCAAAAGCTTCTGTATAACTTCCTCCTGAATTATACCAATCTTTATAAGGATATTGATTGGCTAAAGATGCATTAAAAGAAATACGACCTTTACCCGTTACATCTGATTTAATGTAGAATGAAATTTCATAATTATGCCCTGTTACAATAGGAACATTTGGAGAGGTTAGCTGCAAACTATAAGATTGCGCTGAAGCTGAACTTGAAGCTAATTGAATTGCCTGTGAATTGGTTGCTAAACCGGAATTTGCAACAATTGCGATTCCTTTTCCCGGATTATTTCTTGCCCAATTGGCAAAAGTGCCACTTTTTAAACCGGCTACATCAAGTATGTTGGTTCCACTTGAACCCGGAATTACGGTTGGTGCAATAAGACCATTTAAATAACTTGCATTTTGGTTCGAATGCCAAACCAAAGTATGACCAAAAACTGTTAGTCCTGCTTTTTTTGTTTCTGCAATAAAAGCATCAATGGTTGCAAAATTTATTTCGCCTTTTGCATTGACCATTGCGCCGTGTTTCATGGCATAACCCGGAGTTACCTCATCGAAGTTTTCGTTTACAATTTTTCTGTACGCAGCATCGCTCATGTACAAATCGGCTCCGATACCGTTTCCTAAAACAAAATCAGTATAGGTTTTTAAGGGTTGATATCTGCTGATTTTTTCAACCAGTTCTAATGGAAGCTCTGCTCCTGTCACTGCGCCATGATCCGGATCTTTTTGCCAGTCCATTTTGTTGTCGTCACATGATGACAAAATCATTAAAGACGAAGCGATTATAGGGAATATATATTTATATTTCATTTTTACTATTTTTTTAAATTACACGATTTATCTTTTTAATTAAATATGCTTTTACTTAATTAAGGAAAATCATTATAAACCGGTGTATCTAGTGAAACAATTCTCCAGTTGTCTGTATATACTTTTACTGAAGTGGCTTTTGCAGGAAATTCTACTTCGCTTGCCGTTCCTAAAACATCTTTTAATTTTACATCAGAATTTTCGAAATAAATTCCAAAGTTTTGATAGGTCGCAGCTTCACGATAAGCCAAAACGGTTTCGAAAGTAAAAGCTTCTTTAGACCATGCATAAAATTTATTTAGCGGAATGGTAATTGTTGTCCAGCCTGTCGTTTGAAAAGCAACTGATTTTCCGTCTACTAACCACGGAATGTAGTTATAAACAGCACCTGCCCATTCGCCGCCGTTAAAATTATTGACCATACACATTTTTAAATATCCTGAATCTTTCCAGGCATCCGGAACATAGATTTCAAATTGCAATGCTACTTTGTCAAGCGGCGTATTTGCAGGAATATAAGGAGTTAATTGGGTTCTCCAGTTATCAGAACCTGTTCCTGCTGTCCATACTTCTGATTGACGCACTTTTGTATCAAAAGCAGGCATACGTGAAGGATGATGCGGTACATATTTTCCCTGAGAAGTATTTCCTGTTCCTATAGTGGCTGATTCTATATCTGTTGGCAAAATCATAGTAGCTCTGTCCCATGAACCCTGACTTCCTTGTCCGTCGAAATTGATTAAAATACCTTTTTTGAAATTAAAATAAGCCGGAGAATAAGCTCCTCCGTTTGAACTCTGAACAAATATTGAACCTCCGTTGTCTGAAATTCCGCTTGGAACTGTAACGGTAAAAAACTCACCATCAGGATCAGATGTAATGCCGCTTGTTACTTCGACATTACCAGGAAAAACTACTTTACTTACTTCGGTTAAACCGGAACCTTCAACAGTAATGGTTTCGCCAGGATTTGGCATCGTGTTCGAAATACGGTCAATAACCGGTTTTGATGAACGAATTTCGAATGAGAATATTGCTTCATTACTATCATTTACAAATCGAATGGTATTTCGAACTGAAGGATCTGCATCGATTGTAGGCGTATCAGCAGAAATATTGATCAGCATAGAATTATCAGATACAAAAACAACATTAAAATAAGTGGAGTATCCGTTGATATACACTCTTTTTAATCCGGTAAATCCGGAACCTTCAACACGTATGGCCTGACCTAATCGGGCAAAAGTAACTTCTCTATCCGGCACAGACGAATTTACATCTTCCAGAAATACTCTGCTTATGGTAATTGTTTTGCCACTAGAATCGCTATTATCACAAGCAGTAAACAGGATGCTAAAAACCATCATTATAAGAAATGCGATGGGCGCCGAGTACTTTTTATTTAAAATATATTTCATATTAATCTTCTTTAGATTTATTATTTTTCTACTAGAATAAGTCTTTGATTCTTTCTTCGGTGAACTGATACGGAACTGGATTTTCTCTCAATAAAGGATTTTGAACAAGCTCAGACTCCGGATAAGGCAACACAAAAATGGTAGCATCTATTACACCAATAGCACGAGAACTGGTGCTTTTTGTAGCATCAACAGCAACTGCATTTGTTGCCGAATCATAAAGAATTGGTGTGACCGTTCCTCTATTTTGACCTGTTACATAGTTTACCACTTCTTGCTGTTTGTAATACGATCTTCTAACCAGATCATACCAATACTGACCTTCCATACACAACTCTACTCTTCTTTCGTGAATAATATCAGCATAGGTAAGTGTTGTTTTAGGATCAAGACCTGCACGTACACGAAGTTTATTTACTCCTGATAAAGCAAGGGCATCTGCGGTACTGGCATTGTTTCCTAAGGCAGCTTCGGCATAATTTAGATACACTTCGCCTAAACGCAGCATATAAGTATTTAAAGCCGAGTTCATACGGGTAATTTTAGAATTGTCTTTTGTTGATCCTACTACTCCTTTTTTTACTGTTAAGAAATCTTTGGCGTGATCTACGGTATATCCTCCGTTTGACTTGCTTATTTCCGGATAAAAATCATCATCACCCATCCAGGTAGCTTTACGGCGTGCATCTTTAGATTCATATTCTTGTAAAACATTGTATGAAGCTCTTGTCCAATAACCCCAGGCAGCATCATCTCCGGTAATATCAGAGCTAAATGCAAAATAAGCCTGTTGTGTATTGTTTACTCCATAATCTCCGTTAGGAACCCACTGCAAAGCAAACATTGACTCTGAATTGTTGTTGTTTTCGACCATAAATAAATCAGCATAATTAGGCATCAAAGTATAAGGACCTGAAGTGATTACTTTTTCTGCCGCTTTTTTAGCCAGATCAAGATATTCCTGATTTCTTGATCCGCTATTTGGGTTATCGCTTATTCCTGAATAGGATAAATAAACGCGTGATAACATTCCAAAAGCACTATATCGTGTTAAACGTCCTGACTGACCTGCCGTTTCCGGAAGATATTTAGCTGCATATTCTAAATCACGCATAGCAAATTCGTAAACATCTTTTAATGGATTTTTATTGACGATTGGATTTTTTACCAATTCTCTCGGGTCTGTAGAAATGATTACATCTCCCCATAACGAAGCCAAATACCAATAGGCGGTTCCTCTCATAAATCTTGCCTCAGCAATATATTTGCTTTTAAGGCTTTCGTTTACAGTACTGCTATTAATACCAATAATAACATTGTTGGATTGCTGCACAACATTGTACAAAGATCCCCAAGCCGAAACTAAAGGCCCTGTTAATCCTGTTTCTGTAAGATCTGTAAACGGATACACGTAATCAGAAAAAGGAGCATATAAGTTTGCTGCGCGTCCGTCGCCTAAACCATAATAAAATTTATCATTAAAATCGAACCAGACTTTATTGTATAACGGCCCTGTTGCCGCCTGAAAATCAGACTCTGATTTATAAAAGTTTTCTTTGGTAATTCGATCTTGTGGTTCAACATCTAAAAGATCACTACAACTAGTCCAAACAAATGGCAATGCGATCAAAAGAACCTTATAAATTATTTTTTTTGTTTTCATCGTTTGTAGTATTTTAGAAATTAACATTTAATCCAAGTGTAGTAATTATTGGCGACGGATAACGTCCGTTGTCAATACCGGTCAAAAGAACATTTTGATTAATAGAACCTACTTCCGGATCATAACCTTTGTACTTTGTAAATGTTAATACGTTTTGTGCATTAGAATATACTTTGATATTAGAGATACCGTATTTTGAGTATAATTTCTTTGGCAAATTATAGCCTATCGAAATATTTTTTAATCTTACATAAGAACCATCTTCTACAAATCGATTACTCAAACGATAGTTAGATGCAGATGATGCAGATGAAGCTCCAATTCTTGGCATATAAGGATCACCACCCACGATTTGCACGTTACGATAATCGTTTGGCCCGTTTGGATCGATTAAATCTAACTGGGCATATCCCAAAGCCGATTTTAATAAATTGGTGTTTTCGCGTGGGTTTTCTAACCAGCGTCTTTGATAGTTTAAGACATCGTTACCATAAGATCCGGTAAATAATATATTCACATCAAATCCAAGAAATGAGAACGTATTCCCGATACCAAAAGTAAAATCAGGGGCCGGATTACCAATATAGCCGGTATCTTTTTCGTTAATAACACCATCTTTATTTACATCTTCAAACATATAATCCCCAATCCATACACCGTTTTCTCCAATGGCCATTCCTTCAGGTAAAGCAGTTGGTTTAACTACGCCGTCTTTATCCTTATAATAAAAATCTGTAGCTTTCTCAAAGCGGCCTATTACTTTATATCCGTAAAATTGTCCTATTGGCTGCCCCACCGCAGTACGCGTAACCACAGTTACATCAGAACCTTGCTGCAGCGTCATATTATAAACTCCGGATTCTGTATTAAGCGCCAGAACTTTGCTTCTGTTCATAGAAAAAACGAAATTAGATTTCCAGCTAAAATCATTTCTCTGCATGTTTATAGTATTCAATGTAAATTCAAAACCTTTGTTTTCAAGAGCTCCAATATTGAATGTTGGAGGAGCTGTAGAACCTTGTCCAGATGTTCCGGCATAAGCTGGAAGTGCTAAATCAAGCAGTAATCCGTCTGTTTTTTTATAATAAACATCAGCAATAAGTTCGATTCTGTTATTAAAAAGTCCCAGGTCTAAACCAATATTACTGGATTTGGTTTTTTCCCATCCCAGATCAGGATTTGCTGTGTTAGTTGCAATTTGACCGCTTCCCCAATTGGTTGCAGAAGTACCGTAAACTGACGTATAAGCATAATTAGGAACACTTTGATTACCTACAATACCCCAACCTAATCGCAGTTTCAAATTATTAATTGTTTTATTATCTTTTAAGAAGTTTTCATTTGAAACTTTCCAGGCCAATGCTGCTGACGGAAACCAATCCCAACGATTGTCTTCGGCAAACTGAGAAGAACCATCTCTTCTAATTGTACCTGTTAGCAAATATTTATCATTAAAGGAATAAAATACTCTTCCAAAATAAGAACTAAGCGCTCTTGTAGAACTTCCGTTTGAATTTCTTGCTGTCGTAGGATCACCAGCATCCAAATCAGTTGCTCCGTTTGTAATATATCCTGAACGGTAACCCGAAAGATTTTCCCAATGTTGTTCCTGCATTTCCTGACCCAACATAACGTTTACAGTGTGAATACCAAAACTTTTATTGTAGGTTAAAAGATTATTCCAAATCCAGTTTTGACTTAGCGTTTTTGCTCTTGTACCTTCTCTTACATCATTTACAAGTGCACCAAAAGCATACGATGGATTAAATGTGTAATTATTGCCAAAACCATAATCTAGAGAGTATTGCGATTTAACCTTTAAGCTTTTAGAAAAACTGATCTCTGCATAGGTATTTCCTCTTATACCATAATTCTCGTTATGATTGTCTCTCATTAAAGCCAAACCTAACGGGTTATTTTGAACAAACTCAGTTGTATCAGGTCCGTCAAAAGTACCATCGGCATTACGGGCAGCAACATTTGGCGTTTGCTTAAGTGCTGTAAGGATTAATGAACCATCTGTAAATGTTGTTACTTGTTCTGTTTTATTAACTGCCAGATTTACTCCAAGTTTTAAATAACTTTTTACCTGAGAATCTATAACTCCTCTAAGATTGAAACGGTTAAATGAGGAACCAATTGCAATACCATCCTGATCCAGATATCCAATTCCTAAAGCATAAGTCGTATTATCTGATCCGCCTGAAGCAGATAAATTATAACTCTGCATCATAGCGGTTGTAAATAATTCGTTTTGCCAGTTTGTACCGTCACCCAATAAATCAGGCCTGATAAAATTATTGTCCCTTTCTACAATTCCCAGATCTGCACGGGTATTTTTTAATGTTCCGTATTCTCTAAGATTAAGGACTTGCAATTGTTTTGGAATTTCCTGCCACCCTACATAACTATCAAAATTCAGGGTAAGTTCTCCTTTTTTTCCTGTTTTGGTGGTAATCATAATAACTCCATTTGCCGCTCTTGATCCATAGATAGCCGTTGCAGAAGCATCTTTTAAAACATCCATCGAAAGAATGTCTGATGGATTTATTCCCGCAAGCGGATTTGCATTCATAGAACCTGTTGACCCATCGATTACAACACCATCTATAACATAAATAGGTTCATTAGATCCTGTAATCGAACTTATACCACGAATACGAACAGAAGAACTCGAACCCGGAGCACCATTATTCTGCTGAATATTGACCCCTGCAGCGCGTCCTTGTAAAACCTGATCGATTGTTGTTGCTACAGATTGTGTTACTGCGGCACTACTTACCGAAGAAACAGCACCGGTTAAATCTCCTCTTTTCATGGTACCGTATCCTACTACAACAACTTCTTTTAGATTGTTTAAGTCTTCTTCAAGTACTACATCAATTTTACTTTTATTAGCGATCGCGATTTCTTTTGCTTTGTAACCTATAAAGCTATAGACCAGAATTCCAGAAGAAGGTGCGTTAATAGAGTAAGTTCCGTCAAAATTAGAAACGGTATTGATGTTACTTCCCTTTACAATAATATTTACTCCGGGTATTGGCCCATTGCTATCCGAAACTGTTCCTGATACCTTTGTTTGAGCATTTACAGCGGCAGAAAATACGAACATCAGGATCAGGTAACCCAGATTTTTAAAGTATTTTGATTTGCTTTTAGTAATTAAAAAGTTAGTCATAAATAATTGGTTTAATTAGTTAATAGTATGGTTTAGTTAGTTTTTGTTTTGAAGACTTATAGTATGTATTTGCCTTTATGAAAAAAAGTACTTTACAAGCCTTTTTAAAAACAAATATATACAAAAAACAACAACACACAATCGGTTGCGTTAATTTTTATTTCGAATTATTAAAAAATATACCTTAAAAAAAACGTATAACTTATTTTAAATTATAAAATATTGAATATATCTTAAAATAAGCATTTCGAGTTACGAAAACGTTAGAGATATCAAATCATTTGGACTAAAACCTTAAAAAAAACATAAAAAGTAAAAAAGCAGTTATTTTTTTTATTGAAGTGATTTTAATCAAAATTGAATTACAAAAACAAGGAAGTAAAACCTGCAAAAAACATCCAATAATAGAAAGAATATGAGGTTTTAGGTTATTCAATAACAACATTTTAGCTATTAATGTGCTAAACATTCAAAAAAACAAAAACAAACAATCGGTTGCTCATAAAAGCACAAAACTCCCTTCAAAATGAATTGAAAGGAGTTTGTAATTTATTACACAAATTGTAACTAAAATGTAATTTTATTCAGCTTAAAAAACTTACAATTTCATCTTTTTAGCATCTTCTATAAATTGATTCAGACCAATATCTGTTAATGGATGTTTTAGCAATCCTTTAATCGCAGAAAGTGGTCCTGTCATAACATCTGATCCCACTTTTGCACAGTTTACAATATGCATAGTATGCCTTATCGAAGCCGAAAGTATTTGTGTCTGATAATCGTAATTATCGTAAATTTCTCTGATCTCTGCAATTAAATGCATTCCGTCTGTCGAGATATCGTCCAGTCTTCCTAAAAAAGGTGACACATAAGTTGCTCCCGCTTTTGCAGCCAGCAAAGCTTGCCCTGCCGAAAATACCAAAGTAACATTGGTTCTGATACCTTTAGACGAGAAATATTTACAGGCTTTTACCCCCTCTGCAATCATGGGTAATTTCACCACAATTTGAGGATGTAAAGCAGCAAGCTCCTCTCCTTCTTTAATCATTCCTTCAAAGTCTGTCGAAATAACTTCTGCCGAAACATCTCCGTCTACAATATTGCAAATGTTCAGATAATGTTTCAGGATATTGTCTTTTCCTGTAATGCCTTCTTTGGCCATCAAAGACGGATTTGTAGTAACGCCATCCAGAACTCCCAAAGCCTGAGCTTCTTTTATGTCTTCGAGATTAGCAGTATCTATAAAAAATTTCATAGTTTTTGGTTTAAGGTTGTTTATAGAGACGCATTGCTACGTCTAAGTAAAGTTGTAGTGAGAGAAAATGTGTATTTTAGATTTATTCTTCAAAAAACATTCAATAAAAAATAACTCTTTATTATTTTATCAAACTGACTTTTTTTCAATTTAAGAATTAGAAAACAGTAACTAAACCTTCAATCTATTTCCTGAATTCAAACTAAAAAAATCGTCATAATCGCAATACACATTCTCTTCATTCATCTAAAAAAATAATCATTTTGTTTTTAAAATAGCATCCAAAAAAAAATAACCTCCTATAGCTATCACATTAATTATTTTTGATAATATTTCCCACCAGATTGTTTTTAATTGAGACCTAACAGATTTAAAAAAACCTGTTAGCTCTTCTTATACTAGATATATTGATTGATAATATTTTCAAACAATTCTTGTTTTCCACTTTGAAGGTTTAATTCTCCATTATCATGTGCGATAGCATACAAATCTTTCAAATTTAATTTCCCATCGGCGAAGTCTTTTCCTTTTCCAGAATCGAATGAACTGTATCTTTCTTTTCTCAGTTTTTCATAAGGAGAAGAAGTAATAATTTTATCAGCTGTCAATAAAGCTCTTGCAAAAGTATCAGCGCCACCAATATGTGCCAGGAAAACATCCTCAAGATCTGTTGAATTTCTTCTGATTTTGGCATCAAAGTTTACACCTCCGCCTTGCAGTCCTCCTGCTTTTAAGAATACCAACATCGCCTCTGTAGTTTCCTGAATATTATTTGGAAACTGGTCCGTATCCCAACCGTTTTGATAATCACCTCTATTAGCGTCAATACTTCCTAACATTCCTGCTTTTGCAGCTACTTCTAGTTCATGCTGAAAAGTATGTTGTGCCAATGTTGCGTGGTTTACTTCGATATTAATTTTAAAATCTTTATCTAAACCATATTCTTTCAAGAATCCAATGGCGGTTGCCGAGTCAAAATCGTATTGGTGTTTTGATGGTTCCATTGGTTTTGGCTCGATAAAGAAAGTCCCTTTAAAACCTTGCGATCTTGCGTAATCTCTGGACATAGCCAGGAATTGTGCCATATGGTCTAATTCTCTTCCCATATCTGTATTCAATAACGACATATAACCTTCACGTCCGCCCCAGAAAACATAATTTTCTCCATCTAATGCAATTGTAGCGTCCAAAGCCAGTTTTACCTGACCTCCCGCTCTTGCCACTACATTAAAATCAGGATTTGTCGCTGCTCCGTTCATGAATCTCGGGTTCGAAAAACAGTTTGAAGTTCCCCAAAGCAATTTAATCCCGGATTCGGCTTTTTTCTGTTTTAAATATTCCGTAATGGTAGCCAAACGTTTTTCTGATTCTGCAAAAGTTGGACCTTCTGCAATTAAATCATAATCATGAAAACAGAAATAATCGAAACCCATTTTACTGATAAATTCAAAAGCAGCATCGGCTTTATCTTTCGCTGCCTGAATAGGATCTGATGACTGATCCCATGCAAAATTTTGAGTTCCCGGACCAAACGGATCACTTCCTTGTCCGCAGAAGGTATGCCAATATGCAATGGCAAATCTAAAGTGCTCGCGCATTGTTTTTCCCGCTACAACCTGATCCGGATTATAGTATTTAAATGCTAACGGATTATCAGAATCCTTTCCTTCAAATTTAATTTGACCAATACCTTTATAGTATTCTTTATTTCCTAAAACTACCATTTCTTTATTTTTTATGTGTTAATATAAATTCTAATTCTTGTTTCCATTTTTGATAAGCCTTGTCATAAGGCTCTTTGTTTTTAAGCGGTAAAAAAGTCATTACATGATCATTGGTCGTAATACTCGAGCCAAATTTATTGTAATCGCCATCTTTTAAACCTACAGCCCTTGCCGCTCCAACTGCTCCTGTTGTGTTGTAAATTTCAATTTCATGACCAATTAATGTCGCCACCGTATTAGAGAAAATCTCTGAGCGAAACAAATTATCATTCCCCGCCCTAATCACGTTTATAGTCGCATTATCATCTTTTAAGCATTCCATTCCGTACACAAACGAAAAAGCAATTCCTTCTAATGAAGCCCTGAACAAATGTGCACTATTATGAATATTCAAATTCAGATTCAAGAAATGCGTTCCGATGTTTTTGTTATTAAACATACGCTCAGCTCCATTCCCAAACGGAATCACCACTACTCCATCTGAACCTATGCTTATTTTCGACGCCTTTCTATTCATCGATTCATAGGTTTCGTCGCCCATATTATTTCGCAACCAACGGTACTGAATTCCGGCTCCGTTGATGTTTAATAATTTACCAACTCGCGGAGTTTCCAATTCATAATTTACGTGCACAAAACTGTTAACTCTTGTACTTTTTCCTTCAGATATTTCGCCCACAGCATAAAACACACCGGAAGTTCCGCCTGTTGCAGCAACTTCTCCCGGATTTAGTACATTCAGTGACAACGCATTATTGGGCTGATCTCCCGCTCTGTACACCACCGGAATACCTACAGGAAGTCCGGATTCTTTTGAACCTTTTTCGTTTAAAACACCCTGATTCGTAAAATTCTCTACAATATCCGGTGTTAACGATGGATCGATTCCGTAATAATCCAGCAACCAATTGGCCACTTTGTTTTCCTGATAATCCCAAAGCATACCTTCAGATAAACCGTTTTTTGTGGTCGTAATATCACCTGTCAGTTTATACGCTATATAATCTCCAGGCAACATATATTTATAAACCTGATTATAAATTTCCGGTTCATTTTCTTTCACCCATTTTAGTTTCGATGCTGTAAAATTTCCCGGAGAATTCAACAAATGCTGCATGCATTTTTCCTGTCCTAAATCAGCAAAAGCTTTATCCCCAATTTCAACCGCACGACTGTCACACCAAATGATCGCATTACGCAATGGGTTGCGTGTTTTATCCACAATAACGAGTCCGTGCATTTGATAGGATATACCAATTCCCTGAATTTTAGAAGCCTCAATGTTAGCTTCCCGAATCGCCCTTTTAGTTGCCACACAAATGTGCTGCCACCAAATTTCAGGATCCTGCTCTGCCCAATCCGGATGCAATGACACAATTTCCATTTCGTTTTGCGGTTCATGTAAAACGATTATTTTTTTTCCTGTTTCGGCTTCTACCAAGGCAACCTTGACCGAAGAACTCCCAATATCATATCCTATATAATACATAACTTATAATGATTCTCTTATTATTAAATTCGTTGCCACATAACACTGAACAACCTCATCGTGCGTAATAAACGCGGCTGCTTTTGTGCCTAATTCCTTGAAATCAGTCGAAATAACCGAAATCCCTTTGTATATAAATTTCTTCATTGGCGTTTCGTTATAAGACAAAAAACCAACATCAGTTCCGGGTTCTAAATCCCGTTCTTTACATTGTTCCAAAAAGTGACCTAAAATTCGATCACTCACACTGATATAAGCAATTCCTTTTTGTATATTAAACTTTTTGGCATCTGTAATAACTTCATATTCAAACTTAAAATCAACGCAAAACTTTTTAAAAAACTCCAGTGTTTCCTTTGGATGATTTGTATAATCCGGATAAACAAACTGAATACTTTTATACTTTTTAAACAAATCAACCGCATCTTCCAAAGCGTTATAAAATGCTTTTCCAAAATCCTGAAAAACATAATTATTTTGCTTCTTTGTATGAATGTTCCAGTCAATCAGCAACAGCTTTTCATTGGCAATTACATCTAAAGTTGGCGACACTTCTTTGTCATCAAAATTCATCACCACATATTTATAATACTTCCCAACACTGTTATTAATGATCGTTTTAAAAACATCAATATTATAATGATGAAACTGCACATCCGTAATCACATTATCTGCCAGATTATTCACAAACGAATGATACAGAACCTCCTTATACGCCTTAAAAGTATCCAATACCAAAAGTACTTTTCTGGTTTCGCCAGATACATAATATCCTTTATTTGGCACAGAATCAATACTTTTTTGATCCTTTAAAATAGAATATGCCTTAAAAACCGTGTCCCTCGATAACTGATTCGTTTTACAAATACTATTCACCGACGGCAGCAAATCGCCCTTTTGCAAAATATTCTCCGCAATCGCATTATTAATTCCGTTAACCAATTGCTGGTATTTCGGAATATCACTCTCATGATTTATTGTAAAGACAAATTTCTCTATATTTTCGCTCATCATACTGTTCTGTTCTGGTATGCTAATATAAGCAATCATCTTTTGTAAAAAATAGTATTTATGTTAAATATTATCTTCTTAATCATTTAAATACTAACAACTTGGGCGTGTCCCTCCGGGCCGGGCTATTCGCTACAAGTCCTCGCTCTTCCTTCGTCAGGCTGTGGGCTTTTCGCTGCTATCCCTCACGCAAACCTCTGCTAAACACATTGTTGTCATTGCAACGTAAGGAGACTCTAACGATAGCGAACAAACGAAATAAATCTCCGTAAATAACTCCGCAACGAGAATCCAAACTTTGTCTAACATCTCGCGAGAATTTCTCTCCCGAGGCTTCGGGATCGAAATGACAATATTGTTTTTAAACTTTGCATCTTAGCGCCTTTGCGAGATTATTTTTTTTCTAAATATAACTTAATGACATTGAATAATATCCCCTCATTCAATCGTTATTAAAAACAGAACTGACACAACTGAATTTACAACTTCATTAAAAATGATGACTCGACGTATACATTGCCAAATAAGTCCCCACAAATCCTTCTGCTTCTTTTGTACTCAATATAATTCCGTCAACATCTTTAGACAATAAAATCCATTCGCTTTTTTCTGCCGTTTTATAATAAAAATCATAATACCTGCCTTTTCCCTCTATTTTTACGAAAAGCTCTTTTGCATTGGCTTCAAGCTCCTTTTTAGCAACAATTTCAGGTTTACCCTTCTGAATTTTACTTGCCGTTCTCTCTAAAAAAACTTCCGTTTTTCCGTCTCCTTTCAGTCTTTTCCCAATCAATAAATAATGTTTCTCATTCTGAAAAGCGACCAAACCTGCAGTTTCCAAAGTATCTTTTGGCGCAAATTCTAATTTTGTCGAAGCTTCAAATTTTAAATGCTGTTGTCTTCTTCCAATAAAAGAAAAATTAGTTTCGGTATGAATAGATTCTTTTCTCGGCTTCATGAACAGTTTTCCATCTTTCAAATCGTACCATTTTTCAGAAGGCGTTCTAATAAAATTCCATTTTAAATCTAATTTATTGTCGTTAAAGTCATCATGCGAAACAAAATTCCCGCTCATTGGCGCTATTTTCTCTTTCGAAAGTGGCAAATTCGGCCGTTTATTAACCATCGGGATTGCTTTGTTTCCATCTACAATTGTTGGCCAGTCATTTTTCCATTCTACCGGCATCATAAACGTTTCTCTTCCTGTATTATACAAATCCATTCCGTAAGGTCTGCAGCCCAAAAACACAGCCCACCAATCTCCGTTGGGCAGTTCTACAAAATCAGCATGTCCCGTTGTCGAAACTTCATTTTTACGATTTGGGTCTAAATGCGATTGTGTCATTATGGGGTTATTGCTATAACTTTCATACGGTCCGTAAATGTTTTTACTTCTAAAAACTACTTCAGAATGATTGTAGCCCGTTCCGCCCTGTGCACAAATCATATAATAAAATCCATTCTTTTTAATCACATGCGGACCTTCGATCCAGACAGGTTTTATCGCCATATCTGTCCCTCCGTTAATCACCAATTTTGATTCCCCAATAATCTTTTGCTTTGCTAAATCATATTCGAACATATAAATTGCACGATGTCCGTCATGAACCGAAATATTGTTTGGCGGCGGACCATTATGTGTGATATACAATTTTCCGTCATCATCAAAAAAGATATCCGGATCAATTCCGTCAACACCCGGAATAACCATTGGATTCGACCACGGGCCAGCCGGATTTTTAGCCGTAACGATAAAATTTCCACCTCCGCTTACATTGGTACAAATAACATAAAATGTTCCGTTATGATAACGAAGAGTTGGCGCGTACATTCCGCCTGATAATCTCGAATTACCAAAATTAGCCTGTTCCGGACGATCAATAATATTTCCTATTTGTTTCCAATTGACCAAATCGGTACTTTCAAAAATGGGCAATCCAGGGAAATAACAGAACGAAGAATTTACCAAATAAAATTTATCTTCAACCCTGCAAATGGTAGGGTCCGGATAAAATCCAGCCAAAATGGGATTCCAATATTCGCTCTCAGATTTCGATATATTTGCATAAGCATCATCTTTTCCTTTGTAATCAAACCAATCAAAAGCGGCGTACTCCGGGTACACAATCGGTTGTGAATTCTGCGAAATTTTTTTACACGACGAAATAGTAATCATTAAACTGATTACAAGTACGATCTTAAAACTTATACTCTTTATTTTAAACATATCTTTATCTGAAACAGCTCTTTAAAAATTAAAATTAAGTTCTCTGTGTGCCAACATTTCGTGTTGCTGCAAATTGACGCTGTAAAATCTGGCAGCTCTGTGCGAGACCGCTTCTTCTTTCTCGTTAGAATCCTGTATCAGATCCATTTGCAATATCTTTCTTCTAAAATTAGATTTATTGATTTCGATTCCCAGAATTTCTTCATAAAGATGCATGACCTGCAGCAAAGTAAATTTTTCCGGTAACAAATTAAATCCAATCGCGCTTTTACAAATATTCTTTCTCAGTTCTTTTAAACTATAATCTAAAATTATTTTATGTTTATCGCTTAAACCTGAAATTTCGTTAATGCCAATCCACACAACATTTGGATTAAAAATATCATTTTCTAAATCGTCGATATCTCTTTTTACCATCGCATAATATCCTATAGAAATATCTTCCTGAGAGGATGATCGCGACGGATAACCAAACGCTTTTAATTGTTCGAGAAAGAAATTATCAACGCCCATATATTTTTTTAGAATATTTTGAGCAGTACTCGAAATAGTTTCCCCCTCTTTGATATAATCATTTGCCAGTTCCCAATTTATATTGCCCTGATTGTCTTTTTGTTTGACCAGCAAAACCTTCAGGCTTTCTTGTTCAAAATTAAATATCACACAATCAATTTCTATTCTGTTTGTAATATATTGACTGGCGGTATCCTTCCCTTTTTCATCTCCTTTTTCCATAGAAAATAAAATTTAAACATATTACTACTATTTTCAATCAACAGAAATCTAATCGATCATTCTTCTAATCCCGTATGGATCTATGGTCACGATCGAACCATCTTCGGTATAATCGATTTTGGTTACTTTCATACTTCTTAAATGCGTCACTCCTTTTGACAAGCTCGAATCGTGATAAAACAAATACCATTCGTTCCCGACTTTACAAATCGAATGATGCGAAGTCCAGCCTACAACGGGATTCAGGATTCGTCCCTGATACGTAAAAGGCCCATACGGATTATCTCCTATGGCGTAACAGATAAAATGTGTATCACCGGTAGAATAGGAGAAATAATATTTATCGTTGTATTTATGTACCCAGGAAGCTTCGAAAAAACGACGTTCATTATCTCCCGCTGACAAGATTGCTCCATTTTTATCCAGAATTTTTATTTCTTTCGGATCTTCGGCAAACTCCAGCATATCGTCTTTAAGCAAAGCAACTATTGGCCCTAAGGCAGGTTCATTTCCTGTTGGTTCCTCGTGATTTTGATCGTATTTATTGTTTCGGTACTTTTGAAGCTGTCCGCCCCAAATTCCGCCAAAATAAATATAATGTTTCCCGTCTTCGTCCTCAAAAACAGCCGGATCGATACTGTAACTTCCTTTTATGGCATCTGGTTCCGGCAAAAAAGGCCCAACCGGAGAATCGCTTATAGCAACACCAATCTGGAAAATGCCATTGGCACGTTTTGCAGGGAAATACAAATAATACTTTCCGTTTTTGCAGGCCGCATCCGGCGCCCACATTTGTTTTTCGGCCCAGGCAACTTCATGTACATGCAAAGCAACACCATTGTCTACAACTTCTGAATGAATATCTTCCATCGAAAAAACATGATAATCTTCCATACCAAAATGATCGCCATTATCATTAAATGGAATCCCGGCATCGATATCATGCGAAGGATAAATATAAATTTTCCCGTTGAATACATGCGCCGATGGATCAGCCGTGTACATGTGCGAAACTAAAGGTTTCGAAATGGCTAATTTATTAATTTGTTCAAAATTAATTTGTTCAATACTATCTTCAGGCATAGTCGTTTTTTAGATTTTATTTTAAATAATTAAGTTCTTCTTTCTTTTAAATCGGCTTCTATCTCCTCTTCCATTTTTTTATTTATTTTATAGAAAAACAATAAACCAACTCCAACCAAAAATGGAATAGCAGGAAAAATACTCACCAATAATTTTATTCCGTTTATCGCGGTTGCAGTTTGCGTTAACGAATTGGGCACATAATGAAAATAGCCTAAAAATAAAGTCGTTAAAGATCCTCCAATACTCAAACCTGCCTTTAATCCTACCATCATGGCAGAGAATATTATCGCCGTAGCACGACGGTTGTTGAGCCATTCTGAGTAATCTGCAACATCAGCAATCATCGCCCAAAGCAGTGGAATTGTGATCCCGTAGAAAAATCCGTGAAAGATTTGAGAGAAAAATATCAAACCAATAGAAGTGGGCGGAAAGAAATAAAACGCCATGATAAACAAAGTCGAAATGAATAAAAACAATCCAAAAATGTTTCGTTTTCCGTATGTATCCGCCAGATTTTTAGACAATGTAATTCCCACGATCATAAAAATGATTCCGCCGGCATTAAACAAACCAAATCCTGCTGAAACGGGATCATTCCCAAAATGGTTTAATCCTATATTTGATAAAATATCCAGAATAGGCTGGATGAAAATCGCCAATTGTTCTTTGTTGACATAATTCTCAAAATAATACACATAAGCACCGCCTTTCATCGCCAGAGTTATGAATACCAATGTTGTCAAAGTCAACATAATTACCCACGGCTTATTCTTCATTAAATCGCTTAAGTCTTCTTTGATACTTGATTTTTGCTCCGGTTTTGGGATAATACGTTCTTTCGTAGTCAAAAAAGTGATCAACAACATGATCGTACCAATAATGGCCAAAGCGGTCATAACTTTTTCGATACCAATCGCTTTGTCTCCATTTCCGGCACTTTTAATGATGCCGAGCATAAAAACCTGAACAAAAAACTGCGCAAACATTACCGCTACAAAACGGTACGATGACAAACTGTTTCTTTCGCTCATATCGCCTGTAATTACTCCGCTTAGCGCAGAATAGGGCAAATTGTTACTGGCATAAAAAAGCAATAATAATGTATAGGTTACAACGGCGTAAATTACTTTTCCGTGATACGAAAAATCAGGTGTAGAAAAAGCCAGTAAAGCAATCACACCCAATGGTATTGCCGTAATTAAAATCCAGGGTCTGAACTTCCCCCATTTTGTATTGGTTCTGTCTGCCAGAACACCAATAATAGGGTTAAAAATAAAAGCCGCAATTAGCCCCACAACCAACATAATAATTGAAGAATCTGTAGGCGACAATCCGTAGATATCTGTATAAAAATAAGCCAGATAGGTCATCAGGGTCTGAAAAACTAAATTTGCTGCCAAGTCACCTAAGCTGTATCCGATTTTTTCTTTAACGGATAATTTTTGAGAAATGTAATTCATTATTGGTTTGTGGTTATTTTGGTTAGTTTAAAATCAAAAACTGCTTTTTGCTTTTATAATAATAAGAATTTATTTTATCATTTTTTCCCGTTCCTTTTATTCATGTAATGCTCTAAAAACAAGTCTGTTCATTTTAAACAATCGGTTGTGTAAAATTAGCTAAAAAAACATATTATGCAAATTTAGTTTGCTTTATTTCAATAATATTTTCAAAAACAACCGATTGTAAAATAATTTTCAAAAAGAAGGTCTTATTTAGCTCAAAAATTATTCTTTTCCTTCTTTTAACTGCATAACACTGTTGTACGCTTTTTTAGGCTGCAGCTTTGTATCAAACAATAATGGGTAGTTTGTTCTGCCTTTTATTGGCCAGTCGTTCAACCAAGATTGTCCGTCATGAACGCCCCAAAAGGTTACCCTGCTAATTTTCTCTTTATGTTTCAGGAAAAGCTTAAAAATATCGGCATAACGCTGCGCTAATTTTGTCTGAACAGAATCCGGAAGTGTTTCAGGATATGGATTCATTTTTGGGTTTCCTTCAAAATTCTGATTCACATCTGCTCCTTTCAAATCCCACGGATTGGGTAAAACGGTAATATCTAATTCTGTAAAAGCAACTTTAACCCCAAGTGCAGAATAGGCCAGAATACTTTTTTCGATTTCTTCTAATGATGGACTGTCCAGTTTCCAATGTCCCTGACTTCCTACTCCATCAATTTTTCCGCCTGCTGCTTTGATCTTTTTCACCAATCGAATTACACCTTCTCTTTTTGCAGGCTCTTCAAGATTATAATCGTTATAATACAAATCAACTTTTGGATCTGCTGCTGCTGCCAGCTTAAAAGCATCTACTAAATAACTTTCGCCAAGCGTATTCAAAAAAACAGATTTTCGCAAAGTTCCATCCTCGTTTAAAGCTTCATTGACAACATCCCAGGAGTTAATTTTTCCTTTATATTTAGAAACGATCGTCGTGATATGATCTTTCATAAAAGCTTTCATTTCTGTACTGTCCTTAATCTTTTCCATCCATGGCGCGAGTTGACTGTGCCAAATCAAAGTATGTCCGTGAATGAACATTTTGTTTTTTTCTCCAAACGCCACAAATTTGTCTGCCAAAGTAAAATCGTATTTGTCTTTTTGCGGATGCACAAACATCGATTTCATGATATTTTCGGCCGTTATTGCATTGAACTCTTTACAAATCAGTGAATCCTCGGCTGCATTTTTTTCTTCAATTTGACTGGCGCTTAAGGCTGTTCCGATGTAAAAATCGTCTTTGTAACTGTTTTTTAAAGAAGTGACTTCTTTTTTAGGGGAACAATTCACCAACAGCAATGTGGTAATCGCCAGTAAGTAAGGGTTAATAATTTTCATATTTTTGGTTTATAGTTAATAGTTCTTTTTTTTTAAACTTATAGTTTGAATACTTATCGCTTTGGTGAGACCTTACAGGTTTTAAAAACCTGTAAGGTCCAGCTACGTACAACTTCGCCAGTTTTGTCATTTTATTTTAAAACTCTCCGGAGGCCCTAAATAAGTTTCTGATAGTTGACCTGTTTCGGTTTCAATCACAATCTTCTGAAGCACTAAAGCAGGATCAATTCCGTAGAATTTCAAGACATGATTTCCTCCATTTTCAATTTTGTGCAAAGAGGTTATGATTTTTATATTATCAGCAACCGACTCATTCCAGCTTTTCTCAGAATTATCGGCATTCAAATTCATTATCTGAGGAGTTTCAGCATCAAAAGAAACTCCATATTTTAATCCGTCTCGCACTGTAAAATTAAGCGTTGGAGAAAAATAAGCACGCACTTTTACCTCTCCCTTGCTAAAAAAATGAACATCATATTCGACTCTTGGCAATTGTTCAGAAATTGTAACAGGAGAAATATTCGAAGGTTTTAAAGTTATGCCAGATCCTGTTTTCCCGATATTCGGAATCGTTGTCCATTGACTATTATTCCCTTTTATATCTCTTGAATAATTTTGAGCATCTATGGCAATATATCCCTTATTTTCAACAAATCCATGAGCTTCATTTAATGCTGCATTTTTAATATTTACAATTATATCAAATTTTTGTTTGTTTGCCGTGACAACAAATTTACTTTTCAGGTTTCCTTTCGGAGCTTTTTTCCAATCGACGCTAATCACAATTCTTTCTTCTTCATTGATGATTCCATTTGATTTCGAGAATGTAATCCAATCGTTTTTAGACGTTATTTTAAAATCAAAAAGGTTTGTTCCGCGATTAAATAAATCGATATAAGTGGTTTTATTACCTTCAGAATTTAAACTTGTTAGCATTATTTCCTGTTTATTATTGATCCAATAATTTTCAGATCCCTCAGTCGCAATTCCTACTTCGGATTTATTAGACAACTCCAAAACTTTTGTTTGCGGAATTACATTGGTTTTAGGTTCTTGCCAATTCGTATACCCAATATGCGTTTGCGCCATCATATGATTCCATTTTCCTCCGGCTAGTTTTGTGTGATAATAATTCGTCAATACACTGTCTTTCTCAAAAAGTGCTTTTACCTGTTTCGCATAATAATTTGCCGAAGCTCGCCCTTGATTGGCATACAACTGATTTTTTGCTGTTGCGACATAAAGTTCGTTTAAATTAGAACTTGCCAAAACAGGAAATAAAACCAATTGATAAAAAGCATCTTTATACTCGGGTTGCAACTGATCATTAATTTTATTGGCTTTATCAACCAGTTTTTTATAATCAGCCAAAACATTTTCTGCTTCGTTATAATTTACAATGCTATAGGTTTTAGCATTTAATAATTCAGGTTTTCTGCGGGCATTGTATTTTGTGTATAATTTTATGATTTCAGCAATTTCTTCCGGATACTGATTCGCAAAAGTTTCCTTTGCCCATTGCACATAATATTGCTCTAAATTAGTCGCATTAAAAGCTTCCGGATTCCAGGCCATATCCAGAAAAAATTGAATTGGGAATTCCATAGGTTTGATGTCTCCCACATTTACAATCCATATTCTATTAACGCCATATTGGTACGCCAAATCCATTTGTTCCCACGTGCGCTCGATTTGGTTCGTATTGATCCATTTGTAATTTCTTGGACCTCCAACATAATCGAAATGATAATAAATTCCGTAACCGCCTTTTCTTGGTTTTGCATCGAGTTCTGGCAATTTCCTGATATTTCCCCAATTATCATCACATAACAAAAGTGTAATATCATCCGGAACGCGCATTCCTTTGTCGTAATAATCCTGAACTTCTTTATAAAGTGCCCACATTTGCGGCGTTTCTTCAATTGGCTTTTGGGTTACTTCTGCAATAATATTTCTTTGTGTTTTTACAATATTTTCCAATAAATCAATTGCCGTTCCCTGTGTCATGGGTTCATCGCCATCGCCACGCATCCCAACAGTTACAATGGTCTCCTTATTACCCATTCTTTTCACTCCGTCTTTCCAGAACGAAATTAGGTTTTCAGCATTCGTACTAAAATCCCATTTTCCTTTTCCTAAAGCCGACCATTCGGCATGTGCTCTCGTTAAAGGTTCATGGTGCGAAGTTCCCATTACAATTCCGTATTCATCTGCCAACACTGCATTCTGAGGATCATCTACATAAAACATTCTTCCCCACATCGATGGCCACAAATAATTGCCTTTCATTCTCAAAATCAGTTCAAAAACTTTATCGTAGAATTTAGCATTAAATCCGCTATATTTTTCAAATGCCCAGCCTGATAAAGCCGGAGCTTCATCATTGATAAAAATTCCACGGTATTTTACTTTCGGTTCACCCTGAGAATGAACACCCGGCAAAACATGCAATTCTGATTGTTTTTTAACGGGAACATCGGCCCAGAAATACCAAGGAGAAACACCTATCTGGCCCGATAAATCATAAATACCGTAAATTGTTCCGCGTTTATCAGAACCGGCAATTACCAATGCTTTTTTAACTCCTTTTACGGGATTATCTACAATTTGAGTGGTAAATTTTTCCCATTTCCCTTTTAGTAGATTTGCATCAATTTTACCTTCTTTTGCTAATTGATCTATAATTTCACTTTTACCAAGTGTTCCAATAATCACAACGTAATCTGTTGCTGTTGAAATTCTATTAATTTGTTTTGAATGTAAATCTGAAACTTTAAAAAGATCATTTTCTAAATGACCTACAACGCGTAAAACTCCTGAAAAATCATTTTTGCTTACTAAAACCGGAGCTATTTTTCCTTTTGAAACCAAAGGAAACTTTTCAGAAGAAGCCTGATTTACTACATATTTTTCTGGATTTATGGCATAAGATTTTGTACCGATTCCGAAAAGAAAAAGTAAAAATATTCTAAATATAAATTGAGTTTTATGGTCGTTCATTTAAAATTTTTATTAGTTAATGTAAATATTTAAACACACAGAACCATAGCTTTTCTTTATGCTTAAAAAAGGCATTTCATTCTAAATAAATCACATAGCTAATGTAAAATTCAAGCTTTGTCAAAGTTTAAAAATTTGACAAAGCTAAACTCAACAGAAACCTGTCAGGTATAAACCATGATACTTACCTCAAACTTTGATTTAACTTATATGCAATTCCCATTTCTAATCCTCGTAATTCGGCAAGACCTTTTAATCGTCCTGTCAAAGAATATCCGGGGTAACTCTCTTTTGTTTCATCAACAGCATGTAAAAATCCGTGATCGGGGCGCATGGGCAGACTCACTTTTGTTTTGTTCATTAGCAAAAGAAGTTTTTCTACAATAATTTCAATCTTTGTATCACCTTTTAAATGTTCTGATTCCCTAAAAACAGTTTCGCTTTCGCGGAAGGTATTTCTAAGATGCAAAAAGTGAATACGATCGCCATAATCGTCTATAATTCTCTCCAGATTATTATCAGGATTGGCACCTAAAGAACCTGTACAATAGCATAATCCATTTAAACTGAATGGAACCGCTTCAAAAATTGCCTTAAGATCGTCTTCTGTAGAAACTATTCTGGGTAAACCTAAAACAGAAAATGGAGGATCATCAGGATGAATCGCTAATTTCGCTCCATATTCTGAAGCAACCGGAGCTACTTGAGTTAAAAAATAAATCAGGTTTTCTCTTAGTTTTACATTATCAATATCAGCGTAATCATCTAGTAACGAAAGAATTTTTTGGGCTGTAAAATTGACTTTGCTTCCCGGCAATCCTAATAAAACATTTTTAAACAGTAATGCTTTTTCTTCTTCCGAAAGTTGGTTGCCAAACTTCAATGCATTCTTTTTTTCTGTTTCAGAATAATCATGCTCAGCATTTGGTCTTTTTAAAAGATAAACATCAAAATAAGTAAAAGCATCCTGATTGTATAACAGCGCTTTACTGCCATCTTCGTTGATAAAATTATGATTTGTACGAACCCAGTCTAAAATAGGCATGAAATTGTACGTGATGATCTTAATACCACAATCTGACAAGTTTTTAATACTGATTTTATAGTTTTCTATATATTGTAAATAATTGCCCGTTGCTCTTTTTATCTCTTCATGAACCGGCAAACTTTCTACAACGGTCCATTCTAAACCTGCCTCTTTTATTATTTGCTGTCTTTCTTTAATATCTTCAATATTCCAGATTTCCCCAACCGGAATTTGATGCAAAGCCGTTACAATTCCGGTTGCTCCTGCTTGTTTAATATCCAGTAAAGTTGTGCTGTCCTGAGGGCCAAACCATCGCATTGTTTGCTGCATTTTTATCATAATACCTGCCTTTTAAAATTAAAATCCAATGCTGTTGCCGCCGTCGACAGGCAATATCGTTCCTGTTGTGAATTTAGATTCGTTTGATGCAAAATAAAATACTGCATCAGCAATATCAGATGGTTCTCCCAAAATTCCCATTGGAGTTCTGCCCAATACTTTATTTTTTCTCTCAGGATCACTGTCTAAAGCTTTTGCTGACATTTTTGTTTTGATAAAACCCGGAGCCACGCAATTAACACGAACTCCAAACGGAGCCAACTCTACTGCCATAGCTCTTGTCATTGACTCGATTGCCCCTTTGCTAGCCGAATAAGCAATAACTTTTGGAATCCCGTATTGTGATGCCAT
The DNA here is from genome assembly GCF_020905295.1 of Flavobacterium piscisymbiosum. NCBI lineage: Bacteria > Pseudomonadati > Bacteroidota > Flavobacteriia > Flavobacteriales > Flavobacteriaceae > Flavobacterium > Flavobacterium piscisymbiosum. The sequence goes on along the minus strand of NZ_JAJJMM010000001.1, from coordinate 2,506,716 downwards.
TGAGCTAATATTAACGATATTTCCTCCGTTATTTTCTTTCATGTTTTTTACCACGGCTTTACTCACCGCAAAAACACTCAAAAGATTGGTATGAATTATCGATAGAAAATCTTCATCGCTTACATCCAAAAATTCTTTTTTTAGATTGATTCCGGCATTGTTTACCAGAATATCTATCGGATTATTTTTAGCTATTGTTTCAATCATGGCAGGAATTCCCGCAATATCATTCAAATCAAATAAAACCGGAATAGCATTTTCTCCAATTTCTAAACAAGCTTCTTCAGTCTTTTCTTTTGATCTTCCAATGATATAGGTTTTAATTCCGTTATCACATAATTTCTTCGCGGTTGCAAACCCCAAACCCGAATTTCCTCCAGTTACAATTGCTGTTTTTGTACTCATCCTTTTTGTTTTGTATAATTAATTTCCTGGTGCAAACGGAAATTTTAATGATTTAAAATATTCTAAAGTTTCTGTTGGTTTTTCAACTCCTACAGGCAATTCTTTTCCTGAATATTGCTGAAAATAAAGCAAACAGGCATCCCTCCACCATTTTGCCTCTTTATACTGAATCTGCAATAACATCTGAACCTCTTTAAAACGTTCTGCATCAATATACTTCTCTGCCTTATTCCAGCTATTCTGCATTTCCTGAACCTGATTTACACCTTCCTGATATTTGAGCGCCATACCGCTCCAAAGCGTTTGACCATTTTTTAATTTATAATCCCAGGAAACATGATGAAACCATAGTAAATCTTGTTCAGGGCAAGTTTCCAGATTATCAAAAATCTTTTCGACTTGAGTTGCATATTGAGCAGTGGCATTGGTTCCCGTTTTTGAACGGTCGAAACCAATTCCGTTTTTATCGGCTTTATGATAGTAAGTCGGATTCCATTCTGGTCTTGATAAATCCGAAACCCACGGACCCGGCCCATAATGGTGGCCTGTATCCATAATATGATGCAAACCAAGCGGTGTCATATAATTGATTACAGCTTCTCGTGATTTTATCATCATATTTTTTATAGGATTAATAAAATTTTTATTATTCGAAAAAGTACATCTCAGCCATTCATCTGCAATAACTTCAGCATCTAAATACGGATTCCAGGCCAACCTCCCAAAGCCGTACCAATTTGCCTGTGCAAAAGGATGACCAGTCCAGTTTAAATCGTTTCCTATATTCGATACCCCGGCTATTCCGGTAAGTTTTGTATTGGTTAATGATCCATCAACAACTTTAGCCACTGTTGAGCCTTTTCCTTTTTGATAAGTATCTGATTCTAAAACTTCCTGAAATAATTTTGGCAGATAAACCAAATGCGTACTAAAACCCAAATATTCCTGCGTGACTTGAAACTCCATCATTATAGGCGTTTTTGGCATCGCTCCAAACAAAGGATGAAAAGGTTCTCTGGGCTGAAAATCAATAGCGCCGTTTTTAACCTGAACAATTACATTAGCCTTAAATTTTCCATCATAAGGCTGAAATTCAGCGTAAGCTTGTTTGGCACGATCATTTGCATCATGTTCAGAATATACAAAAGCTCTCCACATAATTACACCTCCAAAAGGTGCTACCGCATCTGCTAACATATTGGCACCGTCAACATGATCTCTTCCGTAATTTTGTGGTCCAGGCTGGCCTTCTGAGTTTGCTTTTACCAAAAAACCACCAAAATCAGGAATTCTCTTATAGATTTCTTTTGCTTTCTCTTTCCACCAATTGGCAACAGCAGCATCTTTTGGGTCTGCCGTTTTTAAACCTCCAATTTCTATTGGCGCCGAAAAACGAGCTGTTAGATACACTTTAATTCCGTATGGTCTAAATACGTTGGCTAAAGCTTCCACTTTCTCTAGATATTGTGGCGTTAATATCAATGCATTTGCGTTTACATTTGTTAAAACCGTTCCATTTATTCCTACCGAAGCATTAGCTCTGGCATAATCAATATATCTTTGATCAATAAAATCAGGTAGTTTTTGCCAATTCCATAAAGAAAAACCCGCATAACCGCGCTCAACAGTTCGGTCTAAATTATCCCAATGATTTAATACTCTAAGGTTTATTTTAGGAGAATCAATGACATTTAAATTTGAGATTGATTTATTAGTTTGCAATAATCTTAAAAAATTATAGACACCATATAAAACCCCAACATCATTTTTTCCTGTAATAACAATCTGCTTTTTATTTTTTAATGAAATAGATTTAATAATAAAACCTTCGTTGTTTATTCTTTTGAAATCAGACAATATATTTTTTTGAATATCTGAACTTAAAGAGGATTGAGAACCGATAATTAAATTATTTTCTCCTTCTATTTTTGATTTGATTTCAATTTTATTTCCCAACATATTTGTCAAACCCGATTCTAATTCTCTCAAAGAAATCGTTGAAGTTTCAGAATTCCCTAAAGAAACTATTCCTTTAATCCCCATTTTATATTCCTGAGTAACTTGAAGATTTGTAATCTTATCGTATTGAAGCCACAATCTATAATCCTTTTGAGCAGAAGCTGAAAAGGAAATCAAAAGAAACAAATAAACAAATCTCAATAAAGTCATGTGCTATTTAATTTTATTCTTAAAATTTTAATCTAAAAAATACATTATTACAAATAAAACAACAATTGCAATCGGTTGCGTAAAAATATAGGATTGTTATTTAAGAAAAAAATTTTAGGTCGCTTTTTTTTCAAAAAATAAACATATATAACAAATTAAAGCAGGATAATTTAAAAAACTATCCTGCTTTAAAGGGGTCGGACTCAGAATTTAAATACTGAAATCCCAATAATTATCTTTTTGAATTTTATCTTTTGTAATAAGCTACAATACTTGCTTTTGCCAATGTTTGATTCCAAAGATTAAAACCTACAACAGCGGGATTTGTATTTGCATCTGTTCCCAATTTATCTGTTTTAAGAGCATATACCGTGATAATATATTGATGAAATCCATGCCCTACAGGCGGACAAGGCCCACCAAATCCCTTAATACCATAATCCGTAATACTTTGTATGGCTCCTTTAGGAATTAGATTGTTTTTAGTCCCAGCATTGGTTACCAATTCATTTACATTTGCCGGAATATCAAACACAATCCAGTGCCAAAACCCGCTTCCGGTAGGCGCATCAGGATCATACATTGTTATGGCAAAACTTTTTGTTCCTTCGGGAGCATTTTTCCAGGACAATTCCGGTGATTGATTTTCTCCGGAACAACCAAATCCGTTGAATTCCTGAAGTTTAGAAGCTTCACCACCAAAATCTTTACTCGTTAATGTAAATGTGTTTTGACCAAAAGTTGTAGCACTGAAAATTAAGAACAGTACCATAATTAAATTCACCTTTTTCATTTTACTTTATTTTAAATTTTAAGCAAATTTAGATTCGGAAAGACAAAAAAACTTCAGAGAAAGGATCAAAAACTATTGCTAAAAGTTCAATTTTTCTGGTGATACTTTGGTGTTACACCATACTTTGACTTATACGCCTGAGTAAAACTGGACAAATTTTCGTAACCAACTTCAAAATAAATTTCAGACGGATTTTTTTGCTCTTGCTGCAATAAAAAATGAGCAAATTCAAGTCTTTTATTTTGAAACCATTTTATAGGAGATTCTGAATAATGTTTTTCAAATTCTCTTTTAAATGTAGACACGCTCATATTGCACAAAAAAGCCAGTTCTTTTAAAGTTAATTTATTAAGATGGCTATTTTCGATTACCTGAATAAATTTTTGAGTGGCATTATCAGCATTTACAGATAAAGAATAAAGAAAATCAGTTCCGTGTTTTTCTGCTAAATAAAGTATTATTTCTTCCAATTTAACTTCCAGTATTTTCTTTTGAAGATTTTTTGAAAGTTTAGAAAGATCAAGAAGGCTGTGTACAAAACGCTTTAAAAATTCATCATATTCAAAAGCATATACAGATTTATGTATTGTTGATTCAACTTTCTCCAGTTCCATTTTTCTAATGAATCTTGATACCATTTCATTCGAAAAAAACAAAAGCACACTTCTGTAATTCGATACACTTGAAAGCTTTTCGGTCATCAGGCAATTTCCGGATTTCATTACAAGAAATTGAGAATCGTCAATTGATAAAGCAGAATTATCAAAAATAACTTCTTTAGTTCCTTCAATTAGAAAACTAAATATATTTTGATTTAAAATAATTTGTTGTTTAGAAACTCCTTTCGAACTGCTGTAATCAAAAACCTGAACAAGCTGTGAGTTTTCTAAATTCAATTCATCAGGAATTGTAATGGTATGCATATTACTATTTTACTATCGTCTCTAAAGATTTCTTTTTATCAGAAGATTCACGAGCAAGAACTTCTGTGTTAAGAAAAGTAATTTCTTTAGCATCATCGCTCTTTTGTGATTTCAAATTTTTAATAATAATTTCAGCTGCAGCTTTTCCCATTTTTTCGGCAGGATGCGTAATTGTCGAAATATTAGGGTCGATTATTTGAGAAATTGGATCATTATTAAATCCAATAATTGCTATTTCATCCGGAACTTTAATCCCTCTTTTTTTAGCCGTCTGAACCGCGCTAACTGCAATAATATCTCCGGGAGCAAAAAGCCCATCCGGAATTGGATCTAAATCAAACAATTGATTGCTTGCTTTTACTCCCTCTTCATAAGTAACTGATTTCAAATTAATGATCAATTCTTCATCAATAGGTAAATTATGATCTTTTAAAGCTTCAATATAACCTCTTTTTCTTTCGTTATAAAGATTTCCAAATTCTGATCCGGCAGTTAAATGGGCAATACGAATACAGCCTTGTTCTATAAGATGCTTCGTTGCTTTATAACCCGCAGTATAATTATCAATAACTACTCTAAAAGTATTGTAGTCTTTAGGAACCCTGTCAACAAATACAAGTGGGATATTATTATTAGAGAATTGCTGAAAATGTGAAGTATCTCTCGTTTCCATTGCCAATGAACAAATAACCCCGCTAACACGATTGCTATACAAGGATTTTGCCATATTAACTTCCTCATAATAAGAATCATGTGACTGCATAATAATTACAGTGTAGTCAGATTTTTGCGCTGTAATTTCAATACCGCTAATCAAAGAAGATAAAAATGGCTGCGTAACAGTCGGAATTAAAACTCCTATTGTTTTGGTTTTATTACCACGTAAACCAGCGGCCAAAGTATTGGGAACAAAACCCATTTCTTCGGCTGTTTTTTTTACTTTCTTGATCGTTTTATCACTAATAGTGTGATGATCTTTTAAAGCACGTGAAATAGTTGATGTAGCAAGATTTAATCGCTCAGCAATATCGTAAATCGTTACATGTTTATTTTCTTCCATGAAATCAATAATATGAGATGTAAATATAAACTATTTTACGACAAGAAAATCTTTCGAAAAAAAGCAGTTTTCAAATAAAAAATACCCTCTGTATTACTTCAACTATAAACGACAAAATAATACAGAGGTATTTTGACTGGGCAAATAACCTATTATTTATTTTTTTTATCTTTTAAGATTTTACCTTCTTTGGTAAATTCCAAATCGATATTGTTTGTTAAATCGACATCCAAATCCTTGTGTCCATAATCAATATGTGTTATTTTTTCATTTGGATGATTTTTTGCTACATAATCTTTTACAGATACAGGAATAAATCCAGTTGGAATTGGACTTTTACCGCCATCAACTTCACGATATGAACCATCTTTCCAGAATTCTATTTCTGTTCCATCCTTTAGCTTTACTTCATATCCTTTTTCACCATGTTCAGCATCTTTTTTCACAACATCTATTGCGCTATTGCTAAAGTATTTTTTCAAAAATTCCTGCGCAGGTTTTGGCAATTCTGTAATTTCAATCTTCTTCTGTGCATTAGCCGATAGTGCAAAACCAAGCATTAATACGACAATTATGATTATCTTTTTCATGATTTTAGTATTTAAAATTTGTAATTTTCTCACACTAATTTACAATAAGCGAAAATACATTCAAATCAATTTAAGAAACCTTTATTATTTTAAAAATAAGATTTCTTATATTGTAACTCATTACAATTAAAAAAGTTATGACAGATTCTATTACAATAAAAGTAGCTACCATTAATGATTTAGATGAAATAATAAAACTACAAACCGCCAATCAAACTTCTCAGGGCGGGACATTATCCGGAGGATTAACAGCACATCAAATTCAGGAAATGATTACCGATATGCCACAAATAATAGCTGTTATTAACAATGAAATTGTCGGTTTTTTATTGACAACATCACAAAATGTAAATAATAATCGTAAAGTTCCCATTGTTGATGCAATGTCAGCGTCTTATAAAGGTTCTCCACATTCTTATATTTACGGACCAATTTGCGTGAGTCAAAATCAACGCGGAAAAGGACTAGCGCAACTTATGTTTCAGGAACTCTTAAAATTGGAACCTAATCGGGAAGGGATTTTATTTATTAAAAGTGATAATCTGCCATCTTTAAAAGCACATGAAAAAATGGGGATACATAAAGTGAGTAACTTCCATTTCAACAATGCCGATTTTGATGTATATGCTTATTTATCTCCATCTAAAAAAGATACAATCTAATACTACTCTTTACAAATAACCTTAAATAAAAAGACATGCGTTATCCAGCTATTCTAATTATCACTTTTTTAATCGTTTCCTGTAAAAACGAAACTAAATCTACAGCACTTTCCGGCTATTTCACTTATCAGGAAAATAGTGATGTAGAATCGGCTGGCGTGAAAATGATTCCAATAAAAACTCCCGTAGGAGAATTTAAAGTCTGGACAAAACGTTTCGGTAATAATCCTAAAATTAAAATACTTTTATTACACGGAGGTCCAGCAATGACACATGAATACATGGAATGTTTTGAGACTTTTTTTCAACGAGAAGGATTTGAATTTTATGAATATGATCAATTGGGATCGTATTATAGTGATCAGCCAAAAGACAGCAGTTTATGGACAACCGAACGTTTTGTAGAAGAAGTCGAGCAAGTACGTAAAGCCATCGGAGCCAATAAAAATAATTTTTATGTTTTAGGCAACTCCTGGGGCGGAATTCTTGCCATGGAATATGCACTAAAATACCAACAAAATATGAAAGGATTATTGGTTTCAAACATGATGGCCAGCGCACCGGATTATGGAAAATATGCTGATGAAGTATTAGCCAAACAAATGAAACCAGAAGTTTTAGCAGAAATTAGAGCACTTGAAGTCAAAAAAGATTTTACTAATCCTCGTTATATGGAATTACTCATTCCGAATTATTACCAACAACATTTGTGTCGTTTAAAAGATTGGCCAGACGGATTAAATCGCGCCAGTAAACATATCAATAATGAGGTTTATACCATAATGCAAGGTCCGAGCGAATTTGGCATCAGTGGTCGCTTGGCCAAATGGGATATCAAAAATCGCTTACACGAAATTACCATTCCAACCCTAATGATCGGTGCCAAATACGACACCATGGATCCAAAAGCCATGGAAGAACAAAGCAAACTAGTCCAAAAAGGTCGCTATTTATACTGCCCAAATGGAAGTCATCTCGCTATGTGGGACGATCAAAAAGTTTTTATGAATGGAGTAATTCAGTTTATAAATGATGTTAATTCAGAAAAAATCTAATTTTTCATAATAAGTGACATCATAACAAACTCAAATTAATAATAAGATAAGAATCATTTGGGCGTTTTTCCGCCGCGGCGGACCGGGCTGTCCGCTAAATCTTTTGCGAGAGAGATTTTGGCTTGGCTTCGCCAGAAATTTAGTGAATCGCAAAAGGATACCGCTCCCATCCCTAACGCATTCTGAGGTAAGTAGAAATACTATTTCCAAAAGAAATTCCAATTCATAAAATCCCAAATTCCAAAATATTACGTGTATTTACTTCACCCAGGTAATTTATAACTTTTTGCAAACATAGCCAATGGTTTCAACCATTGGACACAACGTGCCATCAAGGCTTAAACCTTGGACTATTTGTAAAATATTAATGAGAATTTTAACAAAGGGTTCAATTTCTAAATCCCAACATATAAGCGCACAGCTTTGCGGACTTAGCGATTTATAAGGATCTAAAAAAAAACTAGCGTTCCTTGCTGTTAAACCAAATCCCGAACCAATTTGTAAAACAAAAAATCTCATTTCTTTACAAACAGTTTTTCAAAAGAAAGGCGACAGACCCGCGATAGCTATCGGGGCTCCCACATAACTCCAGTATTTTATAAAACAAAAAATCCTCATCAAATAAATGATGAGGATCTTTAAAAGAAAGGCGACAGACCCGCGATAGCTATCGGGGCTCCTACATAACTCCAGTATTTTATAAAACAAAAAATCCTCATCAAATAAATGATGAGGATCTTTAAAAGAAAGGCGACGACATACTCTCCCACATAACTGCAGTACCATCTGCGCAGGCGGGCTTAACTACTCTGTTCGGGATGGGAAGAGGTGAGCCCCGCCGCAATAACCACCTTAAGAAGTTATAATTGCTTTGGGCAATTTGTTCTTCAATTTTTAATTTTTAATTGAAGTAATATCTTAACATACTGAGATAAAGAAACATAAAAGTATTAGAAAGTTTCTTCCTCCCGATTGCTCGGGAGGAAAAGGGTGTACATAAGCTTACGGATTATTAGTACTACTCGACTATGACATTACTGCCTTTACATCTATAGCCTATCAACGTGGTCATCTTCCACGATCCTTAAAAGAAATCTCATCTTGTGGTGGGTTTCGCGCTTATATGCTTTCAGCGCTTATCCCTTCCAAACGTAGCTACTCTGCGGTGCCCCTGGCGGGACAACAGATACACTAGAGGTTTGTCCAATTCGGTCCTCTCGTACTAGAATCAGATCCACTCAAATTTCTAACGCCCACAGTAGATAGAGACCGAACTGTCTCACGACGTTCTGAACCCAGCTCGCGTGCCACTTTAATGGGCGAACAGCCCAACCCTTGGGACCTTCTCCAGCCCCAGGATGTGACGAGCCGACATCGAGGTGCCAAACCCCCCCGTCGATATGAGCTCTTGGGGGAGATCAGCCTGTTATCCCCGGCGTACCTTTTATCCTTTGAGCGATGGCCCTTCCATGCGGAACCACCGGATCACTATGCTCTACTTTCGTACCTGATCGACCTGTATGTCTCTCAGTCAAGCTCCCTTATGCCATTGCACTCTACGCACGGTTACCAAGCGTACTGAGGGAACCTTTAGAAGCCTCCGTTACTCTTTTGGAGGCGACCACCCCAGTCAAACTACCCACCAAGCAATGTCCCCCGCAAAACGGGGTTAGGCCTCAGATAAACAAAGGGTTGTATTTCAACAATGACTCCACAACGCCTGGCGACGCCACTTCACAGTCTCCAACCTATCCTACACATCATTTATCCAAGGTCAATACTAAGCTATAGTAAAGGTGCACAGGGTCTTTTCGTCCCACTGCGGGTAAACGGCATCTTCACCGTTACTACAATTTCACCGAGCTCATGGCTGAGACAGTGTCCAGATCGTTACACCATTCGTGCAGGTCGGAACTTACCCGACAAGGAATTTCGCTACCTTAGGACCGTTATAGTTACGGCCGCCGTTTACTGGGGCTTCAATTCAATGCTTCTCCGAAGATAACATCTCCTCTTAACCTTCCAGCACCGGGCAGGTGTCAGGCCCTATACTTCATCTTACGATTTTGCAGAGCCCTGTGTTTTTGATAAACAGTCGCCTGGACCTCTTCACTGCGGCCAGCATTGCTGCTGGCGACCTTTCTCCCGAAGTTACAGGTCTATTTTGCCTAATTCCTTAGCCATGAATCTCTCGAGCACCTTAGGATTCTCTCCTCAACTACCTGTGTCGGTTTACGGTACTGGTACTAATTACCTGAAGTTTAGAGGTTTTTCTTGGAAGCCCTTAGGCGCACTATCTCTTTGTCCGAAGACTCCGAGTACTATCGTATTTCCCCAAAATCTGTGGATTTGCCTGCAGATCTTATAGGTAGGTACTTCAACGAACTATTCCGTCAGTTCGCGGCGCTTTCATCACTCCGTCACCCCATCACAGTAATTAGTAGTACGGGAATATTAACCCGTTAGCCATCGACTGTCCCTTTCGGGTTCGCCTTAGGACCAGACTAACCCACAGCTGATTAGCATAGCTGTGGAAACCTTAGTTTTTCGGTGTGCGGGTTTCTCGCCCGCATTATCGTTACTTATGCCTACATTTTCTTTTCTAACCAGTCCAGCATACCTTACGATACACCTTCAACCCTGTTAGAATGCTCCCCTACCACTTAGAGTAAACTCTAAATCCATAGCTTCGGTAATATACTTATGCCCGATTATTATCCATGCTCGTCCGCTCGACTAGTGAGCTGTTACGCACTCTTTAAATGAATGGCTGCTTCCAAGCCAACATCCTAGCTGTCTGGGCAGACAAACCTCGTTCTTTCAACTTAGTATATATTTGGGGACCTTAGCTGATGGTCTGGGTTCTTTCCCTCTCGGACTTGGACCTTAGCACCCAAGCCCTCACTGTTATGAAACATTATATAGCATTCGGAGTTTGTCAGGAATTGGTAGGCGGTGAAGCCCCCGCATCCAATCAGTAGCTCTACCTCTATATAACTTTACGCATAACGCTGCACCTAAATGCATTTCGGGGAGTACGAGCTATTTCCGAGTTTGATTGGCCTTTCACCCCTACCCACAGGTCATCCGAAGACTTTTCAACGTCAACCGGTTCGGACCTCCACTGTGTGTTACCACAGCTTCATCCTGCCCATGGGTAGATCACACGGTTTCGCGTCTAACACTACTGACTAAAGCGCCCTATTCAGACTCGCTTTCGCTACGGATCCGTGGCTTAACCACTTAACCTTGCCAGCAACGTTAACTCGTAGGCTCATTATGCAAAAGGCACGCCGTCACCCCACGAAAGGGCTCCGACCGCTTGTAAGCGTATGGTTTCAGGATCTATTTCACTCCGTTATTCACGGTTCTTTTCACCTTTCCCTCACGGTACTGGTTCACTATCGGTCTCTCAGGAGTATTTAGCCTTAGCGGATGGTCCCGCCAAATTCAGACAGGGTTTCACGTGCCCCGCCCTACTCAGGATACCACTATCTATTATACTCGTTACCCATACGGGACTATCACCCTCTATGGTGTCACTTTCCAGTAACTTCCGGTTCCTTGTACATAAAATGTCGTGGTCCTACAACCCCAATCTTGCCGTAACAACATTGGTTTGGGCTAATCCGCGTTCGCTCGCCACTACTTACGGAATCACTTTTGTTTTCTTCTCCTCCGCCTACTTAGATGTTTCAGTTCAGCGGGTTTGCCCACCTATCGGTGTACTATGTCTTCAACATAGTGGGTTGCCCCATTCAGGTATCTACGGATCAATCGGTGTGTGCCCGTCCCCGTAGCTTTTCGCAGCTTATCACGCCTTTCATCGCCTCTGAGAGCCAAGGCATCCCCCATACGCCCTTATTTTGCTTATTGTACCAATCATAAAATCAATTATGACCGTTTTTTTTGTCTTTATTATTGCTAATAAAAACGCTTTCTACTTTTTATTATTTTCTTATCTCAATATGTCAATGAACTTTAAGCCAGTGCTCAGTTTACAGTTTTTAGTATTCAGTTTGCACCGAACAACAACCACCATTTTACCGATCACTACTTTTGTGGAGAATAACGGAGTCGAACCGTTGACCTCCTGCGTGCAAGGCAGGCGCTCTAGCCAGCTGAGCTAATCCCCCATTTTTTAGTTGTCAGTTAACAGTCCTCAGTTAACAGTACTTAAAACGGTTACTCAACCTCTAAAATTTCCTTTTTCTAAGTTTACAGTCTTTTTTAATTTTTAATTCTCAATTTTTAATTGAAAACCTTAAAAAAGTAGTCCCGGGCAGACTCGAACTGCCGACCCCTACATTATCAGTGTAGTACTCTAACCAGCTGAGCTACGAGACTCTGTTTTACTTAAAATTTATTATTTGAACTAACAGCAAGAGTAAAATAGTCTTAAAATTATAATCCTATAAAGCTTCTTCTTTTTTCCTCAGCGTGTTGATAAATCAACTAACACATAAGGCTCTAGAAAGGAGGTGTTCCAGCCGCACCTTCCGGTACGGCTACCTTGTTACGACTTAGCCCTAGTTACCAGTTTTACCCTAGGCAGCTCCTTGCGGTCACCGACTTCAGGCACCCCCAGCTTCCATGGCTTGACGGGCGGTGTGTACAAGGCCCGGGAACGTATTCACCGGATCATGGCTGATATCCGATTACTAGCGATTCCAGCTTCACGGAGTCGAGTTGCAGACTCCGATCCGAACTGTGACCGGTTTTATAGATTCGCTCCTGGTCGCCCAGTGGCTGCTCTCTGTACCGGCCATTGTAGCACGTGTGTAGCCCAAGGCGTAAGGGCCGTGATGATTTGACGTCATCCCCACCTTCCTCACAGTTTGCACTGGCAGTCTTGTTAGAGTTCCCGACTTGACTCGCTGGCAACTAACAACAGGGGTTGCGCTCGTTATAGGACTTAACCTGACACCTCACGGCACGAGCTGACGACAACCATGCAGCACCTTGTAAATTGTCTTGCGAAAGATCTGTTTCCAAACCGGTCAATCTACATTTAAGCCTTGGTAAGGTTCCTCGCGTATCATCGAATTAAACCACATGCTCCACCGCTTGTGCGGGCCCCCGTCAATTCCTTTGAGTTTCATTCTTGCGAACGTACTCCCCAGGTGGGATACTTATCACTTTCGCTTAGCCACTGAAATTGCTCCCAACAGCTAGTATCCATCGTTTACGGCGTGGACTACCAGGGTATCTAATCCTGTTCGCTACCCACGCTTTCGTCCATCAGCGTCAATCAATTAGTAGTAACCTGCCTTCGCAATTGGTATTCCATGTAATCTCTAAGCATTTCACCGCTACACTACATATTCTAGTTACTTCCTAATAATTCAAGTCTAACAGTATCAATGGCCGTTCCACCGTTGAGCGATGGGCTTTCACCACTGACTTATTAAACCGCCTACGGACCCTTTAAACCCAATGATTCCGGATAACGCTTGGATCCTCCGTATTACCGCGGCTGCTGGCACGGAGTTAGCCGATCCTTATTCTTACGATACCGTCAAGTCCCGACACGTCGGGATGTTTCTTCTCGTATAAAAGCAGTTTACAATCCATAGGACCGTCATCCTGCACGCGGCATGGCTGGATCAGGCTTGCGCCCATTGTCCAATATTCCTCACTGCTGCCTCCCGTAGGAGTCTGGTCCGTGTCTCAGTACCAGTGTGGGGGATCTCCCTCTCAGGACCCCTACCCATCGTAGCCTTGGTAAGCCGTTACCTTACCAACTAGCTAATGGGACGCATGCTCATCTTTTACCGTTGTGACTTTAATAGTGGTTTCATGCGAAACTGCTATACTATGAGGTATTAATCCAAATTTCTCTGGGCTATCCCTCTGTAAAAGGTAGATTGCATACGCGTTACGCACCCGTGCGCCGGTCTCTAGATCCGAAAACCTATACCCCTCGACTTGCATGTGTTAAGCCTGCCGCTAGCGTTCATCCTGAGCCAGGATCAAACTCTTCATCGTATATTGTTTGCTTGATTGCTCAAGCTATTGTTATTCGAATCAGTCTCTATCGGTTATTCTCTAATCTCTCGATTATCTTACTCTTTATTCTTTTGCCCTAACATCTCTGTTAAAGCGGCTGTCAATTCAATATGTCTACGAACGTGTTTCAATTTTGTTTCGCTTGTTTCTCAAAGCGGGTGCAAAAGTAGAAAACTTATTTCTAACTGGCAAATGTTTTTTGAAGTTTTTTTAAAGAAAATTTCTTTCTTTTCACTTCTAAAACCTACCAATCTATCAATGAACTTTCCGTGTTTTGCGGGGTGCAAATGTAACATCCGTTTTCAAATCTCACAAGCTTTTCGCAATCTTTTTTTGAAAATAAATTTTCTCTTTGATCTCGAATGCTTGTCAGTATTTCAGTGAACGTCTATCGCTGTTGCGGGTGCAAAAGTAGCTAGTTTATTCAGTTAAACAATAGCTTTCCTTAACTATTTTTAATCTTTTTTATAATTAGCTGGTTGGGTGGTTTTTACAAGTCGAAGTTTTTTATGGTTTGGGTGACTTTGTTGGGTTTTGCCTCTTTTGGGTGGTTTTAATGGGTTTTGCCACGAAGGCGCTAAGACGCGAAGGTTTGTTTTTTTCTTGCTTCTCCTGGTTTATCTTGAGTCTTAAATAAGACACAAAGCTAGATTTTACTGCGATTTATAGTTTCATGCAAAGACATAAAGACGCTAAGCTTTGCTTTTTGGAGCATTTTGTTTCTCTTTTATATTAAATGTTTCTTTTGAAAACTACTGCCCTAGCCCCGATGGGAGGGAAAATCCTTTTGTGGTGGGGTTCACCACAAAAGATTGGAAGGACAGCGGGAAATAGCTCCTAATCTTTATTAAACTCCAAATCTTTAAAATTCCAAATTCCAAAAAGGTTCTCCCGTTAGCTATCGGGACGCTCAGCAGGACAAAGTTGCTTCTTCTTATATATAGGTGTAAAAAATAAACCCGACGGCATTTGAAAACTGTCGGGTTGTGGGAATGAAATCTTACCTTATATATAGGAGAGAAAAAAGTGTCCTTATATATTGTTTATGCTATCTATTACTTCTTTTGTAATATGGATGCTTTTGAGTTTGGCCTGATGATCGAAAATTGGGCCTGTCGCCATTAGCTCGTCTACACGTGCATAGTCGATGAACTTTTTAAGATCTGTTATTAGCTGTTCTTTGTTTCCTGTAAAAGTACATGCGGTCATTTGATTGACGTGGAAGCGTTCTTCTTCGCTCATAATATCATCTAGTGAATCTACGGGTGGCTGTAAACCTTTACGATTGCCACGAATTAAGTTCAGAAACATTTGATATAAACTTGTAGATAATCTTTCAGCTTCTTCGTTTGTGTCGGCTGCAATGATATTAACGCAGGCCATTGTTTTGGGTTTGTCTAAAAACTCTGAAGGCTGGAAGTTTTCGCGGTAGAACTCAAAAGCCTGTATCATTTGGCGTGGTGCAAAATGTCCGGCAAATGCATAGGGTAATCCGTACGCAGCAGCAAGTGCGGCACTTTCTGTGCTTGAACCCAGAATCCATATGGGAACATTTGTGCCTTCGGCAGGAAAAGCGCGAACTTTTGCTGTGGCATTTTCGGCAGAAAAGTAATCCTGAAGTTTGGTTACGTTTTGAGGAAAGCGTTGTGCCTGCTCAAAAAAGTCTTTTCGGATAGCTTCGGCGGTTGGCTGATCTGTTCCCGGGGCTCTTCCTAATCCTAAATCGATTCGGTTTGGATAAAGTGTTTCTAAGGTTCCAAATTGTTCTGCCACTATTAAAGGAGAGTGATTAGGCAACATGATTCCGCCTGAACCTACTCGTATGTCTTTTGTATGACTGGCGATATAACCAATTAAGACTACTGTAGCAGAACTGGCGACGTGTGCCATATTGTGATGTTCTGCCAACCAGAAACGCTTATAACCTAAGTTGTCTGCAAGTTGAGCTATTTCTTTTGTTTTTTGAAATGTTTCGCTTGCATTGCTATCTTGTGTAATGATAGCTAATTCTAATATTGAGATTGAAATTGGGTCTTTCATATATAATGTAGCTTTTATGCAAAATTAATTCATTTACAACAAAGCTTAAATTTTTTCATGTTAAGAGAATTGTAAAATTTATCAGTGTTAAATATTTTAATGCCGTTATGTGCAATTTAAATATCGCCGTTAATAGCTTAAAAATTAATTTTATACCAGAAGCAACAACTTTATGATCTTAAATTTATTTTTTACAAAAATTTCCTATCGATCAAAAAAGTTGAATGATTTAAAACCTAAATTTGTACTTCAAAAAATGAATTTCGATCCTAGATTTTTCCTCAAATGACACATAAAATTTTAATTATAGACGACGAAGAAAAACTGAGAAGTCTGCTGGCACGCATTATAAAATCAGAAGGTTTTGAAGTTATCGAAGCCAAAGATTTAAAATCAGGCTTTAAGAAACTGGAACAAACCGAAATTGATGTGGTTTTATGTGATGTAAAATTACCTGACGGAAATGGTGTTGACTTTCTTCAAAACATTAAAGGAAGTTTTCCTTTGATCGAAGTTATTTTGTTAACTGCTTTTGGCAATATTCCGGATGGTGTTCAGGCGATGAAAAACGGTGCTTTTGACTATATTGTAAAAGGTGATGATAACGACAAAATCATTCCGCTTTTGTACAAGGCTGTCGAAAAAGCACATTTGCAAAAAAAGGTACAACAACTCGAAAAACGTATTGGCGATAAATATTCCTTTAATACCATTATAGGAAAATCAAAAGGAATTGAGCAAGTTATTGATCTTGCCAAAAAAGTCGCCAAAACCGATTCGACCGTTTTATTGACCGGAGAAACCGGAACCGGAAAAGAAGTTTTTGCACAAGCTATTCACGAAAACAGCAATCGCGTAGGGAAATCTTTTGTGGCGCTAAACTGCAGTACTTTCAGCAAAGAAATCCTGGAAAGCGAATTGTTTGGGCATAAACAAGGTGCTTTTACAGGAGCTTTGAAAGATAAAAAAGGTTTTATTGAAGAAGCCAATGGCGGAACTTTATTCCTGGATGAAATTGGAGAAATGCCTATTGAACTTCAAGCCAAATTATTACGTGTTTTAGAAACCAGCGAATATATCCCGATTGGTGATACAACTCCTAAAAAATCAAATTTCAGATTAATTGCTGCTACGAATCGAGATTTAAAAACCGAAAGTGAAGAACACCGTTTTCGTTCTGATTTGTATTTTCGTTTGAATATTTTTGAAATAAAACTTCCTCCGTTAAGAGAACGAATTAAGGATATTGCTCCTATTAGTCAATATTTTGTAAAGCAATTTTCTGAGAAAACAAATAAAAAAACCTTAGATATTGCCGATGATTTTCTTCAGAAATTAGAGAATTATTCCTGGCCGGGGAATATTCGTGAACTTAAAAATATAATCGAAAGATCTGTTATTCTGAGTAATGGAGATACTTTAACTACTGATGTTTTGCCTTATGAAATGCAGCATCAGCCTGAAAAAGCTACCAAATCAATGTCGGCTTTTTCTATGCAAAGTGTTGAAAAGTTACATATTCAGAAAGTTTTAAATTATACGAAAGGCAATAAAGCTGAAACGGCTCGATTACTTGAAATTGGGATTGCTACTTTATATCGAAAATTGGAGGAATATAGTATACAATAATTAGGTTTTAAATTTCAACAGATAAATTCCAAATTCCAATATCAAAGGCAAATTTCAAATTCAATTTTTAAAGCTCGAGATAAGCGTCATATATATAGATCATTTATTCTTCATGATAAAAAGCTCCAGCGGAGCGACACCTAGACAATCTATAAATATGTCACCCCGCTGGGGTTCTGATAAATACGTATTGGCCATTCTCTATAAATATGACGTCCCCCTGGGACTTTTAAAATTCAAAATACAAATCTTAAATCCTTATCATTTCAATAAAAGCTTATCATTTTGATAGGCTTTTTTTATGCCTGATTTTTGGCATGAAACTACATTTCCTTTATTGACAACACTTTAGCACTATTCTTGTTTTTTCGGAACATATTTTGGCATAAGGAGGAAGAACACAAAAATTCATTCTCATGAAAAATCAAGTCACCTCAATCTACAAACAAGCAGAGCGCTTCGCTGACATTACCAAAAAATCTATCATTTCCGGTAATATCGTAAGAGCAAAAAAATGCTTGGCACTTGCTGAACGTTTATTTATTACCGGAAGTATCGAAACTAAAAATGCCATTTCTAATGTGTATGTTTTTTCGGTTTCTTCTTTTATGGAAGTACGTCACTGCAATATTTCACATCTGTTTCCTCAAACGCTTAAAGCGGAATATATCAAACAAGTTAACACATCTGGTGTATAAAAAGTTTAATCGGTTAAATGTTTAATTGTTTAATCGGCTAGCAATCTGAAATCGTAAGTCTAAAATCTAAAATAAAAATCCATGTTAATCACTTTCCTTTTACTCGCATTGGCAGTTTTGCTTTTTGCCATTTGTTTTAAATCAGTTGAATTTTTTGAAAAAATCTAAATCATGACTGCACTATTTATTATTTCGATCGCCGTTTTTGGCTATTTGGTTTATGTATTAATCAAACCTGAAAAATTTTAAAAAATGAAAAAGTCACAATCAAGAAAAATGCAAATAGTATATGCGTGTGTGGCTTGGTCATTAGCCTTTATAATACTTATTATGTTTTTATAAAAGCTCCAATTTTATTTAATTTCTAACAAACAAAATATGAACACAGAATTACTAGGCGTCATCACTATTTTTATCGTTTCGATAGTTTTAGCCATTCCAATAGGGAAATATATAGCTAAAGTTTATTTGGGTGATAAAACATTGTTTGACCCAATTTTCAATCCAATTGAAAAATTTATTTTTAAAATCAGCGGCATCAATTCCACTGAAGAAATGAACTGGAAACAACACTTAAAAGCACTTTTAGGTATAAATATGGTTTGGTTCTTTCTTTGCTTTTTTGTTTTACTGTTTCAAGGATCATTGTTTTTAAATCCCGATAACAACCCGTCTATGAGTCCTGATTTGGCTTTTAATACTGCCATTTCATTTGTCGTAAATTGTAATTTACAGCATTACTCAGGCGAAAGCGGCGTTTCTTACTTGTCACAAATGTTCTTAATGTTCTTGCAATTTGTTTCTGCTGGTGTTGGAATGGCAGCTGCGGCAATGATTTTTACTGCAATGAGAGAAAGAACTACCGATAAACTGGGTAACTTTTACAATTATTTCATAAAAAGCTGTACACGTATTTTATTACCACTTTCTACTATTGTAGCAGTTGCTCTATTATTTAGCGGAACTCCTATGACGTTTGAAGGAAAAGATGCTATCACAACTTTACAAGGTGATCATGTAGAAGTTTCTCGCGGACCCGCAGCGGCATTTATCGCTATTAAACATATTGGTACAAATGGTGGTGGTTTTTTTGGAGCCAACTCGGCGCATCCTTTCGAGAACCCAACTTATTTTACTAACGCGGTTGAATTATGGGCGCAATTAATTGTTCCGTTTGCCATGATTTTTGCTTTAGGTTTTTATCTAAAGAAAAAGAAATTATCCTATGTGATTTTTGGAGTCATGACGCTTGGATTTCTATTACTGGTCATTCCAACAGTTATTAGCGAAATCAACGGAAATCCTGCTATTGAAAAAATGGGAATCTCCCAAGCAACCGGAGCCATGGAAGGAAAAGAGGTTCGGTTTGGTCCAGCGATTTCAGGTTTTTGGAGTATTGCCACAACCGTAATTTCTACAGGTTCTGTAAATAGTATGCACGATAGTTCAATGCCAGTTTCCGGTGCTATGGAATTGCTTGCCATGATGGTCAATGCCTTTTATGGCGGCTGCGGAGTTGGTATTCTTAACTTCTATGTTTTCATTATTCTGGCTGTATTTATCTCTGGATTAATGGTAGGTCGAACACCTGAGTTTTTAGGTAAGAAAATCGAAGCGCGGGAAGTTAAAATTGCTGCCTTTATTGCTATTCTTCACCCTTTATTAATATTATCAGGAACAGCTTTAGCTTCTTATTTTGCAGCACATGATACTGCAATGGGTTACTGGTTTAGCGGAAACGCAACAGGCTGGTTAAACAATCCGGGACATCATGGATTCTCAGAAATGTTATATGAATATACTTCAAGCGCCGCTAATAACGGTTCTGGTTTTGAAGGTTTAGGAGATAACAATCCGTTCTGGAATATCACTACAGGAATTGTGTTGCTATTGAGCCGTTTCATTCCTATCGTTGGGCCATTGGCAATTGCAGGATTATTGGCTAATAAAAAATACATTCCGGAAAGTGCAGGAACTTTAAAAACTGACACTTCTATTTTTGGAGTAATGGTTTTCGCCGTAATCGCAATTATTGCTGCTTTATCATTCTTCCCAGCGTTGGCTTTAGGTCCATTGGCAGAATATTTTACCTTAAAATAATATAAAAGAAAATGACATCTAATAAATCCAATTCATTATTTGAAAGCAAACAGGTAAAAGAAGCTTTAGTGCAATCTTTTGTGAAGCTTAATCCAAAAATGATGATCAAAAATCCGGTAATGTTTACCGTAGAAATAGGAACTGCCATTATGTTTGCTGTTTGTATTTCCATTTTAATGGGAGCAACAGATCAAGGTAGTTTTATCTATAATTTAATTGTGTTCTTAATTTTACTTGCAACGCTTTTGTTTGCCAATTTTGCAGAGGCTATTGCCGAAGCCAGAGGGAAAGCACAAGCTGACAGTTTAAGAAAAACACGTGAAGAAACTCCTGCAAGACAAATTTTGCCTAACGGAGAAATCAAAAACATCAGTTCATCTGAATTGAAAAAAGGAGATATTTTCGTTTGTGAATCAGGTGATTTAATTGCTACTGATGGTGAAATTATCGAAGGTTTAGCAACTATCGATGAAAGTGCTATTACGGGAGAAAGTGCTCCTGTAATTCGGGAAGCCGGAGGTGATAAATCATCTGTAACCGGAGGAACAAAAGTGCTATCTGACAAAATTAAAGTAATTGTAACTTCTGAGCCTGGCGAAAGTTTCTTGGATAAAATGATTGCTTTGGTTGAAGGTGCAAGCCGTCAGAAAACACCAAACGAAATTGCCTTGACTATTTTATTAGCCGCATTTACTTTAATCTTCGTGATTGTGTGCGTTACGCTAAAACCGTTTGCCGACTATGCAAATGCACCCATCACGATCGCGGCTTTCATTGCACTATTTGTTTGTTTGATTCCAACTACAATTGGAGGTTTACTTTCAGCAATTGGTATTGCAGGAATGGACAGAGCGTTGCGTGCCAACGTAATTACAAAATCCGGAAAAGCAGTAGAAACTGCCGGAGATATTGATGTATTGCTTTTGGATAAAACCGGAACAATCACCATTGGAAACAGAAAAGCAACAAATTTCTACCCTGCAAAAGGAGTTTCAGAAGAAGATTTTATAAAATCTGCTGTATTGAGTTCACTGGCAGATGATACTCCGGAAGGGAAAAGTATCGTGGAATTGGCTGGAGCCGAAACTGCCAATAAATTATCAATTGAAGGTGCTACTTTAATAAAATTTACCGCAGAAACCAGAACTTCCGGAGTTATTTTAAAAGACGGAACCAATATTAGAAAAGGTGCTCAGGATGCTGCAAAAAACATTGCACTTCAAACCGGAAACTCTTTCCCTGAAGATATTGCCCAAAAAGTAATTGATATTTCGTCTAAAGGAGGAACGCCATTAGTGGTTATTAAAAACAATCAGGTTCAGGGTGTTATCGAATTACAGGATATCATTAAAACGGGAATGAAAGAACGTTTTGACCGTTTGAGAAAAATGGGTGTAAAAACGGTGATGGTTACAGGAGATAACCCTCTAACAGCTAAGTTTATTGCCGAAGCTGCCGGTGTTGATGATTTTATTGCCGAAGCAAAACCTGAGGACAAAATGAATTACATCAAAAACGAGCAAAACCTTGGTAAACTTGTTGCTATGATGGGTGACGGAACGAATGATGCTCCTGCCCTAGCTCAAGCAAATGTGGGTGTTGCCATGAACAGCGGAACTCAAGCTGCTAAAGAAGCCGGAAACATGGTCGATCTTGACAATGATCCAACGAAATTAATTGAGATTATCGAAATTGGTAAACAGCTTTTAATGACTCGCGGAACTTTAACTACTTTTTCTATTGCAAATGACGTTGCGAAATATTTTGCTATTGTTCCTGCTCTTTTTATTACTGCGATTCCTGCGCTTGAAGGATTGAATATCATGCGTTTGCATAGCCCAGAAAGTGCTATTTTATCAGCAGTAATTTTCAACGCTATTATCATTCCTATCCTGATTCCGCTTGCGCTGAGAGGTGTTGATTATAAACCAATCGGAGCTAGTGCAATCCTTAAAAGAAACTTGTTGATTTATGGTTTAGGCGGATTGATTGTTCCTTTTATCGGAATTAAATTAATTGATTTGGTAGTTTCTCTTTGTATGTAAATCAAACCTGACAGGTTTTAAAAACCTGTCAGGTTTACAAAAACTCAATAAAAAACAAAGACTTTGGATTACTACGCTTCTACGAAAAACTTAGAACCTTAGCAACTTAGTCCCTTAGAATCTTAAAAAAATGAAAACAATATTTTCACTATTAAAATTGACACTGCTTACCGTAATTCTGTTTGCAGTTATTTACCCTCTTGCAATTTATGGAATTGCTCAGTTTGCTCCTAATCAAGGAAAAGGAGAAACTATTTCGGTTAACGGAAAAGTGGTTGGTTATCAAAAAATCGGTCAGAAATTCGATAAGTCGAATTATTTCTGGGGAAGACCTTCGGCTGTAGATTATAATGCTGCCGGAAGTGCGGGAAGCAATAAAGGACCAAGCAATGCTGAATATTTGGCTTTGGTTCAAAAAAGAATTGATACATTTTTAATCGTTCATCCTTACCTGAAAAAATCTGAAATTCCTGCTGATATGGTTACGGCTTCAGGAAGTGGATTAGATCCGAATATTTCTCCAGAAGGTGCTTTGATTCAGGTAAAACGTGTTGCTAAAGAAAGAAAATTAGCTGAAGATAAAGTGAAAGCTTTGGTTGAAGCTAATATCAATACTCCTAAAATTATGGGAACTCCAACGGTAAATGTGTTGGAATTGAATGTGGCACTTGATCAATTGAAGTAATACGTTTTTAAACCCGACAGGTTTTAAAAACCTGTCGGGTTTGACAAAACGTTATTAGTCTTTGCGAGGAATGAAGCAATCTCATTTGCTAAATCGACAATGACTTTTAATAGTGCGGTTGCTTCGTTCCTCGCAATGACCAATTGGAACGTTATAAAATTAATACCTACAAGGTTTTGAAAACCTTGCAGGAAACGAAAATGCCTTTTTTACCCCAAAAGCCCTAGCCCCGATAGTAGTGGAAATCCTTTTGTGCGGGGGTTCCGCACAAAAGATTGAAACGGATAGCGGGATTAGCTCCTAAAAAATCTACTAATAAATAATTGAATACCACAAAAATGAAAAAAATAATACTTACCGCTTTAATCGCATTTGGTTTTAGCAATTTACATGCACAGGAAGAATCAAAAAGTCCGCTTACGTTTTCAGGATATGTAGACGTTTATTATAGTTATGATTTCGGGAAACCGGATAATCATACTCGTCCAAGCTTTTTTTATAACTATAACAAAAGCAATGAAGTAAACCTGAATTTAGGTCTAGCAAAAGTGAATTACTCTAAAGATAATATTCGTGGAAATTTTGCCTTAATGGCGGGAACTTATGCCGAATATAATATGGCTGCTGAACAAGGTTTATTGAAGAATGTATACGAGGCAAATTTAGGTGTGAAGATTTCGCAAAGCCATAATTTATGGATTGATGCAGGAATTATGCCAGCGCACATAGGTTTTGAAAGTGCAATTGGAAAAGATTGTCCCACTTTAACAAGAAGTATTCTCGCTGAAAACTCTCCGTATTATGAAACGGGAGTAAAAATTGGTTACACCTCTGAGTCCGGAAAATGGTATTTGGCAGGAATGTATCTAAATGGCTGGCAACGTATTGAGAAAGTAAAAGGCAATCAAACGCCTGCTTTTGGAACACAAGTTACTTATAA
This sequence comes from Flavobacterium piscisymbiosum, assembly GCF_020905295.1. NCBI lineage: Bacteria > Pseudomonadati > Bacteroidota > Flavobacteriia > Flavobacteriales > Flavobacteriaceae > Flavobacterium > Flavobacterium piscisymbiosum. The sequence goes on along the minus strand of NZ_JAJJMM010000001.1, from coordinate 2,482,913 downwards.
ACCATCAGACAGAGTGGTTTTGAATTGGAGTACTTATGTTGGAAATGAACAACCAGATATAGACAAAAAATGGCGCTATTTTAATAACTTTTACGGGCAATTTAAAGTAACGGATAAAACAAATGTTACGGCTGGTTTTGATGTTGGATCCCAACAAGCGGCTAAAAACAGTAATAAATACGACACTTGGTTTTCGCCAGTTTTGATCGTGCAATACAAACCAACTGATAAAATTCAGCTTGCAGCTCGTGGCGAATATTATAGTGACGAAAAAGGTGTTATTATCGCAACTGAAACGCCAAACGGTTTTAAAACTTACGGATTTTCAGCTAACTTTGATTACTTAGTTACTGATAATGTAATGTTTAGAATCGAAGCCAGAAATCTTTCTAGTAAAGATGAAATATTTACAAAAGACAATCTTCCAACGGACACAAATACGTTTGTAACGACTTCGCTGGCGATTTCTTTCTAGAAATTATTTTGCCACAGATTTCACAGATTAAAATGATTTTAAAAATCTTCATAATCCGTGAAATCTGTGGCTAAAAAAACAAAAAGAACTTAGTGCTCTAGCGCCTTCGTGGCAAAAAACATGAAAGAAGAAAAAGAAAATAACGCACAGCACTTTCTCGATTTAATTCAGAAATCACGAAAAGGAAAGTTTAAGGTCTACATTGGGATGAGTGCCGGTGTGGGGAAAACTTATCGGATGTTACAAGAAGCACATTCGCTGTTGAAAAACGGAATTGATGTGAAAATTGGTTACATCGAAACACATATGCGAAAGGAAACGCATGAACTTTTATCTGGTTTGCCCGTTATTCCGCGGCGAACCATTTTCTATAAAGGGAAAGAGCTCGAAGAACTCGATGTACAAGCGATTATCAACCTTAGACCTGAAGTGGTAATTGTTGATGAACTGGCACACACGAATGTTGAAGGAAGCAAAAATGAGAAACGCTGGCAAGATGTTCTTGAGATTCTGGAAGCGGGAATCAATGTGATTTCGGCAGTGAATATTCAGCATATTGAGAGTCTGAATGAAGATGTAAAACGCATTACCAATATTGACGTTCAGGAACGCATTCCGGATAATGTTTTGCGATTGGCAGATGAAGTGGTGAATATCGATTTGACAGCTGAAGATTTGATTGCACGTTTGAAAGAAGGAAAAATTTATACGCCCGACAAAATTCAGACCGCTTTGACCAACTTTTTTAAATCGGATCAGATTCTTCAATTGAGAGAATTGGCTTTGAAAGAAGTAGCAAGTCAGGTGGTTCGAAAAGTGGAAAGCGAAGTCCCTAATTTGCATGCTTTAAGACATGAAAAATTATTGGCCTGTATTAGCAGTAATGATAAAACGGCTAAAATTGTGATTAGAAAAGCGGCTCGTTTGGCGAGTTATTACAACGGCTCCTGGTATGTTTTGTATGTAGAAACACCTAAAGAAAGCAGCACTAAAATTGCATTGGACAAGCAACGTCATTTGATTAATAATTTTAAGCTGGCCGTGCAATTGGGTGCAGAAGTTATTAAATTAGAAAATAAAAATATTGCGAATGCTATTTTGATGGCGGTTGAAGAAAAACATATTACAACTGTTTGCATCGGAAAACCGCATTTGAATTTATTTAAAGTAATTTTGTCTACAACGATTTTCAGACGCTTATTAAATAGCTTGTCTTTATCGAATGTAGACCTTGTTATTTTGTCGTAATTTTTTTTACCATAATAGTCGTTTTAAACCATATAAATTATATAAGTTCATTTAAAATTTAACCGCAAAGAACGCAAAGGTTTACGCTAAGTTCGCTAAAGTTTTTAACCTTTCCTTAATTATGCATCCCCTTATATTATCTTATATAACTTATATGGTTCAAAAAAAAAATAAAATGTTTTTAAAATAAACATCATGAGAATTAAAACGAAATTGAATCTGGGAGTTGGATTGTTATTTTTAATGATAATCATACTTTCGTTAGTGAGTGGATATTCTGTTTTTTTGATAAAAGCAGACACGGAGAATATTCTGAAAGCGAATTATAATACGCTTGAATATTCCAGAAATATGATTTTGTCTTTGGATGAAATTAAAATGAATACGGATAATAATCTTCAGACTTTTAAAGACTATCTGGAGAAACAAACACAAAATGTTACTGAACCCGGAGAAAAAGAAGCTACAGCCAGTCTTGAAAAAAGCTTTTCTCTTTTAGAAAAAAATGGTTCTAATGAAGCTCTAAAAATGCAAATCAGACAGGATATTTTTGCGATCATGAAACTCAATCTCGATGCCATAAAACAGAAAAGTGATATCGCCAAACATACCGCCGAAACTGCTAATTTATGGATTGCCATTGTGGGCACTTTATGTTTTTTGATTGCCTTTAATTTACTGGTAAATTTACCCAATAATATTGCCAATCCAATTAAGGAATTAACCCAGAGTATTAAGGAGATTGCGAATAAAAATTATTCGGAAAGGGTACATTTTACCAATCATAACGAATATGGAGATCTCGCAAAATCGTTTAATACAATGGCGCAAAAACTTCAGGAATACAATAATAGTAATTTGTACAAATTATTCTTTGAAAAGAAACGACTGGAAACGCTGATCAATAATATGCACGATCCTATTATTGGGCTGGATAACGAAGGCATTATTTTATTTGTGAATGATGAAGCACTGAAAATAATCGGGATGAAATCTGAGGATGTTATCGGAAAATCGGCTTCTACTCTAGCCTTATCAAATGATTTGATTCGTTCTTTGATTTTGAAAGAATTAGCAACTGATTCTCATAAAAAACAACCTATGAAAATTTTCGCTCATGGTAAAGAAAGTTATTTTGATAAAGAGACAATTAATATCACGATAACTCCAACGGGTGAAGAAAAGGAAATCAATATTGGTGATGTCATTATTCTGCGAAATATTACTTTATTTAAAGAACTGGATTTTGCGAAAACTAATTTTATTGCCACGGTTTCACACGAATTAAAAACGCCAATTGCTTCTATAAAACTGAGTCTTCAATTGCTTCAAAACAATAAAACAGGCGACATGAACGACGATCAAAAACAATTGGTCGAAAGTATTAAAGATGACAGTCAGCGTTTATTGAAAATCACGGGCGAATTGCTGAATTTGTCACAACTGGAAACCGGAAATATTCAGCTGAATATTGAAAAAAGCAATCCATATGCTATTGTAAATTATGCTGTTGAAGCGGTAAAAGTTCAGGCCGATCAAAAACAAATTAAATTGGTTATTGATGCTGATGAAAATTTACAAAATGTAAAAGCCGACAGCGAAAAAACAGGCTGGGTTTTGATTAATTATCTTGCGAATGCCATCACTTATTCGTCTGAAAAAAGTACAATTATCATCAAATTAAAAGAAGAAAAGGATCAGATAGTATTTCAGGTGATAGATACCGGAAAAGGAATTGAAGCACGATTCAAAGACAAGATTTTTGATAAATATTTTAAGATTCCCGGTAGTCAGAAATCAGGAACCGGATTAGGTTTAGCCATTAGCAAAGAATTTATCGAAGCCCAAAATGGAGTTATTGGTGTAGAAAGTAATTTAGGTTTGGGAAGTACGTTTTGGTTTTCGTTGAAAGTATAAAAAAGAGCCAGAGGCTCGACCAATATTGTAGGGCTGTCCCGAAGCTTCGGGATTAATCCAGTTTTTTCGCCACAGATTTCACAGATTAAAAGGGTTTTTTTTGGTTTCCGTTGAAAGTATAAAAAAGAGCCGGAGGCTCGACCAATATTGTAGGGCTGTCCCGAAGCTTCGGGATTAATCCGGTTCCGCATAAAACAGGTCGTTCCTACGGAATTTTAAAAATTTATAAATCTAATTTTCAACGGATTAAAATCCGTTGCTACAATATAAATCATTCCTACGGAATTTTATGTAGTCCCTACGGGACATTTTTACTTGTCGTGATTATTTTTCTGCCAACATTTAACTTCTAATGGAGTATATCTCAAAGGGATTATATAACATAAATATTTCTTTTTTTTTACCAATATTTAACTATTAACGGAGTAATATCTCGGAGAGATTATATATTGGTAGAAAAAATTTACAGCCGATATGTTTGTCCCGTAGGGACTACACATTTAATTGAAAAAAATATTTTTATTTCAATTGATATTGAATATTTTATCCTCTAATATTTAGCGAATCTTAATATAACTACTCCATTTAAAACCAACTGATTAATATTCGCTTAAGGTTCAATTAAGCCCAAAATACCGGAATCGAACATTCGTTATTATTGCAACTTATAACAATAACGAAAGATGTTTTACAAAACGATTTCTCTGGTATTTCTATTCGGATTGTTTTCTGTAAATGCACAGCAAAATGATTCGATAACCAAAATTGACAGTACTTCAAAAAGCCATTTAAAATTCAATTACAAACAATTAATTATTCCGGGAGTATTAATTGGATACGGCGTTATTGGAATTGGAAATGATCAGCTCTTAAGTTTTAATCATCAAATTAAATCAGAAGTTACTGAAGATATTGACGAGAAGATTACGATTGATGATTTCTCTCAATACGCACCTGCAGCTTCGGTTTATGTTTTGAATGCTTTTGGTGTAAAAGGCAAGAATAATATGCGGGATCGATCTGTGATATTTGTGACATCGTACGCTATTATGGCGACAACCGTTTTGGGTTTAAAATCGATTGTACACGAAGAGCGACCGGATGGAAGTTCGAACAACTCTTTCCCTTCAGGACATACGGCAACTGCTTTTGCCGGAGCTGAATTTTTATGGCAGGAATACAAAGACAAATCGATTTGGTACGGAATCGCAGGCTATGCTGTAGCAACGGGAACGGGATTATTTAGAATTTACAACAATCGCCATTGGCTAACAGATGTTGTTGCCGGAGCCGGAATCGGGATTTTGAGCACTAAACTGGCATATTGGATGAATCCTTATATCACTAAAAAACTTTTCAAATCATCTTCTGAAAGTAATTCAACTTCTATGGTAATGCCTTTTTATAATGGCAAACAATATGGGTTGGGTTTTGTGAAGGTTTTTTAGATTTTTTTTCATTGCTATTGTCACCCTGAGCGGAGTCGAAGGGCTTTATACCACAGAAGGTCTTCGACTCCGCTCAGACTGACATTCAGGCTTCAAAATACAAATTTTCATTTCCAGAGTTTCTAAGTATTCGAAGTATTATTCTTAATTTCCATCACTTCTCTTTTAACTTCCAGAAGCAAATCTTTCATACTTTGAGATTCTGTTTGTTCATGGCGTTTATCGCTGCGTCCGATGCTGCATTCGTACTCCCAGATTTCTAAAATATCCGATGCTTTCACTTCATAATTCGGATAAAAACGATTGTCTGATTCCAAAACCAACGCATTCTTTTTGTTTTTGTTGAGACGTTTGTAGACCATTCCTTCATTTTTGGTAATCAGGATATAGGTTCTACCATCCATAACCTCTCCCAACCTTTCGACATAACGGCCAATAATAATAGATCCGTCTTCATGTGGCGGCATCGAATCACCTTCTACAGGAAATCCGCGGTGTTTTCCCGGTCCTAAAAACGGAAGCGAAACTTGTTGCAGACTTTCAATATATTCCGGATCAGCATATCCGTTTAGATATCCTGCTTTTGCTTTTTGAGATACAATTTCGATATAATTCTCCCCAAAACTATCTACTTGTATAGGTAAGATAAGTCGATTGCCTTCTAATTTTATCAGGTTTTCAATGTGTATCTTTCGTATGTCGACAGACAATAATAAGTCAATACTCATATGAAAATATAAAGCAATCTGCTTTAAGATATCGTATGGCGCTTCGGAGGTTCCATCTTCGTATTTAACGTATCTTCCTCGGGTAATTCTAAGGTTTTCAGCTAATTTCTCCTGAGATATTTTATGCTTAACCCTCAATGCTCTGATGTTATCTGAAAATAAGGACATAATTAATTTGTTATAATTTGGAACAACAAATATACAAAAAAATGTTATCATCTGTACTAATTTTGTTTCATACAAAAACAAGGAAATGGCAAGGGCAATTGTACACATGGATTTGGATACCTTTTTTGTATCCTGCGAGAGACTAACCAACTCAGAATTAAGTGGTATTCCGCTTATTATTGGCGGTGGCGATCGTGGTGTTGTAGCCTCATGTTCGTATGAAGCCAGAAAATTTGGAGTACGCTCTGCGATGCCTATTCACATGGCGATGAAACTTTGTCCGCAAGCCAAAATTATCAAAGGCGATATGGAATTATATTCTCGATTGTCACATGATGTTACGCAAGTGATTCAGGAAAAAGCACCGATAATGGAAAAAGCGAGCATCGATGAATTTTATCTTGATATTACCGGAATGGACAAATTTCACGGTAGTTATAAATGGACAGATGAATTGGCCCAATCTGTAATTAAAGAAACAGGATTGCCTATTAGTTTTTCATTATCTGTTAACAAAACTGTTTCTAAAATTGCCACTGGAGAAGGAAAACCAAAAGGAAATTTAGAAATTCCGGAAGGCAATGTACAGTCTTTTTTGAATCCGTTGTCGATACAGAAAATACCTATGGTGGGGAATGTCACTTTTCAGCTTTTATCCCGAATTGGTGTTCGAAAAATTCAGACTTTATCTGAAATGCCTCCCGAAGTTTTACAACAAATGATTGGTAAAAACGGTCTGGACATCTGGAAAAAAGCCAACGGAATAGATCATACGCCTGTAGAACCTTACACCGAAAGAAAATCAATTTCTACCGAACATACTTTTTCTCAGGACACAATCGATATTATCATGCTAAAATCGATATTGATTGGAATGGTCGAAAAACTGGCTTTTCAATTGCGATCTGAGCAATGGTTAACCTCGACCATTACGGTTAAAATTCGCTACGCCAATTTTGATACCGAAACCAAACAATGTAAAATCGCTTATACTTCAGCAGATCATATCCTGACCAAAAATGTGATGGAACTATTTGAAAAAGTCTACCAGCGTCGAATGCGATTGCGTTTGATTGGTATTCGCTTTAGCGGATTGGTTCGGGGAACATATCAAATTAATCTGTTTGAAGATACCGAGGAAATGTTATCACTATATGCCGCGATGGATAAAATGAAAAGCCGTTATGGTTTTGATGCCGTAATGCGTTGCGCCGGAGCTTCTTTTAAACCTAATAATAAAGATGAAATTTTAAAACGTATCAAATAAAATCATGTATCTCAATTGTCATTCTTTTCATTCTCTGCGTTACGGCACAATTCCTCTCGATAAACTCGTTGAGCAAGCCGTTTTGTATGATATAAAAGCTATGGCACTTACTGATATTAATACCGTTACCGGAATTTACGATTTTATGAGAGCTTGCGAATCCAAAGGAATTAAACCTCTTGTGGGAATGGAATTTCGATCTAATCATCAATTCCGATATATTGGCTTAGCCAAAAATGCCAGCGGACTTGGCGAAATGAATCGTTTTTTGACGGATCATAATTTTAGCGGAGAATCTTTGCCATTGATTGCTCCGGAATTTGATTCGGTTTTTGTGATTTATACTTTAGAAAATGCTCCTGAATTTCTTCGTGAAAATGAGTTTATCGGAATTCGTCCGGATGAAGTTTTAAGACTTCTTACTTCGGAACATAAAAACAAAATAGCCAAAATGGTGGTGTTACAATCAGTGACTTTTAGCAATAAAAGAGAATTTAATCTGCATAAAATTCTACGAGCGATTGACACGAATATCATTTTATCGAGATTAACGGAATCTGATTATTGCAGGACTTCGGAGAAAATGCTGCCTTTAGAAGATCTTTTACCATTTTATGAAAGTTATCCTGAAATCATTGCTAACACGCAAAGAATAATCGATTCTTGTAATTTTCAATATGATTTTTCAATTAAAAGAAATAAAAAATTCTTTACTGGAAGTCGCGAGAGTGATCTCAAAAAACTAACAGAATTGGCCGAAAAAGGTTTCGAATGGCGTTATGAAAAAGAAAACACAATTGCTCGAAAACGTGTAGAAAAAGAACTAAAAGTCATTGATGAATTACAATTCAGCGGTTATTTTTTAATCACTTGGGACATTGTCAGATACAGCAACAGTAAGGGATTTATGCACATTGGCCGAGGCAGCGGCGCCAACAGTATTATCGCTTATTGTTTAGGAATTACCGATATCTGTCCAATCGAACTCGATCTGTATTTTGAACGTTTTCTAAACTTAAATCGAAAAAGTCCGCCTGATTTTGATATTGACTGGAGCTGGAAAGAGCGTAATACAATTTTAGAATATATCTTCGAAAAATATGGAAAAGACCATGTTGCTTTTTGCGGAACCAATGTCGAATTCAAACATCGTTCTATTTTTAGAGAAGTCGGCAAAGTGTTTGGTCTTCCAAAAGAAGAACTGGATATGCTGGCCAAAAATCCTATGGCCTTACACGAAACCAATTCTATCGTAAAACTGGTTCAGGAATACAGCCTGATGATGAATAAATATCCGAATCAGCGAAGTATGCACGCTTGCGGAATTATAATTTCTGAAGAACCAATTACGGATTATACGCCGCTTGAAATGCCTCCAAAAGGATTTCCTATCGTACTTTTCGATATGCATATTGCAGAAGAAATTGGTTTTGATAAATTCGATATTCTGAGTCAGCGTGGGATTGGTCATATTGATGACAGCGTAAAACTCATTGAGAAAAACCGAGGAATCAAAGTGGATATTCGCAATACTTCGATCTCTAAAGATGAAGCCGTTTGCAATGTTCATTTGGCACAAGGCCGAACTATCGGCTGTTTTTATATCGAAAGCCCGGCTATGCGCGGATTACTGAGACGTTTAAATTGTGATAATTATAAAATTCTGGTAGCGGCTTCTTCTATTATTCGTCCAGGAGTAGCACAATCCGGAATGATGAAAGAATATATTTTCCGTCATAATCATCCGGATGAGTTTCAATATTTCCATGAAGTTTTTAAGGAGCATCTGGGTGAAACCTACGGGATTATGGTGTATCAGGAAGATGTGATTAAAATTGCTCAGCATTATGGCGGATTGCCCGCTCCTGATGGTGATATCCTGCGTCGCGCCATGTCTGGAAAAGGCCGTTCTATGGAGGCTTTACAAAAAGTAAAAGACAACTTTTTTGCCTGTTGTGCAGAGAAAGGACATCCTGAAGCGCTGAGTCAGGAAATTTACCGCCAAATTGAATCCTTTGCCGGATTTTCGTTTTGCAAAGCGCACTCGGCTTCTTATGCTGTTGAGAGTTATCAGAGCTTGTATCTCAAGATCAATTATCCTGTAGAATTTATGACAGCCGTAATCAATAATCAGGGTGGTTTTTACAGAACCGAAGTATATATACACGAAGCCCGAATGTCTGGCGGAACAATTCATAACCCGTGTGTGAATAAAAGCGAATACCAAACTACGATTTACGGAACTGATATTTATCTCGGCTTTATGCATTTGCAGAGTTTAGAATCTAAAACGGCTCATTTAATAGAATCAGATCGGGAGAAAAATGGAGATTTTCTTTCTTTGGAAGATTTCATCAATCGCATTCCAATTGGGATTGAAAGCATGAAAATCCTGATTTTTATAGATGCTTTTCGTTTTACGGGAAAAACCAAAAATCAGCTTTTGGTTGTTGCCAGTTTACTTTTAAACAATTTCAAACCCGAAAACAGAAGTTTGATGCTGCTGCAGGAACCTGTAAAAGAGTACAAGCTCCCTACTTTAGAACGTTCTTTATATGAAGATGCTTTTGATGAAATCGAATTACTGAGTTTCCCCGTATCCTGTACCGTTTTTGATTTGCTTCAAACCAAACATCGCGGCGATATTATGGCTAAAGATTTAGTGATTCATCATAAAAAACAAGTCCGAATGCTGGCGTATTTAATTTCCAGAAAACAAGTTCCCACCAAAAAAGGCAATATGTATTTCGGAACGTGGATCGATCATGAAGGTACTTATTTTGATACGGCTCATTTTCCGGATTGTCTGGCACAATTTCCTTTTCAGGGCGGAGGTTGCTACCTGCTTTTAGGAACTGTCGAGGTCGATTATCATTTCCCGACGATCACAATTTCCAAAATGGCCAAAATGCCTTTTATTCCTGATCCGCGTTATATGGATGCTAAAGATCAATATAAAACACAGCGTTTAATCAAAGAAGATGTGAGTCCTACGCATCGGGAACCTTATCCGCAAGGACATGAAATTAATTTACCCCGACACCGAATGAAATTTCAAAACTAAAAATCGTTGAACATAATTTTTAAACACATAGAAACATAGTTTTAAAATAATAAAAAAGGCGTTTCACTTGTCTAAATACACATAGCTATGTGAGAAAATCATGATTTTATAAAAGGATCTTATATTTAAAAATTAAACCTATGTTTCTATGTGTTAAACATTTAAACGACACAAGAAGAAATTACGTTATATTAAAAAGATGAAAAAGCAAGAATATGCCATAGTAGATATCGAAACCACCGGTGGAAACGCCAGTGGCAGCCGCATTACAGAAATTGCGATCATCATTCATGACGGAGAAAACGTGATTGATCGTTATGAAACGCTTGTGAATCCCGAAAAAGAAATCCCGATTTCAATTTTTGCCTTAACAGGAATCAATAATGAAATGGTAGCTAATGCACCCATCTTCGATGATATTTCAGATAAAGTGCTGGAAATGCTTACTGATCGTGTTTTCGTTGCCCACAATGTCAACTTTGATTATTCGTTCGTTCGCCATCAACTCGAACAAGCGGGTTTTAAATGGACAGCCAGAAAGTTATGTACCGTTCGCGCAGCTAGAAAAATTAGACCCGGTTTTGCATCGTACAGTTTAGGAAAACTTTGCAATTCACTAGATATCCCTTTAGAAAATCAGCATCGTGCCGGCGGAGATGCAGCGGCCACGGCTATATTATTTTCGCGATTACTCGAATGGGATGATGAAGGGCATATCGAAAAAATGATCAAAAACACCTCACAGGATCAGCGTTTACCACCTAACCTTCCACCGGAAGATTTTAATAATTTACCCGAAAAACCCGGTGTCTATTATTTTCATAATGAAGTCAAAAAGGTAATTTATGTTGGAAAAGCCATCAACTTAAAAAAACGCGTTGCCTCTCATTTTAGCGGTCATAAGATCAATCCACAAAGACAGCATTTCTTAAGGGACATACATTCCATTTCTTTTGAAGTCTGTGGCAACGAATTAATGGCGCTACTTTTAGAATGTACCGAAATCAAGCACCTTTGGCCCACTTACAACAGGGCTTTAAAACGTTTTGAACCGAAATACGGACTTTATCAATATGAAGCCCGCAACGGATACAAATATCTGGCAATTGGGAAACTCAATAAATTTCAATCGTGCATTGAGCATTTCAGCAGCATACACGAAGGAACAAATACATTGCGAAGCCTGGCAGAACGATTTGAAATCGATTATAGGTTTTGCAAATATTTAAGACCTGAAGATGGAGAAATATTTAAAAATAATGATATAACAGATTTACCAGAGGTTTCAGTTCACAATGAGCAAGTCGACAATGCTATTGAGTTTTTATTGGGTAACAGACCCACTTTTGCAATTATAGAAAAAGGAAGAACATCACAAGAACGCAGTTGTATCTGGATCGAAAACGGTCATTTTTATGGTATGGGATATATTCCGCTAGATGTTGCGATTACAGATCCGTCAGAAGTAAAAAATTATGCTACGCCTTATAAAAGCAATCAATACATTGTGCAATTGATTTTTGCTTACGCCGAAAAAAATCCGCGTAAAGTATTCTTTAACAAACAGTTTCTGAAATAAGAATAGGAAGTTGTGTAAATATAAAGGCGCAAAAAGCTGTAAATTTAATGATACAACTAATTAAATCTACTATGAAAATAGCTACTTATAACGTAAACGGAGTCAACGGACGATTGAATGTTTTATTGAAATGGCTTGAAGAAACCACTCCGGATATTGTGTGTCTGCAGGAATTAAAAGCGCAACAGGACAATTTCCCTGTTAAAGCAATTAATGATGCCGGTTACAATGCGATTTGGCACGGACAAAAACAATGGAATGGCGTTGCGATTCTGGCGCGTAATATGGAGATTGACGAAGTAACGCACGTTCTTCCGGGAGACGACGAAGATGTTCAAAGTCGTTATATCGAAGCTTTGATAAACGGAATTGTGGTTGCCTGTCTTTATCTGCCAAACGGAAATCCTGCCCCGGGACCAAAATTAGAATATAAACTAAAATGGTTTGATCGTCTGGCTGATCGTGCAGCAACACTTTTGAGTTTAAAAGTTCCGGTCATATTGGTTGGAGATTATAATGTGATGCCAACAGAACTAGATGTTTATAAACCGGAAAAATGGGTAAACGATGCCCTTTTTCTACCTGAAGTTAGAAAAGCTTTCAAGGATATTGTTTCACAGGGATGGACAGATGCGATTCGAACTTTATATCCTAATGAGAAAATTTACACTTTTTGGGATTATTTCAGAAAGGCTTATGAGCGGGATGCCGGCCTTAGAATTGATCATTTTTTATTAAGTCCGCAATTAGCAAAAAAACTAATTTCCGGAGGAGTTGACCGCCATGTGCGGGGATGGAAAAAAACAAGCGACCATGCTCCGGTATGGATTGAAATTGACACAAAATAACCAAACAATGACACTATTTAGCGATACCGAATTATTTGCCACTGGTCTGGCAGGAAAAAAAGTATTTGACCTGCCGGATGCAGAAATTATTTTGATCGATAATTTCTTCACCAAAGAAGAATCTGATCGCTTTTACGAAAGAATACTCCACAAGACCAAATGGAGAGAATATGAAATGGAAATTTATGATAAAACCTATACTGTTCCCCGAATGATTTCCTGGTATGAAGACAAGGATAATCCCGGTGCAGACCAAAACGGACCTGACTGGACTTATGAATTATTGACTATCAGAGGCAGGGTCGAAAAAGAAACCCAGCTTGATTTTAATAGTCTTCTCCTAAATTTATACCGAGACGGAAATGATGGTGTTGGCTGGCACAGCGACAAAGAACACAATACAGGACCAAACCCGGTTATTGCTTCGGTAACTTTTGGCGAAACCAGAATGTTCAAACTCCGTCATAAATTTAGAAAAGAGATTCCGCAAATAGAGATTCCATTGCATCACGGATCCTTTTTATTAATGGCAGGAACAACCAATAGTTTTTGGCAGCATCATGTCCCTAAAACAGCCAAAAATGTATTGCCAAGAATAAATTTAACCTTTAGAAGAACCAATCGAAGTGAATGATTATAAATCGCTCAAAATGAGTTTTTTTTCATTACAAAACGACGAGGAAAATTCCTCCTCTAAAAGTTAAAATACTCAGTACATGAACCTTTTATTAGGCAGAACCTATCTTTTTTACTATTTTTGCAACCTTTTTTTATATATACATTACCACAATGGCTTATTCAAACAATGATTTATTGCGTTTTTTAGATGCGCAAAACAAACTTTATCTTACTGCTCTTTCTGAAATCAAAAAAGGTAAAAAAGAAACACACTGGATGTGGTTTATTTTTCCTCAGATTAAAGGATTGGGTAAGAGTGATACTGCGAATTATTACGCCATTAACGATCTAAAAGAAGCTACCGAATTCCTTGAACATCCCATTCTTGGAAAACATCTTATAGAAATTTCTGAGCTATTTTTGACTTTCAGAAGAAAATCAGCTGATGGAATTTTAGGAGATCTGGATGCGCGTAAATTACGTTCTTCTATGACGCTTTTTTCTTTGGTAGAAAATACAAATTCTGTATTCCAGGAAGTATTAGAAGCTTTCTTCTCCGGAGAATCAGATCCGCTTACTTTGTCTATTATTAATTCATCTATAAAATCTTCTCTTGAAACTGAAATGGCATAATCGCCACTAACATTCATTAGATTATTTACATTTAAGACACTACATTTTTTGCTTTGGCAAATTGGTAGTGTCTTTTTTTTATTTCTGCCACGAAGACACAAAGGCTCAAAGTTTAATTTTATAAGTTCAACTATATAAGCTTATTTTTTTCAATCATTTTAATCCTTTCATCTGTGGCAAAAATTATTTCATAAAAAAATGCCCTGCTAAAAAAACAAGGCATTTATCTTTATAAAAACTTAGAAACTTAGTATCTCAGCAATTTAGTATCTCTTTAAGATTCTTTTGGTTTCGTCAAGTAATATACAGGAATACCTGTTAGCATAATCAAAACTCCCCAACCACAAGTCGAGAATTTTGTGATTAATAACGAGATACAAATTGCACTTGCAATCACGATGTACAATAAAGGCAGAAACGGATATCCAAAAGCTTTATAAGGTCTTTCTACATCTGGCATTTTTTTACGTAAAATAAAGATTCCGTAGATCGTTAAGATGTAAAAAATCAAAACAATGATGATGACGAAATCTAATAAATCTCCGTATTTTCCTGTAAGACACAGAGCCGAAGCCCATATACATTGCGCCCATAAAGCCCATGATGGCACGCTGAATTTATTTAGGACAGCTGCTTTTTTAAAGAATAAACCATCAGTTGCCATTGTATAATATACTCTCGCACCCGCCATGATTAATCCGTTGTTACACGCAAAAGTCGAAATCATAATCATGATCGCAATAATCAGTGTTCCAATATTACCAAAGATATATTGTGAAGCCACAACTGCTACCCTATCAGATTTTGCTGTTGCAATTTCGTCTAACGGAATCACTGCCAAATACATCAAATTGGTCAAAACATAAATAATGGTCACAATAAAAGTTCCTAAAAATAAACTGAAACCAACGTTACGTTTCGGGTTTTTAATTTCTCCCGCAATAAACGTTACACCATTCCAGGCATCACTAGAAAATAAAGACCCAACCATCGCAGCCGAAATTCCGCTAATCAGAGCCGTTCCGCTAATTGGCAGCCACGAACCGGTATCTTTATTAAACGAACGTGTTGTCCATGCATCTGCCCAGTTGGCATCCCAAACCGAAGCTTTCGCGGCTAATGTTAGTCCGAAAACGATCAAACCCAACAACGATAAAATTTTGATAATCGTTAGAACCGTTTGCAGAATTTTTCCGTTTTTAACACCGCGGCTATTAATAAAAGTTAGTAAAACAATCGTCAGGATCGAAACAATCTGAGCAGCATTAAGTTTAAAAGAACCTAATTCATACAAGATATTTTCGTCGCTAAAAGGTTCGTACAGATACGATGCAAACTTAGAGAAAGCCACACCTACAGCAGCTATAGTTCCAGTCTGAATTACCGCAAAAAAACTCCAGCCATACAAAAAGGCTATTAATTTGTTGTACGCTTCTTTCAGGTAAACGTATTGTCCGCCCGCTTTTGGGAACATCGCACTCAACTCGCCATAACTCACCGCAGCAATAATAGTAATCAATCCAGAGATGAGCCAAATCAGTGTTAGCCATCCTGCAGAACCTACTTGTCTCGCGATATCGGCACTCACGATAAATATTCCAGATCCTATCATAGAGCCTACCACAAGCATGGTTCCGTCTAATAATCCGAGTTCTCTTTTAAAATTTTCCTGATCGTTTTCTTGCATTGGTTTTGTTTTTTTGGGTTGGTTAAAGATATACTTTTTTCTGAAATTTTAGATTTTAGATTGTTGATTTTAGATTCTTATTAAAAGCCTCATTCTGAACGATCATATTACTAAATAAGGACAGTTTTTTTAACCTAAAATTGTCAAATTCCAAAATCTAAATTCCAAAATCCAACAATCTAAAATCTAAAATCTAAAATCTAAAATTGGACGTGTCCCTTCGGGTCGGGCTTTCGGCTAAATTCCCGATTAACAAAAACTACGGCTAAAAAGCCTTGTTTTTCTAAATCGGGAGATACCGCCTCTATCCCTCACGCAAATTCTGGTTTATAATACAAGTTTAAATAAAAATTACATGACTCTTCTTTTACAACTTTATCAATTAAAAACAATAATTCAATACCTTCGGAACTTATTTCAAAAAACAAAAATGGCCTTTACCCTTTTCTTAAATAAAACATCTGTTTTTCAATCAGAACTTCCTTATGAGCAATTAATTCAAGTTTTAAAAGAAAATACTTTTGAAGGGATTTTAAGCAGCACAGCACACCAAACAAATAAAAAATTCATTGGAGAAATTGATAATTACCGATTTAAAATTATCTCAGCTCAACCAAAAACTGCTATGTTTTGTGTTTTTGAAGGAAAAATAGAAGAATCAATCAATCCCAAAATTTCAATTACGAAAAGATTTCATACTAGTTTTAAATGGCTTTATGTATTTTGGGTTATAAGCTTACTTACTGTAATTTTTATCTCTACTCCAACGTTAGAAAAAGCAATTAGCCAAGCTATTCCATTCCTGATAATCGCATTAGCAATCAGATACTTCATTATAAAACTACTTTTTAGAACAGCGGAAAAAAATGGAATTGAAACATTAGAAAATCTTCTAAAACTAAAAGAAATCGATTAAAAATCATATTCAAAAATTAAACAAGTTCTCGCTTATGAATTTCGAAACATTACTTTTAACTGTATTTTTTTTAATGGGTATATTTTTTGTCTTTAAATGGCGTAAAGGCTGGAATCAGAATTACGTACCCAGTAAATTTTCAGCAAGAATAATAAAAGAAGCTGTAGGCTATAATGGCACAAGATTTCTTGTTGGTTTAGTCGGAGCAATTTTGATTATAATTCCTATGTTGATTTTTGCAAACCAGGTTTTAGGAATATCTCTTCCTCATCGGGCAACATCCAAAAGTAATATTGTATTCATAGCTGCTAAACCAGATGAAAATCGATCCTTATATTCTCCTGGTGGAGATCGATATGGAGATTTACAGTCAATTACAGATCACATAAAATATAGCAATCCTGAAATTAGAAATACTTATTTTAAAATTAGTTTTAAAGATAATTACTTAAATGAATTGCCTTTAATAACTTTTGAATTACAAAATCTGGAAGAAATTGATTTGTCTAATAATGATATTGAATACCTGCCAATCGACAAGCTAAAAAGCTTGAAAAAGCTTCGTAAAATAATTTTGACAAATAATCCTGTTTCGCCTGAAAACTTAAATCAAATCAAGCAATTACAGCACATTCAAATTATAAAATAAAGACAATATTTAGTTTTTCTCCAAATTAAAAAAATACAAACTTTGTATTTATGAACTCACCAAAATTAATGTCGATATATTATCTTAATCATAGTAAATAACTGTTTGTGTATGTACCAAATGTCTCAAAAAGAACTAGTAATCAACAAAGTAGCCCAAGATAAAATAGATTTTAATCTTGGCATACAGCTTTTATTAGAAGACCCGGAATATGATTTCAAAGAACTTTTTACAACTTTAATAAATTGTATATTCAACGCTATTCCTGAAAAAACGCATTATAATACAGAAACGTATCAAAATGCCCTGAATACAATTCCTTTAAAACCAACCTATACCCCTATTGTACTTTTAAAAAGGTTCCCAACACGAATTGCTTTTTATAAATTAGCAGCACTTCCTGAAAACGAAAATATAAAAACTATAACTTCATTACTTTGGATTTTTAAAGTAACCGACACTGAAAGAAGAAGTAGGGAATGTAAAAATGGCTGCGGACATTTTTGGCATGAAATGGAATAAAAAAGAATAAATAGTTAAACAAAAAAAGCACTTATTCTAAGATTTTATTTACTTCTGCAATTTTTTCATTTCTAAATTAATCTTTGCTTATTACAATCTGCAATACTCCGCCAAAATTATTAAAAACAACAACAAGCTACACAAAATCAACAAATTAGACTACAAAACAATTTTAAAAATAAATTTAACAAGAAAAAAAAGCTTATTTGTAAAACTATATTCTTTTTTTATTAAATTTATAAAAATGATAATTGATTGATAAACGTAAACATTTCATTAACAATTGTTCACTTTTAAAATACACACATAATCGACCCCAAACGATTATAAATATTGAAGAATAAAACAAAAACAAAAGACTTTTTACAAGGCCACTAACCTACTAATTTGAAAATTATGTCTAAGAATCCGTTTTTTAAAAACATACGTTTTCCTAATGTTTTTATTCTTCTCATAATTGTATTTGTTTCTTGTGCCTTACTTATTTGTATCAATTTTTTTACCATCAAAATTTTGTCTGCCAACAGAGCCTATGTCAATGGAGAATCACATTACTCTAAAGGACAAAAGGACGCTTCCAGACACCTCATCACCTATCTTTATACCAAAGATGAAAAACAATGGAAATTATATTTAGAAGAATTAGAAGTTCCTCAAGGTGATGGCATTGCCCGAAAAACACTTTTAAAAGTGGGCGATAATAAAGTCGCCCGAAAAGGATTTTTAATTGGGCGAAATCATAAAGACGATCTAGATGATCTTGTTTGGTTATTTGTCAATTTTCAGCAGGTATCTTTTTTAGCCAAAGCGATTGACGAATGGGGAAAGGGCGATGAACTTATTTTCAAATTATTTATCGTTGGTCACGAAATAAATGCTCAGATAAAATATAATCTTTTAACCCCATCCAGTCAGAAAAATTTCTTAAACCAAATTAGTTCCATCAGTGATAAACTTACGATTAACGAACGCAACTTCTCGAATACTTTAGGCGAAGGAACTCGTAAAATTAAAAGCCTTTTGATCATTACCAATATTGTATTTATTTTAATTATTGTACTAAGCGTATGCACTTATTATTCTATAATGGTGAAACGATTGCTTGTTTCTAAAAAAGAAATCGAGGTTAAAAATGAAAATCTTATTGTAGTTAATCGTGAATTAGACCGATTTGTCTACAGCGCATCACACGATTTGAGATCTCCTATCACATCCTTAAAAGGTTTAATTGAAATTACTCAGCTAGAAGATGATATTGACCAAATTAAGAGTTATTTGGGATTAATGCACCAAAGCCTGACCAAACAGGATCAATTTATAATCGACATTATAGACTATTCTAAAAACAAAAGAAAACAAGTTGTGATGGAACCTGTGAGTCTACAGGAATTATTTGATGAAGCAATCTCTCAATTAATGCATATCGAAAATGCCAACCGAATCACTTTTACTCAGGAATTATTAGTAGATAAAATTCAGAGTGATGAATTGCGTTTAAAAATTATTATTTCCAATTTACTTTCGAATGCTATAAAATATGCCGACATCAACAAACAGGAAATGTTTATCAATGTTAAAACCTATTTCGAAGAAGGTTATAATAAAATTGAGGTAACTGATAACGGAATTGGAATTAAAGAAGAATTTAAAGATAATATTTTTGAGATGTATTTTGGTACAAACAAAAATAAAGGTTCCGGATTAGGGCTCTATATTGTAAAAGAAGCTGTCGAAAACATACAAGGAAATATTTCTGTATTCTCTGAAAGTACTATTGGAAGCAAGTTCACTGTAACAATTCCTAATTAATATGCAACTGAAGCCTATATTTCTGGTTATTGAGGACAATTTAATTGATCAGCTTGTGATTACTCAATTATTAAAAAAAGTACTGGAAATCGATCAAATTGTTATGGCTAATAATGGCAAAGAAGGAATTGAGTGGCTTATTGCTCAAAAAAAGATTGAGTCTTTAATTATTTTATTAGACATACAAATGCCAATAATGAATGGTTTTGAATTCCTGTATGCTTTTGAGAAACTAAATAAAGAGATCAGGAAAGAAATTCAAATTTACGTGCTTTCATCTACCTTAGATCCTGACGAACTTGAACACATTAGTAAAAATGATAATGTAACAGGATTTTTGAATAAACCTTTTCCAATTGAGGAATTTAAAAGAAAATTTACCTGAAAATTTTACTTTATTGTAAAATACGATTTACCTGAGTAAAGGTTCTTTGATAATACGGTTCTTTTGTCGAAGAAATTATTACACCGCCATGAGTTGAGGAATGTACAAATTTAATTTCTCCATCGGCTACTTCAACCACCATTCCGACATGATTGATTTGTCGTCTTCCGTTGGTTCTAAAGAAAATTAAATCTCCTTTTTGAGCTTCCTCTGTACCGACTTTAAAACCAACACGAGATTGCTCAATAGAACTTCTTGGCAATTTTATATCAAAATTATTAAACGTACAAATCATTAATCCTGAACAATCAAAACCAGCTTTTGTGGTTCCGCCCGACCGGTAACGAGTTCCTATGTTTTCGGTTGCATTAACCACCAATTGATTTACTAAATCTGAATGATTGCTAACTCTAAAAATTGTAGTTGTATCTTTTTCAACTGCTGAATTATCTGCCACCTGCGAAGCATCTGATAAACCGTCATTACTTTGTGGGGTTGTTATTGAAGATGCCGCATCGGCCTTTTCTTTTGAGGTATTAATCTTCAGCATATAGCCAACAGGCAATTTCCCTTTAATAAATGGATTCTGTCGCTCTAATTCTGCAACAGTTATTCCGTATTTTTTTGCAATGGCATATTTTGTTTCTTTTGGCTGTACCTCAACCACTACTTCAACATTTTTTGCAGGTACAATTTCCGGCTTTGCTTCATCAGTTTTAATCTTATTATCTGAAGTAAGAACAGGGTTTTCAGCAATCTGAGTTTGAGATGCAATAGCAGTATCTTTTATTTCCTGATTGGCTTTTTCTTTTGAAGTTTTAATTTTTAGAAGATAACCAACCGGAAGTTTTCCTTTGATAAATGGATTTTGCTTCTCCAGTTCTGCAACAGTTATCCCGTATTTCTTGGCAATGGTATATTTTGTTTCGTTTGGCTTTACCTCAACAACTATTTCGGCATTTTTGTCCGATACAATTTCCGGCTTTACTTCACTCGTTTTACCTTTATTCTCTAAAGTTGTGGCGGTTTTATCAGCGATTTGAGTTTGAGATGCAATAACAGCATCTTTTACTTCCTGATTTGCTTTTTCTTTTGAAGTTCTAATTTTCAGAAGATAACCAACCGGTAGTTTTCCTTTAATAAATGGATTTTGCTTCTCTAGTTCTGCAACCGTTATTCCGTATTTTTTGGCAATCAGATATTTTGTTTCTTTTGGTTTTACCTCAACAACAACTTCTACATCTGTTGAAGGAATTATTTCCGGATTTTCTATGTTCTGATTTTTCTTTGTATTCTTTTCAGTCGCTACAACAGCATTAGACGGAATAGCAAGCTTCTGTCCTATTTTTAGATCTTCACTTTCGAGCGATGGATTTGCTTTTTTTAAATCATCAACAGAAACATTGTATTTTTTTGAAATTAACCAAAGATTTTCTTTTTCCTGTACTTCGTGCAGACCTGAATTTGAAGTTGTTGCGGGAGTTGTATTGGCAACTATTTCAGTTTTTTTTGTAGTAACCTTTTTATTGGTATTCGGAATTAAGAGAACCGAATTTAATTTTAAAACTTTAGGAGCATCAGGGTTGGCATCTTGAATATCTTTGGTTTTTACACCATATTTTTTAGCAATTACAGATAGGTTTTCTCCTTTTGATATTTTGTGCTTGATAAACTTTTCCTGAGAAAAAACACCAACACTGAAAAAAAACAACACTATAATTAATCTAACAACCATACCTATTAAAGTTTAATGAATACTTCTTTAAGTTTAAATAATATAACTTTTAGTCTGAATAATATAAACTAGAAAAACACAAATATATTACCTAAAAGGCGAATTTAACTTTTTAATGTAAAAGATACACGTTTTTTAACAACAAATTTACCCCGAATTAATCCTCTACTATTAAAAATCACGCCAACTCTTTGAAATCAGGTCTTTTATAAATAATCTCTTTTTTTATAAAAGCTAACACAAATTAGGCAAGAGAAAAAAAATATTCGTCTCAAAATATATTCTTGTATGTTGTTGAGGAATTATTACGCTGTAATTTATTAAAATTTCGAACTAATTTTATCTCACCGTACTTTCTCGGCACAAAATTTGTGCGAATATTTTTAGAAATACCAATTAACTTTTATCAAAAACTAACCTTAATCTGAAAACAGTGTGAAAAAACTACTTTTATTTTTTATTCTTTTTCCTTTATTATGTATTGCTCAAAATATAAACGGAACAATAGTTTCGAAAAGCACTAATCTCCCACTTGAAAACACCAATATCCTGGCATTATCAAGTAAAGTTGGAACAATATCAGATGAAAACGGGAAATTTTCTTTAAAACTTTTATCAAAATTTAACGATGACGAGGTATTAGAATTCTCTCATATTGGTTACGCTACGACAAGAATTTCTTTAAGTTATCTGACTAAGCAAAGCTTTATAGTTTCGCTTGAAGAAAATATTGAAAATTTATCAGATGTAATTATTCCTGCGGATCAAAAACTACAATCTAAACTTTCATTTACCCAATTAACTTCTTTAAAACATCTTATATTCTCATTTGGCTCTCTTCTGCAAGATGACAAAATTTATGTTAGTGGCGGAGATGCTTATCCTGAAATCAACCAACTCGAAAAAGCACGAGCAGAAAAAGCTGATATGGATATGGTGAAATTTTTAAGTGAAGAGCAATATACGTCGGCTAAACGACATTATAAACAAGACCTTTGTATATATGACATCAAAACTGATACATGGGAATTTTCGAAATTAAAACTTCAAAACAGGGCTTATCACAACATTCATTTTTACAACAATTTGGTCTATATCGTAGGCGGAAAAAAAATGTTTGTAAACAAAATAAGTAGCTGGGAATACCTGCAAGATCAAATTGAAGTTTTAGATTTGGAAAAACAGACCATTAAAACTGATAATACAAATCCGCATAAGGCTGCTGATTTTGCTTCATTTACTTATAAAGATAATATTATTGTAATGGGAGGTTCTGTAAAATCGACCGAAAGTGGTGTCAAGGATTTTACCGATAAAGTACATTTATACAACATTTCTTCAGGTTATTGGTACGAACTTGCTCATATGCCAATAGCAAAAGAAACGACAGGCGCTCTGGTCGATGATAAAATTTATCTTATTGGAGGTAATAATGGAAAGCCAATCTCACAAATAGAATCTTTTGATTTAGCAACGGAAAAATGGCAAAATGAAGGAGAATTATTCTCACCATTAGAAAGGCCTGCTGTAACTTATCATGAAAATATTATTTATTTTTTTGAGGATCAAAAAATGTATGTTTATGATCTAAAAACAAAACAATTAAAAGAATATGAAATTGGATTACCTCTGAAATATTCAGTCATGCATTATTACAATGATAAATTATACATTTTAGGTGGACGTGTTGACAATAGCTACTCGAAATTACCTTCTTCGAAAGTATTTAGTATTGATGTAAATGAATTTGAAATTACCAAACCTACCAGAACTAAGACTTTATCACAAGAAGTACGTGTCACTAAAAACAACGGATAGATTATTTTTTATTTTGAATATGAAATTATATCGAAAGATCTAAGGTCACACTAAGAAAAAAAAAAAACTTCTGATAAAAACGAGTGCCCTAGCCCAGATAGAAGCGGCATCTCCCGATTTAGAAAAACAAGGCTTTTTAGCCGTAGTTTTTGTTTATCGGGAATATAGCGGATAGCTGGAAATAGCTCCTAATAAAAAACGCCCTGTTTACACAGAGCGTTTTTAGTATAATTGAATCTTAACGATTAAGCTTTTCCGGCAGCGATTAAGTTTAATGCTGAACCTGCAACGAACCAGCCAATCTGACCTGCGTTATAAGTATGGTTTGCCAGGATGATATCTTTTGTACCATTTGCATGAACGAACTCTAATGTCAATGGTTTTCCAGGAGCGAACTCGGTTAAATCAGTAAAATTGATAGTATCGTCTTCCTGAATTTTATCGTAATCTGCTTCGTTTGCAAATGTTAATCCTAAAAGTCCTTGTTTTTTAAGGTTTGTTTCATGGATGCGGGCAAAAGATTTCACCAATACCGCTTTAACTCCTAAGAAACGTGGCTCCATAGCAGCATGCTCACGAGATGAACCTTCGCCATAATTGTGATCTCCTACAACGATAGACGGAACTCCAGCAGCTTTGTATGCACGAGCTACAGCAGGAACTGCATCATAAGTACCTGTTAATTGATTTTTAACAGAGTTTGTTTTTTGGTTGAATGCATTTACCGCACCAATCAACATATTGTTTGAAATATTATCTAAGTGTCCGCGGAAACGTAACCATGGTCCAGCCATAGAGATATGATCTGTAGTACATTTTCCGAATGCTTTGATTAATAATTTTGCTCCAGTAATATTTTTACCATCCCAGGCATCAAACGGAGCTAATAATTGCAAACGTTCTGATGTTGGGCTTACCACAACCTGAACTCCTGAACCGTCTTCTGCCGGAACCTGAAATCCCGGATCTTTAACATCAAATCCTTTTGGAGGCAATTCGTCTCCTGTTGGCGCTTCAAGCATTACTTCTTCTCCATCTTCGTTGATTAAGGTATCTGTTAACGGATTGAAACCTAAATCTCCTGCGATAGCCATAGCGGTTACCAACTCTGGAGAACCTACGAATGCTAAAGTATTTGGGTTACCATCTGCACGTTTTGAGAAGTTACGGTTAAAAGAGTGCACAATAGTGTTTCTTTCTTCTTTCTCTGCTCCGTCTCTGTCCCACATACCAATACATGGTCCGCAGGCATTTGCAAAAACAGTTGCTCCAATTTTTTCGAAAGTATCGATAAATCCGTCTCTTTCGATGGTATAACGCACTACTTCAGATCCTGGAGTAATGGTGAATTGAGATTTAGTTTTTAAGTTTTTAGCACTTACTTGTCTTGCCAAAGAAGCTGCACGTGAGATATCTTCGTAAGAAGAGTTGGTACAAGAACCTATTAAACCTACCTGAATTTGTAATGGCCAGTTGTTTTTGATCGCAGTTTCTTTCATCTTAGAAATTGGAGTCGCTAAATCCGGTGTAAAAGGACCGTTTAAGTGTGGCTCTAATTCAGTTAAGTTGATTTCGATAACCTGATCAAAATATTGTTCCGGGTTAGCATATACTTCTGGATCTCCTGTTAAGTAAGGGGCTATTTTATCTGCAGCATCTGCAACATCGGCTCTGTTTGTAGAACGTAGGTAACGACTCATAGAATCATCATATCCAAAAGTTGAAGTCGTAGCTCCAATCTCTGCTCCCATGTTACAAATAGTACCTTTACCGGTACAAGACATAGAAGTTGCCCCTTCTCCAAAATATTCAACGATTGCACCAGTACCACCTTTTACAGTAAGAATACCGGCAACTTTTAGGATAACATCTTTAGGAGCTGTCCAACCTGATAATTTACCAGTTAGTTTTACTCCAATTAATTTAGGGAATTTAAGTTCCCAAGCCATACCGGACATAACGTCTACAGCATCTGCTCCACCAACACCAATGGCAACCATTCCTAAACCACCTGCATTTACAGTGTGGGAATCGGTACCAATCATCATTCCTCCAGGGAAAGCATAATTTTCAAGTACTACCTGATGAATAATTCCTGCTCCCGGTTTCCAGAAACCAATTCCGTATTTATTAGAAACTGACGACAGGAAGTCGAAAACTTCATTACTTTGTATTTTTGCTCTGGCCAAATCGGTTGCTGCATCTACTTTTGCCTGAATCAAGTGATCACAGTGCACTGTTGTAGGCACTGCTACTTTAGGCTTACCGGCGTGCATAAATTGCAATAATGCCATTTGAGCAGTTGCATCCTGACATGCTACACGATCCGGTGCAAAATCAACATAATCTACTCCTCTGCCAAAAGCCTTTGTTGGATTTCCGTCCCAAAGGTGATTGTATAAAATTTTCTCTGTTAATGTAAGTGGACGACCAACAATCTCGCGTGCTTTATCAACACGATCCGGCATGTTCTCATACACTTTTTTTATCATTTCAATATCAAAAGCCATAAGTATAATTGTTTTTGTTTTTTTTATTTTGAACATGACAAGTTACAAAAAATAGAGTAGCCAGAAAAGAAAAAGCCCGAGTTTATCAACTCGGGCTTTTTATATATAATGATTATAACTAATCGTAAATTACATTACAAGCAATTTATGAGAAGGTGCAAATCTTGTTAAGCTAATACCATCTACTGCTGCTGTATATTCAGCAAGTGTAGGAGTTCTACCTAAAATTGTAGATAAAACTACTACCGGTGTAGAAGAAAGTAAAGACTCTCCTTTTTTACCTTCAGTATCTTCTACAACTCTTCCCTGGAAAAGACGTGTTGAAGTTGCCATTACAGTATCTCCTTTTGCCGCTTTTTCCTGGTTACCCATACAAAGGTTACATCCCGGACGCTCTAAATACAACATGTTCTCATATTCAGTACGTGCTGCTCCTTTAGGTGCATTATCGTTGAATTCGAAACCTGAGTATTTTTGTAAAACTTCCCAGTCACCTTCGGCTTTAAGTTCATCTACAATGTTGTAAGTAGGAGGCGCTACTACAAGAGGCGCTTTGAACTCCACTTTACCGTGTAGATCTTCTATATTTTTAAGCATTTGAGCCAAAATCTTCATATCTCCTTTGTGAACCATACAAGATCCGATAAATCCTAAATCTACTTTTTTCACTCCACCATAGAAAGATAAAGGTCTGATAGTATCGTGCGTATATCTTTTAGAAACATCAACGTTATTCACGTCTGGATCTGCAATCATTGGTTCGATAATCTGATCAAGATCTACAACAACTTCAGCATAATATTTTGCATTTGCATCTGGAGTCAACGCTGGTTTTTCAGCTGATTTGATCTCTGTAATTCTCTTATCCGCTTTATTGATCAATCCCTGAAGAACTTGTTTTTCATTGTCCATCCCTTTGTCGATCATGATCTGGATTCTGCTTTTTGCAATCTCCAATGATTCGATTAAGGTATCATCTTCAGAAATACAGATAGAAGCTTTTGCTTTCATCTCTGCAGTCCAGTCTGTAAATGTAAAGGCCTGGTCAGCAGTAAGAGTTCCTAGATGAACCTCGATAATTCTTCCCTGGAAAACATTTTCTCCACCAAACTTTTTAAGCATTTGAGCTTGTGTTGAATGCACTACGTCACGGAAATCCATGTAGTCTTTCATTTCACCTTTGAACGTCACTTTTACAGATTCCGGAATTGGCATTGAAGCTTCTCCAGTAGCCAATGCAAGAGCAACTGTTCCTGAGTCAGCACCAAAAGCAACACCTTTTGACATTCTTGTATGAGAGTCACCACCAATAATGATAGCCCACTCATCAATAGTAATATCGTTAAGTACTTTGTGAATTACGTCTGTCATTGCATGATAAACACCTTTTGGATCACGAGCTGTGATTAATCCAAAATCGTTCATGAATTTCATCAATTTTGGAATGTTTGCCTGCGCTTTTTTATCCCAAACTGAAGCTGTATGACAACCTGATTGGTATGCACCATCAACGATTGGCGAAATTACTGTAGCAGCCATAGACTCTAATTCTTGAGCAGTCATAAGACCAGTAGTATCCTGAGAACCTACGATATTTACTTCTACACGAACATCTGATCCGGCGTGCAATACTTTACCCGCAGTTATACCAACAGCATTTCTGTTGAAGATTTTTTCTACTGCTGTAAGTCCTTGCCCTTCAACTGAAATTTCTTTTGATGGAGCAAATACAAGAGGAGCTTCGATATCTAAAACTTTTGCTGCTAATGTTTGAAGTTTTTTACCAAATACAATCGCGTAAGATCCTCCAGCTTTGATAAATTCCATTTTCTGAGGCGTGAATGCCTTAGAAATGTCTATCAATTCCTGATCACCGTTGTATAATTTTTTTGTTTTTGTATTTATTGTAAGTACAGTTCCTGTAGCAACAGAGTATGCTTCTTCAAGAATTGGCTCATTATTCTCATTTCGAATAATATTACCTTCTGCATCCAGCTTTTTTACCCAGTTTTTAAGGTCTAAACCAATACCACCAGTAACATCTACAGTTGTTAGGAAAATTGGAGAAATTCCGTTTGTTCCTGCAACGATTGGAGCAATATTAATAAATGGAACATACGGGCTTGCTTGTTTACCTGTCCAAAGTGCCACGTTGTTTACACCTGACATTCTTGACGAACCTACACCCATTGTACCTTTTTCAGCAATCAACATAACGCTTGCGTCTGGATGTTTTGCCTGCAATGCTTTGATTTCTTCTTGTGCCTGAGGCGTAATCATACATTTACCATGAAGTTCACGATCAGAACGTGAGTGCGCCTGATTACCCGGAGAAAGTAAATCTGTCGAGATATCTCCTTCACCAGCGATATAAGTAACTACTTTAATTTCTTCTACTACTTCTGGCAGTGCAGTAAAGAACTCTGCCTGTGCGTAACTTTTAAGAATCTCAATAGCAATTGGATTACCATTTTTAAATGCTTCTTTAAGACGGTCTGTGTCTGCCTCATAAAGATAAACTTGTGTCTTAAGAACATCTCCTGCTTGTTTTGCAATAGAAGTATGATCACCAAGTGCTAAATCCAACAACACTTCAATCGAAGGTCCGCCTTTCATGTGTGATAATAACTCAAAAGCAAAAGCAGGTGTTATTTCTTTTACTTCGGATTGACCCAAAATAATTTCCTTCAAAAACTTAGCTTTCGTACCGGCTGCACTAGTAGTACCTGGTACAACATTATAAATAAAAAAGTTCAGAGAATCTTGTCTGTACTCGTTATTCAAATCTTTAATTTGTTCAATGATTTCGCCTAATAATTCAGCGCCATCAATTGGTTTCGGGTTAAGCCCTTGACCTTTTCGTTCTTCAATTTCTTGGATGTAATCCTGATAAATATTCATAATAAAAGTCTTTTCTAGGTATTTTATTTTTTTTGTACGCAAATTTAGGTATTAAAGCCGACAATTAAAAAAAATATAATAGAAGTCGCCTTTTCAAAAATTATTATTGCTAAAAAACGATTTTGACTGCTTGTTTTTGTCAAAATATCAATTTTGAATAGAAAAAATAAATTATTGATATTTTAAAATCTTTTCTTTAACAAAGTCGGAATTTGCTGTTATAAATGAAGTCAGAATTTACCTCTGTTTTAACAAAGAACGGTTCTAAATAAGAAATTATAACGTTATAGTTGCTCTTTTACACCACTTTTTCTTCTCCATTTTAAAAAACCAATTCCAAGATTAAACTTTCATCCACTTTCAAAAAAAATCCTAATAAAAAAACTTGTAATTCAAATTATTTAATAGCTTTGCAATTCAAAGTACTTTTAAATAAATACAACTATGAAACACAAATTAGATATTTTAGAATCTTACACTCAAAAAACCGGAGTAGTAATTAGTTTAATTGTAACGCTGTTTAGCAGCATTTTCCTTATTATCGCTCTTCTCTCTAAAGAACATTATTGGCGTGGTTATGAATCAATTGATTTACTAAGTCTCATATTCGAATTTGTATATGGAGTTGGAGTTTCCTTCTTAATTCTTAGAAAAAGGGAAACGTACATTCACTTAGCTCCTTTCCTGATCCTAAACTGGTTCATTGGCTGTTTTAGCTTAAATACATTTATTCCTGTTTTTCAGAATCTTCCTGTATGGGTTTATTTAGCCACTCTGGCTTTTTGCCTCTCTAATTTTTTTATTTACAGAAATTCAGATGAAAAGGGAAATACATCTATCGCCTTTTTTATAAATGGCGTATCGTTTTCAATCATCTTATATTTTGCGCTTTACCTGATTCCAATTATGCCATTCTCTTTTATGGGACTTATAGCTTTAGGAGTAGGTTTCTATGGCTTGGTACCGGCACTTGTTATCATTATCCATACAATCACAATTATTCGATATCTCAGTAACAATAAAATTTATGCTGTTTCTTTTAGCGGAGGTTTTTTAGTGGTTTTAATTAGCATGATAGTCTTTACTGTAGGATTAAAAATTGAAAGCAGAAAAATAACTCAATTGGCCAGAATCAATTCATTTGATCAAAACAATGAACTGCCTTATTACATCTCAGTTTCACAGAATTTAAAACCTAATTTTTTTAACGAAATTCTATTAAAAAAAGACATTGTCTATATTCCGCTTCACGATATATTTTCTTTTAGCTCTTTTAATTCCTTTGGCAGCAAACAATTTAATGAGCGTAAAATTAATAATCCGTTCATATCTATTGCCTATTTGTTTTGTGAAGACCTAACTCTGGATAACGACGATAAAATAAATATTCTAAAATCAAACTTTGATAAACGATTAGAAACCGAAGAACAATTATGGAGTGGCGACGATTTATTTACCAAAAGCATTAAAGAAGATGTGAAAATTTATCCGGAAACGCGTTTGGCTTATACTGAAATCACAATGAAAATTGCCTGCGAGCAAGAATCCGGGAGAAACAACAAGGAGGCTATTTATTCTTTTCAATTACCGGAAGGTTCTGTTGCAACATCGTTATCATTATGGGTAAACGGAATCGAAAGAAAAGGAGTTTTGACTACAAAAGAAAAAGCGAAAGCAGCATATAAACAAATTGTTGGTGTAGAATATCGTGATCCTTCTTTAATGCAATGGAAAGAAGGAAATAAAGTGGTTGTTAGGGTTTTCCCGATTAATTATAAAACGCCACGAACCTTTAAATGTGGTTTTACAACTCCTTTAAAAGTTGAAGACAATCAAATGAAATACCAGAGTCTTTCTATAAAAGGCCCGAATATTTCGAATGCCGAAACAATATCAAGAATCCAGACCGTTGGAAATACAAAAATAGAAACCAGTAAAGATTTTGAACTGAATAAGAACTACTACATCAATCAATCAAAAGGACTAGACGATTGGGAAGCTACTATGCCATTATCTAAAACTCTACAATCAAATTCATTTGCATGGAAAAATAAAGTGTATGAAGTCACGGAAATTCAGAAAACAGCTATTCCGTTTACACCTTCAGAAATTATATTAGACCTAAACAGCAGCTGGACGACCAAACAAATCGAATCTTTTGTGGACTTAAATAAAAAGAATTTGTTTGTTATTATAAACGGAGAAAAGAAAGCAATCGATAAAGACAATTTTAAAGCTATCGAATTAGAATTTGAAGATCTGCACTATTCTTTATTGCCTCTTTATAAAATGACTCCGAACAGCTTAATCATTACAAAATGCGGTACGTTTTCTACTAATTTTGAAGAACTTGAAGATTCCCGTTATTTAAAGAAAATAAGAACCGGAACGAAAGAGAGAAATTTAAAAGTAATTAATATTTCATCTGATATTAATCCGTTCTGGCAGACTGTCAAGGAGCAAAAATATGTAGATTACTTTCAGACCAGTTTAAAAAACAGTTTAGAACTGATTGATAAAAATCAATTTATTCTATTTAAAACAGCACCGAACACGGTCAATATAGAACCTGCAAATATTGCGATTCAAGAAATTCCGCAAACCAGCGTTACTAAAACCAATGGACCAAATCATATTTACAGAATGTATGCTTTTGGAAAAGTATTAGACGAACAAGTAAAGATTCAAAGTAATTATTTGTCACATTATAAAAATGAGCCTATTTCTCAAGATACTGCTAGCGTTACAGTGGTTTCGGTTGACGAATTGCGCGAAGAAGAAATCAAAATTAAAAATGATTCCCTTTTTTATAATAAATATTTGAATTTAGCAAAAGATGCCAATATTGTAACACCAATATCTTCTTTAATCGTTCTTGAAACTGATGCGGATTACAAAAATAACGGAATCGAAAAAAATGTCGACACTTTAGGAAATGCCTCTATAAACAATGATGGCGCTGTTCCTGAACCACATGAATGGTTATTAATTATTTTGGGATCTACAATACTTTTCTTCTATTACAGAAAAAACAAAAAGCAAACTATCTAATGAATTTTATATTTCAATACAAAAACGCAATTGCCCTATTGATTCTGGCTTGTTTACTGGCTATGAACTCGAATATAGTGATGTCCGGGCTTGATAGTAATCTCTTCGGAATTGTATTTTCAATCGTATTGTTTCTAATTGGAGGTAGAAAAACTTCATTTAATATGAACTACCCTCTTTTAGTTTTAATTTTTGTATTAGAATTTATAAGCTTTCGTTTGCATACCAAATCTTTGCATTTTTTAGCTTTAGCATTGCTAGCCTGCTTTTTATATTATAGTCTTACCAGAAAATTTTCGTTCATCGCCTTTATCTGTATTTTATTATTCTCATCTGTTTTTAGTACTTTTTTTGATTATTTGACAGTAGAAATCAAACAAACTCTTTGTTACGGAGTATACCTCACTTTAAAAGATTTCATCCCAATAACAAAGATCGAAGGTGTTAATTTTTATATCAACAATGCGAAAATCACCATCGATACGGCATGTATGGGATTGTCGATGTTTAAAACCGGTTTACTTGTTGGAGCATTTTTACTGACTCTGGAAGAACGAAAACAACATAAATATTTCAATATCAAACAAATCTTTCTGTTCTGTTTTATGGTGATTTTATTCAATATCATTTCGAATTATTTCAGAATCGTAACTTTAATTTTATTTAATTGCACAGAAGAGAATACTTTACATTACACGATTGGTTTACTTTGTTTTGTATTTTATCAAATTATACCAATGTTATTCTTCATTCGTTTTTTTAAACCTAATCAGGAAGAAACACTCCATTCAAATTCTAATAAATTTACCTTCTTTCTTATTACAATAGCATTTTCAATTGTACTCGTAACCAGCTTAGAAATCAAAAAAGAATTGAAACATAATTTGCTCGAAAATTTAAATGCAACTTATAATCTTAAAAAAGGAATCTGGATAAGTACTGAAGTTTTTAAAATTGTAACTCCTGAAAAACTTATCTATATTAAAACTCCGTCGCACAATCCTTTGATTTGCTGGACAGGAACTGGGTATAAAATTATCGAATCGAAAGTGATCAAAAAAAACAACGAAGAAATATGTTTTGTTCAAATGGAGAAAAATAACATTCAATATCACTCTTATTGGTGGTACGAGTGCGACAATAAAAAATATACTTCACTTGCAGAAGTACTTTTAATAAAACTTTTTCAAAATAAATCTGTTAGATTAATCAATGAAACCAGGATTCCAAAATAGACAAAAAAAGTCTGATATTTACTTAATATCAGACTTTTATATATTTACATCAACTTCTGGATAATAACTTCTTCGGTTATTCCTTCCGCATCTGCTTTGTAGTTTTTAATAATTCTGTGTCGCAAAATTCCTGTTGCAACTGCTTTTACATCTTCAATATCCGGTGAGAATTTCCCATTAAATGCCGCGTGGGCTTTTGCAGCTAAAATTAAGTTTTGAGACGCTCTTGGTCCTGCTCCCCAATCCAGGTAATTCTTTACAAAATCATTTGACAAAGCATTATCCGGACGCGTTTTGCTTACCAACGTTACAGCATATTCAATCACATTATCAGCTACAGGAATTCTACGAATTAAATGTTGGAAATCGATAATCTCCTGAGCCGTAAACAACGGATTAATGGTTGTTTTAACATCAGAAGTTGTGCGTTTTACTACCTGAACTTCTTCTTCAAAACTTGGATATTCTAATTTAATAGCAAACATAAAACGGTCTAATTGTGCTTCCGGCAACGGATATGTTCCTTCCTGCTCAATTGGGTTTTGCGTTGCTAATACAAAATAAGGCAAATCTAACTTATAATTTTGTCCTGCAATAGTAACCGAACGTTCCTGCATGGCTTCAAGCAAAGCTGCCTGCGTTTTTGGCGGTGTTCTGTTGATCTCATCTGCCAAAATAATATTCGAGAAGATTGGTCCTTTTATAAATTTAAACTGTCTGTTTTCATCTAAAATTTCACTTCCTAAAATATCAGACGGCATTAAATCAGGCGTAAACTGAATTCTTTTAAAATCTAATCCTAAGGCTTGCGCCAAAGTATTGATCATTAACGTTTTTGCCAATCCCGGAACACCTATTAAAAGCGCGTGTCCGCCGGAAAATATACAAAGTAAAATTTGATCTACAACTTCATCCTGGCCTACAATGATTTTTGCTATTTCGGTTTTTAATTCATTTCGTTTCTGAACTAAATTATGAATTGCTGCTACGTCAGACATTTAGATATATTTTTAAAATTGAAAAGAGTTAGCTTTATGAATTCATAAAACTAACTCTTTTTATTTATTTAATAAAACTTATTTTTTCAACCAGTTGTATACAAAGTTACAATCTCTGTACTCTCCAATAATTTTAATGTAAGTATCTTTTATTTTAGTATCAAACCACTTTGAGATTGTTGTAATTTGTTTTTCTTTCAATGCTAATTCTTTAATCTTAGTATAATCTTTAGCATAATCAGCAGTATGCGCGTCAATTCTATTAGTGATAGTGATTAACTTGTAAGTCTTTTTACCTTTATCATCTGTATTTAAAACCGGCTGAGAAATCTCATTATCTTTCAGGTTAGAAACCTGGCTATATAAAGTTGGATCCATTTTAGTCAACTCAAAACGTGTATCCTGAGTATTAGGATTTATCAATGTTCCACCGTTTGCTCTTGTTTCTTTTTCGTCAGATTCTGTTCTTGCAGCTTCAGCAAAAGTAATTTCTTTGTTTTCTATTTTAGTTCTGATATTCGCAATTCTTTCCTTAGCATCTTTCAAAGCTGTCTCAGAAACTGTAGGCGAAATCAAAATATGACGTAGTTCAACTTCCTGCCCTTTGATTTTTTCTACTATAATAATATGGTACCCAAAAATAG
This sequence comes from Flavobacterium piscisymbiosum, assembly GCF_020905295.1. Taxonomy (NCBI): domain Bacteria; kingdom Pseudomonadati; phylum Bacteroidota; class Flavobacteriia; order Flavobacteriales; family Flavobacteriaceae; genus Flavobacterium; species Flavobacterium piscisymbiosum. The sequence goes on along the minus strand of NZ_JAJJMM010000001.1, from coordinate 2,448,060 downwards.
TTTTAAAAGGTTCTGAAACTTCTCCTTCTCCTAAACTAAAAGCAACATCTTTAAATTCTTTTACGAATGGAGTTTTTCTGGTCATTTTATAAAACCCTCCATTTGGTGAAGATCCGGGATCTTGCGAATACAAAACTGCTTTGGTTGCAAAACTAGATCCTTCAAGAACATCTTTTCTTATGGCATTTAATCTGTCTTTTACCTTTTGCTCATCTTCTGCAGAAACTTTTGGCTCTACAACGATTTGAGCTACTTCCATCTCAGCTCCAAAAGTCGGCAATTCCTCTTTTGGTATTTTCTTAAAGAAATTACGAACTTCTTCCGGAGTAATTTCTACTGCGTCGACAATTTTCTTCGTCATTTCAGAAGCTAATTTTTGCTCCTTTAAGATATCCGAAAAATAAGTTTTGAACTCCTCTACCGAATTTTTTTTGTAATAAGCAACTACTTTATTGATATCTCCTACCTGTTGAATCATATAATTCAATCGATCATCCATCATGCCTCTTATTTCTGCATCACTTACTACGATACTATCCTGAATCGCCTGGTGTGCGTACAATTTATCTTCTAAAAGTTTACCAAGCATCTGGCATCTTGTAATATCTTTTACAGAACCTCCCTGAGCACTAATTTCTAAATATGCTTTATCAATATCTGAATCTAAAACAATGTAATCTCCCACATTGGCTATAATACCGTCAATTTTTTGCTTTTGTCCAGTTAGTTGAACTGGTTTCTGGATCACAGTATCTTTAATAATTTCCTGAGCCGAAATGATTGAGTTGAAAAAAAATAAAAAACACATTGTCAACACTAATTTGTAATCAATTGTTTTTAACTGTAATTTTTTTAATAACATTATTTTAAATTTAATTTGAATGTAAAGATCTTGCTTTAGAATTTCGTTTTAAACCACAATCACTTTAAATGTATTCCCCGATATTGTACTGAAAATACTAAATAATTAAGATCTAGTTCTTTTTAACTTATAACGAACAAAAATAACAATTCAATTACATAATACAACTATCGGCTATACTATTAACAAAAAATTATATGGATGGTAGCTGAATTTCATATAGAACAACTGTTTCCATGAGATTAATCTCTTTAAAAAAAGGTGGTAATCCTTGCCACAACACTCACAAATACCGATTTAAGAAATATTTTACACCAATTTAAAAGAAGTAACTTTTGATGAAATAAAAAAAGTTATCAATACTACAACGTTTTCGTAGTATAACTATTTTCTTATAAAAACAAACCAAATCAAAAAACACATACTTTAGATGAATAATTGATAATTATTGAGTGAAAAAATTACGAATACACATTGCAAAACCTCTGATAAATATCAAATTACAAACTTTATTATCTAACCTAAACCAAATCTTATTATGAAAAAACCTATTCTAAAGATTTATTTACTTGCATTAACAACTGCATTCTTCTATTCGTGTTCTCAAAACGAAACCAGCGAAGCAGACTCAAGAGCTGAAAGTCATCAGTTTGAAATCATTAATGTTACACATCACGACGGAAAACCTTTTAGTACAGGAACTTCTAATTCATCAACAGGAAAGTATGTTGACAATCCCGGAGGTGGCGTTATGATGCAGGCTTTTTATTGGGATGTACCTGCCGGAGGAAACTGGTGGAATACCGTAAGTAGTAAAGTAACTGCCTGGGGTAATGCAGGAATTGGATCTATTTGGCTTCCACCAGCTTCTAAGGCTCAAAACGGAGCTTTTTCTATGGGATACGATCCAACAGATTATTTTGATTTTGGAGATTATAACCAAAATGGTTCTGTAGAAACCCGATTTGGTTCAAAAGCTGAACTTGTAAGTTTAATTACCAATGCGCATACCGAAAATATAAAGGTATATGCTGATATCGTGATTAATCACAATAGTGGCGGACAATCTGAAGCGAATCCGTTTACAGGAACGAATACCTGGACCAGCTTTAGCGGAGTTTCTTCTGGAAAATTTCCACGTACTTACAATGATTTTTACAAAAATAGCTACGGTAATAACGACGAAGGCTCTTTTGGAGGTTTTCCCGATTTATGCCATGCGGCTCCAAATGTTCAAAATTGGTTGTGGTTAAGAGCCGACGGTGTTGGTAAATATTATAAAAATACCATGAAATTTGACGGCTGGAGATTTGATTACGTAAAAGGATTTGGTGCCTGGGTTGTTAACTCCTGGAATGCTAATGTAGGTGGCTTTTCGGTGGGAGAATTATGGGATTCGAATGTAAACGTATTAAATGACTGGGCAAATAATGCCAATAGTTCTGTATTCGATTTTGCGTGTTACTATAAAATGAATGATGCATTCGACGGAAATAATCTTGCGTTATTAAACGACGACATGATGTGGAAAAGAAATCCATACAAAGCCGTTACATTTGTTACCAATCACGATACAGATGAAATTTCGAACAAATTACTAGCGTATTCTTATATCCTAACTCATGAAGGATATCCAACAATATTCTACAGAGATTACGAAGAATGGCTGGATAAAAATAAATTAAACAACCTGATCTGGATTCACAACAACAAAGCTACAGGTACAACTTCGATTTTATATGCTGATGATGATGAATATATTGCCAGAAGAAATGGGTACAACGGAAACCCTGGATTAGTGGTTTACATCAATAACTCTAACTCCTGGCAAGAACGATGGATTCAGACCAATTGGGCAAATGCACAGATTAAAGATTTCACAGGAGCATCGACCTGGTTTCCAACAACACAAGCTGATAAATGGGTAAAAATTCAATGTCCGCCAAAAGGATATTCTGTTTGGTCGCTTAACCAATAATTTTAAAATTAATAATTCTAAGGCTGTTCTAAAAAGACAGCCTTATTTTTTGCTTACAACTTCGCTTTAATAAAACAAAAGACTTCCTAATTTAAGAAGTGAATATTTTTATTAAGCCGTAATTAATAGTACTTTTGCAACCTATTTATACGAAATATGAGCTTTTTAAAAGAAATACAACGCAGAAGAACATTTGGAATTATATCGCATCCCGATGCCGGTAAAACAACATTAACAGAGAAGTTATTGTTATTTGGAGGGGCAATTCAGGAAGCAGGAGCTGTAAAAAACAATAAAATAAAAAAAGGAGCAACGAGTGATTTCATGGAAATCGAACGCCAAAGAGGTATTTCGGTTTCGACATCTGTACTTGCTTTTAATTATAAAGAAAAAAAAATCAACATTCTTGATACTCCGGGACACAAGGATTTTGCCGAAGATACTTTTAGAACTTTAACCGCTGTTGATAGTGTTATCGTTGTAATCGACGTTGCAAAAGGGGTTGAGGAACAAACTGAAAAATTAGTCGCAGTTTGTAGAATGAGGAATATCCCGATGATTGTTTTCATCAATAAATTAGACCGTGAAGGAAAAGATGCTTTTGACTTAATGGATGAAGTAGAACAAAAACTTGGACTTACAGTTACTCCTTTGAGTTTCCCTATTGGTATGGGTTATGACTTTCAGGGAATTTATAATTTATGGGAGCAAAACATTAATCTTTTTAGTGGAGATAGCCGTAAAAACATCGAAGAAACTATTGCCTTCTCTGATGTTCAAAGCCCTGAACTAGAAAAAATTATTGGTGCAAAACCAGCTGACAGATTACGTGAAGAATTAGAGTTAATTGACGAAGTATATCCAAAATTTGATCGTCAGGATTATTTAGACGGAAAATTACAGCCTGTATTTTTTGGTTCAGCTTTGAATAATTTTGGAGTTCGCGAATTATTAGATTGTTTCGTAACGATCGCTCCGTCTCCTAGACCAAAAGATTCTGAAACTCGTTTAGTAGATCCTACTGAAGAAAAAATGACCGGTTTTGTTTTTAAAATCCACGCTAATATGGACCCAAAGCACAGAGACCGTTTGGCTTTTATAAAAATTGTTTCAGGAACTTTCGAAAGAAACAAACCTTATTACCACGTTCGCCAAAAGAAAAATTTAAAATTCTCCAGCCCGAATGCCTTTTTTGCTGAGAAAAAAGAAATCGTCGATATTTCGTATCCAGGAGACATTGTAGGTTTGCACGATACAGGAAACTTTAAAATTGGTGATACTTTGACAGAAGGTGAAATCATGAGTTTCAAAGGAATTCCGAGTTTCTCTCCAGAACACTTTAGATATATCAATAATGCTGATCCTATGAAAGCTAAGCAATTAGAAAAAGGAGTTGATCAGTTGATGGATGAAGGTGTGGCGCAGTTGTTTACTTTAGAAATGAACAACCGTAAAGTGATCGGAACTGTTGGAGCACTTCAATACGAGGTTATTCAGTATCGTTTAGAGCATGAATACGGTGCTAAATGTACTTACGAAAACTTCCCTGTTCATAAAGCGTGTTGGGTAAAACCTGACGATGCTAAAAATGATGAATTTAAAGAATTCAAACGTATTAAACAGAAATTCTTAGCTCATGATAAATACGGTCAATTAGTTTTCTTAGCTGATTCTGACTTTACAATTCAAATGACCCAAAATAAATATCCAAGTGTGAAGTTATTCTTTACTTCAGAATTTGATTAATTTTTTTTAAAGAAAAACATTAAAAAGGCTGTCTAAATTACTTTAGACAGCCTTTTTTATTTCGACATAATTCCAAAATGTTACTTATAGTTGATCCCTAATCCTCCGGCAATCATAACTTTAGCAAGTTCTCCTTCTCCTACAATTATATCTTGTACCAAAACATTATTCTTAACGGACTCTATCGCAAAAGGTATTTCTTTTGAAAGATAATAATCATCGCCAGTAATTGTAACTATAAGACTTTTGTTGCTTTTTAAAACTTTTACAGGAATAGAAAATTCTCCCGTCTTAGCATTTATTCTAAATGCATTTTCAGAATCATTAATTCTAAGTTCTAAATTTGGATACATTTTACGGGAAAATGGTTTATTTGTTGTAGCATCCAATAATTTTCCTTTAACAGTGATTACCAGTTCCTGTCTGGAAGTATGGTTATAGGCAACTTTACCCATTAAATGTTTGCTTGGTTTTGGGCAATTTACTTCAGTTTTAATCGGTGTTTTTTCCTGTCCGGACACATTTGAAGCTAATAAAAGTGACGCCGCAACTGCTGCATATTTAAGGTTATTAATTTTAGAAACTTCATTATATTCAAACTCATGATCTAATTGTGTTACTTTCAAACGGGCACAAATATTTGTATCTTTTGTTTCTGCAATAAATTTAGCCACTTCAGTATTCGACTTTTTACTTAAATCGATTACATTTTTCGCACATGAATTACAAAATGATCCGGTTGCATTGGGTATCATTTTATTAAAATTTTCAGAACAAGGGCTTGCTATCTTTAAGGTGAATTTCTTTTTCATAATGTACTTTACTAAGTTAAGATCTTTTCGAAGATGCTTATTTACTTACATAGAGTACATTTTTCGTAAAAAGGTTGGGATGAAAGCAAAATAATTTTCAATCCTGAATTATTGCTCAATAAAAACGTCAGAAAAAAGCATAAAAAAAGCGCTAATGTATCATTAGCGCTTTTTTTTAATTTGAATTAATGCAACCTTAATAGTTTATTATATCCAACAAATTAATCCCATTTTATTAGGAGAATGAAATTTAGACTAATAAATCCCAAACACGAAATTTAGTCGACGAAAGTAAAACTAAATCGGTTGAAATGCATATGTCCTAAATTTGTTATTTACAAACCCGATTTGATTCTCTCTTCCTTAAGTTAAAACTTTTTAATCTAAAAAGACAGATTTTACATAATCTAAAGCTTAGATTATTTCTTTTTGCTTATTGCCATATTAAAATAAGTTTTTTATCACAAACAATAAATCATTTAACAGTATTTATTGTATTATTATAAAAATTATTAAATATTTTTATAAGATTTTTACACCATTAATCATATGGCAATTTTAAACTTTTACGAACGATAAATATAAAATACAATTCTCGAAATTCAGGCAGATACTTTATTTCATTATAAAGAGGAAACATTTTTAAATATAAAAAGAGAAACTAATTCTAAATAATTATGGCAAAAGGAGAAATAATAGTAGAAGGAGCTAAATGTTTTTGCTCTAATTCTGTAATAAATAACAGTAAGGCTAATACAGTGCCATTAACAGTAAAAAGTCAGATTAAGTATTTTGCTCAGGAAAAACCCATTGCTACCAACCTTGATGATAACTCAGATTGCTTTGATAACGGAAATGGTTTTGGCGAATGTTATCTTCCTAACAAAAATACAACAAAACCCTGCAAAGCAAAATGCAGCATCAAATACAAAGATTACTATAAAAACGTAGATTTTGATAAAAGAATGAAAGTACTGCTGGATATCTCTACAGGCACCTGCCCTGGTTATGGTCCAATGGGTGCTACAGCCGGTATCATTCAATTTGCTACCACCGGTCAAAAAAAAGCAGTAAACACTATTGATGTTCTCGAAGCAGATGCATTTATGGTCGAAAATACTTCTTCGCAATGGGAAATCTCAGATCCTACCAAACAAGATTCTGTTTCTGAAATCACTATTCTTGCTCCCCTTGCAGAAAAACCAACAGGAAAATATTATTTTATAGAAAAACCAACCAACACAAATATTTTTCAATTAGCAAACCCCCTTTTAGAAACAAAACTCGAATTGAAAGCCATTTGCAAAGGAGATTCTTCAAAAGTAATATGGGCAATATTTAAAGGTGAAGGAGTTACAAATAAACTAAAAACCTTTGTAGGCATTGGAGCCAATATCGAATTTACCCTGGATAAACTTTTTAAAGATTATGAAGAAGGTATCTATAGAATTGAAGCCTATGCCAACACTGCCGGATCAGATAAATGCTTCATACTGATCGAATATGTAAAAGATTATGTCGAAGGCATTACAGCGCCAGGTAAAACATTAGTAAAAAACACGCCTATTCCTTTAACCTTAAAATTTAAGGCAAGCTCTTTTGCAGAAAAATTAAAAATATTAAATCCGCCTAATACACTTATCGAAACCTCCCCTATTGCCCATTGGAGAGTAAAGCACAAAAATATTGTAACAAATCAGGAAACAATAATTTACAACAGCCCGATAAATACTAATTCGGATCTGGTAAAGGTAGAAATAGCTACAGGGCTTTTAGGCGTTTTTACTTTTAAAAACCCCGGAGACTACGAAATCGAGGCCTATACATCTCCAGATGATCCAAGTCCCGTAACAACCAAATTAACCGTTCATGAATCCTTACAAATAAATACCGTAAAAGGAACCTCTAACCTACTCTTGCGATATAATGAGCACCTCAAAGTAGAGGTCAGTAAGTTTAATGTTGATTTTTTGCCTGACAATGGCACTAAAATGCAATGGTATTTGCAAAAAGACGCAGTACGGCTAACTGCTTTTGAAAGTGCTGCAATTTCAAAAGAAAAAATCATAAACAAACCTATCAATCAAATTCTCTTTAATGATGCTCGGGCAGGCAATAACTACTTTGGTAAATATGTTATCGAAGCCTATGCAAAATCCGGTAACACACCTATATTTAATGGGGCTGACAGTTTTTTCTTTGAAGTGATAAGAAACGCTGTAGACAAATTTACTATGCCTCAATTGATTCCTAAAGGAGCTAAAGTAAAATACGAAACTGCAGCCCGAATCATGCCTCTTGTGGGCGATGAAAAAATCAATTTAGAACTCCCAAATAATGTGACCGACAATCACGACGGAACCCTTACTTTCAACACCGAAGGAGAGTTTGAAATAGCGGCCTATCTTACAGGAGAACAAACCCTTGAAACCAAAGCAAAGGCAAAAATAAAAGTAGCCAACCCAGAACTCAAACGTGCATCATGGGCTTATGGAACGGGCTATAAACGTACCGAAACAGGCTATAATGAAGAAACCCATGCCTTTGTAGAAATTGCAGGGTTAGAAAACCAACCCATCACCATAAAAGTCTGGGTAAAAGGAGCAAATGAATCTTTTTACTTAGAGCCCGCAAAATACATGCTCGAAGAAAAAAAGATCACCCTTAACGATAAAGGCAAAGGCTCTTTTAAAATCACTACTGATGACAAGTACAAAGAAAAAATAAAAAATGTATTGCCCGCAACAAGCGAAGCGCCAAACCCAAACATAATTTTGGTTTTCACTGTAGAAATGCCGACAGGAAGCCAGGGAGCAATAACGCTTCCTGAGACTATGACCCTTAAAAACGGCAAGCCGGTAGCAGGAACAAAATTTATAGAAGTATTAGACAGTAACGAAGAACTGGCAGTAACCAATAATAAAAGTATAAAACATATATTTTTTTCGAAAGAAGATGGCAAGGGGGTTCAGCAAACCCTTACCCATAAAGGCAAAACCCATAAAATATGGGTACATACCGCCAATATGCAGGAAGAAGAGTTAAGGGTCGACGTTATGACCCTGGTACATTCTGAGTGTATCGAAGAAAAAAACGGCATCATAACAGTACTGCAAAGCATACAGGAATACAAAGAAAAAGTGGGCAGTGACGGGCTTTTAGAATTCTCTTTCACACCCGAAGAAAAATACCTGACCGATGCCGAAGTAAACCCCGTGCGCTTTAGTGTACAAGTAAGTCGAAAAGTAAAAGATCCTAACGATGACAAAAAAGAGATTTATGTTTTTGAAGATGATCAATTGGCTGCTATGTCCTATCCTAACGCAAGTTTGGTACGAAGCCCTGATATGAAAAGCATTGGGATAAAAGCCACCAAACAAGACGAGACTCCTTTTACTAAAGAAGAAAAAATTGCCTTACGAAAACAACTCATCTGTTTTAAAAATACAGCATTGATAGTCGAAAAAGGTTTTTTAACCCCGGAAGCTATCGACAATTGTACCGTTCCTGTAATGGTAGATATGGAAATGGCAGAAGTTCAGACAAATAAAGATTGTCCTAGATGTAAGGAGAAAATTATTTTATCAGATTTACAGCAAGTATTTTTTAATGGCAATAAATCAATCATGGAAAAATGTTTACCGTATATAAATGAATATTTTGAAAAATTTCAAATAAACACCTGTAAACGCAAGGCACATTTTTTTGCTCAAGTTAGAACAGAAACCGATTTAGTAATACTAACTGAAAGTTTAAAATATAAAGAGGAAACATTATTTAATAGTGATTTGGCATATTATAGTGGAAATGCAGAGAGATGTAGAAGAGATGCTTTGAATGATAGAGCTATTGGAATTAATGCTTATGGAAGCAGATTAGGGAATAGAGCTGGAACAGAAGACGGATTTAATCTTAGAGGAAGAGGTTTTATAATGGTTACAGGTAGAGATAATTATGAAGAATTTCAAAAATTTTATAATAAACACAGAGAGGCATTAAGACTGCCACAGGAAAAATTTATAACATTGGATGGAAATTACTCAGGAGAACATCCTGAAAAATTGGAAGAAGAAAAATATGCAGTTCTCTCAGGCGTTAGTTTTTGGGTAACAAACAGATTGAATGAAATCGTTACAGCAGGAACAGATGAACTTAAAGTAATAGAAGAGCTAGTGGATCATATAAATTCAAAAACTCATTCAAGAGATAAAAGAAGAGGGTCATATCAAGGAGGTAAATATACCTACAAAGGAAAAGAAGGTAAATATGATACAGGGACAAAAATAATTTTTAAAGTTGATGAATGCGGAATAAATAAAACAGTTACATCTTTAAATTTAGAAAATTCTGATTTGAAAATTAAGGAGGGAATTGAGTGGCTTTTAACAAAAGCTATTTCTCAAGATGATGTAGCTAATGGTGTGGCCTATAAAGTTCCTTATGAAAATGACCAGAATAGAACATTAGCTACTGGTGAAAATACCATGGATTGTTCCGAACTTATATGTAGATACCTCGCAAAAATAGAATGGTGTTCAAAAGGATGGGCTGCAGGTACCGCAGTACTTTATGACTACACTCAAGATAAACTTAGCTATTTAGTAAAACATGATAGTTTAACTTACATACCACAAGTAGGAGATATTTTTATATGGAAAAATTTAAGTGGAGGAATGGGGCATACTGGAGTAATTACAGGTTATGATGAAGAAAATGATGTGGTTACAACAATTGAAGCTATCTCTTCCAAAGAGCAACCATTTGGTTTAAGTAGGTCAATATCGATGAAAGGTGTTACTGAATTAAAATGGAAAAGAAACTCCAAACATTTGCTTTCACACCCTCTAACAAAAACGAATAAAAATGGAGGTACAGATAGTTTAACTAGTTGTAGATTTTATACACCTATGTCTCATTACTCCAAAGTGGATAAATTAATGAAGTGGACAAGTGGTACAGCATATAAAATCGAAATTATAAAAAAATAAATATTATGAATACCAATAAATTATTTATTCTATTATTTGTACTAAACTATTGTACTAGTTGTTCACAAAGCAAAGAGAATCGTAGTAAAACACAAAATAATACAGAAATTATGAGAAATGATAAGAATGATATAAATGTGAAAGACATTGAACATCAAATAAAGCTACAAAGAAACTATACTTGTGATGATGTTGCTGAATCCAATGAATATACTTTTAGTAAAAAAGATTTGGATTTAACTCTTCCATTAATAGGAGAAATGCTTCAATCCAGTGGATATATAATACCTGATTATTCAAGTTTTAAAGAATATATTAATAAATATTTCCACATTAATATCGACGAAACTTCTGATGAAATACATGTCGTCAATCGGAATGACTTTATTCAGTATAGAGGAAGTTTGGATAAAGATCTATATGACATTTGTTTAAGCAATCTCTTTATAGATAAAAAAAGAAGATTTATATCTCCTATGATTGCATTTGAAGATATATATGATATAAAATCAAAACAAACGAAACAAAATCTCAAGTTGTTGCTATTGAATAAATATTTGTTTAATAATGATAAATCAGGAGTATTATATTTAGTAGCTAATGAATCTAAATTCATGTATGATATGTTGGTTTTATTTCGTTTTGATGGCATTGAAAAATCTAATAAAAAGTCAATCAATATGTTTTACGAAAACAATGAAAAGTATCAAATAGGAGATATTATATTTAATAAAAATAAAAAAGATGTTTTATTTATATGTGATAACCTATTGTTAGCTTTTTTTAATTTATTCAACGAGGGTAATGATATTCAAACAATCCTTCCTTTGAAGTATTATAGTTCAAGAATTATTGATAATCAGAGGAAAGATATTTTTAAAGATAAGGAAAAAATGAAAATTATTGCTTTTTTAGCAAATACTTATGATCCGTTATTTAAACAATATCATCATGATGGACAACACTGGGGAGAATTGACAATCTTGGCTGATTATAGAGACTATCTTGATAAAGAAGAATGGGAAAAAGTAAAACAAGAGTATAAAGAAAATAATTATTATAATTTGCCAAATTTAAAATCTATGGTTGAATATGCTGATATGTTCGACAGTGTTGGCGCACCAGATTAAATAAAAAAGAAGAAGATCTAATAAAAACCATAAAAGGCAGAGAGATTATTGGGGTGGTGAAGGTTGCAATATAGATGACAAAAGCTATAAATCACTAACTCTTCAGCTTAATGCAATGTTTCGTAAATACAACATTAACGAATGTATCCAAAAAATTGCATTTTTAGCAATGACAAGTGTCGAAACAGGATTTTTTCAAACAGCTGGAGAAGCCCCCGCCGCTACTTCCTCAAGTAAATACTTTTATAAAGGAAGAAGTCTTATGCAATTAACGAGTCATGGAAATGATCCTACTATATATGCTGAATATCAAAAAGTAATAGGATCTGCAAATAATATTATAGCAAATCCAAATTTAATATCTCAAAAACTATTTCTGACTGTAGATAGTGGTGGATGGGCATGGAAAAATGTAAAATCATTAAAGTGGAATCCAAGAGCAAGAGACTATAGGGATAAAGATCAAGCTGAGTATGAGGCAAAAATGAAAGCTTATGAGTGGAAAAGAAATAAATTCCCGAAAGGCTTGTCAAAAAACTTAAACGAAATTGCATTGTTGATGAAAGAGGAAGAAGAACTTTATTTCTTTTTTATCTGTCGCTTACTACAAGGATATGAGCCCGTAAGTACAAGCGATTATCCAACAACACTGCATCTAGACAGGCGAAAAGAAAATTTACAAAAATTAAAAACTTGGTTTAAGTATGATAAAAATGTTTGTAATAGCGGGGGGATTGTTCCTGAACTGTCCGGTAGAGCACCTTGGATGGTATTAGCATGGATTGAAGAAGCAAAAAAATTAGTTGAAACAGGAAATAATAAAGAAATACAAAAATTCTTTGACAGAACTCCATATGAAAAGAGCATGAAAAATAATACCACAAATGAAACCAAAATTTCATGGTGTGCAACGTTTGTAAATTGGATTATTACAGCCTATGGTTACAAAGGTTTAGAAAATTATGATGCTGTAAGAGCATTATCGTGGGCTAAATGGTCTGAAGGAAAAGAATTGAAAAAACCAGTATATGGAGCAATTGCTGTTAAAACTAGAATAGGAGGTGGTCATGTTGGTTTTGTCGCAGGCAAGAAAGGAAATAAAATTGTTATATTAGGAGGTAATCAGGGCGATACTTTATGCTGTTTAACATATAGTGAATCTGACTTTTTTTCTTATTTGGTTCCAAAAGACTATCAGATATTTGAAGAAGATTATAATTTACCCGAATATAATGGTAATCCAGGAGAAAAAGGTTCAGAAAGTTAAAAGTTAAATAATTATGAAAAATTTAGTTATAATTTTATGTTGTGGTTTTGTTTTTAGCAGTTGTAATGGACAGCAAAATAAAAACATTGATGTAAAAAAAGATGAAAATGAAAAGAATATGAAGGATATATTGAAAAGACAATTACAGTATGGGATACCAAATTACAGTAACCCATATGAATATAGTAGTTCAGATTTTAAAGTTATTATGCCGATAACAAAAGAGGAGTTAAAAGCATATGGGTTTAAATTTCCAAACGATGATGAGTTTAATAGCAGAATCAAAGTTATTTTCGATAGAATAATAGATTTAAAATCGAATTCAAACTACATATATGTCAATTTTTTAGACAAATGCAATAGAACAGCCATATATTTTCCAAATAATATATATGCTTATTTTGGCGTATTTGTAATAAAACAAGATAAGTACATATCAGAAAGTTATGCAATACCGCAGATTATAGATTATCAAAAAAAGTTCTTAGATATTTCTATGTATGAAAATTCACTACCTAAAAAATCTATGTTTGAAAATCGAGAAGAAGTTACAAGATACCTATGGAAAGATGATAAAAGATTAAACGAAGAACTAAAAAAAAATATCCAAACCCTTGTTGCCCGCAACATGTATTTATTCAATGATAGCCGTTCTTACTTTAAATGGCTAATATTAAACGATGAATATTTCATGCAAAGCCTGGTTACGACTTTCGGCTATTATGATGATAAAGAATTATTGAAATGGGTTGTTGAAAACACAAAATTCGACAGCAATAATCCTGCTGAATTAGACAAACTATTCTGGAATAAAAAATGCAATGGAACTGTAAAATTAAACTTAGCAATTTTCCCTATTTTAAAAGAAATAATTACTCCTGAAGAAACTCAATATCTGGAAGCTTTAAAAGAATATGTCATGTATCTTTTAGAAGACAAAGAAAAAAGGAATGAACTATCAATTGCAGATAGATCTAAACTTTTGGCACACTTGGTTTACTTTGGAGAGCAATATCGATATGATGAAAACTACAATGATCAAAGCTTTTTTATGCAGCGAATATCCTTGTTCGTTTTAGATGGATCTATAGAAAAAGAAATCGAACGTAATAATTTCTATAATTTACCTAATTATCAAAATCTTTATAAAAAATCACAGGAATATAGAAGTAAACTTGTTGATGAAAATGGAGGGTAGAAATGTCGAGTAATTCCGAAAGTAGGTGTTAGTCTTTCTAATGATAGATTTAGAAACTTAAAAAAAGCCCCATTTAAAAAATGGGGCTTTAGTACTTTATGCTTGTCCTGCCGGACCAAAATTAAGCGGTATTGGTGCTTGTTCAGTCTCTTTGATTTCGCCATGAGCGCTTTCAAAACGATGAATGTTTTCTCCAATTGCTTTTAATAATCTTTTAGCATGTTGTGGTGTCAAGACAATTCTTGACTTTACTTTGGCTTTAGGAATACCAGGCATAATGCTCACAAAATCTAAAACAAATTCTGATGATGAGTGGTTGATAATTGCCAGATTAGAATAAATTCCCTCTGCGACAGTTTCGTCTAACTCAATATTAATTTGTTCTTGTTGGTTCGAATTACTCATAGTTTCCTAATTTAATAGATATACTCTTCTTTATTAGCCATCATTTCATTGTAATCGTCTTTAGATCCTACGATAGTATTATCGTATTCTCTCATACCAGTTCCAGCAGGAATTCTGTGTCCAACAATTACATTTTCTTTCAATCCTTCTAAATCATCTACTTTACCAGCTACAGCAGCTTCGTTAAGTACTTTTGTTGTTTCCTGGAAAGAAGCAGCAGAGATGAATGATTTAGTTTGTAGCGAAGCTCTTGTAATACCTTGTAAAACTGGCGTTGCAGTTGCAGTAATTACGTCTCTAGCTACAACTAGATTTTTATCATTTCGTTTCAACAATGAATTTTCATCACGTAAATCACGAGGAGAAATAATCTGACCTGGTTTCAATACCGCAGAGTCTCCAGAATCTTCAACTACTTTCATACCGTATAATTTATCGTTTTGAACGATGAAATCTTTAGTGTGAATTAATTGATCTTCTAAGAATAATGTATCTCCCGGATCTTGCACTCTTACTTTACGCATCATTTGACGAATAACTACCTCAAAGTGCTTGTCATTAATTTTTACCCCTTGTAAACGGTATACCTCTTGAATTTCATTTACCAAGTACTGTTGAACAGCAGCTGGTCCTTGAATTCTTAGAATATCATCTGGTGTAATTGCACCGTCAGACAATGGTACTCCCGCTCTTACGAAGTCATTTTCCTGTACTAAGATTTGGCTAGAAAGTTTAACTAAATACTTTTTAATCTCACCAAATTTAGATTCGATAACAATTTCACGGTTACCTCTTTTGATTTTTCCAAAAGAAACAACACCGTCAATTTCAGAAACAACTGCTGGGTTTGAAGGGTTACGAGCCTCAAGCAACTCGGTAATTCTTGGTAAACCTCCTGTAATATCTCCTGCTTTAGAAGAACGACGTGGGATTTTTACTAATACTTTACCTGCTTTAATTTTCTCTCCATTCTCAACCATAAGGTGGGCTCCTACTGGTAAGTTATACGAACGAATCAATTCACCTTCTTTACCGTAAACCAATAAAGTTGGGATTAATTTTTTATTTCTTGCTTCAGAAATTACTTTTTCCTGGAATCCTGTTTGCTCATCGATCTCCACCATGAACGATTGTCCTTGCTCTAAATCCTCGTAAGCAATCTTACCAGTAAATTCAGAAACAATTACACCATTATATGGATCCCATTTACAGATCACAGATCCTTTAGTAACTACTTCACCATCCTTAACGAAAATACTAGATCCGTAAGGAATATTGTGTGTATTTAAAACGATTCCAGTTTTCTCATCAACTAATTTTAATTCAGTTGAACGTGATACTACGATATCTACCGCATTACCTTCACTATCCTCACCTTTTACAGTTTTTAAATCTTCAATCTCAAGTCTACCGTTGAATCTTGTAACAATACTAGACTCTTCAGAAATACCTCCAGCAACCCCTCCAACGTGGAACGTACGAAGTGTTAACTGTGTACCTGGCTCTCCAATAGACTGAGCTGCAATAACTCCTACAGCTTCACCTCTTTGTGTCATCTTACCAGTAGCTAAGTTTCTACCGTAACATTTCGCACAAATACCTTTTAAAGCCTCACAAGTTAATGGAGATCTAACTTCTACTCTTTCAATCGGAGAAGCTTCGATAACTCTCATGATTGCTTCAGTAATTTGTTGTCCGGATTCAACCAAAACTTCATTAGTAAGAGGATTAATAACATCTTGCAATGCAACACGTCCTAAAATTCTTTCTCCTAAAGATTCAACAATTTCCTCATTTTTCTTCAAAGCAGAAACTTCAACACCTCTAAGAGTACCACAATCTTCGATGTTTACAATAACATCTTGTGATACGTCATGAAGCCTTCTTGTCAAGTATCCGGCATCGGCAGTTTTAAGAGCCGTATCCGCAAGTCCTTTACGAGCACCGTGAGTAGAAATGAAGTACTCAAGGATCGAAAGACCTTCCTTAAAGTTAGAAAGAATCGGGTTTTCAATAATCTCACCACCACCGGCAGTAGATTTTTTAGGTTTAGCCATCAAACCACGCATACCAGTTAACTGACGAATCTGTTCCTTAGAACCCCTCGCCCCAGAGTCAAGCATCATATATACAGAGTTGAAACCTTGTTGGTCTTCTCTAATATTTTTCATTGCTAATTCTGTTAACTGAGCATTTGCAGAAGTCCAAACATCAATAACCTGGTTGTAACGCTCGTTATTGGTAATAAGACCCATGTTATAATTCACAGAAATACCTTCAACTTGTTCTCTGGCATCTGCAATTAATTTTGTTTTTTGTTCTGGAATTCTAATATCACCAAGAGAGAATGATAAACCTCCTCTAAATGCGAATTTATAACCCATATCTTTCATATTGTCCAAGAAAGCAGCAGTAGTAGGTACATTAGTCACACTTAAAATGTGTCCAATAATATCTCTAAGGTTTTTCTTAGTCAATACATCATTGATATATCCAGCTGCTTCAGGTACTACTTCGTTAAATAATACACGTCCTGCAGTTGTTTGGATAATTTTATAAACTAATTCTCCAGCTTCGTTAAAATCTTTTGCTCTAATTCTTACACGAGCATTCAATTCTAATCTTCCTTCGTTTAATGCAATATTTACTTCTTCAGCAGAATAGAAAGTTAAGTCTTGACCTAAAATTATGTGTTCTGGTGTAGAGATACGTTCTTTGGTCATATAATATAGACCCAAGACCATATCCTGAGAAGGTACAGTAATTGGCGCACCGTTTGCAGGGTTAAGGATATTGTGAGAAGCCAACATTAATAATTGTGCCTCTAAAATAGCCTCTGGTCCTAATGGCAAGTGAACCGCCATCTGATCCCCATCAAAATCGGCGTTGAAAGCCGTACATACTAATGGGTGCAATTGGATCGCTTTTCCTTCAATTAATTTTGGTTGGAAAGCTTGAATACCAAGTCTGTGTAACGTAGGAGCACGGTTAAGTAATACTGGGTGACCTTTAATTACATTTTCAAGGATATCCCAAACTACAGGCTCTTTTTTGTCTATAATTTTCTTAGCAGATTTTACTGTTTTAACAATACCTCTTTCTATCAATTTACGGATAACGAAAGGTTTGTATAACTCAGATGCCATATCTTTTGGCAATCCACATTCGAATAATTTTAATTCAGGACCAACAACAATTACCGAACGAGCAGAATAATCCACACGTTTTCCAAGTAAGTTTTGACGGAAACGTCCTTGCTTACCTTTTAAGGAATCAGATAATGATTTTAATGGTCTGTTAGATTCTGTTTTAACAGCAGAAGCTTTACGAGTGTTATCAAATAATGAATCTACAGATTCTTGTAACATACGTTTTTCGTTTCTTAAGATAACTTCAGGAGCTTTAATCTCCATTAATCTTTTCAAACGGTTGTTACGGATGATTACACGACGGTATAAATCATTCAAATCTGAAGTTGCAAAACGACCTCCATCAAGTGGCACAAGCGGACGTAATTCTGGTGGAATAACAGGAACTACTTTCATAATCATCCACTCAGGACGATTTTCGCGGTTTAAGTTAGACTCACGGAAAGACTCAACAACTTGTAATCTTTTTAAAGCTTCAGTTTTACGTTGTTTAGATGTTTCATTATTAGCACTGTGTCTCAATTGGTAAGACAACTCATCTAAGTCGATACGAGCTAATAAATCCATAATACATTCTGCTCCCATTTTGGCAACAAATTTATTAGGATCCATATCATCTAAATATTGATTTTCTTGCGGAAGAGTATCTAAGATATTCAAATATTCTTCTTCAGTTAAGAAATCTAATCTTTGTAAAGATTCTCCATCTGCATTTTTAGCAATACCAGCCTGAATTACTACATATCTTTCGTAGTAAATGATCATATCTAATTTCTTAGATGGAAGACCAAGGATATAACCAATTTTGTTTGGAAGAGAACGGAAATACCAAATGTGAGCGATTGGCACAACAAGGTTGATGTGTCCTACTCTGTCACGACGTACTTTTTTCTCAGTAACTTCAACACCACAACGGTCGCAAATGATACCTTTGTAACGAATTCTTTTATATTTACCACAAGCACACTCAAAATCCTTAACAGGTCCGAAGATTCTTTCACAGAAAAGTCCGTCACGTTCTGGTTTGTGCGTTCTGTAGTTGATAGTTTCTGGTTTCAAAACCTCTCCTCTTGATTCTTTCAAGATAGATTCAGGTGAAGCCAATCCAATTGAGATTTTGTTGAATCTTTTAACTGGATTTTTATCTTTATTATTATTTCTATTATTCATCATAGTTTTTACTATTGATTTATCTGCAATTAAAAAATTGATTTTAACTTAATTCTACTCATCGAAAATTATTAAGTTGCTACCACGGATTACTTCTCTAAACTTCAAACGTCAATTTTGAAGTGCTAATTATAAAACTTTTCAGGTTTAAATAAAAAATCGGAACGGGTTACGGGTATAAATCCTAAAAACTTTTATTTTCATAAACAGCTTCAGTCTCAGCTTTCAGTGTTGAACTGAATACTGAGACTGTAACTGAAAACTTTATTTATTCTTCTAAACGAATGTCAAGTCCAAGACCTTTCAATTCATGCATTAATACATTGAATGATTCTGGTAATCCTGGTTCTGGCATAGACTCACCCTTAACGATAGCTTCGTAAGTTTTAGCTCTACCAATAACGTCATCCGATTTAACTGTTAAGATTTCACGAAGTGTACTTGATGCTCCATAAGCCTCAAGTGCCCAAACCTCCATCTCTCCAAAACGCTGACCTCCAAATTGAGCTTTACCTCCAAGTGGTTGTTGAGTGATCAACGAGTATGGTCCGATAGAACGTGCGTGCATCTTATCATCAACCATGTGTCCTAATTTAAGCATGTAAATTACACCCACAGTTGCAGCCTGATGGAAACGCTCTCCAGTACCACCATCGTAAAGATGTGTATGTCCGAAACGTGGTACTCCAGCTTCATCAGTTAATTCATTAATTTGATCTAAAGAAGCACCATCAAAAATTGGAGTAGCAAATTTTCTACCTAAATTTTGACCAGCCCATCCAAGAACAGTCTCATAAATCTGACCAATGTTCATACGTGAAGGTACCCCAAGTGGATTCAATACGATATCAACCGGTGTTCCGTCTTCAAGGAAAGGCATATCTTCATGACGAACGATTCTTGCAACAATACCTTTGTTACCGTGACGTCCTGCCATTTTATCCCCTACTTTCAGTTTACGTTTTTTAGCGATATAAATTTTCGCCAATTTCAAGATTCCAGATGGTAATTCATCTCCAACTGTAATAGTGAATTTTTCTCTTCTTAAAGATCCCTGTAAGTCATTCAGCTTAATTTTATAGTTATGAATTAAATCATTAACCATTTTATTAGTAGCATCATCAGCAACCCATTGACCTTTGCTTAAGTGAGCAAAATCTTCTACTGCGTAAAGCATTTTTTGAGTATATTTTTTACCTTTTGGTAAAACTTCTTCACCCAAATCATTCATTACACCCTGAGATGTTTTTCCGTTCACGATCAGGAATAATTTTTCAACCAATCTGTCTTTTAATTCAACAAATTTAGTTTCGAATTCCATTTCTAAAGCGCCTAAAGCATCTTTATCCTGAGTACGTTTACGTTTATCTTTTACGGCTCTTGCAAATAATTTTTTGTCAAGAACTACACCGTGTAAAGATGGAGAAGCTTTTAATGACGCATCTTTTACATCTCCTGCTTTATCCCCGAAGATTGCACGAAGCAATTTCTCCTCTGGAGTAGGATCTGATTCTCCTTTTGGTGTAATTTTTCCAATCAAAATGTCGCCAGGTTTAACCTCTGCTCCAATTCTGATCATACCGTTTTCATCTAAATCTTTAGTAGCTTCTTCAGAAACGTTAGGAATATCGTTTGTTAACTCTTCATTTCCTAACTTAGTATCTCTAACCTCTAATGAGTAATCATCAACGTGGATAGAAGTAAAAATATCATCACGAACTACTTTTTCAGAAATTACAATCGCATCCTCAAAGTTATACCCTTTCCATGGCATGAACGCAACTTTTAAGTTTCTACCTAAAGCTAATTCACCATTTTGAGTAGCATATCCTTCTGATAACACTTGTCCAAGAATCACTCTGTCCCCTTTTCTTACGATTGGTTTCAAGTTGATACTTGTACCTTGATTGGTTTTTCTAAATTTAATTAAGTTGTATGTTTTTTCATCAGCATCAAAACTAACCATTCTTTCATCTTCAGTACGGTCGTATTTGATAGTAATGATGTTTGCATCAACATATTCTACAGTTCCATCTCCTTCAGCATTAATCAATACTCTAGAATCTGAAGCCACTTGACGCTCTAAACCTGTACCAACAATTGGTGCTTCCGGACGGATCAAAGGAACCGCCTGACGCATCATGTTAGATCCCATCAAGGCTCTATTCGCATCATCATGTTCCAGGAAAGGAATCAATGAAGCCGAAATCGAAGCGATCTGGTTAGGTGCAACGTCTGTATAATGTACTGCAGAAGGCTCAACAACCGGGAAGTCACCTTCCTCACGAGCAATAACATTTGTTGCCGTGATTTTACCAGTAGCATCCATTTCAATGTTTGCCTGAGCAATCATTTTTCCTTCTTCTTCTTCAGCACTTAAATAGATAGGTGTACTTTCTAAATCAACTACACCATCAGTTACTTTACGGTATGGAGTTTCGATGAATCCCATTCCGTTAACTTTTGCATAAACACCAAGAGATGAAATCAAACCAATGTTTGGTCCCTCTGGAGTTTCAATCGGACATAAACGACCATAGTGTGTATAGTGAACGTCACGAACCTCAAATCCAGCTCTCTCTCTCGAAAGTCCACCAGGTCCAAGGGCAGAAAGTCTTCTTTTGTGTGTAATCTCAGCTAATGGATTCGTTTGGTCCATAAATTGAGACAACTGGTTCGTACCAAAGAAAGAGTTGATAACCGATGATAATGTTTTAGCATTAATCAAATCGATTGGTGTAAACACCTCGTTATCTCTAACGTTCATTCTCTCACGAATAGTTCTTGCCATACGTGCTAAACCAACACCGAATTGTTGAGACAATTGTTCTCCAACTGTTCTAACACGACGGTTTGATAAGTGATCAATATCATCAATCTCTGCTTTAGAGTTGATCAATTCGATCAAATATTTTACAATGGTAATGATATCTTCTTTGGTAAGCACTTGCTTTTCCATTGGGATATCCAAACCAAGTTTTTTGTTCATTCTGTAACGACCAACTTCACCTAAGTTATAACGTTGATCAGAGAAGAACAATTTATCTATAATACCACGAGCAGTTTCTTCATCAGGCGGTTCTGCATTACGCAATTGTCTGTAGATATGCTCAACAGCTTCTTTTTCAGAGTTTGTTGGATCTTTTTGTAACGTGTTGTGGATAATAGCATAATCTGCCTGATTATTATCCTCTTTGTGTAACAAAATAGATTTTACGTTAGAATCAATGATTTCTTCAACATTATCTTTGTCGATAATAGTATCTCTATCAAGGATGATTTCGTTACGTTCGATAGAAACTACCTCACCGGTATCTTCATCAACGAAATCCTCGTGCCAAGTGTTCAATACACGTGCAGCAAGTCTTCTTCCAATATATTTTTTAATACCTGTTTTAGAAACTTTAATTTCTTCAGCAAGGTCGAAGATCTCAAGGATATCCTTATCTCTTTCGAATCCAATTGCACGGAATAAAGTTGTAACCGGTAATTTTTTCTTTCTGTCGATATAAGCATACATTACGCTGTTGATATCTGTAGAAAATTCTATCCAAGAACCTTTAAAAGGAATTACTCTGGCAGAATAAAGTTTTGTTCCATTTGCGTGGAATGATTGACCAAAGAAAACCCCTGGAGAACGGTGTAGTTGAGATACTACTACACGCTCAGCACCGTTGATAACAAAAGTACCGCTTGGAGTCATATAAGGTATTGTTCCAAGGTAAACATCTTGTACAATAGTTTCAAAATCTTCGTGTTCCGGATCTGTACAGTATAGTTTTAACCTGGCTTTTAAAGGCACACTATAAGTAAGACCTCTCTCTATACATTCTTGAATTGTATAACGTGGCGGATCTACAAAGTAATCTAGGAATTCCAATACAAAGTTGTTTCTTGTATCTGTAATTGGGAAGTTTTCCATGAAGGTGTTGTATAACCCTTCGTTGCCTCTTTCATCAGATTTAGTTTCTAATTGAAAAAAATCTTTAAAAGATTTAACCTGAACGTCCAGAAAATCCGGATAGTCAGGAATATTTTTTGTAGAGGCAAAATTCAATCTTTCAGTCTGATTTGTTATCATCAATGGACAAAATTTTGATTAAAAAAAAGTAATTTTTTGTGTAAACACACACTGTTTAATCTATACTTTCTTATTGTAATCAATACATCTTTAAAAATAAACCTGTAAAATTTGGTTCAATTTTTTTTCTTCGTATTGATCAAAAACTTTTTCGTATTTTAAACTATTTGATAATAAAACTTGATCTATTTTATTATACGAAAAATGGTTTAGGCCATTGAGCGTTCACTCAAGACCTAAACCTAGTTCTTAAAACTGAGTTGAATTATTTAAGCTCAACTACAGCTCCAGCTTCTTCTAATGATTTTTTAAGACCTTCAGCCTCTTCTTTAGAAACACCTTCTTTAACGTTACTTGGAGCACCGTCAACTACATCTTTAGCTTCTTTCAAACCTAAACCTGTAAGTTCTTTAACTAATTTTACAACTGCTAATTTAGAAGCACCAGCTTCTTTTAATACAACTGTAAATTCAGTTTGTGCTTCTTCAGCAGCACCTTCTCCACCACCAGCAGCAACTACTACAGCTGCAGCAGCAGGCTCGATACCATACTCGTCTTTTAATATTGTTGCTAATTCGTTAACTTCTTTAACTGTTAAGTTAACTAATTGTTCTGCGAATTGTTTCAAATCTGCCATTTTTTCTATCGTTTAAAATGATTTGTAAAATATAATTTATTTATTGTGCGCTAATTAAGCTACCAGGAAATTAAATTCCTCGTACGAATTATTATGCTTCAGCTTCTTCTTCGCTACCAGCGAATTTGTTTTGTAAAGCAGAAATAATTCTTTGTGCTGGTGATTGCAATAATCCAATAAGTTCTCCAAGAAGTTCTTCTTTAGATTTGATAGTTGCTAATGCATCTAATTGATCATCTCCAATGTAAATTTCAGAATTAATATAAGCCCCTTTTAATACAGGTTTTGCTGATTTTTTTCTGAAATCTTTAATTATTTTTCCAGGTGCATTTGCAACATCTGAAATGAAGATAGCACTATTACCAGTCAATACTGAAGGTAAATCACCATAGTCATTAGCAGAAGCTTCCATTGCTTTTGCAAGCAAAGTGTTTTTTACAACCTCTAATTTTATACCTGCTTTAAAGCAAGCTCTTCTCAAGCTTGAAGTAGTTTCTGCGTTTAATCCAGAAATATCAGATACATAAATAATATTTGTACCAGCTAACTGTGCAGTTAAATCTTCAATCGCGATTGATTTTTCTTCTCTAGTCATACTAAAAATTATTAACTACCAATTATACTGCTTTAGGGTCCAATGCAATTGCAGGACTCATAGTGCTTGTAAGGTGAATACCTTTAATATAGGTACCTTTAGCAGCAGTTGGTTTAAGTTTGATTAATGTTTGAATAATTTCGTGTGCATTGTCATAAATTTGCTCAGCTCCAAAAGAAACTTTACCAATTCCTGCATGTACGATACCAGTTTTATCAACTTTAAAGTCAATTTTACCAGCTTTAACCTCTGCAACAGCTTTTGCAACATCCATAGTTACAGTACCTGTTTTAGGGTTTGGCATTAAACCTCTAGGTCCTAAAATACGACCTAATGGACCTAATTTACCCATAACAGCTGGCATAGTGATGATCACATCAACATCTGTCCAACCATCTTTAATTTTTTGTAAATAATCGTCAAGACCTACATAATCAGCCCCAGCTTCTTTAGCTTCCGCTTCTTTATCTGGAGTAACCAATGCTAATACTTTAACGTCTTTACCTGTTCCGTGAGGTAATGTAACTACACCTCTAACCATTTGATTCGCTTTTCTTGGATCTACACCCAAACGAACTGCGATATCAACAGACTCATCAAATTTTGCAGAAGCTATAACTTTAATTAATGCAGCTGCATCTTTTAAAGAGTATAGTTTGTTCTTTTCAATTTTTGAAGCAGCCTCTTTTTGCTTTTTTGTTAATTTTGCCATTTCTTTCTCTTAATTAAAAAGGAGCATCTCCTGATACAGTTATACCCATAGATCTAGCAGTTCCAGCGATCATGCTCATTGCAGATTCGATTGTGAATGCATTTAAATCTACCATTTTATCTTCAGCAATAGCTTTGATAACGTCCCAAGTAACACTAGCTACTTTTTTACGATTTGGTTCACCTGATCCAGACTTTAGCTTTGCAGCTTCCAATAATTGGACAGCAGCTGGAGGAGTTTTTACAACAAAATCAAATGATTTGTCTTTATACACAGTAATTTGTACTGGGCATATTTTGCCAGGTTTATCTTGTGTTCTAGCATTGAACTGCTTACAGAACTCCATGATATTAACCCCAGCAGCTCCTAAAGCAGGTCCAACCGGTGGCGACGGATTCGCAGCACCTCCCTTAACTTGTAGTTTAACTACCTTACTAATTTCTTTAGCCATTTTTTAAAAAATTTAACACCCTAATCATTGGAAGCGATTATGGTGGTTATTATAGATGTAACAAAAATTATACTTTTTCAACTTGCATAAAACTTAATTCTAATGGAGTTTTTCTTCCGAAAATTTTCACCATTACTTCAAGTTTACGCTTTTCTTCATTGATTTTTTCAACTGTTCCGTTGAAGCCATTAAATGGACCATCGATCACCTTAACAGTTTCGCCTAAGTTGAAAGGAATAGCACGAGTATCTGTATTTACAGCTAACTCATCTACTTTACCTAACATTCTATTTACTTCAGAAAGCCTCAAAGGAACAGGTTCTCCACCTTTGATCTCACCTAAAAATCCAATTACACTAGTAATAGACTTAATAATATGAGGTATCTCACCAACCAAATTGGCTTCGATCATAACATATCCAGGGAAATAAACTTTATCCTTAGACATTTTCTTTCCTTCTTTTACAGTAACTACTTTTTCTGTAGGTACTAAAACTTGGGAAACATAATCACCCATACCTAGTCTGGCAATCTCAGTTTCGATATAAGCTTTGACTTTGTTTTCCTGTCCGCTTACTGCTCTAACTACGTACCATTTTTTCACATTATTATCTGCCATCACAAAAAAATTATCCTTTTAACCAGTTAAAAAATCCAGCCAAAGCTTTTGCAAAAAATTCGTCTACTCCCCATGTTGCCAAGGCGAATAATACCGAAAATACAGCTACAACAATTGTCAATTTTTGAACCTCAGCCCAAGCAGGCCAAGTAACATTTGACTTTAACTCTTCGAAAGCCTCTGATAAATAATTCGTAACTTTTGTCATTTGATATATTTTTTTATTGCACGGGCGGAGGGATTCGAACCCCCATCAACGGTTTTGGAGACCGCTATTCTACCCTTGAACTACGCCCGTAATTAAAAGCCAGTGATTTCAGTCATGAAAATCAACTGGCTTTTTATAAATTTTTATAGGATTATCCTACGATTTCAGTTACCTGACCTGCACCTACTGTTCTACCACCTTCACGGATAGCGAAACGTAAACCTACGCTCATTGCGATTGGGCTTAATAAAGCAACATTGATAGTCAAGTTATCTCCTGGCATTACCATCTCTACTCCTTCTGGTAAAGTAATAACTCCTGTTACGTCAGTTGTACGTACGTAGAACTGTGGACGGTAGTTATTATGGAATGGAGTATGACGTCCACCTTCTTCTTTTTTCAAGATATAAACCTCAGCTTTGAAAGTAGCGTGTGGTTTTACTGATCCTGGCTTAATGATAACCATTCCTCTTTTGATAGATTCTTTATCAATACCTCTTAACAATAAACCTACGTTATCTCCAGCTTCACCTCTATCAAGGATTTTACGGAACATCTCAACTCCTGTAATAGTAGAAGTTAATTTATCAGCTCCCATACCAATGATTTCAACTGGATCTCCTGTATTAGCAATACCTGTTTCGATACGACCTGTAGCAACAGTTCCACGACCAGTAATTGTAAATACATCTTCAACCGGCATCAAGAATGGTTTAGCTACGTCACGTACTGGCTCTTCGATCCAAGCATCAACAGCTTCCATTAATTCAATGATTTTTGGTACCCAAGCAGGATCATTATTCAATCCTCCTAAAGCAGAACCTTGAACTACAGGACCATTATCTCCATCATATTCGTAGAAAGATAATAAATCTCTGATTTCCATCTCAACAAGCTCTAACAATTCAGCATCATCAACCATATCCACTTTGTTCATAAAAACAACGATTCTTGGAATACCTACCTGACGACCTAAAAGGATGTGCTCACGAGTTTGTGGCATTGGACCATCTGTAGCAGCAACTACTAAGATAGCTCCGTCCATTTGAGCAGCACCAGTAACCATGTTCTTTACGTAATCCGCGTGACCTGGACAGTCAACGTGAGCGTAGTGACGGTTAGCTGTTTCATACTCTACGTGTGATGTATTAATAGTAATACCTCTTTCTTTCTCCTCTGGAGCGTTATCGATTTGATCAAACGATTTTGCTTGACAGTAACCAGCATCAGACAATACTTTTGTAATTGCTGCAGTTAATGTAGTTTTTCCGTGATCCACGTGTCCAATTGTACCTATGTTTAAGTGCGGTTTGGAACGATTAAAATTCTCCTTTGCCATTTTACTTAATTTTTAATCTTAGTTATATATTAATTTTCAATTTCCTACTTACTTGAGCCAACTACGGGAATTGAACCCGTGACCTCTTCCTTACCAAGGAAGCACTCTACCTCTGAGCTAAGTCGGCAGAGAGTTCTAATTTTAGATTTTTGATTTTAGATCTTAGATTTTTCAATCTACAATCTCAAATCTACGCTCTGAAATCTTAACTTCTTTTTGTGGGGAGAGCAGGATTCGAACCTGCGAAGTTCACACAGCAGATTTACAGTCTGCCCTCGTTGGCCGCTTGAGTATCTCCCCAGACAATCTTAGATTTTTGACTTAAGATTTCAGATTACTCTAAAACCAAATTAAGAAACCTAAATTTGTTTTATTCCATAATTTTAAAGAACAAATTTCAAATCGCATTTGAAATATTTTAGAGCCGGCGGAGGGACTCGAACCCACGACCTGCTGATTACAAATCAGCTGCTCTAGCCAACTGAGCTACGCTGGCAATATCAATAAAAAAGTCCGCTATTTCTAACGGACTGCAAATGTAGCTATTTTATCTTTTAATCAAAACATTTTTTAAAAAAAATTTTCAATTATATGTGTGCTCGTATTTTTTCTTTCCTTTTTACCAATACACGTTCTAGGGATTCTGCCGAAAGCTCGACCGCTTCTTCAAACGTTTTGCATTGTTTTTTAACCAAAAAATCATCCCCCGGGACATTAATCTTAATCTCTACCGCCTTATTCTCCTTATCACTCGTTCTCTCAACCTTTAAAAAAATGTCAGCCGAAACTACTCGATCGTAATATTTTTCTAATTTATCCATTCTTTCCTGAATAAAATCCACTAATTTTCTGTCAACAGTAAAGTTAACTGCATGAACATCTACCTTCATAATACAAATTTTAGGGTTAAACATTTAAGAACCATCATTTATTTCTTGGATGCGCGTCACCATACACCTTTTTAAGCTCTGCTAAACTATTATGAGTATAAACTTGTGTAGACGCCAAACTCGAATGTCCTAATAATTCTTTAACTGAATTTAAATCTGCTCCGTTATTCAGCAAGTGAGTTGCAAAAGTATGCCTAAGCACGTGCGGACTCTTTTTCACCTTTTCAGAGACTTTACTAAAGTATGAATTTATTAATCGATACACAAAAGATTCACTCAATTTTAACCCTTTTGCTGAAATAAAAAAATAATCATCATCAACAATCTCCTCAAGCAAAGCTCTTTCCTGCAAATACAAATTAAACTGATCAATAATTATTGGCAAAACCGGAATAATACGCTCTTTATTACGCTTTCCTAAAACCTTAATTACATTTGAAGATAAATCAACATTGTACTTCATTAAACTTATCAGTTCTGCCCTTCGCATTCCTGTAGTATAAAAAAGATCTACTATCAATTTATTCCTCACTTCTTCGAATCCGGAAGGGTTTCCAAATTGCTGCATCAAATCTGCCAATTCTTTTTCTGAAAATGGAATCTGAACAATTTTTGGTGTTTTTAACGCCTTATGCTTCAGCATTGGACTCACCTCTATTTGTTTTGTTTTTAAAAGAAATTTATAAAAGGCTTTCAGGGAAGACATTTTTCGATTGACAGACACATTAGAAATATTATCATCTACAAGCGAAACAATCCAACTTCTTATTTGACTGTAATTTACCTGTTCGATATTTTCCTGCTCAAAATGTTCTTTATTGAATGTTTCGAAAAATAAAATATCATTCAAATAAGCATTGACTGTATGTGGGGAATATTTTTTCTCTAATTGAAGATAATCGCGAAATGCTTCTTTATTTGATTTCATAGGAATACACACTTTTCATTTACACAAACCCATATTCTACTTATATAAAGAATATTATTTACCTCAAAATTAAGCATAAAAAAACCGTTAGTATCAAAATTTTGATAACTAACGGTAATTATTTTTGAAAAGCTAATACTAACTCTCTAAACCATCTCTCATGTTTTGGATGTAAGCAGCTTTTTGAATTTGTGCTCTTTTGATAACAGAAGGCTTAATAAAAGCAGTACGTGCTCTTAGTTGACGAACAGTTCCTGTTTTATCAAATTTTCTTTTATAGCGCTTTAATGCTCTATCGATATTTTCTCCGTCTTTAATTGGTATAATTAACATAATATTGACACCTCCTCTCGTTAAGGGTGCAAAAGTATGTATTAATTATGAATTATGGGTTATGAATTCTAAATTATTTTAAAAGAAAATAGAACATAGAAAAAAGAGAATAGATTTCTCCATAAATCGATCCCTAGAAAAGAGCCAATAATAATATTCTTTATTCTTTATTCTTTATTCTTTATTCTTTTAGCAAATTTCTCGAAATAACTAACTTTTGAATTTCGGTAGTTCCTTCTCCTATAGTACATAGTTTTGAATCGCGATAGAATTTCTCTACAGGATAATCTTTTGTGTAACCATAGCCTCCATGAATTTGAACGGCTTCGTTTGCGATTTTTACACAGGCTTCTGATGCATACATTTTTGCCATTGCACCAAGTGTGGTAACAGGTTTGTGCTGCTGTTTTAAGAATGCTGCTTTATGCAATAATAATTCTGAAGCTTCGATCTCTGTTGCCATATCGGCCAGTTTAAACGAAATTCCCTGAAAACTGCTAATAGGCTGACCAAACTGATGTCTTTCTTTTGAGTATTTAAGTGCGGCTTCGTAAGCACCTTTTGCGATTCCTAGTGACAAAGCTCCAATTGAAATACGTCCTCCATCTAATATTTTCATGGCCTGAACAAATCCCTGCCCTACTTCTCCTAATCTATTGGCATCAGGAACACGGCAACCATCAAAAACTAACTCTGCAGTTTCGCTGGCACGCATTCCTAATTTATTTTCTTTTTTACCTGACGTAAAACCTTTCATTCCTTTTTCGAAAACAAAAGCGGTCATTCCTTTAGAATCACCTTTTTCTCCGGTACGTACAATTACAACTGCAATATCTCCAGAGATTGCGTGCGTTATAAAGTTTTTGGCACCATTTACAACCCATTCATCCCCGTCTTTGACAGCTGTTGTATTCATTCCGCCGGCATCAGAACCTGTATTGTGTTCTGTTAAACCCCAGGCTCCTATATGTTCTGCCGTAGCTAATTTTGGTAACCATTTTTTCTTTTGTTCTTCGTTTCCAAAAGTTAAAATAT
The DNA here is from genome assembly GCF_020905295.1 of Flavobacterium piscisymbiosum. Taxonomy (NCBI): domain Bacteria; kingdom Pseudomonadati; phylum Bacteroidota; class Flavobacteriia; order Flavobacteriales; family Flavobacteriaceae; genus Flavobacterium; species Flavobacterium piscisymbiosum. Next base: position 2,417,527 of record NZ_JAJJMM010000001.1, on the reverse strand, counting down.
GATTGGTACATAATGAATTATGCGCGGCAACCGATAAACCAATTGAAGGATCTACTTTTGAAATTTCCTCGACAACTGTAATATATTCATGATAGCCTAATCCTGATCCTCCGTATTCTTCAGGCACTAAAACTCCCATAAATCCCATTTCGCCTAATTTTTTAAATAGGTCAACTGGAAAAATCTGAGCCTCATCCCATTCCATAATATTAGGTCTGATATTTTTTTCGGCAAAATCTTTTATAGACTGAGCAATCATCGACTGCGTTTCGTTATATTCAAAATTCATTGTAAGCTGCTTTTGTTTTAGAACTCCAAATATAAACTAATTATTTTTGCTTTATCAACAGGAAAACCTTTAATTTTTGATAAATCCTCAATATTATTAATATTTCCGTTCATACTTCTATAAGTTACAATTTGTTTTGCCAATGTATATTTAAAATAAGCGAACTGTGACAATTCTTTTAAGGACGCATCGTTTATGGCGATCTTTTTAAAATTTGGAGGTACTATAACTTTAAAATGAGTATTAAGTTCACTGATAACTTCTGGCGAGAGTCCCCAAATATCACTCATTTGTTCCATAGAAACAAAACAGCCTAAAATTTCTTTTTGCTTTAGAATTCTTACTGATAGTGCTTCTCCAATGCCATAAATCTTAACTAAATCTTCCTGTGTTGCCTGATTGATATCTAAAACGTTGATCTTTTCTTTTTTATTGAATTCTTTTTTTACAAATTCTTTTCTTTCGTTTTTGAAGGTTGTTTTGTTTTGAACCCAATCCGGAAATTTGAAAAGCGGAGCCATTACATTTAATAAAGAATCTGAAACTTTTGTTACTTCCTGAAACTCTTTTGCAGAACTGACATATTTATTTTCTCTCCGAAAAGCCAACAAACGATCTATCTCCTCAACAGACATTCCTAACTTATATCCTTTATAGTCTGTTATGAAATTTGGATTGAAAGAATACACCTTGGGCTTATCATTATATTTTGAAATTTTGAGAGAATCAATTTCCGACTGTAAAGACAACCATTGTTCTTTTTCGGGGAAAGATTTTTCAGCTACATTAAAATCAGCAAAAAAATAAATTGTCTGTAATATCATTATAATTCCAAAAAGTAAAAAAATTCCTGTACGTTGATGATTTGTAAACTTGAAATACTTTCCAAATATTTTAAAATTCATTTTATTAAAATTTTTCTGTTTCTAATTAAGCGCCTAAATTAAAGGAAAAAACAATATTTTATTAAGAATAATACTAAAAATATTAAAAATTTTAAAATTACATTTTTCACTAATAAACCTCAATTAGTTTAATGAATCTCAGCCTGTAAAGAATAATCAACGATGGTTTTAGCATAAAATTTAATATTTTATAACTTAAAAAGAGATATTTGTTTTTATTTTTTACAAAAAACGATACATTTGGAGCTTAATAACAATAAACCAATATTATAATATGTCAATTTGGAAAACTAAACCACTTTCGGTATTGCTTGACGAAGCTTCCGAATCTGAAAAAGGCTTGAAAAGAACTCTATCTTCACGGTCGCTCGTTGCACTTGGAGTTGGAGCCATTATTGGAGCCGGATTATTCTCGTTAACAGGAATTGCTGCTGCAGAACATGCAGGACCAGCAGTTACTCTTTCTTTTGTTTTAGCAGCCGTTGGATGTGCTTTTGCAGGACTTTGTTATGCAGAATTTGCTTCTATGATTCCGGTTGCGGGTAGCGCATATACATACTCTTATGCTACAATGGGAGAATTTATGGCTTGGATTATTGGTTGGGATTTAGTTTTAGAATACGCTTTGGGAGCCGCAACCGTCGGGGTAAGCTGGTCCCGTTACTTATTAGAATTACTAAACAAATACGGAATTCACCTCCCCCATCAATTTATATGTTCACCCTGGGAAACTCTTAAACTTAGTGACGGTACAGTAATCGAAGGCGGTATTGTAAATTTACCGGCTATTTTTATTGTGTCTATGTTATCTTTATTATTAATAAGAGGAACAAAAGAATCTGCGTCTTTAAACAACTTTTTAGTTGTTGTAAAAGTTGCTGTAGTACTTGTTTTCATCATTTTAGGATGGAGCTTTATTGACACTGCAAACTACACACCTTATATCCCGGCTAACACTGGTGTTTTTGGTGAATTTGGATGGTCAGGAATTGCTGCAGGTGCGGGAACTGTATTCTTTGCCTTTATTGGTTTTGATGCTGTATCTACAGCTGCACAAGAAGCTAAAAATCCTCAAAAAGGAATGCCAATTGGTATTTTAGGATCTTTGATTATTTGTACCTTATTATATGTATTTTTTGCTCACGTAATGACAGGTCTTGTTAATTATAAAGAATTTGCCGGTGATGCTAAACCTGCTGCAACTGCTTTTGCCAAAACAGGTTATGACTTTTTACAAACAGGTTTAATTGTAGCTATTTTAGCAGGTTATACTTCTGTAATATTAGTAATGCTTTTGGGCCAAAGCCGTGTATTTTATACTATGAGTAAAGATGGTTTGTTACCTCCATTCTTCAGTTCTATTCACTCTAAATTTCGTACTCCATGGAAAACTAACCTTTTCTTCTTAGTATTCGTAAGTTTATTTGCTGGATTGGTTCCAGTAAGTGATTTAGGACATATGGTAAGTATTGGAACATTATTAGCCTTTGTACTTGTTTGTATTGGTGTAATGGTGATGCGTAAAAGAATGCCAGATGCTCCAAGATCTTTCAGAACACCTTTAGTACCATTTGTACCTATCGCAGGTATCGTAATTTGCTTGGCTTTGATGTATTCATTACCTAACGAAAGCTGGGTTAGACTTGTAGTCTGGATGGCATTAGGAGTAGTAATTTACTTTGTTTATGGTAAGAAAAACAGTAAACTGAACAATCCGGGAAAATAATTTCCTAAAGAGATATAAAAAAAGGATCATAGAGTAAATTACTTTATGATCCTTTTTTTTATGTTTTAAATAATCTTATAAATCGAAAACTGATGTTCGTTTTGCACGAATTAAATCTTTTAGGCGAATCCAAAATGCCAAAGTAAGATAAACTCCAAATCCTAAACCTGCCGTAACAAACGAAATATAGATAAAAAATAATCGTACACTCGTTACGCGCATACCCAATTTATCTGCCAATCTTGAAGAAACATGAAAACCATATTTTTCGAAAAAGAATTTAAGTTTTAAAATTGCTGACATATTTAGATTTTAGATTTTAGATTTTAGATTTTAGATTTTAGATTTTAGATTTTAGATTTTAGATTTTAGATTTTAGATTTTAGATTTTAGATTTTATCCTTCGCATTCGCTCAGGATGAAATTATATATGCAAGTAACAAAAGTACAAAATTATCTCATTGACACATTTTCTAATTATCTAATTATTCTTTAGCAACTCCATTCCTAATGCACATTTTAGACATGATTTTTTATTGCAATATTCATTTTTAAGTTCTAATAATGTTTGTGTTTCAAAAGCATCTTTAGCAGAAATTCCAAAAGATTTAAATTTATCAATTATAGCATTTTTCTCAGGACTAACTTAATTCATAAATGTTATCAACTCTTCGGCAATAGATTCACCTCTTATGTTTGAATAAGCAAACTGAATAGGAATTATGGTATTTATAATAATCAAATCCAGGAAAGATTTCGACAAAGATTTTGGTTTCTTTATACTTTCTTTATCAAACTGATAATGATTGCTCCAATACACACTTGCTGAAACATTCAATAAATCGTAAACGCTTTTTACTGACTTTAGAACTGTTATTTTCGAAAATAAATTTTGATGTTTATGATATAAATTAGCCAATTGCGAAAGCCTGATTGTTGGAAAATTATCCGGTCGATGTTTGAAAAACTGGACTGAATCGATATGAGATTTTTCTAACTGGTATTTATTAAGCAAATAATAATACCTTAATTTTAGATCTGTAAAATAAATATCTTCTTTATTATCATCTAATAAACCGGAAGCGCCTAAAAGTAATGCTTCGAGGTTTTCTATTTCGAAGCTTTCTTTACGGATAATGGAGAAAGGAATGGATTTCGCAATTTGCAAAAAAGTATTGCCATTTGTATTTAAACCAAAATTCTTTGCTAGCAAGGAAAATAAAACCCCTTCCCAATCCTGATTTGTTTCTTCTAGTAAATCGTAAATAAATTTTGATTTGCGCTCTAAGCGATCAAAGAACAATCTTTCCTGCCAGTTTTTTAATATAAAATCATCAATTTTCGCGATATCTTTTTCGCAAAATATCCACGATTTAGGTGCTACTAACGAATTATAATTGGATAAAATTTCCGATGAAACATAATCTTTCAGGATCAAAACAGGAATTTCTCTATTGCCTTTACCAAATATTTCGGTGTCATGTTCCCAAACTATGTGTAAAATTACATTTTCGTACGCTGGGTCTTTTTCATGACCATGAACATACCAATCTGAAGATTTTAAATGAATCTCGACATTTCCTGCCCATTTTTGATTTCCTATTGTTATTTGGGCATTAAAAAAATCCGGTCCTGCAAGTTCTAAATAATCTCCGGTTTTAGTAATCGTGATTTGTTCATCTTGAGCAGTTTTCAAATTCAAAGTGTCGAACTTTTTGAATTTCCAGAGATAATGAAGAAAATCTTCTTTCATTTTTTAGACTTTTACTTTGATTTATAAAAAGCCTAAAATTAATTAAAATAATATTAATCTTACAAAATATTTATTTTTATCTCAACATATATAATTTTGCACAAGCTCTCGCATCAGATAATGCTTCGTGGTGATTGAGCTGAATTTTCATTTCGCGACAGCAGTCACTTAATTTAGTGGGCTTGAATCCTTTTGCTTTGTAGATCTTAACGGTACATTCCCATTTTTCGGCAATATTCAAATCCTCATATTGCAAACCGTAAAGCGTCATCGATTTCATTAAAACATTACGATCAAAACTTTCGTTGTGTGCGACCACTACTCTGTTTTTTAATCTTTTTTCGATCTCGGGATAAACCTGCACAAAAGTTTTAGCATTTACAGTATCTCTTGGATAAATACCGTGTACACGAATCGTAAACGGATTGTACTCATTTTTGGGAGGCTTAATCAAAGTAACAAACTCATCTGTAATTATCCCGTTCTCTACAGTAACGATACCAACAGAGCACGGATGATGTCCTGTAGCAGTTTCAAAATCTATCGCGGTAAAAGTCATTTTCGAATATATTAAGCTAAAAAATCCATAAACCTAATTTCAAAATTAGATTTATGGATTTATGAATTATTAAAATCGTATTATTTTATAGATCCAATGATATCATATTTTGTAATAATATGATGATTACCATTTCCTAAATCAACCAAAACGGCGTCATTTTCTTTGGTAAATAATTTAGAAACTTCTTCGATTGGTGTTCCTAATTTTACAATTGGAAAAGGTTTTCCCATTACTTCTTTGATTGGTTTTTCGGCTACGTTTTTATCTGCAACATAACTTCTAAACAAATCTGTTTCATCAACAGAACCAACAAAACCAGTAATATCTACAACAGGAATCTGCGAGATTTTGTATTTACGCATACGTTCGATCGCGTGAGAAACCAATTCTTCTGTACGAACCACGATTAATTCTTTATCGATATGATCTTTAATTACGTCTTCGGCCTTTGTAATGTTTTCTTCTAAGAAACCACGTTCGCGCATCCAGTCGTCATTAAACATTTTACCTACATAACGGCTTCCTGAATCGTGAAACAATACCACAACCACATCTTCTGGCGTAAAGTGTTCTTTAAGCTGTAACAATCCTTTTATACAAGCTCCTGCAGAATTACCAACAAAAATAGCTTCTTCCAGAGCAATTTTTCTGGTATAAACCGCTGCATCTTTATCGGTTACTTTTGTAAATCCGTCAATTAAAGAAAAGTCAACATTTTTAGGCAAAATATCTTCTCCAATTCCTTCGGTGATATAAGAGTAAATTTCGTTTTCGTCGAAAATTCCGGTTTCATGGTATTTTTTAAAAACAGAACCATAGGTATCAATTCCCCAAATTTTAATATTTGGATTTTTCTCTTTTAAATATTTTCCAACACCCGAAATAGTTCCTCCTGTTCCTACTCCCACTACAAAATGTGTAATTTTCCCATCAGTTTGTTTCCAGATTTCTGGTCCGGTTTGTTCGTAATGTGCCAAAGAGTTTGACATATTATCGTACTGATTTACATACCATGAATTTGGCGTTTCTTCGGCCAGACGTTTTGAAACAGAATAATAAGATCTTGGATCTGTTGGTTCAACATCTGTAGGGCAAACTACAACTTTGGCACCCACAGCACGCAAAATATCCATTTTTTCTTTAGACTGCTTGTCAGATATTACACAAATCAGTTTATATCCTTTAATGATCGCTACAAGCGCCAATCCCATTCCTGTATTTCCAGAAGTTCCTTCAATAATAGTTCCTCCAGGTTTCAATCGGCCATCTGCCTCTGCATCTTCAACCATTTTTACGGCCATTCTGTCTTTTACAGAATTTCCGGGATTAAAAGTTTCGACTTTTGCCAATACTAACGCATCAATTTCAGCAACAATTTTGTTGAGTTTTACCAATGGTGTATTACCAATTGTTTCTAAAATGTTATTTGAAAAGTCCATTTCTATTTAATTTAATATTTGATTTTTAATATGATATAAGCCTAATTCTATTGGAAGAAATTCCAAACTAAACCAAAGCGGATTACAAAATCACGATAAGGATTATTAGGAGCCGAATAATAGTCGCTTTTAGAAAAAAGAGCATTTATGTGTTCTGCTTTAAGATAGAATCGGGTTTGGCGAATTCTGGCATTTAGGAAAAGATCAAATAATGGATAACCTCCAATTTCTTTTTCTTTCTGAACATAAAACTCTCCAACAACAGGGTTGTAACCATTCGCGTAATACTTTGTAAAATAATTAAAAACGATTCCGGTTTGCATATACAGTGCTTTCTTAAAAAAGTAACCTGAATAATAAAATGTATTTCTTGTTACAAAATCAGGCACATTTAAAATTAAATCTGACTGATCTACTTTTTGATATAAAAGTGTATTATCAAGAGCGAAAGGACCAAATTTAAATTCACGACTTGCTTTTATCTCCAGATAGTTAATTGCATTTCCGTATTGGGCCGGATTTATAATCTGTGTATTTACAGCCTTTTGAGCTGGCGAAGAAACATCTGCAAAATACAAATGATCATTTAGAACCGTATACTGAACTTCTGCATTCAGCCAAGGCGTGCTAACAGCGGCACTAAGCGAATTGATTTTCTCGTTTTTGAAATTATTCGACCAATTGTATTGCACATAACTACTTTGGTACAAGTTGTAGTTATTATTTGGTAATTTATTGATGTTACGGTATCTAAAATCAAACTGAATTTTATCATTAAAATCATATTTTAACTTAGCATCTAAATCAGAAAGTGACTGGTTTGTAATCGATCTTGAATATAAAAAACGTCCGTTCCATTTGTTTTTTTGATATTCAAATTGACCGCCAACATTATTAATTTGCAGAAATAAATTATCCGGAATAACAGTTCCATCGGCATCTACCAAGATTCTTCCGTATTTATAATTCGATCTGTAGTCGTCTACAAAAAAATTAAATTTCCCTAAAAGAGAATTTTCATAAGCTACTCCTACCTTATTGTATAATCTTTCGTAATGTGTCTGATCGTTTATACCACTTGTTACGTACGAATCTCCAAATCGTTTTACTGATCTGGTTCCAACAGTCGAGAGAACAGTTGCCTGCTTGTATTCGAAAGCCTTGTTTTCGTAATTAAACTGATGCGTTACATATAAATTATTATTCCCCTCAGTTGGATTTATTCTAAAAGCATGATCAAAAAACAAACGTCGGCCTTTTAAAAATGATTCCGCATCGGTAAGATACACTTGCAATCTTTGACGGTTTTTATAATCCGGATTATCACTTTCAAAGTCTGCAGGCGTAGTAATTCCGCCATTTTCTTCGTTTAAAACATCCTGATACGTATAATGTGCATTTATCGCATATCTTCTGTCGCTTGTAGCGTAACTTGTTGTAAATCTAAAATTTCCTGCACTTACCAATTGGTTTATATAATCTCCCTCTGAACGTAAACCTCTGTATGCGATAGAAAAATTAAGGTTTTTTGATGTATTTAATGTAATAAATGAATCTACGTTCTGACCTTTATTTATTGTTGTATTAAAAAACAACTCCGTTAAAGGTGTTGCCGCTGAATAGTAATTGATTTGATCTGCTTGAAGATAATTAAAATGTTTTCCGTTAAAACCAATTTCCGGATAAGGAGAAAAACTAGTCAGACTGTATTGCAAAGTATTATAAGCTTGTCCGATATTTGCGAAAGACAAAAGTCCGAAATCATCTTTACGAAGATTATTTTGTTTGTAGGCGCTTTTTAATGTTAACGAAGTATCAACATAAGTAGTATCATGCTCCAGCGTAATAATCTGATATTGATCTATTGTTGCTATTTTTGCTTTTTTCTTTTTTATAGTATCAGTTATACTTGAATATTTAGTATTCATATCTAAACTATTTTTAGAAGTATTTTTTTCCTGAGAAAACAATAAAGTGGGTACAACTAATAGGTATAGAAAAAAGAATATTCTCATTTGATCGCTTTATATGGAATTATTTTGGCAAAATTTGTCTGGCAAAGGTAAAAGATAAAAACGTATAAATAAAAAAACACTTGAATTTATACTACTGCTTTGGCAAATAGTAAGAGAACGAATGTTTTTAAAGAAAATTTTATAATATTTGCCAATTAAAACACAAAAAGGAAATGCTCGAAAAAAATTTCTCAGGATTTAATTTAGAAACCGGAACTGACGAAGCTGGCCGAGGTTGTCTGGCTGGTCCGGTAACGGCTGCTGCAGTAATTTTACCAAATCATTTTGAGCATGAATTTTTAAACGACAGTAAACAATTGTCTGAAAAGATGAGAGTTTTTCTAAAACCAATCATCGAGCAGCATGCGCTTTGTTTTGCTGTTACGCATTTGCATCCTAATGAAATTGATGAAATTAATATTCTAAACGCTTCAATGAAAGGTATGCAGGAATGTATCCTAAAACTACATCATATACCTGAATTTATTATTGTAGATGGTAATCGTTCTTTAAATGCAAAATTGGGTTTAAAGAATACTTTTGGCAAACAATTTTCTATGACTGAAATTGAATTACTAAAATCGATTCCAAATCAAAGCATTATAAAAGGTGACGGTAAATTTTTAAGTATCGCCGCAGCTTCTGTCCTGGCCAAAACGTATCGCGATGAATACATGGATCAGATTCATGAAGAATTCCCGATGTACAACTGGAAACAAAACAAAGGTTATCCTACCAAAGAACATCGGGAAGCCATAAAAAAATATGGAACTACAAAATATCACCGAATGAGTTTTAGGCTTTTGCCGGATCAACTCGAATTGAATTTTGAATAACAAAAAAGACTTATCCGTTTAGATAAGTCTTTTTTGTTATTGAGAGATTTAACTTTGTATTATTTTTTACTTTTCAGGAATTCTGCAAATTGCTTGGTATCAAAATAGAAAGGTCTTATTGCTGTAATTTTTCCGTTTTTTAAATCGAAATGTTCCGAGATTGGCACTGAAAGTGTTTTACCTGATTTTTTTGCTTTCGCCTTTATGGCAAAATAAATAATTACCTCATTTTTTGTCGCATCGCTAAAATAAACAGGCTCTTTTTCTATTTCTAAATCAAAAAACTCAGCTGATTTCGCATACATTTTTACCCATTCATTAAAACCTGTAAATTTTCCTCCATAAGGCAATCCTTCGGCCTGATTATAAACTGCACCTTCTTCTATTAAATGTGCCATTGCAGTAAAGTCCCTGGTTTTAAAAAGGCTTTCGTAATATTGCGCCACAATCTTAAAATTGTCTGTTTCAAGGTTATTCAAAATCTCTGCCTCAGATAAAGTGGCTTCCGGATTCCAAAAACCAATAATCTTACTTACCTGACCTTTTCCGTTGAGTCGGGCAAAATCACGTCCGGCCATTATAAGTTTACTTTTTGCATCTAAAATTTCCCAATCCCAGCTTACATAATTGTCTTTTACCACTTTTGGTCCCGAAGTAAAAACTGCATCCGGGTATTTTTTATAAAATTCATTTATAACATTGTTTAAGGCAGCCGTTCCTTTTATGGATGCAGAAGGATCTTCAAAAGTACTTTCCTCCAGCCAGATTGTTTTAATTATTTTTAGCCTTACATCGCTCTTGCGTTCTGACCAGGCCTTTTCATAAACATCGATTGGATTTAATTTATCTTTCTTTTGAGCAAAAAGACCATTAATCATAAAAATAAAACAGATAAAGTAGATTTTTCTCATAAGTCATTAAATTAGGTTAGCTAAAGCTTTTATTAAAAGTATAAAACCAAATTTAGTATAAAAAACTCATAAATAACCACACTTCCTATAATTTACGGTACATTCAAAAACTTAGCTTTTAGTAAACTACTTTTATCTTTTTTACAATTATTATCACTTTTAAATCAATTTTTATCCCAAAACAGATTCTTTATCGATGCACTTAAAAGTAGTTTTGATCTGATTTTCCCACTCCGAAATACTTTCTGCCGAAGCTCTGTCTGCTTTATCGAAATAAAAATGCTGCTCGATTTCTAATCCGGAATACGTAAAAATTCCTGTATCCGAAGTTAATGCCAAAGCTTTATCCATTCCCATTGCTTCATATTCTGCATTTGATTTCCCGTGCGAATTAATAATGATTGTTTTCTTCCCCGTCAATAAACCTTTCTGAACGCCCTGATCGTATCTGTAGGCAAATCCGTAACTAAATACGCGATCAATATAACCTTTCATAATGGCCGGCATTCCTGTCCACCAAATGGGGTAAATAAAAATAATACGATCTGCCCAGGTGATAAAGTCTTGTTCTGTTTGAACATCATCGGCAACCTTTCCCATTCTTTGTCCGGTCATATCTTCTAAAGAAAGTACGGGATTAAAATTGATCTCATTCAAATCGCGAATTGCAATTTCTTCTCCGGATTCCTGAAGGCTTTCGAGTACGGTTTGTTTGAAGAAATGATTTAAACTACCTGAATTGGGATGTGCATAAACAATTAAATTTTTCATATTGTCTGTTTTTAAAGATTAACATGACAAATGTAGAACGCAAGGTTTCAGTACAATTGTAAGAAAACGAAATCTGATTTATTCTGATTTTGAGCTGCAGATATCGTTTTGAAATTTCAGGAATTTCGTGGGTGAAATATTCATATAATATTTAAAGTCATGAATGAGCTGACTTTGATCGTAATAACCGCATTCGGTAACAATCGTTAACCAATCTGTTTTAGAATTGTTTATTATATTTTCCTGAATTTGATTTACCGCTTTTAAAAACCTCTCATACCGATTCGCTTCTTTAATAGTATATCCAAAAAGTTTCTTTTGATTGAGCTGAATATTTCTTTCGGTTTGATTGATCTGCGAAGCAATTGCTTTTATGGGATTCAGATTATGGTTTTGAAAATCTGTTAAAAGCGTTGTTATCTCGTTTTGCTTCCTTAAATATGGTTTGCAGAAATCTAAAATATAATCGACACGCTCTTTTGTATCAGAAAGTTTTTGAAGTTCTTCCCACAAAAGAGTAAAGCAATTTTCATCAATTAAAGCGTCAGGATGATTGGGCAAAGAATCAAACATTGCATTGCCAAAGAATCTGTAAAAAGCATCTTCTTTGAAATTGGCTACCAAAATCTCTGAATTGGGTTCTAAAGTATAATCGAAAGCTTGTTTTATAGGGCCAAGAACCATACATTTTTCAACTTCTAAAAAAGTATTTTGCTGTGATTTTAAAGATGATTTTGTCCCAAAGTTAAAAACCAAAATGGTTTGAAAACTTGGTAATAAGGTTTTTGTTATGGGAAATGCCGTTTTATTTTCGGCAAAGTAAAAATGAGAAAAAACAGTTTCAAATGCTGAAGGAACGGCAATTCTATAATTGTTATTTTCTTCAGCATTTTTCATACTAGTTGAGTGTAATTATTAACACAGAGAACACAAAGTTTTTTACCCTTAAAATTTTGTAAAAACATAAAGAGCACAAAGCTTTGCGAACTCTTTGCGGTTAATTAAGATTTACGAAACAAATTCTGCTTCGAATAATTGGGTCAAATGTTTTACGATTTTAGCCTTTACTTCGGCTTCATCAACTTTTTCTACACCAAGTTCTACTTGTAGAGAAGTAACCCCTTTTCCGCGAATTCCACACGGAATAATGTTGTCAAAATATCCTAAATCAACATTTACATTTAGCGCAAATCCGTGCATGGTTACCCATCGTGAAGCGCGTACGCCAAGCGCACAAATCTTGCGTGCAAACGGAGTTCCTGCATCAAGCCAAACCCCAGTTTCACCTTCGCTTCTTCCGCATTTTAAGCCGTATTCTTCTAAAGTCAGGATTATAGCTTCTTCCAGAAAACGCAAATATTTATGAATATCTGTAAAGAAATTTTCTAAGTCTAATATCGGATAACCTACAATTTGTCCCGGCCCGTGATAGGTAATATCTCCACCACGATTGATCTTATAAAAAGTAGCTCCTTTTGCTTCAAGCTGTTTTTCGTTTAATAAAAGATTTTCAAGATCTCCGCTTTTACCCAAAGTATATACATGCGGATGTTCTACAAAAAGTAAATAATTGGGGGTTGGCAAATCGAGTTCTTCTCTTCGGTTTTTAATTTTTAAGTCGACTATATCCTTAAAAATCTCTTCCTGATATTCCCAGGTCGATTTATAATCTTTACTTCCTAAATCCTGAAGTTGAATTTTTTTATTCATTTTAATTATTTTTCAAACTCTACATCAAAGTTAAGTTTGTCAGGATTCTCCATATAATCCGTAAAAGGGTATTGAATTGTAATTGATTTTCGATCCTCGCTAAACAAAGCATTTGGGTTCGATACTTTTTTTATTTTCTTAGGAAAATGATACTTTATAATATAGGTCGAAGAAGCAAAAATCATCTTAGACATATCTGCGGTAGAATCTTTCGCTTTTGCAGCTAATTTTTGTTTATCGATTACTGCTGTACGTGTAAATTTCTTTCCATCGTATGTATAGCTTAATTTACTGTTATTATCTCCTAAGCCTTTCCCCAATGGTGACGCAGCATTTGCTCCGCCTTCTAATTTTTGAAGTGCGCTCAAAGATTGCAAAGCATCTTGTAGCTCATTTACATTTTTAAAATCAGTCGAAATGGTCATTAAAAACTCTTTTTTCTCACCATTCATTTTGGTATTTACTACAAAATTTTCGAGTTTTTTAAGTTCTTTTTGGGCTTCGGGAGACAGTTTTGCAATGCTGTCTTTTTTCTCTTCAAACAATTGCTTGAAAGTAAAAGTAGAATCTATATTCTTTTTGGCATCAGGTCCAAGCTGGTCACCAGCCATCGCCATCAAAGATGAACCATCCATATCTACAGAAAATTTTCCGGTTCCGTTATCGTTTACATATATATTTTCGGTTAGGGTGCAGCTTGTTAATGTTGCTAATACAAAACAAAAACTAAGTAACTTGTATAATTTCATAATGGCTAATTTTTTATCAAAGATACGAAGACTATTTTATTTTTTGAGATTCTAAGAAACTAAGGTTCTAAGATACTAAGACAACACTATTGAAGGTCTTTTTGCTCTAAAACCACTTCCAGATTCGTTATTTCCGGATTTTTTAAACAATCTGAAAGTTGAAATTCTAATGTCATTGTTTTTTTATCTGAACTAATAATAGCTTTTTCGTTTGAAACCGATTTTATTTCTTTTGGAAAATGATATTTTAAGGTATAGGATTGCGCTAATTTATACTTAGCATACATTTTTTTCCTTTCTTCCAGCATTTTTTTGTCCTTATCAAACTTTTGCTGATCAACAATTACAAGATTTCTTTTGAAAGTAGAACCATCGAAAGTATATTTTATTTTGAAGGATTCTTTTGAAACCGGATAATTTTCTTTTAAAGAACTTGCCAAACTAAGACTTTCATAAAGATTAGGTATTTCTTCTATTTTTTTAAAGTCAGAAGAAATTACATTAAAATTTTCCATTTGAACCGGATCCACTTTAATATGCATTTTTACATTGGCATGTTCCTGAAACAATGCTTGGTCAGATTTATTAAATTTTACAAACGTTGCTGCATACTTTGTTATATAATCCTGAAAAACGAATATTGTATCTGTAAATTTTTCAGAATCAGAATAAGGACGTCCTAATTGCAAATAACTATTTTCGTCGCGTAATTGAAAAACTTCAATAGTTCCGCTTCCGTCTGGATTGATGTTGATAGTTTCGGTAATTTGGCAGCTCGAAATTAAGAGTAAAAGTAAAAAGGCTTTTATGTAGTTCATTTTCTTTAAGATACTAAGGTTCTGAGTTGCTAAGATACTGAGGTTTTTTTGTTTAATTTTTACAGAAATGTTTTTTCATTCGTTTAGTTTGTCATCCCGAACGGAAGATCGCACGAGAAGTGCCGCAAACTAAATCGCCAATCTTTGTCGAACTTCTTGTGTGATCCTTCGTTCCTGAGGACGACAAAGATTTTGTAAACGCACTAACTAAAATGCCTTTTAAAAACTAAAACTTCTAAAATAGCCCCGATAGCAGCGGTATCCTTTTTTGCTTTTTCGGCAAAAAAGATACAAGTGAATAGCGGGACAAAAGGTCTTTGAAATGCAATAAATTACTGCTTCAAAAAATCTAAAACCTGCATTCTGAAATCTACATTCTTTTCTTTATCTTTGCGCACTTAAAAAAGAGCACAAAATGGCATTATCAGAACAAGAAATCATCCGAAGAGAAAAACTTCAAAACTTACGCAACTTAGGAATCAATCCTTATCCGGCTAATCTTTTTCCTGTAAATCATACTTCGAAGCAGGTGAAGGAATCTTTTGAAGAGGGTAAGAAGGTGATCGTTGCCGGACGTTTAATGAGTGTGAGAGATCAGGGGAAAGCTTGTTTTGCTGAATTGCAGGATAGCGAAGGACGTATACAATTGTACGTGAATCGCGATGTTTTGTGTGAAGGTGATGATAAAACTTTATACAATACTGTATTTAAAAAACTAACTGATTTAGGTGACTTTATTGGTATTGAAGGTGAATTGTTTACTACAAAAGTTGGCGCTCAATGTATTCGTGTTGACGGATTTACTTTCTTGAGTAAAACTTTACGTCCGTTACCTTTACCAAAAGTAGATGAAGAAGGAAACGTACACGATGCTTTTAATGATCCTGAATTACGCTACAGAATGCGTTATGTAGATTTAACTGTGAATCCCCAAGTAAAGGAAAATTTTATCAAACGTACCAAGTTGTATACTGCAATGCGTGGTTATTTTAACGATGCAGGATATCTTGAAGTTGAAACTCCGGTTTTACAATCGATTCCTGGTGGAGCTGCCGCACGTCCGTTTATTACGCACCATAATTCGCTTGATATTCCGCTTTATATGCGTATTGCAAACGAATTGTATTTGAAAAGATTAATTGTTGGTGGTTTTGAAGGTGTTTATGAATTCTCGAAAAACTTTAGAAATGAAGGTATGGACAGAACGCATAATCCTGAATTTACCGCTATGGAAATATATGTAGCCTACAAAGACTACAACTGGATGATGGAATTTGCTGAAGGTTTGCTTGAGCATTGCGCAATCGCCGTAAACGGAACCAGCGAAGTGACTTTTGGTGAACACCAAATTAACTTTAAAGCGCCTTACGCTCGTGTTACAATGACGGATTCTATCAAGCATTTTACAGGATTTGATATCTCTGGAAAAAGCGAAGAAGAATTGTTTGACGCTGCAAGGGGAATGGGAATCGATGTTGATAAAACAATGGGTAAAGGAAAATTGATTGATGAAATTTTTGGCGCTAAATGCGAAGGAAATTATATTCAACCTACTTTTATTACTGATTATCCTAAAGAAATGTCGCCTCTTTGTAAAGAACACCGTGACAATCCTGAACTTACTGAGCGTTTTGAATTGATGGTTTGTGGTAAAGAAATTGCAAATGCGTATTCTGAATTAAACGATCCAATTGATCAACGTGAGCGTTTTGAAGACCAAATGCGTTTGGCTGAAAAAGGTGATGACGAAGCAAACGGAGTTATCGACGAGGATTTCTTAAGAGCATTAGAATACGGTATGCCACCAACCTCCGGAATGGGAATTGGTATGGACCGTTTGATTATGTACTTAACAAACAACGCATCGATTCAGGAAGTTTTATTGTTCCCGCAAATGCGTCCGGAGAAAAAACAAGCTCAAATTGAATTGTCTGATGAAGAAAAATTCATCGTAGATTTATTGAAAGGAAATGAAAACAAAATGGATCTTCAGCAACTAAAAATTACTGCTAATTTAAGCGGTAAAAAATGGGATGCTTCTATGAAAAACTTATCTAAACACGGTTTGACGAAAGTGGCTGTTGAAGGTGAGTTTAAGTTTGTGGAATTGGTGGAGTAAATTTGAAAATTCCAAAATTGTATTAATATTCAAACCCGACAGATTTTTAAAAATTTGTCGGGTTTTCTATTTAAATTTAATGACTTAGAAACAATTATGTCGAAAATCAAAAATTATTTTCTTTATACAGTATTTATTTTATTCACAATATTGGGTGTGTATTTATTGGTTGATTCATTTATAAATAAAGAATACTTTTCTGAGACTGTTGTAGTTAAAAAAAGAATTGAGTATTTCAATTGTATTCTTTTCTTCGGAGGTTTAGGCTACATCTATTACCTTATTAAAGAGAAGAAAATTGACACGAATACAAACACGTTTAAAACGAATATTGCTATGTTTTTTGGCTGCTTAATATTTGTTTTGAATTGTTTGTTTCTGATTCTATACCCTGAAGAATTTAAAAGAGGAAATAAATTAATCAAAATAATTATTGGCTACACTGGTATATTATTTTTTGGCGCTGGTTTACTTATGGCAGTGTATAAATTAATAAAAAATCTTTCTAAGACAAATTAATAAAATCTATCATAAACCCGACAGGTTTTATTTTATATACCTTGCTTTAAAAAAGTCGAATTGATTCAGAACGAATAGAAATATTCCGTGTAGGAATATCTCATCGGTAGAAAAAAATATTGTTTTTGTATGGTGTGTCCTGTAGGGACACCTGTTTTTTTTACAGAAATAAAACATCTGCTTCGTTAATCAAACGTTCCTACGGAACGTATAACCATATTTCAATTTTAATTCTACCGAGCATACATTCCTACGGAATGATTTTTTTATAATAATCTGATTAAAACGAATACTTCTCTAATTTCTTTCCCTGAATATCTAAAACCTTAGTATTTTCTTTAGGAGTTTCACCTTTCCAAATTTCCTGAACGGATGGGTTTGACGGGTATTTGCCGTTTTTCATTTTTATGAGATGAAATTTTCCACCAGTTTCGAATATAAGATCGTAAAACTTTTCAGATGCTGAAGTGGTAACGAGAATCGGGAAATCGGTTACGGTAAACTTATTGATTAAACTTCCGTCATTATTTAGGATGTAACCGGAACAACCTCCGCTTCCGCAAAAATAAGGATTAGAGAAACCAACGAAATATTCGTCTTTTTTATCGTTATTCAAATCGAAAGCTTCGTAGTAAAAAAATCTGTCTTCTTTTGTCATTGCAGGAAGATCTGTCTTTAATAGAATATTCAATTGCTTACGGATCAATTCGACTGCTTTGTCCTCTTTTACTGGAGCATCGCTTACATCTGCCGTTCCCGCAACGGTTTTTGATAAGGTATCTTCTACAATTGTTTTAATAACGTTATCTGCAGGTTTTTCTTTGTTTTGGCATGAAATCATTCCCAGAATCATAACTGCCACTAAAATTTTATTTTTCATATTTCCTATTTTTTAATTCTTGTGATTACGTTTATAAACCTGTCGGGTTTGCCAATCTTATTCAATTTATTTTTTAAACCAGCAAAGCTGCTTTGTTTTCAATATTATTATTGGTCAATAAATCTTTTATGTTATTGAAAGTTACCAAAGCAATCTGAGTTAAAGCTTCGTTGGTAAAAAAGGCCTGATGCGCCGTAACCAAAACATTTGGAAAACTCATTAAACGCTGAATCGCATCGTCCTGAATAATATCAGCAGAAAGATCTCTGAAGAATAGTTTTTCTTCCTGTTCGTAAACATCGATTCCGAGATATCCTATTTTACCTTCTTTTAAACCTTCAATTACAGAAGAAGTTTCTATTAATCCGCCACGACTTGTATTGATAATCATAACGCTGTCTTTCATTTCGTCGATAGACTTTTTATTAATGATATGTTTGGTTTGCTCGTTTAATGGACAATGCAGTGAAATAATATCACTCGATTTGAAGATTTCTTCAAGAGAAACAAATTTCACTCCGTCTTTTATCATTTCATCATTGGTGACAATATCATAAGCCAGAACTTTGCATCCAAAACCTAAAGCGATTTTTGCAAAAGCTTTCCCGATATTTCCCGTTCCAATGATTCCGATTGTTTTTCCGAATAAATCAAAACCTAATAATCCGTTTAGGGAAAAGTTTTGTTCACGAACTCTATTGTAGGCTTTATGAGTTTTTCTGTTTAAAGTCAAAATCATTGCGATCGCATGTTCTGCAACTGCCTGAGGCGAATATGCCGGAACACGACATACTTTTATGTTATATTTTTTTGCTGCTTCAAGATCGACGTTATTGAAACCGGCACAACGCAACGCAATAATTTTCACACCTTTTTCTGCCAATTGTTTTATCACGGCTTCATTGACAATATCGTTTACAAAAACACAAACAATTGTAGCATTTTCGATTAGAATTACAGTTTGAGGATTTAGTTGTGTTTCGAAAAAATCCAACTCAAAACCAAAATCTTCATTGTACTTATTAAAGAAAGATTTGTCGTAAGGCTGTGTCGAAAAAAAGGCAATTTTATTATTGTTTGATGTGGCATTTAAACTCATAATCGTTTGTTTTGGGTTTTAACTTCTGGTATTACTAAAGTAAGCAATTAATTCTGAAGTAAATTTCTGATACTAAAAAATCAACTTATTTTGGATATTCTTTGCCATGCGCTATAGTAATTCCGTCTTTTGGGTGTAAAGGAGAAACATCATAATCTAAACTCACCAATATTTTTAAACCATCAATAGGTTCTACTTTATTTTGACCATTCCAACCCATTTTTAAACCATATAAAATAAATTCTCTAATATATTTAGGCCTGTTTAAATTAACAACTTCTTCATCTTTAGTAGATAATTTGGTTAATTTCGTCCCCGTACTTAAAGGATTTCCAGCATAAGCGTCTTCCCATGTAATAAAATTAATTTGCAATGGAGTTTGCTTATAATTCTCTAAGAATATTGTTATCGCAAATGTTGCGATTTCTGTGCTACCTCCAAATCCTGTGACAGTTTTATATAAGTAGACATTGTCTTCAACAGTAATTTTTCTTAATACCATGATTTATTATACTCTAAATTTCAAATGATCTGTACTAAAAAGCAAACCAATTCCGCTATAAGGATCTTTTTTCAAATCATAAAAATTATTTACTCCGGCCAGATCCTGATATAAATCTGAAATTATCGAAGATTGCTGAAATCCATCTATGGTATGGTTTATAATAGTATCTGCCAAACACGTCAATTCTTTCGTAGCATTTGCAACTCCTATATTATTTCCGGTTTCCCAATCCCAAATAACCCAATTCCAGTTGTGTTTTTTATGAACGCAATCCATCCATAAATAAGAGAGATTCTTAATTTTTACCTTCCCTAATTCTTTTGTTTTCCAATGTTCAACGCTTTCAATTATAGCGTTAATCGCATCATCAGTTTTATCATAAACAAAATCGGGATTTGAAATCTGAATGATTTTTACAGCATCTGCAATCTTCGTATTGATTGTTTTCAATTCTTTCTCGTTGGGATTCCTTAAAAAAGCAAACTCAATATCTTGTCGTTCGAAAACAGTTCCTGGTGATTTTTCCAGCATTTCTGGCGGAATACATTTTGTATTAGAATTTTCATCCAAAAACTCTTCTTGAGGATCAAAAGAAAAATTTTCCTCTTCATAAAAGCCGGAAATATATCTTTCTTCAATTTCTTTTATTAATGGATAACTTTCATAATTAATATCTTCTTTTATGTCTTCTTCATTTTTGAATTTACAGAAATAATCCGGCTGCAACATCCAATACAAACAAAGCGCTGTTCCTTTGTCCAGATGTTTTTGTTTGATGATCCATAGAAAAGGTTCGATTCCATCATCATAATTCCAATGCTGTACAAATTGATGCAATTCGGCAGCATTTAATTTTTGATACGACATTTCTCCGTTTACGGCTTTAAGAACTCGGTTTTTGTTTTTCTTATTAAATAATTCTTCCATATTGTATTCTGGTAATTCTATTTTAAAATTTTTAATACACTAACAAATTTAAAACCTATTCTTGTAAAATAGCATGATCTCCGATAATTAAACAGTTAAAAAGCCATTGCACATCAATACACAATATCGTTATTCGCTTTTTCGTTTTGTTAAATAAACTACAATTCTGATTATCAGATTAAACCTATTCAATTTGATAAAGTCTAATTACTATAACAATTAAAAAACGTACATCATGAAAAAATTATTTATCGCAGCTTTGCTATTCGTTGGAGTAGTAAGTTTTGCACAAGAAGCAGATCAGGCTCCTAATCGTGAACCAAGAGAAAGACTAACTCCGGAACAACGTAATGAGAAACAGTTAAAAAAAATAACTACTGAATTAAATTTAGACGCAAATCAACAAGCTCAGGTAAAACAACTTTTAGCGGACCGAAGTGCTAAAGCTGAAAAATTGAGAGCAGAACGAAAAGACCGAAAAGAGAAACCTACTGCTGCAGAAAGAGAAGCTTTTAAAACTGAATTAAAAGCTGAAAAAGATGCCAATGATGCTAAAATGAAAGCTATCCTAAATGCAGATCAATACAAAAAATGGACTTCTATTCAGGAAGAAAAAAGAGAGCAGGCGAAAGAAAAAATGAGAGAGTACAAAAAAGAAAACAACTAATAACAGTTACAAAAAGAGGTCTAAATGGCCTCTTTTTTAGTTTATATACTATTTTATGTTTTCATTAATAGTTTGTGTTAATTAAAAGACAAATCTTACAATCTAATTAAACCTAGCAAACTTCTTGAAGTCTAATCGATATAAACCTCTTAAAAAAAACGAATTATGAAAAAATTATTTATCGCAGCTTTATTGTTCGTTGGAATGGTAAGTTTTGCACAAGACATCAATCAGAAAGCTACACGTGATCAAAGAGAAAAATTAACTCCGGAACAACGTAATGAGAAACATTTGCAAAAGTTAACTTCTGAATTGAATTTAGATACAAAACAACAAGCGCAAGTAAAACAATTATTAGCCGAAAGATCTGCTAAAGGAGAAAAAATTAAAGATGCCAATAAAGATCGTAAAACAAAACCAACTGCTGCAGAGAGAGAAGCTTTTAAAAAACAATTGGAAACTGAAAGAGCTGCAAATGATACTAAAATGAAAGCTATTTTAAATGCGGATCAATACACAAAATGGACCGCTTTGAAAAAAGATCACAAAGGTAAAGGAGATCATAAAGGTCACCGAGATATGAAATCTCCGCAAGAACGTGATCAGGCACATTTGCAAAAATTAACGACTGACTTAAACTTAAGTGCAGATCAGCAAAAACAAGTTGGTCAACTTTTATCTGACAGAAGTACTAAAATGGAAATGCTGAAAAAGAGCCGTGGAGAAAACGCTGCAGCACCAACTGAAGCAGAGAAAAAAGCCATGAAAAAACAAATGGAAGAAGATCACAAAGCGACTGATGCCAAAATGAAATCTATTTTGAATGCTGATCAATATACAAAATGGACAGCGATTCAGAAAGAGCGTAAAGACAAAATGAAAGAACACAGAAAAGGAAAAAAATAATCCTGATCAACAAAAAAGAGGCTCAAATGAGCCTCTTTTTTTATGTATTAAAATGTTTTCGAAACTTTATCGATCGCATTAATTGTAAAGTCTAAATCTTCGTAAGTCAGCGCATCTGTAATAAACCAGGTTTCGTATGCAGATGGCGCAATGTAAACACCTTCGTTTAATAAACCGTGAAAGAATTTCTTAAACGTTTCGTTATCTCCTTTTGCAGCGGTTTGAAAATCAACCACCGGACTAGCATCAAAATGAACAGAAATCATAGAACCCACTCTATTGATGGTAAAAACAATATTGTTCGCTTTTAAAACTTTATCAATTCCTGCTTCCAGATAAGCTGTTTTTTCTTCTAAACGGGTAAAAATTTCACGATCATTATCAAGTGCCTGTAACATTGCCAATCCTGCAGCCATTGCTAACGGATTTCCTGATAATGTTCCTGCCTGATAAACCGGACCAAGCGGTGCCAGATAATTCATGATTTCTTCGCGTGCAGCAAAAGCACCAACAGGTAAACCTCCGCCAATAACTTTCCCAAAAGTTACAATATCAGCATTGATATTATATAATTCCTGAACTCCACCACGAGCCAAACGGAAACCAGTCATTACCTCATCAAAAATTAATAAAATTCCGTTTGCTGTACATAATTCTCTTAAACCTTCTAAGAAACCTTTTTGTGGCGGAATACAACCCATATTTCCGGCAACTGCTTCGATAATAATCGCTGCAATTTCGCCTTTATTCGCTTCGATTAAAGTTTTTACATTCTCTAAATCATTGTATTTCGCCAACAAAGTATCTTTTGCGGTTCCTTCTGTAACGCCAGGGCTATTTGGCGATCCAAAAGTTACGGCTCCACTCCCAGCCTGAATCAAAAATGAATCAGAATGTCCGTGGTAGCAACCTGCAAATTTTATTATTTTATCTCTTTTTGTAAATCCGCGCGCCAGACGAATTGCACTCATACAAGCCTCTGTACCTGAATTTACAAATCTTATTTTATCTATATTCGGAACCATAGAAACCGCCAAAGCAGCGATTTGAGTTTCCAATTCAGTTGGCATTCCAAACGAAGTTCCCAATTTTGCTTTTTCAATCACAGCATCAACAACGGGTTGATACGCATGGCCTAAAACCATTGGTCCCCATGAGTTGATGTAATCTATTAATTTATTTCCGTCCTCATCATACAAATACGCACCTTTGGCACTTTTTACAAAAATAGGAGTTCCCCCAACGGCTTTAAAGGCTCTAACTGGTGAATTTACTCCTCCCGGAATTACTTTTTCTGCTTCAGCAAAAAGCTGACTACTTCTTTTATATAACATTTTTAGATTTTAGATTTTAGAGTTCTGATTTTAGATTATAAACTGCGAACTCTATTTTAAAATTTGAATTTTAGATTTTTTGAATACTTCCAAACTGAGACTGAAAACCGCCACTGAAAACTTAAAACTTATTTCACTTTCAATCGCTGCCCTATAGAAATGGCATTGTCTGAAAGATTGTTTTTCTGTTTTAAATCATCAACCAATACGTTGAATTTTTTTGAAATTGAATATAAGGTATCTCCTTTTTGAACTTCGTATAAATTAGGATCGTTCGAGTTTGAATTTGATGAACTTCTAGATGGAATTGAAGAATTTTTAACTGTAGTTGATTTCTCAAAAGGCTTGTAATTTCTTCCGGTAACCTGACAGTCATATTGATGCAGATTGTATCTTTCGATATAACTTATTAATTTGTCCGGATAATTAGGATCTGTAGCATAACCGGCAGCTCTCAAACCTTTTGCCCAGGCTTTGTAATCGTCTTTTTCGTAAGTAAATAAAGTTTCATATCTTTTTTTACCAACCAGAAACAGAGCGTGATCTCTATAAGATTCTGCTGCTTCGGGATATTTTCTAAAACATTCCTGAGCTGAATCATCGTCATGGCGAACACTTTCTCCCAACCAGTCTTTATGACATTTTATTCCAAAATGATTGTTTGCTTCTAATGCTAAATCACCTCTTCCTGCACCGGATTCTAAGATTCCCTGTGCCAAAATAATACTGGCAGGAATACCGTATTTCTGCATATTGCCCATTGCAATATCTTTAAACTGCAAAATATAGTTATTGATTAAATCGCCTGTTACAACTGTTTTCGAAGTAGATTGAATAACCTCAGTTGTATTATTTGTAGAAGGATAATTTTTACCAATTGGCTTAACAGGAGTTTGCTTTTTGGTAGCTGCCACTCTTGGCCTCTGTATTGCTGCTGCTTTTTTGGTCGTTGCAATAGCAGGTTTACTGGACGAACAACTTACTAAAGTAGCAAGAATCAAGAATGTTATTATTTTTTTAACCATTGCTTTTAAGTATTGGTAATTTTTTCTGTTTCAATTTTATATTCATCCCCTCTATTCCCTGCAATCCGCCGGTATGAAGGAGTAATATTTTTGAATCTTCAGAAAAATAGTTTTTATGGATTAAATCTATAACGCCAAAAACCATCTTTCCTGTATAAATTGGATCTAAAGGCACTTTTGTTTCTTCAAAAAAAGTATTGATAAATTCAATTAATTCTAAATTTATCTTCCCATAACCTCCAAAATGATAGTCAGAAATCAAATTCCAGTTATCTTGTTTTGCAAAAATACGAATTTCATTGGTTAAAAAGTCACCTTTTAACGCCGGAAACCCTAAAACTTTCTGATTTGGCAAGGCACTATTGATCAATCCGGAGATTGTTCCGCCTGTTCCAACTGCACAACAAACGTAATTAAAAACGGAATCTTCCTCCGTCAAAATCTCTTCGCAGCCTTTTACGGCCAATTCATTTGTTCCGCCTTCGGGCACTAAATAAAAATCGCCAAACTTCTCTTTTAGTTTTTCGATAAACGAAATTTCACTTTTATTTCGATACTCTTCGCGGGTTACAAACTCAAATTGCATTCCGTTTTCCTGAGCGAATTTCAAGGTTGGGTTTTCTTCAATTTTATCAAAAAGCTCGTCTCCGCGAATGACGCCAATTGTTTTAAAACCTTGTTCTTTTCCTGCATACGCGACCGCCGCAATATGATTCGAAAAAGCTCCGCCAAAAGTTACCAATGTTGTTTTATTTTCGGCTTTCGCCTGAAGTAAATTGTATTTTAATTTTCGTAATTTATTCCCCGAAATAAAAGGATGGTTGAGATCATCTCGTTTTATAGTCAGCGAAATATGATTAGGAAAACTGATATGAATTTCCTGATTCAAAATCTATTTTTATTTTAAAGTTATGTAATTCAAAAAACCAAAAAAGGATCGGTTTTTCAAATAATCTAAATCCGTTTCATTTGCATATGCTTCTCTCTCAAAACTTATATTTCTATAAGCCAAATCTTTGTTTTTGTATTGTACGAGCCTGATTATATATTCTAAAACATAAAAGATATAAAAAGGTAAAATCAATAATTCTAATTGTTGTCTCAAATGAATTTTTTCATGATTGACAAAAATAGGATTATTTTTATCCAAATCATATTTTAAAATTACAAAAGGAAATACAGCCATTCCGCGATATCCTTTCGGAATTAAATATTTAGCAACAATTAGAAACATTCGCTGTAAAATTTATAAATTTGTAGATAAAAAATGTTCGATTTCATTAAAATCATAATCAAATTCGTTTATTTGATTTTAAAAAGAAAAGAACATCAACCCTATGCAGATTTATGAAAGAGCAAAGTAATGAAAATAAACTAATCGAAGGCGAAGATTTTTACTATACGCCCGAAGGTTATAAATGTTTTACCGAAAAACACCATTTAAAACGTGGTTATTGCTGCAAAAGTGGTTGCCGTCATTGTCCTTATGGATTTGATAAAAAAACAGGACGAATAAATAAACCGTTATAAAGAATAAACAAGTATGAAGGTTTTTATAAATAAAAATATACCAGAAGCAGGCATTTTATTACTTCAGGAAAAAGGCATCAACATTACCGTAAATCCAACAGAAAATGTATTGTCAAGAAATGAGTTTATAAAAATCTGTCAGGAAAATGATGTTTTACTAAATGTTGGAGCCAATAATTTGGACGAAGATTTTTTTCAGCAATGCCCAAATTTAAAAGGAATCGCTTTATTTTCTGTTGGGTTTGATGCTGTTAATATTCCGTCGGCCAATAAAAGGAAAATTCCCGTTGGCAATACGCCGGATGTTTTAAGCAGAGCCACATCAGATATTGCTTTTTTATTGATGCAAAGTGTTGCCAGAAAATCATTTTATAGTCATAAAAAAATTATAAACGGAAAATGGGAAAGCTTTAATGCTTTAGAAAATTTAGGACAGGAACTCTACGGCAAAACATTAGGGATATTTGGTCTGGGAAGAATTGGTTTTGAAATGGCCCAAAAATGTAAAGCTGCATTTGGAATGAACATCATTTACCACAATCGTTCTCATAATGAAAATGCCGAAAAAGAACTTGATGCCAAATATGTAGATTTTGAAACTTTACTTTCTAAAAGTGATGTTTTAAGTGTTCATTCGAATTATAGCGAAGAGAACAATGAACTATTCAATAAAAATGCTTTTGCAAAAATGAAATCCAATGCTATTTTCATCAATACGGCAAGAGGAAAATTTCATAATGAAGATGATTTGTTTTACGCCCTGACTAATAATGTAATTTGGGGCGCCGGACTTGACGTGACCAATCCAGAACCTATGAAAAAAGACAATCCGTTATTATCATTGTCCAATTGTTGTATTTTACCGCATATTGGTTCAGCAACATACGAAGCAAGAAATGCAATGGCAGTTTGCGCCGCACAAAATATAATAGCACTTTTTGAAAATAAAAAAATGCCGTTTTGTGTTAATGAAGAAGTTTATTTATAAATTAAAATTCCAAATTTTTAAATTCCAAATTCCAATTTAAAATCTAAAATATTTATATGGATATCCGCTCAAGAAAATTTAAGATTACGATCCACAAATCGTATCACAGGTCGGATATTCGTTATCCTTAGTTTAATTAGAAAATGTGGCAATATTGGGAAGTAGATAATTTAAATAAATTCCAAATTTTAAATTCCAAATTCCAATTGCATCAATTAATATTTTGCTCCGATGGAGCTTTTATGAAATGACGCATATTGTTTTCTATAAATATTACGCCTTTCCAAGGCTAAAAAAACTCCGTTATGAGTGGCATATTTATAGAATAAAACATTATCATGGCTTTGAGCTCCAGCGGAGCGATATAATTAAGCATAATAATTTCAGATATTGAATTTTACGTTTACAAAAATCTAAAATCAACAATCTAAAATCTAAAATTTGATCTCCAGCGGAGCGAAACATAATAATTTCAGATGTTGAATTTTACGTTTTTACAAAATCTAAAATCAACAATCTAAAATCTAAAATTTGAACTCCAGCGGAGCGATATAGTAAAAAAAACAAAAAATTAATCTGTTGTTAATCTAACTAAAATACCTTAGTATCTTAGAATCTTAGCAACTTAGTATCTCTAAAAAAAATGACTTTTCAAGAACAAATAAAACAGGGAATTCCATCCATACTTCCTCCAAAAAAAGATTACGATTTAGCGATTAACCACGCGCCAAAACGAAAAGATATTCTTTCGTCAGAAGAAAAAAAACTGGCTTTAAAAAATGCATTGCGTTATTTTGAAGCCAAACATCACGCTGAATTAATCAAAGAGTTCTCAGAAGAATTAGAAAAATACGGTCGTATCTATATGTATCGCCTGCGTCCGGATTATAGAATGTACGCGCGACCAATTGACGAATATCCTGGAAAATCATTGCAGGCAAAAGCGATAATGCACATGATTCAGAACAATCTGGATTATGCTGTGGCACAACATCCGCACGAATTAATTACGTATGGAGGAAACGGAGCTGTTTTTCAGAACTGGGCGCAATATTTATTAACAATGCAATATTTGTCAGAAATGACAGATGAGCAAACGTTGACAATGTATTCAGGTCATCCAATGGGATTATTTCCTTCGCATACTGAAGCGCCAAGAGTTGTGGTTACTAACGGAATGGTAATCCCGAATTATTCTAAACCCGACGATTGGGAAAAAATGAATGCTTTAGGCGTTTCGCAATACGGACAAATGACCGCCGGAAGCTATATGTATATTGGTCCTCAAGGAATTGTACACGGAACTACGATCACGGTTTTGAATGGTTTTAGAAAAATAAAACTAAATCCTGAAGGAAATTTATTCGTAACTTCAGGACTTGGCGGAATGTCTGGCGCACAACCAAAAGCCGGAAATATTGCGGGTTGTATTACGGTCTGCGCCGAAGTAAATCCGAAGATTACCAAAATTCGCCACGAACAAGGCTGGATTAATGAAATCGTAACCTCGACAGAAGAATTGGTAAAAAGAGTCACTTTGGCGAAAGCCAATAAAGAAGTGGTTTCGATTGCTTATTTAGGAAATGTGGTGGATGTTTGGGAATGTTTTGATAAAGAAAACATCAAAATTGATTTGGGTTCAGATCAGACTTCACTTCATAATCCGTGGGCTGGAGGTTATTATCCTGTTGGAATTTCGTTTGAAGAAGCCAACGAAATGATGGCCAATAATCCGGACTTATTCAAAGAAAAAGTTCAGGAATCTTTACGTCGTCAAGCGAAAGCAATTAACAAACATACTGCAAAAGGAACTTACTTTTTCGATTACGGAAATGCCTTTTTACTTGAAGCTTCCCGCGCGGGTGCTGATGTTATGGCGGAAAATAATATCGATTTTAAATATCCGAGTTATGTTCAGGATATTATGGGACCAATGTGTTTTGATTACGGATTTGGGCCTTTTAGATGGGTTTGTACTTCAGGAAAACCAGAAGATTTACAAAAAACAGATAATATCGCCAGTCAGGTTTTAGAAGAATTGGCAAAGACTTCTCCAGATGAAATTCAGCAGCAAATGCAGGATAATATCAAATGGATCAAGGGAGCGCAGGAAAATAAACTGGTTGTAGGTTCTCAGGCAAGAATTCTTTATGCCGATGCCGAAGGACGAATTAAAATTGCCGAAGCTTTTAATCAGGCGATTGCGAAAGGCGAAATTGGAACTGTTGTTTTAGGGCGCGATCATCACGATGTTTCGGGAACTGATTCTCCTTACAGAGAGACTTCTAACATCTATGACGGCTCTCGTTTTACGGCCGATATGGCGATTCAAAACGTGATTGGTGACAGCTTTAGAGGAGCAACCTGGGTTTCGATTCATAATGGCGGAGGAGTTGGCTGGGGAGAGGTTATAAATGGTGGCTTTGGTATGGTTCTTGATGGTTCTAAAGAGGCTTCAAAACGTTTAGCATCAATGCTTTTTTGGGATGTTAACAACGGAATTTCAAGACGAAGCTGGGCCCGAAACGACGAAGCTATTTTTGCAATAAAAAGAGCAATGGAAGTTCAGCCGTTATTAAAGGTAACTTTACCCAATATTGTAGATGAAAATCTATTTTAATAAATTGTCACCCTGAGCAAAGTCGAAGGGCACTCAGCCTGACAAAAATACCAAGAACATTAAAAATTTTAAACATATGAAAACATTCAAATTAGTACCCGTTTTTTTGCTTTTGATACTAGCCTCATGCAGCACGGTAAGTGTATATTCTGATTACGATAAAAACGTAGATTTCGCGCCATATAAGACGTACGCTTTTTTTAAGCCCGGAATTGATAAGGTCGAAATTTCTGATTTGGATAAAAGACGTATCCTACATGCCATAGACGAACAAATGCAAGCCAAAGGTTTTACAAAAAGCGAAAACCCTGATTTATTAGTAAATATTTTTACAAAATCAAGAGAACAAGTAAATGTAAACCAATTTAGCGCCGGTTGGGGTTACGGTTGGGGTTGGGGATGGAATCCTTACATGATGTACGGAGGAAACCAAACTACAGTATCAACTTCTACCGAAGGAACTTTATTCATTGATTTAATCGATGCTAAAAAGAAAGAAATGATCTGGCAAGGTGAAGGAGTTGGAACTTTAACCAAAAACGTCGATAAAAAAGATGCAAGAGTAAAAGAAATTGTATCGAAAGTTTTAGCGCAATATCCTCCGGTTAAAAAGTAATTTTTAGTCGCAGTTTTCAGTTTTTTCAAAAAAACTAAATAAAGCTGCTGAATATTTCGTAAAATAATCAATACATTTGCCATTCAATTATCTGAAATGAAAAACTTAAATATCATTATTATCTCTATTAACATTATTGCAATTCAGCAATAATGGTGAGGTATTATATAAATAAGTAAACAAAATACAATTTATTAAACCTCCCAAACGGGAGGTTTTTTTATTTAATGATTTTTTTGCCACAGATTAAAAGATTATCAGATCAATTCTAAGACCTTTGGATAGGAAAAAAAATTACCACGGAGAACGCAAAGTTTTTTAAATATGCTAAGTTTAATAAAAACACAAAGTTCACAAAGCTTTGTGTACTTAGATTGTGTAACACAACTTAATCTTAGTGAACTCTGCGAAAAACCTTTGTG
Organism: Flavobacterium piscisymbiosum; assembly: GCF_020905295.1. NCBI lineage: Bacteria > Pseudomonadati > Bacteroidota > Flavobacteriia > Flavobacteriales > Flavobacteriaceae > Flavobacterium > Flavobacterium piscisymbiosum. Next base: position 2,386,886 of record NZ_JAJJMM010000001.1, on the reverse strand, counting down.
TTCTCTGCGGTAAAAAATAATTAGGTAGTATTACCTTTTTAATATTTCTCCACAATATTTAGCGTTGATCCAGATTATCATAGATTAAAATATTTTTAAATCATTTAATCTGTGGCAAAAACAAAAAACAAAACAAAATGAATTTATTTAACGAAGTACTTGCTGCAAAAAAGCAACTCGAAAATGTAGTTGCCGCTACTCCACTCACTCAAAATTTAAATCTTTCAGACGAGTTTCAATCGACTATTTTATTGAAACGGGAAGATTTACAAATTGTGCGGTCGTACAAGATTAGAGGCGCTTACAACAAGATTTCTTCGTTGAATGAAAAAGAAAAAGCAATAGGAATTGTTTGCGCCAGTGCAGGAAATCACGCGCAAGGTGTAGCCTATTCTTGTAATCTTTTGCAAATACAAGGCAAAATTTATATGCCAAAAACAACTCCGAAACAAAAGGTAAAACAAGTGCAGTTGTTTGGAAAATCTTTTGTAGAAATTGTACTAACCGGAGATACTTTTGATGATGCTTATGCTTCGGCCACAGCAGATGCAATCCAAAATCATAAAATATTTATTCATCCTTTTGATGATGAAAAAGTAATTGCCGGTCAGGGAACTGTAGGTTTAGAAATTCTGGAAAGCTACAAAGAACCAATAGATTATATTTTTGTTCCGATTGGTGGTGGCGGACTGGCTTCTGGTTTATCTGAAGTTTTTAGGCATTTGAGTCCGAATACTAAAATTATTGGGGTTGAGCCCAAAGGTGCGCCTTCGATGAAAACCTCGATTGAAGAAAACAAAAATACAGCCTTAAAAACGATTGATAAATTTGTAGACGGCGCCGCTGTAAAACAAGTTGGAGACAAAACTTTTGAAATTTGCCGATACAATCTTGAAGACATAATTCTGGTTCCCGAAGGAAAAGTATGTACGACAATTTTACGTTTGTACAATGAAGAAGCAATGGTTGTTGAACCTGCAGGAGCATTAACAATCGCTGCTTTAGATTTTTATAAAGATAAAATAAAAGGCAAAACAGTAGTTTGTGTTGTAAGCGGAAGTAATAATGATATCGAAAGAACTGCCGAAATAAAAGAGCGCTCTTTACTATATGAAGGTTTGATGCATTATTTTATGATTCAGTTTCCGCAGCGTCCAGGAGCTTTAAAAGAATTTGTGAATAACATTTTAGGCCCGGATGATGACATCACTTATTTTCAGTTTGCAAAGAAAAACAGTCGTGAAGTTGGTTCTGTCGTTGTTGGTTTAGAATTAAAAAATAAAAAAGATATCATGGCTATCAAATTAAATATGACCAAAAATGGTTTCGAATTTCAATACCTGAATGACAATCAGGATTTGTTTACACAACTCATAGGATAAAACAAAAGGCTGTCTGAATTTAAAATCAGACAGCCTTTTTCAAACCAAAATAAAATCACTAATTAAAATTCAAAATTGGTAATTATTTCTTTATCACTTTTTTAGAATATGTGCTTTTACTATCGTTAACTTTAACTACATAAATACCTTTTGGTAATTGCGAAATTTCTATTTCGGCTTCAGTACCAGTTGTAAAATCAACGCTTCTTTTTAAAACATTTTGACCTGAAGCATTGTAAACTTCGACTTGTCCTGAACCTGAATTTGGCGTATTAATTTTTAAATAGTTGTTTGTTATATTGATATAAAGAGAAAAATCAGATACGGTATTGGCCTCTTCTTCTACAGCAGCTTTCCTGGCTGCAGAAGCTTCAACCTGTACCAATTGCCATTGCTGATTTAATCCTCCCGTATACGCCCAAACCTGAATATTGGCTCCGTTTGCAGTAGAAACACTTTCGACATCCAATGATTTTCCGCTATTTACATTAATAATACTATAATAACCTCCGCCAAGATTGTTCACGGTCCATTTAAATTCATTTGAAGATGAGAATGCTCTTTGCTGTACTTTTATTCCATCGGCAGTACTATTACTTTCCGGAGCCAAATACAATCCTGTCGATTTTACAATGATATAGTAATTGCCGCTTCCGTCAGGAACAAACTTCCAACGTTGGTTACTTCCTCCTCCACCGGTAATATCATATTGCTGAATGCGTCCTCCGCTTGTAGTCGAATTATCTGCAACATCTAATCCTTTATTGCTGTTTCTTGAAATAATGTTGTAATATCCAGGCAAAGAAGATGATGGCGGCGATCCTGCAGACCAATTGAAAGTAACTGCTGATGAAGCGGGAACTGTATAATTAAATGCTGATGATCCTGAAACCACTTTTATCGTATTGGCCGATCCTGAATTGTAAACCACAAGTGCAATCGATCCGTCAGGATTTCTAAATCCGACAGTTTGAATTGTGCCGCTTGTACTTGAAGATGAAATTCTTACAGCGCCCGGTTTTACAAATTTTGAGATCTGACCAATAATATAATAAGCCACATTTTTAGTATAACTTGTACTATTATTTACTGTAACAGCTCCTAAACAACTGTTGCATCCTCCAGGAGTACGCGGTCCTAAACTTGGATTATTGGCCGCGTTCCATTCCAGAACTGTTTTTGACCAGTTATTGGTACTTCCAATCACGACATTTTGCATGTGCCAGCCAAAATCTCCGCTAAAACTTCCGCCTGATCCGGTGTATTGTTCTGTAAAATAAACATTTTTGTTTGTAGCATTTCGTACTGTTGACATGGCCGAAATATTTCCTAAATACAAATGAAACGCTGCACCATCAACATAACTGCTATTGTTTAAAACATCGATAGGATAAGCTGTATTGTCGCAATTATGATCAAAAGCGATGATTTTTATGTTTCCGTAACCTGCCGCAGCCATTTGAGGCCCAAGTTGCTGGTTAATAAAATTCTTTTGTTCTGTAGAATTCATTAGCATGCTTGGTTCATTATGGGGATTCTCTGGTTCGTTTTGAGGTGTGATTCCCCAAATTGAAATTCCCTGCGCTTGCATTGCTGCAAAATACTTTACAAAATATCTCGCGTAGGCGGCGTAATATTGTGTTTGTAAACTTCCGCCAATCCAGGAATTATTAGTTTTCATCCAGCGTGGCGCTGACCACGGAGTGGCTAATATTTTTATGTTTGGATTGATCAGCTTAATCTTTTTTATAATGGGAATTAAATACGTCAAATCTGGTCCGTTGAGACTGAAATTATTCATATTAACGTCTCCTGAAGTTTCGTTATAACTATAAGACGAACTGCTTAAATCAGAAGCCGCTATACTAATACGAACTACACTGGCGTTTAAGCCTGTAACAGGATTGTACAAATCATTTAATAATTGATTTTGCTGAGTCGCTGCCATTGCGCTTATTACTTCGCAGCTTCCTTCGGTAAGGGTATAACCAAATCCGTCCATGGTTTGGTAGGTTGTTCCGGCATTTATCGTAATTGTAGAAGGATTAGTTCCTGAATTTGTCCCGAAACTTACTGTAGATTGCTGCTGTAATAATCTTGTCTGATCACCTGATGTGATAAAAGGTGTTACTGTTTGGGCATTTGTTTTGATAATAACGAAAAGCATTATAATAATGACCTGAGTCAAAATTGCTTTTACCCGATTTGTAGGTTTGTGAGTAGTTTTGTGCATTTTTTTAAAGTTTTGTGGTTTTTAGATAGTTAATTTTTTGTCATTTTATTATGATTATTTTTATTAAAACGCATCTAAATTACATCAATCTTTCACGAAATCGATATAACTGAGACTTTACAAATACACATCATTTGTAAAAATTACCTTAACAAAAACTCATCTTTTATTTTTCCAAATAATTAATTATCAATTACTTATACTCTAAAAAATCACAAAACATTACTTTTATATTTTATTACACAAATAAATATTTTAAAATCAAGCTTTTAGATCATCTTCTAAATACCCTATCCTGTTATAAAATTTTCACAAATGATAAATCTCATAGAATAAACTTAGAGTTATAGCTTATTTTTGCGGTTTATATAATTACTAAAAATATGGAGACGCTTAAAGATATTTCGAACTTAGAAGACATTAAACAAATGGTGAACAGCTTTTATGCAAATGTTCGAAAAGATGAGCTGATTGGTCCTATCTTTAATGACAAATTGCTAGATCGCTGGGAACCTCATCTGCAAAAAATGTACGGATTCTGGCAAACTATTTTATTTGATGTAAGAGCTTATTCAGGAACTCCTTTTCCGCCACACAAACAATTACCTGTAGATAAAACGCATTTTGACCGCTGGATTGCAATTTTTAATACCACAATCGATGCACAATTTGTCGGCCCAATAACCGAAGAAGCTAAAATGCGTGCTGCAAATATGGCCTATATGTTCAGCCACAAAATTGAATATTTTAGAAATGCTGAAAACGAACTGAGAAATACATCAGGTAAATCTTAAAAATATTCAAGATTTAGATTGGATACTATTTTTTATTAAATAAATTTGATTTGAAAATACTGCTAAAGCCAAATCAAAAACAATTTAATTAAAATGAAAAAAGTTATCCTGTTCTTTACAATCTGTTTCTCTTTTTTAAGTCATTTGAATGCACAATCTCAAGCTCCGGTTTCTAATTTATACAAAGGAACTATTGATGGAAAAACACCCATAACTCTTTATATCAAAACAGAAGAAAATCCATGTACTGCTGATTTGATGTTTGCCTCAATGTATCGCTACAATAAATCAAGCAAATGGATTCAAATTTATCCCACGCAGAACAAAAAGGCTGAAAATGAATTTGTAATGGTCGAACATGATTTTAGCGGTGTTTTAATTTTAAAGAAAACGGGAAATACTTTTTCAGGTTTATGGATCAGCCCTGATACTAAAAAGCAATTGAAGGTAGATTTAAAAGAGGCTTCAATGACTAAAAAAGAAGTTGAAAGCTATGAAAAGACAATGGAAAGAGTGAGTTTTGACAATAACGACTGCTAGAATTTTCACTTTTATATTAATGCTTCAAAATCTATAAAATCAAAACAACTCTTGCGCAAAAAAATAATATCTTCTGAAAACTAAAGTCCTAGCCCTGATAGAAGCGGCATCCTTTTGTGGCGGGGTTCGCCACAAAAGATATAGCGGATAGCAGGAAACAGCTCCTAAAAACTACACAGGCTCTTAAGACAAACTTCACGAAAAACGCAATAATAAATCATTTCGAATAAAAAAATTGTAACGAATAGCAAAAAATAGCGGTCTTAATTCGTAATTTTACATTCTAATCTACAACGTTTTCGAAATGAATGCAAGTATTGAAACAAACCCGTTATTAGAGCGATTGCCTAAACATTTAAAGCAATTTATTAAACCTCAGGATTATAGCGATTACACTCCTATAAATCAAGCTGTTTGGCGTTATGTAATGCGTAAAAATGTAGATTATTTATCGAAAGTTGCGCATAGTTCGTATCTAGACGGATTGCGTAAAACGGGAATCGAAATTGATTCGATCCCAAGTATGTACGGGATGAACAGAATTCTGACCGAAATTGGCTGGGCTGCTGTTGCCGTTGATGGGTTTATCCCGCCCAATGCTTTTATGGAATTTCAGGCGTATAATGTTCTGGTTATTGCCTCGGATATTCGTCAGCTTGAACATATTGAATATACGCCTGCGCCGGATATTATTCACGAAGGTGCCGGCCATGCTCCTATTATTGCAAATCCTGAATATGCTGAGTATTTGAGACGTTTTGGTGAGATTGGCTGTAAAGCGATTTCATCACACAAAGATTATCAGATGTATGAAGCGATTCGTTTGCTTTCGATTTTGAAAGAGGCTGAAGATACACCGCAAGAAAAAATCGATGAAGCCGAAAAAGCGGTTGCCGATTTACAGAATAATATGGGAGAATTGTCTGAAATGGCCCAGATTCGAAATCTGCATTGGTGGACGGTTGAATATGGCTTGATTGGAACGGTTGAAAACCCAAAAATATATGGTGCCGGATTACTTTCGTCTATTGGTGAAAGTGCCTGGTGCATGACAGATAACGTAAAGAAAATTCCTTATGATATCTCGGCTGCGAATCAAAATTTTGATATTACGCAGTTACAACCTCAACTTTATGTAACGCCAAATTTTTCTTATTTAAGTTTGATTTTGGAAGAGTTTGCGAATAAAATGGCATTACGTACGGGAGGTCTTTCGGGGATTCAGAAACTGATTCATTCGAATGCTTTAGGAACTATTGAGTTGAGTACGGGTTTACAAATTTCGGGAGTTTTTACTAATGTTCTGGAAGAGGAAGGAAAACCGGTTTACATTCAGACTACCGGAAAAACAGCTTTATCGTACCGTGAAAAAGAATTGGTGGGTCACGGAACTTTGACGCATCCGGAAGGTTTTGGAAGTCCGATTGGGAAACTGAAAGGCTTTAATCTTGCGATTGAAGATATGAGTCCGAAGGATTTACAGGCTTATTCTATTGTTGAAAATGAAACCGTAAAACTGGAATTTGAAGGTAATATTATTGTTGAAGGCGAAATTATAACCGGATCAAGAAACTTACATGGAGAAATTATCCTGATTAGTTTTAGAAATTGTACGGTAACGCATGGCGAAACAATTTTGTTTCAGCCGGAGTGGGGAAATTATGATATGGCAATTGGTAAAAAAGTGGTTTCTGCTTTTTCCGGTCCAGCCGATGTGAATAGTTTTGATTTGATTAATTCTGTTCCAAAAACAACTACTATTAAAGCCAAACATACGGACGAACGTGATGATCTTGAGGTTTTATATCAAACGGTTCGTATGATTAGAGAAAACAAAGATTCTAAATCTGAATTGAAAGCTGTTTTTGAAAAACTTCAAAAAAACCATTCTAGTGATTGGTTACTTTCTGTTGAAATTGCTGAGCTTTTGAAGGATTCAAACGAAGACCAGCTTTTACAGGAAGTCTTGGTTTATTTGGATCAATTGAAAGTAAAACGTCCTGAAGTGGCGCATTTGATTGCTGGTGGATTGGATTTGATTTTCGATAAGAAAGCGGTTTAATTTACTGCCCGAAATTTTTTTTTAATCTCGCAAAGACGCAAAGTTTTTAACTTTAAGTTTTTTTCTTTGTGACTTTGCGACTTTGCGAGATTCTTTATTTAGCCACTTTATAATCTATAAAAAAAACTTTGTGTCTTAGCGCCTTCGTGGCAAATCACAACTTCAAATCTTCATTAAAATCCTTATCAGATTCTATTGTTTTTCCTTCATATTGCAATTTCCACCCCATTGAATTGGTTAGGATTAAAATCTTAGATAATTCGCTGATTAATCTGTTTTGAGCGTTGGTTTTTAGTGTCGATTTTTCGATTTTCTTGGCCAGATTTGCTTTTACTGATTTGTTGATTTTATTGTAATCTTCTCCTGTAAACGGATTCAGTTTGCTTTGTTCTACATCATAGAATTGAATATCAGGATTGATGGTTATTTCTTCTTTCGGAATATTTAGAATGGTGATGGTTTTGTTTTTTTCGTCGATATCGTATTTCATTTTATGCAAATCGTAGGCAACGGTAACATTTGCATTTACGACAACAAGGGCTTTCTTTTCAAAAGAAACCATATCCATCAAATATTTCTGTTGGTTTTTGTAGGTGATGACTTCTGAGAAATGTCCTTCGGTGACTACCAGTTTACCAACATTAAGGATTTGTTGCTGAATAAGATTGGTATTATAATCAATAGTAGAATCGTCGTCTTTTTTGAACTCGCAATATTTGAAACCCAGAACTATTACAAGTACGAGCGCAGCTAAAACTATTATTCTCTTTATTAAATTTTGCATTCTATTATTTTATTAGACCAATTTACTTCTTTTTCTAAGAGGATAAAAGTTTTTGACTAGGAAGTTTCTTTGTCATAAAGTTTTTTTTTCGCCACAAATTTCACAAATTTTCACAAATTCATAGTTTGCGCATAATAATCAATTTTAAGAATTTTAAATTCACGCCATTAATAAATTATACACAAAGTATTAGCGTAAATTCGTGTAATTCGTGGCTAACTTTCTCTAGAACGGATATCCAATTGCGATGTTTAAAATCAGGTTGTCTTTTCTCCACGGTCCGCTTCCGAAATTAATATCATCGATAACCCATCTTTGACCGTCTGGTAAATCAGGTCTGCGCAATGGAAAAGCTAAATCGGTTCTTAGAACCAGAAAAGACAAATCAAAACGCAATCCGGCTCCGGCTCCAACAGCAATATCTTTCATAAAGTCTTTGGTAATTTGTCCACCCGGTTTATTGGGATCAGCGTTTAGCAGCCAAACATTTCCCGCATCTACAAATACAGCTCCGCGAACGATGCTAAAAAGTTTTGCTCTATATTCTGTACTAAATTCCAATTTTAAATCTCCTGACTGATCTGGCAAATATGAATTGTCTGTTACCGTATTTACATAACTTCCCGGCCCCAGAGATCTGGCTCTGAAGGCACGAATACTATTGGTTCCTCCTACTACAAATTGTTTTGATGTTGGCAATGCACCAGAATTTCCGTATGGAAGTCCAGCCCCAATAATAATCCTACTCGCCCATTCACTTTCTTTACTTAATTTTAAATAATGTCTGAAATCAGCTCTTATTTTTACAAACTGACTAAACGGAACATCGAAAATTTTTATCGTATCGTTCTTTCTTACATTTGCACCTGTAGCCAAACCCGTAATATTTCCTGCTAAATCTAATTCGCCATTAAAATAGAAAGTATTCTTTTTACGTTTTTGCATAGTGTTCGTATACGTATATGAATACGTTGGACCAAAAATTAATTGCTTTTCAATTACTTTTCCTAAAGATGCATCTTCCTTAATATCTTCCCTATATTCTGCCGTTACATTATTGGGACTTACATAGGTAACATCAATAATATTCAACTGGTGTTCTTTTCTAACATTCTCTTTCCATTGATAACCAAAGGATGTTTTAAACGAATTCAAAGCATAGAGTTGCGTTCTGTTTTGATATTCGTATCGTACTGTTGCTTTGGTTCTTGGTACATATTCGCTATTTCCTTTAACATGAAAAAACGGAACAATAAATCTGGGCCATGTCAAACTAGTTTCTGTTCCCAGTTTGTATATGTTTTTCCCGTTATTGGTTCCCGAAAGCTGAAAATCAGCTCCTCCAAAAACAGATACGGTAAGCAATTCTGCACCACGAAAAAGGTTTCGGTTGTTCCAGTTTACGTTCACTTCTGTTCCTGTATAACTTGCTGAGTTTGTTTTTCCTAAAACTTCTACACGAATAAATTTCTTAGGTAAAAGTGTTAAGTAGTAATACGAATCTAATGCGTTTTTTATACTGTCTGATGGTTTGAATTCATTTTTTACAAAACTAAAGGTGCCCAGATTTACAAAACGGTTCAAGGTCAGATTATGATCTTTTCTGTTGTATACATCTCCTTTTTTGAAATAAATCGATCTATCAAAAACTCTGGGTTTAAACGTATTTGCCGTATCAATAATAGTAAAATCCTTATATTGAAGAATATCTTTCTGAGTGTATTTTACACTGTCTTTCGAAACTGTAAAATTAGGATATACTACAATTTTATTAATCTTATATGCGGTCAAAGCTTTTGGTGGCGCATCTGCTTTTATTACCAGCCTTATTTTTACTTCATGATCACCTTTACTGCTGTCTACCTGAGCCAGAAGATAATCGGGATTAAAATAATAATATCCTTTTTCTTTCAGCCTTGCATCTATCCTTTCTCTTTCTGCTTTTATAATATCAAGATCATACGGTTTTCCTACTTTCAACAAACTTCTTCGGCTTGATCTTCCAATTATTCTTGACATCGCCAGAGAATCATCCGGAAAAATTACACTTTTTATAATGTATTGTTTTTTGGGTGTAACGGTATATTCTGCTGTTACTCGTTTGTTACTTACAGTCGAATCTGCACTGACACGAGTTTTAAAATAACCACGATTTTCAGTAAAATTTCGTAAAACCGATGCATTATAATCTAAATCGACTTTACTAAAAAGTACTGGCGGTTCGCCTACTTTATTGCGCAGCCAATATCGAATTCCTTTTTGCTTTTTAGGTTCTCCTGCAATATTGTAAATCCATAATTTAGGGCGTAAACCAAATATTTGCTTATTGGGTTTTGGACGCAATAAATCTTCCAGTTCTTTCTCCAGTGCTTTTCTGTCTTTCTTTTTTATAATAGAATCTTTTACTGTCACAGAACCTCCTGTGTACAATAAATCTCCTTCAGGCAAATATTTTGTACTGCTGCATCCAAAAACAAAAAATAAGGATAGCACTATAAAATATTTTACATATCTAATGTTCATATTGCTATGTCTTTTGCTCATTTCCTTCAATTTTATTTTCTTCGTTTTCTTCTTTTTTCTTCTCTTCTTTTTCTTTTTGCTTTCTTTTTTCGTTGCGCAATTTCTCTTCTTTTATCATTTCCTTTTCGGCTGCACTACGATGAAAAAGTTCTCTGAATTTATTATAACTCATCGTGATAATAAAAGCGACTCCGGTCTCAACTACCTGTCCTTCTACCGCAACCTGATATTCATTTTTTCTATACGCACGAAGCATGTATCGTCCGTCTTTGGTTAGTTGATAATCTAATGCAACATCTCCGGCAATATTGGTACTTTCTTCATTGGCGCGTTCCTGTCCTTCGACTGCAAAACTGCTTCCTACGGTTACTTTTAACCTGTCGTTTAATAGTTTTTTAGAAACCCCTACATTTAGATCGGTTCTGTTTTCTCTGGTTCCTGTTGTATAATCATCTGTTGATTCCAGGTCGAATTCAAGCTGAACTCCGGTAATTAATTCTCCCGCCAAATCATTTAATTGTTGCGAAAGTATTTTACTCACACTTTGTCTGGCTAAGGATTCTGCACTTGTTCCGCCGCTTTCGCTTGCAAATGGATTTTCTCCGATGAATCTATTCAATAATAATAGCGCAAAAACCTGTTTGTTTAATTCTGCTGGTTCTTGTCGTAATTGTTCCAATTTGGTTTGCGTAAGCGATACAACATCTGTAGAAACATCATAATTTCCGTCCGGAAGTACGATATCAAAAGTAATTTCCGGTTTTAAAAGTTCACCATTCATTTTCAATAAGGTCTGAAAAGGAATTTTTTGTTTATAGGTATTTCTCACCGTCGGATTGTCTGTTGGTAATTGATTGCCAAGCAAATCTATCGGCGCTGTTTCTACTTTATAAATAGCCGTAATATTCAAAGTTGCCATTGTAGGTTCTCCATTCCAGGTAATAGAACTTCCTTTTTGAATATCAAATTTTCGTCGGATCATATTGAAATTCATTTCGTATGCACCTTCAGAAAACTCGTATTTACCTGTTAAGGTCGTTTTACCTGACGGATCTATTCCTCCTGTAAGTTGTGCCTCACCTTTTAGATTCAGGTAATCCCCGTTTCCTTTGTCGATCACCAATGTCAGTTCTGCTTCTTTATCGATAGCGATTTCAACGCTTACATCCATACCAATCAACTGCGATTGATTTAACTGATTTTCCATTGCAACAGTTTGCTTCAATAACATATTATCTTCATCAACAAACTCTACAATACCTTCACGATCTGCGATTGAAGGATCTGACTGCGGCAGTACAACCGTAAAATTGGTTTCTTTATTAATTTTTATCGTTCCATCGATAACCGGGCTGTCAAGATTTCCTTTAATATTTAGTTTTGTGTCTAAAAACATATCACCATAAAACAAATCATTATCGGCTTCTTTAGAATGTATTGCTCTAAAATCGTCTGCCGTAACTACTAAACCAAAGTTATATACTTTGAAATCCGGAGACTGAATCGTTCCGTCTACAGATAATTCGTTGTCGTTTTCGTCTTGAAGTGTGAACTTATCAAAAGTGATTACATCATTATTAAAGGTGATTTTTTCCTTATCTGTTTTGAAAAATGAATTCAGTTGCGTGATTCTAAATCCTGTATCATTAAAATTTAATTCGCCCGAAACTTTTGGACTTGATGCATTGCCTACAATCTTGAAATTTCCTGATAAATATCCCGTTCCATCGGTAACATTACCCATTGTAAAGCCCTGGATACTTTTGATATACAACTTATTCAAATCTAAATTAAAATCAAGATTTCCATCGTCTATTTTGTAATTTCCGGTCAGGTTTACTTCGTTTCCTTCTCCGGTCAATGCTACATTTGCATTCAGTAAATTGTCTGTTTTATTATCTACTTTTACGGTAATATCTCCAACCGGTTCTCCTTTAAAAGCAAACTGATCTATTTTTAAATCTGATGTAAAAGTAGGTTTGGTCATTACATTTTCGACCACTGCATTACCATTAATCAAACCTTGCATTAAAATTTCATCTTTTTTGACGATATTCATAATCGTCTCAATTTTAAAGTTTACAAATTCAACTTTTAACGGCGCATTATCCTGCTCTCCCTGAGATTGTATTTTTAATTCGTTTCCGGAATTTGCCAGATAAAATTTATTGATATACAATCTTTTTCCTCCAAACTCAATTACATTTTCAGGATCAATAGTCCATTTATCATAATTCAGTATAAAGTTTTCAGCATCGATTTTAAAGATATTTTTAGAATCTTCCGTTTTAAATTCTCCGGCAATAAAATACTGTTGTTTGTCTTTTACATCTTTTACTTCAAGTGCATAAGTCAAAAGATTATTCTCGACTTTTCCTGATAAACTAGTAAACGGAATTTTTAAAGATCCGCTTTCGATCGTTGCTACAGAAACCATATATTCTAAAGCATTTTCTTTGGCCTCGATATTTATTTTTCCGTCAGAAATGGTATTATCAGCATATACAATTCTTGGGATTGTACCTTTTACTTCTAATGAATCTGTTACGTTATTGTATTTTCCTGTAATATTGATAGGTTCTAAACCTGTTAATTTGGGAACTAGTTTAAAAAGTATCGGGTCATTATCTATTTTTAAAGTAAAGGCCAAACGTTGTTCATCTGATTCTCCGTTTACTTTCGGATTTTTCAAATCGATATATTTCGATAATGATTTTTTTATCGCTGCCGTAAGTGTTGTCAGTTTGTATTTCCCATCAACTTCAGCCTTTAAAAACTGAGAAGAAATTTTAATATTATTTCGATTATTATCAGCAAAAGCAATTACGCGAACAGAATCCAGAACAATTGGTTCTGCAGATTGCAAAACCTGAACGTTCGACAGAAACACTTTTCCGTTAAGAAAATCAGGATTACTATTGGCAATATCCGCATCTACATTACCTCTCAATTTCATTGGTCCGGCATGAAGATTCAACTTTTCTAAATCGGCAATATCAAGGTTTAATTTTAATTTTATTGATGGATATTTATCTTGTGTATTTCCGCTAGCAACCAAGTCAAAATTCAAATTTGGATCTTTCATTCCTGATTTTACGTCGAATGAACCGTTTGCGATATTTCCTTTTAATGCTAAATCTTTGTAAGTATATCTATTGAAAACAGCTTTCTGAACCAATCCGTCAAATTGGGCACGAGCTGTTTTTGGGTCTAAACCATTTCCTTTTACTTTCGCTTTAAGCGTAATTTTCCCAATCGAATCGTTTTTGATCAATCGCCCTAAATCAAAATCTAACAGATAAACCGTCGCATCGTATTTCTCTTTTTTCTTAACACGCTGATCAAATAAACCATCCACTTTTGCATTTCCGAAACTACTGTTTAAAGCCAGATTGGTTTTGAAATTTTGAACAGATCCTTTAAATTTTCCCTGCAAATTTAATTGAGAAGGCAACTGAATATTTTTAGGGATTGTTCCTGTTGGCACAAACGAATATATATCTTTAGAAGTACTTGAAACTTTCTTAATATCCAGATCGTAATACGCTTTTTGAGCATCCGGTAATCCTTTTATTTTCCCCGAAAGGGAAACCTTTGTCGTTCCTATTCCGCTCATTTCGAATTGCGGAATATCAAGGTCTTTTATTTTTCCGCTCAGGCGTGTATTCAAATACAAAATTGCATTTGGATTACTTTTAAACGGATTTGTTTTTTGTAAATCCGGAACGAAAAGCAAAATATCTTTGAACCCAATTTTCGACTGATTTAAATTCGCATCCAGAGAAAGATTTCCTAAATCTTTAGAAATCGTTGCAATCGAAGAATAGGCTACTTTAACTTTGTTTTGCAATAAAGTTTGAGGCGTTTTTAAATACAAATCATTCAGATACGCATTTTTAGGTCCGTAAAAGAAATTGGTTTTTAAAGATTGAATCTGTAATCCGCTTTTATCGTTTGCGGTTAAAGCTTTTATATTTCCTGAAATAGTATCGTTTCCGTAGTATAATTTTTCTGCTTTAAAATTCAGTTGATCCAAATCTAAATGACTGTAATCAATTCCTTTTAAAACGGGTTTCGATTGCATATCATCAAATTTGAAAGCAACATCCTGTATATCGATATCATTCAGTTTTACTTTCCAGCCTGCTTGTTTAATGGCAGTTGAATCTAAATTGGGTGTTTTTATTTGTTTGTCTTTTGTACCTAATCTCAGGTTTCCTTTTAGATTTTTTAGTTCGAAAGTATCGAAATCCAACAACTGATTGTTCAGATCGATTTTGTTTACCGATAAATCAAGATTACCGAGTTTTATTCCTGAATCTAATTTTGAATCTTTATTATCATAAGCAATGTCAATTTTAGACAAACTGATTTTGCCTAATTTTAGATTGAAATCTTTTCTTTTCGAAATAGTGTCAACGGTTTCTACCGAAACTTCGGCAATTTTTTCTACTGCATCCTGATCTAAAACCAATTTTAATCCGTCTAATTTAATGTTCGGAATATCAAAATTCATTTTATCCAAATCGAATTCCTTGAATTTGGTATCGAAATGTGTTAGATTCACCTTGACATCATTCTTCGAAAAATCATCTTTAAAACTGAATTTCACATTATCCAAATTCACTTTTACAACTGATATCTTGAATGGTTTCGCATCAGGATCTTCCACTTTTGGCTCTTTTGATTCGAAAGCTTTTATGATGTAATCGAAATTGAAAACGCCGTCTTTATTTCTCGAAATATTCGCATTCACATTTTCAAGTGAAACCGAATTGATTTCTAATTCGCTGCTTACCAGTTTAAACAAATCGACATCAACCTCTAAACGTTTACCAGCCAGTAAAGTATCTTTTTTTTGGTCTTCAAAATAAAAACCTTCCAAAACTATATCTTTCGGGAATTTAATCGAAATATGATCTAATGAAACTTTGGTTTTAATCTTATTATGAAGATAGGTAATCGCTTTGTCCTTCGCATAATTTTGAATAGACGGAACCTGAATTAAAACAATTAAAAGTAATAAAAGTGCAATGATAGAAACCACGCACCAAAGAAGTATACGTAGTGTTTTTTTAAGAAAATGAATGGGTTTCTTATTCATACGTCAATAAAACACGATTAGATTAAAGTTGCGTTATTATAAAGCTGTATTTATACAGTTTACAAAATTGAGAATTTTAAACTTTAACAATTTACATAATTACGCTCAATTATTCTAGAATTTTACTCACAAATAATTATTTTCTTACTTTTGAATATCCCACGAAGGCGCTAAGACACAAAGAAAAGTTAACTTTAAAACTTAATGTGCTTCCATTTTTCCTGAATACTGCTTATCTTCTGTTGAAGTTTAGTTAAGAATTTCTGATGTTGTTCGGAATCCGGATTGAAGCTTCTGTGTCGGAGACTTTTTTGTATTTCTGAAACTTCCTGCATGGTCGAAATACTCTCTTCTGAAATATAGTTTTCACTGAATTTATGCCAGATATAATCGATTGCTACCTGATTAGGATGCAACATATCCTCGGTATAAAAACGATAATCGCGAAGTTCATCCATCATGATTTCGTAAGAAGGGAAATAATTATGAGTTATGAGTTGTGAGTTATGAGTTTTTAAAACCTCATGAAGACCCGCAAACAAATGTGATTTACTTAATTGATTTTCTGCAAAACCATCTTTGATATGTCGTACAGGCGAAACGGTAAAAATGAAGTTTATGTTTGGGTTTAAAACCTGAATTAAATCTATTGTATTCTGGATACTTTTTTGAATTACTTCAACAGGCAATAATTCTTTTGAGAATTGCTTTTGCGGCACTTTATGGCAATTGGCGACGATTTCATCACTTTCTATATTTCTATAAATCCAGGAAGTTCCGTACGTAATGATAATGTGCGTGGCTTCTTTTAAGTGTTTATAGGTTTCTGAAATAGCTTTATTCAACGTTTCCAGCAATTCTTGTCGGTCTGAATTACTTAAATCAGAATGAACTTCGTAACTATGCCAGCGCTCGTTATAAAAGAAGACATCTTTCTCTGTATAAAATTCTTCCTTAACTATTCTTTGAATTATTTTTTCGATCGACACTGGATTAAAAATAATCCCAAACGGATTTGTTGAGTTTTGAAATTTAAAGTAATCGAATTTCTCCGCCATATTTTCTGCAAAACAGGAACCAAGAGAGATCACTTTCGAATTATAATCGATTGGATTATTGGTTTTAGAAATTGGTATTTGGGTTCTGAATTGCATGGCTTTTTATTTAAACACGAATTTCACCAATTTTCACGAATAAAAAAACCAAATACAGAAGTATTTGGTTTTTATTCAATCTTTAAATATTCAAAGGCTAGTATGTATATTCTGTTATTTCATCACTATCAGAATCATCTGTTTGAGTTTGCTTTGTAGGATATCCTTTTGCATCGTATTCGTAAACACTATTAAAAATATTAGTTGTAATTTCCTCTCCCCGTGTGTAAACAGTTGTTAGTTTTGTTACATTATTTAAACTAGCGCTAGTTTCATGATCAATAAGTAAATTAAATCCTAATATATTTTTAAAAGGATTATTTTTAGCATCATATTCATATGTTTTAGTATACGAATATGAATCGAAAACCTCTGTTTTCTTCGTTAGGTTTCCATTTGTATAAATTAAAACACCTTCTGAGCTTTTTGTTTCTACTTTTGTCGTCGGGTCAACAGAATAATTCACAAAAGATATTGTTCCATTTGTGTTATAAGTGTATACTCTTTTAGAAATATAGGTTCTATCGCTCGCAATTTCAGTTAATACATCTGTTTTTAATTTTCCACTTTCATACGTAAGTTCATTTATAGAACTAATATTCCCTTCTTCTGCAAAATCTTCAATTTTAGAGATAACATCTCCAGTATAAGTGTACACTTCTTTATCATTTGCTGTATAACCAGCAGTTACTATCTTATTTCCGTTATACGTTATTGTTGAAAGATCATTGTCACCCGGAGAATCAGAATATTTATAACTAACTATTGTAGGCAGAATGGTATCTGATCCGTTTTCGGAATCACTAGAACAAGAAGCCAGCGTTAAAGCAGCTACTACAAAAAGGCATAATTGTTTTTTCATTTTTGATTAGTTAATTTATTAACGCTGCAAACATACTATAACATTCAATCAAAACCTTACGGGATTCCACATTAAAAGCACGTAATGATTTCGATAATTTCAGCAAAAAAAAAATATTCTTAATAACTATAACCAATTACATCTGTAAATTCATCTGATCTCTTTTTTGTTGGATATCCATTTTCATCGTACTCATAAGTTAGTTTTTCAACATAAGTTTCTACACCCACTTCGGAAGTTACGGTTGTAATTTTTTCGGAAATATTATTAAGTCCAAAATCATTAATTCCAAAATCTCCATTAGACATATCATGTCCGCTAAATATTCCTCCTTCTAATAAAATAAGATCTAATCCTAAAATATTCTTTAGCGGATTGTTTTTATTATCATACTTATATTCATAGACATATTTATAATAAGGATTCAAGTCAGAATATTCTGTTTTGCTCTTCACTAAATTACCGTTTATAAAAGTTAAAGTATGTGTACCATCTTCCGGCTCACCAAGATTTTCATGACGGTATATTTTATAAGAAATTGTATTATCACTATTGTGGGTGTATACTTTTTTATAATAAATGCCTTCTAATTGTGTAGGTAAAAAATAACTTTCTTCTTTTAGTTTTCCATTATCATAAGTATACAAAATAGTACTAAATAATTGATCATCTGTAAAACCTTCTGTCTTAGTAATTAAGTTACCCGTATAAGTAAAAACTGTTTTCATAATGCGCCCATAAGCAAGACATGAAGCGCTCACAATTTTATTCCCGTTATATATTAACGTATTAACATCGATATTTTCCCCATTTTCTCCCTGATAGGTTATGCTTTTTGGAGTTATCATACTAACGGGCACAACTGGCTCGTTATTATCATCATTAGAGCAAGATGTAAGTACTAACAAAGAAGTGGCTAAAAAGTAAAATAATTTCTTTTTCATAATGTTTTTATTTAATTGATTATTAAACAAAAAGAAACATTAAAAAAAAGAACAACTATCTGTATAAGTTTCATTACTAATAGTATAAGGCACATTTAATACATAAATCAGGTAACTAATAAAATTAACATTTTTAATAACATAAATCAACTTCACAAACTCAAACTATTCACTACTTTTGCATCTTCTGTTTTTTTAACATTCTCTCTATATGAAATTATTATATTCTTATATAATCAAGCACAAAATGCTTTTGCTTTTTGCTTTGATTATGGCCTCTATAAACATCTGTTTCAGCTTATCAGACTCTATTATTACCGGTAAATTAATGCAGGATTGCGGAGTTGGTTTGCATAAATACGAAGGAAATGAAATTGGTTTTTTAAAGTCTTTATCCTTCTGGCTCGGACTTTCGCTTGGTGCTGCAATGATATCCAGAATCACCAAAAACTTTCAGGATTACTTTACCAACGTCGTGATTCAAAGAACCGGAGCACAAATGTATACTGATGGTATCAAAAAATCTCTTGATTTGCCGTATGCCGAATTTGAAGATCAGCGAAGCGGTGAAACTTTAAGCAAATTGACGAAAGTTAGATCTGATTCTGAAAAATTAATTACGCTTTCGATCTCTTTGATTTTTCAAACCATTATCGGGTTCATCTTTGTTATTGTTTACGTTGCCCGAATTGATTATCGCATTTCTCTTATCTTTTTGGTTACTGCTCCTATTATTGCTTTAATTAGTTCTTATTTAGGTAAAAAGATTAAAATTGTTTCCCGAAAAATTGTCAACCAAACGAATGCACTTGCAGGTTCTACAACCGAGAGTTTGAGAAACATCGAACTAGTAAAAAGTCTTGGATTAACGTATCAGGAAGAAAAACGTTTGAATTTAAATACATTTAAAATCCTTCAACTTGAATTGGAGAAAATTCGTTTTATCAGAAGTTTGAGTTTTATTCAGGGAACAACAGTTCACTTTTTAAGAACTTGTGTTGTTTTTACTTTATATTATTTCTTGTTTGGAAATAAAATTATTGTAGGCGATCTATTAACGATGGTTTTCTTTACTTTCTTCATCTTTGGACCGTTACAAGAGTTAGGGAATTTCATTATTGCTTTGAATGAAACCAAAGTATCAATGGAAAACTTCAAAACTTTATTAAGTGCTCCAAAAGAATTCCGTCCTAAAAGTCCCAAACATGTTGGAGCGATTCAGTCTTTGCTTTTCGAAAATGTAAGTTTTCAGCATAAAACTGCCAAATTTAAAGCAGTTGAAAATATTAATTTCGACATCAAACAAGGAGAAACTGTTGCTTTTGTTGGCCCATCAGGATCCGGAAAAACAACTTTGGTAAAATTATTAGTGGGACTATATACGCCAGCCGAAGGTCAGGTACTGTACAACGATATTGATTCGACCGAAATTGATTTACTCGATCTAAGAAAACAATTAGGATTCGTAACGCAGGACGCGCAATTATTCTCGGGAACGATTCGTGAAAATTTATTGTTCGTAAGACCAAATGCAACCGATGAAGATTT
The DNA here is from genome assembly GCF_020905295.1 of Flavobacterium piscisymbiosum. Taxonomy (NCBI): domain Bacteria; kingdom Pseudomonadati; phylum Bacteroidota; class Flavobacteriia; order Flavobacteriales; family Flavobacteriaceae; genus Flavobacterium; species Flavobacterium piscisymbiosum. Next base: position 2,366,956 of record NZ_JAJJMM010000001.1, on the reverse strand, counting down.
GTACGATGCATTGAAGCGTGCCAGCTGCGAAAAACTCCTTCAACGTGCTGAAGATGGTCTAAACACTACAATTGGTGAAGGCGGAATTAAAGTTTCCGGTGGTGAAAAACAACGTTTGTCTATTGCCCGTGCTATCTTAAGAAATCCAAATTTATTGATTTTTGATGAAGCTACATCTGCTTTAGATTCGATTACCGAAGAAGAAATTAATGCTACAATTAGAAATATATCCGACCAAAACAGAATCACGGTTTTAATCGCCCACAGATTATCTACTGTAATGCATGCTGATAAAATATTTGTTCTTGAACAAGGTAAAATTATTGAATCCGGTAAACATGAGGATTTGATTGTGGAGAAAGGGTTGTATTACGCTATGTGGCGTCAGCAAATTGGAGAAAGGAAGTAATTTTTTAAGTTGCTGAGATGCTAAGGCTCTAAGGCACTAAGTTTTTTTTTTTTTAAAATAGTTCGTTAAACGTACTATTTGTCATTTCGACGAAGGAGAAATCTCCGCAAGTAACTCCGCAACGAGAATCAAATCTTTGTCGAGCTTCTTGCGGAGATTTCTCCTTCGTCGAAATGACATAAAAATGAGAAAAATTATAATACTATGAACACAAAACCCGAAAGTTTTTTAAAAAACTTTCGGGTTTATTTTTTCTAAATACTATAAAAAACTTAGAACCTTAGTCCCTTAGAATCTTAGCAACTTTAAAAACCTTATTTCACAAAATCAATTGCGTGAGCTAAAGCTTCCTTAACTCCAGCAGCATTTTTACCTTTTCCAGATGCGAAGAAAGGCTGTCCTCCTCCATTTCCTTCAATATATTTTCCTAATTCTTTGATCACTGCATTTGCATTTAAGCTTTTTGACGCAACCAATTCTTTAGCGATATAACAGTGAATATTTGGCAAACCATCTTCTACAGAAGCTAAAAATACAAATGAATTTTCTTTTGAACTTCCTAAAGCGGAAGCTAGGTCTTTCGTAGAAGCCATGCTTAAATCTACTTGTTTTGCAAGGAAATTTACTCCGTTTACTTCTTGGAAATCTTTCTCTAATTCAGATTTTAAAGCACCTACTTTTTCTTTTAGTAATTGCTCTACTTGTTTTTTCAGTTTCGCATTATCATCCTGTAAAGAAGCCACTGATTTTAAAATATCCTGTGGATTTTTTAAGGTCTCTTTTATTTCAGCTAAAGTATTCTCCTGATTTTGATAGAAGTCTTTTACTGCATCACCTGTAATCGCTTCAATACGACGAATTCCAGCCGCTACTGCACCTTCAGAAATGATTTTGAAATGCCAGATTTCTGCTGTGTTTTTCACGTGAATTCCACCGCAAAGTTCTTTACTATCACCAAATTCAATCATACGAACATTATCTCCGTATTTCTCTCCAAATAAAGCCATTGCACCTTTATCTAATGCTTCTTTTATTGGAATATTTCTGTGTTCTGTTAATTGCAATTGTGCTTCAATTTGCGCATTTACACTTGCTTCAACCTGACGTAATTCTTCATCAGAAACTTTAGAAAAATGAGAAAAGTCAAAACGTAAATAGTTTGGATTCACTAATGAACCTTTTTGCTCTACGTGAGTTCCCAAAAGGTTTCTCAAAGCCAAATGCATTAAATGCGTAGCCGAGTGATTTTTAGAAGTTGAACTTCTTAAATCGGTATTAACTTTGGCAGTACCTAAGTTTAAAGGATTCTTTGGTAACGATTTTGTAATATGAATTATTAAATTATTTTCCTTTTTTGTATCTAATATTTCTATAATATCATTGTTTTCACTTTCGAATGAACCAAAGTCTAATATTCCTTTATCTCCAACTTGCCCACCACCTTCTGGATAAAAAGGTGTTTTGTCTAAAACTAATTGATATAAAACTCCATCTTTTTTTGAATCAATTTTTCGATATTGAAGAATAGAAACAGGCTTTTCTTCAGTTTTATCATAACCTACAAATTCTGTTGAAACTCCATTGACTCCGTAATCCATTATTTTAACCCAATCATCAGCCGAAACTTCAGAAGCTGCACGAGAACGCGCTTTTTGTTCTTCCATCAATCGATCATATTCATCAACATTAACGGTTAAACCATTATTCTTTGCCATTAAGACAGTTAAATCTAATGGAAATCCATAGGTATCTTTAAGTTCGAACGCAAAAAAACCTGGAAAAACACCTTGCTCCTTATCTGAATTAGATAATTCAATACCTGCTAACCTTTTAAATTTCCCACTATCACCCTCATTTACTAATTGTGAATATAGATCGAAATATTTTATACCATTCTCTATGGTAAGGAAAAACATTGTTTCTTCTTGACGAATAACATTAATAACAAAATCTTTCTGTTTTATAATTTCTGGAAAAAAATCCCCCATTTGATTTGCCAAAACCTCAACCAATTTATTAACAAATGGTTCTTTAGCATTTAAGAATTTATATCCATAATAAACTGCTCTCCTCAAGATTCTACGAATAACATACCCCGCACCACCACTTGACGGAACTTGTCCGTCGGCAATTGCAAAAGCAACCGCACGAACGTGATCTACTACTACACGAATCGCAATGTTGGTTTTATTTTGTTCTTCTGACTCTTCGACTCCGCTCAGAGCGACATCATTTGGTGTATATTTTAAACCTGTAATTTGTTCTACTTTCTCGATAAGCGGCGTAAAAACATCAGTATCATAATTGGATGTTTTTCCTTGCAATGCCATACACAAACGCTCAAATCCCATTCCGGTATCTACGTGTTGTGCAGGAAGTTTTTCAAGAGAACCATCAGCTTTACGGTTGAATTCCATGAATACATTATTCCAGATTTCTACCACTTGCGGGTGATCATTATTTACGAGACTTTTTCCTGAAACCAAAGCTTTTTCAGCTTCCGGACGTAAATCAACGTGAATTTCAGAACAAGGTCCGCATGGTCCCTGATCGCCCATTTCCCAGAAATTATCTTTTTTGTTTCCAAGAATAATTCGGTCTTCATCGATTAAAGTTTTCCAGATATCCCATGCTTCCTGATCAAACGGAACATTGTCTTCTTTACTTCCTTCAAAAACAGAAACATAAAGATTCTCTTTTGGAATTTTATATACTTCTGTCAATAATTGCCATGCCCAGTTGATTGCCTCTTTTTTGAAATAATCTCCAAAAGACCAGTTACCCAACATTTCGAACATGGTATGGTGATAGGTATCAAAACCTACATCTTCAAGATCGTTATGTTTTCCTGAAACACGAAGACATTTTTGCGTATCGGCTATTCTTTTACTTTTTGGTGTTCCGTTTCCTAAAAAATATTCTTTAAACTGGGCCATTCCCGAGTTATTGAACATAAGAGTTGGATCGTCCTTAAGAACGATTGGAGCAGAAGGAACGATTAAGTGTCCGTTGCTTTTAAAAAAGTCTAGAAATTGTTTACGTACGTCTTGTGATTTCATGTTATAATTAGAAATGTGATAATTTGATAATGTGTCAATTAGATAATTTACTTCATCTGAAAATATGTTAATGTTGTTTTTTAATTAGAAATTTACCATTCAAAACAATAAATTTCACCTTAAAAACATTATCTAATTATCAAATTGACACATTATCTAATTCTATTTTATTCTTAAAAAAAAGCTTCGAACAACTGAAACATTTATTAAATTTGTTCGACTAACTTATTTTACAAGCTGCAAAAATAGGGTATTTTAAAATATGGCGAAAGTAAAATATTATTACGACTCAGAAAATCTGGCTTATACGAAAATAAAAACCAGAAAAAGAATCAAAATCGGTTATGCATTACTGTTTTTGCTGGCTTCGGCATTATTTGGTTTTTTAGTTTTTGTACTATTAATTAATACACCTTATTTCGAAACACCAAAAGATCGTTTGCAAGCACGGGAAATCGAGAATTTGAAATTGCAATATGCGATTTTAAACAAAAAAATGGATGAAATTGATGATGTAACTGAGGCATTAGAAAACAGGGACAACAATATATACAGGGTTTATTTTAATAAAACCGAAATTCCGGATTCTATCAGGAAAGCAGGTTTTAGAGATCCTAAACGTTATAAAGATTTAGAAGGTTACAACAATTCGCAACTGGTATTAAGCACCACAAAACGAATTGACAGATTATCGAAAGAATTGGCTATTCAGTCCAAATCATTAGATGAAATTTTGAAATTGGCGAGTACAAAAGGAAATCTGTTATTGGCAATTCCTGCCATTCAGCCTGTCAGAAATGAAAATTTAAAACGAATGGCTTCCGGTTTTGGTTACAGAACTGACCCTTTCACGAAAGTGCGAAAAATGCATAACGGAATGGATTTCACCGCAAATACAGGTTCGCCGGTTTATGCCACAGGCGACGGTGTTGTAGAAAGAGCCGATGCCTCTGCTTCGGGGTTTGGAAATCATGTTGTGATCAGGCATGGTTTTGGATATGAAAGTTTGTATGCGCATTTAAGCAAATACAATTGCAGAGCCGGACAACATGTCAAACGTGGAGATGTTATTGGATACGTAGGAAGTACAGGAAGATCTGAAGGGCCGCATTGTCACTATGAAGTGCATAAGGACGGAAAAGTCGTGAATCCTTTGAATTTTTATTATGGAAATATTTCGGCCGCAGAATACGTTGCAATTTCACAAATGGCCAACCAGGAAAATCAGTCATTAGATTAATCCTCGAAAAAGTAGTATTTTTGAAATTAAAATAGAAAATTAAAAAAACATGCATATTGAGCTTTCAAAAGATAAAAGGTATTATAGCATTGGCGAAGTAGCCAAAGCCTTTAATGTCAATGCATCATTAATACGGTTTTGGGATAGCGAATTTGATATTTTAAAACCTAAAAAGAACGCTAAAGGCAATAGAATGTTTACGCCCGAAGATATTACCAACCTGCAACTGATTTATCATTTGGTTAAAGAAAGAGGTTTTACTTTAGATGGCGCCAGAACGCACCTGAAAGAGGGTCAAAAGAAAACATTAGATAAATTCGAAATAATACGTAAATTAGAGACCATAAAAACACAATTAAACGAAATCAAAAACGAATTGTAATTAAAAATAGAAATAAACTTAAATTAAAACGAATATGAAAAAATGGTTAATCCCCGTAGGAATTATAGTAGTACTGATTGCTATTATTGCTTTTTGGTCAATTGGAATTAAAAATACTGGTTTGCAAAAAAATCAAGCCGTTAATAAAGAATGGGGAAATGTGAGTACAACTTACCAAAGAAGAAATGATCTTATTGGAAATTTAGTGAACACGGTAAAAGGTGCAGCAGATTTCGAAAAATCAACTTTGACAGCTGTAATCGAAGCTCGTGCAAAAGCTACTTCGGTAACTATTGATCCAAGTAATGTAACTCCTGAACAATTGGCTCAATACAACCAGGCTCAAAGCGGAGTATCTTCATCATTATCAAGATTATTGGTTTCTGTTGAACAATATCCAACATTAAAAGCAAATGAGAATTTCCTGAAATTACAAGACGAATTGGCTAGTACAGAAAACCAAATCTTAACAGCAAGAACTCGTTTTAACGAAGCTGTACAAGATTATAATGGTTATGTTCTTGCAATTCCGAATAGCTGGTTCTTAAGCTACAAAGAAAAACCATATTTTGAAGCTGTTGCAGGAGCTGAAAAACCAGTTGAAGTAAATTTCAATAAATAATTTATTTTGACTACAAATTTTTAGAATGTAGTTAAATCTAAAATCAATAATCTAAACTCTAAAATACTCCCATGTCTAAAGTAGAAGATTTTTTATCCAAAGAAGAAGAATTAACCATTGTTGAAGCTATTCGCGTGGCTGAAAAAAATACTTCTGGCGAGATTAGAGTACATATAGAACAAACAACTTCCAAGGTTCCTTTTGACAGGGCTTTGGAAGTTTTTCATGAATTAAAAATGAATGAAACCCAACAACAAAACGGGGTTATATTTTACTTTGCCGTAGCAGATAAAACATTTGCTATTTGCGGAGACAAAGGCATAAATGATCTTGTTGCAGCAGATTTTTGGGATTGTACCAAAGATGCCATGATCAGCCAATTTAAGTCAGGAAACTTTAAACAAGGTATTGTTGATGGTATTTTGAATGCCGGCGAACAATTAAAAAAATACTTTCCTTGGTCTGAAGGTGACACTAATGAATTATCAAACGAAATCTCAAAAGGATAAATAATGAAAATTTCCAAAAACAAAATATCTTATTCAAAAGGACTTTTTCAGTTTACCTTTTTGTTCATCGCTTTTTTCACCACCAATTGTATTTTTGCACAATTTACAATTCCGGAAAAACCAACTTTGCAAACTTCAGTTTATGATTATGCAAATGTTTTAAGCGCCTCTGAAAAAACACAGCTGGAAGAAAAACTAATTCGCTACTCAGATTCTACTACGACTCAAATCGTAGTGATTACAATCGAAAGTTTAAAAGGCGAAGATGTGAGTCAGCTGGCTACAAAATGGGGACAAACCTGGGGAATTGGAGGGACGAAACAAGATGATAATGGTGTAATTATTTTATTGGCTAAAGCCGAAAGAAAAATTGCCATTAATCCCGGATACGGAGTTGAAGATCGTTTGACTGCAGGAATTGGCGGAACCATTATCAGAAATATTATTATTCCGGAATTTAAAGCCGGAAGTTTTTATAATGGGCTTGATAAAGGAACAGATGCCATAATTGATGTTTTTAAAGGAAAATTTAAAGGCGAACGCAAGCAAGCCAAAGGAAATGATTTTCCGATATTGCCATTCATTGTTATTGTTGTAATTGTATTAATTTTACTGTCACGAAATAAAGGCGGTGGAGGAAATTCAGGCAATAATAGCGGCGGAGGCCCTAGTCTGATGGATGTAATTCTTCTAAGCAGCCTTGGAAGAAGCGGCGGAGGCGGATTTGGAGGTTTCGGCGGTGGATCATCTGGCGGTGGCGGAGGCTTCGGTGGAGGTTTTGGCGGCGGCGGATTCTCTGGTGGAGGTTCTAGCGGAGGCTGGTAGAAAGGAAGTCACAGTTTGCAGTGACAGTTTTCAGTTTTAAAAATTTATAATTTACAATTAATACTTCAATATAGATGTTATCACATAAAGCAAAATACGCCCTTAAGGCCTTACTTTATTTAGCAGAACAAGACGAAAATCACATTTCAAGAACAATTGAAATTGCTGATGGCGCCAATATTCCTAAAAAGTTTTTAGAACAAATTTTATTGGATCTAAAACGAGGACGTTTTGTGAGTAGTAAGCAAGGAAAATTTGGCGGATATTATTTGATACGCTCCAAAAACGATATTACTTTGGCAGAAATTCACCGTTTATTTGACGGTGCAATTGCGCTTTTACCATGTGCTTCGTTAAACTTTTACGAACCATGCTCAGATTGTAAAACTGAGGAAGAATGCAGTCTAAGACATGGTCTGATGATTATTCGCGACGAAACTCTTAAGGCAATGCAAGGCATCACAATCGCTTCACTTGTAAAGAAATAAAAAAAATATTTCTTAATTCCTAGTAAATCTATAGAATTTACATATATTTGCAAAAAAACCAACAAACCATTTACAAAATTTTAAACCATATGAAAGTAAATTACAATCGATCAGGTGTGTCAAAAAATCTTTTGCAAAGAAACCAAAATATTCATTTCACGAATGTGAAAAACAATTCTTCTATGATGTGTATGTGCTGATAAAAAAAATTTTATTTTAAATTCTACTAATCACATATACTTAATATAAAAATGAAAAATTCTATAAAAAATATACTTACCATATTATCCTTTTTAACTTTCTCAATATCATTTGCCCAAAACATTGAAGGTGTAGTTAAAACTAGCGAAAACACACCACTTGAAGCTGTTAATGTTGTTATCAAAGGAACAACTACCAATACCACTACAGATAGCGAAGGAAGATTTACAATCGACAGCAAAGGAAAACTTCCTGTTACAATTTTAGTTCAGTATGTAGGTTACAAAACTACAGAAATAGAACTTGCTGATTTACCAACTGCTCCATTACAAGTAACACTTAGAGAAGAAAATGAACTTATAGAAGTTGTCGTTTCTTCCCGACGCAGAATAGAAAAAGTTCAGGATGTGCCAATTGCGATCTCTGTTATTACAGGTAAACAAGCAGAACAAACAGGCGCTTTTAATGTGAACCGTATTAAAGAATTGGTTCCGTCAGTACAATTGTATTCTTCTAACCCTAGAAATACCGGAATCAATATTCGTAGTCTTGGTTCTCCTTTTGGACTTACCAATGACGGAATCGATCCTGGAGTTGGTTTTTATGTAGACGGTGTTTATTATGCACGTCCGGCTGCTACAACTTTAGATTTTATCGATGTAGAACAAATCGAAGTATTACGCGGGCCACAAGGATCTTTGTTTGGAAAAAATACTACTTCGGGGGCATTTAACATCACAACGCGTAAACCAAGTTTTACTTCAGGAGCTGATTTTGAAGTGAGCTACGGAAACTATAATTTCCTGCAAGCTAAAGCCTCTGTAACAGGAGCTTTAGGAAAAAAAGTAGCAGGTCGTTTGTCTTTCTCAGGTACACAACGTGATGGTCTTATCGATAACGTTGCAACAGGAAGACCTACAAATACTTTAAACAACCAGGGAATTAGAGGTCAGTTACTTTGGACTCCAACAGTAAATACCAATATTATATTGGCAGCAGATATTACAACACAACGTCCTGACGGATATGCGCAGGTTGTTGCAGGTGTTGCGCCTACTCAAAGAGCTGCTTATCGCCAGTTTGATGCTATTATTAAAGATTTAAATTATCAATTACCAAGCTTAAATGCTTTTGATCGTAAAATTGATCATGATACACCATGGCGTTCAGGACAAGACATGGGGGGTATTTCTCTTAATATCGATACCAAAATTGGTTCAGGAACACTTACTTCGACAACAGCGTGGAGATTTTGGAACTGGGATCCATCAAATGACAGGGATTTTACAGGATTACAAGTATTGGCATTATCTCAAAACCCAACAAGACAAACTCAATTTACACAAGAAGTTCGTTACGCAGGTCAGCTTACAGAAAAAATTAGCGGTGTTGTAGGTGTATTCTTTATTGACCAAACTTCTCAAACCGATGGTACAGAAGAATCTGGGAATGCACAATGGAGATTTGCTCAAAGTACAACCAGCCCTTTATGGAAAACTCCGGGACTTTTTGAAGGATACGGAATCAAAACTGATGCCAACATAAGAGCATCAAGTGCGGCAGTTTTTGGACAAATTGACTGGGCTATTACAGATCGTCTTCACGTTTTACCAGGGTTAAGATATAACTTTGATAAAAAAGACGCTCATTATTCTCGTACAACATACGGAGGTTTACAAACTACTGATCCGGCATTATTAGCTTTGAAAAAATTAGTGTATTCTGATCAGGCATTTGATTCTAGTACTGACAACACTGACTTTTCTGGAAACATAACGTTGACTTTTAAAGCATCGGACAAAATCAATGCTTATGCTACTTATGCAAAAAGTTACAAACCGGTTGGTGTAAACGTAGCGGGACTTCCTACTGATTCAAAAGGTGATCCCTTATTAGATCTTGCCGTAATTAAACCAGAGAAAGTAAATCATTACGAAATAGGAGTTAAAACTTCACCGTTTAGAAATTCAGTATTCAATCTTGCTTTCTTTAACACAGAAATCAAAGATTTTCAAACCAACGTTCAGGCAGCTGAATTGGGTGTAAACCGTGGATATCTTGCTAATGCTGATAAAGTACGTGTAAGAGGTGCTGAATTGGATGCCAGCTTTGTTATCAGTCAAAACTTAACTATAAATGGTGCTGCAACATATACAGAAGGTACTTATGTTAAATTTACAAACGCACCGCTTCCATTAGAAGAAACAGGAGCTCCTGTAGCCTTCAAAGATGTTTCAGGAACTGATTTACCAGGTGCTTCAAGATGGGCAGGATCTCTGGGAGGTGAATATTCTAACAAAGCAAAATTCTTCGGAAATGCTGGAAAAGCTTTCATCGCATTAGATTCTTACGCTCGTTCTGAATTTTCATCTAGCCCATCGGCTTCAAAATACTTAGTCGTTCCTGGTTATGCTATTTTTAATGCCCGTATTGGTTTCCGCGCTTCGCAAGGTTTATCTGTTCAATTCTGGGGACGTAATCTTTTAAATAAAGATTACTACGAACAATTATTACCTGCAGGTGGAAACACAGGACAATATGCAGGAGTAATTGGTGATCAAAGAACTTATGGCGTAACTTTGAAATATTCACTATAACCACAGTTAGTTAGTTTAAATATATGAAACGAGACGGGTTTTTAAATCTGTCTCGTTTTTTTTATGAAATGAAATCACAAAATAGAATTTAAAACAAATTTTATTGTTCGATACATCTATTCTGATTTGTATATATTCGCAGCCTGAATTGATACAAATTGAATGAAAGTTCTCCAATTATTACTCTTTTTTATTTTTATTAGTCCTTTTTTATCGGCACAAAGTCTGAAAAAGACCGATCAGCAAACCTTAACCTGGATAAGATATTACAATATTTTGCCGATTACTGAAAAATGGGCAATACATTCTGAGATCGACAACAGAAGTTTTTTGAATCCCGTGCATGAAAATTTATTTGTTCTAAGAATTCAGGCAAGATATCGAATTCATAAAAACATAGATTTAGGTGGCGGTTTTGCTTATTTTAATGTGAACACGCAAGACCCTCACATTGATCCTGATTATTCTGTTCCTGAGTATCGCATTCAGCAAGATGCTACTTTTATTAATGAGATTGCTAAAGTTACTTTTCATAACCGTTTTCAGCTCGAAGAACGTTTTATCCAGAAAGCAAATAAAACAGCATTACAGGATGATTTTTCTTTTGCGTATCGATTTAGATACAGATTACAAGCAACATTTGATCTTTGGAAAAAGGATAAACGAAGTCTAAAAGGAACAATTTCTGATGAAATAATGTTCAATTTTGGAAAAGACAATAAAAGAAACACTTTCGATCAAAACCGAATTTATACTGCTTTGCGTTATCATTTTAATCCTAATATTGGTTTGGAATTAGGTTACCTCAAAAGTTTTCAAAGACGTTCAAGCGGAATTGATTTTTATGATCGCGATATTATCAGATTTACTGTTTATCATAGAATAAATAGGAAACCAAGGATTTAGAAAATAAAATTCCACTGCTGTGCGTCTCTACATTAAAACCTTTGAACCTCTGTCACTTTGAAACTCTGAACCTTTTTCTAATCCATTCTCTGTCTCTTCTTCCCTCCTTTTTCAGCACCGGCAAAGTTTCCTATTTTATAACTTACAGAGAACATTACATAACGTTTCAGTACGGTATTTTCTTCATCACGAATAGAGGTTGCCGAAATAGTTCTTGTAGCACTTTGATTCTGATTTAAAACATCATAAACTTTCACTTTTGCGTAGACTTTTTTATCAAAAAATCCGTAAGATAAACTGGTATTCCACAAATAGAAATCTTTTTTGAAGTTGCTCGAAATACTTGAATTGTAAGTGTATCCAAAATCATTTCCGAAAATTAAGTTGGCTGGCCAATAACTTGTCGTTTGCAAATTGATTCTGTGTACTACATTCGAACTGGCATCTCTCGAAGAGTTTTCATAATTGGTCTGATTGTATGATAAACTATACGATGGCGAGATAATAAGCAATTCTCCATATTCATAAGTCAAGTTTACTTTTGGCGTTACAGCCGTAGATTTTGCATTGTACAAAATAGCATTGGTAAAACCTTTATCGAATGAATAACTACCGTTTAACCCAAAACCATATCGTAAAACATGAGCGTCTCTTTTTATCGATTGATTCCAGTTTCCACCAATCGAAGCCATATAAGTTCCCGAAATATTTACATAAGTAGTAGTTCTTTTTCCGCTATCGTCATAAATAGAAGTCGAAACCACATCGTTATTATAATAATCTCCTTTTACATACAAACTGTAACCGGAACGCGTACGGAAATCGTAATTTCTAAAACTAAAATTAGCACTGTTTTTTTCGATGGGCTTCAAATCAGGATTTCCTGTTATGGTATTTAATGGATTGGTTAAATTTAAAACCGGCATTAATTGAACCGCTGTAGGAAGTGCATTTGAATAATCGTATTTGAATGATAAATTCTTTGAACGGCTAAACTTATACCTTACCTGAAAATCTCCGTATGGCAAAGCATATCGTTTGTTTAAATCGGTTGCATTATTAAGATATAACGAATGATTATCAAACTCTACAATGGAAGTTCTCGAATTCAAATTGACCGTATATTTACTTTTTTGCCAGGTAATTCCAATTTTGGGACTAAACGAATTTTGCTTTGAAGTCGTATAATTGCTCAAAGAATCATTTAAACTACTGTACGATTGCGATGCAGCATCAAAATCGAATGTTTTTACGTCTTTCATATCTTTGTTCCAGTCAAAATCAGACCCAAACCTTATTCTCAATGAATCTGTTACAGGCTCTGTATATTCAAGTTCAAGAGAATAATTATCAGTAGTATTTTTGTTATTACTTTTCTGATTACGATCATCATTTGGCTTAGCATCCTTATAAAAAATAGTCTGAGAAAGATTCAAAGCCTCAGCATCTGTTTTGGCATTGTTATTATCAAAAACAACACTAAAATTACGGGCCTTTTTCTTAAAAGCTTTATTGAAGTTGATCGTGTTGCCAAAAGTAGTATTGTCACTTTCTGAATATGATTTGGCTGTGCTTTCATTCAAAGCTTCGCCGTTTTCATCCTCAGAAAAACTAGAAGAAGTCGAATTACTATTCGAACGGGATTGATTGAATTTTGGTACCACAACCAATCTCGTTGTGGGATCAATTTTATATTCTAATTCAAAATTTACGTTATTTCCTGTATTTTCATTTCTTGTTTTAGAATCTGATGAAGTGGCAATATTTCCGGTTGGTAAAAAACTAACCTGATCAGATTTACTATCGTTATTATTAATTGAATTCGAAAAATTATAACTTCCCATTGCCATCAATTTTTCCGACCAGTCATCAGAATAATTAAGTCCTACTAAATTCGACTGCGTGATACCTTTACCACTTCCTGAACTGCCGCCGCCTCCACTGTTGCCTTTTGCATTTCGGCCGCCTCCCATATTATCAAATACCTCATCCATTGCAAAACCTGTAGAATTGATATTGTTGGATGAAGCTAAAACACTGATCTTTTGCTTATTGTTGAAATAATTCAATAAAAGACTGCTTTCGTAACGATCATCAGAGCCATATCCTCCAAGAATTTTCCCGAAATAACCTTTATTTTTCTTTTCGTCAATTGTGATATTTATACTCGAATAATCCGAAGTCGATTCCTGCTTCGAAAGTTCTTCTTTCTTAGTTTTAAAATCTGAAACCTGAATTTTTTTAATGATTTCTGCCGGCAGATTCTTCAACGCAATGGCACCATCTTTATCAAAAAATGTTTTTCCGTTTACCAAAACCTGATTTACTTCGCGTCCGTTTACAGTAACCTTACCATCTGTACCCACATCAAAACCAGGCAATTGTTTCAGCAAAGTTTCTACATTAGAATCTGGCCTTACTTTGTACGAAGCGGCATTAAACTCCAGAGTATCTTTTTTTATGGTAATAGGCGGAGCTTCACTTTTTATCACCACATTATCCAAAGCATTTGCAGCTTCCAATAAATACAATTTGCCAAAGTCTTTGCTTTCCAGAAGTCCTTTTTCTTCTTCAAAATAGGGTTGATAACCCATATAGTTTACCTTTAAGAAAATAGGCTTGTCGTATTTTTTGGTTTTTATGCTAAAGGATCCGTTTTTATCGGTTGTAGCATATTCGATTACAGTAGAATCTTTTACGGTTGTAAAATAAACAGTTGCCAACTCCAGCGGTAATTGCGTATTAATATCTACAACGGTTCCTTTAAGGACAATTTCATTCTGGGCACTTGCCGAATAACAAAAAAGCGAGAAAATTAGAAAATAATAAATTTTGGTCATAAAATGGTTGGTTAAAAATAGTAAGACTCGAGTAGAGTCAAAAGGTTTAATTGTAAGCTCAACATTTACGCAAACAGTGTGCCATTAACCTTGATAAAAATATTTGGATTAATAAAAAGACATAAAAAAAGTCCCCATTTCTGAGGACTTTTACTTTTATTTTTCTCTAATATAAATATCGATCGGCACTCCTGAAAAGTCCCAATTTTCTCTAATTTTATTTTCAAGATATCTTTTATATGGTTCTTTAACATATTGTGGCATATTGGCAAAAAACACAAACTGAGGCGTTAAAGTTGGCAACTGCATACAATATTTAATTTTTACATATTTACCTTTTGTCGCTGGTGGCGGATAAGCTTCGATCACCTTCAGCATAAATTCGTTGAATTTAGAAGTTGGGATTCTTTGTTTTCTATTTTCAAAAACCGTAACCGTAGCTTCTAATGCTTTCAATAAACGTTGTTTCGTTAAAGCCGAAACGAACAAAATTGGCACATCAGTAAAAGGCATTAATTCTTTCTTGATTTTCTCTTCGTAATCACGAGTCGACATGGTATCTTTTTCTACCAAATCCCATTTGTTTACTAAGATTACAACACCTTTACGGTTTTTCTCTGCCAGCCAAAAAATACTTTGATCCTGACCTTCAAATCCACGTGTTGCATCAATAACCAAAATACAAATATCAGCATGCTCAATCGCACGTACAGAACGCATAACTGAGTAAAACTCTAAATCTTCTTTCACTTTAGCTTTACGACGGATTCCCGCAGTATCAACCAGGTTAAATTCAAAACCAAAACGATCAAATTTTGTATCAATTGCATCACGTGTAGTTCCAGCAATATCCGTTACCATAAAACGTTCTTTACCAATAAGTGCATTGATAAAACTAGATTTACCAGCATTCGGACGCCCTACAACAGCAAAACGAGGTAAAACTACTTCTTCCTGAACTGGTTCTGGTTTTTCTGGAAAAGAGTCAATTAAAGCATCTAATAAATCTCCTGTTCCACTTCCCGATATACTCGCAAACGTAAAATATTCACCTAAACCAAGGTTATAAAACTCAATTGCATCTTTTTCACGCATTGCGTTATCTACCTTATTTACAGCCAATAAAACCGGTTTTGTCACTTTACGCAATAAACGCGCAACAACATCATCCATTGGTGTAATTCCTTCCTCAACATCTACCACAAAAATAATAACATCAGCTTCGTCGATAGCAAGCTCCACTTGTTTACGAATTTCACCTTCAAATACGTCATCAGATCCGCGAACGTATCCACCGGTATCAATTACAGAAAACTCTTTTCCGTTCCACTCGCTTTTACCATAGTTTCTATCACGGGTAACCCCAGATACAGAATCTACAATAGCTTCTCTTCTTTGTATCAGCCTATTAAAAAGGGTTGATTTCCCTACATTAGGTCTTCCTACTATCGCAACAATGTTATTCATTTCTTTGAATTTTAGATCTCAGATTTTAGATTTCAGATTTTTAGTTCCCTAAAAACCTAATCCCTTGTAATCCAAAATGCTTAATTTTAATTTTTTGCAAAGGTAGTTAAAAAAGTGACTAAGTCGCTAAGTTTCTAAGTACCTAAGATTTTTATTGTTATTCTTGTTATTTTCGGGAGCTGTTTCCTGCTATCCGTTTCAATCTTTTCCTGGCTGGCAGCAGCCAGAAAAAGGATTTCCACTTCTATCAGGGCTAGGGTTTCGGGGTATAAAGAAATTCAGTCAACATCAAAAATTAATAATTGTTTTGTATCAACAATCTATTTTACAACCTCTAGAAAAACTTCAACCTCTTAATTTCCAACTAAGTATTTCTGAAATTATTTACACTTTTCATAAATATATTGCGGCCTTGCTCCCATTCTGTAAGAACTAAAATCACCTTTATTGGATAATTTTAAAGTAAGTCCATCGTCTTCCTTTACATTAAAAAATGTAATATCCCGAATTTTAATTTTTGCCGAAATAACATTCAAAGGACCTATTTTATATTTACTAAACGGAAAAGGCTCATCACCAAAATCCCAGTATAGAAGTTCTTTTTTATCAAAATCAACATATGCTTTATTCTCTACATCGCAAAACCTTCTGTTATTTGATAAAAACGCCTCGACTTGCTTTTCTGTATCTATTGGCACAAACTCTTTTTCCGGAGCTGTGTACAAAACATCATCTACAGCATCCTGAGTAATTCCAACCAAATATTTATTATTTTTATGAATACTAAAATACAATGTCAAAACCCTGCTTTTATCTATCGACATTACATCGGCTCTGTAATTGCATAACTTTTCAAGCTTTCGAAATGGCTTTTTATACTCATCTGACCGATTACTATAAGTATCTTCAAAATCATCCAAACGGAATTTATTCTGGTATTTCACATAATAAAAACCTGTCTTTTTAAATTCGCCGTCTCCCAGATATTCAGGAAATTTTCCAAATTCTATATTCTCATAGATTTTAAAATCAAACCATTCGATCCAGTCATCAATTTTATTAGGAAAGCTTAAAATAGGATAATAGCCATCTTTCACAAATATGGCCAATCCGTTAGATTTATCAATGAACTTATTAATATTTGAAGCCTTATTGGTCTGGAATTGCTTTATGAATTCGCTTAAAAACAATCTCACTTCTTGATCACAACAAGCCATTGTATCAAAAGCTACAGAATCTTTCTCTACAATAGTTTCCGTTTTTTTGATTACAGGTTTAGAGGGAATTGCTTTCTCTTCTGTACCAAAAAGACGAGCCAAACCCACAATCACTATAAGTCCCAAACATATTGGTATTGAATACTTCGTTGAAACTTGCATAAATTATGATCTGGCGTTTAGAAAAAATTATTGATTATATCCAAAACGTTTCAGCATATTGGCATTGCTTCTCCAGTTTTTGTTCACTTTTACAACCAGTTCAATATGTATTTGTTTCCCGAAGAACTTTTCTAAATCAGCACGAGCATCGGTTCCTACTTTTTTCAAAGCCGCACCTTTATGTCCAATAATAATTCCTTTTTGAGTTTCGCGTTCTACCATAATGATCGAACGAATTCTGATAATTTTTTCGTCTTCAAAAAATTCTTCCGTTACGATTTCAACCGCGTACGGAATCTCTTTGCTATAGTTCAGTAAGATTTTCTCACGAATGGTTTCGTTTACGAAAAAACGTTCCGGTTTGTCTGTTAATTGATCTTTTGGGTAATATGCCGGTGATTCCGGCAACAATTCGATGATTCTTCCAAAAACTTCCGGAACATTAAAATTCTGTAAAGCCGAGATTGGGAAAATTTCAGCATTTGGCACTTTTGCTGTCCAAAATGCTACTTGCTCTTCTAATTGTTCCTGATTTGAGTTGTCGATTTTATTCAACAATAACAAAACCGGAATTTTAGCATGAATGATTTTATTAAAGAAAGCCTCGTCTTTTAAGTCCTGCTCTCCTATTTCGACCATATAAACCAGTATATCAGCATCTTCAAAAGCCGATTTTACAAAGTTCATCATCGATTCCTGCATTTCATAAGCGGGTTTGATGATTCCGGGAGTATCCGATAATATAAGTTGAAAATCCTCGCCATTCACGATTCCAAGAATACGATGACGAGTTGTTTGTGCTTTTGATGTAATGATAGATAATCTTTCCCCAACAAAGGCGTTCATCAATGTTGATTTTCCAACGTTTGGATTCCCGATGATGTTTACAAAACCTGCTTTATGTGACATTTGTGTATTATTTAATTTGCAAAGGTAGTCATATCAACTCAATACAGAAAATAAAACATTTTTTAAAGTTTTCGTTGGATTTCTTAAAAATCGGCGTATCTTTGCACTCGAAACATCGCGGGATAGAGCAGTAGGCAGCTCGTCGGGCTCATAACCCGAAGGTCACAGGTTCGAGTCCTGTTCCCGCTACTAAGTAAAGCTTCAGAGAAATCTGGAGCTTTTTTTATGCAATAAATTTCAGCTCATCGGGCTTATATCCGCCGCCGCGGACACAGGTTCGAGTCTTCGCCGGGGCGAACTACTAAGACAAAAAGCTTCACAAAAATCTGGAGCTTTTTTCATTATAATAATTTATAAAAGTTGAAATAAAATTTAATATTTGCAAAAAAAGCGCAAAGTTAGACATTTGCGCAGTTTTTTATGAGAAGACTTCGGATAGCGGAATTCTTTTTTCTATAACCATTATTTTTCTGGAATATATTCATATTTCTTCAATCTTAATAATTCAGTTCCGATCTTCTTGAACCATTGTTGCTGATTTTTAAAATTACCAGAAACTTGGTGGTCATATAAATATTGGTATTTATCACATTTTGAAATATTTAAATTGTAAATTTCATTGTAGATATAAACATTATTATTATTTTTAACCACCAGACTGTCAAATGATTTTCTAATTTTTCTTGCATATAATTCAGCAATGTCAAAATGGAGTTGTTCGTGTGCTAAAGTTTGAGTATCTGTAGTAATAGTCCAAGATTTACTTTTTATAAAATAATTTTCGACTTTATAATTTAATACAATATCATCTAAACGTTCGTACTTTAGTTTAATAGAATATCCTGTTATAGCTTTCACGAATGGTTCTGTTGTTTCAGGAATAGCCCCTGTGAAATCACCCCAAACTAATTTTCTTTTACTAGACCAAAGAACTTTATCATCTTGATTTTCTAAATAAGTATATTTTGTTACTGAAGTACAAATAATTATAATTAATCCAAACAAAATTAGTCTCCTTTTCATATTTCAATTATTGACTTTGTATACTTGCACTTTTTGCATCTTTTTCAATTACACCTTTTCCTATAGATAATCTAACGGGATCAATACCTACACTTGATGAAGAGCGTGATATTGGAATATAAACTCCTGATTTTGTTTCACCATTTTCATCCCATTCCACTGCAATTCTGTGAGCGCCATTTTCAGAGTTTACACCAACAAAGTCAGGAAATCCTTTTGGTTTTATGTTTTTCAGTCTGATTAAGCAAATTCCAACGATAGCTTTGTCTTTGTATAGTTTTGGCCTAAAAGGAAACGGAATAATTTTCTCCACCGATTTTGGGTCAGCTGTGAAGTTGATTAAAATTCTTCTGTCGATATATCCGTGTATTGTCGGGATTTTCATTGTTGTTTCGATTTTTGCACCATTGGCTATAACGTTCTGGCGCTTGGCGAGGTTGGGGATTAAAGATGCGAGATTTTTCGGTTGAACATAATTTTACAAACACAAAACTATCTTTAAATTCAGCATAAAAACCCAATCTAGCCAAACGGCTGTTAGCAACCGTTAATATACGTATTCAGATTTTCGTTCTTCAAATACATTTCCACTTTCTGCATCGATTGATATTGAATTGCAATGGTTACATTCGTTGGTTATTTCCCAATAATAAAGAATAGAATTTTTTGATTTGTATTTCGGACTTGATTTGGGATATTTATAAATCTTAAAGAATATGTTTATATTTTCTCCTGAAATTTCATATTTCCTTGCGATCTCTAAAGCCGTTTGTCTATTTATTTTAATTTTATTGTCTGCAAACCTACGTAAACCTTTCAGTAAATCTGTATTTACATTAATTTGCCTATTCAAAGAATCAAAATCAATTTCGATTGTTTCTTGGAATTTATTTTCAAAACTAAAATCATAGGAAATTCTATAAAAGTTTGGCTTACAATTTACAGAATCATTTAGCCGAAATTTATTTTCTCCACATCGTAAATAAGTCTCTTTAGAGTTAAGTTTGAAATATTTTTCGAATTCTTTTTCTGAAAAACTTTTAAGAAATAACTCTTCACATTTTTGATTTAACAAACTAACATTATTTAAAATATTTCGATCTTTTGTTTTAAACTCAAATTCTGTTACACTTTTTTTACAACTACTAAAAATAATCATTATAATCAAAAATGTCTTTTTCATACGAGTTCGAAATTAATGGTTGCTAACTTGTATATATGTCTGATAAAATCAGACTTATATACCCTAAAGAGGGTTGCTATGTCTGACAAATATCAGTGTTTATTTGTTTTCAAAAATAGGATATTTACTTAACAATATTCAAACAACTTATATTTATTGAATCCTTTAGTATATATGAGTGCAATTTCAATAGTATAAAACTTTATGTCAGGTCAATTCTTGTTTAAACTCTAATTAGTTCTACTTTCTAAGAATAAAATAAGAACTAAATAAGCAGAGTTTTATTCCACCGATTCAATATTATAAATGACTAAAATCAATTTTAAATATGGAAATTAATATACAATAAATATTTATTTATTTTAAGTCATCCACAAAATGGTTCGAAAATTGTCCCGTTAGGCTTCTAAGAGAAAAAGCTTCAGAGAAATCTGGAGATTTTTTATTTTTAAATACTTTACGTTCACGAGCGGGACGCTCGCGCCAGCGGGAGCGGGGGAATAAAAATGCGAGATTTTTCGGTTAAACACAAATTTCCCAAATACAAGACCATCTTTCAATTAAGCCTAAAACCTCAATCTGGCCAAACGGCTGTTAGCAGTAGGCATTATTTTTCTTTACTATAATTTGTTCTAATTAATAAATTAGTTTTAGGCCCCTTAATTGTAAATTCAATATAAAAATTATTTTCGTCTATAAAAAAATATCTACCATTATGTCTATCAAGTTTACAAATATGCTCAGAGCCATTTAATTCGTCTTTATCATTCTCAAATATAAGAGTTTGGAATAATTTACCTTTTGTAACTCCATCATCCAATATTATATCTATTCGGTCTTCTACTATTTTGTAGATATATTTACGAGTGAAGTTAATTGACTTACCTCCTTTTTTCAATAAAAGCTTTCCTATTTCTTTATAGTACAAAAAATCAATATCATCAAAGTTTGATTGAAACGAAGCTTTTCCACTAGCTGTGTTTATCTCATTGAGCTTTAAGTCTTCAATTGTCCTATTTAAAATCCAATCTCCTCTTAGATTTTCAAATATATCTCTTGTTCTTTTATTCATTTTGGCGGATTCATTTTATACTTACTGCTAACTTGTATATATGTCTGATAAAATCAGACTTATATACCCTAAAGCGGGTTGCTATGTCTGACAAATGTCAGTGTTTATTTGTTTTCAAAAATAGGATATTTACTTAACAATATTCAAGCAACTTATATTTATTGAATCCTTTAGTACATATATGAGTGCAATTTCAATAGTATAAAACTTTATGTCAGGTCAATTCTTGTTTAAACTCTAATTAGTTCTAATTTCTGAGAATAAAATAAGAACTAAATAAGCAGAGTTTTATTCCACTGATTCAATATTATAAATGACTAAAATCAATTTTAAATAAATATGGAAATTAATATAAAATAATATTTATTTATTTTAAGTCATCCACAAAATGGTTCGAGAATTGTCCCGTTAGGGCTACTAAGTAAAGCTTCAGAGAAATCTGGAGCTTTTTTATTTTTAAATACTTTACGTTCACTAGCGGGACGCTCGCGCCAGCGGGGGCAGCATATTATATTATTAAAGAATTTGTTATTTATATTCTCTTTTTTAGGCTAACTTTTTATTAGAATACCAATTAAAAAGAAAACACTTTGATTTGTATATATTTGTTTATTTTATCTTTCTAAGAAAATATCAAACACATATATGTATTATTTTTTTTAATGGATCAACTAATCAGCTTCTTTGTTGCGGGAACGACTTTATTACTGGCATTCTTAATCTTTACTAATGTTAATCAAGTAAACAGTAAGGCTAATCGATGGTTTGGTTCTTTTATTTTGTGTATATTCATTATTCAGTTTAATGATTTATTAGAAAAAACTGAGTTTTTAAAAACACGAATGCCTATAAATGACTTTTTGGCATTAACGGATTATATAGTAGCCCCGGTTTTTTATTTTACTGTTGCTTATTTTGTTAATCCTAACAGAAAATGGCGAACGAAAGATAATTTGCATTTTGCATTTGCTTTTATAATGCTATTTTTACTTTTAGTTTCAGTTCTCATTAATGTAGAGCAACCTTCTACTGATACCGATAAAAAAAATGGCGTTATAATCATTACCGCTTTTAATTTAATTTTTTGTTTTCAGGTTATTACTTATGCTATTATGGCGTACAGAGAAATAACTACTTATCAAAAAAAATTGTTTCTGTACACTTCTAACATCGATACGATCAACTTAAAATGGCTGCAGAAAGTAGTAATATGCGTGTTGATAATTACCAGCCTTTGGTTAATTGATATATTTTTTAAATTAGCAAGAACGAGTGTTTTATTTGACCATTTTGCTAGTCTGGTTTATCTTGTCTGCATTTTTTTTATGGCCTATTTTTCTTTAAAACAAAAAGAAATTATACCGCTTAATAAAGAAGAAAAAAAGGAAATTGACGTCCTTATAAATGAAACTTCTGATTTGAAAAACAATCAGAAAAAATTGATTTCTGATGATGAATTAACAGAGATGAAATCCAATTTAATCCAGGTAATGGATCATAAAAAACCTTTTTTGGATCCGGAGTTAAGCTTATTTAAATTGGCTTCACAATTGAATATTTCAACTCATCTGCTTTCTTATATAATAAATAAGGGCTGTAATGAGAATTTTTATCAATTTATTAATACGTATCGAATCGAAGAAGCAAAAAAAATGATTCAGGATTCTAATATGGAGCATTTGAGTTTAATGGGAATTGCTTTTGAAGTTGGTTTTAATTCTAAAACAGTCTTTAATACTACTTTTAAGAAACATACGAATCAAACTCCATCTGAATTTAAAAAAGCAATCCTCGCTGGGATATGATTTTTTTTGCGAACAGGAAATTTCTAGTTTTTAAATAGGTTCTGATTCATAAATCAGAACTTTTTCATGGTAAATAATACTAATATTTGTATCGATTTTACTTTCAACAAAAACTAAAAATTACAAATGACCTTAAGAAAAACACACCCCAAATCAAAGCTACATAAAGCTATTATTAGATTATTATGTCTTTTAACTTTTATAATTTATACACTCTCTTTTGTCTCTTGCTCTGATGATGATAAAAAAGATTCTCCCGAATATCCGGGAACTGTAATCGATTTAGGAACACATAAACTGATGACCTACTTTGTATCAAAAAAATCAAAATATTTAGTTGTTTTTGAATCTGGTCATGGAAACGATCATACGTCGTGGTACAGCACCGGAAAATCTTCAGAGATCTTATCCATATCTAATTTTTTAGATTCTGACGTTTTATTATATGACAGAGCTGGTTACGGAAAATCAGAATATGACACTGAACCTAGAAATATCAGTAAATTAAGTAGTGAGCTTGAAAAGGTCATAGATAAATTTGCAAACGACAGAAAGGTACTCCTGGTAGGACACTCAATAGGCGGATTGATTATTAGAGATTTTGCTATAAAAAATCCTGAAAAAGTTGCCGGCTTAGTATTTGTTGATGCTTCTCACGAAAAATACAACCATTTTTCACAGAGTCAGATAGACTCATTTTATAATATTTATAAAGCTACTTATGGTGAAAATTCGGGAATAGCATTAGAAACTCTGCAATTAATAGAAGATTTTAAATATATGGAAGGATTGCCTAATTTGCCTGACGTTCCGGTTATCGCAATAACAAGCATGAAAATTGATGCTGAACATGATTCAGCTGATAGACAATTATGGTACGACTCTAAAGAATCACTTAAGGCAGGAGTAAAAGATTTTACACATATAAAAACGATAAAGTCAGGACATTTTATTCAACTTGATGAACCTAAACTTGTTTTAGGTAACATCAGGTTATTGTTATCAAAACTACCTTAAGAAATGCAGTAATCCTGTAATAATATTCAAAAAACTGCTCAGATATTTGAATACTTCCCACTCTAAAACAAAGCTTCAGAGAAATCTGGAGCTTTTTTGTTTTTAAATACTTACGTCACTAGCGGGACGCCAGCGCCAGCGAGGGACTATTAGATATAGGACTTTTCATTATTCTATAGTTTCCCAATCTTTATATTCAAACCACTGCTCTTGATTTGATTTGATTCTTTTTATAATTCTTTTTGGTGGATTACTCCATTTTTTTGTTTTTGGGTCATAAATTCTATATCCTTCATTGTCATAATAGATAATTCCTTTTTTGTCGCAAGTTTCAATAATTTTCACTTTAATTAGAAAATCTTTTTCATTGCGTTCAGTAATTATGCATTTAGCAATACAAATGTCATTGTCAAATTTATTTTCTTGTTCTTTACTGACATAGCCTTTATTATAATTGAATTCGAGTGTTTTTCCAATTTTGTATTTGATAAATTCTTCTTCTTTTCTTTTCTGTTCTGCTTTTTTAGAATTTCCCCAGTACTCTTGATAATATTTTACTTGTTCTTCAAGTTTAATATCTGTTTTATTTAAATATCTGTGATAACTATCTAAAATAATTCC
Source organism: Flavobacterium piscisymbiosum (assembly GCF_020905295.1). NCBI lineage: Bacteria > Pseudomonadati > Bacteroidota > Flavobacteriia > Flavobacteriales > Flavobacteriaceae > Flavobacterium > Flavobacterium piscisymbiosum. The sequence goes on along the minus strand of NZ_JAJJMM010000001.1, from coordinate 2,342,402 downwards.
TGACATATCATCTGGATGGTGAATTCCCAAGTCGTTGAAGTATTTTGAAAGTCTTGAACCACCCCAAAGTTGCCAATTATTTCTTATCCACATTCCAAAACCTAAATGTACTTTACCAGCAAACTCATCTTCTTTCCAATTTTTTACTTGTATTTTTGTGCTGTCATTCCAAAAAGAATTTATCTGTTTAAAGCAATCATTTAAATCTTTTGGTATATAAATACCATTTATAGTATCTGTTACAAACTTTATTTTGTCTTTTTCTTCTGATTTTTTCTGATTTTCAATATACTTATTAAGTATTTCTTTTTCGTTGATTTTTCCATTTAGTAAATATTGTCTAAATGAATATAGTAAGACTTCTGATTGATAATCAAAAATCCCTTTGTTTTCTAAATACTTTGTAATTTTTGGATTACCATTTTCATCACTTGTCCAATCAAATATTGTTTTATAGTTGCTGTATGGTTCGGTTTTAGCAAACGGATAAACAGCATAAATAAGACTATCTTGGTGAATCGTTTTGATTTTGTTTTTTACGCTGTCTGAACAATCTTTATCCAAATATTGAACAGTCTGTTTTAAATTTTTCGGAAGTTTATTCTGTCCAAACAAATTTAATGTTGTCAAAACCGTTAGTGTGAAAATTAATATTATTGTTCTCATAACATTATATATACCTTATTTATATATGGGACAAAACAACACAAAAGCCATCCAAATTTGGCTAAATATCTGTGATAAATTTCACACATTATTTATTTCAAATGTATAATTTATTAACCACAAATTATAAAAAGGATTTTTAATTTGATTGAGGCTTTTGGCATTTATATGAATGCTATGCAAACAAAAAGAAGAGAAAAAGCTCCAGAGAAACCTGAAGCTTTTTTACTTTTATACTAATTTTACGAAGTTGCTGCCATGAATAAGATTACGGATGCGAATTCTGAGCATATCCGTATAACATTTCATAAGAATTCATCGTGGAGCGATTTAAATTTAATTCAATTGCTGATCAATTAAATCGATAAGAGTTGAATCTGAAGCATCACCAGTAATAATTTTTCCGTTTTTATCAATAAGTATTTTTGTTGGGATAGCCTCAATTTTGTAGTTAGAAGCAACATCAGTTTTATAATCAAATATAACGTTGAAGCTGTATTTTTTATCTAAGATATAAGTATTGACTTTTTTAAAAGTGTCTTCTTCTTTTCCTTTTTCAAAAGTATTTACAAACAAAAACTCTACATTTTTACCTTTATATTTAGTCACTAATTCCTGCATTTTAGGAAAAGAAGCTTTGCATGGTCCGCACCAGGTTGCCCAAAAGTCAAGAATTACTACTTTTCCTTTGTAATCAGAAAGGTTGACTTCTTTTCCTTCCAGATTTTTAAGCGAGAAATTTGAAGCTGTTGCACTTCCAAATCTTGCAATAACCTGTTCTTCCATTTTGGTTTTGGTCAACAATTCGGCTTTTTGCTTTAGTTTCTCATATTGATCCAACGGAATATTTTGTGCGGTATAATTCGTTTTTAATGTAGATAAAAATGCAGGAGGAACAAGTTGGTCGTTGTTGATTTCGTTTTCAATATATTTATTGACCTCATCTTTGCTTTTCACCTTTTGCATATAGGCTAAATAACGTTCTTTTCCGCCGGAATCAAAACCATTGAATCCTCTAACAATTTCCTGATATTTAAAAGCTCCGTCATAATCACCTTCTTTGTATAAGATCAATGCATAAGTATCTGCAAACATATTATACATACTTTCATATTCAGAATTACTAGTTATTTTTTGATTTTCATGAAGAATATCGAGAGATCTTTTTGAAATTTTTTCGGCAAATTCAATATCCTTTGCGGGTGTTGTTAAATCTTGCCCTGACAATTCCCATGCAGTTTGATTATAGCTGGATGTAATTGCGAATTTATTTTTTAAGGTATTTTCTAAATTAATTATTTTTTCAAAATCTCTATTTTGGAGGTAAACATTCATTAAAAAATACTGGAAAGTAAATAATGTATTTTCAGAGGTATCATGATACTTCGTTTTTACGGTATTCATGCATGCTAGAATAGAGGCTTCGGTTTTATTGGGATTAGATAAGAATTCATTAAGAAATTTCGTTTTTTCGAGTTCACCACCAGGATATTTTTTTAAAATTTTCTGATCCAGTATTTCTTTTTCTTTTACCATTTCGGTTCTGCCGTAAATATTTGAAGCTAATATTAAATATTCTTCAGTATTTTTCCTGATGCATTTTTGGGCAAAAGCTAAAAATTCCGGTTTGGTTTTATCTTTACTTATTTGTTCTTTTTGACCAAGATACTTGTAAAAAGATTTATCATTTTTTAAATTTGGATATTTTGCAAACAAAGCCTCATAGTCAGCAACCATGACTTCAGGTTTATTATCCGTTTTTAGTTTTAAACCATAAAAGCCATAATTTCTCATAGAAATTTCGTTGGCCAAACTTTTACTTAATTCAGTCTTGTTTTGAGTTCTTAAAAGTACAGAATATCCTTTTTCACTATTGTCATCTATTACTTTTTGATCATTATTGATAGTTAACAAAATCGTTCTGGAAGAATCTGGTACTTTTATTGCAAACTCGTAAAATTTGTCTTTTTTGACTAATTTTTTAAATTCAATACCATCTTCGTTATTAGATGCGTAGATTATTCTGGCTTTTGATTGGTCAGGAATTTCGATCCCTGTGGGAGGTTCATAAATATACGTGTTTTCCTTTCCAATATTAAATTTAGAGTCTTTTAAATACACTTTTCCGGTTTGAGAAAAAGAGTTATTAATAACGGTAACAAACAATAAAATGAGGATTTTTTTCATTTGGTTTTGGAATTTGTTTACAAAGATCTTAATTTTCTAACGATAGCTAAATTATAGAATATTAGACTTACTAGTTTTTTATTAAGAAAATATTAGCAATGTACTGCCGTAATTATTTTGTAAACCTCCATTTTTCAAGAGCCATCGTCACGATAACATCTGGCCAAGTTTCATAACCAACTAACTTTGGTTGAATAGGAATAATACTTGTAGGTGACCATTGCTGTCCATCAACAGTATATATCATTGCATCGTAAATCAATTTTCTATCAAAAGGATTTACAACAGAAAGCATCATTTGTGTATTGTTCCGATCAGTTACATTTTGTAAAAACTTTAATTTTATTGTTTTTTCAGGAAAAGTAACTTTATCGACTACTCTCATTGAAAAAATACTATCTCCTTTAGTTTCAGTTTCTATATTCAATTCTTCGCCAGGATAAATTTGGAGAACTTTTTCTTTTACGAAATAGGGAGATTTAGAAATATTAGCAGAATAATTATTCTCAGCATTAGCAACTAATTCTAATTTGAAAGGTTCTCTGTCAATCTTTTGATTTTGTGAATAGCAAATCACTGACAATAGAAGTAGTGCAAAAGTTATTTTTTTCATTTGGTTGAATTTAATGCGGCGGATCTTGAAACTAAATTATGTCTATTCTTCGAATTTGCCAAATCTTCCTGGAAGTTAAGTCACTCCTACACAAAACCTCACTGTTTTCTGTAGATCACAATAAAATGAAAACCTCTCAGAATCTCCGACTTTAAAAAAACCAGTTGCAGAGAAAAGTATAGAAATAAATTATAAAAGTGATTTTAATCGAAATCTCTTCTACTTTTGCCAAATGTTAGAAATTCTTTACCAAGACGAATATATTATCGCAATTAATAAACCCAGCGGATTGTTGGTTCACAAATCATTTTATGCACGCGATGCAAAAGTGTATGCGATTCAGGAATTGAGAAATCAAATAGGCCAACACGTTTATCCTATTCATAGGTTAGATCGCAAAACATCTGGTATTTTGTTATTTGCATTAGACAAAGAAGTTCTAAAAATTATGAACGATCGTTTTGCCACACGCGAAGTCGAAAAAAAATATTTAGCAATTTTACGTGGTTGGTCACCCGAAGAACTAACGATAGATTATGATTTAACCAATGATGATGACGTTAAACAAAATGCAATAACATACTTTCATCGTTTGCAAAATGCCGAAGTTGAGTTAGAATTCAACAATAAACCAACATCGCGATATTGTTTGGTAGAAGCGATTCCTGAAACTGGACGTATGCATCAATTACGAAAACATTTCAAACATATTTTTCATCCCATTTTAGGAAGTCGTCCACATGGCTGTAACAAACAAAATAAATTATGGCTGGAGAATTATGAATTGAAGGGAATGATGCTTCATGCACATCAGTTAATTTTTAATCATCCAATAAAAAATGAACAACTAATCCTGAATGCAAAGATTAATGAAGAGTTTAGCAAAGTAGGTAATATCCTTAATCTAGATTTGAGTAAATATCAATAGATTTTATGAGCATTTTTTAAAAACCAGCTAAAAAAACGAAAGCAAAACCATAAAAATATTCTTTCAAAACAAATAATTATCAATAAGATCTAAAATTATTTTAAAGTTTTTCTTTTAGCAAAAGAAGAAAAAACCATTTTTTAGATATAAAACAACCAATTATTAATCAAACAAATACACTTTAATTAACTCAATTCTGTTTATGAACGAAGCTCTCAAACGGTACTATTTTCAGGATAACCAAAAAAAGTTTTTCGGAAAAACTATTGTGTATTTTAAAATTGATTGTATTTTTGCACCCGCAATAGCAAAGTAGGCCCGTTCGTCTATCGGTTAGGACGCATGGTTTTCATCCATGTAAGAGCGGTTCGATTCCGCTACGGGCTACTAAAAAAAGCTTCAGAGAAATCTGAAGCTTTTTTGTTTTTAAATCAATTTGCTTTTTATCGTCTTTCGTAAAATAGAAGAACCCAAATATTTTCTTTTTATAAAAAATCATAGAATATCTTGAAGAGCAGAAAATTATTCTACATTATTATTTTCTGTAAATTTGGCTGTAATTACGAAACAGAACCCTGCTAATATTTTAGTAAAAAAGTTCTGAATTATTTATCAAATATTAACGACCATCCATGTCTACTCTTTATCAAAGCCCGAAAATAATTATTCGAGAATTTTTACCTCAGGAACAACAAACATTTTTAGATCTTTTTAAAGACAATCAGGTTACTCAATACCTTCCTGTTGTCTCACCAGAAAGGTATTTGGAAATGTTTGATGAATTACTTGAAAATTATGAACAGAAAAAACTTAGTCGTTGGGCGATATTCGATACTACAAATAATAATTTTATAGGAATGTGTGTTGCTCGTATTTTTGTACACAATACTAACCAAATAGAAATTGGCTATGTACTTAGTAGAGAATATTGGGGAAAAGGTATTGCTACAGAAGTATGCAAGGCTCTAACTCAATATAGTTTTGCCAATACAAATACGAAAGAAGTTGTAGCTATAACAGATATCAACAACAGCGGATCGCAAAATGTGCTGCAAAAATCAGGATTTGAACGGTTAGATAATTTGATAAGAGATGAGGAAGAAATGGCTTATTTTAAGATAGAAAGATTCTCGTAATTTACTTAGCAGAATTAAGGAATAAACCTCGTCTCTGCAAGGTTTTCATCGTCAATACTACACAAATCTCTCTGGCTTTGGGCTGCTTTTTGAAGAAATTCAACCTAAAAACGAAAATATCATAACGTCTCTGACTGTTATGCAAATTGTATATTATTACTCAATTTCAGCACGTTAAAAACATAAAATCGCATATCATTAACGTCGAAACAATCCTTAATAATTAAATAATATGTTTTCTTAATAACTGCGTTTATGTTCGTAAATGTTTTTATAAATTTGCAATCTCATATTGAAACCCATTATTTTTAATTTAAAATTATGACTTTCACATAAATACCACCTATAATTATCTTAAAGTCGTTATTAAAAATTATATTATAACCATAATTAAATCCAATGCTTAAAAAAAACAAATCCCAAATCCTGCTTTTTATTCTTTTGAATTTATTTTTTTCCATCAATTCATTTTCTCAAAAAAATCTTTATGTCGGAATTGAAATCGGGCGAAGAGCTATAAAAACTTCGGTGCTTGAGATCAATAATATCAAGAAAGCAGACTACAAGATTCTCTACTTCTCGAACGAGAGAATAAGTCTTGCTGATCATATTGCTGCTTCTGGCGAAATTCCTCAGGATGACATCAATAAAACGAGTATTATAGTTGTCGATCAATTGAAGAAAATAAGAGAGGAATTTAAAGTTCCTGAAACAAATGTATTTATAGTAGCCGCTCCCGTTTTTGCAACTGCCCGCAACGTTGACGCTTTAAGAAATAAAATCAGCACCCTAACCAGCAAAACTTTTGATGTAATAAATGTTGATGAGGAAGCTAAAATACTAGTAAAAGGTGCGATCCCGCCTGTTGATTATTCTAATGCTTCATTACTTGATATTGGCGCACAAACTACTAAAGGCGGATACATTGACGAGCTTGAAGATAACAAGCTAGAGTTTATACCTTTGGAACTTGACTTTGGTACAATGACACTTACAGATGCTGTAAAAAAGACAGTAGTAAATCAAAGCCAGGTTAATGATATGTCAACCTATCAGGAAAAATCATTTGATTTTAATACCGTATTGCGCAAGAAGATCAAAGAGATGCTAGATGCCAATCCTCTTTTATTAAAGAAAGAAAAGATATATTTATCCGGAGGTGCTGTATGGGCTTTTGCAACTTTATATTATAACGAAAACGTAAAGGATCATTATATTCCTTTGACTCTGCAAGACGTGATTGATTATGATGCGATCCTGAAAAACAATTTCAACAAGCTTAATAATCTTGCTAAAACCAATAAAGAAGCGGCAAGAGTTTTGAGCACATACGACCAGAAATACCTTATTTCTGCAAATAATATACTAGCAAACTTACTGGAAAGTATTCCAAATTTAGAAGGAAAGAAAATCTATTTTGTAAAGGACGGACAAGTAACATGGCTAATGTCCTACATTGCAGATCGTTCTAAAAAAGTAAATACTAATTTTTAGAAAATCTTTTTTACTGATTTATAAAAAATAAAGCTTCGGAGAAATCTGAGGCTTTTTTCTTTTATTATTAATGCGACAAATTTTGCAGACGACGATAATCAGTAGGAGAAATAGCAGAATGTTTCTTAAAAAAACGTCCAAAAGCAGAAACTGAATTAAAACGCAATCGATACGCAATGTCGCTTATATTGATCGCAGGATTTCCTAACAATACAACGGCTTCTTTTAATAAATGTGCATCGATGATTTCGTGAGGGGTTTTATCTACAGCCTTCTTTACAATCTGGATCAGATATTTGTTTGAAATGTGCAATTTTTGAGCGTAATAATTGACTCCTTTATGCTGATTTATATTTTCCATCACCAGACTCAGAAATTGAAAGTAGATTTCTTTAGGATTATGAAGTACTACATCATTTTGTGGTTTCTCTTCTGGTAAAAACTCAGCCGTTTCAAGAAGTAAATTAAAGATTATAGTCCGGACAATTTCATCTTTAAACTTAAGTTTTGCATTAATTTTATTTTCAAGGTATTTCATCAGCTTAATCAACTTTTTAGCTTCCTGCTCCTTGAGATGAATGAGTTCGTAAGATCTGTCTTTAAAAAATGTAAGTCGCTCAATAATAAAAGGATCTGATATGTTTTTTAGCAGAAATTCTTTTTCAAAAAAAAGTAATTTCACCTTAAAATCATCGCTAATATCCTGAAAAGCAATAATTGTTGCCGGTCTGGCAAGCAATAATGTATATTGACTAATATAATACTGCTGTCCATCTATACCAATAACGATATCTCCTTCTGTACAAATACACAACGAATAATAATCCATCCTGAAAGGTTTTTGAGGATAATCTATTTGCTTTTTGCCAGAAGACACATAATAGGGCAAATTATTATCTACCTCAAAGTAGGCCAATGTATCGCTTATTTTATCGTAAGATTGATCCATTCTGCATAAATATTGCTTAAATTATTGTTCTTGAAAAACTGATTTACGTATAAAAATAAGCAATAACCTTTGATATTTCTCTATAAAACTTACTGATTTAAGAAAAAATAACAGCTAAATAGTATAAAAAATGACGCTAAGCAAAACCTTAGCGTCATTTTTTTTTGAATTATTATTTCGAATACAAAAGTGTGTCTTTATTTAATCTCTGACTCCTCCTATCCAGTGTTTTAATTTATTTAATTGCTCTGTAAAAAAGGATTCATGATCTTGTGGATCTTCTGCATTTTCTACCAGAAGATGTTCGTAATAGGTTCCTTTTAGAAATTTTCTTAAAAGTCCCTCTCCTACTATGGGTTCATAATCGTTTAAGGATTGTGCTGCTTTAAGCAAATGACGAATATCGTACTGCAGCGGATTAATGTCCGGTACTTGTTTGTTTAGATTCAATAATTCGTAAACCGCAATTCTGGCAGTTCGCACAGAGCTTTCCATCGTAAATACAATATCATTATTGGTTTCTACAAATTGTCCTACCAAACCTAAATTTTTACAACCTTCAGGAACTACTTGCGGACGATCGCCTTTTGCTCTTGGCATAAACATAGATGTGATATACGGCATGAATGAACTGCGAACAATTGTATTTTCTATAATATTATCTACTTGATCAATAATCCCTAAATGATAGGCTAATTCTTCCAGAAGCTCATTACCTGTACATTGCGGCATTGTTTTTTTGACATAATCACCTTCTTTATCCATAAAAAGGGCATATACCCAAATCACTAAAATATCATCCGGCTGATCAGGGAAATGCGGTTGTCTGTTACAAGTAAAGCTCATCAACCAATTTGAATCGCTAATTGTAACTATTCCTCCGGTTGCAGTTTTGCCTGAATAAGGATCATTTACGCACAACTCTTTTACTTTTTCTGTAAATGCAGAAGGTTTACAAGTAAGTGTCGCAGATTCCCAAGAGGATTTTTCGATGTTTCCACAAAATTTTTCCGGTTTCCCAAAAACAGGTGATTTAGCTGCCAGGTTTTTCCACAGTTTCCAACCAGCACTTTCTCCGCTTTTGTTCTTGTTTAAATCTATGGCCGGAGCCGTTGTATTATCTCCGTAAAAAGTATCTTCGGTCATTGAACCTGTTGTGGCAATTACATAATTTTCTTTGCCTACAGGAATTCTTTCTTCTTTGCCCTCTTTTTCTATTATGATGGCTTCGACTACTTTACCATTTACATCACTATGAATATCTAAATCTTTCACCAGCGTGTTAAGATCGATTTGCACGCCTTTGCTCTGAAGAAATTTTCTAAGTGGTGTAACAAATGTATCATACTGATTGTATTTTGGGAAAACCAAACACGAAAGATCTTTCATTCCGTCTATTGCGTGCAGAAAACGATGCATATATAATTTACATTCTAATAAACTATGCCAGTTTTCAAAAGCAAACATAGTGCGCCAAAAGAACCAAAAATTACTTTCGAGAAAGGATTTACTAAAATAATCTTCGATGGTGATATCGTCTAAATCTTCTTTCTTTTTAAGCAGCAGTTTAATAATAGCAAGCTGATCTTTTTTATCGAGTCCAAATTTGCTAAAATCTTTAATTTGTCCTTTCTGATGAATTAATCTCGCTTTTGAATAATTAGGATCATTATCATTTACCAAACGGTATTCGTCTAACACGCTGTAAGGTTCAGGCAACTCGAGAGCCGGAATATCCTGAAAAATATCCCAAAGATTTTCATACGTCATATCCATCTCACGACCCCCACGAATGATATAACCATCTGTAGTATTTCCGGCACCATCCAGCGATCCGCCATCTACGTGCAACTGATCGAGAAAAATAATATTCTCGCCCGGAATATGACCGTCGCGAATAAAATAATAAGCAGCCGCCATTCCTGCGATACCGCTTCCTACAATATAAATTTTACTGTCTTTATATGATTTTGAGGGAATTGCTTTATTGCGCTGATAATTCCCGATTTGATCTGAAAAAGGCATTGTTTTCTCAGGTGTATTAATCTGAATCTCTTTACTAGAGTCGGGTTGGTGGTTCACATTTCCATATTCTTTAGAACCATTTAATAATTTTTCGAATTTTGAAGTGGTAGAACTCATAACTAATTTATTTTGATTTACTCAAAGTTAAGCCTACCCAAAGGATAATGTGCATCCCGAAATTCATTATTGCTATCCCGAAATTCCCTCTGTAAAAAAGATTCGATACCAAATCAAGTCTTAGCCAATATTGCAACGCATCATTGTAGTTAGTTTTTTGAAACCCGCTTTTTCATATGCCCTGACAGCCGATTCATTTTCGTCATAAACTTGTAACCTAACCTCATTTATTCCTTGATTTAAGATCCATTTTTTAAGGTCATTAAGTAATAAATTACTAATTCCTTTTCCTCTAAACTCCTCATCTACAAACATAAACCCCAAATAACCAAATACTTCATGTTGTTCGTATTCGTTTGCTTCCCGAATTTGAGCATATCCACATCCAATAACTTCGCTATTATAATCAACAACCAAAACCTCTGTTTTTTGATCTAATATAAGTTCCTGTATATCGTAGTAAAATATTTCTCCCGTCTTTAAAGTTGGGTCAAATGGGCGTTCTGCATCTACAAGAACTTGTAGAAATTTTGCAAGCTTAGGCAAGTCGCTATTTTTGGCGCTTCTAATGGCAATGTTTTTCATATTGATACTCATATTTCAAATATATGCAAAAATATTTTTTGAGTAAATCATTTTGTTATCCTCTTTATTATTTTAATCAAAGTAAAAACCACAGACCTTTAAAAAACTAAATCACTAATAATCAAAAGATTCCTAAACTCCCTTCAAAATTGTGAATATCTATTTCGGGATTTAAGAATTTATTTTCCTGTAAAATCTATCTTTGACATCCTTAAAAAAATAATAGAGATGAGTGCAACTTGGTACGAATGCAAAGTAAAATATAGAAAGACAGACGAAACGGGAGGACAAAAAGTGCTAACAGAACCTTATTTGGTTGACGCTTTATCCTATACCGAAGCTGAAAAAAGAATTAACGAAGAGATGGCAGCTTATATAAGTGAAGAATTTAAAATCACAAATATAAAAGTGGCGAATTATGCCGAAATTCATCCTTTTGAAAATGCTGACCGTTGGTTTAAATCGAAAGTTTCTTTATTGGCTTATGATGAAGAAAGCGGTAAAGAAAGAAAAACGAACATGTATATGTTAGTGCAGGCAAATGATGTAAGAGAAGCTTACGACAACACACTTCATATCATGCAAAGCACGATGGGCGAATATTCGATTCCGGCTGTTTCTGAATCTCCAATTATGGATGTCTTCCCTTACTTCAGCGGTGAAGAAGGAGAAACGGAACAATTAGAAAGATTCAACAAGCTAAAAGCTTCTAAACCTGTCGAAGTTGAAAAAATCGACCACATGGAATTTGAAGAGGCATTAGAGGAATAATCTTTAAAAAAAATCTAAATTCCAAAAAAACAACTTCAATTCACGATATTGAATTTTAATAATAGCTTCAGAGAAATCTGGAGCTTTTTTATTTTGTAACATTTACCAAAGAAATCTGTCTTATTCTACATTCAAAATAAATTATATATTAGCTACACCATTAACCAACTACAAACCAAATCTTCATGACCAAAAAAACAATAATCCTGATTGGGTTTATCCTTCTAAAATTTGTTTTGCAATATGTATTAATAAGTCCTGAATACGATTTGCAGCGCGATGAATACCTGCATCTGGATCAGGCACATCATTTGGCCTGGGGTTATTTATCTGTTCCACCAGTTACCTCATGGATTTCTTATATTATATTTTTATTAGGCAATTCTGTTTTCTGGGTGAAGTTCTTCCCTGCTCTTTTCGGCGCTCTGACACTTTTGGTTGTCTGGAAAACTATCGAAGTTTTAAAAGGCAATTTATATGCTTTAGTATTAGGAGCGACTTGCATTTTGTTTTCAACATTATTGCGACTCAATACACTTTATCAGCCAAACTCTTTAGATGTATTGTGCTGGACAGGATTTTATTATGTGATCATTCAATATATTTCAACAGAAAAACCTAAATGGTTTTATATAGGCGCTGTTGTATTTGCATTTGGATTTCTCAACAAATACAATATTCTATTTCTGTTAATTGGTTTATTACCTGCACTTTTGTTATCCAGCCAAAGAAAAGTTTTTGCCGAAAAAAAACTATACTTTGCCTTGATTTTAGGATTAATCCTGATTTTACCCAATCTATTGTGGCAATACAATAATCAGTTTCCGATCGTACATCATATGAAAGAACTGTCCGAAACACAATTGGTAAACGTAGACCGATTAGGATTTCTAAAAGAACAATTATTATTTTTTATAGGCTCTTTCTTTGTTATTATTGCTGCTTTGTATGCTTTGTTATTTTACAAACCTTTTGCGAGATATAAATTCTTTTTTGCATCACTAGTTTTCACGCTTGTTATCTTTATTTATTTTAAAGCCAAAGCATATTATGCTATAGGTCTCTATCCTATTTACATTGCTTTTGGCGCTGCTTTTCTCTCTCAAATTCTACAAAACGATTGGAAACAGTATTTAAAACCGGTTTTTATCATCATTCCGTTATTGTTTTTTATTCCGATGTACAATCTGACTTTCCCTAATAAAAGTCCGGAGTATTTCATAAAAAATCCTGAGAAGTATAAGAAATTGGGAATGCTGCGTTGGGAAGACGGAAAAGACCATGATTTGCCGCAGGATTTCGCTGATATGTTGGGCTGGAAGGAACTCGCACGAAAAACAGATTCAGTTTATGCTTTGATTCCAAATAAGAAAGAAACGATTGTACTTTGCGATAATTATGGACAAGCCGGAGCAATAAATTATTATACTAAAAAAGGAATAAAAGCAGTTTCTTTTAATGCTGATTACGTGAACTGGTTTGATCTGAATATCCAGTACAAAAACCTGATCAGAATTAAAAATCCCGAAGAAAATAGTACTGAATTTGCGGAAACAAGCCCCTACTTTCAATCTTCTATTATCGCAGGACAAATAACCAATAAATATGCGCGGGAATACAAAGCCACTATTTTTGTTTTTACTAATGCTAAAATTAACATTAATAAAAGGATTGAAGACGAGATAAAAGAAGAGAAAAATTACAGCAAGTAAAACATAAAATGATAGACTTTTGTACTATTGAATATTTAAAAAAGGGAAATCAAAAACAAATTCGCGCTTTTGAGATCTTAACTCAAAATAAGATTTTATCGAATCTCGCTGAATTTGAACCTATTCTGGTTGGCACAATCCCAATCGATATCGATATTGAAAACAGCGATCTTGATATTATTTGTTACTGGAAAAACAAAACTGATTTTACAGCAAAACTGAATTTGCTTTTTGGAAAACAAACTAAATTCAACATCAGAGAAACAGTAATTGACAATAAAGAATCTGTGATTGCAAATTTTAGAATTGATGATTTTGAAATCGAAGTTTTTGGACAAAATATTCCAACCAAAAATCAAAATGGATATAAGCATATGATTATTGAGTATCAAATTCTGCAATCGAAAGGTGAAAATTTTAGATTAGAGATTATCAGGCTCAAACAAAATGGTTACAAAACAGAGCCTGCTTTTGCTTTTTTATTAGGTTTAAAAGGAGATCCTTACATAGAATTATTAGACTATAAAATGTAAGCTTTACATTCTACATATTTAAACCGTTATATTTTAGATATTTACAACAAAATTCCATCGATTTAAAAATAATTCACAATTTTCTTTGCATAACCGTATTTAGTGCTTATCTTTGCACCCGAAACATCGCGGGATAGAGCAGTAGGCAGCTCGTCGGGCTCATAACCCGAAGGTCACAGGTTCGAGTCCTGTTCCCGCTACTAAGTAAAGCTTCAGAGAAATCTGGAGCTTTTTTATTTTAAAAATCTAAACTGTCGGGATCATATCCGCCGCGGCGGACACAGGTTCGAGTCTTCGCCGCGGCGAACTACTAAGTAAAACTTCAGAGAAATCTGGAGCTTTTTTTATGGAATAAATTTCAGCTCGCCGGGCTTACATCCGCCGCGGCGGACACTGGTTCGAGTCTTCGCCACGGCGAACTACTAAGTAAAGCTTCAGAGAAATCTGGAGCTTTTTTTGTTTTAATCCTCTTTATCAACGTCTCGTTGCGTTCACGAGCGGGACGTTCGCGGCAGCAGGAGGGATAAAAACTCTTTGATTTACCTTTATTTTGTTTTTCAGATATAAATTCCTTTATTTTTAATTAGTATTCATATCAAAATCAGTCCAAATACTATCGTCAAATAGTAATTTTTCGTTTTTTATCTCCTCATTTGTAAAACGTATTGATTTCTCCTTTTTGTTATCAAATGAAATAAATTTAAATTCTACATAGTCAATAGGTTCGTCTTTACAATAATCTACAGAAAAAAACAAATAACCTACTTCGGGAGAATCCTTTTTTAGAATACTTAAGTTATTCAAAAAAGTATTGTCTGGAACATTTAGCTTTTTGAAATTACCATCAATATTGAAAACGACTATTCTATTATTTCTTGAAGTTGAAATAATTTCAGAACTTGATTTAAATTTTATTTTTAAATCGATATCTTTTAATAAAAAGTCTTTATTTGTAGCAACAATTGATAATTTATACAAAAAAAATATTTGAGTTTTATCTTTGTTTGTATTATTGTACGAACTAATTATTTTACCTTCAATTTTTTGCTCTTTTAAATTTTCAAGAATAATAGGTAGCCAGGCTAATGCACCAATTAAACCAATTATTAAAGTACTCCAAAATTTAAAATCATCGCTAAGTCTCATGTTTTTTTTAGTTTTTATATGTTAATTTCCAGCAACGTCAGTCTGTAAAAAAACTTCCGTTTAGTTAGAAACAAATATAGTAAAACAGTAGTATTATAACAGGATTTTTCGTGTTTTTTTAAGAACACAACATATTACAGACATTCCCCTTCACCATCTACATTTTATAATTTGCAAATTACTCAAATTATTTCAATCGTTCTATAGTTCAAAGCAGAGTGGCTAATTTTTTTCTACAAACAAATTATCATAATATTTAAAATTAAGATGCACATTTCAAAATACCGTAATGATCTAAGATAAACTGGCTAGATATTCGAATGCTTCTTGCTACTAAGAGAAAAGCTTCAGAGAAATCTGAAGCTTTTTTGGTTTAAATTACAGCGCAAAAAGTTTAGAGCCTTTTATAAAAAATACCGTTTCCAAGAAACAAAAAACTGCGCAAAGTCAGAAACATTTGCGCAGTTTTTCATGGTCACACTTCGAAGAACGAAATTACCAAATTGTTATTCTGTCTTTCTTCGGTACAAACATTTTATCTCCGGCTTTTACATTAAATGCCTCGTAAAAAGGTGTAGTATTCATTAGAGGACCATTAACACGCCAATTTGGTGGAGAATGCGGATTATTGTTAATCCACAAACGCAGGAACTCGTCTTTCATTTTTACTCTCCATATTTTGGCTATAGAAATAAAGAAGCGTTGGTCTGGAGTAAAACCATCAATTTTTATATTCCCTTTTCCTTGTTCGGTCATTTTAAAAGCATCATAAGCAACTGCTATTCCGGCAATATCAGCCGTATTTTCGCCCACTGTCATTGCGCCATTAATATGTAAATCTCCTAAAACGGTATAGGTACTGTACAAATCGATAACCTGTTGTATTCTTGATTTAAACTTTGCATAATCCTCTTTTGTCCACCAGTTTTTCAAGTTACCATCCTTGTCATATTGAGCACCCTGATCATCAAAAGTATGAGTTATTTCGTGACCTATAACCATTCCAATACCGCCGTAGTTTAGTGCATCATCTGCATCATTATCAAAATATGGAGGCTGTAAAATACCTGCAGGAAAAACAATTTCATTTGCGGTAGGATTATTATATGCTGTAACTGTTGGAACTGTAGTATACCATTCTGATTTATCGACTGGTTTGCCCAGTTTTGCCAATTGAAATTGATATTCAGCTTTAGAGGCCGAAACCATATTCTCAAAATAGGTATTTCTGGCTATATGTACATTACTATAGTCTTTCCATTTATCCGGATATCCTATTTTCTTAGTCATGGCTGCCAATTTTTCTTTAGCTTTTTGTTTCGTGCCAGGACTCATCCATTCCAATTTATCAATTCTTTTGGCATAGGCTTTTTGTAA
Source organism: Flavobacterium piscisymbiosum (assembly GCF_020905295.1). Taxonomy (NCBI): domain Bacteria; kingdom Pseudomonadati; phylum Bacteroidota; class Flavobacteriia; order Flavobacteriales; family Flavobacteriaceae; genus Flavobacterium; species Flavobacterium piscisymbiosum. Next base: position 2,326,163 of record NZ_JAJJMM010000001.1, on the reverse strand, counting down.
ATTATTCACCAGAACTAACATACGTTTTTTGGCATCTTCCGAAAAATATTTCTTTACATACAATTCACCCAATGCTTCACCTAAGTACGTATCAAGCACATTAGCCATTTTTTCTCCACGTGTTTTTTGAACAGCCTGACCAGAAAGTACTTTGGTATACTCAAATGAGGCATCTGCAAAAGGCTTACTTAAATCATCTGCATATCTTTCAAGAGAATTTGCTTTTAGGTAAATTTTCCAATTATTAATAGGAATGGTTTTTAAAAGCTTATTAAGGGCATCATAATAGGCCGGCTGTCCCACATTAATAGAATCTGTTTGAGCACCTAAAGTATTTAAAAAAGTAGTCCAATTGATGTTAGGATGTTTTTTTACAAGATCTGTCACAGCCATTTTATTGTAATTTGCCTGCACATCCCTAAGTTCAACTTTTGTTTTATGCGAAACGGCAAGTTGTTTGTCTATATCGTAAACCAAATTAGCATTCTTGTTAGCCTCTTGAGCATTGCTGCCTGTTTGCTGAAATAATGCAGCAAGGTATTTTTTGTACGCTTTCTGTATGGCAACAGTTGATGAATCTGATTTCAAATAATAATCTCTGTCAGGCAAACCAATACCTGTTTGATAAATTTGTGCAATGTTCATACTGCTATTTTTATCATCAGGTCCCACTCCAAAACCTATAATAGAAGAATTGTTTACTTTTTCTTCATTAACAACAAAGTTCATTAAGGACGGCAAATCGCTAATTGCTTCAATTTTGGCAAGTAACGGTTTTATAGGTGTATAACCGCGTTTGTCGATGGTTACAGTATCCATACCTGATGCATAAAAGTCTCCCACCTTTTGTGCTATACTTCCTGCTGAATTCTTGCTTTGCGAAATACTGTCTAATATTCCTTGCAGGCGCATTCGTTGTGGATAATTCATAAACATATAGGCACCAACTCCGGATTGAGATGCAGGTATTGATACAGAATCGTACCATTTGCCATTTACATATTTAAAAAAATCATCACCAGGCCGCAATGTGGAATCTATTCCAGTAATAGCAATATTTTTTTTCCCTTGATGTTTTGAGCACGCTGTAAAAGCTAAGAATGCAATGAAAAGCATTAATGATTTTTTCATAATCTAGATGATTTCTATTAAAAATAAACTGACAAACGTTTGAAAGAGATATATTAAAATGTATATACCTGGCATAGTTAATTTTAGCACAACAATATACGAATTCAGTTTTTAATTCTAAAGTTTTGTTAAAAATACTATTTATAAAAGTCAGAATTATAAGCCGTTATTTATCATAAATGTGTTAAATCAGGCATAACGTTCTGGGGCTAAGGTGGCTTTAATCCTAGATTAATCTGAAGTTTTTTTGTTTAATTCACAGCTACTTTAAGAGTATTGCAAGATGTTTCTTCTTTTTTATAAAAACTCTTCTAAATAAAAACAAAACACTATTAATCAACACATTAAAAACCAATCTCTAGCTAATTTTATTGCTTTTTATTGATCTATTTAAATTATTTTCCTTTGTCATAATGCAAATTTTATCTTATTTTTATCACAAAACTAACATAAAACCAATTATCTACTACAACCTATAGCCACATGTAATTATGAATAATAAAAATCTAATATCAATTTTTACATTATTATTTTTCTTTTCCTGTAAAATTCAGGCACAAGGATTTGATAAGAACGCGAAGGATAGTTTAATGCTGTACAATAAAATGCTTTCAGAAAAACAGATGCATCAGGATCTTAAAATACTCCTTGCTATAAATGAAAAAGCAAATTCCGGATTATATCAATACCACTCTAAAAAACAAATAGACAGCATTTATAACACTACCATTAAAAGTATTAAAAAACCTATGAGCACTACTGATTTTTACAAAATAATGCTCCATCTGGCAGATTACGAAGGAAGTGCACATAATTACACTATCCCTGATCTCGACTTAATAAATTTTCTTAATCGGCAAAAATCATTTTTTCCATACCCTCTTATTTATGTTAACGGACAAATTATTTTCGATGGTCAATCATCAGACATACCACCCGGTTCGAGAATAAGAAGCATAAACGGCATAAATGATGCACAATTAATGCGATCTTTTTATAAATATTATACAGCAGATGGTTATAATATTACACAAAAAAAATCTGCCAGTGTCAACAAATCGTTTGGGATAAACTATCTGCTAGAATATGGACTTTGTAATGAATTCATTATAGAATATAATTCACCAAAATCTGAATCTCTTGAAAAAAAGATACTTCCTGCGGTAACGCTGAAGCAAAGAGAAGCAAACATTAAAAATAGATTTAGTGCTCCTGTTACGGACTTGATAGATTACAAAAAGCAGTCTCCCTATAGCTTTCGCGTGCTTAATCCAGCTACAGGTTTATTAAACTTAAGATGGTTTGGCATGGCATACGGATCTGACGATCCTAAGTTTGAACCCTATGTTCAATTTTTGGATAGCGTTTTTACAGAACTGGACAAAAACAAGGTTTCTAATTTGATAATTGATGTTAGAAATAATCCTGGCGGTAGTGACCCAAACTTTGAACAGCCTGTAATGTACTTAACAGATAAACCATTCAAAGAAAATGTAAAAGCTACTATAACATTCGACCCTCACTTTTTACCTTTCGAGAACTATTTCTGGGGTGTTTCAACATCACAAAGAATGGATAGTGTTTCCAAAAAAATGGGAAAAGAATATCTAAAAGATGTGTATCCGGTTTTTAAAAATAATATAAGCCTGCAAAACCAAAAATACAATCCGGTTTATTATCCTAAATCACCCGGTTTTAAAGGCAATGTTTATCTTTTGATTAATGAAAATGTAGCATCAGCAGCTTCGCATTTTGCTTCTTTGGTAAAAGCCTATGTACAAAATGTAACCATAGTTGGTGTAGAAACCGTTGGCGGTTACTATCGTCACAACGGGCATTCGCCATTGGTTTATGAACTTCCCAATTCGAAAATAAAAACACAATTTTCAATTGTAAATCTCGTACAGGATGCCCCAAAAAAGGATAATCAACCAGAAGGCCACGGTATTATGCCAGACTATGAAGTATGGCCCTCTCTAGATGATTTTTTCCAACATAAGGATACACAAATGGAATTTATACTTAAGCGCATAAGATAATTTGGATTTTTTGATACTTCCCAAAACCGACAAAAAGCTCCGGAGAAATCTGGAGTTTTTTTAGTTTAAAAACAATTCATTTTTTTTGTTATTCTGATGTGAAGCCAAAAAATCGCAACTTATTAGTATAACTTTTTGATTTCTTTGCTGGTAAGCCCGAAAAAATCCACAAAAAAAGACCATTCAAATGAACAGTCCTTTTTATATTTTAATGAAAAGAAATAGCTTAAGCCATAAACAAGGCATATTTGTTATAATTATACAAAACCTGATCGTAAGGTACTAAAGGAGTTGCTACTTTTTCTGATGAAGCATTAAATACAATTCCGTTATGCTTTCTAAACAAATAAATTTCTTTTAGGCAGTTCGATAAACTTTGATGAATTGATGTTGTAAAAGTTGGCAGTTTCTTATCTCCTACCAATAAATCGATTTGATAATTAGAGCTGCTTTTAGACAAATTGTTCCCTATAATTCTTATTGTAAATGTTGTTGTTTTTCCGTGTTGTTCACCTTGATATTGTACTACCATAATTTTGCTATTAAAAGGTTAGAATATTTTTATCATTTTATTTGATTATGCAAATTGATGAATTAAAGTTATGAAAAAAAAGCAAATTCTTAAAAAATTAACTCTTAATTATATATTATTTTTTTATCCGAAGAAATAACAAATTTCAAACCTAAATAGAAGAACAATATTCCTCAAAACTATTACATCATATAAACAGTAATTCTTTTACTTTTTTGTTTAAATTTGAACAACTAATCTAAAAACCTAATCTCATGGAAATGAATTTCTTACCCTTTTTTATTTCAGCATTAATTACGCTTGTAACCGGTTTTATCTGGTACAATCCTAAAGTATTTGGAACTGTCTGGATGCGAGAAGCCGGACTAACACCCGAAGCGCTGAAAAACGGAAATATGATTAAAATTTTCGGACTCACCTACATCTTTTCCTTAATGATGACGATGATCATCTCAGCATTAACAATTCACCAGTCCGGCGCAGTAGGAATGGTTGGAGGACCGCCTTTAATAGAAACTGCAAAACCTTCCTTCGCTGCTTTTATGGCCGATTACGGAACTGCGTATCGTACTTTTAAACACGGAGCTCTTCATGGTTTTATATCCGGTTTATTCTTTGCTTTTCCAATGTTGGCTATCAATGGTTTATTCGAAAGAAAATCCTGGAAATACATTTTTATCAATTCAGGATATTGGATTTTAACCTTAACGCTTATGGGCGGAATTATATGTGCATATGCATAATGACAAAAATGCAACCCGTTTGAAACAAAATCAAACGGATTTTTCTTAATAATAACTTAAACGAAGTGAGTTATTATAAATATTATCTAATTTTGAAAAAATTAGCGCACACTTTTGAATACAACTTATTCTTTTCAAATCTACAACAGCACATCATCATTGCCTTTAGAATGGAATTCGCTGGCTGTAAATAATATTTTTTTGACCAGAGAATATCTCGAAGTACTGGAAAATTCTTGTCCGGTAAATATGATTTGTCATTTTATTGGAATTTTCAACGAAGATAAATTAGCCGGGATTGTCCTGACCCAATTTTTATTTGCAGAAAAACTGGATTCTTTTGGAGAACGCGATCAGTGCTTAAAAACTTCTGTGCGTAATTTTGCTTTCAAAAATTTTGCATCGCATGTATTATTCGTGGGCAACAATATGCTTACGGGACAAAATGCCTTTGCTTTTGATAAAAATGTAAAACAATCTAAGGCGATAAAAACACTTCATAAAGCAATCAACCAGCTTAAGAAAGACCTGAAAGCGAGCGGAAAAAAAGTACATATTACCAGTATAAAAGATTTTACTGCTTCAGAGATCGAACCACTACAAGCTGAATTCAAGAACAACTATACTTTTTCGACCCAGCCTAACATGATTTTTGAAATCAATAAAAACTGGACGGCTGAACAGGATTATATTGATGCTTTATCAAAAAAATATCGTGATCAATACAAACGTGCCCGCAAAAAAGCTGACGGAATTCAAAAACAAAAAATGTCTCTGGAAGATATTAAAAAATACGAAGATGTTATTTATGATTTGTATTTTCATGTGGCTAAAAATGCACCTTTCAATACTTTTTTCTTAGCGCGAAATCATTTTAGTTTTTTTAAAGAAATCATGAAAGATAACTTTTTGTTTTACGGTTATTTCTTAGACGAAAAACTAATAGGTTTCAACACGTTGATTAAAAACGGAAATACAATAGACACGTACTTTTTGGGTTATGACGAAACCATTCAGCGCGAAAAAATGTTGTATCTGAATATGTTATACGACATGATCGCGTATTCAATCAATCAGGGTTTCTCTAACATTGTCTTTGCCCGCACTGCACTTGAAATTAAAAGTTCAGTAGGCGCAAAACCCCTAAAAATGTACGGACTTATCACACACAGCAATGCTTTGATCAATCATAACATTGCTAAATTATTCAATTATCTTGAACCCAAAATCGATTGGCAGGAAAGAAATCCGTTTAAATAATTAAATCCATTATTATACCAAATTAGATAGGATTTCCTTTTTATAAATCATCAAATAAAATTCCTTTTTTGTTCATCCAGCCTCCGGTATGATTCCTTCTTTTATATCTTATATAGTTATAACTAAAAAAATCAATAGTAGTAAAACGCATCGTATTCACCTTAAAATCTTTATCATAAAAATCCATTTGATTGTTTTTGTTTAAAATTACAAAACCATTTAATAAATAAATTTTATCATATTTTATAGGTACTATTTCTTTCAAAGTGATAGTGTCATTTTGTTGTTTAAATGCATAAAGTCCTTCCTTTTTATTTTTTATTAATATCACTCGATCATCAAAACCACCATTCACAGAATAATCCATAATCTTTTTACGGCTTATAAAAAGCAGCGAATCAAATTTTATTTTAGAGTCGATAAAAATATTTTTAGGTGGCGATGTGTACCCACTAATAATTTCTGCATCGATAATTTCTCTAATTCTGTTCCGTTTTATACTTAATATATGTCTTGTAACAGTTCCACAGCCAAAAACCTGGTCATTGTAAAATGTAGGGGTAAAAAGACGAGTGTCAATTTTTTTAATTTTGTTTTCTGTCAAAATCTCTATATTCCCAGATCCTTGATAAATATCACGGTAGGTAAAAGTGCTGTCTAATACAAAATCAGAATTGTAGAATTTTACAGTCTTATCATCGGTCGTAACAAAATGTTTGCTATTGTAATACTTTAATGGCAAGTCATCCAAGATCTTTTGATTGCCTTTAAAAACCGTATAATTGTTGTCTTTTCTTATTTTAAGAGTATATTTTCCTATTTCAAAATAGCCTGTTTCCATATTAACAGCATTTTTATCCTTTATAGAAAATTTAAGGCCATAAGTATTATAATCACTTTGCAAATCCAGAAAACTTGTTTTTATCTCATTATCTTTTTTATAAATCAAACCTAGATATGAAGACCAATAAATAATTTTATTATTGGCCATGACCATTTTATGTATTTCATCTTCTTTTTCCTTTTCTAATTTCCAAACCTTATTCTTTCTTATTATTCTACAAACCAAAACACTATCATTTTTCAAGAAATAAAAATGTTTCAAATGAGGCTGATCCACAAAGTAAACTTTGCCTCTAAACTCTTTTAACAAATCAAAATCACTATCCAAATCAGAGAGTTTTATCGCATCCATACTGCCATAATATTCTTTGCCTATAGAATCTACTTTTCCTGTAGCATAAACATTGAATATATTACCATGAAAGAAATTGCCACGACTTTGAGTAAACCCTTTTTTCTCAATTTTATAAAAACAAAGCGTGTTACTATTTACTTGGCAATAATCGTAGTTTGTGATGTCCGTAACTTTGTTTTGTGCCTTCATGATTGTCACAAAAACAAATAGAATTAAGAGAAGTTTATTTTTCATTAATAATAATATTATCCGCTAATCTTCTTGTTCAGCATTTTGAATTAAAGCTTGCATAATTACTATTCTTTCCTCAAGAGTTATTTCATTAGTTAATTTTTCTTTTTGCTTTCCCATTACACTATCATCCATATAGCCTGTATTTGTAGCCCTTTCGTACGCCTCAGTAAAATCATAAGAACTAAAATACTCGTCGTCTTCATTTTTGCTTAGTATGACCTTCATTTTATTAATATAAAATTGTCTAACTTCTTCGGGGAATTTTTTCGAAATCAATTCATAATAGCTTTCATTTCCCTTCAAAAAATTATCTTTAGCCAAGATTAATTGTTTCTCGGTTAAGACTAAAGTATCTGATTTTAAAACTTTTACTTGTCTATAATAATTTATAAAGTCATACCTAGGCAAATCATTACACTTCAAATAATAGTCAATACTTTTTCCATAACGTTCTTCTGGCGATTTTGAATTTTCAATTTCTTTTACGTTTTTTATTTTCTCAATTATACTTTTCCAGTCAGAATCACTTTTCGAAAGATTCGCCAATAGTGTCAGTTTCTTTTTTTCTTTTTTAAAGAATAGAATACAATAATATTTTCTGTTAGCTTCCAAGATCTCTCCAAAACCGCAGGATCCTCCATTCATCATATCGCTACCATAATAGTCATTTTCACTTTGAGGGCAAAAAATTTCTTTATCTATAAATTTAATATTGGAATCATTTTTTATGATTTCCTCATAATTATTTACTTTAATATATCCGGCTTTAAAATGGTCATTAATATACTTATTTACGTAATCAAAATCTGAATATTCAACGAAAAGGATTAAATGGCTATTCATTGTCAAACTTCTCAAATCAACACTTTGAGAATGTATTACACTCTGAATCAGAATGAAAATTGTAAAAAATATTTTTTTCATTATTAATAAATATATGACGGGGTTATTATAAAAAACTAAAATACTTTTTTACATTTAAAAACTTACTTTTTTAGTAAAGATCTTTCCCTTTTTATTAACCCTTGTATAAATTTCAACCCTAAACCGATTTTTGTCCTTGTTTTTTCTTTCAAATTAAAACCTCATTTTTATGGCACCGCAATTTTCATTTGTTTGTGCAGAATATGGATATCTAACGAAGTTTGCGCGCCGCAATATTCCCCATCAATTTGAAAATTAACCGGATAATTGGTTTTTATAGTCGCTTTGTCTGTCGAAATAATTACAATATCATCAGAATCAATTGGCATATTTCCGGTAATGATTTTTCCGAGTAATAATAAATCGAGGCTTTTTAGGATAACCAATTCAAATTTTCCGTCGTTCATTGCTCCATTTGGATTAATCGTCACGCCAGTTCCGTACTTTTTAGAATTGGCTATTACAATCATTCTTGCCGTATGATCCACAGTTTCTTTGTTTGCGGTAATTGTGGCAACAAAAGGCTCGTTTGAATCAGCAAGGGTATTGTATGCCTGTAAAGCATATCCCCAAATTCCTCTCAGGTTACTTTGTTCGTAGTTTTTAACCAAATCGGCATTAAGGCCAATATCGCTTAAATGAATACTTTTTTTGCCGTTGATACAAATCATGTCCATTTCGATATAACGGCTTAAAAAGGCAATTTTCAGGTTCTCCTCAATTGTAGTGGGCAAATTAAGATCTACAGATAAACCATTTGCCGAACCAGCAGGCAAAATGCCAATAATGACATCAAACTGTTCTACTGCTTCGGCAACCATTTTTATAGTTCCGTCGCCTCCCGCTACTACAATTCGTTCGGGTTGGTATTGGTTATAAAGCGATTGTATTTCTTTTTGGTCACTTTTGCCTGTGGTTTCATAAACTTCCAGGTCAAAATTATTCGTAGTTGCAAACTCCTCTACGGCCTCAATCAAATCTGATTTATCAAGGTCTCCGGAAATAGGATTTACAACAAATATGATATTCTTTTTCAAAGTTTTATTTTTAAAGTCAATTAAAATAATTAATTTACAGCATCTATCTATAAATATACGCAATTAATGAAACCAATTTTACAATTATATCGAGGTTATGCCAATGAAGAAGAATTAATTGTAATGGGCCATGTTTTTAAAAGAACGTATGATTATGATTTTCAGAAGAAAAACTTAAAAAATGCGCGTTCAATTATTAATCAGTTTAGAATAAAAACGCTTGAAAATTTTGATATTTATCTAAAGTGTGGTAATCAGGAGATTCATACCAAAACATTGGATGACGGTTATTTTAAATTTTGCATTCCGCTTGAAACTGAAACCAATTTTGGATGGATGGAATATGAAGTGAGCATTAAAGATGAAAATGAAACCATAACCGAAAAAGGCAGCTTTATAAGACCTCATAAAGGAAAACTAGGAATTATATCTGATATTGATGATACTTTTTTGATTTCGCATACTCAGAATTTCTTTAAAAAAATCTATATCCTTTTATTTAAAAATGTAAATGATCGTAAAGTTTTTACAGATGTTGTACCACATTATCAGGCTTTGAGTTCAGCCGGAAGAAACAACAAAGAAGAAGAAAATGCTTTTTTCTATGTTTCAAGCAGCGAATGGAATTTGTATCGTTTTATTGTAAAATTTACTAAAATACACAAACTCCCCAGAGCTGTAATTTTATTGAAAGATATTAGAAGAGGCATCACTGACTTTTTTATGAGCGGACGCGGAAATCACGATCATAAGTTTGATAAAATAAAACACGTTCTGGAGTTCTACCCTAACCTTAAATATGTTCTATTAGGTGATGATTCGCAACATGATCCCGTTTTGTACGAACGAATCTGCAAAATATTTCCCGTTACCGTAAAAGCGGTTTATATCAGACAAACTGGTAAACATCAAAAAGAAGCCACTAAAAAAATCATGAAAAATCTAGAGGCTTTAGAGGTTTCTGTTTGTTATTATAAAGATAGTAGTGAGGCTATTATGCATTCTAAAAGTATTGGGCTTATTCAGTAGTTTTTTTTGCTGAAATGTGGGATGTGAAATACGGGATGTGAAAATGCTGTTGATATTGGCACACGGATGACGCGGATTTTAACGGATTTTTTTTCTTTTGTTAATTGCATCTCATTTTTGTCAATTTCAACGGAGGAGAAATCGCACAAGGAATTCCACAAATAAAATCGTCAATCTTTGTCGATCATCGAGTGTGATCTCTCCATTCGGTCGAGACGACAAACTTTGTAAAAACTGTTGACTGAAACTGAAAACTGCGACTGAAAACTTTACCTCCTAGCCCAGATTGAAGAGGAAAGCCCGGAGCAAAAAAAACTAATTTTTCTTGCCAGAAAACAGCGACCAACGGAAGCTCGTTTTATGGCTTAGAAAAATAGTTTTTTTTTTGCGTCCCGATAGCTATCGGGATGAAACGGAAAGCTGGAATAGCTTCTAAAATTTAAACATAAAAAAACCTTTGTCAAAGCTTAAAAACTTTAACAAAGGCTCTAAAAAAACTGTGACTGTGACTGAAAACTAATTAAGCATTAAAATTATCAATCTCTTCCTGAACAACTTCCCAATCGAGAAGTAGTTGATCTAAATCTTTTTTCTTTTTGTTGTATGCGGTGAAAAAAGAAGCATCTTCGATATGTTTGTCATAATTAGAAAGCAACAATTTATCGTCATGCTGAATGTCTTTCTCTAATTGTTTGATCTGACTTTCGACTTTACTTAATTTGTTTTGTAATGCTTTACCTTTTTTCTGATCTTCGTAAGAAGTTTTATTACTTTCTTTGGGAGCAGCGGCTTTTGCCACATCTTTTTTCTCGACTTCACGCATGTTTTCGAGATTTCGTTGCTCTAAGAAATAATTGATGTCTCCTAAATATTCTTTTATTTTTTGATCTTTGAATTCGTAAACTATATTCGACATTCCCTGAAGAAAATCCCTATCGTGAGAAACCAATAATAAAGTTCCGCCAAATTTTTGAAGTGCTGCCTTAAGAACGTTTTTAGATTTAATATCTAAGTGATTCGTAGGCTCATCCATAAGCAAAACATTGATAGGCTGTAACAACAACTTACAAAGTGCCAAACGGTTACGCTCGCCTCCTGAAAGTACTTTTACTTTTTTCTCGACATCATCGCCACGAAACAAGAACGATCCTAACATATCACGAACTTTCGATCGGTTGGTATCCATTGCCGCATCTTCCATTGTTTGAAGCAAGGTGATTTCACCATCCAGGTATTCGGCCTGATTTTGGGCAAAATAACCTAACTGTACGTTGTGCCCTAATTTGATATTTCCCTGGTACTCAAACTCGTTTACAATGGCTTTAATAAAAGTTGATTTTCCTTGTCCGTTTTGTCCAACAAAAGCAATTTTGCTTCCACGTTCTACTAATAAATCAATATCTTTTAAAATAACTTTATCTCCGTACGCTTTAGTCACATGTTCTGCTTCAACCACTACTCTTCCTGGTTCTTTTGAAACGGGAAAAGAAATATTCATTACAGAATTGTCGTCTTCATCAACTTCGATTCTTTCTACTTTATCTAATTTTTTAATCAACGATTGCGCCATTGAAGCTTTTGAAGCTTTTGCACGGAATTTCTCGATTAATTTTTCTGTTTCTTCAATTTTCTTTGCCTGATTTTTTTGAGTTGCCAATTGCTTCTCGCGAATTTCATGACGTAATTCTAAATATTGAGAATAAGGTTTATTGAAATCGTATGCTTTTCCTAATGAGATCTCGATGGTACGATTCGTAACATTATCAAGGAACATTTTATCGTGCGAAACGATTACTACAACTCCGGGATAATTACGAAGAAAACCTTCTAACCAAATAATACTTTCGATATCTAAGTGGTTGGTAGGCTCATCCAGCAATAAAACATCATTAGATTGTAATAATAGTTTAGCCAGCTCGATTCGCATTCTCCAACCTCCTGAAAATGTTTCGGTTTGGTTATTGAAAACTTCTCTTTTGAAACCTAATCCTAAAAGAATTTTCTCTGTATCTCCCACATAATTGTAACCTCCAAGAAGTTCAAAACGATGTGTATAATCAGATAAATCTTCGATGATCTGGCTGTATTCTTCGCTTTCATAATCGGTTCTGGTAACCAATTGATGATTGATTTGTTCTAGTTTTTTTTCAACAATTTTTATCTCTGTAAAAGCTTCATAAGCTTCTTCAAGAACAGTTCGCCCTTGCTCAAAATCGATATCCTGACGTAAAAAACCCATTCTGATATCTTTCTCCTGAGAAATAACTCCAGAGTCTGGAGCAAAATCTCCTGCTAACATTTTAAGCATGGTAGATTTTCCTGCACCATTTTTCCCGACAAGTCCAACACGATCTCCTGCACCTAAACGAAAAGTTACTTCTTCGAATAAATAAGTACCACCAAAAGAAACCGATAAATTGTGTATATTAAGCATGTAATGTTATTTTATAACTAATTGATTGTGTAAATTTACACACCCAAATCAATGGGTAATTTTAATTTTTTGCAAATGTTAAAAAAAGGATCGAAACTAAATAGTATTTTAACAGGAAGTTGTCCAAAATGCCAAAAAGAAAGCATGTATTCAGACAAAAATCCGCTTCACTTGACTAAAGTTCTCAAAATGAACGATCATTGTAGTCATTGTGGATTTAAATATCAAATTGAACCTTCATTTTTTTACGGTGCAATGTATGTAAGCTACGGATTGAATGTTGCCGTAGGAATTGCAGCTTTTATTATTTCGTTTGTATTTTTTAAAGCTACAATCGAAGAATCATTTATTGCAATAGTAATTGCACTGATTATATTGTTTCCTTTTGTTTTACGACTATCAAGAAATCTATACATTAATATGTTTGTTTCTTATGATCCTAAGGCCGGTAGAAATAAGACTTTTTAGATATCTCTTATGAAATCTTTTAATATCAATTTCACGCGTTAGAGGAATTTCATTTTCGATATAATCATATAAAACTTTTGCCATTGATGGTCCAAGCATCACTCCTCTGGTTCCTAATCCGTTAAGAATGTGGAGTGATTTAAACTCTTCATGAGTTCCTATCAGTGGTCTTCTGTCTTTTACCGTAGGACGAACTCCGCCATAATGCTCTACAATCTCGAAATCGCAATTGATAATTTCTTTAATTCGATCTATCAATTCCTGTTTTCCTTCTTCGGTAGGTAAATCGGTTTTATCTTCCCAGTTATATGTAGCGCCTACTTTGAATAAATCATTACCCAAAGGCAATATAAATACGCTTGTATTCATGATAACATCCAGATCTAAATCAGGAGCTTTTATTACAAACATCTCGCCTTTTGTACCATCAAGGGGCAAATAGTTGAAAAAAGGATTCTTATGCAGTCCAAACCCTTCTGCAAAAACAATATTACGTGCCTGAATATTTTTATATTGAATTCCGAAATCGAAAAACTCAATATAAGCATAATCAAAAAACTGATTTAATAGCAAATTATTCTCTTGCAGATATTCTCTATAGGTATCCAATAACAACATGGTATCTACATAACCGGTATGTAGTACTTCGCCATAATCATACGGAGAATCAATGCCTTTATACTTTTTTGAAATTATTTTTGTAGATAAAAAAGGTGCCAGATTTATTTTATCCGAAGCAGCAAACCAATTGTTTTGTTCTTCGATAGAGAAAAATTTTCTGAGGATAGGAAGTTTAAAATTAAATTTAGTCTGAAGCTTATTTTCGATATGATCATAAAAATCATTCATGATAACCAATTGTTCCTGAGCATTCCAAACTTCGCTAAATCTCTTTAGAATAACCGGGTTATAAAAACCTCCAGCAACTCTTGAAGATACCTGAGACATATTATCTACTATTAAAATAGATTTATTGTTTTTAAGGGCAGCTTCGGCAAAAGAAATTCCGGCCAATCCGGATCCAACAATTAAATAATCTAACATGTGTAAAAGATAAAATAAAAAAACTCTTAATACAAAGGTACTAAGAGTTTTTGTTTTAATGTTATTTAGATCCTTAGTAGTTCCACATATCTTCTTCGAAATTACGAATCTTCTCTTTTACTCTTTCAGACTCCAATAACTGATTTTGTGCATTATCTTTCATATAATCTTTAATCTCACGATCTCCGTACATATTTTCTTCTTTATAGATAATAGCATTAAAACGTCTTGAATTTAAGATTTGATCAAATGAAATTGGAGTTGCCGAATTCTTATCATTAAAAGCTTTTCCTTCATGCAGCACTTCCCGCGCATTCGGGAAGAAAACCCAAAACAGCTCGATATAATCTTTCTCGTCACTATTCATCGTGTAAACGTCTGGCGTAACAGGACAAATTCCGAGTAAGCGATATTTTAAATCACTTTGCCTTTTGTCAAAATACCAGTATCCTTTTATTTTATATTGGGTAACGTCAGCAGCAGTTAAATCTTGTTTTAAGATATATTCTGCAGGCACTGATCTTGTTGGTCCAACGGTTTCATCAACATAAGTAACAGATTTCTTTTTACCTGTACCGGTAACTACTTTTTTCTTTACAACACGAGTTCTGTAGTCATCCGGATATTGGTTTATTAATTCCCTACCAGCATCTGTTGTATCAACACGGGATAATGCACCCTGAATATCCTTTAAAGATTTTTTAGTATTAAAATAACTATCGCTATAGACTTCGGTAATTTTTCCACTTTTAATACCTCTGGTTAGCACATCATAAAGCGAACGTCTGTCGGCACCGATATTAGCAGTGTCTACAGGAAAGTATAATGGGAAGTTGATTTTTTCGTTTAAATCAATAATTTCCCATACTGTTTTCCCCATCAAAACATCTCTGTCATCTACATAACCATAAGACAATGGCTTATCATTGTCTGAAATAAGCTGTGCCGGACTCTTTATCCCGATTTGATCCGCCGTTTTTGCATTAAGTAAATTCGATTGTGCATTTGAAACAAAACCTCCTGAAACAAAAACAATAAGCAATAAAAAAAATTTCCCTTTCATCATAACAATTTTTTGTAACAAAGCTAACGCAATATTTTCTATTTTATTGTTATTTTCCTACAATTAACTGAAATTTTAATATGTAAGCCTGAAAAAACTACATTTAACAGCGATACACGTAATAAAACGACATCAAAAAAACTAACAGATAAACTACTCACTATCAAATGTGTAACATCAATATTTCATATCAAATTATAAATCTTTAAATTGTTAATTGTAAAAGAACCAGAAAAGACAAATTACATCCAATAAAAAAGCCCTTACTACCGTGGCAGTAAGGGCTTTTTTATAATGTACTTTTAGATACTTAGTAATTCCACATATCTTGTTCGAAGTTACGAATCTTCTCTTTTACTCTTTCAGATTCTAACAATTGGTTTTGTGCGTTGTCTTTCATGTACTCTTTGATCTCACGATCTCCGTACAAGTTTTCTTCTTTATAAACAACTGCATTAAAACGTCTTGAATTTAAGATTTGATCGAATGAAATTGGAAGCGCAGAGTTACTGTCGTTAAATGCTTTTGCTTCATGTAATGCTTCTCTCGCATTAGGGAAGAAAATCCAAAATAACTCGATATAATCTTTCTCGTCACTATTCATTGTATAAACATCCGGAGTTACAGGACAAAGACCCAGTAAACGATATTTCAGTTCACTTTGACGTTTGTCAAAATACCAGTATCCTTTTATTTTATATTGTGTAACATCAGCTGCTGTTAAGTCTTGTTTCAGGATATACTCAGCCGGTACAGATCTTGTTGGACCAACTGTTTCCTCAACATAAGAAACAACTTTCTTTTTACCAGTACCAGTAACAACTTTTTTCTTCACAACGCGTGATTTGTAGTCGTCCGGATATTGATTGATTAACTCTCTACCAGCATCTGTTGTATCAATACGAGATAATGCACCTTGAATGTCCTTCAAAGATTTTTTAGTATTGAAATAACTGTCGCTATACACTTCAGTTATTTTGCCGTTTTTAACAGCTTTCGTCAAAACGTCGTAAAGCGAACGTCTATCAGAACCAATATTAGCCGTATCTACCGGAAAGTACATTGGAAAGTTGATTTTTTCATTTAAATCAATGATTTCCCAAGTAGTTTTTCCCATCAAGATGTCTCTATCATCTACATAACCATAAGCCAAAGGTTTATCATTATCAGAGATAAGTTGCGCAGGAGTTTTAAGTCCTATCTGAGCAGGTGTTTTCGCATTTAGCAAATTAGATTGCGCATAAGAAGAAAAACCTCCAGCGATAGAAACAATAGCTATTAAAAAATTTCTTACTTTCATCGTGGTATCGTTATAAGATATTGAGTGTAGTTTTACCTACTTTTATTATTGTATTTCGAAAATTACTGGAGCAGTTCTTGGCAATAAATAACTACCAGCTCCAACAAGTTTAGTTTTAATTTCAGAAATAGTAACCTGGTCTCCTTTTCCTGCTCTTGAAAGTACTTGTTTACATTGTGCATTCAATTTATTTCCAGAAACAACAACTGTAGGTTGTCCTGCAATTTTCATATTAAATCCAACAACGTCTAAACCAACTTCAAAATCAAAGTCATTTAATTTAGCTCCAATAGTAGCAATTTCTAAGTTAGATTTAGGCCCTTTAACAACACCTTGATCTCCTCTAATTGTACCAGTTGGACTAGGAATACCTTTAATTCTAAATGTTTTCTTGTCTGTAACTTTATCTCCGTTTGGCAAAGTACCTGTTACAGCAATTGTAGCTTCATTACCAGAACCTGGACTCATATTATATTTCCCTGGTTTACCAGCAGAAGATAATCCAGGTGCGCTTGCAACAACTTTGTTATCAGCAACACCAGCGAATGATACAGAGATTGGATTAACTACACCTCTATATACAACATTCATTTTATCAGCAGAAATAGTAGCAGAGTTCGGTCTTGGAACTACAACATAATTTCCAGCAAATTTAAGTGGAATATTTTTTCCGTCTTCTAAGAATGTAAATTGTCCATTAATAGTTTGCTCACCTACTCCACCAGCAGTTAATGAAATAACAGCTTGTCCGTTAACAATTTGTCCTGGACCTTGGAAAGAAGTTGGTTTTGTATTTTCGTCATAACGACCTAAAACTACTTTACCTGTTACTTTTTCTCCTTGGAAGTAAGCATTTTTATCTAAAACAACAATTGCCTGATAATTGCTATAAGAAGCAGCAGCAACTGCAGCTTTTCCTAAAGCAGCACTATATACATCAGATTCTGCTTTTTTAACGTCATTTTGCCAAGCTGAAAGTTTTGCAACTGAAGCTACAGCAGGAAATCCTTTAAAGTGGTAAGATAAATATTTATCTTTTACTCCATCTTTATTTTTTACATCAGAAACATCAAATTTTTTCTCAACCTCCGCAACAATTGCAGAATATTTTTTGTCAGTTCCTAAAGCAGCTTTAATATCAGCTTTATACTTTTCAATTTTAGAAATAATTTCAGTCCCTTTAGCACTATATCCTTCTCCTTTAAACCAACTATCGACATTGTCTCCTTTATCCATAGCCTCGTAAGGCAATTTACCTGTCTCTTTATCTACATCAAATCCTTTAACAACATCTGTTTTTAAAGTACCAATATAAGCATAAAAATCTTTTGAAATTCCTTCAACTTTATGTGCTGTCTCAGAAGCTTTAACAAACTCTCCTTTTGCTTCAGCAGCTTTTTGATCTAAAGAAGTAAGCATTGAAGCATTACTTTCTTCTGATGATTTATTTGCGCTTTCGAATTTTTCATTCATTAAGCCAAAAGCAGATAAAACTTCTTTTGACATATTCATTGCTAACATTGCGATGAAAACCAGATACATCAGGTTCACCATCTTCTGTCTAGGGGTTAATTTTCCTCCTGCCATTTTTTCTAATTAGTTCTTTATTAATAAATTTAATATAATAGTCAAAAACTAATTATCCTTTGTTACTCATTGCAGAAAGCATACCACCATAAACACTGTTTAATGAAGCAATGTTTGCAGTCATAGATTGCATTTGTTCTTTTAATTTAGAAGCATTTTCAGCAATTTCGCTGTTTGCTTGTGCGTTTCTTGAAGCACTTTCTAATTGTACTTTGTATAAACTGTTCAATGATTCCATTTGTGCAGCAGCCATAGACATTTCTTCAGCATATTTCTTTTGTCCTGCAATAGAATCTACTGTTGGAGAAATTGCTTTAGCAGCTCCTTCGAAATTTTTGATGCTGTTTCCTAAGCTTGCCATTAACTCACCGTCAATTTTAGCTTCTTTCAACATTACATCTAATTTTTGTGACAATAATCCTTGAGCATCAGCTGGAGCTTCAACTTTGTCAGCTTTTTTTCTAGCCTGACCGTTAGCTAATTCCGGGTAAACAAGAGTCCAGTCTAATTCATCATCAACAGGATCAAAAGCAGACAATGCAAAAATAAACGCTTCTACACCAAGACCAATAATCAACATGATACTAGCACCTTGCCAGTGTTGCAACTTGAAAAGTGCACCGATGATTACTACTGCCGCTCCCATACCATAAGCGAAATTCATTGTTTTTTTACTTAATAATGCCATAATACTTTTTTTTAGGTTTTAATTTAAAATAGATTTGATTTGGTTATTTGAATTTAATTATAATTTACTTTTTTTTCCGCTTCCTGTTGTTTGAGTTCCCATGTAATCTTGTACAGTTCTGAAACCAATATAACTTCTTGCTGAATCTGCGTATTCATGGTCACGAGTACTTACCTGTAGGAAATAAGCAACATCTTTCCAAGAACCTCCACGAACCACTTTTCTTTGGTTGTTTCCGTCGATTACGTTTGGATTCATTGTAGAAACATATTCGTAAGCATTTGGATTATAAGCTGAATCTGTCCACTCTGAAACGTTTCCTGCCATATTATATAATCCGTAACCGTTTACATCATACGATTTAGCTTCAACTGTGTATAAAGCCTCATCTGCAGCATAGTCACCTCTGCTTGGTTTAAAGTTTGCTAAGAAACAACCTCTGTCACTTTTAGTATAAGGACCACCCCAAGGATAAGTTGCAGATTCCAGACCTCCTCTAGCAGCATACTCCCATTCTGCCTCTGTTGGCAATCTGAATGCATTTACTAGATCACGTCCTTTTTTCTTAGATTTGATATAGCTGTTTTTGTTCAAAGTTCTCCATGCACAAAATGCTTTTGCTTGTTTCCATGTTACACCAACTACAGGATAATCTCCGTAAGCTTTGTGCCAGAAATAATCATTGTGCATTGGCTCATTATAAGAGTAAGCAAAATCTTTAATCCAAACTGTAGTATCAGGATAAACACTTACTTGTTCTGTTTTAACGAAGTCTTTTCTTTTTCCAACTTTGGCTTTTGCAGCAGCCTGAATATCCATCCAAGAATAACGGAATTTCAATTTATTTACATCAATTGTTCTTAAACCATTATATGATTCTTCAATTGGTAAATACATAGAATCCATTACCTCAGCATAATACTCATCTGGGTAAGCTTTAGTATCTTTAATTAACTTAACTTTTTTGTTTAATTTTCTACCAGCGTACGGATCATCTTTTGTTCCTACACTATAGTAGTTATCATACATATATTTATCATACGCCGTCATTTTATCCGGCTCTGAATCATTAAATGCATAATCTGCAATACTTCCACCTTTTTTACCTTTATCACCAGTAGATTTTTGTCCTGTTTCGTCAGCTAAGATTGCTAAACGAACTCTCATTGTAGAATCTTTTACCCATTCTACAAACTGACGGTACTCGCTGTTAGTAATTTCTGTTTCATCCATATAAAATGAACGAACCGTTACTGTTTTAGTCGGAGCATCTTCAACATTAGCTAAATCAGCATCTGATTTACCCATAATAAAAGATCCACCTGGAACTAACGTCATTCCATAAGGTTTTTCAGGATGCCATTTCCCTCCTGTAACACCAACTAACTCACCTTTGTCTCCTGACTTACCACAGCCAATTACCAGTGTTAACATTGCTGCAAATGCAATAAACTTCTTCATATAAATTTGGGATTATCTATTCATTATTATAAGTCCGTAAACGTATTTATTATTTATCTAAAAAACAATACTAGTTGCGAAATTTATTTTACCGTTCAAAAATAATGTTAAATAAAATAAAAAAAAAATATTTCATCGATAAACTAACAGAAAAAATCGACGTAAAACGTTAAATTTTATACTTTATGTTTATTTTCTTACTAATATATTTTAACATTTTTTTTAAACTCAAAAAAAACCGCAATTTTCTTTAAAATTTTACTTTACAAAGCGTTTTTTCGCTGTGCTTTCCACCATCTTTCTGGCAATTCTTGGTTACAAGCGCTCAAATATTCGTCGTATGAACACGGTAATAACGTATTTCTTTTCAATTTATTGTGACCATTTGATTCGAACGGAATTTCGATCCACCAACGATCTGTTTTATCGCTTTTATAAAAAACCAATTCTTCATCTTCAAGCGGAACAATATATTTCAAATACGTTGCCCGACTACCAAAAGGATATTCTTTCGATCGATAATGATATCCTTCGATAAAATACCAAACAATTTGTGCAATAATACCCGCTTCCGGCGCGGTACTATTATGATTAAAAACTCCAAAACAGGAAACTTTATCACTAATTCCGGCATATCTGGCCAATGAACATATTTCTTTTCCGTTGAATCCGTTTGGTTCAAAAGAAACCATATTCGCTGATGCTGATGATTTTACCGAATTAAGATCTATGCTTACCAAATCAGCATCTCTAAAAACCGGTTCTGCCAATGCTATTTTATTCGAAATTTCCCCTAAACGATACGCATCAAAAAACAACTTTTCGATCAAATCGATTTCTTCCTGAGAATTGTAATAGGTTTGATATCCTATATTACAGTAGTTAAAAAGATTATTTGGTTCATCGATAATAATCTTAGTCAGATAAGAATTAGCCGAAACGGTTTCGTTTTCTTTACCAAAATCAAATTTATTATCTACAGCAACCATGTTTACCATTTGCTCTAAATCATCGTACGCACGGTACAATGCATAGGTCAAATCCTGGGAACCTCCTATAACTATAGGAATCACTTTATTCTTAATTAAAGTAGAAGTTACCTTTTTTAAGGCAAAATAAGTATCCTCTACAGAATCCCCTGCAAGGATATCTCCTAAGTCAGCAATCGATGCATCCCAATTACCGGGAAACATATTATACAGTTTCTTACGAACTGCATTCAAATTAACCTCATTAATTACATTGCTGTTACGGCGATCTTCTAAAACACCTACTATTGCAATTGTAATTTTACTAATATCAGGAAACTGATCCTGTGTATGCAAAACAATTTTGCTTCCCAATTCTTGTGAAGACAACGAACTAATGAATTTTAAAATTCCGTCATTAACTGGTTCTAGAAAATCAAATTCCATTTATTTATTTCTTTTTAGCAGCTGTTTTTTTAGCTGGAGCTTTCTTAGCGGTTGTTGCTTTTTTTGCTGGTGTCTTTTTTGCCGGTGCTTTAGCGGCAATCATTTCCTGAACCTGAGCCAATGTCAATTTTGTTGCATCAACATCTTTACTTAATTCAATTTTGATTTTACCTTTTGTAATAACCGAACGACCCCAACGTGCTTTTTCAACCAAAATTCCTTCGTCTTCCCAATTGTGAAGCACTTTATCTATATTTTTCTGTAATTTATCTTCAATCAATTCTTCGATTTCTTGTTGTGATAAATTATCAAAATTGTATTTTTTACTTACGTTGATAAAAATTCCATTCCATTTAATGAACGGACCAAAACGTCCCACACCTTTCTGAACTCCTTCACCTTTGTAAATTGCGATTGGTGCATCAGCAATTGCTTTTTCATCGATTAATTCCTGAGCTCTTTCTTTTGAAAGACTTAACGGATCTTCTCCTTTTGGTAAAGAAATAAATACACTTCCGTGACGAACATAAGGACCGTAACGACCATTACTTACTTCTACTTCTTCTCCTTTATATTCTCCTAAGTTTTTAGGCAATAAAAATAAATTCAATGCTTCTTCAAGCGTAATGTTTCCGATATTTTGATCAGACATTAAACTTGCGAATTTTTTATCTTCGTCATCTGCTTCTCCAATTTGAGCCATTGGTCCAAATTTTCCTAAACGAACAGAAACTTGTCTTCCATCAGCATCTTTACCCAGAATTCTTTCTCCGCTTTCACGTTCTGCGTTCGCTTCAACCTCTTTTACATTTGGATGAAATTTATTATAGAACTCCTGCATCATGATTGCCCAGTCGATATTTCCTTCGGCAATCTCATCAAAATCCTGTTCTACTTTTGCAGTAAAATTATAATCCAGAATATTCCCGAAGTTTTTCACTAAGAAATCAGTAACAATTGTCCCAATATCTGTTGGAACTAATTTTCCTTTATCTGAACCTGTATTTTCTTTCAACAACTTCTCTCCTACCTTATTGGCTTGCAAAGTAAGTTGTGTATAATTACGTTCCTGACCTTCAAGAGTTCCTTTTTCTACATAATTTCTGTTGATGATAGTCGAAATAGTTGGCGCGTACGTAGACGGACGACCAATTCCTAATTCTTCTAATTTTTTCACCAAAGAAGCCTCTGTATATCTTGCCGGTGGTCTTGAATATCTTTCGGTTGCTGTAATATAATTGTTAACTAATTTTTCGTTTACTTTTAATGCAGGCAACATTCCTTCTTGTTCTTCTTCATCGTCATCATGACCTTCTAAATACACTTTTAAGAATCCTTCGAAAAGTAAAACTTCTCCTGAAGCAGTAAAAATTTCGCTGTGATTATTGGCTTCTATTTTTACGTTTGTTCTTTCCAATTGTGCATCACTCATTTGAGACGCCAATGTTCTTTTCCAGATCAAATCATACAAACGAGCCTGATCACGATCGATGTTTACCGTGTGACGTGACATATCTGTAGGACGAATTGCTTCGTGCGCTTCTTGTGCTCCTTTGCTTTTATTGGCAAAAGTTCTAGGCTTAGAAAATTCTTTCCCATATGATTTTATAATTTCAGCTTCGGCAGCATCCATTGCATCTTTAGAAAGGTTTACACTATCGGTTCTCATATAAGTAATAAGTCCGGCCTCGTACAAACGTTGTGCAAGCTGCATGGTGATTCCAACTGGTAAATACAATTTTCTCGCTGCTTCTTGTTGCAATGTAGAAGTTGTAAAAGGTGCTGTTGGAGATTTTTTGGTAGGTTTAGTTTCTAAATCAGCTACCTTATATTGTGATCCGATGTTTTTATTTAAAAAATCTTCGGCTTCTTTTTTTGTATTGAAATTCTTTGGTAATTTGGCTTTGAAAGATTTTCCAGCCTCATTCACAAATTCTGCTACGATAGAATAACTCGCAACTGCATTAAAGTTTTGAATTTCGCGTTCTCTCTCTACAATCAAACGAACTGAAACTGATTGTACACGTCCTGCTGATAAACCTCCTTTAATTTTTCTCCATAAAACGGGAGATAATTCATAACCTACTAAACGATCTAATACACGACGTGCTTGTTGTGCGTTTACTAAATTATAATCTATTTCTCTTGGATTCTCGATTGCTTTAAGAATCGCTGATTTTGTAATCTCATGAAAAACAATTCGTTTGGTTTTTTTTACATCTAGTTTTAATTCTTCCGCCAAGTGCCATGAAATAGCCTCACCCTCGCGGTCCTCATCGCTTGCTAGCCAAACCATTTCGGCATTCTTAGATAGTGTCTTCAACTTGCTTACTAAGGCTTTTTTATCGGGAGAAACTTCGTATTTAGGTTTAAACCCATTCTCGACATCTACTCCTATTTCTTTTGATGGTAAGTCAGCTATATGTCCGTAACTTGACTCTACCTGAAAATCACTTCCCAGAAATTTCTCGATCGTTTTCGCCTTTGCAGGTGACTCCACTATTACTAAATTCTTTGCCATTGCTCTATTTTTCTGCAACAAAAGTATCTATTTTTTTTAAATATCAACCTTGCTAATTGATTTTTGAGGTATTTTAATGTTATGTTTCCTAAAATTGCAGATTTATCTGTATTCCTACCTATAATATATATAGGTACAAATTTTAAAAGTTTATAACCACTAAATGTTCTTTTTTACCCGAAATTTATTAGCCCGGATTATAGTAAAAAGCTCGGAATAAAAAATGCAAAAGTTTCTTGTTTTAAAAAAGCGACTCCTGAAGCTTCGGGAGAAGCTCTTTTTTAAAACATTAGAAACTTTGCTTTTTTTATGTCCCGATAGCTATCGGGATGAAGCGGAAAGCTGGAAATAGCTTCTTAAAAACAAATTAGAAAAATTCAACCGCAGAGTTTGCTAAGTTTTTACGCAAAGTTCACAAAGTTAGATTGAGCTGAAAATTTCAGGCTAAGTTCACAAAGCTTTGAGGATTATGTTTAGATTTTTAATCTGCGGCGAAAAATTTAACCGCAGAGTTCACAAAGGTTTTACACAAAGTTCACAAAGTTAGATTGAGCTGAAAATTTCAGGCTAACTCCGCAAAGCTTTGAGAATCATTTTCTATTTTTTAATCTGTGGCGAAAAATTTAACCGCGGAATTCGCAAAGGTTTTACGCTAAGTTCGCTAAGTTTTGATTTAAGCTCAAAATTTCAGAAGAAGTTCACAAAGCTTTGTGTTAATCTAAAATCTGAATTCTAAAATCTAAAATCTTTTCTCTGCCATCTTGTCATCTTTATACCTTTTACGTTATCTTTGCACTTTGAAATTATACAATGGAAAAGATTATTGAGCAAAGCAAACAGGGCGAAAGTCTTGTTTTGGAGAATAAACCTGAGAATACTAAAAAACTTTTTATAGAAAGTTACGGTTGTGCGATGAATTTTTCGGACAGTGAAGTTGTAGCTTCTATTTTATCGATAAACGGATATAACACTACACAAACTCTTGAAGATGCTGATTTGGTTCTTGTAAACACTTGCTCGATTCGAGACAAGGCAGAACAGACTATTCGTAAGCGTTTAGAGAAATATAATGCGGTAAAACGTATTAACCCAAAAATGAAAGTGGGCGTTTTGGGCTGTATGGCCGAGCGTTTGAAAAGTCAGTTTCTGGAAGAAGAAAAAATTGTTGACCTTGTTGTTGGTCCTGATGCTTACAAAGATTTGCCGAATTTATTGGCAGAGGTTGAGGAAGGCCGCGACGCTATTAATGTAATTTTATCGAAAGAGGAAACGTACGGTGATATTTCGCCGGTTCGTTTGATGAGCAACGGAATCACAGCTTTGGTTTCGATCACTCGTGGCTGCGATAATATGTGCACATTTTGCGTTGTTCCTTTTACTCGTGGTCGTGAGCGTAGTCGTGAACCTCAAAGTATTATGAAGGAAATTCAGGATCTTTGGGATAAAGGCTTTAAGGAAATTACACTTTTAGGTCAAAACGTTGATAGTTACCTTTGGTACGGCGGCGGTTTGAAAAAAGACTTCGTAAACGCATCGGATATGCAAAAAGCGACAGCGGTTGATTTTGATCAATTGCTTGAAATGGTTGCTGTTGGTTTTCCTAAAATGCGTATTCGTTTTTCGACTTCTAATCCGCAGGATATGCATGAGAGTATCTTGCATGTTATTGCGAAATATCCAAATATTTGTAAGCACATTCACTTACCGGTTCAATCAGGAAGTGACCGAATTCTAAAAGAAATGAATCGTTTGCATACTCGTGAAGAATACATGACTTTGATTGATAAAATCAAGGCGATTATCCCAGATGCTTCGATTTCGCAAGATATGATCGCTGGTTTCCCAACAGAAACCGAAGAAGATCACCAAGATACAATGAGTTTGATGGAATATGTAAAATATAATTTTGGTTATATGTATTCGTATTCTGAACGTCCTGGAACTTTGGCAGGAAGAAAAATGGAAGATGATGTTCCGGAAGAAACTAAAGCGAGAAGATTGCAGGAAATTGTCGATCTACAACAAAAACATGCCTGGTTTAGAAGTGAAGAATTCGTTGGTAAAGTTGTAGAAGTTTTAGTTGAAAAAGTTTCTAAAAAATCAACCGAAGAATTCTCAGGAAGAAATTCTCAAAGTATTACGGTTGTTTTCCCTAAAGAGAATTATAAGATTGGAGATTTTGTAAACGTAAAAATTACAAGTTGTACTTCTGGAACACTTAAGGGTGAGGCAGTTGGACTTAGCAGCATGAATTAATTTTTTTTGCCACAGATTAAATGAATAAAATGATTTTTTTTGTATTATTTTTCTTATTTAAAGTTTAATGGTAAAAATTAATTAGTTTATGCAATATTATAGAGAAAAAGAGACTTATAAGATTATTGGAATATGCATGGAAGTCCACAATAATCTTGGACCAGGATTATTAGAAATAGTTTATAAAGATGCTTTAGAAATAGAATTTAGAGAAAATAACATCCCTTTCGAAAGGGAAAAAGAATATTCAATTGAATATAAAGGTAAAATCTTACCTCATAAATTTTACGCTGACTTCATTATTAATGAAGATATTGTTTTAGAGGTAAAAGCAATAAAAGAATTTTCGAGTGAACATATTGCTCAGATTTTAAACTATATAAAATTGTCAGGTTCAGAATTGGGATTACTTATCAACTTTCAAACAAAATCTCTTCAGCATAAAAGATTTATTTTATAATTTAGAGAATCTGAGTTAATCATTTAATCTGTGGCAAAAGAAAAAAAACATACATGGAAACAGTTCAAGCAATAAAACAACGATTTGAGATTATAGGAAATGATCCTAAATTAAATCGTGCCATCGAAAAAGCCATTCAGGTTGCTCCTACTGATATTTCGGTAATGGTAACTGGGGAAAGTGGTGTTGGTAAAGAAAATATTCCAAGAATAATACATTCGCTTTCGCACAGAAAGCATGGTAAATATATTGCGGTAAACTGTGGTGCAATTCCAGAAGGAACTATCGATAGTGAACTTTTTGGTCACGAAAAAGGCGCTTTTACAGGAGCTACAAGCACCCGTGAAGGTTATTTTGAAGTTGCCGATGGCGGAACTATTTTTCTGGATGAAGTGGGTGAATTACCACTGACAACTCAGGTTCGTTTGCTTCGTGTGCTTGAAAATGGTGAGTTTATAAAAGTAGGTTCATCACAAGTTCAAAAAACAAATGTTCGAATCGTAGCGGCTACAAACGTAAACCTATTTAATGCTATTGAAAAGGGAAAATTCCGTGAGGATTTGTATTATCGTTTGACCACTGTCGAAATTACTTTGCCGCCCTTGCGCGAAAGAAACGAAGACATTCATTTATTATTCAGAAAATTTGTTGCAGATTTTGCACATAAATACAAAATGCCACCGTTAAAGTTAGATGACGATGCGGTTCAGCTTTTGCAAAAATTCAGATGGAATGGAAACATTCGTCAGTTGCGAAATGTAGCCGAACAAATCTCGGTTTTAGAAACAAATCGTGATATTACTCTGGCGACTTTACAATCGTATTTACCAACTGAGGGCACTAATTTGCCGTCTGTAATTAGCGACAAGAAAAAAGAAAGTGACTTTAGTACCGAAAGAGACATTTTATATAAAGTGCTTTTTGATATGAAAAGCGATCTGAATGACCTAAAAAAACTGACTCTGGAATTGATGAAAAATGGTACAAAAGTGCAGGATATCAACCCTAACTTGATTCAGAAAATATACGGTTCGCAGGAAAATGAAAGCGAAATAGATTTTGAAGAAGAACCTAGAACCGCTGTTATGACGCCTGCAACCCGCGAAGATAATTATCAGATGCAGGACGATAACTACTTGTTTGCCGAAACCATTGAAGAAGAAGAGGTTTTACGTTTAGAACAAAAAGAAATCGAAATGATCAAAAAATCATTAGAAAAAAATAAAGGAAAACGAAAAGCTGCCGCTGATGAGTTAGGTATTTCGGAAAGAACTTTATATCGAAAAATTAAACAATTCGATTTATAAAAATAAATAAATTCAAAATTTAGAAAGGTTAAAATCTAAAAAACAAATTCCAAATTGCTTTATCTGTTCGCTAACGCCCAGTTTCAAATTAGTATATTTGAAAAAAAATATTCCTTCAGTTGGAATTTTAAAAAATTGGAATTTGATTACTTATTAATTTTATGAAAAAAATATATTCTTTATTAGCCTTAATGAGCCTTTTTATGTTAAGTGGCTGCTCTGTTTATAACTTTACAGGAACAGGGAAAATTGATGCAAAAACATTTCAGGTTAATTTTTTCCAAAATAATGCCGATTTGATTGAACCTGGAATCGACAGGCAATTTACATTGGCTTTGCAGGATTTAATTCAAAATCAAACCAATCTAAACTTAGTAAGTAATAGTGGTGACTTGGTTTACGAAGGAGAAATTGTAGATTACAGAACGACTCCAATGACAGCAACTGCCGTAACATCAGGTGGTGATGTAGGAGCAGCACAAAACCGTTTAACAATTCGTATCAATGTACGATTTACCAATAAAAATAAAGAAACAGATGATTTTGAGAAACCATTCGAATTCTATTATGATTTCCCGGGAAGCGGTTTACCAACAGGTGCTACTTTAAATGCTGCGCTTCAGGCTATTTTCGAAAGAATCACGCAGGATATTTTTAATGATTCACTAGCTAAATGGTAAAATTGTTTATTTGTTAAAATCGGTTAATGATATAATTGATTTTTTTAATGATTAAATAGTTAAACAAACAAGAGATTAAAAGAATAAAAAATGAATGTAACTGATTATACCTACTTAATGAACAAACCCGATGCTATCACCGAAAAGCAAGCGGACGCATTAGGAAGTGTTTTGAATGAATTTCCATATTTTCAAAGTGCGAGAGCATTACGATTAAAAGGACTTTACAATCAAAATAGCTTTAAGTATAATTATGCCTTAAAGGTTACAGCAGCACATACAACAGATCGCGCTGTATTATTTGATTTTATTACTTCAGAAGCTTTTACGTCTATCCAAAATGATCTTTATGATCAAAAACTAAGAGATCTTTTAGAAATTAAGGTTTACGATAGCGAAATTGTTTCTTTTGAAGAAATCAAAAAAGCAACAGAAGTTCGAATTGACCCAATTGAACAATCTATTCTGAATTCTATAAAAGGAGCCACAAATACTACTTTTACAGAACCAACAGCAACAGAAGAAAAGCCAATTATAATAATTGATGAACAGTCGATTTTGAATTCTTTTAAAGAGGTAACGCCAGATACTTTTGAAGAACCTGCAAAAATTGAAGAAAAAACAATTGAAATAATTGATGAGCAATCGATTTTGGATTCTTTTAAAGAAGTGACAACAACTACTTTTGAAGAACCCGTAAAAATCGAAGAGATCAAAGTAGAGCCAATTATAGCACCAATTACTGAGCAATCAATTTTAGATACTTTTAAAGAAGTAGCACCAACTGCTTTTGAGGAACCGGTAAAAATTGAAGAAGACACAATTGAACCTATTACCGAGCAATCTATTTTAGATACTTTTAAAGAAGTAGCACCAACCACTTTTGAGGAACCGGTAAAAATTGAAGAAAAAACAATTGATCCGGTTCTGGAGCAGTCTATTTTAGAATCTATAAAAGAAGTTGCCAATATAACTTTTGAAGAAGCAGTAAAAATCGAGGAACCAAAAGAGGAACCAATTGTTGAGCAGCCAGTTTTAACTTCGATTAAAGAACATACTCCAACCTTTTTTGAAGAAATAGTAGAAGAAGAGGAAATAACAGAACCAGAAATTCCTGCAGTAAGAGTTGATCCTATCGAACAATCTATACTGAATTCTATCAAAGAAGCAAATGCAGTAGTTTTTGAAGAACCAAAAATAGCAGAAGAACCAAAAGAAATTGAAGTTCCGGAAACTGTAAAAATCGCAGAGGAAAATCTGGAAATAGGAAAACCACTTGATTTTTCTGTTAATGAAAAGCATTCATTTCAAGAATGGCTTCAATTAGCAAAAACAGAACCAATAGACAGAACAGAAGGCCCTGAGGAAGCAAAAGAGACCCCCAAAACTGTCGAACCAAAACCTGAGACAAAAATAATTGATCCGGAGAAAAAGAAAAAGGCAGAAATAATCGATAAATTCATCGAGACGAACCCAAAAATATCTCCAATAAAACAAACTGCAATAACCCCTGCAGTACAATTCGACATTAACAAAGAAGATAATTCCTACTTAATGACGGAAACTTTGGCCAGAGTATATTTGGAACAAAAAAAATATACAAAAGCAATACAAGCATATGAAATATTAATTTTGAAATATCCAGAAAAAATTAGTTTCTTTGCAGACCGTATTTCGGATATTAAGATTTTACAACAAAATAACAATAATAATTAAGCAATGAGCACATTTTCAATTTTTTTAGTTTTAATCACAATAGTTTGTTTTCTATTGATTGTAGTAATCATGGTTCAAAACCCTAAAGGAGGCGGATTATCGTCTACAATTAGCGGAACTCAAATGTTAGGTGGAGTACAAAAAACAACTGACTTTTTAGATAAAAGTACCTGGACATTAGCTACTATTTTGATTGCTTTAATCTTGCTTTCAAGTTTAAGTTTTACAGGATCATTAAGTGATACTGACTCTAAAATTATTGACAAATCTGAAGTTCCTGCTACTAGCACACCTGCTGTTCCAGCTCAACAAACACCTGCTCCGGCAACTCCTGCAGCAAAATAATAATTTTGAAATAAATATAAAATGCCAGCCTGTCAAAGCTGGCATTTTTTTTAGGAAATAATGTCAGTTTTAAGAGCATGGCACAATTTCTGAAAGTTACTTTAGCATTAAAAAAATATAAACTATTAATAATATAAATCATGACTTTAAACATTAAACCGCTTTCAGACCGCGTACTTATTGAGCCTGTTGCAGCTGAGACTAAAACTGCGTCAGGGATTTTTATTCCGGATACTGCCAAAGAAAAACCACAAAAAGGAACTGTAGTTGCAGTAGGAAATGGATCTAAAGATCACACTATGACCGTAAAAGTTGGCGATACTGTTCTTTATGGTAAATATGCAGGAACAGAATTAAAACTTGAAGGAACTGATTATTTGATTATGCGTGAAGATGATATCTTAGCTATAATCTAAAAAAAAGATAGGTCTCAAGAATTAAGTATTAGGGAAACCTGAAACAAATAAAACATTAAACAAAAAAAGAAAATGGCAAAAGATATAAAATTTGATATTGAAGCACGTGACGGATTAAAACGTGGTGTTGATGCATTAGCAAATGCTGTAAAAGTAACTCTTGGACCAAAAGGTCGTAATGTAATTATTGGTAAATCATTTGGTGGACCAACTGTTACTAAAGATGGTGTTTCTGTTGCAAAAGAAATCGAATTAAAAGACCCATTAGAAAATATGGGCGCTCAAATGGTTAAAGAAGTTGCTTCTAAAACCAATGATTTAGCGGGTGACGGAACTACAACTGCTACAGTTTTAGCTCAGGCAATCGTAAAAGAAGGTCTTAAAAACGTTGCTGCAGGTGCAAACCCAATGGACTTGAAACGTGGTATCGATAAAGCTGTTGAAGCTATCGTTGCTGACCTTGCAAAACAAGCTAAAGTAGTTGGAAGTGATTCTGATAAAATCAAACAAATTGCTTCTATCTCTGCAAATAATGACGAAGTTATTGGTGAATTAATCGCTACTGCTTTCGCTAAAGTAGGAAAAGAAGGTGTTATTACTGTTGAAGAAGCTAAAGGAACTGACACTTTCGTGGATGTTGTTGAAGGTATGCAGTTTGACAGAGGATATCTTTCTCCTTACTTCGTAACAAATCCTGAGAAAATGGAAGTTGAATTAGACTCTCCATACATCTTATTATACGACAAAAAAGTATCTTCTTTAAAAGAATTACTACCAGTTTTAGAGCCAGTTGCTCAATCAGGAAAACCATTATTAATTATTGCTGAAGATGTTGACGGAGAAGCTCTTTCTACTCTTGTAGTAAATAAATTAAGAGGTGCTCTTAAAATTGCTGCTGTAAAAGCTCCTGGTTTTGGAGACAGAAGAAAAGCAATGCTAGAAGATATTGCTATCTTAACTGGTGGAACTGTAATTTCTGAAGAAAGAGGTTATACGCTTGAAAATACAACTATCGAAATGTTAGGAACTGCAAAAAGAGTTTCTATCGATAAAGACAACACTACTATTGTAAGTGGTGCTGGTGAAGCTGATATCATCAAAAACAGAGTAAACCAAATTAAAGGTCAGATGGAAACTACTACATCTGATTATGATAAAGAAAAATTGCAAGAGCGTTTGGCTAAATTAGCTGGTGGTGTTGCTGTTCTTTATGTTGGTGCTGCTTCTGAAGTTGAAATGAAAGAGAAAAAAGACAGAGTTGACGATGCGTTACACGCTACTCGCGCTGCTGTTGAAGAAGGAATTGTTGCTGGTGGTGGTGTTGCTTTATTAAGAGCAAAAGCTGCATTGGCTGATCTTAAAGCTGACAACGCTGACGAAGCAACGGGAATTCAGATTGTGTCTCGTGCTGTTGAATCTCCATTAAGAACTATTGTTGAAAATGCAGGCCTTGAAGGTTCTGTAGTAGTAGCAAAAGTTGGTGAAGGTTCTGGTGATTTTGGATACAATGCTAAAACTGACGAATATGTAGATATGCTAAAAGCTGGAATTATCGATCCTAAAAAAGTAACACGTGTAGCATTAGAAAATGCTGCGTCTGTTGCCGGAATGATCCTTACTACAGAATGTGCATTAATTGATATTAAAGAAGAAAGCGCTGGCGGAATGCCAATGGGTGGCGGTATGCCAGGAATGATGTAATCATTCTCACTTCTTAAATTTTAAAACGCCAGACATAAATCTGGCGTTTTTTTTGCCACAAATTACACGAATTTTCACGAATTATTTTTTTCTAATCTTTATATATATTTTCTTTTAGCCACAGATTAAAGGATTAAAAAGATTATTCTTTACCGCAAATTTCACAAATTACCGCAAATTATTTCCCTAGGTACTCTGCTTAAAAATTTGTGCTAATTTGTGAAATTTGTGGTAACCTTTTTTCTACACAAAGCATACCTGAAAATTCGTGAAATTCGTGGCAAACTTTCCTTTAGTTTAACATTCTGTTTTTCATTAAAAATTCAGTTATTAATACCTTTGCAGTTCTATTAAAATTGCAAAATGAGAAAATTTACCGCTCACCTATTACTTTTTACATCCTTACTTCTTACCACTTTTTCCTATTCTCAGACCAATAAAGACGCTTATGTAGTTTTGGTTTCTATGGATGGATTTCGTTGGGATTATCAAAAACAATTTAATCTTCAGAATTTAAAGCAAATTGCAAAGGAAGGTGTTCACGCCAAATCGATGAAACCTTCTTATCCGAGTAAAACTTTTCCGAATCACTATTCACTCGTAACGGGACTTTATCCCGATCATCACGGGATTATCAATAATGTTTTTTATGATGCCCAACTCAACGAATCCTTTTCATTATCAAGCAAGGCAAAAAATGATTCGCGCTTTTATGGCGGAAACCCAATTTGGAATGTAGCCGAACAACAAGGCGTAAAATCAGCTTCTTTTTTCTGGCCGGGTTCTGATATTGACAAAAGAAATCCTGGTATTTATAAAAATTACGATAATAAAATTCCATACGGAGCCAGAATCGATACGGTTTTAAAATGGTTACAGCTTCCTGAAAAACAACGTCCGCATTTGGTTACTTTGTATTTTGATGAACCCGATCATACCGGACATAATTTTGGTCCGCTTTCTCCGGAGAACAAAAAAATGGTGATCAAAATGGATTCTATTATGGGAGAATTGTCCCGAAGATTAGATCAGCTAGCCATCGGAAAACAAATCAATTTAGTTATTGTTTCAGATCACGGAATGGCCGCTATCAGCAATGATAAAAAAGTAGCCGTTCTAGATTACCTAAAACCGGAATGGCTGAATTATAAAGATGTAATTAACCCAATTATGAGTCTTCAGGCAAAACCGGGTTATCAGGATTCGATTGCAAATGCCTTAAAAAAAGTACCCCATATTAAATTCTGGAAATCTACCGAAGTTCCTAAAAGACTCCATTACGGAACCAATCCAAGAGTTCATGATTTTGTTATTGAAGCAGCTAAAGGATACAGCTTAGTAGGCAAAGAAAGTACACATATAAAAGGTGGAACGCACGGTTATGACAATAACGAAAAAGATATGCACGCCATTTTTTATGCAAAAGGCCCGGCTTTTAAAGTTGATAAAGAAGTAAAAACGTTTCAGAATGTTTCGGTTTATCCTTTAATTGCGCATATTTTAGGACTGCGGATAGATGAAGTTGACGGGAAATTTAGCGAAGTGAAATCGATGTTGGTGAATTAATTAGAGAATGTGCCAATTTAAAAATGAGATAATTGGAAAATTGAATTAACAGATTAATTTGCTATTATCAGAAACAAATGAATAGCGCCCAGCTTTAGCTGGGGATATTAAAAGAATAAAAAAAGGCTTTAGCCAAACTTAACATTTGGCTAAAGCCTTTTTTACAATCTGATTTTTTTTTACTCCAGCTAAAGCTGGAGCCTATTCAAATTAGAAATCGCTTTAATCTAATTCCAAAATTATCTAATTTTTAAATTGGCACACTCTCTAATTATCTAATTAAAAACCTGTCGAAACAGAAACTGATTTCCATTGCTCCAAATCTTTTTGAACCTCTGCAATTTTTACATTTGCCATATTATAGGCATCTTCTCCAACAAATAAATGCAACGCAGGATTTTCTTCTTTGCTCATTTTGATTAAAGCGGTTGCAAATTTTACAGGATCTCCCGGCTGATTTTCGTTGATACTATCTTTGTGAGCGATTTCAGATTCTCTAACCGCCTTATAGTCCGCAATTGGACTTTGTGGTAATAATAAAGAACTGTCTTTTAGGAAATCGGTTCTAAAATATCCCGGATATACAATGGTAGCATTGATCCCGAATTCTTTTACTTCTGCAGATAATGACTCGGTTAAACCTGCTACAGCAAATTTTGTAGAACAATAGATTCCCCAACCCGGAAAACCTCCGTGATAACCTCCAACAGATGAAATATTAAAGATATGTCCGGATCTGTTTGCGCGCATATACGGTACTGTATTCCTGATTACATTTAATAAACCAAAAACGTTTACCTCATAATTTTTTCTGGCTTCGGCATCGGTTAACTCTTCTAATGCTCCTAACAAACCGTAACCTGCATTATTTACTAAAACATCTATTGTTTTAAAATAACTTACCGCAACTTCAATTGCATTTTTGACACTTTTTTCATCAACCAAATCCATTTCAAGGGGAAGAAAATTTTCAGAAATACCTCCAAATACTTTAATCAATGCATCTTCACTTCTTGAGGTTGCAGCCACTTTATAACCTTCTGATAATAATTTTTTAGCCAATTCTAATCCAAGTCCTTTTGAAGCACCTGTGATAAACCAAACTTTGTTATTTTCCATGATTTTAAATTTTTACATTTTAATTACAGGACAAAGGTATTGGCGAAGTGCTATTTAAAAATTGAAGGAATCAAACCAGAAGTTACAAAAATCAAACAATTTCGGTTACACGATATGCTTTTGGTGAAACCTGAGTGCTTTTCTTGAAAAAATTGATAAAATGAGACAATTCTTCAAAACCTAAACACCATGCAATTTCATTAATATTCCAATTGGTTTGTTTGAGCAGAATCATGGCTTCCTGAACAATTCTTTCGGATATAATTTGCGATGTGGTTTTTCCGGTAGTTTCTTTTAATGCTTTATTCAAATGGTTTACATGCACATTTAACTGATTTGCATATTCAGATGGAGAACGGAAATTAATTTGCTGCGAAATAGATTCAATCGGAAATTGTCTTTCGAGCAATTCCATAAATAAAGACGAAACTCTAATTGTAGCATTTG
The DNA here is from genome assembly GCF_020905295.1 of Flavobacterium piscisymbiosum. Taxonomy (NCBI): domain Bacteria; kingdom Pseudomonadati; phylum Bacteroidota; class Flavobacteriia; order Flavobacteriales; family Flavobacteriaceae; genus Flavobacterium; species Flavobacterium piscisymbiosum. The sequence continues at coordinate 2,290,042 of NZ_JAJJMM010000001.1, read as the reverse complement.
ATTTACTGTATAATGAAGCAGTTACCGTTTGTGTTTTGAGTGCCAGATGGATAATTTCGAACACCAAATTTCTAAGTACATCATATTTAAAAGCATAATCCGAGTCGATTTCATCAAACATTCTTAGATATAATATCTTTAAAGATTCAGCCAGTTCTTTCGAAACAGGAACAATTGGGTTTCCTCCAGGCTGGAATAAAGGATATTCTTTTAAATTACCAAACTGACTAAAAAAAGCATCGGTAAAAATGCAGAAAAATCCGGTTTGGTTTTCATCAATATGTTCCCAACTGTACGGAATTTGCGGATTGGCAAAAAACAAAGCCTGATCGTCAATCGAAACTATTTTATCAGCATAATGCACTTTGTTTTTTCCAATGATTAAACTTATTTTATAAAAGTCTTTTCGCGTATATGGCAAAGGATTACAAGTACTTCCGACATAATCATCGAGTTTAAAAACATTAAAATGTCCGATTTCTTTTTTAAGATTCTCAGGCATTCCTTTTATTTTTACAGTATAAAAATCTTCGAGGGTTTCTGTTCGTTTCATTTGACAAAGTTACGAAAATCAAACAAATTAGATAATGAGAAAATGTGACAATTAGATAATAAATGGCGTGTCACCCTGAGCGAAGTCGAAGGGCGCTCCTATTGGAACGTGGACCTCTCCCGAAGTTTCGGGACGCTCAGCCTGACAAACTACACAAAGAATTTAAAATTAGATAATTATAAACGTCTTGTAAACGCAACAAACCCGACAGGTTTTAAAAGTCTGTCGGGTTTCTCGTTTAAAAATTAATCTTAACGTGCCAATTGGATTGCCCTTCGACTTCGCTCAGGGTGACATTCGATAATTAATAATTAATAATTAACCATTTACCATTATTAAGAAACCACCTTATACGTAGGATCTTCTATAACATTAACTTTAATAACCGCTTCGGCATTTTTAAGCAACGTAATACAATCTGGACTTAAATGCTGAAGTTCTATTACTTTATTGAGCTGATTGTATTTTTTAGTCAAATTATTCAAGGCTTCAATTGCCGACATATCAGCGACACGACTTTCTTTAAAATCAATAATCACGTGATCCGGATCATTTGCAACATCAAACTTTTCGAAAAAAGCAGCTATCGAACCAAAAAATAATGGTCCGTAAATCTGGTAATGTTTTACTCCTGCTTCATCAATAAAATGTCTTGCACGGATTCTTTTGGCACTTTCCCAGGCAAAAACAAGGGCTGAAATAATAACACCAATTAAAACTGCTAAAGCCAGATTGTGCAATACAATTGTAATTACTGCAACCAGAATTCCAACAAAAATATCGTGCTTGGGCATCTTATTGATGACTCTAAAACTTGCCCATTCAAAAGTTGTAATCGCCACCATCATCATTACACCTACCAAAGCCGCCATAGGCAATTTACCAATTACCGGAGCACCAAAAAGTATGATTAATAAAATCGTTAAAGCTGCAATAATTCCTGAAAGTCGTGCTCTTGAACCTGCCGAAAGATTGACTAAAGTTTGCGCAATCATTGGGCAGCCTCCCATCCCGAAAAAGAAACCATTTAAAATATTCGAGCTTCCTTGTGCGATACATTCGCGATTGCTGTTTCCTCGTGTTCCGGTAATTTCATCGACAAGATTTAACGTAAGCAAACCTTCGGTTAAACCTACGGCGGCAACAATTACAGAATAGGGAAATATGACTTTGAAAGTTTCAAAGGAAAGCGGAATATTCGGAATATGAAAAGGAGGAAATCCACCCTGAACAGAAGCAATATCTTCGACCGTTTTGGTTTCGATATTAAAAATCAAAACAATAGCAAAAACTACCATTATCGCAACTAACGAAGCCGGAACTGCTTTGGTCAGTTTCGGAAAAAGTAATACGATTCCAATTGTAAGTGCAACTAAACCCAGCATAATATACAAAGGCGTTCCTTGTAACCACGAAACTTGCCCGCTGACAACCGTTTTAAATTGCTCAAGTTGCGACATGAAAATTACCACAGCCAAACCGTTTACGAAACCAAACATAACCGGCTGAGGAACCAACCGAATAAATTTTCCGAGTTTAAAAAGTCCGATACAAATCTGGACTACGCCGCCAAGTGCAACAGCCGCAAAAACATATTCTATCCCATGAGATTTCATTAAAGCAATCAAAACAATAACGGTTGCTCCTGCCCCGCCTGAAATCATTCCGGGTCTTCCGCCAAAAATCGCAGTAACTAAACCGGCTATAAAAGCAGCATATAAACCAACCAGAGGTGGAAAACCTGCCAGGATAGCAAACGACAATGATTCCGGAATCATCGTCATAGCGACTGTTAAACCTGCTAAAATTTCGTTTTTGTAATTGACTTTTTGTGTAAAGTCAAAGAGATGGAGCGCTTTTTTCATAAGCTGCAAATGTAGAAAATAATGCCCAAAAAGAATAGTAACCTTTTCAAATCTGAAAAAGTACTATACCAAACAAAATAAGCTTTTAAACAGTTAACTAAACTGTTTTAAAAGTAAAAGCAAAAGCGAAATAATAAAACTTGTCATAACTTAATTTTCAGAAAAACATCGTACAAAACTATCTATAAAATGGTATATAAAGCTACGTATTTATACCTGTTTTTTATTGATCCAACCTCATCACAAGAGGGACATCAAAAAAACATTAAAAACAAATTAATCTAATTGTACACAAGTATAACCCAGACAATTTACATAATCAATAATGTTTTTTGGCTCTAAATCTACACCTTCTACACGCAATATTTTGTCGCAATCTTCCAGATCAAAATTAATTTTATAATCGGGAAACTGGGTAAGAATTACGGCAATAATATAATTGGTATCTGCTTCTTTTTGAACATTTGTTTTAAAAACTTCAACTACCATAATTATTTATTTTTAATACTTTATGAAATAATAAATGAACTATAGAACTGCGCTATATCACAAATTCTGAACTAAAAAGGATTGTAAGAGATTCCCAATCTAAAATATCCCTGAGCATCTTCTTCGTGCTCATAAATATAATTAGACGTTCGTTCACCTCTTTCTGTTACACGAGTACTCAAAATATTATTAACACCTCCTTTTAAAAAACCAATTATCTGAGGCGCGATGCGGTATTCATAGGTAATACCAGACTTTAATTCTAACTGATTTAACTCGTAAATTCCTTTTAAATTTGAAGCATTTAAATTTAAATAAAAACTTTCAGAATTTAGTTCTGTTCCAAAGGAAATTCTTCCGTTTTCTAAAAGTTCTCTTCTGAACAATAAACGCTGGGGAAGAATGAAATCCAGATCCCATTTTGAGTCCTTAAATTTATGGTTAAGAGTAAAAAGTGGCGTGATCGGGATAATTGCCGAAGGATCGATCATAGCCAAAGCCCCAACGGTAATGGTAGTGTTTGCGGTTCTTTTAATAACAATATTGGCCGTTACAAACCCTTTTACACGCTGTACATTATCCTGATTTCCGTCGACAGTTGCGGTGGCATTGTAAATAACCGGTTTATTAAAAATTTTAGCCATATAAGTGGCGCTCAAAGCTCCGGCAAAATAATGAAATTCTTCTTTTTCTTTTGTGTATGTCGAAGCCGAAGCATAATTGTAAATATCGCCAAACTCATAGGTTTCGTATTTATAACGCAAAGATCCCGTTAGAACAAACCGTTTTGATGGTGTGGCAAAAAACGGAACATTGATCGCTACTTTTAAACGATTATGACCATCTATTCTACCTCTTTCAAAACGATCTCCAAAAAGCCGTGAATCATAATTTGTTGGTCCCAATTGTTCGTATTGTACGTCTAAAATTCTTGTGGTCGGAAATTTATCCGTTATTGCTTTTACTACGGTTTGCATAGGAGCTTCTTTATCCTGAGCCACCGTTCGTATCGACGCACATACGATTAAAACATAGATGATTTTTGCTTTCATAAAGGGAATAAATTAAAATTGTTCTTGGAATTAATACACAAAACCCGAAGCAAAAGTAATTGTGAAGCGGCTATTATAATAGCATATTTATACCAATGGCGTATCATTTATACGAATGGCGTTTGTATAATTTATGCTTTACAAAGTGCTACAAACTATAATATTAGATTAATTTTGCCGTTATGACGATTCTTAAAATTTATCAGAACTTTTTTCTCCGAAATATCATCGTAAACACCTTTATAGTTTTGATTATTTTGGCTTGTGTTTATGACGAAATAAAACTAGATGGTCACGATTGGTCTTATATGCTTAGTAAAATAGCCGTTGGGTATTTGCCTTGTATTATATGGGTTACCATCTTTAACATTTTTATCATCAGACCTTTTTTATTCAAAAAAAAGCTAAAAACATTCTTTACGCTATTTGTCATTTACTGGACTTCATTTTACTTTTTTATGAATTGGTTTTTTCCGCTGGTTGGTTTGGGAAATTTCAAAACGCTTCAAATATTATCTCTAATTATCAACGGAATGTTTTTTTATTTTATTCATGTTGTAATCACTAAAAAAATTACGGATGCAGATAAGGATATCATGAATTTCAAGTCTGAGCTTTCGTTTTTGAAACAGCAATTGAATCCGCATTTTTTACTGAATGCCATGAATAATTTATACGGAGAATCGTTATCTGATCCTGATAAATTGCCGGACAGAATTTTAAATCTTTCCGATATGCTTCGTTATCAGATTGAAGCGACCAAAAAAGATTATGTTTTTCTGGAAGAAGAAATTGCCTTTATAAAAAAATACATCGAATATTATACTTTCCAGAACGAACGCCTTGTGGTGACTCAGCATTTTGAGGGCGATTTTGATAGTATCGATATTCCACCTTTGTTCTTTTTGCCCTTGGTAGAGAATGCAGTTAAATTCTCTGCCGAAACGCCGAAACCTTTTATAAACGTTGATCTAAAGGTAAAATGCAACCAATTGACTTTTACTTTAAAGAACAATTATCTCGAATCAGGTTCACGGCTTTCGAGCACCGGAATTGGAATCGAAAACCTAAAAAGACGTCTCGAAGTTTACGGTTTACGACACGAACTAAACTGCAAGAAAGAAAAGAATATCTTTATAGTAAAATTAAAAATATGGCAATTACCTACCGCTGTCTTATCATAGACGATGAATCGCCGGCACATAAGGCGCTTGCATCGCACATCTCTAAATTTGACGACCTGGAACATTCCGGAAGTGCTTTTAGCGGTATGGAAGCGGTAAAAATGCTCAACGAAAACACCTATGATATTATTTTTCTGGATATTAATATGCCTGTAATTTCCGGTGTCGAATTGATGGAGTTACAACCCAAAAGACCGCTTACCATTGTAACCACAGCTTATTCTGACTTTGCTCTTTCGGCGTATCAAAATGATGCTATAGATTATTTACTAAAACCTATTTCGTTCGAAAAATTTTCGAAAGCGATCGAAAAAGCCAGGATTTATTTCTCCGGCGCTACCACAAAAAAAGAAACCACTACAGATACTAAAGTCCTTTCGCACCGCGTAAACGGACAAATGACAGAAACCCTTCTAAGCGATATTATTTATATCGAAAGCTTGGGCAACTACATGAAATTGTACAGCACCAAACTAAAATCGCCTATTATTATTTACGGTTCGCTCTCGAGCATTGCCGCAGAAATTGACAGCGCTAATTTCATTCAGGTACATCGTTCGTTTATTGTAAATATTACCAAAATTAAGGCTGTAACTTTTAAATCACTTACAATGCTTAATGGCGAAATTATTCCTGTTGGAAGGAAATATCAGATTTTATTGGATAATTTGGAAATTAGATAATTTTGCTTGGGCTGGGCTTGAAGGCACATATATATTCAATAAAAATTACCCAAACGATCCTAATGATAAAAATTATACTGATAGAAATAGAATATTAGCAAGAGGTTCAATCGAAAAGTATAATAAGCCACGAGGAAATCAAATACCAATAGGAAAACCTTGTAATTAAAATTTAATATGAAAAATATAATTATCCTTATTTCAATAATTACTACCAGTCTAATTTCAAATGCTCAAAATACTGTTGATGATTATGACTCTATAAACGCTTACTTAGATAGCCGAAATATTAATCCTAAAAAACCTAGTATGGTCATTAAGGAAAAAGGCAATAATAAAGGAGCATTAAGGATTTTTTACGGAGGTGACGAATTATCACATTACACTAACAACTATAGAAGCCCTTTATTTAATCAAAAAGCTTGGGAAGAAATGTGCAAAATATATTCTAACGACACTATTCCTCGATCTTGGAAACCTATAGATTTTCCTAATTATAATTTTATTTACCAAGAAAAGAAAGGCTTATGGAACTTTGAATTCTTTGATAAGTATGAAAGAAGTCCAATGAATGTTTACTTTATTTCTGAACCAATGTACTACAATCAAAATAAATATGTGATTTTCGAATTTTCTGAAGGAATTACTGGCACTGGTGGAATTCAAAGAAATCAAATTATAATTATGAAAAAAAATAAAGACAAATGGGAAGTTGTCGAAACTATCTACGATTATATATTACATTAATAATTCTGAATTTTAAATTCCCAAAAAAATATGTGATTTAGCATTTTCATTGACAATAACAACGATTTTCAATCCGTACGACTAACAATAAAAAAGCTGCAAAACCAAAATTTTGCAGCTTTTTTCATTTCAAACCTCAAACAAAAAGCAATTTACAATCACGCATTACAAATCCCACCAACCCTCATAGTTAATTTTCATTTTGTGGTATAAATCTTGATATCGCTTAAAAAAGCCTATATAAAAGCTATAAACCAAAAATTGCAATTCTTAGATCGCAATTATATTAGCTAAACCACTAATCACTAACCACAATTAACACATGAAAAAACTACTACTTACCCTTACGTTATTATTCAGCTTCTCTGGTTTTGCGCAAACCATCAACGGAATTCCCATTCAGGATCTCGATGTAGAATACCTTCAGATCATTGGAACTTCAGTATATATGTCTTCTAAAGTTAAGGTTTCGATCGACATTGGACAAAGAACAAAACTGATGTCGAGCAATAATGATACAGCGCGTTTAAAAGATAAAAACGGAGAAGTTTTGGTGTTTAATTCTATTATCGATGCTTTAAACTTTATGGCGGCGTACGGATACGAATTTATACATTCGAATATTGTAGCTGAGGGAGGAGAAAATGTTTATTATTATTTGATGAAAAAAAAGGCTAAATAGCCATACGCAACGATAGCGGAGATCTGCAATTACAAGTGTTCGAAACCTTATTGCTCCGAAAGAGCTTTGGCAATAGCATGGTGCGAAGCACTATGAATAAAAAACGATTATAATTTTAAGCCGTGTAAGGGCGCAAGCCTCATTTCAAAAAGTATGTTTAACCTATTTTACATGATGTTCTCCTGGAAAATACCTTTTTATTTGCATCTTCATTCTCTATTTTCTTTTACCCTTTCAGGGCAATTTGCACTTTTGGTTTAATTCGTAGCGCGTTGCACTACGCTATTGCACTTTAGGGCTTTCAGCCCATTTTTAAAAATTCCGCACACTCATGATTTGTAATCCGTGCAATAGCAATAAAATGCTAAGCAAAAAAACATTCTAAAAATCTCTAATCCTTTTTCCCATAAAAAACGCCTAATTCTCATTAGTTATAAATCATTTTCTTAAAAAAAATGCTTTCCTAGACCAATTTTTCTTACATAAATAATTATATTCGCGATGCCACTAAATCGTTAAATTAATTCCAGAAAAATGACTCTTTTTAAGTTCCTATTTCGAAAATCAAATATAGAATGCCCACGATGTCTGGGCAAAACATTTGTTGACTGGGACGATATACATCGTATGAACAAAGCACTCAAATGGACACCTGCGCCGTGTGCCTATTGTTTAGGCACTGGAAAGGTAGATAAAGAGATGCCTGCGAAAGTTGCGATAGATTATACGTACCTCACCATCGATTTGCCGGAATCAGAAATGGAAAAAATAAAAGAAGGTGATACAGAAATACTGGAAAAAGGCAGATTGCACGAACTTTTTCTAGATGATCTTATAAAATATGCCGAAAATCACTTTTTGCACAATCAAATGGATGCTGAAAGTATTGCCGATTTATACTTAAAAACAGAAGAGGAAAATGCTCTATACTCAGTAGAAAGAAAAAGCCTGATACTATACGTCGAAAAAATAATAGAATTTAAAAAAGCTGAATTTAATTAATTCAACAAAATTATCCTGTTCCTGTCCTACTTTGGTTCTATTTACGATTTAGCAATAAAAACCTTATATCTTCAGCTCTTTTGGATAAAAGAAACTTCAAAAACAGGTATAAATACGTATAGCCAAAACTTATTTTACGGATAATTTTGCAGTAAATAATTTTTACTTTGAGTTGTTTTCCGTAACCGGAAAATTATTAAAATGATGTCTTTTTTTTTTGGAACAATAAAGTGAGATTTCTAATCGATGCCAACGATTAAAAGTCTCACTTTTTTTATTTCTTTAGTTGAAATTTTTAAAGAAGAAAGTATTCTGCTAAAATTTAAAACTGAGAATTAACCCTAATCGATGCTTTTACTAAAGCCAGGGCCTTAATAGTACTTATAGGGAATTCTATAGTTTGATGATCCGGATTTTGCGCCACCAATTGCACGTAGGATTCTTTTTCTGATTGTTTGAGAAAACGTGTAAAAAAGAAATCATTACCATCGTTGTTGATATATACAAGGTACAGTTCGCCCCAAACAATATTTCTCTCTAGATGAAATACTTTTTTATACACTACTATATCCCCACTTTTTAGCACAGGATACATACTATCGCCAATAACATATAAGGCACCGTCGCACTCAGAAATTGTAGGTATTGAGACATGATCTACAGGAGTTTGATATTCGTTGTTGCCAAACAAATCGATAATTCCTGAAGTGGTTTGAATATTATAAAGAGGAATTGCTCTGTTTAATGAATTTTTATCTGTTTTTTTATAGAGTTTTGAATTGTTTTCTTCTAAAACATCAAATTTCAACATCTCTCCCTTACCTGTTAAAAGCCAATCGAGGTTAATATCTGTATATTTATTTAAGATATTTTCTAATTTATCAAGACCTATTGTTTTATTGTTTTTTAGCTGACTGGCAAAAGAACCATTAGACATACCCACTTGCTTCTCTAAGGCGCTTACCTTAATACCTTTATAATCAAGATAGTGTTTAATTCTTTGTATAGTATTTTCAGCCATAAAGCATAATTTTTTAGAAAAAATCTTACATTTATTAGTTATTTAAGAAATGTCCTACTATATTTGTTGCGCAATAAGAAACAAATTAAGCAATGGACAAACGTACGAAAAAAAACACAAAATACACTTACGATCCTAGCCTGATTAAGGCTTTGGTCGAAAAATACGGGTATACACCTTCTTATATTCGTCAATGTTTAAACCTTAATTCTAATAGTATTACTGCCGATATCATAAAAGCGGATTACAAAGAATTAGAAAAAAAACTAAAAGATATACTCCTGAATTTCAACAATAAAGCATAAAAATTAAACAATACAATAACTAACAAGAACGAAAAAAGGCAAGTAGCAAAAGTTCTAATTAACTAACATAATTTTAAAGTTTCTTCTATTATAAATGTTTAGTCACCGCTATAAAGGCAGCAAGGTGCTCCTCCATTCACTAAGCTGCCTGCAGTGATTCTTTAAAAATAAAGCTTTTAAAATTTTTCGTTTTTAAGCCAAAATCTTTTAACCTTTAAGAAATGAATACAAATTCATCCTTTTTTGTTTATGCTCTCCCAAAATCAAATTCGCTGGGACATTCTGTAAAAGATAAAGACATAGCTCACGGGCTTAAAAAAGTAGTTGATGCTTTCGAAAAAAATTTTGAAGGATATCAGTCCGGAAATATACAGTTAGAAATTTTCTACAAAAAAGATGATAAGCATGAATTGGTACTCGCACAGCAAACCATATCAAAAATGAATATTTTTCTGGGATTGCCTGTACATACATGGGAGAATTCAGGCGACGAATATCTTAAGAGTGCTATACGCTGGGAGAGTTCATCTAAAAGTATTTTCGACGTTTTAGACTATCTTGCCGTACATAAAAAGGAACTTTTACCGCTTTTTCATTTTACCGTATTGCAATTTTATCATTACGGCACAAAAATAACTGAGAATGCACAAATAACCTATATCGTAGATTCTGCCAAATTATTTATTGATCTTTATATGATCCTGCCCTATTCCTTACACGAAGAAAGGATGTATCAACTTATAGCCAGTTTATATAAAGAACTTCCCTTTAAGCTAAATCCTAAAAACTTCAGACGTCTTGGCCCTAAAAATAACAGGCGTGCTTTATGGAAACTTGATGATGAAACACAACAGCTTCTCGAATCGTATTTAGAAATTAATGAGGATTTATCTAGTTAAATATTTTTTATAATGTAAATCAATATCTCATCTTCTAATTCTTTAGATAAGTTTTCATGTTGGAGCTGATGCTGAAAATCACGCTCTATTTTTTTTCTGAATTTTTCGGCATTTATTTTACTGATACAATAATCATCACAAATCATTTTGAATCGATCATCTACCAAATACATGATCTTAATAGATTCGATATATTCGGCAAATTTTGCGTTGTACAATTCGTTTGGGAGGGACATAGAATGATTTTTTTAAATTAAGTAAACCACAAAGCAAAATAAAAACACTACAGGCATAAACTACATAATGACAGCTAACAAATTAATCTGAGAATTCTTAAAAGTTACGTTTTTCTTTTGTTTTTAATACATTACGTGCGATCAGTACTACTATAGATCATTCTATTTTTTATAAATCATTATTCTTTATAAATCTTAGGCAGTATTAAAAGTCTTATAAAATTATAAGGTTAAAAAGACATAAATCGTTTTTTAGAAACAAACTATGTTTCAAATTATAAAATGAAACAAGCTTTGATTATGCACCAAAAGTAAATGCATTGATATTGGGATATCTTAAATAAATTCCAAAAAATAGAAATTCCAAAATAAAACAAGGAAATTAAGATAAAATCTATAAAATTATTTCGTCGTTTAATCAAGAAAGTAATTAGAAAAATCCGTTTTTATCAGCGTTTTCGCTTTAGCGAATCAGTAAAATCAGTGTCTAATTGTGACGCGGATAAAACAGATTTACTTCGTAAAAACGCGAAAAAAAACGGATTTGACTTGCAATAATTTTATTTTCTAAAAGCATAACTTAATGACATTGCCCGAAGCTTCATAATAAACTCCAAATTCCAAAATAAAACAGGGAAATTCCAATCTTGAAGCTCAATGTCATTAAGTTAAGATAAAATCTATAAATTATTTAGCCGTTTAATCAAGAAAGTAATTAGAAAAATCCGTTTTTATCAGCGTTTTCGCTTTAGCGAATCAGTAAAATCAGTGTCTAATTGTGACGCGGATAAAACAGATTTACTTCGTAAAAACGCGAAAAAAAACGGATTTGACTTGCAATAATTTTATTTTCTAAAAGCATAACTTAATGACATTGCCCGAAGCTTCATAATAAACTCCAAATTCCAAAATAAAACAGGGAAATTCCAATCTTGAAGCTCAATGTCATTAAGTTAAGATAAAATCTATAAATTATTTAGCCGTTTAATCAAGAAAGTAATTAGAAAAATCCGTTTTTATCAGCGTTTTCGCTTTAGCGAATCAGTAAAATCAGTGTCTAATTGTGACGCGGATAAAACAGATTTACTTCGTAAAAACGCGAAAAAAAACGGATTTGATTTGCGATAATTTTATTTTCCAAAAACTTAACTTAATGACATTGCCCGAAGCTTCAGAATTCCAAATTCCAACCTTTGTCCCTTTGAACCCCTAATCAAGCTATATTCCCAAGTCCGTTCGGAAGTGGTCTGTAGGCGTAATAATGCAAAACTTCTTCGATTGCTATTTTGAGCGCCTCGTTTATTGGTACTAAAATAACGCCCATTCTAAGGTCTATCTGTTTCAATCGCATATAATAATCAGTAAAAATTGGAACATATTTACCGTTGTTAATAGCTTCTTCGGCTGCGATGAAGTTTTCCTGTTGTTGTTCTTTGATGATTTTGCAGGTAGCCAAACGTAGTTTTCCGTATTTATCAGTGTTGGCAGCATAGCCAAAAAGTCGGCATATTAGCCCGCGGTACCTATAATTACTGCAATTTCCTTTATGTTCTAACACAGAACGCGGACGGTATATAATGCAATTATGAGTAGAAGTCTGATTCAAAAGTGCTAAGGTTTCCTCGGCTTTGCCATTCAAAAACAAATGAAAAGCCCAAGGCAAAAATTCTAAAGGCGAAGCATCGATATTGGGTGTAGTGCAGCATTTCCCACAGCCTGCATTACAATACAAATGAGTTTCTGACTGAAAAGCAGTAATTTCAACTTCAAGACGGTCAAATAATGCTTCAACCTGCCTAACCTTATCTTCTATTCCCATCCTTTTTTTGGTAAGGTAGGTTAATAGAAATGGCTCTGGCCATGATGATGATAGTATTGGGAAAAGAAATTCCAATCCAAAATCTGGATAAATTCCAAATTCCAAAGTTTGCCTTCTTTAACTTTCTAATAAAACCTTAGAAACTTAATCTTTGTAGAGTTTCTTGCGAGGATTTCTCCTCCGTCGAAATGACAAGATTGTGTTTAAACTTTGCGTCTTAGCGCCTTTGCGCGATTAATTTTATTCTCTAAAAAACTTATCCCTTTGAACCTTTGTCTCTCTGAAACTTAAAAAAAGCCTTTGCTCCTCTGTCCCTTTCCTAAAAACCTTAGCAACTTAGTCTCTTAGCGTCTTAGTCCCTTAAAAAAACCAATTGCTCCGGAAGACCATAGCGCCCATAAAATTAATACCGGCTGAAAAAATAATCTGGTCAATCGCGCCTGATCTGTGTTCATTCCAAGAGCATCTATTCCGTTTAGATATTGCGCAATATTTCCAGGAAAAACCATTACATAAAAAATAGCCAGAAAAATTCCGATTTTTACTTTGTGACTGGTCATAAATACCACGGCAAGTCCAATAGCCATTTCTACAATTCCGGAAAGTATCACCACAAGATCTTTATCAAGCGGAACCCAATTAGGAACCTGCGCCTGAAAATCGGTACGCTGAAAAGTAAAATGCCCAATGGCGGCCATTATCATAAAAATTCCCAAAAGTATTCTAAAGAAATTTTGAGTTTTAGTAGTCTGTATATTTTCCATATTAAGGTGTTTCTTAGCTTAAAGTTTTAATTTCCTGTTTCAAAATCTGAGTTTTACTTCAAAGCGAACTCTTTCAAATTTACGATAATCTGTAGTACTTTAATTGCAAAATTCTGCCGGAATTGTTGTGTGATATCCATGTCATTACCGCCATTCAACCTTTAAAAGAAAATAATAAAACTTTAATACAAAATCCGTTCAGAAATCAAATTTCCGATGCTACTTTTGCGTTTTAGAAATACCACTAAATTTAAGCCCCAAAATGTATGAAGCGAGAACATTATATTCCCTTTAATAAGGAATTCTTACTCGAACAACAAATCGTTGCTTTCTCTGATGATCAAAAAAAGGTCGAAGATTTCAAAAAATTATTTGATATCATCGAGCACTATTTTCATTACGAAGCCTTTAACCTGAACCGAAACCTAAAGCAAAACTACGCTTTATTCGATCCGGATTTAAGCCTCAAAGAACGTCAGGCATTTTTAGGCAAAAGTGATTTTTCTGTTTTCAAACAAACCCTTCTAAAAGTTTTAGATCAGGGCAATTATCGCCGTGTAGATCAGGAAACTTTGGACAAATCCTTTGAAGATTCGGATTTAATTGGCCTGAATCTTTCGATAGATTTTAACGCCTTCAAAGATTACGAATTGTACGTTCGCGGTCACCATCAGGCAAAAGAAAAAGTAAAGAAATATATTTTCTGGAAGAAAGAAATCGAAATCGAATATTACGATCGTGTCCTGATTTACCTTAACTATAACGAGAAAGAATACTTAAGCGAAAACAAAGTCAAATTAGGCAAAATGCCTATAGATCCCGGAACAATCGCTTTAAAAATCTTTAAGCGTGTTCCTAAAAACGATCTCGAAACCATTTTCCCCAATGCTATCCCAAGAATGTCTACCAGAGACAAATTATTCTTTTGGGTTCCGGGAATTGGAGGCGGAATTTCGTTATTAAGTACCACCGTAATTCCGGCCTTAATTGGTATGTATGCAGCGTATCAATCCGGCGAAACGATCGATTTGCTCAACAGCAAAGCTTCGTTAAATCAGGGTTTAATTGCCCTTGGCGTTTTGTCGTTGTATTTATTTCGCCAATACAGCAATTTTGTAAACAAGAAAATCAAATATTCTAAAATACTTTCAGACAGTCTATACTTTAAGAATCTGGGTAACAATAGCGGCGCTTTTTATTCGCTATTAAATTCATCCGAAGAGGAAGTGCTTAAAGAAACCATTCTCGCTTATACTTTTTTATACCAAAGCGACCAACCTTTAACCGCCGAAGAACTCGACAACCAAATAGAATCCTGGTTCTCGACAAAACTCAACACCGATCTTGATTTTAATGTAAAAGATGCTTTATCGAAACTAAAAAACATTGGCCTTGGCATAGAAACCAACGGAAAATGGGACGTGATTCCGCTAGACAAAGCCCTTATTACGATCGATGAATTGTGGGATAATGTTTTTGAGTATGCAAATTCGTCTGTCAATATTTAGGAGCTGTTTCCTGCACCCGAGCCTGAAAGTGCGAATTGGCGAAGCAATACACTTGTATCTTTTATGTCCGCCGCGGCGGACACAAAAGAATACCGCTTATATCAGAGCTAGGGCACTTGTTTTCATGAGAAAACTTATCTTCTTATTGTCATACAATACCTTATTTAAAAAACTCATTTTTAATACATTATTACGAATGTCACCCTGAGCGAAGTCGAAGGGCGTTCCCATTAGAACGAGGGCTTCGACTTCGCTCAGCCTGACAATTGTTTAAAAAATAGGGATAACAAGATAATGTCGAACGTTAACCAGCGCATTTTTGTCATCCCGAGGCACGAAGGATCCCCACAAGAAACTAACACAAAGCATATCAAGATTGTCGAGCTACTCGTGTGGATCCTTCGTGCCTCAGGATGACAAAAACAAAAAATCTGTGTAAATCCGTGTTTTTGCGAAGCAAATCCGTGTCATCCGCGTGCTATGACAAAGATTGTCGAGCTTCTTGTTTGATCCTTGCTGCGTTAGTGAACTTCACTTGAAACGGATTATTTTTTAAGTCAAATTCATAAATCGATCAACGAAAAAGAAATTTGATTAGATTTACGCAACTAACCTCAAAACCAAAACAATGAGAACATTACAACAATGGTTTGATGAATATGCCGTAAGTCATCAAAACCCAAAAAACAAGGCAATACATTATATTTGTGTTCCTGCAATTTACTTTTCTATAGTTGGATTATTAATGAGTATTCCGAGTGGTTTTATTGCCAATACATTAAAACTAAATGCGCCTATTATCGAAAATTGGGCTGTTGTAGTGCTCATTTTTGTACTCATTTTTTATATTCGTTTATCGGTTTCAATGGCTTTTAAAATTGCAATTTTATCAGCAATATGTTTGGTTGTAAATTATTATATAGGCCAACTTGTTCCTTTATGGATTTTCTCTATAGGCGTTTTTGTGATCGCCTGGATTGGGCAATTCTACGGACATAATATCGAGGGCAAAAAACCTTCTTTCTTAAAAGATCTTCAGTTCCTGATGATTGGACCGGCCTGGGTGGTAGAGAATTTGTTTTCTAAGAAAGTAAACCAATAATGACAAAATCAATAGTTCTCCTTTTATTATTTTCGATAGTAAGCTGCTCCCAAAAAAACAAAGAACAAGGCGTGTCTCTTCCTAAAAAAGTCACCGCAAAAAAAGAGGTCATTAAACCTGAAACTAAAACAGATACCGCCAAAACTGTTTTAGAAGAAACGTTTACAGATAGTACTCAGGTTGGCATTAAAGGAAAATTTAAATTAATCGTCAACCAATTTCGATCTGATGACAGCACCTATGTTGAAATTCATCTTTTTGAAAAACGAAACAACAAATGGTCGATCAAACAAAAACTGGAATACCTGAAAGATGGCATAACAAATTGTGATGCCGAACTTACAGATTTCAATAACGACGGATTCAATGACCTTACTTTTCAATCTTCGGTTGCGGCAAGAGGCGCGAATGAAATAAGAAAACTGCTCATTTTTGATCCGTCAAAAAAGGAATTCGTTCTAATGAAAAACTCCGATCATTATCCTAACTTACAATATAACGAACTTTTAAATTGTGTTGATGCCTGGCTGGTTTATGGAGGAAGTTCAACGGTATTTTTAAAAATAGAAAAAGACAGCTTAAGAGAGTTTGCCGGGGTTTCACTAGACAATAATGAAAGGGAAATTTATACCATCGACAAAAAAGGAAAACGCAAAACCTTAAAAAAAGAATTTGTAAAAGATTTAGAAGTTTATACAAGATATAAAAACTACAATCCTTTGACTGAGTAGTGATTTAGAATAAGGTTCTAATAACGAGCACTTCGACTTCGCTAAGTCTGACAATATTTGCAATGATTTTTTTACCCAATCTTGTCATTTCGACGGAGGAGAAATCTCCGTAAGTAACTCCTCAACGTAAATCCAATCTATGTCGAGCTCCTCGCGAGGATTTCTCCTCCGTCGAAATGACAATCATTATGGTTATTTTGTGTAAAATTAAAGTTCTTACAACTGAAGGTAAATCTGCGCAATGAGGACTTCGACTTCGCTCAGTCTGACAATATTTACAATGATTTTTACGCAATATTATGTTTAAACTTTGCGTCTTAGCGCCTTTGCGAGATTAATTTTATTTTCTAAAAAAGCTTAACTTAATGGTATTGCCCAAAGCTTCGGGCGCAAGATTAACTCCTGAAAAAAAAATACTTTTATCATAGAAATTGCAACGACAAAACATAATTTTCATCTTTTAAATTCCTTTACAATTTTCCATTAACTTTATCATTATCAAACCAATACATCAACAACATGAAAATTGATATCAACAATGAAATTAAAATTGAAAGTTATGATGTTTTCACGTACAGAAGAATCAGACGTGCTATTGGTTATCTGGCGATAAGTCTTCCGATACTTCTAGTCGGTTTTTCTTTGATTTCTTACTTTCAAACTGATATTCAGCATTCTATCAGTCATTATTATTATACTCATTTACGAGAGTTTTTTACAGGAACTTTATGCGCTGTTGGTTTATTTTTAATTCGGTATAAAGGTCATGGAAATGTTTCGATCTGGAAAAACGATAATTTACTCACCAATATTGCCGGAATCATGGCTTTGGGCGTTGCTTTTTTTCCTACTAACCCCGACAAAAATAAAATAGACCCCAAGATTTACACGCTCATTTCTTCTAATCAGGAATGGCTCGGCTGGCTTCATTATGGTTTTGCTGCTATCCTATTCTTCATAATGGCTTTACTGGCCATTAATGTTTTTACGATAGGACAAAAAAACGAAACCAGAACTCCAAAAAGCATCTTAAACGAAAATAATATTTACAGAACTTGTGGTTATTCAATTATACTATTTGTTGTTTTGGTGCCCATATCAGAGAAACTAGAACGATTTGAATATTCGACTTTGGTTCTCGAAGCATTGTCTCTTTTTGCTTTCGGGATTGCCTGGTTAATAAAAGGGCGTGCATTAGGAGATAGTGGTATAAAAGGTAAAATGCTTTATCAGGAAGATAATCCGATTGATACTGAAAAAATATTGGAAGAATAAAATCGTAGGCAATGAATTTAAAAAACAGATCTTTTCATGTATTAATCAGATTTCATTTGCTTGACAAAAATATCTTAACTTTGGTCTATTAGTATAATGCTATTTTACTACAAATAACTAGTCCAGATGTTACGACCTTGGTCCTTAGAAATTCAGTTAGACAAAAAATCGAATACCGCACTTTATCTGCAAATTGCCGATGCAATCATCAATGCCATAAAATCAGGTAAATTATTCAGTGGCAATGCACTACCCGGAAGCAGACAATTGGCAGGTTTACTTCATGTAAATCGTAATACCGTAATTGAAGCCCTTGATGTTTTGATCGCCGAAGGCTGGCTGATTACAATGGATCGAAAAGGAACATTCGTAGCCGATATATTACCCGAAATTGGCCTTGAAAAAAAACAGCAACAAAAAGCAAATACTAATGAGGACGAGGTAAAGCCATATCTTATTTTTGATGATGGCCTCCCCGACAGCCGCCTTGCTCCTATGACAGATTTGGCGCGTGCTTACAGAGAAATATTCAACAGAAAATCGCGTTGGCAAATTATGGGCTACAGCAATGAATTTGGGAATACTGAATTTAGAAAAGCAATTGCCCAAATGCTGAATTTTAAAAGAGGAATGAATATTTCGCCCGATCAAATTTGTATTACGCGCGGCAGCCAAATGGCGATGTATCTTGCTGCGCATTCCTTATTCTCGAAAGGAGACTATGTTATGATCGAAAACCCGGGGTATAAACCGGCATGGAAAGCGTTTGAAAATGCTGGTGCAGCTTTGCTCCCGATAAGCATTAATTCTGATGGTTTAAATTTAGATGAAGTCGAAGAATACTTAAAAAAATACAATTCAATAAAAGCCATATATGTTACGCCACATCACCAGTTTCCTACTACGGTAACAATGAGCCTCAAAAAAAGATTAAAGCTTATTGAATTATCCAATCAATACGGATTTACGATTATCGAGGACGATTATGATCATGAATTTCATTTTGGTCAGCGCCCTATTTTACCCATTTCAAGTTACGAAAGTGCCCGAAACTTTATTTACATTGGCACTTTAAGTAAAATTGTGGCTCCGGCATTGCGTATTGGTTATTTGGTTAGCACTATTGAAAGGATTGAGAAAGTAGGCGAACATCGAAAAATAATCGATGTGCAAGGCGATAATATCATGGAAGAAGCAGTATTACATCTTATTAATGAAGGCATCATCAAAAGACATCTTAAAAAAACGAACTTGATTTATAAAGCAAAGAGAGATTATTTTGAAAGTCTTTGTCAGCAACATCTCAAAGACAAAATTACGTTCTCTAAACCAGAAGGAGGTTTGGCCTTTTGGATTGTTCCAAAATCAGAAATTGACATCGCATTTGTCTGCCAGCAATTATTAGCTAAAGGCATTAAGATTATGAATCCTGAGAATTTTAGTTTTACAAATTCTGCGTCCGGATTTAGATTGGGTTATGCGTCGCTGACAGAGCAACAAATGGAACAGGGAATTATAGCCCTTTCAGAATACCTATAAAAAAACTAAAAGCTAAAATACTTTCAGTCTAAATTCTTCAATTCTATTTTGGGAGAATAATTAATTGCAATTTTCCATTTCGATAATAGAAAAACCATTTTCACGAATTTGGTTTTCTACTTCTTGAGGAGCTTTATCTATATGACAAAACCTACATTCTTTTGAAGTTAAAGGCTGACCTTCTTGCGAAACGGTTTTTAAATAACTTTTACCAAATTCAAAAATCTCATTTTCATCATTTGTATTCTCGTCTACCAGAATATCAAAATGCATAATTTTTCCGTCTTTTCGGGTTACATAAGTATCCCATACTGCTACTTTCATATTATATACTATTAAATAATTGATTTTTTTTAATAGAACAAATTTACGCTGGTTATCTAGCAGCGACATAATCCAGTTTTTTCATTTATTACACATTACTGGTCTGGTTGTAATTTTAAAAACAAAGCAAAAACTGGACTACTTTAAATACCAAAAACTGGATCGCAGCTTTCGTCCATACAAGTCTTAATTTTGCCACATGAAAGAGATGATAATTTCCAATTTAAAAGAGGTTCACGATCGAATCGAAGCTGCCTGTAAACTTTCAGGCAGGAATCCGTTAGATGTACAATTGTTATTGGCGACTAAAACTGTTCCTGCTGATAAAATCAGGATTGCGATCGAGGCCGGTGAAACCTTAATTGGCGAAAACAAAATGCAGGAATTACGGGATAAAGATCCAGGATTAAAAGAATTGAGTATAGAACGTCATTTTATTGGTCATCTTCAAACCAATAAAATCAAAGATGTACTGAAATATGTTTCGTGTATACAATCTCTTGACCGATTGAGTCTTGCACAGGAACTCGACAAACAATTGCAAAAAGAAGGACGAAATCTGGATGTTTTTATTCAGATCAATACTTCATTCGAAGAAAGCAAATTTGGACTTAAACCTGATGAGGTCATCTCTTTTATTCGTGAAATGAAACAATACGAGACTTTAAAAATAAAAGGCCTGATGACGATTGGTTTATTAGATGTCGAAAAAGTAAAAATGCAGCCTTCTTTACGATTACTTCGAGAAATCAGGGATGAAATTTATAAGGCGAAAATAGAAGGAATAAGCGAATTAAAACTTTCTATGGGAATGTCTCAGGATCTGGAACTGGCTATTGCCGAAGGATCTAATCTGGTGAGAATTGGGACTTCGATCTTTGGAAACCGCTTTTTGGGAAAAGAGATATGGAATGAAAATATTGCAGAATAAAATCTAATTTTGCACCAAATAAAAATTCAGATGAATCTATACGAACTTACCGTAAACGATACCGAAAAAATAACTTTAGCCGATTTACTTTTTAGTGAAGAAAATAAAGCTGCCTTAAATCAAACCATCAAAGAGCATCAATATCTTGAAGAATTAAAAAAGTACAATCTTAAAGTAGATAACAAAATATTACTTCACGGTCATTCCGGCTGCGGTAAAACGACAACGGCAAAAGCGATCGCAACTGCTTTGAACAAAAATATCGTAATTATCAATCTGAGTACTTTAATCAATGCCCGAATTGGTGAAACTTCAAAAAATGTAAAAGCGATATTCGATAAAGCGATCAGAGAAAAATCTGTATTATTTTTAGACGAATTCGATCAGATTGGTAAAAGCCGGGATAGCGATGACAAAGACGTTGGCGAAATGAGACGTTTGGTAAATACTATTATTCAGTTGATTGATTATTTACCAACGGATAGTTTGCTTATTTGTGCTACCAATCATTATCATACCATTGACACCGCTTTATTGCGACGATTTCAATTGCGCTTACAATTCGAAATGCCAAGCGAAAGCGAATTAGATCTTTATTATGATAAATTACTAAGCAGCTTCCCTACTCATTTACAAGATATTCCACGCAGGTATTCTATTTCTTATGCTGAGGCCAAAGATTATGTTCATACTATAATGAAAAAGCAAATTATTGCAGAGTTGGAAGTTCAGAAGTTGTTGTAAAAAAAGAAAATATATAAATAAGAAGTCTGCAAAATCAATTTGGTTCTGCAGACTTTTTTTTGAACTTTTAACTAGCACATTAACTCCTTATAGATTAAACAAAACTAGTATCGTTATTATATTTTTAGTTGAATTGAACACTATTCGAAAGAAAAAATCAGACAAAACAACACAAAATGAAATTTATCGTTTAAAGACTATTCTGATCCTTTATATTTTGTTTAATTTTGAAATTCTTCCCTATATTTTTTTTAACACAATGGCACGATTATTTTCCATTTTATTTCTTTTACTTTCTTTTACTATTCATTCGCAGTCAACTAAAGAAATGATTGACAGTTTGAATGGTATAAATGATCATCAGAAAAAAGTAGAACTGTGTCGGAAAATTGCATTAAATCTTCAAAAATCTGATTGGGACAGGGCATTAAAATACATCGAATTAGCGGAGACGGAAGCAAAAAAAACAAAGGAATCAGAAGTTACTCTGGCAAATGTTTACATTACAACAGGTAAAATGTATGCATCAAAAGACGTTTTAGATATTGCTCTACAGTATTATTTGAAAGCGTATGATATTTATAAAAACAACGGCAATCTTGAGGAAATATCCAAATTAGAAAACAATCTGGCAATTATTTATGCGGTAGGAAATAACAAAGAAAAAGCATTAAAATTTTTCCTTAACGTTTATCGCTATCAGCAATCTAAAAATGATTCTGTTAAGCTTGTAAAAATCTTAAACAATATTGGTACTTTATATCTCAATACAAAATTAGATTCTTCCTTGTATTATTATCAAAAGGCGTATTCTATAAATAAGTTCATAAAAGACGATGCTTTAAAGATTAATGTCTGTACCAATTTAGCAAGAGCTTATGCTTTAAAGAAAGATAAGACCAATGCTGATTTTTATTTTGACAAAGCTTTTTCTTTATTAAACAATCATATTGATAATTTAGGACAGGCTTTCGTTTATGAATCTTTCTCTGAATATAAACTTAAAGAAAAAAAGTATGATGAGGTAATTGTAAATGCAAAAAAGGCATTAGAATTACGTAAAGAAAATCTATATACCTATTCAGGTCTAAACCTCAACAAAATACTTTATCAGGTATATGTTAGCAAAGAAGATTATAAAAATGCGGTGTATTATTTTCAAAAATACAATGCAATCAACGATAGTATACATGTCGAAGAAAAAGCTGTAAACATAGAAAGAATAAAACTTGAACAGGATTACAAAGTTCGTACCCAGATAAAAACACTTATTGAGCAAAAAAGGCTATTCAAGTATTTTGTAGTTGGTTTAATACTGGTTGTAGGCATATTGATTTTAATTATTTTATTGATAAAATATCGTAACAGAAATATCAAAAACCAGCTCGAACAAGAGAAGTTAAAATCGAATATGAAAGCCTTAAACGAAAGCCTTGAAGCCAAGAAAAAGGTACTCATAGGAAAGGCAATGGCAGAAATACATCGTACAGATAGTATTAATGAAATCCTGACTGATCTTAAACAAATTAAACTCAAAACGGTTAATAAAGAGATGCAGCAAGCTATTGATATAGTCTTAAAACGTCTTGAAAAAAATCTGAATACCGATATCTGGAAAGAATTTGAAATAAGTTTTGAGCAGGTTCATAAATCTTTCTTTGATAAACTAACGGTCGATTATCCTTCTCTTACTCCTAAAGACCGCAGATTATGTGCGTTGCTATATCTGGATTTAACCACAAAAGAAATTTCACAAATTACAGGTCAATCTTTCAAATCCATAGAAAATGCCCGAACAAGACTTCGCAAAAAGTTCGATTTAACCAATGAGAAAGTAAATCTTTCCACTTATCTCAATACCATTTAGTTCACATACTCCTTAATTTAAATTTAAACTAATCACCTGTTTTAGTTTACGTTATACTATTTTGAGTGTTTTTTGGGTGATGCTTTTTCGCCTGAGAGTGTTTTTGTAATAGTCCTTTTTTTCCAAAACAGATGGCTCCATTCTACATTTACCCAATCGATGTAAATACGCCGGAATGAACGCTAAGAAAAAAAAAGAACCTTCTAAAAGTTTAGAACAACTTTTAGAAGAAGCAAAAACAAAAAAGAAAACCCTTTTAAAAATTCTTGAAAAAATAACAAAAGACAATTCTAAAGATCAACCCCAAAATTGATTTCCGGAAACCGTTTCTATGGTTTACTATCAACCATAAAACAGCATGACTATTAACTAAGCAAACTGAAATATTAATTTTAAATTTAAAAGAATGAACCAAATTTACTTCAAGACCAAGTATTTGTTTGTGTTGTTAGGTTTCTTTGCCTGTTCCGTAGGAATGGCTCAGTCACCGTTGCAAAACAAACCACAAGGAAATCTAAAAACGGCATTAGGACCGTCAGTCACGAGCCAGACAAAAGAACAGGTTTCTAAGACAAATAGTGACCCTAATTTTGGTCAGGATCCTAGTAATCTCATTACGCAGCAAGACCCGAAAATAAATGGTAAAGAACTTTCTCAGGAAGAAAGTGATGCAATAAAAAAGCAATTACAAGAAAGCGAAAAATTATTTGGGCAAAAACTAAATAATACCATTGAGAAAACAAATCCGCAGGATTCTGTGAGTACAAAAGTGAAGTCTTTTGCTAAATCTGCCAATCTAACGGCTAAAAATATATTCGAAGTAAAAAAAACCGATTTTGATTTATCGACTTCAGACAAAATGCAGTTAAAATCAATCTCTGATAATCATGGCAGAACGCTTGCCACTTATCAGCAATTGCATAATTCTGTTCCTGTCGAAGGCGCAATTTACAAGGTTAGAGAAAATAAAACCAAGATTGATGCTTTTGGCTTCACTGCCAAGAAATTATCAGTAAGCAACAAGTATAAAATAAATGCATCAACAGCTTTAGAAAATGCACTTAAAACTGTAAATGCTAAACAATATATTTGGGAGAGTAAAAAATTAGGTGCCGCAGTTAGTAAAGATATTAGCACTAAACCGCAGGGGGAGCTGGTTTATGTTGGGCCTAATTTTTCTTCCGAACTTAAAGACTATTACCTGGCCTGGAAATTTGATATTTATGCAACTAATCCGCAATCCAGCCACACTTTTTATGTAGATGCAAACTCAGGAAAAGTAATTCTTTCTATCGATTTAAGCAGTCATGCTTCCTTTACGGGACAAAGCTTAGGTAAAGGTAAATCAAGATATTCTGGAGATGTAGAATTTAATACAAAACAATATGCTGACGGATACAGACTAGAAGGACTACAAGGCAAATACAATGTACCAATGTTTACCTGGAATATGAACCACGCCGATAATGCTTCGGATGAAGTAATCACAGAATTTATTGATGATGATAATATCTGGAATGAGTTGCATAATAAAGATCATGATGAAGTTGCTATGGATATTCATTGGGGTATGCAAAAAACCATAGAATATTATGGCGAAAAATTTAACCGAAATAGTATTGATGACAAAGGAATGAGCATTATTGGTCTGGCACATCTAGGAACCAATGTCGAAAATGCTTCCTGGACTGGTGGTTGGGCACAATTTGGAGATGGTTTTGATAGTCCGTATGTTGGTTTAGGAATTACAGCACACGAATTAACTCACGGTGTAACACGTTTTACAGCTGGTTTAATTTATCAGGGAGAATCTGGTGCTATGAATGAATCTTTCAGTGATATCTTTGGTGTAGCTGTTGAGTTTTATGTTGGAAAAGATAAAAGAGAAGACATCTGGATGATGGGGAATGAATTGTATACTCATGGCAGCATGAGAAGCATGTCTAACCCAAAGGCTCAGGCGCAGCCAGACACTTATGGAGGAGTAAATTGGGTGAATCCAGCAGCTGTTACTTACGATAATGGTGGTGTACATACGAACAGTGGAATTACAAATTACTGGTTCTATCTTTTAAGTGAAGGCGGACAAGGCGTAAATGATCTTAATAACAGCTATGATATTAAAGCTATCGGACTTGATAAAGCAGAGAAAATTGCCTACATAACGCTTACAGAGTATTTATCTCCTTCTTCAAACTTTAGAGATATGCGTCAGGCAACTTTAATGGTTACAGAAGATCTATACGGATTAGGTTCTGAAGAATACAAACAAGTTACTAATGCCTGGTATGCGATTGGCATTGGAGCTGCTTATTCAGATACCCAAATATCTGTGGTTTCAGTTGAAAATCCTTCAGTTACTTGTGGGTCTTTAAAAGGAAATGAACCTTTTTATATTAACATTAAAAATACCGGAACTACTGTAATTAAAGCAAACAAAACTTTAAATTACAAATTAAGGTTAATGACAACTGGTTTTGGTGGTAGGTATAATGTTATTTACACCAACGATGGTGCTGTTAATTTTGATAAAGATCTGGCGGTTGGCGAAGAAAGGACTATAAAAATCCAGGACAATATTCCTTATATTATAAGTGCAATCATCGTAAACTATGTAGAAGTTAAGATTGATCTTAATCCTATTACAGCGTTTGGTCCAAAAGATGGGGTTTCTTTTGTTTCGAATTTTATAGTTCCACCTTCACAAAAAGATTTTGACATTAAAGTTGTGGGATTAAATCTTCCGGCATATACGGGAGGAACTTTGTCAGCAAGTCATCCTTTGGCAATCACGATCTATAATTTAGGGTGTAAGGATATACCGGCTGGATCGCAATTAAAAGTAGGATATCTAAATACGCTTCCTGGAAATGTAACTGTATGGAAAGATATTACACTGGATGCCGTTTTTAAAGGAAACTCAGAAATGACAATTCCTTTTAATGTTAATATCGACTTATCGGCAGTTGGATTGCATACGTATTCAGCTTTTGTAACATACAGCCAGGACCCTGTAACAACTAATAATAATGGTACGAATGCAGTTTATAACGGTATTGTAAATCAATTTCCGTATTATCAGGATTTTGAAGAAACACCGGGAGGCTGGTATTCAAATTCACTACAAACCAATCAAAAGTTTATATGGCAGCCCTCTACGTATTCTTTCAGAGATACCAAATCGAAATATTTGTGGGGATGTGTCCCTTTTGGAAGTACTGAAAAAATAGCTCCAAATGCTGATTTTACATTACAATCGCCAATATTTGATTTTACAAATATTACTTCTCCTTATGCTGAGTTTGATTTGGTAAATGTATTTTATAAAGGATATGACGGATTAATTGTTGAATATTCTGAAGATAATCAAAACTGGAAAAAAGTTACAGGTGTTAATTATCCTGAAACTTTACATTATAATGATTTAGTATCAGGACCTTGGTTTACCGGAATTAATAATGATTTTAAGAAAAAACCAATTATAATACATTTAGATGAACTTGCAGGTAAAAAAGGAGCTTTCCGTTTCCGCGTAATGATGAGCGATTATGACAGTGGCTTTTTAGGAGCTATTATAGACAACATTCGTGTAAGCAATGCGACATATGATTTGGCAGTGACAACAGCAAAAGCAGAAGCCGGAACATGCGATATTAATAATGATAATGTAACGGTAACGGCTAAAATCGCTAATTATTTCAAAACAACCGAAGAGAAAGTAAATGTTACAGTGAAAATTCTTGATAGTGAAAAAAATGAAATTTTTTCAAAAATTGAAAAAGTAACATTGGCATTCACTAAATATGGAGATACATTAAGCTATTCGATTCCAAATATCAATTTAAAATCTATTGGCAGAAATACCATTACGGTTTCTGTTTTTCCTGAAGATATGAATCAGGATGTTAGGCCGGAAAACAATTCTTTTACATTCAATTTCGATAATTGGAATAATGAGGACATGAAAGTATCTGTACTTCCATATACAATGGATTTTGAAGAGGCAACGAAATATAAAGGATGGAGAGCTACTGAAAACATCAATAGTGCAGGTTGGCAATACGGAACCAGTAAAGATTTAGGTTCACCAGGATGGTTTTTAGAAGGTCATGATCACTTTATGGCGAGTAATGATGACAAATGCAATTGCGACGCTTCAAATGATATGTTGATTTCTCCTGTATTTGATTTGAGTAATTATAAAGAAGCACATCTAGTATTTGATGGCTTTGGTGACGGACAAAGACTTTCTGACGGATATGTAAAAGTAAGTACCGATGGAGGTAAAACCTGGGAACAGATATTTAAAATGTCTTATATCACTAATTGGATAGAGTACCATGTAGATTTAACACCATATGCAGGAAAACCTTGTGTTCTTATAGCATTTGTACACGATGATAATGGACTGTTTGCTAACGGTTTTGCAGTAGATTATATTAGAATCAAAGAAACAGCAGATTATTTGCAGTTATCTAATCTAAGTGTAGCCGAAAAAGTATTTGAAGATGCTCCTACACACCAATTTTTTATGAATGTCAAAAATTTATCATATAGCACCGTTAATAAAGCGACTTTAGAGTATCAAATTTCTCAAAATGGTATAGCGGTGGGGCAACCGGTAGTGTTAGAAAAAGGAGATCCGATATTTCGATATCAGACTATTGTTTACACCATAAATGGTATTCCGCAATTACCGGCAGGAAATTATGAAATTAATGTAAAAGCATACGTAGATGGCCAGCCAAAGGCTATGATAGAAAGTCTTAAAGGAACTTTTGAAGTTATTGCAAAGGCTCCAGACTTAGATACTGAAACTTTTTCAAATATGCCGGAAGGATCATTATTTGGAGCAAAAGGATTTGTTTCAAGCCAAAGTGATAAAACTTTTCCATGGAGCGTAGTGGTTACTCCGGGTAATCAATACTTAGCGATTCCTACAAAAGATCATACGGGAGATACTGCTGCAAAAATGCTTTACCATCCGCTTGAAAATGGTTCTAACTATGGCGAATTAATCATGCCGCTATATAAGTTGTCTGATAATGCAACTGCCATGGAGTTTTATTATGCAGTCGACAGTAATACCAACAACGATCTTAGTATAGACATTAAAACCTTAGGAGGCGAATGGATTGAAGCTTGGAAAATCACGAATCAAGGAAAACATTCGGACAAAGAATGGCAAAAAGGAGTCGTTAATTTTAATAAATATAACGGAAAATCTGTCATGATACGATTTAGACATTCTTTGACAGAAGGTTATTCTTATATGGTATTAGATGATTTAAAATTAATCTCAGACCCTATTGTAGATGTATCAGTTCAAATATTGTCACCAAAAGATATTTGCGGCGGATCTGAATTTAAAGTGAAACTAACCAATGAAGGACAAATTGCAATTGCAGCAAAAGCAATTCAGTTAGATTTAGGATATACAAACACGCTTGAAAATATTTCAGAAATTGTTGATGCCGGAATTCCTGTGGGAGAAAGTATAGAGTATATTTTTAAAAAACAACCAAAACTTGATGAAAGTGGTGACTCTCACTTATTTAATCTTATTGCGAAATTAGAAAGTGATTTTATTCCGATGAACAACGAAATAAAAAACTATCTATATCAGGGAGTATCAGCAGATATTAAAATATTCGATAGTCCAATAATTCATGGATATGCAGGTAAAAGTTTGTATCTAAATGCAAAAACTAATTTTACTGGTAAAAAATTGAAAGTTGCTTCATACAAATGGAGTACGGGTGATGTTTCTAATGCTATTGAAATTACCAAAGAAGGAGATTACACTGTAACATTAGTAACAGAAGACGGATGTATACTGACAGAAACTATAACGGCAAAATTTGACAGTTTCGAATCAGATTTAGCAAGCGGAGGTCTTTGTGGTCCTGAAGTTGTGTTGAATCCAGGAAATTACAATGCTTACGAATGGTTTGACGGTTCAACAGAACCAACTCGTGTAATAACTGAAAGTGGTAATTATTTTGTAACGGTTTACAATGAAAACGGAATTGGTAAAACTTTTAGCACTACCATTTCTATTCTCGAAAACAATATTGTACCGGAAATTCAGGTAACAGGTGACAAAAAATTAACCTCTAATGTTGAAGCAGCATCTTATCAATGGTTTTTAAATGAAAGACCAATACCAAATGCAACCGAAAAATCGATCATTACCTTCTGGGAAGGAAATTACAGCCTTCAGGCAACTAATGCTAACGGATGCAATAGTCTGTCAAAACCGTTTGACTCAAAAGGTATGCTTTTAGGAAAAATAACAAATCCTTTTAGAGTGTTCCCTAATCCTGCTGTTGATAATGTAAATATTTTTCTTGGAGATAACCTTCAAGGAGAAACAAAAATCAACATTTACGCTATGGATGGCAAGACAGTATCTACAAAAACGTACACCAATGTGCCATCAAACATAAATGTAAGTACATTAACTCCTGGAGTTTACATTTTAGACTGTACGATACAAGGTAAAAAATATTCAGCCAAGATTATTAAAAAGTAACTCAATTACTGATAGAACGGTAGCTCTCTTTTGAGAGTTACCATTCTTAAAAACAACTAAAAGCTATGAAAAAATATACGCTAATACTATGCACATTATGGTTAAGTGCTACTTGTATGGCTCAAAATCAAAAAGTTAAACTGGGCGTAAAAGCAGGTTTAAATATTTCGAGCCTTACTTTTGATGAAAGTGAATTGAACTCATCAAGCAAAACAGGATTTACCGCGGGATTTATGGTCGACATTCTTATGGCGAAAAACTTCTCGATTCAACCTGAATTATTGTACAGCGAGCAAGGAGTAAAAAGTTCTTTTTCGGATCCGGATGTAACCAATTCGAATTATAAAGGTACCATTAAACTGAACTACTTAAACATTCCTGTAATGCTAAAATATTATGTAGTAAAAGGACTAAGCCTACAGGCAGGACCTCAAATAGGAATACTTTTAAAAGCAAACAATAAATATCAGGATAACTTTTTAGGTTATAACAATCATGAGAGTTTTGATCTTAAGAAGTATTCAAGCAGTATTGATACTTCTGTAAATCTTGGATTGGGTTATCAGTTTAAAGATAAATTTTACGCAGACGCAAGATATAATATTTCGTATTCGAATGTTTTCAAAGAAAGCGACGTAGATTATTTCATTACTAATGATATGAAGAATCGGGTTTTTCAAGTAACGGTTGGCTATTTTTTTTAATTGAATTATTGTTTTTGAAGCTATCAGAAATTTTCAAAGATTATGTTTTTATTGTTTTTAAAACATACTTTACTAGATTACTGAAAAACTTTTAAGGAAATAATAGTTAATAATTAGGAGTGAAAATTAAGTTTTTCACTCCTTTTTTGTTTTGAATTTAAATGATTTTTGTGAAATTTAAATTCCCCCTGAAAAAATATTTTTATATTATTTCTTATATTCGCTAAAAATAAACCGATCATTTTAAGCAAGTTAACATCAGATTTAAATTAATTTAATGAAATAATTGTAAAAGGAATATAATTGACATACTTATAAAACATTAAAAAAAATGGAAAATAAAAAATCAATCTCATTTGCCTTGTTGGTGGTAGCAATCATTTTGGGCGTAACATTATTTAAACAATTCGACTTTAAAAATCTAAAATTTGAGCAGCCAGCTTTGGCAGTTATTTATATAATTGTGTTCGTATGCTCTATTTACTTTTTGGTAAAAAAGCCGAAAAAAAGTTCTGAAAAATAAAAAACTACTTCAGATATAAATCTTGTGATATAAAACCCTTTATACAAGTTTAAACTTCTACTTAATCATTTAATTAATTGTGTAATTGATTTTTAAGAGCGTACAATTTATTTCTTAGATTTTTCAACAATAAAGGATCCGAAGCTTTAGTGCTTACCTCTGTTAAAAATATGGCTTTCCCGATAGTCATCTTTAACGCATGCCCTTGTTTGTTAAAAAGCTCTGAGATTAGTTTTGAAGTCTGCAACATAGGATGAATTGATTTTAGCATACTAAAGAAAAGACCGTTATTTCCATGAAAATAGATTGGAAGAATAGGCACGTTTGCTTTCGAGATAACCTTCCCTACTACAGGATGCCACTCTGGGTCTGTAATTTTACTGGTCTTAAAATCATAAGATGAAACTTCTCCGGCAGGAAAAATGGCAACAGGAGTACCTTCGCTCAATGCTTTGAGTGTCATTTTTAGTCCTGTAATACTTGCAGAATTTTGTACGTTTTCAAATGGATTAACAGCAATAATACATTTTGCCAGATTCGGAATTTCCTTTAATAAAAAATTACCCATATACATGGTATCAGGACGTCTTTTGGCAATTGTACTTAATAAAGCTAAGGATTCAATACCGCCGTAAGGATGATTTGCAATCACAATAAAAGCTCCTTCACTAGGAATATTCAGTAATTCTGCGCCATCAAATTGTACCTTGACACCAATTCTTGTTAAAACATAATCTGCAAAATCTGCGCCTTCGAGATTACCTCCCTCTTTTACAATGGTATTCAAATTATTAATCTTCATTACTTTCATTAAATAAGAAGATAAACCGGGAATTGGAATTTTAGAAAGACCAGCCGCTTCAGAAAATTTTTCTTTGGATATCAATGTCATATGCTATAGCTATTAAGGTTGAGTGTAAAAACTAATAAAAACCCTAAAAGGAATTGGCACTAGTAATGATTATTATTTATTAAGGAAATTTGGTTTATTTATAACTTCAGGATTGCAACAAGAATTTTGATTTATGAACAGAAAAATCATTCTATAATCTACATATTCTTTATTGCGATCGCGGTAAAGATACTCGATTTTATATGCGAACATAGAATATGGAAATAAAACAACAATAAAAACCACAAATTTTAAAAGTAGCTTAACATTAAACGATTTTAAATATTTAAGCTTAACAATATCAATGGTATTAATTGAATGAAGCTTATTGGTGCAGTATTGAATAAAAAATTGCATTTACATTTTGTCCCGATTTTGACTATTTTAAATGATCTTTTTGATAGTGAGAAAAACATCTATCAGTATACCTTTACATTTATGATAATGAAAGTAAAAAAAGGATCAATTGGACGTTATGCCATCTTCTTTTTCACAATTTTTTGTGGTGCTTTCTTTATGCTTAAAAGTGAAAATCATCTGTTATTAAAAACGAATAATGGTACATATTCACAAAAAACAGATAACCAAATTTCGAATTCTGTTTTTAATGTATTCGATATTCAAGAAGGACTTGCGATAGATGATGATTTAAATCAACCACTATTAGACATTAATATATTATTTGAAGAATGGAGTGCTTATACTTTAAATCTTCATTTTTATTCTACACAGCCGGTTAGTATAACCAGTCATAACTATTCGTATATCACTTTACCTCGATATATTTTATTTCATTCCCTACGAATTCCTAGTTGTTAACTTCTTTTTAGACTTCATTTATAAGTTTGTAATTAGGGGTAAAATTTAACTTATGCTTTTGCTAAAAGCAAGTTGCTAAGTTTCTTTCCAAAGTCAGCGTTTTAGGTTAATACTCTAAATATGGCTGCAAAAATCCAAAAACAGATTATTGGTATTACCCTATTGATTCTTATTGATAAGTATCAAACTATAAATGAATCGTTTACAGATTAATATTCGCTTTGCACACATTCATTGTATCTTTTTTAATTTTTTAACAAGATAAATAATACAATAAATTTAATTTTTAAATAAAAATAATTATGCACTTAACACCAAGAGAAATTGAGAAACTCATGTTGCACACAGCAGGAGAACTTGCTCTAAAAAGAAAGGCCAGAGGTCTAAAATTGAATTATCCGGAAGCAGTGGCTTTAATTAGTCATTTTTTACTGGAAGGCGCAAGAGATGGCAAAAGAGTTGCCGAGCTAATGCGTGACGGAGCTCAGATTCTAACAAAAGATGATGTAATGCCGGGAGTAGCTGACATGATTCATGATGTCCAGATTGAAGCTACTTTTCCTGATGGAACCAAGTTAGTAACCGTACATGATCCAATTCGTTAATCCCAATTTATTATGACTCCAGGAGAAATTTTTGTAAAAGAAGGCACAATCATCTGCAATGAAGGCAGAGAGACTGTAAAAATAAAAGTGACCAATACAGGAGACCGCCCTATTCAGGTGGGTTCCCATTTTCACTTTTTTGAAGTGAATAAAGCGATGAGTTTTGATCGTGAAAAGGCTTTTGGAAAAAGACTGAATATTGTTGCCAGTACGGCCGTTCGTTTTGAACCGGGAGAGGAAAAAGAAGTGATACTTGTAGCAATTGGCGGAAACAAAAAAGCAATGGGCTTTAATAATCTTGTTGACGGATTGGTAGATTCTGATACTACGAAAAAAGAAAGTTTAGCTAAAGCGAATCAATTAAATTTTAAAAATTCATAACATGAGCTTAAATGTAGACAGAAAGCAATATGCTAATATATTAGGTCCAACTACTGGAGACAGAATTAGATTGGGAGATACTGAAATAATCATTGAAATCGAAAAAGATTTTACACATTATGGCGATGAAGCTGTTTTTGGAGGTGGAAAAACGGTTCGTGACGGGATGGGACAAAATGTTGAACGCACAAGAGATCAGGGCGTATTAGACCTTTGTATCACCGGAGCAACTATTATTGACCACTGGGGAATTGTAAAGGCAGATATTGGAATCAAAGATGGTAAAATCATAGCGATAGGCAAGGCGGGAAATCCAGATACCATGGATGGAGTATCTCCTAACATGATTATCGGTGCATCTACAGAGGTTCATGGTGGTAAAGGTTATATCGTAACTGCCGGAGGAATTGATACACACATTCACTATATCTGTCCACAACAAATTGAAACGTCTCTTTACAGTGGTATTACAACCATGATTGGCGGAGGAACAGGACCAAATGACGGAACAAACGCAACGACTTGTACGCCAGGTAAATTCAATATTCAGAGAATGTTGGAATCTGCAGAAGAATTTCCTATGAATTTAGGCTTCTTTGGTAAAGGAAATTGCTCGGCAGAAGCACCGCTTGAGGAACAAATTGAAGCAGGAGCTTTAGGTTTAAAAATTCATGAAGACTGGGGAGCTACAACCGGAACAATTGATACTGCACTTAAAGTAGCGGATAAATATGATGTTCAGGTGGCTATTCATACTGATACTTTAAACGAAGGTGGATTTCTGGAAGACACCATGAAAGCGATCAATGGAAGAGTAATTCATACTTTCCATACTGAAGGTGCCGGTGGTGGACACGCTCCGGATATTATCAAAGCTGCAATGTATCCAAATGTATTGCCTGCTTCTACAAATCCAACACGTCCTTATACCGTTAATACGATAGACGAACATCTAGATATGCTTATGGTATGTCACCATTTGAGTAAAAATATCCCTGAAGATGTAGCATTTGCTGATTCTCGAATTCGTCCTGAAACTATTGCTGCCGAAGATATTTTGCATGATATGGGAGTATTCAGTATTATGAGTTCCGATTCTCAAGCTATGGGAAGACCTGGAGAAGTAATTACCAGAACATGGCAAACGGCAAGCAAAATGAGAGATCAGCGTGGTCAGTTAGAAGAAGATAAAAATACACAAAATGATAACTTCCGTACCAAACGTTATGTAGCCAAGTACACTATTAATCCTGCTATTGCTCACGGTATTTCTAAATATGTTGGATCTATTGAGCCAGGTAAAATAGCTGATTTAGTTATCTGGAAACCAGCTTTATTTGGTGTTAAACCAGAGATGATTGTAAAAGGAGGTTTTGTAATTGCTGCAAAAATGGGCGATCCAAATGCGTCTATCCCTACTCCACAACCTGTGATTTACAGAAATATGTTTGGAGCTTATGGTCGCGCTAAATTCACCACTTGTGCAACTTTCGTTTCTCAGGCTTCGATTGATAATGGATCTATTGCTGATTACAAGCTGGAAAAAATGATTCTTCCTGTAAAAAATTGCAGAAACATCTCTAAAAAAGACCTTATCCATAATGATAAAACACCGGTAATTGAAGTGAATGCCGAAAACTATCATGTAACGGTAGATGGTGTACATGTTACTTGTGAGCCGGCAGAAACGCTTCCATTGACTCAATTATATTATTTATTTTAATAGTAGTAGACATCTAAAAAGACCTAACAGATTTTAAAAAGCTGTTAGGTCTAATATAAAAAATAAAAAACGATGACCATCAGTGAAACTTTAGGTACTATTTCGAATAGTACAATTAACGGACGATCAATAGATTATCTTGACTTAGAATGGTTTGAATCAACAAAGAGAATTCAACGTAAAAAGACACGTCAGGGAGAAGATATTGCCATAAAATTCCTGAGAGAAGGGCAACGCCTTCGAGAGGGAGATATTCTTTTTGAAAATGAAAAGAAAATAATTGTGGTCAATATTCTGGAAACAGAAACTATTGTTATTTCTCCGTCTTCAATGCTCGAAATGGGAACAGTGTGCTACGAAATTGGAAACAAACATATTCCGCTTTTTATACAAGAAGACAAAGTGTTGTTGCCTTTTGAAATGCCAATGTTCAGATGGCTGGAAGTAAGCGGTTTTAAACCCGAAAAACAATCCGTGAAATTATTGAATCTGTTAAAATCGAATGTAGAACCACACGGACATGGAAGTTTGGGTTCAACAATTTTTACTAAAATCCTAAAAATGGCAGCTCCAAAAGATGAATAATATAAAATTTTTAGCCAGTCTTTTGCATATTTCCGACCCTACATTGCCTATTGGAGGATATTCTCATTCTAACGGACTTGAAACGTTTATACAAAATAAAATTGTACACAACGCAGCAACTGCACAGGAGTTTGTAGAAAATATGCTTAAGTATAATCTCAAATACAACGACGGTGCTTTTGTAAAATTGGCCTATGAAGCTACTGAGGCTAATGATTTAAAAGCCATTTTAGATCTGGATCAGGAATGTAACGCTTTAAAGTGCCCAAGAGAAATTCGTCAGGCAAGCCAGAAATTGGGATTGCGTTTGATTAAAATCTTCAAAAGACGTGAGAATTTTCAGTTAATGGAAGCTTATGAAAAAGCGGTTCGAAATGGTGATGCAAATTCTCATTACTCTATTGTTTTTGGAATGTTTTGCTCTCTGTTAAAAATTCCTCTGCAAGAAGCCCTTTTTGGATTTTACTACACTTCTACCGCCGGAATGATTACCAATGCTGTAAAGTTAGTACCACTGGGACAATTGGATGGGCAGGATATTTTATTTCGTCTGTATCCGATAATGGAAAAAACGGCTCAGGAAACCATAACATTAGAGCGAGAGTATGTAGGACTCTGCAACACCTCTTTTGACATTCGCTGCATGCAGCATGAAAGACTGTATTCAAGACTATACATGTCATAATTAAAATTAAAAATCAATTTATAAAAAAATGAAAAATAGAAAATATATAAAAGTAGGCGTTGCCGGACCAGTAGGTTCTGGAAAAACTGCTTTATTAGAACGATTAAGCAGACACTTATACGGAACGTATGATCTTGGTGTGATTACAAATGATATCTATACCAAAGAAGATGCAGAGTTTATGGCTAAAAACAGTCTTTTGCCTCATGAACGCATTATTGGGGTAGAAACAGGAGGATGCCCTCACACAGCTATTCGCGAGGATGCAAGTATGAATCTTGAAGCAGTAGATGAATTGGCAAACCGCTTCTCAGATATTGAATTAATTTTTATCGAAAGCGGCGGAGATAATCTATCGGCAACTTTTAGCCCGGATCTTGCCGATGTAACCATTTTTATAATTGATGTTGCCGAAGGTGAAAAAATTCCAAGAAAAGGAGGACCAGGTATCACAAGATCAGATTTACTGGTGATTAATAAAATTG
Organism: Flavobacterium piscisymbiosum; assembly: GCF_020905295.1. Taxonomy (NCBI): domain Bacteria; kingdom Pseudomonadati; phylum Bacteroidota; class Flavobacteriia; order Flavobacteriales; family Flavobacteriaceae; genus Flavobacterium; species Flavobacterium piscisymbiosum. The sequence continues at coordinate 2,252,783 of NZ_JAJJMM010000001.1, read as the reverse complement.
ATTTGGCTCCTTATGTAGGTGCAAGCCTTGAAGTGATGGAAAATGATGCGAGAAGAATGAGAAAAGGAGCCCCTTTTATATTTTCAAATCTTAAAACAGATGTCGGTGTACCGGAAATTATAGGCTGGATCAAAAAATATGCTTTACTGGAAGAATGTGAAGAACCGAATCTACTAAGATAATGAACAGTCGCTTACATATTATAGCAGGTTATAAACAAGGAAGTTCTTATGTAAAAGACCTCTATGTGTCTCCTCCTTTTCGTGTAGTATCAGTAGGACAGCGCAAAACCGACAATAAGCTTTATCAAATTGTGATGAGTACCTCGCCGGGAATTCTATGCGGTGATCGTTACCAATTAGATATTGATTTAGAAAAAGGAGCCGCGTTGCAGCTGCAGTCACAATCATATCAAAGATTATTTAATATGAAAAATGACGCTGTGCAGCAGCTTACTATCTCGATGGAGGATGATACTTCTTTTGCCTATGTCCCACATCCGGTGGTTCCTCATGAAAATTCTGATTTCAAAAGTAAAGCCGAAATCCGTATTGGTACAAACAGTCAGTTGATAATTAGTGAAATAATCACCTGTGGAAGAAAGCATTATGGAGAGCTTTTTAAACTGAGACGTTTTCAGAATCTTACAGAGATTTATCATAAAAATAAATTGGTTGTAAAGGACAATGTGCTTATTCAACCCGATCTGATTCCGATAAACGGCATAGGAAATCTGGAAGAATTTACGCATCAGGGAACTCTTATCTTTTATAGTACAAAAGAAAATACGAATAAAAATCTCTTAGTCGAAACTATCTATTCTATTATTGAATCTCAAAGTGAGATCGAAATCGGCATTTCGGCAATGGAAGATAACGGATTCGTTATTCGAACACTGGGACATGGTGGTGAAGTAATGTATAATTTTTTCCTTAAGGTCCAGGAAATCCTTTGGGAATTAGAATAAAAAATAAGTTATGAATACTACTATTTGGGCATTAATACTGAGTGCTGTATCTATAAGTTTTATACACACCGCATCAGGACCGGACCATTATTTACCATTTATTGTTTTGTCGAAATCTAAACAATGGAGCAAAAGCAAAACAATTCTACTCACGATTGCCTGTGGTTTTGGCCACGTTTTGAGCTCTTTGGTTTTGGGAACTATTGGGGTTTTTATGGGATGGCAGCTTAATAAATTCTCCTGGTTTCAGGAAATCAGAGGTAATATTTCGGGTTGGGCATTGCTCCTTTTTGGAGTAATCTATCTCATATATGGAGTTATTCAAACCATAAAAAACAAACCTCACAAGCATTTTGATGTATTAGGAGATGATGTTTATGTGTATGAACATAATCACGGAGAAGTAGTTATGCCTCAAAGCCGGATAAAAGTAACTCCCTTTGTGTTGTTCATGATTTTTGTCATGGGACCAAGTGAACCACTTACACCACTTCTTTTTTATTCGGGATTAAATCGTTCTGTGACCGAAATTCTTGCATTAGTAATACCATTTGCACTTACAACTGTTGCAACAATGCTGGGCATGGTATTGCTTGGGCGATACGGATATTCAACCTTTTTCAAGACCGACAAACTAGAACGCTATATGAGTGTTGTAAGTGGCGCTGTAGTCACTATATGCGGTATTGGAATGGTCTTTTTAGGATGGTAAATTCAAAACAAAAAACAATTCAAAATGGATAAAATTTTCACAAAATTTCCCTTTATCGACAATGTATTAAAGGGAATGGGGCAAATTATGCTTCAGGAAAACAGATGGACAGGACTCTTATTTCTTATTGGTATTTTTATAGGAAGCTGGCAGGGAGGTGTTGCTATTTTGCTGTCTACAAGTGCTGGAACATTTACAGCTATGAAACTGGGTTATGACAAATCCGAAATTAATGCCGGATTATATGGTTTTAGTGCAGCTTTGGTGGGAGTAGCTTTGTCTTTTTTCTTTCAGACCACAATATTAATCTGGACTCTTATTGTTTTAGGAGGTGCACTGGCAAGTATTATCCAGCATTTTTTTATTAGCAAAAAAATTCCGGCGTTTACATTTCCATTCATTGTTATAATTTGGTTATCCGTTTTTGTATTACATCATTTTACAGATATCCCACCTTCGGAAATGATTACCGCAAAACCGGAAAATGTTGCCTATAGCGAATTTATAACACCCATAAATGGCTTTGGTGAAGTCATTTTTCAAGGAGGATTATTATCCGGAGTCATTTTCTTTATCGCAATTTTTATCAGCTCCCCCGCAGCTGCTTTATATGGTCTTTTGGGATCTTTATTGGGGGCTTATTTTTCATACATGGATGGCGAATCAATCGAAGGTATTCACATGGGACTATTCGGTTTTAACGCAGTACTTTCGGCGATTGTTTTTTCAGGTTTCAAAAAAACAGACGGATTGTGGGTATTAATCGCAGTCCTGATTACAGTTGCTATTGATGACTTCCTGATTGATCATAACATCCTGACTGAGGTAGGCGGAGTACTGACTTTTCCGTTTGTGGTAGGAACATGTCTTACATTACTTATTAAGAGTTTTTTTATTACTAAAAAACAAAACTAAAATCATCCTCTTTACAACATTATTAAATTCAAAATAATCATGCATTTCTTGCTTTGACAGCAGAATTGCATCAGCTAAAACTTACTCCAATTATTAAAATAAATAAACAAAATGGCATCAAATAAAATAAACTCATTACTAGCTAGAAATACCGAAAATGCACCAAAAAGTATCGGACCATATTCACAAACTGTAGCGTTTTCACATTATAATAATCTTTCAGCTCAATTACCAATCGACCCAAAATCTTGTAAAATAGTAGCTGGTGGTATAAAAGAACAGACTGAACAGTGTTTTAAAAATATCAAGGCAATTTTAGAGAGCATCGATCATGTTATGAATGATGTCGTTAGAATTACTGTATTCGTTAAAAACATCAAGGATATTGATACTGTAGACCAAGTTTACAAAATATTCTTCCCTACTTATGTTCCAACACGAACTACAGTTGCAGTTGCAGCTTTACCTATGAATGCTTTAGTACAAATTGAAGCGCTTGTTTCAAATGGCGAGGGTACAATTCCTAATGCACCACAGGCAGGTAATCTGATAAAACTTATCAATAACACCACAAATGCACCTATATGTAGTTTGTCTGCACAAACAGTATCATTCTCTCATTATAATAATCTTTCGGCTCAATTACCAATCGATCCAAAAACAGGCAGATTGGTAACAGGAGGTGTAAAAGAGCAAACTCGACAATGTTTAAAAAATATCAAAGCAATTTTAAACAGTATTGATGTTCCTTTTGATGATATTGTTAAGATTAATATCTTTCTTCAAAACCTGTCAGATATTGAAGCTGTAGATGAGGTTTATACAACATTTTTTCCAGACTCGGCTATTGCCAGAGCTGTAGCTTATGTTCCAGCAAGAACAATCGTTGCCGTTTCTGATTTATCTATGCATGCTTTAGTGCAAATTGAAGCAGTAGTGTCACACGGAGACGGGACGCCTCCTCAAGCTATCGAAGACAGACATGGAATTGTCATAAAAGCAAACAATACCGAAAATGCGCCAAAGAATTCTTTGTCTACACAAACCGTAGCATTCTCACATTACAATCACCTTTCAGCTCAATTACCAATCGATCCAAAAACGGGTAAAATGGTAGCCGGAGGTGTAAAAGAGCAGACAGAACAATGCTTAAAAAACATCAAAGCAATTTTGGAAAGTATTTCACATGGTATGGAAGATGTGGTTAAGGTTAATATTTTCCTTAAAAACATCACAGATAGCGACCTTGTAGATGAGGTGTATACAACATTCTTTCCAAACGGTATTCCTGCACGAAGAACAGTTGGTGTATCAGCATTACAAAAAGATGCCTTAATCCAAATTGATGTAGTGGTTTCAAATGCAGAAGGAACACCTCTAAAAATATAACAGTTATCATTAGATGAGTATATCCTCTCATTTTGATAACATTCAACTCAAAATAATTTATTAAAGGGGAATAATCCTATTCTCCCCTTACCCTTCTGCTTTATTTCTTTAGCTTTTTTTTATTCCTAAATAAACTAAAAAAGTATTTAGCATCGGGCAAGTACGGTTGTTTCTTAATGAATTCAGAAATCAAAATTACCTTATACTTAAAATAAAGCAATTATGAAAAATAGTAAGTTCGCATTTTTATTCTTGGTTGTTATTGGTTGTTATACAGCACAAGCACAAATTAATTTTCCATCTCAACAAAAAACAGATGATGGAAAATCGCTTTATGAAATGGAGTTTTCTCCTCGTTTAAAATTAAATGGCTACCTAAATTTGGGAGGTAATGACATGAATTCTCAGTCACTCAACCTAAATTCAGCCGATCCTTACAATAAAATCGATCAAAAAAATGCAGGTTTCAATATGTACCAAACACAGCTGGCATGGAAGACTACCTATAATGGATTCTCAAAAGGTCCTTTAGTTACTTATGTCGAAGCACAATGGTGGGGTGCTCCCGGTGCAGGCGGTAACTTACAATTGAGAGTAGCCTACGTAGATTACAATCATTGGCATATAGGTCAGGACTGGACTTTCTTTGGTAACGGTGTTCCAAGCTGGTACAATACGCTGGACTGGGAAGGACCTAATAGCGGCACATGGGCGCGTCATCTACAGGTTAAATATTACAATGATTTTGGTGTCGACAAATCGTGGAAATTTGAAGGTGGTGTCGAAAGTTCTTCTGAATATCTTAAAATCGCTGGCGGAGTTACTCCCGGTCAGTTTTCTGTAGATCCAATTGTAGCATTTACCAAAAAACTGCATGACCAGACCGGTTACTTACGTTTAGCCTTTATGGGACGTACGCTTCGTTATGAAAAAGACACAAATGATAATGCTATGACAATGGGATGGGGTGTTAATGTCAATTACAAAACCATGCTTAATGAAAAGAGTTATTTTATGGCTCAGGCTGTAGCTGGTTCTGGTATAGGAGGCTCTTATACTTTATCCGGTGCCTTGTTTGGTAATGGAGGTGCAGGAAATATGTATGATGCCATTTATGACCAGAATGGCAATTTTAAAACGGTTCCTATTTATGGAGGTTCTGCAGGCGTAGAATATTACTTTGAAGAAAAGAAAAGACTGCATTCTAATTTAGTTGTCGGTTATACTACCATGACGTATAATGCAAGTCCTGTTTCGCTTGTAAACAGCAAAGTTATAAATGATAATTCAACATCAGATTTTGTTAACAATAATACGAATTCGAATACGCGAATTGCTTTGCCTTCTGCTTCTATCAATGCTATGTATGATATCACCAAAAACTTCTTAATAGGTTTAGAATATGATGCCGGCGCGAAACAGATCATCAATACCAATACACAAACTTCTACAGTCAATAAGATTGCTGTAGGCATGATGGTTGGATTCTAGCTTTTACTATAATAGACTTTTGAGTCGCATTAAACATAAAAATCTACAAAATCTGCTTGAAGCTTTTGCAAGCAGATTCTGTGGATTATATTAAAAAAACAAAATGACAAGAATTCAAAATACAATAGTTTTCCTTCTCTTAATGATAAGTGTAGCGTCTGTAGCACAGAAGAAAGAAAGTGAAATGCAAACTTTCCTTAAAGATACAGACAGCAAATTCCCAATAGGGAATGTCTTGATAGAATACAATCACGGAAACACACATACCCATTCAGAACCAGATGGTTCATTCAAGTTGCACTTTCAATCCTTTCCGGATACACTTGTAATTAGTCATCAGGGATATGATCAGCAAAAATTGGCTGTTAATAGCACTACAGAGTACGAAAACAAAGTCATTTTTCTTCAGCGCAAGCCTATTGAAATTTCTGAAATAATTATTAATCACACTTCATTTCTTTCAGATATCACAAAGGTTGATCTTAATAAATTTCCGGTAAACTCAGCTCAGGATTTATTGCGCAAAGTTCCTGGTTTGTTTATTGCTCAACACGCCGGCGGTGGAAAAGCAGAACAAATTTTTCTAAGAGGTTTTGATGCAGATCACGGAACGGACGTTAGTGTGAATGTAGACGGAATGCCTGTAAATATAGTATCTCATGGTCATGGTCAGGGATACTCCGATCTGCATTTTGTGATTCCTGAAACCATCAATAATATCGATTTTGGAAAAGGAGCCTATTATGCTGACAGAGGAGATTTTAATACTGCGGGTTATGTAGATTTTAAAACTTATGGAGCTTTAAAAAACAGTATGATTAAACTCGAAGCAGGTTCTTTTAATACAAAAAGAATTCTGGGAATGTTCAATATCATAAACGATCCCGACAACAAGAAAAATTTCTATTTAGCAACAGAATACAATTACACCGACGGACCTTTTGATGTAAAACAAAATTTCAACAGAGTTAATATCTTTGGAAAATACAACCAGTGGATAACTGATAATGATTATTTCAATATCCAATTTTCTACTTTTAATTCTTCCTGGAATGCTTCAGGACAAAATCCGGAACGCGCCATTAATGAAGGGATTATTGATCGTTGGGAAAGCATTGATCCTACCGAAGGAGGAAGCACTTCTCGCAGCAATGTTCAGATGAATTTTAAACATATCATTTCTCCATCAGAGCATATTGAAGCGATGGCCTGGTACTCTAAGTATAATTTTAATCTGTATTCTGATTTTACATTTTTCTTAAATGATCCTATTCACGGAGATGAAATTCAACAAAAAGATGGCAGAAATATTTATGGCGGTGAATTTAAACATGTCAAAAATTTCATCCTTCCTAATAGTTCTTTTGAATTGATATCCGGAATTGGATTCCGAAATGACGATATTCAAACTTTGCAGCTCAATCATGTTTATCACAGAGATTTATTGTTGGATAAAAAGATGGATGTTACCGGCATAGAAACCAATTTGCATGCTTACTCAGAATTGATATGGAAAACCGGAAAATGGACTATTGCTCCAGCGTTAAGGCTGGATCATTTTATTTTCAACATGCATGATTTACTGGATCAGGAGCAATTGCCATCGGGACAATCATCAGAAGCAACCAGACTGAGTCCTAAGCTTAATTTATCTTATGCTTCCAGTGACAAAGTTGTATGGTTATTAAAAACTGGTATGGGATTTCATTCTAATGATATGAGGGTTGTAATTCCTCAAAATGGACGTAACACGTTACCATATTCTCTAGGAGCTGATTTCGGAACAAGACTTCATCCTTTAAAATCATTGATTATTACACCAACAGTATGGTATTTATTTCTACAACAGGAGTTTGTTTATGTAGGTGATGATGCTGTTGTGGAACCGTCGGGTAAATCAAAACGCTATGGTTTTGATTTAGGTATTCGTTACCAGCCATTACCAAATCTATATTTAAATGCTGATGTTAATTATTCTCATGCCCGATTAATGGAGGAACCAAAAGGAGAAGATTATATTCCGTTAGCACCAATAATTACGAGTACCGGATCTTTAAATTGGGATTTCATGAAAGGCTTTTCTATAGGATTACAGTATCGCTATCTAGGTGAAAGACCTGCAGTTGAGGATAATAGTCTCAAAACAAAACCTTACCTTGTAAATGATTTGATACTTTCCTACAACCGTGCAAAATGGGGCGCTAATTTTCAAATCAATAACTTATTCGATGTAAAATGGAATGAAGCTCAATTTGCTACAGAAACTCAATTGAAAAATGAAGCGGCACCAATTACTGATATTACCTATACTCCTGGAAATCCTTTTGGGATAAAAATGGGAATATTTTATAAATTTTAAATGATATTCATTATTAAATTTGCACGATCTTTAATAGGATAATTAATATGGAAACACTTTCTAATTTTCAATATAAAAAACTTTTCCTTCCTAACATTACAGAAAAAATACTTTCTAATAATGCAGATATACAGCTTTACAGGCTTGAAGATTATCTAAAAGGTATTCTTATGCCTGTAGTTCCGTACCGTACCACCTTTAATTTTGTTCTGTTTATTACCAACGGACATATTAAACAGTATCTGGAGAATAAAGAATATAATGTAGAAAAAGGAGGTGTTATTTTTATCAAACAAGGAACAATTACAGCGACAATAGAATTATCTGATGATGCCGAAGGTTTTTTCTTAGCCTATGAGAACAATATTGTATCTGAACAGGAATTACCCAAACATAAAACCAGCATTTTTTTTATGCCTCCTTTCTTAAATTTGGATAACCTTACTTACGGAACGATTAAACAACTGCTTACTATTATGGAGCAGGAGTTGTGGCTTAATGAATTGAATTTAAATGAGATAATCATTACTATGCTTCATCTTATTTTGGTTAAAATATTAAGTACCGATTCTGATAGTCATCATAAATCAGCTACTCGTCCTATGGATTTGTCTCTTCAGTTCAGGGATATCTTGTTCAAATATCACAGAGATGAAAAAAGAGTAACATTTTATGCCGATAAACTATCTGTTACAGAAAATTACCTTAATAAATGTGTAAAAAATGTAACTCAAAAGTCACCAAAACAGTGGATTAACGAAATGGATATCAATTATAGCAAGGCGCTTCTTCAATCCAGTAAAGATATTGCTGAAATTGCTTATCAGCTTAATTTTCACACAGCTTCACATTTTACGCAACTTTTCAAAAAAATTACAGGAATCACCCCTAAAGAATATAGGCTACAGTTTTTTAAATAAAATGATATTTTCCTGGTAAAAATTTATCTAGTTAAGGCTATACTCATAAACTAATTTAATACAAAACAAAAAACCACTCGCTTTGAGTGGTTTTTTGTTTTGTGACCTTGACGGTACATAATTCGAACCTTTTATTGGAAGATTTAAAGATTTTAAATGATATCTAATTTTGCTATTTGAATTTAATATCATGATTAGTTAAGTCGCGTTTCTGTCAATTCGTCTAAGTAGTAATACCACAATTACTTATCCTCAAGTTAGTGTAAAAAGTATTCAATATATAAAAAGTCAGTTTGATTATTTATGAAATAAAAATCCTATTTTTGAAAACAAATAAACATTGACATTTGTCGGATATATCGACCCAATTTAGGATAGATAAGTCGGACGTAGTCAGACATATATACAAGTTGTGCGTCATTTCGGGAAAACCGTAATCGATTATCTAAGAATTATGAAATACTTGACATTTTTATTATTGGTGTTTTTAAATACTGGATTTTCCCAAACCAAATCGGATACAATCACGATGCAAAATGTTCTAGCTTGTAATAATGGGAAATGGAATGTGGAAAAACCGATACAATTAGATTGGGTAAATAATGATATGGAAAACGTCAAAAAATTAAATCAACTTAACAAACGATCTAATTCTATAGCGGACATAGAAAAAATATTCCCTGGTTTTATTAAACCAATTGGAAACTGTAGAAGTATAACTTATGATTGCGGATATAATCTGAAGTCTACAGATCATGAATTTTACGGAGGATATGGTTCGGTTCATGTAAGTGCATTATATTTTGAAGATAAGATTATTAAAATACGATTCACAATAGACTGTCCCGGACAAATAGCTTATACTTATCTTTCCACGGTGGTTGAATTTCCATTAAAGTGTAAATACAATAATCTCGTCTATGACAAAATCATAGAAGATAACTTGAAAGAATACGAATCAAAATTTGGCGCACTTTCATTGGAAATAGAGGACAACAATACTAAAAGAAAAGATGTTTTTGATTTCTTCTCTGATGTTTTGAGCGGTAGTCCACTTCAACAGCCTTTTTATATTCTAAATGGAATTGGCTATCCAACATTTGATCTAATTAGATATCTTATTGTATTAAATGATATTGACGCTCTTAAAAAATTAATTTATTCACCAAGTCCAACAGCACGATTATTGATCGCAAACACGTTGAAGCATATAGAAAAGAAACAGAAGATTCATCTAGATAGAAAAGATAATCAACGTATTGCGGAGATATTGAAAAATTCTGAAAAAATTAAAGGTGGTGTTATAAGTTGTTGGGTAGGAAAATTTGGTTATGATTATTACGATGTAACAAACAACTTTGAGGAATATCTTCTTACTAAGTGAAACGTCGCATAACAGCTACTACAACGGATTTGGGCAATTGGCTTAATGGAAAGTTGGTCTTGTATTTGGTAAATTTGTATTTAACCGAAAAAAATGCTACATCTTTATTCCCCAACCTCGCCAAGCGCCAGAACGTTACAGGAAACCTTACTCAAAATTAACTGAATAATAATGAATTATATCTTAGTCATCATTTTATTATTATTTTCGACTGTTTATTCACAAGATAACGTTGATTCCTCCTTTATCTTTTCAAAATACGAACATTTTGATTATGAAAAAAATGGAGATAAAATTAGAGGTATATTGAAAGAAGATAATGAAGTTCAAATTATATGTTTGGGCTATAGCAAATATATCTCTTTGAAAAATAATGAAATAAATTGTTATACAATATGTAAACACACAATAATGAACATAATAAAGTTGGATAATATTGATGCAATAAATTGCAAGAAATTAATAGATACATTAGTCTCAATTGACCCAACAAAAATAACCAATGAAATTGATAAAGAAGGAAATAGAACAATTGTTATGGATGGGGGTGAATTTGAAGTTTCTGTTTATAAAAGTAATAAAACTTTAAAACTTTATAGTTACTCTCCTAATACTTATATGGAAGATAAATTTCCTTTCGCTGAAAACAGAAAAACATTTTTAAATAGTTATTTAAATTTGACAAGATATTTTTATGATAAAGAATTTGAAAGAGTGAAATCTTTAGATACAATTTATTTATTCATCAAAAGAGGGAAAAATGTACAATATATTGCTGATATAAATAAATTAAAGAATATACGGCAAGAAAATTATTTCTTCAATTTTAATTGTTCATCTGGTCAATTTATTAATTTAAATCGCTTTAGTTCTATTGAGCCAACAAACACATTTTATAAAAAGAAATCATTTTTAAAAACCAATTCTGATAAAATATTGCATTCTGACTATTTACAAAAATTTACCCAATGTGATTTGGAACAATTAATAAATTCAAACACGAAAAAAGTTTTTATAATTGACAAAGATGAAATTAAAGGTGGAAAAATAAAGATTAAAGAGGTCAAAGGAGGAACCTATTGCTTCTAAAAAGATTATTTTTAAATTTGTTAATAGAAGAAGTTCGTGCTATGCGACTTTAAAACAACAACTGAATGATAAAAAGGCTTCCTGTAACAGCTACTACAACGGATTTAGGCAATGGGCTTAATGGAAAAATGGTTTTGTATTTGGATTGACTTGGCAAATCCGAAAATAGGGCTTAATTTAATCCCAAACTGCTTGTAGCACGAGAACGTTGTGCGTCATTCTGAAAAAGCAACGAACGATAAATGGATTATAAAACATACGAACCTCATTCAAATTTAAAATCGCTTATAAATTGCTATTGGACTTTGGAAGTGCCTAAACAATCTGAACCACAAAAACAACGAATAGTTCCTGACGGCTGTATTGAAATGGCTTTTATTCTTGGAGACAATATAAAACGGTACACTTCCGAAGATAAATTTATACTTCAACCTCGTGCAATGGTACTTGGACAAACAATTGAGCCCTTTTACATTGAGCCAATAGGTTATGTAAATACATTTGCTATCCGATTTTATCCTTATGGGTTTGCCAATTTTGTTTCTGAATCAATGAACAATTTAATAAACAAAGAAACATCTATAGACCAACTTTTTGGTGCAGAAAACGCAAATGACTTGGAACAAAAAATCATCAAAGCAGAAAATACGGAACAACGGATAAGCATTATCGAAAAATTTCTTTTAGAAAGGCTTAATGATGAAAAAACGATTAATAGAATAGTAAAGAACATAGTTGATTCCCTTCTATCGACAAACGGAAGTGCTTCAATAAACTCAATTCTTAAAGACGACTTGTCAAAACGAAGACAACTCGAAAGAAACTTCAGAAAGCAAATTGGAGTTAGTCCCAAACAATTGGGAAAGATAATTCGCCTACAAACAGCTTTAAAAATGTTGCTCAACCAAAAGTCGGAAAACCTGACCGATATTGCCTACAATAGTAAATATTTTGACCAAGCACACTTTATTAAAGACTTTAGAGAGTTTACAGGAATAAATCCCAAAGAGTTTCTCGCTGGTGAAAGTTTGGATCTTTCTGCACTTTTTTATAAATAATTCAGGTGTCGCATTTTTACAATTTTAATAGACTTTCAGCTATTAGTTTTGTTCCGTCAATAACAAACTAGAAATGAAAAAAAATTTTTTTATCGCAATTATTGCCCTAACATTCGGTATTGTGTCTTGTAAAAACAAAGATTATTTAACTCCCGAACAAAGCCAAACTAAAGAAATAAACACAAAAAGCGTAAAGAAAATGAACAGTTACATCTCAATTTTTGAAATTCCTGCAACGGACATTTCACGAGCCATCAACTTTTACAAAGAAATTTTAGGGGTAGAAATTGAAAAATTAGATTTCCCAGGAATAGAAATGGGCTTATTCCCATACCAAGACCAAATGGTTACAGGAGTGATTATGAAAGGAGAAGGTTACGAACCTTCTGCTAGCGGAGTTACTATTTATCTGAATGGTGGAGATAATCTACAAACAATTCTTGATAAAATAGAAAGGAATGGTGGAAAAATAATTATTCCTAAAACACCCCACGCTGACGAAAGGGGATTTTTTGCCATTTTCCACGATTCGGAGGGAAATAAAATAGGACTTCATTCACCGAATTAAAAAAGAACGAACGCACAACAATATGTATAAGCAATAGCGGTTTAAGTGCAAACTTGAACCGCTATTGCATTAATTAAGTATCTTGCTTTCCGAGAATTTAGTGCAAATAAATCCGTTACCGCTCATACATTAGACGGTTATGGGTCAGCTAAAAACTAGATGTGCGAACTTAACATGGAGTTCAAGTTAGGAACTAAACCTAAACTTTAGAACCTGAAAGAGAATCGTAGAGCTTAACAAATCCATGATTGTATTCGAACCAAAATCCCCTTTAAACATAGGTGTTTTTAAAACTAGAAGAAAATCTTAAAAATTTTCGAACCACAAAAAAAGCCTGAGAATCTGCATCCTCAGGCTTTTAAAATTTAGAGTGACCGCGGAGGGGTTCGAACCCCCAACCCTCAGAGCCGAAATCTGATATTCTATCCAGTTGAACTACGCGGTCTTTTTGATTGCAGATTGTTGAGTTTAGATTTTAGATTATTGAATGAAATCTAAAATCTGAACTCTAAAATCTAATATTTTTATACTAATAATTTCTTAACGATTGCAGAAATAGTTTTTCCTTCAGCAGTTCCGCCTAATTGAGCAGAAGCTAATCCCATAACTTTTCCCATAGATGCAATTCCAGAAGCTCCGGTTTCAGCTATAATTTTTGCAACTACAGCTTCTACTTCTTCCTCACTTAATTGTGCAGGTAAAAATTTCTCGATTACAGCAACCTGAGCCAATTCCGGCTCTGCTAAATCAGGACGATTTTGCTCTGTAAAAATACGAGCACTTTCTTTACGGGTTTTAACTAATCTCTGAAGTAATTTAACTTCATCGTCTTCTGTTAATTCCTCTTTAGAACCTGATGAAGTTGCAGCTAATAACATTTCAGATTTAATGGCTCTTAATGCTTCTAATGCTACAGTATCTTTTGCTCTCATGGCGGTTTTAATCTCATCCATGATTAATGTTTGTAAACTCATCTTATTTTTTTATTTAAATAGGTACTACCTATAATTGATATGACTTTTTGAAAGTGTATTCCGGACTTCACCGGAAACTGACAACAAATTTAACTTTAAAAGTTAAGTACAGAAGTCAAATTTTAAATTCTGTGCGAAGATAAAAAAAATAACCCGAAAATTAAATCCAATTTTCGGGCTATCTTTATAATTAGGATTGTAAAATTAATCTACGTTATCGTGCAAAAATGAATTGTTTGAACGCAACTGCAAATCGTTGTTACTATCTGTTCCAACTGATATTCTCGAATTGTTATTATTTGATTGATTATTTGATAAATCGATACCTAATCTTTTGTAAGCAGGCTCTTTTTCAAGTTCATCAATTCTGGAAACATTATTATGGAATTTATAATTAAATTCTTTTAGTTTCTTTCTTCTTTCTTCAGCTCTCAAACGTAAAGTTTCCTCAATTGTCAATTCCATCGGAGAAACCTCTGAAGTTGTTGTAAAATGAGCTTCACTTGCAAAATCAGTTTTTTGTTTCATAGTGATATTCAATTCCGCAGGAATTACATCTTCTACTACTTTATCAACAGGTTTTGATGCCACTAACTCATTCTCAACCTCCATATATTCTTCTAATGAATATTTGATGATTCCTTTATCTGAAAGTTCTGTTACCGGAACAAATTGTACCGGATCATTTACTTTTATATTACGGGTCTCATTCGATAATTCGAATAAAACTTTATTTTCCTGTTCTGCAACCGGTTCTTTTTTAACTTCTGGCTCTGATCTAAAAAGAGGCAAATCGAATGAGAAAGTCGTTTGCTCTTCTCTTTCAAAAGTTCTTTGTTGAACTTGCTGAACTGGTTGTATATTCTGGAAAGTCTGAGTTTCCGGAGTCGTAATAGTAAAATCAATATCTGTAATAGGCGAAACAATTTCGAAAGTTACGTCAAGGTTTTTGATAAACTCAGACATCACCACTAATTCTTCCTTATTCATCGATGGATTATTCCCTGCAACATTCGTTGATGGATTGCTGGTAACATTCATTGACGGTGTAACAGCAACTGGTGCAACTTCAATTGGAGCAACTTCAACTGGAGCAACATGCGTAGCTGTAAACGGCATTTCGGTATCTTCGTCATCCATTAAATCAAAAACAATTTTCTCTTCAGATTTTGCAGTAGGTGTTTCTGCATTTACATCAAAAGAAGTAACTGATTTATTCGATAAATTATGAACACTTCTTTGCTCATCTTCCAGCGTATGAATTATTTTTTTAGGTTCTGTGTTTACAATTTCATTTTGTTGTTCAACATCAAAACCTGTTGCAATAATAGTCACGGCAATAGCATCACCAAGAGTTTCGTCTTCACCAACTCCCATGATAATATTAGCATTGTGACCCGCTTCTACCTGAATGTGATCATTGATTTCTCCAATCTCATCCAATGTAATTTCGTTTGATCCAGAAACGATAAGCAACAATACGTTTTTGGCTCCTGTAATTTTGTTATCGTTTAACAACGGAGAATCTAATGCTGAAACAATAGCTTCTTTTGCTCTGTTCTCACCCGCTGCAACAGAAGATCCCATGATAGCAGTTCCGCTGTTTGATAAAACAGTTTTAGCATCACGTAAATCGATATTTTGAGTATAGTGGTGCGTAATTACTTCGGCAATACCTCTTGAGGCTGTTGCCAAAACTTCATCCGCTTTCGAGAATCCTGCTTTAAAACCAAGATTTCCGTATACTTCTCTTAATTTATTATTATTAATTACAATTAGCGAATCGACTTGCTTACGCAATTTTTCGATTCCTAAAAGCGCTTGCTCCTGACGCACTTTTCCTTCAAACTGAAAAGGAATAGTAACGATACCAACCGTAAGAATTTCTCTTTCTTTGGCCAATTGTGCAATTACCGGAGCTGCACCAGTACCTGTACCACCACCCATACCAGCGGTAATAAATACCATCTTAGTACCACGGTCTAACATTTTTTCGATATCAGCGATACTTTCTATAGCAGATTGCTGTCCTACATCAGGATTTGCTCCTGCTCCAAGACCTTCTGTTAAGTTCATACCTAACTGAATCTTGTTCGGTACCGAACTGTTCTGTAGTGCCTGTGAATCAGTATTACAAACGATGAAATCAACGCCTTTAATACCTTGCTTAAACATGTGGTTGATAGCATTACTACCACCTCCACCTACACCTATTACTTTGATAACATTTGATTGGTTTTTTGGTAAATCAAATGAAATACTTCCAAATTCTGAGTTGCTCATCATCTTTTTGGTTTTTGAAATTCTTATTTAATACATTTTTTACTTCTTGACTTGGGGCCAAAAAAGTAATCCTTTTCTTTTATTATTCTATTCTGCGTTGTCTAAAAAATCTTTGATTTTATCGACATATCGGTCAAAAAATGATCTTCTAATTTTAGTTTCAGTAGATTCTTCTTTAGTGGCATTACTTCTGACTTCTCTTGATTCTTCAATAGTTTCTACTCTTTCAACGTAGTTTTCTTCTACTTCGTATCGTTGTTGTACAGGTTGTTGCACTTGCGGAGGAACATTTCTGTAAACCACTTTTGGCTGCTCATTTACAATCTCCATTCTAACAGCACTTTGCGTACTATTTTCGATACTGTTCATTACCAAACCAACTGCGGTTGCAAATAACGGACTAGAAATTTCTTCGCTTGAATTTCCTGCCAAATGCTCATTTGGATATCCAATTCTGGTATCCATACCTGTAATATACTCTACTAATTGTTTGATATGTTTTAGTTGAGCTCCACCACCGGTAAGAACAATTCCTGCAATTAATTTTTTACGGGGATCTTCGTGTCCATAAGCTTTAATTTCTGCAAAAACCTGCTCTACAATTTCTACCACACGGGCATGAATAATTTTAGATAAGTTTTTAAGTGAAATCTCTTTTGGTTCTCTGCCTCTTAAACCCGGAATAGAAACAATCTCGTTGTCTTTATTTTCTCCCGGCCAGGCTGATCCGAATTTTATTTTTAAAAGCTCTGCTTGTTTTTCGATAATCGAACAACCTTCTTTAATATCGTCTGTAATTACATTTCCTCCAAAAGGGATTACTGCTGTATGACGAATAATACCATCTTTAAAAATGGCCAAATCTGTGGTTCCGCCACCGATATCAATTAGCGCTACACCTGCTTCTTTTTCTTCCTGACTTAAAACGGCATCTGCCGAAGCTAATGGTTCTAATGTCAATCCTGATAATTCGATTCCTGAACTCTGAATACATCTTCCAACATTTCTGATCGAAGAAGCCTGCCCAACTACTACGTGAAAACTAGATTCTAATCTTCCGCCGTACATCCCGATTGGTTCTTTTATCTCAGATTGTCCGTCGATTTTAAATTCCTGCGGCAAAACGTGAATAATCTCTTCTCCCGGTAACATGGCCAGTTTGTTTACCTGGTCAATCAAAAGCTGAATATCTTTTTCGCCAATTACTTCCTCCGGATTATTACGGCTGATGTAATCTGTATGCTGAATACTTCTGATGTGCTGTCCTGCGATACCTACAACAACATCTTTTATTTTATAACCTGAATTGTTTTCTGCCTCAAGTATTGCTTGCTGAATGGACTGAATAGTTTGAGTAATGTTGTTTACAACTCCTCTCGCAACTCCTAAACTTTTGGATTTTCCAATACCCAAAATTTCCAACTTTCCATACTCGTTCTTCTTGCCGATCATGGCAACTATCTTTGTCGTTCCAATATCTAGACCTACTGCAATGTTATCTTTTTCCATTTTCTATTATTTTGTGCAAACTACTTGTTCCGTAAACCTAAGGTCAATCTTACTGTATTTATATAACGAACTATCTAAAACCGCTTTTTGAAAAAAGGCTTTATAGTTATTAAATTTCTTATCAACATTCATCGTTCTGCCAAAATCGATGAAGTAATTATAATTTCTATTAAACATTTTTAGGCTACCATTCGGCATAATTTGAATTGCAATGATGTTTTTTCTCAAAAACGCATCGTCATAAATTGTGCGAAATAAAGTAGCTAAATCTTCGTTATTTTTTTTATTTATTGCCCCAGAAACAAGTGGAACCCGAGCAGTATAATTGTCTGATAAAGGCATTTTATTACCCTCATAGTCAATATAAAAAGAAGCGTCACCATCATAAACTCTTGCTATTGGTGTCCTCTGTTTTACTACTGCTTTTAGAACCCCATCGATACTTACAAAAACGTCTGACTTCTCAATCATCTCTTGCGTATCAAGGGTTTTCTCAATCTTATTCAAATCTAGTTCATCTTTTCGGATACTGGAAGCGTCTCTTTTATTTTCTATCAACAATTTATTAACCGTTTCCGGCTTCACAAAAAGCGTATTTTCTCCTACAAAAACTACCATCGATTTTTTTAATTTTCGATCCCCATTTCGATGTTGAGCAAAAGAATATAAAAACAAAACAAGCCCTAAAATGAGAATTAATCGAATATTTGTCCAATTAAATATTTTCATTTAGCATTTTTTTAATTGACGGAACCATTTCTCCAATATCACCAGCTCCTATTGTTACAATTATTGGCGCATCACTGGCTTTGATCTCCGCTAATAAATCACTTTTTGCAACAATTTTTTTGTTCGAATTCGTCATTTTTCCTAACAGCCATTGCGATGTAATCCCTTCCATCGGCAATTCACGTGCAGGGTAAATATCCATTAAAAACACTTCATCAAACTGCGATAAACTTTCAGCAAATCCATCAGCAAAATCTCTTGTTCTGCTAAATAAATGAGGCTGAAAAATCGCTAAAACTTTACGATCCGGATACAACTCTCTAACCGCTTGATGTACAGCATTTATTTCTGTTGGATGATGTGCATAATCATCTATATAAACTAATTTTTCCGATTTAATCTGGTATGAAAAACGTCTTCTGATCCCGTTGAACGAAGCAATGGCTTTTGCAATCAAGTCGGTCGGGGTGCCAAAAGTCTTAGCCATTGCAATAGCCATCAATCCATTCATTAAATTGTGTTTTCCAGGCAATCCAAAATGCAAATCTTTCATAATTTCTGATGGCGTCTGCACATCAAAAACATAGCTTCCGTCTTCTATACGAACATTAAAAGCTTTATATACAGCATCTTCATTTATAGCACATTGCACACCTTTAAGCGGCAACTCTTTTGTTATAAACAACTTATTTTTATCTTCTACTTTCGAAGCAAATTCTACAAACGAAGCTTCGATTGCTTCACTGGTTCCGTAAATATCCAAATGATCAGCATCCATAGACGTAATACAGGCAATATTAGGGTGTAAATGCAAAAACGAACGATCGAATTCATCTGCTTCTACCACTGTTACGGTTTTTCCGTTCCCGATTAGGTTCGAATTGTAATTCTCTACAATTCCGCCCACAAAAGCAGTAACATCAGCTCCGCTTTCATACAAAATATGCCCCAAAATACTTGACGTAGTTGTTTTTCCGTGTGTTCCGGCAACCGCAAAACTAAAAGTGTCTTTGGTAATAATTCCTAAAACTTCGGCGCGTTTTTTTATTTCGTAATTTCTTTCGATAAAATAATGCCATTCAGAATGTGTAACAGGGACTGCCGGCGTAAAAATTACCAAAGTGTTTTCTACAAAATAATCAGAAGGAATTAGACTAATATTATCTTCAAAATGAATATCAATACCGCTTTCAATCAATTCGCTCGTTAACATCGATGGCGTTTTGTCGTAACCAGAAACCTGCTTCCCGATATTTTTAAAATAGCGGGCCAGAGCACTCATTCCGATGCCTCCAATGCCAATAAAATAAACGTTCTGTATCTGATTTAAATTCATTTCTATTTAATTTTGAGCTATTTACAAGTTGCTTTATTGTATAAAAAACTAGTACTTAAGCCTTTGTAATTTTATTATTTTAATAACTCAAAACGCTTAAAAATAGCGTTCTAAATTTTTTATTCTGTTCTATAATTTTCGTAAAAAGTTATATTATAACAACTTTTTAATCTGATCTACAATCACTTTCGTTGCATTTGGCATTGCCAGCTTTTTGATGTTATCGCTTAATTGTTTTTGTTTTCCCTGATCTTTCATCAAAGCTTCAAAAACAATACTAAACTGACTGTCTAATTCTGATTCTTTCAACAAAATAGCCCCTTTTGCATCTACTATTGCCTGAGCATTTTTAGTTTGATGATCTTCGGCTACATTTGGCGACGGAATAAAAATTACCGGTTTCCCAACAATACATAGTTCCGATACTGATGATGCTCCTGCTCGTGAGATAATCACATCTGCTGCAGCATATACAAAATCCATTCTTTCGATAAAATCAACTACTCTTACATGTTGTTGATTGTGTTTTTTATATTCTTCAAAATATAACTTTCCGCATTGCCAGATGATCTGAACATCTTGCGAAAGCATATTTTGTAATTCTTTCTCGATTAACTGGTTCACTCTTCTTGCACCTAAGCTTCCGCCCAAAACCAGTAATGTTTTTTTATTAGGATCTAAACCATAAAAAGCGATTGCTTCATCGCGTTTACTTTCGATATCGATTAAATCCTGACGAACCGGATTTCCTGTTAAGACAATTTTTTCTTTAGGAAAAAAACGCTCTAAATTTCCGTATGCCACACAAATTGCATTGGCTTTTTTGCTCAACAATTTATTGGTAATTCCCGGAAATGAATTTTGCTCCTGAATTACTGTTGGTATTCCCGCCCCTCCGGCTGCCTGTAATAATGGTCCGCTGGCAAAACCTCCCGTTCCTATTACCACATTAGGCTTGAACTGTTTTATAATTCGTCTTGACTCTAGCAAACTTGTTGCCAATTTTAGCGGAAACATCAAATTTTGCAAGGTTAATTTTCTTTGCAAACCCGCGATCCAGAGTCCTTTGATTTCATAACCTGCCTGAGGCACTTTTTGCATTTCCATTTTGTCCTGAGCTCCTACAAAAAGAAACTCAGCATCAGGGAATTGCATTTTTAATTCATTAGCAATAGCAATTGCAGGATAGATATGTCCTCCTGTTCCGCCACCGCTTAATATGAATTTATAATTTGTCATATTTTTAAAAGTTATTCGCTTTAAAAAACTATTTCTATTTTAATCTCTTCTATTTATTTAAAACTGCATTCATTGGATTTCTGGAATTATCTTCTATCGAATACATTCCTTCTTCTTCATAAACCGGTTCTTTTTCAGTAGCAACTAAATCTTCTTCGGCCAATTCTTTATCGATTAATCTCTGAAGCGCTTCTTTTCTTCTTTCTTTTTCTTCCTGTTCTTCAGCGATTTCTTCTTCTTTTTTAGTTACACTAATGATAATTCCAAGAGAGAAACACGTCATCCAGATCGAACTACCTCCACTACTAATCAGCGGAAGGGTTTGTCCCGTTACTGGTAATAATTCGACCGCAACTGCCATATTGATCATCGCCTGAAATATCATCGGAAAACCTAACCCGACGACGACTAACTTCCCAAATAGCGTATTGGCTTTATGCGATGCAATTACGAATCTGAACAATAACAATAAGTATAAAACCAAAATGGCCACTCCGCCAACCAAGCCATATTCTTCGACAATAATCGCATAGATAAAATCTGAAGACGACTGTGGCAAAAAGTTTTTCTGAACACTTTTCCCAGGTCCTAATCCTCCTAATTTTCCTGATGCAATGGCAATCTTTGCTTTCTCGATTTGATAATCATCTTCATCCGGCTTATCTGTGGTAAAGTTCATAATACGACTTTCCCAGGTTGATACCCTGCTAAAGAATCTCGAATCCGGAAAAGCTTTTGCCACCAAAAGGAAAAACAACAACATTCCGATTCCTGAACCAATTATAAAACCAATATATTTAAGCGGATATCTACCAATAAATGTCAACATAATGACCATCGAAAATATCAACGCTGTGGTCGAAAAGTTAGCCGGTAATATCAATGCTAATGTTATAAAAACAGGCAACCAAAGCTGTATCAATGACGTTTGAAACGGTTCATTTTCTTCTCTGGTTTTTGACAAATAACGCGCAACATAAATAAACAATATACTAGCCGCCAAAGTAGATGTTTGAAACGTAATACCTATAAATGGCACCTGAATCCAACGACTTGCATTTGCTCCAGCAATTACAGTTCCTTTTAGCAATGTATACAACAGCAAGAACCAAACTACAGGCAACGCCACTTTTGAAATTGCTCTAAAATAATGATACGGAATCCTGTGTACCCAATATATAATGAGGAAACCAATACAAATGTGAGCCAGATGTTTTACTAAATACCCCAGTGTATTTCCGGTTCCATGTCCTATATACGCCAAATTACTACTCGCACTAAAAACAGGCATAAACGAAAACAGCGCCAATAAAGCCACGAATGACCATATTACCCTATCTCCTTTTAATTTGTTAACTAGCTCTTTCATATTTTAGATTTCTGATTATAGATTATAGATTATTTTCAAACCTTCGGTTTATTATTGATTCTGTTGTTTACTGTTTTTAAACTACTAACGAAAATGGCTGTTAACTCATTTCCTTCTTTCCAAATCATTTCTAATTCAGATTTAGTAATCCACATTTTTTCTTTTATAATTTCTAACCAAAATAAAGTTTCATCAGCTTCTTCTAAAACTATATTCATTTTAGCTACAAATTCCCTATCACTTCTGGCACGACAAACTGCTCGATAATTAGCTCCAACCGATGTTCCATTTCTTACAATTTGATTTGTAATTGACCTAATCACATTTGTATTAGGCATTTTTTCCGCTAAATCAATTATCATCAAAGAGAACTTCTTTGTTCTCATCTTCATCTCATCCGTCGTCATAATCAAAAGAACTTAAATATTAATTTTAATCTCACAGTTTAGAAAAAAATCTAAAATCTAAACTCTAAAATCTAAAATTATAAATTGTGTACTGCTTGCTTAAATTGCTTTCCTCTGTCTTCGTAATTTTCGAACAAATCGAAACTTGCGCAGGCTGGAGATAATAAAACAGCATCACCTTTTTCTGTTAAACGTTGTGCAGTTTTTACCGCGTCGTTCATGTTATTTACTTCAACCATTATATCTACTACGTTACCAAAAGCATTGATAATTTTATGATTATCAACTCCAAGGCAAATAATAGCTTTTACTTTTTCGCGAACCAATGACATCAATTCGTTATAGTCGTTTCCTTTATCAACACCTCCAACAATCCAAACCGTTGGCACATTCATGCTGTCTAAAGCAAAGAAAGTAGCGTTTACATTTGTTGCTTTCGAATCGTTGATATACTGTACATTCTGAATTTTTAGAACTTTTTCTAAACGGTGTTCAACACCTTGAAAATTAGATAAACTTTCGCGGATTGTTGCATTTCTAATTTGCATCAATTTCGCTACAGAGCTTGCTGCCATTGCGTTTTTCATGTTATGTTTTCCTTCTAACGCAATGTATTCTGTTTCCATTGTAAACTCTTCTTGGTTGATCTTTATTTCCATTTTGTTGTTATTTATAGAAGCCCCTTCATCAAATTTTTCAGTCAATGAAAAAGGAATTAATTTTGCTTTTGTTTTGTTATTTTTTAACCATTCTGCAATTGCCTCATCATCTGCATCGTAAATAAGATAATCGCTTTCGGTCTGATTCATTGTTATTCGAAACTTTGAATCGATGTAATTTTGATATTTATATTCGTACCGGTCTAAATGATCCGGGCTAATATTCGTAATTATGGCAATATCCGGCCTGTAATCTATAATTCCGTCGAGCTGAAAACTGCTTAATTCAAGAACGTAGGCATCGTATTTATTTTCGGCTACCTGCCAGGCAAAACTTTTTCCGATGTTACCTCCTAAACCAACATTCAAACCTGCTGATTTCAACAAGTGATGCGTTAACATCGTGGTGGTGGTTTTACCGTTACTACCTGTAATCCCGATAGTCAATGCTTCTGTAAAAGGTTTAGCGAACTCAATTTCCGAAATGACTTTAATTCCGGCAGCAATCAGTTTTTGTACTATGGGAGATTTCTCTGGAATTCCCGGACTTTTCATTACCACGTCGGCATTCAAAATCAGGTCTTCTGTATGTTTTTCTTCTTCCCAAGCAATTTTATTAATGATAAGAACTTCTTTATAGCTCTCTTTTATTTTTCCAAAATCTGATACAAAAACTTCGTACCCTTGTTTCTTTCCGAGAATAGCCGTTCCAACGCCACTTTCTCCTCCGCCAAGTACTACTAACCTCATACTTTATAAATTAAAAATTGAGAATTAAAAATTAAAAATCTAACATATAAAGTTTCTAATTCCATCACGTTTTCCCTTTTAAGGTTATTATAATTTTCGCTAATATTTTACATATTTCTTCTGCTTCTTTATGAACACTTTCGAACTCATTTGCAGAAATATAATCTGTTGCTTTCAATAATTTCAACCAATAAATCGTTTCTCTGGCTTCTTTATATGAAATCTCAAGCTTAAACAGAAACTCTTTATCAGAACGTCCTCCAATCGACTCTTCAATGTTTGCTCCAATTGAAGTCCCCGATCTTAAAAGTTGTTTACTTAAAACAAACTCCTTTTTTGTATTAGTTAGGTATTTATATAAATTGACTACCCTAACCGCAAAGAGAAATGACTTCTCTTGAATAATATTCTCCTTCATCTATCCAAACACACACAATTTTTAATTTTTAATTCTCAATTTTTAATTAAAAATTTATCTTAATTTTAAAGTAACAATTGATAATATGGCTAACATGATGGCAACAATCCAGAATCTGGTCACAATTTTACTTTCGTGATATCCTTTTTTCTGATAATGATGATGCAATGGCGACATCAGAAAAATTCTTCGGCCTTCGCCAAAACGTCTTTTTGTATATTTAAAATAAGCTACCTGAATAATTACCGAAGCACTTTCTGCAAGGAAAATTCCACAGAATAATACAATCAATATTTCTTTACGAACTGCAATTGCTAAAACAGCAATGATTCCTCCAATCGTCAAACTTCCTGTATCTCCCATAAACACGGATGCAGGAAAGGAATTGTACCAAAGAAAACCAATTAGCGCCCCGACAAATGCCGATATAAAGACCGTCATCTCTCCCGAATTGGGGATGTACATAATATTCAGATAATTAGAAAAAATAATATTTCCCGATACAAACGTGAATATTCCGAGTGCCAAGACCGATATTGCCGAAGTTCCTGCGGCAAGACCATCTATACCATCTGTTAAATTAGCTCCGTTTGAAACCGCTGTGATGATAAAAATAACCACCGGAATAAAAATTAACCAAGCCCATTTTTCGTAACCTTCACCTGTCCATGCCAATAATTCAGCGTAATCAAATTCATTGTTTTTTACAAAAGGAATTGTCGTTGCTGTAGACTTTTCCTCTATTTGTGCAGGCATAACTATCGAAGAAGATGCTTTTACTCCTCCGTTATAACCTGTATCTGTTCGCACTGTAACGGCAGGATTAAAATAAAGTACTGTTCCCACAATAAGACCTAAACCAACCTGACCAATAACTTTAAAAATTCCTTTAAGACCTTGCTTGTCTTTTTTGAATATCTTGATATAATCATCTACAAAACCAATGGTTCCCATCCATAATGTAGTTACGATAAGCAATACGATATAAATGTTTTGTAAACGAGCAAACAACAACACTGGTACAAGAGTCGCAAAAATGATAATCAGACCTCCCATTGTTGGCGTTCCTGCTTTTTCATTCTGACCGGCAAGTCCAAGCTCACGAACTGTTTCACCAACTTGTTGTCTACGCAAAAAATTAATAATTCTTTTTCCGTAAATTGTTGATAATAGTAACGAAAGCATGAATGCTAAAGCTGACCTAAAAGTGATGTACTGAAAAACCCCTGCCCCCGGCATGTCTAACGTTTTTCGCAAGTATTCAAATAAATAGTATAGCATATATCTTTTATTTTAAATTCCAATCTTGAAATTCCAAATTCCAATTTTGTGTGGTATTTTAGAACTAAAAATTGATTATTATTTATTTAGTTGATTTAAAATTTCTTTTACAGTTTCCATATCATCAAAATGATGACGAACACCATTTATTTCCTGATAGGTTTCATGACCTTTACCAGCAATTAAAATAATATCATTTGGCTGAGCCAATTGACAAGCCGTTTTTATAGCCTGCTTTCTGTCGGTAATCCTCAATACTTTTTTATAATTATGAGCTTCAACACCTTTTTCCATTTCATCCAGAATCACTTCAGGATCTTCGTTTCTTGGATTATCAGAAGTTAAAATTGCTTTATCACTAAGATCTGTAGCAATTTTAGCCATAATTGGTCTTTTTGTTTTATCTCTGTTTCCGCCGCAACCCACAACTGTTATCAATTGTTCGTTTTTAGTGCGAATATCTCCTATCGTTTTTAAAACATTATCCAGAGCATCCGGCGTATGAGCATAATCTACAATTGCCGTAATATTTCCTTCGGAAACAATGTATTGAAAACGTCCTGAAACACTTTCTAAATCAGATAGTAATCTTAAGGCTTCCAGACTGTCCATTCCTAATTCTACAGCGGTTCCGTAAATTGCCAAAACATTGTAAGCATTAAAAGTTCCAATAAGTTTTACCCAAACTTCATTGTCATTTACTTTCAATAATAAACCTGACAATTGGCTTTCTAATATTGTAGCTTTAAAATCAGCATACGATTTCAAGGCATATGTAAATTTTCTGGCTACGGTATTTTGCAACATTACAGGTCCGTTTTTATCATCGATATTCGATAATGCAAAAGCTGTTTTTGGCAACGAATCAAAAAATGATTTTTTTACATCTCTGTATTCTGCGAACGTTGGATGATAATCTAAATGATCGTGAGAAAGATTTGTAAAAACTCCACCCACAAAATGTAATGCTTCTGTACGTTTCTGGTGAATTCCGTGTGAACTTACCTCCATAAAACAATGCGTTACTCCGGCTTCGATCATTTCGTTTAAAAAATGATTGATTGTTATGGAATCCGGCGTTGTGTGCGTTGCTTTATATTCCGTTTCATCGACCATGATTTTTACAGTTGATAATAAACCAACTTTAAATCCTGCTTTTTGAAACAACTGAAACAATAATGAAGCAATTGTTGTTTTTCCGTTTGTACCAGTAACACCAACTAATTTTAATTTTTCGGAAGGATTTCCAAAATAATTAGCGGCCATAAAAGCCAAAGCGGTATTCGTATCTTTTACTTTAATATAAGTGATGCCTTTTTCAATATTTTCAGGCAACGTATCACAAATCACTGCAACAGCACCTAATTGAATCGCTTTTTCTATATAATCATGCCCATCAGAAAGTGATCCGCGAATCGCTACAAAAACATCTTTTTCTTCAATTTTTCTTGAATCAAAATCAATTTTATGTATGTCGATTTCTGTCGAACCTGTTACAGACTCAATAGCTACTTTATATAATATGTCTTTCAGTATTTTCACGATAATTCTAATACTATTGTTGTATTTTTACTAATATTTTCTCCAGCCTGCAAAGACTGTTTTTTTACTTTTCCTACTCCATTTACCTTTACTTTCAAACCTAAATTTTCCAATAAAGCAATGGCATCCATTCCTGGCATTCCTTTTAAATCAGGGATTTGACTTGACTTTTTTCTGGATTCTATATCGTACTTTTCGTAACTAATCTCTTGTTTTGAAATTTTAGAATCCAGTTTTTTAATTTTATTTGTCGAAGGTGCATCTGTAAATATTTTTTGGGCGATTCTTTTAAAAACCGGTCCCGCAACGTCTGCTCCGTAATAATTATTTTTTGATGTATTAGGCTTATGAACCACTACAATACAAGAATATTTAGGATGATCTGCCGGGAAATAACCCACAAAAGAAGATGCGTAATACAATGCCGACTTCCCTTCTTTTCCTCCGTAATTTACCTGAGCTGTTCCTGTTTTACCAGCCATCGAAAAATCTTTCGAATACAGCTTTGATCCTGTTCCTTTTTTAACCACATTCGCTAATACTGCTTTCAGTTTTTTAATAGTTTCAGGCGAACAAACTCTTGGGTTTATTACTTCAACATCAAACTTTTTAATGGTTTTATTCCACTCTTTAATTTCTGACACAAATTGCGGTTTCACCATTACACCATTATTGGCTACTGAATTATAAAAAGCCAAAGTCTGCATTGGCGTAACCGAAACTCCGTATCCAAATGCCATCCACGGAAGCGAAACACCTGACCAGTGTTTATCTCCAGGTTGCGGTATATAAGGTCTTCCTTCTCCCTTAAAATGCAATCCTAATGGTTTATCTAATCCATAACTCTTAATATGATTCACAAATTTGGATGGATTATTTTTATAAGCTTCATAAACCGCCTGAACCATTACTGTATTGGATGAAAGTTCAAAACCACGCGCTAACGTAACTTTTCCGTAACCAGCTCTGTGCGAATCAGTAACAGAACGACCATAATATTTTACTTGCCCGTTGTGACTATCGTAAACTGTACTTGTATCTGCTACTTTATCGTCTAAAATCGCCATTAAATCGACTAATTTAAAAGTAGATCCCGGTTCATGAGATTCTGCTACAGCATAATTTGTAGTTTCATAATACGATCCGTCTTCTGCTCTTCCTAAATTCGAAATTGCTTTTACATGCCCCGTTTCTGTTTCCATTACTACTACACAACCGTGATCAGCTTCATATTCTTCTAACTGTTTCAACAAAGCATGATGCGCAATATCCTGAATAAAAACATCAATTGTCGATATTACATCATAACCATCAATTGGATCTACCTCGTTTAAATCACGAATAGGTTTCCATTGGCCTTTTGCAATTTTTTGTTTTAAAATCTTGCCGTCTTTTCCGTTTAGGTAATCTTTAAAAGCCCACTCGATTCCTTTACCTACTTCGACTCCTGTTGCAGGATCAATTTTATCGTAACCGATTGTTCTTTCTGCAATTTTCCCTATTGGATGTTTTCTAACAGTTTCCTGCTCGATTATAATCCCACCTTTGAAAGCGCCTAAATTGAATAATGGAAAACCTTTTATTTTTACATATTCGGTATAACTCAATTTTCTGGCAATCAAATAATAACGATTTTTATTGGCTCTTGCTTTTCTTAAATCTTTTTCGAAATAACTTCCCGGTTTATCTAAAACCGTTGCCAATGAATCTGACAATGCTTTTACATACTTCTCAAAAGTTTCTGTTTTTGGCGCTTTGGCATCAAATCGAATCTCATAATTAGGGATCGATGTTGCCAATAAACTTCCGTCAGCAGAATAAATGTTTCCTTTGTTTGCCGGAATCACAAAATTTCTAACTGTACGCTGTTTCGCCAGTTTTCTATAATAATCTCCTTCAACCCATTGAATATTGGTTAACTTAACAACAATAGCAATTGCCATCACAAAGATGAAAACTGCTACGAGGTAAATTCTGTAGGATATATTTTTATCGTCTACTGCCATATTCTTTTAAAGAAACTTTTTTCTTCTTCTTTTGTTACTTCTATTTTAACCGGAGGAACCGTTGATGGGAAAATTTGTTTTTCAAGCATTTTATCCGATATCGTTGATTCCATCTTCAACTTCATTAATTCTGAACGGCGATCCACAAATTCAGATCGTAATTCTTTTACTTCATTACTTATTTTTGCAATTTCAAAAACCTTTTGTTCGTATCGCTGTGTATTGGCAATCATTAGTATAGCAAGCAGAATTATAAAAACAATGAACCTCCAGTTCTTCACCGCGTCATCGTTTAACAGAAATCTTGCTTTTAATATGCCAAATACTCCACTTTTCATTTTCTACCTATATATATTATATCTTCTCAGCAATTCTTAATTTTGCACTTCTTGCTCTATTGTTGATTTTGATCTCAGCATCATCAGGAACAATTAATTTTCCTATTGTTTTATACGGAACAGAAAAGTTTCCAAAAAAATCGCGTTCCGGTTCTCCTTCAAACATTCCGTTTTTTATAAATCTTTTTACCAGCCTGTCTTCGAGAGAATGATAAGAGATTACTGAGAATCTTCCGCCCGGATTAAGAATTTCAAGAGACTGCTCGATAAATTCTTTCAAAACATCCATTTCCTGATTTACTTCAATTCGAATCGCCTGATAAATCTGAGCTAAAACTTTATTTCGAATTCTTTCAGGTAAAAATTTCGCCAAAACATCTTTCAGTTCGTCTGTTGTTTTAATTGGGTAATGCTCTCTCGCCTCTACAATTGTTCTGGCCAAAAGTGGTGCATTCTTCAACTCCCCATAATCAAAAAAAACACGACGTAAATCCTGTTCTTCATATTCGTTAACCACACGATAAGCACTTAAATCATTTTTTTGACTCATCCGCATATCGAGTTCGGCATCAAATCTTGTCGAGAATCCTCTTTCGGGAACATCAAACTGATGCGATGAAACACCTAAATCAGCCAAAATCCCATCTACACTTTTAACACCGTGAAAACGTAGAAATCTTTTTATAAATCTAAAGTTCTCATTAATCAGGGTAAACCGTTCATCCGGCAACGCATTTGCAAGAGCATCTTCATCCTGATCAAAAGCAAATAATTTTCCGTTTGGCCCTAATCGTCTCAAAATTTCTTTTGAATGACCACCGCCGCCAAACGTAACATCTACATATATGCCATCTGGTTTAATATTTAAACCATCAACTGTAGGGTGAAGCAAAACCGGATTATGATATTCCATTGTCGTCGTCATTAATATTTCCCATTACTTCTTCGGCCAGATCTGCAAAATCCATATCTTCGCCGCTTATTGATTTTTCATATAAATCTTTATCCCAAATCTCCACAATATTAACCGCAGATGAAAAAACCACATCTTTAGAAATACTTGAAAAAGCTACCAAATCCTTCGGAACCAATAACCTTCCCAATGCATCAATCTCTACCATCTTAACACCGGCAGTAAATCTTCGAATGAAATCATTGTTCTTTTTTACAAAACGATTCAGCTTGTTGATTTTTTGCATCATCAAGTTCCATTCGTCCATTGGATACAATTCTAAACACGGTTGAAAAACCGAGCGCTTCAAAACGAACCCGTCCTGAAGAGATGAAGCCAATTGCTTTTTTAAGGGTGCAGGCATCATTAGCCTCCCCTTAGCATCGACTTTACACTCATATGTTCCAACAATTGTGTTCAAGAATAATACATTGATATGTTATACAGCAAAAATATAAAAAATATTACCACAATATACCACAATATACCACTTTGTTAATAAGTTTAACCACTTTCTTACCACTACACTTAATTTATGGACAATCAATACTTTAACTTATAATTAACGAAAACTCAATAACACTTCGACATCAAAAAAATAATGCATAATATTTCTTAAAAAATTAGTTATTATGCAGTTTTCTTAACATTTAGAAAATACATCAAAAACAGCTATAAAAGCTGATTTTTAACCACTTACAAGTTCTACTTAAATTATCTAGTTAAAAAACGGTGGCAAAAATTCATTTTTATTTATTAAACCCTATATTTGTCCCAATTGAAATTGGCATTAAATTAAATGGACAAACACTACAAAAAAGAAGGCAAATACAGCTATTATGAAGCTGGAGAAGGAACTCCTATCGTTATTTTACATGGCTTAATGGGAGGCCTTAGTAACTTTGATGCTGTAGCAGAATATTTCCCAACGAAAGGATACAAAGTTGTTATCCCGGATTTGCCAATATATACTCAGAGTATTTTAAAAACTAACGTAAAAAGCTTTGCTAAATACGTTAAAGATTTTATCACTTTTAAAGGTTATGATAAGGTCATTTTACTAGGCAACTCATTAGGAGGTCACATCGCACTTTATCACACAAAACTATATCCTGAAAAAGTTGCAGGACTTGTAATTACCGGAAGCTCTGGTCTTTACGAAAGCGCAATGGGAGATAGTTACCCAAAAAGAGGCGATTATGAATACATCAGAAAGAAAGCTGAAGATGTATTTTACGATCCTAAAATTGCAACTCCGGAACTTATAGATGAAGTTTACGCAACGGTTAATGATCGTATCAAACTGATCAAAACCCTAACGATTGCCAAAAGTGCAATTCGTCATAATATGGCCAAAGATTTACCAAAAATGACAGTGGAAACCTGTATTATTTGGGGTAAAAATGACGCTGTAACTCCGCCAAATGTGGCCGAAGAATTTGACAAACTATTGCCTAATTCAACTTTATATTGGATAGACAAATGTGGACACGCTGCTATGATGGAACATCCTCAGGAATTCAACACAATTCTTGAAGAATGGCTCGTTAAAACGAAATTGTAGCACCTAACTTTCGACTTTAAGGAGGTCTTAAACACAAAAAACATGAAAATTAATACCGCCGAATTTATTATCAGTAATTCTGAAGTTGCAAAATGTCCGCAGGATTTTTTGCCGGAATATGCTTTTATCGGAAGATCAAACGTTGGGAAATCTTCTTTGATCAATATGCTTACCAATCATAAAAATTTAGCAAAAACTTCAGGAAGGCCAGGAAAAACCCAATTGATTAATCACTTTAAGATTAACAATAATTGGTTCCTTGTCGATTTACCTGGTTATGGTTATGCTAAAGTATCAAAAAAGACAAAATCAGTTTTTCAACAATTCATTACAGATTATTTTGAAACCAGAGAACAATTAGTTTGTGCTTTTGTTTTGATTGATATTCGCCATGAAGCACAAGCAATCGACATTGAATTTATGTCGTATATGGGCGAAAGCGAAATTCCGTTTTGCATTATTTTCACCAAAGCTGACAAAATCAGTAAAGTAAAAATCGATTCGCACGTTGCAGCATACAAAAAGCAAATGTTTGCTAATAACTGGGAAGAGATGCCACATTATTTTGTGACTTCTGCAACAGAACAAACAGGAAAAGATGATGTTTTAAGTTATATTGATGAAGTAAATCAGGAAGTATTTAAAAACAACTCACAGTTTTAAAAAATAAATTCCAACAAGAAAAGGAATCTTTTAAAAAATAAAAAAAATCCCAAATTCCAATTTAAAACTGGAATTTGGGATTTTTTATTTGTAGTCAAAATCTTCAAGGATATTTTACAACAAATTAAAACACAACGCATTTTATATTACATTTGAAACGAATCAATTTGTAATTTATGAAAAATACCACGCTCCTTGTTTTCTTTTTTATCTTTATTTCTTTTTCCTCTTGCACCACAGCATCCTATACATTTGCTACAGGACAGCGAACCGGAGTTGATTTTACATCTGGAAAATGGCTCTTAAACGAATTAGATTGTCCGAACGGCTCTAAAGACAAACTAACCGAAGAGTGCTTAAAATATTTTAAAAAATACACAGGAGACCGATTATCATATATTCATGATGTTAAAGGCTTACTGGTTCCCCGAAAAATTAACTTAAATCCGGGTAAAACAAAACTGAAGGAGCTCAAAGACGGAACTGGTTTTGATTTCTTTATTAATATTTCTACCCAAAAAAACAAAAGCGACTTTTCTTCTCTCGAACTTTATCAGCAAGCTAACGATGCAGGAAAAAATGAAGCCTCTGTAATTGTAGAGATTTACGATTTAAATTTACAGCAGATTATTTACTCTCAAAATGTAATAGGCACTACTTCAAAAGTAAACGCTCCATCTGACCATAATACTCAAAGCTCCGGTAAACTTAAAGACAATATTATGCTTTACAAAAATGCAAATCAATTAATAGAAGGAGCTTTAAAACGAATATTTAAAGATTTAGACAAAAGATCTGTTAAGTAAAATAAATTCCAAAAAATAAAAAATCCCAAATTCCAATTGTAAGGTTGGAATTTGGGATTTTATTTTTGGAATTTCCTTTCTGTATTGGAATTTATTTATTTCGCAAGTTCCAGTTTTTCTGCAAAATAATCACAAAAATCTTTCATCGTATCTGACATTTTCTCGTCGTCTGTAGCACGCTTAAAAGTATCTGACATCGCTACTAATGTTTGGTGAAAAAAGATTTTCATTTCATCAACCGGCATATCTTTTGTCCAAAGATCAATACGCATTGTTTCTTTGGCTTTACTGTCCCAAATAGATAACATTATAGCTTTTGCTTCTTCTGCCTGCACACCACCATCTTGCGCACTCCATGTTAATTTTTCAGGAACACGGTTTTCATCTAATTCTATATTGAATTTAATTTCTGAGTTTATTGTATCTGACATTATTTCTTAGGTTTATATTTTGACTGTTCAAAAATTTCTTTTGCGTTTGTTTTTAATAATTCCGGCAAGGTAACATTAGTATTATTCTTCATATAAGAACGTACCATTTGCCATCCGAGCCATGCACCAATTCGTCCAGGAGAATCATTATCTATTTCTAAATAAAATTTAGAAAACGGAGCAGGCGCAATAAATCGGGTATTTAATTTTGGATCTTCACTGAACAACAGTTCGCTTTCGATAAAAAAGCGCCACATATACGCTTCATTTTCCTGACTCCATTTTATTTGTTCCGGCGTATAGCCAATTTTTTCAGCATCTGTATATTCAGGTAAAAGCAAATCTTTTGCATACAATTGCTTTCCTTCGAAAATCATTTGCGAAACTAAATTTTTATCAGGAAAGGCAGGAATGTTTCTAAAAGCAAAACTAGAAACTACATCCGGCATGATTTGTTTTTCCTCAAAATTCTGTTTTAGATAGTTTGGAAATTCATAGAACTTATGCTCTTTACCTAAATAGAGTTCTAAAGCAACAATTACAAGACTATCAGCATAAATCGCTTTAGCGTTATAATCCATTTCTCCAATTACGGTAATTACTTTAGGAGTTTTAGTTTTTGGAAAATAGTATTTTACATGCTGAAACAGCTTATTAAATTCCTGACGAACAGGTTCAAAATTGGCGTATTTTTTTTGCACTTCAGTATATACTTCTTTCCATAAAGGATCCTGCATTTTTTTAAGCCAGATAGTATCATCATTACCTGCCGGAAAAAAGAAAGGGTACTGTTTTTTTACTTTCTCCAAATCTTCCGGTTTCGTTTCAAAAAACACCTTATCAAAACGTTCTACCTTTATATCAACCGGGATTTCTTCGACTGCTTTTTCTACTTTGGTTTTTTGCTCACAGGACAAAAAAAACAAGCACAGAACCACTACAAAGCGATAAATTTTCATTTTATTTTAATTAGATTTGTGTTGCTGGATTTTAAGTAAATGTATACTTAAAAATAATTCTGCAAATATACATCCCTGTATCTTAAAACTTGAACTATTATGGCTAAAAAAAGTACCATTCAGACAGAAAAAGTAAATATCCACATTGTAGAGTGGCTAAAAAATTATGCTAACAATGCAAAAGCAAACGGATTTGTAATTGGAATTTCAGGCGGAGTTGACTCTGCGGTAACTTCTACCCTATGTGCTCAGACGGGTTTACAGGTTTTATGTGTAGAAATGCCAATTCACCAGGCGCCAAATCAAGTTTTAAGAGGAAGAGAACATATTGAGCAACTAAAAAAGCGTTTTCCGAACGTTTTGGATGTAAAAACTGACTTAACTGACACTTTTGAAGCTTTTAAGACTGCTGTGCCTACTACAAAAGATTCAACAAAAGTTAATTTATCGTTAGCAAACACTCGTGCACGCCTGAGAATGACCTCTTTATATTATTTAGCCGGCATTCATGGGCTTTTAGTAGCAGGGACTGGAAACAAAGTAGAAGATTTTGGTGTAGGATTTTATACTAAATATGGAGACGGCGGAGTCGATTTAAGTCCAATTGCCGACTTAATGAAGTCGGATGTTTATGCTCTTGGTGAATTTTTAACGATTCCGGAGTCAATTTTAACAGCTGCACCAACAGATGGATTATTTGGTGACAATCGTACCGATGAAGACCAATTGGGCGCAAGTTACGATGAACTTGAATGGGCGATGTTGGCCGCGGAGTCAGGAAAAACGCCAGCTGACTTCATTGGGAGAGAAAAATCTGTCTTTGAAATTTATAAACGTTTAAACACCAGCAACAAGCATAAAATGGATCCAATTCCGGTTTGTATAATACCAAAAACGTTAAAATAAAACATTTTAACATTTGTCTGCAATTAATTACAGAATTTATTTATTAATTTTACAGTTCCAAAAACATGAACAATTCTAAAAAAGGTAAAAATTATGATTAAAGTATGTCTTGCAGACAATCATCCTGTGACTCACTTTGGCGTTAAGTCTTATTTTAAAGACCACGATCAAATTTCAATTGTTGCCAACGTAGGCAATTTTTCAATGGTTAGAGATATTCTTCAGACGAAGGAGATTGACATCCTAATTCTAGATCTGGAATTAGAAGGTCTTTCAAGCATCTTCGAAGTAAAATCTATCCTGAAAAACTTCCCAAAAACAAAAATTGTAATTTTTAGTGACCTCGCTGAACAAATGTATGCTCCAAATGCAATCAAAGCAGGAGTTTCCGGGTATGTGCACAAAACAGAAAAACTTGAAACTTTAGGTCTTTCTATTATTAAAGTACACGAAGGAAAAATTATCATCAATGAAACTGTACGTAAAAACATGGCCCTTATTGCTAAACAAAGCAAAAGCGAGCGTTTGTACAGAAAACTTTCAAATCGTGAGATTGAAGTTTTACGTTACTTAAGTGATGGTAAGAAAAACAATGAAATCTCTAAAATCTTAAACCTGAACGAAAAAACGATCAGTACTTACAAATTAAGATTATTGACTAAATTAAATGTTACTAATTTAGTTGACTTAGTTAACAAAGCGAAGACTTTAGAAATTATTTAATGGTACCTCGACATTACTCTTCCTAGTTTTTTCGAGAACGCATTAACTAATTTTGAGTAATCGACAACCATAGACAAAAGCTCTGTATTATCTGAATTATCAGGTTTTATAGAGCTTTTTAATTCTTCGATGATTTTACCCACCAAAAACCAACGCATAGACATAATAGTTTCTGTAACGTATTGTGCAATCGTTTCGTGTTTCATTTTCGAAAAAATGTTCTGTCCTTCCCAATCATGAAGCGTCAGTCGCTCATCTTCCATTAAAATATCGGTAACTTCCTGAGCAAAATCAGGCTGCAAACGCATTAAATATTGTTCGAGACTAAATTTTTCATGTTGGTTATAAAATCCAATTAAGTCTGTAAAAATATCTCGGAACAAATTATTAGAAAGCTCTACCTCATCTTCCTGCAAACTCAAATAAATACGCTGGTACACTTTGTAAGCTCTCATTTCAGAAACCATTACAACTTCACCTTCGTCGTTATTTTTTAAAAGCACATCTTCAAATTCTTCTGTTTTATCTCCGTAAAGCAATAAAATCTCAATTACTTTTCGTTCTAAACGATATAGAATATCTACTTTTTCTGCAGGTTCTGATACTGGATATCCAGGCTCTCCCGGATAATAATCTTCCGGAGGCCCATTTCTTGGATCTTCAGGATCTCCTCCTGAAAAACTGCCTTGGTTTGGAGTTTGGTTTCTAAAAACTTCAAAAGGTTTTTGTTCCTGCTTTTGTTTTTTACTAGCCTCTGTAAGATCTTTTTGAATTAGCTGAGCCAAAGTACTCACCAATACCTGCTCAGAAATATCCATGATTCTGGCACATTCCTGAGTATAAATTTCACGCTGAATACGATCCGGAATTTTCGAAATACTCACGACCATATCGCGAATTAAATCGGCTTTTTTTATAGGATCGTTTTTAGCCTCTTTCATTAAGAGTGAGGCTTTAAACTGTATAAAATCTTTACTATTTTCTTCTAAATAAGCAACAAGATCATCATGCGAAGTTTTTCGTGCAAAACTGTCAGGATCTTCTCCGTCAGGAAAAGCACAAACCCTTACGTTCATTCCTTCTTCAAGAATCAAATCGATTCCTCGAACAGAGGCACGTAATCCTGCAGCA
Source organism: Flavobacterium piscisymbiosum (assembly GCF_020905295.1). Lineage (NCBI taxonomy): Bacteria > Pseudomonadati > Bacteroidota > Flavobacteriia > Flavobacteriales > Flavobacteriaceae > Flavobacterium > Flavobacterium piscisymbiosum. The sequence goes on along the minus strand of NZ_JAJJMM010000001.1, from coordinate 2,214,956 downwards.
TCTCCGTCAAACAGCACTGTAATATTTCTTGTTAACCTATTGATCAAACGAATCTGATCCGGCGTTAAAGCGGTTCCTGATGAAGCCACAACGTTTTCGATCCCTGCCTGATTAAACTGAATCACATCAGTATAACCTTCAACCAGATAACAATTGTTTTGTTTGGCTATCGATTGTTTGGCCTGAAAAATACCATAAAGCACTTTACTTTTATGGTAAATATCACTTTCGGGCGAGTTCAGGTACTTCGCTGCTTTTTTATCATTGGTTAAAATACGTCCTCCAAAACCTAAAACACGTCCGGACATACTTTCTATCGGGAACATGACACGACCTTTGAAACGGTCAAACGGACGGTCTTCTCTTGCAATGGTCAAACCGGTGCTTTCCAGAAATTCGAGTTTATATCCTTTACCTAATGCTTCTTTGGTCAACGCATCCCAGGTTTCCGGTGAATATCCTAAACTAAACTTTTTGATGGTTTCATTGGTAAAACCTCTTTCTTTAAAATAAGAAAGTCCAATTGCTTTTCCTTCTTCTGAATTTAAAAGTGTTTTATTAAAATAGTCTTTTGCAAATTCAGAAACCAGGTACATACTTTCTCGAACATCCGTCATTGCTTTTTCAGCATCTGTTTGTTCTGTTTCTTCAATTTCAATATTGTATTTTCTGGCCAAGTATCGAATGGCTTCCGGATAGGTAAATTGGGAATGCTCCATCAAAAACTTGACAGAATTCCCTCCTTTTCCTGTACTAAAATCTTTCCAGATTCCTTTTGCAGGCGAAACCATGAACGACGGAGAGCGCTCATCTGAAAACGGACTTAATCCTTTGTAATTACTCCCGGCACGTTTTAAATTAACATAATCACCAATAACCTCCTCTACACGAGCAGTTTCAAAAACAGAATCAATAGTAGCTTGTGAAATCAAAACGTAAAATATTTTTAAAAATTTGAAGTCTGTAAAAGTACACAAATGAATCTTGAAATTTGGCGATTTAACATAAAAAAAGCACCTCTTTCGAAGTGCTTTTCTACTAACTAATTAAACTGCATTCTTAATTTAAATCAACTCTTATACCTAGTGAAATATTATTTTCTTTAACTAAATTATCCTGAAACAGCGGATTTAAATCGTACTTGGCATACAAACTAAATTCTCTGTAACCGATATAAGAACTCAATCCGTAAATAAAATTATTTACATTATAATCTCCTTTGATTGTTGTTTTATAATCTAAATCATCCTGATCAAATTTTAGGATTTGTTTCGATTTTACATTAATTCCTGCATAACCTCCAATCCCAAAACGGAAACTTCTATGAGTTCTAAAATAGGTTTTGCCATTACTTATCTGAGGTTTTGTAAAATCGAATTCTAAATGTAAAGGCAACACGATATAAACATTTCTAAAACGGGATTCATCAAGATTTATAGGATTGGTTTGCAATTCAGTCTGATCTCCATTTACTGCAAAACTCCTGTTGTCTGTTGGGCGAATGTTATTGTACATTAACGAAAGTCCATATTTGGCATGTAGTAAATTGTCGTTTTTCATTAATCTTGAATTATAAGTAAAACCCCATTCATAGAAATGCGAACCCATAAAACTATAATTAGAATCCTGAAGTTTGCCATCGACCATCATATTATTCAATCCCATTGCAAATACAAATTGAGAGGTCGTTCTTTTTTCTCCATGAATTGAATCTTTAGACTTATCCCTATCTCTGTCTCTTACATGAAATACAATACTATATTTTTTGCTTAATGAATCTTCTTTGATTTTTCCGTCAACTTTTTGCTGAACCAAATCATTAAGTTCATTTTGTGCCTCTGTTACTTTTTCCTCGATAATTGTAGCTCTGGCTTCTGCTAATTCTTTTTTGCGTTTGTCTGCTTGTTCCTGGGTAATTTTCCCTTCAGACAATTGCACGTTTATAACTTCTACTTCTTCTTTCAAAGCTGCTTTTTCTTCTTTGGTAATCTTCTCGATTTTATTCGCAATTTTTTTTGCTTTAGATTCAAAGGTTTCCTGCCCGAGTACCTTACTAACAAATAAGAAAATAAGGACAACGAGATAAAGTGTAAAATTTTTCATGATTGATTGATTTTTAAAATTGATTGTGATTGATGATGATTATTTAATTATTAATTGTGAATTGTAAATTCCAGATTCTATCTCCATCGGGTTAATCCCGAAGCCTCGGGACGACGCTACAATATGGATCGTTCCTCCAGAACTAAAAATCTATACTCTGTATTCTTTATTCTGTATCCATCGGGTTAAAACCCGACGCTACAATATGGATCGTTCCTCCGGAACTAAAAATCTATACTCGGTATTCTTTATTCTGTCTCCATCGGGTTAAAACCCGACACTACAATATGGATCGTTCCTCCGGAACTAAATCTATACTCTGTATTCTTTATTCTATAATCTTTATTCTATAATCTCTTACTCTTGTTGATTTCGATTCGCCAAAGCCACTTTTACCGTTTGGTAGTTTTTATTGACTTTTGTAATCATTTTTTCTCTAAACGAAAGCTCTAATTCGCCATCGACCTGATGGAGTAAATCATTAGCATTGATTTTTACTTTTGATTTTGGTTTTACCGAATTCTCCGCTACAACAGTTTTTTCGGCCGATTGTAATAATTGATCTACTGTTTCTTTTTTAGAAGTTTCAACAGCTAATGATTGATTATTTACAGATTTTTTTTCTTGATTGTTTTTGATGATGATTGAAGACTCCGCTACTTGATTTGATTTGTTTTTAAGGGTTTTAATTGGTTCTACATTACGATTTTTTTCTTCTTTTACTAAATTCTGATTTGTTGCTTTTTCTGAAACTGCAACTTCTGTCTTTACCGGACTTATTACCTTTAAAGCTGGCTTTACAACAGAATCTTTCTCTAAATTTTCTTTGACAACCACAGTGTTTTCCGGTGTTTTAACGACACTTTTTTCCTGATTAAAAAAGAATGTTCCCACTAATAAAAAACCAACAATACTCGCGGCGATGTACAACCATCTTTTTTTAGAAGTTTGTAGTGAGCGAAGTCCAACTGTAGGCTGTTTCTTTTCTTCAGCAACACTAAGCATCGCATCTAATCGATCCCAGGCTTTGTCGCTTGGTTCAATTTTACGTTGGTTTAGTTTTTCACGGAAATCCTTTTCAAAATTATTCGGTTCCATTATCTTGTTTTTTTAAAATATTAATCTGTGTTTGCAGCATCTTTCTGGCGTGCGATAATTGCGATTTTGATGTTCCCTCATTAATCCCTAACATCTTTGCAATTTCATTGTGTTTGTATCCTTCGATGGCGTATAAATTGAAAACCATTTTATATCCGTCCGGTAAAGCATCTATTAAAAACTGAATCTGATCTATTGAAAACTGACTATCGGTTGCATTAAAACTTTCTTCGACATAAATTTCATCTTCAACAAATTTTACTTTTTTCTGAACTCTTAAATACGATATACATTCGTTAACCATGATTCGGCGAATCCAGCCTTCAAAACTTCCTTTATTTTCGAATTTGTTTAAATTGGTAAACACTTTCATAAAAGCCGTTATCATTACATCTTCTGCCAGTTGAATGTCTTTTATATACTGTCGGCAAACACTTAGCATTTTCGAGGAAAACCGACTATAAATTTGCTGTTGTGCTTGTCGATTATTTTCGACAGCCAACTTTATAATTTCGGTTTCTTCCTGATGTAAATGAATAATTTTCATTTATAAGCTTTTGTTTTTTTGGTTTAGTAATGATCTTCTATTAGCATAGACGAGTTAAGTTTTAAAATGGTTGCACGTGGTATAAAAATTTCAATAAAAAAAATCCAAATTCCAAAACAACAAAAACAATAAACTGATTTTCAAAATATTACAATCAACTATCTAATTAACGAATTTTCTAATTATCTCATTATTTTCTTCACTCAGGCAAGATAATCTAAATCAGACCCAATCGAAAATAAAAAAACCTTGTACTATTATAAATAATACAAGGTTTTCTCAATACAATATTTTTTAAAACGGTTGTTGGTTTCTGATTTCTACCAACCACCGCCTCCACCGCCTCCACCTCCGCCTCCGGAGCTTCCGCCACCTGAACTTCCGCTGCTCCAGCTTCCACTGCTTCCGCTGGAACTAGATGAAGAACCTGATGATGATGAAGAAGGAGGACTAGGATCAACTGCTGCACTGCTCACAGAATTTCCAAAGCTGGACAGGAACATTGCAGGTTGCATGTAGAACGTATCTTGGCCCTGATACCACGCAGGATCATATTTGGCTAATTCTAAAATTTCTGCGAATTGTTTTCCCCACTCTATTTCGACTCCCAATGCAATAGCATACGGAAATAATTTTTCGAACAATTGCGGAGTCAGTTCAGGAGGATTCAACATATTCATTCTATCTTTCTCTGCCGTTTGCATATAATGTTTAAAACCTTCTAATCTATGCAATGCGTCAGCGCCTTTTTGTGTAAACTTCCCTAAAGTTCTTGCATAAAAAATATACATTAGGAAAACAACGCCAATAACAACCATTTGTATAGTGCTTAAAAAAGCAATCGACACAAAAAATATGAAAAGCGCCGCTGGCAAAATAAAGAAAGCGAGAACACCTCTTAAAACAAGCATACCAACACCAATCTCTTTTTTTGTAAACCAATAAGTCAGCCCTGAAACTGCAACAATTAGTCCCAAATAAAAACCATAATTAATATATCCTTTATTATTAGATAGCAACTGATAAGCAAGTCCTGCAATTAGAAAAATCGCAAAACCAAGCCATTTCTTTTGGGTATTGTTTTGGTAAAACTCTTCCAGGTTCACTTGTTTTGTTACCGTTTTAAGCCATTTGGAATAGGCTTTTTCAAAAATTTTATAATTAGAGTCGGATACTTTTATTTTATCCTTTTTTGTAAAACCGCTTACTATATCTGATTCTTCTGTACTTAATTTTTGTGATAAATTATTTAAAACTTCGATCTCATAGGTTTGTTTGTTTTTAAAAACTCCATTTTCAACCGTAGATAAAATTCTAATGGCACCTTTTACAGAAGCATTTATAACAGAGGACATATAGGTTTTGCGCGTAATTTTTCTGTCGTATACATATCCAATAATCGCAGGAGACCAATCGAAAGGCGGCATAAATTCAGGCATCAATGTTTTCTTAACGGGGTCTTTACCGTATTTCTTCCAGCTAAAAAAGAAGAAAAGTGACATTCCTATTCCGTAAATAACAGACCATAAATTTATTTTTATTTGCTTATAAAATGAGCTTGCTTCCTGCAAAAAAGTAGGAGGATCAACAATTCCTTTCGCAAATGATGCAGCAACCGTTAAGCCTTCGTAGTTATTAAGCTGTATAGTAGCAAAACTGGCAATTGTACGATTGGTATTTAAGGAACTTATACAATCTGAAGCTTTAGATCCTGCGGCACCGGTATAACAGTGTAAATTTTCGAATACATTATTTTCTGACGGAAGAGAAATTTCGCAGGTTGCTTTATCTATAGGTAAGTTCCATCCATTTCCGGTTACATTCCAATACAGTTCATCGTATTTATCAAAATATCCTACCTGAAAAGGAACGGTATAACTAATTTGATAGTCGTAAATTCCACGTTCCAGATCGATGTCTTTATTACCTATATAGATTTTCCAGTCACCGGATTCTTCTTTTGTGAAGTAATTTTCCTTGACACCATCTTTTTTTATGGAGTTTATAGTGTATTTCACATCGATTTGATGGCCGTCTTTATCTTGCCTGCTTAATGGCAAAACCCTTAAAAGTCCGTGCCTAAAATCATTACCTTCGGCATTTATGGTAATATTTTCGACTACATTGATGTTACCTGATTTTTCTATTTTAATTTTTACATCAAAATTTAAAATTCTTTCCTGAGCCTGGGCCTGAAAGAAAACAATAGAAAAAAGAACAAAGAATATTTTTTTTAGGAGCATATTATAATACAATTAAAACTGAACTTTAGGTGTTTCTCTTTGTTTTTCGTCTTCTATTTCAAGGAAGTTTTTCTTTGGAAAACCAAAAGAATTAGCCACAATATTACCCGGAAAAGATTCTACAGCAATATTGTAATCTCTAACAGTTGCATTATAATATCGTTTTGATCGTTCTACTTCGGTTTCGATTTCGCTCAATTCTTCCTGTAAACTCAAAAAGTTGGTATTGGCTTTTAAATCGGGATAATTTTCTGCGAGGGCAAAAATAGTTCCCACGGCATTGCCCAGTTTCTTGTCGAATTGCAATTTTTCATCTGCACTGCCAGCATTTAAGGCTTGATTACGCAGAGTTACAATATTGGCAAGTGTTTCTTTTTCGTGGGTTAAATATCCTTTAACTGTTTCAACCAAATTTGGAATTAAATCAAATCGCTTTTTTAGAATAACATCGATCCCGCTTAATGCTTCCTGAAGCATATTACGCTTAGACACAAAACTATTGTAAAGTATTATCAGGTAACCACCTAAAATAACAACCAGTGAAAGTATTACGAGTAAAATAATCATATTTCATTATTAAATTAAAGTACAATTTAACAATAAAAATATTAAGAATAGAGTATGAAATTATTTTTTTCTCTCGATTACGTAGTTTACCATTAAAGTAAGGGCATCTTTGAACTCAGAATCAGGGAAATTTTCTAATAATGAAAGTGCTTCCTGTTGAAATTGCACCATTTTATTTTCGGCGTAAGCCAAACCATTATTATTCTTTACAAAAGCAATTACTTCTTTTACGCGCTTTTTGTCTTTATTATGGTTTTTGATAGAATTTATTACCCATTTTTTTTCCTGTGGAGTACAGGTATTTAAAACATGAATCAAAGGCAAAGTCATTTTTTGCTCTTTAATATCTATTCCGGTTGGTTTACCAATAGCTTCCTCACTATAATCGAACAAGTCATCTTTGATTTGAAAAGCCATTCCGATAAGCTCTCCAAATTTTCTCATGTTTTCAACCTTTGCATCATCCTCAATTACAGATTTTGCTCCAAGAGCACAACAAGCTGCAATAAGTGTTGCGGTCTTTTTTCGGATGATTTCGTAGTAAACATCTTCTGTAATATCGAGTCTTCTTGCTTTTTCGATTTGCAGTAACTCTCCTTCGCTCATTTCACGAACGGCAACCGAAATAATTCTTAGTAAATCAAAATCGCCATTATCTATAGAAAGCAATAATCCTTTAGACAATAAATAATCTCCCACCAAAACGGCAATTTTATTTTTCCAAAGGGCGTTGATCGAGAAAAATCCACGACGACGATTACTGTCATCTACCACATCATCGTGTACCAAAGTTGCGGTATGAATAAGTTCGATTACAGAAGCACCACGGTAGGTTCTTTCGTTTACGGTACCTTCTGAAACCATTTTTGCGGTCAAAAAAACAAACATCGGACGCATTTGTTTTCCTTTTCGGTTTACTATATAATAGGTAATACGGTTCAGTAAAGCCACCTTTGAAGTCATCGATTCATGGAACTTTTTTTCAAAAAGTTCCATCTCGTTAAAGATGGGCTGTTTTATTTGAGAAGTAATATTCATTTCGATCCCAAATATACTATTTTAAATAAAAAAACGTTGTGTATTTTAGGTTAGTATATCAATAATTTATAGAATAATTAAGAAAACGCACCCAAAACATTGTCAATTTACCTGCCAATTTGAATCCATCAAATTAAAAGAAAATTGAATACCGATATATTTTCAAAAAAGATTGTCCCAAAAAATCAGCATCCTTTTTGCCCAAAAAAAGCATTAAGAACAAGAATCAATCTCGTTTTTAATGCTTTACTTATGAAATTTTCCTATGGAAAGTGTTTAACGTTGAATGATTCCTGATGGAATTACATTTCTGCTTCTTTATTGGCTAATTGTCCGCAAGCAGCATCAATATCTTTTCCGCGGCTGCGACGTACTTTTACCACAACTCCAATATTTTCTAATGCTTTTATGTAAGCCAAAATAGATTCTTCGGATGCTTGTTGGAATTCTCCATCATCTATTGGATTGTATTCAATTAGGTTTACTTTGCAGGGAACGTATTTACAAAACTTTACCAAAGCATCAATTGAAGCTTTATCATCATTGATTCCTTTCCAGACTACATATTCGTATGAAATCTTATTTTTGGTTTTTCTGTACCAATATTCTAATGCTTCTCTTAAATCTGCCAGCGGGAAGTTTTTACTAAAAGGCATAATTCGCGCACGAATTTCATCAATCGCAGAATGCAATGAAACCGCCAATTTGAATTTTACATCATCATCGGCCATTTTCTTGATCATTTTCGGAATTCCTGATGTCGAAACCATAATACGTTTTGGCGACATTCCTAAACCTTCCGGCGAGGTAATCATATCGATCGCTTTAATGACATTGTTATAATTCATTAAAGGTTCTCCCATTCCCATAAAAACGATATTTGAAAGCGGATGATTGTGATACAAACGGCTTTCTTTATCAATTGCAATCACCTGATCGTAGATTTCTCCGGCTTCCAGATTTCGCATTCTTTTTAAACGTGCAGTAGCACAAAAATTACAATCTAAACTACAACCTACCTGACTTGAAACGCAAGCTGTTGTTCTTGTATCAGTCGGGATCAAAACAGATTCAACCACAAGACCGTCATGTAAACGAACTGCGTTTTTTACGGTTCCGTCGCTGCTGCGCTGCATGGTATCAACCTTAATATGATTAATAACAAAATTATCTTCGAGCATAGAACGCGTTGTTTTTGCAACGTTTGTCATATCCTCAAAACTATGTGCTCCTTTGCTCCATAACCATTCATAGACCTGATTTCCGCGAAAAGCTTTGTCATTATTAGCGACAAAAAAATCGCGTAACTGATCTTTTGATAAGGCTCGTATGTCTTTTTTCTCAATTTGCATGGTGCAAATTTAAGTATTTGTTCATTTCTAATGGTATAAAGTACACCACAATCTTAAAAAATGATTCATTCTCAAAAAAATATCATTTTAAATAGCCTAAGATTCTACGCTTATTGTAAGTTTTTATTTCCTAAAAAACAAAATGAAAACGTTATAGCAATAAATAAGATTTTAATAAAATTTTAACAATGATTTTTATCATGTCCTCTTCTACGTATGCACAATACTTTTGATCCAAGAAATAATACCACTTATTAGTCTGTAACAAGACTAACAAATTAAAATTCCATACTTGAATGATAACCCAATGCATCATCAAATGAAAACAACTACATCCCTAAAATCAATTTTATTGACAATGTTATTTATCACATTGTCACTACACACAAATGCCCAAAAAAACTACACAGTAAATAAATCAACTTTTGAAGTTGCCGGAACTTCTACCGTACACGATTGGGTAATGAAATCTACAGAAGGAACCGGTTCTGCTAATCTAACAGTTAAGGATTCTAAACTCGCAGGCTTAAATAGCCTGACTATCACCTTACTGGCCGAAAGCCTAAAAAGCAGTAAAACAAGTATGGATAAGGTGGCCTACGAAGCCTTAAATACAGAGACAAATCAAACTATCGAATACGTCTTAAAATCTGCCGAGAAAATAAACGAAACAACCTGGAATCTAACCGGAATTTATACTATTGCCGGTGTGAGTAAAGAGTACCAAACTCAGGTTAGAGTGACTGCTGATAACGGCACTTTTACTTTACAGGGATCTAATCAAATTACTTTTGGCGATTTTGAAATGACACCTCCAAAGGCTGCTCTTGGGGTTGTTAAAACAGGAAAAGACTTAACGGTAATCTTCAATATCATTTTAAGCTAATACAATTTAGAAAATCTGGCAAAACTATTTTTTCAGAAACTCACAATTGCTCATTTTCGAATACAGCTAAAAACCTTACAAAATATGAATTTGATAAAATAAACCTTTCAATTTAAGAATGCATCAATAAAAAGAAAACGTTGTAGTTATTAAATACGTTTTTAATAAAATTTTAACAATGATATTTATCATAATATTAACTTAAATATGACTCTACATTTGATACAAGTTAAAGAATTATAAGCACTAAAAATAAAATTAACCCCCGAAATATAATATTTCAAATAACAAACATTATGAAAACAACAAGAATAAAATTATTAGCATTGGTGATTTCCTTTTTAGGAATAACCACACTTGCAACTGCTCAAAAAAGTTACACATTAGACAGTAAATCTACATTTTCAGTTGCCGGAACATCAACCTTACATGACTGGGAAATGAAATCAGCATCAGGAACAGGAACTGCGAATCTAACGATTGCAAATTCTAAGCTAACGGAGATAGAATCTTTATCGATAACTCTTGCAGCAGAAAGTGTAAAAAGTGAGAAAAAAAGTATGGACAAAGTAGCTTATGAAACTTTGAAAACGGATAAAAACAAAAACATTAAATATGTTTTGAAATCTGCAGAAAAAGTAAATGAAACTACTTGGGAACTAACAGGAACTTATACCATTGCAGGAGTTAGCAAATTGCTTAAAACAACGGTAAAAACAACTGTTACGCAAAACGGTCTAAATATGCAGGGAACAAACAAAATCACTTTTAGTGAGTTTGGAATGAAGTCTCCAACAGCAATGTTAGGTACTATTAAAACCGGACAGGATTTAACACTAAAATTTAATTTAACCTTTAATTTATAAACGCCATGAAAAAAATCTATCTATTATTTATAGTACTAGCGAGCACATTTGCTGCTAATGCACAAAAACTTAGCTTTGGAAATATGCAGAACCAGGTTCCTCGTGACCAAAGAGCTATCAATGTGTTCGACGTTAGAAAAGATACCACTGCTTACAAAGGCATCAGTGTAGACTTAGGTGGTGCATTTGCATTACAATTTCAAGCCATAAACTCGTTCAACGATCACGGAGATTATACCGGAACACCAAATGCAGGATACAGATTAAACAACCTAACAAACGATTTTAATTTACCTAATGCTAACATGACGATTGGAGCACAATTAGCAGATGGAGTACGTGTAAACTTAGATATATATCTTGCCTCTAGACACCATCATGAAACTTGGGTACAAGGTGGATATCTGCAAATTGACAAATTAGACTTCATTAAAAAAGGTTTACTTGAAGACGTTATGAAATATACGACCATCAAAATTGGTCAAATGGAAAACAACTACGGTGATGCACATTTTAGAAGAAGTAACAATGCTTATACTATAACAAACCCTTTTATTGGAAACAATATCATGGACGCTTTTACCACTGAAATGGGAGCTGAAATATACTATAACAGAAACGGTTTTATAAGTATGATTGGAGCAACAAACTCTAAATTAAATCAAAACGTACAAGAAGTTATTCCAGGACCTACTACTGCTGTTACTCCAGATCAAAACACAACTATTAGCCCTACGATTTTGGCTAAACTAGGTTGGGACAAACAAATTGATAGCGATTTAAGAATTAGACTTACCGGATCTTACTATCATACAGCAAATTCTAGTGGAAACTTATATTCTTCAGACAGAGCAGGAAGCCGTTTTTATAGCGTCATGACACATTCAGGAACAATTGGTTACCCAAGTTCAAATATTTTAGATTCTGAAAGTAATAAAGACACCGGTAGATTTAATCCTGGGTTTGGAAACTGGGCTACATCATACATGATCAACCCGTTTGTAAAATATAAAGGATTTGAATTCTTTGGTACTTTAGAATTTGCCTCTGGAGGTGATTACAAAGGAACAGATGATACTCGTAAAGTCAATCAATATGTTGGAGATTTGGTATATCGTTTTGGAAGCCACGAAAATTTATATGTGGGTGCAAGATACAACTTAGTAGATGGTAAACTAAGAAACTCTGATGCTGAAGCGGTTCAGGTAAATAGATTTGAAGCTGCTGCAGGTTGGTTTATGACTAAAAACATTCTGGCAAAACTTTCATACGTGCAACAGAATTACAAAAATTACCAACAATTTGGAAACGTAGGTGGCGTATCAATGCCAAATGATTTCTACGGAGGAAAATTTGAAGGACTAATGTTTGAAGCTACAATTTCATTCTAAAAAAAATGAAAACAAGATTTTCAATCTTAATTATGGGTTTAGCGATTTTCGCTTTCTTCGGAAGTGCTAAACCCACTTTTTTAGCAGAAGATACAACGCTGGTAATAAATAAAATTAAAATAGAAATCACCGGAGTATCTACAGTTGGCAAATACAATTGTTCGAATACGTTTTCAAAAAAAGACACTCTCTTTTTGAATTCTAACAAAAAAAATAATTTCAATACTGAAATTAAAATGTCGGATTTTGATTGTGGAAACAAAATCATGACCAAAGATTTACAAGGAACCGTAAAAGTAAAAACGTTTCCTAACAGTACTGTAACGATCACTGATGTAAAACAGTTTGGTAAAAATTACAAATGTAACCTTACTTTTTTGATCACAAACAAAACACTTAAATACAAAGATTTTATATTATACAGCTCTGATAAGAAAGTTGAAGGATCACTTAACTTAAACTTTTCTGATATTGAGTTAGAACCTCCCGTAAAAATGGCGGGATTAATAAAAGTTAGAGATGAAATCGTAGTTAACTTTAGTTTATATAAAAACTAAAAATCTAATCTATAATTTCTCTTTAAATTGTTTTCATGTCTAATTTGTTTTTTTTTTAAAGGTATCTTGTGGCGAGATACCTTTTTTATTTAAAAAAAATTGTGGTATTTTTTTTTGATCTTAATATTTGGCACGAGAATTGTCTTAGCGTCAAAAGGAAAATAATCTTACAAAGAGCTCAGTCATTTTAAATGTGTATCTTTATTTTTCAGCTTTATAACCTTTAAATTTTATCAACCTAAAAAAAATTATTCATTATGAAAAAACAAATTTTAAGCTTAGCTGTTGTCGCTTTATTAGCATTCGCTGTTCAATCTTGCGAAAAGAAGGAAAAACCAGCAGAAGATGAATTGACTCTTGGAAACAAAGTTGACACTTTAACAACAGATATTCAAGAAGTAAAAGACAGTGCGGTGATCAAAGCAGAAAATGCTGCTGCAAGTGCTAAAGAGGCTTCTCAAAATGCCGTTCAGGATGTAAAAGATGCTACTAAAAAAACAGCTAATGATGTAGAAAACGCTGCTAAAAAAACTGCTGCAGATGTAAAAGAGGCTTCTCAAAAAGCAGCTGCAAAAACCGAAGCAGCTGCAAAAGCAGCCAAAGACGGAACTGTAAAAACTGCTAAAGATGTAAATGAAGCTTTGAAAAAATAGTTTCGTTTGAATTTAAAAATCAGGACCATCCGCCAATGCGGATGGTTTTTTTATGCAAAAAAGTGAAGGGATATTTTTTGTATTTTTGCTCTTTAAACATACAAGACTACAACATGCATTTTATATCACAAGAACTAGAAGATTATATCGAACAACATTCTGAAAACGAACCAGAATTACTAGCAAAACTTAATAAAGAAACCTACCAGAAAATACTTTTACCAAGAATGTTAAGCGGACATTTTCAGGGTCGTGTATTAAGTATGTTATCTAAATTGATACGTCCGGTAAATATTCTTGAAATTGGTACTTATACCGGTTATGCTGCTTTGTGTTTGTGCGAAGGAATGCAGGAAAACGGACAATTACATACTATTGACATTAAAGAAGAACTGGTCGATTTTCAGCGCAAATATTTTGATGCATCGCCTTGGGGAAAACAAATTTTTCAGCATTTGGGAGAAGCGGTAGATATCATTCCGGATCTTGATGTAAAGTTTGATTTGGTTTTTATTGATGCCGATAAAGAAAATTACCTGAATTACTGGGAAATGATTGTTCCGAAAATGAATAAGGGCGGAATCATTTTATCTGATAATGTTTTATGGAGCGGGAAAATCCTGGAACCTGTTCACCCTAATGATGTTAGCACAAAAGTACTTTTAGAATATAACTTGCTTTTGAAAAACGATCCAAGAGTAGAGACCGTTTTATTGCCCATTCGTGATGGGTTGACGGTTAGTAGGGTGCTTTAGAAAAGGTACTAAGTTTCTGAGATGCTAAGCTGCTGAGTTTTTTAATTCTCTAAATCTCAATAGCCTCCTGCTTTAGCTGGAGGTTCAAATTTTAGACAAAGACTATGGCTTTAGCCGAAACCAACTACTAAGTCTTTTGGCTAAAGCCCTATTCTTTTTTCGTACATAATATACTCCAGCTAAAGCAGGAGTCTATTCACAAAAAATAAATGAATGATGAAACATATTGCCGAAATAAATTCCGAAGGTTTTGCAATTATTAATGATATTTATTCTGAGAACGAAATCGAAAAATTGATTTCATTAATTGAAGATGTAACCGAAAATGATTCTGAGAATGCTACTTTTAGAAAATCTCAGGATTTATTCGCTATCAGACAATTTCATAAAGAAGTTCCGGAAACTTTAGATTTTATTTTTAATGAAAATCTGAAAGAAATTATCGAATCTAATTTTGGAAGCGGCTATTTTATAACCAAATCAATTTATTTTGATAAGCCCGAAAAATCGAATTGGTTTGTGGCATATCATCAGGATTTAACCATTTCAGTCAATAAAAAAATTGAGGCTGCAAATTTTGAAAACTGGACCGTAAAACAAAACCAGTTTGCTGTTCAGCCTCCTAAAGAAATTTTAGAAGATAATTTTACAATAAGGATTCATCTTGATAAAACAACGAAAGATAATGGCGCACTAAAGGTGATCAATAACTCTCATTCTAAAGGAATTTTGAGAATTGAAAACATGGATTTCGAGAAAGAAAAAGAAACCATGTGTGAAGTAGAAAAAGGTGGCATTATGATTATGAAACCTTTATTATTTCACGCCTCAAACAAAACTACCAATAACGAAAGAAGAAGGGTTATTCATATTGAATTGAGCAAACAACAACTTCCTGAAGGTCTGGAATGGAGCGAAAAGACTATTCTTCTGAATTAAATTTCTTTTGAAAATGAGTGCCCTAGCCCAGATAGTCCCGAGGCTTCGGGAGGAAATCCTTTTATGCCGGGGTTCGGCATAAAAAATTGAAACGGATAGCTGGAATAGCTCCTAAAAAAATTATCCCGGAAAATATTGTGGTTTTAGTTTTCGATATACTAAATAAATCAAGAACCCAAAAAGTGCCCCGAAGAAATAACCTGTCAGGATATCTCCAGGATAGTGCAATCCTAAATAAATGCGGCTATAAGCGAAAATTAAGGGCCATAAAAACAAGAATCCTAAATATTTGAAATGACGTTTTAGTACCAAAAATAAAAACGTAGCTACTGCCATTGTATTGGCGGCATGTCCTGAGAAAAAGCTATAGGATTTACGCACCTGAACAACGCGTATAATCGAATTGATATCAGGGTTATTACAAGGACGCAAACGCTGGAAAGTATGTTTGAACAAATTGGTTGTCTGATCTGTAAAAGTGATCAAAATTGCTATAAAAAGCAGCAAATACAAGGTTTGTTTTCCCCCTATTTTTTTATAGATGAAATAAAACATTAATAAAAAAAGCGGTGTCCAATTTAACTGATTGGTAATAATCAGCCAAAATTTATCGAATGTTTCAGATCCTAAACCGTTAAGATATACCAACAAATTGATATCTAATTCTTTTATTCTTTCGAGCATTATAATTGGCGTTTTACAGGTCCTGAGATAGAATCGATATCTTCTTTTACTTTATCTATTTCTGTGGCCGTATCACCTAACATGTTTGAAGTTAAATTTGTACTGTCTCCTAATAGATTTGTTTTAGCATCGTTAATCTGAGCATTGATATTGCCTGTGATACTATTTAAGGCGTTCTGATCAAGACCATTGGCCTCAGCTCCTTTTTGAATTTCACTTTTAATATCATTGGTTGCATTTTTTAGCTGCGCCATCGCTTTACCCATTGTACGGGCAATTTCGGGCACTTTGTCTGAACCAAAAAGCATTAGTACTATAAACAGTATAAAAACTAGTTCTCCTCCTCCTATACCAAACATATCTTTTATTTTAGTGTGCCACAAAGATATTAAATTTTGTAGCTGCGAGTTTTAAAATTTACTTAAAAAAAAAAGACTCTTTTCAGAGTCTTTTAGTCTTATTATTAATCAAATTTAGACTTTACTTCTACTTTTGGCCAGGAATTATTGGTCACATCAATATCAGCTGTCATTAATTTTGGATCTATCTGAATGCTTTTTATCGCTTTTGAAGTTGCATACACTTTCTTTGCGGTATCATTACTTTTTCTCCAGATTTGAGCCGGATACTGGTAATTATCTTTTGTTCCGTCTTCGTAAGTAATCTCAACCAGGATTGGCATAATCATTCCGCCTGGTTTGTTGAATTCTACTTCATAGAAATACTTAGGCGATTTAAGTTCTGCTTTTTCCTGAGCTGTAAAGGTTTGACTTACGTAATCAGCCAAGGATTTTACATCTTCTACTTTTAAGGCTTTTTTGCTTGAATTATTTACCTCTGCATTATCTCCTGCTACTAAGTAAACAAATGGCCCTTTTTCGAAACCAAAGCGTCCTTTTCTAACTTTTACATCTTTAAGATCGGCTGTTGGAGTTTCAGAAACATAATATTGTTTTACATCTTTGATACCGATATCTACGAAATCTGTGGAGTAAAACCATCCTCTAAAAAACCAATCTAAATCTACGGCAGAAGCATCTTCCATAGTTCTGAAGAAATCTTCAGGGGTTGGGTGTTTGAACTTCCATCTGTTTGCGTATGTTTTAAAAGCATAATCAAACAGTTCTCGTCCCATAACTACTTCTCTTAAAATATTAAGACCTGTAGCCGGTTTTCCGTAAGCATTATTTCCAAATTGATGAATGGTCTCAGAATTAGACATAATAGGTTCTAAAAACTTTTGATCACCACTCATGTAAGGCACAATGTTCTTTGCAGGACCACGTCTTGACGGGAAATTAGGATCTAATTCCTGCTCTGCCAAATATTCTAAAAATGAATTCAAACCTTCATCCATCCAGCTCCATTGACGCTCATCAGAGTTTACAATCATCGGGAAAAAAGTATGTCCTACTTCATGAATTACCACACCAATCATTCCGTTTTTAACTTCTTTACTGGTCACTCCGTTTTCGTCAGGACGACCAAAATTCCAACAAATCATTGGGTATTCCATACCTTGATCTTCTGCAGAAACTGATACTGCTTTTGGATAAGGATAATCGAATGTGTGTGATGAATAGCTTTTTAAAGTATGTGCCACAACCATTGTTGAAGTTTCTCCCCAAAGCGGATTTGCTTCTTTTGGATAAAGAGATTCGGCCATAACCACTTTGTTACCAATCTTTACCGCCATTGCATCGTAAATAAATTTTCTTGAAGATGCAATACCAAAATCACGTACATTTTTTGCACTAAATTTCCATGTTTTTTTCTTTTCAGAGAAACCTTTTTCTGCTGCTTCAGCTTCTGCCTGCGTTACAATTACGACAGGTTTATCAAATGATTTTTGTGCTTGTTCGTAACGTTTTACCTGTTCTGGTGTAAAAACTTCGCTTCTGTTGATTAATTCTCCTGTAGCATCTATTACGTGATCTGCAGGAACTGTAATGTTTACATCAAAATTTCCAAAAGGCAAAGCAAACTCTCCACTTCCCCAGAACTGCATATTCTGCCATCCTTCTACATCATTGTAAACGGCCATTCTTGGATAAAACTGTGCAATTACGTATAATTTGTTTCCGTCTTTCTCGAAGAATTCATAACCTGAACGTCCGCCTTCTTTTCTGTAATTATTTACATTGTACCACCATTTTATAGCCATCGAAATTTTCTCCCCTGGCTTTAAAGGCGTAACAAGATTAATACGCATCATTGTTTCGTTGATCGTATATGACATTGGGCTTCCTTTTGAATCTTTTACAGATTCGATATTAAAACCGCGTTCAAGATCTTTCTTTAAATATTTGCTCGAAAAACCTTCAAGTGGAAAAACCTGATTAATTTTTTCGCTTTCGGCCAAAGAGGTCTGACTTTTTGCTTTTGCCTGATTCTGATCTAACTGAATCCATAAATACTCTAAACTATCCGGTGAATTGTTGGAATACGTAATAACCTCAGAACCGTTTATTTTTGAATTTTTATCGTCTAATTCAATATCAATTTTATAATCTGCCTGTTGCTGATAATAAGCTGGTCCCGGAGCTCCGGACGCTGTACGAAACATATTAGGTGTTGCCAACAAATCATACATCTGGCTGAATTTGTTCGTATCGTACTTTCCTTGTTGTTTGGGAGTAACTGTTTTTTCCTGAGCGATTAAGATTGCAGGAAAAATCAATAATAATGAAAGTTTTTTCATAAATTTTTAATGGTAATTTTATCAGGGTGTGAAAATAACAATTAAAATAATAATTTTAAGTATCATTTAGTACTTTAACAATTCTTTCCTTGACGATTCTGTAAAAAGAACACTCTTTTTAGTACCAAACGCTGAAATATGTGTAATGTTCTGCTGTTCGGCATTCCAATCGACTAAAATAGTGTTCGAAATTTCGATTGTTTTGAATGTATTAATGTCTTTTATTCTGGAATAACAAACCAAAACATCGTTTGCCTCTACTTCTTTAGACAAAAAAGTAATGGGTTTTGACTGACCGTTTATTTTTATAGTAAAATTTTCAGAAAGATATTTTTTTAATAAATCAATATCAGCCTGGGTTTCCTTATCAGTACCAACGAATGTTTTTTGATGGTATTTTTTTTCCATCCCATTATTCAGATCATCAATAAAAATTCGGGAAGTAATTTGAATCATTTTCTTTTCGGCCGCATAATTGACCTGAAAAACTCCCATATAAAATTTATGGAATGAAAACGCTGTAAGCGATAAAAACAGTATTACCAATAAAGAATAGGTTAATCTTTTTTTCATTTCCCGGCAACATTCACTTTTTTGAATTCCTGACTTTTAGTAATCAGAAAATCCATTAATTCAAACTTTTCTTCTTGTTTTAAATGTTTTTTTGATTCCGGATCAACAGCACAAAACAATAAAAAGATGTCTACTTCTTCTTTTTTTAGTTTTAGTGTATCCGTATAAAAATCAGGAGTAAAATTAGCTTTTGCATACATCGTAAAAGCAAAATCACTGGCTTCTTCTTCCGGCACTACATCAACATCTTTCTTTTTCATTAATTTTTTTGCATCTTTAAATATTCGCACAAAATCGACTCCATTTTCGATCGTACCATCGTAGATAAATTTGTTTTTAGGAGACGATTGCTGATCATCAACAAATTTAGTATCTACTATAGCCTGACTATTTTTATCAAATGCTTTTACTTTTAAGTCTTTATGAACCACAACCTCTTTTAACTGATTACTTACCAGATCCATCTGTACCAGAAAAAGTCTGTCGGCGCAATTTTTTTCTGTTAAAACAATTTTTTTAGATTGAAAAGCCATACTTGTGATCAATAAAGTATCTTTTGGCTTTGCCATAATATCAAATAAACCATTTGAACTAATAAAGGTTCTTATATTGGCATTTAAGTTCATTACATAACCACTTTCAAGAGTTATAGAATCATTCACAACTTGTCCATGTAGTGGCTTCCTTGAATTATTTTGTCCCAGCGCAATCTGGCAAAATAAGCACACAACGAGTATTCCTAGTTTATTTTTCATTTTCGAGAATTATTAGATATTTTCTTGCTAAATCTGTTATTAAAAACATACTCATCGTTTTGTTCTTAGTATCCAAAGATACGGCAAATTCAGGATCATCTACACAATATAATTGAAATCCTTTAATATCTGCCACCGGAATTTTTAATCTTTCTGTATAATAATTCTCATCAAAAAGGTATTCAATTTTCCTGAAAAGCATCTCTTTTTTCTCAACATTCACCTCTTTTTTAAGCATTGCGGTTCGACCGGAAATTGCGTTAAGTAACTTATCTCCAGGAGTTGAATTTGCCGTATACACTTTTCTTTCAGCAGGAGTATATTTTTTTTGTCCGTACGGAATCACACCTAAATTTTCTGCAGTAATTCCTCCATTATCATTTACAATTACTTCTTTCAATTCTATTTCCTTAGCTGCCATTTTGATTACAATCGAATCCGAATTTAGGTCCTGAACTGTAATTCTTCGTTTAAAAGGCTCTAAATTAACCGCCGAAAAAACCAGAACATCTCCTTCTTTTACTACGATAGAAAATATACCCGCTGCATTTGAAACAGCCGTAACCTGCGTTGTATTATTAATAATATTTACGCCTTCGACATTCGACGATTGCTCAAATATTTGTCCGGTAATTTCTTTTGAAGTGTTGTTTTGACCAAAACCAATCTGAACTGTCAATAAAAAAAGGATTATTTGTAAAATGCTATTTATTCTCACGCTCAATTATTTCTTTATATTTTACAGCTAATTCTCCCAACAAGAACTCTGTCGATGTTCTATTTTTAGAGTTCAAAATTACAGTGAATTTATCATTATCGACTGCATAATATTCAAAACCTTTTACATATTGTGCAGGAATTTTCAATCGATCAATAAAATGATCCAATGTAAACATACGCTCTAACAGTTTCAGGAAAAATTCTTTTTTCTCCACTATTACTTCTTTTTTAAGCATTGCTGTACGTCCTGATAAAAAATTCAGCAAAGGATCTGCAGAAACCGACCCGCCAGCCATAGTTCCTGCATTTGCAGTAGCGTTTAATGCTGTCGCAGTATGTAATTTTCTTTCTGCCTCTGTATAAGATTTTTGGTTTCCGGGAATAATTCCCAAAGCAACTGCATTAATTCCACTATAATTTCTCACAACAACTTCCTGCAATTGATGCATTACCATACTTAATTTTACCGAAAAATTAATATCTGAGAAATCTTCCGGCTTTAGAATTACTTTATTTTCCTTGAATTGTATAGAGGAAAAAACAATCTCATCACCTGCTTTGGCCATAATCGAAAAAGCGCCTGACTCATCTGTTGTAGACATCGCCTCTGTTTGTGCATTGACCACATAAACACCTTCAAGGTAATTACTGTTTGAAGTAATGCGACCGTTTAAAACGACCCTATCCTCTACCTGACACCAGGAAGCCTGCCCTATAACAACAAACAAAAAACATATCGCCTTATGAATCAAAATGACAAAAATTTAGAGATTTTCTTAAAGCTGTAAAAATATCTTAATGTATTGCAAATTTAGTATTAAGGACATGGTAAAAATATGTTAATTAAAGTTTGTTTACCACCAGTAAAAAGAGACTTTTTAATATCTTTAACCTAAACAATTTGAGTTTAAATTTTATGAAAAGCATTATTATTGCCAGCACTTCTACTCTTCACGAAGGCAGCTATTTAGAGTACCTACTTCCTACTTTACAATCGCATTTTAAAGATTGTAAAAGCATTTTATTTATACCTTATGCCCGTCCTAGTGGAATTTCGCATGAAGATTATACCCGCAAAGTTTCAGAGGCTTTTGCATCAATAAATATTTCCGTAAAGGGAATTCATGAATTTGAAGATGCCGGAGACGCAATAAAAAATGCCAAAGGAATATTTACCGGCGGAGGGAATACTTTTTTACTCGTTACACAATTGTACAAACACAATGTTATGCAAATTTTAGCAGAAACAGTAAAAAACGGAACCCCATATTTAGGAACCAGTGCCGGATCGAACATTTGCAGTTTATCGATGCAAACTACCAATGATATGCCTATCATTTACCCGCCAAGTTTTCAGACATTGGGATTAATTCCATTTAACTTAAATCCGCATTATTTAGATCCTGATACTCAATCTAAACATATGGGAGAAACACGCGAAACAAGAATTAAAGAATTTCATGCCTTTAACGCTATTCCTGTTTTAGGTTTAAGAGAAGGAAGCTGGCTTGAGGTGAAAGGCAATAAAATCACTTTGAAAGGAAATTTATCGGCGCGTTTGTTTTTACAAAACGAAACACCGCAAGAATTAAAAACAGAAAGTGATTTGAGCGCACTAAAATAATTTTTTCGCCATATAAGTTATATAAGTTCATTTAAAAAAATCAGAAATTCCAATTAATACAAAACTTATAATTACTTATATAACTTATATGGTTTAAAACAAAAAATCCCCAAACAAATTGTTTGAGGATCTTGAAGAGCGAAAGACGAGGCTCGAACTCGCGACAACCAGCTTGGAAGGCTGGAGCTCTACCAACTGAGCTACTTTCGCATTAACAGGGTGCAAATATAAATAATTAAATCGTTTAAAAAAATAAAAACCAAAAATTATTTAATTTTGATAAAAAAACCGAAACAATTAAATTCCGGTTTTTTAGAGCGAAAGACGAGGCTCGAACTCGCGACAACCAGCTTGGAAGGCTGGAGCTCTACCAACTGAGCTACTTTCGCATTACTGTGGTGCAAATATAAAAATAAAGTTAAGTTCAAAACAAGCTTTTTCGCAAAAAAATTCAATAAAAAACAACAATAATTTATAATACATTTAAAACTAAAAAGTTATAGAATCATTATTTTTTCAAAAAATAGGAATATTATTAAGGAAAGAGTGCCAAAAGAACTTAGATGGCCTGACAACTCTTTATTAAAACAAAGAAACGTGGAGACATTGCATCTTTTAATCCTACATGAAAAAACCAAGCTCTATTTGGATTTATTTGATAATAAAAATTTAATAGGAATTATTTCGTTATTCGATAAAATCAGTACTATATTTGCCGAGTAAAATCAAAAACAAGTTCCTTATAATCGTTTTACAAACGCATATAAAAAAGAGAATCTGAAAAAGACTTTTATTAAGCATTGCCAAACCTACTGCAAGGCCAATAAAGTTGATTTTGATTTTAGCATCAGAGCCACAAAATGGCTTTTATAAAAAAATGGAACACCAGCCCCAAGGAGAACCATTTGATATTAAAATATTATCGAACATTATTTAATGTTTAAAAAAAACACCGAATGAACAAACTTTACTTCTTATTAGTAATATTACTTTTTATTGGCTGCAAGAAAGACGCTCCAAAAATCATTGCCCCTGTGGTAAAAAAAACCGCACCGGCTATCATACTTACTGATGAACGAAAAGTAGAAATTGACACTGCACTTATTGGTACCTTTAAAAGCGAAACACTGAAACAATTTTATAACTCATCTGAAAATAAAACGGTTTGGGGAAACTTAAAAAAGAGAACTTACGTTTTATCTCAATTATCAAAAGCTGAGGAATTAGGTTTAGACCCTGAAGATTACAAATCTTCTAAGCTAAAGAAATTCGAAGAAAAAATTGCTTCTTTAAGCGATGCTGATCTTGCAACATACGACATACTTATTACTTATAATTTCGAAAAGTATTTAAATCACCTTTACAAAGGAAAACTAGATCCTAAAAAGTTATATAACGATTGGGATCTAGAAGAGAAAACTTTTGACGTAAACAATGTTCTTATTAAAGCTTTTAATAAAAACAAATTAGACAGCGTGGTTGATAACATTCAGTCGAAAGCTTATATCTACAAACAACTATTAAAGTCGCTGGAAATCATTAATACTTTTCCGGATGATGATATCAAAAAAATTGAATCTGTAGATAAAATCACTTTAAACGACACCAATTCAGCCTTAATAAATATTAAAAAAAGGCTTATTTACTGGCAGGACATGCTTAAAAAAGATACTCTTACTAAAATTTACGATCAAAAAACGTTTGAATCGATAAAGAAATTTCAGGAAAGACATGGTTTGGCTTCTGATGGCGTTATTGGCGTTGGAACGATTAGCGCTTTAAACTATTCTAAAGAAAGAAGAAAGCAACAAATTATCGCCAACTTAGAGCGTTGGAGATGGTATAATAATGATTTGGCCGAAAACTATTTCATCATCAACATTCCGGACTATAGCCTGAATGTGGTCGAGAATCAGGACACTACTTTGGTTCGCAATGTTGTTGTAGGAACCAGTAAAAGAAAAACACCTATTATAACATCGACTCTAAAAACGGTTGTTTTTAACCCTACATGGACCGTTCCGCCAACGATATTAAAGGAAGATGTTGTTCCGGCAATGAAACGAAATCGAAATTACTTAGCCAATAAAAACATTACTATATATGACACTGCCGGAAATGCAGTTGACCCAAACAACTGGAACGAAAACAAACCCGGAAATTATCGTTATGTACAAAGCCCAGGTTACAACAACGCTTTAGGGTTAATGAAAATTCTATTCCCAAATCATCATAGTGTGTATTTACATGATACCAATCATCGTAATAATTTTGGAAGAAACAATCGTTCGTTGAGTTCAGGATGTGTTCGTGTAGAGAATCCTCTGGAATTAGCAGAACATATTTTAGATGATTCTGAGAAATGGTCAAAAGATAAAATCGATACTATAATTGCTTCAAAAAAGACAACGAGCATTAGAATTACAAAAAAGTACGCTTTATATCAATGGTACTGGACAGCATGGAGCAAAAAAAATCAGCTCATTTTCAGAGCTGATGTTTATAATCTGGATTCGGATTTGTATGCTAAATTAAGAAATTAATCTTTGTTCCATCGCAAAACTTCTTGACGGATGATAGATATACAAACACGATTTGTCTTTTATAAGTTCAATTATTTCATCCGTCAACTCGATTGGAAGAGCTGGACAACCCTGGCTTCTGCCTAATCTTTTATGATCTCTGATAAAAGATTCAGAAACATAATCGGCGCCATGCATTACAACTCCCCTTTGACGGGCATTACTGTTAATTCCGTTTTCTAAACCATCTAAACGCAAAGAAGCTCCGTGTTTTCCCTGATAAATTTCTCCTGTTGCATAAAAACCTAAACTGCTTTTGAAAGATGAATTTGAATTTGAAAAATTCGATGCAAATTCTTCTCCGGTATTTCTTCCGTGAGCAACTAAAGAATTAAACAGGATTGTATTTGTTGTCAAATCAATTACCCAAAGGCGTTTTGTATTTGATGACAAACTAAAATCAATAACAGTTAAAATATCTTTCTGGATAACTCCTTTTTCTTTTAATAAATAAAACCCTTTTAAGGCCTCAGAAAAAGTTTTAAGTCCCGGCAAATTAAAATTGTTAGAATTTAGCATATGATAAACACTTTCAATTTTTGCTTCGACAGTAAATTTTTCGACTTTAGCAATACTTTTTGTAGTTGCTTCTTTAATTTCGGGAGTGTTATTTGAATCTTTACCAAAAGATAATAGCAAAAACACTAGCAATGGATAAATTTTGTAAATCATTGAATTTCTTTAGGTTAATAAAAAATCTGGGTAAGGCAAAAGTATAAATATTTTTATGTTCTCAAAATATTAGCCTGAAAATCAGGCCTTTTTTGCCGAAATTTTAACATTATTAACATAAAACTGTTATTTCTGTAAGATTTTTTCTTCTGCATACAATCTTAAGATTTATAGCAATTTTCTTAATAAAAACAAAATTTAATGGTAATTTTGAAACTTATTCTTTCATAAATAAAACAATAAACTATCTGTTTTATTGTATCTTATGGAAGTTTCATCAAAAAAAAGTCTTTTTATTCTTTTGAAAATGCTGTTTATGCGAATCGAAAAGATCACCCTAAAATGCCTCCGATAGTTTTTCAGTTTTATATAAAGATCATTTCAATTTCCGAACTTAAAAAACAGATAAAAATCTCAAACACAACACGACTGTTTACCCGAGAATAATGTCGTAAATAATGCTTTATCGAATAAAATGCTGCTAAAAATAAGATTAGAAAAAGAGCTTAGCATGAATTTATTTTAAAAAATAAAGAATTCTTTAATTAATTTATTATTTTTTAATACACTTCATTTTATTAAACATAATTGTACAAATGCTTTCGTGCACATTTTAGAAATGACTTATCTTTGTAAAAAACTAAAAATGATGAATAAAAAAGTAATACTTATGATTTTAGATGGTTGGGGAAAATCTCCTGACCCTAAAGTATCTGCAATAGACAATGCAAAAGTTCCTTTTATAAACAGCCTTTACCAAAACTACCCAAGCGCACAACTTAGAACCGACGGATTGAATGTTGGTTTACCTGAGGGACAAATGGGAAACAGTGAAGTAGGTCACATGAACCTGGGTGCAGGAAGAATTGTATATCAGGATTTAGCCAAAATAAACTTAGCTGTAGCACACCAAACACTTGCCAAAGAACAAGTTCTTGTTGATGCTTTTACTTATGCTAAAGAAAACAATAAAAAAGTTCACTTTTTAGGATTAGTTTCTGATGGTGGTGTTCACTCTCATACTTCTCACCTACGCGGATTAATTGATGCGTCGCAAGAATATGGGTTAGACCAGGTATACATTCATGCTTTTACAGATGGTCGTGATGTTGATCCTAAATCAGGCGCAAAATATATTCAGGATTTAGAAGAACATATCAAAGATACCCCTGTAAAAATCGCTTCAATCATTGGTCGTTATTATGCAATGGACCGTGATAAACGTTGGGAACGTGTAAAATTAGCTTACGATTTAGTTGTTAATGCAATAGGAACTCCGTCTAAAAGTGCAGTTGCAAGCATGCTTGACAGTTACTCACACCATGTTACAGATGAGTTTATTGAACCAATTGTAATGGTAGATGAAGAAGAAAAACCTTTAGCTACAATTGTTGAAGGTGACGTGGTGATCTTCTTTAACTTTAGAACTGATAGAGGTCGCGAACTTACAGAAGCACTTTCACAACACGATTTTCATGAGCAAAACATGCACAAGCTAAACTTGTATTATGTAACGCTTACCAATTACGATGAAACATACCAAAACGTAAAAGTAGTTTACAATAAAGATAATATTACCGAAACTCTTGGTGAGGTGCTTGAAAAAGCTGGCAAAAAACAAATTCGTATTGCCGAAACAGAAAAATACCCACACGTAACATTTTTCTTCTCTGGCGGTAGAGAAACTCCTTTTGAAGGTGAATCCCGTATTTTGAGAAATTCTCCAAAAGTAGCCACTTACGATTTACAGCCAGAAATGAGTGCTCATGAACTTACAGCAGCTCTTGTTCCTGAATTGAATAAAAAAGAAGTTGATTTTGTTTGCCTAAACTTTGCAAACGGAGACATGGTAGGTCATACCGGAATCATGAGCGCGGCAATTCTTGCCTGTGAAGCGGTTGATGCTTGCGTAAAACAAGTTATAGAAGCGGCTCTTGCCAACGATTATACCACGATTGTAATTGCCGATCACGGAAATTGCGAAACCATGATCAATCCTGATGGAAGCCCAAATACTGCACACACAACGAATCCTGTGCCGATTATCTTGGTTGATAAAGAATTGAAAAATATCGAAAATGGTGTTCTTGGCGACATTGCTCCTACTATTTTAGAACTAATGGGAGTTCAGCAGCCAAACGCAATGACTTGTCATTCGTTGTTGTAGAAACACTTCATTTTTTTTAAAACCATATAAGTGATATAAGTTCATTTAATAAGCTGCCTAAAGCTTATAATAACTTATATTACTTATATGGTTTTATTTTTTTTACACAAAATAGTGATACGTCCATTCGACGCAATAAATTAGAATTCCTATTAAACCTCCAACAAGCGTCCCGTTGATTCTAATGTATTGAAGGTCCTTCCCTATTTCTAATTCTAATTTTTCTGAAACTTCTTTACCATCCCAACTTTTTACGGTAGAAGAAATTAAATCTCCAATCACTTTTTTATTGTTTAAAAGAATAGACAGTAAATCGTTCTTGATAAAATTATTGATCTTATCGATCATCACGGGATCTTCTTTTATTCCGTTTCCAAAACCCTGAATCAAATTCGAAATACTATTTTTAATAGAAGATTGATCTCCTTTGTCTAAATCATTCGAAATTGATAGTTTTATTTCATCCCAAATTCCGTTGATATAATCCTGAACTTCTTTTTTGCCTGCAAAACCCAAAATCATATTATTGATCTTGATTCGCATTTCTTCGGAGTTTTTTACTTTATCCAGAAAATCATAAACATATTCGTCTATTTTTATTCTTACTGCGCTTTCCGGATTTTTAGCTTCATGTAAAAACTCCGCCAATCCATTAAAAACACCTTCAGAAATCTTTTTATCGGCCAGACCAAAACTTAAGAACGGCGTAGATTCTTTTACTTTTTTACGAATCAGATCTTTGTTATTACTCAGTTCCGTACTCATTACATCCAGAAGATTGGTAAGCAATTCATCTTTTACATTCCCTTTTTGCAAAGGTTCTAAAGCCAATGCTACCCAATCTCCAAAATTGATTCCTTCCAGTTTTTCCTTAAATTGATATTGAATAAATCGCTTTATATCTTCATCTTTTATTGTTTTTAAAATTCCGGGGATAATATTCACCGCCACCAGATTGGCAATTTTATTAGCATTTTCTTGTTGGGACAACCAATCTGACGCTTTTGTAGCAAAGTTGAATTCTTCTAATTTAATTTCTAATTTTTCACGATTCAGAAATTCTTCCGAAACAAAATTCCCGAGATTTTCACCAATCTCATTTTTCTTGGTCGGTATAATTGCCGTATGCCAAATTGG
This sequence comes from Flavobacterium piscisymbiosum, assembly GCF_020905295.1. NCBI lineage: Bacteria > Pseudomonadati > Bacteroidota > Flavobacteriia > Flavobacteriales > Flavobacteriaceae > Flavobacterium > Flavobacterium piscisymbiosum. The sequence continues at coordinate 2,186,346 of NZ_JAJJMM010000001.1, read as the reverse complement.
GATTCCTAACGGATGACGAAATAATGCCACAACAGCAAACCAATCGGCAATTCCACCCACCATTGCCGCTTCGCTAAAAGCCTGCAACATGGGAATTTTAAAATAAATTGCAATGATAAATAAAAGCACTGCGACACCTAAAAGTGCCAAAGCGCTGCCTTTCATTTTATTTAAAGCTTTCTTTTTTGATATATTTTCCTGATCTATAGACGTTTCCATAACTTATTATTTTTTAACACTTACTAATTTACGTTTTTTTTCTGTCAACCCGAAACGTTATTCATTGTCGTTTCTTCACGAATTTCACGAATTAACACTACTTGTATGTGCTTTAAAACTAATTTTTAATAATTTCATTCGTTTTGAGCTGATTATAAAAATTAATTCGTGCCAATTCGTGAAATTCGTGGCGAAAAATTTTAAACTTCTCAACCTAAAAAAAATAATATTAAAGTCGTACTTTTGCCAACTGAAAATCCGAAATTATGATTATAGTAAAATCACGTGAAGAAATCGAATTAATGCGCGAAAGTGCTTTGATCGTATCTAAAACATTAGGAATGATTGCTTCTGAAATTAAAGAAGGAGTTACCACATTATATTTAGACAAATTAGCTGAGGAATTTATCCGTGATCACGGTGCTGTACCAAGCTTTTTAGGATTATATGATTTTCCGAATTCACTTTGTATGAGTCCAAACTCACAAGTTGTACACGGAATACCTAATAATACACCTTTGAAAAGCGGTGATGTTATCTCGGTAGATTGTGGCGCTTTCAAAAACGGATATCACGGTGATCACGCGTATAGTTTCGAAATTGGAGAAGTTGCTCCTGAAGTTAAAAAACTTTTGCAGGTAACGAAAGAATCTCTTTACGTAGGAATCAGAGAATTTAAAGCTGGAAATCGCGTTGAAGATGTTGGAAATGCGATTCAGAAATATACTGAAGGACACGGTTACGGAGTTGTTCGCGAATTGGTAGGTCACGGTTTAGGGCAAAAAATGCACGAAGAACCAGAAATGCCAAACTACGGAAAACGTGGTCGCGGAAAGTTATTTATCGAAGGAATGGTTGTTGCAATCGAGCCAATGATTAATATGGGAACAAAAAACATCAAACAACATAAAGACGGCTGGACAATTACCACTGCTGACGGAAAACCAAGCGCGCATTTCGAGCATGATGTAGCTTTAATTGATGGAAAACCAGAATTGTTATCGACTTTTCAATACATCTACAAAGCTTTAGGAATCGTAAGCAATGAAGAAGATGAATTCAGAAAAGTTCCGTTGGTACTATAACACGAATTGCTCGAATTAGCACGAAATAATATTTTGTCGAAATTTCACTGATGATTGATGATGATGAGCGAATTGTATTTAAAAAAAGAATCTTATAAAATTATAGGAATCTGTATGGAAGTCCATAAAATTTTAGGCAAAGGACATAGTGAAAAAGTTTATGGTGATGCTTTGGAATATGAATTTCAAAAAAATGGCATACCCTATAGCCGCGAATTGAAATACAATATCGCGCATACAAAGACATCATTTTATCAAGCTATTATTTCGCCGATTTTGTGGTTTTTGATCAAATCATTTTAGAATTAAAAGCAATTGTAGCTCTTTCGACCAGCGAAATAAAACAAACATTAAATTATCTGGCAGCATCAAAAAACAAACTAGGTTTACTAGTAAATTTTGGAGAAGATAGCCTTAAATATAAAAGAATAATACTTTAACCCAAATCTAAGATTCGTGAAATTTCACCGTTACATTAATCCGTGTAAATTTGTGAAATTCGTGTTCAAATCTATTAAACTGTGAAGAAACTTTTTAAACTCGTACTCAATACAATACCGCGTCCATTATTAATTCGTTTGAGCTATGTGGCTCGTCCGGTTTTGGCATTTTCATTAAAAGGAACAAAATATACCGATCCTATTGATGGGAGAAGTTTCAAATCGTTTTTGCCTTATGGATATGGAAAACAACGTAACAATGTACTTTCGCCAAGTACACTTTCGTTAGAAAGACACCGTTTGCTTTGGTTGTATTTAAACGATCAGACAGATTTTTTTACAGCTCCAAAAAAAGTATTGCATTTTGCTCCGGAACAAGCTTTTTACAAAAGATTCCGTAAGCAAAAAAACCTTGATTACACGACAACAGATTTGTTTTCGCCTTTGGCCGATGTAAAAGCAGACATTTGTAATTTACCTTTTAAAGACAATGAATACGATGTGATTTTGTGTAATCACGTTCTGGAGCATATTCCGGATGACACAAAAGCCATGCAGGAATTATTTCGCGTGCTAAAACCAGGCGGAATGGCGATTCTTCAAATTCCGCAAGATTTGTCGAGAGCGGTAACTTTTGCTGATGATACTATTACAGACCAAAAAGAACGCGCTAAAATATTTGGACAATACGATCACGTTCGTATTTACGGCCGCGACTATTTTGATAAATTACGAAGCATTGGTTTTATCGTAATCGAAGAAGATTATACCAATAAAATTACACCTGAATTAGTAGAGAAATATTGTTTGGCAAAAGGAGAAATTATTCCGCTTTGCTTCAAACCAGAAAACTAAATCGTTCGGATTTTTCACCACATAAGTGATATAAGTTCATTTAAAAAAGTTTTCAGAATAGCAGTATTTTGAAAACTTTTTTAGTTTAAGCCACTTCCCAAATTACAACCAACCTAACCGCCTTATCTTGGATCTTTCAAATTCATTTCAATTTTGTTTTGATATCAGTTTTGAAAAAAATCTGAATCATTATATTCCAACTGCTTACATCGTTGAGAGTACCGATGACATTAAATATTTAAATAAAAAAGCAACTAAAGACGTACTTGAAAGTTTTTTTATTGTTTTTGATCAATTAGATCCTGACACAAAAAAAATATTGACGGCTTGCGAATCTTTAAAACCTGACTTTATTTTTAAAAAATTCAGTACAAAAGTCAAATCGGCAAAAACAATTGCTGATTTGCAAAAAGATTCTAAAATTGAATTTGCCATTCGTCAGCATTTGCAATTAAATTTAGGCTCTTTTTATAGTCTTATTGTACAAAAACAATTTCCGTTATCCCTAAATATGAGTGCTGAAAAGGATTTTTACAGATCCAGAGTCAACACCGCTCCGCTGCATTTTGAACCTCAAATTGAATTTAACAAACATGCTGAAGGGATTACGTATACTTTATCTTTAAAAGAAAACGAAACTTCATTTTTACCCATGAACAGCAGTGTCGAAATACTGCTGGATCAGCCAAGCTGGTTAATTATCGATAAAAAATTAGGACAGTTAAAGGATCTTAATTCTAAAAAACTTACGCCGTTTTTAAAGAAACAGTCAATTGAAATACCTTCAAAATTAGTTGATGATTATTTTAAAAGTTTCATTCCTGAAATAGCAAAAAAAATAGACATAGACGCTACTGGTTTTGAAATTGAACATCGTGATCAAATTGTTACAAGCACGATTCAGCCTGTTTTTGATTTCTTTAAAAACTGCTATTACCTCAACCTTTATTTTGATTATAACGGTTATTCATTTGATAGTAGTAAAACCAAAAAAACACATTCGTTTGTTGATTTTAGTGTTGCCAACGAACCTAAAATTATTCAGTTTAAACGCAGTGCTGATGAAACTTTATATACAAACAAATTACTTGAGCTTGGTTTAATAAAAATCAAAAACGAATTGTTTGGATTAAATTCTGATGCAGAAAATCCAGATCCTTATGTAAACATTCAATTTGTTATTGATCGCAAGGAAGAGCTTGAAAATTTAGGATTTACGATCTGTAATTTAAAACTGGAAAGCAAAGAAATCATTACAGAAAACCATACTGTTTCTGCTTCGAAAGAAGAAACAAAAGAAGATTGGTTCGATATCAGAATAGTTATTACGATTGGCGCTTATACGATCAATTTCAGTGAAATTATTCCGAACATAAAAAGCAAAGAAAGACTCTTTTTATTGCCTGACGGAAACTATTTTCTGATTCCGTTAGAATGGTTGAGTAAATATGGTTCGCTGGCAAAGTTGGCCAAAACAGAGAATGGAAATTTACTTCTGCGTAAAAGCAACTTTGCTGCTCTGGATGCGATTCCGGAAATCAAAGATGATATCATTCACAAGGCCGAGTACGTATCTTCTGATTTATTAAAAGCAGCTTTACGACCTTATCAAATCGATGGTGTAAAATGGCTTCTGGGTCATTTTAACTCCAATTTAGGTGCTTGTCTCGCTGATGATATGGGACTTGGTAAAACATTACAAACTCTTGCCGTTCTGGTTGCCGTACAGGAACAACTGGGATTTACGACTAAAACCACCAATTTTGATTTGTTTCAGAATGAAACTACTATTGAAAGAGAACCTTTAAAAGCTTTAATTGTTTTACCTTCTTCATTGGTTTTTAACTGGTACAATGAAGCGGCAAAATTTACACCGCATTTTTCGAAAATGCAATATGTGGGCAATGACCGAAAATTATTGGCCAGCAGATTAGCTTCAACTGATTTGATTTTTACGAGTTATAGCATTGTTCACCGTGATATCTCAATTTTAGAAAAATACAATTTCCGTTATTTAATTTTAGACGAAAGTCAATACATTAAAAATAAAAACTCTAAGATTTTTAAAGCAATTACTAAAATAAATACGTCTCATAAAATTGCCTTAAGCGGTACTCCTATCGAAAATTCGTTAGATGATTTATGGTCGCAAATGCAATTTATAAATCCGGATATTTTGGGTAGTTATGATTTTTTTGCTCAGAATTTTAAAATTCCGATTGAGAAAAAACAAGACGAAAACAGTTTATCTGAACTAAAAAACATCATTCAGCCTTATATTTTAAGGAGAACCAAAGAACAGGTTTTGAAAGATTTACCTGAATTAACCGAGCAGATTTATTATTGTGATATGGATCCTGAACAGGAAAAATTATATGAAAAAGAAAAATCTAAAGCACGGAACTTTTTACTAAAAACAGACGGATCGAGCCCGGACAAAATTAGTATTATAAATACGCTGATGAAGTTAAGACAACTGAGTAATCACCCAAAAATGGTGGATCAGGAATCTGAAATTGATTCGGGAAAATATAATGCCGTCACTAATTATCTGGAAACTTTAGTAAAAGAGAAACAAAAGGCGATCATTTTTAGTTCGTTTGTGACTAATTTGCATTTTTATACAGATTGGTGTAAGGAAAACAAAATAGACTTTTGCGAGATTACCGGAGAAACTCCTGCTAGTAAAAGAGAACAACAGGTAAAATTGTTTCAGGAAAAAGAAAAGCCTTTGTTATTCTTTATTTCGCTCAAAGCGGGCGGCGTTGGTCTTAATATTACCAAAGCTTCGTATGTTTTATTTTTAGATCCGTGGTGGAATCCTTTTGCTGAAAAGCAGGGAGTTGGGCGAGCGCACCGAATTGGACAATTGAACAAAGTAAATGTTATAAGGTTTATTTCGAAAAATACGGTTGAAGAAAAAATTATCAAACTACAGGAAAACAAAAAGTTATTATCTGATTCGCTTTTAGAAGAAAGTTATATTAATGACGAAATCGAAGTGAACTTAGAATACATTTTGAGCTCTTAATAAATTTGTTTTCGAAAGCAGTAAAAGCGGCATCTTATTACATTATATAATAATTCTTATATTTACAATCTTACAATTGTAATATGATGCCAAAATTTTTGTTTAGAAATCTTCTTCTTATTTTCATTTTTGCTTCGGCCACAGCCCTGGCGCAAGGAATACAAACCGAGATTGATCCTCCATACAATATCAAAACTGTTTCGTTTGTTCAAAACGGCAGTAATGTAGTACCTATATTTGAGTTAGGCGACAATTTTACCTTTCAGTTTGATGATTTGTTTGGTAATGAAGCCAATTATTATTTTGAAGTTATCCATTGCGATTATAACTGGAAACCAACTGATATCCCAAAAACAGATTACATTAGCGGTTTTGATAACCAAAGAATTACAGATTACTCTAATTCTTTTAATACGCTTCAGGTATACTCTCATTATCGACTTTCTTTTCCTAATCAGTTTACATCTCAATTACGAATTTCGGGAAATTATATGCTGAGGATTCTAAATGAGGACAGAGAGCTCATTTTCTCCAGAAAATTTATTTTATATGAAAATCATGCTACAGTTTCGGCTCAGGTAAAACGAAGTCGTGATGTTACGAATATTGATTACAAACAAAATCTTGACTTTGCCGTATTATCGAATGATATTACTTTTCAAACTCCGTTACAAAATGTAAAAATCTTATTATTACAAAACGGCAATTTTAATACCGCTATCAAAAATGTTCCTCCTCAATACACAATAGGGAATCAATTGGTTTACAAATACAATCAGGAAACTCAATTTTGGGGCGGAAATGAATTTTTATATTTCGAAAATAAAGACATTCGTGCAGCAAGCAATAATGTGGGAAGAGTTGGCGCCAATAACGACATTTACAATTCGTACTTATATACAAATCAGGCAAGAGCCAACCAAATTTATACCGTGTATCAGGATGTAAATGGAAATTTTGTGGTGAAAAACATCAACGCTTCAAGCAACGACATTGAAGCCGATTATGCCTGGGTTTATTTTACTCTTTCGGCCCCGACCTTCAGATCAACAAACAAAGACATTTATATTACAGGAATGTTCAACAACTATAGTTTATCGCCAGAATACAAAATGGAATATAATACTGAGAAAGCTGTTTTTGAAAAAGCGGTCATGATTAAACAAGGTTTTACTAATTTTCAATATACAATTGCCGATAAAAAAGGTGTTATTGATTATGAAAATGCGATTGATGGAAACTTTTATCAAACTGAAAATGAGTATACCATATTGGTTTATTACAAAGAAAGTACAGATCGTTATCAGAGAGTTATAGGAAAAGGAAATGCCAACTCGATAAACATCGTAAATTAAAACATTGTTAAGGATTTAGATTGAAAGATTTTTTTTTGTAGCTTTGCAACTATAACCCACACATATTTACTACTTTAGTATGGTTTCTCAGATAACAAGAGGCATAAAAATATCTGTTTTGACTAGTTTTGAAGGTACTTACTTCAAGAACTACAAGATCCACTTTGCTTTTAGTTATGTAGTTACAATCGAAAATCACAGCAAAGATTCAGTTCAGTTAACTTCTCGTCACTGGGAAATATTTGATTCTTTAAACGATCTTGAAGTTGTAGACGGAGAAGGCGTTATTGGTAAAAAACCGGTTTTGAAACCTGGAGAAAATCACACTTATAGCTCAGGTTGTCTATTGTCATCTCCTTATGGTGCAATGAAAGGTTATTTTAATATGATCAATTTTACCTCTACAAAAACATTCAAAGTAATTGTTCCTACTTTTAGAATGTGTGCTCCTTTTGCTTTAAACTAAAAAAAGTTTAAAAAAGCCTGCTCTTTTTTATCGTTATCTTAATCATAAATTTGTCAAATTATTAATTTATCCTTTGTACTTTTGTGCAGCGTTAGATTATTCGTAACAAATCAAATCATCTAACCCTTAAATTGTCTAATTATCTAATTTTAAATAAAATGCTAAAAGGATTCTTTCATGTACCAAAAGCGGTAAACGAGCCAGTAAAAAGCTACGCACCTAACTCACCAGAAAAAGCAGCTGTTCAGGCAGCTTACACAACATTGTGGAATTCTAAAATTGACGTTCCGTTATACATTGGAAGCGAAGAAATCAGAACTGGAAATACAAGAACAATATCAGCTCCTCACGATCACAAACACATTGTAGGAACTTATCACTTAGCTGAAAAACAACATATTGAAAAAGCAATTGCTAATGCTCTTGAATCAAGAACTGCATGGGCAAATATGGCATGGGAACAACGTGCTGCTATTTTCTTAAAAGCTGCTGAACTTATTGCAGGACCATACAGAGCGCGTATTAACGCTGCTACAATGATTGGACAATCTAAAAATATTCATCAGGCAGAAATTGATGCTTCTTGCGAATTGATCGACTTTTTACGTTACAACGTAGAATTTATGACGCAAATTTACGGAGATCAGCCTAAGTCTGATTCTACTACATGGAATCGTTTAGAATACAGACCTCTTGAAGGTTTTGTTTATGCGATTACTCCTTTTAACTTTACTGCTATTGCTGCCAATCTTCCTGCAAGTGCTGCAATGATGGGTAACGTTGTGGTTTGGAAACCAAGTGATAGCCAGGTTTTTTCTGCAAAAATCATCATCGATATTTTCAAAGAAGCGGGTGTTCCTGATGGCGTTATCAACGTTGTTTTTGGAGATGCTTTAATGATTACTGATACTGTTTTAGCAAGCCGTGATTTTGCCGGAGTTCACTTTACAGGATCAACTCATGTATTTAAAGATATCTGGGCTAAAATTGGTGCTAACATTCACCACTACAAGACATACCCAAGAATCGTTGGTGAAACTGGTGGTAAAGATTTTATCATTGCTCACCCAAGCGCTAATGCAAAACAAGTTTCTACAGGAATTACTCGTGGTGCATTTGAATTTCAGGGGCAAAAATGTTCTGCAGCTTCAAGAGCTTATGTTCCGCAAAGTTTATGGCCAGCTGTAAAAGAGCAATTAATTGCTGATGTAAAATCGATGAAAATGGGTTCTCCGGAAGATTTCGGAAACTTCATTACTGCAGTTATTAACGAAGGTTCTTTTGATAAATTGGCTGGTTTTATCGATCAGGCTAAAAAAGATGCTGATGCTGAAATCATTGCTGGTGGAAATTACGACAAATCTGTAGGTTACTTTATTGAACCAACAATTATTGTAACAACAAATCCTAAATATACTACAATGGAAACCGAATTATTCGGACCAGTTATTACTATATATGTTTACGAAGATGCAAAATGGGAAGAGACTTTAGAATTAGTTGATACTACATCTGAGTATGCTCTTACAGGAGCTGTATTTAGCCAGGATCGTTATGCTATTGAAGTAGCTACTACGAAATTGCAAAATGCTGCAGGTAACTTCTACATCAACGACAAACCAACAGGAGCTGTTGTAGGTATGCAGCCTTTTGGTGGTGCAAGAGCTTCAGGAACTAACGATAAAGCAGGTTCTGCATTGAACTTATTACGTTGGGCTTCTCCTAGAACGATTAAAGAAACTTTTGTAACTCCTGAAGATTACAGATACCCTTTCTTAGGATAATTTCTGATTTTAGAGTTCCGATTTTAGATTTATAAAAAAGCCGCAAACTTCATTTTGAAATTTGCGGCTTTTACTTTTGTTGTTTTACTTCCAAATCGGGATTTTTACAAAACTATCATTATACCATTTTACTTTTAAGGGTTCTTTGGCATCTTTAATGGTTTCATCGATAACTGTTTTTCCTGTTCCGTAATTGAGTTCTGAAAAAGGGTTTTTATTTACGTTTAATACCACCACTAAACGACTTCCTTTACTTAATTGTTTACTGACCAAATGTGTATTCGAAAAAGGAATCGATTCTATTTTATTGGGTTTTAATAAATTTCTTGTTGTACTATCTTTGGCATAACTCGCACGGCCCAAAAAATAAGACAAATGAAAATATTCTCCATTTGGTGTTAATTCATATAAAGTAACACCAATATCCATATCTTTTTTATTGATGCTTGCCTTTATTTCTCCTAAAAATGATCCGTTTACCAATATCGACTCTCTAAAAGGATCACTTATAAAAATATATCCGTTTGTTGTATCAATTTCTTTTTTGATAATAGGATCCGGGTAATATTCATTGTTTTGAGTTTGTCTGTCGGCAAAATCTACTTCCTGCGATAAATAACTACTTTTAGTTGGCCTTTTAGCATTCAAAGCATAAAATTTTCCGGATTTATTATTCGTTAAATACAGCTTCAGGAAACCATTATTCATTTTATCTAGAGACGCAGCGCTTCTCCATTCATTGGCTCCCATTACCTGATAGTTAATCCTGTCTTTTAAAATTTCTGGTTTTGGTCCGTTTTTTAAAATGTAATCGAACCATTCATACGTTATTTTTTTGGTATTAATTAAAGCATCTGCATCAACCTTATAACCATTTATTACAGGAGAACCGCCTTTTTGTGCCCCAAAATGACTGTACGGACCAATGACTAAATAAGAATTGGCTTTAGGATTGTATTTTTGAAGTTCTCTTAAATAATACAAACTCGAATTTTGGGAATCGTTATAATAACCGTCGATAACTAAAATCGGAATATTTATTTGGGCAAAGTCCTTTTTGTATGGCGACATTTTCTGCCAATATTCATCAAACGAAGGGTGTTGTATCCATCGCTGAAATAGTCTGTTTGGAGTTCCGTCAATGCTGTCCATTTTTTTGTAGGCAAGTCCGGTTTCCCACCATTTAAACTGCATATTTCTAAATCGCTGCCTGTCATTTCCTGCCACTGTATCGAGATATTTGTTACTGCCCACATAAAAAGACCATTCGTAATTGGGATTTATAAACACATTGTTTTCCATTGGCAAACCCATTCCGGCTCGATTAGCAACATAAGGAACTATCGTTTTAAGCGCAGGATGCATTTTTTTGCACGCTGCCCATTGCGTCATTCCATTATAACTGCCACCAAACATTCCGATAATTCCGTTACACCATTCTTGTTTGCTAATCCAATCGATAACATCATAAGTATCATTGGCTTCATTTTCATAAGGAAATATTTCATCAGGACTAAATCGTTTACCTCGCGAATAGGTAATAACACCCACATAATCTTTATCTGCTGCCTCTTTCAAAGATTTGATCCCTTTTCCTTCTTCTGCATAAATCGTATGTTGAAGTATAACGGGTTTAGGAACCCAAATTCCTTTTTTATGCACTACAATTGCCGATATCAAAGCGCCATCACTCGTTTTGATCATTACACTGTCCTGAATATCATAAGCACTTTTTAGATCTTCGGATTTGGTTTTATTAGTTTGCTGAGAAAATGTATTTGATATCATGAGAATAAGAAATACAAAATTTAAAATTGTTTTCATGGAAATAGTTTTATTAGGAAGCTTTATTTTAAGCTTGGTTGTTTATAATAAACTGATTCATTAAATCTAAAAAAAGCATACAGAAGCCCTCAACTAATAGCATTAGCTGTACGCATTAAAATAATTTTGAAAGATGATTTAAATCCCGTTCCTATTTTTGAACCTCACGGATTGGCGGTTTGACACTTCTAATAGTTCTCCGGTTTTTAGTTTTACTTCTAACCTGCCGCTATCTGTTGTATTGATTGCCTGGATGTATTTTATATTTATAATCTCGGTTCTGTTTATTCTAAAGAAAATAGTTTCGTCTAAAATTTCTTCCCATTGACGAAGAGAACGTCTTTGAAGTGCTTTTTTGTCCTGAAAAAATAATCGGGTATAATTCTCTAAAGATTCAATTAAATAAATTTCATCTAATTGAATAAAGAACCGCTTTTCTCCATCTTTTATAAAAATCTTTCGATCTTTTGCGACAGCATCATTTAAGGAAGATTTTAGCTGGATCGTATCTCTTATTTTTTGAATTGCTTTTGCAAAACGTTCTTCTCTTATAGGTTTCATTAAATAATCTAAAGCATTTACTTCAAACGCCTGTATTGCATATTGATCATAAGCGGTAATAAATAAAACTGCCGGAACGTGATCTAAAGATTCTAACAAATCGAAACCGGATTTTTCAGGCATCTGGATATCAAGAAAAATTAAATCAGGCATTTCTTTTTCGATCAATATCTTAGCATCATCGGCATTTTCAGCTTCACCAATAAGCACAAAGTCTTCATAGTTTTTTAAAGCTATTTTTACTTCTTCTCTAGCTAAACGTTCATCATCTATTATAATTACTTTTATCTTTTTCATTTTGATGGTATTAAAATAGTGCACAAAACCGTTTCATCTTCCATCTGAATAATCTCAAAAGAAGCATTTCCGTTATATTGCAACAACAATCTTTCCTTTAGATTATTTAACCCAATACCTGAATTTGTAATTTCATTACTTAGTTTTCCTGAGTTTTGAACAGTAATCTTTATAAAATCGTTTTCCATTTCAACTTTTACAGTAATAAAACCTCCGCTTTTTCTTTTTTCGATGCCATGTTTTATGGCATTTTCAACTAATGCTTGAATACTAAAAGGTAGAATTAAATGTCTGGATAAGTCTAAACTGGTTTCAATCTTAATCTGCAAACGTTCCTCAAATCGTATTTTTTCTAATTCCAGATAATCCCGCACCAGATTAATTTCGCCATCTAGTGATATCAATTTCCCAATGTTGCTATTTAGAGAATTTCTTAAAAGTTCAGACAATAGATCAATAGCTCTTCTGGCGGCATCCGGATTTTCTATGACCAGGAATTTTATATTGTTTAATGAATTAAAAAAGAAATGAGGATTGAGCTGTGCACTCAGATTATTAAGTTGTGCTTCTTTTATTATAATGGATAACCGGGCATTTTCTTTTACTGTTTCTAATTCGAGTCTTGAATAGTGATAAAGATGGTACGCCAATACCCAAATAGACATTAATCGTGTACCGGTGATAAAAACCTGTAATTGTACTGATTGAAAAAACGTTAAAAAAGAAACAGTTTCATTTTTAAAAATTAAAAGACGTACCAAATAAAGCTTACCAACAATCAACGCCATATACAATAAGGAAAGCACTAGAATACTGAATATAATTCTTGGCAACAGCATTTTCAGATTCAGTTTATTCCATCCGTTTTTTAAGGCGAAATTTCGATAAATATGAGTTAGCGTAATACCAATTGACACATCAAGTATTAAATCTATTACGCCCATTTTCCATATAAAATTACCTGTCAGGAAAGCCGATAATCCCCAATATAAAGAAGCAGTAATCCAACCTATGAGTTGAATTTTCCAATATGTCGATAGTATAGTCTTTGTTTTCAAAGGTAAAATTTGTTAGTGCTGTAGTAAAGGTATTCCTCTAATACAGATTGACCAAATAAAAGTACAGGAACGAAAAATAATAGTGGATGAGTGCATATCGATTCTTTAATTTGATACAATATCATGATTAGTCATTATTACACTCTCTTTTTTTTGACCAAATCCAAAAAAACAACAAACTACTAAAATACAATGACTTATAATTAAATCATAAAAGCCAAAAGCAATTTATCGTCCCTCTTACATTCTTAAAATATTTAAATTTGTAATACTTTTCTTATTATATTGATTATCAATAGTATAGAGCTTAAAAAACCCTATTCTGTTATTTTTAAAACTTTTCGTTACACTCTAAAAATATATCTCAACATACTTTTACATCAGATTTAAAGCGGAAGAATTTACAGAGAAATAAACAAACTCAGGACAAGCTTTACAAATCAAATTTTACAACAATTTAGAAAAAAACATAAAAAAACAAACGATGAGAAATTTACAAAACACACCTCCTGTAATTGTACAGGCAAAAAGTATTGGGCATCCAATTGACTTTAAATGGAGTAAAAACAAGATAGAACAATTTTTAGATCCTTTAGAAGGAAATGACGAACTTGAACATGCTTTAATGCAAATTAATCATAAAGCTTCTGTGGGACTTACAGCAGCTTTACTCGAATGGATATATTGGAGATATACAGGATACACCAAAATGAACAATGATACGCAAAAGAGAATCGAGGCTTTATGGTGTTCTATTGGTAATATCGAAAATACAAAACCTTTAGTTTTTGATGCTAACTTTGATATTTCGGCTTCCGGAACTGTAAACGGACCTTTATGGATAGCCCTTATGAATGTAACAATGATCGATGTTATGTATAGAAAAGGATCATATGCTATTCAGAACGAACTTATTGGACTAGTATTATTAGCGCGTCACATTACACCAAGAAAAAGAGTTTTTGACAAATGGCTCAACAGAACACTAGCCGTTTTAAAACGTGATTATCCATGTCAATATAACAATGATGATTTAGAACAAAACTTTGAAGCAGTTTACGATTCATCACACGAACCTGTAATTTGCCGTGATTTTTTCTTTAACCCAGAGTTTGAAAATTCTACCGAGGCAACAGAAAAAGCAATAAACTAGCTCATTCATAATTTAGATACTAAATCCAATCAATTTTTGTGCTTTCCAAAAAGAGCATCTTAATTGATATTCTTTTAAAAACTAATCCCACAAACTTCAACTATTTTTGAAATTTGTGGGGTTTATTATTTTAAATCAACTAAAACTTATTTTCGACTTCCGCAGCCTGCAACATGAGGTAATGCAAATCGGTATTTTTTACGAAAGGTTTCAAAAGTTCACTTCCGGGACCAAACATGGCCAACTCTACATAATCAGCAGAATGATCCATACTAATCCATCCTACAGAATTTATTTTTCCCTGCATTTCTGCAAAAGCTTTATAGGGTAATTTTTTATAATTATATAGTCCGTCTTCTTTATGCAATCCGTCGTAATAGCTTAGTACCGTTTTTGCCTCTTCGTCTGAAACCGAATGTCCATTTGCTTTTTCGATAATTTCCTTTACTTGTGCAACAGAAGATTGAGGCTTTATCTGATTCAAAATCCATTCATTTGTCTGAGTATATTTCTGGATACTATCAAAATTATCATTGGCGTCTTTACCGTAAATAATCCCAGGATTAGCATTTCCGTGATCTGTTGTAATAATTACCAATGTTTCTTTGTCTTTTTCAGCAAAATCTATGGCAATTTTCACAGCCTCATCAAACTCAATCTGATCATGAATTAAACCAGCAATATCATTTCCGTGAGCCGCCCAATCGACTTTTCCGCTTTCTATTTGCAAAACAAAACCATTTTTATGATTTTTCATTCTGTCAATAGCTTTTTGCGCCATCTCGGCAAGACTTGGAACGGTTTTTTGTAAATTTTGATCACTATTTCTATCTACATAATAAGGAACACCATCTTCTGCAAACACACCCAAAATAGGCTGAGAATTCGAAGCCGAATCCATATCTGCGCGATTTTTCACCACCTGATATCCTTTTGCTTTAAAAGCAGCAAACATATCTTTTTTATCTTTTCTGGATTCAGCACTAAAATAGTTTGAACCTCCGCCCATCATAACATCAAAACCAAGATCTAAATATTGTTCAGCGATATCGTCCTGTGCGTTTCTGCTTTTACTGTTTACGCAAAAACCCGCCGGAGTAGCGTGAGTAATAGGAACTGTTGTAACGCAACCCGCCATTTTTCCTGCCTTCTTGAACTTTTGCCAAATGGGTAAATGAGGTTCTCCCTGCGGACTCACATTAAGGACTCCGTTGTTGACCCTAAAACCACCACCCCATGAAGAACTCGCAGCCGAAGAATCTGTAACAATAGAACTCGCAGAAGCAGTATCCATCAAAGCTCTGGAAACTCTGTTCTCTTTATACAACTGAATCCAGTTAGAACCTTTTCCTGTTTTTCTGTTCAGGAACAAATCGGTCATATTAAGTGTTCCGGTACTCATTCCGTCACTAACGAGTAAAATAATATTTTTGGCTTTCTTATTTTTATTTAACTCTTCTAAATCTAAAATATTTGCAGAACCCTGAAACGGATTCATAACCGCGGCTCCGATCGTTAATAAAGAACCATTTTTAAAGAACTTCCTTCTATCCATTATTACTTTATTTATAAGTATTTTCAAAGATAATTAAATACGCTCAACCACAAAATTATCATTGTGTTATGATAATTACTCAAAGGCATCTTAACTAATGGCAAACAAAAAACCGACAGAACGCTTATTAAGCACGCTGTCGGTTTTCTTATTTTTTAAAGAATATTAAACGGTAAACTTCAAAGGCAAATGCACTACTTTTTTGGTTTCAAAAAACTCATCTTCAAAAATCGTAGACAAATCGTATAAAGTTGCTTTAGGGAAATCCTTTAATTCCTCTGTCAAATCTCCGCCTTTTAGGTATAGAATTCCGTTTTTCAACGTATGCTTTTGCTGCTTTTTGATTTTAGTTTTAATCCAGGAAACAAAATCCGGCATATTGGTTACGGCACGGCTTACAATAAAATCGAAATCACCTTTTACCAATTCAGCACGCAATTGTTCTGCTTTTACGTTCTTTAATTCTAATGCATCAACAACACCCTGAACTACTTTTATTTTTTTGGCAATAACATCAATTAAATAAAAACGCGTTTCAGGAAAAAGAATCGCCAATGGAATTCCGGGAAATCCTCCGCCTGTTCCAACATCAAGAACAAATGTTCCTGGTTCGAATTTCATAATTTTTGCAATTCCAAGCGAATGCAAAACGTGTTTTGTATATAATGCATCAATGTCTTTACGCGAAATAACATTGATTTTTTCATTCCAATCGTGGTATAAAAAGTCTAATTTTTGAAATTGTTCGATTTGAATGTCGGTCAAATCAGGAAAATATTTCAATATCTCATCCATTGCTCTAATTTTTTAACAAAAGTACTACTTTAGAGTTGAAATATTTAACTCAATTTTGCAAATTGAAAATTTATAATAATTACCTTTGAAAACTATTTAAATTAATTATGAATAACACTGCGCCTACATTTGCTAAGCAAGACAATCTGAAGTTCTTCAGAACACTTAACTCACGAGTAAACAATTACTTCAAGGAGAACAACATTCAGAAAACCGGAAACTGGAAGCTGCACTTAAAAGCAATTATTCTTTTTGCAGTTTTTCTAACGCCTTACTTTTTAATTCTAACTCTTCCTATGCCATTTTGGGCACAATTGTTATTAAACATTTTGATGGGAGTTGGAATGGCCGGAATTGGAATGAACGTGATGCACGACGGAAACCATGGATCATACTCTTCTAAATCATGGATCAACAAGATTATGGGCGGAAGTATTTATATTCTGGCAGGAAATGTTCACAACTGGCAAGTACAACACAATGTGCTTCACCATACTTATACAAATATTCACGGACATGATGAAGATCTTGACGCCGGAAGAATTATTCGTTTTACACAAAATGCTGAATGGCAACGTTTTCATAAATTCCAACACTATTATTCTTTCTTTTTATACGGACTATTGACTTTCAATTGGGCTTTAACCACCGATTTTAAGCAAATGAAAAACTATCTTAAAAGAAAATTATCTTATGGAACACCTCAAAGTCCTGTCAAATTATGGACTGTTTTGGTGATCACAAAAATAATCTACGTTTTAATCTGGATGGTTTTACCAATGGTACTTGGCGTAACATGGTGGAAAGTTGTTGTTGGATTTTTCGTAATGCATTACGTAGCCGGATTAATTTTAAGTATTGTTTTTCAATTGGCACACGTAGTAGAAGAAACTTCAAACCCGGTTCCTAATGAAGATGGAGAAATGGAAAACACCTGGGCGATTCACCAATTGTATACGACGGCTAACTTCGCTCCAAAAAATAAAGTAATCAACTGGTTTACAGGAGGATTAAATCATCAGATTGAGCACCATATTTTCCCGAATATCAGTCATATTCATTACGGAAAAATTGCCGAAATCGTAAAACAAACTGCAATCGAATGCAACTTGCCTTATCATGAATTCAGAACCATGAGAGGAGCGGTTATAGCACATTACAAGCATCTTAAAGATCTTGGAATGAAACCGGAACTAGCATAGAACTAAAAAAAATCTATTAATAATTAACCTTCCTTAATTAAAGTTGAAATTAAGGACATTCAAAATTTTTATAATGAATCATATTCTTTCAGACAGAATCAACAACTTAGCGACATCACAAACCTTAGCAATGGCTGCTTTAGCACGTGAGTTAAAAGCACAAGGAAAAGACATTATCAGTTTAAGTTTAGGTGAACCAGATTTTAACACTCCTGACTTCATCAAAGAAGCTGTTAAAAAAGCAGTAGACGAAAATTACAGCACCTATTCTCCGGTAGAAGGTTATTTAGAATTGAGAGAAGCAATTTGCAAAAAATTCAAAAGAGACAATAATTTAGAGTACAAACCATCACAAATTGTAGTTTCTACGGGAGCAAAACAATCTTTGTACAACATTGCACAAGTAATGCTAAACGATGGTGACGAGGTTATTTTACCTGCACCTTACTGGGTTTCTTACTTCGAAATCGTAAAACTTTCAGGCGGAGTTCCTGTTGAAGTGCCAACATCTGTAGATACTGATTTCAAAATTACACCAGAACAATTAGAAGCTGCCATCACGCCAAAAACAAAAATGATGTGGTTCAGTTCTCCTTGTAACCCATCCGGATCTGTTTACAGCAGAGAAGAGCTTACAGCTCTTGCAAAAGTGCTAGAAAAATACCCAAATATATACGTAGTTGCAGATGAAATTTATGAGCACATCAATTTCTCAGGAACTTTCTGCAGCATCGGTTCAATCCCGGGAATGCTAGAAAGAACCATTACTGTAAACGGAGTAGCAAAAGCATTTGCTATGACAGGATACAGAATTGGTTATATTGGAGCACCGGAATTCATCGCAAAAGCGTGTACAAAAATTCAGGGACAAGTAACTTCAGGAGCAAATTCTGTAGCGCAACGTGCTACAATTACTGCTGTAGAAGCTGATCCAAGCGTTTTAAACCACATGGTTCAGGCTTTCCATACCCGTAGAGATTTAGTGGTAGGATTACTTAAAGAAATTCCTGGAGTAAAAATCAACGTTCCTGAAGGAGCATTTTACGTATTCCCAGACGTTTCTTCTTTCTTCGGAAAAACTTTAAGAGGAACAGAAATTAAAGATGCAAACGACGTATCGATGTACCTTTTGGCTGAAGCTAATGTAGCAACAGTAACCGGAGACGCTTTCGGAAATCCAGACTGTATTCGTTTCTCTTACGCAACAAGCGACGATATCTTAAAAGAAGCATTACGCAGAATCAAAGAAGCTTTGGCTGTGTAATATCATAAATAATAATTCAAAAGGGTGTTTTTTTTCTAAAACACCCTTTTTTCATTTAGTCAATTAAAAGCGAAGCAATATCTCTCGTAATCGAAGTGGGAGAATTACAATCACAATTACTTAGACCTATTACATAAATATGTTCAGTGGGCTCATAAACTCCCATTGATTTAAAGCCAAAAATACTTCCTCCATGCTCGCGAACGATTTTGTCTTTTACTTTTTCAAGATGCCAGCCATATCCATAATCGATATTTGCCCCATTAATTAACTGATAATTAGTAAAAGCTTTTTCAGTAAAAACAGGATTTAATAAAGCATTAGAATTTATCGTGTTTTGCCATTTTAGCATATCATCTACATTCGACATTATCGAACCGGAAGCATAGGGTATCGAAAAACTAATATAATTTGCATTTACATAATGTTCTTTATCACGATAACCTGAAACCCTGTTTTTAATAATCTTTTCATGGCTTGCATAAAACGTATTTTTCATTCCTATTTTCTTAAAAATATTTTCAGTTACAAACTCCTCATAAGTTTGTCCTGATACAATTTCAATAATATAACCTAAAAGTACATATCCTGAATTACAATATTTATATTGTTCTCCAGGTTTAAAATCACTTGGCTCATTCTTAAAAAAATTCACCAATTCCTCTGGAGACAAATCTCGTCTGGCAATATCTTTTATAGACTTCATATTCGTAAAATCCCTAATTCCCGAAGTGTGTGTTAGCAAATGATGTATTGTAATTGCATTCCCATTAGGATAATCCGGAATAAATTTCTTAATTTCATCGTTCACATTTAGTTTTCCTTTTTCAGCAAGCATTAAAACAGAAACTGCTGTAAATTGTTTCGTCATTGATCCAATTTCAAAAACAGATTCAGGTCTCATCTTAACATTCATTTCTAAATTAGCCATTCCAAAAGCCTTCCTGTAAATAATTTTTCCGTTTTTTGCAGCCAAAAAAACTCCTCCGGGACCTTCAGCTTTAAATTTTGAAGTAATCAAACTATCTATTTTATTTTCTCTATGCTGGGCAAATAATGCTGATGAGAAAATTAAAAATGCTGCAACATAAAAAATTGAAATTGATTTCATTTATCCGTTTAATTAATAATTAATGAAACTTTGACGACTTAAACAAACTTCAGGTTACAAAACAAAACTTCAGAATTAAAATATTTGTGGGGTTGCCTTCGGCCGGGCTATCCTTTTCAATCTTTTGCTTTAAAAAAAAAACAAAAGGATTTCCACTTCTATCCCTAACCCAAACCTTCATGCAAGAAGCTTTAGTATAAAATTCAAGTTAAATCTGCTCCATCTGCCAAATCTGCGAGAAAAATTAAATTTACTTTCAAAATTCCCATTCCACAATTTTATAAACACCCGTTGTAATTCTATAAGACATAACGCTTTATAAAATCCCAACTTTGTATTATACATTAATATAAAAATTATTTATTATGATACATACAGATGAAACCACAGAAAAAGCAGTTAGCACATTAGAAGGATTAATTTCGATTCTTGAAGATGGAAAACTAGGATATACTAATGCCGCAGAACATGTAGACAGCCCGGCAATCAAAACCGACTTTTTAGAGTATGCCCGCGAACGTGCCTTATTTATTGTAGAAATACAAGACGAAATCAACAAACTGGGAAAATCAACTGATACTTCAGGCGGCGGACCATTAGGAGCGATACACCGTGCCTGGATCGATATTAAATCTTCTTTCACAAGCGGAGATACAGAAGCGATCATTAATGCTTGTATTACCGGAGAAGAAGCTGCCATCGAAAAATACAAAATTGCTCTTGAACACAACCATCTTGATTCAAGTCAAATTGGTATTGTTTCAAAACAATTAAACAGTATCGAAAATACTCTGACTAAAATCAAAGCAAAAAAACTGTCATAATATTTGGCACTATATTTTTGAGAAGAAAACTACTTGGTTAATAAACTAAGTAGTTTTTTGTTTTTATAAACTCTCAAATTCTATATTTTTATCGCCAATACTTAAAACAAAATTTATCAAAAAATGAAAAAAGTAATTTTAGATCTGGCAGTAACATTAGACGGTTTTATCGAAGGTCCTAACGGCGAAACTGACTGGTGCATCATGGACGACGATATGGATTTTGATGGTTTTCTATCTAGTATAGATACTATTTTTTATGGCAGAGTAAGTTATGATATGTGGGGAAATTATCAACCGGATGAAAATGCAAGTCCAGCTGAAAAATCACTTTGGAAAGAAGTACATGCTAAGGAGAAATGCGTTTTTTCCAGCCAAAATATAAAAGACGAGAATGCTACCTTCATAAATGCTGATATCGCAAATACAGTAAACGAAATCAAAAAACAATCCGGAAAAGACATCTGGTTATATGGCGGAGCAAGCCTCATTAAAACTTTTATTCAATTGAACCTTATTGATATCTATAGAATATCTGTTCATCCAACAGTTTTAGGAAATGGCAAACCATTATTTGAAGACCTAAAAAACCGAATAGATTTAAAATTACTTAAAACCAATATTTTCAAATCAGGAGTTGTGCAACTTATTTACGAACCTGCTAAATAAAAAACTTCATTTATCATCATTCCATATTAGTTAACTATTTCAAAAAAAGTCACTTCAGCATTAGCAAACTCGAATTATTTATAAGAACTTTGCAAACTTTTTTCCATGAATACCACAAAAGCCTAAAGTTCTAAAAATGAAGAAGAAAATTGAAATATTAGCTCCTGCTAAAGATTTAATTGGAGGAATGGCCGCCATCAACAGTGGCGCCGATGCAGTTTATATTGGGGCTCCACAATTTGGAGCACGTTCTAATGCCAACAATTCTATCGAAGATGTTGCTGCATTGGTAAAATATGCGCATTTATTTAATGCTCAGGTTTTTGTAGTAATGAATACCATTTTGTACGACAACGAACTCGAAACGTGTCGCTCAATGATCTGGGAACTATACGATATAGGTGTCGATGCCCTGATCATTCAGGATATGGCTATTATGGAAATGGACTTACCTCCTATCGTACTTCACGCCAGCACACAAGCCAACAATCGTGATGCTGATAAAATTAAATTCCTTAAAGATGCCGGAATCAAACGTGTGGTTTTAGCCCGCGAATTAAATCTGCATCAAATTAAAACAATATACGACGAGGCAGATGTTGTATTAGAATTTTTTGTAACCGGAGCTTTATGCGTTTCCTTTAGCGGAAACTGTTATATGAGTGTGGCCAACGGAGAACGCAGCGCCAATCGTGGTTCTTGCGCACAAAACTGCCGTTTACCGTATAACTTAATCGACGGAAACGGAGAAACTTTAATCAAAAATAGTCATTTACTTTCTATCAAAGATTTAGATATTTCAGATCAAATTCCAAATCTTGTTGAAGCCGGAATCGTTTCTTTTAAAATCGAAGGAAGACTTAAAGATGTTGTTTACGTTAAAAATAACGTATCCTTTTTACGTCAAAAACTGGACAGTTATTTAGAAGGAGCCGGAAGCGAAAAATACATGAAAGCTTCATCTGGAACTTGTACCTATACTTTCGATTCTTCTTTAAACAGAACTTTCAACCGTGGTTACACCGATTATTTTGTAAACGATAGAAATCACAGTATTGGTTCCTGGGAAAGCCCAAAATCAAAAGGACAATACATTGGTAAACTAATCCGAACTGTTGGAAACGCTTACGAAATCGAAAACGGCGAGTTACTAAACAACGGCGATGGACTTTGTTTCATCAACGAAAACAACGAAGCCGACGGAATCTATGTAAACAAAGCCGAAAACGGTAAAATATATCCAAACGTTTTAAAAGAAGTAAAAGACGGAACTTTCATTTACAGAAATAACGACGCCGCTTTTATCAAAATAGTAGAAAGAGAAGACAGTGCCGTTCGTAAACTAAGCACTACTTTATTACTTACTGAAACCGAAACTGGTTTCGAACTAATCGCAACCGATGAAGACGGAAATGTAAGCACCGTAAACTTAGAACATTCAAAAGAACAGACTAAAACCGGCGAATCAATCGAAGAAAACATCAAAACGCAATTGGCAAAAACAGGCTTTACCCCTTATACTGCCAATGAAATTAATATCATGTTTTCTCAAAACTGGTTCCTTCCTATTTCAAAAATCAACGAAATGAGAAGAACCGTTTACGATCAGTTAACCGAGATTCGTTTAGCAAATTACAAACGCGAAGAACACCAATTGGTAAAAACGTCACATCCGTATCCTGAAACCAAACTGGATTTCATGTACAACGTTTCAAACAAAACTGCACGTAAATTCTACGAGCGTCACGGTGTAACCGAAATAGAAAAAGCATTCGAATTACAATGGGATCCGGGAAAATCTCGTGTAATGACCACAAAATATTGCATCAAATACGAATTAAAAAAATGCCCAATACACCAAAAAGATATCATGGGTGTAAAAGTAAAAGAACCATTGGTTTTAAAACAAGGCGAGCTCGAATACAAACTAAAATTCAATTGCAAACCCTGCGAAATGGAAATCTGGGAAAAAGATGCCGAATTCGAAATCGAAGAAGATCAATTTCACTAAAAAGCAAAAAAGCGATACCTTACAGTATCGCTTTTTTTATTTATTTATTTTTTCTTAGCAGTGGTTTTTGATCCTGCTTTTGGCGTTGCCTTAGTTTTTGTCGCTTTTACCTCTGATTTCGGTTCAGCTTTTGGTTCTTGTTTCTTTGGTTTCACATTATATAAAGCCACAACTTTCTCAATGTCGTCATATTTATATTCTTTATCTTCAATCTTTTTAGCGATTTCCGGACTATCCTTAAAATAATAAACTCCATATTCCCTAAAAAAAGCATTATATCCTGCCGAAAGAGCATTCGAACTCATAGAAACCAATACAGGATAATCTTCATTACTTCTCTTCAAATAATGGTAAACTTCTTTAGTAACCACCTTCATCTTCTCCTCCTTTACCTTTTCTTTTGTCTTTTCATCTTCCACCTTCACCTCTTTTATTCCGTATTGCTCTCCTCCCATATATAAAGAAGCTTTCCCTTCGATCATTTTACAGATCCAATTTTCATCAATAATCTTAAATTCTGTACCCTTTTTTTTGTAAACCTTCGTTTTTGTCCATACAAAAGTGTACCAAAGTTTTTTATTTGCATCAAAAATCTGAATTGAATCTAAGTCTTTACTAGCAAATTTTTCATTCTCTTCACCAACTTTAATCTTTACTTTTTTATCAGCAAAACCAGGAAACTTAACAATCCCGCTAATTTTTTGTTTGTCTTTTTTAAAAACAATCGCATCAGCTTTTTGTTCTCCCATTCCTAAGTTAAATGTAATTCCTGCCGATTGTGCTTGTAAAAGAGATGTAACGCACAAGGCACTCATCACTAAAAAAATATTTAATTTCATTCTTTTGGGGTTTTATTTATAAGCTGGCAAATATAGAAATATCGCATCGTTTTAAAGAAAGTTTCAAAGCCGCCAAACATGAAGTTATGCTATAATTATTAACAAAAATTTACACATAAAAATAATTTGGGCGTGTCCCTCCGGGCCGGGCTATCCGCTGCAAGTCCTCGCACTTCCTTCGTCAGGCTGTGGGCTTTCCACTTCTATCCCTCACGCATTCAGGTTCCAAAATAACTTTTTGTTACTAACACTAATTATCCTCGCAATCTTGTCATTTCGACGCAGGAGAAATCTTCACAAGTAACTCCGAAACGACAATCCAATCTTTGTCGAGCTTCTCGCGAAGATTTCTCCTGCGTCGAAATGACATACTTTATGGTTACTTTGTCTAAAAATTAAATTTCCACTTAAATTAAATCTGCCGAATCTGCAAAATCTGCATGAAACTCTTTGCGCTCTTGCGTAAACCTTTGCGGTAAAATATAGATTGTGTAGATACTTGCGAATAATTTTCCTTTGCGTGCTTCGCGTAATCCTTTGCGAACTCTGCGGTTAAAATATTAAATCTGCTGAATCTGCAAAATCTGCGTGAGAATAAATTCCATTTTATTTATCTTTACTCTCAAAACTGAATTTAAATGAAAACCAAAAATAGCATCCAAAAGTATTCAATTATAGCTGGATTTTTTGTGTGTCTTTTTTTTCCTTTATTAATATTTTCAGACAGCTATTTTATTTTTCAATGCATACAAATTTGCAATTTCGGTATGTTTTGGAATCCAATTTTCTGGGGGATTTTGTTTCCAATATTTATAGTTTTTCTGTTTTGGAATACAGCTATAAAAATAAGCCCATCATTAAATCAAATACATTACCTCAAAGCTTGTTCACAATTTTCTTTTGGAGTAAGTTCAAAAATTATAATCGCTCTTTTAGCAATATATGTTATTGGGTTATTCGTAAATGGAATTTCATCAGTATTTAATTCACAAATTCCTTATCAAATTTTATTCTCATTATTAATGATTCTATTTCTATCATTTATATTAATGATTCTAACTTTTATAAGCAGTTTAATAATTGTAAAAGCGAGCCAAAATTCTCAATCTCTAAATCAAACAAAATGAAAATACTACTCCTCGGTTCAGGCGAATTAGGCAAAGAATTTGTCATTGCCGCACAACGAATCGGACAAACCATAATTGCTGTAGACAGTTACGAAAATGCCCCAGCCATGCAAGTTGCTCACGGATTTGAAGTCATTAATATGCTCGACGGCGAAGCCTTAGACCGAATCGTAGCCAAACACCAACCCGACTTTATAGTTCCCGAAATAGAAGCCATTCGCACCGAACGTTTTTACGATTACGAAAAACAAGGCATTACCGTTGTTCCTTCGGCGAAAGCAGCAAATTTCACTATGAATCGCAAAGCCATTCGTGATTTGGCCTCAAAAGAATTAGGATTAAAAACAGCCAAATACCAATACGCAACTTCTGCCGAAGAATTGCAAAAAGCCGTTCAGGAAGTTGGAATTCCCTGTGTGGTAAAACCATTAATGTCATCATCCGGAAAAGGGCAATCAACCATAAAAACCGAAAATGATATCGAAAAAGCATGGCAATATGCAGTTGCAGGTTCTCGCGGAGATGTTATCGAAGTTATTGTAGAAGCTTTTGTAGATTTCCATTCAGAAATTACACTTTTAACAATTACGCAGAATAATAATCCAACCTTATTTTGTGCGCCAATTGGTCACAGACAAGAACGCGGTGATTATCAGGAAAGCTGGCAACCCGCAAAAGTTTCTGAAGCCGATTTGTACGAAGCGCAGGATATGGCCGAAAAAATAACCGAAGCACTTGGCGGAGCAGGTCTTTTTGGCGTTGAATTTTTCCTAACCAACGAGGGCGTTTATTTCTCAGAACTTTCTCCTCGCCCACACGATACCGGAATGGTAACTTTAGCAGGAACGCAGAATTTCAACGAATTCGAATTGCATTTACGTGCAATTTTAAGCCTTCCAATTTTCGAAATTACATTAGAAAAGGCCGGAGCAAGTGCCGTAATTTTAGCCTCTGAAGATTCTGCAAATCCCACTTTTACCGGAATCGAAAAAGTAGCCGCTTTACCAAAAACCGATTTCAGGATTTTTGGCAAACCAACTTCAAGACCGTATCGCCGAATGGGCGTTGTATTAAGCCATGATTCACTGGCAACTCCAATCGAAGAAGTTGTCGAACGCGCCAAAGCAACCTCTAAATTAATAACTGTAAATTCTTAAAAAATGAAAAAAGCAATCTTTATAGTATTCCTATTTATCGGAATCGCAACTCAGGCTCAGGATAAAAAAACAACCGAAAAACCACAAATTGTCGAAACCGCTTGTGGCGAATGTCAATTTGGGATGAAAGGAAAAAGCTGTGATTTAGCCGTTCGCATTGACGGAAAACCTTATTTTGTAGACGGAACCACGATCGACGAACATGGCGATGCACATGCTGAGGATGGCTTCTGCAACAAAATCCGCAAAGCTTCTGTAACCGGAAAAGTAGAAAACGGTCGTTTTAAAGCCACTTCATTCACTTTGATAAAAGAACAATAATGGAGTTAATTCTTGAAAACATTGCCAAACACGTTTCATTGACTGCAGAAGAGCAAGCACTTTTTTTATCTAAACTAGAAACAAAAACGTACAAGCCTAAAACGATTTTATTAAACGCAGGTGAAGTCTGCAAACATTCCTATTTTGTAAACTCGGGAATTTTAAGAAGCTTCAATATCAACGATAATATTGTCGAACATGTTTTATCTTTTGCCTGCGAAGGTTGGTGGATGAGCGATATGTACAGCTTTTTTTCGCAAAAGCCCGGACAGCTTTTTATAGAAGTTCTGGAAGAAGCCGAAGTAGTTTCGTTATCCAAAGAAAATCAGGAACAATTGTATTTGGAGATTCCAAAATTAGAACGCTTTTTTAGAATTTTAATCGAAAATTCATTAGTTGCCAATCAGCAGCGATTAATGGACAATTTAAGTTTACCTGCAGAAGAACGTTTCGAAAAGTTTACTACCAAATATGGTTCTCTGGTTCATAAAGTTCCTCAAAAACAAATCGCTTCTTTCATTGGCGTAACACCGGAATTTTTCAGCAAAATGAAAGCAAGGCTTTTGAAAAAATAGTTCTTATAGCCACAGATTGCACAGATTAAAATGATTTTTTGTTCGCCACGAATTGCACAAATTTTCACTAATTAAAATTCGCGTGAATTAGTGACCCGAGCGATAGCGAACAGGCGAAGCAAATTCGTGGCAACATTCTTTTAATCTTTTTAATCCGTGAAATCTGTGGCAAAAAACAAAAACACGGCTAAACAGCCGTGTTCTTTATTGAATTAAAATTGCTCAACCTCTGTAGAATGTTCCATTGCCGTTATGGTTGATTTTCCTATCATTACCGTGTTTTGAACAGCATCAAAATAAGAAGTTCCCACAAAAGCCTGATGTTTTACCGCTCTGAATCCACTTTGTTGTAAAGCAAATTCTCTTTCCTGCAATTCAGAATAACCCGCCATGCCGCGTTCTTTGTACGCTTTAGATAATTCGAACATACTCGTATTCAAAGCATGGAATCCCGCCAACGTAATAAATTGGAATTTATATCCCATTGCCGCCAGATCTTCCCTGAACGTTTCCATTTCAGCCACTGATAATTTTGCAGCCCAATTGAAAGATGGAGAACAATTGTATGCCAACATTTTATCCGGGAATTCCTTTTTCATCGCATCGGCAAACTTTTTAGCATAAACCAAATCCGGATTACTGGTTTCCATCCAAATCAAATCAGCATAAGGCGCGTAGCTCAAACCTCTTGCAATTCCCTGATCGATTCCGCTGTTTACATAAAAGAAACCTTCGTTGGTTTTTTCGCCTGTAATGAATTTAGCATCTCTTGGGTCTGCATCGCTGGTTAATAAATTAGCCGCATCAGCATCTGTTCTGGCAACAATTAAAGCTGAAACTCCCATAACATCAGATGCTAAACGCGCTGCAATCAGTTTATTAATTGCTTCCTGAGTTGGTACCAAAACTTTACCGCCCAAATGTCCGCACTTTTTAGCAGAACTCAGCTGATCTTCAAAATGAACTCCTGAAGCCCCCGCTTCAATCATTGACTTCATTAATTCGAAAGCATTTAAGTTTCCGCCAAAACCAGCTTCAGCATCAGCCACAATCGGAACTAAGTAATCCTTTTTATCTTCCACTCCGTTTACCGTCTGAATCTGATCAGCGCGTAACAAAGCATTGTTTATTTTTTTAACTACCATTGGTACACTATTTACTGGATAAAGCGATTGGTCCGGGTACATTTCTCCCGCCAAATTTGCATCGGCAGCTACTTGCCAGCCACTTAAATAAATCGCTTCAAGACCAGCGTCGACTTCCTGAATCGCCTGATTTCCTGTCAAAGCGCCCAAACCAGCAACATAATCCTGATTTTTTAACTTTCTCCATAATTTTTGCGCTCCCATTTTGGCAATAGAATGCTCAATTTGATACGAACCCTGAAGCGTAATTACTTCTGTAGCTGTATAAGGACGTTCAACACCTTTCCATCTTGGGTTCGTAATCCAATCGTTAATCAATTCCTGAATTCTGTCTTCTGTTGTTTTCATAAATAGTTTGAGTTAAAGTGGTTAGTAAGTAAATAGTTTGCAGTCACAGTTTTTAGTCACAGTTTTAAACTGAGAATAAAAAAGTATTAATTGTTATTGAGTTTATAATCTGCGAAGATTTTATAATCTCATTTTATCTGCCTGATCTGCAAAATCTGCGTGAAAAAATTATTCGCCCGTAGATATCGCAGATACCGCAGATTTTTAATTCTAAATTTTTAATTCCTTATAGGTATTTGTAACATGGAATCGTCAAAAAATCAACGAAATCAGGATTTACAACCAATCTTTCTAAAACTTTTTCAGCCAAAGGAAATTGACGCTTTTCGTGATTTTCTTCACCTAGTTCGTCTTTTATTTTCCTGAATTCATCTAAAGCCAATTCGTGATAATACGCCAGATCTAATTTTTTGCCATTATCCAAAACCACCTTATTCTGAAGCCATTGCCACAATTGCGATCTCGAGATTTCGGCTGTTGCAGCATCTTCCATCAAATTGTGCAAAGCTGCAGCTCCTTGTCCGTTGAGCCATGAAGCCAAATACAAAACTCCTACGTTGATATTTTTTCGAACACCATTTTCAGTGATGATTCCAATTGGTGGTTCAATTAAATCAGCTTCTGTAATTTTTCGATGTTCCCTTTTTATATGAATTTGGTTTGGAGTTGGCATTCCTTTATCAAAAATTTCTTTTGCAATTGCCACCAAATCCGGATGTGCAACCCAGGTTCCGTCATGACCGTTTCGAACTTCGCGTTCTTTATCGGTTTTTACTTTTGCAAAAGCAACGGCGTTCGCTTCTTCATTATTTTTAATCGGAATTTGAGCCGCCATTCCGCCAATCGCATGAATGCCGCGTTTATGACATCTCTGAATTACCAGATTTGAATATGCATTCATAAAAGGCGAAGTCATATTTACCTGATCGCGATCCGGAACGATAAACTTTGAATTCTTTCTAAACTTTTTGATATAAGAGAAAATATAATCCCAACGTCCGCAATTCAAGCCTACGATATGTTCTTTCAATTCATAAATAATTTCATCCAACTGAAAACTTGCTGTTATGGTTTCTATTAAAACCGTCACTTTTATCGTTCCTCTTTCCAGTTTCAAATAATCCTCAGTAAAGTCAATTACATTATTCCACCAGCGTGCTTCGAGATAATGTTCTAATTTTGGAATGTAGAAATACGGTCCTGAATTGTTTTCTAAAAGCCTTTTGTGATTATGAAAAACATACAATCCAAAATCTACCAAAGAACCTGAAACCTCTTTTCCTTCAATCAAAAGATGTTTTTCCGGCAAATGCAAACCTCTCGGACGTACAATTAGTGTAGCAATTTTTTCATTCAAATGATAGGACTTTTGCTTCACCAAATCGGTATATGTAATGGTTTTGTTTACCGCATCGATTAAATTTAGCTGACCTTCCATTAAATTTTGCCAGGTTGGCGAAGTGCTGTCTTCAAAATCGGCCATAAAAGTTTTTGCCCCTGAATTCAATGCATTAATAATCATTTTACGATCAACCGGTCCGGTAATCTCTACTCTACGATCTAACAAATCTTTAGGAATTGCTCCGGCTGTCCAATTACTTTCTCTGACACTTTTAGTTTCTGGTGTAAAAACCGGCATGACGCCCTGATCAAAAGCAGTTTGTTTTTGTTCGCGTTGCAACAATAACAGTTTTCGTTGCGATTCGAATTTTCGATGCAATTCGGTTATAAAAACAATTGCTTCTTCGGTCCAGATCTTTGGATAAGAAAGCTTCTTTTCGTCTAAAAATTCCATTGCCGTTTCGGTAATTTCTAATTGGTTTTTCATAGCTGTGGATTTTATTTTAATTAGTAATAATCAAACCGACTATATCTTTTTCAAGAATTAAATTCATAACGACCTGATATCTAATATTTTCTACACCACAATATTAGAAAAAAGTTTTTTACAAAACAAGCGAACGTTCGCTAAATATTAGAAATAATTTTTTGGCGATTATTTTTAATATGACTATATTTGATACATGGATATCGAAAAAGACTATATAAAGCTGATCTTTGGGCTAAAACTCAAGCAAGTCAGAACGCAAAAAAATCTTTCTCTTTTTGGCTTAGCCAAATTGACCAATCTTTCAAAATCGTACTTAAACGAGATTGAAAAGGGAAAAAAATATCCAAAAACAGATAAAATTTTACTTCTGTGCGAGCATTTAGAAACAAGTTATGACCAAATGGTGTCTTTAAAACTTGATAATAATCTCGCTCCGATTGGCGAAATCCTGAAATCTGGCATTTTAAAAGAAATTCCGTTAGAGCTTTTCGGGATTCAGGAAGCTGATTTAATTGATATTATTGCCAATGCACCAGCCAAGGTCAATGCGTTTATTAGTACGATTATCGAAATCGCGCAGCATTATAATTTAAGTCGTGAAAGTTTCTTTTTGGCCGCTTTACGATCGTATCAGGAAGCACACAATAATTATTTCGAAGATCTGGAAGAAAAGGTCATTTCTTTTTCGAAATCATTTCAAATCAATTTAGATTCTAAAGTGACTATCGAAGAATTAGAGGCTATATTAAAAGAAGAATACGATTATAAAATAAAAGAAATAGTGTTTTCTGAACAGGAAGCTTTGGGCGATTTACGCTCTATTTATGTTCCTAAAAGCAAAACATTATTACTCTCTACAGAACTAGATAATCCGCAGAAAGCTTTTATTTTAGCCAAAGAAATTGCCTATAATTATTTGAAAATTTCAGATCGCTTACTGACTTTTAGCTGGATTAAGTTCGAAAATTTTGATCAGGTTCTGCACAACTTTTATGCTTCGTATTTTGCGGGAGCTTTGTTATTGCCAAGACAATTGGTTGCCAGCAAAATCAATGATTTCTTAAACAACGAAAAACCTAATCCTGAAGAATTTGTATCGCTAATTGAGAGTTTTGAAGTTTCGCCAGAATCTTTCTACCAGAGACTGACGAATTTATTGCCAAAGGATTTTCATCTTAAAAACTTGTTCTTTTTAAGAATGTCCCATAAAATTGGTTCTGATAAATATCAAATCAAAAAAGAATTACATATTACCAATCAGCAAGAACCGCATGCCAACGAAACTGACGAGCATTATTGCAGAAGATGGGTTTCGGTAAAAACGATCGACGAAGCCATTAAACAAAATAAACCTCATTTTTTTGATGCTCAAATTTCAAGTTATGCACATAGTGGCAATGAATATTTGGTTTTTTCGTCAGCAACAAAAGATCCTTTTATTGAACAAAATATACGCAGCATTTCTGTTGGAATCCTGATTACTCCGGCAATGAAAAAGAAATTCAAATTTATCGAAGGCAAACCTTTGGTAAAAAGAATTGTGGGTGTTACCTGCGAAACCTGCGATGTAAAAGATTGTTTCGAAAGAGCTGCACCGCCAATAGCATTAGAGAAGAAAAGACGTCATGAGAATACAGATGCGGTGGTTCAGCAGTTTATAAATCAATATAGCTAAAAATAGTATGAAATACCTGACTTTAATAATAACGCTGTTTTTTATTACTCCAAACCAGCAAACAGACAAACTTACTGGCCGTTATAATTATTTAATACAAGATGACAATGTCTATGTTCAAAAAGATAAAATTACTTTTAACGATAGTGTTTTTGTGTTTGACAACAAATATCTGCCAAAAGGAAAAATCTCGTATGGCAACGTAATATTATTGGATAATTTTATCAATAGAGATTTAATCATAAGTATTCCAAAAGATCAAATCAAAAAAGACACTATTTTATTTTACATGCATGACAAGCAAAGTTCGACTTCGAACTACCTTGATGAAGTCGTTGGAAAAGGAAAATTGATTAGGATTAAGTAATTTAGCTTCTTTTGATCCCGCGAAGTCACAAAACGTTTTATTTCCCTTTCAATATAATTATCTAAGCATAATTTTGTCATCTCGACGAAGGAGAGATCTTCGCGAGAAACTCTACAAAGATTAGCGACTTTCTGCGCGGAGTTACTTGCGGAGATCTCTCCTTCGTCGAGATTGACAAAGCTACGTGGTTACTTTGTCGCTTTGCATCGATACATCTTCTGAAAATGAAACTTCTAATTTAGCCCCGATAGCACTGGAAATCCTTTTGTGTCCGCCGCGGCGGACATAAAAAATTGGAAGGAATAGCGGGACCAGACGTCTTTTGAAAACCAAAATTTCTGCTCCATAAAAACCTTAGCCTCTTAGCCCCTCAGAACCTTAGCATCTTTTTTCTTAATCTAGGTTAAGTGCCTTTCATTGACCTTGATGGTATCTTTGTATTATAAAAATAACAAAACACATATCATCATGGAAAATATAGTATTACACAAAGCAGAAACAAGAGGAAACGCAAATCACGGATGGCTTAACGCTTATCATAGCTTTAGTTTTGCAAGCTGGTACAACCCGGAAAGAATTCAGTTTGGAGCTCTTCGTGTTTTGAACGATGACACAATTGCTGGCGGAATGGGTTTTGGAACTCATCCTCACGATAATATGGAAATCATTACGATTCCGCTTGAAGGAGATTTAGCGCACAAAGACAGTATGGGAAATACTGAAATCATCAAAAATGGAGATATTCAGGTGATGAGTGCAGGAACTGGAGTTCAGCATAGTGAGTTTAACCCAAATGCAGATCAGCAAACTAAATTATTGCAAATCTGGTTGTTTCCTAACAAAAGAAATGTAGATCCTCGTTACCAACAAATAACTTTGAATATTGCGGACAGACACAATAAATTAGCTCAAATTTTATCTCCAAATGCTGACGATGAGGGAGTTTGGATTCACCAGGATGCTTGGTTTAACATGGGTAATTTTGACTCAGGTGTATCTACTGAATACAAAATCAAAAAAGAAGGAAACGGAGTTTATGCTTTCATATTAAAAGGAAATGTTACCATCAACGGTCAGGAATTAAACACTCGTGATGCTGTTGGAATTTCAGGAA
This sequence comes from Flavobacterium piscisymbiosum, assembly GCF_020905295.1. Classification (NCBI taxonomy): domain Bacteria; kingdom Pseudomonadati; phylum Bacteroidota; class Flavobacteriia; order Flavobacteriales; family Flavobacteriaceae; genus Flavobacterium; species Flavobacterium piscisymbiosum. Next base: position 2,152,288 of record NZ_JAJJMM010000001.1, on the reverse strand, counting down.
CTGATACTCTAAACATTCAGGCAAATACAGATGCTGAATTTTTATTGATGGATATTCCGATGAACTATTAATTCAAAGATTACAATTAATATTTTTTTCTCAAGAAACGATATATAAGTTGATATTCAGATTATTATCGTTTCTTTTTTTACTAAACTTTTCCTAAAGGATAATTTTAATCTACATGAGAATTGTATTTTTAAGATAATCAATTTAAAAAAATAAAAATCACATTTTTCATTTCTTAATCTAGGTTAAGTGTGTTTCGAGTACTACGGAGGTAACTTTGTCCTATCAAAATGAAATTAATTATTTAAAAAATAAAATTATGGCAACTACAAAATGGTCAATTGACCCAACACATTCAGAAATTGGTTTTAAAGTTAAACACATGATGTTTACAAATGTTTCAGGAAAATTTGGAACATACGACGCTACAATTACTACAGACGGAGACAACTTTGAAAATGCAGCTATCGAATTTTCTGCTGATATCGCTTCTGTCGATACTGCAAACGCAGACAGAGACGGACATTTAAGAAGTGGTGACTTTTTTGATGTAGAAAATCATCCAAAATTAACTTTCAAAGCTTCATCATTCAAAAAAATTAATTCTGGAAGCTATGAAATCACTGGAGATTTAAACATTAGAGGTGTTTCTAAAACCGTAACTTTTCCTGTAGAATATAGCGGAATCCTGACTGATCCTTGGGGAAATACTAAAGTAGGTTTAAGTATAGAAGGAAAAATAAATCGTAAAGACTGGGGTTTAAACTGGAACTCTGCTCTTGAAACCGGTGGTGTTTTAGTAGGCGAAGAAGTAAAATTAAACATTGAATTACAATTTGTAAAACAAGCTTAATCCGACAATAATAGAATTTAATTTGGTTGGTTTAAAATCCTGTACTTTTTATGAAGTGCAGGATTTTTTTTTGGAGCGAGGGCATCGACTTCGCTCAGCCTGACAATCGTATACTTAAGAGTTTCGTGTGTCAGGCTGAGCGAAGTCGAAGCCCCTCATTTTACATTTCGAAATTCTGTGGGAGACAATCCGGTTTGTTTTTTGAAGAATCGCGAGAAATACGAGTAATCTTCGTAACCTACTTTAAACGCCACTTCATTTACTGCTAATTGCTTGTCAATGAGCATTCTTTTTATTTCTAAAACTACTCGATCTGTGATTACTTCGGTTGCTGTTTTTTGCAGAATTTCATTGCAGATTCTGTTTAAGTGTTTTAATGTGATATTTAATTTTTCGGCGTAAAAAGAGGGCAGTTTTTCTTCTCTGAAATATTGTTCCAAAAGTATTTCGAACTTATCGATTTTAATATTATACGAATGCGCTTGATGCGAATAGGTTTCGTTGTATTTACGCGCAATTTCGATGTGAATGCAATCTAACAAATTCAGCATTTTATCAAGCTGATATTTGTTCTCCTGATTATTTTCCTGAATTAATAAATCAAAATAAGGCTGAATCTTTGGGATTTGATTTTCTTCAAAAACCATTTCCGGCCGATTATGAATGGAATGATAAAAGTTATACTCGTTGATGTTTTTCTGTCCGAAATACAAATTATATAATTCCTGCGAAAAAATGATCACAAAGCCCTCTATATCTTCAGACAAATTCCAATGATGCATTTGCCCGGGCTGCAACACAAATAAACTTCCTTTTTTGATTTCGAATTGATCAAAATCGACTTCATGCTGTCCTGAACCTTTGGTAAAAAACACCATTAAATACGAATCGTGTCGATGTGGCTCTTCGATAAAACTGTGACTTTTTAAATGCTCCTTGAATGTATTTACGTAAAAATCACGATGAATATCATTGCAGCTAAAATTCTGAACACTATAAACAGGATATCTTTTCATACGAGGTTAGATTTTAGATTGCAGATTTTAGATTTTAGATTTTAGATTTTGGATTTTGGATTTTTTGGAATTCGGAATTTCAGTTTTGGAATTTGGATTTTTTTTATTGGAATTTCAATCCCAAAATGTCTTTATTGTGCTATAAGTAGCGAAGATATAAAAAAGACTTTTAATAGATTCCAAATTACCTTTGTATAAATAAAAAACAACAAGATCATGTCAAGTGCATTAACTCATATTTTAAGTAACGAATGTCCTATTTGTCATAAAGGAAAAGTATTTAAAGACAAAAGTATTTTTTTGACTTTCGGTCTTCCAAAGATGAATGAATACTGTAGTCATTGCAATTATAAGTTCCAGAAAGAACCTGGTTATTTCTTTGGCGCCATGTACGTAAACTACGGATTAACAGTCGCTCAGGGAATCGCCACGTATTGCGTCGCTCAGTTTTTCTTCGAGAAAAATTTCGATTTAAGAATCATTCCTATTATTGCGGTTGTAATTATCATACTCACTTCGTTCAATCTCCGATTTTCAAGATTAGCATGGATTTACATGTTTAAGGATTATACGAAATAAAAAAGTGTTATTTTTGCCTTTCAATTGAAACTAATTTTCAATTTAAAAAAATTCAACTTTAAATTAGAGAAATGAAAGCATACGTATTTCCGGGTCAGGGCGCACAGTTTACAGGAATGGGCAAAGACTTATATGAAAGTTCGGCTTTAGCCAAAGAATTATTCGAAAAAGCCAATGAAATTTTAGGTTTTAGAATTACAGATATCATGTTCGAAGGTACTGCCGAAGAACTAAAAGAAACCAAAGTAACTCAGCCGGCTGTTTTTTTACACTCGGTTATTTTAGCTAAGACTTTAGGCGAAGATTTTAAACCAGAAATGGTTGCAGGACATTCTTTAGGAGAATTCTCTGCATTGGTTGCTAACGGAACTTTATCTTTTGAAGATGGTTTGAAATTAGTTTCTCAACGTGCTCTTGCGATGCAAAAAGCATGCGAAATTACTCCGTCTACAATGGCTGCTGTTTTAGGATTAGCCGATAATATTGTTGAAGAAGTTTGTGCTTCTATCGATGGGATTGTAGTTGCAGCCAACTACAACTGCCCAGGACAATTAGTTATTTCAGGAGAAACAACAGCTGTTGAAAAAGCTTGTGAAGCGATGAAAGCTGCCGGAGCAAAACGCGCATTAATTTTACCTGTTGGAGGAGCTTTTCACTCACCAATGATGGAACCAGCAAGAGAAGAATTAGCGGCCGCTATTGAAGCAACGACTTTCTCCGCTCCTATTTGCCCAGTATATCAAAACGTTACTGCGAATGCAGTTTCTGATGCAAACGAAATCAAAAAGAACTTAATTATACAATTGACTGCTCCTGTAAAATGGACTCAATCTGTACAACAAATGATCGCTGACGGCGCTACTTTGTTTACTGAAGTTGGTCCTGGAAAAGTGTTAGCAGGTTTGATCAATAAAATTGATAAAGAAGCGGTTACTGCGAATGCTTAATTTTTAGTATTCAGTTTTCGGTCGCAGTTTTCAGTTTAAAAACTATATCTATAAAAAATCCTCATAACTAAATTTATGAGGATTTTTTTTGTTTGTAGTTATGTTTTTTATAGACAATGTATATCGTAGAGACGCACTGCAGTGCGTCTACACAACGTCTATAATTATAGATTTAGAAGACGTAAGACGCACTGCTGTGCGCCTCTACAATGACAATAAACAAAATCCTCATAAATTATTTATTCATGAGGATTTTGTTTATTATTTATTTTAAAATTATTTCCAAGGATACATTTTTATTCTTTTAGCCATTTCATCCTTAAATTCTTCAGGTGTTAAACCTTTTTTAAACTCCTTATCAAAATCAAACGTCTCGCGATCTATTCCTGGTTTTGCAATTTTATCTTTTCCCCACCATTCTCTGATTCTTTTAATTGATTCCGATTTTGCTTCCTCTACTGTCAATCCTTTGGCAAATTCTGCATCAAAATCAAAACTGTCTTTTTTACTTTCTTCTTTCAAACTCACAATTCCTACATTTTAATCTTACAAATTTAAAAAAAACAACTTAAAATAAAAGTCCCAAATAAAATTTATTTGGGACTTTTTGTTTTATCGTCAGCAATTGTAAACCGTGACTGAGACTGAATACTAAATTAAGAGCGAACTTTCTGCTCCCATTTCCAGGCGCTTGCCATGGCTTCGTCTAAGCTTAATTCAGCTTTCCAGCCTAAAACATTATTTGCTTTATCTGTGTTTGCGTACGCTTCGGTAATATCACCTTCACGACGAGGCTTAATTGTGTATGGTAATTTTTTATCGCTTACTTTTTCGAAACTATGAATTACTTCAAGAACCGAACTTCCTTTTCCGGTTCCTAAATTGAAGGTTTCTACTTTTTGTAAATTCTTTTTATTGAATAAACGCTGTAATGCAATAACGTGGGCTTTTGCTAAATCGACAACGTGAATATAATCACGAACTGCAGTTCCGTCAGGAGTTGGATAGTCATCTCCAAAAACAGATAATTCTTTACGTAAACCAACACCTGTTTGAGTTATAAAAGGCACTAAATTTTGAGGAACTCCCAATGGTAATTCTCCAATTTCGGTACTTGAATGTGCTCCAACCGGATTAAAATAACGCAATAAAATGGCGCTAATATTAGTAACCTTAGCAGTATCTGTAATAATTTCTTCTCCTATTTGCTTTGTGTTTCCGTAAGGAGACATTGCTGCCTGCACAGGAGCATCTTCTGTAATTGGCATTTTTTCGGCTTGACCGTAAACTGTACAAGAAGAACTAAAGATAAAACTTGCCTCTGGTTTTTGCTGTAATTCCTGCAGCAAATAAACTAGCGAAGCAATATTGTTTTCATAATATAATAACGGCTGCTCTACACTTTCACCAACTGCTTTTGAAGCTGCAAAATGAATTACTCCGGTAACATCATTGTGTTTTTTAAAAAAATCCTGAACCGATGCTTTTTCTCTTAAATCTAATTTTTCGAATAAGGGCGTTTTTCCTGTAATGGCGGTAATTCCTTTTAAAACATCTTCTGAAGAGTTCGAAAGATTATCAATTATCACTACTTCAAAGCCTTCATTTTGCAATTCGACTACGGTGTGAGAACCAATAAATCCTAATCCTCCTGTTACTAATACTTTCATTTTGTGGTTGTTTTTATTATGTAGTTAATTTGTAAGCTTGTCTGGCAATCAAAATCCAGTTATGTTTTTGCTTTTGCCAAACAAGCATTATTCCTATTTTAATATCTCTGTCGATTCCGTCATCTTTGGTATGAGCAGACAAAACATGTCGCACTATCGCCACATCATTCTGAATCGATATGGTTTGATTCTGAAACTCAATAGTAACAAAATCAGATTTTCCGCTTACGATTCCATCTATAAATTCTGCCTGGTTTTGAAAATTACCATTCGAATGAACATAAGTCAATTTATCTGAAGTTAATGCTTTTAATTTCGTCCCATCAGCATCGATCATTGCTTTACGCAAAATTTCAACCTGATTAGTAATAGCAGTTTCATCTTTTGTATTCGATTTTTGAGCAAAAGCCGAAAACGAAATCAAAACCGTCAAAATTAAAACACGTAAACTTCTCATAATTACTTATTCAAAAATTCTAAAACAGAATCTGTAATAAATTTAATTTGCTCATCATCCAATTCTGTATGCATTGGTAAAGCAATAACTTCTTGCACCAATTGATTGGTAACGGGAAATTGCTCTTCTTTATAACGAGGATCAACATACGCTTTTTGAGAATGCAAAGGAATTGGGTAATAAATAGCACATGGAATTTGCTTATCCTGCAAATGCTGCAATAAAGCATTTCTGTCTGCATCGATAATTCTTAATACATATTGATGGAAAACGTGATCATTTTCGTTTGCATCAAATTCCGGCGTAATGATATGTGCATTTCCGGCAAAAGCTGCATTGTATTTTGTAGCCGCCAAACGACGTGCTGCATTATATTCGTCTAATAAAGGCAATTTTGCATTTAAAACTCCAGCCTGAATACTGTCTAAACGTGAATTTACACCTACAACATCATGATGGTAACGCTCGTACATTCCGTGATTTACAATTCCGCGGATAATGTGTGCCAATTTATCATCATTTGTGAAGATTGCTCCTCCATCTCCATAACAACCTAAGTTTTTAGATGGAAAGAATGAAGTTGCAGCCACGTGACCAATTACTCCTACTTTGCTTTTTGTTCCTGATTTCGAAATATAATCAGCTCCAATGGCTTGTGCATTATCTTCGATTACATATAAGTTATGTTCAGCCGCAATTTCCATAATCGCATCCATATTGGCAGCGCGACCAAATAAATGTACCGGAACAATTGCTTTAGTTTTTGGCGTAATTGCTTTTTTAATAGCTTCGATATCGATGTTCATGTTCGTGATATCAACATCAACCAAAACTGGAGTTAGTTGCAACAACGCAATAACCTCAACAGTTGCAGCAAAAGTAAAATCGGCAGTAATTACCTCATCGCCTGGTTTTAAATCTAATCCCATCATAGCAATCTGCAAAGCATCTGTCCCGTTTGCACACGGAATTACGTGTTTTGCTCCCAAATAATCTTCAAGATTTTTTTGAAATTGATGTACTAAAGGTCCGTTTATATAAGTATTTGTATCTAAAACTTCCTGAATAGAAGCATCAACGGTAGTTTTTATTTTTTCGTATTGACTTTTTAAGTCAACCATTTGAATTTTTTTCATTTTCAATATATTTTAAAATTAAAGACCTGTTTTGTAATCAGAATCTCTAAAAGGAGGAACAAAAATAGTTATTTAATACCTTCAAACCAATGAAAATAATCGAAAGAAGCGTAATTTAGCCACAAAAATAAACAGATGCTTTTTCTATATAATTTAGTTATTTCTATTGCGGGGTTTTTTCTGAAAATTGTAGCGCTTTTTAGTCCGAAAATTAAACTTTTTGTAGCCGGTAGGAAAAATGTTTTTTCTATTTTACAGGAAAAAATAAAACTCTCAGATAAAACGATTTGGTTTCATTCGGCATCACTTGGCGAATACGAGCAAGGTTTACCGGTAATCGAAAAAATCAAAGAAAAATATCCAAACCACAAAATTATTGTTACTTTTTTCTCGCCCTCAGGTTACGAAGTGCGTAAAAATAACACAGTTGCCGATGTAACTGTATACCTTCCGTTAGACACTAAAAGCAATGCGAAGAAATTTTTGAAATTAGTGCACCCGGAATTAGCCTTTTTTATTAAATACGAATTTTGGCTCAACTACCTAAAAGAACTGGAAACAAGCAAAACACCTACTTATTTAATTTCGGGAATTTTCAGAGATAATCAGATGTTCTTTAAATGGTATGGTGGTTTTTATCGAAAAGCATTAAAGGCATTTACCTATTTCTTTGTTCAGAATGAAAGTTCGAAACAAAAAATTGAAGCGATAGGATTTCATAATGTTATTGTTTCCGGTGATACACGTTTCGATCGCGTCAATGCTATTTTAGAAAGAGACAATACACTTGATTTTATCGAAAACTTCAAAAACAACTCGCCTACCATAGTTATAGGAAGCTCCTGGCCAAAAGATGAAGCTCTATTAGCGGAATATATTAATCAGGCGCCGGACCATGTAAAATTTATTATTGCTCCACATAACATTAAAGCAGATCAAATAGCAAGTTTAAAAAGTCAAATCACAAAATCGACTGTATTATTTTCCGAAAAAGAAAATCAAGACCTATCCACATACAACGTCTTTATTATAGATACAATCGGGTTATTGACTAAAATTTACAGCTACGGAACGATAGCTTATGTTGGCGGAGGTTTTGGAAATCCGGGAATTCATAATATTCTTGAACCGGCAACATTTGGAATCCCGATTGTAATTGGCCCAAATTACTCCAATTTTGCAGAAGCAGTTCAATTGGTTGCGCTTCAAGGATGTATTGTAATTTCTAACAGCAATGAGTTGAAAGAAAATCTGGATCGTTTGCTTAATGATAATAATTTCTTTGAAGAAAAAAGCAGCATTTGCAAATCTTATATTCAGGATAATACAGGAGCAACAAATACCATTATGAATATCGTTTCTTAAGCGATTTATTCAAACAATATAGTATTTACTGTCGTTATTATTTATAAAAGAGCTTAAACAGGCTCTTTTTCGCTTTTTTAGCTTATCAAATAATGAATCAAAAACAAAATAAACTGCAAGGAAGAGAATAGAAACAGCCAATTCTCTTATTGAATATTCAACAAAAAATAATTTATTCGAAAAATACAACAATATAACATAATTTTGGCATTGTGGCATATTATTTGATAACTAAGATAATCGTGAGCAATGAAAATATTTTAAAAAAAAAATAAAAAAATATTTTACATATTAAAAAATTTATATCTTTGCCACGAATTAATAATTAACCTTTTATAATAAAGTAAGATGAAAAAAGTATTTTTAAGTTTAGCTGTTGTTGCTGTTTTAACTGTTGTTTCTTGTAAAAAAGCTGATGCTGCAGCTACTGAGTCTGTAGATTCTACTGCTGTTGCTGTTGATTCTGCTGCTGCTGTAGTTGATTCTGCTGCTGCAACTGTTGATTCTGCTGCTGCTAAAGTTGATTCTGCTGCTGCTAAAGTAGAAGAAGTAAAAAAATAATTAGAACCTAAGTTCTAAAAATTTTAAAACCATCCTTGAGATGGTTTTTTTTATGATTAATTTTCCAATTAATCACTCAACAATAAAAAAAGCGACCACTTAGTGATCGCTTTTTTTATTTCTAAATTTCCTCTTCAACTTCTTCCTCGACAACCTCGTCTTCAAAAATCGATTCACTCGACGAGAAGTCCAAAATTTCAGATCTTGCACCGTACGTCACAATTTCTTTTATCCCTTTCTGCAAAAGCAACTCAGTAGTGTATTTACGACTTGTTGCAAAGTGAACCTCACCCAACATCAACTTAAAGAAATACTTTCCTCCAGAGCCTTTAAATTTCAAAAACCTGGCCTGATCTATATTCGCTTTAAACTTTTCAATATCCTCTTCACCTTCAAACTTCAATTCATAACTCAAACTCGTAAAGATCACTTTACCCTTCCTCGAAGTAAATACGAATTTATACTCGTCGTTGAACCTTTTACTAATTACGAAAGCACCCATTTATTATTTTAGATTTTAGATTGTTGATTTTAGATTTATTAGAATTTTAGATTTTAGACTGATTAGAACCTCAAAACCAACCATAAATATTACGGAGAAATATTAAATTTACACTCCTTTTTTTTACCGCAGAGAACACAATCCCGATAGCTATCGGGATTCGCAGAGTTCATCAAGATTTAAGTTTTGTTACACAATTGAAGACCGCAAAGCTTTGTGTACCGAAACTCAATGTCAAGTTTTTTTTTAAAAAAAGATTTTTTTTTCTCATTTCAGAAAAGAAATCCTCGAAATAACAAACAGCACTTTTAATCAGTACGCAAAAAAACTCAGGACCTCAGAATCTCAGAATCTTAGAAACTCAAAGACTTAGAACCTTTAAATTCCCACAATAAAAAAAGCCTCTTCAAAAGAAGAGGCTTTAGTACTCAGAGCGGGACTTGAACCCGCACGAACATTGCTGTTCACTGGATTTTAAGTCCAGCGTGTCTACCAATTTCACCATCCGAGCATTATATGATGTTGAGCGAAAAACGGGGCTCGAACCCGCGACCTCGACCTTGGCAAGGTCGCGCTCTACCAACTGAGCTATTTTCGCATTTCAAATTCTTATAAGAACTACAATACTTGACTTGTTCTGTATTGCGACTGCAAATTTAGGACATTTATTCAATTACACAAGCGTTTTTTGAAAAAAAATTATGCTTATTTTATAACTTTCTGATAACCTAAACTTTAAATCTGAAATTATTTTTTAACCAACATTCTTTTAATCTCGTTAAGCTTCATCAATGCTTCTACTGGCGTTATTGCATTTATATCAAGACTCATGATCTCTTCTTTTATTTCTTCTAACAAAGGATCATCCAGATTAAAGAAACTCATTTGCATCTCGTCACTAGCTTCTTTTATTCCGTTTAGCGCCTCGTTTGAATGATTCTTTTCTAATTTCTTTAATAACTTTTGCGCTTTCAAAATTACAATTTGAGGCATTCCCGCCATTTTTGCAACGTGAATTCCAAAACTATGGGCACTTCCTCCTTTTACCAGCTTTCTGATAAAAAGAACAGTATCTTTTAATTCTTTTACCGCAACATTATAATTCTGAATTCTCGGTAAAGATTCCGTCATTTCATTCAACTCATGATAATGCGTCGCAAACAAAGTTTTAGGTTTTCCGGGATGTTCATGCAAAAATTCAGCAATCGCCCAGGCAATAGAGATTCCGTCATAAGTACTGGTTCCTCTACCAATTTCATCCAACAGCACCAAACTACGATCCGAGATATTATTCAAAATAGAAGCCGTTTCATTCATCTCAACCATAAAAGTAGATTCTCCCATCGAGATATTATCCGACGCTCCTACTCTGGTAAAGATTTTATCTACAATTCCCATTCTCACGCTGTCAGCCGGAACAAAACTTCCCATTTGAGCCAATAATACAATTAAAGCGGTTTGTCTTAAAATAGCCGACTTACCCGACATGTTGGGACCGGTAATCATAATAATTTGCTGCGTTTCTCTGTCTAAATAAACATCGTTGGCAATATAAGGTGTTCCTACCGGCAATTGTTTTTCGATAACAGGATGCCTACCGTTTTTGATTTCCAGTTCGAAAGTCTCATCAATTTCAGGACAAACGTATTTATTCTCAACAGCCAATTGCGTAAACGAACACAAACAATCTAATTGCGCTATCAAATTAGCATTCATTTGAACCGGCTTGATGTAAGTCGCAATCCAGGCTACTAATTGCTCAAAAAGCTCTGATTCGATTTTATGAATTTTCTCTTCGGCACCCAGAATTTTTGTTTCGTATTCTTTTAATTCCTCTGTAATATAACGTTCGGCATTTACAAGAGTTTGTTTACGAATCCATTCTGTAGGTACTTTATCTTTATGCGTATTTCTTACTTCAATATAATATCCAAAAACATTATTGAAGGATATTTTTAAAGAAGAAATCCCGGTTCTTTCTGATTCTCTTTTTTCGATTCCTTCCAGATATTCTTTCCCAGAAGTTGAAATATCACGTAAATCATCTAACTCTTCACTAATACCTCTTGCAATCGCATTTCCTTTTGCAATAGCAACAGGCGCATCCTGATTTAAAGTCGTTTTAATCTTCTCTCTCAATAAATCACAAGCATGCAAACTATCCCCAATAACTTTTACAGCTTCCTGCGGACTTGCCAATGCCAGAGTTTTTATTGGGATAATAGCGTCCAGGGATTCTTTTAAATAAACAATTTCTCTCGGTGAAACTTTCCCCGCAGCGATTTTAGAAATCAAACGCTCTAAATCTGAAATTTGCTTAATTTGATACTGGATATTATATAAAACTTCAGAATTTGATTTCAGATACGAAACCACATCGTGACGTCCTTTTATTTTATTACTATCTTTTAATGGTAAAGCCAGCCAACGTTTCAGTAAACGACCTCCCATTGGCGAAAGCGTTCTGTCGATAACATCTAAAAGCGTTACTGCATTTGGATTATAACTATGATACAATTCTAAGTTTCTAATCGTGAAACGATCCATCCATACATAAGCATCTTCGGCAATACGCTGAATCGCGGTTATATGCTGTACACGATTATGCTGTGTCTCGGACAAATAATACAAAATCGCTCCCGAAGCAATAATTCCTTCTTTTAATTCTTCTATTCCAAAACCTTTTAAAGAAACGGTCTGAAAATGTTTTGTCAGCGTCTCTAAAGCATAATCTTCTTTATAAATCCAGTCTTCCAGATAAAAAGTATGAAAATCTTCTCCAAAAGAAGCTTTAAAATCTCCTTTATTATTTTTAGGAACCAGAATTTCGCTTGGGTTAAAATTCTGCAATAATTTATCTATATATTCTGCATTTCCCTGAGCCGTTAAGAATTCTCCGGTTGAAACGTCCAGAAAAGAAACCCCAATATTTTTATTAGCAAAATAAACTGATGCTAAAAAGTTGTTTGTTTTTGATTGTAAAACCTCATCATTTAAAGAAACTCCCGGAGTTACCAGTTCAGTAACGCCACGTTTCACGATAGTTTTGGTCATTTTAGGATCTTCAAGCTGATCACAAATCGCTACACGAAGTCCCGCTTTAACCAATTTTGGCAAATAAGTATTAATAGAATGATGCGGAAAACCAGCCAAAGCTGTCTCGGTTTCAGATCCTGCACCTCTTTTGGTCAGGGTAATTCCAAGGATTTTTGATGCTCTAATAGCGTCTTCTCCAAAGGTTTCGTAAAAATCACCCACTCTAAAAAGCAGACATGCATCAGGATATTTTCTCTTGATTTCGTTGTACTGTTTCATTAAGGGTGTTTCTTTCACCACTTTCTCTTTAGCTGCCAAATTATTGTGTTTTAAATGAAAAATTAAGACAGCGAATTTATAATATTTTAAAGGAATATCGAAGTGGATCAAAAATTAAAATATTTTAAGATTTTTTTATATTAACATATTAGATTTTTCTATAGATTTGTTCATAATTAAAACAAAGATTCTAAAGATGAAAAAAATAATTTTATTCGCTATGTTAGCTGTGGTTGGAATTACTGCTTCTAACGCTCAAGCTAAAAAAACAACAGCTAAAGCTGCTAAGGTTGCTAAAGTTGAAGGAGCTGGAATGGCTTTCGAAACAGAAACTATCGATTACGGAACTATCGCTCACAATGCTGATGGAAAACGTGAATTCGTTTTTGTAAACAACGGAACTAAGCCATTAATCATTACAAATACACAAGGATCTTGTGGTTGTACTGTACCAACAACTCCAAAAGAGCCAATCGCTCCGGGTGCTAAAGGTATTATTGGTGTAAAATATGCTACTGACAGAGTTGGTACTTTTACAAAAACGGTTACTGTAACTTCTAATGCTGAAGGACAACCAACAAAAGTACTTACTATTAAAGGTACAGTTTTACCAGATCCTGTTAAAAGCTAATCTGAAAAACAAAATAAAATAAATCGAAAAAGCTTCCTTATCTTTGGAAGCTTTTTTTATGACCTGAATACAACACCAATGAGAAAACTCGAAAATAGCGAACTGGACAGAAAATCGATTGAAGATTTTAAAAAATCAGACAAAACCCCTCTTATAATAGTGTTAGACGACATTCGCAGCCTACACAATATCGGATCTGTATTTAGAACTTCTGATGCTTTTTTGGTCGAAAAAATAATCTTGTGCGGTATTACAGCTACTCCTCCAAATAAAGAAATTCATAAAACCGCTCTTGGCGCTACTGAAACTGTAGCCTGGGAACATCATGAAAATGTATTGGAAGTTATTGAAAATCTTAAAAAGAAAAACGTAATAACAATGGCTATCGAACAAGTCGAAAGTTCTGTTTTTCTTCAGGATTTTAAAGTCGAGAAAAATCAAAAATATGCTCTTGTTTTTGGTAATGAGGTTTATGGCGTTGCTCAGGAAGCAGTTGCCATTTGTGATGGCTGTATCGAGATTCCTCAATTAGGAACCAAACATTCCTTAAACATTGCTGTAAGTGCAGGAATTGTAGTGTGGGATTTATTTCAAAAACTAAATTGGCCAAACACTATTTAAAAGAAGAATTTACGCTCATAAAATGTTATTTTAGTGAAGATTTAAGGCTTAAATGTTAGAAATTTAAATATATTTTTTTGCTATTATAAAATTGATACTTTTATAAAATGAAAAGTATCAATTTCTTAAAAATAATCATAATATTTTTTGTTTTAAGCTTTAATAAGACTTATTCATTTGAAAAAATTAGATCCTTAAACATAAATCTAATTACATTGTCAAATGACACTATTAAATCAAATACAAAAAAGAGCTCAAATTTAAGTCTTGCTATCATTCCTCCGGTAATCAAAGCTACCGGAGATCAATTGTACTGTCCACAAACCAGTATTAATGTTGTTACCAGTATTTTAATTACCCATGATCCATTAGAAACAGGAACCGAAGCCGGTTATGTTCAAATCTCTTCGGGCTATTCAAGTGGTTTAGATCAATTAGCTCTTTCAAACGTTGCAGCACATCCTTCAATCACGACGAGTTGGGATGCTACTGCCGGAAAATTAAAAATATCAAGCGCAACAGGCGGCAATGTTTTGTATTCTGATTTAGAATCTGCTATCAAAGATGTGGTATTCTCTAATTCTTCGGCTGCCGCTTCCGGAACCAAAACTTTTTCTATCACGATTGGTAATGCCAATTATCTTCCATCGACTCAACATTATTATTTATTTATTCCCAGCATTGGCATTTCATGGACCGCGGCAAAAGCTGCTGCCGAAGCCAGTGATTATTACGGATTACAAGGTTATCTCGCCACTATTTTATCTGCTGATGAAGCTAAACTGATTGGCGAACAAGCTTCAGGAACGGGCTGGATTGGCGGAAGCGATGCCGAAACGGAAGGTGTCTGGAAATGGGTTACAGGACCTGAAGCCGGAACAATTTTCTGGAATGGAACTGCAAACGGATCTACACCAAATTTTGCTTTCTGGAACAACGGAGAACCAAATAATCAGGGTGGAAATGAAAAATATGCACATATTACCCAACCCGGAGTTGGAATAAAAGGATCCTGGAATGATTTATCTAATACCGGAGATACAAACGGTAATTATCAGCCCAAAGGATATGTTGTAGAATATGGCGGAATGCCTGGCGAATTGACTTTAGAAATCGCTGCGAGTACCAAAATTACAATTCCCGTTGCAACACCTGCCGCAAATCCGAGTCCTGTGTGTGATTCCGGAAGTTTTACATTTAGCACTACAGCGACAGCTGGCTCAACCATTAGTTGGTACGATGCTGCTGTTGGAGGAAATTTATTAGGGACAGGAAACACTTATACAACTCCTACTCTAACTACCACCACAACTTATTATGTTGATGCCGGTTGCGAATCGAACAGAAAATCGGTTGTGGCAACTGTAAACATTACGCCTTCAACACCGGTTGCAGTATCTTCAACAGTCTATAATTGCGGACCTGGAAGTGTAACTCTCGAAGCCAATTCAAATATGGGCACAATCAGTTGGTTTACATCTTCTACCGGAGGAAATAGTGTTTATACAGGAAATAGTTTTGCAACGCCTGCCATTTCGAACAATATTACTTATTATGCACAGGCCTCAAATGGCACTTGCATTAATACCACCCGAACACCAATTAACATTGTAATCTATACACCTCCTGCCGTTACTGATGAAACTGCAATCTTATGTCAGTATCAAAAAGTTAATCTTGATGCAGGAATTGCCGGAATGACCTATAAATGGAGCACTGGTGAAACCGCACAAATAATCACCGTTACAGCCAGCGGAACGTACACCGTTGACGTTACAAGTCCTGCTCCCGAAAATTGTACCAGTAGAAAAACGATTATTGTTGACGAACATTTAATTCCAGTAATTAAACGAGTTACAGTAAACGGTACAACAGCTACTATTTATCTTGCCAACGATGCTGATTATTATGAATATTCAGTTGATGGGTTAAATTTTCAGGATTCTAATGTATTCTATGATATTCCTGCAGGTTTAAGAACTGCTTTTGCTCAAGGCAAAAATGGCTGTGGAGGCGATACCTTAAATTTTGTTGTTCTGGTTTTTCCTGAATTTTTTACTCCAAATAATGACTCTTTTAATGATGTCTGGGAAGTTGCCGGAATGGAAAATTATCCTCAGGCAGAAATAACTATTTTTGATCGGTATGGAAAACTTATAGCACAATTAAAAGGCTCTCAAATGAGTTGGGACGGCACTTTCAACAAAACACCTCTACCCGCTTCTGATTATTGGTACGCCTTAAAAATTGACAATACACATCCTGTTTTTAAAGGTCATTTTTCTTTGAAGAGATCTAATTAGGAAATGTGTCAATTAGATAATGAGATAATTGAAATACATTGCGAGAATTATCCAATTAATTTATTTTTTTCTGAATTTCATCTAATATAAAAAGATAGTCCTCGTGTTTTTTTACAAAATCACGATCTGAAACATCTATAATAAGGACATTGAGGTCTTTTTGGGATTTAATATAATCCAGATATCCATTATTGATTTTATCCAAATATTCTGCCTCTATATTTTGTTCGTATGTTCTACCGCGTTTTTTGATATTCTGAAGCAAGCGCTCTGAATTCTGATACAGATAAACGTACAAATCCGGTTTTGGCATTTCTTTATAAATAATATCGAATAAGTTTCGATACAAACGATATTCATCTTCTGCCAGGGTAATTTTAGCAAAAATCAACGATTTAAAAATATGATAATCGGCTACGATAAAATCTTTAAACAAATCAAACTGCGCCAAATCATCTGATAATTGCTGATAACGGTCTGCCAGAAAAGACATTTCAAGCGGAAAAGCATATCTGTTCTGATCTTTATAAAATTTAGGTAAAAAAGGATTATCCGCAAAACGCTCTAAGACTGTTTTGGCATTAAAATCTTCGGCAATTTTTTGAACCAAAGTCGTTTTTCCTGCTCCAATATTCCCTTCAAAAGCAATATAATTAAAGGTTTCTAAGGCAATTTCGCGTAAAGGATTTTTCAAATCCTGAACTACTGTACAAACACTATCATCTGGTGAAATAGCAATTAATTCTGAAACCGTTTTTTGAAAAACAGGATGTTTCCAATCCAGTTTTAAATCCTGAACCGGCAACAAAACAAAATTCCTGTTCTGCATTAAAGGATGCGGAATCTTCAGTTTTTCAGAATCAATAATTTCATCATCAAAAGCAATCAAATCAATATCGATAATTCTGGATTGATAGCCTTCCTGATTCGAACGGATTCGTCCTAAATGTTTTTCGACTTTTAAAACCTGATTTAGTATTTTTTGTGCTGATGAAGTAGTATGTAAAACCAAAGCACAGTTATAAAAAGCATCGCTTTCAAAACCCCAGGCGGGAGTTTCGTATAGTTTTGAAACCCTGATTACAGTTCCTACTTCCTGATGTATCAAATCGATACAACTCTCGATGTTTGCTAACCTGTTTCCCTGATTACTCCCTATAGATAAAACGACTTGATGCTGTGACTTCATAATAAATGCAAATTAACTAAAACTATTTTAGAATTACCCATATTATTTAATTCCAGAATCAGAAGTTACCAACTGTTTCTTATTTTTTATTTCTTATAACTTCCTAAAAAATTGCTGATATCCTTCAAAATATCCTATCTTTAATTTAGATATTTAAAAATGTAAAAAGTACAACTATTTGATCTAATTGTATATCCTAAATAATTTGTTTTTAGAGTACATTTGTAACAAACCAGCCTTTTTCGCTACTTATTAAAAAAAATATACTTATGAAGTTTTTAGGAAATGTAATTGCCACAGTTGTCGGTATTTTTGTATTTATTATGTTCTTCTTTTTTGGAATAATTCTTATTGGAGCTATTTTTGGAGGAGACGATACTGTTTCTGTCAAAAGTGATTCTGTTATAGAATTAAATTTAAAACAAATTCAAAACGATTATGCCGGAAAATACAAAGATCCGTGGGTAACTGTTTTCTCTGACAAAAAAGGAGTTGGTTTGACCGATGTTATCAATGCGATCGAAGCAGCAAAAACAGATGATAATATTAAAGGAATTTCAATACTTAATGATGAATCATCTTTAGGATTAGCTCAATACAAAGATTTGAGAAACGCACTTGAAAGTTTCAAAAAATCAGGAAAATTTGTTTGGGCTTACGCCAATACCTATTCTCAAAAAGAATATTATTTAAACTCTGTTGCCAATACAGTTTATATTAATCCTGCAGGTGATTTAGATTTTAAAGGACTTTCGTCTGAAGTAATGTTCTTTAAAGATTTTCAGGATAAATCAGGCATTCATATGGAAGTGATTCGTCACGGAAAATACAAAAGTGCTGTTGAGCCGTTTTTAGAAAATAAAATGAGTGATGCCAACAGAGAACAAGTTACGGCACTTTTAAATTCGATCTGGACAACAGTTTCTACTGATATTTCTAAAAGCAGAAACATTCCGCTTGATAAATTAAATGAAATCGCAAACGGTTTATTGGCCAGAACTCCAGAAATGGCAAAAGCACAACATTTGGTAGACATTGTCGCTTACGAAGACGTATACCATAATGCCATCAAAAAAGCCTTGAAAGTAACCGGCGATGACGATTATAATAAGATTTCGATTTTAGATTATACTCAAAATAATGTTACAACTGCTTTAACGAATACAGCAACGGATCAAATTGCGATTATTTACGCTCAAGGTGAAATACAAAGCGGCGAAGGAGATGTTACTGTGATTGGTGAAGGTTCTATGCGTCGTTCGCTACAAGAAGCACGTAAAAATGAAGATGTAAAAGCAATCGTGCTTAGAATTGACAGTCCCGGAGGAAGTGCTTTAACTTCTGACCTAATCTGGAGAGAAATTGAAATTACCAAAAAAGTAAAACCTGTCGTAGTTTCTATGGGAAATTATGCGGCTTCAGGAGGATATTATATCGCTTGTAATGCCAATACCATTTTTGCAGAAAGCAATACTATTACCGGTTCTATTGGTGTTTTTGGAATTTTACCAAATTTTAGCCCTTTAGCCAATAAACTAGGAATTAATACTGAGCAGGTAAAAACACACGAAAACTCGGCTAATTATAGTCCGTTTGTGCCTGTTGACGAAAAATTTAAAGCTTTTACTTTAGAAGGCGTTGAGCACATTTACAACACTTTTGTAACGCATGTTGCCGAAGGTCGAAAAATGACTTTTGCTCAGGTTGATGCTATTGCACAAGGAAGAGTATGGTCAGGATCTGAAGCATTGAAAATTGGTTTGGTGGATAAAATTGGAGGATTGAATGATGCTATTGCCGAAGCTGCAAAAATTGCGAAAGTAAAATCATACAGTACACAAAATTATCCTGAATACGAGAAAACATTCAATGATATCCTTTCAGGTTTGCCTTTTGCACAATCGAAAGAAGCATTTATAAAAGAAGAAATTGGCGAAGAGAATTACATGCTTATCGAGCAGGTAAAAAGACTTCAGAAACAAAAAGGAGTTCAGGCAATGCTTCCTTTTGGATTAAATATTAAATAATTACATTTTATAAAATGAAAAAATTATTTGCTCTTGCTGCTTTTTTATTCCTGGGTTTTGTAAATGCTCAGGATAAAAAAGAACTTACGTTTAAAGAATCTCCTTTAATATTAAAAATTAATATCGATCAGATTTTTGGTACGCTGACTACTCCGGATCTCACAACGAAATATCCGGTAGCGTTAATCATTTCGGGTTCAGGACCTACAGATCGAAACGGAAATAATCCGATGATGAAAAACAATTCGCTAAAAATGTTGGCAGAAGCTTTGGCAAAAAAAGGGATTGCATCAGTACGATACGATAAAAGAGGAATTGGAGAAAGCAAAGCTTCAGCTGTTACAGAACAGACTTTGGTATTCGAAAATTATACTGAGGATGCCAAAAGCTGGATAAATCTATTAAAACAAGACAGACGTTTTTCTGAAATAATTGTTATTGGACACAGCGAAGGTTCTTTGATAGGAATGATTGCCGGAGCCAAAGCCAATAAATTTATTTCTATTGCCGGTCCGGGAGAATCTGCTGATAAATTGATTAAAGCACAAATTGCTTCTAAAGCAAACAAACAATTAGAGGAAATGACTTTTCCTATTATTGATAGTCTGAAAAGCGGACACTATGCACAGAAAATTGACCCAATGCTGAATTCACTTTTTAGACCAAGTATTCAGCCTTATTTAATTTCCTGGTTTAAATATAATCCACAGGCAGAGATTAAAGCTTTAAAAATTCCTGTTTTAATTCTGCAAGGAAACAAGGATTTACAAGTTACAGTAAAAGACGCTGAACTTTTATCGCAAGCCAATACAAATGCCGAACTTTTGATTGTAGACAAAATGAATCATATCATGAAAACTATCGAAGGTGACACTCAGGCGAATATGGAAAGTTATAATAATGAAAGCTTACCAATCTCAGAAATCATGACCGCCAAGATTATTTCTTTCATTAAAAAATAATCGAAATCATAAAATCATTAAAAATCCGTTTGAACTTATATTCAAACGGATTTTTTATTTTTCAATAAAATAAATATATTCCTACTTTTTATAAAAACTTTATCTTTGATCTCAATCAAAAAAAACTATTTTTGTACGAGCTCATTTATGAATTTAAACTCTCAAATCTATTAATATGTTAAAGAAAATTTTAAAAATTACAGCCATAGTTCTCGTGGTGATTGTAGCCGCATTATTTGCCATTCCGTATTTCTTTAAAGATCAGATAAAAGCTAAAATTGCCGATGCGATTAACGAAAGTGTTGATGCGAAAGTAAGTTTTGCAAATGCAGATTTAAGTTTGTTTAAAAACTTCCCAAATGCAACTGTTGGGATCGAGAAACTAGTCATCATCAACAAAGCTCCTTTTGAAGGTGATACATTGGTTTCACTAGGCGAACTGAACTTAAAAATGAGTATCAAAGAACTTTTTAAAGGAAAAGATGAACCTTTGAGCATTCAGGGAATAAGCTCTACAAATGGTTTAATCAATATTATTTTTAATAAAGATGGTGTTGGTAACTTTGATATCGCCTTAAAAGATAAAAAGGAAACAAAAACAGGTGAAGCAAGCAAACCGCTTTCTTTAAAAATCCAGAATTACAAGATCGAGAATTTCACTTTTAGATATATCGATCAGGGTTCTAAAATAAAAATGGTCATTGATAGTCTGAACCATGAAGGAACAGGAGATTTTACTAATTCTAAATTAGATTTGACAACAAAATCTACTGCCAAAGTTTCTTTGGATATGGACAAAATGAATTACATGAAAAATGTAAAATTGACTCTTGATGCTGTTCTAGGAATTGATTTAGAACAAAGTAAATATACTTTTAAAGAAAATAAAGCTTTAATCAACCAACTCCCATTAGAATTTGACGGATTTATCCAAATGGTAGAGAAAGGTCAGGTTTATGATATAAAGTTTAAAACGCCAACCTCATCGTTTACCAATTTCTTAGGATTAATTCCTTCTGCGTATGCTTCAAGCCTTGATGGCGTAAAAACTACCGGAGATTTTACTGTTGTTGGTTTTGCAAAAGGAGAACTTACGGATACAACTGTTCCTAAATTCAACATTGCAATTGCATCTAATAATTCTTCTTTTCAATATCCTAACTTACCAAAATCTGTTCAGAATATTGTAATCGACACAAAAATCATCAATGAAACCGGAATTCTAAATGACACTTATGTGAATTTAGATAAACTATCTTTTAGAATCGATCAGGATGTTTTTAATGCTAAAGCAAATATCAAAAACATAACCGTAAATCCTTTTGTAGATGCGGCATTAAAAGGAACTATCAATTTGGCCAATCTTTCGAAAGCGTATCCAATTAAAATGGATAAACCTCTTGCTGGTATTCTAAAAGCCGATGTAACGACACAATTTGATATGGCATCTGTAGAAAAAAGCCAATATCAAAACATAAAAAACGCAGGAACGATGAGTTTATCAGGATTTAAATATACTGACGAAAACAACAAATCGATGAACATTAGTACAGCTTTGGTTGAGTTTAACCCAAGTACAATTAACCTGAAAAAATTTGATGCTACAACCGGAAAAAGTGATTTGAGCATTAATGGAGTTCTGGAAAATTTCTATGGTTTTATGTTTAAGAAACAAGAACTTAGAGGAAACTTCAATATGAGTTCGAACCAGTTAGCTGTTGACGATTTTATGACTGCCGGCGAACCTGCTAAAACGGGAACTGCAACTGGAAAAGAAGGAGAAACAAAAGCAACACCGGCAAAACCTGCTGATGCAATGAAGATCCCTGCTTTCCTGAATTGTACTATAAATGCAAAAGCAAACACGGTTTTGTATGACAATTTAAAACTAACTGCTGTTTCAGGAAAATTGATTGTGAAGGATGAAAAAGCAACTTTAGAAAACTTTAAAACTTCTATTTTTGGAGGAACAATTGGTCTTACAGGAACGGTTTCTACAAAAGCAAAAGTACCTACTTTTGATATGAATTTAGGTTTTAATCAGGTTGATATTGCGCAGACTTTTACACAGTTGGACATGATGAAAAAGATTGCTCCAATTGCAGGAATCATTAACGGAAAACTGAATTCTACTATTAAACTGAACGGAAATCTTGATGCTAATGAACTTACTCCGGATTTAAAATCGATTTCAGGAGATTTAATAGGACAATTGCTTTCGACAACTGTAAATGCTAAAAATTCAACGGTATTAAATGCCTTAACTTCAAATATCAAATTTCTTGATATGAGCAAGGTGAATTTAAATGATATTAAAGCGGCGCTAACTTTCGATAACGGAAAAGTAAACGTAAAACCATTTGATATTAAATATCAGGATATTAAAGTAACTGTTGGCGGAACTCATGGTTTCGATCAAACGATGAATTACAATTTGAAGTTAGATGTACCGGCTAAATATTTAGGTACCGAGGCTAATGCTTTTATTGCTAAAATGTCTCCGGCGGATGCTGCAAAACTGCAAAACATTCCGATAAATGCCTTGATTACAGGTAATTTTTCTAACCCGAAGATTTCTACGGATATGAAAACTGCTGTTACAAGCTTAACCACTCAACTGGTAAATCAGCAAAAAGAAAAACTGACTCAAAAAGGTACTTCGGCTCTTACTGATTTAATCAATAAGAATACAAAAGCAAAAGATACTACACAGGCTGCAAAAACAGAAAAAGAGCAGAAAACACAAGAAGCTACGAAAAAAGCGAGCGACTTAATTAATGGTTTATTCAAGAAAAAATAAATCAAAAATTCACATAAAAAAAGAGGCATCTGTTGTAATAGATGCCTCTTTTTTTATGCTATATTTTATTAAATCGCTTTTGAATAACTGTTTACTTTTCCGTTGTTCAAAATTGAATTGATTACTTTTAGATAATCCTTTTTAGTATATAATTTGACATCTATTCCGATACTTGAATTGTCGTAAGGCTCGTATTTTTCCATTTTCGAAATAGAAAACAACCCTATTGTTGGAGTTTGTACAGCACTGGCCAAATGCATAATACCGCTATCGGCACCAATAAATAAATCAGCATTAGCAATTACAGCTCCTATCTCACGGATATCCTTACTATAAAATGTAGGCGCCTTAAAAGCAATTTGCGAAACATTTTCTACCGGCAGGATTTCTATAATATTAAAATTTTTGTATTCTTCTTTAAGCTGCGTATAAAATCTTCCCCACCATTCTTCAGACAAACATTTTTCGCCTGTTGCGTAAGTAAATATGCAGATTGTTCTTTTATCGTTATGAAATAAATTATTTAAAATTCTCTTGCCTTCGGTAATTTCAGAAGATGATAATTTAAGATCTAAAGGAGCTATTATTTTATTGGTTTTGGGAAATCTGAGTTTGGTTAGATAATTTCGAAAATTATAAACAGGATATTTGGCAATATGGTGGTAATCATTTTTTACCAATTCGGTTTCTTCATTTGCATCTCCAAAAAATTTATACTTGGCATTTGAAAACTGAACTGCTAAACGACCTGAAGAAGAGTTTTTATCGACATTGATTGCAATATCATAATTTTGTTTTTTGATTGAAATCCAGACATTCAGGTATTTCAATAAACTTTTGAAGGGTTTTCTGGGTAAGTCGATTATTTTATCAATGTTATCGTAATTTTCGAAAATGATTGGAGCTAACGTTCCCTTAACAAACAAATCGACTTTACAATTTGGAAATATTTCTGTGACTTCCTGAACGAGAGGCGTAATCAATAATAAGTTTCCTAATCTTCCGTTTGGTCTGCAGATCAGGATTCTTTTTATATCATTTTTATCTACTAAAATAATATCTTCTTGTGATCTTGCTTTTCCAATATTCTTAGTCAGATTGCGCATTAAGCCGCGTCTAAAAACATTTATTTTATTGAGAATGGCCATCTTGTAAATAATTTAAGCATTATTAAATCTTCATTTAAATTTTAAAAAAAACAAAGCAGTTGAACTAGTTTAAAACTAGTCTCTTTTATTTTTTAAAATTAAATTCTTTCAATAAGCTATTATTACAAAATTGTAAGTAAATGTATCAACATTCACATATTCAGCTACTTGAAAGCGATTTAAAATTAGGTAAATTATTTTGTAAGCAAATAAATACTAGACGGTTAACCAATAAAACCCGATGAGTAACCTATTACGCTAGACGTTTATAGTAACAACATAACCTTCTGAACTGCGAACATTAAAAACAGTTCCATTTTCAAAAATTAAATACTGGCCTTTAATTCCTATTAATTTTCCCTGAAAAGATGGGGTTTTATCCAGATTTAAACTTGCTACTTTTGCAGGATAATTTAGAACCGGATAATGCAGTTCATATAAATCATTTTTTTGAGAATAGAAATACTCTTTGGCTTCATCAGGAATTAGGCTTTCTACCTTAACTTTTTCAGCCAGAAGATCAAAAGTTCCGCTGGTATTTTGAAGCATCTTTCTCCAGTTGGTTTTATCCGTATAATGATCTTTTAAAGCTACCTCTGTAATTCCGGCTAAATAACGATTAGGCACCTCAACAATTGCAATTGCCTGTGTTGCCCCCTGATCGATCCAACGGGTTGGAACCTGAGTTTTACGGGTTACACCCACTTTTACTTCACTTGCCAAAGCAAGGTAAACAACATGAGGCTGCAATTGTACTTTTTGTTCGTACTCAAGATCACGATCTGCAATACCTAAATGTGCCGTACTTAATTCCGGTCTCATGATCCAGTCACCAACTGCAGGACTGGAGTAAAAGCAATCGTAGCAAAATCTCTGGCGGAATATTTTTTTCTTCTTATGACAATTCAAGCATTCGTAACCTGAAAAATTTATCTCAATCTCTTTATCTAAAAGCTGATTCATATTAAGAAAACTATCTTCGAAAACCAAATAATATTGAATTGGGTTACCTAGTTCAGTTTGCATTTTTGTAAGTACACCTTGATATGTCATAAGAATTTTAGATTGTAGATTTCAGATATTAGCTTTGCTCTGTATTGTGAACTTTTATTTGTTAAAATTCCAATCATCAATTGGAATCTTTACTTTTATAGAACTGTTTTTTACAAAAAAACACTATTTTTGATACAACGGCAAAGTTAGTATTTGTCGATCGATATTCAAATTTTATATTTTTTGATTTTCGTATCAAAAGAATCTGAAAATCTAAAATCAGTAATCTAAAAATTAACTCATGCCCTTATCAATAATCAATTCGTTTGCCTCTTGGGTCCTGAAACAAAGGATACATCAAATAGAACTTTTTCTAAAATATCCCAACGAAGTTCAGGAAGAACTCTTGCACAATTTATTGACGGCCTCTGAGAATACCATTATAGGAAAGCAATATGATTTTGGATCGATTACCTCGTATGCTACTTTTGCTGAAAGGGTTCCTATTGCCACTTATGAAGAATTACAACCTTTAATAGAACGTACCCGTCAGGGTGAACAAGGTGTTTTTTGGGAAACTCCCATAAAATGGTTTGCCAAATCAAGCGGAACTACAAATGCGAAAAGTAAATTTATTCCGGTAAGTAATGAAGCTCTTGAAGATTGTCATTATAAAGGAAGTAAAGATTTGCTTTGTTTGTATTTGAACAACAACGAAGACTCGGAATTGTTTTTGGGAAAAAGTCTTCGCTTGGGCGGAAGTTCTCAGATCTACGAAAACAACAATACTTTCTTTGGAGATTTATCTGCTATTTTGATTGAGAATATGCCAATTTGGGCTGAATTCAGCAGCACGCCAAGCAACAAAACTTCGTTGATGAGCGAATGGGAAGCTAAAATTGCTGCCATCATAAATGAAACCAAAAACGAAAATGTAACCAGCTTTGCAGGAGTTCCTTCCTGGATGTTGGTTTTAATGAATAAGGTTTTAGAAAATACTGGTAAAGAAAGTTTACTTGAAATATGGCCAAATCTGGAAGTTTACTTTCACGGAGGCGTGAGTTTTTCTCCTTATAAAGAACAATACAAGAAAATATTACCAAGTAAAGATTTCAAATATTACGAAATATACAATGCTTCTGAAGGTTTCTTTGCCATTCAGGATTTGAATAATTCCAGCGACTTATTATTGATGCTGGATTACGGCATTTTCTACGAATTTATATCAATGGATACTTTTGGAACTCCGGATCAAAAAGTAGTTCGTCTGGCTGATGTTGAACTGAATAAAAACTACGCTATTGTTATTACAACCAATTCGGGCTTATGGCGTTATTTGATTGGTGATACGGTTCGTTTTACTTCTTTAAACCCATACAGAATTCGTGTTACGGGAAGAACCAAACATCATATTAATGTTTTTGGTGAAGAGTTAATGGTCGAAAATACCGATCAGGCAATTGCCAAAGCCTGCCAAATTACCCAAACCGAAGTCATCGATTATACGGTTGCTCCTATTTTTATGCAGGACAAAGAAAAAGGCGCTCACGAATGGATGATCGAATTCAAGAAAAAACCTGCTGATGTTGGTCTTTTCCAGAAAGTTCTGGATGAAACGTTACAGACTTTAAACTCTGATTACGAAGCCAAACGCCACAATAATATGACGCTGAATCCTCTAGTGATTAATGTAGCTCGCGAAAACTTATTTTATGATTGGTTGAAAGAACGTGATAAATTGGGTGGTCAACATAAAATTCCGAGACTTTCGAATCAAAGAGATTATCTGGAACAGTTGAAGGAGATGTGTGTTCTTAAACACTAATTTCACGAATTATCACGAATTATATGTTGATGAAGCAGCAGGCTTGCGAATGTACATCTTATAATATAAATTCTGCTTTGAATAGCCACTAGCTTCAGCTAGTGGTACAAAATACAATTACAATTGGCTTTAGCCAAATTCTACAGTCGTGATTAATTTGGCTAAAGCCTTGATTCTTTTCTATTAATTTCCTCCAGCTAAAGCAGGAGGCTATTCAGAATAAAACTTCTCGCTGTCGCAAATGTCTCGTTCGTGAGCAGAATCAATTTTAAAATTTTTACTTGGTTGTGTGTGTGTGTACGATCGACACGCTATAAGTGTCCGAAACCTATTGCGCTGAAAGAGCTCTAGCAATAGCATGGTGCGAAGCACTATGAATGAAAAATGATTATAATTTTAAGCCCTGTAAGGGCGGAAGCCTAATTTCAAAAAGCATTTTTATACTATTTTACATTATGTTCTCCTTGAAAAAACACCTTTTTCTTTGAATCTGTAGTCTCCATTTTCTTTTGCCCTTTCAGGGCAATTCCCCTTTTGATTTAATTCGTAGTGCGCTGCACTACGCTATTGCTTTTTAGGGCTTTCAGCCCATTTTTAAAAGTTTCATACACTCATGCGGAGGCGATCACAATAACATCATATCTAGTCTTACTAGAACCAGAAATGACACAAAATGAACTTATAAATACTAAATCGCATGAGGGATAGAAGTGGAAATCCTTTTGTGTCCGCCGCGGCGGACACAAAAGATTGGAACGGATAGCCCGGCCCGGAGGGACATGCTCATAAAAAAACCTTAGCTTTTATAAAAAAACTAAGGTCTAATTTATTTTGATTGTCGAGTTACTTGTGAAGATTCTTCGTTCCTCAGAATGACAAACTGTATGTTTATTCGATACGTTACATTACATCATATCAATATATCGGTCGTGATAACCTAATAAGTATAAAACGCCATCAAGTCCAAGACTTGAAATTGAAGTTGATGCACTTTCTTTTACTTTTGGTTTTGCGTGAAAAGCGATTCCTAAACCGGCTAAATTTAGCATTGGTAAATCGTTGGCTCCGTCTCCCACTGCTATGGTTTGATTGATGTGGATTCCTTCTTTTTCAGCAATGGCTTTTAGGTATTCGGCTTTCTTTTGTCCGTCTACGATTTCACCTAAATATTTACCGGTTAATTTACCGTCTTTTATTTCTAACTGATTGGCGTGAACGTAATCGATACCCAATTCTTTTTGAAGGTATTCTCCAAAATAGGTGAATCCTCCGGATAGAATTGCAGTTTTATAGCCGTAATATTTCAGGGCTTTCATCAAACGATGTGCTCCTTTTGTAATAGGCAAATTGATCGCAACATTTTGTAAAACATCTTCGCTTAAACCTTCCAGCAACGCCATACGCTGTTTGAAGCTTTCGTTGAAATCTATTTCGCCATTCATTGCCGACTCTGTAATCGCACGAACCTGATCTCCTACTCCGTTTAGTTCTGCTAGTTCATCGATAACTTCGGTCTGGATTAAAGTAGAATCCATATCGAAACATACCAAACGACGGTTTCGTCTGTAAATATTATCTTCCTGAAACGAAATATCGACATTTAAAGTTCTTGAAATCTCCATGAAACTTGCTGTCATGATGATCTTATTTACAATTTCGCCTGTAACGGATAATTGTATACAAGAACGCGGATATTCTTCTTTTTCAACAATAGAAGTTCTGCCTGTTAATCTGATAATAGAATCGATATTCAGGTTTTGATCTGACATTATTTTAGTTACTGCTGCCAATTGTGAAGCTGCCAGTTTCTCTCCTAAAATATTGATGATATAACGTTGTTTTGATTGTGATTTTACCCAGGTTTCGTAATCTTCTACAGAAATTGGAATAAATTTTACCTTAACTCCCAATTCATACGCTTTAAACAATAAG
Source organism: Flavobacterium piscisymbiosum (assembly GCF_020905295.1). NCBI lineage: Bacteria > Pseudomonadati > Bacteroidota > Flavobacteriia > Flavobacteriales > Flavobacteriaceae > Flavobacterium > Flavobacterium piscisymbiosum. The sequence goes on along the minus strand of NZ_JAJJMM010000001.1, from coordinate 2,123,447 downwards.
TCTTTTAAAACGGGACCTGAAGTTGAACCGGCTTCGATTTCGAACAAAATCCCTAAAGAAAGTGTGTCATGAATATCAGCCTGACCAATATCTAAAATATTGGCATCGTAAGTAGCCAATACGGCTGTTAAACCTGCTGTTACTCCTATTTTATCATGTCCTGAGACTTTTAATAAAATAATCTCTTTACCTTCTATTGCCATTTTATCTATTGATTTTAAGAAGCGACAAAAATCGGTAATCTATTGTTGATAAAAAAGAATATTGTTTGTTTTTTTGAAAAGAAAAAGCACATAAGAATGCGCTTTATTGAGTAATTTAACAATAATACTTTACTATCGAAATAACGTAACAAGTCAGGTTATTTTTTCCGCCACGAATTCACGAATTAAGCAATTAAAATTCGTGGCGACAAAAAAATTATTTTTGATTTTCATCGAAATTCACCATCCAGCTTATGCCGAATTTATCTTTGAACATTCCGAAATAAGCTCCCCAGAAAGTCTTATTCATGGGCATGTAAATCGTTCCGTTTGCCGAAAGTCCGTTGAAGATTCTATCTGCTTCTTCTGTAGTTTCAACATTTATAGATACTGAAAAATTTCCGCCAAAAGCTACGTCTCCGGATTGCTCGTTACTATCACTTCCCATCAAAATAGTATCTCCAATGGGTAACGAAACATGCATTACTCTATTAGCATCTTTCTCTGATATTTCGGCACAGCCGCCGTCTTCATTTGCAGGCATGTCTTTGAATTTTCCGATATACGGAAATTCGCCTCCAAAAACTGATTTATAAAACAGAAATGCTTCTTCGCAATTCCCATTAAATATTAAATAAGGGTTTACTGATGTTGCCATGATTACTTATTGTTTGTTGTTTGTTGCAATCTTCTCTTTTTTCTATCCTCTTTCCTCTTTCTTCTATTCTCTTTCCTCTATTCTCTCTCCTCTATTCTCTCTCCTCCGATAATTCTTTCACAACCTCTAATCCTTTTGGGAAAACTCCTTTAAAATAATCGATATACTTTTCGACTGTATCAACATGAGCGACTAAATCTATAAATTCGTCATCCGGAGTTAATCGATAGGTTTCCATTGCCCCGCTCCACTTTTTTGTTTCTTCGGTAATCGGTAACTCTTTAAAGTCTTTTATTTCGCCTAAATGTTTAAAAGCCATATATTCATTTGGAATTTTAGTTTCGATAATACTATACATTCCTTCTCCATTTGGCGACATGAAATGCACTTTATCACCTTGATTCCAATCCGTTATGGTATATGATCCTTCACAAAAAACTCTTGTCCATTTTTTATAAGTTTCATCGTTCCATAAAACCGACCACACTTTTTCGGCCGGAGCTTTGATTCTGATTTTAAATTCTAACGTTTCCATAATTATGATAATTTACTAAAATCCATAAATAAAACATTCCAGCGATGACCGTCTAAATCTGCAAAACCAAAGCCATACATCCAGCCTTGACTTTCTGCCGGAGGAGAAAAAATCGTTCCACCTGCTTCTTCGACTTTTTTTGCTAATTCATCAACCTCTGAAACACTTTCTGCATCAATCGAAATTAAAACTTCTGAACTTGATTGCGTATCTGTCAGTTTGTTTTGAGAGAAACCGGTAAATAATGATTCTTCAAAAAGCATAACAACAAAATGTGATTCACCTACCACCATGCATGTTGAGCTGGGTGTATCATGTTGCTCATTAAAAGAAAAACCTATTTTCCAGAAAAAATCTTTTGATTTTGCCACATCCTTAACAGGCAAATTCAACCATATTTGTTTTGTCATAATTTCTGTTTTTTTATTTTAAACCATATAAGTTATATAAAGAGGAATGTCTTTTGCCACAAAGACACTAAGTCACAAAGTTTTTTTCAATCTTTGATCCTCTGAACCTTTGTCACTTTGAACCTCAAAAAAACTAATTTTGCTCTACATAACTTTTAAAATTATCCAGGATTGCGTTCCAGCCTCCTTGTTGCATTTCGTCTGAATTTTGAGTTTCAGGGTCAAAGCTTTCTATAATTTCTACTCCGTCCGGGGTTTCTGTAAAAGTAATTTCAACTTTTCTGCCATCTTCCATTACATATTCAATCGCTTTATTTTTTTCAACCAAAGTATATTCACCTCCAAAATCAAAACTCATGCTGCCATCTTTTGCTGCCATGGTCGATTTGAATTTTCCTCCTACCCTTAAATCATTTTCTGCATAAGGCGTATGCCATTCTGCCGAAGCAAAACTCCAATTTTTAATATGTTCAGGTTGTGTCCAGAATTCCCAAACTTTGTCTATCGATGCATTAATCGTATTTTGTACTGTTATCATTGTGTTTTTCTTAAATTTATACTAGTTAATATATAAACTTACAAAATTTATCAAACAAATTTAAAACATTACACAAAGCTTTAACATACATTAAAAGTCAACTTTAGGGTCATTTAAGACAAATTAGCTATTTTTGCATGTTATCATTTTTCTAAAATATAAATCATTATGAGTAAGAAAATAGGCTTAATTGTACCCCATGACTATAAATTATTAAGTATAGCTGCGATTTTAGAAGTTTTTGAAACGGCTAATAAACTTTCTAAAGGAGATAAATATTTTGAAATTATGATATTTCAATCTTCAGAGCAAATCAACGAAGAACGTTTGTTTGGGTACGAAGTGAACGCCATTGAAGATTCGGCTGAAGTTTTAGACCTGATTTTAATCCCTGCTTTTACTACAGATAATATGAGCGAAATGATCGCCAAGAACAAGAATTTTATTCCCTGGCTCAAAAAACAACATCAGTCCGGAGCCGAATTGGCGAGTTTTTGCACTGGTGCATTTTTGTTTGCCGCTTCAGGATTATTAAACGAAAAACTGGCTACAACTCATGTCGATGCTTGTAGTGCGTTTACAAAAGCTTTTCCGTTGGTAAAACTAAAAGCCGAAGAAACTCTAACGGCAGATGGCAGTTTATATACCAGCGGCGGATCTACCTCAACCTTTCATTTATTGATTTTACTGGTTCAGAAATATTGCGGAAATGAAATCGCAGTACAGATTGCCAAGATTTTTTCGATCGACTTAAACCGATACAAACAGAGTTATTTTAGTACTTTCAGACCCAATCATTTGCACAACGATGCTTTGGTTGCGATGTTGCAGCAAAAAATCGAAAGTCAGTATCACACTATCGAAAAACTGGAAGAAATCACCAAAGATATCCCAACGAGCGCCCGAAACATGACACGACGATTCAAACAAGTTACAGGAATTCCGCCCATTGAATATCTGCAAAATATACGGGTAGAAAGTTCGAAGAAATATCTGGAGCAAACCCAGCTTTCGATTTCAGAGATTATCGAAAAAACGGGGTACAATGATCCAAAAGCATTTCGTAAAGTATTCTTTAAAATGGTGGGAATGAAACCCATAGAATATCGGGAAAAATTTAGAGTGCAGTAATTTTTTTCAGGAGCAGAAGTTTCGTCCCGAAAGACATTTTGTCCTGCTCTCCACTATATCTTTTGCTGTGAACCCCACAGCAAAAGGATGCCGTTTCGATCAGGGCTATACGAGACCTTTTTATTTTCATAAGACAATCAGGTTGGGATTGAAACCAGCTTTATGATTTAACAATCCACATCAGGACTTTTTTATTTTCTTTCAGGAGTTTGTCAATTTCTTTCATATCTATATTAGAAACTGCGGGACATCCCCAACCTTCCGGAGTTCCTTTGGGATATACTTCGTCGCTTGAAATGGCTTCCCAGGAATGCAACACTATAGCGCGGCTTCTGGCATGCGAGTTTGTTTTTTCTTTTCCCTGCAAAACATAATTCACTTTTATTCCCCACTGACTTACTCCCCGGTCCAGAATAATAAATTTACCTATTGAGGAACAATGCGAATCGAACTCATTGCTTATTGGTGCATTTTCTTTAGACATTGTTGCGCCCCAGCTATTATCGCCACAACCGTGACTTACCATATATGATTTTGTTATTTTATTCTTTTTAAAATCATACACAAAAAATCTCTTTAAACCAGAATGTATGCCTAAGTCGATCAGAAAAAATGTATTCTGATTGAGGTTATTACGTTTGCAATATTGTTGAGCTTCTTTATAATAAGTACTGTAATCAATGTTTTTGATTTCGCTGCGGGGTTTTTCTTCAGGAATAATTTCTACTGCTTTTTCAGCATTAGAGATTCTTGCTGCCCAAACTTCTTTCTTGTCTTTACAGGATAACATCAACAACAAACTTATGATGAGGAATATTTTTTTCATAATGGCAATTTACATAAAAACAGAGAATCAATTCTAAAACCTGCGGAGAGATAAAAAAATTTTAACGCAGAGAACGCTAAGTTTTTCTTCTTTTAGCTTTATAAAAAAAGAAAAGTTTTTGCGTTTAAAGTATAAGATCATCTTCTTTTCGAGATTTCTGACTTTTGAAATCAAAAATAGTTAACAAAAACAATTTGTTCCATCGGAACAACTCATGGGTAGAAAAAAATGCATCATGAGAAATATCGTCCCTCAGGGACGTTTGACAAATTGTGTTTGCAATTTATATACGTTTTTACCATTATAATTTATAAAATCAAACGTTCTTACCGAACGTAAAAAAACGTCATACTTATTTGACTACCGATGAGATGTTCCTATGGAACAAAAAGCAAATATGCAAATCTCTGTTGTAAAAATAATTATATCGAGAAACGAAAAAGCATAAAAAAACCTGCTCAAATAAAGGAGCAGGTTTTAGGTAAACGTTGTCAAGTTTTGAACTTTTACAACATAATATCAAGATTTATGAAGCAATTTCCATTCGCTTCAATAAATTTTTATTCAAAGTATGTTTTGCGTAATCTTTATCGATTGTCAAAACTTTATCATCTGAACTTGGCAATTCATACATCGCATCTGTTAAGATAGCTTCACATAACGAACGTAATCCACGAGCTCCTAATTTGTATTCTAATGCTTTATCAACAATAAAATCTAATGCTTCATCTGAAATATTAAATTCAACATCATCCATTAAGAATAATTTTTGATATTGTTTGATTAATGCATTTTTAGGTTGTGTCAAAATCGCACGTAAAGTTTCTCTATCAAGAGGATCCATGTGTGTTAAAACCGGCAAACGACCAATAATTTCAGGAATCAAACCAAAGTCTTTAATATCTTTTGGAATAATATATTGCAACAAATTGTCTTTGTCGATATTGTCTACATTTTTAGATGTTGAATATCCAACTGCCTGACGGTTTAAACGTTTAGAAATAATACGTTCTACTCCATCAAAAGCTCCACCTGCAATGAACAGAATGTTTTGCGTATTTACCTCAACAAATTTTTGGTCCGGGTGCTTACGTCCTCCTTTTGGTGGTACGTTTACAACTGTTCCCTCTAATAATTTTAGTAAAGCTTGTTGTACTCCTTCACCAGAAACGTCACGTGTTATCGAAGGATTATCGCTCTTACGGGCAATTTTATCAATTTCATCAATAAATACGATTCCTCTTTCTGCTTTGGTTACATCATAATCTGCAGCTTGTAGTAAACGTGTCAAAATACTTTCGACATCTTCACCCACATAACCTGCTTCTGTAAGTACGGTTGCATCAACGATAGCCAAAGGAACGTCTAACATTTTTGCGATAGTTTTTGCTACCAATGTTTTTCCGGTTCCGGTTTGACCTACCATAATGATGTTACTTTTTTCAATTTCTACTTCGTCGTCTAATTGCTGTTGCATTAAACGTTTGTAGTGATTGTAAACCGCAACCGACATTACTTTTTTTGTCTGATCCTGACCAATAACATATTGATCCAGGAAAGCTCTGATTTCTTTTGGTTTCTTTAAAATTAAATCACCAACAAGTTTTGCGCTTCCGCTTGATTTTAATTCTTCTATTACAATTCCGTGTGCTTGTTCAATACACTTATCACAGATATGTGCATTAATACCTGCAATCAATAAATTGGTTTCTGGCTTTTTTCTTCCACAAAACGAACATTCTAATACTACTTTAGCCATTCTTTTTTAGTTACATAAGTCGCAAAGTTACTAAGTTTCTGAGATTTACCAATAAAACCTCAAAAACTTAGCAAGCTATTAACTTTTTATTTTTTGTTTCAAGTCTTAAAAAAAGTTTCAAGTTTCAGGTTTGCTTCACCAGTTCGGCTTGCAGCCTCGGGTCAAGTTGCTATTGTTAACTTGAAACCTGAAACTTTAAACTAATTTTTAGCTTCTTCTCAACACTTCATCAATCATTCCGTATTCTTTTGCTTCGTCAGCTTTCATCCAGTAATCACGCTCACTGTCTTTGTGTACTTTGTCAAAAGTTTGTCCTGAATGCTGAGAGATGATATGATACAATTCATCTTTTAGTTTCAACATTTCGCGTAAGTTGATTTCCATATCTGTTGCAACACCTTGTGCTCCTCCTGATGGCTGGTGAATCATTACTCTTGAATGTGGCAAAGCCGAACGTTTTCCTGCTGCTCCTGCACATAATAATACAGCACCCATTGAGGCTGCCATACCAGTACAAATTGTCGCTACATCTGGTTTGATGTATTGCATTGTGTCATAAATTCCTAATCCTGCGTAAACGCTTCCTCCTGGAGAGTTTAGATAAATTTGAATGTCTTTTGATGCATCAGCACTTTCTAAAAATAATAACTGAGCCTGAACGATATTTGCGATTTGATCGTCGATACCTGTTCCTAAAAAGATAATTCTGTCCATCATTAATCTTGAAAACACGTCTAATTGAGAAATATTCAACTGACGCTCTTCGATAATATATGGAGTCATGTTTGTTGGGTTCATTGCTGCTACGATTTTGTCGTAGTACATTGCATTTACTCCCTGGTGCTTTGTAGCAAATTTTTTGAATTCTTTACCGTAGTTCATATTTTAAGTGTTCTAAGTTTTACGTAATATCTGTGTATATATTCTTCATCAAAGGTTGTACCTCTTTCTAAAGGATGTCAATTTGTCTTAGTTTTTTATTTCAGGTTTAATTTTGTTGCAGGTTTCAAGTTTTTGAACTCGCTTCTTAAATAGCCCAGATAGCAGTGAAAAGCTTTTTGAATTCCGTTTTTTAGTTTTTTTATTCTTGGAAAGCGACTGAAAGAAGCTCTTGCAAGAATTTGAAAAACTTAAACGGAAGAAAAAACTTGTAACGAATAGCTGGATTAGCTTCTGAAAAGTAATCAAAAATAAATTAAAACAAAAGAGCGTCAGGAAAAAACTTCCCGACGCTCAAATATACTTATTGTTTTAGAAATTATTCTCCGTAAGACGCAGCAATAAATTCTTCGTAAGTTACTTCTTTAGTTGTTGGATTTGCTTTTTCTTTGAACACTTCTAACAATTTTTCAGCTACAACTTGCTCAGAAAGTCTTTTTACTTCGTCCTGGTTAGATAATACTCTAGCCACGATTCCTTGTACTTCTTCATCAGTTGGATTTGTTTGTCCAAATTGAGCCATTTGTTGTCTGATCGCGTTTGTTGTAAAAGCTTTCAAATCTTCGAATGTAATTTGGATATTACTTTGTGCCATCGCTTTTCCTTCGATTAATTGAAAACGTAATCCTTTTTCAGATCTTGCGTATTCAACTTCAGCTTCTTCTGCAGAAAGTTTTTTCTCTCCTACAGTTTGTAACCATTTTTTAAGGAATTCAGCCGGTAAATCAAATTTTGTGCTTTCGATAAGGAAATCCTGAACGTCTAACAATAATTTTTGATCTGCTTGCTGTGCGAATTGAGTTTCAGCATCTTCTTTGATTTTAGCTTTCAAATCTTCAAGTGAAGCTACTTTTCCTTCTCCAAAAAGTTTGTCGAAAAGCTCTTGGTTTAATTCTGCCAATTCTGCTCCGTTGATTGCTTCGATAGTAAAGTTTACTTCGATATCTAAACCGTGAACATCATCATGAGCTACTTTTAAGTAATCCATTAATTGGTGATCATCTGCAAATAAACCTTTTGTGCTTACTGTAACAACATCTCCAACTTTTTTACCGATGAATTTATCAGCAGCAGCTTTGTTGAAAGTAGATACAGCAATTGTGGTTGTATTGTTGATTCCTTTTTCTTCGTTTGAGAAAGTTCCGGTTAAATCTGAATCAGCTTCTACTTTATCTTGTGGAATTGCTTTTCCGAATTGTTTTTGGATACGCTCTACTTGTCCGTCGATTAATTTATCATCAGCAGTAACGATATATTTTACGATATTGTTTTTAGCTTCTAAGTCAATTTCAAAGTTTGGTACTAAACCAATTTCGTATTCGAAAGTTAGTTCTTCAGCATCCCAATCAAAGTTTTCGTTTTCTTTAGCAAGAGGAGTTCCTAAAAGATTTAATCTTTCAGATTGAACAAAACGCTCTAAAGCCAAATCAACTACTTTTTTAACTTCTTCTTGCTTAATAGCTTTTCCGTATTGTTTTTCAACAAGATCTTTAGGAACTTGTCCTTTTCTAAAACCTTTTACGGTAGCCAATGGCATTTTTTCGTTTATTCTTTTTGCTACTTGACCTTTATAATCCATGTGAACAACTGTCATTACGATCGTTTCATTCACAGCGTCTATTGCTACTCTTTTAATATCCATCTTCTTCTTTAATTTACATAATAAAATTGGGTTGCAAAATTATAAAATTTTTGCAACCCAACCAAGTTTTTAATCTATTGTATTTGAAGACGTTTTAAACACGCTTTCAATATTTATTTTATTTGTCGTCTCCAAGTATCTTATAAGTAATAGACTGAAGAATAGACAGTATGACACTAAACAATAATGCGGTCCAGAATGAGTCGACTGCAAAACCTCTGACAATATTGGTACACAATATAATAATGACAGCATTAATTACTAATAAAAATAAACCTAAAGTTATAAAGGTAACCGGCAATGTCAGGATAACCAATATTGGTTTTATAAAAAGATTTAGCAATCCTAAAACAATCGCAACGATTACTGCCGTGCCAAAACTTGCAACATGTACTCCGGTTAAAAAATTAGCGATTAACAACACCAAGGCCGCAGTAACAAGGAGTCTAAGTAATATTTTCATATTTTTTGAATTTAAAATTTTTAATAAAAGTAAGGAATTTTATTATTATTTTTTTGTCACAGATTAAAAGGTTTTTTTTTGCCACAAATTTCACAAATTTTCACAAATTAAAATTGAGACAAAATTGAATTAACATTCGCGTGAATTCGTGAAAACTTTTTTATTCTTTTAAAAACTGAGTAGTTAATTCAAAAAATAATTGAGGGTTTTCGGCGTGAAGCCAATGTCCTGCGTTTGGAATTGTTTCGAACTTAACATTTGGAAATTGTCTCCGAATCGCATCAAAATCTGAATCCTGGATATATCCTGAACTTCCTCCGCGAATAAATAAGGCTGGTTTATCGAAAACCAAATTCTCATCTAAAGCTTTCCCAATCGCATCCAGATTATTATTGAAAGCGGCAAGATTGAATCTAAAAGCCAATTGTCCGGGTTCCTGCCAATATAAGTTTTTTAATAAAAACTGACGAGTTCCAAAATCAGGAACGTATTCTGACAAAGTTGCTTCGACATCATTACGGCTTGGTTTTACCGAAAAATCTATTGCATTTAAACCAGCCAAAATATCCTGATGGTGTTGTTTGTAAAATTTTGGGCCAATATCGGCTACAATTAGTTTGTCTACAATTTCAGGATGTGTGGTTGCAAAAAGCATGGCTACTTTTCCGCCCATCGAATGTCCAAGAATATCAATTCTCGTTAATTGATTTGCCTGACAATATTCGAAAACATCCTGCACCATGGCTTCATAACTCCATTCGTCTGAATGAAAACTACGTCCGTGATTTCGTAAATCTAAGATGTGAACCTGAAATCCGGCTTCTACATATTGTCCTGCCAAAGTTTTCCAGTTATCAGACATTCCTAAAAATCCGTGCATGATGATGAATGGTTTTCCTTCCCCTTCTATTTTTGAGTATAACATTTATAATTTGGTTTTAGAAACATAAAAACAAAGGTAAAACTTATCCCGTAATCTGTAACCTAATAAGTTTATCGAATGTTTTTTTTTAATTAAATTTTATTAGAAAAACATTTACAACATTACGGTTTCCCGTAAAACAAAAACGAATATAAACATTATCTTGCGCCATTAAAAATCAAAGCTAAGTTTTGATTTAATTATTCAATTTAAACCATGACCATGATTAAAAAATTTCTTTTATGCGCGGTAGTTCTTTCGCAATTTGCCATCTCTTGTTCTAGCGATGATAATACAGATCCTACGACAGATCCAACAACAGAAGAACCTACAAAAGACAAAACTCTTGCGGAACAAATTGCAGAACTTGTTAAAAAACCTTATTCAGCTTTAACTCCTGCACAACAAAAACAAAAGCTTGAGATTGAAGCTAACGATATGCTGGTTCAACTTAACAAAACAAAAAGCTCAAGTGCTATTGAAGCAATTCAAAACCTTGGACATTTATTTACAATCGACCAAGTTGACATTTTTGATGGAAAAAGCAATAACGGAATTGAAGAAATTTTAACTGTTTCTGGTGTTTATGGTATTTATACCTGGGATAATACTAAAAAAATCTGGGTTAAAACAGCTTCGAAAACTGAATTGAAATTTATTTTCCCTGCTAAAAAAAGCCAAACTACAAACAATGCTATTTTATCAGCCAATAGTATTTCATCAGATATAAAAATAAAAAATATTGACACTTACGGAGAATGGAACTATAATAGTGAGACGCAACAAATGGTACACACACCAAGTGTATACGATTATTTCTTTTTACCTACTTCGACTGATGCAACATTAACAATTGACAATGTTCAAACTGCTTCTCTAACTCAAACTGCTAAGTATTCTAACAATAAACAAGCACCAGATGAGTTTGCTTACAAAATGAGCTTAAACGATGGTTATGTTTGGGAAATGAGCGGTAAAAAAGGTACAGAAACTACTTCGAAAGCTGTACTTACTTATAACGGAAAAATATTACTTGACTTTAACGGAGGAAGCTCAGCAAATATTGATGCTTTACTAAATAAAGAGGAACTTGCTCAATACAGAGGAAAAGCAAATGGTCTATTTACATTATTAGATAATTTTGTTATTATAGCCGATATGGATTTAGCTACTGAAGCAGCCGACAGAGAAGCTTTATACAAAAGTTTAGTTCGACCTACTTATCCGGATTATGACAAAGCTAACAGTAATTACAAAGCATATTACACAGCTATAAATGAATACGAGAAAAAACAATCTGAAGGTATTGCAGCCGGCTTTAATAAAAACTATAAGTTAATTTTAGTTTCTAAAAAAGACGGAACTAAAATTGCTGAACTTGTTCAACATTCAGATAAATCAGGTGAATACACTTTCGAATTACCTGTTTGGGTTGCAAAATATGGTTACTGGACAAACGATGGTACTGGAGAATCATTTTCACGACCTTATCTTGACGAAGTATTGTACTTAAAATTCAATGATAATACTGAAGTAGCAGCAAGCGTTTATTTCTCTACTGGATTTAATGATTTGCAAACTAAGTTTAAAGATTTTGCAGCATCTTTTAAAAAATAAATAGTTTTTAAAAATTTACTTAAAGCCGATTTGAAACCATTCAAATCGGCTTTATTTTTTTGGTGGAGTTCTAACAATTATAGTACTTTGCCCATATCCTGCCCAAATACCAATTCCTCCTTTTATATTCGACTTAAGGCTTGTATTCGAAGGATAAATTGGATTCTTATTATTTACAATTTCGTTTTGCCAGCCATTCCAGAAATCTAAGGCGTCTTTGTTTTGAGTTCTTAATTTTACATGAATCAAATTACCATCTGTAAAATACGGCGTGAATTTAGCTTTAGAAAAAAGCAAAAGCCCTCTGTTTATTTGCATTGAAATTGACGGAACTGTAAAGTTTGCATCATCTAAATTTCCATAAAATGCAGGTGTAAAAATTGGTTCTTCTTTATCGATTTTTGTAGCAATCTGATAATAATTTTTCTCATTTACGGGATCATCAAATTTTACAAAAATATAACCTATAGTATCTGTAGCAGCCTTTTTTATATATTCGGCACTTTTTAACTCAACAGATGGCGGAATTGATGTGACTGCCTCAACAACTCTGTCTAAATATTCTATTCTTAATGAATATTGCTTTCCTGTTTCTCCTTTTAGAGTTGAACCATAATAAACAAATGGCGGTATGTGGTTTTTATCATTTTTTACTCTCAAAACCTCTGAAGTCAGACCGTCAGAAATGGTGATTTTTGCCGATCTTATCACGTGATTTAAAACATTCGTAGAATCAATTGCGTCGGCAACCGGAATACTGCTAGACAATAAAACCTGAGCATAATCGCCTTCTTCAATCCATCCTTCTACTACAATTTTAGACTCATTACTTTGTTCGCTAAAATCGTCTTTAGAACAACCTACGACAATTAAAACAAAGAGAAATAGAATATATTTTTTCATGATTTTTAAAATTTAAATCTCCAGCTTATCGAAGGCAATATTCTGTACAAAGTTTTTTTCTCCTGTTTTACAATCACATTATTTCGATCTTCATTGACCTGAATATTCAAAAACACATAAATTGGATTATCAATATTAAGTGTATTGTAGATCGAAAAATTCAAGGCACTTTCTTTTTTATTTGTTTTCAGGAAAAAATAATTAACTGATAAATCTGTCCTGATATAATTTGGCATTTGTGCGTTATTATATTCTGAATATTCTTTGACAGGATTGTTATTGATAAAATACCACGAAGTTGGCATCGTAAAACGATTTCCCGAACTGAATACCTGAGTTACGCCAAAGTTCCACTTTGAATTCAAATCATACATTCCAACTATTGAAAGATTATGTCTTCTGTCGTATTTGGCAAAATAAGTTTTTCCGTTATTAAGTTCATCAAAATCACGATCAGACCAACTTAATGTATAACTCAACCAGCCTGTAAACTTTCCGTTGTTTTTGCGCAGCATCAATTCTAATCCGTATGCTTTTCCTTTGCCAACTAATAAATCATTCTTTAATGTTGTGATTTCATTAAACTGAGTTATTCCATAAGGATATTCGAGTAAATCTGTCATCAATCGATAAAATCCTCCGAATGAAGAAGTAATATTTTTTGAAATATTTTGATTTGAACCTATCGAAAATTCATCAGAAAATTGCGGTTTTATGCCGTCTGAACTTGCGATCCAAAAATCAGTAGGAATTCCAACGCTTGAAGTAGTTATTAAGCTTAAGTATTGGTATTGCCTGTTATAAGATCCGTAAAAAGAATATTTTTCGTTCGCGATATAATTTAATAAAACGCGAGGCTGAAAATGCAAATAAGAATCATTAGAACCTGAAGTATAATAATTAATTCGAAGTCCTAATTCAGCGTTTAACCTTTCGGTAAATTTTGGTTTAATCGTTGTAAAAACAGCAACTTCATCGGCATTAATTATATTGTTTTGAGACGTATTAGTATCTGTTAGATTTTCTACATTCACTTTTTGAGGTTGCAAATTATGATGTACGTATTGCACTCCAGATTCAACAGGAACATTTTTGATCGAATATCGAAAAGCATTATTAAACCCAAAATCTTTTACGTAGGAAGAAACACCAAACTTTATTGTAGCCTGTTCCATGTTTAATTCATTAGAATATTTACTGAAATAAACAGCATTTGACATGCTTAATTTAGGTGAAAACGTAGTTACCAAAGTTGGTGCAACTGTAAGGTTACTCCATTTTAAATTTGTTTGTAATGCAAGTTCAGCATCTTCTATTTTTAATCTATCTCCACTAATAAAAGCATCAACAGAAAGGAAATTGTTTTTTGAAAGTTGCGAAACCAAAGTAACATTTCCGTCAGAGAAACCATATTTCATATCCTGAACATCATCGCTTTCTGAATCTGAACGTAAAAGTGGGGCAACAACTTCATCGATATAAGTTTTTCTTCCTGAAATATAAAAACCAACTTTATTGTTTACAGGAACTGTTAAAGTAAGTTGCGAAGCCAGGATTCCAACATTTCCCTGAATACCCAACTCAGATGGTATTTTTTTATTCGGGATTAAAAGCGTTGTAGAGCTTAAACGTCCGCCATATTTTGAATTCGAACTTGATTTATCAAACTCAACTTCTTTAATATGATCTGTATTATAAAAAGGAAAAACACCTAATAAATGCGACATTCCATAAATAGGAGTTCCGTCGTATAATATGGCATTATGTCCCGGATCTCCTCCTCTCACATATAAATATCCGTTTGCATCTCCTGAATTTTGCACACCAGGCATTAGTTGCAAAAGCTTTATAATATCAGTAGTACCTAAAACTGTTGGTACAGAGGATAATTCTTTTAGATTAAAAGATAACTTGCCTCCTGACAAATTTGTAACACCCTTTTTTTTATCATTGGCTATTATGACTTCTTTTAATAGAGCAATATCTTTTTCTAAAACAATTGAAATTACAGTGTCTTTTACAAAATCAAAATGAATAGTTTTTTTAAGATAACCCAATTGGGTAACTGTTATTTTTAACTGCCCTAAAGAAACATTTTGATGAAAATTACCCAGAGTATCGGATATAGCGTAGTAGTGCTGATTTTTTATATCTAAAGAAATACTGGCACCAGGAAGGTTTTCGTTTTCAAGAGATTTTATATTTCCTGTTATAGTGGCTTTTGATTGCGCAAATACAGTAGAAAAACAGAATAAAAAAAAGAGAATTATAGCTTTCAACACTTGATTTTAATAAGAAAAGTGCGAAAGTAATCATTTATTAGTTGAAGTAAATATTTATTTGTAGTTTAAACAGTATAATCTAAAAAGTTCATTGTGACCTAAATGCCGCATGAGGGATAGCAGTGGAAATCCTTTCGTTTTTTTCTTTAAAAAACGAAAGATTGTAACGAATAGCCCGACCCGCTCCCGAAGCTTCGGGACTGCGGGTCATGCCCTACTCCTTTTTATTTTACTTCAATTTATTTAAATACATATTCACCACATTATCCAAACCAAGATAAAGTGCCTCAGCAATTAAAGCGTGCCCAATAGAAACTTCTAATAATCCTGGAATATTTTGATTAAAGAACTGTATATTATCTAAACTTAAATCGTGACCGGCATTGATTCCTAAACCTAATTCGTTGGCCAATTCTGCAGCTTTTACATAAGGATCGATTCCGTTTTTGTTTCCTAAATCATATTGGTGTGCAAAAGCTTCGGTATACAATTCGATACGATCTGTTCCTGTTTTTTTTGCTCCTTCGATAATTTCCAAAACAGGATCAACAAAAATCGACGTTCTGATTCCGTTACGCTGAAATTCCTGAATCACTTCAGTTAAATAGTCCTGATTTTTTATCGTGTCCCAACCCGCAGATGATGTGATTGCTCCAATGGCATCAGGAACTAATGTTACTTGCGTTGGTTTACACTCTAAAACCAAATCGATAAAATTATGTTGTGGATTTCCTTCGATATTATATTCGGTGTGAACAACTGCTTTTAAATCGCGTGCATCCTGATAACGAATATGGCGCTCATCCGGACGTGGATGAATTGTAATTCCCTGCGCTCCGAATTTCTGAATATCAGCCGCCACTTTTAATAAATCAGGAACATTTCCTCCTCGCGCATTTCGAAGGGTTGCAATTTTATTGATATTTACACTTAACTTTGTCATATAAATAGATAATTAATTCTAGTAACACTATATTTGTTACGACAAAAATACAAAGTAAAACGTAGCAGTTTTTGCTATTTTTTGATTATTTTGCATGAAATATCCTTAACAGATTTATGACAGAAATTATAAACTATATCACCAATGATTTCAGAGCGATAGATAGTCAGGAAACGATAGCCTCGGTTCAGGACTTTTTTGCTGATTTGAATTTTTCGCATTTTCCGGTTTTGGAAAACGGAATTTTCATTGGAAGTATCGCTGCTGATGATGTTGAAACTTTTGACACAGATAAAAAAGTTATTGATTACAAATATACTCTGGAACGCTTTTTTGCCCGAAAATCGATGATGTGGCTTGATGTTTTAGAAGTTTTTGCAAAGAATCATACTAATGTAGTATCGGTTCTTGACGAAAACAACACCTACATTGGCTATTATGAAATGGAAGATATCATGAAATTTTTTCAGGAAACTCCATTTTTAAAAGAGCAAGGCGGTATCATTATCGTTCAAAAAGGGCTTTTAGACTATTCTATGGGTCAGGTAACTCAAATTGTAGAAAGCAATAATGGTAAAATCCTGGGCTGTTTTGTATCTGAAGCTGATCTTGAAAATGTTCAGATTACCATAAAAATTGGCGTTGGGCCTATGAATGAAATTATTCAGACGTATAGAAGATATGGTTATGAAATTATTTCAGAACATCAGGAAGATGCTTATATAAATAGCCTGAAAGAACGCTCAGATTATTTAGACAAATACCTTAATATATAATATGATTGTTGAATCGGTTAATTGTTTAATCGTTTTGACGAAAAAATTAACGATTAAACAATTAAACAAAAAAATCGATTAAACATCAGATGAAAATAGCCATTTACGGACAATATTATCAAAACAGTACCGAACCTATAATTAAAGACATTTTCTTGTTTTTTAAGTCGAATAATGTCGAGATGGTAATTGAAGAAAACTTTCTGGAAATGCTTTATGAAAAAGAACTCGTTAAAAAAGAGTACAAAACTTTTTCGTCAAGCACTTCTTTAGATGATAGTTTTGAAATGCTAATTAGTATTGGCGGTGACGGAACTATTTTAAGAGCCGCAACTTTAGCACGTAATTCAGGTGTACCTATATTAGGAATTAATGCGGGAAGATTAGGATTTCTGGCCACTGTTCCTAAAGAAAGTATTGATAATTTTTTACAGTTTGTAATTGATAAAAACTATACAATTTCTGAAAGAACTTTACTCAGTATAACTTGTGATCCAAAAAACGACGCAATCGAAGAGAATC
This sequence comes from Flavobacterium piscisymbiosum, assembly GCF_020905295.1. NCBI lineage: Bacteria > Pseudomonadati > Bacteroidota > Flavobacteriia > Flavobacteriales > Flavobacteriaceae > Flavobacterium > Flavobacterium piscisymbiosum. The sequence goes on along the minus strand of NZ_JAJJMM010000001.1, from coordinate 2,106,378 downwards.
TAAACTTTGCCATGAATGAAGTGACTGTGAGCCGAAAAGATACTACATCGATGATTACAGTTGATACTTACTTAAATGACGAATATTTAAACTCTTATTGGGCAGATGGCTTAATCATCTCTACACCTACCGGCTCTACAGGATATTCATTAAGCTGCGGAGGACCCATTTTAACTCCAAATGTCGAAAGCTTAGTAATTACACCAATTGCCCCGCATAATTTAAACGCCAGACCTCTTGTAATCCCTGATAACACAGAAATTAAACTTCGTGTTTCAGGAAGAGAAGACCAATATTTAGTTTCATTAGATTCCAGAATTGCTTCGGTAAAAAACGAATCTGTTTTAACAATCAGAAAAACTGATTTTAAAATCAAGATGATAGAAATCCCGGGGGAAACCTTCCTAAAAACCTTACGAAATAAATTGCTTTGGGGAGAAGATAAGAGAAATTAAGTCCTTTTACGACTCGCCACTATACGATAATACCACATTTTGCCGTTCTGCATGTATCGAATCATCATTAAATGTCTCAAAATCATATTGTAAATTTAAAAAAAAGCACATTTAACTAAAGGAACGTTGATTCGTATCGATAATTATTATATTTGCACGCAATTTTGAATTAAATGAAGAAAATTTTTAATTTATTGTTATGTTTTTTCCCCTTTATCACACTAAATGCTCAAATCAATGAGATTGGTGTTTTTCTTGGCGGAAGTAACTTTGTTGGTGACGTAGGAAATACAACTTACATTGCCCCGGAAAAACTGGCTTTTGGTATTTTGTACAAATGGAATAAAAGCCCAAGACATGCATACCGTTTCTCTTATACGCAATCATCCGTAATTGGTAATGATTTGGATTCAAAAGAAACTGGACGAAACATGAGAGGGTATAGTTTCAAAAACGACATAAAAGAACTGTCTGCCGGTTTAGAATTTAATTTTTTTGATTTTAATCTGCATGATTACCATACAAAAGTTACTCCTTATATATATTCGGGAGTAAATTTCTTTCTTTATGATCAATTGTATCGCAACATAACGAATCCAAACGTGATGCAAAAACAAAACGGAAGTTCATTTGCTATACCTATTATATTAGGTATAAAATCGAACATAGCACCACACTGGGTTTTAGGTGCCGAAGTTGGAGCCCGTTACACTTTTACAGATAATATTGATGGAAGTAACCCTAATACAAACAGTGCAAACGTACTAAAATTTGGAAATTTAAATAATAATGACTGGTATGTGTTTTCAGGTATCACTTTAACTTATACCTTTGGACAAAAACCTTGCTATTGCGCATATTAATAAAATGAATTTACTAGACTCTATAGATCAGACAAACTTACCCAAGCATTTGGCCATAATTATGGACGGAAATGGCCGTTGGGCAAAACAACAAGGTTTTTTAAGAGCATTTGGTCATGAAAACGGAACAAAATCTGTAAAAAAAACAATTACCACTTGTGCCAAACTTGGCATCGAGTATTTGACTTTATACGCTTTTTCTACAGAAAACTGGAATCGTCCTAAATTAGAAGTCGAAGCATTAATGAAAATACTAATCAATTCATTAAAAAAAGAGCTTGTTACTTTACAGGAAAACAACATCAAACTTAATGCAATTGGAAATCTTGATAAGTTACCAAAATCGGCTCAAAAGGAGCTATTGGATGTCATAGATAAAACAAAAAATAATACACGTCTTACTCTAACCCTGGCTTTAAGTTACGGATCAAGAGAAGAATTGGTAAATGCCGTGAGAATCATCAGTGATAAAGTTAAAAATAATATAATTTCAATAGACGCTATTGACGATTCAATTATAAATGAGCATCTTTACACGCAAAATTTACCCGACGTAGATTTATTAATACGAACAAGTGGAGAACATAGAATAAGTAATTTTTTGCTGTGGCAAATTGCCTATGCAGAATTATATTTTACTAACGTCTTGTGGCCAGACTTTAAAGATCAAGATTTATATGAGGCTATTATTAGTTATCAAAAAAGAGAACGTAGATTTGGAAAAACCAGTGAACAAATTAAATAATATTTTAGTGTTACAAAAAAGAGTACAAATAGTCCTTACCCTACTTCTTTTGGGTAGTTTTTCACAAATAAAAGCACAAGAAAGAGTTCCTTTTGATCAGGGAAAAAAATATATTCTTGCTAAAGTTTCTGTTGTTGGTAAAATAAGCTTCAATGAACAAACTGTTGTTACCTTTTCAGGCCTTCAAAAAGGGCAGGAAATAGCCGTACCCGGTGAAGAAATCAGTGGTGCTATTAAAAAATTAGGCAAACTTGGCCTATTTGATGAAATAGCATTTTATGTAAATAAAATCGACAATGACAGTATCTACTTAGATCTTAACATTGTTGAACTTCCTAAACTAAATGAAGTAAAATTCGTTGGTATTAAGAAAAGTAAAGTAGAAGGACTAATTAAGGACAACAATTTGACCAAAAATAAAATTGTCAACGAAAACTTAATTACGACAACCAAAAATTATATAGAAAACAAGTATAAAAAAGACGGATTCTATAATACCAAAGTTACCATTACAAATACTCTTGATACCGTTAATGGTCATCACGTAAATATGCTCGTTCGGGTAGACAAAGGTGATAAAGTAAAAATTAGCAGTATTGATTTCATTGGAAATAAACAACTTACCAGCTCTCAATTAAGAGCTGCTATGAAAGATACAAAGCAAAAAAATTTCCTTCGTATTTTAAAATCTTCAAAGTTTATTCCTGAAAAATACAAAACCGACTTAGAAAAAGTTGTTGCTACGTATAAAGAAAAAGGATATCGTGATGCCCGTATTATTTATGATTCTGTTACTTATAACAAGAAGAAAAACATGCTTGCGATCAAGATTAAGATGGAAGAAGGAAACAAATATTACTTTGGTAATATTAAATTCCTTGGAAACACAGTGTATCCGGATCAATTGTTAAGCCGCTATTTAGGAATTAAAAAAGGAGAAACTTATAATGGAGTTTTACTTGAAAAACGTATTGCAGATAAAACAAAACCTGACGCTGAAGATATTACAAACTTATACCAAAACAATGGTTATTTGTTTTCTAATATTAATGCTGTGGAGGTAAGAACGGTAAACGATACCATCGATTTTGAAATTAGAGTTACAGAAGGACCTATTGCTTATTTTAATAAAATATCTGTAGTAGGAAATGATAAAACAAATGACCACGTTATTTACCGTGAACTTAGAACCAAGCCGGGAGAGAAATACAGTAAAGAACAATTGGTTAGAACTATTCGTGAAATTGGACAATTAGGATTCTTTGATCCTGAGGCGATCGATCCAAAATTCAAGAATGTCGATGCAAGTGCAGGAACTGTTGATATCGAATATCATGTTGTAGAAAAAGGATCTAGCCAGGTCGAACTTCAGGGAGGTTATGGTGGTGGAGGTTTCATTGGAACTTTAGGATTGTCTTTTAACAACTTCTCTGCCAGAAATATATTCAACAAAGAATCATACAAGCCGTTACCAATGGGAGATGGTCAAAAAGTATCTCTTCGTTTACAAGGAAGTACTTACTTTCAGACGTATAGTATTTCATTCTCAGAGCCATGGTTTGGAGGAAAAAAACCAGTACAATTTAGTTCATCTATATCTTATAGTAAACAATTCTTAAACAATTATGCGACAAGAAGTGTAGATAAGAGCAAAAGTTTTAACATCTTAACGTTACAAGTAGGTTTAGCAAAACGTCTTACTGTGCCGGATGATTATTTTGTATTATCACAATCTGTGAGTTACCAACATTATGATTTGAATAATTACAACACAGGATTATTTACTTTTGGTAACGGAGCATCAAGAAACTTAGCGTATACAATTGGACTTTCAAGAAGTAATAAAGGGGTTAACCCGATATTCCCAACTTATGGTTCAGACTTTAGTATCTCTGCAAAAATAACACCTCCTTATTCCTTATTTAACGGAATCAATTATGGAGATTTAAAAAATGAAAAAGAATACAAGACACAATATACAGGATCTCCAACTTCAGGTGTAGACAAACAACCTCTTAACCCTGGCGACTATGTAAAAACAGAAACTGTAGACGGACAGACTGGTTATGCGAGTGTTGGATCTGATTACGCAAACGCTGATACTGATCAGGGTAAAGTCGATCAGAAAAAATACAACTGGTTAGAGTATTATAAAATTAAATTTAAGGCAGACTGGTATACTAAACTATATGGTAAATTAGTTCTTAGAACATTAACAGAGTTTGGTTTCTTAGGTGCTTATGATCAATCAAGAGGTGTTGTACCATTTGAGCGTTTCTATTTAGGTGGAGACGGAATGCAGAGTTACTCAATGGATGGTAGAGAAACTATTGGATTAAGAGGTTATGAAAATAACTCTTTGACTCCTGTAAATGCAAACAATGAGCAAATTGGAGCAACTATTTACAATAAATTCTCTATGGAATTACGTTATCCAATTACATTAAAATCATCTGCATCGATCTATGCGTTGGCCTTTTTAGAAGCTGGTTCATCATACCCTACTTTTAAAGATTATAATCCATTTGATCTTTACCGTTCTGCGGGTGTTGGATTACGTGTATTTATGCCAGCATTTGGATTATTGGGTATTGACTGGGGTTACGGTTTTGATCCTCAACCGGGAGAAACTAAAGCACACGGTAAAGAAATTCACTTTATTATTGGACAACAGTTTTAGTAGAAATTTTAGTACATTTGTTTGAAAATTTCAAATAGACTAATATTATGAGAAAACAATTTTTATTTATATTTTCGGCCTTGGTGGTAGCATATACAAGTCAGGCTCAAACTAGGACGACTAGGATTGGCTACATCGACATGGAATATATTCTAGAAAATGTCTCTGATTATAAAGAAGCTAAAGCTCAATTAGAGTTAAAAGCCCAAAAGTGGAAACAAGAAATAGAAGCCAAGAAACTGGACATTAATAAACTTAAAGACGGCCTTAAAGCGGAAAGAGCTTTATTGACCAAAGAGCTTATTGACGAAAGAGAAACTGAAATTAAATTTCAGGAAGATGAAATGCTGAGCTACCAGGATAAACAATTTGGAGCCAACGGAAACTTGATTCATCAAAAAGCTTCATTGGCAAAACCAATACAAGATCAGGTTTTTACTGCTGTTCAGGATATTGCAGAAGCTAAAAACTATGACTTTATTTTTGACAAATCATCAGATTTAACAATGCTTTTTAGCAATAAACGATTTGACATCAGTGATCAGGTTATACGTGTTTTGAACAGGACTGATAAACGCGAACAATTGACCAAAAAACAATTGAAAGATCAGGAAGCCAAAGAAAAAATCGAAAATGCTATTGATGAAAATCCGGCAATGCAGGACAGACAAAAAGTATTAGACGAAAAAAGGGCTGCCAGAGAAAAATTAATTGAAGACAGGCGATTAGAGCAAGAAGCTAAGAAAAAAGAATACGACGATCGAAGAAAAGCAATTGCAGCTGAAAGAGAAGCGAAAAAAAATGGCACGGTTTCTGAACCAGCTAAAACAGAAGCAACCAAAACTGCTACTGACGCAACAGCAAAACCTGCCACAACAACAGGGACTGAACCAACAACTACAGTACCCGCAGTTGATAAAGCAGCAGAAAGACAAAAACTTTACGAAGAGCGTAAAAAAGAATTAGAAGAAAGAAGGAAGAAAATTTTAGAAGAAAGAGAAGCGGCCAAAAAAGCAAAAGAGGCCGAAACACAAAAATCAAATACGACCAATAATTAATTAATATTTTTAAAAATGATGAAACAAATCAAAACTTTACTAATTGCTGCCATTTTAGTTTTAGGAGCAAGTAACACAATGAACGCACAAGCTAAGGTAGCTCATGTTGATGTTAGCGAGATTATGTCGAAAATGCCTGCAATGCTGGATGCACAAAACCAATTACAAAAATTAAGTGGTACATACGATGCTGAATACAAAAAAATGGTTGACGAATATCAAGTAAAAATCAAAAAGTATGAAAGTGAAGCTACAACTGTAACTGATGCTGTAAACACAGAACGTTCTAAAGAAGTTCAGGACATGCAAAAAAGAATCGTTGATTACAGAGACAACGCTCAAAAAGAATTACAACAAAAAGAAACTGACATCGTAAAACCATTAATGGAAAAAGTTAGAGCTTCTATCCAAAAAGTTGGAAAAGCTAAAGGTTTCCAATATGTATTAGATGGTTCTACTCTTTTATTAGCTGATGGTCCAAACTTGACTGCTGATGTAAAAAAAGATTTAGGATTCTAAAAAACAGATTTCTTAAAATAAAAAAAACTGCTTAGACTTGTAAAAGTTTTAAGCAGTTTTTTTTTACATTTAATTAAAACTAAAAAACGATAATATTCGCACATTTCACGTAAATTGGAATACTAATTTATTTCAAAAAACACTAAATTTGTATCATGACGAATAACAATCCTATAGGCATTTTTGATTCTGGTATTGGAGGAACTTCCATCTGGACCGCCATTCACGACTTACTTCCAAACGAACAAACAATTTACTTAGCCGATAGTAAAAATGCTCCTTACGGTCAAAGAACAAAAGAAGAGATTGTTGCCCTGAGCAAAAAAAATGTTGATTTTTTACTTGATATGAATTGCAAACTTATTGTCGTAGCATGTAATACCGCGACAACAAACGCTATATTAGAACTTCGTGCAGATTATGATATCCCGTTTATAGGAATTGAACCTGCAATAAAACCAGCTGCTAATAACTCAAAAACTCAGGTCATTGGTATCTTGGCAACCAAAGGAACCCTGAATAGTGAGTTATTCAACAAAACGGCAGAGATGTTCCAGAATACCAAAATAATTGAACAGGTTGGTTATGGACTTGTTCAGCTTATTGAAGACGGGAATCTAAATTCTCCAGAAATGACCCAATTATTAGAGTCTTATTTACAACCCATGATCGATGCCAATATTGATTACCTTGTTTTAGGCTGTAGTCATTACCCTTATTTAATTCCTCAGATTAAAAAAATCCTTCCGGAACACATTCAGATTATTGATTCAGGAGAAGCTGTAGCGAGACAAACCCAAAATATTTTGCGTGAGAAAGTAGGCTTTACCAACAATCAAAAAAGCGATCCTGTATTTTATGTCAATTCAAATCCTGATGTTTTAAAATCCATTTTAGAGTATAAATATCCTGTTATCGAAAGAGACTTTTAATCTATTTTTCGCTTCACAAACCAAATTCCGTCTAAAGATAAATTAAGAGAAAGTTTATGATAATTTTCTTTTATTAAATTATTCGAAATAGATCCTTTTTGGCCGTACGAATATGAAATATGCAAAGCCGAATAAGTGTTTTCAAGCGGCAAAGAAAGTCCAAAAGAAACAGAAGCATTATTTACTCTTTTGCCATCGACCTCTAGATAGCCGGTATCAAAATTTACTCCTGTTGCATATTGAATTCTGTCCCAATATTTTCGGACATTCTTTTTGGTACTGTAAGTAAAACCAAGTGCAAATCGATCCTGGTTGACAAAATCACCATATAACTCAGATTGATTAGTATTGTTCCATAAACTCTTTTCATAATCTAATGTCATATTCACATTATTTTTAAAACGTTTACTAATCCCTATTCCCATTTCTAAAGGCATATAATAATCATCTGTATCTGATGCTACATTAGACTCTACGACAGTTACAACATCATCAGCAATAGTCTGAACCGTTTGAACCTTTGATGCTTTAATTTGAGTTGGCATTTTAAAAGTTGTAGCAACTGTAAGAGTAGAATCTATTTTATATTGCGCCCCTAAAGTAGCACGCAAACCATTATAATTCGTTTTTTTCTGAATATTGGTAACCGAATTCATAATCAGGAAACTTCTGCTATCATTTGTGCTTCCAAACAATAATGCTGCTGATGCCCCAACAGACAACTTTTTACCAAATCTATACCCGTAAGAAAAATCAAAGTTATTCAATCCGCCAGAACCGGTGGCCGTTAAATAATAATAGTCCTGACTATTTTCTATTGGCAATTTTAGATTAGAAATTTTAAAAGCTGAACTTGAATACGGTTTTAAAGCCACACTAAATCCAGAGTTTTTAGTAACCGGAAAAGCGAAAGCAATATGCGAAAATTGAAAATTATTTCGGGTTTCGCTTTTCGAACTGTTTTGATAAGTGGTTCCAATAGCCTTTCCTCCAATATCAAACATAAAATGATTTTGAGGCAAATATCCTAATGATGCCGGATTGAGATTATTTATAAAAGTATCTGATGGTAAAGCCATCCCTGACGAACCAATTGAAGGGATTACACCAAAATCAGCATCATACAAACTACCAACTCCATATAATGAATAAGGTGAACTTGAAATACTTTGAGAAAACGAAGTTAGCGACAGTAATATGAAGCCACTTAAATAGACTAATTTACTTTTCATTAATAAGAGATGTAATAAATTTTAAGCTGAATTTTATTGTTCAAATGTTTTTGATCTCCTAAAACAATTCTATTTACTGATTTAGAAATTGCCGGCAATGTTAGAATAAGAGAAGATCTGGAATCTGATGCTTTTAGCATTTCTTTTTGTAAAAAAGCACCAATTGGAATTGTATACCCAATGTTTTCATTAAATTCATCGCTTTTTTTGTTCAGAATACCAAAAACCGCAGTACCGGCAGAATTCAGTAATGAACCACTCAGCCTATTTAAATTATCCCCCACATAAACTTTTAAGGAATCAGCAAGAGGATATTTTTCAGAAAAAGTATTACTTACTGGTTTTAGAAGTATTTGGGCATCTACAATTGCTCCATTGGCCGAAATGTGCTTGAGCTGTTTAACGTTCGGGAAATCGATTCTACAGGCAACCCCAGAACCGGATTGGATAAAGCCTTGCCTATTCGTTAATGTACTTGATAGTTTACTATTAGATACAGGCAAATTTTCAAGCATTGTTCCGCTTTTATCAGATGAAATAGCATTGAATTGTTTTGTGGCATCTGCAATGGTAAAATCTAATATAAAAGGAACTTCTTCAGTATCTGCCTGATATTTTGAATAATACAACCGGACCTTGCTTGTTGCCACATGAAAACCAATTACACTGGCAGAATTTGAAGTTGATGGCACCAGAACGAGGCCTTTTAGATATTCACTAAAACTATCAAAATCTGTAATTTCTCTTTTCTTTAATTTCTGAAACAGAGCAGATCCAAAAGCATCACTCATTTTTATATTAATTGAGTCTTTTTCGAGCGGCCTTGGTTTGTATGAAATGGTTCCTAAACTTTCATCGCTATAACTTAATGACGAATTATTATAAAAACTTTTATCATCAGTATTGGGTTTTACTTTTTGAGTTAACCGATGAATATTAAAAGTCTGCACTTTTGTGGTATCACCATAATAATAGTTATCGTATTTTAAAATCATCGAAATAGAATCAAAAACATAATTGGTCGTTTCTGTATCAGAACCGCTAGTATTTAATGCATAGGAATTTGAAGCCAATTGAAAATAACTGTTCGATTTTACCTTTCCAAAAATTGGATCTTCATAATTACCAATCAAAATGCGGTTTTGACTGGAGGTAACAAGGGAATCGAAATTTATCGTAGACATTTCTACCGTTACAGTATCAATTAAAATGACTTTATTACCAACAGCCAAATAATCTGATCCCACAACAAATTCGCCAGCATCAGAATCAGTTCCGCATGAAATTACGGTTACTGCCAAAAACAACATCAATATAAACTTGTGCATAATCAATTTTTTGAACAAATATAAATTGCACTCTCCTGCACTACACTATAACATATACAGCCAAGCGTTTTTAGACTATAAAAGGCAAAAAAGCATCTACCATACGTAAATACCATCAAATACTTCACTCAGCCTTAAAAAATGGCATTTAGTCTATCAAAAAGAGCCGTACATATATCTTCTTTTTTTTAAAACCACTAGCCACCTACTTTTGAACCAATAAATAAGTAATGAAAACAAGGTTTTTAATTTGTTCGGTTTTTTTGATTTCAATTTTCAACATGAAAGCTCAGGAGAACTTTTCAGTAAATGCGAATATAAAAACAGAACCTACGGATAAAATTGAATTTAACGAAACCAATATTGGTGTATCGTTTACTAAAGAAATAAATGCGAAAAACAAAATAACAAACACATTAGAATACTCGAATTTGAAAGTAAACTATGAATTAGACAGCAATATCAAGTACGGGAATTTAGATCAATTCAATCAGATTAAGAATAAGTTTGAATTTTCTCATGAGCTTTCAAATGCAACAAATCTTAATTTTTCGATTACGCCAACGGTAAATTTTCAAAGCAATTTAGATAGCAATGATTTCACGCTTTTAGGAAGTTTTGTCATGAGCCAAAAACTAAATTCAAAGACGTCTGTTAATCTTGGAATATCCAGAACAACTGCTTTTGGTTCTCCGAAATTCTTGCCTGTTTTATCCTTAAATTACAATATAAATAACAAAGCTTCTTTACTTATTGGTTTTCCGGATTCAAAAATTTCATACTCTAATAATATTCGAAACAAGTTTAGTTTAAGCAATAGTTTTAATGGTAATTATTATCATTTAGACCCACAAAAAAATCTAAATGACAATGCATCAAAAGTCAGTTTATCGCAAATGACTTCGGCACTTGAATACGAAAGAAATGTAGACAAAAACTGGTTTCTAAATTTTAAAGCCGGATATGATTTTGATAAAAAATACAATCTAATCGATAATGATAATCATAAAGTATATGACTTTAATACCGGTAATGGTTACGTTTTAGGAGTTGGCATCAAATACAAACAATAAATAAATTTAATACACTATGAATAATTTAAAAAAAGGAATATTATTCGCGGCATTGTTTTCGAGTCTCTTTTTTATAGGCTGCAGCAACGATAATGACGACGATGATTTGATAGGAAACTGGATTAAAAAATCAGCATTTGATGGCCCTGCAAGATCTAGTGCAACCAGTTTTGTTATTGGAGATTATGCTTATGTAGCAACCGGTTATACTGGTGATGTTTATTTAAAAGATTTATGGGCTTATAATTCGACTGGAGATTATTGGGAACAAAAAGCCGATTTTACAGGAATTGGAAGAAGTTCTGCTTCTAGTTTTACCCTTAACAATAAAGGATATGTAGGTCTTGGCTACGACGGAACCAATAAACTAAAAGACTTTTATCAATATGATCCAACAAGTAACACCTGGACACAAAAAACTGATTTTGCAGGAACTGGCCGTTATGCGGCTGTAGGTTTTCAGGCTGGCGGAAAAGCTTATTTTGGGACTGGTTATGATGGAAATTACCTTAAAGATTTTTATCAGTACAATGACCAAGCCAATACATGGACACTGGTAAACGGATTTAGCGGAAACAAACGACGTAATGCTACTGCTTTTGTTATTGCTGATAAAGTTTATTTTGGAACCGGAATTAATAATGGTGTTTATCAGGAAGATTTCTGGGAGTTTGATCCCGCTACAGAGGTTTGGACAAGAAAACGTGATATCGATAAGGATACAGACGATGATTATACTTATAATGATGAATATGCAATTGTTCGTTCGAATGCCTCAAGTTTTACTATGGATGGTTTAGGATATGTTGTAGGTGGAGAAAATATAAAAACAATCTGGGAGTACAATCCGTCAACAGATTTATGGGTAGAAAGAACCCCGATGGAAGGAGCCAGCAGAACAGATGCGGTTGGTTTTGCTATTAACAATCGTGGTTTTTATATGCTTGGAAGAGTAGGTTCAACCTATTTTGATGATGCGTGGGAATTTAAACCTTTAGAGGAACAAAATGACAACGATAATTAATACAAAAAGACAATTCTTCTGGAGTAAAATCCAGAAGAATTTATTGTTTCTTTTACTGGTTTTACAATTTACAGCCTGCACTAAAAATGAACCTTTTAAAACAGAATCATTTAAAACAGCCTCAGGTTGGGGATATACAATCGCTTTTAAAAATAAAATTATTATTAAGCAATCTGTCATTCCGGTAATAAACGACACCAAAAGTTTTGCAACAGAAAATGATGCATTAAAAGTGGCTCATTTAGTAGTAGACAAACTCCATCAGAACATATCACCAACCGTAACCAAAAATGATTTAATTTTATTAAAAATTAAATTATAAATGACAATAGATACTATCAGAAATACGAGTTCAAATAAAATCTTATTCCATTGCATCATATGGGTTTTCTTCATTCTGACTTCATTAATTCAGTTTTATGAAAGTCCGTTCAGGATCAACAATGATTTTTATGTACAATGGGCTACAGGAATTATCCTGTTCTACCTTAATTATTTTTATTTGGTTCCCGTATTACTTTTAGAAAAAAAATACTGGCTCTATTTTGTATTTGTATTTGCCCTCATCTTATTGTTTATGATCATAAGGATTAATTATTTTATTCCTGACTTTTCGCAAGTAAGACAATTAAAACCAACCGGTACCATACACACAATACCGCCCGAAGATTTTAAATTAATGTACAAAGGCCGAAGAGTGAGAGCTGCGGTACTAGCAACAAGACAGCCTTTATTTTTTAAAATTGGCCCTTCGTTTTTTTATATTTTAATTATCACTATAAGCGCCATTATAAGAACACTAACAGAATTTTATAACAACCAGCAAAACAAATTAATCGCCGAAACACACCGAACAAATACTGAATTGATTTATCTGCGCAAGCAAACCAATCCGCATTTTTTATTCAATTCCTTAAATAGTATTTATTCTCTGGCACACAAGAAATCTGATTTGGTCCCTGATGCCATCGTGACATTGTCAGAATTAATGCGCTATATGCTCTACGAAACAGACAATAAAACGGTGGCTTTAGAAAAAGAAGTCAATTATATTCAGAATTATATTGAATTGCAAAAACTGAGGCTAAACAACATCGAAGACATTGTTATAAATGTTCATGGTGATACGAAAAACAAATTTATAGAACCTTTGTTACTTATTTCATTTGTTGAAAATGCTTTTAAATACGGAACCGATTATAAAGGTGCAGCACATGTAAAAATTAAGATTTTTATTCTGGAAAACAGTCTTGATTTCTGGATAGAAAATACAATTGAAAACTATGTAAAAGATCCAGAAAACTCAGGAATTGGGTTGGTAAACATTCAAAACCGCCTGGATTTGCTTTATCCAAATGCACATGAACTCAGCATCACACAAGACAATGAATATTATCGTGTGCATCTGAATTTAAAATTAGATAAAATTCAAACCGCAATAAATTAAAAATAACGGATTATGGACAGAAAAAAATTTATCCGAAATGGTATCTTAGGAATTGCTTCACTAGCTACAGCTTCTAAATTATTAGAATCATGTTCTAAAAGTGACAATGATGATTCCGGAGATGGAAGCTGCTCCGTTTCTCCATCAGAAACCAAAGGTCCGTTCCCCATTAAAACACCTAGTCAGTTAGTTTTAGAAAACATAAAATCTGACAGAGTTGGAGTTGCTTTACTAATTAATTTGGTCATCGAAAATAAAAATAATAATTGCTCGCCATTGGCCGGTGTTCTGGTTGATGTCTGGCATTGCGACAAAGACGGTAATTATTCAGAATATGGCGGAACTTCAATGCAACAGACAGATTATACTTCCGTACATTTTTTAAGAGGCAGACAAACTACAGATTCAAAAGGAGAAGTTTCGTTTATTTCGATTTTTCCTGGTTGGTATCAAGGCAGAGCACCACATATACATGTTGAAGTTTTAAGCACTAGCGGCTCATCATTACTGGTTACACAAATTGCTTTTCCCGAAACTGTTTCGAGCACCGTATATTCTAGTACAAACTATGCCGCTCATGGTCAGGCTGATACTTCTAACACTAAAGACAATGTATTCTCTGATAGTTTATCAGATGAACTTGCAACCCTAACCGGCAACCTTACAGACGGTTATACTTTAAGTAAAACAATTATTGTAAAAGGATAATTTAGCTTAACCTGTATTTTATGATAATTTTAAAACTTAATTTACTGGTTTAAAACTACTTTTGACCGCCAAAGTGAATTTTTAAATTTAAACTTCAACAAATGAAATGTGTAATTATAGACGATGAACCCTTAGCGGTTGAATTATTAGAAGATTTTGTTCGAAAGGTAGATTCACTGGAACTTATCCATACTTTTAATAATGCTATTGATGCTGTTTCATTTATCAATCAGAATAATATTGATTTGATTTTTCTGGACATTCAAATGCCGCATTTTTCCGGAATAGATTTCCTGAATACCATCGAAAAAAAACCTTTGGTAATTTTTACAACAGCTTATTCTGATTATGCCGTTGAAGGTTTTAATCTTGGTGCTGTAGATTATTTGGTAAAACCTATTCCGTTTCACCGTTTTCTAAAATCGGTTGTACGCGCTCAACAGGTATTAAATCCAACAACTATCGTTCAGGCTATTTCTGAAAACACAACAGCTCCTGAATTACAACAGGATTTTATGTTTGTACGAGCTGAATATGAAAACGTAAAAATGAATTTTGCAGATATTTTATTTATCGAAGGATTAAAAGATTACGTCAAAATTTATACTACAGATAATAAATTCACGCTGACTTTAATTAGTTTAATAAAACTTGAAAACTTACTTTCAAGCAAAGGTTTTTCACGAATTCACAGATCGTATATCATCAATATAAAACATGTAAAATCGATACAAAAAAATAAAGTTCTGATTAGTGATAAACGAATCCCAATAAGCGAAAGTTACAAAAATGCTTTTTTCGAAAGAATCAACCTTTAGTTCCTTTAAATTCCAAAAAATAAAAAATTCCAAATTCCAAAGATGTTTGACACCCTATTGGAATTTGGATTTTTTATTTTATACGCACCTGTATTGGAATTTGGAGCTTGAATTTTTTGGAATTTAAGAATTCTTATTTTTCATTTTTAAACCAACCCGAATACATTACATAATTGTTCGAAATTCGCTCTATTTCGCCCGCAAAGTCTGACTGATCAATGTCTTTCACTTTTTTTGCAGGAACACCTGCGTAAATAGTTCCTGATGCAACAATTGTGTTTTGTGTTACAACAGCACCGGCAGCAATAATGGAGTTACTTTCTACAACGCAATTATCCATTACGATAGCGCCCATTCCTATCAAAACATTGTCATGAATCGTACATCCGTGCACAATCGCGTTATGTCCTATCGAAACATTGTTTCCTATAATAGTAGGATGTTTTTGATATGTACAATGAATAACTGCTCCGTCCTGAATATTAACCTTATTCCCTATCGAAATAAAATTTACATCGCCGCGAATTACAGCATTAAACCAAACGCTGCAGGAATCTCCAAAAATAACATCTCCAACAATTGTAGCATTTTCAGCAACATAACAATCCTCCGGGATAGAAGGTGTTTTTCCGTTTACAGATTTAATAAGCATGATAAAAAAATTTAATTAATTGCCGGACAATTACAATCGTAACGTTCTTTTTTACAGAATAAATTGATTCCTAAAGTAATTTGATGGTATCCTCCTGTATCAAACTTTACGTCGCCGGTAACCTGTGAGTAGGTATACGCAAACATAAAGTTTTTATAATTTACACCAACTATAGGCGTAATATATTGCAATTTTTGCCCCGCTACTCCACTTGTAGTACTGTATTGTGCTCCATCAAAACTTCTTCTGTAAGATAATGCAGCCCATAAACTACCAAAATCCATATTTTTATAAGCTTTCATGTTCAAATCAATCGCCTTTTCATTGGTTTTATCAAACAATTGAAACAAAACCGATGGTTCCCAGGTAATGCTATTTCTTTTACCAAAAACATATCCTGCGCTCAATAAAAACTTTCTAACATTATCACTTTCGTAATCCGTATATAATTGCCTTCTGGTTTCCAGTAATCCTTGTACTGTCGCATGAGCATAAAAATCAAGATAATTATAAGAGGCTCCAACATCAACATTAAAATAAGAATCCTTCTGGATCTGACCAAAAACAATTGGATCAAAAGTTCCTCCAAATTTAGTTTCATCCAGCTGACTCTGAATCAATCCTCCGCTAATACCAAACGAAAGCTGATTTAAATCGAGTTCATCTCTTGAAAACATGATATGATGCGCGTAAGTAAGCTTTACTCCTTTTTGTGAATGATAACCGTTTTTATCATTAAAAATAATAATCCCGGCTCCTGAACGTTCTCCCACTCTACCATTAAATGTTAAGGTTTGAAGTTGCGGTGCATCTTCCTGACCAAACCATTGTTTTCTGGCCGTCAATCTTATTTTGGCACAATTGGCAGCGCCTGCCATTGAGGGGTGAATCAAGTAATAATTATCTGATAAATAATCGGAATAAACAGGTATTCCCTCTTGTGAATAGGAATAAAATGTTACGATTAAAAAAATAAATAAAACCCTGATTCTAAAT
Source organism: Flavobacterium piscisymbiosum (assembly GCF_020905295.1). Lineage (NCBI taxonomy): Bacteria > Pseudomonadati > Bacteroidota > Flavobacteriia > Flavobacteriales > Flavobacteriaceae > Flavobacterium > Flavobacterium piscisymbiosum. Next base: position 2,089,848 of record NZ_JAJJMM010000001.1, on the reverse strand, counting down.
TTCATAAAGGTAATTTTGTTGGTATAAATTTCAGACTCTCATAATTTAATACGATTAATTTGAAAAGAGTCTTAATTATTTTATTAAAAAATCAAATATAGCTATTAGTAGAAAATAACTTTACTAAATTTGTAGAAAATTACAAATCATGACAAAAATCACCATAAAAGAAACTCAAAATCCAACTATTCTAAAGTTCGAATTTGAAGATTTCATTACAAAAAATCAAAATTTTGAATTTAAAAATATCGATGAAGCACAAGCATCGCCTTTAGCACAACAATTATTCTATCTTCCGTTTGTAAAAACGGTATATATTTCAGGAAACTTTATTGCAATTGAAAGATACAGTATTGTAGAATGGGATGATGTAAAAGATGCTGTTGCAGAACAAATTGAATCATTTGTAAACAAAGGTGGCGTTATAATAAAAATTGACGAAAATCAGCCTAAAAAACAACCTATTACGGTTTACGGAGAAACAACTCCAAATCCTGCTGCTTTAAAATTTGTAGTAAGCAGAATGTTGACCAAAAATGCGATTGAATACAAAAATATCGATCAGACTGCTTCTTCTCCATTAGCAAAAGAATTGTTTAAATTTCCTTATGTAAAAGAGGTTTTTATCGACGAAAATTATATTTCAGTAACTAAATATGACATCAATGATTGGGATGAAATTACGTTGGAAGTAAGAACTTTTATCAAACAATATATCGAAAACGGAGGAACTGTTTTAGATGAAAGTTTAATTGAAGTTGCTACTAAAAATGATGTTACAAAAGATGAAGCATTTGACAAATTAGATGTTACCTCTCAACAAATCATCAATATATTAGAAGAATACGTAAAACCAGCGGTTGCAGCTGACGGAGGAAATATTGCTTTTGACTCTTATAATGAAGAAGACAAAACAGTAAAAGTAATTTTGCAAGGTGCCTGCAGCGGTTGTCCATCATCGACTTTTACTTTGAAAAGCGGAATCGAAAATATGCTAAAAAGTATGTTGAATGATGAAGCAATTAAAGTGGAAGCTGTGAATGCTTAATTATTTATTCGAATAAATATAGAAAGCGCCTCAAATGAGGCGCTTTTTTATTAAATACATATCTACTTAATTTTCAACAAATTATTCCATTGTTATGTAATAAAAAAGTTTAATATTGTATTCTAAACCAATCAATATAAAACTATGGGATTATCTTCATTTTTCAAGAATTTATTTGGCTCAGCCAAAGATTCAACTACAGATTTGGCCAATCAGGCCGAGGTTAAGTTTGAACAAGCAAAAGAAGCTGCGGCTCCTTATATTGAGAAGGCTGAAACTTTTGCAGAGGAGACGATTGCAAAAGCAAAAGAAGCTTCAGAACCCATTCTTGAAAGTGCGGCTGAATATGCGAACAAGGCAAAAGATATCGTAAGCGAATATGTAGAAAAAGCTTCAGATTCATTGAGTGATGTAATCGATTCTGTAAAAGAAAAAACAAGTGAAACTGCCGACACAACCAAAACTATAGTGGTAGAAACTGCAGCAGATGCCACTGAAAAAACTGAAACCGCAACAGACGAAATTATTGATACTATTCCTCCTAAGGAATAAGAACTCATTTTTTCTTATAAAAAGAAATATAGCTATATTTGCAGCATTAATTCGCCTTCTCTTTTGAGAAGGTTTTTTTATTCGAAAAAATATGAACCTCAATCCAGATCAAGTTAGCAAGTACGTTACTAAATATGCTGACGTATTAGTTGATTATTCTCTTAAATTAGTTTCGGCTTTTATTATTTTATTTGTTGGTATCTATGCCATCAGATTGATAAACAGAATCATTACAAAAATAATGGTGCAAAGAAATTTAGACCCTACATTAACAAAATTTCTTTCAGACATTTTGATATGGGCGCTCCGAATTTTATTGTTTGTTACATTTATTTCAAAACTAGGAATCGAGACATCATCCTTTGTTGCCATTTTAGGAGCAATGGGACTTGCAGTAGGTTTATCATTGCAGGGTTCTCTTTCTAATTTTGCGGGAGGAATGCTAATTATCGTGTTTAAGCCTTTTAAAGTTGGCGATACGATCGAAGCGCAAGGCGTTATTGCAACAGTTTCAGAAATTCAGATATTTGTTACCAAAATGATTACCGGAAATAATCAGGTTGTTTTTGTGCCAAATGGTTCTTTATCAAACGGTACTATTATCAATTACTCTATGCAGGGAGAACGAAAAGCCGATTTGACTTTTTCAATTTCTTATGATTCTGATATTAAAAAAGCTAAAGACGTTCTTTTGGAGGTTTTGACCAAAAATCCTAAAGTGCTTAAAAAACCAGCTCCGGAGGTTTTCGTGAAAAATTTAACAGCTGCTTCTGTAGATTTTGCAGTACGTCCGTGGGCAACAAATGCCAATTACGGATCGGTGGTTTCAGATACTTTAGAGAATTGCAAAGTGGCTTTAGACGAAGCCGGCATTTCAGTTCAGCCTTATACAATTCAAAAATAAAATGGTTTATTGTTTTTTTGATGGAGGTGCCATCATAAAATCTTTTAAATAATACGGTTCAAAATAAGCGACATCTACAGTGTCGCTTTTTTGATATTTATCGTAACTGATTTTGCTCATTGCAGCAGCCGAAGGAAATTTGATTTCTTCTAAAAACACGAAGTTCTCTTTCGTTAAAACCGGTTTGCATTTTTCGGCACAATCACCTACAAAATAAACCGTTTCTGTATATGCTGCAAAAGAATCTTCTGTAATAACTTCTGCTTCTATTGCTCTTTCAACTTCTAAACCAGCATTAAAAACTTCACTATAAACTTCCATTCTTCTCGCATCAAGCATCGGAATAATTTTTCCATCAGTAACATTGGCTTGCGATGCTAAAGTCAGTAGCGTATCAACTGCAATAAGGGGAATATTTAAAGCGAAACACAATCCTTTTGCTGCCGAAACTCCGATTCGTAAACCCGTGTATGAACCAGGGCCCTGACTTACGGCAACAGCTGCTAAATCCTGAACCGAAATTCCAGCTTCGGCAATTACTTCTTCTATAAAAACATGCAGCTTTTCGGCATGAGAATAGCCTTCTTCAGCAATTTCTTTACAAACTATTGTTGCTCCATTTTTAGCAATGGACACTGAGCAATTTTTAGTAGCCGTTTCTATATTTAGGATAAAAGACAATGTATTATTTTTTTAATGTTATTATTAATAGGTCAGACTAAGCGAAGTCGAAGTTCTTTTTACTTTCCAATTGTTCGACTTCGCTCAGGTTGACAATATCTCTAAAGAGATTTTATTTATTTCTTAGGCAAATCAGCTTTTTTAAGCTTGACTTTATCACCAGAATTCAGTTCTTTAGAAACCGTTGTATACGGTCCGGTAATCACCACATCACCAGGTTTTAATCCTGTCATTACTTCAATATTCGTATCGTCCTGAATACCTGTTTTAATGACTCTGATTTTTGCTTTATCCCCTACTTTAACAAAAACACATTCGAATTTTTTGTCGCTTTTTGGAGCTGCTTTTTTATCGTCACTTGGTTCTTCAATCTTAACCGCGGTTACAGCAGTAGTGTCTGCTTTTACAACTACAGCACTAATAGGCACTGCCAAAACATTACTTTTGGTTCTTGTAATAATATCTACGGTCGCTGTCATTCCTGGTCTAAAAGGCGAATAAGTGTCAGGCTGCCCTTCTAACAAATCCTGATAGGATTCTTTCAGGATACGAACTTTTACTTTAAAATTCGTTACCTGATCAGATGTTAGCGTTGTACTTGCAGAGTTAGAAATGCTGGTTACCGTACCTTTGAATTTCTTTTTTAGATAAGCATCCACTTCAACATTGGCTTCATCGCCAATTTTTACTTTTACAATATCATTTTCGTTGACATCTACTTCAACTTCCATATTGTTTAGGTTTGCGACTCTCAAAAGTTCTGTTCCTGCCATTTGCTGCGTTCCCAAAACACGCTCTCCTAATTCGACATTTAAAACCGAAATTGTTCCCGCAGCAGGAGCGTAAATTAAGGTACGCCCTAAATTATCTCTTGCTTCTGTAACAGATGCCGAAGCACTCTGAACATTATAATAAGCATTTTGTCTTGTTGCTTTTGCTACTTCATAAGTAGAAATAGCTTTGTCCCAATCTGATTTTGAGATTACTCCTTTATCATACAAAGTTTTATTACGTTCGTAACTTGCTTTTGCTTCTTTGTAACTTGCTTCAGACTGTGTTAAACCTGCTTTAGTTCCAGATAAATTAGCAACAGAACGATCTAATCCGGAGGTATATAAATCAGGATTTATTTTAACCAGCAAATCTCCTTTTTTTACAACTTGTCCTTCTTTCACGTTAAGTGCAATAATTTCGCCCGACACCATAGAGGAAAGCTTCACTTCGATTTCGGGCTGAATTTTACCAGTTGCAGATACCGTTTCAACAATGGTTGAAGCTATTACTTTTGAAACCTCTACTTCTTTTCCTTCATCTTTATTTCCTATTACTCCCGCTTTCGAAAGACCAATTAAAACTGCGATAATGACTACTGCACCACCTAGTAAGAAATAAATTGTTTTTTTTGACATAATAAATTATTTTGTGATAATTGGAACTATTGGAATTCCAAAGTAGAATTCAAGTATTTTTATTTTGAACATGTAATCGTATTTTGTTCTGATAACGTCTGACTGAGCATTGGTTAACAATGTCTGAGCCTGTGTAAAATCGAATGAATTCATCAAACCAACATCATACTTTTCTTTTGCATAATTGTAAGCCTGCTGTCTTGCTTCTAAAGTTACCGTTGATGATTCATAAGCATTTAAAGCTCCTTTTGCGTCTGTAAAAGCAGTGTAAACGTTACGTTGCAAATCTAAACTTTTTTGCTCTAAATCTATTTTAGATTTCTCTAAACTTACTTTATTTCGCTCAACATTATTTTTAACTGAGAAGCCATTAAAAATAGGAACACTCAATTGAAAACCAAAATTATGTCCTTTATTATCACTGAACTGATCAAAAATTGGCAGAGGACCAGCTAAAACCGGCTGATTATTAGCATCAACACCTATAACTCTGTCGCTATAACTGGCTCTGGTACTAAATTGATAGAAACCTCTAAGTGTTGGCTGATAAGCACCTCTTGCAATAGCAACATTTTTTTCTGCCACTTCAAGATTCGTTTGAGCCAATTTTAATTCTGTTCTTATTTCTTTGGCTTTGTTATAAATATCAACCGGCGTCTGCGCCAGGATATTATTTTCATCTTTTGCATTTGTATCGTCTACAACATCAAAATCTGCAAATTCTTTTAATTGTAAAAGCTGCGCTAAACTTAATTTGGAAATTAATAAACTGTTTTCAGCAACAATTATTGCTTGTTGATCTGTTGCTTCAGTAGCTTTTAAATCGTATAAATCACCACGCGGAATTGTACCTGCATTCACCATTTCCTGAGAACGCGCCAAACGTTTTTGATCAATGGACAATTGTTCTTTTTTTACTTTTAAATTTTCTTTATTAAAAAGAATTTCCAAAAATGCATTGGCTACATTCAACGAAATATCTTCCTGCATTTTTAATAATTGATATTTTGATGCTATAATAGAAAGCTTAGCTCTTCGATATGTATTTTGATTTTGCAACCCTTTATAGATATCAACTCCTGCATTAACTGCCACTGAAGAATATTGTGTAGTTTGAGTGGTAGCAATATTAGTAACAGGGTTAACGTTAAGACCTATGTTCCAGGAGTGTGAAGCATCTCCGCTTACTGATGGAAGATAATTACCAAATGCACCTTTTTTATCAATTGCTGCATTTTTAACATCCAATTCTGATAATTTTATAGTGATATTATTATCTAATGCATAACGAACGCATTCTTCTAATGTCCATTGTTTTGATTGTGCCTGAGATGATAAACCAAACCCGAAAAGCATGGCAAAAACAAGACTATTATATTTATTTATTTTCATATATTTTGAATGAAAGCGCAGTAAAACGATGCTACGCAAATTTAACATTTTTTAAAACCAAAAACTCTTTTATACTTTCAAATTATTTTTTCTCTCCTTCATTGATCAAACCCTGATTCCATATTTTAATTTTATCAGTATTTTTAAGTCCGCTTTTCACCTGAACATAAATTCCGTCGCTAACTCCTAAAACCAAATCTTGTCTTTTAAATTTTTGAGGAGCTGTTTCAATTTCAACATATGGTTTTTGTGTTTTTTTATCAAATTGAACCAATGACTCTTTAACAGCCAAAACTTTTTCTGCTTTTTCTAAAATGATAGAAGCATTTGCACTTAAACCGGCTCTGATAAAAGTGGCATCTCTATTTTCTAATTTGGCTTTTATTTCAAACTGAATCGCTCCGTTTTCTACCACTCCTTTTGGAGCAATATCTGTTAAAGCAGCTTCGAATTTTTTGTTTTCGATAGCTCCAACTGTAATTTCAATTGGCATTTTTTCTTTGATTTTACCTACTTCAGATTCGTCAATTTTTCCAATAAAAATCATTCTTCCAACATCAGCAACACTTGCAATTGTAGTTCCTTCATTAAAATTATTACTTTCGATAACCTGATTCCCTACTTTTACCGGAACTGCCAAAACCATTCCCGTTACCGTTGAGCGAATTAGGGTATTAGCATAACTTCCCAATGATGTTGTTGTTCCTGTTTTTACGATATCTAAGCTTTGTTTTGCAGCCAGATAATTTTGTTTTGCCTGCGTATAAGCCAATTGAGCCGCATCAAAATCATTTGCAGAAATCACATCTTTATCAAACAAAGTTTTTTGTCTTTTATAGATTTTTTCCTGATTGTCTAAAGCAATTTTAGCCGTTTGTACCTGATTTTGGGTATTACTAACATTAGATACATTAGCTACTACTCTAATTTTGGCGATCATATCTCCCGCTTTGATTTTCTCTCCCGCTTTGATATATACTTCTTCTATAATACCTGAAATGTTTGGTTTGATTAGAACTTCTTCATCAGGCTGAATGTTACCGGTTGCAATTGCCGTTTTTACGATTGTTTTAACCTCTGCTTTTTCAGTTTGAAAAACAATTGGAGATTGTTGGTTTTTAGCATACAAATAATATAGTGCGCCAAAGAAAACTATAGCAATAAAGATTAAAATGGTTACGGTTACTCCTTTTTTCATTTTGTTTTTGGTTTAATCGATTATATTTTGATTGATAATTTATTCTGTTCGTAAAGCGTCTACGGGCTTCACATTAATTGCGGTCTGCGCCGGAATAAATCCTGCCAGCAAACCTGATCCTACTAATATTAATAACGCAACAAATACAACTCTTAAATCTACGCTTGGGTTAGAAAACATAGTATTACTTCCCGGCGGCATCGAATCTAATGCCATATTTAGCAACGCAATCACCCCAGTTGCCACAGCAACACCAAACATACCTGATATAATAGTCAAAAATATAGATTCTGATAAAATCTGACTTCGAATTGCTCCCGGAGTCGCTCCCAAGGCTCTTCGAATCCCGATTTCTTTCGTACGTTCTTTAACTACAATCAGCATAATATTCGAGATTCCGATAACCCCTGAAATAAGCACTAAAGATCCTACAAAATAAGCAATGATTTTTAAGATATCAAACAAACTTTGCACTTTACCAAATTGTTCGTACATATCATAGTTTCCAATAGCACGATCATCCTTTGGATGTACCGAATGAAGCATCTTCATATGATCAAAAATTTTTGGCTTTAAATCCGTAATAGAAACTTCATCTATTGCTGTAATAGCCATCCATCCTACTTTGTCACCATAATTAAAAGCTTGCTGAAAAGTAGTAAAGGGTACAAATATATTCTTTTGTTCTTCCTCTGCATTTCCACCGGTCTGCTTCGAATTATAAACTCCCACTACCATAAAATTGATTCCGTTTATTTTTAAGTAAGTCCCAATAGCCTCCTCTTCTTTTCCGTAAAGTTCGCTAATAACACCTTTTCCAATCACAGCTACCTTTCTTCTTTGCTCAATATCCTGCTGATTTACAAAACGGCCTTTTATAATGTCCATTGGCTGTTGCTTGATCAATTCAGGATAATCTCCGTAAACAGAAAAAGCAGATGTTTTTGTACCACGTACCACATTGTTTGTTCCGCTACTAGAATTCCCTAACTGGTTTCTGGGCGAAACATACAACAAATCCGGAAACGCAGCTCTTAAAGAAGCCACATCACTATTTTTAAAATCATAACGACGTGTTTTAGGCAAACCTTTATATGCTTTTGAGGTAGTCTGACTCCACATAAACATAGTATTAGTCGCTATTCCGTCAAAATCTTTTTTCACACCATTTTCAAGGCCTTTTCCGGCTGCAAGTAATATTACCAAAATAAATATTCCCCAAAATACTCCAAATGCAGTTAGGACCGTTCTGAAAATGTTAGCTGTCAAAGCCTGTAAAATCTCATCCCAATTATCTTTATTAAACATAATTATTCGTCTCTAAGTGCTACAATAGGTTTTATTTTGGCTGCTCTGTATGCTGGGAAAAATCCTGCCATTGCACCTGCAAAGACAAGCAATACCAATGTGGTTAAGGCTACGCTGAAATCTACTTCAGGGTTTCTGAAATATTCACTTTGAACCATAGGCCCCACAAATTCTAACAATAATAAACTAGCCAGTAATCCAACAAAACCAGCAATAGTGGTAATAAAAATAGATTCATGAAGTATCATAGAAACAATAGAAAATGGCGATGCTCCCAAAGCTTTTCTAATTCCGATTTCTTTGGTTCTTTCCTTTACTATAATAAGCATGATATTACTTACTCCTACAACTCCGGCAATAATAGTACAAATACCAACCCACCAGAAAAACAATCGGATATAAAGGTTTAAATCATAAAATTTCTTCCCTTCTTCTACAGAATTGTAAACACCAACGCCACTATCATCAGCAGGAGCTACGGTGTTTCTGCTCTTAAGAAGATCCTTCAAATCCTGAGTAAATTTTTGAGATTGCGCCAGAGCCTGATCATAATTATCTGTCTTTTTTAAAGTAAAAAATAAATTACTTATTTTATCTCCACCTCCAAAAGCGCGTTGCACTGTTGTTTTAGGCAAATAAGCTCTCGCTTCTTCTCGTTCTCCTCCCGGATCTGTAAAAACCCCTACAACTTTAAAATTGACATTATTTATTAAAATTTCTTTACCTAAAGGATCACTGTCTTTGAATAAATCTGTTTTTACTTTCATTCCAATAGCAGCTACTTTCTCGTTGTTAGCAAGGTCACTGTTATTAATAAATCGACCCTGAACAACAGTGACATTTTCTACACCTGCAAAATCGGGATCAACTCCTCTATATTGGTAACTTCCTGATTCTTTACCGTATGAAAAAGCGCCTCCCCAAAAGTTATAACTAGCGGCCCTTAAATCTAATTTATCTTCAAATTTCTGTACCGATGCATTGTAATCACCGTTTCTAAATTGAATCTGTCTCCCCGGATTCAACCCTTTATAAGGTTTTGTGGTAGTCCCCGACCAAACAACAATGATTCCAACAGCATCTTGTTCAAATTGCTTTTGAATTCCATTTTGAAGGCCTTTACCCGCACCAAGCAAAATCACTAAAATAAAAATTCCTGATGCCACAGAAACTCCGGTAAGAAATGTTCTTAACCGGTTTTTAGAGATTGCTTCAAAGATTTCCTGCCAACGTTCAATATTAAACATAAGATGACGCTCTAACTTGTTCTACTTTTTTATCATCGATAATTAATCCGTCTTTCAGGACCACATTTCTTTTGCACATTGCAGCAATATCAGGTTCGTGTGTTACGATTAAAATCGTTTTCCCTTCATCGTTAATTCCCTGTATAAGTTCCATAACTTCATAAGAAGTCTTAGTATCCAAAGCTCCTGTTGGCTCATCTGCCAACAAAACTTTCGGGTTTGAAGCCAATGCCCTGGCTATTGCAACACGCTGTTTTTGACCTCCTGAAAGCTCATTTGGCAAATGATGCGAATGTGAGCCTAAACCTACTTTCTCTAAATATTTCATTGCAATCTCGTAACGTTCTTTTCGCTTTATACCCTGATAGTACAAAGGCATCGCAACGTTATCAAGTGCTGTTTTATAATTTATTAAATTGAATGATTGAAATACAAACCCCAAAAATTTATTTCGATATCTGGACGCTATTGTTTCGTTTAGATTTTTAATTGGAGTCTTGTCTAAAATATAACTACCAGAATCTGCTTCATCAAGAATTCCTAAAATATTTAAGAGCGTAGATTTTCCAGATCCTGACGATCCCATAATCGCTACTAATTCTCCTTCTTCGATATTAAAATTAATCCCTTTTAACACATGTAACTCTGAATTTCCCATTTTATAGGACTTGTGTAAATCTTTGATTTCGATCATGGTATTGTTAAATTTTAAAACAATAATAACATTTTTATTAAGTAATTTATGATAATGAAACGTTAATAATTCCGTTTAGCTATTACAATAAGACTCAATTCTATATCTATTGTTACACTTTTTTAAGATAATATAATTGTTTTCTTAATTTTGCATCACTTAAAAAAATCTTAAAGATGAAGTTTTTTTCAATTATTTCTCTGTTTACGGTACTTACCGCTGTTACCAGTTGTTCGACAACTCAAAAATTAGAAACGCTAAAACCAGAACCAGATGACGCAAGTCCGTTAGTTTACGATGCAAATCCTTCGTTTATTAACTTACCCATCACTGTAAAACTGAGCGACATTCAAAACCAAACCAATACTTTATTGAATGGTTTAATTTACGAAGACAACAACATCGAAGATGATGATATCGAAATGAAGATCTGGAAACAGGCTCCCATAAAAATTCAGAACGATCCTGCAAACCCGAACAAAAAAATAAAAACAATTCTGCCTCTAAAAGCCACCATCAAATACAGAATAGGCACAAAAAAACTTGGGGTAGAACTTTACGATGTTAGAGAATTTAATTTAAATGGTGTAATCACTTTATCCAGCGAAGTGGCTTTGACGAACTGGAAATTAAATACAAAAACCGAATTCAAATCTTTAGACTGGAACGAAAGTCCAACCATGATGGTATTTGGAAAAAGCATGCCTATTACTTATTTAGTAAATCCTGCGATTTCTATTTTTAAATCGAAAATTGAAAAGAAAATTGATGAAGCGATCGAACAGTCGATGGATTTTAAACCAAATGTTTTAACAGCTTTAGAAAAAATCTGTACGCCATTCCAGATGAGCGATACTTATGAGAGCTGGCTAAGAATTGTTCCTATTGAAGTTTATTCTACCAATGCTAAACTTAAGAACGATTTGTTTTTACTAGATATGGGAATGAAATGCAATATGGAAACTATTGTAGGGAAACAACCTGAATCCAGATACAGTGCCAGTAAAATTGTATTGAAACCGGTAACAAAAATCCCAAATCAAATTTCAGCGAATATTGCAGCCATTTCTACTTATATAGACGCTTCAAAGATCATGACCAAAAATTTTGCAGGTCAGGAATTTGGTTCCGGCGGAAAAAAAATTACCGTAAAAAATGTTTCGATCTGGCACAAAAACGGCAAAATGGTTATTGCACTTGATGTTTTAGGATCAATAAACGGAACACTTTACTTAAATGGAGTTCCACAATACAACCCTCAGACAAAAGAAATTTATTTTGAAAACCTTGATTATGTTTTAGATACCAAAAGCAAATTAATGAGAACTGCAAGCTGGCTGGGCCAAGGTTATATATTAAGAAAAATGGAAGAAAGCTGCCGCTACTCGATTCAGCCCAATTTAGAAGAAGGTAAAAAGACCATGGCCAATTATCTTAAAAACTATTCGCCAATGCCGGGTGTTTTTGTAAATGGAAAAATGGAAGACATTCAGTTTGATAAAATCCAGCTGACCAATCAGGCGATTATCGCTTTTATAAAAATAAACGGAACGGTAAATGTTTCTGTTGATGGATTGAAATAGAACAAAAATAAAAAAAAAGCAGAATAAAATTTATTCTGCTTTTTTTGCTTTCGATTTGTACATTCTATAAACAAGAACTCCAATTACAACGACCAATAAATAAGGAATCACCATCAAATAAACGATTCCGTTATTTACAGCTTCAGCTTTTTTAGTATTCGAATCCCCTGCAAGTGCAGCGCGACACATCGCACATTGAGCGTTAGCACTGAGAGAAAAGAAAATGGAGAATAGAACATAGAGGCATTTCGATAAAAAAGAACTCTTAAATTTGCCTTCTACTCTATTTTCTTTATTCTTTATTCTATTTTCTATTTTAAACATAATAAGGAGAAATCATTAAGTAAACCACTACACCTGTAATTGCAACATACAGCCAAAGTGGAAATGTTATTTTAGCTATTTTTCTATGTCTGTCAAAGCGTTTTGCAAGAGCTCTTACATAAGTTATTAATACCAATGGTATAATTGCAATAGACAATAGGATATGTGTTACCAAAATAAAGAAATAAACATATCGTATTGCACCTTCCCCACCAAACTTGGTAGAATCAGCAGTCATATGATAAGCCACGTACATCACTAAAAATGCAACCGATAATGCAATAGCAAAAGTCATTAAACGTTCGTGAAGCTTTTGTTTTCCGTTTTTAATAGCAATTACCGCCCAAACTAAAACAATAGCCGTAATACCATTTGTTGTGGCATAAATAGGAGGTAAAAACGAAAGCGGCTCTACATTGACACCAAAATCTTTCAATTTAACACCGAATAAAATAGCCACTACAACCGGAATAATAATTGAAACCGCAACAATAAGTTTGCTATACTTTTTTTCTAATGAATGATCTTCCATCTTTATTCTGCTAATAATATTTTAATATCTTCCTGAATATCTCTAACTCCTTTTTTATCCAGTCCGTCGTAATAGATGTTTGGGTTCCCAAATTCATCTTTTCTGCAACGAATATTTCCATCTTTATCAATCAATGCAAATAAACCTGAATGTTCAAAACCACCGCTTACTTTTTCATTCTCGCCGGCATAAAGATTAAAACCTTTATTTGATAAGTCCATAATAGTAGCTTTATCGCCCGTTAGAAAATTCCAGTTCGAAGATTTTACGCCTAATAATTTTGCATGATCTTTTAAAACCTGTGGTGTATCGTGCGTAGGATCTATAGTAATGGAAACAATCCCGAAGTTAGGATTTCCAAAAAAGGTCTTCTCAATTTCAAGCATGCTTAAATTCATCTTTGGACAAATTGAAGGACAAGTCGTAAAGAAAAACTCTAAAACATAAACTTTACCTTTATAAGTGTCGTTTGAAACTTTAATATTATCCTGATTCGTTAATGCAAATTTAGGTGCTGGTCCAATTGTGATCAACTTCGCATCAGCTTTTGATGTTTTTAACCCAACATTATCCAAACGATTACCTTTTACAACTTCGCCATTTGATATTCTGTCAACAATTTTAGGCACGGCATAAATTCCGAAAATTAAAATAATAAACGAAATTCCGATATATGATTTATTTTTAAACATGATATAAAGATTAAAGTTCTTTTGTTGCGTTGTGGTTCTTTTTTAGAGCTGCACGATATTCGTATAGAATAATTTTGAAATCGTCAAGCATTTCATTGCTTAACTCAGAAGGATGAAAAGTATTATACCCTTCTTTATATTCTTCTTTATCTTTTCGGCCTCTTAGATTTCGTTCTTTATCTACGATATAAACATTCGAAGTACCAAGGTTTTGATCTAACTTTCCTTGCAGATGCAATTGATCATAATACACTTTAATCTCCTCAGGAGAAGCAAAAACAAAATGCCAGCCTGAAACGTCTGTAAAAGCTCCTAATGATTCTACAATTTTCTTCGCATCTTTTTCTGTTCCCAAAGGACAAACCACTACAAATTGCAAATCTTTGAAGCCGTTATAACGCTGATAAATTTTTTCGTTTAGATTAAAAAAGTTACCTCTGTTTTTTAAAATCTCATTTCCTGAAAAACCAAGAATTGTAATTTTATTATCTAAGGATACTTTTTCTCCTTTAAGGGATTTCCAATTACCAAAGTCGGCAATTTTAGGAGTTATTGTTGGAAGTTTAGTAAAGCTGTTTACACCTGAAGCAAAAAACAAATACGCTACAATTGGCAAAACAAAAAGAACAAAGAGAACTATATTTTTTTTCATTTTATTACCGAAGTTATTGAGGTACAAAAATAAAAAAATCCCGATGTTATCGGGACTCTTTTCGAATTAATATCATGTTAAAAATTCCATTTAATGGTAGAATCTTTAAAAACCCCATAAATATAATGTCCTTCTGTCAACAGAATAAACAATAAATATAAAACTAGGAAAATAACTGGCGAAACAACTGACCATCTAAGGCTGCTTTTTTCACCTTCCATGTGCATAAATGCCCATACTATATAATATGCTTTGAATATTGTAAGGATATAAAATATCCAGTTCAATAAATTCAAACCTAAAAAATGATTAAATTCTAATGCTCCCGGTTTAATAATTCCAAGAATAACCTCTACTGTAGTTACTGCAGATAGCAATCCAAAAACAAACCAGATTCTTTTTGTATTTGATACGTGTTCGTGTGACATAATAATTAAAATCTAAAATTAAACTAAGTAGAAAACTGTAAATACAAATACCCAAACTAAATCGACAAAGTGCCAGTACAAACCAACTTTCTCTACCATTTCGTAGCTTCTTCTTTTTTCATAAGTTCCCAATAATACATTAAAGAAAATAATGATATTAATGATAATACCTGAAATTACGTGAAAACCGTGGAATCCTGTAATGAAGAAGAAGAAATCAGCAAACAATTTACTTCCGTATTCGTTTCTTGTTAAGTTCGCTCCTTCTACAACATATTTTGCAGTACTTAAACGTTCTTCAGATTCTGCTCTGCTTAAAACTGTTTTTTTCTTTTCTGCTGTAAGGTGTTCTGTTCTTATTAATAATTCAGGATGTGCTTTAAAACCTGCCTGAATATCTGCTACAGAATATGTTGGTACTGTTTCAGCACTTTCCATAAACCATTTTGCTTTTGCTCTTGTAAGTTCTTCCGGCTGATTAGGTAATTTTACAGCAAACTCTTCAAGAGCTACTCTTTTACCATCTTTATCAACAAACTGCAATAAACTTCCTCCTACTGTTTCAACAGCACCATATTCACCTTTAATGAAGTTTTTCCATTCCCAAGCTTGAGAACCAACGAAAATCATACCTCCAATAATAGTTAAAAACATGTAGATTGCAACTTTTGTTTTTTTCATTTGGTGACCTGCATCAACAGCTAAAACCATTGTTACAGATGAGAAAATCAAAATAAAAGTCATTAAGGCTACATAATACATCGGAGCCGAAACACCGTGCATAAATGGGAAGTGAGTAAACACTTCATCTGCCAAAGGCCAGGTTTCGATAAATTTAAATCGAGAAAAACCATAAGCTGCTAAAAATCCAGAGAATGTCAAGGCATCTGATACGATAAAAAACCACATCATCATTTTACCATAACTCGCTCCTAATGGCTGGATCTCATGCCCGCCTCCCCAATTTTTTTCGTTGTTTGCAGTAGTAACTGTCGCTTCCATAAAAGATATTCGTTAAAAAGTTCCCAAATTTACGTTTTTTTCTTATTTAAAGAAATATAAAAATAAAAATAAATATACCCACAATAAATCCAAAAAGTGCCAATACATCGCACCTAGTTCTATACCAAGAGTTTGAGTCGAATTGTATTTTTGTTTAAAATGATTATAAATTATAATTAAAAGTGAAATCAAACCTCCAGCCAAGTGTAATAGGTGTGTTACAGTAACTACATAAAGAAAAGTTGTAGTAATTGAACTACCTTCTCCAGTAAAATAATAACCACTTTTTACGATTTGTCCAAAACCTACAAACTGTAAAACCACAAATAAAACTCCTAAAGCCAATGTACCCAAAAGTAATGCTGTAGTTGCACCTCTATTATCTTTTTGAATAGCTTTCTTTGCCAGATAAAAAGTAATACTGCAACCAATAATTACTGCTGTACTATAATAAAATGCCGTTGGTAATTCAAAATTCTTCAACCAGTCGGCTCTTGATTTACTTACCACAAATGCGCTTGTAAGTCCGGCAAACATCATTGTCATGCTCACCATTGCAAATAACAAAATCAGTTTTGCTGATTTCGCTTTTCTTAATTGCTCTTCACCTGTTGTCATTGTCATTGTCATTTCCATAACTATCTTAAAAATTTATCTACTATAAATACTATTTGCAGTAACGAAATATACGAAACACTTACCAGCATTAATGTTCTGGCTGCTTTTGCGGTTCTTAACTGATACAAACGTACTGCATAAAACAACATCCATAAACCTAACAAAAACACTAATACTGCTGCAATTGGCGTAATAAATAATTGTCCTGTAAATCCTAAACAAGGAAGCAATGACGCTATAATAAGCCAAACTGTATATAAAATAATCTGCAAAGCAGTCTTTCTGTCTTTTTTACCTGTTGGCAGCATAAATATCCCGGCCTTTTCATAATCTTCGTATAAAAACCAGCCAATTGACCAGAAATGTGGGAACTGCCAGAAAAACTGAATTAAGAAAAGCGTTCCTGCCTCGATACCAAATTCTCCGGTTGCCGCAACCCAGCCTAACATAAAAGGAATTGCACCCGGAAAAGCACCCACAAAAACCGATAACGAAGTTACTGTTTTTAAAGGCGTATAAACACTTGTATATAAAAATATTGAAATTGCAGCAAACATTGCCGACTTCGCATTGATTGTATATAATAGTGAAATACCAATAATAGTAAGTAAACTTGCTACAAGCAAAGCCATTTTTGGTGACATACGCCCTGAAGGAACGGGACGATTTTTAGTACGATCCATTAATGAATCGATATCTTTTTCAATTACCTGATTAAAAGCATTAGAAGCCCCAACCATGCAATATCCACCAATCATTAAAACCAATAAAACACTCCATTTAAACGGATGTGCATCATTAACACCTAACAAATATCCGGCAATCGAAGAGAATAGTACACTGATCGCTAAACCAGCCTTGGTAATCTCTTTGAAATCGTTAAATATTGATTTTATTGAAAATGTATTTTTAGTAGCGTTCAATACGGTATTTGTTTGTATGTTTTTTTTGAGTGGTGCAAATGTACAAATTAGATTGTAGAATACTGACCTATAAAATTAGATTTTTTTCAATAAAACCTTTACAGAATAAGGACTTGCAAATCTTTAACATAATTATTTCGAAAAATCTTATTAAAAACTAGTAATCAAAATACCAATTAAAGACATCTGAACGTAATCCGATACTGAACCAGGTTGTATTTTGTTTAAAAGTTGTTACTGTTTCCTGCGTTGGATCAAAATTTCTGTGAATCAAACTTCCAAATAATTTCAAATTGGTCATGGGATTTATTACATATCCTGCCTGAATATCGGCAATAAAAACATTTGTTTTATTACCCTGACCTACTTTTACACCTTTATCGTAAGGTCGGTCTACATCGTAACTTTTGTAGATATTACCACCGTAGTTATAGCTGTCTTCGGCAGTATCAAAATCTAAACCGCGCTTCCCAACCGTAAATTTAGCATCAGCATAATAACGTCCTTTATGATAACGTCCAATTGCAACGAATTCCTCAAAGTTACCGCCCCATTGATGCCCGACACTTTGATTATTATGTCCGTAATTGGTAATTACAGCACTATGAGAATACACATAAGGACGTACATGATTATACTCTAATTGCACTAATAAATCTTTTATCTTAAAAGCATTGAAATATTTTGCACCTAATTGATATCCAAATTTATTTTTCCAGCTATTTTCTCCAGCCGCCATATCGCCTACTGAAAATTCATCGAGTAAAAACTGAGCATATAAATTCACATTATTGTTCCATTTGTATTTTCCTGACATTCCTAAAAGTGCATTTCCACTTCTTGAAGATGATGAAAATTCTACTGAACGATAAAAAATAATCGGATTCACGAAATTAATATCAAAACCTCTATTATTTGTATCTGTCCAAACAACCGATTCAAAGAAACCTAAATTCAGTTTGTTCGACACATTCCAGCTTAAATAATGATTCGCCATGAATTTTGTCGCGTAAGTTTTCTCTAATGTAACATCAGGACGAACATCCTTAAGCCACATATAAGTGTTGGTATATTTTATTTTCCAGAAATTGGTATTAATTTTAAAATAAGGATAAGGACTTGCACCGTCACTTTCGAACAAAGAACGATATCCGTCTCCAATAAAATTTCTTCCGTATCCTAACTGAAAATCAAAAAACTTACTTGGAGCAAAAGTAATATTAGCTTCCGCTAAAGGAAAATCGTAAGCATCAGTTTTAAATCTTTTTGCGATTCCCATACCCGGAATAATGGCCGGATTTCCTCCTGAAGGTTTTAGTGTTTCGGCATAATCATTATAATAACCCGCAAATCGTCCCTGGCTTTCAAAAACTGTTGTTGTAAAATTAAGGGTCTTTCCTAAACCTCCTCTAAAATTTAAGGCTCGTGTATTTACGTAAGTGTACGAAGCATCAATATCTGACGCTTTACCCAATTGCAAATCAAGAATAGGATTTAAGGACAGCCAGTAATCTTCACCCTGAATCTGAACCAGATTTTCGTTCCAGAATTTTCTTCCTAACCAAGTTGAAACATTTTTTTGAAGTGATTCGTTTACTGCTTTTAAATTGTAATACTTAGAAACCTCAGCATAGGTATAGGGTTTTGATGCAGTATGATTATTACTCCCCACTTGATTCATAGCGCCATCAAATTGTGCATAGTAACTGTGTGAGAAAGGGATATTCAAATGACTTTCGAACTCTGGATTATTGTATTTTTTATATACAATACTATCCAGTTCTGTCATTGGTTTTTCGACCGGTTTTAAAATTTGGGCTGCCGCCAAAGCTTCTTCAGCAATTTGATCTGCGCTTTTTAATGGAATATCAATCGAAATGGTATATTTCGAATAGGTTGGTTTTCCATTATAAGTTGAAGGTTTTATTTTAGGAAATTTTCTAAAAACACGTTTTGCTTCTTCTGATAATGCATCATTTGCAGCATTCACATAAATCACTTTAAACTCTCCATTGGCATCTACTTCAAAAAGCACTTTTACTTCGCCTTTATAGTTTGATTGTTTTAAATTTTCAGGAACTTCAAAGTTTTGAAAAACAAAATCCTGAACTTCTTTATAAAAACAATTCTCTAATTTTTTTGATTGTAAATTTTCGCAATTTGCAAAAACAGGAAATTGTTCTGATGTAAAACCCTGCTTGATCGAAGAATTATTCTCTTGTGAAAAAACAGACAAGGCAGAGAATGTCAAAATAAAAGATAAGAAAATCTTATTTACGTAAATGTAGGTTTTCATTTAATATTGATTTGTGGTATTTTCTCCGTTTGCAATTGCTTTTGCAGCCGAAGTTCCGATACGTTTAACTCCTAAACGAATCATTTCTATCGCATCATCATAAGATCGAACTCCTCCGGCAGCTTTTACTGACAAAGGCGATGCATTTTCTAACATTATTATAATAGTGGGAACTGTCGCTCCGTTTGGCAAGTTATCCTGAGTTTCATAAAAACCGGCTGACGATTTTACAAAAACCGAAGCATAATCATCTTCTTTAAAATGCGATATAACAACATTTTTTATCAAAGCCGAAAGCTGGATAATTTCTTTATCGCTCAAAGCCGCAACTTCAATAATCCATTTTACTGTTTTATTGTTCGCTAAACCAATTTGTGTCCCTATTAAGATTTCCTGTTTTACTAAATCAGTTTCTCCGTTTTTAAAAGCTTCATAATTGCAGACAAAATCAAGATCGTCTGCTCCGTCTTCGATGGCTTTATTAGCTTCTTTAATTTTAGTTTCCAAATTTTCTTTTCCTTCCGGAAAATCGATTACTGTCCCCACCAATAAAGTTGAATTGGCTTTCAAAATCATTTCCTTGGCCAAAACTACATGTTCAGGACGGATCATTATTAACTTAAAACCTTCTACAATCGCTTCCTGAATTGCATTCTTAACCACGATAGTATTTTCTGCTTCCGAAAGTCCGGCTTGCGAGGCAGTTTTTAAGTAGGTCGAATCTAAATATTGCTTAACATTCATGATGATATGGAATTGCGACAAAAATACATTTAAAATTCAGAAAAAAACACACTTTTTAGAGCTTGATTTTTTGGCAATAAAAAACCCACCGAAGTGGGTAATTATATTCTTATATTTTATCTATTTGCTTTTTAAAAGCTATTGCAGTAAAAACTCCAACTAGAGCTCCAAGTGCATTTGCTAAAACATCAGTTACGTCAGACGCTCTTGTGACTGTAAAAACACCTTGCAGGATTTCGATTGTTATTCCAAAAAAAACAGAAAATATAAACGAAATCAGATAAGCTTTATAATCATCAGGAGCTTTCCCTTTAAGTTCTTTTTTGAAGAACAAAATCCATGAGATTGTAAATCCAAAATGAAAACAAAAATGTACAATTTTATCTATACTCGGGAAACTTACAGCAGGGATATTACTTGAATCCGTTAAACAAAAATAAGTAATAATACCTGAGCATAATATTGCCCAGAGCAGCAGGAATTGTTTAGGCACCGATAAGTTGTTTGTAAGCTTCGTCAGATAATAATGAATCTATTTCTGATGCATCAGCAATTTTTATTTTAATCATCCATCCAGCTCCGTAAGGATCAGAGTTTACCGTTTCAGGTGCACTTTCCAGGCTGTCATTAAAAGCAATAATTTCTCCTGTTAAAGGTAAAAATAAATCAGATACTGTTTTTACAGCTTCAACTGTTCCAAAAACCTCATCTTTATCAAGTGTCTGATCTAAAGTTTCTACTTCAACATACACGATATCTCCTAACTCTTTTTGTGCAAAATGAGTAATTCCTACAGTTGCAACATCTCCTTCGATGCTAACCCATTCGTGATCTTTTGTGTACTTTAAATTTGCTGGTATGCTCATAATACTATGTTTGAAAATTGATAATTTAATAATTAAGCCACAAATGTAATAATCTTCTAATGAAATCCAGTTTAGAAACTAAAAAAATTAATTTCCGAAATTATATCGAAGTGTAAACCCTGATCTAATGTTCGTTAAAGGAAATGATGTCGAAATTACTGCTTTCGAGAACGAGTGATCGTAATAGAATATTGCCGTCAGGTTTTTACTGAACGAATAATCTGCAGTAAGTTTCAATGCCCATATATTCTGTCCTGCCGCTAATTGATTGTTGTCATAATCTAAATAACGTACCAAAGTTTCATTTTTTCTAAGAGAAAAATCGGCTTTGATATTAATGTCACTTTTGATAATTCCGGTTGGACTGTCAGCCAGTCTTGATGAGAAAATAACATCTTTAAAACGATATCCCATACCTACTATATATTCCATCCCTTTTACTTCCGTCAATAAATTATTATCAAAACTCATTGATAAAGCCCTGTCTTTTTTGATTTCAGTAAGTATTCTTAAAGAACTTTTCAACTCAAAATCTACTCTGATAAGCGGACTAAACTGCTCTACCAAATTGACATTTGACATGATGGTTTTATTAAAGAAATTGGTATTCACATCTTGCCCGTTCGGTTTTTCGGCATAATCAAAATTAGATCTAAACTGATTTATCGTATACGACGCACGGTAATTGTGCTGCAATGAAAAACGCTTAAACTTATCTTTAAAATATTTATAACGCATCAAACCATTATATTTTATACTCCAGTTTGGAATAGGGAAATTTTTAAAAATACTGGTCGAACTATTTGAAGCATCTCCTCCTGAATAAGCAGCTAAAAATGCCGGTAATAAAACGGCCTGATTACTTTTTGTATACCCTATTGGATACCCAAGATTGGCCATATATATTTTATAATTCGCATCTGTTTCAGCAGGAACAGGATTATTTACATCTCCATATCTTGGAATCGCAGTTCCGGAACCATAACGTTCTTCTGCCAAACGGTTCGCAATAACCAAACGGTTTTCTCTAAAATCATCAAATGCTGAAGATTCAGTTGCACTACTTGTCGAGAATGCGGTTTTGATTAATACAGTCGAAATAGAGAACATCCCGTACGTATAAGGTGACAAAGGCATGTATTGTCCGTTTACAACACTGTACTGCTCAGATGTATTTTCAGAATAAGCACGATCCATAGCCAAATCAATTTTTAAATCCGGTAACAAATCGATATTCGCCGTAACTTTTAAAAGCTTATTGGTTACCTGTGTAAAACTTTGATTAAAATCCTGATAATCGGTCAGCCATCCTCTTTTGGCAGCTTCATAACGTACATCATCCTGACTTCCAAAAATAAATCCTAAAGTTGGTCTTGATGTTCCAAAGAAACCTACACCCGGTGTATAACCCGGTAAAACGGTTCCGCTATTTTTAGTATAGTTAACCTGAATATTTTTTATACTAGTCAAAATACCAATCATACCATCATAAAACGGACTGCTGCTTGTTACAGGTTTTGCTGTATTTACAATTTTCTCTCCCGGTTTTGGCGGCGCTGTTGGTTTTGGTTTTGCAGCTGATTTCGATCCTGGCGTTAATCCTAAATATTTATACAACGTATTCATACTTAAAGTTGTCGTAAGCGTATTTGAATTCGCATTTTGAATTGTATTTCCTAAGTTATAACTAGAGAATGATCCATCAGGATTTTGTTCCTCATATTCAGAAAATGCTGTTGACGAACGCTGCCAGTTATAATCGGCCGTATAAGAATAAGATGCTTTTACAAAACTAAAAACCGGAATTTTATTAATAGGAATTTCATAATTCAACACTAATTGTTGCAAGTGCTGATTTGGAGTTCCAATATCCAGATAATCGTCCCAAATATTAAAATCTTCTTTTGGAGTATTATCATCATTTAAAAAGTTTCGTACGATATTATTTGATGCTGCCGTATAATTTATTTTTAATGATTTTGTCAAATTATAACCAAAACCATATTGATAATTAAAAGCAAAATTTCGTCTGTATAAAGGATCAAGACCAATTCCCTGCACTTCGACTTCTCTATACTGCTGGCGATTACTTTGTCTTAAAATATTGGTATTAAAAGTAATATTAGAAGGCAGGTAATTAAAATTAAAATCACTTAACAACTTCCAATATTCACTTTTTTTCATGAATTTAGTTTGCTTGAAAGGCACTACTTCTTTTGGCTGAAAAGTGTACGCGTAATTTACAGCCGAGTTAGATTGTTCATCCAGATAACTTTCTACTTCGTAATCATGTCTTTCTACCTGATTGTATGATTGAGAGAATGTAAAATTCTCAATATCATAAACATGCGGTTTTTGTTCCGGCGCCCTGTCTTTTCTTACTCCAATAAAATTGATACTTCTACGTTTTGTGTAATCAACTGCACGAGTTCTGATATTTTCTCTTTCTGCGGCATCAGTAGTTTCTCTTAATAACTGATCCAGCTTTATATCCTGATTAAACGGATCGTATTCAGGTGTAATTACTTCTTCTCCGATAGCATAATTAAATGGCAGGTTTATTCCCCATTTTGGAGGTAATAGTTTCCCTAAATTAATATTGGTCACAATATTATATTGCTGAATATCTTCACGATCTCTTTCGTTTGCACCTTGTTCTAAAGATCCAAAACCAATTGTACTCTTTTTACCGGTAGCAGAAACTGTCGCAAAATCGGCCATATTGGTATCTATATTCAATATAGCAGCCATACCGCCTTTATTCTCCAAATCGGCTAAACGAAGTTCATTAAACCAAACTTCTCCTTTTAAGCCTTTATGATCTGTTCTGCTCTTTACACCCACCATTAAATTTCGAACCAAACCAAAGTTAGGATTTCCTTTGATACCAAGTACCAGCTTACCATCTCCATCTCCTCCTGCCATATCAGGGTCATTATCCGGATAATAAATACCATTAACATCTCTCTTAGTCGAATTGATATCAATAGACATAGCCTTGATTTTCATTCTGGTCAATAATTCCAGTGCTAAATCAATATTGTTATCTTCAAGCCATACCTGATCCGGGCTAATAGCACAAGACCCTCCGGTTCTGGTTACTTTTAAAGGAATTTCGACCTGATAAAAGTTTTGCGTAAAGTCATTTCCAAAACGAATGAAACCAATCATTTCATCATCCCCCAAAGTATTTTCATTTGGTAAAGATTCAGCATGTAAAAACATTTTTAATTTTTTGTACTGACGCATGTCAACACTTACATTTTTAAATACTGCTCTTGAATCCTGATATTGCAAACCTGCTCCACCAATACGCAATGCCAGTGCTTGTTCGTTTTGATTAATGATAGTATTGTTGTTGTATAACTGCTCTCTCTGAACTCCCGGAGGAACCACATAATTTACAGGGCATTTTGTGCTGTTTTCCTGAATATTAACTGCCGAAACATCAAACTCAGTACCATCATTAGTAGGATCTGTATCATTTGCATCTAATGATCCTGTATATCTTCTCCACTCTCCTCTTACTAAATCTAACGCTCCAAAACGAACGGTCATCTGGCTGCTAAAACCAGTCATAAACATACGCATGAATCGAACAGATCTGAAATCTGTAATATTACCAATTGTATTTTGAGGCTGAGCAACCGGAATTTTAAACTGAATCCATCTTGCTGTAGTTGTTGAACCGTTTGGTAATTCGATATTACTTACATCACGGATATCTGTAATATAATTTTGTCCTACTTGCATTCCCGGTTTAACATCAATACTATACTCATAATACGCATTAATCGTACTCATTGTATTATCACGGTTAATATCTTCAACATCCGGCAAAG
This sequence comes from Flavobacterium piscisymbiosum, assembly GCF_020905295.1. Taxonomy (NCBI): domain Bacteria; kingdom Pseudomonadati; phylum Bacteroidota; class Flavobacteriia; order Flavobacteriales; family Flavobacteriaceae; genus Flavobacterium; species Flavobacterium piscisymbiosum. The sequence goes on along the minus strand of NZ_JAJJMM010000001.1, from coordinate 2,064,913 downwards.
TTGTCGATCCTCTATTTGGATCATCTATACTTACTGCTGAGTTATTTTCGGTTCCATTATAATTTTTATAACGATCCAGAACGCCTCCTTCTGTATTTAAATAATAAGTGTAATCATCTGCTGCAGGATCTTTTTCTCCCGCATAATTAGTATAAACCTCACCCTCTCTTGAACTTGGTAAACCGTCTAAACCGACATCCTGATTTCTACGATTTTCAGCATTGGTATCAAACGCATAAATTAATGATTGTGATGCCGGAACGTCTCCCCAAAGTGGTCTCGGATTTACCATTATCTGACCTGGCCCTAAACCATTCTCATATTGTTTTCTTCCGTCTTTTAATACGTCTTCAGAAATTTCACCTAAGTTAAAATAAATTTTACCTGAATTACTAGCTGGTGCTTCTGCATTTCCAACATAAGGATCTAAAACCCAAAACTGAATATATTCGACATTTCCCTGCTCAAAATTGGTTGAATTTAAAGCACGCATAATACCTCCAAAATTTGAATTTGCAGGACTTGTACCAAAATTTGGATTGTTATTATAAGGTCCTCTATCTGATGGATAATAGGTTAAATCAAGTGTATTGATTACCTGAATTTGCCCCTGAGCGATATCTGTATTTGGATACAATTCTTTGCTATAAACTCTTCTTGTTGTATTTAATGACAAATCATCATTGGAGATACCTGATGGTTTTGAAGAATAAAAAATAGGATCAATGGTATACCAGGATAATTTTGCTCGTTTATAACCGTACTCTAAAGTGTTTGAATTTGCATTAAAGGTGTTATCATTTATAGAGTTTACAAAAGGCGTTGAAGCCAAACTCCATGCATAAGCAGAACGCATATCGATGGTAGATTGCGAGCCTTCGAAATCATCAACATATATGGTTGCTTCACCTTCAAAATCACTTGCTTTTGGCGCATCAGGTCTTAAGAAAGCTACTTCTCCTCTTATCGAAAGATTCGAAGGAACATCAGTATCAATATTTGGTAGTTTATTTACTAATCGGGTTAAAAAAGGAACTTCAGTTGAATAATTTCCATTAAATCCAAAAATAGTATTGTTTACAGATTCCTGACCATAACTCGATTTTTGAGTGAATGGTTTTTCTGTCATTTTTAAAAAGGTTCCGCCAATAACAAAATTTTCTGAAATTTTATGTTCGATATTGAATCCCATAAACCTTCGGGTTTGTTGTCCGAAAATTGAATTGTTCTCTAACGAAACTTCAATTGGTGTATTGGAAGCCTGAAGCGACGGATCTAATATCTGAACACGGCCTAATTGATAATCGACACTGTAATCGATACCTTCTACCAGTCTTCTACCGGCTGCCATTACGACAACAGAACCCTGAGGAACGTTGAATGCCCCAATTGGAATACCATTGCTTCCTGATGATTTGTATTTTCCTCTTAAAAGGAATTTATTTTTATCACTATCCTGTAAAGCTCCTGACTGTGTGTTTTTATACATGTTTCTAAACACGTATTTCTGTTGATTTGCGTTGTATGTAGTAGGGTCATTATAACTTTCGCCAGATCCTGAATTTTGCAATTTTTTAAATATAAGTTCTCCAAAAGGCTCTTTGGTGGTAAAAATAATTCGTCCGTTTTGTACGTCTACCGTTACACCTGGTATATAATCGAAGAAACCATCTCCGCCGGTTTGGGGATCGTTATTATAGTTTAATCGATCTAAGTTGAATACATTTAATAAAGGCGTTTGATCGACTTTGTTATCTGCTGTTGGGTTTGTTGGAAAAGAACTCCCCTGAACCGGTGTTATATAATTTATAGGGGAAGGATCTGTATAAAGGATGTTTAACCTAAAGTCATCTTGCTTGATTTGGTAAGCCTGAGGAATTTGATACACGTTTTTCATCATCAGGTTCCAAACCGGATTTTGAACATTTGTCAAATTACTTTTCAGCATTTTTAAAACCAAACTTTGTGTAATAATAGCCTGATTAGCGTTGTTGTTTCCTGTTACTACAGTTCCATCAACTCCATCACTACCAAATTCCCCTACCTGATACACTTTGCCTCCTATAGTATACTCAAATGCTACGGCAAGGATCTCATCATTTGCTAATCGCTGTTGTAAGGAGATATATCCTAATTGTGCATTAAAGGTAAATTCGTTTGTTGTAAGCTTTCTGGCATTTTCAAGTACAGAATAATCTGTAGCTTCGCTGGTATTAGCGTTATTGAATCCTGATTTTGCCGTTACAATTTCTCTAATATTCGAATTTAAAAAAGCTCCTGGCTGACCAATTGTAGCCGGATCGTATTTGTTATTTCTATTATCTGTTGGTGAATCTATAGGATTATTAAAAAAGCCCGTTGTAGGAGTCACTACTACAATTTCATTATCAGGAATACCGGTCATTTGCCCTTCACCTAAATCCTGAAGTGCTATAATATTTCTTAAGTTATTGTTGTTGGTGCTTACTCTGTTTTGTTTATTGGTCACCCAAACCTCTATTCTTGTAATCTGAACACGGCTGTCTATAAATGGATATTTAAGTAAAGAAGCGTCGTATTTGTTTCTAAAATATTGCGATAAGAAAAAGTGTCTGTCATTATCATAATCCAAAGCATATAAATCGAAGTTTTGCACTGTTCCGCCACCTTCTGCAACTATACTCTTTGTTTGTGACTTCTGTTCTGAGAAAACACCTGTTACGGTTGTTTTACCAAATTGCAACTGTGCCTTCACCCCAAACAAACTTTGGGCGCCGCGAATCAGTGTACTATTTAATGGCATACTAACATTACCAACCTCTACTTTTTGAACAATATCATCTTCGTCTGGTGTATAGGCTAGTTTAAAAAGGTTCTGAAAAGCAAATGTAGACTGCGTATCATAGTTGGCATTTACCTCTAATCTGGTTCCTACTTTACCCATTAAACTCATGCTTATTCTTTGATCAAAATCAAAAGTAAGACTTGATCTGTTTCTTGGGGAGAAAGAAGGATTATCTTGTTTGGTGTATCGAACACCAAGATCCATTTCTACTGATCCTGTTGGCTTTACATCGATTGTATTACTACCAAAAACACTTTCGAAAAGACTGGAATTAATATAATATCGCGGTAATAAATCTTTTTTTGCCGCTTCACTGCCGGCTTTTTTACCATCGATAGCATCTGATTTTTTTCTGAAATAATCTCTTCTGGATTCTTTCAAAACTAAATCTTCGTATTCTTTAGGTGTTAATATAATGGGATAATTGATAGAAAAACCATCAACTGAATTGGTGTAAATATAGCGATCTGTAATAGGGTCGTATTTATAGGCTGAAATTACACTTGGTGGATCTTGCAGTTCTACTTTTCCAACAGAGAATTGAGTTTTCGTTGTATCTTTAACCGCTGGATTTATTTGCGCACGCAAAACATTACCGCAAAACAAAAACAGTAAAAAAATACAAATTTTACGCATACAATTCGTTTATATAAATTGAGTTTAAAGGCTTTTTAACGCTTTCTTAATGATTGTTTCTACAGTAGCTTCCGGATCTTCTTTTACGATTTTCTCTACTACTTTTTCTGAAGTTTTTCTAACAAAACCTAAAACTTCCAAAGCAGATAACGCTTCATCTCGATTTGTATTGTTTTGAACTACCGAAACTTCATCTAAATCGTACAACTTTAACACTTTTTCCTTTAAATCAAGGATAACTCTCTGGGCTGTTTTGTTTCCAATTCCCTTAATTGATTGTATTGTACCAACATCTCCGGACGCAATTGCGTTAATAATTTGCCTCGGCTCGATTGAAGATAACATGGTTCTGGCAATATTGGCTCCAATTCCCGAAACAGACAATAACATCCTGAATATTTCTCTTTCTGATTTCTCTACAAAACCAAATAAAGTATGCGCATCTTCTTTGATTTGAAGATGCGTATACAGTTTTATATTTTCTACATTAGGAATTAATGAAAAGGTATGCAAGGATATATTTACCTGATAACCAACACCTCCACAATCAATTACGACCTCGGTAGGATTTTTCTCTACTAATTTCCCCTGTAAATGTGCTATCATAATATAATTTATTAGGGTCAAATATAATAAAAATGCAATAAAAATACGACAATATTATTCGATCCTTATTATTTATACTATTTCGCTAATTTATTTTTTTTACTTTCTTTTTCCTGAGCGTCAATAACCGCAATTGCTGCCATATTCACCATTTCTTCGACACTTGCTCCTAATTGGAAAATGTGAACTGGCTTGCCCATTCCCATCATAATTGGTCCAATTGAGTTTACTTTATACAACTCTTTCAGTAATTTATAGGTAATATTTGCCGATTCTAAGTTAGGGAAAATCAATGTATTTACTTTTTTACCTGCTAATTTAGAGAAAGGAAATTTCTCTGCAAGCATTTCCTGATTTAAAGCAAAATCTGCCTGAATTTCTCCATCAACGATCAATTCCGGGTGATTTTTATGTAAGTAAGCTACTGCTTCTCTCACTTTTGACGCTCCAGGACTTGTAGATGATCCAAAATTCGAGAATGAAACCATTGCAATAACAGGTTCAACACCAAACATTTTAGCTGTTTTTGCAGTCATAATAGCAATATTCACTAAATCTTCAGCTGATGGATTGATATTAATAGCGGTATCTGACAAGAACATTGGTCCACGAGAAGTCATCATCATGTTTGCTGTTGCAACAAGAGAAGCTCCAGGCGCTTTTCCAATCAATTGTAACATTGGTTTTACAACTGTTGGGTAACTTCTTGTATGACCTGTTACTAAAGCATCTGCTTCGCCTTCGTTGACCATCATTGCAGCGAAATAGTTTCTTTCGCGCATATATTTCTGAGCATCAAGCAATGAGACACCTCTGCGATCTCTTGTTTCCCAGTATGAATTTGCAAATCTGTTACGTCTTGCTTCTTCTTCGTTTGTTTTAGGATCAATGATTTCCAATTCAGCATCAAAACCTAATTCAGCTTTCAACTCTAAAATCACCTCTTTGTTTCCTAATAAAATTGGAAGACCAATTCCGTCCTCATGAACGATTTGTGCTGCTTTTAATACGTTTAATTGATCTGCCTCAGCAAAAACAATTCTTTTTGGATCTAATTTGGCGCGATTAGTAATTAAACGAACCATTTTATTATCGTTACCCATACGTTCACGAAGTGCATCTTCATAAGCTGCCCAGTCTGTAATAGGATTTTTTGCTACTCCTGATTCCATAGCTGCTCTTGCAACTGCAGGCGCTACAACCGTAATCAATCTAGGATCAAATGGTTTAGGAATGATATACTCCTGACCAAAACCTAATTTCATTGCACCATAAGCTACGTTTACCTGCTCCGGTACTGGTTCTTTTGCTAATATAGCCAAAGCTTTTACTGCTGCCATTTTCATGGCTTCGTTAATTTTTGTAGCTCTAACATCTAATGCTCCTCTAAAAATATAAGGGAAACCTAAAACATTATTTACCTGATTAGGAAAGTCTGAACGTCCTGTAGCCATAATAACATCTTTACGAGTTTCTGTGGCTAAATTATAATCGATTTCCGGATTTGGATTTGCCATGGCAAAAACAATCGGATTTTCTTTCATTGACAATAACATATCAGCTGATAAAATATCTCCTGAAGATAATCCGATGAAAACATCAGCGCCTTTTACAGCTTCTGCCAATTCAATTTTAGGACCATCAACGGCATATTTCAATTGCAATTCTGATAGTGCAGGATTATCTTTTGTTAAAAGTCCTTTACTATTATACATTTTGATATTCTCTACTTTGACGCCTAACAAAACATATAAGTCTGTACAAGCGATCGCCGCAGAACCTGCTCCGGAAACTACTACTTTTACATCTTCTGCTTTTTTTCCTGCTAATTCAAGTGCATTGATTAAAGCAGCCGAAGAAATAATTGCTGTACCATGCTGATCATCGTGCATTACAGGAATATCCAATTCTTCTACTAATCTTCTTTCGATTTCGAATGATTCAGGAGCTTTAATGTCTTCCAGATTAATTCCTCCAAAAGTTGGAGCAATATTTTTTACGGTCTGAATAAATTCTTCGATATCCTTCGTTCCGATTTCAATATCAAAAACATCAATATCCGAGAAAATTTTAAACAACAAACCTTTTCCTTCCATTACTGGTTTAGAAGCTTCAGGACCAATATCCCCAAGTCCTAAAACAGCTGTACCGTTTGAAATTACGGCAACTAAATTTCCTTTTGCTGTGTATTTATAAACGTCGTCTACGTTTGCTGCAATTTCTAAACATGGCTCAGCAACACCCGGCGAATAAGCCAAAGATAAGTCTCTTTGGGTTGCATATTTTTTTGTTGGAACTACCTGAATTTTTCCTGGAGTTGGCTCTGAGTGATACAGTAACGCTTCTCTTCTTTTACTCTCTTTGTTCATTATTTTTAGCTTTTATTCTAGCTTACAAAGATATAAGTCTTGGCTTAAAATGGCGTATTTTTAAAGTTTTCTTTTCTTAAAATAACATTTATGCTAACCAAAAAAAATAGTCCACTGTTGTTTGGACTATTTAATAAAGATTATTTTTTGAATTTCTGCTACTGAGAAATATAAGAGTTTAGATGATTTATGGTGTCTTTTTGAATTTCAATAATTGCCTTCACAACATCACTAATAGAAACTATTCCTACTACAATCCCATCTTCCAAAACTGGTAAATGCCTGATTCTTTTAGTACTCATTAATTCCATACAATTTTCTAAATTATCTGAAAGTTTTACCGAAAAAACATTGCTTTCCATAATCTCATGAACAAAAGTCTCTTTTGATGACTTGTCTTTCAAAACAATTTTTCGGGCATAATCCCTTTCAGACAATATTCCTTTTAAATCGTTATTATCAATAACAAGGATAGCACCTATGTTTTTGTCTCCCATTACTTTTAAGGCTTCATAAACCGTGGTAGTTGAAAGGACGGAATAAACATTTTTTCCTTTTGCGTTTAGTATTTGATTTACAGTCATATCTGAAAAATTTTAGATCTATAAAGTTAGAAAAAAATGAATACACACAACAACGAAATCGATTTTTTAAAACTTAACCAATTCATTTTAAACATAATAAGTTAATTTTCATATTAAAGAAATTTAATCCTAAAAAAATGAATGAATTTTAATACTTTTTTATGAAAAATGCAACGTATTTTAATCATTACAGATTTATTCTAAATAAAAAAGGCCTTTTCCAGAATCAGAAAAGGCCTTTTTTGCTTTTTTATTTATTAAGTTACATAGTAGTAACAATGAATTCACTTCGCCTGTTTTGCTGATGCTCTGCTTCAGAACATTTTACACCGTCGGCACATTTATTTACCAATTGTGTTTCTCCAAATCCTTTTGCTGTCAATCGCTTTTCATCAATACCTTTTTTAACAAGCCAGTCTTTGGTTGATTGTGCCCTTTTTTCAGAAAGAATCATATTACTTGAATCAGATTGTCTACTATCTGTGTGCGAACGAATATCCATTGTTAATGTTGGATATTGTTTTAATACATCGACAATTTTTTGCAATTGAGGCTCTGATGATTTTCTGATAGTTGCTTTTCCTAAATCAAAAAAGTTCATTGGGATATTCAGTGTTTTTGCTAAATCTGTTCCAACAGTAATTGGTTTCATTTTTACAGATTTAATCGATACTGTCTTAATCATTATTGTCTTAGCTACTAAAGGAACTGCCTTCTTTTCTATTGAAATTGGCAAAATTGTTTTTCCGTTTTCTTTTTTGATTGATAATGGAACTTCTTTTATTTCGTAATCACTTTTGGAGGTTTTTATGAAATAATTTTTTCCACATTTTACTTTTGAAAAAGTATAGTTTCCGTTTTCGTCTGTAACAACTTGTTTTGCATTTTGTCTGGCTTCATCAAACAAAACCAAAGTTACATTTGCAAGAACTTGATTGGTTTCTAAATCGGTAACGATACCTGTTAATTCTTGTTCGCAAATTAGTCTACGTGTTTCTGTAAATCGATAAACATCGTCTAAACCATGTCCGCTTATTCTGTTTGAAGAGAAAAAACCATTTCTGTGTTTACTATCTATTATAAAAGCAAAATCATCGAATCTACTATTTACAGGTTCTCCTACATTTTGTACGTCATCAAAAGTTCTGTCTTCCTGAATTTTCGAAACAAAAATATCAAGTCCGCCTAAACCCGGACGTCCATCTGAAGCAAAATAAAGTTCATTTTCTTCTGAAATAAAAGGGAACGTTTCTCTTCCTTCTGTATTGATTGAAGGCCCCAGATTCTCCGGATTTCCATAAGCTCCATTTCCGTTAATACTTACTTTATACAAATCAGATTCTCCTAATGTTCCCGGCATATCCGAGGCAAAGTATAACGTTTTTTCATCAGGACTTAATGCAGGATGTGCGGTACTGTATTGATCGCTATTAAATGGAAGTTCTTTTGTGTTTTCCCATTTGCCATCTACTAATTCTGCGCTGTATAATTTTAGTAATGTGATCTGTTTTTCACTCGCTCCTCTTTTACCATCTGTAAAATTATTTCGGGTAAAATACATCGTTCTTCCATCTTTTGTAAAAACAGGAGTTGACTCATTATACTTTGAACTTTCTTTTTTTCTAAAAGGTTTTGGTTCACTTACATTTCCGTCAGGCATTAATTCTGCCACATATAATTTAGAGAAAGATTTATTAGTCCATTTGAAATTATTTTTTGCAACTCCACCTGTATCGCGCGCTGACGTGAAAATGATTTTATTATCATACACTGCACTTCCATAATCTGAATAAGAAGAATTCATTCCGGCATCGGCAATATCAAATCGGCCTGAATTTAATTTTATATCTTCCAGATAGTTTTTTTCGTTTCTAATTAAATCCGCTCTTTTTTCTGCAGCAGATTTTTCATTGAATTTTGCTAAAACGGCATCTGCTTTACGATAATTTCCAACAGATTTAAAACATTGGGCATATCTGTATAAATATTCCGGATCTTGTACTTCATTTATTCTAAACAATTGGTCGTACCATTTTAAGGCGTCTCTTAATTCTCCTGTAAAATAATAGGAATTACCCAATCGCCTTAATATTTTTTCATCTGTTGTACCTTTGTCTATCAGCTCTTCATAAGCTTTTATAGCATCGGCGTAAGCATACTCCTCGTACTTTTTATCAGCGTAGATTGTCTTGGATGTTTGCGCATTTATCTGGCAAAAAAAGCTTAGAAATAAAACAGTAAAGCTTAAATTTTTAATTCTCATAGTAGGTATTATTAGAAGAATCTTGGAGATATCATTTTATTATAATTATTAAAGAACTCAAAACGCAGAAAGATTTCATGTGATCCTGAATTGTACTTTCTTAAATTGGTTGTTTCATGATCATAACCATAACCTATATATAAACCATCTGTTACCTGAAATCCTGCCATTGCACTCAATGATGCACTCCAACGGTAGGCAACACCTACTACAAATTTATCATTGAACATAAAGTTACCTGAAACATCAACCTGCAAAGGAGCTCCTTCGACCATTTTTGTTAATAGGGCGGGTTTGAATTTTATGTACTCTAAACGATCTAAATTAAAGACGTAACCTGCCATAAAATAATAGTTTATTTTATCTTTAAAAATTGCGGTATCACTATCATCATATCTATTGGTTTCGATAAAATTAGGTACAGACAATCCTAAATATGCTTTATCTGAATGCCAATAAACACCGGCTCCTATATTGGGTGTGATTTTATTATTCAGATCCTGAAATTGCGGATCACCCTGATTTTCGGGATTTAATTTATTCATATCTAAATTAAAAAGATTCGCTGTAGCTTTTATTCCAAAAGAAAGTTTGTAGGTTTCAGATGTTGGAATTGTATAGGATAAATCTGCCGATAAGGTGTTTTCGTTTGTTGGACCAATTTTGTCGTTTACCAAAGAAACTCCCAACCCTAAATTGCTATTATTTAAAGGTGTATTTACTGAGAAAGTACTTGTTTTAGGCGCTCCGTCAAGTCCAACCCATTGTGTACGATACAATCCAAAAACACTTAGTACACCACGAGAACCAGCATATGCAGGATTTATAGCAATGGTATTATACATATATTGTGTAAATTGAGAATCTTGTTGCGCCGAACACACAACTGTGAAAAACATGAAAATTAAAACTATCTTTTTCATTTAAAAAGGCTTTTTAAAAGCGGTTCGGTTTGCCACCAAACCGCTCATATTTTTTTTATTTGTTTATATATAAATAACCTGAAAGCTCATGAGGATTTGAGTCGTTGTCTTTGTATTTCAGAATATAGAAATAAGTCCCGACAGGCAATCCTTCCGATTTTTTTACTGTCGTACGTCCTTCAGAGAAACCTACAAAAGCCCTATCTTCATTATTATAATTATTAATATCATATACCAAAACTCCCCAACGATTGTATATTTCTACTGTATTATCAGGATAACATTCTAATCCCTGAATATAGAATCTCGTATTTTTTTCATCTCCGTTTGGAGAGAATGCATTAAAGACTTTTATTAAACAGCCATTTAAAGCCAGAACTGTTGGTTTATCTCCCGTTTCGTTTTCATCATCAGATAAATCTTCTACAAGAACTCCTTTTGCACTTCGTGCCTGAACACTTGCCTGATTGCTTACGCTTCCTTTATTAATATCACTTTGTGTAATTTTGTAAGTAGCTGTAAAATTATGCTCGTCTGACTCGTTTACTTCCAGGTTTATTGCTTGTCCTGAAACCACAACTCCAGGTAAAGGATCTGAAATCATAACCCCTTTTAAAGGAACATTACCTGTGTTTGTTACTTTAAATTTATAGGTAATTGTTTCACCTGCATTTGCAAATCCGCTGCCGTTTTCATCATTAAATACTGCTGTTTTGATTATTGCAACAGAAGGAACTTCTACAAAAACACTTAGTATTGCTGATGCACAATTCGTTTGATTTGATTTTTCGCAAACCTGATATGTTAATGAATACATTCCTCCAGGTGTATTTGGTTTTACATTTACAGTTCCGTCTGAATTGAATTCAAAATATGGACTTGGTGTATTTGAAAGTATAATTTCTAAAGGATTAATTGGTAAGCCTTTTATTAAATCATTGTCTAAAACATTGATAAACTCAAGAGCACCATTTATTCCGTCAACATTTACTGTACCATCATTATTAGCAATGATTTGTATTAATGGTGTTATTGGCGGATTATTCACTACTGAAATTTTCGCAATTGCCTGACTACAATTAATCGTGGGATTTAAAGCTTCACAAATTTGATATGTTAATTCATAAGTTCCTGTTGGCGTTCCCGGTTTTACTTCGATAGTACCATCCGCTTTTAAAATTAAATTAGGATTTCGAACAAGAGTCGTTAAAACAAGATCTGCAGGATTAACTTTTGATCCGTTTAAGGTATCATTATCAAATATACTTGTTGTTGAGCTTTGTCCTTTACTACTATCTACAGTTCCTGCATTATCATTATTTGCTTTTAAAGCTGCTCCTGTTACAGGAACATAACTTTTTACTGTAACACAATTAGTTGTAGGATTTAAATATTCGCAAATAGTATATTCAATCTCATAATTTCCTATTGGAGTTCCCGGTTTAACTGTTACTGTTCCGTCTGGATTTAAAATTAATCCTGTTGGAACCTTTACAGCTGTTAAGATCACTCCTCCATTACTGTTTTTTATAACAGCCGGATTTCCGTTTAATGTAACATTATCTATTAATGAAACTGTAGTTCCTCCAATGCTTCCGTTTATAGGAGCTGTTGTTATTGTTGGTGCAATGATTGATCCGTTTTCGACTACAACGGTAACTTCTGCAGTATCACAATTAGAAGTTCCTTTTTCACAGATTTGGTATGTGATTTTATATTCGCCTGATGTTGTATTTGGTGCCAAAGTTAATTCGCCATTAGCATCAATTGTCAACGGACCTGTCGTGATTGGGGTTACGGTTATATTTACAGCAGTAACATCTTCTCCGTTTAACTTGTCATTTGTTATTACATTACCTACTGTTGTTGCAACGGTTGTACCTGGAACTTGCGCAGGATATGTATCATCATTTGCAACTAAAGTACCTTTTACAACAACGGTAACTTCGGCCGTATCACAGTTTACAGGGTTTGCTCCTTTTTCACAGATTTGGTATGTGATTTTATATTCTCCAGATGTTGTATTTGGTGCCAGTGTCAATTTTCCATCAGCATCAATTGTCAACGGACCTGTCGTGATTGGGGTTACGGTTGTATTTGTAGCCGTAACATCTTCTCCGTTTAACTTGTCGTTTACTGTAACATTACCAACTGTCGTTGCTAATGTCGCGCTTGGTGTAGCGGTATAACTGTCGTCTGTGGCAACCAAAGTACCTTTTACTACAACGGTAACTTCCGCTGTATCACAGTTTACAGGATTTGCCCCTTTTTCACAGATTTGGTAAGTGATTTTATATTCTCCAGATACCGTATTTGGTGCCAATGTCAATTCTCCATCAGCATCAATTGTCAACGGACCTGTTGTGATTGGGGTTACGGTTGTATTTGCAGCCGTAACATCTTCTCCGTTTAACTTGTCGTTTACAGTAACATTCCCAACTGTCGTTGCAACTGTTGTACCTGGAACTTGCGCAGGATATGTATCATCATTTGCAACTAAAGTACCTTTTACAACAACGGTAACTTCTGCCGTATCACAGTTTACAGGATTTGCTCCTTTTTCACAGATTTGGTACGTGATTTTATATTCGCCTGATGTTGTATTTGGTGCCAGTGTCAATTCACCATTTGCATCAATTGTCAACGGACCTGTCGTGATTGGGGTTACGGTTATATTTACAGCAGTAACATCTTCTCCGTTTAACTTGTCATTTGTTATTACATTACCTACTGTTGTTGCAACTGTTGTACCTGGAACTTGCGCAGGATATGTATCATCATTTGCAACTAAAGTACCTTTTACAACAACGGTAACTTCGGCCGTATCACAGTTTACAGGGTTTGCTCCTTTTTCACAGATTTGGTATGTGATTTTATATTCTCCAGATGTTGTATTTGGTGCCAGTGTCAATTTTCCATCAGCATCAATTGTCAACGGACCTGTCGTGATTGGGGTTACGGTTGTATTTGTAGCCGTAACATCTTCTCCGTTTAACTTGTCGTTTGTTATTACATTACCGACTGTTGTTGCAACGGTTGTACCTGGAACTTGCGCAGGATATGTATCATCATTTGCAACTAAAGTACCTTTTACAACAACGGTAACTTCTGCCGTATCACAGTTTACAGGATTTGCTCCTTTTTCACAGATTTGGTACGTGATTTTATATTCGCCTGATGTTGTATTTGGTGCCAGTGTCAATTCACCATTTGCATCAATTGTCAACGGACCTGTCGTGATTGGGGTTACGGTTGTATTTACAGCCGTAACATCTTCTCCGTTTAACTTGTCGTTTACAGTAACATTACCCACTGTAGTTGCAACGGTTGTACCTGGAACTTGCGCAGGATATGTATCCTCATTTGCAACTAAAGTACCTTTTACAACAACGGTAACTTCGGCCGTATCACAGTTTACAGGATTTGCTCCTTTTTCACAGATTTGGTACGTGATTTTATATTCTCCAGATGTTGTATTTGGTGCCAGTGTCAATTCACCATTAGCATCAATTGTCAACGGACCTGTCGTGATTGAGGTTACGATTGTATTTGCAGCCGTAACATCTTCTCCGTTTAACTTGTCGTTTACAGTAACATTCCCAACTGTCGTTGCAACGGTTGTACCTGGAACTTGCGCAGGATATGTATCGTCATTTGCAACCAAAGTACCTTTTACCACAACGGTAACTTCCGCCGTATCACAGTTTACAGGATTTGCTCCTTTTTCACAGATTTGGTATGTGATTTTATATTCGCCTGATGTTGTATTTGGTGCCAATGTCAATTCACCATTAGCATCAATTGTCAACGGACCTGTTGTTATTGGAGTTACGGTGGTATTTGTAGCCGTAACATCTTCTCCGTTTAACTTGTCGTTTGTTATTACATTACCGACTGTTGTTGCAACGGTTGTACCTGGAACTTGCGCAGGATATGTATCATCATTTGCACAGATTTTAGAATCAATAATAAAGCTTGAACTATCAGAAATACATCCATTAACTGAAGCAGTAATAATATAATTACCTACCGGAGCTATAATTGTATCCTCATTTTGAACAATTCCCGTTGATGGAGTTATTATATAAGTATAATTAACATCATAATTTGTAATAGTAAGACTTCCTGTTGCAGTTGTACATGTCTGTTGTGCTACTGTACTTAAAAGTGGCTTTGAAGGAGTTTCTACAGTTACTATTCTACTGGAACTTGCACTTGTACACCCACCTGTACCTATTACAGTATATGTAATTGTCGCAGTACCTGAAGCTTTTCCTGTAATCACTCCCGTTGATGAATCAACCGTAGCAATTGCAGTGTCACTGCTTGACCAGCTTCCTGCATCTCCGTTTGAAGTAAATGTAGTAGTTGAGGCAACACAAATATCCTGTGCTCCTGATAATATTCCTGCATTTGGTGCAGCTGTTACCGTTACTGTTCTGGTAGCAGTCGCATTTGTACAGCCGCCTGTTCCCGTTACTGTATAAGTGATGGTTGCTGTTCCGGCTGCTTTTCCTGTAATCACTCCCGTTGATGAATCAACCGTAGCAATTGCAGTGTCACTGCTTGACCAGCTTCCTGCATCTCCGTTTGAAGTAAATGTAGTAGTTGAGGCAACACAAATATCCTGTGTTCCTGATAATATTCCTGCATTTGGTGCAGCTGTTACCGTTACTGTTCTGGTAGCAGTCGCATTTGTACAGCCGCCTGTTCCCGTTACTGTATAAGTGATGGTTGCTGTTCCGGCTGCTTTTCCTGTAATCACTCCCGTTGATGAATCAACCGTAGCAATTGCAGTGTCACTGCTTGACCAGCTTCCTGCATCTCCGTTTGAAGTAAATGTAGTAGTTGAGGCAACACAAATATCCTGTGTTCCTGATAATATTCCTGCATTTGGTGCAGCTGTTACCGTTACTGTTCTGGTAGCAGTCGCATTTGTACAGCCGCCTGTTCCCGTTACTGTATAAGTGATGGTTGCTGTTCCGGCTGCTTTTCCTGTAATCACTCCCGTTGATGAATCAACTGTAGCAATTGCAGTATCACTGCTTGACCAGCTTCCTGCATCTCCGTTTGAAGTAAATGTAGTAGTTGAGGCAACACAAATATCCTGTGCTCCTGATAATGTCCCTGCATTTGGTGCAGCTGTTACCGTTACTGTTCTGGTAGCAGTCGCATTTGTACAGCCGCCTGTTCCCGTTACTGTATAAGTGATGGTTGCTGTTCCGGCTGCTTTTCCTGTAATCACTCCCGTTGATGAATCAACCGTAGCAATTGCAGTGTCACTGCTTGACCAGCTTCCTGCATCTCCGTTTGAAGTAAATGTAGTAGTTGAGGCAACACAAATATCCTGTGCTCCTGATAATGTCCCTGCATTTGGTGCATCTGTCACTTTTACTGTTCTGGTAGCAGTCGTAGTTGTACAGCCGCCTGTTCCCGTTACTGTATAAGTGATGGTTGCTGTTCCGGCTGCTTTTCCTGTAATCACTCCCGTTGATGAATCAACTGTAGCAATTGCAGTATCACTGCTTGACCAGCTTCCTGCATCTCCGTTTGAAGTAAATGTAGTAGTTGAGGCAACACAAATATCCTGTGCTCCTGATAATGTCCCTGCATTTGGTGCAGCTGTCACTTTTACTGTTCTGGTAGCAGTCGTAGTTGTACAGCCGCCTGTTCCCGTTACTGTATAAGTGATGGTTGCTGTTCCGGCTGCTTTTCCTGTAATCACTCCCGTTGAAGAATCAACTGTAGCAATTGCAGTGTCACTGCTTGACCAGCTTCCTGCATCTCCGTTTGAAGTAAATGTAGTAGTTGAAGCAACACAAATATCCTGTGTTCCTGATAATATTCCTGCATTTGGTGCAGTTGTCACTTTTACTGTTCTGGTAGCTGTCGTAGTTGTACAGCCGCCTGTTCCCGTTACTGTATAAGTGATGGTTGCTGTTCCGGCTGCCTTTCCTGTAATCACTCCCGTTGAAGAATCAACTGTAGCAATTGCAGTGTCACTGCTTGACCAGCTTCCTGCATCTCCGTTTGAAGTAAATGTAGTAGTTGAGGCAACACAAATATCCTGTGTTCCTGATAATATTCCTGCATTTGGTGCAGTTGTCACTTTTACTGTTCTGGTAGCAGTCGCATTTGTACAGCCGCCTGTTCCCGTTACTGTATAAGTGATGGTTGCTGTTCCGGCTGCTTTTCCTGTAATCACTCCCGTTGATGAATCAACCATAGCAATTGCAGTGTCACTGCTTGACCAGCTTCCTGCATCTCCGTTTGAAGTAAATGTAGTAGTTGAAGCAACACAAATGTCTTGTGTTCCTGATAATATTCCTGCATTTGGTGCAGCAGTTACGGTAATTTTTCCTGTAGCATTTATAGTACCACAACCTCCAGTCAATGGAATAGTATAATCAAATACACCTGATGCTGTTGGAGTACCACTAATAGTAATCATATTAGATGCCCAAGCAGCACTAACACCTGAAGGTAATCCTGTAGCAGTACCAATTCCGGTTGCTCCAGTTGTAGTATGAGTGATATTCGTTAAAACTGTATTGATACATAATGTTGGTGTAGCTGATGCCGCACTAACAGTATTATTACCAGTAACCGTGATTTTTCCCGTAGCATTTACAGCACCACAACCTCCAGTCAATGGAATAGTATAGTCAAATACACCTGATGCTGTTGGAGTACCACTAATAGTAATCATATTAGATGCCCAAGCAGCACTAACACCTGAAGGTAATCCTGTAGCAGTACCAATTCCGGTTGCTCCGGTTGTAGTATGAGTGATATTCGTTAAAACTGTATTGATACATAATGTTGGTGTAGCTGATGCCGCACTAACAGTATTATTACCAGTAACCGTGATTTTTCCCGCAGCATTTATAGCACCACAACCTCCAGTCAATGGAATAGTATAGTCAAATACACCTGATGCTGTTGGAGTACCGCTAATAGTAATCGTATTAGATGCCCAAGCAGCACTAACACCTGAAGGTAATCCTGTAGCAGTACCAATTCCGGTTGCTCCAGTTGTAGTATGAGTAATATTTGTTAAAACTGTATTGATACATAATGTTGGTGTAGCTGATGCAACACTAACAGTGTTATTAGCTGTAACAGTAATTTTTCCTGTAGCATTTACAGCACCACAACCTCCAGTCAATGGAATAGTATAGTCAAATACACCTGATGCTGTTGGAGTACCACTAATAGTAATCGTATTAGATGCCCAAGCAGCACTAACACCTAAAGGTAATCCTGTAGCAGTACCAATTCCGGTTGCTCCAGTTGTAGTATGAGTAATATTTGTTAAAACTGTATTGATACATAATGTTGGCGTAGCTGATGCTACACTAACAGTGTTATTAGCTGTAACAGTAATTTTTCCTGTAGCATTTACAGCACCACAACCTCCAGTCAATGGAATAGTATAGTCAAATACACCTGATGCTGTTGGAGTACCACTAATAGTAATCGTATTAGATGCCCAAGCAGCACTAACACCTAAAGGTAATCCTGTAGCAGTACCAATTCCGGTTGCTCCAGTTGTAGTATGAGTAATATTTGTTAAAACTGTATTGATACATAATGTTGGCGTAGCTGATGCTACACTAACAGTGTTATTAGCTGTAACCGTGATTTTTCCCGTAGCATTTATAGCACCACAACCTCCAGTCAATGGAATAGTATAGTCAAATACACCTGATGCTGTTGGAGTACCACTAATAGTAATCTTGTTAGATGCCCAAGCAGCACTAACACCCGAAGGTAATCCTGTAGCAGTACCAATTCCGGTTGCTCCAGTTGTAGTGTGAGTGATATTCGTTAAAACTGTATTGGTACATAATGTTGGTGTAGCTGATGCTACACTAACAGTATTATTAGCTGTAACAGTAATTTTTCCTGTAGCATTTACAGCACCACAACCTCCAGTCAATGGAATAGTATAGTCAAATACACCTGATGCTGTTGGAGTACCACTAATAGTAATCGTATTAGATGCCCAAGCAGCACTAACACCTGAAGGTAATCCTGTAGCAGTACCAATTCCGGTTGCTCCAGTTGTAGTATGAGTAATATTTGTTAAAACTGTATTGATACATAATGTTGGCGTAGCTGATGCTACACTAACAGTGTTATTAGCTGTAACCGTGATTTTTCCCGTAGCATTTATAGCACCACAACCTCCAGTCAATGGAATAGTATAGTCAAATACACCTGATGCTGTTGGAGTACCACTAATAGTAATCTTGTTAGATGCCCAAGCAGCACTAACACCCGAAGGTAATCCTGTAGCAGTACCAATTCCGGTTGCTCCAGTTGTAGTGTGAGTGATATTCGTTAAAACTGTATTGGTACATAATGTTGGTGTAGCTGATGCTACACTAACAGTATTATTAGCTGTAACAGTAATTTTTCCTGTAGCATTTACAGCACCACAACCTCCAGTCAATGGAATAGTATAGTCAAATACACCTGATGCTGTTGGAGTACCACTAATAGTAATCGTATTAGATGCCCAAGCAGCACTAACACCTGAAGGTAATCCTGTAGCAGTACCAATTCCGGTTGCTCCAGTTGTAGTATGAGTAATATTTGTTAAAACTGTATTGATACATAATGTTGGCGTAGCTGATGCTACACTAACAGTGTTATTAGCTGTAACCGTGATTTTTCCCGTAGCATTTATAGCACCACAGCCTCCAGTCAATGGAATAGTATAGTCAAATACACCTGATGCTGTTGGAGTACCACTAATAGTAATCTTGTTAGATGCCCAAGCAGCACTAACACCCGAAGGTAATCCTGCAGCAGTACCAATTCCGGTTGCTCCAGTTGTAGTGTGAGTGATATTCGTTAAAACTGTATTGATACATAATGTTGGCGTAGCTGATGCTGCATTAACAGTGTTATTTGCAGTTACTGTTATAGTTCCGTCTATTGTAATAGCAATGCAAGGTGATGTATGCCCAACCGTTGTTATTGTATATTTATAGGTACCACTTACTGTTGGGGTCCCTGAAATAGTTATTGTTTTTGCATCACTATCTACAGTACTTGTTACTCCAGTTGGTAAATTTGATGCCGTAGCATTAATTGCACTTCCTCCAAAAGTATAAACTGCAGTAGGAATTGTTATTCCTGTACACACAGTTGGGTTTTGTGTACCACTAGTAAATGTAATAGTAGAAGCCGTATTTATAACCGCAGCAACTGCAATTCTTGATGCTGTAGTACAACCTTCAGCTGTAGTAGCACCTACATAATATGTCGTAGTAGATGATAAACTTGGCGTAGTAAAGGTACCTCCTGATCCTAATGAAGCGCCTCCTGTTGGATTAGCATACCAATTGATCGTAGCTCCTGCGGATGCTGTAGCTTTTAATGTTACTGCTCCTTCACCACATCTAGATCCTTCTGTTGTTGAATTTATTGTTGGTAAAGTATTTACTGTTGCTTTGATTAGGGTTCTAGCTACCGTTGTACATCCATTATCTGTTGCATCAACATAATAGTCTGTTGTTGTTGATAAACTTGGTGTAGTAAAACTTGACCCTGTCCCTAATGATGGGCCTCCTGTTGATGCTGCATACCAGTTAATTGTACCTGATGAAGCCGTAGCTCCCAAAATAACAGTTCCTGCATCGCATCTTGAATTTGGCGTTGTTGCGGTTATTGTTGGTTTTGGCTTAATAACATAACTTGTTGCAGTTCTACAAGAACCTGAACATGACGCATAATAAATTACAGTCTTTGCTGTATTTGTATCTGTTAAACCTGATTCAGTAACTACTAGTGGATTAAAAGAAGATCCTGTAAAAATTGCTGTACCTCCAGAAGCCTCTGTAAACCATTGTATAGTACCAGAAGAACAGGCAGAAGTAACTATTAATGCTGCGCCAGTGTTGTCACCTTGACAAATTGAAACTCCTGTTGTAGTTGGTGCACCTGCAAGTGCATTAATAGTAATATCTGCAGTAGGAAGCGAAGTACATCCCTCTGAATTAGTTGTAGTAACTTTATATTTACCTGCTACTAATCCTGAAAAGACTCCAGTTGTACTATCTACTGGCGCCGTTATCGGATTTGTACCTGTTAGCGTATATTTTATTCCTGTGCCATTGGCAGGAGTATTTACTGTTATTGTTCCTGTTGGTACCTCACAAGTTGGCTGTGTTGGTGTAAAAGTTGGAACTGCCGGCAAAGCCAAAATCGTTATATCATCGGCTGTCGTACCAGTACCTGGAAAGTTTACTCCTGGAACATCTGCTTGATTATTTCCCTCATATTTTTTATTTACTGAACCATAAGCATTTGTGGCTGCAGTAATTCTTCTTCCAGAATTTGCATCTGTACGTGTCGGATCAAGATATAGTGCTTGTGCATCAGAACTATGTACTCCGGCAGTCATAGTAGCTGCGACTTTCCCTATTAAAATTATAGTAACCACTCCATTTTGAGCGATGTTAAAACCTCCAAATAAAGGATTACCAGGTGCGGTAGTATTAGTATTAGGGAAAGCTCCGGAAGGCCCTGTTGTTCCAATTGAATATGTAGCTGTTGCTGAGTCAAACTGAATACCTGTTGGAAAGCTAAAATCCAAAAATACACCAGCTGCATTTCCGGCTCCTGTATTTTTTATCTGAATTTCGTAAGAAACTTTTCCTCCAATCGAATTACAAGCTTTTGCAGTAGACAAAGATTTTACAGTAGTCTCAAGAACAGGAAAACAATTTGCATTTACCTGAAGATTAGGTGGTACGTCTGCACTCGTAAATTGTGTCGTGTAACCAATTGTTCCATTTACGGCGCCATGAGTATTTCCTTGTCCGGCATTAGATTTTCCTGCAGATCCACCATTTACATTAGCAATTATTGTTCCTGAAGTAGTGATATTATGGCTAATTATTCCACCACCACCACCACCACCTGGTCCGTGCTCGTTGTTGTTATCATTTTCTGTATTTCCTCCGTTTCCTCCATTTGCATTAATAGTTATTGTACCTGTACTATTATTAGAAATATTCAAAAGTACAGTCCCTCCGGCACCTCCCCCTCCAGCTCCGTCAGGAGACCCAGAGTAAGCACCTGCTGCACCATTTCCACCATTAGCATTTATATAACCAATTCCCTGAACCGTACCTGCATTAATGAGTATAATAGCTCCTCCAACTCCACCCTTCACACCGGTCGAAGCGTTATTAGCATCTCCGGCACCTCCACCTCCACCCATTACAAGCTTAGGAAAAGGTGTTGTTGTAATATATGATTTATAACCTGGTCTTCCTCCTCCTGTAGCAGGAAGAACGTCTCCGTTACCACCTTGCCATCCTGCACCACCTAGACCTCCAAAACCACCATTACCGCCGCCGCCGCCGCCAGTATTGTGATCATTACCACCTCCACCTGCATTAGCAGGAGCTCCTCTTCCTGAAGAACCACCTGGTAACCCTTCATTTGTAACTCCATTATCTACTTCATTAGAACCATCCCACATGTATCTTGGTGTACCCGCTATTCCTTCTCCCTTTCCCGAAATTTTATCACTAGTTGATAAACCAACATAAATTGTCGAATTATTTAAATTTGAATCTAACCTAGGGCTATATCCCCCTCTAAAACCTCTCGCTGTTCCATCAATAGTTTTACCGTTAAAATTAAAAGTTCCCGAAACATTGAAGGCGATAATACCTCCAGCACTACCATTAAAAGCAGGCGTTGTTATATTTGAATTTAAATTTAAATTTGAGTATTGTGGTACTCTAACAATTTGAAAAGTTTTTTTTCCTCTATCCGTTGTTGCGTTAGCATTAAAAAAACTATTTCTTGCACCTCCTGAAGTACCAGTCCCTTTAAATGTTAAATTCCCACCTCCTAGTGGTACATTATTAGTTGCAATAACATATTCAAAAACCCCAGTATTACCAATAGCTGTAAATCCTGTACCACCTAAAGCATCCGGACCACTAGTCGTACTTCCTGAACCGTAATTACGATCATTCGTATAATTGATTGAAGCATCCTGCATTTGGATAATCAAAATTAAATCTCCGGCAGAAATTGGAATGGTACCAAAGTTATTCCCTTTACCATCTGTGCCAGGAGATGTAGCTAATAGTATAGATTGAGCTCCAGCATTTAAAGTAGTATTGCCCGAAATAGGATAATAAGTATTTATAGAACTTGTAACAGTAACCGGACCGTCAACACCTGGCGTTCCACAAACTTGTGCAAAAGATGAGAAAGATGCTAATGTTAATAATAAAACAAGAAAATTTAGTCTAAATAATTTAGACTGACTAAGAGTAAAGTTACGCATAGACAACTGTGAATTTAAGAATAGAAATATTGAAAGCAGAAGAACCAAATTTGGTTTTCAGCATTTGAAGCAGATACGATAAAATGAGGGAAATGGATTTTGCAAATCTTAAAAAAGTAATTTTAAGATTGTCATAAAAATAAGGTAGTTTTTGCACCATAAATGTATGTCGTTCAAGACACAAAAAGTGCCTTTAGATTAAATTAGTAGTTTTGGAGGCGCGAAAGTATGCAAACACCTAATTACTAACTACTTTAGTCGACAAACTACTTAGATAAACGCTGAATTGCACTTTTTGTCGACAAAAATTAACCTGAGTATGCAGAAAACTTAACTATTCGATAATAAAACAGGAGAAATTTCTTAATTTTTTGACGTATTGTCGGTTTTTGAAGAAATTCAAGATAAAAATGTAAAAATCTTACAAATACTTGAAAAAAGAAAAATTAAATATTGCATTTAAAAGAAAGAAAAAAGCATTTCCTTTCCTGAAATCACTCTAAAAATCTTACATTTCTTTTTAAGCCATCAAACTTGGTTCTTTTGATTGGGGAGTTTTTAAAAACGGCACGGAAAGTCTCTTCCGTAATCTCAATCCAGTCTTTTTTAGAAAAAGAAAGTAGTTCCGGATTTGGATTAAATAAGGGTTCTGAATGAGGTTTCGAGAACCGATTCCAGGGACAAACATCCTGGCAAGTATCACAACCAAACATCCATTCGTCAAATTTTCCTTTCATTTCGTAAGGAATATTTTCTTTGAGTTCGATCGTGTAATAAGAAATACATTTACTACCATCAACAACATGAGGAGCAACAATTGCCTGAGTAGGACAAGCATCAATACAAGCAGTACAAGAACCACAATGATCTGTCGTGGCATGATCATATTCTAAATCCAAATCAAGAATAAGTTCAGCAATAAAGTAAAAAGAGCCAACCTTTTGAGTAAGCAGATTACCGCTTTTACCAATCCATCCCAAGCCACTTTTAGCTGCCCAGGCACGATCTAAAACAGGTGCCGAATCAACAAAAGCACGACCTGAAACATCGCCTATATTTTCCTGAATAGAATGCAAAAATTCTTTGAGTTTCTCCTTGATTACAAAATGATAATCCTGACCGTAAGCATATTTTGAAATCTTAAAACTATCCTGACTTTGAGTTTCTTCGGGATAATAATTTAATAAAAGCGAAACAACACTTTTGGCATCATCTACTAACAAAGTTGGATCTAAACGCTTGTCAAAATAATTTTCCATGTAGGCCATCTGCCCATGATGATTATTATTGAGCCATTTTTCAAGACGTGGCGCTTCTTCTTCGAGAAATCCAGCTTTAGAAATCCCGCAAGAAAGAAAACCAAGACGTTTTGCTTCTGATTTTATAAATTTCGAATATGTCTCTTTTGCATTAATGCTCACCTTTTCGAAAATAAAACTTCTACACCAACTGGCTTTAATGTAATTAATGGATTAAACTGAACTGTATCTGTACTGGATTTAATCTCGTATTTTTTTACAATTTGAGCAATGGTCAAACACATTTCATAAATAGCAAATCCCGCTCCGATGCACATTCTTGGTCCGGCACCAAATGGATAAAAATATTGCATGGATTGCTTTTTCTGCCCTCCAAGAAATCGTTCCGGATTAAACTCATCCGGATTTTTCCAGTATTTTGGATTTCGATGCAATTCATAGAAAGAAACACCAATGAGAGTTTCTTTCTTTATATGATAACCTGCAAGTGTATCATCGGTAACATTTTGTCTATCGGTAATCCAGGCAGGCGGGTACAAGCGCATTGATTCGTTTAAAACGGCATTGGTATACGTCATTTTCTGTAACTGCTCGACAAGATCATTTGTTTGAGATTCTATTGCTAAAATCTCATCAACAACTTTTTGTTGTATTTCAGGATTTCTTCCTAAAAGATGCAACGTAAAAGTCAAAGCATTTGCTGTGGTTTCATGTCCGGCAATAAATAGAACTTTAATTTCATCTACCAACTGACTTACAGTCATTCCCTCTCCCGTATCTTCATATCGCGTTTCCAAAAGCATATTTAGCAAGTCATTAATTTCTTCTTTCGAAGTCATTCTTTCTTCAATAATTTCCTGAATAATACTATTATTTTCTTCAGCCAGTTCCAGGTGTTTTTTTACCTGGCCGCTTAATGAAAACCACCATGCTTTATGCGGAAGTCTAATTTCTTTTATTAAAAAATTCTGAACTTCTTCGATAATAAATTTTATTCTGTTTAATTTTTCGTCTGAAATCGAAAGTTGAAATAATGATTTCGCTACCACATTAAAGGCTAACTGACTCATTACAGGAAAAAGATCTATTGGCTTTTCTTCGATTAGATCTTTTAATTCTGAACCAATAGTCTGATTCATGTTTTCGACCAACTGATTCATCTTTTGCTTATGAAATGCAGGTTGAATAAGCCTTCTTTGTTTCAGCCAAAAATCTCCATCAACAGTCAATAATCCTTTTCCTAAATATTTTGAAAGGTATACAGATTGAAATTTAGATTTATGATAATTCTTTTGATTCTTCTGTAAAATATACTGCGCAACTTCATTATCTCTTGACAAAATGATATGTTTTGAAACACCAATTTTAAGAGAAAAAGAATCTCCAAACTGATCAAAATATCTTTTATGAAAAGGAATAGGATTTCTACGCACTCCTTCAGCATCCAGAAAGAATCTCAATATCGAAAGCCTATTCGGGTAATTATATTTTCTATTTTCAGACATTCTGATTAAAATTAAAACAATCCGCCCTGAATGTTAGTGTTTAATTTTCCTAAATGCTTATAGGCTTTGTCTGTTACTTCACGACCACGCGGCGTACGCATGATAAATCCTTCCTGAATCAGGAACGGCTCATAAACCTCTTCGATAGTTTCGCTACTTTCAGATACGGCTGTTGCCAAAGTTGAAAGTCCAACAGGTCCACCTTTAAATTTATTGATGATAGTCAATAAGATTTTATTATCCATTTCATCCAATCCATGAGCATCTACATTAAGTGCTTTTAAGGCATAACGTGCAATTTCAAGATCGATAGTTCCATTTCCTTTTATCTGTGCAAAATCACGTACCCTACGTAACAATGCATTTGCAATACGAGGTGTACCACGACTTCTACCAGCTATTTCTATAGCAGCATCTAAGGAGATCGGCATTCTAAGTATCGAAGAACTTCTTTCGACAATACTAGTCAAAAGTTCTGTAGTGTAATATTGTAATCGTGATGAAATCCCGAAACGCGCACGCATTGGCGCAGTTAGTAATCCTGAACGCGTTGTTGCTCCTATTAAAGTAAAAGGATTCAAATTGATTTGAACCGTTCTGGCATTTGGACCAGACTCGATCATAATATCAATTTTAAAATCCTCCATTGCCGAATATAAATACTCTTCAACAATTGGACTCAAACGATGAATTTCATCAATGAACAGAACATCTCTTTCATCAAGATTAGTCAAAAGACCGGCTAAATCACCAGGCTTATCTAAAACAGGACCCGAAGTAATTTTAATCCCTACTTCAAGTTCATTTGCTAAAATATTGGCCAAAGTCGTTTTACCTAATCCCGGAGGTCCATGAAAAAGTGTATGATCAAGTGCTTCTCCTCGCTGATTGGCTGCAGCAACAAAAACTTTTAAATTCTCTAAAACTTGATCTTGCCCCGCAAAATCATCAAATGACAGCGGACGTAATCTTTTTTCAAGATCTAATTCTTCTGGATTGTACCCATTTGTAGTGGGATCTAGGTTCTCATTCATTTTACAAAGATAGACAAAGTAATCAGTTTGTAAAATAGATAAAATCGCAAATAAAAAAAGGAAAATCCAATACCTTAAGCTCTAAATAAAAAATTCCAAATTCCAACAATACTAACCTTTTTTGGAATTTGGAACTTTAAAATATTGAAATTTCTTAATGACTTAGATATTGTACAAAAAAAAAAGACCATCTTTTCAGATGGTCTTTCTTAAATATTTTTAGTGGTGTAAAACTTCTTCACCTTCTTTCATTGGTACATTTTGAGGAACAAAATCTACGTCGTGATTTGGGTTACTGTAGTCATATGGCCAACGGTATACGTGAGGAATTTCACCTGGCCAGTTACCGTGAATATGTTCTACAGGAGTAGTCCACTCTAATGTTGTCGATTTCCATGGATTTTGAACCGCTTTCTTACCGTAGAAAATACTACTGAAGAAGTTGTACAAGAATACTAATTGGAACGCACCTCCTACAAGAGCAAATGTTGTAATTAAAACATTCACATTTTGTAAATCATCAAATAATGGGAAGTTTGTGTTTGTATAATAACGTCTTGGTAAACCAGCTAATCCGATAAAGTGCATTGGGAAGAAAACTCCGTAAGCACAAACTGCTGTTACCCAAAAGTGAATATAACCTAAGTTTTTATTCAACATTCTACCATACATTTTAGGGAACCAGTGGTAAATACCAGCAAACATTCCGTAAAGTGCAGAGATACCCATTACTAAGTGAAAGTGAGCAATTACGAAGTAAGTATCGTGAACGTTAATATCTAAAGTACTATCTCCTAAAATGATTCCAGTTAAACCTCCAGTAATGAAAGTAGAAACCATTCCGATAGAGAATAACATTGCAGGGTTGAATTGTAAGTTACCTTTCCATAAAGTCGTAATCCAGTTGAACGCTTTTACAGCAGACGGAATTGCAATCAATAAAGTTGTGAAGGTAAATACAGATCCTAAGAAAGGATTCATACCCGAAATAAACATGTGGTGACCCCAAACAATAGTTGATAAGAATGCAATTGCAAGAACTGACATAATCATCGCTCTGTATCCGAAGATTGGTTTACGAGAATTCGTAGCCATAATTTCAGAAACAAGACCCATTGCTGGTAAGATTACGATATAAACCTCAGGGTGTCCTAAGAACCAGAATAAGTGTTCGAATAAAACTGGAGAACCACCTTGGTAATGTAAAACCTCTCCTGCGATATAAATATCAGATAAGAAGAATGAAGTACCAAAGCTTCTGTCAAAAATCAATAATAGAGCAGCTGATAACAATACCGGGAAAGAAATAACACCAATTATAGCTGTTACGAAAAATGTCCAGATTGTAAGCGGAAGTCTAGTCATAGACATTCCTTTAGTTCTTAAGTTGATAACAGTTACGATGTAATTTAAAGATCCCATTAAAGAAGATGCAATAAAGATCGCCATAGAAACTAACCATAAAGTCATACCTGTTCCAGAACCAGGAATCGCTTGTGGTAAAGCACTTAATGGAGGATAAATTGTCCAACCTGCAGAAGCTGGTCCAGCTTCAACAAATAAAGAAGATAACATAATTACTGCAGACAAGAAGAACAACCAGTATGAAATCATGTTCATGAATCCAGACGCCATATCTCTTGCTCCAATTTGAAGTGGAATAAGTAAGTTACTAAAAGTACCACTTAATCCAGCCGTTAGTACAAAGAATACCATGATGGTACCGTGAATTGTTACTAAAGCCAAATAAATATCATTTGCCATTACACCATCAGGTGCAAATTTATCTCCTAATAAAACATTAAAGATTTTAAAAGACTCTTCTGGCCATGCTAATTGCATTCTAAAAAGCAAGGACATTGCAATACCAATAATACCCATGATAATACCGGTAATCAAGTATTGCTTAGCAATCATTTTATGATCAATACTAAAAATATATTTAGTAATGAACGTTTCTTTATGATGATGTTCGTGCTCGTGATCGTGTCCGTGATCGTGACCGTGCGCTTCTGCTGACATATATGTGTACTTTAAATTTTCTTAATAAATATTATTTCATAGCAACTTTAGCTATAGCTGCTTTAACAGTATCAATTACCGCTTTAACAGTATCTTTAGCTGTACTATCTGTAGTAGCTTTTGCTCCTTCAGCTGGTGCTTTAGCAGCTGCTGCCGCTTTAATATCCTGAGCTAAAGTAGTTTTTTCGCTTAACCATTTTTTATAATCTTCCGGAGTATCAACAACTACTTTCATTTGCATGTTGTAGTGAGAAGCTCCACAAATTTTATTACATAATAATAAATAATCAAATGTATAAGGATCTAAAGCTGTACCTCCTTTAGCAACTAACTCAATGCTTTTTTCAGCTCTAAGTTTGTTGATGTTTGCTACTTTTTCTACCATAAAAGGCAACTCTCTGTATTCAGCAGTTGTATAAGTTGGAATAAAAGCAAACTCAGTAACCATTCCCGGAACACAGTTCATTTGCGCTCTAAAGTGAGGCATGTAAGCTGAGTGCAATACGTCCTGAGAACGCATTTTGAAATGTATTTTTTTACCTTTTGGAATATGCAATTCAGAAACTACAATATCATCAGTTGAATTTTTATCAGACATATCAACACCTAAAGTGTTCACACCTTCGATCAAACGTACGTTAGCTTTTCCTAAAACATTATCCTGTCCTGCATATCTTGCAGTCCATTTGAACTGTTGTGCATATAATTCAATTTCAATTACATCTTCGTCTTTATCAACGAACATAATGTTATTCCATGCATACAATCCGTAAAGAATCAAACAAGCTAAAACTACAGATGGAATAATACTCCAAATTGCTTCTAATTTGTTACTATCAGCAAAGAATAATGCTTTTTTATCTTTATGACCTCTATTTTTAAAAGAAAACCAGTATAATAAACCTTGTGTAATAAATTGAACTACAAAAATTAAAACCCAGGTAATATTCATCAAATTATCTACTAAAAGCCCATGCTCTGAAGCAGGAGTATGAAGTGCTAAATTACCCCATTTTAGTAAACCGTAAATAGTAAATATATAAATGAAAGCTAAAAAGCCAAACATAATATATCCCTGAATATTATTATCATTATCTGATGCAACTTGCGAATCGTCCGAAGAAGATCCCACTTGAGTAAGATCAAATATCTTGGTCAATTGCCATAATGCAATTGCTAATAAAACTAAAACTACAATTACCAACAAACTTGTCATCTGTTTACTTCTTTAAATATTAATAATGAAAATGTTTACTTTCTTCAATGAAAGGATTTCTTTTTGCTAACAGAGGAGCTTTTGTCAATGCAGTAAACACTACAAAAATAAACAATCCTAAGAAGAAAAGTATAGATGCAATTTCAGGAACTCCAATAAACCATTTATCTCCAACTGTACCAGGCATAATCATATTAAAGAAATCTACATAGTGACCTAGTAAGATAACAACACCAGCCATTACAATTACCCAACTAAGACGTTTAAAATCTGTATTGATTAATATTAATAATGGGAATACAAAGTTCATAACTACAGCACCAAAGAATGGCAAATTGTATAATTGAATTCTTGTTACGAAGTAAGTTACCTCTTCAGGAATATTAGCATACCAGATTAACATGAATTGAGAAAACCATAAGTAAGTCCAGAAAACACTAATACCAAACATAAATTTAGCTAAATCGTGAATGTGGCTTGTATTTACATATTCTAAATATCCTTTTGATTTTAAGTAAACAGTAACTAATGCGATTGCAGTAATACCACTTACAAAGAAAGAAGCAAATACATACCATCCAAATAAAGTACTGAACCAGTGTGGATCGATTGACATAATCCAGTCCCAAGACATGATAGACTCAGATACAATAAAGAATACTAAGAAACCAGCAGTTAATTTGAAGTTCTTTTTGTAATATAGATCATCATTAGCTTCATCCTGAGCTAAACAATTTTTTCTAGATTGGTAACGGTATAAATTCCACCCTACTAAGAAGATAGCAGCTCTGATAATCCAGAAAACAAAGTTCAAATAACCTGCTTTTCCAGCAATGATTTTATCATAGTTTGGACTATTAGGATCTGTAACACCTTCGCCTAACCATACAAATATGTGATTAAAGTGTAATCCACAAAGAATTAATATTATAAAGAAAATAACAGAACCTATTGGTAAATAAGCTGTGATTCCCTGCATAACTCTAAACAAAACCGGAGACCAACCTGCCTGAGCAACTTGTTGAATAGCATAAAATGCTAAAGTTCCCATAGAAAGTAGTAAGAAGAAAATACACGCAACATATAAAGCTGACCAAGGCTTATTTTGCAATTGGTGCAATACATGTGTTAAATGTTTTTCGTGCTCATCAGCAGCATTAACTTTTGCATGTTCGCCACCTTTGTGCGAATCATGCGAAGCCTCAGCAGCTTCGTGATGTGAAGTCTCTGCTGTTGCCTCATGTGCAGCACCGTGAGATCCATGCTCATCCGCAGCTAGAATTTTTTCAACTTCTTGAATATCTTTAGGAGCAGTTAAAAAACCATATCCAATTCCTAATATACCAAGGGCCATTAGGATGATAGAAAAAGTTTTTAATTTACTTGAAAATGTATACATATCTATTACGATCAGTTTGTTCAACAATTATAATTGGCTTTTTAGTTTTAGAACATAGTCAGCAACTAACCAACGTTCGTGGGCACTTAATTGATTTGCATGTGAACCCATTGCATTTAAACCATAAGTTTCAACATGAAAGATACTTCCTTCAGTGATTTCTCTGTCTTTATAGCTAGGTACTCCAAGAAATTTTTCTCTTTCAACCAATTTACCTTTACCGTTTCCAGTTGCACCATGACAACTGATACAGTAAATTTCGAAAAGTTCTTTTCCTTTTCCGGAATTTCTTTCGATAGAATCCAAAGGCGATTTCAAATTAGCTTTTGCCAATTCATAACCTGCAGTCGAATTTTCATACTCATAAGGTTCAAAACCTCTATTGATACTTCCTTGTGCAGGAAGCTGTCCTTCTTTTCCACCTTTAAATATTTTTGCCTCTGAATATGGCTCATATGCCAAAGACTCATACATATTAGGGAAATACTGATAGTTTGGTGCCGAAGTATTGTGGCATGATGAAACTAAAATAGTTATACCAACTAAAAGTGTTATTTTATATATCCTTTTCATAGCTACAATTAATTCTTTTCAATTACTTTAACTTCAACAGCTCCTGTACCTTCGAAAAAAGAAACCAGTTCTGCTTCGTTATCATTTACGGCAACTTCCATTAAAAAATGGTCATCTGTTGTTCTTACATCAGGATTCTCAGCTTCTTTAAATGGCCATAATCTACTTCTCATATAAAAAGTGATAACCATTAAGTGGGCAGCAAAAAATACTGTCATTTCAAACATAATTGGCACAAATGCAGGCATATTCTGAATGAAACTAAAACTTGGTTTTCCACCAATATCTTGTGGCCAGTCATGAATCATGATATAACTCATCATGGTTGTTGCAACAGAGATACCAACACATCCATATAAAAATGCACAAATTGCTAATCTTGTTGGCGCTAAACCCATAGCCTTATCCAATCCGTGAACTGGGAATGGAGTAAAAACCTCTTCAATATGATGATGAGCAGCTCTGGTTTTCTTTACTGCATCCATCAAAATATCATCGTCATTATAAATGGCGTATATTACTTTATTACTCATGATGTGAATCTTTATTTGCTCTTTCTCTAATGTAATTATCTCCTGTTCCTTTCAAAATTGTTTTTACCTCTGCCTGAGCAATTACAGGGAATGTTCTAGAGTATAATAAAAACAATACGAAGAAGAAACCTATCGTTCCAATGAAAATTCCAATATCAACAAATGTTGGTGAAAACATTGTCCAAGAAGATGGAAGGTAATCTCTATGTAAAGAAGTAACAATAATTACGAATCTTTCAAACCACATTCCGATGTTTACTACAATCGAAATAATAAATGAAAACATGATACTTGTTCTTAATTTTTTGAACCACATAAATTGTGGAGAGAAAACATTACAAGTCATCATCGACCAATATGCCCACCAGTAAGGTCCGGTTGCTCTGTTCAAGAACGCATATTGCTCATACTCTACTCCTGAATACCAAGCTACGAATAACTCAGTAATATACGCTACCCCAACGATAGAACCTGTAATCATGATTACAATATTCATTAACTCGATATGTTGTAATGTAATATAAGCTTCAAGATTAGAAACTTTTCTCATAACGATCAGCAAGGTATTTACCATTGCAAATCCTGAGAATACCGCTCCAGCAACGAAGTATGGAGGGAAAATTGTTGTATGCCATCCTGGAATTACAGAAGTAGCAAAGTCCATAGATACAATAGTGTGTACAGAAAGTACAAGCGGAGTAGCCAAACCAGCTAATACCAAAGATACTTCTTCAAAACGTTGCCAATCTTTTGCTCTACCACTCCATCCAAAACTTAGGATAGAATATACTCTTTTATTAAAAGGTGTTATTGCTCTATCACGTAGCATTGCAAAGTCAGGTAATAAACCAGTCCACCAGAAAACTAATGATACTGAAAGATACGTAGAAATTGCAAATACGTCCCAAAGTAACGGTGAGTTAAAGTTTACCCATAATGAACCAAATTGATTCGGAATTGGTAATACCCAGTATGCTAACCATGGACGTCCCATGTGAATAATTGGGAATAAACCTGCCTGAACTACCGAGAAGATAGTCATAGCCTCTGCAGAACGGTTAATCGCCATTCTCCAACGTTGACGGAAAAGTAATAATACCGCAGAAATTAATGTTCCGGCGTGACCAATACCAACCCACCAAACGAAGTTCGTGATATCCCAGGCCCAACCAACTGTTTTATTTAATCCCCATGTTCCAATACCGGTAGATACGGTGTAAATTATACAACCTAACCCCCAAAGGAAGGCTATTAATGCGATTGAAAATACAATCCACCAATGTTTGTTTGCCGGACCTTCAACAGGTGCAGCTACATCTACAGTTACATCGTGATAAGATTTATCACCTATAACTAAAGGTTTTCTAATGGGTGCTTCGTAGTGAGACGACATAATCCTTTATATGTTTCTTAATTAATAATTTATTCTAAGTATTTCTAACTTTAACATGGTAAACCACATTAGGTTTTGTTCCAACATGCTCCAATAAGTGGTATGATCTATCATCAGCAGCTAATTTAGCTACTTTACTTTCAGCATCATTAACATCACCAAATATCATTGCTCCAGAAGAACAAGCATTTGAACATGCTGTCTGGAATTCACCATCAGCAACCGGACGACCTTCATTTTTAGCTTTTAGCTTAGTCGCCTGTGTCATTTGAATACACATAGAACATTTTTCCATAACTCCACGAGAACGAACGTTTACATCTGGATTTAATACCATACGTCCTAAATCATCATTCATGTGGTAATCGAATTCACTGTTTTTGTTGTACAAGAACCAGTTGAAACGACGTACTTTATACGGACAGTTGTTAGCACAGTAACGAGTACCAACACATCTGTTGTATGCCATATGATTTTGACCTTCACGACCGTGAGATGTTGCAGCAACCGGACAAACTGTTTCACATGGTGCGTGATTACAGTGCTGACACATTACTGGCTGGAAAGATACTTGTGGATTATCTCCTGCTTTTTCCATTTCATTAAATGTAGATAATGAACTAGATAAACCAGCGATATTCTCTTTTCTTTCGTTATCACCTTCAAAAGTACTTTCAGAAGAATAATATCTGTCGATACGCAACCAGTGCATATCACGGCTTCTTCTTACTTCTGCTTTACCTACAACTGGTACGTTGTTTTCAGCATGACAAGCAATAACACATGCTCCACAACCTGTACAAGCATTTAAGTCAATTGAAAGGTTAAAGTGATGTCCTGTAGAACGATCAAATGATTCCCATAAATCGACAGTTGTAGCTTTTACCTCTTCGTGATCTAAAGATACCATTGGTTGTTCGTTCCAATGCTCCGGATCCTCATCGTTAAAAGTTTTAAGAGTAGTTTCTTTAATGATATCTCCTCTTCCCATTAATGTTTTCTGTCCTTGAACACAAGCAAACTCATGAACACCATTCGCTTTCGCAATAGTAACAGATTGAACACTATTGAAATTTTTATATAAAGCATAGGCATTTAAACCTACCTGCATTTCATCTTTTAAAGCCGCTTTACGACCATAACCTAAAGCTAAACCAACTGTACCAACAGCTTGTCCTGGCTGAACAATCACTGGAACATTCTCTAATTTAGCTCCATCAGCAGTAGTAATAGTAGCATAACTACCATTCAAACCACCGTTTGCAACAATTTCATTTGTTAAGTTATACTTTTTAGCATCAGCATTCGAAACAGTTACATAGTTATCCCAAGAAACTCTTGTGATTGGATCAGGAAACTCTTGCAACCAAGGGTTGTTTGCTTGTTGACCATCTCCTAAACCTGTTTTAGTATACAATACCAATTCAAATTCTCCACCTGATTTTGATTTTGCAACAGCATTTGCA
This sequence comes from Flavobacterium piscisymbiosum, assembly GCF_020905295.1. NCBI lineage: Bacteria > Pseudomonadati > Bacteroidota > Flavobacteriia > Flavobacteriales > Flavobacteriaceae > Flavobacterium > Flavobacterium piscisymbiosum. The sequence goes on along the minus strand of NZ_JAJJMM010000001.1, from coordinate 2,029,983 downwards.
GCAGAAGCATAATCAACAGATCCAGCAGATAAAGCAGAAGAACCAATTACAAAAACACCATCATGCAAAACTTTGTTCCAAGAAGATCCTGTTACTACTGAAGCTGAATTAGCTTTAATATAATCATAGAAATTTCCAGGAGTTCCGTTTAATGATAATAAAACGTCTTGAAATTGTTTTGTATCGAATATAGGACGAATAGTTGGCTGAGTCAAACTATAAGTTCCTTTTGTAATCACAACATCTCCCCAAGCCTCTAAATAATGAGGTACCGGAGCAGCTATTGTAGTTATTGATGCGGTTTCATCTTCTTTTAAAGAAAAAGCAACCGAAGTTTTTACTTTTTTCAATCCAGATACAAAAGAAGCTGAATCAGCTAATGTATAAACTGGATTAATTCCGCTCATGATTAAAGTATGAACACTTCCAGCATTCATATCTTTTACCAATTGAGATACAACTGCATTAGATCCTTTTCTAATTTGTCTTGTACCTACTGTAGAAAAAGCTTCACTAGCCAACACCTGGTTGATAGCTAAAACTAATAATTGAGCATTTTTATCTTCAATCCCAGAAACTAAAACTCCTTTAGAACCAGCAAGTTTTAATTGCTGAGCAGCTTTAGTTGCTTCATCTTTAAATTTAGCATCCAAAGAAACAGCAACAGAAGAACCTGTGATAATATTATAAATTTGAACTAAAGCTTGTTTTTGATTTGCGGTACTCAAAGGAATACGCTTATCAGCAGCAGCTCCAGACAATGTCATGTTTGATTCGAACTGAAAGTGACGAGACATTTTTTTAGATCCGGTAGGTCCTGCCGGAATTCTACCTTGTGCATATCCTGCGTCATATCCACCACCTTGCCAATCTCCTAAGAAATCAGCTCCAACAGAAACAATTAAAGATGCTTTTGAAAAATCATAATCAACAAGAGCTCTTTCACCGTAAACTGTTTCAAATGCATCTAATGCTTCAGATGAAGAAACTGCATCATAAACAACATGCTTTGCATTAGGATTTTTAGCGATAAATTCACCAATTAATTTCTCAGTAGATGGACTCGCTAAAGTATTTGTCAACAATACCACTTGACCGCCTTTTGCTTTTGCATCAGCAAGACTTGATTTTATTCTCAAATCAACAGCAGACCAGCTACCATTTTTTCCATCCAATTTAGGTTCTTTCAAACGCATACTATCATATAATGATAAGATAGACGCATGAATTCTAGCATTGGCCGAAAACTTAGCTCCAGAAATAGTATTGTTATCAATTTTAATTGGACGACCCTCACGAGTTTTTACTAATAAGTTAGCAAAATCAAAACCATCAAAAACAGTAGTTGCATAATAATCAGCAACACCAGGAATGATTTGTTCTGGTTGTAACACATATGGTATAGACTTGTGAACAGGACCTTCGCAAGCAGCAAGTGTAACGGCTGCAGTACTAAATCCTACGTACTTTAAAAAGTCACGACGTGAAGTTCCAGATGAAGCTAAAGCATCTGCATTTCCTAAGAATTCTTCAGTAGGAATTTCTTCAACAAATTCGTTATTTCTAAGCGCCTCAACAATAGAACTATTCTCTAGTTCTTCAACACTTTTCCAGTATTTTTTGTTTGATGACATTGTATATAAATATTAAAATCTTAATAATTCGATTAATAGTGGCATTTACCGCATTCTAAACCTCCCATTTGCGCTGCAGTCAATTTTTCTACACCGTATTTTTTAGAAAGTTCAGCATGAATTTTATCATAGTAAGCATTTCCTTCCATCTTAACATCGGTTTTTCTATGGCAATCAACACACCATCCCATTGTTAATTTAGAATATTGCTTCATGATCTCAAATTCCTGCACTGGACCGTGACAAGTTTGACATTCAATTCCTGCAACAGAAACGTGTTGAGAGTGATTGAAGTAAACAAAATCAGGAAGATTATGAATACGAACCCATTTTACAGGCTGCGTTTTTCCAGTATAAGCTTGCTTGGCTTTATCCCAACCAACGGCATCATATAATTTTTGGATTTGAGCATCGTAAAATGCTTTGCTGTACTCAGGAGTAGCAGTAGTTTCAGCAACTTCAGAAATGTTTTTATGACAGTTCATACAAACATTCAAAGAAGGAATACCAGCTGTTTTACTCACACGAGCAGCAGAGTGACAATATTTACAATTGATTTCGTTATCTCCAGCGTGAATCTTATGAGAATAGTGAATTGGCTGAATTGGCTCATAGTTTTGATCAACTCCTACTTGCATTAAGAATGCATATACGAAATAACCACTTGCCAAAAGCAAAAATATAGAAGTAACCAATACAAGAAATTGGTTTTTAGCAAAAGCTTTCCAGATTGGAGTTCTAGCTTCTCTAGGAGCAACTTCGATTCCGTTATTACTTGCTACTTTAGTCAACACCTTGTTCACCATGAACAACATAACAACTAAAATTGCCATTACAAGAGCAAGAGCCCCTAAAATAATATTATTTGAGATTCCACCACCTTCAACATTAGTTCCAGGAGGAGTAGCAGCGCCAGGAGCGCCTGCAGCAGGCTCAGCTTTTACCTCAGAAGTATAAGCGATGATATTATCAATATCACCAGTTGACAATTGAGGAAAAGAAGTCATTACTGACTTGTTGTTTTCTTCAAAAAGTTTAACTGCAACAGCATCTCCTGATTTAATCATTTCAGAGCTGTTATGCACCCACTTGTAAATCCATGCCATATCATGTTTGGCAGCAACCCCTCTTAGGGCCGGACCAGTTGACTTAGCATCTAATTTGTGACATGCAGCGCAATTTGCATTAAAAAGTTCTTTCCCTTTTACTGGATCACCACCTGCAGCAGCAGCCGGAGCAGCAGCTTCAGGCGCCGCCGGAGCAGCAGCATCTTGAGCAAATGAAGTTAGGGAGAAAATTAACGTTAGCGATAAGCTAAGTAGTAATTTTCTTGAGATCGAATTATGGTTACCCACCTTTTTCATATAGTATAATAATTATCTACTAATTTTTGGTATGATTTTTTCTATATCAAATCAACGAAAAACTAATACCTTCTTTTAAAACTTGCACAAAAATACGACTTATGAACTATTCTCAAAACCTTAAAATACTCTTAAATATCAATTTATATCAATTCTAAATAATATTAAAATTTTACATACAAACTTTAAATCTTATTTTTGCATAAAAACCATCACATTATGAGAATTTTAACCCCTTCAAAAAGAGTTTTCTTAACACTAACAATGTTCACTTTAGCATATAATATTCATGCTCAAGACCAAAATTTAATCGTAAATCAAGACCCTAAATTTGAGCAGTTACTGAATGAAAAACGAAAAATTAACACGTCAATAAATACAAACGATACTTACAAAATTCAAATCTTTAGCGGTAAAAGCGAAGAAGCAAAGAAAACGTTATCGGATTTTAAAAGGGAATTTAACACTATTGACGGAACAATAATTTTCAATACACCAAACTACAAAGTAATGGTAGGGAATTTCAAAACAAGAATAGAGGCTGAACGAAATTTAGCCGACATTAAAAAGAGATTCAAAAGTGTCTTTTTAATCAAACCAAGCAAATAAACACATTACAAACACACAAAAAGCGAGATTCAATCTCGCTTTTTTTATACAACTAAATGAAGCCTTTTCAATAAAGAAATATCTTTTTTTTGTTGATGCAAGTATTTACCATTTTCAAGCCTATGCATATTTCCACAACTGATTCAAAAATACCCTAAAGAAAAAAAGTACATAAGCACAAATAATTAACCTGAGAACCCTAAATCTATTTTGCAAACAAAACAGTATTATTAAATCAAACTCAATTTTTATCGCCTGTCACTTTCTTATCCAGCAGCTTGATTTCTTCTTTTACCAAAGCCAAATCTACCTGAAAATCACTATTAACATAAAGGCAGTCAACAGTCGCCTTCCCCATTAACCTTCCTTTTTCAACATCACTATACCAATGTGCATTACAAACCACACGACTTTCACCAAAATCGTATCCACGCTTTAGAATAGACTCTTCCTTATCAGGAAAAATATCACTAAAAACCAATGACCATGCCCAGCCAACAGCCGCATGTCCAGAAGGAAAAGAACCAACTTTACGCAACGCATCTTCCTGATCCGGAGTACATGTTTTTGCATTATTAAGCACAAATGGCCGCTCGCGGTTATAATAATTTTTAGCAGCATAAGTGGACAATCCGGCATCAGTCATTACTCTTCGCATAAACACATATAATCTAGGCGTATTAATTTCAGTAATTTCGATACCTAAAGTAGACTCAAAAGATTTAACCGCAGCAGGAAAAGATAAATTTGCATCAAGGCCGGCCTGTAAAAAACGGACACTATCTTTAAATTCTATAGCATTCTTAGCATATTCTAAATCAAACGCCAAAGCTTTAGAAGAGATTTTTGGCGGAGGCGGCAATAACACCAGACTATTTGGCATTTCCTCTTCAGACAAATACCCGCTCAATAAGTCTGGCATTATCTCTCTTAATTGTTCAACATTTTCAAAAGTCCTAAAGACACTATTTGACTTAAAACCTTTATTTACAAGTTTGCTAATAATATGAATTAACTTAAGCTTCATACAGATATTGTTTAACTATATATCATCCTGACAATTTGATCCTAACACATAACATCTTCTACCCAAAATAAACTTCCAACCACTTAAATCACCTCAAAATAAAAACGCTTTAACAACCGCATAATAATAGATACTCCAATAAACACCACAAAAAAATTATAACTTATTTTTGAATAAGAAATAACTGTAATTAAACTACAAAGAAATCAACAATTGACATACAAATCGCAATCAATATCTTACATTTTTGTTTCATTTTATAAATTGCAACAAATAAACAAACATAAAAAAATACTATCAATCGAATTATCACTTCCACCCTGCTCTAACATTTTTTTAGCGTAATCCATCAAAAACTATATAGCGCAAAAAAAGTCCCAATTTTCATTGGGACTTTAAAATATAATTATTGAATATTATTTCAATTTCTTTTTGATTGCAACTTCATGGTATGCTTCAATAACATCTCTTTCTTCGATGTCGTTGTAACCTTTAATCTGAATACCACAATCGTATCCTTTAGACACTTCTTTAACATCATCTTTGAAACGTTTCAATGCAACAAGTTCTCCTGTATGCACCACTACTCCTTCTCTAATAACTCTAATTTTAGAAGTTCTCATGATTTTACCATCCATCACCATGCAACCAGCGATTGAACCCACTTTAGAAATTTTGAAAATCTCACGAATCTCAGCAGTTCCTAAAATTTCTTCTTTCATCTCTGGAGCTAACATTCCTTCCATTGCATCTTTTAAGTCATCGATAGCAGCGTAGATAATAGAGTAGTAACGGATATCGATTTCTTCTTTATCTGCAAGTTGTCTCGCATTTCCTGCAGGACGAACGTTAAATCCGATAATGATCGCATCAGAAGCAGAAGCCAACATAACGTCAGTTTCAGTAATTGCTCCAACACCTTTATGGATAATATTAATCTGAACTTCTTCTGTAGAAAGTTTAGAGAACGAATCTGATAATGCTTCAACAGATCCATCAACGTCTCCTTTAAGGATCACGTTTAATTCTTTAAACTGACCAAGAGCAATACGACGTCCAATTTCATCAAGTGTAATATGACGCTGAGTACGTACAGATTGTTCACGCATTAATTGAGAACGTTTAGACGCAATTTGTTTTGCTTCTTTTTCATCTTCAAACACATTGAACTTATCCCCTGCAGTAGCTGCACCATCTAAACCTAATACTGATACCGGAGTCGAAGGACCAGCTTCTTTAACAATATGCCCGCGTTCGTCATGCATAGCTTTAATCTTACCATGATGCTTACCAGCCAACATATAATCTCCAACTCTTAAAGTTCCGTGTTGAACTAAAATTGTAGAAACATATCCTTTTCCTTTATCCAAGAAAGCCTCAACTACAGTTCCCTGAGCTGCTTTATTTGGATTCGATTTTAAATCTAAAATTTCAGCTTCTAATAAAACTTTTTCTAATAATTCTTTTACACCTGTTCCAACTTTTGCAGAAATATCATGTGACTGAATTTTTCCACCCCAATCTTCAACAAGTAAATTCATACTAGCCAAGCGCTCTTTGATCTTCTCAACATTAGCATTTGGTTTATCAATTTTATTGATTGCAAATATAATTGGCACTCCCGCAGCTTGTGCGTGAGAAATTGCTTCTTTTGTTTGTGGCATGATATCATCATCCGCAGCAACAACGATAATAGCGATATCGGTAACCTGAGCTCCACGGGCACGCATCGCGGTAAACGCCTCGTGACCCGGTGTATCTAAGAATGCGATTTTTTGACCGTTATCTAAAGTTACTCCGTACGCTCCAATATGCTGTGTAATACCTCCAGACTCACCAGCGATAACATTTTCTTTACGAATATAATCCAGTAAAGATGTCTTACCGTGATCGACGTGACCCATTACAGTAACAATTGGTGCCCTAACTACTAAATCTTCTTCTTTATCTTCAACTATTTCAATAGCATCTTCAATATCAACTGTAATAAACTCAACTTCATAACCAAACTCATCCGCTACAATAGTTAATGTTTCAGCATCCAAACGTTGGTTCATAGTTACCATGATACCAAGAGACATACAAGTTCCAATTACTTTAGTAATCGGCACATCCATCATGATTGCAATTTCACCTACAGTAACAAACTCAGTAACTTTAATAGTTTTACTTCCTTCGTCAATAGCTCTTTGCTCTTCATCAGATTTCTGACGGTGCGTATCTCTTTTATCTCTTCTGTATTTAGCAGCTTTTGATTTTCCACCTTTACCCTGAAGTTTTTCAAGAGTTTCTCTAATTTGGTTTTTTACTTCCTCTTCAGTAGGCTCAACTTTAGCAACAATTGCAGGACGGTTTCCTTTTACAAAACCAGGTCTTGCACTTCTGTTAGCATTAAAACCTCCACCACCGGTATTTGGTGTAATTTTATTTGGGTTTGGAGTTCCCGGCGCATGACCTGTTGCAGGTTTTGGCGCACCCGGAGTTCCAGGTTTAGGAGCAATTCTTTTACGCTTATTTTTGTTAGCGTTATTATTAGCTCCAGGAGCTCCCGGTTTATTCGGAGTTATCTTTGGATCTTCTTTCTTTTTCTTAGGCTTATTAAATTGAGATAAATCAATTGTTTGACCCGTAAGAGTAGTTCCAGATAATTTTTGATATTGCGTAGTGATTGTTTCCTCTGCAGTTGCGGGATCAGTTGAAACAACTGGTTCCTGAGCTACTTTTGGAGTCTCAACTTTCACTTCTTTTACTTCTTTTTTCTCTGTAATAATAGGTTTTTCTACCTTTTTCTCTTCAGAAACTACAGGAGCCACCGGCTCAGGCTGTACAATTTCTTTTTGAACAGGTTTTTCTGGTTGAGTCGGAGCAACAACTACTTTTGGCTCTTCAACTTTTGCTGGTTCTTCAGCAGGAGGAGAAACAACAGTAGGTTTCTTCGGATTTAAATCAATTTTACCAACTTGAACAGGTCCGGTTACAACAGCTCTCGCTTTTATAATCTCTTGTTGCTTTTGGCGTTCCTCGTCTTGTCTGCGTTTGTCTTCAATTTCTTTTTCACGTTCTACACGCAAAGCTTCTTTTTCTTTTCTTTTCTCTTCACCCACTTCTTTAGAAGCTTCTTTGTTCCCCTTATCGCCCGCAAATTGGCTTTGTAGGATATTAAATTCGCTATCAGAAATTTTCGCATTTGGATTTGCATCAATAGCAATTCCCTTATCTTTTAGATAATCAACAGCTCTTTCTAACGAAATATTTAATTCCCTTAAAACCTTGTTTATTCTTATTACTCTCTCTTCAGACATATAACCTTTTTATTATTACCTTTTTCGTTGTGTTGTTAGAGCAGATAACTAGCTATCAAACTCTTCTTTTAGTATTTTCATAACATCAAGAATAGTTTCCTCTTCTAAATCTGTTCTTCTTACTAAATCTTCTACTTCTTGCTTTAAGATACTTCTAGCTGTATCTAAACCAATTTTTGCAAATTCTTCGATAACCCAGCCTTCAATTTCATCTGAAAACTCAGTTAATTCAACGTCATCATCTTCACCACTAGCAACATCACCTTCTCTGATAACATCTAGCTCGTAGCCTGTTAGCTGACCCGCTAATTTTATATTATGACCACCTCTACCAATTGCTTTAGAAACTTCTTCTAATTTCAAGAAAACTTCAGCTCTTTTATTTTCTTCATCAATTTTGATTGAAGAAACTTTTGCAGGGCTTAATGCTCTTGTGATAAACAATTGAATGTTACTTGTATAGTTGATTACGTCAATATTTTCGTTTCCTAACTCACGAACAATTCCGTGAATACGAGATCCTTTCATACCAACACATGCTCCAACAGGATCAATTCTGTCATCATAAGAATCCACTGCTACTTTTGCTTTTTCACCCGGAATACGTACTACGCTTTTAACCGTAATCAAACCGTCGAATACTTCAGGAATTTCTTGTTCAAACAATTTTTCTAAAAACTTCTCAGAAGTTCTAGACATAATAATTTGAGGCTTATTTCCTTTTAATTCAACACTTTCAATGATTCCGCGAACGTTATCTCCTTTACGGAAAAAGTCAGATGGAATTTGTTTTTCTTTTGGAAGCACAATTTCATTTCCTTCATCATCGACCAAAATTACAACTCTTGGGCGAACATGGTGCACTTCGGCAGTATAAATATCACCAATAATATCTTTAAATTGTTTATAAAGATTTGTATTATCGTGTTCGTGAATTTTAGATATCAAGTTTTGACGCAAAGCCAAAATAGCTCTTCTTCCTAAGTCAATCAATTTAACCTCTTCAGAAACTTCTTCACCAATTTCAAAATCCGCTTCGATCATTCTTGCTTCAGTCAAGGTAATTTCTTCGTTCTCAAAATCCAGATCTTCATCAGCAACGATTACTCTTCTTCTCCAAATCTCCATATCTCCCTTATCAGGATTTATAATGATGTCAAAGTTATCATCAGAACCGTATTTTTTCTTTAATGCATTTCTAAACACGTCCTCTAAAATTGCCATAAGCGTTACACGATCAATAAGTTTATTATCTTTAAACTCTGAGAATGAATCGATTAATGCTAAATTTTCCATGCGAATTCTTTAATTAAAATGTTACTGTAACAATTGCCTCTTTAATTTCTGTATAAGGTATTTGTTGCTCTTTTTGAACTGTTTCTTTTCCTTTTCCTACTTTTTTCGGTTCTCTAGCCTGCCAAGACAAAATTATAAAAACATCGTTAGCTTCTACTAATTCTGCTTCAATTTTTTCATTATTTGTAGTAACAATCAATGTTCTACCAATATTTTTGATGTATTGTCTTGTCATTTTCAATGGTGATCCTACTCCAACCGATGCTACTTCAAGCGAAAAATCCTGCTCTTCACGATCCAGATTATTCTCGATTGCACGACTCACATCAATACAATCCTGTAGCGCCACTCCATTATCCCCATCTAAACCTACACTAATTTTGAAAGAGTCTGAAATAGCCAGATCAATCAAAAAGATTGATGGCTTTTCTAAAAGAGCCTCCGCTATTAATCCGTTTACTTTTTCTTTAAATGTCATAATTTTATAAAAAGAGGGGACACTTAGTCCCCTCATTATTTAGATTTTAATAAATAACGGTGCAAATATAGTGTTTTTTTTATAAATCAAAATAAATAGATTGCTCTAAAAATATTTCTTACCTTTATGAGTGCATTAAATTAACAGAATTTCACATTATTTAACCCAAAAACTATGAAACGAATTCTAGTACCTACCGACTTTTCTGAACATGCCGAAAATGCCTTAAAAGTCGCTGCACAAATTGCACAAAAACACAACTCTGAAATCATCGTTTTGCACATGCTGGAATTACCCAGCCAAATGAATGATGCTGTCCTGGGAGGCGCAAGCATTCCCGAAACCATGCTTTTTATGAAAAAAGCAAACGAAATGCTGGACGAAGTTTCCTCAAGACCATATTTAGACGGAATACCAGTAACTGAAATTGTAAAAATGGACAAGCCTATTCACGGCATTTCGCAAGTAAGCAAAGAATACAACGTTGATCTAATTGTAATGGGATCCCACGGCTCTTCTGGCATTGAAGAATTATTAATAGGATCAAACACTGAAAAAGTAGTTCGCAATTCTGAAATTCCCGTTTTAGTAATCAAAAAAGACATTTCTAATTTTAATGCCACTAATATTGTATTTGCATCTGACTTTTCAGACGAAACAAAAAAACCATTCGAAAAACTTTTAAACTTTACCAAATTCTTCGACTCAAAACTACATTTGGTTACAATTTGCACACCAAACAGTTTTAAACCAACTCACGTTGTAGAAAAAGCAATGAACGAGTTCGCAAACGAATTTAACCTTACAAATTACGCAACACATATTTACAATGACACCAATATCGAAAAAGGAATCATCAACTTTTCAAACAGCATAAACGCAGATATCGTCGGAATGTGCACACACGGAAGAACTGGTTTCGCTCACTTTTTTAACGGAAGCATCAGCGAAGGTTTAGTAAACCATTCAGTCAAACCTGTAATAACATTCAAAATATAAAACAGGCTTCTTTATAAGTTCAACACAAAATAAAAGCTTCTCAATTGAGAAGCTTTTTCTATTCATTACACATACAATTCTTTCATTTATCACTTTTTTTAATGAGCTTTCCAACAAAGTCACATTGAGCTTTTCAACAAAGTCAGCAGCGTTCTTTATCCAGATCTTTGTCTAATAAAATTCTTAAATATTAGAACATGAAAACAATAGACAAAATCTACATTAACGGAGAATTTACTACTCCACTAGGAACAGAATATTTTGACCTAATAAGCCCTACCACAAATGAAAAACTAGGAAAAGTACTTTTAGGAAATCAAAAAGATACACAAAACGCTATAGCAGCTGCAAAAGAAGCATTTAAAACTTTTTCTAAAACTACAACAAAAGAAAGAATTCAATATTTACAAAGCATCAAAGCTTCTATCGAAAAAAGAAAAAGCGAATTTATTGATGTCATGGTTGAAGAATACGGCGGAACATTACAATTTGCAACGATAAGCTATGAATACATAATAAAAGGTTTCGACTCTACAATTGCCCTGGTAAACACCTACGATTTTACTAAAACAATGGGAGAATCTGAAGTTCAGATGACACCACTGGGAGTAGTTGGAATTATTATTCCCTGGAATTCGAGCAACGGCTTTATCTGCAGCAAGCTATCAACAGCAATAGCAGCAGGATGTACAACAGTGATAAAACCAAGCGAAATGAGCGCACAGCAAAGTCAATTAATCACCGAATGTCTCCACGAAGCAGGATTACCAAAAGGCGTTTTTAACATTGTAAACGGATTAGGCGAAATTGTTGGAGCAGAAATAAGCCGTCATCCGGATATTGCCAAAATCTCATTTACCGGATCTACCAATGTTGGAAAAATCATCGCAAAAGAAGCCGTAAACACCATGAAACGCGTTACTCTTGAACTGGGCGGAAAATCCCCTAATATTATCCTGGATGATGCTAATTTAAACCAGGCAATTCCACTTGCCGTAATCGCTGCCTATATGAACAGCGGGCAAGCGTGCATTGCAGGAACCAGATTACTTGTACCAGAAAACAGACTAGACGAAGTAAAAGAACTTATAAAAGAAACGATATCAAAAACTATTGTTGGCGATCCAAAAAACACAACAACCGCAGTTGGCCCAATGGTAAGCACGAAACAATACGAACGTGTTCAAAACTACATTCAGATTGGTATTGATGAAGGCGCAGAAGTTCTAACCGGAGGATTAGGCAAACCCGAAGGATTAGAGAAAGGAAATTTTGTAAAACCAACTGTTTTTGTAAACGTAAACAATCAAATGCGAATTGCAAGAGAAGAAATTTTTGGACCTGTTTTATCTATTATAACATACAAAACCGAAGAAGAAGCAATTGAAATAGCCAATGACACCACTTACGGATTACAAGCCTACGTAAGTTCATCAGACGAAAAACGAGCTCACAAAGTTGCTTCACAAATAAACGCAGGCCGTGTTCAAATAAACGGAATTGGCCATGATCCGATGGCGCCTTTTGGAGGATTTAAACAATCCGGAATTGGCAGAGAATTTGGCACATTAGGACTCGAAGCATATCTTGAACCAAAAGCATTAATTCGATAAACATCAAAAGATCCAGAAAGTCTTTCAGAAAGATTTCTGGATCTTTTTGTAACTTTACAATTATGACAACAAAATCAACATCAAAACCCAAAATACTCTACTCCTGCTACTATACACGTAGCCGTGAAGGAGAAAATTTCATACCGGAACACGTGTTTAGTTATCAGATTGCCGGAGAAATGATCGCTTCAGACAGCAAAAACACCTACCATTCAAAAGAAGGTGATTTTCGTTTTAGCAAAAGAAATCATTTAGCCAAATTCGTTAAGATTCCGCCAGAAGGAGGCGAATTCAAAACAATTTCACTTTTCTTAGATCAGGAAATCTTACGCGAGATAAGCGCTGAATATAATTTCAAAACAAACAAAAGACCAGATTCTGAAACCATGATTTCTTTAACTCCAAATCCTTTGTATAAATCTTTTATGGATTCGCTTATTTCTTATCTAGAAGTAGAACAAGAAGACAATGAAAGCTTATTTAATTTAAAAATAAAAGAAGCTGTACATCTTTTACTTAAAGTAAATCCAGAATTAAAAGATATTTTATTTGATTTTAATGAGCCCGGCAAAATCGATCTGGAAGCTTTTATGAATAAGAACTTTCATTTTAACGTACATCTTACCCGATTTGCTTATCTCACCGGAAGAAGTTTAGCAACATTTAAAAGAGATTTTCAAAAAGCTTTTCAGGAAACACCAGGGAAATGGCTATTAAACAAAAGACTACAAGAGGCTTACTACTTAATCAACCAAGGAAAATCTCCATCAGAAGTTTATATCGGAGTAGGCTTTGAAGACTTATCCCATTTTTCATTTTCATTTAAAAAGAAATTTGGTATTGTTCCGTCTTCTTTATTATTGAAATAAAACTATTATATAAATTCCAATTTTGAAAATTCCAATTTCCAAACTATATAAATTGAGAAACAATGACGATCCTTGTTCTTAAGATTAAAACCCCGAACTATTAATAAAACACAAATTTCACAATATTCACCTATTTTCCACCTATTCCAGAAATTGAATTTGGAATTTTCAAAATTGAGATTTTCAAAAAGTTCATCGCATAAAAAAAGCCTCTCAATTGAGAGGCTTTTTATGTTGGTCTACAAGGACTCGAACCTTGAAAGACTGCACCAAAAACAGTTGTGTTACCATTACACCATAGACCAGTAAGAATGCTTACGCGAATGCAAATTTAAAGCTTTTTTTAGTTTTCACAACTTTATTTTTGAATAAAAAAGCCTCTCGATTGAGAGGCTTTTTATGTTGGTCTACAAGGACTCGAACCTTGAAAGACTGCACCAAAAACAGTTGTGTTACCATTACACCATAGACCAGCGTTGCTGTTAAGCGAGTGCAAATTTAGAGCTTTTTTTAGTTTGCGCAAACTTTTTGATAAAAAAAATTCGTTTTTTTTCGTTTTTTCTTCTCCGCAACTCGTAATCTTTTTACAAGTATTTCACAAACAACACATTACTCACAACAAATACTTTTGTAGATTTTTATGTTAATGCTCTTCTCTTTCAACAAAAAAACATTTTCTTTGTAAGATAGAAAATACACATAATTATAACACCTAAATATGGCACAATTCAATTTCAATAAATGGAATACAATTATTGGTTGGTTTGCATTTGCAATCGCTTTAACTACCTATACATTAACTGTTGAACCAACTATGAGCTTCTGGGATTGTGGCGAATATATTGCCACAGCAGCTAAATTAGAAGTTGGTCACCCTCCCGGAGCACCTTTATTCCAAATGATGGGCGCTTTTTTTGCCATGTTTGCTATCGATGCTCAGCATGTTGCAGTAATGGTTAATATGATGTCTGTTTTTTCAAGCGCATTTACTATTTTGTTTATGTTTTGGTCTTCATCTATGATTTTGAAAAAGATTATAGAACGTTTTTCTGAAATCAATCAAAACAATTCAATTGTTATTCTGGGAAGCTCTTTTGTTGGCGCTCTTGCCTACACTTTCTCTGATAGCTTCTGGTTTAATGCTGTTGAAGCCGAAGTTTATGCTATGGCTTCTTTATTAATTGCGTTACTTTTCTGGCTTGGTCTTCGTTGGGAACAAGACATGGATAAACCTAAAGGAAATAAATGGTTATTAGTCATTTCATTAGTTATCGGACTTTCGTTTGGAGTTCACTTTATGGCTTTACTAACTATTCCTTCAATAGGATTTCTTTACTATTTTAAGCATTACGAAAAAGTTACAATCAAAAACTTTCTTATTGCCAATGTTGTAGTAATTGGTGTTTTATTATTCATCTTCAAATTGCTTTTACCATTAACAATGGAAGCATTTGCTGATACTGAAGTTTTCATGGTAAACAGTTTTGGATTACCATTTAACTCAGGAACTTTATTTGTAGCTTTAATTCTAATTGCTTTCTTTTATTTTGGATTAAAATTCACCAAACAAAAAGGATTGGTTTTCTATAACACCATCATTCTTTGCATCTTATTTATCTTCATTGGTTTCTCGACCTGGATGATGCTGCCGGTTCGTGCTAATGCAAACCCAGTGATCAACGAGAACAAACCATCAGATGCTGCCGAGGTTTTAGCATATTACAATCGTGAACAATACGGTGTAAACCCTTTGTTTTATGGTCCTCAATACACAGAAGTTTTTGCTGGCCTTGATGCAAAAAACCCATACTCAGACAAAAAACCTAACTACGAAAGAGACTATAAAACCGGCAAATATATCATTACCAATAATTATAAAAATGCCAGTCAAAATTCAGACGACAATCAAAAGGCGCTTTTACCAAGAATGTGGAGTACTGAAACAGGACATATTCAAAACTATATCAGTTTTACAAATCCTCCTAAATTCAAAATAAATCCTAACTACGATTACGAACAGGATTTAGGAAAATACGGAATTGACGCAAGCCAGCTAAGCGAAGATGAATACAATAAAGCTACAGCACAATTGCGTAATGAAGTTGAAAAAACAATTTCTGAATTCAGAAACGCTTATGCTCAAAAGCAAATTGACAACGAAGGATACGTTAAATTCCTAAAAAGTTATGGCGATTATTTAATCATCGAAAAACCAACAGCTGTAGATAATTTCAGCTTTATGTTCGAATACCAATTTGGATATATGTACTGGAGATATTTAATGTGGAATTTCGTTGGACGCCAAAGTGACGTTCAGGGTAAATATGACAATCTTGACGGAAACTGGATTAGCGGAATCAAAGCTCTTGACTCTTTGCATCTAGGTTCTCAAGACAATTTACCATCAGATGTTTTAAACAATAAAGGAAGAAACGTTTATTTCTTCTTGCCATTTATTTTAGGCCTTATAGGGTTAATGTATCACGCAAATAAAGATCTTAAAAGTTTTTATGTGCTTTTAGCATTATTCCTTTTTACCGGAATCGCATTAAAAATTTACCTGAACGAGCGACCTTTTGAACCTCGTGAAAGAGACTATGCGCTAGTAGGATCCTTTTATGTGTTTGCCATCTGGATAGGTTTTGGAGTTTATTCTCTCTATGAAACTATTCAAAAATACATTGCTCCTAAAATTGCAGGCCCGGTTATTATTGCCGCAAGTTTATTAGCTGCTCCTGTTTTAATGGCGGCTCAAAACTGGGATGATCACGACAGATCAGGAAAATATACGGCAGTTGCAATGGCAAAAGCTTACCTGAATTCTTGTGATAAAGATGCTATTTTATTTACAATTGGAGATAATGATACGTTCCCGTTATGGTATGCACAGGAAATTGAAGGCATTAGAACCGATGTTAAAATTGTAAATACAAGTTTATTTATGACAGATTGGTATATTGATCAAATGAAAGCAAAAGCTTATGAGTCAGATCCGTTACCAATATCTTTTACACACGATCAATATGTGGGTGATAATTTAGATTATGTTGCTCATATTCCTAAAATCGAAACACGCTGGAACATAAAAGATTTCATTGATTTTATTAAAAATCCAAAATCGACTGTAGGTTTACAAAACGGACAAACAATTCATTTTTATCCAACAAATAAAATCAGACTTAATGTTGATAAAGAAGCTATAATTAAAAATAAAGTTGTTAATCCTAAATACAACGATTCTATCGTACCTTATATGGATATTGACATCAAAGGAAGTGCGTTATACAAAAATCGCCTAATGATGCTTGATATCCTTGCTAATAACAACTGGAAAAGACCAATTTATTTTAGTGGAGGCGCTTTTGACGATGAAGATTATTTATGGTTGAAAGATTATTTACAACTAGACGGAATGGTGTACAAATTAGTTCCTATTAGAAACACACCTTCAAAAGATGGCGGACCTATGGACATGGGACAAATTGATGCTGATAAAATGTACGACATTGTAATGAAATGGGATTGGGGGAACAGTAACGGTAACATTTACCATGATCCTGAAACCAGAAGAAACAGTATTACATACCGCACAAACTTGTCACGTTTAATGAACCAGCTTATTGCAGAAGGCAAAATTGATAAAGCCAAAAACATTATCAACTTAGCAATAACAAAAATGCCACTTGATAAATACGGATATTACTCTTTAGTAGAACCATTTGCAGGAGGATATTATAAAGTTGGCGAAACTGCAAAAGCACATGATTTGCTAGATAAACTAGTTAACAAATACAAAGAAGAACTAAATTATTACGCAACACTTACACCTGGCGATCAAACCGACTTAGCTATTGATATCATTACCGATATTGAGCGTTACAGAAGCTTATTGCAAGTGATGAAAGAAAATAAAGATCTTGCTTTCTACGAAAAACACAAAGTGACATTTAATACTTATGTAAATGTTTTTGAACGTTTTGGAAGAGAAAAAGAATAATAATATACGAAAAACATAGCAATTAAAAAAATGCAGCGCAACTTGATAAATAGCGCTGCATTTTTTATTTTTACATATCTGTAAAACAAATTAAAATGAGCTTTTATTGGGTAAAAACAAATTCATTCATAAAAAGGGTATTTTCTAAGTACTGTTGGGACATTCCAAACAACGAAAAGAAAATATACCTCACCTTTGATGATGGCCCAACTCCGGAGATTACAGACTGGGTTTTATCTGAATTGAAAAAGTTTGATGCAAAGGCGACTTTCTTTTGCATAGGAAAAAACATAAAAGCCAATTTAGCATTATTCGAAAAACTACTCACAGACGGACATGCCATAGGCAACCATACCATGAACCATGTAAATGGATGGAAAAGCAACAATAATGATTACATAGAGAATGTAAAAAATTGTGCTGCTGTTCTGGAAGAAGAGAAAACATGCAATATGATATTTCGCCCGCCCTACGGGAAAATAAAAAAGGCGCAATCTAAAATTCTAAGAAAACTAGGCTATAAGATTATTATGTGGGATGTTTTGAGTGCAGACTTCGACCAATCTATCACTCCTGAAAAATGCCTTGAAAACGTGACTAAAAACGTAAAGTCAGGAAGCGTAATTGTATTTCATGACAGCATAAAGGCGTCGCCTAATTTAAAATTTGCGTTGCCTAAAACGTTGCACTTTTTAAAGGAAAATGGATATACATTTGATATTATTCACTAAATAATACCAACTAAAGAGTAGTTATATTTTATAGATTGAATTGTTCCTGGACAATTCCGATAATTGTATTGGCATCAAGTTCGCCCGATTGTCTCCAGATCATTTGTCCTTCTTTATAAATCATTAAAGTAGGTAATCCCTTTATACGAAGCGCTTCTGCTAATTCCTGATTTTTATCCACATCAATTTTAATCACTTTGGCTTTATCGCCTAGCGCAGCCGCAACATCCTTAATAACAGGATGCATCGATACAGATGATTCGTTCCAGTCTGTGTAAAAATCAATTAACACCGGAACCTGAGCATTTATAAGTTCTCCAAATTTTGACATAAAACCAAAAATTTAATTCTTTTTTATTCTGTTAAAAAGAGATAATTATATACAAATGTAGCATTTTTAACGAATTAAGCCACATTGTTCCCTTTTTTTAGTTCAATCACTGTAATTTCGGGCATGATACCCACTCGTCCCGGATAAGCGTGAAAACCAAATCCGCGATTTACATAAACGTATCGGCCAACATTTTCGTATAATCCTGCCCATTGTTTATAAATGTATTGCGCAAGACTCCACTTAAAATATCCCGGAATTTCAATTCCAAATTGCATACCGTGCGTATGACCCGCCAACGTTAAATGAAAGTTTTTAGGATGATTTTTTATCTCATACTCCCAATGACTCGGATCATGACTCATTAGCACTTTAAAATCGTCCTGATGCACGTTTTGAGATGCTTTGTTTAAATCTCCTGCCTTTTTAAAATTATGCCCCCAGTTCTCTACTCCAATAAGTGCAATCTTATCATCGCCTTTTTGGATATAAGTATGTTCGTTAAGCAAAAGTTCAAATCCTATTTGTCCGTAAAGACTTTTTATTCCTTTGAAGTTTTCATCTTTTTCTTTTTCAGAAGGCCATGTAACATATTCTCCGTAATCATGATTTCCTAAAACTGAAAACTTCCCGTATTTATAATCTTTTATTCTATTGAAAGTTTCTAACCAAGGATGCATTTCTTTAGCATGAGTATTTACAATATCTCCTGTAAATAAAATCATATCCGCTTCCTGCTCATTAATCAAATCAATAGCATAATTTATTTTATCCGGATTATCAAAACTTCCGCTATGAACATCTGAAATCTGAGTAATTTTAAATCCATCAAAAGCATCCGGTAAATCAGGAAAATAAATCGTCTGTCTGAAAACTTTAAAATTATATTTCCCTTCAAAAATTCCGTAAATCAATGATAAAAAAGGAACCGCCGCCAAACCTAATGCAATCTGACTCACAAACTTTCGTCTGTTTGGCATCATTTCTGAGCGAGGGGCATTATACATGAAATAGTTTAAAATACTTGCTCCTATTCTAAAAATATCTTCGCCAAACATTACTAGCGTTAAAACTATTTTTGGCACATAAACCAATAACATCAAACCCATTGTAAACATGGTTTGCTTGGTTTGCCCAACAGAACGATCAAATTGCGTAAAAGAGTAAATGATAAAAATTAAAAGCAGTAAACTTATAACTTGATAACTCACCAAAACCCATCTTAATCTGATTAAAGTACGAAAGGCTTGATAAGAATAGAACTCAATAAATAAAAAAAGAGCACATAGCAGTACAAAACGTAAGATCATTATTTAATAGTTTTAAGCAAAGTAACAAAGAATGAATTTTTTATTGCTTTTTATTATCAAAAATTTAACTCAAATAAATAACAAAAAGCTGATAGATTTCTCTACCAGCTTTTTCTCTACCAAATTTTTTAAAACCTTTATAATCCACAACACGGTTTAAATCAAACCTGCGTTGTTTTATTTTTTAGCTTCTGGTTTAGCTGCTTCAGCTTTTACTTCGGCTTTTTTAGCTTTTTTATCTGCTTTTTTGTCTTTCTTAGGAGCTTTTGCTTCTTTTGCCGGAGTTGTTTGTGCTGGAGTTGTTTGAGCGCTTACCATTGCAGTTGTTCCTAAAACAGCTACTGCTAACATTACTAATTTTTTCATGATTGAAGTTTTTATGATTATTAATACTTTCATTTATTATACCTCAAAGATATATACGCTAAATGAAGACAAAATGAAGATTGAACGACTTTGAAAAAATTAACGTTTAATTATGTTTTAAAACCTCCGGGAACAGCAACATAAAGGTTGTACCTTCATTTAAAGCAGAAGAAACTTTTATCTCGATATGATGAAAAGATGCAATACTATCCGCAATCGCAAGCCCTAACCCCTGACCTTCCTGATCAGAGCTTATTCTGGCAAACCTGTTGAATATATTTTCGATTTGAGAATCATTCATTCCAATGCCTGAATCAGTTATAGAAATAAAATATTTATTTTCTAAAAAACCATCTGTAACTTCAATGCTTCCTTGTGGCTTATTGTATTTTATGGCATTGGTTACCAAATTATAAATCAGAATATGAATAAGTGTTTTATTTCCTGTAAAGATATAATCATGCTGCATTTTGTTTAAAAACTGAATTTCCCTGTCTTCTATCCTATCCTCCAGATCTTCTTGCAAATCAGTAACAAGTTCATGAAAATTAATACTTTCATTTGCCTCATACTGATTGTTTTCGATTCTGGAAATCAACAATAAGTTATTGATAATTTTTTTCAGCATATCTAAAGTTCTTAACGAACCTGCAATTTTATCGAAAGCATTATCATCAAGAGAATCATTTTGAAGCAAATTCTCAAACTTGTTTTTAAGCAAAGCTATAGGAGTAAGCAATTCATGCGAAACATTCGAAATAAATTGTTTTTCTTTTTTAAAAAGCTCTGCAATACGATCCATCATTTGGTTCAAAACAAAATCGAGCTCCCTAAAATCTCTCGACCTTGCTTTTATTGGCGTATGATCAAATGCTTCAGGTTCGTTGACACGCCTTATTTTGGTATCAATAATTTTATAAAAAGGCTTCAGTAAATATTCAATATAAAAAGTATCTGCCAAAAAGGTAATCAGCAGGATAACCACAAAAACAATGATAATAAAAAACCTGATGATAAAAGTAAGGTCATTTATTTCAGCAAGACTGCTTCCTATTTCTAAATTATATCCCTGATTGCCAAAAGTAAAATGATATTGCAAAATTCTGTATTCATTTTCTTCACCTTCTATAATGCGATATTCATTAGTAAAAACAGCTTTCTTTTTGGCAATTTTTACAGGCGATTTAGAAAGTACTAAAAACTCACTATGTAAGGTAGAAAACTGCGAATAGGTTTCGGTTGAATCATCTGAATTTTCGATAAAATCATTTATTTCATTTTGATCTAAATGTTGTATGAATTTTTGTTTTTTTTCCAGCAATCCATTATTAATATGTCTGTAAACAACATTTTCGACCAGAATAGGCAACATTAGCCATAAAACCAAAATCACCAACAACCTTGTTAGTGCATTAAAAATAGCCAATTGATGCTTTATCTTCACAGTATTTTATTTACTCATTAATACGATAACCAACATTTCTAACGGTTTCAAACCAATCTATAGCCGTATGTTTGTCGAGTTTTTTACGAAGATTTCGAACATGAACATCTATAAAATTAGAATCTGAATTTACCTCGAGGATATCTCCCCAAATATGTTCTGTAAGTTGTAATCTGGTAATTACACGATTTTTGTTTAAAACCAAATACTGAAAAATATCAAATTCTTTTTTGGTAAGACTAATTGGAACACTATCGTAGCTCACTTTATAATCCTGAAGCTGCAGCAAAAAACCGTGAATACTTAAACTGTTTACAGTAAAACCATGAATTCTGCGAATTACAGCAAACAAACGCGCACTAAGTTCTGTTAATGCAAACGGTTTAGTCAAATAATCATCGGCACCAAGATGCAGACCATTTATTCTGTCATCTAATTCACCTCGCGCCGTAAGAACAATAACCGCTATTTTCGATTTTGTTTTTCGAACCGTTTGCAAAACCTCAAATCCATCTCCGTCAGGCAAACCAAGATCCAGAAGCATCGCATCATAATCGTTACTATTTACTTCTTCAAGGGCATCGGCACAATTATGAGCAATCTTGCAAACATAACCTACGTTGCATAAAAAATCATAAACTTCAACAGCTAGTTCCTTATTATCTTCAACAATTAAAATATTCATAACAGAGCATTTAAGCGCAACTAAATTTAATCAATTCTAAAAAACATTATTGCGCATTATTAAAAAATTAACGAATTAAAAAAAGCTGATAAATTTCTTTACCAGCTTTCTCCATCTGCATTCTCATAATCATTACTTCTGTTTTGCCTCCTTTACAATTCTTTGAAAGCAAAACAAAAACAACTTTTATTACTTCATTTTAGTTGCTTCTGCTTTAGGAGCCTCTGCTTTTACTTTTTTATCAGCTTTGTTTTTGTGATGTTTTGTAGCTTTAACTTCTTTTGCAGGAGCTGCCTGAGTTGGAGTTGTTTGAGCGCTAACCATTGCACTTGTACCTAAAACTGCTGCTAATACAATAAATAAATTTTTCATGATGTCTTGATTTTAAATTAAATTAACCTTTTATAACAACCTATTTTCTTATTTTACTTTTGAAGTTTCTGCCTTTGGAGCTTCTGCTTTTACTTTTTTATCAGCTTTATTTTTATGATGTTTTGTCGCTTTAACTTCTTTTGCAGGTGTTGCCTGAGTTGGAGTTGTTTGAGCGCTAACCATTGCGCTTGTTCCTAAAACCGCTGCTAATACAATAAATAAATTTTTCATGATGTCTTGATTTTTAAATTAAATAACCTTTTATATTATAATTCCTTTTTTCTTATTTTTTCACTTTAGCTGTCTCTACTTTAGTAGCCTCGCTTTTTTCTGATTTCACTTTTTTATCCGCTTTGTTTTTTGAATGTTTTGCAGCTTTAACTTCTTTTGCCGGAGCTGTTTTAATATCTTTTGCAGGAAATGCACTTACCATTACACTTGTTCCTAAAACTGCTACTAATAGCATTAATAAATTTCTCATGATTTCTATTTTTTAAAATTGATTCCTTTTATTTTATAGATCAAATGTACCCCTGTAATATGAAGACAAAATGAAGAAAACCTCCTGCATAAATATTTTAACTTGACATTAACTATTGGGGCTTTTTCCTCCATATAAGTAATATAAGTTCATTTAATTTTATCAACGAGATATTAGACATACTGCTTCGCGTCTTTACAATGCTATTCATCTCTACTAAAATGAACTTATATTACTTATATGGTAAAAAATTTCTTTTTTGATTATTTTTTGAGACCCAATTGTTTATTTTTACAGACTAATAATTTTTTTTATGTCAACTCAAAAACGTCTTTTTCTTCTCGATGCTTATGCATTAATTTTTCGTGGTTATTATGCTTTTATAAAAAATCCACGAATCAACTCAAAAGGAATGGATACATCAGCGATTATGGGATTCATGAATTCGCTTTTGGATGTTATTAAACGTGAAAAACCAGATCATTTGGCTGTAGCTTTTGATAAAGGCGGAAGTCATGTAAGAACCGAAATGTTTACAGAATATAAAGCCAATCGTGACGCTACTCCGGAAGCAATTAAAATTGCCGTGCCTTATATTCAGGAATTATTAAGAGCAATGCACATTCCTATTATAGAGATAGAAGGCTGCGAAGCAGATGATTTGATTGGAACAATTGCTAAACAAGCTGAAAAAGAAAACTACAAAGTCTTTATGGTAACACCAGATAAGGATTTTGCTCAATTGGTTTCTGAAAATATATTTATGTACAAACCAGCCCGTATGGGAAATGGTATCGAAATTTGGGGAGTTCCTGAAGTTTTGGCAAAATTTGAAATCGAAAAACCAGAACAGGTAATTGATTTTCTTGGAATGATGGGAGATGCTGTCGATAACATTCCTGGATTACCAGGAGTTGGCGAAGTGACTGCCAAAAAATTCCTGAAAGAATTTGGTTCGATGGAAAACCTTCTTGAAAACACGCATTTACTGAAAGGTAAAATGAAAGAGAATATCGAAGCCAATAAAGAAAAAGGAATTTTATCTAAAAAATTAGCCACTATTATATGCGATTGTGATGTAGTTTTTAATGAAAATGACTACGAACTTTCGCGTCCTGATATCGAAAAAACTGATGCTATTTTCCAGGAATTGGAATTTAGAAGAATGGCCGAACAATTTGATAATTTATTTAAAGCAGGCGGCGGAAATGAACTAGCAAATGCAGGTCAGCCTTCGGATGCTAAATTGTACAAAAAACCACAACCCAAAAACGAAGATCAGTTTGATCTTTTTGGAGGCGGTGCCACTACAGATGAAAACACAGAAGAGAGAACTTCGTTTTACAATACTTTAGAAAACACACCTCACTCCTATCAAGCCATTGAAGGTGATTTAGGAATTAAATTGCTTTTGCAGAATTTACAAAAACAGACTGCTGTTTGTTTTGATACTGAAACTACTGGCCTGGATGCTTTGCACGCAGAACTAGTAGGAATGTCTTTTGCTTATGAAAAAGGAAAAGCATTTTATGTTCCGTTTCCGGAAAGTCAGGAAGAAGCTCAGATTTTAGTAGATAAATTTAAACCGTTTTTCGAAAATGAAAACATCGAAAAAATTGGTCAAAACTTAAAATACGACTTAAAGATCCTTTCTAATTATGGCGTTATCGTAAAAGGAAAACTTTTTGACACCATGATTGCGCACTATTTGATTAATCCGGATATGCGCCATAATATGGATATTTTAGCAGAAACGTATTTGAAATATTCTCCAAAATCAATTGAAACATTAATTGGTAAAAAAGGAAAAAATCAAATTACAATGCGTGATGTAGCTCTTGAAGACATCAAGGAATATGCTGCAGAAGATGCTGATATTACATTACAATTAAAAGAACTTTTTACTGCCGAATTAGACAAAACCGAAACTAAGAAGTTATTCGACGAAATCGAAATTCCATTAGTAAGCGTTTTAGCCGATATGGAAACAGAAGGAATTCGTTTAGATGTTGAGTTTTTAAGTATAATGTCTAAAGAAATGGACATCGAAATTAAATCTCTGGAAGAAAAAATATACGAAACCGCCGGCGAGAAATTCAATCTGGCCTCTCCAAAACAATTAGGAGATATTTTATTTGATAAATTAAAAATTGGCGGAGCAAAACAAAAGAAAACCAAAACTGGTCAATACGCAACTGGCGAAGAGGTTTTGACTTATTTAGCAAACGACAATCCAATTGTAAAACAAATCCTGGATTGGCGTCAAATGGTAAAACTACAAAGCACTTATATTTTGGCTTTGCCGGAACAAGTAGACAAAAAAACATTACGTGTTCATACTGATTACATGCAAACTGTTGCCGCAACGGGACGTTTGAGTTCTAATAATCCGAACTTGCAGAATATTCCAATTCGTACAGAAAGAGGTCGTCAGATTCGTAAAGCATTTGTAGCTCGCGATGAAAACCATACTTTAATCTCTGCGGATTACTCGCAGATAGAATTAAGAATTATTGCCGCTTTAAGCGGAGAAGAAAATATGATTGCCGCTTTCAAAAACGGAGAAGACATTCACAAAGCAACTGCTGCAAAAGTTTTTGATGTTCCTTTGGATGAAGTTTCGCGCGAACAAAGAAGTAATGCCAAAACGGTAAACTTCGGGATTATATATGGTGTTTCTGCTTTTGGTTTAAGTAATCAGACTTCATTGTCCCGTAGCGAAAGTGCTGCTTTGATTGAAGCGTATTACAAAACTTATCCAAGATTAAGATCTTATATTAACGAACAAATAGAATTTGCCCGTGAAAATGGATACGTACAAACGATTTTAGGCCGTCGCCGATATTTAAAAGATATTAACTCTGCAAATGCCGTGGTTAGAAGTGCTGCCGAAAGAAATGCTGTAAATGCACCAATTCAGGGAAGTGCTGCCGATGTGATTAAAATCGCGATGATCAACATCCACAAAAAATTAAAAGAAGAAAACTGGAAATCAAGAATGTTACTTCAGGTACATGATGAGCTTGTGTTCGATGTTCACAATGATGAACTCGAGAAAATTCAGCCTATGATTAAACACGAAATGGAAAATGCATTTATGATGAGCGTTCCTTTAGATGTTGAACTTGGTTTGGGTAAAGATTGGCTGGAAGCGCATTAAATAAACATTTATTACATTTATTTCTCAATAGAGTCTCTTCATTAAAACCAAAATAATGAACAAGAAAATTCATACATTGCAAAAAATATAAAATAATAAGATTAATCTTCTTTAAATAAAAATGAAAAAAAATACCTTATTAGCAATAATATCAATTTGCATACTTGGAACAGTAAATTTATTTTGGTTTATACAATCTGTTGCATCAATACCAATAGATCAGGCAGTATACTATCGGTTATCACAAATCATAGGATTTCTAGAATTTGTAGCGTATGCCGGATTATTGCCTTTTTTTGTAGCATTATACAAAAAACAATAAATAAAGAGTATCATGAATGAAGAATTAAATAAACTTTTTGAGATTAAAAATACTCAACAAGAAGAAGATACAGACTCAGATGTATTCAACATAATTGTTCACATCGTGATCAGAATAATCATTCCTCTTTTTATTTTTTTTCTATTATACTCGATTGTAGATTATTCAGGCAACATAGGAATGGCATATATCGCTTTTTTCTTTTCTCTTTTTATCCTTTTTTTAATAATTGTTGCCCTTTTAATTGAGGCTTCTAACCTTAATAAAAAGAATAAAATATATTTAAGAAATACCAATTATGTCATATTAGCTTTTTATTCCCTTCCTTTTATATTGGGATTAATTTTAATTGCAAGAAATTCTTAAATAAAATCCACAATGTAATTATAAAAAAGACATTGAATTTAAACCAATTTTCGCCAATCATAATGAGTGTTCCTTTAGATATAGAAATTGGTTTGGGTAAAGATTGACCGGAAGCTCATTAAAAACTGAAATGAAAAAGAAAACAATCAAATACTCCATTGCGACAATAATCATTTTGTTTTTAGTATATCAAATTAATGTTGGCCTCGCTTTGGGTATTGATACTTTTTTTATAAATCTTTTTCCTCGCACAAAATTACCAAGCGAACTTGTCTATTATAAAAATTTATCCGAAGTAAAAAAATTCGGCAATCATGACATAACATTATTTCATAAAGGAGGAGCATATAATTTTAATTTTCAGGTTCTTTCAATTTCTAATGATAAAATCATGGTTAAAGTGATCACCAAAACAGAAGCCTTTGATCATGGAGGAGGAAATAGTGGTAGTAATTTTTCTAACACATTATTTAAGTTAGATTCCTTTGGAAAAGTTTTAGACACAACAACCTTTAAAACTTCCTCTTCAGATCAATCTGAGTTTGGTGATATTGTTTTACTTAATAAGCAAATAGTAAACAAAGCGTTTTTATACTATCAAACTTGGCCAGCAGATGGAAACAAAGCAAAACAAGCATTTATCGCCTTAAACAAAGACTTAACCTGGACTACCGAAAGATTATCAAAATATTATTACGACACTATAGTTCCAAATTCTATTTATCTGGAACCTTTTTATGCATGGAGAGATGACTCAATACCTGTTGACAAAAGAGAATCCATAGTTTATTTTGCAAATAACCAATGGCATGTACTATATGGAGTTGGTTCAGAGATATCGAAAAATGCCCGAATTCAAAGCGATGATCATAATAAAAAAATCATTAATGAAAATCTGTTAAGCGATATACCTTACGATAAAATAAAAATCAAATACTATCAGAAATTAAAATACGAATCAAATATGGCTGGACAGACTCAATCTAACAGTCCATATACTTATTATTACTGGCAAGGAATTGCGTATATCAATATCGCTTTTGAAAAAGACACACTAAAATTTAAAAAAGAAGATGTTTATTTGGATGATTATGACAATAAGGAAAGATCAATATATGACTCCACAAGTGACAATAAACAAAAAATGGAAAACTCAGTAAAAGAAAAATACAGCTATTATTTTAATCCTAATTTGAAGTTTACCATAATTTCTGACAACGAAACCAAAAATCTATACCTTGTCAAAAAATAAAATAACAGATTAAAAACATTGTTAAAAACAAAAAACCATTCGTTGCGGCAAATGGTTTTTTTGTTTTTTATTTTTTTCTTGTCGATTCTCGTTCTTTCAACTTCGTCTTAATAACGATAGTTTCATAATCCGAAGTTTCTTCTTCAGACTCTTCTAATCGTTTGATCAATTGTTTGGCAGCAACTTCTCCAATTTCAATTCCGTGTTGACTTACGGTTGTTAAACTTGGCGATAAACGTCTTGAAGCTAAAATTCCGTCAGCAAAACCTATAATCGAAATATCTTCAGGTACTTTATATCCTTTTTTCAAACTTACACGTAAAGCAGCAACTGAATCATTTTCATCCAAAGCAAAAATAGCGTCGATTTTGTTATCGAAAATTGCATCAATCTTAGCTTTCATATCATCTTCAGAATCGGTACGAAGAATAATTTTCTCGTTTACCGGAATATTATTATCCGCCAAAGCTTTCAAATATCCATCTGCTCTTAATTTTCCAACGCTTAAATTATCTACAGAAGAAATTAAGGCAATATTTTTACATCCTAAATTAATTAAATGCTGTGTTGAGTTTAAAGCCGAATCAAAATCATCAACTATCACTTTATCACATTCTACTTCATCTGCAATACGGTCAAACATTACAATTGGAGTTCCGTCATTTATAATAGCAGAGAAATGGCTATAATCCTGAAGTTTCTGAGCTTCTTGAGAAACTGACAAAATAAATCCGTCAATTGTACCATTACTCAACATTTCAAGTGTATGAATTTCTTTCTCTAAAGATTCATTCGAAATACACGTGATTACATTGTATCCTTTTTTATCGGCTACTTTTTCGATACCACTAAAAACCTTAGCAAAGAAGGAGTTTAATATATTAGGTATAATTACACCAATTGTTTTCGTCTTACGATTCTTTAAATTCAGACCAATAACATTCGGTTTATAATTTTTGAGTTTGGCATACTCCTTAATCTTCACCTTCGTTTGCTCACTAATTTCCGGACTGTCATTTAACGCCTTAGAAACCGTAGATACAGAAACGCCTAATTCTTTCGCAATTTGTTTTAGAGTTGCTTTAGCTTTCATTTAAAAATAATTTTATGTAATTAGTACAAATATAGTAGAATTACCTAAAATAAAACAAAAAACACCTACCAGTATTTGAATTTGTAAGGTCTTTTTAAAATAATTTTAAAATAGTGCGATTTTTCAAAACCGCATCTCATAAAATTTCGTTAATAACTTAATACATGTTATTAACCTTTTTAAAAAACCTTGATTATGAAAAACGAAGTTAAAATTCATGAGGTTGACCCTTCATTGAATAACAGAAGGAGCTTCTTAAAGCTCAGCGGCTTGGCATTAGCAGGCGCAGGTCTTGTAATAGCTGGCTGCAGCAATAATGACAATGATAACGATATGGAAGACACATCCCTACCAGGAATTAGAAATGGTGTTTTTGATTTAGGCTCTGGAGATTTTGGAGTATTAACTTATGCTTATGCTCTTGAACAACTTGAAGCCGATTTTTATACTAAAGTTGTAAATGCGACAAATTTTAACGCAACTTTCAACCCTATTGAACGTCAGGTTTTAACTGATTTGTATCATCATGAGGTAGTTCACAGAGACTTTTTTAAAGCAGCTTTATCAGGAGCACTACCTAATCCAAGCTCTCAATTACTTCCTACTCTTGCTTTTAATTACGGATCCCTTAACTTCAACAGCCGTACCGAAGTTCTTGCAACAGCAAAAGCATTGGAAGATACCGGAGTTGCTGCTTATAATGGAGCAGGAAAATTAATTAAAAGTGCTGACTACTTATTATTAGCCGGAAAAATTGTTTCGGTAGAAGCCAGACATGCTTCGGCTATCAGAAGTTTAATCAATCCTAATTCTAAGGATTTTGCCGGTGATGATATTGTAACTGCATCAAATGGCTTAGATGCTGCCAAAGATCCTTCTAAAATTCTACCAATTGCCGGAGGATTTATTACCACAAAATTTACTGCCAAATATTTACCTTAATCTTAACTAGCTAAAACTTAGAAATTATGAATATTTTAAAATTTATAGAAACATTTACTGATGACAGCTTAATGAGAAGCACTGGCTCTAGAAGAGATAGTTTTAATCAGTTTGGAAACATAGGAAAAACACTGGCATATGCATCAATCCCGTTTGGATTATCTGCAATGGCAAACAAGGCATTAGCAAAAGATATCACAGCAACACCTGCAACACCTATTGGAGCTTTGCAATTTGCCTTAACTTTAGAATATCTGGAAAACGAATTTTACGCCATGGCATTAGATTCAGGAGTAATTCCTGCATCAGAAAACGGTGGACGTGATTTAAAAGTTTTTCAGCAAATAGCAGCACACGAATCCAGTCATGTTAAATTTTTAATTGCAGGACTAGGCGGACCAGCAAGTGCTAATTTTGTTGCAAAACCTACTTTTGACTTTACTGTGGGCGGAACATTTAATCCGTTTGGCGACTATCAAACCTTTTTAGCATTGGCACAAGCCTTTGAAGATACAGGCGTAAGAGCCTATAAAGGTCAGGCAGGAAATTTAATTTCTACACCAGATTTATTGACTGCAGCATTACAAATACACTCTGTAGAAGCACGTCATGCATCAGAAGTGCGACGACTACGCGGACTAAAAGGATGGATTTCTAATGATGAAAGAGGTGCAGGAATGCCAGCAGCTACTCAAGCCGTTTATGCTGGCGAAGGCGTTACAGTACAAGCCGGATTTAATACAGCCGCTGCATTTGGAGCTTCCGCAGGATCAGAAGCTTATGATGAGCCACTTACGACACAACAGGTCGTTGACATCGCAAATATCTTTATTGTTTAACAAAACAATTCTAAATATTGAACCACCTTCGCGTTATTGTGAAGGTGGTTTTTTTTTATTGTTTTAAATATAAAACTGATGTCCTGATTTTCAGCAGATAAAATATTCTTTTCAGGTATTTGGTTTTAAAATAATTAATTGTACTTTTGCATCCCCTTTATTGGGGATGGAATGTTTAATTAAAATAATATTATGGACGCATTAAGCTACAAGACAATTTCAGCAAGCAAAGCCACTGTTACTAAAGAGTGGATTGTTGTAGACGCTGAAGGTCATAACTTAGGTCGTCTTGCTTCAAAGGTTGCAATGATCTTAAGAGGTAAGTACAAACCAAGTTACACACCACACGTTGACTGTGGAGATAACGTAATTGTTATCAACTCAGAAAAAATTAACCTTACAGGTAGAAAAATGGATGACAAAGTTTACGTACGTCATACAGGTTACCCAGGAGGACAAAGAACTTTAACTGCTAAAGTATTGCAATCTAAAAACCCTGCATTATTAGTAGAAAAAGCTGTAAAAGGAATGTTACCTAAAAACAAATTAGGAGCTGAACTTTTTAGAAATCTAAATGTTGTTGTAGGAGCTGAGCACAAACAAGGAGCTCAAAAACCTAGAACTGTTAACCTAAACGATCTTAAGTAATGGGAGTTATTCACAAAATCGGTAGAAGAAAAACCGCTGTTGCACGTGTATATGTTTCTGAAGGAACAGGAAAAATCACTGTAAACAAAAAAGAATTCGCAACTTACTTTCCAACTGCAACTTTACAATACAAAGTTTTACAACCATTGTCTATGACAGAAAATGTAAACAACTTTGATGTAAAAGTAAACGTTTACGGAGGTGGTTCAACTGGTCAGGCAGAAGCTGTAAGAATGGCATTAGCACGCGTTATGTGTGAAGTAAATGCTGAAAACAGAGGTATCCTTAAACCAGAAGGTTTATTAACAAGAGATCCAAGAATGGTTGAACGTAAGAAATTCGGTCAGAAGAAAGCTCGTAAGAGATTCCAATTCTCTAAACGTTAATATTACCTGTCTTGTTCAATTAGGACAAGACATGATCAATTATTTATTGAAATTAAAAAACACAGTTGTTGTTGCTCTCCTACCGAGGTAGGAAATAGTTTAGCATCTAAATGTATAAAGCCTGGGAAACCGCCATTTATACATTGCTAATCAACAGAACGTAAACTAGTACAAAAATGGCAAACAAAATAGAAGTAAAAGACTTACTAGAAGCAGGTGTTCACTTTGGACACATGACTAGAAAATGGGATCCAAACATGGCCCCTTACATTTATATGGAGCGTAATGGTATTCACATTATCAATCTATATAAAACTGCAGCTAAAATTGAAGAAGCTAATGAAGCTTTGAAAAAAATCGCTGCATCAGGTAGAAAAATCTTATTCGTAGCTACCAAAAAACAAGCAAAAGACATCGTTGCTGAAAAAGCAAAAGCTGCAAACATGCCTTACATCACTGAAAGATGGCCTGGTGGAATGCTAACTAACTTTGTAACTATCAGAAAGGCAGTTAAAAAAATGTCTTCTATTGATAAAATGAAGAAAGATGGTACTTTCATGACGTTATCTAAAAAAGAGCGTTTGCAAGTTGATCGTCTACGTGCGAAACTAGAGAAAAACTTAGGTTCAATTGCTGACATGTCTAGACTACCAGCTGCATTGTTCGTAGTAGATATCAAAGCTGAACATATCGCAATAAAAGAAGCACAAAAATTAAACATTCCAGTTTTCGCAATGGTTGATACGAATTCTGACCCAAGAGAGGTTGATTACGTTATTCCTGCAAATGATGATGCTTCTAAATCAATTGACAAAATTTTATCTTTAGTTACTGCTGCTGTAATCGACGGTCTTTCTGACAGAGGTTCTGACAAAGAAACTGAAGCTACAACAGAAGAAGCTGCGGCTCCTGCTGCTGTAGAAGCTGCTCCTGCTGCGCCAGCTGTTGAAGCTGCTGCACCTGCAACTGAAGAATAAATCAAATTTAAATTCCAAATTTTAAATTCTAAAATCCAACCACAAATTAAAAACGTTATGTTGATAATTTAATAAAATTGGAATTTAGAATTTAAAAGATGGAATTTTTACTTTTAACATTAAAATTCAAAATATTATGGCAACAATTACTGCTGCAGACGTAAATAAATTAAGACAATCTACAGGTGCCGGAATGATGGACTGTAAAAAAGCTTTAGTTGAAGCTGATGGAGATTTCGATAAAGCTATACAAGTCCTTAGAGAAAAAGGACAAAAAGTTGCTGCTAACCGTTCTGACCGTGACTCATCTGAAGGAGCTGCTGTTTCTTTTATCAATGCTGACAATACTAAAGGAGCTATCATCACTTTAAACTGCGAAACTGATTTCGTAGGTAAAAATGAAGCTTTCGTAACCTTGGCTAAAGAATTAGTAGAAAGAGCTATTAACTTCTCTTCTAAAGAAGAATTTTTAGCTTCAGATTTCAACGGAATTACTGTTGCTGAAAAATTAATCGAGCAAACTGGTGTTATCGGTGAAAAAATCGAAATCGGTGGTTTTGAAATTTTAGAAGGTGCTTTCGTTGGATCTTATGTTCACGTTAACAAAATTGCTGCATTAACTGCAATTTCTGCTGCAATTCCTAACGCTGACGTTTTAACTAAAGATGTTTCTATGCAAGTTGCTTCTATGGGAGCTGATACATTATCTTACAAAGATTTTGATCCTGCTTTCGTTGAATCTGAACTTGCTGCTCGTATTGCTGTAATCGAAAAGGATAATGAAGAAGCAAAACGTTTAGGAAAAACTTTAAAAAATGTTCCTAAATATATTTCTTTCTCTCAATTGACTGAAGAAGTTTTAAAACAAGCTGAAGAAGATGCTAAAGCTGAATTAAAAGCTGAAGGTAAACCAGAGCAAATTTGGGACAAAATTATCCCAGGAAAAGTTCAACGTTTTATCTCTGACAATACTACTTTAGATCAAGAGAAAGCTTTGTTAGATCAAAACTTTATCAAAGACGATAGTAAAAAAGTTGGTGATTACGTTAAAGGATACAACGTTGAAATCACAGGTTTCAAAAGAGTTACTTTAGGTTAATATATTATTTCAATATAAAAAGCCCTGAATATTCATTTATTCAGGGCTTTTTTTTGTTTTAATAATTCTTGTCTTCGCTCAGATTTATAAGATTAATAAAGAGGCTGCAATTTAAGGTTTACATCAGAACAGGAGAAATTTGTTAAAGTTTTAAACCAAGAACGCAAGGAACTTTTTCTTAAACTTTGACAAGGTTTTTTCACTTTTAAACTTGTCAGACATTGCCCGTGATTTCAACCACGCGGTGCAATATTATTACGCCTCATATTGTGCTCCCGTGGTTGAAACCACGGGCTATGTTTTTGAAGACAGAAATTAAATTAGGTACCAACTTTGTCATTTATGAAATGACAAAAATGCGCATACCAACTTTAAAATTGGGTTTTCACAAAAGTTTCTTACACTCTTGGCTTTAAACTTTGACAAAGTTTAGCAAACCTGATAAACTTGCTACTAAAATCTTTATAATCCACAAATCTGTGGCAAAAAATTCAATACCAAACTCCAAAAAAAAATCCCCGAATAATTACATTATCCGAGGATTTCAACAAGAATCTAATCTTATTATTTTTTATCCTTAATCGGGAAATTTCTCGCACGCATTAAAGCATCAGATTTAGGAGCTCTTCCTCTAAAGTTCTCGTAAGCTTTCTCCTGATCAATAGTGTTTCCTACACTAAAAACATTATCATAAAGACGTTTTGCAACCTCTTTATCATACGGTCCTTTACCTTCTGTAAAAGCTTCATAAGCATCTGCATTAATTACATCTGCCCATAAGTAGCTGTAATATCCGGCAGCATATCCATCACCAGAGAAAATATGTCCAAACTGAGGAATTCTGTGACGCATTACAATTTCTGAAGGCATATGAAGCGCTTCTAAAGTCTCTTTTTCAAATTTATGAGGATCAATAGGTGAAGTTGTTAAATGTAGCTTCATATCAATCAACGAACTCGAAATTGTTTCTACAGTAGAGAATCCTTCACCAAAGTTAGACGCTTTTTCAATTCTGTCTACCAATGATTGTGGCAATGGCTGATTTGTTTTATAATTCAAAGCAAACTTATTCAACACCTCAGGAGTAGCCAGCCAATGCTCTAACAATTGAGATGGGAATTCTACGTAATCTCTCGCAACAGATGTTCCTGCTAAACTTGGATACGTTACATTAGAACATAATCCGTGAAGCGCATGTCCAAATTCATGAAATAAAGTTGTAGCATCTTCCCACGAAATCAAAACCGGATCGCTTCCCGTTCCTTTTATAAAATTACAATTGTTAGAAACAATTGTCAGAACCTCTCCATCCATTTTTTGTTGGTCACGGTAAGCATTCATCCACGCGCCAGAACGTTTTCCTGCACGAGCATAAGGATCAAAATACCATAATCCCACCACTTTACCGGTAATCTTATTACTTACTTCCCAAACACGAACATCAGGGTGGTAAACCGGAACATTGGTAATTTGTTTAAAGCTTAAATTAAATAATTCACCTGCAACCCAAAACATACCTTCACGTAAGTTCTCTAA
Source organism: Flavobacterium piscisymbiosum (assembly GCF_020905295.1). NCBI lineage: Bacteria > Pseudomonadati > Bacteroidota > Flavobacteriia > Flavobacteriales > Flavobacteriaceae > Flavobacterium > Flavobacterium piscisymbiosum. The sequence continues at coordinate 1,994,455 of NZ_JAJJMM010000001.1, read as the reverse complement.
TTGCAAATAAGGTTTTACCTCATTTTGATCTAAATCGTATTTTGCTTTTCTAACTTTTTCAGCATAATAACGGTAATCCCAAGGCTGAATTTTAAATTTTCCACCTTCGGCATCCACAATTTTCTGCATTTCAGCAACATCCTGATGTACTTTTTCTACAGCAGGCTCCCAAACCGATAACATTAAATCTAATGTTTTCTTAGGATCTTTTGCCATTTTGTTAGACAAACTCCAGTCAGCAAAAGTAGGGAAACCTAACAAATTTGCTTTTTGAGTACGCAATTGCAAAATAGAAACAAGTGTTGCATTGTTATCATTTGCATTGCCATTATCACCACGTTTTACAAAAATTTCAAAAGCTTTTTCTCTTAAATCTCTACGAGTCGAGAAAGTTAAAAATGGCTCAATAGACGAACGTGTGTTTGCAACGCAACCCATCACATCCAATTTTCTGCTTTTTGCTTCAGCTATCGCAGCATTTTTTGCTTCAGCAGGCAGACCATCAAAATCGCTTTCTGTTTTTAATGCTACATATTGATTGTGCTCTTCTGCCAATAAGTTTTGACTGAATTTAGTAAAAAGACTCGCTAAATCCTGATTAATCTTAGCTACTTTTTCTTTGTCTTTTTCATTCAGTTTTGCTCCTTCACGAACAAAATCAGTATAATACAACCAAATCAAACGTTGTTGTTCGCTGGTCAGTTTTTTACTTTCTTTTGAGTTGTATAACGTCTCTATTTTAGTGAATAATTTTTTATTTTGTAAAATTTTATCATTAAAAGCAGACAGTTTAGGAGACATTTCTGTTTCAACAGCGTCAAATTCCGGAGTACTTAAAGTAGAACCATAAATTCCGTAAACGGTATAAATTCGGGCAATTGTCTTTCCTGAACGCTCTAAAGCAGCAATTGTATTATCAAAAGTTGGTGCCTTTGGATTATTTGCGATAGCATCAACCTCATTTAGTTTTTCCTGAATTGCAAATTGAAGTGCCGGTTTAAAATCCGAAACTTTGTACTCATTAAAAGCAGGAACTCCTCCGTAAGGCCCTGTCCATTTTTTCAGCAACGGATTATCTGAATTGTTTTGCGCAGTGGCCGTAAATAAAGTTGTTCCCATGAGAAAAATTGTCATTAATTTTTTCATTATCATTAATTTGATTTAAAATAAAAATAAAACATGTTATTGTTTCAAATGTAACCAAAAATCAGCATTCGAAGTAAAATTTTAACTTTCAGATTAGCATCTCACTCCACTTAATTCATAACTACCCATTTCCTGTTATAAAGAAATAGTTTAAATTTGGCACATCATTTACCACATCACATGTTTAAAACCCGAAAAGAAATTGTTTTTGTAGTCCTTGCGGGCATTTTTATAACCAATGCCGTTGTAGCTGAACTCATTGGAGGAAAATTAATTCAAATTGGACCATTTGTAATGAGTATTGGTATTTTACCCTGGCCAATCGTTTTTTTAACCACAGATTTAATCAATGAATATTTTGGCGAGAAAGGCGTAAAAAAACTGTCTTTTATAACAGCATGTTTAATTGCCTATGCTTTTTTAATATTATTTATGGCCATCGTAATTCCGGCCGCAAAAGGAATTAGTCCTGTAAACGACGAACAATTTCAGGCTGTTTTTGGCCAGAGTATGTGGATAATTGTAGGTAGTTTAATTGCTTTTATGGCATCTCAGCTAATTGATGTCTGGATATTTTGGTTCTTTAAAAGACGAACAGGAGAAAGAAAAATATGGCTCAGAACAACAGGATCAACTGTCATTTCGCAGCTATTTGACTCTTTTATTGTTCTTGGAATTGCCTTTTGGTTACCAGGAAAAATTAATTTCGAAACTTTTATATCTTCTGGACTAACAGGTTATATTTTTAAACTTTCGGTGGCTGTTTTACTAACTCCGCTAATTTATCTGGGACACCATTTAATAAAAAAATATCTTGATGAAGATACTGCTGCAGAAAAAAAAGACGACACTATCAAATGAAAAATCAAAACACAATTCTGATTTTTATTTTATGCTGCATCGTTAGCTGCAATAAAACAGATCGGGAACAATTATTGAAATCGACAACAACAATTTCAACACAAATAAAAGACATCTCAAAAAGCACCGCAGAAACCTTAACAGCTGTCAAAGATTCTATAGCCAAAACAATATTACCCGCGAAAATAAAAAACGATAAAACCGTCGTCAACGAAGCAACAATTACAAAAGACAGTACTGAAATAGGAACATTAGACAATGAAAAACTGAAAGGCTTTAGCTATTTCAAAAAATTACTTTCGACTTGCAAAACCGGAGAAACATTAACCCAAAAAGAATTAATCGAAGATCATAACATCCCGAAAGAAGGTGTAAAATTAATAAAAAGCATCACCAAAACGGCCGAAGACGAAATTGCCATTAAATGGAAATCGACCTGGCTTGTTGAAAAAATATCCGACGCAAAATTTACAGATGCCAGAATGAAAATCAAGTTCGAAGCCAATAAAATGTACACATCAGGAAAAGCAATCGGAATAAAATACAACAAAAAGATCTACAACGACTTAATTATCATTGGAAACTCTGCATATATTCCCTCTGTAAAAGGGTATCATTGGAAAATAGGAAAATAATGGAAGACAAAATAAGATGCGGTTGGTGTTCTGCCAGCGATTTATACAAAAAATATCATGACGAAGAATGGGGCAGACCCGTTTACGACGATGCGTCATTATTCGAATTTTTAATTTTAGAAACTTTTCAGGCGGGTTTAAGCTGGATTACTATTTTGAATAAAAGAGAAAATTTCAGAGCCGCTTTTGATCATTTCGATTATAAAAAAATAGCCCATTATCCCGAAGAAAAAATTGAATCCCTTTTACAAGACAGCGGAATCATTCGCAATAAACTTAAAATTCGCGCTACCATTTCAAACGCACATGCCTTTATGAAAGTGCAGGAAGAATTTGGAAGTTTCTCTAATTATATCTGGAAATTCACCAACGGAAAACCAATCGACAACAACCCAAAAACACTAAAAGACGTCCCTGCCACTACTCCACTTTCAGACGAAATTAGTAAAGACCTAAAAAAAAGAGGCTTTAAATTCGTAGGCTCAACCGTAATTTACGCTCAAATGCAAGCCACAGGAATGGTCAACGATCACGTCGAAGATTGCTTTACCAGAAAGGAAAAATAGTCTCAGTTTTTAGTCTCAGTCACAGTCTCGGTTTTCAGCTTTTAGAGCTTAATTTTTTAAGTTAAAGACTGAAAACTCAAAACCAAGACTGAAAACTTTAAAAAAAACATTATATTTGCTTCACACTTTAGGGGTGTCTGCTAATAAGCAGGCTGAGATTTTACCCTCTGAACCTGATCTAGTTCATACTAGCGTAGGGAAAAGTAAGATGACTTCTGCGCGCATTTTTATGCGCAATTGTAGCCATTCCTAGAGTAGAGATGCACTATTGTGTATCATCAAAAAACTCTAAATTCAGAAGGAATGGAACTAAAAATCAACCAACAAATCAAACAATTCAATGCTGAATCGCTAAGCGTTCAATCATTGCTCGATCTCGAAATTCCCCACAAACAAAACGGAATCGCCGTTGCCATTAACAATACCGTTGTTCCAAAAATAAACTGGAACCAACATCTCGTACACGAAACTGACGAAATTTTAATTATTTTAGCAACGCAAGGAGGATAATAAGGCTGCCTAAACGGGCTATCCGTTGCAAGTCCGCAGTCGTCAACCAAAAAAATATAGTCTTAGCAAAGCTTCCGCTGGTCGCTTTTCTAATCCTTATTTTTTACGGTTTCCTCCTTTACGGGCTTTCCACTTCTATCCCTGGCAGAAAAAACAAATTCCAAATTCCAATTTCATATCAGACGTAGACGCACTGTTGTGCGCCCCTACAATAACTCATAACTTATAACTCATAACTTATAACTTATAACTCATAACTTATAACTCATAACTTCTTTCCTTATGACTACAGAAGAACAAATCTCCAGAACCCCTTTTCCAAACTCCAAAAAAGTATATGTAAAAGGCGAAATTCATCCCATAGAAGTAGCCATGCGCGAAGTAATCCTTAGCGATACCAAACTTTCTAATGGCGGAATCGAAAAAAATCCACCCGTAACAATTTACGACACTTCAGGTCCATACACAGATCCTAATATCGAAATTGACATTCGTAAAGGATTACCAAGATTAAGAGAAGAATGGATTTTAAACAGAAATGATGTCGAAATCCTAAACGAAATCACATCAGATTACGGACAAACGAGATTAAAAGATGAAAGTTTAAATCACCTTCGTTTCGAATATTTACACCAGCCAAAACGTGCCAAAAAAGGCGCAAATGTTACACAACTATACTACGCAAAGCAAGGAATTATAACTCCGGAAATGGAATACATTGCGATTCGCGAAAACCAACGCATCGAACTTTTGAACGAGCAAACCAAAGCCATGAAATGCCAGCACAGCGGACATAGTTTTGGAGCGAACACACCAAAAAGCAAAATCACACCAGAATTTGTTCGAAGTGAAGTAGCCTGCGGAAGAGCCATAATACCCAACAATATCAACCATCCCGAAAGCGAACCTATGATTGTTGGGCGTAACTTTTTAGTAAAAATAAACGCCAATATCGGGAACAGCGCCGTAACATCAAGCATCGAAGAAGAAGTAGAAAAAGCAGTCTGGGCTTGCCGCTGGGGCGCTGACACCATCATGGATTTATCTACAGGAAAAAATATCCATGAAACCAGAGAATGGATTATTCGTAATTCTCCGGTTCCTATTGGCACCGTTCCTATTTATCAGGCATTGGAAAAAGTAAAAGGAATTGCCGAAGATTTAACCTGGGAAGTTTTCCGTGATACTTTAATAGAACAGGCAGAACAAGGTGTTTCGTATTTTACGATTCATGCCGGAGTTTTATTGCGTTACATTCACTTAACAGCTGATCGTGTTACAGGAATCGTTTCTCGTGGCGGATCGATCATGGCAAAATGGTGTTTATTTCATCATAAAGAAAACTTCTTATACACCCACTTCGAGGAAATCTGCGAAATCATGAAACAATATGATGTTGCTTTTTCTCTTGGAGATGGTTTACGTCCGGGATCTATTGCAGATGCCAACGACGCCGCTCAATTCGCCGAATTAGAAACACTTGGCGAACTAACGAAAATTGCATGGAAACATGACGTTCAGGTTTTCATCGAAGGCCCTGGTCACGTACCAATGCACATGATTAAAGAAAACATGGACAAACAATTAGAACATTGCCATGAAGCGCCATTTTATACTTTAGGACCTTTAACTACAGATATTGCACCAGGTTACGATCATATTACATCGGCCATTGGAGCAGCAATGATTGGTTGGTACGGCTGTGCGATGTTGTGTTATGTTACACCCAAAGAACATCTTGGTTTACCCAACAAAAAAGACGTAAAAGATGGCGTGATAACTTATAAAATTTCGGCTCATGCAGCCGATCTAGCTAAAGGTCATCCGGGAGCACAATATCGAGATAATGCTTTAAGCAAAGCCCGTTTCGAATTCCGTTGGGAAGATCAATTCAATCTTTCTCTTGATCCCGATACAGCACGAGAATTTCATGATGAAACCCTTCCGGCAGATGGCGCAAAAGTCGCTCATTTCTGCTCGATGTGCGGACCAAAATTCTGTTCGATGAAAATATCTCAGGAAATTCGTGATGTTGCTGCGGCCGAAAAAGGTATGCAGGAGAAATCAGAAGAGTTTATTGAGCAAGGGAAAGAGATTTATATCTAGAATAAAGAACAAAGAGGAAAGAACAAAGAGGAAAGAACAAAGAGGAAAGAGGAAAAAACAAAGAGTAAAGAGTAAAGATATGATTGTAATTACAAATCCTTCTTCGATTGCAAATGAAATCAACATTATTGAATCTTTATTTGAAGAAGGATTGTCTTTGCTTCATATTCGGAAACCTGATTTTTCTGAGCTTGAAATGGCACGATTTATTCATCAGATAAGATTGGAATTCCGCTCTAAATTGGCTTTACACAATCATCATCAATTAGCAGAGAATTTTAGAATCAATAGAATTCATTTTTCTGAAAAAGACAGACGAAATAGTTTTTCAATTAATCCTGATCAAAAAACGCTTTCCACATCAACACATGCTATTGAAGAGTTCAATTCTTTAGAAAATGATTTTGATTATGCTTTTTTAAGTCCTGTTTTTACAAGTATCTCTAAGGAAAATTATCATCCAAAAACTAATCTTTTTGAAGCTTTAAAACGAAGAACAAATTACAAAACAAAAGTAATCGCTTTAGGCGGAATTGATGCTAAAAATATCAAAGAAACATTAGAAAACGGTTTTGATGATGTCGCTCTTTTAGGAACAATCTGGAATAACAAAAACCCAATAAAACAATTCAAATTATGTCAACAAATCGCCCAATCGTACTTAGTATAGCAGGTTTTGACCCTATTGGTGGCGCAGGTGTCTTGGCTGACATTAAAACATTTGAGCAACATCAGGTGACCGGATTTGCCATTACAACGGCGAATACCATTCAGACTGAAAATGAGTTTTTTGAAATTGAATGGACTGATTTGAGTTTTGTTATTCGATCAATTGAAACATTGTTTAAAAGCTATAATATTCAATCAGTAAAAATTGGGATTGTTCCTTCGTTAGATTATTTAAACCAAATTCTTTCAGTAATAAAAGCATTATCACCAACAACACAAATTGTTTGGGATCCCGTTTTAAAATCGACTACAGATTTCAACTTCACCACAATTGAAAACCAATTGGAGTTGAATAAAATGCTATCCAAAATTGATTTGATTACGCCCAACTATAATGAAGCTGAAATCTTATTTCCAGGTTTTATTTCGAATCAACTTTCGCTTAAAAATGAAATCTCAACTTCTGTTTTATTAAAAGGTGGGCACAATCCTATTGAAATTGGAACAGATCGTTTATTTCTAAAAGATGAAATTATCGATTTCCTACCGTCTAATAAAAAATGCTTCGAAAAACACGGTTCCGGCTGTGTTTTATCCTCTGCCATCGCCTCAAATCTCGCTTTAAATCAAACGCTAACAGAAGCTTGCAAAAATGCTAAAACCTACATAGAAAAATTCCTGAGTTCAAATTCAACTTTAATCGGATATCATTATGTATAACAAATTACAGTACATCTCACAAGGAAATACAATCGAAGAACAATTGTACAATATTCATCAGGCTCTGGACGCAGGCTGTGATTGGGTACAAATGCGATTTAAAAATCAAACTACCAAAGATACTTTTGCTTTAGCAGAAGCAGCAAAGTTTTTATGCGAAGAATATCTCGCCAATTTTATTATAAACGACAATCTCTATCTCGCTCAGCAAATTGCTGCCGACGGAGTTCATTTAGGTTTAACCGATATGAATATTGCCGAAGCCAGATCCATATTAGGCAGTACAAAAATCATTGGAGGAACAGCAAATACTTTTGAAGATATCAAAAATCATATTAAAAATGGCTGCGATTATATTGGTCTTGGTCCATTTCAATTTACTAAAACAAAAGAGAAACTAAGTCCTGTTTTAGGTTTATCAGGATATGTTGCTATTATTGAAAAGATGAAAAACAGCAATCTCAAAACTCCTGTTTATGCTATTGGAGGAATTACATTAAATGATATAAATCCTTTAATGGAAACCGGAATTCACGGAATTGCCGTATCAGGAATGATTACTAATAGTGATCAAAAGAAGAAGTTAATTCAACAACTAAACGAAAAGTTATATGCAAACGTCATTGTTTAAAATTGGAGATAAAACACTAACCTCCCGCCTGTTTTTAGGAACCGGAAAATTTGGTTCTAACCTTGAAATGGAAGACGCTATTTTAGCCTCAGGAAGTGAGTTGGTGACTGTTGCCCTAAAACGCATCGATTTAGAAACCGAAACCGATGCTATTTTATCGCATTTACAACACCCAAATATTCATTTATTACCCAATACTTCAGGAGCTAGAAATGTCAAAGAAGCTGTTTTCGCTGCACAATTGGCCAGAGAAGCTTTAGAAACAAACTGGCTAAAACTAGAAATTCATCCCGATCCTAAATACTTAATGCCGGATCCCATCGAGACTTTAAAAGCAACGGAAGAATTGGCCAAACTTGGTTTCTTCGTTTTGCCTTACATACATGCTGATCCTGTTTTATGCAAACATTTAGAAAATGCAGGAACTTCTGCCGTAATGCCTTTGGGATCGCCAATTGGCAGTAACAAAGGTCTTAAAACAATAGATTTTCTCGAAATTATAATCGAACAAAGCAATGTTCCCGTAATCGTAGATGCCGGAATTGGCGCACCATCTGACGCTGCAAAAGCAATGGAAATTGGCGCCGATGCTGTTTTGGTTAATACTGCAATTGCTGTAGCGGGAAATCCGAAATTAATGGCTGAAGCGTTTAAGGAAGCGGTTATTGCAGGACGAAAAGCATTTGAAGCCCGAATTGCAAATCAGCAGAATTATGCTGTGGCTTCTAGTCCTTTGACATCATTTTTATATGACTAGTTTTAATCTCTCGCAGATTTGGCAGATTGAGCAGATTTATAAAATTTAACAAAATGAAAAAAAAAAATCTGCTCAATCTGCCAAATCTGCGAGAAATTTTTTTACAAAAAGTAGGAAATTTCATTAAATTTGATTTAAAGTTAAAATCACTATTATGTCCGAAAATGAAATTTCATATAAAATACGAGGTGCTATTTTTACAGTTTACAATACTTTAGGTCCCGGATTATTAGAATCAATTTACGAAAGCGCTTTATATTATCAATTAAATAAGGATGGATTAAACACCATCAAACAAGTTAATCTACCCGTTAAATATGATAACATAGAATTAGATATCACTTTTCGATTAGATTTATTGGTTGAAGACAAAGTAATTGTTGAATTGAAATCTGTTGATGAATTGAAATCCATTCACTTTAAACAATTAAATACTTATTTAAAACTAACAAATAAAAAACTCGGGTTATTAGTCAATTTTAATTGCACAAATATTCTAGATAATATACATAGAGTCGCAAATAAAATCTAATCTATCTGATAAATCTGCGGTAAAACACCAAAATCCAAATGAAAACATTTAAAGCAATATTTGAGCAATATAATTGGGATAATATTCAATCTAAAATATACAAAACATCAGCAAAAGATGTAGAACGCTCCTTGGCAAAAACCAAACGCAATCTCAATGACTTTTTGGTTCTGATTTCTCCCGTTGCACAAAATTATCTGGAGCAAATGGCACAGGAATGCCACGAAATCACTAAGAAACGTTTTGGAAAAACCATCCAAATGTATGCACCGCTTTATCTCAGCAACGAATGCCAAAACATTTGTACCTATTGCGGCTTTAGTTTAGACAATAAAATCAAACGAAAAACTCTTTCTGATGCTGAAATAAAACTTGAAGTTGAAGCTTTGAAAGATGTTGGTTTCGATCACGTTTTATTGGTTACGGGCGAAGCAAATTATACTGTAAACATTAATTATTTCCTGAATGCAATTGCGTTAATAAGCAAGGAGTTTTCGATTATTTCTGTAGAAGTTCAGCCACTTTCTACCGAAGATTATGAGCGTTTGCACGAAGCTGGCGTGTATTCCGTTTTAGTGTATCAGGAAACGTATCATCAGGAAGTTTACAAAAAATACCATACTAAAGGCAAAAAATCAAATTTCGATTACAGACTGGAAACTCCTGATCGAATTGGAACTGCAGGAATTCATAAGATAGGTTTAGGCGTTTTATTAGGTTTGGAAGATTGGCGAACCGATAGCTTTTTTAATGCACTGCATCTCGATTACCTTCAAAAGAAATACTGGCAAACTAAATATTCCGTTTCTTTCCCAAGATTACGTCCTGCCGAAGGCATTATCGAACCTAATTTTATTATGGATGATAAAGATTTGACACAATTGATTTGTGCTTATCGTTTGTGGAATGAAGATCTGGAAATCTCAATTTCGACCCGAGAAAATGAAAAATTCAGAAACAACATTATCCCAATTGGTGTTACAAGTATGAGTGCCGGTTCTAAAACAAATCCCGGAGGTTATGTCGTTGATCTGCAATCTCTGGAACAATTTGAAATCAGCGATGAACGCTCCGCAAAAGAAATTGCACAAATCATAACAAATTCAGGTTACGAACCTGTTTGGAAAGATTGGGATAAAAGTTATAGCTAGAAAATTCCAAAAAATAAATTCCAAATTCCAAATTCCAAAAATCTAAAATCAACAATCTAAAATCTAAAATCCCCAAATGAGTATTATACAAGAATTCCTTCGTTACAACAGACAAACTATATTACCCGAAATTGGTGATGAAGGTCAGGAAAAACTAAAAAAAGCAAAGGCATTAGTTATTGGTGCAGGAGGTTTAGGATGCCCTATTTTGCAATATATTTCGACTGCAGGAGTTGGTTGTATCGGAATTATGGATTTTGACACTATTGAAATTCACAATTTGCATCGTCAGATTTTATATACTGAAAATGAAATTGGTCAGGAAAAATCGGTTGTTGCCAAAGAAGTGGTTTCAAAACTAAATCCGCTGATCGAAGTAATTGCAATTAGAGAAAAACTAAATGCTGAAAATGCTGAAAAAATAATTCAGCACTATGATATTGTTGTAGATGGTTCGGACAATTTTGCAACGCGTTATCTGGTAAATGACACTTGTGTTGCTTTACAAAAACCATTGGTTTACGGAAGTATTCTAAAATTTGAAGGTCAAGTTGCGGTTTTCAATCACAACGGAAGTAAAAATTTACGCGATTTATTTCCTGAAATGCCGGATCCAAAAGATGTTCCGAATTGTAATTTGAATGGCGTTTTAGGAACTCTTCCGGGAATTATTGGAACTATGATGGCGCACGAAACCTTAAAATTGATTTTGGAATTACCTACTTTAAAAAACGAGTTAGTACTTTTTAATACAACCAATTGGAACTTTACAAAACTGAATTTTTAAAATACAATCTCATCGCCTACACTAATAATTCCTGAATTTAAACTCACAATATTTGTCCCGAATAAAACAGAATTATCGACCACTCGATATTTACTTAAGGTTTTGAGCGGTTCTTTTTTTAATTTACCATTTTCAGGATCATTATTTACCATAATACATCTTCCGCATGGTTTTATATTTTTAAATTGAACTTCTGCAATTTTAAAAGTCGTAAAATCATCTTCTTCATGAGGATTCTGGCTGCTTATTACGATGTTAGGGCGAAATCTTAAAACAGTAATTTTATCTGTTAATTTTTCATTTAGAAAATCTAAGCTTTGACTTCCTATCATTAAATACGGATAACCATCAGCAAGACTTACATTGAAAGTTTCTTTTAATTTTGAATTTTCATGTTTGCGATCTCCGTTTTTGATGATTTTAACCAATTTACATTCAAAACCCAAATGTTCGCTAAACCATTTTGAAGTTGATCGATTCACTTCTATAACTTCGCTTTTATCGTCCCAAACATTCACTTTTATCGAATTATCTAAATGTTCATGAATAGAGAATTCATGCTTTTGATCCTGAAAAGTAATGCTAACTTTTCCGTCTGAAATCTGTGGATAAAACTGACTCATAATGCGATGTTCTCTCTGCGTTATCATTTGATTATCTGCATCAATCAACATCCATCTGCGATCGTTTTCGAATCCCATTTCTTCTGCTAAAGCTTGCTGGCAACTAATTCCTGCCAAACTTTTTATCGGGTAGATATAAATTTCTTTTACACTATAAACTGCACTCATTATTCCTTATTTTCTATAATAGACATAAATTCTTCACGATCGATTTCGCGGCAACCTAAACTTTCTAAATGCGGATTGTAAACCTGACAATCTAAAAGTTTGTAATTCTCTTTTTTTAAATAATTTACCAAGGCAATAAAAGCGACTTTTGAAGCATTGGACACTTTCGAAAACATACTTTCTCCACAAAAAACATGTCCCAAATCGATTCCGTATAAACCGCCAACCAAAACCTCATTCTGCCAAACCTCAACAGATTTTGCTATTCCCTGTTCATTCAGTTTACAATAGGCATCGATCATTTCGTTTGAAATCCAGGTTCCGTTTTGACCATCGCGCTTTATGTTCTGGCAATTCGAAATAACCTCTTTAAAGTTCTGATTCAACGTAACTTTAAACTGGTTTCTATTCAAAATATTCCGCATACTTTTAGACACAATCAACTCATCCAAGAACAAAACCATTCTAGGATCCGGCGACCACCAAAGAATTGGATCTCCTTCATTAAACCAAGGGAAAATTCCGCTTTTGTAAGCTAACTTTAATCGTTCCGGATCTAAGTCACCGCCAATGGCCAGAATGCCTTCTTCATCGGCTTCTGAAACGGGAGGGAAAAATAAATCGTTGAATACGTAATACATGTTTTTAAAAATTCCAATTTTTTAAATTCCAAGTGCTGATTAGGTCTACACGATTAATGTGCACTAAAAAGCGTACAAAAACAAAATTCCAAACTCCAATTGCATATTTTATGAATTGGAATTTGGAATTTATTTTTTGAATTTTAAACGCTTAGAAAGGTAAATCGTCTGGTTCGTCTTCGTTTAAGTTTGTTGCTGGTGCAAAAGTTTCAGCAGTTGGCATTGCCGGAGTTTGTCCAGGACCTTCTGGTGCTAATCTTTCGATTCTCCAACCTTGAATACTATTGAAATATCTGGTTTCTCCTTGTGGATTAACCCATTCTCTTCCTCTTAAATTGATAGAAACTTTTACTGCCTCTCCTTGTTTGTAGCTACTTAATAAATCGCATTTATCTTGTGTAAATTCGATCAAAATATGCTGTGGATACTGCTCATCTGTGGTAACAACCAACTCTCTTTTTTTGAATGCAGCACTAACTTGTTGCTCTGGGTTCACCACTTTTACTTTTCCTGTAACTTCCATCTTCTTCTATATTAATTATTGTTTCTTTTCTATTTTTTTGCTAAAAGCACTTTCCATGCCGATGAAATATCATCTTTATTCAAATATTTTTTGGCTTCTAAATGTATCTTTTCCTGATCATCGGAACTTAATACGCCTTTCACCGAAAAGTTTTCTTTCACAAATATACTAACTTCTTCCGTTGTAGGCAAGGCTTCTATATTACCTAATTTTCCTAAATCATTTCCGTTAAAAACCCTGCTTTTCCTGATGTAATCAGGGATTACATCTACACCAACCCCTAATGTTGTAAGAGGTTTTGGCACTTCAAAAAGTCCTTCATTCGATCTTGAATACCAGTTACTTCCCAATCTCGAAACCAGATCAATTTTATATTGATCGATGGCTCCGTTTTCATCTAAAACAGCTTCATGAATATGCATTTTTACCACTTCGCAAAGAACCAAATTCCCTGCTCCGCCCTCATCTCCTAAAGGAATAATCTGCGTGACTTTGCACTCAAACTGCACCGGCGACTCTTTTACGCGATAAGGTTTTACCAAATCTGACGGAATTTGTGTTAGTCCGGCTTTGAGAAATTCGTTTACACCTTCAGCATATTCTGTACTTGCCAACGAGGTTTGCTGTACCATATCATAATTGACAACATTTATCACAACTTCGCGAGTTGCTTCTGCATTGATCAAAGTGTGTTTTACAGTATTATCGCGTACACGGCGTGCTGGGGAAAAAACCAAAATTGGCGGATTGGCACTGAACACATTAAAGAAACTAAAAGGCGACAAATTAGGGATTCCTTTTGCACTAATTGTACTGGCAAATGCAATTGGTCTTGGCCCGACAGCGCTTTGCAGATAGCCGTGCAATTTTGCTGTGGTAATTTCTTTAGGATCGATGCTAATCATAGAATTTTCTTTTTGACCTAATCTCATTTCGGTTACTGCAAAAGTAGAGAAATCGTTTTTGTCAAAGAAATAGTTTTAGATTTAAAAACAAAAAATCTTTAGCCGTTTATAAAATATTAAATGTGTTTATTTCGTTATATTTATACCTCAAAAAATAATTTATGTCTTTTTCTGAAAGAAGAAATACTACTCGTTGGATTATTATTTTCATTTCCTTTTTAATCATTTCTTTGATTCTTTGGAACACTTATACTTTTTTCCAAATTTTCAAAAATGAAGAAAGATTAAAGATGAATCTTTGGGCCAATGCACAAAAAACACTGGTAAATGCTGATGAAAATACTGACCTGGATTTACCTCTTAACATTTTAAACAATAATACATCGGTTCCTGTTATGCTTACTATGTATAACAAAGTGATTAGTTCTGTAAATGTGCCAGAAGAAGTTCTTGCTGACAAAAAGAAATCAATGTCGTATTTAAAGAACTTAAAAAGCGAAAATGAACCTATAATTATTGAATATGCTCCCGGAAAACATCAGGAGGTATATTACGGAAACTCGGCATTACTTAATAAACTTAAGTATTATCCCGTTGCTTTATTGCTGATCATCTTTTTATTTGGCGCACTGATTTATAACTTTTACAGAAGTAATAAAATGGCCACGCAAAATAAACTTTGGGCAGGAATGGCAAAGGAAACTGCACATCAAATCGGGACACCATTGTCTTCATTAATTGGCTGGGTCGAAATATTAAAAACAGAAGATATCGATCAATCTATAACTACAGAAATAGAAAAAGACATCGAGAGACTGCAAACTATTACAGATCGTTTTTCTAAAATTGGATCGGTTCCTGTTTTAGAAAAGCATGATATTATTGCTGAGACACTACATACTTACGAATACTTGCAGTCACGTTTTTCTAAACAAGTTACTTTCTCTTACAATGGTCCAAAAGATCCTGTTTTGGTAATGATAAATCCAACGCTGCACAGCTGGACGATTGAAAATTTAGTCAAAAATGCTATTGACGCCATGAAAGGAAAAGGAAGTTTAGATCTTCGAATTGAACAAGATGCGCATCATGTAAAAATAAACGTAAAAGATTCCGGAACGGGGATTGCTAAAAATCAATTTAAAACCATCTTCGAACCAGGTTTTACTACAAAAAAACGTGGTTGGGGATTGGGGCTTTCCCTTACCAAAAGAATCGTTGAAGAATATCATAGCGGAAAAATAAAAGTCTTACATTCTGAAATTGGAAAAGGAACTACATTTCAGATTTCTTTAAATAAAAAAGTGTAGCAAATTTTACTTTACTACACTTTTAATGTTTTTTTATTTCTGAACGTTTTGTGAGGTTGAGCGAAGTCGAAACCCTTTATGTTCAATCAGGACTTGGCTTCGACTTCGCTCAACCTGACATACGACTTCGCTCAGCCTGACATCCGTCATAACAATTATAATTAACTATAAATTCGCCTGAATACTTTTAGCCAAAGCTTCAAATTCTTCTTTAGAAAGCGATACTTTATCATGAAAACGCATTTCATCCATATGGTTTAATGGAATCAAATGTACGTGCGCATGAGGAACTTCTAGTCCTACAACAGCCATTCCTACTCTTTTGCAGGGAACGGTTTTCTCTAAAGCGATTGCAATTTTCTTAGAAAACTTCATTAGACCT
Source organism: Flavobacterium piscisymbiosum (assembly GCF_020905295.1). NCBI lineage: Bacteria > Pseudomonadati > Bacteroidota > Flavobacteriia > Flavobacteriales > Flavobacteriaceae > Flavobacterium > Flavobacterium piscisymbiosum. The sequence continues at coordinate 1,978,832 of NZ_JAJJMM010000001.1, read as the reverse complement.
AAATACAACTCATCATCCATATCAAAAATCTTATCGATTTCTTGTTTCGGAATACAAAGCGTATGTCCTTTTGCATTTGGATTTACATCTAAAAAAGCCAGATAATTATCATCTTCGGCGATTTTACAGGCTGGAATTTCTCCGTTTACTATTTTGGTAAATATTGATGACATTGTTTACTTGTTTATTTGTTGAATCGTTAAATCGGTTAAACAAATAAACGATTAACCAATTAAACATTATAATTTAGTCTCTTGTAATTTCAAGAATTTCAAATTTCAAAACTCCGTTTGGTACTGTGATTTCAGCTACTTCTCCAACCGATTTCCCTAGTAAACCTTTCCCAATAGGAGATGTTACAGAGATTTTTCCTGTTTTTAAATCGGCTTCACTTTCTGCAACAAGCGTATATTTCATTTCCATTCCGTTGCCTTGGTTCTTAATTTTTACATTAGAAAGTACCAATGCTTTCGAAACATCCAATTGAGATTCATCTATTAATCTTGCATTAGAATACACTTCTTCCAGTTTAGAAATTCTCATTTCAAGTAAACCTTGTGCTTCTTTTGCGGCATCATATTCGGCGTTTTCAGATAAATCACCTTTGTCTCTTGCTTCTGCTATATCTTGAGATGCCTTTGGACGCATTACACTTTTTAAATGCTCCAACTCATCTTTTAATTTTTTTAATCCTTCTGCGGTATAATAAGATACTTTACTCATAACTTCGTCGTTTATATAAATACAAAAAATCCCATCGGGACGGGATTTTGTATTACAAATATACTATTATTTTTTATAGTACATAATTATATGTTAATCATATAAAAATCAAATCTAAATAAATTATTTTTGTTTCACTAATTCTTATTAAAATAATGAAAAAATTCTGGCTATTAATCGTATTTGTTTCTGTACTTATCTCCTGCAGTGATAATGGCGTAAGTAACAAAAACCCAAACATACCAAGTTACCCTGTTAACCTGACAGTTGATATGAATTTACCGGCTTACTCTAATCTTAAATTTCCTAGTAATGGAGTTATCGTTCCTAATTACGGAGCAAAAGGAATTATTATTTTTAATACCGGAAGTGGCTATAATGCATTTGACGCCGCTTGTCCTAATCAAGCTGTGACTTCATGTATTGCTATGACAATTAATGGTATTAATGCCGTTTGTTCCTGCGATAAAACAGAGTATAGTTTATTTACCGGACTTGGAGGAAAAGAATATCCATTAAAACAATATCGTGTAGAAGTAAGCGGAACCATAATTCACGTTTATAATTAATATAAAAAAAGCCTGAAAATTTAAACTTTCAGGCTTTTTTATTTTCAGGCTTTTTAGAATTTCAAAGTAAGTCCGGCCAGGAAATTAATCCCTGCCTGCGGATAATAGTAAGGATAAACATCCCACATGGCTCCGTTTGAAACATATTTTTTATCCAGAATATTATTTACTAAACCGGTAATCATAATCGATTTGAAAACTGATTTTGGTTTTATCTCGTAAGATACATTCAAATCGTTTACAAAATAATCTGCCAGCTTCGCTTCGGGCAATTCGATATTGTTCATGTATTGCTCTCCAACAAATTTTTGCAATAATGAAATGTGTAAACTCTCCATCGGGCTGTACACAATAATATTTCCGGCAATCACATTTGGCGAATAAGCAATATCTGTTGTTCCGTAGTATTGTCCTTCAACAGCTAAATCAACATTTTTATTGCTGCTTAAAGTGAAATTAGGTCTAAGAAGAAATTTCTCCGAAAGCTTTATTGTCGCATCTACTTCAAACCCTAAACGGTAACTTTTTTCAGTATTGGCACGAATTGGCGCTCCAACATCATCTAATCTTCCGGTTAAGATCAATTGATCTTTGTAACCCATATAATAGAAATTAGAATTCAATTGAAATTTCTCTGAATTGAATCTCCATCCTAATTCAAAATCATTTAATTTCTCAGGCTTTACATTTCCGCCTTCATAATCGGTTCTGTTGGGTTCACGATTAGCGCGTGCGTACGAAAAGTAAAGTGTATTCTTTTCATTGATTTCATAATTCAATCCTGCTTTTGGATTGAAGAAATTGAAAGTATCATCGACTATTCCTGTTTCTTTTGAATTTGCTTTGTACTGAACTCTTCTATATTGTAAATCTCCGTAGAAACTCAATTTTTCAGTAAATTGATAGTTGGCTTTTGCAAAGATATTTCCATCTGTTTTTGTTGAATAATCATCATAATAATGATCGCCTAATTCCGACAGATCAGAATTTCTTGCCCAGATTACTTTTCCGTAATGATCGCCTTCATATTTGTTCCAGCCTCCGCCAAGAATAACATCAAGCTTTTCTTCTTTGTATTTTACAGAAAAAGTTGTTCCGTAGAAATCATTGTCTAACCATTTCTGACGAATTAAATCTGTTCCGGGAACTAATTCTCCCAAATCATTTTCAACCATTTTTGTTGGCTGAATTGGTCCGTATCCTTCAACTGGTTCATTGTATTTATAATTTTCATAAAATCCTTGTCCTTTAGTATAATGAAGAGCAAAATTGCTGCTCCATTTATCAGACCATGATTCGCTCCAATGCAATTGATAATGGTTTTGTTTGTAATTATCGGTCTCATTGTCGTAGAAATGAACATTTCCTGCTTCATCTTTATACTTTCCTGCAGAATTATAAGTTCGATCTGAATTTAAAGTTTCAGCATCAATTCCGTTCCAGGATTGGTAGGTTTTTTCGGTTCCGCCAAAAACCAACGCTTTAATTAAAGTCGTTTTTCCTACGTAAGTTCCTTGCAGAAAATAGGATTTAAGATCAGAACTGGCACGATCTACATAACCATCAGATTTAATGGTAGACAAACGTCCGGCCAATTCAAAATGATCGTTTAATAAACCTGTACTGAATTTTACCGTGTTTTTATTTGAATTGAAACTTCCGTAAGAACTCGAAATTTCTCCGGTTGGTTTTGAAGCATAACTATCTGTAAGCATGTTTAAACTCGCGCCAAAAGCTCCTGAACCATTTGTAGAAGTTCCTACACCACGCTGCAACTGTAAACTTTCTACAGATGAAGCAAAGTCCGGCATATTTACCCAGAAAGTTCCCTGACTTTCAGAATCATTATACGGAATTCCGTTGATGGTTACGTTTACTCTTGTAGCATCGCTTCCGCGGACTCTGATTCCGGTATACCCTATTCCTCCTCCTGCATCAGAAGTAGTAACAACAGATGGCAAATAGTTCATTAAAACTGGAATATCCTGTCCTAAGTTTCTAAATTTAATTTCCTTTTTATCCATATTACTAAATGTAACCGGAGTTTTTGTCGTAACACGAACCGCCGAAACTAAAACATCATCAAGCTTATTGACTTTGGTTGAATCTTGTTCCTGTGAAATAGAAGAAAGAGAATAGAGTAAAGAAAATAGAATAAAGAAAATAGATTTGGTTCTGCCCAATTTTTGAGACTTAGAACCTTTGCAACTTAGTACCTCAGTACTTTTAATAATAGTTTTCATTCGTAAAGAATTACGAATAAAAGGGGGAATTATTCTTTGTTAAAATTAATAAATGTTTCACGACAAAATATAGTGTGCACGCTAAAATTGTCGTTTATTTCCCTTAGCGACATTACTCGCTCAGGTTCGTTGGGTATGATCTCAGCTCGTTATTTAGAGCACCCCTTTGAGACAGTGCAAATGTAGTGTTAAAAATTTCAAAAGTCAAAAGACAATGGCAAAAATCAATTACAATAAATTAAACTCCAAAAACAATAAATCCCAAAAACTGAAATTCCAAATTCCAATTGAAAACTACATAGTGAGCTTTTTGGAATTTGGAATTTTAAAAATTGGAATTTTAATCTAAGTCTGGCTTCTTACGAGATTGTTTTCTCTCAGAAATATTCTTTTTGTCCTTTATTCTTTTCTTAATTACCGATTTTGGTATTTTGGTTGCTTTACGAATTTTAGGAACAAACAATCCTTTTTTAATAATTTCCAGAAAGCGTTTTATCACAATGTCTTTGTTTTTAAGCTGGCTTCTGTCTTCGTCGCAATTTAAAATCAGGATATTTTCTGTTGTTAATCGGGACGAGATATTGGTTAGCAAAAGCAATTTCTCTTCTTCGGATAAAGCCTGAGAAGCATTCAAATCAAAAGTTAAAACTACTTTCGAAGAAACTTTGTTTACATTTTGTCCGCCGGCACCACTACTTCTGACTGCTTTAAAACTTAACTCTGATATGATTTTTTCGATATCCATTATTGTGGCTGATGTGCTGCTTTTAATAAATCGTTTACTGTTTTCACCGGATTAAAAGTAATCAGGGGAACTGCTACAAAAATAGTTAACCAATTGGCCATTGCACCATTCCATAATCCCGGTAATTCGTAGCTTTTGACTGTTTTTCCGTCTACACTTTTCTCGACTATAAAACCTGCTTTTTGATCGACAAATTGCAGCAAATCAAACTTTTCATTTTTATAATTTTTGATTCCGCAAACCAGATCAACCGGATTAAAATGTGTTGCTTCGGCAAGAATTTCCGTTTGTTTTTTATTGGCCAAATCTACTTGCGATGTTTCTACAATCTGTAACGAGACAGCGCCTTTATCATTTCTTACCCAAAATGGTCCTCCACCCGGTTCTCCTTCATTTTTTACCATTCCGCAAACGCGAATTGGCCTGTTGAGTAATTCTTTTATTTTATTGATTTTATTTTTGAAAGTGAATTTATTAAAATCATTACTTAACTCAATATTGAGCTTCTGCATCAAAAAAGCAACAATTTCTTCGATGTTTTCTTCTTTTATTTCCTGCTTTTCAATTGCATTTAAATAGCCGAAAACTTTTTGCTGCACTTTTATTAAAACACCGGCCAAAGCCTTTTTATACAATGCGATTTTATCAATATGATTTTGAATCACATTGTCAATGTTTTTGATGAAAATAATATCAGAGTCGAGTTCTTTTAAGTTCTCAATCAACGCTCCATGTCCGCCAGGTCTAAAAACCAAATTGTTTTCTTTGTCACGAACAGGAATGTTTTTTGCATCTACACAAATAGAATCGGTGCTTTTGTTTTGGTACGAATAACCTATATCAATTTTAACTTTCGAATCTTGTTCTACTTTTTCCTTGAGTACCTCAACTTCATTTTCGAATAAAGTTTGATGTATTTCAGAAACTGTAAAATGTAAATTAGAAACCTGATTTGAAGTTGCATAATGCACACATTCATTCAAATGTTCTTCTATCGGGTTGGCTATATGTGTTTTATATTGATGAAATGGCAAAACTGCTTTTGGCTTGTTTGCAAAATCAAAATATTCCGGAGAAAGTAATGTTTTTACGAAGTAATAATTTTTATAATCCCTGTCTAAAGTTTCAAAATCAGGATAAATCTCTTTAAGCTTTTCGTCTAATGTTTTAAAAAACGGAAACTTATCCATTGCGACAATAAAAATCGACAAATCACTGTCTTTTTTTCTATTGATATACGCATTTATAGTTTCTTTTTTAATGTCGAAATCATTCAGGAAAGCGGTTAAAAATTTAAACATTCTGCTTGCCGCACCCGAAGCCGGAACAAACTTTTTTAGTTTTAATTTTTCTTTTTGAAGATCAAAAAAATTCGCTTTTTCTTCGAATTCAGTTTCTGAAAGACTTAAAATTCCGTTATTGATTGTAGCAGGACTTATTAAGTTGCTTTTTAAAATTCCGTTTTTAAAAATTTCAAGCTGTTTAAGAATTTTATCAAAAGGAATTCCGTGATTGTATATCTGAACAAAATCTGCTGATGAAAAACCATGCTGTTTTGCAAGAGATAAATTATCTATAATTGAAGTTGCTTTTGCCAAACGGCTTTCTTTATTACCGGAAAGTGTTATAAAAGGTTTTTTAGTATCAATCAGGGTTTGTTTAAAAACCGAGAATACCGATTCCCTTCCGTCAGGAGTATCTCTAATGTCGTCTTTTTCCCAGGGAACATCAATATCGGTAAGGAAAAACAAATCGTATTCATGTTCTAATGCAGCTTCGTTTAAAAGCGGATCACAAAAACCATAATACATTTCAGAAAAAACTTTGGTCACCATCAAATTAGTGTCAGAAAACAAATACTTTTTGGCGGAGGCCAATTTTTTATTTTCTAATGCAACTTGTCCGTACGCAATAGGCAACATATCATCGGCCACACAAATGTGTTGGTTCTCTTCCCATTTTTCCTGCAAATAATCACGTGCAAATTCGGGAACCCATTCGGTTTCGTAATATTCTGCAAGTTGTTTTGCCAATGTAGTTTTGCCCGTACTTTCAGGACCAAATAAGGCAATTTTTATGATAGCTGTTTTTTGCTGTCTAAGATTTTTCTCCATTCTAAATAAGCTGAAATAGCCAAAATTGTAAAAATTAAATATTGTAGCGACAACATCCCTAAACCGCGATAGGCATAAAGAGGCACTACAATAATGTCGCCAATGATCCAAAGTGTCCAGTTTTCGATCTTTTTCCTGGCCATGTACCACATTCCTGCAAAAAATATTCCAGACGAAATCATGTCGACATAATTGTCTTTATGAATTTCATAATCGAAATATTTATAAATTCCGAAAACTACAAAAACAGTTACAAAAAACAGTATAACTCCAATTATTTTTTCATTAACATTTGTTCTCGTAATAGGCAAATTATCTTCTGTGATTCCGCCTTTTCCCCAAACGTACCAACCGTAAATACTCATTATAGAGAAATACCCATTGATAATCATATCGCCAATATAACCTGCAACGTATAGCAGATACACTGAAATCACCGTAGCGACTAAACCAGTTGGATACACCCAGATATTTTCTTTCTTCGCAAACCAAACACTTAAAATACCACAAACAAAAACCAAAAATTCCAGGACAATATGCCAAAGCGGAGCGTTTTTGTAACTTTCAAGAAAAAAATCTATCATTGGGCGGGTTGTTTTTGGTGGTTCTTAATTATGATTCAAAAAAATGACTGTCGTTTTCGAAAGCAGTTCCTATAACGACCAAATCTGCACCGGCATTATAGGCATTTTGAATTCCGTGCAAATCTACAATTCCTCCTCCAACAATAATAGGAATATTAATATTTTGAGCAATTAACTGTATCATTTCCAGCGGAACGGGCTGCTTTGCTCCGCTTCCTGCCTCGAGATAGATTAATTGATTGCCTAACATTTCTCCAGCCTGTGCAGTGGCCAGAACCAGATCTAAATTTTCTCTGTTTAATGGCTTTGTTTTGCTTACTCGTGCTACGGCCGTTTCATTACCGCTTTCGATCAAAATATAACCTGTAGCAATAACTTCAAGATTTGTTTTTTTAAGTATTGGAGCGGCCTGAACCTGATATTCTATCAAATAATCAGGATTTCGTCCGGACAATAAAGACAAGAACAAAATAGCATCGGCCTGAGGCGAAATTTGCGACGGATTACCCGGAAATATGACAACGGGCAAATTTGTTTTTTGTTTTAATACTGCAATTAAATCTTCTAAAATTGTAGATTCTACAATGCTTCCTCCCACAAAAATATGCGTTGCAGGCGATTGATTGATTTTAAGCAACAAATGATCTAAATTTTCCCAAACAATTTTATCAGGATCTAAAAGTATAGCGAGTAATTTTTGTCCGTTACTTTTAGCTTCCAGAATTTGCTGGCGTATATTGGGTATTTTTTGTCTCATAACGGGCGTAAAAGTAAAAGTTTTTTAATGTAGAAGAACTATTTTGAATGAATTATATTTGTGTTATAGCTAAAACAAAATTATGATTGCAATTGATCTGTTGGAAAAATATGGCGCCCTGAAAAAATCTTTCGATAAAAACGAAATTATTTTTGAAGATGGTCATCTCCCTACGCATTATTATCAGATCATTTCCGGTGAGGTAAAAATGAGTAATTACAATGATGATGGCCGCGAATTTATTCAGGGAATTTTTTATAAAGGTCACTCTTTTGGTGAACCGCCTTTATTTTTAAACCAAAATTATCCTGCCAATGCAATTGCTGTTGAAGATGCAGAAGTTCTTGTGCTGCCTAAAAACAGTTTTATGAAATTGCTGGAAGAAAACGCAACTGTAAGTATTAAAATCATCGAGAATTTAGCCCAACGATTGTATTATAAATCGGTTATGGCGGCAGAAATGTCTACGCAGGAACCTGAACACCGTGTCCTTAAATTAATCGATCACGGAATCGCTTATTTTAATTTCACAAAAGACGAAAACGGTTACCTCATCAATTTTACCAGACAACAAATAGGAGACTTAACCGGTTTGCGTGTCGAAACCGTAATTAGAACCATTAAAGCTCTTGAAAAAAAGGGCGTTCTAAAGATTATAAACAGAAAAGTATACCGATAAAAAAGTTCTTTTTTTATGATTTTAATCATAAAAACAAGAACTGAAGTGCCTGTACCTTTGTTATTATAAAAACAAATATCATGACACTATATCAAACAACATTCGAAAATTTCAATAAAAATTATATGGGTTCTGCAGCAATGGCTGTAATTGGTCAAAGCTGTTTAGGTGCAGCTGCAGCAATGTATATTCTTTCTCACGGAACCTCTATTGGTCAAATGATACAATTGGCTATTATTGTTCTGGCTTGTATATTAGCTAATACTTCTATACTTGCACAAATGAAACACAAAGTAGTTTTTAACTTTATTATTACAAGTGCTATTTTAAGTGTGTTATTGATCATCCTGAACAATTTTATTCTATGAGAAAACCAATAGAAAACAGAGCTGATATCTCGTATTTAGTACATCAGTTTTATGCTAAAATAAGAGCCGATGAAGAGATCGGCTTTTATTTTAATATGATGATTAAAGATTGGGACACACATCTGGAAAAACTGACTGATTTTTGGGAAACGAATCTGTTTGCCGTAAAAAAATACAAAGGAAATCCGCATGTAGCGCATAATGAAGTAGACGAGCATTTTAATGAAAAAATCACGTCGAATGAATTTGGCATCTGGCTAAACTATTGGTTTCAGACTTTAGACGAACATTTTGAGGGCGAAAATGTAGAAACATTAAAAAGACGTGCCCGTAAAATGAGTACTTTTTTATACATGAGTATGTTTAAGCACAGACAAAAAGAAAGTGAAGTTCCTCCAGAATCGTAAATATTTATTTGTTTTTTTTCAGGAGCTAATCCCGCTATTCGTTCCAATCTTTTGTGCCGAACCCCGGCACAAAAGGATTTCCACTTCTATCGGGGCTAGGAAATGGTTTTCATAATAATATTTTCGTGTAGTTTCTCATTTCGAACAAGGAAAAATCTTCGCAAGGAACTAAACAAAGATTGGCGACATTTTGGACGTGAATTTCTTGTGTGATTTCTCCCTTCGGTCGAAATGACAAAATTGTGATTACATTTCGCAGGATGGATTAAAATCCATCCCTACAATATATTTCGTTCCCCGGGAACTCTTTCTCAATTTTGATTTTTATTATAGAAATCGGCATGACAAGATTATCGCGAGTATTTGAATTTGGATTTTTTTTAAAATTGGAATTTAGTGAAATTTTATTTCTCAAAAGCGTACACCAAAGTAAAATCCTGCCCTGAAGTACTTGACTTGATCTCTTTATAATGTACATCAAAATCTACAACGAGATCATTAAAATGCAAACTGGCTTCTGTTAGATTTTTGTTTAATGAAAAAGCATGTACCCTGATATGATCTTTAAAACTGATTCCTTTTTCGTTTCTGATTTTAAATATCGCCTCTTTTGCGCCCCAGATTACGGTAAGTTCCTTGATATAATCTACCTTATTTTGAGTGTTTAAGTAACTGGTTTCTGTATCTACAAATTTATCGGCAATGCGAAGGATTTTTTCGCGTTGCAATTCCATGTCGATTCCTACGGTTTCATCACTGATTATAATCGCTGCAAAATCGTGCGAATGTGTAATCGAGATATGATTATGACAATTAAAGTAAGGTTTTCCAAATTCGTCATAATGCATTTCATGATCTGTAAAACCCATTTCCTGTATTAGCATACGAACGCTCAAAAAAGCACGCTGGTGCATTTGCGACTTCATTCCGTTGAGTCTTTGCTGCGTTTTTTCTTTTAAGACTACCTTACTCAATAACTCCTCAAAAGATTCTGTTATGTGCCAAATTAAGATTTTGGTAGTTTCGTTGAATTGTATGGTTTGAAATAAAGGCATTCTCTTTTAATTATGAATTATTAATTATGGTTTGTGTGTTCTAAACCATAGTAAGTTATGTAAATACATATAACTTAGCTTGTAACAAATGTCATTAGTAAATTTAAGCAATTAGCGATTAACTTTATTATTAAGAATCTTTTTTAAATGAACTTATATCACTTATATGGTTTAAATATCAAAGTCTCATCTTTTTAGCCCTGATGGGAGCGGCATCCTTTTTCTGGCTTCTTTAGCCAGGAAAAGATATAGTGGACAGCAGGAAATAGCTCCTCAATTTCAATACCTTCTTGTAATAAGTAAATTATTTAGCTAAAGTTCAAAAGATTAAGAAATTAAACATTTCACAAATCTTATAGAAAGTAGGTAGAATTAAAAACCTATTCCGTAAATTTGCAAAAATTTTACAATATACAAATATACTATAAATGAGTACTACAACTACGCCTTTTGTGGCTTTCAAAGTAAAAGACATCTCTCTAGCGGCTTGGGGAAGAAAAGAAATTGAATTGGCTGAAGCTGAAATGCCAGGTTTAATGGCACTTCGCGCTGAATATAAAGACGAACAACCTCTTGCAGGTGCTCGTATCGCTGGATGTTTACACATGACGATCCAGACTGCAGTTTTAATCGAAACTTTAATCGCTCTTGGTGCAGAGGTTACTTGGTCTTCTTGTAACATTTTCTCTACTCAGGATCAGGCTGCTGCTGCTATTGCTGCTGCAGGAATTCAGGTTTATGCATGGAAAGGTCTTGATGAGCAATCATTTGACTGGTGTATTGAGCAAACTTTATTCTTTGGTGAAGACAGAAAACCATTGAACATGATCCTTGATGATGGTGGAGATTTAACTAACATGGTTATTGACCGTTTCCCAGAATTGGTTCCTGGAATCAAAGGATTGTCTGAAGAAACTACAACTGGAGTTCACAGACTTTACGAAAGAGTAAAAGCCGGAACTTTACCAATGCCTGCAATCAACATTAATGACTCTGTTACTAAATCTAAATTTGATAACAAATACGGTTGTAAAGAATCTGCTGTAGATGCTGTACGTCGTGCAACTGACTTAATGTTAGCTGGAAAAAGAGTAATCGTTTGTGGATACGGTGATGTTGGAAAAGGAACTGCTGCTTCTTTTAGAGGTGCAGGATCTATTGTAACTGTTACTGAAATTGATCCAATTTGTGCTTTACAAGCTGCAATGGACGGTTATGAAGTTAAAAAATTAAACACTGTAATTGCTACTGCTGATATCATCATTACAACTACAGGAAATAAAGATATCGTTCTTGGAGAGCACTTCGAGCAAATGAAAGACAAAACTGTTGTTTGTAACATTGGTCACTTTGATAACGAAATTGATATGGCTTGGCTGAACAAAAACCACGGTGCATCTAAAATCGAAATTAAACCTCAGGTTGACAAATATACTATCGCTGGAAAAGATATCATCATTCTTGCTGAAGGTCGTTTAGTAAACCTTGGTTGTGCTACAGGTCACCCAAGTTTTGTAATGAGTAACTCATTCACTAACCAAACTTTGGCACAAATCGAATTATGGAAAAACAGTGCTGCTTACAACAATGACGTTTATATGTTACCAAAACATTTAGATGAAAAAGTTGCTGCTTTGCACCTTGCTAAATTAGGAGTTGAATTGGAAACTTTACGTGACGATCAGGCTGCCTATATTGGTGTTCCGGTTGAAGGTCCTTTCAAACCAGAGTACTACAGATACTAGATTAATTTTAGATTTAAGATTGTTGATCTTAGATTTTTGATACTTATTTCAAACCCGACAGGTTTTAAAAACCTGTCGGGTTTTTTTGTTCCATCGAAACATCTCATTGGTAGCCGAACGTTTGATTTTATAAATAATAATGGTAAAACAGAAACAAATTGTCAAACGTCCCTAAGGCCCGACATTTCTTATGATGCTTTTTTTTCTACCAATGAAATGTTCCTATGGAACAAAAACATTTCTCTCAAAAAATTGCACGTTTATAAATATCTACTTACATTTAATAATCAAAGTAAGGATCTATTTATCAAATACTTAAAAGTACAAACTTGAAAAAAACAACTTATTTAATCGTCTTCTTATTTTTACTTTGCCTTCCGCAAATTATTTTTTCTCAGGAAAAGAAACCTAAAGTCGTTTTAGTATTAAGTGGTGGTGGCGCAAAAGGTATTGCACATATTCCGCTTTTGCAAAAACTTGATTCGTTGCATATCGTTCCTGATCTTATTGTTGGAAACAGTATGGGAAGCATTATAGGAGGTTTGTATGCGATGGGCTATTCTGGCGATAGTATCGAAAAATTAACCAAAAATATTATTTGGGATAAATTATTTGGCGGTGGCCAGTCGTTAAAATCTGTGAGTGTAGAAGAAAAAAGAGAATTTCAGCGGTATTTAGTTGGAATAGGTGTTAAAGACAAAAAACTAAACAGTGTTGGCTCTCTTTTAAACGATCAAAACTTAAGAGAACTGCTTTCTGAATTAACTTATCCGGTATACAATATTAAAGACTTTGACAGCCTGCCAATACCATTTAGAGCCATGGCTACCGATTTGGCCGAAGGGAAAGAAGTTATACTAAGCAAAGGAAGTCTTGCTTATGCCATGAGAGCGAGTATGTCATTGCCGGGTATTTTTAAGCCTATGACATACGAAAAAACAGTATTGGTTGATGGTGGTGTAATGAATAATTTCCCTACTGATGTTGCCAAAGAAATGGGTGCTGACTTTATTATTGGCAGTGATGTCGGCGGCGGATTGGAGCCCATCGCCAAACTGAACAATCTTTTAACGATATTAACTCAAACCAGTATGTTCCCCAGTAATATTAAGAACCCGGCAAACCGAAAACTTTGCAATATCTTAGTAGACCACTTGCCTAACTTACGTTTTTCTACAGCTGATTTTGCAGATAGTGACGAAATCTATAAAGATGGTAAAATTGCAACAGCACAAAACCTTCCAGCTTTAATTACATTATCCGAAAAATTAAAAGGATACACTCAACGAACACACCAATTACCAAACATACCCGCAGAATTTATTCTTGACACTATTGTTTACAAAAAAATAAGTCCGGAAAACCTTGCTCTGGTATTAGGAAGAATAAATCTTAAAACACATGTAAAATATACCACCAAAGATTTAATAGCAGGTATTAACCGGGCAATGGGTACGAATCTTTTTGATGAAATTACATACAGCTATTTCATCAAAGATGGCGACAAACTAGGCGTTACAATATTTGGACATGAACGCGCCAAAAACCAACTGAACACATCTGTACATTATGACACTTACCGGGGCGTAGGAATCATTTTTAATTACACCGCGAGAAATGTTCTTGCCAGAGCATCGCGTCTTCTTTTATCAGTCGATATTGCAGAACAGCCAAAAGCACGAATCAATTATCAGAAAAACTTTGGAAAAAACAGGGACTGGTGGTGGTCATCTGAACTTTATGGAGCCTTTTTAAGGCAGGAGATTTATTTTAACGGCAAAGCTTCAGATAATGTACTTTATAATGCTGTAGAATTCAATAATGAGATCAACAGAAACATAAATTCACTTAAAAGTTATTTTGGCTATGGTTTAAACTATCAATACGCCAATTTAAAACCAAAATACAGCAGAGAATACAATCCTAACGCCATCGATATCACGAATTATTCCTTAAACACTATAGAATTAAACCTGCATTATTCCTACAATGACATGGATAAAGTTTTCTTTGCTGAAAACGGAACAATTATGAAAGCAAATGTAACCAGATCCTTGTTATCAGATGTTTATACCTCTTTTAACGATCCTGATCAAACCAGTATTTCTGGTGCAACAAATGGTTATACAAAATTTGGTTTCAGCTTTGAAAAAAGAGCGCTATTAAGAAAGAAAATTACAGGAATCATTGGCTTTGATTCTTATTTTGTTTTTGAGGATAAACTAAAAGATAGCCAAATCTCATTTTCGGATTTTGGTTATGCTTCAAAATATTTCTTAGGAGGAAATATACCAAGCTCTGGCAGTAATCGTTTTTCATTTCCCGGCCTGCATGAGGACGAACTCAATGTTTCGCAATTTATGGGCTTAAAAATTGCTTCTCAAATCAATCTTATGGGAAAAATTTATCTCACTCCCCATTTTAATATCGCAACTGTGGGGTTTGAATCTTTTGATAAATACATCAATAAAGCCTTTAGTCCAAAAGGAAAATGGGATGATGGCTCAGACCCTAGCCTTGTAATATCAGGAGGAGCCTCTATTTCGTATCAATCTATTTTAGGCCCTATTCATTTTGATACTTCCTGGATAAATAATATCGACAAAGTACGATTGTTTTTTAGTGTCGGATTATCATTCAATCCATAATTTCTTTTTTAATCTAAAATCACAAATCACCATTCTTAAAAATTATAAGGGCGTGCAATTAATTTAAAGATTTTTGATTTTAATGCTGGTAAATATTAAGATTATCAGTTGTTTCAAGATTTCAGACTTCTAAAATAAAATACAGCTAACCAAAAACAACCTGACGAGGTATAATTAACAACTATTTGTTCCATCGGAACATCTTGTCGGTAGAAAAAAAGGCATCGTGAGAAATATCGTCCCATTGAGACGTTTGAGAAATCTCTGTATATATTTTTATCAATTATTTATAAATCAAACGTTCCTACGGAACAAAAAAAAACACCTAATTTATTGGGCTACCGATGAGGTGTTCCGATGGAACAAAAACCGCAAATATAAATATGTGTATTAATAATGTTCGAGATTTATTTATTTTCTAATAATCAAATAAACAACCTGATTAGACATCAGGCTTAACAACCTCATTTAATTTTTTTCCCTTAACTTAATGACATTGGCTTCTATTCTTCACTCTTACGTAAACCAAGAACATTAATATAATCAGATATTATATACGCTTTTTAAATTTAAACTTTACATTTGAACTTCAAATCCCCAATATCTAAAATCCTATTATGAGAACACGCCTAATTTTAACTTTAATACTACTATTGCCTTTTTTGACCAATGCACAATCTAGTCTGCAAAGACAAATGCAGGCTTCGAACGCAATGGTAAGACAGCAAAACCAAATGTTCCTGCAGCAACAACAGCAGCAACGCGCTATGGCAAGTATGATGAACAACATCGAAACAAAAGAATCTAAACTCGCCAAAGAAGAAAAAAAACTTAAAAAACTTCAGGAAAAAGCAACCCAAAAAGAAGCCGATTTAAAGACCAAAACCGACGAACTAAAAACGCTTGAAACTAACTCCGAAAAAAACAGCAATTCTGATATTCTAAAAAATATCGAAAAGTCTAAAAAAGAAATCGCTAAGTCTGAAGAAAAAATAAGCCAATCGAAAACTGATATCGAAAAGAGTTCGAATAAAATTCAGGATTTACAAAACCAGATACAAGCTGATAAAATCAAAAAAGCAGAATTAGAGAAACAACACGAAGAAGAGAAAAAGGCCAAAGAAGAAGAAAAAAGGTTAAAGGAAGAGGAAAAGGCGAAAAAACAAAAAGAAAAGCAAGACAAGAAAAAGTAATACTATGATCGAAAAAGTTGTATGCGAAATGCATGGCACAAAAGACATGTCATTTTCGTGTATTCATATTGCAATGGCAATAGACCAAAAAGAAAAAGTAGGTTTCTTCTATTCTGAAGCCGAAGAAGATCTTCCTCAAATTGCCTGGTGCGGAGCATGCGAACAATGGTTGCTGGATAACGGCGAAGAATGGAATGATGCTTTTGAAGCTAAAGCCGATTTTAAAATATTATGTGCTGATTGTTTTGATGAGGCAAAAGCAATTCAGTTTGGAACTGATCAAATATAAATAACAATGATTACTACAAAAGATTTTAAATTATTACCCAATAAAAATTCATTACAAAATATCTTCAAAGCGATTTCGGTTTTAGATGCTATCATTTGTCAGGAATGGGAATATCGTTATTACTCCTACAACTCTCAATGGGGAAAAGGTGAAGAGTACTGCGAAATGAGAGATGGATCCGGCGATTTAATGAACATTCTTTTTCTTGAAAATCATTCTGTAATAAATGGTTTTGCACACGAATTTCAGCATAATAAAAAAAGTGACCTGACTAAAAATTTACCTGAAATTTATAATGAATTTATATTTGGTGAACCGGTCGCCTCTCTGGGAACTACATTTTGTTTATGGACAAATGAAACCGGAGATTGGCAAGTAGGAATGATTGAAGATTATAATGATAACTCAGCTGAATTGCTGGCTATTTTTGACGGAAATCCACAAACTTACATTGACTGGGCAAGTGAATATTTTGAAGATTCTTATAAAGAAACCGGAATACCATTAAAAACAGTAACCGAAATTTATCAAGGTAAGGTATTAACCAAAGAAATGGTTTTATCAATTGTTGACGAAATCGAAGATTGGAAATTATTAGAAGACGATTTAAAAGAGATAAATTACCCTTATGATTTTAACAACTAAATTTCTTCAATTAAAAAAAACAAAATAATCAAAACCTGAATACATTAAATATCAAAAATGAAAACAAAATTACTTATTACAAGTTTTTTCCTTCTTCTTACTTCTGTCACTTTCTCTCAAAAAATATCCGTTAGTGAAATAAATGAAAAAAGATCAACATCAGATAATTCATTTTACAACGAATGCGAAATTGAACTCAAAATATCGGGAGATGAAGTTCGAAAGTACAAATTTGTTAAAATCAGTAAAATCACTAAGGCAATCGATGATCAGGGAGTTGATTTGATCAATGAGGACAGGACAAATTTCGATTATATAAAAATAGATCAGACCGCTAAAATCAAACTGGAGACCAAAGTTCCATCCCGAAGATCAAAAACCATTAAAGAACTTAGCGGAGAAGTGAGTCTATACAATCCTAATGTAACAAATGGCAGTGAAATTAAAATCGCTAATTACCAAAGTAAAACCAATGTAAATCTTGTCCCTGGCAAATCTGACATTCAAATCCTTTATCTAACAAAAGAGTCTTATGCAAAATATGTCAAAGAGAATAAAGACAAAAAAGCAGAAGAGCTTAAAAAACTACCCGAAGCTGCAAGACAGCTTGCTGAAGGCCTGGTAGGTGCCTTCGACGGCCTTTTTAGCTCTGACGATAATGATGATCCTAACAAAGTTTACTTTTATGTGAATGGTGATAAAACTAAATTTGTCGATTTATTTTTTGAAGATGCAACCGGCAAGAAAATAGAACGAAACGGCAGTATGAGCAACAATAACTTGTTTACTTACTATTTTGAAGAAAAACCAAATCTAAACTGGAAATTAGTGCTTAATATCGAAACAGATAAATCAACCAAAAAAGTTCCTTTTAAACTAATGGATATTGAATTGCCATAATTTAAACTCGAATTAATTCGTAAAAAGTATATTATTCTTACCTATTCGTCTTTTCACATCAACACAAAAGTTAACTTTGTGAAAACCGTTAATCATGAAAAACTTCTTCTTTTTAGGAATTGCTATTATATTCGAAATCATTGCCACTTCTGCCTTAAAAAAATCGGAGCAATTTACACAGATTATCCCAAGCATTATTACGATTGTGGGTTATTTTGCAGCATTCTACTTTTTAAGTTTTGCAATTAGAACCATCCCGGTTGGTATTGCATATGCTATTTGGTCCGGAGTTGGTATTGTTTTGATTACAATTATTGGAGCCGTTTTCTTCAAGCAAATTCCTGATTTACCTGCAATAATTGGTTTGGCCTTAATTATGATTGGTGTTGTAGTTATTAATGTTTTTTCTAAAACTACGGCGCATTAGTTCTATTAGAATAAATTGTTTCAAGTTTCGGGTTGATTAGAGTCCTAAGCCATCTATATTCAACAATTTCAGACCTATTCATTTTAAAAATAAAACAATGGATTTCAAAAAAGCTACGATTTCAGATTTAACAGAAATGCAGGAAATGTATATCGAGACTATAAAATGGGTTTGCAAAAACGATTACAGTCCTTTAGAGATTGATGCCTGGATTTCAGGACTAAACAATGTAGAACGCTGGCTGAAAGTTATTCATGCTCAATTTGTTTTATTAGCTCTTATTGATGATAAAATTGTAGGTTACGGAACCCTAAAAGATGGAAATTACATCGACTTTTTCTGTGTTCATAAAGATTTCCAGCGTCAGGGAATTGCTGATAAAGTTTTTAATGAATTAGAACTCGAAGCCAAAAAGGAAAACTCAGAAATCATCACAGCCGACGTAAGCATAACCGCAAAACCTTTCTTTGAGAAAAAGGGATTTGTTGTAAAAACCAAACAAAAAAATATCCGATTAGGTGTTGAGCTTATCAATTACAAAATGGAGAAAAGTTTGAAGTAGCTGTATAATCTCTCGCAAAGTCACGAAGTCGCAAAGTTTTAATTTTAAAGTTTAAGTTTAAGTTTAAGTTTAAGCCAATCTTTGTCGAGCTACTTTGCGTTCCTTCGACTTCGCTCAGGATGACAAAGAAAAAAACTTTGCGGCTGCGCTCCCGATAACCATCGGGATTGCGAGCAAAAAAACATAGCGGTCTTTGCGTAAACCTTTGCGCCCTTTGCGGTTAAAAAAAAAGATGACAATACTATGAAAAAAACTTTGCGACTTCGCGACTTTGCGAGCAAAAAAAACATAGCGTTCTTTGCGTAAACCTTTGCGACCTTTGCGGTTAAAAAAACAAAGATGACAATACTACGAAAAAAACTTTGCGACTTCGCGACTTTGCGAGCAAAAAAAACATAGCGTTCTTTGCGTAACCTTTGCGGCCATTGCGGTTAAAAAAAAAAGACAGCAAGTTTCGGATTTTATACCCGCAAAAACCGCTCGATATTTGCATTATAAAATTGAACGAAAATGAACACACAGGAAAACATCAATTATAATCGAATAGCCGATGCGATCGATTATATCAAAACAAACTTTAAGGAACAACCCAACTTAGATGAGGTTGCCGAAAAAGTGCATTTAAGTCCGTTTCACTTTCAGCGCTTGTTTACCGAATGGGCAGGAACAAGTCCGAAGAAATTTTTGCAATATATTAGTGTCGAACACGCCAAGAAAATCCTAAAAGAAAATAATAAAGCTACTTTATCTGATGCCGCTTTTGACACCGGATTATCAGGAACCAGCCGTTTGCATGATTTGTTTGTAAACATCGAAGGAATGACGCCGGCAGAATATAAAAATGGTGGCAAAAACCTTGAAATTAATTTCAGTTTTGCCGAAAGTCCGTTTGGGAATATTATTGTGGCGTCGACCAATAAAGGTGTTTGCTTTATGGCTTTCGCCGAAGATGAAGAAACCGGATTTGAAAATTTAAAACACAAATTCCCAAATGCAGCATTCTCCCGAAAACTCGATTTGTCACAACAAAATGCTTTGTTTATTTTTCAAAACGACTGGAGCAAATTATCCGAAATCAAACTGCATTTAAAAGGAACTGACTTTCAACTGAAAGTTTGGGAAACTTTACTTAAAATTCCAATGGGACAACTTTCGACTTATGGAACAATCGCACAACAAATCGAGAAACCAAATGCTTCTCGTGCTGTTGGAACTGCCATTGGGAGCAATCCTGTAGCCTTTTTAATTCCGTGTCATCGAGTGATTCAATCCTCAGGAACCTTCGGCGGTTATATGTGGGGAAATACGCGCAAAACGGCTATTATTGGTTGGGAAGGCGCGCAGGCAAACCTAATAATCTAAGATTACACAACACATATCCGAAGAGACGCACTGCAGTGCGTCTAAGATCACGTATTTCTGCGAAAATCTTTGTCGACAATCTTTGCGTAGACGCACTGCTGTGCGTCTCTACAATAAAAATGTGAAGATATGTGATCAATCCTATTTAATTCATTTAAACTTACTTATGCAAAATATACAATCAAAAATTGCGTCTCTTAATTGGGAAAGCATTACCGAATCTATGCATGAAAATGGGTTCGCCATTATTCCGAATGTACTAGATAACGAGCAATGTGAAGATTTAAAATTCGATTATGATAATCCCTCTTTATACCGAAAAACAGTCGTTATGGAACGTTATCGGTTTGGTTTGGGCGAATATAAATACTTTAATTATCCGTTGCCGGTTTTAATTCAAAACATTCGTACATCGATTTATCCTAAACTTGCACCAATCGCAAATACCTGGATGAAAGTTTTAAATATAAACACCAGTTTTCCTGAAACTCACGAAAAATTACTGGAACAATGTCATGCCAACAATCAGCTAAAAGCGACTGTTTTGATTTTAAAATATGGCAAAAGTGGTTTTAATACCTTACATCAGGATTTATATGGCGATGTTTATTTTCCTATTCAAATAGTAATTTTTCTCAACGAACCTGATGAAGATTTTACCGGTGGCGAATTTGTTTTAACACAGCAAACACCAAGGGCACAATCGAAAGTTATTGTTCTGAAACCTAAAAAAGGAGATGTATTGGTTTTTACAACTAATTTCAAACCTGTAAAAGGTACAAAAGGTTATTATCGTGTGAATATGAAACATGGCGTGAGCGAAATTCATTCTGGTGAGCGACATACGCTGGGGATTATTTTTCATGATGCGTTAAATTGAAGGTGCAGAGGTGCAGAGGTTTCAACACACAGTATATCTGTAGAGACGCACAGCAGTGCGTCTACGCAACGATTATCTACTCCAATATGATATTTTCACGCAGATTTAGCAGATATGGCAGATTTTAAAATCATTTTATTTAATCTGTAGCAAAAAACATACGTTGTGGGAGACGCACTGCTGTGCGCCTCTACGATAAAAAATGCGGTAAAAATATGACACAACACAATAAAATTTCAGATTCAAATCTTCGAAATAAAATTAAAAATGCGGAAATTTGCTTTGGTGGAAACCAAAAATTAAAAATCTACGGAACTTTAAAATGTTCGTCAGGAAAAAGAATGAAACGAGAAAATCGGGTTTTCTTTTTATCTGAAAATGAAGCCAGGCAAAATGGCTTCAGACCTTGCGGACATTGCATGAAAACCGAATATCAAAACTGGAAAAATGGACTTATTTAATCCCGAAACTGACGAAACGACGAACCTGCTTCCTAAAGACGGAACCGTAAATTACTATGGCAAATTATTTTCCAGAGAAGAATCGAATCGTTACTTGGATCTACTTTTGAATACTATTGAATGGAAAAATGACGAAGCAATTATCTTCGGAAAATTAATTCTTACGAAGCGAAAAGTTGCCTGGTACGGCGATTCGGGTTTTGAATATACGTATTCGAATACCACCAAAAAAGCGCTTCCCTGGACAAAGGAACTGCTGGAATTAAAAGCAGTTATTGAACAAGAAACAGGCGAAACCTTCAACTCTTGCCTGCTTAATTTATATCATTCCGGCGATGAAGGAATGGCGTGGCACAGCGATGCCGAAAAAGATTTAAAAAAGAATGGCGCCATTGGTTCGGTAAGTTTTGGTGCCGAAAGAAAGTTTGCTTTTAAACATAAAGAAACCAAAGAAACCGTTTCTTTAATTCTGGAACATGGCAGCTTATTGGTGATGAAAGATGAAACCCAAACGCATTGGCTACACAGATTACCGCCAACTAAAACAACATCAAAACCTCGTGTAAATTTGACTTTTAGAACGATTGTCTCACAATAGCAATTTATTGAACCATTAAGAGATTAAGGAAAATTAAGCTTTTAATAGTAAAAAAAAAACTTTAGCATTATTTTTACCAGCCCTGATTCAATCCGTTTTTAAGGACTTCTTCGTACTTGTCTTTATCAAAATTATATAGATTTGGTGCTTTGTGTGCTACATTACTTTTCTTTTCATCGAGTTTATTTAAGATTCCGATGTTGTTAATTTTACGCAGAAAGTTCCTTCTGTCCAGTTTTTTATCCAAAATCGTTTCATACAATTTTTGCAGCTCCGGCATCGTGAATTTTTCTGGTAATAAATTGTAACCTATCGGCATTAGATTCAATTCGATTCTAAGTGTGTTTAATGCTTTATCGAGAATTGCTGCATGATCTAAAATAAGTTCGGGCACTTCTTTATGATCAATCCATTCTATAACTTCTTCTTTATTGACAGATTTAGGAATTGTTTTTAAAAAATCGACAAGGGCATAATACCCAATGGTAACAAAACGCTGCGTGAGCCATTTTCCCTTTGCTTCTTCGATCTTTAAATATTCTAAAACTTCTTTGCTAAAATGCTGATCGTTGCGTTTTATTTTTCCAAAAGTGGCAAATTGTCTCAAAAATATACCTTCTACTCCGGTTCTTTCGTTTAAAACTGTCACTGCTGCAGTATCAATATCCTGATCGATTGGGATAAAACCGCCAGGTAATGACCACTTATTACTATGCGGAATTTTAATCAATAAAACCTTGAGCTGATTGTCGTGAAAACCAAAAATCACACAATCTATCGAAAGTCCGGGTTGATAATTTTGATTATTTTCTATAATGTCTTTTAACATCTAATTTTAATTAATTACAACTTTCATTTTTCGATTATACTGCAATTTAAAGCATTTTTATAAAACCGAAGCATTTTTCTTAAATCACATCCCTTTTTTATCACAAAATTCATTCTAAAAAAGGAAGTGTTAAAATCACAATTTTTATTTAAAAATAAAAAAACAGATTAAAAAAATAAGTACATTGCGTCATAATAACACATTATATAATTATTATGTGTTTTTTCAATAAAAAATCATCTTAAAAACAGGTAACATATTAATTAACAGTTTTTAATATCTTTTTTATTGTAACAAAAATTGAAATAGATAGTCTACTTAAGTATAGAAAAATAATGATTAAAATATGAGCATTCCAAATCTAGAAAACCTGAACAAGAAGTTTATGAAGAGAGTATATTCTTCTTTTGGATTAGTATCAAAAAATGATCTACTCGAAGCTTCTATAAAATATAGTGAGGAACAGGAAAGAATTTTCAACCAAATGATTATTGAAACCGAAGCAAAAGATAAAAAAGCAAAACGCGAAGCTTTTGATAAAGCATTATTGGCATCCTATAAAGGAATTGGCGCTATGGATTTTATAAATACTGTTTTAAAATAATTCCTAAATTCTAATCATCAGCACTTTTTCAGTACATGATCCTTTTAAAATCACAAATTAAAATATATGAACCTTGCTAAAAAGCGAGGTTTTTTCTTTTTATACAAAGCTCTCTGCATTAAAATATTATGTAGCTCAGTGGCTTTTTTTCATTTCAAATTAAAATTTAATAGTAATAAAAAATGACATTTTTTTTCAATTTCAATTGTCAATGTCAATAAAATGACGCAATTTTATTAAGAAAAATTAAACTAATTAATTTTAACAATCATTAAGTATTTCAAAATCGCATATTTTTGTGAGTTACAAAAGCATAAGATTATACTTGTATTAATTATTAAGATATTAAAAAAACATCGATGGAAAATCTTATTCAGTCAGAGAATTACAAAATTCAAAAACCAGCAGAATGGGCTACTAATATTAATGACAATCAACTTATTGAATACATTAAAGAATCAGATTTTGCAAGCAAACAAATAGATGAAGGTCGTGATTACTGCTATTTTTTAGATAAAATTTATTACACTAACGACGAAGAAAATAGTGAATATGCTTGTGTAGCTTATACACTAAATGAACCTGCAAATCTTGAAAATGCATCGGTAATGGATGTCGTGGTCGAAGAAAATGAAACTTATATCATACACAGAATAAGCGTTTTAAGAGAAGGCGTTTTGGTTGATAAAATCGCTGATACAAAAATTAAAGTTCTGGACAGCGAAAACCAAAGTGACGGCGGTGTTTTAAGCAGCAATAAAAAAATAAATATTACCATAAAAGATTTGCGCCTTTATGATGTTCTTATAATGGAGGATTCTCGTGTAAAGATATTTACAGAACGTGACTTTTTACGTAAAGAATTCTCTAAGTTTGTATGGGTTAGCCCAAGCACTTACTGGGCTTACGGAAGTTATAATTTTTCTTTTATCAATGATCGCAAGAAAAGAATTGCTTACAAAAAAACGTTCTTTAGAGATGAAGACGGAAATGTATTGCCTCCTGAAATTAATTACTTAGAAAAAGGGCAAAAATTTACGATCGAAAGAGAAAACTACATCAATTTTGTAGATAGTAATCGCGAAATTGCTCCTTTTATAGATTTTGCAACTGATAGTAACTGGATCGACTTGTCTAATTATATTTCTCCTTTATATGAGGAGGTTTATGCTAAATCTTCTCTACAGGAATTTGCTCCTAATCTGGTCGAAAAACTGGATGCCATTAACAACAAAGATGAACAATTGCAGTTTGCGATAGATTATGTGCAAAATCATGTTTACTATGTTTTTAATGCAGATGAAATGAACGGTCACAAACCGCAGGAACCGTCTATCACGTATCAAAACAAACAGGGAGATTGTAAGGCAAAATGTGTTTTACTAAAAGTGATTTTAGATTATATCAAGGTAGATTCGTCTGTAGTTTTGGTTAATTTTAATACAGATCATTACCTGAAATATTACTTGCCATCTTTATTGACTTTTAATCATGTAATTGTAAAAATCGATTATAAGGCTGAAACGTATTTTATTGATGCTACAAGTCGTGATGAATTTGGATTGATTGAAAATCGCGGTTTTATTTACTTCATGCATTATCTGGAGGTAAAACCAAATCAGGATTTACAAATAAAAAAATCGCATAAATTTCCTTATTATGGTATTAATGAAAAAGCTGATTTTAATGTTCAAAAAAACACTGGACAACTTTCGTTAACCACCACTTACAAAGGAAATCGTGCTAATTATATGCGTAAGTATTTTAAGAATACTAACAAAAGAGAAATCATTGACAGCTGGAATAATTTCTTCTTTTATACTTTGAACTATAACAATGACCGAAACGGCACGGATGTTCGAAATATATTTAAAGATGCTACAATTGAAACGCTGAGCGATGATAAAAAACTGAACGAATATACCATTCAGTACAAGGCGAATGTTGAAGATCCGTATTATACAGATGCACAAAAAAATCGTTTCTTAATGTATTTTGATCGAAATGTGATTAAAAATAATGCCCGTGACTTTTTGCATACCGATATTGCTTTCTGGCATAATTTTGATAACGAAAAATACGAAATCAACCTTTACACAGATCAAAGAATAGATGTAGAAGAGAAATTTACGACACAGGAAAGCACGATTAAAAATCCGTATTTTGATTATACCAGCCGTAAAAAAGTAACAAAAAATGGTGCTACAATAAATATAGATTTTACACCATTGGTGAATTTAGAAATTCCGCAAGCAGATTTTGAAGAATTTAGAAATGCGCATCATGAAGTTGCAGACAGCAATTTCGGACTGGGAATCGATATTATAGAACAAGGCTTTATGAATTTGATGAAATTTAATTTCAAGAAATTGGTGAAATAATTATAATAAAAACGGGCTTCAAATGAAGCCCGTTTTTATTTATAGATGAATTTCTTAAAGCAATTCAAAATTAGATTTTAGTTTGATATCTGCTGATGAAGCTCCAATCATTACTTCAAAATCTCCTGCTTCTGCAATAAATTCTAATTTATCATTATAGAAAGAAAGTTTCTCTTTGTCGATTGTAAATTCTATTGTTTTAGATTCCCCTGCATTTAATTTTACTTTTTGAAAATCTCTTAATTCTAAAATTGGTCTCACCACTGAGCCAAATTTATCTTTTAGATACAATTGTACTACTTCTTCTCCAGATACTTTTCCAACATTCGATAATTGAAAAGAAACTTTAATGGTTTCATTATTTTTCATTTTAGTCGAAGATAATTTCAAATCAGAATAATTGAATTTAGTATAACTCAAACCATATCCAAAAGGAAATTTAGGAGAGTTTTTAAGATCGATATAGGCTGAAACATAATTTTTTGAATCTTCGTCTTTTGCCGGTCTTCCTGTGCTATAGTGATTATAGTAAATTGGAATCTGCCCTACTTCTCTCGGGAAAGTCATTGGCAATTTTCCAGACGGATTATAATCTCCAAATAAAACATTCGCAATTGCGTTTCCTGCTTCTGTACCTAACCACCATGTGTATACAATTGCCGGAACGTTATCTGCAGTCCAATTAAAAATTAATGGTCTTCCTGCATTTACCAAAACTACAACTGGTTTTCCGGTAGCCTGAATCGCTTTTACTAAATCTTCCTGAACACCTGGTAAATGAATATCGCTTCGGCTTTTTGCTTCACCGCTCATATCGCGTTTTTCTCCTATACTTAAAATAACGACATCGGCTTGTTTGGCAGTGGCAACAGCTTCGGCAAAACCGTCTTTGTTGTCTCCGTCAACTTCACAACCTTTTGCGTAAAGCAACTTGGTATTTTTACCTACTTTATTTTGTAAACCGTCCCATTGCGAAACGATCCATTTATTGTAATCAACTTCAGGTAATTCTACAGACCAGAATCCCATGTTTTCTTTGTATTCTTTTACCATTGGCCCTATGAAAGCGATTGTTTTCAGGTTTTTAGAAAGTGGTAAAGTTTCGTTTTCATTTTTTAATAAAACAATACTTTTTTGTGCTACATCAAGAGCAGCTTTTCTGTGTTCCGGATTGTTCAACGCTTTATCGGCTCTTTTTTGATCTGAATATTTGTAAGGATCTTCAAATAATCCTAATTCGAATTTCTTGCGAAGAATTCTCTTTACAGCATCATCGATTAATTCAACAGGCACTTTTCCTTCTTTAACCAAATCAGCCAAATGATACCTGTAAGCATTACTTTCCATATCCATATCGCTTCCGGCTGTAATCGCAGAAAGTGCTGCTGCTTTAAGATCTTTAGAATATCCGTGTGCTACCATTTCTCCAATCGAGCCCCAGTCTGAAACTACGAATCCCTGAAAATTCCATTTTCCTTTTAAGATATCGCGTTGCAAATGTGCATTTCCTGTAGCAGGAATTCCGTTTAAGTCATTGAATGAATTCATAAAAGTTGCCGCACCTGCATCAAGAGCTGCTTTGAATGGCGGTAAATACGTTTCCCACAACATTCTTTCGCTCATATCTACTGAGTTGTAATCTCTTCCGCCAACAGCTGCTCCGTAAGCCGCAAAGTGTTTTACACAAGCCATAACCGAGTTTAAATCTCCCAGTTTATTTCCCTGAAAACCTTTTACTCTTGCATAAGCGATTTTAGATCCCAGGTACGTATCTTCTCCGGCACCTTCCATGACACGTCCCCAACGAGGATCACGGCTAATATCGACCATTGGTGCAAATGTCCAGTGGATTCCGCTTGCTGCAGCTTCTGTAGCAGCAACTCTTGCCGCCAGTTCAATTGCTGTTAAGTCCCAACTTGCAGCCTCGGCTAACGGAATTGGGAAAGTAGTTTTGTAACCGTGAATAACGTCCTGACCAAATAACAACGGAATTTTAAGACGTGATTGCATTGCCAGTTCCTGATATTGTCTGGTATATTTTGTACCCACAATATTTAGCATAGAACCTACAATACCTGCTTTTATCTCAGCTTGTTTGTTAGGATTAATAGTAATTGGTCCCGTTGCAGAATTATCCCCTGTATACTGATTAAGCTGACCAATTTTTTCTTCGATGGTCATTTTTTTCAATAGAGCATTAACTTTCTGATCTATTGTTTCTTGTTGTGCCATCGCAAAAACCGATACCATCAACAAGGCAAATGTGGTTAATTTTTTCATACTAATTTAATATATGCTTTTTAATGGAATCGCCATTCTTTATTCCTTTTTTATTTGGAGTCATGGCGATTTCATGAATTTAATTTTGATTACCAAACGTAAGTAGCCACAGCACCTGCGTTTAAGGTAGTTGAAATTTGTTTGTTATTGTATTTTATATTGAATGTTTCTGTTGTAGCTCCATCATTTTCTACAATTAAAACCGTTTGTCCTGATGGAGTTTTAAAAGCTACATTGTATAAATTTCCGGCAATATTACTTCCAATTCTTACTGATCCTTCAGGAACAAATTTTGATGCGTGACCAATAATATAATACCCTACTTCTCTTTTTATATTCTGAGCCTGATCGATCATCAGCGCTCCTTTACAAGTCGAACATCCGCCTGGAGTAAAAGGTTTGTAATACTCGTCATTTGCCAATCCCCATGATAGTGCATTTACACTCCAGTTACGCATAGAACCAATTACAACATTTTTTACACTCCATTTCAAATCAGATTCGAAACTACTTTTTGACCCTGTATATTGTTCGGTAAAATACAAATCTTTGTTTGGATATGCATCATGAACTGTAGATAATGCGCTGATATCTCCTTCGTATAAGTGAAATGCAGAACCGGCTACAAAAGGATTCGCTTTTGCATCTTTTAAAATCGTTAAAGGATATTCCGGTTTGTTGCAATTGTGATCGTAAATCACGATTTTGGTTTTGATTTTAGCTTTCGCGAAAGCGGGACCTAAATGATTCCCAATAAAATCTGCCTGTTGTTCTGCAAGCATTAATAAACTTGGGTTATTTCCCGGGTGCAATGGTTCGTTTTGAGGTGTAATCGCATCAATAACAATTCCGTGCGATTTCATTGCCTGAATATATTTTACAAAATATTCGGCATAAACCTGATAATATTTAGGCTGTAAACTTCCGCCTTTCGAGCTTCCGTTGTCTTTCATCCAAACCGGAGGTGACCACGGAGAACCCATAATTTTTATTTGAGGATTGATGGCTAAAATTTCTTTTAATAAAGGCACAACATCATTTAAATCAGGACCAAGATTAAATTTTTCCAGTTTTAAATCTGTTTCACCTTCCGGTAAATCATCATACGAAAAAACTTTTTCATTCAAATCAGAAGCTCCTATACTAATACGAAGATAACTCAACCCAATTGCATCTTCTTTTCTGGAAAACAATTCCTGAAGCAAAGCTTCTTTTTTTGCTTTATCCAGTTTTAAAATAGCCTGAGCACTTCCGCCTGTCAAAGAAAATCCAAAACCTTCGATGGTTTGAAATTTTTGAGAAGGATTTACTTCAATAGTTTGGTTTGAATTCGTTTCTGTATTAAAAACCAAATCATTTTGCTTTTGAAGTTTTAAAGACTCATCGGTTGTAGTGATCCACGATTCTGCTTTATTAGAAGTGGCTGAATTTTTTGAAGTTCCGCATTTTATCTGAACTGCAATAAGAGGCAGCAAAAGTAAAATTTGGAGTTTTTTGTTGATGTTTTTCATTTTTAATCTATTTCTATTAAGACAGGTAAATGATCCGAGGGATATTTTAAATCTTTAGAATCACTTAAAACTGCGTGTTTTTGAATTTTTAATCCACTGTTTTTTGAAACAAAAATATAATCGAGTAATAATGTTACCGGTTCGTTGTGTTTGAAATCGTTAAACGTTCCTGATGGTCCAAATGGTTTTTCTTTTGAAACATCTTTTGTATCATCCATTACTTTTTTAATTTCTGCAATTTGTTTTGTATCCGGTTCTGAATTGAAATCTCCCATTAAAAAAGCCGGGTATTTCTTTGTATTCAATTCGCTTATTTTTTTCAAAGCAAGCTGTACTCCTTTTATTCTTGCTTCTTCGCCCATGTGGTCCAGATGAAGATTAAAAACCCAAAATGTTTTTTTAGTTTTTAAATCTTTAAAAAGTCCATAGGTGCAAACTCTGTTACAAGCTGCATCCCAACCTCTTGAAACTACATTTGGAGTTTCTGATAACCAGAATGTATTAGACTGCTCTACTTTAAAGCGATCTTTTTTATAATAAATCGTACATGCCTCGCCTGTTCCTCCTTCTTCTCGCCCTACTCCAAATTTGTTATAATTTGGCAAAACCAATGCAATATCTGTTACCTGATTTGGTGTTGCTTCCTGAACTCCAAAAACATCCGGGCTATAAAATTGAATTTGCGAAGCAAAATAATCTTTTCGATTTGGCCATGCATTTTCTCCATCAGAAGCAACATCTAAACGGATGTTGTAGGTCATGATTTTTAAATTTTGACCATAAAATGATCCGCTTACAAAAAGTAGGAATACTACTAAAATAATTTTGTTTATCTTTTTCATCTTTAAAAAAATTTAGTCGGTAAAGCTAATGTTTCTCTAGCCTTAAAGAAAAAAACTTATTTAAAAGTTATGTTAATAATATAGCTGCAAATAGTTAATATTAAATATATCATCGTTGTTTGCTTAAAATATTTTTATTTTAAAATTCTTACAAAAAATTTTCCTTTTCTGTTTCCGGATAAACCTTTTGGGGTTTAAATTATTTCCAGGTATAAGTGGCTACAGATCCAGCTTGCAAAGAAGTAGTCACCCATTTATTGTCGAACTTGATATTAAATATTTCTGCTCCCGACCCATCATTTTCAACAATTAAAACTTTAGAACCTGAGGGCGTAATAAATGCTACATTTTGTAAATTTCCGCTAATATTACTTGCAATTCGTATTGATCCCGCCGGAACAAATTTAGAGGCATGTGCAATAATATAATAAGCTACATTACGCTGAAAAGATTCACTTGATGTTACTGTCAACGCTCCTTTGCAAGTACTACAACCGCCTGTTGTGTGAGGTCCAAAATCTCCGTTATTGGCCAAATTCCACTCTAGCGCATTCCTGCTCCAGTTGCGCATTGAACCAATAATTACATTTTTAAGATGCCATTTTAAATCACCTCCAAAATCTCCTGTTGAAGAAGTCCATTGTTCTGTGAAATAAATATTTTTATCCGGATATGCATTATACACATTTGAAAGTGCACTGATATCTCCGGCATATAAATGAAAAGCTGAACCATCAACAAAAGGGTTTGCTGCCGGATCTGCTAAAATTGTTTTTGGGTACTCTGGCTTATCACAATTATGATCGTATGCAATAATTTTTGCGGTAATATTCGCTGCTTTAAATGCTGGGCCTAAGTTATTTTTAATGAAATTGGTTTGCTCTAATGCTGACATTTCCATACTTGGATTATTTCCGCCGTGAAGGGGTTCGTTTTGAGGCGTTACGGCATCAATAACAATTCCTTCAGCTTTCATTTGCTGAATGTATTTTACAAAATATTTTGCGTAAACATCATAATATTGAGTTTGCAATCTTCCGCCAATAAAACTGTCTTTATCTTTCATCCAAAGTGGAGCTGACCAAGGCGTTGCTAAAATTAAGATCTTAGGATTAATGACTAATATCTCTTTCACTAGAGCAATTACTGTTTTATCTTTATCTAAACTAAATTTTGCAAGATCTAAATCGCTACTTCCTGTTGCAAGATCATCATAAGTAAAAGGAGATGCGCTAAGATCAGAAGCTCCAATACTGATCCTGATGTAGTTTACTCCTATTGAATTTTCTCCAGAACCAAAAAGTTCCTGCAAAAGTGCGCTTTTCTTTGTTGCTGTTAATTGATTGATTACATCAACACTTCCGCCGGTTAAAGTGTATCCAAAACCATCTACAGTTTGATACTTTTGAGATGCATTAACTTCAATATTTGCATAAGAGTTACTAGTTGTACCAAATCCTAAAACTCCGGTTTGTTTTGCTAATAGTGCACTTTGGTCTCCTTTTGTAAGCCAGAAATCAACATCGTTTGTTACCACTACCGGAGGATTTACTACCGGAGGATTTACCACTGGGTCGACAACATCACTCGATGAAGAGCATTTTGCCTGAGCAAATACGATCATCGCAAAAAACATTATTTTCGGGATGTTTTTAAAATTTAGTTTCATTTTTATAGTTTTAGTTGGGCAGCTAGTTTAATACAATTGTTTGTAAAGCATGTGCCGGGATAGTTATAGTGTTTTGCAAATCGTGGTTTTTTAGGGTATAAACAATCTCCTTATCTGATTGGTTCATGACAACTGTAATTACTTTGCCATCAGAATTTTTAAATGAAGTGCTTATTAAATTTTTGTCGCTTATTGTTTGAATTACTCTTTTTGCACCGGGACGAATAAATTTTGAGAAATGCCCAATATAATAATACATTGGTGTGTAGATTAACTCATCTTTTGTGGTATCGGCATGAATGGGTGCAAAACAAAAATTACCAACATGGTTTGGTCCTCCTTTTTGGTCTAAAAGAATGTTCCAGTCTGTCCAGGCAACGGTTCCGTTATTAAAATCGTTGATCATATTAAGGCCGTATCTTTCTGCATTTCCCCAGAACTGAAATTTAGTCGCATCAAATTTTTCGATACAGCCTTCTGTAAATATTAGATTTTTGTCAGGAAAAGCTTTGTGAACTTCGGCAACTGATTCAAATTTTGGTGTACCGCCGTTCCAGGTTTCGTACCAGTGAAATCCAATTCCCCAGGCATATTTCGATACTTCAGGATCAGAGAAAACAAGATTGGCTCTTGTGGTTAGCATATCACCACGATTATGATCCCAAATGATCACTTTTTTAGTACCAAGTCCTTCTTTTTCTAAAGTGGGTCCAAGAAAATTTTTCAGGAAATCTCTTTCTGCTTCGGGAGTATAAATACACGATTCCCAACGTTGTTTTGCCATTGGCTCGTTCTGGATCGTTAATCCCCAAACCGGAATTCCTTCTTTTTCATAAGCTTTTATAAACTTAGCATAATAATTTGCCCATGATTGTGCAAATTCAGGCAATAAAACGCCGCCGTGCAAAATGTCATTATTGTCTTTCATAAAAGCTGGGGGACTCCATGGGCTAACAAATAAAGTTAATTTCCCGCCGGCTGTTTCAATTGCTTTTTTAATGAGTGGAATTCTGTATTTTCTATCGTGATCGATATTGAAGGTTTTGAGTTCTTTGTCACCTTCCTGGACATAAGTATAACTGTCGCTGCTAAAATCGCAACTGTGAATGTTTGTTCTGGCAAGGGAATACCCTATTCCTTTATTCTTATCGTAGTAAGCGCTAAGAAATTCTTGTTGTTTTTTTGGTGATAGTTTGGCAAAAACCTCCGCACTTGCATCAGTTATAGCGCCACCAATTCCCAAAAAAGTCTGGTCTGTTTTATCAGGATCTAATTGTATAGAAACTGTTGAATTTGTTTGTTGTGAAGTTGGTTTTGAAATTAAATTATTAGATAATGATAATCTCAAATTTGTATTTTCGGCAGTAGTATAAACCTCTATTTTTTTATTTTTTTTGGATGTATGAGCATTTTGTCCAACAACGTTTGATGAAGAACAAATTAATTGTAGAACTGCTATTGGAACTATTAAAATTCTATTGATGATTTTCATAGTATTTTCAAAAAAAGATTTAATTTAAAATTAAAAATTGAGGGCTAATTTGGATGATTCAAATTAACCCTCTTTCTACTAACAAAACATTAATACACAAGCGTTTGTATTGCATGTGCAGGAATTTTAACTACTGCTTGTTCATCTCCTATAATCAATTTATAGTCCAATGCTTTATCTGTTTGGTTCATGACAACTGTGACCATTGTACCATCAGCATTCAAAAATGATGTACTTAACAAAGCACTTCTGCTTACTGCAGAACTTACTCTTTTTGCATTTAGGCGAATGAATTTTGAAAAATGCCCAATATAATAATATGACGGAGTGTAAATTAACTCTCCTGTTCTTGTATCAGCATGAATTGGCGCAAAGCAAAAATTACCCACATGGTTTGGTCCGCCGTTTTGATCTAAAAGAATGTTCCAGTCTGTCCATCCGGCAGTTCCATTATTAAAATCATTAATCATAGAGATTCCGTATCTTTCTCCGTTACCCCAAAATTGATATTTTGCAGCATCAAATTTTTCGACACAACCTTCTGTAAACATTAAACCTTTGTCAGGATATGCTTCGTTTACTTTTGCAACGTTATCAAACATTGATGCTCCTCCAGACCAGTTTTCGTACCAGTGAAATCCCATTCCCCAAACATATTTTGAAGCTTCCGGATCAGAGTAAATTACGTTTGCTCTGTAATTCATTAAATCACGATTATGATCCCAGGCGATGATTTTTACATTGCCCAGTTTCTCTTTTTTTAATGTTGGTCCAAGGAAGTTTTTTATAAAATCTCTTTCGTTTTCTGCTGTATAAATACAAGATTCCCAAGTTTGAACCGCCATTGGTTCATTTTGAGTAGAAGTACCCCAAATTGGAATTCCTTCTTTTTCATAAGCTTTTATAAATTTGGCATAAAAGTTTGCCCAGGTTTGATAATATTCCGGTAGTAATGATCCTCCTTTTAGAACATTTCCGTTACTTTTCATAAAAGCATTTGGAGACCAAGGTGCCACATACGTCATTAATTTACCGCCTGCAGTCTGGATGGCTTGCTTAATCAACGGAATACGAAATTGTCTGTCGTGATCAATAGTAAACGTTTTTAAATCTTTATCTCCTTCTTCGATATAAGAATAGCTTCCACTGCTAAAATCAGAACTTTGTATCGTGGTTCTTAGCAATGAATAGCCTATACCTTTTTGTTTGTCGTAGTAGGCGTTTAAAAATTCTGTTTGTTTTTCTTTTGAAAGTTTAGCAAATATTTCGGCACTCGCATCTGTAATAGCTCCTCCAATCCCTATAAAAGTCTGAAACTTCTTTGCAGGTTCTACAAAAACAGAGCTCTCTATTTCCAGAGGTTGCTTAGCTGCTGTAAAAGTGAGATGATCTGTAGATGTTAATCTTAAATTTGAATTTTCGGCTGTGGTATAAACCGTGATCTTTTTTCCATTGGTTGTAAACTCTTTTTTTGTTTTGGGTTGTTGGGCAAAAGCCGCTAACGAAAACAAAAAACATAGCGCTTTTAAACTATTTTTTTTCATTCTTTTCTAATTTTTTAAATTCTAAATTGAAACTCTTTGGTGAACTCTTCTTCACTAAAAAACTTTCTGGCAGCTTACGGATTTAAAAAATAGCCCATACTCATATTGATTATGGGCTATTTACAACCAAACTTAAACTTAACTTAAACTTATTTTCCTCTAAACTCTACTTCTGTAATTTTGATTCCGGTTGGAGTAAATTTATTACCACCGCTTTTAATTACTAAATAGACTTTACCACTTTCTGTAAATTTCACAACATTACTTACCTGATCGTCTGTAGCACTGTTTTTTACACATCCTACAGCTGATAGTTTTCCATCAAATGCTTCTTTTCCACAACCATCTTCAGAGCTTAACCCCATAACTTTGTTGTCTGTATAGTCAACTCCAGAAGTTGGAACTGTTTTTCCTGCATATACTTCAAACCAAAAATCTGCAGATCCGCTTGTTGCAGATACAACCATATCGATTATATATTCTTTATCTTTTACAACATCTATTTCCTGATAGATTGCTTCCTGATTCGAAGTATCTCCGCTTACATTTATAGTTGCAAATC
This sequence comes from Flavobacterium piscisymbiosum, assembly GCF_020905295.1. NCBI lineage: Bacteria > Pseudomonadati > Bacteroidota > Flavobacteriia > Flavobacteriales > Flavobacteriaceae > Flavobacterium > Flavobacterium piscisymbiosum. Next base: position 1,943,164 of record NZ_JAJJMM010000001.1, on the reverse strand, counting down.
CAGGAGTAAATGTCCATGAAGCTAATCCATTAGTATTAAGGTGTAAGTTTGTCCATTGCGCCTGATCAGCAGCATTTAAGAAGCTTGTTCCTTTTACTAAATTTCCTCTGTCAGGATCATTTGCAGCAACAATAATTTCTTTTGTTGCAGTATTAGTTTTTCCACCACTTCCTACAGCGGTATGTATTACTGCATATGTTCCTTTATCTGGTAAAAAAACCTCCAGCTCCATTTTTCCGTAAAACTCAGCTTTACCTACTTTCCAGTAAGAGTTCAGCACATCTTTTGTCCCGGATACTAATAAATAGGTATTATTTTTTCCTGCTACAGGAGTAATTGTAAATGAAGGATCGACATTTGCGTTTTCTAATCCGTTGCCTTCACCAGCTGTATCAGGTTCACAACTTACTATTATCGAACCTAATGCTGCCATAGCGACCATTAGGTATATGCTCTTTTTAAAAATTATATTTAAACTCATATGATTTTTATTTAATTGTTATAATTAGGGTTTTGAACAATTTTAGTGTTTTCTAATTCTTTGAAAGGAATTGGCCAAATTTCATTTTTACCTGCCTGGAAACCTTTAGATGCCAATGCAGCAGCAGCTTTACCTGTTCTTACTAAATCGAACCAACGGTGTCCTTCTCCAGCTAATTCTTTTCTTCTTTCTAATGCAATTGCATCCAAAGAAACCGGAATTGATCCTAAACCTACACGTGCTCTTACAGCATCAAATAATGCTTGTGCTCTTGATCCTGTACCGCCTAATGCTTCAGCTTCCATTAAATAAGTATCTGCCAAACGAATTGCGTACACATCTTGCTTATAATTTAAAGCTGTTGCTCCACTTCCTGTAGAAGTATCTGAGTTTAAAGGCATGAATTTTTTAAGGAAATATCCTGTATCATCATAGTTAGGTGCCCATTTTGCTTGTCCAGCTGCTTTCAATGCTTTCATATCAAGAATAGTAGCATCAAAACGAGGATCTCCTTTTAGAACATCATACAAACTTTGTCTTACGGTATTAAAACTCCATCCCGAAACATAATCCGGTGCAGTTGAACCATTAGTTCTATTGTATCCTCTAGGTCCTACCATGATACAAACAGAGTTTCCTTCATCTTTTCCATTACCCCAAAAATCCCAATTGGCATTACTTTTATCCGTGTGAACGATTTCAATAATAGCTTCTGAGTTAAATTTGTTACTTACTTTCCATAAATCAGCAAAATTAGCTACCAATTTATATCCGTACATACTTGTACCACCTGGAGTACCATTTACATCAGCAAATTGTGCTGCTGATAATGCGTTTTTTCCTTCGTATAAATACACTTTTCCTAGCAATGCTTTTGCTGCTCCCTGAGATAAACGACCAGCTTCGTCTGTCATATTTGTAATTATAACAGGTAAGCCCGGAATCGCTTCTTGCAAATCTTTTTCAACTTGTGCATATACCGCTTCTGGAGTCGACTGAACTACATTAAAAGTCTCTGAAGTTTTAATTGGCTGCAAGATTAACGGTATATTTCTGAAAGTACGAAGTAATTCAAAATAATAGTAAGCACGTAATGCTTTGGTTTCAGCTGTAAATCTTACTTTCTTAGCTTCATCCATAGGTACTGCCGGCAATTTTTCAAGCAATACGTTTGCTCTAAAAATTCCCTGATAAAAATCTCCCCAAAAACTACCTGGAATTGTAGACTGGCTAAGCGAATAATCAGCAAATGCGTGTATTCCCGCACCATCTGTAGCACCACCACCAGCTGCATTAAAATCATCTGAACCTGCGTTCATCATACAGATCATATTTTCAAAACCTTTAGACTGTTTACCAATTATATCATAAACAGCTACCAATCCTGCATAAGCCTGGCTTTCATTCTGGTAATAGTTGGACTCTAGTGAAGTTCCTTTCGGTTCTACGGTCAAAAAATCCTCACTGCACGAAAGGGCAGTAAATAGTGCTCCGCAAACAACAAGTGAATATTTTATATTTTTTAGTTTCATGATTCTTGTTTTTTATTAAAATTGTAAATTAACTCCCAACATGAAAGTTCTAGCCTGAGGATAAATACCTCTGTCTATACCCATTACATTTCCTGTGTTACTACTCGCTCCAATTTCAGGATCATATCCGGTATATTTAGTAAAAGTGAATAAATTCTCTCCTGTTAAATACACTCTTGTTTTATCTAAACCTATTTGACTAATTGTTTTAGTTGGCAATGAATATCCAAGCTGAATTGTTTTAATTCTTACGTAATCTCCTTTTTCAAGATAGAAATCAGAAGGATTATTAAAGTTTTTGTTTGTATCATCAGATGTTAATCTTGGATAAGTATTAGATGTACCTTCTCCTGTCCAGCGGCCTAAAGCTTTAGTCTGGTAGTTAGAGTTATCGATATCTAATCTACGTAACCCCTGGAAGATTTTGTTTCCTGCCGCTCCCTGAGTAAAAATCATTAAATCGAAGTTTTTGTAATCTAAATTAACTGTAAATCCAAAAGTATATTTTGGTATTGGGCTACCAAGATATGTTCTGTCATCTGAATTAATCTGACCATCTCCATTTATGTCTGTCCAACGGAAATCTCCTGGTTTAGCACCTGGCTGGATTAATCCTCCTGAAGCATTTTTATAAGCGTTGATTTCATTTTGATTTTGGAAAATACCTGCAGTTTTAAATCCGTAGAAAGATCCATAAGGTTGTCCTACTTGCGTTCTTGTAATGTCATAAGTCATTGCTTTAAATTGTTCTCCTGTTGAAAGGAAATTAACGCCGCGTCCTAAAAACGTTACTTCGTTTTTCAAATAAGATACGTTTCCGCTTAAACCAATGTTTACTTGTCCTAATTTTTTGCGCCATCCTAATTCTAAATCGATACCTTTATTTTGCATATCAGCAACGTTTCCGGTAGGATTTCCTGAACCAACATAACCTGGCAATACGATTTCTTGTAGAATTCCTGTAGTTTTCTTAACGTACCAGTCAAAAGATAAATTGAAATCAGAAAAAATAGTTGCATCAAAACCAATATTGGTTTGGCTTGTTTCTTCCCATTTTAAATCTGGATTTGAAGGTGCATTAGGGCTATTACCAATAGTTACAGATCCAGACGTACCAATTGTATAGTTACGACCGTCTCCAACAGTTGCCAAATATTTGAAATCTCCAATATTATCATTACCAGTTACACCGTAACCTCCTCTGAACTTTAATTGGTTTACTACTTTATTCTCAATCCAAAATGCTTCTTTTGAAGGTACCCATCCTAATGAGAACGAAGGGAATGTCCCGTATTTATTGTTTGATCCAAATCTTGAAGATCCATCTCTACGAATAATACCTGTTAATAAGTATTTTTCTTTAAAATCATAAGTCAATCTTGAGAATAATGAAGTTACTCTGTGCTCATTTCCTGTAGTTGCTGTAGCATTTATTTGATCTTTTGGAAGGTCAAAATTAAAAGATGCATCTTTATAACTGTCCACTGGCAAATTAGTATAAGTAATTGTAGTACCACTATTTCTATTGTCTACATACGCTCCCTGACCTACTAAAACGCTAAAATTATGATCACCTATACTTTTTGTATAAGAAGCAACATTTTCAATATTCCATCCAAAACCTTGGTTTGTATTTCTTGAAAGATTGTTTAATTGTGTAATATTTGTTGAGTTTAAATAAGCAACCGGTGTGAAGTTTTCAAAACCCCAATATGCTAATTTACCTCCTACAGTAGTTCTGAATTTTAGTCCTTTTATTGGCTCAATTTCTAAGTAAGCATTTCCAACGAAGTTATCTGCCCAGTTGTAATTTCCTAATCTTGTTTGTGTATAAGCTAATGGATTAGACATTTCCTGAGTCACAATAGTCGAAACTCCATAAGGATTACCGTTAGCATCTCTTAAAATTCCTTTACCACGACCATCAATACCTACTGAATAAGGTGGATTTGAAGCCATATTAGCATCGGTCACAATAGCAGGAGTAATTGGATCTAAGTTGATTGCAGAACTTAATGGTCCTCCAAATTCGCTGTTTGTATTTCCTAATCCTACTGTTTTCTCTCTCGAAAAACCTAAAGTCTGACCAAAAGTCATCCACTTAGTTATTTTATGAGTAGAGTTTAAACGAATGTTTTTTCTGTTGTAATGAGAAATATCTGTTGTCACAATACCTTCCTGATCCAAAAGACCGAAAGACACATAAAAAGTAGATACATCATTTCCTCCTGATAAACTTAATTCTTGACCAATACGTGCTGCACTGTCATTGAAAATCTCTGATTGCCAATTTGTACCTGTTCCATATGAACTTGGGGTATTAAACGGCAATGCGAAAGTATCTGTTGCATTTTTCTTAACATATCCGTTTGCATACTTTTCATTTTGTAAAGCTGCATATTGAGTTGCATTTAAAAGATCTAATTTTCTTGCCGGGCCAGAAAAACCAGTATAACCATTATAGCTCACGCTCATTTTACCTGATTTTCCTTTTTTGGTAGTAACAATAATTACCCCTGCTGCTGCTCTTGCACCATAAATCGCTTGAGAAGCGGCATCTTTTAACACCTCCATAGATGCGATATCAGACTGGTTTAAGTAACCTATTCCTCCTGCATCAACCACTACACCATCTACTACCCATAACGGATCATTGTTTCCTAATGTAGTTATACCACGCACACGAATGGTGGATGAAGCTCCTGGTTGCCCTGAACTTGCTGCAACTGTAACTCCAGAAACCCTTCCTTGCAATGTTTGCTCAATTCTTGTTATTGGTAAGTTTTCGATATCCTGAGCTCTTACCTTAGAAATAGCTCCTGTAACAACCGTTTTCTTTTGAGTACCATATCCAACAACAACAACCTCATTTAGTGATTGTGATTCCGGTTTTAATTGAATCGACAATTTTGTTCTTCCGTTTATAGCTTCAGTAACTGTAGCATAACCTATAAAAGTAACCGTCAAAACACCATTTGAAGGAACTTGCAGTTGGAATTTTCCATCAAAATCGGATGCAGTTGACTTTGTAGTACCTTTTAATAGGATTGTTGCACCTGGAACTGGCATTCCACTTTCATCATTTATTATTCCACTTACTGTGACATCCTGGGCCACAGCTATAACCGAGAATAACAAAGACGAAACACAAAAAATAAGTAATTTTGTTAATTTCATTTTTCTAAAAATTTTGGTTAATTAATTAGTAATTTGATGCAATAATAATGTTAATTTTTTACTATCAGCAACTAAATTTCACTACAAAAACACATCAAACTAAATTTTAATACATTACAAAAACACATCATTTTTAATTTAACATATTGATTTACAAATATTTAATAATTAATTTTATGATGTTATCAAAATGTTAATTATAAAAATAAACACTACACTAATATAAGAATGCTTATTTTTATAAAAAAAACGCTCTTCTACATCGTGATAGTAGAGAAAAAACAAACCCAAATAACTAAAAAACAAACACTTAACCACTAAGAATTTAAAAAAACGGAAAAATTTATGAAATTGATAAAATCATATTTTATTATTACTTTTTTTACATTATTCACAATTACATTTTTCGGACAGGTAAAAAACATTGGCCTTCCAGACGTAAGAAATTACAAACGAAACGAATATAAAGGAGGAACACAAAACTGGAATATTGGCCAGGATAAAAACGGAAACCTATATTTTGCAAATAATAACGGGCTATTACAATTCGACGGATCTTCCTGGCGAAAATATCCTTTACCTAATTTAACTTCTGTACGATGTTTAAAGATTGATAACTCAGGAAAAATCTTTGTTGGAGGATATAATGAATTTGGTTTTTTTAAACCTGATAATAAAGGAAAACTAGAATACACTTCTCTGTCTAAAAAGGTAGATAAGAACAAAATCAAAATCATCGATTTTATCTGGAAAATCCATTCTTTAAACAATGAGACTATTTTTCAATCTTTCGCAAGGGCTTATATCTTAAAAAACGGAAAACTATCGATCTTAAAAGCTCCTAAAAGATTTCAATTTTCATTTGTAGTAAATAATAAACTTTATTTTCAGGATGTCGAAAAAGGAATCCTAGAATATCGAAATGGTAAGCTATACACTTTACCCAACACCAGCGTCCTAAACAATACCGAGATATGGGGAATGTATGCTTTAGCAAAAGACAAAATCCTTATAATTACATTAGAAAAAGGATTATTCACCTATGAAAATAATACCATTAAGCCCTGGGAAACTGAGGCAAATAATTTCGTCAAAAAAAACAACTCATTAGGAGGTGTTACAATAAACAAAAACTTTATTGTTTTAAACTCAGTACTGGATGGCGTTGTCATTTGCGATTTTAATGGAAAAATCATTCAGCATGTAAACCGAAAAAAAGGACTGCAAAACAACACCGTCCTAACTTCTTTCATAGACAATAAAAACAATTTGTGGCTGGGACTGGATAATGGTATAGCATATTTAAACGAAAGCTCTCCATTTACCTACTTCGGATTTAGTTATGATATTAGTACCGTATACGCGTCTGCAATTCATCAGGGCAATCTTTACGTAGCAACAAATCAAGGTGTTTTTTACCACGTCTGGAACAATCGTTTTAAGGAAGATGTTTTTAAACTTGTTGAAGGAACCACTGCACAATCATGGAATGTTCAGGTAATCGACAATGAACTTATTTGCTCTAACAACAGAGGGGCATTATCTATACAAGGCGGAAAAGTGACACGTATCATAGATTCTAAAGGATACTTTGGTTTTAAAAGCATGCCAAATCATCCGGGCTTTTTTATTGGTTCTAATTACGACGGATTTGCTATTTTTCAAAAAACAGGAAATGGATTGGTATTTAAAAATCAAATCTTAGGTTTTGACAAATCATCTAATAGTTTTGAGCTCGATGAATCTTATTTATGGCTAAAAAAGGATGAATCTATCTATAAGATGCAACTAAGTAATGATTTGACAAGATTTATCTCCATCAAAAAGATAAACCAATTAACACCGAAATACAAAAACATTGGCAGCCTTCAAAAAATCGACAGCAAAATTTATTTCCAGACTAATAATCATTTTTACAAATTCTCAAAAGAACAGGATTTGTTTTATGAAGACAAAAAACTGTCGGAATTATTCAAAAATATTCCAGTAATAAATGCCCTAAGCGAAGATTCACAATCAAATTTATGGTATGCATTTGATGAATCTTTAGGAGTATTAATGAAAGAAAACCATCATTATAAAAATGTTGTTGCGCCGTTCTCTAACTTAACCGGTAATTTGGTAAATAGTTATTTATCAGTAAACACAATCGATTCAAAAAATATTTTCATCGGATTAACGGACGGGCTGGCACATTACGACTCTGAACTCTTAAACAACTTTGTAACCAAACCCAAAGCATTCATTAGAAGCTTTTCATTTCCGGGAGACACAATCGTTCTGGGGAACAATCAAAGTAAAACAGAAAACATTCGCATACCCTACTCTTCCAATCATGTACGCTTTACGTTTTCATCTCCTACCTATGAAAATCTCGAGAATGTACAATTCTCTTATCAGTTAGAACCATTCGACGAAAAATGGAGTAACTGGTCTACCATTTCTATTAAGGAATACACCAATTTAAGAGAAGGTGAATATAAAATGAAGGTAAAAGTCAGAAACAGTTACGGAATTCAATCTGAACCTGCAATACTTTCTTTTATAGTTTCTCCTCCATGGTACAGACACTTTTTAGCTTTTATGTTTTATTTTATATTTATCATAATAGCTGTCTACTTAATTTCAAGCAGGGTTAAAATGAAAATTCGTAAAAATAAATACTACGAAACTATCGAACAACGAAGACTGTATCTTGAAAAAGAATCAAAAATAAGACAGGAACAATTTGATCTTGAAAAAGAAATCGAAAAACTTAAAAGTGACAAACTTCAGATCAAGATTTTAGCAAAAGACAAAGAACTGGTAAACAATTCCTTGCAAGTAGTAAAGAAAAACAAAATACTAAACGGAATCATTCACAAACTAAAAGAAATTGATGTTGACGCACTTGACGATTCAACAAAATTTCAAGTGAGTAAATTGAATAAAAGCATTGTAAAAGAAGTAAACACAGACAAAAGCTGGAAAGATCTCGAAAAGCATATCAAAAACGTTCATTTTGAATTCTTGAAAAGATTAAAAGAGAAATACCCAACAATTTCGCCACGAGAACTCGATTTATCTACTTATTTATTAATGAATATGTCGACAAAAGAAATAGCCGAGATCATGAATATTTCAACGGGAGGAGTTGAGTTAGCCCGATACAGGTTAAGAAAAAAACTTGGTTTAAATAAAAAAGAAAACCTAATTGGTTTTTTAATGAGTATCTAAAAAAAAGCCATCAGTCGCAAACTGATGGTTTTTTTTATTTAATATATTCTAGTGTGCGTTCTAATGCCATTCCTCTGGATCCTTTTACGAGAATCGTATTTTCATCAAAATGCATTGTTTTAAGATGCTCTACAAAATCATCAAAAGTCTCAAAAAACTGAATATTATCTTTAGCTACCTTGTTTTCATAAAATGATTTACCAATCAGGTAACAAATAAATTTATCCTGATCTAATAACGAATCTACAAGTAATTTATGTTCTTGCTGACTCTCATCTCCCAACTCAAACATATCACCCAAAATCATTACTTTATTTTGATTTTCGAGTTGTAAAAAATTAGTTATTGCAACTGCCATACTACTAGGATTAGCATTATAAGCATCAAGAATTATCTGATTAGAACCAATTCTTAATAATTGTGATCTATTATTCTCCGGTATATAAGTTTCTATAGCTTGTTTTATATCCTGATCTTCTACTTTAAAATAATTACCTATAGCAACTGCCGCATTGATATTATTAGCATTGTAAAGCCCAATTAAATGCGACTCTACACTAAAATTATCATAATCTATGACTACAAAAGGATTGGCTTTGATGCTTTTAATTTTTAAATCAGCAGCGGCATTATTTCCAAAAGTAAATGATTTTATTCCCGCAGATTTTTCGATCTGGATAGGATCTTCAAGATTCACAAAAACCAATTTATCGTTTTTCGCAAGATATTGATACATTTCACTCTTACCTTCAATTACACCTTGAACTCCACCAAAACCCTCAAGATGCGCTTTCCCAAAATTGGTAATATAACCATAGTCCGGCTGGGCGATTTCGCATAAAAATTCAATTTCTTTTTTATGGTTTGCTCCCATTTCAACAATACCAATTTCGGTTTCTTTTGCGAAAGACAGCAAAGTCAAAGGAACACCAATATGATTGTTTAAATTCCCGACTGTCGCTTTGGTTTTGTATTTCTTAGCAATAACAACATTAATCAATTCTTTAGTTGTCGTTTTACCATTACTCCCTGTTAATGCTATTATAGGCAATTTGAGATAAGCGCGGTGAAATTTTGCCAGTTCCTGCAAGGTTTCTAAGCTGTTTTCGACAAGAATTGTTCTTTGATCAATAACATACGAAGCATTGTCAACAACAACAAACAAAGCTCCTAATTCCAGTGCTTTTGCAGCAAAAGTATTAGCATCAAAATTTTCGCCTTTGATAGCAAAAAACATAGAATCTTTTTCAATTTTTCTTGTATCAATTGAAACCGATTTACATTGCAAAAACAAGTTATGAATGTCCTGAATATTCATTTAAAAAATATTTACATATTATAAAATAGGCCATAAAAAAATTCCAAATTCCAAAAGCTGAATAATTCAGTTGGAATTTGGAATTTTTTTTATTTAATTTTCTAGAATTTAGTTTCTAGGCGATTTTCTTTTTTCAGCTTTTGCACCTACTCTAGACATAGCACATCTAAATCCGATGTAATCTGTTGCCATATCCTGAGGGAAATATCTTCTTTGAGCAGGATCTAACCAATATGCTCTGTCTCTCCAAGAACCACCTTTGTAAACTCTTACGTTATCATCGATTAATGTAGTACGTTTACTAGAGTTGTCATACTTTCTAACCATTTGACCTAAACTGTCTGTTGTTACATTATGCTTAGGAGAGTTGTACATTGACTGATCAGCTTTTGCTCCTGACTCAGGATCACCAAAGTCAAAATATTTAGATGATTGTTTATCACCATCTCTATAGTTGATGTTATCACTTGTACTGAAATTTTGTCTCAAGTAAGTTTCATTTTCATCAACAGGAACCTGAGCAATTTCTCCTGGTAGGTTTGTAGCTACTTTTTTACCGTTGCTTAAAGTTTTGTATTGAATATTATCTTTAGTGATAATTTCAATTTTACCATCTTTACCAATTTTGTTTTTAGCATATTGATTTCCTCTAAAGTAGTTAAAATCATTCGCTTCATTATCAATAATAGGTCTGTAAACATCGGCAACCCATTCGGCTACGTTTCCAGCCATATCGTATAATCCAAAATCGTTAGGCGCATAGCTTTTTACAGCATTTGTAATATCTGCACCATCATCAGACCAACCTGCAATTCCACCGTAATCACCGTTTCCTTGTTTAAAGTTAGCCAATTGATCTCCTTTGTTTTTACGTTTGTTAGAACGTGTATAATCTCCGGACCAAGGATATTTCTTTTGTCCTTTATATATATTGTATTCTCTTTGTCCAACATCAGCTGCAGCCGCATATTCCCATTCTGCCTCTGTAGGAAGTCTGTATTCTGGCAATATAATACCTGAAGAACGTTGTGCGTACACATTTTTTTCTTCTGGAACTACACCATCTTTTCCTGCTTTAGGTCTTCTTCCGTTTGGATTTTTCTTTAAAACAATCTCTTCGCTACCACCACGTGCAGTACTAGGAGACATTAAGTATGCCTCTGTGTTAAATGAATTATCAGCAGTAACATCGTTTGTTTTAGCACCTTTTTGAAGGAAACCATTTTTCTCTAAAACTGCTTCGTTTACACGGTCAGTTCTCCATTTAGCAAACTCAACAGCCTGAATCCAGTTAACACCAACTACTGGGTAGTTTGCATAAGATGGATGTCTCAAGTAGTTATTAGTCATCGTTTCGTTGTATCCTAAACGATTTCTCCATACTAATGTATCAGGAGATGCTCCTTCGTAAATATTTTTGTAATTTTCTTCTGTTGGAGGGAAAACTTTCTTTAACCACTCCAGGTATTCTAAGTACATACCATTGGTAACCTCTGTTTCATCCATGTAGAATGACTGAACGTGCTGTTGAGTAGGTGTGTTATTCCAATCGTGCATAACATCATCTTGTACTTTACCCATAGTAAATGTACCTCCTTCAACAAAAACTAAACCAGGACCAGCCTGTTGTTTTTTTCCTGCATTTCTGGCAGCAGTTCCATTCTGACTATCTACATCCCAACCAGTTGCTCTGGAAGCTTGACTGGAACTCGATTTTTTGCTACAACTAGCCGTGCCCAACATCAATACCATTGACATCATTAATTGCAAGACTACAATTTTGTTTACTTTCATACTCATTCTTAGGTGATAAATTTAGGTGCTGCAATATAATAATTAACATTTAATTAGCAACATCTGTTCTAATAATTTTATTTAGCTGTTTTTTACCAGAAAATAACCTATAGTTACGAACGCAAAAATATACTTTTTATTATTTACTATAACATGAAATACTATATTTTTACTTACTAAAATATTTTTAACTTAAAACCGATTTATCGCGTAATGAAACAAGCCCTATTCTTATATCTTTTTTTGATTCCGTTCATCTCATTTTCTCAGGTAAATGGGAGCTTTACGCTAGATTGGCAAAATAAAAAAGAGATGAGTTTTGGCGAATCAAAAATAAAAATCCCATACTTTTCAGGAGGCAGTTTTAGATACGATACTACTAAAAAAAACATAACCTTGCTACTTAACCTGAAAGAATCAGGTTCTGCAAACAATAATTCGGTACAAATCACAAACATTATATACGAATCTGTTTCAACTAACGAATTAGGTGACTTATCTCTTGAAAACATTCCCGAAAAACCAAATGAAACGTTAAAAACAACTAACTCCAGAGATCAAAAGCAAACTTTCCTTTCCTTATCACCTATAATAAAAGAAGGAAACAGCTACAAACGAATAAGATCATTTTCTTATTCTATAAGTAATAGCTCGACATCAACAAATAGCAATTCTTCTACTTTTCAAAAATCAAACTTGGTTTACAATTCAGTTTTGGCTTCCGGAGGCTGGTATCGTTTTTATATCGAAAAATCTGGCGTTTATAAAATTTCAAAATCTTTTTTGCAAAGTCTTGGTTTTGACCCGTCAAAAGTTGACCCAAGAAGAATTAAAATTTATGGAAACGGAGGAAAAATGCTTCCCTTGTCCAACAGCACGTACTATCCAGACGATTTAACAGAAAATGCTATTCAGATTACAGGAGAAAGTGACGGCGTTTTCAACAACGAAGATTACATTCTTTTTTATGGTGAAGGAGTAGAAAACTGGAGCACCGAAAGCCAGACCAACCTAAATCTATACAGTACAAAGTCGTATTATTATGTTACCGTAGCCGGAAGCGACGGAAAACGCATTCAGAATTTCAATCCGCCAACAGGAAACAGCACTTTAGAACTAAATACTTTTGACGACTATCAATTTCATGAAATCGACAAAACAAATATTGCTCATCTCGGTCGCCAATGGTTTGGAGAAGCATTTGACATTAACCAGGAACAGGAATTCGAATTCAACTTTCCAAATCTTGAAACTTCAATACCTGTAAAAATAGAATTAAATGCAGCTTCGGCAGCTTTTACTCCTACTTCATTTGCTGTTGCTGCCAACGGACAAAATATTGGCACAATTAATTTTCAGGCATTAGTTTCTAATTCTGAACTAAAATTTTACACCCAAAAATTAGCTTCTAATAGTTCATTTACCGGAACAGAAAACATAAAAATAAAACTTACCTATAATAATAATGGTGTTCCGGGATCAAAAGGCTACTTGGATTACATCAATTTAATTGCCAAAAGAAAATTAATAGGCATTGGCAAACAATTTAAATTTCAATACGATCTCGCAGGTGCAACAGGAGGAATTGTAAATTACACTATAAGCAATGCTGCAGGTATTACTCAAATTTGGGATATCACAGACCTATATAATGTATCAAAAACTGATAACTCAAATCAAGCCTCTTTTAGTTTTAAAGCCAATTTGCGAGAAATTAGAAAATACATCGCCATTGATCCTGCTGATTACTATACTCCTTTAAAAGAAAACCAATCAAAAATTGTCAATCAAAACTTAAAAGGAACATTATTTAAAAATGTCCAAAACAGCTTTCAGGATATTGACTATGTAATTGTTACTCCTAAGTTTTTAGTTTCTCAAGCCGAAAAACTAGCGAATTTTCACAGAACATATTCTAATTTAAATGTAAAAGTAATCGCCTTAGAGAATATCTATCAGGAATTTTCTTCAGGAAAACAAGATATCGCGGCCATTAGAAATTGCATCAGATACATTTACGACAACGCATCATCTTCAGATAAAAAAATAAAATACCTGAATTTATTCGGAGATGCTTCCTTCGATTATAAAGACAGAATTACAAATAACAATAACATTGTACCTATATATCAATCCGTAATTAGCAACTCGACCGGAGAAGCTTCATTTGCATCTGATGATTTTTACGGTTTAATGGACAATAATGAAGGAGTAGTGGTTTCGCCTTTTGGCGGAATTGACATTGCTGTTGGCAGAATGTTAGTATCAGATAATGCACAAGCAGGCGAAATGGTCAATAAAGTTTTAGAATACCATGACGTTAAATCATACGGAAATTGGCGAAATAATATCGTTATGGTGAGCGATGATTCTGATCAGACTTCAGATGCAACATTACAATTTCATCAAAACAATCTGGCTGACAACATCTCCACCCAGAAACCTTTTTTGAATGTTGACAAAATCATTCTGGATGCGTACACTCAGGAAGCTTCCGCCGGCGGATCAAGATATCCTAAAGCCAGAACCGATTTATTTAATGCTTTCGAAAAAGGCGCTTTAATTTTTAATTATTTAGGCCACGGTGGCGAAGATGGACTGGCAAGCGAACGTATCTGGGAAAAATCAGACGGACAAAATCTAAACAATCAATACAAATATCCTTTATTTATAACCATTACTTGTGAATTTTCAAGATTCGATGATCCAACAAGGCCAACAGCAGGAGAATATACTTTTTGGAATCCAAGAGGAGGGGCAATTTCTATGCTCACCACCATTCGCGCCATTGGACAATTTAATGCAGAAGATTTTAATGACAGCCTTAGCAAAAACCTGCTTTCGTACGGGTCTAATCAATATACAAGCATTGCCGAGGCACTCCGAATTTCTAAAAACGAGAACCCAAGTTCGGCAAGTAATGTTATTTTTTATATTGGAGACCCTGCTTTAATGTTAGCCGTTCCTAAACCGCGAATTAATTTAACAAAAGTAAACGATGTTGTGATTTCGCAATCAATTCCGGATTTTAAATCTTTGGCAAAAATTAAAATTTCAGGTGAGATTACCGATGAAAATAACAATCTTCTAAGCAATTATAATGGTGAATTAGCCACTGCAATTTTCGACAAATTAATTACAACAACAACCTTAAATAATGATGGTTATAGTCCTGCAATGTCATTTAAAATACTGGGAGAAACAATCTTTAGAGGAAATGCATCCGTAACCAATGGACAGTTCGAATTTAGCTTTGTTGTACCAAGAGATATACGCGTTCCGGTTGATTACGGCCGAATTAGTTTTTATTCGAAAAAAAATCAGGCTTTAGAAAACCAAACCGGCTACAATACCACCATTAAAATAGGAGGTATAAATGAAAATGCACCTCAGGACAATATAAGTCCAAAAGTTAAGTTATATATGAACGACGAAACTTTTGTATCTGGCGGAATTACAAACGAATCGCCATTTTTACTGGCGTTTCTGGAGGATGAAAATGGTATAAATACAGCAAGCGGAATCGGGCATGACATTGTAGCAATTCTGGACGGAGACGTTAGTAATCCCTATATCCTGAATGATTATTATCAAACCAAATTAGACGATTATACGAACGGAAATTTACGTTTCCCTTTAAGAAATTTAGCTCCGGGAATGCACACTATAAGCTTTACCGCATGGGATGTTTACAACAATCCGGTTACAAGCGAAATACAATTTGTAGTTGTTGGAGATGAATCACTAACACTAAGTCACGTTCTTAATTACCCTAATCCTTTTTCTACATATACCCAGTTTTGGTTTTCTCATAACAGACCCTACGAACCCTTAGACGTTCAGGTTCAGGTAATGACCATTACAGGAAAAGTAGTCTGGACAAAAAACCAGATTGTAACCACAGAAGGTTTTTTATCAAGAGAAATTACCTGGGACGGAAAAGACGATTTTGGTGACCGGATAGGAAAAGGTGTTTATATTTATAAACTGACCGTAAGATCTAATTTAACAAATAAAAAAGCAGAAAAATACGAAAAGCTTGTCATCTTATAATAATATATATATTTGTATCATAAATACATTAAGTCCCTAAATGAAAAAAATATCACTACTCTTAATTTGTTCTTTTATTCTTTTTAAAGCACAGGCCCAGGAAAATCGTCCTATTACAACAGGTGTTCCTTTTTTATTAGTTGCAGCAGATGCCAGAGCAGCCGGTTTGGCGGATCAGGGTGTAGCCACATCAGCAGATGCGTTCTCCCAACAATGGAATCCTGCAAAATATGCTTTCTCAATAGATAAGCAAGGTTTTTCTATTAGTTACACTCCTTATTTAACAGACTTAGCCAATGACATTTCATTAGGCCAGGTAACGTACTACAACAAAATCAACGAACGAAGTGCCTTTGCAGGAAGTCTTCGCTATTTTGGTTTTGGAGATATTGAGTTAAGAACAACCGGAGATCCAAGTGAAGCTGCCAGAATAGTATCACCAAACGAATTCGCCTTAGACGGATCTTATTCATTGAAATTAAGCGAAACATTCTCGATGGCAGTTGCAGCAAGATTCATCAATTCAAATCTAAAAATTGCCTCAGAAGATGTAGATGCTTCTGCAGCCAGTACTTTTGCAGTTGATATCGCGGGGTTCTACCAATCTGAAGAAATTGCTTATTCTGACTTTAACGGACGATGGAGAGCAGGTTTCAACATGCAAAACCTTGGCCAGAAAATAAGCTACGACAATGATGACTTAAGCTCAAACTTTTTACCGGCAAATTTAAGAGTTGGTGGTGGTTTTGATTTTATTCTGGACGACTATAATAAAGTTGGACTGAGTGTCGAATTTACCAAACTTTTAGTACCCACTCCTCCAGGACCAGGAACTCCGGTAGATTTAAACGGAGATGGAGATTATAATGATCCGGGAGAAATTTCTCAGGAACAGGCAAATGCTACCAATTACAAGAACTATAATGACATAGGTTGGGTTTCGGGAATTTTTAAATCATTTGGAGATGCTCCGGGTGGTTTTAGCGAAGAACTAAAAGAGATCACTTATAGTGTTGCAGGAGAATATACGTATCAGGATGCTTTTTCGATGAGAGCAGGATATTATCACCAAAGCCCGCAAAAAGGAGGCGTTCAGTTTTTCTCTTTAGGAGCAGGTTTCAAATATAATGTAGTAAAACTTGACGTTTCTTACTTATTTTCGGCATCTAAAATCAAAAATCCTTTAGAAAATACACTTCGCTTTTCTTTAACCTTTAACTTTGGCGACAAATACGAAGTTTATTAAACGAATAAAACAATAAAAATAACAACAATCCAAATTTCTATTCTTAGAGATTTGGATTTTTTTTCCCATAAAAAGAAATGAAAGAAATAAGCATAACATCATCTTTTACCGTTTACAATTCTCTGGAAGAACTTTCAAAAGACATACAGGACTTAATGAGCGAGGCTGTTGAAGTTCGAAAAAAAGCATATGCCCCCTATTCTCAATTTAGAGTTGGAGCAGCATTATTATTAGATAACGGAAAAATAGTTTTAGGTTCTAATCAGGAAAATGCAGCTTATCCATCGGGATTATGCGCAGAAAGAGTTGCCATTTTTTACGCAGGAAGCGCTTATCCTGATGCTAAAATCCTAAAAATAGCGATTACAGCAGCTTCAGATACGAATCAGACTACAGCACCAATTCCGCCGTGTGGTTCTTGCCGCCAATCTATTGCCGAATACGAAATTAGGCAAGACACACCTATAGAAATCTATTTTATGGGCGAAATTGGCGAAGTTTACAAATCTGCATCCCTTAAAAATTTGCTTCCTTTTATGTTTGATAAAAAGTTCTTGTAAAAAAAAGCCAAAAAGTCACGTTTAAATTTTACTTCTTAATAGGAATGTCTTATTTTTGCATCCCGACCTTTCGGGCGCAAATTTGTGGGAGGAAACTATTTTGCGTTATAGGCAACAATTGATAACACAAACAAACTTTAGCAAAAGAAAGAATTCAGATGAAAGAAGTTACAAAAGAAGTATATTTAAAGTGGTACGAAGACATGCTACTTTGGAGAAAGTTTGAAGACAAACTTGCAGCATTATACATTCAACAAAAAGTTAGAGGTTTTTTACACCTATATAATGGTCAGGAAGCTGTACTAGCAGGTGCCTTGCACGCTATGGACCTGACTAAAGATAAAATGATTACTGCTTACAGAAACCACGTACAGCCAATTGGTATGGGAGTTGATCCTAGACGAGTAATGGCTGAACTTTTAGGAAAAGCAACAGGAACTTCTAAAGGTATGGGAGGTTCTATGCACATTTTCTCTAAAGAGCACCGTTTTTACGGAGGACACGGAATCGTAGGTGGACAAATCCCGGTAGGAGCTGGTTTAGCTTTTGCTGATAAATATTTTGAAACTGGCGGAGTTACTATGACCTATTTTGGTGATGGTGCTGCAAGACAAGGTTCATTACACGAAGCTTTCAACATGGCTATGCTATGGAAATTGCCAGTTGTATTTATCGTTGAAAACAACGGTTATGCAATGGGAACTTCCGTTGAAAGAACTGCAAACCACACTGATATCTGGAAACTTGGTTTAGGATATGAAATGCCTTGCGGACCAGTTGACGGAATGAATCCTGTAAAAGTTGCTGAAGCAATGACAGAAGCTATCGACAGAGCTCGTCGTGGTGACGGACCAACTTTCCTTGAAATGAAAACATACCGTTACAGAGGACACTCTATGTCTGATGCACAATTGTACCGTTCTAAAGAAGAGGTTGAAGAATACAAAAAAATTGACCCTATTACTCAGGTTTTAGATGTAATTATGGATCAAAAGTATGCTACAGAAGAAGAAATTGAAGTAATTGACCAAAGAGTAAAAGATTTGGTTGAAGAATGTGTGAAATTCGCTGAAGAATCTCCATATCCTGAATTACAACAATTATACGATGTAGTATACGCACAAGAAGACTATCCATTCACACCTCATAAACTATAATATATTATGGCCATAAAAGTAACAATGCCTCGTTTGAGCGATACTATGACGGAAGGAACGGTAGCGACTTGGTTAAAAAAAGTAGGCGACAAAATTAGCGAAGGTGATATCCTTGCTGAAATTGAAACAGATAAAGCAACAATGGAATTTGAGTCTTTCAATGAAGGAACTCTTTTACATATCGGAATTCAGGCTGGAGAAACTGCTCCTGTTGATTCATTATTAGCAATCATTGGTAACGAAGGAGAAGATATTTCTGCTCTTTTAGCCGGTGGTGATGCACCTGCTGCTGCAGAAGCACCAAAAGCTGAAGCCGCTCCTGCTGCTGAAGCAAAAACAGAAACTGCTGCTCCTGCTGCAAAAGCTGCAACTGAATTACCAAAAGGTGTTATAGTTGTAACTATGCCACGTTTGAGTGATACAATGACTGAAGGAACTGTAGCAACCTGGTTGAAAAAAGTAGGTGATGCTGTTGCTGAAGGCGATATCCTTGCTGAAATTGAAACTGACAAAGCTACAATGGAGTTTGAGTCTTTCAATGAAGGAACATTATTATACATTGGTATTCAGGAAGGAAATACCGCACCTGTTGATAGTTTACTAGCTATTATAGGACCTGCAGGAACTGATATTTCTGGAATTGCTGACAATTATACTGCCGGAGGCGCTGCAACTGCAAGTGCTCCTGCAACTGAAGAAAAAGCTGCTCCTGCTGCTGAAAAAGCAACTGAAGCTGTAGCTGAAACTTCAAACGGAGGAAGAATTTTAGCTTCGCCATTAGCGAAGAAAATCGCTTCTGACAAAGGAATCCAACTAACTCAGGTTAAAGGTTCAGGAGAAAACGGACGTATCGTAAAAAGCGATATCGAAAACTTTACTCCAGCTGCACAAGCACAACCAGCTGCAACAGCAACTACTGCTGCACCAAAAGCTGACGCTGCTCCTGCTGCACCAAAAGTATTTGTTCCTGCCGGAGAAGTTTTCACCGAAGAGATCAAAAACTCTCAAATGCGTAAAATTATCGCAAAACGTCTTGCTGAATCATTATTTACCGCACCTCACTACAACTTAGTGATCGAAGTAAGCATGGATGACGCAATGGCTTCAAGAGCGACAATCAATACTGTTCCGGATACAAAAGTATCTTTCAACGATATGGTAATTAAAGCTTGTGCTTTAGCATTGAAAAAACATCCAAAAATTAACTCTCAATGGAAAGAAGATGCTATCATCATCAACCACCACGTTAATATTGGTGTTGCCGTAGCTGTTGAAGACGGATTAGTAGTTCCTGTATTGAAATTTACAGATGCTATGAGTTTATCTCAAATTGGAGCTTCAGTAAGAGATCTTGCAGGAAGAGCTAAAAACAAAAAACTTGGACCACAAGAAATGGAAGGAAGTACTTTTACAGTATCTAACCTTGGAATGTTTGGTATTACTGAATTCAATTCAATTATCAACCAGCCAAACTCTGCTATCCTTTCTGTAGGTGCAATTGTTGAGAAACCAGTAGTTAAAAACGGTCAGATTGTAGTAGGAAACACAATGATGTTATCATTAGCGTGTGACCACAGAACAATTGACGGTGCAACTGGCGCTCAGTTCTTACAAACATTAAAACAATACATCGAAAGCCCGGTTACAATGTTGGCATAATTTCGATGTTTATCCTAAGCGAAGTCGAAGGATCATCCTGAACCAAGCTTAAGGTTATTTATAATAAAATCCCGTTTTGTTTATTCAAAACGGGATTTTTTGTTTAATTTTCCTCCACTAATTCAATTCTTCATAAAATGAAAAAACTAATCCTTGCCACTTTATTCCTGACCGTAATTGCGTGTCAGAAAAAGGAACAAACAGAAAAAGCAACTGTTGTTACAGATGAACACAGTTATGCTAAACCAGAACTTGCTGTTGTAAAACATTTAGATCTCGACATAAAAGTTGATTTTGACACTCAGACCATCTCAGGAAAAGCATCATGGTTAATTGATAATATAAGCAAAGGAAATGAAATTATCTTTGACGAAAACACACTTAACATTAGAAAAGTAACTTTAGGCGATGACGAAAAAGAAACTAAATTCGAATTAGGAAAAGACGTGGAATTTCACGGAAAACCTCTTCATGTTACGATTGAACCCAATACAACTAAAGTAAATATTTACTACAGCACAACTAAAGAAGCTGTTGCCTTACAATGGCTTAAACCAGAACAAACAGCAGACAAAAAGAAACCTTTCCTTTTTTCTCAGGGAGAAAGCGTATGGTCACGTACCTGGATTCCTTGTCAGGATTCACCTGGAGTTCGTTTTACTTATAATGCAAAAGTTACCGTTCCTAAAGATTTACTAGCCGTAATGAGCGCCGTAAATCCTCAGAAGAAAAATGATACCGGAGTTTATACCTTTAAACAAGACAAAGCAATTCCTTCTTATTTAATGGCGATTGCTGTTGGAGATATCGAATTTCAATCTATCGACAACAGAACCGGAGTTTATGCAGAACCATCGATGCTAAAAAAATCGGCTTGGGAATTTGCCGAACTTGGAAAAATGGTTGTAGCTGCCGAAAAACTTTACGGACCTTACCGTTGGGGACGTTACGATGTCTTGGTTTTACCTCCAAGTTTTCCTTACGGAGGAATGGAAAATCCAAACCTAACCTTTTTAACTCCGGGAGTAATCGCAGGAGATCGTTCTTTAACTAGTTTATTAGCCCACGAATTAGGGCACAGCTGGAGCGGAAATCTGGTTACAAACGCTACGTGGGATGATATTTGGTTAAACGAAGGTTTCACTACTTATGTAGAACACCGTATTGGCGAAGCCATTTTTGGAAAGAAAGAATTTGAAATGCAAAATGTTATTACCCGCAAAGAATTAGTTGATAATGTAGCAGAATATGGGGAGACAAGCCCTGATACAAGATTAAAAGTAAGTCTTACAGGAAGAAATCCTGACGACGGAATCAGTATGATTCCTTATGTAAAAGGTTATGCTTTTTTAAGAGTAATCGAAAACACTGTTGGACGTGAGAAATTTGACGTATTTATTAAAAATTATTTCGACGCACACGCTTTCAAATCGATTACAACAGAAGATTTTATTAAATACTACAATGAAAATCTTATAAAGGGAGACAAAACACTGGCAGATAAAATAAAAGCAGAAGATTGGATTTACAAACCTGGAATTCCATCCAATATTACTCCGGTAAGCTCTGCTGATTTCGATGCTATAGATAAAATTCAAAAAAGCTGGAGAGAAACCGGACTTAAAGGATTAAGTCAAAAAATTACAACAACCAGCGAAAAACAGTATTTTATAGACCATCTTCCAACGGATATTACACCAAAAGAAATGGAAGCGATCGATGCGGAATTCAATTTTACAAAAGGTGGTAATTTCATCATCAAGCGTCAATGGTTTGTTCAGGCAATAATTCACCAATACAAAGCAGCGAATCCTGCGATTGAGCAATTTCTAGTTTCAATAAGCAGAACAGGATCTGTAATGATGCTTTATAAAGAAATGGTTAAAACCCCTGAAGGAAAAGCTTGGGCAAAACAAGTTTTTGACAAAGCAAAATCTGGTTATCACGCTACAACGATTCAGGCTATTGAAGGCGTTTTGAAATAGTTTTCAATTTTCAGTCGCAGTTTTCAGTCTCAGTTGACAGTTGCAGTTGACAGTTTGTGATTTTACAGTTAACATCCCCGATTATCAAATAGATAATTCGGGGATTTTTTTATCCCGTTGGTATTACAATCCGGAGACTCTTCAATTCAAAAAATAACCCCGGGAAAATTGTCCATCACATAGCGTAAATCCTCCATGTTCTACAATCTGTAATCGTCGCACCTTTGTAATGTCAAAAGACAACAACTAATAATTAACATAAAAAATTAAATAAAATGACACGATTAACAGCATTAAGCCCAGAAGAAGTAACAGGAAAAACTAAAGATTTATTCAACGCTGTACAAGCTAAATTAGGAGTTGTTCCTAACATGATGAGAACAATGGGAAATTCTCCGGCAGTTCTTGAAGGATATTTAAATTTAAGCGGTGCATTGAGCCACGGAAAACTAAGCTCAAAAACCGGAGAACTAATTGCTCTAACAGTTTCAGAAAGCAATTCATGTGAGTATTGTGTAGCTGCCCACACTTTTATTGGCGAAAAATTATTAAAAACCGACGCACAAGTTTTACACGATGCAAGAACAGGAAATTCTGCTGATGCAAAAACGGAAGCGATACTACAATTTGCTAAAACATTAATTAGTAAAAATGGTTTAGTAAACGATCAGGATGTAAATGCAATTAAAAACGCAGGAGTTTCAGACGCTGAACTTGCAGAAACTGTAGCACATGTTGCACTGAATGTTTTAACCAACTATTTTAACAATACTGCAAACACAGAAATTGATTTTCCGGCAGTTCCGGACTTAGCATTACAAAACTAATTTTTCAAACAAAAAACAATTTATAAAGATAGTTGTGAATTTATTTCATGACTATCTTTATATTTTAAAAAACATAAAATCATGAGCAATCAAAATGTTTTTACTTTAATCAATCCGCAAACCGGGAACCTTGCTTTTAAACTGCTTCCGTTTGATGACAATAGCCATTTTGATCATTTGCAGCGCAATAATTATTTCTCCTTGATTTGGGTTACCAAAGGAAAAGGCAAAGTAAAAGCTGATTTTGCCGAGCATCAGTTTGAAGAAAACTCACTCCTCGCCTTTTCACCGTATCAGCCTTTTATGCTTTGCGTAAGCGAACCTATCGAAGGAATTGCAATTCATTTTCATCCTGATTTTTACTGCATTCATTACCATCAGAAAGAAGTTTCGTGCAATGGTGTTTTATTCAACAATGTCTATCAGCCCCCTTTTACCATAATTACAGAAGAAGCGGCTTCGACTTTTAAAATGGTTTTGAATCAGATGAAAATTGAAATGCAAAATTCAGAACTGGCACAATATGAACTACTCATTTCGTATTTAAAGATATTTTTGATTACGGCTTCGAGACTCAAAAACATACAACTCGAAGAGATGAAATCGGTTCCGGATTCTAAAGAACCTTTTATTCTCCAAAATTTGAAAGATGCTATTGAACTGAATTTCAAGATCAAACATTCTGCAGGACATTATGCAGAAATGCTGAATATTTCGGCGAAAGCCTTAGCCAAATTATCTAAAAATTATTTCAATAAAACTCTGACCGATCTAATTGCCGAAAGAATTATAATCGAAGCGAAAAGAGAATTGTACATGACCAACAAAACGGTAAAAGAAATCGCTTATGAATTGGGTTATGACGACGAACATTATTTTAGCCGATTCTTTAAAACCAATGCCGATGTTTCGCCACAATTGTACCGCGAAACTGTAGGTTTTGGAAAAATGGCAGACTAATTTTTATTCTTGGCCTCGATCCATTTTGCCATATATTTGGTACTTTTTAAGGTGTGATGCTGCAACAAACTTCCCATAAAATTTTGCAGGCGATGACTTTCAGAATCATTCAGCAATGAATTGATCGCTGCTATTAATGCCGTAGAATATTTACTCAATTGATAGCATTCGTTGACGATAGCAACTCCATTTTTTTGAGCTTGTTTCCAAAGTTTTTCGTCGTGATACAATTCAATCGCCTTTTTTGCGAACAATTCAGTATCATCTGTAACAAAGCCATTCCATGATAAATTGGCATGCATCGCTTCAGAACCAATTGTTGTAGTTACACTTGGCGTTCCGCATTGCATAGCTTCCAATAATTTCCCTTTTAATCCGGCTCCAAATCGAATTGGCGCCAGAACAACTTTCGCATTTTTAACGATTTCATTAGCATCCGCAGCTCTTCCCATAATAAAAAAACCATTTTTAGGCTGATGCAATTGCAACACTTTTTGCGAAGGATACGCACCATAAACCTCTAAAACAGCTTCTGGAAATTGTTTTTTGATTAAAGGCCAAATGGTTTCTTTTAAATACTGAACGGTATTCCAATTGGGCTCATGCAGAAAATTTCCAATGAAAACAAAATTTCTACGTTCTTCAAACAAAGGCAATTTCAACAAATCAAATTCAGACATTTCATAAACCAAAAACGGTAAATAATACAATAAACCTGAATCGATTTTAAAAACATCTTTTAAGATTTTCATTTCAAATTCAGAAATAATAAAAGATAAATCACATCTTAAAATACTGGCAATTTCTCGCTTTGCCACTTCTTCAGACAATAAATCATGAAGTTCAAAAACTCTATTTTCTTTAAACGCTTTTTGCCTTGCCGTTCTTAAACAATGCAAATCTTCGGTATCTAATAAACGAATCGCTTTTGGGCAATTTTCAGATACCCGCCATCCAAATTGTTCTTCGATCATAAAACGATCAAACAAAACAACATCAGGATTTAATTCGATAATGAAATCATCAAAACTGGAATTATTCAGTTCAATTGACACTTTTTTTACGCCAGATTCAGATAAATCGACCATAAAATCGCTGTCTAAAGCCGGGCTTGCAAATGTAATCTCAAATCCGTTTTGCTTAAAAATAGAAATCAATTGCATCATTCTACCACCCGCTGCAGACGAATTTGGTTCAGGCCAAACAAAGCCAATGATTAAAAGTTTTTTTATCTGATTCATTTCAAAATATTTCAAGCTACAAAATAATGCTTTTTTTGAGCGCAATCATACGATATTTCCTGATTTTTAGTAATAAAAAACACTAATTTTGCAAGAACTAAAATGTCGGGAAATTATGTTAGGATTAAAATTAGCCACAGACCCTCGTTGGGTAAATATTGTAGAATCGAATATCGAAGAAATATTAACAGATCACGCTTGGTGCGAACAAAAAGCAGCTTCAAATGCCATTAGCTTAGTTACTTACAATTCTGAATTAGAAGAATTAGTTACCGAGATGCTTATAATTGCGAGAGAAGAATTAGAGCATTTGCAAATGGTACACGATATCATCAAAAAAAGAGGTTTGACTTTGGGCCGCGAAAGAAAAGATCATTATGTGAATGAACTTTTTAAATTCATGAAAAAAGACGGAAGCCGAAAAGATGCACTTTGTGATCGCTTATTATTTTCGGCCATGATCGAAGCCAGAAGCTGTGAACGTTTTAAAGTATTATCAGAAAATATTAAAGACGAAGAATTAGCTAAATTTTATCGCGATTTAATGATTTCTGAAGCCGGACATTACACCACTTTTCTAGGATTTGCCAGAAAATATACTGACAATATAGATATCGATAAACGCTGGAAAGAATGGATTGAATACGAAGGTTCTATTATTACCAATTACGGAAAAAGCGAAACCGTTCATGGATAATTTATCCTTTTTAATTTCTATTCATTTCTTACCTAATAAATACCACAATTGGTCATGTCAAAAAATAAAACGAAGTCTATTTTATTAAAAACGGCTAAATATCTGGGAATTACTTTTGTTGTTATTATTGGGCTATTATTCTTAACCCCAATTATTTTTGCCGATAAAATCAAAGAGCAAATCAAGAAAACGGCAAATGAAAAACTAAGTGCCGAATTGAACTATTCGGATGTTTCAGTTTCGTTTTTTCATCATTTTCCTTCGTTAACTTTAACTTTAAATGACCTAAGCCTTAACGGGTCAGCTCCGTATAAAAGTGAAAAATTCATCACCGCAAAAGAGGTTTCTTTTGGAATAAATGTAGCCAGTTTAGTTTTTAGTAAAGAAGTAAAAATTGATCAGATTTATTTATCTGATTCGTTTATTAATGTAAAAGTAAACGCAAAAGGAGAAGCAAATTACAATGTTTACAAATCATCAAGTCCATCAGACCCAAAAGACAGCGCTGACGCAGATGCATCGCTAAAACTAGAAAAAATCGAGATCCTCAACAGTAAAATAATTTACGATGACTTATCGACTAAAGTTCATTTTGATGCTTTTGGATTTGATTATTTAGGAAAAGGAGATTTAGCCCAAGATATTTTTGATTTGTATTCGAAAGCTAAAATCGAGAAATTAAATATTGTTTATGAAGGCGAACCGTATTTAATGAATAAAAAAATTGATGCGGATCTGATTACCAAAGTAAATGTAAACTCTTTGTCTTTCTTTTTTCAACAAAACAACTTAAAAATCAATCAGCTTTTGGTCGATTTTAAAGGGAAATTTGATTTTTTGAAAGATGGCTACAATATGGATTTTGTAATTAAATCCGACAATAGCGACTTATACGATGTATTTACAGCTTTTCCTCCAAAATATATTACATGGCTTTCTAAAACCGAATTAAAAGGAAAAACAAACTTACTTTTTACCTTAAAAGGAAATTATATTGCATCGCAAAAAATTGCTCCAGACCTTAATTTAGATGTAAAAATAGACAGCGGATTTGTAAATTATAACAAAAGTGCTTTTCCGGTTTCTAATTTAAATTTAGAAATAAAAACAAAGCTTCCGTCATTAAATCCGGATCTTGCTATTGTTGATGCTAAAAACTTATCTTTAAATATAAATCAAGATTACTTAAAATCTAAATTTTATATCGAAGGGATAAATACTCCCAATATCAATGCTGATTTTAAAGCCAAAATAGATCTTGAAAAATTAATAACAGCCCTGGGAATTCCTGATATTGTTTTAAAAGGAAGCTTAGCCGGAGACGTAAAAGCAAATGGAAAATTTGATCAGAAAAACAAACTTTTCCCCGTTACAAATGGTGTTATTGATTTGGAAAATGGTTATTTAAAAACTCCTTATTATCCAAATCCTATTACCAATATTACTATAAAATCTAAAATCAACAATCAAAAAGGAACTTTTGATGATTTGAAAGTGAGCTTAAAACCTACACAGTTTACCTTTGAAGGAAAACCTGTTTTTGTAGAAGCAGATTTGAGTAATTTCAACGATTTGACTTATGATATTAAAGCCAAAGGAGAACTTGATGTAAATAAAATCTATAAAGTTTTCTCTCAAAAAGGACTTGATTTAGATGGCTTTGTAAAAGCTGATTTAGTTTTGAAAGGCAAACAAAGTGATGCCGAAAAAGGAAACTACAGCAAGCTTCACAACAAAGGAACGCTTGAACTTAGAAATATTGGCATTACATCAGAATATTTGCCAAAAAAATTCATCATCAAAGAAGGTGTTTTTAAAATCAATCAGGATAAAATGTATTTTAATAATTTTCTGGCTGCTTACGGTCAGTCAGATTTTAAGATGAATGGATATTTGCAGAACGTTTTTAATTACGCAACCACCAATACAGGCGTTTTAAGAGGTTCTTTTAAGTCCACGTCACGATACATCAATGTTGACGAATTTATGTCGAGTACTCAGGCAAATACTTCTGTAACCCAAACAAAAACTGAAACCCCGGCTCCTGCTCAGACTGAAGCAAAACAAACGGGTGTTATCATAATTCCGACGAATTTGAATCTGATTTTTACTGCTCAGGCTCAAAAAGTGAATTTTGATAAATTAAACCTTCAAAATGCTACTGGAAACTTAAGCATGAACAAAGGTAAACTAAGCATGCAGAATACAGGTTTTAACTTAATTGGCTGCAATGTTGCTATGAATGCCAATTACCAGGCTGTTACTCCTCAAAAAGCAAATTTTGATTTTACTATTAAAGCGTCTGATTTTGATATCAAAAAAGCATACAACGAAATTGAAGTTTTCAGAAAAATGGCCAGCGCTGCCGAAAAAGCACAGGGAATTGTTTCGGTTGATTATCAATTAAAAGGCCGTTTAAACGGTAATATGGATCCTGTTTATCCATCACTTGTGGGTGGCGGAACGCTTTCTGTAAAAGATGTAAAGGTGCGAGGACTGAAAATGTTTAATGCGGTAAGCAAAGCAACAAGTTCTGAATCCATGCAAAATCCTGATCTTTCTAAGGTTGACATTAAAACCACAATCAAGAACAATATCATGACCGTAGAGCGCTTTAAATTTAAGTTTGCAGGCTTTAGACCAAGAATCGAAGGCACAACAAGTCTCGACGGAAAACTGAACTTAAAAATGCGTTTAGGCTTACCTCCTCTTGGTATATTCGGAATTCCATTGACGGTTACCGGAACTCAGAATAGTCCTAAAGTAAAACTAGGAAGAAAAACTGAGGATCTGGAAGAAACAAAAGATACTGAGTAATAGAATTTAAATTCCAGACTATAATCTTCTTAACCAAAACAGCATAGACCTTTGTCAAAATTTCAAACTTTGACAAAGGTTTTTTACTTTTTAGCTATATTTGATAAAGTTATATTCTATTACATTATGGCTGTTCCCGCAAACAAAGAAGAATTGCAAATCGCAATCAAAACCAATTACAACAAGCTCAAAAAAGAATTATCAGACATTCCTGCTGAGTTAACTACTATTCGAAATTTAGACGGACATGCAAAAGATACTGTAATGAGCATTAACAACCTTATTTCTTATTTGACAGGCTGGGGAGAATTAGTACTCAAGTGGAACATCAAAAAAGACAACAAAGAAACAGTAGATTTTCCTGAGACAGACTATAAATGGAATGAACTTGGAAAACTGGCACAAAAGTTTTATAAAGATTATGAAAAAGATGATTTTATAACTTTATGCAATAAATTACATAGTATAGTGCATAAAATCCTCTCTTTGATTGAACAAAAAACCAACGCTGAACTTTATGAAATTCCCTGGTATGAAAAATGGACATTGGGCAGAATGATACAGTTCAATACCGCTTCTCCCTACAATAATGCCAGAGCAAGAATCCGCAAATGGAAAAAAGAAAACAATCTTCTATAATTTTAACCAACAAAAACAAATTCAGAAACATATAAAAACCCTTTACCTAAAAGCCAAAGTAATGCAGCTAAACCTAACAATTTCCAGGCCCAGGCTCTTCCTTTTTTCCAGTCTGAGAAAAACGAAATAATTTCCATATATTTTATTATAATAAATATACTTGTTGCTATTAATGCAAACCAGATGATTTCATTTAAATGAATATGAAAACTATATAAAAAAATCAATACAAGAAAAAGAACGGTTACAAACTGCAAATAATAATAGTTTTTATAACTGTATCGATAGTTCATTTTTGAAGACAGTATCAGGAATGACAATAACAATAAACTTATTAGTGCCGCTATTATATTATAAAAAACAGAATTCCATTGCAATATAAGTATGCAGGTAATAACAAGCGCTATAACCGTACAAGCTGCAAGAGAATTTATACTTCTGGGTCTATAATCATTTTTATAAGGAAGCAAAACGGGGTATAAATATTTTTCTAATGAACGCCAGAATGGCAATGCATAAAATGCAGCAATTCCCGAGACAACAATTTCATAATTGTAAAAAACATCTGCAGGAACTTTATACAACACATATATAAGAGCCAATGTAATTATAACCGCCGGAAGACATATCGTTTTTATGGTTTCCCAGGGGTTTGTTCCCCAAAATTTATTTTCTATTTCAGAAACATATTTTTTAACCCAATATTCTTTCGTAAATAAAGCCGTAGACTGACTCCACAGCAAAAACAAACCTAAATGAATAATTACGGTTCTTACTACAAACTCATCAATAAGACATCCGCAAATTATACAAACGACTCCTGTTAAAAACAATTCGTAAGTTAACAAAACAGGCGAAAACAAAAACCTTAATAGAGGCGCAAAACCTCTAATTAATAAATCAATAAGCAATCCCCAATACTTTTTAAACAAGGCAACGAGAGCGCAAATGGCTATAAATGCAGATAAATAAAACATCCAGTTGGTCAGGAATTTTGTTTTCATCCAAAACTGAACTGCAGAATCTTTGGGCGGAGAATAAACTACATGAGAATTCGCAAAAATCTGCACCGCTAATTTATCTCTTGCAGCATCATCTAATTCCGGAAATTGATTTTTATTTTTTAACCAAAACTGATCCGTATTAAAACCATTCTTTTTAATAACCTCAAATTCATATAAAATCTTTTTTTGAGAATCATTTAAAGAAACAATTTCTTCACTAGCATGAATTTCTTTTGCAAACAGACTTGTACAAAAAAGAAATAAAAGGAAAAGTATTTTTTTCAAGGCTTATATAGATTAGTACAATCAAAAATACAAATAATACAGTCGAAAAAATTAAAATTCTAATTCAGATAATAAATTATATCTACTATTTCAACAAAGACTAACAGCTTTAGACAAAACAAAGTAAACTTAAATTTTCTTATATAACTTATATGGCGAAGTCATAAAAACAAAAAACCCGCTCTTTTCAGAACGGGTTTTGTAATAAGTAACCTAATGATTATGCTTCGAATGGAAGGATAGATACATAAGATTTGTTATCTTTTTTCTTTTGGAACTTAACAACTCCAGCTACTCTTGCGTGTAGTGTGTGATCTTTACTAATGTAAACGTTTTCACCTGGATTATGTTTTGAACCTCTTTGTCTAACGATGATGTTCCCAGCAATAGCAGCTTGTCCACCAAAAATCTTTACGCCTAAACGTTTTGATTCTGATTCTCTACCATTCTTCGAACTACCGACACCTTTCTTGTGAGCCATGACGTATGAGTTTAAATATTGTTATTATTCTTTAGTAGCTTCTTTTTTTGCTTTTGGAGCTGCTGCTTTTTTTGCTTTTGGAGCTGCTTCAACTTCAGTTGCCGGAGCATCTTCTGCTACAACCGCTTTTTTAGCCGCTGCTTTTTTAGTTCCACCTGCTGCAGTAATACCTTCAATTACAATTTGAGTAAGATATTGTCTGTGACCATTTCTCTTTTTGTAACCTTTTCTTCTTTTCTTTTTGAAAACGATTACTTTATCTCCTTTTAAGTGTTGTAACACTTTAGCTTCTACTGAAGCACCTTCTATAGCTGGGGCGCCTAAAGTTACGTTTCCGTTATCGTCTAATAAAAGAACTTTGTCAAATGAAACACTTGAACCTTCTTCGTTAGACAAACGGTTAACATAAACCTTTAAGTCTTTGCTTACTTTAAATTGTTGCCCTGCTATCTCTACGATTGCATACATACCAAATTGATTTATTGATTTTTAAGGTTGCAAATATACAATTAATAATTTACTGTGCAATCTCTTATTCTAAAAATATTTATTTCATTTTAAAGTCTGTTTTTCAAGGTGTTTCACAGCTAAAAAAGAAACATTTAGCCGTAAAATACTGTTAAAGTATCACCAAAACCAACCCTAACCCTTTATTCATAATTAAAAAAAGTTAATTTTGATGTAACGATAATCAACTCTTGGCTACCTACATATATAGGTAAATAAAAATTATTAATCTTTATGAAAAAATCAATAATGATGTTAAGTGCAGCACTAATGCTCGGCGGAGTGGCTCATGCTCAAAAGGTAGCTTTTGAAGAATACAATTTAGATAACGGCATGCATGTTATTTTGCACAACGATCCGTCGGCTCCCGTTGTAATCACCTCGGTAATGTACCACGTAGGATCAAAAGACGAGCGTCCGGACCGAACCGGTTTTGCGCATTTCTTTGAGCATTTATTATTTGAAGGAACACAAAATATAAAGCGCGGCGAGTGGATGAAAATCGTGACTGCGAATGGCGGAGTAAACAACGCCAACACTTCTGATGACAGAACATATTACTACGAAGTTTTCCCTTCAAACAGTTTAGAACTTGGTTTATGGATGGAATCAGAAAGATTGATGCACCCGATAATCAACAAGATTGGTGTTGAAACACAAAACGAAGTCGTAAAAGAAGAAAAAAGAATGCGTTACGACAATCAGCCTTACGGAAACATACTTCCGGAGGTTAAGAAAAACATGTTCAAAAATCATCCGTATCGCTGGACAACTATTGGCTCAATGAAAGATCTTGATGCAGCAACGCTGGAAGAATTTCAAGCTTTTAATAAAAAATTCTATACGCCAAACAATGCCGTTTTAGTTGTTGCCGGAGATTTTGACAAAGCAAAAACCAAAGAATGGATTCAGAAATATTTTGCTCCAATCCCAAGAGGTGAAGAAGTAAAAAAACAAACTTTTGTCGAAGAACCAATCAATCAGACTATAAAAGCAACTTATGAAGATCCGAATATTCAGATTCCGATGATTGTTGCTTCTTACAGAACGCCTTCGATGAAAACCAGAGATGCAAGAGTTTTAGATTTAATCTCTTCTTATTTAAGTGACGGAAAAAGCTCTAAATTGTACAAAAAAATAGTTGACGATAAAAAAATGGCGCTTCAAATTGGTGCTGTTGGTTTTAGTCAGGAAGATTACGGAATGTACATATTATACGGCTTACCAATGGCACCAAATACTACAGCCGATATCTTAAAAGAAATGGACGAGGAAATTGTAAAAATTCAAACCGACCTGATTTCTGAAAAAGACTATGAAAAATTACAGAATAAATTCGATAATAATTTTGTGAACGCCAATGCAAGCGTAGAAGGAATTGCAGAAAATCTGGCTTCTTATTATTTACTTTATGGAGATGTAAATTTAATCAATACCGAAATTGATATTTACCACTCTATTACAAGAGAAGAAATCAGAGAAGTGGCTAAAAAGTACTTAAACCCTAACCAGCGTTTAATTTTAGACTACGTTCCTTCAACTAAAGTTCAAAACTAAGCTTATCGAATCATGAAAAAAATACATACATTTTTAATCCTTTTATTCCTGACTGGAATTATGCAAGCACAAGATCGTCCACAACCAAAACCAGGCCCTTCGCCAGTAGTCAACATCAAAAAACCACAAACTTTTGTTTTGGCAAACGGCATGAAAGTTTTGGTGGTTGAAAACCATAAATTACCAAGAGTAAGCTTTAACTTAACTCTGGACAACGCCCCTTTTACCGAAGGAAACAAAAAAGGTGTTGATGAACTCACCAGCAGCTTAATTGGTAACGGAACAAAAAAAACAACCAAAGAAGCTTTTAACGAAGAAATTGATTTTTACGGAGCAAGCATCAACTTTTCATCAACAGGCGCTTATGCGAGTTCACTTTCTAAGTATTCAGGACGTGTTTTAGAGCTATTAGCCGAAGGTGCTTTACAACCTAATTTTACTACAACTGAATTTGATAAAGAAAAAGCAAAATTAATCGAAGGGCTTAAAGCCGATGAAAAAAGCGTTCCTGCAATTGCAAGTCGCGTTGTCGATGTTTTGGCCTTTGGAAAAAATCATCCTTCAGGAGAATTCCTCTCAGAAGAAACAGTAAAAAACGTGACACTTGAAGATGTTCAGGCAAATTATTCGACTTATTTTGTTCCAGAAAATGCTTATTTAGTAGTAATTGGTGACGTTAAATTTAAAGAAACAAAAGCAGCAGTTGAAAAACTTTTTGGCGGATGGAAAAAACAAATCGCACCAAAAAGCACTTATCCTAATCCGGAGAATGTTTCTCAGCTTCAAATAGATTTTGTAGATGTTCCAAATGCAGTACAATCTGAAATTTCATTGGTAAATACCGTGAATTTAAAAATGAGCGATCCTGATTTTTTCCCTGCTGTAATTGCCAATCAAATTTTAGGTGGAGATTTCAATAGCTATTTGAATATGAACTTACGCGAGCAACACGCCTGGACGTATGGCGCAAGCTCAAGCATTGGAAGCGGGAAATATGTAACCAAATTTAAAGCTTCATCTGCCGTTAGAAACACTGTTACAGATAGTGCTGTTGTTCAGTTTATAAAAGAAATTAAAAGAATCAGAACCGAAAGAGTTCCTCAGGAAGTTTTGAGAAATGTAAAAGCAGGATATATTGGCCGATTTGTAATGCAGGTTGAAAAACCACAAACTGTTGCCCGTTATGCTTTAAACATTGAAACAGAAAACCTTCCGGCTGATTTTTACGAAAAATACATTCAGACTATCAACAATGTTACGGCTGACGATATTTACCGTGTAGCCAACAAATATTTTCTATTAGACAATATGAGAATTGTAATTGCAGGAAAGGGTTCTGATGTAATTACTGGTTTAGAAAAACTTCAAATTCCGATTTTCTACTTCGATAAATACGGAAATCCTGTTGAAAAACCTGTAACTAAAAAAGAGGCCCCAGCCGGAATTACCGCAAAAACTGTTTTCGAAAATTACCTAAAAGCGATTGGTGGTGAAAAAACAGTTTCTGCTGTAAAAACTTTAGCTATGACGGGAACTACAACTGTTCCTCAGGCGCCGGGCCCTTTAACTTTTACTTCTAAATTAGATTCGAAAGGAAAAATGATGGTTTCGCTTGCTATGGGAACTATGAATTTAATGAAACAGGTTGTAAACGAAAAAGGCGCTTACATCGAACAACAAGGCCAACGCAAAAATCTTGAAGGTGCAGATCTTGCCGACATGAAAGCCAGCGCAGCTCCTTTTGAAGAATTACAATTACAAAAAAGAACAGACTTAAAAGTAGAAGGAATCGAACCTATAAACGGCAGCGATGCTTATGTAATAAAAGATGGCAAAACAACGTATTACTACGATGTAAAATCAGGCTTAAAAACAGCAAAAGGCAAAGTCCGCGAACAAGACGGAAAATCATCTTCTCAAATAACCAATTTCAACGATTACAGAGAAGTAAAAGGTATTAAAGTTCCTTTTAACCTAGTTCAGAATGTTGGTTTTGAATTGGATATTAAAATGTCTGAGATTAAGATAAACGAAGGAGTATCTGAGAAAGATTTTCTTTAAAGGTTCTGAGGTACTAAGTTGCTATCCCGAGGCTTCGGGACTAAGATTTCTAGAGGCTTTGTCAAAGTTTAAAAACTTTGACAAAGCTTTTTTTTATGCGCACTATTTCCATTCATTGCTTTGTCAGGCTGAGCGAAGTCGAAGCCCTTTTCCCTCCATCACAACCACAATTGTCAATTTCGCCGAAAGGAGACTCCAGCGATAGCGAACAGACAAAGTAAATCTTCGCAAGTAACTT
Organism: Flavobacterium piscisymbiosum; assembly: GCF_020905295.1. Lineage (NCBI taxonomy): Bacteria > Pseudomonadati > Bacteroidota > Flavobacteriia > Flavobacteriales > Flavobacteriaceae > Flavobacterium > Flavobacterium piscisymbiosum. Next base: position 1,907,672 of record NZ_JAJJMM010000001.1, on the reverse strand, counting down.
GACAAAGATTGGATTTTCTTTGCGGAGTTACTTGCAGAGATCCCTCGTTCCTCCTTTAGATTTGCTTTTTGAAATTTAATTAAATTTATGATTGAGAAAGGAAGCAAAAGTAAACTATTCGTTCCTCTGAGTTTGTGACTCATATCTTGATTAAGACTTTCGCTTCCCTTTCATCAAAGACTCAGATAGAAATTTGGGCTAGAGACCCGTTATCAAGGAGTTGAGCTTATGATGAATTTCTCAAATCATTTGTTGAATCGTAAAAGCAAAGTTATGAAAAACATTATTATCGGCATTGATATCAGCAGTAAGACTTTGGATATCTGTATTAAAAATGAGACAGTAAGCTACTTTTCCATTGAAAATAAAGTACCTGTTATTAAACGTTTCTTCAAAAGCTACTCGGAAGAAAAGGTAATTATAGCTATGGAAAATACAGGCAGATATAATTGGAATCTGTTTGAAGTGCTTGAAAAATTTGATTTTAAAGTTTATGTAATATCAGCTTTACATATCAAAAAAAGTATAGGACTTGTTAGAGGTAAAAATGATAAAATTGATGCTCTTCGCATTTGTAATTTCATCGAAAAAAATCATCAGGAAAGCAGAGAATGGAAGCCATGTTCTTGTTCGATTAAAAAGATAAAAATACTATTAACCGAAAGAGCTTCAAGAATAAAGATTAAAAAGCAGCTAATAGTACAGCAGCATGATTACAAACTCATGAAAAGTATTGGCTTAGATAAACACCTAAAAGACTTAAATATTAAGCTTCTTAGAGATATTGACGTCCAAATTAAGATAATAGAAAATGATATTGAAAATATAATCCAAAACCAAGAGAGCCTTAATCAGAAACAGAAATTGATTAAATCTGTTCCTGGAGTAGGTCAGGTTTTATCATGGACATTGTTGTCAAAAACAGAAGGATTTACAACTATAACTGATCCTAGGAAAATGGCATGTTACAGCGGAGTAGTTCCTTTTGATTTTCAATCTGGAACATCATTAAAAAGAAGGCCTGGAGTATCAATGCTTGCTGATAAAAATCTAAAAACTATTCTGCATCTGGCAGCGATGAGTGCGGTCCGATCAGATAATGATTTAAAAACATACTACATTAGAAAAGTTGATGAAGGAAAGAATAAAATGAGCGTTTTAAACGCTGTGAGAAATAAAATAATCCATCGAGTTTTTGCGGTAATAAAAAACCAAATCCCTTATCAAAAAGATTTGGTTTTATCATAGAAATCGGGATGACAAACTATACGAAAATGTTGTCATAAAAATGAATATCCTAGCCCCGATAGAAGTGGAAATCCTTTTGTGTCCGCCGCGGCGGACACAAAAGATTGGAACGGATAGCGGGATTAGCTCCTGAAAAACAACCTTTTAAAGAAAAATTTACTTTTTGGCCGACAAATAAACCCCGATTAAAATAATAAACGCTCCAAAAAATTGAATTGGCGTTAGCATTTCGTTATCTAACAATCCCCAGAAGAAAGCTACTATTGGGATTAAATAGGTTACAGATGTTGCGAAGACCGGAGACGACATTTGTATCAATTTAAAAAACAAAACATTCGCAATTCCGGTTCCTAAAACTCCCAGAATCATTACAAAAAGAATAGAATGCTGGGTAACATCAAAACTTATTCTTTGTGTAATATCTGTAAAGCTTAAAATAATCAGAGCCGGTAAAAGCAAAACCGCAAAGTTTCCGGTTGTAATACTTACCGAATTCAGATCGGATAAATATTTCTTGATTAGATTGACATTGATAGCATAACAAAGCGTTGCAATCACAACCAAAATCACATAGTAATAATCTTGTCCCGGATGCGCGGATGCGCCACTTAGGATCAAAAGTAAGCAACCTACCAAACCAACAAAAACACCCAAAACTTGTCGTTTTTGAAATTGAATCCCGAAAATGATTATTCCCAGAACCAAAGTATTTAAAGGTGTAAGCGAATTTAAAATCGCAACAATCGAACTATCGACCTGAGTTTCGGCAATTGCAAAAAGAAAAGCCGGAGTAAAGGTTCCGAAAACAGAGGTTATGGCAACAAATTTCCATTGGCGGCGTGAAATTTTCTTTAGACTATTAAAGCCAAAAATCAACAGAAACAAAGCTGCGAAAATAATTCGGAATGAACCTACCTGAATCGCCGTTAAACCAACGAGACCTCTTTTTATTAAAATAAAAGAACTCCCCCAAATAAGCGAAAGAACAAATAAATAAGCCCACTTTAATTGCTTTGCATCCATAAATACCATTTTGATGCAAATTTGTAATAATTTTATGAACTGACCTCTTCCTTTTTATTAATTTTGCGAAGAATACAACTTATCAATTTAAAAATCATATATAATGAAATTTACAAAGATCATAGCCGCTTTCGCCATCGCGAGTTTAGTATTAGTAAGCTGCAAAAAAGAAGAAGATAAAAACCTGGCCAATATAAAACCCGTAAACACAGCCGTAAAAGAACACAAGGCGATTGCTGCTGAAAACGTACAAACAGCAAGTTTCGAAATCGAAGGAATGACTTGTGCTATGGGATGTGCCAAAACAATCGAAAAAGAATTATCTAATTTAGACGGCGTTGAAAAAGCTACAGTAGATTTCGATAAAAAAACAGCTACTGTTGTATTCGACAAAACAGTTCAAAACCAGAACAGCTTCACAAAAGTAGTTGAAGCAACCGGAGACGGAAAAACTTATAAAGTTTTAAATACTAAATCTTAAAATTTAAATTCCAAAAAATTTAAATTCCAAATCCCAACAACAGTTGGGACTTAATTTTACGACATAAAAAAAAGGGCGTTTATAAATTAAACGCCCTTTTTTTATATCTTCTTTTTTATTTCCACTTCAGGGTTTCCATAAGCCTTTGCATATCATTTTTGATATAACTCGCCGCCGGCATAATCGAATCAAAATTTGGTTTAGCATAAAAATAAACTGATCCTGTTATAAAATGCTTTGTACTGTCTGTCACGTAAAACTGAGAGTTTGTAGCTGCATTTCCGTCAACTTGATAAAACATTCCGTAAACCTTTTTTTGAGGGTTTAAATAAGGCTGTTCTAATATATCATCAGCTTTAATTACGTGTTCGTAAGTAAGTTTCTGAGCATCTTTAAGCAATTTCTCGATATTACCATTTACAGGTTTATACGTAAGGTAAATTGTTGCTTTCATTTTAGGATATGTAATTGCAAATCCGCAATCTTTTTCTCCTTTTATTACCGCTCCTTCGTTCATATCAAAGGCAAACGGGCAATTGTTTTCAAAACTAACATATTTTGCTTCGGGATAATCTAAACGAAGAAAACCTGATGGCTTAGGCACCACATCATCTTTACAACTTAAAACAGTCAATGCCAGTAAAATTGTTGCTATTGAAATTGTTTTTTTTAACATTTAATCTATTGTTACTTTTATTTGTTTAACACGCTTTTTATCAACTGCCTCTATAGTAAAGATGCAATTCTCAAAAGCTACTTTTTGATCTTTTTTAGGAAAATTACCTAAAACTTCTAAAATAAATCCCGCTAATGTTTCAGCTTCTCCTTTATGCGACTCAAAAATATCTTCATTAACATCAACGATTCTATAAAAATCTTTCATGTTTATTTTTCCTTCAAAAAGAAAATTCTTTTCATCGATTTGAGAGTAATTTAGGTTTTCATCATCGAACTCATCACTAATATCCCCTACTATCTCTTCAATAACATCCTCCAGAGACACTAATCCCGAAGTTCCGCCATATTCATCAACCACAATTGCCAAATGACTTTTAAGACTCTGAAAATCCTTCAGTAAATTATCCAGTTTTTTATTCTCAGGAACAAAAAAAGCTTCTCTTACCAACGAAGTCCAGTCGAACTCATCATTATCAATATGTGGCAATAAATCTTTAACAAACAAAACTCCTTCGATCTGATCGATATTATCTCGATAAACCGGAATTCTAGAAAATCCTTTTTCGATTATCTTAGGGCAAATTGTCGAAAATGATTCTGATATTTCTAATGCAAAAATATCAATCCTTGGGCTCATCACCTGTTTTGTATCTGTGTTTCCAAAAGAAACTATTCCTTCTAATATTTTCTGTTCTTCGCTTGATGTTCCTTCAGAATCTGTAAGTTCTAAAGCCTGCGAAAGCTGATTTATCGAAAAACTATTCTTTTGCTTACCCAATTTGTTGTGCAAATATAACGTAACACTACGCATAGGCAAACTTATTGGCGACAGCAATGTATCTAAAACAGCAATTGGATACGCAATGTGTTTGGCAAATTTTACATTATTTCTACTTGCATACACTTTTGGCAAGACCTCTCCAAATAACAAAATAAAGAATGTAACTACAATAATCTCCAAAATAAACTTAACTACAGGAGAACTTACATTAGCAAAAATATTTTGCCCCACAAAGGAGAACAAAATAACCACTCCAATATTAAAGAAGTTATTGGCTACTAATAAGGTGGCTAAAAGTTTTTTTGGTTTATCTAAAAGATTGGAAATAATTTTTCCTTTCGGATTATTTTCATTTATAGTTTCATCAATATCTTTTTGGGAAAGAGAAAAAAGCGCTACTTCGGCACCTGAAACAATTGCCGAAAGAAACAGCAAAATAAATATTCCGACAAAACCAATTATTAAATTGATGTCTAATGTGGTATTAAAAAATAAACTGGGCTCCGGGTCCAAACTTAAAAAGATTAGTTAAACAATCAAAAAGGTAAGTCGTTTATAGGCAAACCTTCATTTGTCGCATCAAAGTTAGTGTTTTTTGCTGGTTCTGGTTCCTGATGTGGTTTATGATTTCCTGTTTCTTTTTTGGTAGTCAAGAAAGTAAACTCAGTAACCTGAATTTCGGTGGTATATTTTGTAGTACCATCCTCAGCTTGCCACTGGCGTGATTTTATACGCCCTTCTATATAGATTTTATCTCCTTTAGAAAGGTATTTTTCGCAAATTTCGGCAGCTTTATTGCGCACAACCAGATTATGCCATTCTGTTGAAGTTATTTTTTCATTGGTCGTTTTATTGATATAAACCTCATTTGTAGCCAATTGAAAACGACCTATACAGTTTCCGCCATCAAAATAATGCATTTTCACATCATCGCCTAAATGGCCAATTAGCATCACTTTATTTAATGTTCCATTCATAGTTTTACAGTGGTATTTATCCCAAAGATACATTTTTTTTAGCAATTTATTTCTTGCTTTTCTATAAAATTATATATCACTACAGGAAAAGGAAAAATTTTTAATTGACTGTAATTCAATCCGTTTTCTATTTTTTCTGCAATTTTAACTTTCTTAATCTTGATAGAAAAATGTCGATAGAAAATTTAAGATCAAATTGTCCTGTTAAAAAATTATGATATTTTTGTAATAAAAAACTTATATTTAATCTTCATTTTATAAAAATATGTTCGAAAAAAAATCAAGATATAATCGATCCTCAAAAAGCGATTTAAATATTATTCTAAAAATATTATCTCTTTTAGTTCCTATAATAGGTTTTCTTATTTACGCAGCAAAAAAGAAATCAAATCCACAAGCAGCAATATCAGCTTGCGAAATGGCAATAGCCGGAATTTTCCTCGGTATATCTTTAAAATTATTTTTATACGCCTACAGTATTCGTTAGAAATAAAAAATTATATTTCTATTTCTTGTTTTTCTATAAAATTATATATCACTATAGGAAAAGGAAAAGCTTTTAATTGACTGGAATTCAATCCATTTTCTATTTTTTGCGCAATTTTAACCTTCCAAAACTGAATATGAAGATGTTGGTGCGAAAGTTTATGAACTACAGTCGTTTCATTACATTCTTGTATACCTAATATAGTATAAGACGGAAAAATATCGTTTCTGACCGCTTTTGAAACAGTATCAAAACCAACAATTTCAGTGGTTTCTAAAAGAGGAAACTCATATAAATTATGCCAGATTCCTTTAGCGGTTCTTTTTTGAATTAAAGTATTCCCTAAAACATCTTCTAATATTAAATAATTAAAGAAGCGATTGGTCACTTTAAGTTTTTTTGATTTTACGGGCAAAACCGAAACTTTCTTTTTTTGAAGAGCCGCACAACTATCATTAAAAACACACACAGAACAATCCGGACTTTTAGGTACGCATTGCAAAGCTCCAAACTCCATAATCGCCTGATTAAAAATTGCAGGATTATCTTTTGGCATTAATTCGTAAGCGAGCTCAGTAAATTCTTTTTTTGTTGCAGGAAGAGAAATATCAGATTCAACATCAAAATAACGAGAAAGTACACGAAACACATTTCCGTCGACTACAGGAACCGCTTCATTATAAGAAAAAGAAGCAATTGCCGCAGCTGTATATTCTCCAACTCCTTTTAATTTTAACAACTCTTTATAGTTAGCGGGAAAAACTCCATTAAGCTCATTTGCGACATATTGAGACGTTTTATGCAGATTTCTGGCTCGGGAATAGTACCCTAATCCCTGCCAAAGTTTCAAAACCTGCTCTTCTGAGGCATTTGCCAAATCAAATACAGTAGGAAATTCCTCCGTAAAAGCAAAAAAATACGGCGTTCCTTGCGCAACTCTAGTCTGTTGCAACATAATTTCTGAGAGCCAAATATGGTATGGATTGGCCGTTTTTCGCCATGGCAAATCACGTTTGTTTTGTAAATACCATTTTATCAATATGTTAGAAAAATTCATTGCAAAATACTTAGAATACAAAAGTAAATGTTTATGTAATTAAAATTTAACGAATTAGCTTGATTAATTATTTTTTTAATTCCTATATTTGCAAACTCAAAAAAATAGTACACCATTTATAAAATAAAATAGGAAAGAAAATGACGAAAGCAGATATCGTAGCGAAAATTTCAGAGAAACTAGGTCTTGAAAAAGGAGATGTTCAAGCAACAGTAGAAACTTTTATGGAAGAAGTTAAAACTTCATTAGAAACTGGAGACAATGTTTACCTAAGAGGATTTGGTAGTTTTATCGTAAAAACCAGAGCTGAAAAAACAGGTAGAAACATTTCTAAAAACACCACTATCAAAATTCCAGCACACAACATTCCTGCGTTTAAACCTGCAAAAGTTTTTGTAGAAGGAGTAAAAACAAATAACGAAGCAAAATAATACTATTAATTAATCATAAAATCGACACGATATGCCAAGTGGTAAAAAAAGAAAGAGACATAAGGTAGCTACGCACAAAAGAAAAAAAAGAGCGAGAGCTAACCGTCACAAAAAGAAAAAGTAGTTTTAAACTACTTTTTTCTTTTTAAACGTTCATTGAAATTGGAATTTAGTCTCAGTGCCCAGTCACAGTCTGCAGCGTAAAAACTGCCAATTGATACTGAAAAACTGCTAACTAAAATCCCCCGGGTTCAATACCTGTTAAAAAATATTGTTTAATCCATCTGTAGATAAGATTTTAGATCTTAGACATTAGATTTTAGATTTTTTTTTGAATCTATGCTCTTCTCTCTATACTCTATTTTCTGAAACACAGATAAAAATTTACAGTGTGAATAAAGAATTAATCATTAGATCTAGTTCTGAAGCCGTAGATTTTGCCTTATTAAAAGATGGAAAACTAATTGAATTACACAAGGAAGAAGAGAAAAGCAACTTTCAGGTTGGTGATATTTTTATTGCCAAAATACGAAAACCCGTTGCCGGACTTAATGCTGCTTTTGTAAATGTAGGCTTCGAAAAAGATGCTTTTTTACATTATCACGATTTAGGACCTAACTTAGCTTCTCAACTGAAATTCATAAAACTTGTAAGCGCAGGTAAAATAAAAGATTTCTCCCTAAAAACCTTTCAGTTTGAAAAAGAGATTGACAAAGATGGCATCATTACTGATATTTTAAGTGCCAATCAATCTGTTTTAGTTCAAGTTGTAAAAGAACCTATATCGACCAAAGGTCCAAGAATAAGCGCTGAGCTTTCATTGGCAGGAAGATTTATTGTTCTCGTTCCGTTTTCTGACCGTGTTTCTATTTCTCAAAAAATAGAAGACAAAAAAGAAAAGGACCGACTAAAAAAACTTGTTCTATCGATCAAACCTAAAGGATTTGGTGTTATTGTTCGCACAGTAGCCGAAGGCAAAAACGTAGCCGAATTAGAAAAAGATTTGCAGAACCTGCTTGGCAGATGGACTGCAATGTGTAAAAAATTACCAACTGCTCATCATCCTTCAAAAGTATTAGGAGAGCTCAATAGAGCTTCTTCGATATTAAGAGATGTATTCAATGATACCTTTAGTGGTATTCAGATAGATGACGAAGAGTTGTACCATCAAACGAAGGAATATCTGCAAGAAATTGCACCTTCAAAACAATCGATTGTTAAGTTTTATCAATCAAATGACACTCCAATTTTCGAGAAATACAATATAGAGAGACAAATCAAAACTTCATTTGGACGTACCGTTTCCATGAGTAAAGGCGCGTATCTTATCATCGAACACACTGAAGCTCTTCACGTTATAGACGTAAATAGCGGAAACCGTTCGAATAAGGCGACCAACCAGGAAGACACCGCCATGGAAGTAAATATGATTGCAGCCGCTGAAATTGCCAGACAACTTCGTTTGCGTGATATGGGCGGAATAATCGTAGTTGATTTTATCGATATGTCTAATCCTGAAAACAGGAAAGTCTTGTTCGACTTCTTGCGAGAAGAAATGAGCGACGATAAAGCAAAGCATAAAATCTTACCGCCTAGTAAATTTGGTTTAGTTCAAATTACCAGACAACGCGTAAGACCAGAAGTAAATATTAAAACCAGAGAAGAAGATCCAAACAATGAACATGGCGAAATTGAAGCGCCAATTTTGATCATTGACAGAATCGCATCTGATCTGGACAGAATTTTAAAAACCCACAAGGGTGTCGTACTTAATGTACATCCGTTTGTGGCTGCATACCTCAGTAAAGGTTTTCCATCATTACGTTCAAAATGGTTTTTTGAACATAAGAAATGGGTGAAAATCATACCTCGTGACGCTTACACGTACTTAGAATATCATTTCTACGATAAAAAAGGAAATGTTATTTCAGAATAAAACAAAAACCGCCTCTCGAAAGACTGGCGGTTTTTTTGTGGCTCATTGCGAGGAACGAAGCTATCTCATTTCGATTTTCAATTTTGGAGTTTTAAAAATTAAAATTTCTTTTTAAGGAGCTATTTCCAGCTATCCGTTTTCATAAAAAACTTTCTTTTAAAACTTCTACTTTTCCATTGAAAAATCACTAATGAACTAAAAGCAGAAATGAAACAAGTAAAATAGATTACTCCCATTATATATTTTGTAGCCCCATCTCCTAATATCACAAAGTTTTTGAAGTCAAAAAAACCTATTCCTGAAATAAGAGTACTAAAAAAATACGTAAAAAAAACGAACAAATTATACTTATGAAAATTTGAGAACGCTTTGTATTTATTAAAAACTAATGTCATCGACTTTACTGGTAAAATAATTGCATAAAACAAAAGCCAAAAACCTTGTATTCTGTTTGAATTTATTTCAACTAAAAATCCAAAATCCGTATAACAATTAAATATTGTTGATATAAAAAGAACTATTAAGTAGGTATATATTATTTTCATAATTTAAATATTTCACCGTTATTCCCTCACAATCTCTATTTTCCTTCTAATTTCATTCCCAAAAGCATCTACAACTGTAATATAGTGTATTCCTGTCGTTGGAGAAATAGGCAATTCATGAAACGTTTTTGTGGTTGCTTTATAAACATCATCAACATACCAAAACAATTCTTTATCCCTTTCAGAATAAGCGACTTTTAAAATTACAGGCTGAACTTCGCTATTAAAATTCTTTGTTAGATATATTTTACTATTTGCTTTGGGATAAATAAAATCCATAGTGGTTGTTTGCGTTCCCTGACAATCTTCTTTAAAAGGCGGCAAAGGTAAATACTCTATATGCTGGCCTTTATAATACCAAGCCATTACAGGCGGCAAAACAAACCAATTTTTGGTAACTATATTATCAATACTTTCACAACTGCTATTGACCTGAAATTTTTCGGTTTTATCTAAATGAACTTTTTTATGATAAGGACAAACAGCCGTAGATTTTCCTTTTTTAGAAACCCATTGCTTGATTTTCGGACATTCTTCTTTAGCCAAATAACCGCTTAAGCGACAAACCTCAACTTCATCGAGATCTTTATAAGGCGTTTGAAACCATCTTTGTCTCGGCAATAAATTAAATACATCAAATAAAATAGGTGCTGCACTTGTAACTCCGGTTAGCGTTGGTCTACCCTCGCCTGTTGCATTTCCGACCCAAATTCCCACTACATATTTCGAATTTGTACCAATTGCCCAAGCGTCACGATTTCCAAAACTGGTTCCTGTTTTCCAGGCAATTTTCAATGAGCTGTCATAAAACTTCCAGGCTTCGTCACCTTCCGGTCGGTTTACTTCTTCCATTGCATTATAGGTAAGCCAAATCGATCCCGCGCCTAATGTATTCTTCTGATCTGTTTCTGATCCAAAATCAGGTTCAAAATCGTTTCTGTAATTGAGTTCCGTAAATTCTTTTCTTCGGTATTTTGCCTGGTTTTTAGTGTAATAATTAACTGTTGAAGAAAGATTCGCATACGTTCGGCACAAATCCCATAAATTACTTTCTGCACCGCCCAAAATAAGCGATAACCCATAATGATCGGGCGTTTTATTGATATCTCTTAATTTGAATTTTTGCAATTCTTCATAAAATTTATTTACTCCAAAATCCTGCAGCATCAAAACTGCCGGAATATTCAAAGATCTTGACAAAGCACGATGTGCAGGCACAGCGCCATCAAAAGTTAAATTAAAATTTTGTGGTGTATATCCTGAAATTTGTGTTGGAATATCAGCCACTAAAGTATTCGGTAATAGTTCGCCATCATCAAGCATCGCAGCATATAAGAGAGGTTTCAGGATACTGCCCGTACTTCTGGGGGCATCAATAATATCAACATCTTTTTGATGATCTTTATCTGTTGGCGCATTTCCAACATAACTCATCACATTTCGATTCGAAACATCAATTACCAAAATCGCCAAATTATTTACCTCATTCTGTTTGTATTGATTGTAATAATAACGCGCAATTTGATTGACTCTATTCTGCAAAGCATAATCAATTGTTGTTTTTACGCGTGTTCCTTCATCTTCTTTCGCCACTCGTTGCAATAAATGAGGCGCTATTTGAGGCAAATCATACGGTTTTTGAGGCAATGGTTCTTCTATTGCAAGTTCGTACGTTTGCTGATCAATTATTCCTTCCTGATGCAGCTTTAGTAAAAGTCGGTTACGTTTGCTCAATAATTTTATCTGATTTTTACCCGGATAAATCAAACTTGGTGCGTTCGGTAAAACGGCCAAAGTAGCGTTCTCAGCCCAGGACAACTGATTCGATTGTACGCCAAAATAACGCCAGGCAGCCATTTCAAGTCCCACAACATTTCCGCCAAAAGGCGCATGAGCAGCATATAATTCGAGAATTTCATTCTTAGAATATCCCAATTCTAATCTCGTTGCTTTGATAATTTCGATAAACTTTTCAAAGTAAGTTCTTCCTTTTCCCTTTCGGGATAATCGGATCACTTGTTGTGTCAGTGTACTTCCTCCTCTTACTACTTTCCCCGCTTTTCTATTTTGTTTGATTGCATTTACCATCGCAATCGGATTAAACCCGGGATGTTTATAAAAATATTCGTCTTCAAAGTAAACGATACATTTTTTGAATTTATCAGGAACGCTATCCTGAGCCGGAAAACGCCATTGTCCGTCACCAGCAATTTTAGCCCCTAATAATTCTCCTTCTTTACTTTCTATAACGGTAGAATAAGGTTCCTGAAACAACGTTCGGGGTATAGAGAAATAATAAATCAGCAAGAGCAGAAATGCAATTGCTGATTTTATTTTATTCTTTTTTATCCAATTTATAATGCGTTTTGAGAACGCTATAAGTTTATTTTTCAAAGCTTTTAATTTTGGCCCACGGGTTTTACGGATCGAACGGGTTTTCGCAGATTAAATTTAAATCTTATTCAATCCATAAAAAAATCCGTGCGAACCTGTTTAATCCATAAAACCCGTGGGCCATTTTATTTCCTATTTCACCACCTCAACCCAGAATCCTTTTGTTCTGGCCAGGAATGTATTATCGTACATTGCTTCGCATTGTAATCCAGGCAAATAATAATTTCCTAAATAAGATGCGTTTAGCAGAATCCTGAATACTTTTGTTTCTCTGGATTTTAATCCAAAATAGAAATTAGTTCTGTCATCTCGAATATCGATATAGTCTGCAACATTATTTGTGGCGTCTCCATAATCTGTAAAGCGAGTATTTACAATTTCGAAACCTGAAGGTAAAATTTGCGACAAAGCTACATTTTGAACACTTTCGTTTCTTTGGTTTTTAACCGTAACCTCCGCAACAAATTCAGTTCCCTGATTTATTTTCGAAACATTTATTACGCCACCTTTTCTGTTTTTGAAAACGATAGCAGCAGAAACATCACTTTGAACTACATTTTCTTGTCCAATTGGCAATATCCCTGTATTCAGAACACGAACATAGATCGTATTACTTTTATTATTTTTTAAAGTAATACTATTAGAACCCGTTTGCACCACCAGACTTCTGTCTGCAATGGTTTTTTGAGTACTTATCGTTTCTCCTTTTCCGTTTTTACTAAACTGAATATTAATTCCTTTCGAGCCATTACTAGCTGCAAATTTCGACATCGCATACAAACAATACGCTGTTGTTTGCGTACTCATCCATTGATTATTAGACATTTCTTTGGCTAATTTTGAAGCCATCGAGAATGCTTTTTGTTTTTGGTCTAAAAGCAACATGGTTTCTAAAGCCATTGCTCGATTTCTTTCGCTTGAACCATAGTAATAATAATTATAATCACTTGATTCACTATCAATACTTGTGCGTAATAATAGATTTTGTCCTGCTGATTTTTGTCCTGCCAAAACATACGCTGCAGCCAAACGAAGCTTACTTTCGTTCGAAATCCCTTTTGTTTCTCTCAATCTGTTCATTGAAGATAAATCGGCATTTCCGGCTAAAGCCAGTGTATATAAACGATAGGCCTGAGCTAAATCATTCCCATATTTTTGTTCAAAACGCCATTGTTTCGCTTCTTTTTGTTGGTACGAAGTCCATTTTGATTTAAAGTTTATTGGCAATACATAACCTTTTTTCTCTGCTTCAATCAGGAAATGTCCGGCGTATGAAGTTCCCCAGTCATCGGCAATTGTATTTCCCTGCCAATACGGTAATCCTCCATTCGATAATTGAAAACTGCCTAATCTCGCAATTCCCGCTGTGATATTTTTTTGAATAAGTTCTTTTCTGGTCGCATCTAAATCGACAACATCATTCAGAAATAATTGCGGGAAAACAGATGAAGTGGTTTGCTCAACACATCCGTGTGGATATTGAATTAAAAACTGTAATCTTCCATTCAAATTAATTGTTGGCATTGACGAAACCTCTAATCTTGCCTTATTACTTCCTGACACACCAAAGGTCTGCCATGAAATAGTTTTAGTACTATTTGGAGGTAAAATAACATCTGTATACGTACTTGTAACCGGATTAGGATTTGTCATATCGATTTCAACATCATAAACCGATTTTTCGCTTCCTGAAGTCGCAATAACCTGAACTTTTGCAATTCCGGTTGCCGAACCTACAACAAGATTAAAATAAGCCATTTTTTCGTCAGGTTGTGCAAAAGTCAATCTTTGAGTTGCGCTTCCCATTACTTTAAGTCCAGGGCTTGTTTTAATCTGAATTGAAACGTTTTTAATCTTACTTTCTGTAGCAAAAACCGTAACCGGAATTGTTACTTTTTCTGAAGGTGAAATCTTTCTTGGCAACGAAGCCAATACCATCAACGGACTACGAACCGGAGTTGCTTTTTCGACACTTCCGTATGCACTTGTACTGGCATCACCCGCAACCACCATAGTTCGAACTGAACCAATGTATTTTGGCAATTTTAGTTCATGTGATTTCGTTTGTCCTTTTTCTAATTTAAATGGCCCGTAGTACAACACGACAGGTTTAAAACGGTTTGCTTTTTTAGCTTTTCCACCGCCTAAATCCTGATCTCCACCAATACTGAAAATCTGATTTATTTTTCCGCCATAAGCACCTATTACATCATCATAAACATCCCATGTTTTTACTCCTAAGGCTTCACGAACGTAAAAACTATCCCATGCATTTGGCGTTTTAAAACGGGTTAAATCCAATAAACCTTCATCAACAACGGCAATCGTATACGTCATTTCTTTGCCTGTTTTCTCTCCTACTTTCACAGTAAATTTTTGTTCAGGTTTTAAAACATCCGGCATCGAAAGTGTTGGTGCTAAAATGGTGTTTTTATCTACGACTTCTATTGGTACAATACCGTACATACGAATAGGCGAATCATTTTTAGTCGAAGCGTGTGGCTGTAAAAGTGTAATATTAAAATACACGTTTGGAGCCATCGCCGACGTTATCGGAATCTCTACTTTAGTTTCTCCCTTTTGTGTTTTCGCCCAAATGGTTTGTACTACTCTTGATCCGTTTTCGATCGAAATTAAAGCACGTCCGCCTTCACTTGACGGGAAAGAGATCTGTGCTTTTTCTCCTACTGCATAATTATGTTTATCTGTTGAGAACACTAACATATTTGCCGTCGAAGCATCTCTGTTACGCGTTTTTCCGGACCATATTGGCCAGTCTATATTTACAGTCAAGGCAGTTGCATGACCATTTGTATCATCAGAAACACGAATTAAATAACGTCCCCATTCTTCATCAGATAATGCAAATTGGAAACTTCCTTTTCCGCTGGAATCGGTATCAATTGTAACAGATTTATAAGCTGTTGTTGAGTTCGATGAATTATAATTTGATAAATTATCGCTTGAAGAATCCCACCACCATCTCCAGTCTACTTTATAAATTCTTACTTCAAGATTTCTAACTGCTTTTGGTCTTCCATTTTCATCAACAGTAACCACGTCAAAACGATTGTTTGCTCTGGTTTCCAGCATTCCGTATTTATTAGGTTCCGGAGATTTAATTCCCACATAAGTTTTATACGGAGAATATGTTGTCGAAATAACATCTGTACTAAAATCTCCTCCTTCTTCATATACTTTTGTAATGAATGAAGCGCGAAGCATTCCCGGCGCCTGACCTTGTAATTTAGGTTCAATATTTACCGATGTTTTTCCGTTTTCGTTTAATTTCCCTGAGAAAACATTGATTTCTTCTGTACTAAATTTGCGTACCAAATCATCAAAAGTAAATTTCTCATATCCTTTAAAAGTGGTTGTTTGTTGCGAAAATTTAGCCTGCATTTCTACATTCAGGTTTTTCGCAATTGCGCCGTGAAGCCACGTAACTTCAAGATTACTTGTATTTGGATATGAAGAAGAAAGCGTTTTTCTGGAGAAATTATTCTTTATTTTCAATCGATTTGGTTTGATTGTCTCGATTTTAATGCTCTTATAAAACTTAGCTCCACCTACGCTTATCATGGCTTCCCAATTCCCTGTTGGCGCTTCTGAACTTGTTGGAACCACAAACGAATAATGATTTAATTCGTTCGTTCTCTGAATCGTTTGATAGGTCGTTTTTCCGTTAGGATCATTCAATCTAAATTTAATTGGATGAGATTTCGGAAGTTTATTCGCTGCATCATTCAAAATAAAAGACAAATACACATTATCTCCCGGACGCCAAACGCCACGCTCTCCATAAATAAATCCTTTTAATCCTTTTTGCAAAGTCTCACCTGCAACATCAAAATTACTTAGTGATAAAGAAAGTCCGTCATCGAGTTTTACATAAGTCGACTGATCGCCCAAAGTAACGATTGCAAAATAAGCGAATTTATCCAGTTGAAAAGATGCAATTCCTTCGCTGCTTGTAGCACCAGTTGTTATTTTTTGCTGTTGATAGGTATACAAATCAACTCTTGCATTCGATACAGGTTCTGTAGTAACAATGTTGTTTACGGCAAACAAATACGATTTATTCTCCCCTCTTTTCGCAATAACACCTAAATCCGTGGCTAAAATATTGGTAGCAATTTTTGCATTATAATAATACGAGTTTGTACACGGATTTTCACTTTCTCTCCAATCATAATCTCCGTAATCGTACTCGTAATCATCATACGAGTTTCCACTATAATTTACATCATTTTCATCAATCTCTTCTTCGTCTTCATTACCCTCATCTGTTTCAGAAGTTTCGCATTTATAGAGCGAATATTTCTTTTTATACACAAATTCTACTCTATAAATTGCTCCAGGTTCCGGCGTAATTATTTTAGATAAATCTAATGCAAAAGTGTTCCATCTGGTAGGATTTATTAAACCGCTCTCATTTAATTTTAGTGTTGTTTTTGCAATTGGCTGCGCTACTTTTTTAAGATTCTGACTTCCGTTTAATTGATTATATTGAAGAAACTGAAGAATATTGTTTTTGTAGATTTTATAAACCTTTACATCAACAGCACTTAAATTTACAGCTTCGAAATTCAATTTTAAATTATTTGAACTTGGTAAAATTGTTCCGTTTTTAATAAAGCGAACACTTGGTTTTATTTGGTCAAAAGTAATTTTCTCCGTGTAATTCGAGTCCATCTTTTTACCGTACTGGCTTTCGATTCCCTCAAAAACTTCCAGCAGTAATTCTCCTGTTATAACTGGCTCTGGCGTTTCGTCAGGAACAACCTCAACTACTTCTTCAGCAACCGAATCTACTGCAACAGCGGCAGAATCAACAGTAACCGAAGTAGAATCAGCAGAGGCATAATCTGTTTCTTGTACCACAACCGGAGCAGGAACTTCTTTTTTAGCTGCAGCTTCATTCGTAAAATAAACTTTCAGGACATTTCCCTGAGTAGAAAATTTTAAATTATTGGTATTCTGAATCGAAACTAAACCTTTAAAATCCTGTCCTTTTTCTAATGGTTCTGAAAAATTAATTAAAACCGACTGATTACTTCCGTCCGGAACATCAACTTTTACAATTTTGAATTCATTAATACTCGTAATTGCATAATCTAATTGTCCTTTTTGGTCAATATCAAAATCATTTCCGTCGTAGGCAATTTCCAAGTTTGTCGCTTCATCATAACGCTGAATACTATCAATTATAAAATTGAATTCTTTAGCAGTTCCTGATTTTTTTTCGAACTTAATTTTAAGATTATTCCCTTTCTGACTGGCCGAAACTAATTTTATAGCCGTTTCAATATCAATATTATCTGCCGTTTTAAGCACACAATTCAAATATTGATATTGTTTACTATACGACTGAATATCTATCGTATTAATTGTAAAATCCTGTTTGATTGTTTTTACCGTGAAGTTGAATTTAGAAAGCGTTGCCTCTTTCTCTTTTGGGAGTGTGATCAGTTTATCTAAGTTTAAAGTCACCTGATATTCTGTTCCCGGGCTTAACTTTTTTTCCGGAATAAAAGCAAGCGTATTGCTCGAAAGCGCAACTACTTTTCCACGAACATTTGGCGAAATATCAAATAAATCATCATCTAATTCCTGATTGACTTTCCAGTCTTTTTTATCGAAAGCCAAAACCACCCGAATATCAGATTCCGAGGAAACAATCCCCCCTGTAAAGCTGACGATATAATCCTTAAATAGTGAAAAATCGGAATTGAAATCTGCCGCCGATTTTCTGCCACAAGATTGAAAAATAAAAAAAACACAAAACGCGAGAACTAATCCTTTTACTTTCACTTTTCTATAGAATTATAAGGTTATAAATTCAAAATTGGCAGTACGTTTTAACTTTTTACAATTAAAAGCATAACTATTGGTTTGCCAATTATGTTGTAGTAAATATAGATTATTTTTCTATATAATTTAAGAGGAAAATTCCGCGGAAGCTAATTATTTAAATTCTGAAATAGAAAAAGGTAATTTAGCTTTAGAAGGAGCTATTATGCCCGAAGGTTCAGGATCCGCTATATCTTTTCCTTACTAAAGAAGCAATAAAAAGTATGCCTCTCCTATCTGGGCGAGGGCATTTGTTTTCGTAAGATGATTTAAAGCTCTGTTCCCAGCTTCGATAAAACCTTATCCATCTCAAGAAAATGAGTTTCTGAATTTGAAGCATAAAACAATTGGTTACCAGCCATAATTACAATCACATCATCATCGTAATTACCATAGAAATTTATTCCATCAAGCCATTGTTTAAATGAAACATCCTTGCTAACGAAGTTTTCAGTTATAAAATCGAGTTCATGAGGTTCTAATTCGTAAAATGTATTACAGGGAAACTCTAATGCAAAACCAGCCTGAAGAAAAGCCATTGCTGTAAAAAAATCGGTTAAGGTTTGCGTTTCCGGTTTCCATATTTTTTGATCCTCGCTCATGTAAACCGGCGGATCAGATTTCGACAAATCGTCTTTGTGAATTCCCCAAACACAAGCTCTTTGATTTTCAGAATAAAATATCAAATAATCGTCATGTTTGTAATATTGAAAACGCTCTGGTGTAATTAATAAATCCTGAGTGTGATTCAAATTTTGAATTTTACCTAATTCAGTATAATAATCCGTAAATACTTTTGGAAGATCTCCAAATATATCCTTTACAACCTGAATTTCATCAGTAGTAAACCCACAAGATTCGGTAATATGAAATAGTTTTTTAATTGTGGAGAAATCGGTCATGTCATTAATTTATAAAAAATAATTCAGCATCTCTTACTTCCGTTTTTCAATGAAAAAACGCTTCATTAAATCGGCCGCTTCATTTGCCATAATACCTGAGACTACAGTAGTTTTAGGATGTAGTTTTGTTCCCATTGCAATAAAACCACGCTGTTCATCACTGGCGCCAAAAACAATTTTAGAAATCTGACTCCAATATAAAGCACCGGCACACATTTGGCAAGGTTCAAGAGTAACATAAAGTGTACAATCTTTAAGATATTTTCCGCCCAAAAAGTTTGCGGCGGCAGTTATCGATTGCATTTCGGCATGAGCTGTAACATCATTTAGCAATTCGGTTAAATTATGACTGCTTGCAATTACTCTGTCTGCAACGACAATTATGGCTCCAACAGGAATTTCGCCTTTCTCAAAAGCCATTTCAGCTTCCTGCAAAGCTTTTTTCATAAAGTATTCGTCGGTGAAGGGATTTATCATAATTGCAAAAATAAGGTTTTAGTATTATTTTTTATTACATTTAAATATTGAAATTCAAAACATGGAAAGAAATTTTAAAATAACGATTCCAGAACCTTGCCACGAAAACTGGGATAAGATGACACCAAAAGACAATGGAAGATTTTGTTTGAGTTGTTCTAAAACCGTTGTTGATTTTACATCAATGCTTCCCGAGGAAATTCAGCAATATTTTATTTCAAATAAAAATGTCTGTGGAAGACTTAAAAGTGAACAGCTAAGTGAAATAAATATTCAGATTCCATCTCAAATATTACACAGCCAAATCCATTATCGAAAAATGTTTTTATTGGCACTTTTTATAGCTATGGGCACTACATTATTTAGTTGTCAGGACAAAGACGGAAATAAGAAAAAAATAGATACAATTGAAGTTGTAAAAGATATCAAACCGCAACAACATGCTACTACTGGAATTATTTTGATGCCTGTAGACAAACTTAACGCCGAAGAACATTCTCAATCTGAACAAGACGTACCTCAATCTGGACATTACGGAGTTATTTATAATTCAAATGATTTAGACATTGCAGCTGTTCCAAAAAATGGAATAAAAAAATTCAATTCTAATTTTTCAAAAAATCTTATCACAGCAAAACAAGGAGAAATATCCGTTTTATTTGTAATTGAAGGTGACGGAAGTCTTAGCAATTTTAAAATACTTGAAAATACAACGTCAGCAAGTGAAAAAGATATTATCGGAATTTTAGAAAAAACTCCAAAGTGGGTTCCGGGTAAACGAAAAAACAAAATTGTTCGATCAACTTATGTTTTACCGATTACAATTAAACAATGAACAATAAACACAAATTAACGATTCCAGAGCCTTGTCATGAAGACTGGGATAAAATGCAGCCTAAAGATAATGGTCGCTTTTGTTTAAGTTGTTCTAAAACAGTTGTAGACTTTACAACTATGCTGCCTGATGAAGTTCAACATTACTTCACCCAAA
The DNA here is from genome assembly GCF_020905295.1 of Flavobacterium piscisymbiosum. NCBI lineage: Bacteria > Pseudomonadati > Bacteroidota > Flavobacteriia > Flavobacteriales > Flavobacteriaceae > Flavobacterium > Flavobacterium piscisymbiosum. The sequence goes on along the minus strand of NZ_JAJJMM010000001.1, from coordinate 1,887,411 downwards.
ACCAAAGTACTAACATCTGCGGAAGATTTAAAAAATCTCAATTAGATACGATAACAATTCAAATTCCAAGCCGTATTCTTTATACACAAACGCATTATCACAAAATATTTTTATTAGCATTGTTTATCGCTATGGGAACGACTTTATTTAGCTGTGCTGATAAAGATGGAAATAAGAAAAAGATAGACAAAGTAGAGATTATTCAAAATGATCCTACAACAGAACATATTTCTATTGGTGATACAAAAATTAGTAATTTAAACAATGCTCTTTTATCGCCTCCACCTCCACCAAAAATAGATCAGGTTAAATTTGTGAAGGGAAAAGGCAGAATTAAAAATGCAAAACTTGTAAAACCAGTACGTACAAATTGCACGGAGATTACTCATGACAAATCGCCATCAAAAAGAAGCGATAAGAATAAAGTTGCTAAAGATTCTATTGTAGAAAATGAAGTTTACTACACGGGAGCAGTAGTAGAAACAAAGCCCAGCTACCCCAGTGGAATTGATAATTTTTATGAATTATTTATAAAAGAATTTAAACGACCGGAAGAAACTGAAAATTTAAGAAATCGAATTATAGTTTCGTTTGTGATAGAAAAAGATGGCTCACTTTCAACTTTTGATTTTTCAGAAAATACAGACTCAAAAATAAAAACCGAAATAACTCGTGCTTTAAAAACATTACCTAATTGGGTCGCAGGTACACAAAATGGCAAAAAAACAAGAACAAAATATAGTATGCCAATAGCATTTGAAAAAGACTCTTCTGAAAATTCAAAGCAATAAGTTTAAATTTAAAACCGTAAATTTGCTTTTTACCTTACAATGAAAAGCAACTTACTTTCCAATATATACAATCCAACTGATTTACGGTTATTAACCGAAGCGCAACTTCCTCAAATTGCACAGGAATTACGTCAATTTATTATTGATGTTGTTTCGGTAAAAGAAGGGCATTTGGGCGCTAGTCTTGGTGTTATTGAACTTACGATTGCTTTGCATTATGTTTTTAATACTCCTGAAGATTTATTGGTTTGGGATGTTGGACATCAGGCTTACGGACATAAAATTTTGACCGAAAGAAGGGAAATCTTTCATACCAACAGGCAAATAGACGGAATTTCTGGTTTCCCTAAAAGAAGTGAAAGTATATACGATACTTTTGGCGTTGGACATTCCTCTACTTCTATTTCTGCTGCACTTGGGATGGCGATTGCTTCTCAGCTAAAAGGAGACTTCGATAAACAACATATTGCAGTTATTGGTGATGCTTCTATCGCATCCGGAATGGCTTTTGAAGGTTTAAATCACGCCGGAGTTACAGATGCCAATTTACTGGTGATTTTAAATGATAATGCTATTGGAATTGACCCTAGCGTTGGTGCTCTTAAACAATATCTTACTGCTGTAAAAGAAGGAAAGAACCCGAAGAAGAACAACATGATCAAGTCTCTTAACTTCGATTATTCGGGACCAATTGACGGGCATGATATTCCGACTTTAATAAAAGAATTAAAACGATTAAAAAAGATAAAAGGCCCTAAATTCCTTCATATTGTTACCACTAAAGGAAAAGGCCTGCAACAAGCTGAAGAAAATCAGGTAAAATATCATGCGCCCGGGAAATTTGATGCTTCAACAGGAGAGATTATTTTAAAATCTGAAGAAAATTTACCTCCTAAATATCAGGATGTTTTTGGATTGACCATTTTGGATTTAGCCAAAAAGAACGATAAAATCATCGGAATTACACCTGCAATGCCATCTGGTAGTTCTTTAAAGTTCATGATGGATGAAATTCCCGAACGTGCTTTTGATGTAGGAATTGCTGAACAACATGCCGTGACGCTTGCTGCCGGAATGACCACGCAAGGCATGATTGTGTATTGCACCATTTATTCTACTTTTTTACAACGCGCTTACGATCAGGTTATTCACGATGTGGCGTTACAAAACTTACCGGTTATTTTTTGTATCGATCGTGCAGGTTTGGTTGGCGAAGATGGAGCAACACATCATGGTGTTTTTGATATTGCTTATTTACGGGCAGTTCCCAATATGATTATCTATGCTCCGATTAACGAAATTGCACTGCAAAACATTTTATATACGGCCCAATTAGGACTAAATCATCCCATTGCGATTCGATATCCGAGGGGTAGAGGCGTCTTACCAAATTGGGAAGTAGAAAATTTCGGACATTATGAAAAAATTATTATAGGACAGGCTAGTCAATTAAAACCCGGAACAAAAACGGCCGTTTTATCTACCGGAACAATTGGAAATAATGTCACTTTAGCGATTAACGAATGTGACAATTCCGAGTCAATTGCACACTATGACTTTCCATTTATCAAACCATTAGATATCAAATCATTGATTAGTATTTTCAATACTTTCGAAAGGATTATAACTATTGAAGAAGGGACTATAAACGGAGGCTTTGGAAGCGCCATTTTAGAGTTTGCCGCATCTTATAATTTCAAAAATAAAATAGAAATTTTAGGCGTTCCTGATGTGTTTATTGAACATGGAACTGCAAATCAATTACAACAATTATGCAAAATAGACGTTAAAAGTTTGATAAATCTTTTTTCAACCGATACAAAATAATTATTTTGCACTACCAAAAAAACTAAAATCATAATGAAATTATTGCGTTCTACCCTTTTGCTTCTATTGCTTTTGTGTACCTCACATAACTTTGCTCAAATTATACAAACGACTTTAGCGCCTAATCAGCTGCCGCCGCCACCTTCTAACTGGACTAAGAAAAATCAACTGGGATTTGATATTTCCGAAATTGCTTTTGTGAACTGGAGCGCGGGGGGAACAAGTTCGATCTCAGGTTTGTTTAAGGGTGAATTTGGAAGAACTTATATCAAAGGAAATCATAAATGGGCGAACGAACTTATTGTAAAATATGGTTTAAACAAACAAGACGGTACCGAATTAAGAAAGACTGACGATGCTGTTATGCTGAATTCTACTTACGGATTCAGAAAAGATACGATTTCGAATTGGTATTATTCGGCTAAATTTAATTTCAATACGCAGTTTACAAACGGATATAATTACCCAAACAGAGATATTGCTATTTCGAAACCTTTCGCACCAGCCTATGTATTTTTGGGAGCTGGAGCTGAAAACTCAAATAAAAAGAAAAACAGAACGTTTTACTTCTCTCCTATTACGTTAAAAACTACTTTGGTGTTAGATCAGGATTTGGCCAACCAAGGATCTTTTGGTGTTAAAAAAGCAATTTATGCTCCGGATCCTATGGATCCTAATTCTCAAATTATAGTTGAAAACGGACAAAAAGTAAAAGCGGAATTTGGTATTTTACTAACTGCATATATGAAAAACGAAATTTTCAAAAACATTTTCTACGAGAACAGATTAAGCTTATACACCGATTATTTGAACAAATTCGGAAATGTCGACGTAGATTATGATACTCGTCTGGATCTTGTTGTAAACGCTTATGTAAAAGCAAATATTGGTATTCATCTGGTTTATGATGATGATATTAAAACCAAGAAAGATGTTGTTGACCCAACTACAGGATCGACTTCTCAGGTAAACGATGGGCCAAGAGCGCAGTTAAGACAAGTTTTGGGCGTAGGTTTAGTATACGCTTTTCAATAAAAAATAAACAGTATCGCTATTAAACAAAAAAACACCCGATAGAAACAATTTCTATCGGGTGTTTTTTTATATCAAAAAGGAAAAAAATGATTTAATTCTTCTTTCTTCCGTTAATCGTTTCAAATAATTCTAACGCATTTCCATCGGTTAAAAGCGAAACGTAATGACAAATATGAAGCAAACGTTCGTATAAATTCTCTTTCTCTAATTGATGCTTTTCCGGCAACATTTTCAAAATTAATTTATCGTAGTTGGAAGCAGTTCCTTCGTATTTATTATTAAAAGCAGTAATAAATTTATCCAATAAAGTCTGGATGATTTGATAACCCACAATTTCTTTCTCTATAACCTCACGGCTCTGATAGATTTTATCAACGCTTAAATTAATGATATCATTCATTTGCGCTTTGTATTTGCTTTTATCGGTTAAAGCAAAAGGAAATTTTCCGGCCAGAATTGCTTCTTCATTTTCAATAAAAACATTTACGGCATCGTTGATTAATGTTCCTATTGCAAGCGCACGTAAATAACTAATTCTATCTTCTTTGGTGGTTAAAGTCTTGTACTTCGCAACTCCAATATTGTCTTTTACCAGTTTTATTAAATATTCTAAAGCATAATCTTCAGATACCAATCCTAAGTTTATTCCGTCTTCAAAGTCAATGATGGTGTAACAAATATCATCTGCTGCTTCAACCAAATACGCTAAAGGATGTCTTTCAAAACCAATATCATCTCCTGATTTATTGGCAATCATGCCCATATCTTTGGCTACTTCTTCGAAGAATGCTTTATCCGTCTGGAAGAAACCGTATTTTTTATCGGCGATATCATTTGTTGGTTTTTTAGGTAAGCTTTCTTTTGGATATTTCATAAAAGCACCTAAAGTAGCATAGGAAATTCTAAGTCCACCCTCGATTCCCGGACGACTTGCCGTAAGAACCGAAAATCCGTTTGCATTTCCTTCAAAATCAATTAAATCCTGCCATTCTTTGGCGGTTAACTGATCTTTGTATTTTAAACCGTTTCCTATCGAAAAATATTCTCCAATGGCTTTCTCACCAGAATGTCCAAAAGGCGGATTACCAATATCGTGTGCCAAAGAAGCCGCAGCTACAATAGCACCAAAATCATTCATATGATAACCGTGAATTTCTTTTAAGTGAGGATATTTTTCAATGATTTTTTTTCCCACCAAACGCCCCAAGGAACGTCCTACCACTGAAACTTCTAAACTATGCGTAAGTCTCGTGTGCACAAAATCTATTTTAGAAAGCGGAATAACTTGTGTTTTATCCTGCAGTGATCGAAATGCAGCCGAAAAGATAATTCTATCATAATCAACCTCAAAACCCAGTCGGGTATCGTCTTGTTCTACACGTAATCTCTTGCTAGTATCGCCTTGGCGTTTGAGTGATAAAAGTTGTTCCCAGTTCATTTTTGTATTTTAGAATTCAGATTGTAGATTGTAGATTTCTCATCTAAGCGTCAAAAATACGTTTTATTTAGGATTTCATTCAACAAAATATACTATTTAAAAGATAAACCTCCTGTATATTCAGGCCAAACGCAACTTGCTACTTAAGTATGACATTTTTGAAATATTTACTAAAAATAGCAAATGCTTCTGCTTTACTTTCCGGTGTTGGTGCTGCAGTATCTTTAAGTGCATACGGCATATTAAGCAATTCCCATTTTTGAGATCCGAGCTGGTGAAACGGAATAATCTCTACGCGCTCGACCGTTTTATAATTGGTAAAATGTTGTCCCCATTTTTCCATGTATTCTGGTTGGTCTGTCCAGCCGGGAACTAAAACATATCTTAACCACATTGGTTTTCCGGTAGATTCTCTATAAGCAGCAACCTCCAGTGTATTTTTATTCGTCAAACCGGTTAATTTATGATGTATCTCGTCATTAATATGTTTTACATCCAATAACAAAAGATCAGTATTATCAAAAAGTTCCTGTGCCTGGTGATTATTTAGTCTTCCGTTGGTATCAAGACAAGTATTGATTCCCTGTTCGTGCAATAATTTAAAAAAGTGCAGTAACTTGTTTCTTTGAAGTAAAGGTTCTCCTCCGGAAACTGTAACTCCTCCGGTTTTACCAAAATAGCTTTTCTGACGAACAGCTCTTTTTACCAGTTCTTCTATTTCGACCAAAGAGCCTCCTTTTACATCGAGTGTATCAGGGTTCTGGCAATACAAACACCTAAACTGACATCCCTGTGCAAATACCACCATTCGAATACCGGGACCATCATGGGTACCAAAGGTTTCGAGAGAATGTATTCTTAAATGATCGGGATCATCAATGTTTAATTTAGCGGCTTCAATATCTTGTAATTGAAAATACATAGTTTCTTAAATGAAATTAAAACAATAATAACGAATTGGGGTAATTATTTTAACACATAGAAACATAGCTTTTCTATACTTAAAAAGGCGCTTCACTTATTTGAAATACACATAAGCTATCTATGCGAAAGAAATGAGTTTCTTTTTGTATCCTTCTTTTGTCTATAAAATCTATGTTTCTATGTGTTTAATTTTTTTATTAATTACACCCAACAAGTTAATAATAAAAAAATAGGCTGACTACATTCCAGCCAACCTATTTTAACTTTACAATTCGCTCGATTTACATTGCTTCATGAAAAGTACGCGCTATAACTTCTAACTGATGCGCTCTTGATAATCTCACAAAATTAACAGCATAACCCGAAACTCTTATGGTCAATTGTGGATGATTTTCAGGATGATTATAAGCATCTTGAAGGGTTTCGCGATTTAATACGTTCACATTTAAGTGATGCGCCATTTGTGCAAAATAACCATCTATGGTGTTTACCAGATTACTTACTTGCTCTTCTCTGGTATCTCCTAATGATTTCGGGATCATAGAAAACGTGTTAGAAATACCATCTTGTGCATCATTGTAATCTAGTTTTGCAACAGAATTTAACGAAGCAATTGCTCCACTAGAATCACGTCCGTGCATTGGGTTTGCTCCCGGTGCAAAAGACTCACCATCTTTACGTCCGTCAGGAGTTGCTCCTGTATTGGTTCCGTACATTACATTCGATGTAATCGTCAATAACGAAAGAGTTGGTGTTGCATTTTTATATGCAGTATGTTTTCTAAGCTCTTTGATAAAGAAAGCTGTAATTTCCTGAGCAATAGAGTCGACTCTGTCGTCATCATTACCAAACTTAGGATAATCACCTTCAATATTAAAATCTACTGTAATTCCGTTTTCATTTCTGATAGGTTTTACTTTCGCATATTTTATTGCTGATAACGAATCTGCAATAATAGAAATCCCTGCAGCTCCATAAGCGATATCAACATGCGGATCAGAGTCAATCATAGCCATTTGCGCTCTTTCATAATAATACTTATCATGCATATAATGAATAATATACATTGATTTGGCATATACTCTGGCTACTTCTTTCAGCGTACGTTTAAACACATTGCTTACTACATTATAATCTAATACTTCGTCGTGAATAAACGGAATATCTTTCATGATTAATGCTCCGCCACGTTCTTCTCTACCTCCGTTTAAAGCAATCAATAAAGCTTTAGGTAAATTGGCACGTGCCCCAAAGTGCTGAATAGATTTACCAATTTCCTGATGCGATACACAACAAGCAATTCCATAATCATCAGAACCTCTGTTTGGTCTCATCAAATCATCATTTTCGTATTGAATTGATGATGTATCAATTGACACTTGCGCACAGAAATCTTTAAATCCTTGTGGAAGATCTTCTGACCATAAAACTGTTAAGTTTGGTTCTGGAGATGCTCCTAAATTATATAATGTCTGAAGGAATCTGAATGAAGATTTGGTTACTTTCGTTCTTCCGTCATTAAACATACCTCCAATACATTCTGTTACCCATGTTGGGTCTCCACCAAATATTTCATCATAAGCTCCAGGTCTTAAATGGCGTACCATTCTCAATTTCATTACAAACTGATCTACCAATTCCTGTGCTTCAAATTCTGAAATTAATCCTTCTTTCAGATCTCTTTCTATATAAATATCAAGGAATGAAGATACGTTTCCTAAAGACATTGCTGCTCCATCCTGCTCTTTTACCGCAGCCAAATAAGCAAAATAAACCCATTGTACCGCTTCTTTTGCATTTTGCGCAGGAAGTGAAATATCAAAACCATAATCAGCAGCCATAATCAGCATATCCTGCAAGGCACTAATTTGCGCCGAAATCTCTTCACGCAAACGAACTTTATGTTCGGTCATTTCGCCGCCAACTCTATTATGATCTTCTCTTTTAAAAGCAATAAGCTGATTAACTCCATACAAAGCCATACGACGGAAGTCACCAATGATACGTCCGCGGGCATAATTATCAGGCAAACCTGTTAATATATGTTTAGAACGATAATCCCTGATCTCTTTATCATAAGCATCAAAAACTTTTTCGTTATGATTTTTAGCATAGTTAAAAATATCTATTACACGATCAGAAACTTGTAATCCTCTTTCTTTTACCGCAGATTCAACCAATTTAATCCCTCCAAAAGGTTTCATTGCTCGTTTTAACAATTCATCTGTTTGCAAACCAACCACCACTTCATCTTCTTTATTAATGTAGCCTGGTTTAAATGCATTAATAGTTGATATTGTTTCTACATCAATTGCCGAACATCCGTTATTTGCTCGCTCTTTTAATAAAGCTTCTTTACAGATATCCCACAATTTTGTAGTTTTTGCTGATGGTCCCGATAAAAAAGAAGAATCCCCTTCATAAGGAGTAATGTTTTTTACTACAAAATCCTGAACGTTCACTGATGCCCCCCATTTTCCGGGTGTAAATACCATTTTTTCGACACTTGCTTTCATAACTCAAAATAATTTAATTGCGTTTATTATATGATCAAATTTCGACACTTTTTAGGCCGAAAACTATGACAATAATCATAAAAGGAACTTATTTTTGCAAAATTCACAATTATTTACTATAAGTAAGTTTTTGTTTTTATATTAAGCACATAATGGCAGTAAACATTAAAATTCCGGCGAACAAATAAAAAATCGTTGTATAATCTTTAGTCAGCCCAATTAATCCTGGTCCAACAAAAGCAGCTACCGACCAGGCTATCAATATAAAACCAAAGGGTGAGCTCATTTTATTTGGTCCATAAATATCCTTAACAAAGGCTGGAATCGTTGCAAATGCCCCACCATAACAACTTATAATAATAAATATCATGATTTGAAATAAAATGGGAGAATTGGTATGACTTAAAACCAAAAAGCAACAAGCTCCTATCGTATAAAACAAAAAGAAAGTTGACCATCTGCCAATTTTATCAGAGATACTGGACCAGAACAATCTTCCAAATCCGTTAAAAAAACCAATAAAAGCAACAAAATTAATTGCCTGGCTATCCGTAATATGAATTAATTGTTTTGCCATTGGTGCTGCAATAGAAATTAAGGCAATACCACAAATTGTATTAAAAAAAAGCATCAGCCAAAGACCATAAAAACGAACGTCTTTTAATAATACTTTTAAAGGAATAGTAGCATTATCCTGTACCGCATTTTCGATCTGAATACTGGAAACAGGAAGCAAAAGAAATAATGACGCCAATACCATTATTAAAAAATAAGCACTGCCTAATAAATAAAAAGCTCCCGGAACACCGAGTGATGCCGTTAGAGGCAAAATAAGTCTTGATGCCAATATAGAACCCACGGCAAAAGACATAATAACCAATCCGCCTGCAAATCCTGGTTTTTCAGGAAACCATTTTACAACAACCGAAATAGGCGTAATGTACCCAAATCCTAAACCTATGCCACTTATTACGCCATAAAATAAATAAAACAATAGCAATGACTTTTCTGCAATAGCAAATCCGCTGCCTATTAATCCTGCGCTAAAAAACAATGCAGCAAGTAATCCGGCTTTTTTAGGACCAATTCTTCGAACAAATTTTTGCATGAAAGCAGCAGTAAGACCCAAAAAACAAATGGCTAAACTAAAGGAAAGTTTTAATTGATGCGCATCCCAGCCATTCAATTCATGAATAGGATTAATCCAGACACTGTAAGCATAAATCGAACCTATTGACAATTGCAATAACATTCCTGCTGATGCAACTATCCATTTATTTATTTTTATCATAAGGCGACATATTTAATATGCGTCTTACAAATTTAGAAGTCGAAATTTACAGAAAACGTGATTTTTATCTTGTTTCTATTAAAATACCAAGAAAAATTCACGAAAACGTTGTAAAAAAAATAAAACTCTAATCCAGTACTATGTTTTATTTCTGCCATCACAAAAATACTGTTGGTGTTTCCTATGTTTTCTATTGTTGATAATTTATTCATTACAAAATCCTGATAACTAGTCGTATCCTGAACCTCTAAAACACAAAAAAAGCACCCCAATTGGAGTGCTTTTTCTGAAATTGAATATATAATTTAAGATTAGAAGTTTTTAGAAACTCCAATATTAAATGTTTGTCCAAAGTTGAAGTAGAATTTACTAACATCTGGTCCGTTATTATCATAACTCAATGTTTCATATCCTAAACCACCAATACTGAAGTTAAGACCAAAACCTTTTTTCATGTTAATGAAAAGAGCTGGAGTTACACCTACATACATACCATCTGCTTTAGATTTTGAATAAGCATTTGCAGGACCATATACTTTAGATTTTTCATTTTGAAAACCAGCACCCATATCAGCAAAAATAGAGAAAGTTTGGCTCAAAGGCACTGAATAACGAACAAATGCTCCTATTTTGAAATTATTATTTTTAATTTCTGTAGTTGCAGTTTCGTTTTTAGCAGAAGCTACTGTAAATTCACCTCCAACAGTCCAGTTGTCATTAAATTGGTAACCAACTTTAGGAGAAAAGCTAAATGAATTTTTTGTTGTTTCACCAAATTGAAATTCTGATTTTTCAGAAGTGAATCCGATGTTTCCACCAACTAAGATTGTTCCTTTTTGTGCATTTGCAAAGCTAAACATAGCTAAAGCCAGAATAAGTAAAATTTTTTTCATTGTAAATATTTTTTTTAATTACTACTGCTTTAGCAATAACGATGCCGTTGCTGTTGGCCTTTAAGTTTTTTTTATGATTTCTTTAAAAGACAAAATCGTAGCAATCGATCGTATTTCTGTTTACTTTTGTAGCAAATAAAAAGTCATGTCGATAGAAGTAAACAACATATCAAAAAGTTACGGAACTCAAAAAGCATTAAATTCAATTTCATTTTCTATTCAAAAAGGAGAAATCGTTGGATTTCTTGGTCCAAATGGAGCAGGAAAATCTACTTTAATGAAAATTTTGACTACTTATTTACTTGCCGATGGCGGTTCAGCCCTTGTAAATGGTCATGATGTCATGACGAGCGCAAAGTCAGTTCAACGTTCTATTGGCTATTTACCGGAACATAATCCGTTGTATCTGGATTTGTATGTTCGTGAGTATTTGGCTTTTAATGCCGATGTTTATCAGGTTCCAAAATCAAGAATCGAAGAAGTCATTCAACTGACAGGACTGACACCGGAAAGCCATAAAAAAATAGGACAATTGTCTAAAGGATACCGCCAGCGTGTGGGACTTGCGAATGCTTTATTGCACAATCCGGATGTTTTGATTCTGGATGAACCTACTACTGGTTTGGACCCGAATCAGTTAATGGAAATTCGTAACGTAATTAAAAATGTCGGAAAAGATAAAACCGTTTTTTTATCAACTCACATTATGCAGGAAGTCGAAGCCATTTGTGATCGTGTCATTATTATTGACAAAGGACAAATTGTTGCCGATAAAAAATTAGATCATTTAGTATCTGAAGATAAAGAACAAGTTATCGAAGTAGAATTTGATTATCAGATACAGGAACAACTTCTGGCAAAACTTGAAAACATTACTTCATACAAAAATATTCACGATATGACTTGGGAACTTACTTTTGTTGCCGAAAAAGATATGCGTCCGGCTATTTTTGATTTTGCCAACGAAAATGGTTTAAAAACATTACAACTCAACCAGAAAAATAAAAACCTGGAAGCTGTTTTTAGAGAAATTACTAAATAGCGTTTTTCAGTTTACAGTCTCGGTTTACAGATAAAAGTCAATTCTTTCATTATTAAGGATTGGCTTTTTTTTGTAATACTTTCTGATGTTACTTTCACTAATTATTTTTTACCGCAGAGAACACAAAGCTTTTTATATAAGAATGCCTTTAGAAAGCACAGAGTTCGCAAAGCTAAGTTAATCCAATCCCGATAGCTATCGGGATTGCGAACTTTACTTTTAAAAGCTAATAGTAAAACTTAGCGAGCTTTGGGGTAATTTTTTTTCCACTTTACAGGTTTGGGATTGATCTATTACTTTTTTAAACGCAGGCTTGCTTTTATTGGCTTTATTGTCAAAATATTGATTTTAGAGTACATTTTATTCCTTTTTAATAAATCGCGAAAGGCTAATTATCAATTTGTTATGATATCACAGGCAAATTTTAACTATTTTTATTTAGACTTGTTATAAATAGTGTTATATTTGAACATTGAAACTTCAAAATACCACTCAAATGTTCTCTGTATTCAGCCTTATTTCACCTTATTTTTCGAAACTATCTAAGTATTTTTTATTTCTTTTAAAACTACTTTCTGATAAATTAGAACAAATCGTTTTAGACTGAGCATTTCTTCTTGAATGATTAAGTCTTCTCCTCACAAATCTGGCATCACAATAAAAGCCTTACTCCCAAAAAAAATCAAATCCAAATATCATGAAGAATATTATAACATCTCTTATGCTTGCATTTTCGGTCTACGGTTATTCGCAGACAGAAAAAGAAACAGACAGTATTGTCGAAACTTCTATCAATGCATTAGATGAAATTGTAATTACAAAAAAGAAAGTTTTATATACCCAAAAATCAGACAGATTAGTTTTTAATGTCGAAAACAGTATTGTTTCTGAAGGCGGAACAGCATTAGATGTTTTATCGCGTGCTCCGGGTGTTGTCGTGTCTCAGGATGGCGAATTATCGATTCGCGGACAACAAGGTGTTGGCGTAATGATCAATGGCAAATTGACCCAGCTTTCGCAAAAAGAACTGGCCAATTATTTAAAATCGACCACTTCATCAAATATCAAACAAATAGAGGTGATTACCAATCCTTCCTCTAAATATGACGCTACCGGAAAAGCCGGAATTATTAATATCATTTTAAAGAAACCAAATGCGGGCGGACTTAAAGGAACTGTTTTTACCAATTATGGACGAGGCCGAAAAAACAGAACCAATTCTGGTGCCAACTTAAGTTACAATAAAGAAAAATTTGGTGTTTATGGAAACTACAGCTACACTTTTAGAGGGGAAGAAGAACGTAAAGAATTTGACCAAAATCAATATACTGATGCAACCCGCCAGACCATTTCGACAAAAAACCATCAAACCTCAACGACTGATGAACCATTGACTTCGAACAATTTTAAAATAGGAACAACTTACGAAGTTTCTCCTAAAACGAATTTGGAACTCTATGTTGATGCTAAATTGGGCCGCTACGAAAACATCGCTAATGGTAGAAACACCTTGCTTAACGCTACAGATCAGGTGCAATTTGATGCTTCGACCTACAATGACAGCAAAGAGAAATGGAATGATTATACGTATGCATTCTCCGGGGTTCATAAATTTAATACCGAAGGAAAAAATATGTCTTTTGATTTTGAATATGAAACTTCAAAATTTAGATCGAATCAGTTTCAGAGTGCCAGGAATATAGATCCTTTAAGTACTGCTAACATAAATGACAGAAGAGGTTTTATTCCGTCGCAATTGAAGGTTTTTACCGGAAAAGTAGATTTTACAAATCCGCTGAAGGAAAAACAGTCTATCGAATGGGGATTTAAAGCCAGTATAAAAAACAACGATAATCCATCGGTTTACGAATACAATGACAATAATCAATGGATTGTAGATCTTAATTCGACGAATCATTTTGAATATAAAGAACAAATTTATGCGGCTTATGCCAACTTTAAATATCAAATGGAAAAATTGAATATTCAGGGTGGTTTACGTACTGAATATACTGCGATAAACATTTTACAAAAAACGCTGAATGAAGAGCATAAAGACGATTATTTAAAATGGTTTCCGAGTGTTTCTATGAAATATGAACTGACCAGCAATCATTCGATACATGCTTCATATAGTAAAAGAATCAACAGACCAAGTCAGTTCGATTTGAATCCGTTTCGTTTTTATGATGATTCCTTCAACTATTCTCAGGGAAATCCGAATCTGGTTCCTGAAATCACACATTCTGCAGAAATAGGTTATGCCTGGAAAAGTGCTTTTATGGCTTCATTATATTTCAGCAAAACAAAAGATGTTTTTACCGAAGTATATGTTTATGATCCGGCCAATAATACCACGGTAACTTCTCAGATTAATGTAGACAAGTCTTATAATTACGGAGCCAATATTACCAATACGGCCGAAATTTATAAATGGTGGTCTGTAAATACGCTTTTTAATATTTTCGAAAATAAATTTATGGGGAATGTGGTCAATACAGACAAAATTGACCCAATTGTTACCTTGAATTTAAGCGTTCAAAACTCCTTTACCATTACAGAAAGCTGGAAAGCTGAAGCTAACGCCCAGTATCAGTCAAAATCGAATCTTGGTATATATGAACGAGATGCTTTCTTTGATTTCAGCATTGGTATCTCAAAACAAGTATTGTCCAAAAAAGGCAATATCAAACTGAATGTTACAGACATTTTCAATACCAATAATTTCCACATCAATTCGGTTATAGCGCAAACGAGTATTAATAAAAGATATGATCTTGATAATCGTATTGCCACAATAGCTTTTACATATAGAATCTAATATTTTGAGTCTTTAGTTTCCCCCTTGTTTTTGTTTTTTTTTGATGGAAAGAGCCTGTTGTAGTTAGCGGGCTCTTTCTGTTTTTAGTTGATAAATCACTTGCGAATGTTGGCGAAAATGGCACACGGATGACACAGGTTTAAACAGATTTACGCTGGTTTATTTTTACTGTTTTATACTACACGAATGTCAGACTGAGCGAAGTCGAAGTCCCACAAAGTGACTCAGCGTACGGGACTTCGACTTCGCTCAGTCTGACAATGAGATAGATTTTGAGATTTCTATTATATCTAAAAACGCATAAAAAAGTCTTTTGAAGAATGTTACTTCTACCAAAAGACTTTTAAGTACTAACCAACAAAAAAGTAAATAAAATTAAAGCCGAATTATGCTTTGGTTTTTTGTTTTTTCTTTCTTCCCCACCAGATATAAAATCCGGTAACAGGCAAACTGGCACATATTAAACTGCCTAAAAAATAGACAATTTTGGTTGGTATACCTCCAATTGCACCAACATGAAGACTATAATTGGAGCGCATTAACCATTTTGAAAAACGGGCATCACCAATGTAGTCCTGCGAACTTGGAAGTAATTCTAACGTTTGGGAATTAAAGTATAAATCTCTCCAGACTCCTTTATTCATATCTGTACAGGCATAGAAATCGTCTTTTGGTTCATCCGGAAAATGAATAATAACGGCTTCTTTATTTTCCTTCGCAATTTCTGTTCTTACTTTTTTCCAGATAATATCGGCTCCAGCCAATTTATCTAATTGCTGTTGCGATAAAGTATCTTTTTTGACTGCAACAACTTGTTCTTTCTTGTCTTTTTCATCAGCCCATCCTCCGGCTATCCAATAGGTACTTTCTCGTAACCAGTGAAAACTCATCAACAGTCCTGTAAAAGCGATAAGTACGGCCAAAATCAACGTATAAAATCCCATAACATTATGCAAATCATAATTAAGGCGTTTGAATTTTGCATCCCATTTTATTTTAAAACTAGCGTTTCGGGTTGTTTTATTCCATTTTTTTGGGAACCAAAGTATCAGTCCGCTTATGAGCAAAAAGAAGAAGACCACCGTTGCCCATGCAGTTATTTGCGAACCAATTTCACGCTCTAACCAAAGATTACGATGCCCTTCATCCATAAAATGAAAGAAATCTTCATGATGTACCATTCCAGTAATTTTACCGTTATACGGATTTACATAAATCAACGAATCCGATTCGATATCGACCTTAATTGATTTATCTAAACCATTATACCAAACGCCATGAATTTCTTTGTTAGGCAATGCTTTATGAACAGCAGCATATATTTTTGAAGGCGGTAATAATTTCTCCTGACCTTCAGCTTCGACATTTAAATACGGTGAAGTTAGCGCTTTGATTTCCTGTTCGAAAACCAAAATACAACCGGTAATTCCCATAATAAACACGATTATTCCCGATGCTAACCCAAGCCATAAATGCAACCAGGCATTGATTTTACTAAACCGTGATTTTTTATTTTTTTTATTTTTTGATTCTGATGATGAAGAAAACATATTTAAAGAAATATAAAAGATAAAAAACCACAAGCCACCTAAATGGCCTGCGGTTCAAAAAAATAATATAGTATTGTAATTTTTTTATTTAGATTATTTCAAATTATCTAAACGTAAAATATAATCATAACCTCCAACAATTTCTACACCCGGAGTTACAGCACCTGTTGTAGTATTCACTTCCCAAACATAATCCTTAGTAGTTTCAGCATTAACCTGAATAAATACTTTACCATCAGATGTAATTACATTTTGTAACTGGCTTCCTTTATCTGCAGGTAAATCTAATTTTTTAATTACCGAGCTTGTCGCGATATTAATCAAGGCAAATTTAGTATTAAACAATGTCGAAGGACTTGCTGCTACTATTTTTGAATCTAAGTATTTAACAATTGCTTTACCATTACCAACATACCAGAATCCACTTGCAGTTTCTCCTCCTAAGGCAGTACCAAGGTTAAAATTATAAGTAGCATCTATTGCACTTGTACCTTTTTTAATTCTAAATATTTTTGTTGGACTTTCTTTAGTAGTCATTCAATCAGCAAAAAACATCATGTAAACATCACCAGCCTCATCAGTACAAGAAGTAGGCATCCACATATTAGATCCTCCATTACCATCAGCATCAGAGCTTTCGATAACTTTTTCAACAGCAAAACTTGGATAGTTTACTACGGCAATATTCATACCTGATTCAGCAAGTGCAGGCCAAATAGCCATATTAGAGAATGCTACATATATTTTTCCGTTTGAGTATTCAATATTACCTTGATTATACGAAGAATATCCAGTTGGAATCGCTGGCAATGCCAATTCTCCATTTTTAATTTCAAGTGTTGTAGCATTTACAACAGTATATAAAACTTTGTTTCCATCACCATTCGTACCAAACAATAGTAGCGTATTATCATCTACCCATGTATAACAATTTATAGATTTTTGATATGTAAAAGGTACTTCTTTTACAACAGCTAATTGATTGTTCTTAAATTCGAATTTAGTCATTTTACCAAAGTTAGAACTTGTACTTGGATAGTAGTAAAATCCGTTTTTGGCAATAATTCCATAATCTGCCTTGCTTGTCACTTCGGCACCATTACCTACTAAACTAACACTGCCTTTACTTAAATCATCAACCCCTACAACGTACTGAGTTGTATTTGGCCAGCTACCTAATTGCAGCCATAGCGCATAATCAGCTTTTCCATCGCTTCCAGAATCATCACTTCCAGAATCATCATTGCTAGAGCAGGAAATAGTTGTACCCATTATTAGCGTACTAATAAATAGAAAATAAAAAGAGGGTTTAATAAATCGTTTCATGTTTAAATGTTTTTTATATAGTTATTAAAAAATAATTTCGTTCAATGTTATTTTAGGAAATAATGAAATTTAATTGAAAAAGAGCGCCCTTGTTTTTGCAGCTTAAAATTATCATAAGCTAAGTAGTTTGTTAAATTGTTACATTCCAGAGAAACATTGTACCTTCCTTCATTCATAGAATAAGAAACAGATACATTTTGTATGTATTGGTCAGGAATTTTACTATTATCTACTCCATACTTTGCCCAGGTTAGGTAATACCAGTGTGTGTATTGTAAATCCCAATTAAATTGTAGATTATTTCCTTTTTTGATGAAGTCCGACTTTCTATATCCTAAATTTGCATTACCAAACATCCAAGGCGTATTAGGCAAGTCATCCCTGTATGTCGCTGATATTGTTCCTGAATTAGATCCATTAGGATATTTTGTATCATCAAGTGTTTTTTGATAAGTAAAATTTATTCCGGCGTTTATTTTATTCTGATAATTATACTTAATATCTGCCTCTAAACCTTTAACAATTATATTTGATGTATTTTGAAATTTGCTTATTTGAGTATTAGATTGATAAACAATTGCAGAAATAAAGTCTTTTGCTTTTCTTAAATAGCCACCCGTTTCTACAAAAAAATGATGATTTTCTGCTTCATTCTTCCAATATCCTCCTACGTTGTAATTGTTACTGTTTTCTGGTTTAAGATCCGGATTAGCTACAACAGAATATCCATTACCAAACATTTCATCAACTCTTTGTAAGCGATATGCTTTTTCATAAGACGCTTTTATACCTATCGATGGCGTTATTTTATAGCGTGATGCAATTCCATATCCGGTGTAACCATTGTTATCTTTAATAGTTCCGCCGGCTCCAGTTCCGGAATCAGTAATAGCAAATGGCTGTTCTAAAATCATTCCATAATACTTTCCGAAAAATGTGTTGGTTAATTTTTCTTCAAAGAAATTCTGTTGATAGGATAATCCTACGATATTTTTTGTAAGTTTCCCTGGATTATCATCTTTATCATTAATCAATTTGTCATAAGTCTTGTTATCGACCTTGTCCAAAGTATAGTTAAGACTTAAAGAATTATTATCGTTTATTTTGTAGCTTAGATTCGATGCGATAAAATATTTTGGACGCTGAATATTCCATTTAGTTGCTTGCTTACCTGTTTCAGAAAATTGATTCGGCACATACTTTCCATCCCAGTAATATTTTCTATATGCAAGGTCTGTAACAGTATTTTGATCATCAGAATAAGAAGAAAACAAGCTGAAATCAAGGTCTTTTGTGAACAAGTTCTTTTTTAAATATCGTAACGAAAATGAATAAGCATCTCCTCCTCTATGCACCTGACCGTATACTACGTTCTGGTTAGTCCCCGTTTGTATTCCTTTTTCTGTTGCCGAATAACTTCCTCCAATAAAGAACACATCTGCCCAGGATTTATCAACAAAACCTAATTCTGCTTGTCCCATTACAGACTTAAATTGATCATTGAATCTTCTAAAATCTCCCTTAACAAAACGACCATTATCTGCATCAATCACTTCCCTTACCTCTACTCCTCTCATTTTATAATCGTTGTCCGAATAATTTAAAAAACCCGAAGCTTTAAAAATCAGTCCTGATTTTTTATCACGTGCCTGCCCTGTCAATGAAGTACTATGCGTATTAAAGGACCCGAAACTATAAGACATATCCAAATAATCTGATATTTGGTGATTCGTAATAATATTTACGGCACCACCAAGAGCATCAGAACCTAAGTTTACTGGTACTACACCTTTATATACTTCAATTCTTTCAGATAAATTAACCGGGATATTGTTTAACGTCATTGAACTTCCCATAATATCCAAAGGAATACCATCTATAAAAAACTTTATGGCGCTACCAGAAAGTCCATTGATAGAAAACTCAAAATCAGAACCCATACCTCCTTGCTCCCTAACTTTTACTCCGGTAGTTTTGTTCAATACCTGACTCAAATTGGATGTAATATTGGCCATTGCTTTCGTATCGACCGCATTAACCTGAAAAGCAGATTCTTTTATTTTAGTTACTTTCGATATCCCTTTAACCTGAACTTCGTTTAAAGCAGCCATATCCTCTTCGATACTAATGCTTGGTACTGTTTGGTCTGATTGCAGATTAATTTTGGTCTGTTTAGATTTAAATCCTACTGAACTAACAGATAACACATAATTTCCCGGTTCTGCAGCTATCTCATATTCTCCGTTTTCATTTGTTAAAGTAGAATAAGCTGTTCCTTTTAATGCTACAGAAACACCTTCGGCAGGTTTACCAGTATTTTCTAAAATGATTCCGTTTAAAATTACTTTTTTGCTTTGTGAGAAACCCTGAATTGAAGTTAAGAGAATCAAGGCTAAGGAAAATATTTTACTTATTTGCATTACTAAAGGTTGAAATTAATTTGGCACAAAATTAACATCAAAAAACAGTATTTGTAACTTATTTTTAATTATTCTAAATAAACTCAATGATTAACTTTCAAATAGAGAAATCAATAAAAAAATAACTGATTCCTTAATAAATAATTAAGACTGACTTAAGATTTGCTTAAATTTTTATATTTTAAAAGTTAAAACACAAAACTTAATTTAGTAAAATTCTTAAAAAAAACCATAAAAAAAGCCCGCTTACAATATAAACGGGCTTTTGCGAATCGGGATAAACTTTATATTTCCAAGTCTAAAATACTTTCTTTCAACTCTTGTATTATTATTTTTATATCTGTTTCGGATGTTCTCCAATTTACAAAAGAAGCTCTGATTCCTTTTCGGTTTTGATATACAGTTGGTGTCATAAACGCTTTTCCTTTATCATTCAAAAGCGTCAAAAACTGACTCACTTTTTCCTGATTATGATCTCCTTTTAAAGTAAAGCAAACATTATTTAATCGAATGGGAGCCAAAAGTTCAAAATTATCATCTTCAATAAGTTCGTTTGCAAAATGCAATGCCAATGCTGTACTATTTTCTATAATATCCTTAAAACCTTCTTTTCCGTACGCTATTAATGAAAACCAAACCGGCAAGGCTCGTAAACGACGTGAATTTTCAGGTAATACATTCAGGTAATTAAAGTTTTCTAACGGATTTCCTAAATAAGGTGCATTCGAATTCTGAAAAGTTTCTGTTTGAAGATTTACATGCTTTTCTTTAATTAAATAAAAAGCACTTTCATAAGGCACATTCAGCCATTTATGACAATCGATGGTAATACTATCTGCTCCTTCCCATCCTTCTGTAAGATGTTTGAATTTCTCCGAAACTGCTGCAAAACCACCAAAAGCGGCATCAATATGCCACCAGAAATTGTATTTTTCTTTCAGTTTTGCAATTTCTACAAAATCATCAAAATCGGCTGTATTTACTGTTCCTGCACTCGAAATCAGAATAAAAGGCTGTCCGTTTAAATTTTGAATATTCTTTTCTAAATCATCAACATCAATGGCTTCGCGATTGCCTTCGATAGTTTTAATTGTCGTGTAATTATTGCTTCCAATACCCAACATCGATAATGTTTTTATTGAAGAAGAATGTGGCGTAGCTGTCAGAATATGAATAGTTTCAGTTATTCCCGTCTTTGCAAAGTCTTTTCCTGATTGCGCTCCAATCCATTGTCTTGCCACTCCCAAACAGGTAAAATTGGACATTGTTGCCCCCGTTACAAAACCTCCTAAAAATGATTTTGGCAAATCTAATAACTGCAATAACAAATTGATGGTTTCAAATTCTATCAAGGCCGAAACTCCACCTTGAGCTTTTATCGCTTGCGTATTTTGATCATAAACCGATGCTAACCAATCTCCAACAATTGAGGCTGGAGTTGATCCTCCAGTTACAAAACCTAAATATCTTGGTCCGGGCGAAGCAATCATCAAGGGCGCTAATCTTTCTTTAAATTCTTTTAAAGCTGCTAATGATCCTAAACCCACTTCATTTAAATTTCGGGTTGGATCGATTGTATTTTTATTTGAAGTTGGAATATTCTCAAGGTTATTCAAAAAATGTATTCCTTGTTCTTTAGCTTGATTAAGTATGTTTTCGAGATCATTTAGATCGTGTTGAAGTACTGAATTCATTGTATAACTTTATATGCTTATATAATTGTGCTACTACAGAATAGCACAAAGATTAAACTGATTAAGCGGATTAATACTGATTTTTATTGTTGGGGTATAATTAGTCGTTTACCATTTCGTCTTTTCCGAGAACCGCGAGACCATCATAGACGAAATTACATCACCGTTGGCATTTAATAAAGTTGCGATTGGGTCAACAAGAGTTCCTAAGATCATAGCAACCGGCAAAGCTTGTTCCATTGGTAATCCATAAACTGTTATAGCCAGAACTTCTCCTATATAACCACCGTTCGGTATTCCGCCTTCTACAATCGAAACAATTATCGTAATTCCTAATGCCAAAAGTATGGTTGATGGTGAAGTAAAATCTTTACCAAACATGGCAAAAAGAAATGTTATTTTTAAAATGGATGACATACTCGAACCGTCTTTGTGCAAAGGTGCACCTAACGGAATAACTAAATTCCTGACATGTTTTGGAATGCCCATTTTTTCGGCAGCGTCTAAATTTGCCGGAATGGTCGCAATACTACTGCAAGTTCCTATTGCCGTTAATGAAGGTGTAATATTGTTACTCCAAAAAACGACAAAAGCTCTTTTGCCTCCGGCCAATAAAGCATATAAACTAAAAAAGACAAAAAAGTAAAAGATACAAGCTACGTAATAAACACCTAATGGTTTGGCGTAAACTCCAAATAATTGCGGACCATAATAACTAACCTGATACGCAAAATAAGCACCTAAACCTATTGGAGCCAATTTCATAATCATAGTCAAAAGCTGCTTCATGACTTCGTTTCCAGAATCCAGAAAACTTTTGAAAGCATTTCCTTTTTCTCCTGATTGCAAAGTTGCGAAACCTATTAAAAATGAAAATATAATAAGCGCCAACATACTTTTCCTTGACAACAATTCGTAAAAATCATTGGTCGTCAGTAATTGTGCTATTTGATCGCCAACACTCCCGGATTGGATATTCTCTAACGGAACTTTAGTAATTATAATATTTTCATGAATGGGAAAAAGATAAACCGCGATAATCATAACAATAGCCGAAATTAAAAGTGTCCCTAAAAACACTGCTATCATGATAACAAATAACTTTCCTAACTTTTCTGTTTTTTCTAAATTGGCAATTGAAGAAGTAATTGTAAAAAAAACAAGCGGAATAATCGCTGTAAAAAGCAAGTTTAAGAATATATCTCCAACAGGTTTTATAACGGCAACTTTCTCTTTAAAAACTAATCCGAAAATACTTCCTATTATGATTCCGCCCAGAAGCAGCAAGACACTGCTGTAACTTTTTAGAAAATTGATTTTTTTAACCTCCATAATTAAGCCGTATTAGAATTTGGAAATAGAAACGTGAAATAAAAATCAATTAAATTACTCAAAAAATGAGTACTGAAATTATTTTTTTATGCCACTGATTAAAAGGATTTCAAATGATTTTAAATTCATGCGAAAAATGTGTCTTTAGGCACTAAATATTAGTAAAAATGAGGAATTAAAAATAGATTTAGCGTGCAATAGGTACGCAATAGCCAACATTTTAATCTCTTGATTCGCATTCATTATTATTTTTCTAAAACCAAAGTAGTAAAAGCCCTGTCAACCAATTCGCCTGTTTTACTTTTTACCTTTTCTGTTAAAGTCTCTTTGTTTATGATTTTGAAAGATGATTTTTCTATCAGTTTTTCGGCTTTTTCAGTGCTATAAAGTTCGAATTCGAATTGAGTAAAAGGAAGTTGCTTCATAAAACTCTCTTCCGCAAAAGTGATGCATAAAATTCCTTTTGACTGCAAAACCCTGTAAATTTCAGAAAGCAATTTTTCAGGTTCCTGCCAAAAATAAATCGTGTTTACCGTAAATACCTTATTGAATGAATTATCTTCAAACGGAATTGTATTTCCGTCATAAATCGAGAAGAAAGCTTGTTTTTGAGAAACATAATTTCTGTTAGTCTGGCGCGCTTCCTGAAACATTAATTCAGACATTTCAAGTCCGTAATATTTAATATTTTCAGCTTGTTCGAAGATGAACTCTACATGTCCTGCGTTTCCGTGACCTAATTCCAGAATTTTATTTCCTGCTTCTATCTGTAGATTCTGAATCGAATGGCGCGTCATGTTGATGTTCGTTTCATTCATCATATTGCCCATTTCGATTCCTTTTTCTCCAGTTGGGTGTTTAAGCTGAGAAGCTATTGCTTGTAATTCTTCTTGTTTCATAACTTTAAAATTAAATTCCAATTAAAAAATTCCAAATTCCAATTACCCGCAAAGATAAAAATACTGGGAGGAACGAAGCAACCACACTATAACTTTCACATCTTTTTTGTCATTCCGAGGAACGAGGAATCTCCGCAAGTAACTCCGCACAGTAAAGCGGACAATCTTTGTCGAGCTTCTTGCGGAGATTCCTCGTTCCTCGGAATGACAACACTGTGTGTAATGCCTAAAACATTAAAAACTTAAAAAAGATGACTCGCAATCTGACGAATATTCTCAGATTTTCCCATTGAATAATAATGCAATACAGGAACTCCGGCAGCTTTTAGTTCTAATGACTGTTGAATTGCCCATTCGATACCTACTTGTCTAATTTCTGCATTATTCTTGCATTGATCTACGGCATGAATTAAATCTTCCGGCAAATCGATACGGAAAATTTGAGGTAAAACCTGTAAATGTCTTTGAACCGCAATAGGTTTAATTCCCGGAATAATAGGAATTGTGATGCCCATTTCTCTGGCTTTTTCTACAAATTTGAAATATTTTGAGTTGTCGAAAAACATTTGTGTTACCACATAATCAGCTCCGGCATCTACTTTTTCTTTCAGTCTTTTTAAGTCCGATTGTAACGAAGGAGATTCTAAATGTTTCTCCGGATAACCTGCAACACCAATACAAAAATCGGCTTTGTTATCGATATCCATTACCTCATGAAGGTATTTTCCCTGATTCAATAAATTAATTTGTTGTACCAAATCGATTGCATAATTATTTCCTCCTGCTTTAGGGATAAAATATTGTTCGTCTTTCATGGCGTCACCACGTAAAGCCATGATATTATCGATTCCTAAATAATTACAATCTACCAGAAGATACTCGGTTTCTTCCTTCGTAAATCCTCCGCAAAGTACATGAGGCACAGTATCTACATTGTATTTATGTTTTATAGAAGCGCAAATCCCTAGCGTTCCCGGACGCATACGAGTCAGTTTTTTATCTAAAAGTCCGTTGCCTTTATCAATATAAATGTACTCTTCGCGAGAAGTCGTTACATCAATAAACGGCGGTTTAAACTCCATCAACGGATCGATATTATCGTACAATTCCTGAATGCTTTTCCCCTTTTGAGGCGGAATAATTTCAAATGAGAATAATGTATTTCCTTTGGCGTTTTCTATATGTTGTGTTACTTTCATTTTTTAAGTTATGAGTTATGAGTTATGAATTTTGAGTTTTAGTTTCTGTAAAAAATCTGAAATCAAAAAACATAATCAAATATCTTTTTGTTTAAATGATGATTTAGAGTAAAATCTGAAATCTGAACTCTAAAATCAAAAATTAATTTAATCTGCTATATTAGGGTTTAACCATTTCATGGCGTAATCTGTTGGTACGTTACGTCGTTTGGCGTAATCTACCACCTGATCTTCTTTTATTTTTCCGAGTCCGAAATATTTACTTTTCGGATTTCCAAAGTAATATCCAGAAACAGAAGATGCCGGCCACATTGCCATACTTTCAGTCAGGGTTACTCCAATTTCATCGGCAACATTTAAGAGCTTCCAAATTGTTGGTTTCTCTAAGTGATCCGGACAAGCAGGATATCCTGGCGCAGGACGAATTCCTTTGTAATTTTCTTCGATCAAATCTTCTGTCGAAAGCGATTCTTCAGCATCATAACCCCAGAAATCCTGACGTACTTTTTCGTGCAGATATTCGGCGAAAGCCTCAGCAAAACGATCTGCTAATGCTTTAACCATAATCGAATTGTAATCGTCAAGATCTTTTTCGAACTCAGCTGCCCATTCGTCTACACCAAAACCAGTTGTTACACAAAATGCGCCCATATAATCTGTAATTCCACTGTCTTTTGGTAAGATAAAATCAGATAAAGCGATGTTTGGCGCTCCTTTTGTTTTTTGTGATTGCTGACGAAGCGTTAAGAATTTCTCCAAAACTTTTCCGTTTTCATCACGCAATTCGATATCGTCGTCGTCGATTTGGTTCGCAGGAAAAATTCCGTAAATTCCTTTAGCGGTTAATTTTTTCTCTGCTAAAATTACTTTCAACATTTCCTGAGCATCTGCAAAAACCGAAGTTGCCTGTTCTCCAACAACCTCATCAGTCAAGATCGCCGGATATTTCCCGAACAATTCCCAAGTTCTAAAAAACGGAGTCCAGTCGATATACGGAACCAAAACATCAAGATCTACTTCGATGATTTTTTTACCAATAAACTTTGGTTTAGTCGGAGTATATTCGTCCCAATCCAATTGTAATTTGTTTTTACGCGCTTGCTCGATCGTCAGGAAGTTTTTATCTCTCGAACGATTCAAAAACGTTTCTCTAAACGCATCGTATTCTGCGCGAATATCACTCGCATATATTTTACGGTTATGATCTAATAAGTTTCCTGCAACGGTAACGGCACGCGAAGCATCGTTTACGTGAATTACAGTTTCTCTATATTGAGGAGCGATTTTCACGGCAGTATGCGCGCGCGAAGTGGTTGCTCCACCAATCATAATCGGAATTTTAATTCCTTGTTTGTCTAATTCTTTTGCCAAATACACCATTTCGTCAAGCGAAGGCGTAATCAGTCCGCTTAGACCAATAATATCAACATTATGTTCAATCGCAGCAGCAATAATTTTTTCCGGAGGCACCATAACACCAAGATCTACAATCTCGTAGTTGTTACAAGCCAATACTACCGAAACGATGTTTTTACCAATATCGTGAACGTCACCTTTTACGGTTGCCATCAAAATTTTTCCATTCCCTTGTTTGTCTCCGGCCTGTTTGCTGGCTTCAATGTACGGTAACAAATACGCCACGGCTTTTTTCATTACACGTGCCGATTTTACTACCTGAGGCAAGAACATTTTTCCGCTTCCGAATAAATCTCCTACGACATTCATTCCCGTCATCAAATTGATTTCGATAACTTCAATAGGTTTTACAGCTGCCAAACGCGCTTCTTCAACATCTTCTTCAATAAATGCGTCAACACCTTTTACCAATGAATGGGTAATACGTTCCTGAACCGTTCCTAAACGCCATTCCTGAATCGCTTTTTCATCACTTTTTACTTCGCCTTTTACGTTCTCAGCAAAATCTAAAAGTCGTTCTGTGGCATCATCTCGTCTGTTTAAGATTACGTCTTCAACGTGTTCTAATAAATCTTTCGGGATATCATCGTAAATCGAAAGCATCTCCGGATTCACGATTCCCATTGTCATTCCGTTCTTGATTGCATGGTATAAAAATACCGAGTGCATCGCTTCACGAACGTGATCATTTCCTCTAAAAGAGAATGAAACGTTACTCACTCCACCACTAATATGTGCATGCGGCAAGTTATCTCTAACCCATTTTGTACCTCTAAAAAAGTCCAAAGCATTTAAGCGATGTTCTTCCATTCCGGTTGCAACGGGAAAAATATTCAAATCGAAAATAATATCCTGTGGAGGAAAGCCAACTTTATCAACCAAAATATCATACGAACGCTGACAGATTTCGACTCTTCGGTCAAAATTATCGGCCTGACCCACTTCGTCAAAAGCCATGATAATGGCCGCCGCTCCGTATCGTTTGATTAATTTGGCGTGGTGAATAAAGGCTTCTTCGCCTTCTTTCAATGAAATCGAGTTTACAACACTTTTTCCTTGTACTACTTTCAGACCTGCTTCGATGATTTCCCATTTCGAGCTGTCGATCATAATCGGCACTCTCGAAATATCCGGTTCTGATGCAATCAAATTCAGGAATTTAGTCATTGCCTGAACACCATCAAGCATTCCTTCATCCATATTAATATCGATGATCTGTGCTCCACCTTCTACTTGTTGTCTTGCAATATCAAGCGCCTCGTCATATTTCTCTTCCTTGATTAAGCGAAGGAATTTTCGCGAACCTGTTACATTCGTACGCTCGCCAATGTTTACAAAAACACTTTCGGGCGTAATAATCAACGGTTCTAATCCTGCTAATACAAGGTCTCTTCTTTTTTCTGCCATTTCTTTTTTAAGTTACTAAGATTCTAAGTAGCTTAGATTCTGAGTTTTTTTATTCTATTTTTTATAAGGTTCGAAGACCTTTTATCTCTATAATTTTTTTTGGGCGTGTTCGCCGAAAAAGGCGAACCGGGCTATTCGTTCCTAGTCCTCGCACTTCCTGCGTCAGGCTGTGGGCTATCCTCTTCTATCCCTCACGCGGTATCCGTTTCAAAAGACGATTTATTTTTTCACTATTTTAATTGTCTTTTTTAAAATCTTTGAACGTATTATATGTCGTTCCTACGTTGCTATAAACATTTCGTTCCTACGGAACTTTGTTTTGAATCGTTCATCATTTTCAACGGAATAAATTCCGTCGCTACCAACATTTCGTTCCTCCGGAACTTAAATTTATATTTTAAAAAAAGAATATCTTTTTCAATTAAAATTCCTAATTCAAATATTTACTCGTTGGTTCTGTGTATCGCTTCATTTCTTTTAAAAGTCTATTCACACGTAAGTCTTTTATTGAAACGGTTTGATTAAAAATTAAACTACCTCCTCCATTAATTTCTATTTTAGAATCATCTAAATCTAAATGACACACATATTTAAAGTTTTTTTGAAATACATTTAAATCTTCTTTCATAAAAAAACCTGTTGACAGGCCGTAAGTTCCAAGAGGAAGCATGTGATTACTAGTGCATATTAATGATCCATCAAGAAAATTATTCTTTTTCAATTCCTGATTCTCCGGTTTATCTAATAACGCAACTGTATATAAATCATCATCTTCATATTTAATCAAAACAACACCATAATAATTGCCATCTTCTTCATATGAATAACAATTTCCTATTTGAACTATGGAATCTGAAGTTTCAAGTTTTATTTTTATTTCAGTTTTTACATCCTTTGGCTCTAATGTTTCAACTGCTGATTTTTCTTGAATTTCTTCATTTTTATTCAACTTTTTATAAGAATATATAGCAAATAATAATAAAATTGGTATTAAAATATAATGAACTCTCTTATTCTCCATACTTTCTTTATCTTATAAAATTTTGTGATCTCTCAAATTGAACTTTATTTTTTCTTAAAATCATACCTACAAGGTTTTAAAAACCTTGCAGGAAACGGAAATGTTTATGCAATTACTGGCGCCACACGTGGCTTATAATCCTTCGCTACTTCAGCAATTAATCTGATGTGATCCGGAGTAGTTCCGCAACAACCACCAATTATGTTGATTAAATTATCGTCTAAATATTCCTTAATTAAAGCCTGAGTTTGTTCCGGCGTTTCATCATATTGCCCGAATGCGTTTGGCAATCCTGCATTTGGGTGTGCCGAAACGTTGAATTGTGTATGCTGAGATAATGTTTTCAAGTATGGCTTCAATAAATCGGCTCCAAGAGCGCAATTGAAACCAACACTCAATAACGGAATATGTGATACCGAAATCAAAAACGCTTCAACCGTCTGTCCAGAAAGTGTTCTTCCTGATGCGTCGGTAATCGTTCCCGAAACCATAATTGGAATATCAAGATTACGTTCGTCTTTTACTTCTTCGATTGCAAAAAGTGCAGCTTTTGCATTTAAGGTATCGAAAATGGTTTCCACCAAAAGTAAATCGCAGCCACCATCCATTAAAGCTTCTACTTGTTGTTTGTAGGCAATACGCAAATCATCAAATGTTACGGCTCTATAACCCGGATCATTTACGTCTGGTGACATACTTGCCGTACGGTTTGTTGGTCCGATTGAACCAGCTACAAAACGTGGTTTGTCTGGGTTTTTAGCGGTGAATTCATCGGCTACTTCTCGTGCAATTTTAGCCGATTCGTAGTTTAATTCGTAAACCAAATCTTCCAGGAAATAGTCGGCCATACCGATCGTAGTTCCTGAAAAAGTATTGGTTTCTACGATGTCTGCGCCGGCTTCGTAATAAGCAGCGTGAACATCGCGAATTGCTTGTGGTTGTGTTATGGATAGTAAATCGTTGTTTCCTTTTAAGGGATGCGGAAAATCCTTGAAACGCTCTCCACGAAAATCTTCTTCGGAGAAATTATAGCGCTGCAACATTGTTCCCATTGCTCCGTCAAGGATTAGGATATTTTTTTTTATTGCTTCCTGAATTGTTATTGCCATGTCTTTTAGCTTTTAGCTGCTAAGGTACTGAGGTACTAAGATGCTAAGTTTTTTATTCTATTATTAAAACATACCTAACAGTCCCGAAGCCTCGGGATGAAAACCTGTTAGAATACGTGTTTTGATTCACATTAATTCCAAAAAATCACTATTGTAAGCTAACTAGCCCCGATTAAGCCGGTATCCTCGTAGTGCAACGGAGAGATATAGGCGAAAGCGGGAACGATGACAGCAAAAAATGCGTCAATGATTCGCTCATAATACTGAATTCAGTAAAATAATATTGTATGGTTGTCAGGAAGAGTTTTGGGAAATACTTTATGTATTTGTGTTATCTATCTTAAATACTATGAATTTGTATTAAGTAGAATTTAGCACCTTCTTTAAGATAAAGGGTTGCTAAGGTTTCATCGGGTCTATCCCTCCGCCTTTCGTGATAACTTTCAATAATTTTAAGAACAGGGCAAAGGTATGAAATAGCCTTGCTACTTGCAAATGTTTTTTTAAGTTTCTAAGTTGCAGGGATTCTGGTTGTTATTTTTTCTTACTCGCTTTCGCTAAAGGATTAAAATCTAAACAAAGCTGTAACCAAAACTCTAAATCCTTATTTCTTTGCCAGCCATTTTCGGTAACGAAAATATAGTTTTTCATTGGTCTTTCAGAGCTTGACATTGGTATTATATCGTCTCTTTCTATTGCATCTGCATAGGCATTATCATCAATTCTGCAAAGTAAAAGATTTTCTCCCGTTTGTTTGTCAAGTTGGGTTCCGCAGCACATTTTATTGTCTACCATAAAAACAAGTCCGCCAAACATTTTCTTTTCGAAAAAGCCTGCTTCTTTATATTGTAGAAACGTTCGGATTCTTTGTGCGTTATCTTCGTCGAAAGCCATTTTTTTAAGGTTCTGAAATTCTGAGTTGCTAAGATACTAAGTTTTAAAATTAATATTTCATAAAAGACTGTAAACGAGAAAGGTTCTGCTTGTCTAAGTCTCTTTTAAATTTCTTCTTTTTCATCTTTCGATAAATTTTCAAACCAATCTTTCATAAACGCTTTATTTGTAATATGTTATTTCAAAATTTTGAACTTGATTTAGGTAGAAATAATTTGTAATTAATTTTTGCAAAATATCTATTCTCTTTTGAAGCTCTTTTGCTCTTCTAGTGTTTTTCCCATTACCCTCTATTCGATCTTCTTCGTTATAAGAATTCTGACTTTCTTCGTCCGCAACATATTGTATTAAAGATTGGATATATAATTTTTTCTGTTTTTTAAAATCATATTTTTTCTCATAATATTCCTTGCCAATTACTAATTGATAGATGGAGTATTCAGCATCAGCATTTAATCTTTTATGTTGATGTCCAAAATATGTACCTCCATAATTTAAACCTTGATAAAGTCCATTAACCGCTCTATATAACTCAATTAATGTTTCTCTTTCTTTTTTAAATTTTTCGTTTCCATTTTTTTGTTTAAGGTAATACGTATAAACTAAACAAAAATAATCTTGACCAGCTTCGCTTCCAAATGTAAAACTATCTTCTTTTCCATCTTGATTTATGTATTTCTTCCATGAATTTCCCGCATAAGACTCATTTGGATTTGAAGGGAAATCTGCTTTAAATACTGGAAAAAGTGCTTCAATTTTATTCATTTCATTCTTAGAAATAATTAATGAATCTTCGTCGTTGTCTGCATAAATAATTATTTCCTCTTTTTCAAGTTTTGGATCATCCGTAAGACGAGGTAAACATCCATTTACCAAAGTCTCAACAGGCTTTTCAGAAATAGTCTCCTCTTTTTGCTCCTTGCATCCAAGTAAAAAACTGAAAGAAATCAATAAAACAATGCTCTTATTTTTCATTCAAAAATATTTAAAACCTCTTTTTTACTCAATAAAGATAAAATAACAGTTCTTATTTTTGCGTTATGAAGTTTATTTAGTAATAAAAAAGCCCAAACTTTAAAAGTTTGAGCTTCTATATAAAATCTTAGAATCTTATTCCCTTAGCAACTTAGACTCTTATACAATCGCCTTAACAACTGCTTTTGGCGCTTCTTTACGAGTTCCGTCGAAACCGTCAACTCCAGAAACTGTTGTATATTTCAATACGTATTTTTTACCTGGATTGATAATTTGGTACGCTGCCTGACACATTAAAGTTGCTTCGTGGAAACCACAAAGGATTAACTTTAATTTTCCTGGATAAGTGTTAACGTCTCCAATGGCAAAGATTCCAGGAATGTTAGTTTGGTAATCTAATGCGTTGTTTACTTTAATAGCATTTTTCTCGATATCTAATCCCCAGTCTGCGATTGGTCCTAATTTTGGAGTCAATCCGAAAAGAGGAATAAAGAAATCTGTTTCGATTTTGCGGTGTGCTCCGTTTTCTTCGATATCTAACGATTCAACGTGCTCAGCACCATTAATTCCGATAACTTCTGCAGGTGTAATTAATTTAATTTTTCCTGCTGTTTTAAGTTCCTGTACTTTTTCTACAGAATCTAGAGCTCCTCTAAATTCGTTTCTACGGT
Source organism: Flavobacterium piscisymbiosum (assembly GCF_020905295.1). Classification (NCBI taxonomy): domain Bacteria; kingdom Pseudomonadati; phylum Bacteroidota; class Flavobacteriia; order Flavobacteriales; family Flavobacteriaceae; genus Flavobacterium; species Flavobacterium piscisymbiosum. The sequence goes on along the minus strand of NZ_JAJJMM010000001.1, from coordinate 1,854,920 downwards.
GAATCAAAGTTACTTCTGAAGCTACATTGGCTAAGAAGATACTCCAGTCTAAAGCTGAATCTCCTCCTCCGGCAATTACAACTCTTTTGTCTCTGAATTTCTCCGGATTTTTGATGAAGTATTTTACTCCTTTATCTTCATAAAACTCGATATCTTCGATAAGTGGTTTACGAGGCTCAAAACTTCCTAAACCTCCAGCGATAGCAATAACAGGTGCGTGAAATTTAGTTCCTTTATTTGATGTTACGATAAAACTTCCGTCTTCTTGCTTTTCGATGGTTTCGGCTCTTTCTCCTAATGTGTAACCTGGCTCAAATTGTTTAATTTGCTCTTGTAGGTTATCAATTAAATCTCCTGCTAAAACTTCAGGAAAACCAGGAATATCATAGATAGGTTTTTTAGGGTACAATTCTGAAAGTTGTCCTCCTGCTTGTGGTAAAGCATCTAAAATATGACATTTTAATTTTAATAATCCTGCCTCGAAAACGGCAAATAAACCTGTTGGTCCTGCTCCAATTATAAGTATATCTGTTTTAATCATTATGTTGTTGTTTATAATCATTCTTAATAATACAAAGAAACGAATAATATATTCTAATGACAAATGATTTTTATCATTGATTTCTTTGTGAATTTTTTTTCATCGGGTTAATCCCGAAGCTATAATATGAATCGTTCCTCCTCCATCGGTTTAATCCCGAAGCTACAATATGGATCGTTCCTCCTCCATCGGGTTGAAACCCGACGCTACAATATGAAACGTTCCTCCGGAACTCTTTTATTACTCTTTGTTTTTTAATGAAGCGGTAATCTCGTTCATCCTTTTAACCTTTTCTTCAAAATCACCTTTTAGGGTTCTTCTGTATTCATTTAGGTTTTCTACCATTTTATTGATGTCTTCCGGAATCATCGGGTTAAAACCCGACGCTACAATATGTACCGTTCCTACGGAACTCTTGTTATTCTTTGTTTTTTAATGAAGCAGTAATCTCGTTCATCCTTTTAACCTTTTCTTCAAAATCACCTTTTAAGGTTCTTCTGTATTCGTTCAGGTTTTCTACCATTTTATTGATGTCTTCCGGAATCACTTCTTCGAAAAACTCTCTCAGTCTTTTGGCTGTTGTTGGCGATTTTCCGTTGGTCGAAATGGCAATTTTTACGTTTCCTTTCGTTACGATTCCGCCCAGATAATAATCACATAAATCTGGTGTATCGGCAATATTGCAAATCAAATAACGCTTTCGGGACAAATCGTATACCTTTTTGTTGACTTTTAAATCATCGGTACAAGCGATTACCATATGACGCTTTTTGAGCATTTTCTTTTTGAACTTCGATTCTGTCAATTTAATTGAAGGATGACTTTCGGCTAATACTTTAATTTCTAAATGAAAATCCGATGCCACAACCTCAACATTTGCATTAGGGCTCGACTTTAGTAAAAAAGAGAGCTTTTCTAGTCCCACATTTCCTCCACCCACAATCAGAACATTTAGATTGTGAAGCTTTAGAAATATTGGATATAATTCGTTTTGTTCCATTTTAATTTAATTTCATCCAATCAAAATTAGATGATTTACCAATCACATGTTCCTAACGGAACGTTTTTATTGATAACATTTTTTTTCTACCCATGAATTGTTCCTAACGGAACATTCATGGATTATTTCTATTGATTAGCTATTCCTGACCGAATATAACGCTAACGAATTGTCTCTTTTGATAGAAATTCTTCGTAGAATCCTTTTAATTTATTGCTTTCGCGAACAACATTTCCAAGAACAATAATTGCCGGTGAACTCAGTTGTCTTTGTTTTACAATTTCTAAAATCGAATCTACTGTTCCAACTCCTACTTTTTCATCACAAGTTGTTCCGTTTTGAATGATCGCAACGGGCAAATCTCCTTTAGCTTCTTTTTGAAACAAATCGATAATTTGAGGCAATTTGTGCATTCCCATCAAAATAACAACCGTTGCAGAAGATTGCGCCGCTAAAGCTACATCTGAAGATAACTTTCGATCAGAAGTTGTTCCGGTAATTGCCCAAAAGCTTTCTGAAACTCCTCTTTTAGTAATCGAAATTCCCTGACTTGCCGGAACTGCTACTACAGATGATATACCAGGAATTACAATTGTTTCGATTCCGAAGCTTTCTGCAAATTCTATTTCTTCGCTTCCGCGCCCAAAAATAAACGGATCTCCACCTTTTAAACGCACTACATTTCCGTACGTTAAAGCATTATCAACAATTAACTGATTGATTTGGTCTTGCGTGTAGGCGTGATTTCCTATTTTTTTTCCAACAAAAATTTTGATGGCATTTTTAGGAGCGTGCGCTAATATTTCGTCATTGGCCAAGGCATCGTACAAAACCACCTTCGCTTCAGCAAGGGCTTTTACGGCTTTCAGCGTAAGCAAATCCGGATCTCCGGGACCTGCACCAACTAAAGTTACTTTGGGTTTTATGGTATTATGCATTTGCTAATTCTTGAGCTCTGTATTTTTCTATGGTATCAAAAAATGAAATTCCTTGTTGAATGTATGCTTTCGCAAATGCTTCTGTAGGTTCATTTTGATTGATTTGATATACCAATTCTCTAAATGTTGTTGGTAATTGAATTTTATCAGTTGCAATGAAAACAGTATCAAATAAATCTACAATTCCGGCGTGATTATTTGTTTTTTCGTTTTCTGAAAGCAATAAAGCTTTGGCACCATTTACAAATCCTGCATAAGCATGATAAATTGCATCTGACCATTTTCCTTCGTCGAAAGATTCTTGTGCGAATGTCAATTTGTCTTTGGCTTCTAATAATAAAGTAGCTACTAAATCGATCACAACTCCGGCACATTCTCCAACTCCAACTGCTTTTACGTAGTTATCAGCATTACCCCAATCTATAAAATCAGCTTCGGTTAAATTGGTTACATCTGCAAAAGGTTTCAAAATTTCATAGAAATATTTCTCTCCTTTTAGATCATAATAATTAAGGAATTTTTCTCCGTTGGCATTCGCGTCAAAATCATTTAAAATTGTACGTAATGCATCTGGTCCTCTACGGCTTGGGATTTTGATAACTTTGTCAGCAAAACGTCCTGCTCCGTTGCCTAATCTTCCTCCTCCTAACAAAACCTGCAATGCCGGAGCTACTAATTTTCCTGAATTGATAGACATTCCCTGAAAACCAATTGCAGACATATTGTGTTGCCCGCAAGCATTCATACAACCCGAAATTTTAATCTCGATTTCCTGATTGTTTAAATATTGTGGATATTCGGCATTTAAAACTTTTTCTAATTCTTCTGCAATACCGGTACTACTTGCAATCCCCAAATTACAAGTATCTGTACCGGGACATGCCGTAATATCTGCTGTAGAATTATAACCTAAATCAACAAAGTTTAATTTGGCTAATTCCTGATAAAAGAAAGGAAGATTTTCTTCTTTTACGTGACGTATTACAATATTTTGACGCAATGAAAAACGTAGTTCGTTTGCTGCGTAGTTTTTAATTAAATCGGCTAATAATCTTGCTTTATCAGTATAAAAATCTCCCAATAAAACTTTAATTCCAATAGCGTAATAACCTGCTTGTTTTTGAGCAATTACATTCGATTTTTTCCAGGCTTCATAAGCTGCAGCATCTTCAATTGTAACTTCTGGAGCTTGCAATAATGGCTCTGCAATTGGTCCGTCAAAAGCGGTTGTGTCAATTTCGTATGTTTCAAAAGCGATTGCTTTTTTCTCTTTTTCAACTAAATCAAGGAAAACATCTCTTCCCATTTCTTTGATTAAGAATTTCATACGTGCTTTCATTCTTTTTGCACGTTCACCGTAACGGTCAAAAATACGGATGATTCCTTCTGCTGTCGGGATGATTTCGTTTGCCGGAACAAATTCTGAAAATAATTCAGCATGCGCAGGCTGAGATCCTAAACCTCCACCAAACATGATTTTGAATCCACGAACGCCATCAACAATTTTCGGGATAAATCCTAAATCATGTAAATAACTCAAAGCGGTATCTTCATCAGATGATGAGAACGAAATTTTAAATTTACGTCCCATTTCCTGACAAATAGGGTTTCTTAATAAATATTGAAATAAAGCGTGAGCATAAGGCGAAACATCAAATGGTTCGTTTACATCTACACCTGCCAATTCACTTCCTGTTATATTTCTTACGGTGTTACCACAAGCTTCACGCAAGGTAACATCATCTTTTGCTAAATTTGCCCAAAGCTCAGGAGTTCTGTCTAAACTTACATAGTGAATCTGAATATCCTGACGTGTTGTAATATGCAAACGTCCGGTAGAATATTCATCAGAAACTTTAGTAATACGTACTAATTGCTCGCTGGTTACTTTACCATAAGGCAATTTAATACGAATCATTTGAACGCCTTCCTGACGTTGTCCGTAAATTCCACGTGCTAAACGAAGACTACGAAAACGCTCATCATCAATTTTTCCTCCACGGAATAAATGAATCTTTTTTTCTAAATCGATAATCTCTTTCTGAACTATCGGATTTTCTATTTCTGTTCTAAAACTTTCCATTTTATTTCTGGCTTTAGGCTTTAAGCTTTAGGCTTTAAGCTGTCTTTTAATTTTCTTTTTTGCTTAAGGCTTATTGCTTAAAGCCTAATGCATTTATCGAATAAATCCTACTCCTGCTGTGGTATTGGTTGCAGTATCAATTAAGATAAAAGCTCCGTTTGATTTATTGTCGTTATAGGCATCAAAATATAAAGGTTTACTTAATTTGATACTTACTTCTCCAATTTCGTTGATCGCCAATTGCGATGCTTCTTTTGTACCTGAATAATCTGTTGAGATAGTATTTTTGATACTCTCTACTTTTGCCAAAACTGAGTTTGTGTTGTGTTGTACAATATATTTTGTACCTGCAACCAGCTTTTTGCTGTCCATCCAGCAAACTGTTGTTGTGATTTCTTTTTCAATTTTTGGAAGTTCTGATGATTTTACAATCATATCGCCTCTTGTAACATTGATGTCATTTTCTAATTCGATTGTGATAGAAGAACCTGCAACGGCTTCATCGAATGTTTTATCGAAAAAGTGAATTTTTGATACTTTTGATTCTGTTAAAGAAGGAAGAACTGTAACGGCATCTCCCACTTTAATGGAGTTTCCGTATAATTTTCCTGCGTAACCTCTAAAGTCATGATATTCTTCTGTCTTTGGACGAATGACAGTCTGAACCGGGAAACGTGCTTTCCCTGCTTCAAAAACATCCGAAGAATCTAATCCTTCTAAATGTTGCAAAACAGTTTGACCAGTGTACCAAGGCATATTCTCTGATTGATCAACTACGTTTCCGCCATTGATAGCACTTAACGGAATGTAACTTACGTTTTGTTCTTTGAAAGTACTTTTAGCATTTAATGCCTGAAAATCAGCTTTGATTTTATTGTATACTTCTTCAGAATAATCTACTAAATCCATTTTATTGATCGCTACAATTACCTCTTTTACTCTCAATAAATTATTGATAAAAAAGTGACGGTACGTTTGCTCAATTACACCTTTTCTGGCATCAATTAAAATAATAGAAACCTGAGAAGTCGAAGCTCCTGTAACCATATTTCTGGTATATTCTACGTGACCCGGAGTATCGGCAATAATGTAACTTTTCTTTGCCGTCGAAAAATAAATATGAGCAACATCAATCGTGATTCCTTGTTCTCTTTCTGCCACCAATCCGTCAGTTGCCAATGAAAAATCAAGATAATCGTATCCTTTTTGTTTACTGCTTTTTTCGATTGCTTCAATCTTATCTGTAGTCAACGATTTTGTATCGTACAATAATCTCCCGATCAAAGTACTTTTTCCGTCATCTACACTTCCTGCTGTTGCTATTTTTAAAACTTCCATTTCTATATTTTGTTTCAAGTTTAATTTTGTTTCAAGTTTCAAGTTTTGAAAAACTTTGTCTAAAATTTAAACCTGTATGTTTTTTTGTTTTTGAATTTACTGTAGAGATTTTTAATTTTTAATTCTAAATTTTTAATTGAATTAAAAGTATCCTTGTTGTTTTCTCTTTTCCATTGCAGCTTCAGAACGTTTATCGTCGATTCTGGCGCCTCTTTCAGAAATAGTTGATTCTCTGATTTCTCCAACAACTTCCTGAATTGTTGCAGCATAAGATTCAACAGCAGCGGTACAACTCATATCTCCAACGGTTCTGAAACGAACAATTCTTTCTTCGATTTGTTCGTCTTCTTCCTGGTACACATAAGGAGAATGCGACCAGATTAAACCGTCTCTCAAAAAAACTTTTCTTTTATGTGAAAAATAGATTGACGGAATTTCAATATGTTCTTTTTCGATATAACTCCAAACATCTAATTCTGTCCAGTTTGAAATTGGAAAAACACGAACGTTTTGACCATTTTCTATTTTTCCGTTCAAAATATCAAATAACTCCGGACGTTGATTTTTTTCATCCCATTGACCAAAATCATCACGAACTGAAAAAATACGTTCCTTAGCTCTTGCTTTTTCTTCATCACGACGCGCACCACCAATACAAGCATCAAACTTAAATTCTTCGATAGCATCTAAAAGTGTTGTGGTCTGCAAGCTGTTTCTACTAGAATATTTCCCAGTTTCTTCAACCACTTTTCCTTCATCAATAGCATCCTGAACATTACGAACGATTAATTCTAAACCTAATTCTTCTACCAATTTGTCTCTAAAAGCAATAGTTTCAGGGAAATTGTGTCCCGTATCAACATGCAAAAGAGGAAACGGAATCTTTGCCGGAAAAAATGCCTTTTGTGCCAAACGCACTAATGTTATAGAATCTTTTCCTCCAGAAAAAAGTAAAACAGGCTTGTCAAATTGTGAAATTACTTCTCTGAAAATGTATATCGCTTCACTCTCTAAAGCGTTTGTTTTTAATACTGAACTTGAACTCATTTGATATTTTGTTTAATGCTTGACAGTTTGTTTAGTTTCAGATCGTTGTGAGTTTAATCTAAAACCTATAAACTATCGTTATTCTGTGTTTTTTGTTTTTGTCTTTTTCAACGAATTTTAATCCGTTGCTTTATTCTAAATAATCGCAATCTGACAATGCCATCGGATTAATAATCCCAAAGCCTCAGAACCACGCTACAATACGAATCTTCATTCCCCCCGGATTAAAATCCGGCGCTACAATATAAATCGTTCCTCCGGAACTTTAAATCTATATTCTTGACTCTTTGCTCTTTATTCTTTACTCTATTCTCTTTACTCTATTCTCTTTACTCTATTCTCTTTACTCTATTCTCTTTACTCTTTCTTAGCACTATGCAAACCACACTCTTTATGGCTTGATTCCCACCACCATCTTCCGGCTCTTATATCTTCGCCAGGGAAAATTGCTCTTGTGCAGGGCGCACATCCTATGCTTACGAAGCCTTGCTTGTGTAAAGCATTTTGAGGAACATTGTTTTCTGATAAATACGTTTCAACTTCTTCTAAAGTCCATTTTAATAAAGGGTTGAATTTGATGATTTCGAAACCTCCATCGTATTCAAACAATTGTAAATCGTTTCTATTCTCAGATTGTTCAGCTCTTAAACCCGTAATCCAAACTGAGTTTCCGGATAAAGCTTTTCTTAACGGAACTACTTTACGGATAAAACAGCATTCTTTTCTATTTTCAACCGAATCATAAAAGCTGTTTGGTCCTTTTTGTTGCAATAGATTTTCTACTGATGCCGCTTCCGGAAAATAAACTTCTATTTGTTTTTTGTATTTTTTTAATGTCTTGTGAAAAACATCATAAGTCTCCTGAAATAATCTTCCGGTATCTAAGGTAAAAATGGTAATATCAGTATTGCTTTTTGCAATAAAATCTGTAATTACCTGATCTTCCTGACCAAAAGAAGTCGAGAAAATTACTTTTCCCGGATATTCATTTGCTAAATAAACAAGTGTTTCATCCAGCGAAAAATCTTTTGTTTTATCTAATAATGATTGTATAATCGTCGCACTCATAATCTCTTTCTTTCCCTTTCTAAAAAACCTATTACAATAATTTAGATAATGTTTTTAAACTCAATAATATAATTAAAATTCCAACCGCAACCATCATTGGTTTTCTTTTGATTTTATTAACCAAATAAGCCCCAACCGGTGCCGCGATTACTCCTCCTAAAATTAATCCTATAATAACCTGCCAACCATGGATTCCTCCAAAAAGCATAAATGTTATTCCGCTTGCAAATGAAATAGCAAATTCTGCTGCATTTACAGAACCTATTGTATATCTGGGGTTCCTGCCACGTCCTAATAATGTAGACGTTACAATTGGCCCCCATCCGCCACCGCCAACAGCATCCATAAAACCTCCAAAAGTCGCTAAATATCCTAGCTTTTTTGTTTTCTTTTTAACAATGGTTTTGGCTAATGCTTTTCTAATTATAATAATAGCTAAGACAATCATGTAAACCGCAATAAATGGCTTTATAACATCTCCGCTAATAACGTCAGACAATAAATAAGCCCCTGTAATCGAACCTAAAACTCCCGGAATTAATAGATGTTTTACCAGCTTTTTATTAATATTTCCGAATTTATGATGTGAAATCGCCGATGCGCCTGTTGTAAACATTTCTGCAACGTGAACTCCTGTGCTGCTAATTACCGGCGGAACTCCGTAAGCCAATAAAAATGAAGTGGACGTTGCTCCATAACCCATTCCTAATGTCCCGTCTACCAACTGAGCAAAAGCTCCAATAGCAAAAAATATTAAAAAGTCTGTGTCAAATCCGGAAACTAATCCCTCTATCGAAAATTCAGCATGATGCTTGTATATCAACGTAGATAACAAACCTACTAACAGAACCACGGGAATTACAACCCACAACTTTTCTTTTATTGATGCATCAGATCTAACATCATAACTATTAATTTTTAATTCTTCCTCCATATTACTGGCTTGTTTTAAGCTAGTAAATCTATTACCCTATCGGCTTAATAGATTACTATGCAAAATTAGTACTTATTTCTAAATATCAAAACATTATTTAATTTTTTTACAACTCTAATCCTCTTTTGGTTAAGCAAGCGGGAACTTTAAAAAATATAACAAATTAGCTTTCTAAGTTAAAAATCGTATCGACTTGTATTTCAATGATATAAAACGTAAAAGATATTCATTTGCAAATATAGCATTTTAAAGTCTACCAAATCCATCGGATTATTATAAAATTGTTCTTATTTTTACAGCAAATTTTTATTCATGGATTTTCAAATAGGTCTTGTAATTGCAGGTTTGGCAGTAGGTTTTGTAGTGGGGTTGACAGGTGTTGGAGGCGGTTCTTTAATGACTCCTATTTTATTGTATTTTGGTATTCCACCAACCACAGCCGTTGGAACCGATTTATTATACGCTGCTTTTACCAAAATGGGAGGCGTATTTGTACACCACAAAAAAGGCAACATCAATTGGAAAATTACGGGCTGGCTTACTTTAGGAAGTGTTCCTGCAGCTTTACTAACGCTGTGGATATTAAACAGCATTAAAACAGATATTTCGACAATAAATGCAGTTATAAAATACAGTTTAGGCTGGGCATTGCTTTTTACATCAATTGCCATTTTATTCAAAAAGAAACTATTAGTATATTCTCAAAAACATGCGGGGGATAAATTTCACAGCGAAAGTCATACTCAAAACATGCTGACTATCGGGATTGGGGTATTATTGGGCGCAACCGTAACCTTAACATCTATTGGTGCCGGAGCTTTAGGAACAGTTACCTTGTTTTTTCTATATCCGCTTTTACCAACGCCACGTTTGGTAGGAACCGAAATTGCTCACGCCGTTCCGCTAACTCTTGTTGCCGGAATTGGTCATGCCTCAATGGGAAATTTAGATTTAGCCTTGTTAGGGCAACTATTATTAGGGTCGCTTCCGGGAATTTTTATGGGAAGTATGTTAAGCGGAAAAGTGCCTGATTTATTTTTAAGAAACGCCATCGCAGTAATGCTCTTCTTAGCCGGATATAAATTGATTTTTTAATTTCTCCACCATATAAGCTGTATAAGTTCATTTAATATAAGCTTATAAAACTACTTACATAAAGCAAAATTATATTGCCTTACCTGAGTAATATGGTATAAAATTTTCTTTAAAACGCAATATCTGCCAAAGAATTACTTTCTAATATTTTTAAAGTATTATCACGAACTTCCATCATTAAACGTCTTGCTGCACAAGTAGTTTCGTCATCGCAATCATCGCATCTTTCATAAAAATTATGACTTGCACAAGGCAGCAAAGCAATTGGACCTTCTAGAATACGGTACACTTTAGCCATACTGATATCTTTGGGATCTTTTATCAGATAATAACCTCCGCCTTTACCTTTTTTTGCTCCCAGGAAACCAGAATTTCTAAGCAGTAATAATATACTTTCTAAGAATTTAATCGAAATATGTTCACTTTTAGCAATTTCGGCAATTTGTACAGGTTCATTATTTTCACGTCTAGCCAAATAAGTTAAAGCCTTAATGCCGTATTTTGTTTTCTTTGAAAGCACTTATATATATTTTAGATTTTAGATTGTTGATTTTAGATTTCTTGCTAAAACAACAGCTAAATATTTTTCTGCAACAAAAATAAGCTTTTTGAATGAGAAAAATAACACAATGAAAAAGTAAGTTCTACTAAATTAGTATGGTTTAAATAAAAAACGATTTTAGACTGCATTTAATTTACAATCAAAAATCGTTATTGCTGCAAAGATTTTAAAACATCATTGCAAATTAAAGGTATATTATTTTCTATCAAATAGAGTTGATGACTATTAGCTTCGAGAATTTCATTATCTATATTCAAATCCAAAAACCATTTTGGGTTAGGTTTATTAGGATCTTTTTCTCCAAAATACAATTTGATAATACTATTGGGGATTTCAGTTTCGTATCGTAATCTTGTAGATGAAACAGCAAATAAATGTGTAACATTCAACCCTTTTAAAGATGCATTCCAGGCAATTGTACCTCCAATACTAAATCCTAAAATAATTACTTTTTCTGTTTCTAATTGAAGTAAATTTTGGACTGCTTTATCAATTCCTCCGTTAAGAAACTGATTATGAATCTCACTTTCGATAAAATTATCAGAATCAATATTGGCCAGTTCAACCACATCATAATATTGAATCTCGAATTTAGATTGCAATAAATTCATGTAGATTTTTACCCATTCCGGATCTTTCCCTCCAAATAGATCCGATAAAATGAGTAATCTTGGTTTCATACAGAAAGAACAATGATTGTCAGACTGAGCGAAGTCGAAGTCACTAACCTGGCTTCGACTTCGCTCAGCCTGACATGTATATCATTAAAATTATTTAAGAAAGAGCCTGATCTAAATCGGCAATAATATCTTTTACGGTTTCCAGACCTACAGAAACACGCACTAAACCTTCAGTAATTCCAACAGCCAACTTTTCTTCAACAGATAATTTGCTGTGTGTTGTTGATGCAGGATGTGTTACGATCGTTTTTACGTCTCCAATATTTGCCGAAAGCGAACATAATTTAATTTTGTCCAGAAATTTTCTTCCTGCTTCAATTCCGCCTTTTATTTCAATTGCAATAATGTTACCACCTAAAAGCATTTGTTTTTTGGCGATTTCATATTTTGGATGTGATTTTAAGAATGGATATTTAATACTCTCAACATTAGGATGATTTTCTAAAAACTCCGCTACTTTTAAGGCATTTTCGCAATGTTTGTCTACACGAACGGCCAAAGTCTCTAAACTTTTCGATAAAACCCAAGCGTTAAATGGCGACATTGCCGGTCCTGTATTTCTTGAAAATAAATATATTTTACGAATTAATTCTGCATTTCCAACTGCAACTCCTCCTAAAACACGACCTTGTCCGTCGATTAATTTTGTTGCAGAATGAATCACTATATCAGCACCGTATTTAATTGGCTGCTGAATATATGGCGTAGCAAAACAATTGTCGATGATTAAAATTAAGTTGTGCTTTTTAGCAATTTGACCTAATAATTCTAAATCAATTACATCTACACCAGGATTTGTTGGCGTTTCTGCGTATAAAATTTTAGTATTAGGTTTAATAAATCCCTCTATCGTTTCCGGTTTGTTAATATCAAAATAAGTTGTTTCGATATTCCATTTAGGAAAATAAGTCATAAACAGCGCGTGTGTAGACCCAAAAACACTTCCCGCAGAAACAATGTGATCGCCTGACTCCAGCAATGCTGCAAAAGTCGAATATATCGCCGCCATTCCGGTTGCAAAAGCATAACCAGACTCAGCCCCTTCCATAGCACAAACCTTATCTACAAACTCGGTTGTGTTTGGATTGCTAAAACGTGAATAGATATTACGTACTTTCTCTTCTGTAAAAGACGCTCTCATATCCTCGGCATCTTCAAATACAAAACTTGATGATAAATATAATGGAGTTGAATGTTCCTGAAATTGTGTTTTTTCCAGATGTGTTCTTATGGCTTGGGTTTCAAAACCAAATTCTTGTTCGTTCATTTTTTTTGTTTTAACACGAATTGCACCAATTCGCCTGTTTTTATAATTTCACAAAGACTCACAAAAGAAACTCAGAGATTCACTAAGTATTTATGCAAATATTTATTACTTATCAAGCCAAAAGAATTATCTCATTTTCTAATTGACTCATTTTCTAATTTATAATGCTTCGTCGTTTAGGACAACTTTATAGTTTATTGTAGCTGTAGGTTCAACCGTTTTGGCTACTGAACAATATTTCTCGAAAGAAAGCTGTGCTGCTTTTTTTGCTTTTTCCGGATTGATATCTCCTTCTAAATAAAAAACCACATTGATTTCTTTAAATGGTGTTGCTTCTCCAACTTTTACGCGTTCTCCTTCTACCTCAGCATTAAATGCTTTTATTTCCTGACGTTGTTTCTTTAATATCGAAATCATATCAATAGCGCTGCATCCTGCAACACCCATCAATACCAATTCCATTGGACTTGCACCTAAATCGCTTCCGCCAAATTCGGCTCTGCTATCAACATCAACTACATGACCACGCTCATTTTTAAGTTTAAAATGAAACGCGTCGTTTACTCTGTTTAAGGTTACTTTCATGTTTTTTGTTTTCCTAAGTTATTTGTCTTTTTTGTCTAATTTCCCCCAATATTCTAAAACCTGCTTTTTAGATTCTGCATCTAAAGATTTAAAATTAGAAGAAAATTTATCTGTTTTAAAATCATCAGAAACACTTGATTCGATCGTGTAAAACTGATCTTTTTGCGAAAAAATTAAATGAACTGATTGCTGTTTAAAATCAGCGTCATAAAGTCCGTAAATAAAAAGCGCATCAACACTCTTGTCTTTATTGTAATCTCCAAAAGCTTTTCTGCTTCCCCAGGCCGAAATAATTCCGCTATGGTTTACTTCAAAAATAGATTTTACGATCCATTTATCATTGACTTTTGTAAACCGCTGAAAATACATTTTATCAGGATTGGCATTTTTTTCAATTTTCGAAAAAATAAATACGTTATCCTCATTTCCAACAGCACTCACTTCATCTATCTGAATTGCCCTAACTCCTTTATACGGAAAAACTTCCTGTGTATAACTGTCTTTATTTCTAATGACATTTGAAATCTGAGCAGTCAAAATGTTCGAAAACAATAATAAAATCAGAACTTTTTTCATTCTTTAAATGTTTATTAATCGGCTTTTAAAAAATCTACACTCTATCCCGAAGCCTCGCGGGACTAAAATTAATTATCCTTTATCTGATAATCTCAAAATATCTCCAAAAACTCCTCTTGCCGTTACCGCAGAACCTGCACCGGCTCCCTGAATTACAATTGGGCGATCTCCGTAAGATTCTGTATAGATTTCGAAGAAAGAATCAGATCCTTTTAATCCGCCTAAAGCAGTGTCTGAAGGAACAGAAACTAATTTTACTTCCAAAATTCCTTTATCATTTTGTAAATCTCCAGACAATTCACCAATGTATCTTAATACATGATTTGGCTTTTGATCGGCTTTTATTTTCTCATAAATCGGGTCGAATTCTTTTAGTTTTGTTAAGAAATCTGATACGTTTCCGTCACGTAAATGTTCCGGAATCAAATTCTGAATCGAGATTTCTTCGAACTCATTTTGTAAATCTAATTCTCTTGCCAAGATCAATAATTTTCTTCCCACATCATTTCCGCATAAATCCTCACGCGGGTCTGGTTCTGTATATCCGTTATCGATTGCTTCTTGCAGAATCTCACTAAACGGAGCGTCTTTTGCAGAGAAATTATTGAATAAATAACTTAATGTTCCCGAGAAAACACCTTTTATTTTTGTGATATTTTCACCCGAAAGGTGCAATAATTTTATCGTATCAATTAATGGTAAACCGGCACCAACATTGGTTTCATACAAATAATTCTTTTGATTTTCTGTCAAAGATTTTCTCAGTTCTTTATAAAAACCATAGCTTAATGTATTGGCCACTTTATTAGATGAAATCAAGTCGAAACTACTCTCAATCAACGAAATATAATTTTCTACAAAAGAAGCACTTGCTGTATTATCAATCGCAATTAAGTTTTCTAAATGGTGTTGGTTCGCGTAAGCAATTACATCATTGATGGTATATTCAAGACCGTCTTTTGCAATATCATTTTTCCAGTTTGAAGTTACTCCATTTTTGTTTAAAAGTAATTTCTTCGAATTGGCAATTGCAAAAACGTTCAACTTGATGTCTTTACGTTTTTCGATTGCAGCAGCCGATTCTAAAATCTGATTGATTAAAGTTCCGCCAACTAATCCGTGACCGAAAATGGCAATGTTGATTTTCTTTGAAACTCCAAAAATCTCTCCGTGAATTACATTTAACGCTTTATTAAGTTCTGATTTTTTAACCACCAAACTCACGTTTTTACCCGTAACGGTGTTGTTGAACAAAATTGGAACTATTTTATTTTTGATTAAAGCGGTGTAAGGCTTATGAAAAGTGCTCAAATCCTGACCAATAATCGAAATAACCGAAACATTATCTGTTACCGTAATTTGGTTTACATCTTTAGAATAAAAATCATTTTCAAACTCTTTTTCTAATTCGATCATGGCCGTTGTTGCTTTATCTGTAGCCACAACCAAGCCAATTCCTCTTTCTGAAGAACCTTGAGAAATGATACTTACACTAATATTGTGATCGCCCATTACTTTGAAAATTCTGGCATCAACGCCAGATTTTCCTAATAATCCGCGTCCTTCAAGATTTACCAATGATAAATTCTCTAAAACCGAAAGTGTTTTGATTCCTTCTTTAGCTGAATCTGAAGTAATTAATGTTCCTCGATTTTCGTGATTGAAAGTATTTAAAATACGAAGCGGGATATTTTTTTCTAATAATGGAATTATTGTTTTAGCATGCAAAATTGTTGCGCCAAAATTCGCTAATTCGTTCGCTTCGTTAAACGAAAGAAATTCGATTTTTTTAGCATCAGCAACCAAATCAGGATTTGCTGTATAAATTCCGTCAACGTGCGTGAAGTTTTGTAATTCTTCGGCATTCAAATAATTTGCGATTAATGATGCTGTATAATTACTACCGTTTCTGCCTAAAGTTGTTGTATCGTTGTTGTTGTTTGAACCAATGAAACCCGTTACGATATTTACCGTTGAACCATTGTGTTCTTTGAAATAATTGACAACATTTTTCTTAGAAAGTTGTTCCAATGGTTGTGCATCACCAAATTTCGAATCAGTTTTTAGCAATTCTCTCGAATCGACAAAGTTTGCCGGAATTCCTTTTTCTTTTAAAATCGCTGTCAACAATTTAGCCGAAAGCAATTCGCCTTTGGATAAAATCTGATCTTTTATTTTATTGCTGTAATCACCAATTAAGCTAACGCCTTCAAAAAGTTTTTCTAAAATAGTAAACTCTTCAGACAAATCGACCTGAGGATAATCTGAAACCTGGTAGGTTTTAAAATTTTCAAATAATGGTTTGTAATTGCCGTTTTTGGAAGCAAGTTTTAAAATATATTCTAATTCATCTGTAGCATTTCCGCGGGCAGAAACTACAACTGCAATTTGTTCTCCTTGATTTACTTTATCAGAAATGATTGAAACTACCTTGTTAAGTCCTTCTCCGTTTGATAACGATTTGCCTCCAAATTTTAATATTTTCATTTTATTTTTCTATTGTTTCTGCCTTAAAAATATCGGCAAGTAAATGATCTAATTGTTTGTACTCGATTAAAAAAGCGTCATGTCCGTGAACCGAATCTATTTCGCTGTAAAAAACATTGTCTTTGAACTTCTTTAATTCCTGAAAAGTTTCGCGATTTTCTTTTGGTGTAAAAAACAAATCAGAGTTGATTCCGATAATATGAATCGCTGCATTTGTTCTGGACATTAAAGTTTCAAAATCTTCGCTGTTTCTGGTAATATCTATGGTTTTGAGCAATTGGTTCATCAGTTTATACGCTGACAATTGGTATCTCTTTTGTAATTTTTCGCCGTGATGCGCCAACCAGCTTTCGATATTAAAAATCGCAAGCTCGTTGTTGATCGTACGTTGAAATTTTTCTTTAAATGATTCAGGAGATCTGTAACACAACATAGCATGTATTCTGGCATCTTCGATAGGTCTCGAAGAATTGTTCAGTATTTGCTCTTGTAAATAACAATTAGCAATCATCCAGTCGGTCGATTTCCAGTCGGTGGCAATCGGGATTAAGCTTTGAGTTATATTAGGTTCTAATGCAAGGATCTCCCAGGCAATTCCTCCGCCAACAGAACCTCCAATAATGGTGTGCAATTGGGCGATATTTAATGCCTCCAGACCTTTTATAAAAATTCTGGCAATATCTCTTGTGGTGAAATCCTGATAGTTTTCTATTACAAACGAATCGTTTCCGTTTCCGGGAACGTCGAATGCTAATACGGTATATTTAAGGGTATCAATTGTTTTTTCGTCGCCAATTAAGTCATTCCACCAGCCATTTTCGCCAGTAACCTGAGCATTTCCGGTCAAAGCATGATTGACCAAAACTATAGGCGCGCTATGCAATGGTAAACCAGAAAGCGTAAAGCTCAATGGCAATAATGGATATGATGCACCACTTTCTGTGATGAAATCTTGAATTATAATGGGACTTAGTATATTTTCCAATTTCAAATCTTTTTATTATTGATTTGTATGTGGAAATATTAGAAAGAAAGTACTAGAGTGAAACTAGAAAATTCTTGTTGTTATCTTTCCACGTTTGGGCGTGGTAGAATGCAGCACCTTCTTCGATTTAACGAAGGGTTGCTAAGGATTCATCGGGTCTAATCCCTCGTCCTTTCTTTATAACATTTTCAATACGTGTTTGAACTTAAAGGTGCAAATTAACTACTTATTTCTTAAACTAACAAATTTTATCGAAACTGATTGCTTAATTTCTTAAACATAATTCAACCAAAAACTATTGTACGCAAAAAATTACCGAACAATTTGCCCAGTAAAATTAAGCAGGTATTCCCCTATTTTATGATACTTTTTGATTTAGATAAAAAGTGTTTCATTTTCTTTTGAATACATCAAAAACAATAATGAATTTGGTTCTTTTTTTTCTGCTATTTTATCAGCCTCCGTGATTCCAAATCTTGGGTGTACCAATTCATTTGCTGGCGGCGGATTGTTTCTTTTAGCTCTTAAGTTTTTCAAAGTAGAAAATGTTCTTGTTATGTAGTTTAATTTGCTCATGATATTTAAGTTTATGTTAGTTTGCGTTTTATAATCTTTATTATTTGTTTAATTTTTTGTTATGGCAACCAAATGGAATAAAAAAACCCTTTTGGATCACAATACCAAAAGGGTTTAAGTTTTATACAACTTATATATACTTTTAGTATCAACAGACGCGTACACAAATACGTGCGACGTTAAACATCTTGTTCATCTGTAGGGATTTATTCATCTTGGATTTACTTGCTATTTTAAAAAATTCTTGCATTTGTTTTATTTTAATAAGCTTCCCGGAAACTGCCGAAATATTTTACTTTTATCTTCTTTTTTTAAATCAATTAAGAAATAAAGTTGTTTCAACTTTTGTCCCGATCGACATAACTATTTTCAGAATATTAAGTTTATTTTTCTGGTAATTTTGAGGTATTACAAATGTGCGAATATTTTTTCAATTATGCAAGTGAGGATCAGCAAATTAATCCTAAAAAACGTTAAAAAACATCATTTTAACGTTAAAAAACATCTTACAAATTTAAGATTTAAAAATATAAGCGTTAAAACCTACAAAAAAATACGTAATGAACTTTCCTGTTTCATTATATCAAAGAACAACTAACTACTATTCGAAACCACTTACAGCCAAACTGCTTCTTTATTTTTAATTTTCTCGGCTACTTTTAAAATGTCAGTTATTATCCCTCTTGAAATGGCCTGCTTACATGCCGAAGCGCTTTGAATTGCTATTGGAACATCTGCATACGATTGTGTGTAGATTTCGAAAATGGTATCTGACCCTTTTAGCTGACCTATGGCTGACCAAACTGGTTCTGAAACTAATTTGACTTCCAGGGTATTTTTCTGCAAATCAAATTCGCCTACATATCTCAGTACATGATTGTCTGCCTGGGTTATTTTGGCAATTTTAAATGATTTGTCGATGGCATCTTTATTAAGAATTCCGTTTTTCTGCAGATGTTCTTCTGTGATAAGCGAATTGATTTTTATATCAGAGAAATCAAAATCCTTCCCAATTTCCCTCGTCAGAATCAATAGTTTCCTTGCGGTATCATTTCCCGATAAATCTTCTTTAAAAGTAGATCTCATTAATCCGAGTAAACTGGCATCTTTTAAAAGAGATGAAAAAGTAGCTTCTTCATTCGCAAAACGATTAAAGACATAACTGAGATTATCAGAGAAAACACCTCGTATCTTGGTAATTTTTTCTCCCGAATAATACAAATCTCTCAAGGTTTGCAATACCGGAAAACCCGTATCTACAGATGTTTCATACAAAAATTCTTTGTCGTATTTTTTAAGATTTGCCCTGATTTCTTTATACAAATCAATGGGCAGTGTATTGGCTTTTTTATTTACCGCTACAATATTAAATCCGTTTTCGATCAAAGTATTGTAATGATGAATGAGCTCGTCGCTTGCTGTAGCATCAACGGCTATTAAGTTCTCAAATTCGTTTTCTTTGGCAAATTCAATAATATCCTGCACTTTAAACGGAACAGCCAATTCTAAGAAATTGGTTTCCCAGGCATATCCTACGCCTTCTTTCTCGAAAAAAGCAACTGTTGAATTGGTTATAATAGGAAAATGAAAATCGATGTTTTTACTTTCGAGAAAAAACTCCTGACTTTCGATAATCTGATTGATCAAAGTACTTCCTATATTTCCAATTCCAAAAAGGATGATATTTATTTTAAGCTTTGACATAATTTTAATTTTTTGGGGGTTAATTAAACCATATAAGTGATATAAGTAATTTTAAGAAAGAGCTGAAACTTAGCGCAACGCTTAATAGGAACTTATATCACTTATATGGTAAAAAACTTTTATATTGATAGTTTTTTATAAAAAATCACCTCTAGCAGAACTCACGCTACTAAAGGCAATTTTTCAAACAAAAAACAAAAAAACCTAATTTTTATTAATACTGTATTGCGATTGGGTAACGCTTGCGAAAGCGGCTTGCAAATCAGCTATTAAATCCTCGATATCTTCAATTCCGACAGAAAGTCGAACTAAATCTTTTGAAACTCCTGTTTCCAGTTGGTCTGCATCAGACAATTGCTGGTGCGTTGTACTTGCCGGGTGAATAATTAGTGATTTTGTATCACCAATATTGGCCAAAAGCGAGAACAACTTAGTCTGATCTACCACTTTTTTAGCGGCATCAAAACCACCTTTTAGTCCAAAAGTGATCACGCCACTTTGTCCTTTTGGTAAATATTGTTGGGCTAAATCATAATATTTATTGTTTTTAAGACCTGGATAATTTACCCAAACTACCTCATCTTGTTTTTCTAACCATGAGGCCAGAGCCAAAGCATTTTCGCTATGTTTCTGGATTCGGATTGGTAAAGTTTCTAATCCCTGAATAATCTGAAAAGCATTAAACGGACTTAAAGCTGCGCCAAAATCACGTAAACCTTCGATTCTTGCTTTTGCTATAAAAGCTGCATTTCCTAAAGCTTCATGATACACTAATCCGTGATATCCTGCAGAAGGTTCTGTAAATTCAGGGAATTTTCCGTTTGACCAGTCAAATTTTCCTGCATCTATAATAACACCTCCTAATGAAGTTCCGTTTCCTGAAATATATTTGGTTAAAGAGTGAATTACGATATCTGCGCCGTACTCAATTGGATTCAATAAATAAGGTGTAGCAACCGTATTGTCTACAATAAAAGGTACTTTAAAGTTTTTGGCTTCCGCCGAAATTCCTTTTAAGTCTAATACATCTAATTTTGGATTTCCTAAAGATTCTACAAAAAAGGCTCTTGTATTTTCTTTAGCTGCTTTTGTAAAATTTTCAGGTTTAGAAGGAGCTACAAAAGTGGTTGTAATGCCTAAACGAGGTAAAGTTACATTTAGCAAATTATAAGTTCCTCCGTATAAACTATTCGAAGCCACAATATGATCGCCCGCTTTTAGCAAGGTCAATAATGTTGTAGAAATTGCCGATGCTCCGGATGCAGTAACTACAGCTCCAATTCCGCCTTCGAGTGCCGCCAGTCGTTGTTCTAAAATATCGTTTGTTGGATTATTTAATCTTGTGTAAATAAATCCGGCTTCGGCAAGACCAAATAAATTGGCAGCGTGATCTGAATCGTTAAATACATATGATGATGTCTGATAAATAGGCACTGCTCTGGTTCCTGCATTTTTAGTAACATCGTGTCCTGCGTGTAGTGCGTTTGTTGCGAATTTTTGTGTGCTCATGATCTTAGTTTTTTAGGTATTGTTAATACTATATATTGTTATTGAAATTGATTTCTGATTGTAATCGTTATTTGAAATCACAATTAAAATTGATTTTTGAAATTGTTATTGATATTGAATTTATATTTATTGAATAAAAAAATCTTCTCCTTCTTCTTCAAGATTATACATTAGGAGCAGCAATGATTTTTGACTTCTTATTACCGCTTGTTCTGCATTTAGTCTTGAAACTTCTTTTGTTATGTCTTCGGATTTATTATTGTTTTTTTGAGAATCGTTTCTCAATAAATATTCTACTGCAATTGAGTTTAATGTTTTCATAATATAAAATTTAAAAGTGTTGAAATAAAAAAAAGCCCTTTAGGATGGCTACCAAAAGGGCTTATAGTTCTAACTATAACAAAGATTTCATCTTTTACTTTTGGCAACAGCGAATTGGGATGCACATTTGCATCATCTCACAACATATCATCATATTATTCGCTATTGTTTTCATTTTATTTTATTTAAATTAATTGCTTTTTTTAAACTCGACTAATTCGATAGAGTAAATATATAAACTATTTTTAGATCTACCAAATTAAAAATTGATAATTAACACATTTTTTTTCGAAGCCCTGTAAATAGTGGTGTTTCTCTTTATAGATTAGCCCACGGGTTTTACGGATTAAACGGGTTTACACAGATTCTTTTTATCCTCTTCTATTGTTTCAAAAATTTAGCCTCTCCCGATAGCTATCGGGATAAATGATTAAAAAATCTGAGTAAATATTTTTAATCTGTGGCATATTTTAGCTGAAGCAGATTGTATAAAAAGTTAAGTCACTGATTAAAGAATTAAAGCATTAAAAAAATCCGTGTAAACCTGCTCAAATCCGTAAAACCCGTGGGCCAATCTTATATTTTTAAAATTTAAAACTTAATCTGGCGAAACCAAATCTTCCGTTCAATCCAAATTGTGATACTGCTCTTGAATAAGCAAACTGATTTGCATTCGTCAAATCTGTACTTGGCGCAGGAGACAATGTTGGCGTTGTATTGGTAAATGCCGGAGTTGACGGATTATTTCTATCCGGATAAACATCTCCTATATTATTAAGACCAATTGTAAATCTGAATTTCTCATTGATTTGATATCCTAAAGATAAATCGGTAACAATTTTTGCGCTGTATTCCGGATGCTCATAAACTGAAGATGATCCGTCTAAATTTACATCTGTCGCACCCGGATCAGTCACTTTTCCGAAATAACTGTTTCTTAAATAAATATCCAGTTTTTTAATACTGAATGTTGTCATTAAATTCGCTTTCAATTTAGGAATCGCTTCTTCTAAATAAACTCTGCTTGATTCCGGGAAAAATGAATATACATAAGGATCTCCACCTGCATCGATAATAGACTGAGGAACATTTAATTTCCCTACTCTTTTGGTTGTATTATAACTTAAAGCAAAATCATTTCTGATGGTAAAATCCTGGATTACATCGTATTTTTGAGAAATCACCACATCTATACCTTTTGTTTCAGAATCGATTCCGTTGGTCCAGAACGAAGCTCTTTCCACTCCTTTTAAATCAAATGCTTGTTGAAACAATGTCAATGCATCTTTTTGTGTAGCAGATGTAGCTGCATTTATCTGAGCATCTGTTGGTCTTGAATATTGTCCAGTAAGCACCACTCTGTCATCGATTCTTGTAAAGTAGGCATCGGTTGCAATGGTAATATTGGCATCAGGAATTTTAAATGTAAATCCTGTACTAATACTTTTAGATTTTTCAGGTTTTAGACTTTCAACCCCAATGCTTTTTGCGGCCTGAGAATCATTTGTAAAATAACCTACCTGATAAGGTGCTCCATTTATAAACTGAGTAGAACTTGATTCAAAATATTTTTGTTGTAATGATGGCGCTCTAAAACCCGTTTGTCCTGAAATTCTCCAGTTGATATTATCATTTATTTTTAAAAGAGAAGCTAATTTAAAGATAACCGTGCTTCCAAAATCTGAGTAATTTTCATAACGAACAGCTCCGTTCAAAAGCCAGTTTTTAGTGGCATTCAATTCTAAATCAAGATAAGCAGCACCACTTTTTCTGTCTTTTTCTTTAGCATCAGATGGTTGAAACCCAGAGAATCCCTGTGCTCCTGCGCCACGCTTGTTACCAAAAAAGTCTGTTACTATTAAAGGTGAATTACTTGGCAAAATTCCAGGAACTATGTTTCCGTTTATATCATACAATCCATAAGAAGCTTCTTCTCCTGCTTTAATCTGATAGTTTTCATATCTGAACTCTCCACCAAAAGCAACATTCAATCCTTCTAAAACATCAAGCTTTTTACTGAAATCTAAATTGGTTGTGCTTTGCAAAAATGAAACTTTACCAGCATCAAAACTAGAAGGAGAATTTACTCCTAAAGTCGCATTGATGGTATTGTTTACATCGTATTGAAAAGAGTTTGAGCCCAGGTTGGTACTTAAATCAGTATCAAAACCCAATATATTGGTAGTGACTCCAAGTGCTGCCGAAGCATCTAATATAGACGATTCTATTTCCGGTAAAAATCCGTTTTCATACACTTGCGTGAAAGTACCGGAACCGTTTGGTAATCTGTTGAAAGCATAAGATTTACCGTTTCTATACGAAACTCCACCAAAAGAATACAAAGATGTAATATCAGACAGAGGATATTTGGTATTGTAATATAGTTGTCCTGAAGCCAGTTCTGACTGACCAACACTCATATTATAATCACTTCTTTCCTGACCTCTGTAAGCAAGTTCATTATTAGTAACATCAAAATTCAAAGCCGTTTGCATTTGAGCCAATGTTGTTGCAGAAGAAATTGCAGTTTGCTGTGCCGGTGTAAAGTAACTTACTTGTGGTGCATATTGCTGTAATGAGCTAATAATTTGCGCTGAATTTGAAGTATTGTTAATATTACTGAACAATGAATTGATAGCCACACCATTTTGAGCTGCTCTGTTTTCTACAGCATTATAAGCGTTAAAAATTCCATTATTTCTAATTCCTGCTCTGCTTGTTGCCTGTCTGGTTACAGCAGTTCCGGTAACATTCAGGAAACTTCCTTCTTTACCTAAAGAGGTTCCGTAGTTTAAATCTACTTGTACGGTTTGTCCGTCAGCTCCGCCTTTAAAATTATTAGATCCCGAAGATAAATTGGTACCATATTGAATACCTCCTGAGATAAAATCAGCATTCTTTTTCAGTACAATATTAATAACCCCAGCGATAGCATCTGAACCGTATTGAGCTGCTGCACCGTCACGTAAAACTTCGATTCTTTCGATAGCAAATGACGGAATTGCATTTAAATCTGTTCCAACAGATCCTCTTCCCGGAGATCCGTTTATGTTTACCAATGCGCTCGAATGCCTGCGTTTACCGTTTACTAATATCAAAACCTGATCAGGGCCTAAACCTCTTAATTGTGCCGGATCGACGTGATCTGTAGCATCTGCGGTAGAGGTCGCGTTACTGGTAAATGAAGGTGCAACGTAATTTAAGATCTGAGTTACGCTTGTTTGTGGAGAACCTTTTGTAATGTCTGAAATATTAAAAACATCTACAGGAACAGGGACATCGGTTTTTACACGATTTTTACTTCTGGATCCTACTATTGTTACTTCAGACAATTCATTATTTTTCAGGCTATCCTGTTCTTTTTTATTTTCCTGAGCATAAACACCTGAAAACGTGAGCAGACCTAAAGCGATTAGTACATTTTTCTTCATTGCTTTTAAGATTAATTTAGTGGTTTTGGCTTAAAAAGTATTTGCAGTTATTTTTTATCGGGACAAAAAAAAACCTCTGCTATCTGCAGAGGTTTCTATTTATATTTTTGAAAAAAAATTACAATAGCGTCTCTGCGGAGAACTCCGGCATCTTACAAGACATCATATTGCAAACTGTAAATTTCATTTTTTTTAATTTTCGTGAGGCAAATTTGCGAACTATTTTTTTATCAGCCAAACAAAAACTGAAATATTTTCTATTACCCTATCAAATTAGTATATTACTGTTAAATTTATGCCATAAAAAATAAAAAAAGTTGAACTTTAATTTGCAAATCAAAATGGTTTTGTACTTTTGCACCCGAATACGGAGGAAAAATTTGAACTGATTGCAACCTCTTCATAATGAAATGGTTCGTTATGAATGCCGAAAGATAAATTTCGGCATTAAAAAATGCTAAAGCAGACTATCTCCTTTAGCCCTTTTTAAGCAATTTTTTTCCTCACTTAATTTTAATTTAATAAATTATTATGGCTTATTTATTTACGTCAGAATCTGTTAGTGAAGGGCATCCAGACAAAGTTGCAGATCAAATTTCGGATGCATTAATTGATAACTTTTTGGCATTTGATGCTGACTCAAAAGTAGCTTGCGAAACTCTTGTTACTACAGGTCAGGTAATTTTAGCTGGTGAAGTAAAATCGAATACTTATCTTGATGTGCAGCAAATTGCCCGTGATGTAATCCGTAAAATTGGATATACAAAAAGCGAGTATATGTTTGAAGCAAATTCTTGTGGAATTCTTTCAGCAATTCATGAGCAATCTGCAGATATTAATCAAGGGGTTGACAGAGCTAAGCCAGAAGAGCAAGGTGCAGGAGACCAGGGAATGATGTTTGGTTACGCAACTAACGAAACTGAAAACTACATGCCATTGGCACTTGATCTATCTCATAAATTATTACAAGAGTTAGCAATTTTAAGACGTGAGAATAACGAAATCACTTATTTACGTCCTGATGCAAAATCGCAGGTAACTTTAGAATATAGTGATGATAACAAACCAACTCGTATTGATGCGATTGTAATCTCGACTCAACACGATGATTTTGATGAAGAGGCTACAATGTTGGCTAAAATCAAAAAAGATATCATCGAAATTTTGATTCCAAGAATCATTGCTAAAAATCCAACACACGCGCATTTATTCAATGATAAAATCAACTACCATATTAACCCAACAGGAAAATTCGTTATTGGAGGACCTCACGGAGATACTGGTTTAACAGGAAGAAAAATCATTGTTGATACTTACGGTGGAAAAGGTGCTCACGGTGGTGGTGCATTCTCTGGAAAAGATCCAAGTAAAGTAGACAGAAGTGCTGCTTATGCAACTCGTCATATCGCTAAAAACTTAGTGGCTGCAGGTGTTGCTGACGAAATCTTAGTTCAGGTTTCTTACGCAATTGGAGTTGCTGAACCAATGGGTATTTTTATTGATACTTACGGAACTTCTAAAGTAAACTTAACTAACGGTGAAATCGCTAAAAAAGTAGAAGCTATCTTTGATATGCGTCCTTACTTTATCGAGCAACGTTTGAAATTAAGAAACCCAATTTATAGCGAAACTGCTGCTTACGGACACATGGGACGTAAACCAGAAGTGGTAACTAAAACTTTTTCTGCTCCGGGAGGAAATGTAAAAACAGTTACTGTTGAGCTATTTACCTGGGAGAAACTTGATTTCGTAGACAAAGTAAAAGCAGAATTTGGATTGTAATTCAATCTAAAATTTACATATAAAAAGAGGCTGTCTATTCATTTTAGGCAGCCTCTTTTATTTTTGGTTAGTTTTATCTGTAGCTAAATTCGACGCGGATAAAACGGATTTACTTCGTAAAGTCGCGGATAAAAACGGATTTTTTTTCCTGGTTTATTTTCTTTGATGGAAATATAAAAATTACTTATTATTATAATCCAATTTAAATGTGCATAAAAAAGGCTTTCTGAAAGTTTCAGAAAGCCTTTTTATTTTAGGAATTAGATGATGTTTTTCAAATATAAAATCCGTTTTTATCTGCGTTTTCGCGGTAGCGAATCCGTTTTATCTGCGTCTAAATTTCAATACAAATAAAACAAAATTTATCGCTCTAATTGTACATTTGGTAATGTCTTAGGACGAGAAGCATCATTTGATAAAATCCATCCTGTACGGTACATCCACTCTGTCATTTTATGCAATTTTACGAAATCAATATTTTCAGATTCATCCATTGGCGTGTGGTATTGACTGTGCAAAACACTGGTATAGAAAACCGATGGAATTCCTCTTTTTGCATAAGGCAAATGATCTGAACGGAAATAAAAATATTCCGGATGTTCTGGTCTGTCCCAAAGTTTATCCAAATCGAATTTAGGCCCTTCATCATTGGCTTTTTTAGCAATCGCTACCAAATCTGATGAGTTTTCGTGAGGAGAGCTAGAACCTAAAAGAGCTGCCTGGTTTACATTATTTCGACCAATCATATCACCGTTTAAAACTGCAATGATAGCTGCTTCCGGAACTGTTGGGTGCGATGCGTACCATCTTGATCCTAACAAGCCTCTTTCTTCTGCACCGTGAAATACAAACAAGGAAGTTCTTTTTCCTGGTTGTTTTTTGTAAGCTCTTGCAATAGCCAGCATGGCCACACAAGTACTCGCATTATCGTCAGCACCATTATAAATAGAATCCTGACCGTATTTTTGTCTTACACCATCATGATCCTGATGTCCGCTAAAAAGAACATATTCCTTTTTTAATTTAGGATCTGTTCCTTCTACTATTCCTACTACATTTACTGATGGATATTTATAAGTTTCAGAAATTACTTCTGTAGACAAAAGATCTTTAGTTGTTTTTAAATAGGCTAACTGATCATTATGTACCCAGAAAACCGGCATAGTTGATCCAATTTTATCGCGAACTCCTTCAATTCCGTAAATACCTCTTGTCATTTGTGGTTCTACCTGAGACCAGCTTTCTTCTGCCAAGGCATCTGCTACAAAAATAAGTGCTGACGCTCCTTTTTTTGATACAAGCTCATAGTATTTACTTCGAACAAGACCCGGATAACGTCTGTCAAAAAGTGAAATGTCATCTGCAATTCCTTCTTTCGAAGCCAATACAACAACCGCTTTACCTTTTACGTCGGCTTTCTCAATCTCTTCTTTTGTTGCGGCTCCTAAATATACTAATGGCGCATCTACTTTTATATTGGTAGTTTCTGCTACGAGAACCTCTTTCCACAATTTATATTCTTTTTGTCCAATTTTAAATTTTGTATTAGGAGTTACCTGATGCCTGTACATATCAAAAAACTGGAAATAAGTTCCGTCATCACCAGCGGGAGCCATTCCTGCTTCTTTCGCTTTATTGGCCAGCCACATCGACACCTTTAACTCATCAAGAGTTCCTGCTTCACGACCATTAAAATGATCACCAGCCATCTGGTACATATCGGTTTTAAGGTCTTTGTCTGTAATTGCTGAAACTAGCGGTTTTTTAATTGCCTGCGAAAAAACTACTCCTCCGTAAGCAATCAAAACGAGTATCATTTTATTTTTCATACGTTTTAATTTAGTATCCCAAACTTAGTAATTAATAGAGAAAAAAAAGCTTATTTGGATTTGAAATAGTACTGAAATGCTAAATCAATAAAATCACAGGAACATTTTTTTTGCATTATTATTTTTATTTGGTTATCCCTTACAATTTAGCTTACTTTATACAAAATAACTGATTAAAAAAATGAGCCGACTTCCATCGTTACAAAACGTTCTAAACGCAACATTAAATACCATTCTTAGATTTCCACTCGAAATCATAACTGCGATTTCAGGAACCATTTTTGCCATTATCCTTAATGAACTAGAATATCAGGATCCTAACAAAGAACTTTACCAAAAAGCCCTAATGAGCTGTTCATTGTGTCTGGTTTTATTTCTTTCTGTGAGTTTATTTTTTATCGCTGCAAAAAAGAATACTATTCTGCGTTTCGCTACTAGTATTGCTCTGGGTGCATTAATTGTGCTCTTTGTTTTTGGTTTTCATCAACGGATTACAGAAATAGAAATGCAGCAATTTTTAGTACTTAACATTGCTTTGCATTTGTTGGTTTCATTTGCCGGTTTTCTACCAAGAACCTACAATCAGGATGAATTTTGGGAATTCAACAAGCAGCTTTTTCTTCGAATTTTAACTTCCGGATTGTATAGTATTGTACTTTATTGCGGTCTGGCACTGGCTATTTTAGCTATCGATAAGTTGTTTAAGGTTAAGTTTTATAATAATATTTATCTTCATATCTTTTTTATTATTGCAGGAATCTTTAATACCATTTTCTTTTTAAATGGTGTTCCGGAAACCAATGACAGTCAAAATCCGTTGGTTTTAAAATATCCTAAAGGGCTTAAAAACTTTACTCAATATGTTTTGCTACCGCTAATAAGTCTTTATCTGGTGATTTTAATCTGTTACGAAGCAAAAATATTAGTGACACTTTCATTGCCTGTAGGCTGGGTTTCGTATCTGGTTTTAGTATTTGCCATTTTCGGAATTCTGTCTTTTTTATTAATTCATCCCATCGCGACTGAAACTGCTAATCTCTGGATGAGAACCTTTAGTCGTTGGTTTTATTTTCTTTTGATTCCTTTATTAGGATTACTTTTTTGGGCGATTTTGTATAGAATTAATCTTTACGGCTTTACGCACGAACGTTATTATGTTATATTATTATCGATATGGCTGTCTATTGTTGTGGGGTATTTTTTAATTCAAAAAAATCCTAAAATTAAGTTTATACCTATAAGTATGTGTCTGGCCGGACTGTTTTCTATTGTTGGTCCGCAAAGCGCTAATTCTATTTCAAAACACAGTCAGTTATCCCGATTTGAATTTTATATGGGAAAATCAAATCAAAAATTAACTTTCGAACAAGAACAGGATTTAAGCAGCATCGTTTCATTTTTAGATGATAATTATGGTGCAGCAGTTATGATTCCTTATGCTAAAGGAAAACTTGAAGCGCTTCTTAAAAAAGACAAATCTCCTGGTTATTATGAAATAATGAAAAGCTTAGGATATGAATATCGGTCAGAATATGATCTGAGAAATGATACAGACAACACTTTTTATTTTTATTATTATGGAAATGACAATAATAAAGTAGAAAATATTCATGGAAACGACTTTTTGTTTTCAATCTCCAGCTATAACAATTTTGATTGTAACAACTGTACTTCGATAGAAGGAAAAACCTATAGTATAAAATCAGTAAAAACCGATTATGGTCTGGATCTGCAAATCAATCAGGACATTATTCCATTAAAAATAAATGACTTTGTCAATAAAAACTCCAATTTTAGAAGAAACAATCACTCCAATAAAAGCGTGGTACAAAAAATAGACCATCAAAAATATGCTATCACTTTGAATTATATTAGTGCAAATGGTTCTATCGAAGAAAAAAAGAAAATCTTAGAAAATTACGAGATTAAAGTAATGGTCGCTATTAAAAAGTAAAAAAGAACCCGACAAGATTAAAATCTTCTCGGGTTTTATTTTTTGTTTCATATTAATATTGAAACTTAATAAGTTCCGTTTTGCATTTTAGATAATGTTTCGCGAATGTCTGTAGCAGTTTGTTCTTCAACATCTTCGTTTACATATTTAACAGCGAGAGTTTGTGTTGTAATCGCTTTCTCTTTTTGTCCGTCTTTATAATACAACTGTGCCAGAGTATCTAGATAGTAAGGATTGTTTTTGTTTAAAACTAAACTACACTCAGACCAATTTATAGCTTTCTTTATATAAGACTGATTCTTTGAATCCAATACAACCGACCATGATATTTCATTACATAAATTAGAATGGTATTCCTTGAACTCTTTCCAATCATAATAATGTAATGAATTAGAGTCAAAGGCATTATCAAATAATTGATCCAGATTTTGAACCATACTGTCTTTATTTACTAAATATTTACCGAAGTATTTTTCAAACTCTTGTATGTAAACAGTATTATCATTTGTTTTCTCAGCATTATCAGCTAAATAAAGGAAGTAATTTCTATAAAACTCAAAATTTACTTGATCAATCGATAGTATTTTCTCATATGCTTCTTTAATCTTTCTTTGGTCAGATTTTATATAACTGCCGTCATTATATATAGAGGTTGAATTTTGCAATGCATTTGATATCTCTGTGCTTAAATTTCCTATTTGAATTTGAGCATTTTCCAGCTCATTAAAAGCTTTACGTTTTGCATCAATTGCATCGTAATGTTTTAGTAGATAATCGATAGATTTAAAATCAACTTCGTCTAAAACTTTATCTTTTAAATAAACTTGTTTGGTGTAACCGACGCTTTTTATTTCCTGCAAAATTGCCTGAACGAGCACCATATCCGGACTTATATCATTTTGATGTGTTTCTATCACTTTTTTCCAAACCTGTCTGGCTTTCTTTTGGTCTAAGTCGAATTTAACAAACTTAAAATCGTCTTTGTTTCCATCTTCCTCACTATATTCATAATCATAATCGCCCAATGGCCCCAGTGCCGAAACATCATAGAATGCTTGTACTAGTTCGACATCTTTTGAGTTTTTAGTATTTACTGTTTGAGCAAAATTATTTTTCAGATAAGTTCTTTTGAGTTTACCATTAAAAGAATCATAATACATAAACTTATCTGTTTTGTCAGGAGATAAATTTGATTTTGCCCATGCTAAAATAGTTCCCTTTTCATCTAAAACCATTAAAACTGGCGAATCTGTCATTTTGTTCTTTTTCAGCCAGTTTTCATCATCTTTCGATGTTAGATAAAAATTAAAAGGATCGTATTGAGGCTCATAAGTACTTGAAATATATCCTATGTAGCGTTGTTGTTTTTCTATTAAATTATCAAATTCAGCCTGTGCTTCTGCATTTTTTGGATCACTATATACGGCTAAAAATTTATTACCATCAGTCTTTGTTTGATGTAAAGCTTCCGGAAGCGATTTTGCAATTTCAATTTTAAAATCTGTTGCAGGCAAATCAGCACTTTCTTCAGGAGCGACAGGGTCTCCATCTGTTTCTTCTTTTCCGGGGTAAGTCCAACTTAAAACTTGTTTTGTTTCTAAAGGCGGAATTATTGATTTATCTGAGTCAACGATGGGCTCGTCGCTATAAAAAACAGTTATATTATCATATTCACCGATCGACAGTTCGTTTTTTTTATTATCTAGATAACCTTTGATCGGTATATTAGGCAATACATAGTTTACCTTTACTTTTAGTTCTGTTATCGCATTTGGTATTTCGTATTTAAATATTTTTCTTGTTTCATAATCAAATCCTTCATTTACGAAATAAAAATATTGAGCACGATTCATTTCAAAACTTTCATTAAAATCACCATTTGAATCATAAGCTGTCAGATCTGATACTTTTTGATAATGAATAGAATCTGTCCCATTTTGTGTGCCAATATAAATACCATATAATGAACTATCTTCCTCGAAACTAACCTTAATTTTATCTCGCTTAATTTTGGCGTTTTTTATATATTGAACTTCAAAAACAGATTTATCTCCATCTTTGTTTTTAAACAATAACGAATCGTTTATTACTTCATAATCTCCATAAGAAAGTACCAATTCGAACTTATTATTATCCAATAAATTTAATTTCATTCTTCGGCCTGAATCATCAAGCGAATAATATGATTTACTTTTTAAAGTCTCTTGCTGGGCAAAAGATGGAGCACTTAAAAATAAAAAAAGTAACAAAAACGACCAATAATTCTGCATAGCTAACTTATTTAAAAAATACGTATAATTCTTACAAATGTATTTGATTAAAATATGCTATCAAAGTATTTGTAACTAAATAATTACAAATAAAAAAGCCTGACAATTATAAACTGTCAGGCTTTTTTATTATTTGTATTTTTTAAATATTTAATAAGTTCCGTTTTGCATTTTGGCTAATGTTTCACGAATGTCTGTAGCAGTTTCTTCCTCTACATAATCGGTTAAATATTTAACAGCGAGAGTTTGTGTTGTAATCGCTTTCTCTTTTTGTCCGTCTTTATAATACAACTGCGCCAGAGTATCTAGATAGTAAGGATTGTTTTTACTAACCACCAAACTATATTCTGACCATGTAATTGCTGACTTTATAAAACCAGTATTGCCCGGTTTTGAAACTACGGTCCATGCCGCTTCATTACACAAGTTCGAATGGTATTCCTTAAAAGCATTCCATCCATTATATGAATACTCAGAATTAGGATCGATCGAAGTAAACATTGTATCTAGTTTTTCGATAACGCTTCCTTTATCTGTAGCAAGATTAGCATTAAAATAAGTACTAAACTCTTTTAGATAATTAGTATTTGAGCCGTCTTTATCTTGTATTTCAGCCAAATATGTAAAATAATTTTGATAAGATTCAAAATTGCCTTTTCCTGCGGCAATTAGTTTTTTATAAACCCCAATCGTTTTGCTATCATCTTTTGCTCCCGAAGCATTATTTTCGACAACATAATTATTTTGCTGTAAAGCTGTTGCAATCTCCGTATTTAAGCTTCCTATTACATGCGTTTCTCCTTCTTTAGCAGTAAAAGCAGCACGTTCAGCATCAATTGCATCGTAATGTTTTATCACATAATCTATTGCAAGAAAATCAATATCATTTAAAACTTTATCATCTTTAAAAAACTGTTTCGAAAATCCCTGATTTTTAATTTCTTTCAAAATAGTTTCAACCAAATACATATTCGGTTTTGTATCTTTTTGATGCGCTTCAATCAGTTTTTTCCAAACCTGAGCAACTTCTTTTTTATCTAAGGCTGCATTTTCAAACTTAAATTCTGAAGCATTATCATCAGTTGTTACCGTATAATCTGCTTCATAATCATATGATGTTTCAAGAATTGCCACCTTATTAAAAGCCTGAATCAAATCAGCGTCTGTTGCTTTTTTGTTTTTTAATGTTTTACTAAAAGTCAACAATCCGTCTGTTCTTTTCAATTTTTTATAAAGAGCATCGTAATAATTAAACTGATATTGTTTGTCCTTAAAATTAGATTTTGCAGTGGCTAAAATCTCTCCATTATTATTCAGGATAATCACACTTGGATCAGCTGTAACTTTATTCGTTTTAAGCCATTTTTTATC
This sequence comes from Flavobacterium piscisymbiosum, assembly GCF_020905295.1. Classification (NCBI taxonomy): domain Bacteria; kingdom Pseudomonadati; phylum Bacteroidota; class Flavobacteriia; order Flavobacteriales; family Flavobacteriaceae; genus Flavobacterium; species Flavobacterium piscisymbiosum. Next base: position 1,820,987 of record NZ_JAJJMM010000001.1, on the reverse strand, counting down.
ATCGGCTGTAGCCAAATAATAATTGTACAAATCATATTCAGGATGGTATGCATCATACATAGTATAAGCAATTTGCGTTTCCTGATCTTTAATAAAGGCATCAAAATCAGTTTTTGCCGAAGCATTCTTACTGTCAACACCAACTACTAAAAATTTAGTTTTACTGTCTTTAATTGATGAAAGCGCATTTTTAAGATTATTCTCGATTTTTAATTTAAAATCAAATGTTGGAGGATATGAATCTACTCCTACAACAGTAGAATCAACTGCCACACCAAAATCATCACTTACCAGAGGTTCTTTCCCTGCATATGTCCAATTTGCAACTGTTTTACTTTCTAACGGAATTATTTTTGAAATTGTTTCCGGCTGAGTATCTTTTGCATTACGAAATACCAAAGGATTATTTCCTGATTGCTCAGAAATCATTAACTCATTTGTTTTCTGGTCAAAAAAACCGGCAATTTTTAAATCGCCTACAACATCCACTTGATATTTAATGGTAACTTCTGAAACATCTTTTGGCAAAGCAAATTTAGAAACCTTGCTATTTCCTCCATATTCTTCATAAACCAAATACAAATAATCTGCTTTATCAATCTCAAAATCTACGTCAGTTTTATCCTCTTCAGGATTCACTCTGGTTTTAATATCCGATAATCTTTGATATTCGACATCGCCCGAACCTTTTTGTGTACCAATGTAAAAAGAGTAGTAGTAAACAGCGTCAACAAACTTTATTTTTACTTTTTTTGCTTTTTTATCATTTTTAAAAGCAAGGTCAAAACCACTATCTGCTTTTGCACTTGGAGTAAATACTAATGAATCGCCTTTGACTTCATAATTACCCGAATAAAAAACCAACTCGTATTTATTATCGTCTAATAAATTCAGTTTGATTTTTTGTCCTTTATTGGTTGATAAATAAGATCCTTTTTCAATATTTTTTGTTTGAGAAAAAGAAACAGATATTAAACAAAAGAAAGCTAAGAAACTCCATATAAAATTACGCATGCTTACAATTTTAGTTGTTACTATTTCAAACAAAGATATTTCTTTCTTATTTAAAAAAAGTATTAAAAAAACAATGCATTGTAATTAAAATACTATAAATTGTATTTCATCGAAAACATAATATAACGGGGCTGTACAGTATATTGCGAAACTCTTGTAGAAAACTGCGAGAAGCTGTCATCATTAAGATATTTAGTGTTTAGTAAGTTGGTAGCAGATATTTTGTACTCCCATTTACTATCCTTTTTTTGATAAATTAAACTTGCGCTTAAAAAATCATATTCGTTATCGACCGTTTTATTGCCATTGTAATAATGGTAAAACTCATATTCTGAAACAAACGAAAAACTATTCAGAAAGTAATAATCCAATCTTGCAAAAGGTTTATCGGTATAATAAGTTGAACCGCTATATTTGTTAATCAAAGCATTATAACCAAACTCGATATTAGGCATGTTTTTATAATTTGTTGAAGCTTTTACGGTGTAGCTCTGTACAAAACTTTCTGTAGTGGCCAATTCATTATTCTGGATATTATTGAATTTAGACCAATTGAAACTCGCATTTACAGATGCTTTGTAGTTCTTTAAAAACGAACGTCCGTAATTTCCCATTCCGCTAAAAGTTTCATCGGCTAAATTTGAATTATAAGGTGATGACGATTGGTTAATTCCATTAAAATCAGCTTCTGTTTTAATTGCATCTACTTTTTTAGTATAAGTTGCATTGGCAAAAATATTCTCGAAATTGAACATATTGTATTTGAAATAACGAAGCGTATGAACTTGCGAAGTGGCATTTTCTAACAAACGATTTCCGCGGAACAAACTACTGTAATCAGACAAAACATAACCAGCAGCTAATTGATTAATATCTGTAAAATCATTGGTCAGAGAGAAATTATACGTTAGCGTTTCTGCTTTTTTGATTTGATATAAAGCAAAAAAATCAGGCAGCACTTTTATGAAATTCTGAGAATAATCTGTTCCCAGCTGCGTGTTTTTCATGTTATAGGAATGCACACTAACGCCCGGAGTTAAAGTAAATTTTCCTGCCAGAATTTTATAATGAAATCCAAGAAATACATTATTAAAATTATAGTTTACCTTATTATTGTTGTTGGGATCGTTTAAATCATTTCTGTCTCCGTTATCCAACATTTGAAAAATATGGGAATTAAAATCCTGATACGAGAATGTATTTCCAAGTGTAATATTGATGTTGCTTTTTGGTGTTACCATATAATAGTAATCCAGTTTAGCATCTAACTTATTTGTTTTTACAAATCGATTCTGATTCAGGTCATTTCTTTCCTGCCCCGAAGTATAACCTGCTAAGTCAAAAGGTTGTGTACGTAAATTGGCATTATAAAACGGATTTTCGTCCTGATACAAATGCTGCATTTCAAAAGCAAAAATATTTTTATCACTTTGTGTATAGTACAAACTCAAATCCTGCTTTATAGATGTTGGATCCTGTTTTTTACCCGTAAGGATAGTCTCCAAAGTCGAAACTTTATTCACCACAGACTCACGCAACAAATCGGTATCTTCATTTTGTTTGGATAATTTCGTTAAAATATCATAATCAAACTGAAACTTATCATTGGGTTTATACGTTGAACTCAGTTTAAAAAGTCCCAGATTATTTTTTTGATGTGTTTCTTCTTCTCTCTTTTGCTCATCTCCGGATTCTAAAATCGTCGTTTGCGATTTCGTTTCCAGATCTGTTTTTGAAGTTGATAAGATTCCAAAACCGCTTATATTCCATTTTTTGGTAACGGAATAAGCAAAATTTGTTGCTCCAAATTTCGTTTCAATTTCTTTAGCGCGATTGTTTCTCAAAATCGAAATTCCTAAGTCGTTTGATGAGACATTAAAATTACTTCCGCCCTTTTGCATCATATTTTTAAATCCTCCTGTGAACTTAAAATAATCCTGAGCTGTAAGCGGTAATTCGCCAATATTATTAAAATTGGTAATTACATTAATACTGTATTTCGGGCTGTAATAAAATAATTTCGGATTAATAATATAGCGGCTATCGAGTTCGCCAACTCCGGTTCCGGCTGTTACATCTCCAAACCAAAAGTTCTTTTTACCTTCTTTCAGTTTAATATTCATCGCTACATTATCCTGATCGTTTCCAAGACCTTTTAGAGCGCCAACTTCATTATAATTTCTTAAAACCTGAATTTTATCAATCGCATCTGCAGGAATATTTTTAACGCCAAGCTTAGTGTCTCCGTCAAAAAAATCCTTTCCCTCAACCATTAACTTACTTACTTTTTTACCTTCCACTTCAATTTCTCCATCGGCATTTACCTCAACTCCTGGCAATTTTTTCAGTACATCTTCCAACTTTTTTTCGGTTCCGGATTTAAACGAATCAGCATTATACACAATAGTATCCCCTTTTATAGAAACCGGCATTTCGCGTACAATTTCAACACCCTGAAGTTCGATTCCGGCATCATCCATAACAATGTTCTGAACGATGTTGGCACTTTGGGTAGAAATAGTAATTTCTTTCGATGTCATTCCCAGATAACTCACCTTAATCGAATAAGAAGTGTTAGGCTTTAATGTAAGCTGAAATTTTCCTTTGTCGTTGGTTATTCCATAAGAATCCATTGCTTTTGTAGCAGTATTTACAGCCATAATATTGGCCATTTCTAACGGATTTTTTTGCTCATCCTGAATAAATCCGTCAAAACGAACACTTTGAGAAAAGCATATAGAAGTAAATAAAAAGGCGAATATAAAAAGTGTTTTGTTCATTGATAGAATGAATAAATAAGAATAAATAAAACTTTGAAGCAGAAGATCTACCTTCCAATTGTTTGTGCCGGTCCGCTTGAACGACCACGATTCATTTCTCTAAATTCTTCCATTTTTTTAACTACCGTTTCATCGTAATCTTTCTGTGAAACTACTTTTCCTTTTTTAGAAGGCTTGATATCTGCTTTATCTTTAGCATTCAAAACAATTTTTGAACATAAAATTGTAGTTGTTCCATCATTTATTTCTAAAATTAAACCAGGAAGTCCCCAATAATTTTCAGGACCTTGACTTACAGGAATTTCAGGCGTATACCAGGCGGTTACAACAATTTCTTTTGGCAACTCAAAATTATCTTCAAAATTGGTTTTAGTCTCTCCGGAAGTTTTTTTAGCTTCCTCTTTTTTATCATCGGTTTTTTTAGGTCTAAAGTTTCTAAAATCGGTTTTACTTGGTTCTTTTACCACGGTTGCTTTGTAGCAATTGTAACCGCCAATTTGTTTGGTCTCCTGCTCTAATTTCCAATTTAATTTTGGCAGCGAATCTACAACCAGAAATTCCTTGCCCATAAATTCTTTATCAACCGTATATGATTTTGTTTTAACATCTTTATAGAAAGTGCCTCCGCCTCCCATCATAGAACTCACCATAACCCGAAAACCACCTTGTTGTCCCGGAGCTTCCAGTTTTTCTTCTTCTTTATAAATAGAGGCCGACTTGTCAAAATTCAGGATAAAAGTTTTTTCCAGCATTTTTTTCATTCTTTCTTCCATGCTCTTTTGCATTTCCGGCGTGATATCACGATTGCCGCGCATGCCTTCAAATTTTGGCACTTGCGTTTTTGACTCATAAACAGCCATTCCCTGAAAATCTTTTTGCGCCTGCACTTGAGTAAATACAAACAGCAAAGACATATAATAAATTACTTTTTTCATTTCGTTTTCTTTAAGATTGAGTAAAGCCGATAAAACTTACACTCAAATGTATCGTTTATTTTAAAATTCCGAAAGTTAAATATATCAATAGCGAGAAGATATAGACAAAATCGACTATTGCTTAGACTATTACGATATAACAGGACTAAAGAACTAAATCTTTATCTTTAAGTAATTTCTACTTTAGTTTTTTGTAATTTGGCTCTTTAGAAACCAAGTATTATGAGCAAAACGGCACATATTTTTTTATATTTTCTTTTTATTGCCTGCTCTTTTTCGGCTGTTTTTTCGCAAAACCAAAAAATAAAAGCAACCTCTGTTTCTCGTCTCTCAACTGATGCTGATGATTTTTCAGGTTACGATTCTTTTGGATATTCTTATCAGATAAAAAATAATGTTTTCAGTAAAACCAAAGGCAAAGAAATATTTGAATACAAGAATGTTTCATTAGGAAAAATTACCAAAGTCGATTTACAAAATCCGCTTAAAATTGTTTTATTCTATGAAGATTTTAATACCGTTGTATTATTAGACAATCAGCTTAATAAGGTTACAGAAATAAATTTTTCTCTCAACAATACACCAATTGTTGTTTCGGCGATCGGAATGTCTACACAAAATCAGCTTTGGATTTACAATGCCTTAAACCAGCAAATTAGTCTTTTTGATTATTTAAAAAATGAATACAAAACCGTTTCTACTCCATTAATAGAAACCATAAAATATTACCAAACCGACTTTAATACCTTTTATTGGATTGATAAAAAAAACAATTGGTTTTCCTGTGATATTTTCGGAAAAACAACTTCGTTAGGAAAAGTATCTGATTTTGATGCCATCGAAATAATCAATAATCATCAATATCTTTTTAGCAAAGCTAATTTGTTGTATTTTAAAGACATTACAAGTACAAATTCAAATGCATTTTCTGAAATTGAAATTTTAGAAAAATCGTTTGACAAATTCTGCTACAAAGACCAAATTTTATCTATTTTTACAGCTAAAGAAATAATAAATTATAAAATCGTAACACCGTAATGCACATAGCAATAGCAGGAAATATAGGAGCAGGAAAAACAACTTTAACTAAATTATTGGCCAAACATTTCAAATGGGAACCTCATTATGAAGATGTAGTTGATAATCCGTATTTAGATGATTTTTACCATCAAATGGAGCGCTGGTCGTTTAATTTGCAGATTTATTTCCTTAACAGCCGTTTCCGTCAGGTATTGCAAATTCGCGAAAGCGGAAAGAAAATCATTCAGGACAGAACGATTTATGAAGATGCCTATATCTTTGCTCCCAACTTATATTCGATGGGATTAATGACGAGCCGCGATTTCGAAAACTATACTTCGCTTTTTGAATTAATGGAAGGATTGGTCAAAGCGCCTGATTTATTAATTTACCTAAGAAGCTCTATCCCTAATTTAGTAGGGCAAATTCACAAACGCGGACGTGATTACGAAAACTCTATTTCTATTGATTATTTAAGCCGATTAAACGAAAGATACGAAGCCTGGGTACAAACGTATACTAAAGGAAAATTATTAATTATTGATGTTGATAATATTAATTTCGTTGATAATCCGGAAGACTTAGGAAACATCATTAATAGAATTGATGCTGAATTGAATGGGTTGTTTTAGAAACACAGATTTACACAAATTAATATATAAAAAATGCCTCTAAAATTTTTAGAGGCATTTTTGTTTTCTAAAGCTAAAAAAATGTATCAATCAATTACTCTTTGTCATGATGTTTTGTACTTAATCTATTTTTGTTAAAATGTCATATTCTTAAAATTAACAAATAAAAGACTACTTTTGTAGGTTAATTCTAATCTTTATAAAGTCATGCTTAAAATAAAAATCATACTTAGAGGACTCTTTATAAATGTGAGTATCTTCTTTATTGGAGATTTAATGATCCACAAGAAACTCAGTAATTTTTACCCCATTCTACCTTTGCTTTTATTCATGAATTTTTGCTTTCAATGGTATGTTCTTTCCAAAAAACCAAAGTCTCTTAATAAAACAAACTGGCTGATTGCATTAATAAATTTTGTTTCAACTATAATTCTTTCTTTACTCACTATAGCAGTTTGGTATCTACTGATTGCACTTTCGGGAATACCTAAAAATAGAGCTCCTGAAAATCATAGTACATTATATCAAAAAAAAGACTGCAAAAAAATTAATTTAACGAGCTCATCCATTTATTCCTATAAATTCTAAAAATCAAATAAAAATGCCTCTAAATAATTTTAGAGGCATTTTTTATTATAAATATAACCGCAATCTTGTCATCCCGAGGAACGAGGGATCTTCGCAAGAAACTCCGCATTCAAAATCGCCAATCTTTGTCGATTAACTAGTGTGATCCTTCAGGATGACAAAAAAACGGATATTATCTTTTACTTCGCAGCTTCAATTTTTGCTTTTACTTCAGCTTCTGTTCCTTCATAAACTTCGGTAGTTGTTTTGCCATTTTCTGTTTTTGTTACGGTTCCGGTTGTAACCCCATTAACAGTAGACAAATTTACCTCAAGTCTATTTTTACTGTATTTAGTAGTATCAAAACAATCTGTTTTTTGGTATGCATATTTTCCGTTTGCATCGTAATGCGCCAGGCATTTTGCTGTTTCTTCAGCCGTGCAGCCTTTTTCTTTGCACATTTTAATACATTCTTCTTTGGTCATGCCAGATAAATCTCCACATTTAGAAACTCCTCCTGCATGCATTTCAGTTTTAGCACAACAAGAACCTTTTTCAGCCAAATCAGCTGCAGCATGTCCTTCACCTAAAATAGGCGCAATTACCAAACCTATCAAACAAGTTAATTTGATCAGGATATTCATAGATGGTCCTGAAGTATCTTTAAACGGATCTCCAACTGTATCTCCGGTTACAGCTGCTTTATGCGCATCAGAACCTTTGTAAGTCATCTCACCGTTGATTAAAACTCCTGCTTCAAAAGATTTTTTAGCATTGTCCCAGGCACCTCCGGCATTGTTTTGAAAAACTGCCCACAGTACACCAGAAACGGTAACTCCAGCCATATATCCTCCTAACATTTCAGCAATTAACTGATTGTTGTCTGCGTAAACTAATTTTCCTAATAATACAATCGCAATTGGAAAACCAATCGTAAGAATTCCAGGTAACATCATTTCGCGTAAAGCGGCTTTTGTAGAAATCTCAACGCATTTTCCGTATTCCGGTTTTCCGGTTCCTTCCATAATTCCAGGAATTTCCTTAAACTGACGGCGAACTTCGTATACCATATCCATAGCGGCTTTTCCAACAGAATTCATCGCCAAGGCTGAAAATACTACCGGAATCATTCCACCCACAAATAACATAGCTAAAACCGGCGCTTTAAAAATATTGATTCCGTCAATTCCTGTAAATGTTACATACGCTGCAAATAAAGCCAATGATGTTAAGGCTGCAGATGCAATTGCAAATCCTTTTCCGGTTGCTGCAGTTGTATTTCCTACTGAATCTAAAATATCAGTTCTTGTACGTACTTCTTTTGGTAATTCGCTCATTTCGGCGATTCCTCCCGCGTTGTCAGATATTGGTCCAAAGGCATCAATTGCCAATTGCATAGCAGTAGTTGCCATCATGGCAGAAGCTGCTAAAGCTACTCCGTAAAAACCTGCTAAGGCATAAGAAATCCAGATTGCTGCTGCGAACAAAATTACAGTTGGAAAAGTAGAAATCATTCCCGTTGCCAAACCTGCAATAACATTTGTTCCTGCCCCTGTAGATGATTTTTGCACAATCGCCATAACGGGTTTTGTACCTAATCCTGTATAATATTCTGTAACAGATGAAATTGCTCCACCCACTACTAAACCGACTAAAGTGGCATAAAAAACACGCATTGATGAGATGTCTTTAGAACCTTCGCCAAAAAAGCTCATTTGCATAGTTTCCGGCAACATGTATTTTACCAGAAAGAAACAGGCAATGGCAGTTAAAACAATAGAAACCCAGTTTCCTATATTTAATGCTTTTTGTACTTGTGCTTCTTTGGCATTATCATCGGATATTTTTACTAACGTAGTTCCTATAATAGAGAATAAGATTCCGAAACCGGCAATTGCCATTGGCAATAAAATTGGACCAATACCGCCAAAAATATCCTGAATGTTTCCACCCATATCTTTGATCACGTAATTTCCTAAAACCATTGCTGCCAAAACAGTTGCTACATACGAACCAAATAAATCGGCTCCCATACCTGCAACGTCTCCAACGTTATCTCCCACGTTATCTGCAATTGTAGCTGGATTACGAGGATCATCTTCCGGAATTCCGGCTTCTACCTTACCTACTAAATCTGCTCCAACATCGGCAGCTTTTGTATAAATTCCGCCACCAACTCTGGCAAACAAAGCAATTGATTCTGCACCTAATGAAAATCCTGCTAAAGTTTCTAAAACCTTAGTCATATCTTCAGATGAAGTCCAAACCCCATTCATGAATATTTGAAAGAAAACAATAAAAAATCCTGTTAGACCTAAAACAGCCAAACCTGCAACTCCAAGTCCCATTACGGTACCGCCGCCAAAAGAAACTTTTAAGGCTTGCGGCAAACTTGTGCGGGCAGCCTGAGTGGTTCTAACATTTGTTTTAGTGGCTATTTTCATTCCCATATTTCCAGCCAGGGCCGAGAAAAATGCTCCAAAAATAAACGCCACTACTATTAATATATGTGTAGTAGGAACAATAAAAGAAATTCCAGCTAAAACTATACTGGCACCAATTACGAAAAAAGTCAGTAATCGGTATTCAGCTTTTAAAAATGCCAATGCGCCTTCGTAGATGTAATCTGAGATCTCTTTCATCTTGCCATCGCCAGCATCTTGTTTTAGGACCCAAGTCCTTTTTATTGCCATGAAGAGTAATCCTATAATTGCCATAACAATTGGCAAGTAAATCATAAATTCGTTCATAATATTATAATGGTTATTGGTTAATATTCAATACACTATGTAAAACGAATTTAAACAAAAAAGCAATACTCCTGACGGCAGTATTGCTTTTTTTATAATAGAATAGGGTAAAAATTATTTAATACTAAATAATCCCTCTGGTTTATTTTCAATGTCATCAAAACGCTTCGTACACTCAGCAATAATTGCAAATGCTTCGTTTACATCTCCCCAACCTTCAACATCTACTTGTTTGTTTTCAAGGTCTTTGTAAACCTGGAAGAAGTGCTCGATTTCTTTTAATAAGTGACCGTTAATATCTGAAAGGTCATTTAGTGAATTCCAGATTGGATCTGAAACCGGTACACAAATGATTTTTTCGTCTGGTCCTTTATCATCTGCCATATGAAAAACTCCAATTGGTTTTACTTCAATAACACATCCAGGAAAAGTTGGCTCGTTTATTAAAACTAATACATCAAGAGGATCTCCGTCAAGTGCTAAAGTTTCAGGAATAAATCCGTAATCTGCCGGGTACATCATCGAAGAGAACAACATTCTGTCGAAACGCATTCTTTTGATTTCAAAATCGTACTCGTATTTATTTCTACTTCCACGTGGTATTTCGATTAATACATCGAAAGTTGTTAATTTGTCTGCGGTCATTTTCGTTTTTTATTATTTCTATAATTTCGATTGCAAAAGTAACTAAACAATCCTTTTTTACAATAAAAAACTTCATTAATATGCCTACTTTTCTTTTAAATAACAGACAGTTAATATGTAATTTTCCTGTTTCTCTTGTTTAAGTAATAATGCCACAGCAAATATGTTGCGTAAGATCGGTACGGACTCCATTGTTGAGCATGAATTTCCATTTCTTTTTTGTCATGAATATCAAGTAATTCTTTGATTGTATTAACCACTGCAATATCGCCTAACGGAATCAAATCGGGTTCCTGAAGACAAAACATTAAGTAAATATCGATCGTCCAATTTCCTATTCCTTTTAGCTTAATGAGTTCTTCCCGAACTTCTTTTGCGTTTTTTGCTGCTAAACTTTCGATATCTAATTCTTTGTTTAAAACGGCGTCTGCTAATATCTTAATGTATTTTGTTTTTTGACGGCTTACACCTAAAGTACGAAACTCTTCATCTGATAAAACAGACATTTTTTCGGGATTGCAAGTGGTATAGGCTTTTATTTTTAAGAAGGTGGCTTTCGCCGAATCTATAGAAACTTGTTGCTCGAGAATCAATAATACTAAAGTTTCGAAACCTTGTGGGCGTTTCGGGATTTGAGGTAATCCATATTTTTCTATAATTTCAAGAAAAATTGGATTTTTGGCTGATAGAAAATCGATAGCTTCCTGCATGACTTGATTTTTAAGTCTATTCAAAATTAAATAAAAATAAAAAAGAATCTCGCAAAGACGCCAAGTCGCTAAGTTTTTAAATTCTTTGCGTCTCTGCGTCTTTGCGAGATTATTAAATAGCTTTCGCTTTATTAGAAATAGAATCCGAACGATCCTTTTACTGCAAATTTATTAGCATCCGGCGTATTTAGGTAACTACCTCTCCAGGAGAAATCGATACGGAATACTTTGAAGATATTCCCGATTCCGGCGTTGTACTCCCAATACACATTTTCTGGTGCATTATAGGGTTGTGCCGATGCATTGATTGCTCTGTTTGCATCTGAGATGGTTCCGTAAACTCCTTTTACTCCAACAAATTCTCTCCAGTTGAGTTTTCTCATAAATGGAATTCTGGCAAATAATCTTCCTCCAAAATCATGATTCCATTGCAGAGTTGTATATTGATCTGTAATAAATTCGTAGAAATTTAAGTTGCTAAACGTGTTTTCGATGGTAAAATAAGTCTGGTTACCCGGAATTACGCTCATTAATCCTAACGGAATTGTACCAAAAGTTTTTCCGGTTTCAAGGATAATGTTTGACCTTCCTAATGGTCCAATTATAATAGGCTGTTTGTAAAATAACTGTATTTTTTCGTAAGCAAAATCACTTTGCATAACTCCTTTTAGTCCGTAACTAAAGTTAACAAAGAAATGACTAAACGGACTGTCTACAAGGCTACGCTCTACACCAAAACCAATAGTTTTACGATTGGGCATAAACTCAAACTGAACATTGGCTTCAAACTGTTTTACCGCACTTTGCACGACTCCTGCAGGATTTGCGGCCGTTGGCAGCGTTGTATAATAATCCAGACTAAATGTTGGCGAAGCAGATTCTAATGTCCTGTATGAAACACCTGCCTGAACAACAAAGTTTTTCAAAGGCTCCATTTCGACCGAAACGTTGCTTAGGTTAATGTTGGTTAATTTTCCGTTGCTTCCTGTTGTAAATAAGGCCGATGAAGCAAAACTTCGACCTAAAATATCATTTGTTGTGGTTAAGCTGGCACCAATTTGTTCGATGTCTCGCCTGTTTCCTCCGGAAATAATAACTCGCTTTTTCTTGTCGACCATCCATTTTCCCGAAACTCCGTATTTGAATTTATTATCATCAAATCCGTAAGCCGTATAGGCTTGTATACGCCAAGGATCATTTGGTCCAAAATAGGTTCTTCCTCCTGCTCTAATCCTTAAACCTTCGACCTCATTATAACCAAATGTCGAGAATATTGGCCCGAAATCGAAGTTTTTAAATTCGACGTAACCGCTTCCTAAAATCGAGACAAGGCTATATAATTGCTTAAATCGCTTAACGGTTTGCAGGGTGTCCAGCATTTTGTAAATACCGGCTTCGTCTTTATTTAATTTCTCGAAACGATTTTCCTCCCAAAATTCTGGCGGTCGGTCATAAACAGCGTTATCAATAAAATTGACTTCTTCTTTATAAAACTTCTCCGGCTTTGGAATATTAAATTTATGATTGCGATAAAGAGTCGTTCGTTTTCCGTAAACTCCTTTTGATTTTTCTTTTTTATTTAAAGCAAAATCCGACATCATATAATCCCTGGTCAACAAAAAAGTTGAATCATTCTCTACTTCAAATTCCTGTTCGATGTAAATATCTTTTACCCAGTTAATATTGGCACTTTTAGTAACGCCCATATTAATTTTCTTGATTGCAAAAGTGGTATCGTTTACCCAAAAATCTCCTTTGAAGGTTAATTCGTTTTTACGTCTTGGATAAAAAACAATATTATAACACCATTTTTTATCAATAAAAGCACTGTCTTTTAAGACATAATTGTAAACGTCAATTCCGGTTCTTGAAAGCGGACTTGTGAAACTTTTATCGAAAAACTTAAGGTGATTATCGTAAATATTATAATCTGAATAAAGGTCTTTTACAAAGGAAAGAATCTGCTGATTTCCGTTGAAACCAGACATTTTATTTCCGGTAATGTTCTCTTTTACTTTCTTTAATTTATTATCACCGTAAACATCATAAACAGATTCGTTGATAAAAATTGGAAGATAGGTTTTACCCGTAACATCAGAGGTATCAACATGCTTAAACACAAACTCCATTCCTTTAAAGAGTTTGTTTTTCATAAAAGCACTATCGATTGTGTTCATATCAAACTCAACCTTCTCGTACTTTTGCATTTGATATTGATTGAATTGGTACAAACCGTTTTTACGTTTTCGTTCCCAAATTTTTCTCAATATGTCTAATGCCGGATTATTCTTTTTAGATGTTTTTCCGGTAAAAATCACCACTTCATTCAATGCCTCAGCTTCGCTTAAGACTATTTTAAAATCATAATTTACAGCTTTCTCTAAAGGAACTTCTCTATCTGAAAATCCTGCAGAACTTACCAATAAAGCGGTGTAAGTTGTTGGCGATTCCAAATAAAAACGACCGTCTTCATTAGATACTATTCCTGTATTTGATCCTTTAAAAACAACATTGGCAAAAGGAACAGGCTGATTCGATTTGTCCAAAACAATTCCACTCACTTTAGTTTGTGCAGTAGCAATAGCCGCAAATGCGAATACAAAAAATAGGCTGAGTAAAATTATTTTTTTCATTTATCTGAGCAAAAAAAAACTTCATCAATTAACTATGAATGATGAAGTTTTGTGAGTATTTTAAATGTGTATTATTTGTATAACACTTTTTTAACTGCTTTTACTACATCACCAGCATTTGGCAACCAGTCTTTTAACAATACTGGCGAATAAGGCGCAGGAGTATCTGCAGTTGTAATACGTTGAATTGGCGCATCAAGAAAATCGAAAGCTTGTTCCTGAACGATATAAGTGATTTCAGATGAAATACTTGCAAATGGCCATGCTTCTTCTAAAATTACTAAACGGTTTGTTTTTTTAACTGATTTTAAGATCGCGTCTTTGTCCATAGGACGAACTGTTCTTAAATCAATAATTTCGCAAGAAATACCTTCTTTAGCTAATTCATCAGCTGCAATAAAAGCTTCTTTGATGATTTTACCAAAAGAAACGATAGTAACATCTGTTCCTTCACGTTTGATATCAGCAACACCTAACGGAATTGTGTATTCTCCGTCCGGCACTTCACCTTTGTCACCATACATTTGCTCAGACTCCATAAAAATTACAGGATCGTTATCGCGAATTGCAGATTTTAAAAGTCCTTTTGCATCGTAAGGAGTTGAAGGCACAACAACTTTAAGACCCGGAGTATTTGCAAACCAGTTTTCTAAAGCTTGTGAGTGAGTAGCTCCTAATTGACCTGCAGAAGCAGTTGGTCCGCGAAAAACGATAGGCACATTAAATTGTCCTCCTGTCATTTGACGCATTTTAGCAGCGTTATTTATAATTTGATCAATACCTACTAAACAGAAGTTGAAAGTCATGTACTCCACAATAGGACGACAACCATTCATAGCTGATCCTACTGCAATTCCTGTAAAACCAAGCTCAGCAATTGGAGTATCGATTACTCTTTTTTCGCCAAACTCAGCAAGCATTCCTTTTGAAGCTTTGTATGCTCCGTTGTATTCTGCAACTTCTTCGCCCATTAAATATATGGATTCATCGTGACGCATTTCTTCGCTCATCGCTTCGCAAATGGCCTCTCTAAATTGTATTGTTCTCATATTTATATTGTATGTTGAATTTTCTGAAGAGCAAAAATAAATATTTTAAATAACTTAAAAGCATAAATTAGATTTAAAATCACATGATCTTCCTTATACCTTGCGCTTTTAACTTTTTAAAAATTATTGTGACATTTACGAAATCGATATAATTGCCATTATTCCCTTAATAAAGTGCTAATCCTACAAACTCAACTCTTTTTGTTTAATTTTTTATCTGACAAAATTCTTTCACTAAAACGTAAGAACTAAAAAAGTAGTATATATTGGTCTAATTTTAACACTTGCCCGGATTGCCGGATTTGTAAAATTCCTAAGAATCAATCGAAATGACTGCATTATTTATTTTTAGATATAACAAAACGGCCTCTAAATTTCAGAATCTGCGAAATCGTAATAGTTTTTAAATAATATTATGCATGCATAGTATTTTATTCCAATTTTAATTTCTAAATTTGTAGAAGCATATTATAAATATAAAATATATACTTATGAAAATATTAGTTTGCATCAGCCACGTGCCTGATACTACTTCAAAAATCAACTTCTCCAATGGTGACTCAGAATTCGATACCAACGGTGTTCAATATGTAATTAATCCTAATGACGAGTTTGGTTTGACACGTGCCATTTGGTTTCAGGAACAACAAGGCGCTACTGTAACCGTAGTAAATGTTGGAGGACCAGATACTGAGCCTACTTTACGTAAAGCTTTAGCAATTGGTGCAAATGAAGCTATTCGTGTAAATGCTAACCCTACTGATGGTTTTTTTGTTGCAAAACAATTGGCTGAAGTAATTAAAAACGGAGGTTATGATCTTGTAATTGCAGGAAAAGAATCTCTTGATTATAATGGAGGAATGGTTCCTGGAATGATTGCAGGGATTTTAGGTTCTAACTTTTTAAACTCTTGTACAGCTATCACTGTTGACGGAAACAACGTAAAAGCAGTTCGTGAAATTGATGGAGGAAAAGAAACAGTAAGCACTTCTTTACCTCTAATCATTGGTGGTCAAAAAGGTCTTGTTGAAGAAAAAGATCTTCGTATCCCGAACATGAGAGGAATCATGACAGCAAGAACAAAAGCTCTTACTATTCTTGAGCCGGTTGACGCTCCTGTAAATACAAAAGCGGTAAAATTTGAAAAACCAGCTCCAAAATCAGCAGTAAAATTAATTTCTCCTGATAATTTAGATGAGTTAATCAATTTATTACACAACGAGGCAAAGGTGATTTAAGATTGTAGAGTTTAGATTTTAGATTGCTGAACGGCAATACAAAATCTAAAACCAACTTAAATCGTTAATTTAAAATAACAACCATTTTAGAATTCAATTTTAAAAATCTGAAATCTAAAATCTAAAATCTAAAATTATCATGTCAATATTAATATATGCAGAATCTGCAGAAGGAAAATTTAAAAAAGTTGCTTTTGAATTAGCTTCTTACGCTAAAAAAGTAGCAGAATCACTAGGAACAACTGTTACAGCTTTAACTGTAAACACGAGTGACGTTAGCGAATTAGCTAAATACGGAGTTGATAAAGTATTAAAAGTTACCAACGATAAATTAAATGGTTTTACAGCAAAGGCTTACGCCGATGTTATCAAACAAGCTGCCGAAAAAGAAGGAACAAAAGTAGTTTTACTTTCTTCGACTACAGACAGTATTTATCTTTCATCATTAGTTGCCGTGGCTTTAAATGCCGGTTTCGCATCAAATGTTGTCGGATTACCAGTTAGCACTTCTCCTTTTCAGGTAAAAAGAAATGCTTTCTCAAACAAAGCTTTCAACATTACAGAAATCAATACTGATGTAAAAGTTCTTGGCTTGGCTAAAAACTCTTACGGAATTTTCGAAAGTGCAGGAGGATCTGCGACCGAAGAAGATTTTAATCCCTCAATTGGAGACAATGACTTTGGAGTAAAAGTAGAATCTGTAGAAAAAGTAAGCGGAAAAGTATCTATTGCTGATGCTGATATCGTAGTTTCTGGAGGACGTGGACTAAAAGGTCCTGAAAACTGGGGATTAATCGAAGATTTAGCAGCTGTTTTAGGCGCTGCAACAGCATGTTCTAAACCCGTTTCTGATTTAGGATGGAGACCTCACAGCGAACACGTTGGACAAACAGGAAAACCAGTTGCAACTAACTTATATATTGCAGTAGGAATCTCTGGTGCTATACAGCATATTGCAGGTATCAACTCATCAAAAGTAAAATTGGTTATCAATAACGATCCTGAAGCTCCTTTCTTTAAAGTTGCCGATTATGGTATCGTTGGAGACGCTTTTACAATTGTTCCGGAATTAACTGAGAAATTAAAAGCTTTTAAAGCACAACATTCTTAATTTAAAAATTCTCTATAAAAATATAGCTGCCTAAAAACAAGATAATCGTATCTTTGTTTTAGGTGGCTTTTTTGTTCCATATTTTTTGATTAAAATTGCACCTTTATTTTTCAATCAAAAAAAGTACTAAAATGAGGCAATAATTGCCCTTTTTTACCCACATATATGAGTCTAGTAAAATTATCCATAAAAGGAATTTCATACAGTCAAACTCAAAATGGCGCTTATGCCTTAATTTTGAATGAAGTTGATGGCGAACGAAAATTACCAATAGTTATTGGCGCTTTTGAAGCCCAATCGATTGCTATTGCCTTAGAAAAAGAAATTAAACCTCCACGCCCGCTAACGCACGATTTATTTAAAAACTTCGCTGAAAGATTTGATATCGTTGTAAAACAAGTCATTATTCATAAACTTGTCGATGGTGTTTTTTACTCCAGTTTAATTTGTGAAAGAGATAAAATCGAAGAAATTATCGACGCCAGAACTTCTGATGCAATTGCATTGGCCTTGCGTTTCAATGCTCCGATTTTTACTTATAAAAATATTTTAGACAAAGCTGGTATCTATTTAAAATCAAATACTGCAGAAACTGATCAGGGTTCTCAGGAAATTGATGATGTGCTTTCTAATCCGGAAACTTTTGGTCGTGAAGAAGAAAGTAATCAATCCGGAGATGTTTACGCAAAACATAGTTTGCAGGAACTAAATGAGCTTTTAGATCAGGCTGTTTCTCAGGAAGACTATGAAAAAGCAGCAAAAATTAGAGACGAAATCTCTAAAAGATAAAATTATTGTTTAATCGTTGATTTGTTTATTCGTTAAATCGATTAAACAATTAAACGAATAACCGAATAAACCACAATGAAACAATACTTAGATTTAGTACAACATGTTTTAGAAAACGGTTGTCAAAAAGGAGATAGAACAGGAACGGGAACTAAAAGTGTTTTTGGTTACCAAATGCGTTTTGATTTAAGTGAAGGTTTCCCAATGGTAACAACCAAAAAATTACACTTAAAATCTATCATTTATGAACTTCTTTGGTTCTTAAAAGGTGATACCAATATAAAATATCTTCAGGAAAATGGGGTGAAAATTTGGGATGCCTGGGCAGATTCTAATGGAGATTTAGGCCCTGTTTACGGACACCAATGGCGTAATTGGAATAGTGAAGAAATTGATCAGATCTCTGAATTGATTACAGAACTTAAAACAAACCCTAATAGCCGAAGAATGTTGGTTTCAGCATGGAATCCATCGGTTTTACCTGATACAAAAAAGTCATTTGAAGAAAATGTTGCCAACAATAAAGCAGCCTTACCTCCATGTCATGCTTTTTTTCAGTTTTATGTAAGCAGTCCTGATCCTGAAAAAGGAGAGATAAAAGGAAAATTATCCTGCCAATTGTACCAGCGAAGTGCTGATATATTTTTAGGAGTTCCATTTAATATTGCTTCTTACGCATTATTAACGATGATGATTGCTCAGGTTTGTGATCTGGAATATGGAGAATTCATTCACACTTTTGGAGACGCACATATTTATAACAATCACTTCGAACAATTAGAATTGCAATTGACCCGTGAGCCAAAACCATTACCAAAAATGATCTTAAATCCAGAGATTAAAAACATTTTTGATTTTGATTATAATGACTTTACACTTTTAGATTATGAACCACATGCGGGAATAAAAGGAAGTGTTGCTGTATAAACTATTAGTTTTAAAGCCTAATGTTTTTTTTTACCGCAAAGAACGCAAAGATTTTTATCCTAAGAATATCATCCAAAAAGAAAAGTTCGCAAAGCTAGATCAATACAAAGCTTTGCGAACTTTTCTTTTTTCATTAAGCTAAGAGTAGACTTAGCGTTCGCTGTGGTATTTTTTTTCTCTAAAGATTTTATACTTTATACTACTAAAACACTATTTTCACTTCCTGCAAAATCATTCCATTTATAAGAATCTGCTTCAGGATCATTAACATAACTTCCGTCAATTACGTACTTAAACTCGTAAATTGCATCTTTAACCAAGTCATAGGTAGCTTTAAAAGTACCGTTTTTTAACTTACTCAAAGTTCCTTCCTCAACATTCCAGTTGTTAAAATCGCCAACAACCGCAGCCGAACTTGCGTCTTTAGCATCAATAGAAAATGTAACTTTAACTACCGGCTTCGTTTTAATAAATTGTTTCTTTAAAGACATAACTATTTAGTTTTTAGATTCATAGACTAAATTACATAAATTCAGATAAACTTTCGATACCTTCACAGCCGATTTGTGATAATATCAAAAACCGAATATTTTTTTAGTCATATCAATAATTAAATCCGCATAAAATTTTGGAATTCAAACTCTCAGCTCATTTTAAAAGAAATATTCCAAGATCTAAATAGGGTGATTACAAAATAAATTTTAACTTTATGACCTCATTTATATCTTATGGAAAAAGAAGCGCACGAACAATACGAATATGCCCGAAGAAGACTTAGACAGAAAAAGATCTTATACTTTCATTTTGTACTTTTTCTGCTAGGAAGTTTATTTTTATTTATTGCCAACAGATTTTTTGGTTTTGGCGCTAACACAGATCAAAACTGGTGTGTTTGGGGAATTACGATATGGTTCTTTATCTTTATTTTACACTTTATAAAGGTGTACATTACAGACAGATTCATGAATAAAAAATGGGAAAGAGAACAAATTGACAGACTTGTTGGCTTACAGCAAAAAAGAATTAGTCAATTAGAATCCAGAATAATTGAGGATACCGAAAATAAAATTTAGTTACTAGATTGCTATGATTATAATGATAGCGGCTGTTGCCGAAAATAACGAGCTTGGAAAAAACAATGAATTAGTTTGGCATTTACCAAATGATTTTAAAAGATTCAAATCACTTACAACGAATCATCATATTATTATGGGAAGAAAAACTTTTGAAAGCTTCCCGAAACCACTCCCAAACAGAGTTCATATTGTGATAACACGCCAAAAAGATTATCATCCGGAAGGCTGTATTGTAGTCGACAGTATCGAAAAAGCAATTGCCGCTTGTCCCGAAAACGAAGATTCGTATATCATTGGCGGAGGCGAAATTTATAATCTTGCCTTGCCTTATACAGATATTATTGAGATCACCAAAGTGCATCATACTTTTGAAGCAGATGCTTTTTTTCCAAAAATCAGCAAAAGTGAGTGGCAACTGGTAGAATCTGAAGAAAACTTTAAAGATGATAAACATCTTTTTGATTATACGTACGAAACATACATTAGAAAGTAATAAAAACAAAAAAACATCCTCTTGTGAAGGATGTTTTTTAAAAAACGATTGATTTTTAAATCTGACTCATTCGAGTAATAGTTTTGGTAAAAAAAATCACAAATGTTAGAAACATTTGAATAACTGAATAACATTTAATGTTAAATGAGAACGAATCTCAAAGAGCCTTTAATAACAAATACCACTAAGATATTAAAGGCAAGAAAATTAAAATTTCCAAAAACAAATTTAATCCTAAGAACGTATTTCGCACTTTAAAAGAGTATTGGCCCCAAGAACAATACTTTCAAAACTACTTACAAGAACAAATGAAATTACCAGTGCAAAAAAAATATTCATTTGATTCAAGTCATTAATTCAATCAATCATTAAAATTCTATCTTTTTAACTGTAGCAAAGTTGGTCATAAAATCCACGTCCCACAATACCCACTTTTGGTGATTTTTGCAAAATACCCACTTTTGGTGATGGCCAGAATCCAACATCAAACAATAATTAAACATCTACAGTTAAAACAATTAATTTACAAATTCAAAAACTCAATTACAGTTAAGTCAGATTGTATTATATTTGCGTAAATAAAAAAAATGTCTGAAAAAATAACCCCATATAAAGACTCTTCTTTAGGTAAAAAAGAGCAAGTTGCCCAAATGTTTGATAACATCTCAGGGAACTACGACAATTTGAATCGCGTAATTTCATTTGGAATCGATATTAAATGGAGAAAAAAAGTATTAAAAATAGTTTCGGATAAAAAACCCAAAGTTATTCTTGATATCGCAACCGGAACTGGAGACCTTGCCATTTTGATGACGCAAACAAATGCCGAAAAAATAATTGGTCTGGATATTTCTGCAGGTATGCTGGAAGTTGGGAAAAAGAAAATCGCAGAAAAAGGATTATCAAATTTAATTGATATGGTTTTGGGAGATTCTGAAAAAATTCCTTTTGAAGACAATTATTTCGATGCTATAACCGTTGGTTTTGGGGTTAGAAATTTTGAACATTTAGAAAAAGGTTTTGCTGAAATTTTAAGAGTTCTAAAACCTAATGGTGTTTTTGTAATTCTGGAAACTTCGGTTCCTGACAAAACTCCTTATAAACAAGGTTATAAATTTTACAGCAAAAATATACTTCCTATCATTGGTAAATTGTTTTCTAAAGACAATTCTGCTTATGGTTATTTATCTGAATCTGCTGCAGTTTTTCCTTATGGAGAAGCTTTAAACAATATTTTAAGAAAAATTGGGTTTATAGATGTTGTATCCATGCCTCAAACTTTTGGGGTTGCCACCATTTATTCTGCATCTAAAAAATAGTATGAAAAAAACTGTAGTCTTACTTTTATTAGTCTTAACGACAAACGGATATTCTCAATTTGCTAAAAGTATGTTTAGCAAGGATCCTATTATAAATCTTGAAAACTGGCAAAAACAACGCCTGTATTTTGGTTATTATTTAGGTTTTAATAGTTTCGATTTTAAATTTGACTACAAAACTCCCGGTCCGGATATTCAGGTAAAAAAGACTACCGGTTTTAATGTAGGTGTTGTAGCCGATTTAAGACTACAGGAATATATCAATTTGCGTTTTGAGCCAGGTTTGTATTATACCAAACGTGATTTGTATTATCCAAATTTACCTTTAGAAAAAGATTATTTACGAGAAGTAAACAGTACTTATATTCACTTTCCATTATTATTAAAATTTTCTTCACTGCGTACAGGAAACATTCGCCCATATCTTGTTGGCGGAATGTCTACAACATTGAATTTATCCAGCAACGCAAAATCAAAAGATGATAATTTTGAAGGGAAATTCAGAGTAAAACAATGGACCGCTGCTTACGAAGTAGGTTTTGGAATTGACTTTTTCTCTGAATACTTTATCTTCTCACCTTCTATAAGAGGTATGTTTGGCATTACAGATGAATTAATTCGCGACAATCCTGCAAAAGGACCAAGCCCATGGACAGATAATATCGATTCTATGAAATCGAGGGCTATTTTAATTAATTTTACTTTTCATTAAAACAAATACCTAACTATTTCGTTTAAACTCACTAAGAATAATTGCTGTCGCAGTAGCTACGTTTAAACTTTCGGTTTTTTGCAGCTCTCCAAATCTTGGAATTGTGAGTCGGCTTGTAACTATTTTTTCAATCTCTGATGATATTCCATTGGCTTCATTACCCATGATAATGATTCCGCTTTGAGGCAAATTAGATTGATAAATATTCTCGCCATCCATAAAAGTTCCAAAAACAGGAACATTGGCTTCAGCAATAAAATTTTTCAAATCAACATAATTCACATTTACTCTGGCAATAGACCCCATAGTTGCCTGAACTACTTTTGGATTATAAATATCGACAGTTTCTTTAGAACAAATAATTTGTTTGATACCAAACCAGTCACAAAGACGCAAAATCGTTCCCAGATTTCCGGGGTCGCGAATATCGTCAAGCGCTAAAACCAAACCTGAGTTGATAATTTTATTTTCGGATGGAATTTTAAAAACTGCCAAACACGAATTTGGAGTTGATAGGGCACTAATTTTTTTAAGGTCCTGCTCATAAATAAGCGTACGTTTTGAGGAATGAACTTCTTCAAAATCATTTAGAGTCGTATATAAATGCTCTAATTCAAAATTGGACAACAACAATTCTTGAATTACTTTTACTCCCTCGGCAAAAAATAATTGATTTGCAAAACGTTGCTTTTTTTGATGTAAACTTGATATAAGTTTTATTTGGTTTTTACTAACCATAAAATAATGTACTTTTGAATTAAATATTTAAGAACACTTGAAAAAGAATTCCACAAAAATAACAGCATTTATTCTAATAGCAATATTTATTTGCGGTTGTAATGCTGTAAAAAGAGTTCCAGATGGAAAAAACCTTCTTGTAAAAAATACTATTCTTGTAAATGGAAAGGCTACGAACGACGAAATAGCTTCTAACCAAATGTACCAAAAACCAAATGGTACTTTGTTAGGATATCGTTTACGTTTAAATTTATACAACTTAGCCAACTTAAATCCGGATTCTACTTATCAGGCAAAATTTAAAAATCATCCTGGTTTATATGAACGTCAGGCTAAAATATTATCGGCAAAGCAAGTAGACCGACTTGGACAATCTTTTTTGTATAAAGGTATTCATGAATTTCTAAAAAATACAGGCGAACCTCCTGTGGTTATTGATACTGCAAAAACAAAAAAATCTCTTTTACGTTTAAAGTTCTACTACTTTAATAATGGTTATTTTAATGTAGCAACAGATTATAGTATTGATAGTGTTGCCAGAAAAAAAGCTAAAATAAATTACCTTATTACAACCGGTCCGGCTTATACTCTGGACACTATTAACACGAATATCAAGACTCCGGCGCTGGATTCATTATACAGAACCAACAACGAACCTTCGTTTTTAAAATCCGGAAAACAATATAAAACTGCTGATTTTGAAGATGAAAAAAACCGTCTTACGACTTACTTTAGAAACCACGGTGCTTATTTCTTTCAACCTACTTATGTAACTTTTGACATTGATACTATTGGCAAAAAGAACAAAGCTGATGTAACTTTAATCATCAACAACAATAATATTCAGGAAAGAGATTCCAGCAGAACAGAGCCTTTTAAACTATACAAAATCAGCGATGTTAACATTTATACGGATTATTCTCCGGCAAATGCAAAAACAAAAATAACAGATAGTACAACGTACAATAACTTCAATCTGTACAGTCACAAAAAATTAAAATACAAACCGCGAGCGATTACTGATGCTGTTTTTATCACTAAAGGAAATTATTTTTCTGACACCAGAACAACTCTTTCTTCAAGATATTTAAACAACTTAAAGATCTTTAATTATCCTTCAATTCAATATGAAGTTGACAAACGCGACTCAACGGCACAATCCTTAATTGCAAATGTGTATCTGACACCAAGAAAGAAATATAGTTTTGGCGCCTCTCTTGACGTAACCCATTCTAATATTCAGGATTTTGGTATTGGAGCCAGTATTTCTGAAACGATTCGAAATGTATTTAACAGGGCTGAAACGCTTGAAATTTCGGCACGTTTAAATGTAGGTTCATCGAAAGACATGGCAAATCCTAACGATAATTTCTTTAACGTATCAGAGTATGGTTTGGATTTAAAACTGAATTTCCCGAGAATTTTACTGCCTTTTGGCACTGAAAAAATTATCCCGAAAAGAATGATTCCTTCTACCAGCATCACTGCAGGTTTCTCTAAACAAAGAAACATAGGTCTTGACAAAGAAAATTTTACAGGAGGTCTTGCCTATAACTGGTCTCCAAAAAGAAACAATACTGCCAAACTTGAATTGCTTAATGCCCAGTTCGTACGAAATCTAAATCCTAATAATTATTTTAATGTTTATACTTCTTCCTATAATGAATTAAACAATATTGCAAGCGCATATAACATAGAATCCACTAATGTTGATACTAGCGGAAACCTAATTATTCCTGAGGGAGCAAACAACTTTACAAAAGAAGTATTAACAGACCAAACGGTATTAAGGCCGGGAGATAGCCAATATAAAGACGTACAAAGCATAGAAGAAAGAAGAATTCGTCTGACCGAAAATGACTTTATTTTAGCCACTAGTTACACTTTTACCAAAACCACTAAAAAAGATCTTGCTGATAATACCTTTTATCAGTTTAAAACCAAAATAGAATCTGCCGGTACTTTACTATCCGCCATTTCAAGCATTGCAAAGCTTCCTGAAAATTCCAGAGGCAACTATGAAATATTCAACTTAGAATATTCAGAATATATAAAAACCGAATTTGATTATATCAAACACTGGGATTTTGGAAAAGAAAAAGTATTGGCCGTGAGAAGCTTTTTTGGGATAGCCATTCCGTTTGGCAATTCAGATTACATTCCGTTTTCACGAAGTTATTATTCAGGAGGTTCAAACGATAACCGTGCATGGCAACCTTACTCTTTGGGTCCGGGAAGTACGAATGCAGCGAACGATTTTAACGAAGCAAATATGAAGATTGCTTTGAGTGCAGAATTCCGTTTTAAAGTTTTTGGAGATGTGAAGGGAGCGATCTTTGCAGACGCCGGAAATATCTGGAATGTGCTCGATAATGTCATCGACGAGAAGGCAAAATTCTCTGGCGTAAACGATTTAGCTGAAATTGCTTTGGGTTCAGGATTTGGTTTACGTTACGATTTAAGCTTTTTTGTAATTCGTTTAGATTTAGGCTTTAAGACTTATAATCCGGCGCATGAGAAGGGAGACCGTTGGTTCAAAGAATACAATTTTGGTCATTCGGTTTTAAATTTTGGGATAAATTATCCGTTCTAATGCTAATTAATTCTTATTTTTGCAACCTAAAAACTAAAAACAACTAAAAAAAATTACAATGGCACACAATATTAAACCCGGAGTAGCTACAGGAGATCAAGTACAGGAAATTTTTAATTATGCAAAAGAAAAAGGTTTTGCTTTACCAGCAGTAAATGTTACAGGGTCTAGCACAATTAATGGGGTTCTTGAAACTGCAGCGAAACTAAATGCGCCAGTTATTATTCAATTTTCAAACGGAGGAGCACAATTTAACGCTGGAAAAGGATTATCTAACGCTAACGAGAAATCAGCAATCGCTGGAGGAATCGCCGGAGCAAAACACATTCATACTTTGGCAGAAGCTTACGGCGCTACCGTAATTTTACATACTGACCACTGTGCAAAAAAATTATTACCTTGGATTGATGGTTTATTAGATGCTTCTGAAAAACATTTTGCAGAAACAGGAAAACCATTATTCAGTTCTCATATGATCGACTTGTCTGAAGAGCCAATCGAAGAAAACATCGAGATCTGTAAAGAGTATTTGGCCAGAATGAGCAAAATGGGAATGACATTAGAAATCGAACTTGGTATTACAGGTGGTGAAGAAGATGGTGTTGACAACTCTGATGTTGATAGCTCAAAATTATACACTCAACCAGAAGAAGTAGCTTACGCTTACGAAGAATTATCTAAAATTAGCCCTAAATTTACAATTGCAGCTGCTTTTGGAAACGTTCACGGTGTTTACAAACCAGGAAACGTAAAATTGACTCCAAAAATCTTAAAAAATTCTCAGGATTTCGTACAAGACAAATTTAAAACTGGTGCTAACCCTGTAGATTTCGTTTTCCACGGAGGTTCAGGTTCTACACTTGAAGAAATTAGAGAAGCTATTGGATACGGAGTTATCAAAATGAATATTGATACAGATTTACAATTTGCATATACTGAAGGAATTCGTGATTATATGGTTAAAAACATTGACTATTTAAGAACTCAAATTGGTAACCCAGAAGGTTCTGACGTTCCTAACAAAAAATATTATGACCCAAGAAAATGGGTACGTGAAAGCGAAGTGACATTCAATACAAGACTTGAGCAAGCTTTTGCTGACTTGAATAACGTAAATACACTTTAAATTTTAGACTTCTGATTTTAGATTTCAGACTTCTAAAAAAGCCTGAAATCTAAATTTTGAATCAGATTGAAAAATCTAAACTTTAAAATCTACATTCTAAAATTAAAAAAATGGCTTGGTTTAAAAGACAAGAAAAAGGGATTACGACTGCGACCGAAGACAAAATGGACGTTCCTAAAGGATTGTGGTACAAATCTCCTACTGGAAAAATTATTGATGCTGACGAATTAGCCAGAAACTTATTTGTTAGTCCTGAAGATGATTTTCATGTTAGAATTGGAAGCGCAACCTATTTTGAAATTTTATTCGACAATAATGAATTTGTTGAATTGGATAAAAACATGACATCAAAAGATCCTTTGCATTTTGTGGATACAAAAAAATATGCAGAAAGATTGAAAGATGTAATGGAGAAAACTCACCTGAAAGACGCTGTGCGTACCGGAGTGGGAAAATCTAAAGGAAAAGAACTTGTTATCTGCTGTATGGATTTTGCCTTTATTGGTGGATCTATGGGAGCGGTTGTTGGAGAAAAAATTGCCAGAGGTATTGATCACGCGATCAAAAACAAACTACCTTTTGTAATGATTTCTAAGTCAGGTGGAGCTCGTATGATGGAAGCTGCTTATTCGCTTATGCAATTAGCTAAAACATCAGTAAAATTAGCTCAGTTAGCTGAAGCTAAATTACCATACATTTCGCTTTGTACTGATCCAACTACAGGAGGAACAACTGCATCATACGCAATGTTAGGAGACATCAACATCTCTGAGCCTGGAGCTTTAATTGGTTTTGCCGGTCCTCGTGTTGTTCGCGACACTACAGGAAAAGATTTACCGGAAGGTTTCCAGACTGCTGAGTTCTTATTAGAGCACGGTTTCCTTGACTTTATCACGCCAAGAAAAGAATTGAAAGATAAGATCAACTTATATATCGATTTGATTCAGAATAATACAATTAGATAGTTTTCGAACTTCTTAACATATAAAATCCCATTCGCTTCGGCTGATGGGATTTTTTTATATCTTTATTTTAAATCTTCACTTTATGAAAAGAGTTTTAATTGGTTTTGTAATTTGTCTGTTTCTTTTGAATTGTACTAAGAAAAAAGAAAAGAGTATTGAGAAAGACAAAACCTATATCATCTCATATGAAGATGAAAAAATTGAAAAATATTACGATTCCACAAAAAAACATACGGACAAATTTGCTCCTCCTCCAAGAAAAGGTTTTTATGCAGAGCATCAGTTATTAATTGACAAAAAAGGAAGTTTCTATTTTTATCAAAAAAGATATTTCCTCGAATTCTGTAGTTACGGCAGTGAAAAAGATACACTTCCGCATTTTCTTAACCTAGAACCAAAAGACATTGTTAAAATTCCTGAAACTAGTTTAGATGATTTTTTATCCGAAAATATTCTAAGTAAAGAGAAAAACAGACGAATATTAATTATTGCGTCTCAAAATGACACTATAAAAAACACATCCTTTTTCAAGTTCCTAAACAAAAATCAATTACAGGCTTATGCAATCAGAAGAACCACTCAAGAAGAGGATACTGTCTTGAAATACAAAACCAATAGTGATTACTATTATTCTGATTCTATCAAATGGGATCGAACTAAAATTAAGTTCCCAAATAAGAACTAAAAAAAATCCGAAGAATATTTCTTCGGATTTTTTTTTAGAAACCTTTCGCAGTTTACTACTACATTATATTTGGCTAAAGCCTAATTTCTTATCTGTATTTAAATCTCCAGCTAAAGCTGGACGCTATTCAAAAGAATAAATTTTATACTCAACGGAATAATTCCATTTATACAATATAATTAGTTCCTTCGGAACCTTATTACCAACTCCAATGTTTACTTTTTGTAACCTTCAAAAAAAAAAAAAAACCTTAGAACCAGCAACAGTATCTTAGAATCTTAAGACTACATTCCCGTTCTAATTGCCTCAACCGGATCTAATTTTGCTGCTGAAATTGCCGGTAAAATTCCGGATATTACACCAACCAAAATCGATAATCCCGCGCCAATAATTATATTCCAGAAACTTAGCACAAATTCAAAATCTAATAAATTGGTTAAAAGCATCGACATCAGCCAAACAATCAATAAACCAATCATTCCGCCTATTAAACAAAGTATAACTGCTTCGAATAAAAACTGAAACAATATAAAACGATTTTTTGCTCCTAAAGATTTTTGAATACCTATTAAGTTTGTTCGCTCTTTTACCGAAACAAACATAATATTTGCCACTCCAAATCCTCCAACCAGAAAAGAGAAGAAACTAATAAATATTCCTCCAAATCTTAAACTTCCCAGAATTCCATCTACAAAATCAGTAAAACCCGAAAGTACATTTATAAAGAAATTATCAGACTCGCCTGCTTTCATTCCGCGAATTGCTCGCAATTTTTGGGCAACTTCGGCTTTATACGCCTCCATGTCTACTCCTTTTACAGGTTTTAAAACAATAACCGGCGTCATTGCATCATTATCACCGTACATTCTGCGTAAAAAATTCGTTGGTAAATAAACCGATGTATCATTACTATCTCCAAAAAAACCAGCACCTTGTTTCTTGATTACACCAATTACGGTAAAACGTTGTCCGTATAAACGAATATTTTTTCCAACAGGATCACTTGTTCCAAAAAGTCCTTCGGCAATATCATATCCCAAAACAATAACGGCGCTTCCGGAATTTGATTCAGATTCATTGTAAAATCTTCCTTTATCAAAACTCAATCCTTCGATATCCACCATTTCGCTAGAAGAAGGAACTATATTAACATCACTAACGGTTTTTGAATCGTATTTTAAAGTTTCATGATTTACAAAAAGCTGATAAGCGACCTGATCTGTGTTATTAAGGGAATTTTTTAAACTTATATATTCGTCATATTTTACATTTGGAAACTGCTCTCTTTTCCATTGCGGAATTTCAGATGGTCCGAAACAGTATTTCATTAAATAAATCGTATTTTTATCTAAGCTGCTCAGGTCTTTTGAAATCTTTCGATCTAAAGAATCTACCGCTGCCAATACAGCAATAATCGAAAAAATACCAATCGTAACACCCAACAGTGACAATAAGGTACGCAATTTATTATTTCGCAAAGCGTTTATGGCAAAGCGGAAACTTTCTTTTAATAACCTTAGATAAACCAGCATATACGTGTATTTTTCATAAAAGTAAAATTCAATAAATTAAAATCAAAATCCTAATAAAAGTTAACTTACTCATCAGTAGATTTTTTTAGCATAATGTTACATTAATTTTCTTTAAAATAATATTTAAAAAAACTACTTTTGCAGTCTGAAAATCATAACTACACAATGAGCACAACTAAAACAATACAATCCGCATTAATTTCTGTTTTTTCGAAAGATGGACTAGAGCCAATCGTTAGAAAATTACATAAACAAAACGTAACACTTTATTCGACTGGAGGAACTGAAGATTTTATAAAAAACCTTGGAATTCCTGTAGTTCCTGTTGAAGATATTACTTCATTCCCGGAAATTCTTGGTGGAAGAGTGAAAACTTTACACCCGAAAATTTTTGGTGGAATCTTAAACCGTCAGGATAACGAAAGTGACGTTCAGCAAATGAAGGAATTTGATATTCCGCAGATTGATCTGGTTATTGTTGATTTATATCCGTTTGAAAAAACTGTTGCTTCTGGTGCAAGTGAGCAGGATATTATTGAAAAAATTGATATTGGCGGAATTTCACTGATTCGTGCCGGTGCAAAAAATTTCAAGGATACTGTAATTGTAGCTTCTGTTAACGAATATAGTTTGCTTCTTGATTTAATTACAGAGCAAAACGGAGCAACAACTCTTGAAAACAGAAGATTGTTTGCTACAAAAGCATTCCACGTTTCATCTCATTATGATGGCGCGATTTTTAATTATTTTAATACTGACGAAACTATTTACAAAGAAAGTATCGAAGGCGGTCAGGTTTTAAGATATGGAGAAAATCCACATCAAAAAGGTTTCTTTTTTGGAGATTTTGACGCAATGTTCAAAAAAGTGCACGGAAAAGAATTATCTTATAATAATTTATTAGATGTTGATGCTGCAGTAAATTTAATTAATGAATTTAAAACTGACGGACCAACATTTGCTATTTTAAAACATAATAATGCTTGTGGTTTAGCTTCAAGAAAAACTATCAGCGAAGCTTATTTAGCAGCTTTGGCTTGCGACCCAACATCGGCTTTTGGCGGCGTTTTGATTGCAAATACTAAAATTGATTTGGCTACAGCACAGGAAATCAATAAATTATTTTGTGAAGTAGTAATTGCCCCAAGTTATGATGATGACGCAATTGCAGTTTTACAAGAAAAGAAAAACAGAATTATATTAGTTCAGAACGAAGTTGAACTACCTTCAAGACAAGTGAGAACATGTCTTAACGGTTTGTTAATTCAGGACAGAAATAATATTACAGATACTAAAGAGCATTTAAAAACCGTTACCATTACTGAGCCAACCGCTCAGGAAATAGAAGACTTGATATTTGCTTCAAAAATTTGTAAAAACACAAAATCAAACACGATTGTTTTTGCAAAAAACGGAACATTAATTTCTTCAGGAACTGGCCAGACATCAAGAGTTGATGCTTTGGTACAAGCTGTAGATAAAGCTAAAGCTTTTGGATTTGATTTAACCGGTGCTTCTATGGCAAGTGATGCGTTTTTCCCGTTTCCGGATTGTGTAGAATTAGCTAAAAAAGCAGGAATAACAGCTGTAATTCAGCCTGGAGGTTCAATAAAAGACGAATTAAGCATAAATTATTGCAACGAAAATAATCTTGCAATGGTATTTACAGGAACACGTCATTTTAAACATTAATTTGTTTAACTTTGTTCAAAATAATTTATAACATTTTAAACCCCTAAAAAACTTATGGGATTTTTTGATTTCATGACCGAGGATATTGCGATAGACCTTGGTACCGCAAACACTTTAATCATACATAATGATAAAGTCGTTATTGATAGTCCGTCAATCGTTGCACGTGATAGAATATCAGGCAAAATCATTGCTGTTGGTAAGGAAGCCAATATGATGCAAGGTAAAACGCATGAAAATATCAAAACCATAAGGCCTTTGAAGGATGGTGTTATTGCCGATTTTGATGCTTCGGAAAAGATGATCAACATGTTCATCAAAAGTATTCCGGCATTGAAAAAAAGAATGTTTACTCCAGCCTTAAGAATGGTAGTATGTATTCCGTCTGGTATTACCGAAGTTGAAATGAGAGCTGTAAAAGAATCTTGTGAAAGAGTAAACGGAAAAGAAGTTTACCTAATTCATGAGCCGATGGCAGCAGCAATTGGTATTGGTATCGATATTATGCAGCCAAAAGGAAACATGATTGTTGATATTGGAGGTGGTACTACAGAAATTGCCGTTATTGCATTAGGTGGTATTGTATGCGACAAATCTGTAAAAATTGCAGGTGACGTTTTTACAAATGATATCGTTTATTATATGCGTACTCAACACAACCTTTTTGTTGGAGAAAGTACAGCTGAAAAAATAAAAATTCAAATTGGAGCTGCTATCGAAGATTTAGATGGCCCTCCTGAAGACATGTCAGTTCAAGGTAGAGATTTACTTACCGGTAAACCAAAACAGGTTGATGTTTCTTATAGAGAAATTGCAAAAGCATTAGACAAATCGATTCAACGTATTGAAGATGCTGTAATGGAAACATTATCTCAAACTCCTCCTGAATTAGCTGCAGATATTTACAATACTGGTATTTATCTTGCCGGTGGTGGATCTATGTTAAGAGGTCTTGACAAACGTATTTCGCAAAAAACAGATTTACCTGTTTATATTGCTGAAGACCCTTTAAGAGCTGTAGTTCGTGGAACTGGAATGGCACTTAAAAACATTGCAAAATTTAAAAGCATCTTAATTAAATAAGATCCAACAAACAATAAATATATTTTATAAGAGTTAAATTAATTGAATTTGACTCTTATAAAATTTGAAACTTAAAAGCATATCCTGAAACAAAATAACCAAACAAGAAATGCAGCAAATTTTTAATTTTATTATAAGAAACAGTAATCGATTGCTGTTTTTGCTGCTTTTAGGTATTTCGTTGGCTCTCACAATTCAGTCGCATTCTTATCATAGAAGTAAAGTAATTAGTTCTGCTAATTTTTTAAGCGGAGGTGTTTATGAAAAAATAAATCACATCAATGAATATTTGAATTTAAGAACCGAAAACGAAGAACTCGTACTTGAAAATGCAAGATTAAAAAGCCTACTATTTAATAAAGAAGACACTACAAAACTTCCTCTACCAGATACTATAAAAGGCGTAAAACCTGCAGATATTATCGTTTCAAAAGTAATTCATAACTCATACAATACGCATGAGAATTTTATCACGTTAAATTCCGGAACAAATGACGGAATCAAGCCAGATATGGGAGTAATCAATAGCTTAGGAATTATTGGCATAATTGATAACACTTCTCCAAGATACTCTACGGTAGTAAGTATTTTGAATATGAGATCACATATTAATGCAAAACTAAAAAAATCGAATCATTTTGGTTCTCTAACCTGGGACGGAAAAAGCACTGGATTTGTTCAGTTAGAAGATGTTCCAAGATTAGCTTCTATTAGAAAAGGGGATACAATTGTAACAGGTGGCCAATCTGTAATTTTTCCTGAAGGAATTAACATTGGTACTGTCGATAAAATTTCAACCAAAGCCAACACCAGTTCTTATGTCATAAACGTTAAACTCTTTAATGATATGACAAACTTAGGACACGTTTATATTATTAAGAGCAGGGACAGAGAGGAACTTATTAATTTAGAAAACAAGAAAAAAAATGAATAGCGCTTTGTTAGTCAATATTCTTCGTTTTATTATGTTACTAACAATTCAAGTTGTTATTTTCAATAATATGAATTTTTTAGGGTACATAAGTCCCTTCCCATACATCCTATACATTATTTTGTATCCGGTAAACGGCAACAAGGCAGGATTAATTTTCTCCAGCTTTTTACTTGGACTAACCATGGATATGTTTTGTAATTCGGGCGGGATTCATGCTACAGCCTGCGTAATTCTAGCCTATTACAGACCTTATATTTTTAAGTTCTCATTTGGATTAAGTTACGAATACCAAACCATCAAACTAAACGATTCATTAACTCCTGAACGATTTTCATTTATCCTAGTTTCTGTTGTACTACATCATATTGTATTATTTATACTAGAAGCATTTCAGTTTAAATTTATTTGGGACATTTTGCTTCGAACTTTATTTAGTTCTATATTTACAATAATCACTTCAATTATAATAATTTACCTTATTAAGCCCACTAAACGATGAGAAAAGTCCTGCTGCCCTCTTTAATTATTATCGCAGCATCTTTGCTTGTGATGAGGGTATTTTATTTGCAAATTATAGACGATTCCTTTAAATTAAAATCAGAAAATAACGCAATAAAGAAACAGTACGACTATCCCGAAAGAGGATATATCTATGATAGGAACGGAAAATTATTAGTTGCCAATCAGGCTTCTTACGACATCATGGTTATTCCGAGAGAAATTAAGGAGAATTTAAATGTTAGCGAGTTCTGCACATTATTAAATATTACCAAAGAAGATTACGATAAGAGAATTGCAAAAGCCAAAGTTTACAGCCCAAGATTACCGTCTGTATTTTTACCGCAATTAAACAAATCTGAATTTGCTGCTTTTCAGGAAAAGATCAGAAAATATGAAGGTTTTTATTTCCAGAAACGTTCTCTTCGTGATTATGAAGTAGATTATGGCGCCAATATTTTTGGCTCTATTCTACAGGTAAATGAAAAATTAATTGCTAAAAACCCTTATTACAATAGCGGTGACTTAATTGGAAGACAAGGTGTTGAAGAAAGCTACGAAGAAGTTTTACGCGGAATAAAAGGTGTAAAATACATCCAGAAAGACAAATACAATAGAGAAATTGGTTCTTATAAAGAAGGCAAATACGACACTATCGCTGTTGCCGGAGAAGACATTAATCTGACTATTGATGCTGAACTTCAAAAGTACGGAGAAGAATTAATGATTAATAAAAGAGGAGGAATTGTTGCTATCGAACCTAAATCAGGAGAAATTTTAGCATTAGTTACTGCACCCTCTTATGATCCGGGTATCTTGGTAGGAAGACAACGCTCTAAAAATTATACCCTTTTATATCACGATTCTATAGCAAAACCTTTATACGACAGAGGACTTCTTGCCGAGTACCCTCCAGGTTCTCCATTTAAAATTTTAACAGGTTTAATTGGCTTACAGGAACAGGTAATAAACGAAAACACGACGTTTTTTTGTCATAATGGATTCAGTTATGGAAGAGGTCGTTTTATGAAATGTCATAGTCACGCACCAAACCAACAGTTACATAATGGTATTTACAATTCATGTAATACTTATTTCGCACAGACTTATATGCTAACTATAAATAAATATGCAAATCCGGCTAAAGCTGTAGATGTTTGGAGTGATCACGTAAAAAGTTTTGGACTAGGTCAGTTTATGGGTTACGATTTACCAACCGGTAAAAGAGGAAATGTACCAACATCTAAAACGTACAAAAAAATATATCCTAACGGAGGATGGCGAAGCACCACAATTGTATCGAATGCTATTGGTCAGGGAGAGGTTTTAATGACACCTATTCAGTTAGCGAATATGATGGCTACTGTAGCGAATCAAGGTTATTATTATACACCTCACATCATTAAAAAAATTGAGGGCAAAAAAATTGATGCTAAGTTTACCACAAAACACGTTACTACGATTGATCAGAAATATTTCCCTCCGGTTATCAGCGGTTTGTTTGATGTTTACAACCTTGGTACTGCGCGTGCATTAAGAGTTGAAGGTATTGATATTTGTGGAAAAACCGGTACAGCGGAGAATTTTGCTAAAATAAACGGAAAAAGAACACAGCTTAAGGATCACTCGATATTCGTAGCCTTTGCCCCTAAAGACAATCCTAAAATTGCAATCGCAATTATGATTGAAAACGGAGGTTTTGGTGCTGCAGTTGCCGGACCAATTGCAAGTTTGATGATAGAAAAATACCTCAGAAAGAAAATTACAAGGACTGATTTAGAAATTAGGGTATTAAACAAAAGTCTTGTAAGCGAATATGCAAAATTAGGAGGAATGACTGCAGCGAGCGCTATTGAAACTACTCCGAAAGACTCTGTCATGAGAGCAAAAATGGCAAAGCTGCCAAAAGTAGAAGTTAAAAAAATACCTTTAGACACCACCCAAGAAAATTAATACAATTATTTCAAATGAAAAACCAAAGTATAAAAAATAACATTGACTGGATAAGTGTTTTTATTTACACTGCGTTGGTAATATTGGGGTGGCTAAACATTTATTCCTCTTCATTATTATCTACGGACGGAACTTATCAAAAGCAGTTAATTTTTATTGGCTGTACAATTCCTTTGATTTTTATTGTACTTTTTGTTGACGGGAAATTTTATGAAAAATATGCCAGTATTATTTTTGGAGTTTCATTACTTTCATTAGCCGGTTTATTTCTTTTTGGAAAAACTATTGCCGGTCAAAGATGTTGGTACGCAATAGGAAGCTTTACAATACAACCTTCTGAGTTTGCAAAAGCCGCTACAGCATTGGCATTAGCAAAATATTTAAGTGATACACAGATTAACCTGAAAGAGGTAAACAGACAAGTACAAGCTTTAGCTATTGTATTTTTGCCTGTATTATTGATTTTACCGCAGCCTGATCCCGGGAGTGCTTTAATTTACAGTATTTTCATTGTTGTTTTATACAGAGAAGGATTACCATCATGGTATGTATGGACTGGCTTTATTACTATTTTATTATTCGTTTTAACGCTTGTTTTAGAACCTTATGCCGTTATTTTAATTGCTTTGGGAGTATTAATTATTATACATTTTAAAGGCAGGGCTGTTGACAGAAATATTATTTTAAGTGCTATTTTACTCGCTGTTATCTCGGCTTTTGTATTATCTGTAGATTATGTTTTTGATAATATTTTTAAACAGCACCACCGTGACCGTTTTAATATATTATTAGGTAAAACTGTCGACATGAAAGGTATTGGTTATAACACCAACCAATCAGAAATTGCTATTGGATCCGGAGGTTGGATTGGAAAAGGTTTCCTGGAAGGAACACAAACCAAAGGAGGATTCGTTCCTGAGCAACATACAGATTACATTTTTACGACTGTTGGTGAAGAATGGGGTTTTGCCGGTTCAATTGTTGTTATTGCGCTTTTTGTTGGTTTATTACTAAGAGTAATTTATTTGGCCGAAAGACAAAAAACAAAATTCAGCAGAGTTTATGGTTATTGTGTTGCCGGGATTTTGTTTACACACTTTTTTGTAAACATTGCAATGGTTATCGGGATTTTTCCAACTATTGGGGTTCCTCTTCCTTTCTTTTCTTATGGAGGTTCCGGACTTTGGGGATTCACGATTTTACTGTTTATCTTCTTAAAAATGGATGCCAATAAAGTAAATGAATGGTAGTCTTTTGAGACAAATTCCAAATGTAAAAAATTCCAAATTCCAATTGCAACTTAACATCCAGATTCTCAAACAGAAATCTCTTAAGCATTTTTAAGTCAAGTTGTACCTATTAGCCCTTATAGATTCTTAACTTAAAAGATATAACAACTTCTATTAAACAAAGAATATTTATCATTGCCCAAGGTTTTAACCTTCGATTACAAAAAATCATAACAAAGTACTTATCAGTCCCAACGTTAAATGTCGGCAATGTTTAAAAAATCATATTCAGGCATAAAAAAAGTCCGAAGTTCAGAACTTCGGACTTTTTTGTATTGTATATTTTAATTATATCTTTTCGCTTGGTCTTTTCTTTAAAAGCTTTACTAAAACCGGGAACGTGGAGATGATAACAATTATAATGATGATATATTCAATATGGTGTTTTAAATCAATTCCTTGTTTCAAGAACACTCCGTACAAATAATGCCCTGCAAAAATCAGGATAAACGACCATAAGAAAGAACTAAGTACATTATAGAACATGAATTTCTTTTTATCCATAGAAACAATACCTGCAATGATTGGTGCAAATGTTCTGAATATTGGAAGAAAACGCGCATAGATAATAGCTTTTCCACCGTACTTTTCGAAGAAATCTTTAGATTGCAAAAGGTATTTTTTCTTAAACCAAAATGAATCTTCTTTTTTAAACAAATAATATCCACTTTTGGCCCCAAACCAATATCCTGTCATATTTCCTAAAACCCCCATTATAGCAACAAGAGTTGAAAGTACAAATACATTTATAAAGTCAGCCGGAATATCAACTACATTTAGCATTAAGTCGCGGCTGTAAATACCCGCCAAGAAAAGTAAACTATCTCCCGGAAGGAAGAAACCTGCGAAAAGTCCTGTTTCAGCAAAAACTATAAACAAGACAATAAATAAACCAATTTGAACACCTCCGATGCTTAATGTAATATAAAATTCAGGGTTAATTAATTGACTCCAATCAAAATTATTCATAAATGCGTTTGGTTATATTTATAAGTTCGTGAAATTAACAATAATTTGCTTCAACACCAATAAATTGCTATATTTTAAAGATAAATTAACTATTTAAAAGCCCAAGTTTACACTTGGGCCGGTAAGATAATTATTCTCTTACATACTTACAGCAAGAATGCAAATTTTCATAATCTGCATCTGTTGCTTTAACATCCTTAGTATCATGCCCTACTTTAGCAATTGCTTTATTCAAATCTTCAGGAGATGACTTTTCTTCATTTAAAATTACGGCAAGCTGATGTGAACTAATATCCCAGGTTGCTGACTTAACGCCGGGAACAGCAAAAGCTGCTTTTTCGATTCGTTTTTTACATTGCTCACAATTACCGTTTACCTCTGTAGTATATTTTAAATTCTTATTTTTTTTAGTTTGAGCCTGAGCCGAAAATCCTAAAAAAGTAATCATTGCAATTAAAATTAAATTTTTCATATTGTTTATTATTTATCTGTTATTAAAATTGTTTTTTTGAAATTGTTTTTTGAAATTGATATTGAATTTATTTTATTTTAAATCGTAATCCGGCATAATACATTTGTCCAAAAATTGGAGCATATGCAATAGAAGCATCAAAATTAGGTCCAAATGGATCTTCAGAACCTAAAATCGCTTTTTGTTGTTTATAATTACCTATATTTTCACCGCCTACATACACTTCCAGAACTGGAGAAACAACTCTTGTAACCTGAACATTCATAACTGCATACGAAGGCGAAAAATCAGGAAACTGATCTTGAACAGGATTCGATGCCGTGTAAGGCAATTGCTGCTTTCCTGACCAGTTAAAAGTATAATCAAACTTCCACTGTTTACCATCATTTAAGTTTGTTTCGTATTCCAGATTTCCTAAAAAACGATGCTTGGCCTGCAACGGACGCTGAAAAGTACCTGTTAAATAATCTGTTTGGATGTCATAATATTTGTATGCTGTTCTAAGATTAAAATTATGAATTAATTCATAGTTAAACTCAACCTGCAAGCTATTAGCAAAAGAACTTCCTCTTAAATTATAAAAAGAAACTTCTTGCGGACTTTGCATCAAATCTACAACAGCCTGATTTTGAAAATCGGTACGATAGAAATCAAATCCCGCTTCGGCATTTTTATTGAAAATTTTGAACTTCTGTGAAAA
This sequence comes from Flavobacterium piscisymbiosum, assembly GCF_020905295.1. Taxonomy (NCBI): domain Bacteria; kingdom Pseudomonadati; phylum Bacteroidota; class Flavobacteriia; order Flavobacteriales; family Flavobacteriaceae; genus Flavobacterium; species Flavobacterium piscisymbiosum. Next base: position 1,781,358 of record NZ_JAJJMM010000001.1, on the reverse strand, counting down.
ACTCACTCCGTAATTCCAGGCAATTTCCGGGTTCAAACCATAAATTTTTCCGTTTGTATCTAAAATCGAGAACGTTCTTGAACTAGCAAAAAGCTGTTGATTCTCAGCAAAAATATTCGCAGAACGTTTTCCTCTTCCTGCAGAGAAACGAATTACACCATCTTTCCATGGATTGTATCTCACATGCAAACGAGGTGTTACAAAAAATCCCAAACGATTATGATTATCTACCCTGCCTCCTAAAATAAGACTAAAATTATCGGTATTATCATAAGTATATTCAAAGAATGCCCCTACCGAATTATCAATTCTGCTGTAATCATTTACATTTACGAATTCCTGATACTGATCATAAGTAAAATTTAAACCGGTTGAGAACTTATGCATCGTATTGTTTATAATCGAATTGAAAATTAAATTCGAATAAAAACTATTCTGCTTAATATCATACAAATTCAAACCAAAATAAGAATTTTGGTTATGACTGTTAAAAGCATTCTGAAAACCAATACTTTGATAAGGCATATCTTTAAAAACATAACCAATCTTGGTAGAAACATCAAAACGTTCTGTATTGATTTCTGATCCCCAATGATTTGTTGTTCCGCGATCTCTGTCTTTATCGAAATCAACTTCTCCGGTTTGCTTTTTATCATTCATATACCTGAAATTAATAAAACTAACCAAACCACTTTCGGGATTATAATATTGATAACGGTTTAGAACATTGATTTGTTTCCCCAGCGGATTATCCAAAAATCCGTCATCATTCATGTCGTTCTTTGCAACACGCGCATTTCCGTGCACAAACAAACTTGTCGCCCACTTGTCAGACAATTTTCTATTAAAATGAGTATTCACCTCAAAACGCGCATCGGTAGAACCGTAAACATTCAAAAAGAACGGAATATCGCTTAGAGGTTTTAAAAGTTCTGTATTTATTTGACCTGAAATACTTTCGTAACCATTTATAACACTTCCGGCACCTTTGGTAATTTGTACACTTTCGATCCAGGTTCCGGGCGTAAACGACAATCCGTAAGCCTGAGAAGCCCCACGAACCGAAGGAATATTCTCTTCGGTAATCATTAAATACGGACTTGTTAAGCCCATCATTTTTATTTGCTTTGTTCCTGTTAACGCATCAGAGAAATTGACATCGATAGATGGATTGGTTTCGAAACTTTCTGCCAGATTACAGCAAGCTGCTTTTAGTAATTCTTTGCTTGTAATAACACTTGTATTAGAAGTAAGCGTATAGGACTTTTTAATTCCTTTTTGCTTCTTGGTGATTTTTACTTCATCCAGATCTTCTTGCGAAAAAGCTGCAACAGAAAGTAAAATCATACCCAAAAGCATGATATTTTTTTTCATAAAAAAGATTTTAATGTAATTAGAAAAAGCTGTTTTGTAGAAATTTTTTCTAAATAAAAAACAGCATAGTTCAAACCATAAAAGGCTTGATTCTAAACATTAAAATCAGGAATAAAAAATATATTGGCTGTACAGCTTAAATAAAGGGGGCGCATTCGCATCAGAATAATACGAAAAGATCTGATTGCTTTTGAAATTTGGAATTGATAAAAAAGCAACTGGTTTAAACTCCTGAATTACTGCTGGAAAAGCGAACTGAAAAAAGAAAAACTTAATAGTTGCATTATCAGATTTTTTCTCAAAATGAACTACTTTGTCTTTACAACAAGAAGATTTTTTTTCAGACGCACCACAACATTTCTTTTCTGGTGATGCAGTAACCGAAGTATTTAATGAAACGGAAGCAATTTCGCCACCACAATAATGCACATCAAAAGCAAACCCAATGTTGGAAACCAACAATAGGAACGCTAAAAATAATCCTGTGCACTTTTTTAAATTCATGATGCAAAACTACCAAAAAAGAGTTAAAAAAAGATCTAATGAAATGTTATTTTTTAAGATTTTGTTGCTGATAATAAAATGCAGGTATAAACAACAACACAAATATGGGCTGAATAATAAATCTTCTTACATAAAAAAGCAGCCAGTTCCATTCCTGAAAATAATTAATTATTATCACGAACATCCCCAAAAGCAGTATCAAAAAAAATGCATACAAAAAGATGCTAAACTTCAAAATATCAACTTCCTGAAACAATGTATAAATAAGAATTAGCGACAAAACAGCGTTTAATAAATAACGCAACAAAAGTCCCCAAAAAAGCTTAAGAGAATCAAGTTGAGGGAAAGGAGCATTTTTAAAATCAGATTCAAAATAAACCAAAAAAGGATCATAAAACAACTTACTCTCAAAAGCCCGTATCATCCCAAAACAGAATATAATGAAAATTGCAATTAGAATTTTAGTCTTATGTTCGAGTAATTTATTTAGCATATTTTGAAAATTTGTTTACCCAAATAATCCACAAAATAAAAACTGCACCATAAATAATCAGCGGAAAGAAAGTACCATGTAAAAAATGATTATACTGCGGAAAATAAAACAACAGAACAACCAATAAAGCGATTCGAACAACATTAAGAATGTAAATAAACAAAATACCAAATACGATATAAAGTAGTGTTGTTTTAAGTTTTCCTGAAAAAGCAAGCACAAAAGCAACAAACAAAATAATAACGCTTACAGCATTACAACCTTCGACAATTCGAACAAGATATTTTTTATTGTACCAAACCTCTAACCAGGAATTCGCAATACTTTTATGAATTTTAATATCACAATTAAACAAGTCCATTAATTGCTCCACATTTTTACCAACAACATTTGTTATTCCGTCAACATCATTTGTTTCAAAAGTGTTGAGATAGAATTTATAAAGTAGTGTCACAATAATGTATGCAGCAAAAAAAGTGCTAATAAAAACTAAGAAAGGCTTAAATTGTGTTAGATATTTTTTCAACTGAAATTTTTTTCAAATTTATGTATTTTTTGAGATTAGCTTTAAATACTTTTGCATAAAATTTTCACATCATGACATTTCAGGAATTACAACCAAAAATAAGCGCTATTGTCGCTGATACTAATACTCTTAGAGACGAAAAATTATTAAATATTTGCCAGCTTTTAAACGCAAATATAGAATACTATAACTGGGTTGGTTTTTATTTCGCCAATCACGAAGCCAAAACTTTGCATTTAGGCCCTTACGTAGGAGCAGAAACAGATCATACCGTGATCCCTTTTGGAAAAGGAATTTGCGGACAAGTAGCTGAAAGCAATGCCAATTTTGTAGTGCCGGATGTTGCAGCTCAGGACAATTATATCGCCTGTAGTTTTACGGTAAAGTCAGAAATCGTAGTTCCTTTGTTTGTAAACGGACAAAATATTGGTCAAATTGATATCGACAGTCACGTTATAGATCCTTTTACGGAAGCTGACGAACGCTTTTTAGAATTTGTAAATCAAGAAGTTGCGAAATTGTACTAAAAATAATACATTCGTGCAGCTTTACTTTTAAACCAATTTATGAAACTAATTTTACGCGTTTTTATTTTCTGTATAATTTCAACAAAATTGTTTTCTCAAACAGCAACGCCGGTAGGCAAAATAGTTTACCTCGACTCTGCCTGGGTCGAAAGTACAGAAGACAATTATAAATACATCAGAATTGTTGAAGATTATTTTTCAGATAAAAAAACTTATATCCTGAAAGAATATTATAAATCTAAGGCTTTAAAGATGATTGGCTCTACAACAGACAAAGACATTATCAAACGTGAAGGCCAATTTGTTTACTATTATGAAAACGGCAATAAAAAATCAACCGTTAATTATTTGAACAATAAAAAAACAGGAAAAGAATTTAACTGGTACGAAAACGGAAATATAAAATCTGAACTAGAGTATTATACCGATAAAAACAACGAAACAAATTATAAGCTGAATAATTACTGGAACGATCAAAAGGAACAAAAAATAATTTCAGGCAATGGAGATCTCGACTATAAAGATGAATATATAGAAGAAGCAGGAAGAGTAAAAGATGGTCTGCGAGACGGAATTTGGAAAGGAAAATATCTAAAATCACAATATAGCTTCACAGAAAATCACAAAGACGGCAAACTCGTTTCAGGAATAACGCTAGATTCTTTGAATATTGAACATCCATATACTGTTGCCGAACAGCGCCCTACTCCTAAAAAAGGCATAAACTCCTTTTATAGTTATATGAAAAACTCAATTTATATACCCGTAGAAGCAAGAAATAAAGCCTATGGAAAAATATACATGACTTTTGTTGTAGACAAAGACGGAAGATTAATTGAACCTAAGATTTTAAAAGGAATTGGTTATGGGATAGACGAAATTGCAATCGAGGCCATAAAAAATGCTAAAAATTGGAATCCGGGTATTCGAAGAGGCATTCCTTTAAGAGTTAATTACTCTTTACCTATCACAATTACAAAAAATGGGCAATAAAATTCGTTTTTCCAAAAAAAAGTTCTAATTTTGCACCCGTCTTACAAAAGATGTACGACATACATAAAAATCATTAAATAATATTGGAATGTATTTAACTAAAGAGAAAAAAGAAGAGATTTTCGCACAACACGGTGAAGCAACAAACACTGGAAAAGCTGAAGCTCAAATCGCATTGTTTACTTACAGAATTAGTCACTTGACTGAGCACTTGAAAAAAAATCGTCATGATTATAATACTGAGCGTTCATTAGTACTATTAGTAGGTAAAAGAAGATCGTTGCTTGATTACTTGAAAAAGAAAGAGATCAACAGATATCGTGAGATTATCAAAGTATTGAATATCAGAAAATAATCAATATAGAAAAGAGGTGCGAAAGTGCCTCTTTTTGTTTTTACAGATTGTATTTAATTACAAGCATTTTATAAGAAAAAAAGTTTGGTTTTTCATTGGGTTTTAGAATAAACAACAACTACACACAACAACTACAACACAACTAAAACCCATTGTATAACCAATAAGGAAAAATTATGATTCCACAATTATTTGTAGAAAAGATCGATTTAGGTGATGGCAGAAGCATCACAATCGAGACGGGTCGTTTAGCAAAACAAGCTGACGGTTCGGTAGTAGTAAGAATGGGCGACACGATGATACTTGCAACAGCAGTATCTGCACGTAGCGCTAACCCAGCGGTAGACTTTTTACCATTAACGGTAGATTACCGCGAAAAATTTGCAGCAGCTGGTCGTTTTCCAGGTGGTTTCTTTAAGAGAGAAGCTCGCCCTAGCGATAGCGAAGTATTAACAATGAGATTAGTAGACCGTGTTTTACGTCCGCTTTTCCCAGACGATTACCACGCTGAAACACAAGTTATGATTCAATTAATGTCTCATGACGAAACTGTTATGCCTGATGCTTTAGCTGGTTTAGCTGCATCTGCTGCATTAGCTGTTTCAGATATTCCTTTTTACAACTTAATTTCTGAAGTACGTGTTGCACGTATCGACGGTAAGTTTGTAATTAACCCAAGCAGAGAAGACTTAGCAAAATCTGACATCGACATGATGATTGGAGCTTCTATGGACTCAGTTGCAATGGTTGAAGGAGAAATGAAAGAAATCTCAGAAGCAGAAATGGTAGAAGCTATCAAATTTGCTCACGAAGCTATAAAAGTTCAGATTCAGGCTCAATTACGTTTACAAGCTGCTTTTGGTAAAAAAGAAACTCGTACTTACGAAGGTGAGAAAGAAAACGAAGAAATTTACAAAAAAGTAAAAGCTGCAGCTTACGATAAAATTTATGCTATTGCAAAAGTTGGATCGGCTAAGCACGAAAGAACAGCTTCATTTGCTGAAGTAAAAGAAGAAGTAAAAGCTTTATTTACTGAAGAAGAATTAGCTGCTGACGGAGATTTAGTTTCTAAATATTTCTACAAAACAAACAAAGAAGCTGTTCGTAATGTAGTATTAGAATTAGGTATTCGTTTAGATGGTAGAAAAACTACAGACATCAGACCAATCTGGTGTGAAACTGATTATTTACCAAGAGTTCACGGTTCTTCTTTATTTACACGTGGAGAAACTCAGGCATTAGCTACAGTAACTTTAGGAACTTCAAGAGAAGCAAATCAAATTGATTCTCCATCTGAACAAGGTGAAGAGAAATTCTACTTACACTATAACTTCCCTCCTTTCTCTACTGGTGAAGCAAAACCACTAAGAGGAACTTCAAGAAGAGAAGTTGGTCACGGTAACTTAGCTCAAAGAGCTTTGAAAAACATGATTCCTGTTGATTGTCCTTACACAATTCGTATTGTTTCTGAAGTTTTAGAATCTAACGGTTCTTCTTCTATGGCAACAGTTTGCGCAGGAACAATGGCTTTGATGGATGCTGGAGTTCAAATGGTAAAACCAGTTTCTGGAATTGCTATGGGATTGATTACTGATGGTGAGAAATTTGCTGTATTGTCAGACATTTTAGGTGATGAAGATCACTTAGGAGATATGGACTTTAAAGTAACCGGAACTGCTGACGGTATTACAGCTTGTCAAATGGACATTAAAATTGATGGTTTACGTTACGACATTATGGAGCAGGCTTTAGGGCAAGCACGTGAAGGACGTTTACATATTTTAGGAAAATTAACTGAAACTATTGCTGCTCCAAGAGCAGACGTTAAAGCACATTCTCCAAAAATCATCACCAGAACTATTCCTGGAAACTTTATTGGAGCATTAATTGGACCTGGTGGAAAAGTAATTCAGGAATTACAAAAAGCTACAGGAACAACTATTGTAATCAACGAAGTTGATGAGCAAGGTGTTATCGAAATCTTAGGTACAGATCCTGCAGGAATTGAAGCAGTATTAGCTAAAATTCAATCTATTACTTTCAAACCTCAAATGGGCGAAGCTTATGAAGTTAAAGTAATTAAAATGCTTGATTTTGGAGCTGTGGTAGAATATACTGCTGCACCAGGAAACGAAGTTTTACTTCACGTATCTGAATTAGCTTGGGAACGTACAGAAAATGTTACTGATGTAGTAAACATGGGAGATGTATTCCAGGTTAAATACTTAGGACTTGATCCTAAAACAAGAAAAGAAAAAGTGTCAAGAAAAGCACTTTTACCAAGACCTCCACGTGAGGAGAAAAAAGAGTAATCAGATCTTAGTTTACTAAAGGTTTATTCATAGAAAACCCCAATTCATTTAGTTGAATTGGGGTTTTTCGTTTTTTATGCACTAACAATAAATCATATCCTGGTTATACTTTACCCATTTTATGCAAATGAACAAAATGCGAAAGCATCATTTCAAATAGTGTTTTATGATGATAGGGCTGTTTGTATTCTTTTGTAGTTTCTTCAATTATTGCATTTATCTCGCTATAATTGGTATGGCAAATATTCGGAAAAAGATGATGGGCCGCATGACAATTTGAACCACCGCTCAAAAATCTCGCCCAGCCTTTATTGGCGTCCCAATCGCAACTCGTATGAAGCTGATGTACAGCCCAGGTATGTTCAAGAAACTCCCCTTCCGGCTGAGGATAATCGGCACCGTCAAAAAAGTGCGTTCCCACAAGCATAATAATAAAAACCAAAGATGTAAAAGCACTCGCAGTAACATAAGTCAAAACGATAAAAGTCCATGAAAAGTTAGCATATAATAATGGCAGCACCAGAACCAACGAAAAATAAAATATTTTATACAATATAAATCGAAAATACAAATCAACCTTAGCAACTCCTCTCTTCATCCAATCGTATTCATTTGAAAACAAATACACCCAATCGCTCATAAAAACAGAATGTAACAGTGTAAACATATAAACAAACGGCGCATAATAAGCCTGATATTTATGCTTAGGTTTCCACTGATGAGTTGGACTCAATCTCAGAAAAGGATTTTTATCGATATCGATGTCACTTCCCTCTACATTTGCATATAAATGATGGGATCGAATATGTCTTAACCCCCAAAGCAACGGATCAATTCCAACGGTAAGGAAACTAAAAAAATGTAAAACTGAATTTGCCTTTTTATTTCTGAATGCCGTATTATGAGAAGCATCGTGACCAAAACTAAACCCTATTAACAATCCCGATAATTGAAAAACGACATACAAAATCCAAAAATTCACTTTTCCGATAGTATCTAAAAAAAGTAAAGAATAGGACAAATAGCAAATCAAAGTCCAAAACAAACCTTTAAACCAAAATCTGGCATCTCCATAAGAAATAGTTTTACTTTTAAGTTTTTCATGCACTCTTTGTTTTAAAGCAGAAAAAAACATCTTTTCTTCTTCTGATTTACTGAAATACTTAGCTTTCATAATAATTATATTTTAAAATTACAGATCAAACTTATTGCAATTATCACATCTGAATTTGCATAAATCAATAAAATTATTTTATACATTTGTGATTATCGCAAATTATGAAATATCAGGAATCCTTATTAAAAGCCATTCGACTTAAAGTTTCTGCTTCAGTTTCTTTGATAGATGAAATAGCGTCTATTTTAGAAATTAGTTATGATGCTTCACACCGAAGAATATCTCAAAAAAGTAAATTCTCTATCGATGAAGCCATTAAACTTGCCAATCATTTTAATATTTCGTTAGACAATCTCTTTTCGAAAAAAGAAAAAGTTATTGTAGAGAAAACTATCGAAATCGAGACTTTAAAAGATATGCTTCAGTACTTTAAATCTTCGGCAGAACAAGTGGAGATACTCACAAAGAATCCTGAAACGATATTGTATTATTCAGCAAAAGATATTCCGCTGTTTTATTTTATGGATGGAACTATTCTGTCAAAATTCAAAGCTTTTGTATGGCTGAATCTCTTAAATTCTAATCAGAAAAAAGTTCCTTTTGAGAATTTTATTATCGAAGAATCGTTTACCGAGTTTATGCAAAAACTAAAAAAAGCGTATGAAAATACTTTTGTAAATGAAATCTGGAATGACACTACTATAAACAGCAGTCTACAACAGATTCTTTATTTTTACGAAGCTGGTTTACTGGATTTAAAAAGTGCGAATGCACTTTGCAAAGACTTAAAACGAATCATCAATTTAATACAGGAAAAATGCAATAAACCCAATACCAATTTTGCCATTTATTACAATGAATTGATCTTACTCAACAACAATATGCTTATTGAAACCAATGAGAAATTGACCATGTTTGTGCCTTATACCTTACTTGGCTATTTTATTACTGATAATGATGACAGCTGCAAAAATGTACATCAGTTTTTTAAGCAACAAATTAGCAACTCAAAACCATTAGGACAATCCGGTATTAAAGAGCAAAATTTGTTTTTTAACAGAGCAAACAGAAAGATTGATTATTATATTGAAAAGATAAATTCGCAAGTTGATCTCTTTTTTTAATGCATATTCTGCTAAAGATTTCCATAGAAAACCCTAATTCATTTAAATTGAATTAGGGTTTTTATTTTATTGAAAAACAGTACTATTACTGAAAATCACAAAAAAATTCAGGAACTTCATTTTTAACGGGAATTAAACTAAAAAAACATATCTTTTTCGCTCTTTTATTCAAAGAAAAAAAATATCTTTAGCCTACCAAAAATAAACGTATTAACCCTAAAAACCCTATTATGACATTAAAAGTTGTTCAAAACAAAAAAATCAACATCGAAGATTTTAAATTTAAAGATCCCCAAAATCTAACTTTCCCTATTCCTCCTCTAGCTTCGGCAAACTTCTACGATAATAATGGAGTAAAAACCTTAAAAATCTGTGCTACTTTATATATCAATGCTGTAGAATCAGAAAAACCGACAGTGGATACAGCAATAGAAAAAGATGGTACTTTCACAATCTACTTTGACTATATATGGGACAAAGTCTCTCCGGATACTTATGATGTTTATTACGTAGAAACAGATTATACCTCTGATACTGTTGGAGACATCACAGAAGTTATATCTTACTTACAATATACCGTTCCTAATGTAGGTGGTGGATTAGGAGATGATCCTACAACTTCAAGAGGCACAAAAACAAGTGTAGCAACTTAATCCCAAAAAAAGCATTTATCTTGATTTAAAGATTTAAACCATTTAATGATGATTATTTATTATTCTGCGGTAAATGTTGGACGGTTATTCAATCTAAGAACATAAAATCATTAATAAAATCAAATGTCATTGACTTTTATAAAATGCCAACAATGATTCAAAAAGCACATAAATTTCTTTTACTTTTTCTTTGTTCATCCTCGCTAATTTTCTCGCAAGAAGGAAAAAAAATGAATTATTTTGAAGTTGCCATTGAAAAAAAAGCAAATTCATTAAAAAATGACATTAATTTTAAAAAAGCACAAAGCTTTTTTTTTAAAAAAGAGTGGGATTCAACATTGGTATATTCAATGAAACAATTAAACACTAACACTGATTTAGAAACAAAACAATACTGTCATTATTTTAGAGGCTATTCACTAATTGAAAAAGGACTTTACAATCAAGCACGAATTGAATTTAATCAAATAAACAAATCTTTCCAATATTATTATTTAGTAGATAATAGTATTGGAGTTTTGTTTTATTATGAAAAAAAATTTGAAAAAGCTACCATTCACTACCTAAAAGCAGAAAAAGAAATACTAAACCATAAAGACGAAAGTAAAATAGCTGATTTATATGCAAATATTGGAATATGTTATTTGCATTTAAATCAATTTGATAAAGCAGAGTTTTATTTAAAAAAAGACGCTCTTTTAAATCCTAAGCAAATTACAAAAAGTGTAATTCAATCCAATATAAACATTGCAAATCTCTATTATCTACAATATAAAGACCAACAAGCTATACACTATTTTGAAAAAGCATATAACTTATCTAAAAATATAAAAGATTTCAAGTTAAAAGAAAATACCACCTTCAACATGGCTATTGTAGAAGAAAATAGAGGCGATTTCAAAAAAGCTCTTGTTTATAGAAAGGAATCCGAAAAATGGAAAGATTCTCTAAACAATCAAAACAAAATATGGGCGGTCGCTGATTTTGAGAAAAAATTTGCTGTCGCTCAAAAACAAAAACAAATTAAAGTATTAGAAGTCGAAAACAAGTTAAAAGATACGCAACGTAACAGTTTGTTTTTTGCCGCAATAGGCTTATTATTAATTTTAACCGGAGGAGTTTACTTATACGGTCAAAAAGTAAAAAATGCAAAAACTATTTTACTTCAAAAAAATAAACTCGATGAACTTAATGCAACTAAAGATCAGTTATTTTCTATCGTTAGCCATGATTTACGTTCATCAGTAAATGCATTAAAAACGAGCAATGCTAAATTATCTGCTACACTCGAAACTAAAAATTATGATGAGCTACATCAGCTTATCATCCAAAATAGTACTATCGCCAATGGCGCTTACAGTTTATTAGATAACTTACTGCATTGGGCGATGCTACAAACCAAACAATTGTACTTTCATAAGGAATCTATTCATTTGTATTCTATTGTACAGCAAATCGAATACAACTACAAACCTTTGCTACTGGACAAAGCCATTACTTTTGAGAATTCGGTATCGAAAAATATTTTTATTTTTGTAGATCTTGATTCTTTAAAAATTGTACTTCGAAATTTATTAGATAATGCTATTAAATTTTCTAATGAAAACGGTAAAATCAGTTTTTACACTCAGGAAACCAATCCTGATTTTTGCGATCTTATAATCGAAGATAACGGAATTGGAATGAGCGAAAACACTATTAAAGAGCTACTACAAGAAGGAGAACTTTTAGCTAAAAAAAGCAACTCAGAAATTATAGGAACGGGTTTAGGATTGCAGTTGTGCAAACAAATGATCAAAAAAAATAGCGGTACTTTAGTTATAGAAAGTGAGATTAACAAGGGAACTAAAATGATATTGAGCTTCCCGAAAACAATTGCTTAAAAATCTCCTATACCTAAACTGCTCTCAAGTCTATCTTTCTCTCTAGCAAATACAAGAAATTAATATTAATTTGTCTTTTATTATTTAAAAGCCAAATCATCTATCCATCTAAAAAAAGTAATCTATTGTTTTTCAAAACATAAAACTTATTTTTATCTAAATTATCTTATATTTTTTTTACTCTCGTCTTATTTTTTTGTCTATTTTTATTTTTATAATCAAAAAATAAAATACCATGAAAAACAAAATAATCCAAACGCCAAACACGGCAAAAACATCAAGCCTGAAAAACTTCATAGCTCTTTCAAGAAAACAATTACAAGTTATTGCAGGAGGAGATGACCCTAAACTATCTAGAGGTACAAAAACAAGTATAGGAGATTAATCCAAAATAGCTTAAAAATCAAAAAATAACATAAAAATAAAACACCATGAAAAGCAAATCATCACAAACAGCAAAACAATCAAGCCTTAAAAACTTCATAGCTCTTTCCAGAAAACAATTACAAGTTATCTCAGGAGGAGAGGATCCTAAAATATCTAGAGGTACAAAGACAAGTGCATCAGATTAATCCAAACAGCTAAAGGGATCAGAAATATTAAAACAAAACACCATGAAAAGCAAACCATCACAAACAGCAAAAGAATCAAGCCTTAAAAACTTCACACCTCTTTCAAAAAAACAATTACAAGTTATCTCGGGAGGAGAAGATCCTAAGACATCTAGAGGCACAAAGACAAGTTCAGGAGATTAATCCAAAATAGCTTAAAAATCAAAAAATAACATAAAAATAAAACACCATGAAAAGCAAATCATCACAAACAGCAAAAGAATCAAGCCTTAAAAACTTTACTGCTCTTTCCAGAAAACAATTACGAGTTATCTCAGGAGGAGAAGATCCAAAGACTTCAAGAGGTACAAAGACTAGTATATCAGATTAATCCAAAACAAATACATCTTTTACAAACCCCCAATCTTTTACACTAAAAAAGATTGGGGTTTTACTTTAACACATTCTATAACACAAAAAATTACTGAATCTTTAGCCATAAATTACAACATTCTCTTTGTTTCAACAAATACTCTTAAAAAACACGATTTAAACAATCATTTTCTCTATAATAATTCTTTACTTTACTTCAATAAAAATACCACAAAAAAATACTTGCTTCCCAAAAACAAGAACAAATGGATAATATTAATGTTCTAATTATAGAAGATACTCCTGAGCAAAGCGATGCACTTGTTAAAGTTCTGGTGGAAAACAATTATAACATTACAGGCGTTGCTGCCAACTTTACCGATGCATTAAAACTTTTTTACGAGAATACGGTAGATATCATTATTATAGATGTTTTTCTGGACGGAAAACCAGACGGAATCACCTTTGCTGAATCTATTAATATAATTCCAAATGCTTCTAAACCATTTGTGTTTTTGACCAGTTCGCAGGATCGTCAAATTTTTGAAAGAGCAAAACTTACCAAGCCTTTTAGTTTTTTGATGAAACCTTTTAACGAACTCGAAATTCTATACGCTATAGAAATGGCCGTCGAAAAATTCTATGCTCAAACGAATGTTTTTATGAGCGAAGAACAAGACACTGTAATTAGCAATGATTATTTGTTTATAAAGAAGAAAAACTCACTAAAAAAAGTCGCCATAAACGACATTTTATATATCGAAGTCGAAGAACGCTATTGCAATATTATTACCGAAAAGGAAAAATTTGTCATTCAGATCTCTCTTACCAAAATCAGTAATTTATTGGATAAAAATAAATTCGTAAAAACACATCGTAATACGATTGTCAATAAAGATAAAATTGAAGAAATTATTTTGGCCGACAATCTTATCATCTTAAAAGGAGACCACAAGATAAACCTTAGTGACACTTATAAAGATTTTCTAAAAAAAATGAACATTCTGTCTTAGTACAAGTAATTCCTAACTATACAGATCCTCTCTATCCCGGGAGGATTTTTTTTGCTTTTGCAGGAAATATCCCAAACCCGAAAGACTTCTAAAGATTTCATGACAAAAAAAATGGCTTTCGTGACATTTTTGATTTCAAACAGAGAAATCAAAATTACTTTTACCCCAGAACCCAAAAGCTATACAGACATAAATGAGACTTGCCGTAAATACACCACCAGACATGAAAATTTTATCCATTTTAAAAAAAATAAAAAATAATCCTTGGATTGGTATCGCTGTTTCTCTGACTTTAATAATTCCGAGTTTATACGAAATCCTTGATGACGTTACGGTATTACGAAAAGAATATATCTTATTGATTATCGCATTTCCATTATATATAAAATCATTAAAAAAGATATTCGACAATATGCTTGATGTCTATGATGACATATCTGAATAAAAAAAGTTTGCCCCTTTTTCAGCAAAAAACACTTCATGCTTAAGCTTTTAAGTCGGGGTGTTTTTTTATTTTAAATAAAAATTATTTTTTTTGTAACCTTTTCGTATCTCTTTACGTATAACTACTTGTACACTTAAAAATTGAGGAGACAAAAAACATGAGACAACTTAAAATCACCAAGCAGGTAACCAATCGTGAAACTGCATCGTTAGACAAATACCTACAAGAAATTGGAAAAGTTGACCTAATTACCGCTGATGAAGAGGTAGAATTAGCACAAAGAATAAAGGCTGGTGATCAAAGAGCTTTAGAAAAATTAACAAAAGCCAACCTACGTTTCGTTGTATCGGTTGCTAAACAATATCAAAATCAAGGATTAACTCTTCCGGATTTAATTAATGAAGGAAACTTAGGTTTAATTAAAGCGGCTCAACGTTTTGATGAAACTCGTGGTTTCAAATTCATCTCTTATGCTGTATGGTGGATTCGTCAATCGATCCTTCAGGCTTTGGCAGAACAATCCCGTATTGTTCGTTTACCATTAAACAAAATTGGTTCTATCAATAAAATCAACAAAATGTATGCGTTATTAGAGCAATCTAACGAGCGTCCGCCTTCTGCTGAGGAAATTGCAAAAGAACTTGATATGACTGTAAATGACGTAAAAGAGTCTATGAAAAACTCTGGTCGTCACTTATCTATGGATGCACCTCTTGTTGAAGGTGAAGATTCTAACCTTTATGACGTTTTACGTTCTGGAGAATCTCCAAACCCTGACAGAGAGCTTATTCACGAATCATTACGTACTGAAATCGAGCGTTCATTAGAAACATTAACTCCTAGAGAGGCAGATGTGGTTCGTTTGTATTTTGGTCTTGGCGATCAGCACCCAATGACTTTAGAAGAAATTGGAGAAACTTTCGACCTAACTCGTGAGCGTGTTCGTCAGATTAAAGAAAAAGCAATCCGCAGATTAAAACATACTTCAAGAAGTAAAATCCTTAAAACTTACTTAGGATAATATAAAGAAATTAAGTTTCAATATTAAAATTCCAAATTCCAATTATTGTTGGGATTTGGAATTTATTGCGATAATGCTTATATTGGACTTTAAAGCAAACAACAGTTTGATTGACTGTTCGTTTTTTGATTGATGATTGAAACTCCGGCTGATTACCGGAGTTTTTTATTGGCCTTAATTGAAAATTCATTTAACCGCAAAGTCCGCAAAGGTTTTTTTATCTTTTGGATCTTGTAAAAACATAAAGTTCGCAAAGCTTTGCGTTGATCAATCTTTCGAACTTTATAAATTCATCAAAACCTTCAGCATAAAACTTTGTGAACTTTGCGTAAATCTTTGCGGACTTTGCGGTTAAATTTCAATGTAAATCATAAAAAATCTATCTTTGCAAAAAATAACACTACACACAACTACACAAAATGAAGAATACACTTATTGCTCCTTCTGTTCTAGCAGCTGATTTTGCCAATTTACAACGTGATATCGAAATGATCAATAACAGCGAGGCTGATTGGTTTCATATTGATATTATGGATGGTGTTTTTGTTCCGAATATTTCTTTTGGAATGCCAGTTTTAGAAGCAATTTCAAGACATGCCAAAAAAACAATCGATGTACATTTGATGATTGTTGATCCGGACAGATACATCAAGACTTTTGCTGATTTAGGTGCAAATATCCTGAGCGTACATTACGAAGCTTGCACACACCTTCACAGAACACTTCAGGCCATTAAAGCAGAAGGAATGAAAGCTGGAGTTGCGATTAATCCTCATACTAATATCGATTTATTAGAAGACGTTATAAACGATATTGACTTAGTTTGTATCATGAGTGTGAATCCAGGTTTTGGAGGACAATCGTTTATCGAGAATACTTATGCTAAAGTAAAAAAACTAAAAGATTTAATTACTCGTAAAAATGCTTCGACAATTATTGAAATTGACGGTGGCGTAACCAGTAAAAATGCAAAACAACTTGTAGAAGCCGGAGCTGATGTTTTGGTTGCCGGAAGCTTTGTTTTTAAAGCCGAAAATCCAACTCAAACTATTGCAGAACTAAAAGCTTTGACAACTTTCTAAGTTTCAAAAGACATAAAAAGTAAGCCGGAGAGAAATCTTCGGCTTTTTTATATGATTCAATTTTCAAAATTAAATTTGCCTAATCTGCAAGATCTGCGTAAAAAAAGACCTTTACAATCCTTTAATCAATTCTGAAAAACCTTAGCTTTTCTATATCCGGTCAAACTAATATTTCTGTGCTTTTTAAAAAATTTATTGAGATGACTTTCGTCCGAAAAACCAAATTCTTCTACAATTTCATTAATTCTCATATCGCTAAAACGCAATCGATGTTCTATTAATCTTATTTTATAATTTGAAATAAAAGACTGAATCGTTTCTCCGGAATGATTTTTAAAATAACTACTCAGATAAGTATCCGATATATCAAATTCCTTTGCTAAAGCTGAAGCTTTTAATTTTTGAGGACAAAAAATATGAGCCTGAATGTAATTGATGATTTCCAGAATTCTTTTATCGGCACTTTCTTTTACTCCTGTTGGTTTTATTTTAGCAATGTTTCTGGCAGCAATTACAATAAGAGCGTTTACATAATGCGTAATTAAATCTTCATCGTAAATATCCTTATTATCTATAGCATGAATCAAGGAATCTGAAATTGATTTTACCAGGAATTCATCTGCTTTTCGCTTTAAAATACAACCCGATAAATGTGTTGCATAATGCAATAAACACCCTATATGATCGATACTTTTTGATTTATATTCTTTTACGTACTCGCTATTAATCTTAACCAATAAAAATTCTGTAGTGGTTACAATATCAAAATTATGATAATCATTGGGTGTCAGTAACATCAAATTTCCCGTTTGATAAGAAATACAATTACCATTGATCTTAAGAAATCCATTTCCCGAAATAACATACACCATCTGAAAAAAACTGAATTGCGAATTTACAATTGGGCATTCATCTACTTTTTTATAAAGTACCTCTACCGACTGATGCATGTTTTCTTTTCTCATAACACAAAAGTACTTTTTTATCATTTAATTGTACCGAAAAAAGAACAATACTCAGTTTAATTTTGCTAAAAATAAAATATAAAAATGAAGCAAAAATTTTACTCCAGCAAAAACAACATCGCTTTAATCGCTATTTGCCTGGCAACCTTAATGTTCTCACTTGAAATTTCGAGTGTTCCCGTCATTCTTCCAACACTCGAAAAAGTCCTGAATGCTAATCTTAAAGACATGCAATGGATCATGAATATTTATACCATAGGCTGCACCACTGTTTTAATGGCAGCCGGAACCCTGGCAGACCGATACGGCCGAAAACGTATTCTAATTATTACTTTAATTTTATTTGGCATTTCATCATTAGTCTGCGGTTTAGCAGATAATGTAACGCTATTGGTAATAAGCCGTTTCTTTCAGGGAGTAAGCGGAGGTGCGATGCTAATTTGTCAGGTTGCCACTTTATCACATCAGTTTCAGGAAGGAAAAGAACGCAGCAGGGCTTTTAGTATCTGGGGAATTATTCTTGGTGTAGGATTAGGTTTTGGCCCTATAATAGGCGGTTCGATTATAGCACTATTATCCTGGCAATGGGTTTTTCTAATACATGCACCAATTGCTCTACTTGCCGTAATTCTGGTTTACGGTTATGTAGACGAATCTAAAGATCCTGAGGCTAAAAAAATAGACATCTGGGGAATGATTACATTATCTATAGCTGTATTTGGATTAACATACTATATTACACAAGGACCTGATCTTGGTTTTACGAGCTCTATAGCTTTGGGTATTTTAGCCATTACAATACTAAGTTTTGTGTTGTTTTTATGGGTCGAAAAAACCAATCCTTACCCCATGTTTGATTTTACGGTATTTAAAATCCGTAATTTTTCAGGTGCTATTTTAGGATCTATTGGTATGAATTTTAGCTTTTGGCCTTTTATCATTTATCTTCCTATTTATTTCCAAAGTTGTTTAGGATATAATGTCGTGACAGTTGGACTTTCTTTACTCGCTTATACCCTTCCTACTTTAATAATTCCGCCGTTTGCCGAATATCTTTCGGTTCGTTATCGTTCGGGAATTGTAATTCCGTTAGGTTTATTTGTAATAGGATTAGGTTTTATTGTTATGAGATATGGCAGCATTGCAGAACATGCGAGCTGGCTTACCATGCTTCCGGGTTCTTTACTGGCAGGAATTGGGTTGGGTTTAACTAATACTCCTGTAACGAATACAACTACAGGTTCAGTTCCTTCTAATCGTTCTGGCATGGCATCAGGAATAGACATGAGTGCCCGATTGATTACTTTGTCTATCAATATTGCTTTAATGGGATTTATTCTGGTAAAAGGAATTTTCTTCTATTTAAATAATGCCTTTTCCGGAGCTGTCGATACCAAAACATTACAATCAATTTCAGAAAAAATTGCAGCAGGAAATTTTTCATCCCTTAATCAGGATTTTCCTCAGCTAGTAACATTAGATCCTTCTCAATCTATTTTACATGCGGCACTGGCTCATGGTTTTGAAATGATATTACTTTACGGCGGTATTGGTGTCTGGATTTTAGCAATTATGAGTTTTATTCTATTTAATCCAGGAAAAGCACAAAGCAGTTTATCAATTTAAAAATCCTTACTGCTTTTTAAGTTTTTTAAATTTGGGAAGAAATCAATTCCGGTCATTTTTTCTAAAGTTTCAATAGGAACCACAAAATCATACAATGATTGATCGCTATCCTTGTTAGGAACCAGAAATGCAATTGCTTTATGTTCTTTCCCGGTTTTAGCCAAAATAATTTTATAAAAATATTTAGGAACAGCTACTTTTTCTGTTCCTATTTTTTTATCTGAATCGTTCAGAATCCCTCCTGTTACCACATAAATATCATTGTATTTATCAGCCCAATAACGTGTCTTTTGCTCTAATCTGTTCCAAATTCCGCTATTAAAATCGTTATCCTGCGGTGAAATATTCGAAGTATAAAAAGTGTCGTTGTATGCCTTTTGATCAAATTCCATATCTCCGGCAGGACAAAGATGCCCTTTATCATAACCTGATTTTTTATAATTTCTCCAATCTGCAGAACCCGTCGTTACACTTGGATCTTCAACAAAATACGGACGTTTAAAGTTTCCGTTTTTTAGATATTCTTTCTTTAGTTCGTAAGCAACCCATTCTGCCTGCTCAAATTTTTCATTATATGAAAGAGTATAATATTTATGTTTTACAATTTGTTTTGTAGTCGAAGTAGGCAAATAAGAAAAAGTATATACAGAATCTGTATTATTTTGACTGGAAACAAATGTAGATTCCTGATTCTGAACCGTCTCAGTTTTCTCGTTTGTTTCTTTTTTACACGATAATAAAGCAAAACAAATCAAACTTAAAAAAATATAATTCCTCATTCTTCTTATAGTATTATTTTTCAACCAATATTAATTTCGAAATATAAACTTACAAAAAAAACGCTCCAAAAAACCTAAATTTTCTGAAGCGTTTTCTAACAAATTAATTCTATTAAAGAACTAAGATTTTACTAATTTATCCTTTTTCATTTTAGGAGAAACAGATCCTTTTACTACACCACCTTTAGATTGTAAATCATCCAAAACATTCAATGCTTCTTCAACATAAACATCTTTAGATAGTGCCTGATGCCAAGCATCTCTTTTTTCTTTTAAGCTCGCATCACCTTTCATTTCAAGTTCTTCGTATGGTAAAGATTTAAATACCAAATCATTTTTATAATCTGAAATTGGCTTGTATTTTTTACCTTCATTTTCTACTTGTTCCTGAGTTGCTTTAAAACTATTAATATTTAAGCTATAGGTGTTTTCTTTATTTTTAACATCAATCCATTTTGCATTGTCTTCAATCAATTTGAATTGTGCATTTTGAGCGATTCTATCTTTACTATTTGCAATTGCTTTAGTAAAATTCTCATTCGATTTCCAAGTGCTGTAATCTGCCGGATCTATTTTATCCCATGGCATAGCATTATCATTGTCACGCTCTCCCATTTTTAGGTAAGCATAACGATCTGGCATCACAACATCACTATGAACACCTTCTAACTGAGTAGAACCTCCGTTGATTCTGTAGAACTTTTGTCCTGTAATTTTCAAAGCACCAAGATCACCATAATTTGCATTACGAACAAACTGATTTAAATCTAAAACGTTTTGAACTGTTCCTTTACCATAAGTTTGTTTACTACCAATGATAACGCCACGTTTGTAATCCTGAATTGCAGCTGCCAAAATCTCTGATGCCGAAGCAGAGAAACTGTTCACCATAATTACTAATGGTCCGTCCCATTCGATTTTTTTATCTTTATCGTATAAAACTTCTTTCTTTTTTCCTGCCGATTTTACCTGAACAATTGGTCCTTCTTCAATAAACAAACCTGCAATATCAACCACTGTAGATAAAGATCCACCACCATCATCACGAACATCAAGTACAATACCGCTCACATCTTCTTTTTTCAATCTTTCAACTTCAAGAGCGATATCTTTTCCGGCATCACGACCGTCTTTATTTTCAAAATCGATATAAAATTTAGGTAAATAAATTACTCCGTATTTCAATCCGTTTCTTTCTACAATACTAGATTTAGCGTATGTTTCTTCGATTTCAACTATATCTCTTACAATCGAAATTACTTTGATTGTCCCGTCTACTTTTTTAACCGTAAGTTTTACTTCAGTTCCTTTGTGACCTTTAATTTTTTTCACAACATCGTCTAAACGCATCCCTACAACATCTACAGGCTCATCGTTTCCTTGTCCTACTTTTAAAATTAAATCTCCTGATTCCAATTGTTTTCCTTTCCAGGCTGGCCCTCCGGAAATCAATTCATCAATTTGAGTAAAATCATTTTTCTTAGTTAATCTCGCTCCAATACCTTCTAATTTTCCACTGATATTTACATCAAAACGGTCTTTTTCTTCCGGTGCAAAATAACTTGTATGCGGATCAAAACGTGTCATAATTGAGTTTACGTATACAGAGAACCAATCTTCTTTATTCAAATCTTTAATCAAACTAAAGTTATCATCTAAAGATTTTAAAGAACTATCGCGCGTTTCTTTCTCTAAAGTTTCAAAAGATTTCACCTTATAATTAGGATCTGTTTTCTTTTTATCTTCTTCTATTTTTTGTTTTGCTACAAGCGAAGAAAGAGTCGATAATTTAATTTGCTTTCTCCATCTTTCATTGATTTCTGTTGCATTTTTCGCATAAGGCAACTTATCATAATCAGCATTAAAAGTCTCATCAACATCATAGTTGAAGGGCTGTGCTAAAATAGTCTTATAGCGTTTTTTGCTTTCTTCCATACGCTTCATCAATCTTGTATAAGTAAGATTGAAAAACGTTAAGTCCTTATTCAAAAACTGATCGTCTAATTGCAGCTCATATTGTTTGAATTCGTCAATATCAGACTGCAAAAAGAATCTTTTTGAAGGATCTAACGCGTTAACGTAATCTTTAAAAATTCCTTTAGAGAATTCGTCATTTATTTCTGCCGGACTATAATGTCCTTTTTCAATAACAAATGCAAGTAATTCTAAAAGCGTTTTATCTCTGTTCGGGTCCGGATCAACTGACTTATCTGCATTAATTTTAAAAGCAAATAAGGTTAAAGACAAGCATAATACGGCTATAAGTATTTTATAATTTCTTTTCATAAACTTAATAATAGCATTCATCAAATTTTTTAATCTAAGTTAACGGTAAAAACTAAGTCAACATGCCAAGTTCACTATAATTTTTTGTTAAAGATATAAAAATGTTTGATGTTCAAAAATGTTCTTGAATTTAGTTTATAATTTTTGCTTATTTGTTAGCATTCTACCAAAATCAGTTACTACATTTGCTTTTACAAGCCTTAATTTTGATAAATCGAGATAAAATCCAGAGCATGAAAAACGAAAAACCCTTAATATTAGTCACCAATGATGATGGAATTCTTGCACCGGGAATTAGAGCTTTAATAAGTGTAATGGAAACCATTGGTGAAGTAATTGTTGTCGCTCCGGACAAACCACAAAGCGCAATGGGACATGCCATTACTATAAATAATACTTTATTTCTGGATAAAATTTCGAAAGAAGAAGACGTAATAACAGAATACAGCTGCTCGGGAACTCCTGTAGATTGTGTAAAACTGGCCGTAAATGAAATTTTAAAAAGAAAACCGGACCTTTGTGTTTCAGGAATTAATCATGGTACAAATTCTTCTATAAATGTTATTTATTCCGGTACAATGAGCGCTGCTGTTGAGGCAGGAATAGAAGGAATTCAGGCTATTGGGTTCTCTTTATTAGATTTTGACTGGAATGCCGATTTTGAACAAATAAAATCATTTGTAAAAAAAATAACTTTAGAAACCCTCAAAAATAAATTGCCTCCCGGTGTCGTTTTAAACGTTAATTTTCCCAAATTAAAAGAGAACGAGATTAAAGGAATAAAAATTTGTCGTCAGGCGAAAGCCTATTATGCGCAGAAATTCGACAAACGACAAACTCCTTTTGGGAAAGATTATTACTGGCTTACAGGAAAATTTACCAACGAAGATCAGGGAGAAGATACTGATGAATGGGCTTTAGAAAACGGTTACATATCTGTCGTTCCGGTTCAGTTTGATCTAACGGCCCATCACTCTATGCAACAACTTAATACATGGAACTTAAATGAATAAAAAAGACTTACTTATTGGTTTTATAGTTGGAATCTTTACAGCTTTACTTGGCAGCTATTTATTTATCACATTTTTTACAAAATTTGATCTTTCTACAGGAATCCAAATTATAAAGCAACAGGGATATTTAGGAAAAGTAATTACTATAGGTACAGTATTAGACCTCGCCGTTTTTTGGATTCTATTAAAAAGAAACGAAGAACTTAAGGCTAGAGGTGTTGTTCTGGCTGTGATTGTTTTAGCAATTTCTACTTTATTTATTTAAATCTTATCTTTGTTTTGCAAAAAAATTGTTGTGTTTAAAAATTAAAACACACTTTCAATAAAATTCATATGAAATACTACATAATAGCGGGTGAAGCCTCCGGAGATCTACATGGTTCAAATTTAATGAAAGCTATCTACGAGGAAGATCCTCAGGCCGATATTAGATTTTGGGGAGGTGATTTGATGCAAAAAGCAGGAGGAACTTTAGTAAAACACTATCGTGAATTGGCTTTTATGGGGTTTATTGAAGTTATTTTTAATTTAAAAACCATTTTAAACAATATTAAAATTTGCAAAAAAGATATCTTAGAATATCAGCCTGATGTTTTAATTTTTATCGATTATCCAGGTTTTAATATGCGTATTGCAAAATGGGCAAAGGCATTAAATTATAAAACTCATTATTATATCTCGCCCCAAATTTGGGCATGGAAAGAAAACAGAATCAAAGCTATCAAACAAGACATTGACAAAATGTTTGTGATTTTACCTTTCGAAAAAAGCTTTTACGAAGACAAACATCATTTTCCGGTAGATTTTGTGGGCCATCCCTTAATTGATGCGATCCAGAATCAGCCGCCTTTTGATGAAGCTATTTTTAGGAAAGAACATAAATTGGGCGAAAAACCTATTATTGCCGTTTTACCGGGAAGCCGAAAACAGGAAATTACCAAAATGCTAGGCGTTATGCTAAGTGTTGTTGATGATTTTCAGGATTATGAATTTGTAATCGCGGGTGCTCCAAGTCAGGATTATGAATTTTATCAGCAATTTATTAGTAACAAAAACATCGCATTTGTTTCTAATAAAACCTATGATTTACTGCGTTCTTCAACTGCAGCGCTGGTAACTTCCGGAACTGCAACTCTTGAAACGGCTCTTTTTAAAGTTCCCGAAGTAGTTTGCTATAAAGGAAGTTCAATCTCTTACCAAATTGCAAAACGAATTATTACCTTGAAATATATTTCGCTTGTAAATTTAATTATGGATCAGGAAGTTGTAACCGAATTGATTCAGAGCGAATGCAATACAAAACGCATTAAAGAAGAATTACAAAAATTATTGGAACCAACTTATCGCGAAAAATTACTCAAGAATTATGATATTCTGGAGCAAAAATTGGGCGGCGTTGGCGCAAGTAAAAAAACAGCGAAACTTATTGTAGCTGATTTAAAATAATTAAAGATTTTTGGTTTGAAAAAAATACTTCTCATACTTCTTTTAGCCGTTTTTTTTACTTCGTGTAAATCGACATCAACTGCTGTGAGCAAAAACGAATCGAAGACAGAAAACAAAAAAGAAAATAGATATGTAGTTAATAATCTGATTAAAAAAGCAACAGACAATATTGGTGTAAAATACAAAGCCGGCGGAACTACCAGAAGTGGTTTCGACTGTTCAGGATTGGTGTATACTACATTTGAGTCGGAGAATATTAAATTACCAAGACCTTCTTATGAACAGGCAAAAATTGGAAAAATAATTAAAGTTAATGATGCTCAAAAAGGCGATTTAATCTTCTTTAAAACCAATAGAAGCAAACAAATTAATCATGTTGGTCTTATTACCGAAGTGAATTCAAATGAAATTAAATTTGTTCACTCTTCAACTTCAAAAGGGGTTATAATTTCTTCTACCAAAGAGGCTTACTATCAAAATTCATTTGTACAAATCAATAGAGTTCTGGAGTAAACTCAATTAAATAAAATATATCTTTTTTCTTACAAAATATTTAATACTTTTAAACCATGAAAGTATTAGATTTTCCTTTGGCGAAAATTACGATTTGGTTTATTTTCGGCATATTGCTTAGTTATTACTGCAAACCGTCAATTGCTATTGTTGGTCCAATATTTATTGTTGGATTAATCCTTCTTTGTATCTCTTATTTTACAACCCGAAAAAACAAAAAGTTCAATACCTTTTTTGGATTAAGCACCTATTTCATTTCATTTTTCATTGGTGTTCTCACTTTACTATTTCACACCAATTCGCTTCAACAATCAAATTATATTCATTGTAAAAAAGCATTTGAAACTCCTGAAATCATAACCTTTACTTTACGGGAAAAGCTTAAAAGTAATTCTTATAATGACCGATTTACTGCTATAATAAATACCATCGGTAACGAAAAATACTCGGGTAAAATAATCCTAAACATTCAGAAAGACAGCACAAAAAATCCTATTATAGGGAACATCATAAAAGTCAAAACCACGCTGCAACATAACAATTCTTCCAAAAATCCTAATCAATTTGATTACAGTAAATATCTGGCAGACAAACAAATTTATGCCCAAATCTACATCAACAAAGCAGAGATTAGCATTAATAAAAAAATCAAAAAAGACATTTGGTATTACTCTGGCAGACTGCATTCGCGCATAGTTCGCCATCTCGAAAAAGCCAATTTTAATAGTGAAGAAATGAATGTTGCGCTGGCACTTATCCTTGGGCAGCAACAAGATATTTCATCTAATATTATTCAGGATTATCAATATTCAGGAGCTACACATATATTATCAGTTTCCGGATTACACGTTGGATTCATCATGATTTTTATAAATTTTATTCTAAAACCAATTCCAAATACACGAAAAGGTTCTTTGATAAAACTAATTTCCGTTTTGATCTCCTTAACTGCTTTTGCAGTAATTTCAGGATTATCCCCATCGGTTTTACGTTCTGTTGTCATGTTTTCGTTTCTCGCGATAGGAAATCATTTGCGAAGAAGCGGAAGCATTTACCATACTTTACTTGTATCTATTTTGCTAATACTACTTTTCGAACCTTATTTTTTATTTGATGTTGGTTTTCAGTTAAGCTATCTTGCTTTGTTTTTTATTGTATGGTTACAGCCCGTATTAAAAAAAATATGGACACCAAAACATAAAATTCAAACAACGATCTGGAATGCATTAACCGTTTCGTTTGCTGCACAAATTGGCACTCTGCCCTTGTGTTTGTATTATTTCCATCAATTTCCGGGATTATTTTTCGTGACCAATATTGTTATTATTCCAATTTTATCTTTTATAATGATCGCTGGAATTATTATAATGATTCTGGCCATTTTCATCACTCCTCCTCTTATAATCATCGAAATTTTCGAAAAAAGCATTTACCTTTTAAACAAAACAATTCATATTGTTGCTTCGTTTGAGTGGTTCGTAATACGCGATATAAGTTTCAACTTTTATTATCTTCTTACTTTTTATCTGTTTATTATTTCGGCGGTTATTTGGAGTAAAAAACCGACTTACAACCAATTCGCTTTTTTATTAATTACGATAATTTTTTTACAGACATCCCTTATCTACACCAAAAAAGAAATCGAAAACACACATGAGATAATTGTTTATAACACAAAGAAAAATACGCTGCTGTCGGAGAGAAGAGGAAAGAATATTACGCTTTTTACAAATGATACACTTTCGAAAAATAACATTCTCAATTCTTATTTAGTTGGAAATTTTGGAAAGCTAACATCAACCCATAAAATTAAAAATGCTTTGTATTTTAATGGAAAAAAAATATCCATAATAGACAGCTCAGGAGTTTATGAAACCAGAATTCAAC
The DNA here is from genome assembly GCF_020905295.1 of Flavobacterium piscisymbiosum. Classification (NCBI taxonomy): domain Bacteria; kingdom Pseudomonadati; phylum Bacteroidota; class Flavobacteriia; order Flavobacteriales; family Flavobacteriaceae; genus Flavobacterium; species Flavobacterium piscisymbiosum. The sequence continues at coordinate 1,754,498 of NZ_JAJJMM010000001.1, read as the reverse complement.
CCGATATTTTGATACTTACACAATCGCCCAAAATAAATTTAGAACGTATCTTACAAGATCTACACCCTAAAATAATAATTGCCGATGCATCAAATTCGTATTCGATCCAGAAAACATGGAAATATACTTGTCTCAAAAAAAATATCCCTTTTCACGCAACGAGTGAAAAAGGATATTACAAATTAGAATAAAATGAGCTCATTTATTCTCCATTTAATATCACTTTAGCATCGGAAATCCATCTTTTTGCTCCACCAAAATTATAATCAAGTAAACCAAGTTTGTTAATCATGGGTTTATTTCTTCTAATAGAAGCAGTAGCAAGGCAAACCTTTGGTAATTCCTCAATACCCAACGCTTCCTTTAACTTCACATTTTGTTCCCTCTCTTCTGCAGATAAAGTAGCATCAGACAAATCAAGTTTTAATAAAATAATATTTTTATTGGACCAATCTAAAAAATCACGTGTTGCAAAAACTTCGTTCTGAATACTCTGCGAAATTCCTGATGATGTAAAGAAAATTAAAAGCGGCTTTCTCTGTTCATCGCACATTTTAAGGGCGTCAGCCATATTTGTTTTCCAAATTAAATTTTGTGAATGCAAGAAAGAGGAACCCAAAATAAATAAAAAAATAAGTAGTTTTTGTTTCATATCTAATTCAAGTTTAAGTTGCATTTATTTTACTAATTTAACATAAACGATATAAAAAACACAACGAACAAGCGCTTAATTAACTAAACACTATAAGAAATACACAATCAACAATAAACAATTATTTTTTTGATGGTTTAATAAAAACTGCCACTTTAATTAATAATCAATTAATTAACAGCATAAAGAGGATTTGAAAAAATATCCCTTTTCGCTTAAAAAACGAAAAGGGAATCTACAAATTAAACTAAGAAACTTAATTTAAATTTAATTTATTCACTAGGATGCAAAATTGCATTTGATTCTGCTATCCATGCTTTTGCACCACCTGGTTTGTAGGCAATTTTTCCTAAAGCACTAAATGTTGTTTTATTTTTTCTAATTGAAGCACTCGCAAAACACACTTCCGGCAATTCCTGAACACCAAATGCATTTTTTAATTTGATATTCTGTTCTTTATCACTTTGCTCTGCATTGACATCTGATAAATCCAGTTTTACAAGAACCACATTGTCACGCGACCAAACTGCAAAATCCGGAGTTTTAAAAATTTCATTCTGAAGGTTTTCCGGTACACCTGAGGCAGTGAATAAAATTAGCATTGGTTTTCTTAATTCATTACTTATTGCAATAGCATCAGTCATGTTTGTTCTCCAAACTAAATTTTGTGCATGCATAAAAAATGAACCTAAAAAAAATAGTAGGATAAGTAATTTTTTGGTCATAATATAATTGGTTTTGGTTAGTATAGCATGACGAAATTAACATATTATTTTAATTTTCCAATTTTTATTAATACAAAAAATACATTATATGTTTTTTTACATACAATAAAATATCAAAGCCTTAAAAACAACAAAACAAATGAATAACTTTTCTTACTAAACAAAAAAAACTCCTTACGATAACGTAAGGAGTTTCTACATCTATTATAGATTATTTATTTTGTTTTAAGATTTTTTCGGATGAACAATTCCTTCAGCAACTGTTAACCAGGCAGATGGACCTCCGGCAACATATCCGGTTTGTCCTAATCCTTTAAAATTTACTTTACCATCTTTCGCCTCAGCACTTGTAAAATAAATGGTAGGAAACCCTTGTATTCCAAAAGCTTGCTGTAACTCATTATTCTGATTTTTAATCTCAGGAGTTTGAGGCGTTCTTCTTGGATAATCTAACTCTACTAAAACAACGTTGTCTTTAGCCCATTTTGTAAATTCAGCGGTTTTTAAAACTTCATTTTGTAAACGAATACACCAACCACACCAATCGCTTCCGGTAAAAAACATCAACATTGGTTTTTGCTCTTTATTACTTACAGTAATTGCCTCTCTTACATCTGTATACCATTTTAGTTCTTGCGCCTGCACTGCAAATGCCCCAACTAAAAACAAGGTTATTAAAAATATTTTTTTCATGGCTATTTTATTTTTTGACAAATTTAAACAAAAAAAGAATTCGTATATACGTCTACTTTACTTCTTGCATTAATTTCCTGATAATTGGCGAAATTGCCAATAAAATTACTCCCGCAACAAGCGAATAAATAGCCAGTTGATAATATCCTTCTGTATACGATTGCAGTTTAGAAACTAAAGTATCTCCGGTATTTGATCTGGAAATCTCCGCTCCCAGTTTACCTGCTGCCAATTGCCCAAAAGCACTTGCAAGAAACCATAATCCCATCATCATACCAAAGAGTCTTTTTGGAGACAGTTTTGTAATAATAGACATACCGATTGGCCCTAAACAAAGCTCACCAATAGTGGTTATTAAATAAGCAAAAGTAAACACATTCAATGAAGCGATCCCTTTAGAATCTGCAAAAAATCTGGTCAGATAGAAGATATAAAAAGAAGCCGCAAGAAATAGAAATCCAATTCCAAATTTAATTAAGGTATTAGGTTCAATTTTTCGTTTTCCAAGCCATATCCATAATAAACCAATAAGCGGACTTAAAACAACTACAAAAAAAGTATTCGAGCTATTATTAACAACATTAGGATCAATAGTAAAAAATAACAACTTATCATTTAAATTATCTTTTGCAAAAAGCGACAACGACCCTCCACTTTGCTCGTAAATAGAATTAAACAAGAAATAGAAAAATACAAACAGAAAAGCTGCAAAAAGCTTCTTTTGTAATTTAGCATCTGCTAATTTAAACAATTCATACGCAAAATACAAAACGGCAATCGTACCAATAGTATACATGAAATAATCTGTATATTTAGTATTCTTCACCATTATAAAAATAAAAGGCAAACTCAAAATAGACAAAGCATATACTGCTATCTCACGAATTCTTCTTTTATTTTTTTCTAAGTGTAATAACGGAGAATCCCCAATTGGCCCTAAATGTTTTTTAGTAAATAAAAAGGTAATTAAACCTAAAAACATCACAATAGCAGCCGATAAAAAGCACAATTGCCAAGAATAGTATTTTCCTAAATAAACACATAACGCACCACCAAAAAGTCCTCCGACATTTATTCCGGCATAAAACATTCCGTAACCAGCGTCTCTTCGTCCGTCGTTTTCGTGATACAATTCTCCTACCATCGAGGAAACATTTGGCTTAAAGAAACCAGTCCCGATAATCGAAAAAGCAATTCCGTAATAAAAGAAATCATGAGGCGCAACGGCAATCAAAAGATTACCCAGAATCATTACAATTCCTCCAAAAAATAATGATTTCTTAAATCCTAAAATCTTATCGGCAAAAATACCTCCAATAAAAGTAAAGGCATATACAAAAGCCTGAATAGCTCCATATTGCTCACTGGCATGATCTTCTTTCAAAAAAAGCTGATCTACCATAAAAATAACAAGAACACCACGCATTCCATAAAAACAAAAACGCTCCCACATTTCAACAAAAAACAAATACCACAATTGTTTTGGGTAATTGCCTTTAAAATTTTGAATTTCTTCTAAAGTGATCTTATGCTCCATTTATTTATAAATAATTTAATTGATTCCTCGTTCCTTCATCACCTTATTAAGCTGCTTTACTAAAACAAACATTAGTACGGTTGCAAACATTAACAATGCAAAATTAACCCAAAAAAAGTTAGCTTTATTGTCGTACGTATCCCACATACTAGCCAAAACTCCGCTTAATTTATTTCCTATCGAAGTCGATAAAAACCAACCTCCCATCATTAAGGAAGTAATATTTACCGGACTCAATTTAGATACTACTGATAATCCCATTGGACTTAAAAATAACTCTCCAATTGTTATGATTCCGTAATTTGCTACCAGCCACCATGCACTAACTTTTTCGGCTCCGTCATGACCAATTTGCACAGCTGCGACCATAACTAAAACAGACAGCGCCGAAATTAGCAAACCAAAAGCAATTTTTGTAGGTGTCGAAGGTTCTTTTTTTCTGGATCGTAAAAAAGAGAAAAACGCAACAATCAAAGGGGTTAATATAATTACCCAGGCAGGATTTATAGACTGACTTAAATTGGTTGCCCAAAGATGCACTTTCGCACCTTCTGCAGGTAATTTTTCAGGTGCAACATTTCTAAAATATAGTGGGTAATTTACTTCTGTTTCTACAACTCCATTTGTTTTTTGCAAACGAAATTGTTCGTCATAAACCTCAGTCGAAACTTTTTTATATTCTACTTCTTTGGCTAATTTTAGTTTACCAACAAACTGACCGGCGGTTCCGGTTACTTGTCTGTCTGTATAACGATCTGCCCAGGTAGTAAGCGCCGAGCCATTCAGTTTAAAAACGGCCCAAAATAAAATTACAACTCCAAAAATAGCCAACAAAGCACCAATTGGTCGTTTATCTTCTACTTTAGCTTTAAAATAAAGAGATCCATAAAAGAAAACTATCGGAATACAGGCAAAAATAAAAGCATCTGTACTATCTGAACCAAAGATGTAACTGTCTAAATTAGTTTCTGAAGCAACACCTTTTATCAACCAGCCAATCGCTCCAAAAACAAAAGAAGGCAATAAAATGAACAGAACAATTTTATAAAACGGCATATCGCCTTCCTGAACTCCTTTTTTCTGATCGTAGCCTACATAATGTTTTGTACCTAACAAAAACACAATAACACCTATAAACATACCGACACCAGCTGCCATAAAAGCCCAATGCCATCCTAAAAGAATCTGTAATGCGGCACCAAAGAAATTGCAAATAAAAGCCCCAACATTTATTCCCATATAGAAAATATTGTAGCCTTCATCTTTTTTATCTTTAAACTCTTCTTTAGAATAAAAACTTCCTAATAATGTAGAAATATTGGGTTTAAAGAAACCATTACCTACAATCACCAAAGTCATGGCAATGTAAAGTACGGTAATATCGTGCACCCCCATCAGGAAGTAACCAATACCCATTAAAATTCCGCCAAAAACAATAGATTTTTTGTAGCCTAAATACCTGTCAGCAACAAGACCTCCAATAAAAGGGGTTAAAAATACCAATGCAATAAAAGTTCCGTATAAGTCAGAAGCTTCTTTTTCTGTCATTGCAAAACCATCCTTTACATCTTTTAGATATAAAGTAAAAATCCCGATCATTAAATAATAACCAAAACGCTCCCACATTTCAGATAAAAATAAATAAGGAAGTGCTTTTGGGTGTTTTTTCCACATAACTGTAATCTCTTTAAAATTAAAATTACCTACAAGCCTAAACCTGTAGGTAATTTTCATATATCATTAGTACTATTTATCGAACACCGTGCATCATCTTTTTCAAGAATGGAGTCAAAGCAAATAATATAATTGCTGCGATACCGGTTAAAACAACAAATACCATAAAGAATTCATATAAGTTGTGAATAATAAATCCAGCAAATTCTGGATATGAAACTGTAATAATATTCTTCTCCTTAAGAATATCCAATTCTTTTGCCGTAAACGTTGTGTCTTTCGCTGTAAAATTATTTACAAATTCAACTTTGGCTTTTGCAGCAACATCTCTCTGACTCTTTATCTCAGCGATAGTTTCAATCTTTTTTTCTACATCTAACTTAAATTCTTTAGATTTTTCTTTATCAATTTTTGCTATCTGTAATTGCGCCAAAGCAAATAATTCTGCGCCATTTGCAACAGATTTATTTTCCAAAATTGATTGCAAATCAATATTTACCTTTTCCGCTGCTTTATACTTATCACCTGTTGGAGGCAAAATAGAACCTAAAGTCCCTCCTAAAGCATAACCTGAAGCATTAGACAAAAAGAAAACACCAAACAAAAGAGAAGCAAAACGTTTTGGAGATAATTTACCAACCAATGACAAACCAATTGGAGACAAACACAACTCAGCACAAGTATTCAAGAAATACAATAAAATAAGCCATTTAACCAATAACAATCCCGAGGTCCCAATATAAGATACCTGAGTAGCAATCATAAAGAAACTCACAGTAATCACCACCAAACCTATAGCTAACTTTACAGGAGAAATAGGCTCCTTACTTTTTGCTCTTAGATAATCCCATAAAATACTAAAAGGAACTGCAAGAACGACAACAAATAATCCATTAAAAATCTGAACCATCGATGGAGGCATTTGCCATCCAAAGAAATTCCTGTCAGTTTGATTATTCGCAATAAAAGTTAATGATGAACCTGCTTGTTCAAAAGCCGCCCAAAAGAAAATAATAAAAAATGAAACGATATAAATTACAATAATTCTATCTCTTTCAATTTTTGTCAATGAAGAATCAGATATTATCAATCCTGCTAAAGCTAATCCACTAGAATAAATTAAAGTATAAATTAAATTCTGACCTACTACGTAATGAAAAAATAGACCTAAAACAAAAAATGCAATTCCTGCACCGATTAAAGCTTTATTAGAAAAATTAGCTTTTTGTGCCTCTCCTTCTTCAAAATCTTCAGCAACATTTTTAGAAGGTAAACCTCCTAATGGTCTCCCTTCTGGAGATACCACATATTTATTTTTCAAGACATAAAAAAGTAATGTACCTAAAAGCATCGCTACAGAAGCTGCCAAGAATCCCCATTTAAAAGCATGAATATCTCTAACACCTCCTTTATCAACTACATCTCCTAATAAAGGACATATTGACTGACCTAAGAAGGCACCAATATTAATTCCCATATAGAAAATTGTAAAAGCAGTATCAAGTTTTGTTTTTTCCTGTTTCGGATACAAACTCCCCACCATACTGGAAATATTTGGTTTGAAAAATCCGTTACCAAAAACAATAACCCCTAAGCCACAGTACATTATAGCTTTTGCTAAACTCAAATTAGACTCAAAAACACTACCACTGGTAAACAATAACATTTGTCCAATTGCCATTAGCAATCCGCCTAATAAAATACAGTTTCTGTTACCTAAAAAACGATCGGCTACAAAACCTCCCAACATTGGCGTTAAATAACAAAGTCCAAGGAAACCTCCGTAAATTATAGAAGCTTCTTCTTCCTTCATCAATAATGAATTCACAAGAAATAAAGTTAATAAAGCTCGCATTCCATAAAAGTTGAATCGCTCCCACATCTCCGTTCCAAACAATACCCAAAGTCCTTTTGGATGCGCAGTTTTTACTTGAGTTTCTCCCATATTATTTATTATTTGATTAAGGTTTAAAGTTTTAGATTATAAATTTTCTTTGATAAAGTTAGTCATTTTATTATAAAGCTGAATTCTCGTTGCACCGCCATAAATACCATGATTTTTATCCGGATATATCTGAGAATCAAATTGTTTATTCGCCTGAATCAGCGCTTCCATCATTTGCATAGAGTTCTGCACATGAACGTTATCATCACCTGATCCATGAATCAATAAAAACTTACCTTTTAATTTACTAACATGGTTTATTGGAGAGTTTTGATCGTATCCGCTTGCATTTTCCTGTGGAGTCTGCATGTATCTTTCTGTATAAACGCTGTCGTAAAAACGCCAGTTGGTTACCGGAGCAACTGCAATCGCCATTTTAAATACGTCATTCCCCTGAAAAATACAGTTCGAAGCCATAAATCCGCCGTAACTCCATCCAAAGATTCCAATTCTTGCAGCATCAACATAAGGATAAGCTCCAATTACTTTAGCAGCATCAATCTGATCCTGAACTTCGTATTTCCCTAATTCTTTTTGAGTAACTTTTTTGAAATCAGCACCTTTAAAACCAGTTCCTCTTCCGTCGATACAAGCTACAATATAACCTTGTTGCGTAAGTGAGGCAAACCAATAATCATCAGAATTATTCCAATCATTGTTTACCTGCTGAGATCCCGGACCAGAATATTGGTACATGAAAACAGGATATTTTTTTGAAGGATCAAAATCTTTTGGTTTCAAAATCCAGGCGTTCAATTCGTTTCCTTTAGCCGTTTTTAAAACAAAAAATTCTTTTGTTGGCAAATTATAGCTTTTCAATTTAGCAGCAAGAGCCTCATTGTTTTCGATAACCTGAATCTCTTTACCCGTTTTAGACTCATTTAAAGTATAAGTCGTAGGCTGAGATGCGCTTGAGAAAGTATTGATAAAAAATTGAAAGTTAGGACTAAAAGTAGCTACACTTGTTCCCACTTTCGATGTTAAACGTACTTTGTTTTTTCCGTCTAAACCAATTCTGTAGATATCTCTGTTGATAGAACCATTTTCTGTAGATTGGTAGAAAATAGTTTTGTTTTTTTCGTCGAAACCGTAGTAAGATACAACTTCCCAGTTTCCTTTTGTAACCTGATTTTTAAGTTTTCCTGTTTTATCATATACATAAATATGATTAAAACCGTCTTTTTCGCTTGTCCAGATAAAGCTATTATCTTTTAAGAAAGTCAAATTGTCTGTAACATCAACATACGCTTTGTCTTTTTCATTTAGAACCACTTTTGCAACAGCTGTAGTCCCGTCAACAAACAGTAGATCAAGATTATCCTGATGGCGGTTTAAAACCTGAGCCGATAATACGTTATTATCATTTGTCCATTGTAACCTTGCAATATAAAAGTCATTATAATTATCTAATGCTACCTTTTTAGTGCTATTTGTAGCTGCATCATATATATGTAATGAAACTACCGAATTTTTCTCTCCTGCTTTAGGATATTTGAACGTTTCGATAGTTGGATATAAGTCTTTATGGAACATCGACATCGAAAATTCCGGAACCTGGCTTTCATCAAAACGAATGTAGGCTAGTTTTTTACTGTCTTTACTCCAGTCAAAAGCCCGGACAAAAGCAAATTCTTCTTCATAAACCCAATCCGTAATACCATTAATGATTGCATTTTTCTTTCCATCGGTTGTAACTGCTGTAGATTTTTTTGAAGCTACATCATATACATAAAGATTATTTTCTTTAGCATAAGCAATTTTAGTTCCGTCAGGCGAAAAAGTTGGTTCCTGAACCTGAAAATTAAAAAGTTTTGTAAGTGATTTTGTTGTTATATCGTATAAAAAATAATCTGCCGTAAAAGAGTGACGAAAGATTTTATTTGTATTACATGCAATTAGGATCTTTTTTTCAGAAGCATCAAAAGTATAGCTATCAATTCCATCAGCAAGATCCTTATGATTTTTAGTATCAATTAAGTTCGATACTTTTTTTAGCGTAGCAAAATCGTATAAATCAATTTGCATACTTCTACTGGCCTGATCTACATTTAAAACTGTGTATTGGTCGGTATTCTTTAGCGATTGCAGCTCATCCATTCCTTTTGCACGAAATGCTCCGCTATAAATATCTTCGACAGTAATTTTTTGTTGACCAAAAACAGTAGCCACTAAAAATAAAAGTATTACAGTAATTTTACTCGTATTCATTGAGAATTATTTTAAATATAAAAAAGAGCCCAATTTTAGTAAAAAAAATGAACATAATACACATTTCAACTGTTAAATGTTAAAAAAAATAACGATTGCGTACTTTTCAAATTTGAAATACATTACAAACAAAACTCTTAAAATGGTATCTTTGCTGCCACATTATTATTTAAAATACTGAGAATGAACAACGCTGTTGCCGGATTTTCTAAATTATCCAAAAAAGAAAAAATAAACTGGATCGCCAATACCTATTTTTCAAGCCCTGAAGAAGCACTAAATATTATAAGAAATTACACAAATTCAGACGAAAAGCTGCAGCAGTTGCATGACGAATTCATCGAAAACACCCTTACAAACCTTTATATTCCACTTGGAGTTGCTCCTAATTTTTTAATCAACGGAAAATACAGAACGATTCCAATGGCAATTGAGGAAAGTTCTGTGGTTGCAGCGGCCTCAAAAGCAGCAAAATACTGGTCAACACGTGGAGGTTTTAAAGCAACTGTAATTGATACCGAAAAAATTGGTCAGGTTCACTTTACTTTCAACGGAGACGCACAAAAACTACAATCTTTCTTTGATCAGATAAAACCAAATTTTTTCTCTGACACGCAAAGCATTACCAAAAATATGCAACAACGTGGCGGGGGAATTTTAGATATAAAACTAAAAGACAAAAGAAGTTTATTAGAGAATTACTTTCAACTTCACGCTACTTTTGAGACCAAAGACAGCATGGGAGCTAATTTTATCAACTCTTGTCTGGAGCAATTTGCGACTACTTTAAAAGAGGAATTTCAAAATTCTGATTTATTTTCAGAAGATGAAACACTAAAAGTAGTGATGAGTATTTTGTCTAATTATGTTCCTAATTGTATTGTTAGAGCCGAAGTTTCATGCCCTATCGAAGATTTAACCGAAAAACATATTCCAAATCCGCAAGAATTTGCAGAGCGTTTTTTACAAGCTGTACAAATTGCCGAAGTCGAACCTTTTAGAGCCGTAACCCATAACAAAGGAATCATGAACGGAGTTGATGCCGTAATTCTGGCAACCGGAAATGACTTTAGAGCTGTTGAAGCCGGAGTTCATGCCTACGCTTCAAAAAATGGTCAATATGCCAGTTTATCTCATGCTAAAATCGAAGACGGAATTTTTACTTTCTGGCTCGAAATTCCTTTAGCATTAGGAACCGTTGGTGGATTAACCTCTTTACATCCTTTGGTAAAATTATGTTTTGACATCCTCGAAAAACCATCTGCAAAAGAATTAATGCAAATTGTTGCCGTTGCTGGTTTGGCGCAAAACTTTGCCGCATTGCGATCACTAACTACAACCGGAATTCAGGAAGGTCACATGAAGATGCACCTAAACAATATCATCAATCAATTTGAAGCAACCGAAGAAGAGCGTCGTTTAATTAAATCTCATTTTAAGAAAAACGCCGTATCTCATAGCGCCGTTGTAGAATTTATCGAAACCATACGCAAATAATTACTTGCTCTGAAACTAGCTGAAGGATAAGGAGCTATTCCCGCTATCCGTTACAATCTTTTGTTTTTTAAAGAAAAAAACAAAAGAATTTTCACTACTATCGGGGCTAAAAAAATACAGAATGAAAACAACTTTTTATAGTAACGGAAAACTCCTGATTACAGGCGAATATTTAGTTTTAGATGGCGCCAGGGCTTTTGCATTACCCACAAAATTTGGACAAAATTTAATTGTAGAAAATAGCACCAATCAGGAGATTCAATGGAAAAGTTACGATTCTGATGAGCACCTTTGGTACGAAGACACGATCTTATTTTCCGAAATTAGAAATAATGTCGATTCAAAAATAGAAACTGTAAAAACGACTTTAATTCAGATTTTACATGAAGCGTATCTTTTAAACCCTGATTTTATAAATAATTCAGAAGGATATAAAATCAGCACTCAACTTACATTTCCTAAAAAATGGGGACTTGGTACTTCTTCTACTTTATTAAACAATATCGCTCAATGGGCCAACATTGATGCTTTTACACTCTTAAGAAACAGTTTTGGAGGAAGCGGTTATGATATTGCCTGCGCACAAAACGACAATCCGATTGTGTATCGCCTTGAACAGAACTTACCGGTTGTAGAAACAGTAAACTTTAGTCCTGATTTTACCCAAAACATTTATTTTGTTTACCTCAATAAAAAACAAAATAGCAAAGCAGCCATTAATGCTTATTACAATAATAAAAACCAACATTTAGCCCATAATATTATTGATAATAATAAAATCACCGATATTATTCTAAATGCAAAAACCGTAAAAGAATTTGCCCTTGCAGTAGAAAATCATGAAATTCACATGAGTGACATTCTTGAAATACGCACTATAAAAGAAGTTGCTTTTCCGGATTTCAAAGGCGTTGTCAAAAGTCTTGGAGCCTGGGGTGGCGATTTTGTAATGGCAATTGCAAAAGAGAATCCAAAAGATTATTTTATTTCAAAAGGATACGAAACCATTCTTACTTATGATGAAATGATATTACAGCAATAAAAAATATTTATTGCAACCGTTATAAAAGCAAAAAAGTAAACTATTCGTTTACTTTTTTTTTATTTTACGATGTCTTCTCCAGATGTCTAACTTTTTGAGTTTCCAGCTCGTTTGATTCTATCAATGTATTGTGTAGGCGTTCCGCCATTTTTTCGATACTGTTATTAATAGAATCATACACAACTTCCATCCTGCGATGTTTCTCCTCCTTTACGGCTTTCAAAACATCTTCAACAAAAGCTTTGTCGTATTTTTCAGCAACAGAATCACGAGTATTCGTTAATCTAATTACATAATCATTACTCATGATCGTAACCTTAAAGTGTTGCTCTTCATTACTCAAATAATATTTACCTCCCAACTCATCACTATTGATGTCAGTACTGCTAAGTTTTAAAAGCTCCGTAATTATTCCAAAAATATGATTCTCTATTTTGGTATAAACTCTTGGTCTCTTTTTCAACAAATTAAACATAAACATTAGATGTTTGATTATTAAAGTATTTGTTCATCATTCTTTAGTTCTTTATTTAAATTATAAAAATGAAAATTCTGAACAAATTAACTGTAATATTCTGAATATCACAAACTTTTTAAGTATTATCCTATATAATCAATTCTTATTTTACATAAAAAAAGACTGAACCCAATGTACTCAAATAAAAAGCCCGAAACATTCATCAGAATGTTTCGGGCTTTTATATTTTAGATTTTTATCTACTAAAAACTAGTAGTTAAATTGTAATCTGTTATCTTCAATTTTAGCATTAGCTTTCAAAGCTGGTAAAATTCTGCTTGCATCAGATGCGCTTTGAGCTTTTACTTTAGCAACATATTCTGCATGGTTAGCAATTGCAGGAGCTTTTACAGTACTAATGTTTTTTACAACATATACTCCGGTATTACCTTCAATTGGAGCAGAAATTTTATTTGCAGTTAATGCGAATGCATTACCAACAACTTTAGGCTCTTGCCCAACTCCACCAGGTAAAACTGGGTTATCCATAGTAACATCAGCTGCTTGTTGAACTGCTACGCCAGCGCTTTTAGCAACAGCTTCGATTGTAGAACCTGTCATTTTAGCTTTTAACATTTCAGCTTTTTTCTTGTTTTTCAAGATTGACTCAACATAAGGTCTTGCCACTGTTACAGAAACTAAACCTGATTTGTTTTCGCTTTTGTACTGAGCAATTACGTGACCAATATTAGCAATTTCGAAACGTTTTACGTCACCTTTGCTAGTTTCTTTGTCGTAAGCCCATCTAATAATGTTACGTTGGTTTCCTAAAGGACCAAACGCTTCATCCATAGCTTTTGCAGTTACAGGAGGAGCTACTTTTAAACCTAACTCTTTTGCTGTAGCATTAAAATCTTTATTAGCAGCATCCATTTCGAATTTAGTTGCTAATGTAAATACTTTATCAGAAGTAGCTTCAGAAGGCTCAATTTTTTGAGCAATTGTAGCTAAACGAATTCCGTCTTGTTTATCAGTAATTTTGATAATGTGAAATCCAAAAGGAGTTTCTACTAAACCAACTTTTCCAATTCCGTTATTGAATACAAAATCATTGAATGGTTTTACCATTTGGTTTGGACCAAAATATCCTAAATCACCACCTTGTTGTGCAGATGAATCATCAGAACTTGTAAAAGCCAACATCATGAAACTATCCGGATTTGCCTGAACCTGAGCCAAAATTTCTTCTGCTTTAGCTTTAGCTTCTTCTTTAGTTCTTTTTTCTTTTTGGTTTGGAGTTTGAGATCCTTCGTAACCAATTAAAATATGACTTGCTTTTGCGTTAACACCAGCTTTAAATCCTAAAGATTTAGAAATAGCATAATATCTTCCGTAAACATATGGTCCGTAAATTGCTCCTGCTGGTAAGCTGAATAATTTATCAGCATCAACAGCCGGTAAAGCATTTTTAGGAACATAAGTAGAATCGTAAGGAACATCAGAATTTGAGTTTACAAATTCTGCAATGTTGGTTGCGTTTCTAAAACCTGGCAAAGTATCGTTTTTACCTGTTTTTGCGTTATATTCTACTCTTCCGTTTAAAAGAGCAGTGATTTTAGCTTTAATTTCAGCTTCGTCTTCTTTTGAAGCTTTGTCTTCTACTAAAACATATTGAATTTCACGAGTTGCATCCGCTTTGAATTTTTTCTCGTTTTTCTTCATATAATCTACAATTTCTGAATCAGAAATTTTTACTTCGCTATCTTTAATAGAAGAATATAATGCAGCAGCATAAGCAAAGTTTACTTTGTTAGCTTCCATTTCATATTTCAATTTTCCTTCGCTAGCTGTAGTATAAAGACCTGCTTTTACTAATGTGCTGTAGATTTGGAATTTTGCGTTTAATTCAGCGTCTTTTTCTTTTTCAGAAATATATTGTGCTGCTTCAGGATTAGCTTTAAAGTATTCTTTAAATTTAGCTACATCAAAAGCACCAGCAGCATTTAGGAACATTGGGTTTTTACCAATATTTGGATCTGATTTTAAAACTTCAAGTAAGTGTTTCTCACCTACTCTTAATCCTAATTTATCAAACTGAGAAGATAATAATGCGATTGAAACTTCTTGATCCCAAACTCTGTTTGCAGCTTCAGTGGAAGTAACTCCTTGACCACTTTTTTCAACATTACTAACTTTAACTCTAAAGTCTTCAAAAGAAATATCTTTTCCGTCGATGCTTCCCACATCCTTTGAACTTTGACTAAATGTTCCTTTACCGATTAGATCTTGTATTATAAATGCAAATAATGCAAGTGCAATAACTCCTATCAATAAAGCGGAACGCTGTCTAATTTTTGCTAAAACTGCCATTTTTATTATCGTTAATTTTATATTCAGTTTGCGAAAATACAATTATCTAGTTAATAACAATACAACTAGCGTTTTATTTTACACAAATTTTTTCATTAATTAAAAAAATCACTCTTTTATTGTCAATTTAACCAATTCTATTTTCTTATTTGTGGCCTCTTCAATTACAAAATGATAGCTGTCAATCACTATTTCTTCGCCCTTTTGAGGGATTTCTTTTGTAAAATCAACAATAAAACCTCCTAAAGTTCCGTAAGAATCTTCTTCAGGAATATTTAACTTATATGTCTCGTTCAAATATTCAACATCCAATCGGGTTGAAAATAAATACCTGCCTTCGCCTAACTCTTTTTCAATAAGTTCTTCTTCTTCTGAATCGTGTTCATCTTCAATCTCTCCAAAAAGTTCTTCGACTATATCTTCAATAGTAATTATTCCGGAAGTTCCGCCATATTCATCTAAAACAACCGCAACATTTTTTCGCTTTTTAATCAACAAATTCAAAGCATCTTTTATCAAAATGGTCTCAGGAACAAATTCAACAGTCATTAAAACTGACTTTATTGTTTTGGGTTTCTTAAACAAATCAAACGAATGCACATAACCCACAATATCATCAAGCGAATTTTGACTTACCATGATTTTAGAATAGCCTGTTTCTATAAACAACGCTTTAAGATCCTCAATGCTATCAAATAAATCGATGTCGACTATTTCTGTACGGGGAGTCATAATATCCCGCGCTTTTACACCCGAGAACTCTAATGCGTTCTGGAAAATCTGAATTTCTGAATCGACTTCTTCATCATCTTCAACAGAATTCATTTGTTCTGTGATGTAATTGCCCAGTTCTATTTTACTAAAATACAACTGCACCTGATCGCCTTCTGTTTTGAAAAATTTACGTAAAACAAAATCCGAAATCCAGATAAAAAAAGTAGAGATGTAGTAAAATAATCTATAAAAAAGATAGGCCGGAATTGCAAAAATTTTAATTAATGAATTGGCATATATCTGAAAAAATACTTTTGGAAAAAATTCTGCTGTTAGCAAAACTATAAAAGTCGAAATTATGGTCTGAACGACTAAACTCGTCACATCAGAAAAATGAAATCCTAAATCGACAATACATCTTAGAATTAAATCTCCCATAAAAAAACCATACACAACCAGCGCTACATTGTTACCAATAAGCATTGCCGCGATAAATTTTGATGGATTTTCTGTGAGTTTGGTCAGGATTCCTGATAAAAAATTATCCTGCTTTTTTTCGATTTCAAGATAAATTTTATTCGAGGAAATAAAAGCTATTTCCATTCCTGAAAAAAAGGCTGATAGTATTAAACATAGTATTATAATACTAATTTCCATTTTTTACTGTTTTTTGTTACGGTCATCAAATTTCTTGACAAATCTTCTTCTAAAGAAAAACATAAAGACAGCCATACCAGCAATTAAAAAACTTAATGTAGCGGTATCATTCCCTTCATTTAATTTGGTAAATCCGTCATAAATGAAATAAACTGCAAATGCGATGTAAACGTATTGTGTATATTTTAAATAACCCATAATTATAATTGTTCATCTGATTCAAATTCACCGCTAACACGCTGCGAATTAATCACTTTAAAATCTTTGCTAAAATCAATTCCCTGTCCATACGAAATACCTTTAGCATCCGTAAGTTTGAACTTTCTTTCGGTATAAAACCATTCGTTTTTCTGATCAAAATACAACTGCTCTGTTTCAAGCATTTGTCCTGTTTCTGAAGTAATTTTAACCTTTCCCTGCAAATCTATTATACCTGTTAGCTTATACGAAACAGCATAATTTGATACTATAAAGGTACGTTTTTGGTTTTTATCGTATAAAGTAACATCAATTCCTTTTGGAAATTCGGTAAATGGAAAATTCAAATTAGAATAATCCAACATTTTCCGGCTTTTCAAAACTCCGGTAATACGTCCGGAATCGGTGTATTTTATATTAACTGTATCCGCATCACTTCCTGGAACAAACTCTGAGAAGTTAATTTTTTGAACTTCTTTAAAATTACTTTCACATCCAAAAAACAGTGTCACAGTAAAAACTGTGACAACGGCTATAATATATCTCTTTGGTAAATTCATTTGCCAAATGTAGTAAATTGTATGGGCTTAAAAAAGCACCTTTTTTATGCTTAGTTGAATTTACTTTTCACGAACCATCTGTCGTTGAAAGAAAAACTCAAACTAAAATTGAAATAATTCTCCTGAACTAAAGCTGCAGATGTAGTTCCTCTTTTACCATATTCCAATCCAACGTTTACATTTGAGAATGTTCCTCCACCAATTGGAATTCCTGCTCCTAAAGTCATACCAACATCATTGATTGATTCGTTATTCACAACAAGACCTAATTTCTCATATTTCAATCCGGCTCTGTAGGTAATTCTGCTTAAATAACTTGTAAAAGAAGCATAGTTAGGAATATAGTATCCACCTATCGCATACTTTTGATATTTTTCGTAACGCACATTAGCTGCTTTATTGTAATAATTTGCAAGTTGTCCGTCACCCTGAAAAGCAACACTAGTACCTACTAACCATTTTCTTGCCTGCCCAATACCTGCACCAAGTGTAATTTTACTTGGCAGTTTTAATTTATCATCTTGCGAAGGAGCTTCATAAGGATCAGGATCGCCGTCTACTGCAATAACTCTTGTACTATTAGAATTTAGCGTACTTTCGAAAGTATAAGCTAAACTGGTAAACAAACTTAATTTTTTATCAATTTTTGTCTGATACATTGTACCAATATTAAAACTAACCCCTGACAACTCAGAAGCATTCGTTTCTCTTGTACCATTTTGAACTCCAGTAGCCAGCTCTATACTTGTAGTTGTAATTTTACCAAAATTGTATTGTACATCACCTCCAATATTCCACTTAGGTGTAATTTTATATCCTAAACCAAGAAACACTTTATTTACCCCACCTTTTCCCTGAAGCTGTGAACTTGTTCCGTCTGTTATCGCAGTCTGGTCATTTAAGATTCTATAGTCAACAGAAGTTACAGGAACCAAACCAAAAGCTGCACCAAATTTTCCCATTGGGATTCCTAATGCCAAATAATCAAAAGTAGATCTTTGTGATTTTGCAGATTCATCACTGGTTTTTAGTTTTGCACTTCCAAAAGTTCCTCCAACTGTAAAAGTAGTTTGTCTCAAACTAGCATAACTTGCCGGATTTTCAATATTCAAATGGATACTATCCTGCTCTACCGAAACTCCTCCCATAGATCTATTTTCAAGAGTTCCTTTAAATCTAACGTCACCAATTCCGAAAAAAGAATAAGGAGATGCACCCTGTTGAGCAAATGAAACGAACGAGATAAGCAAACAAGCGCTTACTATAATTTTTTTAATCATTGTCGATTTTTATATTGAAATGTTTGGTTCAAACTTTCTAAAAGGAAATTTGAATTGGCAAATATGGTATTTTTTAATCGTTTAGCCAAAAAAACTGCATCTCCTCCCGTTAAAATTATTATAAAATTTGAAAAGTTTGCCCGATATTCATCGATAAAACCATCAATCTCATAGACGAACCCATTTACAACTCCCGAATGAATGGCCTGTTTTGTTGAGTTCCCTATATAATGTTCCGGTGTTTCAAAAGTCAGCAAAGGCAGCTTGGCCGTGTAGTTATGCAGTGCCTCATATCGTAATCTTAAACCCGGAGAAATCGCTCCGCCCAAATAATTGTCATTTTCGTCGATAAAATCGTAGGTAATGCAAGTTCCGGCATCAATAACCAACCTGTTTTGTTTCGGAAATTGCAAAGTTGCTCCTGAAGCCAAAATCATCCTGTCGATTCCTAACGTTTTTGGAGTCGCATATTTATTTACGAAAGGAAAAACATCTTCATGAGTAAAAAAATGAACATTTAATTCTTTTTCGAAAGCCAAAAAAGATTCTTTTTCGATTTTTCCAACCGATGCAACGACCAAATCGGAGCAGTTTGAAAATTTTTTTAAAATTTTTTTAATTTTTTCTTCAAGCTCATTTTTCTCAAAAACAAAATTTTCAAGAACAGTACTCTCCTCAAAAACAGCAGCTTTAATTCGAGTATTACCAACATCAATTGTTAAAATCATATTTGTTTCTTTACCATTGCGAAGATACGAATTGATTTTTTTAAAAAAATGTTTTGAATAAACGAAAAATGATTCTATCTTTGCACCCGCATTGAGCACAAGACGGTACCTTAGCTCAGATGGTAGAGCAATGGACTGAAAATCCATGTGTCCCTGGTTCGATCCCTGGAGGTACCACCACAACCCGAATAGCAATATTCGGGTTTTTTGTTTTTAACACTTTCCTAACTTTATCGCTATTTTTTTTACCGCTTAGATCGCTTAGATTTTCACCTAACGTTATGTTGAGAAAACACAAAGTTCGCAAAGCTTTACGATAAAAAGTTTTGTGAACTTTGTGTTTTTTTTTAGTTTGTGATTGCGACAAAAAGCCTATTGAATTTTACCAATATTGCATCCCAACGGTTAAAACCGTTGGCTATGTTTATATTGTATTAAAAAATTTCCAGCATTAATGTATACTCTTACAAGTTATTGCATTTCAAATATAGCCCGTGGTTTCAACCACGGGACACGTGATAATACACAAAAAAAAGATTCGCAAAGCTTTATAATAAAACTTTGCGAACCTTTGCGTAAATCTTAGCGTTCCTTGCGGTTAAATCTTTTCGCAGTTAAATCACCTGCAAAAAAAATTATTGATGAAATACAGAAACCGCAGGGAAATAATATCCTGAATAATTTACCGAAGCTGTTCTAACTCCTGAATCAGCATTAAATAAATAAAGGTTGTTAATGGAGAAATTCACCCCAAAACCTTCATTTAACGTATTTAGCACCAAAGTATTTTTCTTTCGATCATAACCAATTCCTGCACCATATAAGATATTCGAATTTGTTAATGTAATAAAAGGTGATGCCAAGGACTCCGGAGTTCCAGTGTATTTGTAAACTTCTTTACCACCGCTAAAACTTCCGTTTTTAGCAATAAAAATATCATTTTTAGCCGCTGTAATAGATCCCGGATGCCATGCTCCCCAACTTCCGTAAGCCTGAAAACTTAACGGAATTTCTTTTATTTCAAGGGTATTTGAATCTATACTGATAAGGTTTTTACCTCCCGCTGCCCATACTTTTTTATCATCGGTAACTGCAAATCCTAAAACCATACCCGGAATAGTTTTTTCGATCGCCAATGTCGAAGCATTAATAACAATCACGCCTTTTGAAGCAGACAATGCAAAAACATACCCGTTAGACTTCACGATATCTCCTACCTGACCGGTAATACCATCAATTTGTCCGCTCACTTCCATCGTATTAAGATTAAGCTTAAATATCCCTTTACTCGACGTCAAAAGAGCCTGATTTTCATCAATACCTACCACAGCGCGCCAGTCGTTTCCACCTTTAGCCGCGATTCTTTTTTCTTCTTTAAGCGAATAAGCATCAGCAACTACCACTGGTCAGCCAACTTTAGAAACTAAAAATAGCTTTTTATTAATGATCGTTCCAAATTCTAATGTAGACGTTGCAGGTTTTAAATCCTTATCCGGATTTACTTTTACAAAAACACTGTCTTCTACCGCTTTTGTATCATATCTATAAAAGCCTACCGTTCCTGTTCCGTGACCAAACCATCCTTCGTTGATCATAAAAAAACCGTTTTCATAAGCTCCCCATGAATGAATATCATAAGTAAGAGCTACGTTTCCGCCATCATTTTTGGCCGTCATTGTAATTTTAAAATCTCCTCTTGTTTCTGGTTTAAAGATATAAGTAGAATCAGATCCTACTACTTTTCCGTCTACGGCCCATTCAAAAGAAACATTCTTTCTATCTGCTAATTTCGAGCTTAATTGCAGCGTTTTTCCAATGGTCAAAGTATCTTTTAGTTGCTGTTCGCCTTTTATTACAGGCGGCGCTGTAAAATCATCATCATTATTACACGAAACTGTCAGCAGCATCAAAGAAGCGATTGCAATTAGTGGTTTGAAAAAAAATTGGTTTTTCATTATTAAATATTTAAAAAATTATATTACTTAAATCTTTAAATCGAAATACAATTTACCCTTTCAAAAGTTATATAAAATAAACTTTTGTAAAAGCAACATCTTGTACAACAATACGTTTTAATGATTTTTTTTTAATGAAGAAAAAGAATGAATCGCGTAGAAAAACATCTTGAAAGAAATTGTTTTGACGATCATATTTGCAGAAAAAAAATCTCATAAACTCTATTTTTGGCTTACGAGAATAGAATAACTAAACCATACATGATCACATAAAGTGAAATATATTGCTCTTAATTCAAGCTTCAATCCCCGAAAGCTATTTATTACTATAAAAATGGCAGGTCTTCTGACTTGCTCCCTACACCCAGCCTTCCCTTTCAAAATGAAAAGTGACGTATTAAAGGGTTTCAGTTAATGAGCTTACAGCTGCGGGACAGTTTTGGATTTACACCAAATTCCCTTTTAATGTCAATATTGTATCAATATGACAACCATTTTCTGTTCTAAAATTTGAGCTGCAAAACTAGTGTTTTCTTTCGTAACAAAGCAAGAGTTCTTTATTTTAAAGGCCTTGAGCGTCTTTGCAAATTGTATTTTATTTTGAATTCTCAAGCTTTGATTTACCCAATAAATGTTAAATCAACAAATAAACACTATTTGTTAAAAAAGTATCAATTAAATAAAAAATTATCTTTTATATTCGTTAAAAAATATTTAATAGTTTTAATTATTATCAAGTATACAAATTAGTTTATGAGTAAAACTTCTACAAAAGGCATCTGGAAAGTAATTTCGGCCTCATCAATGGGTACTATGATCGAATGGTACGATTTCTATATTTTTGGGAGTTTGGCGGTTGTAATTTCAACTAAATTTTTCCCTAGTGATAATCCCACCGCGGCTTTTTTGTCGACTTTAGCCACTTTTGCTGCCGGATTTGTTGTAAGACCTTTTGGCGCTTTGTTCTTTGGAAGACTCGGAGATATTATTGGCCGAAAATATACTTTTATGGCTACCTTATTATTAATGGGAGGCTCTACTTTTTTAATAGGCTGTATTCCGAGTTATGAAACAATTGGTTTTATGGCTCCTTTATTAGTATTGATTCTGCGTTTATTACAAGGATTAGCGCTTGGCGGAGAATACGGCGGTGCAGCGACTTATGTTGCCGAACATGCTCCTGTAGGACAAAAAGGATATTGGACGTCATGGATTCAGACTACAGCCACAGTTGGTTTATTCATTTCGTTAATGGTTATTCTGGCCACCAAAAATGTACTTTCTCCTGAAGATTTTGATTCCTGGGGATGGCGTGTACCATTTTGGGTTTCGATTGTTATGGTAGGTGTTTCTTATTTAATTCGTAAAAACATGGACGAATCTCCGGTTTTTGCCAAAGCTAAAAAAGAAGGTACAACCAGTACAAACCCTCTGAAAGAAAGTTTCGGAAACCGATACAATTTGAAATTTGTGTTACTCGCTTTATTTGGAGCCACAATGGGACAAGGTGTTGTTTGGTACACGGGACAGTTTTACGCGATGAGTTTTATGAAAACCGTAATGAATATCGATTCGTCGCAAGTTGATGGATTATTAGGTATTGCATTATTATTAGGTACTCCGTTTTTTATTTTCTTTGGATGGCTGAGCGACAAAATAGGACGAAAATATATCATGATGGGCGGAATGCTTCTTGCCATTTTGTTCTACAGGCCTATTTATAAAATGATGTACAATACCACAGATGTAAGTTACAAAACAGAACTTACTCAGGCCACAAAAGAAACAATCGAGGTCAATAAAGACAACGATTCTATCTATACCACACATAAAGAATATACCGACGGAACTTCTTTCTTAGAGAAAAAGACGCATTTTTCAGGCAAAAAAGATGCTCAGATTACCACTTCGATTACTATCAATTCCAACGATGAGTGGACTTTAATTTTCTTAGTTTTCATTCAGGTTTTATTTGTTACGATGGTATACGGACCTATCGCGGCATTTTTGGTCGAAATGTTTCCAACGAAAATCAGATACACTTCAATGTCTCTGCCTTATCATGTTGGTAATGGTATTTTTGGAGGATTACTTCCTGCTATTTCAACCTATTTTGTAACGCATTCTAAAGCAGCCGGAAAAGCGGACTTTTACCTCGACGGACTTTGGTATCCTATTATTATAGCTTCAGTCTGTTTTGTAATTGGAATGATTTATATCGATAATAAAAATAAAACTAATCACCTTTAATATTATAAACTATGAATGCGATCAAACAAATTTTAGGTGTTTTGTGGATTATACTTGCAGTTGCAGCGGCCTATTTTTGCATATTCGAATTTGGCTTACCCAAACTCCTGTCAGACCAACAAGATGATTTAGTATTTGGAATCATTATCCTTTTTATCCTTACTCCTCTCATTGTTTTAGGATTGGGAACTTTTGGTTATTTTGCCGTAATTGGAGAATATAACGATAAGAAGAAATAATTAAGTGGTAAAGTTTTTGAAATCAAAATTCAATATATTTACAAGTAAGATATCACAAAAAACTTTGCAATAATATTTTAAAAATTAAAAAAATGGGAGCTTGGGATTACGGAATATTTGATGACGACACAGCTTATGACTTCTTTGACGAAATAAGAGAGGATGCTAGAACTTTTTTTAACTCTTCATTTGAAAAAGCAATAAATTCAGATTATTTAGATTATGAAGATTGCCACGCAGTTACAGTTTCTGCTGCGTACATTGATAATTTTTTAAATGGAACAAAATTTAGAAATGACAACGAAGATCAGGAAGACGAAACTAATGTAAATCTTTTTAATTCCCTAAATAAGGAACTTATTTTAAACGATTTAAAAATACCTGCAGTACGTGCCTTAGAAAAAGTTATAAGTGATAATTCCGAATTAAATGAGTTATGGTCTGACAATGAAGAATTATACCCCAAATGGAAACAAAACATTGAGGATCTAATTAAACGTCTTAAGAATTAAAAAACATAAATTTAATAACCAGAAAAGGGCTGTCTATAATTATATAGAACAGCCCTTTTGCATTACTAACCAAACCAAAATCTTTACTTAGCAAGTATATTTTAAAAAGGGCCACCTCAAAGAGATAGCCCTTTTTTTAATTATCAGAAAACATTAGTTTTTTGTAATCGTGTATTTTTTTCCAATAAAATCAACAATGATTGTATAATCTCCCGCAACAGTAACTGGAATATTAGCACCTCCGGCTTCTAATGATAAATTATTACCATCATCACCATAGTTAGTATCCCATTTATCATCAAGTCTGAATTTGTAATCCCCAACTACTAATGGTCCTGTATAGGAGTATGTTTTAGTTGCTAAATCATACTCTAGATTAGTATCCGGATCATTCCATCCATTAGGAGTTGCAGAACCAATCATTCCCCAGTTATCCCAGGCAGAATATGCAGTAACAGCTATTTTTATCACATTTGAATACTGAACAATACCTCGTACCCCAACATATGACTTAACACGAATGTCTGCATCCTGAGATTCAAAAGCAGTCAATCCGGCGTTAAGGGCTGCTGCATTAAGTTCTCCACTTGTTACCGCTACCTTATTCGTTGTTGTTACAGAAACTACAACTACATCTTTAAAGTCTGTTCCTGATTTTGCCATTTGAAGTTCATAACTTACAGGTGTTGATTCGCCTTGATATTGAGCAGCATCCCATGTAAAAGTCGCAGCTACCTCGTTAGGTAATTCTTTATCAAGAACAAAAACTGATCCTTCGGCAGGAATTGCCAGTACAGCTGCTTTTGATGGCGTAACTACAGTAAGATCATCATCTGAATCACAAGCTGTAGCTGATATAAATAACAGTGCAAATACACTTAGTTTTAATATATTTTTCATATTTCTCGTATTAAGATGAATAACCTGGATTTTGAGTTAACTGTGAATTCGCCTGTAACGCACTTGTAGGGATTGGGTACAAGTTGTAAGTTTCAGGAATTGCAACTCCATCTTTTACTCCACCTTTCCATGGCCATAAGTAAGATCCTCCAGTGAATTTTCCAAATCGAATTAAATCTTGTCTTCTGTGTCCTTCAAGGTTCAATTCTCTACCTCTTTCTTTCAAAATGAAATCAAGATTTAATTCTCCTGCATTTATTTCTCCAGCATGTGATCTTGTTCTCACTTTATTCACATATTCTAAAGCTAATCCTGCAGAACCTCCACTTGCTCCTCTTACAACACACTCAGCATACATTAAGTAAGCATCAGACAATCTGAACAAAGGAAAATCTGTGTTTGCAAAACTTGTTGCATTTGTAGGCCCTACAAAGTTTTTGTTTGTAAATTTCACACTAGGATAACCGTCTGTCCATTTTTTATAATCATTCATTTCATACGAATGTCCTGTCGTAAAGAATAATTTTGCTCTATCATCCGGAGAATCAACCAGATTTCCATTATTAAACAATCCGTACCACGCTTTAGTAGCTCTGTGACCAGTCCAAGCATCAATAGCACCATAATTATTAGGATTCATTGTTTCTGTACTAAGGTTTCCGTTAATGATATACGTTGTATTACCATAACCCTGACTCACTACAGCATCTGCAATTAAAGTATAGATAATTTCCGGCGAAGTATTATTATCTCCTGAAAACACACTTGCAAAACTTGGAGCAAGAGTATAACCACCTTCGTCGATTACTTTTTTAGAGTACAATAAAGCATCATCATATCTTTGAGTTCCTGTATACACTTCTGCATTTAGGTATAATTTTGCCAAAAGCATTCTTACCACATTTTTATCTGCTTTACCGTAAGATTTTGTTGCTGTAATAGTACCTTCAACTTCTTTTAATTCAGATTCTATAAAAGCAAAAAGTTCTTTTCTTGTTGACTCTTTTTTTGGAGTCGATGTATTAATATCATCTTCAGTTGTAATAGCTCCTTTACCAAAACAATCTGTAAGGTAATAATAAGATAATGCTCTTAAAAAACGCAATTCAGCAATATGGTTTTCTCTGTCCGGAATATTCGCTTTTGACGTTTTTAAAATCTGAATCAAATTACTTGACTGAGATATCGTGTAATAAGCCCTGTCGTATAAGTATCTAAAGAATTTATTATTCCCATTCCACCCAGTTGTTGTTGTTAACTGATCTAAACCATCATCTCCCCAACGGTTTTTCATACCATCTGCAGAGAAATCCTGTAAGTTGATAATACTTCTTAAAAAAGCAGCTTCTCCATTATCTTTTGTAGTAATATCTGAAGAATCTGGGCCATCAGGACCTGAAAGAGCAAAAGTTCCGTAAATTTTAGAAACTAAACCGTCTACAGCATTTGGATCCTGCTCTAAAAGCTTATCCAATGTCAATTCTACTTTTGGTTCTGTATTTAAGTCATCTACACAAGAAGTGAATAAGAATAGAACAAAAGCAGCTCCTATAATCTTAAATTTAAATTGATTCATCTTTATATTTTTTTATTAAAAGTCTAAATTCAGACCAAAACTGAAAGTTCTTGATCTTGGATAGAAATTATTATCAATTGCATTGAAATTCTCCGGATCAACCCCTGTATAATTGGTTACAATAAATACATTATTAGCTGAAGCATACAATCTTAAAACAGCGCCTTTTATTGCTTTGTCAAAATTATATCCAAGAGTTATGTTCTGACAACGTAAAAAGCTTGCATCTTCTAAGTAATAATCAGAAAATGGAACGTTTCCGTTTATAGTTTGAAAATCAAATTCAGTATTCAAAACATTCGTTAAACTAGTTGAATTTGCAGGCAATGCCTTATCAATAAATCCAGACTGAAGTTTTCTTGCATTGTACACTTTTCCTCCTATTTGACCATTGAAAGTCGTTGACAAATCAAACTGTTTGTACGAAGCTGTTAATCCTAAACCATAGGTCCAGTTTGGTCTTAAAGCTACATAATATCTGTCACTATCATTGATAACACCATCTCCGTTTTTATCAACAAAAGCATTTTCTATCGGTCTGTTGTTTGAATCATAAACTTGTTGAAACACCCAAGCCGAATAAGGTTGTTGTCCAACTGTATTGTAAGCAATCTTTTGTCCTGTTCCTACCGGAATACCTGATGCGTTATCTACGTTTGTAGTTCTGTTATTCAAATCTGTAATTTCACCAATGTTATAAGCAATGTTTCCGTTTACTGCTAAATTGAAATCATCACTATTGATCACTTTTACATTTAAGTTTCCTTCGACACCTTTATTTTTCATGCTTCCCACATTAGCAACAAACTCATTTGTTAAAGCTTGCCCAGGAGCCGCCGAAACTACAGAAAGTAAATCTTTTGTATATTTTTGGTAAGCATCGATACTACCGGTAACAATACTTTTTTCAAAAAGATCAAAATCAATACCTACATTATAGGTCGTTGTTTTTTCCCATGTTAAATTCTCGTTATAAGGTTTAGCAGAATAACCATTTACTCCCGGAATATAAGTACTTGAGGTACTAGTTGGCGCAAATAACGCACTGTAAGGATAAGATCCCGCAACACCCGTTATATCCTGTTGTCCTGTAATACCATAACCTAATCTTAATTTTAAGTCTTTAAACGTTTGAGAGTCTTTTAAGAATGATTCGTCTTTCATTCTCCATGCAACACCCGCTGCAGGGAAATAACCCCATCTTTTATCTTCTTTAAACAAAGACGATCCATCTGCTCTTAATGTAAACGTAAATAAATATTTGTCTACTAAATCAAAATTAGCTCTTCCAAAAAACGATTGTAAGTTTCTCTCGTTATAGTATCTGTTATTAGCATTATTCGCCGGATTTGGAGTTAACTCTCTTAAACCATTTACGGTACTATATCTGTAATTTGTCTTAGTTCCGTCAGTTTTAAAGTTTTGATAAGAGTAACCCGCCTGAGCATCAACTCTGGTTACAAATCCAGTCAAACTTTTGTTATATACAAAATAAGCATCCAATGTTTTATTCGTAACGGTTTGATCTTCGGCATAATTTAAGCCTGGATTAAACACATACGTTGGAGGAGTTGTCGCTACAGAGTTGTCTAGCTTATACGTCTGAAGAGCATTATCTGTATATGATTCTCTAATTTTTGATTTAGATGCTTCGATACCACCATTAACAACAGCTCTTAAAGCTTCGAAAAATGGCATTCTATAATCTAATTCAATGTTTCCTAATAATTTCTGAACTTCCTCAGGACGAGATCTCTGATTCAAAATTGCTAACGGATTTTGTGATCCATTGATAGAATTATTAGTATTAAGCAACTGATAATATCCGCCAAATATATTATTTGGTGAATTAGGATCTGCGTATGCCGGTTTAGTAGGATCCATTCCTAAAGCACTACCAATAACTCCATCAGCATCTATAGCATTCTTTTTAACAGAAATACCTTTAGCATTCACATCAATTTTTAAATGATTGTCTAATAAAACCGGTGAAAGTTTGATAGATCCTGTATATCTTTCAAGATCATTTGTTCTTACAACACCTTCATTTTTAGCATAACCAACAGA
This sequence comes from Flavobacterium piscisymbiosum, assembly GCF_020905295.1. Taxonomy (NCBI): domain Bacteria; kingdom Pseudomonadati; phylum Bacteroidota; class Flavobacteriia; order Flavobacteriales; family Flavobacteriaceae; genus Flavobacterium; species Flavobacterium piscisymbiosum. Next base: position 1,726,062 of record NZ_JAJJMM010000001.1, on the reverse strand, counting down.
AGCTCTAAACGGAATTTTACCAAATAAGTTTGCTCTTGCACTAAAGTTATTGTCACTAGAGAAAGAGGTTCTGTAAATTAAATCCTGCCAGTCTGTATTATACAACTTTCTTCCTTCGATTTGAGGAGTTGCCGGATTATCAAGCGCACCACTACCATCAGGCACACCTAATAAATTGGTGTAATCAGGATGATACTTTTGCATAAAAGAGGTAAATTGTGTTCCAGTCATCATATCAACAGGATTATTTACCTTACCAATAGTTATATTAGATGAGAAAGTAAATTTTGGAGCACCACTAACACCTTTTTTAGTCGTAACAATGATCACACCATTTGATGCTCTTGAACCATAAATAGCGGTAGCTGACGCATCTTTTAATATTGTAAACGAATCAATATCGTTAGGGTTTATCAATGTTAATGGATTAGAAATTCCTACCGGATTGGTATTATCAATTGGCACACCATCAATAATAATCAACGGATTGTTATTTCCTGATAATGAACTTCCACCTCTAATTCTAATATTTGGATTTGCATCTGGCATACCACCATCTGTAGTAATTCTAACTCCAGAAGCTCTACCTACAAGCAGCTGATCTGCAGAACCAACCGGTCCTTTATTAAGCTGATTGGCAGATAAAACCGTTACCGCACCTGTAGCATCTTTTTTCTTAACAGTACCGTAACCTACCTGTACCACAACTTCTTTAAGCTGATTGGTATCTTCTTCTAAAGAAATCGATATAGTTTTTTGACCATTAAAAACTACAGTTGACGTTTTGTATCCAATAAATGAAACCAAAATTTTGTCTCCATTTTTTAAATTAGATAACTGAAATTTACCGTCAAAATCTGTTGATGATCCGCCTGGAGCACCCTGTACATTTACGTTTACTCCCGGGATTGGTTGCCCCGTTGCCAGATCGGCAACTGTTCCTGTTAAGGTACTTTGAGCTAGTACACTAAACGGTAACAGTAGGAATAAAAATAACAACTTTTTGTAAATTGTTTTCATACTTTTTGTTTAAATTAGTTTGAGTTTTTGATTGTTAGTTAAGTTTTTAATTTTACTTCGAATTTCAAAATTATGAATTTATTAACGTGCTCGACCAGAGACAATTTATATTGAGTTACGAAAACGTGATAGTGTTGAAAACTTTCTATTTTTTGTAATCTTTTCAGTCAAAAAATGACAAATCAAAAAATAAAAGATACCTTTATTAATAATTAGATTTTTTTCAACAAATACCATGAAACGCAAAATCACCCTAAAACAGATTGCAAAAGAACTTGACGTATCTATTTCAACTGTCTCAAAATCACTCAGAAACAGCTTAGAAATAGGAGAAGAAACACGTCTTAAAGTTCAGGCTTTTGCAAAGTTTTACAACTATAAACCCAACAACATTGCTCTTAGTCTAAAAAACCGAAAAACCAAAAGTATTGGTATTATTATTCCGGAAATTGTACATTATTTTTTCTCTACCGTAATCAACGGAATCGAACAAGTGGCGAACGAAAATGGATACAGTGTTGTCATTTGTTTATCTGATGATTCTTTCGATAAAGAAGTCCTGAATATGGAAATGCTGGCCAACGGAAGTATCGATGGTTTTATCATGTCTCTTTCTAAAGAAACCCAATACAAAGGTGATTTTCACCATATTACCGAAGTCATCAATCAGGGAATGCCAGTTGTAATGTTCGACCGCGTGACCAATGACATTTTATGCGATAAAGTAATTATTGATGATAAAGCTGCCGCTTACGAAGCCGTTCAGAGTTTGATTGATAATGGCCGAAAAAAGATTGCGCTTGTTACTACTGTTGATTATGTAAGTGTTGGAAAACTAAGAACCGATGGTTACGAAAAAGCTCTTCTGGACAACGGATTACCATTTAACGAAGATTTAATCATTAAAATTGAAGATGTCGATACTTGCGAAATTACCATTAGTCAGCTTTTACACGACAGAGCTTTTGATGCTGTTTTTGCTGTAAACGAGCTTTTTGCCGTAACAATCATTAAAACAGCCAACAAAATGGGACTTAAAGTTCCGGAAGATCTTGCCGTAATTGCTTTTACTGATGGAATTATTTCTAAATATTCTACTCCCACCATTACAACGGTAAGCCAAAGTGGTGAAAAAATGGGTAATAAAGCAGCTAAAATGCTGATCGAAAGACTCGAAGCTGAGCATGATGACGACGATGAAGAAAACGAAAATTACACTACAGAAGTTATAGAAACGCATCTCATAGAAAGAGAATCTACTGACTAATTTTCTTAAAATCAATACATTCTAAAGCCATAAATGTTATTTATGGTTTTTTTATGATTTGAATTAAAAAAATAATTTATACTTTTACGCCTGCTCAAAGCTTTTACTTTTACTTCGAAACCATAAGTAAGTTTTGATAAGCAAAGCGCTTATCGTCTAATTAATTTTTTAATTACGATAATGGAAAAGCGTAAATTAAGTTTCTGGGAAATTTGGAACATGAGTTTCGGTTTCTTGGGAATACAAATGGGGTTTGCTCTTCAGAATGCAAATGCCAGCAGAATTCTTCAAATTTTTGGTGCCGACGTACATGAATTATCATGGTTCTGGATTATTGCTCCCCTTATGGGATTAATAGTGCAGCCAATCATTGGTCATTATAGCGACAAAACCTGGGGACGATTCGGAAGACGAAAGCCCTTTTTTCTTGTTGGCGCAATCTTAGCTTCAGTTGGATTAATTTTAATGCCACAGGCTAATATTTTCATTTCTATATTACCTGCCTTATGGGTTGGAGCCGGAATGTTAATGATCATGGATGCTTCTTTCAACATCGCTATGGAGCCTTTTCGCGCTTTGGTTGGTGATAATTTAAGAACAGATCAGCGTACCGCAGGTTTTAGTATTCAAACTTCATTAATTGGTTTTGGTGCCGTAATTGGTTCAGCATTACCGTATGTTTTAACCAAGTATTTTCACGTTTCAAACAGTACAGTTCCGGGAAGTGTTCCTTTAAATCTGACTCTTTCTTTTATCATTGGAGCGGCGGTTTTAATTGGTTCAATTTTAGTAACGCTGTTTACAACAAAAGAATATTCGCCAGAAGAATTATCCAATTTTGAAGATCCTCAAAGTGAAGTCGATGTTCCCTCAGAAGAAAAATCAAAACTTTCAGACATTTTTACAGACTTTGCAAAAATGCCAACAACTATGCGTCAGCTAAGTTGGGTACAGTTTTTCTCCTGGTTTGGGTTATTTGGTATGTGGGTTTTTACAACTCCGGCCATTGCACATCACATTTACGGATTGCCACTAAGCGACACTTCAAGCCAGCAGTATCAGGATGCCGGAGATTGGGTTGGAATTCTGTTTGGAGTTTACAACTTAGTTTCTGCTATTATCGCATTGTTTTTCCTGCCTTACATCGCTAAAAAAATCGGGCGAAAATCAACTCACGCCGTTTCATTAATCATTGGAGGAATCGGATTGATTTCGATTTATTTCATGCCAAATGAAGATTGGGTCGTATTACCAATGATTTTAGTTGGAGTTGCCTGGGCAAGTATTCTCGCCATGCCTTATGCCATTCTTGCGGGATCAATTGCTCCTAAAAAAATGGGAGTTTACATGGGAATTTTCAACTTTTTTGTTGTGATTCCGCAAATTGTAAACGCACTTATTGGAGGTCCAATTGTAAAATACCTTTATAACGGCGATGCAATTTATGCCTTAATTACAAGCGGAGTCAGTTTTTTAATCGCTGCTCTTTTAGTTTACAAAGTAAAAGATGTAGACGACACTATTCAAAAATCATAAGAACATCTCTAATATAATGAACAAAAAAGCATTCATATTCGACCTTGATGGCGTAATCGTTGATACCGCCAAATATCATTTTTTAGCTTGGCAGAAAATTGCAAAAGCATTAAATATAAATTTTACACATGAAAATAACGAATTATTAAAAGGTGTAAGCCGTGTACGTTCGTTAGATATCATTCTTGAATTAGGAAATGTTCAGGCTTCACAAGAAGACAAAGACAAATGGCTGATTCAAAAAAACGAAGATTACTTATCTTATTTGGTTGATATGGATGAAAGTGAGATTCTTCCGGGGGTTTTTAAAACGCTACAACTATTAAAAGAAAAAAATCAGGGAATTGCTTTGGGATCAGCGAGTAAAAATGCCAGACCAATCCTTGAGAAAACAGGAATCATCTCGTATTTCGATGTTATTGTTGACGGAAACGACGTTACCAATGCCAAACCAGATCCGGAAGTTTTCCTGAAAGCGGCTCAATTATTAAACATTGATCCAAAAGATGCCATTGTATTCGAAGATTCTGTTGCAGGAATTCAGGCAGCAAACATTGGCGGAATGGTAAGTGTAGGAATTGGTGAGGAAACAATTTTACATGAAGCCCAATACATTTTTAAAGATTTTACGGTAATAGACGAAAGCTTTATCGACAATTTAATCCATTAGAAAATGTAATAATTAGAGAATGTGTCAATTAGAAGTGAGATGATTCACTACAACTGAATTATCCAATTGAAACAAACTCACAAACAGTTAAAAATCATCAATCAAAATAGTAAAACAATCAGCAATTAGAAATCAATCAAAAAAGTAATTATCTAATTACCTAATTGACACATTATCTAATTGCCCAATTATCTAATTAAAGAAAAAATGAATCAAGATTATATAAAACCAGACAACTGGTCCATCATAGAAGAAGGATTTGATGCCAGCAGCGTAAAGTCGTCTGAAAGTCTTTTCAGTATCGGGAACGGTGCCATGGGACAACGCGCCAACTTTGAAGAAACATACACTGGAGAAACTTTTCAGGGAAGTTATATTGCCGGAATCTATTATCCGGACAAAACCAAAGTGGGATGGTGGAAAAACGGTTATCCAAAATATTTTGCAAAAGTATTAAACGCTCCAAACTGGATTGGAATTGACGTTGAAATCAACGAAGAAAATCTTGATTTAAATACGTGTACCGAAGTTAGAAATTTCCGTAGAGAATTGAATATGAAAGAAGGATGGTACAATCGTTCTTTTGAAGCTACGCTGAAAAACGGAACTGAAATTGCCGTAAATATTCGTCGTTTTCTTTCTTTGGATCTGGATGAAGCCGGAATTATCAAATTCGAAATTACGCCTTTAAACAAAGATGCAAAAATTGTTTATAAACCTTACGTAGATGCTGGTGTAACCAATGAAGATGCTAACTGGGAAGAAAAATTTTGGGAACCTCTTGAAGTAAAAAAAGGCACAAACGAAGCTTTTGTAACGGCTCAAACGTTTAAAACGCATTTTAAAGTTACGACTTTCATGCACAATACGATTTTGGCAAACGATGAAGATATTCATGTTTCGCCTTCAACAATCGATTCAACTGCAGATAAAGTTCAGTATACTTACGGAACTATTATTGCAAAAGGACAAACCTCAGCAATTCAGAAAATTGGAGGATATACGGTTTCTTTAAACCACGATAATACTTTGGCTGCAGCCGAAAAAACAATAAAAGCTGCCCTTAATTTAGGATACGATGCTTTACTTCAAAATCAAATTGATGCCTGGGCAAAAATCTGGGAAATGTCGGATATTACAATCGATGGCGATGTAAAAGCACAACAAGGAATCCGTTTCAATATCTTTCAATTAAACCAAACTTATTTAGGAAAAGATTCTCGTTTGAATATTGGCCCAAAAGGTTTCACCGGAGAAAAATACGGCGGATCTACTTATTGGGATACTGAGGCATATTGTATTCCATTTTATATGGCGACAAAAGATCAGCAAGTTGCGAGAAATTTATTGACGTATCGTTTCAATCAATTAGACAAAGCGATTGAAAATGCCAAAGACAATTTAGGTTTCAAAAACGGAGCAGCTTTATATCCAATGGTTACCATGAATGGCGAAGAATGCCATAACGAATGGGAAATCACACACGAAGAAATCCACAGAAACGGAGCGATTGCTTTTGCGATTTTCAACTATAACCGTTTCACCGGAGATTACTCTTACATTCCTGAAAAAGGATTAGAAGTTTTAATTGGGATTGCACGTTTTTGGCACCAAAGAGCTTCTTTCTCTAAAGAAAAAAATCAGTACGTAATTCTTGGCGTTACAGGTCCAAACGAATACGAGAACAACATCAACAATAATTTCTACACCAATTATATTGCAAAATGGTGTATTGATTATACTGAGGAACAAATTAAAAAAGTAGCTGCAGAATACCCTGCAGATCACAAACGCATCTTAGAGAAAGTAAATCTTGCTGAGGCTGAAATTCAGGAATGGAAAAAAGTAGCCAATAATATGTATTTCCCAAAATCTGAAGAATTGGGAGTTTATCTGCAACAAGATGGTTTCTTAGACAAAGATCTGGTTCCGGTAAAAGATTTAGATAAATCTCAGCGTCCAATCAATCAAAAATGGTCTTGGGATCGTGTTTTACGTTCGCCTTACATCAAACAAGCCGATGTTTTACAGTGTTTTTATTTCTTTGAAGATCATTTTTCTAAAGAAGAATTAAAGCGCAATTTCGAATTTTACGAATCCTTTACCGTACACGAAAGTTCGCTTTCACCTTGCGTACACTCAATTCAGGCTGCGCATTTAGATAAAATGGATATGGCTTATACTTTCTATTTAAGAACTTCTCGTCTTGATCTTGATGATTATAACAAAGAAGTGGAAGAAGGTTGTCACATTACTTCAATGGCCGGAACATGGATGAGTATCGTAGAAGGTTTTGGCGGAATGAGAGTAAAAAATGATCAATTGCATTTTGCTCCAAAAATTCCAAAAGAATGGAAAGGGTATTCTTTTAAAATAAACTTTAGAAATCAAATTCTTAAAGTATCTGTAAATCATGATGAAACCACTTTTACTGTAGATGGAGATCAAGATTTAACAATTGTGGTGAACGGAAATCCTGAAATTGCAAGTAAATTTGTACAAATTAATTAAATTACAATACTCTAAAACTAAAAAACATGAAAAACTTATTTTTCGCAAGTTTAATCTTGTTTGCTTTTAGCTCCATTGCAGAAGCACAACAATTAAAATCACCCGAAGGCAAGTTCGTAATGGAATTTTCGCTTCAAAACGACGGAACTCCAACTTATAATCTGAAATACAAGAACAAAGAGGTTATCAAAACCAGTAAATTAGGTCTTGAACTAAAAGATGATAAAAAATCTTTATTGAATGATTTTACAGTTGTTGATTCTAAAACTTCCACTTTTGATGAAACCTGGAAACCAGTTTGGGGCGAAGTAGACAAAATTAGAAATCATTATAATGAATTGGCTGTAACTTTAAATCAAAAAGGAACCGACAGACAAATCGTAATTCGTTTCCGTTTGTTCGATGACGGACTTGGATTTAGATACGAATTTCCAACTCAAAAAAACCTTACCTATTTCATTATCAAGGAAGAGAGATCTCAATTTGCTATGGCGGGCGACCACACAGCTTTTTGGATTCCGGGAGATTATGATACTCAGGAATATGATTATACAAAATCTAAATTATCTGAAATCAGAGGTTTATCTGAAAAAGCATTTACAGCAAATGTTTCGCAAAAATCTTTTTCTCCAACAGGAGTTCAGACTGCTTTAATGTTAAAAACAAATGATGGTTTATACATCAACTTACACGAAGCAGCTTTGATCAACTATTCTTGTATGCACTTGAATCTTGATGATAAAACCATGACTTTTACTTCTTGGTTAACACCGGATGCAAAAGGCGACAAAGGATACATGCAAGCACCAAGTCATTCTCCTTGGAGAACTATTATGGTAAGTGATGACGCAAGAGAAATCTTAGCTTCAAAAATGACTTATAACTTAAACAATCCATCTAAAATTGAAAATACTTCGTGGATTAAACCGGTAAAATATATTGGTGTTTGGTGGGAAATGATTACAGGAAAAAGCTCTTGGTCATACACAAACGATTTTCCAACAGTTCAATTGGGTGTTTCTGATTTTTCTAAAGCAAAACCAAACGGAACTCACGGAGCAACAAACGCTAACGTAAAAAAATACATTGATTTTGCTGCTGCAAATGGTTTCGATGCTGTTTTGGTTGAAGGATGGAACGAAGGTTGGGAAGACTGGTTTGGTCACTCAAAAGATTATGTTTTTGATTTCGTAACGCCTTATCCTGATTTTGATGTAAAAGGTTTACACGAATATGCAAAATCTAAAGGTGTAAAAATTATCATGCACCACGAAACTTCAGGTTCTGTTCGTAATTACGAGCGTCACATGGATGCTGCTTATAAATTCATGAATGACAACGGATATGATGCTGTAAAAAGCGGTTATGTTGGAGATATTTTACCTCGCGGTGAAAACCATTACAATCAATGGATCGTAAATCACTATCAATATGCAATCGAAAAAGCAGCTGATTATAAAATTATGGTAAATGCTCACGAAGCAGTTCGCCCAACAGGAATTGCGAGAACATATCCTAACTTAATTGGAAACGAGTCTGCAAGAGGAACAGAATATCAAGCTTTTGGAGGTTCTAAACCAAATCATGTAACAGTTTTACCATTTACTCGTTTAATTGGCGGACCAATGGATTATACTCCTGGAATCTTCGAAATGGATATCAGTAAAATGAATCCTGATAACAAATCTCATGTAAATAGTACGATTGCAAATCAATTGGCTTTATACGTTACAATGTACAGCCCATTGCAAATGGCGGCAGATACTCCTGAGAACTACAACCGTTTCCCTGATGCATTCCAATTCATTAAAGATGTTGCTGTAGATTGGTCAGAAAGTAAATATATCGAAGCTGAGCCAGGCGATTTTATCACTGTTGCCCGTAAAGCAAAAGGAACAAATAACTGGTTCGTAGGAAACGTAAACGGAGAAACTCCTCGTACATCAAACATCGATTTCAGTTTCCTTGAAAAAGGTAAAAAATATACGGCTACAATTTATGCTGATGCAAAAGATGCACATTACAAAACAAATCCGCAAGCTTATACCATCAAAAAAATTGCTTTAACAAACAAATCAAAATTATCGCAGTTATCTGCTCCAGGCGGAGGTTATGCTATTAGTATTATCGAAACCAAATAAATAATTAATTAATCTTATAAAATGTAAGTTCATTTAAAATTAAAATCTCTCAGTTTTTTTCTTAAGTGTTCTTACATTTTTTATATGGTTTAAATTCTTCTTTACTATGAATATCCAAAAAATAACATTAAACCTCAACCATTCATTCTATACAATAATTTTATTCGTTTTATTGTTTTCCGCTTCCGCGAAAGCGCAAATCCAGAAAGTAGAGCCGCCATTTTGGTACGCCGGAATGAAAAATCCGGAACTGCAAATCATGTTCTACGGAAAAAATATTGCACAATATGAAGCTTCGGTTTCAAACAATGTGGTGATTAAAAATGTAGAGAAAACAGAAAATCCAAACTACCTTTTTGTTACAATTGACACACAAAATTTAAAAGCTTCTGAATTGGTTTTCTCTTTCAAAACCAAAAACAAAGTTGCTTTTACGCAGAAATATTCGCTTAAAGAAAGAAGAGCAAATTCAGCAAACAGAAAAAGTTACGATGCATCGGATATGATGTATTTGATTATGCCGGATCGTTTTGCAAACGGAAATCCGAAAAATGACAGCAATGCTGCTTTAACAGAAAAAGGAAATCGTCAGGATCCAAGCGGCCGTCACGGTGGAGATATCGAAGGAATTATCAAAAACTTAGATTATATTTCTTCTCTTGGTGCAACCACAATCTGGAACACGCCTTTATGCGAAGACAACGACAAACAACATTCGTATCATACTTACGGACAATCTGATGTTTATAAAATAGATCCTCGTTACGGAACCAATGAAGATTATGTTCGTTTGGCTGCCGAAATGCACAAAAAAGACATGAAACTGGTTATGGATTATGTGACCAATCACTGGGGAATCACGCATTGGATGATCAAAGATATGCCAACTAAAACCTGGTTCAATCAATTCGAAACTTTCACACAAACACATCACCGTCGTGAAGTTATTACTGATATTCACGCTTCAAAAATAGATCAGGAAGTTTGTGTCGATGGATGGTTTGTGCCTTCTATGCCGGATTTAAACCTAAGAAATCCTTTAGTTGCAAAATACTTAACGCAAAATGCTATTTGGTGGATTGAATATGCAGATCTTGACGGATTTAGAGTAGATACTTATAATTATTCTGATCAAACAGCTATGGCAAATTGGGCAAAATCAATTACAAATGAATACCCTAACTTTAATATTGTGGGTGAGATCTGGATGCACAATCAGGCGAATTTAGCATATTGGCAAAAAGACAGTAAAATTGGCGCGATTGAAAATTACAATTCGAATTTACCAAGTGTAATGGATTTTACACTTCAAAGTCAGGTTACATCTGCTTTCAGCGAAGATCAACCAAGCTGGGACAACGGAATGATTAAATTCTACAACAATTTTGCAATGGATTTTTTATATCCAAACCCAAATAATATTTTGGTTTTTGCCGAAAATCATGACACAGATCGTATGAATGATAAGCTTAAATACGATTTTCCAAAATACAAACTGGCCATGACTTTATTGGCTACAGTTCGTGGAATTCCGCAATTGTATTATGGTTCAGAAATTGGAATGGGCGGCGACAAAGGCAAAGGTGGCGACGCAGACATTCGTCAGGACTTTCCTGGCGGATGGGCCGGTGATAAAAACAACGCGTTTACCACAACAGGACGAACCGCTGATCAGGCCAAATACTTTGATTTTACTTCAAAATTATTCAACTGGAGAAAAACAAATGAAGCTGTTCATTTCGGGAAAATGACACACTATATTCCGGAAAACAACACGTATGTTTATTTTAGATATACCGATGCTAAAACAGTAATGGTCGTTTTCAATAACAACGCTACAGCACAAACTATCAAAACAAATCGTTTTAAAGAAAACATCAAAAACTTTAAATCCGGTAAAGATGTTTTGACTGGAAAAACATTCGATTTAGCTTCTGAAATTAGTTTAGAACCAAAATCAGCTGTTGTTTTAGAATTAGAATAAGCTATTGCAAGCAAAGTTTTTTAGCCACAGATTAAAAGATTAAAATGATTTTTTTTAATCTGTGTTAATCATTTAATCTGTGGCTATTATTTTTTTTTCGCCACGAGTTCACGAATTTTATTAAACAATAATTTGTGAATTCGTAGCGTTTTTTTTTACCTAATAGCTATGTTTAAATGATTTGTCATTTATTTTGATCTAAATCGAAAGAATAAAAACCTATGTTTCTATGTGTTTAAAATTTACACACAGGATTCACAACACTATAAAACAATAATTCGTGAATTCGTGGCTAACTTTTTTCTACAAATTACAAATACATGTTAAATTTAAAATAATCCAAAAAATAAGCTTTCCTTTTTTTATCTTTAATATTCTGGCTTAAATCAGTTGCAATGGATAATGACAATACTTTGAAAGTTCCTTTCGTTTGGGAAGGAGCAAATGTTTACTTTTTACTTACCGATCGTTTTTATAACGGAGATACTTCAAACGATTTAAACTTTAACCGAACCAAAACTCCCGGAAAATTACGCGGTTTTGAAGGTGGAGATCTTATCGGAATTATCAAAAAAATAGACGAAGGTTACTTTAATGAATTAGGAATAAATGTTATTTGGCTTACGCCAATTGTAGAGCAAATTCACGATGGCGTCGACGAAGGAACCGGACTTAGTTATGGCTATCACGGTTATTGGGCAAGAGACTGGACGTCTTTAGATCCTAACTTCGGAACAAAAGAAGATTTAGCCAATTTGGTTAAAAAAGCGCACGAAAAAGGCATCAGAATCATGCTTGACGGCGTGATAAACCACACCGGACCTGTAACTCCCGAAGATCCAATGTGGCCGGAAGACTGGGTAAGAACCGGAGTTGTTTGTGATTACAAATCATTCGAAAATACTACAATGTGTACATTAGTAGATAATCTTCCGGATGTGAGAACCGAAAGTGATCAGGAAGTACCAATACCCTTTTTTTTAATCGAAAAATGGAACAAAGAAGGCCGCTATGAAAAAGAAATTGCTTCAATCAATGAATTTTTCAGAAGAACCGGCTATCCCCGAACGCCCAAATATTATATCATAAAATGGTTAACCGATTATATTCTGGAATTTGGAATTGACGGTTACAGATGCGATACTGTAAAACATACTGAAGAAATTGTTTGGCTCGATTTTAAAAAAGAATGTGACTACGCTTTTGAAACCTGGAAAAAACACCATCCTTTACAGGTTTTAGATCAAAACCCATTTTATACCATTGCTGAAGTTTATGGTTATGAAATCAGCAGTGGACAAGATTATGATTTTGGGGATCGAAAAGTAAATTATTTTGAACATGGCTTCAACAGCATGATCAATTTTGAATTTAAACTGGATGCTCAAAACGATTATGAAGCGATATTTTCTAAATATTCAGCCAAACTTCAAAATGAATTAAAAGGATATAGCGTTCTTAATTACGTATCGTCGCACGATGATCCCGATCCTTTTGATGCGCATCGTAACCGAACTTTCGAATCAGGAACCAAATTGTTGCTTTCTCCCGGAATGTCACAGGTGTATTATGGTGACGAATCTGGTCGCGCTCTAATTATAGAAGGTACACAAGGCGATGCTACTTTGCGATCTTTCATGAACTGGGATGATATTCAAAACAATCCTGAAACACAAAGAATATTGTGGCATTGGCAAAAACTAGGGCAATTTCGAAGAAATCATCCCGCAGTTGGCGCAGGAATACACAACCTGATTTCGGCAAAACCATATATATTTTCGAGAAGTTATACAAATGGAAATTATACCGATCAGGTTATAATTGGTTTAGATCTTGGCCTTGGTCTAAAAGAACTTCCCGTAGCATCTATTTTTCAGGATGGAACTAAACTACGAGATACTTTTTCTGGTGAAGAAACAGAAGTTCAGGACGGAAAAGCATTTGTACATTCTGAATTTGGACTTGTTTTATTGGAACTTGCTTAACCGCAACGAACGCTAAGACATTCGCAAAGGTCGCAAGGTTTTTTAGCCACAGATTAAAACGATTAAAATGATTTTAAAAATCTGCGCTAATCTTTTTAATCTGTGGCTAACTTTTTTTCTAATCCTTGCGACCTTTGCGTAAAACTTTGCGACCTTTGCGGTTAAACGGTTAAACTCTCCATACATGCTAAAAATAGCTCATCGCGGTGCCAAAGGATACGAACCTGAGAATACGCTAAAGTCTTTTCAAAAAGCATTAGACCTAAGTGCTGACGGAATCGAACTCGATGTTCACCTTAGTTCTGACGGACATATTATAGTCATTCACGATGAAACCATCGACAGAACGACCAACGGCAAAGGTTTGGTAAACAGTTTTTCTTTAGCTGAATTACAGACGTTTTTAATTGATGGAGAATATCAAATACCAACTTTAAACGAAGTATTTGATTTGGTAAACAAAAAATGCCTTATCAATATCGAATTAAAAGGTTTAGGAACTGCTGATAAAGTTGTTGCCTTAATCGAAGAATATATTGCTGATAAAAACTGGAATTACGGTCATTTCATCGTTTCTAGTTTTGAATGGAATATGCTACAAGAAACATCAAATCTAAATTCAAATATTGCAATTGGAGTTTTAACCGAAGAAGATATAGATAAAGCTTTGGCTTTCGCCGAATTAATACAAGCAGAAGCCATTAATCCCGATTATCAGTTATTGAATGCTGAAAACGTAAAACAAATACAAGAAAAAGGATTTCTTGTTTTACCCTGGACAGTTGACAAAGAAGAAGACATTCAAAGAATAAAAAGCTATAATGTAGACGGAATCATCAGTGATTTTCCGGATAGATTATAATTAAAAGAATAGCCACAGATTTCACAGATTTTCCAATCCTTTTAATCTGTGAAATCTGTGGCAAAAAAAGAAAAAACCACAACATTTAAAATTTGCGCTAATTCGTGCAATTCGTGGCAAAAAAATCAGTGGTAAAAAAATAAAATATGATCAAAAATTTCGACATAATAATTGTTGGCGGAGGCGCTGCAGGTTTTTTTACAGCAATTAATATTGCAGAGAAAAATCCGAAACTAAAAATTGCCATTTTAGAAAGAGGAAAAGAAGTACTTTCTAAAGTCCGTGTTTCCGGCGGCGGAAGATGTAATGTAACCCACGCTTGTTTTGAACCGAATGAATTGGTCAAATTTTATCCGCGTGGAGAGAAAGAACTTCGTGGACCTTTCCATCAATTTTGTTCGGGAGATACTATCGAATGGTTCGAAAAACATGGAGTAGAACTTAAAATCGAAGACGATGGCAGAATGTTCCCAGTCTCAAATTCTTCTCAAACCATAATAGATTGTTTCTTAGAAGCAACCGGAAAATTAGGTATTAAAGTCCTGACGGGACAAAGTGTACAATCGATTTTTAACGCTGAAAATCATTGGAAAATTGATACTCAGGATGAAAATTACGCTACCGAAAAATTAGTTCTGGCAACAGGAAGTAACCCGAAAATTTGGGAAATGTTACAAACACAAGGACACGCCATTGTGAGTCCTGTCCCTTCCCTATTTACTTTCAACATCAAAGATTCCCGTATAAAAGAATTACCAGGCGTTGCTGCACAAGTTACCATAAACGTAAAAGATACCAAACTCGAATCGACCGGACCTTTATTGATCACGCATTGGGGAATGAGCGGTCCTGCAATTTTGAAACTTTCGGCATGGGGAGCTCGTACTTTATTCGATAAAAATTATCAGTTTACAATCTATGTAAATTGGTTAAATGATGTTGATCCTGAAGATGCCGAGAAAATCCTGAAAGACTTAAAACAGGAACATGCTAAAAAAGCCGTTTCTAAAAAATCACCTTTCGAATTCCCGAATCGTTTGTGGGAAAGTCTGGTTTTAGCATCAGGAATCGAAGCGGAAACAAAATGGGCCGATTTATCTAAAATTCAATTGCAAAATTTAACTTCTCAACTTACAAAAGCCGAATTTAAAGTAAACGGAAAAAGTACTTTCAAAGAAGAATTTGTAACTGCAGGCGGAATCGATTTGAAAGAAATTAATTTTAAAACCATGGAAAGCAAATTGCATCAAAACCTTTATTTTGCCGGAGAAATCGTTAATATCGATGCCATAACGGGAGGTTTCAATTTCCAAAATGCCTGGACAAGCGGGTTTATTTTAGCCAATAATATATAATACAATGAAATTTAAAGGAATTATTTTTGATTTAGACGGAACGTTAGTAAACTCATTAGAAGACATTTCAGATGCAATGAATACCGTTCTTACAGGTCTAAATTATCCCACTCATACATACGAAACTTATCAATATTTTATTGGAAGCGGTTTACGAAATTTGGTTAGCAAAGCACTGCCCGCAACAAATAACTCAGACGAACAAATCGAAATTTGTTTTGAATGTATGATTAACGAATACCGAGAAATCTGTACACTGAAAACAAAACCATACGATGGAATCGTCGAGTTGCTAAAAAACCTGACCTCACAAAACATCAAAATGGCTGTTTTCTCTAACAAAGCCGATGAACTGACCAAAAAGATCGCAACAGAAGTATTTCCAAATCATTTTGATACTGCAATTGGTTTAAATACAGAAGAGCTAAAGAAACCTAATCCGTTTGAAGCGATTGAAATCAGTAAAAAATGGAATTTAAAACCCGAAGAGATTCTTTTCGTAGGAGATTCGGATATTGATATGCAAACTGCAATTAATGCCAATATGTTTCCTGTTGGGGTTACATGGGGCTACAGAACAGAAAAAGAATTGAAAAGCAGCGGCGCAAAAGTAATACTGAATAATGCTTCGGAATTAATAGAATTATTATAAACATGCACCCTTCCTTAAAAAAACAAATACTATCGATCGCATCGTTTTCTGAAAAGGAAATTGAAAAAATTAATTCTTGTTTTGAATATGAAAGATTTGATGCCAGAGCGGATCTTTCTTCTATTGGAAAAATCAGTAACAAACTCTTTTTTATTGTTGAAGGATTAGCCCGTGTTTATTATTTAAAAGACGGAAAAGAAATCACTACTTATCTGAGTTGTGACGACGGTTTTATTGCTTCATATTCCAGTTTTATCAATCAAACCACATCTTTTGAAAACATTCAATGTATTGAGGATTGCGAAGTACTTTCGATCCGTCATGAAAAAATGCAGTATTTATATGCTGAAATTCCAAATTGGGAACGTGTAGGCAGAATTCTTGCTGAGCAAAATTACCTTTGCATGGCAGATCGCGTTTTAAAATTACAGATGATTCCGGCGAAAGAAAAATATGCAACTTTTTTAGAATCGGCTCCATCCAAAATAATACAGCGAACGCCTTTAATTTATATAGCTTCCTTTTTAGGAATTACACCCGAATCTTTGAGCAGAATTCGTCAAAACATTTCTTAACATTTATCAAGTAGATTGAAGAACTGAATTCAAATCTTTGCAAATATAAAATTTGAAAAGATGAAGAATATAGCCAGGGATGTTTACCAAATTCCTTTATTTCCCCGCAACGGTATTAATTGTTATGTAATTGAAGATGTACTTATTGATGCCGGAATTGGAAGTTCCGGAAATATCATTTTGAATGCTCTAAAAAATAAGACAATAACCAAACACGTATTAACTCACGCTCATGCGGACCATCAGGGAAGCAGTAAAATTATTTGCGAGAGGTTGAATATTCCGCTTTGGTGCAGTGAACCAGAAAAACAAGCCGCAGAAAACGGAAATGTCATTTCTGAATACCCAAATCCGAATCATATTATTTCAAAATTCCAAAAGAAATTCTGGGCAGGAAAAGGACATCCCGTTTCTCATACATTAAAAGAAGGAGACAGTATTGCCGGATTTACCGTTATTGAAACTCCGGGGCATTCCAGCGGTCATTTATCTTTTTTCAGGGAATTTGATGGCGTTCTTATTGTTGGGGATGTTATGACCAATATGAATTTATTAACTACAATTGTTGGTTTGCATGAACCGCCAAGTCTGTTTACAAATAATCAGCAAAAAAATAGAGAATCGATTAAAAAGCTGGCTTCTTTAAAACCTAAAATACTTTGTTTTGGACATGGTCCTGTTTTAGTAAATAATGATGAATTGGAAAACTTTGTGAGTAAACTATAATTAACAAGAATTTACAGATTCGATAAGTTTTCGTTAAGACAATTCTAATAATTTTACTTTTAGCTAAATACCATTAGATGAAAGTAAAATTACTCACCACAATTTCTTTTTTTACCTGCCAACTTTCTATTTCTCAAACAGAAAAGCTATTAAAGGGCAAAGTTTTATCTGAAACGTTTGCGCTTAAAAATGTAGAAGTAATCAATAAAACATCTAAGATAAGCACCACCACTAATGAATTGGGAGAATTCTCCATTTTAGTTAATGCTAAAGACAGTTTGATATTTTTCTCGAAAGATTATTTCTTCAAAAGAATAAAACTTACTCAAACAGACCTTAACAAGAATGATATTGTTGTAAATATGATTTTAAAACCCGAAGAATTAGAGGAAGTTGTAATTACAAACATCAAATTTCCCCATGTTGGTGCCGCGGGTGTAGGTTCTACTGTATTCCCTTCTGCTTCTTTGCATAAATATACTGGAGTTTACGACGGAAGTATTGTAAATGGTATGAATTTTATTGCAGTAGGCGGCTTTATTGCTGATTTATTTAAAAAAGAAAAAGATACACCCAAAAAGAAAGTTTCTAAAGTTGATTTTAAAAAATTAGCAGCTTCAATTCCAGAAGATTTTTTTACTAAAGATTTAAAACTTAAACCAGAAGAAAAAGAATTATTTATAGAACTATGCGATGCTGATCCTAAATCGAAAATGATTTTAGATCACAACAATATCCTAACAACAATGGATTTTTTATATGCTAAAAACATAGAATTCCAGAAACTGAAAACGGAACTTAAAAATTAAAAAAGATTAAAAAAACTTTTCAAATGAAAGTAAAACTGCTTACCACAATTTCTTTTTTAACTTACCAGCTTTCTATTTCTCAAACAGAAAAACTGCTTTACGGAAAAGTTATTTCTAAAGATTATCCGCTTAATAAAGTTGAGGTTATAAACAAAACCGCCAAAACAAGTACGAGAACAAATGAATTGGGAGAGTTTTCTATTTTAGCAAAAGAGCAGGACAGTCTATTGTTTTTTTCAAAGGATTATTTATTTACAAGATTGAAGCTAACTTTGAAAGATCTGGAAAAAAGCTATCTCATTGTTGAGATGACTCAAAAAGCCGAGGAATTGGAGAATGTTGTAGTTTCCAGATCTATTTTTAAAAAAACTGAACTTAAAAAAATCGCCAATGACAGAGAAGAAATAAATAAAATCAAAATTCGCAAGCAATTTGATGATGTTACTAACAAGGTTACTGTTTATGATGGTAAAATTAAAAATGCTATAAATATTATTTACCCTATTTTTGACAAACCGAAGAAAAAGATTGAGCCACGTGACGATCATTTTAAGAAACTTGCCATCGCTTCTTGTCCTCCAGATTTTTTCATCAAAAATTTAAAAATAAACCCCGAAGAAAAAGAAATTTTCTTAAACTTTTGTAATGCCGATCCAAAATCTAAAACACTTTTAGAAAAATCAAATGATTTGGAATTGATAGACTTTCTATATGCTAAAAATGAAGAGTTTAAAAAGTTAAATACAGGATTTAAAAACTAAAATTCATTCATGAAAGTAAAATTGCTCACTATAATTTCTTTTTTAACGTATCAGCTTTCTATTTCTCAAACAGAAAAGTTAATCCAGGGAAAGGTATTATCTAATAATTTCCCTCTCAAAAAAGTAGAAGTTATCAATAAAACAGCCAAAACCAGTACAACAACCGATTATTTAGGAGACTTTTCAATTTTGGTTAGACCTAAGGATAGTTTACTTTTCTTTCATAAAAATCACTTTTTTACAAGATTAAAAATATCCCAGGAAAACATTGATAAAAATAATATTATTGTCAACATGATTCCAAGACCTGAAGAATTAGATGAAGTTATAGTAACCAACATGAAACTTGAGCCATTTAAAATTTCCCAACAAGATCTGGATAAAGTAAAATTCGAAAAAGATGCCGCTTCTTTACAAAAATATACAGGTGTTTACGACGGAACTATTCCAAATGGGATGGACTTTTCCCGAATCGGAAAAGGAGTTTTTAATCTATTTAAAAATGATAAGAAAGAAGAATTCAAGAAAAAAACTGAGGATAGTAGCTTTAAGAAACTCGTAGCGGCCTCTATTCCTTCCTCTTTCTTTACTAACGATTTAAAATTAAAACCCGAAGAAAAAGATCTTTTTATTGATTTCTGCGACGCCGACCCAAGATCTAAAAATCTTATAGAAAACAATAATATTTTAACTACAATGGATTTTTTGTATGCTAAAAATGAAATGTTTAAGAAACTAAAAGCAGAAACTAAAAATTAATTTTTTTATCTGTTCAACCACCAAATACTAGCATTCAAAATCCCGGCAAAAGCAACCCAAGCCATATAGGGAATCAGTAAATAACCTGCAGTTTTGTTGATTTTGGTAAACTTTAAATACGTTTCGTAAATCATTAACCATAATAATGCAATTTCGATCAAAGCCAACATGGGATTTTTTAACCCGAAAAATATATACGACCAAATAGCATTCAATGTCAATTGAATCAAAAAGAAACCTAAGGCAACTTTTACTTCCTGGTTTTGTTCCTTTATTTTATCCCAAACCAATCCTGCTGCGACTGCCATTAAAATATAAAGCAATGTCCAAACCGGCATAAAAATCCAATTTGGCGGATTAAAACTTGGTTTTATAATTGTTGGATACCACGTTTCAACACTTGGCCTGGTCACTATGCTTGCAGAATACCCAACCATTAAACAAATTATTAATGCTACGACGATTTTGGTGATCTTGTTTAATTTCATTCTATTCAAATTTTAGTCAAAAATAGTTAAAAAGAAAGTTTAAACCATATAAGTTCATTTTAATCAAAGCCAAACTTATAATTTCTTATATAACTTATATGGTAAAAATATTTAAAAACTATCTTTGCCAAAATTTTATATTTCATGGTTACAGCAACTGATTTTATTCCTAAAAAATATACTTCGACGATCGAAAACGGAAATTTTGAATGGAGCGCTCCCAGCAATATTGCATTAGTAAAATATTGGGGAAAAAAAGACAATCAAATTCCGGCAAATCCATCTGTAAGTTTTACGCTTAATAATTGCAAGACGATTACTAAAGTGGGATTTGAAAAAAGAGATGCTTCGACTTCGCTCAGCACGACAAACAATTTTTCATTTGATTTACTTTTTGAAGGAAAGTCAAAAGAAGATTTCAAACCTAAAATTCAGAAGTTTTTAGAACGAATTGAAGTGTATTTACCTTTTTTGAAAGACTATCATTTTACAATTGATACTCAAAATACGTTTCCGCACAGTTCAGGAATTGCTTCTTCTGCATCTGGAATGGCAGCTTTGGCGATGAATTTTATGAGTTTAGAAAAAGCTTTAAATCCGGAAATGACGGATGAATACTTTTATCAAAAAGCATCATTTTTAGCCCGTTTAGGTTCTGGAAGCGCTTGCAGAAGTGTAAAAGGAAATGTTGTTGCATGGGGAAATCAGGCGAATATTGAAGGAAGTTCTGATTTATTTGGGATTGAATTTCCATATACTATTCATGAGAATTTCAAGAACTATCAGGACACTATTTTATTGGTTGATAAAGGCGAAAAACAAGTTTCGAGCACGGTAGGACATGATTTAATGCACAATCATCCTTATGCCGAAAGACGTTTTGCTCAGGCACATGAAAATCTGGATCAATTAATTGCCATTTTTGAAAGTGGAAATTTAGATGAATTTATTAAAGTGGTCGAAAGTGAAGCTTTGACTTTGCATGCTATGATGATGACATCGATGCCGTATTTTATTTTAATGAAACCAAACACTTTGCAGATCATAAATGCGATCTGGAAATTCAGAAATGAAACCCAAATTCCGGTTTGTTTTACGCTTGATGCCGGTGCAAATGTACATGTCCTTTATCCCGAAAACGTTAGCGAGAAAGTATTACAATTTATTAAGGACGAATTAGTTGTATTTTGTCAGAATCGTCAGTACATTTGCGACCAAATTGGAGAAGGTGCAATTGTATTATAATTTTACGTATCTTTAATTAAAATTTTGATTGATGGGTATCAAAGCAGAAAAAATCAAAGTAATAAAATTGATTATGGAATGTAACAATCCTATAATTATAAGAAAAGTTCGAGAGATTCTTGAGAAGGGATTAAATAAAAAATCTTCTACTCCAAATAAAATAAAGAAAGACATTAAATAAACATGAAAGGACCATTATTTTACTCAAAAATATTACTCTTTGGAGAATACGGAATCATCCGCGACTCTAAAGGACTTTCTATTCCTTATAATTTTTACAATGGTGCATTGAAGAAAATCGAAGATCCTTCGGCTGAAGCAATCGCATCAAATGCAAGTTTACAACGTTTTGCAACTTATCTTGAAACTTTACAAACAGAACAACCGGAATTGGTTGCTTTTGATTTGGTAAGTTTAAAAAATGATGTCGAAACCGGAATGTATTTTGACTCAAGTATTCCGCAAGGATACGGAGTTGGTAGCAGCGGCGCTCTTGTTGCAGCTATTTACGATAAATATGCTACACACAAAATAACAGTTTTAGAGAATTTAACTCGCGAAAAACTGTTACAACTAAAAAATATTTTTGCTCAAATGGAGAGTTTTTTCCACGGAAAAAGTTCTGGTTTAGATCCTTTAAACAGTTATTTGAGTATTCCGATTTTAATTAATTCTAAAGATAATATTGAAGCAACCGGTATTCCGACTCAAAGTTTTGACGGAAAAGGTGCTGTCTTTTTATTAGATTCTGGAATTGTAGGCGAAACAGCTCCTATGGTCAACATTTTTATGGAAAACCTAAAAGACAAAGGTTTCCGTGCAATGCTTAAAAACCAATTTGTAAAATATACTGATGCCTGCGTAGAAAACTTTTTGCATGGCGACATGAAATCGTTGTTCACCAATACTAAAAAGCTATCAAAAGTCGTTTTAAACAACTTTAAACCAATGATCCCGGAACAATTTCACGGAATCTGGCAAAACGGAATTGACACAAACGATTATTACCTAAAACTTTGTGGTTCTGGCGGAGGTGGTTATATTCTTGGCTTTACTGAAGACTTAGAACGTGCTAAAGTATCTTTAAAAGATTATAAATTAGAAGTTGTTTACCAATTCTAATTTTAAACTTCTTTAAAAAAATCCGGCTTATTGAATATCCTTTTCTAGAAATTATCACCCTAAAAGTTATTTAATATGAAAAGCATTTTAAAGATTATCAAAGCAACTTTTTTGGGCGGAATTCTGTTTTTAGCACCAATTGTTTTGTTATTGATTATTCTGGAAAAAGGATATCATATCATTCAGAAAATTACGCTTCCCATAATAAGTCATTTCCCGAAAGTGAAGATTTTAGGATTGGCAATTGAGGAGATTGTAGCCATAATAATCATTTTCATTATTTGTATTACTGCTGGTTTAATTGCCAGAACAGCTTATGCAAAGAAATTGATTCAAAAACTCGAAAACGGAATTTTGAGTTTCATTCCCGGTTATTCGTTCATAAAAAAAACGAACGAAAATATTATGGGTATGGAATCTAATGAAAACTTAAAGGTCGTTCTGGTTCCAACAGATGCAGGAACGCAATTTGCCTTTTTGATAGAGCAAATAAACGATAACAATTTTGCAGTCTTTGTTCCCGCTGCACCAAACCCATGGAGCGGCTCTGTTTGTTTTGTAGAAAAAAAAGACATCAAAGAAGTTAACATTTCTCAAAAAGAAGCCTTAGCTTGCATTCGGAAATTAGGTTTTGGTTCGAAAGCACTGTTAAAGGATAAACTTTAATATTTTTAAACTACTTTCTTTAAATTAAAACAAGCCTTAAATTAAAATCACAAACTAACTTTAAAAAATGTTAAGCAGACAGCATAAACTTTTAGTAATGAAAATTGTTAGTTTGTTCTCAGTAGTGAGAGGTTACAACATTCCTATTATTGTTTTAGCACAATATTTATCTGCGATTTTTATATTGGCTCCGGAAAAAAGAGCGCTTGATATTTTACTTGATTTTAATTTGTTTTTAATCGTTTTTGCTTCGGCAATTACAATTGCTTCGGGTTATATTATTAATAATTTCTACGATAGTCAGAAGGATTTAATTAATCGCCCAAACAAATCGATGCTGGATCGATTGGTGAGTCAGAAAACTAAGCTTTCGGTTTATTTTACGCTTAATTTTATCGCGGTTCTGATGGCTTTGATTGTTTCCTGGCGAGCATTTTTGTTTTTTTCGGCATATATTTTCCTTATTTGGTTTTACTCTCATAAAATAAAAAAATATCCAATTGTTGGTAATTTGACAGCAGCATTTTTGGCTGTTCTGCCTTTTTTCGCTATTCTGCTATATTTCTACAATAAGGTTTCGTTTGAAGAAATCGAAGATCATATGAGTCATTTTATGGTGATTTCGGCACATGCGGTTTTCTTATTTTTATTATTGCTTATTCGCGAAATGATAAAAGATCTGGAGAATCTTAAAGGCGATTTGGTAAACAACTACAGAACCATTCCGATCATTTATAACGAAACGGTTTCTAAACAAATTATTACAGTTCTAACATTTCTAACCGTAATTCCGGTATATATCCTGATCAACATTTATGATGTGGGCTATATGGATATTTACTTTTATATCTGTTTTGCTGTTTTATTGTTTTTCCTGATTTATTTATGGAAATCGAATTCGAAAGGACAGTTTCTGCTTTTGCATAATGTATTGAAATTCCTGATTGTTTCTGGGGTTTGCTGTATTGTTTTGATAAACCCTAGTGTTTTATGGCACGGGAAGAACCTGCTTTTACATCCTTAGAGTGATAGCCCACAGATTGTACGGATTTGACCGGTTTACACTGATTTTTTGTTTGAAATAATTACCACAGAGATACACAAAGGTTTCACAAAGATTCACTGAGTTTTTCTAAATCTTTGTGTATCTCTGTGTTTAAACTTTGTGCATCTCTGTGGTAAAACCCTCCTCTCAAAATGCCTAAAAAAAGCCAATTATCTGAAAATAGCCCCGATTGCAGTGGAAATCCTTTTATTTTTTTTCTTTAAAAAAATAAAAGATTGAAATGAAAAGCGGGACAACATGCCTGAAAAAAAGCCAATTGTACTGCTCCTGCAACCCTAAAAAATAATAGCTATTAATCTAAGAACAATGAACTTAGGATTATTTAGCAAGAATAAACTATCTTTGCACAAATTACAGAATTTATGAACAATAAGGAAGGCAATAATAAAAGAGGTGGTTCTAGGCCAAATAGCTCTAGACCAAACTCTAACAAGCCAAAACCTCCTATGGCGAAGCGCGCCCAAGGGCCAAAAAAAGTGAAACCTGCTGTTAAGGCTGCCGAAGAAGAAAAGGCTGAAAAAATCAAAAAACAGAATCAGGCTCCAAAAAGACAAAAAGCTGCAGACGAAATTCGTTTGAACAAATACATCTCTAATTCTGGTGTTTGTTCGCGTCGTGATGCTGATATATACATTCAGTCCGGGAACGTAAAAGTAAATGGCGTACCGGTTACTGAAATGGGTTATTTAGTAAAATTGAATGATGTTATTAATTTTGATGGTGCTATTTTGACTCCTGAAAAGAAAGAATACATCTTGTTGAACAAACCTAAAAACTTTACAACTGCTCTTGACGAAGGTCAGGAATACCGTAACGTTCTGGAACTTGTTCGTGGTTCTACAACGGCAAAAATTGCTCCGATTGGCAGAATGGACAAAAACACAACGGGTTTATTGTTGTTTACTAATGATACAGATATGATTCGTAAATTTACTTTACCGAGTCAGAAATCATCTAAAATTTATCAGGTTTCTTTAGATAAAAACCTAAAATTCGAGGATTTAGAAAAAATAAGCAAAGGTTTGGTTCTTGACGGACACAGAGTGTTTGTTGAAGAAGTAAGTTATATCGAGAAAGAAGCAAAAAGCGAAGTGGGTCTTAAACTGCGTTCATCAAATGTAAAAGTAGTTCGCGCTATATTCGAACACTTTGAATATGATGTTTTACGTATAGATCGTGTATCGTTTGCTGGTTTGACCAAAAAGAATTTACCTAGAGGTAACTGGCGTTTTTTGACAGATCAAGAAATTATCAATTTGAAAAACGTTTAAGAAACGCTTCAAAAATTGATTTGAATATAAATCCTGTTTTACTTTGTAAGATGGGATTTTTTTATTCTAGAAACTGAAAAAGTTATGTCCGAAAAGGGTGAAAATAGATCTTCCGATGGATTGGTTTTTTTCTTCGACTGATTCGTAACAGGAGAAACCAAGGATAATTTTGATTCCGGGAGGAATACTGTTTAAGATATCTCTTTTTTGATCGTCCAGAAGTAATTTTAGACTGTCTAACAATTGAAGATTGTTTTTAAGATATGAAGCAACTAATAAGGCTGAAAAGTTTAGAATCTCTCTGGCTGTTTCGCTTTTGATACCAACTTCGTTAGAAATCATTTCAGAAATTCTTCCTTTTTTATTGTTGAAAATTTCTTTCAGTAAATCGTTTCCTTCTAAGCGATAACAATCATCTACTGATAAAATGCGTCCTGATGCAAAATCGACTTCCTGATAAAAGGTTGAATCTTCCTGTATTTGCGAGACGACTCCCTGACAAAAATCCGATTCCTCGGCCCTATTGTACAAACCCATTAAAACTGTACCTATCGAAACATCAATTCCCTTTATTAAAAGTGCATCATTTTCAAAATAAAACTTGTTTAACTTTGAAACAACATTAGAAGAAATAAAACGTCTAAGTTCAATTTGTAGGTTTGGAGTCATACTTAAATGGTTTAAAATGTTATTTAAATCTATTCAAAATAACCGATAAAGTGAGGCTTTTTATCGTTTATCAGGATAAAAATATAAAATATTTTAACATTTCCAAAAAATAAGTTAAATACACGAGCGATCAATTAACAGTTGTTAAACAAAAAAAACTGCTCGTGTCAGTAAACATAACCCTTTAGTTATCAAATCAAAGTGAAATTATTTTTTTGTAAATATGCACTAAAAAACCAAAAAATAAGAAAAAAGCTTAATAAATGTTACATAATTAAAACAAAAGGTTTCGATATTCCCATGTTACACTCAAAAATATGCCTAGAAAAATAATACAAAACATAAAATTGATAAAACTCGAAGCCAAAAAACCAAGTAAAGATCCCGTTGCAGCTTTTAGTGCCCTTTTGTGATTTTTAGAATCATAAATTATTTCACCAACAAAAGCCCCCACAAAAGGACCAATAATAACTCCAAACGGTATAGGAGCAAAAATCCCAACGATTAAACCAATATTAGTTCCCCAAATTCCGTATGAACTTCCTCCAAATTTTTTGGTTCCTTTTGCCGGAATGACATAATCCAGCACCGTAATTATTATCGTGATTACAAGCGTAATACCGAGGATCCAATAATTATTCTCGACTGCTTTTGTCATGTATAGCAATAAAAGCCCCACCCAACAACTGGATAAACCGGGCAAGACAGGCAGGAAACTACCAAAAATACCGACGATCATGCATATAAAACCTAGCAACAACAATAGTAAATCCATATATTTTTTTGTAATTTTGCACTTACAAACTTTTCAGTAAAGCCAGTAAATGCGCAGACTTTTACAAATCGTATTTTTTATTTCTTTGATTATTTTAATCAATGATACCACTTATGCGCAAGTTAAAAAACTGTCTGTCGACGATCAATTAATTCAGGATAGCATTTATAAAAGTAATAAGAAAAAAGTTCTCAATTTTTCTATGAAAGAATTTGATACACTTTTCTTTGAATACTTTAATCGTAAAAATGATCCAAATGTTGTTTTAACCAGAAAAGATTTTTACAATTACACGGTTCAAATTGCTACATTTTCTGATCGCTTAGCTTCTTTATATCCTGACCAAAAAGAAGTTGCAGCGCAAAACAAAGAAAAATGGTTATCAGAAAGCTATGAAGATTATCTGCAATACAAAGCTTCTCAAAAAAAATAATCGTATTTTTATACCATAATCAATTTATTCAATTCAACATTAAAATCTTGAAGCAGTTTTTCCTTTTTTTAGTTCTCTTATCTTTCAATTCTTGTCAATATATTGACAAGCAGGTTCCGTCTGAAAAAGAGTTACTTCAAAAAGAATTAAAATCTATCAACTGGAAAGAAGTCGACGAATATCCATCGGTAGCAAATTGCGAAAAAATTGCCGACAAAAAACAACGCCAACAATGCTTTTTTGATGTAATGGCACAGCTTATTCAGCAAAAACTAGATATCGATACACTTTCTATACTATATCCGGAACTCGATACCATTCAGGTAAAAGTAACGGTTTTCCCTAACTCGACAATGAAATTCGAACCGCAATTTCCTAAAGATTCGGTTGCTTATGACACGATCAAAATCGATAGTATTCTACACGCCCGTTTAGTCGATTTCCCAAAAATAAATCCCGCCTTAAAACGCGGACTTCCGGTAAAAACTCAATTTATTTTGCCTGTTATTCTTAAAGAAAAAGGTAAAGAATAATTTACCATATAAGTGATATAAGTTCATTTAAATCTAGTTTCTCATCGTAATTTTTAGGAGCTGTTTCCTGCTGTTCCTTCCAATCTTTTGTGTCCGCTACGGCGAACAAAAAAGGATTTTTCCTCCCATCAGGGCTAGGCAATAGTTTTCATAATAAATTCTCACAATCTTGTCATCCTTGACGCAGGAAGGATCGCACAAGAAGCTCGACAAAGATTGCGGAATTACTTTACGGAGTTTCTTGTGCGATCCTTCGTACCTCAGGATTGACAAGATTGAAAATAGAAAAAAACACAAGAAAAAAATCCGCATAAATCCGCGTTTTTGCGAAGCAAATCTGTGTCATCCGTGTGCCATTTTAGCTTCCCTAAATAATCCCATAGTTTTGGAATTTATTTCCCAAATCTTCTTCCCTTCCATTCATAAGTTCCAAACAAGCTATACAAAGCTACAGTCGTGCTAAAAAAAGGATAAAATAAACTACTCAAGACTAAGCTTTTTATGCTGCTTTTACTCAGGAACTGATTCGTTTTATAAAGTAGAATATAGTCGATTACAAACTTAGAAAAAGCGAACAATACAAAAAGTGGATAAGGCCAAATCGCAAAAACACAAAACAAAAACACAATTACAAAACCCAGATTTCCAAAGAAAACAATGATTCCTAAAATTTTTCCGAAATTACTTTGGTACGAACTTGTTTTCGCCGCCCAACGCACTCTTTGATAAAATAAAGATTTCCAGTTTTCTGTTGGTTTTGTAGTTACGATTGCTTCTTCTGCTTTTAGATAATGAACTTTATCCGGAAATAAATTGGCTGCTTTTTGCAATAAAAAAACATCATCGCCACTGGCAATTTTATTATTTCCGTCAAATCCGCTTAGTTTTCCGAACAAAGATTTCGTGTAAGCAAAATTGGCTCCATTGCACATAAAAGCTTTGCCAAGTCCAAAACTTCCTATTGTTGCGCCTTGCAAACTTGTTAGATCCAATTGCTGAAAATGATCCAGAAACGAATTCTCACATTGGTACGTAACCGCGCCCGCAAGCATTGAAACATCATGTTGCTGAATATAATTATCAAATGTCAAAAGCCAATTTTCAGGCACCAAACAATCAGCATCTGTAGTAATGACCCAATTGGTTTTTACATGTTGCATTGCTGTAGCAATAGCATCTTTTTTAGGCGAATTCGAAGTACGAATATTATCGATAATGATAACTTGAAATTTGGAATTTAAAATTTGGAATTTTTCGAAAGAATTATCATCAACCAAAATCACTTCAAACAAATCATTTGGGTAATTAAGTTTTGAAAAACTCGATAAAAGATTCGGTAAATTCTCTGCTTCATTCCTGAACGGAACTATAATTGTAAAGCTCGTTTGCGGTTTTAGATCTATTTTTTGATAGTTTTTTACTTTGCTAAAACCATAAATAAGGAATGCGATCGTAATTACATAAATACTTAATATGGAAAATAAAACCAAAATCATTCTACAGGTTTCGTTTTAAAATTCAACACATAATAGGCTCCAATTACAACTGGCAAAACTACATTAAGAAACCACATCAAGGTGCTTATAAAAACTACAATCCATTCGTTTACGCCCAATTTTTCGAAGAAAAAAATGGCAACACTTCCTTTTACCGCAAAATCCAAAAACTGAAAAGTAGGTAATGATGAAGCTAAAAAGTAAACGACAGCAATGGTAGAAATAAGTGTAAAATAAGGCAAATCGACATCAAAAGCCAAAAACAAAAAGTAATATTGATGGGAGAAAACCAAATAACGCAAAACGCCTAAAAGAATATTTTTACGATGAATTGGTTTTGGAATTTCATTGATCTTATGCACTAATTTCTCGATCGAATATCCTTTGATTTTTATTTTCTTTAGTGAAAACAAAACAATCAAAAGCAATACAAAACCTCCAAACAAAATTGCAACCGTTTGAGTTGTAATGACCTCATATTTTGCATTGAAATACATCAACCCAAAAAGCCCAAAAATAACAGTTAAAACCATTTGGATTCCGTTGCAAATCAAGTTCAGGAAAATCACATTTTTTGCTTCAGATTTCGGATAGAATAATGCTTTTCCTGCGTACTCTCCTACTCCATTTGGTGTAAAAATTCCTGCCGTTAGTGCCGCCAGAACTTGTTTTGTAGCTTCTCCTAACGAAATTTCGTGAATGACTTTGGCAAGATTCTGCCATTTCAAAATCTCGAAATAACGATTCAAAACACTCAAAAGCAAAATAAACGCAATCCCTAAAACCGATTGATTTTTACGGAACAGCGTAATAAACTTTTGCCAGTCGAGTTTGTCATTGTTCGCCAACTGATTATAAATAAAGTAAAATGCGCCACCTACAATCAAAAGTTTGATCAGAAGAACAAGGAATTGCTTAGCTTTGTGAGGAATTGAAATCATGTCGCAAAAGTAATCAATTTGAAAATGTGGCAATTTTAAAATTAGAAAATGAAATGTCAGATTCAGTAAATAAAGAGCGTGCCGTAATTAGCTCACTAATAAATCATCATTTTTGTATAGAAAATGCATCACAAAACTCCATATTGGAGGTGCTAAACTCATCAAATACTGAAGTTAAAGAACTTGGCAAACAATTTGACTGGGATTTTTTATCAGATGAAAATTCAAAAAACACCACAAAACCATTTATTCTATTTAATGAAGTTAATAAATGGAGTTATCTAATCTGGAATGTCTGGGATTTTGAAGAAACAAAACAAATGACTTTATTTCTTTCAAAAAAACTGAATACAACTGTTTATTATTTTTTCGTAGATCCCTGGATAGCTACTTGTAGATGGGTTTTGGCAGATAATGGAAATCTCCTGACATCCTATTATGAAAGTCATGGTAGCATTTTAGATAATGATGGTAATTCTGAAAAAGGAAAAATATTAAACCCGGAAGATGATTTTGAAAGTAAATTTTGGAACATATACAACAGTCTTTGTCCATCAATAGAAGTACTGAATAAAGAACAAAATGTAACATTAACAAAGGGATATTTAAGCCGATAAGCTTCAACCTGAAACTTGAAACTTGAAACCTGAAACAAAAAACACTTGACAAAAGAACGCATCATATTAGGCATCGACCCCGGAACGACGATTATGGGTTTTGGATTGATTAAGGTCATCAATAAAAAAATGGAGTTTTTGCAATTGAACGAATTGCAACTTTCCAAATACGACAATCATTACCAAAAACTAAAAATCATTTTTGAGCGTACCATCGAATTAATCGAAACACACCATCCTGACGAAATTGCTATTGAAGCTCCTTTCTTTGGTAAAAACGTACAATCGATGCTAAAATTGGGACGTGCTCAAGGCGTGGCAATGGCAGCAGGACTTTCGAGAGATATTCCTATTACCGAGTACGAACCTAAAAAAATAAAAATGGCCATTACCGGAAACGGAAATGCCAGTAAAGAGCAAGTAGCTAAAATGCTCCAACAACTTTTAGGCTTAAAAGAATTACCAAAAAATCTGGATTCAACAGATGGTTTGGCAGCTGCAGTTTGTCATTTCTTTAATTCAGGCAAAATAGTTGCCGGAAAAAGTTATACAGGCTGGGATGCTTTTGTAAAACAAAACGAAGATAAAGTTAGAAAATAGTGTTCAGTAATCAGTTTTTTAGTGATCAGTTTATAGATTATCTAAAAAGTGATCAGTTTTTAAAATAATACATAATGACATTCCACGATTTGTTCGCTTATAAAAAATCTTTTTCCTTAGCAATGAAAATATTTGATATTACAAAATCATTTCCTAAAGAAGAAATCTATTCACTAACGGATCAAATGAGGCGCTCTTCACGAAGTGTACCCGTAACTATTGCTGAAGCTTACCGAAAAAGAATCTATCCTAAACACTTTTATAGCAAGTTAACTGATTCTGATGGAGAAAATTCTGAAACACAAGTTTGGTTAGAATTTGCTTTTGCTTGTAAATACATTTCTAATGATTCATATCAAGAACTTCTAGCCGAAAGTACTGAAATAGGAAAACTAATTAATTACATGCTTTTAAATCCTGAAAAATTTGGAGTCAAAAAGGAGTAAGCAGTATTCTGTTTTTTAGTATTCAATATTTTGACAATTCAAAAACTGAAAACTAAAAGGCTGAACACTGAATACTTTTCTAATAACTGAACACTAAAAACCTGAACACTGAACACTATAAAATGAGCGGTATCTACATTCATATTCCTTTTTGCAAGCAGGCTTGCCATTATTGCGACTTTCATTTTTCGACTTCGATGAAAAAGAAAGACGATATGGTTTTGGCTTTAGCCAAAGAAATTGTCATGCGTAAAAATGAGTTTTCAACTGAAATTGTAGAAACTATATATTTTGGCGGTGGAACTCCTTCGGTATTATCAAATAACGAAATAAACTTTTTAATTGCTGAAGTTTATAAAAATTATAAAGTGGTTGAAAATCCTGAAATAACGCTCGAAGCAAATCCGGATGATTTGTCTACAGAACGAATTTTCGAATTATCCAAAAGCCAAATTAATCGTTTAAGCATAGGGATTCAGTCTTTTTATGAAGAAGATTTGCAGCTGATGAATCGAGCTCATAATTCGGCGGAAGCCATAAATTGCTTGACAGAAGCGACCAAATACTTTGATAATATTTCACTCGATTTAATTTACGGAATTCCAGGATTAACAGATGAAATGTGGAAGAAAAATATTGAAACGGCATTGTCCTTTGGTATTCCTCATATTTCGAGTTATGCTTTGACCGTTGAACCCAAAACAGCTTTAAGAAAACTAATCGATACCGGAAAAATTGCTGAACCACAAGACGAAGTCGCTTCAAATCACTTTATGATTTTGGTGGAAACGCTTCAAAAAAATGGTTTCATTCATTATGAATTATCGAATTTTGGGAAAGAAGGTTATTTCTCTAAAAACAATTCGGCGTATTGGTTGGGTAAAAAATATATCGGAATTGGTCCTTCAGCACATAGCTATGATGGCGAAAAAAGAGGCTGGAATATTGCCAATAATTCTCTTTACTTAAAATCAATTCAGAACGATGAACTTCCATTAGAAACTGAAACCCTTACTATTTCTGATCGTTATAATGAATATATTATGACAGGATTACGAACCATTTGGGGAGTTTCATTAGAACGAATTGAAACTGAATTTGGTTTGGAATATCTTGATTATCTCAAAAAACAAAGCCAGAAATTCTTAAACGACGATTTACTTTCGATAGAAAACAACATTCTAAAACCAACCGCAAAAGGAAAATTTTTAACGGATGGAATTGCCTCAGATTTATTTTATCTAAATTTGGAATGAGAGCTTAACCGCAAGGTTCGCTAAGGTTTACGCAAAGAACGCTATTTATTTTTTTGTAGGAATAAATTTATATAATATTTTAAATACTACACTTGAGTTTTTAATTCTTAAAATTAATACTCATGTCAGAAAATGAATTATCACGAATTGTTTTTGATTGCGCCTTAAAAGTTCATCAAACTTTAGGTCCTGGACTTTTAGAAAGTGCTTATGAAGAATGCCTTTTTTACGAATTAAAAAAATCCGGTTTAGCAATTGAAAAGCAAAAACCGCTCCCTTTAATTTACGAAGAAATAAAATTAGATATTGGTTATAGATTAGATATTATAATTGAAAATAAATTAATTTTGGAAATAAAATCGGTTGACGCTTTAAATGAAATCCATTTCGCTCAACTATTAACTTATTTAAAATTAACAAATTGCAAATTAGGCTTATTAATAAATTTTAATGTAGCTCTAATAAAAAACGGCATTAGAAGAATTGTAAACAATCTTTAAAAAAAACTTTGCGCCCTTTGCGTAAACCTTAGCGAACCTTGCGGTTAAATAATATGTTAGCAAAAATCAACAACTTCGAAATAGACTTATCAAAACCCATTGATATCTCGATTCCGTTAACGAATACAGACGAAAATCCGATTGCGTGGTATATTGAAAAACCGGTTATCGAACCTGTAGTTTTTGGAGATTGGATTGGGAAAGTTTCTGAAGGAAAATCATCGACGAATTTCAACAATATTTTCTTCAATCCGCATGGGCACGGAACGCATACGGAATGTTTAGGACATATTACGAATGATTTTTACAGTATTAATCAAACGTTGAAACAGTTTTTCTTTTTTGCCAAGCTGATAACGGTTGAGCCTGAAAAAGTTGGAGATGATTTGGTGATTACGAAAGATCACATTTCGACTTCGCTGAATGGGACAAATGCTTCGACTCCGCTCAGCAAGACAGAAGCTATTATTATCAGAACACTTCCAAACAAAAAAGAAAAAAAGTCACGAAAATACTCGAATACCAATCCGCCTTATTTGTCTGAGGAAGCAGCGGTTTTCATCCGCGAAAGCGAAATTCAGCATTTACTGATCGATCTGCCAAGTGTTGACAAAGAGCATGACGAAGGAAAATTATTGGCACACAAAGCATTTTGGAATGTAAAAGATACTTTAAACCTAAATACTGATGCCAGATTGAATGCAACAATCACTGAAATGATTTACGTTCCGGACGAAATTGAAGATGGAAATTACATCCTAAATCTTCAAATCGCTTCGTTTGAAAATGACGCAAGTCCGAGCAAACCTTTATTATTTAAAATTTTAGAATGTAGATTTTAGATTTCTACATCTGCAAAAAAATCTGAAATCTGAACTCTAAAATCTAAAATTAATTATGATTACCGTTTCAACAGATAAAACTAAACTTGACGTTCCGTTCATACAAAATTTTCTCAAAGATATTTACTGGGCTGCAGGTCGAACGATCGAAGAAGTGCAGACAACAATTGATGCTTCGGTTTGTTTTGGAATTTATCTGAACGATAAACAAATTGGTTTTGCGAGAGTCATTACAGATTACGTCGTTTTTGGTTATGTAATGGATGTGTTTATTAGTGAAGAACATCGTGGAAAAGGATATTCGTCTATTTTAATCGAAAATATGATGAACGAACCCATTCTTAAAAACATTCAAATTTGGAGATTAGCGACAACCGATGCACACTTTTTATATCGTAAATTTGGTTTTACAGAATTGAAACATCCTGAAAAAATGATGGAAAAAAAACTATGAAA
Source organism: Flavobacterium piscisymbiosum (assembly GCF_020905295.1). Taxonomy (NCBI): domain Bacteria; kingdom Pseudomonadati; phylum Bacteroidota; class Flavobacteriia; order Flavobacteriales; family Flavobacteriaceae; genus Flavobacterium; species Flavobacterium piscisymbiosum. Next base: position 1,691,027 of record NZ_JAJJMM010000001.1, on the reverse strand, counting down.
ACAATAATCAAACTCGAAGAAGCGGCTTTATTTATCCTCGGAATCTTTTTATTCAACCGTTTAAATTTTGAATGGTGGTGGTTTTTAGTATTGATTTTAGCTCCGGATTTATCTATGTTGGGTTATCTTTTTGGCAACAAAAGCGGTGCGTTTTTTTACAACATATTCCATCATAAAGGAATTGCGCTTTTAATTTATGCTTTAGGATATTATTTAGGTATTGAAACGATTCAGTTAGCCGGAATTATTTTATTTTCACATTCTGCAATGGATCGGATTTTTGGTTACGGGTTAAAATATGAAAAGGGTTTTAAATACACGCATTTAGGTGAAATTGGTAAATAAGAAATAATATGAATCTGGAAACGTATTACGAATATTGTCTTTCGAAAAAAGGTGTCAGCGAACATTTTCCTTTTGATGAAGATACTTTAGTGTTTAAAGTGGGCGGAAAAATGTTTGCTTTATCCTCACTTTCTCAGTGGGAGAAAAACGAACCTTCGGTAAATTTAAAATGTGATCCTGAACGTGCACAGGAACTGAGAGCAGAATATGACGAGATAAAACCAGGTTTCCATATGAGCAAAGTACACTGGAATACGATTGCTTTAAACGGAAATTTATCCAACAATTTGGTCAAAGAATTAATCGATCATTCGTATGAATTGGTTTTCAAAAGTTTGACAAAGAAAATTCAGAATGAAATTATTGAATTAGAAAATTAGGCATTACATTTGCATCGTAAGAAAAAAACTTAGCAACTTAGTTACTAGATAACTTAGCAACTTATAAAAATATGAAAGAACAATTTAAAAAATTTCTGAACGAAGAACAAGATCCAAAAGCGATTGAAAAAATCACTTCAAAACTCCATGATTTATTGATGAAAGGTGAAGAAATTGGATATATTGCCGTTCAAAAAAAACCGGCAATTACTGTTTTTCCTGATAGTATTGTATTAACAAACAAACGAATCATTATTTGTCAGCCTAAAAATTTAGGTCTTTCAATGGATTTTACAGATTATACTTGGGATAATGTTGCGGGTGCTTTTGTAAAAGAAAACATTTTAGGTTCAGAATTTTCATTTAATACCAATACTGATTTATCAATTTCGATTGATTACATTCCGAAAATTCAGGCGAGAAAAATTTACACTTACGCTAAAGAACAATTAGATCTAATAAAAAATCCTATTGTTGCCGAAACGCAAATCGTAGAAACTGCACAAGTTATTGAGGAAGAAGATGATCTTGAAGATGAAGTCGAAGAAGTTGAAGAAGTTGAAACAGAAGAAGTAACCAATTATGCTGAAATCATGCCGGCTACTACTCCATCTTATACAGAAACTTATGAGCCAATTCAGCCCGCACAACCTGCAACAGGAGATCGTAAATTAAGTGATTTATCTAAAGAAGAACTTTTTGATAAATTACAGAATTATAAAAAATTACTTGATAACGGTTTAATCATGCAAGGTGAATATGATGCTTACAAAAAAGAAATATTGAGCTATATGTAAAAATCTTCCTTAACCGCAAGGAGCGCAAGGATTTTACGCAAGGTTCGCAAAGAAAAAAACCATCAGTTTCATAGCTGATGGTTTTTCTTTTATATAAACTTGCGAACTTTGCGCATTCCTTTGCGCTCCTTGCGGTTAAGCCCTTTACAAAGTTGCTTTCTGTTTTTCTACAAAACTATGTGATTGCAGTTCTAATAACTCCGTTGCATTTTTACGCTGTAAATCGTACAGGCTTTTATCTTCGGCGATATCAGCATAAACTTTATCATGCATTTGGGCGCTGGTTTTTACCAATAAATCACGTTGATATTTGTTTTGTGTCAAAGTTGCTTTCATGGCAGTTTCGGCTTCTTCTTGCTTGAAATCGAATTCGCCTTTTGGAGCTAAAAGCTTTGCAATAATTGGAGAGGTTTCGATCGCCAAAAATAACAGCATAATAAAGAATGACGGCAGCCATGGCAATTTATCCAAGGCATTAATACGCGCCATTAGTCCGTCAAAACCTTCAATGATGGGCTGTGTTTGCGATACTTTTTTATCTAAATCAGCTTGCAATTGTTTGCCTGTTTTTTCTTTGTCGGCAATTTTAGCTTCATTTGTCGCTTTTAGGGTTTCAAATTCTTTTAATGCCGCATCGTGTTTTTCTCTCTTCTCTTTATAAACTGGACCTTTCCCGAGTTTTTTAGTTCCGGTAGTTCCTTCAGCCTCTGTGATATAAGTAGAATAAAGTGCATTTACTTCTTTCTCTTTATTCACAATATCTGTTTTTAAAGCCGCAATCTCAGCCTTATTTTTATCTAAATCTGATTTGAAATAATTACCAACTTGTTTTTTGTTGGCCAATTCCATTTCGTTTTTTTCTTTCAATAAAACAGTATTAATTTCTTTTTCGAAAATTTTAATCTCCAAAGGTTTCGAAATTACGATAGCAATAATAACCGCCAACATTATTCTGGGTGTTGCTTGTAGAAATTCATCAAAAAAACGATCTCTTTTTTTAATCGTAGAAACAATAAATCGGTCCAGATTAAAAATCAGTAAACTCCAGACAAACCCAAAAGCTATCGCCGGATAAATAGAGTCGAAAACAGTAAAAAGCGCATAAGCACTGGCTAAAAAAGCCATAACGGCGGTAAAGAAAACGGTGGCGCCAATACCAACATATTTGGTTTGTTCGCCTTCTGAGCAACCTTCGAGCAGGTCACGATCAGCTCCTGAACACAGGATAAAAAATTGTTTTAACATGATTGATGATTTTTGATTGATGATTACTTCGTCAGTTCGCCCTTCAGGCTCGTGTGATAAGGCAAATTTAGCGCCAAAAATTTAATTCTGTGTTAAATAGTTGATTTGTTTTATGTTGTGCTTATAAAAATTCCTTTTTTATTAAATGTTATTTTAACATTAATCTATTTCTAATCTTGGGAAGGAATCATAACACTATGTTAATTTTTTCGAACGTCTTTAGTAACATTAAGGTTCTAGATTCGCAGAAAATCAAACTAAACACAATGAAAAAAATTTATTTAGTAGTAACATTCATGCTATTAGCCTTTTCGGGTTATGCCCAAAAAGCCATAATTTCAGGAAAAATTTTAGATATTGATGACAAGCTTCCTTTACCGGGAGCCATGATTCAAATTGTTGGTGAAAACAAATACACGGTTTCAGATTACAACGGTCGTTTTGAATTATTAAACATCAATGTTGGAACGTATAAAGTAGAAGTAAAATATATAGGATATACCGCCATTACACAGGAAATCACTGTAGAACAAGGCAAGAATAACGTGATCGATTTTGCTCTTAAAACTTCAGGAACTGAATTGAACGAAGTGGTTGTTGGAGACATCCTGAAAGGTCAGGCCAAAGCGTTGAACCAGCAAAAAAACAGTAAAAATATCGGAAACATCATTTCATCTGATCAAATGGGTCGTTTTCCGGATGCTAACGTTGGAGACGCTTTAAAACGTGTTCCGGGTATCACTATGCAAAATGATCAGGGTGAAGCGCGTAACATTATTATTAGAGGTTTGGCTCCGTCTTTGAACTCGGTAACTTTAAATGGTGACCGAATTCCATCTGCAGAAGGAGACAACAGAAACGTTCAAATGGATTTAATTCCGTCTGATATGATTTCGACTATCGAAGTAAACAAAACACTGACTTCAGACATGGATGCTGATGCAATTGGAGGTTCTGTAAATTTAGTAACCAGAGCGACTCCAAATGGCGAAAGAATCTCTGCAACGGTTGCGGGTGGTTATATGCCAATTCGTGAGCACGCTACTTATACAGCTGGATTAGTGTACGGAAATCGTTTTTTAGATAATAAATTGGGAGCAGTTTTTAGCGGATCGTATAATAACGTAAACTACGGTTCTGATAATATCGAAAACGAATGGGTAAAAGATGAATTCGGGAATGAATATCTGCAAGCTTCAGAAATTAGAAAATATGATGTACAGCGTATTCGCCGTAGCGGATCTGTAGCTTTAGATTATAAATTTGACGAAAATAATACCATTTTTGCCAATGCCATTTATAACTGGAGAGACGACAGAGAAAACCGTTTTAGAACTACTTATGATGATATCGAACCTATTTATAATGGTGAACAAATTACAGGTTTTGAAGGTCGTGTAAAACGTCAGACAAAAGGTGGAGTTGATAATGATCGTAATAAAAACAGAAGATTAGAAGATCAACGTGTTCAGAATTATTCTATTCGAGGAGAACATTTAATCAACTCTAAATTAGATTTAGACTGGTCAGCGAATTATGCAAAAGCAAGAGAATATCGTCCACAGGAACGTTACATCGAATACCGTCAGAAAGGTCTTGAAATGATGGAAGATTTATCTGATATCAGATTTCCGCTAATGACAACTGTTGGAGAATCTACAGATGAATTCAAATTTGACTCCGTTACAGAAAACACAGATGAAACGAGCGAAAGCGAATTTGGCGCAAAAGTTAATATTCGTTTTCCTTTCAGCATTATTCCATCTGAAAAAGGAAGATTAAGAACAGGACTTAGACTTCGATTGAAAGAAAAAGAAAGAAATAATATGTTCTATTCTTACGAGCCAATCAACGACGGAATCGAATTATTATCTGAAGTTCCAAACAGTTATTATGATGGAAAAAACTTTAATCCTGGTAGCAAATATGTTCCCGGAGCTTTCGCTTCTGCAAGCTTTTTAGGAAGTTTAGATTTAAACAATTCAACGCTATTTGATAAAACATCAGATCCTGCAGAATATTTAGCGGTTAATTATAATGCAAAAGAAAGTATTTATGCTGCCTATGTAAGATGGGATCAGGATTTTAACGATAAGCTATCTATGGTTTTAGGTTTCAGAGTCGAAAACACTCATATTGATTACACCGGAAACCGCGTTTTAGATGAAGAAGAATTAGAAAGCCAAATCAACACAAAAAACTCTTATACTAATTTATTACCAAGTATCTCTTTGCAATATAATGCTACAAAAGATTTAGTTTTAAGAGCCGCTGTTACAACCGCTTTGGCAAGACCTAACTATTATGCATTAGCTCCTTATGTAAACAATATTGCTGCTGATAAAGAAATCACTGCAGGAAATCCTGATCTTGAGGCCACTTACTCTTACAACTATGATTTCATGGCCGAGAATTATTTCAAATCTGTTGGTTTAATTTCTGGAGGAGTTTTCTACAAAAAATTAGATAATTTCATTTACAATTATAGCGACAATCAATACGATGCCGCGAAATTTGCTGCTGATTTTCCTAACCAAACCAACCCAATTCCGGCAGGAGAAAACTGGTCATTTTTACAATCAAGAAACGGAGATACAGTTGACGTTTATGGTTTCGAAGTTGCTTTTCAACGTCAGTTAGATTTCCTTCCGGGGAAATTCCTTAAAGGATTTGGTATCTATTTGAATTACACTTACACAAAATCTAAAGCAAAAGGAATTGCTGACGAAGACGGAAACGAGAGAAACAACATAAGTCTTCCGGGAACAACGCCACATATGTTTAATGGATCTTTATCTTGGGAAAACAAACGTTTTTCTGCCAGAGTTTCGACCAATTTCACTTCAGATTATTTAGATGAATTGGGTTCAGAATCTTATAAAGACAGTTACTACGACAAACAATTTTTCTTAGATGCTAATGCTTCTTACAAGATTACACCAAAACTTCGTCTTTTTGCCGAAGCCAACAATTTAACTAACCAGCCTTTACGCTACTATCAAGGAGTTGAGGCGCATACCAAACAAGCAGAGTACTATCAGGCCCGATATAATTTTGGTTTGAAACTTGACTTGTAATAATCAATTTATAAAATTCTTAAATTAGACAGAACTTAGCGGTTCTGTCTCGTTTTATTAAAATGAAATCCATAATGAAAAATAAATCCATAATAGCATTTTTACTTTTAAGTACTTTATTCATAGCTTGTAAAGATGATAAACTTGCTCCAATTGCTGCAAATGCAGTAAAACCAACCGTTGTTACCGAAGCTTTACCTCACGACACAGACGATCCTTCGATCTGGATTCATCCAACAGATGCTTCTAAAAGTATTATTGTAGGAACAGATAAAGATACCGATGGTGGTTTGTATGCTTTTGATTTAAAAGGGAAAACCGTTGCAAAATCAGAAGTTTTAAAACGCCCGAATAATGTTGATATCGCTTACGGTTTAGTAATCGACGGAAAAAAAGTTGACGTTGCCGTAACCACAGAACGCGAATCAAACAAAATAAGAATCTTTAGTTTGCCAGATCTAAAAGCAATTGATAACGGCGGAATTTCTGTTTTTGATGGAGAAGAATTACGTGACCCCATGGGAATTGCTTTGTACACAAGAAAAAGCGATGGAAAAATATTTGCTGTCGTAGGCAGAAAATCAGGACCATCAGGAAGTTATTTATGGCAATATGAACTTTCAGGAAACGGGAAATTTGCTACAGCAAAAGTGGTTAGAAAATTTGGCGCTTATAGCGGAAAGAAAGAAATCGAAGCGATTGCGGTTGATAATGAATTGGGAACAATTTTATATTGCGACGAACAATTCGGAATCAGAAAATACAAAGCCGATCCTGCTTTAAACGATAATAAAGAAATGGCTCTTTTTGGAAAAACTGGTTTTAAAGCCGATAATGAGGGAATTGCCATTTACAAAAAAACAGATTCTACTGGATATATTTTAGTATCGAACCAGCAAGCAAATACTTTTATGGTCTATCCAAGAGAAGGTGCAAAAGGTAATCCGAACGATTATCCTTTGTTAGCAGAAATTCCAACATCAACAATAGAATGCGATGGTGCCGATGTTACCAGCGTAAATTTAGGAGGAAACTTCAAAAACGGACTTTTCGTAGCCATGAGCAACGGAATGACTTTTCATTATTACGCCTGGGATTTAATGCAAAAACGTATCGACGCTAAGAAATAGTATTCAGTTTTCAGTTTTCAGTCGCAGTCGCAGTTTTCAGTTTCTTAACTGTGAGTTAAAACAAAAACTAAGCCCCCGATTTGTCAGGCTGAGCGAAGTCGAAGCCCCGCAGCGTAAAGCCGCAAACTAAATCACATTTTCAATGCGTCAAAAAGCGAAGTCGAATTGCTTTGCGTGGGCTTCGACTTCGCTCAGCCTGACATAACAATACTACATTTCAAAATTTTCATAGAAAACAAAAAAGCTGTTCATCACTGAACAGCTTTTTTTAGTTTGAATTAGTAATCTTCCTTATTCTGTAATCGGTGCGCCGGCTAAAATTTCAGCATTGGCAAACTCTTCAAATTTGGCGAAATTCGCTTTGAATTTCTGCGCTAATTCTAATGCTTTTTTATCGTATAACTCAGGATCTTCCCAAGTATTTCTAGGATTTAAAATTTCAGTTGGAACGTTAGGGCAAGATTGTGGTTTTGCGATTCCAAATACTGCATGATTTTTATATTCTACATTGTCCAATTCTCCGTTTAATGCAGCGGTAATCATGGCACGGGTATATTTTAGTTTCATACGCGTTCCTGTTCCGTATGCTCCGCCTGTCCAACCTGTATTGATCAACCAAACTTTTACGTCTGCGTCTTTCATTTTCTTGGTTAGCATTTCGGCATAACGTGTTGGGTGTAATGGCATAAATGGTGCTCCAAAACAAGCCGAGAAATTAGGTTGTGGTTCTGTAACTCCTGCCTCTGTTCCTGCAACTTTTGCTGTATATCCTGAGATAAAATGGTACGCCGCCTGACCCGGAGTTAATTTTGAGATTGGAGGCAAAATTCCGAAAGAATCTGCCGTTAAGAAAAATATATTTTTAGGATTGTGCCCGATAGAACCAGGCTGAATATTATCGATATGTGTTATTGGGTAACTTACACGTGTATTTTGAGTGATGGAAACATCATCATAATCTACTTCGTTTGTTCCCGGTTTGAAAACCACATTTTCTAACAACGCTCCTTTTTTGATCGCTCTAAAAATGTCCGGTTCGTTTTCTTCGGTTAAATTGATCACTTTTGCGTAGCAACCTCCTTCAAAATTAAAAACCGTATTTTCTGCTGTCCAGCCGTGTTCATCGTCTCCAATTAACTTACGGGCAGGATCTGCTGATAAAGTTGTTTTTCCTGTTCCTGATAATCCAAAGAAAATAGCAGTATCTCCGGCTTCACCCACATTGGCACTGCAATGCATTGGTAATGTATTTTCGAAAACCGGTAAGATGAAGTTTAAAGCAGAGAAAATCCCTTTTTTCATTTCTCCTGTATAACCCGTTCCTCCAATAAGTGCTATTTTTTTAGTAAAATCTAAAATAGCAAAATTAGACTGGCGTGTACCGTCTACAGCAGGATCTGCCATAAAACTTGGAGCACAAACTACTGTCCATTCCGGAGTAAAATTTGCAAGTTCAGATTCTTCTGGTCTTAAGAACATATTGTAGCAAAACAAATTCGACCAGGCCGTTTCTGTAACAACACGAACATTTAATCTATAATTAGGATCAGAACAAACATAAGAATCGCGAACGAAAACTTCTTTGTTTGATAAAAACTGAGTTACCTTATTATACAATTTTTCAAAAGCTGTTGGGTCAAAAGGAATATTTACATTTCCCCACCAAACTTTATCCTCTGTAATACTATCTTTTACAATAAAACGATCCTGCGGAGAACGCCCTGTAAATTCACCTGTATTAATTGCCAATGCGCCTGTAGAATTCTCGACACCTTGGCCTGATTGCAAAGTGATCGCATGCAATTCATCAGCAGATAATTGGTAACGAACTTTTGCATTTTCAATTCCTAAGTCATTTAACGAAATCGATTGCGAGAAAACTGTGTGACTGTCCATAAATTTTAAGTTGTGTGTGATATTTAGTAAGAAGCAAAATTACAGATTTATTATTAATCCTTTAAAAAAAATTAAATTTTACTTTTATTTATATTAATAAAGTAAAAATTGACCTTTAAAATCAATAAAATAAAAAAATAACGGCTTCAAATTTGCTTTCTTATAATCTATTAAATGAATTTGTTATATTATTTACATATCAAAGTAAAAAACAAGAGAAATTCACATAAATAAGATTATATGTTATTTATGTGACAAAATTAAAGATTAATTTTTAGATAGAATTTTTTATTCGGTATTTTATGATTTTCTCTTCAAAATCGTAACAAATAACACCGCCCAAGCAATAATTAATAGAAAACCACCCAAAGGAGTTGCGAATACGATAATTTTGAAATCGAAAACTGTAAGACTTTTAGTAGCTAATAAATAGATAGAACCACTAAACAGAAGAACACCTGCAACAACCAAATTGTAGATTGCTTTTACGGTTTTTTCAGCGATATCTTTTCGTGTCGAAAGAAAAAGTAAAAACAGAGCATGATACATTTGGTAACGAACACCAACTTCAAAAGTATTTAACTCTTCTATAGATAAATATTTTTTGAGTAAATGAGCACCAAAGGCACCCAAAATGATTGATAACATTCCCATAAAAGCTGCTGCTAAAACAATTCTTCTTTTCATATTTTCTATACTTTTTATTCTCCAACAAAAATACTTCAATACATTCTAAAAAGCATTTGAGTTTTCAAAAATCTTTTCCGGAAAAAGAAATTCATTACAATTTGGCTTCAAAATAAAAAATAATACACTTTTTGAAAATTAAAATTGTTATATATTTAACATTTTAATATATTTGTGTTACAAATTTAAACAATGAGAAGTATTTTAATCTTTGGAGCCGGAAGATCTGCATCGTCGCTGATACGTTATTTATTAGCAAAATCAGAAAGCGAAAACCTACACCTTGTTGTAGCTGACTTGTCTTTGGCTTTGGCCGAAAAAAAGACTCAGAATCATCCTAATGCAACTCCAATTGCTTTAAATATTTTTGAGACCGAAGAAAGAAAAGCAGCAATCGAAAAAGCATCTATTGTAATCTCGATGTTGCCTGCTCATTTGCATATCGAAATCGCCAAAGATTGTATCGAATTCAAAAAACACCTTGTTACAGCATCTTACATTAGTGATGCCATGCAGGCGCTTGACGAAGAAGCCAGGAAAAACAATTTGATTTTCATGAACGAGATTGGTCTTGATCCCGGAATCGATCATATGAGCGCCATGAAAGTTATTGACGAAATTAGGGCGCAAGGTGGCAATATGCTTCTTTTTGAATCATTCTGCGGCGGATTAGTGGCTCCAGAATGCGATAACAATTTATGGAATTACAAATTTACCTGGGCGCCACGAAATGTAGTTCTCGCTGGACAAGGCGGTGCAGCAAAATTTATTCAGGAAGGCACTTATAAATATATCCCGTACGGAACGGTTTTTCGCAGAACCGAATTTCTCGAAGTAGAAGGTTACGGGAAATTCGAAGCGTATTCTAATAGAGATTCGCTTAAATACAGATCGATTTATGGTTTAGATGATATCCTTACTTTATATCGTGGTACTATCAGAAGAGTGGGTTACTCGAAAGCCTGGAATATGTTTGTGCAATTGGGCATGACGGATGATAGTTATATCATGGAAGATTCTGAAAACATGAGTTATCGCCAGTTCGTTAATTCGTTTTTGCCTTATCACCCAACAGATTCTGTAGAAATTAAAACGCGATTGATTTTAAAAATCGATCAGGACGATATTATGTGGGACAAACTTTTGGAACTGGATTTATTCAATCCTGACAAAAAAGTCAATTTACCCAATGCAACTCCAGCCCAAATATTAGAAAAAATATTGTCTGACAGCTGGACATTAGAACCAAATGACAAAGACATGATTGTGATGTATCATAAATTTGGATACATCCTAAATGGCAAAAAACAGCAAATCGATTCGAAAATGGTTTGTATTGGCGACGACCAAACTTATACTGCAATGGCAAAAACCGTTGGATTACCGGTTGCAATGGCAACTTTATTGATTTTGAACGGAAAAATTACAACTCCGGGCGTACAGCTTCCGATAAAAAAAGAAGTATATCAGCCTATTTTAAAAGAGTTAGAAGAATATGGGGTTGTTTTCAACGAACAAAATATGCCCTATTTTGGATATAATCCAGACTTGTTTTAAGGTCTGGTTTTGTTGGTTTTTTTTTAGAATTTTTTTAGTTTTTAATTTTATCCGCTTCTACTGACTAGAAGCGGATTTTTTTTTAAGACTAATTTTTTTTCTAGCTACAAAGGCGCTAAGACACAAAGATTTTTTGAATTGGCTATAGCTAAAAAAAAATACATTTAATTAGGATTAAAGATTTCGGCTGAATCCAATTCTTTTCTAAAAAAAAAAAACTCCAGCTAAAGCTGGAGCCTATTCATATCAAAAGAAAACCTTTGGCCCTTTGCCTCTCTGCTTCTTTGAACCTTAAAAAAACTATTCCGCAGACTGAAATGTAATTGGTAAACTGTACATTACTCGAACGGCTTTTCCTTCCTGAGTAGCTGCTGTCCATTTTGGGGAAAGCTTTAAAACGCGGATTGCCTCATCGCCTAATCCGTAACCTGGATCTTTTATGGTTTTAATATCCGATAAAGTTCCGTCTTTTTCAATGATGAATTGCATATAAGCCTTTCCTTTGATCTTAATTTTATTAGCTTCTGCAGACATTTTAAAATTTTCTCCAATAAATTTATAGAATTTTGTGAGACCGCCTGGAAATTCAGGTAATTTTTCAACATCGGCGAGTACATAAAGGTCTTTTTCTTTAACATCAGCTTTGTTCAATGCTTTTTGAGCCGTTGCTTTTGTACTAAAAACAAACAATAACAAAGCATAAACTACACCTACACTAAATACTTTTAATACAATTTTAATCGGAGATTCTTTTTTGGTCATCATAAGTAAACGTTTTTTAGTTATTAAATAATTAATATTACTTGCTAAGGCAACTGTATTTTTATTTGAAGCAAAGTCCAATAATAGATTCTGATAACTTTTTACAGATCCAAACTGTTTATTCACGGCTTCATCTGCCAAAAATTCGTGATTGAGTTTAATTGCTTTTTTGTAAAAGACAAGCAACGGATTGAACCAAAAAACAATTTGCATAACTTCTATAAAAAGAATATCCAAAGTATGTTTTTGATCTAAATGTGCTTTCTCATGCGCTATTAGTTCTGATGGAATTTTACCTTTTTCGAATTCATTTTTATTGATGAAAATCGATTTCCAAAAAGAGTGCGGCAAAATAGGTTGCTCGATTAAAACTATTTTTTCGCCTTGTATAAATTCTACCTGATTATTTTTTATTCTTTTGAAAAATGAATACAAATTCAGAACAAGACGAATCGTTAACATCAAAACTATAAAGGTGTAAACAATTCCAATTAAAACAAACACAAAATCATTTACTGAAATCATCTCAGCATTTTCATTGCTTTTTTGAATAACCAATTCTTCAAGTTGAATGAATCCAATTTTGTTCGAAAAACCAGAAGCAATCGAAATAAGTTGCAACGGAATCACGAAACTAAAAACCAAACTTCCCAATAGATAAATGCGATTAAAACGAAACATTTTTTCATTTTCAAGCCACAATTTATATACTGCATAAAAAACCAAAAGCAGTATTCCTGATTTTAAAAGATAGAGTATCATTTTTTCTTTTTTTGAATTTCTGAATCGATTATTTTTCTAAGTTCTTCTAATTCTGATGCCGACAAATTGGTTTCTTTGGTAAAAAAAGAAGCAAATTGTGATGCCGAATTATTAAAGAAACTGCTGATTAATCCGTTTACGTGTTTCGAGAAATAAACGGTCTTTTCGACCAAAGGATAATATTCTCGAGAATTTCCGAATTCGTTATAGGCTACGAATTTCTTGTCGATCATTCGTTTCAAAAGCGTTGCCACGGTTGTGGTTGCGGGTTTTGGTTCCGGATACGCTTCGAGCAAATCTTTCATAAAAGCTTTTTCAAGCTTCCAAAGATGTTCCATTAATTGTTCTTCTGAGTTTGATAGTTGCATTTTTTTTTTAAGTTTCTAAGTTACTAAGGTTCTGAGTTGCTGAGTTTTTTTTTGCCACTGATTAGAGTGATTTTTTTGATGATTACGATTAATCTTTATTCTTTATTCTTTATTCTTTATTCTTTATTCTTTATTCTTTATTCTTTATTCTTTATTCTAAAAAAAATCCGCGTCAATCCGTTTCATCCGTAAAATCCGTGGGCTATTGTATTGCTTTTTCTGAAATCAAATCCCCGTTATTGTATTTTTTTATTTCGGTTAGTTTTCCTTTATCAGAATAGAATTTCCAATCACCAAAATAGAACCAATGTGTTTCTACAGCATTGACTTCGATTTTTGTTTTTCCTTTTGATTGTAGTTTTCCGTTTTCATAATAATATTTTACGATACAGATTCCGTTTTTGTATTTTTCGGTTTTGTAGATTTTTCCGTTGATGTAGGATTTCCACTTTTTTACCGGCTGATCATTTTTATAATATTCGAACGATTTGTATGTCGTACTATCTTGTTCGTAATTATCGACCCAAAGTCCTTCTTTCTTTTTATCAATCTTCTGATTGATGGGTTTGCTTTTACAACTTAAAAGCATGATTCCGCAAAAAAATAGCAAAAGAAGGTTTTTCATATTTTTTGAATTAACTCTACAATCATAGATGTTGTTCTACAAATGTAGAGTTATTTTTTTAATAAGCAAAAAAAAAAGTCACTAAGATTCTAAGTTGCTAAGGTTATGAGGTTTATTTTTTCAAGTTCAAAGGAACAAAAGCTCAAAGGGGCAAAGGTTTTGAATAGGCTCCAGCTTTAGCTGGGGTTTAGAATAAATGCGAAGGAAATGGCTTTAGCCGATTTTTTTTAGGTTCAAAGGTGCAGAGATACAAAGCGACAAAGGTTTTGAATAGGCTCCAGCTTCAGCTGGGGTTTAGAATAAATGCGAAGGAAATGGCTTTAGCCGAATAAATACGCTTATAAAACATTAAAGAATTCGGCTAAAGCCAATTACTCTTTTCACAAAAAACTCCAGCTGAAGCTGGAGGCTATTCAATATAGATGCGAAAAACCCTTGTTCCTTTGAGCCTTTGTTCCTCTGAACCTTTTTTAAGCGTTAGGGATAGAGGCGGTATCTCCCGATTTAGAAAAACAAGGCTTTTTAGCCGTAGTTTTTGTTAATCGGGAATATAGCCGAAAGCCCGACCGAAGGGAACGCCCAGAAACATATTAAATTTCAAAGTTTTAATATTCTAATAATTAAACTCCAAATTCCCAAAAAAAAAAAAAAATCCGCTTACTCTAAAAAGAATAAACGGATTGTATTTTTATACCTAACAGGTTTTGAAAACCTGTTAGGATAATAGAATTTACTTAGAAAGCTCTACGAAATATTTGTAAAATAACGGAATAGTCTCGATTCCTTTTAAGAAATTAAAGATTCCGAAATGCTCGTTTGGTGAGTGAATTGCATCAGAATCTAAACCGAAGCCCATAAGAATGGTTTTGCTTTTTAATTCTTTTTCGAACAAGGCTACAATTGGGATACTTCCGCCTGAACGAACCGGAATTGCAGGAACTCCAAAAGTTTCGGTATAGGCTTTGTTTGCCGCTTTGTATCCAATACTGTCAATTGGCGTAACATAACCTTGCCCACCGTGGTGCGGCGTTACTTTTACTGTAACTCCAGACGGTGCAATGCTGGTGAAATGTTTGGTGAACAATTCTGTGATTTCATGCCAATCCTGATTAGGAACCAAACGCATTGAGATTTTAGCAAATGCTTTGCTCGCAATAACCGTTTTTGCTCCTTCGCCTTGATATCCGCCCCAGATTCCGTTTACGTCTAATGTTGGACGAATTGAGTTGCGTTCGTTGGTTACATATCCTTTTTCGCCGTAAACATCGTTTAGGTCTAAGGCTTTTTTATATTTTTCTAAGCTAAAAGGCGCTTTTGCCATTTCGGCTCTTTCCTCAGCAGATAATTCCTGTACTTTGTCGTAGAAACCAGGAATGGTAATATGATTGTCTTCGTCATGCAAAGAAGCAATCATTTTTGCCAAAACATTGATTGGGTTCGCTACTGCTCCACCGTATAAACCAGAGTGTAAATCACGGTTTGGTCCTGTAACCTCAACCTCTACATAACTTAAACCACGTAAACCTGTCGTGATCGACGGTTGTTGGTTCGAGATCATTCCGGTATCTGAAATAAGAATTACGTCGTTTTTCAGCTTTTCCTGATTGCGTTCTACAAACCAGGCCAAACTTGCTGAACCTACTTCTTCTTCGCCTTCAATCATGAATTTTACATTACAAGGCAAAGTATTGGTTTGCACCATAAGCTCTAAGGCTTTTACGTGCATGTACATTTGACCTTTGTCGTCGCACGCACCACGAGCGAAGATTGCGCCTTCCGGATGAATTTCGGTTTTTTTAATTACGGGTTCGAATGGTGGCGATGTCCATAATTCGATTGGATCTGGTGGTTGAACATCATAATGTCCGTAAACAAGAACTGTTGGTAAATTTGGGTCGATTATTTTCTCTCCATATATAATTGGATACCCCGGAGTATCGCAAATTTCGACTAAATCACAGCCTGCTTTTGATAAACTTTCCTTTACGGCCTCGGCAGTATCGATAACATCTTGCGAATATGCAGTGTCGGCACTTACCGACGGAATTTTTAATAATTCGATCAACTCATTGATAAAGCGATCTTTATGTTGTTGAACGTAGGACTTAATATTTTCCATTGAAATAATTTTTATAGAATTTCAAAAATACAAAAAAGAGAATTAATATTTTTTTTCAAAAAATGCTTTGAAATATAGAAGTTATGTTTATCTTTGCACCCACAATTGAGCGGATATGGTGAAATTGGTAGACATGCCAGACTTAGGATCTGGTGCCGCAAGGCGTGTAGGTTCGAGTCCTATTATCCGCACTGAAAAAAAGCTTCTGAGAAATCAGAAGCTTTTTTGTTTTAGATTAAATTTTCTTCAGAAAGAAAATAAATTATCCTATTCAATCTTCAAACAGTAAATACCCCAAAAGACAAATTAAAAATTAATTTTAGGCTTTTAAGTAATTTAGGCAGAAAACACGTCATTTTGACATGTTTCCCCATTTGGCATAAACTTTGACAAAATTATGTTAAATTTCACTAATATGACCAAATTAATTAAAAAAATAACCGAAATGATTGAAAATATCTCGGTTACAGACAAACAAGAAGATAGTATTACTTCTTCAGTTGAAAATTTAAATAATAAACTAACACATGAGGATTGTGACTTATTTGTTCAAGAAACATTTACTAATGGTTCGTGGGAAAGAGATACAATATTAAGACCACTTGATGATGTTGACGTTTTTGCTGTTCTCAATAAAGCTGAATGGATTGACGAAGAAGGCAATTTACCTAACCCTCAAACAGTTCTTACAAATTTTAAGGATTATCTTAATGGTATTGGAGATTATAAAGACAAAGTTTCTCAATCTAGACCTTGTGTCACAATTGACTTAAGTAAAATTAATTTTGATGTACTTCCTAGCTTTGAAGAAGGCGATGGCTACAAAATACCAAATCATGATCTAAAAAGCTGGACATTTACCAATCCTATAAGCTTATCGCAAAGATTAGAGGATACTGATAAATATTGTGGTTATAATCTAAAAAAAGTAATTAAGGCAGTAAAATATTGGAACAGAGAAAATGACAAAATGATACCTTCTTATATCATTGAAGAAATTGCTATTAGCATTTTTGAAACTGACAAGTTTTCTGATCTTGAGGAAGGAATACGTCTTTGGTTTTTCAACGCCGAGAATCACTTAAAATCTAAAGATTTTACTTCTGAGAATAAATTCAATTCAAGCAAAGACAATATAGAAGAAGTTAAACAGAAACTTGACGAAGCAAAAAAATTAGTTGATTCTGATAAAGAGTCGGATGCAATAAAAATTTGGAAAGAAATTTTCAGAAAAGAGTTTCCAACAGCAAATATTGAAGAAGCACGAAATTTTTCAAGTGAACTTTCTAAAGGAAATTTAAAAATTGATTCCTCTGGCTTGCTGTCAACAACTGTTGGTAAATCAATTACATCTTCAAAAGGATATTATGGGGATAGTAAATAAAAAAAACACTATAATCCAAATATTCAAATTCAGGCGATGAAGTCGAATTATCCACAATTCAGATCAATTGTAAAAGGAGACGAAATTGAATTTATAGGAGAACTAATTGTAAAACCAGAATTTCCAAAATATACCGTATCGATAACATACCGTGGAAATTTAAGACCTTTAGTTAGAATATTGAGTCCCGTTTTAGTTGAAAAACCAATTCATTTCTACCACGAGAGTAAATCTTTATGTCTCTATCACCCTAAAGATTACAAATGGTCTCACGGTAAATTAATTGCTAAGGATATAGTTCCTTGGACAGCAGGATGGATTTATTTTTATGAAGTATGGCTGGAGACCGGTAAATGGTTAGGCCCTGAAGCTGAACACATTAAAAACAATAAAAAAGATGAGTGAAAAAGTACCACATGCAAATTATTATGATTGGCTGAATAAAACTAGCATTTTTTCTAGTTCAATTCTTGTTGTCTCAATTATTATTTCCGTTTTTCTTCTTGTTTTAGAATTTTTTAAATTCTCTGTGGAGGGAATCAAGGAATTCTTCAACTGTGCTCTTGCATTTCTGTCAGTAATTTACTTTGTTATTGATTCTATTCAAAGTTATGTTTTTCATAAAGCAGAAAGTATCAGAAGTTTAGATTTTATTGACAACAGTTTAGATTCTAGTTTTTCGGAAGAAAATTCTAAAGATTACTTCTCTAATGAAGAGGTAAAAGTTGGTATAAATAAATTAGGTATAAATAATTTTGAAAATGTTTTTTTTACGAAATGTATAACTTCAAAAATGCTTCCAAAGGAGTATATAAAATTAAGTATAGTATTCGTAGTTTTTTTATTTGTCTGCATATTTTCCAATAAAGAAATTATTACTCTAGTTTTTCAGTCTGCCTTACCGTTTACAATAATTCTACAGACATTTAAACTTTACAAATTAAATTCAAATGTTAAATCTGTATTTAATAATTATAAATTAATTTTCAAATCAGTTAATGAAGAAAAGATTGTTCAAAACATTGTTAACAACATCATTATTTATGAAAAGAACTTATCTTGGGCAGGCATTTCATTAGATAGCAAAATTTTCAAAAAAATGAATACACAACTCTCTTCTGAATGGGAAAAAATTAAGCAGAAACATTGCAAAGTTTAGACTATTCTTTTAATCTATGATTTGTAATTTCCATAAGTAACGGCAAGCAGATCGGCATATATTGCTAATTTTCTTTGCGGAGTTACTTATGGAGATTTCTCCTCCGTGGAAATAAAAACCTATATTGCAATATTTATACAATCTGTCATGTTTGACGGGTGATTTTGAATATTATCAACAGGTCATTTATCATGAAAAAAAAAGTTAGTAAGATATCTCGTTTTTTTACCGATTTGTTGTTTTATTCACTCACATCGAAATAAGCTTGCAAAAAGCGCCTTTTCTCTATCAATCAACATCCAAATAAGGATCTAAAGCTTCGGCTAATTTATTGAGCCAATAAAAATTATCTTCAATATTTTTTACTTCAGATTCTACCGTTTCGCATCCACGCATTACACATAAAGAAAGAATATGATTTACTTGTCGTATCGTCTTTGCCATATCTACGGGATCCATAACATCAATAAAAAAATCTTTTAGTCTTGCTTCAACTTCTTTTGAAAGATGATTTTTGTTCCTAATTTTAAAGTTTGAAAAAGCAAAAATCCTCAAAACTTATTTTCATTTGAACCCATATATGCGTTCAACTCTAATTATTATTTTCATATATAAAATCAAATTTTGGCTAAAGCCTTTCTTAAAAAAAAAAAAACCTCCAGTTAAAAACTGAAGGCTATTCGCTTACTTTATCATTTCTAACTGCAAAGATGGATTAAAATCCATCCCTACAATATGTTCCGTTCCTCCGGAACTCTTTGTGAAATTCCGGAGGAATGATTTATTTTGTAGCTAGTCCCAATAGCTATCGGGATCAATCCCTTGGAGCGTAAAGCAACCCCAATCTTGTCATTTCGAGCGAAGGGAGAAATCCTCGCGAGAAGCTCCGCAAAGAATATCCGTCAATCTTTGTCGAATTACTAGTGTGATTCTTCGTTCCTCAGAATGACAAACTGTGCGTAAAAAAACCTTTGTCAAAGTTCGAAACTTTGACAAAGGCTGTATTTAAATGAACTTATATCTCTTATATGGTTTAAAAATTCTAGCTGTTTAATAATTCCAAAACTTTATCGACATTAATTTCGCTATAATCATTGATGTAAAAACTACATGGCGGAAGCTGTTCTTTTGTATGCGTACTCAAAACGCCAACCACTTTCATTCCTGCATTTAAGCCCGCTGTAACACCCGAAAAAGAATCTTCGAAAACAATACAATCAGACGGAGAAACGCCAACGCGTTTGGCAGATTCCAGATATACTTCGGGATTTGGCTTATGAAATTTTACGTCTTCGCTTGCCATTACAGAATCCATTTTGTCTTCGAATTTTAGTGCGCCCATAATCAAATCAAGATTCGCGCGCGGTGCAGATGTTGCCACAGCCGTTTTGAAACCTCGAGATTTCAGTTCGCTTAAAAAATCCAAATAATGCGGAATGGTTTCGACTTTGTCTTTATAAATTTCACGAAACATTCCTTCTTTTTCGTCTTCGAGTTTTACGAGTTCTTCTCCCGCAATTGGGCGCTTGAAGAAATGCGTCATAATATATCCATTATGTTTTCCGTACATATGTTCTTCAAATTCCTGCTCTGAGTGAGAAATTTGATATTTATCGAAAAATGCCTCGAAAGCTTTTGCATGATGCGGATTGGTGTGACAAATCACGCCATCCATATCAAAAATTACACATTGCTGCTTCATTGTATTTTATTTTTTTAACGGTTGCAAGATAAGTTTTTTCGCAGAGTTGCACAGAGATTTTTCGCAGAGATTCGCTGAGTTTTTTTTAATCTCGCAATCCCCATAGCTATCGGGAGCAGAGGCGCAAAGTTTTTGTTTCACGCAGATTTTAAAAAGATCTAAGCGGATAAACGCAGATATTATTATAATCAAAATTAAATCTGCTAAAATCTGTAGAATCTGCGTGAAAAAAATCCTTTGAATCTAATCTGTAGCTTTAAAATAAAATCTTTGCGGCTTCGCGCCTTTGCGAGATTAAACCCGACAAAGATTGGGCTTTCGTTGCAGAGTTCCGTGCGTGTCCTTCGACTTCGCTCAGGATGACAAAAAATGCGAACAACTTCAAACCTGAAACAAAAAAACATTTACCCTATCCAAATCTTGCTCTTAACCAACGTCATTGTTTGTCTTAAATGTTGATTGCATGCAATAAGAATAATTAAAACCACCAAACCATAACCTACGATGGTATAAATCTCCATATCGGCCAGTAAAGTCGATTGTTTGGTGATGGTTCCGAAGACTTTTTTTAAGGCAAGAGCATTCGACTCGTCAAGCGAATATCCTTTTGCAGCGAAACTCTGCGCTGTTTTGGTGATTGTTTCCTGAGCTTGCGGATTATCTCCGGTTACGAATTGGCTTAGTTTAAGAAAGTGTTTTTTGTTTAAAAATACCATCGCATTCTGCATGACACAAAATCCAATTGTGCTTCCCCAGAAACGTCCTGAAACCCCAACAATTCCTGAAGAAACCGCCATTTTTGCCGGAACCGATGATGTAGTGAATAATATTAACGGTACAAATAAAAATCCAACACCAATACCTTGCAGAATATACGGAATGATAATATCTGATAAAGCGACATCAGGTACAAAAAGGAATGTAAACCAAAAGTGAAATAACGCAATTAACGAAAACCCGATGATAAAAATGACTTTGGTCGAAACGGATTTCATTAGAAAAAAAGCAGCCAAAATAAGTCCGATTACGTTTCCTAATCCGTTTATGTATTGTACTCCGGCAACTCGGGATGGATCCCAATTCCAGATTGAATACATCGCCGAATGACAAAGACTCAATGTTGCTCTGCTGATGTAAAAAAGGAAGAACAATAAAAACCCAATTCGGAGATTGGCGTATTTAAAAACTTCGAAATCAAAAGTGGGTCTTTTTACCAAAAGTTCTTTAAAAATAAATAAACCTCCTGTAATCAAGGCAATCATTAGCATTAAAACCATGTGCGAAGACTCAAACCAGTATTTTTTTTCGGCATAAACAAAAAAGTAAGCACCACAAAGAATCGCCGTTAAAACCAAAATATAACTGATCCAGTCGATTTGATACAACGGAATTTTCTTTGTGATTCTATGTCCGCGAAAAGTAACCAGAATCAAAAAAACATTCAGAACCTGAAGTCCGCCCGAAACATACAACATGTATTTCCAATCGTAATGATCCAGAAACCAAACGGCGATATTCATGATAAACGGCGTTGACAATAACAATGATCCGTAATAAAAAGAGAAACCAATTATGATGGCGTTTTTTGAATGAAACTGTTCTATCAACAATTGTCTGATTGTAATAACCGGAAGCGCCATTAAAATCCCTTCGGCAACACGCAGCAATAAAAAGACATAAAAGTTCGTAATATAGGCTGATGAAATTATCGTAATCCCAATAACCGAATAAACCGCCATGAGATAATTTTTGGCAGGGAAGAAACTCGAAAATCTACTTTCGATCAAAATCGTGGCCAGCAAAGTTCCGTAGGTAACACACATTGCAAACTGCAAATCTTCGGGCTCAATGTCCAGAAAACTCGCTGCGTAGGTTACGTTTGAAGTATAAACTCCCAATAAAATCATGGAATGCAAGAGACAGACAAACAAAATAATTATGATTGCCCATTTTGGAACCCAGGATTTAAAAATACTTTTATCTTCCATTTTATTGGTGTTCGGCGATAACGGTGATATTCATTCCGGCTCTTAAAAATTCAGCGTGTTTATTAGTTTCTTTCAATTGAATACGAACCGGAATTCTTTGTTCGATTTTTACAAAGTTTCCTGTTGCATTATCCGGTGGCAATAACGAAAATCTCGCACCACTTGCAGGAGATAGTGAAGTGATGATTCCTGTAAATTCTTTACCACTCAATGCATCAGCCTGAATGCGAACTTCCTGACCAACGGTTAAATATTGCAATTGCGTTTCTTTAAAATTGGCCGTAATCCATTTTTCTTTACTTACTATCGAAAGCAACGACTGTCCTTCTTTGACCATTTGTCCCGGTTGCAAAGTTCTCTTGCCTACCCAACCGTCATATGGCGCGGTAATTATGGTATATGAAAGAAACAATGCAGCATTATCAGCCACCGCTTGTTTCGACGCAATATTGGTTTGCATCGTAGGAACATTGGCCTGAGCCTGAGAAGTACTTAAATTCGAAGACTGAATTCTTTCTCTCATTTCCTGAAAATGGGCTTGCGCCGATTCGTAATCTGCTCGTACTTTCTCTAATTGTTGCGATGTTGCGGCTTCGTCTTTTACCAAAGCCTGATAACGTTCGTATTCTAATTTTGTTTTCCAAAGATTGGTTTTGGCTGCAGCCAATTGCGATTCTCCAATTGCAGTTGAACTTGCGGTCGTTGCTACATTTTTCTCTGCCACAACGCTGCTTTGTTTCGCGCTTTGAACATCGGCCAGCGCCACATTCAATTTTGATTTGTATTCTCGATTATCAATAATAACTAAAG
This sequence comes from Flavobacterium piscisymbiosum, assembly GCF_020905295.1. Lineage (NCBI taxonomy): Bacteria > Pseudomonadati > Bacteroidota > Flavobacteriia > Flavobacteriales > Flavobacteriaceae > Flavobacterium > Flavobacterium piscisymbiosum. Next base: position 1,668,234 of record NZ_JAJJMM010000001.1, on the reverse strand, counting down.
TATCACCTTTATGTACAAACTGATTTTCATCAAAACGAACTTCCTGCACATAACCCGTAATACGCGACATAATTGGCGTTACATATTGCTCTACCTGCGCGTCATTGGTTTCTTCGTGATTACTATTGAACACATAAAACCAAATCCCCAAAATGATTCCGCTTGCTACTAATATGCAGGCAATAACTGTTATTAATACATGAAACGTTCTGTTTCTTTTAGTTTCATTTTTTATCTTAACCATATTATTTTATATTCTTTATTTCTATTTTTTCTAATTCTCCACCGGATTAATCCCGATAGCTATCGGGACGGCGCTACAATATGAATCGTTCCTCCGGAACTTAAAATCTATATTCTTTACTATTCTCTTGCTTCTAAAATCTTTCTTCTTGCTTCTTTCTTCTTGCTTCTTTCTTCTTGCTTCTTTCTTCTTGCTTCTTAAATTAAATCTGATCCGGCATTATTCCGGCCGTATGAAGTAATTCATAATGTTTAAGAATCGCATCCAATCTTGTAGAAATCTTATTGTATTTTGCCTGTAATAAAGCATTATCAGCATCGACCATTTCGGTTATTAAAACCAATTGGTTTAAGTATTTTAGTTTTACAATTCGGTAATTTTCATTGGCCAAATCCAAAGCTTTGTCAACCACCACAAACTTTTCAAGGATTTCCTGATATTGTGTATGTTCTTTAAACAACTTGTCCTGAATTTCATCTTTTATAATTTCAGACTGCATTTTTTGCCATTCGATTTGCGTCGTAGCTTGCTGTACTTTGGTTTTGTTTTTATACAAAGCCGAAATATCAAAATGTGCCTCAATACCAATTTGCCCTAAAGTGTACAAATACGGATTTGGCGGAAAAAATTTGTAGTTAGGATAATAAAAACCATAATTCCCAAAGAAATTTACTGTTGGCAGATAATTTCCTTTCACCAATTTCAGTTCTGTTTTCTTGATGTTTAATTCCTGGCTGGCGATTCGCATTTCTTCGTTCTGAAAAGCTTTTTGTAAATAAAAATCATACGGATCCAAGCCATTCATTTTATCCATATTGGCCGTAGTATCAATTGCTACTTCTTCGTTTTCCGGAAGCTGAATCAAAGTTTTTAAATCATGCAAGGCGATTTTTATATTCTTAGAATTCGTCAAGGAGTTTAATTCACGATCAGAAAGTTGTAATTCTGCCCTAAGAACTTCGTTTTTGGTAACGGTTCCGTGTTTTTGCAAGGACTGAACTTCTTTTAATCGGCTTTTTTCTTCTTTGATGTTTTCTTCAAAAATCTTCTGAAGTTCCATCATTTTATAAATCGCCAGATAATTCGCCACCACTTCGAGCTCGATATCATTTTCGGTCTTTTCGGTTTTTATTTTGGCAATTTCGTTTTCCTGATTGGCAATTTTAATAGCGTTGTTGATCTTGTTTCCAGCATAAATTGGCATTTTAAAGGTAGAATTCACCTCATAAATTTCAGGAATCGCCTTCGTTACCTCTTTGTCTTTCAAAAAACCGCTTCCTTTGAATTCCGTAATATTGGTAATTCTCGAATAAACGCCGTTTAATTCGATATCCGGTAAACGGAGTTCTTTTCTTTCTTTGATGTTTTGCTCTGAGAGCGTAGTCTCTAATTGAGATCTAAGGATTTTTTTATTGTTTTCTTTGGCCAGTTTCACCGCTTCACTTAATGAAACCGAATGAATTTCCTGTGCTTGTACATTACTGAATGTTAATACGATTATAAATATCAACACGATTTTGAGAAAACAATCTTCTGTAGAATTTGTTGTTTTAAGGAACATGAATATTTTAAGATTTTAATACTGCAAAGTTCCTGCATTTTTTTGGTGACTGATAATTCTAAAAAGTCAATAACATATTCATTTCGGACAAATGTTAAAATTTTATTTCCCGAAAACGTTATATTAAAATACTGAATAATAACTCATTAAGAAAATAGACATGATTTCAGGGTTTCAAGCTCCCGATAGCTATCGGGATAAAAAGATTTAGGCAGATTATACTATTTTGAAGTAAAAATCTCTCGCAGATTTGGCAGATCAAGCAGATAATTACATTTTAAATAAAGAATCTGCTAAATCTGCGCGAGAATAATTTCATCTGTTTTATAGAATATTCTCTCCGTTAAAGTAATCAGAAGGTCTTTGTCCGAGGAATTTAAAGAAAGTATTACTGAATGTCGGAACACTATTATAACCAACTTCCAGCGCTACCTCTTTTACCGAAAGTTTTCTTTCTAATAAAAGCTCAATTGCTTTTAGAATTCTTCGAATGGTATAATATTGAATGAATGACATATTAAGGTCTTTCTGGAACAAGCGATACAAAGAGCGTTCGCTATACCCAAATTGATGCGCAACCTCAGCAAACAGAATCGTTTCGCCCAAATTATTCTCTATATGTCGCAGAATTTTACTCAAACGCGGATCTTTGGGCTGCGGTAACTCTAAAGGTAAATTGGTCAGGCAAATTTGAGGTAATATTGCTTTGATGGCTTTGGCAATGGCAAAATTCGGACTTCCTTTTTTAAGATCACCATTCCACCTATTAGTAAAAAGCATCATTTGCAATAATAAATTATTGACCGGATAAATGCCTTCACTCTTATAAAATATATCTTCGTCTTTTTCAACCGGAAAATATAAGTTTCGCATGGTCACACTTTCAGATTTTGGCTCAATACTGTGCGCAACACCACTGGGGATCCAAATAAAATGTCTTGCCGGCAAAAAATAGGTTTTGGTTTCTGTTGTTACAAAAACTACATCACCTTCGGCATATAGCAATTGTGCTTTGTCGTGTTTGTGTGTAGGCACAAACAATTCACCCATCAGATCGTGGTGGCAGTAAATGCTTTTTTTATCGGCATCTACTTTTTTGATATAGTATTTATCTAGTTTCTGACCGGAATGTTCCATTGAAGTAATCGAATATCTTTCTTGTGCTATAAATGTAGGGAAATTTAAATTCCAAAATTTTAAAAAATTCCAAATTCCAAAACTGGATTGTGTAGATCTAACCGAAGGGCACAAGGTAAAAAAGCAAAGTTCGCAAAGCTTAATTAAAAACTTTGCGAACCTTGCGTAAATCTTAGCGCTCTTTGCGGTTCAGCCTTAAAAACAAAAAAGCCTTTCCGTTAAGAAAGGCTTCTTCCAATATTGCGGTCTGGACGGGACTCGAACCCGCGACCCCATGCGTGACAGGCATGTATTCTAACCAACTGAACTACCAAACCAACTGCGTTATTGTGAGTGCAAAAATACAACAGAACTTGGATTATACAAGGCTTTTTGCGAATAAAATTTGAGAAATTTTTAATGAACTGATTTTAAAGAAATTCCAAAGTTAAATCTAGACGCTTCGGGACCAAATTCCAGATCTAAAAAGCTAAAAAGCCGAATTTAACCGCAAAGTGTGCAAAGTTTGTATGCATGATTGGTCTATAAAAACGCAAAGTGCACAAAGCTTTGCCTTGAATCAACTTTGTGAACTTTGTGTTTTCTCAACCTAATATAAAGTAAAAACAAAAAATCCGCAAAGCTTAAAAAAACTTTGCGGACTTTGCGTAAATCTTAGCGTTCCTTGCGGTTAAATATTCTCAAGCTAATATAAAATAAAAACAAAAAATCCGCAAAGCTTAAAAAAACTTTGCGGACTTCGCGTAAATCTTAGCGTTCCTTGCGGTTAAATATTCTCAAACTAATATAAAATAAAAACAAAAAATCCGCAAAGCTTAAAAAAAACTTGCGGACTTTGCGTATCCCGATAGCTATCGGGATTGTGTTCCTTGCGGTTAAATCAAAAGTGTCCTAAATCAAAAAAGCCATCCACAAAAGTGGAAAGCTTTTCATTGGTCTAACTACTAAACCAGCTACGAGTTACAAAGTCGTAGCAAAACAACACAACTAATCTTAGATACCGTATTTGGGCAAAAAAGCCTTTCCGTTAAGAAAGGCTTTTCCCAATATTGCGGTCTGGACGGGACTCGAACCCGCGACCCCATGCGTGACAGGCATGTATTCTAACCAACTGAACTACCAAACCTCTGCGTTATTGCGGTTGCAAAGATAGTACAGAATTTCATTTCTGCAAGCGTTTTGCTAAAAAAAATTAAATATATTTTCAAATTATTAGCCAAAGTTTTGTTTTTCAACTAAATATGTAGTCAATATTTTTTCAAAATTATCGCCAACATTCACCGGAACGTACTTAATTTGGTTCTTTGCACAAGTCAAAGAGAGTTTTTTAAAGTACTCCTCTGCCCTTTTTTCATACTCTGCTTTTACATTATCGGCAAAAATAGATACTTCTTCGCCTGATTCTAAGTCGATAAACTTTCTTGGCGTATTGTCAAAGTCAAATTTAAGCTCTGTTTTATCATCAACTACATGAAACAAAACTACTTTATGCTTATTGTGTTTAAGGTGCTGCAAAGCATTAAACAGCTTCTCATCATCTTCTGACTGAAACATATCCGTAAATATAATAATCATCGAACGACGGTGCATTTTCTCCGCAATTTGATGCAAATATGTAATCGTATCGGTCGTTTTCTTCACTTTTGGCTGCTCTAATAATTGTTCCAGTTTATTGAGCAACATTCTATGATGGCGATCGCTTCCTTTTTCGGGAGCATAATATTCGTAACTGTCTGAGAAAACGCTCAAACCTACGGCATCACGCTGTTTCTTTAAAATATTCATTAAAACTGCCGAAGCCAAAACCGCAAAACCAATCTTCTTTTCATAAAAAGGCTGACCTGATTTTAGTTCCGGATAATGCATCGACGACGAATTATCGACAATCAAATGACATCGTAAATTGGTTTCTTCCTCAAAACGTTTGGTATACAAACGGTCCGTTTTGGCAAACAATTTCCAATCGATATGTTTGGTGCTTTCTCCTGCATTATACACTTTATGCTCTGCAAATTCTGCCGAAAACCCATGAAACGGACTCTTGTGCATTCCGGATATAAAACCTTCTACAACCTGATTTGCCAGCATTTCGAGATGCTGAAAACTGGATACTTTCTCTATTTCCGATTCGATTTTCATTCGGTTTCCTTTTTTATATTTTGTGCGCGGTATAAACCATCTGTCGCCTGCAACAGTTTTCTTTTTAATATCGGACTAAAATTAGGGTTTTCTTTTAAGAATCGCTGCACTTCATCAAAAGCATATTTCGACGAATATTTACCAATTGTATTATTCAGCCAGTCTTTTGGAAAGAAAATATCTCCCGTACGCTGAATTTCTTCAACCAAATCTAGCGAAAATCTAATGTATTTTTGAGCACTTTTCTGATGCAACGGATGATTGATATTCGCCAAACCTACAGCGACCCAGGATTCTTTCTCCCTATTTTCATCGTCTTTTAATAATTTTACAAACGCATCGCGAACCATTTCATCTTTCGATAAAGACGGCAGCAAAAAATCAAATCGCTTTTGTTTGTCCGGATTTGTAATTGTTGTTCTGGCTTTATTCAGAATTTCATCGGCTTTACTATGTTTAAATATCGCCAGATTCGTTGCCATATTGGTGTAATCATCCTCGTTTAATTTTAAGCTTTGAATCACTTTTTCTTTGCTCCATAACGAATATAATTTGGCTTTCGCCGAATTTGAATACGCAATCGAACTGAATAAATTAAATAAAGTCTTTTTGATGTTGCTTGGTAAATTGGCTTGTAAACGACTGTACAAAACAGCTTCTAATTGTTTCTGCGCTTTGGTTTGTTGTTTTTCGGTTAGGAATTTCCAAAAGACATTACTCGTTTGATTGGTAATTACTTTCAAAACCAACTCGTTTTCTTCCTGCTGAATTCCTTTTAAAAAACAATCAAAAGCTTTACCTGGCGTAACATTTCCTGTTAAGGTATTTTCATAAATATTGATATAGGTTGACGCTCTTCCTACCTCATCTTTCAAATTCAAAACAGATTCTATATTCCCGTCAAGCGGAAAAACGCCGTAACCAAAACCATTATAATTGTAAATGATACTAAGCGGTTTTTCAAGTCCAATGGCTTCTTTCAGTGATAAATTCCTGTCTTTTATATTGACACTAAGTACTTTTACCTGATCAGGATATACTAAACCAATATCAAAAATCTGAGGCCACACATTATCAGATTTGCCTTCTGCCTCCTGCCAAATTTCAAACGATGAAATTCGGTTTTGAACATCGTATTTTATCTGATCACTAAAAATCGCTCTTCCATATTTATTCACCCAAACTTCGCTCCACTTTTTCATGTCAAGTGGTGTTTCGGCATCCAGAATTTCGACCAGATTATTCCAGTCGGCATTGTCGTTGGCGTATTTTTTAATGTATTTTTCAATTCCTTTCTGGAAAGCTTCCTTTCCCATCGAAGCTTCGAGCTGGCGCATCATAATTGGGGCTTTATTATAAATAATCGCTCCGTAAAGTGATCCGGCATCTTTTAGATTCTCCAAATGTTGTTTTATCGGATGTGTACCCAACGAACGATCTTCCGCGTAAGCGTTAGGATAATGCGCCGTTAAAAATTGTAGATTATGATTGACTTTCGGAAAAATCGGGTTCATGATTTTATCTGCCATAAAATTGGCAAAGACTTCTTTCATCCAGACATCGTCGAACCATTTCATGGTAACCAAATCGCCAAACCACATATGCGAGGTTTCGTGTGCAATGAGTTTGGCACGATCTAATTTCTCGCTGTCGGTTGAGCTGTTATCCAAAAACAAAGTCGATTCTCTATACTGAATCGCGCCAACATGTTCCATTCCGCCATATTGAAAAACCGGAATCGAAGCAAAATCTAACTTCTGAAAAGGAAATTTATAATTGGTATATTTTTCTAAAAAGTCAACCGATTGTTGGTGTAAATTAAAAATAGTATCGGCGCTTACTCTGAATTTTTCCGGATTGTTTTCACGATATAACATCGTCATTTCTCTATTGCCTGGTTGCTGTGTCACCGTTTTAAATTTTCCGGCAACAAACGAAAATAAGTATGTACTCATTTTATCTGATTCTCCAAAAGCATAACTCGTAAAATCTCCTTTTTCTACTTTCTCTTTTACATCGGCTCCAGCCAAAACTGTCCAGTCTTTAGGAACCGTTAAACTCAATTTGTAAGTAGCTTTTATATCGGGCTGATCCAAGCACGGGAATAATGTACTGGCGCGATCCGGAACTAATAAAGTATACAGAAAATCATCGTTTCGGTTTAGGGATAAATTTCCAGCTATAAACGAAATCGCAACTGTATTTTTTCCTAAAATCAAGTCTTTATCAGCAATAACAATATGTCCTTTTTCGTGAACAATGGCAATACTTTTTTCGTTTACCTGAATTGATTTTATGTTGGATGTTTTCTCTTTAAAATCTAAATATAAAGGCTGACTCAAATCTGACAAAGTCAAATACAATTTCAAATCTGATTTGATATTTTCGGTTTTCTGACCCGGAATTTCAAATCCCAAATCATATCGAACATCTGAAACTTGTTTTTTTCGAAAAATAGCCAATTGTTCTGAAACACCATTTTCTAAAAGAAGATTTTCTTTTTGTTTCGATTGAGAAAAACCAATTGTTGTAAATGCGAGAACACAAAGAAAGCTGTAGAAAATTTTCATTTTTAAAGGAATGTTAGATCTGTAAAAATAAAAAAAGTTTGTCACGAATTTCACAAACTAGCACGAATTAAAATTCTTTTTGCCACAGATTACGCAGATTAAAATGATTTTTTTTATCTGTGTAAATCATTTATCCCGATAGCTATCGGGAGTCGTTAACTTTTCAAACAATATCAAAATAAATAATTCGAGCTAGTTTGCCACGAATTTCACGAATTAGCACGAATTAAAATTCTTTTTTGCCACAGATTACACAGATTAAAATGATTTTTTTTTAATCTCTGTAAATCATTTATCCCGATAGCTATCGGGATTAGCTAACTTTTTAAACGTGTTATTTAAAAATTATCTCGGTGGAGCATTTACCTGAGTTACCTGCATAGTAGTAATTTTCCAGATAGTATTCTGTTTTTCGAAAACTGCTGTAATAAATTTAGTGTTTACAGTTCCTTTTTTAACAACTCCTCCAGGAACAGCATAATCCTCTTTTGCTGTCAAAGTTTCTTTTATATGTGCATAAGCCGCATTTTCAGATAAAAATTTAGCATCGATCCATTCCAATTTTATCGATGTTGGTTTAATACAACATTCGTTAATATGAGAAAACTGAGTCATTATTTCCTCTTTTCCTTTCCAGTACATTCCTAAAAAATTAATTAAAACAGCGTCTTCACTAAAGGCCTGAGAAAAGGATTTCATATCGTTTTTATTCCAGTCTAATTCCTGTTGCTGAATAATTTTTTTAAGTGCCTCATCTTTGCTCTGAGCTAAAACAACTGTCGTGCTCAACATTACAATCAATAAACATATTGCTTTCATATTCAATTATTTAAAGTGATTAATTATCTAAAAAAAGGTTATCAAATTTACGTTAATTTCTAAAAAAAAAGTCTGACTATTGCCAGACCTTTTCCAAACATACTAATTCTAACTATCCAAAAATAAAATTATTGAGTTTGCTGAAATTTAAAAGTCATATCTCCTGCATAATATGTATTGCGCGCATTGGTTGGAAAAATAGTTTCTGCAGCCGTACTTGAAATATAGGCATATCCTGTAATGATGATATTTCCTGCCGTAATAGGATACGTCGCAGCAGATCCGTCAGTTTTTGTTCTGTTAATCCAGTCGTCGCTGTTTACGGTAAAAAAGTATTCTTTGTCTTTTGTAAGCGCAATTGGAGTGATTGTTTTTTCTACCGTAACATTTGCGGTTGGTACATTTATCGTTTCAGATTTTATAACCGTTTTGGTCGCCGCATCCCATAAAGTGATTCTTAATGCAGCATTTACATCTGGAATTTTTACTACCAAAGCATTTATTTTACCGGTTACTGTTGGTTTAAAACTGAAACCATATTCGTAAATTCCTGAGTTTTTTACATCGACTGCTTTCTGGCTAAATCCCGAACCTGCCATATAAGCATCAAGAGGGTTTTCTTCGTTATACTTAACAGCTTCTTCTTTATCGTCATCACTGCTGCAGGAAATGGTCAATAATGCAATGGATAAAATGGTAAAAATGGTTTTTAAAGTTTTCATAATAATGTAGTTATTTGGTTATTCTTTCGTTCAATAAATTATTTTGTATTCTTTTAAAATTAGGGTTGAATATTAAAATAAGCACACACTTCTTCGTAACTCATTTTAGCATAGTCCGGTTTTGCGGCTTTTCCTGTTGTAGCCGCAACGCCACCAGGAATCAAAATATAACGCCAGCTAAGCGATGTTGGAAGATTTACAGTTCCTCCTGCATCATGTCTAAATCTGAATAATTTGATCTTTTTTGCTGTAGAAATAGCTGTAATTGTATTCACAAATCCGCCCGCTGTCGACGTGTAAGGCAATGTGTAAGTACCTGAACCAAAAGACACATAAACCAATACGGTTCCTTTTGCCAGAATATCTTCTGATAGTTGTGGTGCATTAATCGATGTAGACATTCCTGATGTTCCATCTATTGTCTCTGCAACTGCCGTTGGCGCTGTTAGCCACGCACTATAAATAACATTTGCTGTTCCTGTTGCTCCCGCCGGACCTGCTTGTCCGTCAACTCCGTTTACTCCGTCGGTCCCGTCATCGCTGCTGCATGAAATGGTAGAAATAGCAACTAATAAAATGGTAAAAATGGTTTTTGAAAATTTCATGATAATTTTGGTTTTAAATTTGGCTAAATGATTCTTATTTAATTCAATAACATTATTTTTGCAATAATCAACTGATCGTAAAAGAGTATTTCTTTTTATCTGATGATTGAATTACAAGACAAATTTGCAGGATTAAAATGTGCCGAAAAACCACTAATAGACGAACAACATTTTAAATAGACAGACGACATAAATTCCAGATAAATGACCAAAAAATACACTTGTATTATTATCGACGATGACGAAATAGACAGACTTACGGTATTATCGTTTGCCAAGAAGTTTCCTGTTCTGGATATTCTGGGTGTTTTTGAATCGGCAGAAGATGCGCTTCCGTTTATCGAAAAAGAAAAAGTTGACATCTTATTTCTGGATATTGATATGCCGGGCCTGAACGGAATTGAGTTTAGAAAAAAAGCTTTAGAAATTCCGGTTTGTATTTTTATTACCGCACATCCTGAACATGCCGTAGAAAGTTTTGAGATCGAAACATTAGATTTTATCGTAAAACCCTTAAAACTGGATCGCTTTGCACAAACCGTAAGCCGTATCGAAGAGTTTATGGAAATCAAACTCAAAGCATCTCTTTTTGAAGCCAGTATTGGCGGCGATACCATTTATATTAAAGAAGGTCACGAACAAACGAAAGTCAAACTGCATGAAATTTTATATCTCGAAGCCTTAAAAGATTATACGTTGGTTATTACCGATAAAAAAAGACATTGCGTTTTATCGAGTATTGGTAATTTGTTGAAAGAAGATCACTTTCAGTCTTTCATCAGGATTCACCGAAGTTTTGCGGTGCAGAAACAATTTATTCAAAAGATCAATTCAACCGAAATTATTCTGAACAACAACATTGCTATTCCCGTTGGCAGAAGTTATAAGGAAAACCTAAACTTGTTCTCATGAAAAAAATGGGGTTCTTGTTTCTGTTTTTCATCAACTTGACTGCTTTTGCGCAGCAGGAACCCATTTTGTCCAAGTATAAAACCCAACAGGAAAAACTAAAAGTCTGGCTAAAATATACCAATGAAGTTTTGGATGCCGAAGATTATCCCAAACTCATCATCGCCGCTCAAAAAGGAATTGACCTTTCTAAAAATCAGCTTGCCTACAAATCAAGATTTTATTTCTTAAAAGGAAATGCCTACGAATTCAATAACAATCAGACTAAAGAAGCGTCCGTTAATTATGAACTTGCTTTAAAATATGCGCAAGAAGCAAGACATCTTAAAAACGAAACATCGACTTTGATGCGTCTGAGTTATGCCTATTATGCACTGAATGAAACTTCGAAAAGAAAAGCATTAATCGAATACATCAAACAAGTTCTGGACACCACAAAAAGCACGTATACAAAATCTGTTCTGTACGGAAGTCTGGGCGAATATTACCTCGATAATGCCCAATACGAAACCTTTATTGATTATCAGCTACAAGCCATTAACTACAAAAAACTGCTCAAAAAAACAGTAGCCAATGATGAAACCATTGGCGTTTCGTACAGTCAGATTGCAGCGGCTTACACCAAAATGAAACAATTTAATAAGGCTATTGAATATCTTAATTATGCCCAGCCTTATATCAAAACGTCTCCTTATATCAGTGCATTTTCCTGCAACTATTATTTGCAATGTTTTGTGCCTTTAAAAAATCTGGACAGCATTCAAAAATATTACAACTTAGCGTATACTTTTCCATCCAAAAAAGACTCTTTATTTCTTAATCTAAGTTTTGCCAATCGAAGCGTATCTGAATATTATGCTAATGAAGGCCAGATAAACACTGCATTTAATTATGCTAAAAAAGCAGTTGTATTAGGAAAAAAATCCAACGATCAGGATATTATTATGGAAGCCAATGCCGTAATGGGAAGAATTTTATATGAAAAAGGAGACTATAAAAAGGCGATAGAAACCTTAAAAAAAGCGTCGAAAAATGCTTTGACCTACGATAAGGAATCCTTTGTAAATATTAATAAAAAACTATCTCAAAGTTATGCCGCATTAGGACTCTGGAAAGAAGCTTTTTATTATAACGAAATCTACAGCAAGTCGAATGACGAAATGATGCAGGAATCGGCGAAGCAAAATATTGCCAATGCCGAGGCGCGTTACCAAAACAAAACCAAAGGACAGGAAATCAAGAATCTTTCGACTCAAAACACGCTTAAAAACATTCAGATTGACGAAGCTAAGAAACAACGCATCTTTCTCATTTCGGGATTAATTCTAGTGGGAATCATTGGATTATTATTATTCAAACAAAATCAAAACCGAAAGAAAACCAATCAGAAATTACAGCTTTTGAATCAGGAACTCGATGAAGCCAACAAAATAAAAGCGCGGTTCTTTAGTATTTTAAACCATGATTTACGAAGTCCGGTTTCGAATTTAATTCACTTTCTACATCTTCAAAAAGAAAACCCCGAATTGATCGATGAAGAAATGGCTGCAAGAATGCAAACCAAAGTTATCACCGGAGCAGAGAATTTATTATCCTCGATGGAAGACATTCTATTGTGGAGCAAAGGCCAAATGGAAAACTTTAAACCGCATTTTAAAGAAATTCCGATTTCTGTTTTATTTAATGAAACCAAGAACCATTTTTCGGGCATAGAAAACATCCAAATATCATTTGAAGATCCCGAAAACATCATCCTAAATACAGATGAAAACTACCTCAAAACCATTATCCGAAACCTTACCGGAAACGCCGTAAAAGCATTAGAAAAAACCGAAAACGGAAAAATAATCTGGAAAGCCTGGCAGGAAAACGAAGTTCAATACCTCTCCATTTCAGACAATGGTCCAGGCGGAACTCAGGAACAATTCAAAGCTTTATACGATGATTCAGAAGTTATTGGCATCAAATCCGGTTTAGGATTGCATCTCATTCGGGATTTGGCTACAGCCATAAACTGCAAAATCGAAGTCAGCTCAAAACCTGAATTCGGAACTACTTTTACTATAAAAGTTTGCCACTAATTACACTAATTAGCACGAATTAAAATTCAGTCTGTTTTTTTGCCACAGATTAAAGGATTAAAATGATTTTTATAATCTGTGAAAATCTTTTAATCTGTGGCAACCTTTTTTAAGCATTATCCAAAATAAGTAATTCGTGCTAATTCGTGAAATTCGTGGCAAAAAACCTTTAAATAAAAAAGCCTTAAATTCCTCTAGTTTATTATTGTTGCCAATTTATTTAAACACATAGAGACATAGCTTTACATTCCGAAAAAAAAGAATGAATAAAAAAACACGTTTCTTTCACATAGCTATGTGTGTTCAAACAAATGAAATGCCTTTTTTATTAAGTTACAAAAGCTATGTTCCTATGTGTTTAAAAATATGCACAATCCAATTTTATTCCAATAAAAAAGGCTTGACTTTCGCCAAACCTTTTTTATATAAATCATAATCTTACGATTACAACAAAGCGTCTAAACTATCTGCGTAGGTTTGTTTCGGAGCAACTCCTACTTGTTTTCCTACTACTTCACCGTTATGAAAAACCAAAACGGTAGGTATGTTACGCACACCATATTTTGCAGCGAATTCCTGGTTAGCATCTACATCCACTTTACCAACAACTACTTTACCTGCGTATTCTTCGCTGATTTGGTCAATGATTGGACCAACCATTCTACAAGGACCGCACCATGCTGCCCAAAAATCTACCATTACTGGTTTATCTGATTTCAAAACTACTTCATCAAAAGTAGCATCTGTTATTGCTAATGCCATAATTTCTTTTCTTTTAAAATTATTGTCTGAATTGTTTCGTTTCAAACTAGAGTACAAATTTAAAAATTAAATACTAATCATACACCATTCTTAAATTAGTTTTAATTATAAATGCATTGTCATTTATTATATCATTCCCATGTTTTTATAAAATAAGTTATAACTTACATATATTGTGGCACATCTTTTTAAAATAAGCTCGGTTTTTTACCTTATCTTTAGTAATCCAGAAAATTCCTTGAGATGTCAGCAACTTTACTCCACATAAAAAACTTCTTTCAATCCGTTCGATTTAAAAAATATGCCAAACGCTTTGGCTATTTCGTATTAGGACTTATTGTGTTGTTATTAATTGCTTGTGGTGGATTGTCTATTTATTTTAATCGAAATAAAACCGAAATCATCGCCAAGATCAATACGAAGATCAATGAAAACATCAACGGAAAATTTCATGTTGGCGATTTTCATTATAAGTTTCTAACCGGTTTCCCTAATTTTACTTTGGCCTTAAAAGATGTCGAACTCAAAGACAATCAATGGGCAACTCACCAACATACTTTACTAAAAGCAACCGAAATCGAAGCGCGATTAAACGTTTGGAGTTTACTGCAAAACGAAATCAACATGCATAAAATCCTCATCAACGATGCCGATATTTATGTTTATAAAGCCGAAGACGGTTATTCGAACGCCAATATCTTTAAACCCAAAAAGAAAAAATCGCCCGAAAATAAATCAGATCGCGAAACTACCATTGACCAAATCGACCTCAACGATGTTCATTTTATTCTGGACAATCGCCTTGGACATAAATTGTTCGATTTTGATGTTGCCAGTTTAAAAACAAAAGTAGATTATGACGGAGATAATTGGCAAACTGATGTTTTTCTGGACACACAAATAAAGAGTTTAGCTTTTAATACCGTACACGGCAGTTTCGCCAAAGAAAAAGAACTCAAAGGAACTTTTAATGTTGCCTATTCTGCTCAAAAAGAACGAATTGATGTCGTAACCCGAGATCTAAAAATAGGAAGAGACTCTTTTGATATTATTGCTTTTTTTAATCTGGCCAAAGGAAATGCCCTTTTCGGAATCAATATTGGAACTTCTATTTTATGGCAAAATGCTTCGAATGTATTATCGGCAAATATTAGTTCGAAATTAAATCGCTTTAATCTGAGTAAACCCATCGATGTCAATTGCGACATAAAAGGCGATTTTAATGCCGAAGGCGATCCCAGAATTGTCGTTCAGGCCATCATAAAAGACAACGAACTGAGTATTCCCGACGGATTAATTAAAAAATGCCATTTCAAGGGAATTTTCACCAACAATTTCAAACCAAAAGACGGTTACAACGATGCCAATTCGGCTATTATCCTGACCCAATTTGCAGGCGAATACGAGAATATTCCGCTTACGATTCCGCAATTGGCGATTAATAATCTCGAAAAACCAGTCGCGACCGGAAACGTAAATTCAGATTTTGATGTCGAAAGACTCAACCAAATCAGCAATGACAAATGGATTCAGTTTTCGGCCGGACACGCAAAAGCCAATCTCAAATTTCAGTTTGATATCGTCGATTTGTACATTACAAAACCACGTTTTATTGGTAAAATAGATGTCGATGACGCCTCATTTCATTATATCCCAAAGAATGTTCATGCCGTAAAAACCAACATTCATCTTGATTTTACTGAGAAAGCATTGCTTATCAAACAAATCACATACAAACATCTTAAAAACACCATTTTAATCGAAGGTAAAATCGACAATTTTCTGAACCTTTATTACGACGCGCCCGAAAAAATGATCGTAAACTGGAAAATCTATTCACCATACATCGATCTTAAACAATTTTTGGGTGTTTTAGCCACTTCGCAAAAAACAAAAGCCATAGCGAAAACCCATAAAAGAACCACAATTTCGAACCAAATACGAACCGCAATCGACAAATGTGCTGTAGTAATCGACATCAAAGCCGATAAAATTAGTTACAACAAACTAACCGCAACCAACACAACCGCAACCGTACAAATGATCGATTCGAAATTGGTGATTAAAAACGGTTCGCTGCAAACTTCCGGCGGAAGCATCACGTTTAACAGCGAAGTACAACCAAGCGGAAAAAACTTTGCTTTTAGCTCCAACGCGCAGGTAAACCGGGTCGATATTGCGAGTTTTTTACGATCGTTTAATAACTTCGGAGTCAAATCTTTTAGCCCGAATAACATCAAAGGAAAACTCAGCAGTCAGGCCAATGTTACCGGATTTATTAATAGCAATGGCGAGCTGATCACCAATTCTATGCACGGCAATTTGGCGTTCAATGTCAATCAGGGTGCTTTGGTCAACTTCGAGCCTATCGTAAAAATTGGCAAGTTTGCTTTTCCGTTCCGCGATGTCGAGAATATCACGTTTAGCGATTTATCCGGCAAACTTAAATTGCGCGGAGAACAAATCGATGTCAATAATTTTACCATTAGTTCCAGTGTCTTAAACCTCGATGCCGAAGGTATTTATTCCTTTGGCCGAGGCACCAATCTCGCCCTCACCATCCCACTCCGAAACTCCAAAAACGACATCAAACTCGCCACCAAAGCCGAACGCGATGCCGTTCGCGACCGCGGAATTGTCCTGCATTTAATTGCTCTGGACGATGAAGGAAAAATGAAAATTAAATGGGGGAAGAAGGATAAAGAAAAATGATTTTGCCACAAACTCATCTCAATCTTGTCATGCTGAGGAAAGACCTGTTCGCCGCAGCGAAAGCAATCACACTAGAAGCTCGCCAAAGATTTGTCACTCTGAGCGAAGTCGAAGAGCTCTTTCAACTTATAATTTGTAATTTCAAAATACTGTAATTTCAATTTTCAGGAGCTATTTCCTGCTGTCCACTATATCTTTCGTGGTGAACCCCACCACAAAAGGATGCCGCTCCCATCAGGGCTAGGGCTTTTGGTTTCATAAGAAGTTTAGGAATATTAAGTAACGCCTGTCAGAAATGATTGGCGTTTTTTTTATGGAGAAAATTGAAACAAAAATGAGGACAATTGTAAGCGGGTCAATTATCGACTAAAAACTACATTTGAATTAAGCATGTTTTAAAATATTTTTTAGTAACAAAATCCATTTTCAAGAAATGAAATATTTAGCAGAAATAATTTTCGGAAAAGATCAAGTAAGAAAATTTCATAATAATGAACCTTTAAATGATTTTGAAAAAATAATCAACTTAAAAAAGTATACTTTCGAAACTTGGGTAGAAAGAAATGCATTTTACAAAGGACTTGGTGAAGCAATGGGTTGGTTAGAATTCGAAGTAATTAAAGAATACGAAGAGAAAGATAGCAAAGAAGAAAAAGAAGATGACGATAAATTTGATTATTGGTTATTCATTGAGAAATATTATCCAAAATATTCTCATTGCGATAATGTTTTACTAAGCGATATATTAACTAGAAAACTTGTGGGTGAAGAGATTTGTGAGCAAGACGAAGAGAATATTAAAGATTGGGATGTTAGAAATGAATTATTTGCAATAGATAAAGAATTACTTTGTAAAGCTTTTGAAAATTATTTTAATATTTCTTATCCTGAAAATCTTATTCCTAAAAATTAATAAGAATAGTTAATGTGATTATATTTCACTAATATTAAACTTCGTTATCAAATTAGTATTTATAAATCATTTACCGCATTATTAAAAATGTCTAAAATCATAAATGTTACTTGTGCAATAATTTTAAAGAATGAAAAAATTCTCGTTGCGCAAAGAAATGAAAAAATGAAATTACCTTTAAAGTGGGAATTTCCTGGCGGTAAATTAGAAATTAATGAAAGTGAAATAGATTGTATCAAAAGAGAAATCAAAGAAGAAATAAATATCAATATTGAGGTGTTACAAAAATTATCAAATAATATTCATGATTACGGTACTTTCAAAATCAATTTAATTCCTTTCCTAGTTCAATATATTTCAGGTGAAATCAAACTAGCAGAACATAAAGATTACAGATTACTAGAAAGATCACAATTATTAAACCTTGATTGGGCAGAAGCAGATTTACCAATCGTTGAAGAATTTTTAAAACTTGAAATATGAACCAAGGATTATATGAAGAATTAGTTACCAAGCTAATAAACTACAAAATAAACGAATTAGATAAAGATACATTTCAAATAAAAAAGACTTCAATAGACAAAGCCGAAGCATCTCAATTATTATCACAGCATATTGGCAAAGTCATCAAATATGCATTAGAAAATTTACCGAAACAAAAGGAAATTGATTTAATAGATAATCAAATAAAAATTTCGAATAAGATAATTCAACTATTAAGAGATGAATTAAAAAACGAAGAGTTTGAAGGCGATTTAATTGAAACAGAAGGAAAAATATTGAACGCTGTTTTCACAAAAGTCGATGCTCATTTTAAAGACTTAGATCTACATTTAAAAGAAATTACACCTTACACTAGACTAATTCATAGCGAGCTTTTTACTGGAGGAAATGCAGGAACAACTTTAGAAAGTGAATTACGAAAGGAGATATTATCTTCAGATAAAATCGATTTACTAGTTTCTTTTATTAAATGGAAAGGTATTCGAATTCTTGAACGTGAATTAAGAGAATTTACAGAAAGAGGAGGAAAACTGAGAGTCATTACAACTACATATATTGGCGCAACAGATTCTAAAGCTGTTGAATTCTTGGCCTCATTAGAAAACACAGAAGTAAAGGTTTCATATAATACAGGAAATGAGCGTTTACATGCAAAAGCTTATTTATTTCAAAGAAATACGGGATTTCATACTGGCTATATTGGTTCTTCAAATTTTTCCCGTTCAGCTTTAACTGATGGACTAGAATGGAATTTAAAAGTTACTACTAAAGAAGTTGGACATATTATTGATAAATTTAAAAAAACATTTGAGGCGTATTGGCAAAATGCAGACTTTGAATTATATGATGAAAGTATTCATTCTGAAAAATTAGTTGATGCTCTTAAACAAGGAAGATTTTCAAAAGAATATACTTTTACTACAGCTTATTTTGATATCAAACCTTTTCCTTATCAAAAGGAAATTCTTGAAAAACTAGAAGTTGAAAGAACGGTTCATAATCGATATAGAAATCTTTTGGTAGCTGCTACTGGAACGGGGAAAACTGTAATTTCTGCATTTGACTACAAGAATTTCAGGACCAATAATAAATCCTCTAAATTGCTTTTCGTAGCACATAGAAAAGAAATTCTACAACAAGCAAAAGCAACTTTTCAAGGAGTTTTAAAAGATAACAACTTTGGTGATTTATGGGTTGACGGAATTGAGCCTAATTCTAATGAATATCTTTTTGTATCAGTACAAACTTTAAACAATAGATTAAAAGATTTAAAACTTTCTCCAGAATACTACGACTTTATTATTCTTGATGAAGCTCATCACGGATCAGCTTCAAGTTACAGACCTTTTCTAAATTATTTTAAACCTAAAATCTTATTAGGATTAACTGCAACTCCAGAAAGAATGGATAATGAAAATATCCTAGATGATTTTTGTAATCGTATTGCAGCAGAAATAAGACTTCCTGAAGCATTAAATAAAAAATTATTAAGTCCTTTTCAATATTTTGGAATTACTGATAGTATTGATTTGACAAATGTAAAATGGGAAAAAGGTAAATATGTAGCAAGCGAATTAACAGCCTTATATACTAAAAACAATATTCGTGTTGGGGAGATAATTACAAATCTTAATAAATATCTTAATGATATAAATGACATTCGTGCAATCGGTTTTTGTGTAACTGTTGAACATGCTATTTTTATGACTGAAAAATTTAATTTGGCAGGATTAAAAGCAAATTACTTAACATCTAAAAATGCAAGCGAAAGAGACAGAATTCGAGAAGAATTCAAAAAAAAAGAATTCAATTATTTATTTGTAGTTGACATTTTCAATGAGGGTGTGGATATTCCTGAAATTGATACCGTTTTATTTTTAAGACCAACCGAAAGTTTAACCGTTTTTCTTCAGCAATTAGGTCGCGGTTTACGTTTGGCGGAAGGAAAAGATTGTTTGACTGTCTTAGATTTTGTTGGAAACTCAAGACCTGAATATGATTTTGAAAGTAAATTCAGAGCATTAATTGGTAAAACAACAACTTCAGTTCAAAAAGAAATTGAAGATGATTTCCCTCATCTTCCTTTAGGCTGTTCCATTGTTTTGGAGAAGAAAACAAAAGAAACAATTCTTGAAAATATTAAAAAAGCTACATCCTTAAATGTAAATCAACTAATTTCTAAAATTATAAATTTTCAACACCAAACAAATTTACCGTTAACTTTAAATAATTTCATTGAATTGTATCATATTCCTATTGAAACTATTTACAAAAAAGATAGCTGGTCAAGATTATGTCAACGAGCAGGAATAACTGATGATTTTGAAAACATAAATGAAAAACAAATTTACTCTGCAATAAGCAACAAATGGCTTTCGACCAACTCAACAAGTTATTTTAATTTCATTTTAACGATCGCAAAACAAGGTTTCAATATTAGAATCGATGATTTCGATGAAAACCAAAAAACCATGTTATTAATGCTACATTATGATGTATGGCAAAATGCTGGAGGATTCGATTCTTTAGAAAAAAGTATAATTCAAATAAGAAAAAATAAAACTCTTGTTAATGAGATTATCGAAGTTTTAGAAATATTAATTGATAAAATTGGTTTTAAAGAAATTGATATTCAATTACCTTATGAACAACCATTAAAATTACACGCTCGATATACGAGAGATCAAATACTAGCAGCTTTCCGTTTAAGTACATTCGATAAAAAATCATCTAATCGAGAAGGTGCAGCAGAAAATAAGAGCTTAAACACAGAAATACTTTTTATTAATTTGATTAAATCCGAAGAGAACTTTTCGCCAACAACTATGTATGAGGATTATGCTATAAGTGAAACATTATTTCATTGGCAATCACATAATGCCTATGGACCAGAAACAGGCAAAGGAGTTTCATACATAAAACATATTGAAAGCAATAAAAAAATATTACTTTTTATTAGAGAAAAAGGAAAAGATGAAAATGGAAATACACTTGGATATGTTTTTATTGGCGAAGGTATTTTTAAAGAAACTGAAGGTTCGAAACCTATGAATATAAAATGGGAGCTAAATGAGCCAATGCCTAATTATCTTTGGAAAGAGTCTGCAAAAATGTCAATAGGTTAGAAAACATGATAGAATATTCAATCTTAGAAATCCCAACTGTACTTAATTCACCTATAAAAATCATAGACGTTCTTTACAATTGTCATGTTTGTGAGTACGAAATTGAAATAAATATGTTTGTCGATGATAATAGCTTTATAAAATGTGATGTATGCGAACACATAACAAAATTTAAAATTAAAAAAATCTAAATCGTTAAACGTAATTGCAGAAAGACAAGTTTGACAAGTGCAACGGGCTTCGACTTCGCTCAGCCTGACATACCGACTTCGCTCAGCCTAAAAAAATACAATAAAAAAATCTGTTTTTATCTGCGTTTTCACGAAGTGAATCCGTTAAATCCGTGTTCGATAATAACATTTCGGAAATCGCCAAGTCTGATAAAAAAATGGCCTTGAAATTTTCTAACATTTTTTCATAATGTTTTATTAACTCACTTGGGTTTTCATTCTAAAAAAGATAGCTTTGAGAATAATCATTAAATATAAACCGATATGAAAATTCAAATCAATACCGACAAGAACATCGAAGGACACGAAAGATTAGCAACTTATTTTTCTGAAGAATTAGAAAAAGGTTTAGCTCGTTTTGAAGAAAAAATAACCCGCATTGAAGTACATTTTGGAGATGAAAACGGAGAAAAATTCAGCTTAAACGATAAAAAATGTGTGATTGAAGTTCGTGTAGCCAATTTACAACCCTTAACCGTAACAGATCACTCGGATACACTGGAAAAAGCGTTTAGCGGTGCTCTTGCCAAAGCAAAAAAATCACTTACTACGACTTTCGAAAAACAGAAATCGTTTTAATTTATATATATCAAATGCAAATGGCATTATCTCTAATCAGGATAATGCCATTTTTTATTTCAGCAAATGGGTCATTTCTTCCCAATGCAATATTTTGACTTTCTCGTTGAGTTGGCTCGCACTATTGACCATTGCTTTGGCGATATGGGCTGCTTCTATTCCTTTATACTTATTCATTCCTCCCATAAACAAAGGATTAATCAATTTGAATATTCCGATAAACACTTTTTCCAACGGTCGGCTTTCTTTTCTGTCGCCTAAAATCATCGATGGACGAAAAATATGGGTATGATCTAAATTCAGATTGATAATATCCTGTTCGGTTTCGCCTTTCATTTTGGTATAAAATATCGACGATTTTGCATTTGCTCCAATGGCCGAAACGAGAAAAACTGCTTTCGCTCCGTTTTCTTTGGCCAGTTTTGCCGCTAAAACCGGATAATCATGATCGATTTGATAATATAGTTTTTTATCGGGTGTTTTCTTTTGTGTGGTTCCGAGTGCTATAAAAACTTCATCTACCGGAATGCCTTTTACAACTTCGGTCAGCGAATTATAATCTCCAATTATTGTTTTTAATTTGGTATGCTGAATGTTCAGCGCTGCCCTGACCACGATTATTACTTGTTCGTAATTGGCATTATTCAACAACGTTTCGAGGATATAAGATCCTACTAATCCGCTTGCTCCGTATACAATTGCTTTTTTCATGATAAGGCGATTTGTTTTCTCGAAGTTAGAAAATTATAGGCTTACTTTATAAATAAACTTTTAGGAGCGGGTTATTTAAACACATAGAAACATAGATTTTGTAAACTTAAAAAAAGGCATTTCATTTATTTAAAACACACATAGCTATGTATCAAATCTTGATTTGCATTTAATTCTTTTTTGTTTATTCTTAAATCATATATTTCTATATGCTAAATATTTTTTACGAAGATTTTTTCTGATCTTTTTATATGCGAACACATTTAAACATAGTTCATGAATAAAAAAATCACCACAAATTCACGAATTATTCTTTTATCGTATTGGTGAATTCGTGGCGAAAAACAAGGCTACAACTTTCAATCTAAGCTCCGGCGGAGCGACATATTTATAGCTAATTTTATTATGCGTCAATAAATAGCTCCAGCGGAGCGGCATATACTTTTTAGCGCGATTCAATATGCCACCCCGATGGGGTTCTGTTGGGTGTTGTTTTTAATTTTCTATAAATATGTCGCTCCGCTGGAGCTGTAAACATGCAACGTTTCTCTTTTCTTTTTAAACACACATAGCTATGCGCCAATTTAAATTTCTTTTGCTCATTTTTGATTCTATGCTTCTATGTGTTCAAATATTTTTCACATAGATTTTGCAGTTTTTTTCTAATCTTTTATATTGGTTATCTTTTTAAACACATATAAATACCACACATTAAACGATTAAATGATTAATCTACTTTTTTCTATGTGTTAAATATTTTCCACGCAGATTTATCAGATGCTGCAGATTTGATTTTCTAATTTATAAGTATTCAAAAACCTTTTGCTCTGAAAGAGCCTTAGCAATAGCATGGTGCGAAACACTATGAATGAAAACCCATTGTTGTTTTAGCCCTGTAAGGGCAAAAGCCAAATTTCAAAGAGAACATTTATTCTATTTTACATTATTTTTTATGAGAAACTGCGGTTATCCTTAATCTTTATTGTCTATTTGCTGTTGCCCTTTCAGGGCGATTTTAACTCTTGATTTAATTCGTAGTGCGTTGCACTACGCTATTGCTTTTAGGTTTTTCAGCCCACTTTAAAAAGTTTCACACTCCCGATTTGTTAAAACATCGACAACAAACAACGCACAGCAAAACACGATTAACATAATAATAACGCTTTTTGGTATTGTAAGAAGTAATTTTGCAGTCCCAAAAAAGAAACTGATTTTTTAAAATAAAACAAGTTTCTTAATTGAGATTATCCATTACAAATTATTTAAAATTACTTTCATGAAAAAGCAACTACTCGTATTATTAATCGCCATATTTATAGGTTTTGGTGCCGATGCACAAACAAAATCACCGGAAACCAAAGTGCTGGTTTTGATTTATTCTCAAAACGGTGGAACTTACAAAATGGCAAAAGCTATTGCCGAAGGTGTTCAGGAATATCCTAATACAAAAGCGATTTTAAAACGTGTTCCATCTATAAACCCGAAAGAGAAATTGAATGCTGAGGTAGAGAAATTACCTGTTGCAACTATCGAAGAATTGGCGAATTATGACGGAATCGCTTTTGGAAGTCCGGTTCATTTTGCGAATATTAGTGCTGATATGAATTACTTTTTCAGTCAGAGTATTCCTCTTTGGACTTCGAGAACTTTAGAAGGAAAACCGGCAACCGTATTCATGTCGGCAGGATCTGGAGCAGGAAAAGAAGCTGCGATTTTATCTTTCTGGAATATCCTTGCCTCTCACGGAATGGTGATCGTACCAACCGGAATTATGGGAACGGCAACTTTAGATAAAACGGTTCCGCAGGGAAATACGCCTTTTGGTGCCACTTCATTAGCAGGATCTACAGGAACTCGTCCGTCGCAAAGCGAATTGAATTTAGCTAAAGAACAAGGAAAAGCTTTGGCAAGAGTAGCTTCGGGATTGAAAAACACAGAGAATATAAAGTCTGTAAAAACCACTTCGGTTGAAACTAAAAGCGATATCAATAAAACATTAAAAGACAATAATATTGTGCTTCCTGAAGCGCCTAAACCGGTTGGAAATTATGTTCCGTTTACGATTTCGGATCATAAAGTATACATTAATCAGGTGGCTTTGAAAGATGGAAAAATTCTAAATCCGGGAAAAGTTGGCGCAACGGTTACTGAAGATCAGGCGAAGGAAGCTACATATCAAACAATGCTAAATGTAATTGCGGTTTTGAAAGAAGCTTGCGGAGGCGATTTGAACAAGGTAAAACAATGTGTGCAACTGACAGGATATTTTAATACGACTCCGGAATATACGCAACATGCCGGACTTATGAATTCGGCTTCGAATTTGACGGCTTTGGTTTTTGGTGAAAAAGGAAAACATGCGAGAGCAACGATTGGTGCGGCTTCGTTACCGATAAATTCGGCTGTAGAAATTCAGGCGATTTTTGAGATTGAATAAAGAGGAGATTTTTACCGCAAAGGGCACAAAGGATTACGCAAAGGTCGCGAAGTTTTGTGAATTATGCTTTGCTTTGAGATCGCAAAGGGATTGTGTTTAAAAAATTTAGACGCACTGCTGTGCGGAATCTCTACGGAAAATTGGAACGTATACTTATATTAAAATGACATTTCGACTTCGCTCTGATGACAAGAGTACACTGAAAACTGAGACTGAAAACTGTTTTGCGTGAGGGATAGAGCTAAGCTACCGCAGTAGCAGTGATAGCCCGACAGCAATAAAAGAAGGGGCCGACTAAGCGATTTGCATAGTTGGCCCCTTTTTTTATTGGTGGCACGCCCAGATTATTATTGACGTACTATTATGATTTTGGCAATGGCGCTCCAACGGCGATATCACAGCGGTGTCCGGGTTTTCCGTGCGCTGGGTTCATTCCGTCTGCTACTGCTGTTTCTTCGGTGCTTAATAAGGCCGGAACTGCATTGTTTGCAGGTGGCGTTACTGTAAAATTTTGTGTTGTAGTGCCGCTTTGGGCAGTATTCGCAGCTGGTTGTTTTGCTGCAGGAGAATTTAAAGGTGCTCCAACCGGAATATCACATCTGTGTCCGGGTTGTCCGTGCGCAGGATTCATTCCTTTGGCTACTTTAGTAGGGGCTACGGTTGTTGTGGTTACTACATTTTGCTGACCTGAATTTACTTGTACAGGTTGCGCAGTTTGCGTTGTTTGTCCTTGCGTTGGAGCCGAATTTAAAGGCGCGCCCACGGCAATATCGCAACGATGTCCGGGTTGTCCGTGTGCGGGATTTATTCCTTGCGTTGCCCCCATTACAGTATTAGGATTCGCCGCCGGATTTTGAACGACCGATTGCTGCGTTTTTGTGGTGTCTTTTGCCAATCCCAGTTTCACCAATTCTGATGTTGGTGTGTTTTCCTGTGGTTCGAGTTCTTTTTTGCAAGAGGTAAAAACCAGGGAAGTGACAAATATTGAGGTGATAAGTATTTTTGGATTCATGATGTAGATTTTTAAAGCTCTCAAATATAGTAAGATTTCACCATATAAGTAATATAAGATAATTTAAGATTTTTCGCTATTTGAATTATAATCGTTGAGCCAAAATTTCACGCAAAGACGCAAAGGCGCAAAGTTTTTATTTTAAAGCCACAGATTAAAAAGATTCAAATAGATTTTGGTTCGCGAAGGTTTTAAGGGATTAAATTTATAAAATACTTTGCGTATATCAGCTTAAATCTTTTTAAATCTGCGTGAACCAAAAACTTTGCGCCTTTGCGTCTTTGCGCGATTAAAAAACTCTGCACCTTTTGAACTTTGCATCTCTGAAAGATTTTTTACTAACTTTAAATCCAAAATAAAACCTTATGAAAAAATCAATTCTACTTTTATTATTCGTTGCGACTTTTGCAAATGCACAAACTTCTGAAAAAGACAAAGTCAGTCAAACTATCGATGCATGGCATAAGGCTGCTGGTGATGTAAAATTCGACGCGTACTTTGATTTGATTGCCGAAGATGGAATTTTTATTGGAACCGATGCTACCGAAAACTGGACCAAAAAAGACTTTAAAGTTTGGGCAAAACCGTTTTTTGACAAAGGAACTACCTGGAATTTTACGGCTCTGGAACGTCATATCTTTTTTGATAAATCGGGAAAAATTGCGTGGTTTGATGAATTGCTGAATACGCAGATGAAAATTTGTCGCGGTTCTGGTGTTTTGGTAAAAGTGGGGAAACAATGGAAGATTCAGCATTATGTGTTATCGATGACGATTCCTAATGACGAAGTGGATGCGGTTACTAAAATAAAAGCGCCAATCGAAGACATCCTGATCGCAAAGCTTCAGAAAAAATAAACAATTTCGAACTTTCTTATTATAATCCTAACTTTTCTAGTGCTTTACAGCGCCGTATATCAAATTAATTATAATACAATTGGCAATTTTATCCGTAAATTAGAAGTTCAAAATAAGATACTCTCAAAAAAATGGATCGAATTTTACAAAATTGACTAAAATAAAAGGTCGCCCTCTATTTTATTAGCCCTGAAAATCAAAATCTTTATTTTTTTTTAACTTTGACCCCAAAAAAAATAGGGTTAAATAAAGTATTTGAAAAATGAAAATAGAAAAACGCTGGATCATCTCCTTTATTATTATAAGTATTGTTTGTATTACGGGCGCATTTTGGCCAACAGTTACTGAAAATAGTTACGTATTATCTGAATTTGGCACTACGGATCATATCGTCCCTGCCGATGTTGCCTGGATGTTGACCTCTTGCTGTCTGGTTTTGATCATGACGCCGGGATTATCTTTTTTCTACGGAGGAATGGTAGGCCGAAAAAATGTGATTTCGACGATGCTGCAAAGTTTTATTTGTTTGGGCGTTGTAACGCTTTTATGGGTTGTTGTGGGTTTTAGTCTGGCTTTTGGTGATCCTGTAGGTTTTGGTTCAGGAGAACATTTTTATAGCTTTTTTGGGAATCCAACCACTTTTGCTTTTATGGATTATGTGGGGGTTTTGCCTCATAAACAATTGGCCAATACGATTCCGTTTATGTTGTTTGCTTTGTTCCAAATGAAATTTGCCATTATTGCTCCGGCAATTATTACGGGTTCGTTTGCAGAACGCGTTCGATTTATCTCTTATTTGCTATTCATTAGTTTATTTACGATTTTTATATATGCTCCTTTGTGCCACTCAGTCTGGTATCCTACGGGTGTTTTAGGAAGTTATTTTGGCGTGAAAGATTTCGCCGGAGGAACTGTAGTACACATGAGTTCAGGATTTGCTGCTTTGGCAGGGGTTCTGGTTTTAGGAAAAAGAAAAAATAGCGATCATATCCCAACCAATATTCCGTTTGTATTATTAGGAACCGGAATGTTATGGTTTGGATGGTTCGGGTTCAACGCGGGTTCTGCTCTTGCGGCCAACGGAACTGCTGCAATGGCTTTTGCTACAACGACAACTTCATCTGCCGCCGCGATGTTAACCTGGGTTTTCTTTGATCGAATGAACGGTAGAAAAGTTTCTGCTCTTGGCGCTTGTATTGGTGCTGTTGTAGGTTTAGTTGCCATTACTCCTGCAGCAGGATTTGTATCTGTTCCTGAAAGTATGTTTTTTGGTTTCATCACGGCTTTGGTTTCTAACTCGGTTGTAAATTGTCGTTTCTCTAAAAGATTTGATGACACGCTTGACGTTTTTGCCTGTCACGGTGTTGGTGGAATCATGGGAATGATTTTAACCGCAATTTTTGCTCATGGCGAAGATGCAAGTTTACTTCACGGAGGCTGGAACGTTTTTGGTCATCATATGATGGCGTTGGTTTTGGTTTCGATCTTTACTTTCTTCGGGGCTTATTTCTTGTTTAAAGTAACGAACTTTATTATTCCGCTTCGTGTTTCTGAAGAAAACGAACATATTGGTCTTGATTTATCACAACATGATGAAACGCTTGATCCAAAATTAAAACCTATTACTGAAGCTCACTACGGATAATATTAAAAGTTTCACCACAAATTACACAAATTACCACAAATTTTTTTTGAATTTGCTCATTTATTAATTTGTGTAATTTGTGTAATTTGCGGTTAAAAAAGATCCAAAATGTAAAAATTGGCGGCAAAAAACTTTAAAACCCAATTGCGCTATTTTCATTCGTTTATATTCCTTAATTTTGCTGAAAATTTTTGTAAAAGTGGGAAGTAAAAATAAACTAAAAAGATTCAGAGAAAACGAAACGTTTCAAAACGTTTTTCAACCAACCAGAGAAGAAGTTGTAGGCGATTTAATGCCTCTGAAAGGAAAATGGAACTCTGATTTCTTTAAAAATGATAATCCTTTAGTTTTAGAATTAGGATGTGGAAAAGGTGAATATTCTGTTGGATTAGCAGAAAGATATCCTGACAAAAATTTTATTGGAATCGATATTAAAGGAGCACGTTTCTGGAGAGGTGCTAAAACCGCTGTAGAAACCAGTCTTCATAATGTGGCTTTTATTCGTACTCAAATCGAATTGATCGATCATATTTTTAATGAAAATGAAGTGGATGAAATCTGGATTACTTTTCCGGATCCGCAAATTAAATACAAAAGGACAAAACACAGAATGACAAACTCTGAGTTTTTGAAATTGTATAAAAAAATCCTTAAAAAAGACGGTGTTGTAAACCTTAAAACCGATAGCGAATTCATGCACGGTTATACTCTTGGATTGCTTCACGGTGAGGGACATGAGGTTTTATACGCGAACCATAATGTGTATACAAACGAAGGAAGTCCTGAGGAAGTTACTGCTTTTCAGACTTTTTACGAGAAACAATATTTAGAAATTAACAAGGCAATTACGTATATTCGCTTTAAAATTAAAGACTAATTTAATTTTAAGAACGTTTTTCCAACCCATTAAATAACTGAATGGCATTACTTACCCCATTACTTTCAGGTTTTATTGCCGCTTTCATTGGGATTATTCCACCGGGATTAATCAATATGACGGCCGCAAAAGTGAACATGAAAGAGGGGAAAAAGAACGCTTTATGGTTTGTTGCCGGTGCGGTTTTAGTAATCTTTTTTCAGGTTTCTTTAGCCGTTTTATTTGCGCAGGTAATCGACAATCGCCCTGATGTGGTAACATTGTTGCGTGAGGTTGGATTTGCTATTTTTTCTATTCTTACGATTTACTTTTTGTTTATCGCAAAAGAGCCAAAAGCCAAGAAATCGAAGATTAAAAAGAGCAGCAAAAAAAGCCGTTTCTTCCTGGGAATGCTATTATCCGGTTTGAACTTCTTCCCTATTCCGTATTATGTTGTAGTGAGTGTTACGCTGGCTTCTTACCATCTTTTTGCATTCGAAAACAACATTATTTTTACTTTTGTATTCGGGTCTGTTTTAGGTTCGTTTGCGGCATTGTACAGCTACATTGGTTTCTTTGGCAGAATAGAAAAGAAAACTGATTATCTGATGCGAAACATGAACACTATTATAGGAAGCATTACAGGTTTAATTGCTATTGCAACACTTTTTAATATCCTGAATTACTATTTTGGGTGAAAGTTTTTTAAGATTAAAATTTTAGGTTTATAAAATTGAACCATTAAGTAATTAAGAAAAATAAAGCACTACTTTGTGAAACTTCACTTTCTTAATTATTTTTAATAAAAGTTAAGCTTTGACTTCATGAACCTTAATATCTTAATAGTAAAAATAACTTAAACGTATGGCTGAAGATAATTTTTTTGAACGCGTTTATGCGATCGCCAGACAAATTCCGTACGGGAAAGTAACTTCTTATGGCGCTATTGCGAAAGCTCTTGGAACCGCCCGTTCTGCGCGAATGGTAGGCTGGGCGATGAATGCGTGCCATAACATGGAAGATGTTCCGGCGCACAGAGTTGTAAACAGAAAAGGTCTCTTGACCGGAAAACACCATTTTGACGGAACTAATTTAATGCAGCAACTTCTGGAAAGCGAAGGTATTGAGGTGGTCGATAATCAAATAGTAGATTTAGAAAAGCACTTTTGGACGCCTGAGGTTTCTACCATATAAGTGATATAAGTTCATATTAAGCAGTACGCATAAAATCTCTCGCAAAGGCGCAGAGTCGCAAAGTTTTCTTTTTTAAGTTTTTCTTCGCGACTCTGCGACTTTGCCCGATTAATACAAACAGCTTTGAAACTTTGCGAGAACATTATGCGCAATCTTTAATATGAACTTATATCACTTATATGGTGAAAAAATATCAAATCAAACAAATCACAAAGCTTGTTTTATCTTCATCGGTTTGGTAGCTTAAGTAACCTCCGTGTGCTTCGATGATGTTTTTAGAAAGCGTTAAACCAATTCCGGCGCCGTCTTTTCTGGTGGTGAAGAATGGCAGAAATACTTTTTCCCGAATCTCTTCGTCGATTCCTTTTCCGTTGTCTGAAATGGTGATAAAAAAACGATTATTATCAGTATAACTGGACAAGAACATTTTCTTTTCTGCCTTTTCTTTTAATGCATAAACACTGTTGGTTATTAGATTTATAATCACTTGTTCGATCTGGCTTTTATCAATCAAAATAGATCTTGGACTGCTAATTTCATTTACCAATTCGATATTTTCCGCTTTCAAAATCGGGTTCATGATGCGCATACAATCTTCTAAAAGTAAATTTATTGGCGTCATTTGTTTGGTTGGAGTCGGAAGCATGGCTAGTTTTCGGTAATTTTCGACAAATACCTGCAAGTGGTCACTTCGATTGATAATCGTCGAAATACTGCTTTTGATATCTTCAAAATCATCTTCTTCTAGTTTTTCCTGATCGACAATCTGAAGTAAATTCTGCGAAAGCGCACGAATTGGCGTTAAGGAATTCATTAATTCATGCGAAATGATTTTCATCAGATTAATCCAGGCTTCTTTTTCTTTTTTCTCAATAACGCGCTGAATACTGTCTAATAAAATAATGAAATATTCTTTATCGTAAGTTTTTGTATAGGATGTCTGCAATACAAATGTCTGCAAATCCTGTTCTTCTATTTTAATCGAAATTGCCGATTTCAACTCTGTAAATTCTGTTTGCTCAATTTCATTGCAAAGTGATGGCAAATAATTTTTAAGGTATTTCCAATGACTTACTTTTGGCACTTTAAATAAACTGGAGAAGCAATCATTCATTAAAAAAATACTCCAGTCATCGTTTTCTTTTTCGAGAATTAAAGTTGCTGTATCTATATTATTCAAAATGGACTGATAAACCAATTCTTTTGAAGTCTGCTCTTGCTGCTGGTATTTTAAAGTATTGTATAAAAGATATAAGTTGCTAAATTTCTGTTCTCTATATTCTGGCGGAAAATTGGTCGAAAAATCTTTCTGCAAAATTGAAAGCAATATTTTATCATAAAATAAAGAATGATTTTTGATATAAAAATACATCTCGAATAATAGCAAGATTATAAAAAAACCAACCAAAATTGCATTGTAATAAAGCGTTTTATAAATTAAAAAAACGCAAAAGAAAAAGGGAATCATAATAAAGAGAACCCTTATAAACAAAGCATTATAAAATTTCCAGTTTTTCATTATTTTATTTTTTTATTGGCATCTGTAGCTGAAGATTTAACCGCAAGGTTCGCAAAGGTTTACGCAAAGTTCGCTAGAAACAGCTTTGCGAACTTAATAAAACCAATTACAAACAAACCTAAAAAATACCTTGCGTGCTTTGCGGTAAAATTAATTTTTTAAGTCATATTTCTCGATTCTTCTGTATAAAGCTGCTCTTGATAAACCCAATTCTTCGGCTGTTTTACTGATGTTTCCGTTGTATTTGAAGAGTGTTTTTTCGATCGCACTTTTTTCCATTTCTGATAACGGATTTTCATCGTTTTCCTGAATTTCTTCGAAATCTAAAATATCCAGATTGGTGACTGAAATAGTATTATTATCAGCCAAAATCAAAGCGCGTTCTATTTTATTTTCCAATTCACGAATGTTTCCTTTCCATGGATATTTTTCCAGATATGATGCTACATTGTCTTCAAAATGCCATCCCGAAGCTTCGGGACCATGATTGTATTTTTCGGCAATTTTATCCAGGATAAAATGTGCCATGGGTACAATATCATCTTTTCGTTCGCGTAACGAAGGCAAATGAATTTCCATTGTATTGATGCGATACAGCAAATCTTCGCGGAATGTTTTGTTCTTAACCTCAGCTTTTATATCACTGTTTGTTGCTGCAATTACGCGAACATTCAAAGGTCTTGGCTTACTTTCTCCTAAACGGGTAACAGTTTTGGTTTGCAAAACATGTAATAGTTTCGATTGTAAATGCAACGGAATATTCCCTATTTCATCCAGAAAAATAGTTCCGCCGGAAGCTATTTCAAATCTGCCGGCAGTATCTGTTTTAGCATCTGTAAAAGCGCCTTTTGCATAACCAAAAAGTTCACTTTCGAACAAATTATCGCTCAAAGATCCTAAATCAACATGCACAAATGGCTGTGATTTTCGTTCTGAATTGAGATGAATAAACTCGGCAAAAACATATTTCCCGGTTCCGTTTTCACCCAAAATGAGAACATTGGCATCTGTTCTGGCTACTCTTTCGGCAATAGAATAGGCTTGTTTTATTTTAAGGGAATTGCCAACAAAATAGTTTTTTACCGGTTTTTCTTCCGGCACTTTTTTGCTGTTTTTTCTGCTTTCGGCCACAGCCTTATCAATTATTTCGAGTAATTTTTCGTTATTCCAAGGTTTTAGAACATAATCAAAAGCACCAATTTTTATTCCTTCAACTGCAGTATCAATTTTACCAAATGCGGTCATTAAAATCACGACGGTTTGTGGCGAAAGTATCTTAATTTCTTTGAGCCAGTGAATCCCTTCGCGCCCATCTTCGAAACC
Organism: Flavobacterium piscisymbiosum; assembly: GCF_020905295.1. NCBI lineage: Bacteria > Pseudomonadati > Bacteroidota > Flavobacteriia > Flavobacteriales > Flavobacteriaceae > Flavobacterium > Flavobacterium piscisymbiosum. Next base: position 1,635,068 of record NZ_JAJJMM010000001.1, on the reverse strand, counting down.
AATTCGGTAATTCATGTCTAATAAAACCACATTTATTTCATTTTCATTTAAAATAGAGATGATTTTTTTAGGACTATTTTCTGTAAAAATGGTTTCAAAATGTTTTTTGAGAATCATTTTTGCCGAAAAAAGAATTTCTTCCTGATCGTCGACGATTAATATCTGGGCTTGTTTTTTTCGCATGATGTCTTTTTTTGTTCGATAACGAACGGTCAACTGTTCATTATCGAACACTTCTTTTTTGAATGGTTTTTAAAGCTTCTTTAAAATCAACACTTTACAAATAATAATTTTTATGGCACAGTATTTACCTATTGGTAATCAGTAAATTATTAAAGAAATGGACAAAGTAATTCCTCGTAAAAATAGAAAATTTAGATATCTCACAATAGCAATTGGAGTTTTTTTAGTTTTGGCAACAATCGTCTTTTTTTCGTTTAACACTAAAAGAAGTTTAAATGTAAAAGCAGAAGAACTAAGTATCCAGAAAGTCGAAAAAGCTTTTTTTGAAGATTTTGTTGTTTTTCAGGCCAAAGTAGAACCTTTGAATGTGATGCTTGTAAATGTTACCGAAGGAGGATCTGTAAAAGAGATTTTTGTCGAAAATGGCGCCATGGTTACTAAAGGTCAATCGCTGGCACGTTTGTACAATCCAAATACCGAATTGAATTACCTGACTCAGGAAACCGCAATTATTGAGCAAATCAACAATTTGAATACCGGAAAACTAAACATTAGAAATCAGGAATTAAACCTCAACAAAGATTTGGTTTTAATTGAACATGATTATAATGATGCCAAAAGACTGTACGATATGAATGCCCGATTGTATGAGAAAGAGGTAATTTCGAAAAATGACTGGAATACTTTTAAAGAAAGCCTTCGTTTTCAGGAAGAACGCAAAAGAACGATTCAGCAAAGTATTCAAAAAGAAAAACAAACGAATCAAATTCAGATTTCGCAAATCAATCATTCCATTCAAACCATGGAAAAAAGTTTAGATATTTTGAGAAACAACAAAAAGAATTTCCTGATTATAGCACCGGAATCCGGCCGTTTGACTTCGTTTCAACCTGTTTTAGGAAAAACATTTCAGGCTGGAGAAAGCATCGGAAAAATAGATTCTAAACAAGGTTATAAACTTACCGCTGATGTAGATGAATTTTATCTTGAAAAAATACGCGAAGGTTTGAAAGGTCAGGTAGAATTTAAAGGAAAAAACCTTGAAGTTTTAGTTACCAAAGTAATCCCGGAAGTTAAAGGCGGACATTTTATAGTAGAACTGGCTTTTACCTCTAAAGATGCTATTGCATTACAAGACGGACTTAGTTTTGGTGTCAAACTAATTTTATCAGAGAAAAATAAAACTCTTGTTATCCAGAAAGGAAGTTTTAATCAGGAAACCGCAGGAAAATGGATCTTTGTTGTAAAAGGAAATAAAGCCGTAAGAAGAAATATAAAATTAGGAAGAGAAAATCCTTCGTATTATGAAGTCCTGGAAGGTTTGAAAGAAGGAGAATCTGTGATTACCTCATCTTATACAGACTATAAAGATATCGAGGAATTGTCGATTAGTTCTCAGTAACGGTTTTCAGGTTTCAGTCTCAGTCTCAGTTCTCAGTTTACAATCTAAAAAAAAGTTCGCCACGAATGAGTACGAATTTTTAAGCATCCTGAAAAATAAATTAGCGACAAAAAATAAATCAATTAAGTTTCAATCATCAATCAAAAAATAATCAATAACAACTAAAATTAAAACTATGATAACAATTCAAAATTTAACCAAAGTTTTTAGAACAGAAGAAGTAGAAACTGCAGCTTTAAGCGGGATTTCTTTAGAAATTAAAAAAGGAGATTTTCTTACTATCATGGGACCTTCTGGTTGCGGAAAATCGACTTTACTAAATATTATAGGTCTTTTAGACAGTGCTTCTGGAGGAAGTTATAAATTATTAGATCAGGAAATGGTGGGTTTAAAAGAGAAAGGAAGAGCTGTTGTTCGTAAAGAAAACATTGGTTTTATTTTTCAGAATTTTAACCTTATAGATGAACTTTCAGTTTACGATAATATCGAATTGCCTTTGCTTTATAACAATGTAAAAGCATCAGAAAGAAAACAAAAAATCGAAGCAATTGCCGAGAAGCTTAATATTTCGCACCGATTAAAACATTATCCGCAACAACTTTCCGGAGGACAACAACAAAGGGTTGCGGTTGCAAGAGCTTTGGTAAACGATCCTAAAATTATTCTGGCCGATGAGCCAACCGGTAATCTGGATAGTAAGAATGGTAATGAAGTAATGGAACTTTTAACGGATTTGCACGCTAAAGGAGCTACGATTTTGATGGTTACCCACTCTGATTATGATGCTTCTTTCTCGCAAAGAACAATTCATATGAAAGACGGTGTGATATTTTCTGAAAAATTAAATCAGAGAAATGTGGATGTTTTTATGGACGCTAAATAATTAAAAAATGATCAAATTTATTGTAACCGCAATCTTATTTCTGGTGGGATTTGTTTGCAAAATAGTAGCAATAATATAAGACTGGCAGGTTTAGAAACTGTTAGGCTACATTAAAAAACAACCTAATAACTATAAAAAAACAATCATGATTTTTAACTGGTTTAAAATATTTATATATCATTTAAAGCAAAACAAACTGTTTTCGTTTTTAAATGTCCTGGGATTAAGCATTGGAATTGCCGGAGTAATTTTCGCTATTTTATATTGGAACAATGAAAATTCGTATGACCAATGGAATCCTGAGAAAAAAAACGTCTATCAGGTTCTAAACAAAATTGGAGCAACGGGAGACATTTGGGCCTCAAGTTCGATTCCGTTTGGCGTAACCTGCAAAGCGACAATTCCTGAAATTGAGTCTATTTGTTTTTTTGACGGCTGGTATTACGAAGAAGTAATAAAATACCAAAATCAAAAATGGATGGGCAAAAAAATAATAGTCGCTGATTATGACTTTTTTGACATTTTCCCATTTCCAATTGTTAAAGGGGCGAAAAAGGACATCCTTAAAGAAAAACATAGTGTTGCCATTTCAGAAGACGAAGCAAAAAAAATCTTCAAAAACGAAGATCCTATTGGCAAAATTCTTATAAACGATAATAAACCTTATGTCATAAAATCGGTTTATAAAATTATGAGTCCCTCCTCTATTGAACCCAATTATGTCTTTGGAGGTTTATTAGAAGATGACGACGTTAACATTTGGGGGAATTTTAATTATACCTTAATGATTAAAGCAAAAAAAGGTACTAATAAAGAAGCACTTTTAAAGAAGATGCAAAATGTAAGTTTTGTTAACAGAACCATGAAAGATGCTAAAGCAAATGGCCAGACACCTGAAGAATATGTAAAGAAAAATGGCGAGGTTAAGGTTATTCTTGATCAATTGGACAAAGCGCGATTGCACGGTACAAAATCTGCCGCAAGTTATAATTTTCCTGAAGGCACAGGTAATTTGCAATTGCTTTATATCATGGTAGGCTTATCTCTATTGATTTTGATTTTATCACTTGTAAATTACATCAATTTAGCGACTGCTTCTGCCGTGAAACGCGCTAAAGAAGTAGGCGTGCGTAAAATTGTGGGGGCAAGCAAAATGCAAATAACAAGTCAGTTTATATTTGAAACGGCTATTATTGTAGTTCTGGCAATTCTTTTTGCCCTAGCGATAGTAGAGCTTTCTTTACCGTACTACAACAACTTCCTGAGGAAATCTTTGACTATGAATGGCAGTGAATTTTATCTGCAGCTCATTTTTATATTTGGATTAGTAATTGTACTTGCGGGTATATTTCCTGCCATTTATATTTCGAATTTTGAAACATTAAAAGTATTAAAAGGAAACTTCTCCAGAAGTAAAAGCGGTATCTGGATTCGAAATTCTATGTTGATTTTTCAATTTGGTATTGCTGCCTTTTTTATCATTGGCGCATTAATTGTGAACTCACAAGTAAACTACATGATCAGTAAAGATCTTGGTTTTAGTGGTGATCAGGTAATTAAAATTCCGTTTAAAACTGCGGATCGCAATAAAAAAATAGAAAAATACCTGACTATAAAACAAGAAGTCAAAAAATTATCCGGTGTTCAGGATGTCTCTACTTTTGCAGGTTCTTTTGGCAGCAGCACCAATTCAAGTTCCGGATTTACATACAACGGTGTTTTTGTACAACCACGAAATGTCGATATGGATTTTGGTTTTCTTGATATGATGAAAATTAAGGTGGTAAAAGGACGGGATTTATCTCCAAAATATGCTTCGGACACTATTAGTAACTGGTTAATAAATGAAACACTTGCGAAAACTCTGGGACTTAAAAACCCAATAAACACAATAATAAGTTCCGGTTGGGGAAATGAGAAAGGTAATCTAAAGTTTAAAATTGTTGGTGTTGTCAAAGACTTTCACATTACAGGACTTCAGAACAAGGTTCCTCCAATGGTTTTTATAAGTATTAAAACTTTAAAATGGAATAATTTTGATAATGTATATGTAAAGGTTTCTCCAAATAATCTAACGGAGACTCTGGATAAACTTAAAAACTATTGGGAGAAAAACATCAATCAGGATTATCCATTTCAATATGAATTTGTCAATAAAGGATTTGCTAAAACTTATCAGGAACAAGTCAAACAGAAAGATTTATTTTTCATCCTGAATCTTGTAGTAATTATTATTGCCGTTTTTGGATTATTTGCTTTAGCTTCTTTTTCGATGGAGAGAAGACTGAAAGAAATTGCTATCAGAAAAACATTGGGCGCAGAAACGGATCTTTTATTGAAAGAGCTATCAAAACAATACGTTGTTTTTTGCTTAATAGGTTTTGTAATTGGCATTGTGCCTGCTTACATTTTATTGCAAAAATGGCTTGAAGATTTCGCTTACAGAATCAACATTTCGGTTATTCCGTTTAGTGTTGCTTTGATTTCTTTACTGGTATTAACTTTGATTATTGTTTTAACAAAAGCCTATCAGGTAACCAAAATAGACATCCTGAAATATTTAAAATACGAATAACCTTGTAGACCATTTTTTTTAAGAAACCCGCCAAATTTTAGCAATTTGGCGGGTTTCTTTTTTTATTTTGCTGCTACAGAGTCTGAATACAGTAATTTGTCCAATTGCGGATCTCTGTCATATACATCCGGATAAAAACCAATATCCCCATCCTCGCTTACCCATGCTGTAAAATAACCTATATAAATAGGAATTTTGTTTTTCAGCATGCAGGTAGTTTCTTTTTCACCACTCATGGCCTGATCTATTTTATCTGCCGGCCAGTCAGGATTGTCTTTTAAAATAGCAAGTGCCAAACCTTTTGCTTCTTTTACATTGATGCATCCGTGGCTAAAAATACGTTTTTCGAACTCAAACAAACTTTTGGCCGGCGTATCATGCAAATAAATATCATTGGGATTTGGAAACATAAATTTAACCAGTCCCAAAGAGTTTTTAGGCCCAGGTTTTTGTCTCACATTCCCTCCGTTCCATTCCATATTGTGATCGGCCAGATACTTTTTATCTTCTGCCATTTTTAGTTTTAATTCGTTTTTAATGATACTCTGCGGCACATACCAATACGGACTAAACACAATCCTGTCCATATTACCACTAAAAATTACAGTTTCGGTCATTCTGGTTCCAACAAAAACATCCGATACTAATTCGTATTTTCCATTTTTAACATATACCAGTTTAAACGACGGAATATTTACCATAACATATTCGCTTGCCTGCGCCAATTGTGCTGGTATCCACCGACAGCGTTCCATGTTTAGCATTATCGTTTTTATACTGTTACCAATGGGTTCATTCATTTGGTCGATATGTTCTTTAGTTAAAGCATAATTTAGTTTTAGGCCATATCTTGCTTTATACTTTAAAATACCCGCCATCATTTCTTCATCATAAACCTGGCTTTTAGAATCTTGTGCCAAATCTCCAATCACAAACAAACGCTGTCTGATTTGTTTTACTGCAACTCCACTATCAAAAGGTCTCAGGTCTTTATAATTAGCGGCATCGATATCAATTTTTGTCCATAGATTGTTTTTTTCTATGTTTCGATATTTTTTTAATGCTGCCTTTAATTTATAATATTGACCAAATAAAAGATTTTCATCTTTATTTAGTCTGTCCGGATCGACCATTAGCGAATCTAAAATCTTTACATACGAAATCGTTTTGGCAGGCAAAAACCAACCTATTTTCTTTAAAGTTGCAGGATCAACGCCCGAATAAACATTACTGGCATAAAACACATACATATTCGATAATAAAAGTTCTGTATCGATTTGAGGTAAATCAGCAGTAACATTTTCATTAAAAACATCATCTACCAAATCCATATAAGGCATAGTCGCCTTTATACCCTGATCGTTAAGCAGTTGAACTTTGTGATACAACAGTGCCCCAAATTCGCTAACACTTTTATCATCGTACCAGATCAACTTATATTCTTTCTTTTTATAAAGATCCAGAACATCATTTTGGTATTTTTTTAATTTGGGATATTTTTTGTAAAACTGAGTAATTGATTCCGCGTCAACAGTAGCTTTTGAAACATATTTTCCTGATCCAAAAATATTTTCAAATTCCGTTCTTTTATTTTTCAGAAGTGTCTCTTTAGCAGAAGATTCAAAAGCAGACATCAAAAAACTAACCGCAATAATTACAGGTAAAAAAGTAAAATTTCGCATATTTTTAGATTTAAATTAGAAGGAAATTCTATTCAAAAAATACCGAAACCCATAATTTGTCCAAAAATGAGGCTTTCATATACTTTTCAAAGATTGGATATCATAAATTTGGGTACTCAAATATAGCTAAGATTATTGATATTTTATTCATCTTCACTCTAAAAATTTATCGTAAAATTCCTTAATTTTTACTAAAAAAGTTTTCCTGTTATATTTTTCAGATCGAAAATAGTCGCTGTATTTTGTTATAAGAAAGCGTTTACAAAACTCCAGAATCGTTTTGACTAATCCTGATATCAATAAATACAATTTAAAAGGGTTTGAATCCCAACATAATCTGTTATCTTTGTAGTCTGAAATCAGTTTAAATAAACACAATGCGTAAATTGATTTTTATCAATAGAAAACAGAGATTAAAATGAAATTAGATAGAAAAGAAATTCTTAAAGCTCTAGAGACAATCACTATAGCCGGAGAAGGAAAAAATATGGTTGAAAGTGGTGCTGTTGCCAATGTTATCACTTTTGGTGATGAAGTTGTGGTAGATTTACTTTTACACACACCTGCAATGCACATTAAAAAAAGAGCCGAAGATGATATCAAAAAAACAATTCTTGAATTGGTATCTCCTGACGCAAAAATCAAAGTAAACATTAAGGTTGAAGCAAAGGAAAATCCTAATGAGATAAAAGGAAAAGCTATTCCTGGAATCAAAAATATTATTGCCGTTGCCTCTGGTAAAGGTGGTGTCGGGAAATCGACTGTTACTGCAAATCTTGCTGTAACACTTGCTAAAATGGGTTTTAATGTAGGTATTCTTGATGCAGATATTTACGGGCCATCGATGCCAATTATGTTTGATGTTGAAAACGAAAAACCAATTTCGATAAACGTTGATGGAAAATCAAAAATGAAACCTGTTGAAAGTTATGATATTAAAATACTTTCTATTGGTTTCTTTACTGCGCCAAGCCAAGCCGTAATCTGGAGAGGTCCAATGGCTGCAAAAGCATTGAACCAAATGATTTTTGATGCAGATTGGGGCGATTTAGACTTTATGTTAATCGACTTACCTCCAGGAACCGGAGATATTCACCTTTCGATCATGCAATCATTGCCAATTACCGGTGCTGTTGTAGTAAGTACTCCTCAGGCTGTGGCTCTTGCCGATGCTAAAAAAGGAGTGGCTATGTTCATGCAGGACAACATCAATGTTCCTGTTTTGGGAATTATCGAAAATATGGCGTACTTTACACCCGAAGAATTACCTGACAATAAATACTATATCTTTGGACAAGAAGGTGCAAAAAACCTGGCCGAAGATTTAGATGTTCCGTTTTTAGGTGAAGTACCAATTGTACAATCTATTCGTGAAGCCGGAGATTACGGTCGTCCTGCTGCAATGCAAACTGCATCTGTAATAGAAACTGTTTTTGAAGAAATCACCAGAAACGTTGTACAGGAAGTAGTAAACAGAAATGACACTTTACCTGCAACAGAAGCCATTAAAATTACAACTATGGCAGGTTGTTCAGCAGTTAAAAAATAATTAGATAATGAGATAATGAGGCAATTAGATAATGCTCTTGGGAGAATAGAATTTAAAATTTTCTTTAAGCATTATCTAATTCTCGAATTCTCTAATTGACACATTAATATTATGACAACAGAAGAATTAACAAACAACGTATTATTAGCTCTTGACGAAATCAGACCTTTTTTAAATTCTGACGGAGGAGACATTACGCTAATTTCTATAGACGATGACAAACATGTCAAAGTGCGTCTTGAAGGAGCATGTATTAGCTGTAGTGTAAACCAAATGACGCTAAAAGCGGGAGTTGAAACAACAATAAAAAAGTATGCCCCACAAATTGAAACTGTGGTAAATATAATGTAATAAAAAACACTATTTTTCTGCTTTTCAGACTCAACCAATTAACAAGAATAATAGTTCTTTAAGCGCTTTGGTTTGCGATTTTTAAAAAATATTACGTAAACAAAGCCAGTTATTGCGGATTTAGCAAAAAACAACGTAAAGATTTAAGAGTTTTAGTTAAGGAATTGTTACATATTTAACTTAAATTTGTCACATAACCCCAAAATCTTAAATTTATGAAGAACTATTACGCTCTATTTTTATTGCTATTTTTTGTTTCTGTGAATTATGCTCAGCAAACTACGCAAACATTAATTGTTGACAAAGCCTGGTTAAACGAATCAGAAGAATGGTCAGATTTTAAATACTCAGGTCAGATCGTATTTTCGACTACCGCAAATGAGGAAGAAGGCAGTCTAAGAATTGGAAATTATGATTTCTTATACGATTTCTGTAATGGAAAAGCTAAATTTTCGAACAAAGCCACTTATAGTGCTGCACAGTTTGCACATCCCCGAAAAGTATCTGTAACAACAGACAAGCAGGGAGTAATGAATTCTACTTACGAAGGTACTCTGATCTTTCAATCAGATAAAGATTATTATTCTGTAATTGCTTTTGTTACTATACTAGAGAAAAACGGAAATATCCTTGGCGTAAAAATGCGCCCTAAAGAAGGAAGCAAAAAAGAATACGCATTTAGTTTAAAAAATAGTTAATGTAATTAGGGATTTTTTCACGTTATAAAATCCTAACCAGTAAAATTCCAAATAATTAAAATGGATGTATTAATAAAGATTAAAGATCGAGAAGGAGTTATACACGAGTTACAAGCTCCAACTGATATGGCAATGAATATAATGGAGTTATGCAAAGCATACGAACTACCTGTTGAAGGAACCTGTGGCGGAATGGCCATGTGTGCTTCTTGCCAGTGTTATGTTCTTAATGATGTTGCATTACCTGAAATGGGAGATGAAGAAGAAGCCATGCTGTCGGAAGCATTTTACGTTAAATCAAATAGCCGTTTGGGTTGTCAGATTCCAATTACTACCGAGTTAGAAGGATTAGAATTAGAATTAGCTCCTGAATACTAAACAATAAATTACAATTTTTTAAAAATTCCAAATTCCAACTAGCAGCTGCTCTTTGGGATTTGGAATTTTTTTTAGAATCTTATGTAAGTTCATTTGGATCAAAAGACAATCACTCCTAAAACCTCTGAAGCAAAAAAATTACCGCAAAGATCTCTAGGTTTTTATACTCTTAGCTTTTTATAAAAGGCATCCCGAAGCCTCGGGACGCAAAGCTGTATATTGATTTAGCTTTGCGAACTCTGTGTTTTATAAGACATTCTTAGATAAAATCTTTGTTTCTCTGCGGTAAAAAAATAGTCAGCATTTGTAGGCTGCTCCACAACATTTAGCACTGATCCTCAAAAGGTTAAAATTCTCTTTCAGAAAAGGCTTTGGTCAATATTCCTGATGAAACTTGATCTTTTTATTTCCGAAATTATAATTTATCCTTGGCTATTCAAACCCCATTTTAACTCAGGCAGTTCTAAAAATTGCTCATACAATAAAGCCGTTATTTCTTTGGACTTTCCTATTGACAAATGTTCTATTTTTTCTAATTTTAGAAGAGGTTTATAATCTTTACTTTGTAATCTGGCTGTTAAAAGTCGAAATAGTCGGAGTTGTCCCATTTCTTCTAAAAAGCCTAATGAATCAATTTTAATATATTTTGGTGCCATCCCATCACCAAGAATACTTAGAATTTCTAAGTTTTTCAATCTACTTAACACACTGTAATCAGATATTTTTTGGAAGTTCTCAACCGATAATCCAATCAGACTAGTCAATTTACTTATTGGCAATATACTTGTTACGCCAGCTCCTGAGCCAATACTTAAAAGTTCAAGTTTCTGTAAGTTTTCGATTTGAGATAGGTCTTTATACACGCCTCACTTTATTTTTAAGTTTTTTAAGTTTTTTTGACAACATACTGCATCAAATAATTCTTGGGGCATTCTTGATACAAATGTTAATTCAGTAAATGAATGGGGAGAATTTTTTAAAAAATCACACCATTCATTTAGCACCCTTTTTTTTTCTTTTACAGATTGAAATTTGGGAGTAAATGAATCTAATTGAGTACAACAAATCCTTAAATTAGTTTCTCCTTTGTATTCTGAAACTTCTGTAATACATCTTATCTTATCGACTTCCTCTTTGAAATAATAATCGAATCCATATTGTATTTGTCTTTCATTAAGCCTCATTTTACTTTTTCTAAAATTATTATAATTACTAACTGAAGATTGCAATTGTATTATTGCCAAATTATTTTTTCTGAAATTATCCTATCAAATTACCCGGATCAAAAGGTTCAAATTCTCTTTCAGAAAATGCTTCGGTAAGAATCCCTGAGGAACACAACCAGTTTATAGTTTCTTCCAGTGTATTCCCGGCTTTATAAATCATCTCGCTATGTCTTGGCAAAATAAAATATTCGTTTTTAAAAACAATAATTTCATCTCCATCGTAAGTATCTCCAATTCGAACTGAGTTTAGCACTTCCTCTTTTGATAAAACAGCTGCACCTTCATCCCAAAACCAATATTCGGTTATGCGGCTTTTCCATTCATCCATCGTGAGTATTATAGTTTCAGGAAGATAAATACGCACGTAAGTTCCGCCCAGAATTCCACTTCCGTAATTCAAAACATATTCTTTATAATCTTCATCAAAAACAATATTCAAAGTCTTTTCGCAAGCCAGAATATCTTCGTTTTCAGCAAGAAACAAGTCTGTTTTATTGGTCTTGTAATTTGGAATTATTTTATAATTGTCGAAGTTCATTTTATTTCTATTTATAATAGCTAAGATACGTTTTTCATCCATCTTTGTCTTTTATTTTAACACATAGAAACATCGATTTTAAAAGTGCCTACTAGTCGTTTCACTTTAAATAAAACACATAACATAATCACAAAACTATGTCTATGTAAATCAAATATTGTATTCGATTTCTCCTATATACAATAAATCAAATTTAGAGTTCATTACAGAAACAGGCTTTTCAATTTGATCTTTCGAAATAAATACGAGCGTATTAATATCTTCCAGATTTTGCTTTTGATCATGCAATCTGTTTTTTACTTCAGCAATCCATTGATCAGCATACGAATATTTTGAAAATTTTTCTTCGAAAGAAACAGCCTCATTTTCAAATCCGCTTTCCATAAAATCATGATCTAAAAAAATTTCGCCTTGTGATTTTGCAAATTCAGAAATGTACTTCTCTTCTATATCATCCTCTTCATAATACGTGTTGTCCTCACCTACAAAATCAAAACATTCATCTTCCGATTTGAATTTTCCTAACCAAAAATGACTTATCTCTGTTCTCATTATTTTTCTAATTTATGATTATATTGCTTCTTAATTATCTATCCAATTTAATCCTTTACGATTATTGTAATTTATTGAACACTGAATACCAGCGGATAATTATCTACATTGTCTATTTCAAAATACTCATCAAAATCTTGTGAATTAGTTGTTTCGTAATACTTTACAATTTGCGATATAAAAGCTATTAAATTGGGAGCTATTACATTTCTATCCTCGTCAGCATGCCAATATTCGATTACTTGCCCAGCATTTCCAGTAAAAGTACCCTCGCAATCAAAACAAATATAATCCCCTCCTCCATTATGAAAAACAGGCATCCAATTTTCATTCCACCAGTTTTCAATTTCAAAATCAGAACCTATCATTGACGTAAGCTCTGCTGCCGTACTCAGTATATCTTCTAAAGACAGAAACATAGAGTTATTCACAAAAGATTCATAACAGTTTTGATTTTGTCCATTTTTCCATTTGTAAAGCGTTTTTAAATCGTCAGGAAGCTGGATTTTGTATTGTACTTCTAAATTTTGAATTTCCAAATCGCTCAAAGAAGGTTTAAGTTCCTGATAATATTCTGGTCGTAATCTCGCTAATTGCTTGTCTAACTTTTCGATTAATTCATTCATAATATTCTTTACTTTACTTAAACGCTGATTCTCCATTTTATTATGTGCAATATTGTACGGTCTACAAAAAACAAAAAAACCGCAATTACATTACTGTAATTACGGCTTTTCCTTTATAACAATTTTCTTTAATCTCTCGCTTATACCAAACCTGCCTGAATTAAATACTCAGCGATTTGAATGGTGTTTGTTGCAGCACCTTTTCTTAAGTTATCAGCAACGATCCACATGTTTAATGTATTTGGCTGGCTTTCGTCACGACGAATTCTACCTACAAAAACATCATTTTTACCTTCAGCATACAATGGCATTGGGTATGTAAATGTATCTAAATTATCCTGAACCACTACTCCATCTGTATGGTGTAAAATTTCGCGAACTTCGTTTACATCAAAATCATTGGTAAACTCCACGTTTACAGCTTCGCTATGTCCGCCAACAACTGGTACACGAACTGCAGTAGCTGTAACTCTGATCGTGTTATCGCCAAGGATTTTTTGAGTCTCACGAACTAATTTCATTTCTTCTTTAGTGTATCCGTTTTCCTCGAAACTATCGCAATGTGGAATTGCATTTCTATGAATTGGATATTTATAAGCCATTTCTCCCTGAACTCCTGCATATTCATTTTCTAACTGTCTTACCGCTTTTACACCAGTTCCGGTGATCGATTGGTAAGTAGAAACAATGATTCTTTTGATGTTGTATTTTCTATGCAATGGAGCCAAAGTCAAAACCATCTGAATAGTAGAACAGTTTGGATTTGCAATAATTTTATCTGCGCTTGTTAAAGTATCTGCATTGATTTCCGGAACGATTAATTTTTTTGTCGGATCCATTCTCCATGCTGATGAATTATCGATAACTGTTGTTCCTGCTGCTGCAAATTTTGGCGCCCATTCTAACGAAGTATCTCCTCCGGCAGAAAAAAGAGCAATATCAGCTTTTAAATCAACTGCGGTTTGTAATCCTACAACTTTATATTTTTGACCTTTATATTCAATTTCTTTTCCTACTGACTTCTCAGAAGCCACAGGAATTAATTCTGTAACAGGAAAATTTCTTTCTGCTAAAACTTTAAGCATTATCTCGCCAACCATACCAGTGGCACCTACAACGGCTATTCTCATTTTTATATCTTTAGTATGAATTAATCTAATTTACTATGCAAAAGTATACAATATAAAAGTCAAAACAAGGTGCTTCACAAAAAATAACAAAATGTTATAAAACAAACAAAAACAAAAAAAACCGCCTCAATCAAGAAGCGGTTAAGTTAGACTTAGTGTAGCGGTATAGTATATTATTGTTTATTTTTTAATAAATCTCTAATCTGAATAAGCAATTCTTCCTGAGTTGGTCCTGCTGGTGCAGCCGGTGCTGGAACTTCTTTCTTTTTTGCATGGTTTATTCCTTTTATAATTAAGAATAAAACAAAAGCAACAATTAGAAAGTTAATTACTGCCGAAAGAAATAAACCGTATTTTACACCTCCAAAAGCCGTTAGCTCTTCTATAGTAGATAAATGCGCTGCATCTAATGCCGGTTTTAGTATTAATGGCGTAATTACATTTTCAATTAATGAGCTCACAATTTTACCAAAAGCAGCTCCAATTATAACACCGACAGCCAAATCGACTACGTTGCCTTTCATTGCAAATTCCTTAAATTCTGAAAACATCCCCATAATTGTTCTTTTAGTTATAAATTAATTCATATCGAAAATACGGAATTTTCTGCAAAGTTTCAAAATCTATCTAAAAAATACTCTTTTTACGCGTTGCGAGATGCTTGTCATAATTTCATACGGAATGGTTTTTAGTGCTGCAGCCATCTCTATAACTGTTGGGCTTTCGCCGAAAATAACAACCGAATCGCCTTCTTTACAATCAATATGACTTACATCTACCATGAGCATATCCATACAAACGCTGCCTACAATAGAGGCTTTTTGATTTTTAATAACCACATAACCCACCTGATTTCCCCATAAACGAGAAATTCCATCAGCATAACCTATTGGTATTGTCGCAATTTTAGTTTCTTTCTCAGCCATAAAACGACGTCCGTAACCTACGCTGTCTCCGGAAGGAATGGTACGAACCTGAGAAATAATCGATTTTAATGTACCTACGTTTTCCAGATATTTTTGTTCTGCCGGATCGTTTGAAACTCCGTACAAACCAATTCCTAAACGTACCATATTGTATTGCGCATCAGGGAAATTGCTAATTCCGGATGTGTTTAGAATATGGCGAATAGGATTTATATTTAATTCTGAAATTAATCTCGACGACAGTTTTTCGAATAAATTAATCTGAGAAATCACAAAATCATAATGCTGCAATTCATCGCTTGTGGCTAAATGCGACAAAACACTTTTTACTTTTACGGTCGAATTGCCTTTTAAAGTCTGAATCAATTCGTCGAGCGTATTTTCTTCAAAACCCAAACGATGCATTCCTGTATCTAATTTGATATGAATCGGGAAGTCTTTTAAATTCTTTTCTCTGGCAATTTTCAGGAAAGCTTTCAAGCCTTTTACACTATAAATTTCAGGCTCAAGATTGTACTGAATAATCGAAGGAAAACTGGTCGATTCAGGATTCAATACCATGATAGGCAGTTTTATTCCGCCATTTTTAAGTGAGATTCCTTCATCGGCGAAAGCCACACCTAAGTAATCTACTTTATGATGTTCGAGTAATTTGGCAATTTCCAAGCCTCCGTTACCATAGCCAAACGCTTTTACCATTACCATCAACTTTACGTTATTGGCTAATTTTGATTTGTAATAATTCAGGTTATAACCAATAGAGTTCAGATTGATTTCAAGAACTGTTTCATGCGTTTTCTCTTCGAGCAGCGACACAATTTCTTCGAACTGAAATGATCTGGCACCTTTTACTAAAATAGTTTCATTTTCGAAATTCAAACTTTCGATCTGACCAATAAATTCAGCAGTATTTTGAAAAGTAACAACATTAGAAAATTTAGACTTAAAAGCCGAAATTGTGGTTCCAATTCCTATTACTCTATTAATTTTATTATCTGCAACTAATTGTCCTACTTTCGAATATAATTCTTCGTTAGAAAATCCGCTCTGAACAATATCAGACAGAATAATCGTTTTTGAAGCGTTCTTTTTCTTTTGACTTTCTAAAAAATCCAAAGCAATTGTAAGCGATTCAAAATCTGAACTGTAACTATCATCAATTATGCTGCAATTATTGATTCCGTTTTTAACTTCCAGACGCATATGCACGGGATACAAACGCTCAAATCTATTTTGAATCGTCTCTGAATCGTATTTTAAATACAATAAAACTACCAAACAGGAAATGGCATTTTCTATAGAAGCTGTATCACTAAAAGGAATTTCTAAACTAAAAACTTCCTCTTTATATTGGTATTTAATATGTGTTGAATCGCTTTTATTTTCTTTTTTCAGAATAAAAACATCTGCAGAAGCATCTGTAAAACTCCAGGAAAAAAGAGTTCTTGGATGCATCATATATTCGGCTACAAACTGCGACAAACAAGAATCTACAATTTCGTTTTTTTGATAAATTATTAACGGACAGTCTTTGAATAAAATTAATTTTTCGTCAATCTTTTGCACTAAATTCAAAAACCCCTCGTCGTGTGCACTTCCTATATTCGTAAGTACGCCAATTGTGGGTTTGATCATTTTCTCCAGATTTACCATTTCGTTCACCGTAGAAATTCCGGCTTCGAAAATCCCTAAATTATGTTTTTCATTAATCGCCAATACAGACAAGGGAACTCCTACCTGAGAATTATAACTTTTAGGGCTTCTGATAATATTAAAATCAGGGCTTAACAAGAAATTAAGCCATTCTTTTACTATTGTTTTACCGTTACTTCCGGTTAGTCCGATAATGGGAAAATCGAAAATATTACGATAATAACCCGCTAACTGTTGTAGCGCTTTCAAGCTGTTTTTAACAACTATAAAATTGGCTTTTCCGGCACAATTTTCTGGAATATACTGCACTACAAAGTTTTGAACACCCTGCGCAATCAACTCCTCAATATACAAATGAGCATCATTATTAACACCTGATAAGGCAATAAACAAAGTTTCAGATCCGTTTTGTAAAGAACGGCTATCGATTGAAATATGATTAATAAAAACATCAGTTTCTGAGCCAATCCATTCGGCATCAAGAACCGGGATAAGGCTTTTTAAGTTTATGCTCATTGAAAATTCTTTTTGTCAAATTTAAAAAAAGGTTTGCCATGAATTGCACAAATTTCCACTAATTCTTTGTGGTTTTTTTTCACGCAGATTTTGCTGATTTAAACAGATACGCGAAGATTTGTTCTTATCAAAAATCAGCTTAGATCTGCAAAATCTGCGTGAAACAGATACGTATGAGATTTAAAAATTGACCCCAAATTAAAATTCGTGCTAATTTGTGCAATTCGTGGCAAAAAAACATTATTTGTTTATATTTGCTAACACCACTAAATACAACGTTTTGAAAAGAATCCTTCCTTTATTTTCGTATATATTACATCCGATTTTTATCTCGATGTATGCCACCTTATTTTACCTTTTTTGCAAAAATGAAGCTTTTACCAATCAGGAAAAATATTATGTTTTATTCCAGATTCTGATCATTACTATTTTAGTACCTATATTGTTTTTCTTATTGCTTCGTTCAACAGGACATGTAAAATCAGTGATGGTTCATGAAACTTCACAGCGTAAGATTCCGCTTGTATTGCAGTGCTTTTTATATATTTTACTGGTAAAAAGAAGCATTGTTATTGCGCGTTACCCGGAGCTGCATTTCTTTTTTCTGGGAGCTTTGTTTAGTACAATTTTGGCTTTGGTTTTTTCTATGTTTAAAATAAAAGCGAGCTTGCACATGATGGCCATTAGCGGATTTACCATTTTTGCTATCGGATTAAATATGCATCTTCAAATGCAAAATCCATATTGGGCTGCATTTTTGATTTTAATGACGGGCGTTGTAGCCTCTTCTCGTTTAGAAATGGAAGCGCATTCGCCAAATGAATTATTGATTGGAACATTTATAGGAATCGTTCCGCAGTTGTTGTTTTTGTATTTGTGGTTATAAAATATAGAAAATCAAACCAATATTCATGGCTTTCATTCCGATACTTTCGCCTGTAGAAACAGTTTTTACCGATTTATCAAACAAACTATTTAGTCCGTAATAACAATACACATTCCAGGTATTATAACCTGCCGAAAGATAAACTCCGTATTGAAACTCATTGACATCTTTATTGTTAGAGATTTTAAAAGTATCCTCTCCGTCTTTCAAAATCGATTTACTAGAGAAGACATAACTCATTTTTAATCCGCTGTAAATTCTCCAAAACTTGTAACTTTCATAAGTTGAGCTTCTCCATCTAAACTCAATTGGCACGTCAACTGAATACTGTTTGTATCTATTCGACACAAATTCGCCATAGCCATTTACACCATAAATTTGCGCTCCATCCTGAGATTTTGAAATGGTCAGGTTTTGATAAAAATTCTGATAACTCAAACCTAAACCTGCTGCAATTGCAATAGTTCTTGTTTTATTGATGGGCATATCACGCAAAAAACCCGCAGAAAGTCCTGCTGAAAATTTATCCTGTTTTAAACCGGACGGCGCCTGAACCAAAAGATTATAAGTAACCGAAAAATAAAACTGATCTTCACGATATAAAGAATCGATTTTTACGATAGGCTTTATCTCCGGCTTCTCATCTTGCGCAAAAGAATTGAAAAACGATACTAAAAACAAACAACTAAAAAGTAATCGCATATCGTATTTTGGTTTTAAAGAGTTTTTCAAGTAAACGTTTTTTAGAGTAGATTTATTTTACTTACAAATATAATATAATGCTAGTTCAGGATGCAATTAGATCGCAATTATTCTCTTTTTCATGAAGAATAAAATCATTCGTTGCACTTTTTTCATCAAATCAAGAACAGAATTCAAAAAATAAATCGATTTTACTTTGATCTTTTATACCTTTGTCACGAATGAAAAGAAAGCAACTCATATTAAGTGTTTCTTTGGCTCTGACAGTATTGTTCTCAATATTGTTTCAGTCGATACACAGTTATGAGCATATTGTAAAGCAACTTTCAGAAAAACAGTGTCATCATAACTATAATGACCCAAATGGCGAAATAACGCATCAGCATCACGATTACGATGTTTGTTTTGTTTGTCATTTTGTTTTTGGAAGTTATATTGTACCAGAACAATTTGCTTTTGAATTTCATACTTTCAATTATGAAATCCCTTATTTTTTCTCTCTTTCAGAAAAAATATTTTCAATTTCAGAAAACCCGTATCAATTACGCGGTCCGCCCTCAGCTCTAGTTTCTTAGTTTCGAAATCATCGAAATAAAATCAAACTCTTTTTTAAATCTAATTCAAAAAAATTAGTCGATTTCCCCATTCTGAAATGTTCAGGGTCGGCAAATTTTACTATTCTTTTTAGTTTTTGTTTTAAAGGACAAATTCCAATTAACTATAGCATCATTTTCAAATGAAAAAAATAATATTAGCCCTTATTTTAGGGTTTTCGGGCATTCTTTCTGCTCAAAATTCGGTTTCAGGAACGGTAACCAATCTTGAAAACCAGCCATTGGCCAACGTTTCTGTATATGCGCCGGAATTGCACAAAGGAACCACGACGGATCAAAACGGGAAATATGAATTTAAGAATCTTCCAAACGGAAGTTTCCGACTTACTTTTACTTTTGTTGGATTCACCACTCAAAGTAAATCAATTTCTAAGTTATTAAAAGAAAACACTATCGACATAACGCTTACCGAATCTGTTTTTGAAATGGATGAAGTAGTGGTTTCTACACCTTTCAACAAATTGCAATCGCAAAACGTAATGAAAGTAGAGCATGAAAGCATCAAAACTTTGCAGCAAAAAGGAACTTCAACTTTAATAGAAGGTTTGGCAACAATTCCGGGAGTTTCGCAAATTTCTACGGGAACTTCTATCGGGAAACCGGTAATTCGCGGATTGAGCGGAAACCGTGTTTTGGTTTATTCCCAAGGTGTTCGTATCGAAAATCAGCAATTTGGAGACGAACATGGTTTAGGTTTAAACGATGCCGGAATCGAAAGTGTTGAAGTCATTAAAGGACCTGCTTCTTTATTATATGGTTCTGATGCACTTGGTGGAGTTTTATATTTTAATCCTGAAAAATTTGCCGATGCGAATACTTTCAAAGCCAATTTTAGTCAAAAATATTTCACGAATACACAAGGAAGCAATTCTTCTATTGGATTAAAAACATCTACTGATAACTGGAAATTTCTTATTCGCGGAAGTTTCAACACGCACTCTGATTACAAAATTGCCGATGGCGATCGCGTAACCAACACTCGTTACAACGAAACCGATTTTAAAACGGGAATTGGCTACAGTAACTCTAGTTTTTCAAGCGTTTTAAGATATAACTACAATAAACTTGATCTTGGAATGCCGGATAATGGAATTGGAGAACAATCTACAAGTAAAAATACAGAGTTCCCAAGACAAGGAATTTTCAATCATTTATTGAGTTTAAACAACGTTATCTTTTTTGAGAATTCGAAATTAGATGTTGATTTAGGCTATATCGCCAATGACCGAAGCGAATTTGAAGACAGCAACGAAGCTTCTCTTCACATGAAACTGAATACTTTTAACTATAATGCCAAGTATCATTTTCCTAAATTAGGTAAAATTGAAACGATTTTAGGAGTTCAGGGAATGCATCAAACAAATAAAAATTCAGGCGAAGAATACCTGATTCCTGATGCTACTACGAATGACTTTGGTGTTTTTGGAACTGCAAATTACGAATGGGACAATAGTGTTTTACAAGCCGGATTACGTTTTGACAACCGAAATATTACTTCAATAGCGCATGGAACTGAAGGTGAAGAAGGTTACTTTCTGCCTCTTGACCGATCTTTTGATAGCTTTAATGCTTCTTTGGGATATAAAACAAAACTGGCAGAACCATTGACACTTCGATTGAATGTAGCAACTGGATTTAGAGCTCCAAATTTAGCTGAGCTAACTTCAAACGGGGTTCACGAAGGAACAAACCGATACGAAATTGGAAATGCTGCTTTAAAAACAGAACAAAACGTTCAGACTGATTTGAATTTAGAGTACAAAAACACGCATTTTGAATTCTTCATCAACGGATTTTACAATCATGTAAACAATTATATCTTCACTTCGCCAACGGGAGAAGTTCGCGATGACAATGATGTTTTTGCTTATGTTCAGGACAATGCTAAATTATATGGTGGTGAAGTTGGTTTACACTTTCATCCTCATCCATTGGATTGGTTGCATTTTGAAACGAGTTTTGAAACCGTAACAGGTAAAAAAGCAAACAATGATTATTTGCCTTTGATTCCTGCTAACAACTGGAACAATACTTTAAGAACCGAATTTAAAATCAATAACTGGTTTGAAGAAGGTTATGCTTCATTAAACGTTTCATCAACTTTTGCCCAGAAAAATGTGAGTGGTTTTGAAACCGCTTCAGACGGATATACATTGGTAAATCTTGGTTTTGGAGGGACAGTAAAATTAGGCAAACACGCATTTGATGTGAACCTGAACGGAAACAACTTATTCGATAAAAAATATATTGCTCACCTTTCAAGATTAAAAACAGACGGGATTCCTAATATTGGAAGAAACATTGTATTGGGGGTAAACTTCAACTTATAATTTTTTTAATTAAACCATGTAAGTAGGATATCTGTTTATTTTGTTTTTGGTTAAACTTGTATTTCTTACGTGGTTTATTTAATTAAGCTTTGCGTTATTTAAAATTTTAACGCAAAGCTTTTATATATGCTTGATCTTTTAAAAATACAAAGTCCGCAAAGCTTTGTATTGATTTCTCATTTTAACCTAAAAACAGATTAATTTTTACAGCAAAGAACGCAAGGTTTCTTATACATGCTTGATCTTGTAAAAACGCAAAGTTCGCAAAGCCAATATGTTGATTTCAGCCTTTGCGAACTTTGTATTTTTTTAAAGCATTATTAAATAAAATCTTTGCGGACTTTGCGGTTAAATAAGTATTGATCTAACAAAAAACGCTATTTTTGTGACAACTGTTAAACTTAAACTATGAAAAAAACATTTCTTATAATGGCAATTACAACTGCAGGAATTTCATTTGGGCAGAATAAAATTCAATATCCCGAAAGCAAAAAAGGCGAAACAGTTGACGTCTATTTTGATACAAAAGTAAGCGATCCTTATCGTTGGCTTGAAGATGATAAATCAGCTGAAACCGGTGCCTGGGTAAAGGCTCAAAATGAGGTTACTTACGGGTACTTGGATAAAATTCCGTTTCGTGAAGAACTTAAAAAACGAATGGAAAAACTTTGGAATTATGAGAAAATCAGCGCTCCGTTTGTAGAAGGGAAATTTACTTATTATTCTAAAAACAACGGACTTCAGAATCAGTCGGTTATTTACAGAAAAGGAAAAGATGGAAAAGAAGAAGTTTTCTTAGATCCAAATACTTTCTCTAAAGACGGAACTACATCTCTTGGTGGTTTAAATTTTTCTAAAGATGGAAATAAAGCTGCTTACGCTATTTCAGAAGGTGGAAGTGACTGGAGAAAAGTAATCATTATTGATGCTTTGTCTAAAAAAGCTATCGAAGATACTCTGGTAGATGTAAAATTTAGTGGTGTTGCATGGCACGGAAACGAAGGGTTTTATTACTCTAGCTACGACAAACCAAAAGGAAGTGAATTATCTGCAAAAACAGATCAGCATAAATTGTATTACCACAAGCTTGGAACTTCTCAAAAAGAAGACAAAGTTATTTTTGGTGCCGATCAAAAAAGAAGATACATAGGTGGTTATGTTACCGAAGATGATAAATATTTGGTAATCTCTGCTGCTAATTCTACTTACGGAAACGAATTATATATCAAAGATTTAACCAAAGCAAATAGTCCGATTGTAACGATTGTAGATAATTTTAACAGCAGCAATCAGATTATCGAGAATGAAGGAACTAAATTGTTTATCGAAACTGACTTAAATGCGCCAAATACACGTGTTGTTACTGTTGATATAAGCAATCCAAAACCTGAAAACTGGAAAGATTTTATCAAAGAAACTCAAAACATCTTATCACCTTCAACCGGTGGTGGATTTTTCTTCGCTAATTACACAAAAGATGCTGTTTCATTTGTACAACAATATGATTACAGTGGTAAACTTATTCGCGAAATCAAACTTCCTGCTGTAGGAACTGCAGGTGGATTTGGAGGTAAAAAAGACGAAAAAACGTTGTATTACAGCTTTACAAATTACACAACTCCGGGAACAATTTATTCATTAGAACCAAAATCTGGTAAATCTGCAATATACCAAAAACCTGTAGTTGATTTTAAAAGTGATGATTACGAATCTAAACAAGTATTCTACACTTCAAAAGACGGAACAAAAATTCCGATGATTATTACTTATAAAAAAGGAACAAAATTAGACGGTAAAAACCCAACAATTCTTTACGGTTACGGTGGATTCAATATTAGTCTAACACCAAGTTTCAGTATTGCAAATGCCGTTTGGTTAGAAAACGGAGGAGTTTATGCTGTTGCCAACTTAAGAGGTGGTGGAGAATATGGTAAAAAATGGCACGATGCCGGAACTAAATTGCAAAAGCAAAATGTATTTGATGATTTTATTGCTGCAGGCGAATATTTAATCGCTCAAAAATATACTTCATCGGCTTTCTTAGCAATTCGCGGAGGTTCTAACGGAGGTTTATTAGTTGGAGCAACAATGACTCAACGCCCTGATTTAATGAAAGTAGCGTTGCCGGCAGTTGGTGTAATGGATATGTTACGTTACCATACTTTTACCGCTGGTGCAGGTTGGGCTTACGATTACGGAACATCTCAGGACAACAAAGAAATGTTCGAATACCTAAAAGGATATTCTCCTGTACAAAATGTAAAAGCAGGAGTTAAATATCCTGCAACAATGGTTACCACTGGAGATCATGATGACCGTGTAGTTCCTGCACATAGTTTTAAATTCGCTGCTGAATTACAGGAAAAACAAACAGGACCTAATCCGGTTTTAATTCGTATTGATGTAAAAGCGGGTCACGGAGCAGGAAAATCTGTTGCTGCAACGATTCAGGAAAATGTAGACATTCAGGCGTTTACGCTTTACAATATGGGATTTAAGGCTTTACCTAAAAAGTAAAACTTTAATCTATTTTTTTATAGCCACGAATTCACGAATTATTTTTGTGAGTTTGTGGCTTTATTTTTTTTGAAGAATTTTTTGCCAAGGACTACTTTTGATTTTACCTCAAAGCACGCAAGGTTTTTATGCAAAAATATCTTCAGAAAATACAAAGTTCGCAAAGCTTTGTATCGAACCAGCTTTGCGGTAAAATAAAATCCATTTACATCTGCTTAAATCTTTTTAAATCTGCGTGAAAAAATAATTCAGGAAAATTAGTGCAATTCATGGCAAACCTTTTTTAAATTTGAATGAACTAAAAAACCAGAAAAATGAAAATTGTAAAATGGGGAATTATAGGTTGTGGTAATGTAACCGAAGTTAAAAGTGGTCCGGCATTTCAAAAATCGCCTAACTCGGCTTTAGTTGCAGTTATGCGAAGAGACGCTGCTCTTGCAGAAGATTACGCCAAACGCCATAATGTTCCCAAATGGTATTCGAACGCTGTGGATTTAATTAATGATCCTGAAGTCGATGCTGTTTATATTGCTACTCCTCCATCCTCTCATAAAGAATATACTATTTTGTGTGCCAAAGCCGGAAAACCGGTTTATGTAGAGAAACCAATGGCTTTGACATTTGAAGAATGCAACGAAATGATCAGCGTTTGTAAAGAACATAACGTTCCTTTATTTGTGGCATATTACAGAAGAAGTTTACCTCGCTTTTTAAAGATAAAAGAATTAATTGATAAAAATAAAATAGGAACTGTAAGACACGTGAATTGCGTTTTATACCATCCGTTTGAAGAAAGATACGATGACGAAATCAATTTGCCGTGGACAGTTTTACCACACATTTCCGGCGGAGGAATCTTTGTTGATTTGGCTTGTCATACTTTAGATTTTCTTGATTTTGTTTTGGGACCAATTCAATCTGTTCGCGGACATGCAAGTTCTCAGCTTAAAGCATATCCGGCAGAAGATTCGGTTTCGATGTCTTTTTTATTTGAAAATGGAATTCACGGAACTGGTTTATGGAACTTCGCCAGTTTTGAACGTTACGACAATACTGATATTGTAGGTGATAAAGGTAAAATCTCATTCTCTACTTTTGGAAATGATCCAATACATATTCAATATACAAATGGCGAAAAAGAAAGTTTTACGATCGAAAACCCACTTCATATTCAGCAGCCGCTTGTTGAAACTGTAGTAGCTGAAATTTTGGGTAATGAAGGTATTAATCCATCAAGAGGAACTTCGGCGGCAAGAACAACCTGGGTAATTGATGAAGTATTGAAGGAGTTTAGGAGTTTGAAATAGCTTTATTTCATTGGTCTGAGTGATGTTGAAAGCATTTTATTCCCACATAGTATTGTCATCCTGAACGAAGGATCACATATGGAACTCGACCAGGATTGTCGATTCTTTTTGCGGAGTTTCTAGTGTGTCCTTCGACTTCGCTCAGGATGACAAGATTGTGAAAAAAAAAGAGGATATTCTAAATGAATATCCTCTTTTTATAAGTATAAAAAATTTCTTCAGAAATTATAAACTGTATTTAAGACCGAAAGTAAGCCCTAAACCTGAAATACCAACGAAAGAACTGATATCATCAGTAGCTCTAGTATTGTCAAAACCAGCTGCATTAGTTACTTTGCTATTTGATGAAGTATCAATTTTGCTAACATAATTAGTATGAATCGCAGAATAAGAAGCATCAGGACGGAAAGTAGTTGGAGTATTTAATTTATCTACTCCGTTTTCGGTAAACACAGTAGTTTCTTTTGTATCTCCGTGAACAGTAAAGTTTCTATATTCAATTTCAGCATATACAGAAATCTTTTTACCTAATTTATAAGAACTTCCTATTGCGGCTGTAAAACCAATAGTTGGATTCGGTTTTACAACGTCTTCAGAATATGTTTTCGCTATAACCCCTGCTGCAGTCGAATATTCACGATTGGTTTCAATAGTTAAATCTCCATGTATAGGAACAATAACACCTACTTTTGTATAAGGTTCAAAACCTTTAGACTCTCCTAAAAACAACACTAATGTTGGTGATAAATCCCAAGCTCTAATTTTACCTACAGCATCACCAGATACAAAAATATTTGTAGTTGGAGGAACTAAACGATTTGTTGTTTCAACCATCAATTTATCAGCGCTAGAATAATAGTTAATTCCCATTTCAACTCCTAAACGTGTTGAAAAACGGTAACCTGCAGTTAATCCAGAACGGAAACCTTCTCCAAAAGACCCATGATTTGTTTTTCTGGAAACCAAAGTAGTCCCGTCAGGTCCATAAACATCTGTATTAGGTAATTGACCGTTCACAATTGGAAACTCTGTTGCAGCAGTTTGAATAAAATAAGATCCACCTAATTTAAAATACCAACTTTCTGGCTTATCTGCTTTTTCTGTTTGCGCCATTGTGGCCATAGAGCAAACTAATAATCCTAGTAAAAATAGGTTCTTTTTCATAATTCTGTTTTTTAATTATTTTTTACAAACTTAGATTATTTTAACATATTCTTACAGTTTGCAATGTTAGACTTGGAACGAAATCGTTGTAATTTTACACAATATTACTAAAAAAGTATTATGCATGCATATTTTTAACTTAAAAAAAATGCATTCTTTTAAATTTTAACTGTTAAAATTTAGTTTAGCTTAAAATTTACCTGCATTTTCTCTAATTCTATCAATAACTCAGTACAAATCTTAACTTTTACTCTACGACTAGGCATGGCAAGCTTGGTTACAACCTTGATTTCCTCGACCTCATTTACTTCCTGAATCTTGGTTTCCTCAAGAGATGCTTCTGCGTCATTCTCGTCTACAAAAACGGCATCATCTGTTTCTTCAAAATCCGTAGGAGTTTCTACTTCGACCAAACGTTTTATCTTTTCAAGCTCCATAATCTCAAAAGCCACAGCATTATCTCCTTTATTGGCGCTAAATAATTGACTTAAATTATAAATAAATTCAGCCTGCAAATCTTTTATATTCAATAACAAAATCAGTTTTTTAGCAAAAGCTTCCAGGATATCCTGCAATTGTCTAATCTCAACAAATTGCATTCTCGGATCAGATTTTTTACCTGTATCATGATTTACCCAACCGTCTTTTATTAATATTTTAATGAAAGCAAAATTATTCTGAATCAGGAAATGGCGGAATTTTAAGTATTCTTCGCCAAAAATCTTAAACTCATAACTCTCATCATATCCTTCCAGATTAAATACCGCCCAGCCTTTTCCATTTTTTGCCACACGATGCTGCACGTTATTAATGATTCCTGCAAAATTTAGATTTTTACCCACATATTCATTCATGCTTTTCAGCGATTCTAATCGGGAATTACAGAAGTATTTCATCTCGAATCTAAAATCATCAAGGGGATGTCCTGAAATATAAATTCCAACAACCTCTTTCTCTTTGGCCAATTTTTCCATCGTGCTCCAGTCTTCACATGGCGGCACAACAGGTTCATCAATTTGCACCTCACTTGTTTCTCCAAACAAACTCACTTGCGATGAATTTTCGTTTTCCTGAAACTTAGAGCCGTAACGAATTGCTTTTTCATAAAACGTAATTCCATCACCATCATCATGAAAATATTGAGCTCTTGTCGTTCCTTCAAACGAATCAAAACCACCTGCTAAAGCGAGGTTTTCGATTGCTTTTTTATTAGCTGCGCGCAAATCGATACGTTTCGCCAAATCAAAAATCGATTTGTATTTACCGTCTTTTCTACTTTCTACAATGGTTCCCACAGCTCCGGAACCCACACCTTTAATAGCGCCCATTCCAAAACGTACTGCATATTCATCGTTTACCGTGAATTTATAGAACGACTCATTTACATCTGGTCCTAAAACCTGCAAGCCCATTCGTTTGCATTCTTCCATAAAAAATGATACTTGCTTGATATCATTCATATTATTCGAAAGAACCGCTGCCATATATTCTGCCGGATAATGCGCTTTTAAATACGCCGTTTGATACGCAATCCAGGCATAACAAGTCGAGTGCGACTTGTTGAAGGCATAACTCGCAAATGCTTCCCAGTCTTTCCAGATTTTCTCCAAAACTTTTGCATCATGACCTTTTTTAGCCGCTTGCTCTACGAACTTAGGCTTCATTTTATCCAGTACGTCTTTTTGTTTCTTACCCATCGCCTTACGCAAAACGTCGGCCTCACCTTTTGTAAAGTCAGCCAGCGATTGCGACAAAAGCATTACCTGCTCCTGGTAAACCGTAATTCCGTAAGTTTCTCCTAAATATTCCTCACAGGCATCTAAATCGTATTTGATTTCCTCTTCGCCATTTTTTCTTCTTACGAAAGAAGGGATATATTCTAAAGGCCCCGGACGATACAAGGCATTCATGGCAATTAAATCTCCAAAAACCGTTGGCTTTAGATCCTTCATGTATTTCTGCATTCCAGGCGACTCGTATTGGAAGATTCCAACTGTTTCTCCTCTCTGGAAAAGTGCATACGTCTCCACATCATCAATTGGGAATGTATCGGGATCAAGATCAATTCCGTTTCTATATTTTACCAGTTTAACGGTATCTTTTATTAAGGTAAGGGTCTTCAGACCCAGGAAGTCCATCTTCAACAATCCTGCACTTTCTGCAACCGAGTTATCAAACTGTGTTACATATAAATCAGAATCTTTTGCTGTAGTTACAGGAACGAAATTCGTAATATCCGATGGCGTAATGATTACCCCACAGGCGTGAATTCCGGTATTTCGCATCGATCCTTCAAGGATTTTTGCCTGTTGAATTGTTTCTCCCGCCAAATCATCTTCATTGGCAATGGCGATCAATTCTTTTACATTATCAAATTCATCAGAACGGAGAGCTTTTTTAACTTCATCTTCGCTTTCAGAAATAAAACGCGCCAGATTCCATTTTGACGGCATCATTGCCGGAATCAGTTTTGCAATTCTATCGGCTTCAAACAATGGCAAATCCAGTACACGAGCCGTATCACGAATCGCAGATTTGGTTGCCATTTTACCATACGTAATAATTTGCGCCACCTGATTTTGACCGTATTTATTAATTACATAATCCATAACACGACCACGACCCTCATCATCAAAATCGATATCAATATCGGGCATGGATACACGATCCGGATTTAGGAAACGCTCAAAAAGCAAATCGTACTTAATAGGGTCAATATTGGTAATTCCTAAACAATACGCCACAGCAGAACCCGCAGCAGATCCACGACCGGGACCAACCGAAACGTCCATTTTTCGTGCTTCGGCGATAAAATCCTGAACGATCAAAAAGTAACCCGGATATCCGGAATTCGAAATCGTTAATAACTCAAAATCCAAACGTTCCTGAATCGATTCGGTAATCTCACCATATCGTCTTTGTGCCCCAACCATTGTAAGGTGTCGCAGGTATTTATTTTCACCACGAACACCACCATCAGCTTCGTCTTCGACAACTACAAACTCTTCGGGAATATCAAATTTAGGAAGCAATACATCGCGATAAAGCGAATAAATCTCAACCTTATCGACAATTTCCTGTATATTAATAATCGAATCAGGTAAATCAGCAAAGAGTTTTTTCATCTCTTCCTGCGACTTATAATAGTATTCCTGATTTGGTAATCCGTAACGATATCCGCGACCACGACCAATTGGTGTGGCTTGTTTTTCACCATCTTTTACACACAATAAAATATCGTGTGCATTGGCATCTTCTTTATTTAAATAATAGGTATTATTTGTCGCAATTAATTTGACATTGTGCTTTTGCGAAAATTCAATCAGGGTTTTATTTACACGATTTTCATCTTCCTGATTGTGGCGCATAATTTCCAGATAAAAATCATCGCCAAATTGTTCTTTCCACCAAATCAAGGCTTCTTCGGCTTGGTTTTCACCAATGTTCAGAATTTTACTCGGAATTTCTCCGTATAAATTTCCGGACAAAACCATAATATCTTCCTTATATTGTTCGATAATTTTTCGATCAATCCTCGGGACATAATAAAATCCATTTGTAAACGCAATCGATGACATTTTTGCCAGATTATGATAACCATTTTTATTTTTGGCTAACAATACAATCTGATTTCCGTTGTCTTTTTTGCTTTTATCAAGGTGATTGTCGCAAACATTAAATTCACAACCTACGATTGGTTTTATCTCTGTTTCTGTTGGTTCTTCACCAGCTTCAACCAAAGCTTTATTTTTTCCGGATGCTGCTTTATTGTGGTTCATAACGGCGCTCACAAAGTGAAAAGCTCCCATCATGTTTCCTGTATCGGTCATCGCAACGGCCGGCATTCCGTTTTTGGCTGTAGCCGCAACGATATTTCCAATACCTATTGTCGATTGTAAAACCGAAAATTGGGTATGATTGTGTAAATGCGCATATTTTGCTTCTTTAAAATCTTCTCTGTCAGAATGCAAAACCGTAGGTTCTTTTCCAACCGATTCTAAAGCTTTTAGCTGCTCTCTAATTTTATCAGAAGCTGCTTTTAAATTGATGTGTTTTAATCCAATTAAAGGAAATTCCTGTGGATTTTTATCCTGAAATTCTTTAAAATAATCCTTTTCAACATCCAGTTCTTCTTTGGTAAAAACTTCTCTTCTTATTAATTCCAAGAAACAACGCGTAGTTGCCTCAACGTCGGCAGTTGCGTTGTGCGCTTCCGCGAAAGGTTTATTAAAAAGATATTCGTGTAATTCTGTTAAGGTTGGTAATTTAAACCTTCCTCCACGACCTCCGGGAAGTTTTAATAATGAAGCCGTAACCTCGGTACACGTATCTAAAACCGGCATTGAACTCATAGGTGAATCTACGCCCATTCTATGAAATTCAGCTCCCATAATATTAACGTCGAAACCTAAATTCTGACCAACAATAAATTTGGTTTTGCTTAATGCGATGTTGAATTTCTCCAAAACTTCGGCCAAGGCGATTCCATCGGCTTCAGCCAATTCAGTCGAAATTCCGTGAATACGTTCTGCATCGTACGGAATATTAAATCCGTCAGGTTTTACAAGGTAATCCTGATGCTCGACAAGCTTTCCCATTTCGTCATGCAGCTGCCAGGCAATCTGAATACAGCGAGGCCAGTTATCAGAATCGGTAATTGGGGCATCCCAACGTTTTGGTAATCCGGTTGTTTCGGTATCGAATATTAAATACATAAGTTTAAATAGCAAAAATTAAAGCTCCAAATTCCAATTTAACCAATATAAATCTCTGATTACATGGATTATAAAAAATTGCTTTATAGAAATGGAGGAAGTTCAAATTTACGCTTTTTTTTCGCTTAAGGAAATAAAGAATTAAACAAAAAGCATTAATCAAAATCATTATTAGAAAGTGTTAAAAACCCATAAAAATGATAAAATTTCGATTATTTAAACCCAAAAACTTCGATTATTCATTTTGGATACTCATTGCACCAAAATGAACACTTTTAAACGCTGCTCTCACCTGAACTTTGCTTCATCAAATTAAAACAATTATTATGAAAACAATTTTTATCACAGGCGCTTCTTCAGGATTAGGAAAAGCAACAGCAAAATTATTCCACAATCAAGGATGGAATGTAATCGCAACAATGAGAAACCCTGAAAAGGAAACAGAACTTTCTGGTTTAAAAAACGTAACGTTATTGCCTTTGAACGTTACTAATTATGATCAAATACAAAGCACGGTTCAAAAAGCGCTGGAATTAAGCGACATTGATATCGTTTTTAACAATGCGGGTTATGGATTAATTGGTCCTTTGGAAAGTTTTAACGACGACCAAATCACAAAACAGCTTAATACCAATTTGTTGGGCGTAATTCGTGTTACCAATGCTTTTATTCCTTATTTCAGAGAAAGAAGAAGCGGCTTATTTATCTCAACAACTTCTATCGGCGGATTGATTTCTTTTCCTTTAGGATCTGTATATCATGCAACAAAATGGGGATTGGAAGGCTGGAGCGAAAGTATGGCTTATGAATTAAATCCGTTTGGTGTACATATTAAAACGGTTTCTCCGGGCGGTATTAAAACAGAATTTCTACACGGTTCACTTGATTCAGGAACTAAACCTGAATATGAAGCAATGACAAACGCCTTGTTTGCAAGTGTTGATACTATGTTTGAAATGGCATCGACTGCAGAACAAATTGCCGATGTTGTATTTGAAGCTGCTACGGATGGAAAAACCAAACTAAGATATGTAGCCGGAGAAGATGCCAAAGCACTTTACCAACAAAGACTGGAACAAGGCGACGAAGTTTTTCGCACCGCTTTTGGCAAACAATTTCTGGGAGCCTAATTTAGGATGAATACCGTTCAGATTTTGATAATCTGTACGGTATTCGTTTTTGATTTTTTATACCTTTATATCATGGAAAAGAAAAATAATAATCCGTCAAAACTTTCTTCTATATCTCAGTTTCATACTTTATTTAATCTGCCAAAACCGCTGCATCCTATGATTAGTCTGGTGGACAATACCAAACTGGTCATCAATGCCGGATTGACAAATAATGCTTTTCTTCTTGATTTTTATAAAATATCTTATAAATATTCGACCAACGGAAAAATGGGTTATGGTCAGGGCTATTATGATTTTAATGAAGGCGGATTAATGTTTACCTCTCCCAATCAATTGATTTTTACCGATAATGAAGAAGGAGCCGAATATTTTGGGTTTACGCTGTTTTTTCATCCTGATTTTATTAGAAATTATCCTTTAGGAAAAACGATCAAAAAATATGGCTTTTTCTCCTACGATACCAATGAAGCATTGCATCTTTCTGACAGTGAAAAAACAACCATTATTGGATTGTTAAACAGCATTGATAATGAACTTCATACCGCAATTGACGAAATGAGTCAGGATGTTATAGTTTCTTATCTTGATGTGTTGCTTAATTACAGTAATCGTTTTTATAAACGCCAATTTATTACACGAAAAACCATTAGCAGTGATTTATTACTTAAAGTAGAAGAAACGCTGGATAATTATATCAATAATGCCGAAACACTGAAAAGAGGTTTGCCTACAGTAGATTTTCTGGCTTCGCAAATAAATGTTTCAAGCCACTATCTGAGTGATATGCTTCGAAATTTAACGGGACAAAATGCGCAACAGCACATTCACTCCAAACTAATCGAAAAATCAAAAGATTTTCTGATTACTACCAATCTTTCGGTTGCAGAAATAGCGTATCAATTGGGTTTTGAATACCCTCAATCGTTTAGTAAACTCTTTAAAAAGAAAACCAGCCTTACACCTTTAGCTTTTAAAAACTCACTGAATTAATCTTCAAAATTATTCTAAAAACATTCTTATCAAAATTCAGTTTTTAGCTTAAAAAAACATAAAATTTCATAAAAATACATCTCTTGGATGTCGTAGTATTTTGGTAGATTTTAGAAGATAAAAAAACTTCAAAAAATGGCATTTAAAGCCATTAGAACACGCAAAAACAAAGATTCAAAAACAAACCAAACCTAACAATTATTACTATTTTAATTCATTTTGTTACATTTTTTTCAATTAAAACCTATATTCTGTAATGATTTTGAGATAAATTTGCCAACTATTAAAATTTAAGCAATCAAATCAAAATTAACCTAAAAAGGAAAAGCAAAACCAATTTATATTCATTCTACAATCAAATCCAATAACAAAAAACCGAATACCAATTTGTATTTCAGTTTGGGTATCGTATATAATGAAATATTGAAATTGACGGCCTTATATCTTTTTCTAATTTTGTTTTCCTATTATAATGAGCAGGAAATTGCTGTGGTTAGAAATTACAATTAAAAAAAATAAAAATGAGTAAGACATTATTTGACAAAGTATGGGATTCACATGTAGTGCGTAAAATTGAAGATGGACCAGATGTGTTTTTTATTGATCGTCATTTCATTCATGAAGTTACGAGTCCTGTTGCTTTTTTAGGATTAAAAGCCAGAGGCGTTAAGGTTTTATACCCGGAACGTACTTTTGCAACTGCAGATCACAATACACCAACCATAAACCAACATTTACCAGTTGAAGATGCACTATCTGCCAATCAGCTTAAAGCTCTTGAAGATAACGCTGCCGAATACGGAATTTCGCACTGGGGATTAGGTCACATTAAAAATGGAATTGTACACGTAGTTGGTCCTGAAAACGGAATTACTTTGCCAGGTGCTACTATTGTTTGTGGAGATTCTCACACGTCTACTCACGGTGCTTTTGGAGCGATTGCTTTTGGTATCGGAACTTCTGAGGTAGAGATGGTGCTTTCTACACAATGTATTATGCAGCCAAAACCAAAGAAAATGCGTATCAACGTAAACGGTCAGTTAAGCAAAGGTGTTGGTCCAAAAGACGTTGCACTTTATATTATTGCTCAGTTAACTACTTCTGGAGGAACTGGATATTTTGTTGAATACGCCGGAGATGTTTTCGAAAATATGACTATGGAAGGCCGTATGACGGTTTGTAACCTAAGTATCGAAATGGGTGCTCGTGGCGGAATGATCGCTCCTGACCAAAAAACTTTTGATTTCCTTGAAGGAAGATTATATGCTCCTAAAGGTGAAGCGTGGACAAAAGCTGTTGAATACTGGAAAACTCTAAAAACGGATGCTGATGCTGTTTTTGATGCTGAATTAAATATCAACGCTTCAGATATTGAACCAATGATTACTTATGGTACTAACCCTGGAATGGGAATTGGTATCTCTAAACATATTCCGAACGCCAACCAAGTTGAAGGCGGTGAGGAAACGTATAAAAAATCGCTTGCTTACATGGGCTTCCAGGAAGACGATGTGATGATTGGAAAACCAATTGATTACGTTTTCTTAGGAAGTTGTACAAACGGTCGTATCGAAGATTTTAGGGCTTTCGCCGAAATTGTAAAAGGAAGAAAAAAAGCTGATAATGTTACGGCTTGGTTAGTTCCGGGTTCTCACGTTGTTGAAGCTCAGATTAAAGAAGAAGGTATTTTGGATATTTTGACAGAAGCTGGTTTTGTATTACGTCAGCCTGGATGTTCAGCATGTTTAGCAATGAACGATGATAAAGTTCCAGCCGGAAAATATGCCGTAAGTACATCAAACAGAAACTTTGAAGGTCGTCAGGGTCCTGGCTCAAGAACATTATTAGCAAGCCCGATTATGGCTGCCGCTGCTGCTGTTACAGGAAAACTAACAGACCCAAGAGAATTATTTTAGATTGAAGAGTTTAGATTTTAGATTTTCACTTTGTGTAAACTTTCATCTAAATATTTTCAAACAAAAATTGATTTACATTATTTAATACAAAACATTTTAGCGTTTAGAATTTATCCCAGTGAGAAAATCTAAAATCTAAAATCCAAAAATCTAAAATTAAAATGGCATACGATAAATTTAATATACTTACCAGCAGTGCAGTGCCGCTGCCAATTGAGAACGTAGATACAGATCAAATTATTCCGGCTCGTTTCCTGAAAGCTACAAAACGTGAAGGTTTTGGAGACAATCTTTTTAGAGACTGGAGATATAATGGAGACGATTCTCCAAAAGCTGATTTCGTTTTAAACAATTCAACTTATAGCGGAAAAATCCTTGTTGGAGGAAAAAACTTCGGTTCAGGATCTTCAAGAGAACACGCTGCGTGGGCAGTTTACGATTATGGTTTTAGAGCTGTAGTTTCTAGTTTCTTTGCAGATATCTTCAAAGGAAACTGTTTAAATATTGGTGTTCTTCCAGTTCAGGTTAGCCCTGAATTTGCTGATACCATTTTTAAAGCAATTGAAGCTGATCCTAATACACAATTAGAAATCAACCTGCCAAACCAAACCATTACTTTATTGGCAACAGGTCAATCAGAATCTTTTGCGATTAACGGATACAAAAAGAACAATATGATTAATGGCTTTGATGACATTGATTATCTACAAAATATTAAAGAAGATATTGTGGCTTTCGCCGATAAACTTCCTTACTAAAAAGAAATCTCATTCAGTCTATTAGGCCCGACAGGTTTCAAAGCTTGTCGGGTCTTTCTAAATGAAATCGATCGAAAGAATATTTCAGAAATTAATCCTACAAAAAATAAGTTTTAAATAATCCTATTGTAAATGAAAGGCAATAAACATATTGAAAGAGACGAAAATGCAACGAAAATATTCAACGATAGAAGTTTAGCCAAAAATTATAGAAATCTGACTCAGATTTTACAACCCGGAATAACCGTTTTAGATATTGGCTGCGGAACAGGTTCAATTTCAAGAGACATTGCAAATAATATTGGCCCAAACGGAAAAGTTATTGCCATTGACAATACAGAAAACTTTATAAAAAGCGGTCAGGAATCTTATGAATCAGTTGCTAATTTAGAATTAATTGCTGTTGATTTATTTGATTACAACCCGGATATAAAATTCGACTTAATTATTTCCGCCAGAACATTGCAATGGTTAAGCAACCCAAAAGAAGCTTTAATAAAAATGAAATCATTATTGAAGCCAAACGGTCAAATATCAATTCTGGATTATGATCACACCAATTTAATCTGGAATCCGTTGCCACCGGAAAGCATGCAGGAGTTTTATAAAACTTTTTTGAAATGGCGGGCAGATGCCGGAATGAACAATAAAATAGGAGAAGATTTACCTCTGTTATTAAAAGAAGCAGGTTTTCATTCTATCGAAAAAATAAATTCAGATGAAGTTTACCTTCAGGAAGATGCTGATTTTAAATCGAAAGTTGGGATTTGGTCCAAAGTTGCCGGATCCAGACAAATGGTCGAGGAAGGTTATTTAGAAGACGAATTACGATTGAAGGCAATTGAAGAATACAATGACTGGATAGAAAATTCAGCCCTTTCGATGACAATGAAGCTAAACGAAGTAAGAGGAAAAATATAACAATAACTATAATTCACTTTTAAAGAAATATAGAAAATCAATATGGAAAAAAGAAAAATTGAAATAATGGATACGACGCTTCGCGATGGTGAACAAACCTCGGGAGTATCATTTTCTGCTGCAGAAAAACTAACCATTGCACAATTGTTGTTGGAGGAATTAAATATTGATAGAATCGAAATTGCTTCGGCTCGTGTCAGCGAAGGAGAATTTCAAGCCGTAAAAGGCATCACATCCTGGGCAACCGAAAAAGGATATACGAATCGTATTGAAGTACTTTCGTTTGTCGACGGAGGCGTTTCGATCGAATGGCTGAAAAAAGCTGGTGCCAAAGTGCAGAATTTATTGACCAAAGGTTCAATGAATCACCTGACACATCAATTAAAAAAAACACCTGAACAGCACTTTTCAGAAATTGCCGAGATAATCGCTTTAGCAAAAGAAAATAATATTGACACAAACGTTTATCTGGAAGACTGGAGCAACGGAATGAGAAATTCACCGGAATACGTTTTTCAATTTCTGGACTTTTTATCTACTCAACCCGTTAAAAGAATTTTACTTCCTGATACTTTAGGCGTATTAATTCCGTCTTTGACTTTTGAATTTATCTCGAAAATCAGAGCAAAATATCCAAACATTCATTTTGATTTTCACGCGCATAACGATTACGATTTAAGTATTGCGAACGTTATGGAAGCTGTAAAAGCCGGCATAAACGGGCTTCACGTTACCGTAAACGGAATGGGAGAACGAGCAGGAAATGCGCCGCTGGAAAGCACAGTTGCCGTAATAAATGATTATTTACCGGAAGTTAGCATCAATATCAAAGAAACTTCTCTTTATACGGTAAGCAAACTGGTAGAAACCTTTACAGGATATAGAATTCCTGCCAACAAGCCAATTGTTGGTGACAATGTTTTTACACAAACTGCTGGAATCCATGCTGACGGTGATAATAAAAACAATTTATATTTTAATGATTTACTTCCGGAACGTTTCGGGAGAAAAAGAAAATACGCCTTAGGAAAAACTTCGGGTAAAGCCAATATCGAAAAAAATCTTCAGGAATTAGGTTTAAAATTAAATCAGGAAGATTTGAAATTGGTTACCCAAAGAATTATCGAATTGGGCGATAAAAAAGAAACCGTTACCAAAGAAGATTTACCATACATTATTTCTGATGTTTTGGACAGTCACACTTATCAGGATAAAATTACCATTGAATCTTACGTATTAATGCATTCAAAAGGAATGCGTCCGTCAACAACTTTACTTTTAAAAATTGATGACGAAATCATCGAAGAAAGCGCTCAGGGAGACGGTCAGTTTGATGCTTTTATGAATGCTTTATCTAAAATTTACAAAAGCAAAAAACTAACGCTTCCAAAATTGATTGATTACGCAGTAAGAATCCCACCAGGAAGTAGTTCTGACGCTTTGTGCGAAACGATCATCACCTGGACAAACAACGGAAAAGAATTTAAAACCAGAGGATTAGATTCAGATCAAACCGTTGCAGCGATTATTGCAACTCAAAAGATGTTGAATGTGATTCCGTAAGGTTCTAAGTTGCTAAGGTTCTAAGTTTTTTTCTTTGAACTTAGAATCTTAACAAATCAGAACCTTAAAAAAAAGAAATTTATCATCAAGTTACTAAGATTATAAAGAAAAAAAACTTAGAACCTTAGCAACTCAGAACCTTAGAACCTTAAAAAAAATTATAAATTAGAATTCTGCTTACTAAGAAAAAAAACTTAGAACCTTAGTAACTCAGAACCTTACAACCTTAAAAAAAAATGAAATTTAACATAGCCCTTTTAGCCGGTGACGGAATCGGACCAGAAGTAATTAATGAAGCTGTAAAAGTATCTGATGCTATTGCAAAAAAATTCAATCACGAAATAACATGGACACCAGCTCTTACAGGAGCAGCTGCAATTGATGCTGTTGGAGTTCCTTATCCTGATGAAACGCATGAAGTTTGTATGAAAGCAGATGCTGTTTTGTTTGGCGCAATTGGCCACCCAAAATATGATAATGATCCAAGCGCACCAGTTCGTCCGGAGCAGGGATTATTATTGATGCGTAAAAAATTAGGTTTGTTTGCTAACGTACGCCCTACTTTTACGTTCCCTTCTTTGATTGATAATTCTCCTTTAAAAAGAGAAAGAATCGAAGGAACTGACTTGGTTTTCTTAAGAGAATTAACCGGAGGAATTTATTTTGGAGAAAAAGGAAGAAGAGACGACGGAGAAACTGCTTTTGACAATTGTGTTTACACAAGAGCCGAAGTTCAGCGTTTGGCCAAAAAAGGTTTTGAACTTGCCATGACACGTAGCAAAAAATTATGTTGCGTTGACAAAGCAAACGTTTTGGAAACTTCACGTTTATGGAGAGAAACCGTTCAGGCAATGGAAAAAGAGTATCCTGAAGTTACTGTTTCTTACGAATTTGTTGATGCAGTGGCAATGCGTTTGGTACAATGGCCAAATTCTTATGACGTTTTGATTACAGAGAATTTATTTGGAGATATCTTAACAGATGAAGCTTCTGTAATTTCAGGTTCAATGGGATTAATGCCTTCTGCTTCTGTTGGAGAACATACTTCATTATACGAACCAATCCACGGATCTTACCCTCAGGCAACTGGATTAAATATTGCAAATCCGCTGGCAACT
This sequence comes from Flavobacterium piscisymbiosum, assembly GCF_020905295.1. NCBI lineage: Bacteria > Pseudomonadati > Bacteroidota > Flavobacteriia > Flavobacteriales > Flavobacteriaceae > Flavobacterium > Flavobacterium piscisymbiosum. The sequence continues at coordinate 1,595,566 of NZ_JAJJMM010000001.1, read as the reverse complement.
ATTTTATCTGCAGCCATGATGTTCGAAGATGCTTTTGGACTAAAAGACGAAGCCGAAGCTATCAGAGCCGTTGTAAACAAATCATTAGAGCAAGGAATTGTTACAGAAGATTTAGCAACAAAAGGATCAAAAGCATACAAAACCAGCGAAGTTGGAGACTGGCTTGTAGAAAACTTATAGTTAATTTTGTTTCAGGTTTCAGGTTTCAAGGTTCAAGTTATTGTTGGAACGTGAAACCTGAAACTTATAGCTAATTTATTTCATGAAGAGGCTTATAGAAATGCGTCTTCGCTTTGTGTTAGATGCAAAGCAGTGCATCTCTACAGAAACAAAATTTACCGCATAAAAAAAGGGATCAACTTACGTTGATCCCTTTTATATATTTAGAAAAAAATATTAATATCCTCCTCTGTTACCACCACGGTCATTTCCACCACGGCTGTTTCCTCCACCATAACCTCCGCGTGAATCTCCACCACGACTGTTATTGTTGAAGCTTCTTCTTTCGCCTTCTGGTTTCGGTTCAGATTTATTAACCACAATTGCACGACCTTGAACAGTAGCTCCATTCAATTCATCAATTGCTTTTTGAGCTTCTGCATCGTTTGGCATCTCTACGAAACCAAAACCTTTGCTTCTTCCTGTAAATTTATCAGTAATGATTTTAACTGAATCTACTGCTCCGTAAGCCTCGAAAGACTCTCTTAAATCTGCTTCCTCAATACTGAATGGAAGGCTTCCAACAAAAATGTTCATATGTACTTATTTATAATAATGTAGCAAATGTAGTCTTATTTTTCTGTAATCTACTATATATTAGTTTATTTATGTTTTTATTTTGATTTAAAAAAATAGAAATCAATAAAACCAAACAATTGCAAATGAAAAACTTAATAATTTAGAAGTTAACCTTAGGGGTATATGGTATCTTATAAAAAACACCTTCTGTAAAATGAATTTCAGGTTTTTCTCCATCACCTGCACTACCATTTACTGCTGTAAATTTAAATGTTCCCGAAATAGTATTGTTTTTAACATCAAAATCTGTAATCACAACCTGGCCGTTCCCCATGTTTGTTCCTGTAGTAAACTGAGGTGTTTCACTCGGAAAAACATTCGAATAGGAAGCCGTTGCTATATCATCAACACCCAAAATATAAGTTTGAGGAATTGGAGAAGGCAGTTTCAAGCTTACTTTCTCAGCTCCCAAACCTCCTTCGATAAACAAATCTCCGTTTATTGTTGTATAAGCTGTATAGTTTTGAGACCTCCAAAAGACATTATCTTTCAATCCCTGAAAAGCAGGCGTATTAAATTTTACATCTTCAGTACACGATGCAAGTACAAAAACACTAATAAACAAGTAGATATATTTTTTCATAAGGTCATGAATTTGAGGCAAAAGTACCTTATTTGAGCCAAAAAATGAAAATTTAAACCCTGAAACAGGTCAAAAAACAGCAAAAATCTGCAGCAAATATATTTAATAAAGTTTGGAACGAATAATTCATAAAAAAATTATATCTTTGCGCCCTTAATTAACGGAGGTCGAGTACCTCAAAATTTAATCATAAGATTATGTCAGTAAAAATTAGATTACAAAGACACGGTAAAAAACAAAGACCTTTTTACTGGGTTGTAGCTGCAGATGCACGCTCAAAAAGAGATGGTAAATACTTAGAGAAAATCGGTACTTACAATCCTAACACAAACCCTGCAACTATCGAATTAAACATTGATAGCGCTGTAAAATGGTTACACAATGGTGCACAACCAACTGATACTGCAAGAGCAATTCTTTCTTACAAAGGTGCTTTATTGAAACACCACCTTGATGGAGGTATTCGTAAAGGTGCTTTAACTCAAGAGCAAGCTGATGCTAAATTATCTGCTTGGTTAGATGCTAAAGCTGGAAAAGTTGATGCTAAAAAAGAAGGTTTAACAAAAGCGCAAGCTGATGCTAGAGCTAAATCTTTAAAAGCAGAGCAAGAAGTTAATGCTAAACGTTTAGCTGCTGCAGCTCAGGCTGAAGCTGACGCTATCGCTGCTGCAACTCCTGCAGTTGAAGAAGAAGTTGCTGAAGTAGAAGCATCTACTGAAGAAGCTCCTGCTGCTGAAGAAAATAACGAAACAACTGAAGCATAATTATATTTAGCGAGAATGCGTAAAGAAGATTGTTTTTATTTAGGTAAAATCGCTAAAAAATTTAGTTTCAAAGGTGAAGTTCTGGCTTATTTAGACACGGACGAACCTGAGTTATACGAAAATCTGGAATCAGTGTTTATTGAATGCAATAAACACCTGGTTCCTTTTTTTATTGAAAAAAGTTCATTGCACAAAAACGACTTTCTTAGAATTCGTTTTGAAGATATGAATACCGAAGAAGATGCAGATGCCATTATGGGCAATGCCATTTATCTTCCTTTAAATATGTTACCAAAACTTAGTGGTAACAAATTTTATTTCCATGAAGTTATCGGTTTCGAAATTGAGGATCAGCGTTTAGGCGTTTTTGGAAAAATTGTTGCCGTAAACGATTCTACAGCCCAACCTCTTTTTGAAGTTTTAAATGGCGAAGTAGAAATGCTGATTCCGATGATCGATCATTTCCTTGTAAAAATTGATCGTGAGAATAAAAAAGTTATCATGAACTTGCCAGAAGGATTGGTGGAGATGTATCTTTAATTAAGAAATTCTAAATTTTTTAATTTCTAATTAGCTTCGATAAAAATCGGGTCATTATAGAAATCTGCAAAAAAATACCACAGAGAACACAAAGTTTTTTAAATATACTAAGTTTAATAAATACACAAAGTTCACAAAGCTTTGCGGACTTAGATTGTGTAAACACAACTTAAATCTTAGTTAACTCTGCGAAAAACCTTTGCGCTCTCTGCGTTAAAATAATTTAGGAATACAAATTATCATATATATTTATAGTATTTGTAGTTTTTTTTGAAAGAAGCCATTTTTTAAAAGTTTAAATCCTGATCAAAAAATACTTTCAGATTCTTTATTATTCGAAGTCGAAGAATTAAGAAAGATTCTATCGGCAATAATCACTAAAACTTCTAAATAATTAATACAGATTTTAGTCTTATTTTTGCAAAACAAATCAACCACAAAGATTTACTTTTCCAATTATAATTTGAAATTTAAAAGAATTGAATTTCACTAATCAGTTTGGAATTTTGAATTTTAAAAAATTGGAATTTCCTTTTTTTGGTTGGAATTTGGAATTTAAAAAAATTGGAATTTAATTTTTATGTTTACATTCAAGCAATTCTCTATTCAACAAGATAAAACTGCCATGAAAGTCGGCACAGACGGCGTTTTATTGGGCTCTTGGGCTCCAGTACATCATAATCCGTTTAGTGTATTAGATATTGGCGCAGGAACCGGAGTTATTGCTTTGATGCTTGCTCAGCGAACTCATGCGGAACAAATTGATGCCTTAGAAATTGATGAAGATGCTTACGAACAAGCGGTTGATAATTTTGAAAATTCTCCGTGGGGTGATCGCTTGTTTTGTTTTCATGCTGGTTTAGATGAATTTATCGAAGAACCGGAAGACGAATATGATCTGATTGTTTCAAATCCTCCTTTTTATGCCGAAGATTTTAAAACCGAAAATGAACAACGCGATTTAGCACGCTTTCAGGATGCCATGCCTTTTGAAGAACTTGTTGAAGCTGCCGATTTATTACTTTCAGAAAATGGAATATTTGCTATAATTCTTCCTTTTAAAGAAGAAGCAAAATTTATCGCTTTAGCCAAAGAATCACAATTATATCCAATAAAAATTACCCGCGTAAAAGGAACTCCAACAGCTGCAACTAAAAGAAGTTTATTAGCTTTTAGCCGAAATGAAACTGCCGAAATCGAAATCGATGAATTAACAATCGAAATCGACAGACATGTTTATACTCCGGAATATATCGAATTGACGAAAGAGTTTTACCTGAAGTTTTAAACCTGTTCGAAAATACTCTTAAACTGATACAGAATTCTCTCAATTAGTCGCAGATCTTCGGTTACAATTTCAGCACTTCCTTTCATTTCCTGCTGAAAAACAATTTGCTTTTTATAAGAAGTTTGCAATCCGTTAGGAAGAGCAACATCCATTAATATATTACCGTCTTTATCCGGAACAAGAGAAATATTCTGAATTTTACCTTTTAGCACACCAAATTCACGATCAGGAAAATTCGCCAATCTAATATTCACAACCTGGCCAATTTTTACTTTTCCTGAATTTAGAGCCGGCGCTTTTACTTTACCAACAAAACCATTTCTGGTATCCGGAATAATCGAGAACACATTATCACCAACATTTATGGTTTGATTTTCTGTCCAAACCTGCAAAAAAGTAACCACTCCGCTAACCGATGATTTTAAGGCATAAGCCAATTCCCAATCTTTTATTACTTTTTTAAGCTGATAAAATGATTGCGCCATGTTTCTTCCTAATGTAACCTCTTCTTTGGTGCCGCTTATCTGCGAATTCTGACTTAATTTTGAATTATCAATCAAAGAGGACTTCAATTGAGAAATCGACGTTAAAAGGCTTTTATAACTCTTTTGCGCCTGAAGATAACCCAGCTTCTTGGCTTCCATTTCCTGTGCCGAAATAATCCCTTTATTGAATAAAGTTTCAAAACGGGCGATTTCATTTTTTTGAAGCTGTAATTCACTTTCGTTAATGACCTTTTGCTGTTGCAAAATTTCTAATCTTTCCTTGATCTGAACTTTCTCTGAAACCTGCGCTCTGTTTTCGACCTGAAAAGGCTGCAAATCTTTATTTAATTCTTCGGCCTGATAATCTTTTTGAAAAACAGCAAAAGCACTTTCGATTTCTCCTAATTGTGCATTTTTTAGCAAAGCAAAAGGAAAAGCTTTTTGAGGATTGTTGATATTATACTCATCCACTATTTTTTTCAATAAAAAAACATCTTTGTAATTGGCTGTGTTTTCGATAATGGCAAGCGTGCTGTTTTTTGAAACTATCGATTTGTTTTTAACCAAAATAGCTTCGATACGTCCGGAAGATTTCGACACTATTTTTTCTGGCGGAATATTGGTTGTAATGACAATTTCGGTATTTACAACGTCCGGATATTTGATAAACCAGGATACAAAAAACAACATAAAAATAATTACAAATATCAAAACTGTTCCCCAACGTATCATCCAGTGGGGCACTCTGGTAAGGATGTCCTGAACTTCCTCACTTCTTAATTCGAATGTAGTATCTTCAGCCATGATTAATTTCCTAATTGTAATTGATTTTTAACCAGTTCAAAATAATTCCCTTTTTGTTCTACCAAAGCAGAATGATTGCCAATCTCTATAATTTTTCCTTTATCCAAAACCACGATTTGATCAGCATTCATCACTGTACTTAATCGATGCGCAATAACCACTACGGTTTTATCTTTAAAAAAGATATCCAGTTTACGCATAATTTCTTTTTCATTATTAGCATCTAATGCTGATGTTGCTTCATCAAAAAACAATATTTCGGGATTTTTATAAACTGCCCTTGCTATTTGCATACGCTGTTTTTGTCCTGTACTCATTCCGGTTCCTTCGGCTCCAATTTTAGTATTATAACCAAGAGGCAATCCGCTAATATATTCTTTTATGTTAGCCACATCTGCTGCATAAACCAAGCGCTCTTTATCGACTTTATCTACGCCAAAAGCAATATTATTAGCAATAGTATCACTAAAAATAAAACCTTCCTGCATCACTGCGCCAATATTGGATCGCCATGCTTTTTGCGAAATATTTTTAAACTGTGTATTGCCAATTGTAATTTCTCCTTTTTCAGGTTCATAAAATTTCAGAAGCAGTTTCATCAATGTTGTTTTTCCGCTTCCGCTAACGCCTACTATTGCCGTTACTTTATTGGCCGGAATCTTTAGTGTTAAATCATCTAAAACAGGAATATCGGATCCCAGATAACGGTACGAAAGATTCTTTATCTCGATATCAGAATCAAAAGGAACATCACTTGTCTGATGAACTTCTTGTTGCGTTTCATCTTCTTTCTCGTGAATTTCAGACAATCTTGCCAACGAAATTTTAGCATCCTGAAGTTCTCTCACAAATTCTATAAGCTGTGTTATTGGTCCGTTTAAACTTCCTACGATCGAACTTATCGCCAACATCATCCCCAACGTTATAGAACCGTCAATTACTAATTTAGCAGAAAGAAATATGATGAAAATATTTTTTAGCTCATTAATGACAGAAGAACCTATTGTTTGAGTTTGCTCTAAAACCAATCCTTTTATCGAAACCCTGAAAAGCCTGGCCTGAATATACTCCCAACCCCACCGTTTTTGTTTTTCGGCATTGTGCAGTTTAATTTCCTGCATACCGTTAATAAGTTCCATCACTTTGTTTTGCTCGTTTGAGACCTCTGCAAAACGTTTGTAATCGAGAACTTCTCTTCGTTTTAAGAATAAAGTAATCCATCCAAAGTAGAGAATACTTCCAACAAAAAACACAAAGAATATCTGAAGATTAAAATAAGCTAATACACCTCCCAAAACAAACATATTAATAACAGAAAACAATACATTTAAGGATGACGTGGTCAGAATTTTTTCGATTCTGCGGTGATCATTAATACGCTGCATAATATCTCCTGTCATTCGAACATCAAAGAACGAAATGGGCAGATTCATTAATTTAATAAAGAAATCTGAAATAAGCGAAATATTGATTCGGGTAGAAAGATGCAATAATATCCAACTCCTGATAAGTTCCAAACCTGTCTTTCCGGCAAATAGAAATAATTGCGCAAAAAGAATTAAATAAATAAAGTGAATATTCTGATTTTGTATTCCTACATCGACAATACTTTGGGTTAAAAACGGAAAAATCAATTGCAGCAAACTGCTGGCCAATAACCCTATACTAAGTTGTATTAAAAATGATTTGTACCGCAAAACGTATTGCGACAATAATGCAAAACCTAAACCTTTATTTTCTTCCTTATCAAATTCAGACTGAAAAAACTTTGGTGCAGCCTCCATCAATAAAGCAACACCTTCCTGAGTAGATTCGTCTGCATTGTTGCCTATCCAGAATTTAATAAAATCCTGTTTATTATATTCGATTAAACCAAAAGCCGGATCTGAGATATAATAAGTTCCCCTTTTGATTTTATAAAGTACTACATAATGGTTTTTATTCCAATGTAAAATACAAGGCAAGGGCGCCTCATGTAATCTTTCAAGATTTAATTTTACACCTAAAGTTCTAAAACCAATTTTCTCTGCGGCATCGCTTAAAAAAAGCAAATTACTACCTTCACGAGTTGTTTCGCTAATGTTCCTCAACTCCTGAATGTTGATTGTTTTTCCGTAATGTTTAGCTACTATTTTTAAACATGTTGGTCCGCAATCCTTAAAATCAGCCTGCTTATAATTGGTGAATTTTTTCAACTTATATTCATTTATTTCAGAGCAATTTAAGATTAAATTTCTTTATTTAACAAAAATATGATATTTACTATTAAATTAATTACTCTCTCTTTCTCTAAACATTTTAAACCACACATTTTAAAACAATTACATTTTATTTCTATTTAATCTCTGGTAATTTTATTTTAATGATTCCCTATAATTCAAAGCACCATTAAGATCTATATAAAAGAAACCGCCAAAATAAAAATATGAGGCGGCTCTTCCTTATTTAAAACTAAAAAAAAAATTAATGATCTAATAAACAGCTCTCCTCAATAACTGATGAGCAAACCTCTCCTTCACCCGGATGTATAATACCGGCAAAAGTGCCATCAGGACAATAACAAGCTTCAATTCCAGGCCCTCCGCCCTTAATGTTTTTCTTTTCAGCAGTACTTAAAACTTCAACCCCAATTAAATCTTTCAATTTTTTCATAATTTGTTTTTTTGATTTGTTAGTACTCCAATCATTTTAAGACAGTTGAAGACTCTGTCTGCTAAAAAACTATCATAATATTTTATTATTATTTATGCTATGAAAAAAAACAGAGAAGATATTAGTCTTCTCTGTTAGGGTATTTATAAACCAATAATTTATTAGAAATATAATTTCTCTAGGAGCTGGCACTGATTAGCCCTAACCAAATAAAACCAATTCAGTGACCAATTTTCCTGAGAATCCCAATACCAATCATCAATACTGGGATATTTGCTCAATGTTCCACGATCGAGCGCCTTACAAATTAAAAAAAACATGACTAAATTTTAAAAAAGGCTATATTTTACATTTATTCTAAAATCAAAAACTATCTAACAACAAAGGCGACTTGTTTCACATATACCTGCTGATGTATTTACAGGGCAGGTGCCGCCTACGGGTATTAAAACGCATCCAGCTTCGATTGCATGAACCCAACATTCAGGAATTCCTCCTTTTATTGTTTTTTGTTCAGTCTTACTTATGTGCTGGGCACTTTCTAAATTCAAAATTTTCTTTAACATTATCAGATATTGCTGTTGAAATTCAAATTATATTTTATTCTAAATTGTCAGTGAACTATTAACACGGAGCCATCAATATCGAACATTGGTTTGATCCTATATACACTGGCCTTAAGTTGCGCGGATAGGCTAAACATTGTTCCTGTGATGCGTAAAACACAACAAATTCTCCACACTCACCATCTGGCGGAATACTTCCTCCACTGATATTTTTTTGCTCACTGATGCTTAATGCTTCAGCTCCTTGTAAGTTTAATATGTTTTTTAACATGACGTTTTTTGTTTGAGTTTTTAATAAGAGCTTATTTTTATCCAATTCAAAAACTTATTCAAATGGAAATTTACAATTACCTGTGCTTCCTTCACTTAATCCCGGAATTGATCCGTCTGGACAATAAGTAAAACAAGATGCACTTCCAGTACTGCAGAAGCAACGACAAGTAGACGGATTAATTGGCTGTCCTCCTTGTATCGTTTTTTGCTCATTTGCACTTATTTGCTGAGCTCCTTCAAGGTTTAAAATATTTTTTAGCATAACTCTGTTTTTTGTTTCTGTTAATAACTAAAGTGAGCTTTATTCTATTTAACTATGCTCTAATTAGCAAGATTTTGTTCCGTTAGGCACACAATCCCAGTAATAAGGTACAGTTCCAAATTCGTTACATCTCTTTGCGAAAGAACCTTCGTTGCAAACCGGAGCATTACCACCAGCTATCATTTTTTGTTCATTTTCACTTAATTCTTCTGCGCCTTCAAGGCTTAAAATGTTTTTTAACATGATACTTTAGGTTTTAATGTTTTCCGTTTACTACTTCAATCATTTATCGACATTTGAAGCTTCTGTCTGTTCCTAATATTATTTTTAGAAAGATTAAGCTATTTTCTTTTCAAGAACTTCACTATTGTCAGATTCTTCAATAAAATCGTTTAGGAAATATTTTAATTCACTTAATTCATATTCATTTGGAAAAACTTTTTCGTTTACAATTTTAACCGGTGTATAATTAAAATTATTTTTAGAACACCACTCATATTGTTTTTGTATTTCCTGATTGATCATCATACTCACAGCGTCAACATGCCATTTTTTCAACCATTTTTTAAGGCCTATTTTTTTAATATGCCAATCAGATATTGCTTCAACCGTTTTTCCTGGAGTTACTCTATTGATGGTCAGAAGTCTTTCTACAACTGATTTATATGGATTTTCTGCATTTTCAGGATTGATATTGAATAATACATTCAGGAATATCCTGTCAGGAAATCTCAATACTAAATCAAATGCTTCCTGAAATGTTTTATGACAGTGCTCGCAACTTGGACTTATAATTATAGAAAGTTTTACTGCTGCATTTCTGTTTCCAAAATGTAATCCTCTCAAATCGTCAAATCCATCGGTATACGGTACTTTTTTTGACAGAAAATTTAATAACGAATAATTTCTTTTGAATTTTTTCATCTCTTTAAGAGAATTCTCGTTACCCAAAATGCTTTTTAAAATTGTTTTTAAAACGGACCAAATTGGTATAAGCAGAACAACTGAAAATACAAAAGGAAAAACCTCTGCGAAACTAAACGTTAACGTAAACAAATCTGATGCGAACCATATAACACTTTGCACAAATATTAGAGCGGAAACTGCCAAACACATTACGCACCATTTTTGAATTTCAAACTTTTGAATCCAAATTGAGGATACAATTACAGGAATAGCCAATAAACTTAAAAATCCTATAAAGATTGAAGATTCTAATGGTTTAACCAAAATAGCAATTACGCTTGAGCAAAAGAAAATAAGTGGAAGATCTGAAAAACTAAACCATTTATTTTCAGCGTTCTTGGAATTGATCACTGAACTACAAGATGAATTTGAACTTAGATTACAAAATTTTGAAATAATACTATTTTTAAAGCCCAATTTTTCCTGAACAATAAAAACGCTTACTATTAATCCTAAAATAGATGTTGTTAAAAAAACAGTGCTAAAAAGATTATAGGTATTATAGAAAAAAGATAATCCAACTAAAAGCAAAAGTGGTAAAGTATATTTTAACCAACTGAATTCAACTTTTAGGTTTTCTCTTGCAATAACATTATTAGGTTCTATGGCAACTATTACTCCATTCCAATCTAAAAGGAATTTTTCATAAGGCATTTTTAGGCTTCCTTTTTTAATCGTATTAATACGTACAAAATTTTTAGCCTTTTCTACCAATATAAGTTCCTCCTTAAAGTAGGCCAAAAAATTAGATGGTAAATCTACTATTTGTTCTTTCGAAACTCTCACTGCTGCATTCTCTACAGATAACAAATCCAGAGAATCTGTTATTGCAAATAAACTAGGATAATTTGGATGAGAAAGAAACAAATCTTTAAACTCATTTTTAATTTCCGAGTATCTATTTATTTGTAGAAATTTCTGTACAAGTTTTAACATCTTTTCGAATCTTTAAAATCATAATTACAATGCAAATATTGCTGTTTTTATTCATAAAAAAACGTCGAAGGCACACATTTTATCAATTATACTACATACAATTTATAAATTATAGCAGTCTGAATGAACCATTTAAACAATTGAAAAACAATAGATTAAGCTGATTATGTTTCAGCCAAAAGCTTCAAAACGCGAATCTCGACTAAGCGTTTTGCTTTTTGTCTAGTTTTGATAAATCAGAAACCCTAACACATAAACACATGACAAATCAAGCATTAAAATTCGCAGATTTTGAGAAAGAAAAATTATCTAAAAATCAACAAAAAACTATCCAGGGAGGCGACGATGTTGACCCATCAAAAGGAGAAGGAAAAGGAGCAACTGTAATATTAAATTAATTTGAGCAGTAAAAAATAACGACTTTAATACGTGTATTTTCTTATAAAAAAATACTCTTAAAAATCAAAAATACAATCTTAAATAACGAATAATTCCTCTTATGGGGAGAGACTTTTTAAACAAAAATTAATCATAAAAAATAAAAAAATGGCAACTCAAAAATTAAATATCAGCGATTTCGAATTTGAAAAATTAGCAAAAAATCAACAAAAAACCATTCAAGGAGGTGACGAACCTGTAGATCCAAGTAAAGGAAATGGAAAAGGAAATGGATAAATTTTAAGATTTAAATCAATAACTCTAATAAAAACAACCCTAATAAAACAATCATGAAAAATCAAGCATCAAAATTTGAAGAATTTAAAATTGAAAAATTATCTAAAAGCCAACAAAAAACTATTCAAGGAGGTGGAGGCGACGAACCTGTAGATCCAAGTAAAGGTAATGGAAAAGGAAATGGATAAATTTTAAGATTTAAATCAACAACCCTAATAAAACAATCATGAAAAATCAAATATCAAAATTCGAAGAGTTCAAAATTGAAAAATTATCTAAAAGCCAACAAAAAGCTATTCAAGGAGGTGACGATCCAGTGGATCCAAGTAAAGGTAATGGAAAAGGAAATGGCGTAATCTAAATAACAAAATTACATCTCAAAAAATTAATATTAAAAACTGTAAATTATAGTATCATGAAAAATAACAAAATAAAATTTGAAGATTTTGAAACTCAAAAAATATCTAAAAATCAACAAAAAACTATTCACGGTGGTGGAGGTGACGACCCTGTAGACCCAAGTAAAGGTAACGGAAAAGGAAATGGATAATATTAGATTTTAAAAATTTAATCCCCCCGTGACTATCAAAAAAAATACGGAGCAAAATTCGAAGATTTTGAATCGAAAAATTACCTAAAAATCTACAAAATACTATTTAAGGAAATTAAAATAGATTTTTGAATTAAATATTATTCGCAAATTGAGCTGGAGATACTCCAGTTCTTTTGCGAAATGATTTTGCGAATGAAACCGCATTTTTAAACCCAACGCTTTCTGCAATAGCCTGGGTAGAATATTTTCGATACATATGATTGGTAATCATTTCGTTGATTACATAATTAATTTTAAGCTCGTTAGAATATTCCCCAAAAGATTTCCCAAATCGTTTGTTTACCACATAAGATAAATAGGTTGTATTGGTTTTTATCTTTTTGGCAACATAAGGCAAAGTAAAATCAGCATTTAAATACTCTAATTTGCTTTCGAGCGCGAGTAATTTTTCTACTATTTTATTTTCTTTGGCTTCATCAATACTTAAATTGACATTTTCTTTCTTCAACTGAATTTCCTCAGGTTCTAACAATACCTCCTCTTTTTCTTCAGGTTTAACCTGACTTTTCTTTTCGAGATTAGCTTTAAACTCTTCAATCAAAGCATTCATTTTCTTGTGCGCCTTATTTTTATCTCTTATATTTTTAATTAGCAAAAAGACAACCGTAATAAATATTAGAACATAAAAAACTTTCAAGGCTTTATTAAGGAAAACATCATATTTATATTTTTCCTGAATAGTAACCATTTCAGTAGTCAAATCTCCAACACCTAATTTATAATTTACCTCCAGGATTTGTTCGTTCAGCTTTGACTCGGAATTCTCATAATTATCCAAATATATCTTTGAGTGTTTGTAAGCTAGCTCAGGTTCCTTAAGTATGTTGTAAATTTTTGCCTGATAATAATTTGACTTCAAATAGTCTACCTGATTTGTTTTTGTAAGAGCGGCAATCGAGTCGGTTTTTCTAAAAAAAACTAAAGCCTTATCGTATTTTTTTGTTGTATAATATATGTCACCCAAATTGTAATTTGCCGTGCATATCATTTCTGGCATTTTATTTTGATGTGCTAAAAAAACAATATCGTAGTATGTTTTTTCAGCATTTGCATAATCTTTCTGCAAACTATAAATATTACCCAAACTTAATTTTGCTACAATCTTATTATCCAGGAAATTTTGAGAATAACTAACTGTTTTTTTATAAAAATATTTAGCTGAATCAAGTAAGATACCCTGATTTAAATTTTTCATATAGTAATTTTCATACGAACTCGCCAGAGTAAGATTGATATTACTTTTATTATTTAAAAATTGTGACCTGTTATATACGCCTTCATTTTTATCAACAAAATCGTTAAGTTTCCTCAGATCTTTAATAGCCAGACGATAATTACCTACAGCATCATTTATTGAAGCAATGTTATTTCTAAACTTTACAACTTGAACAATATCCCCAATTTGAATAGAAAGTTTGATTCCTTCCTGGTAGTTTTCAAGAGCTTTACTAAAATTAGCCCTTTTCCATTCTGTTAATCCTGCATAATTATATATAGATGCTTTAATCTGTATTTTGTCTCTCGACTCAGGTACTTTATCCAAATATTTTAATGCTAATTGATGTTTCTCTTTAGATTTTGCAGTATTTCCTTGCAACTGCAACAAATAAGATAAGGCTCCATTTGCAAAAGCTAAGTGTTTATTGTCATTAGAACTAGCCATTCTATTTGCATATACAAAGGCACTATCAATATTTATATTAATATTTAGCCTAATTTTATTTTGCAATACTAAGTACTCTTGTTCTGTTAAAGCCTTTTTCTGTTGAGAAACTGCCGTATTCAGAACAAAAAAAAGTAAAAAAGAGATGATCAGCCTCATTAAATTTGTTTTTTGGAATCTCAAAAATAGCGCATAAATTTTCAATAAACTAAAATTAATTTGGGTTTATACTAATTTTCTTCTTTATGTATTATAAAAATATAACAATTTAACATTGTTTTGTTATATTTTTATTGCGTAAATTTGTTTTTGTAAAAACTATCACAAATGAAACCAGATTTATTTCAAGCTCCGGATTATTACAACCTTGACGATTTATTGACAGACGAACATAAACTAGTTCGCGAATCTGCTCGTGCATGGGTAAAAAGAGAAGTTTCTCCTATTATAGAAGAATATGCTCAAAAAGCAGAATTTCCTAAACAAATTATTAAAGGACTTGGAGAAATTGGTGGTTTTGGTCCCTATATTCCTGTTGAATATGGTGGTGCCGGATTAGACCAAATTTCGTACGGTTTAATCATGCAGGAAATCGAGCGAGGGGATTCTGGCGTAAGATCAACCTCATCTGTTCAGTCTTCCTTAGTTATGTATCCTATTTGGAAATACGGAAACGAAGAACAACGCATGAAATACTTACCAAAACTGGCAACAGGAGAATTCATGGGCTGTTTTGGTTTGACTGAACCTGATCACGGTTCTGATCCGGGAAGTATGATTACCAATTTTAAAGACAAGGGAGACCATTATCTTTTAAACGGTGCCAAAATGTGGATCTCGAATGCGCCTTTTGCAGATATTGCAGTAGTTTGGGCAAAAGACGAATCAGGAAGAATTCACGGACTGATCGTTGAACGCGGAATGGAAGGCTTTACAACTCCTGAAACGCACAATAAATGGTCGCTTCGTGCATCATCAACAGGAGAATTGATTTTTGATAATGTAAAAGTTCCTAAAGAAAACTTACTACCTAATAAATCTGGTCTTGGAGCACCTCTTGGATGTCTAGATTCAGCAAGATACGGAATTGCCTGGGGAGCAATTGGTGCTGCAATGGATTGTTACGATACAGCTTTGAGATATGCAAAAGAAAGAATTCAGTTTGGAAAACCAATTGGAGGAACACAACTACAACAGAAAAAACTGGCAGAAATGATTACCGAAATCACAAAAGCACAATTATTAACCTGGCGTTTAGGCGTTTTAAGAAACGAAGGAAAAGCAACAACAGCTCAAATCTCGATGGCCAAACGTAACAATGTCGATATGGCAATTCACATTGCCCGCGAAGCCAGACAAATGCTGGGCGGCATGGGAATTACAGGCGAATATTCGATCATGAGACACATGATGAACCTCGAAAGTGTGATCACTTATGAAGGAACTCACGACATACATTTACTGATTACCGGAATGGATGTAACTGGAATTCCAGCTTTTAAATAGTAAACAACTATTAAAATATATACAAAAACAATATAAAAAAGCTTCTTCTAACCGGGAAGCTTTTTATCTTTGCCAAAAATTTACGAAAATGAATATTGAAACTATCCACAATAGCATTCAACCTCAAAAAGATCAACTTTTACAACATTCTTTATACAATAAAATTCAAAGCATCGATGACTTACATAGTTTCTTAGAAAGCCACGTTTTTGCTGTTTGGGATTTTATGTCATTATTAAAAGCATTACAAGCCAAGCTTACTTGTACTACAACTCCTTGGTTTGCAACAAAAAATCCTGAAACAAGATACTTAATCAATGAAATTGTTCTTGCCGAAGAAACTGACTTAAGCATCGACGGAAGAAGACAAAGTCATTATGAAATGTATATTGAAGCAATGGAAGATTGCGGCGCAGATACTACAGGAATCAACACCTTTTTATCTGAAGTAAATTCGCTGCATAACATTTTTGTTGCCATCAAACAAAGCACATTACACCCGGATACAAAAGCCTTTTTGGACTTTACCTTTAGAGTAATCGAAGAAGGAAAACCTCATGAAATTGCCGCTGCATTTACCTTTGGAAGAGAAGATTTAATCCCAAGTATGTTTACCGCAATCCTGAAAAACTTTCAACAAAACCTTCCGGATATTGATTTAAGCAAATTACTTTATTATTTCGAAAGACATATCGAACTTGATGCCGATGAACACGGACCACTGGCCATGCAAATGATCTCTGATTTATGCGAAGACGATGCTCAAAAATGGAAAGAAGTGGAAGAAATTTCGATCCTTGCATTAGAAAAACGAATCGGACTCTGGAATGCCATCGAAGAAGAAATCGTGATGAAAACCGAGATGGTTTAAAAACCAAAACAGGTTATATAACGTAACTATTTGTTTAAAATGATCCTGAATCTAATTAAACAAATTATGAAATCACATTTCAAACAAATAGTTATTGTTATTCTTTCTATATTCCTTTTAAGCTGCAGTTCTGACGATTCCGCATCAAAAACGGCAGTTACTCCTCCGGTGCCTGTTACTCCACCAAAAACAGAAATACCAACTACTCCCATTTCAGGCTCTGTAAAATATTTAGCTTTAGGCGATAGTTACACTATTGGACAAAGTGTTTGCGAAACCTGTCGTTTTCCTGAACAGTTAAAATCAAGTTTAAAAACAATTTACCCTCAAACCGATTTTTCATTAAAAGTCATTGCAAGAACAGGCTGGACAACTTCAAACCTGATCTCGGCTATCAACAACGAAAATCCTGATGCTACTTATGATTTGGTTACACTTTTAATTGGTGTAAACAATCAATATCAGCACATTGACTTTTCTGTCTATCAAAAAGAATTTCCGCAATTACTCAACAAAGCCATACAACTGGCAAAAGGTGACAAGAAAAACCTAATCGTAGTCTCGATTCCTGATTATGCTTATACCCCATTTGCTTCGGGTTACAGTAGTTCAAAACGCGCAGAAATTTCGAACGAAATCGACCAATACAATACTTTTGCCGAAAATACGTGTATCACAAACGGAGTCAATTTTATTTCCATCACAGATATTACACGCCAAGGCAACAGCAATTTAGTTGCTTCAGATGGTTTACATCCTTCAGAAACTGCTTATAAATTCTTTGTTAATCGTATTGTTCCTAAAGCAAAAATGATTTTGCAGGATTAGTTTTTAGAAGCATAAAATCAATTTCCAAAACACCAATTGTCCCGCTATTAGCTATATCTTTTATGGCGAACCCCGCCATAAAAGGATATCGCTACTATCGGGGCTAGACGAGATATTTTAGTTTTTTCAAGAAATTTTAGTTGGATTTCAGTAGCGTATGAAAAAGTAAATACGAATTTTACGAATTCACACGGATAAGTTCGTGGAATTAATTTCACAAACTAAATCGTGAATTAAAATTAGTGTTAATTGGTGAAATTCGTGTTCATTTTTTTCCAACTTCAAGAACTTTTGACTGGGCTTTTATTAGACTTCCAAATAAATCCGTCGAGTAAATAATGGGTAAACTGCGGTACGCTTAACAACGGAACTATTAAAAATTGCCATCCGGAAAAATCAATAGACGCTACCGAGAAGTTTTCTTTCCAAACCAGAACTTCCCATAAAAATTCTTCGGTAAAAGCAATTCCCATTAAAATCAGGATATAAATAAAAATCGCATTATAGCTTTTTAGATAACTAAAAACTCCCAAAGTCTGATTCGGTTTATTTTCGATTTCCCTAAAATAAACCAAAGCCATGTACGGAATTCCGTGAGAGACGACATTTAGTAAAGTAAAAATAAGATCGTCATTAAAATACACGATTCCAAAATACCACGAAAGCGCCGTTCCCAGAATAATGGCATTTTTAGGAATATTGATAAACCTGTTTTTTATACTTTTATGAATGGTGTAACTTACATAGATCAATAAAATCGAAACGTAAATCCAAAACAATATTTGTAATAAAAAGGCATTCTCAAAACGAAAAAACTCATTTGCCACAAACCAATTGAATTTCCTTTGCGAAGAAAAAAACCAATACAACATAGGATAACCTGTTGATGCATAAATGGCGAGATTGTCTATAATAACAGAAACTCTCGTTTTTTCTTCGTTTCTCGCATACAATCGCATGAAACCATATTGCTGCCTGATAAAATGAAAAACAGCAACATAAGCCAAAAAAGACCAGAAAACCAAACTCCCAAAAGAGAACAGAATAATGCCAATCGCGAAACAAATTGCAGGCAAAAGCAATAACCTCTTTTTGTTCTTTTTGAATTCATCAGCCACAAAATAGGTTTTGAATAAAGTCGCGTAAACGTGTGCCACATCTATAAAAACAATCAGAAAAAGCCAGGTATAAAACGAATACTTATTTTCTATTTCAGTAATATAATCCTGAAACAAAAATATAATCGCCAACACAAAAAAGGACGGACCAATGATGAACGCTAAATCGGTTTTGGCTTTATGAATCCAGGGTTGTTTCATCTAAAATTTGGTTTACAACATTAATTCCGTGATGAAAAGCTTCTTCAAAAATCGAGATCCCGGATAAATCCGTGTGGGCAAAATAGATTTTATTCTCAATACTTTTTGAAGCTGCTTCTTTGGCTTTGCCAAAAATAAAACCCGGTGCAGGACTTACCATTCCGTGGCCTAAAAGAAAAACTTCCATTTCTTCGGTACAATCTTCAATATCCGGATGTGCAATTTTAAGATCATCAAAAACGAATTGTTTCCAATATTCTTTATTCTTTTTATACAATTCCTTTCGTGATTTTCTTAAATCGGCTGAAGAGAAACTATAATAATATGTGATTACTTTTTTGGACTGAATTTGATTTAAAGACTGGTGCTGATCATATACATAACCCAAACCTTTTGCATCGTAAATAACATTATCCCACGAAAGCGGAAAACTAAAATTATCTGGTAAATCTGTGACCGTTAAGCTCGCCAAAAGCCAGGGCGTATAATGAAACTCTTTTGTAAATTCTTTTCGGTCCTTGATCAAATATTGATTCACAAACTGTGGCGTTGCCATGATTACTTTATCAGCAATAATTTCTACCGAAACTTTTTTGACATCATCAAAAGCTTTGGCAACCACTTTATTGTTTTCGACTTTAACCTCATAAACCAGATGATTTTTCAACGTTTTTTTGTCGGTATATTTTTTGAGATGAGAGGCTAATCTGGCGTTTCCTTCCGGCCAGGTCAAAACGCTTTCTTTTTTATCTGAAGATGCATCTTGTTTTCGTCCGGCAAAATAATGAATTCCAGCCCAGGCAGAAACATAATGAATCCCAAGTCCGAAATCATCTTTACAGCAATAATCAATATAATCAAACAAAGGTTTTGCTTTGAAATTATTGGTCTCAAACCATTCTTTCATCGTGATTTTATCCAAACTTCTGGTCTGAATATCTTCTGAAGAAAGACGAAGCGGAATATCAAATAAATACTTGCCATCATTTCCTTTTCCTTCACGAAAAGTATCCATTAATTTAAAAAAACGTTGGAATTCCAGATCCTGATCTTTAGAGTTTCCTTCTTTTGGGACAACACCTTCCTGCCAGTTGTTTTTATAAAATAAACGTTCATCAGGAGCAAAAGACAATTGCAATTCATCAAAAACAGGCAATCCTTTTGAGTCGTAACTTAATATGATTTTTTCTTCTTCAAGAAATTGCAACAATTCTTTATCCTTAAAATTAGGCAAAGGCAAATAATGCGCACCCAAAGGAAATTTAGAATATTTATTTTCTCCGTTTGAAGAGTTTCCGCCCAAATGACTTTCTAATTCAAGCATCAAAAAATCAGAAATTCCTTTTTTATGAAATTGTCTTGCAGCGCTTAATCCTGAAATTCCGCCGCCAACAATTAAATATGGAATATGAATTTGAGTTGTTGGTTTTGGGAAATCTTTTATCCATAATCGATGCCCCAAAAGATGATTGGTTCCGGACAAACGAAGCAGCAGCTGGATAATTTTATCGGAACAAAATTGCAGAAACGGAATTAACAATAAAGAAGCTCCAATTCCTTTTACAAAACTGCGTCTTGATTTACTGTAATTTTCCCCATTCTTCATCAAAATAGCGTACTAAAATTTGGTTGTCTAATCGATTGATTTCAACTTCATTTGAGATCATATCGTTAGTAAAATAATTGAATCTGTCGAATTGGTAATTGTAGAATCTCAATCCGTCAGCTTTTCGGTTTACATTATTAAAAGTAGTTCCAAAACCGTTGATGGCGATCGTGTAACCCCATTCTCCAAACGAAGGAACATAAGCATGATACGCATCGACCTGAGGAAAAACCTGCATGACCGTTTTATTGATACACCAAAACGATTTTGGCGCAAAATAAGGCGAAGTCGTCTGAATGACAACCGCTGCATCCGGCTGCAAAATTGTTTTTAGGGTTTGATAAAAATTCAAAGAATACAGCTTTCCTAAGCTATAATTGGACGGATCGGGAAAATCGATAATGGCAACATCAAACTTTTCGGTACACGTTTTTGCCCAAATATAAGCATCAGTATTAATTACGGTAACTTTTGGGTTGTTAAGCGAACCTTTATTAAAATCTGTCAAGACTTTGTTGGTTTTAAACAATTTTGTCATTCCCTGATCAAGATCAACCAAAGTGACTTTTTCGACGTCTTTGTATTTTAAAATCTCACGGACGGCCAAACCATCACCTCCGCCCAAAACCAAAACATGTTTGACATTTTTGGCAATCGACATTACGGGATGCACTAAGGCTTCGTGGTAACGATATTCATCGGCTGAACTAAATTGTAGGTTGTTGTTTAGATAAAGCCTGTAATCGCTCTTATTATGCGTTAAAACAATTCTCTGATAAGGAGTTGAGTTTGTATAAATGATATTTTCTCCGTAAAGCTTTCCTTCTGAGTAAGCTAAAATTTTATCTGAAAAGATAAAAACGCCTAACAAAATTGCAAACGAAAAAATGGCTTTTGCTTTTAAAAAATAACTATTCTTTAATTCTCTCTTTAAAAGAAAACATAAAACAATGGCAATACTTACGTTGATCATCCCAAAGAACAGCGAAGTTCCCATGATTCCTAATTTCGGAACCAGAATCAACGGAAACAATATCGACGCTAATAAAGCCCCAATATAATCGAAGGTAAATACATTAGAAACGAGATCTCTAAATTCGACTTTGTCTTTCAGGATATTCATTAATAACGGAATTTCTAACCCGACCAAAAATCCGGTTATAAAAACCAGTAAATACAAAATGAACTGAAAGTACTCGACACTTTCGAACAATAAAAATAAAACTACTGAACTCAAACCGCCAATTAAACCGACTAATATCTCGATTTCGACAAAAGTGTTCAGTAAATTTTTATGAAAAAACTTAGAGAAAAAAGAGCCAATACCCATTGAAAACAGGTAAACGCCAATAATAAATGAAAATTGTTTGACTGAATCGCCTAATAAATAACTGGCCAGAGTACCTGCAACAAGCTCATAAATAAGCCCGCAGGTCGCAATAACAAATACGGCAAACAGCAATAAAAATTCAAACTTAATAAACTTTTTACCCATGAATTGCGGCACTAATAATCATTGAAATACCAATGATAAATGCTGCCAAAACAATAGCAACAGCAATATTATTTTTCTCGACAACCTCTTTCCAGGTGTTTTCGGGAGTCATTTTTTCGATAATAAAATAAGCTGCTATCAAGATAACAAACCCTAAAACTGAATAAATGATCGAATTAACGATAGGCTGATAATGTACTAAATCCATAATCTAAAAATTTATTTATGATAAAAATGGTTAACTGAACTACGACTTCCTGACGTACTATATTTTTCTGTGGTTTCGCAATCGCAAATCCTGTTTCCGGAATAAGCAAAATACAAATACGCGGCAAAGCAAAATAACCCTATTGCAAGTGCGGCTAAATTATTCTTTAAAAAATCAAAAATACTTTTCATAATTGTTATTCGCTGTAGGGAGAGTAAGAGCTATCTTCCCATCTGGTTTTTTCAAAATTAATTTTAAAATATCGTATCACGACATACACCACAATCATGAATATAGCAATGATCCATACGTTTCGACTCGAAGGCTGATTCCACACCACTTTCACTTTCATTGCCGTATTTTTATTGTCTTCGGGTGCTTTTAATGGTTTTATCAAAAGGTGGTATTTTCCTTCTTTAACTCCGCAAATATTAAATTTTTCAGACCAGTTTCCTTCGGTCCAGCTTTCGCCATCTTCGTAACCGTGATAATACTCAATATCTTTATTGGCATGAATTTCATCATTAGTGGTTTCATTTACCAGCGCAACATCTACATTCGCCCATGAATTATCGACATCTGTTGACACGCGAACGGTAATGGGAGCCGAACCTCCTTTTAGTACAAATGATTCACTTGTAACTTCTTTATCGTTAAAATCAGTAAAAGCTATGGCTTTATCAAATACAGTTTGCTCCGCCTGATCTTTATAAATATACCAGTTTGCCGTAATGATCATCAAAAGAAAAATGCAAAATATAATCGCCATATTATTCACATCAAAATAATAAGGCTGAACCATATTTACACCTCTCTGATAAGGTAAATTAGCTTGCGGGAATGCCTTTTTAATTTCTTTTTTACTAATATATTCTCCAAGAAAAGCGGTTTCGACACCATTCATTTTTTCGATAGAAATCATCAAAGGCGGTTGAATATATTCTGTCAGATGGACTCTTTTGACAGGCAATTCAAAATCAAAAAAACCTGCGGCATTGTCTATATCTGTATCCGAATATTCATAAAGATGAAAAGAACTGCTCTGGTATGTTATAGATTTTGGATGGGTTCGTACATCGAATTTCTCTTCCATTTCGGTCAAAAATATCCAATGCCCGTCTGATTCAGAAAGATAAACAAAATCACCGGCATCATTTTTCAGGATATATTCTCTCCAATGATAACCTCCGTTGACCTTTTTGGTTATCGCACCGGTAACCATATATTCGGCGCCTTTTAAAAAACCTTTATCTCCAATTTTAAAATCAAAATGGTTTATCTCTG
The DNA here is from genome assembly GCF_020905295.1 of Flavobacterium piscisymbiosum. Taxonomy (NCBI): domain Bacteria; kingdom Pseudomonadati; phylum Bacteroidota; class Flavobacteriia; order Flavobacteriales; family Flavobacteriaceae; genus Flavobacterium; species Flavobacterium piscisymbiosum. The sequence continues at coordinate 1,572,581 of NZ_JAJJMM010000001.1, read as the reverse complement.
GTTTAAATTTCGATCTTGAACGAAGCTGTCCTTCGCTATCTGCCCAATATAAACTATGACAATTGGGGCAGACAAAATTTACTACTTTAAAACCAACTTCTAATTCGGTAACGGTATTACAATCGTAACAAGGAACTTTCATATACTAACGGTTAATTTCAAAATCTTTTATAATTGTTCCTTCAAAATAAGCAATATAATGGGCCATAACATCGCGTACTTTTTGTGAATTATCCTGTTGATAATTGCACAAATAAACATCTAAAGTAAGCTGATTGTATTCTGGCCAGGTGTGTATACAAATATGAGATTCTTTAAGGCAAAACGAAATCGTGAAGCTGTCATTGTCAAAATCATGAACAATAACGCCTACTTTCTCGAGACTGTATTGCTCTAAAATAGAATTGGTTATCGCAACAAAACCCTGACTATCTGTTAGTTTTTGAGTTTTAGCGACATGCAAAGTAACTAGTTTATGTAAGCCCGGTGAATAAGGGGGTAAATCCATTAAAATATTTATATACGGGACCAAATATATAATATTTTTAGATAATTTTAACAAGAAGCGCTTTTCTAATTCAATCAATTTTATAATCAGAATAAAGTGCAAAAAATCATAGTTCGGAAATTATCCTTAATTTTGTAAAAGTCGGCTTTTTAAGATTTAAACAATGCAGGTTTCACCATCAAAAGAATTAGCGCCATATATAAAACATTATCTTTTTTTGGATAGTGCAGCAACCGCTATACAAAAACTGCGCTTGTTTTCTGATGGTAATACCGGGCTTGTATTTTCTTTAAAAAACAAACTTATTTCTGGTCTTGACAATTATGAAGTAAAGAATTATTTGCCAACTTCTTTTATATACGGACAACTGGACGGTTTTAAAGACATTTATTCTGATAATGAAATTTCATTAATAATTGTCGTTTTTCAGCCCAACGGAATACATCAATTGTTAGGAATTCCGGCCAACGAATTTCAGGATGCTATTATTCCGGTTGAAGATGTATTGGGTCAAAAAGCGTCTATACTTCAGGAGCAATTATCGGAACAAAATAATCAGGGAAGAATTGAACATCTGAATCAATTTTTCAGCGCCTTGATCGTTACAAAACCAATTTCAAATCAGTTTATCATCAACAATTCTTTAGATTTTATTATTGCTAATAAAGGAGATTTCACTCTAAAACAATTGGTGGATTATACCGGTTATACCGAAAGACATTTGGAAAGAAAATTTAAAGAATGCATTGGGTTAAATCCGAAAAAATTTGGCAACGTTATAAGGCTACATCATTTCTTAAAACTGCTAAAATACAAATCTCAGGAAACCAATCTCACCACTATTTGTTATGATGCCGGATTTTCTGATCAATCTCATCTGATAAAAGAATTTAGAAAACATACCGGAATAACGCCGAAAGAATATTTAGTGAGCACCGGAAAATTAACCAACAACCTCATCAAAACTTCTGTTTCAGGTTTATTTTAAAATGTCGGTTTTATACAATTTATAGAATTCTATGAACGCTACTTTTGACTTTCATTAATAGCGTACAATATGAAAAATCTAAAAATAGCCACAGCTCAGTTCGAGAATAAAAGCGGTGATAAAAATTATAATTTATCTGTAATCGAAAAACTTTCTGCAAAAGCAGCTAATGAAAGTTGCGATGTAATTTCGTTTCATGAATGTTCGATCACCGGATATACTTTTGCAAGACATTTATCGAAAGAACAAATGCTGGACATAGCCGAAATTATCCCTACTGGAGAAAGCATTTTAAAACTTACTGAAATTGCTAAAAAGAATGACATTGTAATTCTTGCCGGACTTTTTGAAAAAGATGAAAACGACAATCTTTTCAAAGCTTATGTTTGTGTTGATAAAAATGGTCTGGTTGCCAAATATAGAAAACTGCATCCGTTTATAAACCCATATTTGACGCCCGGAGATCGTTATTGTATTTTTGAAATTAAAGGCTGGAAATGCGGAATCCTTATTTGCTACGACAATAATATTATCGAAAATGTGCGTGCGACAAAACTTTTGGATGCTGATATTATTTTTATGCCTCATGTCACGATGTGCACGCCTTCTACCCGACCTGGTGCCGGTTTTGTTGCGCCTGAACTTTGGGAAAACCGCGAAGCCGATCCTACTTCTTTACGACTGGAATTTGACGGAATGAAAGGCAGGGACTGGCTCATGAAATGGTTACCGGCAAGAGCATATGACAATGCTATTTATGCCGTTTTTTCGAACCCAATTGGCATGGATGACGATCAATTGAAAAATGGATGTTCGATGATTATTGATCCGTTTGGAGATATTCTGGCCGAATGTCGAACTTTTGATGACTCTTTTGCAACCGCAATTCTTACTCCTGAAAAAAATACTCAGGCTGGAGGAAGTCGCTACATAAAAGCGAGAAGACCAGAATTATACCGCGATATTATTGGGCAAGATCATAAATCTGAACAAAATGTAGTTTGGTTAAACTCTGATAAAAAAAGTTAAAACTAAGATTTTTACTGGCATTACGCCTATGAAAATCTACCTTTGCAGGATTCATTAATCCAAAGAATACAAGCCCATAATGGAATTTTTTAAAACTACAAATGAAGATATCGATGCTGTTTTCGATATTTATAATCAAGCTACATCTTATCAAAAAACGGTCAACAATAAAAGCTGGAGAGGTTTTGAAAGAGCTTTAATCGAAAAAGAAATTGCTGAAAACCGTCATTTTATAATCAAAGAAGAAAACGAAGTTGCCTGTACATTTGTACTTACTTTTAATGATTTAATTATTTGGAAAGAAGCAAGTAAAGATCCCGCTGTATATCTTCATCGTATTGCAACAAACCCAAAATTCAGAGGGCAATCGTATGTTAAAAAAATTATCGAATGGGTAAAAATATATGCCAAAGAAAACGGCAAGGAATACATTCGACTTGACACACATAGCGGAAACGAAAGAATAAACAAATACTATACAAGCTGTGGTTTCGAATACAAAGGAATCAGCACAATCGAATGGACGAGCGAATTACCGGAACATTATAAAGAAGGTTCTTTTAGTTTGTTTGAGATTAAGATTTAGATTTAGAACTAACAGGTTTTAAACACCTGTTAGGTCTGTCTCTTATTAATAGTTTTTTTTCAAAATTATTTTGCTTCCCAAAAGCAACGTTTAGGAGAAACTATTGAACCTTCGTCCTTCAGCATTTTCATTGCTTTATCTACATCTTTACGATCTAATTTAGTTAGCTCAACTACTTTACCTGCGTTTAACGGCTGTTGGGCTTTTTTCATCGCCTCTAATACCTGATTTTTGATTTCCATATTTCTCATTTTCATTTAAAACGTAAAAATAGTAAATATTTTCTTATTAAAATAAAGTACTATACAAACCTTACTCTTGTAAGTCAGTCCGATTTTTTTTAGAATTAATGAAAATCAATTATTTATAATGAAAGAAAAAACTCATAATGAAAACATTTGTTCGATTGATAATGCTATTTTACAATTATAAATTCAGTTATCACATTTAAAACAAGAACATTAAATTCAGTTAGGTTACATTTGGATAAATGCGCCAAAAAAACATGAGTGAAAAAAAGATTATTCCAGCTGATAAAAATACTTTTTCTGACAAGAATAAAACAAATCACAATGACGAATTGTTGTTGGTTAATAAAAGACTCGCCCAACAAATAGAAGAACGAAAAAAACGTGCTGCAGAGCTGATTATTGCTAATAAAGAACTCGCTTTTCAAAACAAAGAAAAAGAGAAACGTGCTGCCGAACTCGTTATCGCAAATACAGAACTGGCCTACCAAAACCAGGAAAAAGAAGACCGAGCGGCTGAACTTATTATTGCGAATAAAGAACTAACCTTTCAGAATCAAGAAAAAGGAAAACGTGCTGCAGAATTGGTTATTGCCAACACAGAACTAGCATATCAGAATAAAGAAAAAGAAAAACGCGCTGCTGAACTTCTTATTGCCAATGCAGAACTGGCGTATCAAAATCAGGAAAAAGAAGATCGCGCTGCCGAACTTGTTATTGCAAATACAGAACTGGCGTATCAAAACAAAGAGAAACAAAAACGGGCAGATGAATTAAGCATTGCGAATTCTGAGCTATTATTTCAAAATAAAGAAAAAGAAAAGCGTGCTGCCGAATTGGTTATTGCAAATACTGAACTGGCCTACCAAAACCAGGAAAAAGAAGATCGTGCTGCCGAACTTGTCATTGCCAATAAAGAACTAACTTTTCAGAATAAAGAAAAAGAAAAAAGAGCCGCAGAACTCGTTATTGCCAATAAAGAACTGGCGTATCAGAACAAGGAAAAAGAAAAGCGCGCCGCTGAACTTCTTATAGCTAACACAGAACTTACTTTCCAGAACAATGAAAAAGAAAAACGCGCTGCCGAATTAATCCTCGCCAACAACGAACTTGAAGCTTTTACCTATATTTCAAGTCATCATTTGCAGGAACCTTTGAGGAAAATACAGGTTTTCGCAGACCGAATTTCAACTGATGAACATCAAAATTTAACAGATAAAGGAAAATATTATTTTGAACGAATAGAAGTTGCTGCCTTTCATATGCAGGCACTTATAAATGATTTATTGACTTATTCAAGAACTAGTGTAACCGAAAAGAAATTTGAGAACGTCAATCTTAATGCTATTATAGATAAAGTACTAGAAGATTTAAAAAAAGAAATTATAACTAAAAAAGCTATTGTCGAAATATCCGGAAATTGTAGCGCGTTTATAATTCCGTCGCAGTTTCATCAATTGATATACAATTTAGTGAGTAATTCTCTGAAATTCTCCACAAAAGAAAAAGCACCTCATATTACGATCGAAAGTATTTATACAAAACCAACGACAAAGAAAAATAAATCATCGGCTGATTATTGCCACATTATTATAAGCGATAACGGTATTGGATTTGACCCTCAGTTTGAAAGCCGCGTTTTCGAGATGTTCCAACAGCTGAACAATAAAACCGATTATAAAGGAACCGGGATTGGTCTTGCCATTTCGAAAAAAATTGTAGAAAATCATAATGGGGTTATTACCGCAACCGGTAAACTGCATCACGGAGCTAAATTTGATATTTATATTCCGGTGGTGTAAAATAAAAAAATCTTTTGTGAGATTTTTACAAAAGACTTTTTCAAAAATCCGTTTTATTTATTTTTAAGTCTGTCTTCTAAACGTTTCAGTTCTTCAAAATCTTGTTCATCTGCTTTTTTAGCATCGACATGTTTTCGCTGTTTATGAAAGGCTTCATAAATAGCATCTACTTTTTCTTCCATCTGCAAATGAGTCACATTACCTTTGTGGGTAAGAACTTCTTTATCGTTAAACTCTATAATTCTGTCAACATTTGTTTTCCAGAAATTCATTGTAATATCTTGCCTGTTTTTTGCTCTCAATTCAGCAGTTTCAAGAAATACAACTACAAAACGATTTAGTGTGTCTATTTCATCAACAGTAAGATAATTTTTTGCTATATAAATATCTTGTTTACGTACAATATTTCCTTTCCAGTTTGTTAATGCCATATTTGGTGCATCGGCATTAGCCCGTGAAACAATTATTTCAGCTGCCGTTTTTCTTGTAATTGCATATAACATTTTATTTTGTGTATCAGCAAAAAACATTTGGGTAGCTTTATCCGTAGTGTCATAGTCACTGCTTAAAGTAAACAAATCGCGAATTTTTTGATAAAATCTTTTTTCAGAAGCCCGAATATCCCTAATTCGTGCGAGTAATTCATCAAAGTAATCCGATCTTCCGTTTGGGTTTTTAAGGCGTTCATCATCCATAACAAAACCCTTAATCATATATTCCTGCAGGTTTTGATTTGCCCATTGTCTAAACTGGGTTCCTCTTTTACTTCGCACTCTAAAACCGATTGCCAAGATCATAGCTAAAGAATAGAATGCAACATTATATTTTTTACCATCAGAGGCAGTTGTCAAGTAATCTTTTATAACTGAATATTCATCTAACTCCTTATCTTTAAAGACATTTATAATATGCAGACTTATATTTTGCTTAGAGGTGTCAAAAAGTTCTGCTAGTTGATTTTGGTTCATCCACACATCTCCATCTCTAGCGAGAAGAATCACATTAGACTTTCCATCGGCAGTATTGTAAAAAATAAGTTCTTGTTTTTCCATCTTAAAAAGAAGTTTTTCATTGAGATCATTACAAAAGAAACAATAGATCTAATAATTAGAGAAAGTTAATAAAAAAACCCCGAAATACAGATTTCGGGGTTTGGTATTATTTAACTTAAAAAATTTGCAGAGAGGATGGGATTCGAACCCACGATACAGTTACCCATATACTAGCTTTCCAGGCTAGCTCCTTCAACCACTCGGACACCTCTCTAAATTGGTCTGCAAAGAACACAAAAAAATCTGACTTAGAAAAACAAAATCTGATATTACTTTACATACTTTTTCTAAATTCTTCCATAAACAATTTTACGGCCTTTTTTTGATAAGCTCCTTCGATCGTTAACATAAAGGAATCTCTTTGCGTTGGAACTCCTGTAATGGCTATTGCTTTTAGATTATCCCAGCCTTTTAGGGCTTTCTCGGTTACAATTGTCACCCAATCGCTCTCTTCTACCAATTGCAAAAGGGCATGAACTGCATTTAATTCGATCGAAACTTTGGGTTTCATATTATTTTTTAAAAACAATTCATCCAGAAATTCTCTTGAACTAAATCCTCTTACAGGCAAAACAAGCGGATATTCCCCTATTTTTTTAAAGGAAATTTTATCTAAAGTCGCCAACGGATGTGTTTTTGCAACCGCCATAACCAGATTTGACCTAAATAATGGGATTTTCTGAATGGTTTCTTTTATCTCTTTGGATGAAATTACCAAAACCAAATCCAGCTCATTATTTAATAATTTAGTTTCTAAAGGTTCCGTTGAGCCATATTCAACCACAATCTTTAAATTCGGATATGTTTTTGCAAACAAGTTGACGATGGGCAAAACCAAAAGTCCAAAAATGTAGGTAACGCCAATTCGTAATTCTCCGCCAATCATTTGGTTCAAATCATCGATCGCCTGTTTACCACTTTGCACATTTTCGATTACTTGTTTGGCATGAATCAGGAATACAGATCCCGCTTCGGTAAGCTGCACTTTCTTTCCAATCCTTATAAATAAAGGCATCCCGAGTTCTTCCTCTAACTTTTTTATTTGTTGCGACAAGCCCGATTGTGTGACAAAACACAATTCGGCTGCTTTTGTAAAATGCAGTACTTCAGCCGTTTTAATAAAATATTCTAATTGATAAATTTCCATATCGATAAGTTTTAATACTCATTATCAGTAAAATTATTAATTTTTCTAATGAAATACTAATTCCGAACTTTGTAAAAAAATATCAGGCATCATGTTTAAAGCGTTAAAATCAAAAAACTTCAAGTTATTCTTTTACGGACAATCGGTTTCGGTAATTGGCACCTGGCTTCAAAAAACAGCCGTAAGTTGGATGGTTTACAGCGTTACGGGTTCTGTTTTTTTATTAGGATTAGCGACTTTTTTGAGTATGATTCCGTCTTTATTTCTGGCACCTTTGGCAGGAAGTATTATTGGGCGTTATGATAAACACCGCGCCATGATCTTATTACAATCTTTGGCAATGCTTCAGGCCGGAGCTTTGGCATTAATGATTTACTTAAAAATATACAACATCAATTTTATTCTGGCCTTAAGTTTAATTCAGGGAATCATCAATTCTTTCGACATGACTTGCAGACAAACCATGATGATTGATATTGTAGATAATGAAGAAGATTTGCCAAATGCGGTTGCCCTAAACTCCACATTAAATAATTTTGCCCGAATTGCCGGTCCTGCATTAGCCGGAATTATTCTGCACAATTACGGGGAAGACATTTGTTTTATTGGAAACTTTTTAAGCTACATTCCTGTTCTGATTTCGTTATTGATGATGAAAATCACACCGCATATTAAAGCAACGGAAAAAATGAAAATGTATGATGATTTTATTGAAGGATTGGATTACGTGAGAAAAGAAACCGAAATGGCCAAAATGCTTCTGATGTTAATGTGCAGCAGTTTGTTTGTGATTTCTTTTAATACTTTAATGCCGGTTTTTGCGAAAGATATTTTTAGCGGAAATGCTCAAACTTTCAGTTGGTTCGAAAGCGCCGCCGGAATTGGATCTATTTTATCAGCTATTTATTTGGCTAATCTTAAAAAAGCAGATAATATGGGGAAAATAATGATTGCTGCCAGTTTATTATTAGGTTTTAGCATCATTATCCTCGCCTATTCGAATAGTTTAACTGTTGCACTTATTTGTATGGCGTTGAGTGGTGTGGGTATGATGGCACAAACCTCATCTATCAATATTTACATTCAGACACAAAGTACGGTAAACATGCGTTCCAGAAGTATTAGTTACTATTTGATGGCGTATCAGGGAATGATTCCTGTTGGAAGTTTGATTATTGGCTATGTTTCACATATTATAGGAACCAGAAATACAGTGGCGATTCAGGGAATTATTTGTATTCTTTCGGTGATTGTTTATGTGTATTATAAAAGACATAGTTCTGAGGAAGAATTGGAGAGTTGTCAGGTTGAATACAGAAATACCAAAATTTAAATTCCAAATTCCAAGGAAAGCGTGATTTAAACCATATAAGTGATATAAGAAATTATAAGTTAAGGTTAAATAATCTCAATCTGGATTCCAATTATCTACAATTTTGTCATTTCGACCGGAGGGAGAAATCCTCGTTATAAACTCGACAAAGATTGGCTTTTAGGAACGGAGCTACTTGCGAGGATTTATCGTTCCTCGAAATGACAAACTGGATATAAAACACTTTAATTAAATGAACTTACATCACTTATATAGTAAAGAACTTTAAAGCGAAAAGGAAACTCCAATTACTAAAAAAATTCCAAATTCCAATCTTGAGATTTAATTCTCGTTTTTGGAATTTGGAATTTAATATTGAAATTTTATTTACAATGAGATTTCCCCTCTCAAAGCCGTTTCGAAAACATTTTTAAAATCTTCTTTTGAAATATTGTGACCTAACAAATACATTAATTTTGTAATTGCGGCTTCGGTAGTAATGTCTTTTCCTGAGATAACGCCAAGAGATTTTAAGGCAGTACTGGTTTCGTATTGTCCCATATTGACACTTCCGCCGGAACATTGTGTTACGTTCACGATGTGCAAACCAGACTGAATGGCTTTCTGAATCAAATTCAAAAACCAATCTTCGGTTGGGGCGTTTCCTGAGCCGTAAGTTTCCAGCACGATTCCTTTTAAATCTTTGATAGCCAGAATCGACGACAAAACAATTTCGCTCATTCCGGGAAACATTTTTATGATAGCAACATGATTGTCAAGGTTTTTATGAACAATCAAATTGGCATTTTCTTTTATAGGAAGAAATAAATGTCTGTTTAATGTAAGATGTACGCCAGATTCTACCAATTCAGGATAATTTGGCGCTGTAAATGCTTTAAAATGTTCTGCATTTACTTTTGAAGTTCGGTTACCGCGGTACAATTTATATTCAAAATACAAACAAACTTCGGTGATGACCGGTTTTCCGTTTTCCTGAAGAGACGCAATCTGAATGGCCGTAATCAGGTTTTCTTTAGCATCGGTACGCAAATCTCCAATTGGTAATTGCGATCCTGTAAACACGACTGGTTTTGCTAAATTCTCAAGCATAAAACTCAATGCAGAAGCTGAATATGACATGGTATCTGAACCATGAAGAACAACAAATCCGTCAAAAGAAACATAATTTTCTTCGATGATTTCAGCAATTTTTGTCCATTCTGCAGGATTCATGTTCGATGAATCTATCGGATCTTCAAATGAAACAGTCTCAATCTCACAATCTAATTGTTTGATTTCGGGAATTTTTTGCAATAATTTTCCAAAGTTGAACGCTTTGAGCGCACCTGTCTCAAAATCTTTGCTCATACCGATAGTTCCTCCGGTATAAATTAGCAATATTTTAGCTTTAGATGACATCCTGGTATTTTAATTTATTGACAACGGGATTCGCATACATCGATAAAAATCCTTGTCTGGTAACAGGATTATCGCTTCCGATACGCATTTCTAAACGACGCTCAAAAAGTGATTTTTCACTGTCTTTGTATAAATGTGAGAATTTATTCGTTTCGTTTAAAATGTCGTAAGCTATAAAATTCGTTGGCCATAATTGATAATTCTTTAAAACCGAATCATCAATAACTTGTGCCAAAGCCTGAATTTGTTTGTTGGCATTGTCATTTTCTGCCACAATCTGATCAATTTCAGTATCGAGAACATCTCCAACAGAAATGTGTATTCTTTTTTTGGTTCCCATAATACCACTTAAAATGGTCATGAAATCCTCATTTTTTTCTTTAATATAAACTTCGTTGTTTGCTTCTGCCATTAATTGTGGCATTTTCAGCACATCTGTAGGATCATATTCGTAGGAAATAGAAACCGGAACGATCTTTAATTTCTTAAAATAATCCATCAAATTGGCTTCGTCAGAACCCATTCCGATCATTTTAAGGACTCCCGGATTGGTTTCGTCATTTCCGTCTTTCGTACGGCCTTCTCTTTGTGCGATCCAAACTGAACGATTTTCGCGAAGCAACAACTGACCAATATATTCAGATAATAATTTTGAACTTTGCAGCATTTCTCTTGGCGTTAAACCTCTTAAAACCAAAAAGTTTCTATTCAGTTTTGCCAAAGTGCTCAGAAATGCTTTTTTAACCAAATTGTCTCCAATTGCCGATGCTGTCATGACTAAACCATGTTCGAAAAGGCAAACGTTTAATAAGGTTGTATCTAAAAGAATGTCTCTATGATTAGAAACAAATAAATATGAAGTGTTTTTTTCCAGTTTCTCGAAACCTGAAGTTGTAAGTCCTTCGGAGCTTTTCTCCAGAACTTTTTGTACTGTGTTATAAATAAAGTTGCATTGAAAATCACGTATCGAATGTGTTTTCTTCAATTGCTCTTTCCAAACTTGATCTTCTACTTCCGGAAAAGTAAAGTTCATCATGGCTTTCATCATCGGATGATTGGCAACACCATGAAGGGCTTCATTTATTTCAGAATCATAAAACGGTCGAATGGCATCAAATCTCTGCATTATTTATATTGGTTTTAAGTGGGCAAAAGAACAAAAAAAAAATTAAACTATTGTAAGGTATAAATTAAATCCCGAAAACGTTTACAGAATTTTGTGTTGTTCGTTGTGCAATTTCCTCTTCAGAAACATCATAGAGATCTGCCAATTTAGAAATAACATTTACCAAATAACTGCTTTCATTGCGTTTTCCGCGATACGGAATTGGCGCTAAATAAGGAGAATCTGTTTCTAAAACGATATGTTTCAAATCGATTTGATTTAAAAACTGATCTATTTTTCCATTTTTAAATGTTACAACTCCACCAATTCCCAACTTCATATTGTAAGATATCGCCTGAAGTGCCTGTTCGTGCGTTCCTGAAAAACAATGAAAAATCCCAAACAAATCATCTGATTTCTCTTCTTCGAGCACTTCAAAAATCTCATCAAAAGCCTCACGACAATGTATTACGATAGGCAATTTATATTGTTTGGCTAACTGAATTTGCCTCTTGAAGGCGATTTGCTGCTCTTTCAAATGTGTTTTATCCCAATATAAATCGATCCCGATTTCGCCAACGGCATAAAACTTTCTTTTTGCCAGTTCGGTTTCTACGTGTTTTAACTCGTCTTCGTAATTATCTTTCACGTAAGTGGGATGCAAACCCATCATCAGGAATACATTATCAGGATAATTTTGTTCTAAATCGTACATAGATTGCGTTGCAGCAGCATCAATAGCGGGAATAAAAAAGCGAGTTACTCCTGCATTTATGGCTCTTTGCATCATTTCGTCGCGATCCTGATCAAACTCTTCAGAATATAGGTGTGTATGTGTATCGGTAATTATGGGTGTTGAATTCAATTGTTTAATTTTTAAAGGTTCAAAATTACGACAATATTAAAAACTTTCCCAATCTTGACGAAATGGCACACGGATAGCACGGATTCACTTCGTGAAAACGCGGATGTGCACGGATTTTTTGTTGCTTGTTTATTATTCTATCGCCTTCCTTTGTCAGGATGATAACATTGTGTGTAAACCTTTGTCAAAGTTTGAACTTTGACAAAGGTGGTTCCGTTTAAAAGAATGTTTAAAAAAAATCTGTAAAATCCGTGTTTTCACGAAGTGAATCCGAGTCATCTGCGTTCCATCTCGTTGCAGGAATTCGACTTCGCTCAGTCTGACAAAGCAAGTGATAAAAAAAACTATTTCCCTGTTTTAGCAAATAATACAGCACGTTCAAAAACTTCATCTTTTCCTTGCTGAACACCTAAAATCGTTGGCTTAACAGTAATGTCAGGAACAATACCTATACGCTGGGTTTCTTTTTTATTAGGATAAAAAACACCCGAAGATGTAAAGCTGGAATCAAAACCTTTTATAATAGTGAAAAGATAATTTGGTCCGTCAGCCCCAGAAGTTTGAGTACCGATAACAGTCGCGTTTGGTGCTGTTTGAAGGCTCATTGCTGTTTGTTCGCCAAAACTATGTGTTCCTGGCCCAACCAAAACAATTACTTTTCCTTTGTAATAATCTGTATTGATTTTTCCACATTCCTGCATCACATTATTAAAATAATAACGCCCCGGGTAGCTTAAATCCTGATATAACGACCTTAAAATTGGTTTTGGCTCTGAATTTAAATAGTCACTCACTAAAAAATCAGTCTCAGTTGGTCTTGCTCTAACATCAAAAATAATACTTTTGGTATTTTTTAGCTCTTCCATCATTTGGGGAACATCTCCTTTTGGTACTTTAGACATTCTGATTAGACCAATATTCTGGTCTAAAATTTCCCATTTTTTTGTACTACTTTTTGGCGGTGTACGCTTGATTTTTTCATTTGGATAGCGATGCACTTTTTTTACTGAAGTTACATTATCTCTAATAAACTCAATTTCAAATTCATCGTCATTTCCTGTAAACATTACAAAATTTGCATTAATGGCGGCTGCCGGTTTATTAGAACCTTGCGAATATTTTGAAAATTCTTCTACTTTATCTTTAATGCTTACGCCATCAAGTTTAGTAATAATATCGCCAATTTTTAAATCGTCTATCTTTGCCAGAGAGTCATTGGCTAAGTTTATAATTACAGATTTATTCTTTACAAATCTGGTTGAGAAAGCCGGATATTTCTCGCCGCCCAAATATTTAAACATATCCATATTAATAGTTGCGGCGTGCGAATCATTAAGTTTCATAGAGATTTCGCGCATGGCAAGTAAAAACTCTTTTTCAGACTTTGGATTGGCGATCTGTGGTACTATTTCAACCAAAGCTTCATCCCAGTTTTGATCCATTACATATTTGTATGGAAAGAAATACTCTACGTAATTCCAAAAGCGATATAATGCTAAAAGTCGTAAATTTTTATCCGTCCATTGAAATTCGGCATATTCCGGTTCATTTACAAATTGCAGCGGAACAGTTTCTTTTCCATCGCGATTTACATAATAGTTTGCGCCCTGAAATCTGTTTTCAGTAATAAATTTCAATTTCTTTGAAAGATTTTTAGAAAACAATTTATCTTTTTGTGTCCAGTCTAAACTGAAATTTTTATCAAAATAATCTCTTTTAGGATCATCAGCAAGCGGTTTGTTCACCGGAACTTCACCTAATTCGTCTATCCATTTTTCTATTACTAATGAATATTCTTCTTTAGTTGAGGCTTTTTCTATTTTAGGCAATACTTTAAAAAGCTGTTCATCCCAATTTGTTTTACCTGCCGCAACAACCGGATGATAGTATTTTAAGAAACCCCAAACTTTACAGGTTGCGGCAAGTTTTTCGTTTTCTGTAATTTTGGCTTGGCCAAAAGTAATTTGTGAAAGAAATAAGAGAAAAAAGAAAGTAATTTTTTTCATTCAATAAAGGTTAAAATTATAAATAGTTTTGGGTTTGTTAGTGGCGCTTTTTTGCGTAAAAAATTCGGATTATTTCCCTGTTTCAATAAATACCAGGGCACGATCCAGAACTTCATCTTTACCTTCCTGAATACCTTTTATAGTAGGTTTTACTTCAATATCAGGAACGATGCCTATTCTTTGCGTTTCACGCTTATCCGGATAGTAAACTCCAATCCCCGAATATCTGGTATGAAATTGTTTAAAATCTAATTCTATTACATTTCCATCTGCTCCTGCGGTCTGACTTCCAATGATTGTTGTGTTTCCTGCAGTCTGAAAACACATAGCTGTCCATTCTGCCTGACTTAGAGATTGTTCATTAAGCAGCAATACCACTTTACCTTTATAATGGTCCTTATTTTCAGAACCGCACATTGTTCCTTCTGTCCATTTAAATTTTCCCGGATAACTAAAATCAGGATAGGTATAGATTACAAAATTTTGTTCGTGGGCATTTAAGAATTTAGAAATATCTTCATAAGTTCCTTGCGGATAATTTCTCATATCAAAAACAATTGCTTTGGTAGATTTTAATGCTTCGATCATATCCGCAACATTTGGTACTTTTAGCGTTCCCATGTCTACATAGCCAATATTATTATCCAGAACTTTAAATTTTTCTGTTTTTTTCTTCTTTGCTCCTTTTTTAAATTCATTTCTGTGCGAATCATGATAATCAAACCATGTCATTGCTTTTGTTGTGTATTTACCGTCTTTAAAAAATTCAACATTCACATGATCTGAATTTCCGCTTAAGATTTTTCTAAGCACCTTATCCAAAAGTACCGGTTCATTTGAAGCTGCGTACAAATCTTTGTATTCATCTATAAGTGCCGGAATTGTTTTGTCATTTACTTTTGTAATTATATCTCCTATTTTTATATCATCGGCCTGAGCCAGACTGTCTCCTAAAATTTCGGTAACTACCAATTTGTTATCAATTATTTTGCAGGCAGCAGGAAAGTACCTTCTGTAATCCTCAAGTTTACTATGCTGGTACATTACAAATTCAACATGACTGTCGTCAAGCTTAGATGACATTTTTTTTGCTATTGTGTAAAACTCATCTTCATCTTTTGCTGCGAGAACTAAGGAAAGTGATTTTTCTAAAGTAACATCCCATTTTTGATCCATTAGGTATTTATACGGAAAAAAATATTCTACTAAATTCCAGTACGCAAACATCCAAAGTATTCTTGAATTTTTATTGTCATACTTCAAATTAAAATAATCTCCGTTTTTAAGAGGATTATATCCGGGACCAATTTCTTCATCGGTTTGAAATCGGTTATTTTCTATAAATTTTAATTTCTTAGAAAGTTTTTTCGAAAATAATTTAGGGCTATTGAACCAACTTAAATCAAAGTTTTTATTAAAATATTCAACACCTTTTGGTGCAATGATAGGAGCAATTTCTATTACCGGGCCAAGATCATCAATCCAGTTTTCGAGAACTAATGAGAATTCTGCCTGAGTTTGTGCTTTTTCTATTTTTGGTAAAATTTCAAGAAGTTGGTTGTCCCAATTCACCCCTCCATTGGCAACTTTTGGGTGATAATATTTCAAAAAGCCCCAGACTTTACAAGTTGCTGTAAGTTTTTCGGTCTCTGTGATTTTGGCTTGAACTAAAGTAATTTGTGAAAAGAATAAGAGAAAAAAGAGGGTAATTTTTTTCATTCAATAATGGTTAGAATTATAAATAGTTTTTGGTTTGTTGGTGGTATAAATTAAACCCGAATGTAGTATAAAAATTTTAAATGTGTTTACGGCTTTACGTAAAAAGTCTTTTCTAATGCGTTTTGGTCAATGGCACGCGGATGACACGGATTCACTTCGTGAAAACACGGATTATCGCGGATTTTTCTTGTTGGTGAGGTTATCTTTGATTGAGCGAAGTCAATGGCACGCGGATCACACGGATTCACTTCGTGAAAACACGGATTATCGCGGATTTTTTCTTGTTGGTGTGGTTATCTTTGATTGAGCGAAGTCAATGGCACGCGGATCACACGGATTCACTTCGTGAAAACGCGGATTATCGCAGATTTTTCTTGTTGTTTGAGCATATTTGTCAAGGTTTTAAATTTTAACGAAGGTTGTTGCAAAACAAAAAAAATCCGCAAAGTATTTTACCTCTTTGCGAATCTCTTTGTATTCTTTGTGTTTTGTGAAATCCCAACTTAATCCAGTTCATCTAACAGATGTTCTACTTCATCGTAGTTTTCATAATCCTGCGAAATGGTTTGCAAGACTTCCTTACACTCTTTATATTTCTTTTGTTTTAGTTTAGACAAGGCAAGATTCCATTTTGCTTTCTCCTTATAAACAGATGTTCCTGATATCAATTCATTAAAAACGGCTTCGGCTTTTGGATATTTGCTTTCTTCTAATAAAGCAATTCCATAAAAATATTCCATTTCAGGTGTTTTGTTTTCTTTTAGAATTTCCTCAAAAAGCGGAATTGCTGCAGCATATTTCCCATCGTTGAATGCGGTTTGTGCTTCTTTTAAAGTTGCATTTGTATCACCTCTTTCTACAAACGAAGCTGTTTCGGGATTATCATAATCGGCAAAAGTTGGATTATTATAATCAAAAAAGAACAAACCAAATAAAACAATAATCGATGCGGCGGCGGCATAATACCACGGACGCATTACAACTACTTTTGGCTTATTGGTATTGAAATGTTTGTCTGAAATCGTGGTTAGATTTGCTTTAAACGCTTCTCTCTCCTCTTCGTGTTCAAATTTGGTTGTAAGGCGTAACTGTACTTCTTTGAAAGTTTCAAATTCCGAAGACAATTCATGATCTTCAGCCAATTGTTTTTCAAAACTATCTTTTTCCTCAACAGTCATTTCTCCGTGAAGATATTGATCGAATAATATATAGCGTTCCTCGTTCATGACTAATTATTTTTTTAGCGATTTAAAATTTTTGGCTTCCTGAATCCACTGCGTTAACTGCCCCACACATAACGATTTCTTTTTTCGAACGTAACCGTAAGTTACATTCAGTTTTTCTGCCACTTCTTCCATAGTTTTAGTGGTGAAACTCAGTTTTAACAACTCCTGACATTTATCTCCTAATTTTAGAAACATCGTATCAAAAAGCTGCTGTTTTTCATCAAATTCTTCTGTGTGAGTAATCAGTTCAGATGCAGATTCATTCATAGATAAAACATCTTCATTAATTGTTACCCCTTTGTTCGATGTTTTTTTGAGTTCGTTCAGCCATTTTCTCTTACACAATAAAAAAAAGTACGCATCAAACGGGCAAGTTAACTGTAGTGTATTGGCTTTGGCCTGATTAAAAAGTAAAATCATAATTTCCTGAACCACATCCTGTGCATGTTCTTTATCACCTGAATTATTCATAATGAACATCACCACTTTTGGAACAAACTTTTTGTAAATCGTCTGAATAATTGCCGAGTCATTTGCCGCAAGTCCTTCAATATACATTTGATCAGGATGAATTTTCGTTTTGCCCATAAAAAAAACTTTTTGTAGCTAATTTAAAAAACAATTGTAAATAAATTTCACAATATAGGGTAACAATTAACATATGAGGTTGATATAACGTAACAAAAGTCTTTTAGCATTAATAAAATGTAATGAGAGATGACCCACAGATTAAACGGATCAAAACAGATTGTCACAGATTTTCTAATTATTGAAATTTAAAATTCATGGAGTTTGCGGCAAAACCTTTTCTAAAAACAATAATAAAAATTAAGAGAAATGGAAACCTATCAATTTATAAACGAAAAAAATCTGGATCAGTTCAACCAAATGATTTCTGCCAAAACACGCAATGGTTTTGTAATCACAGAACATAATGAGAAACTGCCTTACGTGGTTTTATCCAAAGAAAAAAAGGCAATCAGGCATTCTCTTCATTTGTTTCTTACCTGTATCACATTCGGTCTTTGGGCGATTGTATGGATTTATTTAAGTATTACGCTTTCGCGGAAGAAAAACATTCTGGTTGCCATAGATGAAGACGGAAATTTATTTGAAGACAAATGCCTTTCAAAAGAAAATTAAAAAAAAATTAAAAACAGGGGTAACAATTTTATACGCCAGTTGATATAACATCAGAACACCAATAGAAAAGAGAATTTTTAAAACCAAGGGTAACAATATCAAACCCAAATTGATATAAGAATATAAAACTATAATTAACCAAAATCTGAAAACCACCTGAAACCATCAGGACAGATTTATAAAACTAGAAATTATGAACACAAATCTTAAAAAAATCGGACTTTTATTTTTATTAGTTATCACCTTCATCAGCTGCGACAATGGCGATGACAATAATACAGACAATCTTATTTTGCCTCCAACAGCAGCAGCTTTTAAAAGCATTCGCGAAAAAGGAGTTTCAGCAAACAAACAAAAATTTACCATTACTGCAGGAACCGGTGTCGTAACCATAACATCTGCAAAAGGGGTTAAATTGAACATCAACGGAGATTGCCTGACCAAAAACGGAGTTGCCGTAACCGGAGCTGTAGACATCGAATATATCGAACTTTTCGACAAAGGAACTATGTTAATCACTAACAAACCTACAATGGGAGTTATGCCTGACGGAAAGAAAAACTTACTGATTTCAGGCGGAGAATTCTTCATCAAAGCCACGCAAGGCGGAGTGGAACTTAAAACTTCTTGTAGCATGAACTTAATCGTACCAACAGCTTTAACAGACGGACTTGACAATGCAATGACTTTATGGAATGGTACAATCGATGATAATGGAGAACTGGCCTGGAGAGAGAACAAACCAAATGCTGACGGAACTGGCGGCGGAAAAGGTGGCGTACAAGGTGAAGGAGCAAATTATTATGTAACTTTTGGCAACTTTGGATGGACAAATGTAGACCGTTTTTATAGCGATCCAAGACCTAAAACTACCCTTCTTGTAGGTGCTCCTACTGGATACGACAACAACAATAGCGCCGTTTACCTATCATACGATGGCGAAGGAACAAATGCATTAGCAAAATTAGATACTTATACGCCTGCAGGATTATTCAGCGAACACTATGGTCAAATTCCGATTGGTTTAAAATGTCACGTGATTTTTGCAACCGAATCTAATGGTCAATGGCGTTATGCAATCAAAGCCGTAACCGTTGCTGCCAACGATGTTTACACCTTTACTTTAGCCGAAACAACAGTCGGCACCGAAGCTCAACTGATAGCGGCAATCAATGCTATTCAGTAACTTACAAAATACTTTTAAGAAAAAGTGGTGATTTGCTCATCACTTTTTTTTACATTTAATCCAGTTTTAAAATTAATTCTGATGATTTTCAGAAGCTAATCCTGCTATCCGCTATATCTTTTCCTTCCGCCGCAGCGGACACAAAAGGATATCGCTCCTATCAGGGCTAAAAACCACTAGTTATGAAACCACTATCATCTATTCTCTTTCTTCTTTTTTCTATCTTCTCTTACTCACAAACCAAAGTAAAAGACACCATAACCCGTAGAGCTAATATCGTTTTTATACAAAACGGAAATGCGGTTACTTACAAACCCGAAACCCCGCCATTGATACCAATTGCAGGTGCGCCAAAACCCAGTTATTCATATTTATGGGAACTAGGCGACGGACATTACAGCAAAGAAGCCGAACCCAAACACGTCTATAAAAACAAAGGAAC
Source organism: Flavobacterium piscisymbiosum (assembly GCF_020905295.1). Taxonomy (NCBI): domain Bacteria; kingdom Pseudomonadati; phylum Bacteroidota; class Flavobacteriia; order Flavobacteriales; family Flavobacteriaceae; genus Flavobacterium; species Flavobacterium piscisymbiosum. The sequence continues at coordinate 1,552,798 of NZ_JAJJMM010000001.1, read as the reverse complement.
ATACACCACAAGACTTGCCGTAACCAACAATTACGACAACGGAAAACCTCCTGCGACACGACCAAAAAAAGTAGCTGTCAACGATATTACCGATACTAACTATAAAGATATTACCTCAATAGCCGACCAAAACGGATTTGCGATCCTCAAAAATTGCGATCCTATTCCGGAGCAGGAAATGGTAGTCGTAGTAGGTTATCAAAATCTGGAGAATTATGTATCGAGCGGAAAGCTTTATTTGTTTTATAATGAAAAGCAATTTAAAAGTAACAATTTCGAACTAACAGACTTTCGAACCTATGCAAACGAACGTGAAATAAAAGAAAAAACAATTGCTGCTGTTACTGATCTTGATGATTCTAACAATTATCTGGCTTCCGCCGAAAGTAATTTCAAAACCAAAAAATACCGAAACACCACCACCGAAGAAGATCTCGACGCTTCACTATTAGACGCTAATAAAACCTATCATAACGTTTCGATCTTAGAATTTGATGATGTAAATCCTAACGAAACACACAATGTTTTTTATACGTTTAAAACCACTCCGCAAATGATTAAAGATACCAGCGCAACGGTTACAATGCGAGGGATTTTTGTACCCAACAGAAGTTATAAAAACCACAAAATAAAAAATCTCGAAATGGAAATCGTAACTTCTCACGATCCGAACAAAATGGGATCTAACGGAAGTTTTATGAATTATAGATTAGTTCGTTTTAAACGAGTAAATTTCAAAACCCGTTTCCAAAACAACGGCGAAGGTCCGGCAAGAATGATTCGCTTAGAAACGGATGTTCCGGATATGTTCGACAAAAAAACATTTAAGGTCGAAGATATGTATCCTAAATGTCCGATTTGTCCAAAAGATGAAGTTCCTACTGTAAGTTGTTTGGATACCATTATCAAAAAAAATCAAATCTTTTTTACGTTCAAAAACATTTATTTACCCGGAAGCGAACAAAAAAATGTACACGAAAAAGATTCTACCAAAGGTTTTGTAAAATACTCGATGAAATTTGCCGAGGATTTTCATAAGGTAAAAACCCGAAGCAGAACGGCGATTATCTTTGATAAAAACGAACCCATAATTACCAATTACGCCACCACCCGATTCCTTCCCGGAATTTCGATTGGTGCAAAAGCGGGGTATAATGTATATCCTGATCTCGAAAAATCGACTAGTTATTTTGTGGGCGCCACAATTTCGCCTTTTAAATCGTATCGTTTTTATTGGCAGGCCGAATGGCTGAACGCCATTAATAAATACGAAAGTGCTGCAACAGTTGTCGATCAAAATGTGGTAAACCCAAATGGCGTAAAACAATTTCAACGCACGACAACAACCACAGAAAACAAAAGTGTAAACTGGGAAATTCCGGTTTTGATTCGATACAACATTAATAATTATATTGGTGTTGGTGTGGGAGTCCAGACCAATTTTGATGTTTCGTCTGAACAAACTACCAACAAAAAAATTGAAAGTTTCGAAGGTGGAACCGATCAGTTTTTAATGGATACAAGAACCGAATCAAGCTCAGTCAAAAATTCGTTTGTGAATCTTAAAACCGGACTTTTATTTGACTTAACATTAGGTTTCGCTAGAATTGGACCGAGTTTAGGGGCGCGCTACGTGATGAATTTTGAACAGAATTTTAATTATTTTCAGTTTTACGGGATATGGAAGTTTTAATTTTTTTTCACCATATAAGTTATATAAGTTCATATTATTTACTTTGTTTTATTAAATACAAATGTCACCCTGAGCGAAGTCGAAGGCTTATAGAAAAGGTCTTCGACTTCGCTCAGACAGACAAAAGCATATCAACATAATTGTAATATGCACTTTATGCCTTAACTTTAAAATTATGCGTACCAATATAATATGAACTTATATAACTTATATGGTTTAATCTTTCTTTTTATAAATCTGAATGTTTTCGGACAGAGTCAGGAAGATAAAATATACAATGCAGTTGATGTTTTTGTTGCTCATCCTTCCGTGAAAGCGTTACAAAATTTAACCCATCTTGAAACTGATTTTTGGAGAAATCCAAAACCAAAAACCAAAGATGAATTATTAGCGATTGTAGTTCTAAACTGCAATCAAGCCTATTATGAAAACCAATTCGGGCAAACCGAAAAAGCGATTGCAAGTTACGAGAAAGCCTGGCAGATTTATCAAAAAAATAAACTTAGCGATTACGATATCATCGAATTTTGCCTAAAACCTCTTGGCAATTTATATACTATTTTGGGCGATTATGACAGCGCCGAAAATACCATTAAGCAATACTTTTTCATCATAAATACTTCTAAAAACTATCCAGACGCTCCAAAACAAAAGTTTGCTGCGATTTTGAATTTATCGAATGTGTATCAGAGTTCCGGCAAGATTTCTCTGGCGATTGAATTATTAAAAAACACTTTAAAAACAGAAAAATTATCGAATTCTCAGAAAGGGATTTTATTGAATAATCTGGGGAATAATTACGTCCTGAGCTCAGCTGGAAATTTAATGCATCCTGAAATTTATCAAAAAGCTGAAAATGCTTTTGAGTCTGCCATAAATTATTTAAAAAATGAAAAGCAACAATCAGAAACTTTATCCAATTCTTATCGAAATCTGGCAACACTTAACCGTCAGAGACAACAATTTGATGTCGCGGATAACTATTTAGAAAAAGCAGAAAAACTCGTTATAGAGATTCCGAATCAACAACCTCGAAAATTGGCAAAATTGTATTATGAAAAAGCATTGCTTCTTTTTGATGAACGAAAATATGATGAAAGCGCGAAACAGATTCACGCTGTTTTTAAAATTTTAATTCCGAATTACAATTCGAAAAATATTCTTCCTAATCAAAATCAATTGTATGCAGAAACGGTCTTAATTGATGTTTTAGATTTACGGTCCGAATTATTTTTCAAACAAAATCAACTCAAAAAAGCTCTTGAAGCATTTAATCTTTCTTTTCATATCGAAGATGCATTCATGAATGGTTTGGTTTATGAAAACTCTAAAATCATAACACAAATCAGAGCACGAAATCGAACTGAAAAATGTCTTTTGATTTATGATCGATTGTACAAGGAAGAAAGCAAAATTGAGTATATAGAAAAAGCTTTTCAACTGGCTGAAAAAACCAAATGCGGAATATTAAAAAGCTATCGTTCGAATATTAAAAGCGCCTCCGTGAAAGAAAAACAGATCTTACAGCAATTTCAGAATGTCAATAATACTATTATAAAAGAGCAGCAAAAAGGAGATTTTGCTAATATTTCAAAAATAAATCAGCTTATAAAAGAACAAAATGAACTGATGCTTTCGCTGAAGAAAATGCAGTCTGAAAACCCGGATTATATTCCTGGAAATTGCGATATAAAGTCTTTATTTTCAAAACTGGAAAAAGATAAATCCGTTATGGTTTATTATTTCATAGGAAATGAAAATTTGTTTTATTTCACTTTACAAAACAATAGAATCAATTTTAACCATTTTTACACGGCACATAGATCCATGCTCGAAATTGTAAAATTTATTGATTATTTCAATAGTGCTGATGTGATTACCAACAATATTTCCGGATATAATCATTATGGAAAAAGAGTTTATGATTTATTGAAATTACCATCAAATGTCATCTATAAAAACCTCATTATTGTTCCTGACGGAATTTTGAATTTCCTTCCTTTCGAAGCTTTAATTACGCAAGAATCATCAACAACGAATTTTGCCAAAATGCATTATTTACTCAATGATTTCAAGATTGCTTATAATAATTCGGCTAGTAATTATTTGAATTCAAAACCGGTTTCAAAATCTGAAAAAACTGTTTTGGGGATTTTTCCCGTTTTCGAAAAGACAGCTTTTGAATTGAGTTATTCGAAAAAAGAATTGCAATCTATTCGAAGTAATTTTAAAGGAAAATATTTAGAAAATGCAGCAGCAAGTTTTTCTAATTTTAAAAATAATACCAATCAATATTCGATTTTGCATTTGAGTACGCATGCTTCTTCGGGCGATATTGAAACTCCGGCAAGCATTAAATTCTATGATCAGGAAATCTTGTATTCTGAATTGTACAACCTCAACATCAATCCGGATTTGGTGGTTTTAAGTGCCTGCGAAACCGGAATTGGCAAACTCTATAAAGCCGAAGGTGCGATGAGTGTGGCTAGAGGTTTTCAGTTTGCCGGAGCACAGAATTTATTATTTTCTTTATGGAAGGTGAACGATTATACAACATCGGTTTTTATGGCTGATTTTTATAAAAACATCAAAAATGATGTTCCGTATTTTGAGGCAAACACGAATGCAAAACTTGCTTTTTTACAGGATAAATCAATCCCTAATGCAAAGAAATCACCTTATTACTGGAGTTCGTTTGTGTATTACGGATCTGTTTCGGCAGAAGAAAAATCGACAAATTATATCTATTACATCATTAGTTTATTGACTGTAATTGGTTTATTTTTGGTTTTCAATCCCTATCGAAAATGGAAAATCTTCACGAAGTTCTCAAAAAAGAGAAATACAAAAAAATAAAATTCAAGGTTACCAAAACGCAACACCTTTTAATAAAAGCCAAAATTAATGGGGTTTCAGGAAATTTCATTTTAGATACCGGAGCTTCGAATTCCTGTGTAGGATTTGAAAGTATTGAACGTTTTGAACTGAATGCAAAAAAATCGAAGACCAAAGCTTCAGGAGCTGGAGGAACTGGTATGAAAACCCAAATTTCGTCTCACAATAATTTGCAACTTGGCAGCTGGAAAAATCAGGATTTCAATCTGGTTATTTTTGATCTTTCGCATGTTAATGAAGCTTTAGAAGCTTATAAAGCTAAGCCCGTTCATGGCATCATTGGTGCTGATGTTTTATTGGAAGGGAAGGCGATTATAGATTATTATAATCATTATTTGTATTTGAAATAAGAAATTCCAACTTTTTAAAATTCCAAACGTTAACCATTTCTGGTTTCAATAATTGAATTCTCAATTATTTAACAATAATTAATTTAGACTTATTGAAAGCGTGTTTTTTGTATATATTTGTTAAACAAATTTAACAAACCTATACGTATAAAAAAAACTCTACTTTTTTTTCTTTTATTGTTTACTAATGTTTTTTACGGTCAAATAAATGATCTTATGGGCTGTAAAAGTTATCCAATATTTGATTTAACATCTCAAAAAACAGCATTGTTAGGAAACTTAAATCCAGCCGAAACTACTGTTAGTTTTCATTTAAGCCAAACTGATGCAACCACTAATGCTAATCCTATTCCGAATCCAACGGCGTATGTTTCTGAAACGGTCAAAACAATTTACGCGCGAATTGATAATAAAGGTGCTGTTACAACCAATTATTTTAAACTTGATTTCAATCCTGACTTGTTATTTATATGGACAATTCAGCCAATAAAATGTACAGGCGAGAAGGCAGTACTTGATGTTATAGCCCATGGAGGACAAGGTCCTTATTATTATTCTATAGATAATGGTCAAAATTATACTAATTATAATCGCTTTTTTAATCTTGATCCAGGTACATATTACCTCTTTGTAAAAGATGCTGCCAATTGCAGGCCTCAACCTGCTGTAATACAAATTTTTCCTGCTACGAATCCTTTAGTGGTATCAGTTACGAACACCAAAATTGCAGAGTGTGCAGCTGATTATAAATCGACCATAACTGTTGCTGCAAGTGGTGGCCAGGGTCCTTATTTATATTCACTGGATAATTCTTATGAATATCAGGAAAGCAATATCTTTTCAGGAACACCCGGAGCACATTTTATTCAAACTTTTGATAAGTCCGGATGTATCGTTACTACTAATTTTACTATCGAATCGCCTGCTGAATTGGCTGTCACTACAAGCATTACAAAAGCTGCATTTTGCGGAGGAATGGATTCTGTGACTATTAATGCAACCGGAGGAAAAGCTCCTTATACTTACTCTTTTACAAAGGGAGCAACATATTCTGATATAAACACAAAAGAGTTGCCTCCAGAAAATTATACTTTGTATGTTAAAGACAGCAATGGTTGTGTTACAACAAAAAATATCACAGTAGAACGATATAATTCTACTTTAAATTCTTCACTATCTTTCAAACAAATTTCGTGTTTAAATGATAAAGGATGGATTAAAGTTCAAACCATTGGCGGAGTACTTCCTTATAAATATTCATTGAACGGACTTCCTTATGAATCGAATAATACTTTTAATGATTTGGTTCCCGGAAGCTATAATGTAAGCACAAAAGATGCTTATGGCTGTGTAATCACTTCAAATGTTGTTATAAATTCTTACAGTCCTATAATTGGAGATGCTGCAGTACAAGCTGTAACTTGCTTTGGTTCAACTAACGGATCAATAAATGTAAATGCATCCGGAGGAACGTTTCCTTTAAAATATTCTCTTAGCAATACTTCAGGACTAATTATACCACAATCTACAAATAATGTTTTTAAGAATTTGCCTGCTGGTCACTATACAGTTCAAATTATTGATACAAACGGATGTCTGCTTTCAATAGAGGCTAAAATATCTGAACCCTCTATTTTAGAAGCATCCATTCTTACGGAAAATCGCGATATTACCATTAATGCCACTGGAGGCACAAAAAATTATGAATATTCACTTGATGGAGTTAATTTTCAATCAAGTAATACTTTTACAAATTTAAACTATGGAACTTATCACGTTTCGGTAAAAGATGAAAATACGTGCCTTACTACCTTGACTACAACTTTAAATCCGCCAAGTCCTTTATTAGATGGAAAAACCGTAATTATAGCAGATTTCAAAGCCGGACAAACTTTAGGTGATCTTGTTGTAGAGGGGCAAAATATTAAATGGTATAGCTCAGCTAATTCATCAACTGGTAAAACAAGTAAATCTGCCGAAACTAGTTTGCCTTTATCAACAGTTTTAGTAGATGGTGTTACTTATTATGCCTCACAAACTATAAACGGAATCGAAAGTAAAGAGCGTCTTGCTGTTACCGTAAAATTAAATGGATCGCTATCGGCTCCTGATTTTGTTTTACCAAATTTCAAGTATTATCCAAATCCTGTTCAACATACTTTAATAGTAGATAATACGGCTAACATTGACGAAATCGAAATACTATCTGTTTCCGGAAAATCTATTGTAAACAAAAAAATAAACAATACTCATTCTGAAATTGATTTATCACATGTTGCTTCCGGGTTTTATTTCTTAAAAGTAAAAGCTGAAGGAAAAGTAAAAACATTTAAGATTGTGAAGAAATAACGGTATTAAATTCCAATAAAAGAAAATCCAAATTCCAATTTTAAGAACTTTGCTTAAAAAATTCCAAATGGACTTCTTATAAAAAAAAATCCCAAACTCCTTAATTGGAATTTGGGATTTTTTAGTTTTAAATTCCTCCAAAAAATTGGAATTTGGATTTTCTTTTATTGGAATTTCTTAATGAGTATGTTTAGGATTAAAACCGTCCTCACTTAATTCTGTGTGCTCATAATCAGCAACCATTTCAGCTTCGTAATCGATTTTTTCTCCTTTAGATAATCTTCTGATGATACCTTCCATTATTTGGTAGATTACAGGAACTACGATCAGGGTTAGGAATAATGAAGAAATTAATCCTCCGATAATTACCCAGGCCAATCCATTTTTCCATTCAGCTCCTGCTCCGGATGCTAATGCAATTGGGAACATACCAAATACCATCGCAATTGTTGTCATCAAAATCGGACGTAAACGAGCGTGATTCGCCTGAATTAATGCCGTTCTGATTGATTCTCCTGCTGCTCTTCTCTGGTTGGTATAATCGACCAACATGATCGCATTCTTACACACCAGACCAATCAACATGATGATACCTAAGATCGTAAAGATATTTAATGAGTTGTTTGTTAATGCTAAGGCTAATAAAGCACCAATAAATGATAATGGAATAGCAAATAATACTACAAACGGGTGAACGAAACTGTCGTACAAACTCACCATTACAAGGTAAACCAAAATAATTGCGGCTAATAAAGCGATTCCTAAAGTACCAAACCCTTCAGATTGGTTTTCCTGATCACCACCCCAGATATAGTTTACTCCGGCTGGTTTTTTAAGCTTGTCTAATTTTGCCTGCCATTGCGTTACAATTGTTCCTGACGGAACCCCAACGTTTTGTCCTTTTACGGTTACAGATGCTGATTTGTCTCTACGCTCTAACTGGCTAGGTCCTGAACCTTCTGTAATATCTGCAAACTGAGACAATTTGATTTGTTGTCCGGCTGCATTGATGAAAATCAAGTTACTTACGTCAGTAATACTTTTTCTGTCGAATGCATTGTATCTGATGTTGATATCGTACTCGTATTCTCCAGCTCTGTATTTACCATCTGTATTTCCGCTAAAAGCAGTTTGCATAGTCAAACCAACCGTTTGAAGTGTTAATCCTAAAGCCGCCATTTTATCACGGTCTACTTTAACATTTACCTCAGGATTTCCATCCTCAACAGTTAACTTAATCTCTGTTGTTCCCGGAATAGTACGTAATTCAGCTTCAGCTAATTTAGCAAATGCCATAGCACTTTCTGTAGACGGACCTGTTACGATTAATCCTAATGTAGCATCTTCAGCAGTACCTAAGATACCTACTGGAACTGTTTTTACTTTTGCTCCAACCAATACTTTTTCAAGTTTACGTTTGATTTTTGCAGCGTAAACGTTGGCGTCATCTGTACGATCTTTTTGTTCGATCATTTTTACGTCAATCTCTGCTTTGTAAGCTGTAGCTTGCGATGCTCCAAAACCTTCTGAAGTTTGTCCTACAGTTGTAATTTGGCTATGAACATATTCCTGAGCTTTTAAATAAGCTTCAGCTTTTTGTGTCATAAAGTTCGTTTGTTCTAACGAAGCATCTTTTGGCATTTCGATCTGAACTAAGAACTCACCACTATCAGATGATGCGAAAAATTCTCCTCCAATAAAGCCTCCAAGCCCAAAAATTGATCCAAAAAACAATATTAATACAAGAATAATAGTTTTACCATAATTATCCAGACACCATGTTAATAGCTCAGAAATCCAGTTAGTGAAACGTGTTAAATAGCTTTCGAAACCAAGGATAACTCTTCCAAAGAAATTTTTTCCTTCAATATGTTCCAATTTACCATAACGAGATGATAACCAAGGAATAATAGTAAATGAAGCTAAAAGTGACAATAAAGTAGATATAATTACCGTAACACAAAATTGCGTAATGATATTAGAAACCAATCCTGAACTCATTGCGATTGGCAGGAACACTACCACAATTACCAATGTGATCGAAGTTACCGTTCCACCAATTTCGGCAGTACCGTCATAAGAGGCACGAATTTTATTTTTACCCATCTCCATGTGTCGATAAATATTCTCGAGGACCACAATTGCATCATCGACCAGAATACCAACCACAAGAGATAATCCTAATAAACTCATTAAGTTTAGGGTGTATCCCATTAAATAAATACCAATAAAAGTAGCGATCAACGATGCCGGAATAGACACCATTACGATCAGCGAGTTTCTAATACTATGCAGGAAGAACAACATTACTAATGCTACCAGCACTACCGCAATTAATAAATCGTGCACTACAGAATCTGCTGCTTCAAGCGTAAAAACAGTACTGTCTTTTGCAACTTCTAATTTTAACTGGTTTACTTTATAATCTTTTTCAAGAATAGCAATTGTTTTTAATAATTGCTCACTTACCGCAACCGCATTCGCATCAGATTGTTTTACGATTTGTAAAACGATCGCACTTTTTTGATCTACACGTGATATTTTTTCAGCAATTTTTTGCGTATCCTGAACATCGGCAATATCACTTAAACGAACCTGAATTCCGTTTTGAGAAGAAACTACTAAGTTTCTTAATTCATTAACACTTTTATATTTACCCGCTAAACGAATTAATATTTTTTGATTACGAGTCTGGATGTTTCCTGTTGGGAAATCTAAGTTCGAAGTCAAAATAGTTTGTTGTACCTGAGGAACAGATAATCCGTAACCCTGCATTTTTACAGCATCAAGATTTACCTGAATTTCACGCTCTGAACCACCAATAATATTTACCTGAGCGACACCTTGTACACGAGATAAAATAGGCGCAATTTTTTTGTCAATTAAGTCATAAAATGCTGCTTCGTCCATTTTCCCGTTGGCACCCAATGTCATAATTGGTAAATCACTCAAAGAGAATTTAGTTAACGAAGGCGGATCTGCATCATCTGGTAAATCACTAATAATGGCGTTAATTTTACGCTGCGCATCATTCAATGAGAAATCGACTTTTGCGTTTGATGTCAGTGTAATCGAAACGATAGATAAACTTTCGTATGATTTCGAGTCAATTTTTTTAACGTTTTCTAAGGATGCAATCGCATCTTCTATTTTCTTCGTTACCGTGTTCTCGACCTCACTTGGAGATGCTCCAGGATAAACAGTAGAAATTGTAATAACGTTTTGTTCAAATTTTGGGATCAGCTCATAGCCTAACTGGCTGTAGCTAAACAATCCACCAAGTATTAGAATTGTAAACAATACAATTACTAACGACGGACGTTTTATGGATATTTCGGCTAATTTCATATATTTTGCTTTAGGCTGTAGGCTTTAGGCAATAAGCTCAATGCTTATGGCGTCTGGCTTAATGCTTTAAATTATTTAATAATTTCTACAGTATTACCGTCTTGTAAGTTAATTTGACCTGTAATAATTACAGTTTCTCCGTCAGATAATCCTTTGATAATTTCCACCTGATCTCCTAAAATTCTTCCTGCAGTTACTTTTCTTAATTTTGCAATACCATTTTCAACTACAAAAATCTCGTTGCTGCTCACACTTCCTACGAAAGCATTTCTTGGTACAACCATAAGGTGTTGTTTTTGTTGGTTTGATGAAAAGTTTGCAGTTCCGTACATACCCGCTTTAAGGTCATTGTTTACATTATTTGTAATTTCAATTTCAACCGGGAAGTTTAAAGACTCATCTGCTTTTGCAGCAATAAAAGTAATTTTTCCAGAGAACGTTTTATCAGGATAAACACTTGCTGTTACATTAATTTGGTTTCCAACTTTTAAGCTTGCAACCTGATTTTCGTTTACTGTAACTACTAATTTTAATTTAGAAACGTTTACGATATCAAACAAAGCAGTTGCAGGCATTCCTGCCAGGATAGATCCCGGCTCAATGTATTTTTTATTGATGAATCCGTTTATTGGCGCTTTTACTTTAGTATCTCCAACATTAATGTTGGCTTGTGTTAGGTTAGACTGCGCATTTGTTAATGCCAATTTTGCCTGATCTAATTGTTGTTTTGTAACACCACCTGTTTTAAAAGCATTTTCATATCTTTCATAATCAGATTTTGCATTTTGGTAAACAGCCTGAGCTTGTTGTGCGCTTACATTAATTACATCACCTCTCACTGTCAATAAAGTCTGACCTACTCTTACGTAATCTCCTTCTTTAGCCAAAACGCTAATTACTTTTCCTGCTTTTTCTGCAGAGAAAGTCAATTGCTGAATTGGTTGAAAATTTCCGTTAGCCACAAAGTCTAATGAAACTTCTTCTGTTTTTACAGGAGCTACTTTTACTGAAACTGCAGCATTTTTTTCTGCTACGATATCTGTTTTTGCTTTATTCTCTTTCTTATTATTATTTAAGACATATCCAATCACACCCAGCGCTGCGATTATGATTACGATTGTTATAATAGTTTTCTTCATTTTGTTTAGTTATTTAATAAGAGTTTTAAGTTCGCCTTTTGATTTGATTAGTGCTACTTCGGCAATTTTGTAATTCAATACTGCTCTGGTATAGTTATTTTGAGCTTCAAGTGATGCATTTTCAGCATCTAACAAATCTGTTAATGATGCTAATCCCTGAAGGTAATTGTTTTTTGTGTTGCTTAAGATCTCAAGCGCCAAACGCATATTTTCTTTTTGATTATTGATAGTCACAAGATTATTATCAATTTGAGCCATTGCGTTTCTGTAATCTAAATCAAGCGAAAGTTTGGTATCTTTCATATCTTCCTGAAGTGATCTTATTTCTACATCGGCTTGTCTTACTTTAGCACGAGTTCCGAATCCTGTAAAAATTGGAACATGTAAATTCAATCCAATTGCAGAGAAATCTGACCAGTAAACGCCGTCTTTAGGTTTTGCAAACCAAGGCATTTCAGGTCCCTGACCAATATAATTGTATCCTGCAGTTAAAGAAAGTGTTGGATAATATCCTGCTTCAACAGCTTTTTTATTATATACCAAAAGCTCTTCTTGTTTTTTCAAAAGCAAATATTCTGTTCTGTTTTCAACATTTGGCACTTCTGTTAATGCAGCAGGAACAACTTCAAATTCTTCTTTTGGAATCTCGATTTGAGCTTCAATAGGCATTCCCATATAAAACTTCAAAGCATTTTCCTGTAATGTAATTTGATTTTTTACTTGCTGACGTTCTGTATCAATGTTCGACATTTTAACCACAATACGGTCTAAGTCAATTTTTTTAGCCAAACCGTTATCAAATTGTCCTTTTACAATGTCACGAACTTTAGTCGTATTAACATAACTGCTATCTAATAAAACCAATCTTTCGCGCTGTACGTAAACAGAGTAATAGTTATTAGCAACTCTTTCTATTACCTGCTCTTCTGTTAACTGATCGTTTATTTGATAAAACTCACGAGTAGATCTTGCAGCTCTTAATCCTGTAAAAACAGATTGATCAAAGATTGTCTGAGTTAAAGAAAGTCCTGCAGTCGAAGTCCATTTTTGACCAAATGCCGCCTGAATTGTAGTTCCCGGTGCACCAAATCCTGCACCATCAATTACTGTAGTCTGAATTACAGGATTGTATGTTAAATTTCCGTTGGCAGAAATTTGCGGTAACGCTCTTGATCGCACTTCCTGAATCTTGTACTCACTATTTTCAACCTGTAATTTTGCTTTTTTTGCATCGGCTTTGTTTTCAAGCGCGTATACAACAGCCTCTTTCAGGGTTAGTGTTTTGACTTGTGCGTTGGCAGACAAGCCAATTGAACACAAAAATATAAGAATTATTCGTTTCATAGATTGATGATTAAATAGTAATTTTTTTAAGTTGTTTTTCTAATTCCAGTATTCCTTTTTCGGTTGCCATAGCTCTTGTATGGTATTCCAATGCTTCTAATTCAATTTTTTGTGCTTCTCTTTCTGAGACTGTAGTGGCATTTATATGAAAAATTAATGTGTAATAAAATTTTACATATAAATCGATATTCAAATCAGGTCTGTACAAACCTTCGCTTATTCCTTTTAAAATATTATCCCTGAAATAATGGTTGCACTGATCAATTTCATGCGTCATTATATTTTGATAAATTTCAGGATAATGCTTTTTTAACTGATAAAGAGGAGAAGTATCGGTTGCGTTTTTAAACATGTCGCGAAACATCTCTCTAATTTCAAAATTCTCATGAATGGCGTTATAATTTTTCGCAACAATAGTATCAATAACTTCATGTACTTGCTGATGAACTGTTGATGTACTTTCTTCGATCAGCACTTCTTTGTTACAAAAATATTTGTAGATCGTTTTTTTCGAAATACACATTTCACCCGCTATATCGTCCATCGTAACACTCTTAAAACCAAGTTTTAAAAATAATTCACTTGCTTTTGATATAATTTTCTCTTTCATCTTAATTTTCAAATTGTATCACAAATATACTTAGGAAACTAAAATCTGAAAAATAGTTTCCGTGATATTTGTAATAATTTTACATTAATTTATTCATTATGTAAGATTTATATACTGAATTCTAAATTTGCAATCAGTTTAATATCTTTTCCTAAAGCTAAACCTCCGTTATGATTGAACGAATTATAATCTAAACCAAAATCCTGACGTTTGATATCTCCTTTAATTTCAAAAGCAACTTTTTTCTCGCCATTGTAAGTATTAACGCCAATAAACTCAGCATCAAGCTCTACTACTCTGGTTACATCTTTTATCGTTAAATCTCCTTTAAAGAAATTGATGTTATTATTTATTTTTTGAAAAGAAGTCGATTTAAAACTAATGATAGGATGCTCATTTACATCAAAAAAATCCTGAAGTTGTAAATAAGTATCGATTTGCTGAAAGCTATCCTTTTTGTTATTGATATCTAAAGAAAACTCAACCGATGCATCTTCAATTTCATTGTCTTCGATGTTCACATAACCATCAAATTTATTCGTCGTTCCTCCCATGTAAGCAATTATCGAATGTCTCATTTTGATTAAAACATCTGATTGGCTAGAATCTAAGGTCCATGTTGTTTTCATAAATATTTGATTTTAGTGAATTTATAAATCTTTAAAATTCCCAACGGAAACTTTTACAGTGTTCAGAGTTTCCAATTAAAAGTGCAAATATAGACAGGAAACTCTAAATACCAAAAAAGTTTCCAAGTTTCTTCAAAAATAATTCTAACTAATTAATAATTAACGGTTTTGGGGTCATTTTGAAATGGAAACTGTCATTTAAAACTTTAAAAAAGAAATAATTCATTATGAATCGTATCTTTGGAGCTCGCAATTCAGATTAAATTTTATGCACGATATTAGCCAATACCAGGATTTTTTTATCACTTATCTCCAAAAACAAAGTATTAGTAAAGAGCCCAAAAACCTTTATGAACCCATTGAATATATTTTAGGTCTTGGCGGAAAACGCATGCGCCCTGTACTTACTTTAATGGCTTCGGAAGTTTTTGATACTGATTATAAAGTAGCACTTCCGGCAGCAATGGCGGTTGAAGTTTTTCATAATTTCTCGCTTGTTCATGATGACATTATGGATGATGCGCCTTTGCGTAGAGGACAGGAAACGGTACATGAAAAATGGGATTTGAATACCGGAATTCTTTCCGGCGATGCGATGCTGATTCTTGCTTATCAGTATTTCGAACAATACGAACCAGCGGTTTTTAGAGACCTGGCAAAATTATTTAGCAAAACTGCTCTTGAAGTTTGCGAAGGACAACAATGGGATGTTGATTTCGAAAAAAGAAACGATGTTACGATTCCGCAATACCTGAAAATGATCGAATATAAAACAGCCGTTTTAGTTGCCGCAGCCATGAAAATGGGTGCAATCGTAGCCAAAACCACTGAAAAAGAAGCTGATTTTATTTATGATTTTGGATTGAATTTAGGTCTGGCTTTCCAGCTTAAGGATGATTATCTGGATGCTTTTGGAGATCCTGAAACTTTTGGAAAACAAGTTGGCGGTGATATTATGGTGAACAAAAAAACCTATTTATACCTAAAAGCAAGAGAGTTTTCTACACCTGAAAAGGCTTCAGAATTAGAAAAATTATTCAGTTTACAACTAGATGATAATACAGAGAAAATAGCGACTGCAAAAACTATTTTTAATGAATCGGGTGCTTCAAAAGCGACTCAGGATGCTATTGAAATGTATACTTTTAAAGCTTTTGAAACTTTAGAAAAAATGGATATTAACGCCGAAAAGAAAGATATTCTTAGAACTTTTGGAGAGAATTTAATGGGAAGAAAGGTTTAGTTTTTTTTGCCACAGATTAAAAGATTTTAATGATTTTTTTTCGCTTTTATTACACATAGTAAACCCGACAGGTTTTAAAAACCTGTCGGGTTTATTATTTTGAATAAATTATTCCGATAGGAATATTTGGTTGGTAAAAAAAAACTAACACATTTGCATGGTGTCCTGTAGGGACATCTATTTTACGGAATGAATGTTGCGAACATGATCAAACGTTCCTACGGAACGTATACCTTTAATCCAATCAAAAAAATCTACCAACCAGGCATTCCTACGGAATGAATTACATCTTATAAATTTGAACATAATTAAAACAAATCATCAGGATCTACTAAATCTGATAATTTTTGTTTTAAATCATCTTCTAAAATCGTCAATCCGTATTGATAAGAAGCGTTCATCCAGCCAAAACCTTCTTCGGTTATAAAATCAAATTCGGTTCCTACGTTTCCGTATTCTGCGAAAATCTTGTGTGAACTTATCGATAAATCAAACTTCTCCGGAATCGTTCCGTTATAATCAACAGCGTTTCTGGTAATCAGCCAAAGCCAGCGATATACCATTTCCTGCGCTTCTTCGTTAAAATTATAATTCAGCAAACCCTCCCATAAAAGCATTTGGTGCGGCGCCCATCCAAACGGATAATCCCATTGGCGAATTGGTGCATTTTCGTCTAATTCGGCAATCGATTCTTTGGTACATCCTGCAATTCCGCCTTTCATTTTAAACCTTGGCAATGTCTTTTTTACCAAAATCTCTGCTTGTTCTGGCGTGCTTATTTTCGCCCAAAGCGGATAAAATGTGGGAGCTGCCTCAAAAAAGTGCTGTTCTTCGTTTACAAAATTATAATCCAGATAAACTCCGTTTTCAGGATTCCAACACAATTGATTGATTTTTTCTTTTCTGGAAGCTGCTTTCTCAAGCCAATATTCACTTGAAAAAGATTTGTCTTCAAAATATTGAAATTCGTTTTTAAAATATTTTTTGATTAAAAAAGCAATATCGGTTTCGTATTTATAAAGCAAACTATTGATCGCAACTGTATTCAAATTGGCACAAACCCCAACCAATCTGTTCGTTGTATCATGTCCACTTTCGCGCATACTGCGATCATGAATAAAATACTTATCAAGCTCAGCATCAACAACTTCTCTTTCGAGATATTTCTTCTCAAAATCACGGGTTGAAAGATTATATTTTGGCGCATATTGTTCTAAGATATCATCAAAATGACCTTCTTCAACTTCAAACGGAAGTCCGATTCCTTCTGCTTTATAACGATTTAATCCGTTTGCGGTAAGTCGTTTTCCCTCTTCCATCCAAACCGTTTGGTATTCTTTTATGGCGGTTTTTAGATGTCTTTCGATCCAGAAAATATCTGGATTCGACTTTTCTAAAACATCCATAATTAATGATGTATAAAGCGGTGGCTGCGTGCGGGTTAAATAATAACTTCTGTTGGCATTTAGAATTTTTCCGTAATGATCAATTTGATATTTAAAATTCTCTGCAATGCCTAAAGCAAGCTCGATTTTATCATCAATCAAAAGTCCTTTCGCAATAAAATAACTGTCCCAACCGTACATTTCATTAAATCTTCCGCCAGGAACCACAAACGGAACTCCTGAAATTTCATTATTTTTAATTTGAAGTGCCAAAGCTAAAATTCCCGGCTTTTTGTTTAATGATAAAACATATTCGGGCGAAATATTTTTGGGCATTTGTACCACTTTCAACTTTGGAGTTACGGCTTCTAACTTCTTGAAATAATCAAAAACTATTTCGTCGCCAAAAGGCACATACAAATACGCCAATTCATTTTCGATCTTATTGTCTTCCAGAATTTTCTTTACACCATCAGCATCAATCGTTCGTGTAAGGCCTTTCCAATACAGATTTTTTATTTTTCCCGAAATTCGTTTTACAGGATCTTCGGTGATTTCATCTAAATTGATTTCGGCAAATTCGGTATTGTTTTTTTTGGCCAAAGCCAGTTCCTGCAACAAATTCGAAAGCTGATAAGTTCCTTCAATCAAAGCAGAATTGCCTTTTTCATCGTGCAGTAAAAACTTTTTTGGACCATTATCATCGATCGTTATTTTTTTATCGCCATCAGTATCTTCCTGAGCCAATAATTTTTCGATGGTTTGGAGTATATGTAATTTAAATTTCATCTTTTGCAGTTATTTTTTTGAGAATAAAAAAGGATATTAATAATAAAGACATTGGAATTAAAGTAAAATAAAATGCATTTTCCGGCCCTTCATTTTTAAACAGCCAACCTGTTATTCTGGAACCTAATGTGCCGCCAAGAGCAGAAAAAATCACAATTAATCCGGTCATTGAACTTTGCAGATTCTTTGGTAAAGCACTCAATACAATCGAATTTAATAAAGGATAAATTGGCGCAATAAACAATCCTATTAATGGAAATGCAAAACCAATCAAGGGAATATCCGAAAGTGTATTGATGTTTTTTACTTCTAATCCAACTGTTTTGGGAAGTACAAAAATCACTATCAACATAGCCGAAAATATACAGAAACTTAAAACCCAGATCCAGTTGACTTTTTTGGTGACGATACCTGCTATCAATCTCCCGATCGCTAATGAAATGGCCAAAATACTCGCCATCATAATGCTGATATTCTCCGGTAAATGAAGCACTTTTGTATTGAATGTTGGCAACCACGAAAGGATTCCCTGTTCGATCATGACAAACAAAAAGACACTAATAACAAAAATAACGGTAAGTAATTTTGCCATTAACCGGAACATTTGCAGGAAATCATCTTTGAGATTTGCTCCTGCCGAAACTTCGGGTTCTTTGAATTTTACAAAAAATAAAAACAAGAAGGACAGGAACGATAATGCAGCCAAAAACCAATAAACATTTAACCATGAATTAGGATCGTTTTCGTGATTAAAAGCGGGAAATAAAAAGTACGCCAACGCAATTCCTACCATAAAAAAACCTTCGATACTACTCATTAAAGCATTATGTTCTTTTTTGGTTTCGGTCACGGTTCCTATCAACGAATAAACTGAAACTTTGATCAGAGCAAATGAAACTCCAACGGTTGCAAAAAGAATTTTAGCATTATCGAATGAGTTTCCAAAATACATCGAAATACAAGCCAAAGTCACCAACGCCAAACCTATCAACATCGATTTTCTATAGCCTATTCTGGGTAAAAAAGAGGCTATAAAAAAGGATACAATAGCAATGGGCATGTCTTTGAAAGCTTCTAAAATACTCGCCTGAACTTCATCTACTCCGTAATTTTTCTGCGATTTTAAAATCACAATGCCTACGCTGTTTAATAAAATTGCGAAGACAAAATAATTAAGGTAAAGGGAGATTTTGATTCCTAAGTTTTTCATTTTTTTATTTGTTTGTCTTGCTTTATGGTTACGGTGCGGAGACGCACTGCTGTGCGCCTCTACGATACCGTATATATATTATTTAACCTTGTTGGGCGTAATGGCTAAAAATTTAACTAAAAACATAGAAACATAGATTTTATGTATTTAAAAAAAGTAAATCAAAAAGAAACTCGTTTCTCACACATAGCTATGTGTATTAATGCAAGTGAAACGCCTTTTTTCAGTTCAAATAATTCTATGTTTCTATGTATTAAAAATTATTAAACCCAACAGGTTAAATCTAGAAATTAATCGCTACCGAAAATCTAAACGCGCGTCCTAAAATTGGTCTTGCCATAAACACATCGCTTGCTGCAGATGTTGTTTGTCTTGGATCTCCTTCTGTTAAACCAATTTCGTTAAATAAGTTTGAAGCATCAACTGCAAAACGAAGGTTATTATAGGTATAATTTAATCCTGCCCCAACTTCTTTATAAGCTGGCAAAACTTGTCTGTTATCCTGGTTTGTGAATTTTTTATCGAAGTAAGAGAACTGAACATAAGCCGTAAGATCTTTTGTAATATCTACTTCAGGTCTTAGATTACAGAAAAATTTAGGGATTCTTCGTGCTGTATTTCCGTTGAAATCAAAGGTCGAACCATCAGCATTTGTTCCTGTAAAATTATCGTATTCCGGTTTTTGAACTGTGAATGTAAAATTCAGTTTTACAATGCTATATCTGGCATTAGTTTCTACTTCAAGACCAATATTGTTTACGTCTGCAAATTTGTTTTCAGAACTTCCGTCAGATAAAATATCCGTGAAAGCAACATTTTTTAGATTCATGTGAAATAAATTCGCATTTACAGAGAAAAATGAACTTGCATATTTGTACCCTAATTCAAACTGATTTACTTCTGTATTCTCCAATTTGCTTAAATCTGCTGCATTATCATAAAAAGATTCTTCGATTGGCGATCTAAATCCGTGGCTGTAACGAACATACGAAGCCATTTTATCATTGAATTTATAATTTCCTGCAGCTGTATAAGACCATTCGCTCACATCATATCTCCAATAGGTATACGGATTTCCTTTTACCGTTGTTACTGCATCATCAGCCGTATTGTTGTCTAAAATCCCTAAGTTTTCAGCACCAAATCTGGCGTTATCTCTGTAGCCCGAATATTTGTCTTTATTGTATCTTAAACCAGCGTTGAAAGTCAAATTATCCGTTGCTTTAATTTCGGCATCAGCATAAATATCATTCAAAACTCCTTTGGTTTGTGCATCTCTTTCTAGCCAGGTGATTCTTTCTACACCATTCCAGGTATGATCTACTCCGCTGGTATTGTCTTTTACATTTAATAATCTAGGATTGTCTGAAACACCTACCAAATAAGAATTCCAGTTCCAGTATTGATTTGATTTCCAGTTCGAATAGTAGTAACCCGCTGTTAATTTCACTGGATCTAAATCAAAATTGAAAGAGAAATTATTAGCAAAATTATTCATCTTTTTCTCGATATGCCAAAGATCTGCTCTCATAATCAAAGCGTTTGGATCCAGCGTTTGTCCGTTATCTACATAAGAATACGTTAGATTACTAGCTGTTGTATTTTGAACATCTGTTGCATAGCCATCTTGTGTCCACGGTCCTCCATTTGGGAAAATCGCATTGTAATTTAAATCTATATTCGTGTTTTTGAAAGCATTTTTGAACGTTACTTTCTCCGATATTTTCTTTTTGAATTCAGCTCCAATAGAGTTGATAATTGGGTGAGAACCATCTTCTAAATCTGCGCTAAAAGTTCCGCCGCCATATTGAGGTACATTTAAGTGACTTAAATTTACCGAAGTCAACGTTCCGTAATTTGGGTTAAATCCAGGAATTCCTTCTACTTTTCCGTTATTACTTTTTAGTGGAATTGGCAAATAGAATGTATTTCTGTCGTCAAGGTGTTTAAAGTTTACTCTCAAATAATCGTCATCATCAAATTTATAGGTGATGTTTCCTTTTATTTGCCCTCCTTTATTGGCTGTAAAACCGGTGTTTCTAACTCCGTTATCGGCTCTGTAAAAACCTCCAACATTAAAAAATAATTTATCCTGAATTAAAGCGCCTGATAAATTAAGATCTGTTCTGAACATTCCGTAATCTGAAGTCGTGAATTTGGCTCTTCCCTGAAAATCATTTTGTCCTGTTTTCGAAATAAAATTGATAATTCCTCCAGGAGCATTGTTGGCAAAAATTGAGGCCGAACCTCCACGAACGGCTTCCATTTTACTAACGGTCTCGTCTAATCTGTAAAAAGTATCGGCATTGGCAAATTGTAAAGCTCCATCTTCAAAAACCGGCAATCCGTCTTCCTGAATTTGTACATATTCATACGCTCCCGCAGACGGAATTCCTCTTGCGAAAAGGTTGTTTCCTATTTCTCCTCCAGATGCTTCAACCACAAATCCGGGAATAGTTTGAAGCAATGCTGCTGTACTCGACGGCGCTCTGTCTTCGATTGCTTTGGCGCCCATTGTCGTAATCGCAACGCTCGACTCTAATTTTGATCTTGGCGTTGATGATCCTGTAACGACAACTTCTTTTAAGCTTTGAGATTCTCCTTCAAGCAATAAATTTACCTCTAAGGATTCTCCTTGTTTTATGGCAATTTTTTTCTCGAAGGTTTTATAACCCACATTGGTTGCAATAATGGTATACGTTCCTGCTTCGACATTCGAGAACGAATATCCTCCGTTTTCATCTGTAACGGTACTTTTACCGGTTTCCTTAATCGATACATTTGCTCCGGGAACGGTTACTCCGCTATCGTCAAGCACTTTTCCGGAAACTGTATTGGTATTTTGGGCAAGCCCTTTATTTGGTAAAAAAAATAGGCAAAACATTAAAAATAATGTGCCTAAATACTGGTGTAGCTTTTTCATTTTTTTGTTTGGTTAGTTAGTAATTATGGTTATCACTGTCAAACTTAACTACAAATCATAAAGGAATTTACGAATTAAAAATCGAAAACGTTTTCGAAAACACCTAAAACGTTTTCGGAAGTTAAAAACTTATCAATCCGTTTTATTTTTAGTACTTTTATTTCATGAATGACACTAAATTAATAGATATAGCCTCGGCACTCGGAATTTCGGTTACTACGGTTTCAAAAGCGTTAAAAGGATATACAGATATTAGTAAGTCTACTCGTGCCAGGGTTATTGAAATGGCCGAAACGATGAACTACATCCCCAATTCTGTTGCAGTAAATCTTCGAACCAACGAAACCAAAACCATTGGCGTTATTATTCCGGCTACGGTTCATCACTTTTTTTCGAGCGTACTAAATGGTATTCTCGAAGAAGCCGAAAAAAGAGGATATCTGGTCATTATATTACAATCAAACGAAAAATATGAGCTCGAGAAAAAACAGCTCGCTTTATTAATTCAAAAACGAGTTGACGGGGTTTTAATGTCGCTCTCTAACGAGACAGACGATTTTACTCATATTAATGAAGCCATTAGAAAAAATACCCCCGTTGTTCTTTTTGATAAAATTGCCAAAAGGGTAGATTGCTCCAAAGTGGTTATCAATGATGCAAAAGCAGCTTTTGATGCGGTTTCTTACCTTATTAATAAAGGATATAAAAAAATTGCTCATTTTAGAGGTTCTTATGTTCCGCAAAACTCGATCGATCGTTTTCTAGGTTATAAAAGGGCGCTTGAAGCACACGGAATTGAGTACGATTCGAAATTGGTTTACGTTTGCGATAACAATACAGATTTTGAAGACGGCTACGAAAATGCTCAAAAAATAATGACCGAAAATCCGGATATCGATGCCATTTTTGCCATTACTGATTTGGTTGCCATCGGGATTATTAAATACTTTAATGAAGCCGGAATAAAAACGCCGGAACAAGTTGCGGTTTTTGGTTTTAGCAATTGGTTTATGAGTACGGTTATTTCACCTAAATTAACCACAATTGATCAGCCCGGATTCGAAATGGGACATCAGGCCGTATCACTTTTAATTGATGAAATTGTCGACATAAAAGAGCATCGTCCGGTAACGCATCAAATTATTGAACTTCCTACAAGAATCATTGAGCGAGAATCGACAGTTAAATGATTTTTTAATTCTAACTTTGCCTCAATCTTAAAAAGCATCAATGTTTCCGATTCCTGAAAATACCGATTTTTTATTGGCTGATGCCGAAAAAGAAAATCTATACCTGAGCCTTGTTGAGCAGATCAATAAAGACTTTAATTTGGCCAATGAAGGAATTGATTTTCCGATGAGCATTTCTCCCGATGAACTAAAAATTCAGCTTCACGAAAAAATCTACCGCATGATTCAGTACAAATTTGCTGAATATTTGAATTTGCTTTATATTATTGATGTATCTGAAGAAGAAATTAAAAAACTAGACGGATCAGATTTGGTTGTTCTCGCTGAACAAGTTGCCTTTTTGATTTTAAAAAGAGAGTGGCAGAAGGTTTGGTTTAGAAATTATTACAAGTAAAAAAGTTAGTTAGTCAACAAAATACTATAACTTTCAGGTCTTACGATTTTTTTTAATTTATCCAATTCAGACCAAAGTCCAAATCCATTAGTATCTAATTTACTTCCTATAATTTGGTAGCGGCCGCATTTAAAACAAATCTTTGCTATTCCAACTGTTTTTTCCTTCTTTTTAAAAATAAAAATATCTCTATATTCTGCAATGCAGGCAGCAAAAGTAGTTTGCAATGAATCTTTTTCGCTAAAAACATTTTCAATCTTTTTTTCTTGCTTAATTGACAAGTTTGATTTTTTGTATTCGTATTTTAATAAAAGCTTTTCAAAATCTTTCTTCGGAATACTATCAGGATAATGCCCGTAAAAAAAACCTGAGAATTCTTTTTTCTTTTCTTTCTGCCCAGTATTATCATTGGATGAATGTTCAAACTCCCGTTTAGAAAAATCTAAATAATAATGATCTATTTTATCCGAATCAAAAAAAGGTCTTAATTCTTTCTTTACAACCTTTTTGGATGCAACTTCTACTTTATTAGAATTATTACAACTCGAAATTACAATGATAATAAGTACAAAAATATATTTTCTCACTATTAGATTATTTAAAAAAACTTAGAATCTTAGTATCTCAGTCCCGAAGCTTCGGGATAGCAACTTTAGAAATAAACCCTCACAAAAGGCATAAACCCGGATCCATAAAGACTTCTATCAGGATCATACAAAACATCATAACGCGCACCAATGGTAACACTTCCGGTTCTGTAACCTGCACCAAGATACAAGGCCGTATTCCAATAATTATCAGAATAACTTGGTCTGTAAGGGGTCGAATTATAATCTGTATTTACTCGCACCTGCTCCAACTCTGCAGACAATTGAATTTCGGGAATAGGATTTACAAGACCAACCACACTTCCTCCATAAACAAAAGAATTGTAGTAACTTTTTGAAGATAAGTAACCAAACTGCAAACCAACACCAACAGCCACAATTTCGTTTACATTATAAATAGCACTTGGCATTACAGAAATATCGGTGTAGCCTGACCCGATTCCTAAACCAAGTCCTCCACCAAACTGAACTTTGTCCCAAAAATGATTGCTATTATCAATAACGTATTTTTGCTGCGAAATTACCGCAGTTGAAAACAGCACTGCCAAAATCACAAAAAAAGATTTGAAAACGATTGAAATTTGATTATAATTCATAGTTAAGTCTATTTTTAACAAATTTTTACGTAAAAGTACGTAAAAAAAAGATTTAAATAAATGCGATTGTTGTACTTTTGCCTTTCTATTTAACAAAAAGTATATTCACTAATATTATGGATAGGTTTTCATTTTTAAATGCAGCGCATACAGAGTTTTTCGCACAATTATATGATCAGTATTTAGTAAATCCAGATAGCGTTGAGCCAAGCTGGAGAAGTTTTTTTCAAGGTTTCGACTTTGGACAAACGACTTATAATGACGAAAATCCAGTTCAACGAATCGTTGAGTATGTAACTAGCGACAACACAGATTGTAGTCTTGTTTCTGACAAACTACAAAAAGAATTCAATGTACTAAAGTTAATCGATGCCTACCGTACTCGTGGCCACTTGTTTACAAAAACAAATCCGGTTCGTGATCGCAGAACATCTTCTCCAACATTAGACATAGAAAATTTCGGATTAACAACTGCTGATCTTTCTACAGTTTTTGATGCTGCTCAGACTATTGGAGTGGGACCTTCTACTTTGCAAGACATTATAACGCGACTTAAATCTATTTACTGCCAGCATATTGGTATTGAATATATGTATATCAGAAATCCTGGCGTTGTAAAATGGATTCAGGATAAACTGGCTGTAAATGTTAATCAGCCTAATTTCTCTTCTGAAGAAAAGAAAACTATCTTAAATAAATTAAATCAGGCAGTTTCTTTCGAGAACTTCCTGCATACTAAATACGTAGGTCAAAAACGATTTTCATTAGAAGGTGGAGAATCTATTATTCCCGCTTTGGATGCTTTGATCGAACAGGCTGCTGAAAAAGGTGTTGAACAATTCGTAATGGGAATGGCTCACCGTGGTCGTTTGAACGTTTTGGCTAACATCTTCGGAAAATCTACTCAGGATATTTTTGGTGAGTTTGACGGTAAAGATTACGATCAGGAATATTTTGATGGTGACGTAAAATACCACTTAGGTCTTACTGCCGACAAAAAAACAAGAACAGGAAAAAGTATCAATATCAATTTAGCACCAAACCCATCTCACTTAGAAACGGTTGGAGCTGTAATTGAAGGAATCACAAGAGCAAAGCAAGATAAATACTATCCAAATGATTTCTCTAAAGTATTACCAATTGCCGTTCACGGAGATGCTGCAATCGCAGGTCAGGGTATCTTGTACGAAATCATTCAAATGGCTCAGCTTGATGGTTACAAAACCGGAGGAACAATCCATATTGTAATCAACAATCAGGTTGGTTTTACTACTAACTACTTAGACGCTCGTTCTTCTACTTACTGTACAGATGTTGCCAAAGTAACACTTTCGCCAGTATTGCACGTAAATGCTGACGATGCTGAAGCTGTTGTTCATGCGGTATCTTTTGCATTAGATTACAGAATGCAATTTGGACGTGACGTATTTATTGACTTATTAGGATATAGAAAATACGGTCATAACGAAGGTGACGAACCTCGTTTTACTCAACCTGTTTTATATAAAATCATCGCAAAACATAAAAATCCAAGAGATATTTATGCTGAAAAATTATTGTCTGACGGCGTAATCGATGCATCTTATGTAAACGCTTTAGAAAAAGAATACAAATCTACTATGGAGGAGAACTTAGAAGCTTCCCGTAAAAAAGATTTGACTATTATAACTCCATTCATGAAAAACGAATGGGATGGATTTGTTCAGGTAACAGATACTCAAATGCTTGAAAAAGTAGATACTACTTTTGACAAAAAAGGATTGGATTCTATTATCACTACAATATCTACTTTACCTGAAGACAAAAAGTTTATTAATAAAATAACTAAAATTGTTACCGACAGAAAAGCCGGATACGACAATAATACTATTGACTGGGGAACTGCAGAAGCACTAGCTTACGGTTCACTTTTGACAGAAGGATTTGATATTCGTATTTCAGGTCAGGACGTAGAGCGTGGTACATTCTCTCACCGTCATGCTGTAGTTAAAGTGGAAGATTCTGAAGAAGAAGTAATTCTATTGGATAGTATCGAAAACAAAAAAGGAAAATTTGGCGTATTCAATTCTCTTTTATCTGAATATGGTGTTCTTGGTTTTGATTATGGATATGCATTAGCGAATCCAAATGCGTTGACTATTTGGGAAGCTCAATTTGGAGATTTCTCTAATGGAGCACAAATCATGATTGACCAGTACATTTCATGTGGTGAAGATAAATGGAACAACCAAAACGGTATTGTTTTATTATTGCCTCACGGATATGAAGGACAGGGAGCTGAACACTCTTCTGCAAGAATGGAGCGTTATTTACAACTTTGTGCAAGACAAAATATGTATGTGGCAGATTGTACAACTCCAGCCAACTTCTTCCACTTGTTGAGAAGACAAATGAAAACAAATTTCCGTAAACCTTTGGTAGTTTTCTCTCCAAAAAGTTTATTACGTGATCCAAGATGTGTTTCTACAGCAGATGAATTAGCTACAGGAAGTTTCCAGGAAACAATTGATGATAATACAGTAGATAAAAAAGCAGTAAAAACATTGGTTTTTGTTACTGGTAAATTCTACTATGACATCGTTGCTGAAAGAGAAAACAACGGAAGAAATGACGTTGCAGTTGTTCGTATCGAGCAATTATTCCCTTTCCCTGCTGCACAACTTAAAGAAATCATCGCACAATATCCAAATGCTGACGATTATGTTTGGGCTCAGGAAGAACCTAAAAACATGGGAGCTTACAGCTTTATGTTAATGAACTTTGATCTTGTAAAATGGAGATTAGCTTCGTTAAAAGCTTATGCTGCACCAGCATCAGGAAGTTACACACGTGCAAAACGTCGTCATGCAGATGCGATTAGAATGGTATTCGATAAAGATTTATTCAGATAAAAAAAATGTTTCAAGTTTCGAGTTTCA
Organism: Flavobacterium piscisymbiosum; assembly: GCF_020905295.1. Taxonomy (NCBI): domain Bacteria; kingdom Pseudomonadati; phylum Bacteroidota; class Flavobacteriia; order Flavobacteriales; family Flavobacteriaceae; genus Flavobacterium; species Flavobacterium piscisymbiosum. The sequence continues at coordinate 1,525,185 of NZ_JAJJMM010000001.1, read as the reverse complement.
AGTTTAACTACATGAAACGTGAAACCATAAAAACCTTAAACAAAAACAAAGATGATTTTAGAAATGAAAGTCCCATCACCAGGGGAATCAATAAAAGAAGTTGAAATTGCAACTTGGTTAGTAAAAGACGGAGATTATGTAGAAAAAGATCAAGCTATTGCTGAAGTTGATTCAGACAAAGCAACTCTTGAATTACCTGCTGAAATGAGCGGAATTATTACGCTAAAAGCTGAAGAAGGTGATGCAGTTGCTGTAGGAGCTGTAGTTTGTTTAATTGATACTGATGGTGTAAAACCTGCAGGTGATGCTCCGGCTGCACCAGCGACTGAGGCTCCTAAAGCTGAAGCTCCAAAGGCAGAAGTAAAAGCTGAGGCTCCAAAAGCAGCACCAGCACAAGCTCCGGCAGCTACAAGTTATGCAGCAGGAACTCCATCTCCGGCAGCAAGAAAAATATTAGACGAAAAAAACATAGCACCGGCAACTATTTCAGGAACTGGTAAAGACGGAAGAATCACTAAAGAAGATGCTGTAAATGCAGTACCTTCTATGGGAACTCCAACTGGAGGAAACCGTGGATCTGAGCGTACAAAATTATCAATGTTGCGTCGTAAAGTAGCTGAGAGATTAGTTGCTGCTAAAAACGAAACAGCAATGTTAACTACTTTTAATGAAGTTAACATGACACCAATCAACTTGATTCGTAACGAATACAAAGATGCTTTTAAAGCAAAACATGGTGGCCTTGGACTAGGATACATGTCTTTCTTTACAAAAGCAGTTACAAGAGCATTAGAATTATATCCTGATGTTAACTCAATGATGGACGGTGATTATAAAATCGCTTACGATTTTGCTGATATCTCTATCGCAGTTTCAGGACCAAAAGGTTTAATGGTTCCTGTAGTTCGTAATGCTGAAAACTTAACTTTCCGTGGTGTTGAAGCTGAAATTAAAAGATTAGCATTGAGAGCTCGTGATGGTCAAATTACTGTTGACGATATGACTGGTGGAACTTTTACTATTACTAATGGTGGAGTTTTTGGTTCTATGTTAAGTACTCCAATTATCAACCCTCCTCAATCAGGAATTTTAGGAATGCACAACATTATTGAGCGTCCGATTGCCGTAAACGGTAAAGTTGAAATTCACCCAATGATGTATGTTGCACTTTCTTATGACCACAGAATTATCGACGGACGTGAGTCAGTTGGTTTCTTAGTGGCTGTAAAAGAAGCATTAGAAAATCCAGTAGAATTATTGATGAATGGCGATGCTAAACGTGCTTTAGAATTGTAATTGTAAGTAATTTTCACAATAACAAAAGACCTGTTCATTAGCTTGAACAGGTTTTTTTATGCAAAACTTGCTTAAGATTTGCTTAAGATGTTAATTTTTTAAATAAACGTAAATTTTACCCTTTAAAAAATATTTTATTTAGAATAAATAAGAATAGCTTGTGTAGTTGATCATCAACAACTAAATTTGCGCTATTAAAATCAATTCTAAATAAAATGAAATATAAATTTACAATTTCTTTTTTGAGCTTTTGTTTTTTTCTATTAGCTGCTACAAGTATATCAGCACAGGAAAAAGCATCTATTAAGGGGCAAATTAGTCTAACAAATAACCAAGCTGCAGATAACGTTTCAGTTGTATTAAAAGGGACCAAAATAGGAACCAATACAGATAGCAACGGTTTTTATGAAATTAAAAACCTTAAACCGGGAAGCTACGTTATTAAAGTTTCGGCTGTTGGACATTCATCAAAAGAAAAAAGTATTTCTCTTAATGCAGGTGATGAAATAGTTGAAGATTTTACCATTAGTTCAAACTCTGAACAATTAGACGAAATTGTAATTAACGGAGGTACTAAAAAAAATCCATTAGCGCGTAAAGAAACACAGCAAGTATCAAGATTACCACTTAAAAATCTTGAAAACCCACAAGTTTATACCACTATTACAAGCGAATTATTAAAAGAGCAGGTAGTTACTAATTTAGATGATGCATTAAAAAATTCACCTGGATTAACACAGCTTTGGGGTTCTACTGGTCGTACAGGAGACGGTGCAGGATATTTCTCTTTAAGAGGATTTGCTGTTCAGCCCACTATGATCAACGGATTACCTGGATTATCAAACGGAAGTTTAGATCCTGCTAACATTGACAAAATCGAAGTTATAAAAGGACCATCAGGAACATTGTTTGGAAGTAGTTTGATTTCTTACGGAGGACTAATCAATGTTACCACTAAAAAACCTTACGATCGTTTTGGAGGAGAAGTTAGTTACACTTCCGGAAGTTATGGTTTAAACAGAGTTACTGCAGATATTAATACTCCATTGGACGAAGAACACAAAGTAAATTTTCGTGTAAATGCCGCTTATCATAATGAGGACAGTTTTCAGGATGCTGGTTTTAAAAAATCATTATTTGTTGCACCGTCATTATCTTATCAGGTAAATGACAGATTATCATTCCTTATCAATACTGAGTTTTTGAGCAGCGAAATGACAAATCCAACCATGTTATTCTTAGACAGAACAACTCCTTTAAGAGCTCATAACATCGAAGAATTGGGTTACGACAACAAACGTTCTTATACTAGTAACGATCTTGTAATAAAAACACCATCATATAGCCTTCAGGGTCAGATGAATTATAAAATTTCAGATCAATGGACTTCACAAACTGCTTTTGCAAGAAGCTCTACAAAATCTCAGGGTTACTATAATTACCTATATGACATAACAAGTACTTTTAGCGGAATTACTGACGGAATTGTTTTTGGAAGATCATTTACAAATAATAATTCAAAAACACTAACAACTGATATTCAACAAAATTTTATTGGAGATTTTAAAATAGGAAAACTAAGAAACAGAATTGTTGCCGGTTTAGATTATTTCAACAGAATGCAAGTTGATAACGGAACAGATTACGAATATTACGAAAGCTTAGTATATGTTGGTAGAGATGACCTAAAAACAGTAAACGAAAATGTATTTAAAATCACAGATCCTACTAAATATATTTTAGACGGAGATAATGGTATTTTATCACAATCACATGCAGATGCTGTTTTATCAGGCAAGGGTGTAAGCAACAGCAAACAAAAGCAGGAAGTTTTTAGTGCTTACGTATCAGATGTTATTAATTTCACTCCTGCCCTTTCTGTAATGGCTAGTTTACGTATCGATCGTTTTATGAATTCAGGCGAAGTAACGACAAAAGATGATGACTTTAATCAAACTACTTTTTCTCCAAAATTTGGTATTGTATACCAGCCAATTATCGACAAAGTTTCGATTTTTGCTAACTATATGGATGGTTTTGTAAACCCATCTCCAGTTACTAATATATTAGCTGACGGAAGCAGACAACCAAGAACTTTTGGTCCTGAACATGCAACTCAAATTGAATTTGGTACCAAATTAAACTTATTCAAAGATAAACTATATGCCACTTTTAGCTATTATGACACAAAAGTAAAAGATATGGTTTATACGGATTATGGTGCAACAACTACAATCAGTTATGAGGATGGTGCTCAAAGAAACAAAGGTTTTGAAGCAGAAATTGTGACTAACCCGGTTGATGGTTTAAACATCGTTTTTGGATACAGCTATAACGATGCGATCTTAACAGCAGGACTTGATGATTTCGTGAATCACAGACCTGAAAGTGCAGGACCACAAAATTTAGCAAACCTTTGGGCAAGTTATAAATTTCTTCAGGGAGACTTAAAAGGTTTTGGTTTAGGTTTTGGAGGTAATTATGCAAGTGATAATAAAATCATGAACAGAACAGTTGCCGGAGTATTTACAATTCCAGAATATACTGTTATGAATTCTTCTATTTTTTACGGAACAGAAAAATACACTTTGACTCTTAAAGTTAACAATATCGCAAACGAAGATATTTATAGCGGATGGTCTACAGTGAGTCCAAGAGATGCAAGAAGCGTAGTGGCCAGTTTCTCTTACAGATTCTAAAAAACAAATAACAAAAACACCTTTTTCTTCTGGAAAAGGTGTTTTTTAAATTCTATAAAATTATGATAACAATAGCAAGTCTCATCGTTTTTTTAGCTTTTTATACTCTTTACTACACTTCGAAAAGAGCTACTTTATCTTATGATTTAGGTTTCGAGAAATGGATGAAAAGCAATCCTAAGCCAACCAAATATATGGGTTTAGGACTTCTATTATTAGCGTACGCACTTTGGCTCTTTACACAATCACTTTGCTGCGGGACTTTAATGTTTCTTATTCAGCTAATGACAATTGGAAGTTTGATTATTATTCTGACTCCATTAAAAAAAATTAGCCCATTCGCTATTATCGCTCTATTTGTAATTGTTGCTTTACTAGAATTTTATTACAACTAACTTATTTCTAACCAAAATATGCCAGCAAATCCAAAATATCTAACCCAATCTAAATGGCAACGATTTGCCAAAATTACAGCTGCTATAATTGGCGGCTATTTTGTTTCAGTCAGTTTTCATTTGGCTTTAGCATCCTGGTTCAACCGTGCTAATATCCTTATGACAATGGCTTTTAGCGGATTCATTCTTTGGGTGGCGCTTATGATAATTGCTTTCCTGGCAAAAAGCGGATTGAAAATCTGGGGGATTTACCTACTCCTTACTCTGATTTTTTCTCTCCTCATTTATCTTGGTCAAACTTACAATCCGATAGCAAAATAACCTATGAACAATCGTAATTATAACATCTATTTTCATACCCATACTGTTAGCGGAATTGTTATCAGTGTAGTGCTATTTGTGATTTTTTTCGCAGGATCTTTTTCTTTTTTCAGAGACGATATCAACAATTGGGAAAGAAATGAATCTACTGCTATTACCAAAGAAATTCAATTAGACTATAATACCGCTTTAAAAAAATTAGACAAGGAATACGTTCTGCACGGAAGAAACGTAACCATTTCTAAAAATAGCAACGAAAGAAGAGTTGCCGTTTATATGGAAGGTACCAAAGATACTTTGGCTCCAGCCAAACAAAAAGAAGGTTCATTTTTCTATCTCGACACTAAAACCTTCAAGACTTTTACTTACGAACAATCGTATTCATTAGGCGAATTTTTGTATCGATTACATTTTCTGGCTCAAATTCCGTATCCGGTGGGTTATTATCTTTCCGGCTTTATTGCTTTATTTTTCTTATTTGCTATTATAACCGGCGTTTTATTGCATTGGAAAAAAATCGTTTCAAACTTTTATATTTTCCGTCCAAAGGAAAAACTAAAGACATTATGGACAGATGCTCATACCGCTTTAGGAATGATTGGTTTACCATTTCAGTTTGTATATGCCGTGACAGGAGCCTTTTTTATGATCAAACTTTTGATTGTTGCTCCCGCTGTAATGACATTGTACAAAGGAGATCAGGATAAATTATATAAAGAACTGGAATACAGCGATCCTGAATATAAATTTGAAAATAAAAAATTAGCTACACCATTTAATATTGATGGTTTAGTAGCAAAAGCCAAAGGTAATTGGAAGGATTTTGAAATTACCCGTGTTTTTATTCAGAATTATGGTGACGCGAATATGCATGTCGTTGTTGAAGGCGAAATGCTAAGTCACAAAAAATTTACAGGAATAGGAAAAGTAATTTACCGAATTGCTGATGGAAAAGAAATCGCAAAGAAAAACCCTGTTACTCAAAACAATTATCTCGATGTTGTAAAAAATGTTTTGTATAAAATACATTTTGGAGACTACGGAGGTTACGCTTTAAGAATCGTAAGTTTCGTTCTGGGAATCATTACTTGTTTTGTTATTATTTCCGGCGTAATGATTTGGTTAGTTGCCAGACAAAAAAATAATTTACCTGAAAAGAAAAGACGTTTCAACGCTGCAGTTGTTCGTATTTATTTGGCAATCTGCCTAAGCATGTATCCTATTACTGCACTTGCATTTATTATTACTAAAATATTTTATCCGCTAAGTCAGAATAATCTTTTTGCGGTTTATTTTGGAGGATGGCTGATTCTGGCAATCTTTTTTATCCTTAAAAAGAATGATGATTTCACTAATAAATTCTGTTTAATTTCAGGGAGTATTTTAGGTTTTTTAATTCCAATTACAAATGGAATCGTATCCGGAAACTGGTTTTGGAATTCGTTTATGCACAATCAGATTCAGGTTTTCTTTATTGATGTTTTCTGGATTGTTTTGGCTTCGCTAACACTTTACGTTGCCTATCATTTAAAACCCAAAAAAGTTTCTTAAAAATTAGCTTAAATAATTTGCCCTCTATTGATTTAGCGTATACTTTTACGCTTTATTCAAAAAAATGGGATTTAAAAAACAAATACGTTTTCTACATAAATGGCTCGGATTAATTTCCGGGCTTATTGTTTTTATTATAAGTGTTACTGGTTGTATTTTTTGTTTTCATGACGAAATAAAAGACATTACCCGAAAAGAATGGCGATTGGTTGAACCTCAAAACAAGCCTTTTGTAATGCCATCGGTTTTACAGGAAAAAGCAAAAGAAATTCTTCCGGATTATAAACAATCAATGGTTTCATTTTACGGAAAAGACAGATCTGCGATTGTTTACACCTATTCTGATACCGAAAACAGATATCTCTACTTTAATCCCTACACAGGAAAATATTTAAAAACCGAAGATCCGGCGACTGATTTTTTTATCATTGTTGAGTACATTCATTTGTATTTGCTTTTGCCGGATTATATCGGGAAACACATTATTGGCGGTGCAACAATTATTTTTATTCTTTTACTGATTTCGGGAATTATCCAATGGTGGCCAAAACGAAGAAGCGATATCAAGCGAAGTTTCACCATAAAATGGTCTGCAAAATGGCGTCGTGTAAATTATGACTGGCACAACACTTCCGGATTTTATATTGCAATTATTGCTGCTATTATTGCCATTACAGGTTTAACTTTTACTTACGAATGGGTTGGAGACGGGATTTATAAAACCTTCAATTTTGGCGGAGATAAAGCTTTAGAAACAAAAGCGCCAGTAATTGACACTACCAAATTTGCTACGAACAAACTTATTGCTGTCGATCGTGCTTTTGTTGAAACTATGAAACTACAACCTGAAGCCGAAATGATTTTTATAACTTATCCTCTGCAAAAAGGAGACTTAATTAATACCGGAGCTTATCCTCATACCTTACGATACGATCATCAAAGCAATTATTACTTTCATCCGGGTGATGGTAAATTAATACAAAGTCAGCCTTTCGATAAAAAGAGTTTAGGCCTGCAAGTTGTCGAAATGAATTACGGAATTCATACCGGACAAATTTTAGATTTACCGGGAAAAATTATTGCTTTCATTATCAGCTTAATTGCGGCGGCTTTGCCTGTAACGGGTTTTGTTATTTGGTACGGACGAAGAAATAAATCCTGTAAAAAAATAAAGGCCTAAAAAAAAAAAAAAACTAACCGCAAAGAACGCAAGTTTTTTATTTATAAGATTTTATGCAAACGCAAAGTTCGCAAAGCTTTATAAATATAGCTTGCGAACTTTGCGTTTGTAATTATAAGATATAAAAACTTACGTTCTTTGCGATTAAAATAATTAGCCAAACACAATATTTAGTGATCCAAAAAAAACCGCTAATTAAAGCGGTTTTCTAAATTATTCGAAATAGTATTAATTTCTATTTGCTAAAGCATTTTTCTGTAAGTTTTTAACTGAAGTCACTTTGCTGTTTTCGTAAGCAACCTCGCAAAGATTTTTTTCATTAAAGAAAATCCATTTTCCAGTTTTCAATCCGTCTGTGTATTCTCCTACGGCAACTTTATTTCCTTTTTCATCATAAGATACCCAAACTCCATCTAATTTACCATCTTTAAAAAAGCCTTCTTGTTGTACCTGACCATTTTCATGGTAATAAGTAGCTTTTACTTTGTTTCCAACAGCTTCTAATTCTGGTTTTATCTCTTGTGCAACTAAAATTCCAGAGAACAATATTGCAACTAAAATTACACACTTTTTCATATTTTGAGGTTTTAATGTTATCAAATCGTTATCAAATATAATTAATTGTTTACATTAAAAAAACTTTTACTTAACAATTTGGTAACATTGAGTAAAAGCTTAACATTGGAAATTTATCTAAAACAAAAAAAACCAGCGCTGAAGCACTGGTTTTACTGGGATTTTATCAAAAATATAAATTTACTATATCGTTATAATTTTCGTAATAAATTACTTCAATAATGAGTCTAATTGCGTTTGAAGTTCTGGAGATGAAGGTCTTGCAGCATCTGCGCTTAAAACATTTCCTTTTGGATCAACAATAATAAATCTCGGAATTCCGGTTACACCATAGCTCGTTACAAACTCAGATTCCCAATCTTTATCGGCGAATAATTGAATTCCGCCTAAACTTTTATCTGTTACAAATTTTTTCCATTTTTCATTGTCTTTCAATTTATCAATTGAAATACTTACGAACTCAATATTTTTTCCATGATATTTTTCCTCTATTTTTTGTAAATACGGAATTTCAGCTCTACAAGGTGCACACCAGGTTGCCCAAAGATCGATGTAAACATATTTTCCTTTTAGATCAGAAAGTTTTGTTTTTCCTCCTTTAAAATTCTCATAATCAAAATCAGGAGAAGGTTTTCCGGTAAATTTATTTGCTTTAGATGCACTTTCATAATTCCTAATAGCAAATTCATTAAAGCGTTCAAAATTACTTTTCATTGCAGTTACAAATTCGGCATCAAAAGATCCTTTCTCTAAACTTTCTTTATCTGTCTTATTCTTAGCCTCTAATATTACTGCAAATTCAGCTGGTTCTTTAGAATAAGCTTCCTCCAATTTTTCATTTCTTAAAGCTTGCTGTGCCAAAAAATTACTTTCTTCAACACCTTTACCTTTATACACAATCGTTTCATCAAATTCTTTGGCATTCATCGTTAGATTAACCTCTGAATTTGGTTTTAGGTACAAACGAGAAGATTCTGTACCGTCAGAAAATACATAAAATCCCTTTGGAGCTTCAAAATTGGCTGCAAAAACCTCTTTTTTATTAATCGGAATAACTTGTTTAAAATTATCCTTGCCCACAATCACTAAAGTATCGCTATTTCTATTGGTAATTTTAGCCGTAAATTTAATTTGATTTTTGGTTTGACCTATAACATTCAAAGCGCTAAAAATCAACAGACCAGTAACAAAAAGTTTATTCATATAAATTAAAGTTTGTTTTTAGTGATTCAAATCTAAAGAAATTACAGCTCTCAAATTTAAGAATTAACAAAATATTTCAAATTATTGAGCATCTAGTGATCACTTTACTACATTAATTTGAATTTTGTGTTTACTTTTGCAGTCTAAAATTTTGATCATGTATAGAAGTCATAATTGTGGCGAGTTAAACGCCTCAAATATTAATACGGAAGTTACACTAGCGGGTTGGGTCCAAAACTCTAATGATAAAGGATTCATAAATTGGGTAAACTTACGAGATCGTTATGGTATTACTCAACTATTATTCGATAAAGGTCGTTCAAATGAAAATGTATTTGAAATGGCTAAAACTTTAGGTCGAGAATTTGTTATTCAGGTAAAAGGAACTGTTATTGAGCGTGAAGCTAAAAACAAAAATCTTCCTACTGGTGACATTGAAATTTTAGTCACTGAAATGACTATTTTAAATGCCGCATTGACACCTCCATTTACAATCGAAGACAAGACTGATGGTGGAGAAGATATCAGAATGAAATATCGTTATTTAGATATTCGTAGAAATCCGGTAAAAAATAGTTTGCTTTTCCGTCACAAAGTGGCAATGGAAGTTCGTAAATATTTATCTGATTTAGATTTCTGCGAAGTTGAAACTCCTTACTTAATCAAATCGACTCCGGAAGGCGCAAGAGATTTCGTTGTACCAAGCCGTATGAACGAAGGACAATTTTATGCTTTGCCACAATCACCACAAACTTTCAAACAATTATTGATGGTGGGCGGAATGGATAAATATTTTCAGATTGTGAAATGTTTCCGTGACGAAGATTTACGTGCAGACCGTCAGCCTGAGTTTACACAAATCGATTGCGAAATGGCATTTGTGGAGCAAGAAGATATTTTGAATGTTTTTGAAGGATTGACAAGACATTTACTAAAAGAAATTAAAGGTATCGAAGTAGATAAATTCCCAAGAATTACCTACGACTATGCCATGAAAACATATGGAAATGACAAACCGGACATTCGTTTTGGAATGGAGTTTGGTGAGTTAAACGAATTTGCACAACATAAAGATTTCCCTGTATTCAACGCTGCAGAATTAGTTGTTGGTATTGCAGTTCCCGGAGCAGGAAATTATACCCGTAAAGAAATTGACGGATTGATTGACTGGGTAAAACGTCCTCAAGTAGGAGCTTCAGGAATGGTGTACGCAAAGTGCAATGACGACGGAACTTTTAAATCATCTGTAGATAAATTTTACGATCAGGACGATTTAGGACAATGGGCAAAAATTACGGGAGCAAAACCTGGCGATATGATTTTTGTACTTTCTGGACCGGCTAATAAAACACGCGCTCAACTTTCTGCACTTCGTATGGAATTAGCAACTCGTTTAGGATTGCGTAAACCAGAAGAATTCGCTCCGTTATGGGTTGTAGATTTCCCGTTATTAGAACTTGACGAAGAAAGCGGACGTTATCATGCAATGCACCACCCATTTACATCTCCAAAACCAGAAGATATGGCTTTATTAGAAACTGAACCTGGAAAAGTTCGTGCTAATGCATATGATATGGTATTAAACGGAAATGAAATTGGAGGAGGATCAATTCGTATTCATGATAAAGCGACTCAACAATTAATGTTTAAATATTTAGGTTTTACCGAAGAAGAAGCAAAAGCACAATTTGGTTTCTTAATGGATGCTTTTCAATTTGGAGCACCGCCACACGGAGGTCTAGCATTTGGTCTTGACAGATTGGTTGCTATTTTAGGAGGTCAGGAAACAATTAGAGATTTTATTGCTTTCCCAAAAAATAATTCAGGACGTGATGTAATGATCGATGCACCTGCTGCAATCGATGATGCTCAATTGAAAGAATTACACATCAAAATTGACACAATATAAATTCTTAGAATTTTTAAATTATATATGGCAGCTAAAATTTAGCTGCCATTTTTTTGATTTTCACCATTTTTTAACTCAAATTTAATAGTGTTTCAAACCAACAATATCAGTAAATACAAGTATTCTCTCACATCTACAAAGTTTTACCAATTGACTTGTGCATAATATAAGAAATTTTTGTAAAACATAAGCTACTTTTTTAACTTTTATTCTTACAATTAATGATTCTTAAATAAATTACTTCCATATCAAAATTGATGCAATATAAATAGCGAAAACACTGTGAATCAATAATTTTTACAAAAAATTAACACCTTATTGTCTTTTGTATGAATTTATATATTACATTTGCTTCATTATAAATTATTATTACAATTACAATGCGTACAGGTACAGTAAAATTTTTCAATGAATCTAAAGGTTATGGATTCATTACAGACGAAGAAACAGGAAAAGATATCTTCGTTCACGCTTCAGGAATTAACGCGGAAGAATTACGCGAAGGTGACCGTGTAAGCTACGAAGAAGAAGAAGGAAGAAAAGGGAAAGTTGCTGCTAAAGTAGCAGTAATCTAAGAAAAATATAGCAATTTATTTTTTTTGCCTCTGAATGGTTAAAAACGTTTCGATTTATTTCGAAGCGTTTTTTTTTGCCCAAATCTTAAAAAAGTCTTAAAATACCGTACTATTATTTATAATGAATAAAAATTACAAATATTCACCCTTTTGTAACACACTTAAATCCTTTTTTAGCTTGTGATTTACAGAGTTGAAAGTTATCTTTGTGGCTTATTCTTTAAGTAAAAAACCTAAGATTATGCAATCTGATCAATACAATTACATTCCTATTTTAATGCAGGCAATTTTAGCAATTGGTTTTGTAGTAGGAACAATTATTATTTCTGGAAAATTAGGACCAAAAAGAACCTCTGAGGTTAAAGATAAAAACTTTGAGTGCGGTATCGAATCTGTTGGTAACGCCCGTGTTCCTTTTTCTGTAAAATACTTCTTAGTTGCCATTTTATTTGTATTGTTCGATGTAGAGGTAATTTTTCTTTACCCTTGGGCAGTAAACTTTAAAGAATTAGGAGTAGAAGGAATGCTAAAGATGATCGTATTTATGTCACTTCTTTTAGTGGGCTTTTTCTACATCATCAAGAAAAAAGCATTAGAGTGGGAATAACACGATTTTAAATTTTAGATTGATGATTTTAGATTTAAGAATTAGCAAATGCCTGAGCTTAAATAAAAACCACAATTTAAAATTTGATTTCTTCGGATTAATATACTGATTTAAAAAATTGATTTTAATTTTTATGATTTCTCAAATCTAAAATCTAAAATCAGAAATCTAAAATAAAAATGAGCGATTCAAAAGTAAATATGGTAGCCCCTCCTGAAGGTGTTGTTGGTGAAGGTTTCTTCGCTACAAAACTAAATGACGTTGTGGGTATGGCACGCGCGAATTCTCTTTGGCCATTGCCTTTTGCAACTTCTTGTTGCGGAATCGAGTTTATGGCAACAATGGCTTCACACTACGATTTAGCACGTTTTGGATCTGAGCGTGTGAGTTTTTCTCCTCGTCAGGCAGACATGTTATTAGTAATGGGAACTATTTCTAAAAAAATGGCCCCTATTTTAAGACAAGTTTACGAACAAATGGCAGAACCTCGCTGGGTAATTGCCGTTGGAGCCTGTGCTTCATCAGGTGGTATTTTTGACACCTATTCAGTTTTACAAGGAATTGATAAAGTAATACCTGTTGACGTTTACGTACCAGGATGCCCACCAAGACCAGAACAAATTGTTGATGGAGTTATGAAACTTCAAGAATTGGTAAGAAGCGAATCTGTTAGACGCAGAAGCTCTCCGGAATACCAAGAATTACTAGCTTCATATAATATCTCATAAGATGGCTTTAGAAAACACCCTGATACAAAATAAACTTACAGAAACATTTGATAAAAGTGTTTTTAACTTTCACGAAGAGAGAGATGTTTTCTCACTGGAAACTTCTGCTGATAAGATCACAGCTTTAATTCTTTTTTTGAAAAACGATTCTGATCTGCGTTTCCACTTTTTAACCGATTTATGCGGAGTTCACTATCCGGATAACGAAACAGATCGTCAGTTTGCCATAGTATATCATTTACACAACTGGTACGAAAACAAACGAATTAGAATTAAAGTATTCTTAAACGGTGAAAAACCAGAAATTAAAACCATTTCAAATATTTTCTTAAGTTCAAACTGGATGGAAAGAGAAACATACGACTTTTACGGAGTAAACTTTATTGGACACCCGCAATTGAAACGTATTTTGAATATGGATGAAATGGTGTCTTTCCCAATGCGAAAAGAATTCCCAATGGAAGACAGCGGAAGAACTGATAAAGATGACAGATTCTTTGGAAGAACAACAACAAATTGCTAAAAATAAATAATTCAACATTATAAAATGTCAGAACTATTATTACCACCAGAGCATCGTTATGCTAAAATAGTTAAGGATAAACTAAACGAAGACGGAAGCGAGCTTTCGGTACTGAATTTAGGCCCAACACACCCAGCCACTCACGGTATTTTTCAAAATATCCTGTTGATGGACGGTGAGAGAATTCTTGAAGCTGAACCAACTATTGGTTACATTCACAGAGCTTTTGAGAAAATCGCCGAAAATCGTCCTTTTTATCAAATCACACCTCTTACGGACCGTATGAACTATTGCTCCTCTCCTATCAATAATATGGGATGGTGGATGACTCTGGAGAAATTACTAAATATTGAAGTTCCTAAACGCGCTCAGTATTTAAGAGTTATCGTAATGGAGTTGGCTCGTATTACGGATCACTTAATTTGTAACTCAATCTTAGGTGTTGATACTGGTGCTTATACTGGTTTCTTATATGTTTTTCAATTTAGAGAAAAAGTTTACGAGATTTACGAAGAAATTTGTGGTGCTCGTTTAACAACAAATATGGGAAGAATTGGTGGTTTCGAAAGAGATTGGTCACCAGAAGCTTTCCGCAAACTAGATGTGTTTTTAAAAGAATTTCCTGTCGCTTGGCAAGAATTTGAAAACCTATTCGAAAGAAACAGAATTTTCCTTGACAGAACCGTAGACGTAGGTGCAATCTCCGCAGAGCAAGCAATGGCTTACGGATTTACAGGTCCTAACTTACGTGCTGCCGGAGTTGATTATGACGTACGCGTAGCACACCCTTACTCCTCTTACGAAGATTTCGATTTTATTGTTCCTGTTGGAAAATCAGGAGATACTTACGATCGTTTCTGTGTTCGTAATGCAGAAGTTCGTGAAAGTTTAAGCATTATTCGTCAGGCTTTGGACAAAATGCCAGCCGGAAACGAATATCATGCAGAAGTTCCTGATTACTACCTTCCTCCAAAAGAAGATGTTTATACTTCTATGGAATCTCTAATTTATCACTTTAAAATTGTAATGGGAGAAGTTCCTGTACCAGTTGCAGAAATTTATCACGCAGTTGAAGGCGGAAACGGAGAATTAGGATTTTATTTAGTTACCGACGGAAGCAGAACTCCATATAGATTACATTTTAGAAGACCTTGTTTTATTTATTACCAGGCATATCCTGAAATGATTAAAGGTTCTTTACTTTCTGATGCAATTGTTATTCTATCAAGTTTAAATGTTATTGCCGGAGAATTAGATGCGTAAAAAATTTTAGATTGAAGATTATAGATTTTAGATGGCATATAGCAAATTTTAGAATTTAGGTTGAAATCTAAACTTATATAGAATTGAAGAATTCAGATTGAAAAATCTAAAACTAAAAAAAGATTGTAGAATATAGATTTAAAGACAACAGATTGAAAAATCTAAAATCAGAAATCTAAAATCTAAAATTATAAGATTGCAGAATATGGATTACGGACAAAGATTGGAAAAATCTAAAATCTAAAATCTAAAATCTAAAATTAAGAATGGAAAGAAAACATTACAAACAAGAAATAAATATGACCGAAGCATTGATCACCCGTATCAATGAATTAATCAGTCATTATCCTGAAGGCAAACAAAAATCAGCGTTGTTGCCTGTTTTGCACGAAGTGCAGGATGCGCATAACAACTGGCTTAGCATTGAATTGCAAGATAAAGTTGCCGAAATTCTTCAGATAAAACCAATTGAAGTTTATGAAGTGGTTACTTTTTATACCATGTTCAACCAAAAACCAATTGGAAAATACATGTTCGAGTTTTGCCAGACTTCTTGTTGTTGTTTAAATGGTGCCGAGAATTTAATGGATTATACTTCTGAGAAACTAGGCATTAAAATGGGAGAAACAACTCCAGACGGAATGTTTACCATTGCCGGCGTAGAATGTTTAGGTGCCTGCGGATATGCTCCAATGTTACAATTAGGCGATTTCTACAAAGAAAAATTGACAGAAGATAAGATTGATCAGTTAATCGCTGATTGTAAAGATGATAAAATAATATTACACGATAAATAAGATGTCACAAAAAATATTATTAGATAAAATCAATATTCCAGGAATTAAAACCTACGAAGTATATCGCCAAAATGGTGGTTATGCTTCTGTAGAAAAAGCCCTAAAAACCCTTACACCGGATGAAGTTACTGAAGAAGTAAAAAAATCAGGTCTTCGTGGTCGTGGAGGTGCAGGTTTCCCTGCCGGAATGAAATGGAGTTTTATTGATAAAAAATCTGGAAAACCAAGACACTTAGTTTGCAACGCCGACGAGTCTGAACCGGGAACTTTTAAAGATCGTTATTTGATGGAATTTATTCCTCACTTATTGATCGAAGGAATGATTACCTCAAGTTTTGCCTTAGGCGCTAACCTTTCATATATCTACATTCGTGGAGAATATATGTGGGTTTTCAAAATATTAGAAAGAGCAATCGCCGAAGCTAAAGCTGCCGGTTGGTTAGGAAAAAATATATTAGGTACAGGTTACGATTTAGAGTTATATGTTCACTGTGGAGCTGGTGCTTATATTTGCGGAGAAGAAACTGCACTTATCGAGTCACTGGAAGGTAAAAGAGGAAATCCTCGTATTAAACCACCTTTCCCTGCAGTTTCTGGACTTTGGGCAAACCCAACAGTGGTAAACAATGTTGAAACGATTGCTACTGTGCCGTGGATTATCAACAATTCTGGTGATGATTATGCTAAAATTGGTATTGGTCGTTCAACAGGAACTAAATTAATCTCAGCTTCAGGACACATCAAAAATCCTGGAGTTTATGAAATTGAATTAGGATTAAGCGTTGACGAATTCATGAATTCTGACGAATATTTAGGAGGAATGTCTTCCAGCCGACCTTTGAAAGCATTTGTACCAGGAGGATCTTCAGTGCCAATTTTACCAGCTGAATTAATTTTTAAAACAGCAAACGGAGAAGACCGATTAATGTCTTACGAATCTTTGAGTGATGGTGGTTTTGCTACCGGATCTATGTTAGGTTCAGGAGGATTTATCGTTTACAATGACACTGCTTGTGTTGTAAGAAACACCTGGAATTTTTCTCGTTTCTATCACCACGAATCTTGCGGACAATGTACACCTTGTCGTGAAGGTACAGGATGGTTAGAAAAAATATTATGGAGAATTGAAAACGGTGAGGGCCGTGAAGAGGATATCGAATTATTGTGGAGCATTCAAAGTAAAATTGAGGGTAACACGATTTGCCCACTTGGAGATGCAGCAGCATGGCCAGTAGCAGCAGCGATTCGTCACTTTAGAGACGAGTTTGAATATCACGTTCGTTTCCCTGAAAAAATAAAAAACAGAGATCACTTTGTTGCTGAACCTTTTTCGCAAGTAAAACATTTAGTAGGCAAACAAACAGTTTAAAAATAGTTTCAAGTTTCATGTTTTTTTAGTTTCAAGTACAAACCTGAAACTTTAAATCTGAAACTAAAAAAACAAAACAAAGATGAAAGTAACCATAGACGGTCAAAGTATAGACGTAGAGCCAGGAACAACAATCCTGCAGGCTGCACGTATGATTGGTGGAGATTTGGTTCCGCCAGCCATGTGCTATTACTCAAAATTAAAAGGCAGCGGCGGAAAATGTCGTTGTTGTTTAGTTGAAGTTTCTAAAGGAAGTGAAGCTGACCCAAGACCAATGCCAAAATTAATGGCATCTTGTGTAACAGGATGTATGGACGGAATGGAAGTAAACAGTAAATCTTCGGCACGTGTAACCGAGGCCCGTAAATCTGTAACTGAATTTTTATTGATCAATCACCCGTTAGATTGTCCTATTTGTGATCAGGCAGGTGAATGTGATCTTCAAAACTTAAGTTTCGAACACGGAAATCCTAAGTCCCGTTTTATTGAAGAAAAAAGAACATTTGAGCCAGAAGATATTGGCCCACATATTCAACTACATATGAACCGTTGTATTTTATGCCAAAGATGTGTACAAGTTGCAGATCAATTGACAGACAACAGAGTTCACGGAGTATTAGATCGTGGAGATCACGCTAATATTTCTACCGGAATTTCTAAAGCGATCGACAATGAGTTTTCTGGAAACATGATCGACGTTTGTCCGGTTGGAGCTTTAACAGATAAAACTTTCCGTTTTAAATCAAGAGTTTGGTTCAACAAACCTTTCAATGCGCACAGAGAATGTACAACTCCGGGATGTTGTGGTAAAACTACCGTATGGATGTTTGGAGGAGAAATTCAACGTGTTACTGGTCGTAAAGACGAGTATCATGAAGTAGAGGAATTCATTTGCAACAGCTGTCGTTTTGATCATAAAAACGTGAATGACTGGGTTATTGAAGGACCAAGAGAATTTGAAAAAGATTCTGTTATCAACCAAAATAATTACACTCAAAAATTAGAGAAAGTTGAAATTGATACTGAAAAGAATATTCTTTTAGGTAGAGATGCCGATCGTAAAAAAATTAGTATGGCCGCAATTCCATTAACAACTAACGATAAAAAATCTTAAGAAATGGAAAGTGCATTTATTATAGAAAAAAGTGTTGTTATTATTGTAGTTTTTGCGATAACTATGATCATGGCAATGTACTCTACCTGGGCTGAACGTAAAGTTGCAGCTTTTTTACAAGATCGTGTGGGACCTAACCGTGCAGGATGGGGTGGTTTGTTACAGCCTCTTGCAGATGGTATGAAATTATTCTCGAAAGAAGAGTTTTTCCCAAATACACCAAACAAATTTTTATTTGTTGTAGGACCTGCAATTGCCATGAGTACGGCTTTAATGACTAGCGCTGTTATTCCATGGGGAGACAAATTGCATGTTTTTGGCCGCGATGTAGTTTTACAGGCAACTGACATCAATATTGGTATATTATACATTTTTGGGGTACTTTCAGTAGGGGTTTACGGCATCATGATTGGTGGATGGGCTTCGAACAATAAATTCTCATTAATGGGAGCTATTCGTGCAGCATCACAAATGGTTTCGTATGAAGTTGCTATGGGATTATCGATAATTGCATTATTGATGATGACTGGAACTTTAAGTTTAAAAACGATCTCTGAGCAACAAGCCGGAATGAACTGGAATGTGTTTTATCAGCCTTTATCATTCTTAATCTTCCTGATTTGCTCTTTTGCAGAAACGAACAGAACTCCTTTTGACTTAGCAGAATGTGAAAACGAATTAATTGGAGGTTACCATACAGAATATTCATCGATGAAAATGGGATTCTATTTATTTGCTGAATATGCGAGTATGTTTATCTCTGCTACAATTATTTCTGTTTTGTTCTTTGGTGGATACAATTACCCTGGAATGCAGTGGATGGTAGAAAATGTAGGTGTAAATACTGCTAATTTACTTGGAATTGCAGCATTGTTTGCAAAATTATGTTTCTTCATATTTTTCTATATGTGGGTACGTTGGACAATTCCGAGATTTAGATATGACCAATTAATGAATCTGGGCTGGAAAATTTTAATTCCGCTTTCGATCATTAATATCATGATTACAGGTGTTGTTATATTAAGACACGATATTGCAGCCGCTTTAGGATTCTAAGAACCGTAATGCCTAGCCCCGATAGAAGCGGCATCCTTTTATTTTTTTTCTTTAGAAAAAATAAAAGATATAGCGGATAGCGGGATTAGCTTCAAATAATAATAAAATAGATTTGATTTGTTTCGTACAAATAGTAAATCGTAAATCATACATTAAAAAATGTCAATAGAAACTATATCATTATCGGGTAGAAAAAAGATGGTCTCTAATAAAGAGATGACTTTTTTAGAGCGAATGTATCTTGTGGCGATTGTGAAAGGATTGTTTATCACACTTAAACACTTATTCAGAAAAAAAGTGACCATTCACTATCCTGAACAAGTGCGTGAAATGAGTCCGGTTTATCGCGGTCAGCACCAATTGAAACGTGATGAGCAAGGTCGTGAAAACTGTACTGCCTGCGGATTATGTGCTTTATCATGTCCTGCTGAAGCAATCACGATGAAAGCTGCTGAGCGTAAAGCTGATGAAAAGCATTTATATAGAGAAGAGAAATACGCTTCGATCTATGAAATCAATATGTTACGTTGTATATTTTGTGGTTTATGCGAAGAAGCATGTCCAAAAGACGCTATATATTTAACAACATCAAAAGTATTGGTTCCTTCTAGCTATGAAAGAGAAGATTTCATTTTTGGAAAAGACAGATTAGTGATGCCTCTTGATGTGGCGATCAAAAATGCTCAACTTAATAATGCTAACTAAATGATACATATTCCTGATTTTGCACACGCAACAACTGTACAAATTATATTTTGTTTCTTAGCGTTTATTACGGTGATTACCGCATTCTTGACCATTTTTAGCAGAAACCCAATTCACAGTGCTATCTATTTAGTAATTTGTTTTTTCTCGATTGCCGGCCACTATTTATTATTAAATGCTCAGTTTTTGGCTATTGTACATATTATAGTCTACTCCGGAGCAATCATGATTTTATTCCTGTTTACGATAATGTTGATGAACCTGAACGAACAACGGGAAGTACATAGACCAAGAATTACACGTTTGGGCGCTATTGTTTCTTTTTGTTTGATTTGTGTTGTATTAATTGCAATTTTCATCAACTCTAAGCCAATTGTTGAGTACGACCCATCTAATGGAGAAGATTTCCAATCAATTCAAGTACTTGGTAAAATATTATTAAACGAATATATGGTACCATTTGAATTCGCTTCAATCTTGCTTTTAGTGGCCATGATTGGAACTGTGTTATTGTCTAAAAAAGAAAAATTAAATAAATAATGGGTAATATATTAAATCAAATAGGTATTGAAAACTACATCTTTTTAAGTGTTGTACTTTTCTGTATTGGTATTTTTGGTGTATTGTACAGACGAAATGCTATTATCGTTTTCATGTCTATCGAAATCATGTTGAATGCTGTTAACCTTTTATTTGTTGCTTTTTCAACTTATCATCAAGATTCTCAAGGACAAGTCTTTGTATTCTTCTCGATGGCAGTTGCTGCGGCAGAAGTTGCAGTTGGATTGGCTATTTTAGTTTCGATCTTTAGAAATTTAGGTTCGATTAGTATCGATAATTTAAAAAATTTAAAAGGATAAATAGAAATGGATACCAATTTAGCTTTACTTTTAGTTTTATCTCCTTTTTTAGGATTTTTAATCAATGTTTTCTTTGGCAAGAGCTTGGGGAAAACAGTTTCAGGAATCATTGGGACTGCTGCTGTAGCAATTTCTTTTGTGGTTTCTCTTTTACTTTTTAATCAAATAACTTCAACTGGAAAAGGAATTGAAGTGACTTTATTTGATTGGATTCAAATTAGCAACTTAAAAATCAATCTTGGATTTTTATTAGATCAATTATCTGTTCTTTGGTTACTTTTTGTAACGGGAATTGGATCTTTGATTCACTTATACTCTATCAGTTACATGCATGATGACGAGAACATGCACAAATTCTTCTCTTACTTGAATTTGTTCGTTTTCTTTATGATTACGCTTGTAATTGGAAGTAACTTATTAGTTTTATTTATTGGTTGGGAAGGTGTTGGACTTTGTTCGTACTTACTAATTGGATTCTGGCATAAAAACCAGGATTACAATGATGCTGCGAAAAAAGCTTTCATCATTAACAGAATTGGAGATTTAGGTCTTTTGATCGGAATGTTTATTCTTGGTTCGATGTTCTCGACTTTAGATTATGCAACTCTAAAAACTGCAATTGCCGGAGCAACAAACTTAAATGTACCGTTACTTTCGTTAGCTGCTTTATGTTTATTCATTGGAGCTTGTGGTAAATCGGCACAAATTCCATTATATACCTGGTTACCTGATGCGATGGCTGGACCAACTCCGGTTTCGGCATTGATTCACGCTGCAACAATGGTTACGGCTGGTATCTTTATGATCACCAGATTAAACTTTATTTTTGATCTAGCACCAGATGTTCAAACTGTTATTGCTGTTATTGGAGCTATCACTTCATTAGTTGCTGCAACAATTGGTTTAGTTCAGACAGATATTAAAAAAGTACTGGCCTACTCTACTGTTTCTCAGTTAGGTTTAATGTTTTTAGCTTTAGGATTTGGTGCGTATGAAGTAGCGGTTTTCCACGTAATTACTCATGCTTTCTTTAAAGCTTGTTTGTTCTTAGGATCAGGTTCTGTTATTCACGGTTTACACGGAGAACAGGATATGCGTAAAATGGGTGGTTTGCGTAAAGCAATGCCAATCACTTTCTGGACTATGTTGATTTCTTCATTGGCAATCTCAGGAGTTCCATTTTTCTCAGGTTTCTTTTCTAAAGATGAAATTTTGTTAACGGCTTTCCACCACAGTATTCCATTATACGTTGTAGGATCGATTGCTTCAATCATGACAGCTTTCTATATGTTCAGATTAATGTTCCTTACTTTCTTTAAAGAATTTAGAGGAACTGAAGAACAAAAACATCATTTACATGAAAGTGGTTCATTAATTACTATCCCGCTTATCATTTTAGCAATCTTAGCTACTTTTGGCGGACTTATCAGTTTACCTGGAAATAGCTGGCTGAATGAATATTTAGCTCCACTTTTCACGAAAGTGGCAGGAGAAGAACATCATTTAGGTACAACAGAATACACTTTGATGGGAGTTGCTGTTTTAGGTGGATTATTAGGTATTTTAATTGCTTACATTAAATACTTTAAACAAGATAATGTTCCGGAAGCAGATGAAAACATTACAGGTTTAACCAAAGTTTTATACAACAAATATTATGTAGACGAAGCTTACGACGCTGTATTTGTTCGCTCTATTAACGGATTATCAAGATTTTTCAGAGACTATATAGAGACCGGTTTATCTGCTCTTGTTTTTGGATTAGGAAAAGTAACTAACGAATTAGCTTTTCAAGGCAAAAAATTACAAAACGGAAGTATCGGATTATATCTTTTTGCATTTGTTTTGGGGCTTTGCGCCATTGTTTCCTATATATTTTTAGCTAAATAATTTTACAACTATGAACGTTTCTCTTATATTAATTATTCTTCTAATTGGTGCATTTGTCACTTATTTTGCTGGCGACAAACTAGCATCAAAAGTAGCTTTGTTCTTTAGTTTGGCGGCTTTAGGTTGTTCAATTGTATTGCTAAATCATTTTTATGCAGGCGAAAATATCAGTTTAATCAACACCTGGATTACTAAACCTAATATTTCATTTGCTTTAAATGCTGATGGATTAGGAATTGCAATGCTTTTGTTAACTGCTGCTTTGACTCCAATTATTATATTCTCTTCTTTTGGGAATGAATATAAAAATGCAAAAGGTTTTTACGCTTTAATCTTATTTATGGCTTTTGCTATGACAGGAACTTTCCTTGCAGCAGATGGTCTATTATATTATATTTTCTGGGAATTAGCTCTTATACCTATTTACTTTATTGCTCTTATTTGGGGTAATGGTGATGCTGAAGAACGTAGAAAAGCAGTGGTTAAATTCTTTATTTATACACTTGCAGGTTCATTGTTCATGTTAATTGCTTTTATCTATTTATATCAAAAAGCAGGAAGCTTCTTAATCGAAGATTTGTACAAATTAAATCTATCGGCTAGTGAACAACTTTGGATATTCTTAGCTTTCTTTTTAGCGTATGCGATTAAAATTCCAATTATTCCTTTCCATACATGGCAGGCAAACGTTTACCAAAAAGCACCAACTGTTGGAACAATGCTTTTATCTGGTATCATGCTAAAAATGGGATTATACAGTGTTATTCGTTGGCAATTGCCAATTGCACCATTGGCTGCAAAAGAATACATGAATATTTTCATTGCTTTAGGAATTGCCGGAGTAATTTACGGATCGATTGTAGCTTTAAGACAAAGAGATTTAAAGAAATTATTGGCTTATTCTTCTCTTGCACACGTTGGATTAATTGCTGCAGGAACTTACACTTTAACCATTGATGGTTTACGCGGAGCTGTTTTACAAATGATTGCTCACGGGTTTGTTGTAGTAGGATTGTTCTTTGCTGGTGAAGTTATCTTTAGAAGATTCGAAACCAGAGAAATTGGTGAATTGGGCGGTATTCGTACTCAATCTCCAAAATTTACTTCTATGTTTTTAATTTTGGTATTGGCTTCTGTAGCTTTACCAGGAACTTTTAATTTCGTTGGAGAGTTTACTGTTTTGTATAGTCTTTCTCAAATTAATATTTGGTTTGCTATTTTGGGTGGAACCACTATTATTTTAGGAGCTTATTATATGCTTAAAATGTTTCAAAATGTAATGTTAGGAGAAACAAATACTAAAACTTTTGCAGATGTTTCTGTTAATGAAGGAATTTCATTCGTAGTAATTATTGCGGTTTTAATATTATTCGGATTTTATCCAAAACCAATTACAGACTTGATTACACCAAGTTTAGAAACTATTCTAAACGTTATCAATAAAAATTAATATTTTAAATAAAAATAAATTAGGGCATCATTAGTTTGAGATTTCCTAAATCAAAAAAACAAAAATGAATACATTAATAGCTATAACAGGATTGGGTATTTTCTGCCTATTGTTTGAAATTCTTAATTTAAGAAAGGCCATCGTTCCTATAACCATTATTGGTTTATTGGGTGTTTTGGCACTTAACTATTACGAATTTGGATCAACAGCAAGTTACTATAATAATATGATTACGGTGAGCAAGTTCTCTACTACGTTTTCATCATTGTTTATTATTCTAACTATTTTCTTAGTAGCATTAAGTCATAATTTTTACGAAAATCATCCAACGAAAATCTCCGATTTTGTGGCGATAAAAATCTTTTTATTGGCTGGAGGAGTTGCTATGGTTTCTTTTGGAAACTTAGCGATGTTTTTCTTAGGAATCGAAATTTTATCAATTGCACTTTATGTATTGGCAGCAAGCGAGAGATTAAATCTAAAAAGCAACGAAGCTGGTATGAAATACTTTTTGATGGGATCTTTTGCATCAGGAATTATCTTATTCGGAATTTGTTTGATTTACGGAGCAATGGGAAGTTTTGATGTTGCAGAAATTCATGACAGTTCTTTATCTGCTGAGTTACCAATCTGGTTTCCAATTGGAATGATTTTAATGATTATTGGTATGTTGTTTAAAGTTGCTGCAGTTCCTTTTCACTTCTGGGCTCCGGATGTTTACGAAGGTTCACCTGCTTTAACTACTGCGTTAATGAGTACTTTGGCAAAAGTAGTAGCGATTGCAACTCTTTATAAATTGGTTTCGGCATTAAACTTTGTTCCGTCTCTTGACAATCAGGATCTTTTGGGAACATTTGAAACCATCGTAGTGATCATTTCAATTGCTTCTATGACTGTTGGTAATATAATGGCATTACGCCAGGTAAATGTAAAACGTATGTTGGCATTCTCAGGAATTTCGCATGCAGGTTTTATGTTGATGACTTTATTAACCGTTGCAACATCAGCAGGTGTTTTATTATATTATACAGCTGCTTATGCATTGGCAGGAATTGCTGCTTTTAGCGTAATCTTATATGTTTGCAAAAATCAGGACAATGAAGATATTACGAATTTTCATGGTTTAGGAAAAACAAATCCATTGTTAGCGGCAATCCTTACAGGTTCATTATTATCGATGGCCGGTATTCCTATTTTCTCCGGATTCTTCGCTAAATTATTTTTATTCAATCAAACTATTGAGGCGGGATATATTGCTTTAGTAATCGTTGCTGTTATCAACTCTATTATTAGTGTTGGTTATTATTTCAAATTAATATTGGCCATGTACTCTAAAGAACCAAACCAGGAACGTACCGGAAAACCATTCCTTATTTATGCAGTTGCTGTAATTTCGATTACTTTAAATATTGTTTTAGGTTTGTTTCCTTCATTAGTTTTAGATTTATTGAACTAAAATTTCAATCAAAATATAAAGAAATCCATTCGTTATCGCGAATGGATTTTTTATTTTAGAGACATTCTATTTCAGAAGAGAAATTCATGTTAAAAATTTAACTTAAACAATACGGGCTTCAAAAAAACTCCATATATTTGGGTTCATTTAAATGTATTAGAAATATGAACTTCAACTCAAAAAATCCATTTTTAAGCAACAAGCGTTTTTCATCAAATGCTGTTTCAAAAGCTGAAGAAGTACACCAAGCTCAAATTATTGATTACAATCAGGAAATGACTTTGTCAGGTACTATCAATAAAACAGCTATTTTATTTTTAATATTATGCGGATCTGCAATGGTAACATGGTGGATGGCATTTAACGGAATGAACGCATTATTACCTGCAATTGGCGGAGCAATAATAGGTTTTATTTTGGTTTTAGTATCAGTATTCAAACCTCACCTTTCTCCATATCTGGCTCCGGGTTATGCCTTATTTGAAGGATTATTTATTGGAGGTATTTCTGCAATCTTCGAAGCTATGTATCCTGGAATTGTAATTAATGCTGTTAGCGCAACATTAGTAACATTCTTAGTTTGTTTGGGTTTATATAAATTTAAAATTGTAAAAGTTACCGAACAATTTAAGTCAGTAGTGATTGCTGCTACATTAGCAATTGCAACTTATTACTTAATTTCATGGATAGCATCTTTAATCTTCAATTTCACTCCTGTACATTACGGAAACGGAATGATGAGTATTGGAATTAGTGTTTTTGTTATCATTATCGCTGCTTTGAACTTATTTTTAGATTTTGATCAAATTGAAAAAGGAGTTCAGGAAAGAATGCCAAAATTCATGGAATGGTATGGCGCTATGGGATTAATGATCACTTTAGTTTGGTTATACATCGAATTCTTAAGATTATTATCGAAATTGTCAAGTAAAGATTAATTCTTTCCATCCTATAAATACAAAGCCTTTTTGAGAAATCAAAAGGGCTTTTTTTATGATTTAATATTCCTATCCTTCTTCCTTTTATAGAATTTGTAAATGACTTTCGATAATAAAAATACAAGCAATTTAAAGCGGTAAATTCTATAATGGTTTTTTACTTCTTACTTCAATTTTTATCCGGATTAATACTCTAATTCCTTTATCTGATAAATTAAAATAAATCTGCTTTTAGATTTTCAAAATAGATAATTGCATCCGTTATTGCATCGAATATCTTCATGCATTTTTTATTTAAGAGCTAATTTTAAATAGAAAACACAATAATTTAATTCAAAATTGTAGCTTTTTACTTATTTAAATAGTATTACATTCAAATACAATTAAATCCTTTATTTTCATATTAATTTGCTGCATTCTGTATCTCTACATTTTTATAGAATTCAACAAAATCCCACCTTAAGAAGCCGTTTTGCAATTATGTAATAAATTGCATTTAGTGTAATTTATTACATAATAATTATTAAAACTAAATAATTTTATGTTTTATGTTTTTTTATAGCTAATTAATTACACATTTAAAAAAAATAATATACTTTTGTGTAATCGATTACAATTACTTGAATAGTTTCGATACCCAAAAAACCACAAAAAACTTTATTAATAAAAAAACCACAATTATGAAAAAAAACCTACTTATCCTGACGCTCTTTCTTGTCAGTATTCAAACTTGGGCACAACAAGTTCAAATTAACGAAGCTTCTGGCTGGTTAGAATCTGTTTTTGTAAAATGGCAACCTATAAGTAATGCCCAAACGTATAATGTTTACTACACAGGGAATGGTTTCGTTGACAAAAAAATAGACGATCAGCTTATAAGAAGTTACGGCTCCTATTTTCGTGCAGACATTCCGGGTCTAAAAGCAGGAACATATACTGTAAAAGTAAAACCCGTAATATCTGGAACTGAAGGAACTGGTTCTACAACAAGTACTCTAACTGTTTTAGCACATGATCGTAATGGTTTTGCATTTGACGGAGGACGCGTTCCTGGCGGTTACAATGCTGATGGAACGCCAAAAGCAGGCGCGGTAATTCTTTACATTACTCAAAACACTAAAAATACGATATCAATGGATATTACGGGCGCAAGTTCTAATCCGTGTGTTGGCTTACAAAATATTTTATATGCAATTAAAAAAGGAAAGGATACACGTCCGTTTATTATTCGATTGATCGGAAATATTACTGATATGACTGTAATGGAAGGCGGCGATGTTGTGATCGAAAACTCAAACAACGCTTCCAGCTATCTTACTCTTGAAGGAGTTGGAACCGATGCTGTTGCAAATGGTTGGGGCGTACGCCTTAAATCTGCCTCTAATATTGAAATTAGCAATATTGGCGTTATGAATTGCAATAGTACTGCCGGTGATAATATTGGGATGCAGCAAGATAATGATCACGTTTGGGTTCATAATTGCGATTTATTTTATGGAAATGCAGGCAGCGATGCTGATCAAATAAAAGGAGATGGGGCATTAGACAATAAAACTTCAACTTATATTACACTGGCTTACAATCACTTTTGGGATAGCGGTAAAGCAAGTCTTTTAGGTTTAAGCGAAGGTACGACAAGCGGTTTGTATATTACTTATCATCATAACTGGTTTGATCATTCTGACTCACGTCATCCACGCGTTCGTTATTATTCGGCACACATTTATAACAATTATTTTGATGGAGTTTCAAAATACGGATCAGGCTCTACTTTAGGCTCTTCTTTATTTGTTGAAGGAAATTATTATAGAAATAGTAAATACCCAATGCTGACCTCTTTACAGGGAAGTGATATCTGGGACGAAGCCAATCAGGTAAATAATGCCGGAACTATGGGAACTTTTTCAGGCGAAGCAGGAGGTTCAATCAAAGCATTCAACAACACTTTCGACGCTGATATTGCCACAAACAATATGCGTTTTGTTGCTTATGGTGATACGAATCCTTTATACAACATTTCAGGAAAAATAAGCTCTACAACAGACTTTGATGCTTATGTAGCAACATCAAGAGGAGAAGTAGTGAGCAGTAACGTAAAATCTAAATCTGGAGCAAATACTTATAATAACTTTGATACCAACGCAGCTTTTTATGTAAAAAACTTAGTAATAGATCAACCTGCAGTTGCAAAAACAAAAACAACACAATACGCAGGAAGAGTTTCCGGAGGAGATCTTAAATGGACTTTTGACAATAGTGTAGATGATAAATCGTCGCTGGTAATTACAGCATTGAAATCTGCACTTACTAATTATACGGGATCATTAGTAGCTGTACAAGGCGAAGGAACTCCGCCAGCAAACCCGCAAACCCTTACTTCGACAACAAACAATAATCAAACCATATCAAGCGGAACAGCTATAGGTGCTATTGTTTTTACCTGGGGAGGAAGCGCAACAGATGCAACAGTAACCGGATTACCGGCATCGGGAATTAGTTTTGTAAAAAATACAACCGCTAAAACCATTACTATTACAGGAACTCCTACAGCTACGTTATCTTATTCTATTGCCACAGTAGGAACAGGAACAGCTGCAACAGGATCAGGTACAATTACGGTTTCGGCAACAAGTGGTCAAACCCTTGCTTCTACAGCTAATAAAAACCAAACTGTCGCAAGCGGAACAGCCATTGCTTCGATTGTTTTTACCTGGGGAGGCAGCGCAACAGATGCAACAGTAACCGGATTACCTGCATCCGGGATTAGTTTTGTAAAAAATATATCGGCAAAAACGATCACTATTACCGGTACACCAACAGCAACTGTATCATATTCAATCGCTACAGTGGGGACAGGAACAGCCGCTACGGGATCAGGAACAATTACGGTAACAACAAATAATCCAGGTAATAATCAAATTCACAATTTTACTACTTCTGGAAAAACAAGTTCATTCTACACCATTACCGGAAACATGAATTCTACACCTGGGTCTGTAACCTATAGTGGATTAACATTGACTGAACGCTTAAAAATTGAATCTAGTACAACGATTACTTACTCCACAACAAGTGCTTCAACATTGACCTTGGTTTTTGATTCGAATTTTACAGGAACAGTTAAAATAGACAATGTTTCTTATACCGCTTCCGCAGGAATCGTTACAGCTTCAGTTGCTTCCGGTTCGCACACCATCGCAAAAGGATCTGTTGCCAACTTATTCTATATAAGCACGGAATATGCGGGAAGTACTTTACGTGCAGCAAGTTTTGACGCAACACAAACAGTAGAAATTGCAAAACCGGTATTATATCCTAATCCTGTTACCAATTCATTATCAATTACAAGTGCTTCTCAAAATATAGAGAAAGTTTTGATCTATAATATTTCAGGTATGCTGATAAAAACAGCTGATAAAAACCTGGAGAATATAGATGTTAGTTATCTGGTTCCTGGAACTTATTTAGTAAAAATATATACTACAGATGGTTCATTTAATCAAACTATTTTGAAGAAATAAATCTAAAATCTAAAAAGCAAAAGGCTTCCGAAAAACGGAAGCCTTTTATTTTTTAAAAATTATCTGACCCTGGTAAATTTTCTAAAACGATGTTTGGATTGTCTTTTGTAAATAACATCTGTCGCTTTAATTGAAATTTTTTGATTTCATGCTTATCTGGCATACTATCATTTAAGGTATTTGTAACTTCATGTTCAGCCACTCCTTTTAATAAATTATAATCACTGGACAAATGAGAACCTGCTCCGGTATTAAAAGTATGCATCTCTATAAGAACTAAATCATTCTTAAGATATTTGTATAATGTTTCTCTTGTACCAGATGGTCCTCCGCCACTCTGAAGCATAATGTGCAATACTTTATTCTCGATATAAATTTCCTCTGATGTATATATCTGGTAACCACTTTCTGTATATTCGGGATCAACAGCTTTCCAAGAAATATCCTGAAGTTTATACCCTCCGGTTTCTTGTTTTAAAAGAACCAGCGTCGCACGTGAGTCTTTATTATCATTCTCGTTTTGCAAAACAATTACAATATCTTTAAGGTTGTCATCATTTAGAAAACCTTCTGCCTTCATTTTTATTTCACAAGGTTCTAAAACGAAAGCTTCAAAATCTTTTCCTGTTTGTGGAAATTTAAGTTCTTTTAACAACATTTCAGATTCATCTCCTTCATATTCTTCTTCAGGAATAGTCCTATTCAATGTGTCTTTATTTATGACTACAGCTTTTCCATCTGTTTTTTTACTACAACTCAGGATAGAAATTGCCAGTAACAACAAAAATATTTTTGGATTCATTTTAGTGCAATTTTTCAATCAAAAATAAGCAAACTACTATAAATTAAACATAAAAAAACCGCCTATTTCATTTATTTGAAATCAGCGGTTTAAATTGAATTTATTTACTATTACAAATCAAATTTAATTCCTTGTGCCAAAGGTAAACTCGTTGTATAATTAATTGTATTAGTTTGACGGCGCATATAGATTTTCCAGGCATCAGATCCTGATTCACGCCCGCCTCCGGTTTCTTTTTCTCCACCAAAAGCACCTCCAATTTCAGCTCCCGAAGTTCCGATGTTTACGTTTGCAATTCCGCAATCTGAACCTACAACTGATAAAAATCTTTCGGCTTCACGTAAATTATTCGTCATAATCGCAGAGGATAATCCTTGTCCTACTCCATTTTGAATTTCGATTGCATTATCAACATCTCCAGAATATTTAATTAAATATAAAACCGGAGCAAATGTTTCGTGTTGTACAATGGCGTATGAATTTTGAGCTTCGGCAATTGCCGGTTTTACATAACAGCCACTTTCATAACCTTCACCTGAAAGTACTCCTCCTTCCACTAAAATTTTTCCACCTTCGGCAACTACTTTATTCAAAGCTATAGCATAAGCTTCAACTGCATGTGTGTCAATTAGCGGTCCAACGTGATTGTTTTCATCAAGCGGATTTCCTATTCGTAATTGTTTGTAAGCTGCTACCAAAGCATCTTTTACTTTATCATAAATACTTTCGTGAATGATTAAGCGACGTGTAGATGTACAGCGTTGTCCGGCAGTTC
Organism: Flavobacterium piscisymbiosum; assembly: GCF_020905295.1. NCBI lineage: Bacteria > Pseudomonadati > Bacteroidota > Flavobacteriia > Flavobacteriales > Flavobacteriaceae > Flavobacterium > Flavobacterium piscisymbiosum. The sequence continues at coordinate 1,493,626 of NZ_JAJJMM010000001.1, read as the reverse complement.
CTACCGCACCAAAAACAGCACCAATAACAGTCATTTTAATATCAGCATCCGGAGTAACAATGATCGCATTATTCCCTCCAAGTTCTAATAATGATTTACCTAAACGTCCCGCAACAGCTTGTGCAACTATTTTTCCCATTCTAGTAGAACCAGTAGCAGAAACTAACGGAATACGAGTATCAGCCGTCATTAATTCTCCTATTTTATAATCGCCGTTTATCAAACAAGAAATTCCTTCAGGAAGATTATTTTCCTTAATAACCTGAGCAATAATATTTTGACAGGCAATTCCGCAAAGAGGTGTTTTTTCAGAAGGTTTCCAAACGCAAACATCACCAGAAATCCACGCTAAAGCAGTATTCCACGACCAAACAGCAACCGGAAAGTTGAATGCTGAAATAATTCCCACAACTCCCAATGAATGATATTGTTCGTACATACGATGTCCTGGTCTTTCAGAATGCATTGTTAATCCGTGTAATTGACGAGATAAACCAACTGCAAAATCACAGATATCGATCATTTCCTGCACTTCACCATATCCTTCCTGCAAAGATTTCCCCATTTCGTAGGAAACCAATTTACCAAGAGCTTCTTTATTTTCACGTAACTTTTGCCCAAACTGACGAACAATTTCTCCACGTTGTGGCGCAGGAATCAAACGGAAAGTTTTAAAAGCTTCTGTCGCTGACCGCATTACCTTTTCGTAATCCTCAGGTGTTGACATTTTTACTGAAGCAATTAATTTCCCGTCTACTGGTGAAAAACTGTCCAGAATTTCTCCTGAAGAAAAGTTTTGTATTCCTGTTGATGTTCCTTCATTGATCAGTTTGATGCCCAATTTTTCCAGAGCCTCATTCATTCCAAATTGTGATGCTATTGTTGTCATTGTAACTTTTTTAGTTAAAATTGTTATATTTTTATGTAAAGATATTATTTCGTGTTGAATTTTAATTGAATTAAACCAGAAATTGTAATAATGCTTCTTAATCAATTAATGCGTTTATTTCTCTTGATAAGAAAAACCAAAATTATTAAAAGAAGAGTAACGACTATACCAGATAAAATATTGATTATTAAATTTTTACGTTTTAAACTTTCTTCAAAAGAATTTTTTACTAAATCAATTTGATATTCTGTATTATTTTGAAATTTAATAATTCGTATTTGCTTTCTATTCTTAAAATCTTCTTTTTGCAAATCTGCTATAGCATTCAATTCCTCTTTTGAAACATTATTTAATAAATCTGTTCTTGAGCAGAGAGAGCAATGAAGCACGAAATTATCCTGCTTAGCATAAATTAGATATTCACCACCTATGGCAAAAGGAAAATCACAAGCCGCAGTATCTACATATAAAATAGTTCTATAATCTCTGCCAGAATAAATATCTCCTTTAAACGATTTTTTTATTTTAATTGTGAATGAGTAGACTTTTTCTCCGTAACCTCCATAAAGCAAACTATCTACTTTGATTACATTTCCAATAAAAACCTGATTTGCACTTTCCCAATTTTTTCTAATCGAAGGCTTCTCTGAACAATCACAACAATAAGCGCTTGAAGCCATTAGACTCAATAATAAAATCAAAAAGAACTGCTTCATATTTATAACTTTTTTATAGCTAAAAGTAAATTTAGGATTAATAAAACTCAATTAAAGAAATATTCTACAATTTATTCGTCTTAATTCAGGAACTTTGCAGCAACAAAATTATTTAAATATGTCTGTTTTTAATCGCCTTTTGATTTGTTTCGTTTTAATTTCTGCAAATGCATTTTCTCAAAAAGAACAAAAATCTGCTTTTCAGGTTGTTCCGTTAGGAATAAAAGGTGGTATCGACGAAAAAAATCTTTCGGCTTATTTAGTAGCGCCAACAAATACAAATGATTTTATTGCTTTGGATGCGGGAACTATAAATGCCGGAATCGAAAAGGCCATCGAAAATAAAGTATTTAAAGTTTCTACAAGCGAAGTTTTACGAAAGTACATTAAAGGATATTTTATTTCTCACGCCCATTTAGATCACGTTTCGGGTTTGATTATTAATTCTCCTGCCGATTCTTCAAAAACGGTTTATGCTACTGATAAATGTATGGAGATGATGGAAAAGCATTATTTTAATGATGAAACCTGGGCCAATTTTGGTGATAAAGGTCCCGGAACTCCATTAAAAAAATATCATTTTCAGACTTTAAATATTGGTGAGGAAACTCCAATTACCAATACTACAATGACGGTAAAAGCATTTCCGTTAAGTCATGTGAATCCGTTTGAGAGCACTGCTTTTTTGATTAAAAACGGAGAATCTTATGTGCTTTATTTAGGAGATACGGGACCTGATGCTGTAGAAAAAAGCGATAAACTGAAATCACTTTGGACAGCAATTGCACCTCTTATAAAAAGTAAACAACTTAAAGGGATTTTTATTGAAGTTTCGTTCCCTAATGAACAACCGGATCAATTTTTGTTTGGACATTTAACGCCAAATTATTTAATGAAAGAACTTCACACTTTAGAAGATTTATCAGGAAAAGGAACTTTAAAAGGTTTTAATATTATCGTGACACATTTGAAACCGCCCACTAAAAATATCATCAAACTGAAAGAACAATTGCAAAAGCAAAACGATCTTGGATTGAAGATTATTTATCCGGAACAAGGAAAAAAGTTTGAGTTGTAGTTTTTTTTGCCACAGATTATTAGATTAAAAAGATTTTTCTTGTGTAGACCTTTGTCAAAGTTTAAAACCAAGACTGTAAGGAACTTTTATTGTTTTTTTAGAGGAGCTTCTCGATCAGTTTACAACCAATTAAATTGCCTGAATTCACAAAACTCATTGATAGACAGAGTGTTTTTCTTAGATTTTTAAGGTAAATTTTAGGCATTAAATACTTTTATTTAATGCACTGGAACGCACATATTACAACGAGATTTTCGAATTGAATAGCCTCCAGCTTTAGCTGGAGATTAAAACGGATTACATTAGATTGGAGGCTTTAGCCAAATAAGCTGATCTTTCAGAAATTTGACTAAAGCCTTTTTTTGCTTTCTATTTTGACCTCCAGCTAAAGCTGGAGGCTATTCAATTTACAAATAGAAATCCTAAACAATTGTTTATTAATGTGTTTTCAGATAATAGTATTCAAAAAAAATGAAGTTTTAAAGTTCCTTACACTCTTGGTTTAAAACTTTGACAAAGGTTTTTGAGTACAATCTACAGTTAGGATTTATATAATTCCTTTATTTTTTAACTCAATAAGCATTTCTTCATGAGTAATAAATCTACCTTCTTTAATATCTAATTTTCCTCGTTCTATTTCTGCTTTTAATTCTTCAAGATGAATTTCTTTAATGATATTCTCAACAGAAGCAGTTTCTTTTATTTCATCTGGATTTTTCATTCTAATTATTTTTCTTCATTAAATCTTCTTATGAAAACGATTCTCCTAGCCCCGATAGAAGTGGAAATCCTTTTTCTGGCTTCTTTAGCCAGGAAAAGATTGAAACGGATAGCGGGAAATAGCTCCTAAAAACTAAAATTTCAAAGACTTTTTATTTCTATTGTTAATATTATAATACCTAACAAGTTTAAAAAAACTGTTAGGATATGTTTATTTCTTCGCGACAAATCTAGGATCAGATTCCATTACGGTTCCGCAATTATCACAAGTTCTCAATTCCTCTGAATTATAGAAATGTTCGAAATGCGGCAGGAAGTCCTTTTCGATATTATGCAATTCAAAAAACACTTCGTAGAGTTTATGATTGCAATTGTCGCAATGCCAAAGCAATCCGTCAGTATATCCTTTTCCGGCACGTTTGCGTTCGATTACCAAACCTATAGAACCTGCTGAACGAACTGGAGAATGAGGAATTTTAGCTGGATGAAGATACATGTCTCCGGCATTTAATTCCATTTCCTTACGTTCGCCATCTTCCTGAATTACGACTTTTATGCTTCCTTCGAGTTGATAAAAAAGCTCTTCGGTTTCGTTATAATGGTAGTCTTTACGTGCGTTTGGCCCCGCAACAATCATCACGATATAATCGCCGGAATCTACATAAAGATTTTTATTTCCTACAGGCGGTTTAAGTAAATGACGGTTTTCGTCGATCCATTTGGTAAGATTGAAAGGTTTTGCTATTGACATTTTTAGTGGTACTGGATTTCTATGAAGCTAAGTTAGTAAAAAGTGATCAGTTTACAGTCACAGTTTACAGTTACAATATTCTGAAAGCGGGGACTGTAAACTGAAAACTATTTCATCTCTTTTATCAAATAAATATAAACGGGAAAATGATCGCTAAAACCTACTTCGGTCAAACTATGCCGAAGCGGATATCCTTTGTATTGTCCCGAAGTCGTAATGAGATAGGGTTTGCTAAAAATACCTGCTTTCCAGAATTTAAAGGTCGAAAAATCAGGTTTTATAAGGGATTCTGTAATGATAATCTGGTCGAAAATATCCCATGAATCTCTAAAAGCAATTGTCCCCATGCCTTTATTTGCCAGTTCTTCAAACGGGTTGTAAGTTCCAAATTCAGGAACTTCGCTCTTTTTGGCTTTTGCTCCCAAAGCTATTTTTACACTTCGGTTGAACGGGCCATCGTTTAAATCGCCCATTGTCATGACTTTTGCATTGGGATTTATTTGTTGTAAAGAATCGATAATTTTTCGGTTTAAACTTCCTGCCAATTCCCGAAACGGACTGCTCTTTTTTTCACCACCAGATCTCGATGGCCAGTGATTGACGATAATATGGATCTCCTCGCCTTCGAGAAAACCTGTTACTAAAAGCTGATCTCTTGTAAAAATTCGATTATTGTTGGCTATTTTTACTTCGATTTCATCATCTGGTTCTTCTTTCTTTTCTTCCTTTTCAATTTTATTGTCTTTATAGATATATAAAGGAATATTAGAATAAGAAGTGGGTCTGAAATATTTTTTTTGATAAAGCAACGCAACATCAATTCCGCGTTTGTCGGGAGAATCAAAATGAATAATTCCGTAGTCAAGGTGCTGTAATTTGGGTTGTTTTAGCAGGTCTTCGAGAACGCCGCGGTTTTCTATTTCAGAACCGCCAATTATTGTTGGCGCATTAGGATTTTCAGGAGTTCCTATTTCAGATAAAACTCTGGAAAGATTTTTTAATTTCTGTTCGTATTTTTCTTTGGTCCAATGTTGCGCTCCATCGGGAGTCCATTCGTCATCATGGGTTGTAGGATCATTTATCGTGTCGAAAAGATTTTCGAAATTATAAAATGCCACGGTATGAATGGTATATTTTTTTGATTGTGCATGTGAAACCGAAAGAAAAAACAGCGCAATAAGATATATCTTAGATACAATAATTTTCATCAACTTAATTTTAAAAAGTTCAATTTAAGCAAATTAATTTATCTGTAAGATTTTTCTAATTATTTTATTTTTTAAAATCTCTATATTTGTTTATCATTAATACTGAATTAGCAAAAGAACCATGAACATGAGCCCAAACCAATACTTAAAGAAACACTTTGCCAGTTGTAAATTCATATTTCTTATTTTTGCTTTGCATTCATTCACTTGTCACTCACAACAAAACATGATAACACCACCTTATTTACAAAAAGGAGATACTGTAGCCATTTTAGCAACTGCCAGAAAAAATATCGACGACAACTTAAAACCTACCATAGATTTATTAAAAAGCTGGGGATTAGAAGCTGTTGTGGGAACCTCAATTGGACTTGATTTTAATCAACTTGCCGGAACTGATGAACAACGTGCAGCAGATTTTCAACATCAATTAGACAACCCAAATATTAAAGCAATTTGGTGTGTTCGCGGCGGATATGGAACCGTAAGAATGATTGATCTTTTAGATTTTACAAAATTTAAGCAACACCCAAAATGGGTTATTGGTTTTAGCGACGTAACGGTTTTGCACAATCATTTGAATACTATGGGTTACAAATCGATTCATGGTGTAATGCCGGTAACTATTCCGCGTGCTACTCCGGCTGCCATTAGCTCGATGAAATCGAGTTTGTTTGGCGAACCCTTATCCTATTCTGTAGCTCCGGATAAAATGAACCGTTTTGGTAAAGCAACCGGCGAATTGGTTGGCGGTAACTTATCTATTTTATATAGTTTGTTAGGATCTCCATCGGCTATTGACTGCAAGGACAAAATTTTATTTATCGAAGATCTTGATGAATACTTATATCATATCGATCGAATGATGATCAATTTAAGGCGTAATGGCTGTATTGAAAACCTAAAAGGAATTATCGTTGGCGGAATGACCAAAATGAAAGACAACGAAGTGCCATGGGGTAAAAATGCTGTCGAAATCATAGATGATGTTACTAAAAAATACAATATTCCGGTAATCTTCAATTTTCCTGCCGGACATATTCAGGATAACAGAGCGCTTATAATGGGAAGTACGATTTCGATCGAGGTTAATGAAACCGGAAGTACTGTTACTTTTCAAAAATAATAATTTCTCGTTTTCTTCCAATTAAGAAGAATCCAAATACCACATAAAAATCTCGTAAAGACGCAAAGTCGCAAAGTTTTATTTAATTCTTTGCGACTTTGCGTCTTTGCGTACAAAACAAACTCATAACTACTAACTCAAAACTCATAACATAAAAGTGGCTGAACACAATGAACTTGGAAAAAAAGGCGAAGAACTTGCTGTAGAATTTCTTCGGAAAGAAGGGTATAAAATTTTAGATCGAAATTGGACTTTTCAGAAGGCCGAAATTGATATTATTGCTCAAAAAGAATCTGTTTTGGCCATTGTTGAAGTAAAAACAAGATCGAGTTTAGATTTTGGTGCTCCGCAGGATTTTGTGAAACCGAAAAAGATCCAACTTCTGATAAAAGCAGTAAATGCCTACATAAACGATAGGGAAAAGGATTTTTGTGATGATTTAAACATAAGATTTGACATCGTAGCCATACATAAAAAAGGCGAAACATTTGCAATTGAACATTTTACAGACGCTTTTTATCATTTTTAACATAATTTTTTATTGTTATATTTGTAACAAATTGTTTTTTTATTTATATTTGCAGGAATTTATAACATCCCCTATTAACTAAACCAACACAATTAAGTTACAAAAAAAAAGAAAAAAAACTATGAAAACTGTTTCTTCAATCGTCGAAAATTACATCAAAACAAAACCTTTTTTATTAAATGCGCTATCGCTTGGAATCATCAACCTGACGTCGCTTTCACGGAACATTATGACCGAACTGGAAAGTGAATTTGGCAAAGAGGTGAAACAAGGTGCTGTTGTAATGTCGCTGAAACGACTCACGGAAGAATTAGATTTTAAACTGAACCATAAAATCAATAAAGTAATCAAGAATATTGGTGAAATCACGGTTCGTTCTGAATTGACAGATTACACTTTTGCAGCTTCTGAAACTGTTTTAAACAAACAAGCTGATTTAATTTCTGATATTAATGCTTTATCTGATATATTTTATACCTCATCTCGTGGCGTAAATGAAACTAATATTGTGGTTAGCAGCAGTGTAAATCATTTGGTTGAAAAGCATTTTATGCGCGAAAAACTAATTCAGAAATTAGATAATCTGGCTTCTATTACTGTAAAATTACCAAAAGAAAACATCGTAGTTCCGGGTATTTATTATTTCATTTTTCAACGTTTGGCCTGGGAAGGAATTATCATCAATGAGGTAATTTCTACTTCAAATGAATTCACTATATTAGTGGGAGAAGATCAGGTTGATGTTGCTTTTAAGGTAATTAAAGACCTAAAAAACTAATAAATTTTTTAAATCACAAAATCATTACGATTCGTTATACTATCCTTTTATCTTTCTTTCCCAGAAAGATAAAAGGATTTTTTTTGCCCTTTAATTATCAAATCATCATTCTTCGTGGTCACAAATAAGAATATTCGCAATAAATATTTATCGGAATAATTAATTTTTAAAATATAAGTCAAAAACATATTTAACTGATAAAAAGCGCGTTACCATTGACTTTACTGGTATTCAGCATAAAATTTATTAAAAAATACAGAATTAAGTTTTTTTTTAATAAAATTTGTTGCGAATAATATTTTTATATATTTGCTAACCCATCAGCAAATTAGAGTATCAATTTTGATAGTATCATAATATAATTAGATTTAAATAAGGACTAATTAAATTAATGTTAGAAGCGAAGAACCATAGCGACAAATTATTGGTGAGTGAGCTCAGAAATGGCAACGAAAAAGCATTTCGTCAACTTTTTGATTTATACCATCAGGATATTTATGGTTACAGCATTAGTTTATTAAAATCAAAAGAAGCTGCAGAAGAAAATGTTCAGGATGTTTTTATGAAAGTTTGGCAACATCGCGAAAACTTAAATCCGGAACAATCTTTTAAAGCTTACATTTTTACAATTGCCAGAAATCAGGCATTTAATTCTTTGAATAAAGCAGCAAATGATGCATTACTAAAGGAAGCCATTTTTTACGAAAGCCAGAAATCTCATGATTATGGCGATTATTCGATTCGTGAAGCCGATTGCAAGAAGTTACGAAAAGAAGCCATGGGGCAATTGCCACCAAAACGAAAGAAAATTTTTAAGATGTCAAGGAAAAAAGGAATGACTTACGAAGAAATCAGTCAGGAACTCGGCATCTCTATCAATACAGTCAGGAACCAAATGAGCAAAGCATTAGAATCGATGCGGGTCTTTTTTCAGGTTCATGACGAAATTATCTAAACCAAAAAACCACATTTAACCATTAAAATCACTCTTTCCGGGTGATTTTTTTTTTTGGTTTAACCGCAAAGATTTAGGCAATGTTGTCATCCTGACGCAGGAAGGATCACACGAGAAACTCCGCAAACAAAATCGCCAATCTTTGTCGAGCTACAAGTGTGATCCTTCCTGCGTCAGGATGACAAAACGGGTCGCTTCTCTAAAAATTTAAAAATATTTTTCATTAAATAACCTCAACAAAATCACTGGCTCACAAGTTTTTTCTTTCTATCAACATGTTAAAATTGAAAAATTTACAACGTTTGAGTAGTACTCAACTTCCTTTCAACTGTATTATATAAAACCCGGACCTAAAATCAATTCGTAATGAATTCAAATTCTGAAATAAAAAGCCTTTTACAAAAGTTTGTTTTGAACCAATGTACACCCGAAGAGACAAACGAGGTAATTGCCTACTACAAAAAAAACAAGCTAACGGATGATTTTCCTTCTGTAGAAGATATTCAAAATCTTCTTGGCGAAATGCCTAAAATGGATCAACAAACGGCTGATTCTATTTTTGCTTCTATTTTAGCAAACACAAAAGAAGAGGAGACTGTGATAGAAATCAGTCCTAAGAAATCAAACTTCAGAAAATATATTGCAATCGCCGCTTCGGTTGTTGTTTTATTAGGAATTGGTTTTGCTTATCAAAAAAATGCTTTTAAAACTCAAACCGAACAAAAATTCGATTTTAAAAGCACAGATATCGTATTGCAACTAGAAAATGGAAATACGCAAATTATATCTGAAAACAATAAAGTTGAAGTTAGAGATGCAGATGGAAACATAGTAGGAAATCAGGATGGAGACAAAATTGTTTACGACAATAATTCTGATTTAGAGAAAATAACCTACAACACGATTAAGATTCCGTATGGCAAAAAATTCCGATTACAATTGTCTGACGGAACAATGGTGCATTTAAATGCCGGAACAACTCTAAAATATCCAGTGAAATTTATTGCCGGCGAAAACAGACAGGTTTTTCTGGATGGAGAAGCTTTTTTTGATGTTGCCAAAGATAAAAAACATCCTTTTATAGTAAATGCCGATGCTTTGAATATTCGTGTATTAGGAACTCATTTTAATGTTTCTAATTATCCTGAAGATGCTGCCACAGATGTTGTTTTAGTCGAAGGTTCTGTTGGAATGTACCGCTCAAACGAAGAATTTGATGCTACTACAAACACTATTTTAAAGCCAGGATTTAGAGGAAGCTTTAATAGAGAAAATGCCCAGATTTCTACCAAACCAGTTATTACAGATATTTATACTTCATGGATCAATGGCAGTTTGACGTTTAGAAATATGACTTTCAAAAATATCATTACAAAACTGGAAAGACGCTATAATGTTACGATTGTAAACAAAAACGAAAAACTGGCTAACGAAAAATTCAACGCGAGTTTTAGCGATGAATCGATAGAAAAAGTAATGAGTTATTTCAATGACATTCACGGCATCAATTACACCATAAAAAACAATCAAATACTAATTAAATAACCACTAAAACCAATGAAAAAATATGAGAGAATAAAAGTACAGGAATAAAAAAATCGGAAAGAGCTGCGAACAATTTCCGATTAACTAAGTGATTGAATATAACGAATTAACTACAATCAATTAACAAAATTATGAAAAAAAAATCAAAGAATGTTGGGTTTAAATACCCAATGTTCCAATATGACCTAAAATTGAAACTAACTACACTACTTATTTTGGTCGCCATGTTTAATATTAGAGGGAATACTTATGCCCAAAAAACAAAAGTAACCCTTGAATTAAACAATTCAACAATCGAGAAGGTTATTGAGACCATAGAACAAAAAACAGATTTCAGGTTTATTTACAAACTGAATGACATCGACTTAGACCGGACGATTTCTATTTCTGTAAAAGACCAACCGATAAATGTTGTTTTAGATAAACTTTTTAAAGGAACTCCAACAGAATTTAAAATTCGGGATACTCAGATTATCTTAAAAAAACCGGAACTAAAAACACAAAACATTCTCTATCAAAAACAAACTGTATCCGGAATTATTACGGACGAAAATGGTTTGCCTTTACCCGGAGCTTCGGTTAATGAAGAAGGAACCAAAAATGGTATGGTAACTGATTTTGACGGAAAATATAAACTTACTGTAGAAAGTCCATCTTCTGTAATCATTGTATCCTTTGTAGGTTATAAAGAGAAAAAAGTAGTTGCCAGTCAAAGTGTAATCAACATCCAGCTTATGCCAGATGCTACAGACTTGCAGGAAATAGTGGTTGTAGGTTACGGCACAACCGTTAAAAAAGATATTACCGGAGCTGTTTCTTCAATTGCTTCAAAAGACATGAATCAAGGCGCTATTGTAAACCCATTACAATTAATTTCGGGTAAAGCTGCAGGTGTCAATATTACTCAAATTGGTAACGAACCGGGTTCAGGACCTAGCGTTCGTATTAGAGGAATTGGCTCTTTGATTGGAGGAAATGATCCTCTAGTAGTCGTAGACGGAATTCAGGGAAATCTGGATTTGTTAAATCAGGTTCCACCAAGCGAAATAGAAAGTATCGATGTTCTTAAAGATGCTTCAGCAACTGCTGTTTATGGTTCAAGAGGAGCACCCGGAGTAATTATCGTAACCACCAAAAAAAATAAGGCAGGAAGAACAACATTGGAGTATACCGGATCTACTTCTTTAGATTTTATTCCAAAAAAACTGAATATGCTGAGTGCTGACCAATGGTGGCAAACTGCTCAGACTGTTGGCGTTCCGGCATCTGCAAACCATGCTTCAGATACTGATTGGTATGGTCTTTTGACTCAAACCGGTGTAACACAAACACACAGTTTAGCATTTGGCGGAGGAACAGATAAATTTAGCTATAGAGCCTCTATAACAGCTATTTTACAAGACGGAGTAGTAATAAACACGGGGAATAAAAAATATATTGGCCGTGTTCAGGCAACACAAACAGCTCTTGATGATAAATTAAAATTGTCATTTAATTTAACTAACGGAATTAACAATACAGATAGCAGCATTGGGAATATTGGAACAGCTGCTTATATGTCAAATTTGATAACAAATGCTTATTTAATGCGACCAACAGATCCTGTTTTTAATCCTGATGGAAGTTATTTTACAGATCCAAATGTGTTTCAATACCTGAATCCTTATGCAGCTGCGCAAACAGTTACTAATGAAAGACAAGAAGACAATTTATTTGGAAGCCTGAAGGCTGATCTGGATTTAGCTAAAGGCTTAACCTTTGGCTGGTTTGGCAGCTGGAGAAAAACAAACAGTTCTGTTGGATATTTCCTTCCGGTAGAATCGACAAATGCCTATGCAGTTAGTCAAAATGGATATGCTAACATTAAAAATGAAAAGCAAAACGAAAGATTGATGAATGCAAGTCTTACTTACAAGAGAACATTTGGCATTCACAGCATAAATGCATTGGCTTTATACGAATGGCAAAACCAAGCTTATCAGGGTAATTATACTCAGGCAAAAGGTTTTATAAGTGATAAAACTACTTACAATGCATTGCAGTTGGGTGATTTATCTAAAGTTACGTCTGGAGATATAGAATCATATAAAAATGACAGAACATTAGTATCCTTTTTAGGACGTGTAAATTATTCATTACTGAATCGTTATTTATTTACCGGAAGTTTTAGACGAGATGGTTCATCTGTATTTGGTGTAAATAACAAATGGGGAGATTTCCCGTCTGCATCTGTAGCGTGGCAAATAAACAAAGAGTCCTTTATGGGAACCCAAAATTTATTTAATGAACTTAAATTACGTGTTGGATACGGTGTTACAGGTAACCAACAAGGTCTTTACCCTCAAAACTCTCTTTCATTAGTAGGCAGACAGGGATCAGCTTATTTTGGAGGTTCCTTAATTACTAATTTCGGTATTAGTCAAAATGCGAATGCTGATTTACAATGGGAAACCAAAAAACAAACCAACATTGGTCTTGACTTCGCTCTTTTAGACAATAGATTAAGAGGAACTGTAGATGTTTATGATGCTACAACAGATAATTTATTACTTGATTACACAGTACCACAACCACCTTATGCTTATAATACCATCAAAGCAAATGTTGGGAGTATCTCCAATAAAGGTTTAGAGGTGTCTTTGGCATATGATCTTATCAAAACCGAAAACAGTACACTTACATTAGGCGGTAACGTTTCGTTTATGAAAAATAAAGTACTTAATTTAAGCGGAAGTATTAATGGCGTTCCTTTAAATACAGATTATGTGGGATGGGGAGCTCCAAACTCTTTCCTTGTTGAAGGAAAACCTGTGGGTGCATTTTATCCTCTGCAACACACAGGCGTAAATTCTAATGGAGTAGAAACTGTATTAGATCGTAACGGAGATGGCGCTATTGATCAGGGTGTTACAAGCGCCGATCGTTATTATGCAGGAACTGCGTTACCAACTTATACGTTTGCTTTCAACCCAACCTACAGATACAAAAATTTTGATGTTTCTATGTTATGGAGAGGTTCAGGAGGAAATAAAGTTTACAATCAGCTTAATCAAACCCTAAGCATGCTTGAAAATACAGGTAAATCAAATCTTTTACAAAGCGGTGTTGATAAAGGCATTCGTACTTCACCATACGCATCAGACATATGGTTAGAAGACGGCTCATTTATACGATTAGAGAATGTTACAGCAGGTTACAGTTTCCGTTTTACAGATAAATATGTTGATTCGATACGACTTTCACTTACTGGAAATAACTTATTACTAATTACGGATTATACAGGTATTGATCCGGAATTAAATATTAGCGGAAGCGGAAGATCTGAAGACAATTTTGGAGGTGATAAAGGAATTTATCCTCGTACCAGAAGTATTGCATTTGGTTTAAGTGTAAAATTTAAATAGTAAAAGAAATGAAAATTAAAAATATATTGTTGGCAGGTGTCTCTTTACTTGCCTTATTTAGCTGTACTGACGTAGATGAAAATGTATACGACAAATATGCCGCAGATGACTTTTACTCCACTCCTGAAGGGGCTAATAGCGCTTTAGCAGGTATTTATGCGCAGATTCCGGGAGAATTTACAAGAGATGGAGCTACCGGTGTTGGTTATGCAGGTGCAGATAACGGCTGGTATGATATGAACTGTATGGCATCTGATGAACAAGTTATCCCACACAGAACAGATGGTAACTGGCAGGAAGATTATGCCCGTTTGCATAAACACACATGGTTACCAACCGAAGGTATTATAAACAATACCTGGAATTGGTTGTACAAAGGTATTTTCAATGCCAATTTAGCTGTAGGATTATTAGAAAAATCAAATGCAGAAGCAGCAAAAATTGCAGAAGCTAAAGTATTGCGTGCTTTTTTCTATTATTTATTAATAGATGATTTTGGAGATGTTCCTTTTTATACAGACAACAATGTTACTGTAGATAAAATTCCGCAAGCCAGCCGTAAAGAAGTATATAACTTTATTGTAAAAGAACTTACTGAAAATGTAGAATTACTTTATGGTACAAAAGGAGGTGATTTTTATGGCCGTTTCAACAAATGGGCAGGATATACCTTATTGGCGAAAGTGTATCTTAATGCAGAGGTTTACACTGGTGAAGCAAAATGGAGTGAGTGTTTAGCAGCTTGTAATAAAGTAAGTGATGGTGGATTTTCATTACACTCTGGCGAAGCAAGTGCCTCTAGCCCACTTGGAAATAAATACTATGAGTTATTTGGGGATGTATCGCCACAGGATGAAACTATTTTATCCATTTTTGCTACTATTGATATTTTATCACGTAATGTTTATGCGGTTAGAAGTCTATCCGGACCAAACGCAAAAGCTTTATTTGGATATGACGGTTGGAACGGTACTATTGTTCCCAAAGAATTTTACCTGAAATATGCTGATAATGATATTCGTAAAAAACAGTTTTTGGTAGGCGAACAACCAGGTGGCGTTAATTATACATTAGATGTTCCGTCTTTAGATAATCCTGGAGCACCTCCACAAGCTGGTGTTCGTAATATTAAATTTTATCCGGCCGGATCAAATACAGGAGGCGGAGCTTCAAATGATTTTCCAATTTACAGATATGCCGATGTGATTTTAATGATGGCAGAATGTAATGTTCGTTTAGGAAATACAGGAGCTGCAAAACCTTTTATAGACCAAATTCGAGTACGTGCGGGATTAGATCCATTAAACGCAAATCCAACTCTTGATGATGTGTACAACGAAAGAGGTTTTGAGCTAAACTGGGAAGGACACAGAAGACAGGATATGATTCGTTTTAACAAATTTTTACTGCCAAACCAATTCAGAGGTGAATCTCCGGCTTTCAGAAAATTATTCCCTATTCCAACATCTGCCTTAAATGCTAACAGAGGGTTAAAACAAAATCCAGGCTATCCGGGATAATAAAAAATAAACTATTATGAAAAAATATATAAATAAATTATTTGTATTGGGTACCCTGCTTTTTTTAGGTGCCTCCTGTGAAAGTGATGCAGAATTAACGACCTTAAAAACGGTACCTTTTCCAAGTAACATTGAAGCTTCTTCTACCACATTGGTTCTAAATGAAGAGACAGAAGATCAATCTGTAGAATTAATTTCATGGCCTGCTGTCGCATTTCCTGTTGGTACGCCTGTTACTTATGCATTGCAAATTGATATAATTCCTGACATTACCGGACCAAAGGCGTGGTTAAAATCGAAACGAATAGAAGCTGGTGAAGATGTTTTAAGCAAAGCTTTAATAGGGAGAGACTTAAACAAAATTGCTATAGACTTAGGCCTTTTGCCTAATGTTGCGGGAAAATTAGTGGTTCGTATAGAAGCCAGTGTAGATCATAAAGTGTACTCAGATTACATCACATTAACGGTTACTCCTTATGAAAAAAGTGTCGTTTTTGGTGAAATTTACATGCCAGGATTTTATCAGGGAGAATTTAATGTAGGAACTGCTGCGGCTTTAACCGCTATTTCAAAAGGTGTTTATCAGGGGTATGTTACACTTCCTGCTGGTAATGGTACTGATTTTAAATTGAATACTGCCAGAAACTGGGATCAATATTATGGTGCAGGAAATAGCAATAATGATTTAAAAAACGGAAGCGAACCCAATTTTCATTTGCCTGGAGCAGGATCATACCAGATCAAAGTAAATTTAAATACTCTAAAATGGACTTCTACTCCGTATGCTTGGGGAATTGCAGGAGATGCAACACATGCACCAACACCTGAAGATAAAGATTATGGATGGAATAACGCTATTCCGATGTCATATGACCATCAAACCAAAACATGGAAAATTACTGCCAATTTATTACCCGGAAGTGTAAAGTTCAAATTAAATAATAATTGGTCAGTTAATTACGGACCTGCAGATTCATCTACAAATACCGTAAATCTTGACAATGGAGGTGCTTATGGTATTAGTGAAGCAGGAACTTATGAAATCACTTTTAAAATTGATGAAGTTGATCCTGTCTCAAACGGTTATCCGGCAACTGCAACGTGTACAATAGTTAAAAAATAATCTATATCAGTATTTAAAATTACAGTTTAGATTAGTTTGAGTTGATACCTGCCTTTTTTGAGCGAAAGGCAGGCTATCTTAAAATTTTAGAGGTTACTATCTCAAAACAAACTCTGGACGTATTAAAAAATTAAAATTATGAAATCAAATATAAACATCGTTTATGCACTACTGCTTACGTTAGCGTTTGTTTCCTGTAGTTCATCTGATAACGATTCAGATTCAAATACACCTCCTCCTTATCCGCAATACGGCGCCTCATTCTATAAAATGCCTAATAAAGAAGATGCCATTATTTATCAGGTAAATATCCGTTCTTTCAGTCAGGCCGGAACATTAAAAGGTGTTCAGGACAGGCTAACTCAGATTCAGGAATTGGGTGTAAATGTTATTTATTTAATGCCGGTTTTTCCGGTTGGAAAAGAAAAAGTTGCGGCAGGACTCGGTTCTCCTTATGCTGTAAAAGACTACAAAGCAATAAATCCGGATTTTGGAACTTTACAAGATCTTCAGGTGCTGGTTGAAGAAGCACATAAAAAAAATATGGCTGTTATTTTAGACTGGGTTGCCAATCATACTGCATGGGACAATGCCTGGATTACCCAACATCCTGATTGGTATCAAAAAGATGCTAACGGAAAAATCATTATTCCTCCGGGAACCAATTACAATGATGTTGCCCAATTGGATTTTACCAATAGAGAAATGAAAAATGCTATGATTGATGCTATGGAATACTGGGTTTACACTGCTAATATTGATGGTTTCAGATGCGATTATGCTGATTTTATCCCACAGGATTTTTGGACTGAAGCCGTTTCAAAACTAAGAAACATTAAAAAAAGTCAGAAAATATTAATGTTGGCAGAGGGTACAAAAGTGAATCTATTTAGATCTGGTTTTGATTATACTTTTGGATTTAATTTTTTCAGCGCTTTAGAAAAAGTATTTAAAGAAAATTTATCTGCAAGTACCATACAAAATGCAAATGCTGCAGAATATTCGGCAAATTACAATGAAGATTATAGAATCGTAAGATATACCAGCAATCATGATGTCAACTTTGCCGAAGGAACTCCAATTGAGCTTTTCGGTGGTAAAAAAGGATCTGTAGCGACATTTGTTGTTGCCGCTTACATGAAATCTGTTCCAATGATTTATAACGGACAGGAAATTGGATATGCACAAAGAATAAATTATTTCGAAAAAACTCCAATTGACTGGTCAACTGCAGATCCGGAAATGCTGGCTCAATACAAGAAAATAATTGCTTTCAGAAACTCTAGTACTGCTATCAAAAAAGGAACTTATACCGGATACAGCAGCGATGCTGTAAGTGCTTTTACAATGGTAAAAGATGCTGAAAAAGTTTTAGTGCTTTCGAACTTAACTAATAATGATGCAAAATATCTTGTTGCAAATTCATTAAAAGGCACATGGAAAGATGCTTTTACAGGAAATGCAGTAACTCTTGGCAGTGAAATTACATTAGCGCCATACCAATATTTAGTATTAAAAAACTAATACCTACGCAACTTTAAAATTAAATTAGATTTGCAAAAAATTAAATAACATGAATTTTCAATCCCAAAAATCCTTTTTCCAAATTCGTTTGGGCAAAAAAATCGCGCTGTTACTTTTTGTCTGTGCCAACTCATTATGGCTTCAGGCGCAGGAAATAACTTCGCCCAACAAAAATCTTTCTTTAAAATTTGAATTAAAAGAAGGCGGAATTCCGTCTTATCAATTATCATACAAGCAAAAAGCAGTTATAAAACCAAGTTCTTTGGGTTTAGAATTAAAAGATCTGCCTTCATTTATGGATGGTTTTACCATTACAAATACGGCACAATCTTCTGTAGATGAAAATTGGAATCCTGTTTTAGGCGAAGAAAAAACAATTCGTAACAATTACAACGAATTGGTTGTCACTTTGGCTCAAGCCAAAAATAACAACAGATACATTCGCATACGTTTCCGTTTATTCAACGACGGATTGGGTTTTAGATATGAATTTCCAAAGCAAAATGATCTGAATTATTTTGTAATAAAAGAAGAACGTTCTGAATTTAATCTGGCAGGAAATCATAAAATCTTCTGGATTCCGGGAGATTATGATACTAATGAATATGCGTATACGACTTCGAAGATTTCTGAAATTCCTTCGCTGATAAAAAAAGCTACTATCGAAATCAATTCGCAATGGCCTATCAAGGAATTATCGGTACAAACTCCTTCGATGATGAAATCTGATGACGGTTTGTACATCAACATTCACGAAGCTGGTTTGATCAATTATCCGGCAATGTATCTTGAAGTTGATGCTGTAAACAATAAAATGAAAAGTCATTTGGCACCTGATGCCGTTGGAGCAAAAGGTTATATGCAAACTGATGCACAATCGCCGTGGAGAACCATTGTGGTAAGCGATAAAGCAACTGAGATTTTAGCTTCAAAATTAATTCTGAACCTCAATGAACCAACAAGTTACAAAGATGTTTCGTGGATAAAACCGGTAAAATACATCGGGATTTGGTGGGAATATTTTGTTGCCGGAAAAAGTACCTGGGCTTTTGGAAAAGAAAACAACGTAAAACTAACGGATGATTTTACCAAACTTACGCCAAACGGAAAACACGGAGCTACAACAGAACGCGCAAAAGAATACATTGATTTTGCTTCTAAAAATGGTTTCGATGCAATTCTTATTGAAGGATGGAATATTGGTTGGGAAGACTGGATTGGAAACTGGAAAGAAGAAGTTTTTGATTACGTAACTGCATATCCTGATTTTGATGTAAAAGCGGTTCATGCTTATGCCGCTTCAAAAGGGGTAAAAATCATCATGCACCACGAAACTTCAGGATCAGCAACCAATTATGAGCGTCGTTTAGACCGTGCTTTTCAGTTTATGAATGACAACGGTTATGATGCTGTAAAAACAGGTTATGTAGGGAAAATTATTCCGCGTGGCGAACATCATGACGGACAATGGATGGTGAATCATTACATCAATGTAGCCAAACGTGCTGCCGATTATAAAATTATGATCGACAGTCACGAAGCCGTTCGCCCAACAGGTTTACACCGAACTTTCCCGAACTGGGTTGCTCAGGAATCTGCTCGCGGAACAGAGTTTGAATCTATGGGAGGTTTAGCGCCTGATCATACCACGATTTTACCATTTACAAGATTAATGGGTGGACCAATGGATTATACTCCGGGGATTTTCCAGACCGATCTTTCGTATTACGGAACCGGAAGTTCTCAGCGTGTCAACACAACTTTGGTAAAACAATTGGCGTATTATGTTACGATGTATAGTCCGTTGCAAATGGCGGCTGATATTCCGGGTAATTATGAGCGTTTTCCAGATGCTTTTCAATTCATCAAAGATGTTGCTGCAGATTGGGATAACAGTTATATTCTCGAAGCTGAACCGGGAGATTATATCACGATTGCCCGTAAAGCAAAAGGCAAAAACGAATGGTTTATTGGCGGAATTACCGATGAAAACGCAAGAACGGCAAACATTACTTTTGATTATTTACCTGCCGGAAAAAACTTCATTGCTACTATTTATGCTGATGCAAAAGAAGCGAATTGGAACGTAAATCCACAAAAATATACCGTGACTAAAGTTGTAGTAAATTCTAAAACAATTCTAAAACAGTATTTAGCTCCGGGTGGTGGCGTTGCCATTAGCATTAAGGAAGGAAATGCATCAGAATTAAAAGGATTGAAAAAGATATAGTTTTTTCGCCACGAATTTCACGAATTAGCACGAATTAATATTTTTTAAAAAGTAAATGCCGGATGAAAATTTCATCCGGCATTTTATTTTGAAATAAGTTTTTTGCCACAGATTAAAGGATTAAAATGATTTTTCTAATCTGTGAAAATCTATTAATCTGTGGCAAACTTTATTTTTAAATTTTACCTCGTTTTTCTAAACCTGCAATAAAATCCTGTGCAAATTCTGCAGGATGTAATGCATATCCTAAATGTCCTCCCGGAACAGATAAAACTTCGGTTCCAAATTGTTTTGCCAGGTTTGTAACTGGCCAAGCCGGCATTGTATTTACCGAATCTCTTCCTACGCAAAAAAGGATTTTATCTTTGTTTTCTTCTAATTTATTGGTGTCAAAATCAGTCGATGGATATTGTCTCACTTCATATTTAAACCAATAAGTTGTATTTGGCGTTTCCGGTCCATTTCCTGCCTTCATGAATTCTCCGTCTTTTGTATTGGGAATCAATTCATTTACAAATTTTTCTTTTGCAGGCCCCTGACCTTCTTTAGTATAAATATCATAAATTTCCTGAACCGCAACTTTCCATTTTTCACCATCCGGAAGATATTTTAAAGCGGTTGGCTCATGCGGAATCAATGCTTTTATCAAGTCTGAATGCAGGCACATTAACTGTAATGAAACCAAAGCTCCTGAACTGCTTGCAAATACATAAGCTGGTTCGCTTGTTAAGTGTTTTATTAAACTTGCTGCATCATTGGCATCTGTATCGATACGATGACTGTAATCTTGTTCTCCTGTAAGTTTAGATCCCGAAAATCCTCTACGATCATAAGTTACTACAGTAAAAGTATTTGATAATATTTCGCGAATTGGCGTAAAGATAAAATGATCTCCATTTGCTCCCGGAATCATTAATAAAACTGGTCCTTCGCCTTTTGTTTCATAATACAATTCTGCTCCTGAAAGTTTTAATATTCCTGTTGTAACACCTTCTATTGGTTGTTTAGTATTTTCCATTTTTTTATATTTAATGGTTATAAATTCAATAATTTTTCTACATTCAAATGTCCTATCTTTTCTTTATCTTCATCTGAAATTGATGCATTTTTAAGAAAGTCACCTGTATCGTTTTTTATCAAATAAGGATAATCTCCCGAGTAAATAATATGATCAGCGCCCATTTGTATTATGGCAAATTGAAGTTGATTTTCAGAGAAAATTCCGCTTGGCGTGATGTAAACATGTTCTTTGTAATATTCTGAAATGGTACGTTTCAAATTTGTCATTTCAGGATAAAGTGTTTCATCCAATCTTTCCAGAAAAACGGGCACGAATTCTCCCCAGTGTCCTGAGATTATTTTTAGATTCGGCAGCTTGTCAAAAACTCCAGAAAGAATCATTCGTAAAACATGAATTCCGCTATCCATATGCCAGCCAAAACCTGCTGCTGGAAAAACTCCGTTGACCAAATTTGACCATCTTTCATCTTTAAAATAATGATCTGCTACTCCTTTATCAATAATTCCCGGATGCAAATAAACCGGTACATTTAATTCTGCCGCTTTTTCGAAAATGGGAAAAAACTCAGGAGCATCAAAAAATTTCCCCTGAAAAGTTCCTGCTAGTAAAGCCCCTTTAAAACCTAATTTTTTTACTGCTCGTTCTAATTCTGCCGAAGCAGCAACAGGATCAGCAACCGGCAACGTAGTAAAACCTGCAAAACGAGTCGGATTTTGTTTAATTAATTGTGCCAATTCATCATTGGCTTCTATACAAAGTTCAATCGCAATTTTAGAATCTGCAATTCCCTGAGGGCTTCCGCTGCCGTATGAAATGACTTGCATATCGATACCGGCTTCGTCCATAAATTTAATTCTGCGTGCGCCAACATCTTCAATATCATCATTGTTTGGCAAAAAATGTTTTATTAATTCCTGTATACTTTTATCTTTTTCAGCATCATTACCTTTTGGCTGAAACTGTTTCATTTTCTCACTTATTTTTGGTGAGCTAAAATGTTCTTCTATTGTGATAATTTTCATTTTGTCTAGTTTTAAGAATTCAACCAGTTTTCAGATTCCTGATACAGTTTTGCAACCATTTCCGGTTTATCAATTCCGGGTAAATTAACGTTTACATCATATCCGCTTTTGCTTAAAGCATAAGACATATTTGCATAACTGGGTCTGAATTTGGCGATTTCTTCTTTTGGAATTACAATGCCATCGGCTGGAGAAACGGGAATTAAAGAATCTTTTTCGTAAATTCCTTCCATAGAGATTATCGACCAAAGTCCGTTTATTTTCTGCGTTTTATATAAAAGTTTTGCATCTGATTTTAACTCTAATAAATGTCCCTGAATTTCCATTCTCATCTGGATGGTTGCCATTGTAATGGAAACTGCTTTATCATTATTCAGCCAAATTAAAGTGTCGTATATTTTGTGAGGCGCATAAGTTTCCATTTTGCTTGAAGCGTCGACAAAACCATATCCCGAGCCATTAAACCATGAAATTGTTACGGTTGAATTTTCTGCAAAACATTTTTTCATTTCTTCCCATTGGGCGTTGTCTCTGCAAAAACGTTCAAATTCTATTAATTCTTTTATGCTGAATTTATCGATTACATTTTCTAAAGTATTTTCGGATGGTTTTCTTAATAGTGTTTTCATGATCGCGAAGTTTAATTCTGTTATTACCATCATCAGTTTATTTTCTGATGATTTATAGTACAAAATTAGGTTGATAGAAAAACCTGTGCATTGACAAATGTCAAAATCGTTATTTTGATTTTAATCGGCTTAAAGTTTCCTGAGAAATCCCCAAATAAGTAGCCACAACTCTATTAGAAAGGCGTTGAATATAATGAGGTTGCTCTTTTAAAAGTTTTTCGTAGCGTTCTTTGGCAGATAAAGTGACCAAATCTTCGATTCTGCTGTTTTGAAAAGCAAAAGCTAATTCTAACATTCTTCTGTAAAACAAAGCCCAACTCGGAATTTCATCCAAAAGAATAAAAAAATCTGCGTGAGAGATTGACAGTAGTTCTGAATCTTCTAAGGCATCAATATACTCAAGAGAAGGTTTTTGAGTAATAAAACTGGTAAGTGCTGTTACGGGAGTATTGTCAAAAGAAACCAATCTTGTTTTTTCCTGACCTTCTTTTGTGATGTAATAAGTTCGCATACAACCCTTTTCTAAAAAATAAAATTTGTCGCAAATTTCTCCTTCAGATAAAATAATGGTATTTCGTTTTACATTGTGCGTGGTTATACAGGACATGATTCTATTCATATCCGGCTCGCTAACTTGTGCAAGTTTGGTAATAAAATCTTTAAATATATCTGTCATGAGAATGATTTCTTTTGATATGCTTAACGAATTAATTAAAGTATAATT
Source organism: Flavobacterium piscisymbiosum (assembly GCF_020905295.1). Taxonomy (NCBI): domain Bacteria; kingdom Pseudomonadati; phylum Bacteroidota; class Flavobacteriia; order Flavobacteriales; family Flavobacteriaceae; genus Flavobacterium; species Flavobacterium piscisymbiosum. The sequence goes on along the minus strand of NZ_JAJJMM010000001.1, from coordinate 1,470,134 downwards.
GAAGCATTTTAATGACCTATAAATATAAAGTATATTTAATTCTCAGTATAACAAAAAGTAAGAAAAAACAAACAAATGCAATTTTTAATATAATTAATTATTGTCTTAAAAAGAGGATGTACAGGCAACTCCGAAATTTGATTGTAAATTTTCATTTCTGAAATTTATAGCAGGTTTAAAAGCTAAATTTTCGCTTACATTAAACTGAGACAAAGCGGCATCAATATTCGCATCAATGATATTTAAAACATAAAAACCAACAATAAATAAGTCTGATAAATCTCTGTTTCTCTGAAATTGCTTTTGAGCAGCAATTAATTGACTGTCGCTTAAGTTCGCCAAAAATTCAGAACTATTTGTATTTCCTGCAAGCCTGTTTTTATATTACAAACCGTAATTATCTTAAATCACTAAGACATTATTGTATATCTTATCTAAATAATTATTGAAAAAGGTGAACTGAAATACTAAACTTCTCGCCTAGCCCCGATAGAACTGGAAATCCTTTTGTGTCCGCCGCGGCGGACACAAAAGATTGTAAGGGATAGCGGGACTAATGTTCTTATGAAACGAAATTTTTCTGCTTCTAAAAAATAAAAAAATTACTCTCCCAACATTTCCATCAATTCCAGAGCACGTTTGGTCGATTTTACATTCTCGAAAGTCAATAAAAGTCGTAAACCGTTTGGCGTTTGCTTTTCTTTCATTTGGCAAAGGTTGCTGTATTTTTGTACAAATTGTAAAACCTTTCTAAACTTAGACGACTGGTAATAATCAGATTGTTGATCTGAAACAAAATAGCCTATCATTTTACCTTTTTTCATCACCAGTTTCTCAATACCAACAGCTGTGGCAATCCATTTGATGCGAATACTATTCATCAAGGCATTGGCGCGCGGAGGCATTGGCCCAAAACGGTCAATTAATTTATTTTGAAAGATAACAAGTTCCGCTTCATTTTTTACAGAACCTAGCTCGTTATATAAACTTAGACGTTCGGTAACATTATTGATATATTCATCAGAAAACAACAACTCAAAATCAGTATCGATTTGTAAATCTTTTACATATTCTTTGGTTTCAATATCGTTCTCTTCCGGATATAAATCTTTGAATTCATTTTCTTTTAATTCTTCGATGGCTTCGTTCATGATTTTTTGGTACGTATCAAAACCAATTTCATTGATGAAACCGCTTTGTTCTCCTCCTAATAAATCTCCTGCACCACGAATTTCAAGATCTTTCATCGCAATGTTGAAACCACTTCCTAATTCGCTAAATTGCTCCAAAGCCTGAATACGCTTTCTGGCATCTTCGGTCATGGATGAATATGGTGGACAGATAAAATAACAGAATGCTTTTTTGTTGCTTCGTCCTACACGCCCACGCATTTGATGCAAATCTGATAATCCGAAATTGTTGGCGTTGTTGATGAAAATCGTGTTGGCATTGGGTACATCCAGACCACTTTCGATAATGGTGGTTGCTACCAAAACATCAAAATCGCCATTCATGAAACCCAACATCAATTCTTCGAGTTTCGCGCCTTCCATTTGTCCGTGACCAATTCCGACTCTGGCATTTGGAACCAAACGCTGAATCATTCCGGCGACTTCTTTTATATTTTCGATTCGGTTATTGATAAAGAAAACTTGTCCGTTTCGCTGAATTTCATAGGAAATCGCGTCACGAATTACTTCTTCATTAAACCCAACCACATTAGTTTCTATAGGATAACGATTTGGCGGAGGTGTTGTAATTACCGATAAATCTCTTGCCGCCATTAATGAAAACTGAAGTGTTCTCGGAATTGGCGTTGCGGTTAATGTCAATGTATCGACATTTGCAGCAATGGTTTTTAATTTATCTTTTACGTTTACGCCAAATTTTTGTTCCTCATCGACGATCAATAAACCAAGGTCTTTAAAAACGACATTTTTGTTTACTAATTGATGTGTTCCGATGACGATATCTAATTTTCCTTCGGCTAAATCTTTTAAAGTTTGTGCTTTTTGTTTTGCCGTTCTGAATCGGTTTAGGTAACCAATTGAAACCGGCATATCTTTTAATCTTTCTGTAAAAGTTCTATAATGCTGATAAGCCAAAATGGTTGTAGGAACTAAAACGGCAACCTGTTTACTATTGTCTACCGCTTTAAAAGCGGCACGAATCGCAACTTCCGTTTTTCCGAAACCTACGTCTCCACAAACCAAACGATCCATTGGGCGATCACTTTCCATATCGGCTTTTACTTCTTGTGTCGATTTGGTTTGATCGGGTGTATCTTCATAAATAAACGAACTTTCTAGTTCGTTTTGCAAGTAACTGTCCGGCGCAAACTGAAAACCTTTTTCCAATCGGCGTTTTGCATACAATTGAATCAAGTTGAAGGCAATATGTTTGACGCGCGCTTTGGTTTTTTGTTTTAAAATTTTCCAGGCGTTCGATCCTAATTTATATATTTTTGGAGGCGTTCCGTCTTTTCCGTTGTATTTGGAGATTTTATGCAGCGAATGTATGCTTACATAAACAATATCATTATCGGCATAAACCAGTTTTATGGCTTCCTGCGTTTTGCCTTCGACCTGAATTTTCTGCAATCCGCCAAATTTCCCAATTCCGTGATCGATATGTGTTACATAATCCCCAACCGAAAGCGCAGTTAATTCTTTAAGCGTAATATTTTGCTTTTTCGAATAGCCGTTTTTGATATTAAATTTATGATAACGCTCAAAAATCTGGTGATCTGTATAAGCGGTAATTTGATTTTCTTCGTCGATAAATCCTTGGTACAAAGGCAATACAACAGTATGATATTGTTTGCGGATATTCTCTGAATTGGCTTCGTCTAAAGTCTCGAAAATATCGTGAAAACGCTTCGCCTGCGTTTCATTCGAACAGAACAAATAATTTTTATATCCGTTAAAATGATTGTCACTCAAATTATTCAGCAACAAATCAAATTGTTTGTTGAAAGATGGCTGCGGCTGAATATGAAAATCGAATGTTTTTGTGGTTTTAAAGATTGGTTTTGAAGCCAATTCTACTACCGAAAAATCCAATGCTCGTTTGATAAACGAAGCCTGATTTAAAAATAATTGCTCGGGAGTTGCGTATTTTATTTCTCCTGAAAGTTTCTCAAAAGCTTCTTCTGCTCTTGCAAATTGTTTGTCTAACTGACTAAAAAGTCCGTCCGTATTTTGAATAAAAAGAACGGTTTTTTCTGAAATATAATCTAAGAAGCTTTCGCGGTTTTCCTGAAATATCTTATTCTCAACATTCGGAATAATCGTGATTTTTTTGTGTGTTTCTACAGATAATTGTGTTTCGACATCAAAACTTCGGATACTGTCTACTTCGTTACCAAAAAACTCTATTCTATAAGGATGATCGTTTGAAAATGAAAATACATCGACAATACCTCCACGAACCGAAAATTCGCCAGGTTCTGTAATAAAATCGACTCTTTTAAATTCGTATTCAAATAAAACTTCGTTGATAAAATCGATCGAAATTTTATCGTTCAAAGCCACTTTTAATGTGTTTTTATCTAACTGTTGGCGTGTTACCACTTTCTCGAAAAGCGCTTCGGGATAGGTAACAATAATCGCTGGTTTTTTGCGGGAATTTATTCGGTTTAAAACCTCAGCGCGGAGTAATACATTCGCATTGTCTGTTTCATCAACCTGATAAGGACGGCGAAATGATGCCGGATAAAACAATACATCTTGTTCCCCGATCATTTGTTCGAGATCGTTCAGATAATAAGCGGCTTCTTCTTTATTGTCTAAAACAACCAGAAAAGGCAGCTCGGCTTTTTTGAAAACAGCGCGTAAAACAAATGAAACTGCAGATCCTAACAAGCCGTTAAGATGCATTTTTATCTGATTTTGTTCTAATAATTGTGTGGCAATCTGCTGATTTTTTGGCAGATTATCATACATTGTATATAAGGCGTTTTTACTCAACTCTTTGTGTTTTTTTATCTAAATTTTGTGCCTGAACCGGAACGGGAACTGGATTCGAGTTCGGAATTGCACGTGTTGTATCTAACATTTTCAGGAAGTCTTCTTCTCCCTGTTCTTTTGGAATTTTACTTTTTACAAAAATATTATCCATTTGTCTTTGTAAAGACACTAATTCTTTATTGATGTCTCCAACTAAAAACGTCACTTTATCGGCCGGAATTTGATTGAGATGAATAAACAAATCCATCATTTTGATTTTAGTTATCAAAACAGAAATTCGACTTTTTATAGCGGGAACATTCAATTCTGCTGGAATATTGCTGTTTAGCGCCATCGCTTTTTTTGAAATCGCAGTTGACTTTTTCTGGAATGCTCCAATTGTTTTTCTTGGCTTATCTCCAATTTCTTTTAAAAATTCGCGCCATTCATTCCATGAACTTACTTTTTGTTCTGAAATTTCATTGATGGGCTCATCAATAAATACCCAGCCTTTATTGATATTATTAAAAATAACTTCCTTTTTTTTAGCTTCTTTTTCGTTTTCAGCACGGCGTTTTTCATCTTCATTTTGACATGAATTTAATACAAAAACAAAAAGCAGAAAAAGAGATATTTTATATTTCATTTGGTAAAACATTAAGCTACAAAGTTACAAAGTAAATTTACAATTACGAATGCTGTTTTTTGCTAAAGATTCTATAAATCAAGGTTATTTTTTTGTCTGGAAAATTTAACCGCAAAGAGCGCAAAGTTTTATAATTTAAGTCGTTTTATAAAAACACAAAGTTCGCAAAGCTTTGCATTGAACCAGCTTTGCGAACTTTGTGTTTTCTAAACTTACTCCCAGATAAAAAATCTTTGCGCTCTTTGCGGTAAAAATATTTACGTGCTTTTCTTTAAAATAATTAAACACCTCAACGGAGAATAATCCAAAAAAGCATCTTCATCATTGTTAAATTTATAATTTGTTGTTATGAAAAGTAAAAATATTTGCGAAAACGTTATATTTGTACATCTAAAAAAAACATCACAAATGAATCCAAAAATATTGATCATTGGCGCTTGCGGTCAAATTGGGACAGAACTGACTCAAAAACTGCGTAAATTATACGGAACAGACAATGTAATTGCGTCTGACATTCGAAAATTAAATACTGACGTTGTTAATTCGGGTCCGTTTGAAGTGGTCAATGCTTTAGATTTTAACCAAATCGAACATCTTGTCGAGGTTCATCAAATTACTGATATTTATTTGATGGCGGCACTTTTATCGGCTACAGCCGAGAAAAATCCTGCGTTTGCCTGGGATTTGAATATGAATTCCCTATTTCACGTTTTGAATTTAGCGAAAGCAAAAAAAATAAAAAAGATTTTCTGGCCATCAAGTATTGCGGTTTTTGGACCTACAACTCCAAAAGAAAACACGCCTCAATACACTATAATGGAGCCTTCTACAGTTTACGGAATTAGCAAACAAGCGGGAGAAAGATGGTGCGAATATTATCATAATATTTATGGAGTTGATGTTCGAAGCATCCGTTATCCTGGTTTAATTAGTTGGTCTACACCTCCGGGCGGCGGAACTACAGATTATGCTGTGGATATTTTTTATAAGGCTATTGCCGATAAAAAATACGAGTGCTTTTTATCCTCTGAAACAAAAATGCCGATGATGTATATGGATGATGCAATTGAAGCTACTATCAATATCATGAAAGCTCCGGCTGAAGATATCAAAATACATTCATCTTATAATTTGGCTGCAATGAGTTTTACTCCTACTGAAATTGCTGCTGAAATTAAAAAACATATTCCTGAATTTACGATTACTTATGAGCCTGATTTCCGTCAGAAAATTGCTGATAGCTGGCCTGCAAGTATCGACGATTCATCTGCAAGAGAAGACTGGGGCTGGAATCATACTTTTGATCTTGAATCGATGACAAAAGATATGCTGGAGCATTTAGGATAAACGAATCTTAGCTTTTATAAAGAACTTTTGTCGAGCTGAAAATTTTAAGCAAAAAAAAATACCGAAGTGTTCATCTTCGGTATTTTTTTGCTTTTATTCTAGAATTCAAATTCTCCAATCAAGATTTTACTGTCGTTTTCGCGTTTATTTTCTTTCTGACTTTGAAAAACAGCAATTTTACGTTCTTGTCTTCCATCAGAATAGTACAAATATACTTCTGCCATCACTGTTGTTGGTCCGGAAAGTAAATTCTGTCTCTCGCCATAAAAATTGGTTTTAATTTTATATTTACCCTTTATGGCTTTTTTCAGTAAAAACTGTTCAGGACCAAAACCCTGAGTAAAATCATTACTTAATCTTCCTCCAATTTCGGTAGATTTATGCGAATATGAACAATCTTCTCCTCTTGGATCTGTAACCCAAAGATCTATATCTGTATTGTCTTTATTCCAGTTAATTACAACTCGAATGTCTACCGGTAGATTTGCTTTTAGACGATCATCAACTTTGCTTGCATCAACATTTTTATTCTGGCTCAGAATATTATTAATTTCCATAATCAAAATCTCTTCTATACCGTTGTCTCTTACTGAAATCTCATCGGTATATTCCTGATAAAGCATCGATTTATAGACATTAAGGGCTTCCTGAGGTTTTTTATTATCAATCAGGGCCAATGCATAATCTCTGTGACTTTGAGAATCGAATGGTCTCCATTCCAGAATTTTCTGGGTAATCCATAATTCTTTTTCATAATTACCTCTCTGTTTCAATAGATAAGATATCGTTTTGTATAATTCCTCATTTTCCAAATCGAGCTCTGCTAATGTGCTTAAAACTTTTAGAGAAAGTGCTTTGTCTCCTTTTTTGAATAACAATTTAGATACATCAAAATAGTACGTTACCAGCTTTTCATATTTAGGACGATTTTCAAGATATTTTTGGTAGATTAATTCAGAGGACTGTAGATTCTTAAAATCTTTCATATACTCTTCGTTGCTTTCTACCTCTATCAAAGTTATTTTACCTGTGGATTTTTCTGACCTGGCAAGATCTGCATTACTACTATAAACATCACTACTTTCCAGTAATAAATTTTTATTTGCTGATTCTCCTAATGACTGATTGGAAATCTTAGGATACTGCTTTTTTTCGGCAGGTTTAAACTCGGTATTCCACCAGGCTACCAGTTCGCGCGTTATATCAAAAGATTTGGATAGAAGATTTTTTCTTTTCTCTAAAATTTCTTTTTTGTTTCGTGAAACGATTTTGTTGTATTCAGATAATAATTCCTGAGGTGGTTTAATTCCGTAACGCACATAGTCATTTACGTCATCCAATACAATAAGGCTGGTGTTTTTACTTACTACGCCAAACTGCTCGCTCAGATTTCTGATTTCATCGCGGTTTTGAGTTGAATTGAGTTCAAGATCATTAATTTTTCTTTGTGCCCAAAACTGCGCAATTGGCCAGTTATCAACTTGCACAGCGTTATTGAAATCTACGAGAACTTCAAATTTTTTATTTCCTACAGAAAAAAGAGCGGTTAGTTTACCCAAATTTGGAGATGCAATTCCAAATATATTGACTGGTTCATTTACTGCAGTTCCAACATTTGGAAATAGCTCCTGAATATTAGCACTTTCTTTAAACCCTAAAAATATAACAGGCTGTTTATTGTATGTTTTTAGAGCAGACTGAGTATCTAATTCGTTCAGATTGATAAAATTTCCACCAGATTGTGATGATAAAAGTTTAAGCAGATTAAAATCTGAAGTAGGCGTGCTTACAATACTATTTACAGGTTTTTTGAATTTTAAAGTCAAATCACCAAAATTTGAAATTCCGTCAGAAAATAAAAGATATTCTTCTATTCCTGAAATCTCTTTTAATGCACCAAAATCAGTTCCACCATCATATTTTAAGTCAACAATTCTATTTTTTAATACACTCCAGTTTCCACCAGAAACAGTAAGTTCTTCTGTTTTTTCCAGAACATTATTCAAAAGGACAAATGATACCGAAACATCTTTGTTTTCTAAAAAATAAGCATTTAGAAAGTCAAACTCTTTTTGACGGTTTCTCTTTGATCCGCTAAATGAATTATCCCATATAATGGCAATTTTATGAGATTTTGATTTTTCCTTTACAGGGAAGTCTGTCGAAACACTCGCTGCAAAATAAAATTTATCACCAGAAGTTTTTTGAAGCAATACATTTGACTCGTTTACTTTTGGAATAGTTATTTTAAGATTTTCATTTGGCGTAAAATTGGCTTTGTTTATTTCAGCAATCCATTGATTTCCTTGTTTTTGAAAAGTAAAACTTCCATCTGGATTTTCCGTAATTTTAGGATTTGCCAGACTTTCATTCACCAATACTTTCAAATTAAATTTTGGAATATTGACTGCATTGGCAAAACTTAAAAAATACTGATAATCGGTGGCTGAATTTTTCAGTTCCTGATTGTAAGTAATCTTAATGAATCTCGTACCTCTGGCCGTAATTGGATAAATTCTGGTTCTAAAATTATTTCCGTCAACTTTTTCAATAATACCGGGATCTATATTTCTTTTTTCAATACTTTCAAATACTTCTTTTGCTCGTTCTTTAGGAACAGGAACTGCATCTCTTAAGGTTCCGTTGATGTCTAAAGCATAGCCGCTTATACTTACTCCTTCTGGTAACGGAAGTGTAAATTTTCCTTCTAAAATTCTGTCGCCAGGATTATAAAATACATAAGTTGCTGTAGTTGATGCAAGATTTCCTAAAATTTTAGTTTCAATTTTTACTTCCTGCAGGATTACTGAATTTTTTTTCTGATTTTCGACATCCAGAGTTGGAATCTGCGAAAACACGGCACTAAAGAACATTAGTGCACATATTGTAAAAACTTTATTCATATTATAAAAGCGATTATTTATTTAATTATAAAGGAGAAAAAACAATAAATTATTAAGAGGTTCTAATTAGAAATTGCGAATGTGCTTGGCAACAATTCCAAAATTAAAGCCCTGTACCTCATCTACTCCGCTAAAATTGACTGCGATTAACTGACCACACTCATTGAATACTGGTGCGCCACTGGCACCATGCGTAGAAGTGATACTGTATTGAATTTTATTCCCGTCTGATTCTTTACTTATTTTACCATCGTACAGCTGCACTTTTATACCTGAATCTGTTTTTGCCAAATCCATTCCTAAAGGATAACCCACCATTATTGCTTTTTGTCCGGGATTTAAAGAGGCATCATCCTGAACGGCATTGTCAAGATTGATGACGTTTGCAACACTTTGCGGGGTTGTATGAGCTGCTAGTCGCAAAATACCTAAATCAATATTAGTATCTTCTGAAACTTTTTCGATCGCGCAACTAAGCCATTGGTCATCTGAATCATGAAGTGCAACCGAAATATCTACCGTTTTTACATATACTTCAATATCTTCTCTCGATACATATTCTTTAACCGGAATAGCAGCTGCAATATCTGTTGCGGCTGTATCTGTTTCTGTATCATTTGAACTCACAAATTCTTCACCAGCTGGCTCTTCACTTGTTTCTTCACCTTCACCTTCGTAATCGCCTTCACCTTCGTCATAAGCAGATGCAATTTTCCAATTGCTTTCAATAAAACTTTGATACTCATCTTCTGAAACATCGGTAGTAAGAATTGAAGCAATTTTTAATCTTAGATTTCTTATAGTGGTATTTACTTTTTCCTGCTCTTCGTTTGATGAATTCCATGGCTGCAAAACGTGGCTGTTGGTCAATATTTTTCCTTCTCTGTCTACGAAAAAACCAGTTCCAAAAACCGTTTCTTCTTTTACATCTTGATTAGTAAGCTGAATCTCTGTTCCCTTAATTTTTGCAAAATAACCATAGCTGTGTTTTATCAGTACAACTGCGTCTTTGTATTCGTTATAAACTTTTGTATCTGAATCTAAACAAATAGCAACAGGTGGCTTTTTAAAATATTTAAAGCCAAAAAAAGCTGCTGTTGAGAGCATGATTACAGCAAAGAAGATAATTTTATAAGGTTTTCTTTTATTATTAATTTCATGCAAATCATTGTTGGGGCCGATTTTTCTAATTTTCATTTGTAAATAGGTAAGTTTTGTTCGTTTGGTTATAGATTGTCAATTCAAAAAATTATTTAACATTTACTGTTTTAACGGCCCGAAGATAGTAATTTAATTATTGAATTTTAGTAGTAAAATATCATCATATTTAGCATTGACAATATTTATTAAGTACCCCATTATTTTTGGATTCTTTTTTGATTCTTTTTTAAACAAAAAAAATCCAAAGCCATAACAGCTTTGGATTTTATCTTAATTGAAATTTAAATTCTTTACTTCACTTCAAAAACATTATTGGCAGGTTTTACATCCGCCATTAATCCGCTTGGATCTATGGTGATTTTTTTGATCGCTGTTTTGTTTTTGTCTATTGTAAAGCTATAATTTTGTTGTGCCCAGGCCCAATCTTCTAAAACTGTTCTTTTTACTTTAGGATTTGGATTTGGTTTAATGAAATTCATCATTCTCAGCGGAATGTAAAAACTTTCAGAAGTTCCATCAGTATATTCAACCGTTAGATCTATTGGCATTGGCATTCTTCCAATTCTTTCTAAACTTACAGTTGTTTTTCCTGCATTATCTGCAACGTCTTTGATACCGTAATCTATTGTATTTAATGTTTCTGTCCAATCAATCAAATACCAGTCTAATTCTGCTCCCGAAACTCTTTCTGCAGTTCTCTTGATGTCGTTTGGAGTTGGATGTTTGAATTTGAAATCGTTAAAATATCTTTTCAAAGTCGCATCTACATTCTCTTTCCCAATTACATATTCTAATTGCGACAAAAAGATACTTCCTTTTATATAAGCCGAAATACTGTAAGGCCTGTTTTCATCGTAACGATCTCCATGAGTTCCTTGTGGCTGTTCTTTTCCTGAATTTACCAATTGATAATAAGCGGCGTAATTTCCTTTAAACGGATTTACTTCTTTTTTATCTCCTTTTAATTCATTCAAAGCGCCGTCTTCTATATAAGTGGTAAAACCTTCATCCATCCACGGGTGTTTTGACTCGTTTGAAGCCAAAATATGCTGAAACCATGAATGTCCTAATTCATGCGTTGCAGTTCCCAAAATTCCCTGAAGTGTTCCGTTTCCTAACATCAAAGTACACATTGCATACTCCATTCCGCCGTCTCCACCCTGAATAAACGAGTATTGTTTGTACGGATATGCGCCAACTCTTTGATTGTAATATTCCATTACTTTTACCATTAACGGCTCTAATTGTTTCCAATTTTCGGTCGTTTTTGGGTTGTTTTTGTAGAAGAAATGCAAATCGACATCGTTTGGTCCTTTTACAATATCATGCGTATATTCTTTATCGGCAGCCCATGTAAAATCGTGAACATTTGGTGCGATAAAATGCCATGTTAATGTTTTTGTTTTCTTTGGATATACAACCGTTACACCAGCATCTTCGTAGCCGTGACCAATGGCGTTTTTGTCTTGCAGATATCCTGAACCTCCAATCGTATAGTCTTTATCGATTGTAATTTTTACATCGAAATTACCCCAAACACCGTGAAATTCTCTCGCAATGTATGGATCTGCGTGCCAGCCTTCAAAATCAAATTCGGCTAATTTTGGATACCACTGTGACATTGAAAGCTCTACTCCTTCAGAATTATTACGTCCTGAACGACGAACCTGTACCGGAACTTGTCCGTCGAAATCTAAGGTAAAAGTAGTTTTCGAATTAGGTAAAATTGGTTTCGCCAAAGTTACTTCCAGGATTGTTCCTGAAACTCTGGTTTGAGCCGTTACGCCATCTTGTTTTAAGTTGGTGATTTTTAGAAACCCAATTTCGTTTGGTTTTAAAGTTTCAATTCGGCTTTGTTTTGTTTCCTTTCCGTCGGCACCTTTTATCTTGGTTACCATTCTTCCGTCAGGATCTTTTATAAAATGCAAACGTGCATCCATTTCACTTCCCGGCTGAAATGCATTTGGAAATAAATGATAAAACACCTTTTTTAAAGTATCGGGAGAATTATTGGTATACACCAATTCTTGTTTTCCTTTGTACTGGTAGTTTTTTACATCCATAGCAACCTCCATTTTATAATCGGCGTGTTGTTGCCAATATGGAGCACTTTGTGCAAATGCTGAGTTTAAACCCAAACTCAAAAAAGAAAGTAGTATTATTTTTCGCATTGTTTTTTCAATAAAAATGGAAGAGTTGCCACTCTTCCATTAGGTTACTATTTTGTGTTTTTTTATTTTTTTGACATTTTTTCTGCCATCAATAAAGCATTGTAAGCATTTACCATTTTAGCAGATTTTGATGATTCTGCAGAAGAAACCGCTACTGGTTTTTGGTCCGGATTTGGATTTTCACCCAAAATGATCATTGACGGAAGTGCTACTCCTGAATCTATTAAAATTTGTTTTACCTGAGCTGCTTTTAGTTTTGGATAGTAGGAACGAATCAATGCTGCTACTCCTGCTGCATTTGGAGATGCCATCGAAGTTCCCTGCAAATACTTGTATTTATTATTAGGAACAGTTGCATAAATTTCTTCACCCGGAGCAAACACATCAACATTTATTTTTCCGAAGTTTGAGAACGGAGCTACAACATTTTCTCCGTATGCTTTGTTGATTGCACCTATTGTAATTACGTTATTTGTAAATTCTTTTACGTTATCTTCAGAATCATTTGGGTAATTAATATTTTCTGTTTTATCGATATTGTATCCGTCATTTCCTGCTGCGTGTACAATTAAAACATCTTTTTTGGCCGCATATTTTATGGCATCGTAAACCCATTTTTTGTGCGGAGAAAAACTTTTACCGAAACTTCCGTTAATTACTTTTGCTCCGTTATCAACTGCATAACGAATTGCCAAAGCGATATCTTTATCATACTCATCTCCGTCAGGAACTGCTCTCACGGTTAATATTTCGACATTGTTTGAAACGCCGTCTCCGCCTAAATCATTACCACGAATTTGTGCAATAATTCCGGCAACGTGAGTTCCGTGTAATGCTTTTTCTTTATCTGGTCCAAAAACTACGTTATTTCCGTAACGATTGTCTTTGATATCTTCCGGATTATCACCTACGATTTTTCTTCCGTCATACTCTTTATTCAAGTTATAATTGAACTGATCGTAAACTGATTCTCTATAATCTTCTAATTCTGCTTCAGGATCAAAAGTTGGTCCTGCATTAGTCAAAATTTGAGTCATCACCATTTTACTTCTCGCTACTTTTGGATCAGTCGAAGTAACTTTGCTTAGATCTTCTAGTTTATAAGTCGTTTTATTTAACTCTTTTTTTATAGTATTATGCACATCTATCAAGAAGTCTACTTGTTCTTTGTCTTCTAAAACTTTTTTAGACTTTTCTTCGTATTGTGCTAAAGCTGCTTTGTATTGTGCTGATCCATCATCTCCTTTTTTGACAATACGTGTCAATTCAAGATTTTCGTGAACGGCATCTCCAAGAAAATTCCATCCGTGAACATCATCAATAAAACCATTTTTATCATCATCAATTCCGTTACCCGGAATCTCTTTAGGATTGGTCCAGATCATTCCCTGTAAATCAGGATGCTCGATATCTACACCAGAATCTACAATCCCTACAATTACTTTCACGCCTTTTTTTCCTTGTAATAATTCGGCGTAAGCCCTGTCAACACTCATTCCCGGAATCGAATCTTTGATTAAATCAAGATGACTCCATCTTTTTAATTCGTTTTCGCTAAGCGGTGCTTTTTTAACCACTGCCAAAGGAGCAGTAATCAATTCTTTAGTAGAAGAAGTCTGTGCTTGCAAAGTAGCACTGCAACCTGCAAGTACAAGTAATGCAAAAGTCGATATGGTATTTATTTTTATAGGACTCATGTATCTATTTTTGATAAAAGTTAAAATATGGGCCTAAATTATGATTTTTTGTTACATAAAACTAACGATTAACACTGTGTTATGATTTTTATTTTAGCATTTAAGAAACCTTAGGAGCCTTGTAAAGCCTTTCTAAATTAAAAAAAAACTGATCGAATTAAGCTTTTAGAAAAACGACTAATTAATTATCTAGTTTTTAAACTTTAAAGATAAATTGCTCATTACGTTTTCCCGTAAGGAAATGCGATTTGTATTTTGTACACTTGCCCGAGCTAATTATAAATTGAATCTATGAAAACAAAACTACTCTTCTTGCTATTATTAACAAATTTTTCAATTCATGCGCAAACCAACTTAGTTGCAAATGGAGGATTTGAAAATTGGATTAGTAACTCACCTAAAAACTGGATAATTACAAATTCAGTTTCATCAAGCACCGATAAAGCCGAAGGACAATATAGTGCAAAATTATCTTTAACAGATAAAACTTTGGCTCCAAAAGTTACTGCTCAGGTTTTATTAAAAGCCGGCGTAACTTATACCATAAAGTTTAAATATAAATATATCAGCAGTAATTATAGCGGCTTGCACCCAATTGCTTTAAAAATATTTCAAAATGGGAGTGCAAATACGATATCAAAAAGCTATTTTGCAACAGATAATAATTGGACTCCAAAAGAAATTACTTTTACTCCTGATGTAGATCTTTCGTATGAACTGTCTATTTCAGTTTTCAGTTTTGATGATGATACTTTTAATGTTTTAATCGATGATGTTTCTATTGTTAATCCTAATGAGCCAGTTTCTCAATACACATTAATACCTGATGTGAATTTTGAAAATAAACTTATTGCTTCAGGAATTGATACTGGTATTGCCGATGGGAAAGTATTAACTTCAAACATTTCATCGGTAACAACATTAGATCTTGATAATTCCTCAATTACTAATTTAACAGGAATTGAAGATTTTACATCATTAGAGATTTTAAAATGCTCTCAAAACCAATTAAAAAGTATAAATATTAGTCAAAACACAAAGCTAACGGAGTTGGACGTTTCAGAAAATCAATTAACTATATTAGACATTACCTCAAATGTTTTACTGAAATTTCTTGATTGCCAGAAAAATCAAATAATCAATTTGAACATTAACAACAATACTGTATTAAAGAAATTAAATTGTGCAAATAATAATATAACCAGCCTAAACACATCAAATAATACTTTATTAACTTCTTTCGGCTGCCATTATAATAAAATTACCAGTTTAGATGTTTCTAAAAACTTATTACTTACAGAGTTTGTGTGTGTTGGAAACAAACTTACTACTATAAATGTATCAAAGAATCCGGAATTGAATATATTTGATTGTTATGAAAACCAAATTACAAGCATTGACATTTCTAAAAACACAAAAATTACTGAATTTGCTTGTAACAACAATCAGCTAACTTATTTGAACGTAAAGAATGGAAATAACATCAATTTTAAACTTTATTATACTAATTACACCAACAACCCAAATCTTACTTGCATTTTAGTTGACGATGTTGATTATTCAAATAGTACGTGGTATGATAAAAAAGACACCAAAGCTAGTTTTAATACAAATTGTGCAGCTAGTTACACCTTAATTCCCGATATTAATTTTGAGAATAAATTAATATCATTAGGAATTGATTCTGGTGTCCCTGACGGAAAAGTATTAACCGCAGATATTACTTCTGTCAAAAATTTAGACCTTACTAATTCCTCAATTACTGATTTAACAGGGATCGAAGCATTTAAAGAATTAGTTGACTTAAACGTAAACAATAATCAATTGATCTCATTAAATCTTTCTGCAAATACAAAGCTACTTGCATTAAGCGCTCAAGAATGTAAATTAAAAAACATAGATCTTAAAGCAAACACTTTATTAGGTTTTTTAGCACTTACTAAAAACGAATTAACAGCATTAGATATTTCTTCAAATACAAAATTAACTGGATTCCATGCTTCTGGAAATAAATTGAAAAATATAAATCTTAGCGCAAATATTTTATTAGAACATTTATCACTTTCTGAAAACGAGTTAACAACATTAGATATTTCTGCAAATACAAAATTGATTGGAATATTCGCTTCTAAAAATAAACTAAAAAATATAGATCTAAAAACGCACACTTTATTACAAGTTTTAATACTTGATGAAAACGAATTAGCAACACTAGACCTTTCTTCAAATCCAAAATTATATTGGTTAAAAGTTAATAATAACAAATTGACTTCGTTAAATATAAAAAATGGAAAAAACAATTTGTTGACCGATATATCATTTTTAGACAACCCAGACCTAAAATGTATTCAGGTCGATGATGAAAATTATTCAAACAAAAATTGGATAGACAAAAAAGATGCAACTGCAACTTTTTCAGCAGAAACATGTCCTATAATTGTTCTTTATACTTTAATTCCAGATGCTAACTTTGAAAAAAGATTAATCGAACTGGGTATTGATTCCGGTGAAATTGACGGAAAGGTTCTAACCTCAAAAATTGCTGCTGTTAAATCATTAAAAGTTGACCCAACCGTAGTTTCTGACTTAACTGGTCTTGAGGATTTTGCTGCTTTACAGGAATTAGATTGCAGCAATGGCTGTATAAGTACTGCGGGAGGCGGTTGTGGAAAAATTACCGCTCTTAATGTTTCAAAAAACACCTTATTAACCAGTTTGAATTGCCAAGGCAACAAAATAACCAATTTAGACCTTAGCCAAAACACAAAACTAATGTACCTGTCTTGTCAGGCAAATTTATTAACATCACTTGAAGTGTCTAAAAACACGGAATTAAGAACTGCCAGGTTTTCTAATAATCGTCTGACAGAATTTAATACCTCAAAAAATCTTCTTCTATATGATGTTGAAGCTCGCGAAAACAAACTGACAAGCCTTGATCTTACAAACAACATCTATTTAAGTGATCTTGATTGCACTAATAATGAAATTACTAGTTTGGGTATTTCAAAACACCCTTTGCTGAGATACATTCACATTGCAAGAAATAAAATTACATCCTTAGATCTAACGGATAAACCGCGTATAACAGATATCGATTGTAGTTCTAATTTAATCACAAGTCTTGATGTGTCCCAATTGACAAAATTGGAAAAACTAAACTGTACTGAAAATAAATTATCAATTCTGAATGTTACACAAAATAAAGAATTAACTGTGTTAAACTGCGGTTTTAACGCATTACCTGAAATAGATTTCACGAAAAACATTAAACTGATAGAACTTGGATGTCCTGGTTTAAATCTAAACGAATTAAATGTTTCTAATCTATCTGACCTAAAAAAACTAACCGCAGATTCGAACAATTTAAAAACATTAGATATATCTAATAATTTAAAATTGACAGATTTATCATTAGGTAAAAATCAATTCACAAAAATTGATGTTACAAAAAATGTTTTATTGACAGCATTGTATGTTTCAGACAATAAGCTTACTGAATTAAATCCTGCTAACAATCCCGCATTACTTTATATTACCTGTATCAATAATTTAATTACCAGTTTAGATATTTCGAGCAATAAGAAACTATTATATGTTAATTGCAATAATAATAAACTTACTTATTTAAATTTAAAAAACGGTAATAAGGCCCTATATATAGACCTTACAACAGCCAATTACAAAAACAATCCTGATTTAAAATGCATTCAGGTAACAGACGAGAAATATGCAAAAGCAAATTGGAGTTATTATGCAGATCCAAATGTTAAATTTTCTGAAGATTGTGGAGGAACACTTACAGTTGTTGCGGATAATTTTTCGGTTGAAACAAAAGGAGAATCGTGTCTTGGCGAAAACAACGGCGAAATAAACATAGCCACAAAAGAAAAATACAACTATCAGGCGATCATTAGCGGAAAAACATATGCTTTTACCAATTACAGCTTAAAAGTTTCGAGTTTAACTCCAGGAAGCTACCCAGTTTCAATTACAATTCCTGGCGAAAATTTTGAACAAAACTTTACTATTACAATTGCAAAAGGCGCTACTATAGCAGGTAATTCAAATACAACCGGTAAAAAGACAGAAGTTGAAATTACAGCAGGAACTGCACCATTTACCGTTTTTATTGACGGAGCAGAGCAATTTCAAACCAATGAAGCGGTATTTTCTGTAGATGTTAGTAAAGCGGCACTAGTCGAAGTGGCTACTGCAAAAGCCTGCGAAGGTATTTTTACTAAAAAGGTTTCTGTTTCAGATTTTGATGCTAATTATCAAATTTTATCTGCTTACCCTAACCCTACTTCTGGAAGTTTTGAGATTGAAATTCCAACTGCTAAAAATGAAGTTACAATAGAATTGTATAATTTTTCAGGTCAATTAATTTCGGCTAAAACGTATGCTGTCGAAAGCGGAAAAACACAATTGAATCTTGAAAACCAACCTTCAGGAATTTATGCTGCCAAAATTTATTTAGATACTCCGGAATACATTAAAATTATAAAAAAATAAAAATGAAGAATTTAATATACTTATCCATCATTGGTTTTTTATTCGCAGCTTGCGGTGGCGGTGGCGGCGATGATTCAGAGCCAACTCCTGAAGCAAATGTAGCACCAACAGTACCGGCATTAGTTCTTCCGGCAGATAATAAACTATGTGTAGACAATACTGTTTCGTTTCAATGGAAACTTTCTACAGATGTCAATAAAGACCTTATAACATATCAAATTCAGGTAGCAAAAGATAATACGTTTACTCAAATTGTAAAAACAAACGAAGTTACAGCTGATAATTCTTCGATAAGTTTAGACAAAAACACGGCCTACTACTGGAGAGTAAAAGCAACAGACAATAAAGGTTTGTCCAGCGCTTATTCGCCTACTTACAAACTGTATACAACTGGTGAAGCCGTAGTAAATCATTTGCCATTTTCTCCGGAATTGGTGCATCCGTCAATAAATTCTGATTTGAATACAACAACTGCAAATTTAAAATGGATAGCAACAGATGTTGACGCAACAGACGTTCTTACATATGATGTTTATTTTGGAAAAACCAATCCGCCTACAGTAAAAGTAAGTGAGAATACAGCTGCAATTTCTTTTGATGTTACAGTAGAACCTGCAACACAATATTTCTGGAAAATTGTTGTAAAAGACAATAAAGGCGGAGAAACTGTTGGTCAGGTTTGGAAATTTAAAACCAACTAAAATTTTAGAATTATAATTTGTTAACTAAAAAATCCCACTTTCGATATACTGAAAATGGGATTTTTTTATGTTTTGAATTTCTGTTTTAAAGAATCTCCTCGCAAGTAAAAACTTCTTTCAATCGAACACCTTTCTCTGTATGTTCGACCGTTATAATTTGATTGTGCGCATCATGTTCTAAAAACAAATAATAATTATTGTCTGCTGCTGCATTCAAAAATTTTGATTTTTCCGGCATTGTCAATAAAGGTCTTGTGTCGTAACCCATAACATAGGGCAACGGAATATGTCCGGCTGTCGCCAGTAAATCGGCACAAAAAACAATGGTTTTATCCTGATATTGAATGTGCGGAATCATTTGTTTTTCAGTATGGCCATCAACATAATAAATTCCGAAATTCATTTCTTCCGAAAAGCCAAAATCAGATTCAGGACGTTTTATAAAATTCAATTGTCCACTTTCCTGCATGGGTAAAATATTCTCTGCTAAAAAAGAAGCTTTTTCGCGAGCGTTGGGTTTTGTTGCCCAATTCCAATGATTTTCGTTTGTCCAAAATTTAACATTTTTAAAAGCCGGCTCATAAAATGTTTTATCCGAGTTCCATTGAACGCTTCCTCCGCAATGGTCAAAATGCAAATGCGTCATAAAAACATCGGTAATATCATCCCGGCTAAAGCCATATTTTGCTAATGACTTATCTATCGAATGAGATCCCCAAAGCGAATAATAGCCAAAGAACTTTTCAGATTGCTTATCGCCCATTCCGGTATCAATTAAAATTAGTCGGTTTCCATCTTCGATAAGTAAACAACGTGCAGCAATATCAATTAAATTGTTGGCATCGGCAGGATTGGTTTTGTTCCAGATTGTTTTGGGCACAACACCAAACATAGCGCCGCCATCTAACTTAAAATTTCCGGATTCTATTGGGTAAAGTTTCATAAGAGTACATTTCTAGTATTGAAAACAAAGCTAGGAAATCCAATCTCTTTATACTAAGTATTCTTTAAATAATGTTTTTTATGTATATAAAGATTGCCCACTGGTTAAACTGATTTTACTGATTTTTTAGTTTAATCAAATTTTCAAACTTTGGCACAAATAAAAAAATCTGTGTCAATCTGTTAGATCCGTAATCCCGATAGCTATCGGGAGTGGATTAAAAGTCATCCATTATTATTCAAGCGTAATCGAAGTGCTTCCCATGATTTCCTGTTTGTCGAAGAAGTTGACAAAATAAGTTCCTTTTTTAAAGGCATTTTCATCAGCATTTAAAATCCCGTAAACATTTGCAGGTTTCCCCTGAAAATCTACAGCCACAATAAAACTGTAAACCAAAGCTTTATCGTTTCCAAATTCGATTAATTTATTTTCGCCCAGAACTTTATTTTTCTGATCTAAAACCTGAATATAAAAAACTTTTTTTCCCGTTTTTGCAACTGCATTTCCGTTGACAGAAAAACTCACTTTTAGCTTTTTAGTATTTTTTGCTTTCTCTGTTTCCAGTTCCTGTCCGGATTTCTTTTCCTTAAGCGCTATTACACTAAAATTACTTGTAACCAGTTTCGAAGCATCTTTTAAGGTCGATTCTAATTTTTTTTGTTTAGAAACCAAAGTATCATTCTCTGTCTTTTGTTTGTACATCACGACATTCTGACTTTCTATTTCACTCAGTAAATTTTTATTTTGAGATTTTAGTTTTTTAATTTCAATCACTTTAGACTCTAATGCGATTTTCATATCTGAAAGCTGTTTTCTATATATTTGAATTTGCTTGGCAGAAGGATTTTTAGAAGCTTTGATAATTTCCATCAGGTTTTCGATGTTTTTCTTTTCAAGTTCTAATTGTTGCGACAAAGAAGTTTTCTCTAAAATAGCTACATCATAAGCTAATTTTAAAGTCGTTAAAGAATCTAAAATATTTTTTTGAGAAAGTGACTCAGGACTTGATTCACTAAATTTCTGATCATTTATTTCTTTGTTTTTATTATCAGTCTCATTTGATTCTTTACTAAAAATAAAGACTGTAGCACCTATTCCAAAAACAAAAAATACTGCTAAAAGTGCTTTAACCCACTTGTTTTTGTATTGCTTCTTCATAATTACTCCCAATTTTCTGCAAAAGTAACAATAAAAAATTGCCTGCAATACGTATAAATACGCTTTTTTAACACTTAATCGTAACTATTTACAAGCAAACCCTACAAAAATAGCAGCTTTTTAAATTTTCGATAAAAAACACTAATAAACAAATAAACGACATTAACAATGATATTTGGTTTAGTAATATAACTAATATCTATTTTAACATTTGTTATAATAATGTGAACCGTTATGGAAAAAGGTTTTTAAGTCGTATCTTTGCAGATAATTTCATTTCAACATTGAAAGACAGCACTTTAAAATGTAATAATTTAATTACTGTTTTGAATGCAAATTCGAATGAAAGCAAAAACAAATACCATAAACAATGATAAAAGTTTCTGATACAGCCAAAAAGAAAATCATCGACTTAATGAAAGATGATGGTTTTGATGCTGCACATGACTACGTAAGAGTAGGCGTGAAAAGTGGCGGATGCTCTGGTTTGTCTTATGATTTAAAATTTGACAAAGCCAAAGGCGACGACGATAAAATATTTGTAGACAACGACATAACAATTGCAGTTGAGAAAAAATCATTTCTATATTTAGCCGGAACAATTCTTGAATTTTCAGGCGGATTAAACGGAAAAGGTTTTGTGTTTAACAATCCAAATGCAAGTAGAACTTGTGGTTGCGGAGAATCATTTTCGCTATAAATTAAAGTCAAAAAGCAAAAATTTAAACGCTTAAGATTTTAAATTTTAAGCGTTTTAAAAAACTAAAAAATGTCAAAATACACTGAAGACGATTTAAAAATCGAACTCGAAACTAAAGAATACGAATACGGATTTTATACTGATATAGAATCGGAGACATTTCCTATTGGCTTAAACGAAGATATCGTAAGAGCTATTTCTCTTAAAAAAGAGGAGCCGGAATGGATGACCGAATGGCGCATCGAGGCTTTTCGTGCATGGAAAGAAATGATCGAACCGGAATGGGCAAATGTTCATTATCAAAAACCGGATTTTCAGGCAATTTCATACTATTCAGCTCCAAAACAAGTAGATCCAAACAAAACTTTGGATGATGTAGATCCGGAACTTCTTGAAATGTACAAAAAGTTAGGTATCTCTGTCGATGAACAAAAAATGATGAACAATGTCGCTATGGATATTGTTGTCGATTCTGTTTCTGTGGCGACTACTTTCAAAAAGACATTAGGAGAAAAAGGAATTATTTTCTGTCCGATTTCAGAAGCTATAAAAGAGCATCCGGAATTAGTTCGTAAATATTTAGGAACTGTTGTACCTCAAAAAGACAACTTCTATGCAGCACTAAACTCAGCAGTTTTCTCTGACGGAAGTTTCTGTTATATTCCAAAAGGCGTTCGTTGCCCAATGGAACTTTCAACTTATTTCAGAATCAACCAGGCAGGAACAGGTCAGTTCGAAAGAACTCTTGTAATTGCTGATGCCGGAAGTTATGTTTCATACCTTGAAGGTTGTACAGCGCCAAGTCGTGACGAAAACCAATTGCACGCTGCTGTAGTTGAACTAATCGCTTTGGATGATGCTGAAATTAAATATTCTACCGTTCAAAACTGGTTCCCTGGAAACAAAGAAGGAAAAGGTGGAGTTTATAATTTCGTAACCAAAAGAGGTTTATGCGAAACAAACGCTAAAATTTCTTGGACACAAGTAGAAACAGGTTCTGCTGTAACCTGGAAATATCCTTCTTGTGTATTAAAAGGAGATAATTCGGTAGGTGAATTTTATTCGATTGCCGTTACCAATAATTACCAACAAGCTGATACAGGAACAAAAATGATCCATTTAGGTAAAAACACTAAATCGACTATTATTTCTAAAGGTATCTCAGCTGGTAAATCACAAAACAGTTACCGTGGATTAGTGCAAATTAGCCCAAGAGCTGAAAATGCAAGAAACTTTTCGCAATGTGATTCATTATTAATGGGGAACAATTGCGGAGCGCATACTTTCCCTTATATCGAAAGTAAAAATCCATCGGCAAAAATAGAGCACGAAGCAACTACAAGTAAAATTGGAGAAGACCAGGTTTTTTATTGTAACCAAAGAGGTATCCCGACTGAAAAAGCGATTGCCTTAATTGTAAACGGTTTCAGTAAAGATGTATTGAACAAATTACCAATGGAATTTGCTGTTGAAGCTCAAAAATTATTAGAGATTTCTTTAGAAGGGTCTGTAGGTTAATAAAAATAAAGCAATATGGATATCATCTTAAAAAATGTAAAGAAAAAAGATTTCCCAGTTTTTCAATCACTGGCAAAATCTCTTGGTTTTGAAATTATAGAAGAGAATGAAAAACCATATAATACAGAATTTGTAAAAGAAATTCTAGATGCTGAACAGAGTATAAAAGACGGGAAAGGAGTTAAAATAAAATTAGAAGATTTGTGGAAGTAATTTATTCTGAAAAAGCTCAAAAAGACAGAGAGTATTGGAAAAAATCTGGCAACAAAGCAATTATGAATAAGATTACTGCCTTGATTGAAGACATACAACTTCATCCTTTTGAAGGTATCGGAAAACCTGAACCTCTAAAATATGAATTGTCTGGGAAATGGTCTAGAAGAATAAATCAAGAACACCGGATAATTTATAAGGTTACAGAAGAACACACAATCGAGATATTAGATATTCTTTCCTTGAAAGGACATTACGAATAAGTATTAATGGAAAATAAAAAAGTAATCATTTTAGGTTCATCCAGAAAAAACGGAAACACAACCAAAATTGTGGATGAAATTTCTAAAGAAACCGAAATAGACGTAATTAATTTAAGTGATTATAATATTTCTCATTATGATTACGAAAGTAAAAATATAGAAGACGATTTTTTGCCTTTAATAAAAGGAATATTAGAGAAATACGAAACTTTAATTTTTGCAACGCCCATATATTGGTACAATATGAGTGGAATAATGAAGGTTTTCTTTGATCGCTTTTCGGATTTAATCAGAATTGAGAAAGAAACCGGACGAAAACTAAGAGGAAAGAAAATTGGCGTGATATCAAATTCACACGACAATGAAATCGAAGAAAGTTTTTACATTCCGTTCAAAAAAACAGCCGATTATTTAGGCATGGAATATTTAGGACACGCGCATTTTAATGCTAACATCTTAAACCAAACAACAAAAATAGAATTGACATTTATATAAAATAAAAAAACAATGTTATCAATAAAAAACCTTCACGCCTCAATTGGTGATAAAGAAATCCTAAAAGGAATTAATATAGAAGTTAAAGCGGGCGAAGTACATGCTATCATGGGACCAAACGGTTCTGGAAAAAGTACACTTTCGGCTGTAATTGCCGGAAACGAAAACTACGAAGTTACTGACGGACAAGTTTTCCTTGACGGAGAAGATCTTGCAGATCTTGCTCCTGAAGAAAGAGCACACAAAGGAGTTTTCCTTTCTTTTCAATATCCTGTAGAAATTCCTGGCGTAAGTGTAACAAACTTCATGAAAACTGCCATCAACGAAACTCGTAAAGCAAACGGTCAGGAAGAAATGCCTGCAAACGAAATGCTAAAAGTTATTCGTGAGAAATCTGAATTATTAGAAATCGATCGTAAATTTTTATCTCGTTCTTTAAACGAAGGTTTTTCTGGAGGAGAGAAAAAAAGAAACGAGATTTTTCAAATGGCAATGTTAGAACCAAAATTAGCTATCCTTGACGAAACCGATTCTGGTCTTGATATCGATGCTTTAAGAATTGTGGCTAACGGAGTTAACAAATTAAAAAGCGAGAAAAACGCAATTATCGTAATCACGCACTACCAACGTTTGTTAGATTATATCGTTCCGGATTTCGTTCACGTTTTATACAACGGAAGAATCGTAAAATCAGGAGGAAAAGAATTGGCTTACGAACTGGAAGAAAAAGGATACGACTGGATTAAAGCAGAAAACTAGTTTACAGTTACAGTTTACAGTTTACAAAACTCATAACTTATAACTCATAACTCATAACTACAGAAATGGATTTAAAAGAAAAATTAGTATCGTCTTTTATGGCTTTTGAAGAACGTGTCGATGTACATTCAGATTTGCATGACATTCGCACAAATGCCTTAAAAAACTTTGAAAATAAAGGTTTCCCAACCAAAAAAGAAGAAGCTTGGAAATATACATCGCTAAACGCCATCTTAAAAAATGACTTTACGGTTTTTCCTAAGCAGGAAAATGCAATCGAATTTAATCAGGTAAAAAAATACTTTTTACACGAAATCGACACTTATAAATTAGTGTTTATTGATGGTGTTTTCAGCTCGCATTTGTCTTCTACTACGCATGACGGAATCGATGTTTGCTTAATGTCATCGGCATTGACCAAACCAAAATATAAAATGGTTATTGATAAATACTTCAACCAAATTGCAAGCAAAGACGAAAGTTTGACTTCGTTGAATACTGCTTTTGCAAGTGAAGGCGCTTTTATCAATATTCCGCAAAAAAAAGTTGCTGACAAACCAATTGAAATCATGTATTTCTCTACAGGAAACGAAGCTGCTTTATTGGTTCAGCCTAGAAATTTGATTATTGTGGGAGAGAATTCTCATGTTCAGATTATCGAGCGTCACCAAAGTTTGAATGAAAATCCGGTTTTAACCAATTCGGTTACTGAGATTTTTGCTCAAAAACGCGCAATTGTAGATCACTACAAAATTCAAAACGACAATATCGAAGCGAATTTAATTGATAATACTTACGTTTCGCAACAACAGGAAAGTCACGTTTATGTACATACTTTTTCATTTGGAGGAAATTTAACGCGTAACAATTTAAACTTTTACCACTTTGGTGAAAGATTAACTAGTACGCTAAACGGAATCACTATTATTGGCGAAAAGCAACACGTTGATCATTATACTTTGGTAAACCACGCAACGCCAAATTGCGAAAGTTTCCAGGATTATAAAGGAATTTTCGCTGATCGCTCAACCGGAGTTTTCAACGGAAAAGTGTTGGTAGAAAAAGAAGCTCAAAAAACAAATGCTTTCCAAAAAAGCAACAATATTTTATTGAGTGACAAAGCTACAATCAATGCAAAACCACAATTAGAAATTTTTGCTGATGATGTTAAATGTTCTCACGGTTGTACCGTAGGACAACTTGACGAAACAGCTATGTTCTACATGCAATCTCGTGGTATTCCTAAAAAAGAAGCTAAAGCATTATTGATGTACGCATTCTCGAATGCTGTTATCGAAAGCATTAAAATACCGGAATTAAAACAAAGAATTACTAAAATCATTGCCATGAAATTGGGTGTGAATTTAGGATTTGATTTGTAGATTTTCTATTTTAAAAATTAAAAACCGATAAGTTTTAAAAGTTTATCGGTTTTTTTTGTTTTTATCTTTTTTCATTTGACCAGTATGCAAATGACTGTGGAGGTGTTAAATTATAATCAGCCTTTAAGCATTTAGGTTCTTCAAATTTATTTTTATTTTTTATTTGAATAGCAAAACCTTGCTGTCTATTTTCAAAATATTCGTAAAAATAATCTTCGGTTATCCCTGAATATTCTTTGGTTTTATCCCAAAGCTCTTTAAGGTCGAGATTAAATATTTTCTCTATTTCAAATTCTCCAATTACTTTTTGTACTGGCGAAGAAGCATAAACCAAAACTGATGTTACATTTTGATTTTTGAAAATAGCTTTTCTAAACTCAAATTTTTTTGTCCCGTCAAATATTTTATTTGCATATTGGGGTTTAATTGATAGTACTACTTTCATAATTTATAATTTATACGCAAATTTAATCAAATCATTAAACTGGTCATTAGTTATTTTAATAAATCCTCTTGGCATATTCAATATATCTGGAATAACTCCTAATCTATTTAAATCATCTAAAGTTGGTTTAGGTGTAGGCAAAGAATGCGCATATAAAAAGTTTACAACGAAAGGTCTGTTATTCGGATATTTATCCCACCAACTAACTTTTAAATCTTCTTTTGATATCATAGTTCGTCTGTTACATGCATTAAAAAAATCTTCAAAAGATCCGAAATTATTTTGAACATTTTCAACAATACAGATACTGGTTACCGTACTAGAATATTTTTTAGGTGTAGTTTCTCCCATACGATATATGATTATTATATCTCCTGATTTTAATTGTCTATCTTGAGAATGAGAAATATAAACTTTACTAATTCGATTTCTATGAGGTTCATTTTCGGTATATTTTGTTTTGTCTTCTTTTGTATTAATACTATCAGGGAAAAGTTCTGTGTGGTATTGAGGTTCAATTTTAATTATATATTTATCAGTTTGCCTAGATAAGAAAGGAAAAGTAAGTTTAGGATTTTTAATATTTGTAGCTATATTTTTTCCAAATGATCTTGTGTATACTTTTTCATCTCCATTTTGAGTAGTTTTTACTCCATGATATATGAATCCCCACTCTTCAAGCATTTCTATAAGTTGCTCTTGTTCAGGTCTTTTAGCAAAAAGTGTAACATATATTTCTTCTATTCCATATTGCATCGAATTGTCAAAAATAGTCTTCAAAAATCGTTCGCCAATTTTATATCCATTACTAGAAACTTTTAAAGTACCAATTTTTAGGCGCTTTTTAGAAACAAAAGTTGGGGTGATTTCTGAATAACTTTCACTGTTATTATTTTCTATTTTTACAAACAAGAATGCCGTTAAGTTGTTGTCACTATAGCAAACGTAGCATTTTTCTTCAGCTTTGCGATTGAACCATTTATTAAACTCGATATAATCCTCTCTAAAACTATCAAAAAAAGAATCTTTAATATCAACATCTGCAAAATCAACTTTCTTAACAGCCAATACTTTATAATCAACCAGCTCAGGATTTTCAGAAATGACCTTTTCTAAGAAATTTTGAATTTTAAAAACTTTATCTGCTATACCTAACAAGTTAGCCTTCGTGTGAATTTTTTTATCTTCTGAAATTAAAATATCAACCCGACCTTCATAAACTTCGTTTAGAATTTGTGTGTCATTAATATCATTTTCTTGATTATCTACTTTCTTACTTATTTTTAGAATTTCTTCACCTAACGGAGCTTGATGTTTAAGTAAATTGTAACTCTCAATTTTAATACTCATAGTATCGAGAGCTTTTGGATCTTTATATCTTTCTAATTCTTCAACAGTCAAAGGATGAATGTATTTTGAATATTTAAGATTATCTATCCACTTGAAAAGTTGACCAATTTCTGGTTTGTAAATTTTATTCGCTTCTCTATGAATAATAATGTTTGTGTCTAATAAAACTTTCATCTGTTTAGAATATCTAAAAACCGTTCATAATTATTATCTATAATTTCAATGTAGGGAATACAATACTTTTTTGAAAGATATTTTGCATATTCTATTTCCATTTGTTGTAATTCATTCAAAATTTTAATTTCATAAATTTTATCATCTCTCGATTCTAATCTTTTGGAAATTATTTTAACATCATCAATTACAATTGCGACTGCTTTTGGATTGATTTGATCAAAAAGATCTTCATCAATTTTACATGGAATTCCAGATGAATTTAATAAACAAAAATGTCCGTCAAGTAAATATTCTTTATCTTCTTCTATTAAATTTTCTAAGCCATAAATTAACCTTTCTTGAGTCGAAGAAATATTCGTAACTAATTTATTCTCTGATAAACTAATTTCATTCCACTTCAAAACTTCACTAGCAGTTATATGAATTAATTTAGTTCTAGATGTTATTTCTTTACAAATAGTTCCTTTTCCAACTCCATGAATTCCACCAATAAAATATATATTTTCAAATAACCTCATAAATAGAAATTTCGAGCAATATACAAAAAGAAAGAAATGCATTACAGATTTATTTCTTCACACTACCAATTATCCCTTTCAAAAACCCATTAAAATCAAATCCCTGATCTTCTTCTTTCAAACCCATTCTCACAATTACCATATCTAATGATGGAATAATCGCCACCATTTGCCCCTGATATCCGCTGCAATAAAACATGTCACGAGGAACATCTGGAAATTTTCCTCCGGCGTTTAGCCAAAATTGTGCTCCGTATGCTCCTTTAGAAGTATTTGTTGGCGTTGCAGAATATTTTACCCAGCTTTCATCCAGAATTTGTTCTCCTTTCCAATTTCCTTTGTGCAGGTATAACAATCCAAATTTTGACCAATCTCGCGCCGTTGCCCACGCATATGACGAACCAACAAATGTTCCTGCCATATCTTGCTCAACAATCATCGAATTCATTCCTATTTTATCGATTACGGCACTGTACCAGAAATCAAGATATTCCTGTTGTGTTTTAAACTGACTTTTTAAAATTCCGGATAATAAATTGGTTGTTCCTGACGAATAATTCCAATGTGTGTTCGGCTTAAACTGGGCCGGTTTTTCGCGCTGTACTTTTGCCATATCTCCAGATTGAAAAAGCATTATTGTCGCGTCACAAATTTTGCTGTAATTCTCTTCCCATTCTAAACCCGAATTCATATGTAGCAAATCATTTATAGTAATGATTTTACGATCATCATTTTGCCATTCTGCAATTGGCGCAGGTTTGTAAATATCAATTTTTCCTTGTTTGGCCAAAACTCCAAAAGCAGAATTGGTGATACTTTTGGTCATCGACCAACCTAAAATTTTACTATTTTTATTGAAACCCGTATCATATTGTTCCGCAATTAATTTATCTTTGTATAAAACGACAACGGCACGCGTACGTTTTGCTTTTCCTCCGTTTTTATCGAAAGAATCATCAACTGCTTTTTTCAGTTTCGAATAGTCAATATTTGAGAACACCGTATCTTTCGGATCAATATTTCCGTAAGGAAAAGGCAAGGCCTTAGATTTTGCTCTTTTAGGCAATAAATACGGTTTCGAAATATCATAATCATCATCTATTAAAGTGGCTCCTAAACCTTCGCGGTAAATGGCTTTTCTTTCTTTTAAACCATAAACAGAAGATGTCGCAAATTTTCCGGCTTCATCAATTGTATTTGTTGCCAAATCCATTAACTTAATATCATTATCACCTTTTTCAATCAATTCTTTCGATCGATGATCTAAAAAATGTCCCGAGGCAATACTTTTGGCCGAAAAGCCAGAGATCAATTCAAGCTTTGGATAAGTGGTAAATCCAAAATAAAAAATTACAATCAGTAAAACAAGTGCCAGTAACCTGATGATTTTTTTCATATTCTTAAAAGATATTTTTACTGCAATATAAATAATTTATGCTCACGATTTTAGCATCCAATTCACATTTTGAATTCAAATTATTTACAAAACGTAACTTAATTTTACAGAATCAATATTCAAACCTTCGATTGATAGTACCATAAAAGGAAATTATAGTTTTGATGGGTAAACCAATTTAGTTTTAGTACTTTTGTAGATAGAATTTTTCTAAATAAGACATGTTAGACATCCAAAAAATAAGAGCTGATTTTCCGATCCTTTCGGAAAAAGTAAACGGAAAACCATTGGTATATTTCGATAACGGAGCAACCTCACAAAAACCACAAATTGTGATCGATGCGATCGCGACATATTATCAGGAAATAAATGCCAATATTCACCGTGGTGTTCACACACTAAGTCAATTGGCAACTGATGCTTACGAAATTTCAAGAGTAAAAATCCAACATCATATCAATGCTAAGTTTTCTCACGAAGTACTTTTTACTTCAGGAACAACGCACGGAATCAATTTAGTAACCAACGGTTTTGCATCTATATTAAAACCTGGCGACGAAGTTGTGGTTTCTTCTTTAGAGCATCATAGCAATATTGTGCCTTGGCAAATGTTATGCGAAAAAACCGGAGCAACGCTAAAAGTTATTCCGATGAATGAAAACGGTGAACTGATTATGGAAGCTTTTGATGCTTTACTTTCAGAAAAAACAAAAGTGGTAACGGTAAATCATATTTCGAACGCATTAGGAATCATCAATCCTATCAAATATATGATCGAAAAAGCACACGCCGTTGGCGCTGCTGTTTTGATCGATGGCGCGCAGGCTGTTCCGCATTTAAAACCGGATGTTCAGGATTTAGATTGTGATTTTTATGCTTTTTCCGGGCATAAAATGTGTGGTCCAACCGGAACCGGAATTTTATATGGAAAAGAAGAATGGCTAAACAAATTGCCTCCTTATCAGGGTGGCGGAGAAATGATCAAAGAAGTTACTTTCGAGAAAACGACTTATGCTGATCTTCCTCATAAATTTGAAGCCGGAACTCCAAATATTGCCGGCGGAATTGTTTTAGGAACCGCTGTTGATTATTTAAACAACATAGGTTTTGATAATATTCAGAAACAAGAAGAAGCATTATTAGAACATGCTACAAAACGTCTTTTAGAAATTGAAGGTTTAAAAATTTACGGAACAGGAAAAAATAAAGCTTCTGTAGTTTCGTTTAATATAGACGGAATTCATCCTTACGATATTGGTTCTATTATCGATAAATTAGGAATTGCCGTTAGAACCGGACATCATTGTGCACAACCCATCATGAACTTTTTCTGCATTCCCGGAACGATCCGTGCTTCATTTTCTTTCTACAATACAATAGAAGAAATTGATGTAATGGTTGAAGCGGTGAAGAAAGCAAAAACCATGTTAAGCTAAAAAAATTATGCGAATATTATCTTTATTGCTCTTAACGATTTTCATCGGAACAAGTTGCTCAAGCCAAAAAACCAGCGATATGACATCAACACAAATGGAATATTCGGCTGTTTCGAGAGGCCTTTATAAATTGATAGTAGTTCAAAATAAAACAGTTTCTGTTACCAATGGTAAAAACACACAACCAGTAGTAACAAAAATTAGCGATGCTAAATGGAAAGAGATTGTAGCAGAGTTTTCAAAAATTAATTTAGAAAGTATTCCAACATTGAAAGGACCTACTGAAAAACGTTTTTACGACGGTGCCGCAATTGGAAATTTAAAAATAGTTCAGAATCAGAAAATCTACGAAACGCCAGGTTTCGACAATGGTTATCCTCCAAAGGAAATAGAAAAATTGGTAAATTTGCTGGTAGATTTCACGAAAGAATAATTATGACAATAAAAGAAATACAAAACGAAATAATAGACGAATTCTCGATGTTCGACGATTGGATGCAACGTTATGAGTACATCATCGAATTAGGAAAAAGTCTTCCGTTGATCAAAGAAGAATACAAAACCGAAGAGAATTTAATCAAAGGCTGTCAATCGAAAGTTTGGTTACAAGGCGAACAAAAAGACGATAAAATTGTTTTCACTGCAGATAGTGATGCGATTTTAACCAAAGGAATTATCGCCATTTTAATCCGCGCTTTCTCTAATCAAAAAGCAGAAGACATTATAAAAGCTGATACTGAATTTATTGATGAAATTGGTTTAAAAGAACACTTATCTGCCACTCGCGCAAACGGATTGGTTTCGATGATAAAAAATATCAAAATGTACGCTTTGGCTTTTGATGCTAAAAACAGAAATTAATTAGCCGATTTTTAACCATATAAGTTATATAAGAAATTATAAGCTTGTTGGTTAATTATTAAAAGAAAAAAAAGCCATATCGAACTAAGAGAATATAAGCATAATATTTAAATGAACTTATATCGCCTATATTTTTAAAGTAGGTTTTATCTTTCTTTTTTATTTGTTATTATTGCTAAAAAAAGCATAATGACAAAGAAATATTTGACTGATTTAATTTATAAGCTAAATGGCGCGGCAATTGAAGTTCATAAAAATATCGGAGCTGGACTTTTAGAAAATATTTATCATCAGTGTATGATTAAAGAATTATCTCTAAGAGGAATTAATTTTCAATCTGAAATGGTAATTCCGGTTGAGTATAAAGGTCTAGAACTTGAATCAGACTTAAGATGTGATTTATTCATTGAAAATTGCCTGGTTTTGGAATTAAAAGCTGTTGATCATATTATACCAGTCCATATTGCTAAACTGATGTCTTATATGAAACTTTTAAAGTCCCCAATAGGATTAATGATAAATTTTAACGTGACAAATATCTATCACGAAGGACAAAAAACATATGTCAACGAATTATATCGCTGGCTAGAAGATTAAAGGGTTAATAAAAATTAAACCATATAAGTTATATAAGAAATTATAAGCTTTTTGGTCAATATTACACAGAAGAAAAACCATATTGAACTGAGAAAATATAAGCACATTATTTAAATGAACTTATATAACTTATATGGTAGAAAAAAAACAAAAAACAAAAAAATGGAACAAGAAATAGACACAAACGAATTAGGAGAATCAATTGTAAAAGTTTTAAAAAGCATTTACGATCCGGAGATTCCTGTAGACATATATGAGTTAGGATTAATTTATGACGTAATGGTAAATACAGATTACGAAGTAAAAATTCTGATGACATTAACATCTCCTAACTGTCCGGTTGCGGAAAGTTTACCAAGAGAAGTAGAAGAAAAAGTAAAAACAATCGAAAACATTAAAGATGTTGATGTTGAAATTACTTTCGATCCGCCGTGGAGTAAAGATTTAATGAGCGAAGAAGCAAAATTAGAATTAGGAATGCTTTAAAAAAGTATACAGTTTTCAGTCTCAGTTTTCAGTTTTTCACTGTGACTGTGACTGAAAATTGAAAACTAGACAAAATGGAAGAAATCATCAATAAAGTTGCCAATAGTGCCTTAGAAGTTTTTGATCTTGAGGATTATTATCCAAAAGGAGCGCGTGTGCAAATTGACATTTCGCAATGGCTTTTAGAAGGTTTTTTATTAAAAGAAAAAGACTTTAGAGAACACTTAAAAAATCACGATTGGTCGCAATATCAAGATCAATATGTGGCTATAAACTGTAGTACAGATGCTATTGTTCCTGCCTGGTCTTCTATTCTGGTAGCGATTCAATTGGCACCTTATGCAAAAAAAGTAGTCAACGGAACGATCGAAGATTTAGATGCAAGTTTATATGAAGAGATTTTAAGCAAACTTGATTATTCTGAATACAAAAACAAACCGGTAATTGTAAAAGGCTGTTCGAAAAAACCAGTACCAACGCGCGCTTATATTTTAGCCGCAACTTACCTGCAACCTTTTGCAAGAAGTATTATGTACGGCGAAGCTTGCTCAGCAGTACCTTTATACAAAGAATCTAAGAAATAACTTTCTTTTACAGCCAATAATCCCGAAGCTTTTAACGTTTTTTAGTATATTTGTTCTTACACATTTAAACTATATACCATGAGAAAGCTAACGTTATTACTTTTTATTTTAGCGAACTTAACTTTTGTTCAAGCCCAAAATTCTGAAAAAGAATTAATCCAAAACACTGAAAAAGCAGTAAAGAAAATAAATGATACTATCGAGGGAGAAGGCTGGAAAGCCAAAGGAACAGTTTCTCTTTTACTAAACCAATCGAGCTTTAATAATTGGATTGCAGGAGGTGAAGACAGCTTTTCGGGAACTCTTGGAATCAACTACGATTTCAATTACAAGAAAGACGATCTTACCTGGGATAATAAAATTTTAGCTTCTTACGGACTTTTACAAACTAAAAATGCCGACTATGAAAAAAAGACTGATGACCGTCTTGAATTCAATTCAATAGTTGGAAAGAGAGCTTTTGGCGAATGGTACTATTCTTATTTCCTGAATTTCAGAACTCAGTTTACAACAGGTTATTTGTATGGTAAAGATGCAAACGGAAAGGAAATTAGAACCGAAAATACCAAATTTATGTCTCCGGGTTATCTTACTACTGGTCCCGGTATTTACTGGACAAAAGATGACAATCTAAAAATTAACTTTGCACCTCTTACCTCTAAATTTACTTTTGTAGACGGAGCTTATACCTCAGGAATCGACCAGGGAACTGGTTTACCGTATGTTAGTGGTGATTATTTTGGTGTAGATGCTAACAAAACCATGCGTTACGAATTAGGTTTCTATGCATCGGTTTATTATAAATTGGCTATCATGACCAACGTAACCGCAGAAAATACTTTGAATTTATATTCTAATTATTTAGAAGATCCACAAAACGTAGATATCAATTACTCTTTGAATATTATCATGAAAGTAAACAAATTTTTATCTGCCAATTTATCCTTCCAGGCAATTTATGATGATAATGCTTTTCAGGGTTTTCAAACCAGAGAAGTATTTGGTTTAGGAGTTAATTTCGGATTTTAGTTTATATAAAATTTTACCGCAAAGAGCGCAAAGTTTTTTTTTCTGGGGTGAAATAATCGCGCAAGGATCCAAAGATATATTATGGATGACTTCTGCATCTTAGCAAAATTAATCACTACATTAAGAACATAAGCTTAAAAAACTTTGCGACTCTGCGTCTTTGGCGAGATTAAAACATTTCAGCTTACAAATTAATTGTATAGACATAAGAGCAAGCAAATACTTTTTTATATCACGGCTTTATAAAAAAACAAAGTTCGCAAAGCTATATAGATTTAGCTTTGCGAACTTTATGTTTTGTGAAGATACTTTAATATAATCTTAGCGCTCTTTGCGGTAAAATTTTTATTTATTATTCCTTATTCCTCATCTTGTTCTTCTTCTTTTTCGATTGCATCTTTATAATCCGGATACAAGAATTTATTATAAGGAAATCTGGTTATGTGAATCTGACGAACTGCTTCATAAACTCTTTCTCTAAATTCCTCAAAATTTTCTTTATTCGTAGCCGAAATAAACAATGCATTATCTTCTCCCAAACGATGCATCCAGGTTGATTTCCATTCGTCAAGTGTATAATGTCTTGGCGTTTTCTCAGTCATTAAATCATCCTCATCGATTGTCAGGTGTTTGTAGGCATCAATTTTGTTAAAAACCATTATAACCGGTTTTTCATGTGCTTTTATATCCTGCAAAGTCTGATTTACAGATTCTATATGATCTTCAAAATCAGGATGCGAAATATCTACAATATGCAATAACAAATCTGCTTCACGAACCTCATCAAGCGTACTTTTAAAAGAATCTACCAATTGCGTTGGTAATTTTCTAATAAAACCTACTGTATCTGACAATAAGAATGGCAAGTTTTTAATCACCACTTTGCGAACCGTTGTATCAAGAGTTGCAAACAATTTATTTTCAACAAAGACATCACTTTTCCCAACCGCATTCATCAAAGTCGATTTCCCCACATTGGTATATCCAACAAGAGCAACACGAACCATCGCACCACGATTACTGCGCTGCACACCCATTTGTTTATCGATCGTTTTTATTTTGTCTTTTAAGAGAGCAATACGATCACGAACAATACGTCTGTCAGTTTCAATCTCGGTTTCTCCGGGTCCACGCATTCCAATTCCTCCTTTTTGGCGCTCAAGGTGAGTCCACATACCCGAAAGTCTAGGTAACAGATACTGACATTGCGCCAGCTCTACCTGCGTTCTTGCATACGAAGTTTCGGCCCTTTGAGCAAAAATATCCAGAATAAGATGGGTTCTGTCTAAGATTTTACAATCTATAATTTTAGAGATATTCTTTTGTTGTGATGGCGATAATTCATCATCAAAGATTAAAGTCGATATGTCGTTTTCTTTTACAAAAAGATTAATTTCTTCAATTTTCCCTGTTCCAACAAAAGTCTTGGGATTTGGGCGTTCCATTTTTTGCGAAAAGCGTTTAATAACTTCACCTCCTGCGGTAAATGTCAAAAACTCTAATTCATCAAGATATTCGTTAAGTTTTTCTTCACTTTGATTTTGGGTCACAATACCAACAATGGCAGTTTTCTCAAAATTTATAATTTCTTTTTCTAACATAGCTTTGAATAAGGTGCAAATTTAATGATTTGTAAGGTACTAACACTTATAGAATCTCGTTTTTAAGTTCTATTTGGGAAATTAGTGTTTCTTTAAAAAAAGAAACCATTTAGAAATTAAGTCGATTCTTAATTTCTAAATGGTTTAAAGTAAATAAAAAAGATTGTTTTTATTCGTAAATAAAAGTCTTTTCTGTTTTTACAATTCCGTTTTCTTCAATTTGAGAACAAGAAATTGGAAAGTTTAATTTATTGTATTTGAATTTTCTGCTTACGCCTACTAAAACAGTAGATGACGGACTAAAATTTACCTCGTTATTATAGGATATTGCTTCAAAACTAAACTCTTCTTCGTGATATGAAATCATGGGTACAATTACTTTATAATTATCACCAAACAAGCTCTGAACAATTAATTGATCTACAGATTTTTTATCATCAAAAGTATACGTTTTAGAGATTTTATCTCCCACAAGACCTTTATGTTTAGCAACATTATCATTGATATAAACATATTCAATTTTACCAATTATTGCTTTGTTTCTGTCTCTCGTAGTACGTCTTACAATTATACCGTTCTCTACAATATATTCTACATCATCAACAATGTTTTGGTGATTCGTACTTTTTTTGGTAATTACTTTTACTCTTGCTCCCTCGTAGCCAAAAGTTACTGTTTTGGTAATGTAGTCGTTACCTTCCTGATATTTTTTAACGAATTTTGTAATGTTATTATCTGCATCGTAAGAGTAGTTTACGACTTCTTTCCATTCGCTTCCAATCTTATCTTTTACAGTCTTATCCAGCAATCCTTTTGTATTGTAAAAAAAATGCTGAACAACGTCTGATGTTGTAATGGTTTCTATTTTTCCGTCTTTAAAAACAACTGTTTTATTTACAATTTCACCATCTTTCGAGTTTTGGTAATTTGTTTTTACAATGTTGATTTGTTTTAATCTAACAGGAGCATTTTGATCCTGACTGTGCAACAAGCATGGAAAAACCATCATCAAGATGGCGATAAAATAGGTTTTCATGTAGTATTTGTATTGATTTGGGATGACCAAAATACAAAATTCAATTAAATTTTAACAGTTTAAAACTTAAAAACAACACACAATTAAATTATCACTTAAAAATCAGCACTTTAATTTCATTTTTAAAAATTGAACGCCTTACTTTTCTCCAAAAATTTTAACATCATCAACCATAAAAGCTCCGTTTAATGTTTTGTCTTTACCGGATCCTATATATTTGAATGCAATATGAATATTTCCTGAGTAAGCAGATAAATCTATTCCGCCGGAACTTATAAATTGTCTTGTTGGCGTTGACAATGAAGGTAAATTTGCTTCTAGTTTTGTCCACTTTGCTTTAGTAATACTGGAACCATCAAAATTAGCTGAGATATAAACTTCTAAAGAATTTAGGGGTGAATCTACTTTAAGGTCATGTTGAGCACTTCTAAAAGATAACACAGCATTTTTATATCCTGACATATTGATCTTTGGCGTAACTAACCATGCAATATTTTCGGCAGCTGTTGTACTGGTGGTATTAAATTCTGCGTAACCATTTCCTGCATACAACATACTTTTCCATATTTTTGAAGCTTTTTCTACTATGTTGCTCCAACCTGGCAATGTGAAATTTACATTGTTTTTTACTGATTGAAAATCTTCCGAAAAAAAAGGAACGGTTCTTTTTCCGTTCATTACCAAATCTTTTTCTGACCTGATCATCAATTGGTAATCCGATCCAAATTTGGTCAAAATCCCTCTCACTTTTCCGCTTCCTTCCGGTACGATATGATCTGCAAAACTAGCGTAACTGCTTGTTCTGAAAATAATCTGATTACCGGTTTTATCTCGTAAATTCCAATTGGTTGAACCACCCACATTATTAGATTCTTCAAAATAATGACGACCAATTGCTTCTTCGGTAAATTGCACATCCGTTAACTCTACCAAAGTATTGAGTTTATCATCGTTTAGAGCTTCTTCAATAGAAATAGACTCAACCAATTGACTTTCATCAATTACTGTACACGAAGCATTAAGGACATTTTTATAATCATTTTGCGAAACTCTGCCAATAGTGGGATCGCCAGCATTACTTACATACAGACTTCCTATTCGCAATCCTCCAAAATATAAATCTGTAAACTGGTTTTTGACTTTTATATACACTTTATTTCCAATTCGAAAATCAATATAAGTGTTCGAAACATCTACAGGAATGCTAAATCCTATTGCAGGTACTTTATCTGTCGCTAATGTTTGAAAAGAAATCGCCTTAAAAAAATTGCCTCCTTCATCACTCGATACCACATAAGCTTCGATGATATCATTGTAATTGTATTGTTTTGGAACTGAACCCGAAAGATCCTTAACTTTTTGAACCGATTGATTTACTGCTAAATCAGGCTGTGTGCATTTTAGTTTTGGAATTTCAACTTCATTATTACAACCATAAAAAAAGAAGACTGACCACGCTAAAAAAGGAATTAAAAATCTATTTTTCATTTCGAATGTGTATTAAAATTTTATAAACTTATCGTGAGGTTTACGAAATAAGTTCTTCCGTATCCGTAAAAATATTTGGGTGCAAATGATGGCGTTCCGCTTGAAACATCCTGATTTAATGCTCTGAAATTCGCATTTCTTGCCTGCTCAAAACCTCCTGTTTTATAAGTCTTGTCAAGAACATTATTTATACTTGCAAAAAGCCCGACATATTTACCTGAAATACGCCAGGATTTACCGCCTGTAATATTTAGCAACGAAATAAGATCGAATTTCTCTTGTTTTAATAAAGCGGCTGCACGTTCTTCTGTAGCTTCAGGAAAAACTAAACCGCTGATTGGATTTTTATAAAAACGGGCTGTTCTGGCAATTGGCGAAACATCAATATAACTTTCGGTCAAATAATTGATGTTGGCTCCCAACCACCAATATTTAGGATCCCGATATTCTAACCCAAAAGAGTAAGCTTGTTGCGGCATACCGGGTTGTTTATAATTTTTGAGATATGATTCTCCAAAATCAAAAGTAGTTTGTGTATCACCTTTCGCAGCGTTGGCATCATTTGTAACCGAAACATTTGGATTACTATTGTAAGTGTAATTACCGTAAGCTACAGATAATGTACTTTTTAATGTAGATGAAATTTGATATTCGAAACTCAGCTCTGCTCCAATATTTTTCTTGTCGAGATGTGTCAAAGTCTGACTCACAAATGCATCTGTATTATTGTAACTGGCTCCTCTGTCAAAAATACCTTCAGCATAGAAAAAAGAAGTTTTTGTAGTGTTCTTGATCAAAGTATAATAAACCGTTGTTCTAATTTTAAGTTTTGGAGAACGGAAAACATAATTACCTTCGACACTACTGATATTTTCATTTTCGATTCCGTCTACAACTGAATTATTCAGGCGTGAATTGGCGAAAGTATTTCGAAGTGATGGCGCTCTTGTAAGATGCATTCCGTTAAAGAACAACCATTGTTTTCCCGAAATCTTATAAGTAAATCCACCTTTGAAACCAAAATTTTCAAAATGTACTTTTTCACTTTTACCTAAAGAAGTTGTTGGGTAAATTCCGTTTTGATACAAACCTTCTCTTTGATAATTGGAGATGGAAAATGATTGACCTAAATAAAAATCAATTTTTCTATAATTAAATTTAAACTGCGTAAAAGCATCGACTGTAGTCGCTAGAAGATTAAAATTATAACCATAAGCATCTCCTTTTTTCACCTGACGATTTGGATGCTGAAGATCTGATTGCGACTGATCTCCAACATAAAATGCATCGATATCTTCAAAATATTCGCCTCCCAGCAAATCTAAAAGATATTGAAATTGATGTGATTTTAAATTCCGAAAAGTTATTCCGCCATCAAAAGAGCTGTTTTCTGTAATTTGAATGTTTAAGTTTGAATTGGCAGCAAACGTTTTATCATCTGCTCTGTCTTCATACAAAACATAATGACTTTGAGAAGGCTGATAACCTATAATTTTTCCATTAGAATTTAATATTGGTTGCTGATTGGCCTGATACATTTCATCCCAATTGATTTGCGGATTCTCCAGAAACAATTTTTTATTGAGTTCCGCATTTTCATAATCCGGTGTAAACTCTCCTGAAAACTCTCCGATATCTTTTCCGTAAAGTGAGGCATAATAACTGGGTAATTTTCGATAATATGTAGGATCCGGACTATTTGCATTTTGATAATCAATCGTGCTGTTTCCTACTTTACCAAACTGATACATTATATTGGAATTCAGTTTTGCTTTTTCATTTATCTTGTAATAATGATTGAGCATCAATAAAGGTTCTTCGACTTTTTTTACCCTTGCATTTCGTTTTTCGCCATCCTGAAAACCCCAATACGAATTGTATTTTTCGTTGGTTAATTCGACAACTTCATTGGTATTGGCTGAGTTTTTTCCTCGGGAATTTGGCGTATAAAATCCCGTGAAGTTTAGCGAGTGTTTGTTACTTAATTTCTTTTCGACACTTATAAAAAACGATTCGGCATCGAAACTTGTTCCTTCAAAATAACCTTCATTACCAATACGTTTTCCTGCTGATATTACATACGCCCACCCAGAAGAATTCATTCCGGAAGCATAGGTCGCATTGGCACGCCAATTATAGGTTGTATTACTTCCTGAAAAAGTAAGCCTTGCTCCTTTTCTGTAAGTTGATGCGCGGGTCGAAATTTGCTGCGTGCCCAATATGCCTCCAAAAGTAAAATTTGAAGCTGCGGCTCCAACAGAAAATTCCTGATTTCTAAGTACGTCATTCAAACCTCCCCAATTACTCCATTGCGGTCTTCCGTCATAAATTTTATTCATGACCATGCCATTGAGCATCATAGTTCCGTTTTCGCTGTCCAGACCCCGAATTCTAAATCGGGCTTGTCCCCAATTGAAAGCGGAGGCCTGCATAAAAACATCTTTTGAAGACTGTAAAAGTCCTGATGTCATTTCTGACGAACTGTTATCATCTGATAATTCACTGTCTAATAAGGTGATTAACGTTGCAGGAACATCATCTGAAAAATTATCTTCTAATTGTAATATTCCAAGATTGACTGTTTGTTCCGGATTTGAGTTTATCTTTAAAAGTAAATCTTTATATCCCTGACTACGAAGCAATAATAGTTGTTCTCCTTTAATAGCAGAATGCAATTCGAATTTTCCGCTTGCATTGGTAAGTTGTGTGATCGAAGAATTCTGGATACTTACCACAACATTTTCAAGAGGACTTTGCGTTTTTGCATCAATTACTATTCCTTCGAAAGTAGTTTCTTGTTGTGCAAAAGCAACTCCAAAAGACAATAAAATAAAAAACAATATGTATTTCTTTCCCATGAAAACCCAATTTACTTTGATAAAAGTTTTCAGATTAAACAGTCTTGATTTTCAAAACTTTTTAATTCTGCATCAAAAGATAAAATTGGTCTTTGGAAAAGACTTTCGATAAATACGAAACTTAATTTTCAACCTCAAATATAAGCAAAAATCGATGTAAAAGAAATTTCTTACAAATTTTTATTTTATAAATAAGATTGCTTTTTAAAAATCAGTAATTAATTTGGGCATTTGCTAGTTTTATTATAGCCACAGATTATAATGATTGAAATGATTTTTTCTCATTTAATGTTATTTTCGACGAAGGAGGCCTGAGCGATAGCCAACGAGCAAATCAAACTAGAAATTCTGTAGAGAATATCGTCAATATTTGGTGTATTACTATACGGAGTTTCTTGTGGAGATCCCTCGTTCCTCGGGAGGACAAACTAGAGGAAAAAACTCTTATGAAAATGATTGTCCTAGCCCCGATAGAAGTGGAAATCCTTTTGTGGCGGTGTTCGCCACAAAAGATTGGAACGTATAGCGGGATTAGCTCCTGAAAAAAAATTATGCTTCGGTAGTTCTAATTTTCGAAACCATAAAGGCGATCAGAACACCAAAGATTCCGATAAAGGCAAAGGAAAACTGAAGTCCGAAAGCTTCCGCAATATGTCCAATAACCGGAGGTCCCATCAAAAAACCTAAAAAACTTACACTCGAAACAATGGTTAAAGCTTCTCCGGGAGGAACGGTAGGGTTTTTTCCTGCCATACTATAAACGGTAGGCACAATGGTCGCAACTCCTAAACCAACAAGCATAAAAGCAATGGTACAAGGAATAATATAAGGAAGAAAAACAGCAGTAAAAAGCCCCACAGAAATCATGACGCCACTAATTTGCATCACCCGTTCACGACCAAATTTGTTGATGAGTCCATCGCCTAAAAATCGTCCGCTGGCCATCATGATCATGAATGATGTATAACCTAAAATTACTAAAGGTCCGGGAGCTTGTACAATATCTTTAAAGTAAACTCCGCTCCAGTCGAACATTACACCTTCGCTGGCCATACTGCAAAAACCAATTACACCAAGCCAAAGCAAAGAGCTGTCGGGTTTTACAAATAGCTTTTTCTTTTCGGATGTTTTGTTTTTTATTTTTTCTTTGGCTTTGACCAAAAATTTAAAATTGAAAGCAACCATTAAAAGTACAATTGCGCCCACAACCAGAAAATGATGAAATGGTGTGAGTTTTAAAGTCAGCATTCCTAAACCTACCAAAGCTCCTGTAAATCCGGCAAAACTCCACATTCCGTGAAAAGAGGACATGATTGTTTTTTTGAAAAGTACTTCGGTATAAACTCCTTGAGTATTTACGGCGATGTTGGCTAGATTTCCAAAAACTCCAAACAGAAATAATCCTAGTGATAATTGCAGTGCTGA
This sequence comes from Flavobacterium piscisymbiosum, assembly GCF_020905295.1. NCBI lineage: Bacteria > Pseudomonadati > Bacteroidota > Flavobacteriia > Flavobacteriales > Flavobacteriaceae > Flavobacterium > Flavobacterium piscisymbiosum. The sequence continues at coordinate 1,426,328 of NZ_JAJJMM010000001.1, read as the reverse complement.
TGTTGCTAATCCTAAATTAGCCAAACACAAAACATACATTATTAAAGAGAAAACAAGGATACGATGACTCCCAAATTTGGTTACCATTTTACCTGAAAAAGGCATGATGATCAATTGTCCCATTGGCAAAGCAAAAAGAATCGACCCCAAATCTCCTTCCGTTAAATGTAAAGCGGTTTTTATGTCTGGAATTCTGCTCGCCCAGGTTGCAAAACTTAATCCCATTCCAAAATAAAACATTCCCACGGCAAAACGAATTCGGTTTAAATAAGAGGCTTTTGCTTCTCTATAAACTTTCTTGATTTTTCCTTTTGTTTGGAATAGCGATAATGGATTGAAACTGATCAAAGTGATTTATTTTTGGATTCTAGTATAAAAGTACTAAAAAGCTACTTTATAGACTATAAAACCCTACTAGTTCCTAAATTTATAACGTTATATGTTTATAAATTTGTTTTAAGGGACTAAGGTTCTGAGAAACTAAGGTGCTAAGGTTTTCTATTTGTACGCATAAAAAAGACGCACTGCCGTGCGTCTATGATATAGTTTAAAAGATATAATTAGAATAAATCTGTGTTAATCCGTTTAGATCCGTAAAACCCGTGGGCAATTTTACGTTACAAATTAATTACCTTTTGTTGCGCATTACTTGCAATTGCAGCTTCTATAATTTGCATCACTTTTACACCATCTTCTGCTGTAACGGGTTCTATTTTATTATTTGCAATGGATTCATAAACGCCATCAAAAAACGAAAAATAATTTCCCTGAAGTGTTGGGATTTTTTCTCTTATTTCTTTTCCGTCAATTTCGGTATGCAATAATCCTTGTAAGTTTTCTGATTCTGTTCCCCAGGATTCTAAATTTGGTTTTTTACCTAGTTTTAATTCATCTTCCTGAACATCTCCACGAGGTTTTAGGAAAGATCCTTTTTTTCCGTGAATGGTATAAGCAGGATTGGCTTCGCGAACAAAAAAACTGGCTTTTAATCGTACTCTGAAATCTTCATAAATCAACAATAAATCGATCCAGTCATCGACCAAAGAGTTTTCTCTTGTAAAACGAATATCTCCAAAAACGGACTTTGGTGAACCAAACAAACAAACGGCCTGATCGATTAAATGCGGACCTAAATCTTTCAGGATTCCGGCTCCGTCATTTACAGTTTCTTTATGTGCTTTTGCACTCAATAAAGGATTGTATCTGTCAAAATGAAATTCGGCTTCGACCAAATCTCCTAAAGTTCCTTCTTTGATTATTTTTTGAACGGTTTTAAAATCACTATCCCATCTTCTGTTTTGGAAAACAGCCAATTTCAAACCCTTTTCTTTGGCTATTGCAGCTAATTCTTCGGCTTCGGCCACGGTTGTTGTAAATGCTTTTTCGACAACGGCGTGTTTTCCTGCCAATAAAACTTTTTTGGCATATTCGAAATGTGTTCCAACCGGTGTATTTACAATTACCAAATCGACATCATCTGCCAATAAATCATCAATTGTTGGATAACTTTTTACGCTTGGATAATCTTCCTGAATGAGTTTTTTGCTTCTTTCCCAAGATCCTAAAAGTTCAAATCCGGGGTGAATGTCTAAAAACGGAGCATGAAAAACTTTCCCCGACATTCCGTATGATAATAGTGCTGTTTTTATTTTTTGCATTTTGTATGTTTTTACAATTAAGGTTAAACATTTTATTTTTTTCTAACCATTAAGAGATTAAGATTATTAAGCATTCGAACTTAATTTTTCTTAATCTCTTAATGGTTCAAATCAAAAAAACTTATGTTTTAAATTTTATTTAATCTTAGCGCGTTCGTATTGTTTTGGCCATTGAATATCGTCGTGTAATTCTTTGGCGAAATCTAATGGCAAGTTAGGATTTCTAAGGGATTCTCTGGCGAATAAAACCAAATCAGCCTGAGCTTTTTCTAAAATTGCTTCGGCTTGTTTGGCTTCGGTTATTAAACCTACTGCGCCTGTTGGAATATTTGCTTCTTTCCTAATTTGTTCTGCGAAAGCAACCTGATAACCTGGTTTTAATTCAATTTTTTGGTGTGAAACCAATCCGCCTGATGAAACATCAATTAAATCTACTCCTTTTTCTTTTAAGATTTTAGAAAGTTGTACAGATTCTTCGGGATTCCATCCGCCTTCTGCCCAATCTGTCGCTGAAATTCGTACGAATAAAGGTAAATCCGAAGGCCATTCTGATTGTACTGCTGCTACAATTTCTAAAGTAAAACGGATTCTGTTTTCAAAACTTCCGCCGTATTCATCGGTTCTTACATTCGTTAAAGGAGATAAAAACTGATGTAATAAATAACCGTGTGCTCCGTGAATTTCTGCAACCTGATAACCGGCCTGAACCGCTCTTTTGGTCGCTGCTTTAAAATCTGAAACTACTTTCTGGATTCCGTTTTGGTCTAAAGCTTCCGGAAGAAATGGTTCATCATCATGATACGGAATGTTACTCGCAGAAACCGTTTGCCATCCGCCTTGAGCGAAATCTAATTTTTTATTCCCTTCCCAGGGAGCTGAAACACTTGCTTTTCGTCCTGCATGTGCCAATTGAATTCCGGGAATAGCATTTTGAGAAACTATAAATGCGTTGATTGTTTTGAGTTTTTCGATGTGTTCGTCTTTCCAGATTCCTAAATCAGATGGAGAAATTCTGGCTTCGGGAGAAACTGCTGTTGCTTCCTGAATGATTAAAGCTGCTCCACCACTGGCACGACTGCCTAAGTGAACCAAATGCCAATCGTTTGCAAATCCGTCAACGGAAGAATATTGACACATGGGCGAAATAACGATTCTATTTTTTAAAGTGATTTTTTTTATAGTAAGTGGAGAAAATAATAATGAAGCCATGTTGTAACTTTTTTATGGTTTTACAATATCAATTGAGGATGATAAAGTTTAAAAAGTAAAGTTACGGCTTCTTGATAAAAAGAGAAATCTAAATGTTTATTAATTAACAAACATTTAAACCCAATATTTACTTAAAGGTAAGTTCCCAAAACATAGCTTAATAAATAACAATGAGGTTTAAGTGGCAACATCATTATTATTTATTAAGCTATGATTTGGTTTTAATATTTTCTAATTGGCCAAAGCCTGCCCAAAAATAATTCCTTTTTCAAATACCTGTATCAGGAAAAAGATTAAAATTACCGAGCCAAAAATTATTGGATAGTAATTCTCGCTTTTAGTTTCCATACTTTGAAATTGCCTGTATTAATGTTTAAATCTTAATTATAAATATAGTAAAGTGTTGCACCACAAAACTTTCCTAGAAAATAGATAAAAAACATGCTAGCTATCATAAAACTAAACATAAGCATGATCCTGGTTTCCTTTGTGTCTTTAAAAATTTGATTTTTCATGTTTTCTTTTTATTATTAGTATTAAGTTAGAATATTACTTTTACAAGCTTTTATTGAAAGAAAAATAATGTACAATATAATACTTTAATATTTCAGACAAAATAAATTATATGATTTTTCTTAATTATAGGTTTGCGGACAAATTTAAAGCAGACTTTGTTTACTCCACAAATTATAATATTCTCCTTTTTGTTCCAGTAAGCTATTATGACTCCCAGACTCAGCAATTGCTCCACTTTTCATCACTAATATTTTATCAGCATTTGCAATTGTACTTAATCGATGTGCAATAATTATTATAGTTTTTCCCTGAGCTTTAAAATTATCTATTACATCTTTTACAACTTTTTCTGAATTAGTATCTAATGATGCTGTTGCCTCATCCATTAATAAAATCTCCGGATTTTTATATAATGCTCTGGCTATTGCAATTCTTTGTTTTTGCCCACCAGAAAGCATTGCTCCATTTTCGCCAATTTGCGTTTCAAAACCATTGGGCAATTTTTCTACAAATTCTGTTATTCCTAATTGCTTTGACAGATCCAAGACTCTATGGATATCAGGGAATGAATCTCCTAAGGCAATATTCTCTATTATATTTCCGGAAAATAAATTAAGTTGTTGCGGAATCACTCCAACAATCTTCCTTAAACTTTGGTAATGAATAAATTGAGTATCAAATTCACCTATATAAATTTTTCCTTCTTTTATTGGGTATAAATTTTGAAGAAGTGAAATTAAAGTGGTTTTTCCACTACCACTTTCACCTACTATTGCAGTTGTCTCATTTTTTTTGAATATGGCATTAAATTTTTTAAAAATTTCTAATCGTGATCCATATCGAAAAGAAACATTTTCGAATTTTATATCGCCTGCATTCTCTCTTTTTAACTCAACTTTATTCTCTGTTTCCTCTCTTTCCAAATCCATTATTTCAAAAAGCCTATCAGCAGCAATTAATGCATTTTGAGCCGTTTTATTCATTCCGATTAAAGAAGCAACGGGCGATGTAAAATAACCGATTAAAGCATAAAAAGAAAATAATTCTCCTGGAGTGATAGATCTGTCAATCACATAACCGGAACCAATCCACATTAAAACAACCGTAAATCCTGAAGCTAAAAGTTGCGTAGATGTACCAGCAAAAATTCCATTCAGGCCTGATTTATAAGTTGTAAATAAAAGTTTTACAAATTTATTTTCTGTTTTTAAATTAGAAAACTCTTCAATTCCAAATTCTTTTACTGTCCTTACATGTGTAATACTTTCTACTAATTGAGTTTGTAATTCCGCAGCATTTTCCATAATATTTCGCTCGACTTTCTTGTTGAATTTGTTTAAAACAAAATATATCAAGGTATAAAATGGAATCGCAAGTAGAATAACCAAAGCCAGTTTCCAATAATAAGTAAACATTAAAGCAAATGAAAAAATTACAATAAAAATGTTGACAATCATTTCTATAGCAACTTCATTTATAAACGAACGAATTTTTACTGCATCGTTTATTCTGGAAGTTATTTCACCAATTTGCATAGTGTCAAAAAAACGTTGTGGTAAGTGCAATAGATGTTTATAATAACCCAAAATTAATTTCGCGTCAATTAATTGCCCCGTTTTCATAACAAATATGCTTTTTTTAGAGCCTATATAAGCTTGAAGTGCTATAATAGCAATCATCGAAATACTCAATAAATTAAGTAGGTTTTTATTGCCATCGACCAAAACATAATCTGTGATTTTTTGAATATAAATAGACATTGACAATCCCAAAACAGTAAAAACTATGGCACCAATTAATGCCTGAAGTAAAATGATTTTATGTGGTTGAATTAAATTCCAAAATCTCTTTATTGGCGAAGTTTTTTCGTTTAGTGTTTTAAAATCATCATTGGGTGCAAAAAGAATTAGCACACCAGACCATATTTTTTGGAATTCTTCAACAGTATAAACTTCCATTTTACCAAAACCCGGATCCATAACCGTAATTTTAGATTTCTCAACTTTGTAAATTACAACATAATGATGTAATTGTGCTTTTGTGATAATGTGGGCAATTGCAGGAAGCGGAATTTTATCTAAAGAATCCAGACCTCCTTTTACACCTTTTGCTGTAAAGCCCATTTTTTCTGCTCCCTCAATAATACCCAGTACATTTGTACCACGTTTATCAGTGTTGACATACTGTCTAATTCTGGCTATAGGCAAATTAACTTTGAAATGGTTTCCAATAGATGCCAAACAAGCAGCACCACAATCTTGAATATCATGTTGTTTTATTTTTATTGAAGCCATTTTAATTACTCTTTGCTATTTGTTTTGGGTTTAACCAATCATCTATTTTATCAAATAACAGATCAAACAAACTTCTGCGGGTTAATATGTATCTGGTTGTTAAGGTCATTCCTTTAGAAACATTGGCCTGATAACCTGATTTCAGTTTCAGTGTTGTAGAATCAAGAGCGCAACGAACTTTAAAAAAAGCCTGCTCTCCCTGAATTGTTATATTTTTATCGATATCAATTACTTTTCCTTCTAAAAAACCCCATTGGTTATAATTAAAAGCATCCAATTGAAATTTTACTTTTTGATTTTTCTTAATTAAGCCAATATCATTTGTAGCAACATTATTTTCTACAATAAGATGATCAGCCGAAGAAATCGTTGCGATAGATTGTGATGCATTAATGAAAGAACCTTTCTGAATACCTGAAAAATTCTCTATAGTTCCAGAAATAGGAGCCAAAATAATATAATTGTTCGATTCAATATTTATTTTAGAAACCGATCCGTTCAAATTTTTCAAACGTTCTTCTAAATCTCTTTTCTGATTTTCCCAAGTCAATTTCTGCTGACTTATATAACTTTGCAATGCTTGTTTATTGAAATGCAATTCATATTCGATTTTTTCGAAATCAGCTTTTGCAATAATATCCTTATCATACAAGATTCTATTACGGTCATGATTTATTTGTGCCTGTGAAATTTTGCTTTGCAATTCACTTTTTCCCGATTGAAATTTGAATAAATCTTCTCGTGCTGCAGATGTGAGCAAATGATTCGTTTTATTTTGTAGAAGGTTTGAAAGATCATTTAATAATTCAGAGACAGAACCAGATAGTGTATTTTGTATCTCTTTATCACTTTCCAGGTTTTCTTTTGAGATTTTTACAAGCGTATCTCCTTTTTCTACAATATTATTATTATTATTTAAGGAAACCCATTTCACACGCCCGCTTACAATTGCCGTAACAGGTACATTGTCCGTTTTACTGCGAATAATACCACGACTCTGACTACTAATATCTACTTTGATTATAGGCAAAAGTCCTAAGAAAATTATAAGTGCTAAAACAATTACAAAATAAATGGATAAACTTTTGGTTTTATTTTTTGATATAAGATTCTCCAGATTATTTATAGGATCTGAACTAAAATTCATACTGCTTAATTTGAGATACTTATTTATAATATATAAATCTTATAGACCGGAATTATTATTTTTGTTTTTCTCAGCTAATGAGTGAAATAAAACAATGCCTTACCAAAAAATAGAATATACAAACAGAAAATAAAATAACATAAACCAGAGTTAGAAACTTTTTCCCTTTTGTTCCTAAGAAAATTGTGTGAAATAAATTATTTTTCATTTTAAATATATTTAATTATTGCCCTCTATAATTTTATCCTTTTTAGTCTATAATAATAAAGCCAACTTTACTTTTATGATCCAGAAGTTTGTGATTCAAACCAGTTTTAAATATTAAATGAGAATAAATAAAATCACCAACCGCTCCCAAAGTCATAGAAAAGCCAATGAAAAAACAAAACAAATCACCAAATAACATCCCATATAAGGAAGGTAATAAACCCAATATAAAAAAAGGCGCCAGAGACACAACCAACATTTGCTTTGATGTTAATGGCTCGAGACAATTTGCAAACGGCATTAACTGTTTTTTTATAAACCCAAATCGTACCGACTTCCAACCGTTTTTAGAAAAAAGACCCATAAAGATGCCATGAATAAGCTCATGAATTATAATCCCTATTACAAGAATTAAATTTGGTGCTAATAAAATCAAGATTGTATTGGCTTTTTTGTTATCAAATATTAATAGCGATTCTTTTATTTCTTTCAAGTTTTGCTTAAAAACTTCATCCCATCTTAAAAATATAATAGAAATAAATATTAAAATAATTGGAACACTAAGCAGTATTCCAATTATATGCACTTTTTTAGATTCAATATAAATCTCCCTCATTATTTATAATTTTAAAATCTCAAAAAATAAGTATTACCTTTTTAGAGCATATTTGAATTTATCAAAATTCTTAGGCAATTCATTTGTTACTCTTAATTTATTAGAAGTGACATTGGGTTTAATTTTTATAACTTTTGTTTTTTCATCAATTTCGACTTCATCCATACTCCTCATATTAACCACGTCTAAGTGCTGTACTTTAAATTTATAGGTGTCCTTTTTAAGATCAATTATAACATATTCACTTGCTTTTAGTTGACCTAATGGCTTATCATTAATCCAGATGTTTATTCTGGAAGTATTATCTATTTTATGCAAAATATCAGCCCCATTGTAAATTAAAACCTTGCCATTTCCTAAGTTGTCTAATTCAACTTTTTCAAACCCATTTTTAATAAAAGTATATTCAGAAGGAATTGACTTTAAGCCACATGAGAATACAAGAAAAAGGATAAAACAAAGTACTGATTGTTTAAATAATTTGATAAAATACTGTTTCATTATATTGATTTTTGATTTTATAATTTGTTCTTATACTTTTCAACGTAATACTGTAAAATATACTAAGATTTTATAGAGCCTTGATTCCTCAAGGCCCTATATTTAATTAAAAAAATGTAGCTCCGGTAAACACATCTCCTCTATAATAAGCAGTGTCATTAGAGCCATTACCTCCAGGACCATTTACTTTTTTTCCATTATTATTAGAAATTAAACCAACGCCAATTATTAATGCGCCAAGTGCAATAAAAGTAAAAAGTTCTCCCCCTGTTACTTCTTGTACTTCTTGAGCATTAAGCTCTACTAAATTCAAATTTTCTAAATTAATAATTTTAAAGTTTAAAATATTAATTAATAATTTCAACAAAACCATTTTCTCGAGAACGTTTTCGTTATAGCAAACTTATCAGAGTTCCGTCTAATAAAATTGGACGGAAGTATAAATCATCTTTTTTTTTGATAATTATTTTAAGAACAGTTCCTCTTCGATCATAGAATATTCAAATTTTTCAAACTCCTGTATTTTAGTGTTTTTTACTAAGAATATACTATCACAATCTTTATAAAGAGTTTCCAGAATATGAGAACAAATAAAGACAATACTTTTTTTTGATAATTGTCTGATATAATTCATCAGTACATAATTAGACTCTAAATCAAGTCCATTAAAAGGTTCGTCAAAAATATAGATATCATATTCTTTCTGAAAAACAGCATTCATATAAGCTTTCTTTTTCATTCCTGTCGAAAAAGTTTTGATGAGTTTATCCTGAGGAACATCAAACATCTGAAAATCACTATTCTCAATATTTAATAATTCCTGGTAAAAAACGGCAAATTCTTTTGCCGTCAATTCATCATAAATTACGGGTTCAGTAGGACACCATGCTATTTTGCCATGAAAAGAATTTTCTGTTTCATGAGCAATAGAACCAATAAAAGAAGTTAAGCCCATTATGCACCTAAATAATGTAGTTTTTCCTTCTCCATTTTTCCCTACAACCCCATAGATACCGCTTTTAGGTATAGAAATCGAAATGTTTTCTAAAACCGTTTTGTTCTTATAGGATTTATTTTTTATGTCAATTTGAAACATCCTGAATCGCTTTAATAGTTTTAACTGATTTTAGATACAAAAATGGAATAGCAACAACAGATATTCCCAGCGGAAGCATACCCAAAAAAACGGCAAGCATAATTTGATGTAAAAATTGATTGTTGAAATAGGAATATTTGAATATGATATTGAGTATTGGAATAGCAAAAATTAAAGGTATAAAACAGAGAAATTCCCATTTTTGAAATACCATCAGTGCAATAATTAAGGGGACAGTTGTTATTAGGGAATTTGTGATTGCCGTTTTGAATTGCTTATTAAGATAACCCTTCCCTGAATAATAACTCATCTTTATGTTTTCGTAAGCTTCTCTTTGAAAAGAAGGTAATGCACTCAAAAATGAAGCAACAAAAAATGCAGCTATAATAAGATTTTCGTTATTGTATAAATCTCCAACAACCACAAGAAAAATAGTTATAGGAAGAAACAAAATTAATTTGTTTTTGCGCCAACAAATATTCCAAAAAGGATCAAATAGTTTAAACGGATATTTGATTGTTTTTCCGTAAAATTCCGGAACAGCAATAATGTAAGCCGCTATTAAAAAAAGATATATTATAATAAATAAATATTCTTTATTCATAAAAAACAAAACCAAATAAGGAAAACTATAAACAAAATATTCTCCATATAATACTAACTTCCATTTCTTATTTAGTTTTAATAGTTCAATATCTTTCCTGTTAACATGATAAAAAAAAATATCTAAGGAAAAGAGAAGTGAATAATTTCTTAAGACATTAAATTTTTCATTCAAACAGAAAAAAAATAGTAAATAACCGCAAAGAAATAATATCAAAGTCAATTTGTCCATGGGAGGAAGAAATTTTCTTAGACGAATTAACACCAAAGTTTGAATTAGTTGTATCATATTTTATTATAAAAGGAGCGAGTTACTTATATAGTAAATTCGCTCCTTAAAGTTTTCAATAAATTAATACGCATTATGCGTTCCCCATAATAAAGAAACTGCAATTATTAATGGAATAATTCCACCCTCAATTTCCTGTGTTTCCTGAACATTAAGCTCTACCAAATTTAAATCTTCTAAATTAATTAATTCTAATTCCATAATTTTAAATATTAAAGGTTAATAAATTTCAACAAAATCATTTTCTCGAGAACGTTTTCGTTATAGCAAACTTATCAGAGTTCCGTCTAATAAAATTGGACGGAAGTAGGATCCTCCAAAAATTTCTTTAGATTCATCATCTTTAATAGTTTTTAAAGAGAAATTTAATATTAGCTCAAAAGAACTTTCATAATAAAAGCTTTCTCTTTTTTTACAATATTTTACAGGAGCATCAAGTTCCTTTATCATTTCTAATTCATTATAAAGCTGGCTTCTGCTTAAACTTAACTTTTTAGCAAAAACAAGAGGAGTACCTGTTTTTTCAGAACTAATTAATATATGCATCCTTTTAATTCTTTCGATTTGTTTAATAAAATTCATGGCGTATAATTTAAAGATTAGCGAATAAAACAATTGATTGATAATTCTAAAATATTTTTGTTAACTCTTTAAGAATAATTCAGATTTACAATAAGAATGAAATTAAAACGGAAACACTAAATAAGTGTCTGCTATAAGTTTTTTAAATATCACAATAAGACAAATTGTAACATTAATTAAGAATGAGTTACTAATATATAGAGAAGCGAAATGAAGTTTTCTTTATTTATAAAGTATGAAGCAATTATTAACAAGAATTTAAAACCTTAAGTGTTATCTTGCGTCTTAAATTAAATCAGAAAACGTTACTTTTGTGCGTTAAATTACGAACTAAAAATACAAAATGGATATAGTTATCAAACTCTCTCAATTTCTATTGAGTTTATCTTTACTTATTATTCTTCACGAATTAGGGCATTTTATCCCTGCAAAATTATTTAAAACAAGAGTCGAAAAATTTTACTTATTTTTTGATGTTAAATATTCCCTGTTAAAAAAGAAAATTGGCGAAACCGAATACGGAATTGGTTGGTTACCACTTGGAGGTTATGTAAAAATCTCCGGAATGATCGATGAAAGTATGGACAAGGATCAAATGGCTTTGCCACCGCAACCGTGGGAATTTCGTTCTAAGCCAGCCTGGCAACGTTTGATTATTATGTTGGGTGGAGTTACTGTAAACTTTATTCTGGCATTCATTATATATATAGGAATGGCGTTTGCTTATGGCGAGACGTATGTAGCAAATGCTGATTTGAAAGATGGTGTTTTGATCGAAAACCCAGCAATGCTTAAAGCTGGTTTTAAAACTGGTGATAAACTTATTTCTATAGATGGAAAAAAAGTTGAAAATTTCGACAAAGAGTTAAACATGAATGTTATAATGGCGAAGGAAGTCCTGATCGAAAGAAACGGGCAACAACAAACCATAAAAATGCCAACTGATTTTGTTGATCAGTTATCAAAACAGGAAAAAGGACTTCTTGTAAGCATGAGAACTCCGTTTGCAATTGCTGCTGTTACTCCTGAATCTGGAAACACAGCTTTAAAACCAAAAGATTTAATTATTAGTCTTAACGGACAAGATGCAAGATATTTTGATCAGGTTAAAACGATTTTAGAAAATAATAAAGGAAAAACAATTCCTGCTGTTGTTTTGCGTGATCTAAAGCAAGTACCTGTTACAGTTAAAGTTTCTGAAGCTGGTGTATTAGGTGTTAGTGTTGGCGGTTTAAATATCGAATCTCTAGCAAAATTAGGCTACTATAAAGTAAGTACTAAAAACTATAGTTTCTTTGAATCAATTCCGGTTGGGTTAACAAAAGGGAAAGATCAATTAGTTGGATACGGAAAACAGCTTAAAATGATTTTTAATCCTGAAACAAAAGCTTACAAACAAGTAGGTGGTTTTGCAGCGATTTTTAACATTTTCCCTAGTACCTGGAGTTGGGAAGCATTTTGGACAATCACTGCTTTATTGTCGATTATGCTTGGAGTTATGAATTTATTGCCAATTCCGGCTCTTGATGGTGGTCATGTGATGTTTTTATTATACGAAATAATTAGCGGCCGAAAACCAAGTGACAAATTCCTTGAAAATGCCCAAATCGTTGGTTTCGTTCTACTTATAACATTACTTTTGTTCGCTAACGGAAATGATATTTATAAGGCAATTGTTAAGTAGTAAAATATTTTAAAAAAAGTGCGAAAATGTTTTTGAGAAACTAAAAAATCCTCTATATTTGCACTCGCTAAAAAGAACAACAACTTCCTCCTTAGCTCAGTTGGTTAGAGCATCTGACTGTTAATCAGAGGGTCCTTGGTTCGAGCCCAAGAGGGGGAGCAACTTTTTTTAGCAAACATATTTACCTTTAAGGTGATTCCTTCTTAGCTCAGTTGGTTAGAGCATCTGACTGTTAATCAGAGGGTCCTTGGTTCGAGCCCAAGAGAGGGAGCTTAAAAAAAAGACTATCATTCGATAGTCTTTTTTTTTGTTACAATAGTAAAGCTTAATTCCTCACCAATTTACTGTGCTTCACTACATTATTGCCTGTATTTTTACTTTCAAATAAAAGCATTGCTTCATTTGCTTTACCCATTTGATTGATTCCTTTTAGGGATTCTGCGTAACGATAATAATACATAGCATCTAAATCTGTTTTCATAATAAACAGCTCTTCGTAGTATTTAGCCGCCGTGGCCAAATCACCATCAAAATAAGCCCTGTCTGCGACTTTTGTAAGCATCTCTACAGATTTATAGCCTTTATCTAAAACTTTAGCATAGGTGTCGACTACATCAATGGTTACATATTTTGAATCTTCGGCTGGAGCGATTACCTCGACTTTGATGGGCTCAATATTTGTGACACCATTATCAACAACGGCTTTTGACTGTAATGCTATGTCACCTCTTTTTACTCTGGGTTTTCTATATATTGGAGTTACAACCCTGGTGTTATTTGGCCCCAGATCATTTGTATAAACCATGTCTAATTTTGAAACTTCGTATTTGGTAATCCTTTTCCCAAAAGTCATATTAATGGTTTCCTCTACATAATAGCCTACAATTACCAGATTTTCTTTAGAGGAATTATCAGAACGCACGGTTGCATTCTCAATTGCTGTAATCGTGGGAGCATTATCTTTGCTTTGCCCAAAACAGCTAAAAGAAAAATTAAACACAATTGCTACAAAAAGTACCTCATAAATTTTCATGATAGCTTGGCGTTATTAGTCAAATAAATATAAAATACTGATATAAAGATAGTTATTATTTTATTTCGTTGTATTATAAAAACTACAAACAAGCATAAAAAAACGTTTAAAAGTAATTTTTAAGATTGATCCTAAAAATTTTGAATAAAAAAAAGCAGCGTTACTTTTCAGTAACGCTGCTTTTATATATCCTTTTGACTGGTGATTAGACCCCTAACTTCTTAGCAATATCCGTTGGAATTCCTCCTTTGTTTAGTAACAAAGCAGTTGTTTTATATTTCACAAAGTTTTTAGTTACAAACAAGTATCCTTTGTAGTCGTTTGTTGCTCCCCATGAATTTTTTACGATGTAATATTCTTTTCCGGTTTGATCTTTTGCAATACCAATAATGTGCATTCCGTGATCATCTGTTGTAGTGTAGTTATCAAACGCAGCCTGACGCATTTCTGGCGTGATTTCAGGTTCAGCTTTTGGTCCGTTGAACATGTCTGCTTTTTCTTCGGCAGTCATATCATCAAATTTCTTTGTTGGTACATAAGCTACACCGTTTTTCCAACTAAAGCTTTTCTCGCTTACATCTGTTGCCCAAGCTACTGTATATCCTTTTTTCAAAGCATTGTCGATAACATCAGTCATGTCATTTACTTTTACGTTGTAAACCTGATCAAATGACCAGTTGTCCGGTACCATCATGGTTGTTTTTTCGTAATACGGAGAGGTTGTAAACGATGAAATTTCTACATACTCATCAGGATTAATTCCTACTACTTCTTTAGCAAACGTTTGTGGTGTGTAATTTTTCCCTTTGTAGGCGAAGTTTTCCGGTACAGTTCCTAAATAAGAATCGATAACTGCAGCGTAGGCTTTTTTCCAGTTTGGCGTTAATTCTCCATTCGGGTTTTTAACTACAGCTGTCAAAACACCTTCGATCATTGCTGCCATTTCACCAAATTTATTTTTATCTGTTCCGTAGTTTAATCCTGTGTAAACTTCTCTTGGTACAGTTCCGTATTTTTTATACATATTAATTACATCGTGCAATGCTCCACCATCACCTAAAGTAACAGCTCCGTGCATACGTACATAATTAACTCCTTTTTCTACATAAACGTTTCTTGCAGAGTAAATCTGAGACAATTCTACCGGTTGTTTTCCTAAACGAATCATTTCTGACTCTAAGAAAGAGTTCGTAGAATAACTCCAACATGTTCCTGATGAACCCTGAAGTTTTACAGAAGTAGTTCCTAAATTGATTACGTCAGTGAATTTAAAGTTTTCTTTACTTTTTTCGCTTGCATTCAGTTTTAGTGAATTCACTAAAATGTCTTGTGCAAAACAGCCGGTTGCTCCAACAAAAAAAACCGAAGCAGCAAGTACTGATTTGAATGAAAATGTATTCATAATTTATATTTAATGATTTGATAAATTAGTTGCTATAATTTACAATTTGTTACAAAACAATTAAATTTTAGTTAATAAAACTAACCTTGCACCGTTAATATTTACAAAATATTTTTATTAAGCTATAAAAACTTACAAAATATGCAAAACCGTAACTTAAAGAGAATCAAAAACAAATGATTTTTAATTTTAGCAAATATGTAGTAATTTGGTTGCTGTAAATGCCACTCATAATCCTGGAAAATGTTCGAACTCGAAAAAGAAAAATATTTGGGTAATACCAAAAATATCTTCAACAACAAGCAAGGCATTGCGGTTGTCGAAACAGAGTATCAGCAAAAGGTTTACGAAGGATGGCATTCGCATAATAATGCGCACATTACACTTTTCCTGAAAGGCGGGACGGCCGAAAAACGAAAAAACTCCAGTACGGTTGTGGGCCCGGGCTCTTTATTATTTTACCACAGCGACGAATTACATCTTAATCAGGATACTCTTTTCCCTTCTAAAAACATCAATATCGAAATAGAAGAAAACCTATTGAAAGAACTTCAAATCTCTGAAGCTATTATCGAAAAATCTACCCGAAATACTACGCTTACTAAATTTTTGATTCTCAAGATTTTTAAAGAATCGATGGTGGCTGATCCTTTTTCCGCCGATACGATCAATATGTTATTTGCACAATTATCGAATGCTAACACGCATTTGGAAAAATATGAAAAAAGTCCGTTTTGGGTAAAGAGTTTAAACGAATTACTGAATGATTGCTGGAACGAAAATCCAAACCTGCTGGATTTGGCTCAGGTTTTAAACTTAAATCCTATCACGATATCCAAGCATTTTCCTAAATATTTTGGCTGTACTTTAGGTGAATATATGCGCCGCATAAAAATAGACCGTTCGCTTTCGCTGATAGAGTCTAACCAAACTAATTTGACCGAAATTGGTTTTCAATGCGGATTTGCAGATCAAAGTCATTTTATAAGAACTTTCAAAAATCAAACGGGATTTTTACCCAAACAATTTCAAAAATTATAAGAGAGGCAAATTTCATTCTATTTTTTGGTTTTGATGTCGCATACCTTTGCTTCATCATAAATCATAAAACACAATCAGATGGAAACGCTTACTTTAAAACAAAGAACTTTTAATTCTCCTGTAACCAAAATTATTCTTGCCTTATTGACTTTTTTGGCGGTGGTTATTATTGGTCAGCAAATTGCCGTAAAATTACTGGATTTAACTTTGCTCGATAAAGATTATCGAAATCTTCTCAAAGGTCTTTTTGTGTCGGCATCGTGCGTTTTGAGTTATATTCTATTCTTTAAAAAATATGATAAAAGAGCCGTAACTGAGTTTGCCGCAAAAGGTCTTGCAAAAAATCTTATCATTGGCACTGCCATTGGTTTTATCCTGCAATCGCTTACTATTTTAGTGATTTACCTTAACGGAAGTTACAGCGTTATCAACATCAACCCTGTTTCGTTTATCCTGATTCCGTTTGCTCTTATGTTTACCGTTGCCATTATCGAAGAAATATTGGTAAGAGGTATTATATTCAGAATTATCGAAGAAAAACTGGGGAGTTATGTTTCTTTGACCATTTCGTCGGTACTATTTGGCGTTTTGCATTTGGCAAATCCTCACAGCACTTTGATTTCGAGTATATGCATAACTACTGCAGGTTTTTTGATGGGTGCTGCTTTTATTTACAGCCGTAATTTATGGATGCCAATTGCTTTACACTTTGCCTGGAATTTTACCCAATCAGGGATTTACGGAGCAATCACATCCGGAAACGAAAAAACAAAGAGCTTATTAGAAGCCAAAATACAAGGTCCGGAATTTATTACCGGCGGAGCATTTGGTCCCGAAGGATCGATACAGGCCATTGCTTTTTGCGCTATAGGAACTATTATAATATTGATTTTAAGCCGTAAACAAAACAAAATCATCAAACCGTACTGGAAGCAATAAGTATTATGAAAACCTTGTTAGCAGCTCTTCTTTTTTTAAAACCTGCAAGCTGAAACTTACATTTATCAACCTAAAAAAAAAGTCTCAACAGATCATATCTATTGAGACTTTGGCTTTATAAACTAACTAATTGTAATGCTAATTATCGCAACCAATTGCTGCCAAATACTACATAATAAGCCCAATCTTCATTGCCTTTTGCAACGTCGACTCCCATACGGAGTTTGAATTTTCGGGCAAGTAAATATCTAAAACCTGTTCCGTAACTATAAACTACGGGTTTGGCAAAAGCTTTATCCCAATCGTTAAAAGCACTTGCCACACCGCCATATCCCATAAGACTCCATCTTCTGTATAAATCCCATCTCAACTCTCCTTCGGTAACAATACTGGTTTTACCCTGATATCGTGCAGCAGGAATCCCTCTTAGATTAATTCCGGGACGTAGATAAAAAGGCGGACTTCCAAATACTTGTTCTCCTTCGATCCTGAGCCCTCCAATTAATTTTTTAGCGATGGGATAATATCCTATTGCTGATAAATTTACCCGCCAGGCCTGGTAATCACTGCCTATTGCCTTATCTGACCAAAAAAAGTCTGACTGGAGTCGTATTCCTTTATCGGGAGTAAAGATATTATCCCGCCCGTCGAACTGAAGCGCTGCTCCTAACTGACTCACGGTACTATTAATATCTTTGAGATTGGCAAATGCAGGAAGATTATTTAAATCCGGAAAATTAATTTTAGAATCCAACAAAAAATACTGTGGTCCTGCGCTCCATTTCCCGTTTCGAAACTGCTTCATAACGCGGGAATAAAAAACAAATGATTTAAAATTAAGGTCGATTTCTTTATCATTACCATTGGGTAAATTTTCATAAAAAGACATGTTTACATCTCCGTAACCGGCTCCCACACGATACATTATTCTTGATTTTATGAAACTTCCTGCCCTAAAAGCACCTGCAACCCAGCTCTTATTTCCGGTATACATTCCCATTGCTCCGGTAATATCAGGATCTACAAATCTTTTCTTTCCGTTTTCATCAATAACGGGCGCATGTTTTTTAAGGAAAATAGGCACAATTGCACCTCCAATTCCGCCTAAAGCAGGTTCTGTAATTAATGTTGGAACCACTATAAAACCATGTGCATAAATAATATAATCGCTCAAATCGAATGCTCCGTCCAGAGAATCTTTTACGCTAATATGAGGTTTTTGTCCCATCATTGTAAATGATAAGAGAAAGAAAAGACTGGCGAGAATAATTTTCTGAAAGAGTTTCGTGCTTTTCATAGTAGCATCTGAATATTTATTTCTCATTTAAAGTAATTTAGATTGTATGGCATTCATCAGAAAATATTCACTCAATAAAAAAACAGTTGTTTAGTATTTGCTCACTATTTTTTCTTGAAACTAAACACATGGGCGAGTGTGAGAAAAAAAGTATTTCCCTGAAATCTATTTACGGCTTCGACCTCAGCAATCCATCGAAATCCTGCAGAAGTACTACAACCAATATGATAGTAATTGATCTCGGCCCCGATACCGCCAACGCGATCTTTATCAGTCTCGATAGTACCAAATACAGGAACCGGTATCTGATCGTTTGTCACTTTATATTGTAGGTAATAAATTAATCCCGCGTTTAATATTCCTTTAGGCGCTGTTTTTTCAGGATTCATCATATAAAAGGTTTTTCCTAAACCTCCTTCAATACTTAAAAGGTCTCCTGTTTTAATATCAGTATCTTTCTTTTTTCCATTGAGTTCATAAGAAACTAAAGCTGAAAAATGGACCGTTTTTTTATCATTAAAAAATAAAGTTGTTCCGGCAGAAAACTCATTCATAAACATTCCTAAGCCACTATTATCAGAAGCTCCGAGATCAAATTTTCCTGTTGGCAAATAGATTTGATAACTAAAAACAAAGTCGGCTCTTTTATTGTGCCAGCCTAGTTGCACCGGAACAATATAAGTATCTGTTAAGGCAAAAGGACTTTTGGAGTCTACGGTATTTCCCTGAATTCTATTGGATGCAAATGCAAGCAAAACAGTTGCGCCATAATTGGCCCCTAAAATTTTAAAATCACTTACATATGTTGCACCTACCCCTGTAATAAACATGTTCAGGTCAGGATTTGCAATAGATTTATCGCCATTGGCATTTCTTAAAGATGAAGCGCTGTAAATATATCCCGGTACATAAACACTTAAGGTATTTTCTGGAGTCTGCGTTCCGGATTGTAGCCCCATTGCCCCAAGAATATGACCTCCTTTAAGCTGTGCATGACTCAAAAAGGAAATGAGCAGAAGTAATAGTGTAAAAAATGATTTTATGGTTTGTCTTTGTATATTAAGTTTTGTTTTCATAATTGATATTTTAAAAATTAATGAGACCCCACAACTTCTTTTTTACAAACTATCTTTTTTTAGTTTGAAGCTTGTTTAAAATAATAAGCATTGGTTTTCTCAGGATTAATTCTAATTACTTTAAAATATTCAGAAGGTGATTTTCCAGTATGTTTTATAAAGGCTCTAAAACAGGTTGTTCTGGATTTAAAACCAGAGCCCCAGGCCATACCTTCAAGCGATAAATCTTTCCACTCAGGGTCATTAATTTTATCTTTAAAATATTCGATCCTTTTAAGATTTACATAATCCTGAAAATGAAGATTAAATTCTGAATTGATTAAATTGGAGATGTGATGTACTGATATTCCAGTCTCATCAGCGATATCGCGTATTACTAAATCTTTTTTCAAAAAGAGTTCTTTTGATTCAAAAATGCTCTCTAATTTGTTGAGATATAGTAATTTTTTTTCGGAAGTTAATTCTTTTACAAGTGGTAAAACCGTCTTGTTTTCACTTGTCTCTACTGTTTCTGATCTTGTTTCAGCAAACTCAATAGTTTCATTTGTATCATAAAAAATTTGTGGTCTAAAATAGAGCCATGCTACTGTAAAAACCAAAACCGATGATATTAATATATAACAGGAAAAATCAATTCTATCTACACGTGCCATTAAAAAATAATGTACAAACAGAGCTGAAAACAAAAACAATATCATCAAATTATATACTCTAATCCAGCTTAAAATTTTTATTCTGTTGAAGTGATTTTCTTTAAATTTTTTCAAATCGTAATTCAAAATCATCATGGTCTGACAAAAAGCATATAAGAGCCAAACGGTCAGACTTAACATCGAAAAAGGACTGTTTATTTTGGCTGAAACAGAATCAACTATTTGCAGATTCAGAAAGGTACCTACCCATACAAAAAGAGTTAAAGTAAAATATATTAGAAAAGGTAAAAAATGCAGCCAATCGTACTTTTTAAACAATTTGCCCGAGAACAACATGCTTCTTACATACAAAAAGGCACAAGGAGCAACCAAAAAAATAAATGATTTTGCGATCATAAATAAATCAGGAAATTCTTTGAAACTGTTTGCAGATAAGTAAAAATTATATACGCTAACGACGGCAAGACTGAATAAAAACAATCCGAGAAAGAAACTTTTTGAGTAGTTTTTTTTTGAAAAAAGAACCATAAAAGAAGTTGCAAAGCCTACTATTGTTGCTATAAAAAAGAAAAGTGAAAGTACTATATCGATCATGGTTTGTGAGCTTAATTTATTTGTACGTACCTTTTTTCTTTTAAAATAAATTTAAAAAAGAAAGTTTTTCCATTTGCTGCAAGACTATACGTATTTGATTAGGATACGTATAGTCTTGAAACAATTATCTGGAAGCTATTTTTTTGCTAAGCCGGGAGGAAAACCAGCCAGAATTTTTTTGATAGAATTAGTAACAAACTCTTCCGGATTGTCTGGTTTACTGTCAATTTGAGCGTTACCAATTCCTTGCCAAATCAGTTTTTGAGTTTTTGATGATACAATATCAATGATCAGTGAGCCATCAACATAATCGTAAGAATTAAATGTTGTATTGGCATTACCCATCATTGCACCTCCACCACCCCAATATCCGTAAGGGCGATACATTCCGCCATAACCGTAAAAATCAGTGTTGGCAGATACAGATGTTTTGTTTTTTAAGATCGTAACCGCATTTACTTTTAAATCCGGATTGGTAGTTGTTTCTGTAAAACCTTTGTTGATCAACTCAGCACGAATTGCTTTTGTAATACGATCTACATTCAATTGATTGATTTGACCTTCCTGTGCTTTTAAATCATAAAATGCAAAAGTTTTGTATTCGCTAAAATTAGCAGAATGGTCATAGTCACTTGTCACTTTTACAGTTGGAGAGCAGCTGAAAAATAAACCCAAAAGCAACATTGAGATTATACGAAGATTCTTTCTTTTAATATTCATCTTGTGGTATTTTAATTAATGATTAAATTAGTTTAACTCGAAATTCTTAAAATCTTGCTTAAACCCTGAATATACGGGAAGTCGTGTTAAATAATTGTTTAAATTTTCACAAACAACTACTAACCAATATCTTACCAAATACTCAAAGATAAATTATTTTATTTAATTAACATCACCTAAGATGTAAAATTCTTACTTATTTAATCAGAACAATTTATTTATATTAACATAGACTGTTCTGAGCTTTTTAAGCCCTATTTTCCTTGTACAACGACATAACTGTCTTGTCCGTCTTTTGAAATTGGCTGATAATACACGTTATTGTAAATCATGTATTTTTGACCGTCTATTGTTTTTTCTTCGGCTCCTTCCGGAAGATGCGAAACAACGGCTCCAACCGGAGCATTTACGACTTTATATTTACTGCTGTCTTTTGAGTAATAGGTTCCTCCATAATAATAGTATTCGACACCCGAAACATTGATGGTGACATATCCTTTTGGCAACTCCGAAATTGTTGCTCCAAGTGGCGCAGAAACTACTTTGTAACCACTAGATTCTTTTACATAGTAAACTCCATCATCATAGTTATAATTTGTGTTTTCTACAGATATCACTATAGCGGCAGTGGTTAATGTTGTCAAAAAGAAACCTACCGGATACCACGTTGGTCCCCAAGCATAGGGTACAAACGGATGATAAGCATAAGGAAAAGGCACTGGATAAGGATGAAATGGTACCGGATAAGGCCTAGGATACGGATGCGGTGGCGGCGGTAAAGGTCTTGGAGGTAACGGTCGCGGCGCAGGAGGTATAGGTCTTGGTGGCGGTAATGGTCTCGGTGCTGGCATTGGCATTGGTCTGGGCATTGGTCTGGGCATTGGTCTGGGAGGCGCAAAATGACCAAAACGCTGTGCTGTTGCTTCTTCAGGAATCATAATTAATAATGCAAAAAATGCAATAATCAGGATTGCTATTTTATTTTTGGGTTGATATGATTTCATAACTAAAGAGTTTATAAGATTATTTAGTGTTTTCTCTAGGCGCTAATTTTACTTTTGTCGCTTTGGGAGGCGTCGTAAATTCAAACATAGAATCCGGATAATCTGTATTTATAGTCCAGTCTTTATAAAGGGCCTCGTATTGAGGTTTGTCTTTATCTGAAGTATAAATAATCACTAATTTTACTGGTAGAAACAAATCATCACTGGCAATCCAGAACTGAAAACTTTTTGTTTTATCGTTTCCTGCAATATGAAAACAGTCACGCCCATCGACTATGGTTTCTCCTAAAAAGACTAAATTGCCTTGTTCTGACAATAGATCCTGCAAAAAGGAAGGGTAGAAAAAATCAGCACCCGGAAATTCGATTCCAAATTTTTTGCTGGCTTCGTCAATCGTTTCGATGACAGAACCGGGAGCGGCTGTAAAACCATACGTATTATTATCAAACGAGTAATAATTAAGTTTTTTACCATTGTACCATAAAGCGCGGTTTCCTTTGTCTCCTGATGAAGTAACTTTCATTTTATCAGGAAACTTAATGGCTACTTTATCATTTATAGCATGCTTGATAAGGCCTAAACTTTCGTTTGCTACATCATAAGTTGTAATCGCTGTAAAACTGCAAGACTTTATATCCTGAAAAGTTTCGCCAGTTCGATGTAAGAGAAAAACAGCCGTAGAATCGATACGCTGTGTTTGGCCATTGGTAGTGATTGTCATTATCACAAAGCCCATCAAAAACAAAAACTTTTTACCCATACATTTATTTTTATTAATTAATGAAAGGTTAGATTTCAGCCGAAATTGGTAATCTTCCCTCTTTTATTGCTTCTAACATTTTGGTATAATCTGCATCATTTTGGTTCGCATAAGAAATAGAAAATCTCGAAATTGCATTAGCAAATTCATTACTTTTCCCCATATATCCTGATAATACCGAAGGATCTCCTGTACGGGCATGTGCTCTTGCAAGTGCCCAACCGCAAGCTTTTGCATAATCGATCATGTTTTTAGATTTCATAATTTCAAGCACCGGTTTTACTTTTGCATCGCGAAGCTGGCGGATGTAAAAAAATTTACCATTGTCATCGTTTGTCCATCCTAAAAACATGTCTGATGCAGATTGCATCAGTTTTTGCCCTCTCACAATTCGTTCACCCTGATGAGTGTACTTACTTTTGGCTTTTACATTTGCTTCAAGCACACTTTTTCTGGCTTCTTTAAATTGTAAAAAAATAGGTTCGCCAGTAGCCGACATTAACAAACTAATTCCACAAAGCGTTCCCACACTTCCTACACCCACCACTTTTATAGCCAGATCATGTAAGGTATATCTACTTAATAATACTTTTTTTTCATCAGACAATGTTTTGAGATACCGGTTATGGACCATTTCTGCTTCCTCCAAAATTCGTTTTGCACCTTCTCCTGTTGGATGATAAATTAAAGGCGGATCATCTTTTATTCTTGCCCGCGGACCTTCATGATAGGTCATCTTTGCAAATTCTTTTTCATGAGCAGTATATTCTGCCGCTTTTTTAATTCGCTTTTGCTGAAATGATTTTATTTCTTCATCATCACCTCTTTCTATCAATTCTGCCAGATCAATATCGGCATACCAAATTTGAAGCGCTGATAATTTACTATACTCCAACATGTGTCTTTTATAACTATCGGCAACATTCCAGGCAAATTCTTTACAGGTTTTATTCGAAAATTTTCTCCATCTTCCGGCGATTACAAAACTTGCGGCGAGTCTTTTTACATCCCACTCCCAAGGTCCTGGATGTGTTTCATCAAAATCATTAATATCAAAAACCAGTTTGCGCTCCGGAGTTGCAAATCCTCCAAAATTCATTAAATGACAATCTCCGCAAAGCTGAAGATCAATTCCTGTATTGGGAGTTTGTGCTAAGTCTGCCGCCATAATTGCAGCAGATCCTCTAAAAAAAGCAAAAGGAGATTCCATCATTCGGCTATATCGAATCGGTAACAGACTTTCGATTCTTCCAATGCTTGTTTGAATTAAAATTTCGACCGGATCTTCCCGATTTTCCGATGGATTCCATTCCTGATGCGTTGATCGGGGCGTAACTTTTCTTATTGCAACGCCCTTGTCAAAACGTTCCGCTTTTGATGCTACAGGATCAAAAATATTTTCGCTTTTATCGTTGAATTCGTCAGTCATAACTTTTAATTTTCTTTTCTTTTAAAAGGCAAATCTGTTGTTAACGTAATTCTAATGGTATGATTCATTCTGCTTAAACCACTTTCGGTGTCAGGCGATTTAAAAAAAATCTGATTCATATAGCCCAATTCCATCCGGATTTCCCTTCGTTTATCAAGACTATAAGCTGTTCCTAAATACAATCTGTTTTGATCCAGATAGTTTTCGTTACCACTGGCAGCATTTGTTCTAATATGAAGTTCATCATAAACCACTGCCGCCCATCGCGGTTTAAACCATAATTGATATCGCACCTGGTATCTGAACGTATTTTCGAATTTGTAATAATCAAAGTGATCACTTGTACTGTTGGGGTCGTCTTTTCGACCTAACCAGCGTTGCTCCATTCTAAAACGTTGCGACCAAACTTCATTTCCTTCTTTCTTAACAATACGCCAAATAAACTGCTCGTAAATACGGTAATCCGGATTATTATATGGCAGTGAAATCTCATCATAAGGCAAATCCCACTGATAGGCGAACCCGGCTCCTAAACGGTTTCCGTTTTTAAGATAATAATTGGCTCCTGCCCTGTAAAAAGAACCCTGAAGTTCAGATACAAATTGATTTCCTTTTGAATATCCTTCTAATAACAAACCCCAGCGTCCGTCTTCTTTAAAAGGCAAATACATTTCATAACCCACCCAAGCGGCAACATTTTGTGCCATTTTTTGAGCATTTGTTTTAATGCTGCAAAAGAGCATTAATACAATAATAAATAAGGATTTTGAAATATTAATTCTCTTCATGGGATCAATCAAATTAGTTTTTCAATTACTTAAATGACTATTTTTTTTAGTCCCGGAAACTTCTTAGCACTACTTCAATATTAACTTGTTTTCAAAACTGCCGGAGGAAGCCAACTGTCTTTTATAACACGGTCTTCTGGCCAATAACATCTTATATAAAGAGAAAAAGTTTCTTTTGGCGATGGTAACCAGTTACTTAATTTATCATTAGATGGAGGTGTATTTTGTACATAAAGCGTCAATGATCCATCTGTATTATATTTTAAATCCTTATTTTTTGTTCCTAAAGAAAAACGATTGATTGAATTTGGAGAAAAGAAGTGGTATTGATTGTATAAAGTAAGCGACCAAAAACCTTTTACAGGTGGTACTTCTCCTTTTGCAAAAGTTACTGTGTACTTACTATTTCCCTGTAATCTTACTCCTGAAACATCTTTGTCCTGATAGAAATATTTTGTCTCGATAGGTTTATTCACAAAAATATTGGCTTTAGCGCAAGCAGTTCTGGTTAGATAATCCAATCCAAATTGTGCTCCGTTTGCTTGTGTTGTCCAATTGTCTTTTAATGGATAACCTACATTCGAAAATTGAAATAAAGGCGTAATTAATTTTTGATCTGCATCTATTGCAGCTTGTTTAAGTATCGCTTTTATCTTTGGATCTTTTGCAGCTGCAGCCAAAACAGATTGAATTTGTCCGTAAATAGCTTCTTCACCAGGCATTGGCGGAACTTCTTTCATAATAGCCGGTAATTCATCAAAGTATACTTCTGGTTTTACCCATTTTGTTTCTTCATTTCCTTTTTTTGCAGGTGAAGGCAAAATTGGAATTTTTGTCCAGTCTTTCGTTTTCTCTTTTCCGTCAAACTGACTTAAAGTATACATTACTATTTTTTGAACTATCGGCTGAATTGATTTTTTATCAGCAGGATCATCTGTTTGAAAAACACGCGGAATCACCACTCCCAAATCAGTATCACATTTGAATACAGCAGTAATCCCATCCGGCACTTTTCCGTTCCATTTTGGCCCTGTCAATAAATAGAATCCAGGTTTTGTTCCGTACATTTTTCCTAAAGCTGCATAACCATCTGTACGTTGATTACAAACCTGATATACCCAAAAACGATCTCCAAAATCCGGAACCTGAACTACTATTGCGTCTTTGGTAAAATCAGTTATCCCAAATCCGTAAACTACATCCTGATTCGGACAAGCTACTTCTCTTTCACCTGACTGAATATAGTCTGTCAACATACACAATTGATTTGGCGGACTCAATGGTACAATTCCTCCCTCATAACTTGGCTCCGGAAGTTTTGAGAACATTACGTTTCTATTATGAATATTTGTCATTGGCCAACCCCATAAATAAGCAAGTGTTCCAATGTGTTTTACATATTCATCTGTCAAAATTGTGTTTGCCACCGGACCAGCAGGAATGCCAATTTTAACTGCTGCTGTATCATTGGCAACTATACCATTACCAACTTCTTTTCCGGTTGCCGTTTCTTTTTTACAGCTTATCAATAGTAAAACTGCCAATAGAGGAATAAATATTTTTTTCATGATTTTATTTTTTGGTCATTATCAATAACTAGTTTTTTGGCTCAATTGGCGCAGGGAACCATTTACCGTCCTGAACTATTTTTTTAGGAATGTATGTGCGGAAATTGATAGAGAAACCTTTCCCGGCCGGCGTTGGAAGCCAGTTGCTTTCTATTGCTCCTTTTGGCAATGAAGATGCCAGCCAAATACTTAAAGAACCATCAGGGTTTTTCTTTAGTCCGGAAACATTATTTAGATTATAACGCTTCAATTTATTGTCAACCACTCTGTAATCCGGCACACTATATACTGTTGTTGACCAAAAACCATCAACAGCAGTATCTGGTAATGCATCTTTTGGAAATTTTATTTCATATACTTTATCACCTGTCAAAGGCTGGCCTTTACTATCTATTAATCCAATAAAATAAACAGCTTCTTCTTTTCGGTTTGCCCATAATCCACCATAATTTATAATATCACGAGCCAGAATATCATCACCAAAATTACCGGCAGCATAAGATACTGACCATCCTCCTTTTTGAGTTCCAAAACCTTTTGCTCCTGCCAAAAATGCCGGAATTGCTTTTGTTTTTACGATTTCATCAACATGAGCTTTAGCCTTATCATCGGTTTTACGATAAGCTTCAATTGCAATTGCTTTATCCAGAAATTCTTTTGCTTTAGGCATTACATCCGGGTAAGAAGCAATAACTTCTTCTACATTATCAAATATTTCTCCGCCAATTGGTGCTTTAGGAGTAAACTCTGGAATGGTTAAAGGCGGAGCTATTTTAATTCCGTCAGGAACTGTAAACGTAAATTGTCTTTGTAGTTTTTGTGCTATATCAGGAGTTCCTTTCAATTCTACACGAGCAAGCATTTTTGCTTTTTCTGATGGTAATTCGATTTTTACAGCATCAGCCGGAATTGTTGGATTGGTTCCTTTAAGCACTAAAGCAAATTTGCCATAAGGTGTTTTAGGAAAATTACGATTGTTGATATTAACAATTACTTCTCCCCAACCGTTCAATAATTCTGCGGTATAGTAACGTCCTTCTATTTTAGGAACATTCAAAATGACAGCATGATCCTTATCGACTGCAATCCAGGCTTCAAGATAAGCAACATCAAGATTTGGATTTACAAATTGAGCCGTACCAAGCGGATTGTATTTTATTTTATTATATCCTACTTTCTCCACATTAATGTCATGGTTCTCTTGCTGAATTACCAAATATCTTCCGTACAAATAAGTATAGGCGTCTACAATATCCTGATCTGAAGGAATTGCAGCACTACTTTCTGTAGTAGATGACGGAGTTGTTGATGTCGATGTTTCTTTTTTGCAACTAATAAATAGAAACAATACCGCTAAAATTAGAACTGATTTTTTCATAGTAATGATTTTATATTGAAATTTTATTTTTTAAGATCCTGGAAATACAAAAGCAACAACGGCTCTCAATCCCCAATCTGGTCTTGATTCATGCGGACCAACAATTGGTATTAAGGGCTGAATGCTAAACTGTACAATCTGATCGCCAAATTTAGTAATGCCCCCAACAGATGGATTTAAAGAAATCATGGTTGTATTTGCTTCCCAATTTTGAGTGATTTCGGCATTTACACCTAAGCTTGCTCCGCTTTTATAACTATGTGAAAGAAATATTTGAGTATAAAAACTATTAACATCTGCACGTTCTTCTTTTCCGGCAACTGACCAAATTTGATTGGCAAGAAAACCTACCGAAAGTCCTTTTCCCTGATGCATAACTAAGACACTTGGCCCTATACCAAATTTCTCTGTTCCTAAAACTTTTTCCGTAGCGGTTGGTACTAAAAAGGCTGGTCCAAATCCGAAAATAAGTCCTTTTGTTTTAGGAGCAAAAAAAGCGGTTACTGTTGCATCACTTAAACCAAACTCATGAGTGTTTTCTCCTGTAATATCTCTTTGATCGACAACCGGAAGAATATATCGTGTAATTAAATTTAAATTATCACTTAATTTAAAGGGAACAACTGGCTGAATATTTATAGTATACTTTGATCCGTTGAAAGGACCAATACCATAATTAAGATTGTTTTGCAAAGGCACACTAATTAAACTTGCTACCGGATTTGCCAGTTTGTCTGCCAACTCCTGAGCACTTGCTCCAGCCTTTTCTTCTTGTGCAAAAGCTGTGATACTTAAAAAACAACAAATTAATTTTAACAAAAAATCAATTTTAAAATATTTGAGTGACAATTCCATATGGTTTTTTTTAAAATTTATAATAATTAAAAAAACAAATCTACTTGTTTTTATTTAACAAGAAATGATTTACATAATAATATTTACTTATTCCCTACAAATATTTTATTACAGTCACTTTTATACTGATTATGTGATATTAATATTTTTAAGATTTAGCATCATTAGATAAAATTTAAACAAAGCAACCTTGAATATGTAAAGGTTGCTTTGTTTGAATTTTTATAACTAAATTATAGTTTATATAAATCGTTCTATATCACCCTCCGCCACTTCTTTTAGCTGTTGATATGGATTTCAATTTCTCTTGTGCTTCTTTCAGCTTCAAATAGTTATCAATAGTAATTGGGCCAGGATACAGGTTACTTTGTACTACATGAGGTGGATATTTTTCATAGGTTTTAGCAAATTCTCCAATAATGTTCTGAACAGTTGGCAAGAACCAGGTTTTCTCTGTAAAGTTATTCATGAATAAATCGTAACGTTCCTGAGGATCTGCCCATAAGTCAAATATTTGTGGTACAGTTGCTACATAACTAGATGCCCCTTTCCATCCTAAATTAGAATCTACCGCTAAACCTCCTGTTGCTTGTCCGTTATCACCACGTAAATTAAAGACAGCTTTGAATTTTCCAATTCTTATTGCTCCCGGCAATAATTCATCTTCTGTAAAATAAAACCACATTGTTCTTTTTGATTTTCCTGTGCCAAATAAAACAGGAGACATATCATAACTATCAAAAATAGTTGGCTTGCCTTCTCGGTCTACGGTTGGTAGTTCCTGACCTGATAAAGCAGCAAATGTTGCCATGAAATCAAGTGTTCCTAAAATATCATGATTTTGAGTTCCTGGTTTAATTTTTCCAGGCCACCATGCGAGTGTTGGAATACGGCTTCCACCTTCACGGTCTGTTCCTTTTGTTCCTCTAAAAGGTGTATATCCGCAATCTGGATAAACATCTTGCCAGGTACCATTATCTACTGTGTAAATAATTAAAGTATTTTCGGCAATTCCCATGTTACGAACTTCATCGATAATACGTCCAATTCTGGTATCCAATTCTACAATACAATCAGCATATTTATTTTTACCCGCAGATTTACCCGCAAAATCAGGATGTGGTAAGTTTGGTTGGTGGTTTTTTGCAAAAGAAATTTCCATAAAAAATGGTTTATCTCCTTTTTTGCCATTTTCTTTCAGCCATTTGATAGATTCCTCTTCTGTATATTGATCCAGATACGGAATTACTTTTCCATCAATTTTTCTAACTTCTCTATATGGTTTTCCAGCTTCACCTTCTAATGCTCCTTTGGTTCCTTTTGCCCATTGAGCACGAATATCATCAGGCATATCTGCATTCCATTCAGGATCTGTATAGGTATAAGCATTTAAGTGATATAATGTTACATTTTTCATAACATCAAAACCTTGTGCAATTGGCATTGAATAATCTTCTTCACCAAGGTGCCATTTTCCGGCAAAAAAGGTGTTATAGTTTTTACGTTTTAATATAGAAGCCAATGTCCACTCTGCTTTTGGTAAACCACCTCCATCACCAGGAAATGCTACGGTTGTCATACCGCTTCGGTTAGGAATTCTTCCTGTTATCAAGGCTGCCCTGCCTGGAGTACAGCTTGGCTGTCCATAAAAAGACCAGAACTGCATGCCTTCTTTTGCCATTTTATCTATATTTGGGGTTGCAGCACCACGGCCTTCTCCTCCTCCATAAGGACCTAAATCTCCCCATCCGGTATCATCTGATAATAAGATAATAATGTTGGGGCTTTTTTGGGAATATCCCATACTAGCAACTAGTAAAAAACATATTACAATAAAACTTGTAATGATGTTTGACTTGATTAATACTTTCTTTGTTTTCATAGTTTGTCTGATAAATAAAGTGTTTAAATTATTTTATCTATTTTGGGCATGAAAATTATTTTAAAGGCTTTTAATCAGTTCTTAGAATTATATCATTTATCGGGGAATATAGTTTTCCAATCGTCTTTCATGCTGATTACATGATATTTGTATTTGGCGGCAGTATTTAAGGATAAATTATCTTTTTCCTGATAACTGTATTCTCTAATAGAGTCATTATGATTTACAATCATTTGAAAAGAAGGATATTTGCTTCCTGAGGAATATCTTAACATGGCAAGATCGCCCGCTCCGCCTTCGTTACCGCAGGCAAAAACCGGTCTTTGGCCAATGTGTAATTGTATCCCGATTGGTTTTCCTGCCTTATCGTTAAGAAGATCCAAAGCCGGTTCTCTTTTTACGCTATTGGCTGCATCATCAAAAGAGTATTTAAAAGAAGTTCCTACTACTTGTTCTTTTGGGATTCCGTAAAAATCAGCTGATATTGCTCTGACTAATTCAATAGTTCCACCTGTTACAATGAAAGTTTTGAAACCATTTGCACGCAAATAATTCAAAAGCTCCAATTGTGGCTGATATCTAATTTGTTTTAGCGGAACGTTTTTACCAGGATATTGGGCACTAGCAAAAAACTCTTTTGTAGAAGCTTCAAATTCATCTTCGGTCATGCCTGTATGTGTGGCAGCCACTAATTCGATAAGGGCTTTATCGCCACCTTTTTCAAAAAAGGTTTTGTCTTTTTCAACTACAGCCTTAAAAGGTTGTTTTTGAGCTAATTCAGGCTTAGCTTCAATCATTTTCTTAACGCGGTAAAAAGCAAATAATTCCTGAACGTATGGTTTTTCAGCCCAAAGCGTTCCGTCATTATCAAAAGTCGCTATTCTGTTTTCTATAGGAATAAAATCCGGACTTCCTTCTTTTGTAACCTTAGTAACATAAGCAATTATATCTTTTTTCAAAGCTCCGTCATTCCAGCTTGGTAGCGGATCCCCGCTTGTCGCAATAGTTTGCGTACTATCTTTAGGATTAGTGGTAGCGATAGTATCAGACTTTTTGCACGAGCCCAACAATAATAAAAACAAGGGCAATATATATAGTTTTTTATACATGATATTGATTTTTAAATTATTGAAAAGCCTGAGTTATGAGAATAACTCAAGCTTTATTAATCCTAATTTTTTTTATTTTTTCTTTTTATCTGTTTTTGCATTTGCATCATCAACACTTTCATTTGCAGCACCTGGCAGAATTTTTCTTTCTTTTTCTAAAAATGCCTTCGCTTTTATTTGTAATAATTTTTGCTCCAATATAGTTGTTGGGTTAAAACTTGGAGGCACCGACCGCGGAGGATATTTATCAAATGTTTCAGCAAAAATAAATACCTGCTCCATAAGACCATATACAGATGGAACATGATTCATAATCCAATCCCAATAGGTATTCGAAGTGATATCTGCCCTTTCATAAGGATCTTGCATTAAATTGAAAATTTTTTGCATACGAAGTTTTGTAAAAGGTTCTGCCCAAAGCCCCATCGTACCCTGCATACGCTGTTCAGCAAAAACATATTTATAATCTCCCTGACGTAAGCCTACCAATAAACCATCATCATCTGAATAAAAGAATTTATCTCTTACACTTGGTCCTGTACCACGAAGCAATGCAGATTGATCGAATCCATCTAAGTGAACATTGTAGTTTTTACCATTTGCATTATAACCGTTCAATAATTTTTTTACTAAATCTGGTTCACCTGCAATTGAAGCCAATGTTGGCATCCAGTCATTATGACTCATCAGCTCATTTGTAATTTGCCCTGGTTTGATAACTCCCGGCCAACGCACTAAACAAGGAACTCTAAAGGCGCCTTCCCAGTTTGTATTTTTTTCAGAACGAAATGGGGTCATAGCACCATCAGGCCATGTATTCATATGAGGACCATTATCTGTAGAATACACCACAATCGTATTATCAGCAATACCCAAATCGTCTAATGCTTTTAAGATATCTCCAATTGTTAAATCGTGTTCGATCATACCATCTATATATTCACTGTCTCCATGAGTATATCTCCCTCTATGCTCTGCTCTAACGTGTGTACGAAGGTGCATACGCGTAGCATTGAACCAACAGAAAAATGGTTTTCCGGCAGCGGTTTGTCTTTTTATAAAATCAATAGCTGCAGCAGATGTTTCATCATCTATAGTTTCCATTCTTTTTTTAGTAAGAGGACCTGTATCTTCGATTCTTTGTTTTCCTATTTTTCCAAAACGAGCATCTGGAATACTAGGATCATCAACATTTGTTGCAGTACATTTCAAAACTCCTCTTGGCCCGAATTTTTTCAGATAAGCTGGATCTTTTGGATAATCCGGCAATTCTGGTTCTTCTTCAGCATTTAAGTGATATAAGTTTCCAAAAAATTCATCAAATCCGTTCACTGTAGGTAAGCTCTCGTTACGGTCTCCAACGTGATTTTTACCAAACTGACCTGTAGCATAACCCAAGTTTTTCATGATACCTCCAATTGAAGGATCTAACTGACTCATACCCATAGGCGCACCTGGAAAACCTACTTTAGTTAATCCACTACGAATCCCGTGTTGCCCCGTTAATAATGCAGCACGCCCTGCGGTACAACTTTGCTCTCCGTAATATTGTAGAAATCGCAATCCTTCGTTCCCAATACGATCGATATTAGGCGTTGTATATCCCATTAATCCATCACTATAAGCACTTATATTGGTTGTTCCAATATCATCTCCCCAAAGAATAAGAACATTGGGCTTTTTTGTATTCTGTGCATTCGTTATCGAAAAACAAGTTAATGCAAAGAGCATTAGTGAATTTCTAAATCCATTTTTAAGTCTACTTTGTTTCATGGTACTAAAATTTATTAATAAATCCTTTTATTAGCCAACATTTTATATAAGAAAATTACTATTTTAAATAGCCAGATGCGCGAAGTTAAATTTGGTTTATATCAATTCTCTATATGTTTAACAGGTATATTTTGAAACAAGAATTTTCTTAACTTTTATTTAACTGTCTCAAAATTAACCAATAAAAAAACTAAGAATAGCATTTATATGGTCTGACATTGTTTCATTTTATAAAATGAAACAATAAAAATGTCTTATTTTACTCCTAATTGTTTGATTTTATAAAATATGCTGCATAAAATGATTTAATCAGTAACCAGATTTTTGAATTTTATTCTGATAAAAAAAAGCGTCAGAACAACACTTTTAATTTGATATGATTTTTTATTAAAATTTAAACGCAAGATTTCAAATTTTAAATGGTTCGAAATTTTCAATCTTTTTTGATTTGTTATTTCAAGACAAAATTTTAATTTTTTATCTTAATTATTTAAAGCGAAAACTGCTTAAAAAGATTCCGAATCTTATTTTTATAATTCATCTCTGAAAATAAATTCATTAGCATCTAAACAAAAAAAGACTCATGATTTTATCATAAGTCTTTTACAAATCAAAAAAGTTTAAACCAAAAAAAAGCCATTCGATATCGAATGGCTTTTTTATATTATAAATAAAGATTACTCTATTTCAGAAACTCTCATGGTATTTACCATTCCTTTATCCTTAATTGGCATAGCTGCAAGGTTAATTAAATAATCACCTTTTGTAGCATATCCTTTTTCAACTGCAATTTTATTTACATCTGTTACAGTATCATCTGTACTTACGTCTTTATCATAGAAGTATGATTTTACTCCCCATAATAAATTCAATTGTGTTAAGATTCTTCTGTTTGAAGTAAATACTAAAATATGTGCAGATGGTCTCCAAGCCGAAACCTGAAAAGCAGTGTATCCGCTATTTGTTAAAGTACAAATTGCTTTTGCTTTGATTTCGTTAGCCAATAAAGCTGCCTGATGACAAACTGTTTTAGTAACAAAACGTTTTGTTTTAATTTGTGGAGTGTTTTGTGGAACCTGAATTAGCGGAGAATCCTCTACAGCTTCACAAATTTGTGTCATTTTTTGAATAACTTGTACTGGATAATTTCCTGTAGCAGTTTCTCCAGACAACATTACAGCATCAGCACCGTCCATTACAGAGTTTGCAACGTCGTTTACTTCAGCTCTTGTTGGTGTAAGACTTGTAATCATTGTCTCCATCATTTGTGTAGCAACGATAACAGGAATTCTTGCAATTTTTGCTCTGCGGATCAAATCTTTTTGAACCAATGGTACTTCGTGAGCAGGAAGTTCAACTCCTAAATCTCCACGTGCCACCATTAAAGCGTCGCAATATGCTACAATTTTATCCATGTTCTCAAGAGCTTCCGGCATTTCAATTTTAGCTACAATCGGAATTTTATATTCTGAATGTTTAGCGATCAATTCTTGTAAGTCTTGTAAATCGCGAGGTGTTTTTACAAACGAAAGTGCGATCCAGTCTACTTTTTGCTCAATAGCAAAAATAGCATCTGCAATATCTTTTTCAGTCAAAGCTGGTAAAGAAATCTTAGTGTTTGGAAGATTAACTCCTTTTTTAGATTTTAATTCTCCACCCTGAATTACTTTAGCAACAACTTCAGTCTTTTTATCAGTAGAAATAATTTCGAAAATCAATTTACCGTCATCAAGCAAAATACGCTCTCCCGGATTCACATCATTTGGAAAATTTTGGTATTTCATGAATACTTTAGAAGCAGTTCCTAAAATATCTTCTGCTGTTGTAAAAGTGATTAAATCACCATCATGAACAACAGTTCCTTCCTCCATTACACCAACTCTTAGTTTTGGTCCCTGTAAATCTCCAAGGATTGCAGTTGTGTAACCAAACTCTTCGTTTAGTCCTCTAATAATATTAATTTTCTCTTTTACACCTTCGTAATCAGCATGCGAAAAATTAACTCTAAACACATTAACCCCTGCATCGATCATATCTTTAATGATCTCTCTCGTACCACATGCAGGACCAAGTGTAGCGACAATTTTGGTTTTTTTGTTTGTTAACATTTTTTTTAAAAAATTAGATTGTTTTTTGATTTTATTTTATCGGTATCTACAGCATAAATAGCTGCAATACTCTCGATGGTATTTAATTGTTGTTGAATTTCTGAAAAATCGAGAGCCTCTTCGCTATTCTCTATTTTCAGGAAAAAATCTACTTTTTTGAATTCAGGAAGTAAATGAATTGTTGTTGAAACCTCACTTGTTTCATTGGAAAACAAATCCTGGGAATCATTTCTACTCGTTGAAATGATTTCATTTTTATTCTGAATTAAATTCCATGAAACTGTTTTCTCAGCATCATAATAATAGAATCTCGAAAAATTTGCCTCGCCTTCTTTAGTCTGAGCATGGATCTCGTTTTTGCTCTTACTTAAGTTTATCGGAAGGTTTTTATTGATAAAATAGGCCAATCTATAATCTTCTAATGAAGTATGAATTGCCATTAAATAATAATCAATTTCGTCAAATTCGTCTAAATCCAATCTATGAATAGCCATGTCATGAAAAATCAAGGTGTAAATATACTATTTCTAGCGGAGCTTAAATAGTTAAGATGTGCTTGTTTTTATTAATTTATAAACGAAAACGTTATAGCTTTAAGATAGTTACACTAAAATTGTAGCTATTTCTTGTCTATTTTTTCCTGAAATGCAAAATAAGCTCTTTGTGATGCTTTCTCTTCTGCTTTCTTTTTTGAAGTTGCCCGCGCTCGTGCGATTACTTTATCGTCTATACTTAATTTAACGCCAAATAAGCGCTGACCGTCTATACCGTTATCCTCAAAAATGTCGTAATGAAAGACTCTCTTTTCTTTCTGACACCATTCGATAACCAAACTTTTATAACTAATTACTTTGCCTTCAAGTCGTGCAATATCAACATAAGGAGCAACAACCCGCTTTTGAATAAACTTTTCGCAAAATGCATATCCTTTATCCAGATAAATAGCACCTACAAGTGATTCGAAAATATTACCATGAATATTTTCTCCAAAATGCTGAATAGGTACTTTGCTTTCTACAAAACGAACTAAATTTAAATCTTTACCCAGCTCATTCAAATGTTCGCGACTCACAATTTTTGATCGCATTTTAGTCAGATAACCTTCGTCGCCATTTGGTGCTTTATTAAATAAATGTGCTGCAATTACGGCACTTAACATAGCATCTCCTAAAAACTCTAATCGCTCATAATTTATTGGATGTCCTGATTCGTCTATTTTATTTGAAGACCTATGTGTGAAAGCTTTCTTATAAAAATCGATTGTAGCAGGCTGAAAACCAAGTATTTTCTGAATAGTGTCAAAAAAAATCCCGTCTTCTAGAGAACGGGATTTAGAAAATATTTTTTTGATAAAATTCATATACAGAAATTAGTCAACTAATTTTTTAAACAATACGCAAGCATTGTGTCCACCAAAACCAAAAGTGTTACTCATAGCAACATTTACTTCTCTTTTTTGAGGTTTGTTTAAGGTAAGATTCAATGATGGATCAATATTTTCATCCACTACCGTATGGTTGATAGTTGGAGGAACAATACCATATTTCATTGCCAGGATAGATGCAATAGCTTCAATAGCTCCTGCAGCACCAAGTAGGTGTCCTGTCATTGATTTCGTAGAGTTGATGTTGATGTTTTTTGCATGCTCACCAAATACAGCACTGATTGCTTTCAATTCGGCAACATCTCCTAATGGAGTAGAAGTTCCGTGAGTATTGATATGATCAATATCTTCCGGTTTTAATCCAGCATCTCTTAATGTATTTTTCATTACTGCAATAACTCCAATTCCTTCCGGATGTGGTGCAGTTAAATGATAAGCATCAGATGACATTCCGCCTCCGCCAACTTCGCAATAAATTTTTGCACCTCTGGCTTTAGCATGTTCGTATTCTTCAAGAACCAAAGCTCCTGCTCCTTCTCCTAAAACAAAACCATCTCTGGTTGCATCAAAAGGTCTTGAAGCCGTTTCCGGGCTATCGTTTCTTGTAGATAAAGCGTGCATAGAGTTAAAACCTCCCATACCCGCAATAGTAATAGCAGCTTCTGAACCACCTGATACAATTACATCACACATTCCTAAACGAATGTAGTTGAAAGCATCGATTAATGCATTTGCAGAAGATGCACATGCAGAAACAGTAGTATAATTTGGTCCCATATAGCCGTTACGCATCGAAATGTGCGCCGGGGCAATATCGGCAATCATTTTAGGAATGAAAAACGGATTGAATTTTGGTGTTCCGTCTCCTTTTGCATAATAAATAACTTCATCCTGAAAAGTCTCTAAACCACCAATTCCAGCTCCCCAGATAACACCCACTCTTGTTTTGTCGATATTATCATCAGTAAGTCCGGCATCTTTGATAGCTTCATCACTTGCAGCGACAGCATATTGAGCGAATTTATCTAATCTACGAGATTCCTTGCGATCCATGTAATCTTCAATATTGAAGTTTTTTACTTCACAGGCAAATTTCGTTTTATGCTTCTCTGTATCATAATATGTGATAGGAGCGGCTCCGCTAACCCCATTCACAAGTGCCTCCCAATAATCCTGAATATTATTCCCGATCGGAGTAAGAGCACCTAATCCTGTTACAACAACTCGCTTTAACGTCATAAATATGTATTTTGTACTTTAAACAAATAAAACCCATGCTTTCTTAACTGTAATGTTTACTTAAGAGCCATGGGTATTACAATATAAATATATCTTTTTGATTGAAAACCAATCGAAATTTAAATTTTAAAAAAAATAATAACACCCGATCCTTAGAAATTACAAAAATCAAAAGTCAAATTCCAATTGGAATTTGGAATTTTAAAAATTGGTATTTTTAGAAACCGGGTGCAGTATTATTATTTTTTAGCTTCTTCGATATAAGAAATAGCTTGACCAACAGTAGCAATGTTTTCTGCTTGATCGTCTGGAATTTGAATATCAAATTCTTTTTCGAATTCCATAATAAGCTCAACAGTGTCTAATGAGTCAGCTCCCAAATCATTAGTGAAGCTTGCTTCTGTTACAACTTCGTTTTCGTCAACACCTAATTTGTCTACGATAATCGCTTTTACTCTTGATGCAATGTCTGACATAATCTTTAATTTTAGAATTTAATTTGTTGGCAAAAATAAAAAACTTTATTTTAAAACCACGATTTAGTTTATAAATGTAACACTAATTTATAAAATTAATTTCAAGAAAGCTTTTTTAATACTATTTATTTTCGATTTTTATTCCGTTTTTTGCATTCTCAAATTATATTCAATTATGAAAAAAATTATTGTTTTTGCCTCAGGATCAGGAACTAATGCCGAAAACATCATAAAGTATTTTGCGAAAACCAAAATTGCAAAAGTCGTTTCGGTTTTTACAAATAATGCTGCGGCAAAAGTCATCGAAAGAGCAAAAAATCATCAAATTCCAACCGAAATTTTCTCAAAAAGTGAATTATTAGAAAGTAACCTCTTACAAAAAATACAAGAAATCGACCCGGATATGATAGTTCTGGCAGGTTTCTTATTGAAATTCCCGGATCATATAATCGAGAAATATCCTAATAAAATAATCAACATCCATCCGGCACTTTTACCAAATTACGGAGGTAAAGGAATGTACGGCATGCACATACACCGCGCTATAGTGAATAATAAAGAGAAAGAAACCGGAATTTCTATTCATTATGTAAATGAACACTATGATGAAGGCGGTATCATTTTTCAGAAAAATGTAGCCTTAACGGAGGACGATACGCCAGAAACAGTAGCCGAAAAGATTCACGAACTGGAACAAAAGTATTTTCCTGAAATTATTTCAAGATTATTGGAAGATTAAACTGTAAAAAATTAAACCATATAAGTTATATAAGAATATATAAGTTGAACTCTAATTGACTTTCTTAATCTTGACAAAGAAATATAAGCTGTATTATTAAATGAACTTATATCAGTTGGACTCTAATTAACTCTTTTAATACTTGACAAAGAAATATAAGCTGTATTATTTAAATGAACTTATATAACTTATATGGTAAAAAAAAATAACAATGAATCACGAAGTACATATATATACTGATGGCGCTGCAAAAGGAAATCCCGGAAACGGAGGATATGGCGTAGTGATGGAATTGGTGGGAACGCCACATAAAAAAGAATTCTATGAAGGTTTCCGTTTGACTACTAATAACCGAATGGAGCTTCTGGCTGTAATTGTAGGTCTCGAAAAACTAAAAAACCCAAATATGAAGGTTTTGGTGGTTTCAGATTCTAAATACGTGATTGATTCTGTAGTGAAAAAATGGGTTTTTGGCTGGGAGAAAAAAAACTATACCGGCAAAAAAAATCCTGATTTATGGAAACGGTTTTTAATTATTTACCGCAAACATCAGGTCGATTTTAAATGGATTAAAGGTCATAACAATCACCCACAAAACGAACGCTGCGACGAATTGGCTGTTATGGCGGCTATGCAAAAGAACCTTTCGGTTGATGTTTATTACGAAACCATCGGCTCAAAATCATAAAAAAAATAACGCGTCAAAAAACAATTGTTTCTGACGCGTTTTCTCGTTATCAAAAGTACTAGCTTAAACGATTTTATTGCTTATCTAAATCTTTGGCTCTGTGAAATCCTACCAGCAAACCTACTCCAGACATGGTGATAATCGTTGCCGGATATACCACATCTGAATTCATTGCTGTATAAGTAGAAAGAAATAAAGCAATAAAAAATCCAAGTCCGATACCTATTAAAAGAAAAGCTGTATTCAGAATAAGGATTTTCCAGGCCGGAACTCCATTGGTTCTTCCTTTTAAAAAGATACTGGCATCGACTCCTTTTTCTATAAGTGCTAAACGTTCTCTGTTTCTTGTTGAATAAATAAGATAAACGATTCCGAAGATCATTAAGAAAAGACTGATTGGTACTAAAATTTGTGCTCCCATAATTTTTTATGTTTTTATAATTGATTGATACCCCATATGACGACATGTTTTGAATTGAGGTTACAACTTTCGATAAAAAAAATCAAAATTTAAATTCCAAATTCCAAAACTTACTGATTATGAGTTAATTTTGAGTTTAAAATTGTTTTTTGAGAAACGATATTTTCGTCGAGATGACAATATTGGAGTTAAACTTTGTCAAAGTTTTAAACTTTGACAAAGTTCTACAAACATATAGATTAGAATTTAAACTACATTTCCTCTTCTGAAGTTGGAATTTGAAATTTATTTATTTTTTAAAAAAATCTTGTAACCTAAACACAGAACGTGTCGTCTTACCTATTATGAGTACAATAAGTGATCAACATTATATAGATAAAGTGTTGCAGGGCGAGACCAATGCGTTTGCCGTGCTGGTTGATCGTTATAAAGATATGATCTTTACATTGGCTCTAAAAATGATTAAAAACAGAGAAGAAGCCGAAGAAGTTGCACAAGATACTTTTATTAAAGCGTATAATTCTTTAAGCAAGTTTAAAGGCGATTCTAAATTTTCGACCTGGATTTATAAGGTTGCTTATAATACGTGTTTAGATCGTTTGAAGAAAAATAAAAAAGAAGACAACAATATATCCATAGACGAATTTTCGGCTCATTTAATAAAAACTATGGACAATGCTTTGAGCGCTTTAGAAGACAAAGAACGAAAGCAAACCATTCAGAATTGTTTGAATTTATTACCGAGAGAAGAGAATTTCTTGCTAACTTTATTTTATTTTGAAGATCAGAGTTTAGAAGAAATTGGAAAAGTCATGAATATTAATGCTAATAATGTTAAGGTAAAACTATTTAGAAGCCGACAAAAATTAGCTGTAATTTTGAAAAAGCAATTAGAACCAGAAATAATAGAATGTTATGAAAGAAAATGATAAAGAAATAGAAAATCTGATTGAAAGAATGATGGCCGAAAATACTTTGGAGTCACCATCTATTGATTTTACTTCAAAAATAATGTCTAAGGTTTTAGTGGCTGAAAAAAGCAAAATCAAAGCTTACAAACCTTTGATTTCTAAATCTACATGGATTTTTATTGGTATCAGTTTAATTGCCTTGACCGCTTATGCTATTTATTTCAATAACGACATTTCTAATTTTGAAATAGCTAAAACATATTCGGATAAAGCTTCTACTCTATTTTCAGGAATTCATTTTTCTACAAATGTGCTTTATGCTTTATTGGTGGTTCCTTTTATGATTTTGGTTCAGATTGGGGTTTTGAAAAATTATTTTGATAAGAAGTATGAGTTGTAGTAATCACCTTCATTTTTCTACTCATCTTATTTTTGAA
The DNA here is from genome assembly GCF_020905295.1 of Flavobacterium piscisymbiosum. Lineage (NCBI taxonomy): Bacteria > Pseudomonadati > Bacteroidota > Flavobacteriia > Flavobacteriales > Flavobacteriaceae > Flavobacterium > Flavobacterium piscisymbiosum. The sequence continues at coordinate 1,384,222 of NZ_JAJJMM010000001.1, read as the reverse complement.
ATATTTATTTAACTTTACAAAAGCATTATTTAATAATAGACTTATAGAGTATAATGACTGAATCTTCAAAAGAAATAAAATATACAACTTTAGAATCTGCTTACAAAGCTGGAATTATAAAAAAAATAAGTGCAGTCCGCGCAAATAAAAACAACTATCTATTTATAACTTTAATAGCTCCTAATGAAAATAACAACAATTTCTATTTTTCAAAAAAATCATCTAGAAAAATATTAAAAGGAGACGTTCTGACCCATAAGCAAATTAAAAATTCTAAATTAATTCTTTCCAGCAATAAACAAGGAAGAGCACGTTTGAAATTCCTTCTGCCAAATTCTTATTACACTGACTTAAATACAATATTTGAGATTCCTAACAATCATGAATTAGAAGTATTAGATTTTCTTAGAAAAGAAATAGAATCTAGTAATAATTTTGAAGATGATGAAGAAGACGAAGACGAAGATTACAAAAATTATGTAAAACAACGTAACGCTAGTAGGCTGAGAAGAAGCTCTACTATTGAAAATAATAACGTTAAGATAAAAAGTCATCACATTGTTTCAGATAGACAATATGGCACGCATACAATAATTATTCTATTTTTAGTCGGAATTTTATTTGTATTGATATTTGGTTTAGCCAAATAGTAAATTCAATTTCAGTTAAAAACAATCAAGACACAATTCATTCATTTACAATGGTTTTAGCCCCGAAAACGATATTCTTTTTTTATGAAAATTTTGAGAACTTAAACCGTTGCAATATTGCAACTTATGAAGTATCTTTGCACCCTAATTCGAAATTCATAAAATGAATAAATTATTGATTGTTGGAACGGTTGCTTTCGACGCGATTGAAACTCCTTTCGGAAAAACAGATAAAATATTAGGTGGTGCTGCAACGTACATTGGTTTATCAGCATCGTTTTTTAACTTACAATCGGCCATTGTTTCTGTAGTTGGCGACGATTTTCCTCAAGAACATTTAGATCTTTTAACTTCAAGAAATATTGATATCTCTGGTATCGAAATTGTAAAAGGCGGAAAAACCTTTTTCTGGAGCGGTTTATACCACAACGATCTAAATTCAAGAGACACTCTTGTAACTGAACTTAACGTTTTGGCTGATTTTCAACCAAAAGTTCCTCAAAACTATAAAGATGCCGATGTTGTGATGTTAGGAAACTTACATCCGTTAGTACAAAGTAGTGTTTTGGACCAAATGGAGAAAAAACCAAAATTAGTAGTTTTAGATACTATGAACTTTTGGATGGATTGCGCTTTACCGGAATTACTTGACGTAATTAAACGTGTAGACGTAATTACAATCAATGACGAAGAAGCAAGACAACTTTCAGGCGAATATTCATTAGTAAAAGCAGCTAATAAAATCCAGGAATTGGGACCAAAATATGTGGTGATCAAAAAAGGAGAACACGGAGCACTTTTATTCCATAACAGAGAAGTATTCTTTGCACCGGCTTTACCACTAGAAGATGTTTTTGATCCAACAGGAGCAGGAGACACTTTTGCAGGTGGTTTTTCAGGATTTATTGCACAAAGCGAAAACATCTCGTTTGGCAACATGAAAAATGCAATTATTTACGGATCTAATTTAGCTTCATTTTGTGTAGAGAAATTTGGAACCGAAAGGATGGAAACATTAAGCAAAGCAGAAGTAGCGATTCGATTACAACAATTTAAGTCGTTAACTCAGTTTGACATAGAAATATAATGCCCTGAAGCCTCGATAAAACGGGGCTTTTTTATTACGTTATTACGCACAACTTACAACAACAACAACACAAATACAAAAAACAATGAGCGACGCTTTAAAACACGAATGTGGTATAGCCTTAGTTAGACTTCTTAAACCGCTTGAATATTATAAAGAAAAATACGGAACTGCTTTTTACGGGATACAAAAAATGTACCTGATGATGGAGAAGCAACATAACCGTGGGCAGGACGGAGCAGGTTTTGCCAGCATTAAATTAGACGTTGAACCTGGACAACGCTACATTAGCAGAGTTCGTTCAAATCATTCGCAGCCAATACAAGATGTTTTTAAACAAATCAACGAAAGAATCAGTGAAGAGCTAAAAGCAAAGCCAGAAATTGGTGACGATGTTCAAAAAATAAAATCTGAAATTCCTTATGTAGGCGAATTGTTTTTAGGACACGTTCGTTACGGTACTTTCGGAAAAAACAGCATCGAAAGTGTACACCCATTTTTACGTCAGAGTAACTGGATGCACCGTAACTTAATTTTGGCAGGAAACTTTAACATGACAAATGTTAAGGAACTTTTTGAAAATTTAGTTGAGCTAGGACAGCACCCAAAAGAAATGGCGGATACTGTTACCGTTATGGAAAAAATTGGTCACTTCTTAGACAAAGAAGTAATGCAATTGTACCAGGACTGCAAAACCGAAGGTTATTCTAAAAGAGAAGCTTCTCCGGTAATTGCAGACCGATTGGACATTGCAAAAATATTAGGCCGTTCTGCTAAAAACTTAGACGGAGGTTACGCAATGGCCGGATTATTAGGTCATGGCGATGCTTTTGTATTTAGAGATCCAGCAGGAATTCGTCCAGCTTACTTTTATCAGGACGACGAAGTTGTCGTTGTAGCTTCTGAAAGACCTGTTATTCAAACGGTATTTAATGTACCTTTTGAAAGTGTTCAGGAAATCGATCCGGGAAATGCTTTAATTATAAAGAAAAGCGGAAAAGTTTCTATGGAACAAATTTTGGAGCCAACCGTTAAGAAAGCTTGCTCTTTTGAAAGAATTTATTTTTCAAGAGGAAGTGATGCCGAAATATACCAGGAACGTAAAAACTTAGGAAAATTAATTTTACCTGCTGTTTTAGATTCAATAGACAGCGATACAGATAATACTGTTTTCTCTTATATCCCGAATACAGCAGAAACTTCATTTTATGGTTTAGTTGAAGCTGCTCAGGATTTCTTAAACCAGAGAAAAAACAATTATATTTTAGCCAATAGAAATACGCTTACAGCCGAAACTTTACAGGAATTATTGGCTGTAAAAATTCGTACTGAAAAAGTTGCGATTAAAGATGCCAAACTTAGAACCTTTATTACTGAGGATAGCAGCCGTGATGATCTTGTTGCACACGTTTACGACGTGACTTACGGAGTGATCAAACCAACAGACAACCTTGTTATCATCGACGACAGTATTGTTCGTGGTACAACGCTTAAAATGAGTATCATAAAAATGATGGATCGTTTAAAACCTAAACGTATCGTAATCGTTTCATCGGCACCACAAATTCGCTATCCTGATTGTTACGGAATTGACATGGCGAAGCTTGAAGGTCTTGTAGCTTTTAGAGCAGCTTTGGCTTTATTAAAAGAAAGAAACCTATATCATATTGTAGACGAAGTTTATGCAAAATGTAAAGCACAGGAAAACTATATTGATAGCGATGTTGTAAATTATGTTACTGCAATCTACGATCAGTTTACTCCTGAAGAAATCTCAGATAAAATTGCCGAGATGTTGAGTTCTCCGGAAATCAATGCCGAAGTAAAAATCATTTTCCAAAAAGTAGAAGATTTGCACATCGCATGTCCGAAAAATTTAGGTGATTGGTACTTTACGGGAGATTATCCTACACCAGGAGGTAATCGTGTCGTAAACAGGGCTTTTATGAATTTTTACGAAGGAAAAGACGCGAGAGCGTATTAAAAAAATACTAACAAAAGGTTAATTTGTGCATTTCATCGGTTTTTTTTGCCGTTCATCCTATATGTTTGGTAAAATTGAAAAGCTACAATACTTTTGAGATACCATAACATTAGTAGGTTAAGTTTATGGTAGATTTGGGGCAAAAAGGGTGGAAGCAATTCCACCTTTTTTATTGGAATAAACTCAAGTATTTCAATTTAAATGCATTATCTTCTTTTGGTCGGATATATTGACCATTCGTCTGAAAAGTTTTTTATATAAGAATAGCTGCCATACATTTACTAAACCATAACATTAGTAGGTTAAGTTTATGGTAGATTTGGGGCAAAAAAGGTGGAAGAAATTCCGCCTTTTTTATTTTTATTTTTTAAGAGTTAAGAAAATAGACTAAAAGCAAAAGCATAGCTTTTAAGCAGAGAACTCCTCCTCTAATTTTCCCTCTTTATTACATTCTCTTTATTCTTCCCTCTTTATTCTTTCTTCTTTCTTCTTTCTTCTTTCTTCTTTCTTCTTCCCTCTTTATTCTTCCCTCTTTATTCTTTCTTCTTTCTTCTTTCTTCTTTCTTCTTTCTTCTTCCCTCTTTATTCTTCCCTCTTTATTCTTCCCTCTTTATTCTTTCTTCTTTATTCTATTTTCTCAACTCCCTATTCTAACTTTCTCTTACTTAGTCGGATATATTTACCATTCGTCTAAAAAGTTTTTTATATAAGAACAGCTGCCATACATTTACTGAACCATAACATTAGTAGGTTAAGTTTATGGTAGATTTGGGGCAAAAAAGGTGGAAGAGATTCCACCTTTTTTATTTTACATATAGAAGAAAGAAAATAGAGCAAAGAGTAAAGATTGCTGAGCATAGTTTTAATATTAAATAACAACAAAAAAAGACGGATAGCCATCAAGCCATCCGTCTTTTTTCTTTAATCTTTATTCTATTCTCTTTCTTAGACTATTTATCTAAAGCGAATCTTCTTGCAACTTCTGTCCAGTTAATTACACTGAAGAAAGCTTCAATATAATCCGGTCTTCTGTTTTGGTAGTTTAAGTAGTAAGCGTGCTCCCAAACATCCATTCCTAAGATTGGAGTTCCACCGTTACCAGCAACTTCCGGCATTAATGGATTATCTTGATTTGGAGTACCTACAACTTCTAGTTTACCACCTTTTTTTACTGTTAACCAAGCCCATCCTGAACCAAATTGTGTTGCTCCGGCTTTAGCAAATTTTGCTTTAAACTCTTCGAAAGTTCCAAAAGAATCTTCGATTGCAGCTAATAAATCACCTGTTGGTAATCCGCCACCGTTTGGAGACATTACAGTCCAGAATAAATTGTGGTTGTAAAAACCTCCACCATTGTTACGAACTGCTGCGTTTGTTTTATCTAAATTGATTAAGATATTTTCGATTGTCTTACCTTCTAAATCTGTTCCTGCAATTGCAGCGTTTAGATTTGTTGTGTAAGCATTGTGGTGCTTTGTATGATGGATTTCCATTGTACGAGCATCAATATGTGGTTCTAATGCATCATATGCATAAGGTAATTGTGGTAATTCAAAAGCCATGATATTATGATTTTATGATTTATAATAATTTATCCCAAATTTAGACATTTAACTTTGGAATAGAAAATACTATTTCGTTATAATTCGATTTAATTAACTGATAATTTGATTATTTAACAGTTAAATAACTGAAATTCTTTACTTTCCGTTAAACGTAGTCATTGTATTTTCTAAACCGGCGGTCCCAAATGTTTTAATAATTTCTGAAGAAATTTCTAAACGTTCGGGTAATTTTGCTTTTTCTTCTTCGTCCCATTCTCCTAAAACGTAATCGATTTGCTGTCCTTTTTTGAACTGATCGCTGATACCAAATCTAAAACGGGTGTAGTTTTGAGTGTTTAAAACCAAGTTGATATTCTTTAAACCATTATGACCTCCGTCGCTTCCTTTTGGCTTGATGCGAATGGTTCCGAATGACAGGTTTAAATCGTCTGTAATGACCAGAATATTCTCTAAAGGTATATTTTCCTTGTCCATCCAGTATTTTACCGCCTTGCCGCTTAAATTCATGTAAGTGTTTGGCTTAAGCAAGAAGAAAGATCTTCCTTTGAATTTATATTCGGCCAAAGCGCCGAGTTTTACGGTTTCGAATGAAAGTCCTTCTTTTTTAGCTAAAAAGTCCAGGACTTTGAATCCTATATTATGTCGTGTATTTACGTATTCGGCTCCAATATTACCAAGTCCTACGATTAAATATTTTTTACTCACGTTTTTTATATTGTTTTTTGGGTGTTCGTGAACCTCCGGTTTCATATTGTCTATGTTCTCTTCTTTTTGTGTTGATGAAAACAGTTTGTTTATCCATTTTATCATGATGCAAAAGTAAGATTAATTAGAGAATGTGCCAATTGGTTGATTAGATAATTATTCTTAACTGCAAAGTTCGCAAGGGTTTTACGCAAGGTTCGCTAAGAAAAAGTTTCTCGCAGATTTTGCAGATGGAGCAGATTTTTTTTATTTGATTGTATGATGCTCATTTTTGTCAGGCTGAGCGAAGTCGAAGCTCGCGCAAAATATTTCAATTTAGATCGTCGAGCCACTTGCGGTCCTTCGACTTCGCTCAGGATGACATAGAAGCTCATCAGCTCAAAATCTTATAAAAACTAAACTTGTCGCTAGCCCTGACAGAAGCGGTATCCTTTTTCTTGCTTCTTTAGCAAGGAAAAGATATAGCGGATGGCAGGAACGTTGGGTCTTGAAGAAACCGAAAATTTCTGCTTCAAAGAAAAACAAACACAAAACCAGAAAAGGGGCTTGGACTTCGCTCAGCCTGACATTAAGATAAAAAACTTAGTCCCGAAGCCTCGGGACAACATCTTAGTAACTTAGAATCTTAAAGCAAAAAAAAAGCACCAATCTTTCGATTGATGCTTTTTGTATTGAAAATTTGAAAAAAATTATTTTTTCTTTCCTTTTGCAGGAGCTTTTGCAGCTTTTGCAGCTTCTTGAGCAGCTTTCATAGCAGCACGAGAAATTCTTACCTGAGCAACAACTGTGTTCTCTGGGTGCATAACTTTGTATTCTGGTTGACCAACTTTAGTAACATATAATTTGTTACCCATTTCAAGTGGAGTAATGTCAGCTTCAACAAAATCAGGAAGATCTTTAGGTAAAGCTTTAACTTTTAATTTACGAGTGTTCAAACGTAAAACACCACCTGCAAGAACACCTTTTGATGTACCTACAACTTTTACAGGAACCTCCATAGTGATTTCTTTGTCATCAAATAATTGAAAGAAGTCAATGTGTAAGATTTTGTCAGATACAGGGTGAACCTGGATATCTTGTAAAATTGCATTGAATGATTTTCCTTTTCCAAGCTCAATCACAACTGTGTGTGCGTTTGGAGTGTAAACCAAGTTTTTGAACGCTGCAGCGTCTGCTGAGAAGTGTACTGCTTGATTTCCTCCGTATAACACGCAAGGAACCGCTCCAGCATTACGTAAGGCTTTAGTTGACACTTTGCCCACGCTTTCTCTTTCTGATCCTTTAATTGTAATCGATTTCATTGTAAAAAAAATATAGTTATTAAATAATATTCTAACGCTTATTGTAGTGAGATTGCTTCGTTCCTGGCAATGACTACATTATAAATTTTCCACTGATGGAATTGTTGTGGTGCACCATGTGCATAACTTCGGCAAAAAGAGGTGCACAACTCACTACTCTTATTTTCTTTGATTCTTTCTTTAACGGAATAGAATCGGTAACTATTAACTCGCTTAATTTTGAGTTTTCGATTTTTTCGTATGCGTCACCTGATAAAATGGCGTGTGTACAAATTGCTCTAACGCTTAATGCTCCTTTTTCGATCATTAAATCTGCTGCTTTCGCTAATGTTCCACCAGTATCGATCATGTCGTCTACTAATATTACGTTACGTCCTTTTACTTCACCAATTAGCTCCATAGTGTCGATAACGTTGGCTGCTTTTCTTTGTTTGTAACAGATTACTACATCTGATTCCAGAAACTTAGAATAAGCATATGCTCTTTTTGAACCTCCCATATCCGGAGATGCAATGGTTAAATTGTCTAAATTTAAACTTTTTACGTATGGTAAAAAGATTGTAGATGCAAATAAATGATCTACCGGTTTTTCGAAAAATCCCTGAATTTGATCTGCGTGCAAATCCATTGTCATTACTCTTGTCGCTCCGGCAGCATCTAATAAATTAGCTACTAATTTTGCTCCAATCGGAACTCTTGGTTTGTCTTTTCTATCTTGTCTTGCCCAACCAAAATAAGGCATAACAGCTGTAATGTGTCTGGCTGATGCACGTTTTGCTGCATCAATCATTAGTAACAATTCCATCAAATTATCAGCAGTTGGAAATGTTGAGCACACGATAAAAACGCGTAATCCTCTTATTGATTCTTCGTATGATGGCTGAAATTCTCCATCGCTATACGTTGACATCGTTACTTTTCCTAACGGAATTCCGTATTGTTCTGCAATTTTTTCTGCAAGATAAACACTTTGTGAACAAGCAAAAATTTTAGCTTCTGGTTCTAGGTGCGACATTATAATTTGTTGTTTTTGCTCCGCTGCGCTCTGCACGATTCGGCTTTACATTTTTTAGTAAAGCAAGACCAGTATAAATGCCTCGGGTGTAGTTAGTTGTGTGTGCTTCGTTTTAACGAGGTGCAAATTTAGAAAATTTATTGGACACTGAAAGGAAAAATTTAAGTATTTTTAGTAGAACATTTAATTTTATTTTTTACATTTGCACCGTGTTAAAGAAATAAGCACAGTTATGACATCATAATTAACTTATTTTATTGCGTTGAAATGATCGATTTATTTGATTGTTTTTTCGTCTGCTAAGCCCGGATGGCGGAATTGGTAGACGCGCTGGTCTCAAACACCTGTGGGAAACCGTGCCGGTTCGACTCCGGCTCCGGGTACAAAAACCTCTTCGAAAGAAGAGGTTTTTTTGGTTTTATGGTGTTATTTTTTCACCATATAAGTTATATAAGCAAATTTAATCTACACTTTTATTAAATGAATTATATGGAATGGCTTTAAATTATTAAGAATAATCAATTATTAATAGTGTTTTTAATCTTTAAAGTAGCATATCTTTTTAAAATCAAATCATAATTTTTATTAATATTGATTAACGGCATAGTTACTCTTTTTTTAATTTCATCATAATCTGAATATTCTGGATTATATTTTAGAAACTCTTCTACCTTATATTCTTTTTCTTGAAGCATCTCACGTTTAACTTTTATCGCAACGATTATACTGTTTAAAGAATCGATTGATAACCTATTTATCTTTGATTCATCTAAAGTATTTATCAAACTATCATAATCTCTATTTATTTTTTTTAAAATATCTAAATCAGATAATGCAATTGATACATTAGATGGTAATTCTTTTTTTGCACACGAAGCAAAAATAATAAACAATAGCAGTAATGTTTTTTTCATTTTATTGTATTAAAATTTCTAATTATCAAATCTACTCTTTTTAAATTTTGCTTATTTATGGTTATCCATAATTTATATTCTATTAAATAAATAAGGAAAGCGTTTCTTCGTTTCTTCCATAACATCTTGATGAGATTGAATTCTTCTATTTGCAATATCTTCCAATGCCTTATCTATTGCTTTTATTTCAAGTTCGCTGATCTCATATTTTTCAAAACTATGTTTAAAATCTTTTTCGTTAACTTTTATCATAATTAATCTTTTCACAATAATACGTTTTTCGTAACAGATGCGGTATCATAATATGGTAATACTTCCTCCACTTCCACCTCATTAAATAATTCGCAACAAGCAATTTATATTAAAATAATTTTGTTATGTTTGTAAGTGTAAAACTAACACTTAACCATGAAAAAGCTATTATTACTAATCTTTTTTGGGATTTTTCTCAATTCGTTTGCTCAAAAAAAACCAAATTCATTTTTTACGAATTCTGAGAAGACCATAAAAGTTGGCTTCGAAATGAATGCGAAAAACACTCCAACATATACTGTATTATACAATGATAAAGTTGTACTTAATACATCTGAATTGGGAATTATCCGCGAAGACGCCAATTTCTATTCTGATTTAAAGTTGATTAAAATCTCTGATGCCAAAAAAGTAACTGACCACTACTCGATGCTTCAGGGAAAACGAAAAGATATTTCATACTCGGCCAATCAATATATTGTGAGTCTTCAGAATTCGAAAAATGAAGTTATGGAAATCATTTTTCAACTTTCGAAAGATGGTGTCGCACTTCGATACAATTTCCCTTCAACATCAAAAGAATTGAAAAAGATTGTCGAAGAAAAAACGGCTTATAATTTTGACACTTCGGCGAAAGCCTGGTTACAACCCATGTCGAAAGCAAAAACAGGATGGAAAGAAACGAATCCGGCTTATGAAGAACATTATGCAATGGCCGTTCCTTTGAACACAAAACCAGCATTTGGCGAAGGTTGGGTTTATCCGGCGCTTTTTGAAACCAACAATAATTGGGTTTTGATTTCTGAAACCGGTTTGCACAACAAGTATTGCGGAACACGATTGGTATATAATGAAAATGCGAAGGCAATGCAGGTTACTTTTCCTCAAAAGGAAGAAATTTTCCCGAATGGCGCATTGAATCCGGAATCTGAATTGCCATGGATTACACCTTGGCGCATTATCACAATTGGTTCTTTGAATACGATTACCGAAAGCACTTTAGGAACTGATCTTGCTGATCCTGCTATAAAAATGGATATTTCTTTTATTAAAAGCGGATTATCATCATGGAGTTGGGTTTTATTAAAAGATGACTCTGTAAACTACGAAACTACTCACCAGTTTATTGAATACGCCTCTAAAATGAATTGGCCGTATTGCCTGATTGATGCCGATTGGGATACAAAAATTGGAGATAAAAAAATGAAGGAATTAGTGGCTTTCGCCAAAACCAAAAACGTGAAATTATTGGTTTGGTACAACTCATCCGGTTCCTGGAATGGTACTGAATATCATCCAAAGAATAAATTATTAACACCGGAAAGCAGAGCAATTGAATTTAAAAGAATGAATGATTTAGGTATTGCCGGAATCAAAGTTGATTTCTTTGGAGGTGACGGACAATCGATGATTGCATATTATCACGACATGCTAAAAGATGCTGCCGATTATAAATTGATGATTAATCTACATGGTGCGACTTTACCTCGCGGATGGCAACGTACATACCCAAATTTACTAACTACCGAGGCTGTAAAAGGATATGAATTTATCACTTTCGATCAAAACATTGCCAATCTGGAACCTAGTCATTGTGCGATGCTGCCTTTTGCCAGAAATGCTTTTGACCCAATGGATTTTACTCCAATGGCTCTAGATAAAATTCCGAATATTGATAGAAAAACAACTCCGGCTTTCGAATTGGCTTTACCAGTTTTATTCTTATCAGGGATTCAGCATATTGCTGAGATTCCGGAAGGAATGGCTAAAATGCCAGCTTATGTTGTTGATTATTTAAAAGATATTCCAACAAATTGGGACGACTCAAAATTTATTGCAGGTTTTCCAGGAAAGTACATTGTTATGGCCAGAAGAAGTGGAAACACCTGGCATATTGTGGGGATTAATGGAGAAAATTCTCCTAAAGAAATTGAACTGGATTTGTCTTTTGTAAAGAATCAAAAAGGATTTATTATTCTTGAAGATGAAAATGGTTTTAAACAAGAAGCTATTTCTAAAAACAAAAAACTGACGGTGAAAATAAAACCTAATGGCGGTTTTGTAGTTAAAATATAAATTCCAATCCCGAAGCCTCGGGATAAATTCCAAATTCCAATCGATTACGAACATTGGAATTTGGAATTTTTTATTTGGAATTTAATCCATTATTGATCTCTTCTTTAATAATTAAATCATTAATAAGTTCTGACATTTTTTTAGCACCTATTTCATTTAAATGGTCGCCATCATAGAAATCTTTATTTACAAATAACTTATTGTCCAGCAAATTATAATAAACAGCATTTTTATTTTTACTGGCAAACTGCGTCATAGTAGTAACAGTGTTTTCTATTTGTTTTGGCTCAAGATTATCGACATATGTTTTATAAGCAGGAGATGTAATAAAAATCACTTTTGCATTTCGGGATTCTGCAAACTTAACAATTTCATTTAGGGTTTTAATATTCGCATTGTAACATACATTATTTTCTATATTTACAGTATGCCTTTTAGCGGCAGTAATTCCGGTTGCAGTCAAATCATTGTTTTCAGTTGATTTATAACTTGTACCCCAGCCTGATTTATCACAACTAATGTCGTTTACTCCTCTTTTATAATATCTTTTAACTCTGGAAATATGATCCTTTAATTTTCCATTTATTATTTCGAAATTATAATATATATCATTATCTAGGTGTATATCATAATATATTTTGTACTCCTTTTTTCGCCATATTTCTGCCCCGGAATTAATGTTAGAATACAAAGAAAAATAATCAACGGGTACTATAATATATTTTAGATTGCTCCATTTTGGACTGTATTTTGTTAAAATGGCTAAATCATAATCCAGCGGTTGCGAAACATGTGCTGCATTAAAACTTTTCTTTTGAATATATTTTGGATCTATCCCATAATAAGTATGCGAATTACCTAAAATAAGAACTTGAACTTTATCTGAATTGTTTTCTAAATATTCATTTTTATACGAATAATCATTAGGTATTCTTCTTGAAAGAATCTCCATAAATATTGCCAGGAAAATAATTGGCGCCAGAAAAACAATAACAAGCTTGATAAATTTTCTCATAATTAAAATTGGAAATAAATAAATTGCTGCTCAGAACCGGCAAAATAAAATATAAAATATACAATTGCGTAATAAAATACCCACCTAATTGCTTTGGGTAATTTTAACCCTACTTTAGCTATTGCAAATTGCTCTTCTCTACCAATCCATTCGATAATTATGAATGCGGTAAGTAATATCATCAAAATAGGTTTTAAACCAATGTCGGAGAGATTAGGAATAGAAAATAATGATTTAGAGAATATTTTTGTAATAATACTGATGGCATGTCCTACACTGTCAGATCTAAAAAAGATCCAGGCAAAAACAGTTAAACTAAAAGTTGTTACTATGGCAATAAATTCTTTGAATGTTGGAAAATATTTTCCCTGAGCAACAATATCAAGATTATTTCTATTAGTATTAAAAATTATTGAAGGCATAATATAGAGCGCATTTAAAAAGCCCCAAATGATGAAAGTCCAGTTTGCACCGTGCCAAAAACCGCTTACAATAAATATTATAAAAGTATTTCTGATTTTCATCCACATGCCTCCTTTGCTTCCGCCTAACGGAATATACAAATAGTCTCTAAACCATGTTGACAATGACATGTGCCATCTTCTCCAAAATTCGGCAATATCTCTTGAGAAATAAGGAAATGCAAAATTTCGTAATAAATCAATACCAAAAAGTCTTGCAGTTCCTATGGCAATATCTGAGTATCCGGAAAAATCACCATAAATTTGAAATGCAAAAAGTATAGCTCCAATAAGCAATGTGCTGCCGGAATAATCTTCAGAATTATTAAAAACGGTATTAACATAAATTGCACATAAATCTGCTATAACTACTTTTTTAAATAATCCCCACAATATTTGTCTTAAACCATCAACAGCCTGCTCATAATCGAAAACTCTTTTTTTCTTAATTTGAGGCAGTAAGTGTGAAGCACGCTCAATTGGCCCGGCAACAAGCAACGGAAAGAAACTTACAAAAACAGAATAATCGATAAAATTCTTTTCGGCTTTGATCCTGTCTTTATAAATATCAATTACATACGACAAACCATGAAAAGTATAAAATGAAATACCAACTGGTAAAATCACTTTTAATGTCCAGGGATTCACTTGTAATCCAAAATTAGACACTGCAGCTGCAAATGATTCTGCGAAAAAGTTATAATATTTAAAAACTCCTAAAAACCCAAGGTTAATAGTAATACTGAGCCAAAACCAAACTTTTTTAGTTGTTTTACTTTCTGTCTCTGACATCTTTAATCCTGTGTAATAATCTAATAATGTAGAAAACATTAAAAGAAATAAAAACCTCCAGTCCCAACAAGCATAAAAAAAGTAACTTGAAGCTAAAAGTAAAATATTCTGAAGTTTAAGTGATTTATTTGTGACAAACCAATAAAGAAAAAATACTATAGGCAGAAATATTGCGAAATTGATTGAGTTAAAAAACATTACTATCTATATATTTTGATTAGGATCTTAAACGAAAAATAATTGATCTTTGATTCTAAATTGAGATCACTATTTACATTTCGTTTTCAATTGAGATTTTTGTGCGAAAATAATCTTTTTCATATAATATTATTCACTTTTAATAGGTGATTAATTCTAATATTATTAAAAATTATTTCGATCAATTTTAATACACATACATATATAAAGGAACTTAAGAAGATGTTTTTTCTAAAATATCTCACAACTCGCATTATGCAAAACAGGAAAATTACAAGAGTTCGCAATAAAACACAATTGATTTGCTTTTGTATGTAATTCTATTGCCAATTCTATTTTATCTGCATTTGCAATTTTTACTTTAGGCTTTAATCTGACTTCTGTAATACGTCCGCTTCCATCAGGAGAAACTTCAAGCGTAGCTTCGGCATTGTCTGAATATTCCAGGACTTCTATTCCGTTTTGAGAGCATACATATAAATAGGACATCATGTGGCAGGAAACTAAACTGCTCAACAGCAAATCCTCTGGATTGTATAATTCGGGATCGCCCTTGAAAGCCTTTGCTGCCGAAATATTTAAAAGTGGTTTTCCTTCAATTTTAATTTGATGACTTTTACTGTAAAATCGCTTCGTTGAATCTTCTTGAATTTGATTGGAATTCCAATTTAATACTACTTTGAATAAATGTTTAAATGCCATTTTTTAGATTTTCTGTAAGAGATTCAATTCATTTGAAAATAACTGTATTGATTATTCTCAATCAAGGTCGATTACGTTTTTATCGTTTTAATGCAAAATGTCCGGAAAAAACAACTTTATTATTAAAGCTGGCTTTAAACCAATAATCATCAGCCGGCATTTCTCTTCCGCCATAAAAGCCATTCCATCCAGAATCATCTGAGGATAGTTCTTTCAATAATTTACCATATCTGTCAAATATTGATATTTTGGCATTTTGAAATTTTTTTATAACGCTTATTTGCCAAAGGTCATTGTATCCATCATTATTTGGTGTAAAGAATTTTGGGTAATCAATTACTGTAACTTCTTTCGAATCTTCTCCACAGCCATCTTTATCACGTACAGATACCATATAATTTCCTCCCGGAATATCTGAAAAGTAATTACTATCCTGATAATTTATTCCATCTATAGCATATTCAAAATCACCATAACCTTCTGCTATAATTTCAATAAAATTGTTATCTGACAATTCTTTATATTTCACTTCTTTAATAATTGGAAGTACAGATCGTGTTAATTCAAAATCAAAACTATTTTCACAATAAATATCATTTAGAATTTTTCCGACCAAGAGCGTATACTTTCCTGCATTTATTAAATTGGCCTCATTCGTATTTGAAATAATATCGCCTACGGCAGATTTCCAAACATAACTATCTAAACTATTATCAATACTTATGTGCATTGAAGGTTCTAAATTGCATAAGAAATAAGTTTTATCGATCTGTACAGTGGGCAAATCATTTACAATTAAATCAAAACTTGTTTCAGAATTACAGAGACTATTTGCTTCGTTCTCAACCCTTATATATATTGTTTGAGATTTTGACTGCGTATTTTTAAATAATATTGGCAATGGATCAGGCAATGGATTTCTATTATTGTCAAAATACATTATTTTCAGACCTGACTGATTCCCTATAATTTCAGTTTCTAAATTTGACATATCAAAACTGGCAAAACCATTCCCTTCGTCGCAAGCATACTTATTTACAGGTTTGTTAATTTTTGGTTGCGAAGCTGTTTTTAAAACTAATGTAGTTTCTGCATAACAGTTAGTCAAAACATTCGTTACTCTAACAGTTATTGTTTCCTGATTATTAGTACTATTTGTATAAGGATTAGGCAACGGACTTAACAATTGATTTCTGAGCGCATCAAAATAAGAAACTTTCATTCCGGTTTGATTTCCTAAAACAGCAGATTCAACTTTCGAAGTATCAAAATATTCCGAAATACCATCGTTGTTGTCATCACATCCAATAAGCTCTTGCAAAAGGTTTGCCGTCGGCAAAGGATTTACTATTATTTTAAAAGTTGATTCGTTGTAGCAATTTGTATCTGTATTAATGGCTTTTACTTTTATTATTTCTTCTTTAAGCACCAAATTAGAAATTGCATCTAATGGATCTATTATTTTCTGTCCGTTTTGATGATAAAATTCAACTTTTATATTGGTTGCAGTTCCGGTAATTAAGGTTTCTACTGGCTTTAAATTAAATTGAGCAAATCCATCTGTATCATTGTCACAGGTATTTAAATCAGTAATAACAGATAAATTGGGTAATGAATTTACAATTAAATCAAATGTAGTTTCAGAATAGCAACAAAGATTATCTTTATGGCTTACCCTTACCTTTATTGTTTCTCGTTCTTTAATGGTATTTGTAAACGGATTTGGCAATGAAGTATATTTATTGCCTTTACCATCTATAAAAGTTACATCCTTATCTGTTTGTCCTCCTAATACCTGCTGTGCAACCATCGAAACATCAAAAGATTTTGAAATACCAGTGCCAGATAAACTTTCGCATGCATAAATATTGTCGATCCCGTAAGCTTTTGGCGGTTCTTTTGCATCAATTGTTTCGGTTAATACTTCTACTGCTCCGTCTTTACCGGTAACTGTGGCAATAACTGTATATTTTCCGTCTAATGAGAAATCATGAAAAGGAGATAAATCTGTAGAAGTATTAGCTGCTCCTGAAGCCGGATCACCAAAATCCCAAACTATTGAAGCTACTTTTGACTGATCATCAACACTAAATTCTTTTAAAAATTCAGAGCATATATTTGAAAAATTCATTTCGAAATGGTTAGACACATTCTTTACATTCCCCGTTACATTAATATAAAAATTGGCATTTGGAAATCCAAAATCAGCAGTAGAAACATATTTATCTCCGGCTCCTGACAAATTTGTGCAACCTCTTTGCCATGACACATCATTATCTTGTGCTGAGCCAGCTATAAATGCGACTCCTTCACCTCCTTCAATTCCTTTGTGCACTTCTACGAGAATTCTTTCTACGCCTGCAGGAATTACTATTGGTGTATCAAAATCGACCTGTACAATCTGAGATTCATGACCTAAACCATATTGAAGTACTCTAGACTGACTACTTCCTATCAAATTTGTTTCGGAAAAAGAAGCTGGAAAATTATTGTCTATTTTGTAAATATTAAATTTAATATTGGGTTGCCAACCCGTTTTATTAATTGCAACTTGCCCTGAATTAATTACAAATTCTTCGTTATTTGATATTCCAAAATCTTTTAAAGTAAATGCTCTTGCCCAATAAATATTAGTAGAACTGCAGGAATGTATAGCTGTTTCTATTACATCATCACAAACATTATGAGACAGTCTTGTTATTGGTCCAGTACTTTTTGAATTAAATGCCTCACCAGTTACATTTATATAAAAATTTGCATTTGGAACAGGGATGGTTAAATCTGTAGTACGAGAAAAAGGAAGCGTTTTATCACAACCTAAATACCAAGAATCTCCCTTATCTTGCTCCGTACCTGCTACAAAAACTTCTGCCGATGTGTAATTAGTATAATCTTTACCCTTACCCACCATTACCAAAATTTTTTCAACTCCAGCTGGAACAATAATTGGATCATCAAAATCTATTTGCATTATTTCTGGATTTCCATGAATGGTTTTTGTTGGCATAAGGGCTCTAGATCCAAGTAATGGTTTTTCAAAATAAGTTCTAAAAAGCTCAGGAAATCTGTCGTCAACAATATAAACTGAAAATGACAAATTTGCACCAACATCCGATTTTGCAATTCCAATCTGTCCCGATTTAATAATAAATTGTTCATTTGGTTTTATACCAAAATCTGATAATTTAAATACTCTTGACCAGCTTTCATCATCTTTGCAAGAATACATATCAGTCTTAACAAGTGTTGTCCCGATATTATTCGTCAATGTTATTTGTGCATTTATAGGATAAAAAACTATAAAAAATAAAAAACAAAGTGCTGAAATAAATTTATTTTTTCGAATAATAGTCACTTTCATCAAAGTAATTTTTGGTTCTTTTTTCAAAATTTTGGTTGGATAGCGATCATCAAATATAAGAATCAAACGATATAATTTTGGCTCAAAAATACTTTTTCATAACGAAATAATTCTCTAAATAAAAAAAACCTCAAAAGTACTCCTTCCGAGGTTTTTTAAAATTACTAAACTAATAAACAGAATCCTAAAACTATTTCTTCACTGAAAATTTAAAAGTAGTTTTAGTTTTATAATTTTCTCCCGGGTTTAAAACCGTTGTTGGGAAATTTTTCTGATTTGGAGAATCCGGATAATGCTCTGTTTCTAAACAAAGTCCGGTTCTGTGAGCAAATGTTCCGCCTTTTGGCATTGGTAAAGTTCCGTCAAGGAAATTTCCTGAATAAAACTGAATTCCAGGTTCATCGGTTGTCATTTCCATCACTCTTCCGCTTGCTGCGTGGTATACTTTTGCAATGATTGTTTTTCCTTTTTCAGGATTGTTCAATACCCAGCAATGATCGTAACCTTTTCCTCTTTCTAATTGTTCGTTTTTAACCTCGATGTCTTTTCCAATTAATTTTGGTGTTCTAAAATCGAAAGGCGTGTTGGCAACATCTTCTAGTTTTCCTGTTGGAATTAAAGTCGCGTCAACCGGAACTAATTTATCAGCATTCAAAGTCAATTCGTGATCTAAGATTGTTTTTGTAAAATCTCCTGATAAATTGAAATAAGAATGTTGCGTAAGATTTATAACTGTCTTTTTATCTGTAGTTGCTTCATACAATACTTCTAATTGGTTATCATTTGTCAAAGTATAAGTAACAAAAACTTTTAAGTTTCCAGGATAACCTTCTTCCATATCTTTACTTAAATACGATAATTTTAAAGAAGCTGTACTTCCTGATTTAACCTCATCGGCTTTCCAAACCACATTAAAAAATCCTTGCGGTCCTCCATGCAAAGCATTTGGCGCATTATTGATTGCTAATTGATATTCTTTTTCGTCTAACTTAAATTTTCCTTTAGCAATTCGGTTCCCGTATCTTCCAATCAAAGCTCCAAAAAATGGATTTTCCTTTTCGTATTGTGCCAAAGAACTAAACCCGATCACTACATTTTCAGAAACACCTTCTTTATTTGGTACTTTCAAATCTGTAATTCTTCCTCCAAAAGTGATGATGTCTACTTCCATCCCATTTTGGTTTTTCAGTTTATAACTGTCAACCTTTTCTCCTTTTGCAGTGGTTCCGTATTCTGATTTTTCGATAGTAACCGCAGCTTTTTCGTCTGGAGAAACTGTTGTAGTATCTGTTTTTTTATCGCTTTTGCATTGAACTGAAACCAAAGCCAAACTCAAAAGGCTCATTCCGAAAACGCAACGTTTTAATACATTCATAAATGATAATTTTGTGGTTATTGTGAAATGTTAGATGTTAAAAGTAATCTGCTAGGCGTAATAAAAAACCCTAAATTTTAACGCGGATTAAACAGATTCGTTTCACGAAGACGCGGATTAAACAGATTTTTAATATCTAAAATCCGTTTTCATCTGCGCTTTTGCGTTAGCAAATCCGTTTTATCAGCGTTCTATTTTCAAAAAGTGAATTTATTACTCTAACAAGTTAAAAGTAACAAAAACTTAGAACCTAAGCAACTTAGAATCTTAGTACCTCAGCCTACAATCCGTGTTGAAACAAATGATAATAAGCTTCGTTCGCATTGATCTTGTCTTTAAAGTCTCTCACGGTTGTTTTTTCGTCAATAACCAGTAATTCGATTCCGGCGATATCTGCAAAATCTTCCATATATTCTGTTGTAATCGCCTGACTATATACGGTATGATGCGCTCCTCCTGCAAGAATCCAGGCCGTTGCTGCGATATCAAGGTTTGGTTTACAATCCCATAAAACTCTGGCAACTGGCAATTTTGGTAAATCTGCCAATGGTTTAATCGCTTCAACTTCATTTACAATCAAACGGAAACGATTCCCCATATCAACTAAAGAAACGTTAATCGCATCTCCCGCAGGTGAATTAAACACCAAACGTGCCGGATCTTCTTTTCCTCCAATTCCTAACGGATGCACTTCGCAAGAAGGTTTTGCATCTGCAATTGATGGACAAATTTCTAACATATGTGATCCTAAAACATATGATTTTTGAGGCGTAAAATGGTATGTATAATCTTCCATGAAAGAAGTTCCTCCTTCAAGACCTAGGTTCATTACCTTTAAGGCACGAACCATTGCAGCCGTTTTCCAGTCTCCTTCTCCACCAAAACCATAACCGTCGGCCATTAATCTTTGTGTTGCAATTCCCGGTAATTGTTTCCAAACCCCAAGGTTTTCAAACGTATCTGTAAAAGCTCCAAAACCTCCTTCTTCAAGAAAAGCTCTTAAACCTAATTCTATTTTTGCTGCTTCAACTAATGAACTTCTTTGTGCTCCGCCTTCTTTTAATGAATCGGTTAGAGAATAAGAAGATTCGTAAACTGCCAATAAATCATTCAATTGTTGGTCTGTAACTTTCTCGATATGTTTGGTAACATCAGATGAATCATATCCATTTACCGACATTCCGAAACGAATTTGAGCTTCAACTTTATCACCTTCCGTAACGGCAACTTCACGCATATTATCTCCAATACGGGCTACTTTTAGATTTTGAAGTTCATCCCATCCTAAAGCTACTCTTGTCCAAACACCCAATTTGTTTAAAACACGAGGATCTTCCCAATGTCCCACAACAACTTTACGTTTTTTACGCATTCTTGACATGATAAAACCAAATTCACGATCTCCATGTGCTGATTGATTCAGGTTCATGAAATCCATGTCGATAGTTCCCCACGGAATTTCAGCATTGTATTGTGTATGCAAATGACATAATGGTTTTTTAAGAATACTCAATCCGCCAATCCACATTTTTGCCGGAGAGAAAGTATGCATCCAGGCAATAATTCCGATACAGTTTTTAGCTGTGTTTGCCGCTAAACAAACATCTAAAATTTGCGAAGGCGATTTTACCACATCTTTGTAAACCACTTTTACAGGAATACTTGATGATGCGTCTAATCCTTTTGCAATTAATTGCGAATGTTCTGCTACTTTTCTTAGTGTTTCCTCACCATATAATTCCTGGCTTCCTACTACAAACCATACTTCTTTTTGAGAGATATCTATCATTTCTTTTGTTTATTTTGTTTCAGGTTTTCTTTGTTTCAAGTTTTGAAATCGTGGAAAATCTTTGTTCTATATTCTTTGTTCTTTTATCTAAATTTACTGTCCGTAATACGAGTCTTTTCCGTGTTTGCGGTTGTAATGTTTCTTTATTAGGGAATCTTTTAATCTTGGTGCGTTTGGGTTTATTTGTAAAGTCAGATACGCCATTTCGGCAACGACTTCCAGAACCTTGCTGTTGTAAACTGCTTTTGCGGCATTTTTTCCCCATGCAAATGGACCGTGATTTCCAATTAAAACCATTTCTACTTCTTCGTAAGAAAGATTTTTTTCTTTGAAACAATCCAAAATCTGAATTCCGGTATTATGCTCGTAGTTTCCTTCAATAAGAGAATCTGCCATCGGTGGCGCACACGGAATATCAGCTGTTAAATGATCAGCATGCGTGGTCCCGAAGATTGGAATATCACGTTGCGATTGTGCCCAAGCAACAGAATATGTTGCGTGTGTATGGGCAACGCCTCCGATATTTGGCCAATTTTTATATAAATAAGCATGCGTTTTTGTGTCTGATGACGGACGCATAGAACCTTCGATAATATTGTTATCAAAATCAACAATCACAATATCTTCGGGTTTTAAATCTTCGTATGGAACACCGCTTGGTTTAATGGCAAAAACACCATTTTTTCTGTCAACAGCACTCACATTTCCAAAAGTATATACAACCAAATTCAATGCATTTAACTGCATATTGGCTTCGTAACATTCCTGTTTTAAATCTTTATAAAGAGAACTCATGTTGCGAAATTTTAATAGTTGGATCTTCGTAAGCGCTTAATTGATCGTATGCAACAAGCAATTTATGATATGCTGCTACTTTATCTAATTGAGGGAAATATTCTGCGTCGAAATCGCTTCCTATTTTTTGACTTGCTTCAATTACATTCGGATAAATTCCCGCTGCAACGGCTGCGTAAATCGCGGCTCCTAAAGCCGGGGTCTGGTCTGAAGCTGCAATTTTAATTGGCTTGTTTAAAACATTTGCCAAAGTCTGCATGATAAAAGGAGATTTACGGGCAACGCCGCCAATTCCGATAACGCTGTCAATTTTTACTCCTTCTTCTTCAAAACGATCCACAATTTTCTTTGCTCCAAAACAAATAGCGTTTACCAAAGCTTTAAAAATATGTGGCGCTTTTGTTCCTAAAGATAAATTTGAAATCGCGCTTTTTAATTCCTGATTGGCATCCGGAGTTCTTCTTCCGTTAATCCAGTCCAAAGCAATTGGAAGACTATCTGAAACCGGAATTTTCTCTGCTTCTTTTGTCAATTCAACAATTAATTTATCGCTGAATTCTTCTCTTAATTGTTCTTTTTGAGCATCATTTAAAACAGTTGAAGAATTCAATAAATGATCTGTTGGCCAAAGCAATAATTCTTTGTACCAGGCCAGTAAATCTCCAAAAGCAGATTGTCCTGCTTCAAGACCAATAAAGCCCGGAATTACAGATCCATCAACTTGTCCGCAAATTCCACGAACCGTTTTTGTTCCAACTTCATCATAAGAACCTACGAGAATATCGCAGGTTGAAGTTCCCATAACGCGAACTAAAGTATTTTCTCCAATCTTAGCTCCAACAGCTCCTGAATGTGCATCGAAAGTTCCTACGGCTACAACTGTATCTGTAGAAAGTCCTAAACGATCTGCCCATTCTTTGCTTAAATTTCCGGCAACCAGATCTGATGTATATGTTTCATCGTATAAATTACCACGAAGCGTTGCTAAATATGGATGTAATTTTTCTAAGAATTCAACTGGAGGAAGTCCGTTCCAGTCTTCGTGCCACATCGCTTTATGACCTGCTGCGCAACGGCTTCTTTTAAAAGTTTTTAAATCTTTATCTTCAATCAATAAATACGTCATTAAATCGCAGTGCTCCATCCAGGTGTGCGCTGCATTTCGAACGGCTTCATCTTCCCTTGCAATGTGCAAAATTTTTGCCCAAAACCATTCTGATGAATAAATTCCGCCTACATATTTGGTTACGTTTTCTCCGCCCCAGCTTACAGCCAGTTCGTTGATTTCGTTTGCTTCATTTATAGAAGTATGATCTTTCCAAAGTACCATCATCGCATTCGGGTTTTCCTCAAAACCTTTTGTCAAAGCCAGCGGAATTCCGTCTTTCGTTACAGGCACAGGTGAAGATCCCGTTGTATCAATACAAATTCCGCGTACCAGCGAAGGATCGACTTTACTTTCTTTTATAACCGTTTGAATGGTGATTTCTAAACCTTCAATATGGTCTAATGGATGTTGACGAAACTGATTTGCAGCCGCATCACAATATTGCTTGTTTTTCCATCTTTTATAATGAGAAACATTGGATGCCAGCTCTTGCCCATTTTCAGTGTCTATTAGCATCGCTCGAACTGAATCTGTTCCGTAGTCCAATCCTATAACGTAATTTTTCATTCGAAATTCTTTTTATAATAATGACAAATATAAATATAAATATTTTATAAGTGTACAAAAAACACTTAATAAAAATAAGCCTTTTAATTTTTGCAAATAATGCATCAAAACAGTCGTTTAGAATCAAATCAGAAAACAAACGTTGATTTTACATTTATTATCTTGCGATTATTTCATCTTTATCTTCAAAACGGTAACTGAGTAAGCAGGAAAATCATATTGTACCTTGTTTCCGTTTACTTTAAATTCGCTTTCTTTTGGACTAATTTTAGTCGGAGATTCAAAAGAATTTTCATCATTTATTCCATCTCCTTTTAAGATTATTGCCGTTCCTTTTGACTCTAATTTTACTCCTCTTACATCAATTGAAGCATTTTGTGCCGATGCAGAAGCATTTACAATTTTCAGGATTACTTCTTTAGAATTTACATCTTTTACTGCCGATGCAAACAAATCGTTTTGTCCTGTAACTGCTTTTCCTTCTTTTGTAATATTGATTAAATCTGTTCCTTTATTATTAGAGAATAATTTCTGAACATAATAATTTGGCGTTCCGTATGATTGTAAATTGTTAAACCAAATCATGTCTGGAGTCCATTGCCAACCTTCAACGTGAGCTAATAAAGGTGCATAAGAAGTCAAATGAACTACCTCAGCATTACGCTCCATTCCAGTCATGAAAGCAGCTTCAGAAAAAGCACATTCCCAGTTGTTTTTATTATCCGGACTTGCGATCGCTACACTTTGAGCTGCATATTCTCCGGCAAAAATCTTTGGTCCTTTACGATCGTAATTGTCATAACGTGTTACGTTTTTACGGAACCAAGCCGGATCTTTATAATAATGTTCGTCGACAATTTCTGCGTTTAGTTTTTTAAGTTCTTTCATACCATAATCAAAATAATCTCCGTCAGGAAAAGGTCCTGTTCCCGAAACAATGATGATGTTTGGATATTTATCTTTGATCGCTTTTTGAAATACTTTGAAACGCTCGATATAGTCCGGTCCCCATTGTTCATTTCCAACTCCGATATGTTTTAAATTGAATGGTTTTGGATGTCCCATATCAGCTCTCACTTTTCCCCAGGCAGTAGTCTGATCGCCATTTGCGAACTCAATTAAATCTAAAGCATCTTGTACATAAGGATCTAATTGATCCATTGGAACCAATTCTCCTGTATTGAACTGACACGCCATTCCGCAACTTAAAATGGGTAATGGTGAAGCGCCAATATCTTCTGAAAGTTGGAAATATTCAAAAAATCCTAAACCAAAACTCTGGAAATAATCCGGTGCCGGTTTGTGTGCAAATTCGGTATTCCAACGGTTGATCATTGTTTCTCTGTCCTCAACATTTCCAATTGATTTTTTCCATTGGTAACGTAATGCCAACGTTTTTCCTTCAACAATACAACCACCAGGGAAACGTAAAAATCCCGGTTTCAAATCGTATAATAATTGTACTAAATCAGCACGCATTCCGTTCTTTCTTCCTTTCCAGGTATCTTCCGGAAACAATGAAATCTGATCTAAATCGATTACTCCGCTTCCTTCAAAAGTGATTCTAATTTGTGCTTTTGCTTCTGTTGCAGTCGATGTTAGTTGTGCAGTATAATTGGTCCAGTCTTTTGCTGTTGGAACAATCGAAGTTTCACCTAAAACCTTTTTGTTTTTATCAATAAATTGAATCTTAATCTTCGAAACATTTCCTGATATTTTCGCAGCTTTTAATGATAAATTATATTTCAGATCTTTTTTGATTCCCATTCCTCTGAAACCTTCATTGATCAACTCATAACCGCTGGCATCATTAAGGGTAACGCGGCAATAATTATGATTTGTCCCTTTTTGAGAATACTGAATGATATTCGCGATTCCGGATTGCTCGTTTAATTTATGGCGATCGCTGTTGGGTTCTTTCCACCCCATCATTGGTGTTTCAAATTCGAATGATCTGTTCTTGATCATTTCGGCATATAAACCTCCATCGGCAGCAAAATTGATATCTTCAAAAAACACTCCGTACATCGTTGGCTGAATTTTCGTCACTGTTTTTGCAGCGTCAACCTGAAGATTGTTCTTTTGTGCCGAAGCGTAAATGCCGTTAAGCAATAAACCACAAAGGGTAATTTTGGTAATTAAATTGGACTTCATTTTTATTATATTTAATGTGTTTTATGGCACGCGGATGACGCGGATAAAACGGATTTTTATTTTTTTGTTTCACTCAGATTTTTGCAGATCTGAGCAGATTTTATTTTCTAATCTTTGACGTTTTAAACGCATAGAAACATAGTTTTTGATTCTGGAAAAAGGCATTTCATTTATCTAAACAAACATAACTATGTGTGCAAATCTAGATTTGTTTTATACTCTTTTTATTCATTTTAAATTCTATGTTTCTATGTGTTTAAATGTTTTTTCTCGCAGATTTGGCAGATTGAGCAGATTTTTTTTATGTTATGCGTCTGACGGATTGAAATCCGTCTCTGCAATATGAATCGTTCCTCCGGAACTTTTTTAAATCTTTTTTATCCTATCATCTGCGACATTATCTTTCTTCTTGCCTCTTGATTCTTTGTTCTATTCTCTTTGCTCTTTCTTCTATATTCTCAATTCTTATAATCCAACCAAACTTTCATTTTCCCAACACCACGATTTGACCAAGAGTAATATGGAATTGCTTTGAATTTTGAATTTTCGATGACGTTTACACCTTGCAATAAATTAGGTTCTTTTTTTACTTTGAAAGTATCTCCGGCGGCTACATCTATTTTATCGAAATTGCTTTTGTTGTCGATTTCTTCTACGGCGTAAACGATTGGACCATATTCTAAAGAAACTTTGTTTTTATTACTTTCCACTTTAGCATTGGTTTGAACTTCCTGAACTTCCATTGGGAAATTAAGATTGATTTTATCTCCTTTTTTCCAATTTCTTGTAATGGTGAAATAACCGTCTTGTGGCTGAATTGCTAAAACTTCTCCGTTTAAATTGATTGTTGCTTTTTGAGTCGAAGCTTTTTTATAAGAGTATAAATCTCCTGGCAAAACTTCATTTCTTGCCCAACCCGGAACTCTCAATTTAATTGTGAATTGGCTTTCTTTTTTCGGATTAACCGAGATCGCTACTTTTCCGTTCCAAGGGTATCCGGTTTGTTGTGAAATCTGTAAATCGGTTTTTCCTAAAGCGAAAGAAGCGTTGTTTGAAGCGTATAAATTCACATACAAAACATCTTTTGATTTTGAATAAATCAATCCCGGAATCGAAGGAATAAATCGAATTAAATTTGTGGGGCAACAAGAACAATCAAACCAAGCCTGACGTGTGCATGAACCTCTGTTTGATTTAAAAACACCATCAGATTCTAAGGCATTTGGATAGAAAAATTGTTTTCCGTCTAATGAAATTCCAGAAATTAATCCGTTGTACATCGTTCTTTCGATCACATCAAAATATTCCGATTTCCCGTATAAATTATGTAATCTGTGATTCCAATATACATCGCCAATTGCAGCGCAAGTTTCATTATATGCCGTTAAGTTTGGCAATTCATAATTGTCTCCAAAAGCTTCTCCATCATGTCTTGAGCCAATTCCGCCAGTGATATACATTTTTTTATTCACCATATTATTCCATAAATTATTTACGGCATCGGTATAGGCTTTGTCTTTTGTCATGGCAGCAATATCTGTCATTCCAGCATACATGTAAACGGCTCTTACGGCATGACCCACTACTTCGTTTTGCTGCACAACCGGAATATGATCTTGTGCATATTCACCATATAATTTATGATTATTCGGGTTACCGCGATTGTCTAAATAATATTTTGCCAGTTTTAGATAATCTTCTTTTCCGGTAATTTGGTATAATTTAATCAAACCCGTTTCTACAATTTGATGTCCCGGAACTCCCTTCACCTGACCTGGACCATCGCCAAAAGTTTTCACTAATAAATCGGCATTTTTGATGGCGATTTCAAGGAAATTTGTTTTTCCTGTCGCTTCATAATGCACTACAGCAGCTTCGATCAAATGTCCTGCATTGTAGCATTCATGACTAATTTGTAATGATTCCCAACGTTTTCCTTCGATAACCGGAACCCAAGGCGCTGGCGGTTTTGCCGGATTTATAGTTCTCCACGTTGTAAGATATCCATCTTTTTCCTG
Organism: Flavobacterium piscisymbiosum; assembly: GCF_020905295.1. Classification (NCBI taxonomy): domain Bacteria; kingdom Pseudomonadati; phylum Bacteroidota; class Flavobacteriia; order Flavobacteriales; family Flavobacteriaceae; genus Flavobacterium; species Flavobacterium piscisymbiosum. Next base: position 1,356,338 of record NZ_JAJJMM010000001.1, on the reverse strand, counting down.
ACCAATTTTTACGATTGCAATCAACGAATCCAATACTTTTTCAAGTTTTGGATTTGGTGCGCTGATCAAAGTATTCGAAGCGCCTTCGATTATCTTATAAACATCGGTATCGTCAAATGGCATTTCGCCTCTAACTGTTCCTGTTTTTTGTTTTCCGGCGATTAAGAAATTCTCAAATCGCCCTTCTTCATTACATTTCTGAATGGCGTATGCAATCGTAATTTCCTGCACTCTTTTAATAATAGGCAACCAAAAAGAATCTGTCAGTTTTACATTTTGAATGTTGACCGGTTCTATTTCGTAACCCGCTTTTAGAGCCGAGGTTTTACTCGATTGTACAATATGGTTCTTGGTTTCTTTACAGGAAACAAAAATCAAAAATGACAAGAAAATCGTTAAGGTAGTGAAAGTGTATTTTTTCATTATTTTTTCTATTCTATTTTAAAACGGGCCATAAATCATTGTCCCAAAGCATTTCTTTAACGACCAGTCTTGGCGTTCCGTTGGTTTTCTTTTCATAGGCATGATAAAAAATATAATCTTTTCCGTCAAACGTATAAGCGCTGTTATGGCCTACGCCAAAGTAATTTTCATCTCCCTGAACTACGATACTTCCGCCGCCTTCATTTAAAGATTTTCCGTCTTTATCTACGTAAGGTCCGGTTACATTTTTAGATCTTCCAACAACAACTTTATAAGTGCTTTTTTCTCCGCGACAGCATAAATCCCAGGAAAGAAATTGATAGTAATAACCGTTTTTCTTAAAGATAAAAGGAGCTTCAAGCGCGCCATCGCCCGGGTCTGCATCCGGTAATTCGAAAGTTCTTTTGCGTTTCGAAATTGTGTGCCATTCCTGAGGCTGAGCAATCGATTTTAAATCTGGATTTAGTTTAACCAGTTTCAATCCTTCCCAAAAAGAACCAAAAGACAACCACGGCGTATTGTTTTCATCGAAGATTAAATTCGGGTCAATGGCGTTCCACATATCGCGGTTGGGTTGCGATTGAATCACAATTCCCTGATCGACCCATTTGTACTTTTTGTCTTTTGGATCTAATGTTGTATTGGTCGCAACGCCAATCGCCGATGTATTTTTGGCGAAAGCCGAAACCGAATAATACAGATAATAAACATTGTTGTGCAATGAAATATCCGGCGCCCAAATATGATTTTTGAAATCGGCCGCAACGCCATCTGCCCAAACGGGTTTGTCTTTGAAAACCTGCGGTTCAGGATTCCAGTTTTTTAAATCTTTCGAACTAAAAACACTGATTCCGTTTCCGGTGCAATACAAATAATAGGTGTCCTTTTGCTTGATGACAACCGGATCGTGTACTACAATATCCTGCGCAAATGAAACTGAAGCTATCAGCATCATTAGAGCAGAAAGTGAATATTTTATGTTTTTGTAAAACTTCATAATTGGATGTTTTTTTTCACCATATAAGTGATATAAGATAATTTAAGTTTTGCGTTGACTGGAAACTTTTTAAATCATATAAGCTAAAACTGAAAACCGAGACTGAGACTGAAAACTGCGACTGAAAACTAAAAATTACTGAATTCCTTCTGATGTCATCACCACGCGTTTCATTGTTCCGTCTTTGTTATAATACAATTTATCGACACAAACAGATCTTCTGAAACTTCCTCCGTGTGGAATTGACGCTCCGTTGTGATAAATAAAATACGATTGTCCTTTAAAATCTATTATCGCCTGATGGTTGGTATTGCTATTTCCGGCGATTTCATTCAAAATTCCTTTAAACTCCCACGGACCAGTAATTGACTTACTCATCGCATAGGCAATTTTCTCCGGAAATTCATAAGCGTACGATAAGTAATACCAGTCTTTATGTTTGTGAATCCAAGGTGCTTCGGTAAAATTTGGAAGTTTTATGTGATGAATTTCTCCGTCTATTTCAGTCATATTTTCTTTTAATTTTGCATAATGACAAGCTGTATTTCCCCAAAATAAATAGGCCTGACCATCAGTATCGATATAAACCGTTGGATCGATATCGTCCCAACTTATGTCCGTAAATTTGGTCATGTCGTTTGTAATCAGGGCTTTTCCAAGAGCATCTTTAAAAGGTCCTGTTGGACTGTCTGAAACCGCAACTCCAATTGATTTCCCGTGTACTGAACCGTGCTCAACGGTTACATACCAATAAAATTTTCCGTTTCTTTCAATTACCTGCGAAGCCCATGCATCACCTTTCGCCCATGCAAAATCACTGACTTTTAAGGGTACAGGATGTGATTCCCATTTTTTCATATCTGAAGAAGAATATACTACCCATTCGTTCATTTTATAAAAATTAAAATCGTTTGGAGCTTCGTCATGACCAGCGTATAAATAGACTTTATCTTTATAAACCAATGCCGCAGGATCTCCTGTATATTGATCTTTTATAATGGGATTATTGAATTTTGTTGGATCAATTTGGCTTTGAACTGTTTGACAGAAGGCAAGCAAAACTAAAAGTGATACTATATTTTTCATTATGATTATTTTACACATTATATTTTCTCGCAGATTTTGCAGATCAGGCAGATTTTTTATCCTTTTAATCCTTTAATCTGTGGCTTTTATTTTAACACATAGAGACATAGAATTCTTTGTGTTGAAAAAGGCGTTTCACTTAGTTTTAATACACATAGCTATGCGATTTATTTGAAGTGAAACGTCTTTTCGCGATTTGTTAAACTATGTTTCTATGTGTTTAAAATAATTTTAATTCACTTTTTTACCCCAAACCGGCAATCCGCCTGACGTTAAACCGGAATAACTCAAAGTCACTTTTCTTGTGGCTGATTCCCAATCCCAGGCATCGGTTACGTTACATTTTACTCCATTTACAGTTAAGATTTTTTTTGCACTGTCATACGACCATGTTCCATTTGCATCTCCGCTTACTTTTTTATCTGCGGTTAAATAAACGGTAACTGATTTTTGAATGGTTTTATATTGATAATTCATGGTTATTTGTTCCCAAGTTCCAATAAAACTAGCTTCAGAAATCGTTGTTGCCGGTACGCCCGCATAACGTTCTGCTTCTACAACCGGCCATCCATCTTCTGTCCATTGAATACCGCGAACGTGTCCCATCATTACCGCATTCGAAACTGCAATTCCCGGAACTCCTTCCGGCAAACGTGCTTGTGATGCGTAATACCATTGTTTGGTTTCTGGATTTTGGAAAATTCCGCAATGTGAAATTCCAACCCAGCCTGTATGATTTTTAAAAGAATAGGGATGAGTCAACATCGGGAAACAATCGGCTCCGTTTGTAATACTGGTTCCGGTAATGGTTTGGTAAGGGCCTAAGATATTTTTTGAACGTGCTACACGTGTATTATAAGCAACTGATAATTCATCATAAGCCAAAAACAAATAATAATATTGAGTATCCGGATTATAAATAATTTCAGGTCCTTCGAGTGCTTGCCAACGGTTTGAATTTACGTTGCCGCGTCCTGCAATTCGTACTCCGTAATCGTCAATTGTTTTTAATTTGTCTGGTTTTCCTGTTGCCGGATTAAGCTTTAAAGCTGCGATTCCGGAATGCCATGAACCATAAATTAAATACTGATCGCCTTCAGGAGTCTGAATAAAACTAGGATCGATGGCGTTGAATTTAAAATACGCATCCCAATCGTTTCCTCCGTTTCGAACGTAGCTTTTTACGCCATCAGGTTCAGAGCAAACGACCATTCCTTTATCGACCCAATTGTTAGATGCTAAATCAGTTGTTTCGGCTAAGCCAATGAAAGCGCGTTCTGTCCAGGAAGTATTCGTGTCTGTTCCTACAATAGGATTCGTCACTACAATGCTGTAATACATTCTGTAAATATTGCCCACTTTTCGAACACAAGGCGCCCAATATCCATAATTAGGATTGGTAATGGGTGGTAAAGCAGGAGACATTCTGGCTCTTTTATTGTTTAAAGAATCTTTTACCCAAGCCGGAGCTTCGGTCATTGACGATCCCATAAATTCCCAGTTGATTAAATCTTTCGATCTTCTGTAAAAAAAATGTCCGTGACCATCTGTTGCATTCCCATAAGAAGCATCTGTTTGGTACATATAATAATACTCTCCCGATTTTTCTACAGATGGATCATGTACGTTGGCAAGATTCCATTGTGCTCGGCTTCCCCAACTGGATAATGCCGTATAATTATCTGCGTAAGTTGGTCCCGGAAAAGCGGGCGTCACTACCGGAGGATCAACAACCACTGGCGGATCAGGATTTTCATTTGTTGCAGGATCATCTTTTGAACAGCTCACTGCAGCAAAAACAAATAAAAGCAGCCCTAAGTACGAGGCTATTTTTATTATATGTTTTGATTTTTTCATTTTTTTAGCTTGTTATTTTCCTTCTAATACTACTACAGAGAAAGGAGGAATTGTGATTTCTAATTTTCCTTTTTTATTTTCGAAACCTTTAAAAACTGTTGGTACAATTTTGTTTGGAGTATCGAATGAATTATAATCCTGTAACTTAGCTGATGTTATAATAGTTCCTGTGAAATTTTTCACGCCCAGATTATTGACATCTATTTCTATTTTATTTTTATTCTTAGCATCTACATTTACTAAAGAAATATGAACCAATCCGCTTTTGTCTTTTGATGCCGAAGCAGAAACTGCCGGAAGTGATTCTCCGTTGAAAGTGTATAATGGTGATTGAAAATTGACTGGTAATAATTTAGCATCCTGATGAACACTGTACAATTTCATAACATGATACGTTGGCGTTGTAATCATTTTTGCTTTATCAGTAAGTATTACCGCTTGCAAAACGTTTACACATTGTGCTAAATTTGCCATACGAACTCTGTCAGCATGATTGTTGAAAATGTTAAGCGTTGCTCCGGCTAAAACTGCATCTCTCATGGTATTTTGTTGGTATAAAAATCCAGGATTTGATCCTTTTTCGACTTCGTACCAAGCTCCCCATTCGTCTACAATCATGGCTACTTTTTTCTCCGGATCGTATTTGTCCATTATCGCAGCATGTTTGGTCACCAATTCTTCCATTTTTAAAGCCGATTGCATGGTATGGAAATAGCCGTCTTCGGTAAAATTTACACCGTCGCCTTTTTTACCCCAATCGATAACAGCATAATGATGTACCCCAACTCCACCCAACATATTGATCGGAATGTTTTTCATTAAAACTTCTGTCCAGTTATAATCAGCGCTGTTTGATCCTGATGCGATGCGCGTAATTCCGCCCGTGTTTTCCCAATCTGACATGAAAGTGGCATATTTGCGGTATTCATTAGCATAATATTCTGCTGTCATATTTCCTCCGCATCCCCAGGCTTCATTTCCAATTCCCCAGAATTTTACTTTCCAAGGTTCTGTTCTTCCGTTCTTTTTACGTAAATCACTCATTGGGCTTTTACCGCTGAAGTTTGTATATTGAACCCAATCAGACAATTCCTGAACGGTTCCGCTTCCAACGTTTCCTGACAAATAAGGTTCTGCACCAAGAAGTTCACACATATTAAGGAAATCGTGTGTCCCGAAACTATTATCTTCGGTTACGCCGCCCCACCATTTGTTTACAATTGTTGGTCTTTCCTGTTGTGGTCCAATTCCGTCTTTCCAGTGGTAAGTATCGGCAAAACATCCGCCCGGCCATCTTAAATTTGGAATTTTTAATTCTTTTAAAGCTTTAACAATGTCATTTCTAACTCCTTTTGTATTTGGAATTTTTGAGGTATCTCCCACAAAAAAACCTCCATAAATAGAGCGTCCTAAATGTTCTGCAAAATGCCCGTAAATGTTTTTATCGATTGTTGGCGCATCAGCGTTATTTTTAATAGTGACAACCGTCGTTTGATTTTGAGCAAAATTAACCTGACTGAAAAGGGTAAAAAGAAATGTGCTTAAAAGTATTTTTTTCATAATGTGTTTTTATAAGTTATAAAGAGGAAAGCTTCATGAAACCTTCCTCTAAATAGTATTTTTAATAAGAAAGTGATGGCCATCCTGATGACCATGTAAAATATACAATTTCGAGTTTTGGATTTCCGCTGTCTGCTCCATCATAATAATGAACTGATCCTTTTTGAGTTCCAACAATTCTGGATAAATGACCTGGTCCGATATAATTTCCTTGCGTTGCTAAAACTGTTGTTCCGCCGCGATTCTTTAAATTGACTCCATTTTTATCAACATATGGCCCAAACGGACTTGTTGAACGACCTACTACAATATAGTACGTACTGTTTACGCCGTTACAACAACTACCTCGGTTTACGAACATATAGTAATAACTTCCTTCTTTTATTAAACAAGGCGCTTCCCAACTTGCACTACTTCCGCCGGCAACAATCGTTTTGCTTCCTGTCGTTTTTCCTGTTGACGGATTAATCTGGATGACTCCAATTCCGGCATGCCAGGAACCATATGCCATATAAACATTGCTTCCGTCTACTAAAATTGAAGGATCAATTGCATTCACATCTGAAGATGATGAGGATGAAACCACTACGCCTCTATCTGTCCAGGTTGTTCCTGCCGAAGCACTTATCGCCGGAGCAGTTACCAACCCAATTGCTGATGTTGCAGAACCAAAAGTGGAGCATGAATAATACATATTCCATCGATTATTGAACCAGGCAACATCTGGCGCCCAAAATGTTTTTACAAAACCGGGTACATATCCTGTGATCCAACCTGGAGTCGAAGTAAATACTGATGTTCCCCAAGTCCAGCTTGTTAGATTTGTTGAATACGTCATGGGTATATTATCTCCTGTTGTAAATACATAATAGTTTACGCCACTTTTTACAATAGTACTTGGATCGTGTGACGGAACTGTTCCTGTAACGGTTTTGGCTGTTAAGTTTTTTACTTGAGAATTCTGAGTGTCTACAGCCGCGGCTGCGTCCTCATTTGAAGAATTTATAAGATCTTCATTTTGGCAACTTGCTAATAATACTGCTAATAAAACTAAACTTGTAATTGTTTTCATTGGTTATAATTTTAGTTAAGGTGTAATTATTATATCTCTGCAATCTCAATTTCTGTTTTTAAGATAATATCATGTAAAGGTTTTTAGGCCCTTACATGATATTAGGTATTCTAACTAATTCAAAATAAATTCTTTTTTAGTCTCAGTTCGCAGTCACAGTTTTCAGTTTAGACTGAGACTGCGAACTGCGACTGAAAACTTAAAACTTAAAACTTAATAACTGTCATTTTGTGTTGTTCCCGGATTATTATCCATTTCTAATTGCGGAATTGGATAAAATTCTCTTCCTGGTGCGTACGAATTAAATTCTGCATCTCTCGATTTTAACCAAGCTAGTTTTGTTGCATCCTGCAACCATCCCCAACGACGAATATCATCAAAACGGTGTCCTTCAAGAGGAAACTCCAGGAATCTTTCGTGTCCTATTTGTTCTCTCATTTGAGCTTGTGACATATTTGGTTTTACTGTTGCTAAATCCGGAAGACCCACTCTGTTTCTTACCATCTGAATATATCCGTATGCTCCGGGAGTATCACCTGTTTCGTTTAAAGTTTCGGCATACATCAAAAGAATATCTGCATAACGCAACAAACGCTCGTTGATTCCGGAACGCCAATCCATTTCACTTTCAAATTCTCCATCTGAATTTTGATATTTTCTACAAAATATATCATTCAAATCAGCTGGGCTTTTTTCATAGTAAGTTGCAAAATCTTGTCCATACAATTTCATTCCGCCTGGTTTATTGTAAAATATCGTGGCATCTAAACGAGGATCCAGATCTCCTGATTGAGTTTTCTCCTCATGAAATTCATTGAATAATGCAAATGAAGGCTGAACATCTGTCCATCCAAAACCTCTTGCTGCATAAGTAATAGCGCGCGCTGAAGTTTTTCCCCAATTTGAAGCCGGAATACCTCCCCAGCCTAATGCAACGCCTCCAGCCTCTCTACTCATTTGTACTTCAAAAAGTGACTCTGAATTATTTTCATTAGCAGTAGTAAAATTATCGCGATAGTTTGATACTAACGAATAAACACCTAAGTCAATAACTTGCTTGAAAGTAGCTTTGGCTTTATCAAAATCCTTAGTAAACAAATAAGCTTTTCCCAGGTACCCCAGAGCTGCTCCTTTTGTTGCGCGTCCTGCCTCCCCACTATCTAAACCTGAAACACTAGCGTATGAAGTAGGCAATAACTCAGCCGCAGTTGTAAAATCTGCAATGACTTGTGCCCAACCTTCTGCTTCTGTTTTCTGTGGATATTTAACTGCAATGTTTGTTGGAACCGGCACGTTTTTAAACATGTTTACTGCATGAAATAAGTAAAGTCCTCTCAAAAAATAAGCCTGCCCTAAAATTCTGCTTTTTAGCGCCGCATTAGTCATTTCGATATTTGGAACATTTGCCAAAACTTGATTGGCACGGTAAATTCCCTGATAATAGGTTTCGTAAGCCCAGCCGTAAATTGCTGCATCCGCAACATTTGAGTTGAAATGCCCAACATTGTACATAGATGGCCATGGACTATTGGTACGGGCATCATCAGATCTTGCATCTAATAATAAAGGCGTACTACGCATATAAGTACCATCTGTTAATAAACTACTATAAACAGCGTTTATACCTGCAATCGCATCCTCATCTGTTTTCCAAAATGATGCTGCCGTTTCAACATTTGGATCAACCTGAAGTAAATCTTCATTATCAACACAACTTGTTGTTAACACGGCTACTGAAAAGAAAACCGTTATATAGTTAAATATTTTATATTTCATTTTAATACGTTTTAATTGATTAGGCTAGTTTTAAAAATTTACTTCAACACCCATAGAAATTGTTCTTGGATTAGGGAAAGATCCCGCATCGTATCCTCTGGAAAATAATCCATCATTGTAATTAAAATCCGGATCATAACCTTTGTATTTACTAATAATCAATAAGTTTTGCCCATTAACAAATATCTTTGCTTTCTGAATAAAAGTATCTTTAGGAACTGGAATTAAAAACCCGATTTCTAATGTCTGCAATTTGATATAATCGCCACTTTCAATAAATCTGTTAGAATCTCTTGCGTTTGCATTTGGATCTCCAATAATCGGACGTGGCACATTTGTGTTTGTATTTGTTGGGGTCCAGTAATTCAATGCATCAACACTACTGTTTCCGTATTGTTCTGCCATTAAATTACGGTACAATCCGTTGAATACCTTGTTCCCACCGCTTCCTTGCCAAAACATAGAGAAATCAAAGTTTTTGTAATTAGCACTAAAATTAAGTCCGTAACTGTATTTTGGAATGGCAACTCCCTGAAAAGTTCTATCTGCATCTGTAATTTTTCCATCACCATTTACATCCCTAAATTTAAGATCTCCAACACCTGCATTCGTTTGTGTTGGCGAAGCTGCTAAATCAGCCGCATTCTGAAAAATCCCTGCCGTTTCATAAGCATAAAGTTCACCAATAGATCTTCCCACTTCTGTTTTTGACGCTGCTCCATAAATAGGATTTCCGTCTAAACCAATTTGTAACACCTTATTTTTTAAAGTTCCTAAATTAGCCGAAATGTTATATTTAAACTTATTGCGATTGTTGTTATAACTTGCTGTAAATTCTAAACCGCTATTTCTAACTGCTCCGGCATTTGTTACAACATTTGCAGGGAACGCTCCCGTTGAAAAAGGCAACGGAACTCCAATTAGTAAATCTGTTGATTTTTTTTGATAATATTCTGCTGTAACTTGTAAATCATTATTAAAAAATCCTAACTCAAGAGCTACATTCGAAGTTGAAGTTTCTTCCCAGTGAACATTTGGATCAATGGCACTAATTACTGTAGTTCCAGGTGCTAATTTATTATTAAAGTCGTATCCTGCAAAAGCATTAATAGTTGGAGAATAGCCATAAGCACCAATCGTATTATTACCTAAAATACCATAACCTCCTCTAACTTTAATAGTATTCCACCATTCCGGTAAGTGAATAAACTTTTCATTACTAATTTTCCACGCTCCTGAAAAAGAGTAGAAATTACCGGTATTATTTTCTTCACTAAAAAGTGATGTTTTATCTTGTCTGAAATTTCCAGTAATAAAATAACGATCATCGTAAGAATAATTTAATCGGCTTAAATACGAAATATTCGTAACCGTACTTTTATATTCTCCTCCATCTCTTGAATCAGCATATTGAAGTTGACTGATCTCTCCCGGCGTATAGCCAACACCTTTATTCCATAGTTTATAAAAATCCTTTTTCTCCTGAATCCATCCGCCTAAAGCATCAATTTTATGCTTTCCAAGCGAAACTTCATATGTCAATAAATTATTCAGGAATGTTCTTGTCTGATTTCCGGTTTCAAGATCTAATGCAGATTTCTCATTTGTAGTAATATAATACCACCCTAAATTGCTTGGTGGATTAAATTTTCTGTTTTGCCAATCTAATCTATCATAACTTACATCTAGTTTATATTTAAGTCCTTTAACGATTTCAAGTTCTCCCCAGATATCTCCAATGAAACGATTTCTTTTTCCGTTATTCGTTATTAAATTATTAAACCCAATTACATTCATCGAAATGGCTCTTTGCGTTAAAACATCTGTACCACCGTAACCGCCAAGTCTGTTTGGATCATAAACCGGCATTGTTGGAATAGCGCCCAACAAATCAACAATCGCTGATTGACCTGCATTATATTCGTTGAAATTCTCTTTGTCAGATTGTGTATAACCTATCTTAGAACCATATTTAAATTTTCCTTTTTTACCATATAAATTTAAATTGGTTGACAATCTTTCATAATCTTGTGGAGAATTTAAATAGCTGGTATTTTTAAAATAATCAACATTCATATTGTATCCTAAATTTTCAGCTCCTCCATTAAGGGTAAGCGAATGATTTTGGACAATCCCAGTTTGAAAAGCTTCTTTTTGCCAATCTGTATTTACATTTTTTATATAAGAAGGACTCGTTGGGTCATTTCCGGGAGCAACAGTTAATCCGGCATTTAATTCGGCAGCTGTTGTTATTTTTTGGTATCCAGCTCTATCAGTCAAGTCCCATGTTTTAGCCACATTCTGAAGCCCGACTAATGACTTATATTTTATATCTAATTTTCCGTTCTTCCCTTTTTTAGTAGTAATAATTACAACCCCGTTTGCCCCCTGAACACCATAAATAGCTGCTGAAGAAGCATCTTTTAAAACCTGCATTGATTCGATATCACCAGGTGCAAAATCATTCGGGCTATCAACGATCATTCCGTCAATAACAAAAAGAGGATTGTTGTTTGTAAATGAATTTATACCTCTAATTTTTACATTTACAAAGCCTCCGGGTTCTCCTGATGACTGTACTGTAACACCAGCAACCTGGCCTTGAAGCATTTTTGCAGGATCATAAGTGATCGTCTTTTTAGCTGATTCCATATCCACTACACTTATTGAACCTGTAAGATTAGATTTCTTTTGTGTACCGTATCCGACAACTACTACTTCATTTAGTTTATTGGTGTCTTCGCTTAAAGTAGTATTTACTTTAGATTGGTTTCCTACCGTTAATTCCTGATTCTGAAATCCTATAAACGAAAAGACCAAAATATCGTTTGGAGATGCTTTAATCGAATATTCTCCGTCGAAACCTGTAGTTGAAATTGTTTTGGTTCCTTTTATTAAAACATTTACTCCCGGCAAAGGCAGTTTATCCTGCGCCGAAGTAACAACTCCGGTAATCACTTTGTCTTGAGCCGACATTTGATTAACGGAAAATAATAGCATAAGTAATGCTAAAAGCCATTCTTTTTTTGGCAATAAAAAATTGCAATAAAAAAATAATTTTTGGTTTGTTATCATACTGGTTAGTTTAAGTTGGTTAGTGTATAATTATAAGTGTTAATTTTACATTTGTAAATTTAAATAAAAAAAAAGCTTAAAAACAAATTAATATGACAAAAAAAGGAGGTAAAAAAAACGCATATCATAAATTAAGTGTAAAAACAACATTTAAAAATTGATATTATTTCAAAAAAAGAGCGTTTTTGAACTGTAATTTGTGTAAAATCAACACTTTTTATAAAAAAGCAACTTTTTACTCAAAAAAATAAGCTTTAAGAAAATTTCACAAATGAGTTGATTATTGGCTTTTTGAAGCACAAAAATTTGTTATTTTTGTAAATAAAATCCTGTTTAGGCTCTTTTAAAATTCGACAGACAGATTGTTTTTTGAGAAAATCAAACCTTTTTTGTTCCGAAAACGATTGAAAAAGATAAATTGTGATCTAAATTTGACTTTAAAAAACTCATTATTGAACTTCTTGAAAAAGATGTATTTATTAAGTGTAAAAACTACATTAATAAATTATGAAACGTATTAGGAAGTTTATATATTTACCAATAAAAAATTGAATATGCTAAACAGTTATAGTTCTGCAGATAAAGTCTTATTAGCAGTAGATTGTATCATTTTTGGATTCGACAGTGAAGGGTTGAAAATCCTTTTGATCAAGAGAGACTTTGAGCCTGAAAAGGGAAAATGGTCTTTGATTGGAGGTTTTTTAAAACGAGATGAAGTACTTGATGATGCTGCAATCAGAATCTTAAATACGTATACAGGTTTAAACGATATTTATATGGAGCAACTATATGCTTACAGCGAAATCGATCGTGATCCTGTCGAAAGAACTATCTCTGTATCTTATTATGCCTTGATTAATATCGAAAATCATAATGCTGAGCTTATTAAAAATTATCATGCACAATGGTTTAGTATTACCGATGCGCCTCATTTAATTTTTGACCATAACGAAATGGTACAAAACGCCATTAAAAGACTTCGTTACAGAACTTCGATCAAGCCAATTGGTTTTGAATTATTGCCTGAAAAGTTTACCATGCGTCAGTTGTTAGAATTATACGAAGCTATTTTGAGTAAAGAATTAGACAAACGTAATTTTATCAGCAAGATTAATTCTTTAGAAATCCTGAATAAACTAGATGAAAAAGATATGCAGTCTTCCCGAAAAGGATCTTACTTGTATACTTTTAATAAAGAAAAATACGAAGAGAAATTACTGAATGATTTTGTATTGAATTTGTAAAAAGTGGTTAGGCCACGGGTTTTAACTGATCGAACTGATTTTCACTGATTTTTTTTAGAGAGAATTCTAAAAATTCTCTCGCAGATTTAGCAAATCGGGCAGATTAATAATTAGAAAAAAAATCTGCTAAATCTGCTAAATCTGCGAGAGAAAAAAGATCAAAAATATTACTTAGTTTCGTTCAGAAATAGGACGAATTAAAAATTAAAAAATCTGTGTCAATCCGTATCATCCACCCCATCCGTGGGCTTATAATATTATAAAAAACAAAACCCTGAAAGCCACAAACTTTCAGGGTTTTTTCTTCAAAAAAACTACTATTAAAAACTAACAAAATTATTATTTTAAGTTTTGGTCACGGATTTGGAACAAACAGATCTTTGCAGTTATTTTATTTATCAATTGAACTGGTATGATAAATTTTAATTGAGCTATCCATTAAATTTAAATCTGCGACAATCAGTTTAATCCGTTAAATCCGTGGCCCAAAAAAGTCTTCTAATTAACTATTTCCTTTTTGATAATCAGCAAGGAAAGTGGCCAGACCAATATCTGTTAAAGGATGTTTTAATAAACCTTCGATGGCACTTAATGGTCCGGTAATAACATCTGATCCTATTTTTGCACAATTGATAATATGCATTACGTTACGAACAGAAGCTGCTAAAATCTGGGTTTCGTAACCGTAATTATCATAAATCAGCCTGATATCTTCAATAAGCACCATTCCGTCAGTCGAAACATCATCTAAGCGGCCAATAAATGGCGACACATAAGTTGCTCCGGCTTTTGCAGCCAATAAAGCCTGACCTGCAGAAAATACCAAAGTACAATTGGTTCTGATTCCTTTATTCGAAAAATACCTGATTGCTTTTACACCATCTTTTATCATCGGGATTTTTACCACGATTTGCGGATGCAAAGCAGCCAGTTTTTCACCTTCGGCAATCATACCTTCAAAATTGGTCGAGATTACTTCGGCACTTACATCCCCATCAACCAATTCGCAAATTTTTATATAATGATCTAAAATATTCTGGGCTCCGGTAATTCCTTCTTTTGCCATCAACGAAGGGTTTGTGGTTACACCATCTAAAACACCTAAATCATTGGCTTCTTTAATATCTTTTAAGTTTGCTGTATCTATAAAAAATTTCATGTCTTTCTATTATTTTAATAAATTGTAATTGTTATTTTCTAAATATTTCAGGATTTCTTTACGGGCATTTTCGCTTGTAAATCCAAATTTCTGATCTAAAACGGATGCCGGAGCCGAATATCCAAAATGGTCTAAACCAAATACTTGTCCGTTACTGCCAACAAGGTTTTCTAAATTAACCGGAAGTCCGGCAGTAAGTCCGAAAACCAAAGCATCTTTTGGAATAACACTTTCCTGATATTCCGCAGACTGAGATCTGAAAAGTCCTTCTGAAATAATAGAAGCTACATTTATTTTTAATTTAAAATTTTGTTCCAGTTCATTTGCAGCCTCGATAAGTGTTGCGACTTCAGATCCGTTTGCTATTAAAGTGATATCAGGATTTGGATTTGATCGTACCAGATAACCTCCTTTTTTTGCCTCAGAAGCTTCATCAAATCTTGAACTTCCGTTGGTTGGAAGATCTTTGATATCTTGTCTCGAAAGAATTAATCCTGTTGGTGTTTTTTTATTTTCGAGTGCCATTTGCCAGGCCACAGAAGTTTCTACAGCATCTGCAGGACGTAAAGCCAGTAAACTCTGATCTCCGGAATGGTTTTTAATTTTCTCTAATAATCGAATTTGCGCTTCCTGCTCGATGGGCTGGTGCGTTGGTCCATCTTCGCCTACGCGGAAAGAATCATGCGTCCAGACATATTTTACCGGTAACTCCTGAATCGCCGCCAAACGAATTGCCGGTTTCATATAATCTGAAAACACAAAAAATGTTGCTACAACCGGAATAACTCCTCCATGAAGCGCGATTCCGTTGGCAATTGCTGCCATCGTTAATTCGGCAACACCAGCTTGAAGAAATCCTCCGCTAAAATTATTCTTCTGCAAAACCGATGATTTTTTCAGGAAACCATCTGTTTTATCACTGTTCGATAAATCAGCAGAAGACACGATCATGTTTTCTACATTTTCGGCCAGATATCCTAAAACTGCCGCCGATGCATCGCGGGTTGCGGCATTTGCTTTTTGAGCAATTGTGCTAAAATCCAATGCAGGTAAATCTCCGTTAAAAAACTGTTTTATCTTTTCGGCTAATGTTGGGTTTTGTTTTTCCCAGGCCGAAATTTGTATTTTTCGATTCGCCGCTTCTTCTGTTTTATTTTTTAAAATTGCTGCATAATGTGATTCAACTTCTTTATAAACAGCAAATGAATCTTCAGGATTTGCGCCTAAATTCAGTAATGTTTTTTCGAAATTGGCTTTTGTAGCACCAATAGGTTTTCCGTGTAATTCGCATTGTCCTTCGTACATCGTTCCGTCGGCCGTTACACATCCTTTTCCCATTATGGTGCGACCAATAATTAGGGTTGGTCTTTCTAATTCGGCGTGAGCGGCATTTAATGCTGAACGAATATGAGTATGATTATGACCATCGATAGTAATTACTTTCCAACCCCATGATTCGTATTTCATGGCCGTATTTTCGGTTGTAACCTCATCTGTCATCGACGAAAGCTGTACATCATTCGAATCATAAAACATGATAAAATTATTCAGTCCTAAATGTCCTGCAATTCTTCCGGCTCCTTGCGAAATTTCTTCCTGAACACCACCATCGGTAATAAAACCGTATATTTTATGATCGAATAAATTTTCGAATCTTGCTGATAAAAACTTAGCTGCAATGGCAGCTCCAACGCCCATGGCATGTCCCTGGCCTAATGGTCCGGACGTATTTTCGATTCCTCTTTTTACATCAATTTCAGGATGTCCGGGAGTTACGGAACCCCATTGCCTGAAATTTTCAAGATCTTTTTTTTCGTAATTGCCCAGTAAATGATATTGTGCATACATCAAAGCCGAAAGATGTCCGGCATCCATAAAAAAACGATCTCTGAAAATCCAGTTCATATCACTAGGATCGTATTTTAAATATTCAGAATAGAGAATGTGCATGAAATCTGCGCCCCCCATAGATCCTCCGGGATGACCGGAATTTGCTTTTTCGACCATCGAAATAGCCAAAGCTCTTATATTATCTGCCGATAATTGGTCTATTTTGTTATTCATTTCTAAGTTAATTTCAAGTTGGTTGGTTTATTTAATAGCAGATTTGTATTGGTTTTTACTAAATTTCAAAATAGAACATATCCTACTTTTATAAAGCAAAATCAAAACAAATAATAAGTGTAAAATTTACATTTACAAATGTATGTAAAATAATTCCACAAAAGCAAAAAAATTGTTTCGTTATTTTTTTAATTAAAAAATTAGGGATTTGATAGATTATTGGTTTTTATTGTGAGATATTGGTTTATTAAATAAAATAAACCTTAACGGGAGATTGAAAATTAAATAGCGTATGTCTTTGTCATGACACGCGGATGACACGGATTTGCTTCGCAAAAACGCGGATTAAAAACGGATTTTTTATTCTTTTTTTATTTGTTCATAACCACAATCTTGTCATCCTGACGAAGGAAGGATCACACTAGAAACTCCGCAAACAAAATCGCCAATCTTTGTCGAATTACTTGTGTGATCCTTCCTTCGTCAGGATGACAAATTGGACGTTAAATCGTCTTATGAAAACGAGTGCCCTAGCCCCGATAGAAGTGGAAATCCTTTTTCTGGCTTCTTTAGCCAGGAAAAGATTGAAACGGATTGCTTCGCCAATTCGCACTTTCAGGCTCGGGTGCGGGATTAGCTCCTAAAAAAAAATAAAAAATCTTTACAAAGAATTACGCATCGTAAGAGAGGATTTGTTTTCTATTTGTTCTTTCTTTCCTTTAAGGACCATATCGGCTAAAATTTTTCCCATTGTTTCAAAATGGGTCGAAATTGTGGTGATTCCGTTGGCGACAATCTTTTTTAATGGCGTTTCGTTATAGGATATAATTCCAAGATCGATTCCTAGTTTTAGGTTTTGGTCTCTTGCTTTTTCAATTACGCGTACCAGATCACGATCGTTTGGGATAATGTATAAATCGCCTAAAGTAATTTCGCGGTTGGTAAATTCAGTGATGATTTCGTATTCAAAATC
Source organism: Flavobacterium piscisymbiosum (assembly GCF_020905295.1). NCBI lineage: Bacteria > Pseudomonadati > Bacteroidota > Flavobacteriia > Flavobacteriales > Flavobacteriaceae > Flavobacterium > Flavobacterium piscisymbiosum. The sequence goes on along the minus strand of NZ_JAJJMM010000001.1, from coordinate 1,339,052 downwards.
ATATTGGGCACAAAAAGCTTCAAACCCTATTTTCATTCCGAGTGGTTCTCTGAATCCTGGGAAAATCAGAATCAACTTTTCGTATTTACCCAGTCTCGACTTTCCTTTAAGCAATCCTTCAAAAATATCTTTTTCATGATTTTGATAAATTGCGGGATACAATTTCAGATCCGGATTGGTCTGATCCAGTATGATAACTTCGCCTACTGGTAGGGTTTTTATCAATTTGGCTACATCGTTTAAGTTGGTCGGCATGATGATGTATTTTGTATAATTTCCGTTACTGTCATTTATGAGTTTCTGAAAAACGGGAACATTAAAATGATGAAAGAAAATATCGACCTGAGCATTTTTTCCAATATGCTGCAAAAACGAATTATAGATGTCTTCCTTAAAACTATTTAATTCATCAAATAATAAGAAAACCTTTTGTTTTATAGTAGTTTCAACGCTTTTCACGTAATATCCTTTGCCTGGAATGGCGTAAATAATACCTCTTTTTTTGAGTTCATCGTATCCTAATAAAACGGTATCACGGGATAATGAAAAAGCCAGACAAACTTTATTTACAGACGGAAGCCTGTCGCCTTTTACCAGTTTTTCTTCTTCGATTGCTTTTTCTATTGACAGAATTATCTGCTTATATTTTGGCAAACCAATGTTGTTTTGAATCGAAATAATATTCATAAAAAAGGAAATTTTGGTGCAATATACAAAAAACTGGTAGGTACTGGTATGCAAACGTAAATAATGTTTCTATTTTTGGATTTCACTTTTGGCAAAAATAGTATGGAAATAAAACATATATCGCATTTTCAAAACGAATCTGTATCTAAATCATTTGGTTTAATGCCCGATAAGGAAGAAATTCTTTCTTTTGAATTAAGTAATAAAAACGGAATGAAAGTTCAGGTCATTAATTATGGTGCTACTGTAACTTCATTACAAATTCCGGTTTCGAACGGTCAGCTTGTTGATGTTGTTTTGGGTTTTGATACTTTAGAATCGTATCTGGCTTCGTATAATTTATCAGGCGCTCCTTATTTCGGGACCACTGTTGGCCGTTATGCAGGACGAATTAGTAAAGGTATTTTTAAGTTGAATGATAAAACCTATCAGCTCAACATTAACAACAACGGAAATACATTGCATGGCGGAATTGTTGGTTTTGGACAAAAAGTCTGGAATGTTACCAATATTACTTCAGGCGATAATCCGTCGATTACGTTGAGTCTTTTGAGTGAAGATTTAGATGAAAATTTTCCCGGAGAATTACACGTTGATTTAACTTATACTTTAACCGAAGAGAACGAACTGAAGCTGGAATACAAAGCAACCACTACAGAAGATACGGTTATCAACTTAACGCATCATAGTTATTTTAATCTTGATGGTCATGACGGGAATGTTCTGGATCAGACTATGTTTATTGATGCTGAAAAAATGTTAGAAACAGATTCAGATAATATTCCTAGCGGAAATTTTACGGCTCTTGCTGATCATGATTTCGATTTTAGAACCACAAAAGAATGCCCTGCCATTATTGATAATTCGTTTGTGGTTGAACCTACAAATAATGCTGTAGCAAAATTATACAGTGCTAAAAACAACTTGCAAATGAGCGTTTACACGGATCAGCCAAGTGTACATGTATATGTGGGCGGTAAATGTTCTGATGCATTAACAGGGAAAGAAAATATAAAATATCATACAACAAGCGGAATTTGTTTTGAAACTCAAAATTTTCCGGATGCACCAAATCAGCAACATTTTCCAAATTCGGTTTTGAAAAAAGGCGAAGAATACCATCAAAAAACAGTTTATAAATTCGAAACTATAAACTAATACTATTTAAAGAAAAGTTCAAAAATTACAAGATAATACCATTTCAATTACATCATAATGAATGACATTTTAGTACAGAACACCACTGCTTTTTTTGAGAAATCTTTTGGATCAGCTCCTCAAAAAGTAGTACTTTCTCCAGGAAGAATCAACATCATTGGGGAACATATTGATTATAATGACGGTTATGTTTTACCGGCTGCAATCGACAAAGTAATTTGTTTTGCTTTTGCGAAAAACGATACCAAAAAATCACGAATAGTTGCCATCGACTTAAACGAAGATTTTGAAATTGATCTGACTCAGGAAGTCACATTAAGTGATGTGGTCTGGACGAATTACATTCGCGGCGTTATCAAACAATTACAGGATAACGGATTTGTGTTTGAAGGTTTCAACTGTGTTTTTAGCAGTAATATTCCGGTTGGTTCCGGTTTATCTTCTTCTGCGGCTTTAGAATGCGGAACGATTTTCGGAATCAAGGCACTTTTCGATCTAAAAATTGAAAAAGTTGACATTTCTTTATTAGGACAAAAAGCAGAACACTGGGTAGGTATCAATTGTGGTATCATGGATCAGTTTTCGAGCGTTCACGGTCTTGAAAATAAAGTAATTAAACTAGATTGTAATACGCTTGATTTTGAATATCACAATGCTGATTTTAAAGATTACTCTTTAGTGTTATTTGATAGTAATGTAAAACACTCGCTTTTTACATCTGAATACAATACCCGAAGAATTGAATGCGAACAGGGATTGGCTATTATTAAAGAAAATTTTCCTGCAATAAAAAGTTTCAGGGATTGTACCGAAGAACAGCTTTTAAGCATTGAGGACAAAATAAGTCCAACTGTTTTTAAAAGAGTGCACTTTGTTGTAAAGGAAATTAACCGCGTAATAAAGGCTTGTGAGGCTCTGGATAACGGAAATATAGAACTTTTAGGACAATTGCTTTTTGAAACTCATTATGGTTTATCGCAAGAATATGAAGTAAGTTGTGCCGAGCTGGATATGCTTGTAGATACCGCAAAAGCTGACGATGCAATTATTGGTTCGCGATTAATGGGAGGCGGTTTTGGAGGCTGTACCATCAATTTGATTAAAAAAGGTCATGAAAATGAGGTAAAAAGTAAGTTTTCAAATCTTTATTTAGATACATTTGGGATTGAATTAAAATTTTATGATGTAAAAATCTCAAACGGAACAACACTACTTTAATACCACAAGAATTACAATGAAAAATTTCGACATTAACGAAGATCCACACAGACGTTTTAATCCCTTAATTAATGAATGGGTTTTAGTATCACCTCATCGTGCAAAACGCCCGTGGCAAGGACAAAATGAAACTATTGCAACTGAAGCATTACCAAAATACGACCCAACTTGTTATTTGTGTCCGGGAAATGTTCGCGCTAACGGATTAAATAACCCGAATTACGAAAGCAGTTTTGTATTCGAAAATGATTTTGCTGCCATGAAGCAGGACGAAATTATTTTTGAAGAAGATATCAAACACACTTTCTTTAAAGCAAAACCGGAACAGGGAATTTCGAGAGTGGTTTGTTTTTCGCCACGACACGATCTTACTTTACCTGAAATGGAAATTGACGGGATCGAAAATATTATCAGAACCTGGCAAAAAGAATACACTGATTTAGGAAATATAAAATACATCAACCACGTTCAGATTTTCGAAAATAAAGGAAGCGTGATGGGATGTAGTAACCCACACCCGCACGGGCAAATCTGGGCGCAGTCATCATTGCCTACTCAAGTCGAAAAAACACAAAACAGTCTGAAATCTTATTTCGATAAAAATAACCGAACTCTTCTTGAAGATTACCTGCAAGCCGAATTGAAAAGCGGAGAACGTATCGTAATCGAAAACGATCACTTTGTGGCGTTGGTTCCGTTTTGGGCAATCTGGCCTTACGAAACTATGATTGTAAGCAAAAGAGCTCTTAATAAAATTACTGATTTTACAGCTGAAGAAGTAAATGCGTTTGCTACCATTTTAAAGCAATTAACGATCAAATACGATAATTTATTTAGCACTTCATTCCCGTATTCATCAGGAATTCACCAGGCGCCAACAGACGGTTTAGACCATCCTGAATGGCATTTCCACATGCATTTTTATCCGCCATTATTGCGTTCGGCAACGGTTAAAAAATTCATGGTAGGATATGAAATGTTAGGCGAATCGCAGCGTGATATTACACCTGAAAAAAGTGCCGAAATTTTAAGACAACAACCTGATGTGCATTATAAATCGGCTGGTAAATAAGCTGTAAAAGTCCATTTATAATAAGGTCATTTTAAAATTTAACACAATAATTTATTTATAAATGTAAAAAATACATTTGTAATAGTATATTTGTAATTATTTATTTTACTTTTGGCTTTCGTTCTTATTTCGTAAAAAAATAACAAAATAAAAACACATATCACATTTTAAACCAAATTAAACAAACAATCACCTATACTAATTTTTAAAATACTACTAACAATGAACCAGAACCTCGCTGTCGCAGATTATGCGGTTTTTATTATTTATTTTATCGTAGTTTCTGCCTACGGTTACACGGTTTACCGCAAGCGTAAACAAGACGAACAAGATGCTAAGGCTTACTTTTTGGCCGAAGGAAATTTGACATGGTGGGCTATTGGAGCATCTTTGATTGCCTCAAATATTTCAGCTGAACAATTCATCGGGATGAGCGGTGAAGGTTTCTTTTTAGGAATCGCTGTTGCAGCTTACGAGTGGCTTGCTGCTATTGCTTTGATTATTGTAGCAGTTTGGTTCATTCCTGTATATCTTAAAAATAAGATTTACACGATGCCTCAATTCTTAAAAACACGTTACAACGAATCTACTGCATTGATTATGGCGGTTTTCTGGTTGTTTTTATATGTATTTGTAAACTTAACTTCTATCCTTTATTTAGGAGCTGTTGCCATTAATGGTTTAGCCGGTGGAGAATACCTGCACGTGATCATGATAGGTTTAGCAGTATTCGCATTATTCATCTCTTTAGGAGGTATGAAAGTGGTTGCTTATACAGATGTTATTCAGGTTGCTGTATTAATTATTGGTGGTTTGGTAACTTCTTATATCGCACTAACAACTGTTGGACAATATTTTGGAGTAGGTGAAAATGCTATTGCCGGTTTCAAGGTTTTAATGAGAGAAGCTCCTGAGCATTTCAAAATGATTATTCCAAAACCAACTGCAAATTCTTCTCAACTTGATATTGATAAATATTTAACTTTCCCTGGTTTGATGTCTTACCTTGCCGGTATCTGGATTATCAACTTAAACTATTGGGGTTGTAACCAATACATTACTCAAAGAGCTCTTGGTGCTGATTTACAAACGGCTCGTACAGGTATTTTGTTTGCAGGTATGCTAAAATTATTAATGCCATTAATCGTAATGTTACCTGGTATTGCTGCTTATGTACTTTACGTAAACGGACATTTACCTCAATTAGTTGGAGGAAAAGACGGAGCTTATTCTGCTGTATTGACTTTCTTACCAACAGGATTAAAAGGACTTTCTGTAGCGGCTTTAACTGCTGCAATCGTAGCTTCATTAGCCGGAAAAGTAAACAGTATCTCGACTATTTATACTTTAGATATTCATAAAAAATACATCCAGAAAGATGCTGGCGAAAAACAACAAGTAAACATTGGTAGAATTGCCGTTTTTGCTGCAATGCTTTTAGCTGTTTTATTTACATGGAATGACATCTTAGGAATTGGCGGAGTTGGTGGATTTACCTACATCCAAAAATATACAGGATTCATTAGCCCTGGAGTTTTTGCTATGTTCTTCCTTGGTATGTTTTGGAAAAGAACTACTGGAACTGCAGCAATTGTAGGTGTAATTTTAGGATTTGTTTTATCTGTATTATTCAACGAATATGCTCCGGCTTTATTCGGAAACGAAACTTTATTATACACAGCATATAATAACGGAAAAGGTGCTTTCGAAATTCCTTTCCATATTTGTATGGGATTATCATTCTTCTTTACAATGTTAGCCATGATTGCAATCAGTTTTGCAGGACCAAAAGTAAATCCTAAAGCATTTGAAATCGATGCTGAAATGTTTAAAGTAAAACCACAAACTACAGTTTTAATCGTAATTACATTATTAGTAATTGTAGCTTTATACGTTAAGTTCTGGTAAAATAGAACGTTTTAATTCTCTCTATTTTTATAGCTGTTGTCGTAAAGGCAACAGCTATAAAATTATAAACTAGTTTGTATTTTTCATCTTTAATAAAAAATATCATGCAACTATCCCTTACCAATAAAATTATCATAGTAACAGGCGGTGCAAAAGGAATTGGACTTGGCATTTGTAATGTATTAGCAAGTGAAGGTGCGATACCTTTTATCGTTGGCCGAAATGAAGAGGACAACAATAAAGCTGTAAATGAAATTAAAGCTTCCGGAAAAGAAGCGTTTCAGGTTGTTGCCGATTTAACAAAACCGGAAGACTGTAAAAAAGCAATTGAAGCTGTTATCAAACAATGCGGAAGAATTGACGGATTAGTAAACAATGCGGGCGTAAATGACGGAGTTGGTTTGGAAAAAGGAAACTATGAAGACTTTGTTGCCTCTTTGCATAAAAACTTAATTCATTATTATCTAATGGCGCAGCATGCGTTGCCTTATTTAATTGAATCGAAAGGAGCGATAGTCAATATTGGCTCAAAAACTGCCGAAACCGGACAAGGAGGAACTTCTGCTTATGCAGCTTCAAACGGAGGCAGAAATGCCTTAACCAGAGAATGGGCTGTCGAATTATTAAAATATAGTATTCGTGTCAATGCAGTTGTAGTGGCAGAATGCTTTACACCTTTGTATGAAACCTGGATTAATACTTTCGAAAATAAAGAAGAAAAACTGGCCGCTATCACAAAAAATATTCCTTTCGAAAACAGAATGACAACAGTAGATGAAATTGCTAATATGGTTGTTTTTCTTTTATCCGAAAGATCAAGTCACACTACAGGACAAATTATTTATGTTGATGGAGGTTACACTCATTTAGACCGTTCGATTTCTTAAAAATAATAAACACGAATTTCACTAATTGACACTAATTAATTGATTTGTGAAATTGATTTAACGAACTAAGCTAGTTATTACTATTGGTGCAAATTCGTGAAATTCGTGTTTAAAATTAAACTACAATTCATTAAACTGCAGCACTCTTTTTAAATTCACTGGGCGTCATTCCCATAAATTTTTTAAAAAGTTTATTAAAGTTAGAAGCTGTTTTATAGCCGCATTCATAGGCAATCTCAGACATACTCAAATCGGTTTCTAATAAAAATTTACACGCTTTAGAAACCCTGATTTCGTTTAAATATTCTACAAAACTTTTCTTTGTTTTTAGTTTGAACATTCTGCAGAAAGAAGTGGGCGTCATATTCGCAATTTCAGCAATTTCGATCAGGACAATATCTTTTTTATAATTTTCATTTACATATTGAAAAACTTCCGAAAGCCTGTCTTTTTTAGAATCTTTATGTGCCGTAGAATAAGCTTCATTATTGATATAAACCCGATCCTGACTTTCTGAAAGCAGTGATAAAATTTCGAAAAGGCCAATAATCACTTCAAAATCTTTTTTCAGGATAAGCTTTTCTAATTTTTTAGCGATCTGTTTGTTTGTTTTTCCAATGATCGAAATTCCCTTTCCTGCCTGAAAAAACAACTCGTTTATTTTTTGTGTTTCTTTTAATTCGTAAAAAGCAGGTCCAAAAATATCTTTGCTAAAATAGACCACAATTGCATTGGCTTTTAAAGTCGAAATTCCCTGATAATACATTTCATCATTCAGCCAAACGTGCGGTAGATCTGAACCCAGAAAAACCATATCGCCAGGCTCAAAAGGCATAACCGAATTGCCAATGATTCGCTTTCCAAAACTCTCTTTTACATACACCAATTCCAGTTCCGGATGGGAATGAAACGGCGATTGAAAAAACGATTCTTCACGGTTAAGAACCGAAACGGTTGAATTGGTGTAAGATGTTATTTTAGTTTGCTCTAATTTCATGAAGACAAAGATAATTAAAGATTAAACAAGGATAATATCGGATTATTAAATAAGCTTTAAAAATTATAATTTTAAATTTTATTAAACACAAAAATAATCCCAAATAATTATGAAAGAAGCCGTTTTTACAGAGTCTGATTCTAATGTAAAGGTCAAAACTTCAAAAAAATGGTTATTGCCCTATATTTTAGTGACCAGCTTGTTTTTCTTTTGGGGATTTGTTCATAATCTGGATCCTATTTTAATTCCGCATTTGCGAAAAGCGTTTAATCTAACCGACTTCGAATCTTCGCTTGTAGACTCCTCTGTTTTTATCGCTTATTTCGCAATGGCGTTGCCCGCGGGTTATATCATGAGAAAATACGGCTACAAATCAGGAATTCTTGTTGGGCTGCTTTTTTTCGGGATTGGCTCTGTTTTATTTGTTCCCGCAGCAAACTCGCTCGAATACAGTTATTTTCTGGGAGCACTATTTATCATTGCCTGTGGATTAACCTTTTTAGAAACTGCCGCAAATCCGTATGTTACCATTTTGGGACCTCCGGAAACCGCTACACAACGACTTAATTTTGCACAATCCTTTAATGGTCTCGCCGCTTATATTGCGCCTGCCTATATTGGTCCGCTTATTTTATCCAACAAAACCTTATCTCCTGAAGAAGCAAATGCAATGTCAGATGCCCAAATGCATGCTTATGTGGTAGCCGAAGCTGCCAGTGTAAAAATGCCTTACTTAACTTTAGGATTAATCATTTTAGTGATAACGGTAATTTTCTATTTTACTCCAATGCCCGATGTAAAAGAAAAATCAACAACCGAAGTGAGCAGTTTTAAAGAAGCTTTTAAATCCATAAAACTAAAATGGGGAATTTTAGCGCAGTTTTTCTATGTTGGCGCTCAGGTTTGCGTAGGTAGTTTTTTTATAAAAATGGCCACAACATCGGCAGGTTTATCAGAGTCATCTGCAGCTAAATATCTTGGACTTTTTGGATTATTTTTCATGATTGGCCGTTTTGCCGGAACCTATTTCATGAAGTTTGTCGAACCCAAAAAACTATTATTACTGTATTCTTTTATCAATGTGATACTTTGCATCATAGCCATTTTAGGCAGCGGAATGTTAGTGGTTTATACTCTAATAGCTATCGCATTTTTTATGAGTATCATGTTCCCTACTATTTTCTCGATGGGAATCGACGGACTTGCCCATAACACAAAAATAGGATCTTCCTTAATCGTAATGTCTATTGTGGGCGGCGCGATCCTGCCACCAATTTTAGGTGCCATCTCAGATCATACCGGAAGTATTCAGAACGGATACATTGTTCCTTTAATTTCATTTTTAATAATTGCCCTTTTTGCTTACAAAGGACAACAACAAACCAGACAATAAACAATATCATGCCCGAGAATAAAACAAAAAAGCAAGTCGTAAAACTGCATCCAGACGATAATGTTTTGGTAGCATTATCTGACTTGCAAAAAGGAGAAAACATCACTTTTGAAGCTGAAACATTCGTTCTGCAAGACCTCATCAAGGCAAAACATAAATTCTATACCCAGGATATGATCAAGGGGCAAGAAGTAATTATGTATGGAGTTTTGGTAGGAAAAGTACAAAACGACATCAGCAAAGGAAGCCTGATGACCACAGAAAATTTAAAACACGCAGCCGATCCTTACGCTTACAGAAATGTTTCGTACGAATGGCAGGCTCCTGATGTTTCTAAATATAAGAATAAAACGTTTAAAGGTTATAAACGAAATGACGGTCGGGTTGGAACTGCCAATTACTGGCTTTTTGTTCCAACGGTTTTTTGTGAAAACAGAAATTTAGATGTTATTAAAGAAGCACTTCACAATCAGTTAGGCTATGCCGTGAGTGACAAATACAATCAGTATACACACGAATTACTGCAAGGTTACCTCAACGGAGAAGATATCGAAAGCATCAATATTGAACTCAATCCAACGCCAAAAAACAATCGCGTTTTTGAGAATGTCGACGGAATAAAATTTTTAAATCATCAGGGAGGTTGTGGAGGCACACGTCAGGACTCTGCCACTTTGAGCGCTTTACTCGCTTCGTACGCCAACCATCCAAACGTAGGCGGAATAACGATATTGAGTTTAGGATGTCAGCATTTGCAAGTGCAGGATTTTGTAAATGATGTAAAAAAACAAAACCCTCAATTCGACAAACCTTTACTGATTTTCGAACAACAGCAAACCGAAAGCGAAGAAGCTTTAATTACAAACGCCATCAAAAAAACATTTGAAGGTTTAATTGAAATCAATCAATACGAAAGAACAGATGCGCCTTTAAGCGAATTATGCATTGGTGTAAAATGCGGCGGAAGTGACGGTTTCAGCGGAGTATCGGCAAATCCGGCTGTTGGTTACACTTCTGATTTGGTTGTCGCTTTGGGAGGAAAAATTCTTTTGGCCGAATTTCCGGAATTGTGCGGTGCCGAACAAAATTTAATTGACCGTTGCATTACCAAAAAAACTGCCGAAAAATTTATTGATTTAATGGAATCTTACGATGCCTTAGCGCATAAAGTGGGCTCCGGTTTTCATATGAATCCTTCTCCGGGAAATATAAAAGATGGTTTAATAACAGACGCTATAAAAAGTGCAGGAGCAGCCAAAAAAGGGGGAACTTCTCCCGTTGTTGATGTTTTAGATTATACTGAATTAGTAACCAAATCAGGATTAAGTCTGGTTTGCACACCCGGAAATGATGTAGAAGCCACAACCGGAAAAGCAGCTTCAGGCGCTACCTTGATTTTATTTACCACAGGATTAGGAACCCCAACAGGAAACCCGGTTTGTCCTGTAATAAAAGTAGCAACGAACTCCGTTCTGGCAACAAAAATGAGCGATATTATCGATATTGATTGCGGCCCAATTATTAGCGGTGAAAAATCGATAGAAGAAATGGGTGAAGAAATTCTGGACTATTGCATCAAAGCAGCCAGTGGAGAAATTATTCCGAAAGCGGTACAATTGAATCAGGATGATTTTATTCCGTGGAAACGAGGCGTATCTTTATAAAATCCAATCAAAAAAATAACTTTTAATTTAAGTAAAATGTTTTCATTAAAAAATAAAAAAGCAATTATAACCGGAGGCGGAAGCGGAATTGGAAGAGCCATTTCTGTTTTGTTTGCCAAACAAGGAGCCGAAGTTCATGTTTTAGAACTGACTCTAGAAAGTGCAAAAAATACGGTTGAAGAAATAGAATCAAACGGCGGAGTTGTTTTTGCGCACGCCTGCGATGTTGCCAATCATCAGGAAGTAAAAGCTACTTTTGAAAAAATAGGATCAATTCATATTTTAGTAAACAATGCCGGAATTGCTCACGTTGGCAAAGTAGATACCACTTCTGAATCTGATTTTGACCGCATTATGAACGTCAATGTAAAAGGCGTTTACAATTGTCTGCACGCTTCAATCCCTGCACTAAAAAATGCTGGCGGAGGAGTTATTTTAAACCTGGCATCTATTGCCTGCTGGGTCGGAATTCCGGACAGATTTGCCTATTCTACAGCAAAAGGCGCGGTTATGGCCATGACATTATCTGTAGCAAAAGATTATTTGAAAGAAAACATCAGATGCAACTCAATATCTCCGGCAAGGGTACACACACCATTTGTTGACGGATTTATTTCGAAAAATTATCCGGGACAGGAAGCCGAAATATTCGAAAAATTGTCCCAGTCGCAACCCATAGGCCGTATGGGAAAACCGGAAGAAATAGCCACTCTTGCTTTGTTTCTTTGCAGCGATGAATCTTCCTTTATTACCGGTTCTGATTACCCTATTGATGGAGGTTTTATCAAACTGAACAATTAAAAAACGACTTTTATAGTTATAAAAATATAATACGATTAAAAAAAGAGAACATGAAACTAATACGATTTGGAGAAGCTGGTCAGGAAAAACCAGGAGTCTTAATAAATGACAAACGAATAGATGTTTCGTCTATAGTAACTGATTATAACGAAGCTTTTTTTGAAAATGACGGTCTTGCAAAATTACAAGAAGCCTTAAAAAACAACACTTCATTTCCTGAAGTAAGCAACGATATCCGATTGGGTTCGCCAGTAGCGCGACCATCAAAAATTATATGTATTGGCTTGAATTATGTAGATCACTGCGAAGAAACTGGTGCCGCAATTCCGGAAGAACCAATTATTTTCTTTAAATCAACAACTTCGCTATGCGGACCAAATGATAACTTAATCATTCCTAAAAATAGCGACAAAACCGACTGGGAAGTAGAGCTTGCTTTTGTGGTAGGGAAAAAAGCCAGTTATGTTGCCGAAGAAGATGCGCTGGATTATCTTGCCGGTTATTGCTTATTGAATGATTATAGCGAAAGAGCTTTTCAGATCGAGCGTGGCGGACAATGGGCAAAAGGAAAAGGATGTGATACATTTGCTCCGCTTGGACCAATTTTGACAACTGCGGATGAAATTGAAGATGTTAACAATTTATCGATGTGGCTTACTGTAAATGGTAAAAAATTTCAGAACAGTAATACTTCTAATTTGATTTTTAAGATTCCGTTTTTAATTCATTATTTAAGTCAGTTTATGACGCTTTTACCGGGCGATGTTGTAAGTACAGGAACGCCTCCGGGAGTTGGTCTGGGTATAAAACCAAACCCTGTTTACATCAAAGCGGGAGACGTGATAGAATTAAGTATTGAAGGATTAGGCACAAGCAAACAAGTTGCCGTAGCTTATTAAAGAATTACTTTTTACAAATTAATAGGTAAAAATGAAAATCGACAGCCATCAGCATTTTTGGAAATATGACCCTGTAAAAGAAGCCTGGATTACTCCGGAAATGGCGGTTATCCAAAAGGATTTCCTGCCTCAGGATGTGGAACCTCTTTTGAGCCAAAACAACTTTGACGGTTGTATTGCGGTTCAGGCAGATCAAAGCGAAAATGAAACTCATTTTCTGCTGCAATTGGCCGATGAAAATGATTTTATAAAAGCTGTTGTGGGCTGGGTAGATTTTAAAGATCCTAATATCGAAGAACGATTAGAATATTTTTCAGGTTTTAAAAAACTAAAAGGATTCAGGCATATTTTTCAGGCAGAAACAAATCCTGAATTTATGCTGCAAACAGACTTTTGTAACGGAATTGACAAATTAGCAAAGTATAATTTTACTTATGATATTTTAATTGGTCCCCAACAATGGCCGTTTATTGGGGAATTTATAAACAAGTTTCCAAAACAACGTTTTGTAATTGATCATCTGGCAAAACCGGATTTTAAGAAAAGTGATTTCACTGCATTTGAAAAAATGGTTTGCGCTATTGCGAAAAACCCAAACGTATTTTGCAAAGTTTCAGGCTTAGTCACAGAGGCGCATTGGCACAACTGGAAACCCGAAGATTTTAAAACCGCGCTGGATATTATTACCGAAAACTTCTCGATAAACCGTTTAATGTTTGGAAGCGATTGGCCCGTTTGCTTATTGTCTGCAACTTATCCTGAAGTAATTGCCTTAATGGAACACTATTTTTCGTCCTTTTCTGTTACGGATCAAGATGCTTTTTGGGGAAATAACGCCGTGAGTTTTTATAATTTAGAAGTATCGTTTTTTACTTAATATTTATTTTTTGAAGAATTAAAGACCGTCTGTAAAGGATGGTCTTTTTTTATATCGTGTCCTGTAGGGATACCTATTTTTAGAAAAACAATACATCTAAACCATTAATCAAACGTTCCTCCGGAACGTATAACCGCAATTCAAATCTCATTCTACCAATGAAACATTCCTAACGGAATGAATTATCGAAAAATCATTTAAACTAAAATATTCCGTAGGAATATCTCATCGGTAGAAAAAAAAGAATATTGTTGCGTGTTGTGTCCTGTAGGGACACTTGTTTCTACGGAAATAAACATCTGCGTCATCAATCAAACGTTCCTACGGAACGTATAAACGCAATTCAAATCTCATTCTACCGACGAGATATTCCTACGGAATATTTTTTATAAAAAAAGCCCTGATTATTCAGGGCTTTGTTCTTTTTGCATATTCAATAAATACGCCATATTGGCTATAACGTGATCATGTTTCTTCACAAAGGGATTTTCTTCGTTCCAGACATAACCGGCTAAAACCGAACATATTTTTTCTTTTACTTCCGGATTTTCCGGTTGGTGGAAGAATAACGTCTGAAGGTTTCCGGTGTACCATTCTTTCACGTAAGTGGTAAAAACAGCAATCCCTTTTTTCATGTATTCTGTAAATTCAACTTCCCAGTCTACTTCGATTCCCTGCGATTCTTTCAGGTATAATTTTGCGGCCAGCATTCCTGATTCTGTAGCGAACGCAACTCCTGATGAAAATACAGGATCCAGGAATTCAGAACTATTTCCTGTTAAGGCAAAACCATCTCCGTACATTCTTTTTACGGCTCTCGAATAATTTTCTAATTTTACCGGTTCGAATAAAAACTCCGTTCCTTTAAATCTTTTAATATAATAATCCGATTTTTGAATTGCATTGCGCAAAGCCTCGGCATTGTCTTTATTTTCAGATAATGAATTGATGAAATCCGTTGGCCCAACAACTCCTAGACTTGTATTTCCATTCGAGAAAGGAATTACCCACAGCCAAACTTCGGTTTCCAGAATATCAAATGAAATCTGAGTTCCCTCTTCTCCTTCTTCTCTATTAATATCTTTTACGTGTGTAAATATCGAAGAATGCGGATCTAATTGCGATGGCGTATCAAGATCTAAAAGTCTTGGCAGAACGCGTCCGTATCCGCTGGAATCGATAATAAAATTGGCATGAATTTCTTTTAGATTTCCATCCTTATCTTTTACGATGGTTTTAGATTTTTTTCCTTCAAAAGAAACTTCCAAAACTTCTGTTTCAAATTCCAGATCAATCCCTTTTCTAATCACTTCCTGCGCCATTGTATTGTCAAAATCAGCTCTTGGCACTTGCCAGGTCCAGTCCCAGCCTTCACCAAATTTTTTACTGAAATCAAAAACACAAATTTCTTCTCCTCTTATAAAACGGGCACCTAATTTTTTCTCAAAATTCATTGCATCGAGACTTTCAAAAAGTTCAGCCTCTGCAAAATGATCCATTACTCGCGGTATAAGGCTTTCGCCAACGACCAGTCTTGGAAACTTTGTTTTTTCAACAACTTTTATCTTAACATTGTTTTTATGAAGATAAGATGCTGACACACATCCAGAAGGTCCCGCACCAATCACCAAAACATCTACAAACTCCTTTATCATATTAAAAATATTATCAATTATTAGCCTACATTTGCCATCATCAAAATAACTACATTTATTTTGATAAATAAAATTAAATTAGCACAATCAAAACCAGTTTAATGAATACAATTAATGAATATTTAAGTTTAGCAGAATTCGAATCCATTATTTTTGGAAATAACAAAGTTTCGATAAGCGATGCTGTTTTAAACCGAGTAAACGAAAGCTTCAATTTCCTGAAAGAATTTTCAGGGAACAAAGTAATATATGGCGTAAATACTGGTTTTGGACCAATGGCCCAATACCGTATTAAAGAATCTGACCAAATTCAGTTACAATACAATTTAATCAGAAGCCACTCTTCAGGAACAGGAAAACCTTTGAGCCCTGTTTGTGCAAAAGCAGCAATTTTAGCCCGATTAAACACTTTATCATTAGGTAACTCCGGAGTTCATCCGTCAGTAATTCACTTAATGGCAGAATTGATCAACAGAGATATTACGCCGCTTATTTTTGAGCACGGTGGTGTTGGTGCGAGTGGAGATTTAGTACAATTATCACACTTGGCTTTAGTTTTAATAGGCGAAGGCGAAGTTTTTTATAAAGGAGACAGAAGACCAACTCCTGAAGTTTTCGAAATTGAAGGTTTAAAACCTATTCAGGTAGAAATTAGAGAAGGTCTTGCGTTAATCAACGGAACATCTGTAATGACCGGAATAGGAGTTGTCAATGTGCACCACGCCAATAAATTATTAGACTGGTCATTAAAAGCTTCTTGCGCCATCAACGAATTGGTTCAGGCTTATGATGATCATTTTTCTGAAGAATTAAACCAAACCAAACGTCATAAAGGACAACAGGAAGTGGCAGCAAGAATGAGACAAAATCTTTCTGACAGTACTTTGATCCGTAAAAGAGAAGACCATTTATATTCAGGCGAAAACACTGAGGAGATCTTCAAGGAAAAAGTTCAGGAATATTATTCATTACGTTGCGTACCTCAAATTCTTGGACCGGTTTTAGAAACGATAAACAATGTCGCTTCTATTCTGGAAGACGAATTTAACTCGGCAAACGACAATCCGATTATAGATGTAAAAAACAAACACGTTTATCACGGAGGAAATTTCCACGGCGATTATATTTCGCTTGAAATGGATAAACTTAAAATTGTTATTACCAAACTAACGATGTTGGCAGAACGTCAGTTGAATTATTTATTAAATTCAAAAATCAACGAAATTCTTCCTCCATTCGTAAACTTAGGAACATTAGGATTTAATTTTGGGATGCAGGGCGTTCAGTTTACTGCAACCTCAACAACTGCCGAAAGCCAAATGTTGTCTAACCCAATGTACGTACATAGTATCCCGAACAACAACGACAATCAGGATATTGTAAGTATGGGAACGAATGCTGCGGTTATTACCTCAAAAGTAATCGAAAATTCATTCGAAGTTTTAGCGATCGAATTAATCACAATCGTTCAGGCAATTGATTATTTAGTACAAAAAGATCAAATTTCATCGGTAACCAAAAAATGGTATGATGATATTCGAAATATAATTCCTACATTTAAAGAAGATCAGGTCATGTACCCTTTTGTTCAAAAAGTAAAAGATTACCTGATCAACAGTTAAAACTTTATTTTACAGTATTAATATTGAACCTTAAAAAATCATGAAAAAACCACTTATTTTTTTATTCGTATTATTTATTCAATTTGTTAATAGTCAGGAATTGGCTTTAGTTAAAAAGAACGGTAAAATTGGATACATTTCTAAAGATGGAAACTTTAAAATTGAGCCTCAATACAAATCGGCAAAAAGCTTTTCTGAAGGTTTAGCTGCTGTTGAAGATAACGGAAAATGGGGATTCATCGATACTAAAGGAACATGGGTAATTCCGGCTACTTTTAAAGATACTAAAGAATTTAACAGCGGAATTGCAGTAGTACAAAAAGATAAGGATTGGGTTTATATTAATACAAAAGGAGAAGTTCAGACCCCTCCGCCTACTGAAAAATTATTTGATTTTAATGACGGCGTTGCTTTTATAAGACAAGGCAAAAAAGTTGGATTAATCAATTCAAAAATGACCGTTGTTCTGGAACCAAAATACGACCAGATCAAATCTTTCGAAAATGGTTATGCAAGAGTAGAGAACAATAAAAAATGGGGAATTATTAATACGTCTGGTAAAGAAGTAGTAGAACCCCTTTATGATGAAGTAGGGAATTATTTTAAAAATACAACCTGGGCAAGAAAAGATAAAACTTTTGGACTTGTAAGTTCCGGAAACTTTATTGCCGTAGATGGCGCTGACAAAATCTGGGATTTTGAAATTCAGGATTTAACGTATGCACGAAAAGGCGGTAAAATTGGTTTTATAGACATAAAAGGAAACTGGACTATTTTGCCTATTTACGACAAAGCAAAAGCGTTCTCTAAAAATTTGGCTCCGGTTTGTATCGGTTCTAAATGGGGATACATCAACCCAAAAGCTGAATTCGTTATCCCGCCAACATACAGCGATGCAGAAGTTTTTAGCTCAAACGGACTGGCTCCGGTAAAAGAAAAAAACTGGGGATTTATTAATGAATCAGGAAAATTAGTAATCCCAACTCAATACGGTATTACAGCAAATGGCTTCGTTATTGCTTTGTTTGTACAACAAGACAAAGGATTTATTGATGGTATTGCAAGAGTAAAAAATGAAGGTAAATGGGGATTTCTTAGACCAGACGGAACTGTATTAAGCAACCAATGGTTTGAAAACGCTGAACTTTTTTCGAAATCAAAAGAAAGAAACAATGTAAGTGAAGTTGCTGGAGAAAAGCCTAAGGCAGAAACAAAACCAACAGCAAAGGCAGAAACGAAACCTGCTACAAAACCGGCAGCGAAACCTGCAGCCAAAAAGAAGAAATAATAGCTATTAATCTATAAAATACGAATAGGGTATCGCGGGTAAAAAAGCGATACCCTATTTTGACCAAAAAAATAAATTCTACATATGAAATGTGTATTAGTAACCGGCGGTTCAAGAGGAATTGGAAGTGCTATTTGTAAAAAATTAGCCGTTGAATCTAGTTATCATATCCTGATAAATTATCATTCGAACAAAACTGCTGCCGAAGAAACACTTCAGGAAATACAAAAATTAGGTGCAAGCGGAGAAATCTTAGGTTTTGACGTTTCTAATTATGAAGAAGTGCAAAAAACATTAACACAATGGCAGGAAGCAAATCCTGAAGCAATTGTAGAAGCAATTGTAAACAACGCCGGAATTACAAAAGATGGTCTTTTTATGTGGATGACTCCCGAAGACTGGAACGGAGTTATAAATACAAGCGTAAACGGATTTTTTAATGTAACGCAATTTTTTATTCAAAAAATGTTGCGCAATAAATATGGCCGAATTGTAAACATGGTTTCGGTTTCGGGCGTAAAAGGAACGGCCGGACAAACCAATTATTCGGCTGCAAAAGGTGCAATAGTTGCCGCTACAAAAGCGTTAGCGCAGGAAGTGGCCAAACGAAATATTACTGTAAATGCTGTAGCTCCGGGTTTTATAAGAACCGATATGACAAGCCAGTTAGACGAAAAAGAATTATTAAAGCTAATTCCGGTAAATCGTTTTGGCGAAGCCGAAGAAGTCGCAGATTTGGTAAGCTTTTTGATTTCAAAAAAATCAAGCTATATTACAGGAGAAATTATCAATATAAACGGAGGAATATATTCTTAAAAATATTTCTTCCGCGTTTGCGAGATTTTTTTAAACGTCAAAAATTGCTCGCAAAGACGCAGAGTCGCAAAGTTTTATTAAAAACTAAAAAAAAGAATAAGCTTTGCGGCTTCGTGTCTTTGCGAGATTAAAAAAATTACAAAACACTTTGAAAGACGATGAATAAGAGAGTAGTAATTACTGGAATGGGAATTTATTCTTGTATCGGAACTTCTTTAGATGAAGTAAAAGAATCTTTATACAACGGAAAATCTGGTATTCAGTTTGATGCTGAAAGAAAAGAATTTGGTTTTCAATCTGCCCTTACGGGAATGGTTCCAAAAGCTGATCTGAAAAACTTATTGACCCGAAGACAACGTATGAGTATTGGTGAAGAAACCGAGTATGCTTATATGGCCACAATCGAAGCATTGAAAAATGCCAATATTGATGATGATTTTTTTGACAATCGCGAAGTAGGTATTATGTACGGAAATGATAGCGTTTCAAAAGCTATTATTGAAGCTACAGATATTGTGAGAGAGAAAAAAGACACTGCTTTAATAGGTTCCGGAGCTATTTTTAAATCGATGAATTCTACAGTAACGATGAATTTATCTACGATTTTTAAACTCCGCGGAATCAATCTTACCATAAGTGCAGCTTGTGCAAGTGGATCACATTCTATTGGATTGGCTTATTTTTTAATAAAAAGCGGATTTCAGGATATTATTATTACCGGAGGAGCTCAGGAAATCAACAAATTTGCGATGAGCAGTTTTGATGGTTTAGGTGTTTTTTCGAACAGAGAAAATGAACCTGAAAAAGCTTCCCGCCCATTTGATGCTGATCGCGACGGATTAATTCCTAGTGGTGGCGGTGCAACTTTAATTCTCGAAAGTTACGATTCTGCAATAGCTCGTGGCGCTAATATTATCGCCGAAGTTGTGGGTTATGGTTTCTCCTCAAACGGCGGACACATCTCGACTCCCAATGTCGAAGGTCCATCTATAGCCATGCAACGAGCGCTTGACGACGCCCAACTGAAAGCAACCGACATTGATTATATAAATGCTCATGCGACCTCAACTCCGGTTGGAGACGGAAATGAAGCCAAGGCAATCTTTGAAGTTTTTGGTGAGAAAAATCCGTATGTAAGTTCTACAAAATCAATGACTGGTCACGAATGTTGGATGGCTGGAGCCAGCGAAGTAATTTATTCTATCTTAATGATGCAGAATGATTTCATCGCTCCAAACATCAATTTGGACAATCCTGACGAAGATGCATCAAAATTAAATTTAGTTAAAACTACGTTAAACAAAAAATTTGACATATTTTTGTCCAATTCCTTCGGGTTCGGAGGAACCAACTCTGCGTTGGTGGTTAAAAAGTTTAAATTAAACGATGAATAAAGAAGAGATTATAGCAAAAATAAATGGTTTTTTAGTTGAGGAGTTTGAAGTAGATAATGATGATATTGAACCAGATGCTAATTTAAAAGATACACTTGGGTTAGATAGTTTGGACTATGTTGATTTAGTCGTTTCAATCGAAGCTAACTTTGGTGTAAAACTGGTTGAAGTTGATTTTGTCGGGATTGATTCTTTCCAAAGTTTTTATGATCTTATCGAAAACAAATTAAAAGCCAAAACTGCTTAATGAGCAAATGGGATGGCAAATCAAAAGGAACTGTTTTAGGGTATCGAATATTCGTTTTTCTTATAAAAAAAGCGGGTGTTAAAGCTGCTTATGTTTTACTTTATTTTGTTGCTTCGTACTATTTTTTATTTCTAAAGAAAAGTAACAAAGCCATTTCTTATTATTTTAAAGAAAGGCTTGGGTATTCCTGGTTCAAATCTAAAAAAATGGTTTTCAAAAGTTATTACACTTTTGGGCAAACCATTATTGATAAAATCTCCATTTCGGCAGGAATGCGAAACAAATTTACCTATGAATTTGACGGAATTGAAATTCTGAAAAATCTTTTGGCAGAAAAAAAAGGAGGCGTTTTAATCAGTGCCCATATTGGAAATTTTGAAATTGCTGAACATTTTCTGGGCGATATAGACATCGATTTTCAAATTAATCTGGTTACGACAGATCTCGAACATTCTGCAATAAAGAATTATCTCGAAAGCGTTACCCAAAAACCTACCGTTAAGTTTATCATTATCAGAGAAGACCTCTCTCATATTTTTGAGATCAATGCGGCACTTTCAAAAAACGAATTGGTTTGTTTTACCGGCGATCGTTATTTTGAAGGCACCAAATCACTTTCTGAAAACATACTTGGCGAGGAAGCCAACTTTCCGGCTGGCCCATTTTTAATTGCTTCAAGATTAAAGGTGCCTGTAGTTTTTGTATACGTAATGAAAGAACCCAACCTGCATTATCACTTGTATGCACGTGAAGCTGTAGTCAAACACAGAGACGAAAAAGGATTATTGAAAGCATATATCGAAAGCGTAGAATCTATGCTCGCAAAATATCCTTTGCAATGGTTCAACTACTTTGATTTTTGGAATCAATTGAAAAACAATTAAGGGGGAATTTAACCGCAAAGTCCGCAAAGTTTTTTATATAATGTTATGTTTAGAAAATACAAAGTTCGCAAAGCTTTGTATTGATTTAGCTTTGCGAACTTTGTGTTTTTATAAAATCTGATGTGCATAAAAACTTTGCTCCCGATAGCTATCGGGATTGCGGTTAAAATCGAAGCCAATTTCAGATTTTATTAAATTAATCTGTGATTATCAGCTGAAATCTTTTTAAATCTGCGTGGAAAAATAATTCGTGAATTCGTGGCAAAAAGTAAAAATCATTTAATTAAATGTCGTTCTTTTATACTTTACAATTCTTAAAGTAAAGTATGCAGGAATTTGACACAATAATTATTGGTTCCGGAGTTGGCGGATTATCAACTGCGATATGTCTTGCAAGAGCCGGACAAAAAGTTCTGGTACTCGAACAACATTATGTTCCCGGAGGCTGGAGTCATAGTTTTACTTTAAAAGGTCAGCGTTTTAGTCCTGGCGTACATTATGTCGGCCAGCTTGAAGAAGGACAATCCACCAACGAATTATATCGAGGTTTGGGAATTGCCAACGACATGGTTTTCTTTAGAATGAACAAAAACGCTTACGAACATTGTTTGATTGGAAACGAAACTTTCGATTTGCCCGCAGGAGCCGAAAATCTCAAAAAAACACTTACTAATCATTTTCCGCACGAAGAAAAAAACATCAACGAATATCTTTCACTGGTTCAGAAAGTGAGTTACGAATTGCAACTGATTCCAACACTCAAAGGTTTTTGGCAAAATATCACCGTACCATTTCGAACCAAACATTTTGGCAAGTTTGCGCTTTTTCCTTTAAAAAAAGTAATTGGCTGGCATGTAAAAGATCCTAAACTAAAAGCAGTCCTGAATATTCAGTGTGGCGATCACGGGCTTCCGCCAAGTCGGGCTTGTTTTCCTGTGCATTGTTCTGTAATGAGTCATTATTTTGATGGCGGATTTTATCCCATGGGCGGCGGCGGCGGAATTGTAAAAGCCATGACAAACGGCGTAAAAAGACATAACGGAGAAATCCGCGTAAAACAAAACGTTCGCAAAATCATTATCGAAAATAAAAAAGCAATAGGCGTTCAGCTTGAAAATGGTGAAGAAATATTCGCCAAAAACATTGTTTCAAACGCAGATCCTTCTATAACTTATCTCAATTTAATTGATAAAGAACATCTCAGTAAATCTCTTCTTAAAAAATTAGATAAGACAAAATATTCGGTTACTTCCTTAATTTTATTCCTTACGCTTGACATTGATGTTACCTTATATAATATCGATTCGGGAAATTTCTGGATGATGAAAGACGAAAATGACGATGCTAATTTTGAAGATTTAATGAGCAGCAATATAGATTCAGGAGATTCATTTCCTTCTGTCTTTATCAGTTGTACAACGCTCAAAGATCCGGCAAGTTTTAACGGGCGTTATCATAATTTTGAAATTGTAACCTATGTTGATTACGATCACTTAAAAGATTTTAATGGTTTAGACGATTATCACAATGAAGAGTATAAAATTTTCAAAGAAAAAATCATCAATAAACTGATGAACAATCTAGAAAAAATAATCCCAAATGCGAAACAACATATTATTCAGGCCGAATTAGGAACTCCAAAAACCAATGAATTTTACATCAATTCGACAAAAGGAAATGTTTACGGAACCGAAAAAACATTAAATCAGGTGGGTCCTTTTTCGTATAAAAACAAAACCGAAATCGAAAATCTGTTTCTTTGTGGCGCTTGTACCCTATCTCATGGTGTTGCAGGTGCTACATATTCCGGTCTTGCCGCTGCGGCTGCAATTTTAGGATGTACTTCTGATGATTTATTAATTGAAGATGAAAATCAAAAAATAAGAATCTATGATGCCGAAGATTCTGCTACATGGCCAGATTGGGTTCATACCAAACGATCCGATAAAATAAGGAAATTCGTTTAAAAAAAATACTTATTTTTGCGGAACCACCAAAGCCATCCAACCAAATGAAAAATGTTCTTGTTATTTATTATTCACAATCTGGACAATTAGAAGAAATAGCACGAAACATTGCAAAGCCTTTTCTAAATTCAGAAGAAATAAATGTAACGTTTCACGAAATACAATTAGAAAAACCTTTTCCTTTTCCTTGGGATAAGGATTCTTTTTTTGATGCTTTCCCGGAATCTTTTCTTCAAATTCCAACTCAACTAAAACCAGTTTCTGAGGAAATTTTAAATACAAAATTCGATTTGGTTTTATTTCATTATCAGGTTTGGTATTTGTCGCCATCGATTCCGATCAATTCATTTTTGAAAAGTGACGATGCAAAAAAAATACTTAACAATACACCTGTTGTTACCATAAGCGGTTCCCGTAATATGTGGATTATGGCGCAGGAAAAAATCAAAACTTTACTAAAAGAAGCCAATGCAAAATTGGTAGGAAACGTAGCGTTGGTAGATCGCGTTGGAAATTTAATCAGTGTAATTACAATTGTAGAATGGATGTTCTCAGGAGTGAAGAAAAAACATTGGGGAATTTTACCTCTGCCGGGAGTTTCTGATAAGGATATTCAGGAGTCTGAGAAATTTGGAGAAATTATTGTTTCAGCATTAAACCAAAATAATTTTGAAGATTTACAACCAAAATTACTTGCAAACGGCGCTGTAAAAATCAGTCCGTATCTTGTTACTGTTGACAAAACCGCGAATAAAATTTTCGATAAATGGTCGAATCTAATTTATAAACATCAAAAAAACAGAAAACAGCTTCTTAAAGTATTTAATGTTTATTTATTCCTCGCAATATGGTTAATCTCACCAATAGTATATATCTTGCACCTTATTACCTACCCTTTTAAGTTAAAAACCATAAAAAAAGAAACTCGATATTATCAAGGAGTTTAGAAGACGAAATTAGATTATGTTTGAAGTATATATTACCAAGGCCGCAAAGTATTTGCCAAATGAAGCTGTTTCTAATGATGAAATGGAAGACTATTTAGGACTCATTAATGATGCCGCTTCTAAAGCAAGACGCATTATTTTGCGCAATAATAAAATTACAAGTCGTTATTACGCCATAGATAAAACAGGGAAAAGCACGCATAACAATGCCGAATTGACCCGAAATGCTGTTGTACAATTATTTGATGAAAATTTTACAGCTCAGGATCTTGAAGTACTTTCATGCGGAACCTCAACACCTGATGTTTTCCTGCCTTCGCATGCCGCAATGGTACACGGATTATTAAAAAATAAATCGGTAGAATTAAATTCATCAACTGGTGTTTGTTGCGCCGGAATGAATTCGTTAAAATTTGGTTTTCTTTCGATACGATCAGGAAATTCAAAAAATGCTATTTGTACAGGATCAGAAAAAGTATCATCATGGTTAAATGCCCAAATGTACAACCACGAAGCAGCAAACCTAAAAAGCCTTGAAGAACAACCTATTATCGCTTTCAAAAAAGATTTCCTACGTTGGATGCTATCTGACGGAGCCGGAGCTTTTTTATTAGAAAATAAACCAAGAGGGCCAATTTCTCTAAAAATCGAATGGATGGAAGCTTTTTCGTATGCATACGAATTAGAAACCTGCATGTATGCCGGTGGAGATAAATTAGAAAATGGCGAAATTAAATCATGGAGCGATTATCCTCCGGAACAATGGTTGAACGAATCGGTTTTTGCCATTAAACAAGATGTAAAATTATTGGATGAATTTATACTTTCTAAAGGAGCTGAAAGTATGAGCGATGCCATGTCTAAAAATAATATTGGTTCAGACCAGGTCGATTATTTTATTCCTCACGTTTCATCTAACTTTTTTGTCGAAGGTTTAAAGAAAGGATTAACGGAAAAAGGAATCGGAATGGCGGACGAAAAATGGTTCATGAATCTTTCAAGAGTTGGTAATGTAGGTTCTGCCTCTATTTATCTGGCTTTGGAAGAATTGATGAATTCAGGAAATTTAAAAACAGGAGATCGTATTCTTCTGTCTGTTCCTGAAAGTGGAAGATTCTCGTTTGCATATGCTTATTTAACCGTTTGCTAATGGAGACGACATTACTTTTAGAAAAAGAAGCTGTCGAAAATTTACTGCCGCAAAAGTTTCCTTTTGTGATGGTCGATAAAATGTATTCGTATACCGAAACCTCCTTAATTGCCGGTTTAGAAATTAAAAACGATAATATATTTTTTGACAACGATACTTTTCTTGAAGCAGGTTTAATCGAACATATGGCACAATCTGTGGCTTTGCATACAGGTTATCAATTTTTCTTGAAAAACGAAACAGCGCCAACAGGATATATTGGTTCTATTAAGGAAATTGAGATTAAAAAGTTGCCAAAAATTAATGATACGATTCAATCTACCATCACTATTTTGCAGGAATTTGCAGGAATTACTTTGGTAGATGTTGTAACGTATTTGAATAATGAAGAAATTGCTAACGGACAAATGAAAACTGTTTTAGCGAAATGATAGCAGCAATGAAAACCGGAGTTGATATACAAAATTACTTACCGCACCGAGCGCCAATGCTTATGGTGGATTTAATTTTGGATATAGATGCCAACTTTGTAGAAACCACATTCCTGATAAAAGAGGATAATGTTTTTATCGATAATAACGTTTTTATCGAAGCGGGCTTAATCGAAAACACCGCACAAACCTGTTCGTCTATTGTAGGCAAAAAGTATTTTTTTGACGAAGACGGCACGGAAAATGAAAACGTAAATGTATTGGGTTTTATCAGTGCGATAAAAAACCTTAAAATACATTTGCTCCCAAAAGTGGGCGATACGATTATTACCAAAGCAACTTTGGTTTCAAAATTCGAAGGCGACGATTATACATTATGTACAATGCGCTGCGCCAGTATATGGGGACATAAATTACTTTTAGAATGCGAAATTAATTTATTCATTCAGAAGATAGTTTCAGTGTAAATGAATACTAAGAAGATCATTCTACACCTATTAATCCGGATTGGGATTTTAGTTCTTATGGTTGGATCGGTTTTTTTACTTTGGTATCTTACCGTTGATCGTCATTCACATTGTCATGGAGATGACCACAAACATTTTGATACTGGTTTAGGATTCTTTATTATGGAATTTATGGCAGTCCTGTTTTTTTATTTTGGACTTGTAATAGAAATGATATATTTATTTGTGAAGAAAAAACAAAATTTAGCCTTTGCAAATCTGGGGTTTTTAATAATTAGTTTATGTATCGCATTAGCTTTATATATCTAATAAATTAATAATGAAATGGAAAAAGAAAAAGTACCACAAGATAAAAGCAACTTAACAAAAAACAACGTTAAAGAGCTTTTGTACGCAACCGATGAAAACGGAAATTACACGACAACTCTAAGTACCGGCTGGGAACCCAAAACCATCGCACTTTCAAATTCAATAGACGAAATAAACGAGCGAATTGCAGAAGCAAAAATGCAAGTCGAAATTGGCGAAGCAAGTCCAATCGTTTATTATATGGAAATTAATAAAATGGATCTTACTATTTTATCCAGTTATGTTGGAATGTGGAAATGGCGCGTAAAAAGACATTTTAAACCTACCGTTTTTGCCAAATTAAACGAATCGATCCTAAAAAAATATGCCGATGCTTTTGAGATTTCGGTAGCAGAATTAAAAAATATTAAAACAGACTAATGCAAATCAATTTTACACATCATCAATCTGCTCATTGTGAGAACGGAGTAGCTTCGAATTTGTTAAAAAACAACGGACTGAACATCAGCGAACCGATGGTTTTTGGTATTGGCTCTGGACTTTTTTTCGTGTATTTGCCTTTTATAAAAGTAAATCACGCGCCCGCAATTAGCTATAGAACTTTGCCCGGACAAATTTTTAATAAACTGGCCAATCGTTTAAATTTAAAAATAAAAAGACAAAAATTTTCTTCTCCCGCAAATGCAAATAAAGCCTTGGATGAAAATTTAAAAAATAACATTCCAACCGGATTACAAGTTGGCGTGTATCATTTGAGTTATTTTCCTGATGAATACCGCTTTCATTTCAACGCACACAATTTAGTCGTTTACGGAAAAACCGAAACCGATTATTTGGTCAGCGATCCTGTGATGGAAACCGTTACGACTTTAACGCATGACGAATTAGACAAAGTACGTTTTGCCAAAGGTGCTTTTGCTCCAAGAGGACAAATGTATTACCCGATTCAGATCCCGAAAGAAGTTGATTTAAAAAGTGCAATCATCAAAGGAATCAAAAATACCTGTCGCGATATGTTGGCACCAATGCCTATTATTGGTGTGCGCGGAATAAAATTCGTATCAAAGCAAATCCGTAAATGGCCTGTAAAACACGGCACCAAAAAAGCCAATCATTACCTGGCACAAATGGTTCGTATGCAGGAAGAAATAGGAACCGGCGGCGGAGGTTTTAGATTTATTTACGCTGCTTTTTTACAAGAAGCTTCGGTTATTTTAGCGAATGAAGAATTGAAAGTACTTTCGAAAGAAATGACCTTGATTGGAGATTCATGGCGTGATTTTGCTGTTGAAGCTTCCAGAATTTACAAAAACCGAAGTGCCAAAGAAGATGCTTACAACGCCATTGCCGATGAACTTTTGAGCATCGCCAACAGAGAAGAAATCTTTTTCAAAAAACTAAAAAAAGCCATTAGCTAATATATTTTGCAACCAATTATAAAAATAGAATCCCTTTCGAAAAAGTACAAAGATGCAGACCAGTATTCTTTGAACAACGTTTCGCTGGATATCAACGAAGGACAGATTTTTGGATTATTGGGCCCGAATGGCGCCGGAAAAACCACTTTAATCTCCATGCTTTGCGGATTGATCAAACCAACCTCAGGACATTTCACGATTGATGGGCTGAATTACACAAATCATTCTTCAAAAATCAAAAAAATTATTGGAGTTGTTCCGCAAGAATATGCTTTATACCCCACTTTGACCGCGAGAGAAAATCTACATTATTTTGGAAGTATGTACGGTTTAAAAGGCGCTTACTTAAAAGACAAAGTAGTTGAAACTTTGGATCTTTTGGGTTTACTAAAATTCGCCGACAAACGTATCGAAACTTTTTCGGGCGGAATGAAAAGAAGAGTCAATTTGATTGCCGGCATTCTGCACAATCCTAAAGTGTTGTTTCTGGACGAACCAACCGTTGGTGTTGATGTTCAGTCTAAAAATGCGATTATAGATTATTTGAAGGTTTTAAACCAAAACGGGACTACGATTATATATACGTCGCATCATTTGGCTGAAGCCGAAGATTTTTGTACCAATATTGCCATTCTGGACCGAGGCAGAATTTATGCGCAGGGAACGCCGTCAAGTTTAATTGATGCTACAACTGAAGCGCGAAATCTCGAAGAAGTTTTTATTTCATTAACCGGTAAAGATTTTAGAGATGGTCAATAAAATTTGGATGTCGGTCGTAAAAGAATTTTTGCTGCTTAAACGCGATTTAGGCGGATTGATTATTTTGTTTATCATGCCGTTGGTTTTGGTAATCACGGTAACTTTAATACAAGACAGTACTTTTAAAACCATTAGCGATAATAAAATTCCGATTTTATTGGTCGATAAAGACAATGGTTCTGTGTCTAAAACTGTTTTTGACAATCTTGAAAAAAGCAATTTGTTTAGCGTTGTCACGCAAATCGACAACAAACCCATTACTGAAGAAGTTGCTAAAGAAGCTGTTTACAAAGGAAAATTTCAGTTGGCAATCGTGATTCCGAAAGATTTAAGCGTTGATTTACAAGCCAAAATCGATCAGAATGTTCAGAACATCATCAGTAAAATGGGCTTAACAGAAACCGATAGTACCGCACAGACTGAAAAACCTAAAGTAATCAAGGAAAAAGAAGTGAAATTGTATTTTGATCCTGCGGTTCAGATGAGTTTCAAAAATGCCGTAATGAGTTCGATTGACAAGATGATTTCTCAAATCGAAAGCAAATCAATTTATACCACTTTCGAAAACCAATTAGGAGAAGGAACTACCGAATTTGAGCAAAAAAGTTTCATTACTTTCAAAGAAATAATTCCAAAAATAAACAACAAAGAAGTCCGTCCCAACTCGGTACAACACAATGTTCCGGCCTGGACACTTTTTGCGATATTTTTTATCGTGATTCCGTTGTCTATTAATATTGTAAAAGAAAAATCGCAAGGAACATTCGTTCGGTTATTGACCAATCCGGTTTCTAATTTAGTCGTGATTATTGGTAAAACCATTACTTATTCAGCCATTTGTATGATTCAGTTTTATATGATGGTTGCCGTGGCAGTGTTTTTATTTCCGCATATTGGTTTGCCTTCCTTAAACATCGAAGGGCATTTATTTTTAATGAGTGTCGTGGCTTTATTTTCCGGTTTTGCCGCCATAGGTTTCGGTATTTTATTAGGAACCGTAGCCAACACACAAGAACAATCGGCTCCTTTTGGCGCAACAAGTGTACTTATTCTCGCTGCAGTTGGTGGTGTTTGGGTGCCTGTTTTTGCCATGCCAACGATCATGCAATATATCGCAAAATCGTCACCCATGAACTGGGGATTAGAAGCTTTCTATGATGTATTATTGCGCAACGTTTCTTTCCTCGAAATCATCCCAAAAATAAGTTTGTTATTTTTGTTCTTTATTATCACAACATCCATTGCCTTATTTTATGACAAAAAGAAAAGAACAGTATAACGAAGCCACTGAACTAACCGTTGCTCACGAAATCAGAATTCGTTTTAACGAAACTGATCCGCTTGGAATCGTTTGGCACGGAAACTATATCACCTATTTTGAAGATGGACGAGAAGCGTTTGGCCGCCAACACGGGCTTACTTATTTAGACATTGGTAACACAGGTTATACAACCCCAATCGTAAAATCGAAATGCGAACACAAATTGTCGCTGCGTTATGGCGATGTCGTAACCATAGAAACAACGGTTGTTGATACACCAGCCGCCAAAATGATTTACCGTTTTAGAATAATCGATGCAAAAGGCGAAGTTGCCTGTACCGGAGAAACCGTTCAGGTTTTTCTAGATGGCGACGGAAATTTAATGTTGACGAATCCTCCTTTCTACGAAGAATGGAAACGAAAAGTGGGGTTATTAAAATAAAAGACAAACACGAATTACACTAATTTTCACGAATTAAAAAATTAATAAAATCCGCGTTAATCCGTTTAATCCGTACAATCTGTGGCTCATTTAGCAGCCAGAAAATAAGATAAAATGATAAGAGAAGTATATATCAACGAAACGAATTGTATCACGCCTTTAGGTTTTGATGTTGCATCAAACATCGAAGCGATTGTTCGCGGCGATTCCGGTATTCAATTGCATCAGGATATTGCTTTAATGCCAATTCCGTTTTATGCTTCGATTATTAGTAATGAAAAAATAAATAGTGCTTTTGAAAAAATCAGCACTGAAAATAAATATTCCCGATTAGAGAAAATGATGATTTTGGCTTTAGAACCAATTATCAAAAAATCAGGAATTGAATTAAATTCGAAAACTGCCTTTATACTTTCTACTACAAAAGGAAATGTTACAGCTTTAAAAAATGATTCGGAGGAAAGTTTCAATAGTGCACATTTAGATGTTTTAGCAAAAAAAGTTGCTGATTTCTTCGGATTCAAAACTCAGCCAATTGTCGTTTCTAATGCTTGCGTTTCCGGAATTTTAGCAGTTTCAGTTGCTAAAAGAATGATTCAGTCTAAGTTGTACGATAATGTTTTTGTTGTAGCCGGAGATGAAGTTTCAGAATTTGTTTTGTCCGGTTTTAATTCTTTTCAGGCGATGAGCGAATTACCTTGTAAACCGTATTCTAAAAACAGAACCGGCGTAAGTTTAGGCGAAGCAACGGCTGCTGTTTTAATTTCGGCGAATCCGGCAACCGCAAAAATAAAAGTGATTGGAGACAGTTCAATAAATGACGCCAACCATATTTCGGGTCCGTCAAGAACAGGTGAAGGTTTGTTCAGAAGTATTCAGAATGCTTTGAAAGAAGCCCAAATTGAAGTTGACAAAATCGACTATATTTCAGCTCACGGAACAGCAACTCCATTCAACGACGAAATGGAAGCCATTGCACTAAATCGTTTGGGTTTGCAAAACGTTCCTATAAATAGTTTAAAAGGATTTTACGGTCATACTTTAGGCGCTTCGGGATTATTAGAAACCGTAATTGGTATAGAATCAGTAAATCAAAATATGCTTTTTGAATCGAAAGGTTTTGATGAAATTGGGGTTAGTGAATCTATAAATGTTGTTGAGAAACATAAAGAAGCTACTATTGAGTATTTTTTGAAGACGGCTTCTGGATTTGGAGGTTGTAATACGGCTGTGATTTTAAAAAGATGAAATGAAATGGAAAATCAAACTAATTGGACACCGTTCCCAGACGATAATTTACTTGGCTTAACAGATAAAGATCAAATCAATGAGTTTGAAGCGTCCGGAATTGCAAAAGCCGAGCTTTACACTTTTGAATTAGAAACTGATGTTGAGATTTCAACATCTCTTGTATTGGAAATTCATAAAATTGCATTTGAACAACTTTACGATTGGGCTGGAAAATGGAGAATCACAGAAGTTTCTGTTGGACAACTAATCCCTCCAAAACCTGTAATGATTCTACAAGCAATGTACCAATTTTTGGATAATCTAAATTTTAAGATTTCAATTTCTAAAAGTATCGATGATCACATTGAGTGCTTAGTTTATGCTCATTATGAATTTATAAAAATTCATCCTTTTAATAATGGTAATGGTAGAACGGGAAGGATTTTAATGAATCTTATTGCTTTAAAATTTGGATATCAACCTTTAGAATTATACTATAGAGAAGGAGAAAGTAGGAAATTTTATATCAATGCAATGAAGGCCGCTGACAATGGAGATTATAAATTAATAACCCAATTAATTAGTGAAGAACTGGTTTCCTTTTAATTCTTTTTCTTTTAAAATGGCATCGACAATTTTAACAACTTTACTCTTCGAAACCTGTTGGTCTTCTAAAGACATTGTAGAAAATACAGTATCCGTAAGTACTTTTGACAAAAAGCTTTTCTGTTTTAACTGTGGATATTTTTCGTAGAATTTCATAACTTGACAAAGTTACAAAAAATAATGACTCAAAAAACTCACATACAATCCTACATCACCATCCAAAACAACGAAATTGTTTTGAACGGAACTTCTGTATTCAAAATTGAACCAACAGATTTTGGTGATTTTTCTAAACAAGCATACCGCAATTTTGACATTCAATATCCGAAGTTTTTTAAAATGGATGCTTTGAGCAAACTGGCTTTTTTAGGATCTGAATTGCTTTTGAGTCCGATCACTTCTACTGAACAAGAAAACAATATCGCTTTGGTTTTGGCCAATAAATCATCAAGTTTAGATACAGATGTTAAGTATCAGGAATCTATTTCGGATAAAGAAAACTACTTTCCGAGTCCGGCGGTTTTTGTTTATACGCTGCCCAATATTTGTTTAGGCGAAATAAGTATCCGTCATCAGCTTAAAAGTGAGAATTCTTTCTTTATATTTGATGCTTTCAATACTGAATTTCTGTTTAACTATTCAGGGATTCTGTTAAACACAAGTAAAGCTGATACAGTTCTGTGTGGCTGGGTAGAATTTTTTAATGACAGTTATAAAGCGTTTCTTTGCACGATTAGCAAAGAAGAAAACGAAAAATATAAAAACGAAAATATCAATACATTATATAATAAATAATCATGGAAGCATTAAAAGAAGAATTAAAAAATAAAATCATTACTACTCTTAACCTTGAGGATATCGCAATCGAAGATATTGCTGATAATGATCCTTTGTTTGGAGACGGTTTAGGTTTGGACTCGATTGATGCGCTTGAATTGATCGTGATTTTAGATAAAGATTACGGAATTAAATTAGTAGACCCAAAAGAAGGAAAAACCATTTTTCAGTCGATCGAAACTATGGCAGCTTATATTAGCGCGAACAGAACAAAATAATTTTAGATTTTAGACTTCAGATTTTAGATTCCAATAGGAAACCTAAAATCTAACATGTTTTAAAATCCGTCAACTTTGTCAAAGTTCTAAGAATCTAAAATCATAAATCTAAAATTAGATGAAAGGTGTTGCAATAACCGGAATGGGAATTATCTCTTCGATTGGAAATTCAGTCGGGGAAAATTATATTTCACTGATCGAAAATAAAATTGGCATTTCTGGTATCACAAATATTTCGACAGTTCATGCGGATGTTATTAAAGTGGGCGAAATCAAAAAAACCAATGAAGAGTTGATTGCTGAATTGGGATTAGACAGCGATAATAACTTTTCAAGAACGGCAATGATTGGTACTTTGGCAGCAAAACAAGCTGTTGAAAATGCCGGAATTACTTCGATAAACGAATTTAGAACCGGACTTATTTCGGCTACAAGTGTGGGCGGAATGGACATGACTGAAAGACATTATTACGATTATTTCAAACATCCTGAACTAGTTAAATACATTGCTTGTCATGATGGCGGCGATGTTGCAGAGAAAATTGCCGAAGAACTAGGTTTAAAAGGCATCGTTACCACTATTAGTACCGCCTGTTCGTCTGCTGCAAACGCAATTATGTTAGGCGCAAGATTGATAAAAACCGGAAAATTAGATCGCGTAATTGTAGGCGGAGCCGATGGTTTGGCAAAATTTACTATTAACGGATTTAAGACTTTGATGATTTTATCAGACGATTTCAACAAACCTTTCGACAACGAACGAAAAGGATTAAACCTTGGTGAAGCAGCTGCTTATTTGGTTTTAGAATCAGATGAAGTTGTAGCGAAACAAAACAAAAAAGTTCTGGCAAGAGTTTCAGGCTACGGAAATGCAAACGACGCTTTTCATCAAACTGCTTCTTCAGAAAATGGAGATGGTGCTTATTTGGCGATGAAAAAAGCTTTTGAAGTTTCAGGTTTAAAACCTTCTGAAATTGATTATATCAACGTACACGGAACAGCAACTCCCAACAACGATTTGTCTGAAGGAAGAGCTATAAAGAGAATTTATCAGGACGAAAAAGTTCCGGATTTTAGTTCTACAAAACCTTTTACCGGACATACTTTGGCGGCAGCCGCTGCGATTGAAGCGGTTTACAGTGTTTTGGCGATTCAGAATAATGTGGTGTATCCAAATTTGAATTTCGAAAATCAGATGGAAGAATTTGATTTAACGCCACAGACTACTTTAAAAAATAAAACTATCGAACACGTTTTATCCAACTCTTTTGGGTTTGGAGGAAATTGTTCCACTCTTATATTTTCAAAAAGCTAATGAAAAAAACATATATAAATGGAGTAGGCTGTATTTCGACTCAAAAAACATTTGATACTGTTTTTTTAGAAGAAGCTATTGTCAATCATGACGAAAATGTACTGGCAATCGTTCCGCCGGCGTACAAAGAATACATTTCGCCTGCCGCCAGCAGACGAATGGCAAAAGGTGTGAAAAACGGAATCGTAGCTTCGGCCCTGGCGATGAAAGATGCCAATGTCGAAAAAGTTGATGCCATCATTACCGGAACCGGTTTAGGATGCATCGAAGATTCTGAGAAATTCCTGAAAAGTATTCTGGATAATAACGAAGAATTTTTAACACCAACTTCTTTTATTCAATCGACTCATAATACTGTTGGTGCGCAAATCGCTTTGTTGCAGCAATGTAAAGGTTATAATTTTACATATGTAAATGGCGCTGTTTCTTTTGAGTCGGCACTTTTAGATGCTAAAATGCAAATTGAAGAAGAGGAAGCACAATCTATTTTAGTGGGCGGAGTCGATGAAAATGGCGAATATACAACCGCACTTTTTAAGTTATCAGGACGTATAAAACCAGACAATCAACAACCTTATAATCTTTTAGATTCTGATACCAGCGGAGCAGTTTATGGCGAAGGTGCCAGTTTTTTTGTTTTAGAAAATGAAAGAAAAGAAACTACCTATGCTGAAGTTCTGGATATTGCAATTGTAAATACGCTGGAAGAAAACGAAATTGAAGCCGAAATTAAATCTTTCCTGAAATCAAATAATTTAGAGATTTCAGACATTGATGCTTTAGTTTTAGGTTTTGACGGAAATGTAGATTTCGAAAATTATTATAGAAATCTTACCGAAAATGCTTTCGCAGAAACGCCTGTTTTATATTACAAACATTTGTGCGGTGAATACGACACAGCTTCGGCTTTTGCTTTTTGGATGGCAGCAAAAATTATTAAAACGCAGGAAATTCCTGAAATCATAAAAGTAAATTCGGTTGAAAAACCAGTTTACAATACCATTTTATTGTACAATCAATTAAACGGAAAAAACCACAGTTTTACGTTAATCACAAAATGATAACGCACAAAAACATATCACTATTTTTTGTCTTTTTATTGCTTTTATTATTTCTTCTGAATTTTTATACGGCAATAAATATATGGTGGTTTGTTGTGGTTATTTTAATTTGGCTGGGAATAAATGCTATTGGTTCTGCCCGAATTTCATCTAATTATCACGTAAAAGCGTTCTGCAATAATCCTTTAGAAACAGAGAAAAAAATCGCCATTACGTTTGATGACGGACCAGGTATTTTTACTTTACAAGTCTTAGAACTTTTGAAAAAATACGATGCAAAAGCGACTTTCTTTTGCATCGGAAAAAATATCGAAGCACATCCTGAAATTCTCAAACAAATTATTGCTGACGGACATTTGGTTGGGAATCATTCCTACTCTCATTCTAAATTTTTTGATTTTTATAATGCCGCAACAATAACAGAAGAAATCCAAAAAACAGATCAACTTCTGGAACAATTTACTTCCAAAAAAATAAACTTCTTTCGTCCGCCTTACGGAGTTACAACGCCTTCGATTAGAAGGGCTTTGCAACAAACCGGACATAAAGTAATTGGCTGGAACATTCGTTCGCTTGACGGCGGAACAAAAAATAAGGAATTGATTTTCAATCGCATTATAAAACGTGTTTCTCCCGGCGGAATTGTACTTTTGCACGACACGGCATCACACTCGGTTTTAGTATTGGAACAGTTTTTGCAATTTTTAAAGCAAAACAATTATAAAGTGATTTCGACTGAAGAACTTTTGAATCTTAAAGCTTATAATATGGAACGCGGATAAGGCAGATTCGCTAAAGCGAAAACGCTGATGAAAACGGATTTTATTCAATTTAATAATAATCAGTGTTAATCATTTATCCCGATAGCTATCGGGAGTGGCAAAAAATTTTAAGCACAATTTTTACAAAATATGAAAACTAAAATAGCACTACTAATTCTATTTATTTCAGGCAATTTGTTTGCTCAGGAACAAAAAATGAGCGACGCTGAAATCGCCACTTTTAAGCAGGATGTAAATGTAGTTTCGAAAAAAATAAAAACGTTAAGTACTGATTTCGTGCAATACAAACATTTGGATTTTTTATCGAAAGACATTGAAACTTCGGGTAAAATGATTTTTAAAGAACCTAGTCTTTTGCAATGGCAATACAAAAAGCCGTACAATTACAGTATTGTTTTTAAAAACGGAAAAATCCTAATCAACGACGAAGGAAAGAAAAGTGCAGTTGATATTGGCAACAGCAAAATCTTTGGCCGCATCAATAAATTAATCGTGGGCAGCGTAAGCGGAAATATGTTTGACGATAAAGAATTTATGATTTCGTACTTTAAATTAAAAGGTCAGAATCTGGCGAAATTTGTTCCGAAAGATGCTACGCTGAAAAAATACATCAAACAAATCGAACTGACTTTTGATAAAGAAGAAGCAACCGTAGTTCAGGTAAAATTATTAGAATCATCTGAAGATTATACCCGAATTGTACTTAAAAATAAAGTGATAAATGCAAAAATCGACGATTCAGTTTTTACTAATTAATTGCTTTCTGGCCATTGTTTTAGTTTCGTGTGGCTCGGTCACCAAAAATTATACGCCTAAAAAATTAGACAAAACGTCTTACGAAGTTCCCTATTTTTCAGATTCAAAAACCGATTATGTTTATAAAACAAATATCACGGTTTACGGAAATGAGATCAGCGGAATTTTCATCGCCAAGAAAATAAATGACACGGTTCATCGTATCGTTTTCACAACCGAATTTGGTAACAAATTATTAGATTTCGAAATCTCTGATAACAGTTTCAAAGTCAACTCGATTGTTTCAGAATTAGATCGAAAAATTCTCATTAATACTTTAAAAGAAGATTTTAGATTATTGCTAAAAAAAGAATATCTGATTCAGGAACAATTTGAAAATGAATCGGATGATATTTATAAATCGAAAGATGGAAAACGCGACAATTATCTTTTTATATCAAAAAAAAATCATCGATTAGAGAAAGTCGTTCATTCGTCTCAAACAAAAGAAAAATTTACGCTGACATTTACTTCAGAAAACAATATTTTTGCCGAAAAGATTCAGATTATTCATCAGAATATTAAATTGAAAATTGAACTGAATTATTTTAAATCAGAATAAAAATTTAAACTATTCATAAACTTTAAATCAAATCAAAATGAAAAAATTAGCCGTAATTGCTTTTATTTTATTTATCGGAATTCAATCTCCTCAAGCACAAGTAAAAGTTAGTCCGGGACTTAGAGGCGGTTTAAATTTATCAACATTAACTAATATTGATGATAATAGCTCTAAAGCAGACTTTTATGTTGGTGGGTTACTGAACATTAAATTTAATAAATATTTTTCGTTACAGCCTGAGATAACGTATTCAAGACAAGGCGATGAAGGAAGAGAATATTTTGGAAACGGTTATAATTATCGTTCTGTAAATTACGAATTAAACTACTTAACACTTGGTGCGGTTGCAAAATTTAACATTGGCGGTAAAGGTTTTCACATTTTAGGAGGTCCGTCTTTAGATTTAAAAATTTCTGATAATTATATCAACAGCAATCCCGAAGGTTTTGACTTTGCCATTGTTGGAGGTGTTGGATATACATTGCCAAACGGATTAACATTTGAAGCAAGATTAAAACAAGGTTTAGTTGATATTTATGGCTACGACGGAGTTGAGTATGACGATAATGGTTATCGCTATAATGATCTTATCCTGAATCAGGTTTTTCAGATTGGTATTAGTTATACTTTTAAAGTAAAATAAATGTACACAAAGAAATTAGCGCTTGTCGTATTCTTTTTTTGGGCAGTCATAAACACACAAGCTCAGGTAACTTTTAAGCCTGGTTTAAGAGCTGGATTGTCTCTTTCTACCATATCAGAAATGCATGCTAACTACAGACCTGATTTTTATGTTGGCGGTTTTGGAGAAATAAATTTCACGAAACGTTATGCATTACAGCCGGAAATAAATTACATCAGACAAGGTTCTAATAATGTTGCCCGTAATTTTATTGATCAGGATACGCAAACAGAAAGAACTGTTTATCAGGATTTACAAATGAGTTATTTGTCGATTGGCCTGCTTAACAAATTAAAATTTAATCAGTTTGAGATACAATTTGGACCTGCCTTAGATGTTCTTTTAAGCGACAATTTAGCTTTTAGAAAAACATATAATGATCTTTCGTTTGTTACAGGTGTAGCTTATAAGATGCCATCTGGTCTTGGTTTTGAATTTCGATTTAAAAAAGGTCTTTTGGATGTTTTAGACAGCGATTACTATCATAACAATTCTAATAGCCATTATTTATTTGGTGATTATAATACTAATGTCAATTTTCAAATAGGGATTTCTTACTCTTTTGAAACGAAATAAAAAAATACAAATATGGTTTTAAAAGACTTTTATAAAGTGCTTTCGGAGGAAAAAACAGGAGATGCTAAATTTAATATTCGTATATTAGTTAATGCCAATCATGAGGTTTTTAAAGGTCATTTTCCAGGAAACCCAATTATGCCGGGCGTTTGCATGATTCAGATAATTAAAGAACTTACAGAATCGATTACCAAAAGTACTTTGATGATTCAGACGCTTACGAATGTAAAATTTATGGCATTGATCAATCCGGAAACGAATCCGGAATTGCGTTTAGAACTTGATATAACTACCACAGAGGATGATTTGGTAAAGGTGAAAAACACCACATATTTTAATGATACAGTTGCTTTAAAATTAAGCAATGCGTATAAAAAACTATAATTATGAAATTACTATTGTCAATACTCTTATGGATAAATTTTGCAGGAAATCCAGATTTAGCATCGATTCGAAAGGTATATCCTGATGTTGCAAAATCAGAAGCAAACGCTAAGGAATTTACAGAAAAACTTTCCGGAATTTCGAACAGCGATGAGAAAATTTTAGTGGCTTACAAAGCGGCTTCAATTTTGGTAGATTCTAAATTTGAAAACTTAATAGGAAGCAAAATTTCCCGTTTTAAAGAAGGTGCAAAACTTCTTGAAGCTACTTTAAAAAGTGATCCCAACAACATCGAAATCAGAATGATTCGATTGAGTATTCAGGAAGATGTTCCTGGAATTACAGGTTATAAAAAGAACATCAAAGAAGATAAAAAGTTCATTACTGATCATTATGCAGAGCAAACAGGCGCTTTGAAAGAATACCTAAAAAACTTTGTTTTGCAATCGAAAAGTTTCTCTGAAAAAGAGAAGCAATTTGTAAAGTAGGTCAAGAAAAAAATCCCAAATGCAACCAACTTTTTCTCAGCAGGAATTACTTAATTCGACCAATTTTTGTGTTATTGTGCCCACGTACAATAATCATAAAACGTTGAAAAAAGTGCTGGATTCTATTTTAGATTTTACTTCGAATATTATCATCGTCAATGACGGTTCTACAGATACAACAAACGAAATTTTAAAACAATATTCGGAGCTTACTCAAATTCATCATCCTCGAAATATAGGAAAAGGAAGAGCGCTCCGAAATGGTTTTAGAAAAGCAATCGAAATGCATTTCGAATATGCCATCACGATCGATTCTGATGGACAGCATTTTGCATCAGATATTCCCAATTTTATTGCAGCCATTCAAAAAGAACCCAATGCTCTTTTGATTGGAAGCCGCAATATGACACAGGAAAATGTGCCAAAGAAAAGTAGTTTTGGTAATAAATTTTCGAATTTCTGGTTCAAGTTCGAAACCGGAATTGCTCTTGAAGACACACAATCCGGATTTAGATTATATCCCTTAAAGCTCATTCCGAAACAATTTTATACCAATAAATTTGAGTTCGAAATTGAAGTCATTGTTCGATCTGCCTGGAAAGGAATCGTGGTAAAAAACATCCCGATTCAGATTTTATATGATCCTGCAGAACGTGTTTCGCATTTTCGACCTTTCAAAGATTTTACCCGAATTAGTATCCTGAATACCGTTTTGGTTCTCAACGCGTTGTTGTACATCAAACCGAGAGATTTTTTTAGAAGAGCAAAAAAAAAAGGTTTTAAAAAATTCTTTCTCGAAGATATCTTAGAAAGTTCTGATTCTAATTTCAAAAAATCAGCGGCAATTGCTTTGGGTATTTTTATTGGAATTTCTCCTTTTTGGGGATTTCAAACCGTTTTGCTTTTTACTTTCGCGGCTTTGTTCAGGCTCAATAAAGTCATAGCTTATCTGGCCTCGAATGTAAGTTTTCCGCCGTTTATTCCTTTTGTTATTTACGGTTCTCTAAAAATGGGAAGTTACTTTGTTTCTAATGATGCGCCTCTAATTTTAGACAGTTCGGTTACGCTCGATGATATTCAAAAAAATGCTACCCAATATATCGTGGGAAGTCTTATTTTAGCATCCGTTTTGGCACTGACTTTTGGCTTAATAAGTTATTTACTTTTAACCGCTTTTAGTTCTAACAATAATAAAAAAATTACGTAAAAGTTTGCCACAGATTAAAAGATTAAACTGATTTTAAATCCCGAGTCAGTTCGCCACGAATTTCACAAATTTTCACGAATTAATTTGTGCTAATTTGTGAAATTTGTGGCTAAAAAAAAATCATTTTAATCCTTTATCCCGATAGCTATCGGGAGTGGCAACAAAAATTAAAAAATAACCATGCATCAATACTTCTACGCCATTCACTTATTTGTAAACCGACGAAAAAAATTATCGGTGGTATTGGCTATTTTGATGCTTTTGGCATTTGGATTTTTTGCTTCCCGAATTAAATTTGAAGAAGACATTACCAAACTGATCCCAACAAACGATAAGGCAGATGTTACGGCAAAAGTGTTGAAACAACTCAACTTTGCTGACAAAATAACCGTTATTTTCAAATTGGATAAAAACGGAACGGAAGAAGATTTAAAAGAAATGGCTACTATTTTTTCAGACAGTGTTGCCAAATCCTGTAAACCTTACGTTACCGGAATTCAGGGAAAAATTGACGAAGAAAACATTCAGGAAACTATAGATTTTGTCCACAATAATCTGCCGCTTTTTCTGGAGAATAAAGATTATGTGGCGATTCAGAACAAACTTCAAAAAGACAGCATTGCGGCGACTGTTCAGGGAAATTACAAATCGATAATTTCTCCATCCGGATTTGTGACCAAAGATTTTATTCTGCAAGATCCGTTGGGCATTTCGTTTATCGCACTAAAAAAATTACAGCAATTAAATATTGGTGACGATTTTACACTCAACAATGGTTTTGTGATGACCAAAGACAAAAAGAAATTGTTGCTTTTTATTACCTCAAATCTTCCGTCGAGCGAAACGGAAAAGAATACGATTTTTGCGAATAAACTAAAATCGATTCAGGATAATTTAAATACAAAATTCAAAGGCAAAACCTCGATAAGTTATTTTGGTTCGGCTTTGATTGCGGTTGCCAATGCCAATCAAATCAAAAGCGATATCATCTTAACAACAACAATCGCGATGATTACGCTGATGTTGATCTTGATTTTGTTTTATCGAAAAGTGTTGATTCCATTGATCATTTTTCTTCCAACCGTTTTTGGTGCTTTGTTTGCCGTTGCCTTTTTATATTTTGTGAAAGAGCAAATCTCCGCCATTTCTCTCGGAATTGGATCTATTTTATTAGGAATCACAATCGATTATTCGATACATATTCTAACGCATTACAAACATAACAGCGATGTAAAAACGTTATACAAAGACATTACAATGCCCGTAATTATGAGCAGCTCTACAACTGCTGTTGCATTTTTATGTTTGCTTTTTGTAAAGTCAGATGCGCTGAATGACCTCGGAATTTTCGCCGCCGTAATTGTTATGGTAACGGGTATTTTCTCTCTTTTGATTGTTCCGCATTTATATAAACCGAAAGAAAACAATTTCGAACATAAGAAAAATGTCATCGATAAACTCGCACATTTCTCTTTTCATAACAATAAATATCTGATTGGATTTTGTGTTCTAATTACCATTATTTGCTGTTTTACTTATAATAATGTGGGCTTCAATAACGATTTATCACAATTGAATTTTGTTCCGAAGGAAATCAAAGCAGCCGAAAAAGATCTGGAAGAAAGCACGAGCTTAACCTCCAAAACCATTTATGTGGCTTCGTACGGAAAAAGTATGGAGGAAGTTTTACAAAACAACTCTCAGCTTTTTGCTGATCTATCAAAAGAAAAGCAAACCAACAAAATATTAAATTTCAGTTCCGTTGGCGGCATTATGCTTTCGCAAAAGGAGCAGCAACAGAAAATCGAAAAATGGAATTCGTTTTGGGATACCAACAAAAAACAACTTTTAGAATCTGAATTGATTGCCGAAGGTTCAAAACTAGGTTTTAAACCAACCACTTATTCTGCTTTTTTTGATCATTTAGATTTTAATTTCAAACCTATTTCAGCTTCAGAATATCTGAAAATTCAGGCTTTGCAATTGAAAGAATTTGTAACCGAAAAAAATGGATTTTTCACGATTTCTACTTTGGTAAAAGTAACGCCGGAACAACGAGATGCTTTTGTAAAATCGGCTTCCGCCAAAAATAATCTGATTGCAATTGATCGTCAGCAAATGAACGAAACGTTTTTCAGTACCTTAAAAACCGACTTTAATTCGTTGGTTAATTATTCGTTTGTTGCTGTAATACTGATTTTGTTTTTCTTTTTCCGCAGAGTCGAATTGGTAATCGTAAGCTGTATTCCAATTGCTTTAACAGGAATTGTAACGGCCGGAATTATGGGCATCTTTGGCATCCAAATGAACATCTTTAGTATGATTGTTTGTACGCTGATTTTTGGGCACGGTGTCGATTTTAGTATTTTCATGACAAGCGCACTTCAAAAAGAATATACCAACGGAAAAAATGAAATTGCGATTTACAGAACTTCAATAATCCTGGCGGTTATCACGACTATTTTAGGAATTGGCGCCATGATTTTTGCACGTCATCCGGCGTTGCGCTCTATCTCATCGGTTTCTTTAATTGGGGTTTTTGCCGCACTGATTATTACGTTCATCTTCTACCCGATTCTTTTTAAACTCTTTATATCCAATCGTGCGAAAAAAGGAAATCCTCCTTTTGTATTACGCACTTTTATACACGGTATTATTTCGTTTACCTACTACGGACTTGGCGGTATTTTGATGTCTCTTTTCAGCATCACCATTATGCCAATTCTTCCGATTAAGGAAAAAACGAAGATGAAAGCATTTCGTTATTGCATTTCAAGATTCATGAATTCTGTTTTGTATTCAAATCCGTTTTTGCATAAAAAAGTCATTAATAAGTTTAATGAAAACTTCGAAAAACCAGCAATAATTATTGCCAATCACTCGTCGT
Source organism: Flavobacterium piscisymbiosum (assembly GCF_020905295.1). Taxonomy (NCBI): domain Bacteria; kingdom Pseudomonadati; phylum Bacteroidota; class Flavobacteriia; order Flavobacteriales; family Flavobacteriaceae; genus Flavobacterium; species Flavobacterium piscisymbiosum. Next base: position 1,294,804 of record NZ_JAJJMM010000001.1, on the reverse strand, counting down.
TTATCGATATTCTGGCAATGGGAATGTTGAGTCCAAAAATTATATTTCTGGTAAACGACTGGGTTTACAATTCTCCTATTTTTGGCGGAACAGTTAGAAAAGCAGGTTTTTATCCGGTTTCTGAAGGTCTTGAAGGCGGCGTTGAACATTTGCGCCAAAAAGTAAACGAAGGATATTCGCTTATGATTTTCCCGGAAGGAACACGTTCTATAAGCAATCAGATCAACCGTTTTCATAAAGGTGCTTTTTATTTGGCAGAAGAATTTAATCTGGACATTATTCCGGTTTTAATTCATGGTGCTTCAGAAGCGATTCCAAAAGGCGATTTTGTCATTCATCATAGTCATGTTACGCTATCCATTTTAGAAAGAATTTCGCCTGATAATCTCTCTTTTGGGAAAAATTATGCCGAAAGAACGAAACTATTAAGTGCTTATTTTAAAGAACAATTTCATAAAGTGCGCCAGGAATTAGAAGGTCCTGATTATTTCAAAAAAATGGTCATTCACAGTTATGATTACAAAGAAATTGAAATCACCAACAGTGTCAAAAGCGATTTAAAACATAATTTAGAAACCTATTATCGTCTCAACAAGCACCTTTCGGCGAAAGCCAAAATATTGCACTTAGCCAATGATTACGGACAATTAGACGTTTTATTGACCTTGCAGGAACCACAGCGAAAGGTAATTTCTTTTATTGCTGATGAAGAAAAATTAGCGGTTGCCAAAACAAATTATTTCCTTAAAAAGAGAAAAATCTCTTATTTGGATCATCTCGAATTGTCTTTAGAAAATGAATTTGAAGCCGTTTTAATTTCTGATGAAAATTATAAAGAGGATCTGGAGAAAATCATTTCTACCACTTCTTGTGTTATTTTAATCAATAGTTCCCGTTTAAAAAACACTTTAATTAACTTTGGTTTTGAATCTGTTGCAGAAGAAAATTCTATAATCGTATTAAAGAAAAATTAGCATGAAAGAGCAATACGATGTAGTAATTGTAGGCAGCGGTTTAGGCGGATTGGTCTCGGCAATTATTTTGGCAAAAGAAGGATACAGCGTTTGTGTGCTTGAAAAAAACAATCAATACGGCGGAAATCTGCAAACTTTTGTGCGCGATAAAACTATTTTTGATACCGGAATTCATTACATAGGAGGTCTTGAAGAAGGACAAAATCTATACAAATATTTTAAGTATTTGGGAATCATGGATCATCTTAATCTGAAAAAATTAGATGAAAATGGTTTTGATATTATCTCTTTTGAAGACGATGAAAACGAATATCCGCATGCGCAGGGTTATGATAATTTTGCCAATCAGTTAGTGAAATTTTTCCCTGATGAAAAAACCAATATCGAAGAATATTGCAAAAAAATAAAAGCTATTTGTGAATGTTTTCCGCTCTATAATTTAGAATGGGAAGGCAAATACGACAACGAAATTTTAGGGCTTAACGCCAAAGAAACAATTGAGGGATGTACACAAAATGAAAAGCTAAAAGCCGTTTTATCGGGTTCTAATTTTTTGTATGCGGGTATTGCTGACAAATCTCCTTTTTACGTTCATGCGCTTTCTGTAAACTCCTATATTCAAAGTTCATGGCGATGTATCAATGGCGGAAGTCAAATCACGAAGCAACTTTTGAAACAACTTAAAAAATACGGTGGCGAATTTTATAAATACAAAGAAGTTACGAAATTTAATGTTGAAAACAACAAAGTTATTTTCGTAGAAATGAAAGACGGAACTCAGGTTTCAGGCTCTTATTTTATTTCGAACATTGAACCCAAAACTACTTTGAAACTAGCTGGCGAAGAAAACTTTAGAAAATCATTTTACAGCAGGGTTCAAAGTCTTGAAGGCGTTATTTCGGCTTTCAGTTTATACATTGTTTTTAAACCGGAAACCTTTAAATACATCAATCACAATCATTATCATTTTAAGAAAAGCAGTGAAGTCTGGACGGCTCATGATTATGATGAAAACTCCTGGCCAAAAGCTTTTATGGCTTCTATGAATGCCTCAAAAAAACAGGAAGAATGGGCCGAAGGAATGACGTTTATCACCTACATGAAATACGATGATGTCGCGCCCTGGATCGAAACTTTTAATACAACGGTTGATGAAAATGATCGCGGAGAAAGTTATGAAGAATTTAAATCCAGAAAAGCAGCTAAATTTTTGGAGGAAATCGAGATAAAATTCCCCGGTATCAGAGATTGTATTCGATCTGTTCACACTTCTACTCCACTTTCGTATCGGGATTATATAGGTGGTGACAACGGAAATATGTACGGATATGTTAAAGATTCGAATAATCCGATGAAAACCCTGATTCCGTCAAAAACCAAGCTGGATAATTTATATCTTACGGGTCAAAGTATTAATATGCATGGAGTTCTTGGCGTGACAATTGGCGCGGTTGTAACCTGCTCAGAAATTCTTGGAAAAGAATATTTAGTAACTAAAATTAATGAAGCATCTGAATAAAATGTAGGGATATGAAAGGCCGGATTAATTTATTTTTTTTCGTTGTTTTTTTGTTGATGTTGGCGTCTTGCGGAACATCAAAATCTATGCATCATCTTCCTGAAACTTCTCAATACAATGCTGCAAAACCAGTTGTAACCAAACAATCTGACAGTGTTTTTACATCAGGGAAAAATTCACTTTTAAAAAATAAACAAGGTCTTTGGGAATTATACGTTGAAGGCGATCCTCTCGAAATTGGTCTTAATACCGGAGCTTTATCTGATTCTCTTTTAAAAAATCAGGAACATATTTTTTTCTCTAAAATAAAGGATATTGTTCCTTCAAAATTTCAGCAGCGACTTCTTCGAAATTTTCTAAAATGGTACAACAGGAAATTATATACGAACGTTCCTGAAGAATATCAAACGGAGATTTTTGGCGTTTCGCAATATACCTCGCATGATTTTGACAACATTGCACCACAATATCAGCGCAGTTTGTATTTGCATGCCGCGCACGATATTGGTCACGCTTTGCAGGATTTAGCTTTGGTGGGCTGCTCCTCTTTTGCTGCCTGGGGCGAAAAATCTGAGGACGGAAATTTAATCCTTGGGCGTAATTTTGATTTTTATGTGAATGACGCTTTCGCGGAAAATAAAATCGTCGCGTTTATAAATCCGAAGGAAGGCAACAAATTTATGATGGTTACCTGGCCCGGAATGGTTGGTGCCGTTTCCGGAATGAATATCGAAGGTTTGACGGTTACAATAAATGCTTCGAAATCTAAAATTCCGTTGATTGCCAAAACGCCGATTTCGATCCTGACACGTGAAATTTTACAACACGCCAAAAACATTGACGAAGCGATTGCGATTGCCAAAAAAAGGGAAGTATTTGTTTCAGAATCTATTATGGTGGGAAGCTCAAATGACAACAAAGCGATTTTGATTGAAGTTTCACCCAAAAAAATGGACGTTTACGAAGTTCCAAATAGTGATCAGTTATTTTGCGCGAATCATTTTCAGGGAGAAGATTTAAAAAACGAAAAGCGAAATCAGTTGCAAATTGCCAACAGTCATTCTGAATATCGTTTTGAAAGAATTCAGGAACTTTTTGCGGAAAACCCAAAAATCAATCCTAAAATTGCTGCTGAAATTCTACGAAATAAAGATGGCTTAAAAAATATTCCTTTGGGTTATGGCAACGAAAAAGCGCTGAATCAACTGATGGCGCATCATGGTGTTATTTTCAAACCGAAAGAAAAACTGGTTTGGGTGTCGGCTAATCCGTATCAATTGGGAGAATTTGTTTGTTATAATCTGGATTCTGTTTTTAAAGAAAAAAAAATGAATTTGATCGTTTCTTCTTTTCAACAAAAAAACTTAGACATTCCAAAAGATCCATTTCTGGAAACCATTCAATATAAAAACTATCAGAAATTTAGAATTGAAGACGATAAAATAGATTTATATCTCAAAAATAAAGAAGTTATTAGTCCTGAATTTATTCAACAATATCAATCCCTAAACCCTGATTATTGGGTTGTGTATTACAAAGCAGGGTTGTACTTTTATCAAAAAAAAGAATACAAGCTTTCTCAGGCTCATTTTGAAAAAGCATTAACCAAAGAAATTACTACAGTTCCTGATAAAACAGCAATTGAAAAATATTTAAAAAAAATCAAAAGAAAATTACAATGATTCCATTAATAGAAAAAGATTCTTTAGAAGAAATTAAAAATTTTCAAGAGCAGAAATTAGCCGAGCTTTTACAATATATCAGTCAAAATTCTCCTTTTTACAAACGTCTTTTTGCAGGACAAAACATTGATATTTCGAAAATTAAAACACTGGAAGATTTACAATATTTGCCTGTTACAACAAAAGAAAATTTACAGGAATACAACGATGATTTTTTATGTGTTCCTCAAAATAAAATCATTGATTATGCATCGACTTCAGGGACTTTAGGAGATCCGGTAACTTTTGGTTTAACCGATTCTGATCTGGACCGATTGGCTTATAATGAAGCTATTTCGTTTGCCTGCGCCGGAATTGCAGAGGGCGATGTGGTACAATTAATGACTACAATCGACAGAAAATTCATGGCCGGACTGGCTTATTTTCTGGGATTAAGAAAACTAAAAGTAGGCGTTATTCGTGTTGGCGCGGGAATTCCGGAATTGCAATGGGATTCTATTTTAAAATATAAACCTTCTTATTTAATTACCGTTCCTTCGTTTTTATTAAAGTTAATTGAATATGCCGAAGCGCACGGAATTGACTATAATAATTCGAGCATAAAAGGGGCAATTTGCATTGGAGAATCGCTAAGAAATCAGGATTTTTCGATGAACATTTTATCCAATAAAATCACCGAAAAGTGGAATATTAAGTTATTCTCAACTTATGCTTCGACAGAAATGAGCACTGCTTTTACAGAATGTGAACATGGCGTTGGCGGTCATCATCATCCGGAATTGATTATCGTTGAAGTTCTCGACGAAAATAATATTCCTGTAAAAGACGGAGAAATTGGCGAATTGACTTTTACCACTTTAGGGATTGAAGCTATGCCTTTATTGCGTTTTAAAACCGGAGATATTGTGCAGTTACACAACAGTCCTTGCGCTTGTGGCAGAAATACGTTGCGTGTTGGACCTGTGGTTGGTCGTAAAAAACAAATGATCAAATACAAAGGCACAACGCTTTATCCGCCAGCGATGAACGATGTTTTGAGTGGTTTTGATAATATCGAAAATCATATTATCGAGATCTCGACCAACGATTTAGGAACAGATGAAATCCTGATAAAAATCGCTGCAAAAAATCAATCTGCTGAATTTTTACAGGAAATAAAAGATCACTTCAGAGCCAAACTGAGAGTAACCCCAAAAATAGAATTTGCCTCAAAAGAAACTTTAAATCCTTTGGTTTTTAACCCAATGAGTCGAAAACCAATTCGATTTTTTGATTACAGGAAAACTACCATATAATTTTTTTTCACCATATAAGTTATATAAGTACATATTAAAATTTGTGGTAATTATACGTTTTATTAAATGAACATATAAGTTCATATTGTGGCTATGTATTATATGATTTTATTAAACAAACTTATATGACTTATTTTTCATCATCATAAAGCTTTTATTAATCTCATTTTATTTAAATGAACTTATATAACTTATATGGTTTAATTTCAACCCTTTGAACCTCACTATGAATGTTTTGCTGTGAATTAAACTAAATGTTGTAATTTTGCACAAAATATTGAAGATGGTCAAGATTGGCAACATAGAATTACCCGAATTTCCTTTATTACTCGCACCGATGGAAGATGTTAGTGATCCGCCGTTTCGCAGATTATGCAAAACGCATGGCGCGGACATGATGTATTCTGAATTTATTTCGTCTGAAGGATTGATTCGTGATGCTATCAAAAGCAGAATGAAGCTGGATATTTTTGATTACGAACGTCCGGTTGGAATTCAGATTTTTGGTGGTGATGAAGAAGCAATGGCACTTTCGTCTAAAATTGTTTCTACGGTAAAACCTGATTTAGTGGATATTAATTTTGGATGTCCGGTAAAAAAAGTAGTTTGTAAAGGTGCAGGAGCCGGAGTTCTAAAAGATGTAGATTTGATGGTTCGTTTGACAAAAGCGGTTATCAGAAGTACTGATTTACCTGTAACGGTAAAAACACGTTTGGGCTGGGATGATAACTCGATCAACATTGATGAAGTTGCTGAAAGACTTCAGGATATTGGTGTTCAGGCTTTGACGATTCACGCCAGAACCCGCGCACAAATGTATAAAGGCCACGCCGATTGGTCACATATTGCACGTGTAAAAAATAACCCTAGAATTACAATGCCTATTTTTGGAAATGGCGATATCGACAGTCCTGAAAAAGCATTAAAATATAAAAACGAATACGGCATTGACGGGATCATGATTGGTCGTGCGGCAATTGGTTATCCGTGGATTTTTAACGAAATCAAGCATTACTTTAAAACGGGTGAGCACTTGCCTGCTCCAACTGTTGCGGATCGTGTAGAAGCCGCCAGAAACCATCTTATGTGGTCAATGGAATGGAAAGGTGAACGTTTAGGAATTGTTGAAATGCGTCGTCATTATACCAATTATTTTAAAGGAATTCATTCGTTTAAAGAATACAAACAAAAACTGGTTACAACTGATGAACCTGAAAATCTTTTTGCAATTATGAAAGAAATTGAACAGGTTTATGCGGGATATGAATTTGTTTAAAAACATATATAATATTTGTCAAATTTTAAAACTTTGGCAAAGATCTAAAATGCAAAAGACCTTCAAAAATTTGAAGGTCTTTTGCATTTATTTATCATCATAATGAAATCGACATTGCAGGATGATACATTTTTGATCAATGCCTTTTGTTCCTGAAACTTTATAAACTAATCGATGTTCGCCGTTAATTCGTCTTGACCAAAAACTTTTTAAATCATGACGTAAAGGTTCTGGCTTTCCAATACCTTTAAATGGATTTTCCCGTATTGACTTTATTAATTCTTTTATTTTTATCGCTGTGTCAGTGTCGTTTTCAATCCAATATTCAAATTCTTCCCAACCATTTTTAGTAAAACAAATATCCATACTACCAGTTACAATTCGTCTATATTATATGATATAAGTTTTCCTTTTTCTAATTGTTCAATAGATTCACTAAGCCTATTTCTATTTGCTTTAGTTGATAATAAATGTTGTGTTTCTAATATTGAATTGTATTCTTTCATAGAAATTATTACAACTGCATCTTCCTCTGTATTTCTTGGAACAACAATTATTTCTGATGATTCAGATACTTCATCAAAATAATTTTTTATATTTTTTCTTAATGTAGATATTGTTATTGCTTTCATTCTATTGGATTTATAGCGTACTTTATTTTGTACATTCAAAGGTACAAAAAATATTCTACAAAAAAGACCTTCAAAAATTTGAAGGTCTTTCGTTTTTATATAAGTTTTTTTTACTTTACAGCTTCTAAGATTTTTGAAGCAATTTCATTTTGCCCCTTTGCGCTAGTTATATAATCTCTGTTTTTTTCGTTTGTTAAATATCCTAATTCAAGTAATACAGATGGGCACTCTGAATTTTTCATGATATAAAAAGGAGCTTCTTTAACTTTCCCTTTTGTCAAACTTTCATTTGAAATATTACTTAATAATTTTTCTGCAGATTCTATTGACTCTTGTTTAAATTTTTCATTTTTACTCGAAACATAAGCATCCATTTGATCCCTTTTCCCATCATTTAAAGTAGAACTAACATGCAAAGAAATAACTAAATTCGGTTTTAGATTATTAATGATAGAAACTCTTTCGCTCAATTCCATAAAATGGTCACCTTCACGAAGCAAAACAATTTCTATATTCTCATTTTTATTTGACTCTTTAATTTTTTTGCTAATCGCTTCTACAATTGTCTTTTCGTCAAAATCATATATTTTTGCTCCTAAATCATGCCCTCCGTGGCCAGCATCAATTACGACAGTCTTCTTCGCTTCTACTGGTTTAAATGCAAAACATCCTATTAAAAAAACTGCGGCTCCTAAAAGCATCAAAACTTTAAACTTGGTTTTCATATTAAATTTGTTTTTGGGTTACAGATTTAAAACGAATAAATTTAAGAAATATTGCACAAAATCCTAAACCTCAATACGTTTCCACTTCCCTCTTTTGTAAAAGAAAATACTCGCTAATGTTATAGCAGTTTCTGCAACCGGAATCGCGATGAAAACACCTGTTGGCCCCATATTAAAATGTTTTGCCAATACATATGCTAACGGAATCTGGAACAACCAAAACCCAAAGAAATTAATCCCGGTTGGTGTCCAGGTATCTCCTGCTCCATTAAAAGTATTAATCAAAACCATTCCTATTCCGTAAAAGATAAATCCGATGCTCATGATTTGTAAGGCTTCGACGGCTATTGTTTTTACCAATTCGTCATTGGTGAAAAACGAAATAATATACTTTCCGAAACATAATGTAATCACCATGATTGTTGCCATAAAAATAACATTGTATCTGGCCGTTGTATAAACTGATTTTTCGGCACGATCGATTTGTTTGGCGCCTAAATTTTGTCCCACCAAAGTTGCAGCGGCATTACTTAATCCCCAAGCCGGAAGAATAAAAAACATCATAATTCTAAGTGCTGTCTGATATCCTGCTGATCCGTGATCGCCTCCGGTTGTGGCTACCAATTGCGCCAGAAAAATCCAGCTGCAAGAAGCGATAACAAACTGCAAAACTCCGGGAGCAGCAATTTTTACCAATGCTTTTATCTGATCAAAATCTGGAATGAAGTATGAAATTTTAATTTTCAAAGCACCATTTCCAAAAAACAAATGATAGCCCTGATATAGTACTCCAATGCTTCTTCCTAAAGTAGTCGCGATTGCGGCACCCGTTAATCCAAAAGCGGGAACCGGACCAAAACCGTTAATTAATATTGGACATAAAATAATATTGCAAATATTAGCCAGCCAAAGACTTTTCATAGCAATTGCTGCATTTCCGGCTCCACGAAATATTCCGTTAATCAGGAATAAAAGCATGATACATAAGCTTCCGCCAATCATAATTTGCGTAAAAATGTATCCATGTTCTGCTGCATCTTCTGATGCCCCCATGAGGATCAAAATTTCTTTGGCATAAATAACGCCCAGAATACTAATTATGGTGTTAATTACAAATGCCACTATAATCGCCTGCATTCCTGCCTTTGCTGCAGCAATAGGATCCTTTTCGCCAATACGTCGTGCTACAACTGCTGTTGCAGCCATACTCATTCCTATTGCGACTGAATATATAATAGCAAGTACCGATTCTGTTAAACCAACGGTTTGAATCGCAAAACTGCTATGCTCTAAGTGTCCTACGAAATAGAGATCGACCAAGGCAAAAACAGATTCCATCATCATTTCTAAAACCATCGGGATGGCCAATAGAATAACGGCTTTTTTGATGCTGCCTACGGTATAATCAAAAGATTCATCTCCTTTGATTGCTTGTTTTAATGTGGTGAAAACTTTAGAAAATAAACTTTTCTGTATTGTTGTTTCTGTCATGATATGTTAGGATAAATGATAATATTAGTCCGGATGCAATGATCTGAACTGAAGAAAAATAAACGTAAGTATCCTAATTATTCAAGAAAATAAAATAGGATTAGGCAGAAACAATCATAAACGGTAGTTTTTTAAGAGGATAAATATAAGTAATATTTTTTAGTAGGAAATACTAATCCAATAACTTTTTGCTTACACGGCTGCTGGCAATTAAAGAAGCCACAAAACCAAGTGATACAATTGTTGCCATCACTATAAGTACGTTTTCAAGATTGAAAACTACGGGATATGCGAGGGTTGGCGTGATCATAATGAGTTCGTATCGTTGTTGCAACAGTACTAAAATGATACCGAGAACGAGACCAATTATACCTCCAAAAACACTTAGCAAGGTTCCCTGAAGCAGGAATATTTTTCGTAAACTATTGATTTCTGTTCCCAGATTAAAAAGGGTTTTAAGGTTTCCTTTCTTTTCTAAAATCATCATAATCAATGCTCCAACTAAATTAAAAAGTGCCACAATAATTACCAGAGTAAAAATCAGGTAAACTACTATATTTTCTGTATTTAGCATTTTATACAAAGACTCATTAAGTTGTGCTCTGTTTTTTATGGTAATTTTATTATTGAAAATGGTATTCAGTTTAGTACTAATAACACTTTCATTTGCACCTTCTTTCAGATTAAATTCGATTCCTGAAATTTGATTCGGCTTGTACATTAATAATTCCTGTGCCAAACCCAAATCTGCAAAAACATATTTTGAATCTAAATCTTCACTAATCGAATAAATCCCAACTGGTAAAACATCTGTTTTATTAAAAGCTTCTTCGGGATTTTCGATTGCTCCTTTTCCGGGTTTTGGAGCAAATATTTGCAGAGGATTTTCGAAATCAAGAATTCCCATCGAAAAATCCTGAGCAATTCCGTAACCAATAACAACCTGATAAGTTTCCGGTTTTAACCAATCTCCGTTAAAGAGTTTTTTTTTGATATCGTTAACAACAGGATAGTTTCGATCGACACCTTTTAAGTAAGTAACCTGCTGTTTGTCTTTAAACAAAAATAAAACACGTTCTTCGATAATTTTGGTATACAAAACAACTCCGTCAATCTTTTTAATTTGGCTTTCCTTTTCCGGCGTAATCAAAAACGATTTTCCGTAAGTACTCGTAATTTTAAGATCGGGATCTATCTCGTTTGTAAACGAAAGGCTAAAAACCTTTAAACCGCTAAAAACAGATAAAACCACAAACAAAGCCATTGTGCCAACAATAATTCCCATGCTGGCAATGCGATTAATAATATTGATAGCATTGTTTTTACTTCTGCTAAAAATATAACGTTTGGCTATGTAAAGGGGGAAATTCAATTTATGATTTTCTTCTTTTTTCTAAAAGATCACGATTTTCAATTGGGTTTTCTCTGTTTGATAAAGCATTATCGATTTTTTCGATATAATCAAGAGAGTCATCGATAAAGAATACCAAGTTTGGTACACGACGCAATTGCAAACGAACACGTTGTGATAAATCGTGCTTAATTAGAGTTGAATTTGATTTTATACCTTCTAAAGTTTCTTTGGCTTTGTCCTGAGGAAAAATGCTTAAATACACTGTTGCCACAGATAAATCTGAAGTAACACTAACTTTGGATACCGAAATTACCAAATTACTAATTCCGTTTTTTCTCACTTCACCTTGCAAAATATCAACCAAATCTTTCTGGATGACACCGCCTATTTTTTTCTGTCTATTTGTTTCCATAGTGCAAAAATACTATTTTAAATTTCAATCGATACAATTTCAAATGAACAATAGAATGATTTTTATCTTCTAATGTGTTTTATCCTTTATAAAATTACAATTTCGATTGTCATTTTCAATAAAAACATAAAAAATGCGGTCTTTAAAATTCAACTTAACTATATCTCAAAGGTGACAAAAATCATATTATTTATGAGAAAAATGAGACATATTTGATATAACCTTAAAACATATCAATTATGAAAAAAAGAGAACCAATCAGTCATATAATGACTAAGAGTGTCGTTACCGTAAATGAAAATGACGACCTTAAAAAAGTAGTTGAAAAGTTAAAAAAACACGCCATTCGTCATATTCCAATTGTTCGTGGCAAGGAAGTAGTAGGTATTATTAGTAGAACTGATATTAACCGATTGACTTTTGGAGCTTTGTTTGAAGGACAAGAAGGTGCCGATGAAGCAATCCTGGATATGCTGACTATTGCCCAGGTAATGACATCGAAACCAAAAACAATATCATCTAACACAATCATTAGAGATTCGGCAGAAATTTTTGTGAAAGAAGAATTTCACGCTCTTCCGGTAGTTGATAATGGGGAACTTAAAGGTATCGTTACTACAACTGATATTTTAAAGTATTTTTTAGAACAGTATGATTAACCAAAAAAAACGACCCAAGAAAAAGGGAGCTAATTTAGCTCCCTTTTTTATTATCTGTTTTGCAGCCATCCCTCAGGATTGTTGTTTGATGTATTTTGAATAATCAAAAACTTAATAATTGTTTTTCCTGTGTCTCCACTTGTTCTTACTTTTCCAAGAACTTGTTTCACTTTTACTTTATCACCTTGCTCAACAGATACCGAACTTAGGTTTTGATATACTGTAAAATAATCTCCATGCTGAATAAAAACAGCTCTGTTTACAGGCGACAAGGCGATAACTTTTGATACTACTCCTTCAAATACAGCACGGGCGCTTGCTCCTTGTTCTGTGGTAATCTCTACTCCTGAATTATGAACTGTAAGTGTTGGATATAACGGATGTGGCTGATCTCCGTAACCAAGAGATATAAATCCTTTTTCTACCGGCCAAGGCAGTTTTCCTCTGTTTGCTTTAAAATCTGCAGCTAAAATTTTACCCTCTGGCGTTAAAGTAATTCTATCTGATGAATAAGTTTTAGGTGATGATGCTTCTGCTTTCTCTGCTTCGCTGGCTTTACCTTCTGCAATTCTTTTACGTCTTTCTTCTTCGGCTCTTTTATTGGCTAATCTAATTTGTTCACGAATAAGGTCCTTAATTTTAGCATCGATTCTTCTCGATTCCTGTTGTTTCGATTTTGTATCGGCAATAATTTTACTTTTATCTTTTTTGATTGAGTTAACTAGTTTTTGCTGTTCTTGTTTCTCAACTTCCAGGCTTTGTTTTTCTTTCTGATTTTCGGCAATAATTTTCTTCTTAACCTGTCTTTGTCCATCCAACTTAGCATTGTAATCAACTAATTGTGCTGTTTTTGATTGAATTTCTAAACCTTGATTTTTTCTAAAATTGGTATATTGTTTTAAATATTGGGCTCTTTTGTAAGCTTGCAAAAAACTTTCTGAAGATAAGATAAACATGGCTCGGCTTTGCTCAGATCTGCTTTTGTATGATTTCAGAATCATTTTTGCATAATCTGCTTTTAATACCTCCAGTTCTTTTTTTAATTTATTAACCTTAACCTGGTTAATATACATATCATTACTTAAAAGTTTTTCTTGTTTTGCCGTAGTATTTATCAGTTTCTCTTTAAGTTTAATCTTATTCGCCTGAATCAAAAAAACATTTACTGCTGATTTTTCTTTTTTCTTTACAGACTGCAACATTTTTTCGTTGTCTCTAATTTCCTGTTGAATCTGAGCTTTACGCTGTTCAAGTTTTTCTTGTTGCGAATCATCTTGCGCCCACATAAAAGTAGTGGCACATATAAAAATTAGGCTTAGGAGAAATTTTGGCATGTTTATGTTTTCTTTTTGCAAATTTACTTAATTATAACTTTTTTATAACCACTTGGTACGCTATAAGGGAAAGAAAGTTCTTCATTAAATGAAATATTATTGTAATTCAAATTAATATTGGTTTTCCCTTTCGGCTGAATTGCATTAATTTCAATACTCGTTGGAAGTGTCCCCTGATTAAAAACTTTGCTGTCACCATACGAAATTTGTAACATTCTGTTTTCTGCAGGCTGCGAAATCTCTTCTTTTTGAACCAAATATTTCTCTGCATCCAGATAGAAAGCTTTCTTTATATTTGTTTCTTTTAGATCTTCTAACTTAAAAAGATTGTCTACAATTGTTTGGGTATACTTTCCTTTTCTTAAATCGTCAAGTGCTTCTCCTACTAATAAATTTTGAACTTTGCTATAATCTAATTCAGTTCCCAACCATTTGCTTAAACTGGTAAAATCACCTTCGTAATAGCTGCTGTTTATTTTTTCGTAATAACTTACCGTTGTTGGCGTTATCAAAGCTTTTGCCATTGTAATTCCTAAAAAACGAACACTTACCAGGATCTGTTTGTCTTTTTCGATTCTAATATCGGCTGTAACATTTTGACTTTGCTTTTCGTCAGCATATCTCGCGCTGGCTTTTATGTATAAAGTCGAAAAATCTAACTTATTATCGTAATGTTTCTCAACTGCTTTTTTGTCTTCTTTTGTAATAACTTCAGCATTGCCGTTATTATTTTGTACTGCAACTGCCTTTGATTTACAAGAAACCATAAAAGCGGTCAACAATACTAGTGCTATATATTTTTTCATCTGAATTTAGTCTTTTACTTTTTTTTCTTTAATAATTCATTTGCCTTCAAAAAGTATTCCTCTTTTTTCTTAGCATCTCCCAGACCATTATATGCTTCTCCCAATTGAATATTAAAATTTGCTTCGAGCGTTTTATCATCAACCACATAATCGAGTCCCATTTCTAAAACGGTTTTTGCATTTTTAAATTGTTTTAACTGATTGTTTCCTAAACCTGCATAATAATAAAATTGAGGCTGACTAGGATAAACATCAATCATATTCATCGCTCTTTTTGTCATGGGTTCAAATTGCTTTGCCTGTGCATAAGCTTCAAGCAATAACAAATTGGTTTCACGATCTGTATCTGAATTTGATTTTAAATCTTTTTCATAATACTTAATCGCATTCTCAAACTGACCTTTGCTGTGATAAAATTTCCCTACCTCTTTTGCAACATCAATTTCTTTATCGTTATCAAAATAAGCAATTGCTTTTTCTAACTCCGGAGCATATTGCGGATTTTTGTTTACATAAATCAAAAACTCATTTAAAGTACGATGTTTAATTTTTGAATCAATTTTTGAACTTGATAAAATGACATTCATCGATTTAATGGCTTTCTCAGACTGATTGTCGTCTAAATATACTTTAAACATACTTACCTGAGCCCATTCAGAATCCGGAACTGCCTTTGCTAATTGTTTTGCAACATCAAGCGCTTTGTCTGTTTCTTCTGCTTTAGAATATAGAAAAATCAGATTTACATAATTCGATTCTTCTTTCGGATTCTTTTTTATCTGATCAATCAAATTGGAAATTTCAGCATTTTGATATTTTCCCTGAGATAAAATCTGCAATTTGTATCTGTCTCGATCTTCTGATTTTCCGAATTTATCATTCATTTCATTGATCGTTACAAGAGCCTTATCAAATTGATTGGTAATCATGTATAACGAAATCAAATCATCTTTATATTCTTCGTCAAAAGAAATTATTTTATGAATGGTTTCAATCGCCAAAGGATAGTTCTTGGTTTCGTAGCTTACATCATAAATTCCTAACCAATACCATTTGTTTTTTGGATCTAATTGAGTCGCTTTTTCAAACGAATCCTGTGCGTTTCGATAATCTTTTAATGATAGATAATTTTTGCCTAATTCAAAATAAGCTACAGCATCATTGGGTTTTAGCTTTACACATTTATCTAGTGATGCTATTGCTTTATCATAATTTTCAATTCCTTTTTGTTTTAATGATTCATAAAAAGCATCCTGATATTCATCAGTTGCCATAGCAATATCCTCCGGTTCTGTTTGTGCCATAACCGAAACTGGATTGCCAAGCAAAACGAAAAATAAAATGACTATAACTCCTTTTTGTATCATCTCTATAATTTAATCTTTAAACAAAAACGAATCTTTTTGAGCCTAATGAATACAAATACTATAAATTAAGCTTCAACACGAATTTCACTAATTTGCACAAATTTTAATGGCTTAATTTAGTTTGTGAAATTAATTTCACAAACTAAATTAGTGTCAATTAGTGAAATTCGTGTTGATTTTGTAATTGTATCAAATCGTACCTCTTTAAACTTATATTTATTCTAAAACCGAATAATCACCAATACTAATACTGGTAAACTTACCATCATAAACAACGTGATTTCCTATCATAGCATTGTCTAAGTTAGCGTTTTTTATTTGAGAATAAGTTTGAACCAGACTATTTTTGATCGAACTATCGATAACGTGACATCCTTTTCCTATTGAAACATTTGGTCCAACGGTTGCGTTTTTCAACACTACATTTTCGCCAATATAACAAGGAGGAATAATGGTTGAGTTTTCTAACTGTACATCATAATCTACAAGATGTTCTCCGTCATTGTGCAAAAATCCTAACATTCTTGAATTGGTTTCAACCGTAACATCTTTGTTTCCGCAATCCATCCATTCGTCAACGCTTCCGGTTTTAAAAACTTTACCATTAGCCATCATTGCCTTAATCCCATCGTTGATTTGGTATTCTCCACCATTCTGGATATTGTTATCCAAAACTCCCTGAAGTTCTTTTTTTAAATCTCCAACTTCTTTAAAATAATAGATTCCGATAACGGCTAAATCACTTACGAATTCTTTTGGTTTTTCGACCAATTCTATAATTTCATTATTCTGATTCAGTTTTACAACACCAAATGCTTCCGGCTGATCTACTTGTTTTACCCAAATTACAGCATCTGCAGCAGGATCTAGTTCGAAATCTGCTCTGATTAAGGTATCCGCGTAAGCGATAACTGCAGGCCCGGACAAAGATTCTTTTGCACACATAATAGCATGACCGGTTCCTAATGGTAAATCCTGACGATAGATAGAAGCTTTTGCTCCTAAACTCCCGGCCAATTCTTCTAAACTTGCAACAAGATCATCTCCAAAAAAAGCAGGATCTCCTAAAATAAAAGCCACTTCTTCGATAGGTTCTTTTAATATTTTAGCAATGTCTTCAACTAAACGATGAACAATAGATTTACCCGCAACAGGAATTAATGGTTTTGGAACAGTTAAAGTATGTGGCCTAAGTCTTGATCCTCGACCTGCCATTGGAACGATTATTTTCATTTTGTCTTTTTATTTTATTCGAAGATTTAAAAAAATCCTCTTAGTTTGGTTCTTAATTTTAACCGCAAAGGTTATTTATTTTGTTTTTGTTTAAAGTACAGAAACTGATATTACTACAACTCCAACTGAAAACTATTTAACCGCAAAGTTCGCAATCCCGATAGCTATCGGGATTCGCAAAGATCGCAAGATGATTCATTTCATTTTAAGGTCGCAAAGTACAGAAACTGATTACTATGACTGTGACTGAAAACTGCAACTTAAAACTACTTCACTCCCGTACTTCCAAAACCGCCTTCGCCTCTTGATGTTTCAGAAAGTTCTGCAACTTCTATCCATTCGGCTCTTTCGTGTTTGGCAATGATTAATTGTGCGATTCGTTCTCCATTTTCGATTACGAATGCTTCATTAGATAAATTTACTAAAATTACACCTATTTCACCTCTATAATCTGCATCGACTGTTCCAGGAGAATTTAAAACCGTAACTCCTTTTTTGGCTGCTAATCCGCTTCTTGGTCGAACCTGTGCTTCGTAACCTATTGGTAGTTCAATAAAAAGACCTGTTTTTACAATGGTTCTTTCTAATGGTTTTAATGTGATTGACTCTGTTAAATTGGCACGTAAATCCATTCCTGCCGAAGCAATTGTTTCGTAGTTTGGTAAAGCGTGCTGTGATTTATTGATAATTTGTATTTTCATTTTTTATTTTAAAAATATTAAAAAACGAATTGAATGTATTAAAACTCAATTCTACTTTCTATTCATTATTCCTTTGATGGTGTCTTTTTCGTTATGATAAACAAAATACATGAATGCTAATAATAACGGAACTCCAATAAAATAATTTTCTCTAAAACCGTAAAAAGAAATAGCCGAAAATACAATTGAAATTCCCAGATACGCTCCAATTTTGTTCATATCATAAGGTATAGGATAATATTTGTTTCCTAATACATAAGAAATCAACATCATACTTCCGTAAGCCGAAATCGTGGCAATTGCAGAACCGTAGTAACTATATTTTGGAATTAAAAAATAATTTAAAACCAATGTTACAATCGCTCCAACAATCGAGATGTATGCTCCAATTTTTGTTTTATCAGTCAGTTTATACCAAACCGATAAGTTGTTGTAAATTCCTAAGAAGAAGTTCGCCAGGATAATTAAAGGAACGACTTTCATTGCTTCCCAATAGGACTTATTGTCTAGTAAAAGATATTTTAAAACATCGGCAAAAACAATTACTCCTAATAAAATTAACGAACCCAGAATAACAAAATATTTTGTGATTACGGCATAAGTTTGAGGTGCATTGGCATTTTTAGCGTGACTAAAAAAGAAAGGTTCTATCCCTAATCTAAAAGCGGTTGCAAACAAGACCATAAATAAACCTAATTTGTAACAAGCTGAATAGGCTCCAACTTCTGATTTCGCTAAATTTTCAGGTAATAAATATCCTAAAAGAATTTTATCGAAATGTTCGTTAACAGCAAATGCAAGTCCGGCAACCAAAATTGGCAAACCGTATTTCATCATTTTTTTCCAAAGTACCGGATCGAATTTTCTTCCCAATGAAAGATAATTTGGTGACAATACAATGAATGTGGCTAAACTTGCCAGTAGATTTGCAATGAAAATATAGGCAATCTGGAAATTCTCAACATATAAATTGTCCCAAACTGAGTTAGGATTTGCTGCAGCAAGTTTAGGCAAGTATATTAAAAAGAAGATATTCAGTAATAAATTGATGACTACGTTTCCTATTTTAATCGCAGCATAAACCATTGGTCTCTGATTGGCTCTAAGTTTAGAAAACGGTATTAAAACCAAAGCATCCAGAACTAAAATCCAAACGGTATAGGTAATATATTGTACATCGACTTCGGCAAGACTTGCTAATGTATTTCTAAAAATTAAAGCCGCAAATAAGAAAAGAATCGAGGACCAAAATATTGATATTGTAGAAGTTGCGATTACATTTTTCTTATCATCCTCGGCACTATAGAATCTAAAAAATGCAGTTTCCATTCCGTAAGAAAGAACCACATTAAAGAAAACCATCCATGACAAAACGATCGAAACCTCGCCATATTCTGCAGTTGGTAAAATACCAGTGTACAATCTTACCAATAAAAAACTTAGCATTCTTGGTAATACAGTCGCTAGTCCGTAAATAGCAGTTTGTTTGAACAGATTTTTATATAATCCCAAAATAATTTTATAATAAAGTTTGTAAAACAAAAATAACCAATTCTTTGGTTTATTATTGCTTTTGTAGGTTCAATAAAAAAAATGGTGTGTAATTTTATTGTGTTAGTTTTTTTTCGTCTAATATTTTAACAAAATGAAAACCTTTTGGTCCGTAACCCTGATTGTAGTAAAAGCGATGAGCGGCGAAATTTCCGGTAAAAGCATCTAAAACTATAGAACTACAATCCAGCTCTAAAGCCTTTTTTTCGATATAATCTGTTAATAATTTTCCTATTCCTTTAGAACGATGATCCGGATTTACAACAAAATTATCTATTTCGAGATATTTACCTGTCCATAATTTAGTAGCAGACCAGCAACCTGTAATTCCAACACAAATATCTTTTTCAAAAACACCAATCTGAATATAATTATGAGGTACCATTTCAGATAGGTAATCCTGATATTTTTCAATCGATAAATTAGGATAAAGAAATCGCATGGTTTCTATTTGGTCAACCATTGCCTGTATGGTAGTAAGCTCTTTTACTTGTAATTTCATTGTAATAAAAATAGACATCAAAAATACTCAATTTTATATTGCCTGTTATAAGACTTTATAACTGTATGTGTGAAATTTATAATAAAGTTAAAAAATTGTATAAATAATTCGAAGTACTTCTATATTAACTTTGTATGAAAGGAATGAGCAAAGCTAAAATACAACCTTTCAAAAAAAAGCAAAGCATTGGGACTAATAAAGCTAGTTTGTTCCCACAAAAGACAAAGCAAAGGGATTGATTCTGCTGAAATGTAACCCTCAAAAAAACAGAGCATTGGGACTGATAAAGCTAGTTTGTTCCCATAAAAGACAAAGCAAAGGGATTGATTCTGCTGAAATGTAACCCTCAAAAAAACAGAGCATTGGGACTAATAAAGCTAGTTTGTTCCCATAAAAGACAAAGCAAAAAGGGAGTGATTCTGCTGATATGTAACCCTCAAAAAAACAGAGCATTGGGACTGATAAAGCTAGTTTGTTCCCATGAAAGACAAAGCACTACAGAGGTGATAAATCTGTCAATAATTTTATAAAATGGTAACTGATTCTCGGTTTTGATTGAATTGAGAATCACCATTTTATAAGTTTAAAAATTAGAAAAACTAAAACTACTATATATATAAAAAGAGCCGACAATTACTTGTCGGCTCTTTTTTATATGTCTTGAATAAATTATCCGTTCAAAGCTTCTGCTCCACCAACGATCTCAAGGATTTCGTTTGTAATAGATGCCTGACGTGCTTTATTGTAAGTCAATTTCAATTGGTTTCTTAATTCAGTTGCGTTGTCAGTTGCTTTGTGCATTGCTGTCATACGCGCTCCGTGTTCTGAAGCAAATGAATCACGAATACCTTTGTATAATTGTGTTTTTAATGATTTAGGAATCAATGTTAACACAATTTCTTCTTTTGAAGGTTCAAAAATATAATCTCCTGTAGAAACCGGTACATCAGATTTAATTGGTGCCAACGGTAAAAATTGTTCTGTTTGAACGATTTGTGTCGCAGCATTTTTAAACTGATTGTAAATCAATTCGATTCTGTCGTATTCTCCAGATAAAAATTTCTGAGTTAAGTTATCAGCAATTCCGGCAACATTTTCAAAAGTTAAATGATCGAAAATTGCATTATGGTGACCGTGAACTTTATGAGATTTACTTAATACATCATTTCCTTTTTTACCAATAGGAAAAACATCAACTTGTTTTCCGGCATAAAAAGCAGAACGATTTTTAACCTCTTTAATAATATTTGAATTGAATGCACCACATAAACCTCTGTTTGAAGTTATAGCTACAAGCAATACTTTTTTTACTTCACGTTGTGTTGTATAATCTCCTCCAACTTCACCATCAAGTGTAGCAGAAAGGTTTTGCAACAACTCCGTTAATTTCTCGGCATAAGGGCGCATTGCAGTGATTGCATCTTGTGCTTTCTTAAGCTTTGCAGCAGAAACCATTTTCATTGCCGATGTAATTTGCATCGTCGATGAAACGGAAGTAATTCTATTACGGATTTCCTTTAAATTTGCCATCTATTAATTAGAAAATGTGACAATTTGAAAATTAGATAATTAGAAGAATGTTGAAACACTTTCTAATTATCTAACTGACCAATTATCTTATTAGTTATATTTTGCTGAAATTTCTTTTGCTGCTTTTTCGATAACATCAGTAATGTTGTCATCTAATTTACCAGCTTTCAAAGCGTTAAGCGTATCTTTATGTTTACTGTTTAAGTAAGCTAAGAAATCAGCTTCAAACTCTTTTACTTTATTTACAGGAACGTTTCTTAATAAGTTTTTAGAACCTGCATAAATAATAGCTACTTGATTTTCTACAGTATAAGGATCATTTAAACCTTGTTTCAAGATCTCAACGTTTCTTTTACCTTTTTCAATTACGTTTAAAGTAACTGAATCCAAGTCAGAACCAAATTTAGCGAAAGCTTCTAATTCACGGAATTGAGCCTGGTCTAATTTTAAAGTTCCTGAAACTTTTTTCATTGATTTAATCTGAGCATTACCTCCAACACGAGATACTGAAATACCTACGTTAATAGCAGGACGAACTCCAGAGTTGAACAAATCTCCATCAAGGAAAATCTGACCATCTGTAATCGAAATTACGTTTGTTGGGATATATGCAGAAACGTCACCAGCCTGAGTTTCGATAATTGGTAAAGCAGTTAATGAACCACCACCTTTTACGATAGACTTGATAGAATCTGGTAAATCGTTCATGTTTTTAGCAATTCCGTCATCAGCGATTACTTTACAAGCACGCTCTAATAAACGAGAGTGTAAGTAGAAAACGTCTCCAGGATAAGCCTCACGTCCCGGTGGTCTTCTTAATAAAAGAGAAACCTCACGGTAAGCAACAGCTTGTTTAGATAAATCATCATACACAATAAGTGCTGGACGACCTGAATCTCTAAAGTACTCTCCAATTGCAGCACCTGCGAAAGGAGCATAAACTTGCATTGGAGCTGGGTCAGAAGCATTAGCTGCAACAATAACTGTGTAAGCCATTGCACCTTTTTCTTCTAACATTTTAGCGATTCCTGCTACAGTTGAAGCTTTTTGTCCAATTGCAACATATATACAGAATACAGGTTTTCCTGCATCGTAAAATTCTTTTTGATTTAAGATCGTATCGATACAAACAGTTGATTTACCTGTTTGACGGTCACCAATAACAAGCTCACGTTGTCCACGACCAACCGGGATCATAGCATCTACTGCTTTTACTCCTGTTTGTAATGGCTCAGTAACTGGCTGACGGAAGATAACTCCAGGAGCTTTTCTTTCTAGAGGCATTTCGTATAAGTCTCCACCAATTGGTCCTTTTCCATCAATTGGAAAACCAAGAGTGTTTACTACACGTCCTACCATTTGCTCACCTACTTTAAGAGAAGCGATACGTTGTGTTCTTTTTGCTGTTGATCCTTCTTTGATTCCAGTTGATGGTCCTAAAAGTACCACACCAACATTGTCTTCTTCAAGGTTCAATACAATAGCTTCAAGTCCGTTGTCAAATTCAACTAACTCACCATATTGTACATTCGATAGCCCGTAAATACGAGCAATACCGTCTCCAACTTGAAGTACTGTTCCTACTTCTTCTAGCGTAGCACCAGATTCAAAACCTTCTACTTGCTTTCTTAATATTGCTGAAATTTCAGCAGGTTTGATTTCCGCCATCTTAATTTATAATTTAGACACTTTTATGTGTAATAAAACTAATTACTTAACTCTCTTTTTAATACCTGCAATCTGTTTGCAACAGAAGCATTGTATTGTTGATCACCTATTCTTAAAATAAATCCTCCAATGATTGATGGATCTACTGTATTTTCTATTGTTATTTTCTTATCTGATAATGTAGCAACTTTTTCCAGAACTTTAGCTTCTAAAGCTGCATCCATAGGAATCGCTGTTGTAACTTTTGCTACTTCAACTCCATTACCTTCATCAAATAATTTTTTATATTCTAAAGCAATTGCTTCCAAAATTTCAAATCTTTTGTTTTCAAACAATAAATGAAACAAACCTTTGGTTACTCCATTTACATCTGCAAAAACTTCTAAAAGAGCACTTTCTTTAACTTCAACTTTTGTAGTTGGGTTTTGGATAAATGTACTCAATTCCAGATTTGTATCAATTGCTGTTGCAATCGACTTCATATCGTTATTGACAGCTTCGGCAACACCTTTAGAGTTTGCTAAGTCTAGAATTGCTTTTGCATAACGAATTGCTGCTCTTGTACTTGCCATAATCTTAGTTTAACTTTACGTCACCTAACATTTTCTCAACTAATTTAGTTTGAGATTCTTTGTTAGATAGTTCTTCTTTCAATATTTTTTCAGCAATGCTTAATGATAAAGTAGAAACTTGTAATTTCAATTCAGCCATAGCAGCATTTTTTTCACTTTCGATAGCCGCTTTCGCCTGAGCGATCATTTTTTGACCTGCTTCTTGTGCTTCGTTTTTAGAATCAGCAATCATTTTCTCTTTCATCTCACGAGCTTCTTTTAGCATCGCGTCACGTTCTGCACGAGCTTCATTCAAAATTCTTTGATTGTCAGCTTGCAAATTTTCCATTTCTCTCTTTGCATTTTCAGCAGAAAGTAATGCATTTTTAATACCTTCTTCTCTTGCGGTAATAGATTCCATAATTGGTTTCCAGGCAAATTTTACTAAAAGTAAAATTAAAACCAACAAGATTAAAGCTTGCCAAAAGAATAAACCGAATGAAAAATCGTTAATTAACTTATCCATTTTATAACTATATTAAATATTTAATTTCTTTTTTTAAAAGTAACAACACCTTTAACCAACCGTTAAAGATGTTGTTATTTCTTTCTTTATTATTTTCCTAAGATTAAAGCAGCAAATGCTAAACCTTCTAATAAAGCCGCGATAATAATCATCGCAGTTTGAATTTTACCAGCAGCTTCTGGCTGACGAGCAATAGCGTCCATAGCAGATCCACCGATTTTACCTAAACCTAAACCTGCTCCGATTACTACTAATCCAGCACCTACTAAAGTTGGAATTGTTCCCATAACTATTTATATATATAAAATTAAACTTCTAAATTAAATGATTGCAGTTTCATCTTCGTGATGATGTGCATGATCATGATCCTGAACAGCCATACCAATAAACAATGATGATAACATGGTGAAAATGAATGCCTGTAAAAATGCAACTAAAATTTCGATAACAGAAATAAATAATGTTAATCCCATAGAGATTGGCAAATCTGCAGCTAAATTTTTACCTACAAAGATCATTGCGATCAAACTCATAATTACTACGTGACCTGCAGTAATATTTGCATACAAACGAATTAATAATGCAAATGGTTTTGTTAATGTTCCTAAGATTTCAATTGGAGCTAAAATAATTTTCATTGGTACAGGAACTCCCGGCATCCAGAAAATGTGTCCCCAATAATCTTTGTTTGCACTAAATTGAGTAATAATGAAAGTAAATGCAGCCAAACAAACTGTGATGGCAATATTTCCGGTAACGTTAATTCCTAGTGGAGTCATACCTAATAAGTTTAACACCCACACAAAGAAAAATACGGTTAAAAGGTAACCCATATATTTTCTGTATTTTTTCTCTCCGATATTAGGAATCGCAATTTCGTCTCTAATGAAAATGATAAGCGGTTCTAATACTCTGCCAAATCCAGTTGGGATTGGTCCTTTTTTATATGATTTTGCTAAACCAGTAAACATTATAAATAATAGTACTGCAACAAAAAGCATTGAAACTACATTTTTTGTAATAGAAAAATCTAATGGCTTTTCGTTTTCAGGATGTCCGTGCTCATTAAAAGTAATGGTACCGGCAGCATCTGTTTTGTAGATTTTACCGTGAACTAGTTTATAGAAGTTTCCATCAACTTCTGCAACTTCTTCACCGTGGTGTAATTTTGAAGAAGAGAAAATTTTCAATCCTCCGTCAATAAGAATAACTGGTAATGAGAAACCATAATGTTTATTTTCTTTTTCATCTGAAAAGAAAACAAAATCATGAGAATCTTGTAAGTGATGATCAATAAAAGCGTCTACTTTAGCTTTTGGATCCAGAGCTTCATGCTCACCTTCTACAGGAGCGTTATGCGAAATTACTTTCTCTTCATGAGCAGTTTCAGTCTGTACATGCGTTGAGTCATTCTCTGAATTTGCAAAACTCATTACTGGAGAACAAGCTACTAAAGCTGCAAGAATAAATTTGAGCGGTTTGTTTGAAATCACCATATCTGTTAAAAATCTTATTTTTTACGTTTCTAAAATTTGGTGCAAAGGTACATTTTTTATTAATATTCAAAAGGATATGAAAAATTATTTTTGAACCCTTTTTTACAGAATCCCCATTTTAACGCTTTTCATTTAATAATCGGGCAGTTAAAAGCGTCTCAAATAACAAAAACAAAATAAATGTTATAAAAAAACTGATTTTTTCAACCATAACCTCTGCACTATGGTTTTCTAAAATTGGTCTTAAAATTAAATATCCTATTAACATTTGAGTAAAAGTTCCGAATAGGAAAGCCATCCCGACAATCTCAAAATTCTTCTTTTTTACTATTAATAATATAAGGTATAATAATGCTGATAATCCGAAAAAAATCAAATACAAAAATTCTATACTATAATAAAAGGTTTGCGTATTTAAATCTAATATTAAAAAAGCTGCTCTATGCAAAACATAAGCCGCCAAAGCAAAAAAGAATAAATGTAAAATAGATTTGTAATTTTTTGAAAGCATTTGAAAAATAATTTTATGCAAAGATGCACTTTTTTATCAAATGCTTTCAATGACAAAAATCACTTTGTCTTATTAATGTCGTTAACCTGGCGAATCACATTATATAAGGCTAGCCCAACACCCAGCATTACAAAGATTGTATTGTAATACACTTTTGGACTTGGATGATTTTCATCTAACCATGTTCCGAAGTAAGAGAACACGAAAATAATAAGTCCCATTTGAACGGGAATATTAATAAGCGGCATCCATTTATTCCTTCTGTTTTTGTTCGGTTCCTTTTCCATCTTTTAGCGTTACTTCTTTTGGATTATTTGTTAGCATCGTACAAGTAGCCGTAAAATCTGCTCCTGGTTCGATAGACAGTTTTCCTACAGCAACTTCGCCATGAATTTGTGCAGATGCTTTTATATTAAGGATTTCTAAAACTTTAATTTTTCCCTGAAATTCACCTTCGATATCAGCGTTATTGCAAACAATTTCTCCTCTTACAACGCCTGAAGCGCCTATAACTAATTTTCCTTGCGAAGTAAAGTTTCCTATCAATTCGCCGTCTAATCTAAAATCGGCTTTAGAAACAATATCACCTATTATAGAGGTGCCTTCTACAATTCTATTTGTTTTACCTAAGAGTTCTGTTCCGTTTTTTTTAACTTTATCAAACATGATTATGGGGATTATGGGGTTTTGGGGGCTAAGTAGGCTTCGAGATTTTTTTTAATTTGAATCAGCTTATAATTATCACTCGAGATAATAATGGGCTGATTTGATATCAGATATTTTTTATCATCCCTAAAAACTCCCGAAACATCTTTGGCATAAGCCTCAGATTTTAAACCATGAACAACTATAAAACTTTCTGTTTTGTTGTATCTGTCGAAAGAAGTGGTTAATCTCTCATAATTTTCAACTAACAAAAATACTTTAATTGCTTCTTCGATTTTTTTACGGGTTTTTGAATCGTTATTAGGAACTAAATATAAAATTTTCCAGTTTTTATTATCAACTGTTGTAAAATCCATTTTTTCTAAACCAGGAATTTGCTTCTCTAAAATTTCTCTTGCATTTTTCCCTTCATCACTATTTGGATAATTATCCGCAACGTTCTCTAAACCGCTTTTATATGCTGCAAGACCATTTACTTTTCCTAAAGTATTTGCTTTTAATAATTCATATTTAGAAACAATTTCATCACCAGAATATTGATTGATCAGATTGTCAATATTATCCAAAACGGTATCAAACTGTTCTTCCTGAAATAGTTTGTACCATTTTTGATACTCTTTATCTGCAGATGCTAAATCTTCTGAGTTGGTATTGTTTAAAATTTGTGCATATCTTGAATTTGGATATTTAGAACTAATATCCATTTTTATAGCTTCTGCTTTTGCCGGATTTGTAATCTGGTATATTTTATACAAATTATACATCGATGGCAAAATCAATTTTTCTTCCGGATTGTTTTTTAATAATTGCTCTAGTTTGGCACTTGCCAAATTATATTCCTTAAATTTCTCTTTATATATAAGTCCTAATTGGTAATATGCAAAATTACGTTCCACACCAATACTATCTATTGCTAACTGTGTTTTTGGAAGCTGTTTTTCGTAAAAATCTGTTGTATATTTTTCGACAACAATAGAATCTTTTAGTTTATCTGCCGCTTCCTGAGCAATACTTAATGAATCGTTCATTGCAGCATTATTAGCCGATTTTATTCCAGCCAATCTCCAGTTTCCGCCCAAAGTCCTGTTACCCCACAATTTCTTGAATTGCAATTTTCCGTAGGCAACTGTTGTTGGATTATAAAAATAAAAAGTACTTGCAGTATTGTTTCCTGACGGAGGTATAATTCCTTCAGGATCAGAAGGTGGTTTCCCAATCGAGTTTGGATTTACAGCTGTTGGCTCATTACCCAAATTTGTATTACGGTCTATATTGGCCAATCTTTCCTTTTCTTTTTCTTCTAAAATACGTTTTGCTTCATCTTTCTTTTTAAGCTCTGCAATGTAATTTTCAAAGTATAATTTTCTGTCGGGTGCCGGTAAACCGTATA
This sequence comes from Flavobacterium piscisymbiosum, assembly GCF_020905295.1. Classification (NCBI taxonomy): domain Bacteria; kingdom Pseudomonadati; phylum Bacteroidota; class Flavobacteriia; order Flavobacteriales; family Flavobacteriaceae; genus Flavobacterium; species Flavobacterium piscisymbiosum. The sequence continues at coordinate 1,266,953 of NZ_JAJJMM010000001.1, read as the reverse complement.
CTTTAATTATACTATCGTTACGTTTTGCAATTCCTTCGTACTTAATTACGTTATCCAGATTTTTTCTGTTTTTTTGGATAAACGCATATTCCCTGGTTTTAGGATCCAGTTTTACCAATGTACTGTCATAATATTTGGCAGCCATTGTATAATCTGTATTTTTAAAATACATGTTACCAATATTTCGATAAGTCGAAGCTACTAAATACGGATCTTTAGATTTCCTGAACAATGATTTATTATAAAATATCAGCGCACTATCCTGTATTTTATAGTTATCATAAAAAACACCCATTTGATAAAAAAGAATATCATAATAAGGTCGGTTTTCACGGTCTGTAACTAGATTATTAAATGCCTTAAGAAACAGTTGCTTATTATCCTTATTGTAATCAAACATTTCGGCTTTTTTAGCATAAGCATGCATCATATATTTACGATCGGCTTTTCGATTCATATCGATTACGCCATCATAAAAATAATTTGCACTGTCTTTTTTTCCGGAGTCCTGATACATTTGGCCTAAAATAAAGCGGTAACGCGCTCTGTCTTCGTTTACTTTTGTAAATTCTTCAGCGATTCTAAGTTTGGCAACGGCACTGTCTTTTTGTTCTAAATTTAAAAAAGCTTCCGATAATAAAGCATTTGCGTCTGAAAAAGTCTGTTTATCTAAATCTGTATTTTTTAATAAAAGTTTAATGTTCTTTAAAACAATAGCGTCATTTCCTAAACGCATATTTGTTTTTTCGCGCCAGATTTTTGCTGTATAAATATTACTGCTATTAGGATATTTATATAAGATATAATTGAATGCTTCAAGAGCCGGAATAAAGCGTTGATCATAATATCGCGCTTTTCCGAGCATTAAATAAGCTTCGTCGATTTGTGAATTTCGCTCTCTTCCTCCAATATTCATAGAGTGTTTCTGAATAGCTTTTGTTGCCTTGGTTTCTGCCCTTTCAAAATCAGGATTCTTAGCTTTTTCTTCTTCAGAAAAATTTTCATCAACCTGCATTTTTTCGATAGGCAAAGTCTTCCAGAAATTATCCTGATCATTGGCCTGTATGGATTTTAATCCTTTATCAAGGCCAATACCGCCGTTGTACAAAATATTATATTTTGTACTTAAGGCATGTGAGTTTCTGGCCAAAAAAGTGTTTTTCTTGGTAGAACAGGCTATCAAAAGAAACAAAAAGACCAGAAAAAAACTATATTTAAGAGTATTCTTTTTCAATAGAAAAGAGTTTAAATCAATTAACTTCTAAAATGTACTTTTAGTATATTGACTTGTAAAAATACGCTTCTTTTTGAAATATAGAATATTTAAACCGCAAAAAACGATTCCAGTTCTTGTAAGGTTTCTTTTGAAGTTTGAATATCCTTCACCACTTCGCCTTTATTAAGAGCCACAATTCTATCGCAAACCTCTACTGTATGCTGCAAATCATGACTGGAAACCAGCACTGTAACATTTGGATTATCGGCTAAATCTTTTATTATTTTTTTTAATCGGCTTACGGTTGTTGGATCTAAATTGGCAAAAGGTTCGTCTAAGATTACCACTTCAGGATTTCCTATAAGTGTGGCAATAATCCCCACTTTTTTCTGATTCCCTTTTGATAAATCTCTTAAATATTTTTTATTGTTCAGAATCTCTCCATTAAAAAATTCTTCATGTTGCTTTAATAAAGCATCAATATCGGCTTTATTTTGATGACGCAAATCTCCAATAAAATAAAAGTATTCCTCTGGTGTTAAGTAACCTATCAGAAAACTTTCATCAAGAAAAGATCCTGTAAAAGATTTCCAGTTTTCGCTCGTATTTACCTGAATAGAATTACTTGTAATATTTCCTGTCGAAGGCTGAATAAGATCTAATAACAAACTAAAGAAAGTTGTTTTTCCTGCACCGTTATTACCCACTAAGCCAAAGCTTTGTCCTTTTGGAATTTCAAGGTTGTTAATATTTAAAACTGTAGTTCCGTTATATTGTTTTGAAAGTTGATTTACTTGTATCATGGTGATTTTAGATTTTAGATGATTGATTTTAGATTAAAAAATCTCTTGCTTGTTGTTTAAGTTTGATGTCAATTGGATAAAATTTTCATTATCAAATTGGCACATTCTCTAATTAGTTCTTTTGTTTATAAGCACTTATCGTACTGTATTTCTCGATTTTATATCTTTTTTCGATTAATGAAAAAACTTTGTCTTTTAAGATAAAACCTAAAACTCCGGCTCCGGCAACTAACGCTAATCCGATGGTTTTGTTTCCTAAATAAAGACCGATTGCATAAAGTCCTAATGGCAATAATAGTTTTGGTAAAGTCAATAACATCGCACTAACATTAAAGGCTTTTTTATCTCCAAAAGCACCGCCGGCCGAACTTAAATCGATAGGAGTTTTGGTAAATGCTCCGCCTAAAAGTACTAAGTGCGAGTTTACTCCAATATTATAAATGGCTCCAATAACAATAGTTAAGTAAATTTCCCATCCGAAAAAAAGATAAAACGAAGCGATAATGGTTGAAATAATAGTACCAATAACAATAAGCCACCATTTTGAAGTAATATAACCGCGATACGGAATATTTTGTGTCATCATTAATTGATAATATGAGCTGTCCCAACTTGGTACAAACTGACCAAAGACGAATAGAAATCCTCCGGAAACAAAAATCCCTGCAAAAATATGCATTACCTCAGGCTGATGTGTGTTTCCGAAAAAGATGAATCCGTAGAACAAAAAGAAAACACTCATAAATATCGTCGTTTTTGATCTTTTGTTCCTCTTAATCAGTTTGATATCATTTTTTAGAAAGGTTCCTAAAGTTCCAAACTGATTGAGCCAGGAAAGATTTTCGGTTGTTGCGATATCTTCTTTTTTAGAAAGTCCGGCATCTAAAAACAGATTGTTTTTGAAATACTTAACCGTAAATACATACAGTCCGGCTAATGCCAAAATTGGAATTATAAACAATCCTTTTGTTTCATAGAATCCCTGAAAAACAGGCGTTGTAAAAGTCGTAATATCAAATACTTTATAATATTGTGCTGCTCCCAAAGCCATAATAACTCCAATAAAAACAACAAATAATTTATCGATATTACTTAAAATAATATTCAGGAAATTATTGATATAGACTAAAGAAAATGCCGCTAAAAGCCAAAAAATAATTCCTGTAACATCATAACCTTCCATGGCTAGCACAATCGAAAAAGGGATGAAGAAAAGGGCATGAACCCAATTAAAAAAAGACAAAGCTGTTTTGCCTAAAGAGAAATGAACAATGGTTGGTTTTTTGAAAGGTAAAACCAATAATGGTTTTATATTCAATACCGGAATTGCCTGCATTAACAAGCGCACTACAAGATCAAAAAGAAAATAATAAATTAAAAATTGATTGATAGTCGATAAGGGTTCGAGATTCATTTTTCGTAATACATAAAATGCTCCAACGCCCATCCCGATAAAAAGTACCGAGAAATAGACCATCAAAAAACCTATTAAAATTTTCATTGCCACATTTGCACCAAAGGATGCAGATCTGGTAAAGGCTTTCCATTCGAGATAAATAAACTTTTTAATCATGGTTATTTGGTTTTCAGTTTTGTAGTAAGAGATCAAATGTAGGGAAACGTTACAAAAAAAGTTAAAAATAATTATTTCGTGCCTGACATTTAATCTCCGTTTGCTACTTTTGCATAAAATATACAATCATGCCTTCATTCTTAAAACTTATAATTAAAGAGGTAAAACGCGAAACAAACGACGCGGTTTCTGTACTTTTTAATGTTCCCGAAGAACTAAAACCTGACTATAAATTTATAGCCGGGCAATACATAAATTTAAAATTAACTCTTGATAATCAAGAAATTCGTCGTGCATATTCTATTTGTTCTGCACCAGAAAGCGGCGAATTGCGAATTGCAGTAAAAGCAGTAAAAAACGGTTTGTTTTCTCAGTTTGCAAATACCAGACTTAAAGCAGGCGATGTTCTTGAAGTTGGTCATCCGGAAGGAGTTTTTACTTTTGAACCAGATGCTGAAAGACAAAAAAACTACGCAGCTTTTGTTGCCGGAAGCGGAATTACTCCTGTGCTTTCGATCATAAAATCGGTTTTGAAAAGTGAACCAAAAAGTTCATTTGTATTGGTTTACGGAAATAAAACTCCTGAAGAAACTATTTTTTACCAGGAATTGCATGATTTGCAATTGCAATATGTAGGTCGTTTTTTCGTGCATTATGTTTTTAGTCAGGCTAAAGCCGAAAATGCTTTGTTTGGGAGAATCGAGAAATCTTCAGTAAATTTTGTGCTGAACAACAAACACAAAGAATTACAATTTGATAAATTTTTCTTGTGCGGACCAGAAGAAATGATCAATACTGTTTCTGCAATTTTGAAGGAGAAAAACGTAAAAGAATCCGCTATTAAGTTTGAGCTTTTTACTTCTTCATCTCAGGAAAATGAAATAAAAGCTTCATTAGAAGGACATACAAAGATTACTGTTTTAGTAGATGATGACGAAGTTTCGTTCGAAATGTCTCAAAAACAAACGATATTAGATGCGGCTCTTAAACAAGGAATCGACGCTCCATATTCTTGTCAGGGCGGAATTTGCAGCAGCTGTCTTGCTCGTGTAACTTCAGGAAGTGCCGAAATGACCAAAAACTCAATTTTGACAGATAAAGAAATCGCTTCAGGTTTAATCTTAACGTGTCAGGCGCACCCAACATCAGAGTCTATTTATGTAGATTATGATGATGTTTAGTCGTTAAATTCCAAAAATATTCAAATTCCAAATTCCAAACTTACAATTGGGATTTGGAATTTTTTTTGTTTGAATATTACTTTTTTTAATCTTTGTCAAAGTTTAAAAATATTTCACACGAAATAGCCATAATTATTGTCATCCCGAGGAACGAGGGATCTCCGCAAGTAGCTCGACAAAGATTGGCGATTTTGATTGCGGAGTTTCTCGCGGAGATCCCTCGTTCCTCGGGATGACAAAAAATGCGCAGCTAGGTTTAACAAAGACGAAACCCAAATTTACACCTTCCAAAATTGGAATTTGTACCCAAGCGTTAGCGAACAGGCGAAGCAATTTTTAAAATTGTAATTTATTTTTTATGAAATCAGTACGAGAAATTTTTAAAAGCAAAGAATATCTTTTAGACGAACCTGAAGTTGAGAAACTTGTAGAATATTGCGAAGAATTGCAAGATGAAATTGTTGATCTTAAATTTCAGAAAACGAATAATAAGGAACTTGCGATGCTGGACATGCTCAAAGAAGTTATAAAAGGCTGCAATGCTATCGAAAAAGAACAAATGGAACACGAACGATTTGGTTACGAAGCGCCAAATTATGAAGCAACAATTTCGAATCTTAAAAATTATATTTACAGCAGATGTAGAGACGAGAAAATTTGGCTTTAATTGGTATTGAAATAAAACCAAAATATTGCTAAAATATTGCCGATTTTTTATTATATTAGAAGTGAAATTACAGTAATCGCAATCTCCCCTTTTGTGAAATTGTAGAGCTAAATAAGATTTGTCAACGCGTTTAAATATTAAATATCATGGCAATGCATCATTACCTCCGCCTCTCTTTTATCGTACTTTTTGTAATAACCTCTTGTTTTTGCATTTACTTTATAATTAAAAAAAGAAGAAACAGAAAAGCTCCTAAATTACTTTCGGCAGAAAAATATCGTTCATCAATGACTGATGGAATGAAAGAAATATCATCTAATGACAGTTTTTTTAATATTTGGCCTTACGTGAGTGAATTAAAAGCGGCTAAAATTTTATCAAAAAAAATTAAGGAATCTGAATTAGTACATAAAGTTTACAGAAACTCAACTGAAGATTTTGAACATATTTTACTCGCTACTGAAAAAGAAAATCATTTTGTAAAAGTGGTAGTTGATAGAAACAAAAAGAAAGCAATGGGCTATCTTTTTCTTGAGTTATAAAAAATTAAATTTCAATAAAAAAAAAATCCAAATTCCAACTTTTACAATTGGGATTTGGAATTTTTTTATTTTGGAATTTCTACTACAACTGCGACTGAATACTGAAAACTACTTTCTCCGGAGAAATACTTCTCATCGCATCTTCGTAACCTTCAATTATTTTATTCCCATAGACAGAGGTTGGTAATTGTGGATATTGATTTCTCTCTGAAGTTAAAGCATTTTCCATCGTTTGATTGAAAGGCAAAAATCCTGCGTACGGATGTGTTGCACCCCAAAGTGTAACAACTTTTACTCCTAACATTGCTGCAATATGTGCGTTTCCGGAATCCATAGAAAGCATTACATCGAGATTACTAATTAGTTGTAATTCCTGCTGAAACTTTATTTTCCCGGCCATATTGATTACATTTTCAAATGGTTGAGAAAGTGAATCCAAAATTTCGATTTCTTTCTTTCCTCCTCCAAAAAGTAATATTTTATACGACTTATTCTCAGCTAATTTTGTAATTACTTCCTGCATTAAATCCTGCGGATAAACCTTAGAATTGTATTGTGCAAAAGGCGCAATACCAATTAATTTTTGGTTTTGACTGCCAATAATTTCGAGGATTTCTGAGCTTAAAGTTGCCTTTTCAGGGAAATCAGAATTCGATAAATCTAAATAAAAACCAAGTTCCTGAAACACTTTTGCGTGTCTTTCGAACATTGTTGGCAATTGTTTGAAAATCTTGTTTTCTGATCTTGTCAATTCTTTTTTGCCTTCTCTTCCTTTATCAACCGTGGCTCTTTTTTTTCCGCTTAAAGCGAAAAGTAAACTCACGATTTTGGATCTTAAAACATTATGAAGATCTGCAAAAGCATCGATTTTGAGTTTTTTGACATCGCGGAATAATCTCAAAAGTCCTGAAAAACCTTTATGACGTTCTTTTTCATCAAAAGCAAAAAAATCAAGATTTGGGATTTCGTCAAAAAATGGCTTGAAAAACGGACGTGAAATGACGGTGATTTTTACCTCTGGATACTGTTTTACAAAGGCGCGTAAAACAGGAACCGTCATGGCGACATCTCCCATTGCAGAAAGTCTCATGACGGCTATATGTTTAATTTTATTGGACAATTTTTGACTTTTAAAAATTAAATTCTGCTCTTTTCTGGTCTGTTTTTTAGCCCAGATTGAAATGAAAATCCCGGAGCAAAAAAAATAAAGTTTCTTGTTTAAAAAAAGCGACCAACGGAAGCTCTTTTTTGAACAATAGAAACTCTATTTTTTTGTGTCCCGATAGCTATCGGGATGAAATGGAAAGCTGGAAATAGCTCCAGAAATTATTTCTTATTTTGGTATAAAACAGGATTCAATTCATCGTCATTGTACATTTTCATTTGTTTGTACACTTTCATGAATTTATCTCCGTTTTCGATATCAGCAAGCAAATCATCAATTGCTGTTGATAAGTCGCTTCTTTGTTCTAAAAGGATGTTTAGTTTCTCCTGACATTTATCTCTGTGCTCTTGCGAAGCCTCTGCACGAGTAGCTTCTTCATGCATATGATAAATTTTTAGAGCCAGGATAGACAATCTGTCAAAAGCCCAGGCTGGACTTTCAGAGTTGATTTTTGCACCGTCTTTTACTTTTACATCGCTGTATTTTTGTAAAAAATAGCTATCGATATATTCTACCATATCAGTACGTTCCTGATTTGATGCATCGATTCTTCTTTTTAAGGTAAGAGCTGCTACCGGATCAATTTGCGGATCACGAATAATATCTTCAAAATGCCATTGAACAGTGTCAATCCAGTTTTTTAGATATAATAAATGTTCGAATTTATCTTTAGGATAAGGATTGTTTATAGGCTGATCTACATTATCAAACTGGTGATAATCTTTGATGCTTTGTTCGAAAACAGAATATGCTAATTTTGAAAACATGTCTTTATTTGTTAGAGTTACAAAGATACTTTTTATACTTTTATCGTGCGAATAAAACGATGAAAAAATCGTTATCGTACTGTAACCCATTGATAATTCTAAATTTTTATTATGAAAATCCATTATATTTCTGAAAATAATAGCGTTTTAAATCACTTTTTAGGTCAAATCAGAAACATAAACGTTCAGAACGACAGTATGCGCTTTCGAAGAAATATTGAGCGAATTGGCGAAATTATGGCTTATGAACTGAGTAAAGATTTATCGTATAAAGAGGTTGAAATTGAGACTCCGCTTGGCATAAAAAAAACAACCGAAATTGAAAGTGATTTGGTTTTATGTTCGATTTTAAGAGCCGGATTACCGCTTCATAACGGCTTTTTGAACTACTTTGATCATGCTGAAAACAGCTTTGTTTCGGCTTGCAGATATCATCCTAATAATGATCATGAGTTCGAAATTCGGGTTGAATATCAGGCTGTTTCTAACATTAATGATAAAACCGTTTTATTGCTTGACCCCATGTTGGCAACCGGTCAGTCTATTGTGGCGGTGCATGAAAAATTAATTCAGAATGCAACTCCCAAAGAAATTCATATTGTGGTGGTGATCGCTGCTCCTGAAGGAATTGCTTTTCTTGAAAAAAGCCTTCCTGAAAACTGCCATTTATGGGTAGCTTCTCTCGACGAGAAACTAAATGATAAAAATTACATTATTCCCGGTCTTGGTGACGCAGGTGATCTTGCTTACGGAAGCAAATTATAGTTGAGAGAAAAACGTAAATAAACTACACAAAATTAGTACATAAAAAACAATTTCGTTGTTGAGTTTTTGCTGCATGTACTCTACGTGGCTTGCTGCCATAATAGTCAAAGGAGCAATGCTAAACAACAGTAAATCGTTGCTTTTATCTGGCGAAACAATGTAAACAAGTGCGGCTATAAAAAAACAGGCTACAACTTTTTTGTATGAAGAATGCACGATTTGAGGTCTGTTTGACAACGTTGTTAACATTGATGTTACAAAAAACAAAGCGACTGCAACATATATGGAAAGTGCTCCATTTTCGTAATTATTTTTGAAATAAGTAATATCAAAATCGATTACGGCACGTTTCTGAAAAAATTCTATTATATCGATATGAAAGATCAGGGAGATCAATAAAAAGATTATTGATACTGCAAAAAGCGCTATAAAAGGTAAAATCCAGTTTCTATAATCTCTCGAAGCATGAAAAACAATCGATATAAATACTACTATTAGGAAAAGAATACACCAAAATTGAAATAAAGCGGCTATTAAAATCCAAAAAGAAGCATCGAATATTTTTTCTTTTGACGCTTTTAAGGATTGTAGCGAAATTAATCTTCGAAGTGCTAACAGAATAAAAAAGTTAGCATATATGACATTCGCATTATTAAAAATTGTGGGGAAGAATAATATAAACAATAAGTAAAAAAATATCGCGTAACCATTGTCTTTACTGAGTCCGTTCTTTTTTACGATAAAATTAACCAGGAAAAAAGAGGCTAAAATAAAGAGCAATAAACTTACTTTTTGGAACGCCAAAAAATAAGAACTCACCCATGATGGATCTTTAATTTGAAAAATAAAAAAGAAAACCAGTATTAAAATTACGACCAATGAATAATTTAATGGCGTAGATTTTTTAAAAACACTTGTTATCATAAGGATATTTTATACTTTTGTGATTGTAAATATAATACTTGTTTAAAAAGGAAAACCCAACAAGTTGAAAAAAGATTCTATTATCTGAATTTTAACTTCAATGCGTTACACAACAATAAATAACATATAATTTTATAAATTATGACAGCTTTTTTCGAAGGAATACAATACTTATTCGTTAACATTTTATTTGCTCCACTTGACTTTTTACGTCACCTAGAACTTATTACTTGGTTTGGTGCTAATACTATTAACTGGATTTTTATGATCATCTGCGCATGCGCAATCGTTTATTGGATTAAACAATTACGCATTTTTGATGACGCCGGAACAGAAAATCAAGATACTACAGCTCACTCTTTCTTAAAGTAAGTCGAAGCCAATATCTTTTCTAAAATACATCTTATCAAAATTTAGTTTATCTATATTTTGGTAAGATTTTTTTATGGCCTGTTGAAAATCGTCTCCGTATGATGTTACTGTCAATACACGTCCTCCATTACTAACGACATTATTGCCATCTAATTTTGTTCCCGCGTGAAAAACTATCGAATCGGTAATATTTTCTAAACCTGTAATTACTTTTCCTTTTTCGAAATCTTCAGGATATCCTCCGGAAACTACCATAATTGTAGTTGCACTTCTTGGATCTACTTCTAACTCGAAAGTATCTAACTTTTGATCTGCTACCGATTGGAACAACGCAACTAAATCAGATTTTAATCTTGGTACTACAACTTCAGTTTCAGGATCTCCCATTCTCACGTTGTATTCAATAACGATTGGCTCGTTTTTTACATTGATTAAACCAATAAATACAAAACCTTTATATTCGATTCCGTCTTTCTGGAATCCTTCGATTGTTGGTTTTACAATACGAGTTTCGATTTTTTCCATCAAAACAGCGTCAACGTAAGGAACCGGAGAAACTGCTCCCATTCCGCCTGTATTTAATCCTGTATCTCCTTCTCCAATTCGTTTATAATCTTTCGCTGTTGGAAGAATTTTATAGCTTTTTCCGTCAGTTAAAACAAAACAGCTTAATTCTATTCCGTCCAGGAATTCTTCGATAACTACTTTTGAACTTGCTGCTCCAAATTTTTCGTGAACCAACATGTTTCTCAATTCGGTTTTCGCTTCTTCAAGATCCTGAATGATTAAAACTCCTTTTCCAGCAGCTAATCCATCAGCTTTTAAAACGTACGGAGGTTGTAATGTTTCTAAAAAATCACATCCTTTTTCAACTGTTTCGGCAGTAAAACTGTCGTAAGCAGCTGTCGGGATGTTGTGTTTCATCAGGAATTCTTTAGCAAACTCTTTACTTCCTTCAAGTTGAGCTCCTAATTTTGATGGTCCGATAACCGGAATATGCTGTAAACTTTCGTCGTTTTTAAAATAATCGTAAATCCCTTTTACCAAAGGATCTTCTGGCCCTACGACCACCATTTTTACATTTTCCTGAATTACAAATGCTTTTATGGCATCAAAATCGGTTGGAGACATTGCAACGTTTGTAGCAATTGCTGCCGTTCCCGCATTTCCTGGTGCAACAAAAAGTTTTTCGCAAAGCGGACTCTGAATCATTTTCCACGCAAAAGCATGTTCTCTTCCGCCTGATCCCAATAGTAAAATTGTCATGTGTTGTTGTATTTAGTTGTGGTGCAAAAATAGTGGGTTTTAACCTTAAATAATAATTTTTTTTACTTACTTTTGACGTTAGTAATGCGAAAGGTATGATAATCTCATTTGGATCTAAAGAAACTGAAAAAATTTGGAATGGTATTGTGGTCAAAAAACCTTCGATTGAGATACAGCAAATTGGCAGAAGAAAACTCAGAATGCTGCATAACTCTCAAAATTTAACCGATTTGAGAATTCCGCCTTCTAATTGTTTAGAAAAATTAGCAGGCAATTTAAAAGATTTTTACAGCATTAGAATTAATAATCAATGGCGAATAATTTTTATTTGGGAAAATGGAAATGCGTTAAATGTAGAAATTGTCGCTTATCATTAAAATATTAAAAATGGAAAAATTAAAAAACATACATCCCGGAGAAATTTTATCGGAAGAATTTTTAATTCCGTTAAATATTACACCTTATCGTTTATCTAAAGATTTGAAAATTCCGCAAACCAGAATTTCTGAAATCATTAAGGGAAACCGCAGAATTACTGCTGATACCGCTTTGCGATTAAGCCAATATTTTGGAAATTCAGCTAAATTTTGGTTGGGACTTCAGGACGATTTTGATATTGAAGAAGAAGAATCAAATAAAAGCGACGAACTAAAATCGATTAAACGTTACGATTTAAAAGAAGCTGTTTAATGATTTCTATTTTTGATATTTCGCTCAAATTAAATGGTTTTCCTATAAAGAAAGCCAAAGCTGAATTGAATGAAATCGTGAATTTATCTCAAGAAGAATATGCTGTTTTTCTTGAGAATAAAAAAGAAGAAATTGTTGATTTTCATCTTCAAAACAACTCATTTTATGCCAATTTAGTTGGGAATAAAACGGATTTGAAATGGGAAGACTTACCTATTCTGAACAAACAAAATCTACAAAAACCTCTTGAAGAAAGACTGTCAAAAGGCTACTCGCGGAAAAATATTTATGTCAACAAAACGTCCGGATCCAGCGGAACTCCGTTTGTTTTTGCCAAAGATAAGTATTGTCATGCCTTGACCTGGACTTCGATTTTTATGCGTTTTGGCTGGTATAAAATAGATTTTAATCATTCGTATCAGGCTCGTTTTTATGGTATTCCTATGGATTTTATTGGATACAAAAAAGAACGTTTTAAAGATTTTTTAACGCATCGTTTTCGTTTTCCGGTTTTCGATTTATCTGATGAAATTCTGGAGCAATTCCTTCAAAAATTTAAAACTAAAAAATTCGATTATATTAATGGCTATACAAGTTCGATTGTTTTATTTGCTAAATATTTAGAACAGAAAAACATTCTTTTAAATGAAATTTGTCCCACTTTGAAAGCTTGTTTTGTGACATCTGAAATGCTTTTTCAATCGGATAAAAAATTGTTAGAAAAGCAATTCGGAATTCCGATTATCAATGAATACGGCGCTTCGGAACTCGATTTGATAGCTTTTGAAAATCCAAATGGAGAATGGCAAATCAATGCAGAAACACTTTTTGTCGAAATTTTAGATGAAAATAATAAAGTGCTCCCTTACGGGGAAGAAGGCCAGATTGTGATTACTTCTCTTTTCAATAAAGCGCATCCGTTTATAAGATATGAAATTGGCGATATTGGTATTTTAGACGAAAAAAGTACTCCTCAAAAGCCAATCTTAAAAAAACTAATTGGCAGAACTAATGATATTGCAATTCTCCCAAGTGGAAAAAAATCGCCTGGATTAACCTTTTATTACGTTACCAAAAGCATTGTTGAAGATGACGGAAATGTAAAAGAATTTATTATTAAACAAACGCAATTAGATCGCTTTGAAATTGAATATGTTTCTGATAAAGCATTAGATAATGGCCAAATTCAAAAAATAGAAAAGGCTATTTCTTTATATTTAGAATCTAATTTAAACTTTAGTTTTACCCGAAAAACAGTTCTAGAAAGAAGTAAAAGTGGAAAGCTAAAACAATTCAAGTCTTATTTATAATATAAATAAAATCTTACATTTGTTTTTTTTTAAAATTAAAAACTTATGGACGACCAATCTTTACTTTCTGAAGAAACTATTTCAGACAAAATATATTTTATACGTGGCCAAAAAGTGATGCTTGATCGTGATTTGGCTTCACTTTATGAAGTTGAAACTAAAAGGTTAAATGAACAAGTAAAAAGAAATTTATCGCGTTTTCCAGAAGATTTTATGTTTCAACTAACTGAAATTGAGTATAATTCTTCAAGGTCGCAAATTGCGACCTTGAAGAATGCTAGAGGATCAAACCTAAAATATTTACCTTTTGCGTTTACTGAACATGGCATTTTAATGTTATCGAGCATTCTAAAAAGTGATAAAGCAATTCAAACCAATATTCAAATTATGCGAATTTTCACAAAAGTGAGACAAATGCTTTTGGATACAACAGAAATTAAAGTTGATATTCTTCAGATTCAAAAGAAGTTAGAGAATCACGATAAGAATATTGAACTAGTTTTTTCTTATTTAGATGAATTGACTGAAAAGAAAAAAGATGAAAATGAAAGAGTGAAAATTGGATATAAAAAATAGTATTTGATTTTCAAGGTCACAAATTGTGAGCTTGAAACTTGAAGTCGCAAATTGCGACTTCAAGTTTTAACTTGTTGAAAATGAATACAATTATTTAAGGTCATCTTAGAGAATTGCAAAAAACAATCTTGATGTCACAAATTGTGACCTCAAGTTTCCTAAAGCTTCCTCTTTAAATATTAAGAAATAATTGGAGGTCACAAATTGTGATCTCCAATTCTGACAAGATAAGTTTTGATATACTCAAAAATCATTTAAACATTCAAGAAAGTATCTCAATTTATCCAGATTCCAATTTAAACTTTACTTTTGCCAAAAGAAAGTTTTTAGACAGAATCCAATCTACTTATGAAAATCACCATAATCGCGGGTGCGAGACCTAATTTTATAAAAATTGCCCCCATTATTAATGCTATAAAAAACAAGCAAAATCAAGGTTTTGATGTTTCATTTCGATTGGTTCACACGGGTCAGCATTATGATAAAAACCTCAGCGATACTTTTTTTGAAGAATTAAATATTCCGAAGCCAAACGTAAATCTCGAAGTAAAAAGTGGTTCTCAAGCCGAACAAACTGCTGCGATCATGATTGCCTTTGAGAAAGAACTGCTTCAAAATCCTTGTGATTTGGTTTTGGTTGTTGGCGATGTCAATTCGACTATGGCGTGTTCGATTGTGGCCAAAAAATGTAACACAAAAGTAGCGCATGTCGAAGCCGGAATACGTTCAGGCGATTTAACAATGCCTGAAGAAATCAATAGAATGCTAACGGATAGTATTACCGATTACTTTTTTACCACCTCAACTTCGGCTTCAGAAAATTTACTGAAATTAGGTTCAAATCCTGAAAACGTACATTTTGTGGGAAATGTGATGATCGATACTTTATACCAAAATATCGATAGAATTGCTGCACCAGATTTTTGGCAAGAACATCAATTAAACGAAAAAAATTATATTATTCTAACCTTACATCGTCCCGGAAATGTTGACGAAGTTTCTTCTTTGATCGAGCTTCTGCACGGAATCGATACTTTGGTTGACAACAAAAAAATACTGTTTCCGATTCATCCGAGAACTCAGGCAATTTTAGGCGAAAGCGAAATTAAATTCAAAAACATCATTTTTGTTGCTCCTCAAGGTTATTTAAATTTCATGTATTTAATCAAAAATAGTTTTGCTGTTATTACAGATAGTGGAGGAATCTCTGAAGAAACAACTGTTCTTGGAATTCCTTGTTTTACCATGCGAAATAATACCGAACGCCCTGAAACAGAAACTATAGGATCGAATACTATTGTGGGAACCTCTTTAGAAAATTTACAGAACGTATTTGGTGAGTTCCTGAAAAATGGTGCAAGAAAAAGTGGTATTCCGGAATTATGGGACGGAAAAGCATCTGAAAGAATTATTTCAATTTTATTGGATAAAAAATAATGAAGGACATTTTAATCATATCCAATTATTATCCGCCCGAAAAAGGTGCTGCAGCCAATAGAATTGAACAACTGGCCTTGAAATTAAATAAAAACGGATATGAAGTTTCGGTGATTTCTCCGTTGCCCAATTATCCAAAAGGAGAGTTATTTCCGGAATATAAAGGCAAATTCTCTGTTACCGAAAAGGTTCAGAATATTACACTAAAACGCCTTTGGATTTACCCGAGTAATAGTTCGAATATTTTTAAACGAATTGTTTCGACGCTTTCGTTTTCATCCACTTTGTTTTTCTATTTATTATTTGTCAAAACGCCCCAAAAAGTAATTGTGCAATCGCCTCCATTATTGCTTTCTTTTGTTTCTGTTTTTACACTTTGGCTCAAACGAAAAACAATAATTCTAAATGTTTCAGACCTTTGGCCAACAGCTGCCATTGAACTTGAAGTGTTAAAGAAAAATAGTATTTCGCATAAAATTTTACTTTTTATAGAACGTTTTATCTATAAAAAAGCAGCGCATATTTTTGGTCAGTCTAATGAAATTATTGCACATATTCATTCGATTTTTCCTGAAAAGAAATACTTTTTGTATCGCAATTATCCAGATCATTTTGTGGAAGATTTTCCGGAAGAAAAAGAAAACTCCGGCGAACCAATAAAACTATTTTACGCAGGATTATTGGGCGTTGCGCAAGGCGTTTTTGAACTTATTCAACAATTGAATTTAGAGAATCTAGATATTGAACTGCATATTTTTGGAGATGGTGCCGAGAAAACTCAAATTGTGAATTATCTCAATCAAAATCCAAATAAAAAAATTATATTTCACGGCATGTTGGAACGTAATGTTCTGCATGAGAAATTGAAGGATTTAGATATTGCTCTTGTTCCGCTTAAAACGAGAATTTACGGTTCTGTGCCTTCAAAAATATTCGAATATAGTGCTTTGGGTTTTCCTGTTTTTTATTTTGGAGGAGGTGAAGGTGAAAATATTGTCGAGGAAAATAATTTGGGTTGGGTTGTTCCTGTAGAAGATTTTCAGCAATTAAATTCAACTTTAATACAAATTTCAAAATTAGGTAAAGGTGAAATTCAAAAAATGAAAAAAGATATTTTTCTTCATGCAAAAGAAAACTTTAACCTTGATCGACAAATGAAAGAATTAATCGAAAATAATGCTTTTTAAGCAACTTCAATAAAATGAAAACGGGCAAATATCTAATTGAATATTTGCCCGTTTTTTTATTTTATATAACTCGAAAAATCTTTGTGTTCTTCTTTTGAAAGTTCTTCTTTTGAAAGTGACCTGAAATAATCATATGTAATTTTCATTCCTTCAGAGCGACTCACTTTTGCTTCCCAACCTAACAACTCTTTTGCTTTTGTGGTATCTGGCTGGCGTTGTAACGGATCGTTTATCGGTAATGGATGATAGACTACCTTTTGGTTCGTTCCTGTTAGTTTAATGATCTCTTCTGCAAAATCTTTAATGGTGATTTCATCCGGATTTCCAATATTTACCGGATATACATAATCTGAATGTAATAGCCTGAAAATACCTTCGACCTGATCATCTACATAACAAAAAGAACGTGTTTGCATTCCGTCTCCAAAAATTGTTAAATCTTCTCCGCGTAAAGCCTGACCAATAAAAGCCGGAATTACACGTCCGTCGTTTAAGCGCATTCTTGGTCCGTAAGTATTAAAAATACGCACGATTCTGGTTTCTACTCCATGAAAAGTATGATACGCCATTGTTATGGATTCCTGAAAACGTTTTGCTTCGTCATAAACACCACGCGGTCCTATTGTGTTTACGTTTCCGTAATATTCTTCGGTTTGTGGGTGAACCAATGGATCTCCGTAAACCTCGGATGTTGAAGCTATCAAAATTCTGGCATTTTTAACTCTCGCTAACCCTAACAAATTATGTGTTCCTAAAGATCCTACTTTAAGAGTCTGAATTGGAATTTTTAAATAATCGATCGGGCTTGCCGGTGAAGCAAAATGTAAAATATAATCTAAATCACCAG
The DNA here is from genome assembly GCF_020905295.1 of Flavobacterium piscisymbiosum. NCBI lineage: Bacteria > Pseudomonadati > Bacteroidota > Flavobacteriia > Flavobacteriales > Flavobacteriaceae > Flavobacterium > Flavobacterium piscisymbiosum. Next base: position 1,249,665 of record NZ_JAJJMM010000001.1, on the reverse strand, counting down.
GAACATGAACAAACTTGGTGATATCATGATGGTAAAACTCAAAATGTTCTAACTTAAATAAATGTTCTATGTTTTTAAGATCTCCCGTAATCAGATTATCCATCCCGATAACATAATATCCTTCTTTGATAAAACGATCACACAAATGCGATCCTAAAAATCCTGCAGCTCCGGTAATAAGTATTCTTTTCATAGTAATTATTTATACATCGCAAATGTAACTTATTTGAAAATTATAAAAATATATTTGAGTTGATCTTTTCGAAATTATAATGCTTTAAAAATTTTAAATTTTTCTTCCACAAAAGCTTTCATTTCATTTTCAAAACGTTGCTTCGAAAATTTCATAGCATGCTCCTGAATTGTTTTTGGATCAAATTGTATCTTTTCGAATCTTATTACAGCTTCTTTTATATTTTGAGAGGTTTGTTCCTGAAAAAAAATGCCGGTCTTGTTTTCAACAATGGTTTCTAAAGTTCCTCCTTTTCCAAAGGCAATAACCGGTGTTCCGCAGGCTTGCGCTTCGACAGGAATAATGCCGAAATCTTCTTCGGCAGCAAAGACAAATCCTTTGGCTTTTTGCATGTATTTCTTTAAGCTTAAAACGTCTACAAAACCAACAAATTCTATATTGCTTTTGGCTATTTTTTGAAGTTTTTCAAATTCGGGTCCATTTCCGGCAACAATCAGCTTTAAGTGGGGTAATTCATTAAAAGCTTCGACAATTAGTTGTGTTTTTTTATATGAGACTAATCGAGAGGCAGTGAAGTAATAATCTTCTTTTTGTTCTTCTAAAGTAAAAAAATCAATATCAACGGGAGGGTAAATAACCGTTGATTCACGATTGTAAATTTTCTTGATTCTTTGGGCGATATGATTGGAATTAGCAATAAAATAATTGACATTTTCTGAATTTTGAACATCCCATTTTCTGATTTTATTTAAAACATATTTTGCGTAAAATCCCTTTAAACCTTTATCTAATCCCGAATCTTTTAGATATTGATCCTGCAAATCCCAGGCATATCGCATTGGAGAATGACAGTAACAAATATGTAATTGATCTTTTCGTGTTTTAACTCCTTTTGCTACTGCAGATGAAGAACTAATAATTAATTCGTAATTGCTTAGATCAAATTGTTCAATTGCAATTGGAAATAATTGCAAAAACTTTCTATGATTTTGCTTTGCGGTTGGTAGTTTTTGAATGAAACTTGTATTAGCTTTTTTACCGTTTAAAATATAGGCCCGATCTTCATCATTCAAAAAATCGATTAATGCAAAATGATCAAAATCATCCCAAATAGAATTTATAGAATGAATGACTTTCTCAGCACCTCCATTTACATAATACCAATCGCTAATTAGGGCTTTTTTCATTGTGTATTGGGCAAATTTAGAATTTTACCAAATCCTTCTAAATGATTTTTAATAGATTTTTCCCAAGTAAATTTATCCAGTTGGATTCTTCTTTTTTGTTTTTTTGCTTCATCAATTACTTTACTTTCTAAACATTCTTTTATTTTTTTAGATAATTCGGCAGCATTTCTTGGATTGAAGTAAATAACAGCATCTCCGCCTATTTCTTGCAAACTTGCAGCATTAGAACTAATCACTAATGTTTTTGCAGCTAATGCTTCTAAAATTGGTAATCCAAAACCTTCATATAGAGACGGAAACACAAACAAAGAAGCTTTTTGATAATAAAAAGGTAAATCAGAATCACTTACGTATCCTGAAAATATTAAAAATTTTTCTAAATTATTTTTTTTGATATAAGTATCAATTGAATTGTCCTTTGTAATAAAACCTTCTTTTTTACCAACAATTAAAAGTTTAAATTGAGATTTAAATTCGTTCGAAAAAGTATTATATGCTTTTAATAGTACAATTAAATTTTTATGAGGCTTTATATTTCCAACGTATAAAATATAATCTTGGGGAAGTTTCAAATTTTCATTATTTTTTTCTTCCTCGAATAAAGAAGAATTTATACCGCAATAAACTACTTTAATTTTTTCTGACTTCGCAGATGTATATTTTATAAGCTCCGTTTTTGAAAATTCTGAAACTGTGAAAATTATATCTGCTTTTCTAACGGCATTTTTAAACAACAAATAAGCATACTGTTTTTTAATTTTTGAAATAGGAGAAACTCCAGTTAAATGATTTACATCATGAATGGTTACTGTTTTTTTTGTGGCACGAACTGGTAAAATAGGAAAATTAAAATGTGGACACCAAAAAACATCACATTTCGGAATAATAAATGGATATAAAAATTGCTCTTTTATTGAATAAATTTTAGAATTAAATTGAATAATATCGACTTGTTTACTCCACTCAAATTCTAAAATCTCTTTTTTGTTTCCCATTACAACAACCTCATCAAATGCAATGATTATTTCTGGTAATATATTTTTTAAATATGTACCAATACCAGAAGCATTTATCATACGAACATCAATGACCAATTTCATATATTTCTATATTTTAAACTTTTAAACCTTCTTCAAAAATAGTTTTTTAAAATTTATCTTATTTGATTTTTTTTTTTAGATAATACCAATATATCTTTAACAAAAATTTCAAATTTGAAAAATCATTAACAAATGAAAAAAATCGCTTTTATAATTGCTATTTCTTTATTAATTATCTCTTGTCAAGAGCCTCAAAAAACAACAGAGGAAAAAAACCAAATAGGAAAATACCAAATGACTGTTATTCAAAGAGCTGATACAGGTGAGGTTTGTTTATTTGTATTAGATACCGAAACTGGTTCTGTTACTATGAGAAATGATAAATCAGGTTCTTGGGCACCTCAAGGTAATCCTGAAGATTCTGTTGATAAATCACTCTAAAAACTTGGCTCCAAATGTATGGAGCCTTTATTTTACATAATTGTGATTAAAAATATTTTTTTAAGCTTCGGAATTAATTTTATTAATTTTTTATTTCCTGTAATTTTAATTCCATTTTACATTCAGGTATTTGGAATTACTAACTATGGCTTAATTGCTATTTCACTAGCTTTAATTAATTACATTTCTGTTATTAATGATTATTCCTGGAATGCTCTTGGACCTATTAAAATAGGCAAGTTACAATATAATTCTACAGCCATTAGTCATTATATTTCTACAGTAATAAACACTAAGTTGTTACTAACTATTCCTTCTTTTTTGCTTCTTTTTTTACTTGTACACTTATACAATGATATTAGTAATAATTCTTTGCTATTTGCTTCTCTTTTTGTTATGCTATTTTCACGTACACAAAATGCGCATTGGATTTTTATTGGTTTAAATAAAGTAAATATCTATTTTATTATTAATTCAATATTCAAAATAGCTTGTTTGTTAACAATATTATTGTTTGTAAAAAGCAAAAATTCTTTTCAGATTTTATTTTTTATACTTGGCGTATTTGATAGTCTGATTTTTATTGTTTCCTATTTCTATCTAGCCATAAAAGAAAATTTTACTTATTCACGAACTTCATTCAAAGAGATTTATTCAGAATTACAATATGGTTTTAAAATGTTTCTAACCAATTTAACAATTTGTTCTATATTAAACTCTGGTACTTTGATTTTAGGTGTGTTTTTTGAATCTAAAGTTGTAGGTATGTACAGTGTTGCTGAGAAAGTTATTATGTTAGGAAAACATTGTATAGGTGTTTTATTTCAAGGTGTGTTCCCTAAAATATGCAAAATTGGTGTTTCATCTCTATTAGAATTAAACAAAAATTTACGATTAATTTTCAAATCCTATTTAGTACTTTTTTCTGTCGGGACAATAATTCTAATTCTTTTTTCAGAGCAAATTATCTCAGTCTTAAGTAGCGTTTACATCTTAGAATCAAGTAGATATTTAATTTTACTTTCGCCAATTCCTTTAATTGCTTCTTTAAATCAATCTGCATACATGTCTTTACTTTTACATGAAAAGAAAAACATTTACTTTTCTGGTTATTTTATAGGATTAGTTATAAATATTATACTTTCGTTTCTTTTATCTTTTTTGTTTAAAGTTGAAGGAATGATTGCAACCCTCATAATAACCGAATTATTTATTACTTTGTATCTTAATTATAAAGTTCAAAGTAACAAAGATTTAAATTTCTTTAGTAAATGATTAAAGTTGGATTTCTTGTTTCTTATGATTTTAAGTATTTATACAAATCGATTCCGTTAGTATATGATGCTTCAGATTTGATTGTTCTTGCAGTAGATAAAGATCGTTTGACCTGGAGTGGAAATCCATTATTTATAGATCCTCTTTTTTTTGAGTGGATTAAAGAATTTGATACTTTAAATAAAATTACTATTTACGAAGATACTTTTTACATTGCTGAAAATTCTCCTGCTGAAAATGATACCAGAGAGCGTAATTTACTAGCAAAAGCAATGGGCGATGGAGGCTGGCATATTCAAATTGACAGCGATGAATATTTTAATGATTTTAAAAACTTTACTTCTTTTTTAAAAGAAAAAAATCATTTTTTGATAAATCCAAAAACAAAACCCGTTGAGATTCATGTACAATGGATTACATTATTTAAAAAAGTACAGGGTGGTTTTTTATACATAAAGGATTCATTTGATGCCATAGAAGTTGCTACTAATTACCCTAAATATAAATACATGAGGGCAACAAGGCACTCAAAAAAAATAATAACCAAATTTGTTTTATTACATCAATCCTGGGCAAGAGACGAGGACGAAATCTACACTAAAATAACCAATTGGTCTCATAGAGATGATTCTGATAATATCGCTTTTTATCAATTTTGGAAAAATATAAATTTAAATAATTATACTGAGTTTAAAAATTTTCATGAAAATGACCCAACAAAATGGAAATCTTTGGGTTTTATCTCCGAAAATGAAATTGATTCTCTAAAAATAGATATTAGTAATTTTCAGTTATTTAAATTAAAAAGCAAAAAAAAAATAATTCAATTTATAAGAGAAAAATTACCTGACTCTTTACAGGATAAAATTAAATTTGTTTTTAAAAAGCTTACTAAATGATAATAGAAACTAAAAAAAATAAAGCAACAATCGTTTCATTATATCTTTTAGCTTTTGCTTCAGCTTTATATATGTTTGAAGCAGTACAAGTTATTATAATGGCTATTGCTAGTTTATTTTTACTACTTCAATATCGTTCTGCGAAAAATTTTTTTTCAATAAAAAAAGTTCCGTTTCTACTTTCGTTTTTTGTTTTACTTTGCTTTAATCTTTTTTATTTTAATAATAAGAGCATTCAGGTTATTGCTAATAGTTTTCTTTTGTTTATTGTGCCTTTGTTTAGCTCATTTTTATACGAATCAGATTTTTTTATAAAAAACAAGCAACGAATACTTTTGACCTATTGTTTTTCTATTACTTTAATAAGTATTTTTATTGTTTGCTTCTATATCAACGACATTCCTAACCACCATTTTAACTGGTATTTTGCCCGATTTAATTTAGAGAATACCATACATATTCACGGTACTTATATTAGTCTTTGGGTAGGAATAGCAATCCTTTTAGTTTCTGATTTTTTAATTCATGATAAGACCTTAAATACTAAAATTAAAACCTGTCTTATACTTGTAATCGCACTATTACTGCTAAGTTTAATAGTAATAAATACGCGAATCATTCTTTATTCTATTATTTTTTTAAGTGCTTTAAACTATTATTTTTTTGCTTTTAAAAGCAAAAAAATGAACTCAAAGGTTGTTGTAATTATGTTACTTTTAATATCTCTTGTAGTGCTTTTTTTATCACAGCGTTTTCAGGATGACATTCAATTTTTGAATAAAAACAACATTAAAAATTCATCTCGTTATACGATTTGTTATTGTTCTTTACAAACCATAGCTGAATCAAATTTTTTAGGAATGGACAATCATTTAATCCAATCTAAACTAAATAATTGTTATGATAAATATGGTTTTAGTGACCTTTCTAAAGACAATTTAAATGCACATAATCAATATTTGGATTTTTTTTTAAAAGGCGGATTTGTTCTCTTTATTCTATTTGTTTTAATGCTTTTTATAAAACTAAAAACTGCTCTAAAGAGTAAAAATTACCTCTATTTTTTAATAACCTTATTATTTACTTTTTCTTTTTTAACTGAAAACATTCTAGTACGTCAGTATGGAATCTATATTTATATGTTTTGTGACATTCTCTTTTTAGGTTCTGTCCTGCCTAATAAAAGTCATTGTACAAATAAAATAGAAAAAAGCTAAAGTAGGTATTAGCAACATACAACCATCGCTAAAGCATACAAACAAATAAGTTATGACTCCTAGAAAATAAATAAAGTTGTTGTTTTTGGTTTGAAGAAATAAATAAACCGGTGCAAAAAATGAAATACAAAATAGTAATAAACCTATGACTCCAAACTGTCTAAAAATTGATAAATAAACTATTTCATCAATTATAGTGTATGCTTTACTCCCAAAAAATGTTATTTCATTTACTTTTCTAATTTGTAAAATTCTGCCTCCTAAATTAGAATCAAGAATAAATCCTTGTAAGGATCCATATTGAAAATAACGCGTCATAACTATCGATCCTATAATAAATAGCAATAAAGCTCCTAATAAATACACTTTGGCAAGTTGTAATAACTTGTTTCTGTAAAGGATTAAAAAATAAAAAATTAATCCTATCCAAACTGTTCGGGATAAAGTAAGAATTAAAGCTAAAATTACAATGAAGATCTTAAATTTTGATGCAGTTTTATTATAAAAAACGGGAAATAACATTAGCGTGCAAACTCCAAAAATATTACCATTATTGTAGGTAGATATTAATTTAGCAACAGATCCTCTTTGATTAAATTTAGATCTCGCTAACTCTCCTAAATCTGCAGCGTTTACTGTAATATAAGGTATTTCTAAAAAATGTCCTGTTATTTGTTTGTAAATAAATAAGAAGATCCCGTAAATAGCAATCCAAAAAACTGATTTAGCAATTAAATTCTGAATATAATCACCATTTATCTTAGTTAAAAAATTACCTAAAATAATGTAAAATAAAAAGGGCAAAAAAACAAAACTAATATAAAAAGCAATTAGATTTCCCAGGCTGCCTTCATATCCAAAAATTAAAAGGTGAATTGTAAAAAAAAGCACAAAAGGCAATGTAGCTAGATAACACATGTAATGCTTACTATTAACGGTAAATTTGTATTTATTAACAATTATAATTATTGATAAAATAAATAATAATCCTAAATACAAATAGCCCCATGTGATAGGCACGCCAGCAATTTTAAAACCTCCTTTGGGTATGATAACCAATAAAAGAACAGCTATAAAAAAAAGAATTTCTCTTAGTCTTTCATTGTTTAATTTAAGCAGTAAAATATTCTTCATCTTAAAATAAGAAATGACTAATGAATTAAAAAAACAATTTTATTATACTTGTAATGCTTGCTGTTTTTTATAAAATCGTTTGATAAAAACAATGAAAATAAAGACAAACACCAACAATATTGGCAATATAATTTTAAGTTTTCCTTTAACAGATTCCGTATTCTCCATATTAGTTGTAACTGAACTCTCTTTTACAATTTTATCAGATGTTATAAGGTCTATTTTATAATTTGCATTTTCTCTTATTAAACCGTCTTTCGTTTTAACCAAATCATTTAATTGTGTGTTTTCATTGTAATAAACCAATTTATCATGGCTTGAACTACCCGAAACTGGAACTTTGTTTAAAACAGCGTCTATCTGCGAAATAATCTCTTCATTCTTTTTTATTTTTTCTTTGATGTTTAATACCGAAACTTTTTGAATATCTATATAATATTTACTTGAATTGATATAATTCAATAATGCATTTGCATAAATTCCGTCTTTTGATAGGCTTTTTGTTGAAAAATTAATAACATAAAATGGATAATTTTTACTTGTAGTTGTCTCCTTAATAACAGATTTTAAATCGCCATTATTGGTTATTAACTTTAATACTTCGAGATTTTGCTCGTTGTTATTAACAAACTTAAATACATCTACTATGGGTTCAATCGAAATCTTGCTTAGTGTCGGTTTTTGTGAAATACCAATTGATTTAAAAAATGCTGTATCATTCGTTAGTATCTTAGATTGAATTAAATCGACCTTAGCATACAAATAATCAACACTTCCAAAATTAGGTTGAACAATTATCTGATTGTCATATGTTTTTTGAGTCTTATCTAAAAACCACCCCAAACCAAATCCCGCCAAAATTAAGATCAAAACAATGATCCAGTTTCGAATAAAAAACTGAATTGCTCTAAAAATAGAAGTATTAATTCCGTTGAAAAAATTACTTATTTTTTTAGAAATCACGACTAAATCAATTTCTTGATCTTCATTGTTTTGGGGTACTTTTGTACTCATTTATCCTTTTATTTTACGTTGAAAATTTGTTCCAGAATTTTAATAGTAATCAAATATGTTGGTTTTACACCTGTTGTTCCTAATCCGCCTGAAGCTAATGTACTTCCGGTTTCAAGAGGATTATCTGAGGCATAATAGGCATAACGAACTTTGATATCGTGCGGAACACTTTTTCTAATTTTTGATGCCGATTGAATGGCTTTCTGATAGTAAGATCCTTCCATTTCAAGACCAATTACTCCCCAGGTCGATTCGTGAAAGAATTTCAGTAAATCTCTATTTTGTAATGATGTTCCTAAAACGGTAACCATTGCACCTTCAAAAACAGCAATGTCGTTTCCTTCGAACATTGCGCCAGTTAATTCATTTTCGAAGAAATAATTATCCGCCGTTCCTTCGTTTATATGCGCTGTAGGAATCATGATATCGCCTTTTCCGCCTTCCAGAATTCCGGCTTTACCCATTATCGAAACTGATCTTACATTTAGTAAAGTTTCTTTTTTATATGGTTTTAAAAGTTCGTCGATCGTTTCGTAAGCTTGTTCTCCAAAAGCATAATCCATTACAATAATAACCGGAGCCGCTTGGTCAACAACTGTTTTTGGAAATGCAGTTTTTGCCCAGTCAATTTTGGCAGTATCAAAAATTTGAACGTCGATATTCGTTCCTGAACTATCAGGCAGTGAAATCATACCATTTTTTAAGGCTAATTCTTCGACAATACTTCTGGTTTCTTTTGCACCTGATTTACTTAATTCTTCATAAATATAAAAATCAGACTTGTCCTTGAATTTTGTTTTCAACAACGGAGTTACAAAAATAGAATTCATCACACTGTGCATGTTTGCACTTATTACATGAATTGGACGCTTTAAAAGATTGTTTGCCTTAAGCACTTCCTTAATGTTGGTTGCCCAGATTTCACCGTGAATATGGTGTCCTAAACGTTCTCTTAATACAGGACTAAAAGTTATGGTACGTTTATTATTATCGATCACTTCTTCGATTGCTAATTTTCCTAACCAATAAATAACATGCAGGAAACGATCCGGAGCATTTTCTGATCCAAAAGCGTCATAGATATCCAAAACTTCTTCGAAAGTTCTTGCTAAAATATTGGCAACATGCGAAATTGCTTTTTCTTTTTCTATTTGAGAAAGCTTTTTGGTTTGTAAAACGGCTTGCTCTAATTTTAACCAATCGCGCGAAACTTCGCCTCCATCGTCTAATAAAACCCTGTTTTTGATTTTATGAGATTCAATAAAAATAAAAGTCAAATGCGTCAGGATATCATAAATATCTGATCTCCCGCGAGTGATTTCAACATTCATTTGTTCTTCGTCGATTCTGTAACAATTACGTCGCCTTTTTGGAGGAACAATGGCCTGAAAATGCGATTTAGAATATCCTTCGTCTGAAGTTAAATTGATGAATCTACATTGTTCGATTCCTATTGGCAAACGTTCTATAACGTACAAAAGTCCGTTAAGTTCTACTTTTTCTTCGCCTATATTTCCGTAAATTTCCGGACGTAATGCCAGTAATGATTCGCGTAAACTATCGCCCGAAACCCCCATAGGTTTATAAAACCCACGGTTGAATAAGTGGCGCATTGTAATGTACATTTTTTCGATTGCGGCAGATGATTCCTGCGCTCTTGATCTTGATATATGTTTGGTTTCTTTCATGCTATTTTATTTTAAAAAATCTTCTGTTTGAGAAGATGTAATATTTGTATTTATTAAACGAAATTAGGAATTAAAAATGTTAATTCAACTGAAATCTGCTCATGTCATTATTTAATAACATTTATTTTAAACTAAGATTAACAATTTGAATTACCTCACATTCCGCCACTTTATGGGGTCCCTCCATAAAAAAACCTTTTAATCCCATTTTAACTCTATCTTTATGTAATTCAAATAATGTTTCATTTAATATCCACATTTTTGCCTTACCTGAAGTCGAAACACGTATAGATTTATCTAAAATGACATTGTTTTCATTATCTAAAAACTCAGGCCAAATCATCCATAATTGTTTTAAATTTTCATCACCTGAATACATAAAGTCGGAACGATAACCTTGCACAGGATTTCCTGTTTTTCTTCCTCCTTCTTCTTCAGAAAAAAAACGATATTGAACTATAAAATCGCATTCTCGATTTTTAGTTTGTTCATATGAGGTATGTTGATCCATTTTGTTCTTTCCTACTTCAAATTATCTGCAATCTTTCTGTCATTCGACAATCTCGGAATTTTATTCTGTCCGCCTAATTTTCCTTGTGATTTCATATAATCCTGAAAACCGTTTTTCGAAACTTTGGTTACCACCACTTTCCTTAAAACATTTCCGGTGATTAAATCGTCGTAATAAATGTTTTGTTTTCGCATCGAATCGTCTATTGTTTCGGCGAAAGCTTCTATATTTTCAGGCTCATTTTCGAATTCTATCAGCCATTCGTGATATGGTAATCCGCTTGAAGGGTTTATTTGTGGCGCAACGGTAAATTCGTTAATTACAATTTTGGTTCCTGCTGTGGCTTCTTTCATGGCGCTTTCGACTTCGTTGGCAATAACGTGTTCTCCAAAAGCAGAAATATAATGCTTGATTCGGCCGGAAACGATAACTCTGTGCGGAAACAACGAAGTAAACTGAACTGTATCGCCAATATTATAACGCCAAAGTCCCGCATTTGTAGAAACAATCAAAGCATAATTTACACCCATTTCTACTTCGCCAATGGTGTAGCTTTTTGGATTTTCTGTAAAGAATTCATCTGCTTTTATAAATTCATAGAAAATTCCTGAATTCAGCAACAATAGCATTCCTTTTGATTTTTGAGAATCCTGATAGGCAAAAAAACCTTCTGAAGCTGGAAACAACTCAATACTATCTACTTTTCGGCCAATCATTTTTTCGAACTTGGCGCGATATGGTTCATAATTGACTCCTCCGTAAATGAATAGATTGAAGTTTTTAAACAAATCTCCAATTTTCTTCCCTCCGCTTTTTTCCTGTAAACGTTCAAAATACATTTGAACCCAGGACGGAATTCCCGAAATTATGGTCATATCCTGCTCGATTGTTTCCTCTACAATGGCATTTACTTTGGTATCCCAATCTTCGATACAATTGGTTTCCCACGAAGGCATTCTGTTTTTTTGAAGATATTTGGGTACAAAATGCGCTCCGATTCCGGATAATCTTCCAAATTTGATTCCGTATTTTTCAATTAAAATTGGACTTCCCTGCAGGAAAATCATTTTTCCATCAACAAAATCAGCATTTCCGGTTTCATATATATAATGAAGAATTGCATTTCTTGAAGCTTCAATATGATATGGCATTGATTCTTTGGTCAGCGGAATATATTTTGCCCCTGAGGTTGTTCCTGAGGTTTTAGCAAAATAGAGCGGTTTTCCTTTCCAGAGAATATTTTTTTCGCCCATTCGAACTTTGTCGATATAGGATTTTAAATCTTCGTAGTCACGAATCGGGACACGCTTCCTGAAATCATGAACCGTTTTTATTTTATCAAAATGATGATCTGTACCAAACTGGGTTTCCTTGGCACTATTTATTAAATTCTTAAATACCGCTTGTTGAGTTTCGACCGGTTTATTGGCCCAAGCCTGTGTTTTATAGTATATTTTGGTGGCAAATAATTTTGCTGCTACTGATTTAATAGACATTTTTTATGGTATTATTTCTTGTCACTTTTGTTTTTACTTCGAGTTTTTTCGCCCGGCTCCTTCTCCATCTTTGCCACTTCTTCTCTTAATTTAATTTCTTCTTCAGAGGCTTTCATATTTACTTGCGAAGGCTCATCAGCATCAGCTAAAATAGAATCTTTACTGAATTTTGCATATTCTAATTCGCCCGTTAGTACTTTCTGAATCCCTTTTATATAGGCTTCATTTTTCTTTAAAGCGGTTTCTAACGAATCTGATTTAATAGCCAGTTCAGTTGCATTCTTTTTTAATTCTGTCGAAGAATATCCGGGAATTAGTTCGCGCAAAGGAGTAAAAGCAATGATAAAAGTAGTAATTAAAATTAAAAAAATTCCTCCTAACATGAACGTTACGAAAACATTCATTAAAGTTAGTTTGAATGAAAAAATTTCTTCGAAATTGTCCTCATTCAAAATCACCAATCGGTTTTTGATGAATAAATTTTTTCTGAAATTGAATTTTTTCTTAGTCATTATGGTTGTTTATACGAGCAAATATAATAATTAATCGCCTTGTTGATGCCCGACAAAAAGGAACGAATACAGTTATTTCAGGATTTTATAAAATATTTAACGCTACAATAAACAAATATTTTAAACCAAATCCTGTTGTTCTTCGTATATTCTATATACATTTGCGAAACAATTAGAACAACAATTTGCTACGGCATTAAATATACAAACCATGGGAAGATTAGGTCTTACAGAAATCCTCGTAATAGTAGGTATCGTGATATTACTTTTTGGAGGTAAAAAAATACCGGAATTAATGAAAGGTTTAGGAAGCGGAATTAAGGAATTTAAAAACGCTGCTAAAGACGATCAAACCCCTCCTGCACCTTCTGTTAAAAAAGAAGAGGAAGAAATTAAATAAGAATTTAAATACTTATTATAAACCCCAAATTACAATTGTAGTTTGGGGTTTTTATTTTTATCTAAAAAAACTTACTTTTAGAGTCCCTAAATCAAATAACAATAATTATGAAAAACCTACTTCTGATTACTGTTGCTTTTTTGTGTCTCAAAAGTTACGCACAAAAGCAGCCGTTTCCTGCCAATGTTGTATTTGCAAATGGTTTAATGCCAACGAATAAAAACAGTCAGGATGCTAAAAACAACTACGATATCTGGAAGGCCAATTTTGTTGAAGCCTGCTCGAATGAAAGATACCGTGTAAAATTCGACAATTCCTGGGAAACTGTTTCTGAAGGAATTGGTTACGGAATGCTCCTAAGCGTTTATATGGCCGATAAAACATTATTTGATGGACTCTGGCTGTATTACAAAGACAATGTAAACGGCAACAAAGTAATGAACTGGAAAATAAACGGCTGTTCTGGTACTATTGGACAAAACGGAGCAACCGATGCTGAACTTGATGCTGCCTTAGCGCTTATCGTTGCCGATTATCAATGGGGAAGCACTGGAAATATTAATTATAAAAGTGATGCGACTGCTTTAATTTCTGCCATTAAAAATTATGAAATCGAAGCCAATACTTTTGTTTTAAAACCCGGAGATCAATTCGGCGGAAGCCAAATTACAAATCCGTCTTACTTCTCTCCTGCTTATTACAGAGTTTTTGGAACTTTTACGAATGATGTAACTTTTTGGAATCAGGTTGCAGCAAAATCGTACACTATTATCAACAACAATTTAATACAAAACAATGCCGTTGGCGGATTAGTTTCTGACTGGTGCGAAGCTTCTGGCGCTTATTCTTCTCAAGCCGGTGGTTATAATAATGGAGGAAAAACATATACTTACGATGCTGCAAGAACGCCCTGGAGAATCGCCGTTGACTATTTATGGTTTGGAAATGTCGATGCGAAAGCTTACACAAAAAAATCCTCAGATTTTGTTCGCGTAAATCTAGGCGGATCTTCTAACATTAAAGATGGTTATAACCAAAACGGAACTGCAATAGGTCAATGGCACAACGGAACATTTGTGGGTGCATTTGCCTGTGCGGCCATGGGAGGCGATAACCAAATGCATCTTGATACTTCTTACGCCGACTTAAAAAATCTCAGTGAACCTGGCAGTTATTTCAATCATACCTTAAAAACATTATATTCTTTTTTATTAACAGGTAATTTTTATTTTCCGCCAACTACCACTTTATCTACTGGTGATTTTGATATTGAAAAATCTACTGTTACGCTTTTCCCAAACCCAAGTGCTAATCGATTTACTGTGAATGCACCTCAGCAATCTACTATTTCAGTAATTTCTCCTTCCGGGATTGTTATTCATCAACAAAAAACAACTGCGGAAAATACCGAGATTAATTTAGCAAATCAATCGTCTGGAGTTTATTTGATAAAGATTTCGAATGATGATTTTAAAAGTATTACTAAAAAAGTGATTTTGAAATAATTTATAAAAACTAAAAACTCCCAAATTACGATTGTAATTTGGGAGTTTTTGTTTTTTTTGATTTGCAATTTTTAAACTATCATTAAATGTAACATGTTCTGATAATTTTAATATTCTTTAAATTCATTTTTAACTGCACATTTTATCATAGATGACCATTCTGAATCTAAATTTTGTGCATTATCAATAATATGCTTAAGTCCATTTAAAACTTGCAATCCTTCAGAATCTAATTCTTTTGTTTCTAACAGTTTTATTGTTCTATAAATCTTTGCCTTTTCTTGATAAAAGATTTCTCTTTCTTCAAAAAGTCTATTAATTCTAATTTTATGCTTTTTAGAATATTCTAGACCAAATTCTTTTCCATGTTCAAGTGAACCAAAACCAAGGTAAGCAATAGTAATTTTACCTTTTTTCGTTTTTCCAAATGGTATACTTTCTCTATATTCTATTTCATCTTCCGGTTCATCATGCGAAGGATGAACAAATAATGAAACCTCATTCTCTATTTCAAAATTATTAAACTGTGCTCTTGTTGATTCTGTTTCAATAGGAAAAAAATCATTTTTAAAAATCTGATTACAAACTTGACAAGCTAAAAATACATTATCCCAATCATAAGCTAACCAAAAATATCCAGGATATAAACTGTTTCCTTTAAAACTGGATGAATATGCGGCTTTGGGTCTAAAATGCTCTACATCACTATTACTTCTAGTACTTTTGGTCTCACAGTAACAACATTTGTTTTTTTGAATACTTTCTAAAGTATCTCGTACTATATCAGAATTATATATTGTACTAAAAGCTTCAAATTTTGATTCGCCAGAATTATATTTTGTTTTATTATTCGAATATTCTTCTAAATCAATTTTAGTTTGTGCCGAACCATTTTTGATTAATTTTTCAGGAGCTTCATCCTTAACTATCTTTATCATAATAGAAACTATTTTTTTAATAGTTCAGCTGCTTTTTTAATCAATTCTTCTGCATCGATAGCTTCTTTAGACGAAAAAACAGGAGTATCATTAAGTTTTTGATTTAAAAAATTTAATCTTTTCTTATCAGAATCAGATAATTCATTCTTTAAAAGGATACTTGTTTTCTCATTTCTTATTTCTTCAAAATCAATTGATTTTGAACTACTTACTTCAAATAAATCAGAGGTTAAAATTTGATCTATTCTCCATCCTTTTACACTTTCAGGATCATTATCAATAATTACTCTATCCCCTTCTTTTCTACAAACAACGATATTAGCGTCTTTATCTTGTGCTGACTGAACAATTAAAGGACTATGTGCAGTAACTATAAATTGAGCTTGTGGAAAATGGTATGATAACTTATCAACTACGGTTCTTTGCCATTTTGGGTGTAAATGTAAATCGATTTCATCAATTAAAATGATGACGGGTTCTGCCAATGGATTTTCAGAATTTAAATATTTATCCATCATATTTGCAGCAATATCAACAATTAATGCGGTTAAGGTTTGATATCCAAAACTTAAATCTCGTAAATTAACTAATCCATAAGAAGTTTGAACTTCTATTAAGAGGTTTGGATTTTTTTCATTTACCGGCTTAATTCCAATATTACTTACGTCTGGTAAAACATCTTTTAGTAAATTTTTTACCAATTCTAAATCTCTTTTAAATTTAATTTTCGAATGTGGCTCGGCTAAGTCTGATAAAGTTTCCTTCTGTAATAACCATTCTTCTGCATTAATCAATTCTATCTTATCATCAAATAGAGATGTAAATTTAGAACTAACGCTTGTTTTTAAGCTGGTTGATTTACTCATTCTTCTTGATGCACCATATGAAATTAGAAAAGAATTACTGAAACGTTCATCATATAAAGAATCTAAGTTATCAATATTTGAACTAACCTCAACTTTTCTAAATTCACCATTGTTTATTAATTTTAATAAAACTGAAATGCTTTTTTCTTTCAATTCACTTAACATATTTTTAAAAGTACCTTCAATCCCACTAATAAAATATTGAGGTAAAAATATTTTACCTTGAGAATCTATTTTTAGCTTTTTGAGATCTACTGCCGCAGAATCTGGTTGCATTCTATCTAAAACTTTTAATAAGGTTGTTTTCCCAGTACCATTATCTCCCAAAATAATTGTCCAAGGAGAATAATTGCCTTTCCCATCAGATAAGTCTAATGTTTGCTTGTCTTTAAAACAATTAACCCCTTCTAATTCTAAAGAATAGAAATAAGAATGATCCTTATTATCTACAATATCTTTTTTATTTTCCATTTCAAGTTTCAATTATTAACAAAAATACGAAGATTTTATTCTACAATACCATCGTCAACTGAATTCTCTTTCTATCTTCATCAACTTCTGTAACCTTTACATCAACATGCTGATGCAATTTTACCACTTCATTTACATCGCTTACAAATCCTGCTTTCAATTGCGAAATATGAACCAATCCGCTTTCTTTGATTCCGATGTCGACAAAACAACCGAAATTGGTAATGTTATTCACAATTCCCGGTAAAATCATTCCGGTTTTCAAATCTTTGATTGATTTTACGTTTGCATCAAATTCAAAAACCTTAGCTGACTTTCTTGGGTCTAATCCGGGTTTTTCAAGCTCTTTTATGATGTCTTTCAGTGTAAGTAAACCTACTTCAGGCGTAATATAGTTTTCGGCTTTAATAAGGGCTGTTTTCTCTTTGTTGGCAATTAAGTCGTTTACAGAAAGTTTTAAATCTTTTGCCATTTTCTCCACGACAGGATAAGCTTCAGGATGCACTGCCGAATTATCCAATGGATTTTTAGCATTCGAAATTCTAATAAAAGCTGCACCTTGCTGATACGCTTTCTCGCCTAAGCGAGGCACTTTTTTCAGCTGTTTTCTATCCTCAAACGGACCATTTTCTGAACGATATTGTACAATGTTTTCAGCAAGCTTCTCTCCTATTCCACTTACATAACTTAGTAAATGTTTACTCGCCGTGTTGATATTGATTCCAACCGAGTTCACGCAACGAATTACAGTGTTATCTAATTCTTCTTTTAGCTTGGTTTGGTCAACATCGTGTTGATATTGGCCTACGCCAATGGCTTTCGGGTCGATTTTTACCAATTCGGCCAAAGGATCTGAAAGTCGTCTGCCAATAGAAACCGATCCACGAACGGTAACATCATAATTAGGGAATTCTTCTCTTGCAATTTTTGATGCCGAATATACCGAAGCTCCAGCCTCAGAAACAATAAAAACCTGCAACGGTTTGTCGAACGCAATTTTTTTGATGAAAAATTCGGTTTCTCTCGAAGCCGTTCCGTTTCCTATAGAAATCGCATCAATTTGATACGCATTTACCATCGAACGGATTTTCTTGATCGCCATTGTTTCCTCATTTTGAGGTGCGTGCGGATAAATCGTTTCGTTATACAATAAATCGCCTTTTTCATCCAGACAAACTACTTTACAACCGCTCCTGAATCCTGGATCGATTGCCAGAATACGTTTTTCGCCCAAAGGCGGCGCCAATAAAAGTTGTCCTAAATTGTTGGCAAAAACCTGAATAGAATTGGCATCAGCCTTGGCTTTTGCTTCTTGCAAAGTTTCGTTTCCAATTGCCGGATTCAACAATCTTTTGTAACTATCTTCTATCGCCAATTGCAAATGAGCTGTTGTACTATTTTGTTTTTTAATGACAATTTCATCAATAATATCATAAGCTTCGTCGATATCAACATCTACTTTCATCTTGACAAAACCTTCATTTTCTGCACGAAGCATGGCCAATAATCTGTGCGAAGGTGCTTTTGTCAAAGGTTCTTCCCAATCAAAATACTGACTGAATTTTTGCGCTCCTTCTTCTTCAGCTTTCTTTTTTACGACTTTGGTTCCAATCGTTGCTTTTCTATTAAATAATCTTCGCAATTGCTTACGAACATAAATATTCTCGTTGATCCATTCGGCAACAATATCTCTGGCGCCTTGCATCGCAGCTTCTTCATTAATTACATTTTCATTCAGATATTGCGTCGAAATAAAATCGATATCAACATCATTTTCAGACATGATTATTTTTGCCAATGGTTCAAGGCCAAACTCGCGGGCAACATCGGCTTTTGTTTTTTTCTTCTTTTTGTACGGAAGGTAAAAATCTTCAATTTCTTGTAAGTCAAAACTTTGCTCAATTTTTTGTTTCAATTCAGGCGTAAGCGCTTTTTGTTCTTCGATCGATTTTAAAACCGCTTCTTTACGTTTTACAATTGCTTCATAATCTTTCTGAAGTTTTGCAATTTGCTCAATTTGAACTTCATCAAGATTTCCGGTTGTATCTTTTCGGTAACGCGAAATAAACGGAATCGTACAATCTTCCTCTAATAATTTTACCGTGTTTTGAATGTTAATTGCTGCTGTTTGAACAGTCTTGGCAATGAATTGAATATTAGTCATTCTTATTTATTTTAACCGCAAAGGCTGCAAAATGTTTCGCAAAGTTCGCAATGGTTTTTTATTTTATTGTTTTAAAAATATCAAAATTAATACAAATCCGGGAATCGTTTTAATTCTATTTTACTCAAGTTTGTTTTTTTGTTGGAGGTAAAAAATTTTCTCCAGTTACAACACTTTTTCCCGTTTTATCTTCCAGAGCTATTCGGGCATTTTTTGCAATTGCTCCACCTTTTTTACTTGCTTTTGCATTTTCTAACAGACCTTTTGCTTCATCACTTTCGGCAATTTGTCGGGTCGAAAGTTCGGCTAAAGCAGTAAAAATTAGTTCCGCTTCAGACATATGATCTCTTAAGTTTTGAGATTTTAATCCCTTTACTTCTTTATGCTTTTTTACAGATAATCCCGTCCATTCCTGATGAATAATATTGGTAAGCATTGCAAATTCGTCCTTTTTTTCTACTCCGGATTCTTTCCAATAATCAGTCAGTTTATTACGAGTTTCCTGGCCTGTCATTCGCTGCTGAATCCATTTTTCGCTTCGACCTAAGTTTTGCCAATTTTCACGAGCGCGATCTAAACTTTGAGAAGGATCTCCCAATTCTTGGATTCTTTCATAACCAACTTTAGCTAGCCATTGTTTAAAAGGTTCTGCTTTGGGAGATGGAATAGATTGAATTAAACGTAACAAAGTTTCAGTATCCGCAGTGTCAGTCAATCTGTTTTTTCCATCATCAGCAAGCATTTTGAACTGTCGACAAACTGTCGACAGTTCAAATCCATCATCAGTTTTAACTCTAATTTTCATTTTATACCAATAATCTCTTGGATTAAGACTATTTGTTAAAATCTCAATCACATCAATTACCGAGAAATACCAAATTTCTTTTTCAGCATCATAGTGACTTCTTACTTTTTTTTGCTCAAATAATTGTATTGGACTCATTTCGATATCTGTTAGAGTATTTATTAATTGTATTTTTATTTCTTCTTAATTGGCTTTAACACAATGCTTGCTTTGCTAAAATCTGCAGATGCATTATATACTTTTCTATATTCCTGATAAATCTCTTTTGGATAATTTATTGCTTTGTATTTTTCATCAATTGTGATGATAACCTGATTTCCATCTACTTTTACAGTCGATTTAAACGAACAGTTTTTGCTTTCATCAAATTTCATTTCTTTGTCTATCACTAAATCATTGTAATGATCTACCTGATATCCTTTCGGGATGTTAAAGACAATACTATGATGGTATTCTTTTGTGTATTTTAAATCAATATCTGTTTTTCTGGTATTTTCCTGATAAAGATTAGCCTGTTTTCCGATGATCTTTCCCAGATTCACTAAAAGTAAATTTCCGGCTTTTTCAGTAAATGATTCTACCGATTCCAGTTTTGAATTAATAATAAACGGCGTATTTGTATAATTATTTTTAAACTCTAAATTTTCGGCTTTTTGTTCTAAAACCTTTACATCAACTTCATCAAGTAACACATCTTTTACAAAATCTGTAAGCTCCTTTTTTTCTTCGTTATTAGACAAATCATTATACGAATAACGCAGCATTTGACCTGTATAACCGGTACTTGACATTTTTTTATCTATCGTTACTTTTGATAAATCAGGGCTCAAAGTTACAACTGATTCCGTTGCTATTTTAGTAAAATCTGATGAAACTACCGGAGCATAAACATAACTTTCCTGTTTCTTTTGTACATTATATCCTTTTGCCTTTGTGTCCTGATAATCATAGCTTGGATTTCCGTAAGCAAGATAGACCACATTTGGTGAGATAAATTTATTTAAATCCCTAAAATAGAAATTAATATCTGTAAACTCATAAAACGTTACAATCTCATCGTCAAGATCTCCTATAAAACGATCTTCGGTAGCAATGATTTCGTATGGAATTTTAAGAATATCAAAAGCATATTTATACAGAAAAATAAAATCCCTACTCGCTAATTTCGAATTTCCTTCTGTTATCTTAATTTTAGTATTAATTGTTTCTCCTTCGGCATAAGGTTCAAAATGGGTTCTGATGTATTCGTCCAGAATGGTTAATTTTTCATCGTTAGATTTATCTTTTATATCCAATTTCTGAACAAGCTTTTTAACATCGCCATTCGAAAAAGCATAAGGTTTGTTTCTAATGTAATTTTTAAAATACGTTTCCCATTTTTTATTACTCATTTCGGCAGGAGATCCGGTAATTAAATACAATACCTTAACCAGATTTCTAAATTTCTTTGAGCTTTTTTCGTTTACAAGCGGCTGGATATTATCTGCAGTAAAAAATGTCTTGCCTTTTACTTTATTATAATGAAATTCACCCGAAGTATATACTCTCGACATAGCCGATCCAGATTCTGTAAGTGTGAACTCAGCATGCAATACCGGCGCATCTTTTTGATAAATTTCGATTCCGTTTGATGTTGGATTCTCTTTTACAATAAAATAATACTCCAGAATATCGCCTTTTTCAACTCCTTCAAAAACAATCGATTTTACATTTTTTAAATCCGAATTTACAATCTGACTTTCAGATAAAACCCTAACATCGCCGTTAGGTTTAATAACCCTGGCGTGAAAATCTTTTGTATCACGAATCGTTGTATTATCATCTGCAGTAACTTTATTGTATTTGCTGATTTCTGAAGACTCATTTATTTTTACTGCAAAATGTTCCATTTTAAATTTTGCAAAACCATACAAATTGGGATTAATTCTGGTATGAACCCATCTTTTATCAAATAAAATTACAGCGGGTTCTTTTTTATATTCTTCTGGAATGGCCTGAAATGCCGGAACTGCATCCCAGGAGTAACTTTTAATTTCTTGTGCGTGTGCTTTTATTAAAAAAGTGAATAGTAGGATTAGTAATGTTTTTTTCATTATTTTTTTATTAATATGATGGATTGGTTGTATTGGTTGTTTAATTCGTTTACTAATGCATTCCAGTTGTCAAAATCTTTGGTTTCGATAACTAATTTTTTAAGTGCAATTTTTTGAGATACGATCAGGTTTTTTTTATCTTTTTTATACGATATATCATAACTTAAAACTTCATTTTCTTTCTTACTGTTCTCCGGAATAAAGTCAAGCTGATAATTTTCGGGAATTTCATAGACATAAGTAAAGTCATTTGTAAACAAATTGTCGTTTTCTATAGAAAGTTTTCTTTCTTTAGTGTCAATAATATACCCTTTAAAAGGAGCTAATAAAATAGGTTTTACAATCATCTTATCCCCTATTTTCTTCGTCCAGGATTCCAGTTTAAAATTGTACAAAAGCTCTGCATCTTTGTTGTCATACTCATTCTTTTTAACTTCGGTGTTTTCTATTTCGAGTTTTTGATTGTATCGGGTCAGACCACTTTTTAAGATTTCGTCCTGCTTTTGTTTATTAGAAGCTAAAACATTTAAAAAATCACTTTTCTCATAACCGGAAAGTAATAATTTTGCTGCGCCCTGAACTCCATCATCATTGATTTTCAACTTCATATCAACTTTTAGATGGTTCTCTTTTTTATCTATTACAGGAACTTTTTCAATAACAAATTCAGTTTCAGATATTCCTATAAGTCCTTCTTTGCCCTGAATCATTGCAGAAGGAAATGTAAACGGACAAAAAGAATCGGTCCCGTCAACAAAATAGCGCTGTTTATCGATTTTTACAGACGCGATCATGTGATTGCTTACCAAAGGCGTTGGAACATCTACAAAACTATACGGCTTATCTCTTGTACCAATCCAGACTAGGTTTGACTCTAATCCGGCAGTTTTAAACATTTCATTTAGTAAGTTCGAAATGTCTTTGCAATCCCCGTATTTTTTATCAAAAACTGATGCCGCATCACGCGGAATAAAACCTCCCATTTCGTACTCAAAAGCTACATAATGAATGTTTTCCTGAACCCAATTGTAAATTGCTTTTGCCTTGTCTTTAGGATTTGTTTTGTCTTTTATTAATTCTGAAGTTTTAGTTTTAAGAGCCGTTTGGTCTAATTTGTTAATATCTTTTACCAACGAATAATACCATTTGTACAAATGCTCAACATCCGGAAAAAGCGCTTCTTTCTTGTTATCCTTAGTATAACTTTTGATGTAATAAACAATATGAGGCAGGAAATAAGTAAAATTTGGTGCCCTGTTTTCCTCTTCAAAAGAGGGCATATCTGTAACTTTCCAGGTATAAACATCGAGGTTTTCTTCTTTCGTTTTTTCGAAAACAATTTTATCCTGATGATCTCCAAAAAGTTTATAACCAATTTCGATAGATGGATCTGATTTTATCTGAAATTGTGAAGCAACAGTTTGTAGTTCGTGCTGAAAAGCAAAAAAAGATAATAATCGTGGTTCGTTTTGCTTTACTTTATACGAGAATTCAACCTTCGATTTATCTTCAACATTATTAAAATCAAAGTGTTTGTATTTATTATCGCTATAAAAAATATCCCTTTGTTTCAACTCATTTGTACTAATGTCATACTGCGAAAGTTTACTTTTCTTGTTGGTTTTTGCATTTATTGCAGCACCTTTTATGTTCGAAATTTCACTAAAATTATCGTACGGAATGTTTATCGAGTATTCATTTACATTTTTACTTTTGGCAATTTCTCTTTGTTCTTCGATAAAAGATTCAATTTCTAATTTGCTTTTATTCGATAAATAAACAATTTCATTACGATAAAGTACTTTTGATTTTTCTTGCGCGCACAAAAAATGACACGCGAAAAATGCCAGATAAAATATTCTTTTCATTAGGTTTTTGATATAATATTTGGGGAGTTAAATTTTAACAAAAATAAACTTATTTGCGAAAATAACCAGATTTACTGCATTAGCTTCTTAAAATAATATCTTTGCTCTTTATTTTTTAAACCAATGAATATTCTAGCATTTTATTTTCTACTTATAAATAGTATTGCCTTTATCTTTGCCGGTTATGATAAGTATTTAGTAATCAATCATAAAAGAAGAATTCCCGAAAATTCACTTTTTGCACTTGCAGCTTTTGGAGGTTCTGTAGGTTTGTTATTAGCAATGATCATCTTTAGACATAAAACCAGTAAAGCTTCTTTTATTTTAAAATTTTCGGCAATTGTTTTTATTCAGATCTTGATTGCTGTTCTTTTGTTTGTTTATAATGTAGATGTTTTTAATATTGCTTTATTTTTGACTAATTATAAATAATCAACAATGTTAATAACCTTATAATTATCTGAATGTAAGTTATTTGAATAAAAAAAACCGGGGGAATTTTAAAAATCCGCCCGGCTTGATATTTATATTAGTGCGAAGCACCCAATTTTTTTGACTTTTTATTGACAAGCAATTTTGTTCACTCTGTTTTGGTGTCTTCCACCCTCAAAAGCAGTTGTCAGGAACGTTTCAACAATTTCTACCGCTTGAGGGATAGATGTAAAACGTGCCGGAATACTCACAATATTAGCATCATTATGCAAACGCGTTAAATAAGCAATTTCTTTAGTCCAGCACAAGCCAGCTCTTACTTTAGGATGTTTATTAACAGTCATTGCAATTCCGTTTCCGCTTCCGCAGATCACGATTCCAAAATCAGCTTTACCTTCAGATACATCATTGGCAACCGGATGTCCAAAATCAGGATAATCAACAGAATCTTCAGAATCTGTACCATAATTGGTTACTTCATATCTTTTTGCTTTAAGCATTGCAACGATTGCTTTTTTATAATCTGGTCCTGCGTGGTCGTTTCCTATCGAAATTTTCATTTTAAATACTATTAAGTTGTGTTTTGCAAATTTACTTAAAGTATATGATATATACTTTACTATAGATTTGTTTATTTTTTACTTAAAATTAAAAGTAATGAAAGTAAAATAATTTAGAATGTCTAAATCTTTTTTTACTATTTTTAAAAAATATAATATTTTGATTTTCAAAAACATATAATAAGTATAACCCTATTTTAAAAATATTAAAAATGAAATATATCATCTTTATTTTATTTAGTTTAAATTGTTTTTCACAAGAGAATTCTAAACCGCAGTTTCTATTTGATGAAAATGATCAATCAATCACGCAAGACCAATTCAATAATAAATTAAAGGATAAAAAATTAGAAATAATTACTTATCAGGTTGATACTGCTTATATAGGAAGATTTTTAAGAAAAGATGATTTTGGTGTTTTATCGCCATCTGAAAAAGTAAAAATTCAAACCGAACTGGAAAAACTAACGGCTAAAAAAATTGATACTTCAAAAACTATAATCATTAATTTTTTTTACAAAGATAATCCGGAACCAAACGGAAGCTGTATTGACTATTATGTTAATGATAAAACCTATAAAAAATTCTTAGACAAAAATAATACTATAAATCAGTTTTTTATCACCCAGAAAGATTATAAATATAAAGACAAACAGGTTTACCAGGATAAAAATGATTTAATAAGAAAGACTCTTTTTAAATATCACTTTGATTGTGGAAATTACATTATTCTAAAACCTAATGGAAAATTTTACCGAAAACTAGGAGAGTATAAGCAAAATGAAATTCCTCAAAATTTAAATAGAATCGAATAAAAAACAAACTCAATAAGAACTTACATAATATCAGAAACTTAACACTTATCAACATTATTAACAACTATGTAAGTATCTCATAATCAATAAATAATATTCATGTATTTTGTTAATTTTTTATAATGTTAATAGCAAAACCTAATTCATTGATATTCAGATAACTTTAAATTAACATTATTTGTTAATAAGTTCGGATAGAAAATTAGAAGTTTTTTTTGGTTGTGTCGAAAAAAAACCTAATCCAAAACTGCAATGAAATAACCTAATAAAGTTTGATGAATTTTTAGAAAAGTTATCAATATCAAAAATGCCATTTTCAACAAATATCAACATGTGAACTTATCTACAAAATGAATCTATTTTAGGTTGTCAACCGTTGTTAATTAAAATACAAAAAGTCTTATAAATGAATCCTTTAACAAAATATAAGTATGTTGATAACTCAAGATAACT
Organism: Flavobacterium piscisymbiosum; assembly: GCF_020905295.1. Lineage (NCBI taxonomy): Bacteria > Pseudomonadati > Bacteroidota > Flavobacteriia > Flavobacteriales > Flavobacteriaceae > Flavobacterium > Flavobacterium piscisymbiosum. The sequence continues at coordinate 1,223,688 of NZ_JAJJMM010000001.1, read as the reverse complement.
AAGAGAAACTTCATTTCAATGCTTTTAAAAATAAATTTATAGCACATATTAACAAGCTATAATAACAAACAAAAATTAATTTAATTTAAATTTTTCTTTTTGTTGTATTTAATATATGTTGACAACTTTGAAAATTTTGAAAGAAAAAAAAATCTGAAATTGAAAAATTAGATGAGTTTAAACAATTTTAAGTGGGTTATTAAGATTGTCAAGAATTTGCTGAACTTCGTCGAAATCGTTGGGATGAACTTTCAGTTTGATTCCGCCCAACGCTGTGGTGTACATTGGGACGACAGATAAGGTCATTTCGTTCTCAAAGTAATACGGAATCTGTTCTTGCTCTAATAAGTGCTTTAGAACGATTGTTTCGTGCTGATAATTGAATATGGCAATGGTTTTAAAGCTTTCCATAAAGGGTCTTTTTGTAAATATACGAAATGAGCATTACTAAAAATTTGTCGTTCGCCATAATTTTGAATATACGAGTTACAAATGACCTTTAAAAATCAATATAAGATCTCCCTTTGAAAGTTATATTTTTAATAATTTATTTGTTAAAATCTATAATCTGATATCTTATTTGTAATTTTAACTTTTTAAGAAAAGATATATGAGTAAGAAAATTAGAAAGCCGATAAAAAATGAGAAAGATTTCTCTAGTAAAATAATAAAAATTTTATCGCAAAGTCCTAATAAAGCATTTAATTACAAACAGATAGGAGCAAAGCTCGAACTTGATGATACAAAAAGCAGAAACCAGATTATAAAAGATTTAAAAATTCTGGCCGCTTCAAAAAAAATTATAGAATCTGAACCTGGTAAATATTTAGTAAAAGCAGAGAGTCAGGATTATTACGAAGGAACTATAGACATGACCAGTAGAAAAACTGCTTATTTTGTTTGTCCTGATTTTAGTGAAGATGTTTTTATCCCAACAAATAATTTGAATCGTGCTTTAGACAAAGACAAAGTAAAAGTTTATGTTTATAACCGAAGAAAAGGTAAAAGACCTGAAGGTGAAGTAATTGAAGTTGTAGAAAGAAATAAAACAGAGTTTGTTGGAGTTATTGATATTCAGGCCAATTTTGCCTTTGTATCTACTGCAAACCCAAAAATGTATACCGATATTTTTATTCCAAAAGATAAAATTGGAGAAGCAGAAAACGGTGATGTTGTTTTGGTTACGATTGAAGACTGGCCAAAAAGAGCCGATAGTCCGTTTGGATCTGTGATTAGAGTTTTAGGAAAACCGGGAGAACACAATACTGAGATTCACGCTATTTTGGCTGAATATGGTTTACCATCAGATTTTCCGGTAGAAGTAGAGGTTTATGCACAAAAAATTGACACATCCATTCAGGAATCTGAAATTGCAAAACGTCGTGATATGCGTGATACGCTTACGTTTACGATTGACCCGAAAGATGCAAAAGATTTTGATGATGCCTTGTCTTTCAAAAAGTTAGAAAACGGAAATTTCGAAATTGGTATTCACATTGCTGATGTTTCATATTATCTTGAAGAAGGAACAATCCTGGATGATGAAGCTTATCAAAGAGCAACATCGGTTTATTTGGTAGATAGAGTAGTGCCAATGCTTCCTGAAGTTTTATCTAATTTTGCGTGTTCTTTGAGACCGAATGAAGAGAAATATACATTTTCAGCAATATTTGAAGTTTCTCCAACTGCACAAGTTATCAACCAATGGTTTGGAAGAACAGTAATTTATTCAGATCAGCGTTTTGCTTACGAAGAAGCACAATATATCATTGAAACAAAAGACAATACAATTCCTGTTGATATTTCGATCACTGGAGAATCTTATGTTGTTTCTGATGAAATTACCGAAGCTACTTTAAAATTAGATGAATTAGCTAAGATTTTAAGAAAGAAAAGAATGCAAAATGGTGCTATTTCTTTTGATAAAGTCGAAGTAAAATTCAACCTAGATGAGCAAGGAGAACCTGAAGGAGTTTATTTTAAAGTTTCAAAAGATGCCAATCATCTGATTGAAGAATTCATGCTTTTGGCCAATAGAAAAGTAGCTGAATACATTGGTAAACAAAAGAAAACATTTATTTACAGGATTCACGATGAACCAAATGAAGACAAGCTTATTGCGATGCAAACCGTAATTGCTAAATTTGGTTATAAAATAGATTTCCGTAACAAAGGAGATATTTCGAAGTCTTTGAATGCATTGATGGAAGAAGTAAACGGTAAAAAAGAACAAAACTTGATTGATACTCTTGCGATTAGAAGTATGAGTAAAGCCAAATATTCGACAGAAAATATTGGTCACTATGGTTTAGCTTTTGATTATTATAGCCATTTTACTTCGCCAATTCGTCGTTATCCTGACGTTATGGTACATCGTTTGCTGCAATATTATCTGGATAATGGAGCATCTGTAGACGAAGAAGTTTACGAAACGAAATGTTTACATTGTTCGAATATGGAAAGTTTAGCAACAAATGCTGAACGTGATAGTATCAAATACATGCAGGTTAAATACATGCAGGATCACCAGGACGAAGAATTTCTTGGAGTTATTTCCGGTGTTACTGAATGGGGAATTTATGTTGAAATTGTGTCTAACAAATGCGAAGGAATGGTAAGAATCAGAGAAATAAAAGATGATTATTATACTTTCGATGAAAAGCAATATGCTTTGGTAGGAGCAACTTCAAATAGTATTTTACAACTTGGAGATGAAATATATGTAAAAGTTAAAAATGCCGATCTGGTTAAAAAACAACTGGATTTTCATTTTTTAAGAAGAGCAGAATAGAGGTTTAATTAAAAAAATAAAAGTATGAAAAAGTTAATTATAGGAGCGGCAATTTTATTTGTTCAAATGTCTTTTGGTCAGGTTACCAAAGAATTAGGTGAATTCGATACTGTAAAAGTTTACGATAAATTAAGTGTAAAATTAGTTCAGTCATCTGAAAATAAAGTTGTTATAAAAGGAACGAGAGAAGCAGAATTGGAAGCTGTAAACAAAAACGGAATATTAAAATTAAGAATGCCTTTTCCAAAGCTTTTATCAGGAAATGATCTTCAGGTAACGCTGTATTATAAACATATAGAATTGATTGATGCTAATGAAGGTGCAGCTGTAACAAGTGACGGAACAATAAAAGCGACTTCGTTTAAAGTAAGTGCACAAGAAGGCGCTAAAATTAATGTAGATTTGGATGTTGATAAACTTAAAGTAAGTTCAGTTTCCGGAGGAGAAATCACCGCAACTGGTAAAGCAGCCAACCTTGATGCAAGCTTAGGAGCTGGGGGATATTTCCTTGGAAGTAAATTAGCCACGTCTCAGACTAAAGTAAGCGTTTCTGCGGGCGGAAAAGCAGATGTTAATGCATCAACCCTTGTCGACGCAAAAGTAAGCGCAGGAGGCTCTATTTACATTTATGGAAAACCGAAACAAATTAATCAAAAAACGGTTTTTGGAGGTAAAATAGAAGAAGTAAAATAAGAAATCGTATTTGAATGATAAATGATATTTTGGCTGGACTGCCATGGGGACTTTTTTTAAGTTTTATGGTAGGTCCAGTATTTTTTATACTACTGGAAACCAGTATTACAAAAGGATTTAGAGCTGCTATAGTTTTTGATCTTGGTGTAGTATTAGGTGATATTTTTTTTATAGGAATTGCGTACTTAGGAAGTTACAGATTGATTCAGAGTTTAAAAGATAAACCGGCACTCTTTATTTTTGGCGGAATCATTATGCTGGCTTACGGCATAATCTCTTTCATAAGATTAAAAAATGAAGAAAAAATTGATGATGAAGAAATCGATCGTGATATCATCAAAAGAAACTACGGTAGTTTGTTTGTAAAAGGCTTTTTACTCAACGTTATCAACATTGGTGTATTAGGTTTCTGGTTGGCAGTAATCATTTCTGTAGGACCAAAATTAGAAATGCAAAACTCACGAATGTTTACTTTTTTTACTTCGGTAATTATCACTTATTTGGCAGTTGATTGTCTTAAAATATTATTAGCCAAGCAATTAAAATCAAAAATGACTCCAACCAATATTCTAAAAATTAAAAAAGCTATTAGTATTGTTTTAATGGTTTTCGGATTGGTGTTAATAACTCAGGGTTGGTTTCCAAAAGAAAAAGAAATGGTTCGAAATGCTTTTGAGAAGATTGATAAGTAGTTGTTAATAACTCAAAAATATAAAATTAAACCTCTGAATTTCAGAGGTTTTTTTATGTTTTTTATATTTTTCGATTTTGATAATAGTTTTCTAAAACTATAAATCCATTTTTAATAATGTCTGTAATAGCTTCATATTTTTCATCTGCGTCTTTGTCGTCAAGATAATTAACCCATAGATTCATATTTATAAAACGATCAGAAAGCGGATATGTAACATTTAGTCCTAATCTCTTTTCTGTTGTAAGCTTAATGGTGCTTATAAAAATATTTGTTTCTCCAGATTCAATAATTTCCTTATGAATTTGTCCCTTTACATCTTTCTCATCTAAAAAAAGGTATTTTATTAGTTCATTAGTATCTCCTGAGTATTTTTTATCAATAGCAATTGTAACATAAGGAACACCTTTAGAAATAAAACTACCATCTTTTTGTAGTACATAGGGTGTTTGTTTATCCTTATTTTGAACAATATAAATTTTTGTTTTCCCTATTTTTAAAATACTTGCAGGTTGGTTTGCACTTAGCAAGGTATCTTTAGCAAAATTTTGCGCAGATGCAAAACTTGAAATCAAAAGTATAAATAATAATTTTCTCATAAATTTTTATTGTAAATCTAATAAAAATACGGAATACTTTTATTTAAAAGTTAAGCATAAAAAAAAACTCTAAAGTAATTTAGAGGTTTTAGAGTCATCGTCTGGATTCGAACGTAAATCTTTATCTATTTTTTTCTAAAAATTAAGCATAAAAAAAACTTCAAATTGCTTTGAAGGTTTTGAGGTATAGTCTGGATTCGAACGTAAATCTTTATCTAATTTTTGCTAAAAATTAAACATAAAAAAAACCTTCAAATTGCTTTGAAGGTTTTGAGGTATCGTCCGGATTCGAACATAAATCTTTATCTAATTTTTTCTAAAAATTAAACATAAAAAAACCTTCAAATTGCTTTGAAGGTTTTAGAGGCATCGTCCGGATTCGAACGTAAATCTTTATCTAATTTTTTCTAAAAATTAAACATAAAAAAACCTTCAAATTGCTTTGAAGGTTTTAGAGGCATCGTCCGGATTCGAACCGGAGTAGGAGCTTTTGCAGAGCCCAGCCTAGCCGCTCGGCCACGACGCCGTAGTTGAACGGATGGCAAAAGTAACTAAAATCTTTAAATTTCAAAAGTTTAAAATGAAGTATTTTAAAAAATTACTTTTTTTCTTGAAAGAATTACTTTCTAATTTCCGTCATTTTTATAGTAACTGATTCAACATCACCACCAATAGGGGGATTTATTTTAGAAACCCAAACTGTAGTTTTTTTTGCAGTTTCTATTTCAGCAAGTACTCGAATATTGATTCTTTTGGCTACATGCTCTAATAAATGCGAACGAATGGCCATTTCTTCGGTAACAATTTTGTTCAAATGTACATAATCAACAGTGTCGGCAAGATGATCTGTGTCGGCTGATTTCTGTAAATTAGTTTTAATTTTTAGATCGACAGTGTAGTCAGATCCAATTTTTCCTTCTTCAATCATGCATCCGTGGTACGAAAAAGTACGGATGTTTTTTAATTTTATAACTCCCATTTTCTTGTTGTTTCAAGTTTAAAGTTTCAGGTTTTCCGCCACTTAAATAACTTTAAACCTGAAACCTGAAACCTTTTTTTTATCTTTGCTAAAATTACTATAAAATAATGGCATCAGAAGAGAAATCACTCAATTTTATTGAACAAATCATAGAAGAAGATCTTAAATCAGGTCTTTCGCAAAGTAAACTTCATTTTCGTTTTCCACCAGAACCAAATGGTTATTTACATATTGGTCATGCAAGTTCTATTGCATTAAATTTTGGTTTAGGAATTGATTATCAATCTCCTGTAAATTTACGTTTTGATGATACTAATCCAGAGAAAGAAGAACAAGAGTTTGTTGACGCCATTAAAAAAGATGTTGAATGGCTAGGATATACCTGGGCAGAAGAACGTTATGCTTCAGATTATTTTCAACAATTATATGATTGGGCTGTTTTATTAATTAAAAAAGATAAAGCATATGTTGATAGTCAGTCTTCTGAAGATATGGCGATTCAAAAAGGAACTCCGTCTACAATTGGAACAGATAGTCCGTACAGAAATCGTTCTGTTGAAGAAAATTTAGGTTTATTCGAAAGAATGAAAAATGGTGAATTTGAGGCTGGAACTCATATTCTTCGTGCAAAAATAGACATGAAATCTACTAATATGCTGATGCGTGATCCTATCATGTACAGGATTTTACATAAAGATCATCACAGAACCGGAGATGCCTGGAAAATATATCCAATGTACGATTGGGCACACGGACAAAGTGATTATTTAGAAGGTATTTCACACTCATTTTGTACACTCGAATTTTTGCCTCACCGCGAATTATACGATTGGTTTTTAGACCAGATTATTGATGAAAATCAAATTCGTCCAAAGCAAAGAGAATTTGCAAGACGTAACTTATCACATACCGTTGTTAGTAAAAGAAAATTACAGCAACTTGTTAAGGAAAAGCATGTTAACGGTTGGGATGATCCAAGAATGTCTACTATTTCAGGATTAAGAAGACGTGGTTATACGGCTGCTTCCTTACGTAATTTTGCCAATACAACCGGAATTGCAAAACGTGATAATTTGATCAATGTATCGGTTTTAGAGTTTTGTATTCGTGAAGATTTAAACAAAATTGCACCTCGTGTAATGGCTGTTTTAGATCCTGTAAAATTGGTGATTACAAATTATCCTGAAGGAAAAGAGGAGTGGCTTGAAGCCGAAAATAATCAGGAAGATGAGAATGCAGGTTTTAGAAAAGTACCTTTTTCTCGTGAATTATACATCGAAAGAGAAGACTTTCTTGAAGAAGCTCCCGCGAAGTTTTTCCGTTTGACTTTAGGAAAAGAAGTACGTCTTAAAAACGCTTATATCATTAAAGGTGAAAGTGTTATAAAAGATTCAGAAGGCAATATTACAGAGATTCATGTAACTTATGATACTGATTCTTTGAGCGGAAGTGGGACAGAAGCAAGCCAAAGAAAAGTATCCGGAACTTTACATTGGGTTTCTATTTCGCATGCCGTTGAAGCAGAAGTTCGTATGTACGATCGTTTGTTTACAGATGAAGCTCCGGACAGTTATAAAGACAAAAACTTCTTAGATTTTGTGAATCCAAAATCATTGGAAATTATCACAGGATTTGTTGAACCAAGTTTATCAACAGCTCAAAATGAAGATAAATTTCAGTTTCAACGTTTGGGTTATTTTACTGTTGATAAAGATTCAACTGCTTCAAAATTAGTATTTAACAAGACTGTTGGATTGAAAGATGCCTGGGAAGAAAAAGGTAAAAAAGAAGAAAACAGCATCAATAATTCTTTAAAAGATATAAACAAATATTTTAAAGTTGAGACTAAACCAGAACGTATTGCAATCGAAAGCGCAATAGGGGAGAGCATCAAAAATGTTTCAAGTTTCTCTTTATTGCAAAATTCATTAAAGAAAAACATCAACAATAATAAAGGTTCATTGTTGTTTGCTCAGTTTATTTTGAAATATTCAATTTTGAAATCTAAGGATTTTGAAGAAGATGATATTAAAAAATTATATACAATGTCTTTAAGAAGTGAGTCAACTTATGTTCGATCTAAAGCACTTTTGAATTTAAGAGATATTGAAGATTCAAGTTTAAGAAATCAGTTTCAAGACGAAATTTTGAAATCTTTTTCAAATCCTCCAAAAAATGCATCCGAGAGAGAAATTGAAATTCTTAAGGAAATGGTGAAGATATAATATCATTATAATCTATTGAAAAGCGCTTTTTATAAGCGCTTTTTTTATTATTTAGATTTTCTATTTAAAATTGATAAATAATAGTTTTAGTAGATTAAAAACAGCTTCCATAAATTGATTTTAAGCGAATTATTTAATTCTTCCACCTCATTAATCATCTTTTGAAAAATGATTAAATATAAGCTCTTATTTTAATTTTAGAGCTAGTTTTACCTAGTTTTTCGGGTTGTTAACATCTAATTGTTTATAAAGTTGTAGATTGATTATAATTTAGTCCCATCTCATATCTTTTAAAATTTTATTTGTTAATTTTCTTCTACTAGATTTATAAAATCAATTTTTATTATAATAATTTGTATTTTTTAAGTTTTTTACTATAATATATTATAGTTATTGTTTTTGAAATTTATATAGTTTTTAATGATTAAAAATGGCTTTCATAAATTAATTTTAAGCTAGTTTTTTAATTCTTTTAGCTCATTAATCATCTTGTAAAAAATCATTTAACAGTGATCCTTATTTTAATTTTCGATTTCATTTCTGCTATTTTACGGCTTTTTAATCTAAAATTGTTGGTCAAGATCAATGTCATGATTATTCTGTTATCAATTTCAAATTTTATTTTCATCGAGCAATTTTTAAAATTATTCTGTTTTTATAGAATCGTTAAAATTGATTGTATTTGATTTATTAATGTTTTTTAATTATTATTCATTAAAACTATATAAAATCTATTTTTAATAGATGTATCTAATTAAAAACAGCCTTCATAAATTGATTTTAAGCTATTTTTTAATTTCTTCCATGTCATTAATCATCTTTTGAATTATTGTCGTTTTTTAAGCTTTATTTAAGTTTTTGAGCTCTATTTTCTTAGTTTAACGGGTTGTTAACATACAATTGTTTATAAAGTTGGTATTTTTATCCAAAGGTCAAATCTAAAGTGTAAAATTTTTAATATCACTTAAGAATCGAATCTGAATTTTTCTAAAATTTAAAAATGCATAATTTTTGGTTTTAGGGTTAATTCTAAATCTGAATTCTAAAGATTGGTTTTATGGTCGATTGTAATTGTGATTGTATTTTGATAATACTTCTAGCGTAAAAGTATTTTTCAGAGGGTAGTTCATAATTTGAAAATTTCATGAAATTAATTTTAACGGCTTATTTTAAATTTTGTCTTTCGTTTTGACAGAAACAATTTTAATCCTTAAATTTTAATATTATGAAAATTCTATTTTTTACGCTATCGATTTTATTTGCAAATATTGCAATTTCTCAAACACACCAAATTACAAAACACAATGGTGAAGAACTGGATGTTAATTTTATAAAAGCCGAAAATGATTTGGTTTATTATTCCCTGAACGGAAGTGCCGAAGAACATAAAATTAGCAAATATGCAGTTTCAAAAATTACCAATAAACAATCTAATCAAACTCAGAAAGTTTCTGATAAAGTAATAGTAGATTCAAAATCAGATTATAAATTCGTAACGGTTTTATCTCAGGACAAGACAATAGGTTTAAAACAAGTGGCTAATTTTTCAGGAGTCTCGACAAAGACAAAAGGAGAACCGCCAATTGCAAATAAAAACCAGACTGCTATGAGAATCAAGACACAATCTGCTTCAAACGGATATCCGTTTGTGAGTATTGTTGAAAAGGCAGATGGTAAGTATGAAGCTGTAGCTTATGTGTATTAAATTTAGTGTTAATTTTTATTAAATTACAATTAACCAATATTTTATAACTCAAAAAAAGAGTACCTTTATTATTCATTTAAATTTTAATATTATGTCAAAAAACGTAAATACAGTTGCAGCAATTTTAGCTGGTGCTGCGGTAGGAGCAGCAATCGGAATTTTATTTGCTCCGGATAAAGGATCAAAAACCCGTGCTAAACTTAAAGAAGGTTTAGATGATGCAAAACATAATTTGCAAGATTCACTTTCGGCAAGTTCTGAAGTGCTACGTGAAAAATTTACAAAAGCAAAAGAAAATTTAGACGGAACTTATGGAGAGTTACTTTCGAATATGAGTTATAAAACTGAAGAGGTAATTGGTTTTTTGGAATCTAAATTAGCTGACTTAAAAGCGCAAAACGCTAAGCTTCAAAAATAATAATCCAGGAAGCACAAAGCTCAATGTGATTTTGATGATTGTTTTGGTTATTTTAATTTTAGAATAATCGAGTGCAGTTATTAAGTCATGAGTTTTGTGCTTCTTTTTTTAATTAAAATTACAATTATGGCATTTGAAGAATTAAAAGAAAACACCGAGAATATTCAGGATCAGGCTAAAGTTTATATGGAAAGTCATTTAGCTTATTATAAACTTTGGGGTTTTAAAGTAGCCATGAAATCAACAACTTTAATTTTAAAGTTTACTTTGATTTTATTGTGTTTTAGTATGGTAATGATTTTTGGATCTTTTGCTGCAGCATATGCTTTTGGAGATTTGTTCGAAAGTAACGCACTTGGTTTCTTGGCAGTAGGAGGGATCTATTTAATCTTTACAATTTTACTTTTCTTCCTGAAAGATAAAGTTGTTGAAGGTCCGATATTAGAGAAATTTTCAGAAATCTTTTTTAATGACTAATTATGGAAAATAAAAAATACTCATCATACGCAGAAATCGAAAGAGATCTTGAAATTTTGAAACTGGAGAAAGAGATTAATTACCAGAAATTGGTTTTAAGTTTTCAAAGAACAAAGGAATCTATTACACCACAAAGTATAGTTGGCGGAGTTTTTTCTTCTTACAAAGAATATTTCACCAGATCATACCCACAGATTTTGCAATCAATTTTACCCTATATTATCAATTGGTTTATCAATAAAAAAAGAGGCAATTAAGCCTCTTTTTTGTTTTATGTTATTGTTCTGTTTCTGGTAAGATATCATCTTCATAACCAGATTGAGGTTGAATTGGTTTTGGTTTCTTCTCTATTTTCTTGTTGTTTTTCTTCATCATTTCACCAACCTGATTTGATGCTGAGAATGATGCAACCATATTGTTTAGCATATCACTTCCGGCTTGTGGTGAGTTTGGCAACAAGATTAAGTTCGAATTGGCATCAGCACCAATTGCTTGCAAAGTATCATAATGTTGAGTTACAACAATTAGGGCAGAAGCTTCCTGAGAATTGATACCAACGCTGTTCAAAACTTCAACACTTTCTACAAGACCTCTTGCAATTTCACGACGCTGATCTGCAATACCTTGACCTTGTAAACGTTTACTTTCTGCTTCAGCTTTTGCTTTTGCAACGATTCTGATTCTTGAACTTTCAGCTTCAAATTCAGCAGCGGTTTTCTCTCTGTCGGCAGCATTAATTCTGTTCATGGCATTCTTAACCTGAATGTCCGGATCAATATCTGTTACCAAAGTATTGATAATATCATATCCGTAAGTAGTCATGGCTTCATTCAATTCTCTTTTTACTGCAATGGCGATATCATCTTTTCTTTCAAAAACATCATCCAGTTTTAGTTTTGGAACTTCGGCACGAACGACATCAAATACATAAGCGGTAATTTGATCGTGTGGATATTCAAGTTTATAAAAAGCATCATATACTTTTTCCTGAATAACTTTAAACTGAACCGAAACTTTCATTTTGATAAAAACGTTGTCTTTGGTTTTGGTTTCGATGATAACATCTAACTGTTGAATTTTAAGATTTACACGTCCTGCAATTCTGTCGACTATTGGAATTTTAAGTTGTAAACCCGAATTTCTCACGCTTAAAAATTTACCAAATCTTTCGATTACAACAGAAGATTGTTGCTTTACGGTAAAAAAAGAAGACATGAAAATAAAGAAAGCAAGGACTAAAAAGATAATAAGTGCTGGATTCATGATGATATTGATTTAGTTTTTATGATCTGGTAAATTACGAATAATCTGCCAAATTCAATTTTTTTTAGCGTAAAAAAAACGCTAAGTACATTTTAATAATGTTCTTAGCGCTTAGATTATTTTACCATTAAGATATTAAGTTCATAAAGCCTGACTTAATTTTTCTTAATTTCTTAATGGTAAAAAAAATTATAAAGTTGCAATTGCTTTCTGAATTCTCGCAATAGTTTCTTCTTTTCCGATGATTTCAACAATGTCAAATAGGTGAGGGCCTTTAAGAGCTCCAACCAAACTTAGACGGAAAGGCTGCATTACTTTACCCATTCCAATTTCGTTTTTAGTCAACCAGTCTTTTACAATTGCTTCGATGTTTGCCGAATCAAATCCATCAATATATTCAAGAGTCGAAATCAATTCCTGCATTAAAGCCGGTGTTGCTGAATTCCAGTTTTTACTTGCTTTTTCATCATACGATGTTGGCGCCTGGAAAAAGAAATCAGTCAAATCCCAAAATTCAGAAACAAAATGTGCTCTTTCTTTAATCAAAGAAACAATTCTTGTAACGTCATATTTAGAAACATCAACGCCTTTTTCTACCAAAATAGGAGTGAAGCTTTTCGCTAAGTCTTCATTATTTTGTTTGATTAGATATTGATGATTGAACCATTTGTTTTTCTCCGGATCAAATTTAGCCCCAGATTTATGAACTCTGTTCAAGTCGAAAGACTCAACCAATTCTTCTAATGAAAATAATTCTTTATCAGTTCCATCATTCCAACCTAATAAGGCAAGGAAATTTATAACTGCTTCCGGGAAAAATCCTTTCTCTCTGTAACCTGATGAAATACCTTCTTCGGTTTTCCATTCTAATGGGAACACAGGAAATCCTAATTTATCACCATCTCTTTTTGATAATTTTCCGTTTCCAACCGGTTTCAAAATCAAAGGTAAATGTGCAAATTCCGGAGCATCCCAACCAAAAGCTCTGTACAATAAAACGTGAAGCGGCATCGATGGCAACCATTCTTCACCACGAATTACATGTGAAGTTTCCATCGAATGGTCATCAACAATATTCGCTAAATGGTACGTTGGCATTCCGTCACTTTTAAACAATACTTTGTCATCAAGTAAACTCGTTTCAAATTTTACATCACCACGAATAATATCTTTTAAGTGTAAAGTTTCATCAACCGGAGTTTTAAAACGGATTACATAATGTTCTCCATTTGCAATTCTTTTAGCAACTTCATCTGCAGAAATTACTAAAGATGTATCCAGCTTTTCACGGATCGTATGATTGTAAATAAATGTTTTTCCTTCAGCTTCTTGTTCTTTTCTTAAAGTATCAAGAGCTTCCGGAGTATCAAAAGCATAATATGCCCAACCTGAATTGATCAGTTGATCAGCATAAGTTTGGTATAAATCTTTACGATCACTTTGTCTGTACGGACCAAATTTTTCATTTTTCCCAACAGTTTCTTCAGGAGAAATTCCTAACCATTCCAGTGCTTCCATAATATAAGCTTCGGCACCGGGAACAAAACGGGTTTGATCTGTATCTTCAATTCTTAAATAAAAAACACCATTGTTTTTTTTGGCAAATAAATAATTAAATAGGGCAGTACGAACGCCGCCAATATGTAAAGGTCCTGTTGGACTTGGTGCAAAACGCACACGAACTTGCTTTGACATTTGTTTAAATTTTGATGCAAAGATACAACTTTAGATAAATTCCAGTTTTTTTTAAATTCCAAATTCCAAGATAGTGGTGAAGTTGGAATTTGGAATTTAGATTATTGATTTCAGTTTTTTCAATCTTAGAACCTTAGTGCCTTAGTAACTTAGAATCTTAAATGGTATTATTAAAATTACTACTTTTATGGGTTATAAATAAAACAGATTCACTTTGAAAACAACATCTGCTATATACCAAAAGTTAGAAGCTTTTATAAAGAAATATTATACCAATGAATTGATAAGAGGAGCACTTCTTTTTATTGGATTTGGATTATTGTACTTTCTGTTTACGCTTTTTATCGAGTATTTTCTTTGGTTAAAACCATTAGGAAGAACATTATTATTCTGGGTATTTATAGGAGTAGAAGTTTTTCTATTGTTTCGTTTTATTTTGTTCCCAATTTTTAAGTTGTTCAAACTTCAAAAAGGAATCGATTATAATCAGGCTTCAACGATTATTGGAAATCATTTTACAGAAGTAAGTGATAAGCTGACTAACTTTTTACAATTGTCAGCGTCTGAGAATTCGACAGAAAGTTCAGAGTTGATGTTGGCTTCGATAGAACAAAAAGCAAATTCATTGCAGCCAATTCCGTTTGGGAACGCTATCAATTTTAAAACAAATAAAAAATATTTGCCATTAGCAATTATCCCAATTTTGCTTTTTGCGGTGTTTTATATTTCTGGAAATAGCAATATAATTTCTCAAAGTTTAAATAGAGTAGTGCATTTTAATGCTACATTTTTACCTCCGGCTCCATTCAAATTTGTGGTGCTAAATAAGAATTTGCAGACTGAGCAAAACAAAGATTTCGTGATCAAGATGGAATCTGTTGGAAAAGTAGTTCCGGAAAATGTAATGATTCATATTGGAAACGAAAGTTATTTTATGGAATCGTCTCAACCCGGAAAGTTTGAATTCAAGATTGAGAAACCGGTATCTAATGTTGAATTTTCTTTTGAAGGAAATTCAGTTTCTTCAGAGGAATATGAGTTGAAAGTAATCACGGTTCCATCAATTGCCAACTTCGAAATGGTACTGAATTTTCCATCTTATCTAAAGAAAAAATCGGAAACAATTCAGGGAACAGGTAATGCAATTGTACCAGAAGGAACTTTGGTAACCTGGAAAATGAACACGCAATCGACTCAGGAAATTGTTTGGAAAGATGATAATGCGACTTTCAAGTTCAATAAAGCCGAAAATGAGTTTAAATTGGCTAAAAATATCAGTCAAAATACAGAATATCAAATTCTTACATCAAATAATAAGGTCAAAAACTACGAAAAACTCGATTATCAGCTATCGGTGATCAAAGATCAGCATCCAACGATCACAGTTAGTCCTGCACCGGACAGTTTAAAGCTGGATAAAAATTATGTTTTGGGTAGGTTAGGTGATGACTACGGATTGTATAAACTTCAGGTTGTGTATTACGAACGTAACAAACCAAACACTGCCAAGCGTGGAACAATACCTGTTAAGTCTGGAGTATTTGATCAGTTTGTTTTTAACTTTCCAAGTAATCTTGCCGTGCAGGAAGGAGTATCTTACGAATACTATTTTGAGGTTTTTGATAACGATGCACCGCATGGTTTCAAGAGTACAAAGTCTTCTGTTTTTTCTGATCGTGTTTCGACTACAGACGAAGTTCACGATATGGAATTACAACAACAAAATGAAAATATCAATAGTTTAGAAAATTCTTTAAAGAATCAAACCAAGCAATTTTCTGAAATGGATAAGATTCAGAAAGCAGGAAAAGAGAAAGATAATTTAGAGTTTAAAGATCAGCAAAAAGTAAATGATTTTATCAAACGTCAGAAACAACAAGACGAAATGATGAAACAGTTTGCAGAGAAAATGAACAAGAATCTGGATAAATTTCAATCTGAAAAGAAAGATAAAACGGCTGATGATTTGCAAAAGCGTTTAGAAAATGCAGAGAAAGATTTAGAAAAGAATCAAAAGTTGATGGATGAATTGAAGAACTTAAATGACAAATTAAACAGTGAAGATTTGTTTGATAAGATGGAAAAATTCAAACAAATCAGCAAGAACCAATCTCGTAATCTGGAGCAATTGGTTGAACTAACCAAACGTTTTTATGTTTCTAAAAAAGCAGAACAAGTTGCAGATAAATTAAAAAAACTTGCAGACCAACAAGAGCAACTTTCGAATAAAGAAAAAGAAAACACACAAGAGAAGCAAGACGATATTAATAAAGCTTTTGATAAAATTCAGGAAGGTTTAAAAGATCTGAAAGAAGAAAATAAAACATTAAAAGCGCCTTTGGATATTCCTGCTGATGCTTCAAAAGAGAAAGATGTGAAGGATGATTTGAAGAAAGCTTCTGAAGAATTGAGTAAAAAGAATTCTTCTTCGGCTAAGCCAAAACAAAAAAGTGCAGCCAAGAAAATGAAGAGTATGGCCGAGCAGATGGATTCAAGTATGGAGGGCGGAGAACAAGAACAACTTGAAGAAGATGTTGCAATGCTTCGTCAGGTTTTGGATAATCTTCTTGCTTATTCATTGTCTCAGGAAGATGTTATGAAACAATTTAAATCTATGAAATTAGGTTCTTCGGCTTTTACAAAGAACATTAAAGTACAGCAAAACTTGAAACAACAGTTCAAACATGTCGATGATAGTTTGTTTGCATTGTCATTACGTAATCCAAAAGTAGCTGAAGATGTAACGAAAGAAATTGGAAATGTACAATACAATATAGATAAAGCTATTGAAACTTTAAGTGATGTTCAGGTTCCAAAAGGAGTTTCGCACCAACAATATGCAGTTTCTTCTGCGAATAAATTAGCTGATTTTTTAAGTGATTTATTAAATAATATGCAGATGTCTATGTCGAAACCGGGAGCTGGAAAACCAAAACCAGGTGACGGACAAGGAATGCAATTGCCAGATATTATTCAAAAACAAAAAGGCTTGGCTGATAAGATGAAAGCTGGAATGAAACCTGGAGATAAGCCTGGTAACAAACCTGGGGACAAACCGGGAGAAGGTCAACAAGGAAAATCCGGAGAAGGAAAGCAGGGACAAGGTAAAGATGGTCAAGGCAAAAATGGAGAAGGTAAGGATGGTCAGGGAAATAAAAGTGGAGGAAAAGGTAATGAAGGTAAAGACGGAAATGATGGAGAAGGAGATGCTGAAGCAATCATGGAAATATATAAAGAGCAAGTAAAACTTCGTGAAGCATTACAAAAAGAATTAGCAAAACAAGGTTTAGATTCTCAGGGTAAATCTGTAATTGATCAAATGAAAGCTTCAGAAAAGCAACTTTTAAATAAAGGTTTTAAAAATGAGAACTTGCAACGTATACTTAATATTCAACAAGAATTATTAAAATTAAACAATGCAGTTCAACAACAAGGACAAGATACAAAGCGCCAATCTGAAACTAATAAGACTGAATTTTCTAATAGAACAAATGCATTACCAAGTTCACTATTGGATTATTTAAACAGTGTAGAGATATTAAACAGACAATCACTACCTTTGCGCTCGAATTTTAATCAAAAGGTTCAAGAATATTTTAATACAAAATGATCAATTTTAATTACGAAACCGAATTTACTTTAGATAACGAACAAGCCTTTGCAGATTGGTTAAGTGCTGTAATCGTTTCTGAAAGTAAAAACGAAGGAGAGATAAATTACATTTTTTGTGATGATGAATATCTTCATAAGATAAATGTAGAATATCTAAATCACGATACACTAACAGATATTATCAGTTTTGATTACACAGTTGGTAATGAACTAAACGGAGATATTTTTGTTTCTGTTGAAAGAGTAGAAGACAACGCAAAGGATTTTAATGTTTCTTTTGAAGAAGAATTGAAACGTGTTCTTGCTCACGGTATATTACATTACTGTGGGTATAAAGATAAAAGTGATGCTGACGCAGAACTTATGCGTTCTAAAGAAGATGAGAAAATTGCGATGTTTCACGTGGAACAGTAATCAATCATCTATTTAATTTTATATTAATTCTTGTTCCACGTGAAACATAAATAAGTTTTTAGGTAAAAACAAATAAGTTGTTTCACGTGGAACAGTTTAATATTTGAATCCTTTATTTGAAATTTCAAGAGTTTTAATTAAGATGTTTCACGTTGAACGTTTCGAGTTTTGTCTTTTTAAAAAGTTCCACGTGAAAAAAAATTTTAGAAAAAGACACAAAAGTGTTTCACGTGGAACATGATAAATCGATTTTTTAGTTTTGAATTTTGTTTGAAATTTTTGGGTCGAATGTATTTTTTTAATCTGTTCCACGTGGAACAGATATTGTTTTTTAGATGAGTGTTTGAAATTTTGATTCTTATTTCGCGAAGTGCAAAGTTCCACGTGGAACATGTTATTACGTGTGAGATCAGAATTTGAGATTTTTTAGTTGTGATTTGAATCTGAAAGATTTAAATTTTGTGCGTTAGCGCCGTTCCACGTGGAACAAAAGGAGTGAAGAAGTTAATTCTGAGAACTGCCTTAAACGGTTTCCAGAGAATAATAAAACAAAATGTTTTTAGAAGAATACGATGTTATTGTAGTTGGTGCAGGTCATGCCGGATCTGAAGCCGCGGCAGCGGCCGCAAATTTAGGCTCCAAAACTTTATTGGTTACAATGAGTTTGCAGAACATTGCACAGATGTCTTGCAACCCAGCGATGGGAGGAATTGCAAAAGGACAAATTGTGCGTGAAATTGATGCGCTTGGTGGATACTCAGGAATTGTTTCCGATCGCACGGCAATTCAATTCAAGATGTTGAACAAATCGAAAGGGCCTGCAATGTGGTCGCCGAGGGTTCAAAGTGATCGAATGCGTTTTGCCGAAGAGTGGAGGATGATGTTGGAGGGAACTCCAAATTTGGATTTCTACCAAGAGATGGTAAAAGGTTTGATTATCGAGGATGGAAAAATAAAAGGAATCAAAACTTCGTTGGGAGTTGAAATTCGTTCTAAGTCGGTTGTGTTGACAAACGGAACTTTTCTGAATGGTTTGATTCATATTGGTGAAAAACAATTTGGAGGAGGAAGAGCAGGAGAAAGTGCTGCAACCGGAATTACCGAAGATTTGGTAAAAGTTGGATTTGAGTCAGGAAGAATGAAAACAGGAACGCCACCAAGAGTTGATGGACGTTCTTTGGATTATTCGAAAATGAACGAAGAAAAGGGAGATGCAAAACCGGATAAGTTTTCTTATTCGGATTTAACCGTTCCGCTAACGCATCAAAGATCTTGTCACATGACATACACGTCGCTGGATGTTCATGATATTTTGAGAGAAGGTTTTGATCGTTCGCCAATGTTCAACGGAAGAATCAAAAGTCTTGGTCCAAGATATTGCCCTTCGATAGAAGATAAGATAAATCGTTTTGCTGATAAAGAGCGTCACCAATTATTTGTGGAGCCGGAAGGCTGGAATACTTGTGAGGTTTATGTAAACGGATTTTCAACTTCGTTACCAGAAGATATTCAATTTAAAGCATTGCGTTCTGTTGTTGGATTTGAGAATGTGAAATTCTTCCGTCCGGGTTATGCTATCGAGTATGATTATTTCCCGCCAACACAATTGAAACATACTTTGGAAACTAAGTTGGTTGAAGGTTTATATTTTGCCGGACAAATAAACGGAACAACAGGATATGAAGAAGCAGCTTCGCAAGGATTGATGGCTGGAATAAATGCGCATTTAAAAGTGCATGAAAAAGCGCCATTGATTTTAAAACGTGACGAAGCTTATATCGGAGTTCTGATTGATGACTTGATTACGAAAGGAACGGAAGAGCCATATCGTATGTTTACATCAAGAGCAGAGTATAGAACATTGTTGCGTCAAGATAATGCCGATTTCAGATTAACACCAATGTCGCACGAAATTGGTTTGGCTTCTGAAGCTCGTTTGCGCAGAATGGAAAAGAAATTAAACGAATCTGAAAAGATGGTTGCTTTCTTTAAAGAGACAAGTGTTTCAGTTGCGGAGACAAATCCGATTTTAGAATCAAAAGAAACAGCTCCAATAACACAAGGTGATAAAATGTTTAAAGTTTTCTCTCGTCCGCAAATCGATTTAGAGGATATGATGAAGTTCGAGAAAGTAAAGGAATATATTGAAGCAAATGATGTTGATCAGGAAATTTTGGAACAAGCCGAAATCCAGGTTAAATATTCTGGTTATATCGAAAAGGAAAGAAACAACGCTGATAAACTAACTCGTTTAGAAGAAGTGAAAATTCCGGAGAATTTCGATTACAATAAAATTAAATCAATGTCGATTGAAGCAAAACAGAAATTGAGCAAGATTCGTCCTGTAACCATTTCTCAAGCTTCAAGAATAAGCGGAGTATCACCAAGTGATATTTCGGTTTTGTTGATTTATATGGGAAGGTAAGAAGTATTCAGTCTCAGTAAACAGTTTTCAGTGAATGCTGGATGATGTTTGCTAAGATTATTTGTTCAATTGTTCCACGTGAAACTATTTCTGATTTATATGTTTTTCGGTTTTGAAATAATCTGAAATTGAAGATTAGAATTGTTCCACGTGAAACGAATTTTAAATAGAAAGCTATATTGGTTTGTTTATATAAAGAAATGATATAGTTTGTCATTCCGATGAACGAGGAATCTCCGTTGCAAGATCGACAAAGTTTATTCTTTTGATTACGGAATTACTTGCGGAGATTCTTCGTTCCTCAGAATGACAAAATAACCAAATTTTAAAGTTCATTCTATGAAAATTATTGAAACGCAAGTTTTGTCTTTGGAACAAAAAGATTCCTTAATGCAACTTTGGAATAATGAATATCCGGCAAAATTGAATTTAAAAACGATCGATGATTTCGAATTATATTTGAACGGACTTTCAGAAACCAAACATTATTTGTTATTTGATGATTCAGATAAAATTAATGGTTGGACTTTTACTTTTTTAAGGGAAGACGAAAATTGGTTTGCTATAATTTTAAATAGTGAAATACATGGCAAAGGAAACGGTTCGCTTTTGATGAATGAAATAAAAAAGAATAATTCAAGTTTGAATGGTTGGGTTATTGATCATGAAAATGAAGTAAAACAAAATGCAACATTGTACAAATCTCCAATGCCGTTTTATATCAAGAACGGTTTTACGATTTGTAAAGAGATTAGAATTGAAAACGAAAAAATGTCAGGCGTAAAAATAAATTGGAAACGCTAATAAAATAATATAAAAATAAAACCCTAAAAGCCGAAATTCAGCTTTTAGGGTTTGCTATGTAATTCAACCAAATACCTATAATTTAAAAAATGGACGTTTTAAACAAAAAACATTTTCTTACTGTAAAAGACCATTCTGTATCTAAAGAAATTTTCGAATTGTATCATGATGAAACTTTAGATATGCTAATAACATCTCCACAACCAGATTCAGATAATCTTGGAAAATATTATGAAAGTGAAGATTATATTTCGCACACGGATAACAAACGTTCGCTATTTGAAAAAGCATATCACTTTGTGAAAAATATCGCTTTAAAAAATAAATTGAATTTAATCAATGGCGAACAATCTCAAAAAGGAAGAATTTTAGATATTGGTGCAGGAACCGGAGATTTTTTGTTGACAGCAAAAAATGATGGTTGGGAAACTGTTGGAGTAGAGCCAAGCGAAAGAGCAAAAAATATTGCGATACAAAAAGGGATTTCTTTCGTGAACGAAATTGGAGCACTTCAAAATAATTCATTTGACGTAATTACAATGTGGCACGTTTTAGAACACGTTCCTAATTTAGAATTCCAAATTCAGGAATTGAAGCGTTTATTAAAACCAACTGGAACATTAATTGTTGCGGTTCCAAATTTTAAATCTTACGACGCGCAACATTATAAAACTTTTTGGGCAGCTTATGATGTGCCAATTCACTTTTGGCATTTCTCCAAAAAAGCGATTCAGTCACTTTTTGAAAAAGTAGACATGAAATTAGAAAAAGTACTTCCGATGAAATTTGATTCTTTTTATGTGAGTTTATTATCTGAAAAATACAAAACCGGAAAAATGAATTACATCAGTGCTTTTTTTGTTGGTTTAAAATCAAATTTGAAAGCGGGGAGTACAAAAGAGTATTCATCGCACATTTATGTCTTAAAAAATAAGTAAAACGCAATTTAAGCGCATTTCTGGCGTTTTCTTTGTGTGAGTGAGGACTAATTATGTCTTTTTTGAGATCATCTTTCTAATAAAAGCTATGAAAGCCACTTTTGATAGTGGTTTTTTATGCTTTAGGAAGCTTCCATAAATAAAAACAATACCATAAAAAACGTGCGTTTTTTGAAATTTTAAGGCTGAATTTTTCTGATTTTAAATTTTGAAATGATGAAGATGAAAATTGTTATTAATTTTAATTTTTTCGAAAATGTATTTTAATTTTTTTTGGAAATGGAGTTTTTAAAAATGTTGTTAATCCAATTTGTATTTTTAAAATTTCAAAAGACAAAATGATTTTTTTAACATTTTTCTGCCGTTATGAATTTTAAAAAACATCAATTTGAAAAAATAGGCAAACAAGATTCTTTTAGGCTTAAAAAAAGGACTAAAACGTAAAATAAGCGTGTTTCTGGCGGTTTTTTAGTTCAAATGAGGAGTAATTATGTCTTTATTGAGATCATGTTTCTAATAAAAGCTATGAAAGCCACTTTTGATAGGGTAGAATTATTGACATTTTTCTTTCCATAAATAAAAACAATATCATAAAATTCTAGCATTTTTTAAACTTTATGTTGATGCTATTTATTTTTTTATATTTTTGTCTTCAATACATTAAAAAATTAGAAATTCAAAAAATGAAAAAAGCATTAGTAATTATCGCACTTTCAATTTTCGCCGTTTCATGTACTAAAACTGCAGAAGTAAAGGAAGTAAAAACAGCTTACGTAGATACTTCAATTTTAATGAAAGAGTACACTGAAGCAAAAGACCTTGAAGCAAAATACAAAGGGCAAGCTGAAGAAAAAGGAAGACAACTACAAGCCGAGATTACACGTTTTAAACAAGACGCTGCTAATTTTCAAAGTCAGGCACAGGCAAACGGTCAGGCTTGGGCTCAACAAAGAGGTGCTGAATTGCAAAAAAGAGAGCAACAATTAGGTTATGCTCAACAAGCTTTGTCTCAACAATTACAACAAGAAAGTGGTGTTGAAATGGATTCTCTAGTAAGTGGAGTGAAAAAATTCATCAAAGATTACGGTAAGAAAAACGGTTATTCTTATATCTACGGTACTGGTGATGCTGCTTCGATTTTATACGCTGAAGAGAAATATGATATTACAAAAGATATCATTAAAGCTCTGAATGATAAATATAAATCAAGCCCAAAATCAGAAGAAAAACCGGCAGTAAAAGAAGGAGAAGCTGCTAAAAAATAATACCAAACTAACTAACTAAATTTAAAAACCTAAATCTGTCAAGATTTAGGTTTTTTCTTTTATAAAAATGCGATACTTTTAGTTTTTCAATACACGCCCAATGCAAAACGTTACAGAAGCAGCTGCTTACACCTTACAATTCATCAATCAAACGCAAAAATCGATCTTCCTGACTGGTAAAGCAGGAACAGGAAAAACAACGCTTTTGCGCGAAATCATTGCCACAACGCACAAAAATACTGTAGTGGTAGCACCAACGGGAATTGCGGCACTGAATGCCGGCGGAGTTACGATTCACTCTATGTTTCAGTTGCCATTTTCGGCTTTTATTCCGTCCTATGAAGACGCTTCTCAGTTTACTGAAACGGTCAAATTTGAGAATAAAGAGACCTTGCGCCGACATTTTAAAATGAATAATGTTAAGCGTAATGTGATCAAAAACATGGAACTTTTGATTATTGATGAAGTCAGTATGCTTCGCGCTGATTTACTGGATGCTATCGATTTTATGATGCAGACTGTTCGTAAAATTTCGCGTCCTTTTGGTGGAGTTCAGGTGCTTTTTATTGGCGATTTATTGCAACTTCCGCCAGTAATCAGGGACGAAGAATGGAGAACTTTACGCAATTATTACAAAGGAAAATTCTTTTTCCATTCGCATGTAATTCAGCAGTTTCCACCGCTATATATCGAATTATCAAAGATTTATCGTCAGTCTGATGATACTTTTATTTCGGTTTTGAACAATCTTAGAAACAATCAGATTACGCCTCAGGATATTCAGGTTTTAAACGAATATGTTAAGCCGGATTTCGACTTAAAAAATAATCCGGGATATATTACACTTACCACGCATAATGCTAAGGCCGATTCGATTAACGAACAGGCAATTGGCGATTTAGCCGGAAATGAATTCGCTTATCAGCCCTTTATTGTGGGCGATTTTCCGGAGAAAATTTTTCCGGTTGAAGAAAATTTAAAACTAAAAGTGGGCGCTCAGGTCATGTTTGTCAAGAACGATTTGTCTTTTGAGAAACGTTACTTCAACGGAAAAATGGGCGTTGTTAAATCACTTTCGCCAGAAGAAATCTTCATACATTTTCCAGAAGAAGATAAGACCATTGAAGTGGAGAAGTACGAGTGGAAAAATATTCGATACAAAGTAAACGATCTTACCAAAGAAGTTGAAGAAGAAGTTCTGGGCACATTTGCCCATTATCCGCTTAAATTGGCGTGGGCAATTACAGTACACAAAAGCCAGGGCTTAACTTTTGAGAAAGCTGCGCTCGACGTATCGCAAGTTTTTTTGCCAGGACAGGCATACGTTGCCTTGTCGCGTTTAACGTCCTTAAACGGGCTTATTTTGCTTTCTCCGCTACAAATGAATGGTATTTCGAATGATCAGGATGTGATGGATTACGCTTTGAACAAAGCGACAGAAGAAGTTTTAAAAAATTCATTGCATTTTGAAACAAAGAATTTTATTCATAACTATTTGATTAACAGTTTCAATTGGGCCGATTTGGCTCAGGAATGGCGCAATCACCGTTTTAGTTATAACGAAAATGCTGTTGCATCAGAAAAATCAAAACATTCTGTTTGGGCTCACAAGCGTTTGGAAACTATCGATTCGCTGATAGATCCTTCGCAGAAATTTGTACATCAACTCAATAAAATTTTTAATAAAGAAACCGTTGATCTAATTTTTGTGCAGGAAAGGGTAGTGGCGGCCTATGATTATTTTTTTAAACCAATGGACAAACTGGTGACCGATCTTTTGAATAAAATGGCCGAAATCCAGAAGTTTAAAAAAGTAAAAGAGTTTTATGAAGAGCTGGCTTTTTTGGATGATTTGCAAACCAAAGCTGTTTTGCGCTTAATGAAGGCCAAATTGCTAATAGAAATTGTTGTGGCAGGCGAAACCATCTGTAAAGAGAAATTGTCGTCTACAGCGATTAAAAACTACAAATTAGATAAGGTTGCAAAGATTCGCGAGGATTTTAATATGTCGAATACTGATATTTTTAAATCTGAAGAACCTGTAGTGCGTTATACAGCTCGTAAATTGGACAAAAGCGTACCAAAGGCCGACAAGAAAACGACCATCGAAGAAACGCATGATTTATGGCTGGAAAAAAATTCGATAGAAGATATTGCCCGAATTCGCAAGTTAACTGTGCAAACTGTTGAAATGCATTTGGTTAAATTGATTCAGGCTAAAAAAGTAGAGATCTCAGATGTTTTGCCATACGATAAAATCCTGGCTTTGCGTGAAGCTTTTGAATTTTATCAGGAGGAATCATTGAGTCCGTTGAAGGAAAAACATGGAGATGAATTTACGTGGGATGAACTTAAAATGTTCAAAGCCAGTATCAATTGATTTTAGTCTCGTATTAAGTTAAGTTTTAGAAAATAAAATTATTGCAATCAAATCTGTTTTTATCTGTTTTTGCAAAG
Source organism: Flavobacterium piscisymbiosum (assembly GCF_020905295.1). Taxonomy (NCBI): domain Bacteria; kingdom Pseudomonadati; phylum Bacteroidota; class Flavobacteriia; order Flavobacteriales; family Flavobacteriaceae; genus Flavobacterium; species Flavobacterium piscisymbiosum. Next base: position 1,198,237 of record NZ_JAJJMM010000001.1, on the reverse strand, counting down.
TAAATCTGTTTCATCTGCGTCAAAATCAGACACTGATTTTACTGATTCGCTAAAGCGAAAACGCTGATGAAAACGGATTTTTCAAATTACTTTCTTGATTAAAAGGTTATATAATTTTATAGATTTCCCCTTAAAATTAATGACATTGGCCGAATTCTCGGGATAGATTTTAAATTTTGTAACTTAGTGTTTGGAATTTGGAATCAATTATAAAAACATTATGTAAAATAGAAAACATGAAAAAACTATTATATATCTTATTCATAGGCATTTCCATTCAAAATGTCTCAGGGCAGGACCTGAAACCGCAATATCAAAAGTTCGTTAAAAGTTTTATTGATAATGTAAAAAACGACAGAAAAGAGGCTGTAGCTACGGCGATTAAATATCCTTTAAGAAGAGAAAATCCAATTCCAAGTATCAAGAATAAAGCAGAGTTTGTAAAGCGATATGCTGAAATTTTTGATGCTAAACTGAAAGCCGAAATTTCTAAATCGGATCCTGCAAAAGACTGGTCAGAAGTGGGTTGGAGAGGCATAATGCTAAATCAGGGAACTATGTGGATGGATACTGATGGGAAAGTTTTTTCTATTAGTTATCAGTCCAAAGTTGAAAATGATCTCAAAAATAAGTTGATAGCTTCTGAAAAAAACAAACTTCACCCATCGATTGCAAAGTTTAAAGCGCCGGAAGTAATTTTAGAAACATCTAAATTCAGAGTCCGAATTGATGATTTGGGAAATGATAATTACAGATATGCTTCGTGGTCAATAAAGCAATCCATGAGCGAAAAACCAGATTTAATTATCACCAACGGGAAATGGTTTCGGGACGGAACTGGAGGAAATAATCATTACGATTTCAAAAAAGGAAATTTTCTTTATCAGTGTTATATTACTGTTTTGGGTACAAAAGATTCAGCACCAGCGAATTTAACCATTTATCAAAATGGGAAAGAAATTCTCAATCAGGACGCTAAAATTGTTCCACGTTAAACAAAAATCCTATTCGTTACGTCGAATAGGATTTTTTGTTTGGTATGTATTTTGAGTTTGTTCAAAGCGATTATAAATTATTTATATTTGATTGTAATTGTCAGATTAATAACAAATTAAAAATGTTTTAATATGAATAGAAAGGTGTTTTTAATAGCATTGATTTTTTGCAGCAGTTTTGCTGTTGGTCAGGAATCGAAAATGGAGTATCAGAAATTTGTCAAAAAGTTCATTGATAATGTAAAAAGTGACAACAAAGAAGCTCTTGGCGATTGGGTAGTTTATCCGCTCAAGCGGGATTATCCATTACCTGATGTTGCAAATAAATCAGATTTTGTAAAGCGATATGCTGAAATATTTGATGCAACTTTAAGAAATGAAATCATAAAATCTACTCCAACAAAAGGCTGGAATGATATGGGTTTACGTGGCATAATGCTAAATCACGACAGCATCTGGCTTGATATTGACGGACGTTTAACAGCAGTAAATTATCAATCAAAAGCTGAAACCGAATTTAGAAATAAACTTATTGCTTCTCAAAAAAAGTCGCTCGATCCTAGTATTGCTTTCTTTCAGACTCCAATTTGTATTCTGGAGACATCTGAATTCAAGATCAGAATTGATAATTTAGGAAATAATAATTATCGCTATGCTTCGTGGTCAATCAAAAAAGAAATGACGCAGAAGCCTGACTTGGTGATTAATGGCGGCGAATTGGTTGTAGAAGGAATTGGAGGAAATCATCAGTATGAATTCAAAAAAGACGGTTTTATTTACGAATGTGCAATCATCGTTTTGGGCGAAAAAAATTCGCCTCCGGCGAGATTGCGAATTTATAAGGGCACTAAAGTTACTCTTTCTCAGGATGCTAAAATTGTTTCACGTTAAACAAAAAATCCTACTCGCGCCGAGTAGGATTTTATTTTATTATTCAGCTTTCACTTTTTCAAGTTTTTTCTGCTGTTCTATTTTTTTTAATTTAAGTTTTTGAATATCAAGATCATGCTCTTTCAACTTTATTTGTTGTTTTTGAAGATCTTCTGCAGAAACTGAACTTGAGTTTATTTTTGACTCTAATTTTTGTTTGTTATTCTCTAACTTTTCAATTTTTTTGTTGGTCGATTCAAGATCCTTTTCAGCGTTTTTAAGGTCTTTTTGATGTTTTTCTAACTTCTTCTGTTCCTTTTTTAATTGTGATTGATCGCTGTCCAGTTTTTTACGATATTCTTCTGTTGATGTCTGTGCTTCTTTATCTAATTTTTTCTGTGCAATTTCCTGAGACTTTTCAGTTGTGATTATTTTCTGGGCAAAGAATGAATTGGAATTCAGAATAAATAAAAATGCGATAAGTAGTTTTAATGTGTTTTTCATTGTATTTTGTTCTTTATAAGTTAAGAACAAAAATAGAATTGTCGCTTATGAAGCGAGGCCAGGTAAGGTTTTTTTTAAGATAAAATAAGACATAAAAAAATCCTATCGCGGCGGATAGGATTTTTTTTTTATAGTGTTTCGACAAGAATCCAGGCATCTGGATTTTCACCTTTTTGTATTTCTTTTTGTGCTTTTTCGGCTTCGGCCATTGTAGCGTAACTTCCGTATAAAACAGGGAATAAACCATGTTTGTTTTCGCCTAGCATTCGGGCCTTAAAACCGTCTTTTATCAATTGGTTGTAAGCTTTTTTTGCATTTTGCTCGCTTCTGTACGCACCTGCCATAATGTGATATGACATCATTTTTTCTGCAGCAACTTCTACTTTTGCAGAATCAACAGAAAGTGTTACAGCCGGCAATGGACTCTGAATAAAAAACGTAGCTTCTTGTATTTTGTTTTGTACCTTTTTCTGAACAGCGCTCTCTACAATAAGTGTTTTGTTTGCTATTTGATTTTGGTACAAAGGATATCCAATACTTCCTGTAATACCTAATCCCAAAACAAAAATGGCTGCATATTTTAAGAATGAATTAGAAGATCTTTCCTCATCATTTTCATATAAAGCAATAGGTTCTCTTTCTTCGATCTCCTTGATTTTTTTCTCGAAGTTTTCCTTTTTTACAAGTGGAGAAACAAACGGACTTAATCCGAAAGAAGTCGCCAAATAATTGGTTTGATCGTTTGGTGTAAAAATTATATTTTTCTCTGCATTTAAACGAATTTCACCTATGTTTTTCAGGCTAATAACCCCATTTTCTTCTAATGTTTTTTTCCAGTTTACCACTTCAAAAGCAATAGCACTTACAGCAAACCCATAAGATGTTTTTTCTGAGTTAGCGATATGATTTGCTAATAGTCCGTCATTATTTTTTAGATGGCTATTGAAAGAGATCATTTTTTTGGGTGGAAAAAATGAATTTGTGCTTTCATTCAGCTGAGCCGATTGAATTTCGGTTAAAAAAGCTCCAAACCCTGGAACCGTTACACACTGATAACGATACAATAACTGTCCTATGTAAGTTTCGATTTTCATAGTAGCAAAGTTATGCAACGAATATAGTTATCAAAATTTTATTCACAATTTTTATTAACAATTCTGATATTTTTATATACAATTAATTTTCAGTATTTTAATGTTGATGTTATTAGTTTTTTAAAATTGAACATGATGTAAAATGTTATTTTTATTAAGAAATTACTTTATTTTAATCATATTTGCAGTATTAATTTATTGGAATTTTAGATTCTATTTTACATAATATTTTAGCAGATGTCAGATCAGGAATTATTTTATTTATTAGCCTTATTAAAAGTGGATGGAGTTGGAGATATTATGGCTAAAAAACTCTTAACACATTGCGGAAATGCGGAATCAGTTTTTAAATCTAAATTAAATCAAATTGCTGGTATTGATGGAGTTGGATCTGTTTTATTGAATAATTTAAAAGATAAATCTGTTTTCGAAAAAGCAAATAAAGAACTTGAATTTATTAATACAAACAATATCAATGTCTCATTTTTTCAGGATGAAAATTATTCGGACCGTTTGAAACATTGTTTCGATTCTCCGGTTTTAATTTTTTCTGCAGGAAATATTAATTTAAAGAACAAGAAAATAATAAGTATTGTGGGAACACGGCAGATAACTTCGTACGGAACCGAATTTTGCAAGAAGTTAATCGAAGACTTGGCGCCGCTTGATCCTGTAATAGTAAGTGGCTTTGCGTATGGCGTTGATATTGTGGCGCACCAATTGGCAATGGATTATAACTTGCAAACTATTGGAGTTTTGGCACATGGTTTAAACCAGATTTATCCTAAAACGCACAAGAAATACGTTGCTGCAATGGAACAAAATGGCGGATTTATTACGGAGTTTTGGAGTACAGCAAATCCTGATAAGGAGAATTTTGTACGCAGAAATCGCATTGTTGCCGGTATGACCGAAGCGACAATTGTTATAGAATCTGCAGACAGGGGAGGTTCACTTATTACTGCAAATCTTGCCAATGATTATAATCGTGATGTTTTTGCCGTTCCCGGACGCGTTACAGACAAATACAGTCAGGGTTGCAACGATCTTATTAAAACTCAAAAAGCAAACGTTTTAACGAGCGCTGCTGATTTAGTTTATATTTTGAACTGGAATATTGAAAATAAAGGAAAAACGGTCCAGAAACAATTGTTTGTTGAACTCGAACCGGATGAACAAAAAGTTTATGATTTTTTACTTAAAAACGGTAAAGAATTACTGGATATGATTGCCTTACAATGTGATTTTCCTATCTATAAAATTTCTGGAGTTTTGCTGAATATGGAACTTAAAGGCGTAATTCGACCTTTGCCCGGGAAATTGTTTGAGGCGATTTGAGGTTACAAATAACCATATTTTTTATTTATGTGACTTGATAATATTGGCAAAAAAAAGTATTAAAGAAAGCACACAAAAAACCGCTGTAATTGTAAAATTTTGAAAAGTTATGGAGTAGAGTGTCAATAAAATAATTTCAAAGTGAGCTAGAAATATAATAATTGGTCATTCGTTTTAGGAGATAAATTATAAAATATCCAATAATGAAGAAGATTTGGGAGCATGTTATAAACCCAGTTAATAAAATTTCTTTCGAAAAGTTATAAGCCCAGCCAACAGTTTTGTTTATTGTGTAAAATTGTTCATCTGAAAACAAATAAGCTAATAAAAACCCCAATGCAAAGAGGAATATTAGCAAAAGAAACATATATTTTGTAAATAATTTTCTCAATATTCTACTTATTGATTTCGATAATTTTAATTGATACTAAGGTATGAAAAGGAGTTTTTAAAATAAAAAACCCGACAGTTTTAAATCTATCGGGTTCGAATATTTTATTTACTAAAACCAAGTACTTCGCGCACTTTTGCTAAAACTCCATCAGCAATAATTGAAGCTTTCGTAGCACCTTTTTTCAGTAAAGCATCAACTTCGTCAAGGTTGTTGATATAGTAATTGTATTTTTCTCTTTCGGTTTTAAATTTTTCTGTAATCAATTCAAACAAAGCTTGTTTGGCGTGACCGTAACCGTAATTTCCGCCTAAATAATTCGCTCTCATTTCGGCAATTTGAGCTTCAGTTGCTAGTAATGAATAAATTGCAAATGCATTACAAGTATCAGGATTTTTAGGATCTTCGAGCGGAGTACTATCTGTTTCTATGCTCATAACCTGCTTGCGCAATGTTTTATCGTCAAGGAAAATATTGATAATATTATTAGCAGATTTACTCATTTTTCCGCCGTTTGTTCCCGGAATCAATTTGCTGTCTTCCTGAATTTTAGCTTCCGGAATTACAAAAGTTTCGCCCATTTGGTGATTAAAACGGGAAGCAACGTCACGAGTGATTTCTAAGTGTTGCAGCTGGTCTTTTCCAACCGGTACAAATTCGGCATCATAAAGCAAAATATCAGCTGCCATCAACATTGGATAAGAGAACAAACCAGCGTTTACATCGTCTAAACGATCTGCTTTGTCTTTGAAAGAATGCGCTAAAGTCAGTCTTTGAAATGGGAAAAAGCAACTTAGATACCAGGTTAATTCAGTGGTTTGGGTTACATCAGATTGTCTGTAAAATGTAACACGATCAATATCTAATCCAAAAGCAAGCCATGCCGCAGCTACACTAAAAGTGTTTTCTCGCAAAGTTTTGCCATCTTTGATTTGTGTAATCGAATGTAAATCAGCGATAAACAAAAAAGATTCGTTTGCAGGATCGTTTGATAATTCGATTGCTGGAATAATTGCTCCCAATAAATTGCCTAAGTGTGGCGTTCCAGTACTCTGAACACCAGTAAGTATTTTTGCCATTCTAGTTTTTTCTTATTACTAAACGCAAAGTTCGTTTTTTTACTGCAAAGTGTGCAATTTTTTTAGCTGTAAATATTTTAACTACATAATACAGAAAGTCTTTTGCTGTTTTTTGGTAGAGCATTTAATTTTTACCGCAGAGAACGCAAAGTTTTTTCGCAAAGTTCACTAAGTTTTTCTAGTAAGTTTTTTAAAGTTCCCGGAGCTTTATTTTATAGATTATTGACCACTCTTCTAATTCCGTTTTTTAGTAGAGTTTCGTTAAAGTTTATAAGTAAACCTAGTTTATAATTTCCAAGTTTTAAGTAGGTTAGAGTTTGTGCTAAGTGATTTACGGTGAGTAATTCTACGCTTTTAATTTCGATTATCAATTTATTTTCAACAAGTAGATCAATACGATAACCGCAGTCTAGTTTTACTTCTTCAAAAATTAATGGCATTGCTTTTTCTTTTTCTACAAGAAGTCCACGTTGTTTAATCTTATAATGAAGGCATTCCTGATAAGCATTTTCTAGTAAACCTGGCCCAAGTTTTTTATGAATTTCTATTGCAAGTCCAATTATTATGCTCGATATTTCATTTTCTGTCATAATTAAAAAACGATAAATTTAATAATTATTTTCTTCTTTTTAATACAAACTTTGGCCGAAAATAGCACAAAATTTTTTCACCAATTATATAAATTTTTTAGACTTTTGAGTTTTAATTTTTTATAAAAATGGATACTTAAAGACAAAGCTTTGAGAACTTAAAAAACTTCAATAAATCTTACTTTGAGAACTTTGCGAAATAACTTTGTACCCTTTGCGGTAAAAAAACATTAGGAAATTATCAACGCCAGAAATTCTTTTTGCAAAATTCATTTCTGTTTTATTACATTTGAAACTATGAAAGGAATTAAAATTGTTTTTTGGGTTTTGTGGCGCATTTGGTTTTATATTTTAATGGCCATTCCGATATTGATTATGCTGCCGTTTTTGCTTATTTCTATTATATCTGAAAGCGGATATCCCTATTTCTTTAGAATGGCCCGCATTTGGGCTAAATTTATCCTTTTTGGGATGGGTTTTTATTATAAAGTAGAACGCGAACAGAAACTTATTAAAAATACCAGCTATATGATCGTAGCAAATCATACTTCAATGACAGATATTATGCTTACGCTGGCTGTGATTCGAAATCCTTTTGTATTTGTTGGAAAAAAAGAACTTTCGAAGATTCCGTTGTTTGGTTTTTTCTATAAAAGAACTTGTATTTTGGTCGATAGAAATTCATCGAAAAGTAAAAATGAAGTTTTCAAAAGAGCTCAGGACAGATTAAGCCAAGGTCTAAGTATTTGTATTTTCCCCGAAGGCGGAGTTCCGGATGATGAATCTATTTTGCTGGATGAGTTTAAAGATGGCGCTTTTCGTTTGGCAATAGAACATCAAATTCCGATTGTTCCTATTGTTTTTGCTGATAATAAAGAACGATTCTCTTATACTTTTTTAAGCGGAAGCCCTGGCAAAATGCGAGTGAAAATTTTACCTTTCGTAGAAACAAAAGGATTGACAAGCGAAAACCGAAAAACGCTTCGTGATGAAGTGAGACAGATGATTTACAAAGGTTTACTTCAGTTTAAGAAAGAAAAGAGTAAAGAGTAAAGAGTAAAGAATAAAGAATAAAGAATAAAGAGTAAAGAGAAAAGAGAAAAGAGAAAAGATTTAAATAAAAACCCGACAACCAAAAGTTGCCGGGTTTTCTTTTGAATTAAAATCCCCATTTTATATCAAAAAGACTATCGATGAATTATTTTTTCAGAAATAAAACGCAATACTTTTTTAAATTTCAATTTGGTTTTTCTACGGTTTTTACTGTACAACACTTCTATTTTCTCTTTCATGGTTAAAAATATTAAGGATTGATAATAAAGAGTTTGCTTTAAACTCAAGTTAACGTCACAATTACATAGAGATTAAAGAATGAAAAAGGTTGCGTGAGAAATAAAAGAATCTGAAATAAATTTTTAATAAAAAACCCGCTAGTATTTAAAACTAACGGATTTTTATCGAGCAAACAACCAAATTTATTCTGAAAAAAGTTCGAATTGGGTATTATGGCCTAATACCAATTAAAAGCTTATATCTTGTTATTAGATGAAGGTATCTTAAAATGGTTGCGTGGTTTTTACTTTTTTTTTTGAAATAAAAAAAACCGACAGGTTTTAAAAGCCTGTCGGTTGATGCAAAGTATTAAATACTAAGTATTTTAAAGAAATTAAGCGCTTGCTAATTCTTTGATATGTGCTTTGATTTTAGCTTCTAATTCATCTGCTAATTCAGGATTATCTTTTATTAAGGCTTTTACAGCATCACGACCTTGTCCTAATTTTGTATCTCCGTAGCTAAACCAAGATCCTGCTTTTTTAACGATTTCAAATTCAACCGCTAAATCAAGAATTTCTCCGGTTTTAGAAACTCCTTCTCCGTACATAATGTCGAATTCGGCAGTTTTAAAAGGCGGAGCCACTTTGTTTTTCACGATTTTAACTTTGGTTCTGTTACCAATAACATTCTCACCATCTTTTATTTGAGAAGAACGACGAATATCGATACGTACTGAAGCGTAGAATTTCAATGCGTTACCACCCGTTGTAGTTTCAGGATTACCAAACATAACTCCAATTTTCTCTCTCAACTGGTTGATGAAGAAAACAGTACAATTTGTTTTGCTAATTGTTCCTGTTAATTTTCTCAAAGCCTGAGACATCAAACGTGCATGAAGACCCATTTTAGAATCTCCCATTTCACCTTCGATTTCACTTTTTGGAGTCAATGCAGCAACAGAGTCAATTACCACAATATCAATTGCTCCTGAACGAATTAAGTTTTCAGCAATTTCTAATGCTTGCTCCCCGTTATCTGGTTGAGAAATGATTAAGTTTTCGATATCAACGCCTAATTTTTCAGCATAGTTTCTATCAAAAGCATGTTCAGCATCTATAAAAGCAGCAATTCCGCCCGCTTTTTGAGCTTCAGCAATTGCGTGTAATGTTAAAGTAGTTTTTCCAGAAGATTCCGGACCGTAAATTTCTATAATTCTTCCTCTAGGATAACCGTTTACTCCAAGAGCTAAATCAACACCAAGAGAACCTGAAGAAATAGTTTCAACTTCTATAATGGCTTTATCGCCCATTTTCATTACGGTTCCTTTTCCGTACGTTTTATCTAGTTTGTCAAGCGTAAGTTGTAGCGCTTTTAATTTGGCTTCTTTCTCTGAACTCATCTCTTTTTTTTCTTTTTCTTTCATGTAAATTTTTATAATTCATTCTCAAAAACAAACCAGAAATGATAACTTACTGATTTAGATTTGTATCAGGCTTGTATTTTGTAAAATTAGTTCTTTTTTTTGAAGTTTGATTCTCTCAAATTGTTCCAAATTGTCACAATTTTCACTATAAAAATAAAGCCTTTAATTCTGTTGCTTCAGAAGGTTTTATTTTTCCTGCCAATAGTAAACTCAATTGTTTACGACGTAAAGCAGCATCAAAACGTTGTATTTCAAGTTCGGTTTCAGGTGCAATTGGCGGAACTTCAACTGGTCTTCCGCTATCATCAACAGCTACAAAAGTATAAATGGCTTCGTTGGCTTTGGTTCTGCTTCCTGATTCACGGTCTTCTACCCAAACATCGATAAAAACTTCCATAGAACTTTTAAAAGATCTGGAAACCTTTGCTTCTATTGTAACTACGGCTCCAAGCGGAATAGCTCTGTTGAAAGCAACGTGATTTACAGATGCTGTCACTACAATTCGGCGTGAATGTCTGCGGGCGGCAATACTTGCTGCGCGATCCATACGTGCCAATAATTCACCTCCAAAAAGGTTATTTAAAGGATTTGTTTCGCTCGGTAAAACTAAATCGGTTAATACAGTTAGAGATTCTGAAGGGTGTTTTGGATTCATTTTTTTAATGTAAAATTTATTTTTTGCCACAGATTAAAAAGATTAAAAAATCTGTGTGAATCTGCGAAATCTGTGGCTTTTTTTTTAGATAATTTGGGTCAGTTTAATTCAACCAGTAAACAGCCATTACTGCCGGAATAAAATAGATTACAATGGTTCTCGCACCGTCGTAATCTTTGGCTAATCTTTGCCCAAAAAGCATCATTAACAAACAAATACAAGAAAATATGGCTCCGTAAAAACCAAATTCGCGGCCACTGTTTGTTAGTAATTGTATGGCGCCAACTACGCATAAAATTCCGGAAATTAATTCAAGAATTAAAAGATGCAAAAGTGCAAGTGGTACTTGGTTTTTTAATGGTGTTTTGGCAAAATGCCCTTTAAGCCAATCGACATTATCTTTCCAATAAAATATTTTTTCGTATCCTGATTGTAAGAAGGTTAAGGCTAAAAAGGCTAATAGTAAAATGGAGGCAACATTGTTATACATTTGAAACTATTTTTTATGAATTAAACGAGTCAGTTTTATAGATAAATCAGTTAAAATTATTTTTGCATTTCCGTTTCTTTCAATATGATACATGGCATCTGAAAGTTCTTTGAAAATTTCATGAATGTTATTTCCGTTTACGAAAGGAGCAAAATTTTCTAATTTAAATTTTTCAACTTTTGGTTCAATATAAACTAAAGTTGGAGCTTCATAATTAAGCAATAATGCCTGACGAAACATTTCGATACAAAACTGAATGAATTTTTTTTGGCTTTCACGTCCAAGAGCTGCAATTTCTTCGCTCCAGGATATTAAATCCTGAATCGCAGCTGCATTTCCTTTGGCTCTAAAAGCGGCACGAACCCAATTGACGAACCATTGCTCAAAAGGATATTCTGAGTCATCTTCTTTTAAAAGATGCAAGGCTTTGCTAAAATTTCCTTGTGCCTGATGTGCAATTTTGAAAGCTGTTTTTTCGTCGATATTTTCTTTTGAAATTAAAGCCTCGGCAATAACTTTCTCGGGTAATCCGTTAAAGTGAATTACCTGACAACGGGAACGTATGGTTTGAATAATATCTTCTTCGTTTTCAGAAATCAGAATAAAAATTGTTTTATCCGAAGGCTCTTCTAATAATTTTAAAAGTTTATTTGATGCGGCGATGTTCATTTTATCGGCCATCCAGATAATCATGATTTTATAACCTCCTTCGTAAGATTTTAACGAAAGTGATTTTAAAACTTCTGTAGCATCTTCAACACGAATTTCTCCTTGTTTGTTTTGAACGCCCAGAATTTTATACCAGTCAAATAAACCTCCATAAGGCATTTCCTGAATAAAAGTGCGCCAATCCTGAATAAAGTCTAAACTTTTTGGTTTGGTTTTGACGTCTTCGGTGGTAACTGTTGGGTAAATAAAATGCAAATCGGGATGCGAAATGTTTTGAAACTTCAAATTGCAGGAATCATTTCCGTTTGAGTTTTCGTTTCCTGTATTACTGCATAAAATATATTGCGCGTAAGCGATGGCCGTTGATAGTGTGCCACTTCCTTCTGGCCCAATGAATAATTGTGCATGCGGAATTCGTCCGGAAGATGCACTTTTTATCAAGTGACTTTTGATGTAATCTTGACCTAAAATTTGAGAAAATTGCATGAAGCAAAGATAGAAGAAAATGATATAGTCAAAAATTTTCGATCAAAACTTTCTTAGTTGCCTTTTATTTATGTTAGAATAAAACTATTTCGCTTAATTTTTTGATGTTTGTTAACCAACTTTTGTTAATAACGAAGGTAAATCGAGTAGATATCAGCACTTTTTTGTTAATAGTTTTTTCGAAAAAACGGCAATCGTAAGGTTTTTTTGGTTATTATTTTAGTTGATTTTAATTTTTTTATATGTAATATCTTACGGTTTTAGTTTTAACAATTTTAACAAAAAGCCCGTTAAAACGCACATTTTCTCGACATAAGGCTGATTTTTAAGGTTTTTTTAAGGTTTTTTTTTGAAAAAAGAAATCAATAAAGTTGCAATTTAAGTTAATTTACATATTTTTGTTTTCATCAACAACCAATTATAATAAGAATCTATGAAAGGGAAAATTATTTTATTTAGTGCACTTTTTTTAATGACAACCGGGGCTATTTCTGCTCAGGCAAAAAATGCTCCAAGAAGTATAATTAGTACAACAGCTCTTATTCGCAAATACCATGATCAAAAAGAATTGAGCGGTATGCAAAAAGGAGAACTTTTGGAATTGTACATTGAGCGTATTAAAGTTTTAGTAAAAACTCTCCCTTACATTGCTTTGGTTACTAAACCAGGTGTTACAATGGCGGATCTTGGTATTCCGGACGATAACGAACACAAAAAAGTATTAGATGCTCAGGCTGTTGGTACAACTACGTTTTTAGATACAACAGTAGAGTTTCAAAGAAAAATGATGCCGTATTCAGACAAAGGAAACCTGATTGCTGCAATTTTATTTTACGAAAGCACATTGAAATCTTTACATGAGTTCAACGAATTGAATGAAATGTAATATTATATAATATTTTTTAAAACCTTTTTTGAAGTGTTTGCGTAGATGAGTTAAATTTTTACGCCATTTTGAAAAAAGAAATAAAAAAACAACTCGTTCTCGATGTGTTCTGACTACTATCAGAAAACTCGGGATGAGTTTTTATCATTTACGCATACGCATACCCAAATTTATTATTAACCGTAATACCCCCTTATCATGAAAAAAATTACTCAAATGATCTGCGTTCTTTTGACAGTTACTAGTATGAGTGCTCAACAAGAAAAAGGAATTATGGGCTACAACAATTGGTTGAACAACTGGACCGAATTTAAGCCTCACAAAGTAGAATATGGAGAAGCAAATCAAATTTTAGCAGGAAACATTTCTGTTAATACAAAATTGCTGAAGAGGAATATTTATGTTTTGCAAGGCAATGTTTATGTAACTAATAATGCTGTTTTAACGATAGAACCAGGAACTTTGATTATTGGTGATTTCGAAACAAAAGGAACATTGGTAGTTACAAAAGGTGCACAACTTGTTGCAGATGGTTTAGAAACAGATCCAATTGTATTTACTTCAAACCGCAGCCAGAAAAAAGCTGGTGACTGGGGTGGAGTTGTTGTTCTTGGAGATGCTCCAATTAATAAATTCGGAAACGTAGGTTCTTACAACTTAGATCTTGATCCAACTCTTACTACTTATGGAGGAGATAATGCAGCTTCAAACTCTGGAATTTTAAGATTTGTGAGAATCGAATTTGCTGGTAAAAAAGTAAAAGGAGTTGATACTTTCAACGGTTTAACTTTAGCTGGTGTTGGTAGCAAAACAGTTCTTGAAAACATTATGGTAAGCTACGCCGGAGGAGATTCATTTGGTATTCTGGGCGGAGATATAAATGCTACAAAATTTGTTTCTTATAAATCAATCAACGACGATTTTAAATTTACTCAAGGTGTACAATGTCGTTTCTATAACTCATTGGCAATTAGATCTTCTTACTTCTCTAGTACAAAAGACGGATCTCGTTGCATGGAAGTAAAATCTTACGAAAAGAAAAGTGAAACAGATTTTACTAAAAAACAAACTTTAGTAGTTGCAACTAATATTACAATGCTTAACGACAGTGAAAACATTAAAGCTGATATTCAGGCAGGTTTAGTAAAAGAAGCTGTTTATGTAGCTGAAAATGCTTCTCTTGAAATGAAAAGAAGTGTGATCTCTGGATTTAATCCTGCAGTATTATTAGACAGCAAAACAGAAATCAACGATGCTAACCTTAAAAAAATCAAATTTGAGGAAATGTATTTCAACTTATGTAACGGAAACATCTTTACAGAATACAATTCTAACAACGAAGATTTAGAGAGCTGGTACGGAAACAGTGTGTTCTTTAATGTTTATTCTCAAAGTGATAACAAAGAAACTTTCATTGATATTTCTAATCCTAAAAAACCAGATTTCAGATTACAATTAGGAAAAATTACAGCTTCAAGCGGCAATAGATAATAGACTTAGATTTTTATTTCAAAGCGTAAATTTTATTAATAAAGTCCCCAGACACAATTTATGTATTCGTCTTAAACAGGACCAAATAAAGATCACAACATAATGGCTCAATCTAGAAAAAAATATTTTTTAAATATAATATTTTTGGTTTCACCTATTACGTTAAGTCTATATGCACAAAGTTCAGTAGAAAAACCTACAATTTCTATTGATACTCCATGTATGACTGCGTCAAATAACCAAAAAAACGATACGGCTGATTATACAAATATCAGCAAATTAGATAATTCTAATCAGTTTATAGCAGGGCTATCCATCCCCAAGGATAGCCTTCCTATTGCAGCTGATTTGAATGACCAGACTACTTCTTCTAAATGTGAAGATAATTCATCACTGGCAGCTTCTTATTCACTTCTTGCAAAAGATATTATAGAGAACTACCGATATGATTTTTCGGAAACATTTATCGATATCTTGTTTTTTGAGAATATAGATTTGGCAAGAAAACGCACTATATGATTCGAAAAATTACTTTATCTTTTTTTAACGTTTTTCTATTATTTGGTATAATTATTTTTACCGGATCAAGTTCTTATGCGCAGGTCAAATCGATAAACCCACAGGTTTTAGACTTTGACAGAATCTGTGCAGGACCTGGTGGTAACCAATATAGTGCAAAATTTACTTATGCTGGATTTCCTGCAGGGACAGTTTTTGTTGTTGAACTTTCAACCAACAATTTTGTATCTACAATTACTGCCAACACAATATCAGCTTTAGATCCTGCGGTAAACCAAAAAGAAATACTTTTTTCTGTTCCCACTGATCTTCCGGGATCCGATACATATAGCCTTAGAGTTTCTGCGGCTGGTTTTTCAAGCAGCAAGTTTGTTTCTTTTGGTTTAAAAACTTCTTTTCCAATTTATTACAGAGCACATGACAGGCAGTTTACCATAAATAATTTTAGTGGTAATGCGGCATTTTGTACAGGAGGTAGTTATGTCCTGACAATTGATCCTGATTCAACTAATCCTATAAACGATTCACCGTTAAAATATACTTTTTTAAACTATAACTGGTATAGAGATAATGGTGCAACTGCACTTCCAACTCTTGTTGCCGGTGCTTCAGGACCAAGTTATACCGTAACTACTCCGGGAATTTATTATGTAGAAACAAATTACGGAACCTGTACTTCTGAATCTTACTCAAATCGTGTAACTGTTACAGCAGCAGGTGGTGGTTCAGCAGTTACAATCAGTTCAAGTTTAGGAAATCCTTTTTGTCCAAGTGCTGACGGGACAGTATTAACAGCAACAAGTGGTAATAAATATACATGGAAAAAAGACGGGGCTGCATTTGGTGGTAATACCCGTACTATTAAAGCAACAGATTCTGGTATTTATACTGTAGAAGTTGACTTTGGTGGTTGTGTTGCAAGTGGATCAATAGATCTTAAAAGCAATAGTTTTAATGCCAGTATTGATGTTGCCGAGGAGTTTCAACTTGAAGAAGGTGAAACTTTAAACGTTAGTGTTACAACAGATGCTACAAGTCCTACTTACGAGTGGTACTTAAACAACAATATTATTTCGGGAGCTACATCAGGTAGTTATGTGGTAGCCGCTATTGGTATTTATAAAGTTAGAATTTCGCAGTCTTCAGGATGTGTGACTTCTAAAGAATTTATTTTTAAAGCCAAAGGAAAAGCAGGTCCTTCTTCAGTTATTCCAAACATAATTAGTCTGAGTGGTGCGAGCCCATATTGGAATATCCCGGATGAATATAAGAATGCAAATACCAAGGTTATGATTATAAGTTCGAATGGCGATATGGTTCTTGATGTTAGCAATTACCAGGGAGATTGGCCTCAGACTTCAATCGATTTTAAAAATGTAAATCCAGTTTATTACTATGTCATTAAAGGCGACGCAGGTGAGAAAAAAGGATCAATAACTGTGATAAGATAATATGAAGAAAATTTTACTATTCATCACTTTATTTTACGGTTTTTCAAATACACTCTATTCCCAGGACAAACCTGAGAATGGAGTTGTTTCGTTTTCATTACCTATCAGAAATTCTTTAAAGTTTAATAGATATTTAATCAACCCAACATTTAGTTTTGTTCGCGAAACAAATGCATACGCAAGCTTTTATAATAAAAGGCAATGGGTGCAATTTGAAGATGCACCAAATACTTATTTAGCCAATTATTCAGGACGTTTTAGAGAAAATGAAGCGTTTGCTTTTGGCTTATTCCAGCAAAATTATGGTTTAATGACCGTTTTTGGCGGAATAGGAAACTTTGCTCATAACATCGTTTTAGAACAAGACAGTAACTTAACTTTTGGTATGAACGTTGGCGTATACCAAAGTGGTTTAAACAAAGGAAAAATCATATCTGATGATCCAAATCTTTTAAATTTAGATTACCCTTCAAACACATTACTTACTGTTAATCCTGGTATCAACTACGGTACTGCATTTCTTGATTTTGGAGTTTCTGTAAACAATCTTATACTTTACAATTTCGGTTCAGGAATCGTAAAAGATGATCCGGAAAGAGCGATCGAATTGCATGCTATGTACACAGGTTATCTTGATAGTTATGGATTTTTTGACAGAAGTAAATTCTCAGGACTTGTAAAAACAGAAATCAAACAAGATAAAACAATAATTTCAGGACTTGCCATGATTGCCATTCCGCAAGGAATTTGGGCACAGGCTGGTTACAATACTTTATACGGAATATCAGCAGGTTTGGGTATTAATATTTCGCCAAGTATCGCTATCGAATACAATTACGAGAGAGGTATGGGGAATTTTACCAATTTGGGAGGTTCTCATGAATTTGCAATTGCTTATAAATTCAAAAATAAAAACTATTACTATGGTGATGATGAAGAAGGTTCTTTAATAGATCCTTCGAAACCAAAAGCAGTAATGGCTAAAAAAACTACTACTCCGGTAACAAGAGTAAGTGGTGCCGAAACAGCAAAACTTGCTGCCGAAGCTAAGGCTAAAGCCGATGCAGAAGCACTTAAAATAAGATTGGCTGCAGCCGAAAAAGTGAAGGCCGATGCCGAAGCTGCTGCAAAAGCAAAATTAGAAGCCGATAATAAAGCTAAAGCGGATGCTGAAGCATTAAAAATAAAATTAGCTGCAGATGCAAAAGCAAAAGCTGATGCAACTAGATCACAAACAGCAACGACAAACAGAGCAGTTGCTACACAACAAAAAACACAAGCACAATTGACTGCAGACAAAGCGAGAGCCGATGCTGAAGCACGCAGAATAAAATTAGCTGCAGATAATAAAGCTAGAGTAGATGCTGCTGCTGCTGCGAGAGCGCAAGCAATTGCAAATAAACCTGCTGCAACAACTGCTCAAAAGACTCAGGCACAATTAGCAGCTGATAAAGCTAAAGCTGATGCTGAAGCATTGAGAACTAAATTGGCTGCAGATAAAGCAAAAGCCGATGCCGCAGCCGCTGCAAAAGCAAAAACTACAGCTGCACCACAAAAAACACAAGCAGAATTAGCTGCTGATAAAGCGAAAGCTGATGCAGAAGCATTGAAAATTAAGCTGGCTGCCGACACCAAAGCTAAAGCCGATGCTGAAGCTGCTGCCAAAGCAAAATTAGAAGCAGATAACAAAGCGAAGGCTGATGCTGAAGCTTTAAAAATAAAATTAGCTGCCGATGCTAAAGCAAAAGCCGATGCTGCCGAAGCAAAACGTAAAGCTGATGCCAAAGCAAAAGCTGAAGCGGCAGATTTGCAATCTATTTTAGCTGCCGATGCGAAAGCAAAAGCCGATTCAGATGCTTATCAGGCAAGATTAGCTGCTGAAGCAAAAGCTGCTGCCGCCGCCGCTGTAAAAACAAAAGCGAGCATTGATGCTGCTAACAAAGCAAAACTAGCTGCCGATGCGAAAGCGAAAGCTGCTGAAGATGCTGCATTAAAAGAAAAATTAGCTGCCGATGCAAAAGCGAAAGCCGATGCAGAAGCAAGAGCTGCAAGAATAGCTGCGGATGCAAAAGCGAAGGCTGATGCTGAAGCTGCTGCCAGAGCAAAATTAGAAGCCGATGCAAAAGCGAAAGCCGATGCAGAAGCATTGAAGATAAAATTAGAAGCCGATGCCAAAGCCAAAGCTGATGCAGACGCATTACAAGCTAAACTAGTTGCTGATGCCAAAGCGAAAGCCGATGCAGAAGCATTACAAGCAAAACTAGTTGCAGATGCTAAAGCAAAAGCCGATGCAGAAGCATTACAAGCAAAACTTGCTGCGGATGCTAAAGCGAAAGCTGATGCAGAAGCACTACAAGCAAAACTAGCTGCTGACGCCAAAGCGAAAGCCGATGCAGAAGCACTTCAGGCAAAATTAGCTGCGGATGCCAAAGCGAAAGCAGATATGGAAGCATTACAAGCAAAATTAATTGCCGATGCCAGAGTGAAAGCTGATGCAGAAGCAACTGCTAAAGCGAAAGCGGATGCCGAAGCGAAGAAATTACAAGAAGCAGAAGAGGCGCGTTTGGCAAAATTAGCTGCTGATGCAAAAGCGAAAGCCGATGCCGAAGCATTACAAGCAAAACTTGCTGCCGACGCTAAAGCAAAAGCTGATGCCGAAGCACTACAAGCAAAACTAGCTGCCGATGCAAAAGCGAAAGCCGATGCAGAAGCACTTCAGGCAAAACTAGCTACCGATGCTAAAGCAAAAGCCGATGCAGAAGCATTACAAGCAAAACTTGCTGCCGACGCTAAAGCCAAAGCTGATGCAGAAGCATTACAAGCAAAACTTGCTGCCGATGCTAAAGCGAAAGCTGATGCAGAAGCATTACAAGCGAAACTAGCTGCCGATGCTAAAGCGAAAGCTGATGCAGAAGCACTACAAGCAAAACTAGCTGCCGATGCTAAAGCGAAAGCTGATGCAGAAGCATTACAAGCGAAACTAGCTGCCGATGCTAAAGCTAAAGCAGATGCTCAGGCATTGCAAGCAAAATTAGCTGCTGACGCCAAAGCGAAAGCCGATGCAGAAGCATTACAAGCAAAATTAGATGCGGATGCTAAAGCGAAAGCCGATATGCAAGCTGCACAAGCTAAGTTATTGGCAGACCAGAGAGCCAAAGCCGATGCAGAAGCTACAGAAAAATTACAGGCTGAAGAAGAAACAAGACAATTAAGATTAGCAGAAGAAGCACGTGAAGCAAAATTATTGGCTGATGCCAAAGCGAAAGCGGATGCAGAAGCACTTCAGGCTAAACTAGCCGCAGATGCACTTGCAAAAGCAGCTTCAGCTCCAAAAGATGATACAGCAAAAGCGATAGATGATTTAACACAATCTATTGAAAATTCAACTAAAAATCAAAAAGATTTATTGTCTCAGTTCAATACAACAGTGGCTAATAAACAAAGAGATTTGAATGACTTAAAAGAAGAGAATGATTTAAGTGAAAAAGGAATTTATAAAGAACCAAAACCTTTCAAAAGTGTTGCGGCCGAAAACAGTCAGTTAGAGGCTTTAAAAGCACAACTTGCTGATGCGAACAGAATCCAAAAAGATGAAATTGCTAAGCTGACTAATTTATACAACGAAAGGCTTAAAAAATTCCCGAATAAAAATGATGCTTTAAACAAAGCGTATCTGGATAAGATCAACCAATTGAAAGCAGCACAATTAAAAATGGAAGAAGACAGTGCAACTTTACTTTCGAATTTAGAACGTATTAAAGCTGAAACTGAAATTGAGAAAAAACGTAGAATCAAGCGTGCAGCTTACGAGAATGATCAGGGAAGATATGCGCAGGACGTTGCCGCTCTAAAACGTATAAAAGAAACAACTAAAATAAGCAGTACACCATTAACCGCAAGTGATTTTGATTTTGGTGAAGACCAGTCGAATATGCAGATTATCAAGAACATTAAAAATTCTGATAGTGGTTATTATTTAATTATTGCAGTTCACAATAGTGTAGAAAAACGTGATCAGTTCCTGGCAAAAGCAGTTGCTGCAGGACGTTCAGATGTTAATTTCTTTTACAATGTAACAACAAGTAAATATTATATCTATTACGAAAAATTCGAAGGTTTATCTGAAGCAACTAAGGCATTAGAAGCAAAAGGAACCAAGCCATATAACGGGAAAATGGCGATCGTAAAAGTGGAGAATTAATTGAAAATATATAATTAAAAAATTTAAGTCCTTCTGAATTTTCAGAAGGACGGATAAATAAATGTTTAGAACGCTTTAATTTATTTTTTAACGCCCCTTAAAAAATTCAGGACAAGCAAACCAAAATGAAGACTATGAAAAAACCTACTATTTTTAAAGTATTTATTGCAGCCGTATTCGTATTGCTTAGTATCTCTTCTCACGCCCAGTTAAGAAAGGAATTTGCAACTCAGTATAGAGGCAACTTGAATGGAGATATTTTAGTTATTGGAAACAATATGCTAAATAGAGATGAAAATAAGGATGGACAACGGGCGATTGACGCTTTTGACGACAAAAGTAAGGTGAATGATAATTTCGAGATGAAATATATCGATATTGATACCGAATCAACTTTTAATTCAAGTTCGGCTACATTAACAATTCCTCCGGCTAGTAAAACGTGTTATGAAATTGTATATGCCGCTTTATATTGGGCGGGAACATATCAAGGTGATGATAGAAGTAAAATAAATCAAGTAAAACTAAAAGTGCCTAATGGTGCTTACGTTCCTATTACCGGAAGTATTATTTATGATGAAGGAGGCCCGGGTGTAAGTAATGTTTATGCATCTAAACCTTATGCCTGTTTTAAAGAAATTACTACCGAGGTTAAAGCAGCTAAAGAAGGTATTTATACAATTGCTGATTTAGTGTGTTCACAAGGTAAAATTACTCCAGGAGGAAATTCTGCAGGATGGTCTATTTTTGTAGTGTATAAAGATCCCCTGCTTCCTAATAAGCTTATTACAAGTTTTGATGGTTTTAGTATCATTAGAAGTAGTGATCCGGCTTTAGACATTCCTATTTCTGGTTTTACAACGAATACTTTTGGAGATGTAAATGTAAAATTAGCATTTGCTGCATTAGAGGGTGATGCTAGTTTAGTAGGAGATGGCCTCCAAATTAAAGGAAACTCCTCGTTAAATTTTGGTAATATTTCCTCATTAGTAAGACCAATTGCTCCAGGAACACCAGAGATACCTGCTGTTCCCGCTATTCCTGCTAATCCGTCATGGGCTTTTTGGACAGCTGTACCTGCCAGACCTGCTGTTCCGGCTACACCTCCTGTACCCAATTTTTTTAATAGTACTATAACTAATGGTGATGTAATTCTTGGAGGCCGTAAACCAAATAGTATAAATACATTAGGCTATGATACAGGTGTTGTAAAAGTTGACAATCCAGGTAATCAGATAATAAAACAAGGCGAAACAGCAGCTACTCTTAGAATTAGTACTTCTTCAGATTCGTATTATATGTTTTTTAATGCATTATCCATAGAAGTTATTGCCCCAAAAATAGTACTTAGAAAAAATGTACTGGACAAAGACGGCAAGAATATTAATGGGCAGCCAGTAACACTAAGTCAGGAGCTTCAGTACGAAATTAAATTTAAGAACGAAGGAAATGACAGTGCTAAAAACTTTACCATTACAGACGACCTTCCTAAAAATGTAATTTTTGGTGGACTTAGCAGTATTACAATGGACTCCAGAATTACTGCAACTTATGACGATGTAGCACGAAGACTGATTTTTACAATACCTGATGCATTGGTTGTGACAGGTGGAGCTATCGATCCCTATACTATAAAATTTAAAGTAAAAGTGGTAGATGATTGTAATGAGCTGATTGATGCTTGTGCGAACAGAATCGAAAACACGGCTTATTCTAAATATTATGGTGTAAAAAACACCTCTGCAGACGGATTTGGAGAAGGAAGTTATTCTACAATTTCAGAATGTAATGTAGGAGAACCAACAGCAACAAACTTTTTAGTAGGCATCGATAAATGTTTATTCAGTAGAGATGTATCGCTTTGTGGTACCACAACTTTAACAGCTGCTTTGGGTTATACAACTTATGTGTGGAGAGATCCAAACGGAGTTATTTTTGGGGGTAACAACAGAATCGTTACAATTAACAAACCTGGAAAATATACTGTTAACAATAGTGGTGCAGTGAATTGTGAACCAATTCAGCAGACATTTAATGTAACAGATTATCTTGCGGCAACAATAAAAAATCCAATCAAAGGAGATAATATTGATCCTGCTACAGGAGAAGCTTTTGCATGTGTTAGGGATAAAAAACCATTTCCTAAAATATTCTTATGTGGTCTTAATGATAAGAGAGAAATTGATACACACATTACCGGAGCGACAAAGGTAACGTGGCAGGAAACAAAAGACGTGCCTTCAAAAGACGAGCCTAATCCAGATAGCTGTCCTTATGAAGGAGCAACAAACTGGACAACAATTGTTGACAACAATACTAAATTTACAGCTGACAGACCAGGTGTTTTCAGAGTTGTTGTAAACTATGGTAACACTTGTGTGGTAACACATTATTTTAATGTTTATCAAAATAATCTTGATTCTAAAGCTGAAAAGCAAGATATCATTTGTAACACTAAAGGATGGATTAAAGTTACAAACCCACCTGAAAATACAGGTTATAGTTATAGTCTTGATGGTATTACTTATCAGCCTGAAAGTACTTTCAATAATGTTCCAAAAGGAAACTACAAAGTCCAAATTAGACAGACTGTATTAATAGACGGTCAAATCTCAGCATGTCCTTTCTTTGTGGATGTAAATGTTGAAGAACTTGAATTTAAAACAGATCTTAAAGCAACTAACCCAATTTGTACAGGAGATTTAGGAACTATAACTGCTAGTATTAGTAATGTTCCTGGTAATTATAAATTTATTCTTAGAAAAAAGGGAACTACAGCTGAAATTCAAAATACAGGATTTATAACAGATAACTTTGTAACATTTAAAGGTGTTGAACCTGGTTTTATGTATGAAGTAATTATGTCTACTGCTAATAATGGCTGTAGTGTAATTAAAGAAATAGAAGTTCTTGATTATCGCCTTACAGCTGAAGCTAAAGTTACTAAAGTACTGTCAGAATGTGGTGCGGGAGAAATTCAGGTAACAGTAAAAGGAGGAACTCCAAGACCGGGACCACCACCATACTATATGTATTACATAAATGGAAATGCTGATTATGTAACAGACCCAAAAATTCCGGTAACACTTGCTACGTTACCTGCAGATGGGATGTATCACATTGTAGTTGTTGATGATAAAGGATGTAAAGTAACAATACCTCCTGTGAAAATTAATTATTTAGCAAAACCAACTATTACTGTTACGCCTAATAATGTTGATTGTTACGGGACAAATGGAGGTCAGATTAAAATTGATGTTACACCTGCAGACTCTGGTTATGCTGTGTCATACAGTCTTAATAACGGAGCATTCAGTTCTATTTCGCCAATTACTAATCTTAAACCGGGAAGTTATTCACTTGTTGTAAAATATGTATATGAAGGTGCTGAATGTTTAGATGAACCAAGAACAGTAAAAATTACAGGTCCTG
Source organism: Flavobacterium piscisymbiosum (assembly GCF_020905295.1). Taxonomy (NCBI): domain Bacteria; kingdom Pseudomonadati; phylum Bacteroidota; class Flavobacteriia; order Flavobacteriales; family Flavobacteriaceae; genus Flavobacterium; species Flavobacterium piscisymbiosum. The sequence continues at coordinate 1,174,398 of NZ_JAJJMM010000001.1, read as the reverse complement.
AAAACGCATTAAGTGCTTCTGCAGGAGTTTCTGAACTGTCAGGTTGTGGTCCTGCAGGATTTGAATCTCAGGGAAAAATCAGAATTACGAATGTACAAGGAGGAACGCCTCTTTATACTTATAGTTTTGATGATCAAAAAACATGGATAAATGAGAACGAAGCTTATGTAGATCCAGGAAAATATACTATTTATGTAAAAGACAGTAAAGGTTGTGTTTACGCAATGAAAGATATTGTTTTAGAGCGTAAACCGGATGATCCTAGTATTGAACCAAATCCGAAAGTAGTGTACAATTGCAACGGAACCGGAAATGCAACTATTGTAGTAAACAATTCAGGTGGAGGAAATTATACTTATGAGTATTATATTGATACAAAACCAAATACACCAATTACCAGTAACGTATTTAACAATGTTCCAACTGGAAAACACGAAATATCAGTAAAATATAAATTGGTTTCGGCAGCAACTTACAGTAATTTGCTGAGAGAAGATTTTGGTAGTGGAGAAGATGAAAAAACACCTGGTATCAGTAGCAAATATTGCTGGGAGAGACAGGATTACATTACAGAGTGTGGTCATGGTTTATGGCATGATTATCTTTTAAATGATGGAGAATATGTAGTAACAAAAGGAATTCTTCCTGATCATAAAAACGATTTTGGATGGGTAATTCCTGTAGATCATACCAGCAATGGAGTTGACAAACAAGGAAGATATTTAGCAGTAAATATTGGAGGAACAGTGGGTGTAGGGGGTATTATTTACTCTAAGCCAATTGTAGATATTATTCCAAATCAGGATATTAAAGTTGAATTTTATGCTTTAAACTTATTACTTAAAGACAATCAAAAGATCAAGCCAAACTTAACGGTTGAATTGCATAAAGATGGTGTTTTGGTACCGGGTGCATCTGTAAATACTGCAGATATCCTTCAGAATGAGAACTGGAACTTAATTGATAAATTGTCTATCAATCCGGGACCTTACAGCTCTTTAGATTTTGTAATCAGATCTAATAGTGACAGAGAAGATGGAAATGATTTATGTCTTGATGATATTTTGGTATATCAATTACCTAAATCATGTATTACAGAGAAAAAATTTGATGTTATTATTGAAACTAATAAAGCATTTAAAGTTGAAGAACCTATTATAGACGATGCAACATGTAGCGATAAAAACGATGGTAAGATCACACTTACGGTTGAAAATTTTGATGCAACAAATGGCTTCAAATATTCTCTTGATAATGGAGCAAATTGGAGTACTGCGACAACGTCACCATTTACCATTACTGGATTAGCTAAGGGTAATTATAAAATTATCGTTAAGAATGATGATGCTGGATTATGTAGTAGTTCTTTCGAAAAAGAAATAAAAGCACCAATAACGCTTACCACAACAGCAAGTATAACAAAACCTTCAACATGTATTCTGGGAGCTTCAATTACTGCTATTCCTGGAGGAGGAACACCAAAATATACTTATGAACTTTACCACTCAAATGGTACGATTTACAGAACGAGTGATTTAGCTACGTTTGATAATGTGCCGGAAGGATCCTATTTTGTAGTAGTTAAGGATAAAAGCTCTTGTGCTTCTTCAGCTTCAGATCCTGTTGAAGTAAAAGATCCTGTTAAACCAAAAATAACTTTAGATTCAACTTCTGATTTATGTTATGATAGTGCTAATAAAGCAACTATTGTAGTTAAAGTAGAAGGAGGAATAGCACCTTTCTATTACAGTTTAAATGGAGCAACGGCGCAAAAAGATAATAATAAATTTGTAGTTGGACCAGGAACATACTCAGTTGTAGTAACGGATGGTAACGGATGTATTGCAGATGCAATTACCGGAATTGAAATTGGAAAACAAATTATTGCAAGTCCTAGTATAACTAAATTAATAGACTGTACATCAACTCCCGAAGCTGAGATTACGATTACTGCTTCAGAAGGAATAGCTCCATATACGTATCAAGTATCAGAAGACGGTGGAACTAATTTTGCTGACATGACTAGTAATATCTACAAAACATCTAAAGTAGGTAGTTATGTATTTAAAGTAACAGATTCAAAAGGATGTTTTGTAGTTACTGCAGCCGCAAAAGTAGATACAAAACTTACTCCAACAGCTTCAATAGCGAGTCAAACAGATCCAAAATGTAATAATGACTCAAATGGTTCATTTACAGTTTTACCGGCAGGAGGATCAGGACCAACTTATGAATTTAAATTTAATGGTGGTACTTATGGTACATCTGCTACGTATTCAAACTTAAATGCGTTTGTAGGTGCAGTAAATACCAGAACATATACGTATCAGGTAAAAGATAGTAAGGGATGTGAATCGATAGTTTATGAAGTTACTTTAACTAACCCTACAAAAGTTGCGGTTACAGGAAGTTTCCCGGCTAATACAACTTGTAGCACAAGCACCGTAATCAGTATTGTTGGTGAAGGTGGAGCAGGTGGTTACAAATACAATTTTGATGGTGGTACAAGTTATAATGATGTAGTTACCAAAACAGTTACAAATACAACAACTGAACAAACAGTTAAATTCTATGTAAAAGATGCTAATGGATGTACAGCTGAAGGTGAAGTTAAAGTTCCGGCGTTTAATCCGCCAACTTTAATTAATATTTCTGTACCGCCAGCAATTACTTGTAATGACGCGACAACAAGTCTAACTCTTACAACAACTGGAGGAATTGCTCCAATTACTTATGAAGTAACAGGAGGGCCAACTTCACCACCTTCAAACACTACAGGTGTTTTTACAGGATTAGTGGCAGGTGAGTATTTCTTTAAAGCAACAGATGCGAGAGGATGTACTGTAAATGGTAAGAAAACTATCGACCCAGCAATTAAAATTAAAGCCGAAGGTTCAAAAGAAGATGAATTATGTTTTGATGCTAAAAACGGAAAAGCTTCATTTACAGTTTCTGATGTAAGTAGTACAGGTAACTTTAGCTATACTTTTTCGCCAAATACAGGTACTCCAAACATTAGCGGAAATGTAGTAACCTATACTAATTTAGCTCCGGGAACCTATACTTTTGTTGCAAAAGATCTTACAACAGGTTGTAGTTCAGATAGCAAAGAGGTAACTGTGGGTACTGCAACTGCAATTAATTTTACTGTTAATGCATCAAAAATTAGTTGTAATAATAAAATTGCAACGCTTACAATAACAGGTATATCGGGAGGTAGCGGTAACTATACTTATGCTTATGCACCAAGTGGTTCAACTACGCCAACTACGCCATATGGAACAATTTTAACAGTTGATACTGCTGTTTTAACCACTAGTATTGATGTTTATGTAAAAGACATTAATAATTGTCCGGTTAAGAAAACGGTTACAATACTAACAGAAGATCTTCCGAAGATCGATCCTATTGCAGCGCAATGCTATCCGGGAAGTCCTATTTCTGTAACAATAACAGGAACTTTTGCAACACCGGCAACGTTTAGTAAAGATGGTAACGATTTTGGAGATTCAGCTACATTTAGCTTAACTCCTGGAAATTATAAATTAACAGTAAAAGATAAATTTGGTTGTACTGCATTTATCGATTATGTAGTGGCATCAAAATTAACAATTACACCAGAGGTAGTGGTTGATGCGGCTTGTACATCAGAAACAACTATAAAGTTAACTTCTGGAGGTGGTACAGGTACACATACTTTTGCAGTTTCAACAGACGGTGGAACGACTTATGCTACAACTACAAGTCCTTATACTGCTACTGCAGCGGGAACTTACAGATTTAGAGTTAATGACAGTGCAAACCCGGTTTGTTACGCATATACAGCAGATATTCCGGTAACAGTTAAAGCCACTGTTTTAACACTTAATACAAGTCATAAAGATGTTAAATGTTATAATGGCGCTACAGGAAGTATTTTGGTTACACCAACTTCCGGAAAAGCACCTTATACTTATTCTATAACAAGAGTTGGAACTCCGGCTACAAATTATACAATAAATAATCCTTCAGGATTAATCGAAGGAACTTATGGTATCGTAGTAAAAGATGCTATAGGTTGTGAGGGTACTACGCAGGTGGTTATTACGCAACCAACAGAACTTAAAGCTGATGCACAAATTGATGCATTTACTTGTAATACAACAAATACTAAAGAATCTAAAAATGTTGTTATAACAGCATCTGGAGGAACATTACCTTATTCTTACAGTTTTAATGGAGGTTCTTATAGCCTTACTACTAACACTTTAGAAGTAGCTGATAATACTAAAGTACAAACAGTTAAATATTCTGTAATGGATGGTAATGGTTGTGAAACAGGTGAGCAAACACTTACAATACAGCCGCTTAATCCGCCTAAAATTGATAAAGTTGTTGCAACTCCTATCTATTGTAATCCTGGTACAAGCCAGAAAAGTACAGCTACAATTACTTTAGTTGGTGGTAGTGGTGCAGTGACTTCTTATACAATTGTTTCAGGACAAACCAATGTAACTGGTGCTACAACCGGAGTTTTCGATGGACTTGATTCAGGTAACTATACTTTTAGAGCAACAGCTGCTAACGGTTGTTATGATGAATTCAGTATCAATATTCCACCATTAGTTTCAATGACTGCAATAGCAACGAAACTTAACGATGTTTACTGTTTTGCAACTCCAAAAGAAAAGACAGGAAATATCAGATATAATGTTGGGAAATTTACAGGTTCATACAGCTACCAAATAAACACTGATGCTCCTATAACAAATCAAACATTAAATACTTTTACATTATCTAATCTTGAAGAAGGTCAATATGATGTATTATTTACAGATGAAACTACAAATTGTACAGTTTTAACAAAAATTACAATTACTCAGCCTACAGATGCTTTAGCTTTATTTTTAGATTCTAATGTAAATGCAAATTGCGGAAAAGCAACCTCTAAAGTAACAGTTCATGCTACAGGAGGAACGCCTGACTATAAATATGCTTTCGTTCAAAATAATGTTACTCCGGCAGATTCTGAGTATAAAGATGCTGCAAGTGCTGATCTAAATCCAACAACAAATGCAAATTGGGATGTTTGGGTAAAAGACAGTAATAAGTGTACTGTTAAAATAGATGTACCTATTGCTAAAGATTTAGCACCAACGGTTAGTGCTGATGTTACCAATCAATGTACTGCTTCTGGAAATGCATTTATAATTGAAGCTGAAGGTCATGGTGGTGTTGCGCCATATACTTTTACAATTAATACAGGTGTTGCACCAAATCCGTCAAATACATTTACGGTAGGAGCAGGAACTTATACCATTACTGTAAAAGATGCTAACGGTTGTACGGGAACTACAAGTGTTACTGTTTATGATGCAATGACTGTAAGCGCAGAGTTGACTACAGGGCTTACATGTACATTAGTTACTCCAATTGATGGTAATATAAGAGTTAAAGTTGTAAGTGGAGGAAAACAAGACTTTACTTATGAAGTAAAAATTGATGGCGGTAATTATTCAACTGCAGGAAATACTTTTACGGGAACATTTTTTGATTATCCGGTTTCAACAGCTGGTATTTATCAATTTGAAATTACTGATGCAAACGGATGTAAGAAAGAAACGGTTGCAGTTGAAGTAAAAGATGCAGATCCGGTAACTGCTAAAGTAACAGAAGTAAGTCCGACTTGTAATGGAGACAAAGACGGATCAGTAAAACTGGAAGCATTAACGGGAGTTGGGCCATTTAAATATAGTTTTAATGGTGGAGGTTTCATTGATCAATTTGTTTACGGTGGTTTAGCAGCAGGAAGTTATGCTTATGTTGTTAGAGACAGTAAAAATTGTGAAGTTAGTGGTACAGCGAATGTCTTACCTCCTGCGGCAATTGATGTAGATATTAAGGCAAACGGAATTACATGTAATAGCACACAACCAGGAAGCATAGATATTAAACTTAAAACTACTTCTGGAGGTACTGCGCCATTTACGTATTATTTATATGATAATACGATGAAAGAAATAGATACCTACACTGCAAATACAACTGCAGCTGCAAGCGTAAATCACAATTTTCCTAATTTAGGTTTTGGTGATTATTTCATCAATATAGTAGATGCAAAAGGTTGTAAATTTGAAAGTGATCCAATAAGAATTACACCACCTCCTTATTTAGAATTTAGTGCTGAGGAGGTTGGTAAAGATTGTATCGAAGGTATTTCTGTTAAAGTAGAACTGTTACCACTTTCAGGTAACGCACCTTTCACATATTCTATCTATGGACTTGGTACAACATCTGGTCCTATAGCAGATAGAGATTATACTTTTACTAAGTTAGAACAAAATACTAAGTATACATTTGTTGTTATTGATAACGTTGGATGTCCATCTTATTTAGAATATAAAACTAGTAAAATATCAGATATTACAGTTACAGCTACGCCAAAGAATGTAACATGTTATAATTCTAATAATGGTGAGTTAAGTTTTGAAGTAACTGATTTAGGTAGTACTGAAATTTACTATGAAGTAAGAGATAATTTGACCAATTTGCCAATTTTACCTCCAAAATCTGATAACATTACAGCAGCTCCTTACAGTGCAACAATCACAGGTTTATTGCCAGGTAATTACATACTTTATATTAAAGAAATTGGTGGAACTCAATGTTCAACTACCACACCATTCCAAATCAGACAACCAGCATCTGAGCTTAAAGCATCTGTTACGAATGTAATAAATGCAAATTGCAATAAAGGTGCGATTGTAACGGTTACTGCAGGTGGTGGAACAGGACCATATACTTATGGAGCTTATACGGCGCCAGCAACAGCACCAACATCATTTGATGATAGTAATGTTCTGGAATTACCTTATTCTGCAACAACAACTAACTGGAATATTGTAGTAAAAGATAGTCAGGGTTGTCCTGTTACTTTAGGTCAGGTGATTACTAAAGATCCAAGTCCGGAAATTACTTTAGCTGTAGCTAATAAATGTGTGGCTCAGGATAAATATGGAATTGAGGTTACTTTAAGCAAGGCAGGAATCGCAGATTATTATATAAAATTGGATAACGGTTTATTTGAAAAATATACAGGTACTTTCCCATATACGATAACAGATCAACATTCAGGAACTCATAAAGTTACAATCAAAGACAAAAATGATTGTGAATATGAACAAAGTATTACTATTGATGAGCCTCTTAAATTAGTGCCATCTCCATCTTTACTACCTGATTGTGGTATTAGTAATGGTGCAATATCATTTGTTCCAACAGGTGGTTCAGGTGATTATAGCTATAATATAAGCCCAGCGCATGCAGGTATTGTAATAGGTACTAACACTGTTACCGGTCTTAACGAAAATACTACGTATACGTTAACGATGACAGATAATGTTAATACAGGTTGTTCTACTAGTGCAGAATTTAAATTAGAAAAAGGAACTGATGTTACTTTTGATGCTGTAGTTACAAATGTACTTTGTAAAGGTGGAGCTACCGGAACGATTACAGTAAATTTATTGGCAGGAAATAATGATCCGGCTTATACTTATGCTATTTCATTAGTATCAGGTGCAGCTTTACCGGCAGGTATTGTACAAACAGATAATGTATTTACAAATCTTCCTAAAGAAGATTATAGAATTACGGTAACTTCTAAGAGAAAATGTTCGCTATCCTTAGATTATCAAGTTGGGGAACCAGTAGATGATTTAGAAGTTAAGCATACTCTTAAAGATTTCGGATGTCTTACAGGAAATACTCCGGAAGAAGCTGAAGTAACATTTGCAGCAACTGGAGGAACAGGTTCATATAAATATCAATATAGTTTTGATGGTGGCTTAAATTCTGACGGTGCTAAAGTGATTATTCCAAATGATAAAAACCCGCATACAGTAGATTATTTCGTAACTGATGCCAATGGTTGTACAGCAAATGGAAGTGTAACAGTTAGTCCTTTCATACAATTAACAAATATTGATTTTGATGTAACAGTAGAACCTACTTGTCCGGATGAATTAACAGAAGTTACTTTAACGGCAGTTGGTGGTTATGCAATTGATAAATACGAAATGATTGCTCCAACGTATCATGATAACTTAATTTCACCAGTATTTGCTGGCTTAAGTGCAGGTACTTACATGTTTAGAGTGACAGACGCTAGAGGATGTTCTGTAGAAAGACCATACACTGTTAAAAATTTAACTAAAATTAATATTGTTAAAACATCATCAGTGAATGTAAGCTGTAACACGGCAAACGGAATTGATAATAACGGTGAGGCAACATTTACAGTTTCTAATTTCAGTTCAACTGGAAACTATTCGATTGCAGTAACAAGTAATCCAACCGGATTGGCTTACAACACACCAACTCAAGCTAATGATGTTATTACAGTAACAGGACTTGAAGAAGGAGAGTATACGGTAACAATAACAGATACTAAAACACAGTGTTCTAAATCGGCTAATGTTATAATCACGATGCCGGCTGCAATTGACTTTACAGTAGATGCTACCAAAGTATATTGTTCACAACCAGATTCACAAATTACGGTGTCTGGTATAACAGGAGGAACTGCAAATTATACGTATGCTGTTGTTAAAGTTGGAGCTGGTGTTCCTGCTGCAACAGAGTTTAAAGATATTAGTATACCTTTTACAGCTCATACAAACTTAACAGATCTATCGTGGGATGTTTTTGTAAGAGATTCTAAAGGATGTACATCTGTACTTAAACCAATTACGGTTGTTTACAATGTAGCTCCAGAACTTAAGGTACCGGCACAGCAATGTTTTGTTGATACAGATATTACAATTAATTTTGGAGATGCTGCAATATCTACAACGTACAATGGTAACAAAACATTTACTGTAGATGGTTTACCAACAGGTAATAACATAACATTTACAAAAGCAGGAACATACAAAATTGTCTTAACTGATGATAACGGATGTACTGATGATATAGAATACATAATTGAAGAGCGTTTAATTGCTACTGCAACAGTAGATAAAGATCTTTTCTGTACTGGTGATGTACCAGCAAGAATCGATGTTGAAATTCAAGGTGGTAAAACGGATTATACTTACCAAATGTATTTAGATGGAAACCCAGTCGGGCTTCCAAAACCAACTACGGGTAATTTTACCGAATCTGTAACTGCTTTCGGGGTTTACACTTTTGAAATTTCAGATAGTAATCTACCATGTACAGTTACAACAACGCCTGTAACAGTAAACGAACCAAAAATTCCAACTCTTGCAGATTCACAAACTAATGTAAGATGTTTTACTGAAAGTAACGGTAGTTTAACTGTTGTGCCATCGGGTGGAGTTGCACCTTATAAATTTGTACTTACAAGTGTAAAAGGTATTGTTAATACTACTGGTGATACAAGCGGAGCTTATACAGGTTTACCTGCGGATACTTACACAGTAGTGGTAACAGATGGAAAAGGTTGTTCTTCATTAGCAAGTACAATTACAATTACAGAGCCACCTTTATTAGAGGCAGATCATTCGATTACAGCAAATACATCTTGTAGCACATTGACTGAAATAGTGGTAGAAGGTAAAGGTGGTACCGGAACTGGAACGTATGAGTATAACTTTGATGGTAAAGGGTATGATTCATTAGATCGTATTTCAGTAAGTAATGATGGTTCAATTGCATCTGTTACGTATACAGTTAGAGATGCTAATGGATGTGAAACAAGTCCGGTAACAGTTCCGATTGTTCCGTTAAACAAGCCAAGTGCTTTAACATTCTCACCAACAGCTATTACATGTGCTTCTGGAAACAGCAGTGATGTTACGGTTACAGCGACAAATGGTGTAGGCGCATTAGAATTCAGAATTACAGAATTCAACGGAGCACCAACAACAGCTTATGCGATGATCCCAACAACAGGAAACGCAGTTCCAGCAGTATTTACTGGATTACCTTTTGGTGAATATAAATTTGAAGTTACGGATAGTAATAAATGTACTTTCAGTGATGTATTAACTATAAAAGATGTTGTTAGAGTTCAGGCTACAGGTGAAGCATTTGCGAAATCTTGTATCGGTACTAATGATGGAAAAGTAGTCTTTACAATTTCTGATTTCAAAGGAACTTATACGTATTCAGTAACTAGAAATACGGTGGCATTTGATGGTCCACATGCAACTTCTAATTCAGAAGTTACTTTAGCCAATTTAGCTACAGGTACTTATGAAATTAGTGTTGTTGATGATATTACAAACTGTGATATTAAATTTAGCGTTACTGTTAATGATCCTATCGCTGTAACAGTTACAGAAGAAGATAATATAAATGCTAATTGTACAACTGGTGCTGTAGTAACAGTTGCAGGTCACGGTGGAGCAGGTGATTATACCTATTCATTTGTTCCTGTAAGTCCAACAGCGACACCAGGAGTATTCTTACCGGAAGCTACGAGAGAGTTAGATCCTAAAACACCATCATGGTATGTTTATGCAAAAGATCAAAACGGATGTATTTCTGTTCCAATAATTGTAGACATCAAAATTGATCCGTTGCCTGCAGGATTTACTGCTAGTGTAACATCACAATGTGCTGATGCTGACGGATATTATGAAATTGTAGTTACGCCTGGAACAGGAATGGAACCATTTACATACAGTATAGGAAGCGGATTCCAACCTGAGACTAAATTTAAAGTAAAAGCGACTGGAGTTTATGATTTAGTTGTAAAAGATAAATTTGGTTGTCCGTTTGAATTTAAAGCGGTTGTGGATATTTTAGAACCAGTAATTTTAAAAGTAGAGCCAAATGATTTGACAACATGTGCTGATGGTGACGGACAAGTTACTGCAAGTGCAACTGGAGGATCAGGGAACTTTAGTTTTACTATTGATGGGGTTAGAACAATAACAGGAACACCTGCAGTATTTGATAAGTTATTTGCTGGTTCACATACTATTATTGTTACTGATTTAGGAACGCCAAGTAATTGTACAGATGAAGTTGTATTTGCTTTAGATGCAGCAACGCCAGTTACAGGATTTGATGCAATTCCTACTATGGTTTCTTGTAATGGTGGAAATGACGGAACAATTACAGCAAGTCTTGCACCAACAAGTCCTGGAGTAAATGATAACCCTAAATACATGTACAGTCTAAATGGTGGAACACCACAAGAGAGTCCGGTATTTAAAGGATTAATAGCAGGAACATATACAGTTTCTGTACTTTCAGGAAGAGGTTGTCCTGCTGATAAAACTGTTGAAGTGAAACAACCATTGGAAATTAAGGTACCAAACCCAGTTGTAACTCCTTATGCTTGTACTACTGATAACATTAGTAACTATGCAACTATAACGGTTAATGGTGTTACAGGTGGTACAGGAGAGTATACTTATGAGTTTATAAATGGTGTAACACAGGTTTATAAAGGACCAAGAAATGTCTTTATAGAAAAAGACTACAAAGGTGGTTCTTATACAATAAACGTTTATGATGAAAACGAATGTATTGGTACTGCGGTTGGAACATATGAAATCGTACCATTTACTGCAATGGATAATGTGGTTATAAAAGTTAATAATGCGATTACTTGCGTAGACAATGAAGATATCACAGTAACAGTAAAATCAGTAACAGGAGCTGTTATTACCGGATTAAACTATAGTTTAAGCGGTACAAACGGAACTGTTTATGGTCCGACTCCTAGTACAGACGGAATCTTTACAGATTTAGGAATTGGTAATTATATCGTGACAGTAACGAATCCTGCTACAAATTGTACGATTCAGGCAGTTCACTTTATCAATAATCCAAACACATTCGACATCATCGCTAAACCGGAAAATGAGAATGTTTGTTTTGGAACAACTACAAGAGTACAATTAACTTTCGTAGACAATCAGTTAATTCCAGATAATGACGCAGGTCCGTTTGAATATACAATTACAGGCGGAGTTTTACCAATCACTGATAAAACAACAAGTGCAGGTCCAATTTGGGTTGATAATATGGCGGCAGGTCAGTACAAAGTTGTAGCTAAATTGGTAAACAAACCAGAATGTACGGTTCAGACAACATTTACAATCAACCAGCCAACGGCAGCATTAACGGTTACGAAAACCCAATCAGAAATTACTTGTATTAAAGATAATAATGATGGTATAATCGTTGCTTCAGCAACTGGAGGATGGCCAGGTGAGTACTTGTACGAATTAAGATCTGGTACTACTATCGTTAAAGAATATAACGAATCGCCAATTTTTGACAAATTAACAGCCGGTGATTATAGAGTATATGTTAAAGATGCTTACGGTTGTGAAAGTTTTGTTGACGCTAAATTAGAAAACCCAACGCCAATTAGTGTTACAATTAGTGCTACACCAATGCTTTCTTGTTTCGACAATGAAGACGGAGTAGTAACAATTAATACAATTAACGGAGGTTCAGGAAGCTATACTTATACACTTCACGGTGTATTAATTGATGGAACTGTTACAGTTGAGCAATCACAAGGAGGAAATCAGTTTACAGGTCTAAAAGCAGGAACATATTATGTTACTGTAAATGACACTTGGACTTGTACAAATGACTCTAACAAAGTGACAATTGATCAGCCAGAAATTGTAAAAGCAAATTTAGAAATTCAAAAAACTGAAAGTTGTAAACAAGTTCCGGTTGTGAGGTTAACAGCTACTGGAGGAAACGCTCCGTACTATTATAGTGCAGACGGAATTAATTACACAGGACCATTTAATTCTTTTGTAGATATTACATTACCTGTAACAACAGCAAAAACTGAATACAAGTATTTTGTAAAAGATGCTAATGATTGTAAGAGCTACGTGTCTAACACTAGTGAGTTCTCACCAGTTCCTGCATTAGGATTTGAGCGCTCTAGCAAAATTGATATTAAATGTAAAGGTGGTGCTACGGGTTCTATCAGTGTGTTAGCAAATGGAGGTTTAGGAAACTATGTTTATACATTGCAAAATGCTGCAGGTGTTGATATTACTCCAGCTCCGGCACAGGTTATTCCAGGTACATTTACAGAATTACCAATTGGAACTTATATCGTAAAAATTACAAGCTTAGATTGTGATACAGTATCTACTTTGTTCGAGTTAACAGAACCGGATACTTCATTGACAGCTGATGCTATTGCAACACCTTTAACTTGTAATGGTTATAACAATGGTAAAATTACTGTAAACGCGACTGGTGGTGTAGGAGCATATAAATATGCAATCGAACCAGAATTTAAACAGTTCTTTGATAAAAATGTATTCGAAAACCTTAAACCAGGTTTCTACGATGTATTAGTTCAGGATGAAAACGAATGTTATGTATTCCTTAAAGACGTAGAAGTAAAAGAACCGGCACCGCTTTCGGCAGTGGAGATTCCAAATTCTATGATTCCAGAGGTTTGTGTAGGAGACAAAAATGGTGTATTTGCGATTCAGATTATCGGAGGAACAGCGCCTTATACAGCAAGTCTTGATAATGACAAAGGTCCATTCCTTCCGGTTGATGGCGACACACAAGATTACAGCGGATTATCAGGAGGTAAACACATAGTTTACATTATAGATAACAGCGGATGTATTACTGAAGTTACGGTAGATATGCCGGAACCAGTAACCCTTAACCCAACTGTAGAGGTAAACTACGATTGTGTAAACAATTCACAAACAAACATGGTAACGGTTACAGTTGATGACAGTAATACAGATCTTACACAAGTAGATTATGCGCTTGATAGTGATGTAGGTCCTTTCCAACCAGGTAATATCTTTACAAATGTTGCTCCTGGAAAACACTTTATTGTGGCAAGACATACAAATGGATGTAAAGTGCCAACGGCTAGTTTCGATATCAAAGCATACGATCCGTTAACACTTATAAAAACTCCAGGTCAGGAAGAAATGAATATTCTTTCAGTTACTGCTGCTGGTGGAGCTCCTGGTTACGAGTATAGCTTCAACGGAGAGCCATTTACATCTTCAAACAAATACAAAATCTACAAAACTGCAGATTATGTTGTAATTGTAAGAGATAGAAACGGATGTACGGCGACAATAACTCTTCCTGGAATTTACACAGACATTTGTCTTGATAATTACTTTACTCCTGGTGGTGCAACAAACACAACATGGGGTCCTGGTTGTACAAATATTTACAACAACCTTGAGTTCTCTATCTTCGACAGATACGGTCGTATAATTGCTAAGTATCATTATGGTCAAAAATGGGATGGTAGATACAACGGTGCCGATTTACCTTCAGGAGATTACTGGTATGTTCTTAAATTGAATGATGCGAAGGATGACAGAGAGTTTGTAGGACATTTCACTTTATACAGATAACAAAATAAGAGCCCCTAATGATGTTGTCTAAAAAATTAATTACAATGAAAAAGTTTATTTTATCTTTAGTACTCATGGCTGTAACAACAAGTTACAGCCAAGAGTTAAACCTACCAGTATTTACACAATATTTAGCCGACAATCCTTTTGTTATTTCACCTGCCTTTGCCGGTATTGGAGATAATCTTAGAATTAGGGCAAACGGTCTTACACAGTGGGTCGGGATTAAAGATGCACCTCAAAACCAGTCACTTTACGCTGATTTTAGGGTTCTCGATCGTTCCGGAGTTGGTATTTCGCTTTATAATGACAGAAACGGTTATACGCGTCAAACAGGAGCAAAAGTTTCCTTTGCGCATCATATCATTTTAGATTATTATTCTCAGCAATACCTGTCTTTTGGACTTTCATATAACTTCAATACATTTCGTATCGATACAGATGAATTCAATACCACAATCGAGCATCCTGTTATAGATGCATCGGTAACAGACAATCGTTATAATGCCAATAACAATTTTGATATTAGTGCCTTATACCGTAATAAAGGTTTCTATTTAAGTTTTAATGCCAATAACGTTTTAAAGAAAAATACCGATAAATACCGAGGAGTAGAACCTAATTTACTTTCAAACTATCAGGTATATTCCGGTTTTGTATTTAAAGACGGAGAAAATAGACGTATCGAATACGAACCATCTATTTACTACCAATACTTTGCCAGTGACGGACGTTCTACAACCGATTTTAACTTCAAGTACAGACGTTACAACCGTTACGAAGATTACTATTGGGTAGGAGTTTCATACCGTTTCCTAAACGATCAGTTCCCAAAACCATTATCAGTTGGACCAATGGTAGGTTTCATGAAATCTAAATTTTACTTCGGGTATTCGTATCAGGTAATGTTCAACGATTTAGGAAACTATAATACAGGAACACACTCGGTAACTATTGGTTTCGATTTCTTACAATCAATCAGTAACTGTCCTTGTACACAAAGTCCGGTTCACGATTAAGGAGCATTTTCATCATTTTACGGGCAAATTTGTTTTTTTTCTTAACTTATAACGTTTTCGCTGTTATAGATAGGTTATTTTTATATTTATGATACTTTAAAAGTTCTATATTTGTTTTTCTTTCAAAAAAAACTAAAAAACTATATAATGAAAACTTTAAACGATTTCGATTTTAAGAATAAAAAAGCAATTATCCGTGTTGATTTTAATGTACCATTGGACGAAAATTTTAATGTAACAGATGCTACACGTATCGAAGCTGCAAAACCAACAATTGATGCTATTTTGGCACAAGGAGGAAGTGTAATTTTAATGTCACATTTAGGAAGACCAAAAGGTGTTGAAGAAAAATATTCATTAAAACATATTTTAAAAACAGCTTCAGAAATTTTAGGAGTTGAGGTTAAGTTTGCCGAAAACTGTGTTGGAGAAGTAGCTCAGGCTGCTGCCAAAGATTTAAAACCAGGAGAAGTTTTATTACTTGAAAATTTACGTTTTCATGCTGAAGAAGAAGCTGGAGATGTAGCTTTCGCAAAAGAATTGGCATCACTTGGAGACATCTATGTAAATGATGCTTTTGGAACTGCTCACAGAGCGCATGCTTCAACAACTATTATTGCTCAATTTTTTCCAACAGAAAAATGTTTCGGAACATTGTTGGCAAAAGAAATAGAAAGCTTAAACAAAGTACTTAAAAATAGCGAAAAACCGGTAACAGCAGTTCTTGGAGGATCTAAAGTATCATCAAAAATTACCGTTATCGAAAATATCTTAGACAAAGTAGATCACATGATCATTGGTGGCGGAATGACTTTTACGTTCATTAAAGCACAAGGTGGTAAAATTGGAGATTCTATTTGTGAAGATGACAAACAAGAATTAGCACTTGAAATTTTAAGATTAGCTAAAGAAAAAGGAGTACAAATTCATATTCCGGTTGATGTAATTGCAGCAGATGATTTTTCAAACACAGCAAATACAAAAGTGGTAGACGTTAGAGAAATTCCTGACGGATGGCAAGGTCTTGATGCAGGTCCTAAATCTTTAGAGAACTTCAAGAAAGTAATTTTAGAGTCAAAAACTATTTTATGGAATGGTCCATTAGGAGTTTTCGAAATGGAATCATTCGCAAAAGGAACAATTGCATTAGGAGATTATATTGCCGAAGCTACAGAAAACGGAGCGTTTTCATTAGTAGGAGGTGGTGATTCTGTTGCTGCTGTAAAACAATTCGGATTCGAAGATAAAATGAGTTATGTATCTACCGGAGGTGGGGCTATGCTTGAAATGTTAGAAGGAAAAGTTTTACCTGGAATCGCTGCGATTTTAGACTAAAAAATCACAATTAACATTTTTTTAGATAGTTTACATGCATAAACTCTTTAAGTTTGCAAAAGTAGGTCTTCTGTAATTGTTTGAATTATAGAATTTTAAAAAAATGTTATATGATTGTAAAAAAAATATCAATAGTGGTTTCGGTGTTTTTTTCTATGTCGATGTTTGCGCAGGATATTGCAAAAACAGATGTTGAAATTAAACCAATAGTAAAGATATCGTATTTAGATTCTGTTAAAAATACTTTCAAAAGAGATGAAATGGCAACTCGCGTTGACAGTCTCTGGATGAACGAATTAGTAAGTTTAGATATTTATGACGATCTTACAAAAGACATTCAAACCATCAATACAGATGTTACTGTAGATGAAGAATTGCCAACAGAATTGCTTAAACAGCGCCTTCAGGCAATGAACGAGAAATCACCTTTTGACATTGAATACAATCAAGGTTTAGAAAATATAATAAAGTCATTTCTTAAGAATCGTAAAAAATCGTTTTCTCGATTAATGTCTTTATCAGAATATTATTTCCCAATTTTTGAAGATGCTTTTGCAAGACAAAACGTGCCTTTAGAAATTAAATATTTAGCCGTTGTAGAATCTGCTTTAAATCCTAAAGCAGTTTCTAAAATGGGCGCCACAGGACTTTGGCAATTTATGTACGGAACCGGCAAGCAATATGCCCTTAAAATAGATTCTTACATTGATGAACGTAGCGATCCACTTAAAGCTACAGCCGCCGCATCAGAATACATGACTAAAATGTTCAATATTTTTGGCGATTGGGAGCTAGTTTTAGCTTCATACAATTCAGGACCGGGAAATGTTACCAAAGCAATACGTCGCTCTGGCGGAAAAACAAAATACTGGGACATTCGTAACCATCTTCCAAAAGAAACTCAAGGTTATGTTCCTGCTTTTTTAGCAACAATGTATCTTTTTGAATATCATAAAGAACACGGAATTAATCCTCAAAGAGCTGTAGTTAAAAATTTTGAAACGGATACGGTTCAGATTAAAAATCAAATGTCATTTAAGCAAATCGCAGATTTGTTAGACATGCCACAATCTCAAATACAACTTTTAAATCCTTCGTATAAATTAAATGTAGTACCTTTTTATCAGGGCGAAGCACATTACCTGCGTTTGCCAAAAGATAAAATTGCCACATTTGTTTCAAACGAAGATAAGATTTATGATTACGTAGCCTACCAATCACGAAATAAAACAATGCCAACTCAATTGGCTTTGAAAGTGACGCCTAAAGCAAAAGCAAAACTGGAGAGAACAATCGAACCAGCTGATACCGATGTTAAATGGTATAAAGTTCGAAAAGGAGATAACTTAGGTGCCATTGCTGCAAGATATAATGTAAATGTGATCGACTTAAAAAAATGGAATAATCTAAAAACAAACTCAGTTGCACTGGGTAGAAATTTAAAGATTAAATCAGATATCGATGCAGTTGTTAAAAATCCAAAAGAAGCAAAAGCAACTCTTGCAATTGAGAAAAAACCTGAAGAAGCCGTTGCAGTTGTCGATGATAAAGATAAAACTTCAAAAGTATACGACGTATACGTAGTAGCGACTGGTGATAATTTAGGAAGCATTGCGAAAAAATTCGGTATGAATATTGCTGAGTTAAAAGAGCTTAATAGTTTAACTTCAAATAATATTGGTTTAGGTAAATCTTTAACGATTTCTAAAGTAGTACCGGATATTATTGATGAACACGCTGTAAATACTGCAGTAGCTTCAAATTCTTCGATTGATTCATTCAAGAAAAAAGCAACTTCAACCAAAGATCTTGGAGAAGACTATTACGTTAAAAAAGGAGATTCGTTGTATAGTATTTCTAAAAAATATCCTGGAGTTACGATTTCAGATATTAAAAAATGGAATAACATTAAAGACGGAGAAATTAAACCAGGAATGAAACTTAAAATAAACGGATAGTTAAAAAATCTTACATAAATTTGGGTTTTATTTCATATATTAATAAAATGAATAAAACCCATTTTTTATTGCTGCTAATTCCGTTGCTATTGATTTCGTGTTTAAAAAACGAGAAACCTGAGCCCGTATCCGGTAAAACCAACTCAATTTCTATTATTATAGACGATCAGTTGTGGTATGGAGAAGTAGGCGACAGTATTCGAAATAAATTTGCTTCACCAGTTTTGGGCCTCACCCAGGAGGAACCTTTATTTACCATAAATCAATATCCGGCACGTCTGCTTGAAGGTTTCGTTACCGATAGCCGAAGCATTATCATAGTCAAGAAAGCCACTACAGATAAGTTCGAAATTACCCATAGTAAATCTTTACCCCATAACACCTTTCGTATTTACGGTAAATCTGTCGATGACATTATTTGCAGTATCGAGCTCAATTCAGCACAAATAATTAAGATTATTCGCGATGCCGAAATTCAGAAAATTCAGGAAGACAATAGCAAATCACTATTAAATCCCACCGTTATAAAAAATAAGTTTCACATCGATATGCAAATCCCAACGGGCTATGAATACATGTTGCACAAGAGAAATTTTATTTGGCTTAAAAAAGACATTATAAGCGGTAGTACAAGTTTACTTATTTACCAAATCCCAATTCGTAATTTTAAGAAAAGTTCAGATCTTGTAGATAATATTATAAAAATGCGCGATTCAGTAGGTTTTTATATAAAAGGCCGCGAACCCAATACCCGAATGATTACAGGTGAAGCCTACGCGCCCTATTTTTCTACTACAATGCTTGACGGAAAAAAGGCCTATGAAACCAAAGGGAACTGGGAACTTAAAAACGATTTTATGGCAGGACCTTTTATCAATTATGCCATTGTTGACGAAATGTACAATCGTATTTTGGTTATTGAAGGATTTTGTTATTCGCCATCAAATCAGGAAAGAGATTTAATGTTCGATTTAGAAGCAATTATAAAATCAGTAAAAATTGATAAACGATAAATTTTAAAGGTTTGAATTGCATTTTAAAATAAGAAATAAATAATAGCAATAAGGAATAAAATACAGAATGGAATTAAAATGGAAAATAAAGCCGTTTGAGGCATTAACGGTTCATGAGTTGTACGATTTGCTCAAACTAAGAAGTGAGATCTTTGTATTGGAGCAAAACTGCGTCTATTTAGATCTTGACGGAAAAGATAAGAAAGCATTACACCTAATTGGTGAATACGACAATAAAATTGTTGCTTATGTACGTTTATTCGACGCCGGAATCAGCTTAGATAACGCATCGATTGGAAGAGTAGTAGTTGATGCCAATTATCGCGACAGAAAATGGGGACATGACTTAATGCGTGAAGCCATTGCAGCTATAAAATCTAATTTTGATAAAGATAAAATCAGCATTGGTGCACAATTGTATTTAAAGAAATTCTACGAAAGCCACGGATTTGTTCAAAGCAGCGAAATGTATCTTGAAGATGATATTCCGCATATAGAGATGATTCGGGGTTAATACAATTATAAGTAAAATATAAGAACCTTCATTTGCCTAATAAGCAATTGAAGGTTTTTTATTGCCATTAATTTTATGATTTTAATAACATTATTTGATACAGGCTTACTTATTTTAGTTTCAATAAAATTTTAAGAAAAATAACGCTAAATGAACAAAATAAAGTGGGTTTTGGTTTTTTGTATTTGTAGTTTTTTAGGTTTTAGTCAAAACAATTCAGACAATAAACCAATTGAGAATTTGTCGAGTCTTGCAAAAGTTTGGGGATTTCTAAAATACTATCATCCTAATGTGGCAAAGGGAGATTTTAATTGGGATGAACAATTGATTCAAATGATTCCTAAAGTCGAAAAAGCAAAAAACAAAGAAGAATTGTCTGCAATTTATCTGGAATGGATTACCAATTTAGGTCTTGTTAAAGAATGTAAATCATGCAGCGGAATTTCTAAAAAAGAGTATTTTGATAAAAATTTTGATCTTTCGTGGATAAATAATTCAGCTGCTTTTACCACTGAACTTTCTCATAAATTGAAATTTATTGAAGCAAATAGGTTTCAGGGAGAAAATTACTATGTTACCAAAACTTCGGGAGGAAATATTAAAGTGAGAAATGAAATTATTTATGGTGATTTTGAGTATCCCGATCAAAACCATAGATTATTGAGTTTGTTTCGATATTGGAACACCATTGAATATTTCTTTCCATACAAATATCTAACAGATCAAAATTGGGATTCTGTTTTAATCGAAATGATTTCGAAGTATAGATACGCAAATGATGCATTAGAATATCAGTTACTCATGCAGGAAACTGTAGTTAAACTCGATGATACTCATGCAAGCTTTTTTTCGGATAAAAATTTTGATTTTTTTGGACGAAAATATATTCCTGCATTCATTAATGTAATTGAGAATAAAGCTGTTGTTGTGGGATTCTACAATGATTCTTTGGCAAAATTAAATGATATCAAAAAAGGCGATATTATTGAAGAAGTCAACGGTAAAAATGCTTTGGAAATAATGTTAGAAAGAAAGAAATTCGTAAATGGTTCAAATAACAATACCAAAGCCAAAAATTACGATTATCTGATGTTTAATGGTTCGACAGATTCTGTAAAAGTTAAAATTAGAAGAGATAATCTTGTCTTCGTTAAAAACATAAAACGGTATTCTGGAATTGATTTTCAACCTAAAATATTGATCAACAAGGAAAAATTTAATATAGATGAAAATAATATTGGCTATATTAATTTGGATAATTTAGAAATGAAGGATCAGGATATAATAATGCAAAAGGTAAATAAAACCAAAGGCTTAATTATTGATCTTAGAAATTATCCTGATTTTAAAGCTTACTTAATCGCCAGAAGATTAATTAAGGAGGATAAAGAATATGCCAGGCTTATAGAACCGGATTTGACTTATCCGGGGAGATTTAATTTCAAAAAAACAAAAATTCTTGATCCAATTAAAAAAGAATATTATGCTGGAAAAGTAGTGGTATTGGTAAACGAACAAACTCAAAGTATGGCCGAATATTCTACAATGTTTTTGCAAGCAGGAGATAATGTGGTAACTATTGGAAGTCAGACTGCGGGAGCAGACGGAGATATATCCAGAATAGAATTTTTAACTTTCAAATCAGCAATTAGTGGTCTGGGAGTTTTTTATCCAGATGGAACGCCAACGCAACGAGTAGGAGTTAAAGTTGATATTCTGGTTCGTCCTACAATTAAAGGAATTCAGGAAGGTAGAGATGAGGTACTTGAAAAAGCAAAGGAATATCTGGCAAAATAACTATTAAATAAAATTGCAAGAGGATACATAGAATACCAATAGTAATTTCGAAATAAAAAAGCCTTTATTGACATTGATCAATAAAGGCTTTTTTAAATATAGTATTTTCAGATTACATTTTCAAAATCGTTTTGTACTCCGTTTGATTGTTTAAAACATTCACTGCTTTCTTAATTTCCGAATTGTT
The DNA here is from genome assembly GCF_020905295.1 of Flavobacterium piscisymbiosum. NCBI lineage: Bacteria > Pseudomonadati > Bacteroidota > Flavobacteriia > Flavobacteriales > Flavobacteriaceae > Flavobacterium > Flavobacterium piscisymbiosum. Next base: position 1,152,236 of record NZ_JAJJMM010000001.1, on the reverse strand, counting down.
TTTGATATAATATTGGTACAAACCTTCCTGATATTGATATCTCTTAATTAATTCCTCCTGAATCAGGTTTCTAATCTCTTTTTGATTTTTATCTAACAAAGTCGTTTCGCTTTTTTCAAGAGCGACTAGTAATTGCTGATATTCGGGAGCGATAGTTTCGTCGATTTTTTCATTTTTGGCTGCAGCCAAAGTATTCTTTAATGCCACTTCTGTTTCCGTATCAAAACTAATTTTATTCGCTTTCAGGTATTGTTTAAAGCCTGAATAATCAGCATCAGAAACTGTTGGGATTTTATCTCCAAGATTTGGATTCTTGTAGTAATAGGTTGTAGCGTAATCAAAAATCCCATCATTTTTTAATAAGGCAGTCGTAATCGGACTCATTTTAGCTTCGTCTAATTCGATATCTGGCAAAACTCCACCACCGTCATAAACCGTTCTTCCTTTTCTGGTTTTAAAAGCGTTAAAGTTTTTAGCATCGGTTTTTTGTGCAACACCATTTTTGTCTTTGTGAGCATAATCCAATGCCTGAATACAACGGCCAGAAGGCGTATAATAACGGGAAATAGTTACTTTAAGCTGTGTTCCGTAAGTCAAATCGACAGAACGTTGCACTAAACCTTTACCAAAACTACGGCTTCCTAAAATCACGGCGCGATCTAAATCCTGCAAAGCACCTGAAACAATTTCAGAGGCAGAAGCACTTCTTCCGTTTACTAAAATCGCTAACGGAATTTCTGTATCTATAGGCTCTTTCGTTGTTTTATAAGTATTATTGTGTTTTTCGATTCTTGATTTTGTAGTTACAATTACTTCATTCTTTGGAACAAATAAATTACAAATGTCAATAGCTTCGTTAAGCAAACCACCAGGATTTCCTCTTAAATCAAGAACAATTTGCGTAGCGCCATCTGCTTTAAGTTTTTCCAAGGCTTCTTTTACTTCATTTGATGCCTTACGGCTAAAGTGTGCCAAAACGATATAACCGGTTTTAGCATCAATTTTTCCGTAAAACGGAACCGATTTAATATCAACTTCATCCAAAATTAACTCCGTTGTAAAGGTTTTTCCCTGACGAAGGTATTTGATCTGGATTTTGGTGTTTTTTGTTCCTTTCAATAATTGTGAAGCATCATCTTTAAAATCAGCAATCAAAACATCGCCAATTTGTATAATCTCGTCACCAGCTTTTAGTCCGGCTTTATCAGCAGGATAATTTTTATAAGGTTCACGCACAATTAAGCGATCTTTTTTTCTGGAGATCAAAGCACCAATTCCGGTATATTCTCCGGTATTATTTATCTTGAAGTTTACAACATCCTGTTCGTTAAAGTAAACCGTATAAGGATCTAAACTTCCCAACATGCTTTTAATGGCTTTATCCATCAAATCGCCTGGGTTGGTTTCGTCGACATAATTCGTGTTAACAGCTTTAAACAATGTCGTGAAGATTTCGATTTGTTTGGCAATCTCAAAAAAGTCGTCTTTGAAACTGGTTCCAATAAATAAAAATCCTGCCGCAACAGTGGGTATGATAAATTTCTTTTTGAAATAAGGATACATGATTATGTTTTTTTTCTTTTAAATCTTTTTCTAATAAAATAGGCGAATATGCAAAATAATATAATAAACGGCCAAAGACTAATAATGGATATTAAAAATTCTGAAAGGCTAAAAAATCCGGATTGAATCGCTGTCCAGATCTTAGAACCGTACGAAGTTTTAACACCTTCTTTTTGAGCAATGGTTTTATAAAATTCAATGGTAACAGTACTTTCAGAAACGCGGTTTTCTAAATATTTCAATTGCCCTTCCTTAGCCTCAATTTCTTCGCGAATGGCTGAAATCTGTTTTTCAATTTCCAGAATTTCACTTATTTTAGTTGCTTTTTGAAGGATTTGAAGATAACGTTCTTCAAGTTTTCGTTTCGTTTTTAGTCTTGTCGTTAAGTCAATATATTCTTCGGTTACATTTTGCGAAGTAATATCTTTTCTTTCAAAATAAGAAACCCCTTTTGAAATAGCATTTATAAAAGAATCAAAATTTTGACTGGGAACGCGAACAGTTAAATTTCTATAAACATTGTTGTAATCTTTTCCTTCAGAATCATTTTGTATGCTGGCCTTATTCGCTGCAATTGCAGTTTGAATTTGATTGAAAGTATCTTGCAGATCATTGGTTTCAAATCTGAGAGAAGCTTCTTTAATAATTTTTTGAGGAATTTGAGGAGAAGCAGGGTCGGCCATGTCATCTGTTAGATCTGTACTGGCTGCCGATTCATTTTTTGGTGGAAGCTTAATGGCACTAACTGCCATCTCTTCCATTGGTGCTTCGTGTTTGCTACAACCTGAAAAGCTCAAAAGCACAAAGAATAAAAGGAAAAAATATTTCATATCTATTTCAAATTAAATCTAAAACTACAATTTTTTTATAATTCTTAGTCTAATTTGATCAATAAAGTTGTCATCGAAGGATTACAAATCAGTTTTATCTTCAGAATCACTGGTTTTGTTTACTTGCAGAAGGAATTTCTCGAACAACTGAATCGTTTTGGTATTGATTTCTTCGTAAGATAATTTGTCTTTTGTCTGATAAAAAAACATTACGGAATAAGGTTCCTGAATATTATCTAAAAGTAAATGTTTATTCAATCGGTACGTTTCTCTTAAAACACGTTTGAAGTAATTACGATCAACGGCTCTCTTAAAATATTTCTTAGAAACAGAAACACCCATTTTAATTTTTTCTTCTACATCAACTTCCGCTTGACGGTAAACCAAACGCAACGGATATTTAGAAACCGATTTTCCTTCGGAAAACAGTAAGCCAATTGTCGTTTTGCTTTTTAAGCGTTCGTTTTTAGGGTAAGTAAAATTCATTTAATTCAGAAAAAATTGCAATTCAAGGGGCAAAGGTACAATTGTATTGCAAATGCAAACTACTATTTAGGCAATTACTTTTCTATTATAATGTATAGAGGACAGTTCGTAATCTTTTAAAACTTAAAATTTCAATCATAATAGATGATTTATCATGATTAATGTGTTTTCTATAAATTAAAGATGATTTTCTATAAGGCAGATGGGTAATATCAGCCTTATATTTGTAAAATTCAATTTATAATGCCATTATAATTGGCGCAAATTTGTACGATTTGTAATAAGATTATTTTGGTAACTATAATATTTATTGGTAGTTATATAATTTTTATACAGCTAAAAATTTATTTATTACTTTTGGGCATTAATTTTTTAAGCATGCAAAAAATAATTTCCTATCCAATATCAGCAGTATACTATATCGTTTTTAGTTTGTGTTTGCTTGTATTTCATCCAATACAATGGATTTGCCTAAATGTTTTTGGCTATCAGGCTCATAAAAAAAGTGTTGATTATTTGAATTTTTGCCTTCTAAGATGCACTAATCTTGTGGGAACAACTTATAAAATCGAAAATAGAGAAACTATCCCAATGGGAGTGCCTATTATTTTTGTTTCTAACCATCAAAGTATGTACGATATCATTGCAATGATTTGGTACTTTAGACGTTTTCATTGTAAATTTGTAAGCAAGAAAGAGTTAGGTAGCGGAATCCCGAGTGTGTCTTATAATTTAAAGCATGGAGGATCTGTGCTAATTGATCGTAAAGACCCTAAACAAGCTATTCCGGCTATTAAAGGTTTGTCTGAATATATTGAAAAATACAAGAGATCTGCTGTGATTTTTCCTGAAGGAACAAGAAGTAAAACGGGAAAACCTAAAGAATTTGCACAAAATGGAGTGAAAATTCTATGCAAATACGCACCTTCTGCGTATGTAGTACCAGTGAGTATCAACAATTCATGGAAAATGGTAAAATTTGGGTTTTTCCCTGTAGGTTTAGGAAATCGCCTTACCTTTACCGTTCATAAGGCTTTGGCTGTAAAAGACTATAATTTTGCCGATTTAATGGAGATGACAGAGAAGGCAGTTGTAGAAGGAGTAAACGAGTATAAATAGATTTTTGATTTCGGCAATTAAACCGAAACAGAAATCCCAATCTTAAATAAGTAATGTCTATAAAAAACATTAGATTAGAAGTAATGCAGTTTTTGGAAAAAAACGTGGATAGCTTCGTTGAACAGTATTTAATTCCAGTGGAAAAAATTTGGCAGCCGTCAGACTTTTTGCCTAATTCTGAAGGAGATAATTTCTTTGAGGAGGTAAAAGAGTTACGTGAAATTGCCAAAGAATTACCATATGATTTCTGGGTTACGCTTGTAGGTGATACCATCACCGAAGAGGCTTTGCCAACATACGAATCATGGTTAATGGATGTAGAAGGTATAAATCAGATAGAAAATGGTGGAAACGGCTGGTCGAAATGGATTCGTCAATGGACCGGAGAAGAAAACCGCCACGGTGATTTACTGAATAAATACTTGTATTTGTCTGGTCGTGTAAATATGCGTGAAATCGAAATGACAACACAGCACTTAATCAACGACGGTTTTGATATTGGAACTGGATCTGACCCATACAAAAACTTTGTATACACAAGTTTCCAGGAATTAGCAACATATGTATCACACAATAGAGTAGCGCAAATGGCTAAAAAATTTGGTGATAACAAGTTGTCTAAAATGTGTAAAATGATTGCTGGTGACGAAATGCGTCATCACCATGCGTATAGCGAATTTGTTACAAGAATTTTTGCAGTAGATCCTAGCGAAATGATGTTGGCGTTTCAATACATGATGAAGCAAAAAATCGTTATGCCGGCACACTTTTTAAGAGAATCTGGCCAAAAGATCAGCTCTGCTTTCGAACAATTTTCTGATTCAGCACAACGTATTGGGGTGTATACCGCAAGCGATTATGTAGATATCATGCAGAAATTAATGGATAAGTGGGAAATTGATAAAATGACCGGTTTAACAGACGAAGCCGAAAAAGCACGTGATTACCTGATGAAATTACCGGCGCGTATGGCAAGAATCTCAGAAAGATTAGTAATTCCGCAAGAATCACACATCTTTAAATGGGTAGAACCAGCGAGATTGTAAAAATTTTAGATTGCAGATTTCTGATTTTAGATTAAAAATTGATTTTTGCAATTGACATTGATATTGCAATTGATTTCTGATATTGATATTTAAAACATATTGTTGATTGTTGAGGTTGAAAAACTTTGACAATCAACATTTTTTATTCGAAATAATTAGTGTAAATCCTTAAGTTGAAACATAAAAAGCAAAATAGCACCAATAGATACTCTAAAATTTGGAGCATTTTTATACTTGTTATTCTTTTGTTATCTATACTTCACACATTTTTAAAATGGCCTATTTACGATTTTTTACTTGAGAAGTATGGTAAAACAACCTCTGGAAAAATAGTAAAAGAGAAAGGATATAATGGTAAAGGAGGTCATATTTTAAGGGAAGAAAAAGGAGATGCCATTATTTACCAATATAGTTTTAGAATGAATAATAAAAGTTATTTTGGAGATTCACAAAGTTCTGATTATAATATAAATGACACAATTAATATAATTTATTTAGAAAATTTCCCCGGAATTAACAGACCAAAATATTATTTATACAAATAATTAATATCTGCGTAAACCCGTTTAATCCGTAAAATCTGTGCGCCATTAACCAAGCAGATAAACACAAAACAAAATATGAATAATTCTGAACTGATAAACAAAACAATTGCTTTCGTAAAAGAAAAACTAAACGATGCCGAAGGCGGACACGATTGGTTTCATATAGAACGCGTTTATAAAAATGCGCTCTTAATTGCAAAAGATACCCATTGTGATCTTACGGTTGTACAGTTGGGAGCTTTGCTTCACGATATTGCCGACAGTAAATTTCATAACGGAGATGAAACGATAGGCCCAAAAACAGCCCGTTTATTTTTAGAATCAGAAAATGTTTCAGAAGAGATTATTCAGCATGTTGTAAAAATCATCGAAAACATCTCATATAAGGGCGGAAATTTCGAAAAGAGTTTCTCGTCTATAGAATTGGATATCGTTCAGGATGCGGATCGTTTAGATGCAATAGGAGCGATTGGAGTGGCAAGAGCGTTCAATTATGGCGGATTCAAAAACAGAACCCTCCACGATCCTGAAATTGCGCCAATAACCAATATGACAAAAGAGGAATACAAAAAGAATAATGCACCAACGATAAATCATTTTTACGAAAAGCTTTTACTCTTAAAAGATAAAATGAATACCGAAACCGGAAAACAAATCGCTGCCGAAAGACATCGTTTTATGGAATTGTTTCTTGCTCAGTTCTACGCAGAGTGGGAAGGGATTAAGTAAGTTTACAGTCTCAGTTTCAGTTTTCAGTAAATAAAAAATGGCTTCAATTATGAAGCCATTTTTATTTATTATTGATTCAGTTTATTATTTACTGCGGCTATAATTTTTAGTTTATCAATTATCGAAAGTAAAACAAAGATCGCTATTAAGATGAAAAGCGAAGTAATTGCAATGATTGCAAAATATTTTATAGTCCATTCAAGGGCAACTTTTGTTCTGTGAATAAAGCTTATACTTTTTTCTGTCGCTCCTTCGTACATCGAAAATCTTACGGTGCAGAATTCATTTTCGGTATTAAAATTTCCAAGTTCAACTCCTAATCCCTGCAATTGCTCTTCAACTTCTAAAATTTTATCATTCAGGGAAATAAAATCTGCAATTTGGCCTCCTTTAGACTTTAGTTCAATAAGCGATTGAAGCATTTTTTCGATCGAAATCTTTTTAGCATTCAGTTGACGGTATTCGTTTGTTTTGTCAACTTTTGTGATTTCTGTGTCCTTCAGCATTCCAATTTTTTGAAGTTCAAGATAGAAATTTTCGAATTTTGCAGGATTTATTCCAATGAGTAAATGAATCTGTCTATTGCCTTTTTGTCCCAGATTTTGTTCATATTGAATAATAGCATTGTATGATTTTGTTTTTGATTTAATGAGATTCTCATCTTTATCAAATTCAGATGTTTTTGCTTTGATTGAAGCTGTCTTTTCAAATTTCTGACTCGATGCCATATTTGGTGCAGCCTGAATATCTCCTTTGATTGCGATTTTTTCTGAGGCATAATTTTTTCGCAGATTATCAATACTTCCAAAAAAATTATCGCTGTAATCATTGCGAGAAGCCGGATCTGCTGCGACATAACCGTAAAGCATTCTAAATGCAAATAATAAAATAAAAAGTCAGGCAGACCATTTACTTAATTTCCAAAATCTTGACCTAAAGTTTTTCGCCATTTCTGTAGTTTAGTTAGTTTATTAATTGCATCGAAAATAGCTAATTTTAAACTTATAAAGTAATTATCTATAAAAAAATAATAGAATTTTTACTACTAAATAAAATCTGGTTTCAGTAATAAAAAATGGCTTCAATTATGAAGCCATTTTTTTATGTTTTAATTCTAATCTACATTTACACATTGCTTTGTGAGCTTCTCGCAAAGCGAACTTTACGGATAATACAAAAAATCTTTGTGAGTCTCTGTGAATCCTTCGTGAATCTCTGTGGTAGAAAATCTCTGTGGATTTCGACTTCGCTCAGTCTGACAGTAATAATATAAATACTTTGTGAGTCTCTGTGAAACCTTCGTGAATCTCTGTGGTAAAAAACCTTAGCTACTTTGAATCTCAGCAACTCAGCACCTTTCCTCTAACTACACCCACAATTCCCCTCGCCGCAATCTTTTTTCTTTTTGGATTTCCAAAAGAACTTTTTGATCAAAAAACCAACGGCGATAAATAATATAACAAAGGCAATAATTTCTTGTACCATGATGTTTATTTTAAAAGTTGATACGCAAAAAGCGCTACAAAATAAGCAAGACCGCTCATCAGGAAAAGTTGCATGGCAGGCCATTTCCATGAATTCGTTTCTTTTTTGGTAATGGCCAATGTACTGGCACATTGCATCGCAAAAGCGTAGAATAATAATAATGAAATTCCAGAAGCAAAATTGAAGATCTTCTTACCCGTTTCAGGATTTATCTCTTCCTGCATTTTACTTTTTATAGTAGCTTCGTTATCACTGCTTCCCACGCTGTAAATTGTCGCAAGAGTTCCTACGAAAACTTCACGCGCAGCAAACGAACTGATAATCGCAATTCCTATTTTCCAGTCGTAACCTAACGGAGAAATAGCTGGCTCAATGGCTTTACCCATAATCCCGATATACGAGTTCTCTAATTTTTGCGAAGCCACTTCGTTTTCAAATGCTGTTTCGTCAAGAGGTGTATTAACAAATCTTTCTTTTACAATTTCTTCCGCTTCGTTAAAATCTCTTCCGGGACCGTACGACGCTAAAAACCATAATATTACAGATATCGCTAAGATGATTTTACCTGCTCCAACAACGAAAGCTTTTGTTTTCTCCACAACATTAATTGCAACGTTTTTGAAAAGAGGTAATTTATAACTTGGCATTTCGACTACGAAATACGTTTTGGCACTTATTTTTAATATTTTGTTTAAGATATAAGCCGATAAAATTGCTGTTCCAAAACCTAATAAATACAACAACATCAAGGCCAAACCTTGCACATTTAGAAAACCAAACAAACGTTCTTCAGGTATAACCAATGAAATGATAATCGTATAAACAGGTAATCTTGCAGAACAAGTCGTAAATGGCGTTACCAAGATTGTAATAAGGCGTTCTTTCCAGTTTTCGATATTTCTGGTCGCCATAATTGCCGGAATTGCACAAGCAGTTCCTGAAATCAAAGGCACGACACTTTTTCCGGAGAGACCAAACTTGCGCATGATTTTATCCATCAAAAAGACCACACGACTCATATAACCGCTTTCTTCCAGAATCGAAATGAACAAGAATAGAAAAGCAATTTGCGGAATAAAGATAATAACACCACCAATTCCCGGTACAATTCCCTGCGAGAGCAAATCGGTTAAAATTCCGCTTGGTAATTCCTGAGCCACCCAGCTGCTTAAAGAAGCAAAAGTGCTGTCAATGAAATCCATTGGAATTGTTGACCAACTGAAAATCGATTGGAAAATCAAAAACAAAATCGCTAAGAAAATAACATAACCCCAAACCTTGTGTGTTAAAACACGATCTAGTTGAGCTCTAAAGTCTTTTGCCATCGAGGCATCCACTTTTAAACCTTCTTTCAAAACATCATTGATGAATTGATATCTTTTTATAGTTTCTTTTTGCTGTAAGCGTTTTAATTCTGAATGCGATTTGGTAAAAGTACTTCTGATTTCATTTCGATCTAAATTCAAAAAGTTCACGTCTTGCGTAATAACCAACCATAATTTATACAATAATTGATTAGGGAAAGCGTGTTGTAATTTTTGAAAATATTCTTCGTCAATAACCGAAGCATTCATACAAGGTTCGTTCGGGATGGTTTTATAAGAAACAATGAGTTCTTTTAATGCATCAATTCCTAAACCTTTACGCGAACTTACTAAGGCAATTTTGGTTTTTAGTTTTTCTTCTAAGTAGGGAATGTCTAAAGTTATTCCTTTACTTTCCATACGATCCGACATATTAATGACTAAAATTGTCGGAATTTCAAGGTCTTTTATTTGAGTGTAAATCAGTAAATTTCGTTTCAGATTTTCAACATCTGTCACTACTACCGCTACATCCGGATATAATTTATCGTTTTTGTTTAATAAAAGTTCAATCACCACACTTTCATCCATAGAACTTGCGTTCAGACTATAAGTTCCCGGTAAATCCAGAATATTGGCTTTGATGTTGTGCGGTAATTTACAGAACCCGATTTTTTTCTCAACCGTAATTCCGGGATAATTCCCTACTTGTTGATTTAGTCCTGTAAGCTGATTAAAAACGGAAGTTTTACCTGTATTAGGATTCCCGATAAGGGCAACATTGATATTTTGAATGCTCATTACAAATTGGTTTTGATAAGTTCAACTTCAATTTCACGAGCAGTTTCAACACGAATGGCTACGTGTGAACCATTAATATCTAAATATAATGGATCTCCAAAAGGAGCAATTTGAAGCAATTCGACTAAGTTGCCCGGCAAACAGCCCATTTCTAATAATTTTAGAGGAATAAGATCGATATCAAAATCTTTGATAATGGCTTTCTCGCCTTTTTTTAGAGTGTGGATAGTATTTTGCAAAGCTTATTTAGATTGAATTTAGATTGCAAAAGTAGGCAATTATTCTTTATTTAAAGGCATTTAACACTTTTGTAAATGCTAAATGTTTCTAAAAATAAGGGATTTTACTCCTGACAAAGGAAATTGATGTCTTCTAAAAGGCGCTGAATTTCCTCTTTATTGGTTCCGTCATAAAAACCACGAACACGTCTTTTTTGATCTACCAAAACAAAATTCTCTGTGTGTACCATATCATACAATTGATCAGGGCGACCTAGTTTTACCGCCAGATACGATTTTCTGGCCATTGTATAGATTTCTTTTTTGTCTCCCGTAACCAAGTTCCATTTACTGTCTACAACATGATGTTTTATGGCATATTCTTTAAGAACCGGAATACTGTCAACTTCAGGAAAAACGGTATGAGAAAGCAACATTACTTTAGGATTGTTTAAAATTGCTTTTTGAACATCTTCAAGATTGGTTGTCATTTTTGGACAAATCGAACCACAAGTCGTAAAGAAAAAGTCGGCTACATAAATTTTACCTTCATAATTCTTTTGCGTAATCGTATCTCCGTTTTGATTTACAAATTTAAAATCGGCAATCGTGTGGTATTTGCTTTTATATTGTACCGTACTATCAACCAATTCAGGGTTTACATCGGCAGGATTATAAATTGGCAATGTTTTTTGTGGCTTTAAAGCCGAATAAAATAAAGATATGGTTACAGCCGAAAATACAATTAGAACAATAAAGAATTTGCGGTATTTATAAAGAAACGATTTCATAAAAATAATTTGGCGCAAAAATACAAAAAGCACATTTTAAAATACTAGTTGAGCTTGGTTTTTAACAAGTTTGGGCTATTGTTTAAGAAATAGATTATTTTTTTATTTTTTAATCTCGCAAAGGTGCGAAGGCGCAAAGTTTTTTGAATTTGCCTCCTGCTTTAGCTGGAGGTTTTTTAGAATACTACTAAAAAGGCTTTAGCGGAAACTTGCATTTGGCTTAAGCCTATGCTTTTGATCTTAATTTTTCCTCCAGCTAAAGCACGAGGCAATTCAGCAATTCATTAAACTTTGCGCCTTTTCGAGATTAAAAAAGAACCTTTTAACTCCTAGACTTTCTAATCGATTTATTTACCAGATATAGTCCAAGTAAAGTGACTAAAACCCCAACAGCAATGGCCGGAGTAAGTATTTCCCCAAAAAGAAGAACTCCTAAAATGATCGCTACAATAGGATTCATATAAGCATAAATACCCGTGATTTCTGTTGGAAGATGTTGCAGCATATAGATAAAAGCAACAAATGTTAGTATTGAACCTATTACGACCAAATACGATATGGCCCACCAGGATGTTGTCGGAATTTTGGTTAATGATATATTCATTCCAAAAGTTTCGGTAATTCCAAAAAGTAAAAAGCTTGAAAGCAACATTTGCAATCCCAAACTAAAATACGGATTAAAACTTGCTGCTTTTTTCTTGGTGTGTAAAATCCCAAAAGCCCAGGTAATAGTTGATATAACAGATAAGAAAATTCCAAATTGAAAATCAGGTTTTAAAAAATCGCCTAAATGATCCATGAAAATAATACAAATCCCGCCAAAGCAAATTAGCAAACCTGTAATCGCAAGTTTAGCAATTCTTTCGCCTTGAAAAAAACAAATAACAACAATCCAGATCGGGAAAATAGCACCAATAATAGCACCCAAGCCACTACTGATATATTGAACGCCCCAAGTACTTAAACCATTACTGCAGGCAAAATTTAAAATGGCTAAAATGAGAATCGTACGCCATTGTTTGCCTTTTGGCCAAGGTTCTTTTTTTAGAATAAAATAACCAACATACAGAATGCCTCCAACAAACTGACGAATCATTGCCAGTTGCAAAGCAGGCATATGTTTTACACCTTCTTTAGAAGCTATCCAGGTTGTTCCCCAAAAAAAACTTACCCAGAATAATGCCAATATTGGTAATCCAATGGCATCTATTTTTCCGGAAACGGCACTCTGAATTTTTGCTCTCACTTTTATTTCAATTTTTTGTAACAAATATTCCAAAAACTATTCTAATAATCAGTTAGAAACCGGTACTAAATACATGAAAATATTCGATGATATCGATTAAAATGTTAGGATGATTCGCTTTTTTGCGATTATTTCAATAATTTTAACATAGCCTTTCAGATATTAGGAATACGTTTGTATAAAGACCAAAAACTTAGATATAAATGAAAAAACAACTTAGCAGACCTTTGTTCTGCGCCTTTTTTGCGGCAGTTTCATTTACAGCTGTTCAAGCTCAAAATGCAACTCAAAAGGAACCGGGTATTAATGTTTCGTACATGAATACCAAAATTAGTCCAAGTCAGGACTTTTTTCAATATGTAAACGGTACCTGGCTTAATCAAACTGAAATCCCCAGCGATCGTACCACATGGGGAAGTTTTAATGAATTGATTAAGAAAACAGACAAAGATGCAATGTCGATCCTGAAAGAAGCATCAAAAAATCCAAAATATAAATCAAATACTGATCAGGGAAAAGCGGTTAATTTATTTTCAACGATTTTAGATACAGTTGGAAGAAACAAAGCCGGAATTGCTCCTTTGCAACCTTACTTTAAAAAGATTGATGCCATTAAAAACGTAGCAGATCTTCAAAAGTATTTGGTTGAGGTTGAACCGGAAGGTACAGCTGCTTTTTTCGGAATCTATATTGGTGCCGATGAAAAAAACAGTTCTAAAAACTCCGTAACTCTGGGTGTAAGTCAATTAGGTTTACCGGATAAAGATTACTACACTTCTGAAGATAAGGATTCGAAAGAAAAAAGAGCAAAATACGAGCTTCATGTAGCGAAAATGCTGCAGTTTATTGGCGAGTCTCCTGAAAAAGCAAAACAAAGTGCAGCCACAATTTTAGCTTTGGAAACAGAATTATCTAAGCCAAGATTAGATCGCGTAGAAAGCAGAGACAGCCGTTTGCAATACAACCCAATGACAATTGCTGAACTTCAAAAAATTACACCGGCTATCAAGTGGGATGCTTATTTTACAGGCTTGGGACTGGCAAAATTAGATACTGTAGTGGTAATGGAGCCAAAGTATATGAAAGCTTTGCAAACTATTTTTACCCAAAATAAAGTAGCGCAGTGGAAAGAATACTTAAAATGGGATTTATTAAATACCGTTGCTACAAAATTATCTACAGATATCGAAACGGCTAATTTTAATTTTTACAGTAAAACTTTAAGAGGAGCTATAAAACAATTACCAAGAGAAGAAAAAGCATTACAGGTAGTAAACACGACTGTTGGTGAAGCACTTGGTAAATTATATGTAGAAAAAGTATTTCCTGCAGAAGCAAAAGCGAAAGCAGTAGATATGATTCATAACATTATTTTGGCGTACCAAAATCGTATCAACAATTTAACATGGATGTCTGCGGCAACTAAAGTAAAAGCGATTGAAAAGTTAAATAAGATTACTGTAAAAGTGGGTTATCCTGATAAATGGAAAGATTATTCAGCACTTGAAATTAAAAGTGTAGCCGAAGGCGGAAGTTATTTCGATAATGCCCGTAACCTAAACAAATGGAATTTCAAAAAAGGAATTGAAAAACTAAACAAACCAGTTGATAAAACAGAGTGGGGTATGTCACCGCAAACTGTAAATGCGTATTACAATCCATCTTATAACGAGATTGTTTTCCCTGCTGCAATTTTACAACCGCCATTCTACAATTACCAGGCTGATGAAGCGGTTAATTATGGCGGAATTGGAGCTGTTATTGGTCACGAAATTTCTCATGGTTTTGATGATGCAGGAGCACGTTATAATGCTGAAGGTAATTTGGTAGACTGGTGGACTCCAGAAGATTTAACACAATTTACAGCACTTGGTAAAGCTTTGGCAGATCAATACAGTGCTTTAGAGCCATTGCCTGGAATTCACGTAGACGGTAATTTTACTTTAGGTGAAAACATTGGAGATTTAGGTGGTATCAATGCCGCTTATGATGGTTTGCAATTGTATTTGAAATCTCATCCAAATACTGGATTAATTGACGGATTTACTCCGCAACAACGTTTCTTTATTTCATGGGCAACCGTGTGGAGAACCAAAACGAGAGATGAAGCAATTAAAAATCAGGTAAAAACAGATCCGCATTCACCTGGAATGTACAGAGGATATGTTCCGCTTCAAAATGTTGATGCATTTTACGATGCTTTCGGTATTAAAAAAGGAGACAAAATGTATGTTGATCCAGATAAACGAGTTAAAATCTGGTAATTATAAAATAAGAAAAACGACGCTGATAATGCGTCGTTTTTTGTTTATGTTATTATTTGTAAAGACTAAATTTTAGATATTTTAGAAGACATTTTTGGTTAAAATAGTTGACCATAAATTCTCCAAATCAATTATTGATAAAATTTAACATAGAATTCAAAATAATAACAATACGTTTGTATATATACTAATTCAATAAATAAAAATGATAAAACAGCTTAACAAATCTGTGTTTTGTGCATTTTCAGCAATGCTTTGTTGTGTTACAATCGAGGCACAAAATGCTAAACCAAAAGAACCGGGAATTAATCTTTCTAATATGGATACGAAAGTAAGTCCGGGTCAGGATTTCTTTCGATACGTAAACGGAGCCTGGTTAGAAAAGACTGAAATTCCAAGTGATAGAAATTCATGGGGAAGTTTTAATGAACTACGTCAAAAGACAGATAATGATGCTCTTGCTATCTTAAAAGAAGCATCAAAAGATCCTAAGTACAAATCGAATACAGATCAGGGTAAAGCAATTGCTTTGTTCAATACAATTATGGATACTGTAGGACGTAATAAAAATGGAGTAAAACCACTTCAGCCTTATTTAAAGAAAATCGATGCGATTAAAAACGTAACAGATTTACAAAATTTCTTTATCGAAATGCAGCCTCAGGGCGGAATTGGTTTCTTTGGAGTTTATGTTGGTGCTGATGCAAAAAACAGTAACAAAAACTCGGTGAACTTAAGTCCGGGCGGTTTAGGATTATCTGATAAAGATTACTACAACGCAGATGATAAGGATTCGAAAGAAAAACGTGAGAAATACGAAGTACACGTTGCAAGAATGTTGCAGTATTTGGGAGAATCTCCGGCAAAAGCTAAAGAAAGCGCAAAACAAATCCTTGCATTAGAAATTGAATTATCTGCTCCAAGATTAGATCGTGTTGAGCGCAGAGACCGCAGAAAACAATACAATCCAACTGCTGTTGCTGACTTAAAAAAGAATACACCTTCTATTCAATGGGATAAATATTTTACCGGAATTGGTATGGCAAAACTGGATACAGTAAATGTAGCACAGCCGCGTTATATGATTGCGTTAGAAAAAACCTTAACAGAAAAGAAAGTAGAAGCCTGGAAAGAATACCTTAAATGGACTTTATTAAACAGAACAGCTTCAACTTTATCTACTGATATTGAAAATGCAAATTTCGATTTCTACGGAAAAACATTAACAGGAGCTTTGAAACAACGTCCGCGTGAAGAAGTAGCATTGCAGGTTATCAACGGTGCAACCGGAGAAGCTTTAGGAAAATTGTATGTAGAGAAATTATTTCCTGCTGAAGCAAAAGACAAAGCAAAAAATATGATTGCTAATGTAATGTTGGCTTACGAAAACAGAATCAATGCATTACCATGGATGTCTGCAGAAACTAAGACAAAAGCAATCGAAAAATTGAAGAAACTGACCATTAAAATTGGATATCCTGATAAATGGAAAGACTACTCTAAACTAGAACTTAAAAATGTTAATGAAGGCGGAACTTATTTTGATAATTCAAGAAATATATCAAAATGGGCTTATGCAGAAAACTTAGCGAAATTAGGTAAACCGGTGGATAAAACAGAATGGGGAATGTCTCCGCAAACTGTAAATGCTTATTTCAACCCGTCTTACAACGAGATTGTTTTCCCAGCGGCGATTTTACAACCACCTTTCTATAATTACCAAGCTGACGAAGCGGTTAATTATGGTGGAATTGGTGCTGTAATCGGACATGAGATTTCTCACGGATTTGATGATTCTGGTGCACGTTACAACGCAGACGGAAACCTTGTTGACTGGTGGACTGCTGATGATTTAAAACAATTTACTGCATTAGGTACAAAGCTTGCTGATCAATACAGCGCTTTAGAGCCTTTACCTGGAATTCACGTAGATGGTAAATTTACTTTAGGTGAAAATATTGGAGATTTAGGCGGAATTAACGCTGCTTACGACGGATTACAATTGTATTTGAAAGCAAATGGTAATCCTGGATTAATCGACGGATTTACGCCGGAACAACGTTTCTTTATTTCATGGGCGACAGTTTGGAGAACAAAATCAAGAGATGAAGCTATCAAAAGTCAGGTTAAAACTGATCCACATTCACCAGGAATGTATAGAGCAGTTGTGCCTATCCAGAACGTAGATGCTTTTTACCAAGCTTTCGGAATCAAAAAAGGAGATGCAATGTATGTTGAACCTGAGAAGAGAGTTAAAATCTGGTAATTTTCTACTGTAATCATAAAAAAAAGGGACTTTTTCGAATTTCGAGAAGGTCCCTTTTTTATGATTATTTGTTTAATAAAAGCAGAGCTTTTCACTTTTCTACGCCGGTTTATCATTCCGTAGGAATGTTTCGTAGGTAGAAAAATAATAGCGACCCAAGTTTACGTTCCGTAGGAACGTTTAATGTGTTAGATTGTTTTAAAAAAAATGATGATCTCAAAATCAAACGTTCCTACGGAACGTAAAATAACAATCACAATATAATTTTTCTACCGACGATATGTTCCTATGGAACAACGGAATATAAAAAACAAAAACAAAGTTTTTCACTTTTTTATACCTGTTTATCATTCCGTAGGAATGTTTCGTCGGTAGAAAAAATAATTGCCAGCCAAGTTTACGTTCCGTAGGAACGTTTGATGTGTTAGATTGTTTTAAAAAAATGATGATCTCAAAATCAAACGTTCCTACGGAATGTAAAATAACGATCACAATATATTTTTTCTACCGATGAAATGTTCCTATGGAACAACTGAATATAAAAATAAAAACAAAGTTTTTCACTTTTTTATACCTGTTAATCATTCCGTAGGAATGTTTCGTAGGTAGAAAAATAATAGCGACCCAAGTTTACGTTCCGTAGGAACGTTTGATGTGTTAGATTGTTTTAAAAAAAATGATGATGTCAAAATCAAACGTTCCTACGGAACGTAAAATAATGATCACAATATAATTTTTCTACCGACGAAATGTTCCTATGGAACAAAGAAATATAGGAATGGACAAATTAATATATGAATGCAATCAAAAATATATTAAATAAAAACGGCGCTAATTTTAGCGCCGTTTTTGTTTCTATATTTTATTGAAGCGCGATATAAATAGCAACTTCTGCTTTTTCCGGGTTTTGAGTCTTCTCACCATAAACTTCAAAATCTGTAGTAAAACTTCGATCTAAATCTGAGTTCCAGATTTCCAGCCATTTATTAAAAACAATTCCTTCGGATAAGTTTCCTTTGGCAATCAATTCTTCATAATTTGCTGACTCAATTGTTTTACCAATCATATTTTCAGGTACAACATCTAAATTTTCAACTTTACAGCCTAAAATAGTAGTGTACGGTTTGGTATGATCTTTTTCGTAATCGGTATAAATACAAAATAGATCCTCCGCAACTTTATTTGGAATTTTACTCTGAATTTCTTCAGTCATAAATTGGCTCCAAAGTGCCGGAATGTCTTTTCCTGATTGACCATTTTCGTTTGTCGTTCTTACCGAAATACCAATTACATTGAATTTTTGAATTATCATTTTGCGCTATTTTTTATTAAGCTGTAAATGTAAAACGATGCAATGACAACAGTATGTCAGCAGGAATCGTTAAAACTACTTTAAATTGCTGTAAATATAGCTTTCTATCGCTTTCAACTCCTCGTCAGACATTGCCTGAGTAATAGGTAAATTCGTTTTCATAACTGCAAACTGACTAGGGTCTACGATTGGTTCAGCATTTCCTTTTAAGAAAGTAACCATATCGCCTTTTTTGTCTTTATAAATTTTGGCAATTTCCTGAATACTTGGTCCAATTACTTTTTGATCAACCTGATGACAAGAAATACAATTTCCTCGTCCTTCAAAAATTTGTTTTCCTAAAGCTTCCGGAGTTTTGGCTTCCGCCGAATGTCCTTCTGAATAATTTTCTGTAGGATCCTGAACAGATTCTTCAGTTGCTTCTTTTTTACAAGATGTAAAAGCTAAAAGTGCGGATAAGAATAATACTTTTTTCATGATTATTTATTTAATAGTAAAGCTGCTTCTTTTGCAAAATAAGTTGAGATGATACTGGCACCCGCACGCTTAATGCAATATAGTTGCTCTATCATAATTTTGTCATGATCTAACCATCCTCTTTCTGCTGCGGCCTTTACCATAGCGTACTCACCAGATACCTGGTAAACCGCAACTGGTACATGAACGGCATTTTTTACCTCACGAACAATGTCTAAATAAGCAATTCCTGGTTTTACCATAACGATATCTGCACCTTCTTCAACATCTAATAATGCTTCACGAATTCCTTCAATTCTATTCGCATAATCCATTTGATAGGTCTTTTTATCTTTAGGAATATTTTGAGAATCTACCGGAGCAGAATCTAATGCATCACGAAAAGGTCCGTAAAATGCCGAAGCATATTTGGCACTATAACTCATGATTCCCACATTGTGATGTCCGTTTTCTTCTAATGCTTTTCTGATTGCTAAAACTCTTCCGTCCATCATGTCGCTTGGTGCCACAAAATCGGCTCCGGCTTCGGCATGACTTAAACTCATTCGGGTTAAAGCATCGACAGTTGCATCGTTTACCAATTGACCATTTTCGATAATTCCGTCATGACCATAAATAGAATAAGGATCTAAAGCAACATCCGGCATCACAATCATTTCCGGAACAGCATCTTTAATGGCGCGAATCGTTTGTTGCATCAAACCATCTTTGTTCCAGGCTTCAACACCTTTGTTATCTTTTAAATTGTCGCTAACTTTTACATAAATATTCACCGCTTTGATACCTAAATCCCAGGCTTCTTTTACTTCTTTAATCGTATTGTCTAACGAATGACGGTAGATTCCGGGCATAGACGGGATCGCTACTTTT
Organism: Flavobacterium piscisymbiosum; assembly: GCF_020905295.1. NCBI lineage: Bacteria > Pseudomonadati > Bacteroidota > Flavobacteriia > Flavobacteriales > Flavobacteriaceae > Flavobacterium > Flavobacterium piscisymbiosum. The sequence goes on along the minus strand of NZ_JAJJMM010000001.1, from coordinate 1,132,884 downwards.
ACATCTTTTCCTTCGGCAACAAACATTGGAAGCATAAAATCCTGTGGACTCAAACTTGTTTCACGAACTAAAGAACGAATAGATTCATTGGTTCTTAAACGGCGGTTTCTTTGTAATGGGAACATATAATTTAAGATTTTTAGATTTTAGATTTCAGATTTAATGTGATTTCCTTGAAAGCAGATCGATTAATTCTTGTTCTAAAAACTACAGTTGTTTTTTTGTTTTTTTTGAAGATTGTATTGCTTTTTAATAAGTGTCGCAAAGTTAAAGAAAAATGAACAGAATAAGGCTGTTAGCGTAGAGTAGAATCCGTTAATATTATCTAAAAATTTACTGATTTTTTAGTTTTAGACTTTAAATTTTTTAAACTTCTCAAAACGCCCTTGTGTTTTTCATTTTATAAATAAGTTTAATGAATTTTTTAATCTTATGGTTTTTAAAAATTTTCCAATTAAATTTGTCTAATGAAGAAATTTCTCGCTTTATGCTGTTGTTTACTTTTAACAAGTTGCTTTGAAATAACAGAAAGAATCAAACACCACGACGATCAAAGTGGTGAATATACCCTCATGGTCGACTTTTCGAAATCCTGGTTTAAGACAAAATCAGCAATGTGGCTGGAAGAAGTCGATGGCGTAAAAATCCCTAACGAACAGGAAATCACCAAAAAACTGGAAGATTTTAAAATAAAAGCTTTAAAAATAGAAGGAATTACAAACGTAACGACCAAGACTGATTTTGACAATTATGTTTTCATTATCAAACTCAATTATGCCAATCTAAAAGCATTGAATGCGGTTGTGAATACGATAAACAATCAGCGCGATCAGATTCACTTTAGCGGAAGCGAAAAAAATTTCGAAAGAATTGCTTCTTATCCGGTTCCCGAAAAAGTGGTTAAAGATCCTAAGAAAAAGAAAGATCTGGAAGCAGCCAATATTATTGCCATTTATACATTCGATAAAGATGTACAGGCAGTACAAAACCCAAACAGTAAAATTTCGCAAAACAAAAAGACCGTATTTTTAAAACAAAGTATGTTCAGCGTACTTAAAAAATCGGCATTAATGAACAATACAATCCAATTAACTCCCTGATTTATGAAGCATTTTTATACTTTATTTTTATTATTCGCCACGTATTTAACTTTTGGATAAATTAATAAAAGCGAATACGATTATTTTGTTCAGTTTAACGGAAATCAGCTTTCTAAAAAAGTAAGCGTTGCCGAAATCCTGAATCATCCTATCATAACGAAATACAGCGCTAAAAAGCCTGATTTAGATTTTACAAAATATACCGAGCTTATTCAGTTAGATCAAAAAATAACCATTCACGGAAAATTCTCAGACAGTATTCCGTATTATCAGGTTACAATTCCTGTAAAAAGCAAAGAAGCGGTCAAACAATTTATAATAAAGGAATTTGGGAATGGATTAGCTGAAAATGTACAGATTCAGGATCTAGGTAAGTATGCTGTTTTTAATGCAAGAGGCAAGAACAAAACATTTGCATGGAACGATAATTATCTGGTTATTCTGGAATTAACCCAAAGACTTCCTTCGAGGTTTTATACAACCGAAAGTGAAGCTGTTTTGCAAGATTCTGTTGCTGTTGATGAGGTTTACGAAGAAACAACAACGGAAGAACCTTCTATCATAATAGATGCTCCAATAAATGATGCTCCAATTGTGGTTGAAGAAGCTCCGGTTCCGTACAATGGGGAACAAGAGTATACTGAAAGCGCACCGTACACAATTCAGGAAGCTACTTTTAATCTGGAACAAACAGAAAAGCTAAATCAGATTATAAAATCATTATTCGAAAATGGATTTACTGCACCAAGTTCAGAAAAAATAAACGCTAATGCCGATATTTCGTCCTGGATCAATTATAGCGCTGCAATGAAAAGTTTATATTCTATGTCCAATTATCCAATGGCCATTTTTGGAGGTTACGATAAATTTTTGCCTACGCAGAAAAGCTTTGGAAATTTTATAAAAGGTATTAATCTTGATTTTTATTTTGACAATAATAATGCGCGTGTAGAAGAAGTTGTCGAATATTCGCCAGAGCTTGCCGAAGTGGTGAGTAAAGTCACGAATAGAAAAATAAACAAGAATGTTTTTAATTATTTCCCTGCACAAAAGCCTTTGGGTTATATGTCGTATCATTTAAATACAAAGGCGGCTCTGGAAAATTTCCCGTCTCTAATGGCAGATATATTTCAAAGTCCAAAACTGGTAAAAGAAGATATTGCAGTTGTTACCGATTTAATTTCGACAATTGTTGATGAAGAAGCTGCCGCAACACTTTTTGATGGTGATTTAAGCGCATTTTTATACGGTTTCAAGGAAATTGAGGTTATGACCAAATCATACGAATATGATGAAAACTATGAAGAGAAAGTAATTGATAAAAAGACTAAAAAATCAGTTCCGTTATTTTCTGTGATTTTTACTTCCACACATCCTACTTTTGCTGATAAATTGATGCAGTTGGGCGTTCGCAAAAAAGTACTGGTGCAAAAAGACAATTATTATGTTGTTACCGGAACCAAAGAATACGGAGACATCTTCATCAAAAAAGACAAAGATGTTATTGTAATAGCGAATACACTGGATTATTTTAATGCCGGTAACGGTACATTTTCTGGCGAAGCCAAAAAAGATTTGAAGAAAAACTATATGTTTGGAAAACTGAATATGGCCGAACTAATAAATGCATTTGGCAAATCAGGTGAAGCTAACCCTTCGGATTTAGGGAAATTCAGCAAGTTTTCGGAGCAATTTTCAGACATCACATTTGAATCTCCTAAAAAGTTAATCAACAATAAATTGGTTTTTGGGTTTAAATTGAACTCGTTGAAATCTGATAAAAATATCATTCTGCAAACTTTAGATTTAACTCAGGAATTAACCTCTAAATAGTTGTAAAATTATAAAAAGCAAATCCCCGAAAGTTTTCAATTTTCGGGGATTTTTTATGTATTAAAGAATATTCGATTATGTGATCGAAGCTGCATAAATTTCTTTGATGGTTTTGCCCAGTTTAGTATTAAAATCAGCATCAGACTGACCTGCTGAAAGACCTTCAGACAATGCTCGCGAGAAACTGGCAATCAATCCGTGGTTTTGCGAAAGTTTATCATTGGCTTCATCCTGACCGTATCCGCCGGACAATGCTACAACACGCACCACATGCGGATCTGACATTAGTTCTTTGTAAAAATCATTCACAGTCGGGAGAGACAATTTCAGCATTACTTTTACCTCTTTACCCAGTAAATTAAGCTGTTTTTTGATTTCTTCTTTTAGAATTTCTTCAGATTTTTCTTTATCAGCGCTGTAAATATCTACTTCAGGTTCGATAATCGGGATAAGTCCTTTTCCGAAAATTTGTAAACCTACCGCAAATTGTTGTTCGACTACTTCACGAATTCCAGCTGCATTGGCTTCTTTAATTACAGAACGCATCTTAGTGCCAAAAACATTTTTTTCTACAGCACGAGTCAGCAATTCATCTAAATTAGCAATAGGCTTCATCAATTGTACGCCATTTACAAGGTCGGCAAGTCCTTTATCGACTTTTAAAAACGGAACTATGTTTTTTTTCTCCCACAAATAGTCGGCTGTCCATTGTTCGTCGATTTTACGATCCATAGTATTTTCGAACAAAATAGCGCCCAGAATATATTCGCGATCAAAGGCAGGACTTTTTATAATTCGGGTTCTCATTTCATGTACAAGAGTATACATTTCGTCGTCGTTTGTAAAACTGCTTTCCTGTACACCGTATTGTGCTAAGGCTTTTGGAGTGCTTCCGCCACTTTGATCCAGTGCGGCTATAAATCCTTTTCCGGAATGCATACGGTTTAGTTGTGCTATGTATCGTTCTCTATTTTTCATAATGTTTTGTTTTAAATTTAATGGCTATTACAAACCTATTTTCTGATTTACTTTATCGTAAACCTCTTTTACTTTTTTTGGCGGATCAAATCGGTAACCTGCAGAAAGTTTTAAAGTAACAATATTATCATTCAATCGCGGACTGACCTTATCGTCCTGAGCAAAACTTGTAGCATTCATACTTGCAAAAGCAAAGAAACGATCGTTATTATACGCCAGTTTTAAATTGAAATCACCTTGATATAAAGCAGATGTGTCTCCGTTGATGTCATTAATTCCAACACCTAAAGCAACTCCGGCACCAATTAAAACCCTATTACTAATTACAAAATTATAGAAATAGGATGGAGCTAAAGTAAAAACATAAATGTCTCCGGGTGGTGTATCGAGAGTGTTTAAGTCTATATTGGTATAGTAAAATGAAAAAGTTGGAATAAAACTTCCGGAACTTTTGGTTTGCCATTCGTTTTGGCTCACCAATGTTTTAAAAGAGAATTTATCATTGAAAACATACGACGTTGAACCGCCAATTTTCATAGTACGCATATTCGGTAATTGTGCCGTTATATTATCATCACTGATATAAAACCCTTTTTGATTGATGTAAGTAAACGACTGCATCCATTTTTTATAATAAAAACGGGTATTGAAATTAAAATGCTTGGATTTTGAATCGCCTTTGTTGCCACCAAGAAATTTTGGTGCAAAACCAAGAGAGATATCAATGATTTTATAGTTTAGATTAAAACCAATCTGTTCTCTTCTATTGGGAGTAAGATTAAGAAATGTTTCTGAATTTTGAGCTCCTGAAGCAATCTGAAAACTATTAGAAGTGTCTAAATAATAAATACTGGTGGTAATATTATCATTGTACGATTTGAAATAGGGATTTTGCAGCGAATCGTTTTGGGCAAAACACCCAAAAACGCTTCCAAAGAATACTATATAAATCAGTTTTAGATTCATTCGTTTATTTTTAATACCCAAAAAACAACCCTAAATTACAATTTTAAATCTATGTTTTTGGGTATTAAAAATAAAATATTATGATCAATTGTATTAAATCCAGTCAACAGGATTTTCTAACACATTCACTAATTTTTCTTCATCACTTCCTGCTTCTGCATGATGATCGTAAACCCATTGCACGTGCGGAGGTAAACTCATCAAAATACTTTCGATTCTTCCGTTGGTTTTTAAACCGAATAAAGTGCCTTTGTCGTGAACCAGATTAAATTCAACATAACGCCCTCGACGGATTTCCTGCCAGTTTCTGTTTTCAGGAGTATATTCCAGGTTTTTTCTTCTTTCTACAATCGGAACATAAGCTTCTAGGAAACTATCGCCAACTTCGGTTACAAAACTGAACCAGTCTTCCATCGACATTTGTTCATTTGCTTTGCAATAATCAAAGAATAAACCGCCAATTCCGCGGGCTTCGTTTCTATGCGCATTCCAGAAATAAGTGTCGCATTGTTTTTTATATTTTGGATAAAACTCCGGATTGTGTTTGTCGCAAGCTGTTTTACAGGTTTGATGAAAGTGTTTGGCATCTTCTTCAAACAAATAATAAGGCGTTAAATCCTGTCCGCCACCAAACCATTGTTCGATTACTTTTCCTTGTTCGTCATACATTTCAAAATAACGCCAATTGGCATGAACGGTTGGCGTCATTGGATTCTTTGGGTGTAAAACCAAACTTAATCCGCAGGCAAAAAAATCAGCTTCGCCAACACCAAACATTTTTTGCATGGCTTCCGGTAATTTTCCGTGAACGGCCGAAATGTTGACACCGCCTTTTTCAAAAACATTTCCGTTTTCAATAACGCGAGTTCTTCCGCCACCACCTTCCGGGCGTTTCCAAAGATCTTCACGGAATTTTGTAGTTCCGTCAACAGCTTCTAATCCGGCACAAATCTGGTCTTGTAACTTTTGTATGTATGCGTAAAATTTATCTTTCATTATTCCAATTCTTTTTTGTTTTCCAAATAATCAATAGCATTTAATTTATTGACCACTTTCTTACCTGTTTTTCTTAAAATTTCAGTTAGTTATAATTTGTAACCCACTCATTCGACATGTTTTTAAGAAGTCTATGTTTTATTATATTCTGATTTAAGCAATCCGAAATAAACAGTATTCTGCAGTTCGCCGTCACCATTTCTAAATTCGTCCCGCAAAATTCCTTCTTGTTTAAAATTATGTTTTAATGCAATTCGTTGGCTTGCTAAATTAATTTCTGAAGTACAGATGAAAACCTTGTTCATCTTCAATTCGTTGAAACAAAATTCAAGTGCATCCACAACCATTTTTGATGTAATTCCTTTTCCCTGATAATCTTCATCAACAAAATAACCTAATTCACATTTCGAAATGCGGTAATCAATGGTTTTTACACACAAATAACCAATTAAATTGTTGGTTTGGATATCTCTTGCGTAAAAATAAAAACCTTCCTTGGTTTTTTCTTTATTACGAGTGACTTCCAGAAAATCTTCTGCTTTTTTTAATGAATCGGAATTGGCCAGAGTTAGCGGGAAAGTTTTTCCAATATGATTACTGTTTTTATTTACTAAATTGTAAAATTCTTTAGGCAAAACATCTTCAATTCGGTCTATTTTCAAATCTGTAAAACTCATGTTTATTTATTTTTGGCCGAAGCAATTTTAGTATTTATTCCAAAAGAAAAAACTTTGCTTTCTTTTTGGATATATTGGTAAATAGCAAGTGCTTTTCCTAAAAAATCAAATTGTTTTTCCTGTGACAATCCTATCAAAATATCTGCAAATTGTTCCTGTTGATTCCAGTCGAGATGACATTGTTGTAAGAGAAGAATTAGATCTTCTTCAGGGATTTCAATTGTTCTTTCCAGGCTTAAGCCAAAACTCTTTAGCTGTTCATCTATAAGACTCGTATCTTCGGCATTCCAAAATTTTGGAACAAAAATTAACGCATGCAAAGTTCTTAGAGTGTTCTCTATTCTAATACTTTCTTCGTCTCTTAAACCTTTATTGAGCATGATTTTTTATCTTTTATCCGATTTAAACTTCTGAGTGTAAGTTGTTTTGCTAAAAATAAGTTTCTCTTCCTGAAAAGTATCACTATTATTTCTTCCAAAACTTTTGATAGTTCTGTAAATAAAATACAAAACCGGCAAAGAGTAGTATATAAAACCCATACATATTGGTACATATGGTTTTTCTATAAACAATCCGCTTGATTTTACAGTGTCAAAATACTTAGATTTTTCTAAAAATTCTTCTGTTAATCCAAATTGCGGAATTATACTATTTCCAAAACTAACAGCAAAAATTAAAAAGAAGTACAACATTGCTTTAGCAACAGATTTTCCTATTTGCATAGCCCGTACTTCCGGACTAACATCAGAAAAAGCAAATCGCATCCGGTTTAAAACCGTTAGCAAATAAATATATAAAATGTTGGTATTAATGACAGAATGATGAAAAGCCAGTGCAAATAATCCATACATGGGAAAAAACACAAAAAGCGACAATTTTTTAGGCATAACCGCCATAAAAACTCCTGAATGCACCATAATAAATTCGAAAGCCATTAGAATAGCCAAATCATTTATAAGACTTACCGGATGTTCTTCCGGATGCAGCCAAACCATCAAAAACACAGTCGCATAATACGCCTGAAATGCATATTCTACAAAAGAAAAGGGCGAGTTTCTGGAGAAGTTTAGGTTTGCGAACATCTAAGGTTTTTTTTAGTTTTCAGTCTCAGTCGCAATTTTCAGTTTAAAAGTAGACTGAAAACTGCGACTGAAAACCGAATACTCTGTTTAGTTCCCGTATTCCTTAACCGCGTCAATAAACGCTTTTGCGTGGTCTACAGGGATATTTGGTAAAATTCCGTGACCTAAATTTACAACATATTTATCTTTTCCGAACTCGTCAATCATTTGGTGAACCATTTTTTTAATGGTAGGAATTGGAGAAAGCAATCTTGACGGATCAAAATTTCCTTGTAAAGTAATGTTTCCACCAGACAAATAACGCGCATTTCTAGGCGAACAAGTCCAGTCTACACCAAGTGCCGAAGCTCTACTTTTACCCATTTCGCCAAGAGCAAACCAACATCCTTTTCCGAAAACAATTACCGGAGCGTGATCTGCCAAAGCCTCAACGATTTGATTGATGTATTTCCATGAAAATTCCTGATAATCAACCGGAGAAAGCATTCCTCCCCAAGAATCAAAAATCTGAACGGCATCAACTCCCGCTTTTACTTTTTCTTTAAGATATAAAATAGTAGTATCTGTAATTTTTTGTAATAATGTATGTGCCGCTGCAGGGTTTGAGAAAGCGAAACCTTTTGCAGTATCAAAACTTTTAGAACCTTTTCCTTCAACAGCATAACAGAAAATGGTCCAGGGCGAACCAGCGAAACCAATTAATGGTACTTCGTCGTTCAGCATTTCTTTAGTCAATTTAATGGCATCCATTACATAACCTAAAGTTTCCTGAATGTCCGGAACATAAACTCTGTGAACATCAGCCATTGAACGAATTGGATTTGGTACAAACGGACCAAAATTCTCTTTCATCAAAACTTCGATTCCCATTGCTTGCGGAACAACCAAAATATCTGAGAATAAAATCGCTGCATCCGGTGCAATTCTGCGAATAGGCTGAACTGTGATTTCTGCAGCCAATTCAGGAGTTTGACATCTTGTGAAAAAATCATATTTATCACGTAAAGCGATGAATTCCGGTAAATATCTTCCGGCTTGACGCATCATCCATACTGGCGGACGTTGAACAGTTTCTCCTTTTAATGCTTTTAAAAATAGGTCGTTTTTTAACATTTTTTTGTTGCTTTAGGCTTTAAGCTTTAGGCTTTAAGCGTTGTTTTCTGTTTTATTATTTGCTTACGGCTTAAAGCCTAAAGCGTATTGCTATATAAATTTTTTTGCTTATGGCCTAAGGCTTAAAGTTTATTGCTGTATTCAGCAATTACATCTTCGATGACGTCTTCAACCGTTGGCTGATCTGCAATGATGATGTTTTTTGTAATTTTATGTAAAGCTTCTGCAGTGGTTTCTCCAATACAAAAGCACTTTTCTTTCTTGATCGTGTTGTCTTTCAGATAACTTTCAACTCCGGAAGGACTAAAAAATAAGATCCCGTCAACAGCAGTTTTTATTTTCTGAGGCGTTAATGAAGTATCATAAACCTGAATTTCATTAAACTTCACATCAGCCTCTTTTAGAGCTTGTGGTAAAGTTTCTCTACGAAGGTTTCCGCTAAAAAAAGTATAACTTTCAGTACGGTAAATCAAAGTGATGATTTCTGCTAAATCTGCTGCGTAACCGGTATACGCAACAACATTGAATCCGCTTTCTGATAAAAGAATTTTGGTTTTTAAGCCTACGCAAAATACATTTTTACTTTTCAGTTGTTCAGATTTTGGATCAGCTAAAACACTGTGAACCGCATTCTGACTCGTGAAAATCAGATTCTCGTTGATATCTTTAAGTTCGAAAGGTTTGTTTTGGGTTTGAATAAAATCAGATTCGGTTACTTCAATATTGGCTTTTACCAATGCTTGTTTTTGTTCGCCCGGCAGCTTTTTTGTAGATAATATTTGAATTGATTTTGCCATTATTTTTTTAAAGATTCTTTAATAGATGCCATCAATTCCGCTCCGCCATTGTTTAAAATTTCCTGAGCAGCAAAGAAACCTAGTTTTTTCCATTCGGCAATATCAACCGTTTTATCGATTTCTAATTTTTGCTTTCCATCAACCGAAAGTAAAACGCCTTGAAAATGCAATGTGTCTTCGTCTTCATTATATTTTACCAAAGCTCCAATTGGCGCCGTACAACCGCCTTCCAGCGTTCTTAAAAACTGACGTTCAATATAGGTACAAATCTCCGTTTCGATATGATTCAATTGCGAAAGTGCATCCAGCGTATAATTGTCGTTCTCCATTGCTACAACTAGCATTGCGCCTTGTGCAGGTGCCGGAATCATCCAATCTAAATCTATAAAGTTTCCTGGTTTTAGGTTAATGCGCTCCAATCCTGCAGCAGCAAAAACAGCTCCATCCCAGTTATTGTCTTCTAATTTTTGCATACGCGTATTTACGTTTCCACGTAAATCAACCACCGTATGATTAGGATATTTGTTAAACCATTGCGCCTGACGACGTAAACTTCCGGTTGCAATCGTACTTGGATTTGCGAAATCAGGATTTCCTTTATGAACTAAGATATCCAAAACATTAGCTCTTTCTAAAACTGCCGCCTGAACAATTCCTTTTGGTAAAGCTGTTGGAACATCTTTCATAGAATGAACCGCAATATCAATACTGCCATTAATCATAGCAATATCTAAAGTTTTAGTGAAAATTCCGGTGATTCCGAGTTCGTAAAGCGGTTTGTCAAGAATAATATCACCTGTAGATTTTACCGCAACAATTTCGGTTTTATGACCCAAATCATTTAGTTTTTTTTCGACAGTATGTGCTTGCCAAAGTGCTAGTTCGCTATCGCGAGTTCCAATTCTAATTGTTTTTTCAGCCATTTTTTACTGTTTTTCCACCATATAAGTTATATAAGTAAATTTAAGCAATGCGTAAACAACTATAATTAAATGAACTTATATAACTTATATGGTGAAAGGAGTTATGTTTTTAAGATGCTTTTATTTTAAAGACTTTTTCGATCCATTCGATGCTTTCATCGACCATGGTATCGTCGTCTTTTAAGTGATTGGCAAAATGAGTGGTGATTTTCTGGATGATTCTGTTGCTGATGATTTCAGCCTGAGCTTCATTAAAATCTGCAATTTTTCTGCTTTGAAAGTCTAATTCCGAAACTTTAATAGCGTTCAGCTTTTCTTTTAAAGCATTTATAGTTGGAGCAAATTTTCTTCCTTTTGTCCAGGTAACAAATTCCTCTTTTACTTCTTCGATAATTGCTTCGGCAGCCGGAATGTGTAGTTTTCTGTTTTCCAGAGTTTCATCTGTCAGTTGAGACAAATAATCCATGTGAATCAACGTTACACCTTCTAATTCCTCTACGTTTTCATTTACGTTTTTTGGAATCGATAAATCTAAAATCAATAAAGGTTTTTTTAGATTCAAAATGGCTTTGTCAACCGTTGGGTTTTGAGCACCTGTAGCGACAACCACTACATCCGCTTTTTGAAGTTCTAAGTGTAACTCCGAATAATCTTTAACAATCAAATTTAGTTTTCCGGCTAATTTCTCAGCTTTGTCTTTAGTTCGGTTAATTAAAGTAATATGTTCGTTTTTGGTATGTTTTACAAGATTTTCGCAAGTATTTCTTCCGATTTTTCCTGTTCCAAAAAGTAAAATATTTTTATTACCGATATCTTCTACATTTTTAAGAATGTATTGTACCGATGCAAAAGAAACTGATGTTGCGCCTGAACTAATTTCAGTTTCGTTTTTGATTTTTTTACTCGCCTGAATTACCGCGTTTACCAATCTTTCTAAGAAAGCATTCGCTAAATTCATAGATTTAGAATGCGCAAAACTGGTTTTAATTTGAGAAATAATCTCAAAATCGCCTAGAATCTGACTGTCTAAACCAGTTCCTACACGAAACATATGATTAATGGCTTCCTGATTTTTGTAAACAAAACCAACTTTCTGAAAAGCATCAACAGAACCGTTGCTGTTATCACAAATTAGTTTTATCAATTGAAATGGATGTTCTGCAAAACCGTAGATTTCGGTTCTGTTACAAGTCGAAGTGACAATCAAACTTTCAATTCCTTCTTCTTTAGCCTGTTCCAGCAAACGCGTTTTTGCAATTGCATCCAAACTAAATTGACCTCTTACCTCAGCATCGGCTTTTTTGTAACTCAGACCAACTGAGTAAAAATAAAGATGTTTCGGTACGTTATTGTTTTCCATAAATTCACTTTCATAAAAGTGTCAACAAAATTATGATTATAGTGTTTATAAAAGTAACGCTCAAAGTACTTTTTGTATCGCTACATGTTTTTTTGTTTCTAAACATCTGTTTTTATGCAAAAAGAAGTACTTTTGTAGTAAAATCAGCTCGTTAGAAATGTTTTGTTTAGAGTGATTCTAAATAAGATATTGTAGTTGTCTTGATTTTTGTACTAAAAAAACATCGCTATGAGTTCTCAGGAAATTATTAAAATTGAAGACGACTTTACGCTTATTCGTTTTCAAAATGACAGTTCAGAGCCCTTTTTCGGACAACACGAAGTAGGTAGTGGCCTGATACAGTTTCATTTCGGGATAAAAGGGAATGCCAAATTCTTGTTTAATCAAGGCAGTTATGCTTTAGATCTGAAAGAAGAAAAATCGTTGCTTTTGTACAATCCGCAGAAAGAATTACCATTGAATTTAGAGTTGGCTCCAAATTCTTGGGTAATTTCTGTAATTGTCTCCATTAAGAAATTTCACGCGTTGTTTTCTGCAGAAGCAGACTATATTACTTTTTTAAGTCCGGACAATAAGGACAAAAAGTATTATAACGAAGGAAATATAAGTCCGTCAATGGCGATTGTTTTGAGTCAACTGTTTCATTATAACTTACATCCGTCGATAAAAAACCTTTATTATAAAGGAAAAGGATACGAATTACTGAGTTTGTATTTTAATAGAACCGAAGATCCAAACGCAGAACAATGTCCGTTTTTGATTGATGAAGATAACGTTTTGAAGATCAGAAAAGCCAAAGAAATTATCATCGCCAATATGGCTGAACCTCCGGGATTGCAAGAGTTGGCAGATGAAATTGGTTTGAATTTGAAGAAACTGAAAATGGGTTTCAAACAAATTTACGGAGATACGGTTTATGGATTTCTATTCGATTATAAAATGGATTTCGCCCGAAAACTACTCGACAGCGGATCTTATAATGTAAACGAAGTAGGGTTGAAAATAGGCTACAGCACCGGAAGTCACTTTATAGCGGCATTCAAGAAAAAGTTTGCTACAACTCCGAAAAAGTATTTGATGTCGATTAATACGAATGTTTAAACACAAATTTCACAGATTAGCACGAATTAAAAAATCTGCAAGATCTGCGAAATCTGCGAGAAAAAGTATAACAACGTTAGGTAGAGAATCAATTTTAGATATTCAACAATAAATAAAAAATAATAATTATCATATTTCTAAAAAGCAGCAAGTTCTACTTTTGACGAAATTTTTAAAAACAAATTAAATGCTTAAAGCCTAGAGCTTAAAGCCTAAAGCAAAGAATAAATGAAAGGCGTATTATTAGTAAACTTAGGATCTCCAGAAAGTCCGGAACCAAAAGATGTAAAACCGTATTTAGACGAATTTTTAATGGATAAATACGTGATCGATGTTCCGTATTTATTAAGGGCTTTGCTAGTTCGTGGAATTATTTTAAGAAAAAGACCAGAAGAATCAGCACATGCTTATAAAAAAATCTGGTGGGAAGAAGGCTCTCCTTTGGTAGTACTTTCAGAAAGAATGCAGAAAAAAGTACAACCTCTGGTAAATGTTCCGGTAGCACTTTCTATGCGTTACGGAAGTATGACAATCGAAAAAGGACTTCAGGAATTGCATGATAAAGGCGTTACCGAAGTATTGCTTTTCCCTTTGTATCCGCAATACGCAATGGCTTCGACTTTGACTATTTTAGTAAAAGCAGAAGAAATTCGTAAAAAGAAATTCCCTCAAATGACTTTTACAGATGTTCCTGCGTTTTACAACAAACCGGATTATATCAAGAATTTGGCCGATTCAATTCAGAAACATTTAGTGGGATTTGATTACGATCATTTATTGTTTTCATATCATGGAATCCCGGAACGTCATATTCGCAAAACCGATGTAACCAAATCACATTGTAAAATTGATGGTTCTTGTTGTAACACGCCTTCACCGGCACACGATTTCTGTTACCGTCATCAATGTTATGAAACTACAAAGCAAGTCGTTAAATTATTAGGACTTCCTGAAGATAAATACAGTCTGACTTTTCAATCGCGTTTAGCGGGAGACAAATGGTTAGAGCCTTATACCGATGTTGAAATCGATAAAATGCCAGGAAAAGGAATCAGGAATCTTGCAGTTGTAACACCAGCTTTCGTATCTGATTGTTTAGAAACTCTTGAGGAAATTGCAATGCGTGCCAAAGAAGATTTCGAGAAAAATGGAGGAGATAAATTCTTAGCAATCCCATGTTTGAATGATGATGACGAATGGTGCGAAACTGTTGGTAATTGGATTAACGAATGGGCTAAATAATTAGAAAATAGAGTAAAGAGTAAAGAAGAAAGATTGTTGCATGAAAATCAACTTTAAAAAAACTTGAAACCTTAAACTTGAAACAAATAATAATGGAGTATTATAACTATCTGAAATCGCTGCATCTTATTTTTGTAATAACCTGGTTTGCGGGTTTGTTTTATATTGTGCGTTTGTTTGTTTACCAAATCGAAGCCAATGAAAAACCTTCACCTGAAAAAGAGATTTTACAAGCGCAATACAAAATAATGACCTACCGTTTGTGGTACATTATTACGTGGCCATCAGCAATTTTGGCGAGTATTTTTGCTTTTTGGATGTTGTTTTTTACAGACTTAGGACAAGCCTGGCTCAAAATGCCATGGATGCATGTAAAGTTGGCTTTCGTGTTCTTGTTGTATTTGTACCATTTAAAATGCCATCAAATTTTCAGGCAATTACAAAATAACGAGGTAAAATATTCCAACAATTTTATGCGTTTATGGAATGAAGGCGCCACGATTATACTTTTTGCAGTGGTTTTTTTAGTAATTTTAAAAAGTGCCATCAACTGGATTTTCGGTGTTATCGGAATCATTTTATTTTCGGTTTTAATAATGCTGGGTTTCCGATTTTATAAAAGAATAAGAGAAAGAAAATAGTTTTCAGTCACAGTCACAGTCACAGTTTTCAGTTTACACTGAGACTGAGACTGAGACTGAATACTGAGACTGAATACTAAAAATATATGCTGAACAACTTCAAAATGTCGATGCTTTCATTGCGTGTCAGGATTTTCCTTTCGATGATTGTATTGATTGTTGTAGCATCTTTTTTATTGGCTTCCATTTCTATTATTCAGTTTAAAAATGAAGCCAAAGAATACCATCAGGAACGTCTCGAGCGCAAAGAAAATGCGGTAAAAGAACATATCAACTATGTTTTATCGACTACAACGTATCCTTTAAAAACTGGAAATCTGGACCTTATTTTTAAAGATAAAATCCACGAACTGGCCCAGATTCACAAAATCGAAATCAATATTTACAGTCTTGACGGGAAACTACTAAAATCATCAAAAGAATCTTTTGCGGTTGATAAAGTAGCGCCGCCAATTCCGGAATATATCCTGAAATTAGTTCGTTCTTCGATCGAAAAGCGTTTTGTGGATATTAAAACCATAGACGGAGTTAAGAACAGATCTTCTTATAGCTTGATCAAAGACGAAAAATTCAAACCGCTTGGTATCTTAAATCTTCCTTATTTAGAAGACGATGGTTATTATGACAACGAACTGAATACCTTTCTGATTCGTTTAAGTCAGGTCTATTCGTTTATGCTGGTTGTCGCTTTTGCATTGGCCTATTTCCTTTCGACTTATATCACAAAATCACTAAAAACCATTTCAGATCGTTTAGAAGAAACCAATTTGGATCAGAAAAACGAGAAAATCGTATTAGAAGCCAATAGCAAGGAAGTGAACTTCCTGATAAAGGCGTATAACGGAATGGTCGATAAGTTAGAAACCAGTGCGATAAAATTAGCGCAAAGCGAACGTGAAGAAGCCTGGCGGGAAATGGCAAAACAAGTCGCACACGAAATTAAAAATCCGCTTACGCCGATGCGTTTAACGGTGCAAAGCTTTCAGCGCAAGTTTGATCCAACAGCACCGGATGTAAAGCAGAAACTAAACGATTATTCCGAAACTTTAATTCAGCAAATCGATACGATGACGGCGGTTGCTTCGGCATTTTCGAATTTTGCGTCGATGCCCGCGCAGCAAAACGAAACTTTGAATGTAGTTGAGGTTGTTGAATTGGCCTTGGATATTTTCAACGAAGATTATATTGTTTTCGAAAGCGAAGAAGAGGAAATCATCTCAAAAATGGATCGTACACAATTGATTCGTGTGATTACCAATCTCGTTAAAAATGCAACTCAGGCTATTCCGGAAAGTCAGTTTCATAAATCTATTGTTGTAACGGTAAAACGCAGAGACAATAATGTAGAGATTGCTGTAAAAGACAACGGAATTGGAATCCAGAAACAAGATACAAGCCGAATTTTCGAACCAAAATTCACCACCAAAACCAGCGGAATGGGACTAGGTCTCGGAATTATAAAAAACATCATAGAAAATTACAAAGGAACAATTACCTTTGAATCAACATACGGAAAAGGAACCACATTCAGAGTTTCTTTACCCATTACAAACTCATAAACTAACGTCATGAACTACGAAAATCTTTTAATCTCGATTGAAGACAAAATTGCAACCGTAACCATTAATAGACCTACAAAGTTAAATGCTTTAAACAAAGCGACAATCAGCGACTTGAGTAAAGCCATTAAATTATTAGGCAAAAACGATGATGTTCGTGTAATTATACTAACAGGATTTGGCGAAAAAGCATTCGTTGCCGGAGCTGATATCTCAGAATTTGCCAATTATACGATTATCGAAGGAGCGCAATTAGCCGCCGAAGGACAAGAATCACTTTTTGATTATATCGAAAACCTTAAGAAACCCGTAATTGCTGCCGTAAACGGTTTTGCTCTTGGTGGCGGATTAGAATTAGCAATGGCATGTCACTTTAGAGTAGCATCAGACAATGCAAAAATGGGATTGCCGGAAGTGACTTTAGGATTAATTCCAGGTTACGGAGGAACACAGCGTTTGCCACAATTAGTAGGTAAAGGCCGCGCAATGGAAATGATCATGACAGCAGCCATGATTTCTGCCGAAGAAGCCAAACAATACGGTTTAGTAAATCACGTAGTGCCACAAGTTGAATTATTAGACTTTACTAAAGTAATTGCCCAAAAAATCATAAAAAATGCTCCGTTTGCGATTAGTAAAGCAATAAAAGCAATCAATGCCAATTATAAAGACGGTAAAGACGGTTTCGAAACCGAAATAAAATCATTCGGAAAGTGTTTCGGAACTCAGGATTTTAAAGAAGGAACAACAGCATTTTTAGAAAAACGTAAAGCCGAATTTACAGGAAAATAATTTTCTTAACCGCAAAGTTCGCAAGGGTTTACGCAAGGCTCGCAAAGTTTTTTAATTTTTTTGTGCCCTTTGCGTAAATCTTAGCGAACTTTGCGGTTAAATATAGACAAAGGTTTTAAAAACTTAGAACCTTAGCATCTCAGAACCTTAGCAACTTAAAAAATGTACGAACCAATATTCGCTCTTTTTTGCGAACGCGTCAAAGAAAGCATCAAAGCCGGAACTTTTGCCAAACTAACCCTAGCAAAAACCATCGGTGATACCGAGATTAAAAACATCTATTTCCGTTTAGCAATAAACGAAGACAATACCTATTCAATCGCCTTAACAACCCGTTACAAGACCGAAGAAATCGAAAGTACACACACTTTAGATGAAGCTTTATTGGTTTTAGGAACCTACATCAAAAATCCGTTTTTGACCGCTTTGTTGTTTACAACAGATAATGATGTGACTTTTAAAGTAAACAAGAAAAACGCAGGAAGTATTATCGAGCAAGAACCAACGTTTAAAAACGCTTCGCCGGTAATGTTAGAAATGATCGAGAAGGGAATTGTTTAATAATGAAGGGATTGGTTTTTAGGAGCTAATCCCGCACTCGAGCCTGAAAGTGCGAACTGGCGAAGCAATTCGTTCCAATCTTTATGTTCGCCGAGGCGGACACAAAAGGATTCCCACTTCTATCGGGGCTATGGCTTTCGGTTTCGAAAGAATGTTTATCGCCGAGTTTGTCATTTCGACGTAAGGAGAAATCCTCGCAAGTAACTCCGCAACAATAATCCAATCTTTCTCGAGCTTCTCGTGAGGATTTCTCCTTACGTCGAAATGACAATATTGTGTTATTTTCGACGGATTAATACTTCCTAAATCAAAAAAGTAAAACCTTCGCGAATCTCTGTGTAATTCTTAGTGAATCTCTGTGAAATAACATTAAACCAGCTTCACAAACAAATTAGAAGCAATTTTATTCGAAATAGACAATTCACGACCATCTATTTTAATCCTAACAGATAAATCAAAAGATTCTTTAGATAAAAGTTCAATCTGAGAACCTAAAGCAATTTCCTGCTTATCCAGATATTTCAGGAATTCAGATGAAGTATCTTTTACACCCACGCAAATTCCGGTTTGGTTCTCTGTTAATTCAGAAAGCAAGTGTTTCTCAATCTTAACGATTCTTCCGTTCGCATCCGGAATCGGGTCTCCGTGCGGATCTTCGGTAGGATTTCCCAGAAAATCATCCAGACGATTAATCAATTGTTCCGACTTGATATGTTCCAGTTGTTCGGCAATATCATGAACCTCATCCCAGGAAAAATTCAGTTTTTCAACCAAAAATACTTCCCACAAACGATGTTTTCTAACGATCATTTTAGCGGCAAGTTTTCCATTTTCGGTCAAAGAAACCCCTTGGTATTTTTTGTAATTTACTAAATCCTTCTCAGAAAGCTTTTTAAGCATATCCGTAACCGATGAAGCTTTAGTCTCCATCATTTCCGCAATAGCGTTCGTGCTTACTTCTGAATCGTTAGAAGTAGTAAGATGATATATCGATTTTAGATAGTTTTCTTCTGAGAAAGTCATTTTTTTTTTTGAGGTTCTAAGGTTCTGAGTTCCTAAGGTTCTAAGTTTTTAAACGTTCAAAGAAAAAATCTTAGAACCTTAGCATCTTAGTATCTCAGCCCCTTTATTTAACAATCAACAAAGGTATTGAAATTTTATGTCTCAATTTGTCTACGGTTGTACCAAATAAAATATCTTTTAATCCAGTGTGGCCGTGGGTTCCCATGACTAAAATATCAAAACTTCCCGCATTAATAATCTTCGGAATCACGGTGTTAGGTTTTCCAAAACCAAGTTCTGTTTCGATCCTGAAGCCCTTCTGCGAAAGCATCTCTTTATATTCTAATAATAATTTTTCGTCGATAGTAGTTTCGTGATCGTCAACATGGCCGCCGTACATTAAGGCGCCAACCGTTTCTACAATATGAATTAAGGTATATTGCGCGTCGATTCCGCCCAATTCGAACGCATTGTTAAGTGCAGCTTCATCGGCTTTAGAAAAATCGACCGAAATCGCTATATTTTTCTTGCCGTAACTTTCTTTTGGCGTATAAACCAATTTTAAGTGATGAGGCGAATGATTCTCGATATTCGATTTTGCTTTGGCAATAAAAGGTTTTGCGATGATATACAATAACAAAGCCAGAAAGGCAAAGGCAAGCGGAACCACGGTAAACCAAAGAATAAGTGGATGACTTGAATTGTCTAGCCACGAAGTAATTTCGTCGTAAACCAATTTCGCATTTAGCGAAACAATAATCAGAGCAATAATCCAGGCTGCAATTTGAGTCGTTCTTGAAATATGAAAACCTTTCATTTTAGATTTATCACTCACAAAGTGAATCAACGGAATAATCGCAAATCCTAATTGTAAACTCAAAATTACCTGGCTCAGAATCAGTAATTTCCCGGTTACGCTATCTCCATAAATTAAAATCACCACAACGGCCGGAACAATGGCAATCAAACGGGTAATGATTCGGCGAACCCAAGGTTGAATCCTTAAATTCAAATATCCTTCCATTACAATTTGTCCGGCCAAAGTTCCCGTTACGGTCGAACTTTGTCCTGCGGCAATCAAAGCAACGGCAAATAAAATAGGTGCCCATTTGGTTCCTAACAAAGGTTCCAGAAATTGATGCGCATCCTGAATCTCGGCAACTTCAAACATTCCGTTTTTGTAAAATGTGGCTGCAGCCAAAATTAAAATGGCAGCGTTTACAAAAAAGGCGAGATTCAAGGCAATTGTCGAATCGATAAGATTATATTTCAAAGCCTGTTTAATTCCGGCCGGAGTTCGGTCGAATTTTCTGGTTTGAACTAAAGAAGAATGTAAATATAAGTTGTGAGGCATTACCGTTGCTCCAATAATTCCGATAGCGATATACAAAGCAGCAGAATTAGGCATTGACGGAATAAGTCCATAAAGTACTTTATCAAGTTCCGGTTCTGCGAAGATCATTTCGAAAATGAAAGAGAAACCAATGATGGCAACTAATACGATAATAAAAGCCTCCATTTTTCGGATTCCTTTGTTAATCAGGAAAAGCAATAAGAAAGTATCTAAAACAGTGATCAAAACACCTTCGATCAGCGGAATATCAAAAAGTAAATTAATACCAATTGCCATTCCTAATACTTCGGCAAGATCACAAGCGGCAATGGCAATTTCGGCCAAAAAGTATAAAATATAGTTGATAAATTTCGAATACGTTTCTCTTGAGGCCTGTGCTAAATCGCGCTGTGTTACAATTCCGAGTCGCGCACTTAAGCTTTGAAGGAGTAAAGCCATTAAGTTACTCATTAACAAAACCCAAAGTAAGGAATATCCAAACTGACTACCGCCGGCGATGTCTGTGGCCCAGTTTCCCGGATCCATGTATCCTACACTTACTAAATATGCCGGGCCTAAAAAGGCTAATATTTTTCTGAAACCTGTTTTTTTATGCTGTGTCGCGACCGATTGGTGAACTTCTTCTAAAGATTTACCCATTGTAAAAATGTTGTTTGAACAAATATATAGAAAAATTATATTAGCGCAACAATATTTTTAGACAAGTCTAAATCTTAATTGTTAGAATTTAAACAATTTGGACATAATCCTGACAACGTAAAGTTTATGTCGTTTACTTTATAGTTATGCGGAATGATATAACTAGGCTTTACATTTTCGAGACAAGTAATTTCCAAACACTTTTCGCAGCTAAAATGAGCATGATTATGTATGTGTACGCGCTGAGCATGATGATGGCATTTTGCATACTTAACCGTTCCGTCAAGATTTACAATTTTGTGTATGATATCGTCATTTACCAAGCGGTCTAGTATTCTGTAAATCGTAACACGATCACATAAATCTCCTGTTTGTTTTTGAATTTCGGTATGAGAAAGTGCAGTTTTAGATTTCTCAAATATCTCTAAAACGGCCGTCTTTGCTGCTGTATTTCTTGTTGTTTTCATTTTATTGTATAAAAAATATTATTGCAACATAGTTGCGATTAAAATAATCTTGTATATTTGCAACAAAATTGCATTAAGCAAAAGTACTGAAAATGAAGAAATCTACCACACCTCTTTACGATATTTTAGGAATCTCAAGCGCGGGCATTTGTTTGATTCATTGTTTGGTTTTTCCGCTTTTAACGATTCTGCCTTTAGGCTTAAGTCATAATCCAATTATAGATTTGATTTTTGCGACCCTGGGATTATTTGCAATTATCAAAATTATAAATAAATCCAGTCTTTTAATCTCTACAGTGCTTATTATTTCGATGGCGCTCATCTGGATCAGTGTTTTGACGGAACTCTTTCTGGATATTCATCTCGATCTGATTTTTATTGGAGGTATCGGAATGATTATCGGGCACCTATTAAATTATAAAATGCATAAAAATAGCAATCATTAAATTATACAATTATGATAGAAAACAATAAATACGACGTTATCATTATCGGTGGTAGTTATAGCGGACTTTCGGCTGCAATGAGTTTGGGGCGTTCTTTACGTAAGGTTTTGGTTATCGATAGTGGTTTGCCTTGCAACAGACAAACGCCACATTCTCATAATTTCATCACACATGATGGTGAGAAACCCGCTGTAATTTCGGCGAAAGCCAAAACTCAGGTAGACTTTTACGATACGGTTAAATTCTATAAAGGACTTGCGATCAGGGCGATTAAAACACAATTTGGATTTGAAATTGAAACCCAGTCCGGAAAAATCTTTACTTCAAAAAAAATATTGTTCGCAACTGGCGTAAAAGATTTACTGTCGCAGATTCCGGGTTTTGCTGAATGTTGGGGAATTTCGGTTTTACATTGTCCATATTGTCACGGTTATGAAGTGAAAAGAGAGAAAACGGCAATCGTAGCCAATGGTGATATGGGTTTTGAATTTTCTAAAATGATTTCTAATTGGACTAAAGATTTAAGATTAATTACCAACGGAAAATCAACTCTAACAATTGAGCAAACTCAAATTCTTAAAAATCATAAAGTTGAAATTATCGAAGATGAAATTGAGTCTTTAGAACATCAAAACGGAAATGTTCAGCAGATTATCTTCAAAAATCAAACTAAAACTACGGTTAAAGCGATTTATTTTAAAGCGCCTTTTGAACAGCATTGTCTTTTGCCGGAATCTTTAGGTTGTGAGTTGACTGAAATTGGTTTATTAAAAGTAGATGCTTTTCAGAAAACGACAATTCCTGGAATTTTTGCCAGCGGTGATTGCCATATTCAGGCGAGATCTGTTGCTTTGGCGGTTTCTTCAGGATCTTTTGCAGGAGCAATGATCAATAAGGAAATTATCGACGAGGAATTTGTTTAGGCTTATTTTTTAAAAATATAGAAACATAGTTATTACAACCGATTAAAAAGGCATTTCAGTTTTGCATCAATTCACATAGTGTGGTTATGTTTAGAAGCTCTCATCCTTATTGATTTTTTTGCATAGCCCCTAGCTTCAGCTAGGGGAAATAAGATTGAATTGGAAAGTGGCTTTAGCCAAATTATATAGGTTTGGCTAAAGTCTTTTTTGTTTTCGTTTATATTTTCATACCGTATTTTTCTGCTAACATCGAAATATAACATATTGACATGATAAAAGTTATAAATTTATAAATTTAAAATAGCTGTTTGTTAAATATAATTTTTAGTTTTGTCTAAATTTAATTTTATAACAATGAAAAAACTATTTTTGATATTGCTTTTATTTGGTTTACAGATTTCATTCGCACAAGAAACTTCAAATATTTCCGGATATATCTCGGGCGAAGGCCATAAATTACAGTTGGTGAATGTTCATTTAATGGGAACAAAACACAAAACAGTTACAGATAGTTTAGGGTATTATAAATTAGAAAATGTTGCGGTTGGAAATTATACTATTCAGGTTTCTCAGGTAGGTTTTCAAACTATAAAGAAGAAAATAGAAGTTATTAAAGATTCCATTCAATCTTATGATTTTGAATTAACCGATAACGAAAATCAGCTGAACGAAGTTGTAGTTTCAGGAACTTTAAAAGCCGTGAAACGATTGGAAAGTGCTGTTCCGGTTGAGGTTTATTCGCCGGTTTTTTTCAAGAAGAATCCAACTCCAAGTATTTACGAAGCACTTCAAAACATCAATGGAGTTAGGCCACAGCTCAATTGTGGCGTTTGCAATACGGGTGATATTCATATCAACGGATTGGAAGGTCCATATACTTTGGTTTTGATTGACGGAATGCCAATTGTGAGCAGTCTTTCGACGGTTTATGGTTTATCCGGAATTCCGAATTCTTTGGTCGAAAGAATTGAAATTGTAAAAGGTCCGGCTTCTTCCTTGTACGGAAGTGAAGCTGTGGGAGGTTTAATCAACATTATTACTAAAAATCCAACCAATGCTCCTTTGTTTTCGGCAGATGTTTTCACGACTTCATATTTAGAAACCAATGTCGATTTGGGAATGAAATTTAATCCCACCAAAAAAGCAACAACACTTTTAGGAATTAATTACTTCGATTACAATCAGGTTGTCGATAAAGACAAAGACGGTTTTACAGATGTGACGCTTTCGCAAAGAATTTCGGTTTTTAATAAGTGGAATTTTCAAAGAGAAAATAACCGTTTGTTTAGTATCGCAGCACGCGGAATGTATGAAGATCGCTGGGGTGGAGATGTGCGTTGGGATAAAAAATACCGTGGCGGCGACGAAATTTACAGAGAAAGCATATATACCAAAAGAGGCGAATTGATAGGAAGTTATCAATTGCCATTCGAAGAAAAACTAATGCTTTCCTTTTCCGGAAACGTGCATTATCAGGATAGCCGCTACGGAACAACATCATACATTGCAAACCAGAAAATAGGTTTCCTGCAACTAACCTGGGATAAAAAGATAGGCCGAAATGATTTCCTTGCCGGAATCGCCACCCGATATTCGTATTACGACGATAACACAACTGCTACAAAAGAAGCCGAAAGTACCTGGTTGCCGGGAATTTTTGTTCAGGATGAAATTACGCTTTCGCCGAAAAGTCAGGTTTTGTTAGGAATGCGTTACGATTACAACTCGATTCACGGTTCGATTTATACGCCAAGAGTAGCTTACAGATGGAAAACGAATGAAAATACTATTTTCCGTTTGAATGCCGGAACCGGATTTCGTGTTGTAAATTTATTTACTGAAGATCACGCAGCGCTTACGGGTTCCAGAGATGTGGTGATAAAAAGTGATTTGAAACCGGAACGATCTGTAAATGCAAACCTGAATTATATTCAGAAGATTAATTTTGCAAACGGAACTTTTATAGGGATCGAAACAACGGCTTTTTATACCCGCTTCAGTAACAAGATTATATCTGATTACGAAACCGATCCTAATAAAATTATTTACGACAACATCAATGGTTATGCGATAAGTCAGGGAATCAGTACCAATGTTGATTTGAATTTCACAAACGGATTAAAGTTTATTCTGGGAGCCACGGTTTTAGATAATAAAAATGTTCAGGACGGAATTTCGGAAAGACCTTTCTTAACCGAAAATTTCACTGCAACCTGGAGTGTATCATACAAAATAGAGCCTTGGAATTTGTTACTCGATTATACCGGAAATGTGTACAGCCCAATGAAGTTGCCTTTGTTGAGTGATTTAGATCCGAGAGATCCCAACTCGCCGTGGTATAGTATTCAGAATATTCAGTTTACGTATTTTGGATGGAAGAATTTTGAATTGTATGGTGGAGTAAAAAACCTTTTGAACTTTACACCAAAACGAAATAATCCGTTTTTGATTTCAAGAACCAATGATCCTTTCGATAAAAATGTACAATACGATGCTGCCGGAAAAGTGTTGGTTACACCGGATAACCCATATGGATTGACTTTTGATACGACTTATGTTTATGGACAAAACCAAACAATTCGTGGGTTTTTTGGATTGCGATATACTTTGAGGTAATATGGCACACGGATAACGCTGATCAAACGGATTTACACTGATTTTTATTATTATAGTATTGACTTTGTAATCTTTGCAATAAAAAAAGTAAAATTTGACACTATTAATTATCGCGAATTAAATTCGAGAAAATTGGTGTAATTCGTGGCAAAAAAATCGTTTTAATCTGAGCAATCTGTGGCAAAAAAAACAAAAACAAATGAAAAAGCTAGCCTTAATTATTTTCTTTTTGGGAATTACTTCAACAGGATTTTGCCAACTCAAAAGCAAATCTTTTGAGGAAGTAGATAGTTTGCAATACTTTCAAAAGAAGAAAATAATCGTTTTCATTCATACCGATTGGTGTCAGTTTTGCCAAAGAATGAAAAATACGACTTTCAAAAATCAGGATATTATCCAAAAACTAAATTCTGATTTTTATTTTATTGATTTGAATGCCGAGGAAAAACGAGATATTACTTTTAATAATCAGACTTTTAAATACAAACCATCGGGAAATAATGTTGGCGTTCATGAACTGGCTTTGCAATTAGGAACCATGAACAACCAAATTGTATATCCGGTTTTGTGTGTTCTGAATGAAAAACGAGAGATTATCCTACAATACAATAACTATCTTAACCCAAAGGATTTTAAACTGCTTTTAGAAAAATTGAAAGAATAAAATTTCTTATTTTTGAAAATGGCTTCTTCACAAATTCCACACTTCAATTATATCTTTACCGGAACAGGTTTATCTGCTTTGATGACCGTTTATAAAATGGTTTTGTCTGGGAAATTCAGCGATAAATCTATTTTGTTATTAGATGAAGATGCAAAAAAGACCAATGACAGAACCTGGTGTTTTTGGGCAAAAGAGGAAACGCTTTGGAAGTCTGTTATCTCAAAAAAATGGGATTCGGCTTTGTTTGCCAATGAAGATTTCAGTCGTGATTTAATACTTGAACCTTATCAATACAATCAAATTCGAGGATTAGACTTTTATAATTTTGTTTTTGAGGAACTTTCGAAACATCAAAATATTACTTTTTTAAACGAAAAAGTAACCGATATCAATGAACTCGAAACGCATGTTTTTGTGGGAACCGAGGACAATCGATATACTTGCGATTATTTATTCAACAGTATTTATACCAAAGCTTTTGCTTTAAGTCAGACCAAATATCCGGTTCTGCAACAGCATTTTGTGGGGTGGTTTGTAAAAAGTGAAACTGAAATTTTTAATCCTGACCAGGCTACTTTCATGGATTTTTCGGTAGAACAAAGAGGGAATACGCGTTTTATGTATGTTTTACCCATTTCTAAAGCCGAAGCTTTAGTCGAATACACTTTGTTTTCTGAAGATCTTCTCGCAAAAGAAGAATACGAAAATGAGATTCAAATTTATTTGAGAAACCTGGGAGCCGATCAATACACAATTGTAGAAAAGGAGCAGGGTAGTATTCCAATGACGTGTTTTCCTTTTTGGAAAAAGAATACCAAACGAGTGCTGAATATAGGAACTGCCGGCGGATGGACAAAAGCGAGTACAGGTTATACTTTTAGAAATTCGGATAAAAAATCATCTGAACTGGTTGTGTTTTTAGATAATAAAAATTCTTCTCCCGAAACTTCGGAATCGCTCAAAATGTCAAATTTTCATAAAAAAACCAGATTTTGGTTTTATGATTTGTTGCTTTTAGATATTCTACATCGCCATAATGAATTGGGAAGTACTATTTTTTCATCCATGTTCAAAAAAGGAAATCCCGCTTTGATATTTAAATTTCTGGATGAAGAAACCACTTTAGTCCAAGATGTTAAAGTTATTTTAAAGTGTCCTAAATTACCATTTATAAAAGCGTTATTTAGAGTGATTTTTCTTTCAAAAAAATCATAATCCTAAATTATCAGCTATTGAAGAATTTTATTCTAGGTTTCAGTTTCTTTATCTCTACTTTTTCTTTCGGACAAGTGTCTGCCAACAAAGCACATGATGCTATTGTTGAAGAATTTTTAACCAATTGTGCCGCAAAACATAAATATACTATCGAAATGAGCGAGTGGCAGTCTTGCCTGGATCAGGGTCTCAAAAAAGACAGCACTGTTGCTTATTTATGGCAGCAAAAAGCAATGCCGTATTTTAAATGCAAAAAGTACGAAGTCGGAATGCAGTATCTCGATAAAGCTGTTTTATACGACAAGAAAGAGTGGCTGCCTTATAGAGGTTTTATGAAATGTATTTTCTCAAAAAATTACAAAGACGCTATCACAGATTTAGAAGAATGCATTAAACTTTATGGAAACGGATATAGAATGGATCATACCTATAGTTTTTATATGGGACTTTGTTATCTGCAGCTGAACGATTATGCAAAAGCAGAGCAGCTTTTTGATGATTATGTAAATGATATTTATAAAAACAGACAACAATTAGAACATCCAACTGCATATTTTTATCAGGGAATTGCAAAATATGAACTTAAAAAATGGGATGAAGCGATTGTCATTTTTGATAAAGCAATTAAAATCTATCCGGAATTTTCGGATGCAAAATTTTATAAAGCCATTTGTTGGTTTAAGCAAGGAAAGCAAAGAGAGGAAGTTAAAGCGTTGATTGAATTGGCAAAAGCAGATGCTGCAAAAGGTTTTTCAATTAATGAAGATAATACAGTATATGAGACTTATCCGTATCAGGTAAGGTTTTGATTTTTTCAATCGAACTATAACAAAACTTTATACTTCAAATTAACTAGTTGCCACTAAACTTTGTAACTTTGCAGATCAAAAGTAAAATTTAAAATAAAGAGATATGTATCCAGAAGAAATGGTAAAACCAATGCAAGCTGAATTGACTGCTGCAGGTTTTCAAGATTTACATAGTGCTGACGCTGTAGATAACGCTATCAAAGCTGAAGGTACCACTTTAGTTGTTGTAAACTCTGTTTGTGGTTGTGCTGCAAGAAACGCACGTCCGGGAGCAAAAATGAGTTTAGAAGGAGCTAAAAAACCAGATCACTTAATTACTGTTTTTGCAGGTGTTGACAAAGAAGCTGTAGATGCTGCAAGACAACATATGTTCCCTTTTCCTCCATCATCGCCATCTATGGCTTTGTTCAAAAACGGAGAATTGGTTCACATGTTAGAGCGTCACCACATCGAAGGTCGTCCAGCTGAATTAATCGCTGAGAACTTGCAAGATGCGTTTAACGAGTTTTGCTAATTTTTTAGTTGCTGAGGTTCTGAGTTGCTGAGGGACTAAGTTTTTAGCTTCAAAGTGGCAAAGGTACAGAGGTACAAAGATTTAACAAAAGCACTATAGAAATATAGTGCTTTTGTTGTTTTATCACTTTTTTGATCTTAGAACCTTAGTCCCTCAGCAACTCAGAACCTTTGTAGCTCAGAATCTTGTCGCTTTGAACCTTTTTCCTTACTTTTGCACCTTCAAAAAATAATTTCTCAACTTAAATTAGTTTATAGCATGCAACTGTACAACACTTTAAGCGCAGAAGAAAGAGCCATCATGATCGATGATGCCGGTAAACAACGACTAACGTTGTCTTTCTATGCGTATGCCAAAATTCAAGATCCCAAAAAATTTCGCGATGATTTATTCTTAGCCTGGAACGCACTTGATGCTTTAGGCCGAATTTACGTTGCCACTGAAGGAATAAATGCTCAAATGAGTATTCCTGAAGAAAATTTGGAGGCTTTTAGAGCCACTCTCGAAGTTTATGATTTCATGAAAGGTATACGTTTGAATGAAGCCGTAGAACATGATGATCATTCCTTTTTAAAACTGACGATTAAAGTTCGTGACAAAATTGTTGCCGATGGTTTAAACGATGAAACTTTTGATGTTACTGATATTGGTGTTCACTTAAAAGCCAAGGAATTCAATGATATTCTTGATGATCCCAATACGATTGTTGTTGATTTTAGAAATCACTACGAAAGTGAAGTAGGGCATTTTAAAAATGCTATTACTCCCGATGTTGAGACTTTTAGAGAAAGTTTACCTATTATCAACGAGCAGCTTCAAAACCATAAAGAAGATAAAAACCTTGTAATGTATTGCACGGGCGGAATTCGTTGCGAAAAAGCAAGTGCGTATTTTAAACACCAGGGTTTTAAAAATGTTTTTCAGTTAGAAGGCGGAATCATCAATTACGCCAAGCAAATTGAAGCAGAAGGTATTGAAAGTAAATTTATTGGTAAAAACTTCGTATTCGATAATCGTCTTGGCGAAAGAATTACCGATGATATTATTTCGCAATGTCACCAATGCGGAAAACCTTGCGACAATCACACCAATTGCGAAAACGATGGCTGTCACTTGTTGTTTATTCAATGTGATGAATGTAAGGCTGCAATGGAAAACTGTTGTTCTACAGAATGTCTTGATATTATACATATGCCTCTTGTTGATCAGGTTCGTTTAAGAACCGGAAAACAAGTTGGAAACAAGGTATTCAGAAAAGGAAAATCAGATAGTTTGAAATTTAAACATTCTGGTGAACTACCTAATACTTCTTTGGCTACAGCCGAAAAGCCACTAGATATTCGTCAAAAAATAAAAGTAAAGAAAGTACTTCTTGGTAAAGCGGAACACTATTATGTGAAAGCGCAAGTTGGTCTTTTTACTATCGAAAACCACGAATTAAATACTGGTGATAAAATCTTAATTTCAGGACCTACTACAGGGAATCAGGAATTAATTTTAGAAAAAATGATCGTCAACGAAGCACAAGCCACTACTGCTAAAATTGGAGATCGAGTTACATTTGAAGTCCCATTTCGTATTCGTTTGTCAGATAAATTGTATAAAATTGTAAATTAGCCGAAATTTTAAGCTAATTTATTGATGTCACAATCCTTTATCAAACTATGGGTTCATGCCATTTGGGCAACCAAAAATCGTCAGGAATTAATTGATGATTCAATTGAGAAAAAATTGTATGATTTCATTTATGAAGAGTTAATTGATCTCGGTTGCCCTGTTAGAATCCTAAACGGAATGCCTGATCATGTGCATGTTTTATTTTTACAAAATCCACAAAAAACTATCACAGATATTGTAAAGCAAATAAAAGGAAGTTCTTCTCATTTTATAAATAGAGAAGAACTTATCCTTGAAAAATTTGCCTGGCAAACAGGTTTTGCGGCTTATTCAGTTAGTGAGTCTCAGTTAGAGGTTGTTTATAATTACATTAAAAATCAAAAGCATCATCACCTTAAGAAAAATGGACAAGATGAATTTGATGAGTTTGTAAAATTGCATGGATTGGAGAAGAAATGATTTTTTAACTCAACGATACATTCCCCGTGGTTGAAACCACGGGCTATATTTTAAACATTGCGAAGGAAAAACATAGCCTGCGGTTTCAACCGCAGGGAGACAATGTTATATCTATAACGATTATTGTATCGTGAAGATTGATAGTTATCAAAACGTTCCCCGTGGTTGAAACCATGGGCTATATTTGAAATACCACACATACAAATGAAAACATAGCCTGCGGTTTCAACCGCAGGGACGCAATGTATATCTATAGCAAAACAAAATAATCAATGGTTTAACCATTCGAATACAATACAAATAAAAATGACAAAAAATAATACAATCGAACTTATGGCTCCCGCAGGGAGTTTTGATTCACTTCAGGCTGCGCTCGATAATGGCGCTGATTCTATTTATTTTGGCGTAGAACAACTTAACATGCGTGCGCGTTCAACGGTGAATTTTACTATGGATGATTTGCAGGAAATCGCCAATCGTTGTGAGGCAAAAAACGTAAGAAGCTATCTGACTTTGAACACCATTATTTACGATCACGATTTATCGGTTGTAAAAACATTGTTGAACAAAGCCAACGAAGCGAATATTACAGCTGTAATTGCATCTGATCAGGCGGTAATAGCTATGGCGAGAACTATTGGAATGGAAGTTCATATTTCGACCCAATTGAACGTAACGAACATTGAAACCATAAAATTCTACAGTTTGTTTGCAGATACTATGGTTTTAAGCCGTGAATTGAGTTTGCGTCAGGTAAAAAGTATTACAGATCAAATTGAGAAAGAACAAATAAAAGGACCAAACGGGAATTTAATAGAAATAGAAATTTTCGGTCACGGTGCTTTATGTATGGCGGTTTCGGGTAAGTGTTATTTGAGTTTGCATTCGCATAATTCATCGGCAAATCGTGGAGCGTGCAAACAAAATTGCCGCAAAAAATATACGGTGATCGATCAGGAAACCGGTTTTGAAATCGAATTGGATAACGAATACATGATGTCGCCTAAAGATTTATGTACGCTTGACTTTTTAGATCAGGTAATAGATTCAGGAATTCAGGTTTTAAAAATTGAAGGTCGTGGCCGTGCACCTGAATATGTAGCAACGGTTATTAAAACCTATCGTGAGGCTATTGATGCTTATTATGAAGGTTCATTTTCGAAAGAAAAAGTTTCTGTCTGGATGGAAGCTTTAAACACGGTTTACAATCGCGGTTTCTGGGCAGGATATTATCTGGGGCAGGAATTAGGAGAATGGAGTGATATTCCGGGATCTGCAGCAACTCAAAAGAAGGTTTATGTAGGGAAGGGGACGCATTATTTCCCGAAAGCAGAAGTAGGACAATTTAAAATTGAAGCTTACGACATTAAAATTGGTGATCGAATTCTCGTTACTGGCCCAAGTACTGGGGCGCAGGAAATGATTATCGACGAAATGATGGTAAATGATTTGATTTCTGAAAAGGCTACAAAGGGTGATGATTGCACTTTCAAACTTCCTTTTAGAATCAGAATGTCTGATAAATTATATAAAATCGTTGAAGCGTAATGGTTATCGTAACTTTACAAAGAGATAAATGCATCGGCTGTAATTATTGCGTCGAAATGGATCCGGTACATTTTCAAATGTCTAAAAAAGATGGAAAATCGGTTTTGATTCATTCGAAAGATGCGAAAGGCTTTTTTACTTTAAAATCTAATAATCATGCCATTGTTGAAAGTTTTGAATTGGCAGCGAAGGCTTGTCCGGTTAAGATTATTACGGTTAAGGAGACTTAGATTATTTGTTTATTATAAATTGAAAGAGCGACATTATTGTGGCTCTTTTTTCTTTCAAACTCTATTCTCTAACAAGATTTACAAACTTAGCATTTGTCAAAGAAGATAAAGTTCCTTTTTTACCAATGCCTTGCCAGTCAGATATTTTCCCGTTTACATTAATTTTAATGCCAACTGAATTTGATGTTTCGTATATTGTGTATTTGATATTACCACTGTTAAACTCCAATTCGTTACCGGTATTTTGTTTTCTGAATTTGAATACTGCTTTATTTGCTTTTTCAGGACTCACCGGATGTGCAAAAGAAACAAATTTGTATTCATCATTTTGTCTAAAAGCATAATACAAAACGTTATCCACTTTAAAAAGTAGTATGCGCCCTTTGCCATTTTTGGTGTCAAAGACAAGTAATTTATCTAAATCAGGTTCGTAAACAGATAAAGAAGTAAAAGGAATGTATTTGTTCTTTTCCCATTTCTTTCCTGTTATTTTATAAAAAGGTGTCTGAGTAAATCCATCTTCTTCAAAACTAGACAAGAGTTTGGCTTCTGTGCCAGAAACGCTATAGTGTTCGATGCCATGAAGAGCAGCTCCTCCAAGACTTGTTGTGATAAGTCGCCTGTTTTTAGTGTCAATGTCAAATGAGCCTCCGCGCATACAATTGGCATCATTATAAACATCGCTAATACTTTGACTGGATATAAAAGAGGTTGAGGTGTTAATAAAAATATGCGCCGTGGCTTGCGGAGTATAACACCCATCATCTATTGCTTCGGTTTCATGAATAACAACATCGGGTCTACCATCAAAATTTACATCGCCTAATACCCGAATGTTTGGGTCAGTAATACTTTTGAATACGACTGTTTTAGCTGTTTTGCTAATTTGAGATTTGGACAATTCTTTTGCACCATATTCCAATACTGTTTTTTTACTTTCATTTTCGGTAAGCTTATAATATTCTTTTGTTTCCGACTTTACTGTTTGCTGGGCAAAATACAAAGTATAACCTTTCATAAAATCATTAATGATATAAGCTTTTTGTGCATTTGCATTATAAAATACTGCACAAAGAAAAAGGAGTAAAGAAATCTTTGGTTTCATATTTGGTATATTGTATAAACGATTTATATTTATTCTTCTGAAACTTCAAGCTGATCAAAATCTTTTATTTCAGATAATTTAAGGAGTTTTGTTTTATTGATTTTTGTTTCCTTCTTTTCAAATATCTCAGGTTCATCGATATTCGGGTTTGTGTTTTCATTTACTATTTTTCTTCTGGTTAAGAAATTTATACTCGTTTCAGTAAGCACTGTAGGTCCGTGATTACTACTTGAATCGTAGCCAATAAGTTCAAGATCTGAATTTTGAAGACTAAACATATATCTCCAATATCCGTATCTTCCATGGGCATAATGTATAAAAAGTTTCCCCTTGATTATTTCAACGCTTAGGTCTGGTGCAAAATAAACTCCACCATCTTCATTCTCAGAAGAAAAACAGTTGTCATTTTTAACAGCCAGTTCGTAACCGTCGCCTTTGTTTAACAGAATAAGTAATGAATCCGGTACATTTTCAAATGTCTAAAAAAGATGGTAAATCGGTGTTGATTCATTTGAAAGATGCAAAAGGATTTTTTACTTTAAAATCGCCTAATCATACGATTGTTGAAAGTTTTGAATTGGCAACGAAGGCTTGTCCGGTTAAGATTATTGCGGTTAAGGAGACTTAGGATTAAAAACAATCCCTATTTTGCATTATTACAAAATAGGGATTGTTTTGTCTTTGAAACTTTCTTATTAAATGCCGATTTTAGCATTGATGTTATGCTTTGCGACATATGCTTTTGCGACATTCATCAATTTTGTAAACTTATTATCAATTTCGCTTTGAGTTGAGGCGTCAAAATCTGCAATTGCTTTTTCTATTTGTTCAGGTGAAGCTTTTTCATCCTTCATTTTGGCAATTGGCAGATAGCCTTCTTTTTCTTTAGTAATTGCATAAGAAAATAAATCTTTTGATGCCTGAAGAAGTTCCCGATTGTCATCATCTTCCTTTACTTCTTTAATTTTTTTAAATTGAGTTTCTAAATTGGTAATATCAAATTTAAAATAATCGTAATATGAAGATGGAATCATTTTTTTTTGAGTTTCATCATAAATCTGTGGTTCAGATTCTAACTTAAAATTAATATCCTTACTTCCAAAACGGGATAATAAATTCGAATTTAGCGCGGCTACTTCAAAAGTTTTTTCTGGAGAAAGGTTTGTACAAGAGGTTAAAAATAGACTTGTAACGATTAATACTAATATGATGGAATTATTTAATGTCTTTTTCATTTTTTAAGTTTGTTTGTTATTTATCCTTTTAAAATTTTACTTTTCTCGGCGTCAAATTCTTCAGAAGTTAAAATTCCCGCATCCAAAAGTTCTTTCAAATCTAATAATGCCTTTTTCTTTCCTTCGATAGAATTTACTGAATCTGTTTTTTGTGGTTCTTCTTTATAAATTGGAGTTACTATGGTTCCGGATGGAGCATATTTCAAAATCAATTCTGTAATTTCATTAAAGCCTTTTACATTTGAATAATCAATTGCCTTTTGCTCTTTTACATTTACGATAGAAGCGTCGGCCTTATTTTCAAGTAAATATTTAACAACATCTTTCTTTCCGTTTGCAGCACTGTAATGCAAAGGCGTGTTCCCGGATTCATCTTGAATGTTGATATTTGCACCGGCTTCGATTAACAATTTTACCATGCTTAAATTGCCTTTTTTTGTAGCAACATGTAGAAGGCTTTCTCCGCCATAAGTATAACTGCTGTTAAGTGTAAAACTAGATTCATTAGCAATATTTGTAGCGCTAACAATCCAATCAAGATAATCATTCATAGACGAAGTGTCGCTGGCCAAAGGTTTACTGTAGTTAACGTCAACTCCATTTTCTAGAAATAAAGAGACAATTTCCTTTTGATTATTCGCGCAAGCGTACCAAATAGGAGAATAGCCGTTATTGTTGGATGTGAATACATCAGCACCTCTTTCTACTAAAAGTTTAGCAAGCATTCTGTTGGTTTCGTAGCATGCAATCAAAAGAGCATTTTCTCCGGAATGATTTACATGATTTATAGCTGCACCATTGTCCAAAAGTAAAGTAACAACTGGAATCGATTTGGTGTAACAAGCATGAAGAAGTGGTGTGTTTCCTTGTTTATCTGTAACATTAATATCGGCTCCTTTGTCTAAAAGCAACTGAATAATTTCCCGATTCAATTTTGTTGAAGCAAGTAAAAGCGGCGATTCGCCATTATTATTCAGTAAATTAACATCAATTCCTGCTTCGAGCAACTTTGTTGCAATTTCAGTTTGAGCGGTCTGGGCTACCAAATGTAAAAGGCTGTTTCCTAATTTATCATTTGTGGTAATTTCGGCACCATTTTCTAAAAGATACAATGCAGTTTGTTTTTGTTTTTGAAGACAAGCAAAAAATAAAGGCGTTTCTCCTTGATGATCTTCATAATTAATATCAGCTCCATCTTCGGTTAGTATTTTTACAATATCCAAATAACCTCTGTGTGCGGCATAATGTAATGCAGTTCTTCCTCCTTCGTCTGTATATTTTACATCTGCTTCTTTATTTTGAAGCAGCAATTCGGCTATTTTTCTGTTGCCGTTTTCACAGGCAATTATAAATGACATTGACATATATTTGTTTTTAAATAAATGATTGTTCTTACTGTTTCATTAAAAGTTCGACCGTTTTAATTTTCAAATTATCCCCAGATGCGAGGATTAAAGCCGTTTCATCTTTGTCATTAGAGATCGAAATGTCAGCACCTTGATCCAGTAATAATTTTACTTTTCTGTAGGTTTCTTTCGCCATTTCAGCATCGTAATTAACATTGTAGGCACACACTTTATGCAAAATGGTATTTCCGTGATTGTCTTGTTCGTTCACATCTAAAGAAACATTCTCTAAAACTGATTTTAAAATGTCAGACTTCTTTTCTACGATAAAGTCAATTCCAGATTTTGGCTGACCGTAATATTGAGCGCAGAAATTTACATCGGCACCATCAGCTAATAATCTTTCCAAAAAGGTAATATCGCTTGGCGAGCCCGAAACAGAACTGATGAAATGAGTCAATAAAGTACGCCCGTCTTTGTTTACAATGTTAAAATCAGGCGAAGAAACTGTCGCTAATGCATCATACATATCAAAAGAAAACTGCTCGGCAACAGCGTAATAAAAAGCGGTATTGTTGAGGTTGTCTGTTTCGTTGGCATCCGCTCCATTTTCGAGTAGAAAGGGAATAAAATCTTTTTTGTTTCTTTTAATAGCACAGATTAACGGAGTTGTACCAATAATGTTTTTTTCGTTAATGTCGATACCATTATCCAGAAGAATGGCTATGTATTCTTTTACTTTATCTGTTTCAAGACCATAAGTGTTTAAAATGGTATAGATGAAATTTTCTCCTGCGTTATTTTTATATTGAACATTCGCCCCAAAATCATCAATCAGAGTTTTAATGATTTTTGGAGATGTATTTTTTTCAAGAAAATAACCAAGCAACGTTTTGTCACTTATTTCATCATTAATGTTTTCCATTTTTGACATCAATTCTTTGAAAAAAGCAATCGATTCGTCGTCATCTTTTAATCGGGTTAAAGAATTAAAAATAGATTTGTCAAAACTATCTAATTCATAGATGTCGGTTTCAATAAAACCTGCTTTAATTAATTTTTCAATGAAATCAATTTCTTTGGCTTCAATAATTTTGGCTGTGATTTGAGAAAAATTGTTTTTAAGATATTGATCGTTAAAAATTTCGCCGTTATTTAGAGATTCTCTTGCCTCGTCAAATTTTCCCTGAAAAAGGAAATTTTCAATCTGGTTTTGTGTTTGCATTTGAAGTGGTATTTTAAATGAAAAATTATGTTTTGATGAAGCCAGGATTTATAACAGTTGACTTCACAAACTATGTTGTAAGATAAAACATAAAATTGAGAAATATATTTCAAGATAAAAATTAAAAAAGTCTTTTTACATCATAAAACATAAAAACAGGCAATTTTTACGGTGAGATTAAAGTGCAATTAATAGGCTATTCTTCAAAAAGCCTAAGTTCATCAAAATCTTCAATTTCAGATAATTTAAGCAGCTTGTTTTTTCTAATCTTGGTCACTGTTTTCTTAAATATTTCTTCACCGCTATCTGCATCCTCGTTTGTGTTTTCGTTTCTTATCATTGTTGAGGTCAAGTAATTTATGCTTACATCGTTGTTCACTATAGGTCCGTTATTATTACTTCTGTCATAGCCAATAAGCTCAAGATCTGAATTTTGGAGTCTAAAAGTATAGCTCCAATATCCGTATCTTCCGTGTGCGTAGGAAACAAAAAGTTTTCCTTTTGTTATTTCTACAGTTAATTCAGGAGAATAATAAATGCCGCCATCTTCGTTTTCAGAAGAAAGGCATTCATAATTTTTAACCGCTAATTCATAACCGTCATTGTTTTTTAACAGAACAATAATCCCTCTTCGGTTACGATCTAATTCGCCGCGGCTTTCATCTTTCACAAACTTACTTTTATCTGTTCCTTTAATGATAAGAGCGCAATCTTCCAGGTCGTCTTTATTTAAATCGCCAAAAGTTTTCTCAAAAATAACGTAACCTTTGGGTAGAAAATCTTCCGGTTTTTTTCCTTTTTCAACTGCTGAAGTTTCATCTTCAGGAACTTCTTCAACACTATTTAAGGATTCCTGAATTTCTGCCGGTTCTTTCTTGTCTTTAGGATCTTTACAACTTGTGTTTAGTAATAGTAAAGCTGTTGCTAAATAGAGTATATATTTATTCATGAATTTTAGGTAGTGATTTATTAAGTTTTGGTTTATTGCTTTTCTTTAGTTTTAGACTTTAATTTCCATTTTCCATTTTTCCCCACATATTCATAATCATACATTCGCTTACCTGTTCGGTCCTGAAAATGCTTTTTTATTGGTATAATAGTAAGATCGGGTTTTAAATAATAATTGCTTTCTTCAGAAACTCCAAAAGCACTTCCGTACAATTCTGTATTAATAGTTTGGGTTGCTTTGTCAAATTCAGGTTTTGACCAGATATCCGTTTTTTCGACTGTATTCAATAATCTGACAAGTTTTTGTTGCTTTTGATCATTAATAAAAATTACAGTCCACTGATTTCCATTTACATTAGAAAATACCCAACACAAAAGATCTTCATCTCCGTCATTATCAAAATCAATTATTTTAAAATTTGAAATAAGCACATCGTTATCAAAGTGCCACATAAAAGGTTGAAAATCCAGGTTTTCCTGAAATTGCAAATTGTTGTTTTTGAATTGATAAAGAGATGCTATCGAGTCATTTTGTAAACGAAAAGAATATTTTAATGGAATTTTTCCTTTCAATTCAAATTCACATTCAGGTTTTTCTTTAGTAAAATCAATATCCTCAATACTTAATGAAGCTGGAGGGAAATTCACTTTGAAAGCAAGATGAAAAGAAGAATCAATTTCAGTTTGTGAAAAAGTAAAGTTGAAAATAAATAAAAAAAACAGATATGAAAATTTCATTAGATCGCTACTAAAGATGTAAATATACTGTTTTGTAAGTAATTTTTTAGTTTTTAGAAGTCTTTAAAATTATCTTAGAAGTTAGTAATACTCTATTTGATTTTCAAAAGTTGTTTTAGATGAAAGTTCTATTTTTTGGTTAAAGATATTTTTTTCATAAACTGTTTTTTGTTTCCAGATCCAGTTTCCTTTTGCATCATACTTATATTGGTATTCATTGTAATCGCCATTTTCCCAAAGTTCTTTTATTATATTTCCATAAGCATCATTTTTTATAGTGACAAAACTGCTTTCTTTTTCATTATTACTTGCATAAGATTGTTTAGTAAGTCTTTTCTTTTCATCATAAAAATATTTTATTATGGTGTGTTGCTGATCTTTATATCTATCGATATAATTTTTCTCTTTTCTTATTAGATTGTTGTCAACATTATAAACAAAAAGGATTTGTTCTTTATTTTTTTGTGGATTAAAGATATTTTGGAGTATTAAATAGTTTCCATTTTGCTGCCAGCATTTAAAATTTATTTCTGAACCTGTTGAATTTGTTTTTTCATTGAGATTCATTAAAATCATTTTAAGTAATGTGTCGTTATAGTCGTAAACATGGGTTAATCGAATAATAGGCTGAAGGGAGTCTAAAAGATAAAGATCTACTTTTGCAGGCAAGTTTTTGTCGTTGTACTGAAAAACGAAATTTTTGTAAAGCTCAAGATCATTAGGTTTTTGTTTTACTTGCCTGGATTTGGTTTGTAACAACAAATTGGTTTTAGAAAATAGACTTTCTTCTATGGTGTTTTGTAGAGATATACTAGGTAAGGCTATATTGGGATGTGTTGTTGTTGTTATATTTTTAATAGAACCTTTAAGATTTAGGTCTTTTAAAGTGTAATTTATATTCAGTTCATTATTGGCAAGTAATAAATCAATTCGATTACAAGGGCATAAAATAGCGTCACTTGGTACAGTTATACTATCTATTTGATGAAGATATGTTTTTTTTAAATCGTCTGATGCTTTAGGATCATAAATCGTGAAATTTTCATTTTTGTTTTGTTGTTTAGCGGTCACGGGTTTTTGTGCTTTACAAGGGAATAAAGAACAAATAGAAAGTAAGATCAGAATTGATTGTTTCATTTTAATAATATCGTATTACTATTTACTAAATGTAAATATAATATTCTGTAGGTAAATTTTTAGTTTTAATAAATAGAATAAAAAAAATAATTCTTAGAATAAGCTTTAATAAGAATAGAATTAGAGAATTTTGGGTTTGAAAATTCAGTATAAAACTGTTATAAAAAAAGCTTATTTTGCCTTTAAGATTCCTTGCTTTTGTATTTAACGAAGCATTAGTATTAATCCATAAAAAGCAAACTAAAAAAAATACTATCTTTACCGATCAAACGTTTATGA
The DNA here is from genome assembly GCF_020905295.1 of Flavobacterium piscisymbiosum. Taxonomy (NCBI): domain Bacteria; kingdom Pseudomonadati; phylum Bacteroidota; class Flavobacteriia; order Flavobacteriales; family Flavobacteriaceae; genus Flavobacterium; species Flavobacterium piscisymbiosum. The sequence goes on along the minus strand of NZ_JAJJMM010000001.1, from coordinate 1,092,647 downwards.
ACTTAAGTTGCTTTTTTGCAACACTACATATATAATTATGGCATGTACAAGTTGTTCAACCTCAGATGGTGGCGCACCAAAGGGTTGTAAAAATAATGGGACTTGCGGCACCGATAGCTGCAATAAATTGACGGTTTTTGACTGGCTCGCGAACATGAGCCCGTCTAACGGAGAAGCAATTTTTGATTGTGTGGAGGTTCGTTTTAAAAATGGACGCAAAGAATTTTTTAGAAATTCAGAAAAATTAACTTTAAGTATTGGTGATATTGTAGCAACTGTTGCATCGCCAGGACACGATATTGGTATTGTTACTTTGACAGGCGAATTGGTAAAAATTCAAATGAAGAAAAAAGGTGTTAACCACGAAAGTAACGAAGTACCTAAAATTTACCGAAAAGCTTCTCAAAAAGATATTGACATTTGGTCTGTAGCGCGTGATCGTGAAGAACCAATGAAAGTTCGTGCACGTGAATTAGCGATTCAGCATAAACTTGAAATGAAAATATCTGATATTGAATTTCAGGGAGACGGATCAAAAGCGACGTTTTACTATACGGCAAATGACAGGGTCGATTTTAGACTTTTAATTAAAGATTTTGCAAAAGAATTCAGTACAAGAGTCGAAATGAAGCAAGTAGGTTTCCGTCAGGAAGCAGCTCGTTTAGGCGGAATTGGTTCTTGCGGAAGAGAATTATGTTGTTCAACCTGGTTAACAGATTTTAGAAGCGTAAATACATCTGCAGCACGTTACCAACAACTTTCTTTAAATCCTCAAAAATTAGCCGGACAATGCGGAAAATTAAAGTGTTGCTTAAATTATGAGCTTGACACTTACATGGATGCATTAAAAGATTTTCCGGATTATGACACTAAGTTAGTGACTGAAAAAGGAGATGCCATCTGCCAGAAACAAGATATTTTTAAAGGATTAATGTGGTTTGCTTACACCAATAATTTTGCAAACTGGCATGTTTTGAAAATTGATCAGGTAAAAGAAATTATTGCCGAGAATAAACAAAAAAATAAAGTTTCATCTCTTGAAGATTTTGCTATAGAAGTAGTTTCAGAGCCTGAAAAAGACTTTAACAATGCAATGGGTCAGGAAAGTTTAACTCGTTTTGATCAGCCAAAAAGAAAGAAAAAGCCAAATCGCAAACGCAAACCAAATGCCGAAGCAGCGATTGTAGCGACTCCAAACAAACCTCAGGTAGCTTCAAATCAAAATAAGCCTGCAGGAGGAAATCCAAATAAAGGAAATAACCCAAACAAAGGAAACAAACCGAATAATAACAAGCCGAATAAACCTAACAATTCAAACGAGAATAAACCGGCTGAACCTAGAAAACCTATAATTATTACTAAAAATGAGAATAAAAAATAGTGCGATTCTTCTTTTGGTAGGAATATTACTTTTTTCTTGTGATAAAAAAAGAGTATTCGATGAGTACAAATCTGTTGGAAGTGCCTGGAACAAAGACAGTATTGTAACTTTTGATCTGCCAGTTTTAGATTCAACCAAAAAGTACAATTTATTTATAAATTTGAGGGACAATAACAATTATCCATTCAAAAATTTGTTTTTAATTGTCGCTATCGAAACGCCAAGCGGTTTCACCAAAGTAGATACTTTAGAATATGAGATGGCAAAACCGGACGGAACTCTTTTAGGGAACGGTTTTACTGATATAAAAGAGAGTAAACTTTATTATAAAGAAGATGTAAAGTTTAAAGGAAAATATAAAGTACACATCAAACAAGCCGTTAGAGAATCAGGAAAAATTCCTGGAGTTCAGGCGTTAGAAGGTATTACAGACGTAGGTTTTAGAATAGAACAAAAAGATTAGAAAAATAGTTATATGGCCACCAAGAAAATCAATCAACCTAATAGTAATAAAGATATTAACTACTATAAAAAGAAATTCTGGAGAGTTTTTGCTTATACCTTGTTGGGTATTTTAGCTTTCTTTTTATTTGCCTCATGGGGATTATTCGGATCAATGCCTTCATTTGAAGACTTAGAAAATCCGGATTCTAATTTGGCTACAGAAATTATTTCATCTGATGGAGTAGTGATTGGTAAATATTTTAAAACCAACAGATCACAGCTTAAATATTCAGATTTACCAAAAAACCTTGTAGATGCTTTGGTTGCAACTGAAGATGCCCGTTTTTATGAGCATTCAGGAATCGACGGGCGCGGAACTTTACGTGCTGCTTTTTCTTTGGGAACAAATGGAGGAGCCAGTACATTGACACAGCAGTTAGCAAAACAGTTGTTTCATCGTGGTGGATCTAGTTTTTTACCTTTTAGAATAGTACAAAAGATAAAAGAATGGATTATTGCCATTCGTCTGGAACGTCAATATACCAAAAATGAAATTTTGGCGATGTATTGCAACGTTTATGATTTCGGAAATTACGCTGTTGGAGTAAGTTCTGCTGCGCAAACGTATTTCTCTAAAGATCCTAAGGATTTAACGATAGATGAATCCGCAATATTGGTTGGGATGTTTAATAACTCATCTCTTTACAATCCTTTGAGAAACCCTACGGGTGTTAAAAACCGTCGTGATGTGGTACTGGGTCAAATGGTAAAAGCCAAGATGATTACAGAGGCTCAAAAAGAGAAGTACAAGGCAATGCCAATTGCTTTAAAATTCAAACTAGAAAGTCACCGCGAAGGAACAGCGACTTATTTCAGGGAATATCTTCGTGATTACATGAAAAAATGGGTTGCAGAGAATAAAAAACCAGACGGTTCTGATTACGATATTTACAAAGATGGTTTAAAAATCTATACCACTATCGATTCAAGAATGCAGTTACATGCCGAAGAAGCAGTTTCTGAACACATGAAAAATCTGCAACAACAATTTTTTATTGAACAGAAAACCAATAAAAATGCGCCTTTCGTAAATATTTCTCAAGCAGAAACAGATCGATTAATGATGCAGGCAATGAAAAACTCTACACGTTGGGCCATCATGAAAGATTTAGATAAAAGCGAAGATGATATCATTGCTTCATTCAAAGTAAAAACAAAAATGCGCGTTTTTACCTGGAAAGGAGAACGCGATACGGTAATGACACCGCTGGATTCTATTCGTTATTTCAAACACTTTTTACAATCTGGTTTAATGGCTATGGAGCCTCAAACCGGAAACATTAAAGCTTGGGTTGGTGGAATCAATTATAAATATTTTCAATACGATCACGTAGGGCAGGGAGCAAGACAAGTAGGTTCGACATTCAAACCTTTCGTTTATGCAACCGCAATCGAACAATTGAATATGTCTCCTTGCGATTCTATTCTTGACGGGCCTTTTATGATTCACAAAGGGCGTCATAACGTTACTGCAGATTGGGAGCCAAGAAACTCTGATAACAGATACCGCGGAATGGTAACTTTAAAACAAGGTTTGGCGAACTCAATCAATACGATTTCTGCAAAATTAATCGATCGTGTAGGACCGGAAGCAGTTGTAGAACTAACGCATAAATTAGGTGTTAAAACCGAAATTCCTGCACAGCCTTCTATCGCTCTTGGAGCTGTAGATATTACGGTTGAAGATATGGTTGCTGCTTATGGTACATTTGCCAATCAGGGAGTGTATGTAAAACCACAATTTTTAAGCCGTATTGAGAATAAAAGTGGAGAGGTTATTTATGAGCCAATTCCGGAATCTCACGACGTTTTAAATAAAGATATTGCCTTCGCAGTAATCAAATTACTTCAGGGGGTTACAGAGACCGGATCTGGTGCACGTTTGCGTACGCAAGGCGGAGGAAGTGGAGATAATCGCTGGACAGGATATCCGTACATGTTTAAAAACGCAATTGCGGGTAAAACAGGAACAACTCAAAACCAGTCTGATGGTTGGTTTATGGGAATGGTGCCTAACTTGGTAACAGGAGTTTGGGTAGGTTGCGAAGATCGTTCGGCACGTTTTAAAAGTTTAACTTACGGGCAAGGTGCAACAGCTGCATTGCCAATTTGGGGTTACTTTATGAAACTTTGTTATGCAGATCCCGGACTTCAGGTTTCGAAATCAGAGTTTGAGCGCCCGGCAAATCTTTCTATCAAAGTAGATTGTTATAGTGCGCCAAAAGTGAAAGATACAACAGCTACAGAACAAAATACAGACGAATTCGAACTATAGTTTAAATTCCTTTTTTATATAAAATTATCCTTTTGTGATTTTCTGAATTTCAGAAAACACAAAAGGATTTTTTTTGAATAAGTTGTAATGAAAGTTTACCGCAAAGAAAAACGCTAAGATTTACGCAAAGTTCACAAAGAAATTAAAACTTTGCGTCTTCGCGTCTTTGCGAGATTAAAATAGAATTCTTGCGAACTTTGCATTCAAAAAGTAGATTTTATTTTTTACGAAATCGTTATAATTTAATCTAAAAATGGTATTTTTATCAAAAATATACGGTAATAAAGACCATTTGTTATGATTACAAAAAAAGTAAATAACGTTCAAGAGGCTACAGAAGGAATAGAAAGCGGAATAACCATTATGTTTGGTGGTTTTGGCTTATGCGGAATTCCTGAAAATACTATAGCGGCATTAGTAAAAACAACAGTTTCAGATTTAACTTGTATTTCGAACAATGCAGGTGTTGATGATTTTGGTTTGGGATTGCTTTTGCAGAAAAAACAAATCAAAAAAATGATTTCGTCCTATGTAGGCGAAAATGCCGAGTTTGAACGCCAGATGCTTTCTGGAGAACTTGAAGTTGAATTGACGCCTCAGGGAACTTTGGCAGAACGTTGTCGCGCAGCACAAGCCGGGATTCCCGCTTTTTTCACGCCAGCCGGTTACGGGACCGAAGTTGCGGTGGGCAAAGAAGTCCGTGAATTCAACGGAAAGATGCATATCATGGAACAAGCTTTCAAAGCTGACTTTGCCATTGTAAAAGCTTGGAAAGGCGATGAAGCCGGAAATCTTATTTTTAAAGGAACAGCCAGAAACTTCAATGCGTGTATGGCCGGTGCAGCAAAAATAACCATTGCCGAAGTGGAAGAACTAGTTCCTGTTGGCACTTTAGACCCAAATCAAATTCATATTCCGGGAATTATGGTACAGCGTATCTTTCAGGGCGAAAAATTCGAGAAAAGAATAGAGCAACGTACTGTAAGACAGAAGATTTAGATAATGAGATAGTTTGTCAATTAGATAATTAATTATTAATGCATTAAAGTTGCTTTAATATGAATTTGGTTGTTTAAATTTATTGACATTCACGTAATTAGTAGTAATTACGTAAAGTAAAGAATTAGATAATTAGAAAATGTGATAATAGATTTGATTGCTTAAATAATACATTATCTAATTAACTCATTGACTCATTTACTCATTGGCACATTAATAAATTGACACATTAGAAAAATATGTTAACAAAAGAAGATATTGCAAAACGAATTGCAAAAGAAGTAAAAGACAGGTATTTTGTTAATCTTGGAATCGGGATTCCGACTTTGGTAGCAAATTACGTTAGGGAAGATATTGCAGTTGAATTTCAGAGTGAGAATGGCGTTTTGGGTATGGGGCCTTTTCCTTTTGCGGGAGAAGAAGATGCTGATATTATCAATGCCGGAAAGCAAACCATTACAACGCTGCCGGGAGCAAGTTTCTTTGATTCGGCTTTTAGTTTCGGAATGATTCGAAGTCAAAAAGTAGACTTGACGATTTTAGGAGCGATGGAAGTTTCTGAAAACGGAGATATTGCCAACTGGAAAATTCCGGGCAAAATGGTAAAAGGAATGGGAGGCGCAATGGATTTGGTGGCTTCCGCCGAAAATATCATCGTTGCCATGATGCACGTCAATAAAGCAGGAGAATCTAAAATCTTAAAAAAATGCACTTTGCCATTAACGGGCGTAGGATGCGTTAAAAAGGTTGTTACCGAGTTAGCAGTTCTCGAAGTGACTGAAAAAGGTTTTAAGCTCTTAGAACGCGCGCCAGGTGTTTCAGTCGAGCACATCATCGCCTCGACAGAAGCTGAATTAATTATTGAAGGTGAAATTCCCGAAATGGCTATTTAGATTTTTAACCGCAGAGTTCGCTAAGATTTACGCAAAGTCCGCAGAGTTTTTTATGCTGTATGATTTAATCTCGCAAAGGCGCGAAGTCGCTAAGTTTTTATAAAAATAAAGCCGCTCAATTGAGCGGCTTTATTTTTATACTTAAAGATTATGCAAATTATCTTTGCGACTTCGCGCCTTTGCGAGATTAAAAAAAAACTCGCGATCTTTGCGTAAATCTTAGCGCTCCTCGCGGTTAAATAACTCACAATGTAAAACTCATGCGTCCAAAGTAGTAAGCTCCCGTAGTTCCCATTTGCACAGGTGCATATTTGAAAACTCCGTAATAACTGTTCTCGTAAATTTGTCTGTCCGGGAAAATATCAAATAAGTTGTTGGCTCCCAAAGCAATCTGGATTTTTGGAGTGATTTTATAAGCAACAGTCATATCTGTAACTACTTTTCCGTTGTGTTTCTGGATGCCTCCAAAAGGAAAACCATCACGAATTACTTCACCAAAATACGTATTTCTTAATAAGAAATTCCATTTGGTTAAACTGTAATTAACAGCAAAAGTACCTTTGTGTTTAGGTGTATTCGTCTCGATAAGACTTCTTTCCTGAGGTCCGTAGTACACATCTTCCTGACCTACAAATAAAGCCGGAATATTGTTCAGCTGATCATCTACCTTGTTGTCGTTGTAGTTGTACAACAACGAAAGATTCATTTTTCCGGGACCAACATTCATATCATAATCAATTACAACGTCAATTCCGTTTGTAGTTGTGTTGATGGCATTGGTAAAGAAACGTCCGGTTTGAGCGCCGTATTGAGCAAACAAAGCACGAAGCGCAGGAACAGGTTCACCCGCAGCATCATTTCCTAAATTTCCGGTAAGGATGATTCGGTTATCGATTCTAATATGATAGTAATCAGCTGTAATATGTAATTTTTTTGTTGGAGAATAAACAACTCCAAAACTGTAGTTTCTTGAAGTTTCTTCTTTTAATTTCGGAATGCCCAATTCTTTCGCTACCTGACTATCATTTCTAAAAATACCCGAATTCAGGATTTGCCCATCAACCGCATCAGTTGCAATATTGTTGAAGTATTGCTGGTGCAATGATGGCGCTCTAAAACCAGAACTAATCGCCCCACGAACAAATAGGTTGTCTAAGATTTTATATCTCGCAGATAATTTTCCGTTGATCGTATTTCCAAAATCGGTATAATCTTCATAACGACCTGCAACTCCAATCAAGAATTTCTCCGTAATATCAGCCTCAACATCAGCATAAACGCCAACGCTGTTTCTGTTTTCATTCACTTCATTCAAATGAGAAAATCCCGGGAATGATTGTGCTCCACCATTGATATAAGAGTTTTCCTCTCCAGGAACAATTTTGTATTTTTCAAAACGATATTCACCTCCAAATGCAACATTCAAACCATGAAAAACATCTTTGTAAAATCGGGTAATATCAGCATTTACAGTGTTTTGCAGGAAAGAGTGATTTCCGGCTTTAAAATCTGTCTGGCCATTATCGCCTAACGAAACGTTATTGGTATTCGATACATCATAAATAAATTTGTTTTCACCGATAGTATTGCTCACATCCAGTTTCCATTCTCCAAATTTGAATTTAAAACCAACCGAAGAAGAAAGATCCGTTACAACAGAATTCAATTCAGGTTGAAATCCGAAAGGGAAAATAGAAGCCACCACATTTTCAGTTTCACTTGGTAAACGTCTGAAACCGTAACCTGTACCTTCTCTGTGGCTAACGCCTCCGTTTGCATAAAACTCGATTTGATCGTTTAACGGAATCGATGCATTAAAAAATCCCTGAATATTCTGAATTTTTGCATCTCCAATCTGAAAATTAAAATCATCACGCGTCAAACCATTTTGAGCCAATAAATTATCATCAATCTGGCGTGATTGTGCCGGATTATCAGCAAAATCATAAACAAAGAAATTACCCTCAGCCGATTGATCAAAAATAATCAGGTTATTATTTTGAGAACGATTGGTTTTCTGGCGATCATTAAATTCAGCCGAAAGGTTGATAAAACCACCTTTGTTGCCAATTTTTGTTCCGTAGTTTAAGTTCACATTTGTGGTCTGTCCATCGTTTCTTGAGGTAGAACCATAAGTTGCGTTTACTTCCAGACCTGCATTGTCTTTTAAAACCAAATTGATTACACCGGCAATCGCGTCAGAACCGTATTGCGCTGCTGCACCATCACGTAAAACTTCAATTCTCTTGATTGCCGAAGCAGGAATCGCACTTAAATCTGTACCAACAGAACCGTTTCCTACCGTATTTTGGTAATTTACCAATGATGTAGTATGTCTTCTTTTTCCGTTAATCAAAACCAAAACCTGATCAGGACCTAAACCTCTTAAAGAAGCCGGATCAATATGCTCAGTTCCATCTGCAGAAGATTGTCTGTTAGAGTTAAAAGACGGGATCAAATAGGTCAAAATGTCGTTTGTAGTAGTTTGTGGCGTCGTATTTCTAATTTTTGCCAGGTTTACAACATCAACCGGAACTGCTGTTTCGAGTTTGCTTTTATTTGGATTTCTACTTCCTACGACTACAATTTCGTCAAGGCTATTATTTTCTAAAGCCAATTGCACTTCGATAATATGATCTTTTGCAACGACTTCTTTGGTTTGATATCCAAATAACGAAACAATAAGTGTGGGATTATTGGCAGAAGCATTAATCGTAAACTTTCCTAAAGCATCGCTTGACGCATTAATTTGAGTTCCTTTGATCAAGACTGTAGCAAACTCCAGAGGATTTCCATTTTCATTCGTAATCGTTCCTTTTATCTCGTGACTATGCGCAAAAAATAAAGTGCTGGATAAAGTAAGAATTGCTGTTATAACAATTTTTAATTTTTTTCTCATTGATAATTTAGTTTTGTAATTGATTTAATAATTATTCAAAAAAATCGAATAGAACGTTCATTTGTCTATTAATTAGATAGGATAATGAATAAAATGCAAATGTAATTGTAAATAATCAAAATTGATTTATAAAATGACATTATTTGTAAGTTGAAGGTGTCATTTTTTGAATTTAATGAAATATCTTTGCTGAAAATTTAAAAAGAGAAAAAATGAAAGTACGTTTATTACTTTTTTTGTGTGCTATTACTTTTAATGGTTTCGCACAAAATAATGTATTAGTTTTTCAATCAGATTTTGGTTTGAAAGATGGGGCAGTATCTGCTATGAAAGGGGTAGCAATGGGAGTTTCGACCGATATTAAAATATTTGATGTAACTCATGAAATCCCGGCATTTAATATTTGGGAAGCAGCATATCGTTTGTCGCAAACGGCTCAATATTATCCGGCTGGAACTGTATTTGTATCTGTTTGTGATCCTGGAGTAGGTACAGCGAGGCATTCTGTAGTTTTGTTAACTAAATCGGGTCATTATTTTGTAACTCCGGATAACGGAACTTTGACTTTAATTGCAGAACAATTAGGAATTCAGGAAATTCGTGAGATCGATGAAGTAAAAAATCGTCGTCAAAACTCAAACGAATCTTATACTTTTCATGGTCGTGATGTATATGCTTTTACAGGAGCTCGTTTAGCATCTAAAACGATCACTTTTGAAGAAGTTGGGCCAAAATTACCAAACGAAGTAGTAAAAATCGATTACCAAAAACCGGTTTTCGAAAAAGGAATTATCAAAGGCGGAATCCCGATTTTAGATATTCAATACGGAAATGTATGGACAAATATCGACAAGAAAACTTTCGCTAATTTAGATTTAAAAGCAGGTGATTTTGTTAAAATCCAGATTTTCAACGGAACTAAAAAAGCTTACGAAGGAAAATTAAAACTGGTACATACTTTTGGAGAGGTTGCTGTTGGTACAGATGTTTGTTACTTCAATAGTCTTTTAAACTTTTCATTGGCTGTAAACCAGGGAAGTTTTTCAGCGAAACATAAAATTTATAGTGGTGCTGAGTGGAGTATTTTAGTTAGCAAATAGTATAAAGTCTGCCTTTAAAAAAAAGCAACCCGATAAGGGTTGCTTTTTTTTGTAAAAGGAGTTTTACGTTTTTTAAAAGTTTATATTTTGTTGATTATATTGCCATTAAGGAATATAATAATTTACCTTTTTTATAATATGGTTTTTCACCTGACTTCGTTAAAAGTATAAGATCATACAAATTCACTATGTCTTTTTTGAATTCTATTCCTAAATTTTTACTTGATCTATCAACTGTTGTAAAATTTATTGCAGTCATATTCTCAATATTTGCAGCATCCCCATTTACACTGATATAATAATTTTTAAAATTGGCTAGGCCAGCTACATTTCCATCTTCAGAAAATTTAATTTTATTTTTTGAAGAGCCGTTTGTGTAAGTATTATCAGAAAGCGTTTTGTTTATTAAAATACGAAATACAGATACATTTGCATCCTTTGCTTTTTTTACTAAAGAAGCATCTGCTTTAGTATATTCTTGTGAGTGATATCGATCATCCAGTGGAAGTAAGATCAAATTCCCGTTTTTGATTATTGCTTTTTGAATATTAGTTTCATCAAGATGATTAATTAATGTGTCATTTTTAATAGTGGCTGAATATTTTGCACTTTCCAGATCTTCATTTAGAAAAGAGATACTATCTGTGATTTTTTTGGGAATAGTAATCTCCGTAACTCCATTTTTAACAGTTTCAATTCCTTTATTGACAATCATATTATCACTAAAATCTTTTGCGACCCAGGTACCTGCAAAAGCATTTGATTGAGTTGTTATGGTTTTCTTTTCAGAATCTTTACAAGATGTGATCATAAGAGTCATAACAATTATGGGTGTAAAGAAAAAAGAGGATAATTTTAATTTTTTCATAATCTAAATATGTAAATAATTTATTACAAACATATTGAAAAAATATTGAACTTGAGTTGTTTGTAAAAAAAATACCATTTGAATTTCAAATGGTATTTTCAAATATTATAACCCTAAAAGCATATATCTTACAAATTAAAAGACGCTCCTAAACTAAAAGTAAACTGATTGTTTAAGTGATCAAATACTCCGTTGTTACTTCCGTATTTTGCAATAGGGAAACCAAGTTCTGTAAAAACACCAAATCCATCAGTAAAAAAGTAACGACCACCAACATGGCCACCAAAATTGTGTAATCCTAAACTTAAACCAGGATAAACATCTAATTGATCAACACCAATAACGCTGCTTAAATTAGCACTAATTCTTGCTTTAGCATCAAAACGATCGCTAAAATCAGGTTTATAATCACTGTAAGGAGTAGGATTATTATGATAAAATCCATTAAAATTATCTACGCCCAATAAGTAATTAGCAACAAAACCAAAAGAGAAATTTTCACCTAAACCAAAATCAACAGAACCCTGAACTCCTGAACCACCATCTTGTATGTTAGCACCAACGTTAACTTTAACATCTCCCTTTCCTTTAAAAGCTTGTTGAGCTTGTGTAAATCCAAATGATACTAAAAACAAAAGTGTAATAACCTTTTTCATAAACTTAAATATTAATTATTTTAAAATGCAAAAATAGCTTTTTATGAATTAATTCCTACCTTTTTCATCAGAATACAATTCATTTAACGGATCACTTTGCCAGAATTCCTTGGTGTTCACGTCCATAATTGTCAAAGGTCCCTTAAAAGCGGCACCTGTATCAACATTCCAGACACAAGCCTTATTTACTGGAACTGTTTTTCCAATTCGGGTAACCGGTGTATGGCCAATGTAAATTTCTTTATATATTGTAAAACGCTTAGGATAATATAGATCGTCTGGTTTTAATTTTGGGTCTAAAGCAAGTGCAGATTCCCAAAGTGTTCTGTCCCAGTAAAATAATTTCGAAAAATATTCCCAAACTACACCATTCAAATTCGTGAATCCGGCATGAACAAAAAGACGGTTTTCATCATCAAGATAATAATCCTGAAGTGCTTCAAAAAAAGCAATATGTTCTTTTTTTCGCTCTGCCGAAATTTTAGAATATCCTTCAACAGTCGCTTTTCCGCCATGTTTGTACCACATTTCTTCATCAAGATCTTCATGTCTGTTTTCAAGCCAGTCTAAAGCCAGCTGATCATGATTTCCTCTAATGCAAATACAGTTTTGTTGGAGTTTCAGGTCAATTAAATAATCAATTACCTCTGCTGATTGGCTCCAGCCGTCAACATAATCGCCTAAAAATATAAGAGTATCTTGTGTAGTAACTTCAGCTTTTTTCAACACTTGCTCAAGTGCGAGTAATCCGCCGTGTATGTCGCCTATAACAAATGTTCGCATTGTATTTTATTTCGTGTAGAACTACAAAAATAAAGAAAAGGAATGTAATGGTATAATTTACTTTTTTTTCTTTGTGTTTTTCGAAGTCTCTTTCGAAGTCTCTTTCGGAATGTCTTTCGGAATAATTTTTCCATTAATGTCCTTGCATATTTTTTCACCCACTATTTTTCCTCCTGCAAAATTTAGAACGCAATTTATCTGACCGTTTTTATGATACGAAGTAGATGGTCCTTCTGCTAATCCTTCTTTGTAAAAAGACTCTTCCTGAATTGAGCCATCTTCGTAATAAAACTTGCATTCTCCGTTTCTTAGATTGTTTTTAAAAATTAAAATTTTAGAAATAATACCGTTTTCAAAATACTCGGTTTGTTTTCCTTCAAGCTTATCATCGACATAAATATTCGTTTCTTTTATTTTTCCGTTTTTGTAATAATATGCAAAAGTGCCTTCTTTTATCTCAGTAAATTCCCTGTAAACAAAGTTTTCCTCTGCAGATAAAGTACCATCTTCATTGTAATATTTCCATGGGCCATTTTTTTTGTCTTTTGTAAAGTTCCCGGTAGCCTTAATTTTTCCAGTGTCAAAGTAATAGAAAGAAATTCCTTCTCTTTTTCCTTTTTTCCAATTTTCAGCATAAGTTGTTTTTCCGTTAGGATAAAAAGCTTTGCAGGTTCCTTCTTGTAAACCGTTTTTTACACCACATGGCTTTTCTTTTTGTGCAAAAGCAGATGTGAACATAAAAAACAAGTAAACAATTAAAATATTAATTTTCATAAGATAAATAAGTTATTAATTATTATTTTTGTAAGTTATATTTTATAATAAAGCAAAAATACATAATGTTATGAATAAAGTTTTTTTTACACTAGTTTTTTTATTTGTGGTTTTAAATATAAAAGCACAAAAGGCAGAGTATTATCCTCAGGTGGCTTTTGACTCTATTGAGGCAAAAAATATGCTGGCAAAAGGCAAAGGAAGTGTTGAAGGAATTGCTTTTACAAAAACCAGATCAAGTTTTGGTCACAGAGCTCCATTGGGAGCTAAGATTTACGCCAAAAATGTAGAAGTAAATTTGTTTCCTGTCACTAAATATTTTGAAGAATGGTATCAATTACGTAAAAAGAAAGAGAATTCTAAAACCAATGTTTATATGTCAAATGCTGCAAATAGTTACAGACTCGTTACTACGACAGATGATTATGGCCGTTTTAAATTTGAGAACCTAAAGCCCGGAAAGTATTTCATACAATCTTTTGCAAGTTATACAATGTCAGGAACACGTTCAGTATATACAGGAACAGCTTATAATAATTACGGAGGCAAGACAAACTACTATCAAAACCAATCCTATAGCAATAGTTATTCAGATCGAATAGAAGAATTTGTTGAAATTACGCGTGACGGTCAATCTTTAGAAATTAAACTCAAATAATTTTTAGAAACTGTTAAGTGATTTTTAGCGATAAACTTCTCTGTTTTGGTGTTTTACTAGTTAAATTTGTAGTATGTCTGAAACGCCTGTATATCGAAAAATTATTCATATTGATATGGATGCTTTTTATGCGTCGGTAGAGCAAATGGATAATCCTGCTTTGCTCGGAAAACCCGTTGCTGTTGGCGGATCAGAGAATAGAGGAGTAGTTTCGGCAGCCAGTTACGAAGCACGAAAATTTGGTGTGCGTAGTGCTATAAGTGGCGTTTTGGCTAAAAAATATTGTCCTGAAATTATTTTCGTTCGTCCGCGATTTGATCGTTATAAAGAAATTTCAAGTAAAATTCACGCCATTTTTCACGATTATACCGATTTGGTTGAGCCACTTTCGCTTGACGAAGCTTATTTGGATGTAACACAGAATAAAAAAGGAAATCCAAGTGCCAGTTTATTGGCTCAGGAAATAAGATTAAGAATTTTGAATGAAGTTGGAATTTCAGCTTCTGCGGGAATTTCGATCAATAAATTTGTGGCCAAAATTGCCAGTGATGTCAATAAACCAAACGGACAAAAAACGGTAAATCCGGACGAAGTCGAGGCTTTTCTGGAAGAATTACCCATTAGAAAGTTTTATGGTGTTGGAAAAGTAACTACAGAAAAAATGTACCAATTGGGAATTTTTACCGGAACTGATCTTAAAAGTAAATCGGTTGAATTTCTGGAAAAGCATTTTGGGAAATCAGGCGCTTTTTATTACAATGTAGTTCGCGGAATTCATAATAGCGAAGTAAAATCGAATCGCATCACGAAATCTGTTGCAGCAGAAAATACATTTGATGTCAATTTGACCTCTGAAATTTTTATGCTCGAACAGCTAGATAAAATTGCCACTTCGCTTGAAAGGCGATTACAAAGACATAAAATTTCCGGTAAAACGGTTACGCTTAAAATAAAATACAGTGATTTTACGCAACAAACCCGAAGTAAAACGTTGCCCTATTTTATTTCAGATAAAAGTCTGATTCTCGAAACAGTAGAAGAATTATTATATCAGGAAAAAATGAAAGACTCGGTCCGATTGCTCGGAATTTCACTTAATAACCTGAATACCGAAGAAAAAAAAGCGGTTGTGGTACAGCTAAAATTTACTTTTTAACTCATATTAAACAATCGTTAAATAGAAAATAAATTTATTTTATGATGAATTTTCGCTCTATCTTTGGATGGAAAGATTATATCCTTTAAATTATTTAAAATGAAAAATGCCGATTTTGATGAATCTTCCCATCGTAATTCAGTTCCTATTTTAGCATGGGATTTTCATTATGAATATCTAAATGAGCTGAAAGCTATTTTCTCTGATTTGAAGAAAGTCAATAAAATTTCGAATCAATTTACCTGGAATGAGAAGCATCTCGAGATAGAAGAACGTATTAAAGAAGAAGTTGTAGTAGTAACAGATCTTGATTTAAAGATCATTTTTGTCTCAAACGGAATCAGGCGAATGACCGGATATAAAGAAGAAGAAATATTAGGGAAAACTCCAAAAATGTTTCAGGGACCCAAAACATCAAAAACGGTTTTGAAAGAAATAAGAGAAGCAATCAAATTGCAGATTCCTTTCGAAAAAACAATTCAAAACTACAGAAAAGACGGCCGAACCTACAATTGTCAAATCAATGGAGTTCCGGTTTTTAATTTAAAAGGAAAACTGACACACTTTATTGCTTTCGAGAAAGAAGTTGCTTGAGATTTTAACCGCAAAGTCCGCAAGGAGTTTACGCAAGGTTCGCAAAGTATATTAATAAATAAAACCGCCCATAAAGGCGGTTTTTATTGTTTGTACAGTTTATTTTTAAAATTTAGTTAAAAAAAAACTTTGTGTTCTTTGCGTAAACTCCTTGCGGACTTTGCGGTTAAATACTAAAGATTTTCAAAGAAATCGTTTCCTTTATCATCTGTAATAATAAAAGCAGGGAAATCTTTAACGGTAATTTTACGAACTGCTTCCATTCCTAATTCTTCAAAGTCAACCACTTCAACTTTTAGGATATTATCCTGAGCTAAAATTGCAGCTGGACCACCAATAGAACCCAAGTAGAATCCGCCGTATTTGTTACAGGCATCAGTTACTTGCTTGGTACGGTTTCCTTTTGCCAGCATAATCATACTTCCGCCATGTTTCTGGAATTCATCAACATAAACATCCATACGTCCCGCAGTTGTTGGTCCAAAACTTCCTGAAGCCATTCCTTCCGGAGTTTTTGCCGGACCAGCGTAATAAACCGGGTGATTTTTAAAGTATTCCGGCATTGGTTTTCCAGCCTCTAATAATTCTTTGATTTTTGCGTGCGCAATATCACGGGCAACAATTACAGTTCCGTTTAGTTTTAAACGTGTTTTAATTGGATATTGAGATAATTTAGCTAAAATATCTGCCATTGGCTGATCTAAGTCAATTTCAACAGGAGCTTCTAAATGCGGAGCTGTTTCCGGTAAAAATTGTTTTGGATTTACTTCCAATTGTTCAACGAAAATTCCGTCTTTAGTAATTTTTCCTTTGATATTTCTATCAGCAGAACAAGAAACCCCTAATCCAACCGGACAAGAAGCCGCGTGACGAGGCAAACGAATAACACGAACATCGTGCGTAAAATATTTACCACCAAACTGAGCTCCAATAGCACTTTCCTGGCAAATTTGCTGTACTTTTTGTTCCCATTCGATATCACGGAAAGCCTGACCGGCCATGTTTCCTGAAGTAGGAAGATGGTCATAATATCCTGCAGACGCTTTTTTAACAGCACTTAGATTCGCTTCCGCAGAAGTTCCGCCAATTACCAAAGCTAAATGGTAAGGAGGACAAGCCGAAGTTCCTAAGTCTTTTATTTTTGCGCGAACAAAAGCATCCATTGATTTTTCATTCAATAATGATTTTGTTTGTTGGTATAAGTAGGTTTTATTAGCAGATCCACCGCCTTTTGCCATGAATAAAAATTCGTAAGAAGTTCCTTTTTTAGCATAAATATCAATTTGCGCCGGAAGATTCGATCCTGAATTTTTTTCTTCAAACATCGAAATAGGTACAATTTGCGAATAACGTAAATTACGTTTTTGGTACGTGTTGAAAATTCCTCTGCTCAGCCATTCTGCATCATCAACACCGGTAAAGATGCTTTCGCCTTTTTTGGCCATTACAATCGCTGTTCCCGTATCCTGGCAGCTTGGTAATTGACCTTCGGCAGCAACCGAAGCATTTTGTAATAAATTATAAGCCACAAAACGATCGTTGTCTGTCGCTTCCGGATCATCAAGAATTTTACGCAGTTTTTGTAAATGCGTTGTTCTTAACATGAAAGAGACATCTGTAAGGGCTTCTTCAGCCAATAATTCTAAACCTTTTGGGTCAACGGTCAGAACTTCACGTTCTCCAAATTGTTCTACTTTTACAAAATCAGAAGTAATTTTGCGGTACTGTGTATCATCCTTTAAAATAGGATAAGGGTCTTGGTATATAAAATCAATCATTTCTTTGTTTTTTACAAAGTTAGAAATTATTTACCTAAGAAAGAATTTGAATAAGGGATGTTTTAAAGTGTTTATTCTTGTTTATGAAAGTCATCAAAACTCATTTTTTTCTCAAAATAAATCTTGTCTTTTGCCGAAAGTAATTGCTTTTGCCATTGATTTCCGCTTAAGCGAAAAACAATCGAATCTGAATGTTTAGCAATTCCCATGTTCTCATCATTATCATCGGGTTCAAAAGAAACTGTTTTGCAGTAGAATGATTCAGGATTGGCTTTCGCCGAAGGATTTTCGAATTCGACCCAGCTTCCCCAACCACTATCAGACATAGTATACCAATCGTAAACCAATTGTATGTCATTGTTTTTTAAATAATACAAATAATGACTTTGATTGTAACCACAAGCAGGATATCCAAAACTAATTTGAATAAAAGGCGAACTTTTGGCACTTTCTGTTCCTAATCCGTAAATAGCATTCCATTCAGATCCTTTGTCGACTCTTTCAATTGTAATATTTGATGAAGTAGTTTTAGTTTTATTCTGATAAAAATCAAGACGATATTTTCCTGTTACAATGCTGTCCTTATCTGCTTTTTGGTCTAAAAGATAAGCCAAAACATAGTTGTCTTTTGATATTTCTCCATAATCAGCAATAGAAATTGTATCTATTTTTAAGAAATTTTCTTTAACTGCAGTGATTTCGGTTTTAGTTCCGGGAGTTGCAGCGATTGCCTGATCGACTGGTTTTGGCTTTTGGCAACCAATTAAAAGGCATGCGATAAATAGGTATTGTGGTTTCATTAATTTGTGGTATTTTATTAATTCAACGAATTGAATTTGTTTTTATTTTTAAACCGGATTAAAATAGCTCGATTCCTATTTTTAAACCGGATTAAAATCCGGCCCTACAATATAAAGCGTTCCTCCGGAACTCTGAAAACAAGCTATGGGTCCGATTCCTATTTTAAACCGGATTAAAATCCGGCCCTACAATATAAAGCGTTCCTCCGGAACTCTGAAAAACGAGCTATGGATCCGATTCCTATTTTAAATCAGATAAAAATCCGGCCCTATAATATAAAGCGTTCCTCCGGAACTTTGAAAACGATCTATGTGTCCGATTCCTATTTTAAACCGGATTAAAATCCGGCCCTACAATATAAATCGTTCCTCTGGAACTCTGAAAAACGAGCTATGGATCCGATTCTATTTTAAACCGGATTAAAATCCGGCCCTACAATATAAATCGTTCCTCCGGAACTCTAAAAAAAGAGCCATCGGCTCGACCCATATTGTAGGGCTGGACTTCAGTCCAGTCCAGTCCGGTTTAAATAAATTATATTAATTTTTCAAAAATATATTTTTCATCGAATTTGACATTAAATTTATTTAATAAAGAAATATATTCATCTTTAAAATTTTCTCTTTTATGATGCTCCTCTTGATTAGCAATATATTTATATACAGCATCAATGTGGGATTTGCTATAGGAGAAAGCACCATACCCTTCTTGCCATTCGAATTTATGTTTTGTTAATTGACGATCATTTATAAATTTTGATGATTTCCCTTTTACAATTTTCATTAATTCCGAAATAGAAATTGTTGGCTTAAGGCTTAAAAGACAGTGAACATGATCTTCAGTCCCATTTACAATTAAGGTTTTGCAACCCGTTTCATTTATTAATTTTCCAATGACACTTAATATTTTTGATTTGCAGTCACTTGTAATAATTGCTTCTCTATATTTTACTGCAAAAACTGCCTGAATATAAACTTGATGATAAGTATTTGACATTTTGTATTTGTTGGTAACGATTTAAATTCGCAACAATATTACAAAATATTCTTACAAATATTAAATTGTTCATCAGGAACTCTAAAAAAAGAGCCGTAGGCTCGCCCTATATTGTAGGGCTGGACTTCAGTCCAGTTTAGATAAAATCCGGAATAAATCATAATGATTTAAAAAAACCAAGTCGCTACAAAAATTGCCGTAATCACACAAATAAGATCTACAAGAAGCATTGTGCCCAATGCATAACGCGTATTTTTGATATTTACAGAACCAAAATAAACCGCAATTACATAAAAAGTACTTTCGGCACTGCACTGAAAAATGCTGCTCAATCTTGCTGTCAAAGAATCTGCACCAAACGTATTCATCGAATCAATTAAAAATCCGCGGGATCCTGCAGAGCTAAACGGGCGAAGCATAGCTACCGGTAATGCATTCGTAATTTCTTTACTCACTCCCATATTCGAAAAAACAAATGCAATTGCATCGCTTATGATTTCGAATAAACCGCTGTTTCTGAATAAAGAAATAGCCACTAACATTCCCAATACATAAGGAAAAATAGTAACTCCGGTTTTAACACCGTTGTTTGCGCCTACTACAAATGTCTCAAAAACAGTTGTATTAGCATCGCTAAATTTCTTTTCATGTTTGAATGAAAAAATCAATGTAAAGGCAATAATTCCAATCAATATTAAACCCGAAAGATTAGAGGTAAAGTAATTTTTTCCAATTAAATCTAAATGGTTAACGTACATCAGCAAACCAATAATCGCGGCAATTAAACCGATTAAGACAATAACAAGCGAAGCGCTTTTAAAATTGATTTTTTGTTTAATTCCCACAATCAAAAATGCTGCGATCGTACCAATAAAAGAAGTAATAATACACGGAAGCATAACATCGGCAGGATTCGTGGCATTTGCTGCAGCACGATAGCCAATAATTGACGTTGCGATTAAAGTTAAACCCGAAGCGTGAAGGCACATAAACATAATCTGAGCATCACTTGCTCTGTCTTTGTCGGGATTTATTTCCTGTAAACTTTCCATGGCTTTAAGTCCAAAAGGAGTTGCAGCCGAATCTAATCCAAGGAAATTCGCGGCAAAGTTTAAAGTCATATAAGATATAGAAGGGTGATTTTTAGGAATACTAGGAAAAACCTTTACGAATACCGGACTTAGTACTTTGGCTAATTTTCCGGATGCTCCTGAAATGATTAAAAGTTCCATTAATCCGCAGAAAAAAGCCAAATAAGCAATAAGCGGTAAGATTAAATCGACCAAAGTGCTTTTGCAAGTAGGCAATAAACCATCAGATTTTTGAAGACCGCTGAAAATTTTTACCGTTTTATTTTTATAAACATAAGTAGTATCTGCATTAAGCGTATCACGATTGATGATCATGGTCTGATCCGGCGCTTTCTGAATGCTGTCTTTGATGAAAGCAGGAAGTTCGTGAATGTATTTTTCTGAGACCAGAATCGGATCGTCTTTTTTTCCGTTTATAACAGAATCGATAGTATAAGTGTTGGCAGTAAATAAACTGACCACAATAAAGACAATTGAGGAAATAAAAATCACTAACCAGAATCTACTTAATACCATAATGCTAATTTTTTTGTAAATATAATTATTTAGCGATTGTATGCGCAAAGATTTTATAAAGGATAGAAGAAGTATTTCTAAGAAACGATAGTATTTTAATGAAAATGAAAGTTATTCAATAACAACTTTAGTTCCCAGATAGTTCTCAAAAGCTTTAATACCTTCAAACAGAATTTCTTTTTTTGAACTTTCGGGTGTATTAAAAAATTGCGTTTCTATTTTTGCGTGATCTTTTTTGATCGTTCGTTTCCAGGTCCCAATGACCTTTCCGTTTTCGAGAATAATAGGTTTGAAAATTCCATTATTGGTGAAAGCTTGAGATTGATGTTCTAATAAAATAGAAGCTTCTCTGGATTTATACGATATTAAAATCTCATCAAAAGCTGGGAGAAAATGTACGCTTTCGCGGAAGTGGGTTTCATCAGAAATATCTTTTTTAAACCAGTAGATTTGATTTTCAATCTCGACCGAATTCAATTGCAACTCAATTGCACTAAGTGCCAATTTGCAGGTAGTTGGCGGAAAACCAGACCACCACGAAAAGTCAAGAAGCGTTGCAGGGCCATGACTTTCGAAATATCTTAGGGCTAATTTTGCTAAAGCTTCTTCTTTGGTGAATTTAGTTTTAGGTTTCGAAACCCTTTCTTCCAGTAAGGCATAAGTTATCTGTTTGCCTTTCATTTTGCCGTTGCATACCAAACCATCGAGTTCGGCATGCTTCATAATAGCTGCCGCTAAAAAATCCTGACTTGAACCTTTTTTTATGTTGAGTTCCTGCATGATTTCGTCACGCGTTAAATGATTGTTTCCCGCTAATAATTTTTCTATTTGAGAATTAATTTGGTTGAGCATCTTCAGATCATAACCATATTTTTTAGCAGCCGAAATAGTCATTTTTTGAACTTGTGGTCCTGACAGATCCAACATCCAATAAATATCTTCTGCCGAAACAAAATGCCAGGTTGGTCTAAGAATATGCGTTCTGATAATTTGTGCCGAATTTATAGCCTTTTCAATTGCTGCTTCAGTAGCCTCGCATCTGGAACCAATTGCCCATTTTGCCATTGCATAATCCTGAGCCTGCATTGCGCAAAGATGTTTTACAATTTCTTCCGGAGAATTTGAACTTGTTTCATAGAGTTTCTGCGAAACAAGACGATAATGAGAAATTTCCTGGTGCGTCATTCGTTAAATATTTAAACTATAAAAGTTAGATAAGTTTATGAAAAATACCTTAGTATCTTAGCAACTCAGTACCTTAGTGGCTTAGAAAAGCTATACATGAATAATTTCATCATCAATCAATAAATCTTCACGACGTAAGCGCAGGAAAATCTGAGCCACGGCAATAGTATCTTTTTCGCAATACGTAACAATTCGGTCAATATCTTTTTCGACATAAAACACATGACCTACCTGACTTCCGTCGATATCACCTTTTGGTGATGGAATTCCCAGAATTTTAGTTAATAGTTTTAAAGAAGTAAAGTGTTTATAATCGCCAAACTTCCATAATTCTAAAGTATCTAAATGTGGAATTTCCCAAGGTTTTTTACCAAATAAATTCAGTTTGTCCGGAATTGCAACCTGGTTAATGATCATGCGTCGGGCAATAAACGGAATGTCAAACTCCTTCGCATTATGTCCGCATAAAAGATGTTGCGGCTGATGAAAGTGATTGTTGATTAGATTATTAAAGTCTTTTAGAATCTTTTTTTCATCGCCAAAGAACGACGTTACTCTAAAATTCCTGATATCGCCTTTGATTGTAAAATAACCAACCGAGATACAAACAATTTTTCCGAACTCAGCCCAAATCCCGGCGCGGTCGTAAAATTCTTCAGGTGTAAAATCCTCTTTTCGTTGGTATTGTGTTTTATGATCCCAAAGCGATTGCATTTCCGCGTCAAGCGAATTAAAGTTCTCTTCTTCCGGAACAGTTTCTATATCCAGAAATAAAATGTTATTGAGGTTTATTTTTTCAATCATAATTTTAGTTTAACACGAATTACACTAATTGGCACAGATTACTTTGAGTAAAACAATTACACGAACTTAATTTTTGTAAATATAAAGCTATAATTTTAATTCGTGTAATCTGAGAAATTTGTGTTTTAAAACAAAGTCTGTTGTGTAGTGGGGTTTTCGTGTTCGATTAACCATTTTTTACGGGATAAACCGCCAGCATAACCCGTTAAAGAACCATTTGTACCAATAACGCGATGACAGGGAACCACAATCCATAACGGATTTTTACCATTGGCCGATGCAACGGCACGAATCGCTTTTACATCACCCAGTTTTTTGGTTTGATCCATGTAACTTACTGTTTTTCCGTACGGAATCTCTAATAAGGATTTCCAGACTTTCTGCTGAAATTCAGTTCCTTTTGGGTTTAGTTTGAAAGTAAAATCAGTTCTTTTTTTATCGAAGTATTCCTCAAGTTGTGAAACAGCTTCTTTTAAAACTTCCGGAATTTCCTGAGAAATTTCATTGGTGCCAACATCAGAAACGGAAATTAAAGAAATACCATCTTCATCTCCAATAATTTTGGTGATTCCTAAAGGTGAATTGATATAGACTGTTTCCATAGTTTTTATTTAACCGCGAAGATGCAAAGGATTTACGCAAAGTTCGCAAAGTTTTTTAAACCATGTAAGTTATATAAGTAAATTTAAGTTTTAAGTTTTTTACCACAAAGCCTGCAGAGGTTTCACAGAGTTTACAAAGTTTGCTGCGGTCAAAAAAATCGTTTATTTTAGGAGGTCACAAAGCTTTGTAGTTTGGTTTAAATGAACTTATATAACTTATATGGTGAAAATTATAAAGGTTTAATAGTTTTCTATTTTAAACTTATAATTCAAAGTATTTTCAATCTTCTCACTTGAAATAACCTTCTTGATATTCGATTTTTCGGCACTAAATTTCGGCAAAGTCAGGTTTTGTTCTTTTGCTTTTTGAGTGTAATATTCTTCTCTTGTGGGATGAAAAGGCACAACGGCATTAAAAACTTCATTCCATTTTGATTGATGGATGATTTCTTCAATAACTGTAATGCAATCTTTTTGATGAATTAAATTTACAGGAGCGTCCGGGTTTTCGAGGTTTTCTTTTCCTGCCAGAAATTTAACCGGATGGCGATCTTCACCAATTAAACCGCCAAAACGTAAAATAGTAGTTTCGAAATTTTGATTCTTTTGAAGAAGCGCTTCTGCCAAAAGCAATTGTTTGCCGCTTTCGGTTTCAGGATTCGGAATAGTTTCTTCTGTAATATTTCCGTTTTCATCTCCATAAACAGAAGTTGAACTCACAAAAAGCACCTTTTTTACTGTTGATTTTTCTATAAACGGAATTAAATTTTGGATCTTTTCTACAAAAATCTTTCGCGAAGATTGAGATGAATCAGCATTACTTCCTCGTAATTTAGGCGGGATATCTATAATTAAGATTTCACTATTATCGAGAAAAGCATGTATACTTTCTGAAACACTTTCGCTTTCAAGCGTTCCTTCTCCCGAAGCCTCGGGATCCCTCAGGATGACAACAAACGGATTTATTCCAGCATTTTCTAATATCTGCAATTTACTTTCAGAAGTTGTAGAACCGTTTACTGAATGTCCTTTTTCGATAAAGGTTTTCGCTAAAGGTAAACCTAGCCAGCCGCAGCCTAATATGCTTATATTTTTCATTTTTTTAAGGTTCAGAGTTACAAAGATACAAAGGGACAAAGATTCCAGTCTTAAAATTAAAATTTTAAAAAAATGGTGTTTTCGCAACTTGTGAGAAATTATCATTAAGGTTGAAAAGTAAAGGCAAAGCCGCAATTTTTTTGAATAGGCTCCAGCTTCAGCTGGAGAAATAAGATTTAAAGAGAAAAAGGCTTTAGCCAAAACAAGATTAGTTGGCTAAAGCCTTTTTCCGTAACTATATTTTACATCCAGCTAAAGCTGGACGCTATTCAATTTATAATTTTAGCTTCAATTATATTACAAATCTAAAAAGAAACAAACTTTATCTTTTCCTTTTGCACCAATTCGTTGATAGAATTTTATAGCTCTTTCATTAAATTGAGGCGTTCGCCACTGCATATTGACACAATTATTATTCTTTCCGATTTCTTTTAGTTTGTTGATTAAAACTTCACCAATCCCGAAATTTCTGGCACTTTCTTCTAAAAACAAACAATCCATATACAAAAAATCGGCGGCGCTCCAGGTTGAATAAGTAAAATTATAAGATACATAACCTACGATGGTTTCTTTTGTAGCAACGACCAAACAATATAACTTGGGTTGTTCGCCAAATAATGCTTTTCTTAGACCTTCTTCTTTTCCTTCCGGAGAATAATCGGCTCTTTCGAATTCAGCGTGTTTCTGGCATAAAACAACCAGTTTTGGTACATCGGCTATTTCGCAATTTCTTATTGAATATTCCATTGCAGGTTGATTTCGTTTTGTAAAAAGGTAATAAAATGATAAAAGTAATCCGGATATTGTTCGTTTTCGCGAATGGCAATAAAGTGTTTTCTTTTCAAACCGTTTTTTCCAATTTTAATGGCTTTTATCGGGTTGTTTTTTAAATGTGGTAACAAGGCCCATTTTGCCATCGACATTACGCCCATATCGGCTTTAACCATTTCCAGAGAGGCTTCGGTTAAAGGTAGTGGCGTTATTTTCTTTGGAGTTACTTTGGCTGGAGCCAAAACAAACTGATGTATTGTAACGGTTTCCATCGGAAGGGAATGAATTAATAGGTGTTCGTTGATAAAATCTTCGGCAACCACGTATTTTTTATTCGCCCAGGCATGGTTTTCAGAAACCGCCATTACGACTTCGTCCTGAAAAAGTTCAATGTATTTGATATTATTGTCTTTGATCTGATCGCTGATAATCGCGATATCAATGGTGTTTTCTAATAACTTTTGCAGCGGAATATGAGTGGCTTCGGTTACAATTTTCAGTTCAACATTAGGATATAAAAGATGAAATTGTTTTAAAACCGGTGGCAGCCAGTGATAACTCGAAAAACATTCGGTACTAATTCTTATTTCGCCGTGTTCTCCGTAAACCATTTGCTTGATTTGAGATTCGGTTTGTGAGAGTTTCTCCAGAATTTCATTGGCCAATTCATAGATTTTTTCACCGGCTTTGGTCAAAACCAGCTTTTTATTGGTTCTCAAAAAGACAGGAGTTCCTAATTGGTATTCGGCTTCTTTGAGTTGGTGGCTCAAGGCCGATTGCGTCAAATGCAATTTATCAATCGCTTTGGTGATGCTTCCTTCTTCAACAATTGCTTTTATTAATCTTAAATGACGGATTTCCATTTTTTGGGAATTAGAACTACAAAGAAACAAAATTTTAGACTGGGTTTTTTATGAAAAAAAGTAATCAAGTTGATGAATTCTTTTCGTTTTTATAGGATGTGCTGTTGAATTATTTTTGAAAAAAACAAAACCTTAAAAACAGAAAAATGGAAGCGCAAATTAAACACTACGAAAACAAACTGGCCTTCGAAATGGATCCTTCGGATTTATTTGATGCTTTGAACAATGGCGAGAAAGTAATTGTAATCGATGCAAGAAAAGCATTTGGTTTTGAAGCCGAACATATTCCGACAGCCATTAATATTCCGCACAGAGAAATGACGGCTGAAACTACAAAACATTTGGATAAAGATGTTTTGTACGTGACGTATTGCGATGGAATTGGCTGCAATGCATCGACAAGGAGCGCTTTGAATATGGCAAAATTAGGATTTAAAGTAAAAGAATTGATGGGAGGAATCGAGTGGTGGAAGTTTGACGGTTATGCCACCGAAGGAACAAAAGGAGTAAAAGGAGGTTTGAAAATTGAATGTGCCTGTTAACGAAAAAGGGCAAACTTTAATTTTAAAGTTTGCCCTTTTTTATATTTATATCGAAATTATTCGATGACAATATTGTTTTCTGCCGCAATTTTTTTGAAAATGCCTTCTTTGTTTTCTTTTACCATTTTTTGATAAATAGCCCCCATGAGCATTTCGGTATCTTTTGCATATTCTGATTTATTTTCGGTGTAAATTCTGTGGGCTATAAAAATGTCACTTAATGCTTTTTCGTCGTTGTTGAGTTGCAGGTAATTTTTTCCAGCTCCAAAATAGCCTTCAGCATTGTTGGGCTGATATTTTATAAGCCTTTCATAATAATCGATAGCCGTTTTGTAATCTGATTTTAGCGAATAAACTACACCAATATTCATTAAGGCATATTCACCCTCGGGATAAATATCCAATGATTTTTTATAATACTTTACGGCATTATCGTAATCCTCCAATTGTCTGTAGCAAACTGCAATATCATCGAGTGCCAAAACAAATTTTGGGTCTTGTTTTAATGCAAGCTGCAAACCTTCGATCGCTAATTTATAGTTTTGAGCTTGCATAAAATCTTTTGCAATGATATAAGAATTTTGTGCCTGTTCATTTTTAGAATCACTATAATAAATATCTGATTTGTTTTCAGATGCTTTTGGTAAAAACTTCGAACAGGTCTTTCCAATAGTTTCATCTGATTTTTGAAGTAAACTCTTGATTCCTTCCACCGTATTGATACCTTCTCTTACTTTCGCATCTTTATCTTGCAAAACTAATTCTGCCATTGAGTTGGTCAAACAATTTCTGTAGATTTCTTCATTTATTTCTTTGCTTTTTTCCAGGCAAGTGCAAGCTTTAGTAGCTATTTTTTCTTCTAAGGTCTGACTCTTAGCATTGAAAAAACTTAAAGTAATAAAAAGCAGAAATGTTTTCTTCATAATGGTTAGGTTAGAAAAGTTTATTTATTCTGGTCTTACAACAGGTTTTAAACTGTCTTTTGCAATAACAGTACTGTCTTTTACTGCGGTTGCAGGTGCAAGAGTAGCTACCGGTGCTGTATATTTTTTTATTTTTTGTTGAATTAAAACGGCATCATTTAAAACAAAAGGAGTTGGCATCATCCAGTCGCTTCTTGGTTTTATTTGTAATAATGGATTGGTCATTAAGTCGAATGAACTTTCGATTAAATCCATATCAAAAACAGAAGATTTATTGATGTAGAAATCCATGACAAGCGGTTCGTTGCCTACGACATAATAGCATAATATTTTTCCGCCATCTCTTTCCAGACGGTTTCCTTTTTCTCCCGAAGTTGCGACACCATTGGCTTTAAAATTAAAAAATGTCATTTTAGGATTCGCATAAATATCGTAACGGTTTACTTTTCTGTTTGGACTAATTTTAATTTTTAAATACCTATTATTGCCTACAACACTATCTTTTAAGAAAGCAATTGTTGGTTTTGGAATATCCACCACAGGAGCAATTGCGCTATAGGTAAAACCTGAATTGTATTTGCTGGCCAGCGGTAAAGAGTTTAAACCAACGGCTTTTTGATTTTTTTCTCCTAAATAAGTTTTAGTCCATTCGTCTAAGTTTACATCATAAGTGGTCCAGACTGCCGAGTTGGTATTGGCATTATAAACATATAATAAACTATTTGATTTTGCTTCTCCATGTTGGTAACCTGAATGGTAACCGGCATAAATAAAGAATCCGATAGAAACGGCAAAAAAGAACACGGTCCAGGCTCCTTTTTTGAAAAAATCACCAAATACAGGAAGTAATAATCCGAAAAGTAAAACGGTTAGGATAGCACTTCCAAAAAGAATTTTTAAACCTAAACCAACTGGAAACATGACGATGAAAGGCGCAATAATGGCCAATGCAGGAATGCTGAATAATAAATTTACGCCCAAACTATAGTGTTGGGTAATGACAAAGATTCCGAATAAGATAATTCCAAAATAAACCGGAATAATAAGGAATCCAGCTCCTGTTAAGCTATTTGCCAGAAATGCATTGATGATAATCCAAAGCAGCAACGGTGCTACAAAATGGTTCATTGTGATTTTTGCTTCTGAAAAATGATGGTAAAAAGCAAAAGAAATGGCGATACTTAGTGTTACAAAAGCCCCAATGTAAGCGTGACCATTATAAGTGAATCCGTTAAGGAGATCTGAATATTGTGGATAAATTTGAAGCAGAATTTTCCATCCTAAAAAGGTAACCAATCCTGAGATTGTGATGGCGCCTAAAAGCGGAACAAATCCTCTGAAAATTTCTCTGAAGGTAATGACGCGCTTGGCTTTTCCTATAAAAATAAAAACAATCAATAAGCCTAATGCAATGATCGTCATTGGGAAAACCCATGTAAATGGATAACTTATAAAAGAGAACGGAACGCTAAAGTACACATCATCTTCTGTAGAATTGGTTTCATTGAGATTAACATTCGAAAAGTATTTTAATAAAGGCATTAAATACGTTCCCTGATGTTTTAGTGTGGTTTTGCTTAAATGTTGAACATCGTCTTGCTGCGTATGATAATTATAATGTCCGTCGATAAAAGCAAAATTGAAACCCTGAATATTTCCCTGTTCTCTAAAAACAGTTAAATCAGTATCGTTGGGAAGCATTTTATAAATGCTGTACATCAGCGAATTTGAAACCGGATATTGGGTTTTCGCATTTGCAAATTCTTTTACAAGTGCCTGATTTCCTTTATTGGTTTCCATCAGCATATAACTTGGTCCGGAAGAACCTCTTGCTTCAAAATTGATGACAAGTCCAACTTCTTTTGCCCATGGATGTTTGTTCACAAAAAGAGCGGCTCCGTTTAAGCCCAATTCTTCGGCATCAGAAAAAAGAATAATAATATCGTTTTTATGGGGCTGTTTGGCGTATAAAAAAGCACGAATTCCTTCTAATATTGTTGCAACTCCTGAGGCATCGTCGCTTGCACCTTTAGAAAATGAATGTGGTGCACTGTCGTAATGAGATAAAAGTAATAGCGCTTTTGAACTATCAGTTCCTTTTATACGGGCCAGAATATTTTTAGATTTTACTAATAATCCTTTGTCGTTAAGTGTAAAACCTTCCTGAATAGAGGTTTCCAGTCCAATTCGATTGAGTTCAAGTTTAAGGTAATTGGCAACCAGTTCATGATTGGTAGAACCAACATAATGTGGTTTTTGCGCAATAATTTCGACTTGATTTAGCGCTCTTTCGGTAGAAAAATCAGCAAGTGCTTCTTCATCTTTTGAGATCCATTGCGGCATCATCGAGGCATATATGATGCCAAGAATTGCTAAAATGCAGACTATGGCCAGAATTGAGGTGGGGTTTTTCTTCATTACGTACTATATTTCTTTTTTAACAAGCATAAAATAATCATTGTCCAAAGATCGATATCCCCGATCATACAGGAAATAGTAGGTATTCCCTGTTTTGGTCTGCAAGATATTGGTAAAGAATTCGAAATCAAAACCTTTATTGATCATTTTATCCCTTGTTGCTTTAGATTTTCCATCAGTATTTAATTCACACAAAATACGGTAATTTTTTCGTAATTTGTTGTTTACATTACGCATGAAATTAGTGCTGTCTTTATTTATTTTATTGTTGTAGGCATTTCTGCAGCTGTCTGAACAGAATTTTTTGTCTTCGCGGCCTACAAGTTTTTCGGAACATTCAAGACATGTTTTCATGGCACTAGCTTTTTAATCTCGTACAAATCGTTTCGTCTGTCTTTTAAAATTCGTACACTTCCATGTTCATGAAGCTGTTTTAATAGATTTAAGTCGACGTCAACGATCAATGTCATTTCGGTATTTGGGGTTGCTTCCGCTTTTATACCATTACTAGGAAAAGCAAAATCCGATGGCGTAAATACAGATGCCTGTGCATATTGAATGTCCATATTATTCACTTTTGGTAAATTACCCACACAACCTGCTATGGCTACATAACACTCATTTTCTATGGCACGCGCCTGCGAACAATGTTTTACACGTGTATAAGCATTTTGAGTATCGGTTAAAAAAGGGACAAATAAAATATTCATTCCTTCATCAGACATTATTCTCGAAAGCTCCGGAAACTCAACATCATAACAAATCAGGATGCCAATTTTCCCACAATCTGTGTCAAAGGTTTTAAAGTGCGATCCGCCTTTCATTCCCCAATGCTGCACTTCGTTTGGTGTAACGTGAATTTTAGTATACATTTCTGATGTTCCGTCTCTTTTGCATAAAAAACCAACATTGTACAAGTTCCCATTATCTAAAAGTGGCATGCTTCCGGTAATAATATTGATGTTATACGAAATGGCAAATTCCTGAAAACGCTTTCTGATAGGATCAGAATATCGGGCAAGTTCACGAATGGCTTCGGCTTCAGATAAATGATTGTAATCGGCCATTAAAGGCGCAATAAAAAGTTCCGGAAACAAAGCAAAATCAGCTCCGTAACCTGAAACAACATCGATAAAAAATTCTGATTGTTCAAAAAATTCTTCCAGATTATTCAATTGGCGCATTTGCCATTGTACCAATCCTAAACGAATAACACTTTTTTCAAGATTAATTAATTTCGGACTTTCGTCATAGTAAACGTTATTCCATTCTAAAAGAACAGCGAATTCTTTCGACTCTTCGTCGCCTTCAAGATAATTTTTGATAATTCGTAAAACGTGAAAATCATTACTCAGCTGAAATGAAAGTACCGGATCGTGCAATTCTTTATGTTTTACTTTATCGATATACACTTTTGGTGTCATCTTTTTGGCGTGTTGAGCATAATTTGGAATTCTTCCTGCAAAAACAATCGCTTTTAGGTTTAATTGTTCGCAAAGTTCTTTACGCGCATCATATAAACGGCGGCCTAAACGCAAACCGCGATAATTAGGATGGATAAAAACGTCTATACCGTACAATATTTCCCCATCTGGATTATGAGTTGAAAAAGTATAGTCGCCAATAATTTGCCTGTAATTGTGTCTTTTGTCTACCAATTTTTCGTCGACAATTAGTGATAATGCCGATCCTACAACGATGCCGTCAACTAGTATAACCAGTTGGCCTTCAGGAAATATTGAGAGTAATTTTTTAATATCGTTAGATCTCCAGTATGAATTCGCCATTTCAGGATACGATTCAACCATTGAATTTTTTAACTGCTGATAGTCGTCGAATTCTAAATTTCTTAATTCGACTTTATTGATTTTTGTTTGCATTGTAGTATGATTTCTGTTAAATATACGGAAAAATATTTCCATTTACAAACGCTTACAAATAGTTACAACCGAAAGTAATTAGTTTACAACCGATTATTTTTTGGAGTCTGTCGCATCTTTGCCTTGTTGAATTTGATAAACGAATTCTTTTATATACGAACATTTAAATATTATACGCCATGAATGCAATGAAAAACAGAGTACAATTAATTGGTAACGTAGGCAACGATCCGGAAGTCAGAACTTTAGAAAGTGGAAGAAAATTAGCCTATCTAACGATTGCTACAAACGAGAAGTACACCAATGATAAAGGTGAAAAAGTAGAACAAACTGAATGGCACCGTGTGACCGCCTGGGGTAAAACTGCTGAAATTATCGAAAAATATGTAGTAAAAGGGAAAGAAGTAGCTGTTGAAGGAAAACTAACCCATAGAAGTTATGACAATAAAAACGGTGAAAAAAGATATGTGACCGAAGTTATTGTCAATGAAATTTTATTGCTCAGCAGATAACGTTATTCAAATTTACATTTGAGTCCGAAAAGGTTTTTATACCAATAACGGCATACTTAGCAAACCCGACAGATTTTTAAAACCTGTCGGGTTTAAATTTTGTGTTGTAATGCTATAAAACAGAAGCGCCATTGATATCGGTTGAAAGTATTTCGCTCATATAATCGAAAAAAGGTCTCATATTTTTGCAAGTGTTTAAAGCCTGTTCTAAAAACAACGGACTTAAAACTTCCTCATCAGTAAAACGTTTGATGATTAAAAACTGTTTGTAGCGAAGCAAATCTATGGCTTCGTGGTTGATATCGTAACCTTTTGGTGCTGTTTTGAGTTGTTCACCTTGTAGAGTTCCAAAAGTTTTTACAAACGATTTCGATTGTAATATTTTATTCATTGGTCCGGCATCATGAGCAAATTCGCTTCGTATGCGTTTTAAGTCTGCAGCATTGGGTCCCCAAAAACCACCGGCAAAAAAACTGTTGCCTTTTTCGATATGAAAATAATAACCGCCGCGTCTTGCACTTGTTGCTCTTGTATAACTGCCGCCCCAAAAGGTTTTAAAAGGAGTTTTATCTTTAGAAAACCGAATGTCGCGATAAATCCTGTACACACTTTTTTTACCCGAAGACGTTTCAAGAACATCAGTTTTAGACAGTTCCTCAAGCAAAGCGCCTGCAAAGGTTTCAATATGATTTAATTCTTTTAAATACTCAGGTTTATTGGCATCAAACCATGGCTTGTTGTTATTTTCTTTAAGTTGAGTCAAAAAATCAAGACTTGATTGGGGTATAGTAATCTGGTTTTTCATAATTAAATTTTGAGGAATCAATGCTAAATGTTATACGCCTAATTATTTTTTACCGCAGAGAAACGAAGGTTTTTCGTAGAGTTCACTAGGATTTAAGTGCGTTTACACCATCTAAGTCCGCAAAGCTTTGTGTCCTGATCCCGAAACTTCGGGACGGGATGTGTTTTTACCAACTTAGCATATTTAAAAAAACTTTGTGTTCTCTATGATAAATTTTTTCTCTCTCCACATGATTTAGAATTGATCTGTTTTGTGTCTTTTAAGACTACTGCAATTTAAACTAAAAACCCACCAAATTTCTTGGTGGGTTTTATATATTTTAGTTAAGCAGTTTTTTTGAATAAATCAAACATAGGACAGCGAGAGCAACGTTTCTTTTCACTCTTTTTGTATTTCTCACAACAAGAAGATTTGCAGTTTTCCAAGTTTTTAATCTTGTCAAGAAGCTCTTTTTTCTTCTTTTTCTTTTTGTCCTTTTTCTTGTCCTTATCTTTTTCTTTCTTGCTCAATTTTCCTCCGTATTTAAAAACAGAGACAAATATAAAAGAAAATAGTTATTTTTAAGTATTCTAAATAAACTTTAACTTTTTTTATTTTGGATTGATAGCAATAGAGCTTGTCACCGTTAATTGCTGAATATCACGGTCGAACAAGTATAGTCCTCCTTTGTCATCACCAATTAAGTTGATTTTATCTAAGATAGATTTAGCTGTCGCTTCTTCCTCGATTTGTTCTGCTACATACCATTGTAAGAAATTGTGTGTTGCATAATCTTTTTCTGAAAAAGTAATATGTACCAATTCGTTGATAGATTCTGAAACAAAAATCTCATGGTTGTAAAGTGCTTCAAACATTTCTTTGAATGTAGAATAAGATGTTTTTGGCGCTTTAAGATCGGTAATCTGAGCGTGACCTCCGCGTTCGTTGATATACTTAACTAGTTTAAGCATATGTGCGCGCTCTTCGTCTGATTGGGTATACATAAATTGTGCAATTCCCTCTAATCCGTGTACTTCGGCCCAACAAGCCATAGAAAGGTAGGTTTGCGAAGATTCTGCCTCTATGCGAATTTGCTTGTTTAAAGCTGCTTCAATATTTTTCGATAACATAATGTGACTTTTTTGTAAAGTTAGAAAAAATAATTGGTTTCGGTTTTTTGAAAGCGGTAAAGAGGATACATTTGGATTAATTCTCAATAAATTTAAGCTTCTCAAATTTAGCCGGTCTCGAGAATTGAGACTTATTCATGATCGGATTTCTATTGTCTTCTCTTATCAAACCATCTGTAAATTTGCGTAATACAAACTGTTTTAAAACATTATCATAATAGCTCAGGATGTAATAATCTTTTAGTTTAAGAATGTTTTGAAGAGTTACATTTTTATTGATACTTAGAAAATAGAAAATATTGTCGATTGCTAAAGGTTCTTGTTGCGGGTTATTTACAAATTCATTGTTAGCATTTAACATCGCATCAAAAGAAACCATTTTACTTTGTGAATACTGCTGAACTCCCATGTCATCAAAACCTCTTAAAGACATGTTGTCAAATGGGCTGTAAGCAAAAGAAGAATAAATATGCTCAATAAATCCGCCAAAAGTTACTACGTTATTGTTCTTCTTTTTAAAAACAGAAACACCAACATTCAAATTATACAATTGTTTGAGAAACTTTCCTGTAGTTTTTAATTCCTGAGGTTTTTCGTTATTTAGCTGAAGAAAAATCGGAGAGTTTTTAAAGCGTATCGTATCATTTTTTGAAATTGAAACGCTTTTGATCGATTTTTGCGAATCAAAATCTTTTATATCAAATAAGAATTCATCTTTACTTGCCTTAACCTGAAATAATTTGTTTTGACTATAGAATGAATTTGAAGATTTAGAAGGATTTTTTGAAACAGGCTGCTCAAAATTTTTCTCTGTAATCTCGCCATTTCCCATATTAAGACTCATTACTTGTGTTTTCTTTGAGTTGTAATCAAATGTCAAAATAATTTGATTGTCAAGTGTATACATTTTGTTGATACCAGTGGTTTTGTCTAAGGAATTAAAATCGTCTGATTCCATTTTCTGAAGTGGAAAATATCGAATAAGTGAGCTAAAGGTAAATTTTTGTCCTCTTTCATTTTGAAATGGCATACCAGAAAAATCAAACATTTGGATTTCACATTTTCCATTCTGAAACTCATAAAGAAGTAAGTGCTGTTGGTTTTTCTCTTTTCCAAGAACATAGAAAATATTGTCTTTTTGAAATGTAGTGACAAAATATTCAATGTTTTCAGGGAAATCAAAATTTAAAGCCCTGGAAGTTTTGGTATCCAGATAGTATTTTATG
Source organism: Flavobacterium piscisymbiosum (assembly GCF_020905295.1). Lineage (NCBI taxonomy): Bacteria > Pseudomonadati > Bacteroidota > Flavobacteriia > Flavobacteriales > Flavobacteriaceae > Flavobacterium > Flavobacterium piscisymbiosum. The sequence goes on along the minus strand of NZ_JAJJMM010000001.1, from coordinate 1,057,187 downwards.
ATTCTTAGGTTTCTTCTGTTTTGTGAACTCCAGTAAAGTGTTGGATTTCCATCTTCACTAATACTGTGACCAATTAAAGTTCGATCATCTACATTCCTTAGCGTATCTGAAAACTGATTGGTCAGAAATAACGATTTATTATATTTTAAAATATTGATTTTTTTATCATCTGCTGCAAAAACGTAAATGTCATGAGTTTTTACATCGTCGACATTTAAAGCCTGGCCATTTTCTAATGGATTATTTAAATTTAATGGATACGTATTTAATACTGTCTGGCTTAATAGTATTGATTGATAGAGGAGGAGCGAGAAAAGTAGAAGCTTTTTCATAATTAATTGGAGCACAAATATTATTCCAAATTTAATTAAAATATCCTCTAATAAATAGTATCTGTAAAAGCATTTCTTTTGTTTCGTAAAGTCCTAAAAAAAGCCCTAAAAGAAATTTTCCTTTAGGGCTTGATTTATTTTTTGATTAAGATTATTATCTTACTCTAAAAGTAACTCTTCTTGCTAATCTTCTAGCTTCTTCAGAATCTTTTTGGATTGATGTATCAGCTCCGTTAGCCACAACATTTAATCTTGAAGATGCAATACCTGCTTTTTCTAAGATAGTTTTAACATTAGTAGCTCTTGCATTTGATAGTTTCTCGTTGTACTCAGATTTTCCAACCTGATCAGCATAACCTAATATATCTATAGAAGTAGATGGGTTTTTTCTTAAGTAAGTTAAAACAACATCAATTGCTGCAGTAGAATTTTCGATTGGAGTTGATTTGTTGAAATCAAAATAAACACTGTAATATTTGTCATTGATCATTTCTTTCACAATGTCTTTATCACTTACCACATTCGTTGTAACAGGTTTTTCTACGATAACTTGTTTTGATGGAATGTTTTTTATCTGTGCTTCAAGTTCAGCAAGTTTGTTGTCATACGCTGTAAGATCAACATTTTGTGAAAGAACAGTCCAGTCAGCATGTTTTGTATTTTTTCCTAAGTAAACTTGCAAACCTACTGTACCATTAAAAATAAGTCCTGAAAAACCTCTGTTTTCGCCAACGTAAGCACCATCAAAAGTATGGTCTTGTGATGCGTTTAGAATAGAAGAGAAATCTCCAGTTAAAGCAATTCTGTTTGATAATCTTATTTGTCCAGTTATACCGGCAATAAAGTTACCTGTCCAGTCTTTTCCTCTAAAATTATCACTTTTTAACTGACCTACACCAAAACCAGCGTGCCCTAATAAACCAAATGTATTAGTCCAAGTTTCGAAATTCATGATACGGCCTAAGTTAGCAACTCCTTGTAAGTCTAATCTTTGGTATTTTGAATCAAAGTCCATAGAATCGTCTCCACTAGTGAAACTGTGGTAGCCATAATCAAGTTTTAATCCAAACTTGTTATTAAACATATAACGAACTCCTGCTTCACCAACCCAAGGACTTGGAGTATCTGTAGAGAAACCTGCAGATAATGGTCGCTGAGGTTTAGTAAAACCTCCACCTAATTCAATAGACCATTTATTATAGCCATTTGAGGTATTTTCTGTTTGCGCATGTAGGTTGTTGAAACCCAGTGAAAACGCTAAAATAATTACAATTTTTTTCATTATTATTTGAGATTTTTAAATTCACCCCAAACAAACAATATATTGTAAGAATTATTCTCCAGTATAAGTTTTTATAACAACAGAATAAGGTTAAATTTGGTTTTGGCCATTCATTAATTCCTGAAAATAGTCAACAAATTGGCCCATATGCAAACCATCCATCAAGCCATGATGTACATGGATTGACATAGCAATAGTTCTTTTACCTGCCTCTGAAGTAATCATTTTTCCGAATGAAATTTTAGGGCAACTATCTGGAAACGTGTAACTTCGCGCGTGTGAAAGCGAAGTGAAATTCAACCACGGAATTGCCGAAAAATGAATCAGATTGTCATCATCAAAGGATCTTGTAAAAAGCCCGGTTGTGTTTTGAATACGCTCAATTTCGGCTAAAGCATTTTGTTCGAATATTTTAAAATCAGGATTGTATTCAATTAAAGAAAATCCAAAAGTACCATCTTCGCGGCCAATTGTTGCCGATGCATCAACACGATCATTAATATAGATCTTGTCATCGGCAATTCGGTATTTAAAATTCTCGATTGCATTTACCGCAACCAATGTTTTGTGTAGATAATAGATGAAGAAAGAAGCTTTAAGGCTTTTGGCAGTTTGATAAGCTTTGGTACAATCAATTTCTACAGTTGCGCCAAAAAAAGGCTCTTCCATTTGTTTAAAGTGCTGGAAATGTTCTTTTCTGTTCCAGTTTTCTAAATCTAAAAGTGTTTTCATTATGATAAGTTCTGAAGTACTTCAGTAATTTTTTCGAATGAACTAAAATGCTCGTGTTCGACTTTATGACTAATTTTTTCGTGTTCCCAAGTGGTGTGAAACGGAATATGAACGGCGTAACCTCCAAGTCCTAAAACGGGTAAAACATCAGATTTTAATGAATTCCCGATCATCAGAAACTCATGGGCCTGAATATCTAAACGCCCTAATAGTTTTTCATAATCGATTTCCTGTTTGTCTGACATTACTTCGATATGGTGAAAATAATGACCCAAACCTGAACGATGTAATTTGCTGTGCTGATCTTTTAAGTCTCCTTTTGTAGCAACAACCAATTTATATTTTCCGTGCAGGGATTGTAAAGTTTCTTCCACTCCGTCCAGAAGTTCGATTGGTTTTTCGAGTAATTCTTTTCCGTACTGAATGATTTTTGCAATAGCCTCAATTGGGATAGTATTGTTCGAAATATTCATTGCAGCTTCAATCATCGAAAGAATATAGCCTTTGATTCCGTAACCGTATAAAGGTAAATTGTCAATTTCGATTTTAAATAATTCTTGTGAAATTCCCTGATGCGAAAGATAGTCTTCCATCAAAGCACAGAATTTATGCTCCGTTTCCTCAAAGTAAGGCTCATTCACAAATAAAGTATCATCAGCATCAAATGCGATTACTTTTAAGTTTGGTATTTTGTTTCTATGTAACATAAAGATGTTGTTTTTTTAGTTTCAAGTTTGCTTTGTTTCAAGTTTTTTTGCCACTCCCGATAGCTATCGGGATAAAAGATTAGAATGATTTAAAAAAATAAATCTGCTTAAATCTCTTTAAATCTGCGTGAAACCCTTTTTAAATCTGTATCATCCATGGACTTTTTTTTCGCCACGAATTCACGAATTATTTTAAATAAATCTGCTCAATCTGCTCAATCTGCGAGAGAACTTTTTTACAACCAAATAAAACCAATCAGCGTAAACCCGTTTAAATCTGCGTCATCCGTGGGCTGTTTTTTCGCCACGAATTCACGAATTATTTTAAACAAATCTGCCCAATCTGCGAGAGAATTTTTTCACAACCAGATAAAAAACAATCAGCGTAAACCCGCTTAATCAGTAAAATCCGTGGACCATTTCTTAATCCTAATTCTTAGTAAACAGTTTTTTTAATGAAATAGTCTTATCGTAAAAAGTAATTCTAATTCCAAATAGCAAAATGATGCCGCCAAAAACCATTTGTAAAGTTATTTGTTCTTCTAAAAACAACCAAGCTAATATGGATGTAATTACCGCCTGACTCAATAAACTTAATGAAACTCTCGTAGCGCGCATGTGTTGCGTGGCGTAACTAATAGAAAGCCATGCGCACAATTGACACATTACCGCCTGAAGTACTAATACAAACCAACCAGTATCTGAGAATCCGGTAAAAGGTTCGTTTAAGGCATAACAAAGTATCCCTAAATATATACTTGAAGCAATTAAATTAATGGTCATAAAGGATAGAACATCAACATGCGAAAGGACATTTTTACTTACTAGAAGATAAATGGAATAAAGAATCCCGGATAAAACGGCAAACAAAAAGGCCTGATTGAAATTTAATTCCAGAAAAAAACTAAAACCAACCAAAGTAACCATTCCGAATAATGAAACAACCGTTCCTATCCAGAAGTTGGTTGCGGGTTTTGATTTTAAAAAGAAAAAAGAACCAATCCCAACCCAAACCGGAGATAAATTCGTAAGTAAAGAAGCCTGAGTAGCACTTGAATCCTGAATGGCAATATTCCAAACCGCAACATCAGATGCAAATAAAAGACCACAAAGAGCCGATAATAAAATATATTTAGTCTTTGGGAGTTTAAAATTTTTGGTAATCAGGACATAAGGCAAGAGTAAAAGCAGGGCAAAAGCCATGCGATAAAAAGCCGAGATTAATCCTGGTGCTAATTTAAGTTTAACTAATATTGGAAAAATCGAAATACAAAGTATTCCGCCAATTAAAGCTAATCTTGGTTTGGTGATTTTCATTAGGTATATATATTCGCGTATTATTTTTCAAAGATACTTTACAAAATGAATACTTTGAAAGCAAAAAGCGCGAATCAATTAAAAATCTTAATCGGTTCGCGCTTTTTGATAATAGAATGAATTATTATTCTTCTTTTTCTACAACTTCAATTGTTGGAGGAACTTCTGGAGCATCTTCGCCTTTTAAATAAGAAGGTAAATTAAGTCCGGCCATATTAAATAAGTCATTCAATGGAGGGACCGTTTTCATCATTCCTGAAACAAAGTTTGCAGTAGATGAATTTCCGTTATCGCCTTGTCCGTTACCTGAATCCCAAACCGTAATTTTATCAATTTTAATGTTTTTAACGGCTTCAACCTGAGTTCTAACCAATTCTGGAAGTTTTTCTAATAATAATAGTTGGAAAGCTTTGCTCGGATCTCCTCCTGCAGCAGCCACAACTTCTTTGTAACCTTCGGCCTGCTTGGTCAATATTTCAAAGAGACCTTTTGCTTCTGCTTCCATTTTAGCAAAAATCGCATCAGCTTCTCCTTTTGCATTCTCTCTTATAGTTTCGGCAGCAGCCTGTGCTTCGATGATTGCTCTTTGTTTGGCAATTTCAGCAGGAATTACAATGTTCGCAATCTGTGTAGAACGTTCTCTTTCAGAACGCGCTAACTCGGCTTTTTGCTCAGCAACATACGATTCTTCGAGTGCTTTTGCCTGTTGTACTTTCTCGGCAGTTATCGCAATACGCAATGATTCTGCTTCTTTTTCTCTACGTAAAGCTTCAGAATTTGCAATAGCAATCTTGGCCTCATTTTCTCCCTGAATTGCAATTGCATTGGCTTCAGATGTTTTTACCCTTGTATCTCTTGCAGCTTCTGCTTTTCCAATAGTTTCATCTTTAGAGGCAGTTGCAATACTAATTTCTCTGTCTTTTTGTGTGATAGCGATTTTTACATCTCTGTCTCTGTGTGTTTCAGCGATTTGAGTGTCTTTTTCTCTATCAGCAAGAGCTTTACCGGTTTCTCCAATTTTTTCCTGCTCAGCAACGCTAATTTTTGCTTCGTTAATTGCTTTTGCAGCCGCTTCTTTTCCAAGAGCTTCAATATAGCCAGACTCGTCTTTAATATCGGTAACGTTTACGTTGATTAATTTTAAACCAATTTTCTTTAGTTCACTGTCAACGTTTTTCGAAATATTATCCAAAAATTTATCACGGTCAGAATTGATTTCTTCAATAGTCATCGTTGCAATTACCAAACGTAATTGTCCGAATAAAATATCTTTTGCCAGTTCCTGAATTTGTTCTGATGATAACCCTAAAAGTCTTTCTGCAGCCGTATTCATACTATCAGTTTCTGTAGAAATTGCAATAGTAAATCGACAAGGAACGTCGACTCTAATATTTTGTCTGCTTAAAGCATTGGTCAGGTTAGCCTCGATCGAAAGCGGTTTTAAATCTAAAAATGCATAATCCTGAATCACCGGCCAGATAAAAGCACCACCACCGTGAACACATTTTGCCGATGTTCCGCCGGTACGACCATAAATGACTAAGATTTTATCAGAAGGACAACGTTTGTACCTTGAAATTAATGCCGAAATTGTTACGAATAAAACGATTGCCGCAACTGCAATTAAAATAATTGGGTTCATGCTTGGTTATGTTAAATGGATTCTACTATTAAAATATTATTATTTTCTATTTTTACTACTCTAACTACCGCTCCTGATGGGATTCTGTCATTTTCGGTCATGGCCTCAAGTTCGTGAAAAGCACCGTTTACACTAATCATAATTTTTCCTTTTCCTTTTTTGTTTTCGGGAATGGTCAAATAAACTTCGGCAGTTTTATTTAATGTATTGGTTATTTTAAACGAATTGTCTTCGGCTAATTTTTGTACTTGTTTGATAACCAGAAAGAATAAAACAACGAATAAAACCCCAACGATAAATGAAGCAATGATGAGCAATACCGGTTGATCGCCAATTAGGGAATAAAAAGAAATTCCGGTCCAGCTAAATCCTAATAAAAAATTGATAAGATTTCTTAACGAAAAAAGCTGAAAGTCTGAACCTCCATCGTGTACATCTGCATGAAAGTCAGTGTCAAAACCATCGGCTACGTCAAGACCGGTGAAGGTAATAATGGTCTGAATAATAAAAATGATACTTGTTGGAATAGCGATATACCAAAAAGATTTAAGTAAAGTGGGTAAACTATCTAGCAGTTCCATCATTATAGGTTTTTTAGAACGATTTAGGCGCTAATATCTTACTTTTTATGAAAGAAAACTAATTTGTAGAATAATTATCCAGTAAAATATCAGGAATTATATAACAGATGTTGATTGATTCTCTGAGCGCCCGGAAACCAAGAAATTAAAATGTGCCGTTAGGCACGACAGGTTGGTAGAAAAACATGAATTAGAATAAATTCAGCGTGCCGTAGGTACGCAAGAGATTTCATTTTGTTGCGTACCTAGGGCACGCCAATGAATTTGAAACTGATTTTTTTTCTACCAACCTGTAGTGCCTGGCGGCACAAAAATATAAGATCAATTTGTTTTTAGAAATCTCGAAAAACAAATTGATCTTTAATCCTATTATCTTTAATTGACCATACAACATTATACGCTCCGGCACCATCTCCGTTAGACATTGTTATGAAAACTGTTTCATCTAAACCAATAGAAATTTGTGTGTTTTTGAAGCTGGGACTGTATAATCCGGTTAAATTATTTATTGGAAGAGTATAAGTTTTATTTTTATGGGAAATTTTTATCTCTTTTATTTCGATGAGGTTCTCGGATTTTATTCCGTCAATTCCCCAAGGATATTGATCATCGATCTTTGATATGAAACCATCTTGTTTTTTAATTTGATGTTCTTTTGGTATGAACTTTCCGGTTTTGATCGAAATTACGAACTCATCATTTTTGAATTCAGCACTATTTTCTGAGATAAGCTTCATCTTTAGTTTTGGCAGATCACTTAAATACTGTATCCGACTTTTGTGAATATAGCCAAAACCCTGATCTTCAGTTTTTTTTGATGAGTCTGTTTTTGGTTTTGAGATTCCGTAAGTGATGTAAACCCATTCATTTTTTTCATTTTGGATGGCATCCATGTCTTCAAAAATTTGATTTTCAGAAACTTTGCCTACTATTTTTGATTTTGCATTTCCACTTTCCCGAACATTTACAAAGCCATCTTTATCTTTAATAATACCAAAAGCGGCGATATATTGTGCTTGAGAACAGGTAAAACTCAAAAGAAGAAATAGAGTAAAGGTTAATTTTATTTGTTTGGTCATTGGTTTTATTAATTCTAAAGAAAGTGCTAATCTATTAACAAATTCCCATTTTTTAATAAATATAAAAAGTTAGTTTAAACTTGTTTTTATTTATTTATTTAAAAATTGAATCAAGAATCAAAATGTGTCGTTAGGCACTACAGGTTGGTAGAAAAACATGAATTAGAATAAATTCAGCGTGCCGTAGGTACGCAAGAGATATCGTTTTGTTGCGTACCTACGGCACGCTATCGAATTTGAAACCTGATTTTTTTTCTACCAACCTGTAGTGCCTAACGGCACAAAAAAAAGATGCGCAATTGCGCATCTTTACTATTTTGATATTTATAAAACTTAGTTTATAGTTTCACCATTCGGCGCATCAGTATCAGGATTTACAAATACTAATTTTCCTTCGGCGTTTGTTGTCATTAAGATCATACCCTGGCTTTCAACTCCGCGTAGAGCTCTTGGCGCTAAGTTGGCTAAAACCGTAACACGTTTACCAATGATTTCTTCTGGCGAAAAGCTTTCGGCAATTCCTGAAACAATTGTACGAACGTCGATTCCGGTATCGATTTTAAGCACTAAAAGTTTGTTGGCTTTTGGCATTTTTTCGGCTTCAATGATTGTTCCTACGCGTAAATCCATTTTGGCGAAATCCTCATACTGAATCAATTCTTTTTGAGGTTCCGGCTGTTTGTTTTCGGCAAGATTTGCAGTTTTTGTAGCTTCCAATTTATCTATTTGTTTTTGTATTTCTTCGTCTTCTATTTTTGCGAAAAGCACATCGGCTTTTTCCGTTTGAATTTGATGATTTGGAGAAATTAATTCAGATGAATCTACAATATCATTCCATTTCAAATTACCATCTAATTTTAAAATTGAATTTAATTTTTTAGCTGTAAACGGTAAAAATGGTTCAGATAAAATGCTTAAAGCTGTTGTGATTTGCAACGCAACATACATTTGAGTTTTAACTCTTTCTGCATCTGTTTTAATTAATTTCCAAGGTTCCTCATCTGCCAGATATTTATTTCCAAGACGAGCCAAATTCATTAATTCGTTTAACGCTTCTCTAAATCTGTATCTTTCAATAGAGCTTGCAATTACTGCAGGATATGCTTTTACTTCTGCTAAAGCTGCTTCATCAACTTCATTAAATTTATTAGGGTTAGGAACAACTCCGTCATAATATTTTTGAGTAAGAACAACGACACGATTAACAAAGTTTCCTAAATTATCCGCAAGTTCATTGTTATTTCTAGCCTGGAAATCTTTCCATGTAAAATCGTTATCCTTAGTTTCGGGAGCGTTTGATGTTAATGCATAACGCAAAACGTCTTGTTTCTCCGGAAATTCTTCTAAATATTCGTGCAACCAAACCGCCCAATTTTTAGAAGTCGAAAGTTTATTTCCTTCCAAGTTTAAAAACTCATTTGCAGGAACATTGTCCGGCAAAATGTAGCTTCCTTCGGCTTTAAGCATCGCAGGGAAAATGATACAGTGAAAAACAATATTGTCTTTCCCGATAAAATGAACCAGTTTGGTGTCTTCATCCTTCCAATATGGTTCCCAGTCTTTTCCTTCGCGTAAAGCCCACTCTTTCGTAGATGAAATATATCCAATAGGCGCATCAAACCAAACATATAATTTTTTTCCTTCGGCACCTTCAACCGGAACATCAATTCCCCAATCAAGGTCACGCGTTACCGCACGAGGTTCCAATCCGCCATCAACCCAAGATTTTACTTGTCCGTAAACATTAGGTTTCCAGTCGTTTTTATGTCCAACCAAAATCCATTCTGTCAAGAACTCAGTATATCTGTCAAGAGGTAAAAACCAGTGTTTTGTAGATTTCAAGATCGGAGTTTCTCCGGTAATCGTCGATTTTGGGTTTATTAAATCCGTCGCATTCAAAGTCGATCCGCAATTTTCACACTGATCTCCGTAAGCTCCGTCATTGCCACATTTTGGGCAAGTTCCAACAACAAAACGATCTGCTAAAAACTGATCTGCTTTTGCATCGTACAATTGCTCTGTTGTTTCTTCAATAAAATCGCCTTTATCATACAATGTTCTAAAGAATTCCTGAGCCGTATCATGATGAATCTTAGCCGAAGTACGGGAATAATTATCAAACGAAATTCCGAAATCAGCGAATGATTTTCTGATAATTCCGTCATATTTATCAATAACTTCTTGTGGTGTAATTCCTTCTTTTTTGGCTTTCATCGAAATTGCAACCCCGTGTTCATCGCTTCCGCAAATAAACGCAACGTCTTTTCCTTGCAAACGTAAATATCTCGAATAAATATCTGCAGGCACGTAAACCCCCGCCAAATGCCCAATATGTATAGGTCCGTTGGTGTAAGGCAATGCCGCCGTAATAGTATATCTCTTAGGATTCTGTATCATAACTCAATTTTATTGAGTGCAAAAATAAGCAATAGAATTGAGAATTCTAAGTTTCGCAGAGATTCACGAAGGTTTTAGCAAAGATTCACGAAAGTTTTTTAATCTCGCAAAGTCACGAAGGCGCAAAGTTTATTCGCTATTGCTATGCGTATTGTAGACTGGACTGAAGTCCAGCCCTACAAGATAAGACGTTCCTTCGGAACTCGGCTCTGGACATTAGGGTGGTTTTTAATACATTCAAAAGTGAAACAAAAACTTTGCGCCTTCGAGCCTTTGCGAGATTAATTCTCATTTCTTAAAAAAATCTTCGTGAATCTCTGTGAAAACCTCTGTGGTAAAACCCATAAAATAGAACCAGTTTAAACTAGCTCCTCAATAAAAATCTTCAGAATTTATTTTGCAATCTTTGCTTTCGAAAAAAAACAAAAACAAGTTATGAGCAAGACAAAATTAATCATCAATAAAAACGGATCTATCAAAATCGAAGGTGATTTCGAAATAATGGATTCAGAAGGAACAGTTTACGGATTACAAGGAAGAGCAGCATTAGGACTTTGCCGTTGCGGATTATCTGCAAACAAACCTTTTTGCGACGGAGGACACCGTAATAATTTCGAACACGATTCTATCGCATTCGATTTACCACCAATGAAAACAAACTAAGAAAATATTCTGGTTAAGATATAAAGCTGCATTTTTTGATGCGGCTTTTTTTATGATTTATGTTGATCAATTATAAAGCGAAGAACATCTTCAAAATACTCTTTTAGATTTTCGTAAGGATGTTCACCCGGATACCAATTTGCAAACTTCCAATATTTCCATTCTTCGTCTTTTGATTTTGGAGGAAGTAGTAAAAAATATTGTTCTTCGGATATTCCTGCAATTTGTATAGCATTCTCTAATTCGGGTAAATATGCATAAGCTTCGATTACAAAATCATCAATATTTTTTAAGAAGTCAATGTTTTCTATATTTTCAAAACTTGGTTCGATATCATTTGGTGCTGAAAAACCATTAGTTATTCGAATGAATTCAATATAATCTTCTGGTAGTTTTATGCCAAGTTTGTTTTCTGCATCATTAATCTGTTTTTCGGTAGCCGGAACAGTTCCGAGCCAATTATTTTCAATTTGTTCAGATGTAAAATTGAAATCTTCGTATTTAATTGCTTTTTCCGAAATACTAATTAGTAAATTTTTGTTCATCCTTTCTATATATAAATTTCCCCCTTCATTGTAATAACCGCAGAACCACCCACCAAAATATCATTTTCTCTGGCCATAACTTCAATCAACGAAGGTTGATTTAGTTTTACGCCCTGCAGGATTTTATATTCGGTATTGGGTTTTGTGTATTTGGTTTTAGTTAAAAAACCTATTAAAGGTCCGGCAGCTGTTCCTGTAGCAGCATCTTCATCAATGCCAATTAGCGGATTAAAAAATCGGGCTTCGACTATATTTTCATGTTTTGCATCGAAAATGGTAAAGCAATAAAAACCTTCAAATCCGTACTCCTTGGAGATTTCAATTAAGCGTTTATTATCAGGAATGCAATCGTGCAGGAATCGTCTGTTTTTTATGGGAACCATTATATGGGCAACTTCGGTTTGAACAATTGTAGGCAGAAGATCACCAACCGTTAAATCGTCAATTGCCAAACCAATTGCTTTTGCTATTAGCGAAGCCGGAACTTCTTTTAGTGCAACAGCCGGTTTTTGATGCATTTGTACAATGGGATATTCTGTAACGGGATCAAAACTTGTAGTTAATGGTATTGGATTGTCTTTCATAATGACAAAATGATTGGTTTCGTTTTGTTCATGAAAAATGGAAATTTTTTTGAATAATGCCGCACAAACTGCACCTAATAAATTGTGTCCGGCGCCATCTACCTCAAAACCAGTTGGAGTAAAAGAGCGAACATTGAGCGCTTTTTGAATTGTAGAATAATAAACAAACGAAGTTTCAGAATAGCCAAATTCCTTTGCGATATTATGATAGGTTTCTAACTCCAGATTGCCATCAGTAAAAACAACAGACAACGGATTTCCTTTGTAACTTTTATTAGAGAATACATCCAAAACGTAGTATTCTAATGCTGTTCTATCTTTCATTATCATAGTTGTTTTTTGCACCATATAAGTGATGTAAGTTCATATTAAAAGCTACTACTTTGCATCTAAATTGTTTTAGTATAGAATGCTACTTTTTTCTATGTATTTTAAATCCAGTTTAAAGATTAAAAAAGAAAATCTGCTCAATCTGCTTAATCTGCGTGAAAAAATAATACATACAGATGTAACTTCAATACTTCAATTTTTTTCGATAGAATAAAGTTACCATTTGTCTTTTGATCTCAGTTACAAAGATTCGTTTTTCTTTTACAGCATTCTTTTTCCTTCGGCACTAAACTTTATCGCTTTTTCCAATCTTGCAATTCTGGTTTTTTCTTGTTTGGCGCTCATAATTACGTGAATTATTACCTTTTTGTACGATGGTGCCTGATTGTTGAAATATTCCCAAGCTGTTTTATTAGCTTTAAATTGCTTTTCGAGTTCAGGATCGAGAATATACGCTTCATTTTCATGAGAGTAAATTTTAGATCTTTCTTCAGACCTGAATTCGAAAGCTTTTATTCCGGCTTCTTTCATCAATCCGGCTTTTGTGAGTGTTTCGATTTTCTTGATATTGATAGCGCTCCAAATACTGGATTTTTTTCTTGGTGTAAACCTGATAGAATAACTTTCTTCATCAATCGATCTGCGAACGCCATCGATCCAGCCAAAACAGAGCGCCTGATCGACAGATTCTGACCAGGACATGGATGGTTTTTTGCTATTCACTTTATAAAAACCTACTAAAAGTTCTGTTTCTTTTTGGTGATGCTTTTCCAACCATGATCTAAATTGTTCTTGTGTTGGGAAGAAAGTTGCGTTCATTTAGTTAATTTTTATAAATTACTCGCTAATAGGCCAAATAAAAAAGAAAAGATTATCAATAAAATTAGATAGGATATAGCATCTCTTTTTTTCTTAGTTTCGACATAATATTTAAATGAAAATGGAATGTCATATTTATTGGATATAACTTTTAATATTTCATTTGCGAATTCATATGATTTTGTTTGGCTACTTAATTTTGTTTCTTCAATCACACAAAATCTGAAAAATTCTATTGCCTCAAATTCTCCCTTTTTTAAATAATAAATTACTGCTTCCTGACTTAAGTTTGACGATCTATGAGAGATATCTGCTATTTCGAATTGAAATTCTTTGATTTCTTCTGGGATAAGTATTATTTCTTTGGAGTTTATTTGATAGATTATTTTTTCGGCTAAAGTTATTTCCCAATCTATTTTTTTATTGGCCAAGTATAAATATTCGCATTTAATTTTTTCTTCTGCGATTTCAATTTTGCAATTATTGTATGATAACTTCATTTATTCTCAGAGATTTATTTTTTAAAAATCGCAAAATAATATTAATTGATTAATAGATCAATGTTTCTAATAATGAGCGAAACTACACCAATAATTATTAAATACTTACCCCATTTTTTTGCGTCCTGGTAATTTTTATTTTCTGTTGTTCTTACAAATAAACCTACACCAATAACGATTAGTGGAATTATAATATCTCGAAGTTTTTCAGGATCCATTTTTGCTTTTAAGACTTGTTCTCGCAATTAGTTCTTTATCTTTGTAAACGTAATTAAAGAAAATTAAATTATGGCAAAAGGTCCTGAGAAAAATACCAAAAACAAGGCTTTGCATACTAAATTGCTCAATAAGAAAAAGGCCAAACTTCAAGCCGAAAAAAAAGAACGTGCCTTACGTTTGAAAGCTTTAGTGGCCAAAATGAATGAAAAGAAGAATAATGACGAATCTGGTATTGTTTAATTTGCTGTTTGCTTTTGTTTTACTATTTGCAGATTTTATTATATTTTAGAATCAAATTTTTGTTGAAGGCAATTGGCATCAAAGAATCATTGGCTGTGTCGTATTCGTAAAGTTCGTTTTTAGACGGATCAAAAGTATATCTTGCAATAGTTGGCATTCGGTCAGGATAAGTTTCATGAAGATTTAATTCATAAGTTTCTGAGTAATCGAGGGAGTTGTCTCTTTTCGGATTCGGGCTTCCTTCAACTGTAATTCCAAAAGAAGTTCCTCCATTTTTTACAACAGCTTCGTATAAACCTTTTGTTCCTTCAACATAAGATGGCGCAGTTCTCAAAATTTCTAAAACAACATCAATGCAGGTTATAGAATCACTTATATTTTTAGTTGATACAGGTTTGATTGTATCTTTTGCAATTGTTTTTTCTGTATTTATTGTTGCCGGAGCTTTTATTGTTTCGGTTTTATGACAGGAAAATGTAATAATTAAGGCTAAAAGCAATGCATTCTTTTTCATCGATTATTCTTTATTTTATAGATGTTGTGTTCAATTCAAATTTCAATTTTGTGCTTTATTCCTCAAGTTCTTTCCAGCAAAGATCTATTTCTCGCTGAATTTCTTTTTCCAGTTTAGGAAGTTCGTTCTCAACCCAAAACTGACTTTCGTTGGTTAAATAAAATTCGTTTTCTTTAAGTTTAAATTCCATTGCTCCTTTGATCATTGCAATCATTTCATCAACTTCAGATGTTCCGTTTGCGAAGTTTGGACCTATTAGATATCTTAAAAGATCTTTTTCGTATTCAGGTTTATAATAGAGAATGTGACTTACTATTGGAAAATAGAAATAGAAAACAGTGTTTGTATTAGACGAAAATTGAATTTTATTGAGTTCGGAAACCAGAATGTGAGTTTGTGCTGTTGTGGTTTCCGGATTTAATTCTTTTAATAATTCGAAAGTGGTTTTTGCGCTCGCAAATCTTTCTCCAATTCTTTTTAGAGATGAAAAAGTTTCTTCAAATTCTGAGTTAGCTATTTTCGTCTTCATCTATTTGCATTTGTTCCCTAATGTAAGTATGAAAAGATTGATTAGTATAATATAGTTCTCCGCTTTCATGCCAAAATTCGACAACATTGCCGTCATTATTGTCAAAGTCAAAGCCTGAAAAGTCGCCACAATAATTATCTCCAAAAAAATATACATTAGATTTTAGCTCATAATGATCTTCAAGTCCAATATCTTCAAGATCAAAAAGAAAGGGATGGACTTTAAATTTACATTCTCTAAAATTTCCGGAACCAATTTCTTGCAAGTAAGCAATATAATCTTTCGGAATTTTTGGGTGTTTTTCAAGAATGTCTTTTATTTGATCATCTGTTAATATTTCTCTTTTGTTTGTTATATTATTAGGATCCTCGACTTTTTTTAGAAATTGTGTTTCTAAGTTGTAGTTTAAGCTCATGAAAATATATTTAATATATAAACTTAATGTTTTTTATGAGCATTTTACAAATTTAAAACCATTTTTATAATCCACAAGAATAAAATAAATCCCAGAAAAGAGAACTCCACTATATTTACTTTTTGATTCCCAAATTTTGTAACCAGAAACCGATCGATTATTATGAGAATAATAACCGGAAGCAAACCAAACAAAATATAAATTCCCATTAATCCGTCTGGTCCTGAATTTCCGTCGATGAGCATTATGGCATAAATTATTCCTACTATGAGAGAGCATATGCCTGAGACGTAAAATAAGGTGAGGTTTTTTGGTAGGTCATCCATAAACTAAGGGTTTTTACGTTTTTAATAGAGAACTGCTTTTTCGTATTTGAGTATTTCAGGATAGGATAAAGCATTCTCTTTGTTAACAGATGACCCTTTTGAAAAATGGTTGCGTTAAAATTTCTATTTTTTTTATAAAATTTTGCTTTTTAGTTCTTATAAAAATTAAACTCTTCGATATCATGATATCCAAAAACTTCGATTTCAGGATGTTCGTTTATTAAATTTCTGATTTTATCTAAAGTGCTCAATCGTAAATCGTTGTCTTCGGCTCGCATTTTTGCCAATTGGTTTACGGGATGATCGCTATTGGTAAGTTCAATTCGCATATAATAAGCATCGGCAATATAAAATAACCATCCTTTTTCTGTTTTTATCGCAACACCGCAATGTCCTAATGTATGTCCGAAAAGGGGAATTAGGTAAATTTCTGTTTCAGTATCGATGTCGACTTTTCTGGCTTCGAATCCAAACCAGTTCAAATCTAATTTTTCGTAGGTTTTTATTGTTGGCTGATGCGATAAAGGTGTTTTTAAATACCTTGGATTTCCTGAAATATAGTTGTCGCATTCTTCCAATCCAACGTGAACGGTTGCGTTTGGAAAATCTGCCAAACCGCCAATATGATCATTATCGAGATGAGAAATAATACAATCGGTCACTTTTTCCGGATCAAGTCCCAGTTTTTCGATTTGTCTTATTGCGGTTTGATTTTCATCAAAACGATATCCAACCATATCTATAAGTTGTTGACCGATTCTTTCTTCCGGGTTTTGAATGTCTAAAAGACCAATTCCGGTATCGACTAAAATGAGTTTGTCGTTTTCCTGAATCAATAAACAATGTCCGCAAACATTGTCGTTTACGGGTGAAACAATTTTCACGCAGTTGAGGTGGTGTATTTGGGGCATGAGGATTTTGTTTTTGATTGATGTTTCCAAATCAGCCTTGTAACATGAAAAAAAGCAAATGATTTATTTGATGTTTTTATAAAACATCAAATAAATCATTTGAAAAGCTATTATTATCATCATTTATAAATTCAAGTTCCAACATATTTAGTGTTTCATACAAATCATATTTAGGTCCATATTTTTCAGCTATATATGGTATTATAGTTCCATTTTTTATATCACGAAAATTTTCTTCATCTGAAAAATTGATAGTATTCTTTAAGTAATTTTTCAATAATGCTATTATATAATATTTAGTAAAGTACTTATAGTCTAATTCGTGTAAAAAATCATAAAAATTTTGACTCAAATAAATTCTACTGTTTCTTGCTAGTTTGTTGTAAAATTCTTGTTTAAAAGTGTTGTCTAGTCTGCTAATAAATAAACAAGTAAGATATTCTAATATTAAAATGTGAGGAAAAATATAATGATTTTCTTCATCTAAAAGTATATTTATTGTAATTGTTAAATCAAATAATAATTTTTCATTCTCAAAAGCTATTTTTGTTGTTCTTTTTATGATATCAAATTCTTTGTAAATATCATCCTTAGATAGTTCGAATTTTCCAGAAAAAAGCATTCTAAATGCAAGAGCTGTTGTTATTTTTTCAAGTTCATCTTTGTTTAATTCTGAGATTTTATCCCTTACATAACCTAATTTAGATATAGAATCATGATGTGAGAATAGTGCATCAATGATATTTCTAAAGAAGATACTTTTTTTATCTAAAAAGTTTTTATTGCCATTATTGTAAGAAGCAATATAAAGTGATAAGAATAAAGGTATATTAAGAATCCCCTTTAAATTATAATTATTCTTAATATTGTCAAGAATATCTCTTTTTAGTTTATTAGGTAAATTTATTTTATTAACATATAAATAAATATCGTCAGAATTTAAAGGATTAATATTAAAAATATGTAAGGGTGGAATACTTTCAATATTTGTACCAGGACGAGAAGTCATAACAAAAATGTTGTTATTATATTTGTTAATAAAACTGTCAATTTTAGTTATAAAATCATTACCTTCTACGTAGTCAATTTCATCAAATCCATCAAATAAAAATATAAATTCTCCAGATTTAAATAAGGATTTTATTTGATCAGGAAAATCTTCGTTAACTGATGAAGCAATATAATCTTCAAAACTTAAAATTTTAGATTCTAAGTTTCTAAGTTCAATATAAATAGGTATTTTATATTGATTTTCAATACAAGAAAGTGCAATGTGTTTTAGTATGGTTGTTTTGCCACTACCTGCAGAACCAATAATTCCAATATACTCATATTCCTTTATTAAATTAATTGGATCATTTACTCTGAAATTTTTTGTTTTACTTGTTAATGTTAATGGGATATAATTTTCGTTAAAATTGATTGGCTCATTTCTGAAAATTAAGTTTTTTGTTTGATTTAATTTATTGTATTCTTTATTTATATATTGTTCTAATGATTGATGTATTTTCATTACATCTTCATGATTTCTCTTATATCCTAAATATTTAGATATAATTTCTTCTATAATATAGTTAAGCATAATTAATCTTATTTAGTTTATATTTGGAATATTTACTGAAGTGCTATAATTACAACTTGCTAATTCGGAAGATTTATGCCAATCTTCTACATTTTTAAGATCACATCTTTCAAATGTAGAATTTTTTAAATTAGTGTTGTTGAAATTTGCTCCGGTTAAATTACATTCTATAAATTTTGCTCTCGTTAAATTGGAAAGTTTAAATGTAGCTCTATCAAATTTGGAATTATTAATCTGAACATCAATTAATTCTACAAGTTCAAAATTGGAATTTAAAAAATCAGAATTGGAAATTTTCGAATTGTTAAGTATTGATCAATACAAATTAGAATTTTTAAGTACGGTTTTGTCAAATATCGCATTTTCAAAATTACTTTCTCTTAATTCGGCATTTAGAAAACTGGTATTTTTTAAATTTGCATATTTAAAGATCGCTTTATTTAGTAATGCGTTGTTAAAAATAGTGTTTTCCAAACAGGCATTAGAGAAATCCAATCCCTCTAAATTTGCTTTTGATAAATCTATCCCGTTCAAGCTGCCATCTGTTAAATAGCCTAGTTCCTTAATCTCTTTTAGTGCCCTAGAAGTGAACCCTTTGTCTTCGCTTCCTAGTTCTCTAATAAGTCGTTTTTTGTTGTTTTCAATTTCTTTGTTCTCATAAAGATAATTTATCAATAAAATCGTAGCAGAAATACTTAAAAGTTCAAAAGAAAAATTTGCATATGTATCTTGTACGAATGGTTTAAAAATCCAACTTTCAGGATAATTATGGAAGATTAAGAGTGTTAGAACACCAATGGCAAGGCTGATGTAACCAATTCTTTTTATAATTTTTGCGTTTTCCAAAATTGAATAGTTTATTTATTTGAAAGTGTATGTATAATTACTTTAAATAAGGATGGTTAATTAGATTAAATTTTTGTGGTGCTAAAATACTTTTTTTACTTCAAAAATCTCATAAAATAAAATCTTCTTATAAAAACTGATTCGCGTTAGGGATAGTAGCGAAAAGCCCACAGCCTGACGAAGGAAGTGCGAGGACTTGCAGCGAATAGCCCGACCGGAGGGAACGCCCAAAAAATTATTGTGAATCCTATTATTATTTCATCGAAATTTGCAAATCAATCTTAAAAAATATCAAAATGGAGGAGTTCGGTAGAATACTAGTTTCTGAAACGGCAATGAATAGTGAAAATCTTCAGGATGTGATTCATTCTAATATTTCGGTAATTAATTTAATGCGTGAGGAAGGTGTCGATGACGAGTTTATTCACGAAGATGCGTTGATGAGTTATTATCTCGATTATTACTATTCGCAATATGCGGAAGGGAATTTTTCGCAGTTTGTTTATAAATCGGGTTGGAACAAGGAATTGAACGAACTTATCGAAGAAGGTTTGGCTTTAATTGGCGCCGAAAAACATCTTGAATTGTTTCAGCAACAAAGCAAAAAGGTAAAACTAATGAGCAGCGTAAAGCTGAATAAATTTGTAAGCGGAAAACTGGAAGGTGTAAATCCGGTTCGCGATTCTTTGAATAATGATACGTTTTTTGAACTTGAAGAAAACCTGATTACGCTAAATGCTAATTTCCTGAAAAACCATCCTGATTTCGAAGTACTTTCTGTAGATGATATGTTTGCTGCTTTGGAGGAATATGTGGGGCATGAGATTAAGAGGGCTTAAGTTTTTTTAACCGCAAGCAGCGCAAAGTTTTTTATTAGCTATGTCAGGCTGAGCGGAGTCGAAGCCCCGCAAATTTTTTTAGAAAGAGCCTTTGGCTCGATTTATATTGTAGGGATGGATTTTAATCCATCTGCGCAAAGATTATAAAGCATTTTTTGTTTCACGCTGATTTTAAAAGATTTTAGCAGATTTAAAAAATCACTTTAATCTTTTAATATGTGGCTTTAAAATAAAACTTTAAGCCTTTGCTCCCGATAGCTATCGGGATTGCGCGATTAATTAAAACTTATTAAAAAAACTTTGCGGGGCTTGGACTTCGCTCAGCCTGACATAGCTAATAAAAAACTTTGTGTATCTCTGTGGTAAAATGCTTAATTTTAGTTCTTTATAAAATCGAAATTGTTTTATGGAAGAACTAACACACATCAAATCGATTATCGGGATTATTTTGGGTTTGAGTCTCACGCACCTTATTCGAGGATCTGTGATTTTTATTCACCATCCGGGACGTAAGAAAATCTATTTTGTGCACTCGCTTTGGGTGTTTTATGTTTTTTTGCTGATTATTCATTTTTGGTGGTGGGAGTTTAACTTGAAGTTAATTCACGAATGGTATTTTGCTGATTATTTCTTTATCATTTGTTATATCCTGATTTATTATTTGTTGTGCGCTATTTTGTATCCTGATGATTTGGCGGATTATACAGGTTATGAAGATTATTTTTATTCGCGTAAGAATTGGTTTTTTGCTATTCTGACGATAAGTTTTGGAGCCGATATTATCGATACGGCGATAAAGGGCGGGAACTACTTTTTGTACAATCAAAACGAATATTTTGTTCGCATTATCATTCATATTATTTTGTGCCTGGTGGCAATTAAGGTGCATAATAAAGCTTTTCATACGGTTTTGGTCATCATTTTTATTGTTTATGAACTCTCATATATTTTGAGATTGTTTAATGTTGAATAAAAAATAGTTTTGGTGATAATTATCAAAAAAACAATAAGTGATATTTATTATATTTGTGAAAATAACATTGTTAAAAACAAACCACTAAAAATTACTGTCATGAAAAGTAAATCTCCAATTTTGATGATTGCCGCATTATTTGTTTTAAGTATTTCGTGCAGTAAAAGTGATATAGATAAAGGACTGGATTGCGTAGGAGAGTCTTTATTTGAGAAGGTAAAACATTCGACAGATGCTACTAATCCTAAAAAAATAGATTTTACAGTTGAATATTCGGGAACGAATACTTTGAAATCTGTAAAATTTACTTTTGGCGATGGTACGCCTGCAGAGACAGTTGCAGCAACGGGAACAACGGTTTCTATTTCGCATGTTTATAGCGCAGCGGGTACTTATACTGCAAAGGCGGATATTACGGTTCAGAATGGAGGGGCAACTTGTACATCCTCGCCAACAAGAAGTATTACTGTAAATTAGAGAATTGTGTTTTTTGAATGTTAAAGATTTCATTAGTTAATATTTAACTTGGTTAAGTTTCTCGTAATTTTGCTTTTACTGATTTAGCAATAAAAAAAGCCACAAAATGAGATACAAACACTTCCAGATATTGCTGTTGCTTTTTCTTCAGATAGGATTTTCTCAAAACAAAATCAACCTTTTTTCAGAAATCAATTATAGTTCGATTCCATCGGTTTCATTAGACGATTATAAGTCGGTTCAGGAACGCGATAAAAAGTTCCAGAATCCTAATATCGCTTTAGGAATAGGGATTTCGGGCGGAGGTTCGAGAGCTCAGTTTTTTAGTATGGGCGTGCTTTTGGGATTAGAGGAAATTCAGGAAAACGATTCTCAGCGTAATTTCCTGAACGAAATTGATTATTTCTCTACCGTTTCAGGAGGTTGCTTTTCGGCTGGATATTATCTTACGATTCTTAAAAATAAATTGTTTCAGGATAATTGTTCCTTCAACGAATTTTACTTTTCTAAGGCCGATGCTTATAAGGATTACGTCGATAAATCGGCTAATATTTTATCTCTTTTAAATAATACCCGAAACGAAAAAGGCGATAAAATATCGATGACGCAACGCATAGACGCAGATATTTTGCAATACGACGCTATAAATCCTGATAACACCAATAAGTTTAATTCTCAAATGATGTTGTCGGATTTTTTTGTTCCAAAGAGCAGCAAATCAGTCCCATCTTTACCCATGTTTGTGGCCAACGGAACGGCTTTTAATAATGGCGAACGTATTCCGTTTATGCCGCATATTATTCGCGGTCTGAATTTGAATTCGTCTCTGGCGCCCAACAAAGCTGCTATTTCATTAAATGAAAATAAGGTAAATGATGGATATGATTTTCCGCTTACTTATGCCATTACGGCAAGTTCGGCTTTTCCGGGCGTTTTGCCAAAAGTGAAATTTGGCGTTAAAAATCAGGATAAAATATTGTGTATTGTCGATGGTGGAGCTTCGGACAATATGGGATATAAAACTCTCGTAGAGTTGCTACATAACGATACAAAAGTGAGTGATAAAAACAAGAAAGCGCTTTTTATTGATTGCCTCGGACAAGGAAAAAAAACGCCGTATATAACCGATGCCAAAATAAGGTTGATTTCGTTGTTCGAAACTGCTTCTTTATACACGGTTCAGACGCGTTACATGACTTTTGATAAAGATGTCGAAAATACTTTTGAACGTTATAAAATACCAGTTTCGAATTATCAGATTATTGGGTTTACCACGATTAGGGATTATTTGGTAAAAATGGAAAAAGATTATCCCTATGAAGATTTAGTTTTTGAATTGAAAAATACCAATGACGAAGCGAGCAGCTGGGTAAAATTATTTGGCACTTTTAAGCAGGAACTAATAATGAAGTTTGGTGAGGATTCGTTTAAAAAAGATAAAGACGGCGAAATAATTGTGGCTACTTTAAGCAAAGAAAAATTCAAAGCTTTATCTGCCAGGCAAGTTTTATTATTGTACGAATATGCCTCACACGTAGAAACCAAACTAAGAATTACGCCTGACGAAAGAGAGGTTTTGTTGCTTTCAGGACGTTTTGCCGCGTATTTAAAAACCAATGAATTAAGAGAATTATTGGTAGAACATAAGTAATTTTACCCGAAATTTGATTTTCTATTTAATTCTTACCACTTTGAAAGAACAGCTTATTCTATCTAAAAAAATAATGTTTGCCTTATTGCTTTTTCCGGTTTTGCTAACTGCTCAGGAAATAAGCAAGGAAAAACCAGAAGATGTTTCCCGTTACTTTTATAATGATCATGTTGTTTCTGTCGAAATTTGGTACGGACCTGATAATAAACCGGACAGCACTAAAACCTATTATCCTAACGGAAAGCTGAATGAAGTTTTTTATTATGATGGTAAAGGTTTAAAAAATGCCGATTCTTTTCAGTACAATAAACAAGGAGAAAAACTCGTAACCTGGAATTATTCGCACGGAAAATTAGTAAGCAGAACAGATCATAAATTGCCTTTTGGCAAAGAGAGGGAAGAAGGCGTAAAGAAAGCACTCAAATTACTGACCGAAATCAATACTAAAACCAATTACAACCCTTTACAAGTCAATGATTTATTCAATCGCGGGGTTTTAAGTATTAGTCTTGGCAATACCACATTGGCACTTGAAGATTTAAAAAAAGTTGAATATTCTGTAGATAAAGACCCTAAAAATAAAGCGTTGTCTGATTCTTTGGCAGAAAAGAAAGATGTGTTCCGAAGCAAGCTTTACGATAGACTGGCAAATATTTATGCGTCACTCGATATGGATAATTTTGCTTTTAATTATTATTACAAAGCCGTAAAAAATGCTCCTGAAGATCTGCGTATTTTGTACAGCTTTGCTACTTTGCTGCAAGACCGAAAAGCGTATGACCTGGCAGCTTATTATTTTGAAAACATCGTAACTCAAAAACCGGATCATGCCAATGCAAGATGGGCGCTTGCCAGATTATATAGTGATATGGGCGAATATCAAAAAGCAATGGAGAATATTACAATTGCTTTTAAATTCGAAAAAGCCATAATCGATAATAAAGTATATGGCGGAAGGGATTTAAGAACGACAAGAGGTTTGCTATACCATAAATTAGGAGAATCTGACAAAGGAATTGCTGATTTGAAAGAAGCATTGAAAACAGATAAGAATAATTCTTATGCCATGAAAAATCTTGGTATTATCTATCTGGATCAGCATAAAAATAAAAAAGCGTGCGAGTTGTTTCAGCAAGCAAAAGCGCTCAAGTATGATTTATTTTATGATGAGAAAGATTTGCCGTCGTTATTACAAACTGCCTGTAATAATGCCGAACCTGAACTGAAAGATATTAAAAAGCCTTCCGTTTTACCAAATCCTGTTTCCGGCGTTGTTTCTATTGAGAATTTAAAAACTAAAAATTTTGATTTCGAGTTCTTTGATTTCGAATCAAAAAGCGCCTTAAAAGGTAAAACTACAGACGGAACTATAAATGTTATTGCTTTAAATTCGGGATTTTATATTTTGAAAGTTACGGCTGAAGGAATTGAGGAAACATTTAAGTTGATTAAAGAATAAAATCAAATTAATCAAAATGTAGCTTCAGAGAAGCGTCATATTTATAGAAAACGATATTGATTTTGTCTTAAAGCTCCATCGGAGCGATATATGTATCTGTAAAATATGTCACCCCGCTGGGGTTCTGGATTCAATTGAATTTTCTATTTCTATAAATATTTCACCCCGTTGGGGTTCAGTCCATTCAGAATTTCAAAAAAAATTTGTGCATCTCTGCGGAATAACTATTATTCCAAGACCACCTGCTCAATCAATTCCAGTCTTTTTACAATCGAATTTTTAACTAAAATAGTTCCCGGCGATAATACTGCATTTGCTCCAATTCTTGAATTATCTCCCACCAAAGAGCCAAATTTATCTGAGTTTGTTTCGATAACCTGCGAATCATAGAGTACAGATATTTTTTTATTCGTTCTTTCGTTGTAATGATTGGCTGCGATCGAACCTGCTTCAAAATTGATGTTTCGTCCAATTATACTATTTCCGATATAATTAAAATGGGCAATTGCGGTATTCGAGCAAATAATACTGCTTTTGATTTCGCAACCCGGACCAATTTTTACCGATTGATCTAAATAAACGCCTTCTCTAAAATAAGCATTTGCACCAATGTAACAGTTTTCGCCAATAATAGCAGGTTTTTTAATCGTTACATTATTTTCGATAATGGCTGATTTATGAATGGCGATATTGTCTTGAATAATATAATCATCACCCAGATTCAAAATCATTTTTTCGATTATAGTTTTGAGGTCATTTGTAATATTCCAGGGTTCAGATGGAGAAAGGTCAGTAAAAGTCTTTGAGAAATCTTCGATAAAATGGTCGATAAGCATGATGATAATTTTTTAATTGCAATTTACTTATTTTTTATTTTCGAAAATGTAGAGTTTCGCAGAGATTCACAAAGTTTTTCACAGAGTTTCGCGAAGGGATATTTAAAAAGAGCTTTTTTCAACGAATTGAATTCTAAAAATAAAGCTCCATTGGAGTGTCATATTTATATGTAAAATATGTCACCCCGCTGGGGTTCTGGATTTAATTGAATTTTCTATTTCTATAAATATTTCACCCCGCTGGGGCTCAATCCGTTCAGAATTTCAAAAAATCTTTGTGTATCTCTGTGTAACTTTTGCGAATCTCTGTGTAACCTCTATACGTAATAACCCCCGAAATAACTTTAGAATCAACTTTGTCGTGATCTTATAAAACATTTCCTTAAATTTGCTTCCGTTATAAAAAAATACAATAGTTATAAAAATCAAGCTATGTTACAAATCGCATTTATTAGAGAGAATCAGGAGAAAGTAATCAAGGCTTTAGCAAAACGAAATATCGATGCTAAAAGCGTTGTTGAAGAAGTCGTGCAATTAGACGAAAACCGTCGTGCCACACAAGTTGAATTAGACAACACTTTATCTGAATCTAATAAATTATCCAAAGACATTGGAGAATTAATGAAAGCGGGAGAGAAAGCTAAAGCGGCAATCTTAAAAGAAAAAACGGTTTCATTAAAAGAAAAAAGTAAAGAATTAGGCGAAAAAGCAGAAGCTTTGGCAACCGAACTAACCAATTTATTATATACTTTACCCAATCTTCCGGCTGATATTGTTCCTGAAGGAAAAACTCCAGACGATAACTTAAATGTTTTTGAAGAAGGCGATATTCCGGTTCTTCACGAAGGTGCACAACCTCACTGGGAATTGGTAAAAAAATACGATATCATCGATTTCGAGTTGGGTGTAAAAATTGCTGGTGCTGGTTTTCCTGTTTATAAAGGAAAAGGAGCTCGTTTGCAACGTGCCTTAATCAATTACTTTTTAGATAAAAATACAGCTGCAGGATATAATGAAGTTCAGGTTCCACATTTGGTAAACGAAGCTTCAGGTTACGGAACAGGACAATTACCTGATAAAGAAGGACAAATGTATCACTCAACAATTGATGATTTATATCTAATTCCAACTGCTGAGGTTCCGGTTACGAATTTGTTCCGCGATGTTATTTTAAACGAAAGTGAATTACCGGTTTTACATACCGCTTACACGCCATGTTTCCGTCGTGAAGCAGGTTCTTACGGAGCTCACGTGCGCGGATTAAACCGTTTGCACCAATTTGATAAAGTAGAAATCGTGCGTGTAGAACATCCGGATAATTCTTATGCAGCACTTGACGGAATGGTAGAACACGTAAAAGATATTTTGAAAGAATTGAAATTGCCATACAGAGTTTTACGTTTATGTGGTGGAGATATGGGTTTCACATCGGCTTTGACGTATGATTTTGAAGTGTTTTCTACTGCGCAGGATCGTTGGTTAGAGATCAGTTCTGTTTCTAACTTCGAGACTTTTCAGGCGAATCGTTTGAAATTGCGTTTCAAAGACAAAGACGGAAAAAACCAATTGGCACACACGCTTAACGGAAGTTCATTGGCTTTGCCAAGAGTTTTAGCCGGAATATTAGAAAATTACCAAACTCCGGAAGGAATCGTAATTCCAGAAGTTTTACGCCCTTACTGCGGATTTGATATTATAAATTAAGATTAAAATAAGTGTACAGTCGCAGTGACAGTTTACAGTTTTTGACTGTGACTGTAAACTGCGACTGAATGCTTTAATAAAGAACCTATTATGAGTAACGGAATTTTAAATTGGAATGTAGATCCGGTTATTGTCATGATAACAGATAGTTTTCCTTTAAAATATTATGGAGCTCTTTTTGCTATCGGACTTTTACTGGGGTATTATATCGTAAGAAGCATTTATAAAAAAGAACATCTTTCGCTGGATAATCTGGATAGTTTATTGGTTTATGTAATTGTCGGGACAATTTTGGGCGCCAGATTAGGGCATTGTTTCTTTTATGAGCCGTCTTATTTTTTACAGCATCCAATAGAAATTCTTTTGCCAATTCAAAAAGTAGCGGGAGTTTATAAATTTGTTGGTTATCAAGGTCTGGCAAGTCACGGAGGATCGATTGGTGTTTTGATAGCAATGATTTTATATTGCCGAAAATACAATGTTAAGTTCTTATGGATTTTAGATAAAATGGCCATTGGAGTTCCAGTTACAGGCGCTTTTATAAGGTTTGGGAATTTTATGAATTCTGAAATCTACGGAAAACCCACGAACGGAAACTGGGGAGTTGTTTTTCAAAGAGATGATATGATCCCAAGACATCCAACACAATTGTATGAGGCATTTGCTTATCTATTGATTTTCGTAATTGTTCTTTATCTTTATAAAACAGAAAAGTTTAAAAAAGCAGATGGATTTATCTTCGGATGTTTCTTAACTTTAATGTTTGTGGCCCGATTTATAATCGAATTTTTCAAAGAAAATCAAGAAGCCTTCGAGAATGATATGATTATTAATATGGGGCAAATACTAAGTATTCCTTTTATTTTAATTGGTGTAGCTTTGATAATCTGGAAATCGAAGAAGGTTTAGTGTGCAGTCGCGGTGGCAGTTTACATTGAATTGCACTGAGACTGAAAACTGAGACTGAAAACTGAAAAAAAAAGACTGAATTATGAAAAACATCTTTATTTATATCGTTTTACTATGGTCTGCTTTTGCTTTTTCGCAAAATGAGCAATTGGCTCAATATTACTACGATAAAGGTGATTTCGAAAAAGCTAAAATCAGTTATGAAGAGTTGCTGAAAATTTCGCCATCTAATACCCAATATTTTTTAAGAACGATCGATTGTTACCAGCAATTACAACAATTTGATTTGGCTCAAAAAGTTATTCAGGAACGATATAACAGATACAAACAAGGCGTTTTTTTAGTAGAATTGGGTTATAACTATCAATTGCAGAAAAACGAGGCTAAAGCCAAAGATTACTACGAGCAGGCTATAGAAAAAATCAAAACAAGTCCGAATGATGTTTACGGAATTGGGAATTCTTTCGAGAAAAAAGTATTGTTGGAATATGCCTTAAAAGCGTATCAAACGGCAATGCAGATTCAGCCCAATTATAATTTCAATTTTCAGATTGGGATGTTGTACGGGCAGTTAGGAAAGACCGATCAAATGATTGATCTTCTATTGACCGAATCGTATAATAATCCGCAAAACGCCAATTTAATACAAACGCAATTATCCCGTTTCATGAATGGTGAAACCGATAATACGGCTTTTAAAGATGCCATGCGTAAAGCATTAATCCTGAGGACTCAAAAAGATCAGGACGTTTTCTGGAATCATTATCTGAGTTGGTTTTATGTGCAGCAAAAAGAATTCGGGAAAGCCTTTATTCAGGAAAAAGCGATTTACAAACGCGAACCGGAATCACTTTCGAGTATTGTCAATCTAAGTCAGTTTGCTTTGAATGAAGATGACACCGATACAGCTACAGAAATTCTGAATTTTATTCTTTTAAATACCAAAGATTTAGACTTATTGATTCAGACCAATTCGTATTTAATGCAAATTAAAATCGATAAAGCACAGGAAAAAGACTATCCAAATATCAATACAGAGTTACAACAATTGCTTGCAACCTATGAAATAACTCCTTTTACCTTATCTTTGCAAATAATTCAGGCGCATTTCCTGGCTTTTAATCTCAAAAAGACTGAAGAAGCAAAGGCAATTGTTAAAAAAGCGCTGGAATTAAATTTGAATGATTATCAAAAAGCAGATGCGAAGATGGAGTTGGCAGACATCTTGCTTTTAGAAGAAAAGTTCAATCAGGCGCTGATTTATTATTCGCAAATTCAGTTGGATTTAAAGAATGATGTCATGGCGCACGAAGCCAGTTTAAAAGCGGCAAAAACAAGTTATTACAAAGGCGATTTTGAATGGGCTTTGAAACAATTTAAGGAGCTGAAAGCAGCAAATACGCAGTTGATTGCCAATGACGCTCTTGAATATTTTTTATTGATTAATGATAATACGGTTGCTGATTCGACACAAACGGCATTAAAACAATTTGCAAAAGGTGATTTTTTAATCTATCAGAATAAGAAACCGGAAGCAATTGCTCAGTTTCAGAGTATTTTAAAAGCCTTTAAAGGACAAGAAATAGAAGCTGTAACATTGTTGCGTTTAGGTAAAATTTATGAAAGTCAAAAAGATTTTAATTCGGCTTTAAGCCAATATCAACAAATCATTGACAATCATAGTGACGGAATTTATGTAGATGAAGCGCTATTTTTTTCAGCAGAAATTTACAACGACGAATTAAAAGATACAGAAAAGGCAAAACCTTTATATGAAAAGGTAATTTTTAATCATCAGGACAGTATTTACTTTGTTGATGCCAGAAAAAAATACCGAGAGTTGAGAGGAGATAAGAATTTGTAGAATTAAATTCCAAAAAAAGCAAATTCCAAATTCCAATAGATAGAGAATTAGTAATATGATGATTTGTAAAGATTTTAGTGGTCAACAGTAAAAAAAAACTCAGAACCTTAGAGCCTTAGAATCTCAGAACCTTAAAAAAAAAATGATTATTTACAACGTTACTACCAATATACACGAGAGCGTTCATGACCAATGGTTAAAATGGATGCAGGAAAAACACATACCGGAAATTCTGGCTACACAAAAGTTCTCTTCTGCAAGAATTGTTAGGGTTTTGATAGAAGAAGAAATGGGAGGGATTACCTATTCTGTTCAATATGTTACAGATAGCAAAGAAACTTTAGATCAATATTATATCGAAGATGAGCCGGCTTTTCATCAGGAAGCCTTGTCTTTATTTGCTGATAAAATGCTTTCTTTCAGAACAGAGTTGGAAGTGATTTCGGAGCATTAAAATCTAAGTTTTCAGTCTCAGTAAAAATAGAAAATTATGGAAATTAGATTTCAAACTAAAGAAGAAAGTAATAAGCAACAGCAAGAAGATTTTTTGAAGTTGTCTAAAGTTGAAAGATTTTATAGTTTTTTACGCTTAAGTGAGAGAATAAGCAGATTTCCTGTGAAGAATAAAGTAGACAAAAACAAAGACAATTTTATAATTGTTATAAAATCAAAATAGAATGTCAAAGCTTTGGGATCAGAATATTGATGAATTTATTGCATTAGCCGCCAAACATAATGTCCGAATGCTTATGGTGGGTGGTGGAGCTGTAAATTTTCATGGATATCAGAGACACTCAGCAGATGTAGATTTTTGGATAGAAACGACCGATGAAAATTTTAAGAAGTTGGTGCTTGTTTTTAATGAGATGGGATATGAAATTGATGATTTTCCTGAAAATGTAAAACAACAACAACAAAATATATCAATAAAATTTTCTCCTGTTGATTTAGATTTAGAACTAATTACTAAATTCTCAGTAAATAAAACTTTTGAGGAAGCTTATAACGATAGTGAAGAAACAACAGTTAATGGCAAAATATTTTTAAAATGGAATGTACTGTCTTTAGAGGATTTGATCACAAGTAAAATTAAAGCAAATAGAGCAAAGGATTTATTAGATATTCAACAGTTACGAGAAATTAATAAAAAATAAAACTTTGTGACTTAGCGCCTTTGTGGCAAATCTCACAAAACAAAAATAAAAATAATACTTTGTGTCTTAGCGTCTTCGTGGCAAAAATACCTTAGTGCCTTTGTGGCTAATAAAAAAGAAAATGGAAAAAGTAAAAGCCAAAAAACATTTAGGACAACACTTCCTGAAAGACGAAAGTATCGCCAAAGCAATTGCAGATACTTTAAGCTTAAAAGGATATGATGAGGTTTTAGAAATAGGACCGGGGATGGGTGTGTTGACTAAGTATTTGCTTGACAAACCAATTAACACGCATGTGATCGAGATTGATGGAGAATCTGTGGTGTATTTGGGCGAAAATTATCCAAAACTAAAAGATAAAATTATCTCTCAGGATTTCCTGAAATACAATATAAACGAGGTTTACGAAAATAAACAATTCGCTATTATTGGGAATTTTCCCTATAACATTTCTACGCAAATCGTTTTTAGAACTTTAGAATTCAAACATCAGATTCCGGAATTTTCGGGGATGTTTCAAAAAGAAGTAGCTGAAAGGATATGCGAGAAAAAAGGCTCAAAAGCGTACGGAATCTTATCTGTATTAGCCCAGGCTTTCTATGATACTGAGTATCTGTTTACGGTAGATGAAAACGTTTTTATTCCTCCGCCCAAGGTCAAGTCGGGTGTGATGAAAATGACCCGAAAGGAAGATTATAGCCTTCCGTGTGGAGAAAAGTTGTTTTTTACGGTTGTAAAAACTGCTTTTCAGCAAAGACGAAAAACATTACGTAACAGTTTGAAAACATTAAATTTATCAGATGAATTGCGATTAGACACTATCTTTGATAAGCGTCCGGAGCAATTAAGCGTGGAGGAATTTATTGTTTTGACTCAAAAAATAGAAGCCGATGGAGTTTAAAATCAGCAAAGAGCTAATTAAAGAAATAGCTCAACTCATTCAAGCTAAAAACAACAAAGAGCTGGAGGTTTTATTAAATGACATGCACCATGCCGATTTCGCTGAAATCCTTGATGAAATTGACATTGATGAAGCCACTTATATATTTAAGGTTTTAGATAGCGAAAAAACAGCCGAAATTCTTTTGGAATTGGAGGATGATTTACGTGAACAAATCTTAAACCGACTTTCGCCTAAAGAAATCGCCGAAGAGCTTGATGAATTGGAAACCAATGATGCAGCAGATATTATTGGGGAACTTTCGAAAGACAGAAAAGCCGAAGTAATCTCTGAACTTCAGGACGTAGAACACGCAAAAGGAATCGTTGATTTATTGCGTTACGACGAGGATACTGCCGGAGGTATCATGCACAAAGAGTTGGTGAAAGTCAACGAAAACTGGAACGTACTTACTTGCGTGAAAGAAATGCGTATTCAGGCCGAAAATGTTTCCAGAGTACACTCTATTTATGTTGTTGATGATGAAAACAGACTTAAAGGGAGATTATCGCTTAAAGATTTATTGACAACTTCTACTAAAACACAGATTTCTGATATTTATATTAGAAAATTATACCATGTAAACGTTGAAACACCTGATGTTGAGGTAGCTCGAATGATGGATAAGTACGATCTGGAAGCTATTCCTGTCGTAGATGAGTTAGGACGTTTAGTAGGTCGTATTACAATTGACGATATTATTGATGTCATCAAAGATGAGATTGAAAAAAGAGATACTGAAGACATTCAGAAATTCGGGGGACTTGAAGCATTAGAATTACCATACGTTCAAACACGTTTGGGTGAGATGGTAAAAAAGAGAGCAACCTGGCTTGTCGTTTTATTTATCGGAGAAATGTTTACAGCTTCGGCAATGGGATTTTTTGAAGGGGAAATTGAGAAAGCAGTCGTTTTGGCCTTATTTGTTCCGCTTATTATTTCGAGTGGAGGAAATTCAGGTTCACAGGCAGCGACATTGATCATTCGTGCCATGGCGTTGAAAGAACTTACGCTTAAAGACTGGTGGTATGTAATGAAAAAAGAAATTGCTTCTGGTTTTCTATTAGGAGCGATTTTAGGTATTGTTGGTTTTATCAGGATCATGGTTTGGCAGCAAACCGGACTTTATGAATATGGAGAACATTGGTTGGCGATAGGAGCAACGGTTTCACTTTCGTTAGTGTTTATCGTTTTATGGGGAACACTTTCAGGATCTATGATACCCTTTTTATTAAAAAGACTTAAACTTGATCCCGCAACTTCATCAGCACCGTTTGTGGCTACTTTAGTCGACGTAACAGGATTGGTGATCTATTTTACGATAGCTTCTTTATTATTAAAAGGGAAGTTGTTATAAGAATAGAATATAATGGCCAGAATGATTTTTGACTTTTAGATTTTTGCCACAAATTGATAGATTGCAGTGATTTAAAATCTGTATAATCTGCGTAATTTACACGTCGAAAAATGGGCTATTAAGCTACCAGAAAAATAATTCAAAAAACCAACCAGAATGAAAGTACACATCATAGGAGGAGGAAATCTAGGGGTTTCTATTGCCTTAGGAATTGCGAAGTTCTCAAAAAACAATCAGGTTACTGTAACGAGAAGAAATACGGCTAGTATTC
This sequence comes from Flavobacterium piscisymbiosum, assembly GCF_020905295.1. Classification (NCBI taxonomy): domain Bacteria; kingdom Pseudomonadati; phylum Bacteroidota; class Flavobacteriia; order Flavobacteriales; family Flavobacteriaceae; genus Flavobacterium; species Flavobacterium piscisymbiosum. The sequence continues at coordinate 1,023,661 of NZ_JAJJMM010000001.1, read as the reverse complement.
AATATTTATCTGAATACGGAATCACAGTTTCATCAGATAATAAACATAATATTCAGGAAGCAGATGTAGTAATTTTAACCATAAAACCGTATCAGGTTGATGTTGTTTTAGCTGAAATTTTATCAGCAATTCCGGGGAAAACTATTGCTTCGGCAGTGAGTGGTTTGTCTTTGGATATGCTTCAGGAAAAAACAAAGAATGAATATCCGGTAATCCGAATCATGCCAAATATTGCGGCACAGTTTGGCGAATCGGCAACTTGTATTTCTTTCCCTGAAAAGGACAGAGAAAAAGCATTGCCAATCGTTGATTTATTTCAGGATTTAGGAACTGCTCCCGTTATCGATGAAAAATTAATGGATGCAGCAACAGTTCTTGGTGCATGCGGAACCGCTTATGCTTTAAGATATATTCGCGCCTCGATGCAAGCCGGAATCGAAATAGGATTTGATTCTCAAACCGCATTAGCAATCGCGGCACAAACCGTAAAAGGAGCGGCAAAAATGTTATTAGAAGAAAAAGTACATCCGGAACAATTAATCGACCGTGTAACAACGCCACAAGGCTGCACAATTGTAGGATTGAACGAAATGGAACATAATGGTTTCAGTTCATCTTTGATAAAAGGTATTAAGACTTCTTTGAAACAGATCAAAGGTTAGATAATATTAAATTCCAATATTTTAAAAATTCCAAATTCCAATTTTAGTTGGGGTTTGGGATTTTTTGTTTTCGTACAGTTTGTCATCCTTGACGGAGGAAGGATCGCACACGCAACTCGACAAAGATTGGAGAATTACTATGGGGAGCTTCTTGTGCGATCCTTCCTCCGTCAGCATTGTAGAAATTTGGGATTTGGGATTTTTATTTTTAGAATTTAATAACGTGTTCTTGAACAATAATCTATTATTAATGCAAGATTTTCTTCATTTACAAAATCTTTAAACATCGTTCTGTGATAATCTAATCCTAATTTCTCAATTTTAGTACTGTCAATTTTGTAGTTTTTACCAATCATCCATTTTGTAATTACAAGTGAATCTATGTTGCGAAGTGCTGGTCCGGTACTTCTTGCGTCTAGTTTGTGACACGCTGCGCAATTCGAATTTAAAATCTCTCTTCCTTTTGTTTCATTTTCTGTTAAGTCAGGATTTGAAGTTCCACAAAAGAAAACAGGATCTGGGGAGCAAATTAAATAAGTTGGAGCGATGTATGTTTTTATTTGATATAATATTAGACCAATAAGTATAGTAATTAGTGTTATTGAATAAAGTAAAATGCGTCTAATCTTATTCATATTTGGGGATAGTTGGAATTTGGAATTTCAAAAGATTGGAATTTATTTCTTAATCAGCTGTATATACTTCCTCCCGCATTCTGAAAGCTTAGTATAAGAATTCATAGCGTTCCCATAATTCTGAATTGTCAGCGTATCTTTGGTGTAGCTCGCGCCAATTCCAACAGGGATTTCTAATTGTTGAGAATTTGCTTCTGAATCAGCTATAGAATCATTTTCTTCTTCACGGCTAATATCGCCCTCATATTCATCCCATTGTATGCCTTCTAAAACGATAATTTTTTCTCCGGATTCGTTAGTAAAGAAATTGGCGATACCTTTTATTTTTCGAAGTTTTGTTTTTAGAAAATAAGTATAGCCGCTTTTTCCTTTTTTTATTTCAACCGAAATATTGCATTCATCACTATTGTCGGATTCCGGATGTGTTTCATATAAACCTTCAATAGATTCTTCATCTGTGTTTGTTTGAAGTAAAATTTTTGACTTAGAAGCATCTTTTTCAACTGCAGGTTTTGGTTTGTTGTTGCATGCTGAAATTAATAATCCGAGAAATAATACGTAAACAATCTTAGATGTCGAGTGCATAAAATTAAAGAGTTTTCTTTCTTGTCAGTATATATTTTAAGTAAACAAATCCAATTATTCCCGAAAGTACAGAGGCGATGAGGATCGCGATCTTAGAAAAAACAATTATTTCAGGATCTTTAAAAGCTAAAATGGTAATGAAGATTGACATTGTAAAACCAATTCCGCCTAACATTCCAGCGCCTAAAATATGCGCCCATTTTAAGTTTTTTGGCAAAGCACATAAACCGGCACTTACACCAATCGAAGAAAAAAGTATAATTCCAAGAGGTTTTCCAACTACTAAACCTAAAATAATACCATACGTGTTAGGATGATTCAGTCCCTGATGCCAATCTGATTCAATAGCAATGCAAGTGTTTGCAATAGCAAATAAGGGCAGAATTACAAAAGCAACGGGTTTATGTAAAAAGTGCTGTAATTTATACGAAGAAGATTTTTCTCCGCCATCACCAAACGGAATTACAAATGCCAGAATAACACCGGTAATGGTAGCGTGAACTCCCGAATTAAGCATGAAGTACCACATCACAATTCCTCCAATTAAATAAGGAATCAGATTGTGAATTTTCATTCGATTCAAAATAAACAAGAAAACCCAAATTCCTAAAGCAATGGCAAGATTTACAAATGCAATTGAGGTGGTGTAAAATATAGCAATAACGATAATAGCGCCCAGATCATCAATAACCGCCAAAGCTGTTAAAAATACTTTTAGAGACGATGGAACTTTTTTGCCTAATAGCGATAAAATACCAATTGCAAAAGCAATATCGGTTGCCATAGGAATTCCTGCTCCGTTTTGTGTAGCAGTTCCAAAATTTAAAGCCAGGAATATTGCCGCTGGAACTAACATTCCGCCAAAAGCCGCCATAATTGGCAATGAAGCATTTTTTATGCTCGATAATTCTCCGTGATAAATTTCTCGTTCCAGTTCTAGGCCTATCAATAAAAAGAAAATAGCCATTAAGCCGTCGTTGATCCAGTGTGTGATCGAATGCCCGCCTAAATCTTTTTCCCAAAAAGCAATATATTCAGTTTGGAAAGGGGAGTTGGCAAGGTAAAGTGATATAATCGTAACAAATAGTAAGAGCAATCCTCCTGATTTTTCGTTGTCAAAAAAGGCTTTAAAAGTCTTGGTTAGTTTCATTGCGGAGGTTTCTGAAGATTTAGAAAGAAATAGATTCAGCCAGGTTTGGTGAATCTTATATTTTCAAAGTTAAAAAAAAATCTTGCCAATAAAAAATTGACAATTAATTGTTTCCTTATAAATGACTAATATTCTCTATTTATAAGTGATCAAATAGCTGTATTTTTACACTTTATTACCTAATATTTTATTCATGAGCATAAAAATTCTGCATATCGACAGTAATAACCCAATTCTTTGGCAACAACTAGAAGAAGCGGGTTTTGAAAACCACGCCGATTTTAAATCTTCGAAAGAAGAAATCGAGGCCAAAATTCAGGATTATAACGGAATCGTAATTCGAAGCCGTTTTAAAATTGATAAAACCTTTCTGGATAAAGCTACCAGTTTACAGTTTATTGCCAGAGTTGGCGCGGGTTTAGAAAGTATAGATTGTGAATATTCCGAAACAAAAGGAATTCATTTAATTGCTGCTCCGGAAGGTAATCGCAACGCTGTTGCAGAACATTCATTGGGCGTAATATTGTCTTTATTTAATAATTTGAATCAGGCCGACGCCGAAATTAAAGCCGGACAATGGAATCGTGAAAGTAATCGCGGCCACGAATTAGATGGCAAAACGGTAGGGATTATTGGTTATGGAAACATGGGAAAAGCTTTCGCTAAAAAACTTCGCGGTTTTGAGGTTGATGTTATCTTTCATGATATTTTAGAAAATATTGGAGACGAAAATGCCAAACAAGTTTCATTACAAGAATTACAGCAAAAAGCCGATGTTTTGAGTTTACATCTTCCGTGGACTCCTGAAACAGACAAAATAGTAAACAGTGATTTTATAAATGCATTTGCAAAGCCATTTTGGATCATAAATACTTCACGTGGTAAAAACATCGTCACAGCAGATTTGGTCGAAGCAATGAAGTCTAAAAAGATTTTGGGTGCAGGATTAGATGTTTTAGAATATGAGAAATTATCTTTCGAAACCTTGTTTCAGGATAAAAATACTCCCGAAGCTTTTCAATATCTTCTAGAAGCTAAAAATGCTTTGTTGACTCCCCATATTGCTGGTTGGACATTTGAAAGTCATGAGCGCCTGGCGCAGGTAATTGTCGATAAAATTAAGGCTGTTTACTCAAAATAAGCTCAGTAGAGAGAAGCAGATTTTCTTTATATAGCTTTTAGAATTTTATAACGAGTTTTTTCTGTACAATTTGGGTGGATAATTAGTTTTTAAAGTTAATTTTTAATAATATTGTTTCTAAATAAGGAGAAGCCGAAAATCCGAAGAGTAGGAACTAACCAATTAATTTTAATAAATAAAAATGGAAAACAATTTTCAAGAGACGTCTAATGATTTTAACGAAATCCCAGTATTTAAAGTAGATCCAATTATGGTATTAATTTTTGGATTTTTAACTTGTGGTTTATATTTAATTTATTGGAATATTAAAGTTGCAGAGGTTTTTAATGCTGTAGCCAAAAGAGAAGTTATTTCGCAGCCTATTGCAATTTTTGCAGGATGTTGTATGCCGGTAAATATTTATTTTTATTATTTAGCTGGTAAAGATGCGTTGCCAAAAGTTTATGAAAAAACTGGTGAGCTTCAAAAAGATCAGTCTACTTTATTAATTGTTTTAGGTCTTTTCTTTCCTATGGCAGCAGCAATGATTGTACAAGGTGATATCAACAGATTATACAAATAATAGCAGAGTAAAGCGTAAAGTTTACGGAATTATCGGTGCAGCAATTACACTGATAATTCCGTTTTTCTTAATGCTTAACAACCACAATGACCATTTAGAAACAGATCAGTCGTTTTGTCCCTTTAAAATGGTTACCGGATTTCCTTGTCCGGGTTGTGGTATAACAAAATCGTTAGTGTATTTTTATCAGGGAGATATTTATAAAAGTGTTAGTTACCACATTTTAGGACCTTTTGTTATTCTATTTTGCTGGCTGACCATTATTATATTAACCACAGAAATCATTACCAAAAAAGAATATTTTAAAGGAATTCTATACAATCGAAAATTAGCCTATAATATGGCTTATTTTCTGGCCTTTTATCATTTGATACGGTTAGTATTATTTGTTAGGAATAATTCCTTTGATGATATCTTACATCAGTCGATTTGGTTTTAAAATATTAAGTTCCCATTTGTGAAAGCAAATGGGATTTTTTTTAGAAAAAAATGTCCTTTTATGACATATTAAAAACTTTTTGTGATCTGTTGATTGTTTGGCAGGTTTGTATTATTGCAAACTTTTTGAAAGGTTTTTTGTAAAAATAAAAAACACTTTAAAGAGCTCAAATAATTTTAATATTAAGAAGATGGAAAGTACAAAATTGGATGCTGGAAAAGTGGAAAATAAAAAAGTTACTGCTGGGATTTTAGGGATTTTGCTAGGTGCGTTTGGCGCACACAAATTTTATTTAGGTTATCAAAAGGAAGGGATTATTCAGCTTGTAGTTAGTGTAGTGACTTGTGGCTTAGGTGGAATGGTTGGATTTGTTGAAGGAATTATTTATTTGACAAAACCTGACGATGAGTTTTATCAAACTTACCAAGTAGGAAAAAAACCTTGGTTCTAAATTATTAATCCCATTTTAAATGGGATTTTTTTTGACTTAGCGTGAACATTAAGCGTTTGTCTTAGAACGTGATCGTATAGCTAATCAAAATTTAAAAGGAAATGTTAAATTGTTTTCTCATAAGTTTTAGAGATGAGTTCGTGCCAACTGAAATTAAAAAGCATTATTTTAGTTTAAAATTAATATTGTTTTTAGATAAAAAACGTTGCTTAAGTGTAATTTTAATCTTGAAATAATAAATATAGAAACATGGGATTATTTAGTAGAAACAATAATAAAATTGAAAAACCTAAGGTTATTCTTGAACTAAGAAGTCCTGGCTGTCCAATAACTGCAATTGTAGAACAGGATAATAGAACTGCCTACTTTTATCTGTTTGGGGATAATGAAGATTTTGGTACAAAAAGCTGCTGGATTAGAAATTTAAGTGCAGCGCCAAATGAAATAGAGACAGCATTGATGGAAAAAGGTGTTCCTCCTATGTTAACCAAAGAGTTTTGCAAATTTCCGGAAGGACAGGAAAAACTGAATGCTAATACTTTGGAAATTGTTTGGCTGGAAGAAGGAGATGGAGCGGCGTTATTAGAAAACGGAGAAATTTTATGTGTCATTCCTAGTTGGGGAGGTAATGGCGGGTTTTACGGATACGCTCGCGATTGTAAAGGAACAGGTGATTTTGCGTGGGAACTTTCAGAAGATAATGAAATGCGCACGCGTGTTAAGCAATCAGCCGAATTTTTGAAATCATGGGATGAAGAAATGAATCCTTTTAGAATTCTGCAGCCGGAAATTTTAGATTATTACGATGAAATATTCGGTAAAAGTGAAAAATATTTTGCAATTGATAATGCAGAATGGCCCCCAAAAGGCCTTTATGTAAATCAAGGTGAAGAAAAAGTTGTTTTTGCAACAGTAGCAGTATCATTGCGACCACAGCCCAAAATAGAGATGTATTTTGAAAATACAAGTGATGTTAATAGAATAGAACTTGGAGTTATTGTAAAGTCTGCATTGAATAACGATCAGGTAAATAAAATTGGGGGCTCTATAAGCGGGATAACAGCTATACCTTGGGATTTTGTTACTTTTTTAGCAGAAGGCCATACTGTAGAGTTTCAAACTGGAGTTAATGAAAAATTTAATTTTGGTATACTTACCAATAAGCTCAAAGTGCTGCCAGAAGTTCAATTGCCCCAATATAGAGAATCAAATACTACTTTTTTATGGATAGTTCCAATATCAAATAAAGAAAGAACAGAAATGATAGAATCCGGAGTTGAGGGTGTGCTTGATAAATTAGATCGTATTGGAGAAGAAATATTTAATTTAAATCGGGAAGAAGTTGTTTAAAGTAAACAGCAACAAGCAAATAAAGTATTAAAATAAAAAAAAACTCATAAGCCGCAGCTTATGAGTTTTTTTATTTTATATCAAATTTTGTAATTAATCTTCTTTCTCAGATAATTTACGTTCCAATTCTATCTGAAACTCTTCGATAACAGGTTTCATAGTACTTTCAGGAATATCTGCGATTCTTATGTACATCAAACCATCTACGGCATTGTTGAACAAAGGATCGACGTTAAAAGCTACAACACGTGCATTTTGCTTGATGTATTTTTTAATTAAAACCGGCAAACGTAAATTTCCAGGTTCTAGTTCGTCAATGATTTTATCGAATTTGTTTAAGTCAGATTCTGCTTCATCAAAGATGAAATCTTTATCAGCATCTTTTAGTTTTACCTTATACGCTTTCTTCGGGTGAATGTATTGCGCAATATAAGGATCATAATAATTCGACTTCATAAACTCAATCATAAGTGATTTCGAAAAGTCAGAGAATTGATTACTGATACTTACTCCGCCCAATAAATATTTATGTTCAGGATAACGTAATGTAGTATGAATAATACCTTTCCATAAAAGGAACAAAGGCATTGGTTTTTGCTGATATTCCTTTATGATAAACGCACGACCCATTTCGATCGACTTGTGCATCATATCATGCAATTCAGGTTCGAATCTAAATAAATCATTCAAGTAAAAACCTTCAATTCCGTATTTAGGGTAAATTTCAGAACCCAATCCCATACGATAGGCACCGGCAATTTTTTTGGTTTCATCATCCCATAAAAACATATGGTGATAATATTGGTCGAATTTGTCTAAATCAATAGATTCATTAGTTCCTTCACCTACTTCACGAAAAGTGATTTCGCGCAAACGGCCAATTTCGTGCAGAATATTCGGAATAGATTTTGCTCTTGCAAAAAATACTTCGTAATTTTTACTCTGCAACAAACGGCAATCACTGTTTCTTAACGCGTTTACTTCGTTAATCATTTCTAGTTCGTTTGCAGGCGTAACGATTTTTTTAGGTGCTTTTGGTATTTTTAAACTTGCAGTGTCCAGTAATTTATGGTCCTTTTCGAAAGGATTGGCAAGCATATAAGTCTTCTTTCTCAGGAATTCAGAGTAATCTTCAAACGATTCAAACTCGTTTTGTTCGTTTACAGAAATTGGTTTTCCAATACGAACTTTAATTACACGATCTTTCTGCGTAAGCAATTCCGATGGTAATTTGGCAGTTCTTAAGGTATCATCAATTTTAGAAAGCCAATAAAATAATCGGCTGTTTTTTGCGTGAAAATAAATCGGTACAACCGGAACTTTGGCTTTTCTAATCAATTTTAGAGCGCCTTCTTCCCAAGGTTTATCCACAACTAATTTTCCATCTCTGTAGGTCGAAACTTCCCCGGCAGGGAAAATTCCCAACGGTTTTCCATCACTTAAATGACGCAAAGTTTCTTTAATCCCAACTACGCTCGATTTAGCATCCCTATGATTCTCAAAAGGATTAACCGGCATAATGTATTTTTTTAGCGGAACAATTCGGTGTAATAAAAAGTTGGCGATAATCTTGAAATTTGGTTCTCTTTCGAGCATTAATTTCAATAATAAAATACCATCAATTCCTCCAAGCGGGTGATTTGAAATGGTAATATAAGCGCCATCTTTAGGTAAACGTTTTAAATCTTCTTCCGGAATTTCAAACTTAATTTGCAATTCATCCAATACTCCGTTTAAAAACGCAACGTCTTCTAAATGTTTATTATGATCGTAAATTTTATTAAGGGTAGAAATTTTAAGGACCTTCATAAGAATCCAGCCTGAAAAAGTACCAAGAACTCCGTACTTCTCAACATTTATTGCCTTTGCAACTTCTTTCGCGGTAACTAAACCCATGTACTATTTTTAATTTATTAGAGCAGCGAACAAAGATAACAAAAAAGTCTACTTTTCGCTGTTTCAAACACAAACTTTCCACTTTTTTATTACATTTGGAATCCTTAAAAAAACACTGATGAAAATTATTTCTTATAATGTAAACGGAATACGCGCCGCAATAACTAAAGGCTTTATCGAATGGTTACGAAATGCCAACCCTGATGTTATTTGTCTTCAGGAAATAAAAGCCACCGAAGAACAAATTCCGGTCGATTTAATAAAAGATGCCGGTTATCCGTATCAATACTATTATCCCGCTACCAAAAAAGGTTACAGCGGAGTAGCTATTTTATCCAAAACAAAACCCAATAATGTAGTTTACGGAACCGGAATTCAGCACATGGATTTTGAAGGACGTAACCTTCGTGCCGATTTCGACGATTGTTCTGTAATGAGTCTCTACCTTCCGTCGGGAACAAATATTGAAAGATTAGATCATAAATTTATGTTTATGGATGACTTTCAAACTTATATTAACGAGCTAAAGCTAACAATACCTAATTTAATTATTTGTGGCGATTACAACATTTGCCACGAAGCCATTGATATTCACGATCCCGTTCGTAACAAAACCGTTTCTGGATTTTTACCTGCAGAACGTGCCTGGCTTGATGGCTTTATGAAATCAGGTTTTGTCGACAGTTTCCGTCATTTCAATAAAGATCCGCATCATTATTCATGGTGGAGTTACCGCGCCGGAGCCAGAGGAAATAACAAAGGCTGGCGTATCGATTATAATTTAGTAAGCGACTCTTTACAGCACAGATTAAAACGTGCCGTAATTCTTCCGGACGCCGTACATTCAGATCATTGCCCGGTTTTAGTCGAAATCGAGTAAAGTTTGGTACTGTTCTTGTTGAGAGAATAGCGAGTTAAAAATTCAATATTAATATTGTTATTGATATTGAATTTTGACATTGTTGATTATTAATGCTCCCCAAAAATAAAAACCAAAAAGTAATATGATTAAAAAGGCCTCCATCGGATTACTAGTTCTAGCTATGTCTATGACTTCATGCGTATCCAAGAAAATTTACAACGATCTTGAAACAAAATATTCAGATCTTAAAAAAGAAAACCGTTCAATCGCAGATCAAAATGCCGATTTACAAAAATCAAAAAATCAGTTAGAATTAGAACGTGATAATCTAACCAAAGATCTAAATGCAACCAAAGACGAATTGGCAAAACAAAAAGCCGATTTGGCTGCAGCACAAAACAAATTCAAAGTTTTGCAGGATTCATACAATGCATTAGAGAAAAACAGCAACGATGCATTAGAGAAAAACATGGCTAAAAACCGTGAATTGTTAGCTCAATTAGAAGCAAAATCAAAAAAACTTGCCGAAGAACAAGCGAGTCTTGATAAAACAGCAAGTCGTTTGAATGAACTTGAAGCAATGATTGCTGCAAAAGAAGAAGCAATGCGCAAACTAAAAGAAACTTTATCTAAAGCCTTAAACGGTTTTGAAGGTAAAGGTTTGACTGTGGAACAAAAAAACGGAAAAGTATATGTTTCTATGGAGAACAAATTACTTTTTAATTCAGGTAGCTGGGCCGTTGGAACCGAAGGTAGAAAAGCAGTTGTAGAATTAGGAAAAGTATTAGGAGACAATCCCGATCTTTCGGTTCTTATCGAAGGTCATACAGATGATGATCCGTATGCAGGTTCAGGACCAATTGCAAACAACTGGGATTTATCGACTAAACGAGCTACGGCAATTGTAAATATTTTAAGCGAAAACGCTAAAATAAACAAACAAAAACTAACAGCAGCAGGGCGCAGCGAGTTTTCTCCGCTAGCGAGTAATGCTACCCCGGAAGGAAAAGCTAAAAACCGTAGAATCGAAATCATCTTAACACCAAGATTAGATGAAATCGCTGATATGTTGAATAGTATTAATTAAGTTGCTAAGATTCTAAGGGACTAAGTTGCTAAGATTTTATAAGGGCTCAGAGTTTTGAACTTTGGGCCTTTTTTGATTTTATATTTTTGTAACTTTGAAACTCTAAAAAAGCTATAATTATGGGACTTCCAGAATTAAAAGATAAAATACGTCATCAATTAGATCTTGCTGATGAAAGAGTATTAAGAATTGTTTCTTCTGTGTTTGATAACTATTTAAATGAAGTGGTTTCATATGATGCGCAGGGGAATCCTTTAACTTTATCTGAATATAATAATAAAGTTGAGGAAGGATTGAATGATGTAAAATACAATCGAATAATTTCAAAAGAAGATTTATCGAAAGAAATGCAAGATTGGGATAATGAGTAATAGTAAACTTGTAGTTTTTTGGACTAAGATTGCGAAAGAAGATTTAAAAGATATTTATATTTCATTGAAGAAAGTGGTCTCTAAAGAAAAAGCAATTCAAATTAGAGATGAATTGTTTAATTGTACAAATAGTATTTTATTTGCTGAACAATTTCAGGTAGATGAATATAGATTTGATTGCCGACGAATTATCATTAGAAATTATAAAGTATTATATCAGATTAAAGAAAACTCAATTTTTGTAATTAGGGTTTTTAATTCGTTTCAAAATCCTTTGAAAAGCTTAAAATAACAGAAGGTTCAAAGTTTTACTTTGAACCTTTTTTGTTTATCAAAAATAAAACTTAGTGACTTAGAATCTTAGCAACTCAGAACCTTAAAAAAAACCTTATCCTTTTTTTAACTTTTGTACAATTTTCATTTGAAAAATCCCGTCGTATCTTTGAGTTTTATAATTCAAAAGCTGTAAACTTAGAATCTTAGTCACTCAGCAACTTAGCAACTCAAAAGAAATGAAATATACCACACTACCCAACACCGACATAAAAGTTAGTAAAATAAACCTCGGAACAATGACTTTCGGGCAGCAAAATACTGAAGCAGAAGGACATCAACAAATGGATTATGCACTCGAAAGAGGAATTAACTTTTTTGATACTGCCGAAATGTATTCAGTTCCTGCAAACGAAAGCACTTACGGAAGTACCGAGAAAATTATAGGAACCTGGTTCAAGAAAACAGGAAATCGCGAAAAAGTGGTTTTGGCCTCTAAAATTGCGGGTCCAAATCCTAATTTTACTTATATGCGTGAGAAAGTAGATTTCTCTCCGGAAAGTATTAAATACGCATTAGAAAATAGCTTAAAACGTCTTCAGACAGATTATATCGATTTGTACCAAATGCATTGGCCGGAGCGACCAACTAATTATTTCGGACAACGCGGTTTTAAAGATCACGATGCTGAATGGGAAGATAATTTTAGAGAAACCCTCGAAACTTTTGATGGATTAATCAAAGAAGGAAAAATAAAACACATTGGGGTTTCTAACGAAAATGCCTGGGGAATGATGCGTCTGCTGGAAGAAAGCAAATACCACAATTTGCCAAGAATCAAAACCGTTCAAAATCCGTATAATTTATTAAATCGTCTTTTTGAAGTAGGTTCTGCCGAAGTTTCAAAATATGAAAATGTAGGTTTGCTGGCTTATTCTCCTTTGGCTTTTGGAGTTTTAACAGGTAAGTTTTTAACCGGAGAAGCACATCCAAACGCAAGAATCAATCTTTTCCCGCAGTACACACGTTACAATAGTGATCAATGTTTGCAAGCGACAAGATTGTATCAGGAAATTGCTAAAAAACACGGCCTGACATTGACAGAATTGGCATTAGGATTTGTTTTGCAACAACCGTTTTTAACGAGCGCGATTATTGGTGCAACCACAATGGAACAATTAAAAGAAAACATCGACACAATTGATGTCTTTTTATCGAAAGAAATCTTAACCGAAATAGCGGGAGTTCAGGCGATAATTCCTGATCCGGCTCCTTAATTAGAGTTTTAGATTAAACACAAATTCCACTAATAAACACAGATTAATCCGTGAAAATTAGTGGAATTTGTGTTTCAATTCGGTTTTTTTTATAAATTCAAATTCTGGTCTTTTGGATATCTGACTTTATAACTAATTCTGAATTTCTTGTTTTCATTTGGTTTTAGCTGCAATTGCCAGGTCAAAATTCCGGTTTCTGTATTCACTTTTGCACCGTCACTTTGCAGTAATTCTACCTCTATTTCTTTATTGGTACTTAACGGATATTGATCTTTCAATAACAATTCGACCGCTTCTTTTTTATTATTTCTTACTGTGATATCAAAAGTAAAAGTCTGTTCTTTCTTGGCAGATAAAAACTTAGTTCCTGATTTATCAGCCACTTTTTCTCGCTTAATCGAAACCTTTTTATCACGTCCCATGCTCAGATTCAAAGTATCGCTCGTTTGGTTCGGTTCTATAAAAGTTTTACCAACATACATGCCTTCAAAAATAATATTGGCTTCACCTCTTAGTAAATTATACTTACTGTAATCTGCAATTTCAGCTAACAGAAAAGCTTCGTTTTCTACTCTTGGTGCAGCATAATATTTATAAGATGCAGGTAATTTTATTTCTTTTAAAGAAACGCTATGAACTTTCCCGTTCGATAAAATATCGTAAGGAATATCAATATCAAACGAAACATTCAATTGATTTTCTTCGACAGTTGTATAACTTGAAACAGATGATTTTTTTATTACAGGTGCCGTTACAACAACTTCCTTCAATTCGTTGCTCTCTACAGCAAGTCCTGCAACTCGTCCTTGTAATTGATTCATTTTATTTCTTTGCGATCCATAACCATTTTGAGCAAAACTATTGTCTCTCAAAAACCACGAACTTAATATTGGTGCCTGATTGTTTTGATTTGGCATTCCGCTTGACAAAGTAAGTTTTACTTTTTTCCAGTCGATTCCGGTATTCTGAACAACCTGAGCTTTGTACATCATATTAATTGGCGCTGTAACACTTTCGGCACGTAAGTCATAAAACGGAGTCCACGAAGCATTATTTGTTAAGTATGAAATGTCTAAGGGAACGATTCCTGCAACTTCATTCATAACCTGAACAATTAATTTACCTGATGAAGTTTTTTCTTCTTTGTTAGCATTAATTTCCAGTTTGCTTTGTAATTTATACAGTAATTCGTTTAATTTTTGCTGTTTATCAGAAAGCGTATTAATGTTGTTGGCAATCTCGATTTGCTTATTTTTATAATAATCCACCATTTTCATTAATTCGGTTACGTTCAAACCTGAGTTTACTCCCGAAATCTGTTGGTTTTTATCTAAAAGCTGTATCGTTTTGTTTTCTGAATTAATCGTATTATTCACTTTCTGAATTTCCTTCTGAACCAAAACTATACTGTCTCTTACTATTTTTAGTGCAGGCGATTTAGAATCTGTTTCGTATTCTGAAATATAATTATTGGTAAATTGAACCGAAAGAACTGTTACGCCAGATGGTGCGCCAATTTGCACAGAATTTTCATTTAAATTCACCGCGACATTTTTGATTACAATTTCGCTCGCACCAGCTGGAAGTGTTGCGGTTGCAGTTTGAGATAATTCGGCGGCATTAAAATATACTGTTGCTGATTTTACTTTGGCAGTAGTGAAAATTGGTTTTTGTGCCAATACAAACGTGCTTATTAGCAATAAGAGCAATGTGGTTTGTTTTTTAATCATGAGTTTATAATTTAAAGTGTTATTATAAAAGTATAGATAACAAAAATTGCCCTAAGGTTGGTTTAACTTAATAATAAATTACTAAAATGATTTTCTTTTTAGAATTATCAATCTTTTTTTCGATTACGCCAAAAAACTTTTCGTTGACCATTGGGCATCCCAAACTATTGCAAATAGGATTCATTTGCTCTTCAAAAGGAACATCAACATATTTGTGAAGTACTATATTTCGGTCGAAAGCATTACTGTTTGTCTTGTCTAAACCGTAGAGTTTATAGGCTTTGCCAAATCTTCCGGAATAGGAACCGCCAACGGCATATTTTCCTAAAGAACTGCAATTCGAATTTTTGACATTGCTAAATTTTAGCTTTCCGTAAGTTCCTGTTTCAGATCCCGAACCATGTCCGACCAAACCTTTATGGAGTATTTTGTTGTGTTTTAAATCGTAAATAAAAAACCGGTTTTTTCCAGATTCAATCTTCATGTCTAAAAAGAAAACAACATCTGAATTGTATTTAGGCGTTTTCCCCAAAAAACTCCTGATTTCAGTGATCTCACTTTTTAGTTTCTCTTCGTAGGAATAAACCGGTTTTGAATTTTTAATACTTATCGATTCTTCTTTCTTGTTCATACATGCAAAACTCAGACCAAAAATACTGGACAGCAGCAAAAGGAAGATTTTCTTTTTCATGTTTACCGATTGGTTTATTTCTCCACCGTATAACCTTTCACTTTTGCAAAACCAACAATCGATGTGTTGATGGCATTTCCCAGATCATCTTGTTTCTTGGTTTTCTTCGTTTCAGTATCAATAAATTGCTGACGTTTTTTGCCCAATTCACCAATTTCTTTCTGGATTGTGGCTCTTTCTTTCGTTTTTTGCTCGACAATTGTTTTGATTTCAGCCTCAGATTTATTCTGAAGTTCTGCCGGTAATTCTTCTTTTTTAATTTTAGAAATAGCGGTGTTGTCCTCTTTTACTTTGTCTACCAAATCCCAGCTTTCATTTTTATAAACCGCTTTTGATTTGCTTACCGCACGTTCAGCATAATTTGAGGCAGAAACTTTTTGTGCATTTTTATCCTGAGTTTCCTGATTCATTTTTTTTGCAGAACCTTTGGCACCATAACTAATATAAGTTTTGTTGATTTTTTCATTACATTTTGTAATTTCATCATCATATGGCGTGGCAATGTATCGCACAGATTCATTAGAATCGATATTAAAATATTTCCCTTTTCCGTAATCGGCACCATTTTTCCATAGTTCGCGTATGCCTTGTGCTTTGTCTCCGCAATAAATAGTATTCACATAAATGCCATTTTTTAAAGCATCGCTAATCGCTTCTTTATAATTAATTCCGCCCTGATTGAACTCTTCGTTTCCGGCAATATAAATCAGCTTCATATTGTTGTCGTCTTTCGCCCATTTTAGTTTTTTGGTCGCATCCTGAATTACAGCGCCGCAATATTCGCTGCCTCCATTAGTACTTAGAGCAAATAGTTTTTCTGAAATCAAATCCAAATCTGTCGAAAGAGGCGCTATTTGTCGTATGTAATTCGATTTTTGAGATAATCCGTCATTTCCATATTCGTATAAAGCAATTTCGATATCAGGCGTTTTTCCGTCATATTTTAAAGTGGTCAGCGTATTTACAATGTTCCAAAGTCTGGATTTTGCCTGATCTATCAAACCATCCATACTGCCGGAAGTGTCCAGTAAAAGTGCTACTTGTATTTTGGTATTTTCTGTTACTATTGGTTTTTCGATTACAGTATTCTTTTTAGAATTTGCATTCGAAGAATTGCAGCTTGCAAAAGAAATTGCAGTGGCTAAAAGGGCTGAGATAAATAGGTTTGATTTCATGATTTCGAGTTTTTAATTGTTGATTACAGATCAAACTTAAAAACTTAAAGACCTCGTTTTTTACAGAAAGGGTGAAATGGTATTTTGACTTGGTGAAACGATTCTGTCAGATTAGTTTTGTTTCGTTGTATTCGTATTCAGGGTTTTTAAATCGCCGTTTGGAGTCACCAGAATAAATTCCTTATCTGTTTTTGAAGCCGGTTTCTTTTCTCTGTTAATCGCAATTTTAATTTCATATTGTATTTGAATAACAGGTTCTAAAACCGTTGAGTTAATTACAAAATCAAAATCTTTATTAAATACCGGCTGGTAATAAAGTGTAACCGATTTAGTAACCTGATTAATGTTTGCCGCTTTTTTTAAGTTTAAAGAAGAACTATTGTACGCCTCATATGATTTATACATTTCTATGGGTACATTTATAATGAAATCATCGGTAATTTTTTTCTCAGTATTTATAAATGTTTCTCCAAGCAATTCCTGATAGTTTTTTAATTTTTCCTGAACAAGAAGTTTTGCTTTCATCATCATTTCTTTTTTGATGGTTTCTAATGCATTAGAAAAATAATCAACCTTCACCAGATCGTATATTTCATAATTGGATAAAATCGCAATAAATTCATTCAACTGATTGGGATCATCGAATTTGATATGAATGTTTTTCTTCAATTCAAATCCTGCGGGAACTTCATTATAAGTCTTGCGATTAAACACTTTTTTTTCTGTTTCATATTCGTAAACCGGAACAAAAGAAATCATGTCAACAAAAGTTTCCACTCCTTTTTTAAGTTTAATTTCATTTAGAGACTGCATAATTCTTTGGTCCATTAATTCATTCACTTCTTTAGTGGTTTTACCATTTTGAGTGATGCTAAAAATGGCTGTATACGCGTCTGCCTTAACATTTGCAAGCCCTTTCACACTTACAAGAATGTCATTGTTTGAAGGAAAATTTATATCAATTGCCGTATTGTTATAAGATTCCTGATCGCGATAATTGATATTTCCTGAAGCCTGTCCCATTATAAACGTAGAAAATAATGCTGTTGATGCTGTAAAGAATAGTTTTTTCATGATTGTAATTTTTATATTGATGCCAAATGTATTGAATGAAAAAACGTACTTTTGGAAGAATGGGTCAACGGGTCTTTTGACTTGGTGAAAAATATAGGATAGGAATTTGAAATTAGGTTACTTTACATTTTCAAAACAATTTATTTGTGAAACGTCATTGGTTAATTAGTTTTAGTGTGCTTTGTATAGTGCTATTGTTTCCGCAACGAACAATTGCGCAGGCAATGCCTGTGCCAAAAGCGGAAAAAAGCAAGCAGGTGAAAATTAGTAAGGCGGCTGAAGATTTATCGGTTTCATTGGATGAAAACGATGAATCGAAAATTGCCGTGAACTATGAAAAATTGGCCAACGAATTTTTAAATAATGGTGATAATGCCAAAGCCGAGGAATATTTTAAAAGAGCATTAAACAGTTACACCAAACTAAAACGGACTGAAGATAAAACCCGTGTAACGCGCAGTTTGGCCAAAGTACAGGAGAATCAAAAAAACTTTAATTCGGCGATTAAAAATTACGAAGTTGCGGGCTCATTATCTAAAGATGTTGCCGAAGAAAAGATCAACTTAAACGACGCTAACCGACTTAAAAACCAATCAAATCCTGCCAGTCAGACCAATTATGTAGATTCGAATATCGAATTGCTGAAAAAGGAAAAGAAAAGCCAAGAAGTTACAGAAGCGTATGTTCAGAAAGCCCAAAATTCATTAGACTTAAAAGATAAAAGCGTTGCAATAGAAAGTTATAAAAATGCACTCGCTTACGCAAAAGATAAACCGGAATCTGTAATTAAGATTAAAAATGAAATTGCGAATGTTTATGCCTCAGACAATCAGTTTGAAAAGGCAATCGGGATCAACGAAAAACTCTTGGCCGAAGCCGTAACCAAACAAGATTTTAATACCCAAATCAAACAATTGCAATCGCTGGCAACGCTTTATTTTAAAAAAGAAGAACCAAAGAAAGCATTGGTTTCATTGAAAGAAGCGTATGATTTGGCGTCTAAAAAAGGAAATTCGGCGGAAGCCAAAAATACTTTATCTGCCCTCGCAAAGTATTATAAATCTAATGGGAATGAAAAAGAAAGTATGGCGCTTTACGAGCAATTTTTTCAAAATTTTGATGAGTTGATTCAATCTGATACGACTTTGATTAATGCGAAAACTTTCCAGGTTACAGAAGGAAAGATACGTCAGCTCGAAAAAGAAAAATCATTAAAAGATGAATTAATTACCAAGAAAAACACCTTCAACTACTTTCTTTTAGGATCAATTTTATTGCTTTTGCTTTTGTTTGCCTTTATTGTAAAAGCGCTTTATGCTATTAAAACCAAGAATAAAGAAATCGCTTTGCAATCGTTGCGACGCGAGATGAATCCGCATTTTATTTTTAATAGTTTAAATAGTGTCAATCAGTTTATTTCTGAAAATAAAGAACTGGAAGCCAATAAATACCTGACTTCGTATTCGAATTTGATGAGGAATATGATGGAAAACTCGAATAAAGATTTTATTTCGCTGGATAAGGAAGTCGAACAATTAAAAAAATACCTGGATCTGGAACATTTGCGTTTTCAGGATAAGTTCGATTTTGAAATTACAGTTGATGAAACTCTGGATGCAGAAAGGGTTTTTGTCCCCAATATGATTATCCAGCCACATCTTGAAAATGCGATTTGGCACGGTTTGCGTTATCTCGACAAAAAGGGATTTCTTAAACTTCAATTCCGGTTTATTGATGGCAAAGTTGTCGTAGTTATCGATGATAACGGAATTGGTTTAACCAAAAGTCAGGAGCTGAAAACGACCAACCAGAAAGTGCATGAATCCCGTGGACTTAATAATACCAATGAACGAATTGGTTTGCTGAATGAATTGTATAAGAAGAATATTGCTTTTGAAATTAAAGAGAAAGCACTGCCGGAATCCGGAACAATTGTTCAGATTGTTTTTCCATTAATTGATAAAATATGATAACTATTCAGAAGATAAAAAGTGTAATTGTCGAAGATGAATTGGCAGCGCGCGAAGTACTCAAAAACTATTTGAGTAAATATTGCCCGCAGGTTGAAGTTGTGGGTGAAGCGCAGAATATAAAAGAAGCTGTTCCGTTGTTGCATGAAATTCGGCCGCAATTGGTTTTTCTGGATGTCGAAATGCCTTTTGGGAATGCTTTTGATGTTCTCGAAGCATGTAAAGATTTACAATTTGAAACCATATTTGTAACCGCTTTTTCTGAATATTCGCTAAAAGCTTTAAACCAAAGTGCCGCTTATTATTTGCTGAAACCCATTAGTATCGAAGAATTGATTGTGGCGGTAAACAAAGTCCAGCATCAAATCATGAATCATGAAATCTTTAACCGAAATAAAATTATCGTTGAGAATTTTCATGAATCAAAACCAGAGAAACAACAGGTAATTTTACCAACGCTCGAAGGTTTTGAAGTGGTAAAAATGGAAGAAATTGTTCGCTTGCGCGGAAATGGAAATTTTACCGATCTCTATTTGAATAACGGAAGCAAGAAAATGGTCTGCCGATTTTTAAAACACTTTTCAGAGATTTTGCCTTTGCCTTTTATCCGGGTTCATAAATCGCATATCATTAATATGAATTGTGTGAAATCGTATAATAAAGGAGGAATTGTAACGCTAAACGACGGTGCAGAAATCGAAGTGTCGCCCACTTATAAAGAAGATTTTTTAAAGAACTTTAAGTAGTTTTCTAACCGCAAAGTCCGCAAGGTTTTACGCAAGGCGCGCTAAGATTTCTTTAAGTTGTGAAATAAAAACCTTTGCGAACTCTGCGTAAAACCTTGCGGACTTTGCGGTTAAATAAGTATTACAAGTCAAATTCTTCTTCTATCGACAGCGAATCATTTTTTACCGCAGTTGAATCCGGAGCTTTTATTCTGATTAAAGATCGTGCATTACCGGAAATATAAACCGGTAGTTGGCCTATTGTATCTTCAGGAACCAAAAGACCACGACGAAACATTAAATTCTTTAAAAACTTCTGGTTTTGTACCGCAAAGTCCCTTAGATTTCCCTGATCGTTAAACTGATACATGAATTTTCTTGGCTTCGGAATAATGGTGGCCAAATACAAACATTCATCCACATTTAATGCCGACGGACTTTTCTGGAAATAGAAATGACTTGCTTCGCCAATTCCGTAAACATTTGGTCCCCATTCTATAATGTTGAAATAAACCTCAAGCATTCTTTCTTTGCTTACTACGCGATTATTTTCAAGAATATAAACCAATAGAATTTCTTCGAGCTTACGCGAAAGTGTTTTTTCTCTGGTTAGGAACACATTTTTAATCAATTGCATGCTGATGGTGCTGGCGCCACGAGAGAATTTTTTGGTTCTGATATTCTTTAGAATAGATTGTTTGAAAGCTTCGTTGATAAAACCACGATGCTGAAAGAAAGACGGATCTTCGGTCGTCAAAACAGATTTTCTTAAATAAGGAGAAATCTGGTCTAGAGGCGTGTAATTAGGATTTGCATTTCCAACCAAAACTGGGCGTTGCAATACATTCTGGATAATGGCGCGATATACAAATTCGCCGTTTAATTTATTAAGATCGGCTTCTCCGTATTTGGTGATTTTTAGATCTTCTTTATTGAGTTTACTATCAAAAACTAAAGTATTTGGTTTGTTTTTATTGAATTTGAAATCCAGTTTATAATCGAAATTTCCGGTTGCTTCCATTCCCTGAAAATGTGTGAACAATCCATCAGGCAGGGAAACAATAAAATCTTGTGCCTTCATTTTTGGAATATCCACTTTCAAAGTGTAAATCGTATCTTTTTCGGTGCTGTACGAAATATAAGGTTTCACTTTTATCTTGTTCAACTGCATGGTCGAAGTACTGTCGATCGAAATAAAATCGTCTCCCAATAAAAAGCGATAATCAAAACGTGCATTTTTGATGATTACGTCTTTACTGGCAATTTTAGGATGATTGATTTTTAAATTGGTGATCGAAGTGTAACCGTCAATGTGCAATTCGCTTCCGTCTTTTTCTATGTTTTGAACATTTAGTCTGATAGAATCGAAACTTGCTTTTAAGTTATATCGCTCGTCTAAATACGGAACTCTGATTGCTCCGGTATCTAAATTGAAGAAACGAATATCAGCTTTTTTATTTCTTGGGTCAGCAAATCCTTTTATGTTCCATTTTTGGTCAAAATCTTTAGTTTGAACATGAAGATTGGTTTCGAGTTGTTTGTTGTCTAAAACCAGTTTATTTACAGCAACAGAAGTCTTTTTGCCATTGTCATCAATCTTGAAATTCAGATTTTCCAGTTTCATGTCTGTAGGGACCAGATTCAGTAATTTTGAAATAATGCGATACGCAAAAGCTGCGTATTTACGTTTTTCGTTTTTATCAGTATCGGCTTTGTCTTTCTTTAAAAAAGCATCAAAATTGCGGATATTTCCTTTTTTTACTAATTGAATATAACCGTTATTTACTTTTAAAGTTCCAATTTGTACATCACCAATTAATAAATTGGATAAACTGATGCTGGTTTCAATTTTTTCAATGTTACAAAGTGTATCAGTATTTTTAGGAACCAGAACAACATTGGTCAATTTAATACCATTTAAACCATCAAACGTAGCCGATTTTACAGAAAATGTACTGTTGTATTCGGTGTTCATCTTAGTTTTTACTTTGGCAATAGCTTGTTTTAAAAGCGAATCACGAAAAAAGTAAAAGCCTAAAAAAAGCACTACCAATACTAATGCAAGTATTATAAGTGCTTTGTATATTTTTTGTTTTGGGAATTTCATAAATGGAGATTGGTATTCGAAATTTTTCGCTTTTCAAAGCTAGTGTAAATTTAAATTTAAATTTATCAGCTTATAAAATTTTCCTTGTAAATTTTCTATAATGTTCTAAAGGTTTGATTTTGTTATTATTGTATTTTATGTTTTTCTAGATAATAGAAGGAATTTATGGTTTAGCGTCGAAATTGAGAGAAGCCGTAAAGTTTTACAATTTACACAATATATATTTGCCGAATTAATAATATTAAAATCAAACCAATGAAAATCTTAAAAAAAATTATGTTTTTGTCTTTTGCCATTTGCGCAATGGTGTTATCGTCATGCAGTAGTAATGATTCTGATGATGAAGGAACTCCGGACGATCAGGAAGAATTTATCAAATTCACATACAATGGAACAGTATACAATTTTGAGCCTGGCGTTCTGTCTTCGTTAAACATGAATATTATGGGAAGTACGGGAATTGATAACACGTACAAAAAAATCTCATTATGGACACCTTTGAATGTTACTAAGGGAAGCCATGATATCGTATATGATTTATCAAATATGGAGACTACTTATCAAGCGTCTTTTAGTTTTTTGCCTGCAATAAATAATGCTAATGCTAAATCTGGAAAAATAAATATTACCGCTGTTGATAATGAAAAAATTGAAGGTACATTTACTTTTTCGGGAACTACTTCAGGAGAACAGACATTTACTGTTACAGAAGGAAGTTTTAGAGTTTTAAAATAGATCTTATGCTCCTTTAAATAAAATTGCTCATGAAGATTTGTATAAAATTTTCATGAGCATTTTTTTATAATAGAAAATCTGTTTTTTGATTTTATCCAAATAAAATACCGGCTACGTCTTCAATTTTGGCAACAAGTTCAATTTTGATTCCAGGATTTTTTAAGGCGATTTTATTATATTTCGATACAAAAATAGTGGTGAAACCTAATTTTTCGGCTTCCTGAATTCTTTGATCGACACGATTTACAGGACGAATTTCTCCCGAAAGTCCAACTTCGCCGGCAAAACAGAATCCTTTTGTTACCGGAATATCTTCGTTTGAGGATAAAATGGCAGCAACAACAGCGAGGTCAATTGCAGGATCATCAACAGAAATTCCTCCTGTTACGTTCAAAAAGACATCTTTTGCGCCTAAACGAAATCCGGCTCTTTTTTCTAAAACCGCCAA
Organism: Flavobacterium piscisymbiosum; assembly: GCF_020905295.1. Lineage (NCBI taxonomy): Bacteria > Pseudomonadati > Bacteroidota > Flavobacteriia > Flavobacteriales > Flavobacteriaceae > Flavobacterium > Flavobacterium piscisymbiosum. The sequence continues at coordinate 1,000,265 of NZ_JAJJMM010000001.1, read as the reverse complement.
AATCATGTTCAGTCTTTTGGCATTATATCCCGTTGTGCTTCGTTGTGGCGTTCCGTAAACGGCGGTACTTACCAGCGATTGTATTTCGATCATCAACGGACGCATGCCTTCCATAGTTGTAGCAATTGCCGTTCCCGACATTTCTTCGTCTTTGTGCGAAATCAATATTTCAGACGGATTGCTGACTTCGCGTAAACCGCTTCCTAACATTTCATAAATTCCAAGTTCAGCAGTAGAACCAAAACGGTTTTTTAGCGAACGCAAAATTCGGTAAACGTGATTTCTATCGCCTTCAAACTGCAAAACGGTATCAACCATATGTTCCAGAATCTTTGGTCCGGCGATGTTTCCGTCTTTCGTAATATGTCCGATTAAAATAACCGGAATATTGGTTTCTTTGGCAAACTTGATCAACTCGGCAGTGGTTTCTCTAATCTGAGAAATACTTCCGGCTGTAGATTCGATATAGTCCGTATGCAAAGTCTGAATTGAGTCGATAATGACAATTTCAGGCTGAATGGCTTCAATTTGTTTAAAGATATTCTGCGTTTTAGTTTCCGTCAGAATATAACAATTGTCGCTGTTTGGCGTAATTCTTTCGGCACGCATTTTTATTTGTTTCTGACTTTCTTCGCCCGAAACATATAAAGTTTTATAAGGTAATTTTAATGATATCTGAAGCAAAAGTGTACTTTTTCCAATTCCGGGTTCACCGCCCAAAAGTGTCAAAGATCCGGGAACAATTCCGCCACCCAAAACGCGATTCAATTCGCCATCAGTAGTATCCATACGGATTTCCTGAGTCGAGTCGATTTCATTTATTTTTAATGGACGCGGAGCTTTTCCAGTTGGAGTAGGTTCGCTTTTCCAGGCTACTTTTTCCTGCTTCTGAATGATTTCTTCAGCAATAGTATTCCATTCTTTGCAGGCATTGCATTGTCCTTGCCATTTGGCGTATTGGGTGCCGCAGTTCTGGCAAAAAAAAGAAGTTTTAACTTTAGACATTATTTACCGGTTTTTTCAAGTGTTTTCATTTGGTCGATTTTCTCGTACATCAAATCTTTGTTTAAATCGCCAATTGGCTCCATTTGCGAAGCATTTTGATATTTTTTTGAAGCTCTTTTAGGATCTCCCATTTTTTCATACATCAATCCTAATTCATATTCTCCTAACATGGCTTTTGGATAATTTACATTTCCAATTTCGGCCATTTTACCTAATTCGTCATAAGCATTCTTTTTCAGGATAAGGGTTTCTATAATTTTAAAATCACTTATTCTTACCGGAATCTGAACTCCCATAACTTTAGACATGGTATTGTATTTATTTTCCAGATAATCAGCGTAACCTGTTTCAAGAACGGCAATTTTGTTATTGTATTCGGCAGAATTTATAGGTCTGTACACTTCAAATATCTGATACAAAGCACTAGGAATTGCATGTAAAACCTGAGTGTAGTGTGTTGTGCCTTTAAATAAATCGTACTTATAATTTACTAAGGGATTATTAGCGATTTTAATATTACTGTCTAATTTTTCAATTGGTTCTTTGATCTTTTTATTGTCTCCATCTGCTGCAGACATATAGTAGAATAAAGGTTCTGTGATTTTGGCAAATTTTTCCGGTATTCTAATTTCCATTTTATTAGCCAATTCGGGACTAAAAGAAATGTAAGCACTAAAAAGAGGTTTTTCTTTATATAAATAAAAATTTATAAAACTTGCTGTTACATCATGGCCTGCAATAAGTCTAAAAGGCGATGTACGGTATTTTTTTTCGATGTAGGGAACTAGTTCAGCTCCAATAAATTCAAAGAAGTTGGCGCCTTTTTCAAACGGAAGTCCTGTATTTTGGTCGATTGTTGTGTCGTCTTCGCGTTCGTCATTTTTATTTTGATGAACACCAATGATAATCACTTCGGGTAAATCTCCCCAATACGATCCGTAACTTATGGCTCCGGAGAAAGGATCAAATAAATAATCGCCATCTAATAAATATAAAACCGGATATTTTTTTTCGGGATTCGTCTCGTAAGAAGCAGGAAGTCCGATAGTTATTCTTCGTTCTTCGCCAAGTTTCTCAGATTTGATGTTGTCGAATGTTTTCTGCGAAAAGACAGAAAAAGAAATTAAGGTAAGCAGTAAGTAAACTTTTTTCATGATTTGGGGCATTTCAGTGAATTAAAAAGTATTGAAATAGTGTAGCAATATAATACTTTATTTGCTTTTTTATTATTGTAGGATTTTTAAAATAGCAATGTAAATTCAGGTTTGTAATGAATAATTATTTTAACTGCAAAGTACACTAAGATTTTATCTAATAATATCTTCAGAAAACACAAAGTTCACAAAGCTTTGTATTGACTTAGCTTTGTGAACTTTGTGTTTTTTATAAACCCCTTACAGTAAAAAAACTTTGTGCGCTCTGCGGTAAATTTATTCTTATTTTTTTATCACTCCAGAAAGCTTTATTTATTCTTTAAAATCAAAAATTGAATTCAGCCAATAAAATATCGTTTGCACAAAAGTAAATTTGACAAACTACAATATAATTAATGTGTAAAGGGAAAGCTTAGGTTAGCGAATTATCGTTTTCATTAGGGAAAATGATCCATGGTTTGAAGGTTTTAGCCTCTTCAAATTCCAGGGTTGCATAAGATATAATGATAATGATGTCGTCTTTTTGAACTTTTCTGGCGGCAGGTCCGTTCAGGGTAATTTCTCCTGAATTTTTCTCTCCTTTTATAGCGTAAGTTTCAAAGCGTTCGCCATTATTAATGTTCACAATAGATACTTTTTCACCTTCAATAATGTTTGAGGCTTCCAGTAAAGTTTCATCAATAGTAATACTGCCAATATAATTTAAATCAGCTCCAGTTACTTTTACTCGATGAATTTTAGATTTTATAACTTGAATTTGCATGTTGCAAAGGTAAATTAATTTAATGAAATGGTGTCAATCAACCTTATAGAATTAACAAATACTGCTATAAATGCACGGTAGTTTTTGTCTTTACTTTTATGATTGATAGGTAATAATGTAGATTCGTCAGCAATTACAAAATATTCTAAGTCAAAACGCTCATTATCTTTGAAAGAATTTTCGACAAATTGAATCGTTTCTTCGGGAGTGCCGGTTTGAAATATTTCTTTTGCTTCGGTTAAAATCTTATATATAATAGAGGCTTCTTTTCTTTCTTCTGCGGTTAAGCGCTCATTACGAGAACTCATTGCCAATTGATTATCTTCTCTAAAAATTGGGCAGCCTACAACATTTACAGGTAAATGAGTTTTTTCGACCATTTTTTTAACGATTTGCAATTGTTGAAAATCTTTTTCTCCAAAATAAGCATTTGTAGGAGTTACAATTTCGAACAAACGTTTTACTATTGTTCCAACTCCGTTAAAATGTCCTAGCCTAAACTTGCCTTCCATTTGATTTTCTAATCCGTCGAAATCAAAATCCTGAGAAACGGGGTTTCCTTCGTAAATATCTTCTACAGATGGAGCATACAAAATCATTTTATCGCTCAAACCGCGCATTTTTTTTACGTCTTCGTCAAGTGTTCTTGGATATTTTTCGAGATCTTCGGGGTTATTGAACTGGGTTGGATTAACGAAAATACTTACAACGGTATCGTCGTTTTCCTTTATTGATCTTTGCATTAACGCCAGATGACCTTGGTGTAAAGCGCCCATTGTTGGTACAAATCCGATGGTTGAATTTGCGGTTTTGATAGTTTTTAAATAAGCTATCAAAGCTACTTTACCGTAGAAAATATGCATGGCAGTATTATTAAAATTTAGTGCAAACATAATATATTAGTTATAAACTGCATAAATTTTTGTAATTTTGCAACGTTTTTATTACCAAAAATTAAGTAAAATACTATTATGAAAGATAAGAGGATATTATATGTATCATCTGAAGTCGTGCCTTATTTGGCTGAAAATGAGGTTTCTTTAATGTCTTATGACGTTCCAAAAATGATCAACGATCAAGGAGGCCAGATAAGAATTTTCATGCCAAGATATGGAAATATCAACGAAAGAAGACACCAGTTACATGAAGTTATTAGACTTTCAGGAATGAATTTGGTAGTGAATGACTTAGATATGCCGTTGATTATCAAGGTAGCTTCTATTCCGAAAGAAAGAATTCAGGTTTATTTTATTGATAACGATGAATATTTTAAACGTAAAGCAACTTTTGCTGACGAAGAAGGAGTTTTGTATCCTGATAACGACGAACGAGCAATATTTTTTGCTAAAGGAGTTGTTGAAACGGTGAAAAAGCTAAATTGGGTTCCGGATATCATTCACGTGCATGGTTGGCTGGCTGCAATGTTGCCAATTTACATGAAGCACTATTATAAAAATGAAGCTTTATTTTCTGAAACCAAAATTGTTACCTCTGTTTACGGACAATCTTTTGATGAAAATCTGGATTTGGAAATGATAAATAAGGTGAAATTTGATGGAGTTCCTCATGAAGCAATTTCTGATTTAGAAACGCCAAACTATGAAAATGTCTTAAAAGCTAGTATATTACACTCTGATGCTGTAATTATCGCATCTGAAAACGTATCCCCAAGTTTAACAAAATTTATAGAATCTTCAGGAAAACCTTTTTTACCTTTCGCCACGAAAGATGCATTCGCTGAAGCGTATACAAATTTCTATAAAACAATGGGTCTTTAAATTTTAACATTATTATTAAACATGTATAATACTTCTTTTATTAAGAAAATTCTATTAGTAGCAACTGTTGTCCTTTTATATTCTTGTGATAAAGATTTTAATGAAATAGGTGAGGGTTTAATCGGAGACGATCATTTTGGTCTGGAACATACAGAATATGATGTTTTAGCTTATAATCAGGAAGTAACTCCAGTTCAGTCAAACGGATTGACGCTGAATGGTTTGGGTATATATGATGACGCAGTTTTTGGAACGACTACGGCAAACTTTGTAAGTCAGGTTGCTTTAGAAGCCAATGCACCAACTATTGGTGAATCGCCAGAAATTGAAAGTGTAGTACTTAGTGTTCCGTATTTTAGTCATGCAACTGCAGCAGATCCTAATGGAGGGAATTTGTATGCATTAGATTCTATTTACGGAGATAAAAATGGAAAACTTAAATTGAGTGTTTATGAGTCTGGTTATCAAATGCGTTCTTCGTATATAGATGGAGGTTCTCAATTTGCTCAATTGTATTACACAGATCAGGATGCTGATTTTTTTGGAAATATAGCTCCCCCGGGTAATCGACTAAATGATGCTGCTGATCCGTCGCAAAACGATGCGTTCTTTTTTAGTAACCTTCAACAGAAACAAGATTCAACGGTTGTAGATGCTAATGCTGCGGTAAAAAAGTATACTTATACTTATACTGCTCCAGAGATGCGCTTAAAATTAAACAAACAGTTTTTTCTTGATAAAATCCTTAAAGCACCAGCTTCAAAGCTTTCTTCTACAATAGTTTTTCAGGAATATTTTAGAGGGTTATATTTTAAAGTAGAAAAATCTGGAAGCAGTCCGACGAATTTAGCACTTTTGAATTTTTTCAAACAAAGTGGTAATGCTAAAATCACGATCAAGTACAAAGCTAAGACTGCTATAGCTACAGATCCTGAGGAGACAATGGAAGATAAGACTTTGGTTATTAATCTATCCGGAGCTTCTACAGGTTTGTATAATGATGCTAAAAATCCTGATTATGCTGCTGCAATAGCAAGTCCAAATAAAGCTACAGGAGATGAACGACTTTATTTAAGAGGAGGTCAGGGATCACTTGCTGTTATTGAATTATTTGGTAAAACCGATTTAATAAGTTATGATGATCAGGGTAATGTAGTGACTAAGTCCAATGGTGTTTCAGATCAATTAGATGAAATTAGAAATAATGTTAAGCATAAAAACTGGCTGGCTAATGAAGCTAATTTAGTTTTTTCTATTGACGCAGCTAAAATGACAGGAATCTGGGAACCAAAAAGAATTTATTTATATGATTTAGTTAATAGTATACCAATCGTAGATTTTAGCACAGACGGATCTACAGATGGTGTTAATGGTAAAATTGTTTATAGTGGTATAATTAATTTAGACCCTACAACAAAAAGAGGTACGACGTACAAAATTAGATTAACGAGCCATATTCGTAATCTGATAAAAGATGCAACTGTAAAAAATGTAAAATTAGGTTTGGTGGTTACTGGAGATATCAATACAATAACCTCAGGTAAATTAAAAAATAGAATTTTAATTGATCCAAAGAATAATCCAAATGACTATTTTTCAGATGTACCAAGAGCTTCAATTATGAGTCCGTTAGGAACAGTATTGTTTGGAGGAAATATTCCTTCGACTGATGCTAACTATGCGAAAAGACTTCAATTGCAAGTGTACTACACGAAACCAAATTAATAAGAATATATGTGTGGAATTGTTGGATATATCGGTCATAGAGAGGCTTATCCTATTGTTATCAAGGGATTAAAGCGGCTCGAGTACAGAGGATATGATAGTGCGGGTGTCATGTTATATGATGCCGAAACAGGTATAAAAGTTTGTAAAACAAAAGGTAAAGTCTTAGATCTTGAAGCTAAAGCAAAAGAAGGTTTTACTACAAACGGAACTATAGGAATTGGGCATACGCGTTGGGCAACACATGGTGTGCCAAACGATGTAAACTCACATCCTCATCTTTCTAATTCAGGTGAGTTGGTTATTATTCATAATGGAATCATTGAGAATTATGCGCCGCTTAAAGAGGAATTAATCAAAAGAGGATATACTTTTAAATCTGATACAGATACTGAAGTTTTAGTCAATTTGATTGAGGAAGTTCAGAAGAAAGAAGGAATAAAATTGGGTAAAGCAGTTCAGATTGCTTTAAATCAAGTGGTAGGAGCGTATGCAATTGCTGTTTTTGATAAAAAAAATCCAAACGAAATTGTTGCTGCAAGATTAGGTAGTCCGTTAGCGATTGGTGTTGGCGAAGGAGAATATTTTATTGCTTCTGATGCTTCGCCTTTTATCGAATATACTTCGAATGCCATTTATCTTGAAGATGGTGAAATGGCAAACATTAGATTGCACAAGCCTCTTAAAGTTAGAAAAATTAAAGATGACTCTTTAGTAGATCCTTATATCCAGGAGCTTCAAATGAATTTGGAGCAAATTGAAAAAGGTGGTTATGATCATTTCATGCTGAAAGAAATCTACGAACAGCCAAGTGTTATAAAAGATACTTACAGAGGAAGGCTTCATGCGAATGAAGGAATTGTTCAGATGGCAGGTGTTGAGGATAACTTAGAAAAATTCTTAAACGCAAAACGTATTCTAATTGTAGCATGCGGTACTTCATGGCACGCAGGTTTAGTAGCGGAATATATTTTTGAAGAATTTACACGTATTCCTGTTGAAGTAGAATACGCTTCTGAGTTTAGATACAGAAACCCAATTATCAATAAAGATGATGTTGTAATTGCTATTTCTCAATCCGGAGAAACGGCTGATACAATGGCGGCTATAAAACTGGCTAAAGAAAACGGAGCTTTTGTTTTTGGAGTTTGTAATGTGGTAGGATCTTCTATTTCAAGAGAAAGTCACGCAGGTGCTTATACACATGCAGGGCCAGAAATTGGAGTAGCTTCTACAAAAGCATTTACAACTCAAATTACAGTTTTAACCATGATTGCTTTGCGATTAGGTAAAGCAAAGGGGACTTTGTCGAATACTGATTACCGTACGTACTTGCAAGAATTGGAAATAATTCCTGAAAAAGTAGCAGAGGCATTACAAACAAACGATAGAGCAAAAGAAATTGCTGCAGTATTTAAAGATGCTCCAAACTGTTTGTATTTAGGTCGTGGATATAATTTCCCGGTTGCATTAGAAGGAGCTTTAAAGCTTAAAGAGATCTCATACATTCACGCTGAAGGTTATCCTGCTGCGGAAATGAAACACGGTCCAATTGCTTTGATCGACGAGCATATGCCTGTTATTGTAATTGCACCAAAACAAGGTCACTACGATAAAATTGTAAGTAACATTCAGGAAATTAAATCAAGAAGCGGTAAAATCATCGCTGTAGTAACTAAAGGTGATACTCAGGTTCGTGAGTTAGCTGATTATGTTATTGAGATTCCTGAAACTTCAGATGCGTTGTCTCCATTAATTACAACAATACCTTTACAGTTGCTATCTTATTATATAGCCGTAATGAGAGGTTGTAATGTAGATCAGCCGCGTAACTTAGCAAAATCAGTTACTGTAGAATAGATTTTATTTCAATATAGTATTTAAAAAAGCGAGACGGGAGTCTCGCTTTTTTTGTGGCTATGAGTGAATTGTTTTTGTTGAATATTGCTTTATTGTTTTTGTTTGATCAAAAGAAGGAATATGTTAAAAAGAGGGGATTTTAATCTTCATTTTTTTTATTGTCAGATTATTTTTTCGCACTTGCTATTTTTACTAAATCCTTAAAAAATTGCATAAAAATTATATGTATGCATAGTATTTTGATAAATCTATATGATTAATTTGATTTTAATTTAATAAATGTAATTGATGAAAAGTTAAAATTGTAACTAAATTTATATAGAATATTTATTTTTTTTAACATTTTTTTATTAATATCAAAAATATTTGTATTTTGGCTATATAAACTAACCAAAAACAAATCCAAATGAGAGTGTATTTGCTAATTATGTTGTTTTTCAGCGGAATATCCTTTGCGCAGAATACAATTACTGGTTCTGTTACTGATAGTAACAAACAATCTATTCCTGGTGCTAATATTAATTTAGTAGGAAGCTCTACCGGAACTTCTACTGATTTTGATGGCTCTTTTAAATTAAATACTTCGGCTAAACTTCCTTTTACGATTAAGGTTTCGGCAGTAGGGTTTGAAAGTAAAACAATTAATGTCACCTCGGTAAACCAAAAAATCAATGTGGTTTTAAAAGATGAAGAAACAAAGCTAGATGAAATTGTTGTTTCGGCTTCAAGAACTCCGGAGCGTGTGATTGAATCTCCGGTTACTATTGAAAGAATGGGGCTTCAGGAAATTAAAAATACAACAGCAGCTACTTTTTATGATGGTTTAGAAAATTTAAAAGAGGTTAATTTTAATACCAGTAGTATTTCTTTTAAATCGATAAATACGCGTGGTTTTGCTACAGTAGCAAATACACGTTTTATGCAGTTGGTTGACGGAATGGATAATTCATCACCGGCCCTGAACTTTGTATTGGGTAACTTAATTGGTGTTTCTGATATTGATGTAGCTAGTGTTGAGCTTTTGCCTGGGGCATCTTCTGCATTATACGGGGCGAACGCTTTTAATGGTATTATGTTTATGACTAGTAAAAGTCCTTTTACTAATGAAGGAATAAGTGTTTACTATAAATACGGGCAAACAAGTCAGAATGCTGCCGGAACAAATGATTACAATGATTTTGGAATCAGGGCAGCAAAAGCGTTTACCAAGCATTTTGCAATGAAAGCGAATTTTACCTACATGGAAGCTTCTGAATGGATTGCGGCCGATACAAGAAGTATGACCGGTGGTTCTGTTGGGCATGCTAATAATCCGAATTATGATGGATTGAATATATATGGAGATGAGGTTACAACTTTTATTCCGAATGTTGGGCAAGTAAGTAGAACGGGATATCGTGAGCAGGATTTGACTGATAATAAAGTGCAAAGTATGAAGGCCGATTTTAGTGCTCATATAAAGCCGTGGGCAGATGATACTGAAATTATATTGCAATATAAAATTGGTACAGGAAGTACAATTTATCAAGGAGCAAACAGATATGCTTTGAAAGATTTCCTGATGCAACAAGGGAAATTTGAAATAAAAGGAAAGAACTTTTTTGGAAGAGTTTATTTTACAAGTGAAGATGCTGGAAATTCTTATGATATGAGATTTGCCGGATGGAATGTGAACAGATTGGCAAAATCAGATAAAAACTGGTTTACAGATTACGGAACGGCTTATCAATTGTCTTCGGCTGTACTTGGTCTTAATGCAACGGATGCTTCTAATTATGCGCGTAATTTTGCAGACTATAATGTTTCGCCAAACTTACCATTGGTACCAAATATTGATCCGCTTAATCCAAGTGCTCCAAGATCGGCAAGGTTTGAACCTGGTTCTCCGCAATTCAATAGCGCACTGGCGACAGTTACTTCTAATCCTGATTTAACTCAGGGAGCTAAATTTATCGATCATTCAAAATTATATCATTCAGATGTAAATTATAATTTGAGAGATGTTATCAAATTTGCTGAAATTCAGGTTGGTGGTTCATGGAGAAAATATATAATGGATTCAGAAGGAACAATCTTTACAGATTATGATGGTCCAATCGAATATAAAGAATATGGAGCGTATGCTCAATTGCAAAAAAAATGGATGGACGACAGATTGAAGTTTACAGGATCTATTCGTTATGACAAAAGCCAGAATTTTGATGGTAATGTTTCGCCAAGAATCTCTTTTGTTTATTCTGCAGGGGAATCAAAAAGACATAATTTCAGAGCATCTTATCAAACAGGTTTTCGTAATCCAACAACTCAGGATCAATACATTGGTTTAGATTTAGGGCCTTTTGCATTAGTGGGTTCTGCGAGAGACAATTTAGATCGTTTTCAGGAAACTCAACCTGTGAGTCTGGCTGGTCAGGCTATACCGGGTGCGAATATAGGGCCAACAGTTAACTTGTCAGGTCGTAGCGCTTATGAAAATTCATATACATTAGCTTCTGTTCAGGCATTTGCGGCTTCTTCAAACCCTGCTGATCTTAAAGTTGCAAATCCTAGCCTGGTAAAACCAGAGCAAGTACACGCTTTTGAGGTAGGATATCGTACGGTAGTGCAAAATGATTTGTCGATTGATATCAATGCTTACTACAATATTTATAATGACTTTATGAATACTTCAAGAGTGATTACTCCTTATTATGGAACAGCGGGGACTAATTCTACAGATCCTAGTGTTCAGTTAGGTTATGCTGCTTTGGCTTTTGGAGACAGAAGAGTGTATCAAATTTATACTAATACTTCTGCTCAAATTACATCATTAGGTTTTGGGGTTGGTTTGTCTAAAAAAGTATATAAAGACTTTGAATTAGGAGTTAACTATAATTATGCTCAATTTGATTTTGATCAAACAGAAGATCCAAGTTTTGTTGCTGGATTTAATACTCCAAAACATAGAATCAAAGGTTCTTTTGGAAATGCTAAAGTGACTAAAAACTTAGGCTTCAATATTAATGTAAGATGGAATACGGAATATTTATGGCAGTCTTCTTTTGGGGATGGTATGATTCCGGAAAATACAGTTCTTGATGCTCAGATTAATTATGGTATTCCAAAATTGAAATCTGTTATTAAAGTTGGGGCAACAAATCTTTTTGGAAAAGATTATCTTCAGGTAGTTGGTGCAGGTATGATTGGTCAAATGTGGTTTGCTTCATGGGTGATTAATCCTTAAATGAAAATGATGATGTAATCAAAATGTTTTTCTTTCTTTTTGTGATTCATTAAATAAGAAAGAGCTAATAATTTAAAAGTTAACAACATGAAAAAAAATATAAAATGGCTGCTTTTGGTTTCTTTAATCGTTGCAGCATGTAATAATGATGATAGTAATGATGAGCCTGTAGAGGTGCCGGTTGTTCCGGGATCTGCGGTTTTTACTAAATATGTAGCGCTTGGAGATTCTTTTGCCGCAGGTTACAGTGATGGAGCGTTGTTTGCAAAAGGGCAGAGTAATGCATATACTAATATATTGTCGCAGCAATTTGCTGCTGCTGGCGGAGGTGCTTTCACAACTCCTTACATGCTGGATAATATTGGTGGATTTTCTTCTGGAGGTGCTCAGATTGCTAAATTTCCAACAAGGTATATTTTTGAGCCTGTTACAAGAAGCCCTGTAAATGTTCCGGGAGTTTCCGGTACGGCGATAACTGCACGCTTAACGGGTTCTTTTAGTAATATGGGTATTCCGGGTGCTAAAAGTTTTCATTTACTAGCTCCGGGATACGGTAATCTTGCCGGTGTTTTTGCGACACCTGCAACAGCAAATCCATATTTTGCACGTTTTTCTTCTTCGCCTACTACAAGTATTCTGGCTGATGCTATGGCTCAGGCTCCTACATTCTTTTCTTTGTTTATAGGAGGTAACGATGTTTTGGGTTATGCTACAAATGGTGGTGTGCCTACTTCTCAGGATCCTGTTTTAGGAGATGATATTACGCCAACGGCAACTTTTAATTTTGCATATAATACTCTTGTTAATACTTTAACAGCAAATGGTGCAAAAGGAGTGGTTGCTAATTTACCATACATTACAACATTACCGCATTTTACGACAGTGCCTTATAATCCGCTTACGGCAAAATCAATTGGTTTAGAAAATGAAGTAGTTGGTCTGGCTACGATTAAGTTGCTTAATGCACAATTATATGGTCCGCTAAAAGCGGCCTTAACAGCTCTTGGTGCAGGAGACAGAATTAATTTGCTATCTGAAACTTCTACGAGCCCAGTGCTAATGAAAGATGAGGCATTGCCTAATCTGGCTACCAAGTTGGCAGAAATATTTACGCCAACATTAGGAGCGCAGACAGCAGGTTTTTACGGAGCGATATTTGGTCAGGCGAGACAAGCAAAGCCTACAGATTTGATATTGTTAACGACAAGGAATGCTATAGGTAAAGCGCCAAAAGCTGATGAATCTGGTGTAGGGATTGCTCCTCCATATCCATTAAATGCATTTGGAATATCATTTCCATTACAAGATAAGCATGTGTTGATTCCGACTGAAATTGAAGAAATTAGAGTAGCAACAGATGCTTACAATGTAATAATTGCAGCTGCTGCAGAGGCAAAAGGATTGGCTTTTGTAGATACAAAAGGGGTAATGACTAAATTGTCCAGCGGAGGAATTCGTTTCGGAAATTTCACAATGACTTCTTCGTATGCAGTTGGAGGTGCATTTTCGCTTGACGGTGTGCACCCTAGCCCAAGAGGGTATGGTTTGATTGCTAATATTTTCATAGATGCCATCAATGCAAAATATGGTTCGACGCTGCGTCATGTAGATTTGGGGACATATCCTATTCAATATCCATTAACGATTCAATAGTTTTAATTTTTTTAATATAAAAGCCACTCATTTTGAACATGTAGTGGCTTTTTTTTATTATGTTAAAAAATGCCATTTTGCATATTTGAAGCCTTAGATTTATGAATCAAACAAAATCGTAGTATTTTTTATAAAAAAAATATTGATTTTATATTTTAAAAAATTATCTTTGCGCTTTGAAAAAAGAGGTATTTTCGATAAACCTAAATAGCTATTTAATAAATACATAAGTAATGTCAAAAGTAATAGGAAAAGTTGCTCAAATCATTGGACCAGTAGTTGACGTAGTTTTCAACGGTAAGGATGTTGAACTTCCAAAAATTTATGATTCACTAGAAATCACTAAAAAAGACGGAACATTGTTAGTTCTAGAAGTACAATCTCACATCGGTGAAAACACTGTGCGTACCATTTCTATGGACTCTACAGACGGTTTGTCAAGAGGATATGAAGTAGTTGGAACTGGAAATCCAATCCAAATGCCAATCGGTCCAGATGTATATGGAAGATTATTCAATGTAATTGGAGATGCAATTGATGGTTTAGGAAACTTGCCAAAAACAGGAGAAAACGGTTTGTCTATTCACAGACAAGCTCCTAAATTTGAAGATTTATCAACTTCATCAGAAGTTTTATTCACAGGTATTAAAGTAATCGATTTGATCGAGCCTTATGCAAAAGGAGGTAAAATTGGATTGTTTGGTGGTGCAGGTGTTGGTAAAACTGTATTGATTCAGGAGTTGATCAACAATATCGCAAAAGGTCACGGTGGACTTTCTGTATTCGCAGGAGTAGGAGAAAGAACACGTGAAGGAAATGACTTACTTCGTGAGATGTTAGAGTCAGGAATTATTAAATACGGTGATGATTTCATGCACTCTATGGAAAATGGAGGATGGGATTTATCTAAAGTAGATATGCCAGGAATGAGAGAGTCTAAAGCTACTTTCGTTTTCGGACAAATGAATGAGCCTCCTGGAGCTCGTGCCCGTGTAGCACTTTCAGGATTATCTATCGCTGAGTATTTCCGTGATGGAGCTGGAACTGATCAAGGTAAAGACGTATTGTTTTTCGTTGATAACATCTTCCGTTTTACACAAGCAGGTTCTGAGGTGTCAGCACTTTTAGGACGTATGCCTTCTGCAGTAGGATACCAACCAACTTTGGCAACAGAGATGGGAGCGATGCAAGAGCGTATTACATCTACAAACAAAGGATCTATTACATCTGTACAGGCGGTTTACGTTCCTGCGGATGATTTAACTGACCCGGCACCAGCAACAACGTTTGCTCACTTAGATGCAACAACTGTATTGTCTCGTAAAATTGCTGAGCTAGGTATTTATCCAGCGGTTGACCCGTTAGATTCTACTTCAAGAATTTTGACTCCTCAAATTTTAGGAAATGAGCACTACGACTGTGCACAAAGAGTAAAAGAGATTCTTCAAAAATACAAACAATTGCAAGATATTATTGCGATCCTTGGTATGGAAGAATTATCTGAAGAAGATAAATTATCAGTATCAAGAGCACGTCGTGTTCAACGTTTCTTATCTCAACCTTTCCACGTAGCGGAGCAATTTACAGGTATTCCTGGAGTTTTGGTTGATATTAAAGATACTATCAAAGGATTTAACATGATTATCGACGGTGAGTTAGATCATCTTCCGGAAGCAGCTTTCAACTTGAAAGGTTCTATCCAGGATGCTATCGAAGCTGGAGAAAAAATGTTGGCTGAAGCTTAATATAGTTTTAAGTTATGAGTTATGAGTTATGAGTTTAGCAAAGCTTTACCGAACTTATAACTCATAACTCATAACTCATAACTCAAAAATTATGATTTTAGAAATAGTATCACCAGAAGCAAAATTATTTTCGGGAGAAGTAACTTCGGTTACGTTACCTGGAGTTGATGGAAGCTTTCAAATATTGAATAATCACGCTCCTATTGTTTCTATTTTAGAAAAAGGAACTGTAAAAATTGCAGCGCCAAGTTTTAATCTTTCTAAAGAAGTAGCGGGTAAATTTACGAGAGTAAACGACCAAACTTATACATTAGAGATTGAGTCAGGAACTATCGAGATGAAAGACAATAAAGTAATTGTTTTAGTTGACTAAGACAATTCAAATAAATAAGTGAAAAGCCAGACAGAGATGTCTGGCTTTTTTTATGCTTTCTGTAGTAATGTTATCTGCTTGTGAAAGTGTTTTGTTTTTAGTTAATTTTTTAATGTCCTTTCGGGTTTGGCAATATTATATAATGATAATGTGAGAAATTAACAAAAAAGATAAAAATAGAATAAAAAATGTGTAAGTATTTTTCTATATACATACTACATTTGTAAGTATATTAACACTTAAATATTTTATTATGAAAAAAGCTTTTTTAGGAATGCTAGTAATAGCATTAGGTTTTGGAACAATGTCGTTGACTACAAGTTCTAATGATGTTGCTAATTCTTCAATAAAAAATCAACAAAGAGTTGATGTTGTAAATGTTGCATTTAGTACAACTTATACAGCGCCCTGGTTAGGAGTTTGTTGTGAGTCGCCACTTAGTGCGGTTGAGCGAGATCTTATTAAACGTGGACTTCCGCCTACTAATTACACTATTTTAAGTACTACAAGTACCACTGTAACTTATAAAGTGAATTGATTCAAGTCAGTAGACATAAAGCATTTATAATAGTAACACTTAAATAATTTTATTATGAAAAAAGTTTTTTTAGCGATGCTGGTATTAGCATTAGGTTTTGGAACTATGTCGTTCTCTAAAAGTTTTAGTGATGCCGCTCAACCTTCAATTGCCAATAAAAAGCAAGTTCAGGTAAATGCTGCATTTGGTGCTACCTATACAATTCCATGGAATAGCTGTTGCGAATCGCCGCTTATTCCTATCGAACGTGATATCGTTCAGCGTGGATTGCCAGTAGGTACTACCTATACTATCAAAAGTACCACAGTTAATTCTGTAACCTATACAATTTTTTAGTACTAATAAAAAATTATAATAAATAGAGTGTTTCCTGATAATTTAATCAATTGTGTAAGAACATCATATTTAAAAATTATAAAATAAATGAAAAAGCCATTGATTCAGTTGAATGGCTTTTTTGTTTTATATTTGGACTATTAAAATCTCTTTATAAAATATTGATTGTTTATAAAAGCTCAGTAAGCTTTTATTATTTCGTTTTATCATCTTGATAAGATGAAATTATCTATGTCAAATTTTATAAAGAATACAAATGAAAACTATATATAAAGTTGCCGTATTGGGCGGTGGAGGAAGAACTGGAAATTACATTGTAAAGCAGTTATTGAAAAAAGGATTGAGCATAAAAGTTCTGTTGCGACATCCTAAGAATTTTACCATTCAAAGTTCACAAATCGAAATTATTAAAGGCGATGCGCTTGATATCGAATCTATAAAATTATTACTAAAAGATTGTCAGGCTGTAATTAGTACCGTTGGTCAGCGAAAAGACGAACCACTTGTTGCAAGTTCAGCGACAAATAATATTCTGAAAGTAATGAGCGATTACGGAATCGAACGTTATGTTTTATTAGCCGGATTAAACATTGATACGCCATTCGATAAAAAAAGTACCAAAACTCAAATGGCAACAGATTGGATGAAAACCAATTTTCCTTTAATTCAGGAAGACCGACAAAAAGCTTATGATTTATTAGTCGAAAGTGCCATAGATTGGACACAGATTCGGGTTCCTTTTATTGAATTTACCAATGTAAGTACTGAAATTTCAGTAAATTTAGAAGATTGTTTGGGAGATAAAATTAGTGCTTTTAACATTGCAGATTTTATGATTCAGGAAATAATCGATTCGAAATTTAGCAGGCAATCACCATTTATAAGCGCGATTTAAAAAATAAGTTAAATAACAGCGGGCTTATCAAACCCGCTGTTTATTTAATATCAACTTCTATTTCATAACTTTGCTTTTATGAAATTAGCCAAAAACCTTATTCAAAAGCTTGAAAATCGTAAGCAGAATAATTCGCTTAGAAAATTGCCTGTGTTTAATAATTTAGTTGATTTTTCTTCTAATGACTATATTGGGTTTTCAAAATCGGAATCTATTTTTAAACAGACTCATGCTTATTTATTAGAAAATGAAATTTTTCAGAATGGTGCTTCGGGATCCCGATTGATTTCAGGCAATCATTCATTATATCAAATAGCAGAAACGTTTATAGCAGAGTTTCATGACGCTGAATCGGCTTTAATCTTTAATTCGGGTTACGATGCCAATGTTGGTTTTTTTAGCGCTGTACCGCAGCGAAATGATGTTATATTATATGATGAATTAAGTCACGCTTCTATTCGTGACGGAATTGTAATGTCGAATGCCAAATCGTATAAATTCAACCATAATGATTTTGAAGATTTAGAAAGGCTTATTGTTAAATTCCAATCTTCTATCACAGGTCTTGGTGGTCCAAATCCAATTAACATTTACATTGTTACAGAAACTGTTTTTTCTATGGATGGCGATAGTCCGAACTTAGAAGAATTAGTTGCGCTTTCTGAAAAATACAATTGTTATTTAGTCGTTGATGAAGCACATACTTTAGGTGTTTTTGGAGAAAAGGGTGAAGGTTTGACGCAATATCTTCAATTACATAATAGAATTTTTGCGAGAATTATGACTTTCGGGAAAGGCTTGGGATGTCATGGTTCTGTTATTTTAGGAAGTACAGATCTTAAAGAATATCTGGTAAATTTTGCCAGAAGTTTTATTTATACAACCGGATTATCTCCACATTCTGTTGCCACAATTTTGATAGCGTATCAGCAATTACAAATTGAGAAAGAAACAATCGAAAAATTACGTCAAAATATTGTGTTATTCAATCAGCAGAAAAACTTGCTAGGATTAAAACCCATGTTTGTTCGAAGTAAATCGGCCATACAATCTGCCATTGTTCCCGGTAACGAAAATGCAAAGCAATTGGCACAACAATTACAAGATAAAGGTTTTGATATAAAAGCAATTCTTTCGCCAACTGTTCCCGAAGGACAGGAACGTTTGAGGTTTTGTATTCATAGTTATAACTCTGAAGAAGAAATAAATCAGGTTCTTGAATTGTTAGGAAATTTCGTATTTTAGCCCACGGATGAAAACGGGTTAAATGGGTTCACGCGGATTATGATGAAAGATCTATTGCATAACGAAATATCAAAACCAATTCTACAAGTTTTTTATGATGTCTATAATCAACTTGGTTATGGTTTTCTGGAGAAAGTATAGCAAAATGCAATGTACTTTGAATTAAAATCGCAAGGATATAAAGTTGAAGCTCAGAAACAAATTAAATATATTTCAAAAATCAATTAGTGGGTGAATTTTATGCTGATTTACTAATTGAGGATTGTATAATTATTGAACTTAAGGCATGTGAACATCTTATAAGTCCACACGTAGCTCAATTGATGAATTATTTAAAAGCAACAAATATAGAAGTTGGGTTGGTTTTAAACTTTGGCGAAAGCCCAGATTTTAAAAGATTAATTTATACAAATAACAGAAAATCTAATATAAAAAATCTGTGACAATCAGTTTGATCCGTTTTAATCTGTGGCCAATTTTATAAGTATTCTAAAAAAAGACTACTCTCATTACCCGTATTTCCTCACTTCTATAAAAAAGTTTAAATTATTTTGTAACGTTTTGATTGTTTGATCACTTACGAGTCGTAATCAAATAAACCAAAATAATTATGAAAACTATAATCACTTCAGTAAAAAGATTCATCTGTAATGTATTGCTTTTTTTAACAACAATTCAAGTAATCTTTTCTGTAATAAACCATCATTTGTATGGTAAGCCTTATCCTCATTTTTTTATAATAATTGTTTGTTTGCTTGTGGCAACTTTGGCATGGATAAAAAGTGAAAAATACAGCAAACAATAACGGGAGTTTTAATCATCAAATCAATCAATAATACTAATCAATCAACAAAATGAAAAATTTATTTACATCAGTAGCAGCAGTAATCGCTTTAGTTTTTAGCGGTACAATTCATGGACAAACAAAATCTCCAAAATTAGAAAATTCATTGTTATGGGAGGTTTCAGGAAACGGACTTTCAAAACCATCTTATGTTTACGGAACAATTCATGGTATCTGCCCAACGGATTATTTTATGGCAGAAAAAACAAAAAATGCATTTCAGAAATCAGATAAACTAATTTTAGAGATCAACTTAGCTGATCCAATTGAAATGGCCGATATGCAAAAAGCAGGTATTGCTTCAGAACCATTAAGTAAGACATTATCGCCGGAACAATTGTCGAAATTAGATGCCGTTTTACAAAAAAATACCGGTCTAAAAATTAAGCACTTAGACGGTTTTACTTTATCTGCTATTATGGGTTTTATCTCTATGAAAACATTTGACTGTGAAACCTTAAAATCATATGAATCAGATTTTATAGATTTGGCTAAAAAAGAAAATAAAAGTATTGGAGGTTTCGAAACCGTAAAAAAGCAAACAAATGTGTTGGTAAATGCTTATACAGATTCAGAATTAATTGAGACTGTGGAAGATTTTAGTAAAGCCGAAACGAAGAAAATGGTAGAAGATTATAAAGCAGAAAATGTCATGAATGTTTATAATGATCTTGCAAACGAAAAGTTGATGACTAAAAATGCCAAAAAATGGATACTTGATGACCGCAATAAAGATTGGGCTCAGAAAATGCCCGAAATGATGAAAAAGGAAAGTTTGTTTGTAGCAGTTGGTGTAGGGCATTTGCCAGGTGAAGAAGGAGTAATTAATTTATTGAGAAAAGCAGGATATAAAGTAAAACCAGTAACGAAATAGTATCGTTTTGAAAGAGAAAGAACAAGAATTTTTAAAAAGGATCGAAAGTCATAAAGGAATACTTTACAAAGTTTCTAAAATGTACATGGACAATCATGACGATCAGCAGGATTTGTTTCAGGAGATTGTTTGCCAGCTCTGGAAATCGTATGATTCTTTTAGAAACGAAAGTCAGTTTTCGACCTGGATGTATCGCGTTGCAGTAAATACGGCGATTGTTTTTTTAAAGAAAGAAAAACGAAAGGTTGATAAATACGAAATCGCCTCAGAAAACATCAAAGACGATGAGGGAGATTCTCATATCAAAGAAAGTCAGATCGATCATTTTTATAAAGCGGTTCAGAAATTGGAGAAAATAGATAAAGCAATCATTTTCTATCAGCTGGAAGGTTTTTCTCATAAAGAAATAGGAGAAAATTTGGGAATATCTGAAGGCAATGCAAGGGTGAAATTAAACAGAGCAAAAGAAAAATTAAAAGAAATAATAAAAAATCAAGGATATGGATTTTAACGATATACAAAACGCATGGAATAACGAAAAGACAGATAATGTTGTTGTTCCGGATAATTTAGAAAAAATACAATCAGCAAATATGCCTTTGGAAAAAATTAGGAAAAATTTGCGCACAGAACTTTTTGGACAGATTCTGGCTTTGATCATTATAGGTTTTTTGCCACTATATCATGAATTTCCTTCAAAATTCGTAGGGCCTTATTATTTTATATACGGAATAGTGGCGGCAATAAGTATTTACTATTTGTCTAAGCTTTTTCTATTTTATAAGAGATTGGATAAAGCAGCATTAACAACGAAAGACAGTTTATATGAAACCTATTATGATATTAGGCTTAATATGCAGCTTTACAAAACTTTTACGTTTGCACTGGCTCCTTTTTTCATGATCTATCTGGCTGGTTATTTGATTTTTGGAACTCCTGGTTCAACCGAAATTTTAAATGGGAATTTTGAAAATGAAAAATTAGTATTAAAAGTGGTAATTTTCATGATAACAATGTTGCTTATTGGTGTTTTGACAGAGTGGTGGGTGAGTTTTTATTATGGAAAATATGCGAAAGAAATCAAAAAAGTTATTGACGAATTAAAAGAAGAATAAAAACAATCAGACCCATCGTAATGATGGGTTTTGTTTTTTAGGTATTTTTACACCATTGGCCACTGATAAAACGGATGTAACGGATTTACACAGATTATTTGTCTTTTGGGTGATAGTAATTAATTAAAAAAAAATCCGCTTTAACCTGTTCAATCAGTGTTATCCGTGGTCTATTTGCTATGAAAATATTTGTAACAGGAATTTCAACCGATGTGGGTAAAACAATTGCTTCTTCTATTATTGTTGAATCCTTAGAGGCTGATTATTGGAAACCGATTCAGGCTGGAGATTTAGACAATTCTGATAGTCATAAAATCAAATCTAAAATCTCTAATCTAAAATCTAAAATTTTTGAAAATAGTTATCAATTAAATACACCGGCAAGTCCGCATCTGGCAGCAGAAATTGATGGAATTACTATTGATTTAAATAAAATTGCGGAACCTGAAACAGATAATCATCTTGTGATTGAGGGCGCGGGTGGAATTTTTGTTCCGTTAAATGAAAGTGAAACCATTATCGATTTAATTCAACCCGATTATAAAATTATTGTGGTTTCAAGGCATTATTTAGGAAGCATCAATCATACTTTATTAACGATTGAAGCAATTAGAAATCGTGGTTTTCAAGTTTCAGGAATTATCTTTAGCGGAAGCGAAAATAAATCGACAGAAAGTTTAATTCTAAATAAAACCGGAATAAAATGTATTGGCAGAATTGACGAAGAACCCTATTTTGATCAAAATGTAATTAAAGAATATGCCGATTTGTTTAGAGATAACTTACTTAATTTGTAGAGTAATGAATATAGAATAAGGAAAATAGACTTTCCTATCTTTGTCTGAATTATTGGGTTTAGTCTTTTTTCTATACTCTAATATCTATAATTCTAAATAAAATGACTTTAACAGAAAAAGACAGCCAATACCTTTGGCATCCTTATACACAACACAAAACATCTCAAACCTCAATCGCTATTTCCAGAGGTGAAGGAGCATTGCTTTGGGACGAAAACGGAAAGGAATATATTGATGCTATTGCTTCCTGGTGGGTAAATCCGTTTGGGCACAGTAATAAATTTATTGCCGATGCGATTTACAAACAATTAACCACTCTGGAACACGTTTTGTTTGGCGGTTTTACACATGAGCCCGCGATAAAAGTGGCAGAGAGACTGATGGAGATTTTGCCTAAAAATCAGCAAAAAATCTTCTTTTCTGATAATGGATCAACTGCGGTTGAAGTGGCGATAAAAGTTGCTCTACAATATTTTTTTAATAAAAATGAAAAACGAACTACTATAATTGCTTTCGAAAATGCTTTTCACGGAGACACTTTTGCAGCAATGGCGGCAAGCGGAATCTCTTTTTACACACAGGCTTTTCAGGGAATGTTTATAGATGTAGTGAGAATTCCGGTTCCGGTAAAAGGAAAAGAACAGGAAAGTTTTGATGCATTAAAGGATGTTATTGAAAATAATAATTGTGCCGGTTTTATTTTTGAACCTTTGGTGCAGGGAGCAGCAGGAATGGTGATGTACGAACCGGAAGCATTGGCAAAACTGATCAAAATTTGTAGAGAAAACAAAGTCCTGACCATTGCCGATGAAGTGATGACGGGTTTTGGCAAAACAGGAAAGACGTTTGCAATGGATTATGTTTTAGAAAATCCGGATATGATTTGTTTGTCTAAAGCTTTAACGGGAGGAACAATCCCAATGGCGATTACGACTTTTACGCAAGAAGTTTTTGATGCTTTTTATGATGATGATATTAATAAGGCTTTGTTTCACGGACATACTTTTACGGCGAATCCTACAGGTTGCGCAGCCGCATTGGCAAGTATGAATTTGTTGCAGACCGAAGAAATGCAAGCTAATATTGAAAGAATTAATTCGAGCCATTTAATCTTTCAAAAGAAAATAGAAAAACATTCAAAGGTAATTACAGCCAGAACATTGGGGGTTATTTTTGCAGTCGAAATCAAATCAGATTCAGAAGAAAGTTATTACGGATCGATGCGTAATAAGCTTTATAATTTCTTTATCGAAAAAGGAGTCATTTTGCGCCCGGTTGGAAATATTGTTTATATTCTTCCTCCGTATATCATGACCAATGAACAGCTTCAAAAAGTATATCAAACGATAGAAGAAGCGATTGAAATGGTTTAATAGTTTTTAAACCATATAAGGGATATAAGAAAGTGTAAGCTTTATTTAAAAATTAGTGCTTTGCGAACTTTGTATTCTAATAATGCAAGCTATAAATAAACTTTTGCGAACTTTGCGGTTAAATAGATCCAACATTGAATACTAAAATCTCGATTACAGCTTTTTCATCGATTTCTCCTTTAGGAAATACTTCTGAAGGAGTTTGGGAAAAATATCTCGACAATCAACATTGTTTTTCGAAGCAGTTTTTTGATCAGCAAGAAACTTCGGTGGCTTCTCTTGACGCGGAATCGAAACAAATTGTTACTGAAATACGGGAATCAGATATTAAATATAAATTTTTAGACGATTCGGTTTTGTTTGCGATAGCGGCTTCGCGAAAAGCGGTTGAGCAGGCAGGATGGAATTCAGATGATGTTTTCGGAATCAATATTGGTTCCTCTCGTGGTGCTACAGATTTATTCGAAAAACATTACAAAGAATATTTAGATACCGGAAAAGCACAAACTTTAGCTTCTCCAACAACAACTCTGGGGAATATTTCGTCATGGATTGCGCATGATTTGCAAAGTAATGGCCCTGAAATTTCTCATTCTATAACGTGTTCTACTGCTCTTCATGCCTTATTAAATGGAGTTGCATGGCTGAAAGCAGGAATGGCTGATAAATTTTTGGTAGGAGGAAGTGAAGCACCATTAACCGATTTTACGATTGCTCAAATGCGTGCTTTAAAAATATATTCGAGAATTAATCAAGAAGAGGATTCGTGGCCAAACCTGGCTTTTGATTTTGAAAAGACTCAAAACACGATGATTTTAGGTGAAGGCGCTGCAGTTTGTTGTCTGGAAGCTGGAGAAGTAGCAAATGCAATTGCCTTTATTACAGGAATTGGTTATGCAACAGAAATTTTAGAACATAACATTTCGATTTCTGCAGAAGCAACTTGTTTTCAGAAATCGATGAAGATGGCATTGAGAGACGTCGATTTAGAAAGTATTGATGTTATAGTAATGCACGCGCCTGGAACGATAAAAGGTGATATGACCGAATTGCGTGCCATTGAAAAAGTTTTTGGTTCTAAATTGCCTTTATCGACCACAAATAAATGGAAGATAGGACATACGTTTGGAGCTTCCGGAATATTGAGTTTAGAATTGGCGCTGCTAATGTTTCAGCACGATACTTTTATCGAAGTCCCTTTTGGAACAAAACAAAATCAAACAAAATCTATAAAAAGAGTTTTAGTAAATGCCGTGGGTTTTGGCGGAAATGCCGTAAGTATTTTGATCGAGAAAGCGTAAATTATAGTTAATAAATAAAAAAAGACCATTCGTAGCGAATGGTCTTTTTTTAAAATTGATGTTTGTATATTATTGAAATATGATTTTTCTAGTCGTAGTAAAATCATTTTCTAAAGTCACTTTTACCAGTAAAACCTGATTGCTCGATGGCAGGTTTTGAATTTGAAGTTCGGTATTTGAAACTTTATTTTTGTTGTAAAGTGTTTTTCCCGTAATATCAAAAATGGTAACTTCTTTTACGTTTTCTTTTGACGATAAAACGTTGATAGTTTTATTTTTTACTGAAATTAAAATTCCATCCTGGATATTTTCAAAATCGCCGGTTCCTAATGTTTTGTTGGCATATTTTAAAACGAATCGGTCAGTAAATGTACCACTCGCACTTTTAAAAGTATAATCACTTGAGCGTAAATCGTGGATGATACCAGTTTTTTTATCTTCTAAATAAATGGCCTGATTACTCATTTTGCCATCGACCTCGTCTATTGCTATGGTAAAAGTATCCTCGACAGATGTTTTGTATCCTAACGGAACAACATCAGTATTTACAAATGGCAAAGCACGACCCTGAATTACAAGTTTAGTGGTATTAACCATACTATAAAAATCAAGGTATGGATTACCATCAAAACTTACTCCGTCGAATTTATTTTCATAGGCATTGGTTGCTCCTTCGATATAACCAATCAATAATTGTTTGAAAGTTCCCTTTGAGCTTGTCATATTAAGCCAGATGCGATTCTTTTCGATAGAGGTTTCTTTTGATGTTTCGGATGATTTAAAAAACTGATTGTTGTTTGTACCCCCAAATCGCATCGAATTATTATAAAGTACAGGCCCTGCTAAACGTCCGCTGACAAAAAAGGCTTGTCCTGCCCCTACATAACCGGATGGCTTTTCGTTACCGGTAAGTGCTGCTTTACTTGTTCTTACGCTTCCGCTAAGATTATAACTGGCGTAATCATTCGGGTTATAATCATAGTTTCCAACAGGGGTTACAGCAGTATTATGTGTCCAGAAATAAACAGTTCCGTTTAGTACTGTATTTCCCTGAATAAGTTTATCTATGCTTAAAGCCGATGGATAAGGATTTCCGATTAATCGATATTTACCTGCGGTTAATGGTTCTCCAACGATGTCTCCGTTATTTGGAACTCCGATAAATGAAGCAGTATAGTCAGCCTTATCTGTATTGGAGTAAGTTTCAGGACCGCGAATAATATATCCTTTCCCTACAATCATATCGGCGTTTCTATCAGCATCAATCCAACCTGAACCGTGATGGTAATAAAACAGATCTGGCTTGGTATCAGGTGAAACTTTAAGTAATTGCTGTGGTTTAACAGGTGTTGACCAATACACGAAATCTGCCTGACGAATTTTAAGGGCCGTACGCTTGTAAGTGATGTTTCCGGTATTCACAACATTGTTGCTTTGTAATAAGCTTGAATTATTTTCGAAAATTAGTTGACCATTTGTAGTTATTGCATTGGTAATGGTTAAGGTTATTCCCGTAGGAACTGTTACCACTACACCTGCATTAATTGTCAACGAACATGCAAACGCGTCAGTAGCAAAAGGCTGATTTGGGTTTACTGATTCAATTATCGCATTTTTTGTAGGAGTTGGAGGATCATTACTCCATTTTGTACCATTCCAGCTTGTTGAAGTCTGATCAGTAATGTCAACTGCAATTGTTTGATCTGAAGTACAAGTACCATTGTTTACTGCAAAATAATATGTTCCTACCGCTAGGCCCGTTACGGTATAACTTGTTTCAGAAAGCGTTGTGTTATTAAAGCTATTTAAAGCAGTACCAGTTTGATATAATGTCCAATTTCCTGTTGGAAGATTATTTAAAGTTACACTTCCTAAATTTGAGCAGCCCACACCAATAACTTCACCTACTTCTGGTTTTATTAACAAAGGATTAATTGATAAGGCTCTCGATATTGAATTCGAACAACTTCCGTTAGTTACTGTATAAACAACTGTTACGTTACCTACTGTTCCACCTGTTACAGCTCCATTTGTTGTTATATTTGCTGTACCACTTCCATTTGTAACAGACCAAACACCACCCGGAGTTGAATTTGAAAATATTGTTGATGAACCAACACATATTACCGGAGCACCTCCTGTAAATGTGCCCGTTATAGGTAAATCAGCTGTTGTTACCGCAATTACATTAGATTGTGTGACATAATTGCCACAAGAAAAAACGGATTTAATTGCATATTGATATGTTTTGTTTGGCGATAAGCCAGTAACAGAAAACGCACTATTATCCCCCACATTAATATCTGTATATCCAGACAAAGTAGTGGTAAAATTATCATCTGAAATACTTAGTAAATAAGATGTAGCCTCATTTACTTTAGTCCAATTAGCGGTAAAGCCATTACATGTTGGTAAAGTTGCATTATTTGCTGCTGGTGCTATACCTGGTACTAATTTTACGACAGATGAATTGCTGGCTGAACAATTTCCACTTTGTACTACTGCCCTGTAATAAGTTGGAGTACTTACATTAATTCCTGATAAAGTTGTAGAGGTGTTGGCAATTGTTGCAGGTGTTGATACAAAATTATCTGCAGAAGACTCCCATTTTATTACATTGCCCGTGTGTCCTGACAATGTAATCGTTGCCGTATTTGACGATGTTGTATAACATGAAGCACTTGCCGCTGTACCGCCAACTGTAGCTGGACTTATTGTCATAGATCCGGTAGCGCTCACTGTACCACAACCTCCTAATAATGGAATAGTGTAAGCAAAAGTCCCTGAAGCTGTTGGTGTACCGCTAATAGTAATTTTATTAGGTGCCCACGCTGCTGATAATCCCGATGGTAAATTACTTGGCGAACCAATACCAGTTGCCCCCGTAGTCGTGTGCGTTATATAAGTTGAATTTGTTAAAGGTACATTGATACATAATGTTGGAGTAGATAATGCGACTCCTGCTGTATTAGTAGGATTTATCGTTACGGTTACCTTAAACGGAGTTCCAGCACAACCAGAACTGGTTGGGGTAACTGTATATACTGCGGTTTGATTAACAATAGTTGTATTAACTAAATTTCCTGTAATATTTAATGGAGTTCCCGAACTTACTGCTCCGCCTGTAAAACCAACTCCGGATGGAAGCCCCCAACTATAAGTTGTATTGGCTGGTACAATAACGCTTCCGAAATTAACAGGAACAACTGTAAAAGAAGTGCCACTACAAACTGTAATTGCTATGTCTGATATTACGGGTTTAGGATTTATTATTACTATTCCATTCATATTTGAAGTACAACTAGTAGTAGTATTTTTAGCAACAACTGTATATGTACCAGCTGCAGTTTGAGAACCAAAACTAATAGCTGCTCCTGATGTTGGGCCTGTAACAGCAGTTCCGACATTAACGCCGTCCTTTTGCAATTGGTAACTAATACCTGAAGTTGAAGCATTCAAACCAACCGAAACTCCGGAACCGCCAAAACAGTACGATCCTGCTCCGGTAACATTGAAAACCGTTGGAAGAGCACTTACCCTAACATATGTACTTGAAGGATTACTGGCACAACCACCTGTTGTAGTTGTAACTACCGTTACTTTCTCAACAACCCCTGAACTCGAAAATGTCACCGTTGGGTTTTTACTAGTCGTTGAAGAGAATGTTGCTGCGGACGATCCTGACCACAAATAAGTTACACCTGAAGCAGGAACGTTTTCTACATCTAATTGAACAGAAGTACCTGAACAAGCTGTTAAAGTTTTATAACTACCTTTAGGTATTGTTGTTGCAACCGGAGTAACTTGAGAACTTGGAACTAAAACTATATTATCTATAATAGAACCTAAAGTTTGCCCTATCGTAGATGCAGAGTTGTAAAACTCAATCAATATTGAAGAACTTGTTGGCGTAAACGTAAAAGTTCCTAGTTGAGGAGTGCTATTATTGTCGGTAGTAGTAATGTTTTTTGTTGCTGTGGTAGATCCTCCCTCTATTATTTTAATATCAACTGCAACGGTAGCGGGAGCATTTGGTCTACGGGCATACAGAAAACTAAGTGTATAAGGAACACCGGGAACAACTGTTACAGATTGCCCTAGCGATGCCTCATAATCTAATTCTGCTGTATTATCATTATTCCCATTAGGAAAATAGACACTTTCATTCAAAACCTCAACAGTAGAACCTTTTGAATTAACAGCATATGTCCAGCCGGAAGTGGCAGGTATACTACTAAAATCGCCATTAGTAATTCGATTCCCCACACAATTTGCAATGACGACATCATCTATAGATGCGCTACAAACACTACCATTACTTATTGTCCATCTTAATATATATGTCCCTGCTGTTGTTCGATTAAATGTAGCTGCTGGATTTGTAATACTACTAAATTGATTCGTGGACGTATTTGGACCACTAACGACTGACCAAACTCCACTACCTACTATTGGAGTATTAGCAGCCAATACAAAAGAGGAACTACTTGCTGTTTGGTCAGGTCCTGCATTTGATACAGTTGGAGGCTGACTTACAGTTACTGTAACAGTTCCCGGCATTTGTACTAAGTTTCCACAGGATGATGCTAATACATTAAAAGTTGTAGTTCCTGTTAAATTCCCTGTAGGTAAATTAATTGTTCCATTTGTACCCGCAACTGCCGAACCAATTAATGCATTTGAAGCATCTCTCAATTGATAATTAACACCTACTTGTGACAAAGCAACCGTAATGTTACTACTATTTCCAGAACAAAGAGATGTTGGTACAGGTGCTATAGTTTTATTTTCCGGTACATTAATTATTGTTATGTCTGGAGTTGTAAAGGCTACATTTCCAGGCCCTACACCATTAAGATTACCTGCAAACCATGCAATTTGTTCAGATACAACATCAAATGTAAGATTATTTATTCCAGTCGAGAGGTTAGAAGTATATCCCGCTCCCACATTGTTAGATGCTGTAAATGGAATATTATAAATTCTCTTAGCTCCCGGTGCCAGATTACCAGCATCTGTACGGACATAATAATCCGCTCCGTTTATTGCACCGTTAGTATTCCATTTTACACCAATATTAATGTCTGGAGAGCTATCAGTCCAGGTAGCAGTTCCCATATTTTGTATCTCAACGTTAACAGTTCTTGTTTCTCCTGAGCACCAAGTATCAGAACCATAAGTTGCTCCTAATATTTTGGCTACATAAGTTAATTGAGATGTAATTTTTACTTTTCCGTTAGCACCTGCTCCTCCTGCTATGTTTGAACCATTATATTCACCGCCGCCGCCGCCGCCGCCGGGCACAACACCAGCAGTCCCTATGCCGTTTGTAGCACCTGCACCTCCAGTACTACTAGTATTTCCACCATTACCTCCATTACCTGCGGGAACTCCTCCACCGCTACCACCAGTAGCACCGGTCAGATTAAGATCTCCACTTACATTGGTATCTGCTCCTGTTGCTCCTCCTCCTACACCACCTGAAAATGTTGTGGCATTATTTTGCAATCCTCCTGAACCACCATACGCCAACAATGATAAACTCGATGGGGTATGAGTTAGCGTTGAATTAGTTCCTGCAGCGCCATTAGTTGCATTTCCTCCAGTTCCTCTAGTTCCAATTGTATAATTAATTATTTGTCCCGGAACTACAGTAATAATCTTAGTAGCATAACCACCACCTCCACCACCGGAGCCCCCTCTTCCATTACTCCTCGATCCGCCGCCGCCGCCGCCGGCTCCCCATACTTCTATTTTAACACTGTTAACTCCAGCGGGAATTCTATAGCTTCCTCCTCCTGATGTAGCATTGTCAACAAGAACTGTTTGCCCAAAACCAAATTGAACAACAAAAAACATTCCTAGACAAAGCAATTTCACACTTGGGATAAATAATTTTCCAGAAAAGAAATCAACGGGTTTTAAAAATAAAGAACGAATAATCAAAAGTAATTTTCGAATCATACAAATGGTGGTATTTATATTTAAATTTGTTTTTTTTATTAAGCGAAATAAAAAAGGCAGCTCAATTTGAAAGTGCGATATTCCTATTTAGACTTTTTTACAACCAAATTTTGCACATAAAATCCTGTCTCAGAGACTAGATCAAAATGTTAAAATTTAGGCACAAAAATATCATAATTCTACACACTTCCAACATTTTAAAAAAATATTTTTTAAGAAAAACAGAAAAAAGCTACGGATTTTTAACAACAAAATGATTATTTTTAGCAATAACCGTTAAAAAGAAAGAAAAAACACATGAATTCAATTTTAACAATAAAGGACGCAATACAAAAATTAGAGCATTTTTGTGCCTATCAGGAACGCTGTCATGCAGAGGTAATTTCTAAATTATACAGCTTAAAAATGTCTCCTGATGAAATTGATATTGTTGTAGTTCAACTAATTGAAAATAATTTTTTAAACGAAACCCGTTTTGCCTGCAGTTTTGCAAGAGGTAAACATCGCATAAAACATTGGGGAAGAATCAGGATTACCAATGAGCTTAAATTAAAGCAGGTTTCGTCTACTAATATTACACTGGCATTAAAAGAAATTTCGCCTGAAGAATACGAAACTACTTTTGATCAGCTTTCTGAAAGATGTTGGAATAATCTTCACGAAAAAAACACCTTAAAAAAACGAAAAAAATTCTGCGATTATATGTTACGCAGAGGATATGAAAGTTTCTTGGTTTATGATAAAGTAACTCAATTAGAAAAGGAATTGTAAAAACAAAAATCTTGATTTATTACCATCAATTATCTTTATTTTACACATAATCTCACAAGTTATAATTTACAACTTTATTATGAATTATTCCACTGAAAGACGTTTTTTACAACTATAGCTTAAAAAAAGAACTCATTTTTCTTAATATTTTATGAATTTTCCTATGTTTTAAAACTGTATTTTATAAGAAATAACATTAAATGTTAATTTTTAAGATGTAGTTTATCGACTATTTTAACAGTTCATCGATTAAACTAGGGTTCTAAAAACCCTCCCCTTTTCGAACACGTAGATGTATCTATATTTGCTCGGGCATTTTTTCTGCGCCTGATATAACAAATTGTATAGAAAACATTTAGCATGAAGAAAACTTTACTTTTTACTATTCTATTTTTTAAGGTTTCATTTTTATCCTTCGTAAAAGATATCTTTAGATTTCCAAAATTTTACTTTAAAGCAATAACTATCTTCTTTTTGATACTTGGCACTAATATTTCAAATGCTCAATGCAATAGTAGTGCAACAGCAGGCGAAGTGCAAAGTAATAATAATAAAATGTGTGTAGGAACTACTGAAAATTTTTGGTCAACTGGATGGGATAGCGGAACTTGGTCTTCATCAGACTCTTCTATATTAGAAGTAAACGGAACTACTGCTACTGCAAAAGCACCAGGAGTCGCATACGTGATATATACATTAAGACAACCAAATTGCAACGAAGTTAAAACTGCTCAAAAAATGATTACAGTTTATCCTGCTTTAGGTGAAACTGGTGAAATATCAGGACCATCTGTTCAATGTGACGGAAATAAAGGACAAATCTATTCAATAGCACCTGTAGCAAATGCTACACACTATGTTTGGAATATACCCTCTAATTGGACCATTACTTCAGGAGCCAATACAAATTCTATTACCGTAACTATTGGCTCAACTGCTGACAATATTACTGTAGTCGTCTCTAATGATTGCAGAACTAATTATGCAAAGTACAAATATGTAAACATAACCAGCAATAAAACAGATACTCCAACAATTACAGCTAAAGGTAGTACAGATTTTTGTCAAGGTGGCAATGTTGTTTTAACTTCAAGTACTGCGGATCATTATTTATGGTCAAATGGTGAAACTACTCAAAGTATAACAGTTACAAGTTCCGGCAACTATACGGTGACAACAACACAAGAAGGCTACTATTGCCCAAGCAATGCATCTAATTCTATTGCCGTTAATGCAACAGGACCAGAGGTAACCACCCACCCTCAGACATTAATTGTGTGCGAAGGTCAATCAGCGAATTTCAGCGTTGCTACTTCGGCTTCAAATCCATCCTATCAATGGCAATATTCCGCTAACGGCTCTACAGGATGGACAAACACTGATGATGTAGAAGGAGTATCAGGACACAAAACATCTACTTTAAAATTAAAAAACATTCCGTTATCTTACGGTAATAATTATGTACGCTGCGTAATATCAAATTCTATTTGTTCAACATATTCAAATACAGCCAAACTAACCGTGAATCCAAATAACACGATAGTTTTAAGTTCTGCCGAAGAAACAAATAACCAAACTATTTGCAACAATACGGCTATTACAGATATTACCTATCACACAACTGGCGCTACACATGCTAATTTTCAAGGATTACCTAATGGAGTTATCGGTAGTTTTGCTTCTAACAAAGTAACCATTAGTGGAACACCAACGGAGACAGGAACGTTTAACTATATAATAGATTTAACTGGAGGATGTGGAACGTTAGCAGCCATAGGTAAAATAGTTATTAATCCTAGTTTACCTACGGTAAGTATAACTTCTTCGGAGTCTTCTACAACAATTTGCAATGGAACTTTAGTAACTTTTAAGGGAACACCAACCAATGGAGGAACAGCACCAAAATACCAATGGTATCTTGGATCAAATCCAATTGTTGGACAAACAGGATCGCAGTATACAACAAATGGATTAAACAATTTAGACGCCATCAAGGTTGTAATGACATCAAACTCTACTTCATCCTGCTTAGCTTCAAAATCAGCCACTTCTAATATCATTACAGTTACAATAACAAAGACAGATAGAGGAAGAACAAAAGGTGGAATTCACATTTGCCAAGGAGACCAAAATCCTCCTTTGGCCGTATACAACTTTGACGATCCAAATAAAGATGCTCTCTATTCAGATCCTAGCAAAATTATACGATGGGAATATAGTGACGATAATAACAAAACGTGGAAATTTATAGAAAATACTGCTGGAAAAGTAACTTATACTCCAACCGAAATTCTAACTGCATCCAGAAATTACAGAGCTGTAGCAAAAAATGGATCTTGTAACGAAGAGTACGCTATTGAAACGCGAATTGATGTTGAATTTGCACCAACAATAAATTCACAATCTACTGCAACTCAAACACAATGTATTAATGGGACTTTTAATCCGATAAGTATTTCGGCAACGGGATTTGAAATTAAAACATATCAGTGGTATAGTAATACAACAGCTAGTACAATAAACGCGACTTCGTTAGGTAACAAAAACGGAGCGGCTACTAATACCTATACACCTCAGTCAACAACTGCTGGTACATTATACTATTATTGTATTGTAACGGGAAAATGTGGTTCAACCACAAGCACTTTTTCTGAACCACTTGTAACAAAAAGGGTATCAACACCTCCAAAAGTAGGAGCTATCACACAGCCAAATTGCACCACATCAACAGGTAGTGTAGTTTTAGAAGATGTTCCACATTCTGGAAGATTACTTGAATCACGAGGTACAGTTTATAATTTTGTAACTGCAGGAACTACATTTGAAATTTCAGGACTTGCACCGGGAACTTACAAATTTGCTATAGATGACAATTGCTCTATCGTATATTCCTCAGAAATAGTAATTCAACCGGCAAATACCTGGAATGGCAACAAATGGTCAAACGGAACACCATCAGAAACAGATCGAATTGAATTTACAGGAAATTATGATATCGATACCAACCTAAACGGTTGTTCATGTACCATAAATAGTGGAGCAGTTGTTACTATAAAAGAAGGAAGAACTTTGGCGGTTGCAAATGCTGTTACGGTTCTGGATGGAGGATCATTAATATTCGAAAATAATTCAAGCTTATTACAAAGCAACAATGTTGTGAATACCGGAAACATCACTTACAAGCGTACGGCCCTTAAAATTCGTCAGGCAGATTTCGTGTATTGGTCAACACCTGTTAAACCACAGCAATTACTTAAAGTTTCACCTGATACCAAGCCAGATCTGTTTTATTACCATCACGGTTCAGGTTGGATTGATGCTGATAGAAACGCCGATATGATTGTAGGGAAAGGATATATTATTCGCGGTCCTGAAACTTACTCCAATACAGATAAGGCTGACTATACTGCTTCATTTATCGGAGTTCCAAATAACGGAGACATCGTTGGAGAACCATTAACCGCAGGTAAATATCGATTAATCGGAAATCCTTATCCATCGGCTTTAAGCATAGATAAACTTATTCAGGGAAATACAGTACTAAACGGAACTGTTTATTTCTGGACACATAATACTGCTGTAACCCCTGTTGGAAACTATGATTATAACCCGAATGATTACGCCAGTTATAATCTTAGCGGAAGCGTAAGAACAAGTAAAGCAGCACTTACCGGTAACGAAAAGCCATCCGGTTATGTAGGGGCAGGACAAGCCTTTTTTGTCAGCGGACGTTTAGCAGGGCCTGTACTTTATAATAATTCGATGCGATTTGGGGGTACAAACAACAATCAGTTTTTTAAATCATCCGAAACATCAAAAGAAACCTCTATCGAAAAGAATCGCATCTGGCTTAATATGACAAGCTCAAAGGGAACTTTCAAACAATTATTGATTGGTTATATCGAAGGAGCAACCAATGCCTATGAAAATAAATTCGACGGAGTAAGTTTTGATGGTAATCCATACCTTGATTTTTATAGTATGGTTAATACCACTAAACTTGTAATTCAGGGTCGTGCTTTGCCATTTGTAAATACTGATGTTGTTCCGTTAGGATACAAAACATCTGTTGAGGATACTTTTACCATAGCAATAGACGAGGTCGATGGCAAAATGAGTAATCAGGCCATTTATTTAGAAGATAAAAAAACTGGTATCATCCACGATTTACGCTCAAGTGATTATACTTTTAAAAGTGCGAGTGGTACATTTACTGACCGATTCGTTTTAAAATATGCCAACAAAACACTTGGAACCGGCGATTTTGAAAATACCCAGGATGGAATTTTAATTTCAGTAAAAAATAAAACTATCAACGTTTTATCGTCAAAAGAAAACATAAAAGAAGTTACCATTTTTGATATTATGGGAAAAACACTTTACAACAAAAATAAAGTTTCAAATACCGAACTTCAAATTCAAAACCTGCCATCGAGCAATCAGGTTTTACTGGTAAAAGTGACTTTAGAAAATGATTTTACTACGACTAGAAAAATCATATTTCAATAATAGATAAACAATACATTTATCTTATAAAAAAATCCATTCGTTGCGGCGAATGGATTTTTTTTTGTTATTAAAATATCACTAAAAGTGGGTATTGCAGGTTTTAATATAGAAATGTAAATTTCGGTTAATTCTTACATATTTAATAACGCCTCATAATTTTAATTTTGATAAAAAAAGTATTTATTCCATTCGCTTTAATTCTGTTATTTTCTAATATTGATCTACGTGCACAACAAGGTAAGTTAGATGTCACTTTTAGTATAATCGACGATGGCCAAAAAGGAGATGGTTTCGATAATATAGTAAGGACTTTGTGTTTACAAGAGGATCAAAAGCTGATTGTTGGCGGCGATTATCTAAGTCTTAACGGAGTCTCATCACCTTATTTATCACGTCTAATGCCAGATGGAACTATAGATGAGACTTTTAATATAGGAATAGGATTTAATGGTAAAATTTATTCATCTTATATTCAGTCTGATGGTAAAATAATTGTTGGCGGCAGTTTTACAAGCTTTAATGGAAATAATACAGGCAGATTAGTTCGTTTAAACACTGATGGTTCATATGATGCAACGTTCAATACTTCAATTGCTGCAAGTGCAGGTATTATTTATGATATTTCTCCACAAGCTGACGGCAAAATTATAATTGTTGGAAGTTTTACAAAGTATAATAATGTTACCGTAAATCGAATTGCCAGAGTCCTGCCGAATGGTAGTTTAGATACTTCATTTATAACAGGATCCGGATCTTCATCAAATATTACAAGTGCAAAGGTTTTATCTGATGGAAAAATTTTGCTTTCCGGAAATTTTACAAGTTTTAATGGATCTTCAATAAATAAAATAGTCCGACTATTTCAGGATGGTAGCATTGATCATAATTTTAATATAGGATCTGGTTTTAATGATGATGTCAATGCGATGATAATTCAATCTGATCAGAAAATTATTCTGGGAGGAAAGTTTACTAATTATAATGGTATTGGAGCTAACAGAATTATAAGAATAAATCAAGACGGATCTCCGGATAGCAATTTCTTGTCGGGCTCAGGTTTTAGTAAAGATGCTGTCCAGACGATTAAAACTGACGCTGTAGGAAATATAATGGTAGGCGGATCTTTTATTGGTTCTTATAATGGTACAGAGATTAATCGGTTATGTTTTTTGAATAGAGACGGGACTTTAAAAACAGATTTCGATATAGGTTCAGGACCAGGATCTGCATCAGTTTTGGCTTTAGCAACTGATAGAGAAGGATCTTGGTATATAGGTGGTTCATTTTCAGTTTTTGATAATTTAAATCAAGGAAGATTAGCAAAAATCGATGCCAATGGAGACCATGATGCGGGTTATTTAGCTGCAGGAATTGGTTTTGATAATTCTGTTTTAAAAGTTTTATCATTAGAAAATAAAAAAACAATGGTATTTGGGAGTTTTACCAAATTTAATGGAGCATATTGCTCAAGGATAACAAGAGTTTTAGAAGACGGATCTTCTGATGTCTCTTTTAATCGAGGAGAGCAAGGAGCTAATAATCTTGTAAAAAATGCTGTGTTACAATTAGACGGAAAGATAGTTGTTGGAGGAAATTTCACGAAATACAATGAAATTAATTCTAATCGAATTGTCCGTATTTTTCCTGATGGAGCACTAGATAATTCTTTTGTTATAGGTTCAGGATTTAATAGTCAGGTGTATGCATTAGATGTTCAGCCTGATGGGAAATTAATTGTAGCCGGAAATTTTACAACTTATAATGGTTCAGCCGCCGGAAGAATAGTCAGATTGTTAGAAAATGGTTTACGTGATACTAGTTTTAATATTGGTCTTGGAGCTGATGCAATTATTGAGACAGTATTACTTCAGTCCGATGGTAAAATTTTAGTTGCCGGAAGGTTTAATACATTCAATGGGCTTTTGTATCCTCGTTTAGTTCGATTGAATACCAACGGAAGTATAGATACCAGTTTTAATATTGGTACTGGTTTTGATAGATATGTGTATGCATTAGCATTACAGTCTGATAAGAAAATAATTTTAGGAGGGTCTTTTTTAACTTATAATGGAACTTCACAAAAACGAATTGCTCGTTTAAATTATGATGGTAGTTTAGATCCAACTTTTAATTCTGACACAGGTTTTAATAAAGGAGATGTTCGCACTATTTTGGTTCAGCCGGATGATCGCATTTTAGTTGGCGGAACTTTTTCAGGAACCTACAAAACAAGCCCATCATTAAGATTGATTCGTCTCGAAAAATCTGGTGATTATGATCCTTCATTTTTGGCTTCTCTTAATAAAGAACTTTATTCGATGAGTTTTACATCTGATTATAAATTGATTATTGGAGGAGGTTTTAATTCAGTATCAGGTATCTCCAAACATAGAATTGCCCGTCTAAAACTATGTTTAGATTCGACTATATGGAATGGTATTTCCTGGTCCAATGGCTTTCCGTCACCCGCAAAAGAAGTGATTTTTAAAGATAATTATCCAAATTTGACAACGACAGATGTTTGTAGTTGTTATGTTGATGAAGGTAAAGTGGTAACAGTTCTAAGTGAAAACACTTTGGGAATTGAGTTTTCTTATTTAGGTTTGGGAAATTTAATTTTAGAAGACTCAGCATCTTTATACCAATCTGATGATGACATAGTAAATAACGGAATTGCCTTTGTTAAAAGAAAATCATCTCCTATATTAAAATTTGATTATACTTATTGGTCTTCACCCGTTAATAATCAAAGATTAGTTGATGTTTCACCAAATACTGCGCCAGACATGTTTTTTTCATACGATTACATTGTTAAATGGATTCAGGAGAACCCTTCGACCTGTAATATGATCCCGGGCAAAGGATATATCATCAGGGGACCTGAGAATTTTTCACAAACAATTACTTCAAACTTTGAGGCGATTTTTAAAGGAGCGCCCAATAATGGCAAAATCGAGGCTGTTTTAAAAACTGCGAATAGTTATGTTTTAGTTGGAAACCCTTATCCGTCTGCGATTAATGCGGATGTTTTTATGACCAATAACAGATCGAAAATTAAAGGTGCCCTTTATTTCTGGACACATAACACGCCATATACTAATAATAAATATGCAAGTGATGATTATGCAGTTTATAATTTACTTGGAGGGGTTGGTACACGAGAAGCTTTATCAACAGGGATTAATGAAAGTATACCTAACGGTAAAATTGCCTCGGGACAGGCTTTTTTTGTGACTAGTAAAGTAGCAGGAACAGTTGAGTTTAATAATAGCACCAGAATTTCAGGAAGTAATTCCAGGTTTTTTAAGCACGTCGAAAAGAATAATGAACAAGGGCATAAAAGTACAATTGAAAAACATCGCATTTGGTTAAATCTTAAGAATTCAGAAGGTGCTTTTAAGCAAATTTTGGTAGGATATATTCAAGGAGCAACAAATTTATATGATGATAATTATGATGCAGTAAGTTTTAATTCGAATCAGTTTGTAGATTTTTATAGTATAGCTGACAGTAAAAAATTGGTCATTCAGGGTCGGGCTTTACCCTTTGTTCAAACAGATTCAATTGTTCTTGGTTATAAAAGTTCAATTAATGGCAATTTTAGTTTTGATATTGATCACGAAGACGGATTATTTGAGAATTTAAATGTTTTTATTGAAGATAAAGATTTAAAACAGATACATGACTTAAAAGAAAGTCCCTATTTTTTTGACACGTCAGTCGGAACCTTTAATGATCGTTTTATTTTAAAATATATTGATAAGACCTTAAATAAAACTGATTTTGAAAATTTCGAAGATCATATTTTTATTGTAGTAAAAGATAAAATGATTAAAGTGATTTCAACAAAAGAGCTTATAAAAGAGGTGTCAGTTTTTGATCTTTTGGGTAAACTATTATATCATAAAGAAAACGTAGAAAATGCAGAACATAGGCTATTAAATTTGGTATCTCAAAATCAGGTTTTGTTGGTGAAAGTAAAACTGGAAAGTGGACTAATTGTAACCAAAAAGACAATATTTTAACGTTCTCGCTTAAATTTAAAATAATATTGATTTTTATTATTTAGAGTAAAATAAAATTTCAGGCCTAAAAATATCGAAAGCCTTTGTTTTAAAGGCTAAATCTTTGTTTAGTAGTTGATTAAAAACGATTTAAAGTGTTAAATTCTTACATTTTAACAATAGGGAATTGAATTTTATGTAAATAAAATCATACCTTGTTGTTATATATGCGATAAATCCTAACTAGGACAATTCTTATACTTTTTAAAATAAAACTAAAAGACAAATTAATTTTTAGTTTTTTATCTGCCTAATACCTATTGCTGAATTTAAATGCCCAATTAAATGAAACAAAAAGTACTTATATTATTCTTTCAATTACAATTTTAGAATCAGACTTCTTTGTATTCTTGTTTTTTACTTATTGAGGTATTTATAGATCATGCTGTTAGATTTTTCTGATCAATAGTTTATGTTTTTAATATAAAAAAATACCACAATGAAAAGAATTTTACTTACTCTACAGTTAGTTGCATTTCCCTTATTTTTTTACGCACAAACTAAAACGGTTTCTTTTACAGGTAATGCGACTACAAATGTTACCACTACTTTTGTAGTTCCTGCCGGAGTAACCCCAATTACTATTAATGCTTGGGGTGGCGGTGGCGGTGGCGGTAGCGCAATTGTAGGAGGATTAGACTTGCAAAGAGGCGGTGGCGGTGGTGGCGGTGGCGCATTTGCAGGGGGAGTATATACAATTTCTTCCGGAATATCATTATCTATAACAGCTGGAGGTGCAGGTTCTGGTGGTCCAATGTCTACCTCTACAAATCCCGGAAGTGGTTTAACTGGAAAAACTTCAACAGTTGTTGGATATGTTACAGCCGTTGGAGGAAACGGAGGAACAGGAAATAATGCCGGGGGTATAGTTTCAGGAGGTGCGGGAGGTTTAGCTTCTGCATCAACAGGCCAAATAACCAGAAGTGGAGTGTCAGGTGCTTCAGGAACTACTGGTATAATAGGCTTGGGAGCTGTTGGAGGTGCTGGTGGTAATAGTGTTGATGGAACTGGTGTTTTGGCTGGTGCAGGTGGCGCTGAGAGAGGTTCTTTATTAGGAGCTACTGCTGGTAATCCCGGTTCTATACCTGGAGGAGGAGGAGGAGGAGCAAAGAATCTTTTAGCTACTCCAACTCCTGGAGGAGATGGTGGAGCAGGTAAAGTAACAATTTCTTATAATTGTCCTACTTATGCTTTAACTAGCACTGCAGCATCAGTTGTAGATCTTTGTTCAGGAACATCATCAATTATAACCCTTACTGGTTTACCTGCGGGTCTTTATAGTGTGTCATATCAGGTAAATAGTGTAGCACAGACAGCTGTAAGTATGAATGTAGATGTTACTGGAAAAGGCACATTTATAGCTCCCGGGTTTACAACTTTAGGTGCTAAAAGCTTAGCTATTACATCTTTAACATCAGGAACTAGTGCAAATGCTGCTGATAACTGTACTACAGGGCCTTTAACTTCAAATAATACTGCTACGGTTACTACAATTTCTTCCGGAATTGCACCGGTTGCTTTGGCAGGAAGCGCAGCAACGTGTACACAAATCACAGCAAATTGGCAAGCCGTTTCAGGAACAAGTTATTATGTGCTTGACGTCTCTACAGATATTAATTTTGGTAGTTTTGTAGGTACATATAATGCTTTGAACGTAGGAAATGTGTTGACATATACTATTACAGGTTTAAATAATACTACAACTTATTATTATAGAATCAGAGCATTTAGCGGATCTTGTATCAGTGCAAATTCAAATACCATAACGTATAAACCTGCAGTTGTCCCGGGTAATGTTATTTTAGCGCCGGTTACAAATGTAGTTTGTAGTGTGTTTACTGCCAATTGGGCAGCTGAAGCAAATGCTGTAACTTACTTATTAGACGTTTCAACAGATGTAGGTTTTGGTAGTTTTGTTGCAGGTTATAATTCATTGAATATTGGTAGTGTAACAAGTTATACAGTAACCGGATTATCTCCAAGTACTACTTATTATTATCGAATCCGGGCACAAAATGGTTGTGGTACAAGTTCCTCTTCAACGGCTACGGTACAGAATACGACAACTACAAGTGCCATTCCGGGAACAGTTGTTTCTACTTTACCTACAAATGTTGTTTGTACTGTATTCACTGCTAATTGGAATGCACAAACAAATGCAACAAGTTATTTGTTAGACGTTTCAACAGATGGAGGATTTGGCAGTTTTGTTCCGGGTTATAATTCACTTGATGTTGGTAATGTAACGACTTATACGGTTACAGGTTTATCAACTTCAACTACATATTATTACAGGATAAGAGGTAAAAATGGTTGTGGAAGTAGCACGGCTTATTCTGTTGTTCAAGGAGCTACAACATTAAATAGTGCTCCTTTGGCACCCACTGGTGTAGCTTCTTCGGCAGTTTTGTGTACTCAGTTTACAATGTCTTGGAGTGCTGCAACAAATGCTTTAACTTACGAAGTTCAGATTTCTACCAGTAATACATTTCCTGCCACTTCAGCTACCCAAACTTATACTGGGATTACAGCAACAAATTATAATTTTACAGGATTAACCCCAGGAACTGTTTATTATTATAGGGTTCTTGCAACAAATGGCTGTGGAATGAGTTCTTATGGAGTACCATCTCCAGCTTCTACAAGTACTCTTACTGTTCCTGCGACTCCTACAATATCAGCTTCCGGATCCTTAAATATTTGCCAAACCAGTAATGTTACGCTTACCTCAAGTTCAGCTACAAATAATGTATGGTCAACAGGTGCAACATCGCAAAGTATTGTCGTTACATCAGCAGGAAATTATACTGTAAAAGTAGTTAATGCAGGAGGATGTGAAAGTGCTTCTTCTTTACCATCTACAGTAACAATTTCTAATTTGCCAACGGCTACAGCAGGGGGAAGCATAACAATCTGTTCTAATGGCTCTGCAACTGTATCTGGAGCAACTTCAACAAATGGTACTGTTCAATGGACTTTTAGTGGAGGCTCAGGAACA
Organism: Flavobacterium piscisymbiosum; assembly: GCF_020905295.1. Lineage (NCBI taxonomy): Bacteria > Pseudomonadati > Bacteroidota > Flavobacteriia > Flavobacteriales > Flavobacteriaceae > Flavobacterium > Flavobacterium piscisymbiosum. Next base: position 957,362 of record NZ_JAJJMM010000001.1, on the reverse strand, counting down.
TTGTCCAATCCCACAACACTCACGCCTACTTACACTCCTTCTTTAGGGGGAACAGCAAGAACGGTAATTTTAACAATGACTGTTACAAGTAATAATGCATGTTCGCCACAAATAGCAACTGCTACTTATACAGTAAATATTCAGGGAGCACCAACAGCTGTTTCATCAGGTTCACAAACAATTTGTGTAAACGGATCAGCTACGATAAGTGGAGCTTCAGCAACGAATGGAACTGTTGTATGGACACATAATGGCTCAGGGACTATTACAAATGCAGCAACCCTAACACCAACATATAATTCTGTAACGGCAGATAGTGGGAATCAGGTAATCTTAACAATGACAGTGACAGCTTCACCAACTTGTTCACTTTCTTATATTGCAACATCAACCTATCCTGTATTAGTGCAGCCTGTACCCTCTACTCCCCAAAATAATTCTCCAGTGCAGCCCACATGTCTTGTTTCGACAGGTAGTGTAGTTTTAAAGAATTTGCCAAATAGAAATGATTATACAATTATTCAAGGTGGAACAGCTTTAAATACATACACAGGAGGATCAGGGGCTGATTTAACCACTTATACTATTTCAGGATTAATTCCTGGCACCTATAATTTTACCGTTCAATATCCCGGAAGCTGTATTTCGCTGCCATTACAAAATATAATAATAAATTCTTTAGAAACAAATACATATACCATTGCAGGAGGCTGGTCGAATGGAGCAACAACAACATTGGATCAAAATATTATTTTTGCCGATGATTTTTCTTCAATTGGTGATATAAATGGTTGTACATGTAAGGTTAATGCAGGTAAAAAAGTGACTATAAATGAATTGCATACCTTAACGATTGAAAATGAATTGGTCGTTGATCCGTCAGTAGGGACGGAATTAACATTTCAAAATAATGCAAGTTTAGTTCAGATTAATAATGCAACTAATTCAGGGAATATCAAATACATGCGGACAATTGGTATTCGTCAGGCTGATTTTGTGTATTGGTCAACACCCGTGAATCCACAAAAATTAATTGATGTTTCACAAAATACCAAAGCAGATATGTTTTATTATCATCATGGTTCAGGCTGGATTGATGCTGATAGAAACGCCGATATGGTTGTTGGAAAAGGATATATTATTCGTGGTCCTGAAAATTATCCAAATGATTCAAAAACGGATTACACTGCTAATTTTATTGGAGTGCCAAATAACGGAAATCTAACAGGTGAACCATTAGAGGTGGGTAAATATCGTTTAATTGGAAATCCTTATCCATCGGCTTTAAGTGCAGACGCTCTTATATTGGGTAATACGGTTTTAAACGGAACTCTTTATTTTTGGACGCATAACACGGCTGTAACCCCTGTTGGAAATTATGATTATAATCCAAACGATTATGCCAGTTATAACCTTAGTGGTGGTGTAGCAACTGCAAAATCAGCAAAATCAGATCCTGGACATTCAGACGATCCTGCAAATGATAATGGTAAAAAACCAACAGGTAAAATAGGGGCTGGTCAAGCTTTTTTTGCCAGTGGACGTTTAGCAGGACCTGTGATTTACAATAATTCAATGCGATCAGGAGGAGCTAATAACAGTCAATTTTTCAAATCATCCGAAACTTCAAAAGAAGCTACTGTTGAAAAAAATCGCATCTGGCTAAATATGTCTAATGCAGAAGGAGTTTTTAAACAAATTTTGATAGGTTATATACAAGGTGCTACTAATGCTTATGAAAGCAAATTTGATGGAGTAAGTTTTAATGGTAATCCATATCTTGATTTTTATAGTATGGTTAATACCACTAAACTTGTAATTCAAGGTCGTGCTTTGCCATTTGTAGACACCGATATCGCTCCATTAGGATATAGAACGGCGATTGAAGGTAATTTTACTATTTCGATCGATGAAGTTGATGGCAATATGACTAGTCAGGCGATTTATCTCGAAGATAAAACAGTCGGAATAACTCATGATCTAAGAGCAAGTGATTATACTTTTACTACTGCGATTGGGACTTTTACAGATCGTTTTGTATTGCGTTACACTAACAAAACATTAGGAACCGAAGATTTTGAGAACCTTGAAAACGGTATTTCAGTCTCAGTAAAAAATAAAACCATAGATGTTTTATCATCAAAAGAAAATATAAAAGAAGTTACGATTTTTGATATTACAGGAAAGCGACTTTATAATAAAACAAAAGTTGGAAATACAGAACTTCAAATTCAAAACCTGCAATCAGAAAATCAGGTTTTATTAGTAAAAGTAACTTTAGAAAACGACTTTACATCAACAAAAAAAATAATATTTTAAAATAAAAAAAGCAGTTGTAGTATTTGCTGCAGCTGCTTTTTTACTTCAATTTTTTACGCGCTCTTTCTCAAGTTTTCATTAGTATTTGTAATTGCTTTTTCATTTTTATAATCAATCCATTTTTGGCCTTTAAATTTCCGCATCAGGATATCAAAATGACGCATGATAAAAACGTTGTAAACGGCTTTTGATAAATTGGTAATATTTTTAGGAAAAGCACGCAAACTCATAGAGAAACCTGGAGTTAAATACTTCATATAATGCCAGTAACCTTCGGGCATATACAAAACTTCGCCATGTTTGAGATTGGTGATATAACCTTCGGCATTTTTTAGTGCAGGGAATTTTTCATAATCGGGATTGTCAAAATCAATGTCTTCTCTCGAAATTAAAGCATGCGGAACTTTGTACATATACTTCGACTGATCAGGAGCAAAAATCATACATTGTTTTTCGCCATGAAAATGAAAATGCAGAATATTCGAATAATCAATATCATAATGCATGAATACTTTTGAGTTTTCTCCGCCAAAAAACAACATCGGCATTTGCTTGACTAGCCTTAATCCAATATCCGGCCATAAAAAGTCATCTTTTAATGTTGGGACTTCCTTCATTAAATTATAAAGAAAAATACGGTAATTGGTAGGCTTCGATTCTAATAAATTGATATAATCGCTCATTTTCATTGTAGTATGCGCTTCGTTAAAGCCATCTTCATGATTTACGGGCCTATTATCGTACAAAGGGACAATAGTGTCTCCGGCGATTTCTTTGATATAGTGTAGTTTCCATTTATGATAAGCCGGCCAATCTTCGGTTAGCTCTTCAATAACAACTGGAATTTGTTTTTTTACATATTGGGAAATAAAATCAGATTTTGAGATCTTTTTTACCCTTTCGATTTGTGTTAACTTCATCTCTTTAAATAAAAAAATTGCTTATAGCTCTCTGCTACAAGCAATTTAAAAATATTTATTGAGATTTATTAACTCTTTTAATTAATTTTTTGATTTGATCGAAGCTTCAAGGTTTCTCTCAATCGTATGTCCTGGTCTCGACCATTTAGGTTTTTCGCCTAATGGAGCGAACTGAGAATCTGCTGCTTCAACGGTTTGAGGCTGCGAAACTTTTACAAATGGTTTTTGCGGAATCAAGCCTAACAAGTCAAACATTTTCATGTCTTCCTGAACATCAGGATTTGGTGTTGTAAGCAATTTATCTCCGGCAAAAATAGAATTTGCACCGGCAAAAAAGCACATAGCCTGTCCTTCGCGGCTCATATTGGTTCTACCTGCAGATAAACGTACCTGCGTATCCGGCATTACGATTCTTGTCGTAGCAACCATACGAATCATTTCCCAGATTTCAACTGGTTTTTCTTCTTCCATCGGAGTTCCTTCAACAGCAACCAAAGCGTTAATAGGCACAGATTCCGGTTGAGGATTCAATGTCGAAAGCGCTACAAGCATTCCGGCTCTGTCTTCGATGCTTTCTCCCATCCCGATAATTCCACCGCTACAAACCGTAACATTGGTTTTACGAACATTTTCTATTGTTTGCAAACGATCTTCGAAGCCACGGGTTGAAATAACATCTTTATAATATTCTTCAGAAGTATCTAAATTGTGATTGTACGCATATAAACCAGCTTCTGCCAAACGTTGTGCCTGATTTTCGGTAATCATACCCAAAGTACAGCAAACCTCCATGTCTAGTTTGTTTATGGTACGAACCATTTCAAGAACCTGATCAAACTCTTCGCCGTCTTTTACATTTCTCCACGCAGCTCCCATACAAACGCGTGATGATCCGCTGGATTTGGCACGCAAAGCCTGCGCTTTTACCTGACTTACACTCATTAAATCATTTCCTTCTACACCTGTGTTGTAACGTGCAGCTTGCGGACAATAACCGCAATCTTCAGGACAGCCGCCTGTTTTGATAGAGAGTAAAGTAGAAACCTGAACCACGTTTGGATCGTGTTTTTGCCTGTGTATTGTGGCTGCTTCATACAGCAGGTCCATCATGGGTTTATTATATATGGCGATTATCTCGTCTTTTGTCCAGTTGTGTTTGGTAACGTTCATAGGTTTATTGTTTTTTTGGAACTTCAAATGTAATTAAATTGTTGTAATCAAGAATGTAGATTGTCTGAAATGAATATTCTGCATGAAATTTCAAAAAAGAAGCATTCTAAAATCATATTTTTTTGTAATTATATGATTTTAGAATGCTTAAATGATTGTTTTATTTTGAAATATTAATCAGCTACATACTTGTTGTTCCAATACAGCATCATCATTAAAGTGACGATTACTGACGACGCAACTCCTTCAAATAATAAACAAATACAATAAGTTGGTACCGAAGGGTTTCCTCCAAACATAAAAGCTTCAGATAATGTTTTTACATAGGCATCTCCGCCTCGTGCATAACTATAAACCAGTAATCCGAAAACGCTCATCGCTACACCAACCACAGAAGTTGCCATAGCAGAAACGGCATTCGATACAAAATTGGTTTCTCCTTCCTGCAGGTTCATCTTCATTGTTTTATTTACTCCGTAAAATATAAAAAATACATTCAGGGTACGTAAGTAGAATAAATGTGCTAAACCTAATACGTTCATCAATAAAAAATAGATTCCTATGCCTAGGAAAATCAGGAAACCGTTGGTTATTTCTTTAGGTAATTTCATAGTGGTTATTTTTAAAGAAGTTAATAGTAAATATTTGATAAACAGAGTTATATATCAAATTTACTAAAAAAATAACTACGATGATTTAAAAATGGCGAAAAGTATAATCAGGTACTTTTTTAAAGTTGACTTACAAAAGCCAAAGCATCTTTTTTATCCTGATTTAATTGAGCTTTCAGCAAATCCAGAGAGCCAAATTTTTGTTCTTCGCGAAGATATTGTAGTAACGAAACTTCGATTTTTTGACCGTAAATATCAGCATCAAAGTCGAATAAGTTGACTTCGATAGTTTGGTTTTGCCCATTTACAGTTGGGTTGTAACCAATATTCATCATCCCAAAAACTTCTTTTCTATTTATTAAAGCTTTCACTACATAAACACCAATTTTTGGAATTAGTTTGTATTCTTCTTCAATTTTGATGTTGGCAGTAGGGAAACCAATTGTTCTTCCTAATTGTTTTCCTTTTACCACTTCACCGGTTAAAAAATAAGAATATCCCAAATAGTCATTGGCCAAATCCATATTTCCTTCGTTCAGAGCTTTTCTAATTTTGGTTGAACTTACAGATACATCCTGAATTTCCTGAGCCGAAATTTGTTCGACTTCAAAACCATATTCAGCTCCAAAAGCAATTAGATCATCAATATTGGCGGTTCTGTTTCTTCCAAAACGGTGATCGTGACCAATAATTATTTTCTGAATATGAAATTGATCTACCAAAATAGAATGTACAAACTCTTCGGCAGTTAATCTTGAAAAGCTTTCGTTAAACGGATGAATAACAAGATTTTCGATTCCGGTTGCTTCCAGAAGTTTTGTTTTTTCAGCAATAGTATTTAGTAACTTTATTTCTGATTTTTCCTGCAAAACCATTCTTGGATGCGGAAAAAAAGTAAGCACTAAACTTTCGTATTTTCCGTTTTCAGTATTTTGAGTAATTCGTTCAAGAATTTTTTTATGACCAATATGTACGCCGTCAAAGGTGCCAAGAGTTAAAATTGTTTTCTTGGTTGACTGAAAATCGTTTATAGAATGAAAGAGCTTCAAAACAAATAATTTAAGATGGTGCAAATTTATACTATCTATTTTAAATTTTATACTAAGCCCAATTGATTTTTAATGACAATCCGGCTATTTTATATAAAATATAACAACTTGCCGTCTAAAAAGCATTAATTGTCGCAGATGTGTAAGAGTTTCATTTAATTCACTTAATTTTGATTTGTCAATTATCAACCGGGTATGAAAAAAAATCTACTTCTCTTGTTTTTTATTTTTTGTTGTGCAAATATTTATGCTCAAAGTGATAATTTGTGGCAAAAAGTGAGCTCAGTTTCTGTGAGCAAAAGGATAAATACATCTAATTCAGAAAGAATTTACTATAAGCTTAATACCGATTTTTTAAAATCGAAACTTTCCGGTACAACAACCCAATCATCAAAAAAGAGTACGACAGAAATTACGATCCCGAATGCTAACGGTGTTCTGGAAAGATTTACAGTGTGGGAATCTTCTAATTTTGAACCGGAACTACAAGCAAAATATCCGGAGATAAGAGCCTACGAAGGAATTGGTGTAGACGATAAATCGGCTAAAATTCATTTTAGTGTTGCACCTATTGGTATTCAGACTATGGTATTTCGTTCTGAGAAACCTTCTGAATATATTGAACAAAATCCTGAAGACAAGTCCGGATATGTATTGTTTACTAAAAACGATATGGCATCTACAGCACGATTAGAGTGTAAAACGACAAATGAAATACCGAATGTAAATACTTCATCAAAAACAGCAAAGTCGGCTGCAAATAATAAAGTTTTCAAAACCTTACGATTAGCTATTTCCTGTACAGGAGAGTACACAACCTATTTTGGCGGAACAGTAGACGGTGCATTAGCAGGAATGAATGCTACAATGACAAGAGTAAACGGAGTTTTTAATAGAGATCTAGCTGTAAAATTGGTTTTAATTGCGAATACAAATGCAGTTATTTATACAAATGCTGCAACAGATCCCTATTCTGATGCCGCCAAAGGAACATCAGAAGACAAATCAGACGGTAATGATTATTGGAGTAAAGAACTTCAAAGTACATTGACAAGCGTTATTGGTGATGCAAATTATGATATAGGACATTTATTTGGTGCATCCGGAGGCGGTGGTAATGCAGCTTGTATAGGTTGTGTTTGCGAAAGCCCAACAGCATCAAATGTTATTGGTAAAGGAAGCGGATATACCTCGCCATCTAACAATAAACCTCAGGGAGATACTTTTGATATTGATTTTGTTGCCCACGAAATGGGACATCAATTAGGAGCCAATCATACTTTTTCTTTTGATGGTACCGAAAGAACAGGCATGAATGTAGAACCAGGAAGCGGGTCTACCATTATGGGGTATGCAGGAATAACAAACTATGATGTTCAGGATAATTCAGATGATTATTTTGCCTATACCAGTATTTGGCAAATTCAGAGCAATCTTGCTACAAAAAGTTGTCCGTTAAATACGGCAATAGCAAATAATCCGCCCGCAATTATTGCCGGCTTAGATTATACAATTCCAATAAGTACACCATTTATTTTAACGGGTTCAGGGTCTAATAGTGCTGCCGTAACTTATACCTGGGAACAATTTGATAGTGCGATATCATCATCAACGGCCAATAGTAATAGTGTTGCTTATCCCACAAAACCAGACGGGCCATTATTTAGATCTATAATTCCGTCTAGTTCTTTGGTTCGTTATATGCCGGCTTTAAGCACTGTTCTTGGAAATAAATTAACCACAACCTGGGAGTCTGTTTCGTCTATTGCAAGAACGTTGCATTTTACCCTAACAGCAAGGGATAATGGAGCTGAGGGACTGGCGCAAACGAATAGTGATGAAATGGTAGTGAATGTGGCTGCTAATGCCGGTCCGTTTGCAGTAACTTCACAAAATACCAATGATGTAAGCTGGCAAATAGGATCATTTCAAACCGTAACCTGGAGCGTAAACAATACCAATACCTTACAAGGCTCGTCGAATGTAAATATTAAATTATCTACAGATGGCGGATTGACATATCCGATTATTTTGGCCGCAAATACACCAAACGATGGTACTCAATCAGTCCAGATTCCAACAAGTGTGGAAGCTTCAACAAATTGCAGGGTTTTGGTTGAACCAACAGCTAATATTTATTATGCCATAAATAGCCAGCCGTTTGCAGTAGGTTACACCTCTACGACAACTTGTGATTCTTATAGTTTCGGAAGCGCTTTTGATATTCCTTTTGCATCTACTTTTACAACCAAAACGGTAAATGTACCTGCTTCTACAGGAGCTGTTTCTGACGTCAATGTGATGGTGAATTTTACACATGAAAGAATTTCTGATGTCGAAATTCAGATCGTTAGTCCAAAAGGAACAATAGTTAATTTATATAACAATAAAAGCTGTGGCGGAATCCAGTCTACTTTAGCCTTACAATTTGATGATGCAGGAGTTCCTTTAGATTGTTCTAAAATCACCAGCCAAATTGTTATTCCGGTAGATTTGTTAAGTATATTTAATGGGCAGGATCCTAAAGGTGCCTGGACTTTAAGAGTTCGTGACGCCGTTACAGGCAGGTTTGGGAAAATAAATTCGGCTTCGGTAAATATTTGTAATCAAACTTTTACTTTGGGAGAACCTAGTGAGGTAAAAGTAGATTTTGCAGTCTATCCAAATCCAACCAGAGGAAATTTTACTATTCAGCTCGAAAGTGATTCTTTGCAGAGAATTGAGGTTTTTGTACACGATATGGCAGGCCAAAAAGTCTATTATAATTCTTTTGATAAAGCGCATCATTTTAATCAGAACATTGATTTAACAAATCTGTCTGCAGGAATGTATTTCGTAACGATTATTGATGGAGATGACAGGACAGTCAAGAAACTGATTGTTTATTAAACTTTTAAAATTCCAAATTCCAAATTCCAATCCCGAAGCATCGGGATAAAAGTTGGAATTTGGAATTTATTTTTAGGAGTTCCCTCCAAAGATCAAGTTTGGAATTTCCAGTTAATGTTTTGAATTTGGAATTTTATTCCGATGTTTCGGGATTGGAATTTAATTTTAAGAGTTCGCCATCGCCATACAAACAATACTAATTTTGGCTCCGGGAATTTTTAATAAAGCTTTTGAGCACGCTTCAAGAGTGGCTCCGGTTGTTAAAACATCATCAACAATTAAAAAATGTTTGTTTTGATTTTCTTCTGAAAAATACACATCAAATATGTCTTCGATATTATCAGATCTTCCAATAAGGTTCTTTTTTGATTGCGTTTTCGAATATTTCTTTCGATATAAAATAGCATCATTGTAGGTAATATTTAAACCTTTGGACAAAGCTTTTCCAAAAGTGGTAACCTGATTGTAGCCGCGTTCCCTGAATTTTTTAGGATGTAAAGGAACAGGAATAACAACATCAAAAGGAGTTTCTAAAACGAGTTCTTTTAAATCTTCAACGTACCAATTTCCCAAAACGGTTCCAATCTCTTCGTGGCCTTTATATTTTAGATTATGAATAAGTTCCTGAACAATTCCTTTTTTGTTGAAATATAAAAGTGCCGATGCATGTTCGATCGCAATTTTACCATAGAATTTTTTTACAGCTTCATTTTTTGGATCTAAATGATATTGTGTAAGAGGCAATTCGTGACGGCAATTGGTACAAAATACAGTTTCGTTGGTGATCAAAATAGTATGACATCCGGCACAAACTTTAGGAAAAAACAGGTCAATAATATAATTAAACATAAATAGAAAGAATTTAGTTACAAAAATAACGAAATCAATCTCTCAATCTTTATAATTTTTCTTTTTTTTAAACGTACTTTTTATATTTTTGCATCACTATGGCAAAACAAGAAGATATATTTAAGAATGTGGTTTCGCACGCAAAAGAGTACGGATTTATTTTTCCGTCAAGCGAAGTATACGATGGATTGAGTGCAGTGTATGATTATGCACAAAATGGTGTCGAGTTAAAAAAGAATATCCGTGAATATTGGTGGAAATCAATGGTTCAGATGAACGAGAATATTGTGGGCCTTGATGCTGCAATATTGATGCATCCAACAACCTGGAAAGCTTCAGGCCACGTTGATGCTTTTAATGATCCGTTGATTGATAATAAAGATTCAAAAAAGAGATATAGAGCAGACGTTTTGGTTGAAGATCATGCTGAAAAGATCAATCAAAAAGCTCAAAAAGAAATCGAAAAAGCGAGAGCTCGTTTTGGAGATGCATTTAATGAAGAAGAATTTATTACCACAAATGCACGCGTTGTAGAATATCTTTCAAAATACAAAGAAATTTTATCAAGGCTTGCAAAAGGTATGACTGATGATCTTCAGGATGTAAAAGCTTTAATCGAAGAATTAGAAATTGCTGATCCTGAAACCGGTTCTAAAAACTGGACAGATGTAAAGCAATTCAACTTAATGTTCGGAACTAAACTTGGAGCTTCTGCAGATTCTGCAATGGATTTGTATTTACGTCCGGAAACAGCGCAGGGTATTTTTGTGAACTTCCTGAACGTTCAAAAATCAGGTCGTATGAAAATTCCTTTTGGAATTGCTCAAACCGGTAAAGCATTTAGAAATGAAATCGTTGCAAGACAATTTATTTTCCGTATGCGTGAATTCGAACAAATGGAAATGCAATTTTTCGTTCGCCCGGGTGAAGAAATGAAATGGTACCACCATTGGAAAGAAACACGTTTAAACTGGCATTTATCTTTAGGATTAGGAAAAGAGAATTACCGTTTTCACGATCACGAAAAATTAGCACATTACGCAAATGCTGCGGCAGATATCGAGTTTAATTTCCCTTTTGGATTCAAAGAATTAGAAGGAATTCACTCTCGTACTGATTTTGACTTAAAAGCGCACGAACAATATTCTGGTAGAAAATTACAATATTTTGATCCGGAACTGAACGAGAATTACGTGCCATACGTAGTAGAAACTTCAGTAGGTTTAGATCGTATGTTCCTGGCTGTTTTTGCAACTTCATTACAGGAAGAAACTCTTGAAGACGGTTCTACAAGAACAGTTCTAAAATTACCATCAGTTTTAGCACCAACAAAAGTGGCTATTTTACCATTGGTTAAAAAAGATGGATTGCCGGATATCGCCAGAAAAATCATAGATGATTTAAAATGGGATTTCAGTGTGGCTTATGATGAAAAAGATGCAGTAGGTCGTCGTTACAGAAGACAAGATGCTCTTGGAACTCCGTTTTGTGTTACAGTAGATCATCAAACGATCGAAGACGAAACAGTAACTATTCGTCATAGAGATACAATGAAACAGGATCGTGTAAAAATTTCTGAATTGAAAGACATTATCGAAAACGAAGTTTCGATGAAAAACTGGTTGATGAAAATGTAATTTTCTTAAATCAATACTATAATAAATCCCAAATTCCAGACAGGAATTTGGGATTTTTTTGATTTCACAAATGCAGTTCGTCGGACTTTTTTGCATTTCATCCCTATGTGTTAACATTTGTTTGCAATGTATTAACAATGAAATAGTAAAATAACTGAAATTCGTATTTTTAATTGCGGATAAAACACTAAAATAAATTTTTTCAAAAGTATTGATGAAACTACAGGGATAGTTGTCGGGGATTCATGAAAAATCAACAAAAACTGATATTGAAAAAGTATTCGTATATTATTATTGACGATGATGCTGAAAGTATTTTGAAAACCAAATCAGTTGCAGAGGGTTTTTCGGAATTAACTTTTATGGCTTCGGCTACGAATTATCAGGATGGTTTGTATTTAGTGTTAGAACATCGGCCGTCGATTATTTTTTTAGAAATTGATCCTCTCGACATATCCAGTAATTTATCACTTGCTTTTATAAACGAGCTTTACAGATTTCTGCCCGTTATACCCAGAATAATTGTTACTACCAAAAAAAAAGAACTGGCTTTTGAAGCTATTCAGTATAATGTTTTTGATTATATCCTGAAACCTGTTCAGTCGATAGATGTTTTAAGAACGATTTTAAAACTTGATAAAATAGTTCCGGAAACAAATGTTGTAGCAATAAGAAACGAAATTACTTCTTCTGCTTTGCCCTTTATACAAAAGCCGCAAAATATCGAGAATCCTCTTATTATATGCATTAAATCATATGGTGACCACCGTTATATGAATGCAGCCGATATTTGCTATTTTCAGGCTGATAATAACTCGACGGATATTTATTTGAATTCCGGAGAAATGATCACTGCTTTTAAAACTTTAAAGCATTTTGAGAGTATTTTGTCGCATCCTTTTATCCGAATTCATAATAGTTATATTATCAACAAAAATTATATAGCACGAATTCATAACGGAAGCTCAGTTTGTTATATAAAAAATTCTCTAAAAAAGATTCCTTTTTCTAAAACCTACAAATCTAATGTAGATCTAATTATAGCAGATTTTTCTATAGGAAATTACTTAGAAGTCTAAAAATTAGGCGTTTACATAAATTTGGTACCCATTGACTATCAATTGGGTATGTTCTACCATAAACCTGTTTTTTTGCATAAATTTTTTTTGAATTCGGAGTTAGTTTTACACCATGATTCGCACACGGCGATGATTCTCCAAACAAAAAAAAATCAACATTTAATACCTCAAATCATGAAAAAAGCAGCTTTAACATTCGGAATATTTTCTTTAGTAATGGTAGCAACATCATTCGCTACTCCTGAAGTTACAAATTTTTTAACAGCTTCAGACTCTATTAAAATTGTGCCTATAGATGGAGGTGCTACAGGTAAACAAAAGAAAGGTGATATAATAGCATATATAGACGGAGGTGCTACGGGTAAACAAAAGAAAGGTGATATAATAGCATATATAGATGGAGGCGCTACAGGAAAACAAAAGAAAGGTGATCAAGTAGCAAACAATGCAAGACAATTAACTTTTGCAAGCGTTAATCAATCAATCGGAACAGATAAAAAAGTAGATTAAGCTACATTTTTAATAAATTTATATTAGGCTGTTAATTTTTAACAGCCTTTTTTTGTGTCTATAGTTTTAGTATTTTTGGTAAAACTCAAAGACACAAATTGAAAAAGCAATGTAAAATAATATTAATTTTATTCTTCGTTCTATGGGCATGTACCAAGAAAACAGAATCAGATAAAAATATAATTTCCTCTGTAGACAGTCTTCCTACCTATCTTTCGTTAGCAAACGAAAATAATCTGCCTTTACAGATTAAACAAAATTACAGTCAAAAAGCTTTAGCTATTATCTTAAGTCAAAAAGATGATTCACTTAATAAAGTCAATCTTTTTAAAGTTGCCAATCGTTATTACAACATGAGCGATTGGAAATCATACCTTCAAACCACTAAATTAATTCTCGAAAGGTCACAAAAATCGCAGGACTCGGTGCACATGGCTAAAGCTTATATGTACTTAGGTGATTATTATGAATCACAGTCAATTTCGGATAGTGCCTTTATGAATTATTTTAAGGCAGAAAAGCTTTATCTTAAAATAAATGATCAATACAATTTAGCAAAAACATTTTTAAATAAAGCAAGCCTGCAATATAATGAAGGTGATTTTTTTGAAAGTGAAATAGGGGTTTTCAAAGCATTACGCAGTTTAAAAAAACAGCAAAAAGTAAACGATCTCTATTATGAAAGCTACAACCTGTTAGGAATATTGTATAATGAACGGGAAGAATATACAAAGGCATTAGAGTTTCAAAACAAAGCTTTAGGAATTTTAGACGATAAATCGATACTCGCATTTTATCAGTATAAAGCTGCTTCACTCAATAATATAGGCTTTATCTATATGAAAATGGGTGATTTTAAAAAAGCTAAGTTTTTTTTTGAAAAAGGATTGGCACAAGATAATCTTTTTGAAGACAGGGCAAGTTTATACGCAATTTTGCTCGATAACCTGGGGTATTCTAAATTCAAATTAAAAGAACAGGATCAATTACCTGATTTGTTTTATAAATCTTTAAAAATTAGAGATAGTCTTGATCTTACTTCAGGAGTTGTTTCGAGTAAAATTCATTTATCAGAATATTTTGCTTTCAAAAAAGATACTTTCAAGGCATTTCAGTTTTCAAGACAAGCATTAGCTTTGTCACGTACATCAAATAAATTCGTCAATACACTAGAAGCGCTTAAACAAATTGCCATAGTCGATCCTCAAAATGCATCATCCTATTCTAAAGAATATATTAAGCTAAATGATAAGATGGTAAGATCAGAGCGAAAAATGGGAGAAAAGTTTTCGCGTATTGAATATGAAACCAACGAAATAAAAGATCAAAACTCAAATCTGCAAGAGAAAAATAAAACGCTAATCTACGTTTTTAGTATCTGTACTTTAATCGGTTTGTTTTTTTATGTTTACAAAACGCAACAAGCCAAAAACAGAGAATTACTCTTTAAGCAACAGCAGCAAATTGCAAATGAGGACATTTATAATTTAATGATTTCGCAGCAAAATGATATCGAACTCACTCGTATTAAAGAAAAGAAAAAAGTAGCCCAGGATTTGCATGATGGTGTTTTGGGCAGAATGTTTGGTGTTAGGATAAGTCTGGATAGTTTAGATAAAGTAGATGAGGAAGAAGCAGCTCCAAAAAGGAAAAAATACTTAACTGAGCTTAAAAATATAGAGCAGGATATTCGTGAAATTTCGCACGATTTAAATAGAGAGAAATCCGAATTAATTAATAATTTTATCGCGATTTTAAACAAATTGTTTGAAGATCAACAAAACACGTACGATACAAAATTAATTACGACTTTCGATTCTAATATAAAGTGGGAATTGGTGAGTAATACAGTTAAAATTAATTTGTACAGAATTGTTCAGGAAGCACTTCAGAATTGTAATAAATATGCAAATGCAGATACGATTATAGTGGAGTTTAAAAGCGAAATAGATTATTTGGTTTTATCAATTTTAGATGATGGAGTTGGTTTTAATGCCAAAAGATCTAAAAATGGTATAGGTTTGCATAATATTCAATACAGAGCAGCAGAATGTAATGGAGCAATTGCCTTAAAATCTGCCAAAGGAGAAGGAACTCTTATTGTAATTAAAATACCCATAGATCAGAAAATTAACCTGAAAAACAGATGACAATCGACCCAAATGCCTCAGATTCTCAATTAATTAAAAAAAACATATTAATTGTCGATGATCACCCTTTTATTATCGAAGGATATAAAAACGCCATAACGCGTTACAATCCTCATCAATATGAATTTTTAATTTCGCAGGCACACGACTGTAAATCAGGATATGATTTAATCGAAGATGAAAAAACACCACATTTTGATGTAGCTTTTTTAGATATTAGCATGCCGGCTTACGAGGAAAAAGATATTTTTTCGGGCGAAGATTTAGCAAAGCTCATCCTGAAGAAAATGCCAAACTGCAAAGTTATTTTGTTAACGATGTATACCGAGTTACTCAAAATTAAAACCATAATCAGAACCATTCAGCCCAATGGTTTAATTATTAAAAACGATCTCACCTTTGATGAATTGCTTTTCGCATTTGATAAAGTGATGAAAAATGATAAATACTACAGTCAATCTGTTCAAAAAATACTAAACCAGTCACCTCATAATTCAATTGAAATTGATGAGTTCGACAAGCAAATTTTATTTCATTTATCAAAAGGAACTCCGGTATATGATATGCCGCAATATATTCCGATTTCTCAAAATGCAATCGAAAAACGTAAAGTAAGTCTTAAAGAATTACTTAAAGTAAAATCAGGTTCAGATGATGATTTGGTAAAAGAAGCCAAAAGTAAAGGGCTTCTGTAAATAAAATCCAATAAAAAAATCCAAATTCCAATAACGTGATTAGTATTGAAATTTGGATTTTTTTTATTTTGGATTTTTAATTTTTATTCTGTCAAAGCATCCCAACCTCTAGCTTTCAAAGGAATCTGAGTATTGGCGCGTGTAACCAAATTTATTCCTTCGCTTTCGTCTGCCATATGACCAATAATAGAGAAATTTGGATTTCCTTTTATTTTATCAAAGTCATTAATGTCAATCGTAAACAACAATTCATAATCTTCGCCGCCATTAATAGCAACCGTTGTACTATCAATATTAAACTCCTCACAAGTCGAAATAAATTGCGGATCCAGCGGAAGTTTATCTTCGTATAAATTACAACCCACTTTAGATTGTTTGCACAAATGAATAATCTCAGATGATAATCCGTCAGAAATATCGATCATCGATGTTGGCTTAATTTCAAGAGCGTGCAGTAAAGTACGAACATCTTTTCGTGCTTCAGGTTTTAACTGGCGCTCGATTAAATAGCTGTACATATCAAGATCAGGCTGACTATTTGGGTTGACTTGAAAAACCTGCTTTTCGCGTTCTAAAACCTGTAATCCCATATAAGCAGCGCCAATGTCACCGGTAACTACAAGTAAATCGGTTTTTTGGGCACCATTTCTATATATAATTTCATCTTCATTTGCTTCACCAATAGCTGTAATGCTAATGATTAATCCTTTTTGCGATGAGGTAGTGTCTCCGCCAATAACATCTACTTTATATTCTTTTGCAGCGTGTGTAATCCCTTCAAATAATTCTTCTAATGCTTCTAATGGAAAACGATTAGAAACGGCTACAGAAACCGTTATTTGTGTTGGTCTGGCATTCATGGCACAGATATCAGATATATTTACAACAACTGCTTTATATCCTAAGTGTTTTAAAGGCATATAAGCCAAATCAAAATGTACACCTTCGATCAGTAAATCAGTAGAAACCACTACTTTTTTGTCTTTAAAATCAAGAACAGCAGCATCATCGCCTATACTTTTTAAGGTAGATTCCTGAGTAACATCAAAATTTTTGGTTAAGTGTTCAATTAAGCCAAACTCGCCTAATTGCGCTATACTGGTACGTTGCGGATTTTTATCTTCGATCATTTTTTTTAAGTTCCAAAGTTTCTAAGGCGCAAAGGTACAAAGGTTTTATCGAATTTAACCGGAAGTTATTTCCAACCGCCTTATCTCTGTGTAAAGATGAACGGTAACGCATTTATGTCTCGTGAATTTTATTTTTTGCAAACAACATTTTTTTCGGATCTTTAAGAGATATAAAAAAGATAAAAAAATGAAAACATTCGATATAGTTACCTTAACCGTAAATCCTTCGGTAGACAAAAGCACCCATTTCTCAGGCCTGATTGCCGAGCAGAAAATACGATGCGGAACACCACAATTTGATGCAGGCGGTGGCGGAATAAATGTTTCTAAAGCTATTGCTCGCTTACGCGGAAATTCCTTAGCTATTTTTACATCAGGCGGACCAGTTGGCGAAATGCTGAAAGACTTAGTAAAACAGGAAAAAGTAGATTTTGAAGCTGTTGAAACCCAAACCGCAACCAGAGAAAATTTTATAGCCGTTGATGATAACACCAATTCGCAATATCGTTTTGGGTTTACAGGAGATGTTCTAACTGATTCAGAAGTTCAGAAAGTTTTGGAAACCATTTCAAATTTAAAACCTAAATTTCTGGTCGCAAGCGGAAGTTTAAACGAAGGTTTGTCAACCGATTTTTATCAGAAAATTGCTGAAATCGCCAAAGCATCAAGTTCAAAGTTAATTGTAGATACGTCAGGAGAAGCCCTAAAGAAAGTTCTGGAAACCGGAGCATATCTCATAAAACCAAACGTTGGTGAACTCGCAAAACTAGTAGGAGTAGAACGCCTCGAAATGGAAGAAGTAAATGAAGCCGCCAAAAAAATCATTGCCAAAGGCGGAGCCGAAATTGTTGTAGTTTCTTTAGGGCCGCAAGGAGCGGTTTTGGTTACAAAAGACGATTATGAATATGTTCCTGCACCTAATGTTGCCAAAAAAAGTACCGTTGGCGCCGGAGATAGTATGGTGGGAGGAATGGTTTGGGCATTGTCTCAAAATAAAAGTCTGAAAGAAGTAATTCGCTGGGGAGTTGCCTGCGGATCTGCTGCAACAATGAACGAAGGAACGCAATTATTCAAGTACGAAGATGCACATCGTTTGTTTGAATGGCTTAAAAATAAATAAAGATTCAATCGAGCATTTAAGAAAAACGAAATGTAGCCACAATATATATCGTAAAGACGCACAGCAGTGCGTCTAACACATCGTAACCATAAAGTAAACCCGACAGGTTTTTAAAACCTGTCGGGTTTCGCATGTAATGACATAAGGATTTTAATTGTAGAGACGCACTGCTATGCTTCTCTACGTTTGTCAGCAGAAAAAAAATAAATCTTTTTTTTCCTGCTGACAAACTGTTGTCACCGACCCTCAATACTTTTGAAGTATTAAAAATAATTAAACTTTAAAATTATGAAAACATTAGCTGCCCAAGTAATTACTCCCGAAGATTTATTGAAACACTGGCAAGGTCACCGCGCCCTTACACGTAATGTTATTGAGGCGTTTCCTGAAAAAGATTTCTTCGAATTTTCGATAGGAGGAATGAGAACTTTTGCTAAACTCACAGATGAACTTTTGGCTATTGCTGTTCCTGGACTTAAAGGAATCGTAAATAAAGAAGTAAAACCATTTAGCGAAGAAGCATCAGAAAAATTGATTTTTAAAGCGCAATATCTTGAAAAATGGGACGAAGCAACTGCAGAAATCAACAAGTATTGGGAGAAATTATCGATTGAAGATTTTAATGAAAACTTTAATCTTTTTGGTCAATACGAATTTCCGGTAATTCAGAACATTCTCTATTTTATTGATAACGAAGTACACCACCGCGGACAAGGTTATGTGTATCTAAGAGCTTTAAATATTGAACCTCCTTTTTTCTGGGAAAGATAGCATTTTTGAAGATTGACTGAATAAAAAAACTCCTAAACTGAATTTACTTTCATGTTTAGGAGTTTTTTTATGATAATCTCTCCAGATAATTTTCTACTAATTCCCGGATTCTGGTTTTGAGTTTTTCGGGTTCTATAATCGAAGCATAATCAGCATACATCAAAAACCAGCGTGGAAATCCTTCCTGGATATCGCGGGCCATAAACGTCATTTCGATTTGGTCACCAACATCTTTTTCAGAAACATAACCATGATATTTTTGTTCAAATCGAATATAATTGATGATTTTTTTCGAAACTAAAATCCGAACCTTAATCGTCGGAATTGTTTCATTTTTCTTTAAGTACGTTTCTAATGAATCATGTTCTATGGTAAAACTGCATTCGGTTTTTTGAATCCCCAAAATTCTATCGGTTCTAAATTGGCGATAATCTTGTCGTAAATGGCAATAACCCAGAAAATACCAATTGTTATGATCATGAAAAACGCCAACGGGTTCAATATTTCGATTACTAGCTTCTTCAGCGGTTTTGTATGAAAGAAGAATTTGCTTTTTTTCTGCAATACTTTCAAACAAAATGGCCAGCGTATTAGGCGAACTATCATGAAATAGAGGTTCCTGATTTTGCATCAAAATTTTAGATTCTATATTCGAAAGCCAATCTTTATCGGTACTTCTCAAAACCGATTTCAGTTTATACATCGCTGATGCATGATGAGATCCCAAAGAAGGGTCTGTAAATTTCTGCATCAATTTTTCGGCAGCGATAAAACTGCTCACTTCCTCGCGCGTAAACATAACAGGAGGCAATCTGTAACCATCCATTAAAGCATAACCCACTCCGGCCTCGCTATAAATAGGAACTCCGGAAGCTTCAAGAGTTCGTATATCACGATATATGGTTCTTAAACTCACTTCAAAACGATCGGCTAATTCCTGTGCTTTTACAATTTTTTTAGATTGTAACTGAATAAGAATAGCAATAATACGGTCAAATCGTTTTGGGGTTTCGTCCATTTTTTCTTTTAGTTGAAGATTCAAAGATACAAAGGTTCGAAGTTTTGAAATAAAAAAAGCTGTCCCAAATTGAGACAGCTTTTTTTTGAAGATTTAAGCGATATAAATCTAGAATCTGTATAAAAGACCAAATTGTGGTTGATCGAAAATGTTTTCAAATAAATTAATGTTTAAATTAAAAGTATCTGATGATGGTCCATTTTCAGGAGAAACACTGTTATACGCTAGTACATTAGCCAATGTAAAAGTTACCGCAATGTTTTTGGTCACAAAATAATTTAATCCAACAGTAATATCTGCTGTAATACTATTATCAGTGTCATCTTCAATTCCTTCAATTTTAGTTTTATTGCTTCCAAAACCTAAACCAGCTTCAGCGAAAGCTTTAAAACGTTTTTTGTCTAATTCTAAAAAGTAATATCTCGCAAAAGCACCAATTCCAAATACATTGGTTTTTGTTTCCGGAACAGTTTCTTCTTTTTCACTAGAATAATTTAGTTTTGCTCCAACGGCAAATTTGTCATTTAGTAAATACCCAAATTTTGGACTAAATCCATAATAATCGGTTTCTCCACCTGTACTAATTTTGATAGATCCCTCTAGAAACATATCGCCTTTTTCAAAAGTTACGCCTTTTGCAGAGTTCATTTCACTATCAACCTCTTGTTGTTGCGCGTTCGCAAATGAGAAAGTTAACATTGATAAAATAACAAAAAATTTAGTTTTCATAATAATTGCTTTTAAAAGTTGTAGGATTAAAATTATGTTTTTCGTTTTAAAACTTTTAGAATTGCAATCATTAGCATTAAAAATGAAGTTATTGAGTTAATAATCCTACTTTTTTATAAGTATTTACGTGTTTATTTTTGAGGTTTTATTATGATTTAATTAGTAATAAAGATTGGAGATCGGGCCATAATTGTATGAAAACCGACTTTTTTAAAGCAAAAAACCCGATAACTTTTTGCTATCGGGTTTTGGTTCAATTTGGTTAAAAGATTACTTTTTAATGAATTTGCTTGAGATAGGTTTTTCACCGTCATTCAATTCGATTATATAAATTCCGGAAGGCAGCATGCTGACATCTATAGCTTGTTCTGTTACATTCCCTGTTTTTATAGTTTGGCCACCAATATTGCTTATTTTGAAAAAAGCAGCTCTGTCATTATTTGCCTTTATAAATAAATGATCATGCGATGGATTTGGATAAATTACATAACGTTGCAATTTTGAATCATGCTCCTCTATTGAAAGGTTAGCTGTAGTTAACGAAATTGGATCGCTTGAAACTGAAATGTTTTTAGCATAATCTTTTGCTTTTATGGTATATGAGTAAACCGTTTCGGCACTTAAGCCAGTCAGCGTATAATTGGTTACGTTCGTAGTGCCAATTAAAATATTTCCTTGGTAAATATCATAACCCGTAACCGCTATATTGTCTGTTGATTCTTCCCATGATAAAATAGCTGAGGTTTTAGTAATATTTGATACACTTAAATTTTTTGGTGTGCTTGGAGCTTCAAATTCAATAATAGGATCTTTGATATCCAATATATAATCTTGAATTGCTCCATTGTAAAACTTTTCACAAGGAGATGGAATCCCATTTTCTTTTAAAGAAATTCTCATCTTTGTCCTTCCAGGAGTTGCGGTAACTGGGATTGTGAATTTTTTGATTGCTGTAAATGTTTCAGCAGTAATAATGGTACTGAAAATCAATTCTCCATCGTCATCAAAGTCTGAATCTCCATTCAAATCAATCCAGAAAGCTAATCCGCTGGGTTTAGAGCCGGAATAGTATTTAGAAACAGATATACTTATCGTATTTTCTTGTCCGGGAATTACGAATCCTCCTGTGCTTTTAAAATCACTATACACCCCAGATGAGGCAGAATTATTAATTTTACCTAGTGTAACATTAGTAATATTATCATTGTTTTGTGCGGTACTTCCCGGAATGCAGTATTTTGGTATAGACACTGTGGTAACAGAAAGTGGACTGCTGGATGTTTTGTTCAAACCTCTGTCTCTGGCAACTACAGTAAAAGAATAGGCTGTCCCTTCTTTTAATCCTGTCACATTATAATTAGTAATTTCCCCTGATACAGAATAAAGTAAATTTGCGCCATTATAAATATCGTAATAGGTAATATATTCGTCATCTGTAGCGGCGGTCCAGGACAAGTTTGTCGTAGTTGTTGTTGTGTCAGTTGCTATAAGCTGAGTTGGAGCTGATGGAGGAGTTGTATCTTTTAATGTCGTAACCGAAATAGCAGCTTTGGCCGATTTATTGCCGAATTCATCAGCAGCTTGAACACTAAAGTTATACATAACATTATTTGCAAGTTTAATTATGGCTGCTTTAGTATCTTTTACTGTTGCAATTAAATCAGCATCATTATAAATTAAATAGGATATACCGCCACCGTTATTAGTCGAAGGATCCCAGGAAATGGTAATGTTTGTAGCCGTTATTGTTGTTGCTCTTAGATTTGCAGGCGTTGTTGGGCTTGTTGTATCTTTAGGTGTTGTTACTGAAACCGGAACACTTGATTTTGATAGAAGTCCGTTTGAATTTTTAGCTTTTACAGTAAATAAATAAACGTAGCCTTGAAGCAATCCTGTAACATTAAAGTTAGCTGTTGTTGAAGTTCCAATTAAAATATTTTCCTTATAAATTTCATAACCTGTTATATCTGCATTGTTTACTGGTGCTGTCCAGGATAAGTTCGTCGTTGTCCAGGTCGTTCCGGATGCAGTTAAATTTGCTGGTGCTTCCGGTGCATTCTCATCTACTGCATTATTTATTATGTCAGCAGTATAATCTTCTGTTTCGCCATAATTATAAGTGTTGCTGTAATCTCCACAAGGCGATGGAACTCCTGCTGCGCCACCATCTCTAACAGTTATCCTAATTCTGGTTTTGGCTGTAATAGCATTAACAGGAATCGTAAAAGTTCCTCTTACGGGTGAGTTTGTTGTAACTTCTTGAGACCAAATCAATTCTTCCGAATCATAAAAATCCATATCGCCGTTATAGTCAATCCATGCAGCATATCTTAACCCAAATTGAGTTTTTCCGCTAATCCACTCTTTTGGTGTAACGGTAATAGAATAAGTTTCGCCTTTTTTTAATTCTGTCGCAATATTTGTAGCGTCAGTATAGCTAATAGCAGAAACATTTGATTTTTTGTCGATAGTTCCAATTTGAACTCTTGCTATATATTCATCAAATATTTGACTGTAGCCTTTAGATACACAATATGCAGGATTTGTTTTTAAAGTAACAACATTGCTTGATGCTGATGAATTTCCAGCTGCATCTTTGGCTTTTACATAAAATGTATAATTTGTATTTGGTGCTAACGTAGTTATTCTGAATTCTAAAACATTTAGAGTCGTTGATAAATTGCCATTTACATAAAGTTCATATCCAGTGACTTTTTTATTATCTGTTGAAGCAGTCCAGGATAGATTTACTGATGTATCGCTTATTTCAGATGCTGTCAAACTTGCGGGTGTGGTTGGCGGAATTGCATCAAGAGTTTCGCATATCAGTGGGATTGTTGCGTTCGAAATATTTCCGGCTGCATCTCTGGCTTTCACGGAGAATGAATAAAAATTATTTGCTTGTAACCCTGTTATTGTATAGTTTGTGTTAGCTGTATTTCCAATTAGTAAATTTTCTCCTTGATAGATGTCATAACCTGTAACACCTTCACTATCTGATGAAGCCGTCCAGGACAAATTTACTGATGTGGTTGTAGTGCCAGAAGAGGAGAGGTTGGTTGGAGCGGTAGGAGGAATAATATCCAGGGCTCTAACCGATACAATATTACTTTCTAAAGAACTGTTTAGTGCCGCATCAGTAGCTTTAATTGAAAAATTATAGGTAGTTGATTGTTTTAATCCTGTAGCGTTGAAAGTTCTTGTGGCTCCGTCTACTTTTGCCCATAATGTAAAAGTGTTATTGTATATCGAATAACCGGTAACGCCAACATTATCTGTTGAACCGGTCCATGATAAATTAACTGAAGTTGCGGTTATATCTGATGCTGTTAGATTTGTTGGTGTAGTAGGTTTAGTTCCATCTGGCGTAGTAACCAAGATCAAATTGCTTGATGAAGAAACGTTTCCAGCCGTATCTTTTGCTTTTACACTAAAGGTATAAGAAGTTAATTCTGTTAACCCTGTGATTTTAAAATATGGAGCAGATTGATCTGATGTGCCTATCAGAACAGTTCCATTATATATCTCATAATAAGCAACTCCAACATTATCTGTTGAGGAAGTCCATTGTATGGAACAGGTTGTGGCAAAGGTTTGATACGCTTTTGCATTAGTTGGAGCTGTAGGAGCTTCGGTGTCTGCGATTTGAAATGAAAATGAGTCTTTGTAATTAGCGTGTATAAATAACGGCATTAAGAACAGAATCACTAAAACTAATTTGAATTTTTTTTGGAGTAAAGTTCGTTTCATAGGCAGAGTCTTGAACAATTTCTGATTTAATAATATGTTTTTTTAGTATGTAATTTTTGTAGTAAATCTATTGTTTTTTATGCATTAAAAAAATAGTATTAATTTTTTTTTGTTTAAAGCAAATTTTAAAAATGAATTTTGAAAGCAACAAAAAACCCGACAACTTTCGTCATCGGGTTTAATCTATATTCTATTCTCTATATTCTTTATTCTAAAAAAAAATCTAATCGTTCAATTTCAAAACAGCCATAAAAGCTTCTTGAGGAATCTCAACGTTTCCTACTTGTCTCATACGTTTTTTACCTTTTTTCTGTTTCTCTAGTAATTTACGCTTACGCGAAATATCACCACCATAACATTTTGCGGTAACGTCTTTACGAAGCGCTTTAATAGTTTCACGCGCAATAATTTTAGCCCCAATTGCAGCCTGAATCGGAATATCGAATTGTTGTCTTGGGATTAACTCGCGTAATTTCTCGGTCATTTTTTTACCAATGTTATACGCATTGTCTTCGTGAATCAAAGCAGAAAGTGCATCAACCGTTTGAGCGTTCAAAAGAACATCCAGTTTTACTAATTTCGAAGTTCTCATTCCTATCGGAGAGTAATCAAAAGAAGCATAACCTTTAGAAACCGTTTTTAAACGATCGTAAAAATCGAATACAATTTCTGCCAGCGGCATATCAAAATTCAATTCAACACGTTCTGTAGTCAAATACGTTTGGTTGGTAATTACACCACGTTTTTCGATACATAAACTCATTACGTTTCCAACAAAGTCAGCTTTTGTAATGATTGTTGCTTTAATATACGGTTCTTCAACTCTGTCTAAACGAGAAGGTTCAGGCAAGTCAGAAGGGTTATTTACAACAAAAGGAACTTCTGGTTCTTTTTTGGTGTAAGCCAAATACGAAACGTTAGGTACAGTTGTAATTACCGTCATGTCGAACTCACGCTCTAAACGTTCCTGGATAATTTCCATGTGAAGCATTCCTAAGAATCCGCAACGGAAACCAAATCCTAAAGCAGCAGAACTTTCAGGTGTAAAAACCAGCGAAGCATCATTTAGTTGCAATTTCTCCATCGAAGAACGCAAATCTTCATAATCTTCGGTATCAACAGGATAAATTCCGGCAAATACCATTGGTTTTACATCCTCAAAACCTGTAATCATATTAGTAGTTGGCGTTTTAGCATCCGTTAGAGTATCTCCAACTTTTACATCTTTGGCTTCTTTAATTCCAGAAATCAAATAACCAACATCACCAGCAGATATAACATTTTTAGGAACCTGATTTAATTTTAAAGTTCCAATTTCATCGGCAAAATATTCATTTCCTGTGGCCATGAATTTAATTTTTTGCCCTTTTTTGATTTCTCCGTTTTTAACACGGAAAATAACTTCAATTCCACGGAAAGGATTGTAATGTGAATCGAAAATCAAAGCCTGTAATGGCTCATCAACATTTCCTGATGGAGGTGGGATTTTTTCGATAATGGCAGCTAAAATATTTTCAACACCAAAACCAGTTTTCCCTGAAGCATGAATAATATCTTCAAGTTTACATCCTAATAAATCAATGATATCATCACTAACTTCTTCAGGATTAGCACTTGGTAAATCTACTTTATTCAAAACCGGAATAATTTCAAGATCATTCTCTAAAGCCAGATATAAGTTAGAAATCGTTTGTGCCTGAATACTTTGTGCAGCATCAACAATCAAAAGCGCGCCTTCACAAGCTGCAATAGATCTTGAAACTTCGTATGAAAAGTCAACGTGACCAGGAGTGTCAATAAGATTTAAAATATATTCTTCTCCTTTATAGGTATATTCCATCTGAATGGCGTGACTCTTAATGGTGATTCCACGCTCACGTTCCAGATCCATGTTGTCAAGCAATTGAGCTTTCTCTTCACGAGCTGTAACGGTTTGTGTAGCGCCCAATAAGCGGTCTGCCAATGTACTTTTACCGTGGTCAATGTGTGCAATAATGCAAAAGTTACGTATCTTCTTCATTTTAATATTTCAATTCTCTTAGCGAGTTTTAAGTAATTTTCAGGGTATAAATTTGCGCTGTAGCAATTGCTGTTGAGCGTGTTATTAAGCCGCAAAGATAGCGCAAAGTTTTGGATTCTGGAATGTACTTGTCCGATTTTGAGTTTTGAAGCCGGAAAGCTGTTTTTTAAGAGATGAAATTATGCTAATTCGTTCATTATCAATTATAACTTTGTGCCAAAAAATGTAAGGATTATCTTTTTTATTGCCTTCATTACAAAACATCTTTGCTGAAAAAAATCCATAACTAAGTTTTGTTTGAATAATCTGTATTTTTTGTGCGAATAATTGTCGATTTATGAAAATATAACTATACTTGTGGTCATTGTGACTATAATAATAATTGTATTATAGTTAGATTTTTGATGTTGCTTTTATGAAAAATCTGTGCGCAGGATTTTATTGTAAAAAAGTACATTAAAAGAGAGTGTTTATTTTTTACTAATAATTAAATCAAACAAATTATGAAAAAACAAACCATGCAGCTTACTGAAAAATTTGGCAGGCTTAGTAAAGATGAAATGAAAAACATTACTGGTGGAGCATTAGGAACAATTTGTGGTCCCAGACCCGTACCAACTTCTATTTGTGCAAGCGGAATGGGAGTTGCAGCGAACTCCGGAACAGAAGATCCTACGAAATATCCTGGTATTGTGGGAGGTTATTGTAATGTGATATTTTTATGTATCTAGAATAATAGACAAATGTCTGAAGATTTCTTCAGGCATTTTTTTAAAACTCAAAATTGAATCCTTTTTCAGTAAGTTTTTTATAAGTATCAGCATCAAATTTGTATAATTTGGCGGCTCTGTGTGATACGGCTTTTTGTTTTTCATCTAATTCAACAAGTAATTTCATGTGCAAAATTTTTCTTCTGAAATTAGATTTGTCCAATTCGATTCCCAGAATTTCTTCGTACAAATGCATTAATTGCAATAAGGTAAATTTTTCGGGCAAAAGATTAAAACCAATTGGCGCCTGACGAACGCGATTGCGCAATTGCATTAAACTAAAATTTAGAATTTCGTTATGATCAAAAATTAAATCAGGTATCGCATTAATTTTATACCATTTGGCTTCAATTACAGATAAACTGGCTTTAATATTATAATCTTCGCGATTGACCAAAGTATAATAACCCAGAGTAACTACTCGTCTTTCAGGTACACGAGCCGGATTTGTAAAAGCTTTTAGTTGCTCTAAATAGATATTATCCAGACTCGTAAGTTCATACACAATGCGGTGTGCGGCATCATCAGCGCTTTCTTCCCTCTTCATGTATCCACCCAAAAGTCCCCATTTTCCTTTACTTTCTCCTTCAGCATGTTGCACTAAAAGTACTTCAAGATTTGCTTTGTTGAATCCAAATATAACGCAGTCAATTGTGATTCCGTCTATTCCGGGAGTAGTGGTTTTAGGATTAGTTTCAGAGGATGGAAAAGTCATTTATTATGATTGAGAATAATATTAAAATTCAAAATTGAATCCTTTTTCGGTGAGTTTGTTGTAAATCTCGGGATCAAATTTATACAATTTGGCCGCTCTATGCGAAACATCCTGCTGTTTTTCGTCTAATGCGACCAATAATTTCATGTGAAGAATTTTTCGGCGAAAATTAGACTTATCCATCTCAATTCCTAAAATCTCTTCGTACAAATGCATTAATTGCAGTAAAGTAAATTTTTCAGGCAAAAGATTAAATCCTAGCGGAGCCTGACGTACCCTGTTACGAAGATGTTTTAAACTATATTCTAAAATTTCGTTGTGATCATAAATCAAATCGGGAATGCTATTGATCTTATACCACTTGGCATCAGAAGCCGTAAAACCTGCTTTAATATTATAATCTTCTCGTTTTACCAAAGCATAATATCCTATAGTGATAACGCGTCGAAGCGGAAAACGATCCGGATCTCCAAACGCTTTTAACTGCTCTAAGTAAATGTTATCCAGACCCGTAAGTTCGTTCAGTAAACGATGTGCGGCATTGTCGGTACTTTCCTTTTTATAAATCCATCCTCCCGGAAGTCCCCATTTTCCTTTACTGATTCCTTCTCCGTGTTGTACTAAAAGCACTTCTAAACTCCCTTGATCAAATCCAAATATGACACAGTCAATCGTGATCGCATTCATTGCGGTTTGTTCGGCTTTTAAAGCTGAATCGTCGGCTACATTTTTGACCATATGCTACTTAAATTTTAAACAAATTAAATAAATAAAATGACTAGTTGCTTTTATAAATCCTTTATATTTTTTTTAACGAAATAATTTTCTGACAATCAATGGTTTGTAATTTGTTATAAAACACCATTCTAAAATTGTAATTCCTAAATGGCTGATTGTCAAATTGCTAATTCGTTATTTTTTTGATATTTTTTTATTCTATTTAAGCCAATATTTTATTGTATTCATAAAAATGAGGATCCAATTATCAGAATTGAAAAAATATAACCCTAATATTTTGTTAATATAGAAAAAATGTTTTACACTTGTAGTCAAATTAACCATAAGATAAGTTCAGTTTGACTATAAGTTTAAAAGGGACAAATCTATAACTAACTTAAAATACCACCAAATGTTTTTTTTAGGAATTGATTTAGGAAGCTCTTCGATAAAATTATCAGTTTTCGATCCCGAAAAAGGAGCGACCATTGGAGCCGTTAGCGTTCCTGATTTTGAAATGCCAATTATTGCCCAGGAATTTGGCTGGGCAGAACAAGATCCTGAATCGTGGTGGCAATTTGTAAAAGACGGAATCCAGCAATTAGGCGCAAAATCGAATATTGATTTAAAGAAAATTGCCGGAATAGGTATTGCCTATCAAATGCACGGTTTGGTTTTAACCGATGAAAATTTGAATCCCGTGCGTTCTTCGATTATTTGGTGCGACAGTCGTGCCGCGATTATTGGAGATGAAGTTTATGCTAAAATGGGTGCTGAGAATTCTCAAAAACAAATTTTAGGAAGTCCGGGAAACTTTACAGCATCAAAACTAAAATGGGTAAAAGACAATCAGCCTGAAGTTTTCGCTAAAGCGAAATATATGATGCTTCCGGGGGATTTTATTGCTGCCAAATTATCTAAAATAGCTCAAATTAGTACTTCGGGATTATCAGAAGCAGCTTTATGGAATTTTTCAGAAGGAAAACTGGCCACAGAAATCCTTTCGCAAATGGGATTATCATCGGATATCGTTCCTGAGATTGTCTCCAATTTTGGAATTCAGGCCACCATTCACCCGGGAATTGCTCAGGAATTAGGATTAAATCCCGATGCAAAGATTACCTACAGAGCAGGAGATCAGCCCAACAATGCATTGTCATTGAATGTTTTGAAACCTGGCGAAATTGCTACAACAGCCGGAACTTCGGCAGTAGTTTATGCCGTAAGCGATCAGGATGCTTACGACAAACAAAACAGAATCAATACTTTTTTACACGTCAACAATACAGAAACTGAAAAACGCAACGGAGTTATGTTGTGCATTAATGGTTCGGGAATTTTATACCAATGGTTACGCAAAATCATGTCGGTCGACAGAGCTGAATTAATTGCTTACGAAAAACTAAATACCGAAGCTGCAAAAGTAGCGGCAGGAAGCAACGGACTTCGTTTTTATCCTTTCGGAAATGGCGTTGAGCGTATTTTCAACAATAAAAATGCCACTTCGGGAATTCAGAATTTAAACTTCAATATTCATCAACCCTCACATTTGGTGCGCGCTGCCTGCGAAGGAATTGTGTTTGCCATGAATTACGGTTTTGATGTGATGAAAGAAGTTGGAGTTTCTGGAACGGTGGTTAGAGCTGGAAATTCGAACTTATTTTTAAGTCCGGTTTTTAGAGAAATCTTCACCAATACAACACAAACAACTTTAGAATTATACAATACATCCGGAGCCGAAGGTGCAGCAAGAGGCGCTGCTTACGGTTTAGGATTTTACAATTCGCTCGACGAAGCTTTCGCAGGATTGCAATGTTTAGAAAGAATTGAACCCAACAAAATCCTGACATCGCAATATCAGGATTACTATCAGGAATGGAAAAGTCAAATTAAAATAGAACAATAATAATGAGCACAACTAATCAATATTTTAAAAACATCGATACTATTAAGTTCGAAGGCAGAGAAAGTACTAACCCATTGGCATTTAAATGGTACGATGAAAATCGTGTAGTTGCGGGAAAAACGTTGAAAGAGCATTTACGTTTTTCAATGGCATACTGGCACACGCTATGTAACACCGGAGGAGATCCGTTTGGAGCTTCGACTGAAACTTTCTCATGGGATAAAAATGAAAATGTGATTTTAAGAGCCAAAGACAAAATGGATGCGGCTTTTGAATTCATGACAAAATTAGGTTTGCCTTACTATTGTTTTCATGATGTAGATGTGGTAGATGACGCACCAACATTGGCAGAATTTGAAACTCGTATTCAGACTATGGTTGAATATGCGAAACAAAAACAACAGGAATCAGGAATTAAATTGTTGTGGGGAACTTCAAACTTATTCAGCAATCCTCGCTATATGAATGGTGCAGCGACAAACCCAAACTTTGATGTTTTGGCGTATGCAGGTGCTCAAGCAAAAATCGCAATAGATGCAACAATTGAGCTGGGCGGAGAAAATTATGTTTTCTGGGGAGGACGTGAAGGATATATGAGTTTGTTGAACACAGATATGAAAAGAGAATTAGACCATTTAGGAAGATTCTTAAATACTTGTAAAGATTATGCTCGTAAAGAAGGCTTTAAAGGAAACTTCCTGATCGAACCAAAACCAATGGAACCAACCAAACATCAATACGATTATGATGCAGCTACTTCATTAGGTTTCATTAATAAATACGGACTTCAAAATGATTTCAAATTAAACCTTGAAGTAAACCACGCTACACTTGCAGGACATTCTTTTGAGCACGAATTGCAGGTTGCTGTAGATGCGGGAATGTTAGGAAGCATTGATGCCAACAGAGGAGATTACCAAAATGGTTGGGATACAGATCAGTTCCCTATTAATCTTCAGGAAGTGACTCAGGCAATGTTAGTTATCCTTGAGGGAGGCGGAATTCAGGGTGGAGGTGTAAACTTCGATGCAAAAGTGAGAAGAAATTCAATCGATTTAGAAGATAAATTCATTGCGCACATCGCAGGAATGGATGTTTTTGCAAGAGGATTAATCTGCGCAGATCACATACTACAAAATACAGATTACAGAAAATTACGCACACAGCGTTACAGTTCATTTGACGGCGGAAACGGAGCCAGGTTCGAAAACGGAGAATTATCTCTTGAAGATCTTAGCAAAATTGCCCGTGCAAGTGGAGAACCTCAACCACTAAGTGGAAGACAGGAATTATTCGAACAGATTATTTCGAATGCGTACTAAGACTAAAAATTACTAACTATAATTTAAACCAATTCTTAACTATTATGAAAAGCAAACATTGTATTAAAACAACACCGCTCTCGTTTTGTATGGCGCTGCTGCTTAGTGTATTTATGATGCAGTCCGGTTTTGCCCAGGAGCAATCGATAACCGGAAATGTAAAATCAGGAGATGATGGTATGAGTGTTCCCGGTGCTACTGTAGCTATCGAAGGCACGAAGACAGCAACATCTACAGATTTTGATGGAAATTTTAAATTAGACGCCAAAATCGGTAACGTAATCGTAATCAGTTTTATGGGATTTAAAACGCAACGTATTACCATTGGAACTCAAAAAACGATAACTGTTACTTTACAAACAGAAGCGGCAGATCTTAAAGAGGTTGTCGTTATTGGGTACGGTTCACAAAAGAAAACACTTGTTACTAATGCTGTTACTCAGGTGAGCGGAGAAAGTCTTGCCAAAACCAATACAACCAATGCGCTACAGGCACTTCAGGGGCAGGCAGCGGGTATCCAGATTACCTCTACTTCAGGACAACCGGGAGAAGGGTTAAATGTGGTAATTAGAGGTGTTGGTTCAACAGCAGGAAGCAGTCCGTTATATGTTGTAGACGGAATCCTTACTAATGATATCTCTTATTTAAGCAATTCAGATATTGAATCTATTTCTGTATTAAAGGATGCTGCATCTGCTGCAATCTATGGTTCTCAAGCTTCTAACGGAGTTGTTTTGGTAACAACCAAAAAAGGAAAAAGAGGTTCTGCAGGACAAGTTACTTTTGATCAGTATTATGGAGTACAATCAGTATCCAGAAAAGTTGATTTACTAGATGCAACAGAATATGCTACTATCTTAAATGAAGCAGCTGTAAATTCAGGAAAAAATCCATATTTCTCAAACAGCCAGATTGCTGCAATGGGAAAAGGAACAAACTGGGTAGATAAAATGTTGGTAGATAATGCAGCGACTAAAAACTTCTCATTTGGTGTTTCCGGTGGTTCAGATACTTCTGTTTATTCATCATCTTTATCTTATTTAGGACAAGAAGGAGTTGTAGGAGGTAAAGATTTATCGAACTATGAGCGTTATAATTTCAGATTCAATTCAGAACATAAATTATACAAAGATGTATTGACTTTTGGTCAGAACTTAAGTTTTGCTTACATCAATAAAAACGGAATTGGAGTTGGAAATCAGTACAATAATTCTTTAAGGAGTGCTTTTCAGGTATCACCATTATTACCAATGTACGATGCAAATGGTGACTATTACGATAGTACCAAAAACAGCGAGCCTTGGTTAGCGGGTCAGGCAAATCCTTATGCATTAATGGAGTACAACAATCAAAATGAAAACAATAACCAAAAATTATTGGGTAATGTTTATTTGCAAATTGAGCCAATAAAAAACTTAACATTCAAAACTACGTTAGGTCTTGATTATTATGCAGGCGAAGGACATTCTTACGTTCCTACATATCAATTGTCGATTTATGCAAACACTGCTTTTGATAAAGTAAATCAAAACATGAATAAGGGTAAAACACTTACCTGGGATAACTTATTGACGTATAAATTTAATGTGGCCGAAACACATCGTTTTGAAGCAATGGTGGGAACATCATCTATCAATTTTGACGGAACGACTATATCGGCAACAAATGCAGATTCGTTTTTTGATGATTTAGAACATGCCTGGTTAGACAATACAACTAATAAAGACGGAGCTAAAATATCATTTAATGGTATCAAGCAACAGACTAAAAGAATGTCTTATTTTGGTAGGTTAAACTATAATTTTAAAGAAACATATTTATTAAACGCCACTTTTAGAGTTGATGGATCTTCTATTTTTTCTAAAGAAAATGAGTGGGGATATTTCCCATCAGTTTCAGGAGGATGGATTGCATCAAACGAAGAATTTTTAAAAGATTCAAAAGTGATCAATTTTCTAAAATTAAGAGCATCTTGGGGACAAGTTGGAAATCAAAACGCAAGAGCTTTTCAATATTTATCACCAATAAAAGTAGATGATACTAATTACATTTTTGGAGATCAGGAAGGAAATCTTACTCCTGGAGCATACCCGAACAGATTATCAAATCTGAATTTAAAATGGGAAACTTCAGAGCAGATTGACCTTGGTCTGGACGCAAGATTTTTAGACAATGCATTAAGTCTTACAGTTGATTTTTATAAGAAAACCAACAAAGACTGGTTAATATTAGCGCCAAATTTTGCAACTACAGGTGCCGACGCGCCATTTATTAACGGAGGAAATGTTGTAAATAAAGGGGTTGAGATGAGTTTAAATTACCAAAATAATATTGGAGATTTTAAAT
Source organism: Flavobacterium piscisymbiosum (assembly GCF_020905295.1). Classification (NCBI taxonomy): domain Bacteria; kingdom Pseudomonadati; phylum Bacteroidota; class Flavobacteriia; order Flavobacteriales; family Flavobacteriaceae; genus Flavobacterium; species Flavobacterium piscisymbiosum. Next base: position 923,170 of record NZ_JAJJMM010000001.1, on the reverse strand, counting down.
ATACTGTGAGTGCAAATGGTGCTTACAACAAAAATACAGTTGGGGCAATACCTACAGCAGACGGAATGATTCATGGATTACCTAATGAACTTTATGATAATTCAACTGAATTTTACAGAGCACAAAACGGATATCCGTTAGGCTATTTCTGGGGATATAAAACAGGAGGTGTTTTCCAGAATCAGGCACAAATTGACAATTATAAATCAGCAAACGGTGTAGTATTACAGCCTACTGCAGCTCCCGGAGATATTATTTATGTAAATACAAACGGAGACGATAAAATTGATTCTACCGATAAAACAAGTATAGGAAATCCTAATCCTGACTTTACTTACGGATTCTCTTTATCTGCAAGTTATAAGGCTTTCGACTTTTCGCTTATGGCAAATGGAGTAGCAGGAAACCAAATTGTACAATCGTACAGAAACCAATCTGGTGCTTACGGAAATTATACTTCTGCGATATTAGATCGTTGGCACGGAGAAGGTTCTTCTAATACGGTACCAAGAGTAACAGAAGACAATAAAAACTTTACACAATTTTCTGATCAATATATTCAGGATGGTGATTTCTTAAGAATTAACACTGTAACATTAGGATTTGATTTGGCAAAAATGAAACAATCAAAACCATTTTTTGCAAGTCAGTTCAGAGTTTACTTTTCAGTATTAAACCTTTACACTTTCACGAAATATAATGGTATGGATCCTGAAATTGGATTTGGATCTTCAAACGATGACCAGAAATTTTCATCAGGTGTAGATGTTGGATATTATCCAAGACCAAGAACATTCATGTTAGGATTAAATGTTAAACTTTAATAAATAAAAAGATGAAAAATACATATTTATATATTTTCTGTTTGAGTTTATTGTCTCTGGGTTCTTGTAGTTTAGAAACAGAGCCTTTGACTCCAATAGATACAAGTTTTTACAAAACCAAAGACGATGCTTATGTAGCATTAGTAGGTTGTTATGATGGATTGCAGGTAGCAACAGGCGGAGCAGGAGTGGGAGTTCCTGTGTTAAGTGAAGTAATGTCTGATAATTGTTTTGGAGGTACAGGAAATTCAGATCCTTACAATTATGCAGTTATGGATGAGTTTGATACTTCAAGATCTCCTTCAGATGTTGACATACTTAATACCAACTGGATCGCTTATTACAAAGGAATTTATCGTTGTAATATGTTATTGTCCAAAATGGATCAGATTGAATGGGAAGGCGATACTGCTTTAAGAAATACATACGAATCTGAGACTAAATTTATCAGGGCTTATCTTTATTTTGAAATGACCCGTATATGGGGAAGTGTGCCTTTGTTGACAGTACCAACTTCTGAAAATGTTCCGCAGGCAACTCCTGAAGAAATTTATAAAGTAATAGCAGAAGATTTGGTTTTTGCATCAAACAATTTACCTACAGAAGCTTATAATGCGAAACCAAACGGACGCATTACAAAATGGGCAGCAAAATCTTTACTAGGACGCGTTTATTTATACTACACAGGATATTACGGAAAATCTGATTTAGTTGGTGTAGTAAGTAAAGCACAGGCATTAGGACATTTAGAAGATGTTATCGCTTCTAGTGGTCATGGTTTAGTAGCTGATTTTTCTACGCTGTGGCCAGCTGCTTCAGTAGATAAATATGCAGGTGAAGGCAATAGAGAATTTGTCTTTTCAATAAAATACACTTATACAAGTGATTATGACGGAAATACAGATAGTAACCAATGGATGGTAATGTTTGGGATGAGAGAATTCTCATCTTATCCATACGGCCGTGGTTGGGGAGTTACTGTAAACTCAAAATTATGGAATGCTTACACTACAACAGATACAAGACGTACTGCAAGTATCATTGGAGTTGATGAAGAAAAAATACCATTTGATAAAAAAAATAGCCAAAGAGAATACACTGGATATTACAACAAAAAATATTCTCCAATGGTAAATAAAGACGGAGTAGATCTTCCAATTGCTATGGGAAGCCGTTTTTGGGATATAAGCCAATTTCAGGATTATGTGGTGTTAAGATACGCAGATGTTTTATTGATGGCTGCAGAACTAGGAAGTGGAAATGCGCAGAATTATTTTGATGAGGTTAGAAGAAGAGCTTACAAAGAGAATTTTGTTGCATTACCAGTAAATGCTGATAATATTTTGAACGAGAGACGTTTGGAGTTTGCTCTTGAAGGAGTAAGATACTATGATTTATTACGTCAGGGTATCGGAAAAGCTTCTTCTGCAATTGCAGAATCTACAACATTATTAAATGGTGGAGTTCCTACAACAAAAACAATTTCGGTAGGTAAAATTCAGGAAACAAAAGGACTGATGCAAATTCCGAATACTCAGATTACATTATCTGGAGGACTTTTGAAACAAAATGCTGGTTGGTAATTTTAACTAAAAAATCAAAGAAATGAAAAATATTAAATTATTAATTACATCATTTTTGGTGTTAGCACTAATGCTGGTTTCGTCTTGTTCTCCAGATTCATATGCTCTGGACAGCGCAATGGACAAATCGGATATACATTTTGAAATTACCCAGGATTTAGTAGTAGATCCGGGTGGAAACACTGTAATACTAAAAAATACAACTCCCGGAGTGGTATTAAACTGGGATTATGTTACAGGAAAATCAAGTAAGGCAGAACAAAAAGTACAATATGCTTTTAAGGGTACTTATACCATCAAAATTTCTGCAACAACTGGTGGTGGTCTTGTCGAGCTTGATCCGGTAACTATTACGGTAAGTCAGGATAATTTAAATTATGTTAATGATCCACTTTGGACTGCATTATCTGGTGGAGTTAACCATAAAAAATCGTGGGTACTTGACAATGGTAAATATGGTTTAGCTCAGGGAGCAATGTCGTATGCAGATCCAGGTACAGTAGTAGAATGGAATAAATTTAGTCCAAACTGGGAACCTACAGGAAATGCAAATTCAAGTACAGATGCAGATATGCACTGGGGAAGATACATGACATTTAGCCTTGATGGTGGACCATTTATGACTACTCATGAAGCTGACGGAACTACTATAGAAAGCGGAGCTTATTTCTTAGATGTTAATGCACATACTTTAACAACTACAGGAGCAACTATCCTAAGACCGGATAATTATATTGCAAATGCAAGTAACTGGAATACTGATATTAAAGTGTTAACGCTTACAGACAATCAGCTAAGAATTGCAATTAAGAGAACCAATAGCGAAGGACCATGGTGGTACATCTGGAATTTTGTTTCTAAAGAACATGCAGAAACCTACGTTCCTCCAGTTACAGTACCAGTTTTTGACGAAGGTTACAATCCAACTTTTGCTCCTGGCGAATTGTTGACAATGCTTACCGGTGGCGCTGGTGCAGGAAGAGTATGGAAATTAGATGCAGCAGGAAACCCTGTTGACTGGGTAGGAAAAGGTATAGGCTGGACAGTTGATGCCAGCAGCTCTTCTGATTGGGGATGGAACCCTGGTTGGGCTACAGTAGCAGGTAATTCATGGATTCGTTTTGATCAATGGGGAGGTAAATTAAACTATACCCGCAGTCAAAATGGTGTAGTAACTACAGGTTTATTTACCATAAATGCAGCAACTAACGAAATTAATTTAGGAACAGAAACATTGATTCAAAATGCAGATAGCTGGATGAGTCCAACTGTAAATGTTATCAAAGTAGTAAAAGCATACAATAAAGATTATCTTCAAAAAGGAATTTGGTTAGGGACATCTTACGATACGACTAAAGATGAGTGGTTCGTTTTCCATTACATCATCCCTTAAATAATGGCGGTTTTTATAACTAAAAACCAAATTGTTTAAAAGTATAAAACAACCGGTAGGGGATTTACAAAGTCGCCTATCGGTATGTTTATATTTGTTTTTAAATATTAAAAATCCTTTCAAAATGAAGAATAAAAGAAAATACTTCAATAATGGACTACCATTATTAATGCTAGTCGGAATTATCTTGTTGGGCTCTTGCAGCAAAAAAGAGGATGCTTTTGCAAACAGAAAAGTTTCTTTTAATTCAGATTGGAGTTTTCATTTAAATGATAGCATAATAGATAAAGATACCATTGGAACTTCTACCAAATGGCGAACCTTAAACGTTCCTCATGATTGGAGTATCGAAGGTAATTTTGATGAAAAAAGTCCTGCCGGATACGGAGGCGGAGCATTAAACGGAGGTTTAGGCTGGTATAAAAAAACATTCAAAGTTGCTGCTGCAGATAGTAGTAAAGTAACTTCAATTACTTTTGATGGCGTTTACAAAGACAGTGAAGTTTGGGTAAACGGACGTTATTTAGGAAAACGTCCAAACGGATATATTGGTTTTCAATATGAAATCTCGAAATACTTAAATTACGGAGATAAAAACAATGAAATTATTGTAAAGGTTGACAATTCAAAACAACCCAATTCACGCTGGTATTCAGGATCAGGAATTTTTAGAAATGTCTGGATCGAAACCACCGATAAACTACACGTTGCACAATGGGGAACTTATGTGACAACACCCAAAGTTACTGCAGAAAAAGCTTCTGTGAATTTTGAAACTACGATTCAAAACCAAAACACAGCTTCAAAAAAAGCAACAGTAACCACTACTATTTTTAAAGAAGATACAAAAGTAACATCGGTTACTCAAAATATAACGATTGCTGCTAATGGCAATCAAACCATCAAACAAGAAGCTCAGGTCGAAACACCAATTTTATGGTCGGTTGAAAAACCTGAATTGTATACAGCAGTTACCCAAATTTCGGTAGATGATAAAATTGTAGATCAATACAAAACCAGTTTCGGAATCAGGGATTTTAAATTTGATCTTGATAAAGGTTTTATTTTGAATGGAAAACAGGTAAAAATAAAAGGAGTTTGTTTACATCATGATTTAGGTCCGTTGGGTGCTGCGATTAATACGCGCGCTATCGAACGTCAATTGGAAATCATGAAAGAAATGGGCGTAAACGGAATCAGGACTTCTCATAATCCTCCCGCTCCGGAACTTTTAGATCTTTGCGATAAAATGGGTTTCATTGTCATGGATGAAGCTTTCGACATGTGGAAACAAACCAAAACCAAATACGACTACGGAAATGATTGGGATAAATGGCACAAGAAAGATTTAATCGATCAATTGCTGCGCGACCGTAATCATCCAAGTATTTTTGTTTGGAGTATTGGAAACGAAATTCCGGAACAATGGAATGAAAAAGGGGTTGAAATTGCCAAAGAATTAGCCGCAATAACACGCCAATACGATAAAACACGTCCGTTGACTGCAGCGATGAATCCGCCGTTAAATATGAATATCGATGACGTAACCTTACAATTCGAAAAAAATAACGTTCAAATCAATCCGCTTGCAGCATCTGGAGTTTTAGATTTAATTGGTTACAATTATGCGCATCAAACATACGAACATCATCAAAAAAACTTTCCAAATACACCTTTTATAGCAACAGAAACTACTTCGGGTTTACAGACAAGAGGTTATTATGATGCTGTTTCAGATACCATAAAAAAATGGCCGGTTAGTTGGGATAAAAAATTTGAAGGAGGAAATCCGGGAAATACCGTTTCAGCTTACGATCAGGTTCAGACACCTTGGGGTTCTACGCATGAAGCGACCTGGAAAGTGATTAAAAAACACGATTTCCTTTCAGGAATGTATATCTGGACCGGTTTCGATTATATCGGAGAACCAACACCGTATGAATGGCCGTCGATCAGTTCTTATTTCGGAATTGTTGATTTAGCCGGTTTCCCGAAAGATGTGTATTATATGTACCAAAGCGAATGGACAGACAAAACCGTGCTGCATATTTTCCCGCATTGGAACTGGAAAGCAGGACAAACTGTAGACGTTTGGGCATACTATAATAAAGCAGATGAGGTTGAACTTTTCCTTAACGGAAAATCAGTCGGCATCAGAAGTAAAAAAGGAGATGATTTACATGTAATGTGGAGAATTCCTTTTCAACCTGGAACACTAAAAGCCATTTCCCGTAAAGACGGAAAAACAGTTTTGGAAACCGAAATTAAAACAGCTGGAAATCCATCAAACCTAAAACTAACAGCAGACAGAAGTACAATCAAAGCCGATGGAAATGATCTGTCATTTGTAACCGTAGACATTCTCGATGCAAGAGGAACTTTGGCACCAAATGCCAATAACGAAATTAATTTCTCATTAAAAGGAAACGGAAAAATTGTTGGCGTTTGCAGCGGAGATCCGGTAAGTCACGAACCGTACAAAGGAACTAAACATACCGCTTTGGCAGGAAAATGTTTGGTCATTGTTCAGTCGGATACGAAAACAGGAAGACTGGAATTAACCGCTAAAGCAAATGGACTAAAACCGGCCACAATTGTAATTACAACAGAATAACCACTATTAATAAACTAAAAAAGACACAATGAAAAAAATACAGATAGCCTCATTATCTCTATTCATGGGTTTTGGATTATTGCTTGCGCCAAAAGCGTCAGCACAAATTCAGAACGCAGATGTGCTTAACGCTCCGATAGACATCAGCAAAGATTTTCAGAATTACCTGAACACCTTTTATTTTGCCGATGAATTAGCTTCTTTTGATCCTGCAACAGGAAAAGGAACGATTAAATATCTGAGATATAACTATAAAACACGTCAGGCTTTCAACAACATGATGATGAAACCAGATGTTGAAAAAGCAAACGAATTTCCAACAACAGAGTATGAAGAATCTCCTGTTTTGCCATTCGAAATCCAGTTTGTTTCAGACAGAACCATCAGAATCAAAACAACTTCAGGACCACAATTTCATCCTCAAAAAGAGTCTTTGATGCTGATAAATGGAGTTGCGCCCAATCATCCTGAATTATGGAAATATTCTAAAATAGAAGGCGGACACAAATACACCAGCAAACACGGAGTTGTAGAAATCTTGACAAAACCTTGGCACGTAAAAATCTACGATGAAAAAGGTAAATTGCTGACAAGTACGCTTCACGATACCGATTTTAAAAACACCTACACACCAACACTTCCGTTTTCGTATGTGCGCAGAAACAGCGATTACTCCAGAAGTATGGGAGCTGCTTTTAGCTTAGAACCGGACGAAAAAATATTTGGTTGTGGAGAATCTTTCACACAATTTAACAAACGCGGGCAAAAAGTTGTTTTATGGACGGATGACGCCAACGGAATCCAGAATGAAACCATGTACAAACCAATTCCGTTTTACATGAGCAGCCGTGGTTATGGCGTTTTCATGCACCATTCGACACCTATTACAGTTGACTTTGGAAAATATTTTTCAAGTGCTAACGAAATGTATATTGGAGACGATGAAGCCGATTTGTTTTTCTTTATCGGAGAACCCAAAGACGTTCTGGATCAATACACAGATTTAACCGGAAAAGCAGCAATGCCACCACTTTGGTCGTTTGGTTTCTGGATGAGCCGAATCACTTATTTTTCTGAAAAAGAAGGTCGTGACGTTGCAAGAGATTTACGCAAATATAAAATTCCAACAGATGTAATTCATTTTGATACTGGTTGGTTTGATGTAGATTGGAGAAACAATTACGAGTTTGCAAAATCTCGTTTCCCGGATGCTACAAAAATGATGTCGGATTTAAAGAAGGACGGTTTCGAGGTTTGTTTATGGCAATTGCCCTATTTCACACCAAAAAACACCTTATTTCCTGAAATCATGGAAAAAAACTTAGCCGTAAGAGACCGCAAAGGAAATCTTCCGTATGAAGATGCCGTTTTGGATTTCTCTAATCCTGAAACCGTAACCTGGTATCAGGCAAAATTGAAAAAATTATTCGATCAGGGCGTTTCGGTTTTCAAAGTAGATTTTGGAGAAGCAGCACCGCCGGACGGAATTTACCATTCAGGAAGAACAGGTTTTTACGAACACAATTTATACCCGTTACGATACAATAAGGCTGTAGCCGAAATTACCCAAAAAGAAAAAGGATATACTTTAATTTGGGCAAGAAGTACATGGGCAGGATCTCAGCGTTATCCGTTGCATTGGGGAGGAGATTCTGAAACCTCAAACGGAGCAATGTCGGCAGAATTACGCGGCGGACTTTCATTAGGATTAAGCGGATTCAGTTTCTGGAGTCATGACGTAGGAGGATTTGCTACAAAATCTCCGGAGAATTTATACAGAAGATGGGCACCTTTCGGGATGTTTACTTCGCACGTAAGAAGCCACGGCGAACCTCCGCGCGAACCTTGGTTGTACAGCAAAGATTTCCTTGAAGGATTTAGAAAAGCAGATAATATGCGTTACGAATTGATGCCATATATTTATGCTCAGGCAAAAGAAAGTTCTCAAAAAGGATTACCAATGATGCGTGCTTTATTTGTAGAATATCCAAATGATCCGGGAGCGTGGTTAGTAGACAACGAATATTTATTTGGTTCAAGCATGTTGGTTGCACCACTTTTTGAAGAAGTTACAGAAAGAGATGTTTACCTTCCCGAAGGAACCTGGATCGATTATCAAACTAAAAAAGTATACCAATCAGGCTGGCATAAAATCAAAGCCGGAGAAGTGCCAATTGTAGTTTTAGTAAAAGACGGAACAGCTTTGCCCCACATCGCTTTAGCACAATCTACAAAAGACATGGATTGGAGTAAATTAACGCTGAAAGTTTATGCAAGCGATAAAACAACTTCGGCGACAGCCAAAGTATTTTTACCGGACGGAGATGCAGTTCAAGAAATAAAAGTGACCAAAAACGGAAACAATTTCGACGTAACTTCAAACCCATTTCAAGGAAAAACGACTCTAAAAACAGAGTGGGTGAAATAAAAAAGTTGCTAATTAAAAGAATTAAAATTGAGTGATTTTTATCCCGTAGGGATTTCATGTCGGTAACAATATCAACCAATGTAGTCATTTTTCCCGTTAGGGAATACACAAAAGAAGAACATGTAGTCCCTGACGGGACATTGAAACCGGTTTTCTGTTTTTCTACCGACATGAAATCCCTACGGGATAAAGAATTAAAAAATTAAAAATTAAAAATCTGCATGATCTGCTAAATCTGCGAGAAAAAATAAATACACAGAAAAAGAAATCATTTAAAATCCTTTAATCTGTGGCAAAAAAAATAATCCAAATTAAGGATAAAAATAAGTTTTTGTTGAGTTTCTAAATCGGGTGAAAGCACAAGCAACACCCGATTTATTAAAAATGAATTAAGAAAAATATCATGAAAAATTACCTCATTCTTCCCGCTTTAATCCTTTCAGTTTCGATGGGATACAGTCAGAAAAACAAAAATGCTTACGAATTGGCATCGCCAAACGGGCAAAACAAAATTAAATTTGAGTTAGTAAAAAACGCACCAAAATATGCTGTTTCACACGGAAAAACCGAAGTGATTACACCATCAGATTTAGGATTTTTACTAAAAGGAAATGAAGACTTTAGTTCTAATTTCGAAATCAAAAATGTAAAAAACTCAACCTTCGATGAAACCTGGGAACAAGTTTGGGGAGAAAAGAAAAACATAAGAAACCATTACAATCAGTTAGTAGTCGAGTTACAGCAAAAAAGCGGTAACAAACGTAAATTAGAAATTCAGTTTCGTGCTTTCGATGACGGAGTAGCATTTCGATATGTATATCCAAAACAAAATGTAAAAGACAGTATTTTCATTATGGATGAAAAAACGACTTTTAACCTGAAAGAAGATGGAAAAGCATGGTGGATTCCGGCAAACAGAGAAAACAGAGATGAATATTTGTTTGAAGAAGCACCGGTTAGTAAACTCGATACCGTTTTAACCCCGTTAACAATCGAAAGTAAAAGCGGATTAGCATTAAGTTTTCACGAAGCAAACCTTATTGATTATGCAAGTACAACTTTGGTAAACAATGTAGGAACACAACTAAAAACAGATCTTGTGCCTTGGTCAGATGGTGTAAAAGTTCGTGTAAAAGATACTTTCACATCTTCGTGGAGAACCATTCAGATTGGAGAAAAACCAACAGATTTAATTACATCTTATCTGATTTTAAACCTGAACGAACCAAATAAGCTAAAAAATACAGACAGTTATTTTAAACCTTATAAATATCTTGGAATTTGGTGGGGAATGCACATTGGAAAATATACTTTCTGGGAAAGCGACAAACAAGGTGCAACCACAAAACACGCCGAAGAATATATCGATTTTACCGCAAAAGAAGGATTTCATCATTTATTGATCGAAGGATGGAACAAAGGATGGACACCAGGTTGGTATGAAAACCGCATGCACATGTTTAGTTTTACCAAAAATGCAGACAATTTCGACTTAGAAAAAGTAGTAGAATATGCGAAGAAAAAAGATATCGAATTAATTGGATATCACGAAACAGGTTCGAACCTAATCAATTATTTACAACAAGTTGATGAAGGTTTTGCCTTATACAAAAAACTCGGAATTCATACGGTAAAAATTGGACACGTAGGTTCTAAATTAAACATGAAAGAAATGCACTTCGGGCAATTTGGAGTAAACTATTTCAGATATATTTTAGAAAAAGCAGCACAATACGATTTAGCTGTTCTATACCACGAATCAATAAAAGATACCGGAGAACGCAGAACTTTTCCCAACATGGTTTCGCGAGAAGCAGCGCGCGGACAAGAATATAACGCCTGGAGCGAAGGAAATCCGCCAAATCATTTAAGCATTATTCCGTTTACAAGATTACTTTCAGGACCAATGGATTTTACACCTGGAATTTTTGATGTTGAGGTAAAACAAGGATATCCAGGAAAAAGAATTCAGGGAACAGTGGGGCAGCAATTGGCGATTTATGTAACAACCTATTCGCCAATTCAAATGTTGGCCGACCTTCCTGAAAATTACGAAGGAAAACCAGCATTACAATTCTTGAAAGATGTACCAACAGACTGGGAAGACACAAAAGTGCTGAACGGAGAAATTGGTCAATACATTACAACAGTTCGTAAAGACAGAAACAGCGCCGATTGGTTTTTAGGAAGTATCACCAATGAAAATGCAAGAGATCTTGAAATTTCATTATCCTTCTTAGATAAAAATGCGACATACGAAGCACAAATTTATGCTGATGCCGAAGGAACAGATCAAAAACACAATCCGGAAGCAGTAGCAATTTCGAAGAAAACCGTTAAAGCTTCAGACTCACTAAAATTACATTTAGGCGGAGCAGGAGGAACAGCAATTAGATTTAAAAAATTATAGATATAGAATTTCAAACCCGACAGGTTTTTAAAACCTGTCGGGTTTATCAACGTAACGATTAGATTTTGTTATCCTAACAGGTTTCCGAAATTTGTTAGGTATTTACCAAGCACAACAATTAGATTTTAAAAATATAATTTATAAAAATTCAGACCCGATACGTTTCAAAAAAAGGTTTCGGGTTTAATAACCACAATTTTTTTAAATGAAAAACCTCACCCTGTATATTGTTTTTCTTTTGTCGGTCAATTTGGTGTTATCACAACAAAAGCAATATCCTTTTCAGGATCCTAAATTAGATACTGAAAAGCGTATTGATAATTTGTTATCGTTGATGACCCTGGATGAAAAAGTTCAGGCTCTAAGCACGAATCCGTCGATAAAAAGATTGGGCGTTACAGGAACAGGACATGTAGAAGGATTGCACGGTTTGGCACTTGGCGGACCGGGAGAATGGGGAGGAAAAAATAAACCACCCGTTACAACCACCACTTTTCCTCAAGCTTATGGTTTGGGAGAAACATGGGATGTTGAACTGCTTCAAAAAGTAGCACAGGTTGAAGGTTACGAAACACGTTATGCATTCCAGAAATACCATCGCGGCGGATTAGTCGTTCGAGCTCCAAATGCTGATATCGCAAGAGATCCGCGTTGGGGACGTACCGAAGAAAGTTATGGAGAAGATGCTTTTTTTAATGGAAAAATGACTGTTGCGTTTGTAAAAGGATTGCAGGGAAATCATCCTAAATATTGGCAAACGGCTTCGCTAATGAAACACTTTTTGGCCAACAGCAATGAAGATGGCAGAACTTATACATCATCTGATTTTGACGAAAGATTGTGGAGAGAATATTATGCTTTGCCTTTTTATATGGGCGTTGTCGAAGGCGGCTCGCGCGCTTATATGGCAGCCTATAATAAAGTAAACGGAATTCCGGCAATGGTACATCCAATGCTTAAAAATATTACCCAAAAAGAATGGGGACAAAACGGAATTATTTGCACCGATGGAGGCGCATTCAAATTATTGCTTTCAGATCATAAATATTACGACAATCAATATCTTGGTGCTGCAGCTGCGGTAAAAGCAGGAATCAATCAGTTTTTAGATGAATATATAGAAGGCGTTTATGGAGCACTTTCGCATGGATATTTAAAAGAAAAAGATATTGATGCTGTTATTCGCGGTAATTACAGAATCATGATCAAACTTGGGATGTTGGATGTTTCAGAAGATAATCCATATTCTAAAATTGGAACAGGAAAAGATACCATTGATCCGTGGAAAACAGAAGCGCATAAAAAAATCGCTTTAGAAGCCACTCAAAAATCGATTGTTTTACTTAAAAATGACTCGGGATTATTGCCTTTACAAAAAGAGAAACTAAAAACAATTGCCGTAATCGGACCTCGTGCTGATGAAGTATTGCTGGATTGGTACAGCGGAACGCCACCTTATATTATTTCTCCTTTACAGGGAATTAAAAATAAATTGGGGAATAATGTTGAAGTTCGTTACGCTAAAAACAATATTGACGGCAAAGCAGCAGAAATTGCTAAAAAAGCAGATGTTGTAATTGTAATTGTAGGGAATCATCCGGTTTGTAACGCAGGCTGGGCAAATTGTCCCGTTCCGAGTGAAGGAAAAGAAGCTGTCGATCGTCAATCATTGACTTTAGAACAAGAAGATTTAATAAAAGTCGTGTATCAGGCCAATCCTAAAACTGTTGTTGCCCTGATTAGCAGTTTTCCGTATGCCATAAATTGGACACAAGAACATGTTCCGGCAATTGTACACATGACACAAAACAGTCAGGAAACCGGAACGGCTTTGGCCGATGTTTTATTTGGAGATTACAATCCTGCCGGACGTTTGACGCAAACCTGGGTAAAAGACATTACCGATTTACCTGCATTATTAGATTATAATATCCGCAATGGCAGAACGTATATGTATTTTAAAGGCAAACCCTTATATGCTTTTGGTCACGGATTGAGTTATACGACTTTCAAATACAATTTGGTTGAAACCAATTCTGAAACCATTGCGAAAAATGGAGAATTAAAAGTTACTGTTTCTATTACGAATACAGGAAATAAAGATGGAGACGAAGTTGTTCAGTTGTATGTAAAACAATTAAATTCAAAAGTAGAACGTGCCCAAAAAGAACTAAAAGCATTTTAGAGAGTTTTCTTTAAAGCCGGAGAAACCAGAAATGTTTCTTTAATTTTAAAAGCTAAAGATTTAGAATATTGGAATACATCCAAACAACAATTCGAACTAGAAAATAATGCAGTTGAAATTCAAATAGGAAGTGCTTCGGATGCTATTCTTCTCACTAAAAATATAACTGTCAAATAATTATGATGAAAAGAAATTTAATACTACTCTATATCTTATTTTGTCTGACAAATATTCAATTGTTTGGACAAAATAATGCTGAAAACAGAATCATAAAGGTAGATTACAACAAAACTTCGGGCGCTTTAAACACCATGTTCAAAGAATGTATTGGTGCCGGAAGAGCAAATGAAGGCCTGCGTGCCGACTGGCAACAGCAATTGGCCATGACCAAAAAAGAATGTGATTTTAAATACATCAGAATGCATGGTTTATTGTCTGATGATATGGCGGTTTATCGTGAAGATTCAAAAGGAAATCCCGAATACAATTATCAATATATTGATGCTTTGTATGATTTTCTTTTAAGTATTAAAATAAAGCCTTTTGTAGAATTGGGTTTTATGCCTAATGCATTAGCAAGCGGAAGTCAGACTATTTTTTGGTGGAAAGGGAATGTAACTCCTCCAAAAGATTATAAAAAGTGGGAAGATTTAATTCGAAATTTAGCCCAGCATTTCACAGAACGTTACGGAGCCGAAGAAGTAAAAACATGGTATTTTGAAGTTTGGAACGAACCTAATTTAACACCTGGTTTCTGGACAGGAACTCAGGCAGAATATTTCAAATTATATGAATATGCAGCACGCGGAATCAAATCTGTAAATCCTGCATACAAAGTGGGCGGACCAGCAACGGCGGGAGCAGGCTGGGTTCCGGAAACAATAGATTTTTGTGTGAAGAATAATGTGCCGTTAGATTTTATTTCGACGCATACTTACGGAGTAAAACAAGGTTTTCTGGATGAATTTGGGACTACAGGAACTGTTCTTAACAAAGAAGAATCGAGTGTGAGCGGTGACGTAATTAATTCGCGCAAACAAATTTCAAATTCGGCTAAGCCAAATCTTGAATTGCATTATACAGAATGGAGTTCTTCCTACACTCCGGCAGATCCTGTTCATGATAGTTACCATTCAGCAGCTTATATTTTGCAAAAGCTAAAACAAGTTGGCAATGCTGCAAACTCGATGTCGTACTGGGTTTTTACCGATATTTTTGAAGAACCGGGTCCTAGATTCACGCCTTTTCACGGAGGTTTCGGATTATTGAATACGCAGGGAATCAAAAAACCGGCCTATTTCTCTTATGCCTTTCTAAATAAATTAGGCGAGACAGAACTTCAAAATAAAGACAGTTCTTCATGGGTAACTAAAAATAAAAAAGGAGATGTTCAGTTGCTGTTTTGGGATTTTACCAATACGCATCCGGGAGATTCAGTTAATAATCAATCGTATTATATTAAAGATTTACCCTCTCAACCCAAAGGAAGCGTAAAGATTGAAATTGATGGTTTGCAAAAAGGAAACTATACTTTAGAAATTTATAAAGTAGGATATAAAGTCAATGACGCTTACGCCGATTATCTGGCTTTGGGAAAACCAAGTCAGTTAAATCGTGAACAAGTTCAAAAGATCAAAGAAAAAAACAATGGTGCTTTGATCGCAACAGAAAAAGTGACCATCAATGCAAAAGGAACTTACAGTAAAGTATATAAAATGAATGAGAACGATGTCGTCTTGTTCAATTTGGTAAAACAATAATTCATTAAAAACAGCTATCAAGAACTAAAAATAAATTTATTAAGCATGAAAAACAAAATCATATACCTATCAGCAGCATTAGCTTTTGCAGTATTTACCTCTTGCAAAAATGATGCAAAAAGTACAACAAGCTCAGATTCAGGTGAAGCAAAAGAGTATCAGGGAAAAGAAATAGGATCAGAATTTGATGCCGAAATCGACAAGTTAGTCGCTCAAATGACATTGGAAGAAAAAATCGGAATGTTGCACGGTAACAGCATGTTTACTTCCGGTGGTGTAAAACGTTTAGGAATTCCGGAATTAAAAATGGCGGACGGACCGCTAGGAGTTCGTGAAGAAATTTCACGCGATAATTGGGCTCCGGCAGGTTTAACAAATGATTTTGCAACCTATTATCCGGCAGGCGGAGGTTTAGCCGCAACATGGAATGCGGATATGGCATACACTTTCGGAAATAGTTTAGGACAGGAAATGCGTGCACGTGATAAAGATATGTTGCTTTCACCAGCCATAAATATTGTGAGAACACCGCTTGGAGGAAGAACATACGAATACATGTCTGAAGATCCGTTTTTGAACAAAAAAATTGCAGTGCCATTGATTGTTGGTTTACAGGACAATGATGTTATGGCTTGTGTAAAACACTTTGCAGCCAACAATCAGGAAACCAATCGTGATTTTGTCGATGTTCAGATTGACGAACGTACACTTCGTGAAATTTATTTACCAGCTTTCGAAGCTTCTATAAAAGAGGCTCATGCGTATAGCGTTATGGGTGCTTACAATAAATTTAGAGGAGAATATTTATGTGAGAATGATTATATGCTAAATAAAATCCTTCGTGACGAATGGGGATTCAAAGGCGTTGTCGTTTCAGACTGGGCTGCGGTGCATTCGACAGTAAAATCTCTTAAAAATGGATTAGATATTGAAATGGGAACTCCAAAACCATTCAATGAATTTTTCCTTGCCGATAAATTAATAGCTGCCGCTAAAAACAAAGAAATCTCAGAAGCAGAAATTGATGTTCACGTAAAAAGAATCCTTCGCACTTTATTTCAGGTAAAAGCAATGGGCGGAAAAGAACGTGCAAAAGGAAGCATTGCAACCGAAGCACATTATCAGGACGCTTATAAAATTGCTGCGGAAGCCATCGTTTTATTGAAAAACGACAACAACGTATTACCATTAAAATTAGACGGAGTAAAATCGATTGCTGTTATTGGAAACAATGCAACAAAGAAAAATGCTCTTGGCGGATTTGGTGCAGGTGTAAAAACAAAAAGAGAAGTTACACCGCTTGAAGGTTTAAAAAACAGATTGCCATCGTCAATAAAAATCAATTATGCCGAAGGATATTTAGAGCGTTACGACGAAAAAAACAAAGGAAATTTAGGAAACATAACCTCAAATGGTCCGGTAACAATCGATCAGTTAGATCCTGCTAAATTGCAGGAAGCAATAGAAACCGCTAAAAAATCTGATGTTGCCATCATTTTTGCAGGTTCAAACCGTGATTACGAAACAGAAGCTTCTGACCGTAGAAACTTAAAATTACCATTCGGGCAAGAAGAATTAATTCAGAAAGTATTGGCAGTAAATCCAAAAACGATTGTAGTTATGGTTGCCGGTGCGCCTTTTGATATTGATGCAGTAGGCAAAAAAACGTCAGCTTTGGTATGGACATGGTTTAACGGTTCTGAAGGAGGAAATGCTTTGGCAGATGTAATCTTAGGAAAAGTAAATCCGTCAGGAAAATTACCCTGGACAATGCCTAAACAAATCATGGATTCTCCTGCACATGCGACAAACAGTTTTCCTGGAGGAAAAACAGTAAACTATGCCGAAGGAATTTTGGTAGGATACCGTTGGTTTGATACTAAAAATGTTACGCCATTATATCCTTTCGGATACGGATTGTCATACACCACTTTTGCTTTCGATAATGCAAAAACAGACAAAGAATCGTACGCACAAAACGAAACAATCACAGTTTCTGTAGAGGTTAAAAACACAGGAAAAGTAGATGGAAAAGAAGTAGTGCAATTATACACTTCAAAATCAGATTCTAAAATAACACGTGCAGCACAGGAATTAAAAGGTTTCCAGAAAACATTGGTAAAATCAGGAAGTTCTAATACTGTAACCATCAAAGTTCCGGTAAAAGAGTTGGCTTACTATGACGTAGCCAATAAAAAGTGGACAATTGAACCAGGAAAATATACTTTGAAACTTGGAAATTCCTCCAGAGATATTAAAAAAGAAGTTGTTGTAACAATAAAATAAGCTAGAAACACTAATGCTCTTTGATTTTTATTAAAGAGCATTATTTTAACCTGTAGGAGTGTAATTATTTTTAACACATAGAAACATAAAATTTATTGAACTCAAAAAGGCATTTCACTTGCATTAACACATCCCGATAGCTATCGGGACTATGTGTGAGAAACTAGTTTCTTTTTGATTTCTTTTTTTCAGAATCATAGTATCTATGTTTCTATGTGTTTAATTAAATTTTATCTATTACACCAACGGTTATTTTAATAAATAAAAAGGATTTTGCGTGAATAAAACTTAAAACTAACTATTAAACCAACCAAACCAAATGAAAAATACTATTAAGAGTTACCTGTTTAGTGCCATTTTATGTTTGTCGTTCTTAACTATCTGGGCTTGTAGTGCAGACAAAGATGCAGCAGATCCGGCACCTGTAGAAAATACGCTGACTGCAGATACCAATAAAATTGATTTTTTAGGCAAAAGCAACGAATCTATTGTAAAAGTTACTGCCAATGTGCAGGTCTGGACAATTACGAGTACAAATGCAAACTGGATACAATTAAGCCAGACATCAGGAGTAAAAGGAACTGTTATCGTAAAAATAACAGCTTTAGAGAACACTACCAAAGAGGCGAGAACGGCAACCTTAACATTAAGCTCAGCTGAAGCCCCATCAATTCAAATTGCAGTTTCGCAAGCAGCAGGAAATCCTGTTACAGGTTTATATCCAAGTTACAACACAAACCCAATTGCGGCTGATGCTTCAGGAATGTCAAGTACCGCAGTGCAATTAGCAGCAAAAATAAAATTAGGATGGAACATTGGTAACACTTTAGAAGCCACTAACGGAGAAACCGCCTGGGGAAATCCAAAAGTAACCAAAGCGCTAATCGATGCTGTAAAAGCAAGTGGTTTTAATGCAATTAGAATTCCGTGTTCTTGGAATCAGTATTTAGAAAATTCGGCTACAGCCAAAATCAAAGCAGATTGGCTCAACCGCGTAAAAGAAGTCGTGCAATATTGTGTAGACAATAATATGTATGTGGTAGTAAACATTCACTGGGATGGTGGATGGTTAGAAAACAATATCACCGAAGCCAAAAAAGAAGAAAACAATGCCAAACAAAAAGCATTCTGGGAACAAATCGCAACACAATTACGCGGATTCGATGAACATTTACTTTTTGCAAGTGCCAATGAACCAGCGGTTGAAGATGCGGCACAAATGGCAGTTTTAACCTCTTATCACCAAACTTTTATTGATGCTGTTCGTTCAACAGGAGGTAAAAACGCTTACAGAACATTAGTAGTTCAGGGACCAACAACAGATATCGAAAAAACAAATAAGTTAATGACTACCTTACCAACAGATGCAGCAGCAAATCGTATGATGGTCGAAGTACATTATTACACGCCATGGAATTTCGCCGGATTAACCAAAGACGAAACCTGGGGAAAAATGTTCTATTACTGGGGAACAGGTTATCACTCGACAACAGATACAGATCGAAATGCAACTTGGGGAGAAGAAGCTGATTTAGAGAAATACTTTAAACTCATGAAAACCCAGTTTGTCGATAAAGGAATTCCAGTTTTACTAGGAGAATTTGGTGCCATTCGCAGAACCACTTTAACCGGCGATGCATTAACTTTACATCTAAACTCAAGAGCTTATTATTTAAAAACAGTGGTAAAAACAGCTAAAGCAAATGGTCTATTGCCATTCTATTGGGACGAAGGAAGTCTGGGAGACAACAGTTTCGGAATCATTAATAGAGCCAATAATACAGTTTCCGACACTCAGGCACTAAATGCAATGATCGAAGGATTACAATAAAAATAATGAATTCACCACATAAGTGATATAAGAAAACATAAGTACAAGCCACGTGCAAAACTTAAATTATCTTATATCACTTATATGGTTTAAACAAAAAAACAATGAAGAAAAACATCATCTTCCTTTTTATAATGTGCAGCATATTGGTGAATGCCAATGTTAGAATGCCTTTATTATTTTCTGACGGAATGGTACTGCAGCGCAACAAAGAAATTCCGGTTTGGGGTTGGGCAGATGCCAATGAAAAAGTCGAAGTTCATTTTAACAAACAAACCAAAACCATCCAAGCCGATAAAGATGGAAAATGGATGATAAAATTATCTGCCGAAAAAGCAGGCGGACCTTTTGAGTTATCCATTACAGGAAAAAACAAAATCGTCATCAAAAATGTTTTGGTTGGTGAAGTCTGGATTTGCAGTGGACAATCGAACATGGAATTCCAGATGTACAAAACCATGAACGCCGAAAAAGAAATGGCAGATGCTGATTATCCCATGATTCGTCATTTTGGCGTTGCACAGGATTTAAGCGGAACTCCAAAAGAAGATCTTAAAGCCGGAAAATGGTTGGTTGCCAACAAAGAAAACATTCGCGATTTTACAGCAGCAGGTTTCTTTTTTGCCAAAAAATTATACGCAGAACTTAAAATCCCAATCGGAATCATAAATACTTCCTGGGGCGGAACAAACGTAGAAACCTGGACAAGCCGTGAAGCATTCGAAAAAAGCGACGACTTTAAAAGCATGATTGCCGATGTGCCTCAGGTGGATATGGATGCTGTTTTTGAAGTATATAAAAAATCGGTTTTAGATAACATAAAGAAAGTTCAGGGTTTTGATGTTTCGATGGAAAACGAAAGCAAGTTTAAGGAATTCAGTTTTGATGATAAAAACTGGCCAGAAATAAAAGTTCCATCTTTATGGGAAAATCAGCAAATAGGCAATATTGATGGCGTAGTCTGGATGCGAAAAACGATTACTTTAACCGCAGAACAAGCCAAAAGCGAAGCCGTTTTACATCTTTCAAAAGTAGATGATGAAGATGTAACTTACGTAAATGGTGTTCAGGTAGGAACAAACAAAATTTGGGAAGCCTTAAGAATTTATAAAATTCCAGCCGGAACTTTAAAAGAAGGCAAAAATGTAATTTCAGTAAGAATTGCAGATTACTCAGGCGGCGGGGGAATTTACGGCGATCCAGTCGATTTGAAAATTCAGTTTAAAGACACCAATATACCACTCGAAGGACTTTGGAAATTCAATGTCGTACAAGTAAAAATTGCCGTTTCACCAAACAGTTATCCATCATTATTATACAATGCAATGGTAAATCCGTTGGTTCCGTATGCGTTTCAGGGCGTTTTATGGTATCAGGGCGAAGCCAATGTCTGGCGCGCAAAACAATACAAAAAGTCATTTCCGTTAATGATCAACGATTGGCGAACAAAATTCAAACAAGGCGATTTTCCTTTCTACTTTGTTCAATTATCAACCTTCAACGAGTTCAACGGAAATAGCAAAGTCGGCAGCCGTTGGGCAGAACTTCGCGAAGCACAATCAGAAACTTTAAAATTAAAAAATACCGGAATGGTCGTAACCACCGATATCGGTAACGCAAAAGACATTCACCCAACCAACAAACAAGACGTTGGTTTGCGTTTGGCCGCAATTGCGCTACACAATGTCTACGGCAAAAAGCAAGTTTATAGCGGACCAACTTTTAAATCTCAGGAAATAAAAGGAAACCAAATCATTCTGATATTCGATAATATCGGTTCAGGATTAGCGACTCCGGACCATTCAGAAAACGTAAAAGGATTCGAAATTGCCGGTGCCGACAAAGTTTTTCATTCCGCGAAAGCGATAATAAAAGACAACAAAATAATCGTTTCCAGCGACGAAGTAAAAAATCCCGTTGCCGTTCATTACGGTTGGGCAGACGACGATACCGAAATCAATCTTTTCAATAAAGAAAAATTTCCCGCATCGTCTTTCAGAACCGACAATTGGGAAATGATTACGGCAAATGAAATATATAAGGTTAGTAAATAATATTTTTGTGTGACATTTGGGCGTGACCGTATTTACAAAAGGCGCTACTTAACAAACCGCTTATGTGCGCCTTTCGCAAATACGGTCGGGCTATCCACATTACTTCGGTAATTGCTCCTATCCCTCGCGCGCGCATATTGGGTTAGAATAAATACGATTAAAAAAGTTCCAGAGGAACGACATATTTCTAGCAACGGATGTTAATCCGTTGATAAAAAAATCAGGAACGTAAAGAGAGTTCCATAGGAACGGCATATATTTAAACGAAATTCAAAATCAAAAAAGAATACATGAAATCAAACCTCATAAAAATATTCTTCATTGTACTATTAACCCCTTTCTGTACAAATATGACGGCACAATCCAGTCATGTTTTGTGGTACAATCAACCCGCAGAATTCTTTGAAGAAAGCTTAGTTCTAGGAAACGGAAAAATGGGAGCAACGGTTTTTGGCGGAGCAAACTCAGATAAAATTTACCTGAATGACATTACGCTGTGGTCAGGCGAGCCCGTAAATGCCAATATGAATCCCGAAGCCTACAAAAACATTCCGGCCATTCGCGAAGCGCTCAAAAACGAAAACTACAAACTAGCCGAAGAATTAAATAAAAAAATTCAAGGGAAAAATTCTGAATCTTATGCTCCGCTTGGAACATTAGAAATCAATAATTCCGAGAAAGGAAAAGCGGTAAATTATCGCAGGGAATTGGATATTTCGAACGCAATATCAAAAGTAAGTTATGAATTAAACGGTATAAAATTTACACGTGAATATTTTGTTTCAGCACCAGACCAAATCATGGTAATTAAACTGACGAGCAGTATAAAAGGCGGTTTAAATTTTGACATTAATTTAAAAAGTTTACTAAAGTCAAATGTCGAAGTAAGAAATAATATCCTGGTAATGACCGGAGTTGCACCAATTCATGAAAATGCAGGATACCAGGTTGTACCAAAATATCAAAAAATACAAGATAGAGGAACAAGATTTACTACTTTAATTCAAATTAAAAAAACAGACGGAAAAGTGACAAGTTCCAGAGATTTTTTAAGTTTAAAAGATGCCACAGAAGCATATGTTTACGTGTCTGTTGCGACAAGTTTTAATGGTTTCGACAAAAATCCAGCAACCGAAGGATTAGACGATGTATCAATTGCTTTGCAAAACCTAAATAAGTCATTTGCAAAATCATTCGATCAATTAAAAGAGAACCATACAAAAGATTATCAAAAATTCTACAATCGCGTAACTTTAGATTTAGGCAAAACAACCGCTCCGGATTTACCAACAGACGAACGCTTATTGCGTTACGCTGACGGAAAAGAAGATAAAAACCTCGAAATCTTATATTTCAATTTCGGACGTTATTTACTCATAAGTAGTTCCAGAACTTTAGGCGTTCCGGCCAATTTACAAGGCATTTGGAATCCGCATTTAAATCCGCCATGGAGTAGTAATTACACCATGAATATCAATCTGGAAGAAAATTATTGGCTGGCAGAAAACACCAATCTTTCAGAAATGCATTTGCCGCTTTTAAGCTTTATAAAAAATCTTTCGGTAACCGGAAAAGTAACCGCAAAGACTTTTTACGGAGTCGATAAAGGCTGGGCTGCGGCACATAATTCTGATATTTGGGCAATGACAAATCCCGTTGGGCAATTTGGCAAAGAAGATCCAATGTGGGCCTGTTGGCCACTCGCCGGTGCATGGTTAAGCACGCATATTTGGGAGCATTATATTTTTACACAGGATAAAGCCTATTTAAAAAATGAAGGTTATCCGATAATGAAAGGTTCTGCTGAATTTCTTTTAGGATGGATGGTAACCGATAAAAACGGAAATCTAATCACATCGCCATCCACATCGCCCGAAAATCAATACCTGACACCTGATGGTTTTGTTGGTGCAACCATGTACGGAGGAACGGCTGATTTGGCCATGATAAGAGAATGTTTCGATAAAACGATAAAAGCTTCGAAAGCCTTAAATACCGATGCCGATTTTAGAGCAAAACTAGAAACAGCACTTTCAAAATTATATCCGTATCAAATTGGCAAAAAAGGAAATCTGCAGGAATGGTATTTCGATTGGGAAGATAAAGATCCTAAACACCGTCATCAATCGCAATTGTTCGGACTTTTCCCCGGAGATCATATCACTCCAGAGAAAACACCAGATTTAGCTGCAGCTTCAAAAAAGACTCTGGAAATAAAAGGTGACGAAACCACAGGTTGGTCAAAAGGCTGGAGAATCAATCTTTGGGCAAGACTTTGGGACGGAAATCGTGCCTACAAAATGTTCCGCGAATTATTGCGTTACGTAGATCCTGACGGAAAGAAAACCGAAAAACCAAGAAGAGGAGGAGGAACATACCCGAATTTATTCGACGCGCATCCGCCATTTCAAATTGACGGAAACTTTGGAGGAGCCGCAGCCGTTGCCGAAATGCTGGTTCAATCAAACGAAAACGAAATCAGATTATTACCTGCTTTACCTGACGCCTGGGAAACAGGATCAGTAAAAGGAATCTGCGCCCGTGGCGGATTTGAAATCGAAATGAATTGGGAAAATAAGATCCTGAAAAAAGTGACGGTTTCCTCTAAATTGGGAGGGAAAACAACTTTAATTTCTGGCGATAAAAAACAAAATATCACCTTGAAAAAAGGAGAAAAACTAGAAGTAAAGTGGTAAAATAGTTCTAAACGCAATCTTTGTCAAACGCGACAGGTTTTAAAAACCTGTCGGGTTTCGCTGTAAAGGCGTTTATTCTTTTTTATAGATCTTCGGGATTGAAATTGTTGGATTTACTATTTTTAAGCTTCATAGGAGCGCCATGTTTATAGCAAATAATTTGTACGTCTGGTAAATCAAGCTCCATCGGAGCGACATATTATATTTCACCCCGATGGGGTTCTATGCTGATACCGTTAAAAATTTCTATAAAAATTTCATCCCTCTGGGATTTAAATTTCTTTTGAAAACAAAAATAATAAACCCGACAGGTTTTTAAAACCTGTCGGGTTTCGCTATAAAGGCGTTTATTGTTTTTTACAAATCTTCGGGATCAGAATTGTTAGATTTACTATTTTAAGCTCCATAGGAGCGCCACGTTTATAGTAAATAATTTGTACGTCTGGTAAATCAAGCTCCATCGCAGCGACATATTATATTTCACCCAGATGAGGTTCTATGCTTATAACGTTAAAAATTTCTATAAAAATTTCGTCCCTTTGGGACTTAAATTTCTTTTGAAAACTAATGTCATCCTGAGCGAAGTCGAAGGCTTACTTTATATAAAGGGCTTCGACTTCGCTCAGCCTGACAATTCAATTATTCCTTTTCGGTAGTAGTTTCATTTGATTTCTCTTCAGAACTTTTAGCATGTTCTTCTTTAAAAGTATCATACCATTTCTCAATTGAAGGATAAACAAAGGCCGCTACTTTTTTTATTGGATTATAAAAATAATATTTATCGAGCGTTTCTTTTTTAGCAAACGTTTCATTGAAGTTCATTTTCTCAAAAAGGGCGATAAAAATACTCATAATCAGAATCGTTTTTAAGATTCTAAAGAAACCTCCACCCAATTTATTCGCCCATCCCAGAAAAGCAAAATCAGCAATTCCGGTAAGGATTTTGGCTAAGAAATAAACGCCTATTACGACCAGAATAAAAGTCAGGATAAAAGCCGTAACCTGTATTGTGTTCGGATTCCAGGAAACATGTTTCATGATGAGTTCCTTCATAAACGAAGAGAACTTAATCGCAATATAAATTCCCAACAATAACGAAATAAAAGAAGCGATTTCTACAAAAAGGCCGTTTTGGATTCCTTTATATAAACTAAAAGCCAAAAGAGCAGCAACAATAATATCAAAAAAACTCATGGTTCTGTTTTCATTTAATTAAGGCGCAAATATAAAAGAATTATCTGCTTTCGGCGGGCAAAGTTTTTGAGTAAGTTTTGATAGCCCGCAGATTAAACGGATTTAGCAGATTAACGCTGATTAATATTATTTCAATTGGCTGAGGTTTTGCTTATACATGGCGAAAGGATTTACAGTACAAAAAAGTAACCTGTGTTAATCCGTTCAACCCGTTAAATCCGTGGCCCATTTATTTATAATGTATGAGAAATCTTTAATTTTAGGTCTTTGGATTTGAACTTCCTATCTTTGCGATAATAATTTTAGAGCTATGATAGTAGAAATTAAGTTTAAATAATCTTTAAATCGTTCTTCAGTCTAAAATCTAAAATCTAAAATCCACAAATAAAATGTCCAGAGATACACAACTAAAAGAGCGATGGGAAAAGCTCGTCGATATACTATCTAATCAGTTTTCGCAAGGAGAAGACTTAGATTTAGATGCCATAATTTACCTTATTGGAGTTCAGGAACTCGGAAAAGTACACCGCGAATTCAAAAAAGACGAAAAATTAAACCTGATGCACATCGCCATTTGTCGATTATTAGAGCCTTACGGGTTTTATGAATTCGATTTTTTTGATGCCGAAGGATGGCCACACTACAAAGTAAAAGAAGAATTACCACCACTAAAAGCAGGAGAACAATCGGTTTTGATGAAAGAAGCCATTGTGAATTATTTTTTAGAAAGAGAACTTATTGAATAGTTTTTTAGTTTTCAGTTTACAGTGCCAAACTGCGACTGCGACTGAAAACTGCGACTGAAAACCAGAAAGAAATGTGTAGATATGCAATGGTTTCTTATAAACCACATTATGCTTGTTTTAATTGTCGAAAGACATTTAAAAGAAGATTGATGAATGACATACAAAGAGGTGAAAAATCAGTTCAGGAAGCTAAATGTCCGGAATGCGGGGACTTAATGGCGAGTATGGGACTTGATTTTGAATCGCCCAAAAAAGACGATCTCAAAAAATGGGAACATATGAAAAGTCTCTATTCTGTTGGAATCGCTTTTCATTCTTGTGGCTGCAGCGGGCCGGGTTATATTCCTAATTCTAAAGAAAAACTAATCGAGTATTTTGAAGATTTAAAAGAAAAATACTTTAAAAATATAGAGTTTTGGCGTTCCAGAATAGAACCGACGAATAATATCGAACGAGATAAAGAATGGAATAAAAGCTGGGCTGAACTAGGTAAAGTAGCATCAAAACATAAAAAAGAAATTATTAAAAACGACGAAGGAATAACTTTTTGGCTGGAAAAAGTCAAACAAATAGAACAGAAAATTAGTTTGATAAGATAGATTCATGAATTTGAAAGGAAACTTTAAATTTTAGACCTCATACTTAGAACAAAATCCTTAAATTTGCACCTTCAAAGTAAGATCGATGATAGACAAGATAAAACAACATATAGAGGAAGCTAAAGCCTTTAATGATAAAAATAAAGAATCCTTAGAGCAATTCCGTATTAAATATTTGGGGAGTAAAGGATTGTTGAAAGAACTTTTTTCAGAGTTCAAAAATATTCCAAACGATCAGAAAAAAGATTTCGGACAAGTTATAAATACTTTAAAAGCTGTTGCCGAAGAGAAAGTTCGTGTTATACAGGAAGAACTTGAAAGCAAACAGGAAGTCAAAGGAATGTTTGGTGATTTAACGCGTGCAGCAGAACCGGTAATTATTGGTTCGCGTCACCCTATTTCGATCGTTAAAAACCAAATTATAGATATTTTTGCCAACATTGGTTTCAACGTTTCCGAAGGTCCGGAAATCGAAGACGACTGGCATAATTTTACTGCATTGAACTTACCGGAATACCATCCGGCGCGTGATATGCAGGATACATTTTTCATCCAGACCAATCCTGATGTGTTGTTGCGTACGCATACATCATCTGTTCAGGTGCGTTATATGGAAAATCACAAACCGCCAATTCGTACTATTTCTCCGGGACGTGTATTTCGTAACGAAGCAATTTCGTCACGTTCTCACTGTATTTTCCACCAGGTCGAAGGTTTATACATTGACAAAGATGTATCGTTTGCCGATTTGAAACAAACACTGCTTTATTTCACTAAAGAAATGTTCGGAAAATCGAAGATTCGTTTACGTCCGTCATACTTTCCATTTACAGAACCAAGTGCCGAAATTGACATTTATTGGGGTCTGAAAACCGAAACCGATTACCGTATCACAAAAGGAACCGGTTGGTTAGAAATTGGAGGTTGCGGAATGGTAGATCCTAACGTTCTTAAAAATTGCGATATCAATCCGGACGAATACAACGGTTTTGCTTTCGGAATGGGAGTAGAGCGTATTGCAATGTTATTGTACCAAATTGGCGATATCCGTATGTTTTACGAAAACGACGTTCGTTTCTTAGAGCAATTCAAAGCAAATATATAATATCATCATAATTGTAGTCGGAATTAGGAGCTATTTCCAGCTGTCCGCTATATCTTTTCCTGGCTAAAGAAGCCAGAAAAAGGATGCCGCTTCCATCTGGGCTAGGGCTTTACGACTTAAATTACCTTTATAATAAAACAAACCTTTGTTGAAGTTTAGACTTTGACAAAGGTTTTAAAATTTAATAAAAATGAAAGCAGATATAACAATCCCGGAAGTAGAAAACGTATTTATTGCCGCTGTTCAGGAATGGAGCGACGATTTTATGGAGAAAGTGTGGTACGCTTATCTAGTAAACGACAGCGACTTTAATCTTGACAGCGTGATGGTCGTTTCTAAAGCATTTGGAACGATAGATGGCGAAATGAAAAAGACTTCGGTTTTACGTCACGCCTTTGTTGAAGTTCCCGCAGTTTCGGTAGTAAAAATCGAAATGGTCGAAAAGAGTCTTTTGGTTCTAAACAACGAATTCATGGTTACTTTCTTTATCGACAATAAACTGTACGACAAGAAATTCATTTTCAAATCAAATCTAATCAACGAGAACGATACAGAAGAAGTGCCGATTCTTTTTGTTGAAGGGGTGATGGTGAAGTAGGCTAGTTTTCAGTCTCAGTCTCAGTCTCAGTCTCAGTCTCAGTCTCAGTCTCAGTCTCAATTTTTATCAAGCTTATAAAGTTAGAATAATTTATAAATAAAAAGAGTCCGGAAAATTATTTTCCGGACTCTTTTTATTATTTTTCAAGTACTCACATTGAAACTGAAAACTGCGACTGCGACTGAAAACTAACCACTATTGCGGTAACTCAGGTGGTCTCATTTTATAAGCTCCGGTTGATAAACTATTTATAAAAGCTTCCAGAGCATTAACCTCTGATTGTTTCAATTGTAACTTTTCAATCAATCTTGATGTTGTCGGGAATAATGTGTCGTTCGCTTGGCTTTCCTTTCTTTTGGGCTGAGGCATTCCAGCATTGTACATGTTCAAAACACCACGTAAATTTGGGAATAAACCATTGTGCATATATGGTGCGTTTTGAGATACTCCGCGTAAAGATTGGGTTTTAAATTCCCCTACATTTTCTGCTTTTCCGGTTACGTTATATCTTCCTAAATCCTCATATTCTCTTCCGTAATAGGTCAAACCTATGTTGTGGAATTTATTGTCTGAGAAAGTAGCTGTATTATGGCAATTGATACAACGTGCTTTGGTTCTAAACAAATGCAAACCTTCAACTTCTTTATTACTTAATTGGGTAGAATCTCCTGCGACAAACTTATCAAATCTGCTTTTCGGGCTTATCAAAGTTCTTTCGAAAGTGGCGATTGCTTTTAGAATCTCCGTCTGAGTTAGTTTTTCTTTTCCAAACGCCTTTTGAAAATAAGGTTTGTATCCTTTTATTTTATTCAGTCTTTTTGTAGCCAGATCGATATGGAAGTTCATCTCTTTGGTATCTTTTATAGGAAAGCTTGCCTGATCTTCAAGCGTTGCCGCTCTTCCGTCCCAGAAGAAAACTTTCGCATAAGCGATATTCATCAAACTCGGAGAATTTCTAATCCCCTGTAACCTTCCTTCTCCATACGAAACCCTTCTGGCATCGCCCCAATTCAGTTCGGGATCATGGCAATTGGCACAGGAAATTTGCCCCGATTTGGATAATCTCGGATCAAAAAAAAGGACTTTTCCTAAAGCTGCTTTTTCTTCGGTGTATTTATTGTCTTCAGGAAATTCAGGTTGGCCCAGAGTTCCTATATCTTCAAAACCCTGCGCGTAAACAAGTGAATCAACTTCTGGTTTTGGCCATTTTTGATAATCGCCGCTGCTGTATAATCTTTTTAATTCGGAAATAGAAAGCGTTGGGTTGATCTTAGCATAAGAAACGATAATAAGTGATAATACCATTACCCCAATGGCAATAAACTTTGTTTTCATTTTTAATAATTTAATTGTACACCACACTGAATCCAATAAGTAGTATTGGTATTGATAATGGCGGTGTAATCATTTTGTTTTTTCAGTGCTATTTTTTCTTTAAAATTGGTAAAGAAAACCACTGTTTTATTGTTTTTTACCGGATAGCTGTATTCTAATCGCAACGCAGGAGCAAAATAATTTGTGGTACTCACGACATAATCATGAATAATGACTTCGTTTAGAAAAGCAGCATTTGTGCCACCGGAAGTATCGTAATATTCTAATTTTGACGCAAGCGGAAAATACATATTAAAACTTACGGTGGAGTTTAGTTTACTTTTCCCAAATGAAAAATCCCTGCTTCCAAATATCCCTGTATTAAGCGAGTTTATTTCAATATCATTTGTCGCCATAATATCATTGTATTGGTTTTGCTGGTAAAGAACATCTAATCCAAATAGATAATCAATATGCGAGCCTGTTTTTTGTGAAACAGCACTTAACCAACTAATTGCATTTAAACTGTTTTTATAATTATAGCCGTTGTTTTTTAAATCATAATTTTGAGCCTTGCTTTTGTCAAATTTCAATGTTGTTTTTATTTCTTTTTTATCCCATTTATGCAAAGCAAATAGCTCAGCATGATTGGTAGTTGTTTTAATAGTCAGCCTTTCGTTATCTGGATTGTCAAAAACGTCGCTGTAGAAATTGTTATCTGATTTTTGGTTGTAATATAAAACAGTAAACTTGGTGTTATTAGTACTAAAGTTATAACCTAAGCCCATTTTGTTTTGATTTTCCTTATAAAGAAATCGTGTACTGTTGTAATAATTAGACTTGAAATAATTAATAATTCTTCCGTACCCTGTATTAAATCGCAAATAAGTATCCGGATTGCCCTCTACATTAGAATGTGTATCCTTGTATTTGTATGAAAAATCTTTATCAGATCTGGAATAATCTACCAGAGCAAAAATTTTATGGTTTTCTTTCAACTGATATCCCAGCTGTAATTCTCCTCCAATTTTCCTTGAAATAATTTCAGGCCTCGGATCCAGATTTCTACTGTATTTTCCGGTATTGTAATTAAGTTTTGCAGCAATTGATATGTGATTGGTAATATCCTTAGAAAGTCCCCCGCTAATTTTATATTCCTGATTGGTCCAGTTTGCTTTTCTTGGAACATAAAAATAATGAGGAAGAATAACCTCTTGCTCTTCAGAACGATCATCAGAAAGTACCCATCCCAAATCTTTTTCATCTGTTTTTTTAAGGGATAAATTACCAAAAAAATTCCATTTTGATTTTGTTGTATAATACCCCTGAGCCAAAAATTGATAAGAATTGATTTCATTCGCGATCTGTTTTCTGGCAAATTGATTTTTTTGATATTCATATGATAGTTCTGTAAAAGTGAAATCTTTGATATGCTTTTTGGTATAATTTACAGGATATTTGAATATTTGATTTTTAAGCTGGGCATCAATAACATGATTGGTTACAATTATAGTATCCTGAGCTTGTACTGAAAAATGACTAAAAATAAATAAAAGAAGTAATACCCAATATTTCAGGGCATTACTTTTGGTATTATTAAGTGTAACAGTTGTGATTTTCATTAATGAAAATTTTAGTTAAATCCTCTTGGATTTGCTTTTGTTTCTACAAAATCGTTAGTTGAGTTATTGGTGTCCTGTAAAATAATTCTTCCTCCAATTGTTGTTTTTGTCTTTCTCATTACAGATTTTGAAGAATAAGAACCACTTGGCAAATAAGTGTTTCCTCCGTCTACTTGTGCAGGCAGCTTTTTTGGTACAAGACCAGATCCTAAATCTTTTGTAAGCTCAACACCGTCTGTAATTATTGTACTAGGAATCTGTAAATACAAATTCTTATCGCCTTTAGGATTTTTGTATTTTTTTAGACTTGCAAATTCAACAGTATTCATATTAAAAATTGCAAAAGATTGTCTTCCGCTTGGATCCAGAATCAAGTCATTATTTCCATTCCCCCAATATGCAATTCCTAAATCTGGTACTGCGGGATTTTGAATGTCAAATTGATAAAGATCACCAGAATAAGTTCCTAAAAATGCTTCAAAATCTGCAGTACTTAAATCAACCGTTAATTCAGGGCTTAGTATGCTTACCGATTTTCCTGTATTGTCTATATAGTTCGATTGGTGGTTAATAGCATTTTGAGCAATCACAATACTTTTTCCTGGCTGTATTGGATATTGTGTGCCGTTTCCTGGAATTTGTACAACATTAGAAGCGTATACATAATTTTTGTTTGCATCATCACCTATTGTCATTTCTTCAGATTTACTCCAGTCAAATTGACCTGTAGAAAGTGTATAAGCAAATACTGTTGTAACATTGGTACCATATAATTGCGCGATATACAATCCGTCAGCATATTGTATTGTATTTGAATTGTTGTAAATTTCAATAAACTGATCTCTAAAAACAGCCCCTTTTTTGGTGTCAGAACCACCATAGTAAATTTGTTTAATTACAAAGTCACCTACTTTTGATGTTTTCATTGTAATATTTATTGGAGTAGTTTCTGTGTTTACCACTAAGCTTGCTTCGGCACCATTAAAATTCACTTCAGTTTCAGTTGGGGTATAACCAAAAGTCTCTGTAAACTCTTGAGAATGCATCACTTTAGTAGCAGAAACTGAATATATACCAGGCAAAATCTGATTGAATTGTGCAATACCATTATTGTCACTTTCTACAGTGTATTTATTTCCTGTTTCGTTATTTACAATAAGAACAGTTGATTTTTTTGTTGCAAGATTATTGAATGTGTCATCATATTTAAGCGTTATGGTTAGGTTTACAAGTTTTAACGCCTCGTCGTCGTTATTGCTGCAGGATTGTATTAATAACCCTAACATGAAAGTTATAGTAATAAGGAATTTTTTTTTCATGGTATATATATTTAGTTTAAAATTGATAATTAAGACTTGCTCCAAATGTAAGAGGGGCAATATTAGATAATACTTTCAAGCCGCTTGTGTCGTAATAATAAGGTTTGAGGTTTAAAAAGTTGGTAGAATAAAGCGAAACGCTGAAACCATTTAAAAAATCCTTAGAAACTCTCAAATGAAAATTATGAAGGACGTTTTGAAGTTTGCTCTGTGTTTCACCTGGAATTCTTATCAGATGTCCGTATTTCTGAATGTTTGTTCTGTCTTCAACCGGAATTTCATGATATACAAGTTCAGTATCTAGGTATCCGTTTAAGAAATTGCCTGTTGGCGATTTGGAATTTCGTAATAAAATGTGTTCACTTCTCACGCTAACAAGCAAGCCAACAGCCGGAATATGATAGTTAAAATTAAAGCTTGTTGTAAAATTATCCATCCAATAGTTTTGTTTATCATATACGCCGTATAGTTCAGGTGAAAGAAGACTAGATGAAGGATAATATTCTTTTACGTCTGAAAAATCTTTTGTAGAGGTATAAGAAGCATTCATACTTATATCCAGATTAAGTGCTTTTATTTTTTTGAAATTGATGGTTGTTTCCAAACCTTTATCTTCTGAGCTGCTGTTGTTTGTTATTGCGTTGCTCATGTAGTAAAACTTTTCAGTTCCGTTAATTTCATAAGTTGGAATCTCAGTTCCTGTAACGATAACCTGTGCCTTTGGAATTATTTTATAAACCGGAACCTGCTGGCCTGAAAAACCATCAAAGAGTTTGTTGTAATATCCTGTAAAATTGACAGAAGCAAATGGCAGTTTAATATCTAAACCAACTTCTGTTCGATAGGATTTACTGGGTTTTAAGTTTAAATTATCACCAGGAGTTATAACGGTTTGTATCCAGGCTTTTTGATAAATTCCGGGATAGGTATAAATTCCGCTTCCTACTAGTTTATCAAAATAACGGTCACCTGTATACAACTGGTTTAAGGATGGTGCTTTTGATGATATCCCTCCTCCGGCGCGTAATCTGAATGTTTTATTAAGGGTATAAGATGAATTTATACGGGGTTGTAAAGAAATACTTCCCATTTGATTGTCAAATCGTAGGCCTAAGTCAACATTTAAAAGTTGATTATTTTCAAATTTTTTAAATATTCTGTCCTCAAGGTAAGCAGACGTCTGATATTCTGTTTTTGTTTGATCGAAGTCATAATCTCTGTAAGCAAGAGTACCTGATCCTTCTTTTCCAAGTGTGTAAAGATTAAATAATCCCGTAGCAGCATTTTTTCTTCCCTCTCCTTTATTAGAACTTATTCTGTTTGAAATTCCAAAAACCAGACTATGGATCCAATTGCTTTTGTTGGTCAAAGTTTTTGTCGTTTCCAGTGTCACAAATGTCGAAATAGGAATACCTTCTACGGTACTAATACTCGTGTACTGCGAAGGAACAATGATAGCTTCGTGTATGCCTTCCTCACGACTATCGGTTGCAGCTGAAGTGTATGTGTTAAGCCATCTTTCTCTACGGGTAAATTGTCGGTCATAACTCAAACTTGCGTTGACATTAATTCCATCTACCCATAAATTTTTAGGTTTCCACATTAAATTATTCGATATAGAAAATCCTTGCTTTTCATTTTTTACTATAACGGCCGTAATATCGTCCGGATCACTCTTTGCATCATCGAGATTCATTCTAAAAGAGGTACTTACCGTGTTTTTTACAGTAGCATCGTTGTTTTTATACTGCCAGGATATATTTCCGTTTACCCTTTTAAAATTTAAAATGTTATCTCTAGGGTCAGCTTTAGAATCCAGATAACTAATGCCGAAATTCATGGAGTTATTAATGTTAAATTTCACTCCTTTGGTTAAATTAAGCTGAGATGTTGCATCCCTTATCGATGCAGATATACGATACGGACTATTCCCAACCTTTGTCGTTATTAAAACAAGTCCAGAAGTCATATCGCCATATTTTGCAGAAGCAATTCCCTGAATGACTTTTATTTCTTCAATATTATTAGTCGATATCTCTCTTAAATCGACTCCTTTATTGGTATTCGTAAAAGTGTTAGTTTTTGTACCAAAAGAATCGCCAAGGCCCGAATTGGGATTAAAGGCCTGCATATTCTCATTATTTGAAATTGGAATATCATCCATAACAAAAGAGGTTCCAAAAGCTTTGGTTGCATAAGAAATTGAGGCTTCTGATGCCGTACGAAAAACAATATTTTTATACTCGTTAAGATTAAATTTTGTTGTGGTCTGCCCAGGAAGCTGTTGTAAAACATCATCAAGAGAAAAAGCCTGAACATTATTTATCGCATTTGTTCCCAGTGTTAATTCAGAATACTTTCTTTCCTTTTCGGCAGTAACAACTACTTCTTTTAAGTGTAATGTATTGTCTTCTAAATAAACTGTAAGATAGTTTTGATCATTTTTTACAATTTCGTTGATGTCTTTTTTTCCAAGAATAGAAAAATTTAGTTCAACGTCCTGATAATAAACAAGAGTGATTTTAAAATTTCCATCTTTATCAGAAATACTCCAGTTATCAGACTTTGTATCCCGAATAAAAACTCCCGATAAAGAAGTTGAGGATTCTTTATCTATGACTTTACCTGTAATCACTCTTTGAGAGAAAACAGAACCCGAAATAAGAAGGAAAAATAAAATAAAACGCATTGTATTTAATTAGAATCAATAAAAATAATGCGCAAATCTATCAATAATTCTTTGTGAAGCAATGCAAAATAAGGGGATTGTAAAAAGGAGTATACTTCAATTTGTCAGAAAAACATATTCGGCAGGATTCTAAAATTTTCAGTTAGAGTATTGATAAACAATTGAATAGTGCTTTGGTGATTTTGTAAGTACAACGACTTAACTTTTTTTTGGTAAGATGTAGGTTTGATGTATTCTGAAGCAGAATATTTCTTGTTAATTCGTGTGGTTCAGCTTTAAATTTTAAAAATTGAGCATAAAAAAAAGAGTCAGGAACTTTATATTTCCCTGACTCTTTTTTTTTACTATAGTAAAAATATAGTCTTTACACCTGCTATTGAAAACTGTGATTGCGACTGAAAAATTAATCTAAAGATTCCGTCAGTTTTTTAAAGACAGATTTAGCATCTTTTCCTTCATATAAAATAGCGTAAACAGCATCGATAATCGGCGTTTTTGCTCCGTAACCCTGATTGAGTTTATAAGCACTTTTGGTAGCATAATAACCTTCGGCAACCATACTCATTTCCATCATGGCACTTTTTACGGTGTAGCCTTTTCCAATCATGTTGCCAAACATTCTGTTTCTCGAGAAAACAGAATATCCTGTAACCAATAAATCGCCTAAATATGCCGAATCATTAATGTTACGTTTCATTTTATGAACTTTTTTGATGAATTTTTTCATCTCACGAATTCCGTTACTCATCATAACTGATTGAAAGTTATCTCCGTAACCTAAACCGTGAGCAATTCCGGCGGCAATCGCGTAAATGTTTTTAAGCATTGCAGCATATTCAGTACCAATAATATCATCAGAAATTTTGGCTTTGATGTAATTTCCGGACAATGTTTTAGCAACCACTTTGGCTTTTTCAGGATCACCACAAGCAATTGTCAAGTACGAAAGTCTTTCTAAAGCTACTTCTTCAGCGTGACAAGGCCCCGTGATAACACCAATATTATAATACGGAATGTCGTATTGAATATGAAAGTGTTCTCCAACAATTAAACTCGTCTCAGGAACAATTCCTTTAATGGCCGAAAAGATGATTTTATCAGACAAAGAAACCGTTAAGTTCTTTAATTCAGCATCTAAGAAGGCTGACGGAATAGCAAAAATGACATAATCTGCATATTCTACAGCTTCGTTTATATTGTTCGTTAACTTAAGTTTTGCGGTATCAAATTCAACCGAACTTAAATAATTTGGATTGTGTTTGTATTTCTGAATGTGCTCGATCGCAGCATCGTTACGCATATACCAGGCAATTTCTGAAAGATTCACGCATAACATTTTTGCAATTGCCGTAGCCCAGCTTCCTCCTCCAATTACTGCAAATTTTAGATTTTCGCTCATTTTTTTAATAATTTAAAACAAAAGTACTTAATAATGCAGTAATATCACAAAATCTGATTTAAGAAATTAAAATTGATTGTTGAGATCTAAATATCAGGAGTTGAATTTTATGCACTATTTTTTATCTTTAAAAAATTAAATGAATTCAAAAAAGCCTTACATTCGGTGAAATTTCTCTCAAATATGACAACTAAAATTTTTAATATTATTTTGATTTTGACAAGCAGCTTTTCTTTCTCTCAAAATGCAGATCGTATTTATTATGATAAGGACTGGAAAGAAACTACTAAAGAAAACGCTTCTTTTTATAGAATTAAACCATCAAAAAAAGTAGGTAATCTGTTTTTAATGGAAGATTTCTACAGTAATAAAACTCCGCAATTTCAAGGTTATGCTTTGCAAAGCGACGAGAATAGTTATGTTGGAGATATTGTTTGGTATGATGAAAACGGTTTCGATACATCGGAATATCAATATTACAATAATTCTGCCGTTCCCGTTTTGACCTATTATTATCCTAATGGAAAAAAACGTAAAACCATTGAATATAAAAAAGGGAGGAAAAACGGGTTCTCGATTGTTTATCATCAGGACGGAACTGTTTTAATGAAAGGAAAATATCTTAATGGCAAGCCGGTCGAAGGAGATTTTGAAGAAGTTAGAAACTGGGATGATTACCGAAACAACAAGTCAGAGGAAGAAGCTTATCAGGAGCAGACCGAAGTTATGGTTGAAACGGCACCTGTAATGGTTGAAGATTATCAGACTGGAACTAAAAAAAAGGTTATAACGAAAATAGTGAAGAAAAAAATATTCTGGATCAACTCAAAACAATTGGCCCAGGAAACCTGGTATGATATTGAGTACGACCGAATGCACCCTTTTAAACAGATAAATTATGATGCGACAGGAAAAGTACTGCAAACCATCAATCAAAATGATTTTGAGGAATACGGTAGTGAGATTTCAAACGGTAATGATTATCAATATTATACTCAAAACAAATTTGCAGTTTCTATTAAATCGAAAACCGGTTATAAGCAGGGACAGAAATTTGGCGAAGAAATTAAGTATTATTCAAATGGTAAAATTCACGAATTGACTAAATATACCGATGGTGAAAAAGTAGGCGATGAAATCGTTTATAATAAAGATGAAACCATAATGAAAAAACGATTATATAAAAACGGCGAACCCTTTGAGGGGAATTTTGAAGAAAATTTTGCCGGAAGATTGCTAATTAATCAAAGTTATGTAAAAGGTTTAAAAGAGGGAGAAGCAATAGTAAAAACGGATACTGACAGTATTGTCGCCAAAGGTATTTACAAAAATGGCAAACCTTATAATGGAACATTTGTTGTAAAAACCGGAGAAGATCTTCATGAGTTAATTCATGTTGCTGATTTTAAGAAAAACGGATTGCAAAAAGTTTTTAATTACGACATTAATAATCCTGTAAAAACGTACAACGCTGTAAATGATATTATAGATGGTGAAACTATTTTTTATGATAACGGAGAAGTAACCGGAAAACTCGAATATAAAAATGGTTTGCCTTATGAGGGAAAATTAGCAGAAGCTGAAAAAGCAATTATCTATAAAAAAGGAGCAATTGCCGAGGAAATATTTTATAGAAGTACATATGGAAGAACGGATGAAAACAATATTTTAAAATCAAAACATTATACAAACGGAAAACTCTCAAAAATAGACGATCGCTCTTTTACCCTTGCAGAAAACATGCAGGATTCTTATGAAGGAATTTATAAAGATGAAAAACCTTATTCGGGATATTTTTCAGCAGATCTCAGAGAGTTTAATTATGTTGATTATTATGAAAATGGTACAAAAAAGTATCAGTATTCAAACAATTATCTGGAAAATCTCGAAAAATATCAATACCCAAATTACGATATAAAATCGACTTACAAAGAAGGGAAAATAGTCGACGGTCCTGAATACATAAAACAAGGCAGACAGTTTATTTCGAAATATTGGAAAAATGGAGTTTTAAAGAGTTTTGATTTTGATGTTTTTGCCATGCATTATTTTAATCGTTATCATTTTGAGTTAAAAAACAATGCTATCGAACTGGAGGAATTTAATAATAAAGTAAAAGGAAAAATCGTCTTAGAAAAATCAGGCAATAGGAATATCGGGAAATTTAGTATTGATAATAAAGTGCTTGCTACTAGTTGTTTATTAGAAGTTAATGATGCCACACCTGTAGAAACAGGAAGTATTTTGTATTTTGAAACTAATAATCAAATTGAGGCGAGGCTTTTTACTGTAACAGAAGGGAATGACGATAAAAGACGAGATTCAGAAATGTTTAATACCGTATTTACGTTGTATCTAGATCATAATAAAACGATCGAAGAAAATTTTAATTTAATAGCTGAAAGAATTTCATCAGAAAAAGATGTTGAATTATTATTTGGCAATGAGTTGAAAGGAAATATGATCGCCGGTCTCAGACTTAATCAGGCAAAAAAACCGGAAATAGGAACGCTGATATTGAAAAACAAAAATAATTTGTATGATTTGAAATTATTTATGAAAGAAAAGCTTTTAGCAGAAAAAAAGAATGTGGATCTTAAAAATGTAAAAGCAGAAACGAAACTATTGCATGAAATTCTAGAAAAGAAAATGAATGAAGACTTTAAATAAGCCGTTTTCTACGATTTTAGAAGAAGATCAAAAAAAATAAAAATTATTTTTAATTATACACAATAAAAATAAAACTACTACGTTGTAACTACTTGTAAATTAGAATTTAATGAGTTTAGCAAAAATTGAGTTAGTTAGTTTTGTTTTAGTATTGTAAAAAGGCGTTCCTGAAAAATTCAAGAACGCCTTTTTTTTTTAGTTTTCAGTTTACGGTCACAGTTTTCAGTTTGATTGCGACTAAATACTGCGACTGAAGCTAGTAGCTCATCTCAACAATCGATTTTACTTTATCTAAAGTAATCAATTGTTTTTCGCCTAAACCTTTCCAACCTCTTTTGTCGAAACGATTTACAATAAAATCTGCTGTTTTGCTGTAATCCTCAATATATTGAGAAAGTTTAGTATCCATTCCCATAGTATGGAAAAATTCAACAGTTTTGTCGATAGCTTCTTTGGCTACTTTGTCATCAGAACCTGTTAAACCAAAAATTCTTCTTCCGTATTGCGCTAATTTTTCTTTTTTAGTATCAAACATCACCTCGTATAAACTTGGGCCAATAATAGCCAAAGTTCTCGCGTGATCAATTCCGTATAAAGCAGTTAATTCGTGACCAATCATGTGCGTTGCCCAATCAGACGGAACACCTTTTTGAATCAATCCGTTTAACGCCATTGTACAGCTCCACATAAAGTTCGAAGCCAAAGCATAATCGGTAGGATTCTCCACCACTTTTGGACCAACTTCAATTAATGTTTGAAGAATTCCTTCGGCAATTCGGTCTTGCAAATAACCTTCGTGCGGATACGTTAAGTATTGCTCCATTACGTGAGTATAAGCATCTACAACACCGTTTTGCAATTGTCTTTTTGGTAAAGAAGCAATAACAGTAGGGTCGCAAATAGAAAATTGAGGAAACATCGCGCTTCCGCCAAAAGCCAGTTTTTCCTGAGTTTCGGTAATGGTAACCACAGCTCCTGAATTCATCTCACTTCCTGTTGCCGGTAAAGTCAAAACAGTTCCAAAAGGCATTGCATTTTCTTTAATCAACAAACGTTTTTGCAAAATATCAATCGGATTTCCGTCAAAGTTTACAGCTGCCGAAATAAATTTTACACCGTCAATAACAGATCCGCCACCAACAGCCAGAATAAAAGTAATTTTTTCCTTTTTGATTACTTCTACAGCTTTCATTAAAGTTTCAAAATGAGGATTCGGCTCAATTCCGCCAAATTCAACGATATCAAAACCTTTAAGATTCTTGATTACCTGTTCGTGAATTCCGTTCTGAAAAATACTTCCACCACCGTAAGCCAATAAGATTTTAGCGTCTTTTGGAACCAAAGTCGAAAGTTTTTCTATTTGTCCTTTTCCGAAGATTAAATTCGTCGGATTATATAATTCAAAGTTTAGCATGTTTTTTTAAGTTTCTGAGATGCTAAGTTTCTGAGGTTCTAAGTTTTTTTTCTTTGAATTTACCCAGCAAACTTAGCATCGTTATTATTTAAATTTTATTAATTAGTGAATAAGATATTGAGTTTTTAAGTTGCCAGCAGAAAATCTTAGCAACTTAGAACCTTAGTCCCTTAGCATCTTACTTTAATTTCTCCAATAATTTACCAGCTACCAATTTAGATGATGCCGGGTTTTGTCCTGTAATCAAAAGACCATCTTCTACAGCATATGGTGCCCAGTTTGGTCCTTTTGAGAATTTACCGCCGTTTTGGGTTAAAGCATCTTCTAATAAAAACGGAACAACTTTGGTTAATCCAACTGCTTCTTCCTCTTCATTGGTAAAACCGGTTACTTTTTTGCCTTTTACTAAAAATTCACCGTTTACTTTTACGTTTTTCAAAACTGCCGGAGCGTGACAAACAAAAGCTACTGGTTTTTTGTGCGTATAAAAAGATTCGATTAAAGCAATTGAGTTTTTATCTTCGACTAAATCCCAAAGTGGTCCGTGACCTCCAGGATAAAAAACAGCATCATAATCTTTTTGATTAATAGTCGAAAGTTTAAGCGTGTGTTTTAATTTTTCCTGTAATGTTTTATCGGCATCAAAACGTTTTGTGTCTTCAGTTGCAGATGCAGGATCGGCGCTTTTTGGGTCAATTGGTGGCTGACCTCCAAGCGGAGTTGCAATTGTAATTTCTACTCCCTGATCTAATAATTCATAATAAGGTGCAGCAAGTTCTTCTGACCAAAATCCAGTTTTTTCTCCTGTATTGCCCAGTTTATCGTTACTGGTTACAACAAATAATACTTTTTTCATACTTTTTTTATTTGTTTTTTGAGCTATAGCGGTTGAGCTAAAAGCTGTTAAGGTTATAATCGTAAGTAATGCTATTTTTTTCATAAGTTTAAATTTTTGTCAAATTTACAGCTTAAGTGATATTTGTA
Organism: Flavobacterium piscisymbiosum; assembly: GCF_020905295.1. Lineage (NCBI taxonomy): Bacteria > Pseudomonadati > Bacteroidota > Flavobacteriia > Flavobacteriales > Flavobacteriaceae > Flavobacterium > Flavobacterium piscisymbiosum. Next base: position 881,453 of record NZ_JAJJMM010000001.1, on the reverse strand, counting down.
AAAATAAAATAAACTATGTTTGTTATAAATAAATTTATGTCATGGTAAATCTCGAATGGTACAGAACATTTAAAGCGGTTTATAAAAACGGAAATTTTTCTATCGCTGCAAAAGAGTTGTTTATGAGTCAGCCTGCAGTTAGCCAGCAAATCTCAATGCTGGAAGCTCATGTGGGTAATAAATTGTTTAACCGAAAGTCAAAGGGCGTAGAACCAACGGAATACGCTAAGTTACTGAATAATTTAATCATTGATGCGCTCGATCGCCTTGAAAATGTAGAGAATACTTTTAGGGCAAAGGCTGAGGACGCAAACAGATTAATATCGGTAGGTATTTCGAAAGATCTTTTTAATTGTATTGGCAATTTGTTAATCTCTAAATTTGATTTAATCGATTTTACCTTTGCAGATAATGATGCGCTATTTGCGCTTGTCGATGCCAAAAAACTTGATTTTGCCATCACCACAAAACGTTTTGATACGTTTGACACTATTTATGAAATCGTCGGAAAAATTAAGCTGATTATGGTGGCGCCAGTAAATTTGGATGCAACAGAATTTCGTCAGAAATTAAAAGCAGACAATTTTACAGACTTAGAGCTATGGCTTAACGAACAAAAATGGTACAGTCACGATGCCAGAATTCCGCATATAAAATTATTCTGGCTGCACGCTTTTAATAAAAAACGCCCATCGATGGTGCCTAATTATATTATTCCGTCAGAATCTGAAATGCTTAGAATGTTGGTAGATAATGAAGGAGTAGCCATAACGTGGAATTGTAATGCGAGAAAATATATCAAAGAAAATAAACTGCAATTATTGTGGAATAGTTTTCACGTGCCGGAAGAATACGTTTATTTATTAACGGCTAAAAACAATAATCTGAATTCTTTTTTTGATATTATTTCTAAAGAATTGAAGTTGTTTTTTGGTAATAGATTATAATTTTTTTAGCCACAAAATCTTTTTTTTTGGCCACGAATTCCACGAATTAGCACTAATTCTTTGTGGTTAAAAAGTTAGCCACAGATTAAAAGATTCTCACAGATTCGAAATCATTTTAATCTTTTAATCTGTGGCAAAATAATAATTCGATAAAATTAGTGCAATTCGTCGCAAACTCTTTTTTAAGTTATGGAAAATTTACAAAATATTAGAATCGCCGTTGATGCCATTGTTTTTGGATATAAAAACAATGGTTTATATGTTCTTTTAATCGAACAAAAATTTGGTTCGGCCGATAAATATTGGGCTTTACCAGGCGGATTAGTAAAAAATGATGAATCTTTGAGTGATGCGGTAATTCGGGAATTACACGAAGAAACCAATGTCCAGCTTACTTTTATGGAGCAGCTGTACACTTTTGGAGATGATATTCACAGAGATTCCAGAAATCGTGTTATTTCGGTTGCGTATTACGCTTTAGTAGATGCTTCGAATCTGGAAATTAAAGCCGATACCGATGCGGATAAAGTACAATGGTACAAAATTGACGAAATCCCTTCTTTGGCATTCGATCATAATTTAATTATTGAGAAAGCCATTTTAAGATTAAAAGCAAAACTGACTTACGAACCAATTGGTTTCGATTTGCTTCCGGCGGAATTTCTGTTTTCAGACCTCGAAAATCTTTATTGTACCATTTTAGAGAAAGAAATCGACCGAAGAAATTTTAGAAAAAAAATCCTTAGTTATGGATTTTTAGAAGAAACAGAAAAATTTTCACCCATAAAAAGTGGTCGTCCGGCAAAATTATTTCGATTTAATAAATTGAAATACAATGAATTAATAGATAAAGGCTTTCACTTCGAAATAAAGTTTGCGTAATTTTTACACAAAATAAATTGTTTATTTAAAATTTAATTCTACATTTGCGTATAATTAACGCAAACTATAAAAGCTATGATACTTAACCTAGACCCAAAATTCACTCCGATACTTAATCAGGAAGAAATCAAATTTCAAAGTTTTACATTTTCTGGCGGAGAACCACACATTAAAATCAATCCAGATTTTGATCACACTGAAAAAGTAACCATCACACATAGATTAAATTCATTCAACGATTTGGGTTTATTGTGTATCACGGTAGATGCTTTACGCAGAATGGATGTTAAAGTAATCGATTTGTTTATTCCGTATTTTCCGGCGGCAAGACAAGATCGTGTCATGATAAAAGGAGAACCGCTTTCTGTAAAAGTATATGCAGATATCATCAACGGACTTCAGCTAAACAAAGTTTTTGTTTTTGATGCGCATTCTGAAGTTACTCCGGCATTGGTAAACAATTGCGAAGTGATTCCGAACCATACTTTTATTCAACAAGTTTTAAAAGTAATTGGCGAAAACGTAAAATTGATTTCTCCGGATGGTGGCGCTCTTAAAAAGATCTACAAAGTTTCTGAATTTTTAGGTGGAGTTGATGTAGTAGAATGCAGTAAAAGCCGCGATGTAAAAACCGGAAAATTATCTGGTTTCAAAGTATACGAAGACGATCTAAACGGCATGGATTGTTTAATTGTAGATGACATTTGCGACGGCGGCGGAACTTTTGTTGGCTTAGCCGAAGAATTAAAAAACAAAAATGCCGGAAAATTATACTTAGCCGTAAGCCACGGAATCTTTAATAAAGGTTTTGAAGTTTTAGATTGTTTCGACAAAATATTTACAACGAACTCTTTTAAAGATTTTGATGATGAAAAGGTTGAGGTTGTAAAATTAGAATTATGAATAAAAATTACAGAGTCGAAATAGCCAATAAAACCTTAGAAATCGTAAAAAATGGTTTTTATGAATATAAAGGAAAAAAGGTAGTTATAGAAAAAGAACTCAAAGAATCGATACAAAATACGTTTACAATTGCGCCAAACGATTGGGATGCAATCCTGAAAACACCAATTTCTAATACGTTTGAAACAGAAATTGTCACCAAAAACTGTTCTACAATTGAAGCAATCGTTGAAGAGAAAAACGGTAAAATCTGTGTTCTGAATTTTGCTTCTGCAAAAAATCCGGGCGGTGGATTTTTAGGAGGCGCTTCGGCTCAGGAAGAAAGTCTGGCAAGATCTTCAAACCTGTATGAAACGCAGATCAAAGACAAAGCGATGTACGATTTTAATAGAAATCAATCTTCGTTTTTATATTCAGATTACATGATTTATAGTCCGAATGTTTTGTTTTGGAATGATGATAATGGAGATTATTTTGAAAAACCATTTGTCGCAGACGTAATTACAGCACCTGCACCAAACAAAGGCGCGATGCTGCAGCATAACCGAAAAGAAGAAATTGCTGAAACAGAAAAGGTCTTAAAAAACAGAATGGATAAAGTTTTGGCAATTGCTTTACAACAAAAAAGCGAAACATTGATTTTGGGAGCTTGGGGCTGCGGTGTTTTTAGAAATGAACCCAAAGATGTAGCACAATTATTCAAAAAAATTATTGCTGAAAAATATGCAGGTGCTTTCAAAAAAATAGTTTTTGCGGTATTTGACAATTCCGAAAAAAAATTAAATTTCAAACAATTTGAAGAAATATTAAATTAAGTTGAAAGGTTTCAAGTTTCAGGTTTCACGTTCTATACGGTAACTTGAAACAAGAAAAACCTGAAACAAAACAAAAAGCTATTAACCGTTTCAAGTTTAAGATTCAAAGTTTTAAGTTCAGTGCGCAACCTGAAACCTGAAACAAAGAAAACCTGAAACAAAACCACAAAAGAAATGAGTGATGATTTAAAACCAAGATTTATTGAGTCTTTAAAAAGAAACAATGATCAGATTAGAGAAGACAGAGCCAAAACCATTGGTGAAGACTCTGAATTAATTTACAGACGTCGAGTTGAAGATATCGAACTTAAAATAAAAAGACTCGAAAGAGAGCAGGAAGGCCTTATCGACATTAGTCCGCTTGACAAGAATAGTTTGACTTTTGCTGACTTTCAACCGGAAGCATTTGTGCAAAAAGATATGGAATTATCATTAACAATCAGAAATTTAAATATTCAGTTTGAAGTGACAAAAAAGAGATTCGAATATTTATTTGGTAAAACATTTTAGTTATGGGAGGTACAAGATATGACTTAGGCGCTCGTTTGAGCAGAGCAAAAGAAGCAGGTTACGGATTTAAATCTGCAAGTGAGATTTTCGTGCAAAATCAATTAGGAATGGCACATGAATCTATGAATCCAAACGGCATTACATTTCGTGAAGCCAGAGATTCTGAAGTGCATCCAAATACAGTTCCAATTATTTTAGGATTGGATGTTACGGGAAGTATGGGACATATTCCGCATGAATTGATCAAAGACGGATTACCAAAATTAATGGGCGGAATCATTCAGGGCGGCGTTCCGGATCCGGCACTTTTATTCTTAGGAATTGGAGATCACGAATGCGACAGATTTCCGCTTCAGGTTGGACAATTCGAATCTGGTGACGAAGAACTGGATATGTGGCTAACCAGAACTTATATTGAAAGTGGAGGCGGAGGAAACGCCGGAGAAAGTTATCTTTTGGCGTGGTATTTTGCCGCTTTTCATACCAAAACCGATGCTTTCGAAAAAAGAGGTCAAAAAGGATTGTTGTTTACCGTTGGTGACGAACCAAATTTGCCAACACTTCCGGCATCTGCCATAAAAGAAATTATGGGTTCAGGACAGCAAACGTATACGTCCCTTGAATTATTAAAAGAAGCGCAAAAACGTTACGAAGTGTATCATATCAGCGTTTTACATTCTGATCAGGCGGTAAGAGCAAATGTAGCGTGGAAAGAATTACTGGGACAAAATTGTTTGTCTATAGAAGATCACAGAGAAATCCCGAATGTAATCAAGAAAATCATTTGCGATACACATAAAAATTCAGGGTCAGGTTTAGGAACAATTCCGCTTGACGGTTTAGATAATATAGAAATGCTTTAAATTAAATACATAGAAATGTAGATTTAATTAAAAATTGAGAATTAAAAATTAAAAATTTTTGAAACCGCATTTCACATAGCTATGAGATTTATTATAAGTGAAATGCCTTTTTAGGTTCTTCAAAGCTATGTTTCTATGTGTTTAAAATAATATTAAAATGAAAACAGCTCAAATAGTTATAGGTTTAGGATTTGGTGATGAAGGAAAAGGAATTACAACAGATTTTCTGGCGAAGCAAAACCCTGAATCTATAGTTATTCGGTTTTCTGGGGGACAGCAAGCGGCACACACCGTAATGATTGATGATAAAAAACACGTTCATTCGAGTTTTGCCAGCGGAGCACTTCGCGGTTTGCCTTCTTATTATAGCGAGCATTGTACAATTCATCCCGTTTTTCTATTTAATGAAAGAGAAGAACTAGAAGCAAAAGGCGGAAATGTTGAACTTCATATTCATCCGTTAGCCAAAATAACAACTCCTTTTGATGTTTGGCAAAACCGAAACAATGTTAGAAACCTGGATCACGGAACTTGCGGAAAAGGTGTTGGAGCGACAATGAAACGCAACGAAGGTCAGTATAAACTTTACGCCATAGATTTGATCGCGCCAAGGCAAATGCTTTTAGAGAAATTGCAAAAAATCGCTTATTACTACGGTTTTTTAAATGAAAGTGAAATTGATGCTGAAGTAGATCATTACTTAGAAATCATTGATCAAATAAAATGGAATATCAGCGATTACAGTTTTTTAGGCAACTACGAAAACCTGATTTTTGAAGGAAGCCAGGGAATTTTACTCGACATGGATCATGGTGTTTTTCCGAATGTTACGTATGCCAATACAACATCCAAAAATGCAGTTGAAATCTGCGAGAAATTAAAAATAGATAATGTTGATGTTTATTATGTTACAAGAAGTTATTCAACCCGACATGGAAGCGGCTGGATGGCAAATGAAAGAGAATTAAAATTAAAAAATAACGAAGAAGAAACCTGTGTTTACAATGATTTTCAGAAAGAATTGCGAACCGGCGATTTAGATTATGAACTATTAAATTATAGTTTAAAGTTGGATGCAGCTTATAGTTTAAATGCCAAAAGAAATTTGGTTGTAACCTGCATGGATCAGATCGAAGTGGATTATGAATTTGAAAAAATAACAACAGAGTTTAAGGAAATCTACGGATCGTTTTCACCCGATTCTAAGGATTTCAAACAGTTAACTTCTTTGTATCAATAAAGAGAAAAAATGAAATATACTATAGAAAATATAACTCCGGAAAATAAATTTTTATTTTTCTGGGGACATCAGCCCAATAAAGACGGAAGCATTTCTAAAACCTGTTTTAGTCAATGGTGGCTGAGTTCTTTTGAAGTTGATAAAGTGACTTACAAAACGGCAGAACACTGGATGATGGCCAAGAAAGCTGAATTGTTTAAAGATGATGCAGTTCTGCAGAAAATCCTTCAGGCTAAATCTCCTGCCGAGGCTAAAAAGTTTGGTAGAGAAGTAAAAAATTATAATGAAACGCTGTGGTTAGCCGCGAGATTTGACATTGTAAAAGAAGGGAATTATCATAAATTCAGTCAACATCCGGATTTAAAAACTTTTCTACTAAATACAAAAGACAGGGTTATAGTAGAAGCAAGTCCGGTTGATGCAATTTGGGGAATCGGGATGGCCGGTGATCATAAAGATGTTATGAATCCGAAGAAATGGAAAGGGTTGAATCTTTTGGGTTTTGCTTTGATGGAAGTTAGGGATGAATTGAAATAAAATTAATTATGGAAATAGAAATTCTCAAAGCAGACATTGCTGAAATTCAAGTTGATGCAATTGTAAATGCAGCGAATACTTCTTTACTTGGCGGAGGCGGAGTTGACGGGGCTATTCACAGAAAAGGAGGAAAAGCTATTTTAGACGATTGCGTTAAGATTCGAAATAAGCAAGGCGGCTGTAAAGTTGGAGATGCCGTTATTACAACTGCTGGTAATTTACCCGCAAAATATGTAATTCATACCGTTGGTCCGGTTTGGAATAATGGCAAAAGTCATGAAGAGGAATTGTTGAAATGCTGTTATTTAAGTGTATTGGAATTAGCGGTTGAAAATAATATCAAAACGATTGCTTTCCCTAATATAAGTACAGGGATATATAAATTCCCTAAAGAATTAGCTGCAGAAATTGCAATTAATATGATTTCTATTTCTGAACACAGAGAGCAATTCGAAAAAATCATTTTTGTTTGTTATGATGATGAAAATTTCAAAATTTATAGTGATATAATAGAAAGCGATTTTGAGTATAAAGTTAAATCAGGATTGTTTGGAGTTGCCGTTGGTGATGCATTGGGTGTTCCGGTTGAATTTAAATCAAGAGATATTTTAAGAGAAAATCCTGTTTCAGATATGATGGGTTATATGTGTTGGAATCAGCCTCCAGGAACCTGGAGCGATGATAGCTCATTAGCTTTTTGTACTGCAGAAAGTTTGTGCAAAGGTTATGACATAGAAAATATGGCACTACTTTTTGTTAAATGGATGCAGGAAGGATATTGGGGAGCGCATCATAAAGTATTTGATATAGGTGGTTCTACACGATATTCTTTAGCAAGAGTGGTTCAGGGAGAATCTGCGAGGTTTTCAGGTAATTTCTTTGCAGAAGACAACGGAAATGGTTCTTTGATGAGAATTTTACCTTTAGTATTTTATCTTCAAAATGAAAGAGATATTGAAGCTATTTATAAAAAAGTAAAAGAAGTTTCTTCGATTACCCATGCTCATTTTAGATCCGTATTTGCTTGTTTTATCTATGTCGTGTATTGTTTAGAAATTTTAAATGGTTCTGATAAAATAGAGGCATATAAAAATATGCAAAAGATTGTTTCTGGTTTTTTAAGTGATAAACAATTTAATCCTTCTGAAATTCAGTTGTTTGATAGGGTCTTAAAAAATAATATAGCGGATTATCCTGAAAATGAAATTGAATCATCAGGTTATGTTCTTCACAGTTTAGAAGCTAGTTTTTGGTGTTTTTTAAATTTTAATACCTATGAAGGCTCTGTTTTAAAAGCAGTGAATTTAGGCGGAGATACCGATACAACCGCAGCAATTACCGGAGGCTTGGCTGGAATGTATTACGGAATTGATAATATTCCACAAAAGTGGATTTCCACATTAGCAAGAAAAAATGATATTGATGATTTGTGCGAAAGACTGTCTTTAAAATTAAAAAAAAATGAAATAGACAGTTTATAATTTTTAGAAAGAATAGATCGGAAATAATGAATTGTAAAAGCGCGATTTAGTTTTCCATAGGAACATCTCATCGGTAGATAAAAATAGTGTCGTATTGTATTACGTTCCGTAGGAACGTTTGATTAAAATAATGAAATAAATGAAAGATATTCAATATACAAAAGGAGACGCAACGGCTCCTCAATCAGAAGATAATAAAATTATTGTACATATCTGTAATGATATTGGAGGTTGGGGAAAAGGATTTGTTATGGCGATTTCAAAAAGATGGAAAAAACCTGAAAATCAATATAGAGAATGGTTTAAATCAAAAGATGGTTTTGAATTGGGCAAAGTTCAGTTTGTTCAGGTAGAAGAAGATCTTTGGGTAGCAAATTTAATTGGTCAGCATAAAATCAATAAAGATGAAAACGGAAATGCTCCAATACGATATGATGCTATTGAAGATGGCTTGAAAGAAGTAGCTTCGTTCGCAAAAGAAAATAATGCCAGCGTTCATATGCCAAGAATTGGCTGTGGTTTAGCAGGCGGAAAGTGGGAGATGATAGAACCTATTATTCTCAAAATACTTTCAAATAATGATGTTGAAGTCGGTGTATATGACTTCTAGAAAAAAATATATTAATCATGAATGAAAATATAGCAAAAACAGTGAGCAAATTTCTAAGTTTAGTACTTAGACATTCGCCGGAAAAAATAGGATTAAAACTAGACGAAAACGGTTGGGCAGATGTAGAAGAACTAATATTGAAATGTTCTCAAAAAGGAAATAAACTAGATGCTGTTCTTTTAGATTACGTAGTAGAAAACAACGATAAAAAACGTTTTGCTTTTAATGAAGATAAAACGAAAATCAGGGCAAGTCAGGGACATTCGATTTCGGTTGAATTGAATTTAGCAGAAACAGAACCTTCAGAATATTTATACCACGGAACCGTTGGGAAGTTTATGGAGAACATTCAAAAAGAAGGTTTGAAAAAAATGAGCCGTCAGCACGTACATCTTTCCAAAGATAAAGAAACGGCAATAAAAGTAGGAAGCAGGTGAGGAGTTCCTCAAATTCTAACCGTAAGAAGCGGTGCGATGCACAGAGACGGATTTAAATTTTATTTGTCTGAAAATAATGTTTGGTTAACAGATGAGGTTCCGGCAAAATATATTGAGTTTAAATCATAAATAGAATCCCCCAAATTAACAACCAAAAATAATACTTATGATACTAGAAGCAGCAATAGGCGACGCATACGGAGCAGGTTTTGAATTTCGGGATTTAGATTTTATTTCTCAAAACAACAATCTGACACAATATCATAAACACGGACTTTATACGGAGATTTATAAAAGATATACGGACGATACTCAAATGGCAATTGCAATTTCGGAATTGTTATTAGAAGATGAAAATTGGAATGAGATTAAAGTTGCGGATAAGTTTGTCGAAGTTTTTCACAGAGATAAAAGACGAGGATATTCTGATAGAGTTTATAATGCTTTAGACGCCAGTAAAAATGGAGCTGATTTTATCAAAATAATCAATAACGGCAGTAACGGAAACGGTTCTGCAATGCGAGCATATTCTATTGGTTACGTAAAAAATATAGAGCAATTGATGGAGTTTTGCGAAATTCAGGCAAAGACTTCTCACCTTACCGTTGAAGGAATTGGTTGCGCAAAACGTATCGCTTTGGCTGTGCATTATTTTAAATACAATTTAGGTGACGGATCGACTTTGATTGAATTTCTAAATGAAATTTTAAAGGAAAATGAGCATTATAGAATTACTTCTCCAATCGATATGCACGGTTATCCAACGACACAAGCCGTTATAAAAATTGTTTCTGAAGCAACTTCAATGAAAGATTGTTTGAAAACAAGCATTGATTATGGAGGAGATACAGATACTGTTGCCGCTTTGTGTATGGCGATTTTAAGTCATAAACAAAATTGTGATAAAGTTTTGCCTTCGTTTTTGTATGAAGAACTAGAAAACGATAAATTCGGGAAAGACTTTTTGACTAAATTAGATTTGGACCTTTTGAATAAGTTTCAATAATTAAGCGAATATCATGAAACGAACTTTAGTTTTTGGAGATATTCACGGCGGTTTAAAAGCATTGATTCAATTATTAGAACGAATTGATTATTCAGAAAATGACCGATTTGTTTTTCTGGGAGATTATGTCGATGGCTGGAGCGAATCGGCGCAAGTGATTGACTTTCTGATTGAATTATCCCAAAAGCAAGAATGCATTTTTATAAGAGGAAATCATGATGTTTGGTGTCACGAATGGCTGAAGAATGATGTTGTAAACGACATTTGGTTTGTACACGGAGGAAAATCAACGATAGAAAGTTATCAGAATATTGATTCTTTCGAAAAAGAAAAACATTGTAATTTTTTTGAAAACATGAAAGATTATTTTGTAGATGAAAATAATAATTTGTTTATTCACGCAGGATTTTCGTCGATGCATGGTCCGGACAAGGAACATTACAAAACAAATTTTTCCTGGGACAGAACCCTTTGGGAAATGGCATTAACAATGGACAAAAGAATCAAAAAGGATTCGCTTTCGTATCCGAAAAGATTATTGCTTTATAATGAAATTTACATTGGCCATACGCCAACGCTTCATTACAATATAGAGATTCCAATGCAAGGTTGCAATGTCTGGAATATTGATACCGGAGCGGGTTTTTACGGAAAATTAAGTTGTATCGATGTTGCAACTAAAGTATTTTGGCAAAGCGATGCTGTACAGGAATTTTATCCCAATGAAAAAGGAAGAAATAAAGCTTAAATATTACACAAGACACACGAAGAAAAACACAAAACAGCACAAAGAAAATTAAAACTTGGCGAGTCTCTGTGATAAGCTTTGTGGATCTCTGTGAAACCCAAAATTTACGAGAATTTAAATAATTAAAAGATATGAACCCACTATTATTAACAGACGGTTACAAAGTTGACCACAGAAGACAATATCCGGACAAAACCACATTAGTATATTCTAACTGGACACCTAGAAAATCAAGAATTGAAGGTCTTGATGAGGTGGTGTTTTTTGGATTGCAATATTTCATCAAAAAATATATCATTCACGATTTTGATGCTGATTTTTTCAAACAGCCAAAAGAAGAAGTGGTTAAAAAATACTCACGAAGAATCAATAATTATTTGGGCGAAAACCAGGTTGGGACAAAACATATCGAAGATTTACACGATTTAGGATATATTCCGATGGTTTTTAAAGCATTGCCAGAAGGATCAAGCGTTCCTTTGAGAGTGCCAATGTTTACGATGTACAATACACTTCCGGAATTTTTCTGGTTGACGAATTATTTCGAAACCTTACTTTCTGCGGTAATTTGGCTGCCATGTAACTCTGCTACAATTGCAAAAGAGTATAGAAAAGTATTAGACAAATATGCTGACGAAACTTCATCTGTTCCTGAATTTGTAGATTGGCAGGCACATGATTTCTCAATGAGAGGAATGGGCGGAATCGAAGCGGCAATCACTTCTGCAGCCGGACATTTATTGAGTTTTACAGGATCAGATACCATTCCGGTAATTGATTTCTTCGAAGATTATTACAATGCCAATTCAGATACCGAATTAATCGCAGGTTCAGTGGCAGCAACAGAGCATTCTGTAATGTGTATGGGAACTACCGAAGGCGAGTGCGAAACGTTTAAAAGATTAGTAACAGAAGTTTATCCAAAAGGAATCGTTTCTATCGTTTCTGATACCTGGGATTTATGGAAAGTTTTAACGGATTATTTACCACGTTTAAAAGAAGATATTGTTGCCAGAGAAGGTAAAGTTGTGATTCGTCCTGATAGTGGAGATCCGGTTGATATTATCTGCGGAAATCCAAACGGAAAAACAGAACAAGAAAAGAAAGGCGTGATTGAGCTTCTTTGGGATGTTTTTGGAGGATCAACTAATGCAAAAGGACACAAAGAGCTTATTCCGCAAATTGGAGCTATTTACGGCGATAGTATCACGGTTGCTAGAGCAACTCAAATTGCAGAACGATTAAAAGAAAAAGGTTTTGCTTCTACAAACGTTGTTTTAGGAATTGGTTCTTTTACATACCAATACAATACCAGAGATACTTTTGGTTTTGCCATGAAAGCAACATATGGTGAAGTAGACGGAGAAGGAAGAGCGATCTTTAAAGATCCAATTACAGATGACGGAACTAAAAAATCAGCCAAAGGATTAATGAAAATTGATTTAGTCGACGGCGTATATCATTTAACCGATAATGTTTCATGGGAAGAAGAAAAACAAGGCGAATTGAAAGAAGTTTTCAGAGACGGAAAACTTTTAGTTGATCAGTCTTTAAGCGATATTAGAGCGAGAGTTAAAAGTGATGTTAATATTGAAGCATAAAAACAAGAAAGCCTGAAATTTTAATTCAGGCTTTTTTTGCTCTATTTTTTCATTTCGAGGAAAAAGGAATTTTCATAAACACCAATATTTTATATTCCGTAGGAATATCTCATCGGTAAAAAAGTAGTGTCGTTTTGCGCTGTGTCCTGTAAGGACACCTGATTTTATTGATACAGGATATCCGTACCGTTAATCAAACGTTCCTACGGAACGTATAATCATAATTTAAATTTAGTTTTACCCAGCAGACATTCCTACGGAATAATTTTTATTTCTTATAAAAATTATTATGATCGATATATTCCCAAACTTTTGGAGGTAATAACGGTTGAATGTTTTTTCCTTCTTTTATGCTTTTTCTAATAAAAGTAGCAGAAATTTCTACAATTGGAGCATCAATAATATGAATATTAGGGTGCGATTTTAAAGTATTTGGTTCTTCTTCTAAAGTTTCACCAGTTTGTGTTTTGTCTTCGAGTCTTGGATAAACATAAATTTCATATTGATCCAGAAGTACCTCGTAGTTTTTCCATTTATGAAGCGTTTTCAAATTGTCTTCGCCCATGATTAAGGAGAAATCATGCGTTGGATACTTTTCATGCAAATGAACCAAAGTATTCACTGTATAATTAGGCTGAGGTAATTTAAACTCAATATCCGAAGGTTTAATTTTTGGATAATCTTCTGTTGCCAGATGCACCATTTCTAAACGTTGATGATCGTCTAATAAGGTAGATTTCTTTTTTAGCGGATTGTGAGGCGTAACCACCATCCAAATCTGATCTAAATCGGCAAACTCCGCCATGTGATTGGCAATAATTAAGTGGCCAACATGAATGGGATTATACGTTCCGAAATAAAGGCCTATCTTCATAAAAGAGTTTTTTTCATAATTCAAATGGTAAATATTACATTCAAATTAATCTGTGGTATTAAAATAACTTAGTAGCGATTCTTTTTTGAAATCAAATAATCAATAGAGAATTTACCACTTCCGGTTACCAAAAGAAGTACATAAAACAGTAAATATAATATTCCCATTTCTTTTACATCGATTGGGTCAGCTCCATGAATAACAAATACAGCAACTAACATTGTAATAATTAATGGCAAAGTCGCCAATCTTGTGGCTAAACCAATGAAGATAAAAAAGGAGCAAAGTACTTCTGCAAAAACGGCAAGAGTCAACGAAGCTGTTTTTCCTACTCCAAGCGGGTCAGGAAACTGAATTTCACCTCCGGCCAAAAGCATATTCAGTTTAGATAAACCATGAGAAATCATCAATGTCGCAATAGCTATTCTAATGACAAGAATAATGATACTCAGATAATTTTCGTTTCTTTTTATTTCAAATAAATTAATCATAATACAGATATTAATAGCGGTTACATCAAAAGCTAACGGCTGTTTTTCTAAAAAAGTATTGATTTTATGAAGTTTCTAGTCTTTATTTACAAAAGCTTTCACTAATTGATACGCTTCTTCTTTAGCCGTATCTAAATCGTAATTTTTTATAATCGTGTCAAACTGAGGCGCAGTAGCCAACTCAACAGAAGCTTTTGCAATACGCATATTAATTTTGTCATCACTTTCGGTAGAACGCTCTTTCAATCTGCGTTTTAGTTCATCTACACTTGGAGGTTTTACAAAAACAGCAAGCGTTTGATCCGGAAATTTATGTTTAATACGCAATCCGCCGGCAACATCAATATCAAAAATCACGTTTTTGCCCAAAGCCCAGATACGTTCAATTTCGGCTTTAAGAGTACCGTAAAAATTGTCACGATATACTTCTTCCCATTCCAGGAAATTTTCGGCTTTAATGTGTTTTTTGAATTCTTCCAGCGAAATAAAATAATAATCTTTTCCGTGTTCCTCTTCTCCGCGTGGGTCGCGTGAAGCCGCTGAGATCGAAAATTCTAAATTTAAATCCTCTTTCCCAAGTAAGTGTCTTACTATAGTTGTTTTTCCCGATCCGGATGGTGCAGAGAAAACAATTAATTTTCCTTTGTTCATTACGTATGCTTTTGGCTTGTGGCGTGATGCTTTAAGCTATAATTTGTATGTTGTTTCGCATTTTAATGCGTAATTGTTTATTCTATTTTTTTATAAATTGTCGAACAGCCTTCGTCGCAAATAAATTGGTATTCAGCATTTACAGGATCTAGCGACATTTTTTTAGAGTTTCCTTCCGTACGAAAGAAATAGTAAAACTCCTCCTTAGCAAAAACAAGGTGAAGACTATCTCCGGTAAACTCATATTTACCCTTGTTGTTAAGATGATCAATTACAATATTATTTTTCTCAAAAGTAATTTCATTCCCATCTTCAATTTTGGTAGTGAATTTATTCGCTCCATTGCTTCCTGTTGACTCAATTGGTTTCCATTTTCCAATTAATGTAAAATCTTCATTTTGAGATTTACAACTTGCAGTGAGAATTAGGATACAGAATACAATGAATATTTTTTTCATAGAGAAAAGGGCAACGTAATATTACAACACATTCAAAACCTGTTCCTTAATCTTTTCCAATTCATCCTTCATCATCACGACTAATTTCTGCATTTGCGCGTGATTCGATTTAGAACCCATTGTATTGATCTCGCGACCCATTTCCTGAGTAATAAAACCTAATTTACGACCATTAGCTTCAGTACCTTTTATAGTTTCTAAGAAATAATCTAAATGATTCGTCAAACGAACTTTTTCCTCCGTAATATCCAGTTTTTCCAGATAATAAATCAATTCCTGTTCGAAACGATTTTCATCAACATTCACTTTCAATTCAGAAATTGCAGTTTGCAAACGGTCTTTTATCGCCTGAACACGTTCCGGATCAAGAGCCAAAGCATCGTTCATATATTGGCGTATATTCCCAATTCGTAAGTTGAATTCTTTTTCAAGAGATTCACCTTCGTCTTTTCTAAAAGTCAGGATATTTTGTAAAGCCTCCTCAATAATAACCTGAATTTGTTCCCAATCGTTTTCATCGATTTCCTCACGTTCCGTTTTTAGCGTATCAGGCATACGAACGGCCATTTTCATCAATTCAGTTTCGTCAGCGCCAGGATAAACTTCTCTAAGCTGAGCAATGTAGTTTTTTACAACAGGTACATTTACTTTTGTCGAAGTTTGTTCAGAAGTACTTTCAATGTAAATCCCGAAATCAATCTTTCCTCTTTCAAGTTTAGTAGAGATCAGGGTTCTTAAACCAAGTTCCATTTCGCGATAAAGCGACGGCATTCTTACGTTTAAATCCAAACCTTTACTATTTAAGGATTTTACTTCAACGGTAATTTTTTTTGTAGGCAATTGCAAAGAAGCTTTGCCAAACCCTGTCATAGATTGTATCATATAATTGAGTATAAAGGCGCAAAGATAAATAAAACTTTGCAGTCTTGAGTTTTAAATCGCTAATCTGTTAAAGTCAGCTTTGTATAAAGTTTTTTTACCGCAAATTTCACAAATTTCCACAAATTTTTTCCAGGCTAACTTTGAAAATATTTTCAGAATTCAAATTAAAAAAGAATGAAATTTGTGAAAATTTGTGGCTAACTTTTTTCACCACCGGCGTTTTAGTTTTTGGGCGTTCCCTCCGGTCGGGCTATCCGCTCCCAATCTTTTTTTGAGCAGAAAAAGCTCAAAAAAAGGATTTCCGCTGCTATCCCTAACGCAAACCTGGGCACTTTAGAACTTTATTTTTCTAAAGCTTTCATCACCTGCAATGTTACAGGTTGTGTATTACCAATGTAAATTTTTTCATCAATAATAAAAACCGGACGACTGATAAACGTATAATGTTCTAAAATATATTTTTTATAATCTTCTTCAGTCAAAGACTTATTCTTTAAATCCATCGATTTGTACAATTGCGCTTTCTTGCTAAACAAAGCTTCGTAACTTCCGGCAAGCTTATGCATTTCTTCCAGTTCTGCCTCCGTAATAGGGTTTTGTTTAATATCGTGAAAAACCAGATCATTATCTTTTGGTAAGCTTTTGATGATTTTGCGACACGTATCGCAAGAAGCCAAATAGTATATTTTATTCATGTTTTTTTAATTTAAGAGACTACAAAGAAAATTCATTTAAAACTGAAAAATGCCTAATTTTAGAAAAAAAATAAAATTATGAACTCAGTTTTTGAAGTACAGAAAACCATTAGGGAAATTCTGCTAAAGGTTTTAGACCACCATTCATTAGAACAATTAAACAAAATTCCGCAAGGATTTAGTAATAATCTAATCTGGAATATTGCGCATTGCATCTCCTCGCAACAGGTTTTAATCTACAAATTGTCAGGTTTGCCTACGATGGTTTCAGATGAATTTATTGCAAAATACAAAAAAGGAACCAAGCCAGAAGGTGATGTTTCGCAAGCTGAGGTCGACGAGATCAGAACCTTACTTTCTGCAACTTTGCACCAAACAGAACAGGATTTTGCAAATAGCCTATTTGTGAATTACAATGAATATACTACAAGCTTAGGATTTACACTAAAAAATATAGATGGAGCTTTAGATTTCAATAATTATCATGAAGGAATCCATACCGGAATTATCATGAGCATTAGAAAGTTTGTTTAAAAGAAAATCCCGTCTTGAATGATTCAGGACGGGATTCTTTTATTCTACTATAGTTTCTATTGTTACCTTCATAGCACCACTTCCTTTACTTTTGGTGATTTCCATAAAAGCCCTTTTAGATAAATCAAGTTCTCTTGTTCTCACAAACGGACCACGGTCTGTAACTTTTACAATGACAAATTTTCCGTTAGCTTCATTTGTTACTTTTATTCTGGTACCAAATGGCAGTTTTTTGTGTGCTGCAGTATATTTACTATTGCTGAATCGTGCTCCACTTGCAGTTTTTTTTCCGTTAAAACGGTCAGCGTAATAAGAGGCGTGAGCATTTTTTTTATAAGGTTTTAGCTTTAAACCTTTATCAGTAAAAACAGAATCAGTTGGAATGGCAAGTATATCCGGTTTTACCATTTTTACCGTATCCTGAGTAATTTTAGGCTTAGGCTCTGTGGGTTTTGTTTGACTTATAACATAAGTAAAACAGCTTAAAAAAGTTATTGTAAGGCTGGTAAGTATAATGTTTTTTTTACTTCTCATTTTTTATTTTTTTTCAGACTTGGGGAGTTTGTACAAATAATATGCCGAGATAAAAAAAGCCCTATTATTTTAGGGCTTTAATTGGTTTTTTAGAACCATAGGTTCCATGGGATTCTACTTAATATAAGCAATAATCCTAATCCGTAATAAATAGCAAAAGTTTTAAATTTAGCTTCGCTATTAATTAATTTTTTATGTTTCGACCATCCAATAGTGATCAAAATGATCGCAATAAGATTGATTAATGGATGTTCTAGTGATGTTAATCTTAGTTCTGCATTAGACATTTGTCCAAAAGCTGCTTTTCCAAGCGGAGAAACAAAATAAAGTATTATTCCAATCAATAATTGAGTGTGAGTTCCTATTAAGGCGAACAATGCAATTTTACGATCCTTGGCTGTAAAATCTTTCTTAGAAGTTACTCCAATAATGGCATTTACAACTGCAATTAATAAAAGCAAAAGTGCTAAATAAGCCCAGCCAGAATGGAATTTTTGTAGAAAATGGTACATAAATTAATTTTTTTGTTAAAACAAATATAGCAAAAAAGGCATAAAAAAAACGGCATTAGACTAAAAGTCAACGCCGTTTTTTGGTATTTATTTAGATTCTAAATATTAGAAATCATAACGTAGTGTAAAGTTCCATGTTCTTCCAAATCCGAAGTAAACCTGGTTAGCATCAGCTAAACCTTTGTAAAGTCTGTTGTTAGAAGCATAAGTTCCTAAAGCAGCATTTGTCGTACTTACGTTGTCATCAGAAAAAATGTTAGTTCTTGATTCAGCAATGTAAACTTTATCGAAAAGGTTGTTTACGTTTAATCTGAAGTTTACAGATTTGTCTTTGTTTTTACCAGTTAACATTTTGTATGAGAAACCAGCATCTACTAATCCGTAAGAAGGCAATTCTAATGCTCCTTTGTTGTCAGGAGACGAAAAGTTAATTGGGCTTAATCCAGCGTATAACTTATCGTTAAAGTTGTAGTTAGCATCAATAGTAACTCTTGTTAAGATTTCGTAAGCAGCGCCTAACGAAGCTGTCATTTGAGCAGCATCACCAACTTTTACTTTGTCCATGTATACTGGAATTCCAGAGAATCCTGGTACTGCTGTATTGTCTACTTGGTAGTAAGCATTAACAGTAGCGTTTCCTTTGTATTCCCAAATTCCGTAAGAGAACATAGCATTAAGTTTCAATCTTTCTGTTAAGTTAGAACTTGCTTCTAACTCAAATCCAGAGTGAACCTCGTTAAGACCTACGTATTCTGTGTAAGTATTGTTATCGCTTGGAAGAGCGTTACCTTTCAAGTATCTGTCGTTCCATGTAGTATTGTAAAGATTTACTGTAGCAGTAAATGTTCTTGTACGGAAACCATATCCAGCTTCAAAACCAAGGATTTTCTCGTTAGTTAGGTTAGGGTTTACAGTTGATCTGTTGTTAGGATAAACTGAATTAAAGAAAGGTTGTCTAGAGTAGTAACCTGCATTTACATAAACGTTGTTTTTCTCATCAAGGTTATAGTTTGCTCCAGCTTTTACGTTTCCACCTAAGATGTTTTTGTAATCAGTAGAAGATAATGGATCTGTTGGTAAGTAAACAAAATTATCTTCTCTTTTAAATCCTTGTTCTGAGATTGCTCCCTGAACGAATGCAGTTAAGTTATCTTTAGAGTACTCTAATTGTGTAAATACACCATACCATTTAACTTTTCCAGTACTGTTAAAAGATATTTTTTCATAGTCTTTTTTGTCAAAAACATTCCATTGAACATCTGTAGCGTAAGTTGATGTAATGTGTCTTCCTGCTGGTTTTAAACTTGCAATGTTGTTGTCGAAAAATTCTCCACCGCCAAGTAAATCATTTACTACTGTAAAGTGATATCCTGTGTAAGTTCTTGCATCGATACCAAAATCTAAAGTTAAGGTATTGCTTAATTTTTTATTCAAGTTGATAACAGCTCCAAACCAGTCATGAGAGTTGATAGAAGAAGTTTGTGAGATACCAGATGTAGTATTGTAAACATATGGAGAAGCAGTTGTTCCTTGTCCTGTTCTACCAGTTGAAGAACTATTTTGGTAAACACCACCAATTTTTGTTCTTGTTTGGTTTGCTCCGTTAAAGAAAACTTGTCCTGTACCGTTATTCCATGCTTGAATTTTGTCGTAATTAACAGATCCGTCTGCATTTAAGAAAACTGATCCGTTATATGTTGCTCCACCAACACCACCACCAGCACTTGCACCAGCTCCACGTCCCATAGACGCATAAAGAACAGTTGAAAGTTTAGTAGTTTCGTTGATTTTGTAATCCCAGTTAACAGATGCAACTGGTTTGTGGTAGTAGTTTTTTCTGATGTTGTATTGTTCGCCATTCAAATATCCTGCATCAGCATTATATCTTGTATTTGGTTCACCATTTACACCATATTTTTGGTAAGTAGCAATTGTAGGAGTAGTAGATCTTTGGTTGTGCCATTGTGGCGCTCCTGTTACTGTAAGTTGAAAGTCATGCTTGTTATTTTTAGTAGCATATCCTAAAGCTACATAGTAGTTAGAACCTTCAAATTGAGTTCCTTGGATGTATCCGTCTCCCATTGTTTGAGATAACAAGATCGAAGCAGAAAGTCCGTTGTCTAATTTTCCAGTACTGTATGAACCTTGAATTTTGAAGTTTCTTCCATTTCCGAAACCAGAAGAAAAAGATCCTCCTTCTTTTCTGTCAGAAGCTTTAGTTACAATGTTGATTGTTCCCCCAACTGAAGGAGTTGCAAGTTTAGAAGCTCCTAAACCTCTTTGAACCTGAATAGCAGAAGCAACTTCTGATAATCCAGCCCAGTTACTCCAGTAAACAGAACCGTTTTCCATGTCGTTAACTGGCATACCGTTGATCATAACAGCAATGTTGTTTTGGTTGAATCCACGAATGTTGATTCTTGCATCTCCAAAACCACCACCTGATTTAGTAACATATACTGACGGAGTGTTTCTTAAGATCTCTGGAAATTCCTGAGTTCCTAATTTTTCCTGGATTTCAGCAGCTTTAATTGTAGAAACTGCTACAGGAGTTTTTCTGTCCTTTGCAATATCGACAACTGAACTTTTTACAACAATTTCGCTTAATTCATTTGAATTAGAAGTTAAAACGATTGTTCCTAAGTTGGTAGTTGAACCACCAGAAACTGAAAATCTAACAGTTTTGTTTTCGTAACCTAAAAAAGAAATAACGATTTCTCCTGTACTTGTTGTTGCATTCAAAGTAAATTTACCATCAAAATCTGTAGAAGTTGCAGTCGCAGATCCTTTGATCACTACGTTTGCTCCCGGTAATGATCCAACTCCGTCGGTAATCATACCTGTAATTTTTCCTTGAGAAAATGCGGTTGAAACTATCATGAACAATAGTCCAGTGAGTAACCAATTTTTCATTGTCTTCATTTGTTATTAGTTTATTGTTTTTGGCAAAATTATAACAATTAAATCAGATAGTGTTATCAAAATGTTAAGAAAAATAAGTTTTATCTAATCTGTTGCGCATTAAAATGATTTTTTCTTTTTTTCTTAAATAAAATAACGTTTTTTTGATTTTTTGGGATAGTATTTTGTTAAAATCGTAATGATTCTCATGGTCTTGTAGTGCTAAACTTGCAAGAATCAGTGTTTTAGCGTTATTTAGGGTGCTATTTATACGAAAAAACGCCTTAATTTTTCTTAAATTAAGGCGTTTCAGTTTGTTGTGAATATTTTTATTCGAGTTCTATTTGTTCTTCAAAAAGTGATTTAACAAAAATGAAGTTGAACTGTCATGATTTTTCACCGTCTTAGTGTTAATTTCATCTAAAATAGAATTCGCTAATTGCTTTCCTAATTCTACTCCCCACTGATCAAAACTAAAAATATTCCAAATAACACCCTGAACAAAAATCTTGTGCTCATATAAAGCAATTAACGAACCTAAAGATTTAGGAGTTAATTTTTGAATTAAGATGGTATTAGTTGGTTTATTTCCTGTGAAAACTTTGAATGGTAATAAATACGATGCTTTTTCTGCAGAAAGTCCTTGCTTGTCAAATTCAGCTTGAACTTGCGCTGCCGTTTTTCCGTTTAATAAAGCTTCTGTCTGAGCAAAAAAGTTAGACATCAGTTTGTCATGATGATCTTCATTTCCGTATAATGGTTTTACGAATCCAATAAAATCAGTAGGGATTAATTTTGTTCCCTGGTGAATCAATTGAAAAAAAGCATGTTGCGAATTTGTTCCCGGTTCTCCCCAGATAATAGTTCCGGTTTGATAGTTTACAGGTTTTCCGTCGCGGCCAACACTTTTTCCGTTACTTTCCATAGTTGCCTGCTGCAAATAAGGAGCCAGTTTAGATAAATATTGTGTGTATGGAATCAAAGCTTCACTTTCAGCTCCAAAGAAATTATTATACCAAACACTTAATAAAGCCAGAATTACAGGAATGTTTTCGTCGAATTCTGCCGATTTAAAATGTTCGTCCATTTCATTGGCACCTTTCAATAAATCATTGTAATTGTCAAAACCTATTGCTAAACTAATGCTTAATCCAACAGCGCTCCATAAAGAAAATCTTCCTCCAACCCAGTCCCACATCGGGAAAACATTGTCAGGATTGATTCCAAATTCAGTTACTTTTTGAATATTAGTTGAAACAGCAACGAAATGTTGTGCAATATCTTCCTGGGAAGCCGATTTCAAAAACCATTCTTTGATCGTTTCAGAATTTGATAAGGTTTCCTGAGTAGTAAAAGTTTTAGAAACAATTAAAAATAATGTTGTTTCAGGATTTAATTTTTTGATGACTTCATTAACGTGGTCACCATCAACATTAGAAACGAAATGTAAGTTTAAATGATTTTTGTAAAATTGCAAAGCTTCAACTGCCATTACCGGACCAAGGTCAGAACCTCCGATACCAATATTTACAACATCAGTAAAAGCTTTTCCGGTGTATCCTTTTCTTTCTCCCGAAATTACTTCGTGGCTGAATTGTTTGATTTTATTTTTTACTTCGTAAACTTCAGGAATTACATTTTCTCCGTCAACTTTTATAACTGCCGATTCCGGAGCACGTAATGCCGTGTGTAAAACTGCACGGTTTTCAGTTTGATTGATGATTTCTCCTCCAAAATATTGAGCGATCGCTTCTTTTAATCCAATTGAATTGGCCAATTCTAATAAAAGAGAAACAGTTTCCTGGCTGATATTGTTTTTAGAATAATCAACTAAAAAGTCATTCCATTGTAAGTTGAATTTTTCAACGCGGGCATTATCTTGTTGAAATAATTCTTGTATCGTAGTTTCGTGAATTGCGTTATAGTGGTTTTGCAGATTTTTCCACGCTTCAGTCCCGGTTGGGTTTGTTGTGTTTAAAGCCATTTTTTGTTTAATTGAAAATGTGGTTATAAAAAAACAAAAATACTGAAATTACTTTTAATAGCTTTAAGCTTCACAATTATATAACAAATAGTTACGAAAACGATTTATAACGTAACCACAAATCTGTTTTTTAGTTTTTATTCTAATCTGGTTAGGTCAAAATACATAAATCGATGTTTTTCTTCTTTATCAGAATCTAAGAGAAATATAAAGTCATTTTTTTGATAGGTAGAAAGTTGTATTGGCTGATTGTAGGCGTCTAAAATCAATAACCTGCATGCGGGTTTGTGTTCTATAAATGTCCAGCCTTTAATGAAATCAAGAAGTTGGTGAGATAATCCGTTTCCTTTAAATTTTTTATCGATTCCTAATCTTGCTATTTTTACTGCTGGATATTGTCTGATTCTTTTTTCGTTGGGTAATTTTATTTTTCGATGTAATTTATTCCAGATAGAATTTTCATATCCCAAATCATTTAAGCAATCATTAGATATAGAAAAGAACGCTGCTATTTTATGGCTCTCTTTAAATAAATAGGTATTGGTAATTTTTTCGCTTTGAAAATTTTTAGAATCTTCAATTAAGAATTCATTTATTTCGTTGTCTTCACAGTCAAAACTATCTAAGATGTCATCATTATTTAAAGATGAAAAAGTAAAATCAGATAAATCCATTCTTTATACCTGTTTTGCCAGTACTTTATTTACTAAAGAAAATATTTTAGCTTTTTTTTCTTCCGAAATTTTATTGGTTTTATTTGTGGCTATGGCAGCATTGAATCTTTCAGATTCCTTGCCTTTTACAATGGGAGTAATTTTGATTGTAGTTGCCATAATTGTTTTAATAGATAGTAAATGAAGTTGCAAATATAGTAATTCTTTATAACTCAAAACGTAAAAAGTAAGTTAATTCTTTATTTTTGAATAATAATGATTTATAATAATCAAATTATTTGAAGCTTTTATTTACCAAATTTTCCACCATGGCTTTTTATTTACTTCAATAGTTTTCTTGGCAATATTAATTTCTATTCTTTTTAATGGTTCAGTTTTAATTTTAGAATCATCAAAAAATAATTGGCCATTTTCGTCAATTCCAATTGGGGATTTAGTTCTTTCTTTCCATTTTTCGGTTTGTAATTCCGGAACTAATGGTAAATTGATTTTGTCTGAGAATTTTTTCCTGGCCTTTTCTATAATTTCTTCTTCTAGGTTTGAAGTTGAATTTTTAAGAAGTGTCAATGAATTATCAGGAATATTTAAAAGAAATATCTGAGTTTTATTTCCGAGTCTATAAATGTCCAGTACTTTAAAATAAGCAATAGAATCTAAAAGAAAGTGACCGTTATTTGCTGAATCAGGATTGAATTTAGATAAATCTTTTGGATGAGCACTTGCAATTAAATATCTTAAGTTGCCGGAAAGTCCGCCACCCAAAGAACTCATATCGGTAAAACCTTTTTCCTGAATAATTTTCCCGATTTCATATTTTGAAATTAAGTCATCGGATAAATTAGTGTCTCTGTAAAATAGTTTTAAGCCTGAAAAAGTTTCATTATAAATTGCTTTAAGACGAGCGTTTTTCATATCCGGCTATTTTTTAAAATGAAGATTTTAATCAAAATTTACAAATTCCCAATACTATCTAATTCCCTTTTCAAAGGTTCAATTTGTTTCATGAAACGAGTTCTGTCATTTCCTGTCAGGGATTCTCCGGTAGGTAAATTCAATCTAAGGGCATCAACCTGAACTCCGTTTTTCCAGAAGCGGTAGCAAACGTGAGGTCCTGTTGCTAATCCCGTGCTTCCTACTAATCCTATGGTTTGTCCTTGTGTAACTCTTTGTCCGCGTTTTACTAAAATTCTCGACATGTGTAAATATTGAGTCGAGTAGGTTCCGTTATGCTTTACTTTTACAAAGTTTCCGTTTCCTGCTGTGTATCCTGTTGCTTCTACAACTCCGGATGCTGTTGTTGAAATTGGCGTTCCGGTAGGAGCAGCATAATCTGTTCCTTTGTGTGCTTTCCAGGTATGTTGAACTGGGTGAAACCTATTTGCGGTAAATCTTGAAGTGATTCGGCTAAATTTGATTGGTGTTTTCAGGAAGAAATTTTTCAATGTTTTTCCTTCATTATCATAATATTCTACTTTTCCTGAAAGTGTATCTTTTTCAAACGGAAAAGCATAAATGATCTTTCCTTTGTATTCAAAAAAAGCAGCTTCAAGATCTTCAACTCCGTCGTACGTTTTTCCGTTTATAAAACGTTCGGTAAAAATCAATCCGTAACGATCTCCTTTTTTAAGTTTAAAGAAGTCAATAGACCATGAGAATACTTTTGTAATTCTGCTGGCAAGTGCTGTTTCTACGCTTTCATTTCCTAAAGTTTCAGATAATGAACTTTTTAAAACGCCACCAATAATTTTACGTTTAAGTGTAACGGGTTTTACCTTTTTATACGCTTTTGCAATACTATCGCGAAAATCGATTACATAATAAGATAATGCATCAGGCTGATAAATAAAAACCTGTAGTTTGTTTGTTTTATTTTTTGATCGAAGAATAGTATAAGGTTTGTTGTATCGAATAGTTCTTACATTAAAAGAATCTTTGATTTGCTCCACAACATCAAAGACTTTTTTGTCTCCAATATTTTGGCTTTGAATGATCGATCCAAAAGAATCTCCTTTTTTTATAGTATCCTGAACCACATTAAAATCAGTGTAATTAAAACCAAATTCTACCTTTTTTGCTTTAGGTTTAGTGATTTTGATTTCAACTTTTTCAGCGGTTTTATTACATGAAACTATTGATAATAATAAGGTTATAAGTACGAATGCTTTTTTCAAACTTTAAATTTTTTTAGGAAATTAAGTGGTTGTTTCATTTCCCCAATTGGACAATTCTTCTTCGGTCCACAATTTAGGAAAAAAGATGCGTCTTTGGTATTTTGGATGCATATATTTTTGCCAGTCACTTCCTCCTGTGGCTTCACCATTGCCTTTTCCGCTTTCTAAAATATATTTTCTTGCAGTATTTAAATGTTGCATAACCCAAGTGATATTCACCGTTTTATCATAATGACGCATGGCCGCAATTAATTCTTGGTTTTGCTGATCTTCGATAGGAAGTTGTGTGAATTTCTGCCAGATATTTTTTGTTTTGAATGAAGAAATTTGTCTCAGAAATTGATCTTTATATTTATTTTCAAATTCTTTAAGCAAGTATGATTTCTCTCCGGTATGATAATCTTTTCCGGCAGCCTGCCAGTACAAATGTTCAAAACTGGTTTCTAAATCTGTATTCTCGTCAAAATTATCTTTGTATCTGCGATCCGTTAAATTGATGACATCTGTCGAGGCAAATTCGATCAATCTATATTGTGCGCTTTGAAAACCACTTGCAGGAGTTAGTGTATTTCTGAATTTCATGTATTGATCAACGTCCATTCCGTTTTCCATAATGCTGAACGAATTGGTCAGCATGTCGAAATAACGGGTTATTCTGGATAGTCTTTCGCTAAAAAAATCAACCTGAATGTTTTGCGTTTCGGCAATTTGGTCGATTTCCCATAAGATCATTTTAAAGATCAGTTCGTTTACCTGATGATACATGATAAAAACCATTTCGTCAGGAAGCGTGGTGCGTTGTATTTGTAAATTTAGCAGCGCATCAGTCTGAATGTAGTCCCAATAAGTAATTGGTTTTGACCAAAGCAATCCCTCTAATTGAACCTCAGTTTTTTGATTTATTGCTTGAAATTTAAGGTCAATTTCCTTTAAAATTGATTCAGAATGATCTGTGGTATTCATTATTTTTTTACTTTAAACGGATTTTTTAATCCTTTATATTCGTCAAGATCTGCTTTAAGTGAACCTACAGCAAGATCTGCTTTTATTCTAACAGGAACTTTGTTGTCGTCATCTGTGATCCAAAGTGTTACGCTTTCTTTTTCTTTAAAAACGCGTCCTGTTTGTACCAAAGGCTTAAACATCATTGTAGAAACGGTTCCAAATTTAGTTGTAATATCTTGACGACCTACATATTTTAACTTAAATTTTGTGATTTCATCGTCAAAAAACATATCTATTGTAATCGCTTCACCTGTTTTAAGTTTGTCAATATTAGGGTGATTTCTTAAGTAATAAAAAGACGAGATAATATCCTGGACATTTTCTGAGGTTACAATTGTCTTTTCGGTTTTGCGTTTGTAATCTTTTACAAGAACTCTGTTTTCATTTTGGTTAAAGAAGCCTTCCTGATCTTTTGTGTAACCGCCTTCATTGATTTTTCGAACATATCGATAGGGACTTCCGGTTTGTTTGTCAAAATAACTTTCGTATAAATCTTCGACTTTAAAAAATAGTTTTGACATTCCGGTTGTAAAACCTTTACCAACAGCATGAAATACTTTTTTATTGCTTATTGTGGCGTCTTTTACCTCAAGTGTGGCGTAACCTGCGTTTATAATTCCGTAATGAATGCGGAATTTAAAGTATTCTCCAGTATCAAAAGCATCTTCTTTGAAGGTGTCGAAGCTCATTGAGGTGAGAATTAATATAAGTAGGATTAATTTTTTCATAGTACAATATTTACATTTTATTATAAAGATAAAGAAATGCAAATTCTATTCCAAATGTACCAAAACAAAAAAACTCAGTCAAGGAATGACTGAGTTTTTATGCTATTAACTAACCAAAAAACTATAAATTATGAAATTTATATCAATTCAGAAGGAAACCACCCCTTCTTGATTTGCGAGTGCAAAGATATATAGAAAATTCAAAAAAGAAATAGCAAAAGGTAAGTTTAACATAAAATTTGCATAAAAACTATCGTTTTACAGAGAATTATGCTGTTTGATGTAAAAATTTTATGATTTTATAGTGTTCCTCTCAATTCTTGCTCTCTCTCAATCGACTCAAAAAGCGCTTTAAAGTTCCCTGCGCCAAATCCTTTTGCTCCCATTCTTTGAATAATTTCGAAAAAAAGCGTTGGTCTGTCCTGAACTGGCTTCGTAAATATTTGTAATAAGTAACCATCTTCATCGGCATCGACCATGATGGCTAATTTTTCAATTTCGTTAATATCTTCTTTCATCATATCCATATGAACTCCTAATCTTTCAGGAATTGCTTGGTAATAAGTATGAGGAGGAGCAGATAAAAATTCAACCCCGCGGGCTCTCAATTCAGACACGGTTTTAATAATGTCATCGGTTGCAATTGCAATATGCTGAATTCCGGGACCTCCGTAGAAATCTAAATATTCTTCTATTTGAGATTTTTTCTTTCCTTCTGCCGGTTCATTGATTGGGAATTTAATTCTTCCGTTTCCGTTAGACATTACTTTACTCATCAATGCAGAATATTCTGTAGTGATTTGTTTGTCATCAAACGAAAGGAAATTTACGAATCCCATTACTTCTTCGTAAAATTTTACCCAGGTATTCATTTCGTTCCATCCCACATTACCAACCATGTGGTCAATGTATTTTAAACCTGTTGGTTCAGGATTGTAATCTGATTTCCATTCTTTGTAACCTGGAAGGAAAACACCATTATAGTTTTTTCTTTCTACGAAAATGTGAACTGTTTCTCCGTAAGTATAAATTCCTGAACGAACCACTTCTCCAAATTCATCTGATTCTACAGTTGGTTCCATAAACGAACGTGCACCACGTTTCATGGTTTCTTCATAAGCACTTCTGGCATCTTCAACCCAAAGAGCGGCAACTTTTACGCCATCGCCATGTTTTTTTAGGTGTTCGTGAATTGGCGAATCCTGTGTTAAAGGCGTCGTCAGAACAATTCTGATTTTGTCTTGTTTCAAAACATAAGAGGCTTTGTCTCTAACTCCGGTTTCTAATCCTGCGTATGCTAATGACTGATATCCGAAAGCTGTTTTGTAATAATGTGCCGATTGTTTTGCGTTTCCTACATAGAATTCTACGTAATCGGTTCCTAATAATGGAAGGAAATCTTGTGCTCCTTCGAAGATTTTTTCTAAACCGTATTCTACTGATTTTACTTCTTTACTCATTGTGTTTATTTGTTTAATCGGTTAATCGTTTATTTGATGTGCCGAAATGTTTTTTTAAGATTTTTTTTTACCGCAAAGTCCGCTAAGAATTTTATCAGTAAGATTTTGTAAAATTGCAAAGCACGCAAAGCTTTGTGAACTTGTTTTGATAAAACTTAGCTAGGAAATCTTTGTGAACTTTGCGTAAAATCCTTTGCGGACTTTGCGGTTAAATCGATTCGCTAATTATTCAGTCCAGGATTTATAATATTGCCCATCATCTAATCCCATTGCTTCTTCGGTTACCATAAGTGGTCTGAAAGTATCAACCATAACGGCTAATTCGTGGGTTTCTTTATGACCAATGCTGCGTTCCATTGCGCCTGGTGCGGGACCATGCGGAATTCCTTTTGGATGTAAGGTGATATGACCTTGCTCTATATTATTACGGCTCATAAAATCACCATCTACATAATATAGCACTTCGTCTGAATCTATATTGCTGTGATTGTATGGCGCCGGAATTGCTTTCGGGTGATAATCGTAAAGTCTAGGGCAGAATGAACAAACGACAAAAGTGGCCGTTTCAAAAGTTTGGTGTACCGGAGGCGGTTGGTGAACACGTCCCGTTATAGGTTCGAAATTATGAATCGAGAATCCGTATGGGAAATTGTAGCCGTCCCAGCCCACAACATCAAAAGGATGTGTGGCATAAACTACTTCGTGAATCATTCCTTCTTTTTTGATTTTAATTAAAAAATCACCTTTCTCATCATGCGTTTCCAGTTCGTTTGGTAAAATAAAATCACGCTCGCAAAATGGAGAATGTTCTAAATGTTGTCCTGATTGGTTTTTATAACGTTTTGGAGTATAAAAAGGAGAATATGACTCGACATAAAAAAGTCGGTTTTCTGTTGTTTCAAATTCTATTTGGTAAATAATACCTCTTGGAATGATCAAATAATCTCCATATTCAAAAGGAATATTCCCTAACATGGTTCTTAGTTTTCCTTTTCCTTTATGGATGAAAAGCATTTCATCGGCATCGGCATTTTTATAGAAATAATTTCGAAGTGATTCTTTTGGAGCAGCTAAACCAATGATACAGTCTTTATTGACCAACATGGCTTTGCGACTGTCCAGAAAATCATTTTCAGGTTTCAATTCGAAACCTTTAAAAAGTAATGATTTTATATTTTTTCCGATTGCAATTTTTGGTTCAACCGAATAAGAGTTTAAAATTTCTTTAACCTGTGTAGGCCTGTGAACATGATAAGACAATGATGAGTGTCCGTGAAAACCTTCGGTGCCAAATAATTGTTCGTAATAAAAACCTCCGTTGGGTTTTTCGAATTGGGTGTGTCTTTTTTGAGGAAAGTTTCCGAGTTTATGATATAATGGCATGGCTTTTCTATTAGATAATTGTAAATTAGATAATTCGAAAAATTTGAATTGTGTGAACAGATAATTAGCTCAATGTTGTCATTGCCTAATTATCTCAATTCGGTAGTTTTATTCAGGATTTCTCTTGATAAGGAATTGAAGATACTCTAATAAACCTGTCCATTTTGTTTTCATTATAACAAATGTCGTAATTTTTATTGATTTAAATTATATATTGTATTAATTATTAACGCTAAAAAAACATTAAAAATATTTTTAAGTATAAAATATTAATATTTATTGGGTTAATGTTTTAGCTTAAATGTATTAGAATTGGAACCCGATACTAAACCATGTAAAACTTTTAGACATTTCAGGAGACCATGATTGTTTGATCTCGATTGGGCCAATAATTGTTTCTAAGCCGTAACCTACAGCATATCCTGAATATTTAGGCATAGAAACCCAGTCGACACCAGTAAAAATATCATCGCCTAAGTTGGCGAAATTGGCAGTAAAGTTAATGTGATTCTTTTTTAAAATTTCGTAATCTAAATTAATTTCGGCCTTTATAAAACTATTTCCGGCAATGCTTAGAAAGTCGTATCCATAAAAATAATTAAAGTTGTTGATTTTGCTGTATCCAAAGCCTCCTAGTATAAAATCGAAAAACGGAACGCTGTCACTGCCAATATTAAATCCTGCATCGGCTCCAATTTTAATGGTGGCTTTCCTGAATAAAGTTCTCGCAATAGCAATCTCGGCTTTTGCAATCGAGAAAGGCTTGAATTGTTTCGTATAATCTGATGATGCCAAATAGGTTTGTAACTCTCCGGAAAAATATAAACCAGTATGAGGGAAATATTTATTATCGAACGAATCGTATTTTAAATATCCAAAAAGGCTGAAATAATTACTTTTCTCGATAGTATTTTCTGTGTTAGAAAGAGTTGGCGAGTCTATTTTTAGGTATTTATATTCCAGACCGCCACCCATTAAAAACTTTTGTACAAAGATGGTCTGAAAATAAGCCTGATTGGTGATGTCTAAAAAATCGACATTAATCAAATTTACATTTGAATTTTGAGCAAACAAATTACTAATGCTCGTTGTTACATTTCGATTAAACTGATTCATTCTTGAACGAAACCCAAAGCTAATGTTGAAACCATTTTCGACATAATAGTTTAAATCGTACCTGAAATTGTCGCCAAGGATAATGTCCAGCGATGTTACATCATTTTTTAGAAATGTTTTTTTATGAGTAAGATTTAATAGTATAGCACTTTTATAAAGTCCGTCATAATGCAGCCCAAGTTTAAGGTAGGTTTGTGTTGGATTTTCTTTTAAAACCAAATCAAGATCGTCTTTTGTGCCATCTGGTTGCAGGCAATAAGAGATCGCGCTAAAGTTTTGAGTAGCATTTAAGTTGTTGATTCCTGCTTTAAGATCATCGTATGTAATGGTACTTCCTGGTTTGAAACGAAGTTTTCCGCGAATGTATTCTCTGGTATAATTGTCTAGTTTGTCGCTATTTATTTTCTCTATTTGTATGGTATCGGTAGCAATTTTTAGTTTTGGTTTTTTGTAAAAATTGTCTTCGTTTACCAATGTTTTAATTTTTTCGTAAACGGCAAAAGCGGCTTCTTCACCTTTTCTGATAATTTGTTCGCCTTTGTCGAATGAAATAACGCCATAATCACGAATGTCTGGTTTGATATAAACATCAGTATCTTTTATTTTGTTTTTCATTTTATCAATCGACTGCAAATTGGTAATCTGAACTAATATTCGGGTAGCGTTTTTCAGGTTTTTTCGTTTCATTAAATCGTCCTGAACATCGACACCAATAATAATATCAGCGCCAAGATTGCGAACTTCCTGAATAGGATAATTGTTTACTACACCGCCATCGACCAATAAATTGCCGTCGATTTCTACGGGAGTAAATAAGGATGGAAAAGCGGCACTTGCCATCATGGCCTGGACCAGATTCCCTTTGTTTAGTAAAACTTCTTCGCCGGTTTCGATATTGGTACCAATACATAAAAACGGAGTTGGAAGTTTATTAAAATCACGTACATGACGCACGTTACGGGTAAGACTGCTTAGTAAATTGTAATTGTACATTCCTTTTGAAAGTGCCTCTGGAATCCCGACTCTAAAATTGCTGAATGGTAAAACTATCGCATATAATTCGTCATTTTTTTTGCCGTAAAAGTTTTTTGAGGAACGCGGAATGTAGTCATTTATAAGTTCGTCGAAATTGGTTCTTTTAAAAATCGAATCAATTTGAGTGGCGTTGTAACCGGAAGCATAAAGTCCGCCAATGATAGATCCCATGCTGGTTCCGCCAATATAATCGATTTTGATTCCGGCTTCTTCGAGAACTTTTAGAACTCCTATGTGTGCAAATCCTTTTGCGCCTCCGCCACTTAAAACCAAACCTATTTTGGGTCTTTTGGCTTCGTCCTGTTTTGCCTTTTCGGTATTTTCTTGTGAAAAAGAGTTTTGTGTGTTGAAAAATAAAAGCGTGAAAAGCACCAACTGTACGCCCCAGATGGAAATGGAAAACTGCGAGAGGCAAAACGATATTTTTTCCTGTAAAAAAAGAGCGACTTTAGAAGCTCCTTTTTTTGCAATAGAAAAAAATCGTTTTGACCGAGTATTTGAAATGGACAGCTGGATTGGGCGCATAAAAAATAACTAGTTGGTTTTGTAAAAGTCGACAATTTTTTTGGCTTTTGATACACCAACGACATCAGATATTTCTTTTTCGGTTGCGAGTTTCAATCTTTTAACACTTTTGAAATGTTGTATTAACGTAAGCATGGTTTTTTCGCCAATGCCCGGAATGCTTTCTACTGAGGAATTCAGGGCTGCTTTACTTCGTTTATCACGATGAAAAGTGATCCCGAATCGATGCGCTTCGTTTCGTAATTGCTGAATTACTTTTAATGTTTCGGATTTTTTATCGAGATATAATGGGATAGAATCTCCGGGATAAAATAATTCTTCGAGACGTTTTGCAATCCCGATAATGGCAATTTTTCCGCGTAATTCTAATGCATCGATACTTTTTAATGCGGCAGAAAGTTGTCCTTTTCCACCATCGATGATGATTAATTGCGGCAAAGGTTGGTTTTCTTCTAATAATCTTTTGTAACGGCGATAGACAATCTCGGTCATCGAGGCGAAATCGTCCGGACCTTCGACGGTTTTTACATTAAAATGACGGTAATCTTTTTTGCTGGCTTTTCCGTCTTTAAAAACGACACAGGCCGCAACGGGATTTGTTCCCTGAATATTCGAGTTATCAAAACATTCTATATGGCGTGGTTCAACAGGCAATCGCAAGTCTTTTTGCATTTGCGCCATGATACGATTGGTGTGTCGGTCCGGATCTACAATTTGCAATTGTTTGAGCTGTTCGATTCTGTAAAATTTGGCGTTACGAATCGACAAATCCAGAATTTGTTTTTTGTCACCCAATTGCGGTACGGTTGTTTTGATGTTTTCGCCCAAATTCATTTCGAACGGAACAATGATTTCTTTTGAAAGTAACTGAAAACGTTCGCGAAGTTCGATAATCGCCAGTTCTAACAATTCTTCATCGGTTTCATCGAGCTTTTTCTTCATTTCTAAAGTATGCGAACGAATGATCGATCCGTGCGAAATTTGAAGAAAGTTGACATAAGCAGTACTTTCGTCAGACACGATCGAAAAAACATCGATATTGGTAATCTTGGGGTTTACAATCGTAGATCGCGATTGGTAATTCTCGAGAACTTCTATTTTTTCTTTGATTTTCTGCGCTTCTTCAAAACGTAAATCCTGAGCATATTGGTTCATCAATCGCTTAAAATCTTTCATGCTTTCTTTAAAATTCCCTTTCAGGATTTCGCGGATCGCATCGACTTGTCTTTGATATTCTTCAAGTGGTTCAAGACCTTCGCAAGGACCTTTGCAATTGCCAATATGGTATTCGAGACAAACTTTGAATTTACCTGAATCGATGTTGGATTTACTTAAATCATAATTACAAGTTCTAAGCGGATACAATTCCTTGATTAATTCGAGAATAGTATGTACGGTTTTGAAACTGGTGTAAGGACCAAAATATTCTGATCCGTCTTTGACCATTCGTCTGGTCGAAAATATTCTCGAAAACGGTTCTCTTTTTATGCAAATCCAGGGATAACTTTTATCATCACGAAGCAGTACATTGTATCGTGGTTGCAGGGTTTTGATTAAATTGTTTTCCAGCAAAAGAGCATCGGTTTCGGTAGGAACGACGATGTGTTTTATGGTTACAATCTTTCGAACCAATACATTTGTTTTGGCCGTGTCGTGAATTTTATTGAAATAGGAGGAAACCCTTTTTTTTAAATTTTTGGCTTTTCCAACATATAAGATCTTTCCCTCTTTATCATAATATTGATACACGCCAGGATTGTCCGGCAGGGTTTGGATTTGAAGATCTAAGGACGGTTTTTGCATTCTGTTTTGTTTCTGAAGGAGCTGAAAAGCATTTTCGAAAGTTGTTTTGATTCCGGAAAAAAGCTTAACACTGATTTAGTTTCAAATTTACGAAATCAAAAGAATAATTTCTATATTTAGATTTTATAATTCTACATGAAAAATAGTACACCCCTGGTTATTTTTGGCGAATCGATTTTGCCTGGAGAAAATAAAACAATAAATGTTGAAATTGCGAGGCTGCATACGACAACAAAGCTTAATATTCCGGTTATTGTACGCCGATCAAAAATTGAAGGTCCGGTAGTTTTATTCTCGGCCGGAATTCATGGCGACGAAATTAATGGTGTTGAAATCGTGCGCCAGATCATCAGCAAGAAAATTAATCGTCCTGCAAAAGGAACTATTATTTGTATCCCGATTATCAATATGTATGGTTTTGTAAATAAATCCCGTGAGTTTCCTGACGGACGTGATTTAAATCGCGTTTTTCCGGGAAGCAAAAAAGGTTCGCTGGCGAGTCGTTTTGCGTATCATATCGTTGCCGAAGTTTTACCGATTATTGATTATGCGGTCGATTTTCATGCCGGAGGTGCGAGTAGATTTAATGCTCCGCAAATTCGAGTGACCGAAAACAATCCTGAATTAAAAATTCTAGCGGATGTTTTTAATGCTCCGTTTACTTTATATTCTAAAAACATCAACGGTTCTTTTAGGAATACTTGCGAAAAGGCGAATATAAAAATGTTGCTTTTTGAAGGCGGAAAATCATTAGATATAAATAATGTAATTGCCAATGAAGGAGTAATGGGAGTGAAGCGTTTGTTGCATTATCTGAATATGCTTGATCCTAAACAAGTCGTTGAGTATGCAAAGGAAGAATCTATTTATATTAAAAATTCGGTTTGGCTGCGTGCTAAATGTTCCGGTTTGCTGCACGATTATAATTTGATTGGAAAATTTGTGACCAAAGGAACTATTCTGGCGATTATTACGGATCCGTTTGGTAAATTTGAACAGAAAGTAAAAGCGCCACATGACGGTTTTGTCATCAACGCCAATCATTCGCCCATAGTTTATGAGGGCGATGCGATTTATCATATGTCTAAAAATAGCCCCGATAATAATCCTGAAAATGCAGAAGAATAAAAAGGAATTACGCTTACACTATAAAAATCTCCGGGCAGCACTTTCTCTGGATGATCTTGAAGAAAAGAGTTTGGCTATAGCCAATAATCTAATCAAATTACCCATTTGGGATAAAACGTATTATCATGTATTTCTCCCGATCGAAGAACAAAAAGAAGTAAATACAGAATATATTTTGCATTTACTTTCCGGAAAAGATAAAGAAATTGTGGTGTCTAAAAGCGATTTTGACACTCGCGGAATGACGCATTTTTTATTAACGGATAATACCAAAATCAAAAAAAACGAATATAATATTCCGGAACCTGTAAATGGTTTGCCGGTTCCGTCAGCAACTATCGATGTGGTTTTTGTACCGCTTTTGGCTTTTGATCTTTCAGGAAATCGTGTTGGTTACGGAAAAGGTTTTTACGATAAATTCCTAGCCGAATGTAAACCGGAAACGATTAAAATTGGTCTTTCTTTTTTTGAAGCTGAAACTGAAATAGAAGATGTTTTTGAATCAGATGTAAAGTTGGATTATTGTGTTACGCCTGAGAAGGTTTATAGTTTTTAGTTTTTAAACCATATAAGTGATATAAGTAATTATAAAAACTGGATGTGATTTTTTACCGCAAAGATCGCAAAGAAATAAGGCTTAGTTTGTGATGATTTTAAGTTCGCAAAGTTTGTAATATGAGAGCTTTATCTATTATAATTTTAATCTTTTTTAATTTTTACATTTTATTCTGTACGTCTCTACAATATGAGGGGCGGATACTTCGTGTTATAAATAAAATATTTACTTAATCGAATCAGACTTCAATTTACTTATATCACTTATATGGTTTAAAGACTTAAATTGACATAAAAAATCCCAAATACCAATTGTTATTAAGTTGGGAATTTGGGATTTTTTATTTTAGATTTTAAAAGCGTTATTTCACTTCCCTAATAGTCGAGCCGTCAATCCAGCCTTCAGCTCCGTCTGTTAGTTCGATTTTTTTCCATTGTCCTACAGTTTCGATAACGTAGACTTTTGCTCCTTCGTGCAATAATATAATGGCAGCGCCTGCTTTTTGTGGTTCGCTGCGAACTTCGCTTAACTCTGCAAAAACAATTGCGGGACGATCATTTTCAAAATGATTTTTTTCAGACATTCCGGCAAAAACACTTAGTAATAAAGCAACAAGAAAGATAAACATTCCAATAAAAAAGAGTCTTTTCGAAAGCGTAAGCTGCGAGAAATAATACCCAATAAAACTCAATAAAAAGATAAACGCAATCCCTATGGAAATCTTTGCCCACATATTATAATCAAAAATTCCTGTAAAGCTTTGAATCAGTTTTGCAAAACCAACTTTAGGGATTTCCTTGATCTCGTCGATAGTTAATTTTTTAGCAAATTTTAAATTATTTAATGTTTCAGGATCGTTAGGTTTTAATACGAGAGCTTTCTCGTAATTATAAATCGAAGGCGCTACTTTGTTGAGTTTGTAATACGCATTCCCTAAGTTAAAATATAACTCTGCAGATTGTTGCTTGTCTTCTTTAATAATACTTTCATAAACATCAACAGCTTGCTGGTATTGTCCTTTTTGGTACAACGCATTTCCTTTCTCAAAGCTGCTTTGAGCAAAGAAAACCTGACTGATTAATAAAAAAAGATATACTATATTTTTCATTTTATTTTCTTTAAACCTTATGGATTTTAAAACCCATAAGGTTAGTTTTTTAAACTTCGTAATGCACTTTGCGGCCTTAAAATCAGCTCAATCTAAAACCTTTTCGTAGCGCACTTTGCGGTAAAAATTAATTTCGGGTTAAACAATTTGCTTTTCTAATTCTGAAATGATTAAAACAGCTTTGTCAAAATCCTGCTGGATCGAAGCGCTTGATGCCGGGGCATAACGGGCAAATTCACAGTTTTCTGTCAGATTAATGAAATTCTGCACCGATTCAGGATTTGCACTTCTCGACAATAATAGTTCCTGAATATTTGCCTTGCTCATTTCTGAGGTTTCAATATGCAATTTCGCTTTTAGGAAATTATGCATCGCTTTTTCTAACGCAATATAAAATGCCTCTTTATTGTTAAGTTGTTTTTTAGCCTGAGATAAATATTTCTTCGCTAATTTATTGTTCATTCTAATTCGGTTTCCTGTTACATCACCGTCAATTGCTTCTTTTCGTTTCTTAGCCAAAACAATAATTGGTAAGATAACGAAAGGCGCGAACAACAGAAGATAATACAAATTCGAACCGTAAAAATCGTTTTTAGCTATTGCAACTAATGTTGTTTTTGGTTTGATATATTTGAATTGTTCTGTTTTCGTAATTACATTTTTAGACGCGTTTGCAGTTGCATTTGCTTCTGCCTGCATTGGTCCGTCTAATACATCAACCATAATTTCTGGAGAAGTTATTGTTTTGTACGAACCGGTATTCAAATCAAAATAAGAAAACTGCATTGGTTTTATCGCATATTTCCCTTTGTATTGCGGTACAATAGAATACTTATCGGTAATTTTTCCTGACATTCCTGAAAGTGAAGTCGTTACCTGCTCATCATGAACCGGATCGTACATTTCTAATGCATTAGGAACAACAGGTTTTGGTAAAGTAAACAATTTCATGTTTCCGCTTCCTGAAGCGCTTACGATTAAATCCAGACTTTCTCCACTTTTAAGTGTTGTTTTAGACGGAGTAACAGTAAAATTAAATTTACCTACAGCACCACCAAATCCTTCTGGTTTTGTTGCTTCCGGAAGTGGTCGTACATTAATAGTTTTGGCTCCGGCCGAAACTACTTTATTATCATCTGTTAGAATCATCTGACCGTACATATCACGACGATTTGTAGGCAATTGTACGCCAATATCTAATGAAAGCGGTTCAATAGTTAATCTTCCTGATTTTTGAGGATATAAAATGGTCTTTTTCAGGATTACGAAATAGCATCTTTGTCCCTGAAAAGTTCCTTCTTCAATCGATAATTGTTTGATGTCTATATTCTGGTTCCAGAAATCATTATACTTAGGTTTAGCCAATTCTTTAAAACCGGTAACATTAATATTGTTAAAGTATAATTTATAAACCACTGTAATAGGTTCATTCAGGTACGGACTTGTTTTCGAGATTTCGGCTACAAGATTCAAAGTTTCATTAGGAATACCTTGTTGACCTTGTGGTCGGCTGTTGTCATAAGGGTCTCTTTCTTGTGCAACTGCATTTGTTACTACGATTTTTATAGGCTGTGTTTTGTAGATCTGGCCATTATATTCGATAGCAGCTTGTTTGATAGAAAATGTTCCTTTTTGATTTGGCTGTAAAATATAAGAATATATTTTCTGAAAAGAACTTCTACCGTTTACCCAAGACTGACTTACCTGCTGACTTGGTCCGCCTACAACTCTAAATCCGTCAAATGAAGGTTGGTCAAAGTTATCTCCATCAACATTCATAATGAAGTCAATACGGAATCTTTCGTTCAGTCCGAGCGTGTTTTTGCTTACTCTGGCTTCAAATTGAACTTGAGCCATAAGCCCTTGAAAAGTGAATAGTAATAGAATTAAATATCTTTTCATTAATTGTTTATCAGTGTTTTTATATTAACTGCTTAATCGCTAATTTATTTAATCGGGTTTACAATTAAACAAATTAACGATTAAACAGATCAACTAAGTTTTACCAGTCTTTTTCTGTTTTTCTAGGGGTTCCTTTTACTTTTTGAGCGTTTACTTTATCCTGAATTTTCTTTTCTTCGTTGTTTACGGCATCTAATAAATTCTGAACGCGGTCTTTAGAAATTCCTCCAGGCTGTGGTTTTGGTTCTCCTTTATTGTCAGACTTGTCATCTTTCTTAGGATCATCTTTACCATCTTTTTTATCCTTGTCCTTATCGCCTTTGTCGTCTTTCTTGTCTTTGTCCTTATCCTTGTCTTTATTTTTATCCTTGTCCTTGTCTTTATCTTTATCCTTGTCTTTGTCCTTATCCTTATTCTTGTCTTTATTTTTATCGTTTTTAGGAGGATTTTCTTTTAGCTTTTGTTTGGCTAAGGCATAATTGTAACGTGTTTCGTCATCGGTAGGATCGTTACGCAAAGCTTCTTTATACGCTTCAACGGCTTGCGTATAATCTTTCTCTTTCATGAAAACATTTCCTAAGTTATGGTAAGCTTTATGTTTTTCAGGTCTTGTTTTGGCGTTCTTTATGGCTTTCGCGTAGGCGAACTTAGCTTCAGAAACCTGATTTTGTTTGTAAATAGTATTTCCTAAGTTATAAGGAGCAGTAGCGCGTTTTGGAAATTTTGATTCTGAAATTCTGTAATTAGCTTCAGCGTCAATAAATTTATTCTGCTTATATTCTTCATTGGCATCAGGCAATGTCTTATCTTTCTCCTGAGCTGAAACTGCCAAAGAGAACGTGAGTAAAATATAAAGAAGTAAATTTTTCATTCTAATTTTTTATGTTTTTTAGTTTGCCACGAATTTCATCAATTATCACTAATTAATTCTTTGCGTTAGTTTTACGAA
The DNA here is from genome assembly GCF_020905295.1 of Flavobacterium piscisymbiosum. Classification (NCBI taxonomy): domain Bacteria; kingdom Pseudomonadati; phylum Bacteroidota; class Flavobacteriia; order Flavobacteriales; family Flavobacteriaceae; genus Flavobacterium; species Flavobacterium piscisymbiosum. The sequence goes on along the minus strand of NZ_JAJJMM010000001.1, from coordinate 840,814 downwards.
TAAAGTTTAAATAGTTTTATTCGTGTAAATTCGAGTAATTAGTGGCTAACTTTATTATTTCTTTTCGTTAAATAAATTCAACTCTTTTATCCAATTTGTTTTTCTTTCTAAAAGGAAAATGTCAACAAACAATAATAAGAAGGCAAAGCCAATGAACCACTGAAATTGCGATTGAAAATCGGCCATTTGTGTTGCTTCAAATTCAGTTTTTTGTATGTTGTTTAAAGCATTTTTGATGTATTCTAAAACTTCTTTAGTGCTTCCGCCATATACATAACCGCCTTTTGTAGCTTTTGCAATGGTTTTTAATCCTTCCTGATTTAGTTTTGTAATAACAGTTTGTCCGTTTTGATCTTTTTGGTAGTTTTTGACTACGCCATTTTCTTTCAACGGAATTGTGCCTCCTTTTTCTGTTCCAACACCAATTGTTATGATCTTCATTCCCAATTTATTGGCCTCTTCTGCTGCCGCCGAAGCTCCTTCAGAATGGTCTTCTCCATCAGAAATCAAAATCAATAATTTACTGGTTTTGCTTTTTTCATCGAAATAAGTCGATGATAATCTAATCGCTTCATCAAGCGAAGTTCCTTGTGATGAAACCATATCAGGAGTCATACTTTGCAGGAACATTTTGGCAACACTATAATCTGAAGTGATAGGTAAAACCGGAAAAGCACTTCCTGCGTAGGCTACAATTCCAATTCTGTCACTTCCTAAATTATTGATGATTTGCGAAACCAATTGTTTACTTTTTTCTAAACGACTTGGTGCGACATCTTCGGCAAGCATACTTTTAGAAACGTCGACAGCAAAAACGATATCAATACCTTCGCGTTTTACGGTTTCCATTTTAGTTCCAATCTTCGGATTTACTAATCCGATAATTAAACAGGCAAGCGCCAAAAGTATTACTGATAATTTTAATACCGGTTTAAAAACAGATCTTTCCGGGCTTAGTCTTTTCACCATTTCGAGATCACCAAATTCGCGCTGTTTTTTTCTTTTCCAATACATATTGAAAAGGAAAACACACACCACAATTGGGAGTAATAATAAAAGGTATAAATATTTTTTTTCGTCTAATTCCATTTTTAGTTCTAGTTTTCAGTCGCAGTTTTCAGTCGCAGTTTCAGCTGTAAACTGTAAACTGTGACCGCGACTAAAATATTATATAAAGCTTCTGTAAACTGTATTTCTTAAACCAACTTCTAATAATAATAAAAAGGCAGCTAATAAAACAAATCCTCTGTATTTTTCGTCGTAATCATAGAATTTTAATTCCTGGATTTCAGTTGTTTCTAATTTATTAATCGCGTTGTATATTTCGGCTAATCGATCATTACTTGTTGCTCTAAAATAAGTTCCATCGGTTTTACGGGCAATATTTTTCATTAATTGTTCGTCGATTTCAACTTTTTGCATTTTATATAAAAAGCCTCCGTTTGGTGCATAAGCATAAGGAGATTCAGCCATTCCGTTGGTACCAATACCAATAGTGTATACTTTTATTCCGTATTGTTTTGCTATGTCTGATGCAGTTTCCGGCTCAATAAAACCGGCATTATTCACACCATCTGTCATTAAAATAATAACACGGCTTTTTGCTTTACTGTCTTTCAGGCGATTTACGGCAGTTGCCAATCCCATACCAATTCCGGTTCCATCTTGTAAAACTGTATCGTATTTAATGCTTTTAATAGCTTCAAGAATAATAGCTTTATCACTTGTAACAGGTGTTTTGGTATAAGCTTCAGAAGCGTATAAAACCAATCCAACTCTGTCATTAGGTCTTTCGCCAACAAAATCTGCGGCAACTCTTTTTAAAGCTTCCATACGGTTTGGCTTTAAATCCTTTGCAAGCATACTTCCTGAAACGTCAATCGCCAAAACAATATCAATTCCTTTTGTGGTTTTAGTCTGACTGCTAATGTCAACCGTTCTTGGTCTGGCCAAAGCTATAATTAAGGAGCTTAGTCCTAAAATTCTAAAAACGTATAAAGCAGGTTTTAATTTCGTTAATAACGATTCGCTGTTTTTAAAACCCTGAGTCGAACTCATTTTTAAAGTAGCCGATTGCTGGTTGCGTTTCCAGAAAAACCAAGCTATCGCAATTGGGATTAATAGAAACAACCAAAAAAATTCCGGATTTAAAAAAGTTATTTTATTCATTAGTTACTCGCTTTTCTAAGTTCAACAGAATTTAAAATTCGGGTTGCAATATCGTTTCCGTATGTGTCACCTTCTTCATGCAAAATCATAATTTGTTGTAATCCCTGATCTTGTTTGAATAATAAAATCTCGTAATATGCTTTTGTGCTCGTTTTATCAACCGGATTTAAAATCGACATTGTTCCGTATCCTTTTAATCCCTGAACACCTTCATTGGTCTGAAAATCTTCTTGTTTTACAATAATATTTTGTCCGCCCTGTGCTTCAATTATTTTCAAAGTACCTTCTAAAGTTTTTGCTAAATCAAGTTCTACAGGATTTTTGAATTTACTTGTCGAAACGGTAATATAAAAGTTGTCGATCATGCTTCCGTATGAAAACAGTTGCATTTCTTTAATCAACGCCATAGTTTCTTTCGGAAGTACTTTTTGAGTATCCATACGTTTTAAAACCTTTGGAGTTTCAATTAAAACACCAGGATTTCCGTATTCACTTTTTACCCATTGACCTTCTAATAATTCTTTGGTTGGATGCCCAATCAAATTATCTTTTACAAATTTGAAACCTTTGGTCACAATAAAGAATGCCGTAGTCGCTATTAATAAAAACAAAACAGTTCCTACTGCAATAGCAATACGTTTGTTGCGTTTTTTTAATAACTGCTGTTTAATTTGTTTTTGTCTTTGCGCTTCATTCAGTAATTGATCTTCTTCTTCGGCAGGAACTTCTGTTGGAATTGCATTGTCCAGCGTTAAAATTACTTTCTGAATTTTATTTCTGTCATCGGTAATTTCAAAATCAAGCGGTTTCGATTTAGCAAATTTTACTAAATCGGCCTGACGTAAAACACGTTCCAGATTCTCAACAGTTTCAGGAGTTAAGGTCATCTTCTTTTTAGTCGATGCCGTTCTGATCGCCTGAATCAATTCAGAAGTAGTACTTTCCATTGCCGGAATATGAATTGCTTCTTCGATGTAATTACGGGCAATATCTGTTAATTCACTATAGTATTCTTTAATTTCTCCTTTTTGAACCAGTTCTTTTTGTTCCAGGTTGTTTAATAAACTTGTCGCTTTTTCGATAGGAGTTTTATAAACTTCTTCTTCGATTTTTTTCTGTTGACGTTTTTTAACAAACCAATAAACAAAAGCTCCAATTCCAAGAATGATTATTAAACCTAAAACATATTTCCACCAATCACCAATTCCGTTATCAACAGCTGTAATGTCTTTGATGTCGTACATTTTTTGCTGTAAAGTATCCACTTTTACACTGGCAACTTCAACACGGATTGAATCTGTTAAGAAAGGTTTTTTATCAATTAAAATTTTAATACTCGGAATAGTATATTTCCCGGAATCAAATTGCGTTAAGCCATATTTTTTGATTAATTCGTAAGTGTCATTTTTCTTAACCGTGTCAATTGGATACGACTGAATTACTTCAAGTTGTCCAATGGTTTTTAGTTTAGGGAAAACAACTTTCGACTTTGAGCTCACAACCGTTTTAAGTGTTAGCTTAAATTCGGCCCCAATTTTATTTTTTGTAGTATCAATGCTTGTCTCTACTTGTTTTTGCTGGGCAAAAATAGATGAGGAAAGTAAAAATAAAAATATGTAAAACTTTAATTTCATTTGATTTTGTTTTCAGATTTTAGTCTAAAACGAATGTTTAAATATGGCACACGGATGACGCGAATGGCACAGATTTAAGCGGATTTTTTATTTATATAATGTTAAGCAGAAATCAATAATTTATAAATCTTTAGAAAAAATCTAAAATCTATCCCGATAGCTATCGGGACTGCACTCTAAAATAAACTTATCTTGACTTGAAATAGCCCAGTAATTTGGTAACATAGTTTTCATCAACTCTTGTGTTTACAACTCCAGCTCCGGATTTACTAAAAATATCTTTGAAATAATTAACTCTTTCCTGATAGTGTTTTTCGTAATTCATTCGCACTGTTTTTGAACCTGTATCTACCAATTGAATTGTTCCCGTTTCGGCATCAAGCATTGATACCATTCCTAAATTCGGAATTTTTTCTTCACGTATATCGTAAACCCTAACACCGGTAATATCGTGTTTTTTAGACGCAATCTTCAAAGTCTGCTCATAATTTTCAGACATAAAATCAGAAATCACGAAAACAATCGCTTTCTTCTTCTGAGTTCCTGATAAAAATTTTAAAGCAGCTCCAACATCTGTTTTTAGGCTTTTTGGTTCGAATTCGATCAGTTCACGAATGATTCTTAAAACGTGGGAACGACCTTTTTTTGGCGGAATATACAATTCTACATTATCAGAAAATAATATTAAACCAATTTTGTCATTATTTTGTGTAGCCGAAAAAGCCATCGTTGCCGCAATTTCGGTGACGATGTCTTTTTTGAATTGACTTTTAGAACCAAAACCCTCTGAACCTGAGATGTCAACCATTAAAACCATGGTCAATTCGCGTTCTTCTTCAAAAACTTTTACGTGGGCTTCGTTATAGCGTGCAGTTACATTCCAATCGATGTTACGAATGTCATCGCCATATTGGTATTGACGTACTTCACTAAAAGTCATCCCTCTTCCTTTAAATGAAGAGTGGTATTCTCCCGAAAAGATATGATTGCTCAGTCTTTTGGTTTTGATTTCTATTTTCCGTACTTTTTTTAAAAGCTCTTTTGTATCCATTTTTTTGGATTGTAGATTGTAGATTTTTGATTTTAGATTGGAGCTTAGACTGCTGATTTTAAATCTAAAATCAGCAATCTAAAATCTAAAATTTTTTAAGGTACTTCAATCTCGTTTACGATTTTGTTGATAATGTCTACAGAAGTAATGTTTTCGGCTTCAGCCTCATATGTTATCCCAACTCTGTGACGTAAAACATCATGTACAACTGCACGAACATCTTCTGGAATTACATAACCACGACGTTTGATAAAAGCGTAACATTTTGCTGCAACAGCTAAATTGATACTTCCACGTGGTGATGCTCCAAAACTAATAAGAGGTTTTAAGTCGGCCAATTTGTACTTCTCTGGATAACGAGTAGCAAATATGATATCTAAAATATATTTTTCGATTTTTTCATCCATGTAAACTTCACGAACCGCTTCTTGCGCGCGCAAAATTTGTTCTACAGAAACTACAGCATTTACTTTTTCGTAAGTTCCTTTTAAGTTTTGACGAATTACAAAACGCTCTTCGTCAATTTTTGGATAGTCAATTACAGTTTTTAGCATAAAACGATCGACTTGTGCTTCCGGAAGTTGGTATGTTCCTTCTTGCTCTACCGGGTTTTGTGTTGCCAATACTAAAAACGGACGATCTAGTTTAAAAGTTGTGTCGCCAATAGTAACTTGTTTTTCCTGCATCGCCTCCAAAAGTGCCGACTGAACCTTTGCCGGAGCACGGTTAATCTCATCGGCAAGGACGAAATTTGCGAAGATTGGCCCTTTTTTGATAGAAAACTCGTTTGCTTTGATGTTGTAAATCATCGTTCCAACGACATCGGCAGGTAATAAGTCAGGTGTAAACTGAATACGACTGAATGAACCTTGTACTGCTTGAGACAAAGTATTTATGGCTAAAGTTTTTGCTAATCCGGGAACACCTTCAAGCAAAATATGCCCTTGTCCCAAAAGTCCAATTAGTAAACGCTCGACCATATGTTTCTGGCCCACAATAACTTTGTTCATTTCCATTGTAAGAAGGTCTATAAAAGCACTTTCTCTTTCAATTTTTTCATTTATCGCTCTAATGTCTAAAGTCGTTGTATTTTCTTCCATATAAATATTTTTAAAACCTTGATTTCTATGCGTAGCTTTTGAGAGTGCAAATTGAATATTTTTTGAGAAGTAAGATGTTAAAGAATGGTTAAAACTTCGACCAACGACCTAATTTTAAGGACTAATTGTGAATCTATTTTTATATTTTTAAGAACTTTGGTGATTATGCTTCAGAAAAGCATATTTATTACCAAAAATAACGCAATGAAACCATGAGTAAAACAGCATTATCGCCCATAATTTCGGGCACTATGAATTGGGGAGTTTGGGATAAAAACCTTACAACTAAAGAAATGGAAAACCTGATACAACTTTGTATCGAAAACAAAATTACAACTTTTGATCACGCAGATATTTACGGATCGTATACCACAGAAGCTGATTTTGGAAAAGCATTTCACAACAGCAAAATCTCGAGAGAGAAATTACAATTAATTACCAAATGCGGAATTCAGATGATCGCCGAAAGCCGCCCAAACAAAATCAAACATTATGATTACTCCAAGGATTATATTGTTTGGTCAGTTGAAGAATCATTAAAAAAACTGAAAACAGATTATGTTGATGTTTTTTTATTGCACAGACCAAGTCCATTAATGCAAGCCGATGAAATTGCAGAAGCGGTTGAAAAATTGAAAGCAGAAGGGAAAATTATTGATTTTGGACTTTCAAATTTTACAAGTTCTCAAACCGAATTGATTCGTCAGAAAACCGAAGTAAGTTACAATCAGGTACAATTTTCGGCAACGAATTTTGAACCAATGGTTGACGGAAGCTTTGATTACATGCAAACACACGGAATCCGTCCGTTGTCATGGAATCCGCTTGGGACTGTTTTTAGAGAAGACACTAAAAAAACACGTCGTTTGAAAAAACTGCTTGCTGATTTAGTTCAGAAATACGGTTTTGGGTCAGACACACTTTTATTGGCCTGGATTTTAAAACATCCGTCAGCGGTTATTCCAATTGCAGGAACAGTAAATATTGCCAGAATTCAATCACTGATGAAAGCTGTTGAATTAGAAATGGACAAAGAAGACTGGTTTGCCATCTGGACAGAAAGCAGAGGGGAAGAAGTTGCTTAAACCTTTGATCATATAATGATACGATTAGAAAAATTCGATGCAGCGTTTTATCCGCAATTAATTGATAGTATAAAAGATGCTCGCGAGTTGATGCAATTTGCAGGACCGGAATTTACTTTTCCTTTAACCGAAAAACAGATAGAAAAATCACTTTCGGATAAAAACAGGATTGCTTTTAGGGTTGTAACTATTTCTAATGGTTCGACTATCGGGCATTGTGAAATTTGTTTTAAAGACAACTTTGCAAATCTGGGAAGGATTTTGATTATGGATCAAACCATTAGAGGAAAAGGAATTGGAAAACAAATAGTGACTTTGCTTCTGGAATTTATTCTTGAAAATAGTAAGCAGAGAAATGTTGAGCTAAATGTTTTTGATTTTAATGTTGGTGCCATCAAATGCTACGAAAAGATTGGTTTTGTCATTAATCCTGATAAAAAGTTTGTTAGAGAAATGGATGATGAAACCTGGACGGCTCTAAATATGAAGTTGGATTTAGACAATTGGATCAGAAAAGATTGAAAAATTTTTTTTTTGCCACAGATTGAAAGATTCTCACAGATTATACATCATTTTAATCTGTGGCAAAAAACTTTAAAAATAAAAATAGTAGAATGAAAAAAACAGTTTTAATTACTGGAGCCACAAGCGGAATTGGTAAAGCAACCGCTCAAATCATGGCAAAAAATAACTACAAAGTGGTGCTTTGCGGAAGACGTAAAGATCGTTTGGCCGAACTTGAAAAAGAACTTTCGGCTTTTACCGAAGTACATTCTTTGTCTTTTGATGTCAGAGATAAAAATGATGTTCTGGAAAGTATTGGTTCTTTGCCGGAAGCATTCTCAGATATTGATGTTTTGATCAATAATGCCGGAAATGCACATGGTTTAGACCCAATTCAAACCGGAGAATTAGACGATTGGGATGCCATGATCGATATTAATGTAAAAGGACTTTTGTATGTTTCGAAAGCAGTGATTCCGAAAATGACAGCCAAAAATTCCGGACATATTATTAATATTGGTTCAACAGCTGCCAAAGAAGTGTATCCAAATGGCAACGTATATTGTGGAACAAAACATGCTGTTGATGCCATTACTGCCGGAATGCGAATAGATTTGAATCCGTTTAGTATTAGAGTAGGAGCAATTCACCCGGGAATGGTAGCGACAGAATTTAGTAAAGTGCGTTTTAAAGGCGATGTCGAAAGAGCTTCGAATGTTTACAAAGGTTTCGATCCGTTGCAGGCAGAAGATATTGCACATATTATTCATTTTGTGGTTTCAAGACCCTATCATGTAAATATTGCCGATTTGGTGGTGATGAGTACCGCTCAGGCATCATCTACAATAGTCAAAAGGGACTAACTTAGACTTCTTAGATTTGAAGTTTATGTAATCCAATTAATCTAAGAAGTTAAAGATTAAAAAGTTCGATAGTCGAAGAAGTCTAAAATTCTAACAATCTAAGAAGTCTAAAAAAATGATCAACAAACGCCTTTTAATAAAAAATCTACTCGCCCATAATGACGAGAGCAGTTTTTATGATAAAAAAAGGCAATTGAATTTGCATTCTCGTGAAGGAAAAGGAAAATTCCTGAAGCATATTTGTGCTTTGTCGAATTCAAACCCAACCAATAATTCTTATATCGTGGTTGGTGTAGAAGATCAGGATAACGAAATTGTAGGCGATGACTTTTTTGATGATAGCCGAATTCAGAATCTTGTAAATGCCTTTCTGGAAAACCCTCCAAAAATTCAATATGAAAATGTACCATTTCCGAATCTTCCAAAAGATAAAGTAGTAGGATTGGTTACGATTAAACCCAAAAGTAAAACATCTTATTTCAAAAAAGGAATTCATACAACTCCGGCTAATAGTGTTTTTATTCGGCGCGGCAGTAATTCGGTTCCGGTTGAAGGGGAAATAGAAAAGAATTATCAAAATACCGAAACGGTAATCGGAATCGAAAATAGCTCCCGAAATAGTATACAATATACACTTGATGGTGTTTTTGATTTTATGAATTTCAGGCACAAAGACATGTCGCCTAAATACCATGTTTTTAAAGAATTGTTTGTGATTTGCTGGGCAGGAGTTCCGCATAAAACTCGCGATAAAACTTTCTTATCCCGCGTTGATATCGAATTGATCAACGAACAAATCAAACTTTTTTATTCGGCGCAGGATGTGGTTACGATTGTTTTTGATGACGATAGTTTTACCATAACCGAATATGTTCCGTTGGGCTTAAATGACAAAACGAGTTATTATCCTCTGGAAAAACAAACGATTCATTTTTTTGATAACGGTTATTATAAAATCGACCGCGAAATGCTTTTTCAACCTCCGGAATTCAATAGAAAAATGCTGTATCATATTTATAATGCGAATATGGCATTGCTTCAAAAACTGCAAAAAGGAATTGCTTTGTCAGATCGTGAAGTAAAAGATCTCGAAAATCTTCCGTCGACTTTTATGATTTGTTATCTGAATGGTTTTGATGATGCGAAACAAAAACTTATTGATGCCAAATTGCTATTGAAACCATTCGGAAATATTTATTTATCGTTTAAAGAAGCTTTAAGGATTTTAAGGAAGATGAAATACGATTTTCAGGAAGGGAGTAAGTAAGGTTCTAAGTTGCTAAGGGACTGAGATACTAAGATTTAAAAAAATGACAAAGATTTTCTGTAGAGAAGCACTGCAGTGCGTCTAACCTGAGACTTTATAGTTTTTTGAATAGCCTCCAGCTTTAGCTGTAAATTTATTAGGCGTAATTTTCAATAAACACGTCTTCAATCTTTTTTAGGTTATCATTCTCCTCAAATTGTAGATGATTCATTTCGTTATTATAGAATTTCTCTATAAAAAGTTTAATGATGTACATGACTTCTGTTCTGTTGTCGCTGTTGGTCAAAAGTTCTTTAACCAAATAATTACTTAGTTTTAATTTTTGATTTTTATACTGGTTTGACATTAAATCAGAATCCGAATCTTTATGTAGGATAATCATTTTGTCAACTTTATCTATTTCTTCTATCAAGTCTAAAATATGATATAACTTGTTATCTTTCATTTGTTGTAAATTAAAATTTTATTTCCAAAAAGCCTTTTGATAACCTATTTCCTCTAATTCTTCTTGTTTTTGTAAATCGATCCAGCCAATATGCTTTATCACTTATATATCTAAAATTATTAATATGATTTTCAGGATAAACTTCAATAATATAAGCGTCAACACCATAAATAATTTCAGAATTCGGATATTTAAAATTATCTAAATTTGATCCTAATTGAGAAACAATATTGTAATCTAAAAAAGTAATTAAATCAATATCTCCCGGATTATTCTTTTTCGTTACATAAGATCCGTTAATCCATTGATGTAGCTGGTCTAAATTACATACTTTTTTGAAATCCTCGTTATATTTAACATAAGCTTCAAAAATTTCCTTTCTTTTTATAGAAGGAATTTTTATAACGAACTCGTTTTCTAATTCTTGAACTGTTGAAGTTATTTTGTTATCCGGAACTAATAGCCCTGAATGTTTAAAGGTTAACATATACGAAAAAATTAAAATAAAGACCAAATATACTAAAAGTAAGAAAAGGTTTATTTTTTAATTTGACATTTTTAAGAGTCGCATTTAGAAATGATTATTGATATTTCAAATATTTACGCACTTTTTCATACGGAAACAAAAGTTCTTTTGGTCCATCTGCATACGAAGCGGCTTCATAGGAGTTATAATATAAAAGCAACCCACCATTAGTATAAAAGATATTTTGCGGCAACTGAAATTTGTCATTTTCGAACATTAAACCTGTTGCGTTAATGTTTGCTTTTGCAGGAATTTTATATTTAGCCCTAAATTCTTTTTCGGCGAAAGCCTTAAACTCTTTTTCGTTTTTGAATATTTCATCGGTAAAAATGGTTTTTCCAGTTTTAGGATGAAATAATAACGATCGAAAACCCTGATAACCGTGAGCTCCGCCGGTAAAAGTATAGTGATCGATTTTGATATTAATAATCTGATCAGACTCAAACTCAACATTACCTTTTATTTTTCCTTCCCAGCCAAAAGTTTCGGTGGGGAATTTTTTATGCATTTCTTCATACGAAGTAATAAAAGAGGCGGCCAAAGATTTGTAATCATTCGCTTTTGAAGGATCTTCCTCAAAATAAACAATCTCTTTTACGACCAAAAAAACTTTTTTGTTAATGCTGTCCACGACAATAGGGATGTTTTTAGCAATAGGCACGTCAATCGTAATTTTTGGACAATCTTTTTTGCAGGGAATAGTAGATTCTTTTTCAAATGTCTCATTTTCAAATGAAAGCTCTTTGTTGCAACTTGCAAGTGTCAGGAACAAAAAGGCTAAAAAAGTGTAATGTTTCATGTCAAAAAGTGTTAATTATATACAAAGGTAAGAAGTTGTGTCAGGATTAAAATAAATTTAACGGTAAATTTGTACCACGTTTAAGCATCTAAAATTTGTAACTATATGAAATTCAATACAAAAGTAATACATGGTGGTCAGCATCATGATCCAAGTACAGGAGCTGTTATGCCTCCGGTGTATCAAACTTCAACTTTTATACAAACTAGCCCGGGAAAACCTTTGGCGGATTATGAATATAGCAGGGCGTCGAACCCAACACGTACCGCTTTAGAGAATGCTTTGGCAAGTATTGAAAATGGTGCTCGCGGATTGGCATTTTCATCTGGTTTGGCTGCAACAGATTGTGTTTTAAGATCGTTTAAAGCGGGTGATGAAATCATTGCAATGGATGATTTATACGGAGGAACGTATAGAATGTTCTCTCGAATTTATAAAGATTCAGGAATTAAATTTCACTTTGTTGATATGACAGATATCGAGAAATTGAAATCATTAATCAACGAAAATACCAAACTGATTTGGGTTGAAACACCAACAAATCCGTTAATGAAATTGGCTGACATTGCTGAAGTTGCCAAAATCACCAAAGCCAATAATATTTTATTTGCTGTTGATAATACTTTTGCAACACCATATTTGCAAAAGCCTCTTGATTTAGGAGCTGATATTGTAATGCATTCGGCTACAAAATATTTAGGCGGACACTCTGATGTTATTGCCGGAGCTTTGATTGTAAAAGACGAAGCTTTAGGAGAACAATTGCATTTTCAGCAATTTGCAACCGGAGCAACTCTTGGACCAATGGATAGTTTTTTGGTTTTAAGAGGAATCAAAACACTTTCGTTACGCGTGCAAAGGCATTGCGAAAACGGAGAAAAAGTGGTAGAGTATTTAAGCAATCATCCTAAAATAAATACTGTTTATTATCCGGGATTAAAAAGTCACCCATTTCATGAAATTGCAAAAAAGCAAATGAAAGCTTTTGGCGGAATGGTTTCGTTTACTTTTAAATCAGGTAAAAAAGAAGATTCTATTGCGTTTTTAGAGAAACTTAAAGTTTTTACTCTGGCAGAATCTTTAGGCGGAGTAGAATCATTGGCCAATCATCCGGCTTTGATGACGCACGCTTCGATTCCGGCAGATAAAAGAGCCGAAGTTGGTATTACCGATAATTTGGTTCGATTGAGTGTGGGTATTGAAGATGCCGAAGATTTAATCGCAGATATTGAGCAAGCTTTGGCATAACAGAATAAAATTCTAAAATAAAAAATCCCAAATTCCAATTGTAATAATCTTGGAATTTGGGATTTTTTTTATGTTGGGATTTCTTTAAAATTCTAGATAGTAAATATATCCTGCGTTGAACCAAACTTGTGAATCGTTTGATTTGTTTTCTTTATAAATATCTTTATTTGGATTTAAACCATCAACCCAATCAGAAGCGTAACCCTGATAACGAATTTCAAACATTAAATCGCTCATTGTGGTTAGTTTGTAGTGTACACCAGCACCTGCTGTTCCTGATACAACTAAACCATTTTCGTTAGAAAAACCAAACTGACGTCCGTCAGAAGGTGTTAGGTATTTTGGATAGGTGGTTAATGGAAGTCCTAATGTGCCAAGTCTTGACTCAACTTTGGTTCTGTAATAACTCACCTGGAAACCTAAACTTATATACGGGCTAAAACTACCAATTGTATTTTCGAAATCATGAATTTTCATAAAAGGAGAAAATTCTAATTGAGCTCCAAGATTTACTAAAGTCGAGGTGCCATGCATTCCTCTAAGATGTTGTACAAGATTTTTCTTTTTTTCGATATCAACCCATTCGCCAAAATGTTCCAGCTTGGTTTGATTAAAAGAAAGTTCAGATCTTACTTTAAAATGTTCTGTAAAAAAACTCTCCCTATTGTTATTGGCAGAAAAGTTTATAAAGTGAACAATTCCTATCCCGAATCCTGTGTTTCCAACATTAGTGTCAAAGTTATTTCTTTGGCCAAAATCAGATTGAAACGTAGAAGGTCCGAATATTATTCCTACTTCTTGGGCGAGACTAGATTGTGCATTTGCTATTGATGGTATTCCGAAAAAGGCGAATAGCGTGATTATTATAGGTTTGAGCATGTTTTTGGGCTTTCAAATCTTGGCAAATATATAAAAAACCCTGTCGAATCAAAATATAAAATACCTGTATTAAAAATTTAGTAACAAAACACTTAAATGTCTAACTTTAAGTGCTGTAATTTCATGCAAAATCAACAGTGTAAAATCGTATTTTTAGTATTGTTTAGAAATAACACAATTTTGCTCCAAAAACGAAAAATATTAACAAACCATGATCGTTTTGCATTATCTTTGCGCGTCATTACGAAAACGTTTTCTTAAAGCATGTTTTTTTAATTGAATTGACTTAAAATTTATAAACTATTTATTGAATAATTTATTTAAAAATGGAACAAAAAATAAATGAATTTATGGCTCTTGTTGAGTCTAAAAATCCAAACGAGCCAGAATTTCTTCAAGCCGTTAGAGAATTTGCAGAAACGGTAATTCCGTTTATAGCAGAGCGAAAAAAATATGATGGAAAAAATTTACTTCTAAGAATTGCTGAACCGGAAAGATCTATAATTTTTAGAGTTCCCTGGGTTGACGATAAAGGAGAAATAATTGTAAACAGAGGATTCAGAATTCAGATGAACTCTGCAATTGGACCTTACAAAGGCGGAATCAGATTTCACCATACAGTAAATTTATCTGTTTTAAAATTCCTTGCTTTCGAACAAGTTTTTAAAAACAGTTTGACAACATTACCAATGGGTGGTGGAAAAGGAGGATCTGATTTTGATCCTGAAGGAAAATCTGATGGCGAAATTATGCGTTTCTGTCAATCATTTATGACTGAATTATGTCGTCATATTGGTCCGGATCTTGACGTTCCAGCAGGAGATATTGGTGTTGGAGCAAGAGAAATTGGTTACTTATTTGGCCAGTACAAAAGAATCAGAAATGAGTTTACCGGAGTTCTTACAGGAAAAGGACTTGCTTACGGTGGTTCATTGATACGTCCTGAAGCTACAGGATACGGAGTTGTTTATTTTACAGATCAAATGCTTCGTACTATTGGTCATGAAATAAAAGGTAAAAGAGTTGCTATTTCAGGATTTGGAAACGTAGCCTGGGGTGTGGCACTAAAAATAAATGAATTAGGCGGGAAAGTAGTTACGATTTCTGGTCCTGATGGATATATTTATGATGAAGAAGGAATCTCTGGAGAAAAAATCGAGCATATGGTCGAAATGAGAGCAACAGGAGATAACAGAGCTGAACTTTATACAAAGAAATATCCAAATGCTGTTTTTCATAAAGGAAAAAGCCCTTGGGAAGTAAAAGTTGATATTGCTATTCCGTGTGCTACTCAAAATGAATTAACAGGAGAAGATGCTAAAAAACTAATTGATAATGGTGTTTTATGTGTAACCGAAGCTGCAAATATGCCTTCTACATTAGATGCTATCAAATTATTTTTAGATAATAAAGTACTTTTTGCTCCTGGTAAAGCTGCAAATGCCGGAGGAGTTGCTGCATCTGGATTAGAGATGACGCAAAACTCAATTCGTTTGAACTGGACAAGTGAAGAAGTGGATTTGAGATTAAAAGATATCATGGTTGGAATTCACAACCAATGTAAAAAATACGGTATGGGAGAAGATGGTTATGTAAACTACGTAAAAGGAGCTAACATTGCCGGATTTGTTAAAGTAGCCGATGCTATGCTTGCTCAGGGTGTAGTGTAAGTTTTAATTACAATGCTAAGATGCCTTCATTTGTCTTTTTAAAAGATGATTGAAGGTATTTTTTTTTATTTTCTGCCAAGAATTCGCAAAGTGTTTTGGTTTTAAATCACCTTTTAGGATAGATTTTTTTCATATTTAAAGCTTGAATTTTCTTAATCTCTTAATGGTTCAAAAAAGAGCTTTATTTAAAGCAGAACAAAATTCAAATACTTTCGTTTGTAGTATATTTGTCTATCCGAATATCTGAAGTAATGAAGAGAAGTTTTCTGTATGTTTTGTTTTTACTGTTGTTTCAATTTAGTTTCGCGCAGAATAAATTGTCATGGCAGAGTTATTTTTCATTTAATGAAATAAAAGATATTTCAGAAGCTCCAACAACAGTTTTTGCAGCTTCAGAAAATGCATTGTTTTCTAAAAACACGGCAACCAACATAATCAAAACAACAACTACTGTTGATGGACTTTCGGGTCAGACGATTTCGGCTTTATACCATAGCGAAGGATTCAACAAAACGATAATTGGTTACGAAAATGGTTTGATGATCGTAATCAATGAAAAAGATGGAAGCATCTTAAAAGTTGTCGATATTATCAACAAACAATTGCCGGCAAACCTTAAGAAAATCAATCATTTTATGGAACATAACGGTTTAGTTTATGTTTCTTGTGATTTTGGAATCGTGCAGTTCAATTTAACAACTTCCCAATTTGGAGATACTTATTTTATTGGTGATAACGGAGCAGAAATCAATATAAGACAAACCGCTTATTTCGATGGATTTATTTATGCAGCGACTTCAAACGGAATCAGAAAAGCCAATAGTACCAATGCCAATCTAATTGATTATAATCAATGGATTTTGGTAAATTCAGGAGATTGGTCGAGTATAGAAACTTTAGATACAACACTTATCGCGATCAATTCAGGCGGATATATTCATCGTTATAATTCAAATACATTTGTTGGGTTTTTGCAGCTTCCGCAACCTGCGACAGATATGCGTGCTGTAAATCATAAATTGTTTGTTACAACACCCAATACGGTTTTTGTTTATTCAAATCAAATGGTTTTAAACCGCCAAATTGCAAATACTCAGGTTTTAGACAATACATTAAGTTTTACTTGTGCCACTGCTATTGGAGAATCGTTGTACATTGGAACAAAAGAAAAAGGATTGTTTGCATCAACACTCTCAAATGTTTCAGCTTTCGAGAACAATACGCCGCCGGGACCAACAAAAAACAATATTTTTTCGCTAGATGTAGCGCCAAATGTGCTTTGGACGGTTTATGGAGATTACACTTCGTCTTATAATCCTTATCCGCTAGATAGTTATGGTATAAGTAAATATGATACTTCCGGATGGCTAAATTTGCCGTATGAAGATGTTCTTGGAGCAAAATCTATGACTCGTATTATCGTAAATCCCAACAATGAAAAACAAGTTTATGCAAGCTCATTTTTTTCGGGTTTATTAAAGATCGAACAGGATGTGCCTACGTTTTTATATAACGAAAAAAACAGCGGTTTAGAAAGTATTACAACCGAAGGTCCCAATTATATAGATGTTCGTATCAACGGAACCGCTTTTGATAAATCAGGAAATCTCTGGATTACCAATAGCAGGATCAAAAATGGTTTAAAGGTTTTAAAAACAAACGGACAATGGCAAAGTTATTCAACCGCGACAATTCTTGATAATGCCGAACTTGCCAGTTATGCCAATATTGTTATTGATAAAAATAATACAAAATGGATATCGACCAATAGAGAAGGAGTGATTGGTTTTAACGAAAGTACAAATACATTCAAAAAAATAACTTTTGGTGCAGATGTCGGAAATTTACCAACTGCAGATGTTCGATCTGTTGCTGTCGATACTAAAGGGCAGTTATGGATTGGGACTATAAAAGGATTAAGAGTTTTGTCTAACGTTGGGAGTTTTCAGACAGAGAGTCAGCTTAAGGCAAATCCTATTATTATAATGGATGATAATCTGGCGCAGGAATTGTTATACGAGCAATTTATAAATGTAATTGCGGTAGACGGAGCCAATAACAAATGGATTGGTACCGGAGATTCCGGCGTTTTTATGGTATCGCCAAACGGTCAGGAAACCAAATATCATTTTACAATAAATAATTCGCCGTTACCAAGTAATGTTATTAATGATATTAAAATTAATAGTGCAACAGGCGAGGTATTTATTGCTACAGATAAAGGTATGGTTTCCTTTAAAGGAATCGCAACAGAGGCCAACGAGGATTTAAATAATGCTTATGTTTATCCTAATCCCGTTCGTCCCAATTATTCAGGAACAGTAAAAGTTGCCGGATTAATCGATAAGGCTAATATTAAAATTACCGATATCGAAGGCAATTTAGTATACGAAACCACTTCGACAGGCGGAACAATAGAATGGGATACAACAGCTTTCGGGCGATATAAAGTAGCCTCGGGAGTTTATATGATTTTTATCTCAGCGCAGGATGGTGGTGAAACGAAAGTTAAGAAAGTTATGATTATTCGTTAGTTTTCAGTCGCAGTCTCAGTCTCAGTCTCAGTCTCAGTCTCAGTCTCAGTCTCAGTCTCAGTCTCAGTCTCAGTCTCAGTCGCAGTCGCAGTCGCAGTCGCAGTCGCAGTCGCAGTCGCAGTCGCAGTCGCAGTCGCAGTTTTCTAAAAAAAATAAAAATTGATTAATCAATTTTTATTTTTTTTAGAAAATCTAAAATCTAAAATCTAAAATCTAAAATCTAAAATCTAAAATCTAAAATCTAAAATCTAAAATCTAAATTTGTTAGTCAAAACCAAAGCAATAGTAATCTCTTCGCTAAAAT
The DNA here is from genome assembly GCF_020905295.1 of Flavobacterium piscisymbiosum. Taxonomy (NCBI): domain Bacteria; kingdom Pseudomonadati; phylum Bacteroidota; class Flavobacteriia; order Flavobacteriales; family Flavobacteriaceae; genus Flavobacterium; species Flavobacterium piscisymbiosum. The sequence continues at coordinate 822,736 of NZ_JAJJMM010000001.1, read as the reverse complement.
TTCAGGAAAAAAGTTTGATTGTAAAATGTTTTACGCTTTCAAACGGTCTGAAGTCTTATTTTGTGCGCGATGCTTTTTCGAGCCGAAAAGCCAGTCAGAAAATTGCTTACTTTCAGCCTTTGTCGATTCTCGAAATCGAAGCCGTGCATAAAAACAAAGGCACGTTAGAAAACTTCAAAGAAATAAAAACCGCAGTTCCTTTTCAAAGTATTCATACAGATATTATAAAAAGCACCATGGTCATGTTTTTGTCTGAGATGCTTCATTATTCTATTCAGGAAGAAGAAAAAAACGAATCGCTTTTTGTTTTTCTGGAAACGGCTTTAACCTGGCTGGATCATCATGACGAAATTTCTAATTTCCATTTGATTTTACTTTTAGAAATCACCAAATATTTGGGTTTTTATCCGGATGTCTCAGATGTTGATTTGCCTTACTTCGAAATAAACGATGGTGTTTTTACCCTTTTTCATGGTTTGACTGCCCTTACAGAACATGAAACCAACCTCTTTAAAAAATTAATTGATTTGAAATTTGACAATACCGAAAAAGTTTTTCATGTCATCGAAAGACAGATTTTATTGAAGATTCTGATCGATTATTATAGCTTTCATTTAGACGGTTTTAAGAAGCCGAAATCACTTGATATTCTGAAAGAAATTTTTTCTTAAAGTGAATGCTATTTTTATATATTTGCGCAGTGAATTTTTATTAAAATTTTCTTAATTATTATTTTAATAAGTGAATTCATTACTAAAAACCCCAGCCTAATTATTAAATTTTTTAAAGAAAAAAAATTACTATGAAGAAAATTGCTTTTTCGATTATTTTGGTTTTCTTAGTTGCTTTTTCGGCGACTGCTCAAAGAAAATACGACGAAATAATCACTACAGAGAACAGTGTCAAAGACATGGTTCAAAACGAAATAACAGGAATTGTTGTTTTTAAAGAAGGTGGAACTGTAAAAGGTTTAGATCCTGAAACGAAAAAAATTGTTTGGACATTAACAAAAGAGGATTTTGGAGCAACTTCAGCGGGTGATATCCTGACTGATCCTGATTTTGGAAAAGTTTTTAAAGAAAAAAGTGATTTATCAAGTGTTCCCGGAAGTCCTTATGTAGAGGCTTACATCAATAGTAAATATATTATCATTAATACAGATGGTGGTAAAGTGGTTTACAATTCGTCTAAAGAATCTTTCTGGGTAATGCAGTCAGATTTTATTCCTGAAACAGATGAGTATTTGCTTACTTTGAAAAAAGACGGAGATATGGCAATTGCTTTATTAGATATGAAAACAGGAGAATTAAAATGGAATACTACTGTAGATAAAGCAAAATCATTATTTAGCTTCTCATTAAAAGAGTCTTCAAATACCAATAAAGCGACAGTACACGGATCAGTAATTTATTATTTATTGTACGGAAAACTATATTCGTTTGACAGAAATTCAGGAAAATTAAACTGGAAAGCCGAAGAGGATTATTCAAGATTCTTTTTGACTCAAAATGATAAAAATATTGTAGTTGTAAACAGTAAAGGTTTATTTGCAGCCAAAGAATATTTGAATGTTTTGAACACAGAAAACGGGAAAAGTATCTGGAAAGAATCTATTAAAACAAAACGTGTTGTTTATTTAGAAGACTGGGGTACAAAATTATTAATTGCTCATTATAGTGGTTTTAACTTTTTTGACCTTAATACAGGAGAAAAAGTTTGGAAAAAAGATGCTCGTGGAGATGGTTTGAAAAGAGTAATCCCGATCGATCAGGATTTCTTATATGTTGCAGAAAATGAAATGATGCTGATCAACAAAGACGGAGAAAAACTTTGGAAAAAATTCATTGAAATTTCAGACGACAAAGAAGATCCAATTTATTACTTAGGAAAAGTAGGTGAAAAAGTAATGTACCTTACAGGAACTTACGGAAACATGGTAGATTATAAAACAGGAGTTAAACTTTGGAAACGTAATATTAAGTTTGAAAAAGATCGTCCGGTTTTACCAACTTACGACGAAGCTACAAACTCTTACTTAGTATATAATGACGAGAAATTGTACAAATTTGATCCAAGCATTAGCGATAAGCCAGAACCATTTGCTAAAGTAAATATAAAAAAAGAGAAAGAATTAAATAGTATTGAATTATTTCCTTGGGGAGTTGTGCTTTCGGGACCGCTTGAAGTAATGGGAGTTAATATGGATGGAACTATAAAATACCACCTTACTTATACACAACCAGGTGAAGGAACAAGACGTTTACTTAAAAGCGCTGCAATTGCCGGAAGTATTGGTTTAGGTGTTGGTTATGGAGTAAGTTCAGTTAAAGGTGCTGATATAACTATGACATATCGCGATTCTGAAGGTAACATGAGAACCGCAGTTGCAAAAGGAGATCAGACAAATAAGGATCAGGCAAAAGCTTATGCAGCCGGGTCAGCAGCTCTTGGTATAGTAGCAGCTAAATTTAATTCTCGTTTTAATGCAATGAAACAAAACAGAGACTTCTCTTATATTTTTGCAAAAGCAGATTCTGGAGAAAAAATTCTTGTAAAAGTGAGTAAAGTTGATGGAGTTGAGGTTGATAAAATTATTTTCAATAACAATAAACCAGTTTATGAAGTAGATCCTGCGACACAAAACATTTTTTATGTGTCTGATAAATCTATTCAAATTTTCAATAAAAAGTAAACTAAATAAAAACCTAAGGCCATCAGAATTTATTTCTGGTGGCTTTTTTTTTGCCTATGAAAAAAACATTACTCTTAATTGCTTTGCTTGTAATTGGTTCAATTCAGGCACAAGAAAAAATAAGTTCGAAGAAAAAGAAATTTTATATACCTGTAATTGGTTATCCTGAATTTCCTGTTCTTGATAATGTATTAACGCAAACCACTTTTTATCAAATGGATAAACAGTTAATACAAGAAGAAGAGATATTGAAAAAACATTATTTTGATATAGAGGGGTTTATAAAAGACCCTGCGAACGGAAAACTGAAAATTTATTTAACGATTGCGCTACCTGTATATAATGAAACGAAAATTGATAGTGTCTTTGATAAAAAGAAGAATTGCTGGAAATTTCAGGTTAATTCTTGTTATAGTGTAATGGTAAAAGTTGAAGCAAAGTGTGCTGATAAAATCTTGTTGTCCCGGGATTTTAATAGTATCGAATCATTTTTGGTTGAAAGCAGTTATCAAAAAGGTGATTTGAAAGCTTCTGTAGAGAAACATAATAAATGGATTGAAGAAAGAGATAAAAATGGACTTTATACAGCAGAAGAGTTAGGACTGGATAAAATTGTATATGCCTGCGTCAAGCCAATTAAGAATTATCTGAATTATAAATTAAGATATACAAAAGACGAGTCTAAAGTAAAGTTTGAATTTGTAACTTCAAAAGAACATTCAGAGTATAAGCAAATGCTGGATTTTGAAAATGAAATTACTGCTCAAATGGAGAGAATAACCTTCGAAAAGGGGTTGGATGAAAAATTACTGGCGCCCCATTTGCGATATTTAGAAAGTCTTTTAGTAAAATACCCTCCTTCACCTGTAAATGAAAATATCCGGTTTATTGTAACAAATAATTTAGCCGAAACTTATTTTTTGCTTGAGAATAAAGAAAAAGCATTGCTTTATGCTAATTTATTGATCGAAAATGACAAGCAAGATTCAAGAGGGGCATCAATTATTAAAAAAATTAATAATACAATTTTTGCAGATAAAAGATTAAGAGGTCATACAACTCGTTTTGTAGATCTTGAAAAGTTAGGACTTAAAATTGCCGAAGAAAAGGAAGAGAAAAGATTGGCTTTTTTTGAAAAAATAGAACAACAGGACGCTGAGTGGGAAATGGAGAAATCGAATCGTGAAGCACATTTAGAAAAATCAAAAATGCAACGATTCAATATGCTTGATTCAATACCTTATCAGCTTAATGCAAATTTGCTTGCTAAAGTAATAGATAATTTAGGAGGCAGTCAGGCTTTGAAGAAAGTAGAAAAAACACATTTGTTCTCTAAACTTTCTATAGAAGGAAATAAAATACCTCAAACGGAAGAAAAATGGGCAACAAACACCAATTATCTTCTTAGAAAGAAAATGCCGGAAAGCTATTATGAAGTCGTGAATGGTGCAGAAGCCTGGAGTCATGACGATCGAGAAAGCGGTGTAAATGCTAAATGGGCAAAACTCACTTCGTACGATTATGGCAATTTGTCTAAAAATGTCGACTTAATCAATTTTCTAACCGATTTAAGACTTGATTTATGGAATAATTTTGAGCTTTTACCAGATGAAATGTACGAAGGCAGATTGTGTTATCATTTAAATTATTTTGAAAAAACATTAAGTTCAGGTAACAGAACAATTCCTAAAACAGATTATCATGTTTTTATCGATAAAGAAAATTTCAATATAGTTTCTACGGAGAAAACAGAATTTGATAACGGGAATAAAAGCTTTTTCGAAAGAAAACTTTTTGGAGATTATCGACCTGTTGCGACATTAAATTCCGGAAAAATTCCGCATAAGATTAATTATGAAATAGAAGATTTTAACGGAGAAACCCATTATCAGGAAATCCGTGAAAAAGTAGAAATAAATCCTGTATTTGGTAATAGAATTTTTATGAAAGAAGTTTATTTCGGAGGATTTAAATAGTCTTTTACATTAAAAAAAAGAATAATAAGAATTGATTGGTTTTTGGTTTAATGGCTCAATTTTTTGAGTTTAGTACCGGAAACTAATCAATTCTTTTGTTTTTGTACTCATTATCTCAACAAAAGTTTGTGAAATTTCAAGAAAGTGGCGGTCAATAATCCAAAATTCCTTACTTTCGCACCTCGTTTAAGAAAAGGATAAAATGAGCACAAAATTTACTGAATACAAAGGACTTGACTTGCCAACAGTAGCGTCAGAAGTACTTGATTTTTGGAAGAAAGAAAATATATTTGAAAAGAGCGTAACAACTCGCGAAGGTGCTGAGCCTTACGTATTTTTTGAAGGTCCGCCTTCAGCAAATGGTTTACCGGGAATTCACCACGTGATGGCACGTGCGATTAAAGATATTTTTTGCAGATATAAAACTCAAAAAGGTTTTCAGGTAAAAAGAAAAGCCGGATGGGATACACACGGATTACCTGTAGAATTAGGTACCGAAAAAGAACTTGGAATTACAAAAGAAGATATTGGTAAAACAATTTCTATCGAAGAATATAACGAAGCGTGTAAAAAAACCGTAATGCGTTATACTGACGTGTGGAATGATTTGACCGAAAAAATGGGATATTGGGTAGATATGGAAGATCCGTATGTTACTTATAAACCAAAATATATGGAGTCTGTTTGGTGGCTTTTGAAACAAATCTACGATAAAGGTTTGTTGTACAAAGGATATACGATTCAGCCTTATTCTCCAAAAGCAGGAACAGGATTGTCTTCTCACGAAGTAAATCAGCCGGGAGCTTACAGAGATGTTACAGATACTACGATTGTTGCGCAATTTAAAACATTGCCGGAAACTCTTCCAGGTTTTTTACAAGGTTTTGGAGATATTCATATTTTGGCCTGGACGACAACTCCCTGGACATTGCCATCGAATACTGCTTTGACAGTTGGTCCAAAAATCGATTACGTTTTAGTAAAAACTTTCAATCAATATACTTTTGATCCAATCAATGTTGTTTTGGCTAAAAATTTAGTTGGAAAACAATTCGGGAAAGGATTTTTCTTAAGTGAAGACGATGCTGACTTTGACAATGTAAAAGAAGGTGATAAAAAACTTCCGTACAAAATTTTAGCGGAAGCAAAAGGAATAGATTTAGTTGAAATTCGTTACGAGCAATTGTTGCCATACGTATTACCTTATCAAAATGCCGAAAATGCATTTAGAGTAATTGCTGGAGATTTCGTAACAACAGAAGACGGAACCGGAATTGTACATACTGCTCCAACTTTTGGTGCTGATGATGCTAAAGTAGCAAAAGAAGCGAAGCCGGAAGTGCCGCCAATGTTAGTTCTTGACGAAACCGGAACAGCAGTGCCGCTGGTAGATTTACAAGGAAAATTTACTTCGCATTTAGGGGAATTGGCTGGTAAATACGTGAAAAACGAATATTATGATGCAGGACAAGCGCCAGAGCGTTCTGTTGATGTTGAAATTGCTATTCGATTAAAAGAAGAAAATAAAGCCTTTAAGGTTGAAAAATACGTGCACAGTTATCCACACAGCTGGAGAACTGATGAGCCGTTATTATATTATCCACTAGACTCCTGGTTCATTAAAGTAACCGATGTAAAAGATAGAATGTTCGACCTGAACGAAACTATCAATTGGAAGCCTAAGTCTACTGGTGAAGGACGTTTTGGAAATTGGCTTAAAAATGCCAACGACTGGAACTTATCTCGTTCTAGATATTGGGGTATTCCGTTGCCAATTTGGAGAACTGAAGACAAAAAAGAAGAAGTTCTTATTGGTTCTGTTGAAGAATTATACAACGCGATCGAAAAATCTATCGAAGCTGGTTTTCAAAAAGAAAATCCGTTTAAAGGTTTTGAAATCGGAAATATGGCTGAGTCTAACTATGATTTAATCGATTTGCATAAAAATGTAGTTGATCAAATTACTTTAGTTTCGGCTTCAGGACAGCCAATGAAACGCGAAAGCGATTTAATTGATGTTTGGTTCGATTCAGGAGCTATGCCTTATGCGCAATGGCATTATCCTTTTGAGAACAAAGATAAAATTGATGAGAATAAAGATTTTCCTGCGAACTTTATTGCCGAAGGTGTCGATCAGACACGTGGATGGTTTTATACCCTGCACGCGATCGGAACTTTGGTTTTTGATAAAATCGCCTATAAAAATGTAGTTTCGAATGGTTTGGTTTTAGACAAGGACGGAATAAAAATGTCTAAGAGTAAAGGGAATACTATAGATCCTTTTAAAACTATCGAAGAATATGGTCCTGATGCTACACGTTGGTACATGATCATGAATGCGAATCCTTGGGACAACTTAAAATTTGATCTTGAAGGAATTGCTGAGGTTCGCCGTAAATTCTTCGGGACATTATACAATACCTATTCATTCTTCTCATTATATGCGAATATCGATGGATTTAAATATGAAGAAGCTGAAATTCCGTTAAACGAAAGACCTGAAATCGATCAATGGATCATGTCTGAATTGCATTCTTTAATAAAATTTGTTGATGAATGTTACGAAGATTATGAGCCTACAAAAGCAGCAAGAGCCATTTCTGATTTCGTTCAGGAAAACCTAAGTAACTGGTACGTTCGTTTATGTCGTCGTCGTTTCTGGAAAGGAGAATATGCACACGATAAAATCGCGGCTTATCAAACGCTTTATACTTGTCTGTTAACGATCAGTAAATTAAGCGCTCCAATTGCTCCATTTTTTATGGATAAATTGTACAGAGATTTGACAAGTTCGACAGAATCTGAGCAATACAGCAGTGTTCACTTGGCTCAGTTCCCGAAATTTGTCGAAAACTTTGTTAATAAAACGTTAGAAAGCAAAATGCAGAAGGCGCAGACCATCTCGTCTTTGGTTTTATCGCTTCGTAAAAAGGAAATGATAAAAGTGCGTCAACCTTTGCAAAAGGTAATGATTCCGGTACTTGACGAAAATCAGAGAGCCGAAATTTTAGCTATTTCCGAGCTTGTAAAAGCAGAAGTAAACGTTAAGGAAATCATACTTTTAGAGGACGATTCAGATATTCTGGTAAAACAAATTAAGCCTAATTTTAAAGCCTTAGGTCCACGTTTTGGTAAAGATATGGGTTTGATTTCCAAAGAGATACAATCTTTTTCGGCAGATCAGATCAATCAGTTAGACAAGCAAGGCACGTTAGATATTGTTATTGCTGGAAATAATGTAACTTTATCACTAGAAGACGTCGAAATAACATCGCAGGATATCGAAGGTTGGCTGGTTGCAAATTCAAACGGGATAACAGTTGCGCTTGATATTACAATCTCTGAAGAATTGAAAAACGAAGGTATTGCGAGAGAATTAGTAAACAGAATTCAAAACATCCGTAAAGATTCAGGATTTGAAGTTACTGATAAGATTAAAGTTCAAATAAAACGAAACGGTATTTTAGAAGAAGCAATTCTAAAAAATATAGACTATATTAAGTCTGAGACATTAACAGATGAATTGGTTTTTGTGGATAGTTTAGAAAACGGCACAGAAATTGAATTTGATGATATAAAAACAATGATATTAATTTCAAAATAAATATAAAATGATAGATGAAATTACAAGATACTCTGACGCTGATTTGGCAGAGTTCAAAGAAATAATCCAAAATAAAATACAAAAAGCACAAGCCGATCTGGATTTAATAAAAAGTGCTTACATGAATGATTTGAATAACGGAACAGATGATACTTCTCCAACTTTTAAAGCATTTGAAGAAGGAAGTGAAACAATGTCTAAAGAAGCGAACTCACAGTTGGCTATCAGACAGGAAAAATTCATCCGCGATCTAAAAAACGCATTATTCCGTGTAGAAAATAAAACATACGGTATTTGCAAAGTAACAGGTAAATTAATTGGCAAAGAAAGGCTTAAAATCGTTCCTCATGCAACAATGAGTATCGAAGCGAAGAACTTGCAGCGATAATAAATACTGAATGAAATAAGCGCTCCTTTTAGGGGCGTTTTTTTTGTTTAATGTTTTGTGGTAATGTGTTTAAACCTTTTGAAAGAATTTGATTATAATTAAAAAAGAAGAGCTAAAATTATAAGTCAATTTTTTGTAAGAAGTAAAAAGTATGCGATTTGGGGCAACGAAAAGTTTTTTTTAATTAGAACTACCTTGATTGTAGATAGCTCTAATTAAAAAATAAAAATAAAAACTAAGCTAAGTTTTTCTCTAGCTCTAATTTGTGTTTTTTTAATACAGCTCTTGTCATTCCTAAATTTGCCTTAGATGAATCTGCAGCAAGATAGATCATGAATTTTTTGTTTGGAGAAATATCGATAATGTGAATTTGATTCGAAAGGGTAATCAAAATATCTTCGATGTCCTGATTTAAATTTAAAGCTTTTACGGCGCTTAATTTTGCTTTTACAACTTCAAGATTATAGGCTGCTGCAAGTTCAGGATCGAACGCCGGATCAATTGTTAGATTTCCAAAGCTTAATCCTGATTCAATTTCGGTTACAGCTACCGCTATAAAGCCGTTTACGTTGGTTTTCATTTCATTTAAAAAAACGTTTAAAAAGTCGTTACTCATAGTTTAGGGTTGTTTTTGGGTTAATAGATTTATGTTATTTTAATAGGGAATTCTTACTTAATTCTGTAGCGACTTCATCAGTTGAGCGCATTAATAAACCCAGATTACTTCCGTCTTTCGAAAATGCAATTATAAAGTTGGTGCCGCTTATTTTATTTCCAATAACAACACCTTCCGAGGTTTTTAGAAATAGTTGTTTTAATGCTCCTTTATCTAAATCAATTAAGAATTTTTCGCTCATTGATAAGATAGCAGCGCTCATTGCGGCAACGCTATCTGCATAATCAATCTCTAATGATGTAATTAATTTTCCTTTTCCGTTTATTATTAATGCAGCAGAAGATTTAGTAGTAACCAGGAAGTTGTTTAGAGTAGATGTTATTTCAGTCATATTTGTAGGATTTAGGAAAACTGTTAAAATTAATTTATTTTGATGTCTATTGGTGAGAAATGTTGCTTTTCGATCTAAACAAGTGTTAATTTTTACTAACAAATATAAATTAAATTATGTATCATTGTAATACCAAATCATTAATAATTTTATTTATTTAACATAAAAAACTTACACAATGGCTAAAGTATTGAAATTCAAAGATGTAAACTCTGATGTTGAGCATAGAATGAAAGAATTTGAAAAAATCCGCGTTAAATTTAAGGCCGATGTAAAAAAGGCTGAGGCTAAAAAAGCAACGGCTGGAAAAGAAGGAAAAGGTTTGCTTAAGTCTATTTCTGAGTTTTTTAGTGATTCTCCAAAGACGCCAGCGCAGCCAAATAGTAAAAAATAAACCTCACATTAATGAATAAAAAAATAATTTAACACACTTAGGTGGGTGTTAGATCGAATTAACGCTCCTTTTGGGGCGTTTTTTTTGATTAAATTGTTACTTTTGCCCATCAAAATTTAATAAAATGTCATTACGAAAAGCGTATTTCCTTATATTCTTAGTTTTAATTGTTGATCAGCTTTCAAAAATATATGTAAAAACCAACTTTGTTTTAGGTGAAGAAGTGGTGGTTTTTGATTGGTTCAGGATTCATTTCATAGAAAATGAAGGAATGGCTTGGGGGACTAAAATACCAGGGCAATACGGAAAATTAATTTTGACTGTTTTTAGAATTTTCGCAGTATTCGGGATTGCATATTGGTTGTCTGATTCGATTAAGAGACGCCATTCTAGTTATTTGATCGTTGCAATTGCTTTAATTTTTGCAGGAGCAGCCGGAAATATAATCGATTCTGTTTTTTACGGAGTTATTTTTGACGGCAGTCAGGGTAATCTGGCAACATTGTTTTCGCCTGAACCTTACGGAACCTGGTTTCATGGTTTGGTAGTGGATATGTTTTATTTTCCTCTCTGGAGAGGTACTTTGCCAGCTTGGTTTCCTATTTGGGGAGGCGAACAGGTTTCTTTTTTTAATGCTATTTTTAATGTTGCCGATATGGCGATTTCTACAGGAGTTGGAATTTTGCTTTTCTTTAATAAAAGAGCTTTTCCTAAAACGTAGTTTTAAATTCCAAAATTTTTAAATTCCAAATTCCAATATTTGACGCATTAATTGCGCTTGGATATTAGAATTTGGAATTTTCATTTTCTGTATGCCGATATTAAATTTGGAATTTTTCTTTATTGAAATTTCATGTTATTGTTGTTCGAATTTGGAATTTCATTTTAACTAGAATTTATTTTTAATATTTATTGTGCTATTTTTACAATATAAAACTGAACTTATGCAAAGTCCGTCTTTTTCTATTTATGATGCATCTGCCGGTTCAGGAAAGACCTATACTTTGGTGAAAGAATATCTCAAGATTATTCTTTCTTCTCCTAAAAACGATGCTTATCGAAATATTCTTGCAATAACCTTTACTAACAAAGCGGTTCATGAAATGAAAAGCCGTATTGTGGGAAGTTTGTCTGAATTTGCCAAAGAAGAGCCTTCTGCCAAAGCAGTTGATTTAATGGAAGACTTGTCTCGTGATACGGGACTTTCGATTATTAAAATAAAAATAAAATCTCAAAATATAATAAAGCATCTGATTCATAATTATGCTGCTTTTGATATTTCTACAATCGATAAATTTACGCATAAAGTAATTCGTGCTTTTGCGCATGATCTTAATTTGCCTATGACTTTTGAGGTAACTTTAGATACGGAGAATTTATTGGTAGAAGCTGTTGATGCAATTATTGCGCAAGCCGGCCAGGATGAAACTTTGACAAAATTACTTATCGATTTTACGATGGAAAAAACCGACGATGATAAAAGTTGGGATATTTCGCGTGAGATTCTTGAAACCGGAAGATTGGTTTTGAATGAAAATAATCGAAATGAAATTTCGCATTTTCAGGATAAGTCTATCGAAGAATTTGTCATAATCAAAAAGAAAATCCTGGCTCTTTGTAAGGAGCTAGAGTCAGAAAATGAAAATTATGCTACAGAGGCGCTTTCTTTGATTGATAAAAACGGAATTGATTTAAAATCCTTTTCCCGCGGAACTTTTCCAAATCATTTAGAAAGTATTCGTGACGGAAAATTTAATCCCCGAAATAAAACCTTTCATGAGTTCGATGATATTGCGATTAACAAGACAGCAAAAGACAGGGTTTTAATCGAAAATATAATTCCGGAACTACTTCTGACTTTAGAAAAGATTTATAAGAATTTTGAAAAAAGAGATTTCTATAAAGCCTTTCTGAAAAATATAACGCCACTTTCTCTTCTGAATACGGTTAGTAATGAATTGGCTAAAATTCAATCAGAACAAAATATCTTATCAATTTCTGAATTTAATGCCATTATATATCGCGAAATTCAGAATCAGCCAGCTCCGTTTATTTATGAGCGTTTGGGCGAGAAATACCGTCATTTTTTTATTGATGAATTTCAGGATACTTCAGAGATGCAATGGCAAAATCTGATTCCGCTAATCGATAACTCTCTTTCGGGTATGGATGATTTAGGGAATAAAGGAACTTTGATGATTGTTGGTGATCCTAAACAGTCTATCTATCGTTGGAGAGGTGGAAAAGCAGAGCAGTTTATTGAATTAAGTAAAGAAGCGAATCCGTTTAATAATCCTGATAAAGAAATTAAGCATTTAAATACAAACTACAGAAGTTATAGTGAGGTAATTGATTTTAATAATGCTTTTTTCAAACTGATTTCGACCGAATTTTCAAATGAAGATTATAAAGATTTGTATGAAAATCATAGTTTTCAGAATTCGAATTCAAAAAAAGGAGGTTATGTAAATATTTCTTTTCTTCCAATAATAGAAAAAAATGATTTTGCAGAGGAAGAAGAAGTAGTCGAAAAATCAGATTTATATGTTTTGGCAACTTTAAATACAATTCAAAAAGTAGTTCGGGAAGGTTTTGAGTATAAAGATATTGTTATCCTAACGCGAAAAAGAGATCAGGGAATTGCGATTGCCAATTATTTGACAGAACAAAATATCCCGCTTTTGTCTTCAGAAACATTGATGATTCAAAATGCAACCGAAGTTCGTCTTATAGTTCATTTGTTGAAATATTTAAACAATAGTGCCGATTTAGAATCAAAAGCTAATTTTTTGCATTTTCTTGCTTCAAATAAAGAAATTCAGCTGCCGGTTCATGATTTTATAGCTCAGGGAATGGCGCAAAAGTTTGAAGTTGATTTTGAAAAATGGCTTTTGTCTTTTGATGTTTCTCTTTCTTTTGAAAATATTCGAAAAAAATCGCTTTACGAAGCGGTAGAAATTATCATTTCGAAATTTATTCCTCTTTCGGAAGGAAATGCCTACGTGCAGTTTTTTCTGGATATTGTTTTGGAAAGAGATATTAGAAATCAGGCAGGAATCGCAGACTTTCTTAATTATTGGGACAAAAATGCGCATAAATTTAGTATTCCGTCTCCGGAAGGAAATAATGCGGTTCGAATTATGACGATTCATAAATCAAAAGGATTAGAATTTCCGGTCGTAATAATGCCCTTTGCAGAAGAAGATTACAATCGAAAGCCTAAAGATAAGTTATGGCTCGATACTGAAGATGTAGATTTAGGAGTTCCAAAAGCCCTGATTGATAATAGTAGTGCCGTTGAAGGTTTTGGTGAAAGTGCTTCGGCTGTTTTTAATTTAAAAAAGCAGGAAGAATTACTGGATAATATTAATGTTTTGTATGTTGCGTTAACACGTGCAGAGGAACAATTGTATGTCATTTCTCAATCTTTAAAAGAGAGAAAAGACGGTGAATTCCCGAATAATATGGCCTCCTTTTTTATTAAATATTTAATTAATAAAGGGGTTTTTGATCCTGATAAATTAGAATATGAGTTTGGGGATAAGATCAGGCTTTCGAAATCAACGGAGTCAGTTGATTTGGTGAAAAATATTCCCGTTGTTTCAGAGGTTTTGAATCCGAAAAATATCAAAATAGCCCAAAGAGAATCCCTAATGTGGGGAACGCATCAGCAGGAAGCAATATCGTACGGGAATATAATTCACGAGATTTTAGCCTTTGTAAAAGATAAGTCGGATATTGATTTAGCGGTGACCAAAGCTCTGGAAAATGGATTGGTTACAATTGATAAGGTAGATATGGTTTTAAAATCGCTTCGGGAAATTGTAAATCATCCTGAATTAAGTTTTTGTTTTGATGGGAGTTACAGTATTTTGAATGAGCAGACAATCGTTCAGAAAGAAGGCAGGATATTAAAGCCGGATAGAATTGTTTTGACTCCTAACAAAGAAGCTTATCTTTTGGATTATAAAACTGGGGCAATAAATTCGAAATACACACAACAAATTCAAGAATATCAGGATGCTATTGAAGATTTAGGATACAAAGTGTTAAAAAAGGCTTTGGTGTATATAGGAACAGAAATCGATGTAGTAAATTTGTGAAGAAATTAATCACATGTTAAAGGTATATTTGGATCTTAACAGGTTTAAGTTGTTAATTTTTAACGTTTTAAATAAATAAAAATGTACGGTAAAATAAAAGAACATTTGCAAAGTGAGTTGCAAACTATTGAAGAAAACGGAATTTTTAAAAAAGAAAGAATTATAACTTCTGCTCAGGATGCTGAAATTACTATTTCGACAGGAGAAAGAGTTTTAAATTTTTGTGCTAACAATTACTTGGGGCTTTCGTCGCATCCTGAAGTAGTGCAGGCAGCAAAAGATGCCATGGATACGCATGGTTTCGGAATGTCGTCAGTGCGCTTTATTTGTGGAACTCAGGATATTCATAAAACATTAGAGAAAAAGATTGCTGATTTTTATGGTACAGAAGACACGATTCTTTATGCAGCAGCTTTTGATGCAAACGGAGGTGTTTTTGAACCTTTGTTAGGAGAAAATGATGCAATTATTTCAGATAGTTTAAATCATGCTTCTATTATTGATGGAGTTCGTTTGTGTAAAGCAGCGCGTTACCGTTATGAAAATAGTAATATGGAGGATCTTGAACAGCAATTAATAAAGGCAAATGAAGCTGGTGCTCGTTTTAAATTAATTGTTACGGATGGTGTTTTCTCTATGGACGGTCTTGTGGCGCCTTTAGATAAAATTTGTGATCTGGCAGATAAATACGATGCTATGGTTATGGTTGATGAATGTCATGCAGCCGGATTTATAGGGGCTACCGGAAAAGGTACACTTGAAGCAAAAGGAGTTATGGGAAGAGTTGATATTATAACCGGAACTCTTGGTAAAGCTCTTGGTGGAGCAATGGGAGGTTATACAACTGCTAAGAAAGAAATAATAGAATTATTACGTCAGCGTTCAAGACCTTATTTGTTTTCTAACTCATTGGCGCCGGCTATCGTTGGAGCATCTATAAAAGTTTTTGAGTTATTGGAAAAAGATACTTCTTTACGTGATAAATTAGAATGGAATACGAATTATTTCAAAGACGGAATGAAAAAAGCCGGATTTGATATTATTGATGGTGATTCTGCAATAGTTCCTGTGATGCTTTATGATGCAAAATTATCACAAACAATGGCCAATGAACTTTTAAAACAAGGGATTTATGTAATCGGATTCTTCTTTCCTGTTGTGCCAAAAGAAAAAGCCAGAATTAGGGTTCAATTATCTGCTGCTCATACCAAAGACCACTTAGATAGAGCTATAGCAGCCTTTATAGTTGTCGGAAAAATGTTAAAAGTTATATAATTTCCACATACGGAAATTTTTGTAGGTTTTTTTTAACATTTCATTTTGTATTTAAAAAATTTGGTGTTACTTTTGCTTGTAATTAACTAAATTGTAATTAAAAAAAATTAAGTATGAAACATCTTAACAAACTTTTAGTTGCTGTGATGATGGTGATGGGTTTAAGTTCTCACGCACAAGACAGTAACAATCCATGGGCTATCTCTTTTGGAGTTAATGCCGTTGACACTAGAACCAGTTCTGGATCTGGAAGTGGTTTCTTTCAACAACACTTTTCTCAGCCATTCGCTGTAAAAGACAACTGGAATATTCTTCCTTCTTTATCTTACATAGGTGTGTCTAGATATGTAGGTAGTGGTTTCTCTGTTGGTTTACAAGGATCTGTAAACAAAATTGATAAATTTGTTGTTTTTAATAATCCAAGCTTGATTAGTGATTCAAGAGGAAATGCTGTAGTAAATCCTGGCGATTTAATGTATTACGGAATTGATGCTACTATTAAGTATAGCTTCCAGGAATTAATTAAATCAAAAGTAATTGATCCTTCGTTATCTGTTGGTGGAGGTTATACTTTCTTTGGTGATAGTAGCTACGGAACAGTTAATCCAGGTGCTGGAATAACTTTCTGGTTTACAGATGCTATTGGTCTTGAGCTTGCTACAAGATACAAATGGGCAGTTAGTGGAGATAGAGTTGATGCTTCTGGAACTCCAGATGCTCCATCTCACTTTCAACACACTGCTGGTTTAGTTTTCAAATTCGGAGGTAAAGATACTGACGGAGACGGAATCTACGATAAAGATGATGCTTGTCCAGATGTTGCTGGTTTAAAACAATTCAACGGATGTCCTGATACTGACGGAGACGGAATCGTTGACGCTAGTGATGCTTGTCCAACTGAATTTGGTTTAGCTGCATTAAACGGATGTCCTGATAGAGACGGAGACGGAATCGCTGATAAAGATGATGCTTGTCCAGATGTTGCTGGTCCAAAACAATTCAACGGATGTCCTGATACTGACGGAGATGGTGTTCCAGACAAAGATGACAAATGTCCTACAGTTGCTGGTCCTAAAGAAAATGGTGGTTGTCCTTTCTTAGACGCTGACAAAGATGGTGTAGCTGATAAAGATGATGATTGTCCTACAGTTTACGGTCCTGCTTCTAACAGAGGTTGTCCTGAAGTAACTAACGAAGCTTTAGAAGATCTTAAAGTTCAAGCAAGAGCTATCTACTTTAACTCAGGAAAAGCTACTTTCAAAACTGGTGACAAAGAAACTCCAGCTAGATTAGATGCTATTAAAGAAATCCTTAAAAACTATCCAAACGCGAAATTCTCTATTGAAGGTCACACAGATAGCGATGGTTCTGACAAATTGAACCAAAAACTTTCTGAAGAAAGAGCTACTGCTGTTATGAACGCTTTGATCGAAAGAGGAGTAAACGTTGATAACTTAGTTTCTAAAGGTTTTGGAGAGTCTCAACCAGTTGCAAGTAACAAAACTGCTGCAGGTAAAGCACAAAACAGAAGAACAGAAATTAGACACATTGGTTCTAAATACCAAGGTAAAATCTAATTTACTTTCTAAATAAATACTAAAAGCCATTCTTAATTGAATGGCTTTTTTTATTTTTATCAAATGATAAATACTTCTTTTCTCGGAAAAATTGCAACCGTTATAATTCAGGATTATTCGGAGAGGCTTACTGAAACTACTATTGTTTTGCCAAACAAAAGAGCGAAAGTTTTTTTGATTGAAGCTTTAAAAAATGAAACTAAAAAGACTATTCTTTCTCCTGAGATCATTAGTATTGAAGACTTTGTGCAAGAAGTTGCTTCGATAAGATCTATAGATTCTATTGAGCTTTTGTTTGAGTTTTATGAAGTTTATCTTTCAGTAACAGAAAAGCAAAACCAGCAATCTTTTGAGCTGTTTGCCAATTGGGCTAAAACACTTTTGCAGGATTTTAATGAAATCGATCGCTACTTATTAGATCCTTCGCATGTTTTGTCTTATCTGAAAGATATAGAAGACATCAAAAAATGGGGAATAGAAGTCGAAAATAAAACTAAACTTTTAGAAAACTATATTGATTTCTGGAAACTTCTGCCTTTATATTATGATTCCCTTTATAATCATTTATTAAATAAATCAATAGGGTATCAGGGATTAATTTACAGAGAGGCTGTAAATAATCTTAATCACTTTTCGAATACCGTTTTAAACAGGACTTTTATTTTTGCCGGTTTTAATGCTTTAAATGCTGCCGAAGAAAAAATTGTGCAGCATCTTTTGGCACTTGATCAGGCTAAAATTTATTGGGATGTAGATCAGACTTTCTTAAATGATCCTTATCATGATGCGGGGCTTTTTGTTCGTCGTTTTAAAGAAAACTGGAAACATTATAAAAGCAATATTTTTGAGTGGATTGTAGATGATTTTTCGCAATCTAAAAATATTCAGGTAATAGGAACTCCTAAAACCATTGGTCAGGCCAAATTAGCCGGAAGTATAATTGAGAATATAATTCGTGAAAATCCTGCAACATCTCTTGATAAAGTTGCCATTGTACTTGGTGAGGAGAATTTATTAATGCCTGTTTTGTATTCATTACCCTCCTCTGTTGGGAGTTTGAATATTACAATGGGATATTCAGGAAAAAATAACCCTTCTCAGATACTGATTGCAAAATTATTTAAAATGCATACTAATGCGCTTTCGCGAAAAGGAGAAAGTTATGTTTTTTATTATAAGGATGTACTTGATATTTTAACGCACCCATTAGTCGAGCCTTATGCAAATGCAGGTAACTTAGTAAGGATTATTAAAGAAAACAATTATACTTTTATTACTCATAACCGAATTATTGAACTTAATTCTTATCCGTCCCAATTGTTTCAGTTGCTGTTTCAAAAATGGGAAAGCGGATCGATTGCGGTTCTTGAAAATGTATCGGCACTTTTACTTTTGATAAAAGAAAATTTTAACAATGATAATGAAGAGGAGAAAATTGCAAAAGCTTTTGTCTTTTCTGTTTTTAAAGTCATCAATAAACTGATTAATTACTACACACAACACAGCCATATTGATAATATTGACACTTTGCATGCGATTTATAAGCAAATTATAGATGTTGCTGAAGTTTCGTTTGAAGGAGAGCCTTTGCATGGACTGCAGATTATGGGGGTTCTTGAAAGCCGTGTTCTTGATTTTGATACCGTAATTGTAACTTCTATGAACGAAGGAAAGTTTCCTGCCGGAAAATCACAGAATTCATTTATTCCTTATGATGTAAAAAGAGAACTGGGTTTGCCAACTTTTAAAGAAAAAGATGCTATTTATACCTATCACTTTTATCATTTATTGCAAAGGGCTAAAAATATTTATCTGATTTATAATACCGAAAACGACGGATTGGATGCAGGAGAACGAAGTCGTTTTATCACGCAGCTTGAGGTCGAGAAGCAATCGAAACACAATCTGACGTTTGATATTTATAATCCTTTTTTGCCAACATCAGCTTATCAGCCAATGGTAGTTGAAAAATCTGATGCTGTGATGGAACGTTTGAAGGAAATTGCAACTGCTGGTTTTTCACCTTCGGCGCTGACAAGTTATATTCGAAATCCGATTGAGTTTTATTTTCAAAAAATACTTCGTATTCGTGAAGTAGAAGAGGTAGAAGAGAATATCGCATTAAACACATTAGGAACTATAATTCATGAAACTTTAAAAGCATTGTATGATCCTTTTGTGGGTAGATTCATTTCTGAAGCTGATATTTTAAATTGCTTCAAATTATTGGATGATGAAGTTCTTCGACAATTTAAGGTGGTTTATAAAGAAGGGGAAATTAAAAAAGGTCGTAATCTTTTGGCTTTTGAAGTTGCAAAAAGAAACGTTTCTAATTTCTTAAAAATGGAATTAGAATCAATCAAAAATGGAGATGCTGTTAAAATAATTGCTCTGGAAAAAACTTATGAACGTGAACTGAAACATCCAAATTTGCCATTTCCGGTTTTAATTAAAGGAAATGTCGATAGAATTGAATTGCGTAACGGGAAAATCAGAATTATCGATTATAAGACCGGTAAAGTCGAAAAAACGAGTGTTGTACTCAAATCGTGGAGTGGATTGACACAAGAGCTTAAAAATGATAAAATTATTCAGGTTTTGGCTTATGCTTTTATGTTTGAGAATGAAGCTGCGGGTTTGCCAATTGAAGTTGGAATTATTTCTTTTAAAAATTTAAAATCAGGTTTTCTTCCTTTTGGATTTAAAGAAGAAAAGGAATTGGATATGGTGGTTTCAAGAGAGATTTTGAATAGTTATCTGGAAGAAATTGTCTTATTGCTCACTGAAATATTTAATGTCAATATTCCTTTTGAGGAAAAAATAAATTAAGCCATCAGAAAGTTAGACAACATTTTCGAATTTTTTAAAACCACTTTAGTTATTAACTTAAGTGTTTGTGCTATTGCAGTTTTATTGGGTGGTTTTGATTATTTTTTTATTATGTTTCTGAGTTTCGGTTTTTTGATGAGTATTGGTTTCAAAGAATTATATAGAAAAAATGATTATGTGTTTTATTCGAATAACGGAATTTCAAAAATCTGGCTTTTGATTCTTAGTTATCTGATGACTTTTGCTGCTACAATTTTAATTGGTCTGATAATTTTTTTATTAAAGAAAATATTTTGAAAAAGCATATTTTAGAAGTTGACGGAATTCAAAAGAAATATAACGAAAGAGTAATTCTTTCAGATGTTTACTTAAAATGTGAAACGTCTCAAATCATTGGTTTATTAGGACGAAATGGTTCTGGAAAATCGACTTTGCTAAAAATCATTTTCGGAATAGTAAGAGCTTCAAATAAATGTATTCGCATTGATTCTGTTTCAAAAAACAATGAAAATAATGTGTCAAATGAAGTTAGTTATTTGTCGCAAGAGCAATTTATTCCGAATCACTTATCGGTAAAAAAGGCTATTGCATTATCGATCGATAAACAAAAAATAAAGTTTTTCTATGAAGATGAATTTATTCAGTCGATTTTAAATAAAAGAATAAGTCATTTATCTGGTGGAGAACTACGCTATCTGGAAATTAAAATTGTATTATTTAATCCTTCGAAGTTTGTTTTGCTGGATGAGCCTTACAACGGATTGTCGCCAATAATGATTGATAAGGTCAATGAGTTAATAAAAGTAAATTCTCAAAATAGGGGAATTGTGATTACAGATCACAATTATAAAAATGTAATCAAAATTTCGACTCAGGTAATTTTGATCAAAGAAGGTAAAACGCATTATATCAGGAATAATGCAGAACTTGTAACGAAAGGTTATTTGGTAGATTTGGAGCTTTTGTAGGGGGCTTTTAGCTAAAAATCTTTTTAAAAAATCCTTTTTTTGCGCGTTCTTGTAAGTCAGGATTATTTATACTTCCGTTCTCAAAACGAAATCTTCTAAATTTCATCAGTTTTACATTTAAGTCAAAACGTAATTCGTCAACAGTCTTTGTTTCCATAATTTTTTTTGCAAATCTATGAAAAACTTGTTGCAAAAGGAATTTCTGGTAAATGTTAAAATAATATTTAAGATATCTCAAACAGATCGAGATATTTTTAGTCAAATCTTCTTTTTTTATTAACGTTTTTTAGAAAGTTTATTTAAAAAATAAAGAAACACTATCGTATAAATAAAAGTGTTTCAAATGGTTACGTGTGTCTTTTTTTTAACAAGTGTTTATCGGACAATTCTATTTATTCAAATATCTTTGATCCTCTTAAAAAATGAAACGATAAGAATATGATTGATTTAAATACACTAGTAGAAGAAACTGGAGCTGAATCGGGATTAACTTTTAACATAGATGGCATTTTGCTGGAATCGGTTAATTTAGAGTACGACGGAAATGTAGCAGCAATGATCGGAATGATATTAAAGATGTGTTTAGAGATGTCTGAAGATGTTAATAACGGAGATCTAAAACAGGTTATGATTAAAAATAAAGAAGGTATTGTGGTGGCCAATAAAGACGAACAAGATAACTGTGTTGCGCTGCTTTCTAAAGATATAAGCAAAATGGGACTTTTGTTACGCAAAATGGATACCGTTTTCAATAATTAATTTAAATACAATTAAAACATGTCAGATTTTTTACAGAATTTCCAAAACGATTTAAAAGAGAATATCAACGGATTTATTGCAGTTTCAGTAACTGAAGTTGAAACAGGAATGTCTTACTCTTCACTTTCTTTAAATCCAAATTTTGACCCGGAATTAGCATCTGCTTATAATTTAGAAGTAGTAAAAGCAAAATTAAGTGCTATTAAAGCTTTGGGATTAGATCAAAAAATCAATGATATCTTAATAACACTTACAGATCAGATACATATTATAGATGTTTCTGAAGATGGTAAGTATTTTATTTATTTAGCGGTTGACTCAACAAAAGCGAATCTTGGATTAACAAGAGCAACTTTGTCTAAATTCAAAAAAGACATTATATCAAAATTATAAGTTTGCCCCAATAATGAGAAAAAGGCTGTTCATATTTTTTGAACAGCCTTTTTTGGTCTTATAAAGTGGATTATAATTATTCGAAAAAATCCAATAAAGTATCTTTTAGTTCTTCTTTGTTTTCGATCTGGCTCATGTGCCCGTCTTCAAAAGAAACTAGTTTTGCGTTTGTATTTTCGATTTGAGTAATATTTTCTTCGTAGTTTAAAACCGGATCTTTTTTTCCTAAAATCAATAAAACCGGAAATAAGTTTTTTTGCAAAAGCGATTCTCTGTCCTTTCGTATTTTCATTCCTTCTAGCGAGGCTACAATTCCTTGTAAAGGGGTTTTTAAAGCTTCAACTTTTGCTTTTTCTATTTCGTCAGCCAGTCGTGTTCGGTTGTTTTCACTGAACAAGTTACCAATCGCAAGACTTACAAAGTTTACATAGTTTTGTTTTACTGCTTTTATGGCGCGATTTCGATTTATTTTTTTCTCGTGACTGTCTGCTTTTGATGTAGAATTGAGCAGAACCAATTTATTGATATTCTTTGGGAATAATTCGGCGAAAGCCAAACCAACATAACCTCCCATAGAGTGTCCCACAATTGTGGCTTTTTCGATCTTCAAATGTTTTAAAATTTCGTGTACAACATTTGCATTCTCCTCCATAGAATGAACATATCCCAACGAATCAGACTCGCCATGACCTAATAAGTCGATAGCGATAACCTGATATTTTTCAGCGAAAAGAGCAACATAATCATCCCACATTTTTTTATTTTCTAAAAAGCCGTGAAGTAAAACAATTGCAGTTCCCTGACCTGAATCAGTATAAGAAATCCTGGTATTTTTATATAAAAGAGTTTTCAAAATAGTGTTTTTATTATAATTGCAAAGATAAGAAAAGCTAAAACCATATAAGTACTATAAGTTCATTTGAGTTAAAATTACTACGTATTGGTTCAATTTTAGATGAACTTATATCAGTTATATGGTAAAAAAAACGGCTAACATTTCTGCCAGCCGTCTTTATTCTATTTTCTATAATCTATATTCTCTTAAGAATTCATCAAACTTTCGATTTCATCAACTTCGATAGGAATATTGCGCATTAAGTTAAAAGGTTCTCCTTTTTCCTGAACGACAACATTATCCTCTAAACGAATTCCGAATTTTTCGTTCGGAATATAAATTCCTGGTTCAACCGTGAAAACCATATTAGCTTTCATTGGTTCGTGCAGCAATCCGTAATCGTGCGTGTCAAGTCCCATGTGGTGAGAAGTTCCGTGCATGAAATATTTTTTGTAAGCTGGCCATTCCGGGTTTTCGTTCTGAACATCGGCTTTGTCTAATAAACCTAAACCAAGTAATTCAGATGTCATGATTTTACCCACTTCAATATGGTATTGTTTCCAAAGCGTTCCTGGAGTCAACATTTTTGTAGCCTCATTTTTTACTTTCAAAACAGCATTATAAACCGCTTTCTGACGATCTGAGAATTTTCCCGAAACCGGAATTGTTCTTGTCATATCGCTGGAATAATTCGCATATTCAGCCGCAACATCCAATAAAATCAAATCTCCGGCTTTACATTGCTGATTGTTTTCGATATAATGCAAAACGTTTGCATTATTTCCCGAAGCAATAATTGGTGTATAAGCAAAACCTTTAGAACGGTTACGAACGAATTCGTGAATCAATTCGGCCTCGATTTCATATTCTGTAACATTTGGTTTTACAAACGACAATAATCTACGGAAACCTTTCTCAGTAATATCACAAGCTTGCTGAATCAAATCGATTTCTTCGCTTTCTTTTACAGAACGAATACGTTGCAAAATTGGGTTGCTTTTCGCTACATTATGTGCAGGATAACGCTCTTTCCACCATTTTATAAAACGAGCTTCGCGAGTTTCAGTCTCAACGCTTGCACGATAATGTTCGTTGGTATTAATATACATTGTATCAGCATACGTCATCATTTCGTTCAAAACTTTATGAAAATCCTGCAGCCAATAAACCGTTCTGATTCCTGAAACCTGAAATGCACGTTCTTTGCTTAACTTTTCACCTTCCCAAACTGCGATATGATCATTGGTTTCTTTCAAAAAAAGAATCTCTTTTTGGTTCTCATAAGGTGCATCTGGAAACAAAAGCAAAATACTTTCTTCCTGATCAACACCGCTTAGGTAAAAAATATCCCTGTGTTGCGCAAATGGCAAAGTACTATCAGCACTAACCGGGTAAATGTCATTTGAATTAAAAACGGCAACACTGTTAGGTTTCATTTCTGCCGTGAATTTTTTGCGATTTTTTACAAAAAGAGCGCTGTTTATTTGATGATATTTCATAATAATGTGAGTTTTGAACTTCGAATTTCAAAATTAGTGATTTTTACAGAAGTGGCATAAGATTGATTTATTAAAGTTTTCTTATTTGTTTTGGTTTGCCACGAAGGCGCTAAGGCACAAAGTTTTTGTCATTGCGAGGAACGAAGCAACCTCACTAACAATTGACACAAAGGTTTAGAAAACTCAGCACAGAATCTTAATAATGGCGTGTCCCTCCGGGTCGGGCTTTCGGCTATATCTTTTACTCCGCTCCGCTTCATAAAAGGATACCGCCTCTATCCCTCACGCGAAATCATTAGTAATCTAATTATTTATTTAGAACATCGGTTTTTTTAAATTGTGGTATTTTGTATATTGGCTTGAAAACAATACCATTTTATTAATTAGACCTCTTACTCAAATTCTTATGAAAACACTTCAAATTGATAGTCAAAAATTTGATTTTGTATATTCCGAAAGTGCAAAATGTTACATGTCAACTCAGTATGTTAATGATATAGATGTTAGTTTTGAAATTTATGAAGATGAATATAATCAAAGTCAAATCAACTGGGATCTTTTTGTTGATTTTGTTAAGAATCTAAAAAATAAAAACAGTTTGCCAGAACTATTAACAAAATCCCAAAAAGTGTTGCTTGCGTTGGCTGAAGCATTTGGCAGTAGTATAGATCAGGATGAAAAAATAGAAGATTATCATATGGTTTTCTCTGGTTTGCAATTTAAAGGTTCAATAGCGAATCATTTTAGTGATGGCTATTATAGTTTTTCTCTTTGGTTTAATATCGAAAAGAAAATTAATGGTTACAGCGTCGATCCGTACGGAGGATTTATTACTGACATTGAAGGAAGTTTTATTGTTGGAGCAAAAAGAATACAATGTTAGTAGGTCGTATTTACAATCGTTTCCGTAAACAAATTCTTGTTCCAACCCGTAAATCAATAAAACAACAAAATGCGCAATTCAAGTTTTAAACTAATAACAATAAAAGAAATCAAATCGCAATTTCCGTTTCTAATCGATCACGAAGGCTTCGATTATTTTGAAGAATGGAGCGACGAAGATTTCTTTTTGGTTGCAAACGAAGATGTAACTTTTGAAGGTAACTTCTATCTGGATCTTTATGAAGAAAGGGAGAAAAAATGGCTTGCCAAGATCTTAAATCTTCCATTAAAAGAAATTGAAAAAATAAGAATTGAAGGAATTTTAATAAACGGAAATTTCTCGACAACCGGAACAATTATAAATGCCGAAGGCGATTACGGGCCTTATGTTTTTATTAATGGAAATGTAATTTGTCAAAGTTTATTATTAGGCGGTTCGTATGTTGAAATAACCGGTAATGTAAAAGCTCAGGAAGTTGTAATGACGTCGTATAATCACGGAAATTTTAAATGTTCAGGCATTATTGAAGCCCCGTTTTTATAGTCGAAGATCATTATACCACATTTGCAGATCGAAAAAACGATTTGTTTTATTACAACGATAAAACAGATGATTTTGATTCGAAAAATAGTTGCGAATATGATGATGAAAGGGAAGAAGAGATTATCTCGATAGAATTACGCAAACATCTTGAAAATCCTTTGATCGAAACTTTCGAAGAGTTAAAACACGAATTAGAAAACGGAGAATTGGTTTTAAAACAAAATAACCCGCCTGCGAAAACTTATGAATATTGGCAAAATCGGGTTTTGGCAAATTATCGTGATTTAAAGTTAGTTCCGTCTCAATACAAAACTCAGAAATTGTGTGAACTTGCATTAAATATTACATTTCATGCATTACCATATGTAGATCAGGAATTTGTTACACGTGAACTTTGCGAAAAATTAGTAATTAAAGATGGTTTTGCAATTCAGAAAATACCGGATGAATTTATTACAAAAGAGCTTTGTTTAAAAGCGGCAGAAAGCGGAACATTAATTTCGCTTATTCCGAATGAATTTTATTCTGAAGAATTGATTTTAACTACATTTAGAAACGGGAAACATGAGCCGAATATTAATGATGTTCCGTCTGAATTTATTACAGAAACCTTACTTGAAGAATATGCAAAATTGGGTAAAGGGTTATGGCTTGATAAAGTCTGCAAAGAAAATGGGAAAGATAAATTATCGGTTCTGAAACGTGTCGTTGATTCCGGAATAGAAAATCTTGACGCTATTTTTGGAAATCATTTTAGTAAAGAAATTGTCGATTATGCTTTTTCTCTTTATAAAAATCAAGCGAATTGGAACAATTACGTTCAGAAATACAAGGTTAAATTTGAACGTCTTGGGTTGAATGAATATTTATTCTGATAAAATGAACGAACTTATAATTGAAAATAAAGGAATCACAACCGATCATTATTTTATACCGCCTTTTGAATTAAGAGAAGGAGAGTTGGTTATTATTTATTTAGAAGGAGGAACTCATTTTGATGATTTGAAAGAGCAATTGGTGACTATTTTTGCAGGAAAAGCAAATCATGAGAATGTAAAAGTAATAAAGCCGTTGACTTTTGCAGCACCAATCGAAGAATCAGCACTAAAAAGAATATTTAATCCGATGAGTGTGGGCGGGTATTTAAAAAGAAATGCAAATCTAAAAAATTCAGTATCGAGAATTTTCGAAGTCGATAATTTTACTAAAAAAGACAAAGTAAAAAAACTTGATACCAGTGAGAGAAAACGACTTTCGTTATGTGCGGTTTTTTCAAAAAACAAAATATGTGTCTTTTGATCTTAGGGGAGAGGCAGCGGCATATTTTAATAAAACATATCAATTTGCTAAAGACGAAATTAAAAAGGATAATGCGGCTATTTTAATTGATTGGTCTAATGAATTAAAAAATGATTGCTCAAGATTTGTAACTATTGAATGGTTAGCAGATTCCGAAGAGTTAAAAAAGGTCTTTAGCAATGGCGGAAAGCTTTCGCCAATGTATTAACAAATGTTATTTGGTAATTTATTAAATCATGGAGTTAAATATTCAAATCAGAAAAATCCAAAAACAAGACCTAGACTTTATCTATAAAGCAATTTGTGAACTCGAAAATGAAGAATTAGATTTGGTAGTATTCAAAGAAATTTTTTATGAAAATATTTTAAATCCAAAGAATTTGTATTTAATAGCTGAAAACGAAAGTGAAGGTGTCGGTTTTATTAGCTTTCACACTCAAAATCTTTTACATCATTGCGGATTAGTGGGCGAGATTCAGGAATTTTTTATTCATAAAGATCATCGTGGAAAAGGAATTGGGCGACAATTGATCGAAAAGATAATGCATTATGCAGATCAGAATAATTTGAAAAGCATTGAAGTCACAACAAATAAAAGGCGAGTAGAAAATGTCTTGATTTATGAGAATCTTGGTTTTGGCTTAACGCATAATAAATTTACGATTTATAAATAATCTTTCCAGTAGAGATTCGACATAAAAAAACTGCTGTTTTTTAGGCAGCAGTTTTAATAAATTATTGATTATGTTTTTGTTATAATGCATATTCCATACAGATGCTATCTGTTGCTGTTTTGAATAAATACCAACCACATATATTTCTTCCAAAATAAGAAACTTCGTTACCAGCACATATTGGATATGGTACGCATTTTACAGCTCCACCGTTGATTGATTTCAATTCTTCTTTTGATAATTTTTGCAATTTTGATAATTTTTGTAAATTTTTCATAGTTAATTTGTTTTTTGGATTTTCCTACTCTATAAGTTTTTCGGATACGACTAGGATAAAAATACAAATAAATACTTACAAAAAGACTTGATGCCTTAATTTGTTTTTTAAATATTGTATAAAATTCTTCTTTTTAAAATTTGATTTGTGGTAATTTACTTCTTTTGTGTTTTGATGCAAATATTGATCTTGAAAAGAAGTAGAAAACTGATGAATCTACTTGAAACAAGTTGAATTAAAGTCTAATATTGTATAGTAATAATCGCTTTAAGAAAAAATGAAACAACTCAATATATCCATAAAACACAATCTGATAATAGGTTTACTTATCGCTTTATGGCTTTTTGTTTTTGCTTTCATTATAAAACCTTTCGATGACGGAACTATCAATTTTAAAGCGTGGTTTTTAATAAGTTTTGGTTTTAGTTTTATGGCATTTTTGTGTTATGGTATTCTTGCTGTGCTTCAAAAAAATGTTTTCGAAAAAATATCAAAATGGAATCTCGGTTTAGAAACCGGATTTCTTATTGTCTTCTATATTATCTATTTAATTGGAATTTATGCGTATTACAAAAGTCCAATTTTAAATGGCGGTTATAGTTTTGCCGAATTTTTCTCTAGAATTTTTATTAAAGTTGCCTTGATTTTAACTCCGGTAATTATTTTGGCAAGAAGATATTTGATTAAGCTGATTCCGCAAAAAGAAGATTTTA
The DNA here is from genome assembly GCF_020905295.1 of Flavobacterium piscisymbiosum. NCBI lineage: Bacteria > Pseudomonadati > Bacteroidota > Flavobacteriia > Flavobacteriales > Flavobacteriaceae > Flavobacterium > Flavobacterium piscisymbiosum. Next base: position 794,048 of record NZ_JAJJMM010000001.1, on the reverse strand, counting down.
TAATTATTAGAGGAGAAAATAAACTAGATGTTTTAAAAATCAAAAAAGAAGATTTGGTTTGTGTTTCGAATGCTCAAAATTATGTCGAGATATTTTATCTTGAAAATGGAAAACTGCATTCTAAGATAATCAGGTCTTCGCTCAAAAAAGTTCAGGAGGATTTTTCTTTTTTAGTTCAAATTCATCGTTCTCATTTAATAAATCCTGTGCATTTTAAGTCCTGGAGAAATCAAAATACAATAATTCTAACCCAAATAGAACTTCCTGTTTCCAAAAATTATAAAGAAACTTTATTGGCATTATAATTCTGTACCTAAAACCGATAGTTTTGTACCAAACTCAATAAAACATACTGTTAAGAAAGATCTCGATAGTAGTTTTGTCTCATCAATTTAAAAAATTAATTATGACAACAAAACAGCTTTGCCTTCTTGGATTATTATTTTTCCTGATCAGTTATTTATTCTTTTCAAAAGTTTTACCGGACTTTCAAATACCAATCGATTTTGCGCATTGGTTTAATTTAATTGGTGCTTGTTTTTTATTATCTTTTAATGACGTGTTTCCTAAAAATAAATTAAATGCTGTTGCTTCGATTGTCACGGCTTTAGGTGTTATTGCACATATCGGACTTTGTACAATCGATTTTATAATGTTCAGTTTTGGCAATAATGATCTTGCAAGAGAAGCATTAAGTATTCAAATTAGTAATACGCCTTCTATTTTATACCCATTTATTATTGTTGGGCCGTCATTGCTTTTTATTGGGCTATCATTACATGCTATAAATTTTATCAAAACAAATACAATTAGTGTTTTAATGGTTCTTTTTGGTTCGATAACGATAGGTTTTTCGTTTTTTATTTTAAAAAATGGAGTTTATATGTTGCTGAGTTGTGTGGTTTTCACTTCAGGATTGGGATTGTTGCTTTGTCGAAAGGAAATCGAAATAAAAACCAATAAACAAAAACAGTTTCCGAAATTGTAGGTTTTATTTTAATTTGTACTTTCGTTTAGCTGATAAAATCAAACAGAATAAATTGAAAAAACATCTAAAATATATAATCTCACTCTTTCTCGCTTTTGTCGTGATTGCGAGTGATGGTAATTTAGTTTCTCAATCAAAATCTGCCGATTATTATCAATCTTCTTATGTAATTCTAAAGACAGAATTAGATTTTAAAAATGCTCGTTTATATACATTCAGTCAATTTGTTTCCAGAATAAAAGTCTCATTTTTAATTCCTGTAAAATTTCTTGAATTTGCAGTGGTTTTTAGTCTTAAAATTCAGGTTTTTCAAAAAACACGGGCACTTCTTCATCAAAGAATAAATTCATTTATAAAACAATCTGTTTTTGTAAACGAAATAGTAATTTCAAATAATTACCGTAAAAGTTTATACAACATTTAGAAAATTTCTTTTCTAAATAGTATGCGTTTTAGCGCATACGATGATAAAATAATGTCTAATCATTTATCATTTACAAAATGTATAAACATAAAAATAAAACACGTTTAGAGCGATCTAAGCGACCACTTCATTGGATAAAAAGAAAATTGATTGTGATAATAACGGCTTTTATGCTCGGAATGTCAAACGGAATGAATGTACATGATGAAGCTATTAAAGGAAATCAGAATTATACAGAGCAGCATAAGAAGAATTGAATCTTTTTCTGTGAAAAGATCTTTTAAACATACAGTATGTCCTCCTGAGCGAAGTCGAAGGATACGTACGAAATTAACACAAAGAGATTTACATTGTCGAGCTACTTGCGTGTCCTTCGACTTCGCTCAGGATGACAAGATTGTGCTAATAAAAAAACCGAAGCAATTCTGCTTCGGTTTTTATTGGAATTTGGTCCCGATAGCTATCGGGAGGAATTTAATTACTCGATCCATTTATAATATCTCGCCCCAATCAAATTAGGTATTTCTTTTTCGATTCGATCTAAAACCCATTCATTTTTAGGAGTTCTTACGCTTTGTTTTTGTTCTTTTTTATGAAGACTTTCGTAAGTTTCAAAACCAATTTCTACGCTTTCTTCCAGATTCTCAAAAAGTTTTACTTTGGCTAAAGCCGATTGCCATTCGGGCTGAATTGTTCCTTCAAAAACTTTTGATTTCGATCCGCTTCCGTAAGCCAGGAATCCAAATTTAGTTCCCGTAACTTCTTGCTTTGTGTCATAATAATGAGCCAAAGTCGATAATAATCCCATGAAAATAGATCCTGTATATAGATTTCCTATTAAAGAAGAAGCCAATTCTGCAGGTTGCAATTTCTCGGTTACAAACTTTCTGTACTCATCAGATTTTCCAACTTCTTTAATTTTAGTTTGATAATCTGCTGGTTCTATATTTTTTGCAATAATTTTATCAGCGTGATCTAAAGCATAAATTTCAGACAACATTCTGCGTCCCTGAAAAGAATACGGAAGATGCATGATAATGCTGTTCCAGGTAGTGTATAAAGTTTCGGTAGTGTTTTTTAATTTCTTGAACGAGAAGTACGCATTTCGTGTACGATCCATATAACATTGATTCGAATATTGTCCATCAAAAACCGGTTGGTCTTTGTGAATTTCAATTTCGGCTTCTAAATTATCAAACCACGGATCGTTATTTTCGTTTTGAGTAATTGCTTCTTTTGAGATAGTTCTGTAAGGTTTGAAAAAATCAAAAACACCTTTTGTAGATGTTGCCCAATTGTCATCAAAAGCAATAATTCTTGGGTTCGAAGTTACAAGCATTGCCAAAGCTCCGGCACCTTGTGTATATTCACCTGTAGAATTTAAATCGTATTTAGCAAAATCAGTCGTAACCACAATTGCTTTTTTAGTCGGATTTAATTTTACAAAATCAATGCAGTTTTGCAAAGCGTCAACACCGCCAATACAAGCAAAGGTAAAATCGACAACGTCGCATTCTGCAAGGGAATCTTCTCCAAATTTTTGTTCCATTAAGCTTATTAAGAACGAGCTTATTGGTTTAGAACTGTCGATTCCGCTTTCGGTTCCAACATAAATCCGGCTAACTTCGTTTAGGTTTATTTCGTTCTCGAGAATAAGTTTTGTCAGAGCGTTTGCTCCAAAAACCACCGCGTCCTGATGAACGTCCGGTAAAGTCATTTTTATTAATCCAAGACCTTTTTCTAATTTTTCGGGTTCAATATTTCTGGCAACAGCCAAAGTTTTTATGGGTAAATGTATGTTGGCTACATCAAAAGAGATAGCGTCAATTCCTGTTTTCATTATATTTTTTTTGAAGCCGATAAAGGTAAAATTATGTTGTGGAATGACAATTTTTTAACCTTATAAAATTTCGGTAAGGAGTAACTTTTGAAGAAAACAAATTAAAAGTTTACTTAAAATAATAATATGACAAACTTTAGAAACAAGTTTGCTCGTTCTACCGCAGGAAATCTCGGTAAAAGGTGCTTAAAGAAAATCTTATAATAAAATAATTTGGGATAGAGCGTTTTTTATACGTAAAAGTACGTATTACGTAATGTATTTTAAAATCATTATAAATAACAGCGAAATGGTTGTAGTTCTTTGTTAATTGAGTTATTTTTGTGTAATTTTTTAAAACAAACTACTTAAACAATTATGGCACAATCTGCACTATTGAATGCTTCCATCTTAAAGAAAGTGGCTATGGCCCTTTCGGGAATATTCTTAATCACGTTTTTAGCGCTGCATGTTTCCTTAAATTTTATTTCTATTATTAGTGAAAATGTTTTTAACGAAGCATCTCACTTTATGGGATACAATCCGCTGATTCAATATGTAATGCAACCAGTTTTGGCAATCGGAGTAATCTTCCATTTCGTTATGGGATTCGTATTGACGGCTCAAAATACTGCTGCAAGACCAATTGCATATGCAAAATACAACGGAGCCGCAAATGCTTCATGGAGTTCTAGAAATATGATTATTTCTGGATTGGTTATTTTGGCTTTCTTAGGATTGCATTTTTATGATTTCTGGTTTCCGGAGGTTAACTACAAATATATTGCAGGTGCTGCGCCAGATGCTACAAGGTATTATGGAGAGTTAGTTCATAAATTTAATGATCCAATTCGCACTGGAATATATTGTGTTTCATTTGTGTTATTAGGTTTTCACCTTTGGCACGGATTCGGTTCTTCTCTTCAATCAGTAGGAATGAACAATAAGTATTCAAGATTTTTAAGTAAAATCGGTTATGGCTTTGCGGTTATTGTACCAGCACTTTTTGTCATCATCGCATTATTTCATCATTTCAATCAACATAATTAATATCAATTATAATGGCATTAGATTCAAAAATTCCACATGGCCCAATATCGGACAAATGGACAGATTATAAAGATCATATTAATTTAGTAAACCCTGCAAACAAACGTAATTTAGATATTATAATCGTTGGTACAGGTTTGGCTGGAGGTTCAGCTGCGGCTACTTTGGCTGAGCAGGGATATAACGTAAAAGCATTTTGTTTTCAGGATTCACCTCGTCGTGCGCACTCTATTGCTGCACAAGGAGGTATCAATGCTGCAAAAAATTATAAAGGTGATGGTGACTCAGTTTACAGATTATTTTATGATACTGTAAAAGGGGGTGACTACCGTGCACGTGAGGCAAACGTTCACCGTTTGGCTGAAGTTTCTGCTAATATTATTGACCAGTGTGTGGCTCAAGGAGTACCATTGGCTCGTGAATATGGTGGATTATTAGATAACCGTTCTTTTGGAGGAACTTTGGTTTCTCGTACATTTTACGCACAAGGACAAACTGGACAACAATTATTGTTAGGAGCATATTCTGCAATGAACCGTCAGATTGGTCGTGGAAAAATAAAAATGTACAACCGTCACGAAATGCTTGACATTGTAATCGTGAACGGAAAAGCGAGAGGTATTATCGCTCGTAACTTAATTACCGGAGAAATAGAAAGACATTCTGCTCACGCAGTAGTAGTTGGTTCTGGAGGATACGGAAACGTATTTTTCTTGTCAACAAACGCTATGGGAAGTAACGCAACAGCAGCTTGGAAAATTCATAAAAAAGGAGCGTTTTTCGCAAATCCTTGTTACACGCAAATTCACCCAACATGTATTCCTGTTTCAGGAGATCACCAGTCAAAATTGACTTTGATGTCTGAGTCGTTACGTAATGATGGTCGTATTTGGGTTCCTGCAAAACAAGAAGATGCAAAAGCGATTCGTGAAGGAAAGAAAAAAGCAACTGATTTATCTGAAACTGAGAGAGATTATTTCTTAGAAAGAAGATATCCTGCTTTTGGTAACTTAGTACCTCGTGACGTTGCATCTCGTGCTGCAAAAGAAAGATGTGATGCTGGTTTTGGTGTTAACAAAACCGGAGAAGCTGTTTACCTTGATTTCGCAGCAGCGATCAAACGTTACGGAACTGAAGAAGCTTTCGTAAAAGGTTTAGATGCTAATGATGCTGCTTTGGTAACTAAATTAGGAGCTGAAATCGTCAAAAGTAAATACGGAAACTTATTCCAGATGTATTACAAAATCGTTGACGAAGATCCTTATACAACGCCAATGATGATTTACCCAGCGGTTCACTACACAATGGGTGGAACCTGGGTTGATTATAACTTAATGACTACAATTCCGGGATGTTTCTCAATAGGAGAGTCTAACTTCTCTGATCACGGAGCAAACAGACTTGGAGCTTCTGCTTTGATGCAAGGTTTAGCTGATGGATATTTCGTATTGCCTTATACTATTGGAGATTATTTGGCTCCGGATATTAAAATGGGAGAAATTTCTACAGATTTACCAGAATTCGTAGCAGCAGAAAAAGAAGTAAAAGATCAAATCGACAGATTTATCAATAATAAAGGAACTCATTCTGTAGATTATTTCCACAAGAAATTAGGAAAAATCATGTGGGATAAAGTAGGTATGGCTCGTAATGCTAAAGGTTTAACTGAAGCTATCGAAGAAATTGCTGCTTTACGTGAAGAGTTTTATAAAGATGTAAAAGTTCCTGGAAGCGCTAACGAATTTAATCAGGAATTAGAGAAAGCGACACGTGTTGCCGATTTCTTAGAGTTAGGAGAATTATTCGCGAAAGATGCACTGCACCGTAATGAATCTTGTGGAGGTCACTTCCGTGAAGAATACCAAACAGAAGAAGGAGAAGCACTTCGTGATGACGAAAACTTTGCATATGTTGCAGCTTGGGAATACAAAGGAAAACCAAGTGATGCAGTATTACACAAAGAACCTCTGGTTTACGAAAACATTAAATTAGTTCAAAGAAGCTACAAATAGTATTTAAGAAAGTTCAGACTTCTTGATACTTAAAACTTATACAAAATGAAACTTACATTAAAAATATGGCGTCAGAAAAACGCCCAAGATAAAGGGGGAATTGTTGATTACCCAATCGACGGAATCGAACCAGATATGTCTTTCCTTGAAATGCTTGATGTTCTTAACGAACAATTGATCAATAAAGGAGAAGAGCCAGTAGCATTTGATCACGATTGTCGTGAAGGAATCTGCGGAATGTGTTCATTATTCATCAACGGAGAAGCACACGGACCAGACAGAGGAGTAACTACTTGTCAGTTGCACATGCGTATGTTTAAAGATGGTGATACGATTTTTATCGAGCCATTTAGAGCAAAAGCTTTCCCTGTAATTAAAGATTTAGTTGTTGACAGAAGTTCTTTTGACAGAATTCAACATGCAGGAGGATTTATCTCGGTAAATACTTCAGGAAATACAATCGATGCCAATACAATTCCGATTAACAAACATGATGCAGATAAATCATTTGATGCAGCTGCTTGTATTGGTTGTGGAGCTTGTGTTGCAACTTGTAAAAACTCATCAGCAATGTTATTCGTTTCTGCAAAAGTATCTCAATATGCATTATTACCTCAAGGTAAAGTAGAAGCAGTTGATCGTGTATTAAACATGGTACACCAAATGGATTTAGAAGGTTTTGGTAACTGTACCAACACTGGAGCTTGTGAAGTAGAATGTCCTAAAGGAATTTCTCTTGAAAATATCGCACGTATGAACCGTGAATATTTATCTGCAAGTTTAAAAGGATAATATAAAAACACTTTTAGTTTTTAAATAATAAAAAAACGCATTCATTAGGTTGAATGCGTTTTTTTTATGGCTTATTCTAATATGTTTATGACTTATAAAAAGTTGTTTTGCCTTTTTTTTTGGTTTAGATTTATTCATAATTTTTATATAATAACTAATTGTAATTTTATGGCATTATTCGATAATTTAAGTTTGCTTAAAGAAGATTTGGAAAAGAATGGTTGGATACTTGAGGCTTTTAATTTTAATTATAAAGGAAATAATTATGTTGTTCTTGCAAAACTATATTTAAAAGGAGAAGAAAAACCTAAATATGCTCTTTTAAAAACAGAATTTATTAGAGCAGACGATTTCAATAAAAGCTTGACACTTTCGGTAAATTCAAAAGGATTTATAGACATAGATGTCAAATTGTTAAGGTTGTTTTTCAACATTGAATATTCTAGAAATTTGGGTGAAATAATAAAACAATTTGCTGAATATTTTTCCAGTTTTATACCAAATCAAATCAATTTCAACAAGTCAAAATTGCAGAAGCAATGTGTGATATTTTCTTTATCAAAAAGTGATAATCAAGATCCTAATAAAATATATTGTTTTACAGTTAAAAGAAACCCTGGTAATCAATATAGAACTTCTTTTAACGATAATAAAACCAGAATACTAAGACCAAATTTATATTTAAAATTTAAAGAAGAACCGACAATAAGTTTTTGTTACTCATTAGAAAAAAGTGATGAAAAAAATGACGAAGAAATAATTGAAAAATTTGCTAATAGAAATGATTAAAACAGGAATTAAAAACTGTTAAAAATTACCTGCTACAAAGTCTCACGCTATCATTCCCGTTCTAATTTATTTTTGCTGTTTTATTGTTATATCTTATTCATAATACAATTGCGAAGCACGAATTTCTTGTTTTTCCTTTCCTTCCTGCTGAATAAAACAGCTTAAAGTAGTTCCTCCAATCTGGTCAAAATAACTAATGTTGATTTTGTGAAATCCTTTTTCAAGTTTTACCGCTCCGTAAGCTTCGTTGAGCCAATGAATACCGTCATTATTAACTACTAATTCATTATCGATAAAAAGCTTCGATCCGTCATCTGAAAGCGTCGAAATCGTATAATTTCCCGTTTCCGGAATATAGATGTATCCGTCAAATTTTAAGCCGATATAACGCTCTGTTTTTGTTTTCCATTTTTCACTGCTTATTGCACCTTCAAAAATCCCTGAATTGATAGGTTTTATCAATTCTAAATCTTGTGTTTGCTGAAATAATGTTCCGGTATAATAATTGAATTTTAAACCTTTCTTGGTTAATTTTATGGCTAAAGCCGATTTTAAATCCGGGTTTCGAACCAATATTTTATTTATAGAACTTCTTCTTCCGCTTGGGCTGATCTGGACCGTTTTGATGATTCTGAATTCTCCTTTTGGAATATTTATCGTTACAGTTTTGGTGTAAAGTTCTGCAGTTTCGTCTGGATTGTATCCATCAATAGTATAGAATATTTGTCCGCTTTTGATAGTTGGTTTTAAATCCAAAACATATTTATCCGCGATTAATGCCGTTTCGTTTGTGCCAAAAGGTGTTGGAACTTTATACAATCGTTTCTGTGCTTCCAGTTTTTCTAAATGATACGGAATTTGATTCAGAATAAAATGATTTAAATTTTTGTTTTGAGGTTCTGTCCAGGCAATTTCGGCTAAAGCAAATACACGAGGATAAATCATATAATTCAGTTTGGCGGGACTTGTTAAGTATTCTGACCAAAGATTAGATTGCACGCCTATAATATATTTTTGTTCCTCAACGGTTAAACTATCAACCGGAGTTGGATTGTAGTTGTACATTTTTTCTACAGTCGTTAATCTTCCAATTGTTAAAGGTTCATTCGGTGAATAGCCCTGGTTGTAATCCAGATACAAAACCTGCTCCGGATTCATGATCACATTATGTTTCTGTTTTGCGGCTGCAATTCCGCCAGATTCACCTCGCCATGACATTACAGCGGCGTTTGGCGCGAGTCCGCCTTCGAGCATTTCATCCCAGCCTAAAATTTGTCTTCCATTTGCATTCAGGAATTTTTCTATTCGGGTTGTCAGGTAACTTTGTAGTTCATGTTCGTTTTTTAGACCTAAATCTTTAATTCTCTTTTGACAATTCGGACATTCTTTCCATCTTGTTTTTGGGCATTCGTCTCCACCAATATGAATGTATTTACTTGGGAACAAAGCCATAACTTCTGTCAAAACATCTTCAAGAAAAGTAAACGTTTCTTCTTTACCGGCGCAGAAAATATCATCAAAAACGCCCCAATATTCTACCACTTTATAAGGGCGATCTGGAAAACAAGACAAATTTGGGTAAGCTGTAACAGCTGCAGTTGCATGACCAGGCATTTCGATTTCAGGAATGATATTTACATAATGATCTTCAGCAAATTTTACGACATCTTTGATTTCTTCCTGAGTATAAAAACCTCCGTACGGATTTCCGTCAAAAAAATAAGGTGATCTTTCAAATTTATTTCCCACTAAAGTTTGGGCTCTTTTCGAACCTACTTCTGTCAGTTTTGGATATTTTTTAATCTCAATTCTCCATCCCTGATCATCTGTTAAGTGCCAATGGAAGTTATTTAACTTATAACTGGCCATTTGTGCTATAAAATCTTTTATAACATCGACAGAGAAAAAATGACGGCAAACATCCAGGTGAAGCCCCCGATAGCTGTATCTGGGCTCATCTTCGATAGTAACACAAGGCAATTTTATTTCCTGATTTTTTGGTTTATTGGGCAAAAGCTGCAGCAAACTCTGAACAGCATAAAATAATCCTTCTTCACTTCCGGTAACGGTAATTTTTTTTGGAGTAATAACAATTTTATACGCTTCCTTTTTTAAAGATGTTGATGGATTTTTAGCAACAAACAAAACTTCAATGTTGCTTTTTTTGTTTGAAGTATTCGAATTTATAGCCGACTCGAAAATTTGAGCGGTTTTAAGTTCTCTGGCACTGAATTTATTTTTTTCGAAAGTAAATTTTATCTGTCCGTTTAGGTGAATACTATCTCTGGTTGCCTTGTATGAATTTGGGGCGGGAATAATAGTATTGTTTACGAAAGAAGTTTGGGCATTTCCGAAACAAAAACAAAATAGTAAAAGGAGTAATAAACTTTTATGCATGGTTGTTTTTTTTGGTTTGTTAAACAAATTTAGGATTTGTAAATTAGTTTGCATTTTTTTTGCAAAATGATTTTATGCTTAAATGTCTTTAAAATAGACGAATTAACTTTTTTATTACATTGTGTTATAATTTGTTTCGCAATAATATTGCATTTTATGTTTACATTTGCTTCAATAAAATTGAATTTGCATGAGTAATGATAATGAAGTGGTTAATTACACTAAGGAAGAACGTAAAAATCTTATTTTAAAAGAAATAAATTTGCATACTCGTGTAAGTTTTGAAACACTTTCAGCAAAATTATTTGTTTCAGAAGATACGGTTAGACGTGATATTAATGAACTTGAATCAGAATCTTTATTGATTAAGGTAAAAGGTGGTGCGATGACAAAAGCCTATCACCATTCTTCGGCTAATAATCAAACTTATGCAGGCGAATCAAAACAAATTATTGCGCAAAAAACTTTAGGCTTACTTCATGACGGAATGGTTTTATTAATTGGCGGCGGAACAACCATTCGTGAATTTATCCGATTGATTCCTGATGATTTGAATCTGACCATTTTTACTGTTACCGTTTTATCTGCTGTTGAACTTCTGGATAAACCCAATGTTAAAATTATCATGATTGGCGGCAGCATTTCGTCTTACAGCCAAATGTGTGTGAGCGGGGATGTCTACAATCAATTGGCGAATATTAAAGTCGATTTATTAATATTAGGAACCAATGCTCTTGATATCGAAGGTGGTTTCTCAGATTCTGATTGGGAAACCGTTCAGGTGAAAAAAGCAATGATTCAGGCTTCTGAAAAAACAGCTATTCTAACTATTTCTGAAAAACTCGATACAGTTCTAAAAATGAAAATTGCCAACTTATCTGAGGTTGATTACGTTGTCACGGAAGTTGATCCCGGCGACGAAAAATTACAATCGTATAAGAAGGCAGTTCCCAGTTTAGTTTTTATTTAATATGACTCTGGGACGAATACTAAGCCAAAATAATATAAAAAGGTTGCCACTAATTTCTCGAATTACCGCGAATTATTTTTATTGTACAGATTAAAAAATTTGTGTAAATCTGTGAAATTTGCGGTTAGTTTTTGAGCAGTGTCAAAATAGAAATTCGAGAAAATTCGAGAAATTAGTGGCAAAAACATAAGTTTGGTATTTTTTGTCATACTATTTAATCCCAGTTTTTCATTAAAAAGTTAATCCAGTTCTGGTGAAAGATTTTATCTAAATCTTCATCAGAATAACCGTTGTTTTTAAAAATCAAAACCAATTTTTGCAAATCAGCAATCGTATCTAAATCATGCGGACCTTGTTCTATGCCAAAAGCACCGTCTAAATCAGAACCTATACCAATATGATTTGCATTTCCTGCCAACTGGCAAATGTGATCCATGTGTTTAAAAACAGTTTCCAGATTGCAATTGGTACCTTGTGGAGTCGAAACGCCTCTTTCCCAATTTGGGACTAACATCCAAGCATCTAAAGCTCCGCCAATAACCGCTCCTCTCGAAATTAAAGCCTGAATCATTTCGTCGCTATACTGGCGATTATGATCAACCAAACTTCTGCAATTGTTATGACTTGCCCAAACAGGCCCGTTATAATGATCTAAAGCTTGCCAAAAAGCATCATCGCATAAATGGGTCGCATCCAGAATAATATTCAAGCGTTCCATTTCTTTTAATAAATCAAGACCGTTTTGATTCATTTTTCCTGTTGCGTCTGTTCCGTTTGCGTAACGTCCCGGACCATAATGCGCAGGACCAATCGCGCGTAATCCGTAATGGTGCGCTTTTTCTAAATACGAAACATCAATAATAGAATCAGCACCTTCTAAACTTAAAATATAACCGATAGGTTTTTTGTCGTTTGGCGTTCCGTCATTCCATAAATCAATTTGTTTCTGGAGCGATTTTTTATCCGTAATTGAAGTTATTTCGCCCGCTTCTTCCATCGCTTTGTACCACGCCAATTGTCCTTGAGTTTGCGCCCAGGCTTGTTCAGGAGAATTCCAACCCGGAATAATACTGCCCGGTTTTACAAATCTTGCAATTTGAGTGGCGACTACAATTCCGATATTGCCGCGTCGCAAATCAGGAAAAGATACCGTTGCACGTTCGCGATCCGGTTTGTCTGTCATTCCTTTTTCGAGATGGCGCAAAGTAGGTACATCATTTCTTAAATCTCGATTCCATTCCATCGCATTCATGCTCAGGTCTAAATGGGCGTCTATTATAAACATAGTATTTTTTTTAAGGCACAGAGGTGCAAAGGCTCAGGTTCTCTACAAGTGTAATTATGAGGTCGATTCTCTTTCTTCTTCGCTCTATTTTCTATTCTTTTTTCTTTATTCTCCTTTTTTTGCTGCTAGATATTAATTTTTCTGCTTCGTGCAACAACTTGCCATTGATCGCAAATTTCATGCGCTGCATTGACCACCTGAACCGAATCGTAAAGGGCGCAAGTTGGGCAAACATGATACGGTTGGGCATAAATCGTATCGCCAATAGTATACTCGTTTTTCCCTTGGTTTTCTATAATTAAATGCTCTTCTGAATGTGCGATCGGAATTAGATTTTCGTCATTTAAAATAACTAATCTTTTGTCAATCGGGTTCTCAGAAGCTACGGCTTTGTATCCGATATCAATACAAAAAGTAGAAGTGGTTGGTTTTGAAATTATGGTTCCCACAATAACCAAAGCCGGTTCAAAATTTTGTTCCGGTAAATGAATCTGGTAATTTGAATCCCAAAAAACAAAAGTTCCCGGGCTGCATTCTACATTTTTTTGAGTCGCATAAAACGGAAATGTATTCGATCCTCCGGCAACAATTGTTAGTTCGTAACCCAGTTTTTTCTCAATGTTTTCAACTTCTTCATTAATACTAAAAAATAAGTTGGAAGCTGCAGTTGTTCGTTCTTCGACATCACCTTTCAAATGACCGTCATAAATGTGAATGCCTGCAAAATGAATGTTTTTTAATGGAGTAATTTCATCGATTAAAGCGCTCCAGTTTTTATGAATCGAAATTCCGGTTCTGTTCATTCCCGTATTTAAATCCAAATAAACCGTAAGTTTTAAATTGCTTTTCTCTGCAATTTCATTTAAGGCTTTCGCCGAATCAAGATTGTCAACTATAGTCGAAAAAGCAGTATTTGTATATTTTTGTATTAAAGATACCCATCTTTCTTTTTTAACGCCAACAGGCTGATAGGCGAGAAGCACGTCTGGAATTTCGTGTATGGCAGCCAATTCAGCTTCGGCAATGGTAGCGCATTTAATTTTGTTGATGTTGTAGGTTTTAAATAAATCCAGAATCTCACCAATTTTATGCGTCTTGATGTGTGGTCTCAATTTTTGAGTATCACCATTTACTGATTCAATCAAACGCTCGATATTTGCCTGAATACGATCTTCGTAAACGGCTAAAAAAGGCGTATCAATGCGGATTTCGGAATTAATTTTCCACCAATTGTTTTGCATAACTTACTTTCTTGTTTTTTCTACCACTTCAATTAAATTTTGAAAAGCTTGCAGGGATTCTTCATAACTTAAATTCAAAAGCATTTCTTTCGAAAATAAATTAGAACCAATTCCAACGCAAACCACTCCTGATTTGAACCAGGATTTTAAATTGCTTTCTTCTAAAGTTACACCTCCTGTTGGCATAATTTTCAAATTCGGGAATGGCGCTCTTATGGCTTTTACATATCCCGGACCACCAATTTTATCGGCAGGAAAAAGTTTCACAATTTCGGCACCTAATTTATTAGCATGCAATATTTCATTTAACGTCGCAGCTCCGGGAATCCAGTAAATATTATTTTTAAAACAGTAATTTCCAATTTCCAGATCAGTATGTGGGCAAACAATGCAATCTGCTCCAAGAAGATGAAACGTTTCGGCATCATCTACGCTTAAAATAGATCCAACAGCTATTTTTAAATCTAAATTATTCGCTTTTTTAAAGGCGATCATTTGAGTAAAAACCTCTTTAGCGTTATCTGCACGAGCAGCAAACTCGATAATTTTTATGCCAGCATCAGCCGCCGATTGCAATACAATCTGTGCGGTTTCAATATTAATTTGTGTGACTAATGGTAGTACGCCTTGTGCTTTTAAAATGCTGTACATATTCTTTATTTATCTATTAATTCTATTACTTGAGCCGTTTTTAATAAAATGACTTATTTCGTCGAGATTTGTTATAGCAAAATCTCCGTGAATACTTTGTTTGATTACGCCACAAGCCGTTGCCCATTCGATACATTCTTGTCCCGATAATTTGTTGGATAATCCGTATAATAATCCTGCGTTGAAAGCATCTCCGGAACCAATTTGATCTGTTACAACATGTATTTTGTGTTCTTGTGTTTGGTAGAAATTACCTTCATGAAGCAATAATCCTTTGTATAAATGTGCCGGTCCGTCTGATTTTCTAAAACTCATTGATAGTGTTTTTAGAAAAGGCATTTTTACTTTTAATAATTCGAACGTTTTCTGAAATCGATTTTCATCAGATTCGTTTTGATCTGTTTTTATTCCGAAATAAATTTCAATCGCATCAAGATCAGCAACTGTGATTGTGCTGAATTGAAGCAAATCGGGCATAATTTCAGAAGGATGTTTTCCGTATTGCCATAATTTTGATCGAAAATTAAAATCAGAAGAAATCGGAATTCCTTTTTTATGCGCTGCAAGAATTCCTTCTTTACAAGCTAAACCTGCTTCTTCAGAAACTCCCGGACTAATTCCTGACCAGTGAAAGTGCGTAACATCGGCGAAAGCCAAATCCCAATTTATCTGATCTTTTTTGATAGTTGCAAAAGACGAATTGCTTCGATCATAAATAACTTGTGATTGTCTGATTTGATTTCCAGCTTCGACAAAATACAATCCCAAACGTTCTCCGCCATAAACACATTTTGAAGTATTTACTTTGTATTTCTGAAGTTCGTTTACTGCCAATTGTGCCAAATCGTTTTTTGGTAATCGGGTAATATAATCGGTTTGAATGCCGAGTTGAGAAAGTAAAACACAAACATTTGCTTCGGCACCACCAACGTGTATTTTTATTTCATTGGCCTGCGTAAATCGGTTTCCATCAGCAACATTCATCCGAAGTAATAATTCTCCGAAAGTTGCAATTCTAGTTTGTGGGGTAATTGTATTCATGTTTATTGTTTTTTGCTGCAGATTTATAGATTTATAAACGTAACGCTTAATTTTTTAACACATAGAAACATAGTTTTTGTAGCCGCATAGTAGGCATTTCACTTGCATTAATACACATAGCTATGTGTGAAAGCGAGCTTTTTAAAATGTTCTCTAAATAGGTTACAATAAAATCTATGTTTCTATGTGTTTAAATTTTTTTGCTACAGATTAGTTCCAACCGCAAATTCCACAAATTTCCACAAATTAATTTTTACGTACTGATTTGTGGAAATTTGAGTAATTTGTGGTTAAAAAAATCTTTTTAATATAATTCGAAAACAGCTTCAACTTCAACAGGAATGTTGTCCGGTAAAGATCCCATTCCTACGGCGCTTCTTACGCCAATTCCGTTTTCTTGTCCCCAAACTTCGGCGAATAATTCACTACAGCCGTTGATTACATACGGATGTCTTAGGAAATCGCCATTGCAATTGACCATTCCAAGAACTTTTATAACACGTTTTACTTTGTTCAGGCTTCCAAAATTGGTTACAATTGTAGAAAGCATTGTTAAGCCGACTTGTCTTGCTGCTAATTTTCCTTCTTCGATATCCATGTCATCGCCAATTCGGCCAATAATTAAGGATTTGTCGTCATTAACAGGCCCATGACCTGAAAGGTATAAATATTTACCATCAACTAAATAGGGTTTGTAAATACCAAGCGGCTGAGGCGCCGGCGGAAGAGACAAACCAAGAGTTTCAAATTTTTCTTGTGGTAATAAATTCATGATATTAATGTATTATAGAGTTTAAAATAAAAACGAAAATGATTCCTAAAACAGATACTAGAGATTCCATGACGGTCCATGATTTGAACGTGTCTTTTAGGCTGATATTAAAATATTCTTTGAACATCCAAAAGCTTGGATCGTTGACGTGGGAGCACATTAAGCTTCCGGCTCCTACGGATAACACCAATAAGTTAGGGTCGAGTCCGGTGGTTTGTAGTAAAGGTAATAAAACGCTGGCAGTCATTAATCCGGCTGCTGTAGCAGAACCCACACAAACGCGTATGATTGCCGCCATCATCCAGGCCAATAAATACGGATGAATGTTTATTTGTGTTAAAGTAGCTACGATAGTTTCGTTTACGCCGCTTACGATCATTACTTCTTTTAAACCTCCGGCTCCACCAACAATTAGAACAATCAAAGCGACATCTTTTATCGCAACGGCATAATCATCCATTACGGATGTGATGCTTCTGTTCATTCTGATTCCTAACGTGTAGGTACAAATCAATAAAGAAATCAGCATAATCATACTTGGTTCTCCAACTGTTTTGCAGATATTCACCAGAGTTTCATTTTTAGAAATCATGGGTAATATGGATGTCAGCGTTAATGCGAAAACCGGAAATAGGGCGGAGAATAAACTCAGCGAGAAACTAGGTTTTTTTCCTTCGTTGACAACTTCTTCGACATTTAGAATTTCATGATCTGATTCGGTTTTGATGTTCTTTAATAAATTCGAAAACAATAATCCCGCAATAAAAATGGTTGGAATCGCAATGATGATTCCGTAGACTAAAACGAGTCCGATATCAGCATTTAAAATACTGCTCAAAGCCATAGGAGACGGATGTGGTGGCAAAAAACCGTGTGCTACTGAAAGCGAGGCCAGCATTGGGATTCCCAGATATACTTTTGAAAGCTTGAATTGATGGGCTACTGAGAAGATTAATGGAACTAACAAAACAAATCCAACACTATAAAATAGCGGTATCCCAACAATAAATCCGGTAATCATTAAGCCAAGGCGAACGTATTTTTTGCCTGTCCATCCCATAACTGTTTTGGCAATGACATTGGCGGCACCTGATGAAACGGTAAGTTTACCAATACAGGTCCCGAAAACAATAATCAAAGTAATAGATCCTAACATTTCGCCCAAACCCTTTTGAACTGTTTGAGACAAAGTTTCTATTGGCAAACCTAGAAACAGGCCTGCTAATAAAGCTGTTATGATAAAGGCAATAAAAGGATTGATTTTAAGCCACGCTATCTGAATGATTAAAAATGCAATGCATGCCGTAAGAATTAAAATGCTCATTTATTTTTTTAATTAAAAATTGAGAATTAAAAATTAAAAATATTTCAAACTGTATTTAAACATAGCTATGTGCCTTTATAAAAGTGAAACGCCTTTTTTTAGCGCAAACAAAAGCTATGTTTCTATGTGTTTAAATTATTTATCCCACCAGATTTTTGTTGTAAACGTGTCTTCGCCCTGGCGTTTAACTGCTTCTGCTAAGTTAGCGGAATTCACTGAATATTCGCTGGTGGAGTATTTCAAACGTCTTGGAATTGTGCCGTTTGTAACATTACCCGGAAAGTTTACAGGAACTAAAACAGGATATCCCGTTCTTCTCCAGTTCGCATACACTTCCTGCTCATCTACAAATAAAGCTATGTAAATTTGAGTATGAATTTGGTTCATTTTTGCTTCAAATGATCCTGCCGCATTATATGGATTTAGCGTTAAATAAGCGGTTGCATCTGTGATCGCATAACTTATACCGTAAATTCCCATATTTAAGAAAGATGCTTTAACCCCTTTTTCGTATAAATCTTTATCAGTTTCATTAGTGTACCATCCTCTTGCGGCAGCTTCTGCTAAATAAAGATTCGTTTCGGCATTGCTTAAAAGTACAAGCGGAGCATCATATTTAAGAATAGTACTTTGATTAGGTTCAGAATAAGTGGCTTGTTCAGCAGGTGTTGGCGCAATTTTAGTTCCGTTAGGGAAACCTTTTTGAGCGGCAAGAGTGGTGTTTTGAATAGTTCCCTGCCAAACTCCAGCATAAACACTAATTCTTGGGTCGGCAGTATTTTTTAATAGATCGATAAAGGTTTGGGCCAATTTTCCGCCTTCAACATTTTTTTGACCGTAAGATCCTGCTGTAAAATCTTGTCTTCTGGCATCGAAACCAACCGGATTTCTGTTGAAATCATTTGGTCCGTCTGTGTATTTCATGATCGCATTGTCAGCAGTATTTAAAATTACTCCTCCGGCAATCGCTTTGGTTACCCAGGTTTTTGATAGGGCAGGATCAACTTTGCTTAATCTCAATCCTAAACGAAGCATTAGAGAATAAGAGAATTTTTTCCATTTTGCAACATCTCCATCATAAATAAAATCGGCTTTGCCATAACTTGGTTTAGCGGGATCTAATGCTATCGCAGCTTCATCTAATTCTTTTAGTAAATCTTTATAAATGAATTCCTGAGTATCATATTTTGGAAGGAAAACTTGAGTACTAATTGCTTTTGCAGCATCTGAGTACGGAATATCGCCATACAAATCTGTAGCACGGTGATACAAATACGCCTTCCAGATTCTGGCAATATTTAATCGGTTGCTGTCATTTGGATTTGCTTTTAAAGCATTAATTACAATTTCAGTTTCATTTAGCGCATTTGGATACAATTGATTGTAATAAGCCGAAAAGTAAACTTCATTACTTAAATATTTATCTCCCACACCAGATGCTTCTTTGTAAGTCGCATAGTGTTGGATCATTCCGCCACATTCTAGAATATTAGTAAAAAAATAATTGTTGTTTAAACCGTCAAGTTGTGCTTTACTAAAAACAAAATTCGGGTTTGGTTTATCAACAGAATTCGGGTTGGTATTGATTTCTTCAAAATCATCAGTACAGGATGCCATACTTCCTAAAAGTATTCCTGCGATATATAATATGGTTAACTTTTTCATGTCTTTTAATTTAAAAATTAGCAATAAAGTGAGTTTAAAATTTTACATTTAAACTTAAACCGAAACTTCTGGTTTTTGGCACTCCAAATTGTTCTACACCCTGAGCATTTCCTGCACTAAATACAGATTCCGGATCTACGTTTGGTGTTTTCTTGTAAAGGATGAATAAGTTTCTGGCAATAAATGAAACAGAAGCTCCCTGAAGTTTTGATAATCCTTTTATCTTTTGAATTGGTAAATCATACCCCAAGATTATTTGTCTTAGTTTTACAAAACTTGCATCGTAAACAAATGTTGATGAAATGTTTCTTAAACCGTCGTAATACGTTCTTAGGTTTTCAGGAGCAATAACCATATCAACAGGATTTCCGTTGGTATCAACACCTTTTATTGGTAAGCCATTTTCGCGGCCTTCAAGCGTTAGTTTTGTCAATCCCATACGAGTTCCGTACAAGTCAGTTCCGGAATATAAGCTTCCTCCAAATTTACCATCAATCAAAAAGCTGAAAGAGATATTTTTGTATTTGAATTCATTGCTAATTCCCGCTGCCCAAGGATGAACTCCCTGACCTAATTCTTCAAGCGGACCTTGTGCAATAGTGGCAGAACCCCCGCTTACATTATAAACAGTATTTCCGTTGGCATCTACACGAGGTTTGTATCCTTTTATAATGCTGTAAGGGCGGCCAACATCACTTGTTATGGTTACATATCCGTTTACAGATGTTGCCATCGTGATTGAGTTCAGTTGATCTGTAAGTGCTTCAACTGTATTTTGGTTGTATGATCCGTTGAAACTTGCATCCCAGGAGAAATTTTCAGAATTGATGATTTTTCCACTCAATAAAACTTCAACCCCTTTATTTCTCATTTTTCCAAGATTTAATAAAGCGGTGCTAGATCCTGATGCATTTGATATTGTAGTTTCGACAATGTCATTTGTTGTGGCGCGGTTGTAGTAAGCAAAATCAAGATTTAAGCGATTGTTGAAAAATCCTAAATCCGTTCCAATTTCAAATGTAGTAGAGGTTAATGGGCTTAAAGTTGCATTAGGAACTCTAGAACTTGTTGGCCCTTGCAATTGCTGACCATTGTGTCCGCCCTGAATCATCGAATACGATTGGTTTAATGCGTAAGGATCCGGTGTTGCACCACCAACCTGAGCCCATGAAGTTCTTAGTTTTGCAAATGAAATAAAATCCGGCATTTTTATAATGTCTGAAACTATTATACTTGTTCCAACAGACGGATAAAATACAGTATTGTTTTCTTTTGAAAGTGTAGAAAACCAATCCTGGCGACCTGTAATGTTCAAAAACACGATGTTTTTATAATCAAAATCTGCAGCACCATAAACCGAATTTGTTTTGGTTTTTCCGTAAGGATAGCTATAAGTTAACGTCGATAAATTACTTAAAGCATAAAAATCATCCAGTACAAAACCTGAACCTTCAACTCTGGTTTCGTCTCTTAGGTTGGTACGGGAGTTAACCCCAACTAAAGCATTTAAAGAGAAATTATTATAGATGTTTTTCTTAGTATAATTCAAAATGGCTTCTGAATTCAGGTTTGATATTTTCATTCTTGAGCCCTGAGCGTAACCAATAGGATTGTTTAAAGTTGTTTTTGGGATGTATCCAAAGAATTCATAATCCGTAAAATCCTGACCAATTCGACCTTGAAGGAATAATTCTGGTGTAAAGTTCAATTTTACATTCAACATCCCGATAAAGCGATTTTTGGTATCGTTGTTTTTAATTTTATTTACTACAAAATAAGGATTTGTAGCGACTGCAACAGGATTCCATGCTTCTTCTACGCCATTTGCATCATATCCCGGAGCAAGATTTCTAATGTCAACTGTATTAGCAATCATATACGTTCCCCAGTTTGGATTTGCTTCAGCATCAGAAACGGTAACTCTGTTATTTGATTTCTCTAAATTGTATTGCGCTACAACATCAAACTTCAACCAATTTGTCAGGTTTACGTTACTCGCGATGTTAATGCTTTTTCGATTAAAATCAGAATTTGGTACCACACCCTGATTGTCCATATTTGAAAAAGAAAGACGTCCTGTAGCTTTTTCGTTTCCTCCTGATAAAGCCAGAGAGTTAATGAATGTAGTTCCTGTTTCGTAAAAGTTTTTGATGTTATTTTTTTGCGCTACATAAGGTCTTGCAACTCCGTCAAACTGAATAACATTCGTTCCGTCCATTTTAGCTCCCCAAGACCAGCGCCCGTCTGCAATAGCTTCAGCTTGGGTTGTTGGTTTTTTTCCACCCGCTCCTGAACCGTATTCATATTGCCAATCAGGTATGATTGATGGCGTTTCGAAAGTAAATGAAGTATTATAATCTACTCCAATTCCTTTTTGAGCAGATCCTCTTTTGGTCTGAATTAAAATAACACCATTTGCAGCGTTTGCGCCGTATAATGCAGCGGCCGTTCCACCTTTTAGAACTGTAATAGTTTTAATATCATCAGCATTGATAACAGATGTTCCGTCACCTCGGTCAACATTTATTCTGGTAGATCCAGGCCCGTTTCCAATTCCTGGTAAGTTCAATTGAGTATTGTCAATAGGTAAATCGTTGACCACATACATCGGTTGGTTATTTCCGTTTAATGATCCGTTACCTCTTATTACAACCCTGCTCGAACCGTTAGGGCCAGTTGCGGTGCTGCTCACGTTTACGCCGGCAATTTTCCCGACTAATGCATTTGCGATATTGGTTTCTTTCGCTTTTGTAAATTCGGTTCCTTTTAATTCCGTAACTGCATATGCAACAGATTTGCTGCTTTTTTTAACTCCTAATGCCGTAACCAAAACCTGATCTAAAACATTTTCGGCTGGTTTTAAGCTTATAACTAAATCTTGTTTATTGTCTAATTTATATTCTAAAGAGGCATAACCCATGTAAGTAACGATGATGTGAGTTTCGTTTTCCGGAACATTTAGTTTGAATTTTCCGGTTTCGTCAGTTATGGTTGCTATTTTATTATTGCCTTTTGCATAAATCGTTGCTCCGGCAATTGGCATTCCGTCATCCTGACCAACTACCTGGCCTGAAATTTCTGTCTGATTGCTTTTTTGTTCAAAAAGGTGCTTTTTAATTGCAGCCTCTTTTGCATTTGCTGAGAAGATCATCCCCCCAATAAACACTAATGAAATTAGCTTTGTTTTCATAATTCTTTGGTTTTCATGTTTTTTTTGGTTTTTATTGGCGATCAAATATAAAAATTTATTTTTCACATTTGCATATTTTTTGCATAAAGCGCATATTTTTTGCAATATTTTTTCGTGAAGCATTTTTAATATCCAAAAGATGTGTGATTTTGCGAGGCCTTTTGAGAAAATTTTGCAGATAATGCTTTTTTTGCAGAAATTAATTTTAATCTTAAAATTCGTATTTTTGAAATATGAAAATAGCACTTATACAATCAGATCTTTATTGGGAAGATGCTTCTAAAAACAGAAAAAGCTTTGAATCGAAAATAAATCAGATCGATTCTGATGTTAATTTAGTAGTTCTTCCTGAGATGTTTTCAACAGGATTTACAATGAATGCTCCCGAAGTTGCTGAAATTATGCAGGGTGAAACCGTATTATGGCTTCAATCTTTGGCAAAACAAAAAAACTTCGCCATTACGGGAAGTTTGATTATTGTTGAAAATGAAAAGTATTATAACAGAATGCTGTTTGTTTTTCCGTCAGGAGAAATTCAGTATTATGACAAGCGACATTTGTTTTCGCTTGCCGGAGAAGATAAATTTTACACGAGCGGAAAAGAGAAAGTAATTGTAGAATATCTGGACTGGAAAATTTGTTTACAGGTTTGTTACGACTTAAGGTTTCCGGTTTTTGCCCGAAATGTCGAAAACTATGACTTGCTTTTATATGTTGCCAATTGGCCAAAAGTACGTACCAACGCCTGGGATACTTTGCTAAAAGCACGAGCAATCGAAAATCTAAGTTATGTAGTGGGCGTAAACAGGGTAGGGCTGGATGCCAACAATTACGAACACGTAGGGCATTCGCAAGTTGTTGATTTTCTAGGGAATTTTATTTTAGAACCTCAAGAAACCGAAGCTGTTTTTATTGTTGAATTAGATAAAAGTGGAATGCTGGAAACTCGTAAAAAACTCGATTTCTTAAGTGATAGAGATTTTTTCGAAATTAAAATCTAGAATGCCGTTCTCTTTTTAGCGTCTTCTTTTTTCTTTTTCTCGATTTTCTTCTTTTCTACTTCAGGACTAAAAGGAACGCTTAAATCAATTGGCTGATCAACATCCCAATTGGTTCGTACGTCAACTTCTGTTTGGTAGTAAAAGACTTCCTCTGCATAGGTTTTATCTAAAAAGTTTCCTGAGTCATACCTTTTATTCTTATTGTCGTCGTAGATAATTCGAATGGTGAATTTATCAGGAACCATTAAATTAAATTCAATTTTGGTTTTGCCTTCAGAGTAATCACTTGCATACACAACATCTCCTTTCGCGTTGGTTGCCTCAACTATAATGGGGAAACGTTTTACGTTTTGTAAATTCAAAACAAGATTTCCGTAGTCAGAGTGTTCTTTTGTACTTAATTTATAAGCCAGAGTATCATTAGTTTTTTCGAAGAAATCAGTTAATGCACCTGGAAAAAAGGTGACATTGTATTTTTCGACTGGTTCTTTTTTAAAGTCAACATATAATTTTTGTTCAAATTCATCGTATTCTGTTGTAAAGTCTACAGCAACAGAATCTTTATTGACTAATCTAATCTTTGATTTGTCGAATTTAACCAATGGCGTTGCAGATTCTAAGGTAAAACGATCCCTGAAATTAATAACTCCATTTTGCAATGCTGTAATATTCAAAGTATCTTTCTTTTGATCTTTGACTTTAAAAGAGAACTTTTTATTGTACTTATCTCTACTTACTTCCAATGATAATGAATCGGCTTTTATGGGCTTGTACCAAACTTGCAGGGAATCTTTTTTAGGAAAAGCAGTCACGATCGTTTCTAAAACTTCATTATTGTGTTTTAGTACAATTGTGGGTTTAGAAACTTTAAAATTTTGTTTCCCTTCATAAGGCAGATAAAGTCTGTTTCCGGATGCCTGAATAGGTTTGAAGGTTTTTAGCGGAAGCACTTCCTTGAATAATTCTAATTCAAATATAGTATCATTTGGTACCGTGATATAATGTTTTAGAAATCCAATTTTATCATCTTTAGGATTGTATCTGTTGTTTCCGCCCTTGTCTTTTAATGCTACTAATAGATATTTTCCTGCCTTTAAATTTTCTAATTTAAAAGTTCTCAAACTGTCTAAAGTGTTGGTAATGTATCTCGGGCTTTGTTTGTAAATTACAGAATCTTTAAAAGTATCATTTACTTCATAAAGCATTACAGATACAAAATTGTCTACGTTTTTTTCGTAAGCATCTTTAATTTGTCCACTAATAGAAAGTGAGTCGATATAGGGTCCTGTCGAAAAAATATATTTAAATTGATTGATGGCATTTCCTTCGTTATTATCTGCAATACTTTGCCCAAAGTTAAAGCTATAAGTTGTGTTAGGTTGTAAAGTGTCTTTTATCTTTATCGTAATAACTTTACTTGCATTGGTTGGTAAAATCAACGGCTCATGTTTCATAGGAGGTGAAATAATAAGCTGTTTGTTGAGGTTTTTAAGCTTCACATATTCATCAAATCCTAAAATGATTTCGTTGCCTTCAAAATTAGTAGTCATGTTTTTTGGAGAACTATATTTTAAAACCGGAGCAAGCGTATCTTTTAATCCGCCGGTAATGCTGCCTCTTTTGGCGCAACTCAACATTAAAAATACCAGTAAAAAGGAAATATATCTGAAGTTGTTTTTCAACATAATGTTTTCTGAATTTGATTGCACAAAATAACGATTATATTTGCTTTAATTGAAATTTTTTATCCATTTATTAGGATTTGTAGCTTTCGTACCGGGCTAATTTTTTTTGAATTTGAAATTACCGCCACGATATAATTTCTTACTTTTGATTTCAAATATAATTTTTCCCCGTTTTGACAAAAAGATTTTTCGTTGGTTTAGTATTCCTTTTACTGATTTCTTGTGGTAAAAATGAAAAGCCAGTCGTCGCTTTTTATTATTGGAAAACCATTTTTAAATTATCCGAAACTGAGA
Source organism: Flavobacterium piscisymbiosum (assembly GCF_020905295.1). Taxonomy (NCBI): domain Bacteria; kingdom Pseudomonadati; phylum Bacteroidota; class Flavobacteriia; order Flavobacteriales; family Flavobacteriaceae; genus Flavobacterium; species Flavobacterium piscisymbiosum. The sequence continues at coordinate 768,658 of NZ_JAJJMM010000001.1, read as the reverse complement.
AGGAAGTCCTGCGGGATAATGAGGTTAGTAAACTTTACATTCGTTATTTCGACATAGGTTTGTATCCTGAAACCAAAGAACCAATCCCAATAAGTCCAATCCGATTTCAGGAAAACATCAATACTTTTACTGTTGTTCCGGTAGTTTTTATTCAAAACAAAGTCATGTCATTACCTAATCTTGATATTGATGATCTGGCTCAGAAGACCGTTCACTTGGTCGAAGAAATGAATGCTAAGAATAAAATTTCTTGTCAGGAAATTCAAATCGATTGCGATTGGACATTGAAAAGTAAAGACAATTATCTTAAATTTATAGAACAATTTAAAAAACTTTCGAAGAAAAAACTTTCGGCAACAATTCGTTTGCATCAGGTCAAATATTTTAAAAAGACAAAAATTCCAAATGTCGATTCCGGAGTTTTGATGTATTATAATATGGGTACAATTGCACCAGATGCTGAAAATTCTATTTATAGCAAAAAAATCGCCGGGAAATATTTGAAGAGTTTAAAAAAATATCCGCTGCATCTTGATTTTGCTTTGCCAATTTATTCGTGGGCGGTTCATATCAGGAATCAAAAAGTGATCGGATTACGTTCTAAAATCAATGCAAACGAACTTAAAAAAGATGCTAATTTTGAGAAAGTTGATGCTCTTTTTTTTAAAGTAAAAAAATCAAATTATAAAAACGGAATTTTTTATGAAGAAAATGATTTGCTTAAAATAGAGGCAATTTCTTCAGAAGATTTAAAAGAAATGGCAGAAGAATTAGATGATAATGTAGTTCAGCGCCCAAGAGAAATTATATTTTACGATTTAGACGAATTCAATATTAAAAATTATGAAAAGAATATTTTTAAGCAAGTTATTTCTTATTTCTAGTGCTGTTTTACTTTCTGTTTACGGAATAATTCATGCGTGTGGAGGCGGTGATGACTGGGATTTTTTTGGTTATAATTCAAACTTTACGCCTGAAACATTTACTGATAAATCATATTCGCCACTTTTTTTATCAGGGGCTATTTTTTACGGAATTGGTTTTGATACTGAGCATAACTCGCGTTTCAATGAAAATATAAAATCAGATTGGAGTGCGTTTTTAAAAGGAAAAGTTGATACTACAACCGTAAATTATTTTTTAATTGGCGAAGAAACGACAAGATATTCTTCTGAGAAAAAAACGGCTCAGAACAAGACGGATGTTACACAACTTCATGTTTTCTTTAAAAATAAAAAAGAAAATCCAACTTCATTAAAATGGGGTAAAAAGATGGATTTAAAAGATGCAAAAGTGAAGAGTTTTGTCGAGTTTTTGTATTTGGCACAAAAGATAGAAACCGTTTCGATAAATAGTGATTATTGGAGTTACGATCCTGTTGTGGCAAAAACTTTCGATGATCTGAAGATGATTCAGTCCATAGAAAATGTTTATAATACGACTTCAGATTCGTTCTTAAAAAACAGGTATTGGTTTCTTACCATGAAAGCTTATTTTTATAGCAACAATAAGAAAAAAGCAATCGAGTTTTTTAATAAAACCGAAGCTTCTGTCGCTAAAAACACCTTGTATTACCGTGCGCTGTCTTATGTGGCGGGAATAAATTATCAGCAGAAAAAATATTCAACTTCAAATTATTTATATGCTCAGGTATTTGATAAATGCCCTGAGTTGAGAATTGTTACTGCTTATAGTTTTCGTCCGCAAAATGATGCCGATTGGAACAAGTCTTTGGCAATGGCAAAAAGTAATAAAGAAAAAGCAGCACTTTGGGCCATTCACGGATATTATAAAGATGAAACCCAGGCTATCGGAAAAATTTATGAATTAGATCCTAAAAGTGAACACTTGAACTTTTTACTAACCAGATTGGTGAACAATCAGGAGCAAGCAATAAATAATTCATTTGAAGTAAAAACAAATGCAGATGATTATAATTCGCCCACAGTTAAACAAACAGTTGCTGAAAACAGAGAAGCAAATAAAGCTAAAATGAATGCAAAAGCTTTCGATTTAGTGTCTAAAATTGCCGCTGCCGGAAATACTGAAAAACCATATTTATGGGATATTTCATTGGGATATCTGCAAACTTTAAAAGGGGATTATGCTGCCGCAGACAACAATTTGAATAAAGCAGAAAAAACAATGCCGAAAGCCGAATTGGCCAATTACCAATTGCGATTACTTCGTTTTGTAAACAATATGAGTAAAATAGATAAACTCACCGATAAAAACGAAAAAACAATCCTGGCCGATTTGAATTGGCTGTACCAGGAACTTCCAAAAACATATAAAGGTCAGGAATTCCGTTATCAAAATGCGGCGCAATGGAGCAAGAATTATTTGGCTACATTATACAGAGCAAAAGCAAATCCTGTCATGGTAGAATTATTTGGAGGTGATTCTCATTCTAATTTATACTATTGGGGCGGAGGAAATGCCTTTTATGATAACGAGAAGAATTTGTTAGATATGAAAGGATTTTTAGCTAAGCCAAATAAAACCGAAATCGAGAAAATTGGAGTTGGAATTTATTATCTGAAATTAAAAGATATTAATAATTTTCAGGCCGTTCAGGCGACATTCAATAATAAAATTCCTGAAGCAATTGCATTTATTCAGCAAACAGATTCAGTTCAGCATTATACTTTTTTAGGAAATCCGTTTAACGGAAATATTAAAGATTGTCATGATTGTGAGCACGCAGCCTATCAAAAAAAGAAATATTCTCAGCTTGAATTTTTGAATACTATAAAATCAATGCAGGATAAACTGGCTCAGAAAGAAGATGTTTACACCAATAGTTTATTGTTGGGGAATGCATTCTATAATATCACTCATTTTGGGAACGGCAGAACTTTTTATGAGACCAGTATTGTAGGTTATGGTTCAAATCCTTATTCGTTTAGAGATGCGATGAAAAAAATGATTACCAATTGCGATGTTCCTAAAATGTATTATCAAAAAGCATTTGAAGCTGCAACAACAAAAGAACAAAAAGCAAAATGTATCTACATGTTGGCAAAATGCGAACGAAACGAATATTATAATAAGAAGTATAATGATCTGAAAAACTGGTGGGATGCAAATGATGATAAAATTAATTTTATAGCCTGGAGTAGTTTTAAAACTTTGAAAAAAGAGTATTCAGACACAAAATATTATCAGGATGTAATTGCAGAATGCGGTTATTTTAATACTTATGTAAATCAGTAAATATATCTAAGATGGTAAATAAGATTGAACATATCGGAATCGCAGTAAAAAACATGGAGGATGCTAATATTTTGTTCGAAAAATTATTAGGCGTTCCGTCTTATAAAGAAGAGGCAGTCGAAAGTGAAGGAGTCTTGACGTCTTTTTTTAAAACAGGAACTAATAAAATTGAACTTTTGATGGCGACAAATCCAGAAAGTCCGATTGCTAAGTTTTTAGAAAAAAAAGAAGAGGGTATTCATCACATCGCTTTTGATGTCGAAGATATCCATGCTGAGATTGCGCGCTTAAAAAACGAAGGTTTTGTATTGATAAATGAAGCGCCGAAGAAAGGAGCCGATAATAAATTGGTGGTTTTTCTGCATCCAAAAAATACAAATGGGGTTTTAGTCGAGCTTTGTCAGGAAATTAGATGAAAAATATTTTTTAAGAATCTGAAATAATCAATTGAAAATCAATTATGTTTTAAAAAGACTGGCAATTATTTAAAATTAATTACAAATCATATCCCAAAATATTTGGAGTGAATTAAAAATAGTAGTAATATTGCATCCTCAAACCGGTCCTATAGCTCAGCTGGTTAGAGCACCTGACTCATAATCAGGTGGTCCCTGGTTCGAGCCCAGGTGGGACCACTAATAAAATAAAGCCTTTGCAGAAATGTAAAGGCTTTTTTATTTTTTCTGACGAACATTTGACGAGCAAAAATGTTTTTTTATAATCAATTAGTTTTGTTTACTTTTATGGGAATTAACTGATTGTAATATGACCATTTATACCTACATCTTGTCATTTATCCTAATTTTTGCCAAAATTATTGTTCCTGTATATCTTCTTTTTAGATTGTTTTTCATAGTTAAACCTTTATTCGTAAATCTATATTTTGAAGAGAAATTTAATTATTATGCTGGAATAAATAAAAACAGGTTATTGATTTTATTGCTGCTTTGTTTTTTATCATTTTTCATAGGAACTTTTCTCGGAAAAGAAGTTTTGAGTATTTCAGATACTTACAAAATCATATTGAATCTCTTTTTACTAGTTCTTACTCAATTTGTATTGTTCTATATGTTTGAGGTAAAAACTCCAAGGAGTATTTTTAAAATAGTACGAGATTGGTTTGAAAATCCAAAGGAAATATTTAAGCAAAGAGAAGTGATTTTTGAAGAAAATAATATAAGTGAATCAATAAATCAGAATGGTGTCAATTTTAAAGACGCAGTAAATCTAACCTATGGAGATATTATTAAACAGATTCATCAAAGAGAGTTTGATCTAATAATAGAGAAATATATTAATGTTTTTCAAGATAGTTCTTCAATTGAAAATCTTTATAAGTTATGCAATGGAATGGAAATAAAAGAAGGATCAATTTCAATAAGAATAAATAATAAAAGAAATTCAAAACAGAACATAATTGAAATATTGACATCACTTTTCAATATTCAAAAAAATTGGAATTCTCAGAGTAAAGATAAAACAAACACCAAAATTATTGATTTTTTGAATAAGTATGTTACAATAAATGATGGAGATAAAACTTTGCACATTAACGATTTTACACGATTATTTGAAAAATTGCTTTGATCGCTATGTAAAATTTAATTACTCAAATATGTTTTTTAAAGATAAAATAAGCTAAAATGATTTGTTCTGTTTGAGAATTTATTATTATAATTTATTTTAAATATGTAAATTGTTTTTACACGATTTTTTACATTTCCAAACCTCCGTAAACTTGTTTCATAATTTAAAAATTAGAAACATGGATGCAAGTAATTTTACTTCCAAAATTGATCGATTGGAATTGATCGTACTGGAACTAGCAAAGAAACAAGATGCGTTTATTAAAACGGCATTAATGAAGCTATCTTTAAATAGTAAAGATGTTTATTCTTCTGAAGAAGCTGCAGAGTTTTTATCTATAGAAGTTAAATACATTTATCAGCTTACCCACCAACGAAAGATTAGATATTCCAAGAAAAAAGGTCAAAAGAAAATCTATTTTAGAAAAGCGGATCTTCTTGATTATTTAAACGGAGAGATAATTAGTACTACTGAAGATCTTGAGAACATAAATGCTGCTTTGTGGAAAAAATAAATCGTTCAATTTCTGCAAAATGAACGTATAAAAAAACTTTATTTTTAATCAAATTCTTATGACAAGATTGTAAGGATTATAATTTGAATCTTATGGACTTAGATATTCCTTATATCAGAGTAGGAACTTCCTATTTCAAAATTATAGATAAACCTTTAATTTCTGGCGATAAAGTAAAAGTAATGGTGCGGTGGAATCGTGAAACAATCATTTCAGATCACGGAAAATCATTTTTGAATAGCATTCTTAAGTTAGATGGATTTTGCTGTATTCCTAATCATTTTGGTTATGAGCAAATTGTAGATGATTTCTACAATACCTATCATGAACTACCGAGTCAACCAATCAATAAGGATTTTTCAATTCATGAACTCGAAAAATTGATTCCGAATTCATTGCAATTTATTCAACATATTTTTGGAGATCAAAGAGAGTTAGGCTTAGACTACATAAAACTTTTATATGAAAAACCTACGCAGACATTGCCAATTCTTTGTTTGGTAAGCAAAGAGCGATCGACAGGGAAAAGCTCTTTTATAAAGTGGTTGAAAGCAATTTTCGGAATGAATATGACCTATATAAAAGGCGATTCGTTTGGCTCGCAGTTTAATTCTGATTGGGCAAGTATGTTACTTGTGGCCATTGATGAAGTCTTTTTTGATAAAAAAGAAATTACAGAACGTTTAAAATACCTTTCTACGACTGACAAAGATAAAGTAGAAGCAAAAGGAAAGGATCGACAAGAAATTGAATTCTTTGCAAAATTTATTCTCTGTTCTAATAATGAAGATAATTTTATTCAAATAGACGAAGAAGAAATCCGTTTTTGGATTCGTAAAATTCGTACTATAAATACAGAAGATGTATTTTTTCTTAAAAAACTGAACAAAGAAATTCCGTATTTCTTAAAGTACCTGCAATTAAGAAATTATTTTTCCGAGCAAAAAACGAGAATGTGGTTTAAACCCGAACAGATTATGACCGCTTCCTTATTAAAGCTTGTAAATCGAAATAAAGAGGAAATACTTGTGCTTGAATTGATACATGAGTGTTTTGAGAAAATGCAAGAGGATGAGTTGAAATTAGCTCCTAATGATATTTTCATTCTGCTGAGGAAGCAAAATAACAGAATAAATATTTCTGCTAATGAAATAAGAAATATTCTCAAACGATGGGGTTTTACTCCAGAAGATAATACGAAGTCTTATTGTGGAATTGAATTATTGTCGCATGGTGAGTACGTAAAAGTAGATCGAAGAGGACGTTTTTATACCATTAAAAAAAATTTGTTTTATAAAATATTTGATGCTTTGATGCAAAATTAATATAAAGTCTTGTAATTGAGCTAAAGCGATCTGCATCAAACCTTGCATCAAACTAAAAAACAATGTTTTTTGATGCAAAACTGATTCAGGACAAAAATAAAGTGATGCATTGATGCAGTTATTGATGCAGTGTAATCTTTATATAATCAGTGGGTTATGTTGTATCTGCATCAAAACATCAAAAAAAGCAAAAATTATAATTCTTTTTTTTCATTAGCAAAAACAGACTTGTAATAAATCAAATAGAAGATTTATTAAAAAAAAACAATTATGGAAAAGTTCAATTGTAAAGGGGCAAATCAAATTGATTTAGTCAATTATCTTGAAACATTAGGGCATGAGCCATCAAAAATAAAAAACAAGGATTATTGGTATATATCACCACTTAGAAATGAAAACACACCCTCTTTTAAAGTGAATCAAAAATTAAATTTATGGTATGATCATGGAACAGGTAAAGGAGGGAATGTAGTTGATTTTGGGATTGAATATTTTAGATGCACTGTTTCGGAATTTTTACAACTTTTAAATGGCAAAAGTATTTCCTCTGGTATAAGTTTATCACTTAAGAATGAGAAGCGACAGTCTTCAAATCTAAGAATTGCAAATGAAAAGAAAGATAACCCACTTGATAAAATTGTCATTGTTGATGTACGCACATTGGAAAATAAATTGTTGATAGCTTATTTAGACAAACGAAGCATTTCACAAGAGATAGCAAGGCAACATTGTAAAGAGGTTGATTTTTGTTTAAATAATCGCAAGCTTACCGCCATCGGTTTCAAGAATAGCTCAGGAGGATACGAAATCCGAAATGAAAACTTTAAAGGTAGCAGCTCACCAAAAGATATCACTTTCATAAATAACCAAGCAAAATCAGTTGTTGTTTTTGAAGGCTTTTTTGATTATCTCTCTTATAAAATGATGAATCAAAAATCGGTTAACCTACAAACAAATTTCCTGATACTAAATTCTCTATCTTTTTTTAAGAAGTCTATGCAATTAATGGAAAAACACGAGAGAGTAGATCTCTATTTAGACAGAGATACAGGAGGGATAAAATGTACTAATGAAGCCGTGCAGAGTGATTCGATAAAATATATTGACCAAAGTTTTTTATATGAGCAAAAGAAAGATTTAAACGAATTGTTAAACCAGGAACAGCAAGTTAAACGAGGTCATAATTTTAGGCGATCTATATAACGTTCGAGTGGTAGCCAGCTATGTTTTGGTAAAACCAAAACGCTGGCTCCCCTCATGCTGTCGCATTCGATGAGAGGAATTTTTTTCATGCATCCGCATTCAAAAAATAAATGATAAGAGACAATGGAAGAGAAAGAAATAAAAAAGAACAGAGGAGGAAGACCCAAAAAGGCTGTAAAAAGAGATCAGCTTATGGCAATTAAATGTACGCTCTACGAGCGTAAAATAATTGAAGCCAAAGCCAAAAAAGCCAGTATAACCGTTTCCGAATATCTTCGTGAAATCGGATTAACGGCAAAGATTGATTACAGAAACAAAGCCCTTCCGAAAGAAATTCTAAGCTTTGCCGGAGTGCTTAATCACATGGCAGCTAATCTTAATCAGATAGCGAAAAAGCGAAATAACAATGATGAATTAAGTCCGCTTGAACGGGCAGAATTAAAAGTACAGTCAGAGAAGGTTAAAGATCTTGCCGTCCAAATTAAAAACTTTATGTCATGATAGGACGTGTAAGCATTGGTAGCTCGTTCTACCATTGTATTAGCTACTGTTTGGAAGATAAAAAAGAATTGTCACAAGAGAAAAAACTCGCACTTGCAATGCAAGACCGTTTGCAGCATAAAGATCGAGCAGAAGTATTGGAATATAATAAATGCTTCGGTAACAAGTATGAGCTTACACAGCAGTTTAAAGATGTTAGAAGATTAAGTAGGCGTGTTGAAAAACCAATGTTGCATTTGACCTTACGTTTAGCCCCAAATGAGACATTGACTATAGAACAATTGAGATATGTTGGACGAGAATGTGCCAAGGAGTTTGGTATAGCAGACAACCAATACATCTGCGTACTACATAAGGATACTAAAGAGAAGCATATTCATATAGTAGCCAATCGAGTAAGTTTTGATGGTAAGGTTGCAAATGATAGCAATAGCTATAAACGCATGTCTGAACTTTGTCGTCGTCTTGAAAGGAAATATGGTCTTCAAGAAGTATTAAGTCCAAGAGCATTCCAATCTCCTAAAGATAGGTTATTGCCTCGCCATGATAATAGAAAAGAAAAACTAAAAGTAGATATCCGACAGACATTAAAGTATGCCAATTCTTATCTAGAATTTGAAAGACAAATTAAGGAGTTGGGATATAAAGTTCTTAAAGGCAGGGGGATTTCTTTTATAGATGATAAAAAAGTAAAAATAAAGGGGAGCGAAGTTGGTTTTTCATTGATGAAAATTGAAAAGATATTACATCAGAAACAACAGTATGCCATGAAAAATGCTGGTGAAGAAAAAAATTATGATAGAGATAGTCAGTCAATATCTAAATCTTTTAACACTGAAAAACCAAACAAAGAAAAGCAAAGCTATAGTTTAGATAGATCAGGAGAAATAGTTATTAAAGAGGTTTTAGGAGTTATAGGACAATTAATCAATTCTGAATATGAACCGGATTATATCGATCCTGAATTACAGAGAGTGCCTCAAAAGAAAAAGAAGAAATCAGCGTTAAGGAGATGATGTTAAAAAATAAAAAATATGGAAACAAATTCAAATGCAGACAAAGGTCATATAGAAAGAGAGACATTACAATTAGTACTGGAGGAATTTACTCAGGAACAGAAAACAAACAATCAGCATATTGAGGCGCTTATTATTGCAGTTAATATCGTAGGCAATAAAATGGATGCATTAAAAAAAGAGGATAATACAGCAAAAAGTATTTCAGAGACATTGGATATTGGACCAATAGAAGCTATCCTACAAAAAGGTTTCCTGGATATAAAGTTTATGATTGGCAGGCAACCGAAAAGTATCATTAGGAAATTTCAGATTTTGTTATTTCCCGAACAGGATGCGAAACTGTTTTATAAAATTGTTTTTGGAAGGTGGTTTTTATGGCTTGTTATAATGCTGGCTTTAACCAATCTTTACAACTGGGGAATAAATTATAGCGATAATAGCAAAGAAATTGAAATGAGACAAATTCAAAACGATAGGATAAGAAAAGCTTGGGAGTATATGTATATTAATAGTAATAAAGAAACTAAAAAACTTATGAAAAAAGCTTATGTAAAATCACTGGAAAGTAAATGAATAGAAGAAACGTCTCCAAATGCATGTGTTTATTAAACTACAAATCGAGATAGTATTACGCAATGTTAACTTAAATGTTTTAAATGATTCGTAATGTTTTTTTAGGCATTAAAAATTATAAAGAAAAGCAAAAGGTAGTACTATTGTAACTATATTAAAATCAAAACATTATTTATCTCTCTTTTCGACTTATGATTATTGCTAAAAACACTACTGCTTTCTTTAGGTGCAGGACTATTGAATTAATTATAATAGAGAGTTAGTTGGAGTCAAACTTTTACTCCAATATTCCATTATGTTTTGGATTACGGTTTTGAAAATAGAGAAGTCAGATTCTTTTTTGAAGTAGCCTTGTGCCTTACAATGGTATGCTTTAAGAACATTTTCGGGACTTTTGGATGTTGAGAGAAAGATATAAGGTACACATTTTATGCTTACTATCTCATCGGACAGAATCTCCTCTCGCAATTCAAATCCATTTATCTTAGGCATGTTGATGTCAGAAAATATTATGAATGGATTCACCACAGGATCTGCTAAATAAGAGACTGCATCCATCGGATCTTCTATAAAGGTTATTTTATTAGGGTAGTTCAAACTTTCAAAAATATCTTTAAGAAGCATTCTGTCGTCTTCATCGTCCTCAATTATTATTATTTCGCTGTTTGTTCTCATTTTTTAAAGGTAGTATAAATATTAGTTTTATTCCAGAGCTTCAAAAAAATAGTAAGCTAAATAAAACAAAAAATGATATTCTTGTAGATGAAAGCAGTTATCGATTATGTTTTGTTTGTTCAAGATTAAATTAAATTTTTTTTAGATTAATATTTTAAGTTTCTCCTATTTTTATATGTGGGAATTATGTAACATTTAACTAAAAATTATGTAAGATTAAAGTCAAATATTAAAGTCAGCTTTGTAAGAGCCCAGATTTGATATTGTAATACAATAATTACAAACTTTTTTCGATGTTTTTTTACTATCTAGCTTACAGTAAATTAACAATGCTAGATTGAAAATGGCTGTTTAAAAAATAAATCCGAAGGGCGACAGATAAATTTATTTAATTGTGTACCTAAAAAATGAAAAAATCACTTTTTTATACTATTATTTTTCCAGCAATTTTACTTATTCATAACATCGCTTTTGCTGAAAATCCACCACCTCCGGGATTGCCTGATGATCCAGTTGCAGCACCAATAGATTCCTTTGTCTATATATTATTTGCATTTGGAATTATTTTTGGGTTTTATATTATAGGTAAAAGAAATAAAAGTAAGCCATAAGTGTTTCTGTCAGGACGAGTCCTTTAATTTTTAATATTAAAAAATAAAGAAAAAATTATGAAAAAAATATTACTATTATTTTTTGTTTTTATTTCTATTCAAACATTTTCACAAATATATATTGGTGTAAATTCCCCTGTATATGTCAAAAATCAAGTTTTATATGTAAATCAGAATATAGATTTAGCACCAAATTCAAATCTATATTTAAGAAATAACTCTCAGTTGGTTCAGGGTACTAGCGGAGTATCCACCAATAGTGGAACAGGTATTTTATCGGTTTATCAGGAAGGTACTTCCGACAACTTTGAGTATAATTATTGGTGTTCCCCTGTTGGAAACCCTATTGTCTCAACAGGTAATACACCTTTTGGAATTTCACTGCTAAATAGGCCAATTACTTCAACTGCTGTGGTCCCTGCAACAATACTTCCACTTACAAATTATGATGGATCTGCAAGCCCACTTGCAATAGCGTCATATTGGATTTATAAGTTAACAAATGCCAATAACTACTCGCAATGGATTCAGGTTGGAGGCGCTACAACAATAGCGGCTGGAGAAGGGTTTACAATGAAAGGCACAAGCGGTACTGATACAAATGATCCAGAAGGAACCGGCATACCCAATAATCCTGGAACAGGAGCTCAAAGATATGATTTCAGAGGTAAGCCCAATGATGGAAATATAGCAGTAGCAGTAGGAACTGGAAATGCAGCAACACTTACAGGGAACCCGTACCCTTCGGCACTTCATTTAAATGCTTTCCTATTAGATCCCTCAAATACAGCCTGCACAGGGGTTGCTTACTTTTGGGAGCAGGATAAAACGGTAAATTCTCATTATCTATCTGCTTATAGAGGAGGTTATGGTACCTATTCACCAGTAGCAGTAGGATCCACAGGATTATATGTGGCAGCCACATTTAATAGCTATAATAGTAATGGCAGCTTGAACACTACAGGGACATCCTCTGGTTTAATAATAGAGCGAAAATACAGTCCTATTGGACAAGGTTTTTTAATCAATGGTGCAGCTAGCGGTTCGGTTACTTTTAAAAATTCGCACCGTGCATTTTATAAAGAAGGTTCTGGTTTATCTCAATTTGCAAAATCAAATAAAGATAAATCTTTAAATGCATCAGAAGAGAAAAGTACTCCTGTGTCTCACTTTAAAATAAACACAATTATAAATAATCAATTTACCAGGCAACTTGCGCTAGCATTTATACCCGAAGCGACAGATGGGATTGATGTTGGGATTGATGCCCTAAATATGGATCAAAGCCTTCCTAGTGATATTTCATTTTGGTTAGAAAATTCCAACTATGTAATCCAAGGAGTTAATTTTGAACTCTCAAAGAGAATACCTTTAACTGTTAAAGCGACTGCTAATACTACTCTGAAATTTTATATTCCTGAGATTGTTAATTTTGATCCTTCACAAAATATTTACTTATATGATGAATTAGATTCATCTTATCATGATATCAAAAATGGAACTTATCAGATCATTATTGCATCTGGGGTTTATTCTGACCGATTTAAAATAACTTTTACAAATCAGACTCTCGGTATTAATGAAGAAATAAAAAGGCAATTCTTAATAGTTCAAGACAATATTAATGAAGTCTTAAGAGCTTCAAATCCAAATAACATAGCTTTTGAATCATTTGTTTTGTTTGATATTCTTGGAAAGGCTGTATTAAACAAAAGTGAATTGGGAGTTGAACAAAATTATAATTTCTCAACTTCGGGCTTAAGTTCTGGAATTTACATTGCCACTTTTCTAACTTCTGACAATGAAAAAATAACCCAAAAAATTATTATATCAAATTCGGGCAAAAAATAAGTACTATTCTTGAATTCTTAATGCATTATGTTGCTCGTAAAATATCTTAATCTTCAAAAACTAATTAATAATAAAAATTATGGTAAATAAATATACTCAGAGACAGCATAAAATATTGGTACTCTTTTTTTTCTTATTATCATTTTTAGGAAATGCACAAATCGGTATAGGTACCGTAACTCCTGCTGCAAGCTCTATTTTGGATATAACTTCTAATACTCAGGGTTTGTTAACACCCCGTATGACGACTGCGCAAAAAAATGCTATAGTTACTCCTGTGGACGGACTAATGGTTTATGACACAGATTTTAAATTGTTTTATTCTTATATATCGTCTTCATCGTCATGGGTACCTATGAGTGGTGCGCTTCCACGGTTAAATTTTAAGCGTATTAGAGCCGGTGATAATTTAGCAACTGTGCTAGCCACTGAGCTGGCAGCAGGTGGTGGTGCTAAATATGTTTTGACATCCAATACCTTGTATGAAATTAATGGTCAGATTGTATTTAATTTTCCAATAGATTTAAACAGTGCTTATCTTGACGGTTTGGATGCTAACGAAGATATTATTGTGAAAACATCAGGAAATCTTTTTGACGGAACAACAGGTGGAAGCATAAGGAATCTTACCATTACTACACCGGGAGCTACAGTTTTCAATCTAAGCGGTACGGCGGGGCAAACTTTTTTACTTAGAGATTGTATTATCGCCAATTCAAATAGCATAGGAACTATATCTGGTTTTGGATTAGCGTTTCTTAGTATTGTTAATTTTTCAGGAAACACCAATGGAATCACCTATAATAATATCGGTCAATTGCTATTGAGTAACCAGGCATGGTTTAGCAATAATTCAGGTACTTATGAAAAATTTACAGGAACGTTCAATTTGATAGAAAAGCAAGGCGGTTTCTCAAATGTGAATACCGGAGCTTTTGGTTTTGATGTTTCGACGACAGGGCTTACTATCACAAGTGATGCAGTTTTAGAGTCAGTTGTTTATACAGGACCAACTCCTGCAAATTATGTTAAGCCATATACAACTGGTAGTTATACAGGATACAATTTTAATAATAGCTGGAACGTTCGCTCTGCCGGAATTCCAACTGAGACAGATGCAAATGCAACTGGAGATTTTGCAATGGATTATGCAGTAGGAAGTGGTCTGGGAGTCGCTTTTAACAATTCAAATCCGAGCGATATTGTAAAAGTAGGGTCGGGTACACCCTCAACAACTTATTCGAATTTATTCAGATTTTCAACTGATTCCCCAAATAGATTAAGATACACAGGAAAAAAGAAAAGAATTTTTCAAATATCGGGTTCCATCTCTTTTCAGGTTCCAGCAGCAGGTACTTACATTGTTTATATAGCAAAAAATGGTACACTTTTAAGTCAATATAAAATTTATGGTAAGGGCGCATCTACAAATGATATTGTGGTTCTTCCTTTAAATGCAACAACTGAAATGTTAACTAACGATTATATAGAAGTTTATGCGCAGCGTTATACAGGAAGCAATGGAAGTATTGTAGTTCCTAATATGACAATCACAATTAAATAATTTGTAATATATAACTTGTATATTTCATTATAATAAAATAACACTTACATATTTAATTATGTAAAGACCAAACAAATCTTCATGAATTTAATATTTAAGAAACGTATTTTTTATGTTGAAAATTGATAAAAAATGAAACTTAAGTTGAAATATTAATTTATAGAAAAGAAACAAATTATTAATATAATCATCTGTGAAATTTGCTACATGATATCCATAGTGTAAAGTGGATCTTTTCTAGATAAAAATGATTCTGCGATTCAATTGATTTTAGTAATTTATGAATTTTGTAGTTAAACATATACTGGAAGATTATGTTTAATGGACAGCCCGTCAATCACTTAGTGACTGGCGGGTTTATCATTAGTAATTTGTAATTCTTTGTTTGTAATTCCTATAAAAATTTAATCAAAGTGTACACCTTCCATTTGATGCTTTTCGTTTTGGGAACTCTTTTACTAGCAATAGTTGAGATATTTATAAATTTTTTCCTGAATTTCATTAGAAGATTTTCACATTACTTATAATGCTAACATTTTAAATCTAAGATAATTTTTTTGATCGTTCATGCTAAAGAAAATTATCTTAGATTTAAAAACTTTCCGCTTTTTTTTGCAGGATATACATTTTGTAAAACTTATTATCTCTCTAATATCTATTCTACGTCTCTAGGATTATTATTATTATGGAATATGAATAGGATAAGGAAAACAAATAAAATGAATGAGCTTTTGGAATAAAGAGTTGAATGCCAATAAATTGGCATAATAAATCTAATATTCTTAATTTAAAAGATTATATCATCGATCATTTTGTCCAAAGTGTTGCTTGGAAGTGTGTTTAAGTAAGACATTGTTGATTTGATATCTTTATGCCCTAAAGCTTCCTTAATAATATCGGTTGATATATTATTAAATTTTAGAATAGTTGCAAATGAATGTCTGGCACAATAGTATGTAATTTTCTTTTTAATACCTAAATCAGTAATAATTCTTTTAAGAGGTGTGTTTATATGAATTTTTAGATATTTTTCTTTTTTGTTATTTATATAAATTTTTGAGTTTTGATTGTTATTAATGATGTTGAATAAATAGTGTGAATCTCCCGTTGAAATGTATTCCTCAATTTTGCGTTTCCAGAAATCGTTTATTTTGAAGTTTACTATTACTTCAGTTTTACTTCTTTTATATGTGATTGTATCTTTATATAAATCTGTTTTTTTTAATTGCATTAAATCAATGAAATTAATTCCTCTTCCATAAAAACTTAGTAGAAACATATCTCGTGCAATAATGTCACTTTTGTTTATCAATTCTATATTTTTTAATAATTCAAGTTCTTCTTCAGAGAGATATTCCTTTTTTCCACTTTCCTTGATTTTTGATACTTTAAATTTATCAAAAGGATACATAGTAACGGGGATGATTTCACGTTTAATAGCTTTGTTAAAAACGGCTCTTAAGGTTCGAATTCTTATTCCAATTGTACTTTGGCTATTGTGATTTCCGTTTAAAAAAGATTGATATTTATAAATCGCATCTACTGATAAATCTTTAAAAGTGATTTCGGTTCTGTTAAAAAAGCGTTGAATCGATTTTAAGGTATCTTTTTCAATGTTACATGTTGACAATTTTCCTGCACTTTTAATTTCTTCGATTAAACTTTCGTGAAAAGCAGTATAGCTTAGTGCTCGCTGCTTTCCGGAAGCTTTTTTGAATTTGGCTACAATATCTTGTAATGTGAATGGAGTTTCATCTGATTCAAATTCAGTAATAATGTTGTTAACGCGTCTTGAATATTTTTCAATCAGATCATTAATCTGCTTGTATTCTCTGTGCGTTTTTTTAAGACGTTCTGTTTCAAATGACCAATCTTCATGTTTGCATTTTTTCTTTATTGATAGACTAGTGTTTATTCTGTCTTTAATTAGTACAAGATTAATAAAATACTCGCCAAATGTACTTGGTGTTGCTTTTAGTGTAAATTTATATGATACCATTGTTTAAAATATTATGTATTAATTTTGACGAGCATTTGACGAGCAAAAGTACAATTAAAATAATAAATAATGATTTATTGTTTATCTTTAAAAATGTTAAATATCTGATTATCAGTAATAATAATGAAAAAATATATTAAACTAAAATAAAGTAAACATGACTCATAATCAGGTGGTCCCTGGTTCGAGCCCAGGTGGGACCACATATTTAGAATAGAAAGCCTTTACAGAAATGTAAAGGCTTTTTTGTTTTTTATTCTTAATAAATAAAAAAAAACGTAATTTTATAAATAAGTAAGATAGAATAAAATCTAATTATTTGGTTTATTTCTTACAGTAAGATGCCGAAATTGTTTTTCTCATGGTTTTTTTACTTTAAACCTTGTGTTTTTGTAAAAAACGTATACATTTGTCAGGGATTTGCATCTAAGCCCCTGTTTTTGTGCGAATTATATTAAAATAAATAAATTTAACAACCTACCTTGTTGTCTAGCAGCATGTTAAAATTATGAAGATAATAAAGACTGTTTTTTTTACGATTTGTTTGGCTTTGATGAATGTTGCGATTGTTTTTGCTCAGCAATTGCCGCCAGAGCCGGGTGATGAGCCTCTTGATCCGCCTGACACTCCTCCTTATGGACGTGTGCCAATAGATGATCATATTGTTCTTATGTTGATATTGGCTATTGTGTTAGGGGGTATAATGATATATAAGCATAAAATAAAAAAAGCTTCAATGTAAATTGAAGCTTTTTTTTGTGAAATGATATTTGAGAGCCTATTTATTTATCGAATAAAGTCTTGAAATGTATTTTCCAACCACGTCAAATTCCAGGTTTATTTTTGTTCCAACTTTAAAGTTTTTGAAATTGGTGTTTTCGTAAGTATACGGAATAATTGAAACACTAAATTCGTTTGTTTTAGAGTTTACAACTGTAAGGCTTACTCCGTTTACGGTTATTGATCCTTTTTCGATCGTAATATTGCTGAGGTTTTTATCGTATTCAAAAGTATAGTTCCAGCTTCCGTTTGCTTCTTCGATTTTAATGCAGGTTCCTGTTTGATCTACGTGGCCTTGTACAATATGTCCGTCAAGACGGTCGCCAAGTTTCATTCCTCTTTCCAGATTTACAATATCGCCCGCTTTCCAGTCGCCAATATTTGTTTTCGAAATCGTTTCTTCAATAGCGGTGACGGTATAAAAAGAGTCTTTAATAGCGACAACTGTCAGGCATATTCCGTTATGCGAAACGCTTTGGTCTATTTTTAACTCGTTTGTAATTGAAGCTTCTACTGTTACGTGAAGATTGCTTTGGTCTTTTTTTATTTCGTGAATCCTTCCAAGGGTTTCTATAATTCCTGTAAACATTGTTGTTTTATTTTACTAAATTTGCACATCAAAATTAGTAATAAATAACCTGAGCTCATGAATAAAAAAGCAGAAAATATAATTGTTGGGATTTCAATTGGAGATTTAAACGGTATTGGAAGCGAAGTTATATTAAAAACATTCGAAGATTCTCGCATGTTAGAAATGTGTACGCCGGTTATTTTTGCCAATGCCAAAATTCTTTCTTTTGTAAAAAAGAGCTTTACATCTACGGTTCAGTTTCATGGAGTTGATAAACTAGATCAGGTTGTTGTTGGGAAAGTAAATGTATTCAATCTTTGGAAAGAAGGAGTAGATATTAATTTAGGTACAAACGATGAGAAAATTGGCGAGTACGCTATAAAATCATTTGTTGCAGCAACCAAGGCGTTAAAAGATGGTTTAGTTGATGTATTGGTTACAGCTCCTATTAATAAATATAATATTCAGTCAGAAGATTTTAAATTTCCGGGACATACAGATTATTTAGATCAGGAATTAGAAGGAAATGCATTGATGATGATGGTTCAGGATAATTTGAGAGTTGGTTTATTGACAGATCATGTTCCTTTAAGTGAAGTTTCTTCGCATTTAACGGAAGAATTAATTACAAGAAAAATCGAAACCGTAAGAAAATCTTTAATTCAGGATTTTAGTATTGTACGACCAAAAATTGCTGTTTTAGGATTGAATCCACATGCGGGTGATGGTGGTGTAATAGGAAAAGAAGATGATTTGGTTTTAAAACCAGCTTTAAAGAAAATATTCGATGCCGGAACTATGGTTTTTGGTCCTTTTTCTGCCGATGGTTTTTTTGGAAGTGGTCAATATGAAAAATACGATGCCATTGTAGCAACTTATCACGATCAGGGATTGATACCTTTTAAAACATTATCTTTTGGAAAAGGAGTTAATTATACAGCAGGATTAAATAAGATCAGAACATCGCCGGATCACGGTACAGCGTATGATATTGCTGGAAAAGACATGGCAGATTTTAATTCATTCAAAGAGGCAGTTTATCTTGCGATAGATATTTTTCATTCGAGAAATCAGTACGAAGAGATTACTCAAAAACCTCTTAAAATAAAAGAAAAACAGTTATAAACAAAAAAAGGTGAATAAGATTATTAGTTTTATAATAATTTTATATCTTTGCACCCCAATTCAGGTATCTGATTTTTAGATACGAGTTGGTGAAATTGATGTTGAAATGAGCAAAACAAAAGAATTTTTAATTCCTTTCATAGGGTTAAAGCTAGGAAAACACCATTTTGAGTATCAAATAAGTAACACGTTCTTTGCGAACTTTGATTACGATGAATTTCAAAGTTCAGATATCAAAGTAGGTTTAGTTTTAGATAAGAAAAGCAACATGTTAGAGTTGGAATTCAAACACAAAGGAACTGTAAATGTGCCTTGTGATCTAACAGGCGAAGATTTCGATCTTCCTATAAAAGGGAAAATGAAATTAATTGTTCGTTTTGGAGATGAATTCAATAATGATAACGAAGAGCTGTTGATCTTACCGCACGGAGAGCATGAAATAGATGTTGCACAATACATTTATGAAATGATTGCGCTTTCGGTACCGCTAAAACGAGTTCATCCAGGAGTAAAAGACGGAAGTTTGCAAACCGAAGCTTTAACAAAATTGAATGAGCTAACAGTAAAAGAACAAAAAGAAGAGAGTAAACAAGAAGAAGATATTGACCCGCGTTGGGACAAATTAAAGAAACTATTAACGGATAAATAATATAGTAAAATGGCACATCCTAAGAGAAAAATCTCGAAAACAAGAAGAGATAAGAGAAGAACACATTATAAAGCTACTGTAGCTCAAATCGCTACATGTCCTATTACTGGAGAAGCACATTTATACCACAGAGCTTACTGGCATGAAGGTAAAATGTATTACAGAGGGCAAGTTGTTATCGATAAATCTGTAGCGGTTGCTTAATACGTTTTTGTAAATGATACTAGAACTCTCACATAGTGAGAGTTTTTTTTGTTGGTTATAATTTTCTTTTTTTAAGAAAATGCATACAAATTCATTTCGTTTTTTTTTTGTAATTTTCAAGTCTTTTAAAAATTTTTCAGGTACGCAGTATTTGAAACGAAATAATAGAATATAATGAATACAATCACAGCCGCAATTACCGCTGTTGGAGCTTATGTTCCTGACTTCGTTCTTTCGAACAAAGTATTAGAAACAATGGTCGATACCAATGACGAATGGATTACTACTCGTACTGGAATTAAAGAAAGAAGGATTCTTAAAGATGCTGATAAAGGAACGTCGTTTCTTGCCATAAAAGCAGCACAAGATTTAATTGCGAAAGCAAATATTGATCCTTTAGAGATTGATATGATTATAATGGCAACAGCTACAGCAGATATGCCGGTAGCCTCTACAGGAGTTTATGTTGCAACAGAAATTGGAGCTACAAATGCCTTTGCATACGATTTGCAAGCGGCTTGCTCAAGTTTTTTATACGGAATGTCAACTGCTGCAGCTTATGTGCAGTCAGGGCGATACAAAAAAGTACTGTTAATTGGTGCAGATAAAATGTCATCAATTGTAGATTATACAGACAGAGCGACTTGTATTATTTTTGGAGATGGAGCGGGTGCCGTTTTATTCGAACCAAATTATGAAGGCTTAGGCTTGCAAGATGAATACTTACGAAGCGATGGTGTAGGACGCGATTTTCTTAAAATTCCTGCCGGAGGTTCTCTAATACCAACTACAGAAGAGACCGTTAAAAATAGACAACACAATATTATTCAGGACGGAAAAACCGTTTTTAAATATGCTGTAACGAATATGGCTGATGCAAGTGAGTTGATCTTGAAAAGAAACAATCTGACTAACGAAGATGTTAATTGGTTAGTGCCGCATCAGGCAAACAAACGTATTATAGATGCTACTGCAAGCAGAATGAATCTTGAAGAATCAAAAGTATTAATGAATATCGAAAGATATGGTAATACAACTTCAGCTACATTGCCTTTAGTATTAAGCGACTTTGAGCACCAGTTCAAAAAAGGAGATAATATTATTTTTGCCGCTTTTGGTGGTGGATTCACTTGGGGATCTATTTACCTAAAATGGGCTTACGATAAGAAATAAATTAAAACTAAAAACAAATCATTATGGATTTAAAAGAAATTCAAAACCTAATCAAATTTGTAGCAAATTCGGGAGTTGCAGAGGTAAAGTTAGAAATGGATGATGTAAAAATCACTATCAGAACAACTTTAGAAGGAAATGTAACTGAAACTACTTATGTACAACAATTGCCTGCTCAGGCTGCCTTGCCACAAGCAGTTGCTCCTCAACAAGCTCCAGCAGTTGTAAACGTAACTAGCGAAGCATCTGTTCCGGCAGAAGATTCTAAATTCATTACTATTAAATCTCCAATTATTGGAACTTTCTATAGAAAACCATCTCCTGACAAACCAGTATTTACTGAAGTTGGAAGTACTATTTCTAAAGGTGATGTTCTTTGTGTAATTGAAGCAATGAAATTATTTAACGAAATCGAATCAGAAGTTTCAGGTAAAATTGTAAAAATTCTTGTAGACGATATGTCTCCTGTAGAATTTGACCAACCTTTATTCTTAGTTGATCCATCATAAATAAATTTAGATTTTAGATTTTAGATTTTAGAAGGATTCACAATACAAGTTTTGTTAATCATCTAAAATTATCTAATTATCAAATTGTCTAATTATCTAATTAAAGTAAGATGTTTAAAAAAATATTAATTGCGAATAGAGGAGAAATTGCACTTCGTGTAATTCGTACATGTAAAGAAATGGGAATCAAAACTGTAGCAGTTTACTCTACAGCCGATGCAGAAAGTCTACATGTTAAGTTTGCTGACGAAGCGGTTTGTATTGGTCCTCCTCCAAGTAACTTATCGTATTTGAAAATGTCAAATATTATTGCCGCTGCAGAAATTACAAATGCAGATGCAATTCATCCAGGTTATGGATTTCTTTCTGAGAATGCTAAATTCTCAAAAATTTGTCAGGAACACGGAATCAAATTTATTGGTGCTGCTCCTGAAATGATTGATAGAATGGGAGATAAAGCTTCTGCAAAAGCTACAATGAAAGCAGCAGGGGTTCCATGTGTACCAGGTTCTGAAGGATTATTAGAATCTTTCGAACAAACACAAAAATTAGCTAAAGAATTTGGTTATCCTGTAATGCTTAAAGCAACAGCAGGTGGTGGTGGAAAAGGAATGCGTGCTGTTTGGAAAGAAGATGAATTATTGAAAGCATGGGAAAGTGCACGTCAGGAAGCTGCCGCTGCATTTGGAAATGACGGAATGTACATGGAGAAACTTATCGAAGAGCCACGTCATATCGAAATTCAGGTTGTTGGAGATTCTTACGGAAAAGCATGTCACCTTTCTGAAAGAGATTGTTCTGTACAACGTCGTCATCAAAAACTAACTGAAGAAACGCCTTCGCCTTTCATGACAGATGAATTACGTACTGCAATGGGAGAAGCTGCTGTAAAAGCCGCTGAATTCATTAAATACGAAGGAGCCGGAACAGTAGAATTTTTGGTTGACAAACACAGAAATTTCTATTTCATGGAAATGAATACTCGTATTCAGGTAGAGCATCCAATTACAGAACAAGTAATTGATTACGATTTAATTCGTGAGCAAATTATGGTTGCTGCCGGAATTCCAATTTCAGGTAGAAACTATTTACCGGAATTGCACGCTATCGAATGTCGTATTAATGCCGAAGATCCTTATAATGATTTTCGTCCTTCACCAGGAAAAATTACTACACTTCATATGCCGGGAGGTCACGGAGTTCGTTTAGATACTCACGTTTATTCTGGATATACAATTCCACCAAATTACGATTCGATGATTGCTAAGTTAATTACGACTGCTCAATCTCGTGAAGAAGCAATTAGCAAAATGCGAAGAGCTTTGGACGAATTTGTAATTGAAGGTGTAAAAACTACAATTCCTTTCCATAGACAATTAATGGATGATCCTAGATATATTGCAGGAGATTATACAACTGCATTTATGGATACATTTAAAATGAAACCTATAGAAGAATAATATAAAGGCTGTCAAAATTTTGGCAGCCTTTTTTGTTTTATAATATTGCTAAACCTGATACATTTCATGCTATCGGGTTTTGTCGTTTAATTACCTTCATCAAACTGTATGTTGTTTTTGTTATTCTGTTAGGAATATTTCGTTGGTGGAAAATAATTACAAAGGAATCATGATTCAGATGTTTTTTTGGTTTTGCCACATCTAAGTTTATCAGTTTTATTGGTTAAATTCTCTAAGTAAACACTATTTGTGTATACTTTTTACACAATATTTAAGAGAATTACACACTTTATCATAATTTATAATTTTGGCACATATAGCTTAATCCCTTTAAAAATAAGAGATTAAGCAGTTAGGGAGGTAACGTTTGCGTTGCGGCACAATATTTTCATTATCTAAAGCGTAAACAACTATTAAATAATTAAAATATATACATTATGAAAAATCTATTTTTATCAGCCGCAATTGTTTTAGGAAGTTTAACTTCATTCGCTTCAACTACTCCTATTACAAATACAATCGTAAAAACGATTTCTATTGAAGACGAATACACAGAAATCAAATTAGAAGAATTACCAGCTCCAATTGCTGAGTCTTTGAAAAAAGCTTATCCGGATGCTGTAATTACTAAAGCATATAAAAACGAAAAAGCAGAATACAAATTGGACGTTACCGTTGGTGACAAAGTAGGAAATCTTTTTGCTAATGCAGACGGAACCTGGATTAAAAAATAATTTAGCTAAACTTTAGATTCTCATGCAGATTCAAATTAGCAATACTAAAATAAAATTAACAATATTAAAATATAACTATTATGAAAAATCTATTTTTATCAGCCGCAATCGTTTTGGGAGGTTTAACATCATTTGCTTCAACTTCTCCAGTAACAAATACAATCGTAAAAACAATTTCAATTCAGGACGAATACACTGAAATTAAATTAGAAGAAGTACCAGTTGCAATTACTGATGCACTTAAAAAAGCGTATCCGGATGCAGTACTTTCTAAAGCATACAAAAATGCTAAATCAGAGTATAAACTAGACGTTACAGTAGGTGACAAAGTAGGTTCACTTTTTGCTAACGCAGATGGATCTTGGATTAAAAAATAATTAAAAAATAACCGTAAAAACTATCACTATGAAAAAGTTAATATTATCGGCAGCTATCCTGTTAGGAGGGTTGTCAATGCAAGCAGGGAATGTAGCCGTGACAAGTTCAATGGTTCAATCAGTAAACATTCAGGACGAATATAAAGAAGTTGATGCCGTACCGGCAGCTATTAAAACAGCGTTAGACGAAGCTTATCCAGGTGTAAAATTGGACAAAGCTTATGTAAACGAGAAAAAAGAGTATAAAATAGAAATCACCGTTAGAGGTGAAAAGTCTACTGTTTATACAGACGCTACTGGTAAAATTATTAAAAAATAATTAAGTAACCCATAAAAACTATTATTATGAAAAAGTTAATCTTATCAGCAGCAATCATTTTAGGAAGTTTGTCAATTCAGGCAGCTAATCCGGTAACAACTTCAATGACTCAGTCAGTGACAGTTCAGGATGAATTTACTGAAATTGGTACGGATGCTGTTCCGGCAGCTGTAAAATCAACTGTCGAAAAATCTTTTCCGAATACAAAACTTGAAAAAGCGTATAAAAACGAAAAGAATGAGTACAAGTTGGAAATTTCTAGTGGTGACAAAAAGTATACTGTATTTACAGATGCTTCTGGAAACATCATTAAAAAATAATTAAAAAGAGAGCAACATGAAAAAGTTAATCTTATCAGCAGTAATAGTTTTAGGAAGTTTTTCTATTTACGCAAGTAATGAGACAACTCCGGAACAAACTAAGACGGTTGTTTCTGCTCAGACAGAATATATAGAAGTAAGTGCAGATGCTGTACCTGCTGCTATAAAAACCGCACTGCAAACTGCTTATCCGGGAGCAAAACTGGATAAAGCATTTGTAAATGAAAAAAAAGAGTATAAACTCGAAATATCGGTTGGTGACCAAAAGGCTACTGTTTTTTCAGATGTCAATGGCAACTGGTTGAAGATATAAATTAGGTGAATTTAGATTTATGTTTTTGGTGAAAAAGAGATTGCATTACGCAATCTCTTTTTTTTTGCATAATTTTGTGAAAAGACAATTTTAATAGTCTTATTTTAGCAAAAAAGTCCCTAAAAACAAATGCCAAAGATATTACTCATAGAAGATGATATTTCGTTTTGCAAATTATTAGAAAAATTTCTGGTAAAAAAAGCATACGAAGTAACCATTGCTTTCTCTGCAGCAGAAGCAAGATTAGCCATCAAAAAGGAATCCTTCGATTTAATTTTGACAGATCTTCGCTTGCCTGATTCTGACGGTATTGGACTAATGTCTGAATTTAAGACGGCTTACCCGGAAATCCCTGTAATTCTTATGACAGGATATTCAGATGTGAATACTGCAGTAAAAGCGATTAAAAACGGAGCTGCTGATTACATTTCGAAACCTTTCAATCCTGATGAGGTTTTACTGGTTATTACCAATGCTTTAAAATCTTCAGAAACAGAAGAAGAAATTCCTGTAAAGGAAAAAAAATCTGTGAAGAAACAAACTGCCAATACCGAAAATGAGTTTGTAAAAGGAATTTCGGTGGCATCCAAAAAATTATTAGATCACATTCATTTGGTTAGTCCAACAGATATGTCGGTTTTGATTATTGGAGAAAGCGGAACAGGAAAAGAAATCATTGCCAAAAGTATTCATCAGCAAAGTTTAAGAAAGAATAATAATTTCATTGCAGTCGATTGTGGAGCTATTCCGAAAGAATTGGCGGCAAGTGAATTCTTCGGACACTTAAAAGGATCTTTTACAGGAGCCATAAGCGATAAAATGGGTTATTTTGAAGCTGCTAATGGAGGAACTCTTTTTTTAGATGAAATAGGGAATCTTTCATACGAAAATCAAATACAGCTTTTAAGAGCGCTTCAGGAACGTAAAATTAAACCTGTTGGAAGCAATAAGGAAATTAATGTTGATATACGTATCATTACCGCTACAAACGAAGATTTGCGCGAAGCAGTAAAAAATGGCGATTTTAGAGAAGATTTATACCATAGAATCAACGAATTTTCGATTCAGTCTCCATCATTAAAAGACAGAGACGAAGATTTAATGGTTTTCGCCGATTATTTCTTAGAAAAAGCCAATCAGCAATTAAATAAAGATATCATCGGATTTTCACCGGAAGTAGTTACTATTTTTCAAAACTACAACTGGCCGGGAAATTTACGTGAACTTCAAAATTGCGTAAAACGTGCTACGCTTTTAACTCAGGGCGATTTTATAAAAAGTGATGTGTTGCCGGTTGAATTTTTCCAGATTCAAAAACAACAAACCAATAATGGTGATTTTTCACTGTCAGAAAACGAAAAAGAAGCTATTATTCACGCTTTATCAAAAGCACAGAATAATAAATCCGAAGCGGCAAAATTGCTTAAAATTACCAGAAAAACACTTTATAATAAATTAAAGCATTACAATATAGATTAAGCTATTTCTTTATGTAAAGCTTTAAAAAGCACATCTGTTTTTGCTTTCAAAACTTTGAAAATATCGTTTAAATCAGAAGTTTCAAGATCCTTATTTTCTAAGACTTTTAAAATTTCACCAATTTCACGTGCCTGAATTTGCTTGAACATTGGCGCAATTCGGTGTGCAACTGAATTAATTTCGGCTGTGTTTTTATCGATCATTGCATTCTCTAGTAAATTCAGATTTTCAGAGCTGCTTTCGATAAATGATTTTAAAACTTCTTTTAATGCTGTAGTATCGTTGCCTAGAAATTCTTGCAGTGTTTCCAGCGAATACAATTTAGTACTGGTTTTTTCTTCATGCTCATTAATGTCAACATTGGGTAAGGTGTCATTTTCTAAAATAAGATGTATGGTCTCCAGTAATATTTTAGGCGAATACGGTTTTTGTATTACAGTTGTAAAACCAGCTTCGTTATAAACAGCAGCATCAAGATCAGTTCTTCCTGTAAGTGCAATTACAGGCTGGTTTTTATAAGTGGAATATCCTGAATTTTTTAATTTTTTCAAAAACGCAAAACCATCCATTTCCGGCATTTGTATATCTGTAATGATAAAATCAAAATTGGTATTCTGAATCGCTTCTAAAGCTTTTATACCGCTATTAAAAGACAGCACCTGATGTTGTTCCTGTCTTAAAACTCCGCTTGTCAAATTCAAAAGATTGATATCATCGTCCAGAACAATAAAAGTTTGTTTTTTGGTGTTGCGAACTATAGGCTTTTGGATTTCAGGAACTGAAGTCTGACTATTATCGAACTGTAACGGAAGTTGTACTTCAAAAGTACTTCCTTTACCAAATGTACTTTCCAGTTTTAAATCACCGCCCAAAATCGAAATTATTTTTTGGCAAATAGACAATCCCAAACCAGTTCCGCCATATTCTTTTTCAATATTTTCATTCGCCTGCGCAAACTCTTCAAAAACTAATTTCTGATTTCCTTTTTCGATTCCTATTCCCGTGTCTTCAATTCTAATGGTGTAAAACTTATCATTGTCCGCAATATATCCGCTAATTTTGATGAAACCTTCTTCGGTAAATTTATATGCGTTTCCGATAATATTACTCAGAATTTGTTTTAACCTAAAAGGATCTCCAACAATTCTCGAATTCAGTTTCTCATCGACATTAATAATAAGATCAATGTTTTTATGTTTGTAAACGGTCTGGATACTTTTGGCGACTTCATCAATAATGTCGGGTAATAAAAACGGAACTTTTTCGATAGTAATTTTTCCGGCTTCAATCTTCGAAAAGTCCAGTAAATCCTGAACCAATTGCGTAATATATTCTGATGAGTTTTTTATGTTTTTAATGAAATACGATTGCTTTGTAGTAACATCAGAATTGCCCAGAAGCTCAGAATAACCCACAATAGTACTCAAAGGTGTTTTTAAATCGTGACTTACCGTCGAAATTAACTGTTCGCGGCTTTTAAGCAAATTCTTGGTTTTGAAATTCGCAATTTCGAGTTGTTTTTTATAAACCTGCGATTTCGAATAATCGCTTACAATCAGGATCGAGAAAAACAACGTTAAGACCAAACCAACAATAGCCGAAATGGTTACGATTTCGTTGACTTTTTTAAGTGATTTTTCTTTTAATGAATTGTTTTTTATCGAGTTGATGATAATTTCTCTTTCGATAATTCGAAGTACTTTACGAAGCTGATCCGAAATAGCGATTTCGTTTTTCAGTAATTTATTTTCTTCAAAATTCAGTGATTCTTTTTTCTTTTCGGCCTTGATTTTTACATTACTCAACAATTTTTTCGAATTGGCCAAAATAGAATCCGATGCTTGTTTGCTCAATGTATTTGTGCTGTCATCCGGAATATTCTGATTGAGATAATCAACATATTTTTGAAGCACATTGCGCTGATAACTGCCCAGCTGATTCGGGTTTTTGTTGAAATCCTGAAGTTCTAATTTTCGAAGTTTAAACTCCATTTTGGTAATTTCATCAATAGCAGTATTGACAGATACTTCATCTTCGGCTTTATTTTTTATTGTTTTTAATTGTCGAATGTTTTTCGTTTTTTCAGACAGTAAATACGTAACACTATCCAGTAACGTTTTTTGATATTGAGTGGTAACAATTTGTTTTAAAGTATCGATTCTTGATTTTAAAGAATCGGTTTCGATAAGATAGTTTTTAAAATCTTCTTCAGAATTGTTTTGGATTGTTTTCCGGGCTAAACTCTCTGTTTTATACACATTCGAAAACAATTTACTTACCCTAAGAATCTTGGTTTTTTCGAAAGCAATTTTATCCTCTAATTTTTTATAAACTACATTTTCAGAATATAAAAACCATCCAACAGTAACTACTAGTCCCAAAAGAGCAATGTAACTAAAAAGGACTTTGAGTGCTGTATAACTTTTTTTACTCTCCATAGATTGCTATTGTGGGGATTGAGAAGATTTATATTGGGAAATTGCTGCAATTTATTCAAAAAATCTGTTTTAGAAATACAAATAAATGCTAATCTTTTACATAATTAAAAGGTCTAAAAAACAAAATAGCCGTAGATTATATAAAATCTACGGCTATTTTTATGTTTAAATTATTTGATTAAAGTGTCTCGTCTAACCATTTAAAGAATTCTCCTTGCCAAACTTGAGCATTTTGCGGATGTAAAACCCAGTGATTTTCATCAGGGAAATACACAAATCTCGATTTGATTCCTCTTAACTGCGCAGCCTGAAAAGCTTCTTGTCCTTGCCCAATTGGTACACGGTAATCTTTTCCTCCCTGAAAAATCAAAATAGGTTTGTTCCAGTTTTGTACTAAAGTTGCAGGGTTAAAAGTCGTATATGCTTTTTGCGCTACAGCATTATCTTTTTCCCAATAAGCACCACCAAAATCCCAATTGTTAAAGAAAACCTCTTCGGTAGTTCCTAACATACTTACTGTATTGAAAACGCCATCATGCGCGATAAAAGTTTTGAAACGGTTTTTATGAATTCCGGCCAAATAAAATACTGAATATCCACCGTAACTAGCACCAACGCAACCTAAACGTGATTTATCTACATAATTTTCTTTAGATACATCATCAATTGCCGATAGGTAATCGTCCATAACTTGTCCGCCCCAATCTTTACTAATTTGCTCATTCCATTCAACACCATGTCCTGGCATTCCACGACGGTTTGGTGCTACCACTACATAACCTTTAGCAGCCATTAACTGGAAATTCCAACGGAAAGAATACGATTGTGTCAACGGAGATTGAGGTCCTCCCTGACAAAATAATAAAGTTGGATATTTTTTAGAAGCATCAAAATTTGGAGGTAAAATTACCCAAACCAACATTTTTTTACCGTCGGTAGTTGTAACGTAACGTTTTTCTGTTTTGCTTAACGCTAATGTTTTGTACGTTTCAGTATTTACATTCGTCAATTGTTTCCAGCTATTTTTCTTTAAGTTAAAAGCATAAATTTCCGGAGCGTGATTCATGTCATTTCTGGTTACGATAATATCATCGCCGGCAAATCCTACTAAATCATTTACGTCAAAATCTCCTTTTGTTAATTGGCGAACCTGAATCGCAATTCTGGTTAATCCCGGAAAGTTTACCGTAAACAATTGTTTTGTACCATCAACAGCAGCTACAAAAAATATGTTTTTACCATCTTTACTCCAGATAAAATTATCTGCAGTTCCGTCCCAGTTTGCTGTTAAGTTGGTTTTTATTCCTTTAAATTCTACAATAATATCGTTTTTATCAGCTTCATAACCGTCACGTTTCATTTGCAGCCAGGTTAGGTTTCCTGTTGGAGAAAATTGCGGTGCCGTATCGTAACCTAAGTTTTCTTCGGTTCTGTTTGTCGTTTTTTGAGTTTCTAAATTGTACTCATAAATATCTGTATTGGTAGAAATCGCATATTGCGTTCCAGCTTTTTTCTTGCATACATACAAAATACTTTTACTGTCAGGAGACCAGATGTAATCTTCGTCGCCGCCAAAAGGTTTTTGCGGAGAATCAAAATTTTCCCCTTTCAAAATGTCAATTCCTTTTGCGCCGTCTTTGTTTTCTTTATAAAAAACGTGGTTAAATTTACCTTCATTCCAGGTATCCCAATGACGATAATCTAAACCATCATAGATTTGAGCATCAGATTTATCCATTTTTGGATAAAAATCTTTACCTAAAACCTTGTCAATTTTTACTTCTTCATTGTACACTAAAAATTTTCCGTCAGGCGAAACATTTTTGTCGGCCAAAACATCTTTTGTGTCTTTAATTTCAGTTGCATTTCCGCCATTTACAGGGATAATGTAAAATTTAGAAGACGATTTGTTTTCTTCGATCGAAGGAGTCGAAACCTTAAAAACAACATTTTTCGAATCTTTCGAAAGTCCAAGAGCACTTACTCTTCCTAATTTCCATAACAATTCCGGAGACATCACATTCTGTCCGATAGCGTTTAAACTCATCATTATTAAGGTTGTAAATAATACTTTTTTCATAATAAAATTCTAATATTCGTGAGGCTAAAAATACGAATATAATTTAGCAAGTAAATGTTAAAAAGTACTAAACCATATAAGTAATGTAAGTTGATTTAAATTTAGTTTTGAAACATTTAATTTTTAATCTCACCATTAAGATATTAAGAAAAATTAAGTGCTACTTCTTAATCTAACTTAATTGCTTAATAGTTAAAAAAAATAAATATTTAATGTTTGTTATTAGACATTATATTTTGAGATAATTATTATTTAAAGTTTAGTTTTTCTTAATATCTTAATGGTAAAAAAGAAAACATTTAAATGAACTTACATTACTTATATGGTTCAAAAAAATCATTATTTTTATAAAAAATTGACAAATGGATTTGAGTTATTGGGAGCTTAAAAATTGGTTCACAAATGTTGATTATACAATCGTGGGTAGCGGTATTGTAGGATTACATGCAGCATTACGCTTACGCGAAAGATTTCCTGCAGCAAAAATTCTGGTGTTAGAAAAAGGAATGCTGCCGCAAGGCGCGAGTACCAAGAATGCCGGTTTTGCCTGTTTTGGAAGCCTTTCTGAAATTTTGGACGATCTCAAAACACATTCTGAAGAAGAGGTAATAAATCTCATCGAGAAACGTTGGAAAGGTTTGCAATTGCTCCGAAAAAGATTAGGAGATGCGGCAATAGATTTTAAGCCTCACGGCGGATATGAATTGTTTCTGAAAGAGGATGAAAGCGGATTTAGCGAATGTATTTCGAGATTGCCTTTTGTAAATGAAATTTTGAAACCACTATTTAAAGCGGATGTTTTCTCTAAAGAACTTGATCGATTTGGGTTTAATAATATTCAGGAATATTTAATTTTTAATCCGTTTGAAGCTCAAATTGATACGGGAAATATGATGCAGGAATTGCTAAAGCAGGCGGTTTCTGAAAACATTTTAATCCTGAATCAACAAACCGTGACTTCTTATGCTGATTTAGGAAATCAGGTCGAAATTGTACTAAATGATTTTAGTTTTAAATCAAATAAAATACTTTTTGCGACAAATGGTTTTGCAAATATTATTACAAAAGGCGCTGTACAACCGGCAAGAGCACAGGTTTTAATTACAGAACCTATTGCGAATTTAGATATAAAAGGTACTTTTCATCTCGATCGCGGTTATTATTATTTCAGAAATATAGACAATAGAATTTTGCTTGGCGGTGGTCGAAATCTTGATTTTGAGACAGAAACAACAACAGAATTTGGCCAGACGAAAATTGTACAAAATAAATTGGAGGATTTACTTAAAAATGTAATTTTACCAAATCAGGATTTCCAGATTGCCCATCGTTGGAGTGGGATTATGGGAATAGGAAATAGTAAAAATTCTGTTGTTGCTCAACTGTCTGAAAACGTGTTTTGTGGAGTGCGTTTAGGCGGAATGGGAGTAGCAATTGGGAGTTTAATAGGAACAGAATTAGCAGATTTAATATAATGGGAGTAACCAAAAGACCGATACCAAAAACAACAACCGCAAACAAATCAACCGGAAACAAACCAAAACCTAAAGCAGCAGCAAAAAAAGGCAACCGCTCTTTTGGTGAAAAAGTAAAATGGTTTTTTATTAAATTATGTTTATGGTTCTTCGGGATCTCGATCGCGTCAGTCGTATTCTTTAAATATATTCCCGTACCGTTCACACCTTTGATGCTGATTAGGGCAATCGAAAATAAATTAGATGGTAAAGAAGTTTTCTTTGATCACGATTGGGAACCTATCGAGAAAATTTCGATGAATTTACAAAAAGCCGTGATCGCCAGTGAAGACGGAACTTTTTTAAAGCACAATGGTTTTGATTTTAAAGCACTTCAAAAAGCATATAAAAGTAACGAACGCGGACGTAGAATTCGTGGAGGAAGTACGATCTCACAACAAACCGCCAAAAATGTCTTTTTATGGCAGGGTAAAAGTTATTTACGTAAAGGTCTCGAAGCTTATTTCACAGTTTTAATCGAAGTAATTTGGGGCAAAGAACGTATTATGGAAGTTTATCTTAATAGTATCGAAATGGGCGATGGAGTTTACGGAGCTTATGCAGCAACAGAACATTGGTATCGTCGTGATGCATCAAGCTTAACGCCAATGCAGGCGGCCGGAATTGCTGCGATATTACCCAACCCAAGAAAATTTAAAGCAACAGGATCTTCAAGTTATATAAACAGAAGAAAAGAGAGAATTGTTCGTGAAATGCGCGCCGTTGGGAAAATAAATTATCATGCGAAATAAAAAATCATTTATTGCGCTCTTAGTATTGACATCGGCTTTGGCTTTTGGTCAGGCAAAAACAACAGAGATTGGTTTTATTACCGACAACGATTTATACACATCATCAAAAAATGATATGTATTATACAAATGGTTTAGAGCTTTTTTATCGCTTTTTATCGAAAAATGAGAACCCGAAAATCAACAAGAAGATTACCGAATTTCGTGTTGGACAATATATCTATAATCCGAGGTTTATTAATGCAGAAGCTGTAACGATAAATGATCGCCCTTTTACCGGATATCTTTTTGCCGAAGCCGGAAGAAGTTTTTTTTACCAAAGCGAATCTGTCTTAAAAACCGATTTTCAATTGGGCTTCATGGGACCAAATGCTTTAGGAAAAGAAACTCAGGAAAGTTTTCATCATATTATTGGTTATAAAGAAGTTTTTGGCTGGGAAAATCAGTTGCATAATGCTTTTGCTGTTCAGGCGCATGTAATGTATTCGAAAAAAATGTTTCCATCAAAACACAATGATTTTATAGATCTTCATTTTCAGTCAGAAGCAAATGTGGGAACTATTTTTGATGGCGTTTCTACAGGATTCTTAACCCGAATTGGGTTTAAAAAATTACTGCCAATTTATGATTCGAATTTGCATGATGCTTCGGTAAGTTCTGTACCGCAATACAATATCAGGGAATTTTATTTTTATGCGATGCCAAGCGTCAATTATCAGTTTTATGATGCGACGATCGAGGGAAGCATGTTTAGTAATACAAGTCCGTTAACTTTTGAGCTTGAGCCGCTTCGTTTTAATGCAGAGTTTGGTTTAAAATACAGACACAATAACTTCAATATGTCGTATTCTTTTATTTATAGAGGACGAGAATTGAGAGATCCGGAAACGAATACCAATTCAGGCTATTTTTACGGATCGATCAGGTTTGGGTATTTGTTGAAGTAGGATTTGCAATGAAAGTTAATGCATAAAAAACTAAAATTCTTAAAAATGATTGATAAAATAACCGGAAGAATTGCGATAACATTATTGGTTTGTGTATTATTTATAGCCTGTACGCCTAAAGCCAAAAGCAATTTCGAAATTGCTCCTGTTGACTTTTTAGATAAGAAATATCAGGAGAATGGTTTTGTTTTACCTGATACTTCAAAAACGGTTCGAACTTATCCATCTTATCTTTCCTCTGATGATCTTGGTGTTTTTACGGTTAATTATATTGGAAAGACAGGGAATGAACAGTTTTTTTGGGAAGCAGATTATATGTTTGGTTTCTTCTCTGATGAAAATAAAGCTGCAATTGGAAAACCTGAAATAATAGATCAAAAAATAAAAGAGGTCCTAAAAAAGAATTCGAATGAATATTACAAAATTTCAGAGTTCTTTCCTAAGGAAGAAATGGCTGAATACAACAGCCCTGAAGACTTTAAACTGAAAGATGGTGCTTTGGTTTATTTTTATTTGTATGAGAATAATAAGTGGGTTTTTATTAAAAAAATAGCATCTAACAAAATAGATAAAAAAGGAATTACGCTCTACAATGATCTGATTTTAGAATATAAATTAAAAGATGCAAAACCAATTCCAAAAGAATTTCAAGGCGAATTTTCTGTAAGTGTTGAAACAGAAGAAACTTCATCTGGAATGGCAAATATCACCTATTATTTTTCAATTTTAAAAGACAAAGTTTTGTTGAATAAGGATTCTTATCATGAGCCGATATCATGTATGGGAGCATACAAAGTATTGCAGCATGAAAATATTTTGGACTTGTTTTATGTCGAGAATGATGATGTTAGATGCAAGGAGATTAATAATACTTTCTCGATAAAAAAAGAAAACGATAAATATTACATAAAAGGAGTTGGAGGAGAAGGAACGATTAATGAATGGATCGAATTGACTAAAAGGTAAGCACATTATCTGGCTCGAAATTTGATTTTTCCCATGCAGGTTTTTTTTACATACCTGTTAATTCATAATGTCAAATCAAATATGATAAAAAATTTAAATAGATTAGCGCATCCTGTTTTTCTTGTTTCGTTATTGATTCTTCTTTTAAATGACTTCATATTAAAAACTGTCTTTCATAATTATCTCACCGGAAAATTATCTGATTTTGCGGGACTTCTTGCTTTCCCGTTTTTTTGGAGTGTACTTTTTCCAAAAAGAACCAAAGAAATTCATATTGCTGTTGCGTTATTTTTTGTTTTTTGGAAGAGTTCCTTTTCGGAAGCTTTTATTGACTTTTTTGGTTTTTATCGCGTTGTAGATTTTTCAGATAATATTGCCTTGGTAAGTATTCTGGTTTCGTTTTGGTTATTAAAGCAAGAATCTGTCGTATATAAAGTGCGGCCCGTTTTTCTAAAATTGATTTTTCTTCTTTCTTGTTTCTTTTTTGTTGCGACTACGCAGAAACCCCGACCTGAAACATTTGAGGATGGTTTTAGATATTTGAATCTGAAAAATGAAAGTGATAAAAAAGTTGTGATTGTAGTAGATTTTAAATTTTCTGAAAATGAAATTGAATTTTATAAAAAGCAGGAAATCAAAATTACCATAGCAAAACTTAAACAATTTATTAGTGAATACGGAGAGGAATATAAATTGGTTTATAAAGAATCAGATTCGATAGATATTGTAAAGGAAGTAAATGATGAATGGTTGTTGCGACAAAATAACAATGTTACAGATCCGCTTGTATTAGATAAAGGAGCTGAACAGTATATTGTATTGCCGTTACATAATAAAGATACATTAGTAGGTTTTCCTAAAGATTTTAAAATTTCAATTTTAGATAGTAATTGGAAACCACTAAAAATCTATGACAAAAAAGCATTTTTTAGTAAAATAGAAAACAAAGGATTAAACGAATTCTCCAGAGGAGAAGCTTTTAATTTGACTTTTGGAAAGAAAAAAGAACCTTTAAATATTTCTGACGCATACGGTAAGTGGGAATCTAGAGGAAAAGGCAATTTCAGTAAAATAGAAATCAATGCCGATTATTTTGTAAACGATAGTGATGGTAAAGTTTACGATTGCAATTACAAGAACGATTCTCTTTGGGTGCATTATTCTCGTAGTAAATGGTATTTGGGAATCATTAAAAAAGTAACGAAAGATCGTCTCGTAATTTCCTGGGATAATGAACCGGATTTGATTTATGTTAAATCTAAAAAGCCTACGGTTTTGGGGCGTTGAGTATTCTCTTTGCTGGCACGGATTGCAAATCATAAGAAATTATAAGTGTTCGAAATGTTGCTCTGAAAGAGCCTTGGCAATAGCATAGTGCGAAGCACTATGAATAGAATGATGATTAGTATTTCAGCCCTGTAAGGGCAGAAGCTTAATTTCAAAAAGTATGTTTAACATGATGTTCTTCTATTAAATACCTTTTTCTTTAATTCTTTATTCTCAATTTTCTTTTGCCCTTTCAGGGCAATTTTTACTTTTGATTTAATTCGTAGTGCGTTGCACTACGCTATTTCTTTTAGGGCTTTCAGCCCATTTTTAAAAATGTCGAATACTTACGATTGCAAATTCGCGCTAACGAATCTCTTTTTGTGCACAAATCACAAAATTAAAATGCTGGAAAATTGCTCTGAAAGAGCCTTAGCAATAGCGTAGTGCGAAGCGCTATGAATAAATGAAGGATTATTATTTCAGCCCTGTAAGGGCAGAAGCCTAATTTCAAAAAGTATGTTTAACATGATGTTCTTCTATTAAATACCTTTTTCTTTAATTCTTTATTCTCAATTTTCTTTTGCCCTTTCAGGGCAATTTTTACTTTTGATTTAATTCGTAGTGCGTTGCACTACGCTATTTCTTTTAGGGCTTTCAGCCCATTTTTTAAAGTGTCGAGCTCTGATGATTGCAAATTTGCGCTAATGAATCTCTTTTTGTACACAACTTACAAAATTAAAGTATTCGAATCCTGTTGCTCTGAAAGAGCCTTAGCAATAGCATGGTGCGGAGCACTATGAATAAATGAAGGATTATTATTTCAGCCCTGTAAGGGCGAAAGCCTAATCCCAAAGAAAACGTTCATCATATTTTACTTGGTATTTATTTAAAAAAGCAAGTAGTTCTTCTTTAAATGTATGTTTTTTATGATGTTCTTCTTGATTTTTAATGTACTGTGTTACTATTTCTAGTTGTGATGGGTTGACAGAAAAGATACCATAGCCATCTTGCCAATAAAAATTTACGTAATTTTTATCTATCGTTTTTATCCATTTTGAAGATTGCTTTTTTACTTCTTCTACCAATTTCATTTGAGTAATTTTTTTAGACAACAAGCATAAGATATGTACGTGATCTTTATATCCTCCTATTTGAATTGGGTTGCATTCTAATCCTTTGCAAATTCCGCCAAGGTATTGCCATAATCTCTCTTGTATAGTATGGTCAATAAATGGGTGACGTCCTTTGGTGCTAAATGTTAAATGAACATATACTTTTGATAG
The DNA here is from genome assembly GCF_020905295.1 of Flavobacterium piscisymbiosum. Classification (NCBI taxonomy): domain Bacteria; kingdom Pseudomonadati; phylum Bacteroidota; class Flavobacteriia; order Flavobacteriales; family Flavobacteriaceae; genus Flavobacterium; species Flavobacterium piscisymbiosum. The sequence continues at coordinate 730,759 of NZ_JAJJMM010000001.1, read as the reverse complement.
TGATTGCGACATATTGATTTTTGCGTTGGCCCTTTCAGGGCAATATTCACGATTGGTTTTAATTCGTAGTGCGTTGCACTACGCTATTGCTTTTGGGCTTTCAGCCCACTTGCGATGGTTGTTTCTAATTTATGATCGATAATTTTGTTTTATTGGAAGGTTCGGTTATTCTGATATTATTTGTGTTTAAATAATTAAATATAAATCGATCTTAGTAAAAATAGATTAATTCCGTTTTCTGCTCTTCCTCTAAAAGTCATTTTTTAGTCAAAATAAGTTATGTTTTTAAACTACTATTTTATCCATCAAAAAAGCCACTCTCTTTAGAATGGCTTTTTTAATTTTATATCAAATGACTATTTCTCTTTCAATAAACGGGATTATTAAATCACCACTCCATAAAAACAATAAAATGATTGTCCGGATCTTTTAGGAAGAGCGCTTTTCCGCCGGGATAATCCCAAGGGCCTGAAAATGTACTTGTCGGCATTTTTTCTACATCAGATTCATTGCTTTGCGGAAGCTGGTTTTTTATCAGACGATTGTATACATCATTTATAGGCGCTTCGTTTATTTCGATATTTCCTTCGTTAAGGGGGGTCTGTAAAGTGCTTATTTTTAATTCGGCATGATTATCAATTGGTACAAAGAAAGTTTTTGTTTTGTTGGTAAAGGTTTCATTTTTGAGATTAAAAACTTTTTGATAAAAATCAAATGAGACTTCGAGGTTTGAACAATAAAGCCAGAAAGAAATTTTCATATAAATTTTTTTAATTAAATTATTGAGTAATGAAACTAAAAAAAAGTTCTTATAAAAACTAAAATTTCTAGTTTAGCCCCGATCGAGGCGGTATCCTTTTTACTGCTTCTTTAGCAGGAAAAAGATATAGCCGAGAGCGGGACAATTGGTCTTTTTGAAAATGAATTTTTCTGCTCCTGATTTTCTAAATTATGAATTTAATGTCGGTTATCGCATTGAATATAAATGTCTTCGTTTGATTTGTCGATAAGCGAAATGGCACGACATCCGAATGATTCATATGCAAAACCAAATACAACTGGCGGTTTGTTTTTAAAGAGTTTGCCTGTGTATTGTACCGCAACATCATTGTTTTTATCGTTTAATGGTGCTGCGGATAAACTTTCGCCATCGATAAACATTTTTTCGATAATGATGTCTTTTGTTTTTGAATCGACAACCAATAAGCGCCTTCCGGTAACTTCTCTTGATTCCAGATATTCCTGTAGAAAATAGTGATAATCTTCTGTTTTATAAGAATAGGTGTTGCCACTGACTTTGTTTTTTAGTTGATCAAGATCTTCTTTTTTTATTGGTTTTGACGGGAATTCTTTCGAGGGAATTTTCGTCCAGACAATTGCAGTTAAAGGTTTATTTGTAAATGGATTTTCTTTACCTACATAGACTAAAACATCAGAATAATAATCACTTAATGCGGTTAAGGATTTTTTGCTGATTTCGAATCCAATCATGTAATAATATTTGGGATAAGGCCAGTCTTCTTCGGATGAATAACCGTTTAGCCATGCAGCGGCTTTAAGATTTTTTATGGCAAATGAAGCCAGTTTGTTTTTGGCATAATCATAGACAAACAAAGAATCGGTTTCGGAAATATTGGTTTTGGATAAAAAACGATTTCTGTATTTTTTTTCTAAGGTGAAATATTTTGCAGACTTTTTTTCCATTTTTTCGATATTGGGCAAAGCAAGAGTGTCTGAAGCCGTATCGTCGAGCGGGTAAATGTCTGAAAGGGAAACAAAAGCTACATCGGTACTGTCTCTGTAAGTGAGGGTAAATAAATTGATGCTTTCTTTTCTGGGAAGTTCCTCGTTTTGTACAGAGTCGTTTTGGGTTGTTGCTGTTTTGTTGGCCTGAGGTTTATTGCTTTTAGTTTCCTGTTTGTTGTTGCAGGAAAGCAGGAAAATAAATGAGGCAACTGTAATTGCTTGTATTTTTAGATTCATAAATTTGGTAAGTTAATTTTTTATCTATTTTGAAATAATTATAAAGAAATATACGATTGATAATACTAATATAATTGCACCAATGGTAAGAAGTATATCATCCTGAGCGGTTTCGATGCTTTTTTTTGCCAAATAAAAGCGATTAAATAACATTCCGACTTCATAGCAAACCAGGAATGCTATTATGGTTAATATGCCGTAAAGTTTTTCTAATCCGCCGCTTCCGCTAAAGGCTCCTTCGTGCGCAAACCAGCTTACAATAACAACCAACGGAACAATCAATAATGCTGATTTTATAAGAAGCGGACTGCCTTTCCAGAACAATAATGCGATCAGTGCTATTATAGGTACTAGTAACCAACGGAGTAATAATGTCATATTGTTTTGTTTTTAGTTCAATTCAATTTGTTTTTATATTCAGGACTTCCCCGGTATTTTTGTTGAAGGTGATAGTTTTGTTTGGACCGCCATAAAATAGCGTAAGTGTAAGTGTGCTATCAGTTTCTTGATTAAAAATAATATCTTTTGCTGTTCTGATTTTTACATTTAGATTATCGTTCATAAGTTGATAATCGGTACTTTTTAATATTCTTTTTTCTAAAAGACCGTGTTTTTCTATTACTTCAAGCCACGGTGGTGCCATTGCGCTATAGCTTACAATTTGCGCCCTGTATTTTTCATTTAGATTTCTATCTATCATTAATCCTAGTGGTGTAGTCGAAAGTATCCATGCATAAAAAGGCATCATTAGCGGTAAAATACTGAGTATTATGGCTAATATAATTCCTCCCAAAAGTAATTTTGCCATAATTTTTTTCCAAAATAGTACAATCACCACAAAGTTGGTTAAAAACCAAAGCCAATAGAGAACCACATCGCTGTAATAGCCTCGTAAACTAATGAGTTTATAATAATATAATAAGCAATCTATTGCCAGAAGCAAACTAAGAATAAGATAAACTCTTAAAACTATTGTAGATTTTTTATTTTGGTTCATGACTTTTTAAGATATGATTTAAACCAAATAGTGTGGGAATTGATAAAACCAAAACAGGCAAAATTGAAGTTGATAATGTATAAAGAAGTTCTTCGTTGAAAGTGTAGGTGCTCCACGACGATTCGCGATCGACAAAAACGGTATAATTCCAGAAAAACCAAACTGAAATTAAGAACATAAATTGAATGGTGATTTTTAAATATTTGTTTTTAATGAGGGAAAGAAAAAGAAATACAATTGTCAAAAAGATAGTTGTAAACAATGAAATTAAATAAGCATCATCAAAAAACGAAGCATCTGGATTGCCACTTGACATTCTTCCGGAAAATTCGCCAACTGCCCAGTAAATTTCTAAAATGGTGCTTACAAAAAATAGTAAGCCAATTGATAAAGGCTTTTTTAGATTTTTAAACATTTTGGTCAGGAGGAAATTATAAGGTATTGTATTCACGGTATTTAGGGGGATTATTTTGCTTAGATTTTAAGTAAATTAAAAACCATATGACTTTTTACAGATATAAATATATAAAAAAAGATGTCTAATAAATTAAAAACCTCTAATCTAGCGCTGATTAAAACCTACCATCTGGACACAAATATTAAACACTACTTTCACAAATTTGCACAAATTTTAATGGTCAGCTTAGTTTGTGAAATTAATTTCACAAACTAATTAGTGGCAATTAGTGAAATTCGTGTTTATTTTTATACTTATGGCCCGACGATAGGATACAGTGTACAGTGGGACAATTGGTGTTTTGAAAACAAAACTTTCTGCTCCTGATTTTTATAACGCTAAGGCTTAACCTTTTGATAATATTCTGTAAGTTTAAAATCTTAACTTTAATAAAAAATTAAAGTTATGGAAATCAATTGGGTAATAATAGGAGTTGTAGTTGCGGTAGTGATTATTTTAATTGTGTTTACTACAAAAAAGAATCAGAAAGAGAAAAAGAAACTAACAGATTTGCTGAATAATGATTTTAAGAAACCGGAAGAAGACGAACCGAATTTTGATGATGCGGCAAATGAAAAGTAAAAACAGTGGTCTGGATAAAACTAAAAACCCTTGCAGGATTGTTCTACAAGGGTTTTTATGTTTTAATTATAGGAATATTAAAGTTTTGTAAATGTTCCTGTAAAGAAACCTTCTACATCTATTTTTCTGTCGGATATTTGAATGATGGTAAATTTCATTCGATAATCGATATTGTAATTGTACTTTAAACTGTAGTAATTAGCGTAAGCTGTTTCCTGAATATTTGGGTTTCCAAAATTCTTCTCATAATAGGCAATTTCTTCGTTGGCAGAACTAGCAGGATTTCCGTATTCATTAAAAATTACATTATTTGCTGTGAACGTTATTTTGTCACCTTGAGTGTTAGTCCACGTTCCAAATAACCAACTTGGAGGATCAAAATACATGTAAGTATCATCAGTAAATATATTCTCATGATTTGTATCGTCTTTAGAACAAGAAGTAATAAAAATCAAAGCAAATAATAAAATTAGTTTTTTCATGTCTTATTTATTTTAAACAAATAAATGAAGAGAAAATCTATAAAAAAGACTGTATAGGTTTTGATTGTAATAGTTTACGACAATTTATAAAAACAATAATGGTTGGGCTTAATAATCTTTATTTTATGGATTTAAAAAGCGTTTCAATTGTCGATGTTTTTTGGTTGATTACAATCAATTGACTTTTATCAGTTAATAAGATCATGTTTGCAAATTCCTTGTTAGCATTAGCCTTCCAGTTTTTTAATTCCGGGAATTCATTTTTTAATAATTTGATTTTTTCGGCACTGTTTTTTGAAATAATGATCACTTTTGTAAGTGATGTTTTTTTCATCTTTTCGATGCTGGCTTCGGTAATTTGATATTCTCCTTCGGTTCTGGAACGGTAACGATACATTTTTCTTATGGCATTAATATCGTCTTCGTTTTCGGTGAGAACATATCGGTAACTCATTATATTATTGAGTTCGTTTATCCAGTCCGGGAAATTTACTTCATAGAGATTGATGTAACTGTCGATAAAGTTTTTATCCATAGGTTTCTTTTGGTCGATATATTCTGTTACTAAGGGATAAATTTGCTTTGCCATAAGACTGATGTATTTTTTATTATACAAATCTCCGGGATCAATTTGTCCGTCCAGTTTTCCATAAACATAGCCATTTCCTAATGCTGTTGCCAAAGCTTCATTCATAAGCTGATAAGCGTAATTGCTGTATTTTGATTTACTTTCTTTAAAATATTGATCAATTTGGGTTTTTACTTCGAGTGATTGCTCGTCATAAATAATATGATACGTTTCGTGCAGCATCACACTAAATAAATCTTTGTGCGATTTTAAGTCGGTTTGTACAGCGCTAATAAAATTGTTGCAAAATGCTTGTGCTGTAAATCCCTCAGAATTGGGTAGGGGATAAAAAGCTATTTCGAAAGGAATTGAATTATCCCAACTGGAATTGTAAAATGTTAGACCTGTTTGAAAGTAGTTTTCGATATTATGCTCGTTAGAGTATTTTTTAATTTCTTCGACTTGTTTTTCGAATTTTTCTTTGTTCGGATTATAAATTAATTCGTTGTAAATTGGGGTAAATGCTAAAATACTTTCTGCAAAATCACTCAACGTTTTGCTGGAAATAAAGCCAATAGTTCGAAGTTTGAAATCTGTTAGGTTTTCAGTTTCAATCAGATTTTTTTTCACGATGTCTTCCGTTTGCATTGTCTTTTTTGAACCGAAAGGATATTCATCAAACCGATAACTGTAATAGATATTTAATTTATCAAAGTTTGAAATGATAGTTTTATATTTTTCGGTATTGTATTTTGATTTTTCGAATTCGGTTTTGAAAACATTTTCATGGTAATTCTCGGATAGACTTTGTAAAAAAATAAAAACTGCCAATTGCTCAGAATATTTAATCTTAAAGGTTGGTTTTTGCGCAAATCCTAAGGTTGTTAAAAATAAAAATAGAAGTAAGATTTTATTTTTCATACGGTTGGTTCTGGTTTATGTTACTGGTTGTCTGTTTTGTAAATGAAGCAAAATGTTCTTTTATGCTGAAATTTGTCCTGTTTAATGTTATATATAGACGAAATGTTTGAAGAATTGTTACAGAGGTTAAATTAAGATAATTTGATGACAACTTAAGAAGTTAAATATGATCTTGTGTAAAACAGCTCTAATCTAAACAAGTTTTGTATTGAATAAGGATGTAGTAGAAATAAAAAAAGTCTATAAATAATAAATTTATAGACTTAAAATATGTTTGTGGAGAATACCGGATTCGAACCGGTCACCTTCCCGATGCATCGGGATACTCTAGCCTTTTGTTTGTATTAATGTTTCGATGTATTTCCTGCTTTTCATTTTTTTAATTTGCAATTCTCTTTTGCAGGCTTCACTGCGGGTGAGAAAAGTTTCAAAATATTTTAATTCCCAATCTTTGGCGATTTTGGTAAACTTACTTCAGCTGTTTAAGTGATCTTGTAAGCGTTGTTCAATATTTTGACAAGACCCAATATAATTTTTGTTAAGTGAGATTGAAAATAAGATGTAAGTGTAAAACATAGTTTGTGTAAATGAAAATACCCAAACATATATCTATGTTTGGGTATTTTTTTGTGAAATATTTGTGGAGAATATCGGATTCGAACCGATCACCTTCCCGATGCATCGGGATACTCTAGCCTTTTGTTTGTATTAATGTTTCGATGTATTTCCTGCTTTTCATTTTTTTAATTTGCAATTCTCTTTTGCGGGCTTCACTGCGGGTGAGAAAAGTTTCAAAATATTTTAATTCCCAATCTTTGGCGATTTTGGTAAACTTACTTCTGCTGTTTAAGTGATCTTGTAAGCGTTGTTCAATGTTTTGACAAGACCCAATATAATATTTGTTAAGTGAGGTTGAAAATAAGATATAAGTGTAAAACATAGTTTGTGTAAATGAAAATACCCAAACATATATCTATGTTTGGGTATTTTTTTGTGAAATGTTTGTATTAATGTTTCGATGTATTTCCTGCTTTTCATTTTTTTAATTTGCAATTCTCTTTTGCAGGCTTCACTGCGGGTGAGAAAAGTTTCAAAATATTTTAATTCCCAATCTTTGGCGATTTTGGTAAACTTACTTCTGCTGTTTAAGTGATCTTGTAAGCGTTGTTCAATATTTTGACACGACCCAATATAATATTTGTTAAGTGAGGTTGAAAATAAGATATAAGTGTAAAACATAGTTTGTGTAAATGAAAATACCCAAACATATATCTATGTTTGGGTATTTTTTTGTGAAATATTTGTGGAGAATATCGGATTCGAACCGATCACCTCTTGCCTGCCAGGCAAGCGCTCTAGCCAAATGAGCTAATCCCCCTTTTTTGTAAACTTTAGAATTTGTATTCGAATCGGTCACCTTCCCGATCAGATCGGGATACTCTAGCCAAATGAGCTAATCCCCCAAAGCGATAGCAAATAAAGTCAATTAATTTTCAAAAAACAAATTTCAAATCGGGTTCAGGCGAAATTATTTTTCAAAACCGTAACTTTACGATCAAATCTATTTTTATGAGTTCAGAAAATCAAAACGGTTCTTTACAAACTGTCTTTAATAATGCTGTTGCAAAAGTGCAATTTGGTCATCCGGCGAGTAATTCTTTTCCAAGAGAATTGTTGGATAGATTAACAGCCGAAATCAATTCTTTAAGTCTTAAGGAAACTGTTTCGGTAATTATTTTACAAAGCGAAGGATCCAGAGTGTTTTGTTCAGGTGCTTCGTTTGATGAGCTTCTGCAGGTAGAAAATGAGGAGCAGGGAACTGAGTTTTTCTCTGGTTTTGCTCATTTGCTAAATGCCATGCGCAATTGCTCTAAACTTATTATTGGCCGTGTTCAGGGAAAAGCTGTTGGCGGCGGTGTAGGAATTATATCGGCTTGCGATTATGTTTTGGCAACTCCTGAAAGTGCTGTAAAATTATCTGAACTGGCAATTGGTATTGGTCCGTTTGTGATTGAGCCTGCCGTTTCCCGCAAAATAGGAAAAGCTGCAATGGCCGAAATGACACTGGCTGCACACGAATGGAAATCGGCAGAGTGGGCTTTAGCAAATAAATTATTTTCGGAAATTCATAATGCGGAAGATCTTGATAATGCAGTTGCGAATTTTGCTGAAAAATTAAGTTTGTACAATCCCGAAGCTTTGCAGGAAATGAAGAAAATTATTTGGGAAGGAACAGAACATTGGGAATCGTTACTTATAGAACGTGCTGCTATTACCGGAAAATTGGTTTTGTCTGATTTTTCAAAAAAGGCTTTGACACAGTTTAAGAAGTAAAGTGTAGTCTCAGTTTTCAGTCTCAGTCTCGGTTTTCAGTGCGATAACTTTGTCAAAGTTTTAAACTTTGACAAAGTTCTGGGTTTGGTAAGGGCTTATTTTTCTTCATGTTAATTTAAATTTTAATAAAATGACTGTCATTTCATTATTTCAAAAAGTCGATGTTGCAGAGAAAATAAAAACCGCTCCTGATGCGGGTTATCAAATCGGAGTTATCATCGGATCGTTCATTCCTTTTGTAGTTTTGATTCTAATTGCGTATTGGATGTATAACAGAGCTAAAAAAAGAGATGAAAACGGTTATTAATTTGTAAATTTGCAACCTAAAATTCAAATCGATGAGTAATATCAGAATTACAAAGCAATTTAGTTTCGAAACCGGGCATGCTTTGTACGGTTACGACGGAAAATGCAAAAACGTTCACGGGCATAGTTATAAATTATCGGTAACGGTTATTGGTTCACCAATCACAGATCGATCGAATGTGAAATTCGGAATGGTAATTGATTTTTCGGACTTAAAGAAAATTGTAAAAGAAGAAATCGTCGATCAGTTTGATCATGCAACGGTTTTTAATGAAACTACGCCGCATATCGAATTGGCAAATGAATTGAAAAATCGTGGTCATCACGTAATTTTAGTAGATTATCAGCCAACAAGCGAAAACATGGTAGTTGATTTTGCAGATAGAATCATTGCGCGTTTGCCAAAGGATATCTCTCTTTTTTCTCTTAAACTTCAGGAAACAGAATCTTCGTTTGCAGAATGGTACGCGAGCGATAATGTTTAAAATTTCAATAAAAAAATCCAAATTCCAATTCAGTGTTTAACTCATAACTCTTAATTCCTAACTCATAACTTCAATGAAGAAAGTATATTTTGCTTCTGATCAGCATTTTGGTGCGCCAACGCCTGAGTTGAGTTTGCCGCGCGAACAAAAATTTGTGGCCTGGCTGGATGAGGTGAAACAGGATGCGGAAGCTATTTTTTTATTAGGTGATTTATTCGATTTTTGGTTCGAATATAAAACAGTTGTTCCAAAGGGTTTTGTACGCGTTTTAGGTAAACTGGCTGAAATTCGTGATAGCGGAATCCCGATTTATTTTTTCGTGGGAAATCACGATTTATGGATGAACGACTACTTTCAGACCGAATTGAATATTCCGGTGTATCATGATAATAAGGAATTTACTTTTAACGGAAAAACATTCCTGATTGGTCACGGCGACGGAAAAGGTCCCGGAGATAAAGGATATAAGCGCATGAAAAAGGTATTTACAAATCCGTTTTCCAAGTGGCTTTTTCGTTGGTTACATCCTGATGTTGGCGTAAGTTTAGCCCAATATTTATCAGTTAAAAACAAATTGATTTCTGGTGCCGAAGATGTAAAATTTTTAGGCGAGGAAAACGAATGGCTGGTTTTATACGCCAAACGCAAACTCGAAACCCAGCATTACAATTACTTTATTTTTGGTCATCGTCATTTACCTATGATTATAGACGTTGGTCAAGATGCCAAATATGTAAATCTGGGCGACTGGATTGGTTATTTTACTTATGGCGTTTTTGACGGAGAAACTTTTGAACTTAAAAAATTCGGCGAATAATCATTTTTTATTTTGCTGGATAAATCCCGATTTTGTGTGTCCTTAAAATATAATTCGACATTTCTTTGGTGTTGGAAATTTGAAATTTAATAGCATTTGACATCTTATTAGGCATGTGGCACTCTACACAATTATTAGCCAATAAACTTCCTGACATCGTTTTTAGCGTTGTTTCATTGTGTTTTAAACCCTGATGGCAGCTCATACAAATTTTAGAATAGGAAGCCAGATTTTTAGAGGTATTTTCATGTGGATTATGACAAGTAATACAATCCATTTTTTCGCTTTTGATAAAACATTTACTTTGCGACATTAAATGAAATTGATTTCCATGTACGTCAAATGTTGTGTCATTAGGATCTCTTGTACTTCTGTAAAATTCAGTTAAATTATCTCCGGGCTTAAAATCAAAACGCGACTTCATTTTCATTCCGTCATTTCCGGAATGACAAAGCGCACAGGCATCTAATTTTTGTTGTCGATTTAATGTTTTATAGCTTACAATGCTATTCGCGACTTTTACATTTGGGTTTTTGAGATGAAATTCAGCATGTTTTTTAGCAGGTCCGTGACAACGTTCACAATCAATTCCGTAAACAATCGTTTTTTTATCAATTACATCTTCAACTTCTGCAGATAGAAAATTTACTTCTTCAGGTTTCTGATTCACACTTCTGCTGCTTATGTTCGAACTGTGACAAGCATAACAATCTTTCACCACTTTTCGGTCAAAATAAGGTTTGTCTGCGGGAAATCCCGGACTGGTTGCCCAACTATTTATTGCGTTATAATAAGAAAGCGGCAGTTCGTAAGTATTGTTATCTCGCCAGTAAACTGATGTTTGTGCATGTTTAGTGCCAAAAACAATTTCAAATCGATGCGCCTGAACTTCTTTTCCGTTTTTATATAAAACCTGATAAAGACTGTCGTTACGTTTTTCCATAACAAGTTTAGTGTCTTTGTCATAAATAAAAGTATGATTGCCTTTGTCAAAATCACCTAAAACATTTTCTGAAATTGCCGGAGCAGTAGCTTTAAAATGAGAGCTTTGCAAAGCCATATTGTATTGTACCTGATGGCACTGAATACAGCTTTCAGAACCGGCATAATCGGCTCCTCGAGGATCAATGTAGTTGTCAGATTCGTTTTTGCAGCTTGCGAAAAAAGCGATCAGGGTAACAACAGCAAAAAGAATGCTTGTTTTTTTCATTGTTGTAAATATACTTTTTTTTGTAGAAAATCAAAATATATTTCAATAATGAAAAAATGTTGTTAAAATATTTAGAATGTGTCTTAGTTTAAGCCAACTCCGTAAACATATTCGTCAAGCTCAATTCTGAATAAAGATCCTTCAACCAAATCTTTGATCGATTTTAATTCTTTTATCGACACAGCCAAATCTATGGCAGAGCATGGGGTTTTAAGTAAAAATTTGTGACATGAATTTTTTAATTCACAAGCTTCACAACAAGCATTTTCGATCATGCTGTCTTCAATCAAATCACAAAAATAATTCAGTTCCTGGATCGTAAAATAAAATCCGGTTTCCTTAAAGACCAATTGTACTTTATCAGTTATAGTTTCGTTTTCCTTTTTCCAGTAAAAGGCAATTCCGAAGTTGTTGTGGTATAGTTGTTCTATTTCTCTCATTATAGATCCTTTATTTCAACAAATATAAATATTATTTATATTAATTCTAAATAAAAAAGTCTTAAAGTTTAGAAAAATTATTCATCATATAAGTAATGTAAGTTCATCTAAAATACGTGAGCTGATTATTTTAAATGTAATTTTTTTATATCATTTAAAGCATTGTGTAAAGATTGGTGAAATGATGATAAAAAAAATAAAACGTCATATAACCTTGGAATTTGGGATTTAAAAAATTGAAATTTCAATTATTCCATATTCTGATGATCTTCCATGTCTTTTCGAAGATCTAAATTTCTAAATGTTGGTGATTTTAAACCAAAGCCTAAAACAGTTAGTAAGGTCATACTTCCGCCAAAAACTACCGAAATAACAGGTGTCATCAATTTGGCTGTTAAACCGCTTTCAAAAGCACCTAATTCGTTAGATGAACCTACAAACATCGAGTTTACAGCAGCAACACGGCCGCGCATATGATCTGGAGTTTTAAGCTGTAAAATAGTTTGGCGAATCACAACCGAAATTCCATCTGCAAGACCACTTAAAAATAAAGCTACTACAGAAACCCAGAAAATAGTGGAAACTCCAAATAGAATAATCGATAATCCGAAAACAAAAATGGCTCCTAAAAGTTTCATTCCGGCTTTTTTGTATAGAGGAACATAGGCTGAGACCATCATGGTAATAAAAGCACCTACCGCCGGAGCAGCTCTTAGAACTCCAAAACCTTCAGGCCCTACTTTTAAAATATCCTGAGCAAATACAGGTAATAAAGCAACGGCTCCACCAAAAAGAACGGCAACCATATCAAGGGAAAGTACTCCTAAAATAGTTTTATTATTGAAAACAAACTTTAATCCTTCTTTAAGACTTTCCATTATTGGTTCGCCTATTTTGGGATTCATGATGGGTTTTTTACTAATTTGAGATAAAGAAATTAAAGCAAAAAGTGAACATGCAAAAACAGAACACATCGACCAGTGCACCCCAATATAATTGATAGAAAATCCTGCAATTGCCGGACCTAAAACTGAGCCAATTTGCCAAACCGAACTACTCCAGGTTGCAGCATTTGGATATACTTTTTTAGGAACAATCAATGACAAAAGCGAGAATATAGTTGGACCAAGAAAGGCACGAACCAAACCACCAAGAAAAACTAAAAAGTAAATAGAATATAAAATAGCATCAGTAGACCAACCGCCAACGATTTTTGGCCAGGTTAATAAAAATAATCCAAAACTAATTACTGAAAAACCCAGAATACATTTTACCAATAAACCTTTTTTCTCACGCTGATCGACCATGTGTCCGGCAAATAATGCCATACCAACAGCAGGAATTACTTCCATTAATCCAATAAGCCCTAACGAAAGCGGATTTTTGGTTAAACTATAAACTTCCCATTCAATAACAATAAATTGCATCGACCAGGCAAAAACCATAGCAAAACGCAATATTAAAAATACATTAAATTCTCTGTAGCGTAACGCCTGATAAGGATCTTGCTTGTTTGTTTTAGTTGTCATTTGTTCTAATGTCTTTAAGCATAAGTTGAGTACATACAGTTCCGTTCCACTCGTTTTCGGCCAGTGAATAAGCTAGCTGAAAAGAATTTTGATTTTTTACGATGTTTATTTTTTTTCCAAGGCCAAAACCTATAGCGGCAATTCCGTCTGAGTTATGCTGTTTTACAAAAAGTCTCAAATGTTCGTCTTCTGAGCCTAAAGTTTTCGCATAACCGGTGTCTTTGGCGTCTTTAGTCATAAAAACAGGTGTCATATTCAAAGGGCCAAAAGGTTCGAATTGTTTTAAAATCCGAACAAGTTTCGGAGTAATGTCGGCGAAGTCAATTTCGGCATCGACTTCTATTTCCGGAGTTCGCATTTCGGGTAAAATGGTTTCCTCTACTTGTTTTTCAAAAGCGTCTTTAAAGGTTTTATAGTTTTCTGCTTTCAAAGTCATTCCTGCAGCGTACATATGTCCTCCAAATTGTTCTAAATGCTGCGAACAAGCATCAAGAGCGTTATACACATCAAATCCTTTTACAGACCTTGCAGAAGCGGCATATTTATCGCCGCTTTTGGTAAAAACCAAAGTAGGACGATAATAGGTTTCTATTAGTCTCGAAGCTACAATCCCGATAACGCCTTTGTGCCAGTCTTCCTGAAATACTACGGTCGAATATCGGTCTTCCTCCTGATTTTGTATAATTTGCTGAAAAGCTTCTTTAGTAATTTGTTTGTCCAGATCTTTTCGGTCTGAGTTGTATTGTTCTATTTCGGATGCGAATTGTTGTGCTTGTTCAAAATTAAATTCTGTCAATAATTCAACCGCATGATTTCCGTGTTTGATTCTTCCGGCAGCATTTATTCTTGGTGAAATAATAAAGACAACATCGGTAATGTCAAGTGTTTTCTTTTTTACCTGATGTACCAAAGCTTTAATTCCAGGTCTGGGATCTGCATTAATTACTTGCAATCCAAAATAAGCCAAAACTCTGTTTTCGCCAGTGATTGGTACAATATCGGCCGCAATTGCTGTGGCAACTAAATCCAGATACGGAACTAAATCTTCTATTGTCTCGTTTCTGTTTGTTCCTAAAGCCTGAATCAGTTTAAAGCCAACGCCGCAACCGCACAGTTCATCATATGGATAAAAACAATCTTCTCTTTTTGGATCTAAAATCGCAACCGCATCCGGAAGAAATTCTCCTGGACGGTGGTGATCACAAATAATAAAATCGATGTTTTTTTCTTTCGCGTAGGCGATATGATCAATAGATTTTATTCCACAATCTAGTGCTATGATTAGCGAAAAACCATTATCATCGGCAAAGTCAATTCCTTTAAAAGAAATTCCGTAACCCTCTGCATAGCGATCCGGGATATAAGTGGCAATATTAGGATAGTGTGATTTTAAATAAGCCGAAACCAAAGAAACAGCTGTTGTTCCATCAACATCATAATCGCCAAAAACCAAAATGTTTTCCTGATTTTCGATCGCCAATTCGATTCTCGCAACCGCTTTATCCATGTCTTTCATCAAGAACGGATCATGAAGATGTTCTAACGAAGGACGAAAGAAATTCTTAGCATCTTCAAAAGTTTCAATGCCACGCTGAATCAAAAGGGTTGCTACAAAATCTTCTACATTCAGGGCTTGCGCCAAATGTTTGACTTTATCTTCAGAAGGTTTTGTTTTTAATGTCCAACGCATTTTTTTATTGTAGATTTTAGAGTGTTGATTTTAGATTATCGAAACTGCTATTTATTAAAATTAGTAAATCTTCAGGGTTTTTATTTTGACTTTTGAAATTGTAAAATTCATTATTCATCGATTTGTCTATTGCTTTTCCTTTGCTGATTTTAATTAAGTATGGATAACCTTTTCGGTCAGAAACAGCAACTACCATATGAGAAATGTATTCTTGAATGTATTTGGATCTTAAAATTTTACCTTCCAAAAAAATAGGTTCAATATCACCTGTAAGATTTGGTATTATATTTTTTTCAATATAGTGATGGTTATTTTTTCGATTGGTGTAACAAAAGAATTTTTTTCCTTCAATGGATAATAAATAATTATGATATCTTTTTTTGAACCGTTTTCTGTGAAAAAAATCAAAGACTAAATAAACTAAAATTATAGGAAGAAATAATACAGGTAAAAGAATGCCAATTATAAGCAGAAATAGTATAGTTGGGATTTCTTTTAATGTTTCCTTCATTTATAACTTTATTTCAGTTCCAAAGCATTTCCTTCAAACTTAATTCCGTCCCAGCCCAAGTTGATGAAATTTCTAATGTTTTGGTGATTCGTTCCGTGTGGGTCTTCTAAAACTTCTTCGAAATAAAAAGCGCCAAAACAAGCCAAAGTTTCGTCTTTGCTTAGATTTTGCAATTTTGCAAAAGAAAATAATTTGCAAGAACCAGAATTTTCTCCGGCTGCATTATGCTGCGTTCCGTTTTGGAAAGCTGTTGGAGTAAAATTGTAATTTTCCTCGATTACTGCAATAGTTTCAGGGAATGTTATTTCGTTTGGAGTTTGTTTTACTTTTTCTAAAAAGGCTTGTATGCTCATGTTATTTACGCTTTAATTTTTTTGAGATTGATTTAAATGTCTTTTGTTTTTGATCTCTATCAACTCTTTATCAGAATACTGAAAAGATTGCTTCCCATCATTTTTTTGATATATTCTAACAATAATATCATTATAGATAACATTATTTTTTATTAAATGATTTTTTAATAAAAGTGCAATTTTATCAGAATGAGGTTTCAAGTTTTCTTTATCTCTCAATAATAGGTCACTATTAAAAATATCTATTTCATAATTCTTTTCTTCGTCATTATTATAGAGTTTAATAGGTCTTGTAGTTATATTTTCTGGATTATATAATTGTCCAATTTCTTGAATTCCTTGATCATTATAATTTTTACTGTCAGGTTTTATTTCGCTGTTCGCCTTTCTTTCATTACAAGAAAAAATTATAATCAATATTAAGAAACAAGTTATTCTTTGCATAAATAATTTAATCTTCTTCTTTTTCATCATCCTTAGAAAACTTACTTTTCTTAGGTTCTTTCGTTATTGTTTTTCCGGCAACCACTACTACAATTTCGCCGCGTGGAGCTGTTTTTTCAAAATGGGTTAAAACTTCTTTTGCGGTTCCGCGAACATTTTCTTCGTGAAGTTTTGATAATTCTCGTGAAACACAAACTTGTCTGTCTTCTCCAAAATACTGAATAAATTCAGCTAATGTCTTAACGAGTTTATGTGGAGAAACGTATAAAATCATCGTTCTGGTTTCTTCGGCTAAAGCCAAAAAACGAGTCTGACGTCCTTTTTTATCAGGCAAGAAACCTTCAAAAATAAATTTATCATTTGGTAATCCACTGTTTACTAAAGCTGGAACAAAAGCTGTTGCACCAGGTAAACATTCGACTTCGATTTTATTTTCGACACAAGCGCGCGTCAATAAAAAACCGGGATCTGAAATTGCCGGAGTTCCTGCATCTGAAATTAAAGCGATGGTTTCGCCGGCTTTTAAACGAGCAATCAAATTCTCGGTTGTTTTGTGTTCGTTGTGCATGTGATGGCTGTGCATGTGCGTGCCAATTTCAAAATGCTTTAACAATTTACCACTGGTTCTGGTGTCTTCGGCCAAGATCAAATCGACTTCTTTCAGGATCCTGATGGCACGAAAAGTCATGTCTTCAAGATTGCCAATTGGCGTTGGAACGATATATAATTTAGACATAATTTTTCGCTATTCTATTTTAATTAGAACACGAATTTCACTAATTGACACAAATTTCAGGTGTCTTAAAAAAATTTCACAAAGAAAAAATTCGTGCTAATTCGTGTAATTTGTGTTTTACTTTTTATGAGAATTTCTTCTCTACAATTCCAAGGAAACGTTCTGCGTAATCGTCTTTTCCGTCCCAATTGTTATAATCCGGTTTTACCATGTTTTCTATAAACTCATGCGCTTCAACGTAAGAGTCAAAAGTCAATAACTGATTTAGGACACGGCTGTAATCTTCAGAACTGTTTCCGAAGAGGTTTTTGGTGAAAGCAATTCGGTCGTTCAGATCGATATGAAAACCTTTTGCCAGTTTTTCATTCAAAGTAACAGCTTTTGCTTCTGTTGGTTTTTCTATAACAACAGTTTCGATAGGTTCTCTTTTCTCTTTAAATTCGTTAATTACCGGAGCAGGAGTAGAGGCAACGTTTTCAAAACTATCTACTTTTACAAATTGCGCATCGGCATAATTCACTCCAAAATCTTCAAACGTGATTGTCATAGGATTTGGTATTGAAATTTCTGCTTTCGGTTCTTCTTTTTCCGGTTCTTTTTCTTCTGGTTTGTCTAATTCAAAAAGAGGTACAAAATCCGGAATTGGTTTTAAATCGCTAACGGTTGTAAAAGAAAGTTCTTCGTTTGTTTCTTCTTTAGTTTCAACGATTGCTTCTTCAGTTTTTTCAGCAACAGGTTCTTCAATAACTTCAGCAATTGGCTCAGCAACATTTTCGATAATAGGTTCCGGCGTTACTTCTTCAGGAACTTCGGCTACAATTTCTTCTTCAACAGCTTCTTCTGCTTCTTCTGCTTTGATTTCTTCTGCTTTGATTTCTTCTGTAACTTCTGGTTCAGCTATAGTTTCAATTGGAGTTTCTGCAACTGCAACTGGCTCTTCGATTTTAACTTCTGCCGGAATTATTTCTTCCTTATCAAAAATAGATTCAATTTCAGAAGTAATTTCGCTGTGACCAATTGTAGGCTTCAAAGTGTCGAAATTTTCGTCTACAAACTTTAAAACCGCTAATTTCTCATATAATTTCTGCGTTTCAAGATACAATTGATTGATATCGGATTTGTTTTTAAGCTTTAAAATTCGATGTGCAATGCTGATTAAATCGGCTTCCAATTTTTTTTTCATAACTGTTGAAATTATAGTGAATAGGGTATTTTAGTATATTTTGTATTTGAATGTCTTTATTACCGGTAGAAATCTAAAAGATATTTTTTTATTTCTGTTAATAAGCGTTTGCGAATCTCCGATTTGATAAAAATTTTCTACTTTTGAAAAAGTGAAAAAACAGCTGTTTTTCACGTCGATTTATTACCAGTACAAAGTAATAAAAACTATTCATTTTTAAAGGTAGAAAAATACAAAATGTTTCTCGAAAATACAGTAAATCATAAAGAACAATTTGGTTGGATTGAAGTTGTTTGTGGATCAATGTTTTCGGGTAAAACCGAGGAGTTAATCCGCAGATTAAAACGCGCCCAATTTGCCAAACAAAGAGTCGAAATTTTTAAACCCGCTATCGATACCCGCTATCATGACGAAATGGTAGTATCTCATGATGCTAACGAAATTCGTTCTACTCCGGTTCCGGCCGCTGCCAATATTGCTATTTTAGCTCAAGGTTGCGACGTTATAGGAATTGATGAAGCACAGTTTTTTGATGATGAGATAGTTACAGTTTGTAATGATCTTGCCAATCAGGGGATTCGTGTGATAGTTGCAGGACTTGATATGGATTTTAAAGGAAATCCTTTTGGTCCAATGCCGGCACTTATGGCAACGGCCGAATATGTAACTAAGGTTCATGCCGTTTGTACCAGAACAGGAAATCTGGCGAATTATAGTTTCCGTAAAACAGATAATGATAAGTTGGTTATGCTTGGTGAAACCGAAGAATACGAACCACTTAGTCGCGCCGCTTATTACAATGCAATGAAAAAAAATCAGGAGAAATAAGATTCTTACAACAAAAAACTAGAAAATGCAGCAACCAACTAAAGGGAAAAAATCAACTGTTTTAATAATAAGTGCAATTGTAGCATTTTCATTGGCTTTAATCTTATATTATTCTTTTAAGGAACCCGTTGCAGATAAGGAAATGGTTGAGCTGGTTGCCAAATATAATGCAAGTTGCCCTTTAACAATTCAGGCAGGGATTCGTTTGGATAACGTTACTTTGCCTAAAGATAAAGTGGTTCAATATAATTTGACGTTGTTAAATGTTGAAAAAGAAACTGCAGAAATTGAGTTAATAAAAGAAAATATTAAAGAAAGTCTGCTAAGCACAGTAAAAGCAAATCCCGGACTTAAAGCTTTTAGAGACCAGGGTTTTACTTTGATTTATAATTACGATGATAAAAAAGAAGATTATTTATTTGAAATTACGATAACACCCGAGCAGTATAAATAATTAGAAATTGTTACATAAAAGAAAACCCAACAGATTTTGAATTTGTTGGGTTTTTGTTTTGAATTAATCATATTTCTGTTTTAAACTGGACTGAAGTCCAGCTCTACAACATAATATGTTCCTCCGGAACTATAAAAGAGCCTTCGGCTCGATCAATATTGTAGGGCCGGATTTTAATCCGGTTTAATATGTGGGAATGTAAAAAATAAGGCCTACGGGTTTTGAATTTGTTGGGTTTTTGTTTTGAATTAATCATATTTCTGTTTTAAACTGGACTGAAGTCCAGCTCTACAACATAATATGTTCCTCCGGAACTATAAAAGAGCCTTCGGCTCGATCAATATTGTAGGGCCGGATTTTAATCAGGTTTAATATGTGAGAATGTAAAAAAATAAGGCCTACGGGTTTTGAATTTGTCGGGTTTTTTGTTTTTGATTTGAATTAATCGTATTTCTGTTTTAAACGGGACTGAAGTCCAGCTCTACAACATAATATGTTCCTCCGGAACTTAAAAAGAGCCTTTGGCTTGGTTTATATTGTAGGGCCGGATTTTAATCCGGTTTAATATGTGAGAATGTAAAAAAATAGGGCCTACGGGTTTTTAAATCTGTTGTTTTATTTCATTCATTCCGCAGGAATGTTTGGTCGGTAGCTATTTTAAATTGGTTTATGAATATACGTTCCGTAGGAACGTTTGAATAATCGAACGGATATGTTGTGGTTAATTGCATGAAACAAGTGTCCCTATAGGACACAATTGGAAAATCGTAATATTTTTTTTCTACCGATGAAATATTCCTACGGAATAATGAATAATCTATATTTCTACAGATTAATAAAACAGCAAACCCGATAGGTTAAAAAAACCTGTCGGGTTTGCTATGTATTATAAACTCAAAGTAAGCTTAATTTTTCTTAATCTCTTAATGGTGAAAAAAACTTATATCTTCTTTCTCATTCTCGCTACAGGAATATCCAATTGTTCACGGTATTTTGCGATAGTTCTTCTGGCAATAGGATAACCTTTTTCTTTTAGAATTTCTGCCAGTTGATCGTCTGGTAAAGGCTTCTTTTTATCTTCTTCTTCAATTGTATTTTTAAGAATCTTTTTGATTTCTAAAGTCGAAACATCTTCACCCTGATCGTTTTTCATCGCTTCAGAGAAAAATTCCTTGATAAGTTTCGTTCCGTATGGCGTTTCTACATATTTACTGTTGGCAACACGCGAAATTGTCGAAATATCCAAACCAACCATATCTGCAATGTCTTTTAAGATCATTGGTTTTAGCTTAGTTTCGTCGCCATCTAAGAAATATTCCTCCTGATAATGCATAATCGCATTCATCGTTACAAACAGCGTTTCCTGACGTTGTCTTATCGCATCGATAAACCATTTAGCCGAATCCAGTTTTTGTTTGATAAACTGAACCGCATCTTTTTGAGCCGATGATTTATCACGAGAATCTTTATACGTCTGCATCATTTCCTGATAATCCTTCGAAACGTGCAGGGAAGGAGCATTTCTTCCGTTTAAAGTCAGTTCCAGTTCGCCATCCACAATTCTGATCGCGAAATCAGGAACCACATTTTCGGTTACTTTATTATTTCCGGTATAAGATCCGCCCGGTTTCGGGTTTAATCTTTCGATCTCGTGAATCGCTTTTTTAAGCTGTTCGTTCGAAACACCATATTTTTGAAGCAGTTTGTCGTAATGTTTTTTGGTAAAAGCATCAAACTGATTTTCGATAATATCAATTGCAAGATCAACATATTCCGTTGGCGTTTTGTGTTTCAATTGCAACAATAAACATTCCTGCAAATCACGCGCTCCAACCCCTGAAGGTTCCAGTTCATGAATTACCTGAAGCATTTTCTCGACCATTTTCTCATCGGTATAAATACCCTGAGTAAAAGCCATATCGTCTACAATATCCGGAACGCTTCTGCGGATATAACCCATATCATCAATACTTCCAACAAGGAATTCCGCTATTTCGCGCTCTTCATCATTCAAAATAAAAGTATTCAGCTGATTGATTAAATCCTGATGAAAACTAATTGGCGAAGCAAAAGGAGTTTCTCTTTCTTCGTCTTCACTATAATTATTCACCTGAGTTTTATAATCCGGAGTATCGTCGTCGCTTAAGTATTCGTCTATGTTAATGTCGTCTGCTTCGATTCTGTCAGATTCTGCATCATCATAATCGTCGTATTCTTCATTTGCGAATTCATCCGCTTCGTATTCATCTTCTTTACCAGCTTCAAGAGCCGGATTTTCGTTCATTTCTTCTAATAAACGTTGTTCAAAAGCTTGCGTAGGCAATTGAATTAACTTCATCAGCTGAATTTGCTGTGGAGATAATTTTTGGGATAATTTTAAATTTAAAAATTGCTTTAGCATAAAAAAAGTTGCTAAGATACTGAGCTACTAAGGTACTGAGTATCTTATATTGGCGAATTAAATTCGCGGTTGAATTATTTTTTATTTATATTTTAAAAACTTAGAACCTCAGTGTCTTAGCACCTTAGAATCTTTTTTCTAAAATTCTGCATTTCCAGGAGTTCTCGGGAAAGGAATTACGTCTCTAATGTTTGTCATACCTGTTACAAACAATACCAAACGCTCGAATCCTAAACCAAAACCTGCGTGAGTTGCAGAACCAAATCTTCTGGTATCTAAATACCATGATAATTCTTCTTCGTCAATTTCCAGGGCTTTCATTTTTTCGATTAGAACATCGTAACGCTCTTCTCTTTCAGAACCACCAACGATTTCTCCAATTCCAGGGAAAAGAATATCCATTGCACGAACCGTTTCTCTTCCTGGTTCAGTGTTGTCGTTCAAACGCATGTAAAACGCTTTAATATTTGCCGGGTAATCAAACAAGATTACCGGACATTTAAAGTGTTTTTCCACCAAATAACGCTCGTGTTCTGATTGTAAATCAGCTCCCCATTCGTTGATGATATATTGAAATTTTTTCTTCTTGTTTGGAGTTGAATCTCTCAAAATGTCAATTGCTTCGGTATAAGAAACACGTTTGAAGTTGTTCTCCAAAACGAAGTTCAATTTCTCCAGCAAAGCCATTTCGCTTCTTTCTGCCTGAGGTTTTGATTTTTCTTCATCTAAAAGTCTTCCTTCCAAAAACTTCAAATCATCCTGACAATTATCTAAAGCATATTTAATTACGTACTGAATAAAATCTTCAGCTAAATCCATGTTGTCATCAAGGTTGTTGAAAGCAACTTCTGGCTCAATCATCCAAAATTCTGCAAGGTGACGAGAAGTATTAGAGTTTTCAGCTCTAAAAGTTGGTCCAAAAGTATAAATCTGACCCAAAGCCATTGCGTAAGTTTCACCTTCTAATTGTCCCGAAACTGTTAAGTTCGTTTCTTTTTCGAAGAAATCTTCTTTATAATTTACTTTTCCGTCTTCAGTTCTTGGCGTGTTGTCAAAAGGTAAAGCTGTAACTTTAAACATTTCTCCAGCACCTTCAGCGTCAGATCCGGTAATGATTGGCGTATTTACGTACACAAATCCTTTTTGTTGAAAATAATTGTGAACCGCAAACGATAATACCGAACGTACACGCATAATCGCGCCAAACATATTTGTACGAACACGTAAATGTGCATTTTCGCGCAAGAAATCTAAACTAGGTTTGTTTTTTGGCTGTATTGGGAATTTCTCTGCATCAGAATCTCCTAAGATCTCCAATTTATTTACCTGAATTTCATATTTCTGACCAGCACCTTTACTTTCGATCAAAGTACCAATTACAGAAATAGCAGCTCCGGTAGTAATTCTTTTTAAAGTTTCATCAGGTGTATTTTCAAAATCAACAACACATTGTATATTATTAATGGTAGAACCGTCATTAAGAGCGATGAACTGATTATTTCTAAAAGTTCTCACCCATCCTTTTGCATTAACCTCCTGAAGCGTCGTCGTACTGTTTAATAAGTCTTTAACTTTTGTGTGTCTCATTTTAATTTTAGATTTTAGATTTCTGATTTTAGATTAAAATAAAAATCAGTGTTTTTATATCGAGTTGCAAATATAAACGATAATTATTAAAATTAGAAGCTGTTTCCCGCTATCCGCTATATCTTTTTATTGCTAAAGAAGCAATAAAAAGGATACCGCTGCTATCGGGGCTAGGGCAATCGTTTTCAAAAGAGCTACTCTTATTTTTGTCATTGCGAGGAACGAAGCAACCTCACAACTAAAAGCAGTAATTAATTTAGCAAGTGTGATGGCTTCATTTCTCGCAAAGACCAAGTTTGTCTGTAGCCTTTGTCAAAGTTTTAAACCTTTGACAAAGGTTTTATAATATTTAATTCGTGCTAATTAGTGAAATTCGTGTTTTACCCCTCCAAATTCTCCAAATCCTCTTTCTTAGCTTTCTTCTTTTCAAAAGTCAAAACCAAAGCCGGTAAAACCAATAAATTCGCGAACATTGCAAAGGCCAAAGTACAAGAAATTAATCCGCCAAGGGCGATTGTTCCGCTAAAGCTTGAAAGCGTGAAAGTAGCAAAACCTAAAATCAAAACTACCGAAGTATAAAAAGTACTGATTCCTGTTTCTCTCAAAGCACTGAAAACAGATTTTTTGACTTTTCCGTTGCTCTGAATTAAATCATGTTTGTACTTCGCCATAAACTGAATCGCATTATCTACCGAAATACCAAACGCAATACTGAATACTAAAATCGTAGAAGGTTTTAGCGGAATCCCGAAATAACCCATTAATCCGGACGTAATACAAAGCGGTAAAATATTCGTAATCACAGACGCCATAACCATTTTGAACGATCTGAACAAGTACAACATTAATCCTGCAATTACTAAAATCGCAAAAATCAACGATTCGATTAAGTTGTCGACCAAATACGATGTTCCTTTCTGGAAAACCAAAGCTTTTCCGGTCAGAGTCACTTCGTAACGATCTTCAGGGAAAATTTCGGCAATTTTTGAGCGTAATTTTTTCTCTACTCTTGCCATTTCCTGAGTTCCAATATCTTTCATGAAAGTCGTGATTCGGGCATATTGTCCAGTCGAATCTACGTACGATTTCATTAAATTGTCTTTGCTGTTTTTTGTCGCATTTTTTGCATACGATAAAATAAATGTTTGTTCCTGCGAAGTTGGCAATTGGTAATATTCCGGATTTCCGTTATAGAAAGCCTGTTTCGAATATTTAACCAAATTTACTACAGAAACCGGTTTTGATAATTCAGGAAGTTCTGCAATCGTGTTTTGCAATTCATCCATTTTTTTCATCGTCGATAATTTCATAACACCTTTTTTATGTTTGGTGTTAATCATTATTTCGAGTGGCATTACACCGTTGAATTCTTTTTCGTAAAATAAAATGTCTTTATAAAATGAAGCGCTTTTTGGCATCTCACCAATCAAACTTCCGGAAACTTTCATTTGCGAAACCCCAATTACACTAAAAATCAAAAGCAAACCGTAAATGGTATAAATTACTTTTCGTTTGTTTTTTACCACATTTTCAACAAAATTTAATAAAGTCGAAATGTAAGTTTTGTTTAAGTGATACAAATGTCTTTCGCCCGGAATCGACATAAAACTGTATACAATTGGCACAATTAAAAGCGTTAGTAAATAAACCGAAATTACGTTGATCGAAGTCACTAATCCAAATTCAAAAAGCAAATCATTACCCGTAATCATAAACGTAGCAAAACCTATCGCGGTGGTTAAATTCGTCATTAAAGTCGAAACTCCAATTTTCGAAATAATACGCTGTAAAGCCTTTGCTTGATTGTTATGCAGTTTTATTTCCTGCTGATATTTATTAATCAGGAAAATACAATTCGTAATCCCAATTACGATAATTAATGGCGGAATAATAGCCGTTAGAATCGTGATTTTATAATGAAATAATCCAAGTGTCCCAAAAGACCAGATTACACCAATTATTAAAATACAAATAGAAATAAAAGTCGCTCTGAACGAACGGAAAAAGAAAAAGAAAATCAACGAAACGGTGAATAAAGCCGCGCCAATAAATAGCCCGATTTCACCTTTCATATTATCCGCATTAATCGTTCTGATGTACGGCATTCCGGAAACTTTCAAGTCAACTCCTGTTGTTTTTTCGAATTTATCAATTTTCGGAACCAGGTTTTCAAGAATAAAAGTCTTTCTTTCCGGTGTATTTACAAGTGCTTTATTGATGTAAATGGCCGAACGAATACTACCGCTTTGTTTATTAAACAATAATCCTTCGTAAAAAGGTAAATTGTGAAACAAATCATATTGTATCTTTTTTAAATACTCAGGATCAAGCGCTTTCTTTTGATCAATAAAAGGAGTAAGGACAAATTTTTCGTTAACGGTATCTTTTTCGAGTTTCTTTAAATCATTCAAAGAAACGACCAAATCTACCTCTTTAGAATTTTTTAAACCTGTCATTAATTCATTCCAGGCCGCGTAGTTTTTAGGTGTAAAAAATTTTGGATCCTGAAACCCAATTACTACTAAATTTCCCTCTTCACCAAATTTATCCAGAAACTGTTGGTATTGTTTATTTACGATATGATCTTTAGGAAGCAAGTTGGCTTCGGTATAAGTCATAGAAAGGTTTTTCCATTGATAACCAAGGAAAATTGTTAAAGCAGATAGGATTACTAGTATTATAATTCGGTTCTTAAGTATGATTCGGGCTAGTTTTTCCCAAAATCCAACTTGTACAGCGTTTTTCATAAATTCTTTAAAATGGATGCAAATGTAGTGAAAAGTGCTCTAAATCATAAATAATCGATTGTATTTTACTTAATGTTAACACAAAATGAGCACTTGATGTTTGTGATATATTTCTCTCTTTTTGTGTTTTAATGATCAGCTTTTCTCATATTTGTACGTAATTTAAAAATGAGACGAAAATGAATTGGATTTTATTAATTATAGCAGGACTTTTTGAAGTAGGGTTTGCTTCTTGTTTAGGCAAAGCCAAAGAAACAACAGGAATGATCTCCACATATTGGATGGTTGGTTTTTTTGTTTGTCTTTCTATAAGTATGGTATTATTGTATAAAGCCACGCAAGTTTTGCCCATAGGAACCGCTTATGCCGTTTGGACAGGAGTTGGCGCAGTTGGAACTGTTTTAGTCGGGATTTTAATTTTTAAAGAACCGGCAACTTTCTGGAGGATATTTTTTCTTTCGACTTTAATCGCTTCGATCATTGGGTTAAAGTTTGTTTCTAGTCATTAAGAATTGGCCCGCGGGTTTTACGGACTCCACTGGTTTACACTGATTGGTTGATTTAAATTCGTGAATTCGTGGTAAAAAAAATGCAGGCAAGAAATAACATTTATATAAATTATGGAATCAAGAGAAATTAAATTTACAACTATTGGATTGAGCTTATTAGTTTTTGCTATTTCGCTTACTCAAAATGCTTTGGTTGTGAATTATAATAATGAAATAAAAACAGCATCATCATTAGAATATCTTTTTATAGGATCAATAGCTTTTATGGGCGGAGGATTGTTAGAAGAGATTGTTTGGCTGGCGAATCCGTTATGTTTGCTTGCCATAATACTTTTGATTAAAAATAATGAAAAAGCAGTTCTGTGGAGTTTGATAGCATCTGGTCTGGCTATTTCATTTTCATTTTGGAACGAAATATTGGGTGCGGAAAGCGGTACGATGGCTAAGATTGTTTCTCTTGAATTGGGTTACTATCTTTGGTTAGCGAGTATCCTGATATTGACAATCGGGATTTTGATTAATTATAAAGTGTCACTAAAAACAACTTTACAAGCATAACAATGCAAGAAAACAACACTATTACTTTTATATTTCTGGCGATTCTTTTATTGCTTATCGTTATCATTTGTTTTTTGATGTATCAATTGATGCAGTTTAAAAAAGCAAAAGATGATGCTGAGAAAAGTTTCTATGCACTCGAAATGAAAGTGAATGATTTGCAGTTAGAAACTTTAGAATCAAAACTGAATCCGCATTTGTTCAAGAATATTTTGAATTCCATTCAGTCGCATGCCTATCAAACTTATTTTGCTTTAGATAAACTGGCCAATGTTTTGGATTATATTTTATACGAAAGCAAAAAGAAATTTGTTACCGCAAAAGAAGAAATTGATTTTGCCTTGAATTTAATTGAAATCAATAAAATAAAGATCAGCCCGCTTTTTGAATTGAAGATCAAAACCAACATCAATAAAGAAGATAAATTATACGATCAGCCGTTATTAGCGCCGCTGATTTCTATTGATTTAATCGAAAATGCCTTTAAACACGCTGATTTGCAAAGTGCCGAC
This sequence comes from Flavobacterium piscisymbiosum, assembly GCF_020905295.1. Lineage (NCBI taxonomy): Bacteria > Pseudomonadati > Bacteroidota > Flavobacteriia > Flavobacteriales > Flavobacteriaceae > Flavobacterium > Flavobacterium piscisymbiosum. Next base: position 703,135 of record NZ_JAJJMM010000001.1, on the reverse strand, counting down.
GCTTTTATTTCGGTAGTTTTTGAGTTTAGGGATAATGCTTTTTTTATGACGGTTTCGAATAAAATCTCTGATAAAAAAGTGCTAAAAAAAGAACGAAGCGGTTTTGGTCATGCGACTTTAGAACACCGACTTCGTATTATTTATAAAAACAACTTCAAACTCGATAAGTTTGTAGAAAATGATGTTTATATAGCTCATCTTAAAATAGATTTACTTGAATACAAAACTGAAATGCTTGCTGCTGGACGATGAGTTACCGGGATTAACGTACTTAAAAATGCTTTGCGAACAAATTCATGAAGTCGAAATTGTAAAAACGTATAATAATCCGGAGAAACTCCTTGCCGATATTCCGAATCTCGATTTTGATCTTTTAATATCAGATATCGAAATGCCCGGAATCGACGGTTTGCATCTGGCAGAAATGCTCGACAATAAATTAGTAATTTTTTGTACTGCTTATAAAGATTATGCTGCCGATGCTTTTAATATTGATGCAGTAGATTATATCACAAAACCAGTAAAACTGGAACGTTTACAAAAAGCGATCTCAAAAGCTTATGAGCGTTTTCATAAACCGGACGCGGCTAAAAAGTTCATTCAGTTGAATACAGACAAAGGAAAAACTTTATTGTATTTTAATCAGATTGTGTACATAAAAACGGCCGCCAGTGATAGTCGCGATAAAACAGTTTTACTTGTTGATGGAAGTTTTCTGAATCTAAAAAATGTAAAGTTTGATACGTTATTAAACGAATTATCTGATGCCGATTTTTGTCGCGTAAACAAGAAGGAAATTGTGGCGGTAAAAGCCATTAAATTTTTTAATCATAACGAAATTGTGCTGCATCATTTAGAAAAAAATGATAAAAATAGCACTTTAATCTTAAGCGAAACCTATCGTTCTGATTTTCTAAAAAAGGTAAAAATCTAGAGGATTACCAATGTCAGGCTGAGCGAACCCGAAGTCTGTTTTGTATGACCGAGCCTTCGACTTAGTTCCGGATGATAGTAGTTTGTTATAATGTTTTTTTTAAGTTTTACCAATGTCAGGCTGAGCGAAGTCGAAGCTCTTTTTACGATAAATACCTTTGGTTTTATTCCGATTGACAGTGTAATACTGCCAATTATTATAACTTATTACAAAGTTTTTCCGACTTGTTACATACATTGAAAATTAGGTTTAAAATTGCTTTATCACTTAATTCTCAGTTCTGATATTTGCACCATTAAAATCAAAAAAACGAGTTATGAATAACATAAAAAACTCCTTATTTTACGTTACTGTAATTGGCGGATTCACTGCCTTGATATATTGGGTAATTTCAAAAGGTGCTGCACTCGAAGTGGGGCGCGGAATCGTACACAAACAAATCGAAAGCAATCATTGGAATGATTTTCTCGATTCGATGATAGACAATTTAAAACATCCGTTGGCTATTTTATTGGCACAAATCGTTACGATTATTTTAGTAGCACGTTTATTTGGATGGGTTTTTAGAAAAATAGGGCAGCCATCTGTAATTGGCGAAATGATTGCAGGTATTGTTTTAGGACCGTCTTTAGTAGGGATGTATTTTCCTGAATTCTCTGCTGCATTGTTTCCAAAAGAATCTTTAGGGAACCTGCAGTTTTTAAGTCAGATTGGTTTGATCCTTTTCATGTTCGTTATCGGGATGGAATTAGATCTGAAAGTATTAAAAAACAAAGCACATGATGCGGTGGTAATAAGTCACGCAAGTATTGTTATCCCGTTTGCCCTGGGTTTGTCATTAGCTTATTTTATCTACCATACTTTTGCTCCGGTTGGCGTTGAGTTTGCATCGTTTGGTTTGTTTATGGGAATCGCAATGAGTATCACGGCGTTTCCCGTATTGGCGAGAATCGTGCAGGAACGAGGCATGCAAAAAACAAAACTGGGTACTATTGCCATAACTTGTGCTGCGGCCGATGATATTACTGCCTGGTGTATCTTGGCTGTTGTAATTGCGATCGTAAAAGCAGGTTCGTTTACAAGTGCTTTATATGTAATTGGGTTGGCTATTTTGTATGTAATTGTGATGCTAAAAATAGTTCGTCCGTTTTTGAAACGTGTTGGAGATTTAAATTCAACCCGAGAAAGTTTGAACAAACCTGTTGTTGCTATTTTCTTTATTACCCTTTTATTCTCAGCTTATGCTTCTGAATTAATTGGGATTCACGCTTTATTTGGTGCTTTCTTAGCGGGAGCAATTATGCCTGAAAATAATAAATTCAGAAATATTTTTATCGAAAAAGTCGAAGACGTTGCCATTATTGTTCTATTGCCATTGTTCTTTGTGTTTACAGGTTTACGTACGCAAATAGGATTATTAAACGATCCGTATTTATGGAAAGTTACAGCTGTAATTATTGCAGTTGCTGTAGCGGGTAAATTTTTAGGAAGCGCTTTTGCCGCAAAATTCGTAGGACAAAGCTGGAAAGATAGTTTAGCTATTGGAGCATTAATGAATACTCGTGGTTTAATGGAGCTTGTAGTTTTAAATATTGGGTACGATCTGGGCGTTTTGTCTACAGAGATTTTTACCATGATGGTTATTATGGCTTTGGTAACAACTTTTATGACAGGTCCGGCACTGGATTTTATAGGTTTTATATTTAAAGATAAAGTCACCGCAGTTCCTCAGGAAATTGGAAATAAAAGCAAGTACAAGATTCTGCTTTCGTTTGCAACTCCTGAAAGAGGAAAGAAATTATTGAAAATCGCAAATAGCTTAGTTAAAAAACAAGGCGATAATTCGATTGTAACGGCGATGCATTTATCATTAAGTACCGAGATACATTCGTTTGACATCAAAGATCATGAGCGTAAAATGTTAGTTCCGGTTATTGAAGAATCAGAACGTTTGAATCAGAATATGGTGAGCGTTTTTAAAGTAACGAATGATATTGATACTGATATTATAGATACTGCAAACCAAGGCGAATATGATTTATTGTTAGTAGGTTTAGGACAATCTATTTTTGATGGAACTTTGCTTGGGAAGATTCTTGGTTTTACTACCCGAATTGTAAATCCGGATCGTTTGATCGATAAGTTTACAGGAAAAGAAGGTTTGTTCGAGAATTCTCCTTTTGATGAAAGAACACGTCATATTATTGCAAAAAGTAAAATGCCGGTTGGTATTTTTATCGATAAAGAACTGGAAGAAGTAAATCAGATTTTTATGCCAATTTTCAGTAAAGAAGATTCTTTCCTTATTGAATATGCGAAGAAACTAATCAATAATAACGGATCTCAGATCACGGTTCTTGATGCGAGTGGAGAGGTGAAAAATACAAGGGATATTCAGGAAACAATTCGTTCTATTGAACAAATTGCACCCAATCATATCATGATTATGCATGACAGAACGATCAAAAAAGAGTTTTTAGAAAACCAGAACCTGATGATTATTAGTTTAGACAGTTGGAAAAAACTAATCGAATCTCAAAGTACGTGGCTGAATAATACGCCTTCGGTTTTGATCTTGAAACCATAAGAGTTTTTTAAATCTCAATATTTTAAAATTCCAAATTCCAATTTTACTATTGGGGTTTGGATTTTTTTTTGTTTTCTTTTTTTAGGATTGAGAGATGGCACGCGGATGACACGGATTCGCTTGCGCGAAAACACGGATTTGCGCGGATTTTTCCATTGATTTACTCGCATTTTTTGTCATTTCGACCGAAGGGAGAAATCGCACTCGTATATGGACAAAGATTAACACAATCTTGTCAATCCTGAAGGATGAAGGATCTCCGTAAGTAGCTCAGTAAATATTGGTGATTTCTTGTTTGATTTTTCTTCGTATTGAAATGACAAGATTAAGGATAATTGGAATTTGGAATTTAAAAAGATTGGAATTTCAAAAACTAAAGCCCCAAATCCAGAACATACGAAATCTTAACGGCAATATTGTCCTCGAATTTCAGCAACTGATTTGGTCCGTAGCGATAGAAACCACCAAGTCCAAAACCTTTGTAAATCTTGTTTAGTTCGATTCCGGATTCGAAGAAACCTTTGTCTAAAGTTTTGTAGGTTGGACCAACGTGCTGTTGTGGATTTTCCATATTTCCCCAGGCCATTCTGGTAACTAAAACTAAAGAAGGACGTACTTTTTTAAGGATTCTGATTCGGTCAAAACCATGTTTGATTTGGAAAAAGATATATTGGCTCGAGAAAAACTCATTAAAATACATGGTTTCAAAACTGTTTCGGCCTGCAAAAGTAATACGCTGGATAACGGTTTCTTTTGTTAAGTTGTTGGGCATTGTGTTGTACAAATGTGTAAGCGGGACATCGCCTATTGCGTAACCTCCTTGCAAAAGCAAGCTTGTTTTTTGACCGTTTAGGTAATTTTTTTCATACTCGGTTTTGAAATCTATTTTACCAAAAGTAAAGTCGTTTCCTAAAACGTCGGGTAATGTTTGTGTGTACTGAAAAGTAAATCTAGGGAATCTTTTCTCTGATTCGTTTCGCCCGGTTGGTGTTTGCATAAAGTTGCTAAATGGCGCCCAAACAATAGAAACCATTGCGGTGGTCATAACGTAACTCGAATATAATTTCCCGTCGTAATTGAACATGTAATCAAATTGTGGCGCGACATAAGTACGTGCTAATTCGAAAACGGCCTCGGTTTTTGGAATAATTTTAGATTGAACGTTGGCTTTCCATGCGGTATATTGATAGAAAGTACTAATGTTTATTGGGCGAGGATCATAAATTTTAAAAACACGCTTATCAACGGCAAAAACGGTACTTGCAATTTCGCGAACATCATCTGTATAATATCCGTTTACCCAGGTGTTCGTGCTTTTGTCGAGCAAAACTCCGGCTCCTAAACTGTATTTAACTTCGCCATCTTTGGTTCCGTAAGCAGAGTATCCTTCGATTCTGAAATTTTTAGAAAAACGATCGTTTGTGATGCCGCCAAGACCAAGTCGGAAACCTTCATAATTGTTGTAACTAATGATCTTTTTCAGATCAAGATCAATTGGTCCGATAGGGATGTAGCCATTGATGATTTTTCGGCCAAAGCCTAAGCGATTTTCGATTCTTTTTTTGATCGAAAGGCTATCTATCAATTGATATGTTTTTTGCCCTTTCAGGTCTAAACTTTCTTTTCGGTATTCATTCCAGAATGCTTCCGGTTTTTTGTTGGCATCTTCTTTAATTTCGATATAAAGTGACGGATCTTTTATTGGTGTTTTTGTATTGTAATGAATGTCGAAATTATTACTTTCAGATAGCAAATAAGTAAAGTCTGAAGCTGATTTTTTTCTTGGTTCGAAATTGTCTTCTACATCTCCGTCAAACTGAATGGTTCCCCCCAGAATTTTAATATCGTCATCATTTTTTCCTTTTACGATTTTAAAAGTCGTATTGCTCTGAAACCATACTTTTTCACTTGGTACATATTCGAATTCGTGAATGCCGCTAATATCGAGAACGCCTTTTATACGCATTACAGCTTTGGCTACGGCAAAATTTTCCTGATCGATATACAAGACACCTTCTAATCCTGATGATTTTCTGTTTTGTTTGTTTTTAAAGTAAATCATATAAGTTTCGCGACCTTTTATGTTTACGGTATCGAGTAATTTGTAGTTGTAACTTGTAGTTGCAGTATTCGAAATTGGGTTTTCGTATTTGGTTTCGAATAACTCGTATTTATTATCGTAAATCGAAATAGATTGCAAATTGAAAGCAATAACTTCATAGATCGGGTTTTTGAATCCTGCCATTTTGGTTCCCAGAATGGTTTCTTTTAGCTTGTTATTTCCAAACTGATATTGTGAGACTTTTTCGGTTTGAAACAAATGCTGCTTGGTGATTATTTCTTTGAATTTATAATCTGATGAATCGACATTGATGCGTTTTTTATCGAAATCCTTATAAGCTGCAGTAGAATCGATCCTGCCATCGATAGAATCCGGATTGGCAGTTACGATAAGTTTGTTGTAGCTTTTATACTCAAAACTGTTCAGCTTTTTTTGAGGATTGTTTTTGTTCTTATTCGCAATTACTTTTCTTATGATGGTTAAAGCAGGATTTTCATTCGAAATTATCACTTCTTTTAGATCATCAGTTTTTTGAGAAAGTGAAACAGAATAATATCTTTTTTCTGTAATGGCAACAATTTTGGTTTGAAAACCAATATAGGAAACCGAAAAACTAGTTGCTTTTTGAGAAGGTGTAAAAATGAACTTTCCATCAACATCTGTAATCGTATTGATGTTGTCCGGAGTTGTTATGGTTGCAAAAGGAAGCGGTTTATTATTAGAGTCCGTTACAATTCCGTTTATTTGAAATTGCGCCTGAATAGTAAGCGTAAAAAACAAAGTCAATAAACAAAATAGCTTCATAGAGAATATTATAGTTTCAAAACGGACAAAATGCAATTTTGGTATGCAAAAATAGCAATAAAAAAAATCCGTCTAGTACAATTTAACTAAACGGATTTTTATTTTGTGATAATATCGTTATACTTTCATGATTTCGGCTTCTTTTGCAGCCAATAATTCATCGATTTTTTTGATATAAGTGTTGGTTAGATTCTGAACTTGCTCTTCGGCAGATTTGCAAACGTCTTCAGAAGTTCCTTCTTTTTCTAATTTTTTAATGTCGGTATTGGCATCTTTACGCACATTACGCACACCAATTTTGGCATCTTCAGCTTCAGATTTTGCTTGTTTTGCCAAATCTCTACGACGCTCTTCTGTCAATGGCGGAACACTGATAATGATTACATCACCGTTGTTCATTGGGTTGAAACCGATATTGGCAATCATAATTGCTTTTTCGATAACTTGTAACATGTTTTTTTCGAAAGGCTGTAATGTAATTGTTCTTGCATCAGGAACACTAATTTTAGACACTTGCGAAAGTGGTGTTGCTGATCCGTAATAATCTACAAAAACGCTTCCAAGCATTGCCGGAGAAGCTTTTCCTGCACGAATGTTAAGAAATTCTTTCTCTAAATGCGCAATCGAACCATTCATTGATTCTTCAGTACTATCTAATATAAATTCTATTTCTTCAGTCATTTTTTTTTAAGTTTTCAGTTTTCATTCTCAGTTTTCAGTTAAAGCCTGCATTTGCGACTGTAAACTGTTGCTGATGACTATATATTTACTACTGTTCCTATGTTTTCGCCTTCACAGATTTTTAATAAATTTCCAATTTTGTTCATATCAAAAACAACGATTGGTAATTTGTTTTCCTGACTTAATGTAAAAGCTGTTGTATCCATCACGTTTAATCCTTTTTTAAGGACATCATCAAACGAAATCATATCAAATTTCACCGCTGATGCATTTTTTTCAGGATCAGAATCGTAAACACCATCAACACGAGTTCCTTTTAAGATCACATCTGCGTTAATTTCAATTCCTCTTAAAACGGCTGCAGTATCAGTTGTAAAATAAGGATTTCCGGTTCCGGCTCCAAAAATTACAATTCTTCCTTTTTCAAGGTGACGATCTGCTCTTCTTTTAATATATGGTTCTGCAATAGATTCCATTTTTAAAGCAGTTTGCAAACGCGTTTTCATTCCTTTGTCTTCAAGAGCGCCTTGTAATGCCATTCCGTTGATCACGGTAGCCAGCATTCCCATATAATCGCCTTGTACTCTATCCATACCAGCACTTGCACCTGCAACGCCTCTAAAAATATTTCCTCCTCCAATAACAATAGCAATTTCTACTCCTTTACTGTGAATTTGCTTAATTTCTTCAGCATATTCGGCTAATCTTTTAGGGTCAATACCGTATTGTAAATCACCCATCAAGGCTTCGCCGCTCAGTTTTAGAAGAATTCTTTTATATTTCATGTGTTGTTGCGTTAATTTGTGCAAATATAGACATATTCTTATTTTTAAAAATAATGTTTTAAAAAAATTAATAGTTCTTTTATTTTTAAATTTATAAGGAATTTTCAGGATTTTTTTGAATGTGATAAAAGTCATTCTTTGGGTCTTCCTGAAATTTGTAATTTTATCCAATTCAAAAAGTAAATAAATATGAAAAATATTATCGCTAAAGCATTATTTAAAAGTCATACCTATCCTGAATATCGCAAATTGGTTGCTGATTTATTAGTCGACGGCCAATCAACTGGTAGCGAACAATCTGAAAGTTTAACTAATTATAGTAAACTGAACGATGCCAGAATGAATCGATTAGATAAAACGATAAAATTAACAGATGAAATTGTTTTAAAATTAGAAAACCTGGATCATAGATATATTTGGCTTGTAATTTCTGAAGGCTGGTGCGGTGATGCTGCTCAAATACTTCCTATTATTAATAAAATGGCTTTGGCATCGAATAAAAAAATCGATCTTAGAATTGTACTGCGCGACGAAAATGAGGAATTAATGAGCCAATATCTTACGAATGGCGGAAAAGCAATTCCGAAAGTGATTGTAATTTGTAAAGAAGCAGGAATTGTTCGTGCCGATTGGGGACCGCGACCAAAAGTAGCATCTGAATTAATAACGAATTATAAAAAGGAATTTGGTGTATTGGATGAAAAAATAAAAACAGATTTGCAATTATGGTATCTTGCAGATAAAGGGGTTTCGGTTCAGGAAGAACTCATGCAAATTATAGAAGATATCAAATATAATCGTTTGTAATTTTGTTTTGTTAAGATATTAAAAAGGGATTATGTTTTTTAATGTATTGATGTTTAGTTTAATAGATCTTAAAAAGTTATTAAAATATTTTTTTTGATTTAAAAAAAATGTAACTTAGTAACATCATCCCACTTCTATTATTTACTTTCTGATTTACTCTTTTTATTGGTGTTTATTTAATGTTTAACAATTAAAAAATGGACTATTATGAAAAAGTTATTCGAAAGATTTTATGATTTTATTTCAGGTGTATTGTTTGGAGGAAAAAATGTTTGCAATTATTAACTCCAAAAAAACACTTTATGAAATAGAATTACTTTAGGAGTTGGCACATTGCAATTTTTTAATTTGTAATGTGCTTTGTGTTTTATTCTAAGTTAAGGCTTTCCTCAAATAAAGTAACATCGATTGCATTTTTTACGTCATAGTCACCAATTTTGGTTCTGCGTAAAACGGTTAAATGTGATCCTGAATTCATAGCTTTTCCAAAATCATAAGCTATAGATCGAATGTAGGTTCCTTTGCTGCAAACGATTCTAAAATCGATTTCAGGCAAAGCAATTCTGGTAATCTCAAATTCGTGAATAGTAGTTTTTCTGCTGGCAATTTCTATAGTTTCTCCGGCACGTGCATGTTCGTATAAACGAACACCATCCTTTTTAATAGCCGAAAAAATAGGCGGTTTTTGATCGATTTCTCCTAAAAACTGTTTTACGGTTTCATGAATCAAAGCTTCATCGATATGCGATGTTGGAAATGTTTCGTCGATTTCGGTTTCAAGATCATACGATGGAGTAGTGGCTCCGATATAAAAAGTTCCCGTGTATTCTTTTGCCTGGCCCTGCAATTCGGTAATTCTTTTTGTGAATTTTCCGGTGCAAATTAATAATAAGCCTGTTGCCAAAGGATCTAACGTTCCGGCATGGCCAATTTTGAACTTTTTAGGAAGTCCAACTTTATTGATCAAAAGGTATTTTAATTTATTGACAGCTTGAAACGAACTCCATTTTAAAGGTTTGTCTATCAATAAAACTTGTCCGTTTAAATAATCTTCAGGTGTCATTATATAATGGTAAGAGGATGAATGAAAAAGTGAATCAGTAATAAAACGATTCCGGCGATTATTCTATAATAACCAAAAACTTTAAAACCGTTTTTAGTCAAAAATCCAATAAAGGTTTTAATGGCCAAAAGTGCTACAATAAAAGCCACAACATTCCCTATAATTAATAAATTGATTTGATCGTGAGATAAATCGAATCCGTCTTTATAATAATCGTAGCATTTTTTTGCCGTTGCACCCAACATGGTTGGTACAGCCAAAAAGAATGAGAACTCAGCAGCTGTTGTTCTTGATAATTTTTGAGACATACCTCCAACAATACTCGCTCCGCTTCGCGAAACTCCGGGAATCATAGCCAAACATTGAAACATTCCGATTTTGAAAGCCTGTAGATAGGTAATTTCTTGTGAAGTCTCAGCAGTATTCGGATTGTTGAACCATTCATCAACTTTTAATAAAATTAGTCCTCCTATTAAAAGTGAAACAGCAACAGTAACCGGATTTTCTAGTAAACCATCAATAAAATCACTTAATAATAAACCTAAAACTACAGCCGGAATAAATGCAACCAAAAGTTTAAAATAAAAATCAAGTGTTTGAAAAAAACGTTTGAAATATAAAACAACCACAGAAAGTATAGCACCAAGCTGAATAACAATGGTAAAAAGTTTAGTAAAATCTTCGTGGGCAATTCCGAAAAAAGAAGAGGCAATAATCATGTGGCCAGTTGAAGAAACAGGTAAAAATTCTGTTATTCCTTCAATTATAGCTAGAACAATAGCTTGTAATGTATCCATTGAGAACTTTAGATTTTAGATTTTAGATTTCAGATTTGTCACCCTGAGCGATCCCGAAACTTCGGGAGAAGGGCGTTCCAATTAGAAACCTAGTAAATCTATTTATTTTGATTTTTTAAAAATAGAATAAACAGCAATTCCAAAACCAATTAAAACAGTTGTTGGAGCTAAACGAATACGTCTAAAATTAAAAACATCTTCATTAAAGATATTAGGATCTTTACTTCCTCCGCCAGACATTAAGATAAAGCCTAATGCAATAACTCCAATTCCAATTAATAGAATTTTATAGTTAATACCTTCGAAAAGGAATTCTTGTTTTTGTGGCTGTTGTGGTTCTGTATTGTTATTGTTTTTCATCTTGTCATTGCGAGGAACGAAGCAATCTCACCCTCTTTTTATATGATTTTTTTTGTCAGCCTGAGCGAAGTCGAAGGCTATTTTTTAATGTACACTAAAAACTGTGACTGAATACTTTCTTAATAAAGATCGTCTGTTCTTAAATTAAGGAAACGTTGAGTTGCAAAATGTGTGCTTACCCATGTTATTAAAACTCCTAGTCCGAAAACGCCTAATAACACCAATCCTATTAATACTTTATCTTCTAAAATTCCTAAACCAGGAAAATTGGTTTCTACATAAAATAAAACTCCGATAAGGGCAATTATAGCCAATCCTGCGCCTAACATTCCTAATTTTACACTACGCGTTACAAAAGGTTTACGAATAAACGATTTTGTAGCACCTACCATTTGCATGGTTTTAATAATAAATCTATTAGAATGTATCGATAAACGTAACGAACTGTTGATTAATAAAACGGCGATAACAGCAAGGAAACCGCTGATAATCAAAATCCACATACTTACTTTTTTGATGTTGTCGTTTACCAGATTGACCAATTGTTTATCGTAAACAATATCTTCGATCATAGTATTTTTACGCAACTTGCTTTCTATTTGTACGATGCTGTCTCTCTCAACATAATCAGCTTTTAAGTGAATGTCGTAGGAGTTTAATAAAGGATTTTCTCCTAAAAAAGTAAGGAAATCTTCTCCAATAATATCAGTATGTTCTTTTGCTGCTTTGTCTTTGGTAACATAAACATAAGATCTTGCGAAAGGAGCTCTTTTCAATTCAGTATCGAATGCTTTTATCACACTATCATTAGCTTCATTTTTAAAGAAAACCGTCATCGCGATTTTTTCTTTAAAATCATTGGCTAGTTTTTTAGAATTGATAATGAATAATCCCAGTACTCCTAAAAGGAATAAAACCAGAAATACACTTAGTACAACCGAAAAATAAGAGGAAATTAACCTGCGCTTTTGAAATTTATCAAAGTTAGAACTCATAGTTTGCTTAAATTATGTGGTAAAAATAATAAAGAATTTCTTTATTTGAAGTTAATAACGATCAAAGTTTTGACTTTAGTACCATAAATGTACAATTAGATGTTGAATAAAAAGTTTATTTAACTGCAAAGCTTTGTTTTTTTAATCTCGCAAAGACGCAAAGTCGCAAAGGAATAAAAACCTTTAGTTCTCAAGCTTTGCAACTGTTGGTCTTAAAATTTTATTTAACCGCAAAGCGCGCAAAGTTTTTATAACAGATTGTGTTTAGATTAAGTTGACAAAAGCAAAGTTCGCAAAGCTTTGAGAAAAATAGAAACTTAGAAAAATTTACGACAGAGTATACAAAGATTCACACAAAGTTAATTAACATCCAGCTTTGCGAACTTTGTGTTTTTACAAAACCTTCAAAATTTAAAAAACTTTGCGCACTTTGCGGTTAATGTCAATAGTTAAATTTCGCATTGCAAATTACTTCGTTTCCCAAACCAATGATAAATAATACAATCCGCCAATGGATGGTCCGCCTAAAATAGAATTGTAAGGTTTGTTTAGAATATTGGTTCCTCCAAGTTTGGTGGTAATACCTGCTTTTTTGAAATTATAATTGATTTGCGCATCCATCGACCAGTAAGCAGGAACGGTTCCGCTGACTAAAAACGAAACATAATCAAAATTGTTTTGATATCGTGCCGTTGCGCTTGCGCCAAGATTTTTCCAGATATTCGCTGCGATTAATGTTCCGTTTATGTTGAATTCCGGAGTGTTGAATCCGTCTTCGAGACCGTCTTTGTCATCTGTTCGGTCGAGTTTCGTATACGTAACATTCGTCAAAGCCGTGAAAGTTTTATCAATGCGATATTTTAAACCTAAACTTCCTCCGTAATTGTAAATTTTACTTTTAGAATTCGTCCACAAACGGTATCTGTTTTGCGTGTTTTTTGAATACAATGCGGTTGGAATCTGTTTAGGATCTGTAGTATTGGGAATACTGGCTTCGACTTGTGCAATGAAATTTTTATACGAGTTGTAATAAAAATCGGCATCGATAAAAAGATTTTGTTTTAATGCAATTCCTCTAAATCCAAATTCGAAAGAATTAACAAACTCCGGTTGTAAATAGGTATATGGATTTTTCTGAATTGTATTTTTATTCTTTTCAATGGCTTGCGCCTGAGTGATTCCAAGTGTGTTGACATCATTGTTTACCTGCGATTGAAATTTATCTATCGAAGCTTTGGTGTACGAATTCTCAAAAATACCATCCGACATAATGCGCAATCCGCCCACACGTTTTACGCCGCCGCTATTTACGTTAGAAAAACCTTCGAAAATACTCGGGAAACGATAGCCATTTTGATAAGAAGCTCTAAAGCTAATTTCGTTTTTGGGAGCATAAACGGCAGTAAACTGAGGCGTAAATTTTGTATTGAAATAATCGGCTTTGTCCATTCTTATGGTGGCGCCCAAGCTTATTTTTCGATCTAAAAAATCTTTTTTTAATTGTGTAAAAGCACCTGTTTTTTGATAAGTCAAATTTTCAGAAGGATTTACCGGATTAATAAAGTAGTTTCCGTCAGGTACAATGATATAAGTTCTGTAGTCGAAACCGCTCAATAATTGGGCATCTATTTTTTCGAAGAAAGTGAGGAAAGCTTTGTCCCAATTTAATAAACCTTCGGCATGAACCAAAGTCGATTTTACGCGCAAAGCTGCGCCGTAATCCCAATTGTTGATGTTGATTAATTCTTCTTTTTCCTGATTGTAAGCGTCAGTTCCGGGTTCAAAACGGCCTTGGTCTGATGATGTTCTGGCTATTTTATGCGCATCGGCTACAGCAGATCCGTTTGTTATGGCATTTTTATAAGCGACAGAATAATCAGCAAACCATTGATCATCTGATTTATACGCGCGATCCATATTTTCTGCAAGAGAACGAAGGTTGTATGAGTTTCCGGTATTCTCGAAAGTGGCATATCCTTTTACCTGAAAAATTGGAGTATGATAATCAACGGCAATTTGGTTTAAAGTATAATTGTCTAATCTAAATCGGTTTGAACGTTGATAGATTGTATTGATTAATGCGGTTTTGTAAGTCACAGCCAATTCATTTCCTTTTTTAGGACGAAAGTAAAAACCAACATCGGCTTTATAATTTTTTATTCCATAATCAGAAATATCTGTTTCGCGATAACCTGTCCTGGCAACCACATAATTTTTACCATTTAGGTTTAAAGTTTTCCTGTTGGCCGATTCGTTTCCGTAGCCATTTACTTCGTCATAAGCCGGATTATCTGTGCCGTATAAATTGGTTGAAGCATTAGCATTTGGAGCCAAATCTGTCCGGTCATCAGCAACCCAATCTGTTCCGCCTGTTGTCGAAGCATTAATTTTAAAGGCAAATTTTTCATTGAATGCTTTTGCAAAACGTAAATTAAACTGCGAATAAATCTTCGGTGAAAACCGGTCAATATTTCCAACATGATTTACGCCGGTCAATTGCTGAATGCTGACGCCCTGATATTCGAAAGGGTTTTTAGTCTGAATATTGGCAAGACCATTTATGGCGTTCATTCCGTATAAAGCTGCGGCCGTTCCCGGAATAATTTCTATTTTGTCAATATCGAGATCATTCGCGCCTAATGCATTTGCAATTGGAGCGCCCAAATGTGGTGCCTGATTATCTATTCCGTCAACCAATTGTGCAAAACGTACGTTGGTCGAATTCGCAAAACCTCTTGTATTGATGACTTTAAAACCTAAACTCGGCGTGATGATCTGAACGCCTTTTATATTTTCGAGTGCTTCATAAATACTTGGAGATCCCATTGTTTTGGCTTCCGCCGATTTTAACTGCTCGATACTTATAGGAGAACGCATTATTTTTTCGGAACGACGGGAAGCTGTAATCACAATTTCGTTCAACTCTTCTTTTTTGATGCTATCCTGGCTTCTTTTTGAATTTTCTACTTGAGAAAAACAATTAAAGCTGATTAAAAATAGAAAAAGATAAAGTTGAATTTTCATGATTTGGATTATTATTCAGTATGTTTATAAATGAATACCGAAGTGTTTAAAAGAATGTTTTTTTTTCGCTGTAATTTTTATAAATAAATAATTTAGGATTTTAGGATTTTAGGTTTTGAGTTTCTTTTTGGGCAAAATCTTTAATCCGTTTTTCGATTTCATAAAATACGGTTATTGCTTTTTCTCCGGCAGGAGTTAGTCTTGCGCCGCCGCCGCCTTTTCCGCCAAGAAGTTTTTCTACCAACGGATTTTCTGCCCGCTGATTCATTTCTTCGACCAATTGCCATGCCTGACGATACGCCATTTTCATTTCTTTAGCCGCATTGGTAATAGATCCGGTTTTTCGAATATTTTCTAATAACCAGATTTTTCCAATTCCTAAAAAAGGACCTTCGGCTTCTTCAATCCAAAGTCGTACTTCAATAGTGTATTTTTTATTATTTTCCATTTTTGCACTTTAAAAAACATCTTTAAAAATAGACTATTTTTAGTAAAATGATTCTTCTAATTCGAAAAGTGTTTAAAAAAGACCATTTTCTGCTCTAAATATCAGAGTGCAAATTTGAGTATTTATGGGTTTTTAAAGAATGATTTTTATCACATTTTTTAATCTAAAAAAATTACTTTGGTACAATCCACAATAAACGTAAATTTGCAAACTTATTATTCAATATACTAAAACTTAGCAACTCAGTTACTCAGTAACTCAGCAACTCAAAGAAATGAAATACAATCCAAACGAAATCGAAGAAAAATGGCAGAAATATTGGGCTGAAAACCAAACTTTTGCTGCATCAAACAATTCTGAAAAACCAAAGCATTATGTACTGGACATGTTTCCTTACCCGTCTGGGGCAGGATTACACGTAGGACATCCGCTGGGTTATATTGCTTCAGATGTTTATTCTCGTTTCAAAAGACATCAGGGTTTCAATGTTTTGCACCCAATGGGTTATGACAGTTTTGGTTTGCCGGCAGAACAATATGCGATACAAACAGGGCAACGTCCGGAAGATACAACGCGCGTAAATATCGACGGTGGAGTAGATAAAGAAGGAAAACAAATTGCAGGATATAGAAAACAATTGGATAAAATTGGTTTTTCGTTTGACTGGAGCCGTGAAGTGCGTACGTCAAATCCTGATTATTATAAACATACACAATGGATTTTTATCCAGTTATTTAATTCGTGGTATTGCAGAAAACAAGGAAAAGCATTTGATATTTCAGAGCTTGTAAAAGTTTTTGAAGAAGAAGGAAATGTTTTGGTCGAAGCAGTTTGCGATGATAATGTTGCGATTTTTACAAGAGAAGATTGGAATTCGTATTCTGACGATCAGAAAGAAAAAATCCTTTTGCAATACAGAATGACTTATTTGGCTGAAACCGAAGTAAACTGGTGTCCCGGTTTAGGAACTGTTTTGGCGAATGACGAAATTGTAAACGGAGTTTCAGAACGTGGTGGATATCCGGTTATTCGTAAAAAAATGACCCAATGGAGCATGCGAATTTCGGCTTATGCAGAACGTTTGTTGCAAGGTTTAAATGATATCGACTGGAGTGAATCGATAAAAGAATCACAAAGAAACTGGATCGGAAAATCGGTTGGTGCTTTAGTTACTTTTAATGTAAAAGATCATAACGAAGTTATCGAAGTATTTACTACTCGTCCTGATACTATTTTTGGAGTTACTTTTATGACTTTGGCACCGGAACATGATTTGGTAGCTAAAATTACAACTCCGGAACAAAAAGCAGTAGTTGAGGCTTATATCGAAAAAACAGCAAAACGTTCAGAGCGTGAGCGTATGGCCGATGTAAAAACCATTTCTGGAGTATTTACCGGAGCTTATGCAGAACATCCTTTTACAAAAGAACCAATTCCGGTTTGGATTGGGGATTACGTTTTAGCAGGTTACGGAACTGGTGCTGTAATGGCGGTTCCTTGCGGAGACGAAAGAGATTATGCTTTTGCGAATTTCTTTAAAGGTGAAAACGGAATGCAGGAAATCAAGAATATCTTCGCCAATGTTGATATTTCTGAAGCGGCTTACGGTTCTAAAGACAATGTTGAAATCGCCAATTCTGATTTCTTAAACGGATTAAATTACAAAGCGGCAACTCAAAAAGCAATTGCTGAATTAGAAAAATTAGGGCAAGGAAAAGGAAAAACAAATTACCGTTTGCGTGATGCTGTTTTCTCTCGTCAGCGTTATTGGGGAGAACCTTTCCCGGTGTATTATGTAAATGGTTTGCCAAAGATGATCGATGCGCAGCATTTGCCAATTATTTTACCTGAAGTAGAGAAATATTTACCAACTGAAGATGGTTTGCCTCCGTTAGGAAACGCAGCTGTTTGGGCTTGGGATACTCAAAACAATATAGTTGTCAATACAGATTTGGTAGATCATGCAACGATTTTTCCATTAGAATTGAATACTATGCCAGGTTGGGCAGGAAGTTCTTGGTATTGGATGCGTTATATGGATGCGCATAACGAAACTGAATTTGCAAGCAAGGAAGCTTTGAAATATTGGGAAAGCGTAGATTTATATATTGGAGGAAGCGAACACGCAACCGGACACTTATTGTATTCTCGTTTCTGGAACAAATTCTTAAAAGACAAAGGTTTTGCTCCAACCGAAGAACCATTCAAAAAACTGATCAATCAGGGAATGATTTTGGGAACGACTGCTTATGTTTATAGATTGGAAGTTTTGTTTAAACAATTTGTTAAATCTAATATAAATCGATCAGAAACTAACGGACAAGTTTATAAAGAGGTATTTGTTTCTAAAGATTTGGTAGATAAATATAAAAAAGATAAAGATCTTTCTTTTATAAAAGGAAAACTTAAAGAGCATATTGAAGGAGCTGTTAATGACTTCAATGGAAAGAATGAAGAATGGGAAATGAATTATTCTTTAGATTTTCAGCCTCTTAGAGTAGACGTAAATTTTGTCAATTCTTCAGATGAATTAGACGAAGAGAAATTTAAAAATTGGAGGGAAGATTATGCTAAAGCAGAATTTATTAATCAAGATGGTAAGAAATACATTGTAGGCCGTGAAGTCGAAAAAATGTCGAAATCATATTACAACGTGGTAACTCCAGATGATATTTGTAATGAATACGGTGCTGATACATTACGTTTGTACGAAATGTTTTTAGGACCATTAGAGCAAGCAAAACCTTGGAATACTGCCGGAATTTCAGGCGTATTTGGTTTCCTTAAAAAATTATGGAGATTGTATTTTGATGAAAATAACGGTTTAATCGTAAACAACGACGAACCAACAAAAGACAACTTAAAATCATTACACAAAACCATCAAAAAAGTAGCAGAAGATATCGAGAGTTTCTCTTTTAATACTTCGGTTTCTCAGTTTATGATTTGTGTGAATGAATTGTCTGCTCAAAATTGTCATTCGAGAGCCATCTTAGAGCCATTAGCGATTTTGGTTTCGCCTTACGCGCCGCATATTGCTGAAGAATTATGGTCGCAATTAGGGCACACAACTTCTATTGCAACAGTTGATTTTCCTGTTTTTGAAGCCAAACATTTAGTAGAGACGAATAAAGAATATCCGGTTTCTTTCAATGGTAAAATGCGTTTCACAATCGAATTGCCTTTGGATTTGACCAAAGAACAAATCGAAGAAATCATCATGAAAGACGAAAGAACATTACGTCAGTTAGATGGTAAAACTCCAAATAAGGTGATTATTGTTCCTGGAAAGATTATCAATTTGGTTGGATAACCGAATAAATTCCAAATATTTAAAATTCCAAATTCCAATTTTACGATTGGGGTTTGGGATTTTTTTTGCACTTATTTTTTTGCCACGAATTCACGAATTGCTTTTTTACGTTTTAATTTGTCATTTCAATTTCTGTAATATTTTTTGTGAGGAGCTAATCCCGCTATCCGTTCCAATCTTTTATTTTTTTAAAGGAAAAAAAATAAAAGGATTTACACTTCTATCGGGGCTAGGGCAATCATTTTCATGATAATATTTTCGTATAGTTTGCGGAAAAAACTTTGCGCCCTTGCGCCTTTGCGAGCAAAAAAAATCGCGCCCTTTGCGTAAACCTTTGCGCTCTTTGCGGTTAAATAACGACCATAAATATTAAAATTTATTTTTTTCAAAAAAATCTGTAACATTTTAAAACTTCTCGTATCCAAAAGGCGAATTAAATCATTTAACAACTTAAATCTATTAAAAATGAAAAAGTATATCATCCTGGTTATCGCCTTATTATTTTCAGCATTATGTTTAAATGTATTTGCACAAACAAAACAATATCCGTTTGAGGTTCTTAAAACCGGAAAAGGAAAACAATCCATTTTATTTATTCCCGGATTTGCCTCATCAGGAGATGTCTGGAATGAAACCAAAGCAACTTTCGAAAAAGATTTTACCTGTTACACTTTTACAATGGCTGGTTTTGCAGGAGTAAAACCCCAGCCAAATCCTTCTTTTAAAAATTGGGAAGATGAAATCGTTAATTATATAAAAGCAAATAAAATAGAGAAACCAATTGTTGTTGGTCATAGTATGGGCGGCGGATTAGCATTGGCAATTGCTGCAGATTATCCTGAATTAATCAGTAAAATTATTGTGGTCGACGCATTACCATGTTTAGGCGCGTTGATGGATCCTTCATTCAAATCAAAAGAAAATAATGACTGTTCAACTATGGTAAGTCAAATGACGGCATTATCAGATACTCAGTTTGCAGATATGCAGAAAAAAACAATGCCAAGACTTCTTGAAGATACTTCGAAACTAGATATGGTAGTAGATTGGAGCCTAAAATCAGATCGAAAAACCTTTGCCGAAATGTATTGCGATTTCTCTAATACCGATTTAAGAGATAAAATTGCAGCTATAAAATGTCCGTCATTAATTTTACTGGAATCTTATTTTGTAAATTTAAAACCAGCAATTGATGCTCAGTATAAAAATTTAAAAACAGGCAATTTTCAATATGCCAATAAAGGTTTGCACTTTATAATGTATGATGATAAAGCGTGGTATTTAACTCAGATTGGCAATTTTATAAAATCGTAATAAATGGAATTTGAAACTATTTATAAAACATATTGGGACAGGATCTTCAGGCTTTGTATGGGTTTCGTAAACGATCATGATGTTGCACAGGATTTGGCACAGGAAACTTTTATTATTGTTTGGCAAAAGCTGGAAACTTTTAGAAATGAATCCGGTATAGGAACTTGGATTTTTAGAATCGCATCTAATAATTGTTTAAGGCAGATTGAAAAAGAAAAACGCTTCCCAAAATCGGATTTGCCCAATCATCTTACCGAGGAAAAACAGACTTCGATAGAACCTCAAATTCAGTTTTTATACAAATGTATTGCCGAATTGCCGGAAACAGACCGTATCATTATTTCGCTGGAATTAGAAGAAGTGAAGCAAGCCGAAATTGCTACAATTATTGGGCTTTCTGAAGCGAATGTTAGAGTGAAAATTCACAGAATTAAAGAAAAACTGACTCAAAAATTTAAAGAAAATGGACAACAATAATATAGATTTTAAAGATTTATGGAAGAAACAAACCGTAAATCAGCCCAATATTGAAGATTTGTTACTGAGATTAAAACAGTTTAAAAAATCAAGTTTAAGATCTTTGTGGAGAACTAATATCTTACTTGCAGCAACAACTGCTTTTATAATTTTTTTATGGTACCATTATCAGCCTGAATTTATTTCGACCAAAATTGGAATCGTTTTGGCGATTTTGGCAATGGTAATGTATGTAGGTATTTATAACAAATTGTTGGGGCCTTATAAAAATACAGATACTACACAAACCAATCAGGAATATTTGCAACAGTTAATTTCGATTAGAAAAAAACAGCAATACATGCAGTCTAAAGTATTGAGCTGGTATTTTGTTTTGCTTATGGCAGGAATTTGTCTGTATATGTATGAATACGCATCAAGAATGACTGTTTTCTACGCTTTGGTTACTTACGGAATCACTTTGTTGTGGATTGCATTTAATTGGTTTTATATTCGACCAAAGCAAATCAAAAAACAGGAAACTAAAATTAATCATCTGATTGAGAAATTTGAGGAAATCAACAATCAATTAGAGTCATAAAAAAAAGCCTCGTAATATACGAAGCTTCTTTTTTCCAAAATTGAAATAAAAATTCTACTCCTAAAATTTATAGAGGGAAAGCATAAGGTACAAGAGTTACCACAATGATTCCGTCATTGTTTGCTTTTGCAGTCGATTCTTTTACTACTTTACCGCCAACATAAATTTTGGCAGTTAGGGTTTGATCTTTAACTCCGCCATGACCACTTGCGCTGGCTGTCACAGCATTAACACCTGCATCAACGGTGATTTCTTTTGTCCAAGGCAAGGCGGTAACGTCCTCATTTAATGGATTTCCACCCTTATCAAAATAAATTGTACTAAGTTCTCCTGAAAAATTTCCGGTTAGCTCATATTTTACATCTCTTGAAACAGGTGCTGAGTCATTATTGTCGTCGCTGCTGCAAGATCCTGCTGTAAAAGCAAGGGTGAATACAATCGCTAAAGTTTTTAAAATAGATTTCATAATATAGTTTATTAGTTAACATTCATTTAAAACAAAATTAGACGCTTATAAATGAGATGACAATACCTGATAAAATGCATTTTGAATTACCTGATATCAGGTAAAAGTGGTGTAATTGCTTTTTAAACATTTTTTTATTTGATATTTTTGAATAAATACCACTTTATGAAGAAAATCTACTTATTAATATTATTTCTTTTTTTATCTGCCGTTTCGCATTCGCAGGTAATTCTTTCTCTTGATGATGATTCGGTTTATATAGACAGTATTGCTAAAATTGCCAAAAACACTAAGTCAGATAGTATTAAATGCTTGTATAGCTTTAAGTTGTCTAAAATGTATTTGATGGTTCAGGATGTCAAAAAATCAAAAGAATATTTAGAACAGGCTAATAAACTAAAAAGAAGATTTCCGTTCTTAAATGATGCAGGAATCTTTTATAATGCTTATAGTTTTTTAGAAAAAGGTGATGCTGATGGCTTCGAAAAAGCGCTATTTGAAGGGAACAATAAGCTAAAAAAGTATTATAATACCGAAGCATTTCGACTCCGTGCCATTATTCTGCAGAATTACGGTATCATGCAGCAACGAAAGAACAACGAAAAGGGTTATATGAAACTGCTTATTAATGAAGCTATTCCTGCTGCTAAAAAAAGCCGTGATTATGAATTGATAAGCGGATTGTATAAAGCGGTTGCTATTATTTTTATGAATAACAACGAACGCGAAAAAGCGAGTGAATATTTAAGTGAAGCTCAGAAATATATCGAAAGAGCTATTAAAAAATCACCAACGCTGGCTGAGTCAAAAATGGAAACGTATATTATTAATGCTGAAAATTTAGTAGAGTTACAGCATTTTTATGATGCCCAAAAAGTACTTGATAAAGCATTTTCGACCTTGAAGAATTTCCCTGAATCGAATTTAAACGATTCTTATTTTTATTCTGAAGGATTGTATTATGCCAGGTTAAATAAAAATGCAGATGCTTTGGCGAGTTACGGGAAAGGTATTAAATCGGCAGAAAAGCATCAAAACCAAATCGCATTAAACAGGTTGAAATATGCAGAGTACGAAGTAAATTTTAAATTAAAAAACTATGATAAAGCAAAAGCCAATCTGGAGTATCTTTTAGAAAAAACACCTTTTATTGTTGATCAAAAGAATTACTATAATAAGTTGTCTGAAGTTTATAATGCAACCAAAAATTATGATAAGGCTTATTTCTATTCAAATAAATCGAATAGAATAAATGACAGCCTGAATGGTACTAAGTTTAAAAGCGAAATTGTAGAGCTTGAAGCAAAATATAAAAAAGCCGAAAGTGAGAAAAAAATAACGATGCTGCAATCGCTAAACGACAAAGCCGCTTTAATGGTATACAGCAACCGTTTGAATTCATTGCTTTTTGCAGGTTTGTCTTTTCTGTTGCTTGTGATTGTTTTGTTTTTGTGGATTTTCAATAAAAACCAAAAGAAATTAAGTATTCAAAAAGAAATCAACCTTAAGCAAGAATTGTCTGCTTTTGAAAATCGTCATAAACTTTCAGTTTCCAAGGCTTTGATTCAGGGTGAAGAAATGGAGCGAAAACGAATTGCCAGAGAGCTGCACGATGGTCTGGGAAGTATGCTTTCGAGTGTAAAAATTCATTTGAACCTCGCGAAAAAAGAAAATGCTGAAACTGTAAACGGAGTAGATGCTATGCTCGATAATTCGATAAAAGAACTTCGAAACATATCGCAGAATTTAATGCCCGAAAGTTTGCTGGAATTGAGTTTAGAACATGCTTTAAGAGATTTATGCGCTGCAAATTCTAATGCTGTTACCAAAGTTGAATTTCAGTATTTGATAAAAAAATCAAGACTTCCTAAAAATTCCGAAATCATGATTTATAGAATTATTCAGGAGCTATTAAACAATGCTTTAAAGTATGCAAAAGCTTCTCAGGTTTTGGTTTCATGCTCTCAAAACAAAGACGTATTTTTTATTACGGTTGAAGATAATGGAGTTGGTTTTGATGTTTTGGATCCGAAAAATAAAAACGGAATGGGATTGAAAAATATTAAAAATCGCGTGGAATTCCTGAACGGGAAATTAGAGATTGATAGTAAACGTAATCAGGGAACGTCTGCTTATATAGAATTAAATGTAATCAACGAAAATCAGGAAAATGAGTAAAAAATATAAAATGGTTGTGGTTGATGATCATCCTATCGTGATTTCGGGTATTTCAGGGCTTTTATCTGATTTAGAAAATATTGAAATTATCGAGAAAATGCAGTCCGGCGTTATGCTTTTGGATTATGTAGAGAATAACGAAGTAGATTTGGTTTTAATGGATATTTTTCTTCCGGTAATAACCGGTATCGATTTATGTAAAGCAATTAAACAGAAATTTCCGCAGGTAATTGTTATCGGAATGAGCAGTCAGTCTGAACGAAGTTTAGTAATGAAGTTTATTCAGAATGGAGGAAATGGTTATATCCTGAAAAGTGCTTCGTTTGATGAATTTAAAAACTGTATCAATAAAGCAATTGAAGGCGAAATTGTGTTTAGTGATGAGGTTAAAATAATCGTAAGTCAGCCTTTATCTGAAGATCTGGATACTATTCCGAGTTTGAGCCGAAGAGAAAAAGATATTGCCATTTTACTTTCAAAAGGAAAACAAACCCAGGAAATTGCCGATGAACTTTTTTTAAGCTTTTTAACGGTGCAGACTCACAGGCGAAATATTCTTCAAAAATACAAAACCAAAAATGTCGCAGAATTAATAACATTGCTGCTGAAAAACAATCTTTTAGATTGAAAAAGTGTCCTGTAAAATGCCAAAATGACATTTTTTTAAATTGGTTCAGAAATTGCAGTTTCTTTTGTAACTTTAGTAATCAATCAAATAAAAGTAAGAAAATATGGGAAGTGGATATTTAATTATTGCAGGAGCAATTATGTTGTTCAGCTGGTTAGTGAGTTCAAAGCTCAAAAGTAAGTTTGAATTATATTCGAAAATACAGTTAAGAAACGGAATGAGTGGTGCAGAAATTGCCGAAAAAATGTTGGCTGATAATGGAATTACTGATGTTAGAGTAATCTCAACTCCGGGACAATTAACAGATCATTATAATCCTTCAGATAAAACAGTAAATTTAAGCGAGGCAGTTTACAATCATCGTAATGCAGCTGCGGCGGCTGTTGCGGCGCACGAATGTGGTCACGCTGTGCAACATTCTATAGGTTACGAATGGCTGGCTTTACGTTCTAAACTGGTGCCAATTGTGAGTATTGCCTCAAATTATGTACAATGGATTTTGCTGGCCGGAATTTTAATGATCAGGACTTTTCCGCAATTACTATTGGTAGGAATCGTGATTTTTGCCGCAACTACATTGTTTACCATTATAACGTTGCCTGTAGAGTACGATGCGAGCAACAGAGCGCTTGCCTGGTTAGAAAATAAACACATGCTGACACAGGAAGAACAGGCTGGAGCAAAAGACGCTTTAAAATGGGCTGCAAGAACGTATGTTGTAGCGGCTATAGGATCAATTGCAACGTTGCTGTACTATATCTCGATTTATTCCGGAAGCAGAAGGAATTAAAAAAAATAGATTATTTGTCAATTAGATCATGATATAAACCCGATTAGTTTTAAAGCTAATCGGGTTTTTTATGAATTGCTGAAGCTTAAAAAGATAAATACTAAAACCCAAATTCCGGATATGATAAAAACGGAGTTTAAGTATTGTTTGTTCTCTGATTTATGATATTTGAAAAAAAGAATTAATGAATAAATTATACTTACCGGTATTGAAAGTAAAAACAGTAAAAAGCCAAATCCTGGCGTACAAACACCACTTGGGCTTGTTTTTTCTGCGATAAATGCTATTACAAAGTAAAATATAAAAAACAGAATAGTTTTAATCTCGGGTCTAATGTTTGTCATAAAGGTTTCGTAAATTATCTTATTATCAAATTGACACATTGCCTAATTTAATTGCAGTTTAAACGCGACTGGTTTTAAAACCTGCCGCGTTTACTAGATGTAGAATTCCAGCTTCTCATTTCGAATTTGAATTTGGAATTTTTTATATTGGAATTTCTTTCCTTAAAGTTGAATTTGTCTGTCAATTTGTTGATCCAGCGAAATAAATGTTTCGGTTCTTGAAACACCTTCTATAGCCTGAATTTTAGTGTTTAAAAGCTGCATTAAATGTTCGTTGTCGCGACAAATGATTTTTATTAATACAGACCAGTTTCCGGTTGTATAGTGACATTCGAGAACTTCGGGGATTTTTTTCAGATCTTTTACGGCTTCGGAGTTTCGGGAAGCTTTGTCCAGATAAACACCAATGAAAGCCATAGTATTGTATCCTAAAACTTTTGGGTTTACGGTAAATTTAGAACCTGATATAACGCCCGATTGTTCCAGTTTCTTTAAACGCTGATGAATCGCAGCTCCTGAAATGCCTATTTTATTGGCGATTTGCAAAATGGGTTTTCTGGCATCATCCATTAAGTAACGCAGGATTTCTTTATCGATACCGTCAATTTCAATTAAAAGGGAGTTGATTTTCATAGTTGTGGTTTGAAACTTATTTAGATGATTTGGTTTAAAATAGAAATCAAATTTAGGAATAAAACTTTAAAATATTTAAAAAATCAAGATTTGAATTATTTTTCTCAGCGTTGAGTTTTTTTTCACCATTAAGAGATTAAGAAAATAAAGAGAAGTTCTTAAAATGTGAAATTTAAATAAAGAACAAAGGGGACTTTGACAAATGTTTATGTTCAAAGTTATTATGCGCATTTTTGTCATGCCGATTTCTATGATAAAACCAAACTTTTTTTCAGGAGCTAATCCCGCTATCCGTTCCAATCTTTTGTGGCTCCCGATAGCTATCGGGACCGCTACAAAAGGATTTTCTCTTCTATCGGGGCTAGGACATCTGTTTTCATAACAGTATTATCGTATAGTTTGTCATCCCGAGGAACGAGGGATCTCCGCGAGTAGCTCGAGAAAGACAGGTAGTTTACTTTACGGATTTTCTTACGGAGATCCCTAGTTCGGGATGACAATGATTGTGTTTAGATACTTAAAATCGAAAGTGATTTAAAATAAAAAATTCCAAATCCCAACAGTAAAGTTGAAATTTGGAATTTTTGATATTGTATTTAAAAAGGATTATTTTCCTTTGTTTGCTTCGCTAATGTATTTTTCTAAAGCCATTGTCATAGAAGGTGTTTCCGGAGTTGGAGCAAGAATATCAATTCTTAAACCATGATCTAGAGCTTCTTTTTGAGTTGTGCTTCCAAAAACAGCGATTCTGGTCTCGTTTTGCTTAAAGTCCGGGAAGTTTTTAAATAATGATTTAATTCCGGTTGGACTAAAGAATGCTAAAACATCATAATAAACATCTGCAAGATCAGATAAGTCACTCATTACTGTTTTGTAAAAAACAGCTTGTGCCCAATCTACTTTTAGATTGTTTAACGTTATAGGAGCATCAGCATTTAGTTGATCAGATGCAGGAAGCAAAAACTTTTCGTCTTTGTACTTTTTGATAAGAGGTGATAAGTCTGCAAAATCTTTTGCTCCAACGTAAATTTTACGTTTTCTATACACAACATACTTTTGCAGGTAAAATGCAACAGCTTCAGATTGGCAGAAATATTTCAATCCTTCAGGAACTTTATAACGCATTTCATCCGCTACTCTAAAAAAATGATCTACCGCATTACGGCTTGTCAAGATTATAGCAGTATAATGATTAAGGTCGATTTTTTGTAATCGAATCTCTTTTGCATTAACCCCTTCCACATGAATAAATGGTCTGAAATCAATTTTTATTTTGTGTTTTTGTTGGAGCTCAAAGTAAGGAGAATTTTCCACTTTAGGTTCAGGCTGTGACACCAAAATTGTTTTCACTTTCATATTGTAAACTTTTTCTAAGCACTTACTTTTGTAATCCAATAATAGAGAAAATAATAAGGTGCTATTTCAAGAGCGCAAAGATATAAAATAAAATAAAATAACTTGCTGATTATTGCGTTTTGATATGTTTTTATTGAAATAAAATATGAGTAAAGACTGATACATAGCGAAATACCTATGATTATGAGCGGTATAATTTTAGGAATATTGTCATAATAAAACAAAATGGCATTAATAGGAAGCACTAAAACGCCAATATAAGTTCTGTATGTAACTTTTTGTAAGTTAAAAAGGTCGGCAAACTCATCAATATTGAATGAAGTTGCTACAATTTTTTCGATTAAAAACTTCGCTAAAATAAAGTAAAGTAAAAATGTGGCGATTTGAATAAACAGAATCCAGTCGGTTTTTGAAACATCATAAATTCCAGTTTTAGCATTCTCTGAAAAAATATGCATTGTCAACTGAATGAAAAAAGCATACGAAATAACTTGTACAAAAAACAAACCAACTGTAAAACTACTTTTTAGATGGTTGTTATCACGATAAATTTTTGCGTATTTGTCTGAGAAAATAAGCTTGCTAAATTCACTAAATCTGGTTTCATAAGCTGATTTAGTCATAGCAACAACAGCAAAAGTCAACACAAATAAAAGTGTTGCCCAGTCTTTGTTTTCGATAATTCGAGGGTGAAGTTGTTCAATCATAACGATACAAAATTAGTAATTTTTTGTTTCAATACTTTTATTATAAATTTATTATGAATCAAATGCCATAAAAAGTTTACTTTTGCGGTGAAATTACTCCGAAAAATGAATGATTGTATTGTCATAATCCCCACTTATAACGAAATTGAAAATATAGAAAGTATAGTTAGAGCTGTACTCTCTCAGCACAAACCTTTTCATCTTTTAATTATCGATGATAATTCGCCGGATTTTACGGCAAATAAGGTAATTGCTTTGCAGGAAGAATTTCCTGATAGGTTGTTTTTAGAAAAAAGAGCCAAAAAATCAGGTTTAGGTACTGCTTATGTTCATGGTTTTAAATGGGCCCTTGAACGCAAATACGATTACATTTTTGAAATGGATGCCGATTTTTCGCATAACCCCAATGATCTTGAGAAATTATTTGATGCTTGCCATTTTGGTGGGGCAGATCTGGCTATTGGCTCTCGTTATGTAACAGGTGTAAATGTGGTAAACTGGCCATTGAGTCGTGTTTTAATGTCTTATTTTGCCTCTGTTTATGTGAAGTTTATTACCGGAATGAAAATTCATGATGCCACGGCAGGTTTTGTTTGCTATAAAAGAGAGGTGTTGGAAAAGATCAATCTTAATAAAATAAAATTTGTAGGTTATGCTTTTCAGATCGAAATGAAATACAGGACTTATTGTGCTAAATTTCAAATTACCGAAGTTCCAATTATCTTTACAGACAGAACCAAGGGAGTTTCGAAAATGAGCAATGCTATTATCAAAGAAGCTATTCTGGGTGTAATTTCCCTTAGATTAAAAAAATTAGTTAATACCTTATAATACCACAATGGCGATGAACAGGATTTTAATAAAGAATGCTAAAATTGTAAACGAAGGATCTATTTTTGAAGGTGATGTCCTGATCGAAAACGATTTGATCGTTGAAGTTGCAGACAGCATTAGCTTAAAAACATCTGATTGTAAAGTGATTGATGCCGAAGGAAGTTATTTAATGCCGGGCGCAATCGATGATCAGGTGCATTTTAGAGAACCGGGATTAACACATAAAGGAGATATCGAATCAGAATCGAGAGCTGCGGTTGCGGGAGGAATTACTTCTTTTATCGAACAGCCTAATACGGTTCCTAATGCGGTTACTCAGGAAATTTTAGAAGATAAATACCAAATTGCTGCCGTGAAATCATTTGCGAATTATTCGTTTATGATGGGGGCAACCAATGATAATCTGGAGGAAGTTCTAAAAACTAACCCGAAAAATGTTGCCGGAATCAAGATTTTCTTAGGATCGTCTACCGGAAATATGTTGGTAGATAACGAAGCGACTTTAGAAAAAATATTCTCAAGCACGCCCATGTTAATTGCTGTGCATTGCGAAGATGAAACTACGATTCAGAATAACCTTGCCGCTTTTAAAGAGCAATATGGTGATGATGTTCCGGTAACAGCGCATCATTTGATTCGTAGTGCCGAGGCTTGTTATATTTCATCATCAAAAGCTGTGGCATTAGCAAAGAAAACGGGAGCCCGTTTGCATATCTTTCACCTTTCAACTGCGAAAGAAATGGAATTGTTTACGAATAAAATTCCTTTAGAAGATAAAAAAATTACTGCTGAGGTTTGTGTACATCATCTTTGGTTTACCGATGAAGATTATAAAATAAAAGGAAATTTCATCAAATGGAACCCTGCTGTAAAAACTGCCCAGGACAGAGCTGAGCTTTGGAAAGCTTTAAACGATGGTCGTATTGATGTAATAGCTACAGATCACGCGCCTCATACAAAAGAGGAAAAAATGCAATCGTATTTGAATGCTCCTTCTGGAGGGCCACTTGTACAACATGCAGTTGTGGCAATGTTCGAAGCGCATCACCAGGGAAAAATTACTGTAGAAAAAATCGTAGAGAAAATGTGCCACAATCCGGCTAAGATTTTCAAAATCGAAAAAAGAGGTTTTATAAGAGAAGGTTATTTTGCTGATTTGGTAATTGTAAATCCAAGTTTGCCTTGGAGCGTAAAACCAGAAAATATCCTTGCAAAATGCGGATGGTCACCTTTTGAAAATTTTACTTTTAAATCAAGAATTACACATACTTTTGTAAATGGTGAATTGGTTTATAATAATTTTAAAGTAAAAGACCTGCGCAACGGAAAAAGATTATTGTTTGATAGATAAAAAGCTGAAATGAAGAATTGTATAGTAATAATATTGGTTTTGTTTCTTTCTGTAAGTTGTAAAAAAGAGTTGGTCAAACAACCTGCAAAACTTATAGAGAGAGGAAAGATGATCGATATTATGTATGATTTATCTCTTTTGGATGCGATGAAATATCAAAATCCGCTTTCGTTAGATTCAATTGATACTGATCCAACAAAGTTTATTTTGAAAAAGTATAAAGTCGACAGTTTACAGTTTGCCCAAAGCAATATGTATTACGCAACCGATTATGAAGCATACAAGGAAATGTTTGATGAAATTGGTAAGCGATTGGCTGTAAATCAAAGAGCTACAGATTCGATTGTAAAAATCGAAGATAAAAAAGCAGCTAAAGAAAAGAAAAAGAAAGAAAAAGATTATTCTATTAAAGAAGCGATTAAGAAACCTGTAAAACAGCAAATAAATATCGATCCGATAAAACAATTAATACAATCAAGAAAAAAAAAGATAGTTTTATAACCTCGAAATATCTTTTATGTATTGATGTACATCTAAAAAAACCGTTCCCAGAGCGGTTTTTATTTTTTCATTCGAGTACAAGTTCTTAGAATAAGAAGCTTTTGCAGTTGCTTTTGTGAGACGCCTCTTTTGAAAAAACAAAGTAGAGAATGTCAAATCTGCCATCCAAAGAAAATTCATTAATAACGGTTTAGCATGAGTTTTGGGTCTTTTTACTTTTAAAGTATCAGCAATTGTGTTTAGAATATCCTGAAAAACAATATTGTCAGCAATTAAAGGAAAACGCTCGTTTTTGATGCCGCTTTTCATTAATTCATGTGCAATTCGAACCACATCGTCTACGGCAATAAAACCGGTACTTCCAAGAGTATAGAACGAAAGTCCGTTGGCTACTTTTCGGTACAATTCGACACTTCCTTCATCGAAAATTTTTGTTGCTGCAATTGGTCCTAAAATTACACCCGGATTTATAATAATAATATCTAAACCTTCCTGAAGTGCACGCCAAACTTCCATTTCGGCACCATATTTAGAAATCGCATAATCGCTGTGGGGTTTCTCAGGATTCCAGTCGGTTTCTTCGGTAATATAAGTTTCGTGTGGTGCTATATCTCCTAAAGCGGCTATAGAGCTTACGTAGCAAAATTTCTTTATTCCTTTGGCAATAGAAAAATTAACCATATTGGCTGTTCCTTCTATATTAGTTTTTCTTAAAGCATCTTCATCTTTAGGATCAAAAGAAATTAGAGCCGCACAATGATAAACGTAGTCAATATCGATAAAAGCAGTTTCTAGTGAAGGAACATCAAGAATATCGGCTTCAAGCCAATTGATCTTTTCGAATAAACCTCCTTTTTTATATAGTTTAAAAACTGATTTTGTTTTTTGAATGTTGTTTTGGTTTCGATAAATGGCCCTGACATTTTCTCCATTTTCAATTAAATGAAGTAATAAATGTGCACCTACTAAACCTGTTCCTCCAGTTACTAATACCATTTTGTAAAGATATTGAATGATTTAGTATTTCGAAATTATTTCTTTTAATTGATTTATAAAGTTGTATAAAATATAATTAAAAAAGAAAGAAAAGTATTACTTTTGTATTTGTTTTTAATTTGTTTGATATTAAAGTGATTGTGTTTAATTAATAAGAATTATGCAAAATGACAAAATTTGATGTAAAAAGGAGAAAGGTGGTATTGTGGTTTTTGGGAGCAGCATCTTTCATGTTGTTCTTACTTATTCAGTTATCAGATTCAGATAATGATCTGGCTAAGGTTTATTTCTTATGTTTTAGTATTCTATGCTTTTTTATTGCAATACTTTTTAATATCTCATCTTATTTTCGAAAAAAGGATTTTACTGTATAATTTGACACGATTTTAAACTGTCTCTCAATTCATTTTTGAGCTTTCAATTCACAATCGTTATATTTGCACAAATTATTTTAAAAATGAAGAATCTAGTTGAAGAATTAAAGTGGCGCGGGTTATATCATGATAGCATGCCAGGAACGGAAGAACAATTGCTTAAAGAGGTAACAACGGCATATATAGGTTTTGATCCAACGGCAGATTCGCTACATATTGGTAGCATGGTTCAGATTATTTTATTGGTTCACTTAAATAGAACCGGTCATAAAGCTATCGCCCTTGTAGGTGGCGCAACCGGAATGATTGGTGATCCATCTGGGAAATCTGACGAAAGAAATTTGCTGAACGAAGAAACTTTGGCTAAAAACGTTGCGGGAATAAAAAGTGTTTTGTCTCGTTTCTTAGACTTTAATTCAAAAGAAGAAAATGCTCCTGTTATGGTAAATAACTATGACTGGATGAAAGAATTCTCGTTTATTGATTTTGCACGTGAAGTTGGAAAACGTATCACTGTAAATTATATGATGGCGAAGGATTCAGTAAAAAAGAGATTTGCCGGAGAAGGCGAAGGAATGTCTTTTACAGAGTTTACTTATCAATTAATTCAGGGTTACGATTTTTATCATTTATATAAAAACAACAATTGCGTTCTGCAAATGGGAGGTTCTGACCAATGGGGAAATATCACTACAGGTACAGAATTAGTGCGCAGAATGGGTGGAGAAAATGCAAAAGCTTTTGCTCTTACAACTCCATTAATAACAAAAGCAGACGGATCTAAATTTGGAAAATCTGAAGGTGGAAACGTTTGGCTGGATGCTGATAAAACTTCGGTATATAAATTTTACCAATTTTGGGTAAATTCAACCGATGTTGATGCTGAAAAATATATTAAGATTTTTACTTTTTTAGATAAAGAAACGATTGATGCTTTGATCGAAGAGCATAAAACGGCTCCGCATTTAAGAGTTTTGCAAAAGAAACTAGCTGAAGAAATCACAATTTTTGTTCACTCAGAAGAAGAATTAGAAAAAGCAATTCAGGCTTCGAATATTTTGTTCGGAAATTCTACTGCAGATGATTTGAAGAAATTAGATGAAACTACTTTTTTAGAAGTTTTTGATGGAGTTCCTCAAGCTGAAATCGCAAAAGCTGATTTAGAAAACGGATTGGATATTGTTACTGTTTTAAATGAAAAAACAGGTTTCTTTAAATCAAACGGAGAAGCGAGACGTGCATTAACAGCAAACTCAATCTCAGTAAACAGAGAAAAAATAAAAGAAGATTTTGTATTGACTTCAAATGATTTAATTAATAATCAGTTTGTGTTATTGCAAAGTGGTAAGAAGAATTATTTTGTGATTAGAGTGGTTTAATTGATTAACTTTACTTGAAATGCAATTTTTAACAGACGAAAAAGGAAACAAAATAGCTGTTTTATTGCCAATTGAAAAATATAATAAAATGATTGAGCAATTCGAAGATTTGCACGATGTTAAATTATATGATGAGGCAAAAAAAGTGATGATGGATTCAGAATTTCTTTTGAAGATTATATAAAAACGAGAGAATCAAAAAGATCAAATGTATAGTATTGATTTTTCGAGAAAAGCACAAAAGAAAATTGATGAATTATCTGATACAATTGCAAATCCTATATTGTCAGCAATTGGAAGTTTATCTGAAAATCCAAGACAAAAGGTTATAAAAAATTAAAAGGAAGACCAGGTTATAGAATTAGAGTTGGTGATTATAGGGTTATCTATGAAATATTCGATGAAGTACTTTTGATAGATGTTATTGATTTAGGACATCGAAAAGATATTTACGAATAACTACAACACCATCAAATTACAACCACGAATATCCGAATTATCAAAACGTCCCAATACCTCGAAAGAGTTGTTGGGATTTTTTTTGCCCAAATCCTGCGTAGCTATAAAAGAGCAAGAGTTAATATTGGCCAAATCAATAACGTTTATTCCGCCGGTTTTTCCATCTTTCACGTAAGTGAGAGCATCTTCGGGATCACGAACTAAAATGTGCATCCATGACGGACATTCGAATACGCCTTCGCCTAGAGAATACGCTTGTCCTAAAAGTTCGGTCATGCCATATTCTGAGTGAATTGCCGTAACGCCAAAACCTTTGCAAAGAATCTCGTGCAATTCTTCGCGAATCATTTCTTTACGTTTACCTTTCATTCCTCCGGTTTCCATAATTATGGTGTTTTGAAGGTTGAATTGATGTTTTTCAATCAAATCCAATAAGGCATAAGTAACACCAATTAAAATAACATTTTGACCGGATTCGTCAAGAGCGGTGAGTTTTTTAATTAAGTCATCGTGGTTGTGTAAATAAAACCCGCTTTCAGGCTGATTGGATAACTTTATAAGATCTTCGATCATGTAAATTAACGAAGAGCCGTCGCGTTCGAGATAAGACGGTAAAAGGGCTAAAACAACATAGTCTTCGATATTGCCGTAAAACTGCGAAAATCCATTGCGGTAACTTTCCTCATATAGGGAAACATCGGTCACTATATGTCGGCTTGTAATCATTCCGGTTGTTCCGCTACTGGTAAAAGTAACCTGAGCCGGATCGGTAGTAGAAACTACATTATGACTTTTGAAAAACTGAATAGGTAAAAATGGAATTTGTTCCAAAGATTTTACCTGTTGTGGATTGACTTTTAGGAAATCGCAGAAATCACGATATACGACGTTATTCTCATGTTGAAAACGAAACACTTTTAAAGCTATCTTTTCAAATTGTTTCTGACTCGAAATCGTAAATATATCGTTGGCTGTAATCAAAACTTTTTTTGTGCAAAGATATTGTTTTTAGTTTTTAGTCGCGGTTTTCAGTTGCAGTTTTTGGTGTGTTGTGAAACTGTGACTGTGACTGAAAACTAAAAAAGCTCCTGAAAAGGAGCTTTTTTTATAACTTATCGAATAATGAGCTTTCTTGTTGCAGAAGCATTTTCTTCGCTTATTTTAATGATGTAAACACCGGGAACCAGCTCTGATACATTTAATTCTTTTGAACTTAAATGTGTCTGAAGTACTTTTTTGCCCAAAACATCAAAAATTATAATTTCTTTTTCTAAATCGTTTTTAGACGAGATATATACTTTTCCGTTACTAACGGGATTAGGGTACAAGCTTAAACCCTCAATGGTGCTTGCGCTTTGAGGTTTTGGTAATTGCTTACTATCTTGTGCCGAGACACTTATAGTAAAGAAAAAAGCCAATAAGAATGTAATATAAAAGTAGTTTTTTGCCATCGCATTTTTTTGATTACCGTAAATATACAAAAAAAATTACAAAAAGCACGCCAAAAAAAAACATCCTAAAAATTTAGGATGTTTTTAACAATTTATATGATTACTAATAACTTATAGTTTTGCTAATAAGTTTACACCATCAACTGTAGCCCATGCACCACCAGTTAAAACAGCTCCGGTAGCAGTAGTACTAACTGTCCAGTTTGTTGCAGGAACAAAACTAGCTGCAGTTACTGTGAATGAAGCAGGTACTCCTGAGATGAAAGTAAGAGGAGAGTTAGTGATTTTCACGTTAGTTAATTTGATTTTTCCTCCAGCAACTTGGTGATCATAAGTAGCTTTATCTTGTATTTGAATCACACCACCATTGTAAGCAATTGGAGTAGTTTGGCTAATATAACCATCAATTACGATGTTGCTGTAGTCACCATTTCCTTCTTTTTTAAATTGAATAGCATCCAATTGAATTTCTTTTTGATCTTCTGTAGTTGTACCAGCAGCTCTTCTAAGAGTGATACCAGTAACTTTTGGCCAGAATGCATTGTCAACACTTTTAGATTCTACTTCTATACCGTAGTTAGCAACACCTGTTTGGTATGCATACCAGTTTGAGTTTTCTTGACCTCTCCATCCGTCT
Source organism: Flavobacterium piscisymbiosum (assembly GCF_020905295.1). NCBI lineage: Bacteria > Pseudomonadati > Bacteroidota > Flavobacteriia > Flavobacteriales > Flavobacteriaceae > Flavobacterium > Flavobacterium piscisymbiosum. The sequence goes on along the minus strand of NZ_JAJJMM010000001.1, from coordinate 667,020 downwards.
TGCCAGTCAAAAGAGTCATCAGTATTACCGTAAGAGATTGAGTTTGTTAAGCTTGCTGTTCCTCCGTAAAATTCAAAACCGTCATCATTACCTTTGTAAGCAACCAAGTGATCTAATACAGTTCCTGATCCAACAGAGTAGAATGAGAATCCGTTATTTTCTTTACTGTTAGTTGTAATTACTTGTCCAGCATATTCAACTCTTACATATTTCAATGAACCACCATTGTGTGCTGCATTTGAACCTCCGTATATTAAGTTTAAACCATCTTCTGAAACTGCTGTTTGTGGAGCAGGAGCAGTTGCTGAGTTTACAATTGGAGCATCTCCGTACATAATGATACCAGCCCAAGAACCACCTACTTTTGATTTTTCAGTGAAAACGATTGGAGCATCAGCCGTACCGTTAGCGATTAGTTTTCCTCCTTTTAATATAATAAGACCATTTTCTCCTGTAGATTTGTCAGCAGTAATTGTAGAGCCAGCTTCGAAAGTAAGAGTTACACCTTCGCTAACTTTAATCATCCCTTTTAATGTATAGTTACCGTATGCGTAAGTTTTATTTGCTGTAATGTTTGCAGAGATTTCTCCTGTTACTGGTTGTTTTACCGGTGTATCGTTATTGTCGTCACTTGATGAGCATCCTGTAAAGATACTTCCTAAAACTGCTAAGCAGAATACTAATTTTTTCATAAGTTTTGTGTTTGTTTTATTTATTTCAATCTTCAACAAATTTAATCCGAGTCTCTTCTAATCTATTTAAGAGAATGTTATGAAATCAACACCTGCTCTTTAAGTTTGTGTTTGGTAATTGTTAAGTGTTTTTTTTAGAATGTGTAAGATATGTTCATAGAGAAACCAACTCCTTTTTTATATTCTCTTACTGTTAGATCGGTTTCAGTTATTTCGATTCTGCTCTTGTCGCCCATTTGTATTTTATAAGCCGGGTTTAATATGTTGTCTATAGAAAGTTTAACATCAAATTTGTCTGAAATTTTGTTTTGCCAGATAAAATCAAGTTTACCAAACGGCATTTCATAATAATTATCTAATCCATTTGTACCTACCGCATAGATTCTTTTACTGTAAAGATTATATACCATAGTCATAGAGCTTTTCCATTTTTCACTAAATTCAGAATCATATCTAAGATCAGCATTCATTATCCAAGGAGATGCACCTTGTAGTTTTCGGGATGGGTTATTATCAACTGCAATAGTTTCAGGATTGTTAACTCCATTTTCAAAAGTTTTTTCGATAGTTACTTTCGTATCCATTAATGAGGCATTTGCACCTACAGAGAAATTAGATAATGATTTTGAAATTCTTTCTAATTGAAATAAGAATTCGAATTCAGCACCATATAATAAAGCTTTATTAGAATTACCATATGTTATAATTTGTCCACCACTTCCTGCTGAGTTTGTAAATAATCTTTCGATAGGATTATCTATCATTTTGGTGAAAATTGTAGCAGAAATTAATTCCTTACTTGTCGGGAACAATTCGTATTTCAAATCAAAATTATAATTAGCGCTATTAGTCAAAAATTCATTACCTCTTTCTATAGTACCATCCGGATTTACAAACTCCAGAGGATAAGACTCCATAATTACAGGTCTTGTAATTGTTTTTGAAGCTGCAAATCTTAAATTTGATTTCTCATTTATAATATATTTTGTGTTTAAAGACGGCAAAATATCTGTTTTATCAGTAGTTATAATCTGATATGGATCTTCAAAACTTCCTGTTGATTTGTATTTAGTCTCTCTATGAGTCTGTTCAACTCTTGCACCTACATTCAATTCAAATTTTTCAGAAAATTTTAAGGCTAAATCTAAGTATCCAGCATTAATAAACTCTTCCAGCATTGCTTTGTAAGTTGAGTTTGTTCCTTCTCTATAAGTGAAATTGTCGTTTAAAATTTCGTTTTTTAAAGTAGCATCAGGAGTATTAGTTGGGAAAGTAGCACTATTTGAGTTTAAATTTTGTGATACCAAAAATCTAAATTCAGATCCCATTTTGTTCATATAACCGCTATATCCCGCTGTAAGTTTGTGCGATTTGCTTAAATCTTCATTTCCAAATTTCCAATTGTATTCTAATAAACCAGAGATATGTTGGTCACCTTTAAAATCAAGATATTGTCTCGTTAAACTATTACCTGTATAAGATATTGCAGTTGTATTGTCATCAATTCTAATACCCTTGAAAGATTTTCTGTCTGGAAGTTTGTACTGTGTTGTAGAGTATGAAATACCGGATTTTACAGTGTGTCTTTCATCTTCGGTTATTTTATAATTACCAAACAATTGTGTATTAAAAAAAGTAGATTCTTGCAATTGGTTCATTCTGATAAAACCATTTGTTTGGGCTGCATTAGAATTTGTGTAACCTAACTGATCTTGTATTAAATTCTCTGTCGATTTTAGATAGATCGTGTTTGATGTAAGAGAAAGTCTTTTTGTTTTATAAGTTAATCCCAATAATGCAGATGAATTTGTGATGAATTTATACTGTGTTGTAGTTAAATCGTTGTCATAGTTTCCTTGTGCAGTATTAAAAATTCTATCAGCTCCACTTCTAATTTGATATTTATTCTCATAGTTAAGTGATATCAAATATTGAAATACGTTTTGTTTTTTGCCTACATTGAATTTTTCTGAATGAGTAACTCCAAAACTTGTATTTAAAGGAGCTACATCACTTTTAACGTCAAAACCTGAACCAAATCCGTTTGCAGCCTGGTCTGAAGTTAATGTTTGGTTGCTTGGAGTTTTAGTCAATGCAGATGGTAAATCTCTTTCGTTGCCAGAAAATCCGAAGAAATCAGATGTTGAAGTTGCATCTCGGGAAATAAGGAACTTTTTAAGGTTATTATTGACAGTATAACCAGCTCCAAAATTAATTTTCGTTTGACTTTTTCCAGTAGCAGTTGTTACGATATTAAAAGTAGCTCCTGCAAAATCACCGTATAAATTAGGATTGAAAGTTTTGTATGTTTCTAAAACACTTACAATATCCGTTGGAAAAATATCTAAAGGAATGATTTTTTTAAAAGGATTGTTTGATGGAACAGCCAAATCATTAAGTAAAAGACTATTGTAACGATCTTCCAGACCTCTTACAAATAAACCTCTTCCGTCTACTTTGGTGATTCCGGTTATTTTAGTCAAACCTTCCTCGACGTCGCTAACTCCTTTTCGGGACATTTCCTGTGCACCAATACTTTGTTTAATGACAACAGCATTTTTTTGTTCCAGTAATAAGGCTGTTTCTTTTTCTTTGCTTGCAGTAGATTTTACAACAACATCTTTTAGAGTATAACCTCCAGATGATAGCACCTGATTTACAGTAATAGTTTCATTTGCTTTAACAATTACGGGTTGTTCTACAGATTCATATCCAACGAAACTAAAAATAAGAATATAATTTCCCGGATTTACACTTAACGAATATTTTCCGTCAATGTCAGTGTTCGCGCTTGTGTTAGTCCCTTTTACTAAAACATTTGCGAAAGGTAAAGGTTGATTGTTGGTTTCTTTGTCGGTTAATACACCAGAAATCGTACCTTTGTTTTGAGCGACCGAAATCGTACAAATAAATAATGTGATTAATAGAAATTTTAAATTGAATTTCATTTTTGTGTTGTGTTTGATTTATTTTTGTGCAAAGAAAGAAACGCTGTGTAAAGTTCATGTTAGGCACTTGTTATGTTTTTGTGTCTTGTAGATTATCAAATTGTTACCAGATTAAATTACCGTTAACCGCAATTTTTAACGGTTATTTTGTTAGTATATTTACGCTGTGAAATAAAAAACATCGAATGTATAATGAAGAAAATTTGATGTAAAAATCTCAATTTTTGCTATTTATGAAAAAAACACAAACCAAGATTTTATTAGTTGACGATGAACCAGATATCTTAGAAATCGTTGGCTATAACCTTGCTCAGGAAGGCTACCAGATTGTTACCGCTTCAAATGGAAAAGAAGCGATAGCAAAGGCTCAGAAAGAATTGCCGGACCTAATTATTATGGATGTAATGATGGCCGAAATGGATGGAATGGAAGCTTGCGAACACATCAGAAAAATCCCGGAATTAAATAATGTTATCATAACATTCTTGACTGCCAGAAGCGAAGATTACTCACAAGTTGCTGGTTTTGATGCAGGTGCAGATGACTATATCACCAAACCAATAAAACCAAAATTATTGGTAAGCAAAGTAAAGGCTTTGTTAAGAAGGTTAAAAGAACAAGAAGTTGTTAGCGATACCTTAAATGTTGGCGGAATCGAGATAAACCGTGAGGAATATAAGATCATAAAAGGCAATGTAGAAATTGCTTTACCAAGAAAAGAGTTCGAATTATTTTATTTATTGGCTTCAAAACCAGGGAAAGTTTTTAAAAGAGACGAAATCCTGGATAAAGTTTGGGGTAATGAAGTTGTAGTGGGAGGAAGAACAATCGATGTTCACATCAGAAAACTGCGCGAAAAAATAGGAGAAGACCTTTTTAAAACCATAAAAGGTGTTGGTTATAAATTTGAAGTTTAATTTTTTAAGATGCTAAGTTACTAAGGAACTAAGGTTCTAAGTGATTTTGCTGAAGATTTAAACTGATTAGAATTGCATAAAATGAACCAAATATAAGTTCATTTAAAATATAGTATACATACTTTTAGAATCGAAGTTTATCTTTGTCAAAGTTTTGAACTTTGACAAAGATTTCTTTTTTTAAGTTCTTAATGTAATAATACAATTGCGCTTTACTTTAAATGAACTTATATAACTTATATGGTAAAAATATAATCTCTTAACGATTAATAATATCAATGAAAATTAATTTTAAAAAAACATACAAATTTGCTGTAAAATCAGCGTTATATATCAGTCTTTTCGGGACAGGATTTGTGCTGATTCTGATGAATTTATTTTATAAAAATCAGCTGAAACATCAGGTTGCATTTGGGATAATCTTTATTATTTCGATTTATATTTTCTCCTTTCTGGTATTACAATATCGTGTAGAACGTTTTATTTACAGGCGAGTAAAGAAAATCTACGATGAGGTTTCTTTATTAGAATCTACAACACTTATCAATCAGCCTATTACTACAGATATGGAAACGCTTTCGCGTGAAGTGAAAAAGTTTGCTACCGATAAAAAGCTGGAAATCGAAATGCTCGAAATTCGAGAACAATACCGAAGAGAGTTTTTAGGAAACGTTTCGCACGAACTTAAAACACCTTTGTTTACTGTTCAGGGTTATGTTTCAACCTTGTTGGATGGTGCGATGGATGATAAAACCATTAGGAAAAAATATTTAAAACGTGCCGAAAAAGGAGTGGAGCGCCTTATATATATAGTAGAAGATTTGGACATGATTACCAAATTGGAATCAGGAGATCTTGATTTGAATATGACTGATTTTAATATCGTCGAACTGATTCAGAATGTTTTTGATTTGTTGGAAATGAAAGCCGACAAAAAGAAAATTAAACTTGCTTTTGAAAGTAAAAATGTGCAGTCGGTTATTATTCGCGGAGATCAGGACAGAATTCAGCAAGTTTTAGAGAACCTGATCGTCAATTCTATTAAGTATGGTAAAGATGGCGGTTTAACCGAAGTTGGTGTTGTAAACCTAACCAAGAAAAAAGTTTTAATCAGAATTAGTGATAACGGAGAAGGAGTTGAAAAACAAAATATCCCAAGACTTTTTGAACGTTTTTACAGAGTTGATAAAAGCGGAACCCGTTCAGAAGGTGGTTCTGGTCTGGGATTAGCGATTGTAAAACATATAATCGAAGCGCATAAAGAGAAAGTATATGTAGAAAGCGAATTCGGAATTGGATCTGAATTCTCTTTTACACTAGAAAAAGCGCATAAAACCATAAAAGCAGAAGTTAAATAATTGTAAGCTGATTGAAGCGAACTGCTGTAAAACATGGCGTTTTAACAATTAATCAAACTACGGAAAAACTTCGTAACATTAAATTTTTATTATAGTAACATCCTGTTAATGATTTCTTAACATTGATGCCACATCTTTGTACCCTGAAACTAAGGGATATTAGAGAAAGAATGATAAAAAGAAAATTGGTTGCCGTTTTATTGCTGTTAAATTTTGCAGCAAATGCTCAGGATTTAAATAAACAGGATGTAAAAAACGAAGTAATGCGTATTTTAGATTCTATCAACAAAGCAAAACTTCCAGATACTAAATCTGGCGGAGGAGTCGAAGAACACTGGTATGACAGAATCTCCTTAAGAGGTTATGCACAAATACGCTACAATGGTCTTTTCTCTACAAATGATAAAGTTTCCTGCGATCAGTGCGATAAATCCTGGGGAACAACCTCTACAGATCCGGATGCAAAAGCAAACAACGGATTGTTTATTCGTCGCGCACGCTTAGTCTTTTCAGGACAAGTACATCCTAATGTGTTTTTCTATTTTCAGCCTGATTTTGCCAGTTCGCCAAGTACAGGAATCCAGAATTTTGTCCAGATTCGTGATTTGTATTTCGATCTTTCTTTTGATAAGAAAAAGGAATATAGAGTTCGTGTGGGACAAAGTAAGATTCCGTATGGCTTCGAAAACATGCAGTCAAGTTCTGTACGCTTAGCGTTAGACCGTAATGATGCGATGAATAGCGCGATATTAAACGAACGTGATTTAGGAATATTCTTTTATTGGGCTCCGGCCGAAATCAGAGAGCGTTTTGCCATGTTGGTAAAAGACGGTTTTAAAGGTTCAGGCGATTATGGTGTTTTTGCCTTTGGAGTCTACAACGGACAAATTGCGAATAAACTTGATGGTAACAGAGATCTTAATGTTGTCGCAAGAGCAACATATCCTTTTGTAATAGGTAGCCAGATTATCGAACCCGGAATTCAGGCTTATACAGGAAAATGGGCTTTTACCGGCGAAATTTCACCGGGAGTAAAAGTAAATGATCCGCAATATGTAAAGGATCAAAGGGTAGGAGCGACTTTCGTTTTATATCCTAGACCTTTCGGAATCCAGACAGAATATAATATTGGTACAGGACCGCGATACAATACGGTAACCAATACTGTTGACGAAACAGACTTAAACGGAGGTTATGTTTTACTGAATTATAAATTAGATATCAAAAAGCAACACATATATCCTTTTGCCAAATTTCAATATTATGACGGAGGAAAGAAATACGAAAAAGACGCCAGAAGTTATGTGGTTAGAGATTATGAAATTGGTATAGAATGGCAGCCAATTAAAGCTTTTGAGTTTACAGCAGAATATGTCATTGCCGACAGAACTTTTGAAGACAGCGTGCTTCCTATCAACCGTCAGCAAGGAAATTTATTACGCTTGCAAGCGCAGTTTAATTTCTAAACTAATCTTCGAAAACGGTAAACAAAGAATCCCAGTCGATATCTTCGTTGAACTGAGTTAAACCTTTAAACGACTTTACTTTTGAAAGATCTTCAATGGTAAAGTCGTTTTGCAATGCATACGGTACCAGATTTTCTTCCTGAAGTTTTATCGCCAAATATTCCTGCTCATATTGCCCCGGAGTGGGAATAAAAAAAGCTTTCTTGCCCAATTTTGCCAAATCCATTACGGTAGTGTAACCCGAACGGCATAAAACAAAATCACTTTCGTTAAAAGTTTGTTCCAGTTGTTTTGAGTTCATGAAATTGTAATACGTTACATTTCCCGCCTGCCATTTGGTTTGGGTTTTATCAATGATACCTTGTACAAAAACAACTTTACCCTGGTAATTCGCTACTTCTTTTTGTAATTTTTCGTCCAGATAAGTGCGCTGAGGTTCAGGTCCGGACAAAATCACCATCAAATCATACAATTTTGGCGTTTCCTTTTTACGCATTCGGCTCAAAGGACCAATGTATTTTAAATTAAGATGATTGGTTTTAAGATGACCTAAATCACCCGTTAAGTTCACCTTTTCATTAGTATCGGGAACCCAGCATTCGTTGTATTTTTTTATAATGTATTGATGGCATTTACTGGTAAACCAAGTAGTGTTTCCCGTCATGACATTCAATTGATGTGTCATAAACACAGATGGAATTTTTTTACTGAAAACTCCCAATCTATTATCCGAAATAATACCGTCAATCCCGTGTTTTTTAATCCAGCGATTGACCATTTTTTTCTCGTCTAAAATTGCAACGATCATTTTAGGCAGGCTTTTAATCAGTTTCCATTTAAAGTTTTTACCATTTTTAGCATATTCAATATGGTAAGAAGGCAACTCAAGTGTTTGAATGTACGGGAATTCTTTGCGTAATAACGCCAATGCAATCCCATCAGAAGCAATAATTGGGATGAAATTTTTTTCCTGAAGCGCTTTTATAATAGGGATACATCTTGTGGCATGGCCTAATCCCCAGTTTAATGGAGCAACTAAAATTGTTTTGTTCGCAGAATAGTCAATGCTCATAGTTTAACGCTTTTTAAAAACGAAGATAAAGAAATAAGCTTTTTATGATATTTCGTACATATTACTAAATTATTAACTCTGATTTAAGCTTCTAAGTTTCTAAGGCGCTAAGATGCTAAGTTTTTTGCCTGTTAAATAATAAAAAACCGAACTATAGTTCGGTTTTTTATTAATCTTAGCGCCTTAGAAACTTAGTACCTTAGTGTCTTAGCACCTTAGAACCTTTTTTCCTAATCCTGAATATACGTTTTGTTTCCGTTTTTATTAATGTAGTATTTACCGCCTTTTGGTCCCGTATATACTTTTTTTCCGTTGTATTCTCCGGTAACTTTATCCGCTACCTTAGGAGCTTTTTCGGTAGTTTCTTTTAATGTTTTAGTAGCTGTTTTTTTAGTAGCCGTGGCGTCTTTTTTAGCTACAGTTGCTTTAGCATCAGCTTTTTTGGCATCAGCTTTAGCACCATCTGCTGCTGCAGTTGCTTTTTTAGAAGCTTTAGTGGCATCGCTTTTTGCTTTAGCAGCTTCTTTATCTGCCGCTTTTTTAGTTGCTGCTGTGCTTGCTGCAGAAGCATCGGTTGCATCTTTGGCTGCTTTTTTAGATTTTGCAGCTTCTTTTTTTGCATCGGCTTTTGCTTTGTCAGCATCAGATTTAGCTTTTTTAGTAGTAGCTTCAGTTTTACTTTTAGCAGCTTTTGTGGCAGTTTCCTGGGCGTAGAAATTGGTAGATAAAACCACCATTAAGCAAAGTAATAATAATTTTTTCATAGGGTTACGGTTTTAAATTTCAATTAAAATTAATCAATTTATGAATACGTTTTTCGTAAAGTGTTAAAAATAAGCGCGAAGCTGTATGTTGCCTGTATGAACAACAGATCCCGTCTCACTTTTTCGACCCTGATAATTTAAATTTACATCCAGAAATTGTGTTATATTCTTTTGTAATAGCAATTTCCAGACTAAATTTTGACCTTCCTGAAGTCCTTCCAGCATTTGAAATCCTACAGATGAAAATTCGTTTCCGTTGAATTTATTTTGGTAAAAAGAAAATTCTCCGTTTAAGGTTACTTTTTTCTCTCCGGCAAACGAAAACGAAGTCCCGATTCTGTTTTGAACTAAAGTTTCAAAATCTCCAATTTGATTTTCTTTGTTCTGAAACTCATAAAAGAAATCTAAACTGGTATTTTTAGAAAACAAATAACTGATTTTTGGCGCTACCTGATAGCCTTTTAAATCATAGTTTTTTTCGACAAAATCTTTTGAAACTAAGTTGGTGCTAATTGTTTTGGTAAAGAAATTAAACAACCAGCTTTTTTGGTACAAATGTGTGTATTGTAATTGGTTCGAACTGTTTCTAACATTTTGAGATCCTATCGAAAGTAAATTTTTACCTTTATTAATAAGATAAGTGTAGGTAACAGAATGTTTTTGTTTTCCGCGATTATAATATAAACTGTTTCTAAAACTTGAATTTAATCCCAGAATATTTTCTTCTGATGAATCAAACGGATTGAGTTCTAAACGTTCGCCCTGGCTTTTTACCTTTCGATCCATAATAAACGAAGTCTGATTGTAAAAATAAGAAGCAACTTTCTTGAAACCTGTTTCGTTTTGCCATTGCAACGGATTCAAAGCAACAGATTGAGAAAATTTGTTTTGATTGGTTTTAATGTAAACCTGATTGGGCAAAAAGATTCGGACAAATCTGGCCTGATCGGGGAATGCGGCAATTTCAAACTCTTCCAATTCCTGAATTCCATTACCATTATAATCATTCCAGGTATAAACACCTTGTCCTGTAGGAACTTCTACATAAGTAAATTCTTGTTGTGCAATCGTTCCGGAACTGGTTTCGTAAGTCGACCCTATTTGCATGAATTGGTTAAAGAATCGATCATTATATAGTATTCTCGAATTTAGGGAAGGTTCGTTTTTTTGGGATGAATTAATGAAATCTAAGTTACGATAACTTGCATAAACCGCTAAATCGGTTGTTTTATTCTGGATCAATTTTGACTTTAAATAATAGGTTTGCGAATTGTTTACGTGCTGTAAGAATCCGTTTTGCAAACTATCATTTCGGCGTTGCAAATAACCCAGTTCTACAAAAACTTTGGTACTGTCACCGCGACCAACAAAAGCTCCGTATTCTGTGAATCTTTGGCTTAAAGCCGAAAACTGATTGCTAACTTTATCCCGTTGCTGATTATTTTCGAGCTGCATACTGGCACCAATCCAGTTTTTGCCAAAATGATATTTGGTTCTGGTTTGATTTCGAATAAATTTTGAAGTAGAATTTGTCGCATCACTATTCATAAAACTCCCCTGATTTTCGATTGTCCAATTTTTTAATTTGAACAAAGCAGTCGTGGTATGTCTTGCTCCGGAATAACTTTCGGTGTAATCTAATTTTTCAAACTGATAAGTAAGCAAACCAATATTTGAGGTTTGTTTTTTAGCAAATAAATCAAAATTCAAACCCGTAACCAATAAACTCTGATTGCCTAAAAGCGCTTCATTCAAGTTCCAGTCCCTATTAAATTCGATATTATACAATCGCTCCACAGATCTAAAATCTTCCTGAACAAACTGATAATTGGCAAAACCGTCTAAAGTCCATTCTTTCGTAAAAAGACGTTTTTTAATATTGGTTTTAAGGGCAATTCCGCTATTGTCGCCATCATCAATTTTCGAAAATAGGTTTTTATCGTTATTACTTATGGCAATTTCAAAGTCAACCAGCGTTTTTTCGTCAGGATTGTATTTTCCTAAAAAAGTGGCAACCTGCAATTTTATCGGTGCAACCAATTGTACAATAGGCTCATAATTTCCCTGCAAAACGCCACTTACGGGAGCAACATATTGGTAAATACGCTCTACCGAATTGTTGTTCTGAATAATATAATTTCCGGTATTATTGCCCACAAGACTAAATTTTACATTATACAAAACATTGCTGGCATCATTCGAGTATTCGTAAGCTTCTACCGAATTGATAAGTATTTTTTTGTACAGGATTTTATTATCTGCATAAGAATCTTCGTAAGCAGATGGCGCTTTCATTAAATTAGGATCATCACCGGCCTGGCTTAAAATCTCGACTTGCTCAGTAGAAAGATTTTGTTGCAAAGGCTGATTTTTCATATCATTTTCAGAATAAATATAACCGCCAAAACTCCAGTTTTTGTTTTCGTGTGTTGCCCCTGCGTAAGTTACGAGTCGGTTATAATTTCTTTCAGAATATTGATATTCTACATTAATACGCATTTCTGATGTAATCGTAAAAAGCGACGTAAAAGTAATTTCACCAGCATTATAATCAATAACATAATCGTTGTTTTCGCCACGTTTTAGCAAAATTCCATTTACATAAACCCGCTCAGATCCTGAAATTACGAGAACATACAACTCACCATTTTGACCCTTTAATTTATAAGGCCCCTGATTGCCTTCCTGTCCTGTAAAAGTACTTTTGGCATATTGCCCTTTTACAAAAGCGACCGACGCAAAAATATTGGTTTTGCTTTCTTCATCTCCAAAATTAAAACTGGTCGAAAGTCCCTGTACTTTTTTATTAAAATTTAGAAATTGGGTTTTTCTGTTTTCTAAAAAAACATCTCCTGCGCGAATGTTCCAGTCGTCGCTAAAAAGTTCGATAAAAATATTGTCGAATTGATCCAGCTTTTGCGAATAACCGCCATCCTGAAGCGGAATGTTATTGTCCTGCAGCGACGCCCGAAGACTAATTTTATCGGATATTTTTCCCGTAATCTGAAGATCTAAATTAGAGTTTAAAACCGTATTCTGATTGTTTCCAACTGTAACGCCGCGTGTAATACTTCCCGAAGTTTGTAAGCCATCAAACGGAGTGACTTTTTTGGTGCTGGTATTATCAATTCGGTACAATCTCTCAGAACCAACATCATTGGTAACCACCTGATCTGATTTGTAAAGACTATATTCTTTGGTTAAGAAATCGGGATATTTTAAATAATTTACAATTAAAGTATCCAAAACTGAACCTGCATTTTCCTTCAAAATTAATGTTCCTTTTTGGAAATCAATTTTATAGAAAGTAGAATCTATGGGTTGATTTTTAGTATTTAAAATTTCGAAAAAACCAGAATTGATACTAAATTCTTCGAGATGAATTGTATCCCTGCTTACAATTACTTTTTTGGTTTTATACGATGATTCCGTTTCCTGTGCCTGAAGCCCGGAATACCAAATCAAAACCGTTAAAAACAGTAATTTTTTCAACATAAATACTTTAACTCTAAAAAATCAAAAGTAGTATTTATAATTGGGAAATGCCGGGTCTGTAATTTGGAGATTTTAGGTGTGTTTTTCGAGTTATTTTCTGGTTTTTATCTCACTGTACATCGAGACAGAAATTAATAGTGCTAATACAATTGATGTCCCGGCTTTTATCATATTGCCGGTATGACCCAGGCTATAAAAAAAGTAGGCTAAATATAGACAGCTTATAATAGCGATGCTATATTTGAATATAAAGAATTTCATGTTGTAATGAATATTAATCAGGAGACGTTACCCGGTTTTTTTTGAATTTAATTAGTGTAATGTTCCCCCAGAATAAGAAGTATGGCAATTATAATCAAGGCTATAAAAACAGAATTGGGATTGGCAAAATTAATCGTCCAGCCAAATTCTTTGATTCTTTTGGGAGGAAATAATCTGTTGTCTTTTGGGTTATAATAAAATATTCCCCAAATCCAGTTATCGGGATCATTGTTCCATTCGTTATGGTTTTCCTGATCAGGTTTATTGTTATTGCCCATGATTGTTTAGCACCTTAAATTTAATATCACTAATTAATTTTGAAAGAAATTTTTAACGATGCTTTTTTGAAAATCGGTACCCAAGCGCAATAACTATTATTAGAAGACATAAAAACAATGTTGGATTACTCATATTTTTTAAGATTTTAGTGGTTATGTTATGATTAGATTTTATCTCTGATTTTCAGATACTATCTATTTGTTTTTTTGCAGGTCTAAATTACTGCTTTGTAAGGCTTTTTATTATGTGATTATCGGGTATTTTAATACTTAATTTATAGTTGTTTTTTTATTTGAAAATAATCAAGATTTTGTGAGTATATTTTTATAAAACCGTCCTCTATTGGTTTGTAAGGAAAAATACCATAAAATATGAATATTGTTGTAGGTAAAAAACTTAAAATACTTCGAAAAAATAAAAACATGTCACAAGAAGAAGTGGCAGACAGTCTTCATATATCTCAATCAGCATATGCCAGAATGGAAAGTGGCGAAAGCAGTTCGTGGGCAAATCATATTTTAACCATTTGTAAAATTTTTGTTATAGCTCCTGAAGAATTGCTGAAAGTAGATCTCAACAATAAAGAAGTATCCTCGATTAGCAATGCAGATCAGGTATCAGATCAAATAATTGTGCAATACGAAGAGCGTATCAAAGAATTGAAAAAAATAATTAAAGATTTGAAGCAGAATAAAAAAGCATTAAAGTCCTAATTTTTTTTAGCTTTGTCAGAATATAACAAACTTAATTTATGAATACCAGTAAAGAACTCTTATTCTTTTTTAGTGCTTTGGGAGTTTTCAACGGAATTATTCTGGGAGTTTATTTCTTCTTTTTTACAAAGAAAAAATACCTGACCAATTATTTCCTGGGAGCACTTTTGTTTGCACTAAGCATACGAATTGGGAAATCTGTATTTGTATATTTTGATGATGCTTTGCCAAAAATGTATTTGCAATTTGGGCTTACAGCTTGTTTTTTTATTGGTCCCTGTTTGTATTATTTTCTTAAATCGGCAACAGAGGAAATCAATATTATGCCAAAATCCTGGAAACTCACACTTTTATTCTGGGCGATACTTATTATTACTGTTGGAATTATATTTCCATATGAATATTACCCAAAACTCTGGCGCGGTTATTTTATAAAAATCATTTATTTTCAATGGTTTGTTTATATTGTTTTTTCATGTTATACGATCAAAGGTATATGGGCGAAAATCATAAAAAGAAAACACAAAACAACTCCGGCAGAAACGTGGTTTGGAATGATTTTTCTAGGCAATTTTCTTTTGTTTCTTTTTTATTTTCTTGCTTTAATGGGGGCTCCGGCTACTACTTATATCAGCGGTGCAGTAGTTTTTTCTTTTATTTTGTACCTAATTATTTCGATTCTTTTATACCGAAAAAAAACAGACGATTTATTTCTGCTAAATAATCAAAAGTATTCAGGCAAGAAAATAGAGTTAGCCGAAGCAGCAATTTTATCCGAAAAGCTGGAAAATATAATGAACGTAAAAAGCTTGTATAAAAATCCAAATTTAAGTTTACAGGATGTATCACAAGAGATGAATATTTCGACTCATCAATTATCACAGTTTTTAAACAACAACCTGAATAAGAATTTTACCAGTTTTGTGAATGAGTTCAGGATAAATGAAGCTTGCAAAATCATCACTTCAAATGATAAACTGACGTTAGAATCTATTGGTTATGATGTAGGTTTTAATTCTAAATCGACTTTTTTTGCAGCCTTTAAAAAACATACCGGAACTACACCGTTAAACTACCAACTTCAGGCTTTACAGGCTTAAAGCTTAGTATGAATTTATAAATTCGTACTCCTGATTTCTGTTTCGATTACCTCATCCTGCAATTTAGAATAGACTTTTGTCTCAACAAAGTCAAATTTTAAATTGCCACACCTATGAGATTCCCAGTTTCTGTTTTCATTTACACCTATTGCCTTCTTTTTTATGCTTTAGCAATAAAAGCACAATCTAAGCCAACAATTCCCGAGAAAATTACAAATCAAAATAATGAGTTAACTGAAGTTGTCATCAAAAGACAAAATTCATTAGTAAAATATTCAGCCAACGGAACAATCGATGTAAATGTCGCTAATACGTTGCTATCGACAAGCAGTTCTGTAAATGAATTATTAGGCAGAGTGCCGAATGTTATTGTTGCAGAAGGGCAAATAAGCGTTCTCGGGAAAGGTGAAGCCCTTATTTACCTTAACGGAATTTTGATTAATTACGAACGTTTTGCTGCAATTCCGGTTTCACAAATTTTAA
This sequence comes from Flavobacterium piscisymbiosum, assembly GCF_020905295.1. Lineage (NCBI taxonomy): Bacteria > Pseudomonadati > Bacteroidota > Flavobacteriia > Flavobacteriales > Flavobacteriaceae > Flavobacterium > Flavobacterium piscisymbiosum. Next base: position 651,472 of record NZ_JAJJMM010000001.1, on the reverse strand, counting down.
AGATTGAAGTAATCTCAAATCCTTCTTCAAAATATGATGCCGAAGGAAAAGCAGTCATTAATATTATTACCAAAAAAAATATCGAAAGCGGAATAATGGGAACTGCGAGTCAGCAAGTAACCGTTTCAGAATTTGCAGGAACGAGTACGAATACGCTTTTGGATTTTAATTATACAAAAGGAAAATTTTCCTTTATTACTAATTACGGATTGCAATTGGGCAAAGGCCGTGAATTATTGTACACAACCAGAACACGACCTAATCCGGAGGATTATATGCGATCTGAATTAACTACAGATTGGAGAAGACAGTTTAATAATTACTCTAATTTTGGGTTTGGATTGCAATACACGTTCTCTGAAAAAAATTATATCTCCTTGGCCTATAGCGGGAATATTGAAGATTTAGGCGGAATTGTAGAAAGCCGAAATTCCATCAGTAATAATGTTGGAAATAGCTTTTATGCCACGGATATTGCTAAAAATGATGTGTTGCTGAATCAGTTCATTAATCTAAATTATAATGCCATAACAGATAGTAAAGGTTCGTCGTTATTTATAGGAACGCAATACTCTAATTATAACGGAATTGTAAAAGATTTTATTGATGAAAATAGTTTGGTTGACGAACGAAATACTGAAAAGTATTTGAAGAATAATGTTGATAATACAATTGATATTATAAGTATTCAGGCAGATTATTCTAAAAAGATAAATGAAAATACAAAGCTCGAAACCGGAGCAAAATTTAGCAATGCGAAAGTACAATCAGGAACAGATTTCCTGATTTCTGATATAGAAAATGGGGAATTTGAACCTGATGATCAACTTTCGAGTGATTTTAAATACGTTGAAAAAATCAGTGCGGTTTATTTTAATTATGGAAGTTCATTAGGAAAGAAGTTTAATTTTTCTTTTGGCGCCCGAGGCGAATGGACAAGTTATAATTTGCATACTACTGCAAACGGGATTCAGGAATTCAAAAAAAGTTATGCCAACTTTTTCCCGAATGTGTTACTAAATATGGATGTTTCAGATGATTTGAAAGCGCATGTATCGTATGTTTCCAGAATAACAAGACCACGATATCAGGGTTTGAATCCGTTTGTTATTTATCAGGATCCGTTTACCACTATAGAAGGAAATCCTAATTTATTGCCCGAAAAAGTTCATGCTTTTGAAATTGGTGTGATGTACAAAAAGTTCGATTTTAGAATAGGATATTCCTATAAAATCGATCCAATTTCTGGAGCTGCTTTGCGTGGCGATACGCCTAACAGTTATATTTTGAGATCACTAAATATAGAAAAAGAACATACTTTTTTTACTTCGCTTTCAAGATCATTTACAAACAAATGGTGGAATTCAACAAATACAATTAGTATGAATTTAAGTAAATCGATCGATAATTTTTATGAATATGCTTTGGGTCCGGTCAAACCTCAAATCTATCTGTATTCGAATAATACATTTACCATTCCGAATCTTTTTAAAATACAATTATTAGCGTGGTATTTGGGCGATAAGAGTTACGGATTAAGAAGTGAAAATAGCAGGTCGACAGTTACTGTAGGAATCGAAAGAAACTTTTTTAAAGAGGCGCTAAAGCTCAATTTTACCGCAAATGATATCTTTCATGACTTTATGGTTTCCGGTAATTATGACGTAGGACAAACTGAAATCTATTATCACAGAACGTATACTACCAATTATTTTAAATTGATAGCCACTTATAGTTTTGGAAATTCAAAAAAGGCAACGTATAAAAAATCAGAAATTGAACAGAGTGAGAATAATAGGGCGAGATAGTTAAAGACTATACATTCATTAAATAGTTTTTTTTGTTAAAAAGTTTTCGGAAATTTCATTCCCCAACGCAATAAAAACAAGCTAATAAAACAAAGTAAAAGCGCCAGATACATTTTTGGATCGGCTTTGTGAAGCGCTATTTTTTCTGTAAAAGATTCATGATCCTCAAAAAACATAATCCTAAACAATATTAATATATAAAGAGGGCTTATGATATAAATGATAATAAAACGCGTAGTTCTGGTTTTCATAATAGCAAAATGCTTTTAATTCACTTTTTCAAAACTACATACTATTTATAAAATTCCTTATGCGATAAATGCATAAAATGGGTTATAAAAAAGGCTTCACAATTATGCGAAGCCTTTCTTAAATATATTTGAATTGAAATAATTAACGTAAATAAAAAAGATTTAGTTATTAATCTCTTTCGTAACAATTTGCATCGTCTCGCGGCTTACTTGTTTTAGTAAAACAGTTTTGTTTGCTTCAACAGTTTCGGCTGCATTTTCTGTAAAGTGACGAATCGTATATAAAGTCACATTCTCATTATAATCAACTTTGAATTTTTTCGAAAGAATCGCATTCAATTCATTGAAATTTTCGAATTTATCTTCTACACAAACAGAAAAACTAATCGCAGAATTCTGAATCAGATTCACTTTTATTTTGAATTCATGAAACAAAGCAAAAATCTCACTGATGTTTTCTTCCATAATAAAAGAGAAATCAATTGATGAAAGCGAGATCAAAAGCTGATTTCTTTTTACAATAAAACAAGGATATTGCGGCTCTAAATCAACACCTTTGGAAACGCAGGTTCCTTTTAATAACGGGTTGATAAACGATTTTACATACAACGGAATTTCTTTTTTCTGTAATGGCTGCAAAGTTTTTGGGTGAATAACCGTAGCACCGTAAAAAGCCAACTCGATCGCTTCACGATACGAGATTTGATTTAACAAACTTGCATTTTCAAAATAACGCGGATCCGCATTCATAACTCCCGGAACATCTTTCCAGATTGTTACACTTTCGGCGTTTAAGCAATAAGCAAAAATTCCGGCCGTATAATCAGAACCTTCACGGCCAAGAGTGGTAGTAAAGTTATTCTCATCGGCACCTAAAAATCCTTGTGTGATGTTTAATATTTTGCGTTTTACATTTTTGCTGATCAATTGTTGAGTCGTTTCCCAATCAACTTCGGCATCTCTGTAATTAGCATTCGTTTTAATAAAATTACGAACATCCAGCCATTGCGTCTGAATACCTCTGTAATTCATATAATGACTTAAGATAGTAGTCGAAATCAATTCTCCAAAACTTACCACCTGATCGTAAACAAAGTTGTAATTTGGCGATTTATTATGTGCCAGGAAATATTCTAATTCAGAAAACTGCGCTTTTACAGCCGTAAAAACTTCATGTTTTTCATCCTCAAATAAATCCAATAATATTTGATTGTGATATTTTTTTATTTCCTGTACAGATGAATTCAACTCTGTTGATTTCTCAAAATAATTTTTGATGACAACCTCAAGAGCATTTGTAGTTTTTCCCATCGCCGAAACGACCAAAATCACATCTTCATAACCTACTTTTTGTAAAACGTCATATACGTTTTTAATTCCATCGGCATCTTTAACTGATGCTCCACCAAATTTAAATACTCTCATTTTTAATTTTAGATTTCAGGTTTTAGATTTCAGATTCGGGGTTTGAGTGAAATCTGGTTTTATTTTATTTTTATAATTTTTCTAAGAACGAATTAATTCCGTTTTCATCCATTTGAACAACTCTCCATTCTTCAAGGATTTTTGCACCTGAGCTTTCGTAAAATTTTACTGCAGGAGTATTCCAGTCCAGAACATTCCATTCTACTCTTCGAACATTATCTTTTTTGCCTTGTTTCATGATTTCAGCATAAAGAGCAGATCCTAAACCTGTGCCGCGCATTTTTTCTTTTACGATTAAATCTTCAAGATGTATGGTTTTTCCTTTCCAGGTAGAGTAACGATAATAATAAAGAGCGATACCAACTATTTCTTTGTTGCTTGATTCATCTTCAATTTCTGCCACAAAAACATTAAATAGCGGTTTTTCACCAAAACCGTCACGTACTAAATCCTCTACAGTAATTACAACGGCTTCCGGTTCTTTTTCGAATATTGCCAACTCCTGTATTAATCCCAAAACCGATTCCATGTCTTCAGGATTTCCTTTTCTAATATTCATATTCTGTAATTTTATTTTAATCCTAAATATACTATTCCCTCTTTAAATTTAAAAAATTTGTTTGTACGAATTTCTTGTAAGGGCAATTCATATATTCTTATTATTAAGCGTTTATTAGCTAAAAATGTATTTTTTTATCTGATACTTCCCGCTTTTAATTAGCAAATATACAATAGTGGCAAACTAACAAAATAATTTTTGAAGCATTCTCACAAAAAAAGCGATATTTGTGACTTATAATCAAAAACTATAACGATATAGCAATGGAAGAACGCAATAAAACACTAGGAGAGTTTATTATTGAGAACCAAAAAGCATTTCAGTATTCGTCGGGGGAGCTTTCCCGAATTATCAACTCTATACGTTTGGCGGCCAAGGTCGTAAACTATAAAGTAAACAAAGCCGGATTGGTGGATATTATTGGCGCTGCAGGCGAACAAAATATTCAGGGCGAAGACCAACAAAAATTAGATGTGTATGCAAACGAAGTATTTATCCAGACGTTAATAAACCGTGAGATTGTCTGTGGTATTGCTTCAGAAGAAAACGACGATTTTATTACTGTTCAGGGGAGCGACAACAGTCATAATAATAAGTACGTGATCTTAATGGATCCGCTTGACGGATCTTCAAACATTGATGTAAATGTTTCTGTAGGGACTATTTTTTCTGTTTTTAGAAGAATTACACCTATCGGAACCCCGGTAACAAGCGAGGATTTTTTACAACCGGGAATCAATCAAGTTGCAGCAGGTTATGTAATTTATGGAACTTCGACCATGTTGGTGTACACAACTGGTCATGGCGTAAATGGTTTTACACTGAATCCGGCAATTGGTACATTTTACCTTTCACATCCTAATATGAAATTTCCACAAAACGGAAATATCTATTCAGTAAACGAAGGAAATTATGTTCATTTTCCGCAAGGAGTAAAAAACTATATTAAATATTGTCAGAGAGAAGAAGAAGACAGGCCTTATACTTCCCGATATATTGGAAGTTTAGTTTCTGATTTTCATCGAAATATGATCAAAGGCGGAATTTATCTGTATCCCACAAGTTCAAAAGCACCAAAAGGGAAGTTGCGTTTATTATACGAATGCAACCCGATGGCGTTTATTGCAGAACAAGCTGGAGGAAAAGCAACAGATGGTTTTGGTAGAATTATGGAAATCCAGCCAACAGAATTGCACCAAAGAGTTCCTTTTTTCTGCGGAAGTTATAATATGGTCGAAAAAGCGGAGCAGTTTATGGCAGAAGCTTTATAGTATTCAGTCTCAGTTTTTAGTCGCAGTCACAGTTTTCAGTCTCAGACTTGGCTACAAAAAGCAAACCCGACACGTTTATAAAAACGGTCGGGTTTATTTATTTTGGTTAAACTGTTTACGGTGACTGAAAACTGCCACTGAAAACTGAATACTTTCTTATTTGTTCATGTTTTCCATTTCGAAAAGGAAAGTATCAAGATCTACTTTTTTATCTACTAAAGACAATGCTTTTCTAACAATATAATTTACGTTTCCTGGAGTAAATCCTAAAGCTAATCCCATACGGGTTAACATTACTTCTTGCTGATCTCCTAAATGGTGGTCTACGTGAACCATTCTTGCCAAATCATACAAACGCTCTAAGCGTTGTGTGTATAAGTAAGGAGGGTTTATTGGATGTTTCCACGGATCTTTAAGGATTTCCTTATATTCTTCTTCTGAAATTTGTAATGTTGAAGCAATTTTATCTAAAAATGTTTGTTCTTCGTCATTAATTTTTCCGTCAGCGAAAGCTACACGAACAATTGCAGAGAAATGGCCTCTGTTTCTTTCTTTGAATTCGTTATCAAATAATTCTGAAAATGGCATAATTTGTTGATTTTTATAAGGCAAAGATAAATTTTATTTTAAATTATTAATTTTAATTTTCTCATAAATTTTAACTTGTCAATATTCATTGATTTAATATGAGACGTCTTTAAATTTTCAAAATAAATCGTAAGTTTACAACCCCTAATCATTTAATAGTATTACCCGTATGTCAGAATTTTGGATTTATTTTCAAATAGGATTAAAGCACGTTTTGGATATTCACGCTTATGATCACGTTCTTTTTTTAATTGCATTAACAACCCCTTATTTGTTCAAAGACTGGAAACGCATATTGCTTTTGGTTTCTGTTTTTACAATTGGTCACACATTGGCTTTATTGCTTTCGGTTTATGGAATCATTGCTATCAAAGTCAATACGGTCGAATTTTTAATTCCGATCACCATTTTAATAACGGCGATTTTTAATCTTTTTACAGCAGGGAAAACATCCAAAAGTGACGGGTTGAATTTAGTGTTTTTTGTAACCCTGTTTTTTGGGATTATACACGGACTTGGATTCTCTAATTATTTCAAGACCATTTTAGGAGGATCACCTAGTTCAAAATTACTACCTTTAGGCGAGTTTGCGTTAGGAATCGAAGCGGCTCAGTTAGTTGTAGTGTTTGTGGTACTAATTATATCCTATATTGTGCAAACCGTATTTCGTTTTTCAAAACGCGATTGGGCGCTTGTAATGTCGGCTTTTATCATTGGAGTTGTAGTTCCAATGATTATCGAAAGCCCAATTTGGAACAGATAAAATAAATGGAAGAAAAAAAATTAAATAAATACGATAAAGCTTATTTGCGAATTGCGACAGAATGGGGAGCACTTTCCTATTGCAAACGAAAACAAGTAGGCGCCATTATCGTAAAAGACCGAATGATTATTTCTGATGGATACAACGGAACACCATCCGGTTTTGAAAATTGCTGCGAAGACGAAGACGGATTAACCCGTTGGGATGTTTTGCATGCCGAGGCAAATGCCATACTTAAGGTAGCAAGATCAACACAATCGTGTGAAGGGGCAACCTTATATATAACGCTTTCGCCTTGCAAAGAATGCAGCAAATTGATACATCAATCCGGAATAAAAAGAGTGGTATATCATAACGGATATCGTGATGATTCCGGAATTCAGTTTTTAATAAAAGCAGGTGTCGAAGTCGAACATATTCCTGTTTTAGAAGAGTAATGAAATTGAACTTAAAATATTTGCCAATCATTATCGGAGCTACTTTTGCTCTTGGTATAGTCATCGGAAGCTTGATGAATGCTCCCGTTGATGATCAGCTTTTGGCTAAAAATTACTCGAAAACCAAGCTGAATAAACTCATTGATTTTATCAATAACGAATATGTTGACAGCATCAATACAGATTCTATTGTCAATCTTACAGTAGATAATATCTTGTCGAAACTAGATCCGCATTCCGTTTATATTCCGCCAACAGAACAAGCTGAAGTAGCTGAAAGTATGAAAGGTGATTTCGTGGGAATTGGAATCAATTTTTATATGTATAAAGATTCTGTTGCGATTATAAAACCAATTGAAAACGGACCTTCGGCGAAAGCCGGATTAAAATCAGGCGACCGAATTTTATTTGCAGGAAAAACAAAGTTGTTTGGCAGAAGATTGCCTTCGGATAGTTTGTTTTCGAAATTAAAAGGAATAAAAGGTTCTGAAATTGAATTAACTGTTTTTAGAAAATCAGAACAAAAGAAGCTCAAGTTTAAGGTAAAAAGGGATATTATCCCTATAAAAAGTGTCGATGCTTCTTTGTTGCTCGATAATAAAACAGGTTATATCAAAATCAATCGTTTTGCCGAAACTACTTTTAATGAATTCAAAACCGGTTTAACCAGATTAAAACAAAACGGAATTGAATCGCTTATTATTGATCTTCGTGATAATGGCGGTGGTTATATGGAAGAAGCTATCGCAATTGCTGATGAATTCCTGAAAGATAAACAACTGATCGTTTTTACCAAAAATAAAAACGGCACAACCGAAAAAACATTCGCTACAAAAGCGGGAAGTTTTGAAACCGGAAAAGTGTATGTTTTAATTAATGAAAATAGCGCCTCGGCAAGTGAAATCCTGGCTGGAGCAATTCAGGACAGTGATCGCGGAACTATTGTAGGCCGACGTTCTTTTGGTAAAGGATTAGTACAACGAGAAATGGATTTCAACGACGGATCTGCCGTAAGATTAACCGTGGCGAGATATTATACACCAACCGGAAGATCGATTCAGAAACCGTATAAAAAAGGAAACGAAGAATATTATAAAGAATCAGAATCACGCATAAAATCAGGCGAACTTTATGCAAAAGACAGTATAAAAGTTGCAGATTCTTTAAAGTTTAAAACTCCAAAAGGTAAAATAGTTTACGGTGGCGGCGGAATTGTTCCTGACGTTTTTGTACCGATAGAAGCCGAACACGGAAATGAAAATGTAGCTTATTTGATGCAAACCGGAATCGTAGGACATTTTGTTTTTGAAGAATTAGATAAAAACAGAGATGCCTTTAAAGGTCTTCATTTTAATGAGTTTTTGGCTAAGATGAAAAACTCTGACGCATATTTCAAAAAGTTCAGAACGTATATTTTAATGACAGGTTTAGACCTGAAGTTAGATAAAACCAAAGCTTTGGTAAACCGCTATATTACTGCGGAATTTGCTCGTCAGCTTTATGGAGAGCTATATTATTATGATGTTATTTTGAAAGACGATGCCATGATCAAAGCCGTTTTGAATCCGAAAAAGTAATCCTTAAATTTTGTATCAGATGAAAATAGAATCTATTGTAAATGCTGAAATCGAACTTTTAACAGCAATTAAAACTGCCGATGTTGCAACACTGGATAAAATGTTGCACGATGATTTGCTTTTTAATTTACCAGACGGACAAACCATCACAAAAGAATTTGATTTAGAGTCGTACCGTTCAGGCAAAATTAAAATCGAAACACTAGAAGCAGCGGATCAAATCATTAATGTAATTGAGGATACAGCAGTAGTTAGCGTGATCATTTTATTAAAGGGGACATACGATAATAATCCCATCGCTAATTCGTTTCGTTATATAAGAGTCTGGAAACAATTCGGCGAAAGCCTAAAAGTAATTGCCGGAAGTTGCGTTGCTCTACAATAAAATAATAATAATTTTTTAAAATATAATGTAATAAGTCTCACTTAAAAAGAGCGAGATTTACATTTAAAATATAAACATGAAAAATCTAAAAAGAATAAGTTTTCTGGTTTTACTAATGACTTTTGTAATTTCTTGCGCGTGTATGAAAGATAAAAATACCATTTCAGGAAAAGTGGAATCTATAGAAAACGGAAAAGACGGTTACACAGCCAAAATCAATACCGATAAAAATGAGGTTTATTTCGCGACTGTAAGCATTGTAAATGTTGGAGGGCCACAAAACTACAAAAGGTTTAAAGAAGGTGATGAGGTTTCAGTAAAAGGAGAAATCTGGAAAACAGATACTGAAAAACATATCACAGTAAAAGAAATTGTTTCGGTTAAGTAAAAATTAAACCATATAAGTTATATAAGTTCGTGTAAATGCTTCGCGCATAAATTAAATGAACTTATATAACTTATATGGTTTGATAATTTTATAGTGAGTTTTTATCGAATACTATCGTGCGAATGAGTTTGTACGCCGTTATTCCATAAAGTAAGAATATCTGTTGCAACAGCAGCGCCGCTTCCGGCAGCAATTGCCAGTTGGCTTCTCCAGCCCGCTAAAGTTCCAATAACATAAATACCGTCGGTTACTTTATGATCGTCGTTTTTAAGCTGAATACGTTGTTTTTCGGGTAATGCTTTTTTATGTGGTTCGATGTATTGTATCAAACCGTCGATGTCAAAAGTATTGGCAGAACCAATCCCGACAACGATATTTTTTGTTTGGTAGGAATTTTTGTTTGTAGTAACAGTAAATTCAGGATAAGTGCCTTCTACTTTTATTACCTTTTCATTTGCGATCTGTGTAATGTGCGGATAAGTCATAGATAAATCCTGCGTACTTTCTGTAAGCAAATCAGATCCTAATTTGCCTGGCGTTATGCCATAAGCATTGTAGAAAATTGCTTCTTGTAAAGAAGAATTTTTTTGATGTGTAAAAATTCCGATTTTTTTATCGGTAACAAAAGCTTTGTTTTTGGCAGATCCTAAAACGAGGGCACAAGACATACCTGAAACACCTCCGCCAATAATTAAAACGTCAAACATATATTATCGTCCGTTTGTTTTTTCTTCGATTCTTTTAGAAATTCTAAAGATTAAAAGAATCAATACGGCACAAAATGAAGCTGCGATTCCAATAAAAGCAACTACACTGTCTCCCTGAAAAGGATTTTTGAAGTCTAGCAACGTAATATTAAAAACAATTAAAGCTAATGCCAGAAGCACTAAGATTGAAGTAAAAATTTTCATAATGGTTGTTTATTTGCCTAAAATAATAAAGTAAAACTCTATGACTTAAAAAATGTCCTAAAGTTATATTTTAGAAATTTTATGGGGTAAATTTATAAAAATAAATGTTAGACGAACAAACCTTTAACATTAGCAGCAAATAATTTAACAGCAATCGCTAAAAGTATCACTCCAAATGTCTTGCGAACCACGCCAAGTCCGTTTTCTCCTAATAAAGTTTCGATTTTTTTAGAAGATTTTAAAACAATATAAACCAATATTATATTTAAGATAATGGCGATAATAATGTTAATAGTATGAAATTGAGATCGTAACGATAATAAAGTAGTCATTGTTCCCGCTCCGGCAATTAACGGAAACGCTAACGGAACGATAGAAGCTGATCCCGGTTCTTCGTCACGATAAATCCTGATTCCTAAAATCATTTCTAAAGCCAGGAAGAATAATACAAACGAACCTGCGACGGCAAATGAATGTACATCGATACCAATAAGACTCAGGAAGCCTTCTCCAACAAAAAGAAAGACAATCATAATAAGTCCGGCAACAATCGAAGCTTTCTCAGATTCGATGTGTCCAACTTTAGATCTTAAATTCACAATAATAGGAATAGAACCTACAATATCAATTACAGCAAAAAGCACCATTCCAACAGTAATTATTTCTTTAAAGTCGATTTCTAACATATTACTTTGATTTTAAGCGTTTAAAATTTTTGCAAAGGTAGATAATAAAGGTAGGTGTTTTTTTAATAGGATGTATTTTTGTTATAAAAACATGTTTTGAGTATTGAAAAAGTGATATTTGTAACAAAAGATAATTTAACCGCAAAGATTCGCAAAGATTTACGCAAAGTACGCAAAGGATAAAAAAGTGATAAAGCTTTGCGAATCTTTGCGTGCCTTGCGGTTAAATATTAAGAGTGTTTTATCTGTTTTCTTTGTCTATCTTTGCACTTTATAAATTTCAGTATTTTATTATCATGTTTCAATTAGGAAAAACCATTATTTCAGAAGATATTCTTGAAAAAGAATTTGTGTGCAACTTGTCAGCTTGTAAAGGAGCTTGCTGCGTTGACGGAGATGCGGGTGCGCCATTAAGCGAAGAAGAAACTAAAATCCTTGAAGAAATTTATCCTAAAGTAAAACCATTTTTACGCAAAGAAGGAATTGCCGCTATCGAAGCACAAGGAACCTGGGTAAAAGGAACTGATGGTGATCTTGAAACACCACTGATCGACGAAAAAGATTGCGCTTACGTTATTTTTGATGGGAAAACCGCGCTTTGCGGAATCGAGCAAGCTTATAATCAAGGAATCGTAGACTGGAAAAAACCAGTTTCCTGTCATTTATACCCAATTCGTGTAAAAGATTTTACAGAATTTGCTGCAGTCAATTATGATAAATGGGATATTTGCGATGATGCCTGTTCTTTAGGTAAAGAACTGGAAGTTCCGGTTTATAAATTTGTCAAAGAAGCATTGATTCGCCGCTTTGGTCAGGATTGGTATTTGGAGCTTGAAAAAGTGGCCGAAGAACTTAAAAAATCTTAAAAATCCAGGCGCTCTAGTTAACGCTTTTGGGTGATATATTTTAACTCAAAAAATATAGTTTTAACTCAAAAAAAAGTTTTAAAAACAATTGAAAATTTCTTGCTTTTTATGATAAAAAGTCTATATTTTACGGGCTTTTAGGTCGTTTATTCGTTTTTAAAACATTCATTTACAGTAAATTAATTATTGTCTGAAAAATATCTCATTTTTTCTCCTTTGTTAAAAACTACGTCGAATTGTGAATAAGTTTGGCTTTCTTTTTTAGCGATAATTGACAATCTTTGTAGTCTATTGAATTAGTAAATATTCAATACAAAAATTAAATAAAAATTACCATGTCACAAGTCGAGCCAATATTACAAGAAAATAAAAATCGTTTCGTTATTTTTCCTATCAAACATCATGATATTTGGGAATGGTATAAGAAAATGGAGGCTAGTTTCTGGACTGCTGAAGAAATCGATTTACACCAGGACTTGACAGATTGGAACAATAAACTTAGTGACGACGAAAGATATTTCATTAAACACATATTAGCATTCTTTGCTGCTTCTGACGGAATCGTAAACGAAAATCTTGCTGAGAACTTTGTAAACGAAGTACAATATGCAGAGGCGAAGTTTTTCTATGGTTTTCAGATCATGATGGAAAACATTCACAGCGAAACTTACTCTTTATTAATTGACACTTACGTGAAAGATGAAGCAGAGAAAGCAGAATTGTTTAATGCATTAGAAGTTTTTCCTGCAATTAAGAAAAAAGCAGACTGGGCTTTAAAGTGGATTGAATCTGATTCATTCGCCGAAAGACTAATTGCTTTTGCCGCAGTTGAAGGAATTTTCTTTTCAGGTGCTTTCTGTTCTATTTATTGGTTGAAAAAACGTGGTTTAATGCCAGGTTTAACTTTTTCTAACGAGTTGATTTCCCGTGACGAAGGTGTACACTGTGACTTTGCAGTACACTTACACAATCACCATTTGATCAACAAAGTACCAAAAGACAGAATTAAAGAAATTATTGTTGATGCCTTAGATATCGAAAGAGAATTTGTTACAGAATCACTTCCGGTAAGTTTAATAGGTATGAATGCTACTTTAATGACGCAATACTTAGAATTTGTTGCGGATAGATTATTAGTAGAATTAGGTTGCGAGCGTGTATATGGATCAGCGAATCCGTTTGACTTCATGGACATGATCTCACTTCAGGGAAAAACCAATTTCTTTGAAAAACGTGTTGCCGAGTATCAAAAATCAGGTGTGATGAACACAGATAGCGATGCTCAGAAAATTTCATTCGATGCAGATTTTTAGAGCAAGAATAATGTAGCGTTACCTCGAAACGCAACAAAAGATTAAAATCATTTTTTTAAGATTGAATCTCTTTCCCAAATCGTAGATTCAATAACAATTTTTAATGCCTTTTCGATCTGATTTCAGATCGGGAACACACAACTATTGAGAATTTCATAATTCTCAAAAAATAATTTAAAAACACGCAATGTTTAAGATCTGGAATTCGTTATTCCAGTGTCTTTCATTTTTTCAATAACTAAAATTAGTAAGCTTATGTATGTAGTAAAAAGAGATGGCCACAGAGAGCCCGTAATGTTTGATAAGATTACAGAAAGAATCAAAAAATTGTGTTACGGTTTAAATGAACTTGTAGATCCTGTTAAGGTAGCGATGAGAGTTATCGAAGGATTGTATGATGGGGTTTCAACTTCTGAACTAGATAATCTTGCGGCAGAAACGGCGGCTTCTATGACAATTGCGCATCCTGATTATGCACAATTAGCAGCGCGTGTGGCAATTTCGAACCTACATTCAAATACAAAAAAATCGTTTTCAGAAACGATGAAAGATATGTACTTATACGTAAATCCAAGAAATGGACAAGATGCACCATTACTTTCGGATGAAGTATTCAAGGTAATTCAGGAAAACTCTGCTTTTCTTGATTCTCATATCATTTATACAAGAGATTTTAATTACGATTACTTTGGTTTCAAAACCTTAGAGCGTTCGTATTTGCTAAAAATCAACGGAAAAATCGTCGAAAGACCACAACATATGTTGATGCGTGTTTCGGTTGGTATTCACCTTGATGATTTAAAATCAGTAATTGAAACTTACGATTTAATGTCTAAAAAGTTCTTTACGCATGCAACGCCAACGTTGTTTAATGCCGGAACTCCAAAACCACAAATGTCTTCTTGTTTCCTTTTGGCAATGCAGGATGATAGTATTGATGGTATTTATGATACTTTAAAACAAACGGCTAAAATCTCGCAATCAGCGGGAGGAATTGGTCTTTCTATCCATAACGTTCGTGCAACGGGATCTTATATTCGTGGTACAAACGGAACTTCAAACGGAATCGTACCAATGTTGAGAGTTTTCAACGATACGGCTCGTTACGTAGATCAGGGTGGAGGAAAACGTAAAGGTAGTTTTGCGATTTACATCGAAACATGGCATGCTGATATCTTTGATTTCCTAGATTTAAAGAAAAATACAGGAAAAGAAGAAATGCGTGCAAGAGATTTATTCTTCGCGATGTGGACATCTGATTTATTCATGAAACGTGTACAGGAAGATGCGTCATGGACTTTAATGTGTCCTAACGAATGCCCGGGATTATACGACGTTTACGGAGAAGAATTCGAAACCATGTATTTGGATTATGAATTTAGAGGAAAAGGTAGAAAAACCATTCGTGCACGTGAATTATGGGAGAAAATCCTTGAATCACAAATCGAAACAGGAACGCCTTATATGTTGTACAAAGATGCAGCAAACCGTAAATCGAACCACAAGAATTTAGGAACAATTCGTTCATCTAACTTGTGTACAGAGATTATGGAGTTTACCTCTAAAGATGAAATCGCGGTTTGTAACTTAGCTTCTATTTCGTTACCAATGTTTATTGAAAACGGAAAATTCGATCACGAAGCACTTTACAATGTTACAAAACGTGTAACTCGTAACCTGAACAAAGTAATCGACAGAAATTACTATCCGGTAAAAGAAGCTGAAAATTCTAACTTACGTCACCGTCCGGTAGGATTAGGTGTTCAAGGTTTAGCAGATGCTTTTATCATGTTGCGTATGCCGTTTACTAGTGATGAGGCAAAAGTATTAAATCAGGAGATTTTCGAAACATTATACTTCGCAGCCGTAACCGCTTCTATGGAAATGGCAAAAGAAGAAGGCCCATATTCTACATTTGCAGGTTCTCCAATGTCACAAGGAGAATTTCAATACAATATGTGGGGAATGAAAGATGAAGAATTATCAGGACGTTGGGACTGGGCTTCATTAAGAAAAGAAGTAATGGAACATGGAGTTCGTAACTCATTATTGGTTGCGCCAATGCCAACTGCTTCGACTTCACAAATTCTTGGAAACAACGAAGCTTTCGAACCATACACATCAAACATTTACACACGTCGTGTATTGTCTGGAGAATTTATCGTAGTAAACAAACACTTACTTCACGATTTAGTAGACAGAGGTTTATGGAACGAAACATTGAAACAAGAAATCATGCGTCATAACGGATCAGTTCAAAATATTGATGTGATTCCGCAAGACCTGAAAGAACTATACAAAACAGTTTGGGAAATGTCGATGAAAGACATTATCGATATGTCACGTCAGAGAGGTTATTTCATTGATCAATCACAGTCATTGAACTTGTTCATGCAAGATGCAAACTATTCTAAACTAACGTCAATGCACTTTTACGCTTGGCAATCAGGTTTAAAAACAGGAATGTATTACCTAAGAACAAAATCTGCAGTTGATGCTATTAAATTCACCCTAAACAACGATAAAAAAGAAGAAGATGCTCCGGTAACTTTAGTTCCGGAAACAGAAGCAATCAGCGTTGAGGATTATAAAGCGATGCTTTTAAAAGCACAAGCAGCAGAGCCTGATGATTGTGAAATGTGTGGGTCTTAATATTAGAGATCCTGATATTTAATTATAAGAATTATCTTAATTTTTGTATTTATAAATAATAAAATATGTAATTTTGAATTAGGGAGTTAAAGTAATTTAACTCCCTTTTCTTTTAGTAAAAAAGCAATTACATGAAAAATGAATTAATAAAAAGTTTGACTACCGAATTTGAAGATTATTCTCAAAAGACAGAAGCAGGTATAGAATTTTGGTTTGCAAGAGATATTCAGCATCTATTAGGATATTCTGAATGGCGAAATTTTAATAAGGTGATTTTAAAGGCTAAAACTTCTTGTGAAATTACAGGTCATTTAGTTTTAGACCATTTTGTTGATGTCAACAAAAAGGTTGTAATTGGTTCTGGTACAGAAAGGGAGATTGATGACATAATGCTTACAAGATATGCTTGTTATCTTATAGCCCAAAACGGAGATCCTAGAAAAGAGCAAATTGCTTTTGCGCAAAATTATTTTGCTATACAAACAAGAAAGTTTGAAGAGATTGCTAAACGAATTGATGATTGGGAAAGATTAAATGCAAGGCAGAAATTAACTTCATCTGAAAAAGAATTGTCAGAACTTATTTTTGAAAAAACGGGTAATGACAAGGATTTTGGAATTATTAGAAGTAAAGGAGATCAGGCACTTTTTGGAGGCAAAAATACATTGCAGATGAAAAAGAAGTTAGGAGTTCCGGAAAGCAGACCTCTTGCAGATTTTTTACCTACTATTGTTATTAAGGCTAAAGATTTTGCTGCTGAAATTACAGTTTTTAATACAAAAGATAAAGGTTTGTCCAATGAATCAAGTATTTCTTCTGAACATGTTAAGAATAATAAAGGAGTTCGTAAATTACTATTAGATAGAGAAATTATCCCTGAGAATTTACCAGCAGAAGAAGATATAAAAAAGTTAGAGAGAAGAGTTAATTCAGAAACTAAAAGTATTGAAAAGAATCCTGATAAATTGTCTTAATCTGCATGGAATTAATTTAGATCTAAATTTGGATGATTTCTTGTAAATAATCAATTTAAAAATTAGAAAGTAGTTATTATAATGATAGCTGCTTTTGTTTTTTTTAGGAGCTATTTCCCGCTTTTCGTTACAATCTTTTGTGCCGAACGCCGGCACAAAAGGATTTCCACTTCAATCGGGGCTAGTCATTATTCAATAGAAAATTATGAAAAAAATAATGATATTTATGTTTCTTTCAATTAGTACTTGCTACGCTCAAAAAAGAGATATTGTTTATAGAATAAGTTACGATTCTTATCCTACAATTGGTTATTTTTATGGAGTCAGTGTTTTGTATTTACGAGATGATTATAGTTATAGACTCTTAGAACAACAATACAATTCGAGAAAAATGGCTCGGAAAAATGTTTTAAGGAAATCTAATGATGAATACGGAAAGTGGAAAATGTCAGGAGATACCTTATTGCTTCATGATAATGAAAATAGACAACCAATGAAATTTATCAAAGTCAATAATAAAAGAATAGCTTTTCTAATTGACGATATTGAGAAATCCCATCATTATTGGAAAAAAATAAAGAATTGACATGCAAAAACATTTAAATATTATTCAAGATAAAGATTTATATTATAATCTAGCTAATAACTATTTGAAGAAAATAGATTCTATTGAGTTAGATATTGATTTTGATAAAATCATTTCAAAATCCATTTCGATTTTAGTAGATCATGATTTTATTCCAACACCCTGTATAGAGATTAAATTAGAGCTTTTTAAAGATCAAAAAAAGACAGGTAACTATTTTCTTTATGTTGATGAAAAGAAAGAATTCATAGATGAATTTCTTATAACATAGCCCGTGGTTTCAACCACGGGAACACAATGCATTTCTCTAATATGTTTCCCGTGGTTGAAACCACAGGCTATGTTTAATTATGATTGTTGAATATAAAATAAACAATATCCCCAAAAAATCCACGTTCTAATTAATACCAAAGATTTTAAAACTTAGCACCTTAGTATCTAAGAACCTCAGACCCTTTCTCAAATTAAACCTTTAAGAAAAAGTCGAGTCTTATTGCTAAACAAATTCCTGTGTTATGAAAAAAAGCAATCTTTGGTCGTTACGGTTGGGTTTTTCCGGAAAAGAATCCGATAAAATAGAGAAACTAGGATTAGAAAAATTTCTAAAGCATTCCTATGATTCCAAATTTGATACACAACTTCCTGCTTTTTTAAATGACGATCCTAAAACGCTTCTTGAGCTTAAAGAATTGCGGGAATCTATCAAAACCGCCGATTCTGAATTCAAGAAAAAAGCGCTCAAAAAAGAAATCTATTCTGCCGTTGAACTAAAAAAATGGTGGATTTCTAAAATGCGGAATGATGAATTTCCGTTACGCGAAAATATGGTTTGTTTCTGGCACAATCATTTCGTTTCTACAACCCAAAAAGTAAAAGTCAATTACTGGATTTATCAGCACAATATGATTTTGCGCGAACATGCTTTTGGCAATTTCAAAGAACTTACCAAGCAAATCGTAAGATCGAATGCAATGGTAAAATATCTGGATAATGTCGATAATAAAAAAGGGAAATACAACGAAAACCTAAGCCGTGAATTATTGGAATTATTCACAATTGGCATTGGAAATTATTCTGAAAACGATATCAAAGAAGGTGCAAGAGCTCTGGCCGGATTAAATTACGGAGATGATGGCGCAGTTTACAGAAAAAATATAGAAGATAATAGCGATAAAACCTATTTCGGAAAAACGGGAAACTGGAAAGTGGATGATTTGGTTGATATTATTTTCGAACAAAAAAATATTCCGTATCTCATTACCAGAAAAATTCTAAAATGGTTTATTTATGATAATCCTTCAGAAGAATTGGTGTGGTATTACGGCGATTATTTCAGAAAAGTAAAGTTTGAAATAGAACCGTTATTGACTAAAATTTTTACGGAAGAATATAAAAAAGAAACTTCAGGAACGAAAATCAAAGATCCGTTGGTTTATATTTTACAGCTTTTGGATGAATTGCATGTTGATGATCTTGATGATGGAATGGTTATGTTTTTCCTGAAGCAACAAGGAATGGATTTGTACAATCAGGTAAATGTGAAAGGTTGGGATGGCGGAAATTCCTGGCTAACTTCACAAATCTATTTGCAGCGCAACAATACCTCAGATTTGCTTTGCAGCGGAAGAAGCATTACCAGAAAAGTGCTGAATACAGTGACTTCGGATACGGACAAACCAAAGACAGAATTGGAGAAAATCGATGTAAAAATAGATTTTGATCCTAACGGAAATAACAAAACCATTATTACCGAATTATCGAACCGATTATTATTCAAAGTAAATGATTCGATGCAAAAAGACATGGAGAATTTACTGAAATATGATTTTGATCCAAAAGAGGAGCACGCCAATTTTGCCGTAATACGACTCTTTGATTACATCACGAAACTACCCGAATATCAATTAATTTAGAAAGCTACAGCTATGAACAGAAGAAATTTTCTAACGCTTACAGGAACTTTTACTGGCGGATTGCTGGTGCTTCCTGATTTTTTACATGCTTTTGGTACACAAAATAATTTGGTAATCGGAGAGCAGTGTATCGTCTTTGTGCAGTTGAATGGAGGAAACGACGGATTGAATACTTTTATTCCATACGATAATCCTTTGTATTATGATTTAAGGACTAAAATTGCTTTGAATAAAGATGCAGTCATCGGAAAAAATAACGGAATGGCATTTCATCCCTCGTTAAAAGATTTTGCTCAAATGCAGCAAAACGGAGATTTAACCGTGATTCAGAATGTTGGATATCCGGAACCTATTCGATCTCATTTTCGTAGTCAGGAAATTTGGCAAACTGCAGCTGATTCGAATAAGTATATCAACGAAGGCTGGTTGGGGCGTTACCTTGATTTGCAATGCAACGGACATCAGGCAACGGCTGGAATCAATCTGGATTCGATCGATAATCTCGCATTAAAAGGATTAGAACCTAATTCAATAACGGTAAAAGATCCAAACCGATTCAAAGTAAAATCAGATAAAGAAGAAAATGTAACCTTATCAGATAATCCGCAATTAGATTTTGTTCGAAAAATAGCCAATTCAGTTACCGAAGGTTCAGATGAAATTCAGAAAGCTTTAGCGAAATCCAAATCAGAAATCAGTTATCCCAAAACCGATTTGTCTAAAAATCTGGAATGGATTGGAAGATTAATCAAAGGAAACCTGAACTCAAAAGTATATTACACTTCACTCGGAGGGTTTGATACGCATGATAATCAACTCGCCCTTCATGAGAAAAAATTAACAGATCTGAATGATGCATTGTATAGTTTTTATCAAGATTTAAAACAAGCGCAATTGCTTCAAAACGTTACAATTGTGGTATTTTCAGAATTTGGAAGACGTGTAAAAGACAATGGCAACGGAACTGATCACGGAACTGCCGCGCCAATGTTTATTATTGGAGGAAATAATAAAGGAATAATTTTAGGTAATAATCCTGATTTAGCGAATTTAGATAATGGCGATTTAAAATACGAAATTGATTTTAGAAGTGTTTATGCTTCTTTATTAAAAGAGAAAATGAATTTTGATTACTCTAAAATTGGAATTAGGAATACTCCGGTTTCTGGGTTGTTTTCTTAAGTTTTATTTTCTGTCCACAATATTGTCATTTCGAGGAACGAGAAATCTCCATAAGTAACTCCATTCGCAGAATCGCCAATCTTTGTTGAGCTTCTTGCGGAGATTTCTCGTTCCTCGAAATGACAAGATGGAGTAAAAACATTCCTTTTAGTTTGAGAAATTGACATTCAAAGCCAGAATGATTTGTGCTAATTCGTGAATTCGTGGCAAAAAATCTTAGAACCTTAGCAACTCAGAATCTTAGCATCTTAGAAAAACCCATTGTAAATATCTCATTTTAAGCTCGTATTTTTATATTATCATACAAAACCTGCTAAATTTGTTAAGAAATCCTTTTTTGTTTCATAAAATGCAATATTTTTTTTGGTGCACTGAAATTAATTTATACATTCGCAGAGAATTTATTGAAAAACACAAACAAAATGTCTAATAACCGTTTTTATTTTAGCAACTCTTTTTATTTCTTCTTTAGTAGAAGTGAGGATTGTGCTATGGTTATTTGAGAAAATTTAAAAGACAAATAAAACTAATATACAATCCTGATGAAAATCAGGATTTTTTTTTGAATATATGACAACTAAAATTGCAATACAAGGTATTAAAGGTTCTTTTCATCATCAGGTTGTAAAAGAGTATTTCTCTGAAAATGTGGCTATTGATGAATGTTTGTCTTTTGAAGAATTGGTTGACAGCCTGCTTTCAGGAAAATCAGATCAGGCAGTAATGGCGATAGAAAATTCGATCGCCGGGCCAATTATTCCGAATTATGCTTTGATTGATAAGAATAATTTACACATAATTGGAGAGCATTATTTAAGCATTCACCAAAATTTAATGACTTTAAAAGGTCAAAAAATTGAAGATATAAAAGAAGTTCATTCGCACCCAATGGCATTATTACAATGCATGGATTTTTTGAAACAATATCCAAACATCAAATTGGTTGAAGATAAAGATACAGCAGAAACGGCAAGAAGAATTCAGGAAAAACAATTAACCGGAATTGCTGCAATAGCAAGTAAGGTAGCTTCGGAAATGTATGATTTGGAAATCATTGCGCCGGAAATTCAAACGATCAAAAACAACATGACTCGTTTTGTGATTATCAAAAAGCAAAATTCATTTTTGCCGGAAAACGAAATCAACAGAGCATCCATCAAATTTGAATTGGATCACAAAAGAGGAAGTTTGGCAGCGGTTTTGAATGTAATGAGTGATTGCAAATTGAATTTAACGAAAATTCAATCGCTTCCAAAAATTGAAACGCCTTGGAAATATTCATTTTTCGTAGATGTGACATTTGAGAAATACGAAGATTTTGCAAAAGCTAAATCGCTACTAAATATAATGGCAGAATATTTAAAGGTTTTGGGAGAATATAAAAATACGAAACCTTTGAGTCAGTCTTAAAGTTGCAAAGTGATTTTAGATTGAAGATTAACGAATTAAGATTTTAGATTGTCAGGCTGAGCGAAGTCGAAGCCCACGTTCCAATTGGAAAGCCCTTCGACTTCGCTCAGGGTGACAAGTCAAAAAGAGAAAAAGCATAAAGCTTACAGCGTAAAGCGTAAAGCAAAATATAAATATAAATCATGATTACAACAGCAAAACGATTAGACATAGTTAAGGAATACTACTTCTCATCAAAATTGAGAGAAGTGAGACAGCTAATGTCTGAGGGAAAACCGATTATCAGTATGGCAATAGGAAGCCCTGATTTGAGTCCGTCTAAAGCAGTAATTGAAGCGGTTGCCGCAGCAATTCAAGATGAAAACGGGCATGGTTATCAAAGCTATCAGGGATTACCGGAATTGAGAAAAGGGATGGCAGATTTCTATCAAGATCAGTTTGGTGTTGCGTTAAATCCAGAAAATGAGATTTTGCCTTTAATGGGGTCAAAAGAAGGGATTATGCATATTTCGTTAGCCTTTTTAAATGAAGGCGATCACGTTTTAATTCCGAACCCGGGTTATCCAACGTATACTTCGGTAACTAATTTAGTTGGAGCGGTTCCGGTTTATTATGATCTGAAAGAAGCTAATGCCTGGGAACCGGATTTTGAAGCTTTAGAAAAACTGGATCTTTCAAAAGTTAAAATTATGTGGCTGGGTTATCCGCACATGCCAACAGGAGCGAGAGGAAGTTTAGCGTTATTTGAAAAATTGGTTGCTTTTGCTAAAAAACACAACATATTATTGGTAAATGATAATCCGTATAGTTTTGTTTTGAATGATAATCCGATGAGTTTATTGCAGATTGAAGGTGCAAAAGATGTGGCTTTAGAATTAAATTCTCTTAGTAAAACGTTCAATATGGCAGGCTGGAGAGTTGGAATGGTTTTAGGAAATCCTGAAATTATCGATGCAATCCTAAAAGTAAAAAGCAACATGGACAGCGGAATGTTTTACGGAATTCAGAAAGGTGCAGTTGCAGCTTTAAACTGTGATAAATCCTGGTTTGAAGATCAAAACAAAATTTACAGACGCCGCAGAGAATTAACAGAAAAACTAGCAGAAAAATTAGGCTGTAAAGTTTATAAAGAAGGAGTTGGGCTTTTTGTTTGGGCAAAACTTCCGGAAGGAATCGAATCATCAGAGAAGTTCATTGACGAAATATTATACGAGAAACACATTTTTATCACACCGGGAACAATCTTCGGAAGTAATGGTGAAGGATACATTAGATTCTCGTTGTGTGTGAAAGAAGAAAAAGTACAAGAAGCGATTGATAGATTTTAGAAGCAAGAGCAAAGAGTAAAGAATCAAGATTTTAGATTTTTTGGCATAGTTTGTCAGGCTGAGCGAAGTCGAAGCCCACGTTCCAATTGGAGCGCCCTTCGACTTCGCTCAGGGTGACAGAAAGGTTAAATTAGAACTATAGGTCTTGAAAAAACGTGAAGCCTAGCCCTGATAGAAGTGGAAATCCTTTTTTGAGGTTTTACCGAAAAAAAGATTGAAACGGATAGCAGGAAATTGCTTCAAATAAAAAGAATTATGAAAGTATACGTAATAGGAATAGGGTTAATAGGAGGTTCGATGGTGCTGGACATCAAAGACCAACATCCTGATGCCACTATTTTTGGAATAGATAATAACGAAAAACACTTGCAGGAAGCAATTGATTTAGGCGTTATTGATCAGGCAGGAAGCTTTGAAGAATTGGCCGATGCTGATTTTGTGATTGTTTCGGTTCCTGTAGATGTGGCACTGGTGGTTTTGCCTAAAGTGTTGGACTTGGTAGGAGATAAAACGATTGTTTTTGAAGTGGGTTCGACTAAAAAACCAATTTGTGATGCGGTTGCCAGTCATCCAAAAAGAAGAAATTTTATCGCAACGCATCCGATAGCGGGAACGGAGTTTTCGGGACCTTCAGCAGCGATAAGAGGTTTGTTTAAAGGAAAAACGAACATTATTTGTGAGGTGGAAAAAACCACTTTTAAATTGCAGGAAAAGGCATTAACGCTTTTTAGCGAAATAGGAATGAGGATTCGATATATGGACCCAACTTCGCACGACAAACACATCGCTTACGTTTCGCATTTGTCACACATTAGTTCGTTTATGCTTGGTAAAACGGTAATGAATAAAGAAAAAGACGAACAGGATATTTTTGATATGGCGGGAAGTGGATTCGAAAGCACCGTTCGTTTAGCTAAAAGTTCTCCCGCAATGTGGACACCGATTTTTAAACAAAACAAGGAACACGTTATTGAAACATTAGAAGAATACATTTCAAATCTCAGTCGGTTTAGGGATTTGTTGAAAGATGAAAATTACAACGCCATTTTTGAAGAAATGGAAAGCACGAATAAAATCAAAGAAATATTAAACGGATTAACAATTAAAAAGTAAAAATAGAATTAAGATGGAAAATAAGAAAGAAATGAGAAAGTGGTTAGAAGATTTCAATTTAAATCACCCACTTGTGATAGCAGGACCATGTAGTGCAGAAACAGAAGATCAGGTATTAAAAATTGCTCATGAATTGAAAGATTCAAAAGTTAGTGTATTCAGAGCTGGAATCTGGAAACCAAGAACGCGTCCGGGAGGATTTGAAGGTGTTGGAGAAATTGGTTTAAAATGGTTACAAAAAGCAAAAGCTGAAACTGGTTTATTAATGGGTACTGAAGTGGCAACTGCAGCGCATTGTAAACTGGCTTTAGAACATGATATCGACGTTTTATGGGTTGGTGCCCGTACAACTGCAAACCCTTTCGCAGTTCAGGAAATTGCTGATACATTGAAAGGAACTGACAAAATCGTTTTGGTTAAAAACCCTGTAAACCCGGATTTAGCTTTATGGTTAGGTGGTGTTGAGCGTTTACACATGGCTGGAATAGAGAAATTAGGTGTTATTCACAGAGGTTTCTCTACTTACGAAAAAACAAAATACAGAAATATTCCTGAATGGCAAATTGCTATCGAATTGCAAAATAAATTCCCTGATTTACCTTTAATCATTGATCCATCTCACATTACTGGAGATCGTAAAATGATTTTTGAAGTAACTCAAGAGGCTTTAGATTTGAATTACGATGGTATGATTATCGAAACGCATTACGATCCGGACAACGCTTGGTCTGATGCTGCTCAACAAGTTACTCCAGATGCTTTGAAACAAATCATTAAAGATTTGACGATCAGAAAAACGGATGATACTACAGATCAGTACACTCAAAAAATGACAAAATTAAGAGCTAACATCGACGTTCTTGATGCTAACTTATTAGAGTTATTAGGAAAACGTATGAAAGTAGCTGACGAAATTGGTCAGGTGAAAAAAGATGCAAACGTAGCAATCCTTCAAAACAACCGTTGGAACGAAATCTTAGGAAAAATGATTCTTGAAGGTGAGAAAAAAGGTCTTACTGAAGAGTTTGTTTTAAGAATGTTCAAAGCTATTCACCAGGAAAGTATTGGTCACCAGGAGAAAATTTTCAATGCATAATTGAAATTTTCAACCATATAAGTTATATAAGTGGTATAAGTTTTATTTAATTTTGGCAAACGCTGAACTTGAATTTTTTTATACCACGGTATTAAAAATAGATTGTTTTTTTATATTAAATCTCCATTGCTTTCGGGCTTTGGAGATTTTTTTTTGAAATAATTTGAAGTGGTTTCCAACCTTTTTAGATTTTATGTTCTCTATACAATTATAGAACCTTAACTCTCGTGTTATGAAATCAAAATTATGTTTATCTCAGCCAGGAATTTTTCAAGTAAGCTTGAAAATGTTATTTTATTTGATATTGTTTTTAGGAACAAAATCTTTCGCTCAAAGTCCCGAATTAACAGTAAAAGGGGATGAAGCTGAAAAGGTTCGAATGAATAAACTAATTGTGAATGTAAAAGTGGTGGGGAATATCGCTTACACCACTGCCGAAATGCATTTCTTTAATTCGGGAACCCGCCAGATGGAAGCGGAACTTATTTTTCCTTTACCGGAAAATGTTTCGGTTTCCCGATATGCCATTGACATCAATGGAAAAATGCGTGAAGCCGTTCCGGTCAATAAAAACAAAGGGAAACAGGTTTTTGAAGCTATTGAACATCGACGTGTTGATCCCGGATTATTGGAGAAAGTAGACGGGAATAATTTCAGAACCAGAATTTATCCGTTGATGCCAAACGGCGAACGCACTGTGATTATTGGTTACGAAGAAGAACTTTCGGCATTTGATAAAGACAATCTGGCGTATCAATTGGTGAGTC
This sequence comes from Flavobacterium piscisymbiosum, assembly GCF_020905295.1. Classification (NCBI taxonomy): domain Bacteria; kingdom Pseudomonadati; phylum Bacteroidota; class Flavobacteriia; order Flavobacteriales; family Flavobacteriaceae; genus Flavobacterium; species Flavobacterium piscisymbiosum. The sequence goes on along the minus strand of NZ_JAJJMM010000001.1, from coordinate 625,223 downwards.
GTTATCCTAAAAAGCTGGATAATTTCGAGATGAATGTTTCGGTTTTAGGAACTTCGGCTTCGCCAACTGTTTCGGAGAATTCGGGAGACGCAATTGTTTTTTCGAAATGGAATCAATCTTTTCAAACTTCTATCAAAAAAGAAAATTATCAGCCATCTGAAAAACTACTTTTTAAGATTCCGATTCAGGAAAATACTCCGAGTGTAATCATGCAAAATGTTGGTGGACAGCATTATTTTTACGGAAATACTTTTATCGAAGGAAATAAAATAGCTAAAAAAACTCCGGCTTCAATTGGTTTAATTTGGGATAATTCACTGAGTTGTAAAACAAGAGATGTAAAAAAAGAAATGAGTTTGTTGAATGCTTATTTTCAAAAAATAAAAAATACAAAAGTCACTTTATACTTTTTGAATTATACTTTCGAAAAACAAAAAGAATACGTCATTACAAACGGAAACTGGACTGAATTAAAAGCAGTTTTAGAGAATACAAAATATGACGGAGGAACTCGTTTTTCGCAACTTAATTTCATGAACAACGACGAATATTTGTTTTTCTCTGACGGACTTTCATCTTTGAGCGAAAATGTTTTGCCAAAGACTAAAAAAACAATTTATACCATTACATCTTCAGTTTCGGCAGATTTTTCTTTTCTGAATTATTCGGCGATGCAAACGGGTGGAAATTTTATCAATTTAAATCAGGTGAATCAGGACAATGCATTAGATAAACTGACTAATAGTAATTTGAAGTTTTTAGGTATAAAAGAGAATTATACGGTAACAGATTTATTTCCGATGGAAGGAACTTCGGTTTCAGGAAGCTTTAGTTTTTCGGGAATTTCTCTGAATCAAAAAAATCAAATTACCTTATTATTTGGTTATAATAATGAAGCAGTTTTAGAACGAAAAATAACTCTGGATGCTATTGTTCAAAATACAAATGATGTGAATGTTGAAAAACTTTGGGCACAGAAAAAAATAGCCAATCTTGATTTTCAATATGCTAAAAATGCGGATGAAATCGAACTTTTAGGAAAGAAATATGGAATTATAACCAAAAATACTTCGTTGATTGTTCTGGAAGCTATTCGTGATTATATTTCTTATGATATTATTCCGCCGGCCGAATTACGTGCTGAATTTGACCGAATTAAAAAACAGGAAAATGCTAATGCTTTGGCGCAGCAAAAAAATAATTGGGAAAGTATCGAAACTTATTTTGAAGGTTTAGATAATTGGTGGCAAAAAGACATTAAATATTCAACTCCAAAACCTTTGCCGAAAACAAAAGTTCAAAAAAACAGAAGAGTAGTTAATAATACAAATACAGTAAGCAGAAATTCAGGCAGAAGTGCAACGGCAGTTTCAACTAGAAGCACAAATGTTGCGGCAGGTAAAGTTGAAGGGACTGTTTTAGATCAGCAGGGAACGCCTTTACCGGGTGTAACGGTAACAATAAGAGGAGAAAGAGAAGGAGTTGCTACTGATTTTGATGGTAAATTTGTAATTAGAGCCGCCGAGAATAGCACTCTTAACTTTAGTTATATTGGCTTTGACTCTTATCAGTTGAATACAGACATGAATAATAAGTTTACAGTAGTATTACGAGAGAATTCAGTACAATTAGAATCAGTTGTTGTAACGTCAGCCAGAAGTATTAAAGGCGATGCTGATGCCGTGATGACAGTTGATGAGCCAGTTGGTTCGGGGCCTGTAATGAATGTAGTTGAAGAAGCTCCGGCAGCTGTAGAGTCTTCTGATAAAGCAGGATCTGAGTTGAAAGAAGTTACTGTTGTAGGTTATGGAACGGTTAAAAAAGCTGACGTTTCCTATTCTGTACAAACAATTTCGTCTGAAAGTATTTCAAAAAATACCAATGTATCTCAGGCACTTGCTGGTAAAGTTTCAGGAGTTCAAATTACTGCTTTACCCTCTGTGAGTAGTGATAAAGTTATATTTGATGAGAAGGTTTCAATGCCGATCTCAAAAAAACCTTTAATAATTGTGGATGGAAAACCTTTTGAAGGTGAATTGTCAGATTTGGATCAGGATGACATCGCTTCGGTAGATGTTCTTAAAGATGCTTTGACAATTGCACTCTATGGAAGCAGGGCATCAAACGGAGTTGTAAATGTTGTTACAAAAAAGGGAGAATCTAATGTGATTAATAACGAATCTAAAACCTGGAATCCGGATAGATTATATCTTAAAGCTTTAGCCGCCGCACCAAAAGATAAACAATACGAATTGTATTTTGAATTAAGAAAAGCGCAGGAAAGAAACCCGAGTTTTTATTTTGATGTGGCTCATTTTTTCTACAATCAGGGCGATGTCAAAAAAGCTTTGCAAGTAATCAGTAATATTGCTGATTTAGGTTTAGAGAATCATCAGCTTTATAAAACCCTTACATATACATTACGTCAGTGGAAAGATTTTGATGATGCCTTATTTACTGCAAGACAAATTGCAAAATGGAGAGCGCATGAACCACAAAGTTTGAGAGATTATGCTTTGGCTCTTGAAGGTGCAGGAAAATATCAGGAAGCTTTTGATGAATTGATTAAAGCATTAGAAGTAAATTATTACGGAGAAATGAGCGGTCAATATGAAGGTGTGGAAGATATTATTTTAATGGATATTAATCGTTTGACAATCGAACATAAAGGTTTGAAAACGGGTAAACTTGATAAAAAATATTTGAAGAAAATGCCGGTTGATATCAGAATAATTATGAACTGGAACCAAATCGATGTCGATCTTGATTTGCATGTTATTGAACCAAATGGAGAGGAATGTTACTACAGTCACACCAAAACAGAAGCCGGAGCAAGATTCTCTAAAGACTTTACAGAAGGTTACGGGCCAGAACAATATTTAATTAGAAATGCTATAAAAGGGAAATATCAAATAAAAACCAATTATTTTGGCGAAAGAGAATTAACAGAAAGTGGTCCGGCAACGGTTATGGTTGAAATATATACGACCAAAGCCGGAAAAACGACAAAAACGTTAAAAACAATTCAGCTAGGAAAAATCAAAGAGAATGAGATTTTAGCCGAAATTGTTTGGTAAACGCACCAAATTCTGAGTAAGTCATTAATTTTAAAAGGCGAAATTGCGTTGTTCAATTCTAAAAACGTAATTTTGCCTTTTATTTTTTATTCTTCTAAAGAATGAGAAATCTAATCCCGAAACTTCGGGACTAAAATCAGTAATCTAAAATTAAAGAATGACAGGACTCGTATATAAATCTACAGGAAGTTGGTACACAGTAAAATCGGAGCAAGGCGATTTTATAGAGTGCCGTATGAAAGGGAAGTTTAGGATGAAAGGTATCAAGAGTACCAATCCTATTGCTGTAGGCGATATTGTCGATTATGAACTCGAAGAAACCTCTGATGCCTTAACCGGAACGATTTTTAATATTCACGAAAGAAAGAATTATATCGTTCGTAAATCAGTTAATTTATCGCATCAAATGCATATTATCGCGTCGAATATTGATCGTGTATTTTTATTGATCACGATTAATAATCCGCCAACAACTTTCAACTTTATAGACCGTTTTTTGGTTACTGCCGAAGCCTATAATATCGAAACAATTCTGGTTTTTAATAAAATAGATACTTTTGATGAGCCAACGCTCGAGGATCAATTGTATATGCAATACGTTTATCAGCAAATTGGTTATAAATGCCTTCGTGTTTCATCTACAGAAATGAAAGGTGTTGATGAATTGAAAGAAATGATGATTGGTAAAGTAAGTATGTTCTCCGGACATTCAGGAGTTGGAAAATCGACTTTGGTTAATGCAATGGAACCGTCTTTACATCTTAAAACCAAAACCATTTCTGAAGCCAGTAAACAAGGTCAGCACACAACTACTTTTGCCGAAATGTATGATTTATCTTTTGATGCAAAAATCATCGATACGCCAGGAATCAAAGGTTTTGGAATCGTTGATATGGAAAAAGAAGAAATCAGCGGTTATTTTCCTGAATTCTTCAAACTAAAAGATCAATGTAAGTTTAACAATTGTCTGCATAAAGAAGAACCTCATTGCGCTATTAAAGCGGCTTTAGAAAGAGACGAGATCGCCTGGTCACGTTACAATAGTTATCTAAAAATCTTAGAAGGTGACGACGAAAATTATCGTACAGATTCGTATGATGAAGATCGAAAAGCGAGTGATGAGTTAAGGAAGTAAACTTTTTAAATTCCAAAACGAAAATTCCAAATTCCAAAAAAAAATTATCGACAAATTTTGAATGTAGAGATGCACAGCAGTGCATCTAACGCTAGAAATTTAATCTTTTTAATCCGTGTAATCTTTGGCAAAAAAACACATTATTAGATAAAATATGAGAATTGTTCTTCAAAGAGTTTCAGAAGCATCCGTTACCGTTGATGGAAATAAAACAGCTGATATAAAAAAAGGTCTACTTGTTCTAGTAGGAATTGAAGATCTGGACACTCAGGAAGATATCGATTGGCTAGTTGGGAAAATCATAAAAATGAGAATTTTTGGCGACGAAAATGATGTTATGAACTGTTCTGTTCAGGATATCGGCGGAGATATTATTGTCGTAAGTCAGTTTACACTTCATGCTTCTACAAAAAAAGGAAATCGCCCATCTTATATAAAAGCTTCAAAACCCGAATTCGCAATTCCAATGTATGAGAATTTTGTAAAATCTTTAGAAAAAGAATTCAATAAAAAAGTACAAACCGGAATTTTTGGTGCAGATATGAAGGTTAGTCTCTTAAATGACGGCCCTGTAACGATTTTAATTGACAGCAAAAATCGAGAGTAAAATTTTATTAAACATATGTTAAGGATTTCTAAAAATAATATATATTTGGCGAAATTACTTACTAATGAAATTTACTTTTTCGGGATTATTTTTTTTCTTATTTACCCTTATTCTTTCGGCTCAAAAAACCGAATATGCTGTAACAGCGATTTCTGATAGTCTTAAAGAAAATACCAATGCTGTTGTTCGATTAGATCAAATGGATATTAATATTGCTTCGCAGAGAAGCATGAATATCAAAACACAGCGGGTTGTAACAGTTTTAAATGAAAAAGGATTAGGGAACATTGATGCTTATCAACATTATGATAAATCACTTAGTGTAAAAAATATCGAAGCAGTTGTTTATGATATATCCGGTAAGGAAATCAAAAAAATTAAACGAAAAGATTTTAAGGATAATAGTGCGGTAAGCGGAAGCACTCTTTTTTCTGATAGCCGTGTAGTGTACTTAGATTATACACCAATTTCGTATCCTTTTACAATTGTTTATACCAGTGAAATTGAAACTTCAAGTACTGCTTTTATACCGCGATGGTATTTTTTAGGAGATTACAATTTAAGTGTAGAGAAATGTATTTTAAATGTTTCATTTCCAAATGACCTGGGATTTAAAAAGAAAGAATTTTGTTTTTCAGGTTTTAATATAAAAAAGACGGTTGATTCCGATACAAAACTAAGTTATATCGCTCTTAATATTTTAGCCAGAAAAATAGAAGACTATAGTCCATCTTCTTCTGATCTTTTTCCAAAAGTGATGATGGGATTAGAGAAATTTCATTTAGAAGGAGTTGACGGTACTGCTACAACTTGGGAAGCATTTGGTAAATGGTATGGCGATAAAATCTTAACCGGAACAACTATTTTGCCGGAAGAAACTAAAGTTAAAATAAAAGCATTAGTTGGAGATGAAAAAGACCCAATTAAAAAAGCAAAAATTATTTACGATTATGTACAGCAAAAATCCAGATATGTAAACATTGCTATAGGTATTGGTGGCTGGAAACCCATGCTTGCCAGTGATGTAGATCGTTTAGGTTATGGTGATTGTAAAGCATTATCAAATTATACAAAAGCACTTTTAGAGGTTGTAGATGTTCCTTCTTACAATACTATTTTATATGGAGATAGTTACAAATCAAATATTCAATCTGATTTTGTTTCGATGCAGGGAAATCATATGATTTTAGCTATTCCTAATGGTAATCATTACACTTGGTTAGAATGTACAAGTCAGGTCGCTCCTTTTGGATATCAGGGAACTTTTACTGATGATCGCGATGTCTTGATTATTAAGCCCGAAGGCGGAGAAATCGTGAGAACAAAAGTGTATGAAGATTTGGGAAATACTCAAAAAGATAAAGGACTATATAGCATAGACGAAAATGGTAATTTTTCGGGCTCCATATCAATTGTTTCAGAAGGTTCTCAATACAATACAAAGTCGAGATTAGAAACTTTTCAGCCAACAGAAAAAGAAGCACATTATAAAGATTATTGGAGCAATATCAATAATTTAAAATTAGCTAAAATTGCTTTTACCAATAATAAAGAAAATATTCAATTTACTGAGGATGTACAAACAAGTGCTTTGAACTATGCGGCAATTTCGGCAAACAAAATGATTTTTACCGTAAATGCTTTCAATCAATCTTCTGCGAATGTCAAGAGAATCCGCAATAGAAAAACTCCGCTTCAGATTCAGCGTGGTTATTTGGATACGGATGAAATCGAAATTAATTTACCAACAGGTTTTACGATAGAATTTTTGCCTTCAAACTTTGAATTGAAAGGTAAGTTTGGTGAATATAAAACCGAAATCATTAAAAAAGAAAATAATAAACTGACTTACAAACGCTCTATACTTATAAATAAAGGACAATATTCAAATAAAGAATACGATGAATACCGTCTTTTTATGGAGCAAGTGTCAAGAAACGATAACGCCAAAATTATACTAACCAAGAACTAACCAAAATGAAAATTACCAAACTTTTTAGTCTGTCAATTCTATTGTTGTTTATTACGAATGTAACAGCACAGGAATTTAAATTAGGAAAAGTATCTATTGCTGAATTGGAACAAAAAGTACATCCTAAAGATTCATCGGCAGTGGCTGCCATTTTATATAAAAAAGGAAAAACAAGAATAGAATATGATGTGAATAATGGTTTTGTGACCATTGCAGAAGTAGAGACCCGAATTAAGATATATAAAAAAGAGGGTTACGATTGGGCGAATCAAAATGTTTGGTATTACAACGAGTCTGATTTTAAAGAAAAAGTAAATTTTAGTGATGCAGTTACTTATAATTTAGTAAATGGTAAAATCGAAAAGACAAAACTAAAAAGTGACGGGGTTTTTGATGAGGTCTTAAATAAATTCAGAGCTCAGAAAAAAATAACAATGCCTAATGTTAAAGAAGGTTCTGTTATTGAGTTCAGTTATATTATAAGAACTCCTAGTGATAGAATGATTAGAGAATGGGATTTTCAAACCAGTATTCCTGTCAATTATTCTGAATTCAAGACATATATTCCGGAATATTATGTTTTCAATTCGAGACAAAAAGGATATGTTTTTCCTAAAATGAGTACTGCAAAAGATTCAAAAACTGTTGTATTTCAAAATAAAGAAAGATCTGGAGGAGTTGGCTTTTCAGCTGTTAAAACAGATTATTCGGTACAAAATGTAAACTATACAGAAACGCAGACTAGTTATGTGGCAGTAGACTTTCCGGCGATGAAAGACGAGGCTTATGTAAACAATATTGATAATTATACATCAAGTATCCAACATGAATTATCGATGACAAAATTTCCACAAGCAGAGACAAAGTTGTATTCTGTTGATTGGGATGCAGTAGTAAAGACAATTTATAAATACGATGATTTTGGTTCTGAATTAAATAAAACAGGTTATTTTGAAGAAGATTTAAAAAAGAAATTGGAAGGAAAAAATACTGCCGATGAAAAGATATTGGCTGTTTTAAATCATGTAAAAGAGAATGTAAAATGGAACGACTATTTTGGATATAGCTGTGATAGCGGCGTGAAAAAAGCATACAAAGAAAAGACAGGAAATATTGGCGATATTAATTTAATGCTAACGGCTATGTTGCGTTATGCAGGTTTAACTGCTAACCCGGTTTTGGTAAGTACACGTTCTAACGGAATCTCAATTTTTCCAAACAGAACTGCTTTTAATTATGTGATTGCTGCAGTCGAAACTCCAAACGGAAATGTTTTGTTAGATGCCTCAGATAAATTTTCAACGCCAAATGTTTTGCCTTTTAGAGCTTTAAACTGGTACGGTAGATTGATTAGAAAAGACGGAAGCTCTGAAGAAGTAGATTTAATGCCTAAAAAATCTTCAAATGATGTTGTTTTTATGAATTATAGTATTGATGCCGAAGGTAAAGTGACAGGAAAAACCAGAAGACAATGTACAGATTATAATGCCATGATTACAAGAGATAATATCAGTGGACTTAAAGAGGAAGAGTATTTAGAAAAACTGGAGAATAGAAATAACAAAATAGAGATAAGTGATTATTCAAGAACAAACGAAAAAGATTTGTTATTGCCTATTGTAGAAAGTTATTCGTTTACCGGAAATAATTTATGCGAAGTAATAGGTGGGAAAATCTATATAAGTCCAATGTTGTTTTTTACAAATGAAAAAAATCCTTTCAAGCAGGATGAAAGAGAATATCCGGTTGATTTTGGATTTCCTTTTACAGATAAATACAACATAACACTTCAAATTCCTGAAGGTTTTACAACCGAGGTATTGCCTGCTCCTGTGGTTCTGAATATGGAGGATAATTTAGGAAGTTTTAAGTTTAATATTGCTCATGCAGGCAATGGATTACAAATAAATATTCAGCATCAAATCAACGAGGCAATTGTATCTACTGAAAAGTATGAAATGCTTAAGCAATATTATAAAAGCATGATTGCAAAGGAAACGGAAAAAATTGTTCTAAAAAGAATCTAATATGAAGTTTCAAGACTTATTGATAATTGTTTTTTTACTTCTGGGAATTTCAAAAAGCAGCGCTCAAAATTATGAGTTGGGAAAAGTTACTGTTGCTGAATTAAAGGAAAAAGCAAACCCAAAAGATACAACTGCGCCTGCTGCAATTTTGTTTAAAAAAGGAAAAACATTTTTTACGTTTACTAAAGACAAAGGTTTTTCTGCCAATCATGTTTATGAATTTAAAATTAAAATTTATAAAAAAGAAGGATTAAGTTGGGCAAATCAAAAAGTGAACTTTTATATTGGTTACGAAAGTTTAAATAATGACAGAGTAGATTTTTCTGATGCTGTAACCTATAATTTAGAAAATGGAAAAGTTGTAAAGACAAAACTTGAAAGTGAAGGAACTTTTAAAAAGAACATTAATAAATATTGGAACGAGAAAGCCATAACATTGCCAAATGTAAAAGTGGGTTCGATCATAGAATATAAATATACTTTAAGATCAGAAAATATTACAAAACTACCCGATTTTCAAATTCAGTATGATATCCCTGTTAATTATTTTGAATACAAGACGGAAATTCCGGAGATGTATATCTATAAAACAATTTTAGTTGGAAGCCAGCCTGTAATAACAGATTCTAAATTGATTAATGGCGGTGTAAGTTTTGAAAATGAACATAATCAAACCAATAGGCTTTCATATAGGCAAATTAATACCATTTGTTCCGGAAAAGATGTTCCGGCGCTAACAGAAGAGCCTTACGTAAATAATCCTATTAACTACAGAGGATCTATCCAGCATGAATTAGAAAGAATTAGATATGTTGATCAGCCGGATAAAGATTATACTGTTACATGGGAAGGTGTAGCAACAACAATTTTTAAAGATCCAAGTTTCGGGAAAGAACTTAGTCAAAACAGCTTTTTAGTAGAGGATGTTAAAAGATTACTGACTAACGTTGAGTCACCAGACGAGAGATTAAATATCATTTTTAAATTCGTTCAGAATAAAATGAACTGGGATGAAACTAGAGGTTGTTACACTGATAAAGGCATCGTAAAAGCATATAAGGATCAGACAGGAAATGTAGCTGAGATTAATTTTATTTTGATCAATATGCTAAAAATGGCTGGTATTGCTGCAAATCCTGTTTTGGTAAGCACGATTGAAAACGGAGTTCCGATTTATCCAACAAGAACTGGTTTTAATTATGTTATTGCAGCAGCCGAGATTGACGGGAAACAAATACTTCTGGATGCTAGTCATAAATTCACAACGCCTAATATCTTGCCATTAAATGTGTTGAATTGGAAAGGAAGACTGATTAAAAAAGACGGGACTTCGCTGGAAATTAATTTAGAACCAGTTACACTCTCGCGGGAAATGTCTAATTTATTAGTAAAAGTAGATGCTAATGGAAAGATAGAAGGGAAAGGAAGAATTCAGAGAACAGATTATGATGCTTATAATTTCAGAGTGCACAACGCTAATAAGAACAATGAGACTTATCTGGAAAATTTTGAACAACAATTAGGAGACGTAAAAATTTCAAATTACGCTGTTGAGAATAAAAAGACAAATCTATCAGGTTCTGTTTTAGAAAGTTTTGATTTTGTATCCGATAATCAATCTGAAATAATTGGAAGCAAAATATTTATCAATCCGTTATTGTTTTTTACAAGAAGTAAAAATCCTTTTAATCAGGAAAACAGACAAATGGCGATTTATTTTGGATATCCAACTTTCGAAAGATATGTTATAAGCTTAGAAATCCCTGAAGGATATATGGTAGAATCATTGCCAGCTGCTGTTCGCATTTCATCAGAAGATAAAGAGATAGTTTTTACCTTAATCATTTCAAAAGATGGAAATAAAATTCAAATTTTGAGTTCAAAAGAAATTAACAATAGTATTTTTGCAGCAGATCAGTATAATGGATTAAAAGATCTTTTCCAGAAGATGATTGCCAGTCAAAATGAAAAAATTGTTCTTAAAAAAATATAACTATGGACTTAAAAAATGCACAACTAGATGTCGATACCTGGATAAAAGAACACGGTGTTCGCTATTTTAATGAGCTTACAAATATGGCACAACTTACTGAAGAAGTAGGTGAAGTTGCCAGAATAATTGCGCGCAGATATGGAGAACAATCAGAAAAGGAAAGTGATAAAAACAAAGATTTAGGCGAAGAATTGGCCGATGTTGTTTTTGTAGTTTTATGTCTTGCCAACCAAACCGGAATAGATTTACAAGCCGCTTTTGATAAAAAAATGGATTTAAAATCAGTTCGAGACAAGGATCGTCACAAAAACAATGATAAATTGAAATAATTGTGAAATATCACTCATAGGTTTTGAATTATGAGTTTTGAATTTTGAATTATGAGTTGGGAGTGGTAAATTGCGTGGCTGAATTACGTTTCTAATCATTCATAATTCATAATCTACAATTTACAATTAAAAAAATGAATTTACTACTTCAAACAACTCAACATAATTTACAAGGACAAATTGCAGTAACAGGGTCAAAAAGCGAGACGAATCGTTTATTGTTGTTAAAAGCATTGTTCCCAAATATTACGCTAGCCAACACATCGAACTCTGATGATAGCGAAGTGATGCAAAAGGCATTAATAGGGAATGACGAAATTGTAGACATTCACCATGCAGGAACTGCAATGCGTTTTTTAACCGCTTATTTTGCTGTAAACGAAGGTCGCGAAGTAGTGATGACAGGTTCAGGCAGAATGCAGGAACGTCCGATTAAAATTTTAGTAGAAGCTTTAGGACAATTGGGAGTTGAAATCTCTTATGAAAAAGAAGAAGGTTATCCGCCAATTAGAATTAAAGGAAAAAAAGTTACGGCTTCAAAAGTTACTTTGGCAGCAAATGTAAGCAGCCAATATATCTCGGCACTTTTATTAGTCGCTTCAAAATTAGAAAACGGTTTAGAGTTAACTTTAGAAGGAGAAATTACTTCGATTCCGTATATCAAAATGACTTTGGCTTTGCTTAACGATTTAGATATTCAAACCAGTTTTGAAGGAAATGTGATCAAAGTTTATCCAAAAGCTGAGGTTGAAACCAAAGAAATGGTTGTAGAATCAGATTGGAGTTCAGCATCGTACTTTTTTAGTTTGGTAGCTTTAGCTGATACTGCTTCAATCACATTGAGCAGTTATAAAGAAAATAGTTTACAAGGAGATTCTGAATTGGTTTCGCTTTACGAGAAATTAGGAGTTCAGACTACGTTTCAGGATAACAAAATGACTTTGGTAAAACAAGAGAATTTTAAATATGGAACTGTAAATTTCGAATTAAACAATACGCCGGACATTGCGCAGACTATTGTTGTAACCTGTTTAGGTTTAGGAATTGGTTGTCATTTAACGGGTCTTCATACTTTAAAAATCAAAGAAACTGACAGACTTGAAGCGCTTAGAATTGAATTAACAAAATTAGGAGCCAATATCTCGGTAACTAATGATAGTTTGACTCTTGTAGCTTCAGAAAATATCAATCATAATGTAAAGATCGGGACATATAATGATCATCGTATGGCAATGGCATTTGCTCCGTTGGCTTTAAAAGTGCCTATCATTATCGAAGATGCTGAGGTTGTCTCTAAATCATATCCTGATTTCTGGAACGATTTGAAAGCATTAGACTTCCAAATTTCAGAATTATAATCAGCTTTTTACCATATAAGTTATATAAGTTCATTTAAATAAAATGAGCATAATTTGAATAGCCTCTAGTTTTAACTAGGGGTTTTTTACGTTTAGATTTTCGGCTTTAGCCAAATAAAAACGCTAACAATTTTTTTAAGAATCCAGATTAATTTGACTCATATTTCTTATATAGTTAAAAAAAACATAAAAACTACATTTTTAACCAACGTCAAACAGCAGCAAATCAACGACTTTTGAAAATAAACATCAAAACACTTGACAACGCCTATCTCACAATCGTATATTTGCACACGATTAAAAATCAGGTCTTCAAATAATCCTGATTGAAAATCTATAACTCATAACTTTCTCAAATGAAATTATCACATTTTCAATTTAATTTACCGAAAGAACTTTTAGCAGAATTCCCGGCAGAAAACAGAGACGAATCTCGTTTAATGGTAATCGATCGTCAAAAACAAACTATAGAGCACAAAATGTTTAAAGATGTTATCAATTATTTTGATGACGGAGACGTTTTGATTCTTAACAATACAAAAGTTTTCCCTGCACGTTTGTACGGAAACAAAGAAAAAACAGGAGCAAGAATTGAAGTTTTCTTATTAAGAGAATTAAATTCAGAGCAACGTCTTTGGGACGTTTTAGTTGATCCGGCTAGAAAAATCCGTATTGGTAACAAACTTTATTTTGGTGATGACGATTCGTTAGTTGCTGAGGTAATCGACAATACAACTTCTCGTGGTAGAACTTTACGTTTCTTATACGATGGTTCATATGAAGAATTCAGAAACAAATTGACAGAACTTGGAGAAACTCCAATTCCTAAATACATCAGTAGAGAAGTAACAGCTGAAGATGCTGAAAGATATCAAACAATTTATGCAAAAGAAGAAGGAGCTGTAGCTGCACCAACTGCAGGTTTACACTTCTCAAAACACCTTTTGAAAAAATTAGAAATTAAAGGAATCAATTTTGCTGAAGTTACACTTCACGTTGGTTTAGGAACTTTTAACCCGGTTGAGGTTGAAGATTTGTCTAAACACAAAATGGATTCTGAAGAATTGATCATCAAACAAGAAGCTTGTGATATTGTAAACGAGGCAAAAGCGAAGAAAAAACGTATTTGTGCTGTTGGAACAACTTCAATGCGTGCTATTGAAAGTTCAGTTTCATCACAAAATACTTTAAATCCTTACGAAGGATGGACAAATAAATTTATTTTCCCTCCTCACGATTTTAGTATTGCAAACTGTATGATTACCAATTTCCACACACCAAAATCAACATTATTAATGATGATTTCTGCTTTCTGTGGACATGATTTAATGAAACGTGCATACGATGAAGCAATCAAAGAAGAATACAAATTCTATTCTTACGGAGATGCAATGTTGATTATCTAATTAGATATTCAGATAAAATATAAAACCTGTCAGTGATGACGGGTTTTTTTATTTAAAATGGTTTCAAGTTTGTCATTATTTGCGAAATTTAAACGCAAAGTTCGCAAATATTTTTTGCGCAGTTTGTGTTTGCCAAATGCAAAAGCACGCAAAGCTTTGCGAACTTAGCGTTTATAAACGTTAACCTAGATAAAAATCCTTGCGGACTTTGTGGTTAAATCTTCAAAGCATATCAACGCAAAACTTAAAACATGAAACAAAACAAACAAAATTTGTTATTTTAGCAGACAAAACAAAAACACAATGACTTTTCAAAATACACGCGAGTTTGCACGAGAGCTTGATTCGCAAGACACATTAAATCAATATCAGGATCAATTTATTTTTCCTAAGGTAAATGACAAAAGAGTAATTTATTTTACAGGAAACTCCCTGGGTTTACAGCCAAAACGCACCAGAGCATATATCGATGAAGTAATGAACGACTGGGCAAATCTTGCCGTAGAGGGGCATTTTTATGCTGAGAAACCTTGGTGGGATTATCAGGAAAGATTTGCTGAACCGTTAAGTAAAATTGTTGGAGCATTGCCTTCAGAAGTTACTGTAATGAATACGCTAACAGTGAATCTTCATTTATTGATGGTTTCTTTTTATCAGCCAAAAGGCAAACGTTATAAAATTATCTGCGAAGAAAAAGCATTTCCGTCAGATCAATATATGTTTCAGAGTCAGGTACATTTTCATGGATATAAAACAGAAGATGCTATTGTAGAAATCAAACGTCGCGAAGGCGAACACAATATTCGTCTGGAAGATGTTCTCGCAAAAATTGAAGAAGTGGGTGATGAACTGGCTTTGGTTTTAATTGGTGGAGTAAATTATTATACGGGACAAGTTTTCGATATTAAAACGATTACTGAAGCCGGACAAAAAGCAGGAGCAAAGGTAGGTTGGGATTTAGCACACGCTGCAGGTAACATCAAATTGGAACTTCATGACTGGAACGTAGATTTTGCTGCCTGGTGCAGTTATAAATATATGAACTCAGGACCGGGAAATGCTTCTGGTTGTTTCGTCCATGAAAAACACCATAATAATCCGGATTTGCCTCGTTTCGCAGGTTGGTGGGGACACAATAAAGAACGCCGTTTTAAAATGGAACCAACTTTCGATCCTGTTCACGGAGCTGATGGATGGCAAATTAGTAATTTACCAGTACTTTCTTTAGCGCCTTATTTGGCATCTGTAGAAATGTTTGCTGATGTTGGAATGGATGCTTTGATTAAAAAGAGAGATCATATTACCTCATATTTGGAATTTATTTTACATGAAATTGATAAAGAAGTAAAAGGAAATTTCGAAATCATTACCCCTTCAAATCCTGAAGAAAGAGCATCGCAATTATCAGTCTTTTTACACGGAGAAGGAAGAAGTTTGTTCGATTATTTAATGAAAAACGGAGTCATTACAGATTGGCGCGAACCCAATGTAATTCGTCTGGCGCCAGTTCCTTTATATTGTTCTTATGAAGATATGTATGACTTTGGACAAGTCCTGAAAAAAGGAATTTTAGGATAAAGTTTATAATCTCGCAAAGTTTTTTAAGTTTTTTTGAATAGCTTCCAGCTTTAGCTGGATGGAGAAATATGTAAAAGCAAGAAGGGCTTTAGCTAAACTAGTAATAGTATGGCTAAAGCCCTTTTTATTCAAATCATATTCTATGCAAAAAACATTGCGACTTGGCGCCTTTGCGAGATTGTTTTTTAAGTCAGTAACTTAAAAAACAATCTGCTTAAATCTTTTTAAATCTGCGTGAAACAAACATGCACTCAATAAAAAATCCGTTTAAATCCGCGTTTTGCTTTAGCAATCCGTTTCATCCGTGTTCCAAATAATACAACGCAATCTTGAAATTCTATAACCATTAACCTAAATCATGTAACTTCAACAAAAGAAATCTTCTTTAATTTGTAGTGTAATAATTTAAAAACTACAACCATGAAAGCCTTATATATTTTATTCGCCGCTTTATCAATCGTTTCTTGTCAGAATCAAGGAAAAGAAGATATCAATAAAGCCAAACAAGCTAGCATTGATTCGATGAAAGTTGAAATTAATAAACAAAGAGTTATTGATTCAATGAAGACAGAAATGGCAAGCCTTAAAGAACAGCAAAAGGTGGAACAACAAAGAGTAGAATCTCAAAAAGTTGTAGTAGTACATCAGCAACAAGCAAATGGAACTACAACTACAACGACCAAAAAGAAAGGGTGGAGCGCTACTGCTAAAGGTGCCGTAATTGGTGCCGGAGTTGGAGCTGCAACCGGAGCAATCGTGAGTAAGAAAAAAGGCGAAGGTGCCATTATTGGTGGTTTAGCCGGTGCTGCTTTAGGAACCGGAACTGGTGCTGTTATCGATAGCAAAAAGAAAAAAGAGTAGAACAATTTCTATATAAATAAAAACCCCGATTTAAATCTAAATCGGGGTTTTTGAGTGTTAAGCTAATTCTAAGGTTGGTATTTTTATGTTAGATAATTCGGATTTATAAAAATCAAAATCTTTTTTAATTTTACTTAAATCCTGTTTGAAATATAAAGCAGGAGAAAGTAAAGTATTATAATATTCTATTCCTTCAAAAATGTTGGCTTTAAAAGTATTCCACTTTTTTAATTGTGCATTCGTGATATCTCCTGAAATATTTTCGATTTCATTTCTAAAATAATCCACATACATTTTCAATTCCTTTACAAATAAGTTTGGCCTGTTGTCGGTTCTTAGAATCGATTTATTTCCATAAATATGACCCAACATATCAGACAAAGAAACTTCTTGGTCAAAATAAGCCATATTTGGCCCTGGACAGATGACAACTCCTTGCGCCTGCCCTTTTATTTTAATATCGTTCTCTAAATATGATGCATTTGCCAAACCAACACATAAACATGATTTTTCGGTAATCGCAAATTTTGCTTTTTCAAAAGCCTGAGATGACATGGTATCTTTTACGTTTTCTAGTTCTTCCAGCTTGTGATCCTGAAATTTTTTCGAAGCAGTACAAATTCCGTGTGGATCGTATTCTTTACTTAAAGCAAGGAATTTTTTCGGACAGGAACTTCCTGCTTTATTTTGGTCGATTCTTTTTTGTTTTAAAATCTCGTTTGTAGTTCCTCTTAAAGTATTAAACGGAACTCCTAAAGGCGAAATATGACTTAAATATAAATCGTCTTCTTTTGCCTCTATTAATAATTCACGAGTTGCTTTATCTACAGAAGTAGCTTCGGGAACTAATAAAAATGGAGATCCCCATCCCACAGAATCAACTTTGTAATTTTCTAATAAAAATTCATGTTCTTCAGCAGTTCCTACACCGCCCTGAACCGTAATTTTTAGCGGTAAAGGATTTTCTGGTGCATAAATTTGTTTTTGCTGTAATACTTTCGTCATCAACTCGTGTGCAGATTGAACAAGCTGATCCTTTTTTTGTTTAAATTCTTCTAATATTGGTCCTAATAAAAGGCCATCTGTAGCAAAAGCGTGTCCGCCGCAATTCAATCCTGATTCGATTCTGTACTCAGAAACCCAAAGTCCTTTTTTGGCTAGAAAGTTACCCTGAATCATTGCTGATCTAAAGTCACTTACTTTTAAGGTAATTTTCTTTTTTAGTTCATTATTTAGATTCGGAAAAAAATCTGAAAAATTCTCAAAATAGCTGAATAATCTCGGATTCATTCCGGCAGAAAGCACTACCGAAGATTCAAGATTGCTTTTGGCAAAACCTCTCAAAGCAGCGTGAGCATCATTAAATTCAATAGGAAGCTGTTCGTTTTTTTCGAAATTATCTTTATCCAGTTTGGTCATGATATTCACATCAATTTCTCCGGGATAAAGATGCGATTCGATATAATTCTGAATATTTTCTTTAAAAGAAATTCCATCGTATAATAAATTCTGAAATCCTTTTTTTATATCGGATGTATTGGGTAACATCGCCATATAATTTTCTAAAGCAGTTTTGCTTTCGATTAATTCAGTTTTAAAACTCTCGAATTTGTCTTTTACGATTTTGTCGACCAAATTAAGATAAGATGTAATTCTTTCAGCTCTGTAATCGTGAAACTTCTGAGTTATTTCCTCATAAGGAAAATTGAATTTGGTGCTATAAAAGTTACGCATCTTTTCAATTAATTCATCATCGGCTATAGAAACTACAGATGAAATTCCATATTGCGCTACTCGAATTGGGCTGTCGATTGTATAGGCGAGTCCCATTACAGGAATATGAAAAGTGTGTAAAGGTGGCTTTGTCATTTGTTTTTAAATTAAAAATAAAAGCAAATGTTGGAAAATTTATCCTTAAAAAAACTGATAATTGTCAGGTTTTAAATCTTATATGGTATGATTTGTCGCGAGTTACAGTGATTTTTGTCATTCCGATTTCTATGATAAAACCAAATCTTTTTGATAAGGGATTTGGTTTTTTATTACCGCAAAAACTCGATGGATTATTTTATTTCTCACAGCGTTTAAAACGCTCATTTTATTCTTTCCTTCATCAACTTTTCTAATGTAGTATGTTTTTAAATCATTATCTGATCGGACCGCACTCATCGCTGCCAGATGCAGAATAGTTTTTAGATTTTTATCAGCAAGCATTGATACTCCAGGCCTTCTTTTTAATGATGTTCCAGATTGAAAATCAAAAGGAACTACTCCGCTGTAACATGCCATTTTCCTAGGATCAGTTATAGTTGTAAATCCTTCTGTTTTTGACAACAATGTCCATGATAAAACCTGACCTACTCCAGGAACAGATTTAATCAATTTCTGTTTCTGATTAAGGCTCTCTTGGTTTTGGATTATATTTTCAATATCATTTTCTATTATCTTAATTTGGACGTCAATATCTCTAAGAAGCTTAATATTTAAGTCTTTTAGGTGTTTATCTAAGCCAATACTTTTCATGAGTTTGTAATCATGCTGCTGTACTATTAGCTGCTTTTTAATCTTTATTCTTGAAGCTCTTTCGGTTAATAGTATTTTTATCTTTTTAATCGAACAAGAACATGGCTTCCATTCTCTGCTTTCCTGATGATTTTTTTCGATGAAATTACAAATGCGAAGAGCATCAATTTTATCATTTTTACCTCTAACAAGTCCTATACTTTTTTTGATATGTAAAGCTGATATTACATAAACTTTAAAATCAAATTTTTCAAGCACTTCAAACAGATTCCAATTATATCTGCCTGTATTTTCCATAGCTATAATTACCTTTTCTTCCGAGTAGCTTTTGAAGAAACGTTTAATAACAGGTACTTTATTTTCAATGGAAAAGTAGCTTACTGTCTCATTTTTAATACAGATATCCAAAGTCTTACTGCTGATATCAATGCCGATAATAATGTTTTTCATAACTTTGCTTTTACGATTCAACAAATGATTTGAGAAATTCATCATAAGCTCAACTCCTTGATAACGGGTCTCTAGCCCAAATTTCTATCTGAGTCTTTGATGAAAGGGAAGCGAAAGTCTTAATCAAGATATGAGTCACAAACTCAGAGGAACGAATAGTTTACTTTTGCTTCCTTTCTCAATCATAAATTTAATTAAATTTCAAAAAGCAAATCTAAAGGAGGAACGAGGAATCTTCGCAAGTAGCTCTGCATGAATTGATGAAATATAAAATGAAACTCATTTAATTGAGAATATTCTTATTTTTGTTTTTTGAAAAATCATTATATTCAGCAAATGCTATCATTAGAAGGTTATCATACTTATTACATCTACATAATAACAAACAAATCTAAAACAGTATTTTATACTGGAGTTACTAATAACTTAAAAATTCGCTTGGTCCAGCATAAAGAAAATATTTCCGGAGAAAAAAAAAGTTTTGCTTCAAAGTATAATGTTGAGTTCTTATTATACTATGAAAAATTTACTTGGATTCAAGAAGCAATCACCCGTGAAAAAGAAATAAAAGGTTGGTGTAGAACTAAAAAAACAGAGTTAATCAAAACAATTAATCCCGATTTAGATTTTTTAAATTATTTATTTGAATAATTGAAATACTTTGAGGAGTTTCTTACGAAGATTCCTCGTTCCTCGGAATGACAAGATTGCGAGAGATATCTTGAAACTTGTAAATTAAATCAAAATCTTCTTTAAAGATTCCGCTATGCTTCTCCAGAGAAAATTATAAAATGACTTTTCCTGAATTCTTTCTAGCTCGACATCGGCGGTTTTTGGTTTTTCTTTTGAGTCATCTTTAACCAATAAATTAACAATTGCTGATTTTAATTTGGCTTCTTTTTCAGGATTTTTCTTTTTGTATAATTTTACTTTTAGATCATCATAATCTAATGAGGCATTTCCTTTAGATATATTATCGTTTCCGTAAAAATTAAAACGATATTTGTTGAATACTCCGGTAAATGAAGCATTCATGTAAGGTTTGCTAAATCTTCCCATAGCGGCAACATCAAAGTTTGAGATCATTCCCTGAATATGAAAACTATCTTTAAGATCCAGAACATTAAAACTCCAATTGACATCGAGCGGAGAAGTTTTCATGAACAAACAATTGACTTTAATTTTTACATCGGCCATTTTTTTATAGCCAAATCCGCTTTTTAAATTCGTAACCTGCATATTAAAACGATCAAAATTCAAAATCCCGGGACCTTTCGAGAAATCTATTTCTTCCTCATAAACCAGTTTCGATTTTAGAATTTGTATGGTGTCAATTTGAAGCGGAAATTTAATTTTTCGTAATAAATGATTGTACAGATATTTTTTACTCAAATCATCTTTCGGGATTTTATTGCGGTAAATATTGGCATCAACATGATTCGCAATAAGTGAATTTGCTTTAAAGAAAAAACGATCATCTTTAAAACCCCAATCCATTTTTTCAATGTGAGCCGAATCTAATTTTATACCATAAATATCTTTTTCTTTATCTAATCTTTTTACAAACTCTTTTCGGCTAAATTCCGGTAAATAAGAGAATTTTTTAATTTTTAAAAAGTTTCTCTCAGTGCTGATTTGGCCAATATTCATGGCATAAAAAGCACTTGGTTTGTAATATAAACTATCACAGACTAAAACGTATTTTTCAAAACGCATCGGGATTTTTTCTTTCAGAGTAGTATCTGTAAGTAAAATGCCTTCGAGTTTTAATATGATTTTTTTAACGCTAAGAATGGGTTTGTCAGTGTCTAATGAAACCACATCAACTGATCCGTCATTAAGATAAATATTAGAGACGGCAACTATTTTGCGAAACGGTTCAATGATTTCGTTTTTGATACTCTTACTATTATTCAAAAGTTTTTCGCCTTTTTTGTATAAAATCACGCGAGGTTTGTTGATAATAATACTTTCGGCCTGAATAATATCATTAAAGGCTAAATCCCAAATATTAAAATGCTTGATCGTTATGGATTCTATTTTAGAGAAAAGCCCGTTTTTGCTGTCTTTTGGTTGATTTTTAGGGCTTACTAATAATGTCGTGGCATGAATGTTTCGGGAGAAAAGCGATACTTCAATTTTTTCGTAATGAATATTGTAGTTGGTTTTGTTTTTCTCGTTTACAATTATGGGTAATTGTTTTTTTATCCAATAGTTAAGACCAATATTGGCTAAAACCACAAAAAGAAACAAAGAAATTACACCTATCGCTATTTTTTTATAGATTGACATTTATAGTATTGATTTTAAATACATAAATTTAGACTTTTATAAACGATGTTTTTTACACGATTATATCTTAAAGTTACATCATTACCAAATCATTTTATCCTATACTTTTTTGAATATGAGAAAAATTAAAAAAATTCTGTTGGTTTTATTAGTTATAATTGTGGTTTTAGGAATAGGTTTGTGTGCCTATATCTTTCATTTGAAACCCAAATACGAAGGTGAAGTAGAATTGAAAAACCTTGAGAAAGAAACCACTGTTTATTTTGATGATTTTGGAGTGCCTCATATTTATGCCAATTCAGAAAAAGATGCCATGACGGCTTTAGGATATGTTCATGCGCAGGAAAGATTATGGCAAATGGAATTGCTTCGAAGAATTGCTCCTGGGAGATTATCAGAAATCTTTGGATCTGTTGCACTCAAAAATGACAAGTTTTTCTCCGGAATTGGTATCGAAGAAGCTTCGGCAAAAGCCATTGCCAAATTAGATAAAAACAGTCAGAGTTATAAAATGACATTGGCTTACTTAGACGGGATTAATCAGTATTTAGAGGAAGGTACAACGCCAATTGAGTTTACTTTGGTAGGCGTTAAAAAAGAAAAATTTACGATAAAAGACGTTTATAATATTTTTGGATATATGTCTTTTAGTTTTGCTATGGCTCAAAAAACAGATCCTTTGTTAACTGATATTCGTAATAAATACGGAGCAGCATATTTGAAAGATTTAGGTATTGAAGGAGAATTTAATACCACACAAATTAAAAGTTCTAAAGAGAATATTGAAGAATATAGTACGATTGCAAAATCTGTAGCCGCTTTGTTGGATAATTCTCCTATTCCACCTTTTGTGGGAAGTAATAGCTGGGTGGCAGGACCAACGAAAACCAAAAGCGGAAAGGTGATTTTTGCCAATGATCCGCATATTGGTTTTTCGCAGCCGGCAACCTGGTACGAAGCGCATTTAATTACGCCTGAATTTGAATTATACGGTTGTTATCTGGCAGGAACTCCTTATCCTTTATTAGCGCACAATCGTGATTACGCTTACGGACTAACAATGTTCGAAAATGATGATATCGATTTTTATCAGGAAAAAAATAAAACAGGAGATGACAGCCAATATCACACTCCAACTGGTTTTGCAACTTATGAAATCCTAAAAAAAACGATAAAAGTAAAAGATACATCGGATGTGGTTCTTATGGTAAAATCAAGCCGACACGGGCCAATTATGAATGATTTGTTAGATCGTCTGGATAGAAAAAATCCTATTGCCATGTCATGGATTTACACGCAGCAACCTATACAAATTCTGGATGCGGTTTACGGACTTTCGCATGCAAAAAGTAAAGAAGATTTTAGAAAAGCAGTTCAATTGGTTGCAGCGCCGGGACTAAATGTAATGTACGGAGATGCCAAAGGAAATGTGGCCTGGTGGGCAACGGGAATATTATATAAACACGATAAAGGAGTGAATTCATTTTTGATTTTAGATGGAGCAAGTGGAAAAGATGATATCAAAGAATATCTTGATTTTTCGAAAAATCCATCAGCCGAAAATCCAAAATGGGGTTATGTATATTCGGCCAATAATCAGCCGGAAGCGATTGATGGTTATTTGTATCCGGGCTATTATTTGCCGGAAGATCGAGCTAAAAGAATATCATCTTTAATGGATGCAAAATCAGATTGGGATAAAGAAGCAATCAGTAAAATGATTTTTGATAATACTTCTCCAATTGCTCCGGGTGTAGTACAGACTTTAATTTCCAATGTGAATATTGCTTCGCTTTCGCCAAAAGAAAAAGAAGTTATTAAGTCTTTACAATCATGGAAAGGAACAAATAATCTGGAAGATATTGGAGCAACGATTTATAATAAATGGATTTATTTATATCTAAAAAATACTTTTGAAGATGAAATGGGAGAGGACAACTTTAAATTATTTCTGGATACATCTTTAGGAAAACAAATTATTGCGAGACAAATTGAGAATGAAAATTCGGTTTGGTGGGATAATATCAAAACCAAAAATGTAAAAGAGACCAGAGCAGAAATTGTTTCGAAAGCATTTCATCAATCGGTAAAAGAACTTCAGGAACAGTTAGGCGATCAGGTTGCCAACTGGAACTGGGGAAAAGTACATACGGTAGAACACGAACATCCGCTGGGAAAAATAGCTGCTTTGCGTAAACTTTTTGATGTAGGACCTTTTGCAGCTCCGGGATCGAATGAAGTGATAAACAATCAATTCTTCGGATTTAACAAAGAAGGAAAATACTATGTAAAAGGCGGACCATCAACCCGAAGAGTAGTCGATTTTTCAGATATAGAAAATAGCTGGAGTATCTTGCCAACCGGACAATCCGGAAATCCGTTCAGCAAACATTACGGGGATCAGGCCGAAATGTACAATGCGGGGAAATTCAGAAAAATGAAATTAAATAAAGAGGAGATTGTAAAAACGTCGACCAAATTGGTTTTTAAACCAACTATGAAATAAGTTTTTCTATTTTTATGATCTAAATATTTTTTATGTATAAAAAGATTACTTTTTTCGCCTTATTGATTTCAATTTCTGGAATTTTACATCAATTTTTTGCAGGTTATAATAGAACATTTTCTTTTATATTAGATCAGCTTAAATGTGATATATTACTTATTCAGGAAAATGTCTTTTGGATAAGCGGTAATTCCTGGAAATTACTTTTTAATATTTTGCTTTTTATTGGTGCTATTGTTTTCTATATCTCGAAAGAAAAAGAAACACGAATTTTACGTTTCGTTTTTTCCGTTTTATTAGCAGGTAACTGTTATTTTATTTTACTACATTTTTATTTTCTTTTTCAGCCAGAACAAGAGCTTGCTTTGATACAATATTTCTATAGCATCGTTTTGATAGGATTGCGAATTTTTATGTTTTATTGTTTCTACAAAAGCATTATTTATCTGAATAAATTAAAGGTAATTGATGATAAAACTCTTGTTCGAACATGGACTACAGAAGTATCTTATTTTAAACCTGATAATTGGCAGCGTTTATTTCATTTTATTTTTGATTCTTTAATTTTTGGAATAATCGGTTTTCAATTCTTATTTATTTTTGCACATATAAAAGGATTTGATTCAATTTTTAGAAGTATCGAAATGTTATTTAGTCAACAAATTCTTCTAACAATTGTCGTTATTTTTTTTGGAACCCTTTTTTATTTTGTATTTGAAAGCCTTTTTCAGGCAACACCTTCGAAGTTTTTAACGGAAAGTAGAGTAGTAAACAAACAAGGTTTGAAAGGATCTACTTTAACTATTTTTAAAAGATCGTTGAGCAGGAATATTCCGTTTGATCCGCTTTCTTTTTTAGCAAAAGCAAATTGGCATGATTCCGTTTCTAATACAGTAGTTTATAAAGAAAAACAAACAGGTGTTAAGGGAAAGTATTATTTGTTATTAATTCCATTATCTGTGATTGTTGTAGCTTCTATGAGTTATTTGGAGGCTAAAATAAAAAAAGACGCAGATTTAGAATATTCGAATAAAGTTCTTAAAGAAAAAAATGCAGAAATATTAGAATCCTTAAAAACTATTGATACCAATACCATATTGCAATTACCAACTAATGTTTATAGTTTTAAAACATTTTTAAAAATCGAGAATGTTTCTAATGCAAGTATTGAGTATTCAATCTTGTATCTTCAAGATGAAGGTGAAGTTGCATATGTTGACAAAGCTTATGCAAAATCTAAGGATAGATTGAGAAGAGGTAAAATAAAAAGAACAGATTTGCAAAGAATGATTTTAACAGATTTTAAGCATTCTCCTGATTATTACGAAAACGATAAAAAAACTTTTTTAGGAATATCTGAAATTCCTGCATTAAAAGGGAAATACATTGAAGATGTTTTAGAGTTGAATTCTCCTAATTTAAAGGTTTTACGACAACCAAACTTTACTCGTAATGAAAACATGTTAATATTGAGGTTATTTAACTATGGTATTCCTGCTGAGCTTGTTTCAATAAAATCAGAAGACAAAAAAGTGAGTTGGAATATGGATGGTCTTCCTGTGGAATTTGATGATTATGCTCCAATTTATCTCCGGGGAGAAGGAAAGGATTTTACACATTATAAAATACAAGTTTTAATTAATGATAGCCTAAACAAGCAGTTTATTTACGAGATATCTGGTACAAAAGATCAAAACGAAGCTAAAGTTATTTTGATGAAATAGTGAGATTTAATTTTTAATCTAATAGTTTACCGCAAAGAGCTCGATTCCAATCGCTATCGGGATTCGCAAAAAATCGCAAAGTTTTTGCTGAAAAGGACAAAAGTGTAGATTGTAAGGAACTTTAGCAAAAAGTTTATTACAGTGTATTTAAGCATTTTTCGCATCCATCGTTTCGGGATGATAATGATTGGAGATGTTTTATATGAAAAGAATTAAAAAAAAACGTTTGTCCCTTTGAGCCTTTGCAACTTTGAACTTTCTTTAAAAAAAACCTTAGAATCTCAGCAACTTAGCGCCTCAGAACCTAAAAAAACTTAGAACCTTAGCATCTTAGCCCCTCAGAACCTTCCTTTACTTATACTTCCCCCTAACAATATCATTAGCAAATATCTCCAGGTTATAACCAAGAGCATCATTGGCAATCATGACGTTTGAAGCTTGATAAGCAGTATCTTGTTTGTATGTTTTTAAAAGTGTTTCTAATTCTATTTCGTTGTAAAACGCAAACATATTATAAACAGCGTCCCTGAAATTTTTGTAATTAATGGTTTCAGTTATTTCGACCGTTTTTTGGTCGTTCCACTTTTCTTTAAGGGCAGCTTCGTTTATGGTTTCGAGACAAAAATCAATTACATAGTTTTTGTAATGAGCCGCTTCAACAATTTTGTCAATGATAATTTTGTTTTGTTGAGTAGGCATTGGAACTGTTTTGTCAGCTGTTTGAGAATTACCAATGATTGGAATAAACAGGCATAGTAATGATACTAAAAGTTGCATCTTTAATTTTTTCATAGGTTTAAATAAATAGTGTCTACAGCTTTAAAAGTTGTAAATCAGGTTGATTTGGGTTTGGAATTATTTTTTTTTGGGCAGCGCTAAAATAGTTTTTTTATACCAAATATGGAATCAGAAAAACACTTTTAAAACAAAAAAACTCCAATAATTTTGGCTTAAAACCAGAATTATCGGAGTTGGTAAGATAAAGATTACCGCTGTTGGGCTTGGTCTTTTTTTTGTTGTTATTTTTTCAGAAGTTCTTCTAATGCTTTTTTACCTTCATCATTTGAAGGATCAAGTTCTACAGATTTTTTATAGTTTGTAATGGCTAAATTCTTGTTACCGTCTTTTAAATAAGCTTCGCCCAAACTGTCATAAGCATTTCCTGATTTTGGATACGTTTCTGCATTTATTCTGAAAACTTCTATGGCTTCTTTCGTTTTTCCGTTTTGAAGCAATTCATATCCAACTCTATTCATTTCTCCTTCAGAAATGTTATAAACAGGATCATTTTTAAGCTTTTTGTACGTATTTAAACCACCTGTAACTCCTTGTTCTGAAAAGGTATCCAGTAATTCAAATGCTAACGACATTTTAGGCGCTTTAAAAGACTGATTGTACAAAATAGCACGAATAGACTGGCTGATTTCATTTAAAACCGTTCCGCCTGTATTATTCAATAAAACGATTAGATTTTTATCTTCAGGGATTCTGTAAATTATAGTATTAAATCCGTTAATGCCGCCGCCGTGTTCTGTAACTTTTACTTTTCCTGATGCTCCATCGGCTTCTTCGATAAACCATCCATATCCATAAGATGATTGTCCGGTTTTGATATAAGAATTAAATAAAGATTCCATTGATTTTGATGAAAGTAACTTATTCGTATAAAGCGCCTGATCCCAAAGATAAAGATCTTCGACAGTAGAATACAATGAACCTGCAGCATACGGAATACTCATGTCGAGGTAAGGAGCATTTCTAATTTTTTTACCTCTTTTTTCATAACCGGCAGCTCTGTTTTTCAAAATAACATCGGCATGGTCATAACCGGAATTAACCATTTTTAGCGGAGTCAGAATACTTTCCTGCAAATATTGCTCGTATGATTTTCCGGAAACTTTTTCTATAATATATCCCAATAAAAAATATCCTGAATTACTGTAATTGAATTTGTCGCCAGGCGTAAACTCCAATGGAAGATCCCAAAAAGTTTTTACAAATTCTTCCGGAGTATAAGGGTTTCGGCTTTTATCTTTAAAGAAATTAGGAAGAGAAGTATAATTTGGAATCCCTGAAGTATGCGTAAGCAAATGATGAATCGTTATTTTGTCACCCGTTGCTTTTGGATAATCCGGTAAATAAGTGGTGATAGGAACATCTAGTTTTATCTTGCCATCTTCGGCTAATTTTACAATTAAGAAAGCTGTAAATTGTTTGGTGATAGAACCAAGTCTAAATTTGGTATCCGGCTGATTAGGAATATCCCATTCTATATTAGCAGAACCAAATCCTTTTTTTAGAATTACTTTTCCGTTTTCTGCCACAAGTGCAGAGCCGTTAAACTGGCCGTATTGATTGTATTTACTTATAAGTTCATCTATTTGTTTTGCTTTGTCTTGTGCAAAAGAAACATTGAAAGCAAAAATTACAGCAAAAAGAGAGAGAACAACTACTTTGATTGATTTTTTCATAATGATTGATTAGTTAATTATGGTTAATGATCGATTTTGATTGATGATTGAAACTTTATAATCACTCTTGATTAAGATGGCGTCTTTTAGTTAGACGACCAATTTTTAATTAGGTTTCAGGATAAATCAAATTTTTTCATTTTTCTTCTACAGAGAAGATTAGAGCACAAACCAAAAATTACTTTTTGATAGGTCTATGCTCATAACTAACAATTCTTTTCAATTTCCAATCTTTATCTTTCCTTTCCCATATATGAATAAATTTCCCGGTCCCTTCCGGTTTTCCATCAATATAAAAAGTATGTTCGCCGACTTGCACCGCACCAAAATCGCCCAACTTGTCAATAGTACAGGAATTTAGTTTTCGGGTTAGCTTTTCTGGTCTGCTGCATTTTGCGTTCAATGATTTTATTTCATTTTCTTTCGAAACGTTTAAGCCAAAGCGGTCGTCGTAAAACTCAACATCATCGGCTATTATTTTTTTGAATTGTGCTGCATCACATTGGTTAAATGCAACATCAAAAAGCAAACTATCCATCTTAATGATTTCAGTTCTTAGAAGATCTTCGTTTAGTATTTCGCTATTGGTTTGTGCGGCTACTTGTCTGCTTAGGAAAAAAATAAAAAGAACTATTACATTTACCATGGGTATTGTTGTTATGGTTTTATTATTTTCCATTTTATTTTGTTTCAATTTCAATTATCTTCTTTCCGTTTTCGCCCAAATAGTGGTTCACTATTTTTTCATAAACTTTGTATCCGTCATCTACATTGGTAAAAATAACTAAGCCTTGTTTGGTTTTTGGTAATAATAAAACAATGGTTTGCACACCTTTGTCTGCACCGCCGTGAGATAAAGCATAATTATCATTTCCGAGATCATAGATTTCGAAACCCAGCCCGAAATATTTGTTTTTCTTAGTTTCAACCTGATGCGATGTCATATCGTCAAACACTTTTTTGCTTAATCCGTCGCTGTTCATTACACTGCATAAAAATGTGCTGTAATCTTCAATTGTTGTCAATAAATCATCAGCAGCATTTGCAGTTTTATTTTTAGCAGGTTCGTAAGCGTTTCCTTTATTGTCGTAACCAATAGCATATCTCGAAACATCGGTAATATCATTCCAGACAAATTTAGTATCCGTCATTTTTAGCGGTTTGATAATTAATTTATCTGCTAATTGCGGTAATGTTTTGTTGAATTTCTTTTCAAGTACTTTCCTTAAGTATTCAAATCCTTCTCCGGAATATTGATACTTTGTTCCGGGTTTAAATTTGAAGTCTAATTTTCCGGATTCGTTCATAAATCTCCAATTCGGAAAACCGGTTTGATGACTTAAAATGATTCTTGCAGTTAGAAGTTTTGTATTTGGATCACTTGCGATATCCGGATCTGTCCAGTATTTATAAAGTGGTTCGTCTAAATCTAGTTTTCCTGAGCTTGCCAATTTCAGAGCGACGATTGCTGTTACAGGTTTGGTTAAAGATGCTACATTCCAAATAGTGTTAAACGGTGCTGTAACCCCTTTTTTAAGTTCACCAAATACTTTTATTTGTTGAAGTTTTCCGTTGTTGATAACACCAATTCCAAGAGTTGGAACATTATTTTGTTTCAGCCATTTTTCAATTTCCTGATCATTATCAAAAATGCTTGATTTTGTACCTACAGTATTAACATTCTGGTGATCGTAGCTTAAAGATCTTCTCAGTTTCCAAACCCCATTTTCCAATATCCAGAGATGAGTGAATCTTGCGGTACTTCCAAATTTGTCTTTTTTATCTGGGGTAGGTTCAAAAAACTGATGAATTCCTATTTGCAAAGCACCGTACAGAACGCCACCTTTTGCTAACGGATAAATTTCAGTGCTTCCTTCAACCAGATCTCTTCTGGCTTGATAGGTTTTGGTAGCGCTACATAAGCCTTTTCTAATGTTTTTTAAAAATAAAGTTCTGTCCTGAATACTGTCTCTATCATGATAAAATTCAAAATTATTGCTTAGTAAGTTTTCGAATTGTGATACATTGCAAGTATTAAAACCAACATTAAAGAGAAGGCTGTCCCTTGACATAATGGTTTTGTACAGTTTTGAATTTTTTTCTTCCTGAGAAAATCCAATATGGAATTGGAGAAGTAGTATCCCAACTAAAATTACTTTTAGCTGGAAAAATGATTTGTTGATTTTCATTTTTGATTGATTTGATTGATTTGATTGATTGATTTGATTGATTGATGATTTTGCAATATTAATGCAATCAAATGTAACAAAATTGTACAAATACGAAATACTATCTTTTCTTAGAAAGAAAATAAGAATCTGAGTTGAACATTTTTGGAGTTGTTTTAGTCACATCTTTGAATTTTTTGATGAAATGCGACTGATCAAAATATTTGTTGTAAAGCGCAACATCGGTCAGTTTTAGTTTCTCTAAATCAGAGTTTACCATTTGGTCGACCGATTTTCTGAATTTTAGAATCTGAATATAATTTTTGATCGTTAGTCCGGTTGCTGTTTTAAATTTAATTTGAAGCGACCTTTGCGAAGAATTTAGATTTTTTCCTATTTCCGAAACCGAAATTTCTTCATTTTGAAGTTTGATCATTTCGCAAATTTTTTCGATTGTGTTTTTTTTAGAATGCGAAATACTTAATTCTTCAAAATAAGAATTAATTGTATTTAATAATACTAGAATATCGCTGCTTAGATCCGTTTCGATTTTGTTTTTGAAAGGCAATTCGGCAGCATCAATTTTAAGAATAGCATCTGTAAAATTGCTCAAGTCATAATCTGGAAACATCGAAAGTGTCCAGGCATGTAGTTGAATTATCGTAACCTTTGTTTTGGGTTGAATATTAACCAAAACTTTATTGGTCATTTGCGAACAAAAGTAAAATCCTTCGTTCATTTCATATTTACTTTTACTAGTATGAACTTCTATGGCATTTCCGCTTACAATTGCGACATTAAAACAACCGTTGGGTAAAACGAGTTTGTTTTCGATTAGGCTTTCGCCGATGCTGTTATCAAGACACCAAATTTTATTGACGAACCTTTCAGTTTTTTGATTTACGTAATGTTCTGAATATAGGTTCATATTTTGGTATTATGTTGTTTGGTAGATTGATTAGTTATTTATTGAAAGTAATTTTCTATTCTTAAATCTAATATGGTGTACTTTAATGCAAAACATAAAATTAGTGGTAAAATTATTAATATAAAATTAAAACATTCTTCGAGTGTGGTAACTTTATCAGATTCTTCATCTTTCCAAACAGAATTGTATCTTACTTTAAAATATAGATTTCGACCATTTTTTTTAAGGATGTAATTATCAAAATATTTGTAAAGTATTAAAAATATCAAAAGACATAAAGACAGGAAAGAAGTTTCTTTTCTATTTTCTAACATTTGGCTATTATAAGCAGTTATGGCAAGAAAAGGAGATAAGATTGAAAAATAGAAAAGCATATTATATTTTTTTTTATCTCGTAAAATTTTATGTGCAGGAGGATAGATAAGCGTAACATACCAAATAAATGCAAATCCTATTAGGGAAGCAGTTAAACTTATTGTTTCCATTTTTTAAGATTTGGTTTTAAGTAATTATTGATTTGATTTCTAGCTAAAATATAAATTTCTAATTAAACTCATAAAAATATGTTCGTTTAGTAACATCCCATTCCTCCAAAATCACGCTATAATAAACATCATCTTTACTCTTTCCTTCAGAATCAACATAATTATTTCTAAAGATACCTTCTTTCACAGCACCTAGCTTCTCAATCGCTCTTTGAGATTTTTTGTTCTCCAAATCAGCACTAAACTGTATTCTCCTGAATTGAATTTTTTCGAAACCAAAATTCAGTAATTCGTATTTGCACGCTT
This sequence comes from Flavobacterium piscisymbiosum, assembly GCF_020905295.1. Lineage (NCBI taxonomy): Bacteria > Pseudomonadati > Bacteroidota > Flavobacteriia > Flavobacteriales > Flavobacteriaceae > Flavobacterium > Flavobacterium piscisymbiosum. The sequence continues at coordinate 593,027 of NZ_JAJJMM010000001.1, read as the reverse complement.
TGTTTAAACCTGTTCCCTGAAAATTTTTTCCGTACCAGGTCCAGCCAATTTCGCATTTCTGGCTTGCGTGGTTTAGGTAACCGTAACGCGTGCTTCCGGCAACTTTATCAGTCGCTTTGTCTATAATTAAAAAGGGATAACAAATTCCGTCTGCTTTTTGTTTTAAGGTGCTTTTGATATAATTTTCGAAATCAGCATCGTTTCTAACATACATTCCCATGAATTTCCAAATTTCATCATCGAAGATGATTTCTTTGAGTTCTATGTTTCTTTCGTTTTCGAATGGAAGTAATAGTACTTTTTCGTTTTCTAAAATAATATCAGATTGTAATAGCTCGCTTTTCATATAGTTTGAATTTTGCCACAAAGTCGCAAGGGCACAAAGTTTTTATCGCAATCTTGTCATCCTGACGAAGGAAGGATCACACTAGAAACTCCGTACAGAAATTCGCCAATCTTTGTCGAGTTACGTGTGTGATCCTTCCTTCGTCAGGATTGACAAAAAACAAAACTTTGCGATTTTGCGAAATTATATCTTCAGCGAAAGTAATCTTTTTCGGATTTCTAATAAATCATTAAAAACAGGATTTTGTTATGAAAACTAGTGCTGCATGAGGGATAGAAGCGATATCTCCCGATTTAGAAAAACAAGGCTTTTTAGCCGTAGTTTTTGTTAATCGGGAATATAGCGGATAGCCCGACCCGCTTTTTTCGGCGGGTCATGCCCAAATAATTATAACGAATAAGTCTAAATATTTGGTTTATTTTAAAGCTTTTGTGTATTTATTACTTATTTTTACGATCTTATATTTAGATTTTTCTTGATGCAAACTCCACTAAAAATTGCTGTTGTAGGTTCTGGATTGGTAGGATCACTATTGGCAATTTATCTCAAAAAAGCAGGTCACACCGTTCATGTTTATGATCGTAGTCCTGATATTCGTAAAATTAATTTTTCGGGTCGTTCTATCAATCTGGCAATGTCTAACCGTGGCTGGAAAGCGCTCGATGGCGTTGGTGTTGGCGATTCGGTGCGTGAAATCGCGATTCCGATGGACAAACGTGCGATTCATTTGGTTGATAAACTCAATTTTCAGAATTACGGGCAGGAAGGTGAGTCGATTTATTCGATTTCCAGAGGTGCTTTAAACAGAAAAATGATTGATCTTGCTGAAGCCGCCGGAGCTGAATTTTTGTTTGAACAAAAAATCTGGGATGTAACGCTAAGCGATGCGACTTTGCATATTGGTGAAACAGAAAGAGGCGAGTGGGAGGAGAAAAAATACGATATGGTTTTTGGTGCCGATGGTGCTTTTTCCAGAATTCGTCACAGAATGCAACGCCAGAGCATGTTTAATTATTCGCAGGAATTTTTGAATATGGGATATAAAGAATTGAATATTCCGGCAAATGCCGATGCGACACATAAGTTGGATAAAAACTCTTTTCATATTTGGCCGCGAGGCGAATATATGTTGATTGCGCTTCCTAATCTTGACGGAAGTTTTACGTGTACTTTATTCATGCCTTTTGAAGGTGAAAATTCTTTTGCATCGCTTACAGATCGTAAAATGGTAGAAGATTTCTTTGAGAAGAACTTCCCGGATTCGATTGAAGTGATTCCGAAATTGGCAGAAGATTTCTTTAAAAATCCAACCAGTACTTTGGTGACAATGAAGTGTTTTCCTTGGACTTATGAAGATAAAATTGCTTTGATTGGAGATGCTTGTCACGCTATTGTTCCGTTTTACGGACAAGGTATGAATGCTGGTTTTGAAGATATTACGGTTTTGAACGAAATGATCGAAAAGTACGGAAACGACTGGAAGAAAATTTTCTCTGAATATCAAATTTCACGTAAACCAAATGCTGATGCCATTGCCGAACTTTCGTACCGAAATTTTATGGAAATGAGCACGAAAACAGCAGATGAAAAATTCTTATTGCAAAAGAAAATAGAAAAAGCATTTTCTGATAAACATCCTGATAAATGGATTCCGCTTTACAGCCGTGTAACTTTTAGTGATCGCCCTTATGCCGAAGCTTTGGCGATAGGCGATTTTCAAAACGGAATTATGGAAGAAATTCTAAAAATAGATAATATCGAAAATATCTGGAACAGTACTGAAATCGACAATAAGATTCTGGAGTTGTTGCAAAAATAATTACAATATCAAAAATCAATATCAATGTCAAAAATCAATAGTATTTGCAATTTAAAATTGTAATTGATTTTGACATTGATATTGTAATTGAGTTTTGATATTGTTATTGAATTTATTTTTTGAATATTTTCGATAAAACTCCAAAAACACCTCTGATAAAAGTAGCACTTGTTACTACCTTTAAAACTGATTTTGTTACTACACTTGTAGTACTCGGTTCAGCTTTTGATGATTTTGTTGGTGCTTTTTGTTCTTGCTCCGCGCTGGCCTGAGCAGCATCGGCAATTTTTTTGTTTAGAATTTCATAAGCGCTTTCGCGATCCATTTCTTCGGCGTATTTTTTTACCAGTTTGGATTTGCTGTTTATGACTTCGATTTCATCAGAAGTAAGAACGTCCATTCGGCTCATTGGTGCACGCATCATTGTAGCAACAAGCGGAGTCGGAATTCCTTTTTCGTTAAGTGCCGTAACCAGCGCTTCTCCAATTCCTAAGTTCGTTAGCAATTCGTCTGTTTTATAATATTGTGAAGAAGGATAATTGTCTGCTGTTTTTTTAATCGCCTGACGATCATTTGCTGTAAAAGCTCTTAAAGCATGTTGAATTTTTAAACCCAATTGTGCTAAAACACCACTAGGAACGTCCATAGGGTTTTGAGTAACAAAATAAATACCAACACCTTTAGAACGTATCAGTTTTACAATCGTTTCAATTTGTTCAAGTAAGACTTTGCTGGCTTCATTAAAGATCAAATGGGCTTCGTCGATAAAAATGACCAGTTCTGGCTGAGAAACATCTCCTTTTTCAGGCATTTGCTGATAAATTTCGGCCAATAAACTCAACATAAAAGTCGAGAATAATTTTGGTTTATCCTGAATATCAGTCAAACGAATGATATTAACATATCCTTTTCCGTTTTCATCAATTCGCATTAAATCATCAATTTCAAAGGATAATTCTCCAAAAAAGATATCTCCTCCCTGTTGTTCTAATTCTATTATTTTTCGTAAAATAGTTCCCGTTGTGGCAGTAGAAATTTTGCCATAATTGGCTGATATTTCTTCTTTACCTTCTTCAGTAATATAGTTGATTACTTTTTTAATATCCTTTAAATCCAGCAAAGGCATATTGTTGTCATTGCAATATTTAAAAATAACAGCAACAACCCCCGCCTGAGTGTCATTAAGATCTAAAATTCGGGAAAATAAAACAGGACCAAACTCTGAAACCGTGGCTCTTAAGCGAACTCCGTTTTGTTTGGATAAAGACATCAATTCAACCGGAAATGAAGCAACATTGTATGGGATGTTTATTTTTGCATGTCGTTCTGTAATAAAGCCTTCTTCCTTTCCTTCTTCTGCAATTCCGCTAAAATCTCCTTTTATATCCATCATTAAAACAGGAATTCCGGCATTTGACAACTGCTCAGAAAAAACCTGTATTGTTTTTGTTTTTCCTGTTCCGGTTGCGCCGGCTATTAAACCGTGTCGATTTAGGGTTTTTAGTGGAATTTTAACATGAGCTTCAGCAATTGGTTCTCCGTCAAGTATCGCTCCGCCCAGAATTATATTATCTCCTTTAGAAGCGTAACCATTGTTTATATCTTGAATGAAATTGTCTTTTTTATTCATGTTTTATTTGTAATTTAGATGATTATAAGAGTATTGCTTGGTTTTTTAACATTTTGCCTTCGTTTTTTTTAGTAAGAAAAAGCTTTTGTGGGTTGAAAATTATATAAAAAATAATTTCGCATCTTTTTAAGAAGATATCAACGGAATGTTTGAATATTTACTAAAACGTTGTAATTTTCCCATTAATCGCCCTGTTTTTTGTTTTATCTAAAAAATGACGCCGGCAATTTAATGAGATATTTTTTAAATTGACGTTAAATTTCATTCAATTAAATTAAAAAAAGTTTTTTTATTTAAACTAAACGTATAAATTTGCTCCTCTACAAGTTAAATATAACTAAAAAATAAAAATTATTTAAAACTATTAAAATTAAAAAAAATGGCAAACGTTAAAGTTAAAAAAGAAAGCACTTCAAATGGAGGAGGAATGATTACAGGAATCATTATTGTTGCGTGTATTTTAGTTGGGGTGTTTATTTGGAAAGTAATCATGGGAGATGCTGCTAACTTCGAAGGAGGTAACCCAGAAACAGGTCACCCGATCAATACATTAGGTCAAGTTTATAAAGGAGGTTTTATTGTACCGGTATTATTAGGTATGTTTTTAATGGTTGTTGTTTTTTCTATTGAAAGATTTATCGTTATTGGTAAAGCTGCTGGTAAAGCAAACTTAGATACATTTATGAAAAATGTACAAGGAAACATTAAAGAAGGAAACATCGAGGCTGCTATCGCTTCATGTGACAAACAACAAGGTTCAGTTGCAAATGCAATTAAATCTGCTTTGGTAAAATACCAAGATGTTAAAAAAGAAGGTTTCAACAGTGAAGAAGCTGCAGAAGTAATCCACAAAGAAATCGAAGAGGCAACTTCATTAGAAATGCCAATGTTAGAAAAAAATATGACTATTATCTCTACTTTAGTATCTTTAGGTACATTAGGAGGATTATTAGGAACTGTATCAGGTATGATTAAAGCGTTTGGTGCGTTAGCTTCTGCTGGAACTCCAGATCAAGCTGCTCTTGCAACAGGTATCTCTGAAGCACTTATCAACACTGCAACAGGTATCTCTACTTCAATCTTAGCGATCGTTTCTTATAACTTCTTTACTGCTAAAATTGATGATTTAACTTACTCTATCGATGAGGCTGGTACTACAATTGTAAATACTTACAGAAGATTCAGAGGAAGTTTGAAACAATAATTAATTTTTGATTAGTATTAATTACAATTAATTATATCAAAATAAAATAAAAGATAATGGCTAAAATAAAAATGAAAAAAAAGTCAACATCGACAGATATGACTGCCATGTGTGATGTTGCGTTCCTTTTGCTTACGTTCTTTATTTTGACCGCTACTGCTAAAGTGCCAGAAGCACTTCCTGTAGATATGCCTTCTTCTGTTGCTCAAACTAAATTACCTGATTCGGATTTAGCAATTATTACAATAGGAAAAGGTGCAGATGGAAAAAGCAAAGTGTTTTTTGATCTAAAAGGTAGAGAGATTCGTAAAAGAACTCTTGAAGGTATGGGTGCAAAATACGGTGTTACTTTTACAGAAGACGATAAAACTAAATTTGCTTTAATGGATGACTTTGGTGTGCCATTGACAAATTTGAAACAAATTATCGATCTGAAAGCGGCTGACAGAACAAAAGCAAATCAACCTGGAATTCCAATAGATTCATTAGATAATCAATTAAAAGACTGGCTTTTGGTTTCAAGAAGAGCTTCGATTGATCTTGATGATAAAGAATTGAAAATTGCAATAAAAGGTGATGCTAAAGAACAATATCCACAAATCAAAAAGATAATGGATATTCTACAAGATCAGAAAATCAATTCCTTTAACTTAGTTACAGGTACGAGAGGAAGAGACTTTTAATTAAAAAATATACACTAAAATGGCTGAATTAAATACCGGCGACGGTGGTGGCGGAAAAGGTGGTAAAGTAAGAAGTAAAAAGCAGAATTCTAAAGTCGATTTAACGGCAATGGTGGATTTGGCATTCTTATTGATCACGTTCTTTATGTTAACCACATCGTTGTCAAAACCTCAAGCGATGGATTTGTCTCTGCCAGATAAAGATCCAGATCCTACTAAGAAAACGGAGGATACAAAAGTAGATGAAAATCGTACGATGACTGTAATGCTTGGTGCCGATAATAAAATGGTTTATTATATGGGATTGCTTGCAACTCCTAAAGTAGGTCCAAAGGATATTGCCTATGGTAAAGACGGAATTCGTAAAGAATTATTAACTCAGAAAAAAGCAGTTTTAGCTTATTCTACAGCTTTAGGGAAACCTAAAAATGGAATTATAGTTATTATCAAGCCAACTAAGAAATCAAATTACCGTAATTTGGTTGATATTTTGGATGAAATGGCAATTTCAGGTGTAGAGACTTATGCGATTGTTCCTGAGTTTAGTCCAGAAGAAACGAAATTGATAGATAAAAAATAAGAGCAATCTTGTTTTAATCCTTAATAATCAAGAAATATGAAACTAGATATAATTAAAAATCAGTGGCTTGATATCGTATTCGAAGGGCGTAATAAGATATATGGTGCATATGAGTTAAGAAAAGCTAACGGTAAGACGACTGTAAAGGCGCTTATTATTGGTTCACTTATCTTTAGCGCTGCTGTTGCAGCTCCTCTTATTGCAAGCTTCTTACCAGATTCTGAAGAAGAAGTGGTAAACAACGATATTAAAATCGCAACAGTAAAATTGCCTCCTAAAAAAGAGGAAATTAAGCCAAATCAACCGCCACCACCACCACCACCACCAAAAGTGGATCAGGTGAAGTTTGTGAAACCGGTAGTTGCTAAAGCAAACGAAATTACTGAAGACCCACCAAAAATTGTGGATCTTAAGGATAAAAAAGTAGGTAACGAAACTATCAAAGGAGATCCGGATGCAGTTTTAACTGTTGATGAGCCAGTTGGTAAAGGACCTGTTCAGGAGATCATCCAAGAAGATAACAACGTTTACAACACGGCTGGTATCGAAGTAAAACCAGATTTCCCTGGAGGAATTGAAAAGTTCTACAAATTCGTAGGAAACAATTACAAGACTCCGGAAGAAGAAGGTTTAAAAGGTAAAGTTTATGTTACTTTTGTAGTTGAAAAAGACGGTTCATTAACCGACATTAAAGTTTTAAGGGATATCGGTTACGGTACAGGAGCAGAAGCAATTCGTGTTCTTAAAAAATGTCCAAAATGGACTCCCGGCGAACAAAATGGTAAAAAAGTTAGGGTACTTTACTCGCTTCCTATTACTATTCAATCTGCAGAATAATGTTAAAAGATAAGCTTAATAATATTCAGAAGAAATCGCTCAAAGAGCGATTTCTTCTTGTTTTAGGAATAATGTTTTTTTTAATATATCTTGTACTGGGTTTAATGATTATGTTCTGGAAGAAACTTCCTTTAGACATGGAACCTAAATACAGATATGCTTTTGGCGGATTATTGATCGTATATTCAGGAATTCGTTTTTTAAGATTAATCAATTCAAACGCAGAATAATTATGTTCAAATATGGTAAAATTGTAGGTTTGGTAGTTTTTGTTTTTTTGTTTGCCATGTGTAACCAAAAAAGTAAAAATGAAGCTGATAATGAAACAATTTTAAAAGGATCTATAGATATTACTGTAGATGAAACAATAAAACCTATTGTAGAAGATATGGTGGCTGTTTTTGAAGGTACTTACTATGATGCTAAGATTTCATTAAAGCCTAAATCTGAAGCTGAGCTTATAAATGATTTGTTAAATCAAAAAGCAAAAGTGGTTGTTACTACCAGAGATTTGACTCAGGAAGAGAAAACAAGATTCGAAAAAAGCAAGATTAATCCTAGAGTAACGCCGTTTGCATCAGATGCAATTGCTTTTGTTACTAATAAAAGCAATAATGATACATTAATTGCGTTGAAAACCGTGATTGATTTTTTACAAGGCAAATCAGATTCTGAAATCAAGGGACTTGTTTTTGATAATCCAAATTCAAGTACGGTACGATACATGAAAGAATTGGCTAAGGTGAAAGATATTCCATCAAAAAATGTTTTTTCTTTTAAAACTAACTACGAAGTTATTAAATTCGTGTCTGAGAATGATGGTATGATTGGAGTAGTTGGAGTAAATTGGTTGTATCAGCCATCTCCAAATATGCTCGACATTGTTAAAAAGATAAACGTTATGAGTGTAAAAGGTCTAAATGGTGGGGGATACTATAGTCCTACTCAAAATGATCTTGGTGAGAAAAAATATCCTTTGGCACGTGATTTGTTTATTATAAATTGTCAGGGTTATACTGGTTTAGGAATGGGGTTCGCTTCATTCATTTCAGGAGACATCGGACAACGTATTGTTTTAAAATCGGGATTATTGCCTGTTAGAACTCCAGGAAGAAATCTTAAAATTAGAAGTCAAATTATTAAAGATAAAGAATAAATTAATTACAATTAAAGATGAATAAATTTAAAATTTTTAGTCTTGCCTTAGTTGCTTCAGCTACTGTTGCAAAAGCGCAAGACATCAAAGAAGCTAAAAAAGCAATCGATGCTGAACAATTTCAAAAAGCAAAGTCTTTGCTTAAAACAATCATCAAAGCAAAACCTTCTGACGGAGAAGCTAATTTTGTTTTAGGTAATATATATTTAAATCAATCTATTATTGATTCAGCCAAAATTTATTACGCAAATGGATTACAAGCATCTGATAAGAAAAATTTAAATTATATCGGATTAGGTCAGATAGATCTTGATGCTAAAAATGCTGCTGCAGCTCAGGCTAACTTTGGTTTAGCTACAAAAGATATGAAACGTAAAGATGTAGATGAATTTATTTACATTGGTAGAGCATATATTAATTCAACTTCACCAGATTATCCTGGTGCTATTGCGATCTTGAAACGTGCTTTGGTACTTGAGCCTCAAAATGCAACTGCTCTTTTAACAATTGGAGATGCTTACTATGGTTCAAACAATCAAAATGATGCGTACAAAGCTTACCGTGATGCATTTACTGCAGATCCAACACTTTTAAGAGCAAAAATGCAATTAGGAGTTTTATTAAAAGGTGCTAAATCATACGAAGAAGCAATTAAATCTTTTAATGAAGTTATCGCGATCAACCCTAATTATGGTCCGGTTTACAGAGAATTAGCTGAAACATATTACAAATGGGGAAGAAACAAAACTTCTACCGCTAAAGTAAATATGCAAAATGCAATCACTAACTACGAAAAATATTTAAGTCTTACAGATTACTCTTTAGATTCGAAAATGCGTCATGCAGATTTCTTAATCTTGGTAAAAGATTATAAAACTCTTGAGACTGTAGCAAACAAAATGATTGCTGAAGATAAAGTAAATCCAAGAATTTACAGGTATTTAGGTTATGCTGCTTACGAAAACGGAAATGTTGATGTAGCAATTAAATCTATCGAAGATTTTATTAAAGTACCTTCAAACAAAGTAATTAGTAGAGATTATTTGTATTTAGGATTGTCAAAAATTAAAAAAGGAACAAATGCTGAAGGAGTTGTAGATCAGGCAGCTTTTGATGCTGGTATTGCTGATGTTAAAAAAGCAATTGAATTAGAGCCTTTAGTAGTTGAAGAACTTGCTGATCTAGGAAAAGCATTGTTTGGTAAAAAGCAATTTGCACAAGCTGCAACTGTTTTTGAACTTGCAGTTAATAACAAAGAATCTAAAAATTATTTAGATGACAATGTATATTATGGTATTTCACTTTATTATGCTAATGCAAATAAAAAAGATGGTGCTCCGGATGCTGCTGCTTTAGCTAAAGCTGAAGGTGCTTTTGACAGAGTTTTAGAAGCTTCTCCAACTTATGATGAAGCATACTTATACAAAGGAAGAATTAATAACTTACTTGAGAAAGATGATTTAATTATCAAAAATTACGAAGAGTATGTAACTAAAACAACTGCAAAAGGTCCTGAAGAATTAGCAAAACCTGCTACAGTTAAAAAAGTAATCGAAGCTTACAATAGTATCGGTGCTAGTTATGCAAATACAGATAAAGCTAAAGCAATTGAATATTTCAATAAAACTTTAGTTTTAGATCCTGCAAACGCTTACGCTGCACAATCTGTAAAAGCTTTAAAATAATATAAGGTCTTTTATTAAATATAAAACCGATAGTTCTTTGGACTATCGGTTTTTTTTGTTCCGTATTTAATTGACTATCTTTGCACTTTAAAATATAATAATGTTATCAAAAGAAATACAATTAGAAGTAAATAAAGGAGCTATGTTACCTTTGATGGAAGAGTTTTATACCATTCAGGGAGAAGGTTTTCATACAGGAACGGCCGCTTACTTTATACGAATTGGAGGTTGTGATGTTGGTTGTCACTGGTGTGATGTGAAGGAGAGCTGGAATGCAGAGTTACATCCGCCAACAAGTGTTGATTTAATTGTAAATAATGCAGCAACTTATGCTGACACTGTTGTGATAACTGGAGGAGAACCTTTGACCTGGGATATGAGTTTGTTAACTCAGGAATTAAAAAATAGAAATTTAAAAGTTCATATCGAAACCTCAGGAGCCTATCCATTAACGGGTACATGGGATTGGATTTGTCTTTCGCCTAAAAAAAATAAATTACCAACACAAACGGTGTATGATAGTGCGCACGAGTTAAAGGTAATTATTTATAACAAACACGATTTTATTTTTGCAGAAGAACAAGCAGAGCTCGTAAATGACAAAGCAATATTGTTTCTTCAACCGGAGTGGAGCAAAAAAGAAGAAATGACACCTCTGATTGTAGATTATGTAATGAATAATCCCAAGTGGAGAGTTTCACTTCAAACGCATAAATATTTGAATATTCCTTAAAGGGCAAAAAAAATCTCTTCAGCCGAAGAGATTTTTTTTTATTAAGGATAAATTGTATACAGTGTATAAAAAAGAAACATTGCTTTTATTTCCAGTTTTTATATTTTTTTAAAGTAGTAATATGCGCTAAATGATGATTACCGTGCCAGGCGTATGTGGCCATTAATAGTTTTATTTTATATTCTGAATTGTTTTCCGGATGAATAAAAGATTTTTCAAGATCTTCATCAGGTAAATTCTTCATAATAAAAGCCAGTCTAAAATGTAATCCATCAAGCAGTGTCAATGTTGGTTTAATGGGCATCTTCAAATTATCAGGCAAGTCCGACCATAAATTTTCATCATATGGTTTTATTACAGGATTATTTTCTGTCAAAGCCCATTTTATTCTGATATAACAATTCATATGGCTTTCGGCACAATGATGAATCACTTGTCGAACCGTCCATCCGCCGGGACGATAAGGTGTATCCAATTGTTCATCTGTTAAATGAATCGTTTCTTTTTTCAATCTCTCAGGAAAAGATTCGATTTCATGAATTTTATCAGAAATATATTCGAGGCTAAATTCCGTTGGGAACTCAAATTTTCCTATCGGATATTTTAATTTTTCTAAATCTAATGCTTCCATGATCGTTAATTTTTATTTTAAATCGAAAGTTTAGCCAAATAATCATAATGTTCACCTTCTAAAATGAGTTCGCATTTTAATCCGTTTGCAACAGCTGCATTTTGAAGTGTATTGTAATCTAAATACAACCAGTCAAAAGGTTCTTCTTTTTCTCCTTTATAAGAGATATTAAAAACAAGTTCGCCGTAATAATCATTATTAGAGGGAATCCATTTTCCGCCATCTTCATCTTCGTCAAACATATAAATGATATCGGAGCTATCCAGTAAAATTTGTCCGCCCGGATTTAAAAGAGATTTTAGTTTGGATAGAAATTTATTGCAATTTTCAAGTTTGCCAAAAATACCAACACCATTCATTAATAAAATTATGGTATCAAATTTTTCTCCTTCAAAATCTAATATATTTTCAACTTTTGCATTTTTAACACCGCGAAGTTTACAAGTTTCAATAGCTTTTGCTGAAATATCTATCGATGTAACATCTAAATTGCGATCATTTTGCAAAGACAAACTGTGGCTTCCGGCGCCGCACCCAACGTCTAATGTTTTTCCAGTGGCCAATTGCAATGCTTTTTGCTCAAGTTTAGGCATTTCGTTATAAGAACGGAATAAATAATCAACACTCATTTCGTCCTCTTCAGAAATTGTCGTTTCTGTAATGATATCTTCAGGTGAATTATTGGTTTGAAAGTCGAACATCGCCTTCCCAAATAGATCTTTCATCGTATTTTAGTTCAAAGTTTAGGGTTTCAAGTTTAAAGTTGTTTAATTTTGCACATCAACTTTAAAAAGTAAACTTGAAACAAATTTTAAATAACTTAAATAAGTTAGCCAAAGATAAGCATATCGAAAACAAAAAGTATTTTGATAAGCTGAAAAAGAAACAACCTAAGAATTTAGATTATGTTATGCAGGATCTGCATGATGCCGAATTTAAAAAGACAGATTGTTTACAGTGCGCCAATTGTTGTAAAACAACCGGGCCATTATTTACTTTGGCAGATATCGAACGAATTTCAAAATCATTCAGACAAAAACCACAGCAATTCATCGAACAGTATCTTCGAATAGATGAAGATAAAGACTATGTACTAAAAAGCGTTCCGTGTACTTTTCTGGATAGCGAGAATTATTGCATGATTTATGATGTTCGTCCAAAGGCATGCCGAGAATTTCCGCATACAGATCGTAAAAAGTTTAATCAAATTACAGATCTTACCTTAAAAAATGTTGCCATTTGTCCGGCAGCATATAATATAGTAGAAGAGATGAAAAAGAAACTTCCATTATGAGAGTTTTAAAACTTTTGTAATTGTTTTTAGAAGCCATTCGATTTTACTTTTTAAAATGTATTTTTGATTCGGATAGATGAAGTCCAATGATAATTAATAAAAAGACAACCCAAATTTGAGTTTAGAATATTTCATAGCAAGAAGACTTATAACTGCCAAAGATTATAAAAGCAGTATATCAGCGCCAATTATCAAAATTGCCATTTCGGCCATTGCCATTGGTATTATTATGATGATAGTTTCAGTTGCTACCGGAATAGGATTGCAGCAAAAAATACGTGATAAAGTTTCAGCTTTCAATGGCCAGATTATAATATCAAATTTTGATAATAACAATTCTGAAGTCACTTTAACCCCAATTTCCAAAAAACAGGATTTTTACCCCAATTTCAAATCAGTTCCAGAGGTAAGTCATATTCAGGCAATAGCAACTAAAGCCGGAATTATTAGAACCGAAAATGCTTTCGAAGGAATTGTTTTCAAAGGAGTAGGAGGAGATTACGACTGGAATAATATAAAGGAATATATTGTAGAGGGTAAAGTGCCTGATTTTTCTAAAACCCTAAACGAAGAAGTTTTAATTTCCAGACTTCTTGCAGATCGCCTTAATTTGAAAGTAGGAGATAATTTCAATACTTTCTTTATAAAAGAAGAACAAGGAAAAATGCCAAACAGTCGCCGATTCAAAATTAAAGGTATTTTCAATTCGGGATTTCAACAATTCGATGCGACCTATATAATAGGAGATATTCGTCACATTCAGCGAATCAATAAATGGAGCCCCGATCAGGTTGGAGCTTTTGAAGTATTTGTAAAAGACTTCGATAATATTAAATCAACAGGAATTCAGGTATACGATCAAACATCATCGAATTTAGATACAAAAACTATAATCGAAAAATACAGCTATATTTTTGATTGGCTACAACTTTTCGATTTCAATATCGTCGTTATCCTCGGAGTTATGATCCTGGTAGCTACCATAAATATGGTGGTCGCATTATTGGTGCTTATATTAGAGCGCACCCAAATGATCGGAATTCTAAAAGCAATGGGAGCAAATAACTGGACAGTCCGCAAAATATTTTTATACAACGCATTCTATCTTATTATACGAGGATTGTTTTGGGGTAATCTAATAGGGATTGCCATCTTGTTAATCCAGCAGCAATTCGGAGTCGTTCAGTTAAATCCTGAAAACTACTACGTCAACCAGGCACCGGTTTATCTAAACTGGGGATATATCGCCTTGCTAAATTTACTCACTATTACAGTTTGTTTTATTGTGCTGTTAATTCCGTCCTATATAATAACGAAGATCTCACCAGTCAAAGCGATTCGTTTTGATTAGTAATTCATAAATTCATAACCCGTTAGTCTAACTAACGGGTTTTGTATTTTATACTATATATAAGAACGAGTAATTTTGAAATTTGAAGTTTCAGATTTGGAATTTAATTAGGAGCTATTTCCCGCTATTCGTTCCAATCTTTTACTTTTTAAAGAAAAAAGTAAAAGGATTTCCACTACTATCGGGGCTAGGGCAGTGGTCTTCAGAAGAACATTGGGGATAAAAGAGAAATAAAACGCTTCAAATAGCAAAACACATAGCGCCTTTGTTCCTATAGCTATCGGGATTGCATAGTTAAAATCGGTAAATCAAGCTTAGAAGCAGGAGCACAAGCTTAGCGTCTTAGTGTCTTCGTGGTAATCCACTTCAAAACAGTCTTATTCAAAACAAGTCATTAAACATCCGTTAAAGCAGCGAAGTCTTTAAAAATGGGCTTTTATTAAATAGTATTATTGCGAAAAACACATGCCTAATCAGAAAAATCTTAGAAACGATAAAAAAGGTGAATTTCTAAGTTTAGTGTTATCAGAGTGTTAAGAAAAAGTTTCTAAAAACATTGAAATTATATAATAAAAAAGCTTGTAAATGTAAATAAAGGGTCTACTTTTGCACCCGCAACAGCGATAGACGTTCACTGAAATACTGACAAGCAAACGAGATCAATGAGAAAATTTATTTTCAAAAAAAAGATTGCGAAAAGCTTGTGAGATTTGAAAACGGATGTTACATTTGCACCCCGCAAAACACGGAAAGTTCATTGATGGATTGGTAGGTTTTAGAAGTAAAAAGAAAAGAAATTTTCTTTAGAAAAAACTTCAAAAAACATTTGCCGGTTAAAAATAAGTTTTCTACTTTTGCACCCGCTTTGCAACACAAGCGCAACAAAATTGAAACACACGTTCGTAGACATATTGAATTGACAGCCGCTTTAACAGAGATGTTAGAGCAAGAGAATAAAGAGTAAAATAATCGAGAGATTAAAGAATAACCGATAGAGACTGATTCGAATAACAATAGCTTGAGCAATCAAGCAAACAATATACGATGAAGAGTTTGATCCTGGCTCAGGATGAACGCTAGCGGCAGGCTTAACACATGCAAGTCGAGGGGTATACTTCTTCGGAAGTAGAGACCGGCGCACGGGTGCGTAACGCGTATGCAATCTACCTTTTACAGAGGGATAGCCCAGAGAAATTTGGATTAATACCTCATAGTATAGCAGTTTCGCATGAAACCACTATTAAAGTCACAACGGTAAAAGATGAGCATGCGTCCCATTAGCTAGTTGGTAAGGTAACGGCTTACCAAGGCTACGATGGGTAGGGGTCCTGAGAGGGAGATCCCCCACACTGGTACTGAGACACGGACCAGACTCCTACGGGAGGCAGCAGTGAGGAATATTGGACAATGGGCGCAAGCCTGATCCAGCCATGCCGCGTGCAGGATGACGGTCCTATGGATTGTAAACTGCTTTTATACGAGAAGAAACATCCCGACGTGTCGGAACTTGACGGTATCGTAAGAATAAGGATCGGCTAACTCCGTGCCAGCAGCCGCGGTAATACGGAGGATCCAAGCGTTATCCGGAATCATTGGGTTTAAAGGGTCCGTAGGCGGTTTAATAAGTCAGTGGTGAAAGCCCATCGCTCAACGGTGGAACGGCCATTGATACTGTTAGACTTGAATTATTAGGAAGTAACTAGAATATGTAGTGTAGCGGTGAAATGCTTAGAGATTACATGGAATACCAATTGCGAAGGCAGGTTACTACTAATTGATTGACGCTGATGGACGAAAGCGTGGGTAGCGAACAGGATTAGATACCCTGGTAGTCCACGCCGTAAACGATGGATACTAGCTGTTGGGAGCAATTTCAGTGGCTAAGCGAAAGTGATAAGTATCCCACCTGGGGAGTACGTTCGCAAGAATGAAACTCAAAGGAATTGACGGGGGCCCGCACAAGCGGTGGAGCATGTGGTTTAATTCGATGATACGCGAGGAACCTTACCAAGGCTTAAATGTAGATTGACCGGTTTGGAAACAGATCTTTCGCAAGACAATTTACAAGGTGCTGCATGGTTGTCGTCAGCTCGTGCCGTGAGGTGTCAGGTTAAGTCCTATAACGAGCGCAACCCCTGTTGTTAGTTGCCAGCGAGTCAAGTCGGGAACTCTAACAAGACTGCCAGTGCAAACTGTGAGGAAGGTGGGGATGACGTCAAATCATCACGGCCCTTACGCCTTGGGCTACACACGTGCTACAATGGCCGGTACAGAGAGCAGCCACTGGGCGACCAGGAGCGAATCTATAAAACCGGTCACAGTTCGGATCGGAGTCTGCAACTCGACTCCGTGAAGCTGGAATCGCTAGTAATCGGATATCAGCCATGATCCGGTGAATACGTTCCCGGGCCTTGTACACACCGCCCGTCAAGCCATGGAAGCTGGGGGTGCCTGAAGTCGGTGACCGCAAGGAGCTGCCTAGGGTAAAACTGGTAACTAGGGCTAAGTCGTAACAAGGTAGCCGTACCGGAAGGTGCGGCTGGAACACCTCCTTTCTAGAGCCTTATGTGTTAGTTGATTTATCAACACGCTGAGGAAAAAAGAAGAAGCTTTATAGGATTATAATTTTAAGACTATTTTACTCTTGCTGTTAGTTCAAATAATAAATTTTAAGTAAAACAGAGTCTCGTAGCTCAGCTGGTTAGAGTACTACACTGATAATGTAGGGGTCGGCAGTTCGAGTCTGCCCGGGACTACTTTTTTAAGGTTTTCAATTAAAAATTGAGAATTAAAAATTAAAAAAGACTGTAAACTTAGAAAAAGGAAATTTTAGAGGTTGAGTAACCGTTTTAAGTACTGTTAACTGAGGACTGTTAACTGACAACTAAAAAATGGGGGATTAGCTCAGCTGGCTAGAGCGCCTGCCTTGCACGCAGGAGGTCAACGGTTCGACTCCGTTATTCTCCACAAAAGTAGTGATCGGTAAAATGGTGGTTGTTGTTCGGTGCAAACTGAATACTAAAAACTGTAAACTGAGCACTGGCTTAAAGTTCATTGACATATTGAGATAAGAAAATAATAAAAAGTAGAAAGCGTTTTTATTAGCAATAATAAAGACAAAAAAAACGGTCATAATTGATTTTATGATTGGTACAATAAGCAAAATAAGGGCGTATGGGGGATGCCTTGGCTCTCAGAGGCGATGAAAGGCGTGATAAGCTGCGAAAAGCTACGGGGACGGGCACACACCGATTGATCCGTAGATACCTGAATGGGGCAACCCACTATGTTGAAGACATAGTACACCGATAGGTGGGCAAACCCGCTGAACTGAAACATCTAAGTAGGCGGAGGAGAAGAAAACAAAAGTGATTCCGTAAGTAGTGGCGAGCGAACGCGGATTAGCCCAAACCAATGTTGTTACGGCAAGATTGGGGTTGTAGGACCACGACATTTTATGTACAAGGAACCGGAAGTTACTGGAAAGTGACACCATAGAGGGTGATAGTCCCGTATGGGTAACGAGTATAATAGATAGTGGTATCCTGAGTAGGGCGGGGCACGTGAAACCCTGTCTGAATTTGGCGGGACCATCCGCTAAGGCTAAATACTCCTGAGAGACCGATAGTGAACCAGTACCGTGAGGGAAAGGTGAAAAGAACCGTGAATAACGGAGTGAAATAGATCCTGAAACCATACGCTTACAAGCGGTCGGAGCCCTTTCGTGGGGTGACGGCGTGCCTTTTGCATAATGAGCCTACGAGTTAACGTTGCTGGCAAGGTTAAGTGGTTAAGCCACGGATCCGTAGCGAAAGCGAGTCTGAATAGGGCGCTTTAGTCAGTAGTGTTAGACGCGAAACCGTGTGATCTACCCATGGGCAGGATGAAGCTGTGGTAACACACAGTGGAGGTCCGAACCGGTTGACGTTGAAAAGTCTTCGGATGACCTGTGGGTAGGGGTGAAAGGCCAATCAAACTCGGAAATAGCTCGTACTCCCCGAAATGCATTTAGGTGCAGCGTTATGCGTAAAGTTATATAGAGGTAGAGCTACTGATTGGATGCGGGGGCTTCACCGCCTACCAATTCCTGACAAACTCCGAATGCTATATAATGTTTCATAACAGTGAGGGCTTGGGTGCTAAGGTCCAAGTCCGAGAGGGAAAGAACCCAGACCATCAGCTAAGGTCCCCAAATATATACTAAGTTGAAAGAACGAGGTTTGTCTGCCCAGACAGCTAGGATGTTGGCTTGGAAGCAGCCATTCATTTAAAGAGTGCGTAACAGCTCACTAGTCGAGCGGACGAGCATGGATAATAATCGGGCATAAGTATATTACCGAAGCTATGGATTTAGAGTTTACTCTAAGTGGTAGGGGAGCATTCTAACAGGGTTGAAGGTGTATCGTAAGGTATGCTGGACTGGTTAGAAAAGAAAATGTAGGCATAAGTAACGATAATGCGGGCGAGAAACCCGCACACCGAAAAACTAAGGTTTCCACAGCTATGCTAATCAGCTGTGGGTTAGTCTGGTCCTAAGGCGAACCCGAAAGGGACAGTCGATGGCTAACGGGTTAATATTCCCGTACTACTAATTACTGTGATGGGGTGACGGAGTGATGAAAGCGCCGCGAACTGACGGAATAGTTCGTTGAAGTACCTACCTATAAGATCTGCAGGCAAATCCACAGATTTTGGGGAAATACGATAGTACTCGGAGTCTTCGGACAAAGAGATAGTGCGCCTAAGGGCTTCCAAGAAAAACCTCTAAACTTCAGGTAATTAGTACCAGTACCGTAAACCGACACAGGTAGTTGAGGAGAGAATCCTAAGGTGCTCGAGAGATTCATGGCTAAGGAATTAGGCAAAATAGACCTGTAACTTCGGGAGAAAGGTCGCCAGCAGCAATGCTGGCCGCAGTGAAGAGGTCCAGGCGACTGTTTATCAAAAACACAGGGCTCTGCAAAATCGTAAGATGAAGTATAGGGCCTGACACCTGCCCGGTGCTGGAAGGTTAAGAGGAGATGTTATCTTCGGAGAAGCATTGAATTGAAGCCCCAGTAAACGGCGGCCGTAACTATAACGGTCCTAAGGTAGCGAAATTCCTTGTCGGGTAAGTTCCGACCTGCACGAATGGTGTAACGATCTGGACACTGTCTCAGCCATGAGCTCGGTGAAATTGTAGTAACGGTGAAGATGCCGTTTACCCGCAGTGGGACGAAAAGACCCTGTGCACCTTTACTATAGCTTAGTATTGACCTTGGATAAATGATGTGTAGGATAGGTTGGAGACTGTGAAGTGGCGTCGCCAGGCGTTGTGGAGTCATTGTTGAAATACAACCCTTTGTTTATCTGAGGCCTAACCCCGTTTTGCGGGGGACATTGCTTGGTGGGTAGTTTGACTGGGGTGGTCGCCTCCAAAAGAGTAACGGAGGCTTCTAAAGGTTCCCTCAGTACGCTTGGTAACCGTGCGTAGAGTGCAATGGCATAAGGGAGCTTGACTGAGAGACATACAGGTCGATCAGGTACGAAAGTAGAGCATAGTGATCCGGTGGTTCCGCATGGAAGGGCCATCGCTCAAAGGATAAAAGGTACGCCGGGGATAACAGGCTGATCTCCCCCAAGAGCTCATATCGACGGGGGGGTTTGGCACCTCGATGTCGGCTCGTCACATCCTGGGGCTGGAGAAGGTCCCAAGGGTTGGGCTGTTCGCCCATTAAAGTGGCACGCGAGCTGGGTTCAGAACGTCGTGAGACAGTTCGGTCTCTATCTACTGTGGGCGTTAGAAATTTGAGTGGATCTGATTCTAGTACGAGAGGACCGAATTGGACAAACCTCTAGTGTATCTGTTGTCCCGCCAGGGGCACCGCAGAGTAGCTACGTTTGGAAGGGATAAGCGCTGAAAGCATATAAGCGCGAAACCCACCACAAGATGAGATTTCTTTTAAGGATCGTGGAAGATGACCACGTTGATAGGCTATAGATGTAAAGGCAGTAATGTCATAGTCGAGTAGTACTAATAATCCGTAAGCTTATGTACACCCTTTTCTCCCGACTCAGGTCGGGAGAAGAAACTTTCTAAAAATAATAAATAAAAATACTTTTCTTTATCTCAGTATGTTAAGATATTACTTCAATTAAAAATTTTGAATTAAAAATTAAAAATTGAAGAACAAATTGCCCAAAGCAATTATAACTTCTTAAGGTGGTTATTGCGGCGGGGCTCACCTCTTCCCATCCCGAACAGAGTAGTTAAGCCCGCCTGCGCAGATGGTACTGCAGTTATGTGGGAGAGTATGTCGTCGCCTTTCTTTTAAAGATCCTCATCATTTATTTGGTGAGGATTTTTTGTTTTATAAAATACTGGAGTCGTCACCTTTCTTTTAAAGATCCTTCGGATCAACACGAAAACCTGTGGAGCAGCAAAAATTAAGCATAAATATTGGTTAGTCTAAAAAGGAAGAATTCTACATTTCTAACGCCTCTGAATTGGGATCTAAATGCTTTTATTTTAGAATTGAAAGATTCTGCCGACGCATTAGTGCTTCTGTTGTCAAAATAATTCAATATCGTTTGATAGTGATTCATAATTGTTCGCGATATTGTACCAAAAGATTTAAATCCAGATTGGTTTACTTTTTCGTGCCATTTGGCTAGTTTGGCAAAGCCTATGATTTTATCTTTTGTATTCTCGAAGATACTTCGAAGTTCTTGAGTGAGACTATATCCCTTTTGAATATCAGGATACAATTCAAATAATAATGCAGCACGTTCTAATTGGTTTTTAGTCCATTTCGATTTGGTTTTATATAAGAAATATCGACTTCTGGCTAGTAACTGTTTAAGGGTGTCTCCGTTAGAGAGTATTTTAGGTTCAAAATTCACATTTGACTTTTTCGCTTTTTCCGTTGCTTCATTTTCCAGATCTATAGCTTTCCATCTGTATTTGATTCTGATTTCCTGCAAGGCTTCAGTAGCCAGCTTGTGAACATGGAACCGGTTAGTAACACGAGTTGCATTAGGGAAGGATTTGCGGGCAATTAATCCCATATTACCAGCCATGTCCAAAGTGATTTCCTTAACCAGGTTTCTTTCTCTGAGAGGTATTTTTCAAGAACTGAAATTACTGTATCAGCTTTAGTTCCTGCAACCATAGCCACTATAGTACCTTTTCTACCTTTACCAGATTTATTAGTCACAATAGTATAGAGTTCCCCATTGGAGAGAGACGTTTCGTCTATTGACAAACGTTTTCCAATGTTCTTAGGAAAAACAAGCCATTTTTTAGCATGTGATTTTTGATCCCAAGCTTTAAAATCACTTAGGAAATCCTTGTATTGAGATTGTAAATTTCTACCTGAAACGCCATAGAAAGAGGCGATGGCATTACAATCATTTGGCTTGGAATCTATTGATTTCTTTTAAAAAAGACGCAAACTCTTGGGTTACACGAGTTCCGTCTGCTACTAAATTCCAATCCCTGAAAACTACTTTTCCAGTATCTTCATTAAGCCATCTTCTGCGAGTAATGTGAAGGTACACCTGATGTCCACGAATAGGGAAATCCTGAACAGTTATCTCTTCAAAAAATCCTTTCGAACTTAATTTTGAGTCTCTGTATTCTTTCGGAATCGAATTGATTTCTTTTAAATACAAATGAAGTATCTCCTCTCCCTTTTCATAAGAGGTAAGCTCAAAATAATCTACTATTATTTCTGGTAACAATAATTTAAGGATATCGATAAAAGAATCTTGCATTTGGATATAATATAAAATTCAAATTTCGAAATTTTAATATTTCCCCACAACAATATGTCTTGATCCAAAACCTGTTTCGTTAGAAACAGGTTTTTTTGTTTTGGATTGGTTCGGGATTTGGTTTAACCGCAAGGAACGCTAAGGTTTTTGGATTTTTGTGGGTGGCTAAGTCCGCAAAGCTGTGCGGTTATGGGATCAGGTGCAAAATAACCCCAGATTCCTCTACAATTCTGTGCTAATGTGCCAGTTTGTCCATAGCAATATGTTCATCATTATTATAAATTCCTTGAAGTTGTTGGTTTAGATTGTAAGTTGTATGAGAATAGAGATCAAATATCATTTGCGTTCTCTTTCGACTTTGAGTCAATTTTTCACGAGATTTATAAAGTAGGTATCTGCTTCTTGTTTATAATTGTTTTACGGAATCTCCGTTTGGGTAAAAGTTGGGGGATGTATGTTTTGTTTTTCTGATTTTGCTTATAAGATCAATTGATTCATGGAATTGGTCATGTCAATTCTTGTTTCTGTGGTATAAATATTTTTTCTTTTATATGCTGTAAGGTTTTAATCGTAGGCGTAGGGTGATTATATATTTTTACTCTATTTGTTGAAATTATTGGCAACGATTATAAATTTCTATAAATAATCTGGGGAATATGTATGGCTAATATGTTCGAATTAAATGTTTGAAATCGAAATTTTTACTGTAGATTATTTCTAAGGGATAGTTTATTCAATAATTTATATAGAATATAGTTTAGAAGGCTAATTTTTGAATTTATATTTTAATTGTAAGGTCTGCGAAGAAGTTTTAAGACTCTTTGAATAGGACGTTCGTAAAGGTTATCTGCTTGCATGTTGGGATTTATAATTTTGAAATTGCTTTTTTTTTTTTTTAAGTAAGTCCTTTTCATCGCGTAAATAAGTATTGAGGATTCTGTAAATCCTCGAAGTTCGCAAAATCCGTAAATGTTTTGTTCTGATTTTTTATGTTAGTCAACTTTTTGTTGTATTGTCAATTTGTTGTTATATATGATAAAGATTTTACTGTTTATGTATTCTCTTGAATTATTTTTAGCATATGTCTTAGATGTTTTTTAATTCAAAGATTAATTACATATAATATCAAGGTTATTCAGGTTTCTTCTTGAGTTTTTAATCTTTAATCTTGATTTGAAAATCATTTTATTTATAGTGCTTAGGGTATTTATAAGATGATATATTTTTAGAGTTACAATAAAATGGACTTTGCTTCTTGCTAACTTTATGAAAAGTCATGTAAACTATCTTAAAACTTAGGATAGTGTCTTATTGTCTTCCTGGCAACCAAATCAAAAAACAGTCTTATTCAAAACAAGTCATTAAATATTCTATAAAACAGCGAAGTCTTTAAAAATGGGCTTTTATTAAATGGTGTTATTGCGAAAAACACATGCCTAATCAGAAAAATCTTAGAAACGATAAAAAAGGTGAATTTCTAAGTTTAGTGTTATCAGAGTGTTAAGGAAAAGTTTCTAAAAACATTGAAATTATATAAAGAAAAAGCTTGTAAATGTAAATAAAGGGTCTATTTTTGCACCCGCAACAGCGACAGACGTTCTTTTAAATACTGACAAGCAAACGAGATCAATGAGAAAATTTATTTTCAAAAAAAGATTGAAAAAAGCTTGTGAGATTTGAAAACGGATGTTACATTTGCACCCCGCAAAACACGGAAAGTTCATTGATAGATTGGTAGGTTTTAGAAGTAAAAAGAAAAGAAATTTTCTTTAGAAAAAACTTCAAAAAACATTTGCCAGTTAGAAATAAGTTTTCTACTTTTGCACCCGCTTTGAGAAACAAGCGCAACAAAATTGAAACACGTTCGTAGACATATTGAATTGACAGCCGCTTTAACAGAGATGTTAAGGCAAAAGAATAAAGAGTAAGATAATCGAGAGATTAGAGAATAACCGATAGAGACTGATTCGAATAACAATACGATCTTGATTTATTAAGATCAACAATATACGATGAAGAGTTTGATCCTGGCTCAGGATGAACGCTAGCGGCAGGCTTAACACATGCAAGTCGAGGGGTATAGGTTTTCGGATCTAGAGACCGGCGCACGGGTGCGTAACGCGTATGCAATCTACCTTTTACAGAGGGATAGCCCAGAGAAATTTGGATTAATACCTCATAGTATAGCAGTTTCGCATGAAACCACTATTAAAGTCACAACGGTAAAAGATGAGCATGCGTCCCATTAGCTAGTTGGTAAGGTAACGGCTTACCAAGGCTACGATGGGTAGGGGTCCTGAGAGGGAGATCCCCCACACTGGTACTGAGACACGGACCAGACTCCTACGGGAGGCAGCAGTGAGGAATATTGGACAATGGGCGCAAGCCTGATCCAGCCATGCCGCGTGCAGGATGACGGTCCTATGGATTGTAAACTGCTTTTATACGAGAAGAAACATCCCGACGTGTCGGGACTTGACGGTATCGTAAGAATAAGGATCGGCTAACTCCGTGCCAGCAGCCGCGGTAATACGGAGGATCCAAGCGTTATCCGGAATCATTGGGTTTAAAGGGTCCGTAGGCGGTTTAATAAGTCAGTGGTGAAAGCCCATCGCTCAACGGTGGAACGGCCATTGATACTGTTAGACTTGAATTATTAGGAAGTAACTAGAATATGTAGTGTAGCGGTGAAATGCTTAGAGATTACATGGAATACCAATTGCGAAGGCAGGTTACTACTAATTGATTGACGCTGATGGACGAAAGCGTGGGTAGCGAACAGGATTAGATACCCTGGTAGTCCACGCCGTAAACGATGGATACTAGCTGTTGGGAGCAATTTCAGTGGCTAAGCGAAAGTGATAAGTATCCCACCTGGGGAGTACGTTCGCAAGAATGAAACTCAAAGGAATTGACGGGGGCCCGCACAAGCGGTGGAGCATGTGGTTTAATTCGATGATACGCGAGGAACCTTACCAAGGCTTAAATGTAGATTGACCGGTTTGGAAACAGATCTTTCGCAAGACAATTTACAAGGTGCTGCATGGTTGTCGTCAGCTCGTGCCGTGAGGTGTCAGGTTAAGTCCTATAACGAGCGCAACCCCTGTTGTTAGTTGCCAGCGAGTCAAGTCGGGAACTCTAACAAGACTGCCAGTGCAAACTGTGAGGAAGGTGGGGATGACGTCAAATCATCACGGCCCTTACGCCTTGGGCTACACACGTGCTACAATGGCCGGTACAGAGAGCAGCCACTGGGCGACCAGGAGCGAATCTATAAAACCGGTCACAGTTCGGATCGGAGTCTGCAACTCGACTCCGTGAAGCTGGAATCGCTAGTAATCGGATATCAGCCATGATCCGGTGAATACGTTCCCGGGCCTTGTACACACCGCCCGTCAAGCCATGGAAGCTGGGGGTGCCTGAAGTCGGTGACCGCAAGGAGCTGCCTAGGGTAAAACTGGTAACTAGGGCTAAGTCGTAACAAGGTAGCCGTACCGGAAGGTGCGGCTGGAACACCTCCTTTCTAGAGCCTTATGTGTTAGTTGATTTATCAACACGCTGAGGAAAAAAGAAGAAGCTTTATAGGATTATAATTTTAAGACTATTTTACTCTTGCTGTTAGTTCAAATAATAAATTTTAAGTAAAACAGAGTCTCGTAGCTCAGCTGGTTAGAGTACTACACTGATAATGTAGGGGTCGGCAGTTCGAGTCTGCCCGGGACTACTTTTTTAAGGTTTTCAATTAAAAATTGAGAATTAAAAATTAAAAAAGACTGTAAACTTAGAAAAAGGAAATTTTAGAGGTTGAGTAACCGTTTTAAGTACTGTTAACTGAGGACTGTTAACTGACAACTAAAAAATGGGGGATTAGCTCAGCTGGCTAGAGCGCCTGCCTTGCACGCAGGAGGTCAACGGTTCGACTCCGTTATTCTCCACAAAAGTAGTGATCGGTAAAATGGTGGTTGTTGTTCGGTGCAAACTGAATACTAAAAACTGTAAACTGAGCACTGGCTTAAAGTTCATTGACATATTGAGATAAGAAAATAATAAAAAGTAGAAAGCGTTTTTATTAGCAATAATAAAGACAAAAAAAACGGTCATAATTGATTTTATGATTGGTACAATAAGCAAAATAAGGGCGTATGGGGGATGCCTTGGCTCTCAGAGGCGATGAAAGGCGTGATAAGCTGCGAAAAGCTACGGGGACGGGCACACACCGATTGATCCGTAGATACCTGAATGGGGCAACCCACTATGTTGAAGACATAGTACACCGATAGGTGGGCAAACCCGCTGAACTGAAACATCTAAGTAGGCGGAGGAGAAGAAAACAAAAGTGATTCCGTAAGTAGTGGCGAGCGAACGCGGATTAGCCCAAACCAATGTTGTTACGGCAAGATTGGGGTTGTAGGACCACGACATTTTATGTACAAGGAACCGGAAGTTACTGGAAAGTGACACCATAGAGGGTGATAGTCCCGTATGGGTAACGAGTATAATAGATAGTGGTATCCTGAGTAGGGCGGGGCACGTGAAACCCTGTCTGAATTTGGCGGGACCATCCGCTAAGGCTAAATACTCCTGAGAGACCGATAGTGAACCAGTACCGTGAGGGAAAGGTGAAAAGAACCGTGAATAACGGAGTGAAATAGATCCTGAAACCATACGCTTACAAGCGGTCGGAGCCCTTTCGTGGGGTGACGGCGTGCCTTTTGCATAATGAGCCTACGAGTTAACGTTGCTGGCAAGGTTAAGTGGTTAAGCCACGGATCCGTAGCGAAAGCGAGTCTGAATAGGGCGCTTTAGTCAGTAGTGTTAGACGCGAAACCGTGTGATCTACCCATGGGCAGGATGAAGCTGTGGTAACACACAGTGGAGGTCCGAACCGGTTGACGTTGAAAAGTCTTCGGATGACCTGTGGGTAGGGGTGAAAGGCCAATCAAACTCGGAAATAGCTCGTACTCCCCGAAATGCATTTAGGTGCAGCGTTATGCGTAAAGTTATATAGAGGTAGAGCTACTGATTGGATGCGGGGGCTTCACCGCCTACCAATTCCTGACAAACTCCGAATGCTATATAATGTTTCATAACAGTGAGGGCTTGGGTGCTAAGGTCCAAGTCCGAGAGGGAAAGAACCCAGACCATCAGCTAAGGTCCCCAAATATATACTAAGTTGAAAGAACGAGGTTTGTCTGCCCAGACAGCTAGGATGTTGGCTTGGAAGCAGCCATTCATTTAAAGAGTGCGTAACAGCTCACTAGTCGAGCGGACGAGCATGGATAATAATCGGGCATAAGTATATTACCGAAGCTATGGATTTAGAGTTTACTCTAAGTGGTAGGGGAGCATTCTAACAGGGTTGAAGGTGTATCGTAAGGTATGCTGGACTGGTTAGAAAAGAAAATGTAGGCATAAGTAACGATAATGCGGGCGAGAAACCCGCACACCGAAAAACTAAGGTTTCCACAGCTATGCTAATCAGCTGTGGGTTAGTCTGGTCCTAAGGCGAACCCGAAAGGGACAGTCGATGGCTAACGGGTTAATATTCCCGTACTACTAATTACTGTGATGGGGTGACGGAGTGATGAAAGCGCCGCGAACTGACGGAATAGTTCGTTGAAGTACCTACCTA
Organism: Flavobacterium piscisymbiosum; assembly: GCF_020905295.1. Lineage (NCBI taxonomy): Bacteria > Pseudomonadati > Bacteroidota > Flavobacteriia > Flavobacteriales > Flavobacteriaceae > Flavobacterium > Flavobacterium piscisymbiosum. The sequence continues at coordinate 565,691 of NZ_JAJJMM010000001.1, read as the reverse complement.
TAAGATCTGCAGGCAAATCCACAGATTTTGGGGAAATACGATAGTACTCGGAGTCTTCGGACAAAGAGATAGTGCGCCTAAGGGCTTCCAAGAAAAACCTCTAAACTTCAGGTAATTAGTACCAGTACCGTAAACCGACACAGGTAGTTGAGGAGAGAATCCTAAGGTGCTCGAGAGATTCATGGCTAAGGAATTAGGCAAAATAGACCTGTAACTTCGGGAGAAAGGTCGCCAGCAGCAATGCTGGCCGCAGTGAAGAGGTCCAGGCGACTGTTTATCAAAAACACAGGGCTCTGCAAAATCGTAAGATGAAGTATAGGGCCTGACACCTGCCCGGTGCTGGAAGGTTAAGAGGAGATGTTATCTTCGGAGAAGCATTGAATTGAAGCCCCAGTAAACGGCGGCCGTAACTATAACGGTCCTAAGGTAGCGAAATTCCTTGTCGGGTAAGTTCCGACCTGCACGAATGGTGTAACGATCTGGACACTGTCTCAGCCATGAGCTCGGTGAAATTGTAGTAACGGTGAAGATGCCGTTTACCCGCAGTGGGACGAAAAGACCCTGTGCACCTTTACTATAGCTTAGTATTGACCTTGGATAAATGATGTGTAGGATAGGTTGGAGACTGTGAAGTGGCGTCGCCAGGCGTTGTGGAGTCATTGTTGAAATACAACCCTTTGTTTATCTGAGGCCTAACCCCGTTTTGCGGGGGACATTGCTTGGTGGGTAGTTTGACTGGGGTGGTCGCCTCCAAAAGAGTAACGGAGGCTTCTAAAGGTTCCCTCAGTACGCTTGGTAACCGTGCGTAGAGTGCAATGGCATAAGGGAGCTTGACTGAGAGACATACAGGTCGATCAGGTACGAAAGTAGAGCATAGTGATCCGGTGGTTCCGCATGGAAGGGCCATCGCTCAAAGGATAAAAGGTACGCCGGGGATAACAGGCTGATCTCCCCCAAGAGCTCATATCGACGGGGGGGTTTGGCACCTCGATGTCGGCTCGTCACATCCTGGGGCTGGAGAAGGTCCCAAGGGTTGGGCTGTTCGCCCATTAAAGTGGCACGCGAGCTGGGTTCAGAACGTCGTGAGACAGTTCGGTCTCTATCTACTGTGGGCGTTAGAAATTTGAGTGGATCTGATTCTAGTACGAGAGGACCGAATTGGACAAACCTCTAGTGTATCTGTTGTCCCGCCAGGGGCACCGCAGAGTAGCTACGTTTGGAAGGGATAAGCGCTGAAAGCATATAAGCGCGAAACCCACCACAAGATGAGATTTCTTTTAAGGATCGTGGAAGATGACCACGTTGATAGGCTATAGATGTAAAGGCAGTAATGTCATAGTCGAGTAGTACTAATAATCCGTAAGCTTATGTACACCCTTTTCCTCCCGAGCAATCGGGAGGAAGAAACTTTCTAATACTTTTATGTTTCTTTATCTCAGTATGTTAAGATATTACTTCAATTAAAAATTAAAAATTGAAGAACAAATTGCCCAAAGCAATTATAACTTCTTAAGGTGGTTATTGCGGCGGGGCTCACCTCTTCCCATCCCGAACAGAGTAGTTAAGCCCGCCTGCGCAGATGGTACTGCAGTTATGTGGGAGAGTATGTCGTCGCCTTTCTTTTAAAGATCCTCATCATTTATTTGATGAGGATTTTTTGTTTTATAAAATACTGGAGTCGTCACCTTTCTTTTAAAGATCCATTATAGGCTATTTTTATATCAGGATACAATTCAAAGAGCATTTGCGCTCTTTCTTGTTGATTCTGTGTCCATTTTTCACGAGACTTGTATAGCAGATACCTACTTCTTGCCAATAGTTGTTTGACAGAATCTCCGTTAGATAAAAGCTTAGGGATATATACTTTGTTCTCTCTTTTTGCCAGCACTATCAATTGATTATCAGCATCCATAGCTTCCCATCGATATTTGATTCTCATCTCTTGTAAGGCTTCCAGTGCTAACTTTTGAACATGGAACCTATCGGTAACTTGTATGGCTTTGGAGAAGCATCTCTTTGATATCAGTTTCATAGAATTAGCCATATCAAGCGTTATTTCTTGTACAGAAGATCTTTTTTTATAATCTATTTTGCTAATGTGTTCTATGACCTGTTCTGCCTTTGTTCCAGCAATAATAGCCACCAAGGAGCCTTTTTTACCTTTGAATTTCTTGTTGGTCACAATGGTGTAAAGCTCTCCCTGAGACAAAGCTACTTCATCAATTGATAAATGTGTACCCATATTCTCAGGGTAAACAATCCACTGATGAGCATGTTCACGTGGAACCCAAGCAGTGAAGGAACTCAGATGCTTTTTATATTGTCTTTGAAGTTTTTTACCGTTAACGCCGAAGAAGCCTCCAATGGTGTGACAATCAGTAGCACTGTTATCTATTAATTTCTTTTAAAAAAGTCGCAAACTCTTGAGTCATGCGGGTTCCCTTGGCTACTAAATTCCAATCTCTTTTAATAATTTCTCCTGTGTTTTTATTTGTCCAACGACGTCTTTTAATATGCAGATACACATACTTACCTCTCAGGGGAAAGTCCTGAATAGTAATCTCATCTTGAAAACCCTTTGATATCAGTTCAAATAAACTAAATTCTTGTGGAGGATTAATTTTCTCTTCAAAATACAAGTGTAATATCTCTTCCGTATTAGTAGAAGAAACTACTTCAAAATGATCTACTAAAAAATCGGGAAGCATAAATTTTAAAAGTTCAATAGGGGTCATCTTTTATTCTTAAAGTGCAAATTTCTTATTTTATTTTGACATTCCCTCCCCAAGATTTGTTCTTGATCCTTTTTTTGTTTTAGATTGGTTCGGGATTTGGTTTAACCGCAAGGAACGCTAGTTTTTTTTAAGATCATTATAAATCGCTAAGTTCGCAAAGCTGTGCGCTTATATGTTGGGATTTGGAAATTGAAACCTTCTTAAAAGTTCTCATTAATATTTTAGAGATAGTTCAAGGTTTAAGCCTTGATGGTACGTTGTGTCCAATGGTTGAAGCCATTGGCTATGTTTGCAAAAAGTCATAAATTACCTAAGTAAAGTGAATACACGTAATATTTTGGAATTTGGAATTTTAGAATTTGGAATTTCTTTTAAAAATTATACTTCTAATTACCCGTAAACTGCGTTAGGGATGGGAGCGGTATTCTTTTGCGATTCACTAAATTTCTGGCGAAGCCAAGCTAAAATCTCTCTCGCAAAAGATTTAGCGGACAGCCCGATCCGTTGCGGCGGAAAAACGCCCAAATAATTCTATTTTGATATTAGACAGAAGGTTTTATTGTTTGTAAAGGTGCTTTATTTTGCTTTTAGCTTCCGAAACCTATATTATAGTTTTGTTTATTTATGCAAAAGAGACAATGTTTCAAATCTTACTTTTGTAATAATATTTTTTGGGTTGTATTTTCAAATTCATTATTCAATTATATTGGTAAATTTGTTTAGCAATTGTTTGAATTATGACGGAATTATTAAGTGTAATAAATAGCTTTCAGGAATTGGATTTGGAAACTGAAGAAATGGTGAGAAAGTATTTTATCGAAGAAAAGTTTCAAAAAAATGAATTTATAATTACTGAAGGTAAAATATGTTCTAAAATCTATTTCATAAGATCTGGTTTAGTACGGCGATTTTGTGTGGAAGATGGAATAGAAGTTACTAAATGGATTTATACCGATAATCAATTTATTACATCGTTGAGTAGTTTTTTTGAACAGAAACCTTCTTTTGAAAATTTTCAGGCTTCTGAAGTAACAATTTTGTATTCATTGTCATATGAGAATGAACAGACTTTATTAGAATATGATTTATTTTCTAAGTTTTATATTAAATTACTACGACTTTACCTTTCTAAATTAAATGAGTTTCATCATTTCTACACTGTAATGAATGCTCAGGATAAGTATTTGTATTTACTCAACACATTACCTCAAATTATTTTGAAAGCTAAGTTAAAGGATATTGCCTCTTTAATTGGTGTAAGTCCCGAAACTTTAAGCAGAATTAGAGCCCAAATTAATTGACTTTAGATCAATAAATAGCATTTGTTTCTTTTCAATATTTGTATGCTATAAAATACAAGAATTTGAAAAATATTGAGATTGGCCACAAAGCTATAATTGGAAAGAATGTGCACGTTGGAAATTTTGTAACTATTGAAAGTGATGTCGTAATTGGAGATAATACCTGGATTGGTAATAATGTGAATATTTTAAATGGCACTAGGATTGGAGAAAATTGTGAAATACATGCGGGAGCAGTCTTAGGTGGTAATCCACAAGATTTGAAATACAAAGGAGAATATACTTTTCTGGAGGTTGGCAATAATACGATTATTAGAGAATTTGTTACGATCAACAAAGGGACTGCGTCAAAGGGTAAAACTATAATTGGCGACAGTAATTTAATTATGGCAAATACTCATATTGGTCACGATTGTTGTATTGGTAATAATTGTATTATTGGTTTTAATGTTGGTATGGCAGGAGAAGTAATTGTGAGAGATTGGGCAAATATTAGTGGATTAACTGCAATTCATCAATTCTCTGTTATTGGCGAGTATTCTATGATTAGTGGTATGAGTCGTGTTGCTAAAGATGTTCCGCCTTATATTTTGGCATCACGAGAACCTTTGTCTTATTACGGTTTAAATACAATTGGATTAAGAAGAAGAGGTTTTGACACTGAAAAGATAAATGAGTTAAAAGATATTTATCGTATTATTTTTCAACAGAAACATAATACTTCTTTTGCTCTGGAATTAATTGAGCAAAAATTTAAACAAACTATAGAACGCGATATTATTATAACTTTTATTAAACAATCGACTAGAGGACTTGTTAAGGGAATTTGAATATTACGTCCTATTCTAATTTTTTTAATGTATTGATTATTATAAAGATATAAAAAGAATACAATATCAATTGCAGATTTGGCTTTGATTAATAACGTATTTCAGAAATATCCCATTTTACTATCGAGGTATTTTTGTTTGCAATTACACGTATTTTTACTTAATTTTTATTATTGTTCTTCTTTTTTTATTCGTTTATGAAATGTCAATTATTCTCTTTTGTCATTTTGGCTAACGCAAACAGCAAAACGACTACATCTCTGATAAGGCTTCTTTAGACTTTTGTATTATAATTTTAAAACAAAAAAAAATGCAAAAGACAATTTTTATTACAGGAGCTTCATCGGGTTTAGGAAAATCAACAGCAAAATTATTTCAAAGTAAGGGTTGGCGAGTAATTGCGACGATGCGTAATCCTGAAAAGGAAACGGAACTCAATAAATTAAAAGATGTATTTGTATTTCCTTTAGATGTAACCCAACCGGAGCAAATTATTTCGACTATAGAAAAAGTTACCAATTTATATTCCACCATAGATGTTGTAATGAATAATGCAGGATATGGTTTAATAGGTGTGTTGGAATCTTTAAACGATGAGCAAATTCAACGTCAGATAACAACAAATTTGCTTAGCGTTATCAGGGTTTCCAAAGCTTTTACTTCTCACTTTCGTGAAAGAAAAAGCGGTACGTTTATTAACATTACTTCGACTTTTGGATTAATTGGATTTCCAACTTGTTCAATTTACAGCGCTACAAAATTTGCTATTGATGGTTTTTCTGAAAGTATGGCCTATGAACTTGCTCAATTTGGAATACAGGTAAAAATTATTGCTCCCGGAGGAATGCAAACCGATTTTGCTGTACGATCTATGGAGGTAGGTCAGCATGAAGCTTATCAAAAATTAACTTCGGAAGTAAGTAAAGGATACAGTGCCGAAAAAATAAGCAATTATACTAAAGTTGAAGACATTGCTGAAATTGTTTATCAATCGGCAACAGATGGAAAAAATCAATTGAGATATGTTGCAGGTTGTGATGCAAACCAATTATATGATGAGCGATTAAATTTGGGTATTGAAACTCAAGTGCAAAATATTAAAACGATGTTTACTTTTTAAATTTTAGATAAAGAATGAAAAATCAAGCTATAGAACTGACTACCTTTAAATTAAATAATTGTACTACCCTACAATTTATTGCTGCAAATAAACAGATTGATGAATTTTTGAAAAAACAAAAAGGATTTGTTTCCAGAAGTATTTTTGAATTGAAAAAGGATATTGTATATGATCTTTTGGTGTGGGAAAGCGCAGAAGATGGTACAGCGGCAATGCATAAATTGATCACGGAATTAAGTGATTCTATCGTACATGATCTTATTGATCAAAGTACAGTAAGCTGGAATATTGCGCGAATAGAACATTTTGTAAATTTGTGTAATAAGGATTAAAAGTTAAAATTCGATAACGAAATAAGTAATGAAAAATCAGCCTAAAATATTCAGCACCATATCTGAGCTTCATCGCGCAATGGGTCAGCCAAAGCCAATGCATCCGCTTATTAGTATTTTAAATTATGGTGAAGCCATTTTTGATCCCAAGGATTTTGAACAAGGTATTATTTTGGATTTTTATAAGATCTCTTTTAAAACTCATTTTAAAGGGAAACTACGATATGGTCATGGTTTTTATGACTTTGAAGAAGGAGGAATGTCATTCGTTTCACCAGGTCAAGTATTGAAAATGCAAGATGAAGAAGCAGATTATAGCGGAATGTCGTTGAATATTCATCCGGATTTTATTCGTCCGTATTCCTTAAATAGTAATATAAAAAAGTATGGATTTTTTAATTATTCAGCTTCAGAAGCTTTGTATTTATCAGATAATGAAAAAGAAACTATTTTAGGTGTTTTTGCTTCGATTCAGAATGAGCTTAAGGAACGCATAGACAACTTTAGTCAGGATGTAATTATATCTCAAATCGAACTTTTACTCAATTATAGCAATCGCTTCTACAATCGACAATTTATTACACGCAAAGCGGTGAATCATGATGTATTGGCTAAATTAGAAACTGAAATAAATGATTATTTTGATCAGGAAAAAACTTTGATAAATGGCGTGCTGACCGTACAGTTTTTGGCTGATCAACTGAATCTTTCACCAAGATATCTGAGCGATTTGTTACGCAATCTTAGTGGTCAAAACACACAGCAGTTTATTCATGATAAATTGATAGAAAAAGCAAAAGAATATATTGCTAACGGGACTTATTCAGTGGCAGAAATTGGGTATAAATTAGGATTCGAACATCCGCAATCGTTCAATAAATTATTTAAAAAGAAGACCAGCTTAAGTCCTGTCGCATTTAAAGAATCATTCAATAAAAATTAAATTATGGCCTCGCTAAATTTCGAACAACTAAAAGAACGCTCTTTAAAAATAAGACAACGTTATCACGAACTAGAACTGAATCATCATGGAAGTGAATGGACTGTAGAAGAAGATGCATTGGCTTTTTTAACAGATGCCGGCCTGGTAGGACGCCATGTAATGTCGCAGCAGGGAAGATGGCCAAAAGAAAATACAGAGCAAGAACTTAAACACAAAATAGGAGAATCTATCTGGTGGCTTACCATTTTAGCCGAAAGGATGAATATAAATATCGAAGTAGCTACAGAAGAGTTTTTAAGTAAAACCGAAAATTTGTTTGAAAAATAATATTTACGATTTTGGTTTTTTTGCCATATGACAAATTCCTTAATAATAACTTTGATTAACTTACCACTATGAAAGAGTTTATAGAATACATATTGCAATTTGGGAGTTTAAATCAGCAGCAAATTGATTTAATTTCTAAAAAAGCAACTGAATTAGAACTTCGAAAAGATGAATATTTTTCGGAAGCTGGAAAAATTGCACAACAAGTTGGGTTTATTTTAGACGGGATTATACGCGTTTGTTATTATAATAATAAAGGAGAAGAAATTACCAAATACTTTATTGACGAGAATAATTTGGTAGTAGATCTAGAGAGTTTTGACAATGAAATTTGTTCCAATGCGTATGTGCAGGCAATAACCGATTGCAAACTTTTGGTTTTTTCGAAAAAAGACTGGAGAGAACTTTTGGATACTATAGTTGGCTGGGATGCGATAGTGCATAAAATTATTTCGAAAGCATTAAGACAAAAAGTAGAAAGAAGAAGTCCATTGGTTTCAGAAGATGCCACCACTCGCTATTTGATGTTTTTAAAAATTTATCCTAATGTTATCAATCGTATCCCGTTATCTTATGTTGCATCGTATTTGGGGATTACCCAATCTTCATTAAGCCGAATTAGAAAAAACATACGCTAAATCACTTTTTGTCAAATGTCAAATGATTTTGTTTTGAAACGGATGACCTTTACTTCAATAATTTAAAACAAGAAAAAAATGAATTCAGTATTAATTACAGGAGCAAATAGAAGCATTGGTTTAGAACTGGTAAAAGAGTTTTCTAACAAGGGATTATTCGTTTATTTAGGAACTCGTGATCTTGAAAAAGGGCAACTAGTAGTAAAAGAGTTAAACGAAAATGGTTTTCAAAACATCAAAGCGATTCAAATTGATGTTACAAATCCGGATACAATTTTGGCAGCCAAAAATATTGTAGAAAGTGAAAAAGGAAAATTAGATATTCTGATAAACAATGCAGGAATCAGCGGAGAATTTCCGCAAAGTGCTTTAGATACATCGATTAAAGACATTCAAAATGTATTTGATACTAATTTTTTTGGTGTTATCAGCGTTACGCAAGTATTTTTAGAATTGCTTAAAAAATCAAAAAGGCCAAGAATAAGTAATATTACATCGGGACTAGGATCTCTAACTTTACATAGTGATCCTACCTGGAAATATTATAATTTTAAAGCAGCAAGTTATGTTACTTCAAAAGCAGCTTTGAATGCCTATACTATTGCATTGGCATATGAGTTGAGAGAATTGCCTTTTAAAATAAATGCAATTGATCCGGGTTATACAGCTACAGATTTTAATCATCATAGTGGTCCGGGTTCAGTAGAAAGTGCTGCGGCTTTTATTATCAAACATACTTTTACAGATGAAAATGCGCCTACAGGACAATTTTTTAGTAATGATATAGAAGATGAATCAGAGGTTAGCCCTTGGTAAAAAAAATAGAATAACTTTTAAATTTTAAAAACCTCCAAAATCAATGACTTTGGAGGTTTCTGGTTTTTATTTCTTCCTTCTTAAGGAAATAATCGTTTGAAGAATGACAGAAGTCATGACAAAAAATAATCCAAGATAAAATGATTGGCTCACTATCTTGCCTTCATTAAAAAATACAAATGCTAAAATTATGGCATAAATAGGTTCTAAATTAAAAGTAAGATTGGTTGTAAAGGCCGGTATTTTTTTTAGTGCTTCTGCAAATAAAACATACAAACCAACGGTACAAAATAAGGATAACAAAATCAGATAAAAAAAGTCATTTCCGTCTGGAATTAAACTTGTAGAAGGAAAGAAAACCAAATATAAAGGCATCAAAACTCCCAGGAAGATTGTGCCACCAATCATTTGATAATAGTTTATAATTTTACTGTCATAAGTTTTTACCAATCTTTCATTATAAATAGTATAAAGCGCCGCAAACGCTGATGAAATGCAGCCCAGTAAAATTCCGGTATGATATGAACTATCAAAATGGAAAATTAAACTAATGCCAAACAAAGTTATAGCACTAAAAAAGAATTGGGAAAAAACAAGTTTGTTTTTATTGAGCAATGGCTCAAAAATGGCAGTAAAAAAGCTTGTTAAACAATAACAAACTACACCAATTGAAATGTTAGAATACTTGATACTTGCATAAAAAAAGACCCAATGAATGGCAATAAAAATGCCGATTTTAGCAATATTCATTTTTTCCCGAATATTGATTTGAACCACTGTCTTGGTTATCTTAATAAGAAAAAATAAAATAATTGCAGAAAGGAAGGTTCTGTACCAAACCAAAAGTCCTTCGTTAAGAGAAATGAGTTTACCAAAAATACCGGTAAAACCCGAAAGTAGTACAGCTAAGTGTAACTTTAGATATGAATTTTTCATGAAAAGTGTCTGCTCGAAACCGAACAAGATTTAATTAATTACTAGTTAAATATGAAGTATGCAAAAACAGTTGATGTAATATCAACGTACAACTTCATCTCATTTTAGAAAGAAATTAAGCTCTTGGCGGAGGAAGACAACCTTTTCTATTCATTGTTTTTGTTTTTTCAAATGTATAAAAATTTGACTCGTACTTTAAAATTAATTAGATTTTTTTCTGAGTTATAATTATTAACGCAATTATGTTGCATTAAAATTAAAAAGGTTAACTTTGGAAAAGGTTACTAAAAAGCAAAAACAACTCAATAAATAATAATATGGCAGAATTTTGGGAAGATAATTTTGTTGACAAACAAGAAATGTGGGGACTTGAACCATCCAAATCAGCATTATTGATAAAAGATTTTTTTGTCGAAAATTCAATTAAAGATATTCTGATTCCGGGAATTGGCTACGGAAGAAATGCGCAGGTTTTTAGAGAAAATGGAATAACGGTAACAGGAATTGAAATCTCAAAAACCGCTATTGAACTGGCTGTAAAACATTACGGCGCGGATCTGAAAATTTATCACGGATCTGTAACCAATATACCTTTTGATACCAAGCAATATGACGGAATATTTTGCTATGCTTTAATTCATTTATTAGATCATAATGAACGAAAAAAGCTAATTCAGGATTGTTACAATCAATTAGCTGATAATGGTTTTATGGTTTTTACGGTTATTACCAAAGAAGCTCATACTTACGGCAAAGGAAAGTTTATAAGTAAGGATCGATACGAAATATTCGATGGCGTTAAAATGTTTTTCTACGACAAAGAATCAGTTCATGAAGAGTTTGATAAATTTGGATTATTTGAGATTACAGAACTTCAGGAGAATTTTCCATTTTTTATGATTAAATGTAAAAAAAAACAAAATTGAAAGTCTAATATTTCTTTAAGTAAAAAACAAAAACTCCATTAGAAATGGAGTTTTTTGTTATCGAATTATTTTTAGATATGCGCTGTAAACGTCGTCTTTAAGAGAGGTTCGCATATAATATAAGTCTTCGTCTTTGGTGTTTAAATCAAATTTAATCAAACCGGCATCACAATAATAAAACAAAGTATCATCAACGGGAAATTCGATATTTGAAATAGGTAAGGTCGTTAATTTTGTTTCAAATGCTATTTCACCATTGTTGATGTCCAGCTGAAAAAGTTTTCCTTTACGGGTATATCCCCAAATATTATCACTTTCCTCAGTGATGTATTCGATATTATCATCTTTAAAATCCGTTTTCCAAATCTGAGTTCCTGTTTTTGAATCTACTGCATAAACAGAAGACACGGTTGTTCCTTGCGCTGCAAAATATATTTTTTTGTCTTTGCTCAATATTCTTTCCTTGATATTGTATTGATTTTCATCAAACTTAAATTCCCATAAAACATCCGGTTTATCAGGACTTAAGGCAAAAAGCACATTTTTGTCATTTGCTATAAATACATTTTCACCATCGGTTACGGGTTTGCTGTGCATATTTTCTTCAAAGCTTTTTTGGTAAAGAAGTTTTCCTGTATTAGCTTCAAAACTATAGAAATTGGGTCCGCTTTGGGTAAAAACTTTATTGTTGAAAAAAAGAACGGGAATATCATTATTGTCAGAATCCAGTTTGTAGTTCCATAATAAACTTCCATCTTTTATATCAAGAGCATAAATGTTATTATTGGGATTTTGAGCAGTTATAAACAGTTTTCCATCACCTACTATTGGAGCCTGGTCCTTTAATATAATTTGATCTGTAATATTACCTAACCTTGATTTCCAGAAAATAGCACCTGTTTGATTATCAACTGCGAAAATTTCGCCGTTTATAAAGGGAACATATACAACTCCGTTAGATAATGTTGCTTTATTTGCGCACATTTCAGTATGAGAATCTGTAGCTTTTGCGGTCCATCCAATTTGTTCAGATTCTAAATCATATGAAAAAAGAGAACCGTCATAATCATAAATTAGAAGTGATGCTTGATCTAATGCAACTTTTTTAAGCGGATTGATCACTTTATTCGTCACCATTTCGCCAGGAGGTAAAGCTTTATTGTTCGAATTTGTTTTACCGGATTTAGAGACGCTTGGTGCTTGTCCAAACATATTTATAAAAGTAAATACAAATAAAAGAGTTATTAGTTTTTTTTTCATTTTTAAAATTGGGGTTTGATCATTGATTTCTTTTTAGCATTATAAAATTACTGTCTAAAAGTAATTGGTCACATGCAAAATTATTTATAAACGTGAATTTGAATTTCTTTTTCAGATTAAATTTTTCAGATATTTTATTAGTACAGTATCTGACATTATTCAAGAAAATTAGAGAACGAATATAACGCTAATTTTTGTTTTCATTGTAGAAGGTTTGGTTTTTATGATTTCTCTGTTAAAAAGAGGTGCTGATGAATTGTTGTTTGCTATAAAAGTTGTGTTGGTTGTTTCTGTTTCATTTTCAGCAGGGTAATAAAATTGTAGTAATAAATATTTCCTATATTAGCTTTAAGAGAAAAAGTATTAGACCTTTATTAAACTAAGAAATTATGAAAAATAAAATTTATTACATCGGATTATTATTCATTAGTACTATAATAATGTCCTGTTCTTCGGATGATAGTTTGAGCTATAAAAATGATTTCGAAAGTAGCGAGAGTACATGGCTAAATTTTAAACAATCTTCAAACAATTCATATAAATATGTTGTTGTCGGAGGTTCTGTGTTTTCGACTTATGGCTGGCAAACCACAATTACAGTCTCAAATGGGAAAATAGTGTCTAGAAATTTTAAATATTTAGGTGATCCAACCAATATTCCAGCTGAAAAATTAGAATGGACAGAGAATGAAAGTGAAATAAATAGCCACCAAAATTCAGGTGCTGCATTTCCTTTAACATTAGACGAAATCTATGCTAAAGCAAAAGAGCAATGGTTAGTTAAGCGAAAAAATGCAACAAATTATTTTGAAGCAAAAAATGACGGCTTGATATCACATTGCGGTTATGTAGAAAAAGGTTGTATGGACGATTGCTTTGTTGGAATTACCATAAAAAGTATTGGAAGTTTATAATTCAACTGATTAAAGTTTTTATTAATAAAGCAAATGCGTTAGTGTAATAGAGGAGATGTAATGATAAAAATTAGATTTTTAATTTTGCTTTTGGTCGTTTATAGTTGCCAAACTAAAGAAACAAAAAGTACTTCGAAAAAACCGGAATTAGAAAAGTCGAATGTAGATGAAATAGAAATACATAAGAGAAGTTTTTTTGTTGGGGATTTAGATAGTGATAAAATCAACGATACCGCATTTGTAAATTATAAATGGAATGCAAAAACAAATGAAATTGAATGCGGAAAATACAATTGTGATATAGATATTGAGTTTAAAAGAAATATTCCAAAAATAAGTTTTGCTCAAAGTTTAGGGGTTTTTGTCGCGAAAACTCAAGATGTTAATAATGACAATGCAAATGAAATAATAATTTTTTCCCGAACAAATGAAGGCTGGTGGAATAAAATTTCAGTTTGGTCATTTAAAAATAAAACCTGGAATATGATTGCAGAAACTGATGGATTCATATCAGATGACAAAGATTTTGAAAATAGAATAATTAAAGAAAAAGGAAAATATTATCTCATTGGTCAGGATAAATGGAACGAAGATGAGAACGGAAATTTTAAAATAATAAAAGTGAAATTGAGTAATTGATTTAATAAAAACTGCAACTGGAGAATTAATATTTTTTCCAATTTTAAGAGTTCATTTATTGCGGCATTATATTTGTCTGGCGTAAAGAAGTTAACGAACCTTAAGCGAAAAATAATATTTTTAAATCAAATGGAAAATAAAATTACTATACCAAAACCCTGCAATCAAAACTGGAATTCAATGCTGCCAAATAAAGAGGGTAGATTTTGTAATTCTTGTAGTAAAACAGTAATTGATTTTACTAAAATGCAGAATACTGAAATTAAAAAATATTTGATTGAAAATTCCAAAGGAGAAAGTATTTGCGGACATTTTAAGTTTGATCAAGTTAAAGGTGAGAATAATGTCAAATATGATAATTTGAGAAATAGATTTAGTAGAATTAGGATTAAACCAATAAAAAAAATGGCCTTGTTTTCACTAAGTCTTCTTTTTTCTTTAACAAGTTGTATGGGAAAAGCAGCAGTAGAGGGAGAACCAGCAGTGATTGATAATGATACAATTAGTGATAGTGAAATCGTCAATAAAGAAATGGATACATTAAAACAGAATGATTCTATAAAAAGTGAAATTATTCAAAAGGAGAAGAAATAATAACAGCGTATTTCAGATCAACGCTTAAAGACTCAATAATTATTCTTTTACCGCAGAGAACACAAAGACTTTTATCTAAGAATGCTTTAGAAAACACAGAGGTCACAAAGCTAAATCAATACAAAGCTTTGGGAACTTTGCCTTTTATAAAAGCTAAGAGTAAAAAAACTTAGCGTTCTTTGCGGTGATTTTTTTTTTACTCCCCAAAAGTTTTGGGATTAATTCGGATTGAATAACATCTTTAGGAAATAAAAGCATAAAAAAACTCCTTAATTTCTTAAGGAGTTTCTTAGTGGGCGATGAGGGGTTCGAACCCCCGACCCCCTCGGTGTAAACGAGGTGCTCTGAACCAGCTGAGCTAATCGCCCTATTTTAATAGGTTGCTATCGTTTGTGATTGCGAGTGCAAATATAAGGCGCTTTTTCAGTTCTGCAAACAAAACCCGTTAAAAATTTAAAGTTTTTTTAAAGTTTTTTCTATCTCGTTGTAATTGAATTTATTATAAAAGAGGTTTTTTTAGTCTTTTTCTTTCAATTTAAAATTTTGTTAGTTTAATGGCAATTCGGCAACAACAAAAGTACTTCCGCCAACATAGATAAAATCGTTTTCAGTTGCATTTTTCTTCGCAGCAGCGAAAGCTTCGGCTACAGAATCGTATTTCTCTCCTAACAAATCATATTTTTTAGCCCCTACTTTCAAGATTTCAGTGTCTAAACCTCTCGACGAATCAGGTCTGCAGAAATAGTATTGTGCATTTTTAGGAAAAAGAGGCAAAATAGAATCCAGGTCTTTATCATTTACAACGCCAAGAACAATATGAAGCTTCTCAAAAGTTTCTTTCTGGATCTGATTCATCACAACCGCCAATCCATGTTTGTTATGTGCTGTGTCGCAAATAATTTTAGGATTTTCGCCCAATTGCTGCCATCTTCCTTGTAAGCCCGTATTTTTTACCACATTTAGTAAACCAGATTTTAAGCTTTCATTAGAAACCTTAAATTCATTTTGAGAATTCAAAATCGCAATAGTTTGCTGAAGTGTTTTTTTATTATGAAACTGATAATCCCCAATTAAATCCGAAGGAAAAACTTCCTGAATTAAATCAGAAGCAAAATATATCGGCGCTTTGTTTTCTTCGGCTTTAGCCAAAAATACAGGCTGAGTTTCATTCGTATATTCACCAATAACAACAGGAACATTCGGCTTAATAATTCCGGCTTTTTCGCCAGCAATTGCTGCCGGAGTATTTCCTAAAAATTGAGTATGATCTAAATCGATGTTTGTAATAACCGACACCAAAGGCGTTATAATATTAGTAGCGTCCAATCTTCCGCCAAGACCAACTTCAATAATAGCAACATCCGTTTTCTCAGAAGCAAAATAATCAAAAGCCAAACCAACCGACATTTCGAAAAAACTCATATCATTCGCTTCAAAAAAGTCTTTGTGTTTCGCTACAAATTCACAAACAAAATCTTCAGATATTTCTTCACCATTTATTTTAATTCTCTCCCTGAAATCCTTTAAGTGAGGCGAAGTATATAAACCAACTTTATATCCCGCTTCCTGCAAAACCGAAGCCAGCATATGCGAGGTCGATCCCTTGCCGTTTGTTCCCGCAACATGAATGCATTTTAACCTGTTTTGTGGGTTATCAAGATGTTTTGCCAATAGTTTAATATTGGTCAAATCTTCCTTATATGCCGAGGCGCCTTGAAGTTGATACATCGGGAGTTGATTAAACATCCAGTTCGTAGTTTCCTGATAGTTCATGTATTTTGGATAAAATAGTTGTCGATTGAAATAATTTTCGTTTTTTTTAGTTTTATATTACAGCGAAAATTATCTTTATTGCAAATTTCAAATATTTTTTAGAATTAATTATTAAAAACCAGAATTAATATATGTTTAGTTTTATTCAATTACAAACAGACACCATTGCAAACGCCGCATCAAACGTAGTTATCGAAAAAATTGCACCAAATACCGAAATCTCAGTTTTAGGATTTATCTTAAAAGGAGGTTTTTTCCTAATCCCAATTGCCCTATTATTATTCTACACCTTTTACGTTATTATAGAACGTTATCTATATATCAGTAAAGCCTCTAAAATCGATGCACGATTAATGCAGGATGTAGGAGACAAACTAAACGCCGGCAATATCGAATTGGCCAGAACAATTGTAGAAAGAAGCAATACCGCTGCAGGAAATATTCTAAAAGAAGGAGTTCTCGTAATAGGAAGACCAATTGCCGAAATCGAATCAAACATGGACCGTGCTGCCGATATCGAAATTGGCGAAATGGAACGACGTTTAGGTCATCTGGGACTTATCGCCGGTATCGCACCAACGTTAGGATTTATCGGAACAATTTCAGGAGTAATCAAAATCTTCTACAGCATCTCAGTAACAGAAAATATTAGTATCGGAAACATTTCCGGAGGTTTATACGAAAAAATGATCAGTTCCGGTTCAGGACTTATTGTAGGTATTATTGCCTATAGCGCTTACCATTTATTAAACGGAAAAATTGATGATTTTGCTTTAAAAATCCAAAAACAAATATTAGAATTTGTCAATATAATTCAAAGAGCATAAGGTATGTCTATTAAGAGAAAAAGAAGATTTCATGCCGAAGTGGCGACTTCATCATTAAGTGATATTATGTTTTTCCTGCTGTTGTTTTTCCTTATAATCTCAACACTTGCAAACCCTAATGTTATCAAAATGACGTTGCCAAAAGCGAAATCAAATGAAAAAACAAACAAACAGCTGATCAGTTTATCAGTTACCGAAGATAAAAAATTCTACATCGACAAAGAACCCGTAGATTTCGAAAATCTCGAAACCAGTCTAATGTCAAAAATAGGAGCAGACAAAGAACAAACCGTTGTCGTTCGAATTCCGTTCAATCTGCAAGTACAGGATTTAGTAGATGTATTGCAAATAGGAGTGAAGAACAATTTAAAGTTTGTGATTGCAACAAGTCCGAAGTAGATTTAAAAATGAGTAATTCAAAATTAGATAGGCTTCAATTCTTATTAGATAAAAAAAAGTTTGCGGATTCAGAATGGGATAACAGAGGATTAATTCCTTCAGATTCTGATTTATGTGAGTACATGGAATCTAGGTTTAATTCATGTTTAAGTTCTTTAATTATTTTGGTAAAAAGTGATTCTTCTCTTGAAATATTGAACAAAGAATTGAATAAAGGCTTAAAGAGTTTCGAGCGTTTTAAATTTGATAC
Organism: Flavobacterium piscisymbiosum; assembly: GCF_020905295.1. Lineage (NCBI taxonomy): Bacteria > Pseudomonadati > Bacteroidota > Flavobacteriia > Flavobacteriales > Flavobacteriaceae > Flavobacterium > Flavobacterium piscisymbiosum. The sequence continues at coordinate 548,131 of NZ_JAJJMM010000001.1, read as the reverse complement.
GGAAGAAAGAGAATTTATTTGTGATATCTTTTATGCGATTTCAAAAGAAATTGAGATTGATTTTAAAAATGAATTAAACATTTGGCTTTATGGAAATTTTCTTGCTTATGTTTTTAGAATTTCAAGTTTTTTTAAAGTAAAAGAGAAAATTTTGGAAATATTGTCTCAAAATTGTATTAAGTGTAATTCGAACTTAGAGACTTTTATTTTAGCAAGAGAAAATACGATTTTAGATTCTGATTTTTTAATAGTAAGGTGCAGATCTTGTAGAGAGCTTAATTTGATTGATAATGGACCAAATGTGAGGCAATTAAGATTTGGAGAATATGAATTAGTTGAACAATTGCCTAAAAGTAATTATGATTTGGAGGGAGCTAAGATTAGATTAAAACAATTACAGTTTTTTAGAAAATAATGGTATTAAAAAAGGCTTTCTGAAATATTTCAGAAAGCCTTTTTTATATTTATTAAAATTAGTGTAAATCCGTGCAATTCGTGTTTCTTAATCCAAACTAAAATTATAAATAATCTTACCAACTTGTTTCGCCGCAGCATCAGCATCAGCCTCCCATTTTGTATTCATGGCAGCAATCTTCGCCTGATCAAGTAAACATCTTGCCGTATTTGTAGTACCTTTTATTCCTGGAGTTGCACTAATCGTTTTTCCGTTTTGATCTACCGTGATTTCAACAACAACTCTTCCTTCTTCATTACAAGTATATTTTGGTGCAGGTTTCGACAAGGCCTTTCTGGTTCCTAAAGAGTATCCTGATCCGCCACCAGAACCACCCCCGCTTCCGGCTCCATAACCGCTTCCTGTACCAACTCCATTTCCGGTACCGTTTCCACCGCCAGTTCCGCCACCGGAACCTCCGGCGCCATAATATCCGTTAGAACCTAAACTTCCGTTAGCTTTTCCTTTATTTCCTGCTACTTTATCATCACCATCGCCACCTTTGTTCGATCCTTTTAAAATACTTGACAAAGCATCATTGGTAGAATTAGAAACTTTTGGTTTTTCAGGAACAGGTTTAGCTTCCGGTTTTACAACAGGAGTAGCTTTTTTAGGCTTTTCTTTTGTCGGAATTATTACGTCATTAGCATCGTCTTTTGTGTTTTCCTGTGTAATAATCGCTTCGTCTGGAGTAGCTTTTGCAGGAGCTTGTTTTACGTTGTTTTTTACGTTTAAAACTTCACTCTTATAATTAGCTCCGGATCCTAAATCACTATCCCCAAAATTAACCGTCACGCCGCCACCGCCACCGCCTGAAGCAAGTGCAGCATTGTTCTCCGGATTATAAGGAGGCCAAAAACGAATGAAAAATAAAAGCAACAACAAAACAGCATAAATAGCTGTAGATATTAGTAGCGATTTCTTTTTATCTGAAGAATCCGTAAAAGTCATTTTGATTCTGAGTTTTGTAATAGTATTTAATAAAAACGTTTAAAAGTAGTAAAAATTGTTTAGAATATGCGAGAGAATTTAACTGCAAAGTTCGCAAAGCTGTTTGTTTTAATCTCGCAAAGTCGCAGAGTCGCAAAGAAAAATTTAAAAAGAAAAACTTTGCGACTCTGCGACTTTGCGAGAAATAAATTAGCGTTCCTTGCGTAAAATCCTTGCGAACTTCGCGGTTAGATCTCAAAAAAAACGAGCCAAAGATTATTTGACTCGTTTAGAATGAAAGTATAAAAAATTATACTAATTGTTTCAATGCAATTTCAAAAGCAGTTGCACTAATATTTGTTTTAGATGGATTTAAAGCATGAGCTTTTACAATCGCATTTTTTATAATTTCAGAAGTATCATTAAAAATAGCCTCATCCGTCATTTGTACTTTTTTCTCCATAAAATAAGCAAAAACTCTTGCCATTCCGCAGTTCGAAATAAAATCAGGAATCAAACTTACTTTATGATCCACTTCTTCCATAATAGAACCAAAGAAAATTTCCTTGTCAGCAAAAGGAACATTCGCACCACAAGAAATAACCTCTAATCCGTTTGCGATCAGGCTGTCAATTTGAGTTTGTTGTACCAATCTTGATGCAGCGCAGGGTGTGAAAATTTCAGCACCAATCGTCCATATTTTAGAGTTGATTTCTTCAAACGGAATCATGTTATCAGCTACTAATTTATTACCGTCTTTATTAAGGAATAAAGTTCTAATTTCTTCAAAAGAAAAACCTTCTTCTTTGATTAGTCCACCATCACGGTCAATAATCCCAATCACTTTTGCGCCCATTTCAGCAAGGTAAAAAGCGGCAGCGGAACCTACGTTTCCAAAACCTTGTACAATTGCTTTTTTACCTTTTATGTCTCCGCCATATGTTGCGTAGAAATGACGAACCGCTTCGGCAACGCCATAACCAGTAATCATGTCGGCAACAGTATATTTACGAGTTACATCCGGAGAGAACTTAGGGTTTTCAATCACCTTAATTACACCCTGACGTAATTGACCAATTCTATTAATTTTATCTGCTTCGGTTGGTTTAAAATGTCCGTTAAAAACACCTTCCTGCGGATGCCAAACACCACATTCTTCCGTCATTGGGATTACTTCGTGAATTTCATCCACATTCAAATCTCCACCGGTTCCGTAATAACTTTTTAATAAAGGAGAAACAGCTTTGTACCAACGTTGCAAAACACCTTTTTTACGAGGATCATTCGGGTCAAAATTAATTCCGGATTTTGCGCCTCCAATTGCAGGACCAGAAACCGAAAACTTCACTTCCATTGTTTTGGCCAATGATAAAACTTCATTCATATCCAAGCCTTTTCTCATTCTTGTTCCTCCACCTGCAGCTCCTCCGCGAAGTGAATTAATAACAGTCCAACCTTCAGCTTCAGTTTCAGAATCTTTCCAGTTAAAAACAATTTCAGGCTCTTTATTTTCAAATTGCTGTAATAAATCTTTCATTTTGTTGAGATATGTTTAGTTTGCGTAAAAGTATAAAATAGAATAATGCGAATAATGTATTCTGTTGCAATTTTAACAAACAAAAAAAAGAAAGCCGAAAACAAATTGTTTTCGGCTTTCATATTCTATAAAATTTAGTAGAATTTTTATATTCCTAATAAATGTTTTTTCAGTGTTTCGTCTACCGGTTTATTAGAAAGCCAGATTCCGAACAATGCTTTTTTGAAATCGAATCCGGGAACTTTTCCCTTCAAAACTTCATTTTTATAAACATTGATAGTTTGATCAAGCGGATTGTAACCTAAAACAAAAACATCTTTTTCTTTAATAGCATCGCTGAGCAGTTTTTTAAAATCTTCTATTCTTGGTCGCAATTCTTCAAGATTACTTCCTGCCGATTTTTCGAAACCAGTATTCATTGCTTTCGTTAATTTGTTTGAAGAAACCATTGATGATGTAATTTCAATTCGAATAGCCATCTCAGTATCACTGTCAATAATAAATTGAGGATCCTGACTTAATTGAGATAAATACAATGCCTGAACATAAACTTCGAGCCACATTTTAGATCTTCCTCCGGCTCCGTTAAGTTGCAAAGTTTTGTTTTGAAATTCAATTTTTCTAGGAACCGTAACGCCATTTACTTCTAATTGAGTTTGGGCAGAGACCGTAGAAAATTGTATGCTTAAAAGGAGAGTGAGTAATAGTAAAATCTTTTTCATGTTCTGTCAATTTTATAATTTTTAGGCAAAAATAATGTTAATTTATCAATTAAACGTCGTTTATTCGAGAGTTTTTTTCTTACGGCATTCAAGTTTTTTTATTGTATTTAATTAATAATCAAATTAGTAAGACTTGTTTTACGTAGATTTACGTGTTTTATGACTTGTTTAATCTTTTTGCTCTGGTAAATTAACCAAACATCCTACTGGACCTCGTTTTTAACTGTAATTATATTCTTCAATTTTACAGAAAACGTTGCAAACTTAGCGTCTGTATTGCTAAATTTCATTATTATTACGAAAACGATATCGTAATTGTTGCAAATCTCTTAAATTTATATGCACGCATTGTTAATTCCACATTTAAAAATTATCTTTGAAAGCCTTTTTTAAGGAAATAAAAACAATTCAAAAAACAAAAATAACCATCAGCTAAGCAAAATTTTAAAAATTTGGTTTAGGGGAAATAATAAAACAATATAACTATGGATTTCAATCTGACCGAAGAACATTTAATGATTCAACAAGCTGCCAGAGATTTTGCTCAAAACGAATTGTTACCGGGCGTTATTGAACGTGACGAAAAGCAAATTTTTCCGACTGAGCAAGTAAAAAAAATGGGACAACTAGGATTCATGGGAATGATGGTTGATCCTAAATACGGAGGTAGCGGTCTGGATGCGATTTCATATGTTATTGCTATGGAGGAAATCTCAAAAGTTGATGCATCAGCTTCTGTAGTCATGTCTGTAAACAACTCATTAGTTTGTTGGGGTTTGCAGGAATTTGGAACCGAAGAACAAAAACAAAAATATTTACCGGGTTTAGCCTCTGGTGAAATTCACGGAGCATTTTGTTTAAGTGAGCCGGAAGCGGGTAGTGATGCAACTTCGCAAAAAACTACTGCGGTAGATATGGGAGATCACTATATTGTAAACGGAACAAAAAACTGGATTACAAACGGAAACACAGCATCAGTTTATTTGGTAATTGCTCAAACACATCCTGAATTAAAACACAAAGGAATTAATGCGTTGATCATGACCAAAGATATGCCAGGCTTTTCTATTGGTCCAAAAGAACAAAAGATGGGAATTCGCGGTTCTGATACACACTCTTTAATGTTTAGTGATGTAAAAGTTCCTAAAGAAAACAGAATTGGAGAAGACGGTTTCGGATTCAAATTTGCAATGAAAACCCTTGCTGGCGGACGTATCGGAATTGCGTCTCAGGCGTTAGGAATTGCTTCAGGAGCTTATGAGTTGGCTTTGAAATATTCGAGAGAACGTAAAGCTTTTGGAACTGAAATCTGCAATCACCAAGCCATTGCTTTTAAATTGGCAGATATGGCGGTGAATATAGAAGCAGCACGCCATTTATGTATGAAAGCAGCTTGGGACAAAGACCAACATAAAAACTACGATGTAAGTGGTGCAATGGCAAAATTATTTGCTTCGCAAGTGGCAATGGATACGGCTGTAGAAGCGGTTCAGATTCACGGAGGAAATGGTTACGTAAAAGAATACCATGTAGAGCGTTTTATGCGCGATGCAAAAATTACTCAGATCTATGAAGGAACTTCAGAGATTCAGAAAATTGTAATTTCAAGATCTGTAATTGCAGGATAAACCAAAATTCGTTTTTATATAAAAAAATACCCTTTCAGCTTTTTTAGCATCGAAAGGGTTTTTTTATGGAGATTTTTTTTAATTTTCAGAATATTATACTTTTAAACCAATAACTTAGCTATTCATTCAGTTTTTATTTTATGAAAAAAATATACTTTCTTCTTCCGTTTGTTCTGTTAGCCTGCAAGTCAAATCCCACTGCAGTAAGCGAACAAGTTTCAAAATCGATTTCAAAACCGCTTGAAATTACCTATAAAGTAAATGAAGACGAAGTGTCGGATTTTCTAAAATATCTTTCTTCGGATGAATTAGAAGGTCGTGAAACCGGAACAAAAGGAATCGAAAAAGCAGCAGTATTTTTGGAAGATTTTTTTAAGAAGAATAATGTAAAACCTTATTTTTCTTCTTATCGAGATACCCTGACTAATTTTAAATCACCAGCCTATAATATTGTTGGAGTTCTGGAAGGAACTGATCCTGTTCTTAAAAAAGAATTTGTGGTGTTAAGTGCGCATTATGATCATATTGGTCTGGAGAAAAAGCAGCAGGATGATGTAATTAATAATGGTGCTAACGATGACGCTTCAGGAGTTACAGCTGTTGCAGAAATAGCGAAATATTTTAGTGAAACAAAATCGAATAAACGCAGTATTCTTTTTGTGTTTTTTGCCGGCGAAGAAAAAGGCTTGTTAGGTTCTAAAAGTTTAGTACAGAAACTTCAAAAGCAAAACTTCAATTTATATGCGCAACTCAATATCGAAATGATTGGTGTGCCAATGAAACGCGATTATCTGGCTTACATTACCGGTTTTGATAAATCGAACATGGCAGAAAAGATAAACGAATATACCGGTAAAAAGACCATTGGGTTTTTACCAAAAGAAGCTCATTATGAATTGTTTTACAGATCAGATAATTATTCGTTTTACGAAGTATTTAAGAAACCGTGTCAATCGATAAGTACTTTTGATTTTGAAAACTTTGATTTCTATCATCATGTTTCGGATGAATTTAAAGTAATGGACATTCCGCATATCACTTCTTTTATTCAGGAGTTTTTGCCAGCCGTGACAAAAATTGCTACTACGCCAACAGAAGAAATTACAATGAATAAATAATCGGTCTTTTTGTCTGATTTGCTTATTTTTGCCTTATGAAAAATATTATTGTTACCGGAACCAGTAGAGGAATTGGTTACGAATTAGCGTTACAATTTGCTAATGCAGGAAATCAGGTTTTGGCCATTTCCAGAAAAATACCTCAGACACTTTTAGAACATCAAAACATCACTTGTCTTTCAGTCGATTTGGCTGATGAAGCTGCTTTGCAGGAAGTAGATGGTTTTCTTTCTTCGACCTGGAAAAAAGTAGATGCTGTAGTGCATAATGCAGGCGCTTTATTATTGAAGCCTTTTGCAGAAACCACTCAGGCTGATTTTGAAAGTATTTATAAGGTGAATGTTTTTGCGGTTGCAAATCTTACCAGAATTTGTTTGCCTTATCTTCAAAAAGGAAGTCATGTTGTTACAATTAGCTCAATTGGTGGTGTAAGAGGAAGTCTTAAATTCGCAGGATTGGCTGCTTACAGTTCAAGTAAAGGTGCAGTAATTACGTTAACCGAATTATTAGCTGAAGAATATAAAGAGCAAGGGATTTCATTTAATGTTCTGGCTTTGGGTTCAGTTCAGACAGAAATGCTAAATGAAGCTTTTCCAGGTTATCAGGCGCCAATTTCTGCTGAAGGAATGGCAACTTATATTTATGATTTTACATTAAATGGAAATAAATATTTTAATGGGAAAGTGTTAGAGGTCTCGTCTACGAATCCTTAGTTAGTTATGAATTATAAATTATGAATTATGAGTGAGAGTATTGTGAAAACTAAGAGTTTTGAATTAGCTATTAGAGGAGTTAATTTTTATAAATGGTTAGTTTCGGAAAAGAAGGAATTTATAATGAGTAAACAATTTTTGCGTTCTATTACTTCTGTTGGTGCCAATGTTCGTGAAGCGGTCAACGCACAAAGCAAGGCAGATTTTATTCATAAGTTATCAATTTCTCAAAAAGAATGTGATGAATCTATGTATTGGTTAGAAATTTTAAATGCAACAAACTATGTTTCTGCAATAGAGTTTGAATCGATGCACAATCAATGTGGTGAAGTACTAAAAATCATTAAAAGTATAATAATTACATCAAAGAAAAAACTCATTCAAAACTCATAACTCATACTTCAAAACTCATAATTATTGTGATCGAAACATTAGCCAGATATATCCCGGAACATGCTGTAAAGCCTGTCTTTGATTTGATTGTTGCCAATCAGGTGCATCTTAAAATCGTAAATGAACGCCAAACGCGTCATGGAGATTATAGGAGAGGACCAAGTGGTAAACATGAAATTACGGTAAATGCCAGTTTAAATAAATATCGTTTTTTGATTACGCTGATTCATGAGATTTCGCATTTGGTGGCATTTGAAAGGTTTGGAAGAAATATAAAGCCACATGGAAATGAATGGAAGCTTACCTTTCAGCGTATGATGATTCCGTTTATTCGTCCGGAGATTTTCCCGGGGCAATTATTGCCTTTATTAGCGAGGCATTTTAAGAACCCATCTGCGAGTAGTGATACCGATACTACTTTGTCTCTGGCTTTAAAGCAATACGATGCGCAAAACGATAAAAATTACGTTTTTGAGATTCCGTACGGAAGTGTGTTCAGAATTAAAAATGGTAAAATATTCAAGAAGTTAGCGGTTAGAACCAAACGTTTTGAATGTATTGAGATAAGTTCAGGAAGAACGTATTTGTTTAATCCAAATGCTGAGGTAGAGTTGATAAATTCGAATTAAATTAAATTCCAATCCCGAAGCCTCGGGATAAATTCCAATTCCGCACGAAAATTCAATAAAGAAATTCCAAATTCCAATACTGATACGCAGTTGGAATTTGGAATTTTTTTTATTGGAATTTCTTTTTTATGATTCGAATTTAAAAAAGGTGCTAACCTTTCAAATATGCTTCTCTCACTTTTTTAAACAGGTTCGAAGAGTAAACAAACTTCACAATATCTTTGTTGTCTGTTCTAAAGATTTCTTCTTTGGTTCCCTGCCAGGCTTTTACTCCTTTTTTCAGGAAAACAATATTTTCTCCAATTTCCATCACCGAGTTCATATCGTGCGTATTGATTACGGTTGTGATATTGTATTCTTCGGTAATTTCTTTAATCAAATTATCGATCAAAGTGGAGGTGTTTGGATCTAAACCTGAGTTAGGTTCATCACAAAACAAATATTTCGGATTGTTTACAATCGCACGGGCAATCGCCACACGTTTTTGCATACCTCCGGAAATTTCAGAAGGTAATTTTTTATGCGCGTCAACAAGATTTACTCTTTCTAGCACAAAATCAACACGCTCCTGAATTTTAGCTTTATTATCGTTGGTAAACATTTTTAGAGGGAAAGCAACATTTTCTTCAACAGTCATTGAGTCAAATAAAGCGCTTCCCTGAAAAACCATTCCAATTTCAGTTCTTAATTCTCGTTTTTCGTCCGGGTTTAATTCAGAATAAACTCTTCCGTCAAACTCAATTGTTCCGGAATCCGGAGTGTGAATTCCTAGTAGACTTTTTAATAAAACAGTTTTCCCGGATCCACTTTGGCCAATAATTAAGTTGGTTTTCCCAGTTTCAAAAACAGTTGAAATTCCTTTTAAAACTTTACTGTCGCCAAATGATTTTTCTAAATTTTTTACTTCTATCATTATCCTAATAATAATTGAGTTAATATATAATTAAAAAGAATGATACAAACAGATGTCCATACAAATGAAACCGTACTTGCTTTACCAACTTCTAGTGCGCCACCTTTCATGTAATATCCGTGAAAAGATGGAATTGTAGCCAATAACATTGCGAATATTAAAGTTTTAATAAAGGCATAAGTGATATGAAAAGGAATAAATTCCATTTGGGCACCCTGAATAAAATCTTCACTAGTCGAAAATCCGCCATAAGCACAAGCCAGCCATCCACCAAAAATACCCAGAAACATACTAATCCCGATTACAAAAGGGTACATTAATAAAGCTACTATTTTTGGGAAAACTAAGTAGTTTAATGAATTAACTCCCATAACTTCAAGAGCATCAATTTGTTCTGTAACACGCATTGTACCAATACTGGAAGTAATGTAAGATCCCATTTTTCCGGCCATAATTACCGAAATAAAAGTAGGAGCAAACTCCAATATAACAGATTGACGTGTGGCAAAACCAATTAAATATTTTGGAATTAATGGATTAGTTAAGTTTAACGCAGTTTGAATAGCAACAACTCCTCCAATAAAAAAAGAGATAAAACAAACAATACCAAGAGAGTCGATTATTAAATCGTCGATTTCTTTAAAAATCAATTTTTTCATCACAGACCATTTTGTCTGTTTGTTAAAAATTTCTTTCAGCATTAAAAAATATCTTCCTAGTTGAGATATATAACGAATTAGCATCATAATTTTTGAAATATTGGCTAAGGTAAAAAGAAGTTATGAGTTTTGGGTCATGAGTTAAGCATTTTCGGTTGTTTTCCGAGTTAGATTAACTTTTGTTTCATTTTTTGAAAACGATAATTTCTTATAAATTTAGCTTGTTCTGGTGTAACTAATAATGGTGTTTTGGCTTTTTTTGCTTTCCAGAACCCTCTTATATAGTCTAAAAATAAAAATGGTTTTTTCTTCATCATCGCCAATTTTGCCGATGCAATTGCGGTAATCCAAAAACCATATCCTAAAGTATAAAAAGCTTCGCCTTGTTTATAACGAGCTGTTTTGTTGTAATTTGCACCAGTTGGTTTAAGGTGCTTTACGTGTAAAGATTCATCGGTAACTATTTTCCAATCATAGTATTTACAAAGCAATTCGTCTACCGTATCCCAGCCCATTGCAGGTTTTAATCCTCCAATTTGCTGGTAAGCTGCTGCGCGATATGCTTTCAGTGCGCCACGAATATGATCTTTGTCGGTTAGGTTTTCTAAGATCCAATCTCCATTTTTTTCGATGTAACAAAATCCACCGACCATTCCAATTTTTGGATCAGATTGAAAGTGACGAATGATAGTTTCAAAATAATTTGGAGGAAAAATTAAATCGCCGTCTATTTTTACAATAATATCATAATCAGAATCAAGTGTTTCATAACCTTTCTGAAAAGCCTGAATCACTTTACTTCCGGGCATATGAATAGCATCTGAAGTTTTGTTTACAACAGAAATATACGGATTGTCCTTGGCAAAACTCAAAACAACTTCTTCTGTTTTATCTGTAGAATTGTCATTTACAACCACAATTTTTGAAGGCAAAACGGTTTGCGATAGCAAAGATTGCAAAGTCAGGCCAATAAGATCTTGTTCGTTGTGCGCGGGAATAACGATATAATACTTCATTTTAAATTCCAATTTTTTAAATTCCAAATTCCAACACTTAAAAGTAAAATCCAATCTTTTTTAAATTCCAAATTCCAACTTTTACCGATACGGTTTAAATTGGAATTTGGAATTTATTTTTTGGAATTTGCCGTTAGGCTTTTATTTTCTCTGCCACAACAATATAATATCTGGGAGTGAAATATCTTAATAATGGTCTGAAACCAAACTTTTTTACCGGATGTGTAAATTTTTGGCGATCGGTTATTTTCCAGCCTGTTTTTTCTAAAAGCCAGTCTAATTGCCAATCTTCAAATTCATGGTAATGTCTGTCCCACATATCTGTTTTAGAACGATATGCCGGAGAAAACCATAAACGTAACGGAATTGAAATTAACAATTTGTCACATTTCACATTTTCAAGAATCGTGTACGGATTTAGCAAATGTTCAAAAATTTCGAATGCAGTAAAAACAGTATATTCTTCGGTTTGCAAAGCCGTTTGATCGTTGTCTAAATCTTCGCCTTTGGTGTTTTTTACGGTATAACCATTTTCTTCCATTATTTTAGAAAATGGATTGGGTACACCAAAATCAAAAATGGTTTCTGATGTCTTAACGTGTTTTTGTAAAAACTCTAAAGTAAGTTTGAATCTTTTATTCGGAAACGTTTTTTCGTACATAGTCGTTGCGAGGAACGAAACAATCTCTCGTTCTTGATTTTATAATTAGGTCGCAAATATACTAAAAAGTCCGCATTTTAAGATGCGAACTTTTTTAAGTTTTCAGTCTCAGTTTACAGTCACAGTATTCAGAAGCTGAAAACTGTGACTGCGACTGTAAACTAATTTAATATCGGTAAACAAATGCATTAACATTCATTCCTGCTCCAACTGAAGCAAAAATAACAACGTCGCCTTTGTTGATTTCGTGATTTTCTAATTTTCCCTGAATCAATAAGTCAAATAAAGTTGGTACAGTTGCAACGCTGCTGTTTCCTAAATCATGAATACTCATTGGCATAATATCTTTAGGTGCAGTTTTATCGTATAGTTTGTAGAAACGTGCAATAATTGCTTCATCCATTTTTTCGTTGGCCTGATGAATTAGAATCTTTTTTACTTCATCAATACCGATTCCGCTTTTGTCTAAACAGCTTTTCATGGCACAAGGAACCTGGCTTAATGCAAATTCGTAAATCTTACGACCGTACATTTTGATATATTTAATATCCGGATCTAAATCTGGGTTGTATGATTTTCCGAAGTATAAAAAGTTGGCTTCATCATTGGCAAAAGTGGCACTTTCGTAAGATAGTAAACCTGTTTCGTCATCAGAAGCTTCTAAAATTGAAGCACCTGCACCATCAGAATAAATCATAGAATCACGATCGTGATCGTCTACAACTCTTGATAATGTTTCGGCACCAATTACCAGAACACGCTTTGCCATGCCTGATTTGATGAAAGCATTGGCTTGCAAAACTCCTTCGATCCAGCCCGGACATCCAAAAAGAATATCGTAAGCGACACATTTAGGGTTTTTGATATCCAGTTTGTTTTTTACGCGAGTTGCTAAACTTGGTAAAATATCAGATTGATTTGTTCCGGACTTTACATCTCCAAAATTATGTGCAAATATGATATAATCTAATGTTTCACGATCGATTTTAGCATTTTCAAGTGCTCTTTCGGCAGCAAAAAAGGCTAAATCAGATGAGGTATGTTGATCTTCGGCATAACGACGGTTTTCGATCCCGGTAATACCTTTAAATTTTTTAATTACAACTTCGTTAGGGTAAGCAAAAGGAGTTCCGTCTTCGTTTAGAAATACGTGATCACCAAAGTCAGTATTGCTTACTTCTTTATTTGGAATATAGCTTCCGATGCCTATTATTTTTATTTTCATTATTCAGTAATTATCCGATAAATTTATTGCTAAAGTATAAATAATTTCATGATAACTATCATAAAAAATACTATGCATGCATATAATTATGAAATAATAATTATTTGTGGGATTTATTGTTAATTTTCTAACGAATTTTAAGTTTTATCGAGATTTCAAACGATTGAGATTTGTTTTCAGGTTTATTTTTTTTTAGAAAAAATGTAAAGTTTTTTTGTGTTTTGTTACAAATAAAACCGAAGTTTCAAAAAGTGTTAAAAAATAGAAAGCCTTATGATTTATTTTGAAGTTTTGTAGCCGTTCATGTGGTTTTTGAATGAGGATAGAGGCAATGTCATCAAGTTAAGCTTTTTTAAGATAAAATTAATCTCGCAAAGCTTAAACACAATATTGTCATTTCGACGAAGGAGAAATCTCCGCGAGAAGCTCGACAAAGATTAGGCTTTCGTTGCGGAGTACGTACGAAGATTTCTCCTTCGTCGAAATTGACAATATGTTACGGAAATTTAATTTGTAGTTGCTCGCGTGAGGGATAGGAGGAATCCGCCGCCGCGGACCGGATAGCCCGACAGTATTTAAGAAAAGGCCTCATAAGCGCAAAGTTGATTTGGCCCTTTTTTAAATACTGGCACGCCCAAGTACTATTTTAGATTATAGATTTCTGATTTTAGATTTGTTTCAAGTTTCAAGTTTCACGTTATGCGGGGACTTGAAACCTGAAACAAAATAAAACAAAAAGAAAACCCGACAAGTTAAAAGACCTGTCGGGTTTGAATATATAATTCGAAAACTATTTCTTAGTTTTCCATGTAAGCTTCGATAGGAGCACAGCTGCAAACTAAATTTCTGTCTCCGTATGCGTCATCTACACGACGAACAGATGGCCAGAATTTATTTTCGGCGATGTATTCTAACGGATAAGCTGCTTTTTCTCTGGTATAAGGGAAAGCCCAATTATCTGTAGTTAACATTGCCAATGTGTGCGGTGCATTTTTCAATACATTGTTTTTATCATCGGCAGTTGCAACCTCAATCTCTTTTCTGATTGAAATAAGAGCATCACAAAAACGATCTAACTCTGCTAAATCTTCAGATTCAGTAGGTTCGATCATTAAAGTTCCTGCTACAGGGAAAGAAACCGTAGGAGCGTGGAAACCGTAATCCATCAAACGTTTCGCGATATCACCCACTTCTATTCCGTTTTCTTTGAATGCACGACAATCTAAAATCATTTCGTGAGCCGCTCTTCCACATTCTCCTGTATAAAGAATTGGGTAGTGTCCTTCGAAACGTGCTTTCATATAGTTAGCATTCAAAATAGCATGCTCTGTAGCACTTTTTAATCCTTCGGCACCCATCATTGTGATGTAGCCGTAAGAGATTAAACATACTAAAGCTGATCCGTAAGGTGCAGATGAAATCGCTGTAATAGCTTGTTCACCACCTACTTTTAAGATTGGGTTTGTTGGTAAAAACGGAACCAGTTTTTCGTTTACACAAATTGGTCCAACTCCAGGTCCACCGCCACCGTGAGGAATAGCGAATGTTTTGTGTAAGTTTAAGTGACAAACGTCAGCACCAATTGTAGCAGGATTTGTTAATCCAACTTGCGCGTTCATGTTTGCACCATCCATATATACTAATCCGCCGTTGTCGTGGATTAATTTTGTGATTTCAATAATTGAAGATTCGAAAACTCCGTGAGTAGAAGGGTACGTTACCATTAAACAAGACAAATCATCTTTGTGTTCAATCGCTTTTTCTCTTAAATCTTCTACGTCAATATTTCCTTCCGGAGTAGTTTTAGTAACTATGATTTTCATTCCGGCCATCGCTGCAGAAGCAGGATTTGTTCCGTGTGCTGATGAAGGAATTAAACATACATTACGGTGACTTTCGTTTCTTGACAAATGGTAAGCGCGAATTGCCATTAACCCTGCATATTCTCCCTGAGCTCCTGAGTTTGGCTGTAATGTTGTTCCGGCAAATCCGGTAATTACATTCAATTGCTCTTCTAGTTTTTTAAGCATCGTGATGTAACCTTCTGCTTGTTCTACTGGTGCAAATGGGTGAATGCTGTTCCAGTTTGGCATTGATAGAGGCAACATTTCTGAAGCGGCGTTTAGTTTCATTGTACAAGAACCCAATGAAATCATCGAATGATTCAACGATAAATCTTTACGTTCTAATTTTTTGATGTAACGCATGATCTGACTTTCTGAATGATGATTGTTGAATACATCATGTGTTAAGAAAGAAGATGTTCTTTCTAGAGAAGCCGGTAATTGACTTGCAGCAGTTAATTCAGAAACAGTAAAAGTTTCTTTTCCTAAAGCTTCAGCAAAAATCGATATGATTTGATTGATATCAGCAACTGAAGTTGTTTCGTTGAATGAGATCGAAATGGTATCAGCATCAACATAGTAGAAGTTAACTTCATTTTTCTCAGCAATCGCTTTTACTTTTTGAGCATCTACTTTTACTAAAATAGTATCAAAGTAAGCCGTATTGGTTTGAAAAACGCCTAATTTATTTAAAGCCTCAGCAGCAGTAACTGCCGATGCGTGAACTTTACCAGCAATATATTGTAAACCTTTTGGTCCGTGGTAAACGGCGTACATTCCAGCCATAACCGCTAATAAAACCTGAGCGGTACAAATATTTGAAGTCGCTTTTTCACGTTTAATGTGCTGCTCACGAGTTCCTAACGCCATACGTAAAGCGCGGTTTCCGTTTACATCGATAGAAACTCCGATAATACGACCTGGCATAGATCGTTTGTATTCGTCTTTAGTTGCAAAAAAAGCAGCGTGAGGACCACCATAACCCATTGGTACACCAAAACGTTGTGTAGTTCCAACCACTACTGCAGCTCCCATTTCTCCCGGAGAAGTTAAGGCAGCTAGTGATAAAATATCGGCAGCAAAAGCTACTTTGATTTCATTTTCTTTTGCTTTAGCAACAAAAGCGCTATAATCGTTTACCTGACCGTATTTACCCGGATATTGTAAAATAGCTCCAAAAAACTCATTTGAAAAATCAAATGTTTCGTGATTTCCAACAACTAATTCAATCCCGATAGGAGTTGAACGTGTTTGCAGTATCGATAAAGTTTGAGGTAAAATTTCTTCAGAAACGAAGAATTTGTTTGTATTGTTTTTCTTTTGGTCACGTGTACGAACATCAAATAACAATGCCATAGCTTCGGCAGCAGCAGTTCCTTCGTCTAATAAAGAAGCATTTGCAATTTCCATTCCTGTAAGTTCAATAACTGTAGTCTGGAAATTTAAAATAGCTTCAAGACGACCTTGAGCAATTTCTGCCTGATAAGGTGTGTAAGCGGTATACCATCCCGGATTTTCGAAGATATTTCTTTGAATTGGAGCCGGAACGATAGTTGGATGATAACCCAAACCAATATAAGATTTGAATACTTTATTTTTCTTTCCTAATTCCTGAATGTGATTTGCAAATTCGTACTCCGTCATTGCAGGATCTAATTTCAAAGGTGCTTTTAAACGAATGTCATCCGGAAGGGTTTCGTAAACAAGTTGTTCGATCGATTCAACCCCAATAGTTTGTAACATGTGTTGAAGATCTGTTTCTCTTGGGCCAATGTGTCTTAAAGCAAAAGCATCTGTTTTCATTTGTAGCTATATAATTTTTTAAGGGCAATGCAATTCGCGAGGTATCTTCTTTGACTTAATCAAGTGTAATACAAGGTTTATTACATTTTATAGTAAATGTGTTGTTTTTTTGTCGCGCAAAATTAAGTATTATTAATAATTTAATAGGTATTTTTAACTTCAATTTTTATGAAATTTACAACTAAAGAGTTGATTTGTTAATAATTGATTAGATTTAAAGAATGAAACTACTAAAACAGATATTCGATTTTTACCTCAATAGCAGTATTCATGTGGCTTTATCCTGTTATGCTTTGGTTCGTGTTACGTTTCATGTGTTTCATATTCAGTATGATGAGCCAATGGCTTTGTTCGTTTTTTTTGGAACAATTGTGGGGTATAATTTTGTTAAATATGATGCGTTGGTTCGCGTGAAGAAAAAACCAATCGGAATTCAGTTAAAAATTATCGCTGTTTTAAGTCTCATTTCACTCGTTTTAGTAGGCTATTATTTTTTCCATCTCAAACGAATTACTCAAATTGTTTCGGTTATTATTTTTGCCATCACTGCACTTTATACTTTGCCTTTTTTTCCTAACAGAAAAAATGCCCGAAATTGGGCAGGAGTAAAAATTTATATTGTTGCCCTTTGTTGGGTAGGAGCGACCTTGGTTTTACCTTATATAAATGCTGAAGTTCCGTTTATACCAGATTTTTTCATTAAATGTATTCAGCGTTTTGTCTTGGTTTTTGTCTTGATTCTGGTTTTCGAAATTTTAGATTTGGCCAATGATGATCCGCATCTCAAAACCGTTCCTCAAACAATAGGCGTAAAGAAAACCAAGATTTTAGGATTTTTATTATTGATTCCGTTTTGGATTGTGGGTATTCTGACCTTTACTTTTCATGAACTCATCATAAACCTCATCATGGTTGTAATGCTCATGTTGTTTATTGCTTTTGCAAACCAAAATCGCTCCAAATATTATACTTCTTTTTGGGTAGAAAGTGTACCGATTTTTTGGTGGCTGATGATTGTTTTTCTTTAGAATACGCTAATTTATGGACATGTATCTGCTGGCAATGTCATTAAGTTAAGGGAATCTATAAAATTACTTATCAGTTTAATCAAGAAAGTAATTAGAAAAAATCTGTTTTTATCAGCGTTTTCGCTTTAGCGAATCAGTAAAATCAGCGTCTAATTTTGACGCAGATAAAACAGATTTACTTCGTGAAAACGCGGATAAAAACGGATTTGATTTGGAAATTTTATTTTTTAAAAACTTTACTTAATGGCATGTCCTCAATCCCTCACGCAAACCGTAAAGCGATAAAATTCATTTTCAAAAGAAAGTTAATAGATCAATTTATTTTATTAAAATCTGCAGAATCTGCGTGAGAAAAATTATTTCGTCTTTTGTTCAGCAAGAGCTTTATTCAAATCAGCTTTAGCTTCACTTAGTTTTTTCTTTTTCTTATCGATTTTTTCCTTGCTTTCGTTGTTTTTAATTGCTTCGTTCAAATCGGCAGTTCTTTCGTTTACTTTTTGTTGTTTTTCTTTTACTTTTTTGTCAAGATCTTTGTTTACGGTTTTCGTTGTACAGTTCTTTTTAGTTTGAGCTATAGCATCTTCAACACCTTTTATTTGGTTTTGATTTCCGGCTTTTTTAGCAGCAGCTAATTTTGTGTTCAATTCACATAATTTTCTTTCACAGCCTTTTAGAGTAGTGCAATTACTTTGCGCGAATCCAATAATCGAAAAAGTGAAAAATGCTATCGATAAAATTTTAGTTTTTAGAGTCATAAGTTTATTTTTAATGATTTGCAATTGTTGCAATACATATAAAAGTAAGAAAATTATTTTAAATCAGTTTGTTTCGAAAAAACGTGGGGTCTTATTTTTAAAAGTAAATGCAATGAAAAAGGTAGTTACAATATCATGTTTTAAGATTATTGAATAACGACCTTTTTGTGTTTTTTAAGTAACTACTTTTTAATAAATGTACTATTTGAAACTCCGTTATCTGATTTTATTTTTATAAAATAAGAACCTGAGGGTAAGTTCGAAACATTAATTTGAGAAAGCGCATTGGCATTTGGATAAGATAAAATGATCTGACCAAGCGTGTTATATACATTTAAAGATTTAATCTCCTGATCTTGTTTTTTGCTTATAAATAAGATGTCATGTACTGGATTAGGGTAGATAATAAAATTACTTGTAGTTGAGAAATTGGGATTACTAAGTGTTCCTTCAATTTTTGTAGTAGCTGTATTTGTTACTATTGCAGAATTATAGTCAAAATAAATACTCGAAGAATTACTAAATTCGTCTCCTGCCTTTAAAGTAGATTTTGTTTTAATTTTAAAAGATACATAACCATCATTATTAGCATCGTCAAAAGGAAGATCAATACCTTCAAACAAAAACTCCACTTTATTACCATCAGCAATTTTTGTGGTAAATAAATGACTTCCGGTTTGCGGGATTAATGTAGTTATATCAAACTTATTTGTGTCTATAACATCTCTTACCGTTACATTCTGTGCTTTGTAAGTGCCTGAATTTTCAAAGCGAATTACATAATGCACATAGTCACCAATCTTTGAAGATTGGACTATTGCTCCTTCTAAGCATGTTTTATCATTAGGATCAAAAGAATTTACTACAACATGATCAAAGTTAAAAGTATTGTCTTTAGGAGCCTCATCAGTTGAAGATGACGTAATTTCTGCAGTATATTTTAAAATAGTTCCTCCATTTGCGGGAGGTGTATCTGTTGGTTTATTAACACGAATGTTAAGTAGTATTTCACGAGTTTCAAGTGGAGATAAATTGGTAAAATTCCATTTCAAATTACCAGTAGTTTTGCTGGTTGTGGTTGGAGATGTTAATAGAACATCTAATATGCTATCATCAAAAGTGAAATTTACTGAGCCCGACTGAATCTGATTTCCTTTGTTTTTGTAAAGTATCTTATATTTACTTATAAAGCCCGGTACTGCCGAATTTATTGGTATGAAACTAATTTCTAAATCAGGATGAATACCATTTGGTGTAAAACAGAAATTGGTAATTAAAGGACTAGCCTGAGAAGGAAAATTGGCACTTATACTTTTAGGCTGAATATTAAAATATTCCGGATTTTCTAATTTAGGTGTAATGGTATGTTTTCCAGATGGCAGAGGAATGGAATAATTTCCGGTATTATTGGAAATAAACACTGAATTAACGGAGTTGGCTGCTATATCAAATTTTAAATTAGGAAATACAATATCGTTTACATCACATCCATTATTGGTATAGTCAATTTTGCTTTGACCATTTACAACAAATGCATCTCCTCCAAGTAGTCTTACAGAACCATTGCACCAGGCACCATTATAATTGGTGAACGATCCGGTTACAAGGATTTTTCCGTCAGCTTCAATAAATACAGATTCTACTTTAGCATTAAAACCTGTTCCAATATTAAAACCCGGATCAAGTGTTCCGTCTGCATTTAATCTTAAAAGACCTCTTGTGCTAACATTATCGAAATGATTAAATCGTCCGGCGCATAAAATTTTTCCGTCAGCTTGAATAGCAAAAGAATTTGAAACAGCATTATCAAATTCTCCGGAATTAAATGATGTATCAATGCTTCCGTTACTATGCATTCTTTTAATTCTATTATCATCTGGAACCAATATTTTTCCATCCGGTAATAAAGCAAATTTTGCAAATAAGCTGGGACCAGCTTGAGGATTAAACGAAGTATCTATCGTTCCGTCAGAATTTAGTCGAAATAAGCCGGATACATTGATAAGTATTTTACCATCTGGCTGTACTTCAATTTGTGTTGGTCCGGAGCCAATATTGGTGGTAGTACTAAAAGTACTGTCCAGTTCTCCATTGCTATTTAGGCGAATTACTTTGCTCTTAGTAGGTATTCCTCTAAAAGTATCAAAATAACCTCCTACTAATATTTTACCATCAGGTTGTAATGCTACAGATCGTATTGCAGCATCTCCATCGCTAAAGGTAAAACTTTTACCAATATTAAACGAAGTGTCTAGTGTATAGTCACTATTTAATCTGACTAATCCATCTGCGAGAACATCATTATAGGTATGAAAATCTCCCACTAGTATCATTTTTCCGTCTGGCTGTATAACACCATCCAAACAAGAAGTAGCTTCTGTTGGTCCTGATGAACCTACCGGTTCATTATCAAATGCTCCAAATAAATTGGTATTTATCGCAAGACTTCCGTCATTGTTTATGGTCTTTAAACCTCTGTGGTAAGGTGCTCTTGATTCTCCTATAATATTGAATTTACCATCTGGTCGTTGAAGTATTTTTTCTGCATTAATTGTTGAACTTTTCTCTCGATTTACTAATTTTCCCTTACTGTCTAATTCAAAGAAAGTTTTGATATCATAACTATTATAAACTAAAAGATTGATATAGGAACCATTAATAACATTAGAAGCACAAACTAAAATGTTCCCGTTAGGTCGCAGACTTATTGCGTTTATTCCTGCATTGGTTCCTGTGCCGGTAACAAAAGTATTATCAATAGTTCCGTCACTGTTTAAACGAATCAAATTTCTCGACGGAGCTCCTTTATATGGAGGGAATATTCCTCCAACTAATATTTTATTATCTGGCTGCGCTAAAACAACAGTAACTTTGGCATTAGCACAATACCCAAGATATTCTCCAATAAGTTCCGGACAGGAAAATGATGTGTCAAGCGAACCATCGAGATTTATTCTTACCAAATAGTTAACAGAGACATAAGAGGTGTATTTTGATCCATAAGATCGAAACGATCCTCCCACTAATATTTTTCCATCAGATTGAATATCTACAGAATTTATACCACAGTCAAAATAGTTGAAGCCTGGTTCGTAGCCGGATACGGGATAGCCGGTGGGATTTATTTTAAAAGCCTGCTGACCATCATAATCATAGGCACCTATAACCATTTTGCCATCCTTATCTACTGCAAAAGCAATTGCCGAATTACCATAAGATCTGGAAAAAGAGTCAGGATCGCCATTTGCGGTCAGCCTGCTTATTCTTGATCCTGCTACAGTGTAAATTTTATTATCCGGACCTGTTTTTACTTGCTTAATACCACTATATTTTGCTTCTGTAGATTTAAAAGTAGTATCTAAGCTCCCATCAGCATTAAATCTTAGCAATGAGCGATCTATTTCAGTGCCATTATACGAAGTGAAAGAACCTGCAACCACTATTTTTCCTGTCGATTGTAAAGCAACAGAATAAATTGGCCCTACAAGCTTTTTGCCAATATCAAAAGTACTGTCGTATGATAAATCTGAGTTAAGCCTGATAATACTGCCTGTTTTAATAACGACACTATTCCCTGTGCGATAACCGGTAAATTCACCAACTAATATTACTTTACCATCAGATAGAGTAATGCTTGTTGTTACATTGCCATCTAAAATTAAGTCATGATCATTGTAGTCATAACTTAAATCAATTTCTGCAGGATTTTGTGAATGTAATAAGGAGAATAAGAAAAAAAATAACAGTAAGTAGAGTTTTTTCATGCAAGTCAGGTTTTGGTTTTGGAATTTTTAGTTGCTTGTAAATGTAAGTTTATTTTTCATAAAGGGAAATAATAAATTTATTTTAAATCTGTTTTTCCGAAACTTCTTTCAGTACTTTATTTCGTTCTAAAAGAAATTGAGTCAGATGTTTTTCAAGAAATAAAATATCGAAAAGTTCGCCAAAAATTCCAAATGGAGTTTCATATTGCAATTTGTCTTTCATGATTGTAACGCCGTTTTCTTCTTCAAAAAAATGTTCGTGTCTAAAAGTTTTAAATTTCCCTTCTTCCATTTCATCCACAAAATAATCATAAAAATCCATTGCTGTAATCTTGCTTTTATGGGTGAGATAAAAGCCAAAATGTTTGCCACGCCAAGTTACTGTTTCGTTTAAATTAATCAAACCAAATGTTACGCCGGCAATTGCCTTTTCATTTGTAGGACTTGCAGATTGTTGGTGAATATCTATGTTTCTGGATGCATCGAAAACGGTTTGTTTTGGTGCTTTTATTTTTGTGGTGAGGTGAATTGTGGTCATGGTTGGTGTTGGTATGAGTTGTATTTGTCAAAATTTAAAACTTTGACGAAGATTTTATATTGTTATTTTTTTGGATGATTTAATAAAGCATATATACTCATAGTAGTAAGTCCCTGCGGGACGATGTATTTATGGAAAAATAATGGATTTTATTGAAAACCCCATCTGGGTAATATATAGTAGTAATAAAAATATGTCGCTCCGCCGGAGCTTAAAGGTGGGTCTGATTATTGATTTCTATAAATATGGCGCTCCTCTGGAGCTAATGAAAGAACGTGTAGTATGTTTTCTGCAAATATTTTGCTTCACCTAAGTTTTAAAGAAATCTATTCTGCGTTTTCTTCTTCATCTTTAAAATTCAACTTAAAAAATAATCCGCTAATAATAGATGAAATGGAATAAGATATTGCAATATCCAACCACATGTATCCTTTTATGAGATATGAAGTTATAAAAATACCGCTCACGGCTATTGAAATTAAAATGAATTTTGAAAGTAAAATTGGTAAGTCTTTTTTAGAAAAATAATTGTAAGCGGAGGCATAGATAATATAGGTGGGGATTGAAAAAAGCAAACTAAAAATAAAAGCTAAGGGAAATACTTCTAATAAGCCTACAATTTTATTTGGATGTAAAACTATAATATACATTATTAGTTGACAAATAACTGGACCTAGTAACAATGTGAGGATCCAATGTTTAAATAAAAAAATCCAATCTGTATTTTGTTCTTTCATTTCTTTAATAAATTTGTAAAAGCCTCGTCAATATCTCCAAACTTAAACTTAAACCCATTTTCTAAAAGCTTTTTCGGAATCACATTTCTGCTTTTCAAAACCAATTCAGCTTCTGTTCGAATAAAGAAAGATCCAATTTTTAGTAAAAAAGTATTTACCGGAATTCCGAAAGGAAAACCAACTGCTTTTCTAAGCTTTTGCATAAAATTAGCATTGCGAACTGGCTCAGGAGAAACAACATTAATGACTCCGGTAATTTTTCTTTCGATAATAAAATCAACCGCATTGGCAAAATCTTCTTCATGAATCCAGCTGATGAATTGATTTCCTTTTCCTTGTTTTCCGCCAAAACCCGTTTTTGCCAAAGTTTTAAGCGGAATAAAAGCACCGCCGTTTTTTCCTAAAACAATTGAAGTTCGTAAAGCGGTTTTTAAAGTATTAGGAGTTTCGGTTTTAAAGAATGCTTTTTCCCAGGACAAAGCGACGTTTATAGAAAAATCATTCCCGATTTCTCCATCAATTTCATCCATTTGTTTATCCAAAGAAAATCTATAAATAGTAGAAGTTGAAGAATTTAGCCAGTGTTTTGGTGGGGTTTTACAATTCAGAACCGCTTTGTTTAGAATCTTTGTGCTTTCAATTCTTGATAATAAGATTTCTTTTTTATTCTTTTCAGTATAACGACAATCAACAGATTTTCCTGCCAGATTTATTAAAACCGTTGCATTTTCAAGTTCATTTTCCCAACCAGAAAAAGTTCTGGCATTCCAGTTTACATATTTTATTCCGTCAATTATTTGCGATTTTCCACGGGTCAGAATTACAATTTCTTCAAATTTATTTTTGAAATGATTGACTAAGACTTGTCCTAAAAATCCTGTTCCGGCTGCTATGATAAGTTTGTTCATGGTTTTGTGATTTTTTTTGCCACGAATTCCGCGAATTTGCACTAATTTTTAAAATATTAATTCGTGATAATTCGTGAAATTCGTGGCGACTTTTAATATGAAATTATGCTTTAAAAACCAGTCTTTCTTCTTCCTGCGCTTCTTTGGCTTTTCTTTTTCCTCTAAAGAAAAAATACAAATTAAAGAATAACATTACGCCAAGATAAATAGAAAATCCGCCAATTTTGTAGCTTAATCTTTCAATTAATTCCTGATAACTATTGTTGCTCAATTGCAGTTGCAGAATCATTAAGGCAAAACCAATGTTTAAAAGGTAAAAACCTGTTTCGAAAAGTCTATTCGTAGCTTCGGCAATTTCTTCTCTTCCCTTAAAAATATCCAGCATAAAGATTTTTCCGTTTTTAAAAAGTGTTTTAGAAACGTAATAAGTAAGGAATAAAGCGATTGGTAAATAAATGCCGTAACCAATTAAGATTTTTGTAGTTTCCATGATATTTAATTTAAGGTGTTATTTGATTAATTTATGAATGTACTTGGTTAAAATGATGATATTGAAATAATGTAATATCGAAATGATGAAAATTATAATAGCTGTTTTTACTCCGATCGTTTCAATCAATTGTGCCGAAGATGAAATTTTCTGCCAGGAAATAAGCGTCATAGCACAATACCCAATATTTAAAAGATAATAAGCCATAAGCAAAACCTGATTGATTTTTTGACAGATATCTGCATGATTTGGAATTAATTCTGCAACAAAAATATTTCCGTTTTTGTAGCATATTTTTCCAACTTTCAAAATGATGAAAACCGTAACTCCGAGATATATAAAATATCCAATGATGTTGAGATTCATGATTATAGTAATTTATAATGTCCAATTAAATTATAAAGAAACAATGCTGTATTTACAGTTGCAAACAATACAAACAATGTGTTCATAAAGTAACTTCCAATTTTGAAAATTAGTTTTTGAGGAATTTGATACATCGGATAATAGGCAATTTGAGTTGCTACTTTTCCAACCCAATACATAGCAATTAATCCCGTTAATGCAACAGCCAAAGCTGATTGTTCTTTAAGTTCTGTTGTAAATAGAATCGCGATTAATCCAAAACAAAAATTTAATCCCTGAATGTATCTGCCATAAGTTTTTGCAATTTCCTGATTAAGTGGCTTAAGTTGTTTTACATCGTTGTACCAATCAAAAACATTATGACGAATATAAGGATAGATAAGTGCTGTAAATATTTGGCCTAGTCCGCTTACGATTATTAACCAGTTGGGTATAGTTGTGTTCATGATTTTCGTTTTATAAATTAATAACTATCAATTGTAGCTGTAAGATTCTCCAAAACTTGTATTTCTGGCAATTTGCGTTTGTTTTTTACTTTAATTGCAGATCCTTTTGCAAGGAAAACTGAAGTTGGAAAAGTAGTTTCTAAAAACTCAAAATCACTACCGTAATTTTTCTGAAAATCAATATCTATTTTATGATTTAGAACTTTATATTGTTCCCATCTTGGGTGTTGAACTTCATACTCAAAAGTAGTTTCGCTATCAATTTTGGTATATCCAAAATAATGTTCTGTGATAAATTCAGCTTCAGAATCAATTTTAATTTCTATTGAATTTTTTTCAGTTTCTAATTCAATAGTATTCCACTTTTCGTTACTCTTCCATTGATAAATAAAAGTATTGGTAGTTGTATTCTCAATGATTTGATGTCTCATTTTCTGCGTTTCATAATGTTCCTGATACAAGGTATTGGCAATAAAAGTGATCGCTTTTTTAGGAACAATTTCTTTGATAAAAACAACGCCGCGTTTCCATTCGCCGTTTTCAAAACGTTTTACGTAAAATCTTAAATTGATTTCTTCAAAATTTACATGAAACGGAACTTTAATTCCTAAAACCTTTGTGTTTTTAAACATAAATCCAACCAGACTCACATAACATTTGTTATTCCAAAAATCTATTTCAGTTCCAGCGGGAAGATATTTTTCTAATATTTTAGCATCAACTTCATAATTAAAGAGTGCTAAGTTTTTCCATTCTGCTTTTAAGAAGTTCATTGGTACGCTTTTTTATAAGTTATGATAGAAAAATAGATGGCCAGAATTATTGGTATTATAAATAATAGGAAATAAATAAATTCAAAATGCATTATAAAAGCATTAACGGGCCAAAGCAGGAAAAAGAAAATAACTCCGTTTACATAAGCCTGAAGATTTTTGTCATCTGGTTCATCGATTAGCATTTTTATTCCAAAAATTAATTGAAACAAACCGGTAAGTATGGTGAATAAAAAACCAAAACATGCTAGTTCAGAACTTGTAAACAGCCCTATTGTAATAAGTATTATGGGTGTAGCAACAAAAAAGTAGTTGAGGTAGTTTATAGCTTTCATAGTTATTGATTGTTTTAAACTTTCAGAAAAAAATGAAAGTTTTAATTAAATTTTTTTACTTCATTATTTTTAAAACCAAACGGCCTAACCAATTATCATTAAATTCAGTCATTTTGTCTAACATATTATCTGCTTTTAAAACGAAATCATACAATTTAGAGGTCTGATCTACAAAATGTTTTTCTTCAGCCGAATTGTTGGCATCAATTGTCGAAACTTCTTTTAAAATTTTAAGCGCAGGTTTAATTTCTCTTTTGCTTCTTTCTCTGGCAATTTTTACAGCCAATTCGTCAAGATCTTTTTCGGCGGTAAAAAACTCTCTTCTTTCTCCGGTTTTGTATTCTTTATAAACAATTCCCCAATCCATCAAAGCTTTTAGGTTCATACTGGTATTGCCGCGGGAAATTTGCAATTCGTCCATAATGTCTTCCATAGAAACAGGTTCGTTCGAGACCATTAATAAAGCATGGATTTGTGCCATGGTTTTATTAATTCCCCACTGAGAACCTAATGCTCCCCAGGTTTGTACAAACTTATTTTTTGCTTCTTTGAATTCCATAGATCAAATGTAAGTAAAAGTTTTTAAACTTTCAAAAATAAATGAAAGTTTAATTTAAAAAAGTTGTTTTATTTTTTCAAATCAGCAGGAATAGGTGTTTTTACGTGCGAAATTTTTCTGTGTCATTCATTATCTCATTCATAACCAATAATTTCCACTCTATATCATTTTATTAATTATGCCTGTTTATTTGATATAGTTTTGAAATAGAAATCATCCCAAATCTATTATTCAAGATGTTTTTTAAACACTAAATAATACGATTAACAGATTAAATAGGTGGAGCAGAAACCACTAAAAAAAACGAGGCGTTCCCGAAAAGCCTTATGAGTAGGAAACCTAAATCAAAAAGTTATGTCAGATTTATTAGCAGGTGCTTATTTAGCACAAGGCACAATTGGAAATGTTGGAACACCAGGTGCTCCAATTGCAAAATTTAGTTTAGTAGTTGTACCATCACAACATACTGTTACAGGTACAGTTGTAATTACTCAGGCAATACAAGGTCCGGATAGTCATATTGTTGTTAACGTAAAAGGAAAAATATATGCCGCAGGAATAGGTAAAGTTACACAAGTTGTTAGTCTTCAGGGACAATATATACACTCTGTTCCTCCACCGGCAATTGGTTCATTTTTAGCCAATTTTGATGCTCATTTAGCAATCGATAATGCTTGGAACGGAACTGGAGGTTTTTCATATTATAAACATAATATTGAAAATGTACCGGTAGCGGCAGCAAAAAACTTAAAAGAAGAATTGGTTTAAAAATTAATTTCTCCCCAAAAACAAATTCAACAGGATAGCAAAAATTTCCTGACTCGATAAGAGTTTTGATTTAAAGATCGCCTGATTAAGGCGATCTTTTTTATTGAATTTCCCCTGTTTATCTAATCAATTTAAACCTATAAGAAAATGAAAAAAAAATACGTTATCATTAGTTTACTGCTTATCATAATAATAGCAGTTGGTTTGTGGTTGTTTCTTTTTAATAAAAATAACGGAATATATCAAGATGGAGCTTCTTATGCAAATGCATCAGCAGATTCCTGTAACTGTGAGACAAGTTGGTTTCCGCATGAGCAAACTCCAGCTCCAAAAGAAGGTGACGGAAGTCCGTTTGATAATGAAAATACAACAAATTGTGATTTTCATCAATGGTCGTGGCAAAAGTTTTTGTGGGTAACAAAGCCATTGTCAGGCGGAAATCTGTTTTTCTTGGATTCTCTCGATTTGGTTACTCCGCAAATGGAACCTGTTGCGCCACAATTGGGGCTTAAACTTACGTTGAGTTCTATTAACCAGGCTGGTTTTAGTGCTGTTTTACGTTCTAATCCTAAATATAATAATGCTGCAGCTGCAGATACAGTGTATTATTCCATTCACGTTAATGCATTGCTAAAAGACAAAGCTGTTTTAATGGCTTCTTTAATCAATAGCGGAAAATTACCGGTTTCTAATTTAGAGACATTTCCTGTTGGAGCTTTAGAATTAAAAGTTTCCTGGATTAATATAAACGCAATTGCCAAAGCGCAGCAACAGAATTATTTTACCATTAAGGCAGCTGTTCAAAATAGTAAAGGACAATATGTCGAAAAAACTATGGCATTGCTGGGAATGCACGTGGTAGGAGTTGTAAAAAATCATCCCGAATTTATCTGGGCAACTTTTGAGCATAAGGATATGGCGCCAGTTTACGATAAGAAAACCAATTCGGTAACGGCGGCAAATGAAATGTTATTTTACGAAAAAGGAACAAGTAGTGGTATAAGTGGTATCAAATGGATTAGAAATGCAACTTCGCCAGTTGTCGAGAATAAAGCCTTTATTCTGTATGAATATGGAGTTCCAAAGAATTTAAATACGGGAGACTTTATGGCAACAAGTCAGGCAGAACCTGCTAATTTTAATAATATTGAGGATATCAATAAATGTGTAGCGTCTAATTTGAAAGATGTTTTTAAAAACTATTTTTACAATGGTTCTGTCTGGTTAAATTTTGATGGGGTTTCTTCTGAAGGTCAGAAAAAAGCAATTGTAACAAGAGATATTGCAAGTGCACTTCCGGATTCGTTAGCCAGAGGTTCTGTTAATTTGGCAAACATTACTATGGAAACCTACACCCAGACTTTTCAAAAGGATTTGCATGATATTAATAATAGTAATTTAGTAAGCTGCTTTTATTGTCATCAATCTGCAAATTTTGATAAAAGCAGACCTGGAAATTCCCCTTTGTTTTTAAGTCATTTATTTGGAGATTATTTACTGTTTACCAAACCAGCCACAGCGCTTACGGGTAAAAATGCCAATAATTTAGATAATTCACGTGCAAAACGTATTAAAGAAATAGAAGCATTGAAAACGCAGCAGCTTGTTGATTTTATTAATGCTAAGAAGTAAAAAATAACCGTCAGTGTTCAGCAAAATCTTGGGTGAAAAATAAAAATGTCGAAGTTTATCTTCGACATTTTTTATGACTTTTGTTGTCTTTAAAAATAAAGTTCTTTTAATTTAGGAAATGAAATTGTTTTTAAGTGATTAACGAAATGATGCGAAAACCGAATCTATTATTTCCTTAAAATGATAGATACACCACTGCTAAAAGAGGATTGCGACTCAGGTTCGTATTTTGTCAGCTTGAAAGCAAATGTGTATTTGCCATCTTTTGGCGCAGTAAATTTTTTATTTTCAAGTTCAAATTCAAAATTTTCCTTGTGTATTATGGTATCTTTTTCTTCAAAAGTTTTTTCAGTTATGTCTTCAGAAGTTGCCGTAGCGTTTATTATATGATTTTTTTCATAAGTGAATCTACTAATACTATCAAATTCAATTGTTTTTTTATTTTCTTCAATCAAATATTTAATGGTGTATTCAGGATATGGAGTACCGCTATTTATTTTCGTCCAAAATGAAATGGTTTCTCCTTTTTTTAAATTGATTTCACCTGAAGAAGTAATTTCTTCTTTTGTTACTGGTACTTCAATTAATTCTTTCCCAACAGAATGGCAACCGTAGAGTGTTAGTAACACTGTTAATACAATCGTTTTTAGTATGATTTTCATATTTATTTTTTTAGGGCAGGAATGTCTAATGTTTTGTTTTTTGAATAATAATTGAACATTTTAATGTAGAAGTCCCTTGTAAGATCTGAGACCTCATTAGTAACTAAGTAAAAACTTTTTCCTTCATATTGTACATTACAAATCAATTTTTCAAAAACACGATTATTGTATCCTGAATCCGTAATTTTTAAATCCGTGAGATTATCAATTTGGGTAAAACTATATTTATTTGAGAGTGAATATCTGGAACTAAAAAAAATATTATCGAAGTCGGAACTGATTTTCTCAGGAATTGTGAAGTTTTCTAAGGCGTTTGTTTTTACTGCATTTAGAAAATTAAGATAAGTAAAATCCATTTCATCATTTGTTCTGTAAAATGTGACATAATCATAGTTTCCCTCTGATCTTGGTGAAACGGATTGGTTGATGTCTAAAAAAGCTTTCATTTCTTTATCTAATTTATTAAAAATAGATTTGAATAAATAGATTTCAGCCTGAGGTGTATTCAAAACATATTCTTCCCAGGAATTGAAAGGATTTTTTTTGAAATCTTTCTTTAATAAATTTTTGCCATTTTTAAGCATATGAAGCGCCAGATTTTCTTTTTCAGGAAATTTAGCAAAATGATCTACTTCTCCGTTGTAAATAATATAGCTTTTTGAGGTAGAATCGTACTCGTAATGTATTACGGTAAAATTTTCGCCATAAATAATACTATTAGAATCTTCAAAGTAAATATGATTTTCTTTAACAATTTGTTTTTTGATTTCGGCTATAGTGACCAAATTAAGATTTTCTTCTTTGACAATGTAAACGCTTTGTGAACAAAGCCTTTCACGCGGGAGTAAAGCTGAGGTTAAATCAATAGCGATTACATCTTTTAGGGTTTCAAAATCTATTTTCCCAAATTTCAAATCAATATTACCCTGCTCGTAGACGGTAACTGTAGAAATATAATTGTCCGGAATAGAAATATTGAATTTACCTGGTTCAGAAAATGAAGCCAGGTTTACTTTTGAATTCAAAATCTTTTGAGCTTCTTGTTTGTTGATTTTTGTCGCTTGTGCAGTTAACTCATTATTGCCTTGATTTTCTTCAAGATTATATCTTTTGCAACTTAATATTGATAAAAGTAATACTAGTAAATATATTATTTTGATAATTTTCATAATGCGCATCTATTTGTTAATTAAACTTATCAATATTTACTGTTACGTTTTCTTCGTTTTTACTGTTTGAATACTCAACATAAAAGGATTTATGCAAAACATAATAAAGAACATAATAAAGAATAAAAACACCAAAACTAGAGAGCCATAGAAAGGAGAAGATTTTGTCTTTAAAAAAAATGAGATATCCTTCAGTAAAATCAAAAAAGTGTTTCACATCTTCAAAATATAAAAACAGAACAACTGCAAAAGGAACAATTTTAGTCATGATTTTATAGTAAGCAACCAAAAGGATTGCTAGTATAAATACAGGGATTTTTATCAAATCGTTTATGGCTTTTACTTCACTTGTAAAATACTCATATATTAAAAAAGCAGTCAGTAAAAGGCAATAAAGAGCCAAATGAAGTTTTTTGTTTTTCTTTAGATTAAGAAAATATTGCGTAACGTTTTCTGCTCTTTTTGTTAGCAGTAAAACTAAAAAGCTAAAAATATTGAAGATAGGAATAAGCGTAAATACATTTATAATTCCGAAATATTTTTTTAAGGAATAACCGCGAAACTGAATCAGATTGCCTAAAAATCTTCCTGAATATAGTAGAAGGAAATAGTTTGATACTAATTTTATTACTTCAGATAAATCAAATTTTGAAGAGAAAATAGAAATTGTAAATATCGATTGAGCCAGATTTAAGAGAGTTAGAATTAAAAGAAAAAAACTAATGATAAAACCCCATTTAAAGAATTTTGTGTCAATAAATTGTTCATCGATAGGTTTTCGGATACTTTTAATTCCTCCAAATCTATTGGTAATGTAGAAAAAGCCGATCAGAGCAAATAAAATTTTGAAGGTATTGATAAATTCCATAATCGTTATGAATATATCCTGCATATAAGGTTCGGTGAAATTTAAAAATGTAAAATTTCCAAATGTATTTTCAACTTCTATATCAATAACGTTGAGTAAAAGTATTGATATTAGTATAGGAAAAAGCCATTTTGTTTTTTTAGAAACATTAAAGTTTTCTAGTGCAAAGTAATGCTTGACAAAATAAAGAAAAGGCACTATTAGCGATAGAAAATTGATGATTTTGTAGATGTAACTACTCTTATACCAGGTGAAATCGTAAAGATAATGTGTGAAATTATAGTCTAATAAAAATGAAACATCATTTTTGAAAAAATAAGGAATACTCAGCAATTGTAAAAT
Organism: Flavobacterium piscisymbiosum; assembly: GCF_020905295.1. Classification (NCBI taxonomy): domain Bacteria; kingdom Pseudomonadati; phylum Bacteroidota; class Flavobacteriia; order Flavobacteriales; family Flavobacteriaceae; genus Flavobacterium; species Flavobacterium piscisymbiosum. The sequence continues at coordinate 515,746 of NZ_JAJJMM010000001.1, read as the reverse complement.
GATCCCTGTCTTTATTTTATTGTTTTTATAAAAATACCAGGAAAGAATTAGTGTGTTGAAATACCAAAAAAGTACACGCCAAATTTGTATAAATATAAATGTGTTGGGGGTAAAGACTTCGAGGTAATACAAGAGCATACTTAGTGAGAAAAGTATAATTCCGAATACCCAAATTTTATCAATAACATTATTTTGAGTTTCGCTAAAAATTAATTTCATAGAATGGTTTTAAAAAGAAGAGTAATTACGTACAAAAATATTCTTTTTAAAATGATATCAAAATATTCTTTACTATTTATCGCTTTAGAAAATCATTTCTCATAATTGTAAAGTTATGTTAATTTAGGAAATGAAATTTTGTATTAGATAATGGAAATATATTTTTGTAAAAATCACATTTATGGAATTATACTACACCTTTTCAATACTTATTGTATTGGCCTCTTTCTTCGCCTATTTAAATTTAAGATTTTTAAAACTTCCTGGAACTATCGGAATAATGATTATTGCCATGTTGGTTTCTGTAGGCATTCGCTTATTGGGAGATTCTTATTTTCCGGCTACAACCAAACATTTTTTTGAATTAATAAAAGAATTTGACTTCAACGAAATCTTAATGGGAGCGATGTTGAATTTTCTTTTGTTCGCAGGCGCACTGCACGTGAATATGTCTGATCTTAAAGAACAAAAAGTTCCTATTATGATATATTCTACAGTTAGTGTTGTGTTATCAGCATTAATTATTTCTATGCTGCTTTATTATATAGCGCCAATTTTAGGAATAAAAATACCTTATATATTTTGTTTGGTTTTTGGTACATTAATTTCTCCAACCGATCCAATTGTGGTGTTAGGCGTTTTAAAACAAGCAAAAGTTCCTAAAAGAATAGAAACCAAAATTGTTGGTGAATCGTTGTTTAATGATGGAGTAGCAGTAGTAATGTTTGCTGTTGTTCTTAAAATGGCAACTGATCCAACATTTGATATGACTTTTGGTTCTATCGCCTGGTTATTTGCAAAAGAAGGAATTGGTGGGCTTTTATTAGGAGCTGCTTTAGGATATACCGCATCGAGAGTTATGAAAAAAATCGACGATTATAAAGTGTCAGTTCTAATCACGCTTTCTATCGTAATGGGAGGTTTTCTAATTGCCCAAAGCTTTCACGTTTCAAGTCCGTTAGCGATGGTAGTTGCCGGATTGATTATTGGTAATTATGGTAAAAAAGTAGCCATGAGCGAAATTACTCAGGATTATTTAGGTAAGTTTTGGGAACTTATTGATGAGATATTAAACGCTATCTTATTCTTATTTATTGGTTTTGAGTTGTTATTATTACCAGATTTAAATAAACAATTATTAACCGGTTTTGTAGCTATTTTTATAGTGTTATTCGCCAGAATTTTTTCTATCGTTTTACCGTGGAAATTCTTTGATATATTTAAATTTTTCGGAATTAAATCTGCCTACAACAAAGGATCCTTAATGGTTTTAGTTTGGGGAGGAATTCGCGGAGGAGTTTCTATTGCATTAGTACTTTCTATGCCGGAAGGAGAATATAAAAACCTATTGCTTGAAGTAACTTATATTGTAGTACTGTTTTCAATTGTAGTACAAGGGCTGACCGTTGGAAAATTAGCCAAAAAGGTTTTGGAGAAAGAGTAAATGACTTAGAAAATAGAGCATAGAATAAAGAATAAAGAATAAAGAATAAAGAATTTTTATCTTTATTTGGCTGAAAGAAAAAAGCCTGCAAAAATATTTTTGCAGGCTTTTTTTATCGTTTGTCTTCTTTAGAATAATTCGAAGCTCCGTTTATATCAATTTGATTTCCTAAAAAGCGAGGTTCACGATTTCTCAAAACATCAAAAAAGGATTTAAAGATAGAACCATATTCTCTAAAAGTAACATATTTATATCCCAGATATTCTCCATTGTTGGCAGAATATCCAACAGCTTTTATCCCAAGTTTTTGTCCGATGTAAATTGCACGGTTTAAATGATATTCCTGAGAAATTAAAGTTGCTTTTTTGATGTTAAAAATATGTTTGGCGCGATACATTGTAGAATAGGTATCAAATCCTGCATAATCAATAAATATTTTGGTAGTATCCACACCATGATTAAAACAGTAATTTTTCATTACCGTTAATTCATCATATTCGTCGCGGCCATTATCTCCCGAAAGTAAAATTTTATTGATTCGGTTGGCTTTATATAATGCGATTCCGGCATCTAGACGGTCTTTTAAATATTTACTCGGTTGATCTCCGTTGATTCCGGCACCAAAAACAATTCCCACATCGTTTTTAGGGAATTTCTTAAGTGAATAATAAATATGTTTTTTGGTCGAAGACTTCACGTAATAGTTTACCGAAACAATAGCAACCAATCCGATTATAGCTAGATAAAGAGCGATTTTTAAATATTTTTTCAAAATATATTTAGGTTTAATCTTTAATGTCTACTGCATTTATAGTCTGAATTTTACCATCAGCATAAACAACAATTTTACCATTGATTTTCTTTTTGTTCTCAATCATTTTTTTTGATGAAACTTTAAGGCCTTCAACTATTTTATTCTGTAATTCTTTAATTTTATCTTTTGTCATGTTGTAAATTATTTATTTTTTTAAATAAATTTTCATCTATAATAACTGGTTCTTCATTAATTTCTTTTTCTAAGATAAGAACGGGTAATTTGTTGGAATTATCAAATAGCATTACATTATCACAAACATTTAAATAAATTTTGAAGAAGTTTTTAATTCCTCTAATATACCTTCTTTCAATAACATCTACGAGAATATTATGTCCTCCTTCGCTTACTCTAATTATTACTCTTTGTTTTGCAAGTTCTACTGAATTTAGCCAAAAGAAAACTAATGTTATAAAATAACCTTGGTTTTGAGCTTTTTTTATAATCGAAATATAACTTTTTGCTGAAAGAGTTGTTTCAAATGCAAAGTCAGCTTCTTTTTGTAATAATTCATCAATACGATTAAGCATTATTCTTCCGGCTTCAAAGCTTACTTTTTCAGGTTGAAAAGGAGAGAGACCTTTAGCGATTTCATCTGCATTTACAAATTCTTTACAATCTAAAATTTCGGGCAGAATTGTATATGAAGCTGTTGTTTTTCCAGCTCCATTACAACCTGCAATAATATATAAATTTTTATCTTTCAATAGATTGAATATTAAACAAAGGTATTAAATATTTAAAGTAATCCCGCTCTCTTTAATAAAGCTTCAGGTTTTGGTTCCTGACCTCTAAAACGTTTGTACAAAATCATAGGATGTTCTGTTCCTCCTTTAGAAAGTACATTGTCTTTGAATTTTGTAGCAATTTCGTGATTGAAAATACCGTTTTCCTGAAAATATTCAAAAGCGTCCGCATCCAAAACTTCAGCCCATTTATAGCTGTAATATCCGGAAGAATATCCGCCCTGAAAAATATGAGAAAACGCCGTACTCATCGCGTTTTCTTTTACATCAGGATACAATTGCGTGTTGGCAAATTGCTCTGTTTCAAAAGTTTTTAAATCTGTAATATTGGTCGGATCTTGTCCGTGCCAAGCCATATCCAATAATCCAAAACTTAACTGACGTAAAGTTGCTAATCCTTCCTGAAAACTTGCACTTTCCTTGATTTTCTGCACATACTCAATTGGGATAATTTCTCCTGTTTCGTAATGATTGGCAAATAAAGCCAAAGCTTCCGGTTCGTAACACCAGTTTTCCATAATCTGACTTGGTAATTCTACAAAATCCCAAAATACAGAAGTTCCGGATAAACTCGGGTAAACGGTATTGGCTAACATTCCGTGTAAACCGTGGCCAAATTCATGGAATAAAGTAGTCACTTCGTTAAAAGTTAATAAAGATGGTTTTGTTTCCGTTGGTTTTGTAAAGTTGCAAACGTTCGAAATATGCGGTCTTTCATTTACGCCATCTTTTATAGATTGATGTTTGAATGAAGTCATCCAGGCACCATTTCGTTTTCCTTTTCTTGGAAAGAAATCGGCATAGAAAATAGAAACTAAATTACCATCAGCATCGGTTACTTCGTAAGTCGTAACTTCATCATGATATTTATCTATGTCAAAAACTTCAGTAAATGTTAATCCGTATAATTTTTTGGCAACTGTAAAAGCACCGTTTAATACTTTTTCTAATTGAAAATAAGGTTTTAGTTTTTCATCATCTAAATTGAAAAGCTGTTGTTTCAGTTTTTCAGAATAATAAGCTCCGTCCCATTTTTCTAATTGTTCGATTCCGTCCAGCTCTTTGGCGAAAGCCGTTAATTCAGCAAATTCTTTTTGAGCGGCAGGTTTTGCTTTTGCCAATAAATCATTCAAAAAAGAGAAAACTTTCTCCGGACTTTCCGCCATTCTTTCTTCAAGAACAAAATGTGCGTGCGTTTTATAACCTAATAAATTCGCTCTTTCGAAACGTAATTTCGCAATTTTCAAGACGTTTTCCTGATTGTCGAATTCGTTATTCTGAAAAGATCTTGAGCCAAAAGCAATTGCCATTTTTTTACGCAATTCACGATTATCTGCATAAGTCAAAAATGGAAGATAACTTGGATGATCTAAAGTGAAAATCCAACCTTCTTTTTCCTGGTTTTTAGCTAATAATCTTGCTGCTTCGATTGTTCCTTCAGGCAAACCAGATAAATCTTTTTCATCAGTTAAATGCAATTCGTAGGCATTGGTTTCTGCCAAAATATTCTCTTCAAATTGTAATTTTAATTTTGATAATTCTTTGTCGATTTCTCTAAGTTTATCTTTTTTATCTTCAGCTAAATTTGCTCCGTTTCGGGAAAAGCTTTTATATTTTTTATCTAAAAGGGTAGTTTGCTCAGGATTTAGATTTAAAGTTTCTTTTTGATGGTAAACGGCTTTTATTTTAGCAAATAAAGCAGCATTTAGCGTAATGTCATTTCCGAATTCAGATAATAAAGGCGAAACTTCCTGAGCGATTTTTTGCATTTCGTCGCTTGTTTCTGCCGAATTCAAGTTGAAGAAAACACTTGAAAGACGATCTAAAATATCTCCTGAAAAATCCATTGCTACAACAGTGTTTTCAAAAGTTGGCGCTTCGGGATTGTTTACGATAGCATCAATTTCGGCTTTAGCCAAAGTAATTCCTTCCTGAAAAGCCGGAAGATAATCGTCAATTTTTATTTGCGAAAAAGGTGCTGTGTTATGTTTGGTTGTGAATTTTGAAAGTAAAACGTTCATTATAATGTAATTATTTATATTAATTGAAGTCAAATTTTTGAATTCCAAAGATAGCAATTTATAAAAATCTAATCATCTATATAGAATTGATTGTAGGCATAAAATCCTCTTAAATTGTGTTATAGATATGTTATTTATTTATGTAAGGGTTTTAAAAATCGTAAATTGAAAAAATGCGATTAGAATATAAAATGCTAATCTGAAATTGTAAAACAAAAAAATGATGAATTATCAAGTTGTAATAAAGAATATAGATACGGTTAATGAAGTAGAAGGATATTGGTCTGATGAGGATTTCGTTCAGTTATTAGAAAAATTCAATTATCCGGATGGTGCAACTGCAGACAAAGCCAGTTTGCCGGAATTGTTAGAAATGGCGATATCGGATTACGAACCTAATGAAGCTGCCGAAATAGTTTTAAAATACAAATTTGCTGATCGATTAGGCGACGGACAAATTGAGCAAATATCGCACAATATGTTGATTGATAAAGTTTGCGAGGAATATCCCGAAATAGATATGCAGGGAACTTTGTTTCATATCAATCAATTACTTTTTAAAGCATACAACGGAAAATTTCCCAATGCAAAAGCTTCTATTGTTCATTTTTCAATGACACCAACAGATGGCGAAGCGCAAAAACTGACAGCAGAAAATGTACTGAAATTATTGAACAATGGTTTGTCTGATAGAAATCTTATTAAAAGATTATTTGAAAATCAAATGTCTCAAAACATTGCGTTTCCGGAATCCGAAGCTATTATTTGGGAATTGACAACAGAAGATAATGTAAATTATAATTTGGTTACTTCTGAGAATTGGATAAATAAAGAAGATATTACAGAGTATGAATTTGAATCTGTTCTTGAGGATATCGAAGAAGAAGCATAATTCAGAATATAGAAGGGTAAAAAAATGAAGGCTTCCGTAATGGGAAGCCTTTGTTTTTTGTATTTTATTCAGTCGCTTTTTATACTGAAAACTGCGACTGAAAACTATTTCAAACCTTCAGCCGCTTTATTAACCGCAGCTTTTAGTTCTTCTTTGTAAGCAATAATCGTATCAAGCACTTTTTTATCGTGACTTCCGATGATTTGTGCTGCAAGAATTCCGGCATTTTTTGCTCCGTTCAAAGCTACAGTTGCAACTGGAACTCCGCCCGGCATTTGAAGAATCGATAAAACCGAATCCCAGCCATCTATAGAATTACTTGATTTTACCGGAACTCCAATTACAGGAAGCGGTGACATAGAAGCAACCATTCCCGGTAAATGTGCAGCGCCTCCGGCTCCGGCAATAATCACCGAAATACCGCGAGTATGTGCGTTTTTACTAAAATCGAATAATTTTTCCGGCGTTCTGTGTGCCGAAACGATATCTACTTCAGTTTCAATGTTAAATTGTTTTAATATGTCGATGGCATCCTGCATGACTGGCATGTCAGAGATACTTCCCATTATAATGGCTACTTTACTCATAGTGTGTTTTTGTTTGTTTTGTTTCAGGTTTCAGGTTTTTTGTTGAGACTGAAAATGTTTGTTTTTTTATTTATGAAATTACGTCAGTATTTTTATTGTTTTGATATTCAAAAAATGCTTTGAAGCTTTTTGAAATTGTAAAATGGTAAAGTGAAAAACTATATACGACTGTCATAATTATTATTGGAGCTTTATTTATCAAAGAGATATCAATTGAAAATAAGCTAATTATGAGAATTACGTTTGCAATCGAAAAAAGTACGATCGTTACTACTTTTGCCCATTTTTTTCCAATATATACCAGATAAAGAAGTCCAATCGTTAAAAAAAAGCGGGTTATTCCAGAGATCAAATTTTTTATGTCAATTTCTGATTGATAAGACTGATAGATGTAAGTTGAATATAATGAAATTATCAAAATACAAATGAATACAAATAATGTTTGCTTTTTTCCGATTTTTGCTAATTCAGTCATAAATCCTATTGGTTAGAAAATGTTGTTATTAAGAAATCACTTTAATTGTATTCTTAACATCCTCTGCAATTCTTCTTGCTTCGCCCATATTTTCATTTACAATCGTAACGTGACCCATTTTTCTAAAAGGTCTTGTTTGTTTTTTACCGTAAATATGTGGAGTAACTCCATCCCATCCTAAAATGGTTTCGATATTTTCGTAAACGACATCTCCTGAGAAACCTTCGGCACCGACTAAATTTACCATAACTCCGGCAACTTTACTATCTGTGTTTCCTAACGGAAGATCTAAAATAGCGCGTAGATGATTTTCGAATTGTGATGTATAACTTGCTTCGATCGAATAATGACCTGAATTGTGTGGGCGAGGAGCAACCTCATTTACCAAAATTTCATCTTCGTGAGTTTGGAACATTTCAACTGCTAAAAGACCAACATGATTGAATTTCTCCGAAACATTCAAGGCAATTGCTCTGGCTTTTTCGGCTACTTTTTCGTCGATTCGTGCAGGGCAAATTACATATTCTACCTGATTGGCTTCGGGGTGAAATTCCATTTCTACAACCGGATAGGTTTTTATTTCTCCTGAAGGATTTCTTACTACAATAACGGCCAATTCATTTTTGAACGGAACCATTGTTTCTGCAATGCATTCTACATTTGGTAAATCATCCATATCAGAGATCTGACGAATGACTTTTACGCCATTTCCGTCATAACCAAACTCTGTGCATTTCCATACAAACGGAATGGTGATTTCATTATTTCCAACTGATTTTTGCAAATGTGCCGGAGAATCAAATCGTAAATATGAAGCTGTCGGAATATTACTTTGTGTGTAAAAATCTTTTTGAACGCCTTTATTCTGAATTCCTTTTAAGGTTTTTGGAGAAGGATATACTTTTAGACCCTCGTTTTCTAGTTGCGTTAAAGCTTCAAGATTAACCAATTCGATTTCGAAAGTCAAGACATCGACTTGTTTTCCAAAATTGTATACTGTTTCATAATCCATCAAATCGCCCTGAAAGAATTTATTGCAGGCAATTTTACTCGGAGCTTCATCGCTTGGATCTAAAACATAAGTTTGTATGTCAAATTTTCGAGTGTCAAACAATAGCATTTTTCCTAATTGTCCACCACCTAATATTCCTAATTTAAAATCAGAAGAAAAATAGTTCATTGTAGTTGTGTTTCTGCAAAGATAATTGATAAAATAGAAATGCCAATTTATTGTGTATTGAATTGCTATTTTTTGATATTGTAAGATTAAAGAAATAATTATTGTAAATGTTAAAATTTTTTGAAATATCTCGTTTGAAAATTTTGTTTTGTGGACTTGAATTCCGTACGTTTGACCCGATTTTTAACCGCCGTAGATTTAATAAAGTACATGACCACAAACGATTGGGCAAAACATATTCAAAAGTTTCTTTTTCTGCTAAAAGATGACTTTTTCGAATTACCATACTTGTCTAATTCTCCTCATGTGATGTTAGACAGTCTTATAAAAATCCCTATAATTAAACATAACGCCTTAAAGCAAGTCATTTTTTCAGACAATGCTTTTTGGAAAGGTAAGATGCGTTACCGAAAAATAGAGGAAGGTTTCTGGATTTTAGAAACGAACATTAATCTTAAAGAAAATGTTCTTGCAAAAGCAACTTACACAAAAGATCATCTAAAAGAATATTATATTTTATCGTTTTCAGTTTTCGAATATAAGTTTCCTTTCAAGGATTCTGATCCTATTACTTTACTGAGTACTTGTTGGACTTTTTATAAGCCTGAAACTGAAGTGGCTACTTATTTCTATAAAGGAACCGAAGGTAAGTTCTTTAATATTGCGATGAACAAGAAATGGGTTGATCAAAATATCAAATCGGGTAAGTTTTGTGGGAAAGGTGTTTTGGAAAGTTTCTTTAATAACCAAAAAGGGTTTTATACCTGGCTGGATATTGCTCCAAATGCACATATATTGTCTAAAAAAATATCCAAAATATTAGACGATGAAAATAAAATTCATCTCAATACTCCAGAATTACGAAAGTCTTGTACAAAGTTGATTGCTGAGTTTTTTAAGAATTCATTAGACAGTCGCATTGCAGATAATATTTCACTAAGCAATTTAGATTATTATAATGTAGCGAAAGCCGAGAAAATGATTTTGCATAATCTTCAATCCTCCTTTTTAGGAATAGATCAAATTGCATATGAGGTGAATACGTCTCCAACAAAATTAAAAGCGAATTTTAAAATTGTATTTGGTTTTTCGATGCTACAATATCATAAAGAAAAAAACATGCTTCTTGCCAAACAATTGCTCGAAAATTCTGAAGTCGAAATTCAGATAATTGCTATAATTACAGGTTATGAAAGTGCAAGTAAATTTGCTGCAGCGTTTAAGAAAAGATTTGGTACATCACCTTCCGTTTTTAGAGAAAATTAAAATTTGAGTATCAGTTTTATGAATGTAGGAAAGTGGGTTAAATTTATAAAAGACAATATCAACTTTTACAGAGATGGTTTTTTTGAATTGCCCTATTTGTCTAATTCTCCTCAGGTTATAGTACAAAGTATTGTAAATTCTCCGTCGGTTAAACATGTTATAGAAGAGCAGGCTGTTTACAGAAACAATCCTTTTTCGAAAGGTGTAATGCGTTATCGGGAAATCGAAGAAGGTTTCTGGATTATTGCTACCAGCATCACTTTTAAGAAAAACGTGATGCTAAAAGCCATTTACGACGAAGATTTGCCTATTGATTATTATACACTGACTTTTTCGGTTTTTGAAAGTGAAGTGAAATTACAAAACACGTTTGCGGATAAAACTCCTTTTTCGAGCAAATACTGGGGATTTAAAATACCAGGAACAGAAGTTGGTGCCTATTTTTATAAAGGTTCTGTTTGTGAATTCTATTTATACGGATTTAGTAAAGAATGGGCCGAACGCAATTTTTCTTTTGGAACCTTACCGGAAGATAATCAGATTAAAAAATTCCTGAACTCTGATAGAGGTTTTATCACCTATCAGGATATTGTGCCCAATGCAGCTGAATTGTCTAAAGAAATTTTAATTAATTTAGAAAAGAATAATCATGATTTATTAAGTAAGGCAATTTTAAAAACACAGACATTTCAATTGATTTCTACTTTTTTTAAAAATGCTTATATAGATCAGCGAATTGGTAATTATACTCCAACAGAAACTCCCGAGTATAGAAAAATTGCCAAAGCCGAAAAATTGCTTTTAGATACGATAACCAATCCTTTTTTAGGAGTCGAATATATTGCAGAAAAGGTAGGGATGTCTCCAACAAAACTCAAATTGACTTTTAAATCGGTTCATGGCGTTTCGATGGGACAATATCATAAAGAGAAAAAATTACTTTTGGCCATGCAGATGATTCAAAATACTGATATGCAGATAAAAAACATTGCCTTGGCTACCGGTTATAAAAGTTCCAGCAAGTTTACGGCAAATTTTAAAAAGCGTTTTGGAAAAATGCCTTCTGAAATACGACTATAATCACTGTAAAATTCTTTCTTTTCCTGAGTTTTTCAATCCTGAATGTGATTTTTTTGAGCGATTTTATGAACACCGTATTTATACCTGTTTTTGTTTTTAATTTGTTGTTTTTCAGTATTTTATTTTTAGTTGTCTTCAAGTTTTAAACAGACTGTTTTATACTGAAAATGTAGTTGGTCGTTTCGGGCTATCGATGTGTCCGAATGGGCTATTCGACGTTTGGATTTCGATATAATTTTGTTCGATAATTCTAAACCAACCAATATGATAATAAAGCTACTTTACTTCGCGAATGTATTTCGCAACTTTCAAAAAACTTCTTATTTCAAATTTGCACATTAAATAATTGCAAAAGATAATTTCCAGCAGTTTTTAATTTTCCTTCCAATTTAAAAAATGTCGAAAGACAATTTAAAGTCCATTGTTATTGACAAATAGGGCAGGATGTTTATTGCTGTTTGCGAAATAAAAATTCGGAGATTATAAAAAAAAACAACTCAAAAAAACATATTTAGATATGAAAAAAAAGATTTTATTAATAATTATAATCACAATTCTACAGACTTATACTTCGTTTGCGCAGACACAGGTTTACCGGTTAGGTTTGTCGGATTTAGTAACCCCACAAACATGCGGTGGTACTATTCGCTATACATATTCAAATATGGATATGGGATTCCAATGGACATCTGTTGGTGCGGCGACACCTACTAGTGTTACAGTACAACTTAATTATGCGGTAAATTGTAGCAGTATCAATGGCAATTCGACTGTTAGGCTTAATAATTTAAATCAACCATTACAGCCTACGCCGGGGCCTTATTATTGTTCATGTACTCCCGGAGGTCCAGCTCCAACAACATGGACTCTAAATCTTGCAGATTATAATGTAGGAGGATTAAATACGGTGCTTTTTAACTCGGGTAATAATACCCAAGGTCTGGATGTTATTCCTGGAAACCCAGGTATTTATGCTATTGTGACTGTGAATTATGCAACTTCTGGCCCTGAAATTAATATTAAAGGCGGAAATACTTCAATTTTAAATGGAGATGCTTCGCCAATTGCTTCTGATGATACAGATTTTGGAACTTTAGCCGGAGGAGTAGCCTTAGATCATACTTTTACAATTCAAAATCAAGGTACAACAAATGCATTGACTTTAACAGGTACTCCTATCGTAAATATAAGCGGAAGCAGTGCTTTTTCAGTTCAAACGCAGCCAGGTTCTAATACAATTGCAGGTTTTGGTTCACAAACATTTGATGTACGTTTTAATCCTACTTGTACTCAAACTGGTTTGCAAACAGCAGTTGTAAGTATAGCAAGTGATGACACAGATGAAAACCCTTATACATTTACAGTGCAAGGTACAGCTGGCGTAGATAATACAAAACCAGTCGCAATTGCTCAAAATCTTACAGTTCAATTGGACGCAGCCGGAAGTGTAACTGTAAACGCGACTCAAATAAATAATGGAAGTACAGATAATTGCGGTATTAGCGGTTATATGCTGGGTTCTGGATCTACAGGAACAGCTTGTGATATGGTTAACGAAGGAAGCAATTTAACACTTACAGCAACACCATCTAGTGTTTTTACTAAAGTTAATTTTGCCAGTTATGGAACGCCATTTGGAAGTTGTGGTAATTATACTTTGGGTTTTTGTAACTCTTTCTACAGTGTAACTAATGTTGAAAGTTTATTATTAGGGCAATCTACTGCTACTATTCCTGCGACTAACAGTACTTTTCCAGATCCTTGTGGAGGAACTCCAAAAAGATTAGCTGTTCAGGCTTCATATGGTCCAGTACCCGGATCTGAAACAAGCTCTATAACTTATTCTTGTGCTGATATAGGTACACATGATGTTACTTTGTTTGTTACAGATAATAATGGAAACGTATCAACTGTAAATGCGACAATAACTGTTGAAGATATTGAAATTCCTGTAATTGCTTCAAACGGAAATCAAACCGTTAATGTTGATACAGATGTTTGTGGTGCAAATGTAACAGTTTCAGCATCAGCTACAGATAATTGTACTGTTGGAACGCCAACGGGAGTGCGAAGTGATGCCAAATTACTTACGGATGTTTATCCTTTGGGAACAACAACAATCGCCTGGAATGTAAAAGATGTTAACGGAAATGATGCAGTTGAAGAAATCCAAACGATACTAGTAACAGACAATCAAATTCCGGTTATTGTTTCAAATGGTGATCAAACTGTAAATGTCGATGCAAATACTTGCGGAGCTATTGTAACAGTTTCAGCATCAGCTACAGATAATTGTACAGTTGGAACCCCAACGGGAGTGCGAAGTGATACCAAATTACTTACTGATGTTTATCCTGTAGGAACAACAACAATCGCCTGGAATGTAAAAGATGTTAACGGAAATGATGCTGTTGAAGTAATCCAAACGATACTAGTAACAGACAATCAAATTCCGGTAATTGTTTCAAATGGTGATCAAACTGTAAATGTTGATGCAAATACTTGCGGAGCTATTGTAACAGTTTCATCATCAGCTACAGATAATTGTACCGTTGGAACGCCAACTGGAGTGCGAAGTGATGCCAAATTACTTACTGATGCTTATCCTGTGGGAACAACAACAATCGCCTGGAATGTAAAAGATGTTAATGGAAATGATGCCGTTGAAGAAATTCAAAAGATCATAGTAACAGACAATCAAATTCCGGTCATTGTTTCAAATGGTGATCAAAATGTAAATGTTGATACAGATGTTTGTGGTGCAAAAGTAACAGTTTCAGCATCAGCTACAGATAATTGTACTGCAGGAACGCCAACAGGAGTGCGAAGTGATGCCAAATTACTTACTGATGTTTATCCTTTGGGAACAACAACAATCGCGTGGAATGTAAAAGATGTTAACGGAAATGATGCAGTTGAAGAAATTCAAAAGATCATAGTAACAGACAATCAAATTCCGGTTATTGTTTCAAATGGTGATCAAACTGTAAATGTTGATGCAAATACTTGCGGAGCTATTGTAACAGTTTCAGCATCAGCTACAGATAATTGTACTGCAGGAACGCCAACAGGAGTGCGAAGTGATGCCAAATTACTTACGGATGTTTATCCTTTGGGAACAACAACAATCGCCTGGAATGTAAAAGATGTTAATGGAAATGATGCAGTTGAAGAAATTCAAAAGATCATAGTAACAGATAATCAAATTCCGGTTATTGTTTCAAATGGTGATCAAACTGCAAATCTTGATATAAATACTTGCGGTGCCAACGTAACGGTTTCTGCATCAGCTACAGATAATTGTTCTGTTGGAACGCCAACTGGAGTACGAAGTGATGCCAAATTACTTACTGATGCTTATCCTGTAGGAACAACAACAATCGCCTGGAATGTAAAAGATGTCAATGGAAATGATGCAGTTGAAGAAATTCAAAAGATCATAGTAACAGACAGTCAAATTCCGGTAATTGTTTCAAACGGAGATAAAAATGTAAATTCCGATACAAATGTTTGCGGCGCAGCTGTAATTGTTTCAGCAACAGCCACAGATAATTGTACAGTTGTAACCCCAACAGGAGTAAGAAGTGATGCCAAATTACTTACAGATATTTATCCTGTAGGAACAACAACAATCAAATGGAATGTAAAAGACGTTAACGGGAATGATGCTGTTGAAGTAATCCAAACGATAATCGTAAAAGACAATCAGGTTCCGGTAATTGTTTCAAACGGGAATAAAAATGTAAATGTTGATGCCAATCTTTGTGGAGCAACTGTAATAGTTTCGGCAACAGCCACAGACAATTGTTCAGTTGGAAGCCCAACAGGAGTACGAAGTGATGCCAAATTACTTACAGATATTTATCCTGTAGGAACAACGACAATCAAATGGAATGTAAAAGACGTTAACGGGAATGATGCAGTTGCAATAACTCAAACTGTAAAAGTAACAGACAATACTTTGCCAACAGTTCTTACGAAAGATGTAACAGTTCAGCTTAATGCTTCCGGAAATGCTTCAATTACAGCAACAGAAATCGATAATGGAAGTGCTGATACTTGTGGTATAGCTTCAATTACAGTTAGTCCCGATATTTTTAGCTGTAATAATATTGGAGAGAATGAAGTAACGCTTACAGTAACTGATATTAACGGTAATGTTGCTAAAGAAATCGCAATTGTTACTGTTCAGGATAATATTGTGCCAATAGCTAAAACAAAAGATTTGACTGTGCAACTTGATGATGCAGGAAATGCATTTATAACAGCAGCGCAAATCAATAACGGAAGTTCTGATAACTGTGGTATTGCTACAGTAAGTCTTGATAGGATTTCTTTCGATTGTACAAAAGTGGGTGTAAATACAGTGATTTTAACGGTAAAAGATAAGGCAGGTAATACTGCTACAGCCACTGCAAAAGTTACTATTGTAAACACATTTGGAGATAATGATAAAGACGGAATTCCGGATAATTGTGATAACGATGATGACAATGATGGAATTTTAGATTCATCAGATAATTGCCCAATTACCTTTAATCCATATCAGGAAGATCGTAACAATAATGGTATTGGAGATGCTTGCGATAAAGATCAGGTAAATATTTCTGAAGCCTTTACTCCAAACGGAGATGGTATCAATGATACATGGGTTGTTTCTAATATTGAATATTATCCTGCTTCAACCGTACGTGTTTTCAATCGATGGGGAACAGAAGTGTTTGTTGCCAGAAATTATCAAAATGACTGGGACGGATATTACAAAGGAAATTCAAGTTCATTACCTGAGTCAAGTTCTTATTACTATCAAATTGATTTAGATGGAGATGGCAAAACAGACAGAGAAGGTTGGATATACATTAACAGGTAATTGAAAAAATAAAATTTTAGAAATGAAAATAATTAAAAATATATTGGCGGGAGCATTACTACTTTTTAGTAGTATGCTTTTTGCTCAACAAGAAAGTCTATTTACAACTTATCGTTATCACATGAATCTGGTAAATCCGGCTTATGCAGGTGTTGATGGAGAAACTGTTTTAGCAACTACTATTCGCCAGCAATGGACAGGGATTAAAGATGCACCGCAAACACAAGCGGTTTCTTTTGGAACATCAGTAGGAAGTAACCTTGGAATTGGTATTTCTATGGTTTACGATAAAACTTTTATCGAAAAACAAACACAATTAGGTCTTGATGTGTCGTATAAAATTCAGGTGGGAGCCCTTACAGATTTGTATTTAGGAGTAAAAGCCGGAGGAAATTTTTATAATGTTAATACGTCAGGTCTTGAAACCTATGTACCACAGTCAGATCCTGCTTTGGCAACTATCAATCAGTTTAATCCAAATGTAGGTGTTGGAGCATTATTAAAAAATGATAAATTTTACGTGTCCCTTTCTGTTCCAAGAATATTAAATACTGAGCGAGCAAGAAATAAAGATGGTTATACCGCAGTTGCGACAGACAGAGCGCATGTTTATTTAAGCAGTGGTTATGATTTTGATTTGGAAACCGCAACAGCCTTAATCTTAAAACCGTCATTTATGATGCGTTATGTGAATGGGTCGCCTCTTTCAGTAGATCTTAATTTGATGTTGCAAATCGAGAAATTTTTAGAAATAGGAGCAAGCTACAGGGTAGACAATGCTTATGCAGGAATATTGGGCTTTAATATTAGTGATCGTATGACACTTGGTTATGCCTATGAAGTAAGTACAGGGAACGTAATGGCAAGTGCTAAAAACTCAAACGAATTTTACCTTCGATTTAAGTTTTAAAACGATAAAAAAACAATAATCTAACTGTGTTATTTTTATTTTTTGAGTAGGAAAAAAGAGGGCATCTGTAAGTAGATGCCCTCTTTTGATTCTATAACAGTTTATTAAATTATTTTATCTTCTTCAAAACTTCTTTGGCAACAGCTTTATAAGCTGCCGAATGATCTCCATAATCTTTGTTCAGGATAATTTGCAATTCAGGATGAATCCAGTCGTAGTGATTTCCCAAAATATATAAGGTTCTGATAGAATAGGCTTTTGTTGCCACTTTTACATCATTGATCAGCCAGTCAAAAGAAGCTTCTATACAATCCTGAAGGTTTTCTTCAGAAAGTAAAATACTGTCATCGTTTTTCTTATAATGTGATTTTACCAAAAGCTGAACCACTTTTGCAATTGGCCTTATGGAACTTTCATCCTTTAAAATTTTCAAATTAGAACATAAAAAATCAAGATGAGGCTGCAGCCAGATTAATTCTTCGTAGGATACAAATTCTAAAATCCAACAGGCTTTATGATTGTTTTTGTCTTCTGGCGAAAAACAAATCGAAACCAATTCTTCAAATAAATGATGATTTTCTAAAACATACTGAGCCGCCATGAGTCGGTTTTCTCTGTAAGCATTTACATAGTCTAGTTTTGCTTGCAATTCAGATGACATATTTTTCGATTTAGGACACATCTAAAATAGGTAATTTAGTGAAATAGTTCCGTAATAATTTACAGGAAGTCCCGGATAATAATATCGTGGACTTGCGTTTCCGACAGCAACGGCGTTGGGCAAAATCATTGAAGCATATTTTTCATCCGTAACGTTATTAATACCAAAAGCTAAATTGGTATTTAAGTTAGGAAGAATTTCAAAACGATAACCTGTTTTTAAATTGACGATATTGTAAGAATCTGAATAAGCAGAATTAGCATCATTCAGAGGAATTTTATCCGTAAACTGAAAATCGGCAGAAAAATAAATTCCTAAAGAAGTATTTAAAATTAATCCAGCATTAACTTTATTTGCTGCAACTCCGGTTAATTTATTTCCGGAATAATCGTTTCCGTTATCGACAAAATCTTTAAACTCATACTTTCCTAACGAAGCTGCAATAAAAGAATTCAAAGTAAAAAAACGATTAATCGTCCAGTTGTGTTTTGCTAAAACTTCGATTCCTTCATGAAATGTTTTTCCGGCATTTACACCTTCATATTGATCATCGCCAATTCGTTTCGCCACCAATAAATCTTTTATTTCCATTCGGTAAACCGCAAATTCAGTATAAAGATTTTTATTAAAGAAATAAAATTTTCCACCAGCTTCAAAATTATAACCGCTTTCAGGTTTTATATCAGGATTGATGTTGCCGGAACTTGTAAGTGTTTCTTCGGTCGCAGGCAATGAAAATCCGCGACTTGCCGAAAAGTATAAAGTTCTTTCGGAATTAGGTTTGTATAAAAAAGACAATTGAGGAGAAAATATTCCATCATAACTGTATTTTTCAGTTGAGGTCTTATTCGGCAGAAAATTCGTTAGCTCAAAATGAGTTTCATTATAATTTAACCCTGCCTGAATTTCGAATTGATCAGAAAGTAACGTTCTGATTTGCGAAAAGATATTATAAAAATGTCTTTTCTGATCGGTTTCAGTAAGTTGATTTCCTTGTAAACTTCCCTGGCCGTTGTTGGTTTTGTAGAGGTTTTTAAAAGTATTTCCGTTATAGTTATCTGTAAAATATTCAATTCCAGCAATAAATTGATTTTCTGTTTTTCCTATTTTAAAATCTCCTGAAAATTGCGTTCTCCCTCCGGTTCCAAAAGTATATTGACGTAAAATATCAAAAGGACGAGGTTCGTTACTGTCTTTATAATTTACAAATATTGAAGTAGCATTACTCAGATGATCATTAATTTTAAAATCATAAGCCAATCCTGCCAAAGTAGATTTATATTCTTTAAACCCTTTTGAAGCCACCCAGGTCGAAGCGCCCAGTTTTGGGTTAGATTCAAAAACTTCCTTAGTAATCGAACTTGGAATATAGGCTTTCAAATAGGTATAATTTGTAAAATAAGTCAGTTTGTTGTTTTTCTTTTTGAATAATTCACCGGCAAGTGTGATTCCTTCCCTTTTATATGAACTGTTTTCTCTCCATCCATCGGTTTTAAGATTATGGTAACTGATATTCAGACTAGCACTTTTTTCATTCAAACTATAATTCAAACTGTTTTTAAGTAATCCAAACGAACCGAAAACGCTGCTTACGCTGGCATTTTCTCCATTGGTTTTAGAAAGTTGAGGTGAAATTAAAATCGCACCGCCCAAACCTGCGCCGTAAATACTCGAAAGCGGCCCTTTGATTACTTCAAGTTGCCCAATATTTTCCAGATCGATATCGTCAATAACCGTTTCGCTGTTCCCGGAAGTCAGCGGAATACTGCCATAAAAAGCCCTGATTTTATTAGTTCCATAAGGAGATCTTGCGCCAATACCACGAATCGAAATGCGGGTTGTGGTAAAATTAGAGGATTGCATAAAAACTCCTGGAATTGTATTAATTACCGTAGTAATATCTGTTGCATTATTTTGCAAAAGGTCTTTTTTTGATAAAATGCCAATTGCTGCTGGTGTATTCTGTAATCTATTATTAACATGAAGTGAACTGATAACAACTTCGTCCAGTTTCTGAGTTTTGAGAGAATCAATAGTTTTGCTTTCTTTTTCTTGTGCTTTACTATTATGAAAAATGCAAAACACAAAAAGTAGAAAACAATATTTTTTTAAAATCATAAAAGAGTTTTGATCAGTTTTTGCGCATAATTTTAAACACATAGAAACATAGCTTTTGATGACGTAAAAAAGGCGTTTCACTTAGCATTAATTCACATAGCTATGTGAAAGAAATGTGTTTGTTTTCAATGACCTTTTCGCAAAATAAAACCTATGTTTCTATGTGTTTAAAATTACTCGCGTAAAGTTTGGGATTTGGAATTTAAAAAATTTGGGATTTATTTTTTCGCCGTTACCTTCCAAATCGTGTTTCCACTATCATCATTCACCAAAAGCGATCCGTCTTGCATAACTGTTACAGCAACAGGACGCCCGTAAACTTCAGCTTTATCAGCATTTGCAACAAAACCAGTCAGGAAGTCTTCAGGTTTTCCGGGTTTTCCATTTGTAAAAGGAACGAAAACTACTTTATAACCTGATATTTTGGCGCGATTCCATGATCCGTGCTGACCAACGAAAGCTCCGTTTTTATATTTTGCAGGGAAAGCTTCTTTATTATAAAAAGCCAATCCCAAAGATGCTGTGTGGGCACCAACAGGAACATCAGGAACAATAGATTTAGCAGCAAGATCTTTACGTTCGCCTTTCATTCTTGGGTCAAGATTGTTTCCGTAATAAGAATAAGGCCAGCCGTAGAAACCATCTCTTTTTACACTTGTAATATAATCAGGAACAAGATCGTCACCCAATTCATCACGTTCGTTTACCGCTGTCCAAAGTTCCTTGTTTGCAGGATTCCAGTCCATTCCAACAGGATTTCTAAGTCCGGCAGCATAAATTTTTTCTCCGGTTCCGTCAGGATTAATTTCTAAAATATCGGCACGACGAACTTCTTTGTCCATTCCGTTCTCACCAACATTACTTCCGGAACCTACAGAAACGTAAATTTTTGTTCCTTCTGGATTTGCAATTATATTTCTTGTCCAGTGATTGTTGTAACCTCCGGCAGGAAGTTCAAGAATTTTAGTTCCCTGAGTTTCTAATTTTAGCGGATTGTTTTTATAAGGATATCGGTATAATCCGTCTGTATTGGCAATGTAGAAAAAGTCTTTTAGCACCAACATTCCAAAAGGTTTGTTTAAGTCTTTTATAAAAACTTCGCGAGTTTCAAATTTGCCGTCTTTATCCTTATCACGCAAAACAGTAATTTGATTTTTACTGGTTCTTGTTCCGCTTTCTACCACAAAAATGTCGTCGTTTGGCGCGATATAAGTCCAACGCGGATTTTCAAATCGATCAGCAAATTTTGTAACCGTAAATCCTGCAGGTGCAATTGGCGTTTTTCCTTCAGGCCAGCCAATGACTTTACTATTATTTGTTTTAGATTCTGTTGCATACGGCGGCGGCAAAGTAAGATCGCCAATCGCTGTTTTTACAATTATATTGGGTTGTTTTGCAAGAGCTTCTTTTTCTTCTTTTTTAACCTGTCCGTTGCAGGCCGTCAGTATGGCTAATAGGGATATTGAAAATATTTGTGCCGTGGTTTTCATTAATCTTGGGGTTAAATGTTTATAGAACAACAATTTAGTAAAATTAAAAATAGTAGGGAGAAAAAAAAAGTAAATATTAAGTCATATTTAACATTCTTAAAAAAATATGTGTACAGCCTATTTTGATACTTACAGTTTGGTTGTAATTCTGTATCTTTGCCCATTATTTTAAACATAAAAATAATGATACAACTTCACGATAAACAATTTGTTCCGTTTATTTCGGCCAAAGAAATTGATTTTGCTTTGACCAAATTAGTAGCTCAGGTAGAAGATGATTTTGGAGATGATACTCCAATTTTTATTGGGGTTTTGAATGGTGCATTTATGGTCGTTGCAGATTTTTTAAAAAAGTACAAAAGCCCTTGCGAGGTTTCATTCATCAAAATGGCATCTTACGAAGGAACCGAATCTACTAATACCGTAAAGGAGTTAATAGGAATCAATCAGGATTTATCCGGCAGAACCGTAATTATCATCGAAGATATTATCGATACCGGAAACACGATCGAAGAATTAAAAACGATGTTTAAAGCGCAAAATGTAAAACATTTTAAAATTGCGACTTTGTTCTTTAAACCAGATGCCTATAAAAAAGACATCAAAATAGATTACATCGGAATCAGGATTCCAAATAAATTCATCGTGGGTTACGGATTAGACTACGATGGTTTAGGACGAAATTTACCCGAAGTATATAAATTGGCAGAATAATTATAAACACACACAACTATATATTCATTTAAAACTTCTTATAAAAAACAGAAGTAACAACACTCACTCATATTATGATTAATATTGTTTTATTTGGAAAGCCAGGAGCAGGAAAAGGAACTCAGGCAGAATTTTTAAAAGAAAAATACAAATTGACTCACCTTTCTACAGGAGATATTTTTCGTTTTAATTTAAAAAATGATACAGATTTAGGTAAAAAAGCAAGAGTTTTTATGGACAACGGAGAATTGGTTCCTTGCGAAGTTACCACTGCAATGTTAATAGACGAAGTAAACAAACATCCTGATACAGCAGGTTTCTTGTTCGATGGTTACCCAAGAACATTAGATCAGGCACAAGCACTGGATAAATTTTTACCAACAATTGGGTCAAGTGTTACTGCTACAATCGCATTAGAAGCCGATGATGAAATTTTGGTAGCGCGATTGTTAGAAAGAGGAAAAACAAGTGGAAGAGTTGATGATCAGGACGAAGAAAAAATTCGTGTAAGATATCAGGAATACAATGAAAAAACAGCTCCGCTAATTGGATATTATAAAGAACAAAACAAGTTTTATGCCGTAAACGGTATCGGAACTATCGAAGAAATTACAGAGCGATTAACGTCAGTTATAGATAATTTGTAGAAGCTTTTTCCAGCTGTACGTGAAATCCCGATAGCTATCGGGACGCAAAAAAAACTATTTTTCTATACCATAAAACGAGCTTATCCCGATGCTTCGGGAGTCGACTGTTTTCTGGCAAGAAAAATTAGTTTTTTTAGCTCCGGGCTTTTCACTCCTCCGGATAGCTATCGGGAGGGCTATGAAATACCGAAGTTGCAAATTATATTAACGAACTATTAAATAACGAATAACCCTCAAATTGGAAATACTAATAATATTTTTTCTAATACTATTAAACGGAGTTTTCTCTATGTCTGAAATTGCACTTATTTCAGCAAGAAAAAACAGACTCGAAACTGCCGCAAAAAAAGGAAATAAAAGTGCTAAAATTGCGCTTGACTTAGCCAATTCGCCAAATAAGTTTTTATCTACAGTACAAATCGGAATTACACTAATCGGGATTTTGACCGGTATTTATAGTGGTGATAAAATAACCGTTGATGTAGAAACATTTGTTAGCGGATTTGCAGTTTTAAAACCTTACGCACATTCAGTTGCAGTGGGAATTGTTGTGGTGGTTTTAACATTTTTCTCATTAGTTTTAGGAGAATTATTGCCAAAACGAATCGGGTTGAATTATCCGGAAGCGATTGCAAAAATGGTTGCATTGCCAATGAAAATTATTTCGATTATTACAGCGCCTTTCATTTGGTTGCTTACGACTTCGACAGATTTTTTATTGAACGTTTTTCAAATAAAACCTTCCGCAGATGGTAAAGTAACCGAGGAAGAAATTAAAGCCATTATAAAAGAAGGAACAGAAGGCGGAGAAGTTCAGGAAATTGAACAAGATATCGTGGAACGTGTTTTTCATATTGGCGACCGAAAGGTAAATTCATTGATGACACACCGTAAATCGGTTGATATGTTGCCTTTTAATGCTGATAAAACCAAAATAAAGGAACTTGTTCTTTTGGATTTGCATACTGTTTATCCGGTTTACAGAGATAATTACGATGATATTGTTGGTATCGTAACCTTAAAGAATATATTTGCCAACATCGAAAGCGATCATTTCGATTTAGGTGCTATAATGATAGATGCCCCATATTTAATGGAGCAGACAACAGCTTACAAAGCCCTTGAAAATTTCAAAAAAACAGGAATTCATTATGCTTTAGTTTCTGATGAATATGGAGTTTTTCAGGGAATTATTACTTTGAATGATATTCTTGAAGCTTTGGTTGGAGATGCATCTGATTTTTATAAAGATGAATTTCAATTAATAGAAAGAGAAGATGGTTCATGGTTGGTAGATGGACATTATTCATTACATGATTTTCTAACTTATTTCGAGTTAGATGAACTAACAAATGATTACGAAGTAAATACCGTAAGCGGAATGATTATGACCGAGCTTTCTCATATCCCGAAAGAAGGCGAAAAACTAATCTGGCAAAAATTTGTGCTGGAAGTCATTGATATGGATGGCGTAAAGATTGATAAAGTGTTGGTGAAAGCACTTAAAGAGTAAAGAGAATAAAATAGTTTTCAGTCACAGTATTCAGTCGCAGTTTGCACTGAAAGCGAGACTGAGACTGAACTAAAAACAATAGAATTTAGTAATACGATTTAGAGCAATCTAAAAATCCAAAATCTAAAATCTGAAATTAAAAAAAATGACAGAAGGAAATTTTGTAGATTATGTTAAGATATATGTTTCTTCCGGAAAGGGAGGAAAAGGATCTACACATTTACATAGAGAGAAATTTATTGAAAAAGGAGGCCCGGACGGAGGTGATGGTGGTCGTGGAGGACACGTGTATTTAGTAGGAAATAAAGGTTTGTGGACATTATTTCACTTAAAATTTGCTCGTCATATCAAAGCTGGTCACGGTGGAGATGGAGGAGGAGATCGTAGTACAGGTGCTGATGGAGAGGATAAATTTATCGAAGTACCTTTAGGAACTGTCGTAAAAGATAAAGAAACCGGAGAAACCTTGTTCGAAATTACCGAAGATGGTGAAAAAAGAATTCTTTCAAAAGGAGGAAAAGGTGGTTTAGGAAACTGGCATTTTAGAAGTTCAACCAATCAAACGCCAAGATACGCACAGCCAGGTTTGCCGGGCGTAGAGATGGATGTGATTCTGGAACTTAAAGTTCTGGCCGATGTAGGTTTAGTAGGTTTTCCTAATGCTGGAAAATCAACTTTGTTATCTGTATTGACTTCTGCAAAACCAAAAATTGCCGATTATCCTTTTACAACCTTAAAACCAAACTTAGGAATTGTAGCTTACAGAGATTTTCAATCGTTTGTAATTGCAGATATTCCGGGAATTATTGAAGGTGCTGCCGAAGGAAAAGGTCTTGGACATTATTTCCTGCGTCATATCGAGCGTAACTCGACTTTGTTGTTTTTAGTTCCTGTTGATACACCGGACATTAAAGGAGAATATGATATTTTGGTTAATGAGTTAACGAAATATAATCCTGAAATGTTAGACAAAGAACGTCTTTTAGTAATCTCAAAATGCGATATGCTGGATGACGAACTTAAAGCCGAACTAAAAACAGAATTAGATGTGGCTTTCAAAGACATTCCTTATATGTTTATTTCATCAGTTGCCCAACAAGGTTTAACGGATTTGAAAGATAAGCTTTGGAAAATGTTAAACGACTAAGAAAGATATTTCAAAAAATAGAAAACCCGACCATTTTATGATTGTCGGGTTTTTTGTTTTTTAACGAAAAAAACAAATGATCTCAGATTAATTTCCAGTTAAGCGAAGAAATTATAGTCCGAAATTTTTAGAGATTCCAATGTTAAGTGTTTTTCCAAAATCAAAACCAAATCGTTCTTGTCTTGGGTCATTTTTACCATCAAGATTGTCGTATTTAATTCCTCCAATAGAAAAATTTAATCCAAAACCTCTTTTCATATTAATGAATAATCCCGGATCAAAACTTGCGTACATTCCTTTTGCATTGTTTAAGGAAGTGTTTTGATAACCAGCTCCTAAGTCTGCATAAAATGAAAATGTTTCAGATAATGGTGCAGAATAACGAACAAAACCTCCAATTTTATAATTTTCTGTTTTTTCTAATCCTTTTACATCCAAAGTACCAATTGCTCCCTCAACACCCGCTGTCCAGTGGTCAGCAAATTGATATCCAACTTTTGGGGCAAATTCAAAGTTTGTAGATTTAGCATCTCCGATTTTTTCTGATGAAAATCCAACATTTCCACCCAATAGTATTGATCCTTTTTGAGCACTCGCAATTGTTGCCACTAATAAAGCAACTCCTAAAAATAATTTTTTCATTTTACCTTAATTAAATAGTTGGCGCAAACTTAGGGAATTAATTTTTGTAAGAAATAATTTATTTTAAAATTTTATTATTGAAGGTAAATTTTTACAATTTAATTAAAGTATTTGGTATTTCTAATTGTTTTTGTCTTAAGTTTTAAGAGTTTTATCGAATTAGAATTTACTGTAAAGCACATATTTTTATCTTTATGAAATTATGGATTTCGTAAAATTGTCTTAAAATGTATTCTGGATCTTTTGGTTTTGATGACTTGTGCTATTTTTTGTTGCGAAAATGAATTATATTCGCATCACTTAAACAAAATAACATGAAAAAAATAATTTTATTCTTCACCATGTGCCTAATGGCTTTTCCTGTAAAAGCTGACGAAGGAATGTGGTTTTTGATGTTTATCGAAAGATTGAACCATAGAGATATGGAAAAAATGGGCTTGCAACTTACAGCCGAAGAAATTTATAGCATTAACCATCATAGTTTAAAAGATGCGATTGTGCAATTCAACGGAGGTTGTACTGCTGAGATGGTTTCTAAAAACGGTTTGGTTTTAACCAATCACCACTGTGGATACAATGCAATTGCTGAACTTTCTACAGCTGAACAAAATTACCTGAAAGACGGTTTCTGGGCAAAAGAAAAAAGTGCCGAAATGAAACCAAAATCATTATACGTTCGTTTCTTCGTTCGTATGGATGACGTTTCTAAAAGAATTTTATCAAAAGTAAATGATACAATGACTGAGACTGAAAGAAACAAAATCATTCAGCAAGAAATCAGTTTAATTGAAAAAGAAAACAACGAAGGCGGAAAATATACTGTTTCTGTTCGTCCTTTCTTTCAGGGAAATGAATATTACTATTTCGTTTACCAGGATTATACCGATGTGCGTTTAGTAGGAACTCCTCCTGAAAGTGTTGGTAAATTTGGTGGAGACACTGATAACTGGGAGTGGCCACGTCAAACTGGAGATTTCTCTATGTTTAGAGTTTATGCTGATAAAGACGGAAATCCTGCAACTTACTCAAAAGACAATGTGCCTTTACAGCCTAAACATTACTTACCTGTAAGTATAAAAGGAGTTAAGGAAAATGATTTTGCTATGATTTTAGGATATCCAGGAAGAACAAACCGTTGGATGCCAGCTGGCGGAATCGAGCAAAACATAAAATATGCTTATCCTGCATGGGTTGAAGGTGCTAAAACCGGAATGGATGTAATGAAAAAGTATATGGACAAAGATGCAACAGTTCGTTTGCAATATGCGTCTAAATATGCTTCGACTGCTAACTACTGGAAAAACCGTCAGGGAATGATCGATGCCTTAACAAAAGCTGGAACAGTTGATGTTAAAGCGGCACAGGAAGATAAGTTCTACGAATGGGCAACTAAACCTGCTAATAAAGAAAAGTACGAAAATGTAATTCCTACTATTAATGAGTATTACAGATCTACAAATATAAAAGCAACTCACGACAATTACTTAATGCAACTTTTACGTACATCAAGTTATGCAGCAGGACCTTCAAACTTAGGAAACGCATTGATTGCTTATTATAATGAAAATGACGCTAAAAAAGCAGAAATGTTACCTAAGATCAATGCGATGATCGATAACATTTATGGAGAGTTTTATGCGCCGCTTGAAAAAGATATTTTTGCTGCACAATTGAACTTGTATACTTCTAAAGGTGCTGAATATGGTTTAGGTACGCAAGTAGCTAAAATGAAATCAGAGAATAAAGGTGATTTTACTGCAGATGTTGCAAAAGCAACAGAGATAAGTTATTTTACAACTAAAGAAAAAGTATTGGCATTTATGGCTAATCCAAAACCATTAGCAATTGTACACGATCCTTTGTATATTATTTCTAATGATTTGATGACAAAATACCGTGCTAAAACAGATGATCAGGCTAAAGCCGATGATGGTTTTGCAACTGCTTTCCGCGAATTGGTTGAAGGTTTAAGAGAGTCAAAATTAAACACAATTCAATATCCTGATGCCAACTCTACTTTGAGATTGACTTACGGAAAAGTTCGTGCATTACCTGCAGATCCAAGAAATGATGCTACAATTAATAACTATACTACTATGGAAAGTATGGTGAAAAAATACAAAGCAGGAGATCAGGAATTTGATTTGCCAAAACGTTTATTAGAATTAAACAAAGCAAAAGATTTTGGACAGTATGCTGATAAAGCAGGATATATGCCAGTAAACTTTTTGACAGATAATGATATTACAGGAGGAAACTCTGGTTCACCGGTTCTTAACGGAAAAGGAGAATTAATTGGTATTGCTTTTGACGGAAACATCGAAGCAATGGCTGGAGATGTTATTTTTGATCCTAAATTGCAAAGAACAATCAACGTAGATATTCGTTATGTTCTTTGGATTATCGACAAATACGCAGGAGCTAAAAATATTATTGATGAATTGACTATTGCAAAATAATCTCAATTTAATATAAAAGTAAACCCGACAAGTTTTTAAAGCTTGTCGGGTTTTTTGTTGCAGAAAATTTTTGGAATTTTATTAGATCACTCTAAATTTTTGAGGAGGAACATAAAAAAAAATATTCCTAATTATTTTTTAACGCAGAGAACACAAAGGTTTTTCGCAGAGTTCACTAAGATTTAAGTTGTGTTTACACAATCTAAGTTCGCAAAGCTTTGTGAACTTTGTGTTTTACTAAACTTAGCATAATTAAAAAACTTTGCGTTCTCCGTGGTAGATTTTTTTTCTATCTCAACAGGTTTGCTATTAATCAATTTTGCTGTTGGAATTTTTCAACACCTAATTATTGAACCTTTACATGTATCCCTTTTGTATGACTTGAAAACTCCGGAGCATACATACTTTCGATTGTGGTAATTCCGTTGGAGAATTCACCGCTGTTGTTTACCCTAATGTCATATTCAATTACATAAGTTCCTTTGTTGATCTGGTCAAAAAATAAATGTGTTGCAGCATCTTTTGTACTCATATAATATCCTAATCCATCTTTGTATTGATATTGTGAAAGAACATTTACAGGCTCAAAGCAAGAAGCGCGCATATCTTTTAAATGGACAAATTCCATGTCTTCTTTAGATTTTATAACTAATCTTACCGTAACTAAATCGCCCTTTTTTAAAGGATTTTTATTTGTAATTCTTTCTAATTGATCGCCTTTCATAGAGTTTTTCTTTAGATATAATTCTTTAGAAACTGATAAAACAGCACCTGAATTAGTTTTGATTTTATCCAAATCTTCAAAATATTGCCAATAAACACCACCAAACCCCGGAACTTTAGATTTGTTTTGAATACTGATGGAAGCCATTTCTTTTTTAACTTCATCGGCTTTCCAATTCAGTTTGATGTAACCGGTTTCAGCTTCTTTTTCGTTTTCGGCTATTTTTTTGGTTACCATTTTTTCGCTTCCAATTTTAATGATGGTATTGTCTTTTACACTCAACCAATCATTGCCTTGCATCAATAAAGCATAAACAGCTTCTGTTGTCGATTTTGTCGTTGGCCAGTTTTTGGTTTGCTTGTTTTTTAACAACCAGACTTTCATGGCATCTACAGATTTGGTGTCGTGATTTACTTCGGTGAAAGCCTCAATCAATAAAGCCTGAGTTTCTATAGGTGCCTGATACCAATACCAACCTGCTTTGTTGGCGATCCAGTACATGCCCCAATCTTCATTATTCGATGACGTTTCTTTCAGGTTTTCTATGATTTTTTTAGCCGACTCGCTTTCTCCAAAACGATTTAGAGTTAAAGCGGCTAATCCTTTTTCGTAAAGGGAATACTTTAACCAATCTTTTTTAGTTGTTTCTAAATACAATTTAGTTGCTTTTTGCAAAGTATCAGAAAGCGGATAATTTTCTAAATAAAAACTTCTGGTATACAAATAATGCAAATCAGAATACGGATTGATCCAAATTAATTTCTCTGATTTTTTTAAGTTTTTGGTTCTTTCTTTATAATAATCTAAGAATTTATTATCCAGAAAAGGTATTCCGGTTTTGGCAATTTGATCGATTTTAGAATTGTTATTTTCTGTTTTGTTCAGTTTGGATAAATGACCTAAACCAGCCAGAATATGTCTGGTGATATATTCGCTTTCAGAACTTCCGTCAAACCATGAGAATCCACCTGAAGGTTTTTGCTTTTGTTTCAATTTATCGAAAGTAGCTTCTTGCGACGTTTTCATTTTTTCTAGATCAAACAAAAGAGCCAGGTTCTTTTTCTTTTCGTCTTCGCTTTGAGCGTCATTCAGCCACGGCGTTTCTGTCAGAATCATTGATTTTAATTCTTCGTTTTCTTCTAATTTCGAATTCAGTTTTCCATTTTTTCTCCAGTTTTCAAAAACAGTTGCAATCTTCGGATTACTCGAAATGATTTCTGAGGCCAAAGCATTCGCATAAAAACGAGCAAAAGTCTGTTCGGCACATTCGTGTTCATATTCCATTAAATAAGGCAAAGACTGAATCGCAAGCCACGAAGGATTTGATGTGTATTCGAACGTAAGTTGATGATTTTTTAAAGTCGTTGAATTGTTGTTTTTTAAATTCTCAAACGTGTATTGTTTAGTAGAATTCTCTCGAACCCAAATAGGAATACTTTCTGTAACCAACATATTATTGGTCAAAACCGGAAGTATGTTTTCTTCTCCATCAGAGAAATTACCAGATTTGGCCAGAATTTTATATTGTACACCTTGCAAACTTTCGGGAATTGAAATTGTCCAACTCGCCGTTGTGTTCCCGAAAGCACCAACCGTAAAGTTACGCACGTTTTTTACGTTTAGCATTTTGGCATCAATAGATTGCATTGTTGTTGCATCGAAAAACTGTAAAATAACGATTCCTGTTTTTGCCTGATCTGTAATATTCGAAATTTTGGCAGAGATTACAATTGTATCTTTTTCTCTAAAGAAACGCGGGAAATTCGGTAAAACCATTAACTCTTTCTGAGTGATAACGCTTTTCTCCAAATAACCGGAAACGGCATCTTTATTATGTGCTAATAAACGAAGTTTCCAAGCCGTTAAAGCTTCCGGCGAAGTAAAATTGAAACTTACTTTTCCGCTGGCATCTGTTCTTAAATTTGGCAAGAAGAAAGCGGTTTCAGAAAGATTTTTTCTGGATTTTACTTGGGTTAATGCCTCTAATGCTTTTTTTGTTGTGATGATTATGACTCCGTTTGCCGCTCTGCTTCCGTAAAGTGCTGTGGCTTTTTCATCTTTTAAAACATCCATTGAAAGGATATCTGCTGGATTTAAATTGTTAGCCTCATCTTGAGAAGCAATTTCTCCATCGATTATATACAAAAGATCAGCAGAAATTGTTACACTGCCTTTTATTTTGAAAGAAGATTTTTCTGAACGATTGTTATATATTAATGCTTTTTGTGTTTTGAATGCTGCTGCTGCTGGCATAGTTTTGTAAAGTGTTGAATCTTCTTCGATTACGATCGCATTAGGAGCAGCACCAACAGGTTCATCAATGGTTAAAACAGCATCAGGATCTCCTTTTATAGTTTCGCTGCCTACTTTTCTGTCTTTAATATCTACTGTCGTAATGCCAAGGGAATCTCCATATCGGCTATTATTAAAGTCAAAACCAAACCAGTTTAATTGTGTTTCATCATTTTTGAATTCAGTTAGCGGTAAAAATTCATTTAGATTATGCAGAGAAGAATATATCCGTTCAAAGCCTAAACCAGATTTAAAATTAGGAGAATTGTAATGATAACTATTTATGCTTAAGCTATTCTTCCAGTCTCTTTTTGTAAATTGATCCAAAGAGCTGTCATACATAGACGCTAATACTTCTGCTTCGGTTTTTGCATTGATTGATTTTAGTTTAAACGACCAGTTTTCTTTACTTCCGGGTTCGATTTTATTTCTAAAACTTTCTACAAGTAATTCAAGTTTAGATTCTTCTGTTTTTAGTTCAATTTCTATTTGGTTACTAAAAATTTCATTGTCGAAAATGCTTTGAAAACTTATACCAACCAATTTTTCAAATTCTTTTTTTATCGGAATTTTGATCGTTACCTCATTGTTTTGCAAATGATACATGTTTTCAAAATAGGTTTGATTGCCATAATTTCCTTTTGTATTAATATAAATATCCGGAATTACAGAAGAAAGTTTAATTAATACAAAACCATCTTTTTTTGGATCAGTATTTATTTGCTCTGCCGTAAATAATTTACCTGGATTGAATTTGTCTTTGCTTTGTTTGATTTCAAAAGTAGAAACAGATTCTATAGGATTGTTGAAGGAGTCTTTTGCTGAGAATACAATTTTATAGTTTCCGGATTTATAATCTGAAATAAAATCAAGTGCTATCTTTTTGTCTTTTTCGGTATCTACTTTCTTCGAAAACAATAAAACTTCGTTTGCTTTATCAGGTTTAGTCTCTATAATTTCATAAGGAAACAATTTTTCAAAATCTGATGCTGAAATGCTCTCGATTTCTGGTTTTTGCCAAACGTTTTCTTTAAACTTATTAGAAAAAGGACTAACGAAATACAATTTAATTTCACCTTTGGCTGCTAAAAATTCTCCGTTTAAGTTGGTGCTTGTAAGTATGATTTCGTTTTTTTTCTTAGTTTCAATACTACTCGGAATACTGGCATTGATGATCAAATCATGATAACCCACTTTTACAGTGGTTTCTGAGGTATGTGTTTCGCTGTTAATATCGCTTACATCAGCAGTTATGCTATAGCTAAAAACAGGCAATTGTTCTTTGATCGCATTTTTTGAAGGTTCGGCAATAAATTCTATTACAAATTTTCCCGAAGCATCTGTTTTGGTTTCGCCGGTTGCTATTATTTCGTTTTGTTCGTGCCCCCAATAATCACTATAGTTTCTAACATAACGCGTAAATCGAGTTACCTTGTAAGTTACTTTTGCATCAGAAATATTGCTTCCGGCAAATGCTTTTGCAGTTCCGTTTACTTTAATCGACTGATTAACCTGAAAACTTTCTTTTTTAGGATCAAAATCTACTTTAAATTTTGGACGTTTGTATTCTTCGACTCTAAAGTAAGTTTGAGAGTTTTCAAGTCTTACGGTTTTCCAAAATGATGCATTTGGTTTATTTTTCAACGAAATGTCTCCTTTTTCATAATTATTCGGTTGAGTAGCATAAATATTAAAATCACCTGTAAGGCCGCTTGTAGGCAAAGTAAATTCTCCTGAAAAAGAACCAAATTCATTGGTAATAACTTCAAGCTCTTTAAAATTTTGATAATTAGCATCTCTAATAAATAACCTAAAAGTAGTATTGGCAACAATACTGGTTTTACTTTTTTGTTTTTTAATAGCAATTCCTTTATAATATACCGTTTGTCCGGGACGATAAATTGCTCTGTCTAAATAAAATTCAACCTTTCCTGTTAAATTATTATCTTCTGTTTGATTGTATTGCTGCGTATATCTAAGATAATTTTTTGTAATTAAAATTGTGTCATTGGTCAATGAAAATTCTATATGCTCATCATAATCGTCGTTATTTGGTTTGATATAAGAAGCTAATCCGTTTGAATCTGTTTTAAGCGTATAACGATTAGATTTTATGCTTACATTTTCAAGAGGTTTTCCCGTTTTTCTATCCAAAACCTGAAAGTTTTCTTTATTATTTTCCTGAGATGCCAGAACGCTTATGTTTGATACTGTAATGGTTTGATAAGATGATGCTTTTTCATTTTTTGAATCAGAATCACTTTCAAAATAAATCAAATAACTTCCTGTTTCCAGTTGTGGTAAAACAACTTCTGTTGTATATTCAAAGTAATCCTTTTTGTTTAGAAGCTGATATTCTTTATATGCTGTTTTAATTTGGTTTTTTTTAATAACATCACCTAAACTATCTAATTCAATATCATTATATGAATTTACAAATGGTTTGAGTTTTTTTTGGTCTATTTTGTAGAAAGAGATTCTTAAATGATCAAGATTTTTATAAGTGATAAAAGCTCTTGTATTTTCCTTATTGTAGATAAATTTATTAAGCCGAATATTCAATGATTTTAAAGTAACGGCATGCTTTTGCTCCAAAGCAGTTTGAGCTGAATTAGTTTGATTGTTAATTTTTATTATATCGTCGTATATTTTTAAGGCTTCGATATTATAATCCGGATGTGACTCTTTTGACGCCTGATTAATCAGAATTTCTGCTTTTTTTAATAGAATTTTTTGAGTAAGAATTGGATCATTCGAACGTTGTTGAAATTCATTTAAAAACTTTGTCAAGTTTTCACTGTTTTCCGGTAGAAAATCACTGCAAAAAATAATCCGGTCAAATTGATTTTCTAATGATGGATTGCCTGATTCGAGCTTTTGATATAAAGAAAGTACTTTTTTGAAATTTTCTTCTTTTATAAAATTAAGATCAAGACTTAAAAAGGCTTCTGAATTTCCTAAAAGTTCATTTTTGTAGGCCGGAATTTGACTGTTGTCAATTTTCCATCGCTCCATTTTTTCAGTAAAAAAGGCAATATTTTCTTTTAGTAAGTAATCATATAAGTTTTCGTTTTTCAGCTTTTCTA
The DNA here is from genome assembly GCF_020905295.1 of Flavobacterium piscisymbiosum. Lineage (NCBI taxonomy): Bacteria > Pseudomonadati > Bacteroidota > Flavobacteriia > Flavobacteriales > Flavobacteriaceae > Flavobacterium > Flavobacterium piscisymbiosum. The sequence continues at coordinate 481,749 of NZ_JAJJMM010000001.1, read as the reverse complement.
AAGTCAAAAAGCTAAAAATTGCCTGATACTTTTTTAAAGACGTTTTTTTCAGGATCGATTCATTTTCTAGTGTTTTTTCATAAAGTGCAATTACTTCTTTATCAGATGTAAAATCAATGCTTGCGTTATCATCTTCCGTCATATCAACAACGGCTGTTGTGTCTATAGCTACAGCAATAGTATCTACATCTAAAATAGCAGAATCTATCATTGCCGCAGCTTCATCAACTACCGCCGCCGCACTATCTACAACTGCATACGCTTCGTCATAATTAGAATAATTATGTAAGCATTTGGCATAAATTAAATTCAAAATTGCTTTTGATGGTATCGAAACCCGGCTAATATCTGTTTTAAGATGATCCAGGATTTTAGTTTTTGCATTTTCATCGATTACCTGCAAATATTTAGATTGATAAAAAAAACATTTTATCATTTGTACTTCATCTTTTCTTGAAACTGCTTTTTTATAAATTTTGTCAACTATTTCATTTGCTGATTTTATTTTACCTTCATTTTCATAAGAAGCAACTTTATCCCAGTTTTTATCATTTTTTTGAGCAAATAAAGCAGTAGTAAACAATAAGAAAACAAATAATATTTTTTTCATAAGTGAATTTTAGTATATAGAGTGTGGTTTTGTCTAAAAGGTTGGGAAAATGATAAAATAAATTTCGTACAAATTACTAATTTATCTTCAAAACTAAATGTTACGTTTTATATTTCCCTATTTTTGAAACATGAAAAAGCTGCTCCTCTTTTTTTTATTTGTACCAATTTGTATTTGGTCACAGTCTAATTTTGAAAAAGCAGAAAAGCTATATCATGCAAAAAAGTATGATGAAGCGCAGATTATTTTCGAAGGAGTTTTAAAAAGCAAACCTTCGGATATAAAAACGATCGAGTATTTGGGTGAAATTGCAGCGCATCAAAAATCATGGGTAAAAGGCGCTGAATATTTCAAGAAATTGAAAGAATTAAAACCTACAGAAGCAGATTATTTTTATAAATACGGAGGCTGTCTGGCAATGCGGGCAATGGAAGTGAGCAGGTTAAAAGCTTTGGGAATGGTGGGTGAAATGAAAGAATCATTTGAAAAAGCTATTATTTTAGATCCAAAACACCTTCCGGCCAGATGGGCATTAATCGAAATATATTTGCAATTGCCGGGGATTTTTGGCGGATGCGAATCAAAAGCAATTTTATATTCTAATCAATTAGCGCAATTATCGCCTGTTGATGGTTATTTATCGAGAGGAAGAATAGATGTTTATTTTAAGAGATATACGGCAGCTGAAAAAAACTTTATAAAGGCCCATGAAATTGGTAAATCAAAAACCACGTTTCAAAAATTATATAATTTATATTTGAATAATCTAAAAGACACTAAAAAAGCAAAGGAATTAAAACAGAAATTCGAGGCTTAATAAATGTCAAAATTGAATTCCATTTGAAGATTGGAATTTGAAATTTTAAAAAATTGGAACTTAAATGAGAACACATTTCATCGCAATAGGCGGGAGCGCTATGCACAACTTAGCATTAGCATTACATAATAAAGGATATAAAGTTACGGGTAGCGACGACGCTATTTTTGAACCATCAAAATCAAGATTAGAGAAAAAAGGAATTCTGCCGGCTGAATTAGGTTGGTTTCCTGAAAAAATAACCGCTGATATTGATGCGATAATTTTAGGAATGCATGCCAAAGCTGATAATCCGGAATTGCTAAAAGCGCAGGAATTAGGTTTGAAAATATATTCGTATCCTGAATTTTTATACGAGCAATCTAAAAATAAAACGCGTGTTGTAATTGGAGGTTCTCACGGAAAAACAACAATTACTTCGATGATTTTGCATGTTATGCATTATCATAATATCGAAGTTGATTATATGGTAGGAGCACAGCTTGAAGGTTTCGACACGATGGTACATCTTACCGAAGAAAATGATTTTATGGTTCTGGAAGGTGATGAATATTTATCTTCTCCTATAGACAGACGTCCGAAATTTCATTTGTATCAGCCTAACATTGCTTTGATTTCAGGAATTGCCTGGGATCATATTAATGTTTTTCCAACGTATGAAAATTATGTAGAGCAATTCGAAATTTTTATTGCTAAAATTACCAATGGAGGAATTCTGGTTTATAATGAAGATGATGCTGAAGTAAAGCGTGTTGCTGAAGCTGCTACAAACCCTATTCGTAAACTGGCTTATACTACTCCAAAATACAGTGTAAACGATGGTGTGACGTTATTAGAAACTCCGGAAGGCGATATGCCAATTGAAGTTTTTGGAGCACACAATTTAAATAATCTGGCTGGAGCCAAATGGATCTGCCAAAACATGGGCGTAGACGAAGCTGATTTTTACGAAGCAATTGCGAGTTTTAAAGGAGCATCTAAACGTTTAGAAAAAATTGCAGAAGGAAAAGGAAAAGTTGCCTATAAAGATTTTGCGCATTCGCCAAGTAAAGTGGCTGCAACCACAAAAGCAGTAAAAGAGCAATACCCAAACAGAACTTTGGTAGCTTGTCTGGAATTGCATACTTATAGTAGTTTAAACGCCGAATTTTTGAAAGAATATGAAGGAGCTTTAGAATATGCAGATGTTGCTGTAGTTTTCTATTCTCCGGATGCTGTAAAAATTAAACAACTCGAAGAAGTAACTTACGACCAAATTGCAACAGCTTTTAATCGTAAAGATTTAATTATTTATACTAATCCTGCAGAGTTCAAAGAATATCTTTTCAATTTAAATCTTGATAATTCTGCTTTGTTATTGATGAGTTCAGGAAATTACGGAGGATTAAACTTTGACGACGTAAAAGGTTTAATTGAGTAGTTAATTAGATAATTTGAGAATGAGATAGTATGCCAATTGCAGTTTTGCAATTGGCATTTTTTTTAGTTTAAATTGGAATTTGGAATTTTTCTATTGGAATTTTATTTAATCCTTATTTCCAATACCTATAATGTCCCACAATTTTATATTCAAACAAGCAATCCTGCAAAACTTGTCCGTTGCCAACATTGTGTACAATGAGATTTCTTTTCCCGTCACTGGATTTTTTGCTGGTAACGATTCCAATATGTGGTAATTTGTTATTAATGAGCCAGGTTACGATTTCACCTGTTTTGTAATCTTTTGGATCTTGGGTTATGGGAAGTTTTTCTCCTTTTCTTTCAAAGAAAATTTCCAAATTAGGAACTCTTCTATGGTCGATATTAGTGTCTGTTTTTGTCATTCCCCATTTTTCTAAATTTGGATATTTAGAGAAATTTTCGATCATATCTTCGTGAACTTCTTTTTGCAAATCGATATCTAATATTCGATATGAACGAATAATAACATCAGTGCAAACGCCCTTATTTTTGGGTACATCTCCGTTAGGATATTCGATAGAAAAATAAGCAGGATCATAATCTATTGCAGGGTCAATTATTGATATTGCTGCATTGGATAATTTCTCGGCAAAATTTTTCGCTTCTGTTGGTGCGGTTTGCGAGTAAGAGATACTTTTTTCTTTTTGATTACATGACAATAATAAAAAAGTTATTAATAGTGTGTATGGAAATTTCATTTGGAATATGACAAAAGTTTGGTTAAGAGTATTTTGGCTTCTAAAGTTAATTAATTTGAAAATAGTAATTACTTTTTGTGACTGATTTTTCTTATTTTTAGATATATTAGCCTTTTAGATTAAAGTAAAATGAATTCAAGAATAAAGGTTGTAAAAACCACAAGCGAAAACTCTGATTTTATATCATTAATAAAAATATTCGATACTTTTTTATGGGAGCGATATCCGGAGTTAAAGAAAGATTATTGGGGTAACAATCTGATCGAGTTTAACGCAAATGTCGTTCTTATTTATTTAGATGACAAACCTGTTGCGAGTGGCTGTTTTAAAAAATATGATCAAAATACAGTTGAGTTAAAACGTATGTTTGTTTCGCCAGAAGCAAGAGGTTTAGGCCTGGCTCAGCTTGTTATCAAAGAACTTGAAACTGAAGCAAACTATCAAGGTTTTGAAACTATGATTTTAGAAACGCTGTTCAAACAGACAGAAGCTATAAGTTTATACAAAAAAGTAGGTTTTGAGATCGTAGAAAACTATGAGCCTTATGTTGGTTTACCGAACAGTATTTGCATGAGTAAATCTATTAATACGATACAATAATGGAAGCAGCTCATTTTCCTATTACAAATTGGTCTGAAGATGACAGACCTCGTGAAAAATTAATGTTAAAAGGCAAAATAGCCTTAAGCGACGCTGAACTTATTGCCATCTTGATTGGTTCAGGTAGTCGAAATGAATCAGCGGTAGCTTTGAGCAAAAGAATTTTGTCGAGTGTTGATAGTTTGAACGCGTTAGGTAAAATGTCTGTTGCGCAATTGATTAATTTTAAAGGAATAGGAGAGGCCAAAGCAATCACAATTATTGCTGCTTTAGAATTAGGTCGCCGCAGAAGAGCCGAAGATGCAGTTGATTTAATAAAAGTTACGTCTAGTAAACTGGTATTCGAAATGATGCAGCCCATTATTGGGGAATTAGCACATGAAGAATTTTGGGTGCTTTTTCTGAATAATTCTAATAAAATAATTTCTAAATCGCAACTTAGTAAAGGAGGAATGACAGGTACGATTGTCGATGTACGTCTTGTGTTTAAATTAGCATTGGAAAATGGTGCTACAGGCCTGATTTTCTGCCATAATCATCCATCAGGTAATTTGGAGCCCAGTATGGCTGACAAAGAAATTACAAAGAAGCTGAAATTAGCAGGTGATAGTTTAGATGTTAAAGTTTTAGATCATTTGATTATTACTGAAACAAAATATTATAGTTTTGTAGATGAAGGAATTTTTTAACAGATGAAGACAAATATTACCGATGTTTTTTTTGATTTAGATCATACACTTTGGGATTTTGATAAAAACTCAGAGATGGCTTTCGATCGAATTTTTAAAACCAGATTTCCTGAAATCAAAATTCAGGATTTTATAGAGAAATATGCCCCAATAAATCAGGAATGCTGGAGGTTATACCAAAATGATAAAATTTCGCATGTTGAATTGCGATACAACAGATTAAAGTTTTCTTTTGATGCTCTAAATGTTGGTATTTCAGATGAAAGTATCGATCAGATTTCGAACGATTATCTTGAATACTTAACAGATAATAATCATTTGTTTGAAGGTGCTATTGAAGTTTTAGAATATTTAAAGCCTAAATACAACTTGCATATCATTACAAATGGTTTTGCCAAGGTTCAGGATAAGAAAATTAATAATGCTGCGCTAACAGGCTATTTTAATACTATAACAAATTCTGAACTCGCAGGTGTGAAAAAGCCAAATAGTATTATCTTTGATTATGCTATAAATATTGCAAAAGCTTCGAAACAGAATAGTATTATGATAGGCGATTGTCTTGACGCTGATGTCAACGGCGCATTAAATGCTGGTTTAGATGCTATTTTCTTTAATGAAAAGAATGTTATAGCGCCGGAGAATATTAAACAAATAAACCATTTATTAGAACTTAAAAAATATTTATGATTATGAGAATAAAATTTTTGTTGATTGCACTTCTTACTTCAGTTATTGGATTTTCGCAATCTGTTAATGATTACAAAGCTGTTATTGTGCCATTAAAATATGATTTTCTTAAAACAGAAAACCAATATAGATTGTCAACGATGACTAAGGCAAATTTACTTAAAGCTGGTTTTCAGGCTTTTTATGGTAATGAACAACTTCCTGCAGAATTTGCTGATCGTTGTGATTTATTATATGTTGATGTAAAAAGAGATAACGGTTTTTTAGTTACTAAACTTTTTGTAGAATTTAAAGATTGCTACGGTAAAGTTATATATACTTCACAAGTAGGAAAAAGCAAGGAGAAAGAATATGAAACAGCTTATAGAGAAAGTCTTGAATTGGCATTTGTTTCTATAAATGCACTACAATATAAGTATAATGGTACAAGAGCCAATACTGTAAAAACTGCAACAGCTTCGGTTCCTGCAACTGTTCACACTGTGGCCGCAACAGCAATTGTATCAGCTCCGGTTGCAGATATGACAGATCCTAATTTATTGTATGCACAACCTACAGAAAATGGATATCAATTAATTGACAAAACTCCTAAAGTGGTAATGAAGTTGTTAAAAACATCTCGCCCGGATTCATTTATTGCTATAAAAGATGGTATTCAGGGATCATTGAACGCAAAGGACAATCAATGGTTTTTTGAGTATTACAAGAATGATCAATTAGTATCTGAAAAAGTTGTAGTGAAATTCTAAAAATAAAATAAGGTTTTAATAACCATATTTATCTTTCCAACGGTTCTTTAAAAATTCACGGTTGCTATTCTCTCTAGAGTTGCTTCCTGGATTATAAAGAACCGTTTCTTTTACAGCATCAGGTAAAAATTCCTGCTCGGCAAAATTATTAGCATAGTCGTGCGAATATTTATAATCATCGCCATAACCTAGTTCTTTCATTAGTTTAGTAGGAGCATTTCTTAAATGAATAGGGACAGGTAAATCACCGGTTTGTTTTACCAATTGCTGCGCATTGCCAATTGCCATATACGAAGCATTACTTTTGGGAGATGTTGCCAAATAAATAGCGCATTGGCTTAATATGATCCGGCTTTCAGGATAACCAATGGTAGTTACGGCCTGAAAAGTATTGTTTGCCATTATAAAAGCGGTTGGATTTGCATTTCCAATATCTTCACTGGATAAAATAAGCATTCTTCTCGCAATAAACTTCACATCTTCACCACCTTCAATCATTCTTGCCAGCCAATAAACTGCTCCATTTGGATCGCTGCCGCGAATTGATTTTATAAATGCCGAAACAATATCATAATGTTGTTCGCCACTTTTGTCATACAAAACGGTATTTTGTTGTACCAGTTCAAAAACCCTATCATTCGTGATAATTATTTCATCACCTGCAGAAGCATTAATAACCAGTTCGAAAATGTTCAATAATTTTCGTCCGTCTCCGCCAGAAAGTCTTAGTAGAGCTTCTGTTTCTTTTAATATTATATTTTTTGAAGCCAGATAAGTATCTGTTTTCATGGCACGATGTAATAAAGCTTCTAGATCTGCTTTTGTAAAAGCATTTAGTATATAGACTTGGCAACGTGACAATAATGCAGGAATAACTTCAAAACTAGGATTTTCTGTTGTTGCACCAATAAGTGTGATCCATCCTTTTTCGACTGCTGCCAAAAGTGAGTCTTGTTGTGATTTACTAAATCGGTGAATCTCATCAATAAATAAAATAGGATTTTTTGCCGTAAATAATCCGCCACTTTGTTTTGCTTTTTCGATTACATCACGAATGTCTTTTACGCCTGAATTTATTGCACTCAGGATGTAAAAAGGTCGCTTTGATTCCTGGGCAATAATTTGTGCAAGAGTTGTTTTTCCAGTTCCAGGAGGCCCCCAAAATATCAATGACGGAATGATTCCTTTCGAAATTTGTTGCGTTAGCGAACCGTTTGGTCCAACCAAATGACTCTGACTAATATAATCTTCTAATTGTTGTGGGCGAATACGCTCGGCTAAAGGTGCTTCCATTTTGTAAAATTACTATTTCAATTTTAATTTCATAGTTAAAAAAGGGTTACAAATCATAACAAAGGGCATAAAGGCTTTAGCTGACAAATTATCAGTAAATTGTAATTGGATAGTTTTTTGATATTGTCTTTTTAACTTTATTTCCAAAAACAATGAATGATAACCACTTTAAGTTTTCGAATGCCGTTATTGGTCTTCCTCTTTTCTTTGTTCTTTTTCTGTGGATTGTTTATTGGGTGCAAATCCGCTTCGATTTTGATTTTTATCAACATGGTATTTATCCTCGTGACTTTTCAGGTTTACAAGGTGTTTTGTTTAGTCCTTTTATTCATGAAAATTTAGATCATTTATATAACAACTCCATTCCGTTATTAGTATTATTGGCGGCCATGCAATTTTTTTACCCCAAACAATCTTTTTCTGTTATTGCTTTCGGAATCTTATTTTCAGGTTTAATAACCTGGGTTATTGGTCGTGAAAATTATCATATTGGCGCAAGTGGACTGATTTATGTTTTGGTAAGTTTTATTTTTTTTAAAGGAATTCAAACTGGTTATTATCGTTTAGTGGCACTTTCACTATCAGTGATTTTACTATATGGAGGAATGATTTGGTATGTTTTTCCAGATGTTGATAAAACAATTTCCTGGGAAGGGCATTTGGCTGGTTTTATTACCGGATTTGTGATCTCTTTATTTTACAAAACTCCAGAGTATGCAAAACCTATAGTTTATGAATGGCAAAAACCTGATTTTAATCCGGATGAAGATGCGTTCATGAAACATTTTGATGAAAACGGAAATTTTGTAAATACAGAAATACCAGAAGAAGAACCGGAATTTTTTTCGACTTATTACAATTCAGATGTTTCGGTTAATTATACTGTAACCAAAACAGAATCAGGATATAAAAATTAAATGACACGATTTGGATTAATTTAAAAAGAGTATTTTTGTTAGTGTTCTAATTTTAATCAATGTGTTATGAGAAAAATAACTTCTGCAATTGTTTTTTTATTACTCTTAATTAGTTCAAAAAACCATGCACAATGCGATGTAAAGAATCGGGTTCTTGCTGATGCTACTATGACATATTATTTTGATCCTGCTGATTTTTATACAACGAAGTCGAAATCATTAAAAATTAATATCGTAACAGATAAAGAGCATTTTTTTATAGCGCTGCAACCTTCGCCATTTCCCGCTAAAAAGGATGGAATTAAAATTAAGGATGATTTAGTTATTCATCTTGCCGATAAAAAAGTCTATAAACTTAGCCATTACGATACGCAATACAGGAATAACGATTCAGTGCTGCAAGTACTTTATTTAATAGATGAAAAAGATATTGAGGCTTTTTCTAAGTTTGAAGCTGTTGTAGCTGAAATTAATATGCAAGGAACAGAGTTCGTTCGTAATTATGATTTCAAATTACATAAAGATGCTATAGTAAAACAGCTGGCTTGTTTTTTGAAAAAAGATGATAAATAAAAAGTACTAATCTTCACTTGAAGCTTCGTTTTTATGATGTAACTTTTTCTTCAAGTTTTTAAATAGATTATTAAAAGTAACAGTCAAAGATGCCGCATTGACAATTTGATTTCCCTCGTCTCTGGGGAGGTATTCGTTGGCATATGTTACTTCGACTTGTATGTCGTCAGTAAATAAATATCCGGCACCAAGATTTAGACGATTTCGATCAAAAAAGCTAAGGCCGGTTACTTTTGTTCCTGATTTAAAAAAGAGCTCATCTGAAGCAATTGCATAGACAACACCTTCTCTTAAAACTTTACTGTTTATTGGCTGAATGTATTTTATTTGTTGGCGATATCTTAAAACATTATCATAATCTCCTTCTTCATTTCGCATATGCCTCAATTCCATTCTCATTCTGGTACTTAATGTGTAACCTGTTTTGTGAAAATAGTAAATTCCTTGTAAAGCAAATCTAACTTCGGGAGACTTAAACTGACCAATCTCGGGAACATCTTTGTTGTAATTGTAAGCGAGAAAAGAAGAAAATTTCCAACGGGGAGAGAAGTAGTAATGTCCCCAAACTCGTGCAGAACGTTGTATGTTCTGTTGGAAAATATTTGATGAAGATTCAGTGCTGCTATATACAGCTCCCAGATTTAATTCAGCAGACCATTTTTCATTGATCGTTCTGTTAAATTGAATTTCATTCCAAAATTGATTATATGTAGTAGTCTGTCCGTAATTAATACTTGTAATCAATAAAATTACAAGTATTAAACCGGTCTTTTTTGATAATATGTTATGAGAAGGCTTTAAAGACATCAATTATTATATTTATTTGTCAACCTAATTCCTCAATACTTATTTAGCTTCTTTGGCGAACAGTCTCGTATAAAAATGCGCCACAAGCAACAGAAACGTTTAAAGATCCTATTGATCCAAACATTGGTAATTTTGCTTTTTCATCAACGATTTTAAGTACAGAAGGGTTTATTCCTCTTTCTTCAGATCCCATAATAATAGCTACAGGTTCGTTTAATGTAACGTCATAAATATTCTGATCTGTTTTTTCAGTTGCGGCAACAGTTTTAATTCCTGAGCCCTGAAGATAGAAAATAGCATCTTTGATATGTTCGACTTTGCAAATTGGCACATTAAATACAGCTCCTGCGGATGTTTTTACTGTGTCTCCGTTTACTGGGGCAGAACCAGATTTTTGTACAATGATTCCGTTTACACCAGTGCATTCTGCTGTTCTGATAATAGCTCCAAAATTACGAGCATCAGAAATCTGATCTAATATTAAAAATAAAGGTTTAGTTCCAGATGCAATGGTTGATTCAACCAAATGTTCCAGTTCTATAAATACAATAGGGGATATGGTTGCCACTGCTCCCTGGTGATTGTTTGGAGTTAATCGGTTTAATTTTTCTACAGGTACGTATGAGAAATTAATGTTAGCGCGTTTCATCACTTTCATTAAGTCTTTCATTAATTCTCCTAAAATCTCTTTTTGTATGAATACTTTATCGACTTCTTTACCTGCTTGAATTGCTTCTATAATGGCTCTAATTCCAAATATTTGATGTTCTTTTTCCATGGGACAAATATAGGGATAATGTTTGCAAAAAAAAATCACTCTGAAAAGAGAGTGGCATAAGTGTTTGTTTTCTATTTTGACAAAAAGGCTTTGGTGGCCATTAAAAGTAAAAAGGGCACTCATCATAAGATAAGTGCCCTTTTTTGAAGTTGTTTTTAGATCTAAAGAATACTATTATCTAGTACCTCCAGCCCACCAAACATTTTGTGTATATACGTATGTTCCATCTCCATATGCTGCTTTCACGTTTTCATTTGCAGATACGTCAGAGTCACCATAAGGTAATCTAAGTGGGAACTCAGTTGCGTTCTTTGGGTTTGCCAATTGAATTGGATGCGCAGCTTTTGATCCATACATTGCCAATAAACGTCTGTAGTCATTATATGCTTCAGCAGATTCGTTTTCGTAGAATGCCAGATATTTTTGTACAGCAATTTCTTTTAATAAATCAGCATTAGTTACAATATTTAATCCAGCAACATACGCTGATGCATCTTCATCTGCAAAATTAATATCTTCAGTTTTGTTGAAAGCGGCTTTTACTGCTGCAGTCAAACTAGCTGTGCTTGTTACAGCAGCTGAATTTCTGGCTTCTGCTTCAGCTTTTATGAACAATAGTTCATGGTAGCTTAACATAAAGATTGGATTGGTTTTGTTTAATAATCCTGAATAAGAATAGTTTTGACTTTGAGGGCTAACACCTTGAATGAAAAATTCGTAAGTAAGAGGAGCTCCTTTTGTTTTTTCAATTTTCTCAAAATAAGCATCAGCACGTGGATCATTGTTTCTTGCAATTAACTTATCATGTAAACTGTTACTTGCAAATAGGTATCCTCTTTGATTATCAAATTCGAAGTATGGATTCGGAATACTAACATTTTTCATTGCAAATTCTCCCTTGTTATCTGTGAAAGATTTACTTACATAATCTAATACCTTTGCGTAATCAGGGTTTTTGAAAGAAAGACGTAATGTGTAACGAGCTAGTAAGCCATTAGCTGCTTTTGCCCATTTAGCATTGTCTCCTCCGTATATTAAATCCTGGGATCCTGTAGCTGGGTAAAGTGTTGTTGTTTTTCCTAAATTAACAATAGCTTCTTCTAGAGTTGCGAAAATGATCTTGTAAAGATCTTCCTGACGATCTATTTTTGGAGTAAAAATTACTCCAGGTTGAAATGACTGAGTGAAAGGAACATCTCCGAACATATCTGTTAGTAAAGCTAAGTTGTATGCGTATAGAACTTGTGCCATTCCTAATGTATTGTAGTTGCCCTTTTCGTCACCAGTTTTACATTTATCGATGATCAACTTTAGGTTATACATTGTTTGATATATATTGTTCCAAGAGTTGTTGAAAGTGGTCTGGTTTTTAGGCTCGCCATTTCTTGTTTCTGCATTATACATTTGGTTAAAACCTCCTGCATTTAATTCTACATAAACACCAGTATAGAAAGAGATATCTGAACCAGTATTGCTAAATGCAGTTCTCGTCATAGCGTCAGTAATAGCGAAGCGAGTTGGTACATCTTTGGGATCGTTTACGTTTTTGTTGATTTCGTCCATTTTATCCTCTGAACAAGAATTTAATGAAAGTGACGCAATCACCAAAAGTAAGATGACTTTATATTTTTTCATGATTTTTTTTGAATTATATTAATTAATTGTTAGATTCATTCCAACTCCAATACTTGTTGTCTGTGGAACAGATAATCTTTCAAAACCTCCGGCCATATTATTGTTTCCTTGAGAGGACTCTGGATCTAAGTTTGGCATTTTGGCCCATAATAAAATGTTTCTTGCGAACGCATTAACACGTATGTTATATCCTGCAGAAAATTGTGGTAGAGTATATCCTAGTGATATTTCTCTTAATTTTACGAAAGAAGCGTCATATACAGCAGTTTCATGAATGTTACTATATGCATCATAAAGTGCTTGTTTAGTAACCCCTTTTGTGTTTGGTTGTCCGTTTGCTAATACTCCTTCTTGAACTACTAATTCATCACGGTTTCCTGTTTTAGCGCTTAATCCGTAAGTGTCAAGTAGTGAATTTGTTCCGCTGTACATTTTTCCTCCGTTTTTCCAGTCAAAAGTAGCTGCAAGAGTTATTTTTTTGTATCTGAAAGCGGTTGTTCCTCCTAAATTGAATTTTGGTGATACCTCGCCAAGTGATTTAGTAACTCCTGATATAGGTAATCCATTAGCATTAACTAAAATATTTCCGTTAGCATCTCTTGCGAAAGCTGTCCCGTAAATTACAGGGAAACGCTCTCCAATACCAGCTCTAATCTGTGGTGTTGTAAATCCTCCTAAAGTAATACTTGGTACTCCTTCTTTTAATTCGTCTACAAAGTTGTCAATTTGAGTATAGTTTGCAGATATTGTCCATTCGAAATCATTAGTTCTAACTGGTACAACACTTAGGGTTAATTCGTGACTATTAGTATGAATTTTTCCTCCGTTTGTTACGAAATTGGCAGCTCCTGTTGAACCTGCTAATGGTACACTGAAAATTTGATCTATTACATCTTGTCTTGAATAAGTATAGTCTACACTTATACGATCTTTAAAGAATCTGAATTCACCACCTAATTCGTAAGATCTTGTGTTTTGAGGTTTTAAGTTTGGATCATACATTACATTGTTTGGTATGTATGAATTTGTACCGCCAAGTGGATAGTTTACAGGAGCGTTTAACCAGAAACCACCTGAGTAACTAGGTACAGTATAGTAGTTATCATAATAGTCACCGGCTTGACCTACTTCAGCCCAAGATCCTCTAAGTTTAGCAAAAGATAATGTTGAATTTCCTTTTAGAGCTTCCAATTCAGTTAGTACTAAACCTAACGATACAGAAGGGTATGTAAATGAACGGTTATCTCTTGGCATTGAAGATACAATATCATTTCTTACTGTACCAGCTAAGAAGATAAAGTTTTTGTATGAAAGGTTTACGTTTCCGAATACACCAAAAGTTCTGTTTTGACGAATTTCATCCGTTGCAACTGTTTGTCGTGCATTTTTCAAATTAGGGAAACCACCAAAATTAAGGTCATTTCCAATCATTTCATATGATTTGTTATATCTGTCATTAATCTCATTACCAAGTAAAGCAGTTAAGTTTAAGTCGTCTGAAATTTTATATTCATAATTCACAGTGAATAATGAGTTGATAGTTCTAGATGAAATTCCGTAAAGATCTAAGTGACCTGCTGTAGTTTGCGAATTTCCGTACTCCTGAATATCTCTATAGTTCGTTGTATAAGTATCAGCACCAAGTTGATAACGGAATGTTATTTTATGTTGGTCGTTTGCTGAAATTACTGGCGTAAATTCAACATATGTATTTCCGTAGAAACGATCAGTTTGCTCGTCAAATATGTTGTTTTTAGCTGCCCAATATGGGTTGTTGAAACCTGTTGGTCTGTAATAAATTTGTTTATAAGGATCTGTTGGAGTTGCAAATCCATTTCCTTTTAAATCGTAGCTTATTGGACTTGCGAATGCACCTGCAACAGATGAGTCATTTGCTCCTGTGGCTTTTGAGATTTTAGTGTTAACATAGTTACCTACAAATCCAGTTTTCCATTCGTCTCCCAATTTTGTACTAAAAGCCGCTTTTGCATTGTAGCGATCCATACCAGTTTCAGGTATAAAACCATCTTGGTTTGATGAACCCAAACTAAACGCATAATTACTTTTCTCAGTAGCTTGTGTTAAGTTGAAAGAGTTGTTAACTGTTATTCCTGTTTTAAAGAAATCACCAAAATTGTCATATACTTTAGGAGCTACCCATGGGTCTAAACCTGCTGATGCTCTTTGTGGTACGTAATATTTACCAGGATGAGCTCCTGCATTCATTCCGTTTAAAGTGTTTGGTACGTTACCTCCGTATGCTGGGTCGTTTGGTAATGAAGAAATTTTAGGACCCCAAGAAAGTGAATTTGTTGGACCGTATACTCCATTTGTGCCTTGTGCATATTCATCTTGATAATTAATTTTTCTAGATATATCATCTGCAGTAATCGAACTATTGAAATTTATAGTAGGTTTTCCGCTTTTAGAAGCTCCTTTACCACTTTTTGTAGTAATTACTACTACACCATTTGAAGCTCTAAGTCCGTAAATTACAGATGCAGCTTGTCCTTTAAGGATATTGATAGATTCAATATCGTTTGGATCGATATCAACTGCTCTGTTAGCAAGATCTGATCCAGTTACACTGTTTCCAGTGCTGTAATCAGCCTGTGATGCTACTGGCATACCATCAATTATATACAAAGGAGTATTGTTTCCTGTAAAAGAACGAGCTCCACGAATAACAATTTGAGAAGAAGCTCCAGGAGCACCACTAGAAGGAGTAATTTGTACCCCGGCTAATTTTCCTTGAAGAGCCCCAGCTAAGCTGTTGTTGTTTCCTCTTGTTAATTCTGCAGCTTTAACCTCTTGAGTAGCATATCCTAATGCTTTTTTCTCTTTTTTGATACCTAATGCAGTTACTACAACGCTTTCCAATTCTACTGAATCGTTTTTTAGTTTTGCATTAACGTTAGACGAACTTGCAGCAAGTTCTTGGGATTGCATCCCAATGTAGCTAAAAATTAATACTTGGTTTGGTGCTGCTTTGATAGAATATTTTCCGTCAAAATCAGTTTGTGTTGCTGTCTTCGTTCCTTTAACTAATACACTAACACCTGGTAAAGGCATTCCTGTATTGTCAGAAACTGTTCCAGAAACAGCTCTTTCTTGCGCGAAAGTAAGTTGCGCAATTAGTACTAATAAAAGCACTAAGAATCCATTGAACTTTAGTTTCATTTTTAAATATTTTGAATTAGTGCGACAAAACTCTTAATTATTCGTTAACTTTCCTAATGGATTAGATGGTTTTTTTGATGATAGTTTAAACTTTAACATTATTCTCATTGTAATGTTAGTTGGTGATTTCTATAGATTTATTAGTTTTTCTGGCCTTTTTTTTGATTTTTTGCAAGTTTTTTTTTAGTATTTAAGTTTTTGAATATGAGTATTTTAATCTCTTTTTTGAATATGGTTTTTTATTTGTTTAGTAAGGTGTTGTTTTTTGGTAATAACATGTTGTTTTGATAAAATATAACAATTTTGATATTAATTGTTAATTAATAAAAAATTAGCAATTTAGTGTTAATTTTAACAAAAATAATTATTAGTTAGGAAGATGGGGGTTGTGGATATTCATTGTTGGAAATAAAAAACAAATAAGATTGAATGCTTATTTTTTTTGTTTTTTGATTTCATTTTTTAATGATAAGTAGTGTTAAATTTCCTTGTATTTATCGTCCATTAAAATTGAATTCTTAATTCCTTCTTCTGTTTTTAAACCATAGATTTTAAGTTGGTCGTTGTTGTGTTTATAACTGATTCACTTTGTTGGTGTTTTCTTATATTTTATTTTATGAAAATAATCCGTTAAAGTAATTGTAGTTTTTGGAAGGTTTAAATGTGATTTTTTGGTTCGCAATATTTATGCGATAAAAAAAAACCATCCCAAATAAATGGAATGGTTTAGTAAATATTAACTTTTAAGTCTTTTTTTGCTTAATTAGATTTAACTAAGTTGAAATTAAAACCTGATTGGTTAAAACCTGGGAAGTTTAATTTTAGGTTAATGTCTCCGGTACAAGACCCTACAGTTCCTGTTCCAGTTACAGGTGTTGTATCACCTCCTCCATAATCGAAATCTATATTTGATTTTACTGTAACAGTATTAGTGGCTGGATTTATAGTAACTAATAGATATGCAGTCGAAGGATTAACTAAAGCGGGATTTTTGGTTTCTAAAATTCTAAAAGTGTATGTTCCGTCTGTTCCGTTATACACTACAGGGATTATAGTTCCTGCTTTGTAGTCACTCCAGTCATCAGCAGTAATTTCGTAATTGCCATTAAATAGAGACGCGTCGTCTAGAGGGCAAAGAGCTGTGTAGGTTTGTGAAACTTTCCATAACGTTGAATTTGCGATATCAGCACCGTAATTTGGTGTTCCGTCATCATTGAATGTTTTAATGACTGTGCCATTTGTTAGTGTTAGATCGGCACTAATGATTAGTTTATCATTAAGTCCAAAACTTTTAAAAGTTGGAAAAGCTTTAACTAAATCAGCTGTTTTGTAGCTTAATTTTGCAGGGAAAGAAGAAACATTTGATTGTAGTACAGCTTTTGTTACTGCGCCACTGTGGGTAAAGTAACCTACCACGTTCATTGATGCAACCTGACCTGTTGCTACTTTTAGATTTAGACCTAAATTTATGTCTTCATTATTTTGAAGTGCAATAATATTTATTCCTTGATCTGTTGTAGGTTCTTTTCGTAAATCTGGGGTGGCTCCTTCAATTACATCAATAACTGAAGATCCTCCATCGTTATCACAAGATACTGCTATTAGTATAAATAGCAATGAAGTGAATAATATTTTTATGTTTTTCATTTTATCAGTTTTAATTATTAATTATCCCAAAAGATTTTATAAGTGGCTGGGTTTTTTTGTGCTGGCGCATTTTTATTAGCATTCAATTCGTTTTGTGGCCAGAACATTGATATTTGAAAAGGATTCGTTAGTACTGTTTGAGAATCGTTTAAAGGAAAGGCATCGCCATTATTTAATTGATATTCTTTAGTAGTGCTATTTGGATCTGCTAGTACAGGGTATCCTGTTCTTCTGTAGTCAGTGTACTGATCTGTTGGGTCTCCAAAAGTACCTACCCATTTTTGGGTCATGATAATTTCTAATTTTTTGTCTGGAGTAGCACTGTTGAATTCAGTTAATAATTTTGCCATAAAATTATTTACAGCAGGTGAACCAGTTAGTACTGGAATTCCTGTTTGTTGTGATTTGTTGTTTGCAACCACTTGATCAACTTTTGCAAAGCTAGCTCTTACAGCAGCGTCAAGTTTTGTAGCAGCACTTCCTGTTAATTTGCCTACTTGAATTAATTCTGCCTGAATGTATAAAAATTCATCATAGGTTAATATACGTTTAGGTGAAATACCTGTACCTGATGCTAAGGTTAAAGTAGATAAATCTGCTCCTTGTCCATCATCATAACGTCCTCCTGATGGAAAAATCCCAGGATATGTGTATGATGTTTCTGTACTTTTGTCTCTGTCTGGGCCAGTACTTCCGAATCTGATACTGAAGAATCCAGTTGATTTGTCCCAATAATCTGCAAGTGGGTTTCCTGTTGTTGTATTCCCGTCTTTTGGAAATTGGCCAGCTTTTAATTGATTGAAATAGTAAAACTTCATTCTAGGGTCTGGATTTCCGTTATGAATAAGAGGATTTACTCCTTTTAGGATTTCGTACATCCATGGGCTTTGGTAGGTTCCAAATTGAGTACTTTCATAAGATTCTATAAATAATCTGTTTCTCTCATTTGTAGGGGAGATATTGTTAAATCTTTCGACTTGAAAATCATCTGCATTTGATATGAAGAAATTGTTTTCATTGATTAATGCATTAAAACCCGTTTGGTCAAAATCTGAGATAAGTCTGGTTTGATTGTAAAGTTTTAGCTTTAATGTATTGGCAAATCGAATCCATTTGCCGATGTTGCCTTTGTAAATTAGGTCATCTGCTCCTGGTTTTTGTGTTCCGGTATTAAGTTTTAGATTCACTTTTGCTTTATCAATCAATTCAAAAACACTAGCGTAAATAGCTTTTTGATTGTCGAATTTTGGTGCAATTATACCTGTTGGTAATTGTGTTGCTTCTGTATACGGTACATCTCCCCACATATCAACAGCATAGGCCATTATATAGGCTTTTTGTAATTGTCCAATCCCTGCGTAAGCTAAATCGCCACTTTCGAGTGCTTGTTTAATTAAAGTTTCTATATTCGTTAAACCTAAATAAATAGAAGTCCAATCGTTGTTTAGTGGGATGTTATCAACTTTTACGCCATATTGATCTTGCTCTTCTCGTGAAGTCATTTGGTGAGTGTAGGTAGCGTATATACTGCCTGGACTATTGTTAAAGTCGCCAATTTCTGAAATACTGGTTTCAATATTGGTTAATAAATAGTTTAAGGGGGCGGTAGTAGGGTCATCAGTATCTTTGTCGACATCCAGATAATCGCTGCAACTACTAAAAATGGTAGTTAAGGATAATAAAACTAATGCGGTTTTATTGTTTTTTATGGTGTTATATAATTTCATGTCTGTTGTATTAAAATGTTAAATTGATCTTGAATCCCCATCTTTTTGCAGTTGGTGCAGCAGATGTTTCGATACCTTGCAATGTAGATTTTCCGTAACTTGTTGTTTCAGGATCAAAGTTGGTGTATTTAGGAACGTTAGGTGCATAATACCATAGGTTGCTTCCTAAAAGACTAAAGCTAATTTTTCCAAATGGTGTTTTTTCTAAAATTTTAGAAGGAACATCGTATGTTAAATTTACCTCTCTTAATCTAAAAGTTGTACCGTCGTAAACTGAAGCTTCATTGACTCCATTTATTGCAAAAGTACTTCCTGCTCCAGATGGTGAAAAATACATTTCAAACATCGAGATTTGAGTAGTATTTGGGATTTGGTTTCCATTTGCATCTAAAATTGGTGTTCCGTCTGCGTTGTTTCCGTAGTATCCTGGAATAATATAAGTTTTCTCTCTGTCTTCAGTGTCTTTAGTAACTCCTCTACCTAATAATTGTTGAATTGTAGAAGATGAAATATCTCCACCTTGCTTCCAGTCAAATTGAGTTCTTAGACTCCATGCTTTATAGATAAATGTATTTGCGAAACTTAATTTGAATTTTGCATTAGGATCCCCAATTATACCTGGTGAAGGGTCTATAATCACAGCTCCGTTTGATTTATTTATTAAGTAGTTTCCATTAGCATCTCGAGCAAACCTTGTTCCGTAAAATACACCAAAAGGTTGTCCGGGAATAGCATAGGCAATTGAGTTAGGATCTAATTGAAGTCTTTCCTGACCGGCATTCAAACTTAGTACCTCATTGTCATTCTTTGTAAACTGGGTTAGTAAAGTCCATTTGAAATTATTAGTTTTTACTGGAACTAATGTTAGTCCAAGCTCTATACCTTTATTTCTGATTGAACCTGCATTTGTGTTAAATTCTGTAAAACCTGATGAAGCAGGCGTGTTTGCAGGTGTAATTAAATCCTTAGTTTTTTTGTTGTATAAACTTAAGTCTACAATTATGCGTTTGTTGAAGAATTCTAAATCTGTACCTACTTCAAATTCTTCAGAGAATTCTGGTTTTACATTTTGATCTCCTAAGAAAGTATTGTTTCCTATTTGTGGGTTACCATTGTAGGCTTGTTCTTGGGAGTAAGATATTTTTAGAAATTCTGCTGGTACATCTCTACCTACTTTTGCGAAACTGGCTCTTAGTTTTGCGAATGTTAATACATCATTTTTAATATTGAAAGCTTCTGTTATGACTGCAGAAGCACTCACAGATGGATAGAAGTATGAGTTGTTTGCTTTAGGTAAAGAAGAACTCCAGTCGTTTCTAGCTGTGGCATTTAAAAATAAATAGTCTCTGTATGATAAAGTTACATCGGCAAAAACACCTACGTTTCTTTTTATTGCTCTTTCATCTGTTATATTAGAGATGTTTTTAACGTTGTGAAAAGTGAAAATATCAGGTACGATAAATTCTTTTCCTTCGTTTTGAATTCTTGTGTATTCATTCTGTAAAACGTTATTACCTAAGATAGCAAGTACATTAAAATTGTCATTTAAATTATAGTTAAAGTTCAATAAAAAAGTAGATTCTATATCTTGGTTTGTATAGTTATCGCTTAGTAGATCTCCTAAGCCATTATTAGCTCTTGAGCCAAGATCACGAATTTGAATTCTATCTAATGAATATTTATTTAGACCTGCTCTGTAAGATGCTGAAATGTGATCGTCAAAAGCGTAATTTAAATTAATACCAGTAACAATTCTTTCTGTATTGGTGATAATTTGGTCATGTTCCCAAGACCAAAGCGGGTGGTCGAACTGTGTTCCGTTTGGAGTAACTGAAGCACCCGTAACAGGATTTACATATGGTAAATTTAAATCCCAGTTTCTTGCTAGAAATAAAGTTCTGGCAAATGAAGAAGAAGCCCCGTCGAATTGATTTTCTCCAAAAAATGCTCCAACTTGCTTTGTTTTTGAGTAAGCTAAATTCGCCCCTACTGTGAATTTTTTACTTAATTTAAAGTTTCCTCCGGCAGACATCGATGTTCTGTCGTATGTATTATAAGGAATGTAACCGTCTTGACGTAAATCGGAAACGGTAGCATTAAAAGTACCATCTGGTCCTGCATAATTAAAACCAATAGTTTTGTCTAATACTGTTCCTGTTCTAAAAAGGTCTTTTACATTGTTTGGCTTTGCAACATAAGGAACAGTGGCGCCAAATTGATCAGGGAAGGCGGCTAAAAGTGTTGGCCAAGTTGGAATTGTTTCTAAAGTACCAAAGCGTGGTCCCCAAGAACCATTAGCATTTGAGTATTGAAAGTTTGATCCCGCTCCGTAAGAGTTTTGGTAATCTGGTAAATTAGCAATGGTTTCAAAATAGGTTCCTATTCCAACATTTACACTTAGTTTTTCTGCTCTTGTTGTTTTTGAAGATCCTGATTTTGTAGTTACTACGATAACACCATTCATTGCTCTGGATCCGTAAAGTGCAGCAGCAGCAGTACTTTTAAGTACGCTGATGTTGGCAATATCATTTGGATCTAATGAAGATAATGCTGATTCGTAACCACCACCACCAGTAATTTGGCTTGTACTAGTTACCGATACATTGCTGTATGCGATACCGTCAACAATAATTAAAGGATCTGTTTCTCCTGTTAAGGAATTTACACCTCTAATTGTAATTTGATTGGCAGCTCCTGCCACACCTGTTGATGTGTTAATGTTTACCCCGGCAACTTTACCGGCTAGGGCTCTTGATAAATCTGGCTCAGAATTTTGAGTGATTTCTTCTGCTTTTACGGTGCTTACAGAATATCCCAATTTTTTAGGATTTCTTTTAATTCCAAATGCAGTAGTTACAACAACAGCATCCAGTTCTTGTGCGCCTGAATCTAATAGTTTTACATTTACTTTTGCTGCACTAGCCTGTATTTCTTGGGTTTTCATCCCAATGTAGCTAAATACTAAAACTTGTGTTGAAGATGCTTTGATGGAAAATTTCCCATCAAAATCAGTTTGAGTTGCAGTTTTAGTTCCTTTGACTAATATGCTAACACCCGGTAGAGGCATTCCGCTATTGTCGGAAACTGTTCCTGAAACAACTCTTTCTTGCGCAAAGGTTAGTTGCGCAACTAGTACTAATAATAGTACTAAGAATCCATTGAACTTTAGTTTCATTTTTAAAAATTTTGAATTAGTTCGACAAAAATCTTAATAAATTGTTAATATACCTAATAAGTAGACTCTTTTTTTTAGTTAAATTATGTTTTTTGTGCTGGATATTTCATGTTTATTGTTAAATATGTTGCTTAATTCTCTTAATTTGTGTTTTTACTCTATTTTATATATTTTTTAATATTTTGTAGTTTTTATGTTATAATTATGATAATCGTGTAATTTGGATAGTTTTTAAATAGTCTATATTATGAATTATCATTATTTTTGGAGAATTTGTTTTTAAGTTTTAATCAGTTAAATCATTGTTTTTAAAATGTTTAAAACAGTGTTAAAATTTGCTTTTAAATACCCTTTTTTGTGTATTTTTTTTATAATTCTGTGTTTATTTTTATGTAATTGGTCTGAAAATTGTTTGAATATTAAAATGATTCTTGGTATTTGTTAGGATTAGTGTAGTGGGTATTGAAAAAAATAGAATTGAAGAGATTGTGGGGAAGGATTTATTTGGAATACTTAATTCTTAAATTAGTTAAAAAAAAGAAAGGGCTTTTGAGATGTAGGAAGTTTGTGTTGTGGGTATTGTTGTTTAAATCTTCGGTAAGTTTTCGGTTTATAATGTTCTTGTGAGGATTTGTTTTGTTAAGATTTATTTTTTTGTTATCAAAACAAGAGGTTGTTTTTCTTTATATAACTTTTGCGCAAAAAAAACCACCCTTCAAAAAGGGTGGTTTTTCAGTTAAAAAAGTTTGAATTACTATTTTACTTATCCCAGAAAATTTTTGTGCTTAATTTATCACCTCCAATTGAAGTTGATGCGGCATTGTAATTTGTAGCATTTAATGTTTGCTCTCTAATAGGATATGCCATTCTGGAAGGTACCTGACCTTCGGCGGCTGCGTCTGCATTTGCAGCTAGTGCTAAAACCGGGAAATTTAGTCTTCTTGTAGAAGTCCATCCTTCAAAACCTCTATTGAATAAAGCATACCATGCTTGTTCTCCAACTCTTTGTTGCCATGTTCCTGTTGCTGTAGCATAAGCGACAGAAGGTTGGTTTAAGTAAGCGTCTGCATCTGCTGAAGAAACACCCCAATCTTGCATAGAAGCTCTAATTGCAGCTTCATAATGTGAAGCGATAGATCCTCCTACTGCGACTCCTCTTCCAGAAGCTTCGGCTAATAAAAACTCTACTTCGGCATAATCTAATAAAGTACCGCTGAAATCAGGAGCTTTAATTTTATCGCTAACATGTGTAAATCGTGCTTGGGCGTTTTTTTCTCCAACGATTCCTCCGTTATAACCTGTAACTGTTACCAATTCTTTTGTAACGGGATCTTGTACTTTGTAAGTTGGTTTGAAATAGGGAGTTTTTCTTGGGTCGTTAAGTGTTACTAATGCGTCAACGAATGGTTTTGCGACAACAAAGTCATTTCTTCCAGAAAATACCATATCTACGTAAAGCGGATTAGTGTTGGGAAGGTCTAGCATATAAGGTAATTTTGCATTGTCAGCATTTGATGTAAATCCGCCTGCTGCACCTGATATAATTGTAGAGTCGGCAATAGCGTCTTCTAGTCCTGATGCTTTTAGGTTTACTCCTAATTTTAGTTTAATACTATTGGCAAATTTTACCCAGGCGTCTAAGTCATCTTTGTAAATAACTTCAGCATCACCAAATGCAGGTGATGAAGTGTCGATGTTTGCAATGTCATTGTTAAGACGAGTAATTAGATCTTTATAAATATCAATTGCTTTGTCGTACTTAGGTAGATAATTAGCTGCCGCTTTTAAAGATTCTGTATAAGGAACATCTCCATAAGTATCTACTAGTACCTGGTAAGTGTAAACCATTAAGATGTCGATTAGAATCAATTGGTTTTTCTTTATTACGGTTTTTTCAGCAAGTTCAGGATCTGTAGGTGATATTACTTCTTTTTCTATAAAACCTTTTGCTTGTGATAATTCAGCTAATGTTCCTGCGTATAATCTGTCCCAGTGATTGTCAGAAATTTTACGTGTTACCCAGTTGTACGTAGATTCATCCAAGTAAGTGGTTTCTGTCCATTGTTGGTTTACTAATCTAAAAATGTTTTTATTTACGTTAGTGTTAACAATTTGTTCAGTAAGGCCTTTTTCTGCATTTGTAAATAAAGTACTAGCAGGAACAACAGAAGGGTTTTTGACATCTACATTTAAGTCTGTTAGGCTATTATCATCACATGAGACTGTGAGGATCATAATTCCTAAAGCATATATTAATTTTTTCATTTTTTTTGTATTAAAATTTGAATGTTAAGTTAAATCCAATATCTCTGGTTGTTGGAAGCGATCCAACTGAATAGCCTCTTGAGCTATTTCCTGAAGACAATCCGCTTTCTGGATCTGCGTATGGTAGATTTTTACTGATTATCCATAGATTCGATCCTACAAGACTTGCTGATGCAGAGCTTAAAAATGTGTTTTCGAACATGTTTTTAGGGAAGTTGTAGGTAATTGATACTTCTCTTAATTTTACGAATGAAGCGTCGTAAATGAATGCTTTGTTTGGAGCGGCTCCATAACCCATGCTGTTTTCAATTGTTCCGCCTTCTGTTCTTACGGTATTAACTGATCCGTCTGGTGCTACGCCTAGTTGTATAACTCCATTTTCTCTGATGTCTCCTACGGCGGTTTCTTTATATAATCCAGAAGCAAGACCGTAATACATATCTAAAGAGAAAATATCTCCACCTTTTTGAGTATCAATTAAAAACCCGAAAGTTAAATTTTTGTAGGTGAATTTATTTCTAATACCCCCAATCCAATCTGGAGTAATATTTCCGATTGTGTTGCTTGAAGATGTAGTAATCATATATTTCCCTGTTGCTTGATCTATAGTTGGTTGTCCGTTAGTGTAAACGTAATCCGTTCCTTTTAGGGCTCCATAGGCTTCTCCCGGAGCAGCATTAACAGTAACACCACCTTGAAAAGCTCCTAATTGAAGATTGTCTAGTCCGTTTGGTAATGCGATAACCTTACTTCTGTTATTTGACCAGTTGATGATAATTTCCCAGGTAAAATCTTTTGTTTTGATTGGAGTACCATTTAATTGAATTTCTAGACCTTTGTTTTCGATATCTCCACCGTTAACAAGTCCTGCAGTGTAGCCTGAAGCAGAAGATACTGCTGCAGATACAATTTGATCGACAGAGTTTGTTTTGTAGTAAGTAATATCAAATCCTAAGCGTCTGTCTAGCATACTTGCTTCCAAACCAACTTCAAATGATTTTGTTCTTTCTGGTTTAAGTTCCGGATTTTTGTTGATACTACGGAATGGAAGTAATAATGAATTTGTATAAAGGGGTTGTCCTTGAAAATTAGAAACTCTGGTATAGGTATTGTTTAGTTGTAATGCATCTGCATCGTTACCAACTTCAGCATAGTTAATTCTGAATTTTCCTAGATTTAACCAGTTTGCTTTTACTACGTTTGAGAATAAAAAAGACCCTGAAATTGCTGGATAAACGTATGAGTTATTGTCGTCTGGTAATGTAGATGAAACGTCTCTTCTGATAGAAGCGTCTATAAAATAAGTGTCCAGATACCCAATAGATCCCTGAGCATAGATACCGTTAACGCCTGAAGAAATTTTAGCTTCTTTTGGAAATGGTAAGTCTAGTTTTGAGTTAGATAAAGCATAGATTCCGGGTACTACTAATCCGCCAACTGTTGAAGATAGTACGTTTTCTCTGTCGTTTCTTCTTATGTTTGTTCCAAGAACTCCGTTTACACTAATGTTATCTCCGAATTTTTTATTGAAGTTTAACATAAAATCGTAATTGATTTCTTGAAAGCTAATGTCGTTTCTTTGGTATCCTGATGATTCATCAACCGGAGAAAGACCAAATCCTGAAGCAATAGAACCAATTGCTCTTCTTTCTTCCTGAAGTTGTTTGTACGTGTCTAAGGAAGCTCTTCCTAATGCGCTTAACCATGGAGTGATTTCGTAGTTTAAGGATGCGTAGCTAAATAAACGAGTTCTGTCATCAGATGAGTAATTCTGATAACGTGTAAAGTAAGGGTTGTCCCAGTAAGCCGGTACTAAACCAGATGGTTCTGTTGGGTCTTTCCAGTTCCAGGTTACATTTTGTCCTCCTGATGCAAAGTAAACATCTTTTTGAGCTTGAACATCAGTGTTGGTTTGCCACCATTGTCTGAAGTTACCCATAATGTTGTCATTATAACCAGTAGAGTTTCTACCTATTGTACTTTGTAGTGTAACCGAAGCATAAGCATTAGCGGTAAGTTTATCAGTAACTTTTTGACTGAATCTTGCGCTTATTTGATTTTTTTTCAATTCACTATTTGGTAAAATACCTGTTTGGTTTGTGTTAACATAGCTCATAGACAAACTTGATCTTTCTGTAGCTTTTTCAAGAGAGATGCTGTTGACGAAAGTTTGAGCGTCTTTAAAGAAAGTCACAGGACCATTTTTTGCAGCTGCCCATGGAGTTGCTTTTCCGTAATTTGGTGAAAACGGTGTAAAAGCATCCCATTGATATACTAGTTGATTGTTGAATGCGTCTCCATCAGATGCGTCATTCGATGTGTCTACCGTATCTGGGGTTCCGGTTCCTAAAAATGACGAATCAAAACCATATCCTGATCCATATCTGTCTTGGTATTTTGGAAAAGTTGATTTGTCAATCCTTCCATTTGTGAATCCGCTCGAGAAAGTAAAGCCGATTTTGTTGTCATTTGTCTTTCCTTTTTTAGTTGTTACCATTACAACACCATTTGCTGCTCTTGATCCATAAAGTGCTGTTGCTGCGGCTCCTTTAAGAATGTTAATGCTTTCGATGTCTTCCTGGTTGATGTCTGATGCGTTGTTGCCATAATCGTAACCTCCGCCACCAATTTGCTGAGAAGAAGTATTTGAGTTAGAGTTGTCAATTGGTACACCGTCAATAACCCAAAGTGCTTGGTTGTTTCCTGTAAGAGATTTGTTTCCTCTAATTACAACGTTTGTAGATCCTCCAAAGTTGTTATTTCTTTGAACTTCTACACCAGCTGCTTTACCGGATAAAAGGTTAGCAACGTTTGTGCTCCCTGCTCCGCCGTTAACATCAGCGCCCGAAATTTGTTGTGAGGCATATCCCAGAGATTTTTTTTCTCTTTTAATACCCATAGCCGTTGTTACTACAACTCCTTCAAGTTGTTGAGCATCTCCGGTTAGCTTAGTGTTTACTTGTGATGAACTCGCTGCTATTTCCTGCGTTTTCATCCCAATGTAGCTAAATACTAAAACTTGAGTTGTTGTTGCTTTGATAGAGTACTTACCATCAAAATCAGTTTGCGTGCCGGTTTTTGTTCCCTTAACTAATACACTTACGCCTGGTAATGGCATTCCTGCATCATCGGTAACTTTGCCCGAGACAGCTCTTTCTTGCGCAAAGGTTAATTGCGCGATTAGCACTAGTAGGAGTGCTAAAAATCCATTGAACTTTGGTTTCATTTTCTCAATTATTTTGAATTAGTGTTACAATATTCATAATAATTAGTTAATAATCCTAACGTTGTGTTAATGATTTTCTAATAATGGTTAAAATTTAACATTATAACATATATTGACAATAGTGTTAAATAATTGAATTTCCTGAAGTCGTGCCCCGCCATTAGTGAGATTAATCCGTAATAATCCGTTTGTGGTTTGGATATTTGTTCCGATTCCAATTCCTGTTAAATTTTTTATTTTATCCGGATTTTGACTATTTGTTAAATCTTGGTAAAGGGCGTAATCCAAAATTGAGTTTATGTATAAATTGTTTGATACAACATATCTGTATTCTGTTAGAAGCATTGCTGCGAAATTACCTTGAAGGCTATTTTCAGAAAAACCTCTTATGGAGTTTATTCCGCCAAATCGAAATAATTCGTTTGTAATGTAGTTTTTGCTTTTTAGATATAGATTTTGCGAGTTAAGATAG
Source organism: Flavobacterium piscisymbiosum (assembly GCF_020905295.1). NCBI lineage: Bacteria > Pseudomonadati > Bacteroidota > Flavobacteriia > Flavobacteriales > Flavobacteriaceae > Flavobacterium > Flavobacterium piscisymbiosum. The sequence continues at coordinate 453,740 of NZ_JAJJMM010000001.1, read as the reverse complement.
ATAAAGTTCTTTTTGTTTAGTTCGAAATTATACGAGAGGTTGAAGGTTGTTGAAAATTGCTTGCTTGGTTCAGCTGTTTCGGGATTGTTATTGGTGTCTCTTTTTCCGTAACCAATCATGAAGTTAAGTGATGCTTTTTTTGGGAATAGGTTATTGATGTAGTCCGTTTTTTTATATTCTAAAGTTGATGTTATATAAGAGTTTTTGTAGTCGCTAATGGTAGAGTTGTTTGTGTTTTGGATATCGCTTGATTCAGTAGATTGGTATCCCAGATATATTTTTGAATTATAATTAATGTAATATCCCAAATCAATTGCCGTTTTTGTGTTTTGAAAAGTGCTATCTTGTTTAAAAATGTTTAATTGTGCTTTTATTCCTAGCCGTGACTGAAATATATAGGGAATTTCTAATTTGGTGTTAAAAGTCTTTTGTTGATTTCCATCGCTTTTCCAGTACAATGAAAATTGCTCGCCGGCATGTAGTGTGTTTATAAGTGCTATGTCAAGGTAGCCATTGATGGTTGTTTTTTTATTTTCGTCGTTAGAAAATCCAATATAGCCATCAAAAGTATTTGCTTTTCTTTTTTCTATGTAGGTATAAATTTTGGTTGAGTCCTTTGTGAATAAAATTTGAGGATATTTGCTTTGAGTTACAAATTCGAAATTATTTATGTCATCATGTAATTCTTTTACAGTCTCTTGGTTAAAAGTTTTATTGATGTATTTTTTGTTTAATTGTTTTAAGTGTCCTTTAGGGAAAAAAATTTTCTCTTCCAAATTAATCTGGGTTAGAATAATTGAATTTACAATGCGTTTTTTTTCGGATTTAAAATTTAAATCAGCGTAAATTATTAAATTCTTTCTCTTGATGTTTTCAAGTTTTATTTTGCTTAGTGCAAAACCTTTTTTTTCTGCGTCAATTATTTTTTGGTTTAGAAAATTTTCTACTTCATAGTATGGTATAGTTATAGTGTCTTTTTCAGTATTTATTGATTCAAAAAAAAGATTATTTGTACCTATATATATATGTATCTCTTTAATTCTTTTTTTTAATTGAATTATTGAGGAATAAGTGCTATCATTTATTTGTTGGAGCTGCTGTGTTTGATTGTCTAAATAGCCAATTTTGTTTAGTTTTTCAGACATGATTGTTGTTTCCTTATTTAATGATTTAATATTAGGGTGTTTTATAGTGTAATTAATAGAGTCAATTATTTGATTTTCGATTTTGCTTGAGCCTGTTATTTTTAAATAAAAATTTTGGCTATAGCTCAATGTGCTGAGTAGGAAAGTAATTATGTATAAGAGATGTTTCAAATCTAATTGTTTGGTTTTTAAAAGTATTGCAAATATCTATTATTTGTTTGTAAAAGTTTAAGCTTAAATAATGTTATTGAAAATTAATGAATTAACGTTTGTATACTGAAAAATATTTTATACATTTGCAACCCCGTAAAAAGCGGGAATTTAATATACATAATAAATTTTTAGTATTAATTATGCCAACAATTCAACAATTAGTAAGAACAGGAAGAACTCAGATAACTAAGAAGAGTAAATCGGTTGCTTTAGATTCTTGTCCTCAAAGAAGAGGGGTTTGTACGCGTGTTTACACTACTACACCAAAAAAACCAAACTCTGCAATGCGTAAAGTTGCGCGTGTACGTTTGACAAATGGTAATGAGGTGAATGCTTACATCCCTGGAGAAGGACACAATTTACAAGAGCACTCGATAGTATTAGTTAGAGGTGGAAGGGTAAAAGATTTACCAGGTGTTAGATATCATATCGTTCGTGGAGCGCTTGACACGTCAGGAGTTGCAGGAAGAACGCAAAGAAGATCTAAGTACGGTGCTAAACGCCCAAAAGAAGCAAAAAAGTAATTTAAAACGTTAAGAGTTGGAGGTTAGGAGTTAAGCGTTGGGGGTTGGAACTTAGGTGAAAATCTGTAACACATAACATTTAACGGATAACCTATAACTTTTTATTAAAAAAAAGACATGAGAAAAAGAGCGGCAAAGAAAAGACCACTTTTACCAGATCCAAGGTTTAACGACCAATTGGTAACACGTTTTGTAAACAACTTAATGTGGGATGGTAAGAAATCTACAGCTTTCAAAGTATTTTATGATGCAATTGACATCATTGAGTCTAAAAAGCAGGATTCAGAGAAATCTTCATTAGAAATTTGGAAAGATGCTTTAACAAACGTTATGCCTCACGTAGAAGTACGTAGTCGTAGAGTAGGTGGAGCTACATTTCAAATTCCAATGCAAATTAGACCAGACAGAAAAATTTCTATGGCAATGAAGTGGTTAATACTTTATTCTAGAAGAAGAAATGAAAAATCTATGGCACAACGTTTAGCGTCAGAATGTTTAGCTGCTGCTAAAGAAGAAGGTGCTGCGGTTAAGAAAAGAATGGATACTCACAAGATGGCAGAAGCTAATAAAGCTTTCTCTCACTTTAGATTTTAATTCGTAAGAAATGGCTAGAGATTTAAAATATACAAGAAATATCGGAATTGCTGCTCACATTGATGCTGGTAAAACAACAACAACTGAGCGTATCCTTTTTTATACTGGAAAGTCACACAAAATTGGTGAAGTACACGATGGTGCTGCAACAATGGACTGGATGGCTCAAGAGCAAGAAAGAGGTATTACAATTACTTCAGCTGCAACAACTTGTGAGTGGAATTTTCCTACTGAGCAAGGTAAACTTTTGCCTGAATCTTTGCCTTACCACTTTAATATTATTGATACTCCTGGGCACGTTGACTTTACTGTAGAAGTAAACCGTTCTTTGCGTGTACTTGATGGATTGGTTTTTTTGTTTAGTGCTGTTGATGGTGTTGAGCCTCAATCAGAAACTAACTGGAGACTTGCTGATCAATATAGAGTTCCACGTATGGGATTCGTTAATAAAATGGACCGTCAAGGATCTAACTTTTTGGCAGTTTGTCAACAAGTTCGTGATATGTTGAAATCAAATGCTGTTGCGATCACTTTGCCAATTGGTGAGGAGAATGATTTCAAAGGTGTTGTAGATTTAGTAAAAAATCAAGCGATCATTTGGCATGATGCAACTCAAGGGGCAACTTTTGATATTGTTGAAATTCCTGCTGATATGGTTGCAGAGGTTAAAGAATATAGATCTATTCTTATTGAGGCAGTTGCTGATTACGATGAAAATCTTTTAGAGAAATTCATGGAAGATGAAAACTCTATTACAGAGGAAGAAATCAACAAAGCTTTAAGAGCTGCTACTATGGATATGGCTATCATTCCGATGATTGCTGGTTCTTCTTTCAAAAACAAAGGAGTTCAATTCATGTTAGATGCAGTTTGTAAATATTTGCCTTCTCCAATGGATAAAGAAGGTATCGAAGGGATTCATCCTGATGATGCTGAATTGTTAGAAGAAGATCAGACTAAAATCTTGCGTAAGCCAGATGTAAAAGAGCCATTCGCTGCTTTAGCATTTAAAATTGCTACTGACCCATTCGTAGGTCGTTTAGCTTTCTTCCGTGCTTACTCTGGACGTTTAGATGCTGGTTCTTATGTTTTGAACACTCGTTCAGGAAACAAAGAAAGAATTTCTCGTATCTACCAAATGCATGCTAACAAACAAAATCCAATCGAGTTTATTGAGGCTGGAGATATTGGAGCTGCTGTTGGATTTAAAGATATCAAAACTGGAGATACATTGTGTGATGAAAAACACCCAATTATTCTTGAGTCTATGAAATTCCCTGCGCCGGTAATTGGTATTGCAATTGAGCCTAAAACTAAAGCTGACGTTGATAAAATGGGTATGGCTTTGGCTAAATTAGCCGAAGAAGATCCAACATTTACTGTTAGAACAGATGAGGCTTCAGGGCAAACTATTATCTCTGGTATGGGTGAGCTTCACTTGGATATCTTAGTAGATCGTATGAAACGTGAATTTAAAGTTGAAGTGAACCAAGGTGAGCCTCAAGTTGAATATAAAGAAGCGTTTACAAGAACTGCTACACATAGAGAAACTTACAAGAAGCAATCAGGAGGTCGTGGTAAATTCGGTGATATCGTATTTACACTTGAGCCAGCTGACGAAGTTGACGGTAAAGTTCCTGTGGGATTACAGTTTATCAATGCAGTAAAAGGTGGTAATGTTCCTAAAGAATATATCCCTTCTGTAGAAAAAGGTTTCCGTGAAGCTATGAAAACAGGTCCATTGGCAGGTTATCAAGTGGATAGTTTAAAAGTAACTTTGACGGACGGATCTTTCCACCCTGTCGATTCTGATGCGCTTTCTTTTGAGTTAGCTGCTAGAATGGGTTATAGAGAAGTAGCTAAAGCTGCTGGTGCGATTATTTTGGAACCAATCATGAAAATGGAAGTTATTACTCCTGAAGAAAACATGGGAGATATCGTAGGTGATATCAACCGTCGTAGAGGTCAGGTTAATGACATGGGTGACAGAAACGGTGCAAAAACTATTAAAGCTGATGTGCCTTTATCAGAGATGTTTGGATATGTAACAACATTAAGAACATTATCTTCTGGTAGAGCAACTTCAACAATGGAGTTTTCTCACTATGCAGAAACACCTTCTAATATTTCAGAAGCTGTAATTAAAAAAGCAAAAGGTAACGCTTAATTCTTAAGAAAATGAGTCAAAAAATCAGAATAAAACTAAAATCTTACGATCACATGTTGGTAGATAAATCTGCTGAAAAGATCGTAAAAACAGTAAAAACTACTGGAGCAGTTGTAACAGGTCCAATTCCGTTACCAACTCACAAAAAACTTTTCACTGTGTTACGTTCTCCGCACGTTAACAAAAAAGCGAGAGAGCAATTTGAAGTAATGTCATACAAGAGATTGATTGATATTTATTCATCTTCATCTAAAACTATTGATGCATTAATGAAACTTGAATTGCCAAGTGGAGTTGAAGTGGAAATAAAAGTATAATTTTTTATTATATTTTATATATAAAAAGCGAGTCAGAAATGTCTCGCTTTTTTTTTGTTGGTAAAAATTTTGATGAGTGAATTTTTGAGATATTTATTTTGATAAAATATTTGCGTTTTTGTTGAAATGTCTTTAGTTTAGGCTGTTAAGAAGGTTTTTTCTTTTGAAGATTATGTAATTGTTAAGGAAGATGACGTCACGGGTTAAGATGAGGAAAATTAATTTTTTAAAGAAATGGAATGTGAATGTTGATGAGATTGGTGCTTTGATTTTGATTATGAGCTATTTAATTTTTATAACCGTTTGGTATATTCAATTTTAATGTATACTTTTGCACTCCCTGTTTGGAAATTTCTGTTATTTTCAAATTGAAGGGAATTTTAGTAATTAATAATTAATATTTATGTCTGGGTTAATTGGTAAAAAAATCGGCATGACTAGTATTTTCGACGAAAACGGGAAAAACATTCCTTGTACAGTAATCGAGGCTGGGCCGTGTGTTGTTACCCAAGTCAGAACCAAAGGTGTTGACGGGTACGAAGCGTTGCAACTTGGTTTCGATGACAAAAACGAGAAACATTCCACTAAAGCGGCTTTAGGTCACTTTAAAAAAGCTGGAACTGTTGCTAAGAAAAAAGTCGTTGAATTTCAAGATTTTGCAACTGAACAAAAATTAGGAGATCTTATTGATGTTTCTATTTTTGCTGAAGGAGAATTTGTAGATGTACAAGGTGTGTCTAAAGGTAAAGGTTTTCAAGGGGTTGTTAAACGTCACGGATTTGGTGGTGTTGGACAAGCAACTCACGGTCAACACAACCGTTTAAGAGCGCCAGGTTCTGTGGGAGCTTCTTCTTATCCATCTAGAGTATTCAAAGGAATGCGTATGGCTGGAAGAATGGGAGGAGACAATGTAAAAGTTCAAAACCTTAGAGTTTTAAAAGTAGTTGCTGAAAAGAACCTACTTGTTATTAAAGGATGTGTTCCTGGACATAAAAACTCTTATGTAATCATTCAGAAGTAATGGAAGTAAAAGTATTAGATTTCAACGGAAAAGATACTGGAAGAAAAGTTCAACTTTCTGATTCAGTATTCGCAATTGAACCAAACAATCACGCTGTATACCTTGATGTTAAGCAATATCTTGCTAATCAAAGACAAGGAACTCACAAAGCTAAAGAAAGAGCTGAAGTGACTGGAAGTACACGTAAGATTAAAAAACAAAAAGGAACAGGTACAGCTCGTGCGGGAAGTATCAAGAATCCATTGTTTAAAGGTGGTGGAACAATTTTTGGACCAAGACCAAGAAGTTATTCATTCAAATTGAATAAAAGCTTGAAAAGATTGGCTAGAAAATCAGCTTTCTCAATCAAAGCAAAAGAGTCAAATATTATCGTTCTTGAGGACTTTAATTTTGAAACTCCAAACACTAAAAATTTCATTAACGTTTTGAAAGCTTTAGGGTTAGATAATAAAAAATCTCTATTTGTGTTGGGAGAGTCAAATAAAAATGTATATTTGTCGTCACGCAATTTAAAGGCTTCAAATGTCGTAACTAGCTCAGAATTAAGCACTTACGCTATTTTAAACACTAATAATTTAGTGCTTTTAGAAGGTTCTTTGGAGTTAATTGAAGAAAATTTAAGTAAATAATAGGAATATGAGCATCATAATTAGACCTATAGTAACAGAAAAAGTAACCAAAGAAAGTGAAGTTTTAAACCGCTTCGGATTCGTTGTTGACAAAAAAGCAAACAAAGTTCAAATTAAGAAAGCTGTTGAAGCTGCTTATGGAGTAACTATCGTTTCAGTTAACACGATGAACGTAAGACCGGATAGAACTACGAAATACACTAAAAGTGGTTTGATCAGTGGAAAGACAAATGCAATTAAGAAAGCGATTGTTCAAGTACAAGAAGGAGAAACAATTGATTTTTACAACAATATCTAAGATAGAAAAATGTCAGTAAGAAAATTAAAACCTATTACCCCAGGTCAGCGATTTAGAGTTGTGAATGGTTATGACGCCATTACAACTGATAAGCCGGAACGCTCTTTGATAGCGCCGATAAAAAACTCTGGAGGTAGAAATAGTCAAGGAAAGATGACCATGCGTTATACGGGTGGTGGTCACAAGCAGAGATATCGTATCATTGATTTCAAAAGAACTAAAGACGGAATTCCGGCTACTGTGAAATCAATTGAATATGATCCAAATCGTACTGCATTTATCGCTTTGTTAGCTTATGCTGATGGAGAGAAAACTTATGTAATTGCTCAAAACGGATTGAAAGTTGGTCAGAAATTAGTTTCTGGTCCAGAATCTCAACCTGAAATTGGTAATACATTACCTTTAAGCAGAATTCCTTTAGGAACTGTAATCTCTTGTATTGAGTTACGTCCAGGTCAAGGTGCGGTAATCGCTCGTTCAGCTGGTACATTTGCTCAATTAATGGCAAGAGATGGAAAATATGCTACAATTAAAATGCCATCTGGTGAAACAAGATTGATCTTGTTAACTTGTTCGGCTACAATTGGAGCTGTTTCTAATTCAGACCACCAATTAGTTGTGTCAGGAAAAGCTGGTAGAACAAGATGGTTAGGAAGAAGACCTAGAACAAGACCTGTTGCAATGAACCCTGTTGATCACCCAATGGGTGGTGGAGAAGGACGTTCTTCTGGTGGACATCCACGTTCAAGAAATGGAATACCAGCAAAAGGTTATAGAACTCGTTCTAAGAAAAACCCGAGTAACAAGTATATCGTAGAACGTAGAAAGAAATAATAAGATATGGCACGTTCATTAAAAAAAGGACCTTTCGTTCATTATAAGTTAGACAAGAAAGTTCAGGAAAACGTAGAAAGTGGTAAAAATAGTGTAGTGAAGACTTGGTCTAGAGCTTCTATGATTACTCCGGATTTCGTTGGACAAACAATCGCAGTTCATAACGGTCGTCAATTTGTACCAGTTTACGTAACAGAAAACATGGTAGGTCACAAATTAGGAGAATTTTCACCAACTAGATCTTTTAGAGGTCATGCTGGAGCAAAAAATAAAGGTAAAAAATAAGAAGCAATGGGAGTTCGTAAAAGAGAAACAGCAGATGCGAGAAAAGAGGCTAATAAGTCTATTGCTTTCGCAAAATTGAATAACTGCCCTACTTCACCTAGAAAAATGCGCTTAGTAGCGGACTTGGTAAGAGGTCAGAAGGTAGAAAGAGCACTTAACATCTTAAGATTTAGTTCTAAAGAGGCTTCAAGAAAATTAGAGAAACTATTATTATCTGCAATCAACAACTGGGAGCAAAAAAATAGTGAAGGTAATTTAGAAGAAGCTGGATTATTTGTTAGGGAGATCAGAGTAGATGGTGGAATGATGTTGAAAAGACTTCGTCCAGCTCCACAAGGTCGTGCACACAGAATAAGAAAACGTTCTAATCACGTAACAATCGTGCTTGGAGCTATCAATAACACACAAAGCAATTCTTAAGCAGCATGGGACAAAAGACAAATCCAATTGGAAATAGACTTGGTATCATCAGAGGGTGGGACTCAAACTGGTATGGTGGAAATGATTACGGTGATAAACTTGCCGAAGATCACAAAATCAGAAAGTATATCCACGCTCGTTTATCAAAAGCTAGTGTATCTAAAGTAATTATCGAGAGAACTTTAAAACTTGTAACCGTTACTATCACTACTGCCAGACCTGGTATCATTATCGGAAAAGGTGGACAAGAGGTAGACAAGTTGAAAGAAGAACTTAAGAAAGTTACTGACAAAGAGGTTCAAATCAACATCTTTGAAATCAAAAGACCTGAATTAGATGCTTATCTTGTGGCGACAAGCATCGCTCGTCAGATCGAAAGCCGTATTTCTTACAGACGTGCAATCAAAATGGCTATTGCTGCTTCTATGCGTATGAACGCTGAAGGTATCAAAGTTTTGATTTCTGGTCGTTTGAATGGTGCAGAGATGGCGCGTTCAGAAGGTTTCAAAGAGGGTAGAATTCCTCTATCAACTTTCAGAGCTGACATTGACTATGCTTTGGCTGAAGCTCACACTACTTACGGTAGAATGGGTATCAAAGTATGGATCATGAAAGGTGAAGTTTATGGAAAGAGAGATCTTTCTCCACTTGCAGGAATGGATAAAAAACAATCTGGAACTGGTGGTGGTAAAGGTGGTGATTCTCCAAGAGGAGACAGAAAACCCTTTAATAAAGGTGGAAAACCAGACGCTCGTAAAAGAAAGTAAATTTTTAAACTAAAGAAAAATGTTACAGCCTAAAAGAACAAAATACCGTAAGGTACAAAAGGGTAAAATGAAAGGTAACTCTCAAAGAGGGCATGAACTTTCTAATGGAATGTTTGGTATTAAATCTGTACATGAAGATGGAATGTTCTTAACTTCTCGTCAAATCGAAGCTGCGCGTATCGCTGCAACTCGTTTCATGAAGAGAGAAGGACAATTATGGATCAAAATATTTCCAGACAAACCAATTACTAAGAAGCCTCTTGAGGTACGTATGGGTAAAGGTAAAGGTGCCGTTGAATATTGGGCTGCCGTTGTTAAACCCGGAAGAATTATGTTTGAAGTTGGAGGAGTTCCTTTATCAGTTGCAAAAGAGGCTTTACGTCTTGCAGCTCAAAAGCTTCCAGTAAAAACTAAATTCGTCGTTGCTAGAGATTTCGAAGCATAATTAAATTTATATTATGAAACAATCAGAAATAAAAGATCTTTCTGCAGCGGAGTTGCAAGAAAAACTTAGTCAAACTAAGAAAATATATGCTGACCTAAAAATGGCTCACGCTATTTCTCCAATTGAGAACCCGCTTCAAATTAGAAGTGTAAGAAGAACAGTTGCAAGATTGGCTACAGAGTTAACTAAAAGAGAGTTACAATAATTGTATTCTGCTGAAAGATGGAAGAAAAAAGAAATTTAAGAAAAGAAAGAATAGGTGTTGTTACTTCAAATAAAATGGATAAGTCTATTGTTATTGCTGAAGTAAGAAAAGTAAAACACCCATTATACGGTAAGTTCGTGTTGAAAACAAAGAAATACGTTGCACACGACGAAACAAACGACTGTAACATTGGAGATACTGTAAGAATTAGCGAAACGCGTCCTTTAAGTAAAACAAAATGTTGGAGATTAGTTGAAATCTTAGAAAGAGCTAAATAATTATGGTACAACAGGAATCAAGACTAAAAGTAGCAGATAACACGGGAGCAAAAGAAGTTTTAACTATCCGTGTTTTAGGAGGTACCAAAAGAAGGTATGCCTCTGTTGGTGACAAGATTGTAGTATCTATTAAAGATGCAACTCCTAACGGTAACGTTAAAAAAGGAGCTGTTTCAACTGCAGTTGTTGTACGTACCAAAAAAGAAGTGAGAAGAGCTGATGGTTCTTATATCCGTTTCGATGATAATGCATGTGTTCTTTTGAACGCTGCAGGGGAAATGAGAGGGACTCGTGTTTTTGGTCCGGTAGCAAGAGAACTTCGTGAAAAACAATTCATGAAAATTGTATCATTAGCACCAGAAGTGCTTTAATTCGTTTTAAGATGATAAAGCTAAAAATAAAATCAGGAGATATCGTAAGAGTTATTGCTGGAGACCATAAAGGTGCTGAAGGTAAAGTTTTACGTGTTTACCGTGAGAAAAATAAAGCGATAGTTGAAGGTGTAAACATGGTTTCGAAACATACAAAACCAAGTGCTAAAAACCCTCAAGGTGGTATCGTTAAGAAAGAAGCTTCTATACAAATATCTAACATTTCACTAATTGATCCTAAAACTAAGGAAACAACTAGAGTTGGTATTAGAGTAGAAGGAGATAAGAAAGTAAGATTTTCAAAAAAATCTAATCAAGTACTATAGTAATGGCATATACACCTAGACTAAAAGAAGAATATAAGAGTAGAGTAATCTCTGCTCTTAAAGAGGAATTCGGATATACAAACGTGATGCAAGTTCCAAAACTTGAAAAAATCGTTTTGAGCCGTGGAGTTGGTGCAGCTGTATCTGATAAAAAACTTATTGACTATGCAGTTGATGAGTTAACAAAGATCACTGGACAAAAAGCAGTATCTACAATTTCAAAGAAAGACGTTGCGTCATTCAAATTGAGAAAAGGGATGCCTATTGGAGCAAAAGTTACTTTACGTGGTGAAAGAATGTATGAGTTTTTAGATAGACTTGTTACTTCTGCTTTACCACGCGTTAGAGATTTTAGTGGTATTAAAGCTACTGGTTTTGACGGAAGAGGTAATTACAACCTTGGAGTTTTAGAGCAAATCATTTTCCCTGAAATTGATATTGACAAAGTAAACAAAATTTCAGGAATGGATATTACATTTGTTACTACTGCAAAAACAGACAAGGAAGCAAAGTCATTATTGGCTGAATTAGGATTACCTTTTAAAAAGAATTAAGACATGGCTAAAGAATCAATGAAAGCCCGCGAGGTTAAGAGAGAAAAAACGGTAGCAAAGTATGCTGAGAAAAGAAAAGCTTTGAAAGAGGCTGGAGATTTTGAAGGTTTACAAAAATTACCTAAAAATGCTTCACCAGTTCGTTTGCACAATCGTTGTAAATTAACAGGTAGACCAAGAGGGTATATCCGTCAATTCGGTATTTCACGTGTAACTTTCCGTGAAATGGCTAACAATGGGTTAATTCCTGGAGTTAAAAAGGCATCTTGGTAATCTCGTAAAAAGTTATTACTTTTGCAAACCAAAAAATAATTTTAATTGATTAAAGGTTCGGGAGGCGAGTGCCTCCCGAAAACCATAATCGCAATCAAATACATATGTATACAGATCCTATTGCAGATTATTTGACTAGAGTTCGTAACGCTGTGGCTGCAAACCACAAAGTTGTTGAAATTCCAGCTTCTAATCTAAAAAAAGAAATAACTAAGATCTTATTTGATCAAGGTTATATCTTGAGTTACAAATTTGAAGACAACTCTGTTCAGGGTTCGATCAAAATTGCTTTGAAGTATGACAAAGATACTAAAGAGCCTGTAATTAAAGATATCCAAAGAATTAGTAAACCTGGTTTACGTAAATATGCAGGTGCTGCCAAATTACCAAGAATCCTTAACGGATTAGGAATTGCAATTGTTTCAACTTCAAAAGGTCTAATGACTGGAAAGCAAGCGAAACAATTAAATGTAGGTGGTGAAGTAATTTGTTACGTATACTAATTTTAAAGACTAAATAAGATGTCAAGAATAGGTAAAAGCCCAATTGTAATCGCTGCTGGAGTAACTGTAGAAGTTAAAGACGGTATCGTTACGGTAAAAGGAAAAAAAGGTCAACTAACTCAGGAGTTTTCGGACATTACTGTAAAAGTTGAAGGCGATCAGGTTCTTTTAGAAAGATCGTCTGATCATAAAGACCAAAGAGCAAAACACGGATTATACAGATCGTTAATCAATAACATGATAATTGGTGTATCTGAAGGTTTTACAAAAGAACTTGAATTAGTTGGAGTAGGTTATAGAGCTTCAAACCAAGGTCAAAAGTTAGATTTAGCTCTTGGATATTCTCACAATATTGTTTTAGAAATTGCTCCTGAAGTAGCTCTAGAAACAATATCTGAAAAAGGTAAAAACCCTATCGTAAAATTAACATCATTTGATAAACAACTTTTAGGTCAGGTTGCTGCGAAAATCAGAGGTTTCCGTAAGCCAGAGCCGTACAAAGGAAAAGGTGTTAAATTTGTGGGTGAAGTATTAAGAAGAAAAGCAGGTAAATCAGCTTAAAAAATAAGATTATGTCATTAACAAAATCTGATAGAAGACAGAGAATTAGATTCAGAATTAGAAAATCGATTAGTGGTACTGCTACTAACCCAAGACTATCTGTATTTAGAAGTAACAAAGAAATTTACGCTCAAATTATTGATGACGTAAACGGAGTTACTTTATTATCTGCATCTTCAAGAGAAAAAGAAATAGGAAAAGGTACTAACGTTGAAATCGCTGCTGCTGTTGGAAAACTAGTTGCTGAGAAAGCGTTAAAAGCTGGGATTGATACCATCACTTTTGATAGAGGTGGATATTTGTATCACGGTCGTATTAAATCATTAGCAGAAGGCGCAAGAGCGGCTGGACTTAAATTCTAATATATTATGTCTAAATACAAAAATGTAGAATTGGTAAAACCAAGTGGTCTTGAACTTAAAGATCGTCTGGTAAGTGTTAATCGTGTTACTAAAGTTACAAAAGGTGGTAGAGCTTTCGGTTTTTCTGCTATTGTAGTTGTAGGTGATGAAAACGGAGTAGTTGGTCATGGATTAGGAAAATCTAAAGACGTTTCTGAAGCAATTGCGAAAGCAGTAGAAGATGCTAAGAAAAATTTAGTAAAAATTCCTTTGAACGGACAATCTGTTCCTCACGAACAAAAAGGTAAATTTGGTGGTGCACGTGTATTCTTAATCCCTGCGTCTCATGGTACAGGAGTTATTGCTGGTGGAGCTGTTCGTTCAGTTCTTGAATCAGTAGGTATTCACGATGTATTATCTAAATCTCAAGGATCATCAAATCCTCATAACGTAGTGAAAGCAACTTTTGATGCTTTATTACAAATGAGAAGCGCTTACACTGTTGCAAAACAAAGAGGTGTTTCTTTAGAAAAAGTTTTTAAAGGTTAATTCAAGGAAATTATGGCTAAATTATTAGTAAAACAAGTAAGAAGCAAAATCAACTGTCCTCTTTCTCAAAAGAGAGGTTTGGAAGCTTTAGGTCTACGTAAAATGGGACAAGTTGTAGAGCATGATTCAAATCCTGCTATCCTTGGTATGATAAACAAAGTTAAACACTTAGTTTCTGTCGAAGAAGCTAAATAACAAATACTGTTATGAATTTAAGTAACTTACAACCAGCTGAAGGGTCAACACACAATCAAAATAAAAGATTAGGTAGAGGAGAAGGTTCAGGAAAAGGTGGTACTTCTGCAAGAGGTCACAAAGGAGCAAAATCTCGTTCTGGTTATTCTAAAAAGATTGGTTTTGAGGGAGGGCAAATGCCACTTCAAAGACGTGTACCTAAGTTTGGTTTCACAAACATCAATCGTAAAGAATACGAAGGTGTTAATTTAGATACGCTTCAATTATTAGTAGACAATGGTGTGATTACTGATTCTGTTTCAATGACAGATTTCGTAGCTAATCGTCTTGCTACCAAAAATGAAATCGTTAAGATTTTAGGTAGAGGAGAATTGAAAGCAAAATTAAAAGTAACTGCCCACAAATTTACTGCTACTGCAAAAGCGGCTATTGAAGCTGCTGGTGGAGAAGCTGTAACTATATAACTTATCTACTAAGATGAAGAAATTTATTGAATCAATAAGTAATGTTTGGAAAATCGAAGAACTGAAAAACAGAATCTTAATTACATTAGGATTGCTTTTAGTATATCGTTTTGGTGCACACGTAACGCTACCTGGAATTGACGCAACTCAATTAACAGGTTTAGCGGGACAAACTAAACAAGGTTTAGGATCAATCCTGGACATGTTTACAGGAGGTGCTTTCTCTAAAGCTTCAGTTTTTGCTTTAGGTATTATGCCTTATATTTCTGCATCTATTGTTGTTCAGTTAATGGGAATTGCTATTCCTTATTTGCAAAAACTTCAAAACGATGGAGAGAGTGGTAGAAAAAAGATTAATCAAATCACTCGTTGGTTGACTATAGCTATTACACTGGTTCAAGGTCCAACTTATATCTATAATTTATACAGAACGTTACCTGGAAGTGCATTCTTACTAGGCTTTAATTCACCTGAATTCTTGTTCTCTTCTGTTATTATCTTAGTTACAGGTACAATTTTTGCTATGTGGCTTGGAGAAAAAATTACAGATAAAGGTATTGGAAACGGAATTTCATTATTGATTATGGTTGGTATTTTGGCGCGTTTACCGCAAGCTTTTATCCAAGAGTTTACAACCAGAGTTACCAATAACAATGGTGGTCCAATGTTGTTAGTTATTGAAATTATTGTTTGGTTATTAGTAATCATTTCTTGTGTATTGCTTACAATGGCAGTACGTAGAATTCCTGTTCAATACGCTCGTCGTACAACAAGTGGGGATTACGAGCAAGATTTGGCAGGTGGTAATAGACAATGGATTCCTCTTAAGCTTAATGCTTCTGGGGTTATGCCTATCATTTTTGCTCAGGCGATTATGTTTATACCTGCAGCTGTAGCTGGATTGTCTAAATCAGACACATCACAATCTATTGTTGGCGCGTTTAGTAATATGTTCGGATTTTGGTATAACTTTGTATTTGCAACTTTAATTATTGTATTTACATTTTTCTATACTGCAATTACAGTTCCTACTAACAAAATGGCTGATGATTTAAAAAGAAGTGGTGGTTTTATTCCGGGCGTTCGTCCAGGAGCTGAAACTTCAGAATTTCTTGATAAAGTGATGTCTTTAATAACTTTCCCAGGATCTTTATTCCTTGCTTTGATTGCTGTGTTCCCAGCTATTGTTGTAAGTATTATGGATGTACAACAATCTTGGGCAATGTTTTTTGGAGGTACCTCGTTAATAATTATGGTTGGAGTTGCAATAGATACTATTCAACAAATCAATTCATACTTGTTAAACAAACATTATGATGGTTTAATGAAGACTGGTAAAAATAGAAAAGCAGTAGCTTAATTTTTATATGGCAAAACAATCAGCAATAGAACAAGACGGATCAATCATCGAAGCATTATCAAATGCGATGTTCCGTGTAGAGTTAGAAAATGGACATATCGTAATTGCTCATATTTCTGGTAAAATGCGTATGCATTACATCAAATTATTACCTGGTGATAAAGTGAAACTAGAAATGAGTCCTTATGATTTGTCAAAAGCAAGAATTACTTATCGATATTAAAGGATATTCACTATGAAAGTTAGAGCATCAGTAAAAAAGAGAAGTCCCGAGTGCATCATTGTGCGTAGAAAAGGGAGATTGTACGTAATAAACAAAAAGAATCCTAGATTTAAACAAAGACAAGGATAATTATGGCAAGAATAGCAGGGGTAGATATCCCAAAAAATAAAAGAGGTGTTATAGCACTTACCTATATCTTTGGATTAGGAAGAAGTAGAGCTATTGAGATTTTAGAAAAAGCTCAAGTTAGCCAAGATAAAAAAGTTCAAGATTGGAATGATGATGAGATCGGAGCGATTCGTGATGCAGTTTCATTTTACAAAATTGAAGGAGAATTACGTTCTGAAGTTTCTTTGAACATCAAACGTTTAATGGATATTGGTTGTTACAGAGGTATCCGTCATAGATCTGGTCTTCCATTAAGAGGGCAAAGAACTAAAAACAACTCTAGAACAAGAAAAGGTAAAAGAAAAACTGTTGCTAACAAGAAAAAAGCAACTAAATAATAAGTAATATGGCTAAAGCAACTGCAAAAAAACGTAAAGTTATCGTTGAATCAACGGGAGAAGCTCATATTTCTGCTACCTTCAATAACATCATCATTTCTTTGACAAACAAAAAAGGTGAAGTTATTTCTTGGTCTTCAGCTGGTAAAATGGGTTTTAGAGGTTCTAAAAAGAATACTCCATACGCAGCCCAAATGGCAGCAGAAGATTGTAGTAAAGTAGCTCTTGAGGCTGGACTTAAAAAAGTAAAAGTTTATGTAAAAGGACCAGGAAACGGACGTGAGTCTGCTATTCGTTCTATTCATAACGGTGGAATTGAAGTTACTGAGATTATCGATGTTACTCCAATGCCTCACAACGGATGTCGTCCTCCAAAAAGACGTAGAGTTTAATTTTATTTATTCATAGTATAAACAAGGTAGAATATAGATTATCGAAGGATTTGACCTGAATTCATAATCTCTACCTTAAATTTAATTTTTTAGAAATGGCAAGATATACTGGTCCAAAAACTAGAATTGCTCGTAAATTTGGCGAAGCAATCTTCGGAGATGATAAATCTTTCGAAAAAAGAAATTACCCACCTGGACAACACGGGATGGCTAAAAAAAGAGGTAAAAAATCTGAGTACGCTGTTCAGTTAATGGAAAAGCAAAAAGCTAAATATTCTTACGGAATTTTAGAAAAACAATTCAGAAATTTATTCAAAAAAGCATCAGCTACTAAAGGTGTTACTGGTGAAGTTCTTTTACAATTATGTGAAGCAAGATTAGATAACGTTGTTTTTAGAATGGGTATCGCTCCTTCTAGAAGAGGTGCTAGACAATTAGTTTCTCACAGACACGTTACTGTAAATGGTGAAGTTGTAAATATCGCTTCTTACCACCTTAAACCTGGTGATAAAGTTGCAGTTCGTGAAAAATCTAAATCTTTAGAAGCTATCGAACGTTCTTTATCAAATTCAAGTCATGTTTATGAATGGATTACTTGGAACAATGATCTTAAAGAAGGAACTTTCGTTTCTGTACCTGCAAGACTTCAGATTCCAGAAAACATTAAAGAACAATTAATCGTAGAGTTGTACAACAAATAATAATTGACTTAGTCGAAATTTATGGCAATATTTAATTTTCAAAAGCCCGATAAAGTTATCATGATCGATTCAACCGATTTTGAAGGTAAATTCGAATTTAGACCTTTAGAACCTGGTTATGGATTGACAGTTGGTAATGCACTTAGAAGAGTTTTGCTTTCAGCATTAGAAGGTTATGCAATTACATCTGTTCGTATCGAAGGTGTAGATCATGAGTTTTCTACTATTTCAGGTGTTGTTGAAGATGTTACCGAAATTATCCTTAATCTAAAACAAGTACGTTTCAAACGTCAAATTGAAGATATCGATAATGAAGCAGTTACAATTTCTGTTTCTGGTAAAGATCAACTAACAGCAGGTGATTTTCAAAAATTTATTTCAGGTTTCCAAGTGCTGAATCCAGACCTTGTTATCTGTAATTTAGATTCTAAAATCAAATTGAACTTCGATTTAACAATCGAAAAAGGTAGAGGATATGTTCCTGCTGAGGAGAACAAAAAACAGAACGCTGCAATTGGTACTATTTTTACAGACTCTATTTTTACTCCGGTAAAAAATGTAAAATACGCAATTGAAAACTTCCGTGTTGAGCAAAAAACAGATTATGAAAAATTAGTTTTTGAAATTAAAACTGATGGTTCTATTAATCCAAAAGATGCTCTTACTGAAGCTGCTAAAGTTTTAATTCACCACTTCATGTTATTTTCTGACGAAAGAATTACACTCGAGGCTGACGAAATTGCACAAACAGAATCGTATGATGAAGAGTCATTGCATATGAGACAATTGCTTAAAACTAAGCTTGTTGATATGGATTTATCTGTGAGAGCATTAAATTGCTTGAAAGCGGCTGAAGTTGATACACTTGGTGATTTAGTATCGTTCAATAAAAATGACCTAATGAAATTCCGTAATTTTGGTAAAAAATCTTTAACTGAGCTAGATGAACTTGTAGCTGTTAAGAATTTAACTTTCGGAATGGACTTAGCTAAATACAAATTAGATAAAGAATAATTCAATCCGCCGCGGCGGATTAAATTTAAAATAGCAATGAGACACGGAAAAAAATTCAATCACTTAAGCAGACAGACTGGACATAGAAAAGCTATGTTAGCTAATATGGCTTGTTCTCTTATTGAGCACAAACGTATTAACACTACTGTTGCTAAGGCTAAAGCGCTTAAACAATTCGTTGAGCCTTTAATCACAAAATCAAAAGAAGATACGACTCACAACCGTCGTATTGTTTTTGCTTACTTACGTAGTAAATATGCGGTAACTGACTTGTTCAGAGACGTAGCTGCTAAAGTTGGAGACCGTCCAGGTGGATACACTCGTATCATTAAAGTTGGAAATCGTTTGGGAGATAATGCTGATATGGCAATGATCGAACTTGTAGATTTCAATGAACTTTACAATGGTGGTAAAAAAGAAGTTAAAAAAGCTAAAAGCCGTCGTGGTGGTAAAGCAAAAAAAGCTGAGGAGACTACTCCTGAAGCTCCAGCTGCTGAATCAGAATCGACTACTGAAGCTTCTGAATAATTATGAAAGTAATGATTCTATAGAAATCAAGGATAAGCTAATTTTTAGTTTATCCTTTTTTTTTTGATTTTTTTTAAAATAGTTTGAAATATAACTTATTTTAAAACTTAGGTTTTAATTTTATCAATGAAATTTTTAAAAAATCTTGGAAGCACTGTTTTAAAGAAGTAAATTTGCAAAATATCTAATTACAAATAAAAACAAGCTTCGCGGTTTTTATAAGACGCTTAAAAAAAACAATACAAAGTAAATAATGAAATACACTACACGACAAAGCGCCATTTTATTACTAAGTGATGGAACAATTTTTCACGGGAAATCTATCGGAATTAGCGGTAAAACTTTTGGTGAAGTTTGTTTTAATACTGGAATGACAGGATATCAGGAGATTTTTACAGATCCTTCTTATTTTGGTCAAATAATGGTAGCAACTAATACACATATTGGTAACTATGGTGTTAATGATTTAGAAGTTGAATCTGATAGTATCAAAATTGCTGGTTTGGTTTGTAAAAACTTTAGTTTTAATTATTCAAGAGAAGATGCTTCAGGAAGTTTAGAAGATTATTTTATTAAGCAAAATCTAATCTGTATTTCTGATGTTGATACCAGAGCACTAGTAAGCTACATTCGTGATAATGGTGCGATGAATGCTGTTATTTGTACAGATGGTACTTCGATTGAAGATTTGAAAAAAGAATTGGCTAATGTGCCAAATATGGAAGGTTTAGAGTTGGCGTCAAAAGTTTCAACTACTGAGCCTTATTTTTTTGGAGATGAAAACGCTACTTATAAGATTTCAGCTTTAGATTTAGGAATTAAAAAGAATATCCTAAGAAACCTTGCGAAAAGAGATTGTTATATCAAAGTGTTTCCATACAACTCTACTTATAAAGATCTGGCCGAATTTAATCCGGATGGATACTTCTTGTCAAATGGACCTGGAGATCCGGATCCTCTTTTTGGAGCTATTGAAGTAGCAAAGGAAATTTTGGCTAATGATAATCCGTTATTCGGAATTTGTTTGGGACATCAGGTAATTGCCTTAGCAAATGGTGTTCAGACTTATAAAATGTTTAATGGTCACCGCGGAATAAATCATCCGGTAAAAAATATTATTACGGGTAAAGGTGAGGTCACTTCTCAAAACCACGGTTTTGCTGTAAACAAAGAAGCATTGGATAATCATCCTGATTTAGAAATTACACATTTACATTTAAATGACGGAACTGTTGCTGGTATGCGTATGAGAAATAAGAATTGTTTTTCAGTACAATACCATCCAGAAGCAAGTCCTGGGCCACATGATTCTTCTTATTTATTCGATCAGTTTGTTGAGAATATAAAAGGAGCTTCTGCTAAAACGATGTAGTTAATAAATAAAGATATTTAATTGTTAAATGTGGTATTTAATATTGAATATTTTTATAATTTCGGAAAATATTTATAATTTATTAATAAAAAACAAAAATAATGAGTATTATAATAAAAGTTCACGCAAGACAAATTTTTGATTCTAGAGGTAATCCAACTATCGAAGTTGATGTAATTACTGAAAATGGAGTTTTAGGAAGAGCTGCTGTTCCGTCTGGAGCTTCAACTGGAGAACATGAGGCTGTTGAATTACGTGATGGAGGAAAAGCATTCTTAGGAAAAGGAGTTTTAAATGCAGTGAACAATGTAAATACTGTTATTGCTGAAGAATTAGTTGGTACTTCTGTTTTCGAACAAAATACAATTGATCAGTTAATGATTGATTTAGACGGGACTCCAAACAAATCTAAATTAGGAGCTAATGCAATTTTAGGAGTTTCTTTGGCTGCTGCAAAAGCTGCTGCTAACGAACTTGGATTGCCATTATACAGATATGTAGGAGGAGTTTCTGCTAATACATTACCTGTTCCAATGATGAATATCATTAACGGAGGTTCTCACTCTGATGCGCCTATTGCATTTCAGGAGTTTATGATCTTCCCTGTAAAAGCAACTTCTTTCTCTCATTCTATGCAAATGGGAACTGAAATTTTTCACAGTTTGAAAAAAGTATTACATGACAGAGGATTAAGTACTGCTGTAGGTGACGAAGGTGGTTTTGCTCCAAACTTGGCTGGTGGTACTGAGGATGCTTTAGATACTATCAAATTAGCTGTTGAAAAAGCTGGATATACTTTTGGAGACGAAATTATGATTGCTCTTGACTGTGCTGCTTCTGAGTTTTATGTAAACGGTAAATACGATTATACTAAATTTGAAGGAGAGACTGGAAAAATCAGGACTTCTGAAGAGCAAGCTGATTATTTAGCTGAACTTGCTGCTAAATATCCAATTATTTCTATTGAAGATGGTATGTACGAAGATGACTGGGATGGATGGAAATATTTAACTGAAAAAATTGGACACAAAGTTCAATTAGTAGGGGATGATTTGTTTGTTACTAATGTTGAGCGTCTTTCAACTGGAATCGAAAAAGGAATTGCAAATTCAATCTTAGTAAAAGTAAACCAAATTGGTACTTTAACTGAAACTATTGCAGCTGTAAACATGGCGAAAAATGCAGGGTATACTTCAGTAATGTCTCACCGTTCTGGAGAAACAGAAGATAATACAATTGCTGATTTAGCTGTAGCTTTAAACTGTGGTCAAATTAAGACAGGTTCTGCTTCTCGTTCTGATCGTATGGCAAAATACAATCAATTATTAAGAATCGAAGAAGAGTTAGGAAGTACTGCTTATTTCCCTGGATTAAACGCTTTCAAGATCAAATAATTGTAAGAGTTATATATTAAATTTAAACCATTCGTTTACGCGAATGGTTTTTTTTTGGAGTTTTAACAAATTCATAGCAGGATTCTTTTTTTAATTAGTCTTAAATTCCTTAGATTTGATAAATTATTATTTTAAAGATTTATTTCCGATATATTATGTCAAAAATAGCTACATTAGAAGTAGATGGTCAAAAAATTGAACTTCCGGTAATTACAGGGAGCGAAAATGAATCAGCTATCGATATTAACAAATTACGTGATTTAACTGGTATTATTACTTTGGATCCTGGATATAAAAATTCTGGTTCTTGCAAAAGTGAAATCACCTTCTTAGACGGAGAATTAGGAATTTTACGTTACAGAGGATATTCAATCGAAGATTTAGCTGAAAAAGCTAATTTCTTAGAAGTATCTTATCTTTTAATTTTTGGTGAATTACCAACAGCTCAACAATTAGAGCAGTTTGAAAATGGTATTAGAAAACATACTTTGGTAAACGAAGAGATGAAAAATATCATTGACGGATTCCCTAAAACAGCGCACCCAATGGGAGTGTTATCAGCTTTGACAAGTGCTTTAACAGCATTTAATCCAAAAGCGGTAAACGTTGAAAATGAAAAAGAGATGTACGAAGCCATTTGCAAAACAATGGGTAAATTTCTTGTAATTGCAACGTGGACTTATAGAAAAACTATGGGTTATCCATTAAATTATTATGACAATACGCAAGGTTATGTAGATAATTTTATGCAATTAATGTTTAAATTGCCTACAAGCCCTTACTCTGCTAATCCGGTTATTGTAGCAGCATTAGATAAATTATTTATTCTTCATGCAGATCACGAACAAAACTGTTCTACTTCTACAGTAAGAATGGTAGGGTCATCTCATGCTGGTTTATTTGCTTCTATCTCTGCAGGAGTTTCTGCACTTTGGGGACCACTTCACGGAGGTGCAAATCAGGCAGTACTTGAAATGCTGGAAGAAATTAATAAAGACGGTGGTGATACTGATAAATTTTTAGCGAAAGCGAAAGATAAAAACGATCCTTTCCGTTTAATGGGATTTGGTCACAGAGTTTACAAAAACTTTGATCCACGAGCTAAAATAATCAAAAAAGCAGCTAAAGAAGTTTTGGAAACTTTAGGAGTTGAAGATCCTATTTTAGAGATCGCTAAAAAATTAGAAACAGCAGCTTTAGAAGATGAATACTTCAAATCAAGAAACTTATATCCAAACGTAGATTTCTATTCTGGAATTATTTATAGAGCATTAGGTATTCCTACAGATATGTTTACAGTAATGTTTGCTATAGGTAGATTACCAGGGTGGATTGCACAATGGAAAGAAATGCGTGAGAATAAAGAACCAATTGGCCGACCAAGACAAATTTATACTGGGCACCCGTTGAGAGACTTTAAGTCGAACAAATAAAAATATTTTAAAGCTTCACTTAACTGTGAAGCTTTTTTTATCTTTGGCCAAAATATAATAAAGTTATGTTGCAATTAAATATAAAGAACGAAACGTCAAGATTGCGTGCTGTAGTCTTGGGTTCTGCTGTTCATAATGGGCCGACTCCATCTTTAGATGATGCCTATGATCCTAAATCATTGGAACATATTAAAGCAGGGACATATCCTATCGAAAAAGATATGGTTGCTGAAATGGATACTTTTAATGCCGTTTTTCAAAAATATGATGTAAAAGTTTATCGTCCTGAAATGATTGAAAACTACAATCAGATTTTTGCAAGAGATATAGGTTTTGTAATAGATGATACTTTTGTAAAATCAAATATTCTTCCTGATAGAGAGCGTGAATTAGATGCTATTCAATATATAATTGATCAGATAGATCCTCTAAAAGTAGTTCGTCCGCCAGAAGAAGTTCATATAGAAGGTGGAGATGTTATGCTTTGGAATCATCACATTTTTATAGGAACTTATAAAGGAAGTGATTATAAAGATTACATTACGGCAAGAACCAATATGCACGGTGTAAATTTTATTAAAGAATTATTCCCAAATAAAATCGTAAAAGAGTTTGATTTGGTGAAATCTAAAATCGAAGCGCGCGATAATGCGTTGCACCTTGACTGTTGTTTTCAGCCTGTTGGAAAAGATAAAGGAATTATTTATAAAAGAGGTTTCCGTGAAGAAGCTGATTATATGTATTTAGTGAATCTTTTTGGAAAAGAAAACTTATTTCATATCGAAAGAAACGAAATGTATAATATGTTTTCAAATGTATTTTCTATCGACGAAAATGTAGTTGTTTCAGAGAAAAATTTCACAAGATTGAACAATTGGCTTCGTGCTAAAGGTTTTACAGTAGAAGAAATTCCGTATGCTGAAATTGCAAAGCAGGAAGGTTTGTTAAGATGTTCGACATTACCTTTAATTAGAGACTAAAAAATAAAGTTTCAAGTTTGCTTCGCCTGTTCGAGCAAAGCAAACTTGAAACAAAAAAATATAAAGAAAATGAAACAAACGACAAATGCAATTGTAATGATTCGGCCAGTTGCTTTCAGAATGAATGAGCAAACAGCTGTAAATAATTATTATCAAAAAGTATTAGACGGACTTTTACCAAGTACGGTAAATGCTAAAGCGCAACAGGAATTTGATGTTTTTGTAGAAAAATTAAGAGCAGTTGGGGTTGATGTTACAGTTATTGATGATAATTTGGAAACAGATACACCGGATAGTATTTTTCCAAACAATTGGGTTTCTTTTCACGAAAATGGTGATGTAGCACTTTATCCCATGTTTGCAGAAAATCGTCGTCAGGAACGTCGTGAGGATATTCTAGATACTCTTGAAGACAAAGGATTCGAAATTGCTAATATAATGGATTATACATCTGCAGAAGAAGATGGCTTTTTCTTGGAAGGAACAGGAAGTTTACTTTTAGACCGAGCAAATGCAAAAGCATATTGTGCACTGTCTCCTCGTGCTGATGAAGAATTGTTTATAGAATTTTGTGAAGATTTTGATTATGCTCCGGTTATTTTTGAAGCTTTTCAGACAGTTGACGGAGAACGTAAACTAATCTATCATACTAATGTAATGATGTGTTTAGGAGAAACTTTTGCTGTTATCTGTGCTGATTGCATCGATGATAAAAAAGAACGCAAAATGGTTCTTGAAAACCTAAAAGCGGATAAAAAAGAAATTATTTTGATCACCGAGGCTCAGGTAAATAATTTTGCAGGTAATATGCTCGAAGTTAGAGGTGCAAACGATAAGAAATATATCGTTATGAGTGCATCGGCACATCAAAGTTTAACCCCAAAGCAAATTGCTCAATTAGAAAATCATGCTGAAATTTTAAGTTCAAGCCTGGATACGATTGAAGCTTGTGGTGGCGGAAGTGCAAGATGTATGATGGCTGAAGTGTTTTTGCCAAGAAATTAAGTTTTAGCAACTTTAAATAAAAAAATCCAAATTCTATACTGAAATATTCAGCTTTGGAATTTGGTTTTTTTTATTTGAAATATTGAACAAGTTACATCAAATTCCCTTTGACAATATTGATAATCGAACTTACGATATATTGAATTCCGATAGAAATTACTATAAAACCAACAATTCTGGAAATAGCCACAATTCCTGATGCACCTAATATTCGGGCTAAATAATGCGCACTTTTCAAAATGGCGAAAATGGCAACTGCAATAGCCAAAATGGCTAGAGAAGATATAATGATTTCTTCTATTCCGTGATGTTCCTGATAAAAAGCAATAAGTAACGAAATTGATCCCGGTCCGGCTAACATTGGTATTGCTAATGGCGTTAGTGCAATGTCATTACGCTGTTGCGCATCCGTTTCAACCTTTTTATTGATTCCTCGTTTTTTATTGATTTTTCCGGAAAGTAACGAAAACCCAGAGTTTACAATTACAATTCCGCCTGCAATTCGAAGCGCGTCAATGCTAATTCCAAAAAAGCTCAGAACATATTGACCAATAAAAAACGAAACGATCAAAATGATAAAAACGTTTATGGCAGTCCAAAGCGAAATGCGGGAACGTTCTTCCTGAGAATCATGCTGCGTAAGTCCAACAAAAATTGGCACGGTACCAATTGGGTTTAAGACCGAAAAAAGTGCCGCAAATAAATAAATGAATAAATCCATGTAGTTTGAGTTAATGAAGTAAAAATAGTTATTTTTTGATATCTGAAAGCAAATTCTTGTTAGGATATTGTCGCGAATGTTATTATTTCTAAATCAATAACCTAAAATAAGCTCATTCTTTTTGATTACTTTTGTAAAATATTTAAAAATGATGAAAAATAAAAAAACTTTAGTTCTGGGTGCAACCACTAAGCCAGATCGTTACGCTTTTAGAGCCATAAATATGTTAGTAGAAAAAGGACATACTGTATTAGCAATTGGTCAAAACACAGGAGAAGTTGCAGGTGTAAAAATTCAAACCAAAGCAATTCCGGTAAAAAACATAGACACAGTGACTTTGTATCTAAATCCTGCGCGTCAGCGTGATTACTATAATTATATAATCGAAGCACAGCCAAAGCGTGTAGTTTTTAATCCGGGAACCGAAAATCCGGAATTATATCAATTATTAGAATTGAATAATATTAAGGCAGAAGTTGCTTGTACTTTGGTTTTATTAGCTACGAATCAATATTAATTTTTTTTAGGAGCTATTTCTCCCGAAGTTTCGGGATCCACTATATCTTTTGTGGTGAACCCCACCACAAAAGGATGCCGTTACCATCTGGGCTAGAAAGAACTTTTGTATTTATAATTAGTATTCTTGATCATATTGAATTTAGTTGTCTCCAAGTCTACTAAACCATTAAAAATATTACTTTTGTCGTCATGGAATTTTCATCAAAATTAATAGAAAAAGCGGTCAACGAAATGTCACAATTGCCAGGAATTGGTAAGCGTACGGCATTGCGTTTGGTGCTTCATTTATTAAAACAGCCAAAAGAGCAAACGGGCTTTTTATCTCAGGCATTATTAAATATGCGTGAGGATATTAAATTTTGCGAAAGCTGTCATAATATTTCAGACACAAAAGTTTGCGAAATTTGTGCAAATCTCGCGCGAAATCATCAGACTATTTGCGTAGTCGAAGATATTCGTGATGTTATGGCGATTGAAAATACCGGTCAGTACAAAGGAATTTATCATGTTTTAGGCGGCAAAATTTCTCCCATAGAAGGTGTTGGCCCAAGTCAGTTAAACATTTCGAGTTTGGTCGAAAAAGTAAAAGCAGGAAAAGTAATCGAAATTATTTTTGCCCTTAGCTCAACTATGGAAGGAGATACAACCAATTTTTATATCTATAAACAAATTGCAGAATCAGAAATTATAATTTCTACAATAGCCAGAGGTATATCAGTAGGCGATGAATTAGAATATGCAGACGAAATTACCCTCGGAAGAAGTATTTTACATCGCGTTCCGTTCGAAAAAACTTTCAAAAACAATTAAATAAACTCAAATAAAGGTTAGATTTTCTGAAAATTAAAGGAAAAGCTATATTTGCGATAAAATTTCAATAATGACAAAAAACGGCTTTTATATATTACTGCTAATTAGCGTGTTGTTTACATCCTGTATTCCAGTAAAAGACTTGACCTATTTGCAGGATAAAAATACTTCAGCAGAGCAAAATAATATAGCTGCAGTAGAGTCTAAACCTTATAGGTTACAAGTAAATGACATTTTAAGTGTCGATATAAAAGCGATAGATCCTAAGTTAGTTTCAATTTTTAATACAACAGAAGTTTCTTCTGGAGCAGGGAAATCTGAATCGACGTTATATTTTAACGGATTTACAGTTGATGATCACGGTAATATTAGAATGCCTATTTTAGGAGAAATTAATGTTATAGGATATACTCTTGAAGAAGTTC
The DNA here is from genome assembly GCF_020905295.1 of Flavobacterium piscisymbiosum. Classification (NCBI taxonomy): domain Bacteria; kingdom Pseudomonadati; phylum Bacteroidota; class Flavobacteriia; order Flavobacteriales; family Flavobacteriaceae; genus Flavobacterium; species Flavobacterium piscisymbiosum. The sequence goes on along the minus strand of NZ_JAJJMM010000001.1, from coordinate 426,078 downwards.
GGGTTACAATTGAAAAAAAATTACTGGAAGAATATTTTAAAAAAGAAGCTAATATTTTTGTTACTGTAAAATTAGCAGGTTTTAGGTATACAATAAATGGCGAAGTAGAAAGTACCGGTACTAAAACATTATTTCAGGAACATGTAAATATTATGGAAGCCATAGCAAATGCGGGTGATATAACCATAACAGGAAATAGAAAAGCAGTAACGATCATTCGTCAGACTCCAACAGGCGTACAAATGCATGATATTGATTTAACAGATGTTAATGTAATAAAATCGCCTTATTTTTATTTACAGCCAAATGATTACGTTTACGTAAAACCACTTAAACAAAAAAGTTGGGGAACAGGAAAAACAGGTATAGAATCCATAACTACAATTATTACTGTTTTGTCATTGGCCACGACAGTTTTTCTATTGCTTAAAAACTAAACTTAAATTCAAAAAATGTTAGATATAAAAGATTTTTCCATTTTTGAGAATCATTCAAATTTTGATTTTAAAGGATTCCTGTTGAAGATTTTAAGTTATTGGAAATGGTTTTTAGCTAGTTTGATCATTGCTTTTACAATTGCATATCAGGTAAATATTCGAAAAGAGAAAATTTACGCCATGCAAACCATGGTTTCTATTAAAGAAGAAAGAAACCCATTTTTTACATCAAATACCAGTTTAGTTTTTAATTGGGGAGGAGTTTCTGATCAGGTAAACGGAATTTCGACTATAATACAATCACGATCTCATAATGAATTGGTTGTAGATAAATTGCAATTTTATATCGATTACCTTACACAAGGAAAATACAATTTAGTAGATTCTTATGGCGCAGTTCCCTTTTATGTCAATATAGACAAATCAAAAGGGCAATTAGCGAACACCTTGATCAGTGTTAAGTTTTTAAGTGCCAATGAATATGAAATTCGCATCCCTTTCGAGAATAGTTCTGTTTCATTAATAACCTATTCTAATAACACTTATAGCAATACTGCTGTTCAGCCAACAGAATTTGTAAAAAAATATAAGGTTGGAGAACAAGTTTCGTTACCTTTTTTAAACTGGAAACTTCAAATCAATGATAATCCCGGTATGTATACAGGGAACGAGTATTTTGTAAAATTCAATGATTTTGATGGTACTGTATCAGGTTACAGAGGGGTAAATGTTAGTTCTGACGATAAAGGCGGTTCAATACTTACATTATCAATGCAGGGAACAAACAAAGCCCGAATGGTGGAGTATTTGAACGCTACGGTAAAAATGTTAATCAAACTTCAGCTTGACGGAAAAAACCAATTTGCAACCAATACCATACGATTTATTGATAGTACGCTGGTTGCAATGGAGTCGCAATTGAAAGAAACAGGAAGTGAGCTTAAATCTTTCAGGAAAGACAAAAATATCTATGAAATTGAAGGAGGAGGAGAAAAGGTTTCGGATAAAATTATGGATTTTGATGTCGAAAGAGACCAGGTTACAAGAAAAATTGCCTATTACAATTCTTTAAAATCATATTTAAATAATAGCGTTGATTATTCGAGATTGCCTGCGCCATCTGTTGCAGGAATAGAAGATCCTAATGTTGTTGTAAACGTATCAAAACTTATTGCCCTTTCTACACAAAGGTCAGAAATGGCTTATGCGGTAAAAAGCGACAAGATTTTTAAAGATTTTGATAATCAAATGCAGGCTGTGAAAAATGTTTTGCTGGAAAATATAGCTTCTGCAAAAGGATCTTTATTGACAGATTTAGCAATGGTAAATTCTAAAATTGGTCAGGCCGAAAGTACTGTAAAAAGACTTCCGGAACAACAGCAGGAATTATTGAAGATCCAGAGAAAATATGATTTAAGTGATAATATTTATAATGAATTTTTGAAGAAAAGAAATGAGGCCGAGATTGTAAAAGCATCAAATTTATCAGATCTGCATTTTATCGATCCCGCAAAAGATATTGGCGGAGGATTAATTGGCCCTAAAACTTCTGTAAATTATATTTTAGCTTTATTCTTAGGGACCTTAATACCTTTATTATTCATTTTCGGAATTTTCTTTGTTAATAATTCAATCCAGAATACTGAAGATATTAGCAAATTAACTCAAATACCATTAATTGGAGTGATTGGAGTTAATAAAGATTCTTTGAATTTAGCGGTTTTCGATAAGCCAAAATCGGCACTTTCAGAAGCCTTTAGGACGATTCGTTCTTCGTTGCAGTTTTTGTATAAAAAACAACAAGTAAGCGGTTCAAAAACATTGATGATTACTTCGTCTATAAGTGGTGAAGGAAAAACATTTTGTTCGATAAATATCGCTACAGTTTTCGCTTTAAGCGAAAAGAAAACGGTAATCATTGGTTTGGATTTAAGAAAACCAAGATTGGCAGATGAGTTTAATTTGAAAAATCAAATAGGGGTTGTAAATTATTTAATAAAACAAAATAGTTTAGCTGAGATTATAAACCCTACACAAATTCCGAATCTTGATGTTATTCTTTCAGGTCCAATTCCGCCTAATCCGTCAGAGTTAATTTTGAGCGATGCAATGCGGGACTTGATTTTGGAGCTGAAACAGCAATACGATTATATTATTCTGGACACGCCTCCGGTTGGGTTAGTGTCAGATGCATTAGAGTTAGCACAATTTGCAGATGTTACGCTTTATATAGTAAGACAAAATTATACTAAAAAAGACATGATAACGTTGCTAAATACCAGGGTGCAGCGTGGCGAGCTTGCAAATGCGAGTATTATTTTGAATGGTTATGAAAATAAAGCGAAATATGGCACGGCTTATGGATATGGGTACGGCTATGGAGCTTACTCAAACGGTTATCATGATGAAGTAAATAAATTAAGTTTCTGGAAAGAAATTTTGAATAAATTCAGGAAAAAATAATTGGTCATATGAAAACATCAACTCAACGTACAATTTTAATTACGGGCGGAGCGGGCTTTATTGGTTCCAATTTGTCCGAGTATTTTTTAGGATTGGGTCATAAAGTAGTTTGTCTGGATAATTTTTCTACAGGGCATCGTCATAATTTGAAAGATTTTATAGAGAATCCGAATTATAAATTAATCGAAGGAGATATTCGAAATATTGCCGATTGTAATTTAGTAGTAGATGGAGTCGATTATGTTTTGCACCAGGCCGCTTTAGGTTCTGTTCCAAGATCTATAAATGACCCCATTACGACAAATGATGTTAATGTTTCCGGTTTTCTAAATATGTTAGTGGCTGCTCGTGATGCAAAGGTTAAAAGATTCGTATACGCAGCAAGTTCTTCGACGTATGGAGATTCTCAGGGATTGCCAAAAGTAGAAGATGTTATTGGTAAACCTTTATCACCATATGCAATTACAAAATATGTAAACGAATTGTATGCTGAAATTTTCAGTAGAACTTACGGTTTAGAAACGATAGGTTTGCGTTATTTTAATGTTTTTGGAAGAAAGCAAGATCCAAATGGAGCATATGCCGCTGTGATTCCAAAGTTTGTTAATCAGTTAATGAATTATGATAGTCCCGTTATTAATGGAGATGGAAATTATTCTCGCGATTTTACTTATATCGACAATGTAATTCAGATGAATGAATTGGCAATGACAAGTCAAAATCCGGAAGCTATAAATACAGTTTATAATACCGCATTTGGAGATCGCAATACATTAAACGATCTCGTAGGATACTTAAAAAAGTATCTGTCTGAATTTGATGCTAAAATTGCTGATGTAGAAATTGTTTATGGAGAAAATAGAGCAGGAGATATTCCGCATTCACTGGCAAGTATCGATAAAGCAAAAACAGTTTTAGGATATGATCCTAAATATTCATTGCAAGATGGATTAAAAGAGGCTGTAAGCTGGTATTGGAATAATTTAAAATAAAATAAGGATCAAGATAATAGTAAATTAAATGAAAATTACAAAAATTTGTTGCATTGGTGCAGGTTATGTTGGAGGTCCGACAATGGCAGTAATTGCTCAAAAATGCCCGAATATTCAAGTCACAGTTGTTGATTTGAATGAACAAAGAATTAAAGACTGGAACGATCCAAATACAGATAATATTCCAATTTACGAACCGGGACTTTCAGAAATAGTTGGTGAAGCAAGAGGAAGAAATCTTTTCTTTTCGACTGAAGTAGAAAAAGCTATTGATGAAGCTCAGGTTATTTTTATATCTGTAAATACGCCAACAAAAACCTACGGAAAAGGAAAAGGCATGGCTGCCGATTTAAAATATATCGAACTTTGTGCGAGACAAATTGCTAAAGTAGCAAAGCAGAATAAAATTGTTGTCGAAAAATCAACTTTACCAGTACGTACAGCCGAAGCGATAAAAAGTATTCTGGACAATACCGGAAATGGAGTTCAGTTCCAAATCTTATCAAATCCTGAATTTTTGGCTGAAGGAACTGCTGTAACTGATTTATTAAACCCGGATAGAATTTTAATTGGTGGAGATACAACGCCGGAAGGTGAAGAAGCAATTAATGCTTTAGTTGATGTTTATGCAAATTGGGTAAGCAAAGATAAAATCCTGACAACAAATGTTTGGTCATCTGAACTTTCAAAGCTAACGGCTAATGCATTTTTAGCACAACGTATTTCATCTATAAATGCAATGTCTGAACTATGTGAAAAAACAGGAGCTGATGTTAGTGAAGTGGCAAAAGCAATTGGGATGGATAGCAGAATTGGGCCGAAATTTCTAAAAGCATCGGTTGGCTTTGGAGGTTCTTGTTTTCAAAAAGACATTTTGAATTTAGTTTACATTGCAAAATCTTACGGATTAAATGAGGTGGCTGATTATTGGGAGCAGGTAATTATAATGAATGATCATCAAAAAAGAAGATTTTCGAACAAAATTGTGCAAACTTTATATAATACAGTTGCTGATAAGAAAATTACATTTTTGGGATGGGCTTTCAAAAAAGATACCAATGACACCAGAGAATCTGCTGCAATTTATGTAGCTGATGATCTTATCAACGAGCAGGCTAAAATCTCTGTTTATGATCCTAAAGTTTCGAGAAATAAAATGCTTAACGATTTAGATTATTTACAAACCAGAAGTGAGGAAGCAAATAGCAAAGCCTTATCAATATTTGATAATGCTTATGAAGCATGTAAAGGCGCTCATGCTATTGCGATTCTAACAGAATGGGATGAGTTTACAACTTATGACTGGCAAAAAATTTACGATTCGATGCATAAACCGGCATTTCTTTTTGACGGAAGAAATATCTTAAATGCAAAAGAATTGGAATCAATAGGCTTCATTTATAAAGGAATAGGTTCTTAATTGCAAAAGATATTGAGGTAAAATTTAATATGAAATGAATAAGGCAAGATTGGTTTAAGGTTTTATTTCAATAAAAAGAAAAATGAAGAATTGGTATGTAGTGTATACAAAACCCAAATGGGAGAAAAAAGTTGCGGAAAAACTCAATGAAATCGGAATTGAATGTTACTGTCCATTAATAATCCAAATCAAACAATGGACAGATAGAAAGAAGAAGATTGAGGTGCCGCTTTTTAACTCCTATGTTTTTGTCCAATTAGAAGATGGTGATCGAAATTCCGTTTTTCAGATCTCAGGTGTAGTCCGGTATTTGTTTTGGTTAGGAAAACCTGCGATTGTTCGTGATGAAGAAATTAATATCATAAAAACAAGTTTGGCGTCTCCTAACTTAAGTGATGTTTCAGTGTCTTCGATTCAGGTTGGTGATCGTATAAAATTAGAATCAGGAGCTTTTAGTAATCAAGACGCAATAGTTCAGGAAATCTCAAATACTTATTATACGTTAGTTTTAGAATCTTTAGGGTGTGTCCTTAAAATAAAATATAAATAATATAGTTATATTGTGTAGCTATTGGTAATAAACAGAAGGTAAAATTTCTCCAAATAGAGATTTTATTTTCTGTTTTTTTTATAAGGTAAATTTTTACATACTGATAGATAGAGTGTTGGTGCTTAGTGTTGCTATTTATTTGTTAGTTTTTTCTGTATTACGGGAAACCGTATTGAATAAATTGACTTAATGTGCTATATTTGCCGAAAATGATTTTAGAGTATCTGTGTCAAAATTTTGTGACTCAGAGTGGCGAAGCCGTGAATTGTTATGACTGAAATAGATAAAAAAGATTACAAATTGAACGAAAACATAAAAATCGCCATTATTGGTTTAGGTTATGTTGGCCTGCCTTTGGCTCGATTATTTGCTACTAAATATTCAGTTATAGGTTTTGATATTAATGAAGCAAGAGTAGCTTCTTTAAAATCAGGTACAGATACAACATTAGAAGTTGATGATGCTACATTGCAGAATGTTTTAGTAGATAATTCCACTTCTGACGCGGGATTGTATTGCACAACTTCTTTAAACGATATTGCAGATTGTAATTATTTTATAGTTACGGTTCCTACTCCGGTAGATAAAAATAATCGTCCTGATTTGACTCCGTTATATAAATCGAGCGAGTCTGTTGGTGAAATATTGAAAAAAGGAGATATTGTTATATATGAGTCAACGGTTTATCCAGGTGTTACTGAAGAACAGTGTGTGCCAGTTTTAGAAAGAGTTTCAGGATTAAAATTTAATGAAGATTTTTATGCAGGATATTCACCGGAAAGAATAAATCCGGGAGACAAAGAGCATACAGTCGAAAAGATCTTAAAAGTCACTTCAGGTTCAACACCTGAAATTGGTTTAAAAGTTGATGCTTTGTACAAGTCAGTAATTACTGCTGGAACTCATTTGGCACCTTCCATAAAAGTGGCAGAAGCGGCTAAAGTGATAGAAAACTCACAAAGAGACATTAATATTGCTTTTGTAAATGAACTGGCTAAAATATTCAATTTAATGAATATTGATACGCAGGAAGTATTAGCAGCAGCCTCAACAAAATGGAATTTTTTACCATTTAAACCAGGATTAGTAGGAGGACACTGTATTGGTGTCGATCCTTATTATTTAGCACAAAGAGCTCAAGAATTTGGATATCATCCCGAAATAATTTTAGCAGGTCGACGTTTGAATGACAGCATGGGAGAATACGTTGCTTCTCAAATAGTGAAGTTGATGATTAAAAAAGGAATTTCTGTTAATGGTGCAAATCTTTTAATGCTTGGAATTACTTTCAAAGAAAATTGTCCTGATGTACGTAATACAAAAATTGTTGATGTTGTAAAAGCATTAAAAGAATATGGTATTTTAGTAACAATATTTGATCCCTTGGCTAATGCGAATGATGTAAAAAAAGAATATAATTTAGTAACAATTAACACTTTGCCAAATGATAAATTTGATGCCATTGTTCTGGGAGTTTCTCACAAGGAATTTTTAGAATTAAATTTTTCAGAGTTGCAAAAAGAAAATAGTTTATTATACGATGTAAAAGGAGTTTTAGGAGCTATAGCTGATAATAGATTATAGTAACTAAAGGTCTTTTTTTATTTTAAGAAAAATGGAAACAAAGAATTCAATTATACATGTCATTTTAACTGGTGGAGTTGGTAGTAGATTATGGCCGCTATCTCGAAAAAGTCAGCCAAAACAATATTTAGAAATATTTGAAAATAAATCTTTATTTGAAATAACTGTGGATCGTAACAGTCATTTAGCAAATAAGGTCATGGTGGTGGGGAATGTAGATAATCATCACCTAAGTGGTAAGGTTATGGATAAAACCAAAACTTCTTATGTAAACATTGTTGAAGCTACACCTCGCAATACTGCAGCTGCAATTGCTTTTGCTGCATTTGCTTCAGATCCTGATGATATACTAATTGTAACGCCTTCAGATCACATTATTGATAAAATAGAGGATTATAATAAAGCTATAGATGAGGCAGTTCTGAAGGCAAAAGAAGGATTTATTGTGACTTTTGGGATTATCCCAACCAAGCCAGAAACAGGATATGGTTATATTGAGTCAAAAGGGGATAATGTAATTTCGTTTCGTGAAAAACCCAATCAAACTACAGCAAAAGAATTCATTGCAAAAGGAAATTTTCTTTGGAATAGTGGGATGTTCTGTTTCAAAGCGAGTGTTCTTTTAGAGGAGCTAAAACAATTCCAGCCGGATGTTTATGAGAAATCAAAAGCAGTTTGGGAAGCCAGCGAAAATGGATTTTTAGATTTGAATTTGTCATTAGAAATTCCATCAATCAGTATTGATTATGCTGTTATGGAACGCAGTAAAAAAATAAAAGTCGTACCTGCATCATTTTCATGGTCTGATTTAGGATCATTTGAGTCGGTTTATGATTATTTAGTTTCAAAAGGACATCCTACAGATAAAAATGGAAATATGGTGATTGGTTCTGGTAAGCATACTACTTTTCTGGGATTAAAAAACACTATTTTCGTGTATACCGATACAGCAAATTTAATTTTGCAAAAAGAAAACTCACAAGATGTAAAGGATATTTATAGTGAGTTGGAAAAAATAAATTCAGATTTATTAAATTAATTGAAATTTAAATGAAAAAAATTCTTATAACTGGTGGTGCTGGTTTTATTGGTTCACACGTAGTAAGACGTTTTGTAAATAAATATCCTGAATGCCAAATCTTTAATTTAGATGCATTAACTTATGCAGGTAATTTAGAAAATATTAAGGATATTGAAAACCAGCCTAACTATACCTTTGTAAAAGGAGATATTGTTGATGAATCTTTTATAAATGAGCTTTTTTCATTACATAATTTTGATGGTGTTTTGCATTTAGCAGCAGAATCTCACGTCGATCGTTCTATTGAAGATCCATTAGCATTTGTTAGGACGAATGTCATTGGTACGATGAATTTATTAAACGCAGCCAAGAATCAATGGAAGAATAATTTTGAGGATAAACGTTTCTACCATATTAGTACCGATGAAGTCTATGGTTCTCTTGGAGCAGAGGGACTTTTTACAGAAACTACTTCTTATGATCCTAATTCGCCGTATTCTGCTTCTAAGGCAAGTTCAGATCATTTTGTAAGAGCGTATGGTGAAACTTACGGTTTACCCTACGTTCTGACCAATTGTTCCAATAATTATGGTTCCTATCATTTTCCTGAAAAATTAATTCCACTTTTTATAAATAATATTATTAATAACAAACCATTACCAGTTTATGGAGATGGGAATTATACCCGTGACTGGCTTTTTGTTGAAGATCATGCTATTGCTATAGACTTAGTTTTTCATGAAGGAAAAAATCATGAAACCTATAATATTGGTGGTTTTAATGAATGGAAAAATATTGATTTGGTAAAATTATTATGCCAAATCATGGATCAAAAATTAGGAAGGTCTGAAGGAACTTCCCAGAGATTGATTACTTATGTAAAAGATAGACCTGGACATGATTTGCGTTATGCGATAGATGCTTCGAAAATTAATAAGGAATTGGGATGGAGACCTTCTGTTACTTTTGAGGAAGGTTTAGAAAAAACAATTAATTGGTACCTTAATAATGAAGTATGGTTACAAAATGTAACCTCTGGATCTTATAAAGAGTATTATCAAAAACAATATTCATAAACAATAAACAATTTTATTTAAACCAACTTAGGTTGAATTATAGTTTCATATGAAAAAGATAACATACGTTCTTACACTGTTTTTTATTTTATTGCTTTCATTTAATGCAAATGCACAGGACATCCTTAAATCAAAAGATTTAAGCACAGTAAAAGTAGATTATTTGTCTGATGATGATTTAGCTAAAATTAGTGCTCAATTAAAAAGTAATAATGCAACGATTGATAGTGTAGAGTCAATGGCTTTGTCGAAAGGGATGAGTCAAACTGAATTCAATAAATTGAGAATCAAACTTAACGAATTTGACAAGAAAAATGCTAAAGGAGATGTAAATGATAAAAATAGTAAGCCAAAAATAGTAGATAAGGATTCTGAGTTTGGAAGAAAACAGGAAAAAACTAAAAATGATAAAGTAAAAGATTCTGTAAATGCCTTAATCTTTGGTTCTGAATTATTTGATAATCCTACTTTAAATTTTGAACCTGATTTAAAATTAGCCACTCCTATGAATTATGTTTTGGGACCAGGAGATGAATTGCAGATAAGTGTATATGGTGTTCAGGAATACAATGCCAGTATTCCAGTTAGCGTAGAAGGAAAGATAACGATAGATTACGTTGGTCAAATTTCGGTTTCGGGAATGTCAATTGAAGCAGCTACTCAAAAAATTAAAGCAGCTATAGCAAGGGTTTATAGTACAGTAAGTTCTGGACAATCTCAAGTTAGTGTAAGTTTAAGTCGAATTCGTACTATTAAAATCACTATTGTAGGTGGGAAACAGCCGGGAAATTATTCTATTTCTTCTTTGGCGACAGTCTATAATGCTTTGCATTTGGCTGGAGGGCCTGGAAAAAATGGAAGTTATAGAAATATAGAATTAATTAGAAATAATAAAGTTTACAAAAATGTAGACATCTATAAGTTTTTAGTTAAGGGTGATCAATCTGATAATGTAAGTTTGAAAGATAACGATGTTATTCGAATTCCGGCATATAGCCAAAGAGTTACAGTTGAAGGAGAAGTAAAACGTCCCGGGATTTTCGAGATGAAAAAAGGAGAAAAGTTTTCTGACCTATTGAATTTCGCATCTGGTTTTAATGAATTTGCCTATACTGCATCAGTAAATGTAATGCAGAAAACAGGAAAAGAATTTAAAGTGCATGATATAAATGAAAGTGAGTATAATACATATTTACCACAGTCTGGAGATGTTTTTAGAGTTACTAAAATTTTAAACCGATTTGAAAACCGTATTAAAATCGAGGGTGCAGTTTTTAGACCGGATTATTACTCTTATAATGAAGGAATGCGAATTTCGGATCTTATTACAAGAGCAGAAGGTCTTAAAGAAGATGCCTATACAAAAAGAGCAAGGATTATTCGTTTAAAAACGGATTTAACTACAGAAATTGTTAATGTTGATTTAGCGACGGCCTTATCAGGAGACTTAAATTCAGATATAGCATTAAAAAGAGAAGATATTGTAACCGTATATTCTATTTTGGATTTTAGAGAAGAATATAAAGTTACTATTGATGGTGAAGTTAAAAACCCTGGTATATACGAGTATTTTGATAATTTAACGCTAAATGATTTGGTAGTTCAGGTAGGTGGTTTAACTGGCTCTGCATCTAAAAGAGTTGAGATTGCAAGGATGGTTAAATCTGATGAGATTGACGATGCCGATCCTAAACGCATCGAATTAGTGGAACTTGAAATTACAGCTAACAACAACGAGCAGATTAAAAACTTTGTTTTAAAACCTTTTGATGTTATAAATGTTAGGAAAATGGCTGTTTATGAGAAACCGGAAATGGTATCCGTAAGTGGAGCAGTAAGTTATCCTGGGAAATATGTACTGGCAAATAAAAAAGAGACCGTATATAATGTTGTAATGAGGGCTGGTGGACTCACTTCTATTGCCAATTTAGATGGTATGAAGATTAGAAGACCTATCAAACAGGAGCAAATAGATAAACTGCAAAGTATTGATTTGAATCTGACTAAAAATGATTCGGTAAAAGATAAACTAACTAAAAAATTAAAGGAAAATCTAAAATTTGCTACCATTCCTGTTAATTGGGAGAAAATTGTAAAAGATAAAAATCATTATTCTAATGTAACATTATTTCCTGGTGATGAGATTGAAGTTGCTGTTTATAATGAAGGAGTTAAAGTCACAGGCAATGTTTTGCTAACATCTGAGATTCCCTATAGAAGCGGAAAAGGATTTAAATATTATATCAATGCTGTAGGTGGTGTAGATAGTAAAGGATGGAAGAAAAAAGCTTATATAATTTATCCCAATGGTAAAGCTTCCGTGACGGGTTCATTCTTGTTTTTTAGATCATACCCAACAGTGACCCCAGATTCTCAAATTGTCGTTCCGGAAAAACCAGAAACGAAGAAAATGAGTACAGGAGAATGGGTAGGTATTGGAAGTGTGCTTACTAGTTTAGCATTGTTAATTGTTACTGCTTTTAAATAGTATTTGATGGAAAATAGAGTGAATCAAGGTGATGAAATTACATTAAAAGAATTAATTCAAAAGATAAGTGATTGGTATTCATATTTAATTAAACGATGGAAAATTATAGTAATTGCGGGTTTAATTGGTAGTGTATTTGGGATCTTGTATGCAATTAGTAAAAAACCTGTTTACACAGCTACATTGTCTTTTGCATTAGAAGATGATAAGGCTGGTGTTGGTTTAGGTGGCGCTTTGGGATTTGCCAGTTCCTTTGGCCTAGATTTAGGAGGAGGAGGTGGAAGTATCTTTACAGGATCTAATCTAACTGAATTATTTAAATCGAGGTCAATGGTAGAGAAAACATTATTATCTCCTGTAAATATTAATGGTAAAGAAATTTCTTTAGCTGAGATGTACATCAGAAATAATGAATGGAGAAAGGGTTGGGCAAAAAAAACAAAATTTGAGAAAATACAATTTTCACCAAATAGTAGTCGTAAAAGTTTTACTAGAATACAAGATAGTATTATTGGTAAAATATATCAAAATTTGTCTGCTACAAGTTTGTATGTAGGACAAAAAGATAAGAAAATTTCTATAATTAATATTGATGTTTCTTCAACAGATGAGCTTTTTGCAAAGTATTTCTGTGAAGCTTTAGCTAAACAAGTTGGCCAGTTTTATATTGAGACAAAAAGTAAAAAAGCAAGGATGAATATGGCTATCTTAGAACGTCAAGTTGACTCGGTTCGCGGAGAACTTAATGGAGCTATTACTGGAGTAGCTATTGCAAATGATAATACTTTTAATTTGAACCCAGCTCTTAATATTCGTCGGGCTCCTTCGGCTAGAAGGCAAGTCGATGTTCAGGCTAATAGTGCGATATTAACAGAATTAGTTAAACAAGCTGAGTTGGCTAAAGTTACTCTGAGAAAAGAAACTCCATTAATTCAAGTAATTGATAGACCGATATTGCCTTTAAATAAAGAAGGTTTTGGTAGGTTAAAAGGATTATTAATTGGAGGTTTTTGTGCTGGTCTTTGTGCCGTTTTTATTTTGATCTTTAGAAGATTGTTGAAATTACTTACACAATAATTTTAAAATAAAAATATAATTAAATTGATATAAATGAACATTTTAAAATTAATAGGTAGAAACGAAGAAATATTTGAGAAAGATATTTTTGCTTATGAAGATCAGTTATTCAAAATCATTAATAATTCTTCTTTTTTAGTTATAGGCGGTGCAGGTTCGATTGGTCAAGCTGTTACAAAAGAAATATTTAAGCGTAAACCGCTTAAGTTGCACGTAGTAGATATTAGTGAAAACAATATGGTGGAACTTGTTAGAGATTTAAGAAGTTCTTACGGTTATATTGATGGAGATTTTCAAACTTTTGCATTAGATATAGGATCAATTGAGTATGATGCCTTCATTAAGGCAGATGGTAAATATGATTACGTCTTAAATCTATCTGCTTTAAAACATGTTCGTAGCGAAAAAGATGCATTTACCTTAATGCGAATGATAGATGTAAATATTTTTAATACTGATAAAACATTACAACAGTCAATTGATAATGGAACCAAAAAATACTTTTGTGTCTCAACAGATAAAGCTGCTAATCCGGTTAATATGATGGGTGCTTCAAAAAGAATAATGGAAATGTATTTAATGCGAAAAAGTCATCATATTAAAATTTCTACAGCACGTTTTGCAAATGTTGCATTTTCAGATGGTTCTTTGTTGCACGGGTTTAATCAGCGTATTATTAAAAAACAACCAATTGTTGCACCTAATGATATTAAACGATACTTTGTTACTCCAAAAGAATCAGGTGAACTTTGTTTAATGTCATGCATTTTTGGAGAAAATAGAGATATCTTTTTTCCTAAGTTAAATGAAAATTTACATTTAATTTCTTTTGCAGATATAGCAGTTAAATATTTAGCTGAAATTGGTTATGAAGCTTATTTATGTAAATCCGAAGAAGAAGCTAGAAATAGTGTAGAAGAGCTTATAAATCAAAAAAAATGGCCATGTTTATTTACAGGCAGTGATACTACTGGCGAAAAAGATTTTGAGGAGTTTTTTACCCATAATGAAATTTTAGACATGGATAGATTTGAAAATTTGGGAGTAATCAAAAATGAACCAAACTTCTCTGCTCAAAAGTTAGAAGAATTTACTACCGAAATAGGACTTATGAAGTCAAATAGAAGTTGGAAAAAAGAAGAAATAGTAAATTTGTTTCATAAAATGATACCAGATTTTGGACATAAGGAAACAGGTAAATATTTAGATTCAAAAATGTAATTATGAGTAGTATTAATACAGTTGTATCTTTTATAAAACAACAGTATAAAACAGATGATTTTATACCTCTTCATGTTCCTCACTTTGCAGGTAATGAAAAAAAATACTTATTAGAAACAATAGATTCAACATTTGTTTCGTCTGTAGGTGCATATGTTAATCAGTTTGAAGTAATGATGCAAGCTATAACAGATACACAAAAGGCTGTTGCTGTTGTTAATGGTACTGCAGCAATTCAAGTAGCTTTGCGTCTAGTAGGAGTAGAATCAGGTGATGAAGTGCTAACTCAAGCATTAACTTTTGTTGCAACTGCGAATGCAATTGCATATCAAAATGCTACTCCAGTTTTTTTAGATGTAGATATAGATACTATGGGATTATCTCCTAAAGCTGTTGTTTCTTTTTTAGAGGAATTTGGCGATTTACGTGAGGATGCTTGTTATAATAAAAAAACTGGAAAAAAAATTGGCGCATGTTTGCCAATGCATACTTTCGGTTTTCCAGTACATTTAGAAGAATTGATGACAATTTGCAATATTTGGAAAATTCCAGTAGTTGAAGATGCAGCTGAGTCATTAGGAAGTGAGTATAAGGGTAAACCAACAGGGAGTTTTGGTAAAGTTGGTAGTTTTTCATTTAATGGAAATAAAATAGTAACCTCTGGCGGAGGTGGAGCTATAGTAAGTAATGATCTTAAATTAGGTGAAAAAGCAAAATACTTAACGACTACAGCTAAAATCCCGCACCCTTATGAATATGTTCATGATGAGATGGGGTATAATTTCAGAATGCCTAATTTGAATGCAGCATTAGCATGTGCTCAATTGGAACAATTGGATAGTTTTTTAGTAAATAAAAGGCAATTAGCAAAAGAATATGAATCTTTTTTTGCAACTAAAGGTATAAAATTTAGAACGGAGACACCAGAAACTAAAGCAAATTATTGGTTGATGTGTGTAGAGTTAGAGGATAAGTTTGAAAGAGATTTGTTTTTGGAAACAACAAATGCAAATAATGTAATGACACGACCTATTTGGCAATTAATGTATCGCTTACCTATGTATGCGAATTGTCAAAAAGATTTACAAATTAATGCTGAATTTTTAGAAGAAAGAATTGTCAATATACCAAGCAGTGTCAGATAAAAAGATAATTCTTATTGGGTATTCAGGACATGCTTATGTTGTGGCAGAAACCATTTTAGAAAATGGATATGAATTGATTGGATATTCAGAAAAAGAAGAATCAGCCAGCAATCCTTACAATTTATCGTATTTAGGATTTGAAAATGAAGAAAGTTTTGTAGGCTGGAGAAGTTACGTTTCTTTCGCAATTGGTATAGGAAATAATAAGATAAGACAAAATGTTGCCAGTTTAATCGAGGCCAAAGGAAAAACAACTCAAACAATTATTCATAAAACGTCTAATTTGTCAAAGTATGCTTCAATAGATAGTGGGACCTTTATTAATAAAAATGTAGTCGTTAATGCATTTGCATCAATAGGGAAAAATGTAATTTTAAATACGGGTTGTATAATTGAGCATGAATGTGTTTTGTATGATGCAGTACATATAGCACCCGGAGCTGTTTTAGCAGGTAATGTCACAGTTGGAGAAAGGACTTTTGTAGGAGCTAATTCTGTAATTAAGCAAGGTATTGTAATTGGTAAAGATGTTATAATAGGCGCAGGCAGTGTCATAATCAATGATGTGCCTGACGGTAAGAAAGTAGTTGGAAATCCTGGTCGAATAATTTAAAATATGAATAAAGTAGTTATTATAGCTGAAGCTGGGGTAAATCATAATGGTGATATTAATGTAGCAATGAAACTAATTGATGCTGCAGTAGATGCGGGTGTAGATTATGTAAAGTTTCAAACTTTTAAAGCAGATAGTTTAGTTAGTAAATTGGCTAAAAAAGCAGAATACCAGAGCGTTAATGTTAATGACGGCGATGATTCTCAATATGCTATGTTGAAAAATTTAGAGTTGAGTCATGAAGATCATTTGCAGCTAATGTCTTATTGCTCTGAAAGAAATATTAAATTTTTCTCAACAGCCTTTGATGTGGAAGGAGTGAATTATTTAAATGATTTAGGACTTTCTTTTTTTAAAATTCCTAGTGGAGAAATAACAAATTATCCTTATTTAAAAGCGGTTGCTTTATGTGGGAAACCCGTTATTATGTCGACAGGTATGTGCTCAGAAATAGAAATAAAGAATGCTTTAGAGGTATTAATGAAATTTGGTATTAGTAAAGAAAAAATTTCAATTCTGCATTGTAATACAGAATATCCAACTCCAATGAAGGATGTAAATCTAAAAGCAATGTTAGCTATTCAAAAGACTTTTGATGTAGAAATAGGATATTCAGATCATACACTTGGTATTGAAGTACCAATAGCAGCAGTTGCAATAGGAGCCAGAATAATAGAAAAACACTTTACATTAGACAGAACATTACCTGGGCCTGATCATGTGGCCTCTTTAGAGCCTGATGAATTGAAAAATATGGTGAAGGCAATTCGTAATATAGAATTGGCTATCAGTGGAGATGGAGACAAAAAACCAAGTGAAAGTGAAACTAAAAATATTGCTATTGCCAGGAAAAGCATTTTTATAAATAAGAGATTAGAAAAAGGACATACAATCACTGATAGTGATATAGTTTCATTGAGACCTGGAGATGGAATATCTCCGATGGAGTGGGAAAATATAGTTGGAAAAAAATTGGTCGTTGATAAAAATGAGTTTGATAAACTTTTATTTTCTGATATAGGATGAAAATAGGGGTATTAACTAGTTCAAGAGCTGATTACGGAATATATCTTCCTTTGCTTCATAAAATGAAAAATGATTCTTTTTTTGAAATAGAGATTGTAGCTTTTGGAACTCATTTGTCAAGATTGCATGGATATACAGTAACAGATATAGAAAAAGACAAATACAATTGTATTCATCAAATTTCTTCTCTCATTTCAAATGATGACGAGCAATCGATTGCTTCTTCTTATGGATTAACGGTATTAAAATTTGCAGATTTTTGGAAAATGCATCAATACGATTTAGTACTATGTTTAGGAGATCGTTTTGAAATGAGTGCGGCCGTACAGGCAGGAATTCCTTTTGAAGTAAAATTTGCTCATTTGCATGGAGGAGAAACTACATTAGGAGCAATAGATAATATTTATCGCCATCAAATTACTTTAGCATCATTCTTACATTTTACTGCTACAGAAACGTTTAGTGATAAAGTTAGGTGTTTAACAAATTCAGATAACAACATTTTTACTGTTGGATCGTTAAGTTTGAGCGACATTATGAGTTTTACTCCTGTAGAAAAACAAGCTTTTTATGAAAAGTTTATTATCCCTAATGAAGAATTTGCATTAGTTACCTTTCATCCGGAAACTATCTCGTCCAATGATAATATTCAATACGCACAGGAAATGAAAAATGCTTTGGCTACTATTTCTGAGAAAATATTTGTAGTTATTACAATGCCAAATGCAGATACACAAGGATCAATATATAGGGAGGAAATTCAAAAACTAAAGACAGAAAAACCTGAAAAAATCCTATTAATTGAAAATTTTGGTAAGATTAATTATTTTTCCGCAATGCATTATTCTAAAATTCTAATTGGCAATACATCAAGTGGTATTTTAGAAGCAGCTTCATTTGGTAAATATGTTATAAATGTTGGAGATAGACAGAAAGGAAGAGCTCAAAGTAATAATATTATAGACTGCAAGTTTGAAGAATCAGGTATTGTTTTAGCTTTTGATAAAGCATTAAACTTGGAAAAATACGACGGTGATAATATATATTTTAGAGATCATGCAGCCAATAATATAATTAATATTATAAAGGAATTTTTATGAGAATTTACAAAGACCATCTAATTCTTTCTGGAAGTAAAGTAAAAGAAGCACTACTTTTATTAAATGAATTGTCGCAAGATGCCATTCTTTTTGTAGTTAATCAAGAGGATAAATTAATTGGTGCACTTACTGATGGAGATGTAAGAAGAGGATTGATTAAAGGTTTCACCATTGATAGTTATATTGATGAAATTATTCAGGATAATCCACGATATATAACTAAGGGGGAAAATAATTTAGCAAAAATTATTGAGTATCGTGAAGGGGATTTCAGAATTGTACCCGTAGTTGACGAAAACCATAAAGTTGTAAATGTTATTAATTTTAGAAATATTAGGTCTTATTTGCCTATTGATGCTGTAATTATGGCAGGTGGTAGAGGACAACGTTTACAGCCTCTAACTGATTCTAAACCAAAACCATTGTTAAAAGTTGGTGATAAGGCAATTATGGAACATAACCTCGACCGTTTAACATTATTTGGAATCGATGATTTTTGGGTATCTGTAAAATATTTAGGAGAACAAATCGAAACCCATTTTGGAAAAGGAAATGATAAAAACATTAAAATAGAATATGTTTGGGAAAGTGAGCCTTTAGGTACAATTGGCGCTGTTTCTAAAATTAATAATTTCGAACATGATTATATTTTAGTTACTAATTCTGATTTATTAACAAATATAGATTACGAACAATTTTTTTTAGAATTTATAAAACAAGATGCTGATTTGGCAGTTTTGACTATTCCATATCAGGTTAGTATTCCATATGCCGTTTTAGAAACTAATAATGGTCTGGTTAAAAGTTTTAAAGAAAAGCCAACATATACTTACTATTCCAATGGAGGGATTTATTTAATGAAAAAAGAAATGCTTAAATATATTCCGAAGGATATTTTCTTTAATGCCACTGATTTGATGGAAGAACTAATTAAAAATAATTTAAAAGTGATTTCCTATCCATTTGTTGGGTATTGGTTAGATGTTGGTAAACATGAGGATTTTGAGAAGGCACAAAAAGATATAAACTATATAAAATTTAAGTGATGAAAAATTTTATACTCATAATTGGATTAGGTTCCATGGGTAAAAGAAGGGTGAGGAATTTACAAGCTCTAGGAATAAAAAATATAATCGGATTTGATAAAAGAGATGACAGGAGAAGCGAATCTGTGGAGAAGTATCAAATAGAAGTTGTGAGTAGTTTAGAAGATGCTCTATCAAATTTTAAAATTGATGCTTTTGTTATTTCCTTACCACCAGATATTCATCATATTTATATGAAGAAGGCTTTAGAATTAAATATACCAGCTTTTATTGAAGCGAGTGTAGTTAATACTGATTTTGAAGAAATGATTATAGAGTCTAGAGAAAAAGGTATATGTTTAGCACCATCATGTACTTTATTTTTTCATCCGGCAATAAAAAAAATAGCTGAAATTGTAAAAAATGGGGATCTTGGTATAATATCTAACTTTTTATATCATTCAGGACAATATCTTCCTGATTGGCATACGTATGAAGAGGTTAATGAATATTATGTTTCTAATAAAGAAACAGGTGGAGGAAGAGAGATTGTTCCTTTTGAATTAACATGGATTACTTTAGTTTTAGGATTTCCAAAGAGAGTTGTTGGTCTCTATAAAAATGCAATTCAAATAAAAGGGGCAGAGCATATCGATGAAACATACAATTTATTAATGGATTATGGTAATTCAATATTTAATTTATCAGTTGATGTTGTTTCTAGATATGCAACCAGACGATTAACTATCAATGGAGACAAAAAACAGTTATATTGGAATTGGGATGATAATATGATTAAAATTTATGACCCGGAAACAAGTAATTGGGATGAAATAAAGTATGAAACTATATCTGCTCAAACTGGATATAATAAAAATATAACAGAGCAGATGTATATAGATGAGATGGCAGCTTTTTTAAAGGCGGCCAAAAGAGAAGGTGACTTTCCAAATACATTAGAACATGATCATCAGGTGTTGAAAGTTTTATATGCTGTTGAAAGTTCGGATGATAATAATGTCATTGAAAAATTGTAATGATAGGAATTTTTATTACCGCGAGATTAGGTTCAACCAGATTAAGTGAGAAGCATTTGATAGAAGTAAATTCAAAACCGTTGATAAAACATCTTGTAGAGCGCTTTTCCTTTGCCTTTAAAGAAGTTATTGAGAAAAATGAATTGAAAATATTTATTACAACTTCGATAAAGCCTGAAAACAAAAAATTTGAAACAATATTTGACGAACATGATGTAGAAGTAGAAGTATTTTATGGCTCTGACGAAAATATTCCTTTTCGTCATTTGCAATGTGCTCGTAAATTTGATGTAGATTTTATAGTTTCCATAGATGGGGATGATATCTTATGTTCTACTGAAGCATCAAAATTAGTAATAGATAGCTTGATGAACGGTTCAAAAATGGTATATACTTCTGGACTGCCTTTAGGTATGAATAGTACTGGTTATAGCAAGGACTTTTTAGAGAATTCTTTAAAAGGAATTGAATCTAATAAATTAGAAACCGGATGGGGGAAAATTTTTAATAAAGATGAGATTGATATTATTCAATTAAAATTTGCAGATGAAGTAGCAAAAATCAGAATGACTTTAGATTATGAACCAGATGCTGACTTTTTTAAAAAGGTGATATCAAATATTGATGTTTTAAATGTTTCTGACAAAGTCTTGATTGATTCGATAATTAAAAACGAGTGGGATCAATTAAATAAGCATCTAGATGATATTTATTGGTCAAATTTTAACAAACAAAAACAAGAAGAAAACTAATTTTTTTGATATGGAAAAATCATATTCACAAAGACTGCATAATGTAATACCAGGAGGAGCACATACCTATTCAAGAGGAGATGATCAATTTCCATCAAATGCACCTTCTATTTTAGAAAGAGGAGAAGGAGCTTACGTTTTTTCGCCAGAAGGGAATAAGTACTTGGATTATGGAATGGGATTACGATCGGTTAATATTGGTTATGGAAATAAGGAAATAGCCGATGCGTGTTATGAAGAGATTTTAAAAGGTAATAATCTTACAAGGGCTTCTGTGACAGAGTTGAAAGCAGCTGAATTATTGTGCGAGTTAATCCCGTCTGTAGATATGGTCAAATTTGCTAAACATGGTTCTGCCGTTACAACAGCAGCTATGAAATTAGCGAGAGCCTATACTGGTAGAAAGATGGTCGCAGTTCCTGTAGAACAGCCTTTTTTCTCATATGATGATTGGTTCATAGGTTCAACAGTTCTTACTAGAGGTACGGTTGAAGAAGCGAGTCAACTTACTCTTAAATTTAATTATAATAATATAGATTCGTTAAAAGCACTTTTTGATGAATATCCAAATCAAATTGCGGCAGTAATGCTTGAAGCGGCAACGACGTTAGAGCCAACAGCCAATTTCCTTCGCGAAGTTCAGACTTTATGCAAAGCAAATGGAACAGTTTTTATAATTGATGAAATGATTACTGGTTTCAGATGGGACTTGCAAGGTGCTCAAACTTATTATGGAATAGAACCTGATTTGTGTACATTTGGAAAAGCTATGGCTAATGGTTTTGCTGTTGCAGCTTTGGCAGGGAAAAGAGAAATTATGCAGATTGGAGGAATATTGGATGAAGGAGCCGAGAGAATATTTTTGACATCGACAACTCATGGTGCAGAAATGAGTGCATTAGGAGCTTTTATTAAAACGATGGAAATATTAAAAAGAGACCTCGTAGTAGATCATTTTTGGAATTATGGTAATAAATTAGTTACCGGAATAAATAATATTTCTAAGGAATTGGGAATTCATGAGCAATTTTATGTAGAAGGATATCCTTGTTCTCCAAACTATGTTGCAAAAGATAAGGATCATAATGTGTCGTTGGCAATGCGTACTTTGTTTGCTCAGGAAATGTTAGAAAAAAAGATAATGATGCCATATATAGCAGTTTCTTATTCGCATCAGGAGATAGAATTGGATATGACATTATCGGCCGTGAAACATGCTTTGACAATTTATAAAAAAGCATTAGAAAGTGGATTGGAAGTATATCTAAAATCTCCAGTCATTAAACCAGTATTCAGAAAATATAATTAATGAAGTTAGCTATAGTTTCTTTAGATTCAGTTTGGGAGGATAAACAAGCCAATTTGAAAGAGGTTGAACGTATAGTTGCGTCTTTAAGCCCAAAGGTAGAGTATGTGGTTTTTCCTGAGATGTCTTTGACTGGTTTTTCTATTTCTAATTTGGCTTTGGCAGAAGATTTTGAAAGTTCAAGTTCTCTTCAAGCTATCCAAAAAATGGCTAAAGAGTATCAAATGAATATTGTATTTGGATTGATGATTTCTAAAGATAAAAAAAAATATAATAGTTGCATTGCTGTAAATAATAAGGGAGAAATAGCTGGGACTTATGAAAAAATACATCTATTTTCTTATGCTGGAGAAGATGAATTAATTGTAGGAGGTAATCAGATTAAGAGCCTTCCTTGGAATGGTGGTTGGGGATTGAGTATTTGTTTTGATTTAAGATTTCCAGAGCTTTATCAAGAATTGTCGAAGGAGAATTTAATCTTGCTTAATATAGCTAATTGGCCAAAAGGAAGAGTGAGTCATTGGAGAGCTTTACTGAATGCACGAGCTATAGAAAATCAAAGTTTTATGATTGGTGTTAATCGAACTGGTATTGATGGGAACGGTTTGGAATATGAGGAAAGTTCTTGTGTTTTTTCGCCTACAGGAGAAAAGTTAGAACCTTTGGAAATCTTTGAAGAAATAAAAATCTTTGATTTGAATTTAGAAAATGCGATAGAATATCGAAAAAACTTTCCAATTAAAAAAGACAGGAAGAATAGCATTTATAGAGAGTTCTATAATTAAATAATTAAACAAGTATATAATAACGATGTTTTCAATAAAAGATAAAGTAATAGTTGTAACAGGAGGTAATGGATTATTAGGAAAGCAGATGGTTTCTACTTTTCGTGAACAAGGAGCAGTAGTTATATCAGCTGATATTTTTTTTGAAGACCAAGATAGTTATGATTTTGTAATTGATATTACTAATGAAGATTCAATAAAGAACGGAATAGTGAGTATAGTCGAGAAATACGATCGTATTGATGGCTGGGTAAACAATGCTTACCCCAGAACAAAAGATTGGGGGACTAAATTTGAGGATATACCACTTGAATCATGGCGTAAAAATGTGGATATGCATTTAAATGGATATTTTCTATGTTGCCAAGTGGTAATGGAACAAATGAAAAAGCAAGGATTTGGGTCGCTTATTAACATGTCATCTATCTACGGATTAGTTGGGCCTGATTTTACAGTTTATGAAGGTACAGAAATGACCATGCCAGCTGCTTATTCGGCAATTAAAGGTGCACTAAATAATTTTACACGTTATTTGGCATCTTACTATGGAGCATATCAAATTCGTGTAAATACAGTTTCTCCTGGAGGAATTTTTGATAACCAACCGGAATCATTTGTAGAGAATTACAATAAAAAAGTACCGTTGAAACGAATGGGAAGTCCAAGAGATATTGTTTCAGCAGTCTGTTTTTTACTTACAGATGATTCATCTTATGTAACGGGACATAATTTGGTGGTGGATGGTGGATGGAGTATCATTTAACTGAATTTGTAAAAAATTAAACTACATAAGCGTGCTGGATAGATTAGGTTTTTGTACATGAAATCGGGTGTTTAATGTTAGAAATTTTTGTTTATAATGATTAAAAAGCCAGTGATTTAATAAATTTTTAAAATAATAGTTTTAAGTATACAAAAATATAGATGTTCAATAAAATAAAATTTTTAATAAATCATAGGGAAATACGTAATTTTATAAATTATTATATTTTTACAATTATAAATGCCGCGATTGGAATATTTTCAATCTCTTATTTAACTAAGCATATACTCCCTGAAGATTATGGAATGATTGGTATATACGCAAGTATCCTATTTTTTTTACCAACATTAATGTCTTTTTCAGCAAACGGATTACAAGCAATTGAGATCGTAGATCTTGAAAAAGATAAATATCTAGAGTTTAGAAATAGTTTAATTTCATTTGTTTTAATTTCATTTTCGGTTTGTTTTATTTTTACAATATTGGCTTCTTTAATGTTTGAACAATATAGTTTTGTAATTGTTATGGCAACAATTATGGGATTCATAACAACTTTTAGTTCCATACATAATACTGAACTTTTTCAATATTCTCAAGCAACGCGTTTTGGATTAATTTCTACGGTTACTGTTTTGTTGGGATTTGGCTTAACAGTTATATTCCTTTCTTTTTTTGATTTGGATTGGAAGTTTAGGATAGTAGCTATTGTACTTGCAGAATTTATCGTTTTAATTATTAGATTTTTTTTTCTAAGTACAATTGGATCTTCTTTCTATTTTATATTTGATAAAGTTCATTTTAAATATATTATTAAATATGGAGCACCTCTAATTATTTCTGTTTTAGCTGGATGGGTTTTAAATCAGTCCGACAGGTATTTTTTACTAAATTCTTTTGGATTAAAAGAAGTAGGATTGTATGCAGCTGCTGCAGGAGTTGCTTCTTTTGTAGTAATGATAAATTCAAATATGATAAAAGTAATTTATCCTTTAGTATATAAAAAATTAAGTGAAAGAGAGGGTAAGAATTTTATTTTAAAAGTTTCAGGTATATATTCTGTCATAATATTAGTAATTTCTATTTTCTTTTGTGTTGCATTGTCTTTTTTTGGACCTTTTTTTTTAGGTAAAAAATATCTGTCAGCAATGCCTATAATTTACATTATGTGTATAGCCCAAGCTTTTTTTGGTATCTACACAACGACTGGATTAGTTATTGACTATTTTAAAATGACTAAGCTAAAAACTATCTTAGTTCTGCTAAGTGCAGTGCTAGTTATTGTCTTATCGTTTATTTTAATTCCAATTGTTGGGATTTATGGACCTGCAATAGCCTCACTACTATCTTTTTTATTTCTGTCTATATTATCATTGATAATATCCTTAAGTTTATTTAAAAAGTATAATGTTATTTAAAAATGGTTAAGCTAATTTTAAAATTAATTCTGGGATTAAAAATTGATTTGTTTATAAACAATATTATTATTTATAAACAATTGTTAGATATTAAGAGAATAGAAATTAAGTGTGGATGTAAAATCAATTATGTTAATCAAGGCTTTGGCGGTTTAAAAATAATGAGTGCAACTGGTGATTTTACTAAATTCAAAATAGATATTACAAGTCATTTAAAATCAGACACAATTATTGAATGTTCAGGAGGAGTTTATATAGGAAAATTTTTTCATACCGGAAGAGGATTAACTATATTTTCCACAAATCATAACTATCAGAGCAAATTTTCTATTCCTTACGACAATATTGATTTAATTGAGCCTGTTGAAATAAAAGATTTTGTATGGTGTGGGACAAATGTTACCATTGTGCCAGGAGTAACAATCGGTGAAGGTGTAGTTATAGGTTCAGGAACTGTAGTGACAAAAGATGTGCCAGATTATGCGGTGATAGGAGGAAATCCTCATAGAATTATAAAATATAGAGATATAGAAACCTTTAAATACTTAAAAGAGAATGGTCAATTCTATTGAAGAAAGATTTGAAATGATTGTTTTTTGTCAAGCACCTGCTGATATTCCTTACTTCTTAAGTTTATACGAAAAATATAAAGGAAAAAAGATCATTAATGTTTATGTAGTAAATGTTGAGAATGTTTTTAAATTTATAGAAAGCTTAAATTTAAATTTGAACTCTCTAGTTTTTATACCCTACGGTCATTTATCAATTAAGAATTTTGCGTTAGTATTTAAGGAAAGAAAAAGAATTAATTTTTTTGCGAAGAAGTATTTTAAAGGTGTAGTTAATAATGATGTTTATTTCTTTTCTAGATTTGAAGATTGGCTTACTTCTGCTTTCTTAGTTAAATTATCTGATAATAATTCGTTGTATTATGTCGATCATTATGATTTTTCAGCTGATTTGTTTGATAGAAAAAAAATGAACTTCAAAAGAATTATTTTAAAATTTATTTTATTCATTATTACAGGGGCAAATTTTAAATTGGAAATTTTAGAAAAAATACCTGAATTTCATTTTAAAAGATATAATATTAGGAAAATAGCACCAGATTTGACTCAATCTGTTTTCGATCTATATAAATATCAAATAAAAAACATTCAAGATGTAAATCCAATTGTCATCTTTTTTATTTCGCCTTGTGAAGATTCTATATATGAACCAGTAAGTCATGATTCTATACAGTTAAAAATTATAGAGTCCTTTAAGAAACATAATTGGACTGTAGTAGTAAAAGGCCACCCGCGTATAGGAATTCCTGAGAATGTGATGCACCTAGTAGATATTGAAATTCCATCTTATATCCCTGCCGAATTTCTTGAATTTTCAAATTCTTCAATGTACATAGGAATTATTACTTCATCATTATCGCATTTTGTAAAAGAAAATCAAATACCTACCTATTCACTAATTAATTTATTTCAATTTAAAGAAATAGGTCTTGCAGATAAATATAAAAACTATTTGAATGGCTTAACAAACAATAAGATTAAATATTTTGAAAATTTTGAAAATTTTGAAAATGTTATAAAAAGCATTAGTTAGCATATGAAGAATGTCAAGATTACTATTATTACTGTTGTATATAATGGCTCAAAAGATATTGAAAATACGATTTTAAGCATAATAAATCAGCAGTATGATAATTTAGAATTAATTATTATTGATGGGGGCTCTACAGATGGAACGCAAGAGATTATAAAAAAGTATAGTAAAAACATTGATTATTGGGTTTCAGAACCTGATAATGGAATATATGATGCTATGAATAAAGGAATCGAAGCAGCAACTGGTGAATGGGTAAATTTCATGAATTCCGGTGATAGTTTTTATTCTCCAGAAGTCTTGTCTAAATTTAGTTTTTCCAGTCTTTCAAATTTTGACGTGGTATATGGTTCAATTAATTGTATTACTAAGTCGAATTCTTTTATATTAAAACCAAAATCAGTTGACAAAATATTAAAGTCAATGATTTTTTGCCATCAGGCGGTATTTACAAAACGTAGACTTTTAATAAATAATAATTTTGATATATCTCTCAAGATTGCAGCTGATTATAAAATGTTTTTTACATTCTTTAGAAACAATGCAAAATTTAAAGAATTAGATATTATTGTTTCTAATTATGAATCAGAAGACGGAATATCGTCGAATAGTTTTTATCAAATGGGGCGTGAATATGCTATAGTAAGAGGGAATTGGAATAATGTTTTTGTTAAAATTAAAGTATTATTAAAAACTAATATTCAGACTGGAAGTAATTTTTTGCGAAATGCCGTGCCTTTAAATTTTAGAATATTTATTAGAAATAAAATTATTAAAAAATAAAATAATAATAGTGATTCCCAAAATATCAGTTATAATTCCAGTTTATAATGCGGAGAATTTTTTAACAAGATGTCTGAATAGTGTTTTAGCACAAACTCTCAGTGATATTGAAATAATTTGTATTGACGATTATTCGGAAGATAATTCCTTTAAAATTTTAGAAAATTTTTCAGTAAAAGATAAAAGATTTAAAATTTTTAAAAACGATGAAAATTTAGGCCAAGGTTTAACAAGAAATAGAGGGCTAGATTTAGCCACTGGAGAATATATAGCTTTTGTAGATAGTGATGACTGGATTGAATCTAACATGTATGAGGTTGTTTATAACCAGGCAATTACGAATAATTATGATTTAGTTTATTGTGGTTTAATTTATGATTTTTCAGATGGAAAATCTGCAACTCCTGAATTACCATCTATTAATCCAGAATTACCAACAATACAATTTTTATTGAATGAAGCTATCGCCCCTTCCTTAAAATTATTTTCTCCTAATTCTCCATGTGATAAGATTTATAAACGTCAATTTATAGAAGATTTAAATTTAAGATTCGAGAGTGAGAGAATATTTCTATATGAAGATAAATTTTTTAATATAAATTTTTTAGTTGCAAATCCAACATATACTTTTATTCCTGAAATATTTTATCACTACGTAGTAAGACATGGAAGTACAATGACTTCACATAGGAAAAATTTCTTAAAACGTTATTTTGTAATGGATGAAAAGTTGAAAACTATTTTATTTGAAGGTAATTATTTAAATAATGAATTACAGTGGAGATTTAGACGAAGCCTGTTTGAGATCACATTTTCTTTTTGTTTAAATGCATTAGTTTATAATAGATCAATAAAAGGTAAAATTTCTGAATTTTTGGCTATACTAAAAGATGATAGAGTATCATCAAATATAAAATATTTTAGTCTTAAAGATATTCCAGTATCAGCATCAAAAATGAATAGTATCGTGAAATCTATTTGCTTTCTGATATTGAAATATTTATGTTAGTATTTAAAAACACATGAAATTCACAAAATATAGTTTATTTTTTTCTGTTTTATTAGTCGAATCAATTCTGTTGTTTCTTTTAGCGCCTAGGCATTATGATTATAATTTCAACTTATTTTGTATGATCCAATACTTTGTAAGTTCTTTTTTGTTTTTAAAAGCAAAAAAAAAGCAAAATTATTTTGATTTTGACATGATTTTTATGTTTACATATTTTTTTGTAATGTTTTTTTATCCTGTCTTTATGTTTCAAAGCGATCCCACAAAATATTTTGCATTTCAATATGAATTTAATGAAAATGTAATCTCAAGAGCTACAGCACTTTCATTATTAGGAATGCAAGCCTACTTTTCAGGAAGCTTAAGTTTTAGTAATAAACAATTTAAGAAGATGCTTCCTCAAAAAAAATATAATAGCATAACTACATTTTCAATTATTTCCTTTGTTTCCTTTTTTCTTTTCATTATATCGGGTGGATACGCTAGATTAGCTGGAGAATATTCGGGAGAAGCGGTTGAGGCTTCTGGAGCCGCATCTTATTTTTGGGTATTTTCCCCTGCGTTTTTGTTCTGTGCAATAGCTTTTCAATTTAATAATTTGTACATCATTGATCAAAATAAATTTCGATTAAAGTATTTAAATAAATTTTTGATACTTTATTTGTTTTTTTTTGTAGGAATGATTCTTGTGGCAGGAAGTCGAACTTATCCTCTACAAATAATTCTAATATGTTGTTCTTTATTTACTTTATTCTATAAGCCTATAAGCTTTTTCAAGTTTATTCCTTTGATAATAATTGGCGTTCTGGCTATGTTTGGAATAAATTTATTGAGAGGTGGAGATACCACTTTGGAATTAGTAGACTCAGTAATGGATCTTGTAATTTGTAATAGAAATACATATGTTTCTATTGATTACGTTGATGTGCACGGTTTAACTTTTGGGAAATCTATGTTATCAGTTCTTCTTGCACCAATACCAATGATGCAATCGATAATTTTTAGTATTTTTAATATCGATTCATGGGACACTTCTTCTGCATTAATTATTTCAAGAATTTCATTAGGAGACAAAGGATCATTAGGTTTTGGCACCAACATCATTGCAGATCTTTATATGTCTTTTGGACTTTTAGGCGTCGTGTTTTTTATGTTTTTATTAGGTAAATATATTGCCAAACTATTATATTTCGCAAAAAATAACATTTACGCTCTTGTTGGCTATTCAGTAATGATTTCTTATTCTGTCTTTATTGTTCGTGCAGAGTTCTTCTTTTTTAGTAGGTTTCTTTTATGGGGTTTATTTTTTGTATTTTGTTTGGATGTTTATAATAATTCAATAAAAAGAAATAACCTTAAACAATGAAAATTTCATTAATAATATCTGACATCTCTAAATCTGGAGGAACAGAAAGATCTGTATCGACTTTAGCTAACATGCTTTGTAAAAAATATGAAAAAGTAGAGATTATAAGTGTTATAAAAACCAACACTAAGAAAAGTTATTACGATATTGATTCTAGAGTTTCGGTTAAATTTTTGGGTCAAATACCTCTGGCTTCAAGTTTGTTAAGTAAAATAAAGTGGAGTGTTTCGACAGTAGTTTTGTTACGGAAGTACTTTAATGAAAATAATAGCAACTTAATTATTTCTACAGGACATAATTACAATTGGTTGTTGCCTTTTATAAAGATTAGAAAGAAAGTAAAAATAATTGCGTGCGAGCATATTGTTTATAAAAGTATTCCTAAAGTTTCAAGAATATTTATGTCCTCTACTTATAGTTTTTTGGATGGAATTGTTGTTTTATCAGATAAAGCTAAAGAAAGTTTTAAAAAATATTCTATGATTTTTGTCATCCCTAATTCTTTACCTTTTAAAGTTAGTATGGAATCGGAACTTACTAGTAAACAAATTTTGGTAGTTGGAAGATTAAGCGCTGAAAAGGGTCTTGAAAGATTGATACCTGTTTCAAATAAATTAAAAGAGAAATTTCCAGATTGGCACATCACTATAGTTGGGGAAGGACCCGAAAAAGAAAAGCTTTCAACGTTAATTTCAGAAGCGAATCTTAGAGATGTTTTAAAATTAAATGGTATTTCAAATAATGTTGAGAATTTTTATTTGGAAAGTTCTATTTATATAATGACATCACATTTCGAAGCTTTTCCCATGGTATTATTAGAAGCTCAATCTTTTGGACTACCAGTAATAGCTTATGACTGCCCTGAAGGTCCAGGACAGATTATTAATAATGGTGAAAATGGATATTTAATAGAAAATGATAACGTTACTGATTTTAGCGATAAACTTTTTATGTTGATAGAAGATGAAGAATTGCGAAAAAAAATAGGAAAAAACGCAAAATCAAATTCATTAAATTTTACTGAAGAAAGGATTATAAAAAAATGGATGTTTTTATTTGATGAATTAAAATAGTATGGAGGTATTTTTAGATAATATAATTTTCTCATTGCAAAAAAGTGGCGGAGTCTCTGTAGTTTGGGAGCAACATTTAAAAAGGATATTAGTTGATCAAGATTTTCAATGTAATGTTTTAGAATATGATAGTGCAAATTCAAATTTTTTTAGACAGCAAATTTCTATAAATAGTGATTTGATTGATTTAAAAACATCTAGATTACTATTTTTAAATCGTTATTTGAACATTAATTCAAAGGAAAAAGGGAGACACATATTCCACTCTTCATATTATAGAACGGAAAATAATAAAAATGCCATAAATGTTACGACAGTACATGATTTTACGTATGAACACTTTGTAAAAGGAATAAGTCAAAAGATTCATTCTTGGCAAAAAAATAATGCAATAAATAATTCAGAAGGAATTATTTGTGTTTCAAATAGCACTAAAAGAGATTTATTAAATTATCTACCCCATATAAAAGAGAATAAGATTAAAGTTATTTACAATGGTGTTGATAACAGTTTTCATTTATTAAAAGAGGATGTTTTTTTTGATAAGAAGCATAATTTTGAAGATTTTAGTTACGCCCTGTATATCGGAGATCGGCGAGCAAAATACAAGAATTTTTATATGGCGGTAGACGCTTGTGCATTGGCAAATATCCCTCTTTTAATTGTAGGAGGAGGGGAATTGTCAACGGAGGAATTATTCAATTTACAGAAGAAATTAGGAGATGGTAATTTTTTTGCTTTGTTGGGGGTAAAAGTTGACGATTTAAATTATTACTATAACAAAGCCTTTTGTCTGCTATATCCTTCTCTATATGAGGGTTTCGGAATACCAGTTGTTGAAGCTCAACGAACAGGTTGTCCCGTTATAGCTTCAGATTCTTCATCTATTCCAGAAATTATAGGAAATCAATATTTAGCGATAAAAGACCCTACACCACAAAAAATAGCTAAAAGAATACAAGAATTGGTCTTAAATAGCAATTTAAGAAAAGAAGCTATTGAACTTGGTCTTGAAAAGGCGTCTACTTTTAGTTGGGAAAATTCGTACAATCAAACATCAGAATTTTATAAAGAATTATATAAGTCATGAAAATTTCCATAATTACAGTTGTCTATAACAACGAAAAAACAATCAAGGATGCTTTAGAATCGGTACTTGGACAAACATATAAAAATATAGAATATATAATTATAGATGGAAAATCTAAAGATAATACAGTATCAATTATTAAAAAGTACGAAGACAAACTTGGTTATTTTGTTTCAGAAAAAGATAATGGTTTATATGATGCTATGAATAAAGGAATTCGATCGGCAACAGGGGATATAGTTGGAATATTAAATTCGGATGATTTATATCAGGATTTAAATGTTATTAAAGACGTTATGGAATATTTTAGTAGTGATTCGCATTTAGATATATTATACGGAAACCTTGTATATGTAAAAAGTGATGACACTAACAAAATAGTTAGAAACTGGAAATGTAAGCCTTATTATGATCGTTTTTTCGAAAATGGCAATGTACCACCTCATCCAGCACTGTTTGTAAAAAGAGCTGTATACGATAAAGTAGGATTATTTAATTTAGATTATAAATTAGCTGCCGATTATGACTTAATGCTTAGGATGTTAAAAAAATATGATTTTAAAATTAAATATGTTGATAGATTAATTGTAAAGATGAGGCTGGGAGGTGCAACAAATCAAAGTTTTACTAATATAGTTAATCAAAATAAAGAGATTGTTAGATCTTGGAAAAATAATTCATTAAAAGCTCCTTTTTATTTAATGCCAGTTAGAATATTTAAACGTCTTATCCAATTTATTTAAAATTAAAAATAATCTATTTCAATAGAGTTAAAAAAAATCAATGAAAATATTATTAACTGGTTCAAACGGTTTTCTTGGAAAATTAATTTCTTTAGAATTAGAAAAAGAAAATCAAATTTTTGGATTATCTAGAAATTCGGGAAACTACAAGGTTTTATTAGAAAAAAGTGTTCCAGTATTTATTGATCATTTTGATCTCGTAATCCATTGTGCAGGAAAAGCACACAGCATTCCTAAAACTGAAGTTCAAAAGAAAGATTTTTACGATGTTAATGTATTGGGAACTCAAAATTTACTAAAGGGATTAGATAAATCTAAGTTGCCTAAAAAGTTTATTTTTATAAGTTCTGTATCCGTATATGGAAAAGATACGGGAAGTTATATTCAGGAAAATCATCCTTTACAAGCTATAGACGCATATGGGAAAAGTAAATTTGAGGCTGAAAAAATTATAATAAACTGGTGTGAAGAAAATAATATTATTTGTACAATTTTACGTCTGCCGTTACTTGTAGGCAAAGAGCCTCCTGGAAACTTGGGAGCAATGATAAAAGCTATAATTAAAGGATACTATTTTAATATAGGTGGAGGAAAAGCAAAAAAAAGTATGGTTTTAGGTAAAGATGTAGCCTCTGTAATTATAAAGGTTGCTTCAATTGGTGGAATTTATAATCTTACAGATGGACATCATCCAAATTTTGATGAGTTAAGTTTGGCTATTTCCAAAAATAAAAACAAAAAAAAACCTATAAATTTGCCAATGAAAGTAGCTTTTATTATAGGTAAAGTTGGAGATCTACTAAGAGGGAAAGCACCAATTGATTCATTAAAAATAAAAAAAATGACTTCCGATCTAACTTTTGATGACACTAAAGCAAGAACTATATTGGATTGGAATCCTCAATCGGTGATTGATTATATAAATAAGAATAAAATATAAAACTATAAAAAATGAAAATTGCACTTATAACAGGTATTACAGGACAAGATGGTTCCTACTTGGCAGAATTATTATTAGAAAAGGGTTATATGGTTCATGGAGTTAAAAGGAGAGCCTCTTCATTTAATACGCAACGTATTGACCACATCTATCAGGATCAACACGAAACCAATGTGAATTTTAAGATGCATTATGGAGATTTAACAGATTCTACCAATATTATCCGAATTATTCAAGAAGTACAACCTGATGAAATCTATAATCTAGGAGCAATGAGTCATGTGAAAGTATCTTTTGACTCACCAGAATATGTTGCGAATGTAGATGGTATTGGTACACTAAGAATACTTGAAGCAGTGCGTATTTTAGGATTGGAAAAGAAAACCCGAATTTATCAAGCATCGACATCTGAATTGTACGGCGGCTTGGCAGAAAATAAAAATGAAAAAGGATTTTATGATGAGTATTCTCCTTTTTATCCACGTTCACCTTATGGAGTAGCAAAAATTTACGGTTTCTGGATTACTAAAAATTATCGTGAGGCTTATAATATGTTTGCTTGTAACGGAATCTTGTTTAATCACGAATCACCTCGCAGAGGAGAAACTTTTGTAACTCGTAAAATAACTATGGCTACGGCTGCAATTGCTTTAGGAGAGCAAGACTGTTTATATTTAGGAAATCTAGATGCCCAGCGTGATTGGGGACATGCCAAAGACTACGTAGAAGCTATGTGGCGTATTTTACAACAAGATGTTGCAGAAGATTATGTTATCGCTATGGGTGAAACTACTTACGTACGTGATTTTGTTAAGATGTCATTTGCCGAAGTAGGAATAGATGTTGAATTTAGAGGAGAAGGAGTACATGAAAAAGGATATGTTGCTTCTTGTAGCAATCCGGCTTATCAAATTGAAATCGGGAAACAAGTTATTTCTGTTGATCCACAATATTTTCGTCCTACAGAAGTGGACTTACTTATTGGAGATCCTACAAAATCGAAAACACAATTAGGATGGGTTCCTAAATATGATTTAGCAGGATTAGTGAAAGAAATGATGGCGTCTGATCTTCAATATGTTTTAAAAGAAAAAATGTTAAAAGAAGTAAGATCTGCTATTAAATATTAATTTGGAAAAATTTAGAATAACCTTATTCTTGAATTAGAATTTAACATTATGAATTTAAAAGATAAAATATACATAGCTGGACATCGCGGAATGGTGGGTTCCGCTATATTACGTCAACTCAAATCTGAAGGATATACCAATTTTGTTTTAAAAACTTCATCAGAGTTGGATCTAAGAAATCAGCAAGCTGTTACTGATTTCTTTGCAACAGAAAAGCCAGATTATGTATTTTTAGCTGCGGCAAAAGTAGGGGGGATTATTGCAAATAATACTTATAGAGGCGATTTTATTTATGAAAATTTGATGATACAGAACAATGTTATTCATCAGGCTTATGTAAATAATGTAAAAAAATTAATGTTTTTAGGATCTTCCTGCATTTATCCTAAGATGGCTCCCCAGCCGTTAAAAGAAGAATATATGCTTACAGGAGAACTTGAACCTACAAACGAACCGTATGCAATTGCAAAAATTGCAGGTATTAAAATGTGCGATGCCTATAGAGATCAGTTTGGGTGCAATTTTATTTCGGTTATGCCTACTAATTTGTATGGACCAAATGATAATTATGATTTAAAAAACTCACATGTATTGCCTGCTATGCTTAGGAAATTTATTACAGCTAAGCGTAATAATGATATCTCAGTTACTATATGGGGAACTGGGAGCCCTAAAAGAGAATTTTTATATGCTGATGATCTTGCTGAAGCGTGTGTATTTTTAATGGAAAATTATAATGAATCTGGATTAGTTAATATTGGAGTTGGTGAAGATATTTCAATTTTAGATCTGGCAATTTTAGTTAAAAAAGTCGTTGGTTTCGAAGGTGAAATTCTAACGGATACAACCAAACCAGATGGTACTCCACGTAAATTAATGGACGTCTCTAAGCTAAGCAGTTTCGGTTGGAAGGCTAAAACTAGCTTGGAAGAAGGTGTTCAGAAAGTTTACAACGAAATAAAAGATACTAATTGGGAGTAACCTCATAAATAATGCAATACACAATACTAGGAATAATTTTAATGATTTTGATGTTACTTTATTTTAAAGTGGCTGATCGTTATAATATTATTGACAAACCCAATTTAAGAAGTTCACATACAGAAATTACCTTAAGAGGCGGCGGAATCATTTTTTGGTTTGTTGCTCTAATTTATTTTTTGCAAAATATTCAGACGAATTATTTTTTCTTTACCGGGATTACCTTGGTAAGTTTAGTGAGTTTTTGGGATGATATTAGGAGTTTGTCTAACAAAGTTAGAATATCAATTCATTTTTTAGCGATTACCTTGATTTTTTATGATTTAGGAGTATTTACCCTGATGCCTTTTTATGGAGTTGCTATTGCATATATCCTGGCAATAGGATTGATAAATGCTTATAACTTTATGGATGGGATTAATGGTATTACAGGATTGTATACTTTGGTTGTTATGGGAGCATTATTGTACGTTAACAAAAATATTCAATTTTTTTTTGATGCTGTTTTTATAAAGTATGCCATGATTGCCAGTTTAGTTTTCTTGTTTTTTAACTATAGAAAAAAGGCAAAATGTTTTGCCGGGGATATTGGCAGTATCGCTATTGCTTTTTGGGTCATTTACTTGATTTTGAAATTGATATTAGTAACCAATTCTCTTGTATGGCTTTTGTTCTTAGCGATTTATGGTGTTGATGCCATTTGTACCATTATCCATCGATTGTACTTAAAACAAAATATTTTTGAAGCGCATCGTCTTCATTTGTATCAGGTTTTAAGTAATGAATATAAAATACAACACCGTTTGGTGTCTTTATATTACGCAATCGCTCAAAGTGCAGTTTCAGCTTTAGTGATCTTTTTATATCAAAAGATTAATGATATAATACTATTTGTAATTGTGATATCACCATTACTTTTATTATATACCATTAAGTTTTATTTGTTAAATAAAAGCGATTTAAAATTAAAGGCATGATTCCAAAAATAATTCAGGGAGGTAATTTCTCCGATCATCGCGGAACTATTTCGTATGTTAATGATTTTAAGTTCACGGATATCGAGAGATTCTACATCATTAGTAATTCTGAAGAAAATCCTATTCGTGCCTGGCAAGGACATAAATTAGACACCAAAAACTTTTATTGTTTAACCGGTTCTTTCAATATTCATTTTATAAAAATTGAAAACTGGGAAAATCCTTCGAAAGAATTAACAGTAGAAACTATTTTTGTTTCTGCTGATGATAATAAGATAGTGCATATTCCTGCGGGTTATGCGAATGCTATAGAATCTTTAGAAAAAGATTCAAAACTAATTTCTTTTTCAACGTTACCCCTTGTAAATGTTGGAGATGATGATGTTCGGTATCCTTCAGATTATTGGAAAATTAATGGATAATAAACGAATTTATTTATCCTTATCTGAACAAAGCGGTTTTGAACAAGAGTATATTCAAAAAGCTTTACAAACAAATTGGATCACTTCCGGAGGTCCAAATGTTGATGAATTTGAAAGTGTTTTAGAAAATTATCTAGATGAGAAGTCATTTGTATCAGCACTCAATTCAGGTACATCAGCTATTCATTTAGCATTGGTTTTGTTAGGAGTGAAGGAAGGAGATGAGATTATTTGTCAAAGTATGACTTTTTCAGCTTCGGCCAATCCAATTCTGTATCAGGGCGCCATCCCAATTTTTGTAGATAGCGAATTGGGCACTTGGAATATTTGTCCTGAGCAGTTAGAAATCGCAATTAAAGATAGAATTAAAAAAGGAAAAAAGCCCAAAGCGATTATAGCAGTGCATCTTTACGGAAATCCTTATAAAGTGGATGAAATTCATGCTATTGCCGATAAGTACTTTATTCAGGTTATCGAAGATAGTGCCGAAGCTTTAGGAAGTTCTTATAAAGGAAAAAAATGCGGGAGCTTTGGAGATTTTGGAATATTTTCATTCAATGGAAATAAAATAATTACCACCTCAAGTGGGGGGGCATTAATTATTAATTCAAAAGAATTAAAAAATAGAGCCATTTTTTATGCAACACAATCTAAAGACGAAGCGGTACACTACCAGCATAGCCAAATAGGCTATAATTACCGAATGAGTAATATTTGTGCAGGAGTTGGATTGGGGCAGATAAAAATTTTAGATAAAAATGTAGATTCCAGAAGAAAGATAAATAGTTTTTATAAGGAGATATTTAGGAATATTGAAGGAGTGGATGTTTTTGAGAGTATTGATGAAAATTATTTTTCAAACTATTGGTTAAGTACTATTCTGGTTGAACCTTATAAAAATAGAAATAAAGAAAGTTTGAGACTTGCACTTGAAAATGCAAATATAGAAAGTCGCCCACTTTGGAAACCGATGCATTTACAGCCAATTTTCGAAAAACACCCCTATTACGGTAATAAAATTGCCGAAAATTTATTTGAAAAAGGACTATGTTTACCTTCGGGATCAAATTTGTCAATAGAAGATAAAAAGAGAATTAGACAAGTTATAGTTAACTTCTTTAAAAAATAAATGAAAATTGATTTTAATATGAAAATTGAAGAGACGTTTATAAAAGATTTAGTAGTTGTAGAACCAACTGTTTTTGGAGATGAAAGAGGTTATTTTTTTGAATCTTATAGTAAAACTAAATTTGAAGATTTAGGTATTACTATTGATTTTGTTCAGGACAATCAATCTTTTTCTAAAAAAGGAACTTTAAGAGGTTTGCATTACCAAAATCCACCATTTGCACAAATAAAATTAGTTCGTGTTTTAGAAGGAGAAATTATCGATGTCGCTGTTGATTTAAGAAAAGATTCGCCTACCTACGGAAAAGCATTTAGTGTTCTATTATCAGCTGAAAATAAAAAGCAATTATTGGTTCCTCAGGGATTCGCTCATGGTTTTTCAGTTATTAGCGAAACAGCATCTGTAATGTATAAATGTGATCAGTTTTATAATAAAGCTTCTGAAGGCGGAATTAAATTTGACGATCCTTCTTTGAATATTGATTGGGGAATGAATTTAGAGGAAGCTATTGTTTCTGAAAAAGATCAAATACTTCCTTTTATTGAAAATTGTAATAGTTTATTTTAATGAAGAAGATTCTTGTAACCGGGGCAAATGGACAATTAGGTTCTGAATTAGCTATTTTATCTGCAAATTATTCTCAATATGAATGGATCTTTGCTGATAGAACTCAAATCACTTTAGACGATTTAGAACTTCTTGAAATTCAACTAAATCAAATTCAACCTGATGTAATTTTTAATTGTGGTGGCTATACAGCAGTTGATAAGGCTGAAACTGAAAAAGAACTGGCTTTTACCATAAATCATAGAGCGGTAGAATTAATTGCAAAATATACTCAAGAGAATAATGCGAAACTAATCCATATTTCTACAGATTATGTTTTTAATGGGACTTCTTCAATTGCCTTAAATGAAGATGAGAAAACTAATCCTATCAATGTTTATGGAGCTAGTAAAAGAGCCGGGGAAATTGCTTGTTTGAAAGAAAATCCAAATTCAATTATTATAAGAACTTCGTGGGTCTATAGTAAATTTGGAAATAATTTTGTAAAAACGATGCAACGATTAATGCAGGAAAGAGAGGCTGTTAACGTGGTAAACGATCAAATAGGGTCTCCAACGTATGCAGCTGATTTGGCTCAGGCCATGATTGATATTTTCGAATTTCCGGAATGGATTCCTGGGATTTACAATTATTCTAATGAGGGTGAAATAAGTTGGTATGAATTTGCGTTGAGCATAAAGGAATTTGGAGGATACAGTTGTAATGTTGGCGGGATATCATCGGCATCCTATCCAACTCCTGCAAAACGCCCTGAATTTTCATTATTAGATAAGAAAAAAATTAAAACTATTTATAATCTGGATATTCCAAATTATAAAGAAAGTTTGAAAAAAATGTTTATATAAAATAAGTAAAGATGATTTTAAGATGTGATTGCAGCATTTCAGTATTAAGAAATCTAAAATCTAAAGTCTAAAATAAAATTTTATGAAAGGAATTATTTTAGCCGGAGGTTCTGGTACACGTTTACATCCATTGACACTTGCGATGAGCAAACAAATGATGCCAGTATATGATAAACCAATGATTTATTATCCGTTGTCTACTTTAATGATGTCAGGGATCAGTGAAATTCTGATTATTTCTACTCGACATGATTTACCAAATTTCAAAAAACTGTTAGGAGATGGCTCTAGTTTAGGTTGTAAATTTAGTTATGCAGAACAGACAATTCCTAACGGTTTGGCTCAGGCTTTTGTAATTGGAGAAGAATTTATTGGTAAGGATGATGTAGCTTTGATATTGGGAGATAATATCTTTTTTGGATCTAATATGCAGGAACTTTTAAAATCAAATACAAAACCAAATGGAGGTGTCGTTTTTGCTTATCATGTTTCAGATCCGGAAAGATACGGAGTAGTTGAGTTTGATGAAAATTTTAAAGCTATTTCTATAGAAGAAAAACCTGAAGAACCAAAATCTAATTTTGCAGTTCCGGGATTATATTTCTACGATAACTCGGTTGTAGAGATTGCCAAAAATATAAGGCCAAGTGCTCGTGGCGAATATGAAATTACAGATGTTAATAAGGTTTATTTAGAAAGAGAAGCTTTAAAAGTAGGTATTTTAAGCAGAGGAACAGCCTGGTTGGATACCGGAACATTTAATAGTTTAATGCAAGCGGGACAATTTGTTCAGGTTCTTGAAGAAAGACAAGGATTAAAAGTTGGCTGTATTGAAGAAGTTGCCTGGAGACAAGGATTTATAAATGATGCTCAGCTCGAAGAATTAGCTTTACCTTTAGTTAAATCCGGATACGGATCTTATTTGATAGAATTTTTAAAACAAAAGAAAAAAGGTGTTAAAATCTAATTTGCATTAAGAAATAATTTTTTAAAACCTTTAATTTGTATTTTTGTAAGACAGACAAAGTTTACAAAATTAAACTATACCCAATTGGATACAGACAAACAAACCAAAATAGCCTCTTTATTGCATAATTTTCTCTCACCAAGAAATCTAAGAAGCAGTATTAATAATCTTAGCTATTTGCCTAGATGGATCATTATTGCTATAGATGTAATGGTGTTGATTTTTTCATTCACATTTACTTATATGTTGTTTGAAGGGACGGCATTGGGCTATATTATTACCTCACATCAGTTTTATTTTGTCTCGAGTTTAATTGTTATCAATGTATTTTTCTTTTGGCTGTTTAGAACGTATTCTGGGATTATCAGACACTCATCTTATATAGATGCTATCAAACTGCTATTTTCTCAAATGTCAGTTTTGGTTTTCTTTTTATTTTTCAATTTAGTTTTTGAATTGTATACCGGACATAAAGCTTTTTTAAATACAGCACTTTTCATAAATTTGGTTTTATCATTTTGTGGTTTATTTCTATACCGTGTTGTTGTAAAACAAACTTTCGAATTGTATTTTTCTGAAAAAACCAATTCTAAATTGATTAGAACGGTAATTTATGGAACTGATGCTAATGCTATTTCGGTAGCAAATGCCTTAAAATTTGAAACACCTTCAAGATTTAAAATTGTTGGTTTTGTAGATAAAAACAATCAGAATGCATCTAAACGAATGTTAGATTTACCAATTCTGATTTTAAGAAAAAAATTACCAGCTTTAATGCGTTCTGTAGCTGCAGAAGGTGTTATTATAGCGGATAAAAGTTTATCAAAAGAAGAACAATTGATTATTGTAGATCAATGCTTAGAATTCAATTATAGAGTATATACTGTACCATTGATTTCAGATTGGGAAAATCAAAAAGAAATTTCCCAAAAAGTAAAAAACATTCAGATTGAAGATTTACTCGAAAGAAAACCTATAGTTTTGGATAGTAAATCAATTTCAAAACAATTAAAGGATAAAACAATTCTTATTAGCGGTGCTGCCGGATCAATTGGAAGTGAAATAGTAAGGCAGGTTTTAGGATTTAATCCTAAGGTGGTTATTATTTTAGATCACGCTGAAACACCGCTTCATAATTTATGTTTAGAAACTCTTGCTTTAGGATCGCAGGCCAAAATTGTAGCAGTAATTGCAGACGTTAGAAGTAAAAAAGCTTTAGAAAAAGTTTTCAAAAATTATAGTCCACATGTTGTTTTTCATGCGGCAGCTTACAAACATGTTCCTTTGATGGAGGAAAACCCATCCCAAGCTATTCAGACGAATATTAAAGGAACTAAGAATCTGGCCGATTTATCTTGTAAATATCGTGTGAAGAAGTTTGTTATGGTATCTACTGATAAAGCAGTAAATCCTAGTAATGTTATGGGAGCCAGTAAACGAATAGCAGAGAAATATGTTCAATCTTTATTTTTGAAAAATCAAAGAGAAAATATTGATGGAGCAACGAAGTTTATTACAACTCGTTTTGGAAATGTTTTAGGCTCAAACGGATCTGTTGTACCTTTGTTTACAAAACAAATTGCTGAGGGAGGTCCAGTTACCATTACGCATCAGGATATTATTCGTTATTTTATGACGATTCCCGAGGCATGCCAATTGGTATTAGAAGCCGGTGCTATGGGTAACGGAGGTGAGATTTATATTTTTGATATGGGTAAACCCGTGAAAATAATCGATCTTGCTAAAAAAATGATTAAGCTGGCAGGATTTATTCCGGATAAAGAGATTAAGATTAAAATTGTTGGTTTAAGGCCTGGCGAAAAATTGTATGAAGAATTATTAAATGATACTTCTAAGACTTTACCAACATATCATAATAAAATCATGATTGCTCAGGAAATACAAGACGAGTATGAAAATTTACACATTGAAATCGACGAGCTTATAGGCATTGCAGATTTTTATGATAATGATGATATTGTAACTAAAATGAAAAAAATTGTTCCTGAATTTAAAAGTATGAATTCTGCTTTTGAAGTTTTAGATAAGTAGTTTCTTATGATAAGTTGAATTTTGGATTCAAATGATATTAAAAAGGTGTTTTTTTATAAAACGCCTTTTTGCTTTTATAATAATTTTATAAGCGAATAAAAATCTTGTTAATTAAATAAATCTTGCTTTTTAAGAACTATTTCGATTAATTAGTTTAAAATAAAAATGAACGACAACAATACCCCAAATGATTGGTTGTTTGAAATAACACCTAAAAATAAATTCTTCTCCCTAAACCTGAAAGAAGTTTGGCAATATAGAGATTTGCTATTGCTTTTTGTAAAACGTGATGTTATTACCGTTTATAAGCAAACGGTTCTTGGACCACTTTGGTACTTAATTCAGCCTTTATTTACTTCCGTAACATTTACTATAATATTCAATAACGTCGCTGGTATTGATACAGGTACTGTTCCTCCATTTTTATTTAATTTGGCCGGAATAACCGTTTGGAATTATTTTACAGCATGCTTAACGGGCACTTCAGATACGTTTAAAGCTAATGCTGCCATATTTGGGAAAGTATATTTTCCTCGTATTATTACTCCTCTATCGGTTGTGATTTCTAATTTAGTAAAATTCGGAATTCAATTTTTGATTTTTATCGGATTTTACATTTTCTATTATTTTCAAGGAGCAAATTTGGGATTAAATGGCCTGATTTTATTTTTTCCAATTTTGATTATTATAATGGGAATTTTAGGACTAGGATTAGGAATGCTTATTTCGGCAATGGTTACAAAATATCGTGATTTTAGTCACTTAATAGGTTTTGGAATACAGTTATTAATGTACCTGTCTGCAGTTATGTATCCTATGAGTTTAATTAAAGATAAATTACCAGGTTATGGTTGGCTAGTAGAGTATAATCCATTAGCATATATAATAGAAACAGCTCGTTACATGCTTTTAGATGTGGGAGAAATTTCAGTTTTGGGATTATCCTATACTCTTGTTGTTACTATCGCAGTATTTTTTATCGGACTTTTAGTTTTCAACAAAACCGAAAAGAGCTTTATAGATACTGTTTAAAATTGAACATTATAACTGTATATTTCACTTCATTTTAGATTTACAATTGAAAAAAGATATAATATTAAAAGCCGAAAATATCTCTAAACAATATCGTTTAGGGCAAGTAGGAACAGGAACTCTCAGTCATGATATCAATCGTTGGTGGCACAAGATTCGAGGAAAAGAAAACCCGTATCTAAAAATAGGTGAGACAAATGATCGTTCTACTAAAGGTAATTCAGATTATGTTTGGGCTTTGCAAGATATAAATTTTGAGGTTGAACGAGGAGAAGTTTTAGGAATCATTGGTAAAAATGGAGCAGGAAAATCGACGTTATTAAAAATACTTTCAAAAGTTACAGCTCCAACTACAGGAAGTATAAAGTCTCGCGGACGTATTGCATCGCTTCTAGAAGTAGGAACGGGTTTTAATGGTGAAATGACCGGACGAGAAAATATTTTCCTGAACGGAGCAATTCTAGGAATGACTAAAAAAGAAATAGCCTCAAAGCTTGACGAAATTATTGACTTTTCAGGTTGTGAACGTTATATTGATACTCCTGTAAAAAGATACAGTTCCGGAATGACGGTTCGTTTGGCATTTGCTGTAGCAGCTTTTTTAGAACCTGAAATTTTGGTTATCGATGAGGTTTTAGCTGTTGGTGATGCCGAATTTCAGAAAAAGGCTATTGGGAAGATGCAGGATATTTCTCGTGAAGGCGGTAGGACTGTTTTATTTGTAAGTCATGATTTAAGCGCAATCAGTACTTTGGCAACAAGAACTGT
Organism: Flavobacterium piscisymbiosum; assembly: GCF_020905295.1. Taxonomy (NCBI): domain Bacteria; kingdom Pseudomonadati; phylum Bacteroidota; class Flavobacteriia; order Flavobacteriales; family Flavobacteriaceae; genus Flavobacterium; species Flavobacterium piscisymbiosum. The sequence continues at coordinate 381,306 of NZ_JAJJMM010000001.1, read as the reverse complement.
TGTTTTGGCAAATGGAAAAGTATTAGCTATTGAAGAAACTAATAAAGCAATTTCAATATATACTTCTCTTGAAAATAATACTGCAGTATTTGTGCAACAACCAGTGACAGATATTCCTACTGTAACCAAGGTTGAGGTTTTAACATCTGAAGGAGGTACTTTGCAAGGAAATAAAAAACCTTTTAAAGTAAACTTTGAAGTGAATATGCCTTATGAAAATGCGGAAAATTTATCACTTTCTTTTCAGATTTTAAACAATCTTCAAGTTCCCGTTCTTTTTGAGTATATATTTGATATTGAAACTAATATATGCAGGAGTAAAGGCAAAAATTATTTTTCATTTACTTATGACGAACTTCTTCTATATAAAGGAAATTATAGTATTAGAGTACATTTAGCAGAGACAAAAACTAAGCAGAAGTTTCAAGAATTTGATTGTTGCTCTTTTGAAATTGAAATGATTGGTTTTAAGGAACCAGAATGGGGATGGCAAAAAAATGTATGTCAGTTTATTGATAAGGGTAAATGGGAATTAGTATGATACAAGAAAATGTTAGAAGATTAAGTTCTACAAAAATTGCAAAAAACGATATCTATTACTTGCACTATAAATCATATCATTTCGATTTGTTTAATGCGTTTGATAAATATGCTTCTGGAGATAGTTTGGACATTGGATGTGGAAATAAGCCATATGAAAAAAAAATTTCTTGTTTAGTTAATAAATATATTGGTTGTGATATCGTTCAGTCAAGTTTAAATAAAGTTGATATTATTGCACCGGCAGATAATATTCCACTTGAATCCAATACTTTTAACACTGTCATTTCTACACAAACAATTGAACATGTTGGAAATCATCAGGGTTTAGTTGATGAAGCATTTCGATTATTGAAACCTGGAGGGCACTTTATATTATCCGGTCCATTTAACTGGCAATTGCATGAAGAACCGTATGATTTTTTTAGATTTTCAAAACATGGTTTTGAATTGATTTTAAAAAAATCAGGATTTGAAATGATTGAATTGAAAGAAAATGGAGGAATGTGGTCAGTTGTAGGACAATATTTATTGATGAGTATTAATAATGATCATAGCGGCAGAGGAAGGAAAACCAGATTTTTGTTTAAAATAATAAAACGATTTAAAGGGATTAATTTAATTAATAGATTTTTTGAATTTCTAGATAAGGCTGATTACAATACCGTTAATACAATTAATTACGTAATTGTAGCTAGAAAGAACTATTAAAATAAATAGATAATTTGCCAAATGAAATTAAAAAGACTTAGAAAAATTTACCGTGCTTTATTTCCAATAAAGCTTTCTGGTTATCAAATTTTTATAAATAATCTTAATACAAATAAACATATTATAGATTTCAAAAAAGTAGAAAACCTTTATACTTTGGTATTGCAAAATGGTAAAAAACTATATTGCAGAGATCAAAACCATAGTGATTATTATGTTTTTAATCAAATGTTTAGTCTGGAAGAATATAGTACGGTTTCTTCTGTTTTAAATATAAATGAAGAGTTTGATTCAAAACAAAGTGTATTAATTGACGCGGGTGCAAATGTTGGATATGCCGCAATATATCTATCTCAAAAAAAAGCCTTTGATAAAATATTCTGTATAGAACCTTCAAAATCTAATTTTGAAATTTTAAAGAAAAATGTCTCGTCATTAAACATTGCAGCTAATGTGACGTTATTAGAAAATGCTCTTGCTGCTACAGAAAATGAAAGTTTTAATATAGACAATAATTTTAGAGATGGAAAAGATTGGTCAATAGCAACAACCCAAAGTGAAAACGGCGAAGTTGAAGGAATTACCATCAATGAAATTATAAAAGAGTATAATCTGCAAGAAATTACTTTATTAAAAATTGATATTGAAGGAGCAGAACGATTTATTTTTAAAGAATCAGCAAATTTGATTTTTCTCGAAAAGACCAAAATAATTGTTATTGAAATACACGATGAATTTAATATCAGAGAAGATATTTATAAGATTTTAAAAAACAATAACTTTTTATTAATCGAATCAGGAGAAGTAACAATCGCCATAAATAAAAAATTTATTTAAGAGTTTCTAAAACAGGATAGGATACATGAACCCAATAATAAGCATAATTATTCCCTGCTACAATTCTGAAGCGACACTTGGAGCAACTTTAAATTCGGTTATGCAACAAGAATTTCAAGATTGGGAAGCACTAATAATTAATGACGGTTCAACCGATGATACAGAGAAAATCTCTTTAGAATGGGTCAATAAGGACAGTAAATTCAAATATTTTTCTAAAGGAAATGAAGGACTAGGTAAAACTAGGAATTTTGGAATTAACAAAGCAAAAGGTATTTATATCTTACCCTTGGACTCAGATAATCTTATTGAAAAGGATTTTACTAAAGATGCGATAAAAGCTTTCGGAAATAACCCAGAGATTGGTGTTGTTTATGGTCATGCGGAGTATTTTGGTCAAAAAACAGGTATTTGGAAAGTAGATGATTATCAATTAGACAAAATATTGGTACATAATTATATTGATGCTTGTGCTATTTATAAAAAAAAAATATGGCAAGATGTTAACGGATATGATGAAAATATGCCCTATCAAGGTCATGAAGATTGGGAATTTTGGGTTGCTTTAGGAAACATAAATGTCCAATTTCAGCATTTAAATAAAGTAACATTTAAATATTTTGTTTCTAATACCTCTATGATACGATCTTTTACAAAAGAAATGGCACTTTTAAACCAAGATTACATCGTAAAGAAATATTCAATTTTATATCATAACTATTTTTGTAAATCATTTTTTAAGTCTAATAACGCCAATTTAATTTTTTCTAAAAAGCTAAAAAGTAAAAAGTTTGTAATTGATTTGTTTTGTAAAACATTTTTTGGTTTTACTTGTTTTAAAAGTAAACTTGATAGGTTGTAAAATGGAAAGCAATAAACCATTAGTTTCTGTGATTGTTCCCAATTATAATCATGAGAAATTTATAAAACAACGTTTAGATAGTATTCTTAATCAGACCTATATTAACTTTGAGGTCATTTTATTAGATGATTGCAGTACAGATAGTAGTCGTGAAATTCTTGTACAATATTCCAATAATCCTAAAGTTAGTCATTGTGTTTTTAATGATATTAATTCAGGAAGTCCTTTTAAACAGTGGAAGAAAGGCATTAATTTGGCAAAAGGAGAATATATCTGGATTGCTGAAAGTGATGATTATAGCGATTTAAGTTTTTTAGATAAAAATATGCAACAATTATCTGTAGATAGAAATTTTGGAATTGCATACTGCCAAACGATTGATATTAATGAACATGATCTAATTTTATCGAATAGAACAGGATATACGGATCAATTTTGTCCTAACATTTGGGAATTTAATTTTTTTAAGAAAGGAAGATTATTTGTAAAAAAATATTTGAGTTTTTATAATGTTATACCGAATGCAAGTGCCGTGGTTTTTAAAAAAACATTTGTAGATGAAACTTTGTTTTGCGAATCTTTACTTGAAATGAGAATGTGTGGAGATTGGTTTTTTTGGATTCAGTTATCATTAAAAACTCAGATTACATATCTGGCAGAGCCTCTAAATTATTTTCGCAATCATACAACCGTTACAAGAAATCATAAAACTTCTGATAGAAAAAAACAAAGACTGATGGAAGAAAGTCAGGTTCGGACTTTTTTGCAGGAAAATAATATATTAAATGTTGAAAGAGAATATTTATTATACATTAATTGGTTTAAGTTTTTTAAGATGAGTGCTGTTTTTTCTTCTGCATTTTATAAAATAAAACTTCGAAAAACTTCTTATATTAAATTTTATTGGTTTTTTTTCCTGTATAAATTTAAATCCAAAAGCTATTTTAGCATCATTAAAAATAGTTTTTTCATAACTTTTTTAATGAAGATATAGTAAATGGCACAAAAAAATATAGCAATTTGCTCACCAAATAAAAGCACTTATTCAGAAACTTTTATTCAGGCTCAAAAAGAAGGGCTTGAAGGAAAAGTTTATTATTATTATGGAGGAGAATTACCAACGGATTTAGAAAATTTCGGGAAGTTATTTAATCAAAAAGATATTTTAATTAATAAAATAAAGCAGCAATTAAAACTCACAGGTTTTAATGCCAATGAAATTGGATTTATTCATTCTTTAAAGAAGAACAAGATTCAAGTTGTTATAGCGCAATATGGTACAACGGCTTATAGAATTGTTGAAGTTTGTAAATATTTAACGATCCCTTTAATTACACATTTTCATGGGTATGATGCTTCTGTAGAGAGTGTTATAAGAAATTGTAATAACTATAAGAATGTATTTGAATATAGCACTTACGTCATTTGTGTTTCAATTTCTATGAAAGAAAACTTAATTTTATTGGGTTGTCCTCCTGAAAAATTAATTTATAATACATGTGCCCCTTCTCCTTCATTTTTGGATATTAAACCTAAATTTGCAGCACCTACTTTTATTGGATTAGGCCGTTTTGTCGAAAAAAAAGCACCTTATTATACTATTTTGGCCTTTAGCCAGGTACTTAAAAAGTATCCAGATGCAAAACTTGTTATTGGCGGAAATGGTAATTTATATGAAGTATGTAAAAATTTAGTTCAGTATTTAAAAATTGAAAAAAATGTTTTATTGCCAGGAATACTTTTAAAAGAAGAATTTACAGAATATTTAGAAAACTCACTTGCTTTTGTTCAGCATTCAGTAACTGCTATTAATGGAGATCAGGAGGGTACACCAGTTGCAATACTAGAAGCTAGTGCTGCTGGTTTACCAGTTATTGCTACTTTACACGCCGGAATTCCCGATGTAATTTTAAACGGACAAACAGGGCTATTAGTTTCAGAACATAATGTAGATGAAATGGCCCAAAAAATGTTAATCCTTTTAGAAGACAAGGAATTGGCTATACAATTAGGCGAAAATGGTAAAAACAGAATGAAATCTGAATATACTATGCAAAAGCATTTAAATACTATTGATGAATTAATTGATAAAATAGTATTAAGCAATGATTAATTCCCTAGTCTCCATAATTATACCAACTTATAATCGAGCACATATTATAAACGAAACGTTAGATAGTATTGCTGCACAAACCTATCAAAGTTGGGAATGTATAATGGTAGATGATGGCTCAACAGATGATACGGATAAAATTGTAAATAAATATTTAGAAAAAGACATTCGTTTTCAATTTTATAGTCGTCCTGAAAATCGCTTAAAAGGAGCAAATGCCTGCAGAAATTTCGGTATAGAAAATAGTAAAGGGGAGTATATCATGTTTTTGGATTCAGATGATATCTGTGAAACGTTCTGTTTACAAGAGCGTGTAGAGAAAGTAGTAAATGATTCTTCGGCTGACTTATTAATTAAAGACACATCTTTATTTATTTTGAATGAAAAATATACTTTTTCTATTAACAAAGATCCAGAGATAAATACTAGTGAGAATTACTTAAGAATGTTTTTGCGCTATGAAATTCCCTGGCCAATTATGGGGTGTTTTTATAAAAAAAGTGCTCTTGAAAATTGTAAATTTGATGAAAATTTAAATCGATTTCAGGACGTAAGTTTTAATATAAAATTACTTTCGCAGGCAAAACAATTAAAGATAGTAAGAGATTTCAAAATTGATACTTATTACAGAGTAGATGACAATAAAGTATTTAATGAAGGGTTTGTAAGTAATATGCTAAATGCATTACTTGTGTTCTATCAAATCCATGTAAATTTAATTCAGGATAAGAACTATGCAGCAGATTTACGAAAATTTAGCTGTAAAATAATTCTGGAATTTGTTATCCCTTATTTTAGTCAAAATAAAAAAGTATCCAACAGAATCTTTTTTTGGTCTGTTAATTCTAAACTTTACACAATTAATCAAAAAAGAGTTCTGCTACTGATGATGATTTTTTTAAACACCAGATTGTTTGAAGTAAAAAAGATAGCAATGAATAAATTTAGAAATAGATTTAAAAGAATTTTAAGTCAATAATACGATGTTAGAAAACCCACTTGTTTCAATTATTGTTCCTTGCTATAAACAAGCTCATTTTTTACCAGAAACATTGCAATCAGTACTAGATCAAACCTATGATAATTGGGAATGCATTATTGTAAACGATGGCAGTCCTGATAATACAGAAGAAGTCGCAGGTAAATGGTGTGAAAAAGATAGCCGTTTTAAGTATTTAAAGAAAATAAACGGAGGATTGTCTAGTGCCAGAAATGCAGGTATAAAAATAAGTACGGGACTTTTAATATTACCCTTAGATTCAGATGATTTATTACATTCTAATTTTTTAATCAAACTCGTTCCAGAGCTGATTCAGGATAGTTCATTAGCGATTGTTTCATGTTATAGAGAATTTTTTAGAGACAAAAAAGAAAATGTTTTTTATCAGGAAAAATCTTTAGGAAGTACATATCAAGATTTGATATATGAAAATATTTTGATTTCAAGTTGCTTATATCTAAAAACATGTTGGGAAGAAGTAGGTGGTTATGATGAAGAAATGAAATCTGGATTTGAAGATTGGGAATTTTGGATCTCAATCACAAAACGAGGATGGAAATATAAATTTGTTGAGGAATTTTTATTTTACTACAGAAAGTCAAAGAACTCAATGTTAATCGATACTTTAAAAAATCATGTAGAAGACAATATAGAATACGTGTTTAAAAAGCATAAAGAAATTTATATTGAACATTATGATATGACAATTTTTTACTTTCTCTTTCTAATAAGAAGACATCGTGCGACCGAAATTAAAATTAAAAATTCATGGGAATTTAAAATAGCAAAAATAATCACGAAGCCTTTCAGGATTTTTGAAAAAATATTTTTAAAAAATATTTCAAAATGATATCAGTAGTAATTAGAACTAAGAATCAGGAATCAGCACTTACGTTTTTATTAAAAAACTTAACTGAAAGATATAATAGTGATATCGATGAAATAATTGTAATTGATAATTTATCAACTGATAAAAGCCAGGAAGTCTGCGAAAAATATGGTGCTAAATTTATAACAATTACCAATTTTAGTTACGGAGGCAGTGCAAATCTCGCTGCCAAGTCAGCCAATCATCCGATAGTTGTGATATTTAGCGCGCACTCATATCCAGTTAGCCATGATTTTTTTAAACTGATAAAGATAAAATTTGAAGAAAATTCAAATCTTGCAGGTTTAAGATGTTTGCATAGTTCTAACGATTTTAGAGGTTTTTTAAATAAAATCGAAGCCCAAGACGATCCAAATAAAGCAGGTCTTATATTTTCGGGATCAGCTTTTAATAAAAGTGTTTGGCAGAAACATCCCTTTAGAGAAGATGTAGCGACATTTGAAGATAAGGAGTGGACTAAAAGAGTGTTGAAGGAAGGATACGATATCGAATTTGTACCGTCTATTTTTCATTACGAAATTAAAAGAAGCCGAGAACAGATTTTTTTTAGATTTAAAAATGATGTAATTGGAAACTATCAGCTTTGGCATCAGGATATTACTTTCTCAAATGTTTTTAATTCATTTTTTAAATCTTTTTACACATTATTTGAAAATTTCATCATAGATGCTTATTATGTGGTATTGAAACTTTTTTATTTAATAAAATTTTTATTCAATAAACCACATAAATTTTAATTATTGTTATTAGTCTTAAAAGTAAAAATGTATAAATGATAACACTAGTTTTAATTAATCGTAATCGCAATTTTGGCATTATAAAAAAATGCCTGAATTCTTTAATGTTACAATCTAATACTGATTTCGAATTGATTTTGGTAGATTACGGTTCTGAAGAAAAATATGTTATAGATTTAGAAAAACTACTTATTGAATATCCAAAAGTGAAATTTATAAAATGTTCAGTTCACGGACAACTTTGGAACAAATCCAGAGCAATAAATATTGCCTTAAAACAAGCAGTAAATCCGTATTTCTTAATAGGAGATATTGATATGATTTATCATCAGGATTTTTTTAATTATCTCGACAAATTAAAGTCAGAGCAAAAAGCAATATATTTTAAGGTTGGTTTTTTAAACAGAGAAGAATCTCTTAATGAAAAATCTTTTGCTGATTATAAAATCAATCACTTATCATCAATAGAAGCTACTGGAATTACGCTTTATCCAACTTCCTTATTAAAAAGTATTAATGGATATGATGAGTTTTATCACGGTTGGGGTGCAGAAGATACTGATGTGCATATCCGTTTTAAAAACGCAGGATATGCAGTAGAATTTTATGAAAAAAAGACTTTATTGCTGCATCAATGGCATTCAAAAGAATATCGTTCGAATAAAAGTAAGGCACCTTTTCATTCCACATTAGAAAAAATAAATCATTGTTACAGCCAATTAGCTGTAGAGATGGCAAAAACAAAAGCAAATGTAAATTTGTCTTGGGGAAAGATTAGTAACGAATCTGATTGTTTGAAATTAAATGATTCACCAGATTTCAGTACGACACTTGAACCTGTAGACGCACAAATTAAATCTTTTATTGCGCAGTTTAAAGACTGTAGCAATAAACTGATTTCAGTTGAAATTAAAGATGTTTCTATTGGTGATAAAATAAAACAAACCTTAAAAAAAATACTAGGCAAAAAATATATGATCTATCTAAACATGAATGATGTCAATGATAGATTGTTAGAAGAAATAGTATTTAATTACAGAGCTCAACTTTATTTTTATTCCTTTGACAGACAAAAGAATATAATTACTTGGAAAATTCTATTTTAAAGATAAAGCTCAAAATCTTAACCTAAAAAAATCTTAACCGAATGAAAAAAATCCTTTTTAAAATATTAAATAAATTTAAAAATAGAAAAGACCAAAATAGAGTAAGAGGTATTCAAAAAGCTACAAATCTTTTAAAATCAAAAAAAGAATCTGATAGTGCAAGATGGGCAAAAAACAATGAATTATTTTCTAATTGGAACGAAAGAACAGCAATATTAGCCTCTTTTATCAAACCAGATTCCAGTATTATTGAATTTGGAGCCGGAGTAATGCACATGAAAACATTATTGAAAGATTTCAAATTATATACTCCGACAGATATTGTAAAAAGATATGATGAAACTGTAGTTTGTGATCTCAACGAACCAATTTCTTTAAATCTACAGTCTTACAACGTTGCGGTTTTTAGCGGTGTTCTTGAGTATGTATACGACGTTGATAACATTATTCGTCAGTTAAGCCACAACAATATAGAACAAATTATATTATCTTATTGCTGTTCAGACATTGTTAAATTGTCCAGAGATAAAAATGGCTGGTTAAGCGATTTAACAAAGAAAGAATTAGAAACTGTATTCAGCAATTATAACTATAAAATTGAAGCTTATAAAGAATGGAATAATCAGTCGATTTATAATCTTATAAAAGGATAAATTCATGAAAACGATAAAAATATTTAAAGCTTCCTCATTTTCTTATACTCCTTTTAATAACTACATACAAGGAGATATAGATTTTCTATTAACTAACAATATAATTCTTGTAGATGATGTTAATGATTCCGATATCATAATATCTCAAAATTATAAACATTTAAAAAAATATTTTTGGAGATTTTTACAGAAAAAGAAATTTTTAGTTTGGACCCATGAACCAAGATTTGATACCTCTTTTAAAGTTCTTAAAAAAAAATATTTTGGATTAGTAAAAATTCATTTTATGAATGTTTATACCCGTGATGTATTTGTTTCCAATTTATCTTTTATTGTAGAATTGATAGATAAAAGATTAGAGCCAATCTCAGATATAAAATCGAATAAAAATAAAAAAGTTGTGGGTTTAATGTCTTATTATGGAGGATCAAAAGCTCCAAAACTAATGAAAGACGGAGTTAATATAGATTTAATAGCCTTACGCACGCAAATCGCTATAGAGGGTAGTAAATCTTCATTGATAGATGTTTATGGTAGAGGTTGGCCGGAAGGTATATCAAAAGAGGATTCAAGAGAAGGCGATTGGAGTTTAAGAAAAAAGACGGTATTAGATTCTTATCAATACAATCTATGTTTTGAAAACACCATTGCTTTTAATTATATGACGGAAAAAATTTGGAATAGTATTGAAAATTACTGTTTGCCAATATATTACGGGAAAGGAAGTAATGTTTATGAAATTTTTCCGAAAAATAGTTTTATAGATTATTCGAATTTTAGGGAACCAAAAGAGTTATTTGATTTTATTAAACAAATGCCAGAAAAAGAATATATTGAAAGAATAAATAAATGCATAGAAATATATAATTCTATAAGTTCTGATAAAGACATTGCAAAAAGAGAAAGGATTGCTATGTTAAATAAAACAGTAGAAAAATTAAAGTACATTTTTATATCATAAATATATTTTTTAAAATTAAACGACATGAACTATTCTAAAATAACCTCATGAGATTTAAGATAGCTTTAAAAATAAGTACTATTTGTACATAGGTTAATTTTAATCAAAAATAGTAGTTCTAACAAAATTGTAAAATTTTTAAAAAATTATATTTGAATCAAAATCATAGCTAAACATATGAAAAAAACAGCCATAATTCCATTACGTAAAAATTCTAAAGGAATTCCCGGAAAAAACAAGAAAAAAATGTTAGGCCGTCCACTTTTTTCATGGGTTCTGACAGAAGCAATTTTTTCGGAATTAGATGAAGTCTGCATTTTTACAGATGATCAGGAAATAATCGATTATATAAATAAAGAATATCATTGGTCACCAAAAGTAAAAGCACTTTTGCGCAATGATGAAAATGCTTCAGACACCGCTTCTACAGAAAGTGTTATGCTGGAATTTGCTGACGTCGTAAATTACGATTTTGATGTTTTATGCTTATTGCAAGCAACTTCGCCAATGACAAAAGCAGCAGATATTAATGCAGCATTAAACGAGATTTCGCAAAACAAAAAGGATTCAGCATTAACGGTTGTAAATACGCATCGTTTTACTTGGAATTCTGACGGAACAGCTCAAAATTATGATGTTTTTAAAAGACCAAGACGTCAGGATTTTGATGGTTTACTGATAGAAAATGGCGCGGTTTATGCCACTACAAAAGAAGCTTTTTTAAATTCAAAAAACAGAATAAGCGGTGCGGTTGGTTTGGTGAAAATGCATGAAGAATCTCTTGTTGAAATAGACAGTACATCAGATTGGAATATTATTGAAAATTTATTAGCAGAACGTCAGAAAAAAGGTAAGATCCATCAAAAAATCGAGTATTTAATACTGGATGTTGACGGGGTTTTTACAGATGGAAGCGTTTATTATAATGCCGAGGGTGAAATGGCAAAAAGATTTGATATGCGCGATGGTATGGGATTGGAAATTATTAGACAAAACCAGATTCAGGTTATTGTTTTAACATCAGAAAATTCTGATTTAGTAGCGCAACGCATGAAAAAATTGCAGATAAAAGACACGTTTTTGGGGGTAAAAGACAAATTTTCTTTTTTAACACATTTTCTTTTAGATAGAAATAGTAGTTTTGGCGCCGTTGCGTATGTAGGAGATGATGTAAATGATCTGGCAAATATTTGTAGTGTGGGCTGGTCTTTTGCTCCTGCAAATGCAACCTTAACAGTAAAAGCAAATGCTGATTATATTTTGACCCATGCATCTGCATCAGGAGCAATAAGAGAAGCTTGTGAAATTTTAATAAGGTACAATAAACGTTATGAAGGAATATAAAAAACCTTATGTGATTGCCGAAATTGGTTGTAATCATAAAGGCGAAATGTCAATAGCAAAGGAATTAATTAAAATTGCTAAAATTTTTGGAAATGCAGATGCTGTTAAATTTCAAAAACGTAACAACAAAGAACTTCTTACAGAAGAACAATACCACACTCCGCATCCAAATGCATCAAATTCGTATGGAGACACTTATGGTGCGCACCGTGAATTTTTAGAATTTGATGTTGATCAGCATCGCGAACTAAAAGAATATTGTGAAGAAATTGGTATTACGTATTCTACATCAGTTTGGGATACGACATCGGCAAAAGAAATCGCCTCTTTAAATCCGGAGTTTATTAAAATTCCTTCAGCATGCAATAACAACTTTGATATGTTGGGATGGCTGTGCGAAAATTATTCTGGTGAAATTCATATTTCTACTGGAATGACTACTAAAAATGAAACAGATATTTTAGTGAATTATTTTGCCGAAAAAGGAAGAAATAAAGATCTGGTATTGTACAATTGTACCTCAGGATATCCGGTACCATTTGAAGATGTTTGCCTGCTGGACATCAACTTATTAAAACAAAAATATGTAGATCAGGTAAAACACATTGGTTTTTCTGGTCATCATTTAGGAATTGCTGTTGATATTGCTGCTTATACTTTGGGGGCCAATATTATAGAAAGACATTATACAATAGACAGAACCTGGAAAGGAACAGATCATGCGGCTTCGTTAGAACCAATGGGTTTGCGTAAACTTTCTCGCGATTTACAGGCTGTTTATCAGGCTTTAACTTTTAAATCGACTGATATACTTCCAATTGAGCAAGTTCAAAGAGAAAAGTTAAAGAATAAAAAAGTTTAAAACGGATGCTTTCTTCGAAAAGAATTAGAGTTTTTTGGTGGAATGAAAAAATTATTCAGGGTAAATCTAAAGAAAACTACGGCGACGTCTTAGGGAAATATCTGGTTGAAAAAATTTCGGGGAAACAAGCCATTTTTGCTTGGCCAAAGAATTTTTCTTTTCTTGATTGGTTTTTCCCGATTTATGTAACCATCGGAAGCATTTTAACAAACGTAAATCACAAATGTATCGTTTGGGGCAGCGGAATAATTAGTAAAGATTCTAAAATAAAAAATGCAATTTTTTTAGCCGTTCGCGGACCTCAAACTAGAAAGCATTTGTTAAACTTAGGTTATAACGTTTCGGAAGTATATGGTGATCCGGCTTTGCTTTTGCCAGATTATTTTAATCCTGAAGTTGATAAGAAATATTTGTACGGTATCGTTCCTCATTATAACGATTATAAGTTAGTTAAAGATTGGTATCAAGGTCAAAAAAATATCAAAATCATAGATATGATGACCAATGATATTGAGGCCAAAACGATAGAATTTTTAGAATGCGAAAAAATAATTTCGTCTTCTTTACATGGTGTCATTATAGCACACGCTTATTCTATTCCGGCAGTTTGGCAGCCGTTTTCAAATGGAGTTTTTGGAGACGATATTAAATATCAGGATTACTTTGAGTCAGTAAAAATAAAGTCATATAATCTATCAATAAAAACATATGAATTTTCAGTTCAGGAATTAGAAGATTTATTTGCCAAAAATGTAAGTTTGCCGGATAAACATGTTATAGAATCTTTAAAAAAAGGATTAATGGCAGTTTGTCCTTTTGTAAAAAGAAGTAATAAATAACAATCAATTTTCTAGAATTATTTTATAAAATTGATTCAATAAATACCACTTAGTGTTTAGGTTATGAGTAAAAAAGTATTTGTTTTTTTCCCCGATGGTGTAGGACTGCGTAATTTTGCTTTTACAGATTTTAAAGAAATAGGAGAAAATAAAGGATGTCAGATTGTTTATTGGAACAATACTATTTTTTCTTTAAAAGATCAGTTAGGATACGATGAGGTTAAAATTGAAAACCATGAAACACATCCTTTAACATCTCTTTATTCCAGAATAAGAAAACATATAGAACTGAATGTTTCCCAAAAAAAATTCAGCGATAAAGTTTACGAAACCTACAAATTTCCATTTAGTTACAACGGTTTCAAAAATACTTTAAAGACATTGTATATTCGATTATTAATTGGTTTTAATTCTTCAGAAAAAGGAATTATAAGAATTAGAAAACGTATCAATGCTCTCGAACGTTCTACTATAAAATATAAATATTGCAAAGTCCAATTGCAGGAACATAAACCCGATTTGGTTTTTTGTACTACTCAACGGGCTACACAGTCTATTAGTGCACTATTGGCGGCTAAAGATCTAAAAATTCCTGTAGTAGCATTTGTATATTCATGGGATAATGTTCCTAAAGCAATGCAGGTAGTCGAAGCCGATTATTATTTTGTATGGAGCGATTTAATGAAAGATGAAGTTTTAAAATATTATCCTTTCGTAAAAGAATCTCAGGTTTTTGTAACAGGTACACCTCAGTTTGAACCTCATTATGATGATACCTTATTAAAAAGCAGAGAAGTTTTTTTTAATGAAAACAATTTAGATACTTCAAAAAGATACATCTGTTTTTCCGGTGATGATGAAACGACTTCGCCACTAGACCAATATTATCTTGAAGATTTGGCAAAAGCAGTTACAAACTTAAATGTAAAAGGCGAAAATATTGGAATTATTTATCGCAAATGTCCCGTAGATACAACTACGAGATATGATGCTGTGATAAATTCGAACAAAGATGTTATAGAAGTTCTTGATCCTTTATGGAAACCCGCAGGCAAAAACTGGAACGAAATTTTACCAACAAAAGAAGATTTGGGATTATTGCATAACGTTTGTGCACATTCAGAATTTGTAACAAACGTATGCTCTTCTACTGTATTTGATTTTGTAGCACATGACAAACCTTGTATTTATTTTAATTACGAACAGCCGCAGTTAAAAAAAGGCATAAGAGATATAGGCCAAAATTACAAATATGTTCATTTTAGAAGTTTGCCGAGTCAGGAGGCAGTAATATTCTGTACTAATAAAGCAGATTTAGAAAACCAGGTGAAACAAATTCTGGATAAAAAATTATCCAATGTGCCGGACGGTAAAAAATGGTATAAGATTGTTGCAGGTACTGATCCAACTGCTGCATCACAGAAAATTTGGGATAAAATCGATTCTATATTAAAACAATAAAATTTTATGTTTTTTAATTCAATAGCTTTTGCTGTTTTTTTACCAATCGTTTTTTTCTTGTATTGGTTTGTTTTTAACAAAAACAAAAGCACTCAGAATGCTTTATTAATTGTTGCCAGTTATTACTTCTATTCTTGTTGGGATTGGAGATTTCTGTTTCTATTAGTTTTCTCAACTTTTCTGGATTACTATACAGGAATTCAGATCGAAAAAGGGAAATCTGAAAAGAGCCGTAAGTTTTGGTTTTGGCTTAGTATTTTAGTCAATTTAGGATTTTTAGGAATTTTTAAATACTATAATTTTTTTGCTGCTTCGTTTGCAGAATTACTAAATTCTGCAGGACTAAAGACAAGTCCAATTTTATTGAATGTAATTCTGCCGGTTGGAATTTCATTTTATACTTTTCACGGATTATCATACGTAATAGATATTTACTACAAACGAATAAAAGCCGAATACACCTTTATAGATTATTCCTTATTTGTAAGTTACTTTCCGCTTTTAGTAGCCGGACCAATAGAAAGAGCTACTCATTTATTACCTCAGGTAAAAGTAAAGCGTGAGTTTGATTTTGAAAAAGCCAAAGAAGGAATTTGCCAGATTATTTGGGGATTGGTAAAAAAAGTAGTGATAGCTGATACTTGTGCAACATACGCAAATGCTATTTTTGACAATTATACTGCAATGAATTCATTTTCATTAATTCTGGGAGCAATATATTTTGCATTTCAAATTTATGGAGATTTTTCAGGATATTCAGATATCGCGTTAGGAGTTTCAAAACTGTTTGGTTTAGATTTATTACGAAACTTTAATTACCCCTATTTTTCAAGAGATATAGCCGAGTTTTGGCGTCGTTGGCACATCTCACTTTCATCATGGTTTAGAGATTATTTGTATATTCCGTTAGGCGGAAGCAAAGGCGGAATCTGGATGAAAATTAGAAATACCTTTATCATTTTCGTAGTGAGCGGATTTTGGCATGGAGCCAATTGGACTTATATTGCCTGGGGATTTATAAATGCGCTATACTTTTTGCCTTTACTTTTGTCAAACAGTAACCGTAATAATATAGACGAGATCCATCTCAAAGTTAATTTTGATTCCGTGAAAGTCATAATAAGCATATTTTCAACGTTTTTAATTACTTGTGTCGCGTGGGTATTTTTTAGGGCAAAAACCATATCAGATGCTATTTTGTATTTAAAAAGAATTGTGACGGATCGAAATTTTGGTTTTCAATATTTAGAAAATGAACGTTACAATTATGAATTACTGCTTATGATTGGAGTATTTGTTTTAGTAGAGTGGAATAACAGAACTAAAGTTGAACCACTTTCCGGGAAAAGAAATCTACTTAAAATAGCTTTGGCAATACTTGCGATAATAGCATTTGGTACATTTTCAGATTATAAAGAATTTATATATTTTCAGTTTTAATGAAGCATTTTTTAATTTATACAGTCAAAATTATTGTTGTAACCCTTTTAATAGCCGTTGCGCTTGATGGTTTATACACAGTTATTTTTATGCAGTCTGAAAATAGAGGAAAAGTAGAAACGGTTTTTAATTCTAAAGCGCAAAAATACGATGTTGTCATTTTGGGTTCTTCGCGGGCAAACAATCATTTTGTGTCACAAATGTTCGAAAATAAAGGACTAAAAACTTTTAATTACGGTATAAGTGGCGGTCATTTGTTCGAAGCTTCACTTGTGCTAAAATTAATGATAGAAAGAAAATATGAGATTAAAAATGTAATTCTTGAAGCAGATCTGAATCTTTCTAATGATCAGGAATCAGATGGCGTTTCTGCAAAGTTCCTACCTTATATTCATAATTCGGAAATTATAAAAGAGCATTTTTCTAACCAAAAAAACTTCGATGAACTATATTATATTCCGTTTTACAGATATATAAAATACGATTCTAAAATTGGATTTAGAGAAGTCGTAAAAATTGAATCTAAAGAAAAAACCAATGCTTTAGATAATTTAGGGTTTTATCCGTTAGAGAAACACAAAAATGGTAATATGAGAAATAATATTGTTAATTTACCCCCCCTAAAACGCAATAAATACTACGAAGAAATTAAAAATATCTGCAAGGCAAACAAAATCAATTTTATTCCGGTAATGACGCCAATGTGCGAAAATGTTGTAGGGATGAATTATTTTGATAAAGTAAAAAAGCAGTATCCTGAAATTTATAATTATGAAAATGTAGTAATCGAAAACAAATATTTTTCATCTTGCGGACATATGACAAATGAAGGAGCCAGGATCTTTACAGCCAGAATAATTAAAGATTTTTTTGATAAATAGGATTATAATTTAGTAGTAAATATTTTTTAAATGATTACGTACAGTAAGTTAGGAAAGAAAGGGAATTTAGGTAATCAGCTTTTTCAAATTGCTTCTACGATTGGATTGGCAGTTGAAAGCAAACAGGATTTTTTTTTCCCAGTCTGGAAGTATCAACACTATTTCAAGAATAAATTACCTCTACTGGATAATGATCTGTTAAATTTTGTAGATGTTAAAGAAAAAGAATACAATTATTATAAAAGAGAATTAAAAAAAGTGAACTATGACATTTCAGGCTGGCTTCAAACAGAAAGGTACTTTGATAAAGAATTAACGAAGCACTATTTTGAGTTTTCAGAAGTTTTAATTGACCGGTTAACGGAAAAATATAAGGAAGCTTTTACCAAATCTACAATCTTAATTTCGATTCGAAGAGGAGATTTTGTTAACCATCCAGATTACCTACAATTGCCCATAAAGTTCTATCTAAATAGTTTGGCGCGATTTTTTCCTGATTGGCAGTCCCGTAATTTGATTGTTTTAAGTGATGATATTAAATATTGCAAGTTTCATTTTTCATTCTTAGAAAATGCTTTTTTTGGAGATGGATTAAATGAAGCTGAGCAATTGTGTTTAGGAGCATTATGCAATGATTTTATAATTAGTAATTCTACTTTTTCGTGGTGGTCAGCCTGGCTGGGTGAAAAATGTGACTCGAAAATCATAAGACCCTTTAAAAATTTTGATGGATTAAAAAGTTTAGAACTAGATGATAGAGACTATTATCCTGAAAGATGGATAACCTACAATCATTTAAATGATAAACTTAAGTTAGATAAGCTAGTTTTTTACATAAGGACAAAAAAAAACAAAGAAATAATTAAAGATTATATTTTAAATTATTTTGATGTAGCAGTTGTTTTTGATAATAACGATGTATCTAAAAATAGCTATGTTTTAGAAAAAGATTACTTTTTGCCACCGCTTTTAATCTACTCCAGCTGGCTGGAACTAAATAAAGGGAAAGTAAAAAAGGTAACAAATCATATAACACAAATTTTTAAAGTCTCTAAACGTTTGAATTATGAAGAATTATTTGTTCAAAAAGATTTTGGATTGTTTTCTTCTATCTTTTCCTTTTCTACAAAGGAGAGGAAGCAACGAAAAAGATCTTCAGATGTTTATCTGAAAAAAAGTAATGATTTAGAACAAGATTCATCATGTGATTTTATTAAAGATGAAATCTGGATAAGTTCCTCAGGAGGAAAGTTGTTAGCTATTGGCGGCTATAACTACAGCTTAAAAAAATATATTAAAAGAAAAAAAGTACTGTTGAAAAAACGATTAAAGAAATTACTTCTAAGTAAATAAATATGGCAGTAAAAATGCATGTAGCCTATATAGTATCACATTATCCGCACAAGGCTTTTGGTCATGATGGAGGTTTAGGTACAAGTGTTTATAATTTAGTAGAGAAACTGAATGTCTTGGGCATTAAAGTATCAGTTTTTATTTACGGACAAAAAAAAGAATTTACCCTCGAAGAAGAGAATGTAACTATTTATAGTCTGACTGATAGTAAAGTGAAATTTTTTAGATTTTATTTTAACAGAAAAAAGATAGAAAGATTTATAAACGAAACAATTGTCGAAAAAAGTATTGATATTATTGAAGCACCGGATTGGACAGGGATAACTGCCTTTATGAAATTTAAAACGCCCTTGATAATCCGCTTTCATGGTAGCGATGCCTATTTTTGTCATTTAGAAGAAAGAAAGCAAAAACTAAAAAATTACTGGTCAGAGAAAAGGGCATTAATAAGGGCAAAAGGTTTTATAGCACCCACAACTTTTGCTGGAGAACTTTCCAGGAAAATTTTCAAACTAAAAAATAAAGAAATAAAAACAATTCATTACGGATTAGAATTGCCAAAATTTACAAATAACTCTCCCACGATTTATGAAAAGGGATTGATTTTGTATGTGGGAACTTTAATTCGTAAAAAGGGAGTTTTAGAATTACCAGCAATTTTTAGCAAAGTACGCAAAGATTTTCCTGATGCGAAGCTAGTTTTAATAGGAGGCGACTCCAGAGACATTAAAACAAATTCAGACTCTACCTGGCAATTGGTACAAAATCAATTTACAAAGGTTGAATTGGATAAGGTCGAATATTTGGGAAAAATACCATACAATGAAGTTGAGAATTATATAAAGAGGGCCAATGTTTGTGTATACCCAACTTTTGCCGAAACATTAGGAATGGTTACAATAGAATCTATGGCGATGAAAAAAGCGGTTGTAAATAGTAATATTGGGTGGGCACAAGAACTTTTAGTTAACGAAGAAAGCGGGTATTTAGTACACCCGGCAGATCATGAGTTATTTGCTAACAGAATAATAACCTTGCTTAAAGACGAATCACTTTGTTTAAAAATAGGTGAACAAGCCAGAGAAAGAGTGGAAGTTAAATTTGATATTGATAAAATTGTACTTGAAAATATTGAATTTTATAAAAGAATAATAAATCAAAATATAAAACAACAATGATAATTATTTATCATAAAAAAAATAAAGTTGTTGAAGTAGAGTTTGAAAAGAAAACAGTGCATTTTTCGCAAGTCAATATTGCAAAAATGGTATTTGAAATGGCTGCCTTGCATCCTCAAAGTTTAATAGTTTGGTGTCATATTGATTTTAAATCGAATTTAAATATTTCAAAATTTCAGGATGTGTTTCATCATTCGAAAATAATGGCTTCTTACAATCCATTTTCAACATTATTCTTATCAGATTCTATTGGTTATGTCGAGGAATCACCATTTATAAAAATCAATAAAAAAGTTAGTTATCCCACTTGGCAGACAAGTAGCCTTGTAGGGGGGCTTCATGCCTCTGTTTTATTAGCCTTGAACGGAAAAATTAAAACGACTTTTAATTTCGATTATTTTCTACATTCTTTGGCAAAATTAACAATGGAGAAAGGCCTTTTTTGTTATTCAGAACCAACATTATTAATTGATAATATAGTAGAAATAAAAGAGCAGAAATCCTACACATATACTTTATTTCGATTTGTAAAACAACATTATAGAACACGTTGGGTATTTTTGTTGTTTTTTAACTTGTTGCTCTTTAAAAGAAAACTAAGCATTATTCCATTACTGTATTGTCTTATTTATCGAAGACGAAAATTGGGAGATGATTTGTTAGAGCATATTGAAGTTTACTCGTCAAAGCATATATGTAGTACAGAAACTATTGATGTAATAATTCCAACAATCGGACGGAAGCAATATTTATATGATGTTTTAAAAGATTTATCGGTACAAAGTCATTTGCCAGAAAATGTTATAATTGTAGAACAAAATACAAATACAGAAAGTGTTTCAGAACTTGATTATCTTCAAACTGAAAGCTGGCCATTTAAAATAAAACATACATTTACACATCAGGCAGGAGCCTGCAATGCAAGGAACTTAGCATTAGCAAAAGTAGACAGTGAATGGGTTTTTTTGAATGACGATGATAACAGGTTTGCTCCCGATTTAATCAAAGAAACTTTAAAGAAATGTAGAAAATTTGGAGTAACAGTTGTAAATAACTGTTATTTAAAGAAGAACGAAAAAAAAGAATTTGATGTAGTAAATCAAGCCTCAATATTTGGATCAGGAAATAGTTTTATGACTAGTAAACTACTTAAAAAAGTCTCTTTTAGAATGGGATTTGAATTTGGGTATGGAGAAGATAGCGATTTTGGGATGCAATTGCGCAATATAGGAGCAGATGTTATATATTTTCCTAGTCCTGAAATTTTACACTTAAGTGCTCCAATCGGAGGGTTTAGAACAAAACCTGTTTTAGCTTGGAAAGATGATATTGTTCAACCAAAACCATCACCTACAGTAATGCTCTATAAACAATTACACTTAACAGATGAGCAAATAAATGGATATAAAACAATCTTATTCTTTAAATTCTATAAAGCTCAGACGATTAAAAATCCAATGCAATATTATAAAAGTTTTCAAAAACAATGGAAACAAAGTTTGTATTGGGCAAATGAATTAATCACTAAATAAAGAAATTTGATACAATCTATAACTATTATAAAACCTTTGCAAAGTCATGTGCTTGTGTTTGATAAGCAATCATACAGAGTAGGTATTGATTTATCTCAGGTTGATCTTTCAGATTGTAATTCATTTGATATAAAAATTGTTTTTTCAGAATCAGTGACTCAATTTCGTAATCATGACTATACGTGGCAAAAACTAAAAACTAACTTTATCGCAAACGAATTTAGTCCTAAAATTATTAAATTTCAGGATAACAAAGTTGCTCAGGCAAATATAACAGCTGGAATTTGGGAAATTGATCATCATAATCCAACTGTTTTGTTATGGAGATTTAATCCAGAGTCATCATCACCTATTACCAATTACATTGAGAATGGAAATAAGAGAGCTTTGTCTCAAGCCAAACAAAAAAATAGTTTTGTTGAAGAACTGGCACTTTTATTTCCTAAACAAGAAGCAATAGAATTAAGCAGATCAATATATTCATTTTCTGCAATAGCATGTTTTACCGATCATTGTGATTTTGATACGGCTGAAAATCTGGCAATTCAGAGGGCGTTTTTTAAAAAAAATCAGATAAAAATAACAAAAGGGTTTTTCTTAAATCATTTTTCGAAAAGAGAAGATAACGCATCCTTTCAAAATCAAAAAGAAGAATTTTTAGAATGGAAACAAAATGGGCACGAGCTGTGTTATCATTCACTTTCACAATCTATAAAGTCAAATAATGAAAGTTTTGACGACTTTAAGCAATTTGTTCCACCATTAAATAATTTAAAAGTCTGGATCGATCATGGATATCAACCTTACAATTTCTCACTCTTTAAAAAAAATAATATCGATGAAAAAGAATTTGGTGCAGTTTTAGAAAGTAAAAAAATCAATGTTTTATGGAATTACATAGATTGCGGAACCGCAACAAATGGTGTCATAAATCAATTTAATACACAACATTTTACTTTGTCAAGCTTTATGAATGGTATGAAAGATTTTGAACTGATTAAAAAAATGCAGTTGATTATTAAAAATACTATTTTCCATTATTATAATGAAGAAGATGTTATTTTGAGATATAGAAATACCGCAACAAACTTTAAAAAAGTATTTCTTCAAAGAAAATGGAAATCGATTTTTTTATTGACAAAAGATGTCATTAAACTTGGAGCTTCTATTTTTTCGGTTTTCTTATTCTGGAATACTAATAAGTCTAAACCTTATAAATTGGCAAAATACTCACCAATTTTATTTAAACACAATATTGCGGATAAAGAATTTTACATATTTCAAACATTAGAAATGTTAGATTTTAAAAAATCGTTGTCAGAAAAGAATATACAGACATTAATAAACGAAAAAGGGGTTTTTATAGCGCATACTTATTTTTCAGTTCCCATGGAATATCATTGTGGAAAGCTGTTCTCATCCCCAACAAAAATAGATGAAAAAGTTGCCGAACGATTTCAGTTTTTATCAAAAAAAATCAAAAATAAAGAGATTTGGAATCCAACACTTTCAGAGCTTATTGAGTATTGGCAAGGTTTTGAAAAAATAGTTTTTGATATAAATGGCGAAGGAATTTTATTTGAAAAAAGTGATTCAGGTCTACAAATGCGAAAAGTAATTTAATTATAAAAATGAACCATAAATTAAAAACAGTATTATTTAAAACTCTGACTTTGTTGCCAAATAAAGTAGATGATTATTTTTATCATAAAATTCAGAGTTCTTTTGATAAAATGACGTTGGAAGATCGCTTAAAAAGTGTCGAATCAACTTATTTAAGACTTTCAAAAGTCTTAAATAAGTTGAACATTGATTTAAAAGACAAAACTATTTTTGAATTTGGTTCGGGATGGTTTCCTGCCATGCCTTATTTCTTTAAATATAAATTTGAAGCCAAAGAAGTATCTACCTATGATATTAATAAGCACTTTAAAAAAGAAACAGTTTTAAAATTAAATAATCTTTTTTGTAAGCGATATGGATTTTCGGTAATACCCAGTTTAAGTAGTAAATATAGGCTTCCTAACGGAATCGAATATTTTCCAGATCATAATATTATAACAAATGACTTTCCGGAAATTGATGTTGTGTTTTCGCGTTATGTCCTTTCGCACATGAACGAGAATGACGTTGATGTTTTACATCAAAAAATGAAAAGAGAACTTAAAAAAGACACCCTTGTTATTCATTTTATTTCGCCAAGTGATTTAAGACAGCATAATGACAGTAGCTTATCGCCTCAGGATTTCTTAAAATATAGTAAGGAAGAATGGAACAAAATCCATACTAAATATGATTATCATAATCGTTTAAGATTACCCCAGTTTCTTGAAATATTTAAAAAATATGATTACGAAATTATTCATCTGGATTATGAAAGTTTAAATCAAGAAACAAAAAAGTATGATTTGTTTAAAAAAGTTAAACTGCATGAAGATTACAAAAAATATTCTGATGAAGAATTAACAGCAGGGAATATCTTTTTGATTTTAAAAGTATAAAATGTAATGAATATACCTTTACCCTTTTCCCTAATTGTTTGTACGTATATGCGTCCGGAACCTTTGTTGGATTTATTGCAATCGGTTCAAAAGCAAACATTATATCCGGATGAAATTATAATAATCGACGGATCAACTAATGATGAAAGTAAAATAATTTTAAAGGAAAATCGATTTCAAAATTTAAAATATTTTTTGGCTTCAGAAGAAAACAGAGGTTTGACAAGACAAAGAAATTTCGGGATATCGAAAGTAAGCGAGAATATCGAAATAGTTTGTTTTTTAGATGACGATACAGTTTTAGAACCCGATTATTTTTTTGAAATTGTAAAAACGTTTCAAAACAATTTAGACATCATTGGAGTAGGAGGAGTGGCAATTAATGAAAACAATTGGAAACCTCAAGATGCAAATATTTCTTACAATCCTAAAAAATATTATTTGTTTGAAGGATGTTTTTATAAAGAAGGATTGCGAAATGTAGTGAGAAACTATCTGGGACTTGCATCTGATTTAGGCTCAGGCAAAATGCCAAATTACTCACATGGACGAACTTCCGGATTTCCAATGACAGGAAAAATATATGAAGTCGATTTAATGATAGGAATGTCTATGTCGTTTAGAAAAATCGTGGTAGACACGATTAAATTTTCTCGTTTTTTTGAAGGATATAGTTTGTATGAGGATGCAGACTTTAGTTTGAGAGCACTAAAATTCGGTAAAAATGTAATAAATACAAATGCCCATTTATCTCATTTTCATGCAGTCTCAGGAAGACCAAATCAATATAAATATGGTAAAATGGTAGTTCGAAATGGATGGTATGTTTGGCGTGTCAAAAATCCGAATCCAGTCTTTAAAGATCGGCTTAAATGGAATCTTATTACAGTTTTATTGACCTTAATAAGGTCTGCAAATATTTTGACAGAAGGAAATAAAAAAGCTGCTTTTACTGAAACATTGGGAAGAACTATTGGTTTTTTTAGTCTATGCGTTAATAAACCAAAAATTGAATAATGAGATTTGCAATAATTACACATGTTGACCATATTCAGTATGTAAATCAATATTTTGGTTATGCACCTTATATTCGTGAAATGAATATTTGGTTTAAATATATTGATGAGGTAATTATTATTGCTCCATTAAAAAATACAAAACCAACAGAAATTGATATTCCTTATGGTCGTAACAAGATTGATTTTCGTCCGATTGCTGATTTCAATCTGACTAATTTTAAAAATATTTTAGGTTCAGTATTTAAATTACCAATAATTTTCTGGAGAATATTTTGGGCAATGAAAAGCGCTGATCATATTCATTTACGTTGCCCCGGCAATATGGGGTTAATAGGTTGTTTGGTTCAGGTTTTATTTCCTAACAAAATAAAAACAGCAAAATATGCCGGTAATTGGGATCCTCAAAGTAAGCAACCATATACATACAAATTGCAAAAATGGATTTTGAGAAATACTTTTTTGACTCGTAATATGACCGTTTTGGTTTATGGAGATTGGGAAAAACAATCTAAAAATATAAAGCCTTTTTTTACTGCGACTTATTCAGATTCAGAAAAAGAAATTATATCAAAAACATGTTTTAATAGCACGATTGAATTTATTTTTGTTGGTAGTTTGGTTTCAGGCAAAAATCCTCTTTACGCAATAAAAATAATACAACATTTGATAGAAAAGGGATTTAATGTAGTTCTTAATCTATATGGAGAAGGTTATGAAAGAGGTAATTTAGAAAATTACATTCAGATAAATAATCTGGAAAAATTTATTGTTTTACACGGAAATCAGAATAAGGAAATCATAAAAAAAGCCTATCAAAAAAGCCATTTGGTGATCTTGCCTTCTAAAAGCGAAGGTTGGCCAAAAGCTATTGCCGAAGGAATGTTTTGGGGTTGCGTTCCTGTGGCGACTAAAGTTTCTTGTTTACCATCTATGCTAGATTATGGTAATAGAGGTGTTTTGTTAGAAATGGATTTAGATAAAGATGTAAATATGATAAAGGAAATAATAAGTGACGAACAAGCATTTTTAACTAAAAGTAGTTTAGCCATTCAATGGTCGCAAAATTACACGACAGATCTTTTTGAAACTGAAATCAAAAAACTATTGATCTAATGAGAATTGTACAAATCATAGATTCTTTAGAAACAGGTGGAGCGGAGCGTATGGCAGTAAATTATGCTAATGCATTATCTGAAAAAATAGAATTTTCAGGTTTAATTACATCTCGTAAAGAAGGATTATTACTCAATCAGATTGATAAAGACGTTTCTTATCTGTTTTTGAAAAAAAAGAAAAAAATAGATTTTGGAGCAGTTTTTAGATTACGTAATTATTTAAAAAATAATAATATTGATATAATTCACGCCCATAGTTCTTCATTTTTTATTGCAGTTTTGGTAAAAATAATTTTACCAAAAATTAAAATTATTTGGCATGATCATTACGGAATTTCACAGGATTTATCTTCTAGGAAAAATATAAGTTTAAAAGTTAGCTCACTCTTTTTTACTGGAATTATTTCAGTAAATTCAGATTTGAAAAATTGGGCAAAGTTTTATTTATTGTGCTCCAATATTATTTATTTACCGAATTTCATACTGGATTCTTCTTTTTCAAATGAAAAGTTAAGCCTAAATGGATTTGAGAGTAAAAGAATTATTTGTGTAGCAAATCTGCGTCTGCAAAAAAATCATATATTATTGATTGATGCTGCTAATGTTTTAAAAGACAAATTCCCGGATTGGACTTTTCATTTATTCGGAAAAGACTTTAATGATTCTTATTCTCATCAATTAAAGAAAAAAGTTAACGATCTACAACTTCAAAATACAGTATATTTTTACGGAACAACAAATAATATAAGTTCTTCATTATTACAATGTCAGATAGGTGTTTTGCCTTCTGTTTCAGAGGGACTTCCGCTTGCAATTCTAGAATATGGATTGAATAGACTGCCTGTAATTGCCACAAATGTAGGGGAAATTTCAAAGATTATTAGTTCTGAAAAAGAAGGGGTAATAATAGAATCCAACAACCTTAACGCGCTTGTTGCAGCGATTGAAAAATTGATTGAGTCAGAAAAATATAGAAATGAAATAGGTTTGAATTTATATAATAAAGTGCAAAAAGATTTTAGTGCTAAGACTATTGTTTCTAATTATCTTTTATGGTTGAAATCTTTAATTACTTTTACAGCTTAAAAATTAATAGATGAAGATGAAAAATACAAAATTATCCTATAGCTTTCTGCTTGTACTTCATGCAGTAATTGCTTTGGCTGTTTTTGCAATACCTCTTTTGTCGAAATTATATGCACTTTTTATTCCAATTGCTGGTTTTTTTATTGTTTATAGAACAAAAAATGCAAATAACGAAGTACTTTATATCGCCGCTTATTTAGTTGGCGTGGAGGTTTTTTTACGTATGACAGGAGGTAATTTTAATAATGAATTTATAAAAGTTAATGTTATTTTTTTCATGCTTTTAGGCATGATATATAGTAATTTTTCGACAAATGCATTTCTATATTGGTTCTTTCTGATTTTATTAATCCCGGGGATTTTAATTACAGCTACAATTTTTAACCCTTCGATAGATGTTAAAAAATCATTAGTTTTTAATTTATCAGGACCTGTCTGTTTGGCGATATCTTCTATCTACATGTTCAAAAGAAGGATTTTATTTTCGGAGTTACAGAATATACTGGTAGCAATGGCTTTGCCAATACTGAGTACGACAGTATATTTATTTTTATTCAATCCTAGTGTCAGAGATGTAGTGACAGGAACACAATCTAATTTCGAAACTTCAGGAGGATTTGGACCTAATCAGGTTTCAACTGCATTAGGTTTAGGTATGTTTGTTCTTTTTACACAATTAGTACTGTTCTCAAAATCAAAAATGACAATTGTTATAAATAGCTTTTTACTACTCTTTATAACTTACAGAGGTATTGTTACTTTTTCAAGAGGAGGAATTATAACAGCAGTCGTTATGATTGTTTGTCTGTTGTTTTTGTTGTATAGATTTTCTAATGCAAAAGGGAAAAGTAAGTTTGTTTTGGTTTTTATTCTGACAGGTTTAATGGCAGTTGGAGTATGGACGTATTCTTCTTTTCAAACTAGAGGTCTTATCGAAAAAAGATATGCAAATCAGGATGCTCGTGGGAGAGAGAAGAAAGATAAATTAGGAGGTAGAGAACAAATTATGAATGAAGAGGTCACGCTTTTTTTAGAAAATCCTCTTTTGGGTGTTGGAGCAGGAATGGGAAAACAAATTAGAAAAGAAGCATTTGGAGAAGAGGTAGCTTCACATAATGAGATTACTCGCATGCTTAGTGAACATGGTTTATTTGGTGTTTTTGGTCTCTTGATACTTATTATAACTCCTTTTGTTCTTTATATAAATAATAGACAGCATTTATATTTTTTGTCTTTTTTTGTTTTTTGGCTTTTAACAATAAATCATGCTGCAATGCGAACGGCTGCACCAGCTTTTGTATATGCATTATCGCTTCTTTTGGTTCAGGTTAAAATTCCTGAAAAAGCAGAGAATTAGGTAGACTAATATCTGTTTTTTTATAATACATTTGCCTCAAGTTTAAGCCCCTAACAAACTGAATAAATGTTCTCTACTACTAAAATGCATTTCGAAATTTCGGAAAGAAGAATATTACTTCTTTTCTTTGATGCTGTTTTTATTTTATCGGCATTATACATATTAAGCCTGATATTTGATTATAATTACTTTGTATTTGATACAAGTAATTTTGTAAGCTTTGTTTTACTTCTGAGTTATGTATACGTTTTCGGATTAATATTCGAAATGTATAATTTGCAGGTAGCAAGTAATCAATTGCAAATTCTTCAGAGTGTAATATTTACTGGAACTGCTTCTAGTGTGGCTTATTTATTTACGCCTGTATTATCTCCAGAATTGCCAAAGCAGCGTTTAATTATATTTATCTTCTATTTTACTATAATAGGAACACTTTTATTATGGCGTTTGTTTTATGTTTATTTCCTGGCATCACAGCGATTTTCTCAAAGTGTAGTTTTAATATGCGATCAAAATCAGGTTGAAGAATTGGTTTTAGGATTAGAGAATGTCGACCCTCACTATAAAATTGTTGGCTTTGTAAATTCAGATTCTATATCAGAGGAAAATTCAAATTTTCACTATGTAAAAGAAATTAAAAAGAAAGACTTAGAAGATTTCGTATTTAAAAATCAAATTTCCGAAATTGTAATTGCTTCTCAAAAAACAGACGGAATTACAGCTGATCTATACCAGCAATTACTTCACTTACTAGAATCTGGGAATGTCATCCGGGAATACACTCAGGTTTATGAAAGTAAAACACAGCGTATTCCGGTACATTATATAGCAAGGGATTTTTACAGGTTTTTCCCTTTTAGCAGAAGTAACACAAATAGGCTTTATTTGTCTTTGGTTCGCTTTATGGAGTTTCTGTTTTCTTTTATTGGTTTGTTACTTTGTATTGTTTTTATCCCTATAATTTTTATTGTAAACCTTTTTGCAAACAAAGGAACATTGTTTTACACTCAAGAACGCGTTGGTAAAAATGGTGTTGTTTTTGAAATTTATAAGTTTAGAACAATGGTTGAAAACTCTGAATCGAATGGAGTTGCTTTTGCAACTTCAAACGACAGACGTATAACTCCATTTGGCAAAATGATGCGTAAATCCAGAATAGACGAATTACCTCAGTTTTTCAATGTTTTAAAAGGCGATATGGCTGTTATTGGCCCAAGACCAGAACGACCATTTTTTGTTGAAGAAATAGCACGTGTAATGCCTTTTTACGAAACAAGACATGTTATAAAGCCAGGACTTACAGGCTGGGCTCAGGTAAACTATTCTTACGGAGAATCTATCGAAGAAAGTTTGGTAAAACTGCAGTATGATTTATACTACATAAAACATCGAAGTATATTTCTTGATTTAAGTATTACTTTCAAAACAATCACAACAGTTTTATTCTATCGCGGACAATAATTTAGATAATAATCGGAATACGTTTTTTATTTCGAATAGCAATTCTCACTAAAACAAACCCGCTTGTAATAATCATTGGTAAAACAATCAGGAAATGTGCTTTGTTGATCATGAAAATAGCATAAACGATTAAAAACAATAGATGCAGAACTGCAAATCGATACGTCCATCTTTTGTTTTTGATAACTGAAAAAAGAAGTAAAATCAATAATAATGGGCTAAATAAAAGCACATTATAATTCATCGCCAGTTCGTGGTGAAATGAATAAAATCCCATAAAAACAAAAAAGGTTCCTATTAAAGTTAAAATTAAAAGATAGATTTTATCCACTATTTTATTATGTGCCAAAACTATAAAGGCAAGTATAAAAAGATAAGTATAAACGTTGTTCCACCATGAACTCGGGGTTTCTTTTTCAAAGCTAAGTAGAGTGTTACTTTTAGCAGCTAATGATTGGTTCTGATAAGTAGTTTTCTCTAAACTATTTTTCAATTCAAAAGGCAAAAATATTTTAGTTCCCAATTGATCTACTTTTGTTCCAAAAATGATACTTGTTCCTAATTGATCATAAAAATGACCATTGAAGTATGGGAATAAAATAGATCTATAAGTGATATCTTTATCTCCTTTTTTTGTAATAACAGTACCATTCAAACTTTTATTGATGATATCCACTACCATTGATGTACAGTTTTTATCAATAAATTTATAAGTGTAAAAACGATCTTCAGAAGCTAATGTGGTATTTAAATTATCAAAAAGCCTTTGTTTTGCGTCCTGAGCAATAAGAAGTTCTTGTTCGAATACACTTCTTTTCTCATTATTATATTCTTCAATAAACTCCGGAAACGAATGTACAATTACAAAATATTGTAAATCTCCTTTTGCAAATTTCGCAACAAAGTTTGGCGTTCTAAAATCAAAGGCACCGTAATTATACACAACATCAATATTATTTCCAGGGTCAGCAACTCGTATTGCGGTATGTCCAAAATAAGAATAGGTTTCATTACCTAATCCGCAAGTGAGGACGCTTATTTTAGCATCTTTCGATAAAGATAAATTTTGACTAAACCCAATAAAACTTAGTAATAATAGTAAAATAAAAAGTGTTTTTTGAAATATAGATTTTTTCATGAGTTTATTCTTTAATTGGTCTTAGAGCCTAAAATATTATACTTTTTAAAAATCATATTTAAAGTATTAAAACACATAATTTGTCCATCAAGTTGTTCATCTAAATCTAATATTATTTTTAAAACTTCATTAGCTTGAATGCTTCCGGCAATAGTACAGGTTGTATTTATAATCCCAGCTACTTCGCAACTGGAAGTATTGCTTTCAAGAAGTGATTTTTCGCTAAATATATCTTCTAAATTAATTTTGTTTTTATGATGTAAAATCGAAACGTATCCTTCCCAGTCTTTTACAGCTGCATATACTAATGGTAGATGGTTCTCTTGACAAAAATTATTGATAAGGATTCTACTTTGTCCATTATCTGTACAATCACAAATAATGTCAAAGTTAGTAAAAGTTTTTTGAATGTTTTTCTCTGTAATAAAGTAGGGAAAATTCACAAATTCTGTTTCCGGATTTTGTTTGCTTAGTTTTGAAATTATAACATCAGTTTTTAAAAGTCCTATTTCTGTTTCATAATATAAAAATTGTCTATGAAGATTACTTTTGCTAATGCTATCTCCATCTGCAATTCCAATTACTCCAACTCCCATAGTTCCCAATAGTGTAGCGACAGGGGTTCCTAAGCCTCCTGCACCAATTATTAGTACTTTTGTGTTTTTGAGCTTGTTCTGGCCTTTTTTACCTATTTCAGAAACAGTAATTTGTTGTAAATATCTAGACACTACTTTTGGTTAATTTGAGATGTTATAGTGCTATCCGTTATTTTGTCATCATCAGCTAATAAAAATGCTTTTGATAAAATAATAGACAATCCGCTATCCCCTTCAAAAGGTAAAAACAAATTATCGGTATGATTTTTAGCACTTCTGTCAGGTACAATACATAAATATTGATCATTAGGTTCCATCAAAATATTAGTACTGCCAATATGAATTTTATAGGTTCGCAGCTTTCCTTGTACAACCAGAAATTTATCTTTTACTTCGGCAATTTTATTGATTTTCAATCTAGGAACTAAATTAGTCAAAATGTCTTTTCTCATTTTTGCCACTTCAGAGAGATCTCCAAAAGAGTAGGACTGCCAGTAATCTCTGTAGGCAGGAACTCCACCGGTATCTTGCCATGTAGGATCATTGCCCACACTTGCGACCCCAACAAAAAGATCGACATCTCTCATTATTTCAGAAAAAACCTGGGCAGGGACATTTATTAAATCTACAGGTTCATTATTTGCTAAGTTTTCAAACCGAACCTGATCTGTAGCAACATAATTCCAAATTCCTGCATCGTTAAACTGATTGTCAGCATTTACTTCGCTAACCCAGAATTCGGCTCTTAAGTTATGCTCTTTTAATATGATTTCGGCAGACTCATTCTCTCTGCCATCATCATAACTTCCCATCAATGAATATTTCCAACCTCTTGTTTTTGCCAATATATTAAATTGATGTTGTTTTAATATATGGGCTGCCATTCGGTTACTGTAATTTTTGGTATTGATTTCGGCTTCCGTTAAAAGATAAACTTCACGGAATGCTTGTTTTATAGGTTGTTGGATTTTATTTTCGATTAAAAAATTTCTCCAATCTGATACATCTTTTATTGTTTCAAGAGAAGGATGCCATAGAGAAACAAAAGAGTTTTTAGAAGGATTAAGAACTTCATTTGCAGAATTTCTCCAACTATTATCGATCCAA
Organism: Flavobacterium piscisymbiosum; assembly: GCF_020905295.1. Classification (NCBI taxonomy): domain Bacteria; kingdom Pseudomonadati; phylum Bacteroidota; class Flavobacteriia; order Flavobacteriales; family Flavobacteriaceae; genus Flavobacterium; species Flavobacterium piscisymbiosum. The sequence continues at coordinate 348,627 of NZ_JAJJMM010000001.1, read as the reverse complement.
ATTGCCGAAACGGAAGTGTCATTTTCAGTAATAATCCAGATTATTTTTTTAGCAATAAAAGAAATTAATCCGTGAGACAAGTAGTAAGTATCAAAATGCTGCCAGGGCATTTTTCTTCCTGATCGAAACATTCTGTCTATTCTGTCTCGTTGCGAAGAACTATTTTGTTCAACTTGTTTTACTATATTTTTAAGTGCAGTAAATTCTGCTCCAAATTTTTCTTTAACAAAAGTTGGAACAGTTTTTTGTAGATTTTCATCTGGCTTAATCCATTTTGTTTCTACTTTTCCAATATTCAAAAGAGATATTTCAGCTTTGTAGTCATCAAATAGCCAGGTTCTTTTTCCATCTGATAAATCAAAATCGTCGGCAGCTAAATCTTCGATTTCATAAATCGAAATACCTTGTTCTTCTGCTGCTTGGTACAGATACTTTTCAATTAAAGTCTGAGTATTATTTTGTTTGATTCTTAATTTTAAACGTGATAACTGACTTATTCCTTCGAGCCCTTCTGTTTTATAAAGTGTAAATAAACACGCGTTTCCTAAACCAGCCGCAGCGGGACCTTTATTTGGTATTTTTTGATAACAACGTTCAGCTAATTTTGAAATTTTGTAAATCGTTTGGCTGTCATTAAAATGAGAACACATCCAGACTAAGCCTTTTAGCATATCTGTATTTTGAAGCGAAAGGGCAAATGTACCTACAAAATATTCTTGTTCTGGAATTTCATCTTTGGACTGTATTGTTACAGTCATCCATTCATTTAATAATTGTTTGAATTTTTCAATACTAAGCTGCTCCAGAATGTTTTTGGTTTCTTTTAGAAATTTATCAGATGGTTTGGCTCCTGTAGCTTTTCTTGCTTCGGTCAATATTTTATACCATAAGATTTTTTCCTCTTTAGGCAGATTCTCTATTTGTAAATTGGCATAATCTGAAAGTACATCACTTTCAAAAAAAAGAACTGGTTTTACAGAGTCAGATCCATTTTCGGATTCAAATAATAAAGAATCTATTTTTTCAATGATTTTAAATTTCGCTTTATCATAATATTGTGCGTTAATAAGATTTGAATCGTTTTTTAAATCCTCAAGAACTGTTTTTAAAATATAATTCAGTTCTTTTCCTTTGTATTGCGAAGCTACTTTAGTAACAAATTGATTTACTGGCCAAAAAATAAAAGCAGGTAATTCTCCATCTTTGTTTTTGTGGGTAATAAAGGCAGTTATAATATTATAAATATCCATTTCGTCATAAGATATCTTTTCTTTTACTAAAGAAGTAATTATATCGTTTATGATATGAGTTAAACGAAGTTCTGCTTTTAAAAATTTTTCATGTTGATGCTTTTTTTCGATTAAAAATAATATTATTTCTACTTTTTGCTTATCATTAAATTTTAAAATTTCCTGATAAGTAGATAATTTTTTAAAATCTACAGAATAATAAGTTTGATTATTTTTTGCAATATCAGTGATTAGTTTCCAAAACAAATCTTCATTAGGATCAACTTCACTTTTTTTGTTTATTATGTTTTTTATTTTATCTAAAAAGCTCATAATTATCCGCCAATTAAAGGTGTTAATTTTACAAAACTAATGGTAGTGTTTTTTGTAAGAGTAATTTCTTGTTCTAAACTTTCGGCTTGAAGATTATCTACCAAAATAAAATAACCGTTTTTTAAGAAGGCATCTAGTGCAATGTAAATCTGCTTTTCGGCGTCGATGGTTTTTTTAGGTTTTAATTTATAGCCGTTTAATGTTTTTTCGGCGTCATTGGGTTCGATTAATCCATTAAAAAAACCGCTCAGTTTTTGGTTATAGTTTTCTACCTCTTGCGAAACCCTCTGTTCTATAATATCTTTTATAGTTGCTGACTCAGACTTGAAGTTCAAATTTAATTCGTTTAAAACCTTTCCTGCAAAGGTTTCGTCTTTAATAGTTATAATCATTATAATCGTGTTTTTTTTGTAAGAATATAAAGATAGTTAAAGAAATGATTTTTATGTTGAATTTGATAAAAAAGTAAATTTTATCTAAAGATACCTAAATCTACTTTTAAAGAAAAAATATTTGAGTACAAAGCAGTGCTTTGGTTTCCTAAGTCTGTCAAGGCATAATCAATCTGAACGCCTTTGTATTTAAAACCCAGACCAATATTTGGTTGAAAGTTCAATTTCTCAGTATTGTCTAATTGTGTCACATTCTGAAAATTTCCAGCTCCCGCTCGCAAAAATACAAGATCGGTGTATCCAAATTCGAATCCTAGAGCAGGATCAATACTTACTATTTTAGATGAAATAATATCATTCGTTTGTTCAAAACGCATATTCAGGTTAGTGGCAACCAAAAGGCTATAGTCATTATGAAAATCGAACGTTTTCGAAACTCCCAATTGTGCTTTTGGCAAAGTAATTTCGGTACTTTCAGGTAGTTCATTATTTTCTCCCGGAATCGCATTGGCAATTTTCGCATATTCTTCTTCATCAATATTCCAGACATTATAAGTTGTTGTAATATCGCGAAGCATTAAACCGAATTTCCAGTTATTGCGTTCAAACTGAAGTCCAACATCAAAACCAAACCCCCATGAATTCGCAAATTTCCCGATAATTCGTCGAATAATTTTTGCATTTACTCCATATTGAAATCCGTCAACAGGCAATTTTCTGGCATACGAAAAAGTAAAACCATAATCAGCAGTCGAGAACAACCGAATTCTGTTATAATCAATATTTCCCTGATTGTCGATTAACTGAGTGGTATCCATAATATCATCGACACCAAAACGAATCATCGAAATTCCCCATGCACTCCGGTCATCAATTGGGCTTGCATAACCTATATAATCGTATTGTGCAATATTTGCGAAATAATTGGCGTGCATCAATGAAATTTGATGATCTTCAAGATTGGTTAAACCAGCCGGATTCCAATAAACCGAGTTTACATCATTTGTAGAAGCTGTTACTGCGCTTGACATTCCCAGAGCTGCTGCGTCGACACCAATATTCATAAATTCATTCGAATACTTTCGAACGGTTTGCGCATACTGCAACGTACAACTCCAAGATAATAAAAGCACAAAGATTTTCTTCAACGGATATATTTTAGCAAACCGGAGTCTGTTTTAATTTTTACCAAAAATATAATATTTTACTCAGCAAATTTATTCCTTTTGAGAAATATTATAAAAGATGGATTTTAAATAAAAAAAACTTTAGAAACTAAACTTCCCATTTACTTTTTTAAAAGATTGATATAAATTTTTTATACTAATAGTATAAATTGTCACTTATTATGCGAAATTTGTGGTTGCAATTATCAAAAATTATAAATCATGAATATCAAAAAGCACATTCCTAATTTAATCACATTAATCAATTTATTTTGTGGTTGTATCGCCGTTGTTTTCGTTTCGCAAGACGATTATTTAATGGCTTTTTATATGGTTTGTTTAGGAATCTTTTTCGATTTTTTTGATGGTTTTTTTGCCAGATTATTTAAAGTTTCAAGTCCGCTTGGTTTGCAATTAGATTCTTTGGCAGATATGGTTACCAGTGGAGTTGTGCCAGGATATGTAATGTATTCTATGTTTTTAAAAAGTGCAAATCCTCATGAAGTTATTGGGTCGGTTTTTATTCCTTTCTTAGGATTTATTGTAACGTTAGGTTCTTGCTATCGTTTGGCAAATTTTAATATCGATACGCGTCAGACAGATTCTTTTATTGGTTTGCCAACACCTGCAAATGCGCTGTTTATTTTAAGTCTTCCTTTAGTTTTAGAATATTCAGATTCTTTAATAGTATTCGAAATTTTGAGCAATCACTGGGTTTTACTTTTAATATCGCTATGTAGTGCATATATTTTAAATGCTGAAATCCCTCTTTTTGCTTTAAAAATTAAAAAGTTTACAGTAAAGGATAATGTGCTTCAAATCGTTTTCTTGTTGATTTCTTTACTTTTAGTAATAGTGCTTCAATACATGGCAATTCCGTTAATTATCATTTTTTATGTGTTATTATCAGTTGTTAATAATGTGTTTTTGAAAAAGTAGTTTCATTTTAATGGCAAGAAAAACGACAAGACGAAACTCTTATTCACGAAAAACGAAACCTCAAAAATCGATTTTTGCAAGAGCAATTCGCTTCATTATTTATTCTTTTTTTGTATTACTTTTCTTTTTTGCAGTTTATCATTATCGTGATGGACTGGCATATTATCTTGGCTTTAAATCAAACAAAGTTTTAGATGAAGATGCTGTTGACAAACATCTTTCGGATGTTAGAAATATTAAGGTACTCGAAAATCATAAAGGAAAAGTAATAGGAATTGACGTATCTGAATTTCAGGGAAAAATACAATGGGATGAAGTTGAAGTTTTAGAAGAAAAATATCCTGTACAATTTGTTTTTGTTCGTGCAACTGCAGGCAATGACAGAGTTGACAGACAGTTTAAAAAAAATTGGGAAGGAGCAAAAGAGCATAAAATTATACGTGGAGCTTACCATTATTATCGCCCAAATGAAAACTCTATCGAGCAGGCAAATCTTTTTATTAAAACAGTAAAATTGCAAAAAGGTGATTTGCCACCAGTTTTGGATATCGAAAGATTGCCTAAAAACCAACCTTTGGATAGCTTAAAAAAAGGCTTAAAACGTTGGTTAAATAAAGTAGAAGCGCATTATCAGGTACGCCCAATTATTTATACCGGCGAACGTTATTATGGTGATTTTCTAAAAGAAGAATTCGGAGAATATTTATTTTGGATAGCCAATTACAATTTCTATAGAGAAAAAATCGAAGACGATTGGCTTTTTTGGCAATTTACAGAAAAAGCATCTCTGCCTGGAATCAAACATCGGGTAGATGTGAATATTTATAACGGAGATTTACAACAATTGCAGTTTATAACCGTCGAATAAGTTTTCAGTCGCGGTTTCAGTCTCAGTAAATAACTGTAAACTTAAAACTGCGACTGTAAACTGTATACTTTCTTAAAATTCAAGTTTCTTTTTACGAAGTTCGAAGTTTTGACCTAAGTAAACACGACGAACCATTTCGTCCTCTACTAGTTCTTCCGGAACGCCGGCTTTCAAAATTCCACCTTCAAACATTAAGTAGGTTTTATCAGTAATCGCTAATGTTTCCTGAACGTTGTGATCCGTAATTAAGATTCCGATATTTTTATTTTTTAACTGGGCAACAATTCTTTGAATGTCCTCAACCGCAACGGGGTCAACTCCTGCAAAAGGTTCATCGAGTAAAATAAATTTTGGGTCTGTTGCCAGAGCACGTGCAATTTCTGTACGACGACGCTCTCCTCCCGAAAGTAAATCTCCACGGTTGGTACGAATATGTTCCAAGCTAAATTCTTCGATTAAGCTTTCCATTTTTGCAATTTGTTCTTCTTTAGAAAGTTTCGTCAATTGCAAAACACTTAAAATATTGTCTTCAATACTTAATTTTCTAAAAACAGAAGCTTCTTGTGCCAAATAGCCAATTCCTTGTTGAGCGCGTTTGTACATCGGATAATCGGTAATATTCAAATCATCGAGGTAAATGTTACCCTGATTTGGTTTTACCAATCCTACAATCATGTAGAAAGAAGTTGTTTTTCCTGCACCATTTGGTCCTAAAAGTCCAACGATTTCTCCTTGGTTTACTTCAACAGAAATTCCTTTTACTACGCTACGACCTTTATAGGTTTTGATTAAATTATCAGCTCTTAATTTCATTTTTAAAGTTTAATCGTTTAAACGTTAGAATCGTTTATTCGGTACAAATTAACGAATAAACGATTCAGCAAATAAACGTATTAACAATTATTTAGTTTCGGCTTCCTCTAAAGCTTCCCAAAATTCGTAAGCTCTTCTTAAATGAGGTACTACAATTGTTCCTCCAACCAGAGTTGCGATTCCCATTGCTTCCATCATTTCTTCTTTAGTAACTCCTTCTTTATGGCTTGTTTCTAAGTGATATTTTACACAATCATCACAACGTAAAACTGCCGAAGCTACTAATCCTAAAAGCTCTTTTGTTTTTACATCAAGGGCTCCGGCTGCATATGCATTCGTGTCAAGGTTAAAAATACGCTTTACAATTTTGTTGTTATCAGCGAGTAATTTTTCGTTCATTTTAGAACGATAGTCGTTAAATTCTTGTACGATATCAGACATTTTCTTTCAATTTATTTTTATAAACAATCCGTGAAATAAGGATACTCACTTCGTAAATAATCAGCATTGGTATTGCTACAATAGTCTGGCTTACTACGTCTGGAGGGGTTACAATTGCAGCTACAATTAAAATAATTACAACGGCATATTTCCAATATTTTCTTAAGAAATCAGGAGTTACTAAACCTAATTTAGTAAGGAAATATATAATGATAGGCAATTCAAAAAACAATCCGCTCGCAAGAATACTTGTTTTTACCATTCCCATATAAGAATCTAATGTAAATTGGTTTTTTACAACATCACTCACAGAGAAAGTGGCAACGAAATTCACAGACATTGGTATTACAACAAAATACCCGAACAATACTCCCAAAAAGAAAAGCAATGAAGAAGTGAAAATAAATACTTTGGCATTTTTTCTTTCTTTCTCGTATAATGCAGGACTGATAAATTTCCAAAGTTCCCATAAAATAAAAGGAAAACTAAGTATGAAACCGGCTAAAAGACACATCCATACAAAAATGTTTACTTGTCCTTCCATTTCTGTATTCTGAATAATGAAATTCAGTTCGGTAATACAAATGCTATCGGCGAAACCCAATGCATGGGATAAATCGCAAAACCACACATATGTAAAAAATGTAGGCCTGATAGGTCCTAAAATAATCTGATCAAATAAATAATCACTTATAAAATAAGTAAAAAAAGCCATAATGCATATTGCAATTGTGCTTCTCACTAATAACCATCTAAGTTCTTCAAGATGGTCTAAAAATGACATCTCGCCAAGGTTCTTTTTTGCCATTATACGATTCCTTCTTTTAAAATGTCATGTAAATGTAATACTCCTTTGTACTCACCATTGTCTGCAACAATAAGCTGCGTAATCGAAAAATCTTCTAAAATATTTAAAGCATCAACTGCCATAGTTTCTGAAGATACTGATTTAGGATTTTTTGACATAATATCTCTTGCAGTTAAGTCAGCTATAGTATCTACGTCATTTAGCATTCTTCGGATGTCTCCATCGGTAATAATTCCAATTATTTTATCATCTTCGATTACCGCTGTAACGCCCAATCGTTTTTCAGAGATCTCAAAAATAACTTTTTTAACTGATGTATCCGGCGTAACCATTGGTTTTAACGAATGTTCAATCATATCTTTTACGCGAAGCAATAATTTTTTACCTAAAGCTCCGCCTGGGTGATATACAGCAAAATCTTCAGGTTTAAAATCGCGCATTTCCATCAGACAAACTGCAAGAGCATCGCCCATAACAAGTTGTGCTGTGGTACTGTTTGTTGGCGCTAAATTTATTGGGCAAGCTTCCATTTCAACGGTTGTGTTCAAAACATAGTCAGAACCTTTTGCTAAAAACGAAGTTACATTTCCTGTTATGGCAATCAAAGTATTTCCAAAGCGTTTTAATAACGGAACCAAAACTTTAATTTCAGGACTATTTCCGCTTTTTGAGATGCAAATAATGATGTCTTCGTTTTGTATCATCCCTAAATCACCATGAATGGCTTCAGAGGCATGTAAAAACATAGATGGTGTTCCGGTAGAGTTAAAAGTGGCTACCATTTTTTGAGCGATGATGGCGCTTTTTCCGATGCCCGTAACGATCAAACGACCTTTGGTTTCATAAATACGTTGGACAGCTTCGTAAAAATTTTCGTCTAAAAAATCAATTAATTTTGTAATTGCTTCACTTTCAGAGAGTATGGTTTTCTTGGCAATCGCCAATATATTTTCTTTTGTAATCAAAACAGGATATTTTAAATTTGTATGTATAAAAGAAAGTTGTATCTTTATGTGTTGCAAATTTATACAAAATACCATTAATATAAAGAATGAATTCAAACGAAATTGAAATACACAAGGAATTAAAGAAGTATTTCGGCTTTAGCCAATTTAAGGGCTTGCAGGAGCAAGTCATTACAAGTATTTTAGGTAAAACGAATACTTTTGTAATTATGCCTACTGGCGGAGGAAAGTCTCTTTGTTATCAATTACCCGCTTTAATTCAGGACGGAACAGCTATTGTTGTTTCTCCTTTAATTGCTTTGATGAAAAATCAGGTTGATGCGATTCGAAGCCTTTCTTCAGAAAACGGAATTGCGCATGTGTTAAATTCCTCTCTTACCAAAACAGAAATCGCACAAGTGAAAAAAGACATTACTTCTGGTTTGACCAAACTTTTGTATGTGGCACCGGAATCTTTAACAAAAGAAGAATATGTGGCTTTTTTACAAAGTGTGCCCATTTCGTTTGTGGCTATTGATGAGGCGCATTGTATTTCAGAATGGGGTCATGATTTTAGGCCTGAATACAGAAATCTGAAAAATATAATCAAGCAATTGGGGCAAGTACCTATTATTGGACTTACAGCAACTGCAACCCCAAAAGTTCAGGAAGATATCCTTAAAAACCTGGACATGTCTGATGCAAATACTTTTAAAGCGTCATTCAACAGACCAAACTTATATTACGAAGTTCGTACAAAAACTAAAAATATAGAATCGGATATTATTCGGTTTATCAAACAACATAAAGGCAAATCCGGAATTATTTACTGCTTAAGCCGTAAAAAAGTCGAATCGATTGCCGAAGTTTTACAAGTAAACGGAATCAGTGCGGTTCCTTATCACGCAGGTTTAGATGCTAAAACACGAGCCAAACATCAGGATATGTTTTTGATGGAGGATGTAGATGTGGTTGTAGCAACAATTGCCTTCGGGATGGGAATTGATAAACCAGACGTTCGTTTTGTAATTCATCATGATATTCCAAAATCACTCGAAAGTTACTATCAGGAAACGGGTCGTGCCGGCCGTGATGGAGGCGAAGGACATTGTCTTGCTTATTACTCTTATAAAGATGTAGAAAAGCTGGAAAAATTTATGTCCGGGAAACCAGTTGCCGAACAAGAAATAGGTTTTGCTTTATTGCAGGAAGTTGTGGCTTACGCCGAAACCTCGATGTCGCGCAGAAAATTCTTATTGCACTATTTTGGTGAAGAGTTTGACAGCGAAACCGGTGAAGGTGCAGATATGGATGACAACGTTCGTAATCCTAAAACTAAAGTTGAAGCAAAAGATCAGGCGGTTAAATTGCTTGAAATTGTTCGCGATACCAAACATATATATAAGTCTAAAGAAATTGTCTTTACTTTAATAGGTAGAGTTAATGCTGTAATTAAAGCGCATAAAACAGATACGCAATCCTTTTTTGGTTCAGGATCAGACCATGACGAGAAATACTGGATGGCATTGTTGCGACAAGTTCTTGTAGCGGGATATTTATCTAAAGATATTGAAACCTACGGAGTGGTAAAAATCACTAAAGAAGGTTTGAACTTTATTAAAAAGCCAGTTTCATTTATGATGTCTGAAGATCATGAATACAATGAATCTGAAGATGAAGCAATCGTTACCGCAGCAAAATCATCAGGAACTGCTGATGAAGTCTTGATGGGAATGTTGCGAGAACTACGTAAAAAAGTAGCGAAAAAACTGGGAGTTCCTCCGTTTGTGGTTTTTCAGGATCCTTCTCTTGAGGATATGGCTTTAAAATACCCAATTACTTTAACCGAGTTATATAACATTCACGGTGTTGGAGAAGGAAAAGCCAAGAAATATGGTAACGACTTCGTAACTCTGATAAATCGTTATGTAGAAGATAATGATATTATTCGTCCAGACGATTTAGTGGTAAAATCTACCGGAGTAAATTCAGCCAATAAATTATATATTATTCAGAATATAGATCGAAAATTATCCCTAAATGATATTGCTTCTGCAAAAGGACTTTCGATGGATGCTTTGATCAAAGAAATGGAACAGATTGTTTACGCAGGTACAAAACTGAATATCAAATATTGGGTTGATGATATGCTTGACGACGATCAGCAAGAAGAAATTCACGATTATTTCATGGAATCAGAATCAGATAAAATCGAAGACGCTCTTAAAGAATTCGATGGCGATTATGATATCGATGAATTACGTTTAATGCGTATTAAGTTTATTAGTGAAGTAGCGAACTAAAAAAGTTTACAGTCTCAGTTTACAGTCTCAGTCAGAACTGTAAACTGTGACAGAAAACTGCGACTGATTACTCTTCAAATACTTCCCCACGATGCGGTTTCAAAGCATCTCTTACGGGAATCATATTTTCATCAGTTACCACCATAAAAGCGGTAGCATGCATGTCGTTTACAATTTTAAAACCCGTAATGTTTAGCGGAAGTTTTTCTATAGCGATATATTCTTTTAGGTGAATTTCGTGATGTTCAGCTGTTTTTGCAGCAGCAGGTCCACGGAAATCCCAAATCAATTTTATTTTTCTAGACATTATTTTTTAGGTTTAATCCCGAAGCTTCGGGACAGAGAGGCAAAGGTACAAAGTCTATTTTGAAAAAAGGTACTGAGGTTCTGAGATACTATCCCGATAGCTATCGGGACTGAGTTTTTTTCTATAGAGACGCAGAGTCGCAAAGAAAATAAAAAACTTTGCGTCTTCGTGACTTTGCGAGATTAAAAAATAAAACTTAGTGCACTTCGCGGTTAATTATATAAAGTCAGTTCAAAATAGTATTTTTGCATGTTCTTTTCATAAATAGAAAAGCTAATTGAATAAATAAAATAAAATGCCAAGAGAACTTTTACTTCAGGTAACGCCGGAAATAGCTGCAAACGAATTGTTGCTAAAAGACTATTTGTCTAAACAAATAAAGGTTTCTCCAAAGGAAATTCAACATGTTTCTATTTTAAAACGCTCTATAGATGCGCGCCAAAAAGCGATAAAAATCAACCTAAAAGTGATTATCTATCTGCAAGGCGAAGCCTTTCAGGAAACTAAAATAGAGCTACCTATATATAAGGACGTTTCTTCGGCTCAGGAAGTGATTGTAGTTGGCGCTGGTCCAGCCGGGCTTTTTGCGGCTTTGCAATTAATAGAATTAGGCTTAAAGCCAATTGTAATCGAACGCGGAAAAGATGTTCGAGGGCGTAGACGTGATCTAAAAGCGATCAACGTAGATCATTTGGTAAACGAAGATTCTAATTATTGTTTTGGTGAAGGTGGAGCAGGAACTTATTCTGACGGAAAGTTATATACACGTTCTAAAAAACGTGGCGATGTTACGAGAATTCTGGAACTTTTGGTAGCTTTTGGAGCTTCAGAAGATATTCTGGTAGAAGCACATCCGCATATCGGAACAAATAAATTGCCTAAAATCATTGAAGATATTCGAAATAAAATCATCGAGTTTGGTGGTCAGGTTTTGTTTGATACCAGAGTAACCGATATTTTGGTAAAAAATAATGAAGTCGAAGGAATCGTTACTCAAAACGGAGAAAAGATTCTGGCTAATAAATTGATCCTTGCAACAGGACATTCGGCGCGCGATATCTTTGAATTATTAGATAAAAAGAAAATTTTTATAGAAGCGAAACCTTTTGCTTTGGGAGTTCGTGCAGAACATTCACAAGAATTAATTGACAGTATTCAATACAGTTGCGATTATCGTGGCGAACATTTGCCTCCCGCACCGTATTCTATTGTAAAACAAGTAAACGGCCGCGGAATGTACTCTTTTTGTATGTGTCCTGGAGGTGTAATTGCGCCTTGCGCGACAAGTCCGGGCGAAGTGGTTACAAACGGCTGGTCACCATCTAAACGTGATCAGGTTACGGCAAATTCAGGAATTGTAATCGAATTGAAATTGGAAGATTTTAAATCTTTTGCAAAATTTGGTGCTTTGGCCGGAATGGAATTCCAAAAAAGTATCGAGCAAAAAGCTTGGCATTTGGCAGGAGAAACGCAGAAAGTTCCGGCACAGCGAATGGTCGATTTTACTCAAAATAAAGTTTCGGCAGATATTCCGAAAACATCTTATGTACCAGGAACAACTTCGGTAGAAATGGGACAGGTATTTCCAGGATTTTTATCTCAGATTTTACGCGAAGGATTTAAAGAATTCGGAAAATCGATGCGTGGTTATTTGACCAATGAAGCTATTTTGCATGCACCGGAAAGCAGAACTTCATCACCTGTTCGAATTCCGAGAGATCCAATTACTTATGAGCATTTACAAATAAAAGGTTTGTATCCTTGCGGAGAAGGAGCAGGTTATGCTGGCGGAATTATATCGGCAGCTATTGATGGCGAAAAATGCGCTTTGATGATTGCTGAAACTTTAAAATAATATATAATATGAAAGACTTCTTTTCTAATTTATTTGGTCGAAATAACGATCCAAAATCGATTGTTTCTTTTGATGTTGTTGATGCTATTTATACTTATTTGTATAATGAGAATAATAAACTGGAGTTTAAGATAAAAGGAATTCATGATACTGTTTTAGTGAATTTATATTCATTTCCCGGTTCATTTAATTATGAAGAGGCCCAAAATGAAATTAAAAAGGCAGGTTATAAAAATGCCTACGAAGTTTTAAACGAAATCTATAAAAAGATTAATATAGGACCAGTTTCAGAAGAGCAGATGCTTCAGGAATTGGAATACGATTATATTCATATTCAGTTTTATACAGAGCCAACCCCGGAAGCTAAAAAGTACCTGAAACATGTTTTGCATAATTTCGTTATCTTTTTTTGTTGTACGAATAGTTTAGAAACTAACGATTTTAGAATGCTCTATAATAATAGTTTTTTTCTGGATTACACCAAAGGAATATTAGATACGGAATCTATCGATATAAAGGATCCAAAAAACGATACTCAGAAAATAGGTTTCAAAGAGTTTGAGAAGGTTTTGCAGGGAATATGCGAATATGTAAAAATTGAATTACCCAAAGAAATTGAGCTTCCTTCAGCAGAAAGTTTATTACCTGAAGAAGTTGAAGTTACGCAGGAAACTTTTGAAGAGTTTATAAAATTGGTTTCAAGAGGAGATGTCGATGAAAAATTGGTTCAAAAGCAATCGAAGAAACTTTTAAAGAATTTTAAAAAAGGACATACAGAATATCATGATATCGTGAAAGGACAATGGGACTTTTTTGAAAGTATCGATGCCTGGAACAGCGACTGGAAATTTGATCCTGAAGATGCTGAATATTTTATTTCAGAAATGATTGGCGAAGATCTTAATTTCGATTATCCCGAAGAAACCTATAGCCATGATTTGTTTCCTTACATTCAATCGGCTTTAGAGAAAAGAGGTCTTGAATTGATGAGTTATGATACTCATGGAGATAATTATTTGTTTTTTGTGGCGAATAAAAATGATGTTTCCCGAATTTTACAATTGTCTGAATTGACGAAAATTGAGGTGGATAGTTTATAGAATTGGATTGAATTTTATCGTAAACGGATCTTGAAAAAGAAAGTACGCGGATAAAACGGATTTTATATGTTCATTTTATGTCATTTGTATGATAAAAGTAAATCTTTTTTTAGGGAGCTAATCCCGCTATTCGTTTCAATCTTTTCCTGGCTAAAGAAGCCAGAAAAAGGATTTCCACTTCTATCGGGGCTAGGCCAATTATTTTCATAACAATATTTTCGTATAGTTTGTCATCCCGAGAAACGAGGGATCTCCGTTAGTAGCTCGACAAAGATTGAAAACCTTGCTTGAGGAGTTTCTTGCGGAGATCCCTCGTTTCTCGGGATGACAAGATTGCACTGAAAACTGATGATGCGTGAGGGATAGAGCTAAGCTACCGCAGTAGCAGTGAAAGCCCGACAGCAATAAAAAAAGGGGCGACTATGCGATTGCAATAGTTAGCGCCTTTTTTTATTGGTGGCACGCCCAGATTATTATTATTATTATTATTTATTTCAGCAGATTGATTTTAAATCCAGATATAAATAAATCAGCGTGAAAAATAATTCGTGGCGAAAAATTACGGAATCAATATTATTTTTCCGGTGCTTTTTCGGCTTTCGAGATAATCGTGGGCTAGTTTGCCTTCGGATAATTTGAAAGAGGTGGGTTCTGAAAGTTTGATTTTTCCTTCGATGATCCAGTTGAATAATTGGCTGGATCTTTTGATTCTTTCTTCTTTAGAATTTAAATAACTCCATAAATCGCCTCCGGTTAAAGTCTTTGAAGTATCCATTAGCATTCTTGGGTCTACAGGCTCGGGATCTCCACCGGCCATCCCAAAGAAAACAACCTGTCCGCATTCTTTGGTGACTTCGAAACTATCTTTTAAAGTATTTCCAATACTGTCGTAAACTACATCAACACCTTTTGCAATTGTTTTAAAAATGTCCGATTTCCAATCATTATTATATAGAAAAACATGATCTGCACCTTGTTCGATAGCCACTTTTGCCTTGTCTGCAGATGAGGTCAGGCCAATAACATTCGCGCCTAAAAGTTTGCTAATTTGAGTTAAAAATTGCCCAACTCCGCCTGCAACAGCATGAATTAAAACAGTTTCGCCTTTCGCAGTTTTATGACTGTCGGTTGCTAAATAATGCGCTGTTAAACCTTGTAATAAAATCGAAGCGGCAGTTTCAAAAGAAATGGCTTCAGGCAGAGGGAGAACATGATTGATATTTACTGCAACCAATTCTGCATTCGCAAAAGGAACATCGGCGAAAGCTATACGATCGCCTATTTTATATTCGGGATGATTGTTGGTATTGATAACAATTCCGGCGCCTTCGTAACCGGCAATAAAAGGCGGATTTCCTTTCAGGTGATAATTACCTTTTCGTCTGTAAACATCAGCAAAATTTAATCCGATGGCTTTCATCTCGACTAAAATTTCATCGTTTTTTAATTCAGGATTTGGAATTTCTATATATTCTAAAACATCAGAATTCCCGAAAGTGGAGAAGGTAAGTGCTTTCATTTTTTACATTTTTAGAAATACAAAGTACGGTAAAATTCGACATAAAAAAACCTCGTTCCAAGAGAAACAAGGTTTTGATTTTTTCCCACAGATTAAATTATTTAAATGATTTTTTTTAAATTTAACCTGAAATAATCTGTGAAAATCTTTTAATCTGTGGCAAGAAAAACAATTATATTTTAGGGAATTTCATTTCGTTGAAAGTACTTTTTTGAGTCGCTAATTTCTCGACATCCTGCCATTTTCTAGGAGATTCTGCTGATAAATTTTCGTATGAATCTTTTGTGATTGCGATATCATCTTCGATGCGAACACCAATATTCCACCATTTTTTATCGCATTTGCTGTTTGCAGGAATATAGATTCCGGGTTCAACCGTGAGCACCATGTTTTCTTTTAGATTGCCCATATAATTTCCTTTGTCATGAACATCTAAGCCCAGAAAATGGGAGCAGCCGTGCGGATAATATATTCGGGAATCTTTAGGGTCACTAATAATGCCTAGTTTAATTAATCCTGCCGCAATAACTTCTCTGGATCTTTCATTTAGATCCTGAATTGGAGTTCCTGGTTTACAAATTTTAAAAACCTCTTCCTGTGATTCATATACCAATTGATAAATGGCTTTTTGCTCTTCGGTAAATTTTCCGTTTGCCGGAATTGTTCTGGTAACATCGGCAGAATAACCGTGGTATTCAGAACCCACATCCATCAATAATAATTGATTGTCGATTTTTGTGGCGTTATTTTCGCCATAATGCAGGATGCATCCGTTTGCTCCGGCACCTACAATTGGCGGATAACCTTCGCCTTCGGCACCGTAATGTCTGTGAATGTAAGCGTGAATTCCGTCAGCTTCGTTTTCGCTCATATCTGGACCAACGGCTTTCATTACTTCGTTATGCGCAATGCAGGAAAGTTTTACGGTTTTACGCATTAACTCCATTTCTTCCGGAGTTTTTATTTCTCTAAGCGAATTGGTGATATGGGTAAATAAGTCTATTGATGCTCCATTTTGTTGTATAATCGCGGCTTTGGTTTTAAAACTTTCTAACAGACCATAAAGATCAAATCCGCTTTTGTCATTGCCAATATCTGTTGGGATTTTATCGTAAATTATCTTGTCGAATTTTTTAAAATCGATTGCAAAATTTTTAAAATCTTTTCCGTTATAAACTGTTGTGAATCCTAGTTTAGATTTTGCGCCTTCGGTTCCTAAACGTCTTCCTGTCCATGTTTCTTTTGATGCATTTCTTTCTCTCACAAAAAGAATTTCATTGTATTTTTCTGGTCCCTGAGTTTCTTTAAAAATAAATAAAACAGCATCAGGTTCTTTGTATCCTGACAGGTAATATAAATCGGGATTTTGATGATAATTATAATTAATGTCTTTTGAAAAAACTCTGTCGGGATAAGAAAAAATTACCGCTACAGAATTTGCAGGCATTAGATTTCTAAATGCTTCCCGACGTCCTCTATGAAATTCTTTCGAGAGATAATCTGTTGGTAAATTCTCCTGAGATTGGATTTGAAAAAATGTAAAGAATAAGGCAAACAAGAAAAATAATTGCTTCATTTTGTGGTTTTTAATTGGTTTGTGGCTGCAAATTACAAAAAATATGAATTGCTATTGGAGAAAAAAGTTTGCCACGAATTTCACTAATCTCCACTAATTTTTTTCTTTATAATGTTTAATTCTAATTCGTGATAATTCGTGAAATTCGTGGCAAAAAAATAAAAAAAAACCGTTCACTTTCATGAACGGCAACTATTATTAACCAATATAAAAGTCTGTTATTTCTTTTTTAATTTGTCTTTAAATACTTTTTCAAATTTTTCTATTTTCGGCTGAATTACCATTTTGCAATACGGTTGACTCTTGTTGTTTGCATAGTAATTTTGGTGATAATCTTCGGCTTTATAGAAAACTTTAAAAGGTTCTACTTTTGTCACAATTGGACTGTTGTAAACTTTTGCTTTGTTTAATTCTGCAATAATACTTTGGGCTGCTTTTTTCTGTTCTTCATTTTTATAAAAAATAACAGAACGATATTGAGTTCCAACATCTGCGCCCTGACGATTTAATGTAGTTGGATCATGAACGGTAAAGAAAACCTGAAAAATTTCATTGATATCAGTTTTTGTTTTGTCATAAGTTATTTGAACCACTTCGGCATGGCCGGTGGTTCCTGTGCAAACTTCTTCATAAGTAGGATTGGCTACTTTTCCTCCGGAGAAACCGGAAACTACAGATTTGACTCCGTCTAAATTTTCATAAACAGCTTCAACGCACCAATAACAACCTCCGCCAAGGGTAATAGTTTCGAGGTTTGAAGCGCTTTTTGTTTTGGTGTTTTGTGCAAATCCGTTCAGGGATAATGCAAAAAAGGCAATTAGAAATATATTTTTCATCGTTGTTTTATTTAGAATCAGGAACAAAGTCAAGTGCGATCGAATTCATGCAATAACGCTTTCCGGTTGGTTCCGGTCCGTCATCAAATAAATGGCCTAAATGTCCGCCGCAACGCCCGCAAAGCGCTTCGATTCTTTCCATTCCCAGAGAGTTATCATTTTTATATACTACACTTTTTTTGTTGTCTTGTTCAAAAAAACTTGGCCATCCGCAGCTGCTGGCAAATTTGGCTCCGGAACGAAAAAGTAAGTTCCCGCAAGAAGCGCAATAATAAGTTCCTTTTTCGTCTGTATTCCAGTATTTTCCGGTAAAAGGTCTTTCGGTATCTGCATTTCGCATTACATCATAAACGTCTTCGGGTAATACCTTTTTCCATTCAGCATCCGTGACATTAAGTTTGGTGGTATCTGTGTTCGAATAATAAGGATTTCCGGGTTTAGTGATTTTGTTTTCCATGACTACTGTTTTGGTATTTTGTTTTTTTGCGCTTTGTCCGCATGCCTGTAAAATAAAAAGCGGAATTAAAAAGCAAAGGCTGAAGATTTGGGTTTTTGTTTTCATTGTTTTTGAGTGCTTTAATTCTGTGATTTCAAAGATACAACTAGATTTCGCCCTGAAATCCTGTGTATTGTACAATTGAGATTTTTTTAAGTATGTTTTAACTTTTATTATGTACGTAAAACATTTAGTTTTAGTTTTTGGGTCTTATTTTTAAAGGATTTTTGCGATTGAATGATGTGTATTTTGTTGTGAATCAGTTTTTTGTAAAATGCAATGCTCGTTAAACTTTTCACAATCTCGTCTAGGATTTTCAAGCCATTTCTTTTTTCGTATTTTTGTTTGATCAATAAGCCCTATGATAGAAGAAAACGTAATATTAGTAAACCAAAACGATGAGCAAATTGGCTTAATGCCAAAATTAGAAGCACATGAAAAAGCAGTCCTGCATCGCGCTTTTTCGGTTTTTATTTTAAATGATAAAAATGAAATAATGCTGCAGCAACGTGCTCATCACAAATATCACTCGCCTTTACTCTGGACCAATACATGTTGTAGCCATCAGCGTGAGGGAGAAACGAATGTCGAAGCCGGAAGCAGAAGATTGTTTGAAGAAATGGGTTTTAAAGCCGAGTTGAAAGAACTCTTTCATTTTATTTATAAAGCACCTTTTGATAATGGTTTGACAGAGCATGAACTGGATCATGTTATGATTGGTTATTATAATGATAACCCAAACATAAATACTGAAGAAGTAGAAGACTGGAAATGGATGAAGATTGAGGATGTAAAAGCTGATATTGAAAAACAACCTGAAATTTATACCGTTTGGTTTAAAATAATATTTGATGAATTTGATCATTATTTAGAAGATCATAAGCTTTAACCCAGACTAACCAACCACCAAATGAGAGTAACCATATCAAGAAAAGCACATTTTAATGCTGCACATCGATTGCACAGAAAAGATTGGACATCTGAAAAAAACAATGCTGTTTTTGGAAAATGTAATAATCCCAATTTTCATGGTCATAATTATGGTTTAACAGTAAGTGTTACAGGAAAAATTGACCCGGAAACTGGTTTTGTTTTAGATGTGAAAGTATTGGCGGATATTATACTCGAAGAAGTAGAGATTCCGTTTGATCACAAAAACCTGAATCTGGATGTTCCGGAATTTCAGGATTTGAATCCAACTGCTGAAAATATTGCGGTTGTGATATGGAATAAAATTAGAAAAAGAATTCAGCCTGATTTTGACTTAGAAATCGTTCTGAATGAAACGGACCGTAATTTTGTAACTTATAAAGGAGAATAATAAATGTCACTAAAAATAGGAGATATAGTTCCGAATTTTACTGCAAAAGATAGTCACGGAGAAGTTTTTGAAAGCCAAAGTGTTTTGGGGAGAAAACCTCTAGTGATTTATTTTTACCCAAAAGATAATACGCCAGGATGCACTACTGAAGCTTGCAGCTTTAGAGATCAATACGAAGATTTTAAGGATCTTGGTGCTGAAGTTATTGGTATAAGCAGCGATAGTGTAAAATCACATCAAAAATTTGCCAACAAACATCAGTTGCCTTTTATACTCTTATCTGATCAGGATAAAAAATTGCGACACCTTTTTGGGGTTCGCGATACTTTATTTGGTCTTTTGCCAGGAAGAGTAACGTATGTCATTGACAGAAACGGTGTTGTTATTTTGATTTTTGATAGTTTGAATGCCGGAAAACATATTCCGAAAGCGCTCGAAACTGTCAAAGAATTAGTATTGTAGAAAAAAATAATATCAAATCGATATTGAATTAATAAAGATATTAGCCTTAAAAAATGAACCTAAAATCATACCCTTTACAATTTGATCCCATTCTTAAAGACAGAATCTGGGGAGGAGAAAAGTTGAAAACAATTTTGAATAAGCCCATTACTTCTAAAATAACCGGCGAAAGTTGGGAGTTATCAACCGTAGAAGGCGATGTAAGTGTTGTTTCTAACGGAGTATTGAAGGGAAAATCATTGATGGAACTTATTGATGAAATGCCAAATGAAATTCTGGGAACAAAAGTTTACGAACGGTTTGGAAAACAGTTTCCGTTACTTTTTAAGTATCTGGATGCTCGCGAAGATCTTTCGATACAAGTGCATCCAAATGATAAATTGGCAAAAGAACGTCATAATTCTTTTGGTAAAACCGAAATGTGGTATGTAACCCAAGCTGATGCTGATGCGAGAATCATTGTAGGTTTTAAAGAAAATTCAAGCAAAGAGGAATATTTAAAACATTTAGAGGATAAAACCCTGGTTTCGATTTTAGATACTGTAAAAGCAAAAGCTGGTGATGTTTTCTTTTTAGAAACCGGAACTGTTCATGCTATTGGTGCAGGATTAGTCGTAGCCGAAATTCAGCAAACATCTGATATCACGTATCGTTTATATGATTTTGATCGAAAAGATGCTCAGGGAAATACAAGAGAACTTCATGTAGATTTGGCACTTGATGCTATCAACTATAATAAGGTAGAAACGCAGAAGAAATACGAGACAAAAACTAATAAATCAAATGTAGTGGTTGATTGTCCTTATTTTACAACCAATTTTATTCCGTTAGAAAATAAAGTTGAAGTGGCTAAACCAGGAGAAACTTTTACCGTTTATATGTGTATCGAAGGAAGTTTTGAAATTGAATTTGAAGGATTCAAACAAACCTATATAAAAGGAGATACCGTTTTGGTTCCGGCTGAGATAAATGCATTTATTTTGAACGGAAAAGCTTCTATTTTAGAAATTTACATTTCATAGCACTTAATAGAAAGATTATATGTACTTTTGCAGTCGCAAATTAAAATAAAAATAAAAATGGCAAACGTTAAAAATTTAAAGAAAGACATCAACTTCGTATTAGGAGATATTATTGAGGCAATTTACTTATTCGAAATGTCTACAACAGGAAATCCAACTCCTGAAACGAATGCTTTGATCGATAAGGCTATCGCAGCTTTTGATACTTTGATCACTAAAGTGAATGCTAAGAACGTTGAAAACAAAAAAGCGCACTTCAAACAAATCAATGTTGAATTGGAAGAAACTGCTAATCAATTGATTGCTAAAATCAACGAATTGTAAGCAAAAAAAGTATAAAAAAAGTGCAAATTTATTTTGGTAAAACGAAAAACCGCTTTATATTTGCACCCGTAATGAGTCGCCAGCGTAGCTCAGTTGGCTAGAGCAGCTGATTTGTAATCAGCAGGTCGTGGGTTCGAGTCCCTCCGCCGGCTCAACAAAACCATCACTTCTAGTGATGGTTTTTAATTAAAATAAAAGACAAATTATTGTGGATAATTGAAAAACCACTTGTATTTGTAAACGTAATGAGTCGCCAGCGTAGCTCAGTTGGCTAGAGCAGCTGATTTGTAATCAGCAGGTCGTGGGTTCGAGTCCCTCCGCCGGCTCAACGTAAAACCATCACTTTTTAGTGATGGTTTTTTTTTTGCTCAAAAAATAAAAAAAGAAATTCCAATATTTGAAAATTCGAAATTCCAGATGATGGAGAATTTCGAATTAAAATCCTTTAGTTTCAACTTTGAGATAGAATGGTGAAATTGATTATTTTCTAATAGTTAAGGCTTTTGAAATGATTTGGTCTATTGCAAGAGTTAAGAAATTTAGAATTTAATATTATTATTTAAATCGGAATTTGCTTTGATGAAAAATTGTAACAATATTTTTCTTATGTTTGTTTCTTAACCAAAACATATTTAACAAATGGAAGAAAATTCAGTTTTTGAAAAATTTGAGTTGCAACTCGATCAATCTGCAAAAGACTTTTTAAAAGAAACCGCAAAATGGGCTTACTTTTTATCAATAGTAGGATTTGTAGGTATTGGACTTATCATGCTAATTGCAGTTTTTGCAGGAACCTTTTTCGCAGCAATGGGATCTGTTATTCCTGGAGCCAGCGCAATGGGAGGTTCTTTTGGGGTAGTAATAGGAATAGTGTATTTTATTATTGGAGCAATTTATTTCTTCCCTGTTTATTATTTATTCAGATTTGCATCTAATGCAAAAAAAGCTTTTAGAGACAATGATACCGAAGCATTAACCAGCTCTTTTGGGTATTTGAAATCTCATTACAAATTCCTTGGTATTTTTACGCTTGCTATTTTAGTATTGTACGGATTGATATTCATACTTTCTATGTTCGGAGCTTTGTTAGGAAGATAAGCTGAAAATAAATTCCAATTTTTTGAAATTCCAAATTCAATTATAAAATTAGTTTCGTTATAGTTTGGAATTTAAAATTTGAAATTTGCTATAAAACAAAAAAAGTCCTGAGATTTCTCAGGACTTTTTTTGTTTTATATAGCTATTTGTTATTTTTGTTGCTCTTTTTTAATGTCAGCAACATATTTCGTTAATTTTTTTCCATAAAGAGATTGTGCTACTTTTGGGGTCATTGATTTCTGAATTGTATCAAGGAATTTAACATTGATGTCATAAATCTCAGATAAAGCAATATAAGGCGCAATTTCGTGATCTTTATTGTTTAGAGCGAAGTTTGTAGTGTACAAGTATTTTCTTTTGATGTTAGATTCTTGTTTGGTGTCGATGCTGTCTATTGCTTTTTGATCTTGTCTTTTTATGGCCTTAAATCTTGATTCAACCATAGAAAGATTTTCATCATTAAAACGAGAGTTTATTTTTTTAAACTCATCATATAGTTCTTGATTCTTAGACCCTGTAATTTTTGCATTAAAGATAAAGTTGTCTAAGTTAGTATCGATATTGATATTGCCTGGTTCTGCAAAAAACAAAATATTATTGTCTAATGAATTTGTAACTCCGCGATCCAGGTACAAATAAAGTACCTCAGGAGATTCCAGTTTTATGTTACTTTCAAAAGAAGAGTCTCCGTCTATTTTGATACTGTCAATAGCTACAAGAGAGGTATCAACGATTCTTTGAATATATAAAGTCCCGTTTTTTAATCCTTTTATATTTCCTGTAAGGTGTAAGCTGTCGGTAGATTCTTTTTTGCTACAAGATGCTAATAATGCGAGTGTAACAAAAGCAATAATTGATTTTTTCATTGGTTTTTTAGATTTTGCTGCAAAATAAAGAAAATAGTTTGAATGTAATGATGTAGTGTTTAAATTTTCCGAAAAAATAAAATTGCAATATATTTTCAGTCATTTAAAAATAAAAGCATAAAAAAATCCTGTAAGCTGAACTTACAGGATTTTTAAATATTTATATGATTAAAAATGTTATTTAATCATTTCAAAACTTCTTTTTACGAACGCCGTTAAAGCTTCTCCTTTTAAAAGATTTTGCGATAATTTAGCTAAGTCCAAAGCTTGTTTTACCAAGTGTTCCTGATGTGTTTTATCTTCAGTATTCAAGATGTTGGTTGCCAAATCAGAATTGGTATTTACTACCAAATTGTACATTTCTGGCATATTACCCATTCCAAACATTCCGCCACCACCTGACTGGCTCATTTCTTTCATTCTACGCATAAATTCAGGTTGCGTGATGATAAACGGCGCCGCCTGGCTATCCATAGCTTCTAGTTGTACACTATACGCTTTAGGGATATAAGCTTCTAATGAAGTTTTTAAAGTTTCTTTTTCTTCATCAGATAATTTAGAAATCGTGTTCTCATCTTTTTTGATCAGATTATCAATATGATCAGAATCTACACGTACAAAAGTTACATCTTTATTATCTCCTTCAATTTTTTGAATCAAGTGCGAGATAATAGGAGAATCTAAAAGTAATACTTCGTATCCTTTTTCTTTCGCTGTTTCAATATAAGAGTGTTGTGCTTCTTTATTTCCTGCATAAAGAACTACCAGTTTTCCGTCTTTATCCGTTTGGTTTTCTTTTAATTTCTCTTTTAATTCTTCAAGAGTAAAGTAAGTATCATCAACGGTTGGATATAAAACAAATGCACCCGCTTTTTCATAGAATTTATCTTCAGAGAGCATTCCGTACTCTAAAACGATTTTAATATCGTTCCATTTAGCTTCAAAATCAGCACGGTTTTCGTTGAATAAAGCTTTTAGTTTATCTGCTACTTTACGAGTAATATAGTTAGAGATTTTCTTCACCGCGCCATCCGCTTGTAATCCTGAACGAGAAACGTTCAACGGGATATCCGGTGAGTCGATAACTCCTTTTAGCATTGTCAAAAATTCAGGTACAATTCCTTCTACGTTATCGGTAACGTACACCTGGTTTTGGTACAATTGAATTTTATCTTTCTGAATTTGCATATCAGATCCTAACTTAGGGAAATACAAGATTCCGGTTAAGTTGAATGGATAGTCTACATTTAAATGAATGTGAAACAAAGGATCTTCAAATTGCATTGGATACAATTCTCTGTAGAAGTTTTTATAATCTTCATCAGATAATTCGGTTGGTTGTTTAGTCCATGCCGGATTAGGGTTGTTGATGATATTGTCTACTTCAAGAGTTTCGTTTACGTAATCTTCAGGAGCATCTTCCGGTTTTGGAAGTGTTTCTGTTCTTGTTCCGAATTTAATCGGAATAGGCATAAACTTATTATACTTGTTTAATAATCCGCTGATTTTTGAATCTTCTAAAAATTCAAGAGAATCTTCGGCAATATGCAGGATGATTTCTGTACCACGTGAAGTTTTGTCAGCCGGCTCTAAAGTAAATTCAGGGCTTCCGTCACAAGTCCAGTGTGCAGCTGGTTCATCTTTGTATGATTTAGTGATGATTTCTACTTTTTCAGCAACCATAAATGCGGAATAGAATCCAAGACCAAAATGACCAATAATTCCGGAATCTTTAGCAGAATCTTTGTATTTGTCAAGGAATTCTTCAGCTCCTGAAAAAGCAACCTGATTAATGTATTTTTCTACTTCATGAGCTGTCATACCCAGACCCTGGTCGATAATGTGAATTTTTTTTCCTTCTTTATCGATTTTTACTTCGATAAAAGGATTTCCGTATTCAACTTTAGCTTCACCAATACTAATTAAATGTTTTAATTTTAAAGTAGCATCGGTTCCGTTCGAAATTAACTCACGTAAAAAGATTTCGTGATCGCTATACAAGAACTTTTTGATTAAGGGAAAGATGTTTTCTACCGAAACATTAATTTTACCTGTTGTCATATTTTTTTAATTTTTTAGTTTAATGTGATGATTCTCATTTCTTCAAATAAAATACCAATTGCATTTTAAGTGACAAAATGTCGTAAGTGTTAATTTTGAAAGAAAATAATTAGATTCTGGAACACAAGATATTCTTATGAATTGTATCTTTGTGGTACAATAATTGTTAAATAAGTAAGTATTAACTTAAATAAATGTACAAAATGAAGAAAATTATTTTCATTTGCATGATCGCCACGATGTTATTCGCGTGTAAATCAGCTTCGACTACAGCTTCAACTGAAGCTACTACGCTATCGACTAAACTTGATAAATCTACTCAAGTTGCTCTTAAAGGAAATTGGGTTTTAACCAATGTATCTTATCCTGGTTCTGAATACATCAAAGTAAATTCTTTTGATCTTGCAGATTCAAAGTGCTTTATTGGTAGTACATGGAGCTTTATCTCAAATAATAACAAAGGAACAATGGCATTAACTGCGCCAAGCTGTACTGGTTTTAGTTCACCAATTGTTTGGAGTATTAATAATCAAGGTATGTTTGTACTTAAGATTCTTGATGCTGGAATTAAAGCAAAAAAAGTAAGAGATGGTTACTTATTAAAAGTTGGAAGTGTGACTGAAACTTCTTTTCAGTTAATCGATAATATTAATGTTGGAGGACAAGTAAAAGATGTTGTTTACCAATTTCAAAGAGCTAATTAAAATTAAAAATATATAATATGAAAAAGATAACAGTTTTAGGTTTGAGTAGTTTACTTGTGTTAGTAAGTTTCTTTACAAGTTGCGATTCAGTAAAAAACGCAAATAACACACAAAAAGGTGCAGGAATTGGAGTAGTTGCCGGTGGTCTTATTGGTGGTATTTTAGGAAATAATTTAGGACGTGGTGGAAACGCTGCTCTTGGAGCTGCAATTGGAGCTGCCGTAGGTGGTGGAACCGGAGCGCTTATTGGAAACAAAATGGATAAGCAAGCTCGTGAAATCGATCAGGCTTTGCCAGGTGCTTCTGTAGAAAGAGTAGGCGAAGGAATCCATTTAACTTTAAATGAAAACTCTGTTCGTTTTGACACTAACAAATCAACTTTGACAGCTCAGGCTAAAGCAAATTTAGATAAATTAGTTCCTGTATTTAATGAGTACGGAGATACTGATATTCAAATTTTTGGTTATACTGATAATACAGGAAAACCAGAATATAACTTAACACTTTCAGGACAAAGAGCTGCTTCTGTGCAAGCTTACTTAGTTGCAAAAGGATTAAAAGCAAGCCGTTTCAAAACTTCAGGTTTAGGAATTGCTGACCCTATTGCAACAAATGATACTGCTGAAGGAAAAGCGCAAAACCGTCGTGTAGAGTTTTCTATTACTGCAAACGACAAAATGGTAAATGATGCAAAATCTGAAGCTGGAAAATAAGTTTCAAATGCAATAAAATTTCTTAAAAGCTGTTTCATAATTGAAGCAGCTTTTTTTTGACTTTAGAAATTAAACATTGTAAATTTGTGCTTTCAAATATAACCCATGCTCGACATTCAAAATATCTCTTTTTCGTATACCGAAAACCCTGTTATAAAAAACGTTTCTTTTACTATAAATAAAGGAGAAAATATTGCTATTATTGGTGAAAGTGGCTGCGGAAAAAGTACGCTTCTTAAATTAATGTATGGTTTATATGATTTAAATGAAGGCAAGATTTTTTATAACGAAAAACCTATTTTAGGTCCTAAATACAATTTGATTCCCGGAATGCCTTATATGAAATATCTGGCTCAGGATTTTGATTTGTCTCCTTTTGAAACTGTTGCCGAAAATGTTGGAAAGTTTCTTTCGAATGGTTTTGCGAACATGAAAAAACTTCGTGTTCAGGAATTGCTGGAAATGGTAGAAATGGAGCAATTTTCGAATGTAAAAGCGAAGTTTTTAAGCGGAGGACAACAACAAAGGGTTGCATTGGTAAGAGTTTTGGCCCTAGAGCCGGAAGTAATTTTACTGGACGAACCTTTTAGTCAAATAGATGCTTTTCGTAAAAATGCTTTGCGCCGAAATTTATTCAAATATTTAAAACAAAAAGGAATTACCTGTATTATTGCAACACATGATAGTACTGATGCTTTATCGTTTGCAGATGAAGCGATCGTAATGCGAAATGGTGAAATTATTGTAAAAGATAATCCGGCCAAAATTTACGAAGATCCTGAAACTAAATATGTAGCATCTCTTTTTGGAGAAGTAAATGAGGTTCCTACTCATTTATTGCTTTCTTATGAGGATGAAATGCATAAAACTTTAGTATATCCCCATCAGTTTAAAATGGTTAATGAATCAAATTTGCCGGTAAAAATTAGAAAAACTTATTTTAGAGGAAATCATTATTTGATTGAAACGGTTTATAAAAGGCAATTGATCTTTTTTGAAAGTGAAATCGATTTACCTCTTGAACAGGAAATATTTTTAGGTTTAAATTATCTTTAAATTAGGCAATGTGTCAATGAGAAAATTAGATAATTCTTTTTAAATACTATAAAATAAGAAACCCGATAGTCTAAACTATCGGGTTTCTTATTTTTTGTTTTATTAAATCCTACAGGTTTTTTAAATCTGTAGGGTTTGCGTTGTAAATATTTTGTATTATCGATTAGTTTTTTAAATACTTCTCTAAAAACTGATCTTGTTCCCAAAGCAGGTGTAGGATGTTTTCTTTGGCAACATAACTATGTGCTTCTTTAGGTAAGATTACCATTCTTGTAGTTGCTCCCAAACCTTTTAAGGCTTGATAATAACGTTCTGTCTGCAAAGTAAAAGTTCCTGGGTTATTATCGGCTTCACCGTGAACTAATAAAAGTGGTGTTTTCATTTTATCTGCATTCATAAAAGGAGACATTGCAGTATAAACCTCAGGAGCTTCCCAGTAATTACGTTGTTCGCTTTGGAAACCAAATGGAGTTAAGGTTCTGTTGTAAGCACCGCTTCTGGCAATTCCGCAAGCAAACAGGTTAGAATGTGTCAATAAATTAGCAGTCATAAAAGCTCCGTATGAATGTCCTCCAACCGCTACTTTTTTACGGTTAATATATCCTAAAGCATCAACAGCATCAATGGCAGCTTCTGCATTGGCTACCAATTGAGGTATAAAGTTGTCGTTAGGCTCTGTAGTTCCTTCACCAATAATTGGGAAAGCGGCATCGTCAAGAACAACATATCCTTTGGTTACCCAATAAACGAAAGATCCATAATAAGGAAATGTAAATTCGTTTGAGTTTTGAGTCGATTGTCCTGCACTGTTTTTGTCTTTGTATTCAGCCGGATAAGCCCAGATTAATAAAGGTAATTTCTCTTTTTTTGTTTTATCGTAACCTGTAGGCAAATATAAAGTTCCTGAAAGTTCGACACCATCTTTACGTTTGTATTTGATTACTTCTTTACTCACGTTTTTAATACTTTCAAACGGATTTTGGAAAGATGTAATTGGTGTCAGGCTATTTTGTTTTTTAATATTTCTAAAATAATAATTAGGATACTCGCTTTTAGACTGAATCTGAACTAAAACTTTACCTGATTTAAAATCTTCAATTTCTAATAAATCTTCTTTTTTGTCTTTATAAGTAGAAGTATATAGGCGTTTTGCTTGTAGTGTTTTTAAATTGAATTCATCAATAAAAGGAAATTGTCCTTCTTTTGTATATCCTTCGCCAATACGATAGGCATTGTCTTTTTCTATCGCTAAAACATATTTATTGTACTCATTCTTTCTAGTTTCAAAAACTCCCGGATCTGAGTAAACATCCTGTTGATTTCTGTCTGTAATTACTTTTGGCTGCTGGCTTGGGTTCGACGGATTTATTAAATACGTTTTTGTATTGCGGGTGTCGTACCACTCATCAGTAAGAAAAGCAATATTATCATTACCCCAAACAATGTCATTATAACGTTGAGGTACTTTTGCCAAAGTTGTTGCATTGTTTGCAAAAGGCGCATCCCAAAGAAAAACTTCGTCTCTAAAATCAACTTTATTTGCAGGATCTCCTTCATCCAGAGCAACTACATAAGATAATGTCGCTGGTTTGTCATTTCTCCAGGCCATTTCTCTTTTTCCTTTTCTAACTGCCATAAAACCTTTAGGGATTATTTCGTTTAAAGGAACTTCATTAACAGTTTTAATTTCTTTTCCTCTTGCATCATAAACAATTGTTCTGGATGGAAATCTATATAAAGGAACAACGTATGAAAAAGGTTTCTGGATTGTAGTCAGCATAATGTAATTACCATCTGGCGAAATTTTTTCTCCAGCATACATTGCTGCTTCTTTAAATAAAGTCGCAGTTCCGTTAAGGTTGACTTTGTACAATTCTGATGTGATAATGTTCTCAAAATTAATTTCGTCATTTTGGTTTTTCAACATGTCAGGATAGGTTCTGTTTTGAGACTTTGCACCCGCCGTACTTGAAATGATTGGACCAGTTGGCAGATCTTTTTTAGAATCTAACAAAGGCTTTCTGTTTTTAGGAAGCATTTTTACCAAAATAGTTTCATTGTCTAAAAACCAGCTAAACGGATTACCAAGATTTGCATTTACAGTCGCATCAGTAAGTTTTGTCGCTTTTGCTGTTGCTACATCTATAACCCAAAGTTCTACACCTGAATTTGTAGTATGCGAAAACAAAATTTTCTTATCATTTGGTGACCATGAAATGTTGCTTATTTTAGGATTGTCAGGCAAACCTGCAACTTGTATTTCGTTCTTTCCGCTAATCTTTCTTAGTTTAAGATTGATGGTATAAGTTACCGTACTCGATATATTAGTTACCGGATTAATTCTCAATCCGCCTAAACGAAGTTCTTCCTGGTTTAAATCGTCTAATGTTTTGTATGTGTTTCTGTACATTAGTAACATATTTTCCTTTTTAGTATCCATAGATACTGTTGGAGCTTTTTCGTAATCGGCTAAATCTAATATCGATTTAGAAGGTTTTTGATAGGTTAGGTTTTCCTGAGCAAAGGCAAAAAAGCCCATGTTTAGAAATAAGAGGAGAGTAACCTTTAATTTCATAATTTGAATTTTAGGAGTTTAAAAAAATGCTTTCTATAATGTTTGACTAAAGTACTTTAAACTTGTTACATTTTATGCGTTATTTTTCATAGTTTTCAGTGTTTTGGTATGAAAACTGTTTTTTCGTGATGTAAATAGCTTCAATGGAGCTTATAATTGAAGTATATTAAATTGTCAATTACGAAAAAAACACTAATTTGTACGCTAATGATTTAAAGTATACTTAAATTTGCAATCAAATTTTTTAATAAATAATAAAACAATATGTATCACTCAAAAATAGCGGGCTTAGGATATTATGTTCCTTCAAATGTTGTGACCAACGATGATTTGTCTAAGATTATTGATACCAATGATGAGTGGATTCAGGAGCGTACGGGAATTCAGGAACGAAGACATATTATTCGCGGAGAAGATACCACTACTACAATGGGGGTAAAAGCAGCTAAAATTGCTATAGAACGTTCTGGCATAGCCAAAGAAGATATTGATTTTGTAGTTTTTGCTACATTAAGTCCGGATTACTATTTTCCAGGGCCTGGAGTTTTGGTACAACGTGATTTAGGGTTGCGTACTGTAGGGGCATTAGATGTTAGAAATCAATGTTCGGGATTTGTGTATGCTATTTCTGTTGCAGACCAGTATATTAAAACCGGAATGTATAAAAATATTTTGGTAATTGGTTCTGAGGTACATTCTACAGGATTAGATATGACAACCCGCGGACGTGGAGTTTCGGTAATTTTTGGAGATGGAGCAGGAGCAGCAGTTTTAAGCCGTGAAGAAGATTTGACAAAAGGAATTTTATCTACTCACTTGCATTCAGAAGGACAACATGCAGAGGAATTAGCTTTGCAGGCACCCGGAATGGGAGCGCGTTGGGTAACGGATATTTTAGCAGATAATGACCCGAACGACGAAAGTTACTATCCGTACATGAACGGACAATTTGTATTTAAAAATGCAGTAGTTCGTTTTGCAGAGGTAATCAATGAAGGTTTAGAAGCAAACGGTTTACAAGTTTCTGATATTGACATGTTGATTCCGCATCAGGCGAATTTGAGAATTTCACAATTCATTCAAAACAAATTCAAATTGACGGATGATCAGGTGCATAATAACATCCAAAAATACGGTAATACCACCGCAGCCTCAATTCCGATTGCTTTGACAGAGGCGTGGGAACAAGGAAAAATCAAATCAGGAGATACAGTTGTTTTAGCTGCTTTTGGTAGTGGTTTCACCTGGGCAAGTGCTATTATTAAATGGTAAATTAATTCATCTTGCATTATATTTTAAAACCTGCTCTTTTTTGGAGCAGGTTTTTTTATACTTTAGTGTTTGTTTTTTGTCAGCTCTTCTCTTGTAGTAATGACAGATTAAACGAAAATGTTGTTATGAAAATGATTTTCCTAGCCCCGATAGAAGTGGAAATCCTTTTGTGTCCGCCGCGGCGGACACAAAAGATTACTTCACTTAGTTTTTATTTTATTTCGGAGTTCAGTGAACTTCGTTTGTAACGGATAGCGGGATTAGCTCCTGAAAAAAGATTTGGTTTTATCATAGAAATCACAAATTTGGGTAAATTATATTTTAATCAAAATGAAAAAAAATCAACTGGAAATAGCGTGTTTCAATTACCAATCGGCATTGATTGCAGAGGAAAGTGGTGCAGACAGAATTGAGTTGTGTGAAAACATGCAACTTGGCGGAACTACGCCAAATGCTGTTTTGGCGGTAAGAGTTCGTGAAAAATTATCGATTAAAATGCATGTTATTATAAGACCTCGCGGTGGAGATTTTGTATATACTGATGAAGAATTTGTAGAAATGAAGCAGGATATAAAACACCTTAAAAAATTAGGTATTGACGGCTTTGTTTTTGGGATTTTAAGTCCTGACGGAAGCGTTAATAAAATGCAAAACAAGGAATTAGTCAATTTGGCGAGTCCGCTTTCCTGTACTTTTCATCGTGCTTTTGATAGTGTGAATTCGATAGAACAGGCTCTCGAAGATGTTATCGATTGTGGTTTTCAAACTATCTTAACATCGGGACGTGGAAAAAATGTCGAAGAAGGAATCGATGATTTAGAAATGATTCAGAAACTTGCCCGAGACCGAATTGAGATTATGCCCGGAGGAGGTTTGCGATCTTCGAATATTAAATTATTACAGGAAAAATTAGAACCTACTTTTTTCCATTCATCAGCGATTACAGATAATTCTGAAACTGCAAATCCCGAAGAGATAAAAGAATTGCGAAATTTTTTATAAGCAATGCATAAAATAAGAAAAGCCTGAAGTTGGCAAACTCCAGGCTTTTCTTTTCTACAAGAACTATTAAAATCTACTAGTAAAAGTGGGATTAAAACATTCCGCCGCCACCTTTATTAGTGTTGTCTTCTCTTTGTTTACGCTCAAGATTTTTAATTTTTGCTCCACCAAAATTATAGGTTAATCCTAAATAAACGGTTTGGCTTTCCCATGTAAACTGTCCTGCCTGAGGATAAGGATACATCGTATCAAAAGCATATTTCATAGTATTGAATACGTCATTAAAACGTAAACTAATGTTCATCTTGCTGTCTAACAATGTATAACGCGAACCTATGTCCATTTTGTACATTTCATGGTTATTATTTTGCAGTCCATCAACAGCACCTCTGTAAAATCCGAATAATAAGAAGCTTAAACGCTTGTTTACTTTAAAGTTTGAGTTCATACGACCGTTAAATGCTGCAACGGTAACTTTTCTTTCAATAGGGTTGCTAATTTTTGTTGCCGGATCATATAAAAACACAACTCCCTGCTGATTGATACTTGAGAAATCAATAGATGGAGAGATGTCCCACCATTTTGTAATTTTATAATTGAATGAAACTTCGAAACCGTAAGAAGTATTATGATCATAATTGGTAAAAGTCATGATCTGTTTGTTGCCACTTGGATCTGTATCGTCCGGATATAAAATTCTACTAATTTGGTCGTTGATGCTTCTATAGAATACGCCTGTTGTAAAACTTCCTTTTTCGAAAGTTTTAGTATAATTTACTTCTACTGAGTTCGTAAATTGAGGTCTCAATTCAGGATTTCCTAATGAAGTTACTAACGGAGTAGAAAATTCACGAATAGGTTTTGTCTGCTCTAAACTCGGGCGGTCTACACGACGGCTATAGCTAAATTGGAAAGTATTTTTCTCATTCAAATTATAAGTGAAATAAGCTGATGGATATAAAGTGATATAATCATCATCAAATTTTTCAAGACCGTGATTTAAATTAGCGGCTACTTTATAGCTTTCGAAACGAGCTCCTAACTGGTAACTGAATTTTTTAAATTTCTGTCCAAAAGTTACATAAGCCGAGTAAATATCTGTATCATAAGTATAATTAGAAACCGGAATTTCTGCTAATGGGTTTCCTGTAGTATAATCGTTATCCGTTTTAGTAATTCTGGCTTCGGCACCTGCTTCAAGAGTAGTTTTCTCGTTTAGCGGATTTACGTAATCAACATTCAAAGTGCTTAATTTACGAGTACCTCTGATATAGTCATCATAAATTACGCTATTTTTAGTATTGTCAATTTTTGTTGACTGAGTATCAAAAGAAGCATATTGAGTTTCTTTGTTATCGCTGTAGTTTCCTTCAACATCCAAAGTATGACCTTCTTTTTTAAAGATATGCTTGTATGCTAAATTGTAAGTCCCAACCTGATCCGGACCTGTGTATTTAGATTTTTGAAAAACATTTAGTAAATCAGAATCAGCTACATTATTATAATCAATGTTGGTATCTACAAAACCTTTTCCGTTAGATTTATTTTGATTGGTATAAAATGATAAAGTATTGTGATCATCGATTAAATAATCCATTCCAATTTTATACAAGTAAGAATCGTTGTCGTTTTTAATGTCTAAATTTTGAGTAATATCCTGATCTAATCTGTTGATATGTCCTTCATTAAAATAAGTTCCAAAATTCTGACCTACGTTACCAAAGAAATTCACTTTTCCTGTTTTATAATTCAGGTTCAAAGACTGGTTGTATTTTGCTGTTTCACCAAAAGTGATTCCGCCACTGTAACTTCCGTTAAAACCAGTGTTGGCATTTTTATGCAAAACGATATTAATAATTCCCGACATTCCTTCAGGATTGTACTTCGCACTTGGATTGGTGATTAATTCAATTTTTTTGATCGAAGTTGATGGAATTTGTTTTAATAATTGAGCAGGATCAATATTTGATGGTCTACCGTCAATTAGTACACGAACATTATCGTTTCCACGAAGTGAAAGTTTTCCGTCCTGATCTACATTTACAGATGGAATATTGTTCATAATGTCAGATGCAGAAGCTCCTGCAGTTGTCAAATCCTTTCCAACAGTAATTACTTTTCTATCAATTTTTTGTTCTATTGTCGAACGATCGCTTACAATATTTACACCTTTAAGCTGAGTTGCTTCCTCTTCAAGAGCAGCGTTAATTGTAGCTGATTTTTTATTGTCGCTTAAAATTACTGAACCAACGTATTTTCTAAATCCAATGTATTGAATCTCGATAGTATAACTTTTTAAAGCCAAGTTTTTAATCGAAAAGCTTCCATTATCATCTGTATTTACTCCCGTAACTACTTTTCCGTTGTCTTTGATGGAGACTGTGGCGTAAGAAATAGGCGCATTATTCGATTTTTCGGTAATTTTCCCGGACACTGTTCCCGTGTTTTGGGCCTGTGTTGTTGCAATTACCCCCAGTAATGCAAACAGAAAGAATTTTAGTTTCATAATGATGTAATGATTATTTTGATTTGATTGATGATGATGATTTGTTTTTTTGTTTTTGTTTTTTGCTTCAAAATGAATTCAAAGTCCCTATTAAGACTCTTTTATCATCGATATGTTACAGAAAAAAATAAAAAATATTTTGTTTTTTTTAAGATGGTCTGTTTTTTAATAGATTAGCATTTTAATTTTTTGATAATTTTAACAATCAGAATAAAGGGCTTTTTAAGAAATTCAAATTGTTTTGTTCTATTTTATATGTTTTTCATTTTCTGTAATTGATGAATAAGCAGTATCTTTGCTCACTTTAAAAATAAGTTTACATGTCATTATCACAAATTCTTACTCCTTCTATACAAAAAGCTATACAAGCATTATTTGATGTTACTGTTGATAAAATCGAATTTCAAACTACCAGAAAAGAGTTTGAGGGCGATATTACAATGGTAATCTTTCCTTTACTAAAAGTGATCAAAAGCAATCCTGTAGAATTAGGAAATAAAATAGGGAATTATTTAGTCGAAAATCTTTCTGAAGTATCACGTTTTAACGTTGTTTCGGGCTTTTTGAATATTGTAATTGCCGATAGTTATTATTTGAATTTCTTTAATGAAATAAGAGACAACCAAAAGTTTGGATATGTAACTCCAAATCCGGAGGACAAAGCCATTATGGTCGAATATTCTTCGCCAAATACCAATAAACCTTTACATTTAGGTCACGTTCGTAACAATTTGTTAGGATATTCTGTAGCCGAAATTATAAAAGCTTCGGGTAAAAAAGTGTACAAAACGCAAATCATTAACGATCGTGGAATTCATATCTGTAAATCGATGCTTGCATGGCAAAAATTCGGAAATGGTGAAACTCCTGAAAGTTCAAACTTAAAAGGGGATAAATTAGTTGGTAAATATTATGTAGAGTTTGATAAAGCTTATAAAGTCGAAATCAATCAATTAGTAGAAACCGGTAAAACCGAAGACGAAGCAAAAAAACAAGCTCCAATTATTATTGAAGCTCAGGAAATGCTTAAAAAATGGGAATCTGGAGATGAAGAAGTTATTTCACTTTGGAAAATGATGAACCAATGGGTCTATGACGGTTTTGCTACAACTTACACCAATCTTGGAGTTAATTTTGATAAATATTATTATGAAAGTAATACCTATTTATTAGGAAAAGATGTAGTTCAGATAGGTCTTGATAGTGGTGTCTTCGAAAAAGATCCTGACGGTTCTGTTTGGATTGATTTGACAGACGAAGGTCTGGATCGTAAAATTGTACTGCGTTCTGACGGAACTGCGGTTTATATGACGCAGGATATTGGTACAGCAATTCAGCGTGTAAAAGATATGCCGGATGTTGGCGGAATGGTTTATACCGTTGGTAACGAACAGGATTATCACTTTAAAGTATTATTCCTCATCCTGAAAAAATTAGGTTTTGACTGGGCTTCAAGCCTGTATCACTTATCATACGGAATGGTTGATTTACCTTCCGGAAAGATGAAAAGCCGTGAAGGAACTGTTGTAGATGCAGATGATTTGATGCAGGATATGACCGATACCGCGCAACAAATTTCTGAAGATTTAGGAAAATTAGACAGTTATTCGGCTGAGGAAAAAGCGAAATTGTACAAAACAATTGGTCTTGGTGCTTTAAAATATTACATCTTAAAGGTAGATCCTAAAAAACGTATTTTGTTTAATCCAGAAGAATCTGTTGATTTTGCCGGAAATACTGGACCGTTTATTCAATATACATATGCCAGAATTCAATCGATAATCCGTAAAGCCGATTTTGATTTTTCTGCTATAACAAATACCGAAGAATTACACGAAAAGGAAAAAGAATTGGTAAAACAAATCGAACTTTTCCCGGAAGTAATTCAAAATGCAGCTCAAAATCACAGCCCTGCTTTAATTGCAAATTATACTTATGATTTGGTAAAAGAATACAATTCATTTTATCAATCGGTACATATATTAGGAGAAGTAGATTTGACTAAAAAGATATTCAGAGTGCAGCTTTCGCAGAAAGTAGCCGAAGTCATTAAATCAGCGTTTACATTACTAGGAATTGAAGTTCCGGAAAGAATGTAAATTTCTTAAATACTTAAAAGTTTAAAAAGCCAATAGTTGCAAAACTATTGGCTTTTATTGTTACTAATAAAACGTATTGTTCCTTTTTAAAGGATTGTGCTGTAATATTTTTGCAAAAAATAATATCTTTTAATGTTTATTAAACTTGAATAAATGAACAGTCTAAAGTTCGATTACTTGAATATGTAGTCTTAAAATATTTCCTAATATTTATTTTTATCTATTTTGAATTAGTACACTATTTAGTGAAAATGATAAAAGGATCACCGTCTGAAATTGATTTTTTAGACGTTTTTTTTTATGTCGCTAATTAAAGTTTTTTAAAAGATGTCAATGCATCTCAATATTAATACTAAAGTCAAAATTTTTTAATTTTTTGTCAGATTTTGATTTTTTGTAATAATTCTTACAAGTTGTTGCTTTTCCTTCCTAAGCAATGTAAAATCAATTATTTAATAGCATCTAATTTTGTTAAAAGTAGTAAATGGATTACTTTTTAGTGTGTTAAAAAAATTAAAAATCTTGTTAAAGTTGTATTAATTTGATAAGTTGCGCCAAAATAATTCAAAATTTAAACAATGAAACAAAAAATTAAAGGGTTGTTACTACTGATTGTTGTACTGAGTTCTCAGTTGTTTTTTGCACAAGAACGAGTTATTTCGGGAACTGTGTCAGATGCGTCTGCACCGGTACCTGGGATAAATGTTATCGTCAAAGGAACGAAGAATGGTGTACAGACAGATTTTGATGGTAAATATTCAATCAAAGCAAAAACCGGAGATGTTCTTTTATTTTCCTATGTAGGTATGCAGGATGTTACTATTACTGTTGGCGCTTTCTCAGTAGTAAATGCAAAGATGAAGGAAGTTGGAAAAGAGCTGGATGAAGTTGTTGTTGTAGCTTTTGGTACTCAGAAGAAATAGGAGATTACTGGAGCTGTTGCAAAGGTAGATTCAAAAATGTTAGAAAACTCACAATCTTCTAATGCTGTTCAATCACTAACTGGTAAAGTTGCGGGAGTTCAAATTAGTTCAAATTCAGGTCAGCCTGGAGATCCGCCGCAAGTAAGGTTTAGAGGGATTGGTTCTATTTCATCTTCGAATGCTCCTTTATATGTAGTAGACGGCGTGCCTTTTAACGGAGATATAAATTCAATAGCAACTCAGGATATAGAGTCAATTAGTTTTCTAAAAGACGCATCTTCGAATGCATTATATGGAAGCAGAGGTGCAAATGGAGTTATCATTGTAACTACAAAAAAAGCTAAAAAAGGACAATTAAAGGTTACTTATGAAACTAAAATAGGAGTTAACTCAAGATCTGTGCCTGAATATGATATGATTACTGATCCGGGAGATTATTATAAGACGGTTTATAATAGAATAAAAAACGGATTGATTTATAAAGGTACTACACAGGCAGCTGCATCAAATATTGCGGCCCAAAACCTTATAAATGGTGATTCATATTCGTTAGGCTATAACAATTATAATGTAGCAGATAATCAGGTAATAAATCCTGCAACCGGAGAAATAAATCCTGATGCTAAATTACTGTACAATGATAATTGGGCAAAAGAATTATTTCGTAATTCTTTTAGACAAGAACATTATTTAAGTATATCGTCAAGTACAGATAATCTTAGCTCGTATTTATCATTGGGTTATTTATCTGATGATGGATATACAATAAATTCTGGTTTTGATAGAGCAACTTTAAGAGCTAATATAGATTATATTATTTCAAGCAAAGTTAAAGTTGGTGCAAATGTAAATTATGCACATACCAATCAAAAGGCACCTATTTCTCAAGTATCATCAAATACCTATAGTAATTTATTTAACTGGGCTAGGAGTATAGCACCAATTTATACAATATGGCAAAGAGACACTAATGGTAACATGATTTATAATGCAGATGGATCTAAAGCTTATGAATTTAATAAATCAGGAAACAGACCTTATGGCTCAAATATGAATCCGTATGCTACCACTTTATTAAACACAAACTTAAATGAAGAAAATAAATTTGGAGCTAGAGCATATATTTCTATTGATTTCTTGAAAGATTTTAATTTTAGATATAATCTTGGTTATGATTTATTATCAGGTTATTATGTAAATACAGCAACTGGATTTGGTGGAGACGCAGAAGGTGTAAATGGTAGAATTGGTACAGCAACAAAAAATAATTATACATTAACAAATCAGCAATTGATAACATGGAAAAAAACTTTTGGTTCTCATAGTCTGGATGTTTTGATAGGTCATGAGTCTTCGGATTATACTTCAAAAATGTTAGCGGGACAAAAAAACAATATTATTATTCCTGATTTAACAAATATTAGTAACGCTACAACTTATAGTTATCTAGATGGATATAACGACTTATATAAAGTTGAAGGTTATTTTTCTAGAGTAAACTATAATTATAAAAATAAGTATTTTTTTAATGGTAGTTACAGAAGAGACGGGTCGTCTGTATTTGCACCGGAGAATAGATGGGGTAATTTTTATGGTTTTGGAGCGGCGTGGTCTGTAATGAAAGAATCATTTTTTCCGAAAACCAAATGGATTACGGATTTAAGAATAAAGGGAAGCTACGGAGAACAAGGAAATGATAATATTCAATATCCTAAAACTTCACAAATTAATCATAGGAGTTATTTTGGTAGTTTGAGAAATTATTATGCTTATGAAACACAATATGAAATTCTTCCTGATGCTGAGGGTAACGCAAGTGTATTATACGTTTTTGATGCTCAAAGAGATGTGAAGTGGGAAAAATCAAAAAATCTTAATGTTGGATTTGATATTGTATTGTTTGACAGAATTTCATTTGAAGCTGAATATTTTGAAAGAAATGTAAGTGACCTAATTTATAATTTCCCAATTGGACCTTCAACGGGAACTCAGTATGTTTCAAAAAATATTGGAGATATGAGTAACAAAGGAGTTGAAATCAATTTAGGTTTGGATATCATTAAAAAAGAGAAAATCGATTTTAATATTTGGGCAAATGCTACGCATTACAAGAATAAAATAACATCATTACCAGCGGCTTTTAATGAGGGTATATCTCGTTTTGAAGAAGGCGCCCCGGCTTACTCTTATTTCCTTAAAGAATTTGCTGGAGTTGATAAAACAAATGGAGATGCATTGTGGTACAAGGATGAAAAAGATGCTAGTGGAAAATTAACTGGAAATAAATTAACGACTAATGTTTACGGAGATGCAACTACATATTTAAGCAGTAAAGATGCCAACCCTAATATATATGGAGGATTTGGAACTTTATTTAGATTTAGAGATGTTACTTTTCAGGCCAGTTTTGCTTATCAAATGGGCGGATATATGTATGATGGAGTTTACCAAAATGCAATGTATTCTGGCTCTGACAACATAGGTCAAAATTATCACAAAGACGTTAATAAGGCGTGGACAGTTGACAATCCAAATTCAGATATTCCAAGAATTGATCACATATCTACTTTTCAAATGACAACATCTGATTACTTTTTAAGTAAGTCTGATTATTTAAGTCTGCAGGATGTCTCTATATCTTATGATTTTAAGAATATGGCACTTAAGAATTTGGGTGTTCAATCAACTAAATTTAGTTTAATGGGATCAAATTTAGCTTTATGGTCTAAAAGAAAAGGAATGGATCCAAGATTAAATAATATTGGAGAAAGATCCAACAACGGTCAGTCTTTAAATGTTTATGGTGTCACAAAAACCGTATCGTTTGGTTTAACAGTTAATTTTTAAATTATGAAAAAGATAGTAGTAATAGCACTTTGTGTTGTACTTTTTACAAGTTGCGAAAAAGATTTTTTGGATACAATACCAAAATCTACAATAAATGGCGACCAGCTTGCAACCTCTGCCTCGGCGAATCAGGCATTAATAAGTGGAATTTATGCAGCATTAAGATCCTATGGCCTTTCAATACCGGGAAGTCATGAAGATTATGGACATAAATCTGTTCTTTCAGCAATGGATATGATGTCTAATGACATGCTTATGACGAAATCAAGCTGGTACTCAAATTTTTATAATTATTTAGGAAGACAGCAAACTAATACTAGATCTAGATTAGTTTGGGTTACTTATTATTCTCAAATTAAAGCTGCTAATACCGTCTTAATAGCGATACCTTCTGGTACAACAGATCAAGAATTAAAAATGATTAGAGGACAGGCTTTAGCATTAAGAGGGTATTTCTATTTTATGCTCGCTCGTACTTATGGCCCTACATACGTAAATAACGATTCGGAATTATGCGTACCTCTTTATAAAGAAGTAGCGTTGGAAGGAAAGGCAAGATCAACTGTTAATGAAGTATATACTGTAATTGAAAGTGATTTGCAAGAATCAATTGAATTATTAAAAGATTATAAGCGTTTAAATAATGATTCAGTTGATCGTAGTGTTGCTCAGGCATTTTTAGCACAAGTCTATTTGGAAATGGGAAAATATTCAGAAGCGGCAAACACAGCACATTTAGCAAGAGAAAATTATACTTTGCTTAGTGAAGCAGAGTGGTTGTCTGGTTTTTCAGTAACAAAATCAAATGAAACGATGTGGGGAGCAACATTGAATTCTTCCATTTCAACTTTTGTGGCAAATTTCTTTAGTCACTTTGATAATACAAATCCTTCTGGTTATGCAGGTGGAAATGGAATTTTCAAAAATATTGATAAAAGATTATATGAAAATATTTCAAATACTGATTTTAGAAAAAAAGCTTTTGTTGGTCCAGATGGAAATGAGGTTTATACAAAGCTTCCGGTATATGCTAATATAAAATTTAGAGATCCAACAATTGATGGGGGTAGTTATATTTATTTAAGATCATCTGAAATGTATTACATAGAAGCTGAAGCTCTTGCTAGATCTGGAGACGAGGCAAATGCAAAGAAAGTATTGTATGAAATAACTGTAACTAGAGATCCTGCTTATGTTTTATCTACTAATTCCGGAAGCAATTTAATTAATGAAATTATTCTTCAAAAGAGAATTGAATTGTGGGGTGAAGGTTGTGCTTGGTATGATATGAAGCGTTTGGGAGTTCCTCTTGTAAGAGATTATTCAGGTACAAATCATCCAGAGTTTGGTAGATTTAATATTCCCGTAGGAGATAATAAATTTATTTTTCAAATGCCACAAGCGGAGATCGATGCAAATCCTTTAATGGTTCAAAACCCATTGTAATGTTCTTAAATAATAGGGCGATAATCCTCAAAGTTTACCGACTTTTTAAATTAATTATTTTAAAATATTCCTATTGTTAACATAGAAACTCATGTGACTATTTAAAAAAACGAGAAGCCGAAAATCGTAAGAGTAGGCAAAAAACTTAAAAAACTAAAAAATGATTAAAAGATCTTTTTTGACACTAATATTTCTTTTACTATGTTGTAAAATGAATGCGCAAGAATTAATTTCGCCTTCTTATGGGTTTTCTCATAGTAAAACAGCTTATATAACGTTGGCAGATGGAACAGAAATCAACGGAACGATCAAAGACATTGATAGAGATAAAGGACTAATTGAGTATATCAAATTACAAGATGGTACAGGCAAAAAGCATAAACTGAAACCAAAAGATATTAAGTTTATGTATTTGCCGCCAAGCGGACTTGATAATTTAGGTAAAAAAATGAGTTTTGCGTCAAATTTTAAAAAATGGAATGATCAAAAATTAAATGAAGATTTTTTAAATCAAGGTTACGCTTATTTTGAAACAGCAGATGTAAAAGTTAAAAAGAAAGACAGTAAATTACTAATGCAGCTTCTTAATCCTACATTTAGCAAAGAATTCAAAGTATACTGTGATCCTTATGCTAAGCAAACGACTTCATTAGGAGTTGGAGGTGTTAAATTTTTGGGAGGAGATTTAAAATCATATTATGTGGCTAAAAAAGATTCTCCAGCATTTCTTTTAAAGAAAAAAGATTATAAAAAAGAGTTTGTTCCATTGTGGGGAAGTTGTGACAAAGTAATTTCTGAATATAAAGAAATCATATGGACTGACTTAGTGAAACACATTATCACATATTCTGAATGCGTGGATCCAAGTTAATATTCTCGCTAGTAAAGAGTTTCGAAACATTATAGTTAATTACAAAAAAAGCCGATAGTCCTAAAACTATCGGCTTTTTTATAACTAACACAAATATTTTTATTTTACAAATTTGTCGATAATAGCATCTGATTCTGCTTTTGTAGCAGTTGGTTTTAAATCGAACAAAAGAGAGTAAAGAGCTTTTCTATCTACTTTAGCTTCCAGGTTTAAGTCTTTATGTCTGTCAAAAAGCGTTTGCCATTTGTCACGAACATTTTTCCAAAGCGCATTATTTTCCTTCCACCATTTTTGTCCTGCGATACATTTAATGTCTGCTACTTTAGTGTAAACATCCATACCTTTTTCTTGCGCTAACAAAACATCTTTTCCGCTTTCATCGCGAATCAATTTATCATTGTCTTGCTCATGGTTCCATCCTGTAGCAGTAATTTCGTGAATGTTTCTTCTTTTTAAAACATTATAGTCATTACGTTTTGTTTGCTCTCTTCTAGGTAGAGGAGCATCAGCAACGTTTGCCCAATAATCTTGTCCGTCTACGTGTACCCATGTAGATGATCCTTCATAACGCGGACTATCGTCTACCTGATATACTTTTTGAGTCCATTGACCTTTTACGGCTTTTTTGTCCAGTTTTTTATATTTCCAGGAACTTCCTTTGTCGAATGAGTATAAATCAGTGTTTTCATATAACCAATCTTGTCTCCATTGTTTGATGATCATATCGTCACTTACGATTAATAAGTGTTGCATTACAATTTTATTAGGAGTGTCTTCTAATAGCTCTACCCATTCTAAAGCAGATTCATGTTTCGTTTCTGAAGGTTTGTAAGTAAGAGAATCTTTAGGATATTGAAAAGTTTCTGTAAAATTAAACTTCACTTCGTAGCAACCGCACATAGATTTGATTGATTTAATGTCTTGTTGCTTTTTATCCTGACTGAAACCAAGGCTACAAGTCAAAGCCATAACGGCTGAAAAATAGAGGTTTTTTGAAATCATAACTTATTTTTTTGTTTTTTTAATTTTCGCAAATATATATAATTTATTTAGAACAAATAAAAATAGTTTATATATTTGCACCATTATTAAGACTGAATAAAAATAATGAAAATAAAATTTACCCTTTTTGCAGTTATCCTTTTTTCTCAGATTTCTGTTGGACAGGAAATGCAAAAAGATAGTACTAAGACAAATGAATTGTCGGAGGTAACGGTTACAACAGCTACAAGAACCGAAAGAGTACTTTCGTCTTTGCCGTTACCTATGACAGTTATTACATCTGAAGCAATTATAAAATCAGGAGTTACAAGATTAAATGAAATTCTAAACGAACAAACGGGAATTATTTTAATTCCGGATGAAAGCGGGTTTGAAGGTGTTCAGATTCAG
Organism: Flavobacterium piscisymbiosum; assembly: GCF_020905295.1. Taxonomy (NCBI): domain Bacteria; kingdom Pseudomonadati; phylum Bacteroidota; class Flavobacteriia; order Flavobacteriales; family Flavobacteriaceae; genus Flavobacterium; species Flavobacterium piscisymbiosum. The sequence goes on along the minus strand of NZ_JAJJMM010000001.1, from coordinate 304,142 downwards.
GGTTTAGATGCGGCATATACCATGATTCTTATTGATGGAGTTCCTCTTGTAGGTAGAAGTTCAGGAGTTTTGGATTTATCAAGAATATCTGTTGGAAATATAGAGAGAATCGAAATTGTAAAAGGAGCGTCATCGGCGTTGTACGGTTCAGAAGCAATGGGCGGAGTAATCAACGTAATTACAAAAAGACCTAAAAAAGATATGTTTTCAGGTAATCTTTCTTATCGATACGGTACTTTTAATACCAATGATGCAAACGCTAATTTACTTTGGAAAAAGAAAAAATTTGCTGCCAATTTATTTGCTAATTTTTATTCGACCGACGGATTTGACTTAGATAAAAGTACATGGTTAAAGAATGTAGAAAAATATCATAATACCACAATTCAGCCTAAAATATATTACGATTTTTCAGAAAACCTTAAACTAACTTTTAGTAATCGTTTTTTTAATCAAAAGATCGATAATAGAGCTTTAATTGAATCTGAAAGATATGAAGGTGATGCAAAAGAAAATGAGTGGAACTCGCAAATTAAAGTAGAACACAGATGGAATTCCAGATTATACTGGGAATACGAATTATATGCGACCAATTATAAAAATGATGCATTTTTGAATAATCCGGATAATGTACTTTTTGATAAAACCTATTACAATCAGTGGCTTGTAAGACCAGAAATAAGAACAACCTGGTCTATAAATAAAGATAAATTAACAGCAGGAGCCGGATTGAATTACGAAACTTTAGATCGTACTTATTTTGCTAGTAATGTAAAGTTTAATTCGCAATATGTTTATCTGCAATATGATTATAATCCTACCGAAAAATTAAATATTCTTGCCGGATTCAGATATGATAATCATAGCGAATATGCATCACAATTTAGTCCAAAATTAGCCGTAAATTATAAATTCACTAACAGTTTTTCTCTTAAAGGTTCAGTAGGATACGGGTACAAAGCACCAGATTTCCGTCAGTTGTATTTTGATTTTACAAATCCATCAGTAGGATATACTGTTTTAGGATATAATGTAGCCGAAGCCCGATTAGATGAATTTGCAAACCAGGATTTACTTTCGTTTCGAGTAGCGGGAATCAATTTTGATGAACCCCTGAAGCCGGAAAGCTCTATCAATTTTAATTTTGGAGGATATTATAAAAAAAACAAACTTAAAATAGAACTAAATGCTTTCTACAATACTATAAGCGATTTAATTGATACAGGTGTTGTTGCTACCAAAAAAAATGGACAAAACATTTTTAGCTACTTCAATTACAGTAAAGTTTTTACTTATGGTTTAGAGTTTAATTCTGCTTATGATTTTACGAAAGAATTTTCAGTTTCGCTTGGCTACCAATATTTAACTGCCAAAGACAAATCAGTTGTTGATAATTTTGAAGAGCATCAATATATCAGGAATTCTGATTTGCAAACAATTAAAATTGATAAATCAGACTATTTCGGTTTATACAACAGATCCAAACATACTGCCAATATTAAATTTGCTTATGCCATCCCGTCAATTAAAACAGACATCAACTTGCGTGTTCTTTATCGAAGCAAATACGGACTGTTTGACACCAATGGAAACGGAATTCTCGACAATTACGACAATTTTATAGGAGATTATTTTATAGCAAATTTATCAGCCTCAAAATACATTATGGATAAATTCATGCTTCAGGCCGGAGCTAATAATTTATTTGATTACACAGATCCTGGCCAAATTCCTAGTCTTTCAGGAAGGCAGATTTATGCACGAATTCAATACAATTTTTAAAAATCAACAATTATTTAAATACCATTACTATGAAAACAAATTTTTTAAAACTTTCGCTTTTAGCACTAGTACTTTTTACTGCATCTTGTAGCAGTGATGATGATAAAGACACAACTACTGAAGTAGTTGTAACAACAAAAGTTTCAGATCTTAATGCTCCACAAACAGGAGGAGGACAAGCAGGAGCGGCGAGTGGTGAATTTACGAGATTCAGTTTCTCTGAAAACAAAATTGTTACTACCGACAAATGGGATATCGCTTTTCGTGGAACGGTTATTATTGTAAACGGAGGAGTTAAAGTCAACGTTGATGATTCAGGTGAACCAGCAAGAACAGGATCTGGAGCTATTAGTACTGTTTCTAACACTTTTGGAGCTGTGACGACATTTCCTGCAGCAAGTACTTTTAAACAAGATGCAGCTACAGTTTACTCAATTCCTGCAGTAGCCGGACAAGGATGGTATAATTATGCAAACACTATAATTTCTCCTATTGCAGGAAAAGTTTTTGTTGTTAAAACTCACGATGGAAAATACGCAAAATTTGAAATCTTAAGTTATTATAAAGGTGCACCAGCAACTCCAGCGGCAGATTCTACACCAAGATATTATACTTTTAATTTTGCTTACCAAGCAAATAGTACTACAACATTCTAAGAAAATATTTAAGAGGTATAATATACTCTTCGTAATAGTTTCGTAATGAAAACAAAATTATTCATGCTGATTTTAGTGGAACTGAAGACTTTGGTTTTAAGCTTTGAGAGCCAATATTATATCATACAATACATTAAAATTTAGTTAATCATTAACTTTGTTTTTTTTATTTTTTTTTGATAAAGAGGTTAGATTCATCTAGCCTCTTTTTTTGTTTTATTTTAATGAAAAAAATAATTCATAAATTAATGTTTAATTCTATCTTTGCACATACTTTTTTATAAGGAAATGGCAGAAAATTTTGATAAAAAAAATTAGTTAATCCTTTCTTCAAATTTATAACTACTAGTGAATACAAAATCTTATTTTTTTCAGTCTTTTGCAATTGTAGCATTGGCATTCGTGGCTTTCATTGGATTTAAACAAATCTTACCTGATAAAATTTTTCCGGATAGTAAAGTAGATTCTAAAAACGTACTTATTGATAGTTTGCTTTTAGAATCTGTAGCAAACGATTCGTTGGCGCTAAAAGGAGACAGTATTTCTGAAAGTGAAAAAAAGGAAGCAGGAGAAAAAATTACTTTTGGTGCTGCTGAGGGAATCGAATTTCCATCTGAAACTTTTGATAATTATAAAGGATATCAATACCTAATTTCTTTTTATGAAAAATTATATCAGCTTGAAAAGAATCCACAAGCCAAAGTAAGGATCGCTTATTATGGAGATTCCATGACAGACGGAGATTTGATCGTGCAGGATGTTCGATCGAATTATCAGGAACGTTTTGGCGGTAACGGTGTTGGTTTTGTTTCGATAACTTCAGAATCTGCAGCTTCCAGAGGATCTGTTAAATCTACTTATTCTAAAAACTGGAAAACACTATCGTATTTAAATATCAAAAATCCTATTAGTCCATTTGGAGTAAACGGCCATGTGTTTTTTGCAAATGATAAAGCAAATACAACCTGGGTTCAATACGAAGCAGGTCTTAATAAATACGCAACAACTTTAGATAATCCAACATTATATTATGGAAGATCGTCTAAAAAAGGAAATGTGAATTTTATTATAGGAAAAGATACTTTACGAAAAAGTCTTGTCCCAAACAATTTGATCAATACCTTAAAAGTAAGCTCAGGAAGTATAAAAGCATTCAAAGCTAATTTCATTCATGCCGATTCAATTCCTATTTATGGCTTTAATTTTGATAACGGAATTGGGGTTCACGTTGATAATTTCTCACAAAGAGGAAATTCAGGATTGCCAATTTCGATGTTCAATGCCAATGTAATGCAGGGATTCAATAATAGCTTAAAATACGATTTGGTTATTTTGCATTACGGAACCAACGTTTTAAATTACGGAACCAAGAATTATTCATGGTATCAAAGAGGAATGACAAAAGCGGTGAATAAAATAAAAGAATCTTTTCCGGGAGTTTCTATTTTGATTATTTCAACAGCTGATAAGTCTACAAAATATGATATGGAAATGAAAACAGATTCTGCCGTTGTGCCTTTAATGAAAGCTCAAAAAAGATATGCACTCGAAACCGAATCCGGATTTGTGAATCTGTATACTTTAATGGGAGGCGACGGATCTATGGTAAAATGGGTAGATGAATCGCCGGCAAAAGCCAATAAAGATTACACACACTTTAACCAGCGCGGAGCAAAAGCTATAGGTAAATTATTATACGATCAATTGAATAAAGGTTACGAGCAATATAAAGCATTGCGAGAAAATAGAGAAACTGACGTTAATAAGCGGAAAGCCGTCAGGAAAACAAATACAGATTCCGTTTCTGTAAAAAATGATAGCGTAAATGACTAGATTAATAATTTTCTTTTGTTGCCTTTTTTTCGCAACAAACGATAAAATGCAAAAGCCAGATCCAATACCAATAACAAAAAACATGATTCATAAAGTCGATACAGCAGCAGTTGATTCTTTTTCTGAGGATGGAATCTATAATGCAAAAGTCTTAAAGCGTTTTTTTGAGAAATTAAAAGAAAACGAGGATCATAATAATCAAAAAATAAGTATTGTACATATTGGCGATTCTCATATTCAGAGTGATTTAATGACCAATGAAATCAGGCTTAATCTTCAACGAAAGTTTGGTAATGCCGGTAGGGGATTGGTTTTTCCTTATCAATTAGCCAAAACAAATGGTTCTTATAATGAGCGTTTCTATTCGAACAGAGCATGGGAAAACTATAGAAACATTCATCCTTTCAAAAATGTTCCTGTTGGTTTAAGCGGAATAGCATTATGGAGAGATAATGGTGGTTTTGCAATCGAATTACATATCAAAGAGGCAAATTTTAAGTTTAATACCATTCATGTTATTACGCCTAAAAACGAGAATATGTTTGATTTGGCTACATCATCCCAAACCAAAACGATTCAGTCAACAGAGCGAAAAGTGATTACCCATAAAATTAAAAAAGGCGAAGCGATCTCGACAATTGCCGATAAATATAATATCTCGATTGCCGAAATTAAACGAGAAAATCATCTAAAATCAAATAACATCCGCGCGGGCAGAACGCTAAAGATTTTAACGAATGAAACAAAGCCTAAAAATATTACAAGTTCAGCGTTTGTTTCCTTAGACCTCGAATCTGATTCTTTTTCTCATTCGTATCACTCGGATAAAGCATTGGATAAAATTTTTCTGATCCCGAATAAAAATGCCGACAAATATGCACTTAACGGAATTGTTCTTGAAAAAGATGCGCCTGGAATCATGTATAGCGGAATAGGCGTAAATGGAGCAAAATTCTCAGATTATAATAAGTATCCTTTATTCTTTGAGCAACTAAAAGCTTTACATCCTGATATGTTGGTTCTTTCCTTTGGAACAAATGAAAGCTACGATCACATGGAAGCTTTGGCTTATATCGAACAAATTCGTCTATTTATTAAGAAAGTGAAAGAGCAGAATATAAATGTCCCAATAATTATTAGTACGCCAGCACCTTCTTTACTTAAAGGAAGAAGAACTAATACTTACATATTCGATTATGCGAGAAGTATAATTCAAATGGCCGAAACGGACAATGTTGCTGTTTGGGATTTATATGATGAATTTGGTGGAATGCATGGAATCCAGCAGTTAAAATCTCAAGGATTGATAGGGCCCGATTGGGTTCATTATTCTAAAAAAGGATACGAAAAACAAGGAGACTTGTTTACAGAGGCGTTTTTAAAAGCATACGATAATTTTAAATTAAAAAAGTAAGTTGATTACAATAGATAACATAAATAATTGGTTTGTTCAAAATTTCGGTGCAGTTACTTTAGAACAGGCTAAAAGTTGGTTTATATACAATCCCGAAGAAAAACTATTGTTTAATACCGGTTTATTCTTAGGATTGTTTCTCGTGTTTTATTTTGTGTATGCTTTTTTACGCAAAACATTTTATTTGAGATTAACATACGTTATTCTCTTCTCGCTTTTCTTTTATTATAAGTCAAGCGGAATTTACTTTTTGCTATTACTGCTTTCCTCAGTTGTAGATTATGGCTTGAGCCAAATTATTTATCGAGAAGCAAAAGACAGCCGAAAGAAAATTTATTTGGTTATCAGTGTAATCCTGAATTTGGGGTTATTGGGGTATTTCAAATACATGAATTTCATGATCGTAACATTCAATGATATGTTTCATGGCAATTATAAGCTTCATGATATTTTCCTTCCTGTTGGTATTTCGTTTTACACTTTTCAGTCGATGAGCTATATTATCGAGATTTATCGTGAAGAAATCAAGCCAACAAAAAACTACATCGAATATCTATTTTTCGTTTCGTTTTTCCCGCAGTTAGTTGCCGGACCAATCGTTAGGGCAAAAGACTTCTTGCCACAGATTTATCAAAAGCTAAATCTGACCAAGCAAGATGTAAACAACGCTTTGTTTTTGATTATTGGTGGATTAATCAAGAAAACCGTAATTTCAAATTACATCTCGATAAACTTTGTTGACCGTGTTTTCGATACGCCAATGAATTATACATCGTTCGAAAATTTAATGGCATCTTACGGATACGCTATTCAAATTTATTGCGACTTTTCAGGATACTCAGATATGGCAATCGGAATCGCTTTGTTATTAGGATTCAAATTACCAGCCAACTTTAGAACGCCATATAAATCAACATCCATTACAGATTTCTGGAGAAGATGGCATATTTCCTTATCAACCTGGTTAAAAGATTTCTTGTATATTTCTATAGGAGGAAATCGAGAAGGAACTTTCGCGGGATTTTTATTCCCAAGTTTATTCTTCTTCGGATTATTGCTTTGGGGAATGTCAAATATAAACGAGAGTTTTATTCCGTTAGGTATAGCAATTGGTGCAATCATATTATTCTCTTTGACATTTTTACTTTCAAAGAAAAAACATCAAACATTGGTAACCAATTTCAATTTGTTTACCACAATGCTTTTAGGAGGATTATGGCATGGAGCCGGAGCACAATTCATTGTTTGGGGAGCTTTACACGGATTAGCATTAGCGGTTCATAAAATCTTCATGGAATTTTTCCCATCCAAAAAAGAAGGTAAAGGTTCCAATTTCTTATGGACATTTTTCTCAATCGTAATTACATTCCATTTTGTAGTTTTTTGTTGGATCTTTTTCCGCGCCAGAGATTTTGAAACAGCCTTACAGGTCATCAACAATATTGGTCAGTTAACATTCGAACCAGAACATTGGCAAGCCATTATATTAGGATATAAAAATGTATTCTTATTGATGCTTTTTGGATACGTTTGGCATTTCTTGCCAGAAGTGATCACATCAAAAATGAAATTTGTTTTCGATAAAACCCCATTAATAGGAAAGGCAATTATCCTTGGTTTCGTTTACTGGATAGTGTACGCTACAGCCGTTGCAGGTTCACAGCCGTTTATTTATTTCCAATTTTAAAAAAAAGGTTCAAAGGTTCATAGCCACAAAGGCACAAAGTCGCAAAGTTTTTTATATTCTTTGCGACTTTGCGTCTTTGCGAGTAAAAACATTGCGTTCTTTGCGTAAAACTTAGCGAACTTAGCGGTTAAAAAACACAACGCAAACGATAAACTTTGTGCCTTTGAGCTTTCGTGGCAAAAAGCAAACTTTGCACTTAAATAAAAATTGCCTGAAATACCTAATTAGATTATCTTTGCACTTCAAATAAAGAAAAAATTATGTTTGATAATTTAAGTGATAAGTTAGATAAAGCCTTCCATATATTAAAAGGGCACGGTAAAATTACAGAAGTAAACGTAGCCGATACCTTAAAAGAAGTTCGTCGTGCCTTATTAGATGCCGATGTTAACTTTAAAATTGCTAAAGATTTTACCACCAAAGTAAAAGAAAAAGCGATAGGTCAGGACGTTTTAACAACACTTCAGCCAGGACAATTATTGGTGAAGTTAGTAAAAGACGAACTAACCGAATTAATGGGTGGTGATGTTGCCGGAATCAATCTTTCCGGAACTCCTAGTGTTATTTTGATGTCAGGACTTCAGGGTTCTGGTAAAACAACTTTCTCTGGTAAACTTGCCAACTTCTTAAAAACAAAGAAAAATAAAAAGCCACTTCTTGTAGCGTGTGATATCTACCGTCCTGCGGCGATTAATCAGTTGCATGTTGTTGGAGATCAAATAGGCGTTGAGGTTTACTCAGAGCCGGATAATAAAAATCCTGTAGAGATTGCTCAAAACGCAATCAAACATGCAAAAGCAAACGGTTTCAATGTAGTAATTGTCGATACAGCCGGACGTTTAGCAGTAGATCAGGAAATGATGGACGAAATTGCTCGTGTTCATAAAGCAATTCAGCCACAAGAAACCTTGTTTGTTGTAGATGCAATGACAGGACAAGATGCTGTAAATACAGCAAAAGCCTTCAACGATATCTTAAACTTCGACGGAGTTATCCTAACCAAATTAGATGGAGATACTCGTGGTGGAGCCGCAATTTCGATTAAATCGGTTGTAAACAAACCAATCAAATTTGTAGGTACAGGCGAAAAGATGGAAGCAATTGATGTTTTCTATCCAGATCGTATGGCCGAGCGTATCTTAGGTATGGGAGACGTTGTGTCTCTTGTAGAAAGAGCGCAGGAACAATTTGACGAAGAAGAAGCCAGAAAACTTCAAAAGAAAATCGCTAAAAACGAATTCGGTTTTGATGATTTCTTAACGCAGATTCAGCAAGTAAAAAAAATGGGTAATATGAAAGACCTGGTTGGAATGATACCGGGAGCTTCAAAAGCCATGAAAGACGTAGAAATAGAAGATGATGCCTTTAAACATATCGAAGCCATCATTCACTCGATGACACCAATCGAAAGAAGCAAGCCGGCCATAATCGACGTAAAAAGAAAAGCCAGAATCGCTAAAGGTTCCGGAACCAAAGTCGAGCAAGTAAATCAGTTAATGAAGCAATTCGACCAAATGAGCAAAATGATGAAAATGATGCAAGGTCCGGGCGGAAAAAACCTGATGAAAATGATGGGAGGCATGAAAGGAATGCCAGGCGGAATGCCAAGATAAAAAAATAAGAAAAAAGTTTCAAGTTTAAAGTTTCATGTTCGAGACTAAAACTTGAAACTTTTTTCGATAAATATATATGCGTTTCGCTTGTAACGTGAAACCTGAAACTTTAAACTTGAAACAAAAACAATGCAACTACTAGACGGTAAAAAAACAGCTGAAGACATTAAAAACGAAATTGCAGCCGAAGTTCAATCGATAAAAGATGCCGGAGGAAAAGTACCTCATTTGGCAGCCGTAATCGTTGGTACAAACGGGGCAAGTTTAACTTACGTAGGAAGTAAAGTAAAATCTTGCCAGCAAATTGGCTTCGATTCAACTTTAGTAAGTTTACCCGAAGATATTACCGAAGAAGCTTTACTGGCAAAAATCAAAGAACTAAACGAAGATGATGATCTTGATGGTTTCATCGTTCAGTTACCGTTACCAAAACATATCGACGAGCAAAAAATCTTATTAGCAATCGATCCTTATAAAGACGTTGATGGTTTTCACCCAACAAACTTCGGAAGAATGGCTTTAGAGATGGAAAGCTTTATTCCTGCAACGCCATTCGGGATCATGCAATTACTAGAGCGTTACAACGTAGAAACTGCCGGAAAACATACCGTAGTAATTGGTAGAAGCCACATTGTAGGCCGACCAATGAGTATTTTAATGAGCCGTAAAGGAAATCCTGGAGATTCAACCGTTACGCTAACACATAGCCGAACTAAAAATTTAGCCGAATTCACTAAAAATGCAGATATCATTATCACCGCTTTAGGAGTTCCTGAATTCTTAAAAGGAGATATGGTTAAAGACGGCGTTGTAATTATAGACGTTGGAATTACTCGTGTAGACGATGCATCAAACCCAAAAGGTTACGTTATAAAAGGTGACGTTGATTTTGACGAAGTAAGCAAAAAATCATCTTATATCACACCGGTTCCAGGTGGAGTAGGGCCAATGACAATTGCAATGTTGCTTAAAAATACACTTTTAGCAAGAAAAATGAGAAGCGCCAAAAAATAATTCTTTTCAAATAAAAATAAACAAAGCCTATTCAATCGAGTAGGCTTTCTTGCGTTATATACTTTGGGCGTGACCGTATTTACAAAAGGCGCTACTTAACATGCCGCTTATGTGCGCCTTTCGTAAATACGGTCGGGCTATCCACGCTACTTCGGTAGCCAGCTCCTATCCCTCACGCAACTTTATGTTCATTCATGAAGTCCATCAAAATTATAAGTATTTAAATCGCTATTCGAATTTATGATGTAGTCCCATCGGGACGATATATTTATAGATATCTATGAATTTTGTCTTTCAGAACCCCATCGGGGTGGCATATAAAAATTTAAGTTAAGTCGACTTCATAAAAAAAAATCAATTTTCTATTTGTCAATTCAAAATAAAATATAACTTTGCATTACAAAGTACTTTATTTATGAATCAGAAGCACCAAGAAGATTTAGCACACATTCGTTCCATGATGGAGCGCTCTTCAAGATTTATATCCCTAAGCGGACTCTCAGGAGTTTTTGCGGGTCTGTCGGCTTTAATTGGCGGATTGTACGTTTTTCAATTATTCAAAGCAAATGGCATTGAGTATTTCGACGCACAACAAATTATCATTCCGGCTAGTTTAGTGTCTCAATTGTTTTTTACTGGGATTGTTATTCTAGCTTTCGCTTTTGTTTTTGGACTAACCTTTACGATCAGAAAAAGCAGAAAATACGATTTACCAATCTGGACATCGGCTACAAAAAATATGTTGTTCAATTTAGCAATTCCTCTTTTGGCAGGAGGTATTTTTTGTCTGGCACTTTTGCGCCATGAACTTTATGGCTTAATTGCTCCGGCAACTTTAATTTTTTATGGTTTAGCACTTGTAAACGCAGAGAAGTACACATTTTCAGATGTTAAATACTTAGGCTTCTGCGAATTAATTTTAGGATTTGTTTCTCTTTTTTATATCGGGTATGGTTTAGTTTTTTGGATCGTAGGTTTTGGTATTTTGCATATCTTGTACGGACTAATAATGTTCAAAAAATATAAATAATCCACGCAATGGGAATCATTGATAAACTAAATAAAGATTTTGAAAGCCGTGTCAGACTGGGTATTATGTCCGTTCTGATGGTCAATGAATGGGTTGATTTTACCGAGATGAAAAACCTCTTGAACATTACCGATGGAAATTTAGCCAGTCATTCCTCAGCGCTTGAAAAGTCTGAATACATAGAAGTTAAAAAAGAATTTGTGGGTAAAAAGCCCAAAACCTCTTATCAGGTAACTCCTAGGGGACGTGCAGCTTTTAAAGAACACCTTTCTTATCTTGAAAAATTAATGAAATCGTAATAACTATATTTTTTTGCCTAAGCGCTTTGAAACGCAAAGTACTTTTAAATTTAAAATAACAAAATCACTATTAAAAAAAGGTGAATCACAAGCAATAAATAAATTCAACAAATATGAAAAAACATCAAATCATTCTAGCTTGCAGTATATTATTTACACTGCTTTTTTACAACGAGTCAGTAGGAGTAAACCTCTCTATTTTTGCACTATTATTAACCGGTTCAATCTGTTATTTCTTTCAGGATCGGTTTACAGACAGATCGCATCTGATCTTGGTTGTTACTTCGGTATTATCTTGTCTGGCTTTTGCCTGGTATGGAGATTTTGTTTCTTTCCTGGCTTTGTCAATGTCAATTCTTTTTTTACAGTTTAAAACCCAGGAATCAAAACTTAAAACCGTACAAGTATTTCCATTAGTGTTTTTAAATGCATTCGCTTCAATAGGACGTATTTTCATGTTCAGCCAGTGGCTTCCGGAAAAGAAAATTCACAATAATTTTGCTAAAAAACTAGTTGCGTATTTCATTATCCCAACGATTTTTATCATCGTCTTTTTTACAGCCTATTCTTTCGGAAGCTCTCATTTCTCTTCTTTACTAACAGATTATACTTTAGATGTTGATATTGTCGAAGTTATATTAATTGGAGTTTTGGGGTTCTATATTTCATTCAGTTTCTGGAATTACTGGGTACCCGAAGTTTGTTATGAAAAAAACGAATTATTAGACAATGATTTTAAGAATATAGCCGAAATTAAAACTCAGAATACATTTTCGTTTTTAGATATTGACTTCGAGAGAAAGAGCGGCGAAATTACTTTGGTATTGCTAAACATTATGCTTGTAGTATTTATTGTAACCTACAACTACGAACAGTTTTTTGAAGTGATAGCAAAATCAAACCTGAGTGCCGATACGCACGAAAGAGTCAATTCAGTAATTTTCTCGATCGTTATGGCTGTTGGTGTAATTATGTTCTATTTTAAGGGCGGATTTAATTTTGATAAAAAAGCAACCAATCTCAAAAAACTGGCTAAAATCTGGATTGCCCTAAACGGACTTTTGATTGTGAGTACGATTATTAAAAACTCAGAATATATTTCAGTTTTCGGATTAACATATAAACGATTAGGAGTTTATGCTTTCTTAATCTTGGCCATTATAGGTTTAGTTTTTGTTTTTCTAAAAATCACAAAACAAAAAACAAATGCTTATCTGGCAAACCAAATGGTATGGTATTTTTACGGAACGGTTCTGTTATGTAGTTTCGTAAATTGGGGAAATCTAATTACCACTTATAATATTGCAGTAAACAAATGTGTTGAACCGTTATTTTTGAGCAATTTGAATTTTAATGATGAAGCCCGAAGAGAATATTTTTCGAAAAATCATTTAGATGGTCAATTAATTGAAATTAAAAGAGAAGAACTAATCGATGAGTATCAGAATAAAAGATTTTTATCAAAAGCATTGTATTATGAGTTTTTGAATAATAAAAAGTAATTTTTTCAGAAAAACACCTTTAGTAAAATACTGAAGGTGTTTTTTTTAGTATTTAATTATGCGTTTAAAGTTTTGGGTTTTAAAAATAAAAGATACTTTTGCAGCACTTTAAAAAAAAACTTTTCCAATGGACGATTATTATTCGTTAGTATTAAATTAAAATAGCTTTTTGAATCCTCTCAAAATGCTATGATAAAACCCTGCAATTTTGAAATGAAAGCCTTTTACAATAACAACAACGGATTAATCGAGACAAAAGAATGGACTCCAAATTGCTGGGTCAACATTGAATCTCCATCAGAAACAGAAAAAAAATATTTACTCGAAGAACTTCAAATTCCCGAAGCCTTTTATAATGATATCGAAGATATCGACGAAAGACCTCGTATTGAGATAGAAGACGGCTGGACACTAATCATTATGCGTGTTCCTATAAAAAGCAATGATGTTAAGTTGCCTTTTCAAACCATCCCAATGGGATTAATTTTTAAAGAAGACGTTTGTGTGACCATCAGCTTTTATAAAACAGAAATCATTTCTGATTTTGTACAATACACCAAAAGAAAAAATATTCATATAAAAGATAATTTCGATCTGGTTTTAAGATTGTTATTATCATCGAGTGTTTGGTATTTAAAATACCTGAAACAAATTAATCAAAAGATAAAACTGGCCGAAGATAATTTAGAGAAGTCGATTAAAAATGAAGAATTACAGGCGCTTTTGCAAATAGAAAAATGTCTGGTCTTTTTTATTACTTCCTTAAAAGGAAACCATGTTTTGTTTCACCGAATCAAAAATTTGAAAGCCCACAGAGAACACTTTGATCCTGATTTGCTGGAAGATGTTGATATCGAATTAGGTCAGGCGCAGGACACTGCTAATATCTACAGCAATATTTTGACCGGAATGATGGATGCGTATGCTTCGGTAATTTCGAATAATATGAATAATATAATGAAGCAAATGACTTCGATTTCTATTATTTTGATGATCCCAACTTTAATTGCAAGTTTATACGGAATGAATGTCCCTAATGGATTAGAAGAAAGTAAATATGGTTTTTGGATTCTTCTTTTCGTATCCGTTATTTTGTCTTCTGTAGGAGCATTTTTATTTAAAAGAAGAAGATGGTTCTGATATCATAATTCATAAAATTATATAAAAAAATACCCTTTCGTTTTAGCGAAAGGGTATTTTTTATAAGATCAGTTTAGTAATCTCCTTTTTTCTTAAATCTCGGATCATCCTTTGATATAAAATCTGTTCGTCGTTTAGGAACATCATTTTTTGATAAAAAATCAGTTCTTCGCCTTGGAGTTTCAACTTTTGGCAAACTTGCTTCTTCGGTTTTGCTTGACGGTTCAATTAAATGATTTAATTCTTTAATTTCATCATCAGTCAAATCACGATAACGACCAACAGGAACATCAAGCGAAATATTGATGATTCTGATACGTTTAAGCGCCGTTACATCATAACCTAAATATTCGGTCATTCTACGAATTTGACGGTTTAAACCCTGCGTTAAAATGATTTTAAAAGTGAATTGGCTAATTTGTTCTACTTTACATTTTTTAGTCACAGTATCCAAAATCGGAATACCATTTCCCATGCGCTGTATAAAACGTTCTGTAATAGGTTTATTTACCGTTACCGTATATTCTTTTTCGTGATTGTTTCTGGCGCGTAAAATTTTGTTTACAATATCGCCGTCATTCGTCATAAAAATTAATCCTTCACTCGCTTTATCCAATCGTCCAATTGGGAAAATACGTTTAGGGTAATTAATATAATCTACAATATTATTTCGAACTTCAAGATTCGTGGTGCATTCAATTCCGACCGGTTTGTTGAAAGCCAGGTAAACTAGTTTTTCGTGTTTTTCAACAATCAGTTTTCCGTCAATACGCACTTCGTCATTTTGCGAAACTTTCGTTCCCATTTCTGGTACAACACCATTTATTGTTACGCGTCCTTCTTCAATAAGTTTATCGGCTTCACGGCGGGAACAATATCCTGTTTCACCAATAAATTTATTCAGACGTTTTAAATTCTCTTCCATACTGCAAAAGTAAGCAAAATTTAGACTTCTTAGATTTTAGATGATTAGATCTTTAGATGATTAGATCTTTAGATTGTTGGATTATTAGATTGTTGGATTATTAGATTTTTTTGAATTCCACGCCACCTTTTTATATTGAAGTACGCAAAATCTCCCAATAAGCTTAATAATACGCGGATGACACGGATTTGCTTCGCAAAGACACGGATTTTAGCGGATTTTTTTTCTTCGTAATCTTTACTCTAAGGTTGAAAATACGATTACCAATGTTTGAAAAAATCTTAGCAACTTAGAACCTTAGAATCTCAGTACCTAAAAAAAACTTTGAACCTTTATTGATGATAAGAAGAACTATCTTCCGGAGTTTCTTTTCGTTCAAACATTCCGTAATCGCGAACAACAGCAGCAATTCTTAAATGATAGTCTTTAAAAACTTCATTTCTGCCTTTAGCCTGAGCGTGGCGATGCATTTCGAGATTTCGCCATTGCTGGATACTTTCTTCATCTTTCCAGAAAGATAATGACAAAACTTTATCGGGATTGCTAAAACTCTGAAAACGTTCTATCGATATAAATCCTTCGATATGATCTAATTCAGGTCGCAGGCTTGCAGCGATATCCAGATATTCTTCTTTTTTCCCTTTATTAGGAATTACTTCAAAAATTACTGCTATCATATTTTTTGGAATTTTAGATTTTAGATTTTTTTTGAATGCAAAAAAAACTTTGTTTCTTTGAGCCTTTGCAACTTTGAACCTTGTTTAAGAAGCAAACAAAAAGGCAACCACTTTCTCATACAATTCATCATCATGCATTCCGTGACCTAAACCTTTGGTTTCTATAAACTGGCTATTCTTCCAGTTACTCGCAATTTTTTTTCCTTCTTCAAAAGCGACAATTTTATCTGAAGTGTCGTGCGCAATGAAACCCGAAACATTAAATTGTGATGCGAATTTTTGTGCGGAGAAATCCCCAATTTTAAAGTTGAAACGATTGATGAATTTAGTTTCAAGAAGCGAAAACATTTTTGTATTCAGGCTCAACATGGCAATATAATTGTCGATCAAAGTTTTTAAATCTGATGGCGCTCCAAGAATCACCATTTTATTAATACTCGTGTTAGGAAATAAATATTGATGATAAACGCAAGCTGCGCCACCAATCGAATGACCAATAATAATTGTGGGTTGATACTTTTCTACCGCTTTGTTGATGAATTCGGCATAAAGCGGAATGTTAAATTCTTTGCCACTGCTTTGTCCGTGAGCCGGAGCATCAATTGCAATAATGGTACTTCCTGATTTTTGAAGATGTGGTAAGGTTTTTTTCCAGCGTGCGGCATTGCTTTCCCAACCGTGAACAAGCAGAATTTTGGTTTCGTTTCCTTTCCAGATATAAGTCTGAAAATGATGTTCGTTATGATGAAACGTTTCAGTTTCTGTATTTTTTAATATTTTGGGTAAATCTTCTTTTTGCAATCTTCCAATTCTGGGCTGACTAAAAAGAGCATAAGAAAGTTCAACAGCTTTTTGCGGACGAACATAACTTAGAAAATTAATATACGACCCAACCGATTTTAATGTAATGAAACGGATTCCTTTTTTAATTCCCAAAACTTAATTTTTTATAAAGATAAAAATATGATTTTAAACTTGATGAAAAATATTTTGCCACAGATTTAAAAATCCTTTTGTTAATCTTTAATTGATCAATTATAATACCTCTATAAAGAGAAAAAAATTATCGAAGAGAACAATAAGTTTTCTTTTACTCTTAGCTTTTATAAAAAGGCATCCCGAAGCCTCGGGACGCAAAGCTTTGTATTGATTTAGCTTTTCGAACTTTGTGCTTTCAAAAGCAATCTTAGATAAAATCTTTGCGTTCTTTGCGGTAAAATTCTCCATAACATTTTAGCAAAATAAAGGCAAAAAAAAATCCCGATTAAATCGGGATTTTGAATATTTAGAATTTAGAGAACAATTGTTCCATTTTTTCTTTTTCTTCTTCAGCTAGTGCGCTGTCAACTAAAATTCTTCCAGAGTGCTCATCAGTAATGATTTTCTTTCTAGAAGCAATTTCTACCTGTGTTTGAGGCGGAATTGTAAAGAATGATCCTGC
Organism: Flavobacterium piscisymbiosum; assembly: GCF_020905295.1. Classification (NCBI taxonomy): domain Bacteria; kingdom Pseudomonadati; phylum Bacteroidota; class Flavobacteriia; order Flavobacteriales; family Flavobacteriaceae; genus Flavobacterium; species Flavobacterium piscisymbiosum. The sequence goes on along the minus strand of NZ_JAJJMM010000001.1, from coordinate 287,129 downwards.
AGAAGCTCCTCTTTCGATAGATACAACCGCTAATCCGTTACGAACACTAGTTCTGATTCTAGTATAAGCAGCCAATAATCTTTCTTCGATCTGAGCAGAGAACTCAGCTGATTTCTCAGATAAGAAGATTTCTTCTTTTTGAGTTTCAGCCATAATAGCATCTAGTTCAGATTTTTTATGTTTTAAGTGAGAACTTTTAGCGTCAAGTTTTTCTTTTAAGTTCGAAGTAACTTCTTTCTTATGTTCGATAGAAGCTTTCATTTCTTTGATTTGCTTTTCAGCCAATTGAATTTCTAATTCCTGAAATTCAACCTCTTTAGTCAAAGAATTAAATTCTCTGTTATTACGAACTGATTCTTGTTGTTTTGTGTATTTTTTGATAACCTCTTTGTGCTCATCAATAGCATTTTTCTTTGCTTTGATAAGATCTTCAATAACCTCAAGTTCACTTTTCAGTTTCTCTGAACGCGTGCTTAAACCTGCAACTTCATCTTCTAGATCTTCCACTTCTAAAGGAAGTTCTCCTCTCACGTTTCTGATTTCGTCAATTCTAGAGTCAATAAGCTGTAAATCGTATATTGCTCTTAACTTGTCCTCAACACTTAATTCTTTCGTATTCGCCATATTCTATAAGTACTTAACTGGATTTGTATTTTCTTCTGATAAAATGATGGCAAAATTAAGGATTTTTTTTCGAAGATAATCAACAATATAGTTTTTTGTATAGCGTTCGCTCTCAAAATGACCAATATCGGCTAAAAGTAGTCGATTTTCGGCTTCATAAAACTGATGGTATTTTAAATCGGCAGTCAAAAATGCATCGGCTCCGGCCATAATTGCATTTTTTATGGCAAAACTTCCTGAGCCTCCCAAAACGGCAACTTTCCTGATTTTTTTTCCCGTAAAAGCCGAATGGCGAATTCCGTCGGCAATCATCTTCTTTTTTACAAAAAACAGAAAATCTTTTTCATCCATTTCTGTTTCAAATTCTCCAATCATTCCTAAACCAATATTCTGATGCGCGTTTTGTAAATCATAAACTTCATAAGCGACTTCTTCGTAAATATGATTCGCGAAAAGTGCTTTGAGGATTTTAGATTGTAAATGTTTTTCAAAAACAACTTCAATTTTTATTTCGGTTCCGGTATGTAATTTTCCTTTTTCTCCAATCACGGGATTGCTGTCTTCATTTCCTTTAAAAGTAAAAAAGCCTTCGGTATTAAAACTGCAATTGTCATAATTGCCAATAGTTCCGGCGCCAGCTTCAAACATAGCATTTCGAACTTTATCAGCATTGTCAGGAGTCGTATAAGTAACTAGTTTTTTGATGAAATTTTGTTTAGGAATTAAGACCTTAGTATTCGTTAACCCTAAAGCATCACAAAATATTTTATTAACTCCCGCCGAATGATTATCTAAAGCTGTGTGAACTGCATAAATAGCAATATCATTTTTGATCGCTTTCAGGATCGCGCGCTCTACATAATTTTTACCTGTAATTTTTTTAATTCCGGAGAATAAAATCGGATGAAAGCAAACTACAAGATTGCAGCTTTTTGCAATAGCTTCATCGATGACATTCTCTAAAGCATCATGACAAACTAAAACTCCGGTGCTATCAGTTTCAGCATCGCCAACTAAAAGGCCAACATTGTCAAAATCTTCGGCGTAAGCCAAAGGTGCCATTTCTTCGAGAACTGCTAATATTTCTTTGATTTTCATTATTTTTTATTTCAGGTTTTAAGTTTCATTTTTTTGCGATTAAGGAAATCTGAAACTTGAAACAAATTAACGAAAAAAATTATACTTTCGTAAAAGGAATACAGTAAGTAAGTTTTTTCTTCTTTTTGTGTTTTGTGAATTTTGACATGTCAAGGTTCTCTTAAAAAATATAAACATAATGTATGGCAAAATTGAATAAAATGGAGGTGAATGGTAATTCAATTTCATTGCTCTCGAACTTAGAACAAGATTATATTTGTATAACTGATATTGCGCGCTACAAGGATCCCGATCATATCGATGATATTATAAAAAATTGGTTGCGAAACAGAAATACTATTGAACTTTTAGGATTTTGGGAAATTTTAAATAATCCTGATTTTAAACCCGTCGAATTCGACGGGTTTAAAAAACAAGCTGGTTTGAATAGTTTTACCATGACTGCTAAAAAATGGATAGAAGCCACTAATGCTATTGGTATAGTATCTAAATCAGGGAGATACGGAGGGACTTATGCACATAAAGATATTGCATTTGAATTCGCTTCCTGGATTTCTATTGAGTTTAAACTCTATATTATTAAAGAGTTTCAGCGTCTAAAGGAAGATGAAAATAAAACCAAAAATTTAGATTGGAATTTACAAAGGACAATCTCTAAAATTAATTACAAAATCCATACTGACGCAATAAAGGAAAATTTGATTCCATTAAGTCTAACCGTGGCTCAAAAGAATTTTATTTATGCTGATGAAGCTGATACTTTAAATGTGGCTATTTTTGGGAAAACAGCAAAACAATGGCGGACTGAGAATCCTGATCAAAAAGGTAATATTAGAGATATTGCTTCAATAGAACAATTAGTTGTATTATCAAATCTTGAAAGTATTAATGCTGTTTTGATACAACAAGAAATACAGCAAGTCGATAGATTAATGAAGTTGAATGAAATTGCAATTGTTCAAATGAAATCTCTTACTAATACTAAAGCATTTGATAGATTGAAGTAATCATTAATTTTGTGGTAGAAATTTAAAAATCATACTTTCGTAAAATGAAATTACTTCGAAAAATACTTTTTCCTTTCGCTATTTTATACGGATTCATTACGAGTTTGCGGAATTTTCTTTTTGATAAAGGAATTCTAAAATCAACATCTTTTGATATTCCGGTTATTGCTGTTGGAAATTTAAGCGTTGGAGGAACCGGGAAAACGCCTCAAATAGAATATTTAATCAGGTTATTATCTGATCGATATAAAGTGGCTACTTTAAGCCGTGGTTATAAACGTAAATCGGAAGGGTTTGTTTTGGCCAGTTCAGGTTCTAATGCAGAGATTTTAGGTGATGAACCTTTTCAGTTTTATCAAAAATTCCCCAATGTTCAGGTGGCGGTTGATGCCGATAGAACAAACGGAATTATACAGTTGCTTTCGCAGAATGAAAAACCTCAGGTGGTTTTATTAGATGATGCTTATCAGCACCGAAAAGTAAAAGCGGGTTTTTATATTTTATTGAGTTCGTACGGTGATTTGTATGCGGATGATTTTATGTTGCCAACCGGAAATCTTCGCGAAAGCAGAAGTGGAGCCAATAGGGCCAATATTGTAATTGTCACTAAATGCCCGAAAGATTTATCAGATGCAGCACAAGCAGAAATTCGTTTGAAATTGAAACTGACTTGTTCGCAGCAAATCTATTTTACTTTTATAGATTATGATGATTCTATTTACGGTGAAAATGATAAAATAGCAATAAAAGAAGTTAAATCAGAATCGAAATTACTTTTGGCCGGAATTGCAAAACCAACTCCGTTTTTTGATTATTTAAAAAATGAAAAGGACGAATGCCTGACTTATCCGGACCATCATAATTTTTCTGATAGTGATTTAGATTTGATTCAAAATAAAGCAGGAAATAAAAGAATCATTACAACAGAAAAAGATTATGTACGTTTAAAAGATTCTAAACTTGCTCCACAATTGTACTATTTACCAATAAAAAGTACATTTATCAATCACCAGCAAAATTTTGACGCATCAATTCTGGAGTATGTTAAATTGAACTTAGAATCTTAGCAACTAAGTCCCGAAGCTTCGGGATAGTACTTCTAAAAAATTTTAATCAAAAAATTTAGCAATTGTACTGTAAAACTCATCCGGTACAAATGGTTTTGTGATCACATCGTTCATCCCAAAAGATAAAAGCATATCCCTGTTTTCGTCAAGCGAAATTGCTGTTAGAGCTATAATTGGGGTCGTTTTATCAAATTCTCTAATTAGTTTTGTGGCGGTTGTACCGTTGATTCCCGGTAAATGAACATCCATTAAAATCATGTCAAAACGTTTTACTTTTAAAAGCTCGACGGCATCTTCGCCATTGTCGATTATTTCGCAACTAATGGCTTTGTTCTCAAGCATTTTTCGAGTAATCATTTGATTGATTTTGTTGTCTTCAATCAATAAAATCGATTTGTTTTTTAATTGCTTGTCGTTATACGGTTTTGCTTCTTCTATCACTTCCAGAGGTTCTTTATTGATCTTAAAATTCAATTTGAAGGTAAAAGTAGAACCTTTACCAACTTCACTTTTTAGTTTTATTTCTCCACCTAAAAGCTCAATAAGTTTTTTTACGATTGTAAGTCCCAAGCCAGTTCCGCCATATTTGCGATTGACTTCTATTGATCCTTGTGAAAAACTTTCAAAAACAGTTTGTAGTTTATCTTCAGGAATACCAATTCCGGTATCTACGATTTCAAAATAAACAGTTGCGTTATCATCTTCTTTTGTATATAATTTTGCAATTACATTTACATTTCCGTTTTGCGTAAATTTTAATGCATTGTTGATTAAATTTAAAATAATCTGAGAAATTTTAGTAGGATCTCCAATTAAAGTATCCGGAATTGATTCGTCTATTTCAAGGTTGAAATAGTTTTTATTGGCTGTTGCTAATTCTTTTAAGGAGCTTTGAATATTAAATAATAATTCTTTTAAGTTGAAACTAATATTTTCTATTTCGACTTTTGTAGAGTCTATTTTGTTGATTTCCAGAATTTCATTGATAAATGTTGTGAGATAATTTCCTGAAAATTTAAGAGACTCCAGATATTTTAATTGTGTCTTTTTTGGGTTATCTTCCAAAAGTAAATGCGTAATTCCGTTAATGGCGTTTAATGGTGTGCGGAGTTCATGACTTACCGTAGATAAAAATTCAGACCTTGCCTTTGATGCTTTTTCGGCTTTGTTTTTAGCCAGAATAAGTTCTTTGTTTTTTTCTCTTAAAAGTAAATTATTCTGATTTCTGATGATATTGTTTTTGTACAATGCCAAGCTCAAAAGAGATAAGATCGAGATAAGGGCAATAGCCAAAATGCTGACTAATTTTGAATAGCGATATGTTTTTAACTGAATTTTTTCTTCGCTTTCGCGTTTAATAGTATTGTTTAAGGATTGATTCTTTTTGAATTTTTCGAACTCATTAAGATCCAGCTTTGCGTTTTTTAATTTTAGAATATAATTTTCTAACTGATAATGTTCGTCTAAATAAGAATAGGCGAGGTCAAAATTTTTATTTTGCTTATAATATTGACTTATTGCTAAAACAATTTTGGATTTTTGAGCAATATTATTGGTTTTTGCATTGTATTCTAAGGCATTATCCAGATAAATAATAGCCGAATCGTTTCGTTTAAGTTGCGTTTCTATTAAACCAAGTTGATAATAAGAGTCGATTTTTGTTTTTAAATTGGAAGAATTATCCGGTTTCTTAGTAATTTCGAAGAATGATTTTGCGGCCAAAGCTAAATTTTTGTTTGCTTTTAGCGCCATTGCTTTTTGATAGCTTAAAACCTCGGCGTGATCAATAATTTTTAGCTGATTTAAAAGATCATCTGCTTTCTTGTAATACGTATCAGCAATTTTGTAATTGCCTTGCGCTGTATTTGTCACGCCAATATAATGCAACGCCAGAACTTTGGTGCAAGTAGGTTTTATATTGTCAAATAAAGAAATACTTTTATGAAAGTTTTTTAAAGCTTCGTCGTATTTTTTTTGATTGTAGTAAATTTTGCCAAGTTTGAAAGTTTGATTGGCTAATCCTTCAGATTGATGGTTTGCTTCACAAAAACCAATAGATTTTTTGGTATAAAAAACAGCCTCATTGTATTTTTTTTTGTTCAGATTGGCGTTTACTAACTTATTATAATAGAAAACACTATCCGTATTCTTTTTAGTTTGAGAATACAAAAATGAATTTAAAATACAAAAAAGAATCAAAAAGTGGTATTTCATGTATTGCAATGCTTTTACAATGAATCTTATTTTTTTCTTATTAGTAAAATCAAATCTATTAATCTTGATGAATAGCCAATTTCGTTATCATACCAACCTACAACTTTTACCATTTTATCAATAACGGAAGTAAGTTGTGCGTCAAATAAACACGAATGTGTATTGCCAATTACATCAACAGAAACGATAGGATCTTCTGTATAATCTAATATTCCTTTTAAATTTGTTTTTGAGGCTTCTTGAAATGCTTTATTTATTTCTTCAATAGTAACAGCACGTTTTACATTAAACGTGATATCTGTCAATGAACCATCGGGAACGGGAACGCGAATTCCACAACCTCCGATTTTTTCATGCAATTTAGGAAAAATTTTTGTTAATGCCTTAGCTGCACCTGTAGTTGTTGGAACAATTGATTGACTTGCACCTCTCGCACGGCGTAAATCCTTATGTGGCTGGTCATGAAGACTTTGGTCTGTTGTGTAAGAATGTATGGTTGTGATGTATGCTTGCTCGATTCCGCACAATTCATCGATGATTTTTATCATCGGGGCGGCATTATTTGTCGTGCAACTTGCATTCGAAACTATATTTTCGCTTCCGTCCAGAATATTTTCATTAACACCTAACACTACCGTTTTGATACTATCAACTTCTGATGGAGCAGAAAGAATTACTTTTTTTGCTCCCGCTTCGATATGAGCATTAAGTTCTTCGTGTGTTTTATATTTTCCTGTAGATTCAATTACAAAGTCAATATTATGGCTTTTCCAGTCTAGATTTGAAATGCTTTTTTCATGAAAAAACAAATAATGTTTTTCATTAACAATGATTCCTGTTTCGTCACGACTAACAATAAAAGGCAAAACCCCATGAATACTGTCGTATTTTATCAAATGCGACATAGTTTTGTTATCAGCAATATCGTTGATGGCAACGACTTCAATATCAGGATGGTTTAAAAGTAAGCGGAATAAATTTCTACCAATTCTTCCGAAACCATTAATAGCAATTCTTGTTTTCAATCTTTAGGTTTATTCGGTTAATTGTTTATTCGTTCAATCGGTTGACCAATTAAACGAATAAACGATTAAACTTTTTATAAAATGTGTTTTTGTGCTTTGTATGAAGAGCGAACAAGTGGGCCGCTTTCTACATGACGGAATCCTAATTCAAGACCAAATTTTTCGTATCGTGCAAACTGGTCCGGGGTAATAAACTCTTTTACAGGTAAATGTTTTTTACTTGGCTGTAGGTATTGACCAATTGTAACAACATCTACATTTGCATTGCGTAAATCTGTCATAGTCTGAAAAACTTCTTCTTCAGTTTCTCCAAGACCTAACATAATTCCAGATTTTGTTCTGTTAATCCCTTTTTCTTTCAGGTAACGTAAAACCTCTAAACTTCGATCGTATTTTGCCTGAATACGTACTTCACGAGTCAAACGACGAACGGTTTCAACATTGTGAGACACTACTTCAGGATTTGCTTCCACAATTCTATCAATATTTCTTTCGATTCCTTGAAAATCAGGAATTAAAGTTTCAAGAGTGGTGTTTGGGTTCATTCTGCGAATTGCCTTAACGGTTTCGATCCAGATAATAGAACCACCATCTTTCAAATCATCTCTGTCAACACTTGTAATAACAGCGTGCTTAATGTTCATGATTTTTATAGAACGCGCGACTTTCTCAGGTTCATCCCAATCTACCGTTTCCGGTCTTCCGGTTTTTACACCGCAAAATCCGCAGGAACGCGTACAAACATTTCCTAAAATCATAAAAGTAGCTGTTCCTTCGCCCCAACATTCACCCATATTTGGGCAACTTCCTGAGGTACAAATGGTGTTTAAGCTATATTTATCTACCAAACCACGAAGTTCAGTATATTTTTGTCCAATTGGAAGTTTTACTTTTAACCATTTCGGTTTTCCAGTTGGTATATTTTCAATGACTGTTTCCATATATCAAAATTCAAAGTACAAAGATAAGGAATGTAGTTTATTTGATGATTCGTTTACCATTTAATTTGGTATTGATCCCTATATAGTTTGTAAAAGCTTATTTGATGATAATTTTATACTCATGTTAAATTATTGTTTTTAAATCATGATGCGAATAAAAATGAATGATTTTTGTTTGTTTATTTGATTAAGAAGAATAATTATAGCACAAGGTTGATTTTTAATCGTTTAATATTTATATCTTTATTTGTTATAAATTGAGCTTAAATGAAATAAAAAAACGCAAACATTGTAATACATTTGTTGTTAAATTGTAATAATATAAAACATGAAAAAGAAATTTATTGTATTGGGAGTTTTGTTTGCCGCTTTTGGTTTTACTAAAATGAATGCACAGATTAATTTTGGTGATAAAGCCATTGGAGCGGTTCAAAAAGGAGTTACGGGTTTTACTTTTAGTAATGCCGATGCTGCTGCACTTTCTAAAGCTGCAGTAGATAAAATGGATACTGAAAATGAAGTTGCAAGTGCAACTGATCCTTACACTTTAAGATTGAACAGGGTATTTGGAAAATATACTGCCGGCGACGGATACACTTTAAATTATAAAGTGTATAAATTAAAAGAGGTTAATGCTTTTGCAACCGCAGACGGAAGTGTTCGTGTATATTCTGGTTTAATGGATATTATGGATGATAATGAACTTCTTGCTGTAATTGGTCATGAAATTGGTCACGTTGCCAATAATGATTCAAGAGATGCGATAAAAGCGGCTTACAGAAAAGAAGCTTTGTTAGAAGGTGCGGCTTCACAATCTGCGACCATCGCAAGTGTTACAGATAGTCAGCTGGGTAAAATAGGAAGTGCCATAATCGACAGTAAATTTAGCCGTAAACAAGAAGCTGAAGCTGATTTGTTCTCCTATAATTTCCTGAAAAAGAATGGTTATAACGTAAATGCCGAAGAATCTGCTTTTAGAATTCTGGCTAAGATGAGTGAAGGATCGCAAGCGTCATTTATTGATCAGATGATGAGTTCACATCCGGATTCACAACAAAGAGCCGAAGATGCTAAAAAAAGAGCCGAAAAAGACGGTTTGTACAAACCTTATGTGCAACAAAAAATTGTAAATACTGCACCTGTAGCTACGAAAACGACAACCAAAAAAGCTACAACTACGAAAAAAACAACTACTAAAAAGAAATAATAATTTCTGATAGAAAAATAAAACCCGATAAGTTTCTGAGAAATTTGTCGGGTTTTTATTTTAAGATTAACCTAAAACGTGAAAAGCCAGTACTTTTTGTACATCGTACACATTTACAGATTTATTAAATTGCTTTACAATACTTGGGTTTAGCTCGCTTGAAACCCAAATTTTCAATTCGGCATCAAGGTCAAAAGTTCCTGCTGTTTCAACGCTAAAACGAGTGATGCTTTTGTAGGCGATAGATTTGTATTCTGTTTTGCTGCCTGTAATTCCTTGTACGTCAACCAGGATTAATCTTTTGTTGGTAAAGATAAAAGTATCACGAATAAGTTTAAAACCCATTTCGATTTCTTCGTTATCAGTCAAAAGTTGTCCGTATTTTTTAATTAAATCTTCCTGACTTACTGAACCTGCGTTGCCAAGGATAGCTGAAAATATTCCCATTTTTTAGTTTTTAATTTTGATAGATTTGATTTTCCTTTAAAAGGTGTTGTAAAAGTAATTAAAATTAAAAATAATATTGATTTTCTGCCATTAAGAGATTAAGAAAAATTAAGTCAAAAAGTTGTGCCTAATTTTTCTTAATCTCTTAATGATTCAATTAAAATATAGTTTTAAATTAAAGCCATAAAAAAAGCAGAACCTAAGTTCTGCTTTTCTATTTTTATTATTGAGCTTCCGTTTTTATAGTAATCGGAAGATTATAGGCAGTTCGAACTGCTTTCCCGTTTAATACTCCGGGAATCCATTTTGTTTTTAATGATTTTAGTACTCTGATTGCTTCTTTTCCAAGTCCGTAACCAGGATCGTTTTTCACCATGATATCGGTAATAGAACCGTCTCTTTCGATTACGAATGAAACATACACTTTTAAAGTTCTGTCAGCATCCAGTTCCGGTCTGTTGAAATTGTTACCTACATAAGTATAAAACTTGGCCATTCCTCCTGGAAATTCCGGCATTTTGTCTAAAAGCGCAGGAAGTACAGGTTCGTTGGTTATTGGTGCTACTGATACAACTTCTGTATCTCCACCAGGATTTCCAGGTATTGGATTCGCGATAGTTCCTGATCCGTCTCCTGTATTAGGTACTGCAGAAGGATTTTGATCGTTTGTAGCAATCTTGTCTACAGCCTGTTCAGTTGGTACTAAAACCGGATGTGATAATTGACTCAAATCTGTTTCCGAAGCTGCTGCTGCCTGTTGTTGAACTGGCGGTGCCGGCGGCGTTGGCTGAACAGGAATTGGAGCTAAATTTACCGGTGTCAGCGGTTCGTAAATAATTGGTCCTTCCTCTATAGGAGATGGAGTTTTAAAGTGGTTAATTAACACTGATACACTTCCCAAAGCCGCTAATAATAGCAAACCCATAAATAGAGCTGAGATGGTAGTTTTTGAATTCTCCTGACGTAATTGATACGCGCCGTACTCTTTGTTTTTGTTTTCGAAAACAAGATTGGTCCAGCTTGTTTCGTAGATACTTGATTTAGACATGATTTATGGATTTTAAGGTTAAGTAACATTTAAATCATAAGCGATAAGGTTTTGGGTTTGGCAAACAACGGAAACGTTGTTGTTTTAATGTGTGGATAATTTACTTTTTTAAGAATAAAGTGAATTATATTTTATTCTTTACCTAAAGATAATAAATTATCTATTACGTTCGATAATTTCTGCCAATAATTTTTTAGCACGAAGTAATTTTACTTTTACATTGCTCAGAGGCTCATCGATTTTAAGTGCGATTTCCTGATAAGTCATTTCCTGAAAATAACGCAGCTGGATTACTTCCTGATAATGTGGTTTCAGTTCTTTGATGCATTGTAGCAGGCGGGAAAGATTTTGCTCTTTAATTAAAGCATCTTCGGCTGATGGAGTAGGGTCGGCAATATTGTAAGCCTGTTGGTCTTCGTTGTCAGTGATTTCTATAAAAAGATTGGTTTTCTTTTTACGCAATAAATCAATATATACATTTTTTGCAATAGCAATTAACCAGGTGTTGAATTGAAATTCAGGGTTGTAAGAACCTATTTTGTCAAATGCTTTAGAGAAGGTTTCAATCGTAATATCTTCGGCAGTAGTTTCGTTTTCAGTACGCTTTAGCATAAAGCCGTACACTTCGTTCCAGAAATAATCTAATAAAAAAGTAAAGGCGATTTGATCGCCCTTTTTTGCTTTTTCTATTTTAGAATTTATTTCCAATATACAGGTTTTGAAAAGATATTAGTTATAAAGATATTAATTTGTGTGAATATAAGCATGATTTCTACGATAGGAAACCAAACTTTAATATCATTTTCTTTTAATTTTCCGGCAGAAAACCCAATTACAGTCCATGCCACGGTATAACGTGTTGCTAAAATAGCCAGTACTGCAATCCATTGAAATTGGAAAGCTAATAATACTATAACTAAGATAAAGAAGAATAATTGTGATATAAAAAACAGAGCCAACTGCATTTTGTCGAAAAACTTATAATGCTCGGCAGTAGAAATGTGTCTTCTTTTTTGAGTAAACCACTCTCTGTAAGTTTCTTTTGGTTTTGAGTAGGTGAAACTTTCCGGAGTGTAAGATATAGTTGTATTGTTTTTGTTTGCTGCCTGATTGATAAACAAGTCATCGTCGCCAGAACGAATCTGAATGTGCTCTATAAAACCATTTACATTAAAAAACTCTTCTTTTTTGTAAGCTAAATTACGACCAACTCCCATATATGGAAGTCCTAATTTTGCCCATGAAAAATATTGTACCGCTGTTAAAACAGTTTCAAAACGAATGATTTTATTCAATAAAGAACGCTCAACTTTCTCATAACCTCCGTAGCCTAAAACAATCGTTTTATTCATGGTAAATTGAGAAGTCATTGCCGTAATCCAGTTTTTCGAAGTTGGATAGCAATCTGCATCAGTAAATAATAAGTATTCTTTTTTAGATGCTTTGATTCCTAAGGTTAAAGCATATTTTTTATTACCCCAAAAAGCTTCGTTATTTTGCACTTTTACTAAACGAATATTAGGATATTGTTGTTCAAATTGCTCAAAAACTTCCAAGGTTTCGTCGCTTGAAGCATCGTCTATTAAAACAATTTCGAAATCAGGATAATCTTGTTCTGCCAATAGCGGAATAAACTTTTTAACGTTTTCTTCTTCATTTTTAGCACATACAATTACCGAAACAGGTAATTTTTTTGATGTAATATCTTGTGGTTTGGCAAAAGCAAACTTTCCAAAAATCCCTAAGTAATAGAAAACCTGGATAACAACAATAGCAATAAAGAAGTAAAATAAAGTTATAAGCATCTGATTTTAATGTCTTTTAATTTCTGAATCTTGCGCGTGCAAATGTACTTATGAATTCCTAGATTTCAATGGCTAAAGCCAATTTACTTTCGGCATTTTGACATTTCTTTTGCAACAGCAATAGCCTGAGGGTTTTCAGTTTTTTCTAATTCCGTAATAATGTTTTTATAATTGTGGTCGTCGCGGTTTTGAGACAGTTTTTTGGTGGCCTGAATTTCATCAATTTCAATTTCAAAACCAAATATTCCTCTCGCTTCGCGCATTGTTTTTGATGATAAATCCTCAACATGAACCGGATTCTCAGAACCCGCTTCATATTTATCAACCAATTTTTTAAGCTGCTCTATTGTGGTTGCTTCGTCTACAATTTTAATTCGGCCATAAACATGTACGGCTATATAATTCCAGGTAGGTACATTTTCGTGATCGTACCAGGAAGACGAAATGTAACTATGCGGTCCTGTAAAAACAGCCAAAACCTGGTCGTTCTCGGCAAAACCTTCTGCTTGCGGATTTAATTTTGAAATATGTCCTTGTAAAATTTCTTTTCCATCGGCTGTAACTTCAAGTTCTATCGGGATATGCGTTGCGCATAATTTTCCCTTAGTTTGATTGATCAGGATGCCAAAACTATTTTCTTTCAAAAAAGTTCTAATCGATTCCGGATCTTCTTCTTTGTATATTTTAGGAGTATACATTTTTATGAATTTTGATTTAGAGATTTTCCCAGGCAAATGGCTTCCGGTCGATCTGTATATTTTCCGTAATTCGGAATTACTTTGTATCCTTGTTTTTGATAAAACTGAACAGCACTTTCATTTTTTAATCGTGTTTCTAAAACCAAATTGGTATAACCAAGATTTACAGCTTCGTTTTCTAAAAAAACTAAAATCGTTTGTCCAATTTTCTTTCCCGGGTATTTCGAATACATTCGTTTTACTTCTCCAATATTTTTGTCAATTGGCCTAATAGCGCCACAACCCACAATTTCATTGTTAATTTCGGCTATGACAAATACAAATTTTGAATTTTCGTTTTCCCAATCCTGAAAAGAATTTTTTCCATCACTTCCAAAACGAAGGTAAAGATTTTCTGATAATTCTTCTGTAATTGCCAAAACTTTTTCGTCGTCCGGATTTGCTATTTTTATAGAAATACTTTGTATCATCTTATTTGAAGAAAATGAGTTTTTTAGATTTGTCACATCGAGCGTTCCGAAACTTCGGAAGAGATGCTTCGTTGATATAAAGGACTTCGACTTCGCTCAGTCTGACAATATTGTGATTAGTAAAAATTAGTCAATTCGTGTTCTTAAATCACATTAACTTCCGCTTCAATATGAATTCCAAACTTTTCGAAAACAGTTTTTTGAACCTCTCTCGAAACGGCTAAAATTTCCTGTCCGGTTGCGTTTCCATAATTTACCAAAACCAAAGCCTGATTTTTGTGAACTCCGGCATCACCAAAACGTTTTCCTTTAAAACCTGCTTGTTCTATTAACCACCCTGCCGGAACTTTTACCTCAGTTTCTGAAACTTCATAATATTTCATTTCAGGAAATTTTTGATGGATTTTTTCGAAATCAGATTTTAATAAAATCGGATTTTTAAAGAAACTTCCGCTATTTCCTAATTCTTTAGGATCCGGTAATTTGCTTTGTCTGATGGCAATTACAGCATTACTAACGTCTTTTAAAGTTGGAGTTGTCACATTGTTTTTAGCCAATTCAGCAGTAATGTCTCCGTACGAAGTATTGATTTTGTGATTGCGTTTTGTGAGTTTATAAATTACCGAAGTAATAATGTATTGATCTTTAACTTCATTTTTAAAAATGCTTTCTCTGTAGCCAAAATTACATTCGGTATTGGTGAAAGTTTTTATTTCCTGAGTTTCAATATTCATGGCTTCGCAAGAAACAAAAGTGTCTTTTATTTCGGTTCCGTAAGCGCCAATATTCTGAACAGGAGTTGTGCCAACATTTCCGGGAATCAGAGACATATTTTCTAAACCTCCAAAATTGTTATCTATGGTATAAAGAACGAAATCGTGCCAGGTTTCGCCAGCCTGACTTTCGACCCAAACAAAATCGTCATCTTCCTTAATGATTTTTTTACCTTTTAAATCAATATGAATGACCAAAGCCTCAATATCTTTAGTTAAAAGCATATTGCTTCCGCCTCCTAAAACAAATTTTTTCGCGTTTTTGTTTTCTTCTAAAATGGTTTTCAATTCATCAACTGAATGAACGGCAACAAATTGTTTGGCTTTGGCTTCGATACCAAAAGTATTGTGGTTTTTTAAAGAAAAATTGGATTGAATTTCCATAAATAAAAGGCTTTTTTGTCCCGAAACGTCGGAATATTTCTGAGTTCAAAAGTAAGGATTATTATTTATTTGGGTTGGTTTTCTATAAAATAACAGACAATTAAATGATTAAAATGATGCGTGAGAGAGGATCAATTGGTTTTTGCGAAGTTTTATTTTATAGCTTCAATAAATTGCTGCATTTCTTTCATTGTTCCAATAGTAATTCTGCTCCATTTTCCATTTTCTTCATAGATTTTGGTTCCTATAATATTATTGAGTTCTAATTGTTTAAAGAAATCCTTTTTATAATTCTCCAGCGAGAAATAAATAAAGTTAGAATAGGAAGGAATACATGTTAAGTTGAGTTGTGTAAGTTGGTCAATGGTATATTTCTTAGCCTCTTCATTTTTTGCATATACTTCCTGAATGAATTTTTCATCATTTAATGAAGCGATTGCGGCGACTGTAGATACCTTACTAATTGATAAGCCAGGAGATGATTTTAAAATATTGAGTGAATCAATTGTCGCAGCATTTGCAATAGCATAACCTACTCTTGCACCAGCTAAACCATACATTTTTGAGAAAGTTTTGGTTATAATTAAATTTTTGTTGTCAATAACCAGATCACTTAATGATTGTTCTTTTGTAAAATCGATATAGGCTTCATCGACAAAGACAATCGCTTTTTTGGTAGCCTCTTTTACAAAAGATACTAATTTTTCTCTATCACATATTGTTCCTGTCGGATTGTTAGGATTGCAGATATAGATCATTTTTGTATCTGAATCAATTGCTTGTAACATGGCTGTTAAATCATGTTTTTTGTCTTTAGTTAACGGAACAGCGATTTTTTTTATTCCTAATTTTTCAGATGGAGATGTCCAGTAGTCAAATGTATTTTCGGCGATTATAAAATTACCTTTATTTAAAGAACTGTATTGAAGAACTAAATCTAAAATTTCTGTTGAGCCGGCACCAAGCAGAATGTTATTATCTAAGACATTGTTCTTTTTTGCAATAGCGGTAATTAATTCAGGATAAATATTCCAGGCGTATCGATTGCTGTTATTGATACTTTTGGTCATAGCAATTCTGGCTAAGGGAGAAGGGCCATAAGGATTTTCGTTTGATCGTAATAAGATGGGAGATTTATCGAAATTTGGTAAAAGATATTCTTCGGATGGATTTGCAAATGCTTCAAATTGGCAAAAACCTAATCCTACCGCACCTAAACCTATTTGTTTTAACCAGTTTCTTCTATTACTCATCTCTTTTTTATTAAATTAAACGATTCAACAATATGTCGTTGCAATTGAAGAAAAGTTACATGCTGGTTTTTCTTAATAAAATTTTTAATTTGAATTAAAGTTTGTGTTCTATCTTTTGTATGTTTGGTTCTCTGTATCTCAAATATATATGTATGAAAGAATTTTGTAAATTATTAGTTTTTTTAATCGTGATTTTTCAAGTTTTAAGTTGTGATAAAAAGAAAACCGATATTGCAATTAAGAAGGTTGAAAGCAATAAAACCTCTGATAAAGCTGCAATTGTAAAAGTTAATAATGAAGTTGATGATTTTTCTTTTCCTGTTGATAGTACGTTACAGGTTAAAATTCTTCGAACCGAAATATTTCATAACGATGAGGTTGAGCAGCATTTCGACAAGAAAGTTTGGTTTGGTCTCTTTAAAAAAGATAATGTTTATACTCTTTCTCAAACCCAGGTATTTATAAAATCTGTAAATGATCCTATTGTAGATGAAAACGAAGAAGATAAAACGGGTTGGGAAGTTACAACATCAATAAAAGATACTTGTATTGTTCTAATTGAAAAAAAGCCATATTTGAGTAATAGAGAAGTGTGGAATATAAAAGTGCCTGCAAATCTTGGTGATAATGAGGATTTTGAATTTAATTATAAAAATATTGAATATACTTTATTTGCACTTGTGAAAAAAAGAAAAGAAAAAGTCGATTCAGAATGGATTGAGGTTTCTGATTATAGCCTTTATTTAAGAGCATATGAAAATGGCAAAGAAACTAAGACACTTTTAGTTGCGAAAAAAAACATTGACGAAAGGTTTATAGAAATAGTATTTGCAGGCGATATCGACGGAGATGGAAGGTTAGATTTAATTATTGATACCTCAAATCATTATAATGTTTCAAGTCCAACGCTATATTTATCAAAACCGGCATCCGAAGAAAAGAAGATTATTAAACCGGTTGGAGTTTTTACAACCGTAGGATGTTAGGTTTTATTCAAAGCTTAGCGTTCATAGCGTAAAATCTTTGCGGTTAAATTACTTTCGAGAATCCAGCAATTCATGATATTTATCCGCAATAACCTTCATATTAGTATCATAATTCGCATTTTCCTCTACAAATTTTCTGTTTTGAATAATAGCATTATTTCGGGATTCAGTATTTTCAAAAGACCAAATTAGTTCTTCGGCCAGCATTTCGATATTATCAATTTCAATCAATTGTCCGTTTTCGCGATGTTTGATCCAGCTTTGATTTCCCGGAATATCTGAGACTACAGGATAACAATTACAAGCCATTGCCTCGAATAGAGACGCCGAAACTCCTTCGGTAATTGGCATGCTGATATAAATATTCGATTGTTGCAATAATTTAGGAAGTTTAGTATTTGGGATTCTTCCTGTAAAAATTACTTTGCTTTCGATTTGAAGTTCTTTTGCCAAGTCTTTTAGAAACTGTAATCGTGTTCCGTCGCCAACAATTGTCAACGAAAAATTAATTTCTTTTTGATGTAAAATTGCAAATGCTTTTAGAATAGAATCATGGCGATATTCCTGTTGTAAAGATCGCGTTACAATTGCTTCAATTTTGTTTGAATGGTTTGTTGAAGGAGAAAAAAGTGATAAATCAATTCCTTTTGGGATCACTAAAACTTTATTCATATCAACGCCAATTGCTTTCATCGAAATGGTCATCACCGGACCCCAGGCATGAATTAAATCGGCTTTTTTGAAAGCGTGTTTCTGAATGATTTTTTTTAAGGGTAATAAAACCGAACCTTCCGGCCATAAATCTGTTCGGCCTTGTTGTGCAATTGCGATAGGATGCATTCCTGAAATCGCAGCCAGAAAACCGTAACTGGTTGTTCTTTCTGCAATAATCATATCCGGTTTTTCTCGACGGATTGTTTTTCGAATAGAAAGAGGAGAAAAGACATATTCTAAAATACGCTTGAATCGGTTGAGTTTTGAATTGTTGGGTGTTTGAAGTTCCCAGGTACAAATTTCAAAATCGCCAAATTCTTTCAAACCATTCATCCATGTAATAGCGTCCGCACGATAAGATTCTCCCAGAAAAAGTATTTTTCTTTTCATTCATTGAAGTTTTTCGCAACGAATTTCACCAATTCTCACTAATTAATTCGTGCTTATTCGTGAAATTCGTGGCAAACTTTTATTTTAAACTAAAATTCATCCGTCTCTAAAGCGCGATTGATGAATTCGTTTAAAGGTTTTAAAGCAATTAGTTTTTTGCTCATTTTGGCAACAAAGTCTTTTTGAGTGACTTCAGCAATATCATATTTTTGAGTAGCTGTAAAGCTTTTTAGTTTTAAAAACTCAATTGCAGGATGGTCTTTTTCGTAACCTCGTGGCGGGTTTTTAAGCGAATTGGTTTCATTTACATCTAAACTTCCAAACTCTTTCTTAAAGTTTTTATCGGCAATAATAGCTTCCAGATCTTCATGAAAAAAAGCAATTTCTTTACGTACTTTTTTCAAGTCTTCCGCTTCTGGCGAATAAAAACCGCCGGCAATAAAACTGGCGCCTTTTTCAATATGTACATAATATCCGGCGCGATTAGCTCCTTTGGCGCCGGTAGACATCCAGACTCCTAAATGCGCTTTATAAGGTGATTTGTCTTTAGAGAATCGAATGTCGCGATTGATTCTGAAGGTACAATTTTTAACTTCCAGCAATTCTAATGACGGATCAAGAGGTTTCATTACATCAAGAAAATCACTTACTAACTGGTGATAATCTTTTTTGAAAATTTCATATCTCTTTTTATTATCCTGAAACCAATCTCTATTGTTGTTCTTTTTTAAATCGTCTAAAAATTGCAATGATTCTTTCGTTAGCATATTCTTTATTTTATTGCAGTTGTTTTTTTAAGTCTTCTTCACTGATAAAACCTGTAGTTTTCCATTGTACAGCTTTGTTTTCGTATAATACAATTGTTGGTAATTGGTCAATTTTTAGCTGAGTTGCCAATGTCTTATTCTTATCAACATCAATTCTAATAATCTTTACTTTATCAGCCATGTCTTTTTGCATTGTTAAAAGAAACGGTTCCATTTGCTTGCATGGTCCGCACCAAACAGCATAAAAATCGACCAAAACCTTTTTATCTGAATTTAATAAATCATTAAAATCATTCATAGACATTCCGGCTTCTGCCGCTGCGGGAATTCCAAATCCTTCTTCGTTCCAGTTCAGGAAACCGCCATCTAATTCGTAGACAGTATCAAAACCTAATTCTTTTAGTTTTGTAGCTGCTTTTTTGCTTCTTCCTCCGCTTAGGCAATAGACAAAAACAGGTTTCGATTTGTCATAAGATGCTGCTTTTGCTTCGAAATCATCACCGTTCCAATTTACGTTTTTGGCATTGTCGATATGTTCCGATTCGAATTCGTCAGGAGTTCGAACGTCTAAAATTTGTGGATGATCGGTTGTTTTAATTTTTTCTGCAAATTCTTTTGGATGCAGTGACTCAAAAGTGCTTGATTTTTTATCGTTGCATGAAATGAATATAATTGAAACTATTAGCAATAAAATTTTGGGGAATTTCATGGGATTAAATTTTAAAAATGGTATCGCTAAAGTAATGATTTTTCAATTTTGAATTCTTAATAGAAAGTGAAATAAAAAAAGTTTGCCACGAATTACAAGAATTAATACGAATTTTTCTTTTAGTTTAAATTTTGTCTTTGATTAAGTAACTGCAATATTGTCATTCCGAGGAACGAGGAATCTCCGCAAGAAACTCCTAATGTAAAATCGCCAATCTTTGTCGAGCTTCTCGCGAGGATTTCTCCTTGCGTCGAAATGACAAAAATGCGCACACAAACTTTGAATACACCAAGCTAACAAAGAAAAATGCGAGCTAATTCGTGAAATTGCTTCGCCTATTCACTATCGCTCGGGTCGTCGCAAAAAAATCACAAATTAAAAATCTTATAACTCTGATGCGTCGATTTTACAATAGTTTCGGTACGTTCAGGATGTGTGTCTGAAATAAAAAGCTGACCAAAAGTTTCGCTGTTTACCATTTCGATGATTTTACCAACCCGGGTTTCGTCAAGCTTATCAAAAATATCATCAAAAAGCAATAAAGGTTTTACGCCGCTTTGTTTTTTTAGAAATTCAAACTGAGCTAATTTTAAAGCAATCAAAAATGATTTTTGCTGACCTTGCGATCCGAATTTTTTTATGGGATGCGAATCAATCTCAAAAGATAAATCGTCTTTATGAATTCCTACGCTTGTATAATGCAACGCGCGATCTCTATTAATATTTTCCTGTAAAAGCGTTAATAAGTCTTTTTCGAACAAATGACTTTCGTAAACTAGTTGCACTGTTTCTTCAGATCCGGTTATGGCCTGATGATGTACATTAAATATAGGTATAAATTGTTCGAGGAAATCTTTTCTTTTTTCAAAAATCGATTGCCCAAAACTATTCAGCTGCTCATTATATATAGATAAGGTGTCATTGTCGAAAGTATGATTGAGTGCAAAATACTTTAGCAAAGCATTTCGCTGTACAATTACTTTTTGGTATTGAATAAGCTGATGCAGATAAGTGGAGTCTAATTGCGAGATCACACTGTCCATAAATTTACGACGCGTTTCGCTTCCTTCGATAATTAAATCACGATCTGCCGGAGAAATTATTACTAACGGAATGAACCCAATATGATCGGAGAATTTATCGTAAGCTTTTCCGTTACGTTTTAAAATTTTCTTTTGCCCTTTTTTTAAACTGCAAACAATTTGTTCTGTTCTGTCATTCTTTTCCAGTTCGGCATCAATTACAAAAAACTCTTCTCCGTGTTTGATGTTTTGTACGGCCAACGGATTAAAATAGCTTTTTCCGTAAGCCAGATGATAAATAGCATCAAGCACATTCGTTTTTCCAATTCCGTTTTTGCCCACAAAACAATTGATCTTGCGGTCAAAATCAAAACTGACTTCGGAGAAATTTTTATAATTGAATAAAGAAATTTTGTTTAAATACATTTTTTTCGAAACTGTAATGATAAAAGTTGGCATTTCCTATTTATGACTTCTCCTGCAGATTAGGTTTTTTCTACAGCTCCGGATAACTATCGGGATAAAAGATTAAAAAGGATTTTGTTCTGCAAATTTAATTGAATAAAAGCGTAATCTGTTACAATCTGTGAAATCTGTGGTTAAAAATTACTTTTGATGGTATTGGAAACTTTTGTTAAGTAGAAAATAGTCAGATGCAAATGGCTAAAAAGATCCAAATAGTTAGGCTTTTAGGGGATTTTAGGATGAATTATTTCGGGATTAAAGTGAAAGAATTAGCTGTTTAGTGAATTATTTTTTTTAAATAGATATAAATTTGCTTTTTTTTACGTTAGTTTCAATAAAAATTTTATTTTTGCCGTTCACTAAATTAATTTTAAATGGCTACTTACAATAAAAGAGGATATAAAGCACCAAAGGAAAAGGAAGTTAAAGAGGAGGTTGTGAATGAAGAACAACAAGTAATTCTTGATGGGAAAAACAGCAAAACTGCTGAGGTTTTTTCAAAATTAGATGAAACTGCTTCAAGAACTGAGGATTGGGTTGCTAAAAATCAAAAAATCATTATTGGTTTAGTTGCCGGTATTGCAGTGGCTACTATTGGATATTTGGCTTACCAAAAATTCATCGAAGCTCCTAAGCAAGACGAAGCTGCAAGCGAAATGTTTGTTGCTCAACAAAATTTTGATAAAGCGACTAATGGTGTAGCTAGCGATTCATTATATAAATTGGCTTTGAATGGTTCTGAAGGTAAATTTGGATTCGTGAAAATTGCTGAAGAATATTCTGGAACTGATGCTGGAAATTTAGCGAACTATTATGCTGGTATGGCATATTTGAATACAGGTAAATTTGATGACGCTATTAAATATTTAGGTAACTTTAAATCTAAAGAAGCTATCGTTAATGCTTTGGCAATTGGTGGAATTGGAGATGCTTATTCTCAAAAAAATCAACAAAAAGAAGCTTTAGACTATTATGTAAAAGCAGCTGAATCTAACAAAAACGATTTTACAACGCCTCGTTTCTTATTAAAAGCTGGTAAAACGGCTTTGGCTTTAGGTCAAAAAGAAGATGCTTTGAAATATTTAACAGATATTAAAGAAAACTATGATGCAACTCCAGAAGCAGCTTCTGTAGATGTATTGATTGGATTAGCGCAATAAATATTATTGTAGAGTTCAGATTTTAGATTTAAGATTTGTATTTTAGCAATCTGAAATAAAAATCTAAATATCAAAGATGGCTACCGAAAATAAAAATTTATCAGAATACGATAAAAACACGATCCCAAATGCGAAAGATTTTCGATTTGGGATTGTTGTTTCTGAGTGGAATGAAACTATAACCGAAGGGCTTTATAATGGTGCTTTTGAAGCATTAATCGATAATGAAGTTCCGGCTCAACAAATTATCCGATGGAATGTTCCAGGAAGTTTTGAGTTGATTTATGGTGCGAAAAAAATGTTGCAGACGCAAAATGTAGATGCAGTTATTGTAATTGGATGTGTAATCCAGGGACAAACGAAACATTTTGATTTTGTATGCGAAGGCGTAACGCAGGGAATTAAAGATTTGAATGTTCAAACTGATATTCCGGTTATTTTTTGCGTTTTAACAGACAACAATATGCAGCAGTCAATCGATAGAAGTGGAGGAATTCACGGAAACAAAGGTACTGAAGCTGCAATTGCTGCAATCAAAATGGCTTATATCCGCCAGCAAGCTTCGATGTCGCATCCATTTAATCAGCCGTTATTGTCTTCAGGAGCAATTCAGATAGAAGAAACACCGATAAAAATCGAGAAAGAATAGCAATATTTTTCTTCTAAAATATTAAAAACCTGTACTGTGTAAAATAGTACAGGTTTTTTGTTTTTTTTATGACAGCACTTATTCTAAAAGCCAAGAGAAATTCATTAAATTTGTGCTTCTTGGTTCGAAAATTTTAACCTTAACTTTTTAATTATTTTTTCTTAATGTCGAGTATCATTCAATTACTTCCTGATCACGTTGCTAACCAAATTGCCGCTGGAGAAGTGGTTCAAAGACCTGCTTCAGTCGTAAAAGAGCTGTTAGAAAATGCTGTTGATGCTAAAGCAACCGACATTAAGTTGATTATTAAAGATGCCGGAAAATCATTAGTTCAGGTAATTGATAATGGTTCAGGAATGAGTGTGACTGATGCGCGTTTGTGTTTTGAGCGTCATGCCACTTCTAAAATCCGTCAGGCAGAAGATTTATTTTCCTTATGCACAAAAGGTTTTCGTGGAGAAGCATTGGCTTCTATTGCGGCAATCGCGCACATGGAAATGAAAACCAAACAAGATCAGGACGAACTGGGAACGCATATTGTGATAGAAGGAAGTAAATTTGTTTCGCAGGAAGTGGCTGTTTTACCAAAAGGAACTTCGTTTGCTGTTAAAAATTTATTTTTTAATATTCCTGCCCGACGCAATTTTTTAAAATCTGATATAGTTGAATTTCGTCATGTTATGGATGAGTTTCAGCGTGTAGCTTTGGCACATCCTAATATTCATTTTACATTTTATCATAACGGAAGCGAAATGTATAATTTGCCTGCTGCAGGTTATCGCCAGCGTATCGTAGGAATTATGTCAGGTAAAACCAATGAAAAATTGGTTCCGGTTAACGAAGATACAGAAATTATCAATGTTCAGGGATTTGTTTGCAAACCTGAATTTGCCAAGAAAAGCAGGGGAGAACAGTTCTTTTTTGTAAACGATCGTTTTATAAAAAGCGGTTATTTGCATCATGCGGTAATGGCTGCTTATGACGGACTTTTGAAAGATGGTTCACAGCCAAGTTATTTCTTGTTTTTACAAGTTCCGCCAAATACGATCGATATCAACATTCATCCTACTAAAACAGAAATTAAGTTCGATGATGAGCAAGCTTTGTATGCTATTTTAAGAGCTTCGATCAAGCATAGTTTAGGGCAATTTAATGTTGCGCCTGTTCTTGATTTTGATCGTGATGCTAATCTAGATACGCCGTATCATTATAAAGATTTAGAGGCAGAAACGCCAACAATTCAGGTAGACGGAACTTTTAATCCGTTTACAGATGATAAAACCAATCAGCATTATGCTAAATCGGGTTCGGGTTCAAGTTCCGGTTCCAGTTTTAGTTCAGGATCCGGATCCGGATCTGGTTCAGGATCAAATTCATATTCAGGATATAATAAAAGAGTCGAACCAACGGCAACGTGGGAAAGTTTGTATGTAGGTCTGGAAACCGATACAATAGAGAGCTCACCTTTTACATTCGAAAATGAAGAAGTAACTTCGTCCTTGTTCAATGATAATGAAATTGAGCAGGCAAGTCAGGGGACGTATCAAATTCATAAAAAATATATTGTTTCGCCTATAAAATCCGGAATGGTAATCGTTGATCAGCAACGTGCGCATCAACGTATTTTATACGAACAATTTTTGCTCAATATGACCGTAAATCAGGCTTCGAGTCAGCAATTGTTGTTTCCGCTGAATTTGTTTTATTCTTCTGATGAAATGACATTAATCGAAGAATTAAAACCTTCATTAGAAACAACCGGTTTTGTTTTTGACCAAGCGCAGACCGATCATATTGTGATTTCGGGAATTCCGGTAAATATTACCGAAAGTGAAGTTTCTCTTGTAATTGAACAATTATTGAGCGATTTACAAGACGGAATCCCGGCAAGCAGTTATAGCCAGAATGATACAATTGCCAAATCTATGGCCAAAAGTTTAGCGGTTAAAACAGGATCTTACTTAACCGAAAAAGAACAAGATAATCTGGTAAACGGTTTGTTTGCCTGTAAAGATCCAAATATTTCACCTTTTCAAAAACCTACTTTCATTACCATGCGTGTGGAAGATATAGATAAAAAGTTTGCCTTATGATGAAAATGACTCCCGTAGTAAAACAATTATTGATAATCAATATTATCTTTTTTATTGGCTGCAATTTAGTTCCCGCTGCACAAGTATATTTTGCTCTTTTCTTTCCTGAAAATCCAGGATTTAAATTTTGGCAGCCTATCACACACATGTTTATGCATGGTAGTGTGATGCATATTGCTTTTAATATGTTTGCGTTATATTCTTTTGGATCAACACTGGAGCATTTTTGGGGCGGTAAAAAATTCTTGTTTTTTTACATCTCTTGCGGATTAGGAGCGGCTTTAATAAATTATGCTGTAAATTATTATTTTTATCAGGATGCATTGAATACATTATTAGCTAGTGGGTATAATAAAGTACAAATTTTGCAATTGCTAGACCAAGGAAAAATAGATACAAGATGGCAGCAAATATTGACTGTTTCTGAGTTTAAGCATTTTACTGAAGCTTATTTTGGAACTGTTGTCGGAGCTTCCGGAGCTATTTATGGATTATTGGTTGCCTTTACCTTTATGTTTCCTAATGCTGAATTGGGAATTATGTTTATACCAATTCCAATTAAAGCGAAATATTTTGTACCGGTTTACATGCTTTTATACGATGGTTTCTTCGGAATTTTAGGAAATTCTTTCTTAGGAGTTGCAGATGGAGTTGCGCATTATGCGCATATTGGAGGTGCTTTGTTTGGTTTTTTAATTATGTGGTACTGGAAAAAAAATCAGTTTAACAATAATCGTTGGAATTAATTTTTAACTTTAATATAGAATAAAAACCAAAAGAAGCTTTTATGAATATTCTTGATGATTTAAAATTACAGTATAAATTAGGTGGTATAGCAATGCGTGTTATTTACTGGAACGTTGCTTGTTTTATGATCGCTTTAGTGTTTTTTTATCAATATTCAGGAGGCGGTTTTGCTTATCCGGATTGGCTGGCTTTATCATCAGATCCAAATGTGTTTTTGTTTAAACCCTGGGCATTCTTAACCTATGCTTTTTTTCATGCATCGTTTTGGCATTTATTGTTCAATATGATGGTTTTAAATTTTGCCAGTAATTTGTTCCTGACCTTTTTTACTCAAAAACAATATTTAGGTTTGTACATTTTGGGTGCAATTTTCTCTGGAGTTGTTTTTGCGCTAAGTTTTTATTTTTCGAACGTAGCAGGTTCTATTGTTGGTGCTTCGGCAGCTATTATGGCAATCCTGGTTGCGGTAACTACCTATCAGCCTTTGATGGGTGTGCGTTTAATGTTTTTTGGAAACGTTAAGCTTTGGCACATTACAGCTGTAATTTTAGTTTTGGATTTAATGCAGTTCCGATTAGAGAATACCGGCGGACATATTTCGCATTTAGCCGGAGCAATTTTTGGATTTGTCTTCATTAAATTGCTTCAAAACGGAATAGATTTAAGTAAAATAGTGTCCAGAACATTAGATTTTTTTGCGAATCTATTCAAAAAATCCCCTTCGACCCCTTTCAAAAAAGTTCATAAAAATTACCAAAAACCTACAGAAAAAGTGACGTCAAGGATTGTTACGAAAGATAAAACGCAACAACAAATTGATGAAATTTTGGACAAGATTAGCCAGTCTGGTTATGATTGTTTGACAAAAGAAGAAAAAGAGTTTTTATTTAAAGCTGGAAAATAATCCTTTTAGCAAGAAAATATGAAAAACCTTTCGTGGTTTAATAAAATAATGTTCTTTTTGAATATAGTACTGACTGTAGTGACATTTAGTATTTATATTTTACCTTTTCTGGCACCTAGAAGTTTTCCTCTTCTATCGGTGCTTACACTCTTTATGCCGGTTTTTTTTGTATTGAATGGGTTGTTCTTTATTTATTGGGCAATTCAGTTTAAAAAACGCCTTATTTTGTCCGGTTTGGTTTTATTGACCGGAATTACCTTTATCAGCAAGTTTTATAAATTCTCAGCCAAGGAATATGTCAAAGACGAAAAAGACTTCTCTATTATGAGTTATAATGTGCGTCTTTTTAATGTTTTTAAATGGCTGGACCGGGATGATATTCCGTCAAATATTAAAGCTTTTATAGATGAAAAAGATCCGGACATTCTCTGTATTCAGGAATACTCCAATTCTGCTCATATCGACTTAAAAGTATATCCTCATCGTTATATTTTTATAGATGGAAATCAGATTAAAACCGGACAGGCCATTTTTTCTAAGTTTCCTATTATATTCGAAGGGAATATTATTTTTCCTAATTCGGATAATAATGTCATTTATGCTGATATAAAGCGTGGTAAAGATGTTATTCGTGTGTATAATATGCACTTGCAATCGATTAAGATTTCGCCTGATGTCACTAATATTTCGAATAATATAGATAATGTAAATCAGGAAAAGTCACAGCTTATTTATACCCGAATAAGTAAAGGATTCAGACAGCAACAAGAGCAGGCAGAAATATTTAAAGAGAATATCAAAAAATGCAAAACTCCCTTTATTATTTGTGGGGATATGAATAATAGTCCGTTTTCGTATGTATACCGAAGCATAAAAGGAAAACAAAAAGATGCTTTTGAAGAAGCAGGAGAGGGCTTTGGCGCGACTTATAAGTTCCGTTATTACCCAGCCCGAATTGACTATATTTTTACAGATAGTAAAATGAAAGTAAAAGGTTTTGAAAGCTTTCCTGATTTCGAAAACTCAGATCATTATCCTATAATGGCAAGGCTTTCTATGGAATAGTGCTTTTAATCATAAAAGAGCGCAAAGGTTTATTTAGAGTTCCTAAAGTTTAATTAATAAGCTTTACGAACTTTGCTTTTCTAACCTTTGCGCTCTTTGTGTTTACGAAAATAATCTGAAAGATTAAAGAAATTGAACAATTACTAAATACCACCTAAATCATGATTAAAAAACATTTTTTATTACTTCTTTTTGTTTGCTCAGGTATATTTGCTCAGAAAGATATTGACATTAATGAGTTAAAATGGCTGCCAAATTCGCATTCATTTTGGGTAAATTCAGCTGAGAATATTTTGGTTTATGATGTAGATAAATTAAATCAGAGTACAACTGTTTTAACTGCTAAACAATTAAAAGACGCTGGTTTTAATGGAAACATCGAAGAGTTGGTCTGGAATCAAAATAATACAAAAATATTGGTTTATACCAACTCAAAAAAAGTATGGCGTGCTAATACAAAAGGAGATTATTGGTTCTTTGATTTAAAAACCGGAAAAGGACGAAAACTTGGTGTGACCTTAGAAGAATCGTCTCTTATGTTTGCAAAGTTCTCTAGTGATAATGAAAATGTTGCATATGTTTCAAAACATAATATTTATTTGGAAAATCTAACTTCAGGTAAAATTACGCCTCTAACAACTGACGGAACGGATAAGGTTATTAACGGAACTTTTGATTGGGTTTATGAAGAAGAATTGGCAGCGAGAGATGGATTTCGCTGGAGTCCTGACGGAAAAAGTATTGCTTTTTGGCGTGTTGATGCAACAGATACAAAGTTTCATTTGATGATTAATAATACGGATGCTTTATATCCGTTTGTTGTTCCTGTTGAATATCCTAAAGCGGGAGAAAAACCTTCGGCTGCGAAGATTGGAGTTATTGATGTTGCTTCTGTAAAAACAAATTGGCTTAATATTCCGGGGGAACCTGATAATAATTACTTGGTTCGTATGGAATGGGTTGCCGCAAATGAAGTAATGGTGATTCAGCTTAACAGACATCAAAACCAAGCTTCTATTTATAACTGTAACACTCAATCAGGAAAAGCAAATTTAATTTATCAGGAGAAATCTCCTGAGTGGATTGATGTTTTCGATATTTCTTCGGGAGTATACGATGGTTTTCCATGTCAATTTGTAGATAACGGAAAAGCTTTTTTATGGAGTTCTGATGCTGATGGATGGATGCATGTTTATAAAATTAGTAGTGACGGAAAAAAGAAGGAACTAATTACGACCGGAAAGTTTGATGCTTATTTTAAAGCCTATAATGAGAAAACAAAATCTATCTATTATATTGCCAGTCCAACAGATGCAACACAACGCTATTTGTATGAAACGAATTTGAATTCGAAGAAAACAAAAAGACTTACTCCTGAAGCTTTTGAGGGGACTAATAAATATGAATTCTCTACAGACGGATCTTATGCAAAACACACCAATTCTAATATCAACCGTAATCCTAATATTAGATTGGTTTCGCTTTCAGATCATAAAAAAATACTGCCAAAAGAAGATGATGTTTTTACAGCTCCTGCACGTGAATTTTCTTTGGAAAAATTTAAAGTAACCACCGTTGATGGTGTTGAAATGGATGGGATAATGGCAAAGCCTCTGGATTTTGATTCATCTAAAAAATACCCATTGTTTTTTTATGTTTATGGCGAACCAGTAGCTACTGTCGCGAATGATGTGCCGTATTTTAATGGATTTATAGATCATTTGATTCCAAAAGGATATATCGGGATTGCAATGGACAACAGAGGAACTCCATCTCTTAAAGGAACAAAATGGAGAAAATCTATTTATAAAAATATAGGAATTATCAATACGCGTGATCAGGCGATGGCGGCGAAAGAAGTTTTGAAATGGAATTTTATCGATAAAGATAGAGTTGCTGTTCACGGATGGAGCGGTGGTGGAGCTGTTACTTTGAATTTGATGTTTCAGTATCCCGAAATATACAAGACCGGGGTAGCGATTGCTGCGGTTACAGATCAGCATTTTTATGATAATATATACACAGAACGTTATATGGGATTGCCAGATGAAAATGAATCAGCTTATATTCAGGCTTCGCCGGTGACTCATGCAAAGAATTTAAAAGGAAATTTGCTGTACATTCACGGAACAGGAGATGATAATGTGCATTATAAAAATGCAGAGGTTTTGATCAATGAATTAATTAAATATGATAAAGTTTTTAATTTAATGATTTATCCAAATCGTTCGCATTCTATCTACGAAGGTGCTGGTACCCGCAAACATTTGGTAGATACTTTCTTGAAATTTATAGAAGAAAAATGTTCTCCGGGAGCAAAGTAAATAAACTCTGAAAATAAAAAAAAAGGAGAATTTCTGTAATGAAATCTCCTTTTTTTTATTTTATAAATGCTGTAGTGTCAGCAAATAAAAATATAGTATTTTTTATGTAATCGAAATAATTTACAATATTTTCTGGCTCTTTAGATAATCCATTGCAAATTTACCTTCGTTAAAAAGTAAATCCAAAACACTTAAATTGTTGATGAATCCGTGTTTGTCATCAAAAACCTGAGTATATTTTTCAAATATATTTGAATCTTTTTTTCCGTTTGCCAACACTCTGAAATCAGTAATGTTTTCGACCTCATGAAAATATTCTGTTGTTTTAGAAAATTCTAATTTCATTCGTAAACACTTCGTTACTATCTCTAGAACTTCCATATTTAGATCCATTAAAAAAGTGTGTTGCTTTTCGAAAATAGGAGCGATATCATCTTCAAAGAACTCAAAAAAAGGAGAACTTCTATAAGCTGCTTCTAAGGATTTAAAATGCTGTTTCTGCCAGTCAAATTCATTTTCGATCATAACATCTTTTGTTTTTTGATGAGCAGATTTCGAATGTTTAACAGGGATGTTTAATAACTGAATTCCGTTTGGACTATAGATATAAGTACGGTTTCTATTGGTCTGTTTTTGAAAATTATCTTCCATTTCAAAGGTAATATTTTCAGATTGAGCCATAACTGCAAAGTGACTAATCGACGGAAAATAGGTAGGAAGTAATAACGAGTTCATTATATTCTTTGTTTAAAAGTTTCAGGTTTCATGTTTCAAGTTCGCAAAGAACCCGAAATATGAAACCTGAAACAAAAATAACTAATTTTTTTATGCTTTGTTTTCTTTTCTTTTTCTCCAGAAATATTCTCCAACAAAATAAAGTGCAAGAATAATCAGGAAGTATTTAAAGTAAGATTGTGGCTGTCCTTCACCATTAACAGTAGTAAAAACTCTGTCCCAACGAATTTTGTTAATTCCTTTTCCGTTGGTATCCCAGCTCATCCAGATAAAAACTGGTTTTCCTACGATATGATTGGCAGGAACGTAACCCCAGTAACGGCTATCTTCAGAGTTATGACGGTTGTCTCCCATCATCCAGTAGTAATCTTGTTTGAAGGTGTAGGTTGTAGCTTGTTTCCCGTTTATTAAAAAATGAGAACCGTCCAGCTGTAAAGTATTGCCTTCGTATTTGGTAATGATTTCTTTGTAAAATGGCAAAGATTCATTGGTCAAAGCTACTGTTTTTCCTGCTTGAGGAATGTAAATAGGGCCAAAGTTATCCTGACTCCATTTGTTGATATGAGGAAAAATCGCGTTGTCATTTCCTCTGTCAATTTCTCTTTTTACAGCAGTAATTCCGGGAGTATTTTTTAAACGTTCAGCGCTCGCTTCTGTTAATGCTCTAAAATAAATAGTATCTCTCTTTTCCTGGTCTTTAATATAAGCACCATCAGTAATATCAAGCTCTTTCATTAATGATTCAAAATCAACCGAAGTTTTTCCGTCTAAAGCTACTGAATATGAATATTGTGGTTTTGCTCTTTCAGGCAGAATTAATTTTTTCCCGTTAATGAAAACAAAACCGTCTACAATCGATAAGCTGTCGCCAGGAATACCAACACATCTTTTTACGTAATTTGATTTTTTATCGATAGGTTTTATAACCCCGGGTCTTCCTTTTGGCTCATAGAAATAATGAACAGTATCTACAGGCCAGTTGAAAACAACGATGTCTGATCGTTTTATTTTTTCTAAAGCCGGTAATCTAAAATATGGCAATTGCGGCCAGCTTAAATATGACTTTCTTTTTAAGAATGGTATGGTATCGTGAACCATTGGCAGCGCCACAGTTGTCATAGGTACACGAGGGCCATAATTTACTTTGCTTACAAACAGGAAATCACCAATTAATAATGATTTTTCCAGAGATGAAGTAGGTATTGTATAAGGTTGTACCACATAAGTATGTACTAATGTTGCTACGATAATAGCAAAAAGTAACGAACTAATAGTGTCAGCAGTTTTATTTTGAGGTCTTAATTCTCTGTTGGCATTATATTCTAATTTCTGAGTATAATTTACATAATAGATGTAAAATCCAAAAGTGAAAATCCCTAATAAAGTATCTAGAGTAGATTTTTTGCCAAATGTTCTTAAGGTTTCTACCCAAACAACAGGAAACATAATTAAGTTAATAATCGG
Source organism: Flavobacterium piscisymbiosum (assembly GCF_020905295.1). Lineage (NCBI taxonomy): Bacteria > Pseudomonadati > Bacteroidota > Flavobacteriia > Flavobacteriales > Flavobacteriaceae > Flavobacterium > Flavobacterium piscisymbiosum. The sequence continues at coordinate 254,874 of NZ_JAJJMM010000001.1, read as the reverse complement.
GATGAAAAGTAATATAATCCACCAGGTTGGGCGGCTAATTATTTTCATTAAAATTATTGAATTGTAAACCGGAATTGCAGCTTCCCAGGTTTTTCTCCCGGCTGCCTGATACAGTTTCCAGGTTCCTAAAAAATGAATTACTTGTACGGCTAAGAAAAATACGAACCAAAGATATAGTGTCATAGTTTTTTTGTTTATGTTTCAAGTTTCAGGTTGTTCTGTTGAAAACCTTATCCTTTAAATTTGATTATTTTAAATTTAATACATCTTTCATGCTGTAAATTCCTGTTTTACCAGCAAGCCATTCAGCAGCAATTACAGCTCCAAGAGCAAAACCTTCGCGGTTGTGTGCAGTATGTTTTAATTCGATGCTGTCTACAATTGAGTCGTAAGTTACGGTATGAGTTCCTGGAACATCTCCAATTCTTTTAGCTTCAATATGAATTTCATTATTGTTTTTTGCTTCTTCTAAAGTCCAATTGGCATAATTGCTATTTTCGATCACACCTTTTGCTAAAGAAATAGCTGTTCCGCTTGGAGCATCTAGTTTTTGTGTATGATGTATTTCTTCCATCGATACTTTATAAGAATCAAATTGAGACATGATTTTAGCCAAATATTCATTTAATTCGAAGAAAATATTAACTCCTAAACTAAAATTTGAGCTGGATATAAATCCACCTTGTTTTTCGTTGCAAAGTGCGATCATTTCATCAAAATGCTCTAACCATCCTGTTGTTCCTGAAACTACAGGTACATTGTTGTTAAAACAGCTCGAAATGTTGCTTACTGCTGCGGTTGGAACGCTAAAGTCGATTGCAACATCTGCAGTTGAAAGTCCGTCGTATGTATTGAATTCGTCTTTCTTTAAAACAATTTCATGACCTCTTTCTAAAGCAATTCGTTCAATTACTTTACCCATTTTTCCGTAACCTAAAAGCGCAATTTTCATTTTGTATATTTTTTTTGAATTTAAATAACGAACGCTATTTAAAAGTGGTAATTAAAAGTTAGTCCAACATTTGGGCGAAAAGTTATATCATTGGGATATACTTCCGGACGCATTGATAATCTTTCGTTTACGTTGAATTGAATCAAAGCGGCGTCAACATTGGCGTCTATGATGTTTAGGGCATAAAAAGCAACAACGAATAAAGCTGATAAATCCCTGTTTCGCTGATAGAATTTCTGACCTGCAACAAGTCGGCTTTCATCAAGAAATTTATATTTATCGTCGTTATAGCCTTCTAATCTTCGTTTGTAAGCATTACGATAATCGCGGTATTTGTTATTGTTATCAATATAAAAATACAAACTCGTACCAATTGCTCCGTAAACCAAAGGGATTTTCCAGTATTTTTTATTGTATGCCTGACCTAAACCGGGTAAAATTGCAGAATAAAAAGCTGCTTTTGCCGGTGTAAGCGGATCAATTTCTTGTAATTTGCTAGTGTCTTTAACAACCAAAACCGTTTCTTCTTTTGCCTGGGCAAAAAGAGAGACGGTTCCTATGAGAAAGAACAATAGGCTTATGGGGACAATCTTATTCACTATCCGTTTATTAATTTTATAATTCTATTAAAGTCGGCTTCAGAATTAAAAGGAATAGTGATTTTTCCTTTTCCGTTGCCAGCGACTTTTACATCAACTTTCGCACCAAAATAATCGTTGAAAGTGTTTTTTTGTGTTTCTCTAACAACAAAAGAAGATTCTGCTTTTGGTTTCCCTTCTGCTTTTGGCTTTAAACTTTCGTGATAATTTTTTACTAAAGTTTCTGTTTCACGAACAGATAAATTCTCGCTTACGATTTTTTGATAAATATCAGTCTGAATATCTAAATCTTCAATATTGATAATTGCTCTACCGTGGCCCATGGTGATAAAACCGTCGCGAATACCGGTTTGAATAATCGGATCCAGTTTTAAAAGACGTAAATAATTGGCAATTGTAGAACGTTTTTTTCCAACGCGCTCGCTCATTTGTTCCTGAGTCAATTGAATTTCATCGATCAAACGTTGGTACGAAAGTGCGATCTCGATTGGATCTAAGTCATGACGCTGAATGTTCTCTACCAAAGCCATAACCAATGACTCATTGTCATTCGCAATACGAATGTAAGCAGGAACGTGAGTTAAACCTACTAAAGTTGAAGCGCGTAAACGACGCTCTCCTGAAATTAGCTGGTATTTATTGAAGTCTAATTTTCGAACAGTAATAGGTTGAATCACACCAAGTTCTTTAATAGAAGTGGCTAATTCGCGTAACGATTCTTCATTAAAATTGCTTCTAGGCTGAAACGGATTTATTTCGATAGCACTTATTTCAAGCTCAATGATGTTTCCAACAACTTTGTCAGCATTTTTGTCTTCTACTGATGTAATGTCGTTTTCCGGATCTTTTAATAATGCTGATAATCCTCTTCCTAAGGCTTGTTTTTTAATTGCTTTTGTCATAAAAACTATTTACTGTTTTTCTTTATAATTTCTTGAGCTAAATGAATGTAATTAACGGCTCCTTTGCTTGTTGCGTCATAATTAATGATGCTTTCGCCAAAACTTGGAGCTTCACTTAATTTTACATTTCGCTGAATAACGGTATCAAAAACCATATCGTTAAAGTGTTTTTGAACCTCTTCTACAACCTGATTGGATAAACGTAATCTCGAATCGTACATGGTTAGTAACAATCCTTCGATATCAAGATCCGGGTTGTGTATTTTTTGAATACTTTTTATCGTGTTCAGTAATTTTCCTAATCCTTCAAGTGCAAAATATTCGCATTGAATAGGAATAACAACTGAATCCGCTGCTGTTAAAGCATTTAAGGTTAATAAACCTAATGAAGGTGCACAGTCGATAATGATATAATCATATTCGTCTTTTACACTTTCCAGTGCTTTTTTAAGCATGTACTCTCTGTTTTCTTTGTCAACCAATTCAATTTCGATGGCAACAAGGTCAATGTGCGCAGGGATCACATCAACATTTACAGCTGAACATTTTATAATGGTTTCTTTGGGAGTGTTACTGTGTTCAAGTATTTGGTAGGTACCCATCTCAACAGATTCTACATCGATCCCAAGGCCAGATGTGGCATTTGCTTGAGGATCAGCGTCGATCAATAATACTTTCTTTTCTAAAACACCCAATGAGGCTGCAAGATTTACCGATGTAGTAGTCTTTCCAACGCCTCCTTTTTGATTAGCAATCGCAATGATTTTGCCCATTTATTTTCTGAATTTTGAACCGTAAAAATACAATTATTTATGGTTTCTGAAAATCTATTTTGTTAACATTTAAGAAACTTCTGTTAATCGTTGTATGGTGCGTGTTTTGAGGAATTTAATTTCTTATAGAATAAAAAAATAGTAACGAAAATTCGTGCTATTTTATTGTTGTTTTTGGCATAAAAGAACAAAATTGTGTTTTAAATCTTAAAATAAAGTTTAAATGTTAAATTTGACTTTTAGCTTAATTTTTTGTCTTTAAATCTTTTATTAAACTGGCTGTAAAAAATAAAATTGTAATGCCGCCTAAAACAATACAAAGCCACATAAACCAGGATTGTTGCCAAAATGATTTGTTCTGGATTTGTTCTTTTACTGTTTGGCTGTGCTCAATATCATAAAGATGCGTTTGCGGTAAAATGGAAGCAATTTTGCTTTTAAAATTAGCGATATCATATTCAGGCGCAGTGAGATTGTTGTTTCCGGTTTTTAAGATATAAGTTTCGTCTGAGTTTAAGTTAGCAATAATAGAAATCAACTTTTGCTCGAACTTTATTTTTGAAATTGACAAAGGCTGATTGTCGTGGTTTTCAATTTTTATAAAAAACTCTTTTTCGAATATTTCACCAATAGTAAAACTGTTTTTTATATTTGAATTTAACTCGAAAGAAACAATTTCTTCTTCAGATTCTACAGGTTTTCTTTTCTTTTCACGTTTTACTTTCTTGTACAAAATAGCTTTACGATTGTAGTATGTTGGTTTTGAAATTTCAAACGAAATTTGATTGATAACTTGTGGTGCATCAAAAAGGACGTGAATTTGGGTTTCTTTATTAACTGTATTTTCGGTTATACTTGATTTTTTTGGAGTAACTTCCAGTGAAATGCTTTTTTGAATTTGACTGTTAAAATTCCCAGCTTTCAGAATGTTAACAGGAAGTGTTTTTTGATCATCAAAATCTATTTTTAAATAGCGATATGTAGTCAATGGATATGAAATCGTTTTAACGACACTCGTTTCTGAAGTGCTGCTTAATTCATACAGCATTTGAGAATTTGAAATTCCAAACCATTCTTTTTGGTCGTCACTTCCGGATATAGAGTATTTTTTTTCAACATCAGAATTTGCAATAAAAAGCGAAAGCTGATTATGACTTTTATTCGACGGAATTGCAATAATAACCGAAGTGCTCTTTTTGGGCAAAACTGTTTTTGAAACAATAGTATATTCTTCAAAAGTATTTGATGAAACATTTTTAGCTGTTTGAATAAAATATGGGACCTCATTTCCTTTAGAGTCAAATAATCTAATGTCGCTCAAATCCTGTTTCGAAAAAGATCGGACTTCAGGTGATACAATGATTTCATGAAAGCCATTTTGAGTGACTTTTTTTAGTTTCGCAGTAGTTTGATATTGCCCAAACGAAAGGTTTGCGATAAATAGTAAGGCGAGAAATTTATTCAGTTTCATTGGTTTCTTTTGGCTTGTTTTCATCAATAACTAATACTTTTATTTTTTGATATACAAAAGAGATAATCAAAATCAAGATTCCTAAAAGGATAAACGATATGATTTTTCCGGTTTCGGAAATATTACTAATGTCGTATAAAAATAGTTTTAAGATCGTTAATCCCAGCAAAGCTAAAGCGATTATTCGCAGAGATTTTAGTTGCTTTTTTATTCCAATAATTAAAAACACAAAAGCTAAAACTCCCCAAAGAACTGGAAATCCTGTTTTGACGATTTTAGTTCTGGCCAATGCAATATAATCTTCGGCAATAAATTCACGTAAATAAGGTAAGTTAGATTTATAACTCGCATACATAGGACTCGTTTGTATGTCCTGAGCCGTTACCGGAGAATTCATAAAAATAAGACCATGAAGCATCACTTCTGAACTTGCGATATAAATAATAAAAAATGCTGCGATCCACATAAAGTATCGGCTTTTAAGAAAGGTAAAGTCTACTTTTTTATAAATCTGAAACAATTGGTACCCAAAAAATATCGTGATAATCAATGAAATATAATGTAGGCAGAAAGCAATTGCTCTTCCGCTTCCTGAACTAATAATGTCTTTGTGCTCAAAAAAAGGATAGTTAGAGAACCAAAAGGCAAACAATACAATATTCGAAATAGCGAGTAATAAAGCGCCCTGATATCCGGTTTCTGTTTTTCTTTTTATCAGATAAGAAGAAAACAAAGCCGAGAATAACAAGTGATACAAAATAGGGAATGCGATCGAACTGTAAAGGTTATCGATATAATGATTCGATTGATAAATAACTTCGAATAAACCGGTGAAATAACTAATTACAAAAGCTACTTCTAAAACGATTCTTTTATATTTTTCAGGATTAAAGCTGATGCCGAATATCGTTGAATTTTCGGTTTCATTTTTTAATAAATACCAAATGGCAAACAATGAGCCTGCAGCAAAAACACCCGTTATAAATATAGGATTTATGATAATATTTAAAGGTAAAGTGCCATTGTAGTATTTGTTCCAGTCCATGATCAGACTGAAAATCATTAGAATATGAACTATTATAGAGCCAAATCGATAGCTTGTAATTTTAGATTTTTGAGATAACCATAATAATAGAACGGCTTCTGCGGCCCAAAATAAGGTAATATAATTCCCTTCGAACTGAATAGGAATTGCTAATGTTATAAATGTCAGCGTTAGACCAATAAGTAAATAAGCAGCTTTCTGGTCGAGATCGAATTTTTTGTATAAAATCCAGGCATAAATTAAATTCAGCAAGGCAAGAATCGTAGTAAATAAACCTTTTAATTCCGGATGATAATTGGTCAAAATCGCCATTCCTGCAGCATAAAACAAAAAGGTATTGCTGGCCAAAATAGTGAGTTGGGTTTTAGAAAATTCTCCTTTAGATCGAATGTTATTTACAAGGTTCATTAATATAAAAATGAAATAGAAAATAAAACCAAATATTAAACCTCCTAAATAATGGGGTTTATCAGAACTTAAATCTCTGGTTAACCAAGCCGTATATAATAGGACCGTAAAGATGTAGGTAAGTATATTAACCAGATTCCATTTTTTATAATATGCGATAGCTAAAATTCCAATATTTAGAATAATGATATAGCTAAAAAGAACTACATAATTTCCTTCGCCAGTGCTTACCATAAACGGAACCGCAAATCCGCCTATTAGTGAAAGAACAGCTAGTTCGACCCTGTCATAAGATAATGATATTAAAGCGCTAAAAGCTGTAATAATGACCATTATACTAAAGGCGACCGTTTGATTGAATAAATGGTAATCGTGAAAAGCGATTCCTATTGTGAAATAAAAAATTGCAATCGCTCCGGCAACAATGACCGAACTGAAGGCTGCGTAATTTTTGCGCAGTTTATGAGCAATTCCCATAACTAGTGCACCGCATAATACGCCAATTCCAACTCTTGCTGGTTCGTTGATCCAGTCTTTGTCGATGGCATATTTTACAAAATAACTAATTCCTAAAACCAGAATTAAAACTCCAATTTTGTTGATCAGGTTTTCTCCGATGAATTTCTCTAAATCCGGATTTTTCTCCTTGAAGTTTTCCCAAAATGATTTTTGTGGTTCTATAGGTTTTTTGATAGTGTCCTTGCGTGTTGGAGCAGGCTGTAATTCAATAGGGAAAAGAGGTTTGTCTGGTTTTATTTCAGTAGCATCTTCTCTTTTGTTTAGAATGGGAGTTGTTTCTTTTGTAGCTTCTGGTTTAGCAATTTCAAAATTTACTTTGTTCGATTGTTCAGGCTCAATCTTAAATTCTTCTTTTTTTGCAACAGGAATTGGTGCAACAGGAATAATTTCAGCAGGTTTTTCAACTGTTTTTAAAAGATCGATCTTCTTGTTAAGTTTCTGAATGTCGTTTTCGAGGTGATTAAAACGACCTTTGATGGTATTAAAGATATAGATTAAGAAACAAAATAACGCAACTAAAAGAAAACTTTCCATAAAGAACTAAGTATAATGTTATGATTGGTAAATATAATAACATTTTAATACGAAGGGGATTTTTTTAGTTCTTTTCGTGTTAAATGAAGTATTTGTTTTTTTCTATAGAATTCACTTGATCTAAAACTCTCTATTTGTAATTGCAACTCTGTTATTTACTCAGTCTTTTACTTTTAGCATTGCTATTAAAGGAAAATTAAGCCTTTGTATAGTTTTTGATGAGAAAATTGGGAGCAAATACGGACATATAGATTAAAGATTATGACTATTTTTCGAATCCTTAAAAACTATATTAAACCCAAAAAGATTATTTATGATTAAAAAATTAATCTCAGTATTTACTGCATTTACAGTCATGCTGATGCTATGCAGTTTTGTAACACTAAATTCATCCGATAAAAAAAAACAGGAAAATAGGATAGAAGGCAAAATTGTTTACAACAAGAAAAAACACAGTATAATGTTATCATGGCCGGCATTTGGCTCTTCGGGAAATTATGTAATTACAAGGGGAGGAAGTCGTTTGGCATCAGATTTTGTTTCTGTTGGTTCGACTACGAAATTGATATTTACAGATAATAAGCCAAATAAAGATAAATACGAGAACTATTATAAAATTAGCCGTAATGCTCTAACGATAATAATTTCGTTAGAGAACGAAATCTTTGGTAGTAATATGTATTTCTACGATCGAAAATATGAAAAAGCAGAAACTGCGAGAAATGAAATTAATTCGCAGTTTGGTGCTATTGGTCTTGGCGGATCAAATGGCGAATGGACTACAAAACGTCAGGCGTATTATTTTAAAGCAAATATTGAGGGTCAAACTTACGATTCGGGCGGGTCAGGTTCTGCATCTTCTGCAGCAGCAAATTCAATCGAATTAGGATTTTATTCTCATATAGGAGGGTTGGGCAAAGTGCCGTCGGCTGTTAAATTAGGTTCGATATTCACAAGGCCTCATCTTTCTGGTGGAGCAAATGCTACGTGTACATTTTGGCGTTCTGTAGAAAATGTAGCAGTAATGCGGGATTTTGGATGGACCGTTTCTCAGTCCACCAGTGCAAGAAGAATGCTGATTGAAAGTACTTCGAAATATATTTCAGATATTGGAGACACTAACTTTTGGGGAAGCGGTGGTTTTATTGCCGACACACATTATACATCGTCCAGACCAAACTGGGGCGGGCAACAACAATGGTACACCAGAAATGCTGTTTTTCCTTCAGGTTCTGAGGCAATGGGAGGTTCGTACAATATGGTTTGGCAAGGTTGCGTCAATCCTCCAAAAGCAGATGATGCCAATTCGCCAGTTCCTAGTACACCTATTATAAGAGAAAAACCTTTTCTTTTTATCGATAATGATGGCGAGTATAAAGTATTTGTTCCGGCATGGCAAAAGGACAGAGTGGGAGTTTCCTGGTCATCAACAGATATGGGGAAAGGAAAAATTCAGGATTTGCTTACCGACTGGTATGTTGCCAAAGAAGGCGACACTGATGTTGAAATTAATAATGCACTAAAATCAGGTAAAAATATATTTTTTACCCCAGGGCATTACGCATTAAATGCTCCTATTCAAGTCAATAGAAAAGATGCCGTACTTTTAGGCGCTGGTATAGCGTCAGTAACATTAGAGCCTACTGAGAAAAATACGTGGGGATGTATTTATGCTGATGACAAAGACGGGATTATCATTGCAGGTCTTCTTATGGATTCATTTAATAGCACAACGTATCAGGTTAGAATTGGTAATGAAGGAGCAAATACAGACCATTCTGCAGATCCTATTTTACTTTCAGATATCACTTGTAGAGTAGGCGGGGTTCAGTCAAAAAATATTCAGATACATGCTTCTATGGAAATCAACAGCAACAATGTGGTAGGGGATCATTTCTGGTTGTGGCGTGCAGACCATGGTTCGCAAAAAGGCGGAGATTTACGTTGGCTAAGAGACAGATGTAAAAACGGACTTATTGTTACAGGAGATGATGTTATACTTTATGCTTTATTTGTCGAACACTTTCAAGAATATGAAGTATTATGGTTAGGAGAACGCGGCAGAACTTATTTCTTTCAAAACGAACCTCCATACGATGCCCCAAATCAGGCAAGCTGGAGCAGTCAGGGAGGTAAAGTAGATGGTTATGCAGCATTCAAAGTCGCAAATACTGTAAAAGAACATCAAAGTATAGGCATGGGATCTTATGCAGTTTTTACAGGAACGGATGGCAAAGTGAATAAGAAAAATGGTTTTGAAGCTCCAAATAGCCCAAATGTGAAACTAGAAAAGTTGTGTATTACACGTTTTGCGGGGCCGGGTAATATTCAAAATGTGATTAATAGTATTGGCGGTAGTACAGCAACAGGTGTAAAACGTGTCGCATTATATAACAATGGAGAAGGTACTCAGCCGTACGACGAAGAATTTGATTTGCCAAATCGTGAATCCTATCCTGCCTATATTGTTATGGAAAAGTAAAAAAGAAGCGTTACTATTAAACTGGAAAATCTTTCAAATAAAAAAAACTCTGAAGACGAATTGATCTTCGGAGTTTTTTATTATCTAAAATAGTGCATAATATTTCAATATTTAAGAAGCAGGATTTAATTTACCAAAATCTCAATTTTTACATTCATTGCACCACTATTTTTGTTTGAAGCAATATCCATAAAAGCTTTTTTAGAGAGATCAATTTCTCGACCTTTTACAAAAGGTCCTCTATCGGTAACTTCTACGATGGTGGATTTTTTATTTAATACGTTTGTGATTTTTAGTTTTGTACCAAAAGGAAGTTTTTTATGCGCAGCAGTAAGTTTATTGTTGTCGAATCTTTTACCACTTGCTGTTTTTCTTCCGGTAAATTTATCATGATAATAAGAAGCATGCGCTTTTTCTTTATACAGTTTTAAATTCTCAATCTTCGTGTTTTCATCTCTTGATATAGGACTCTCTTGCGCAATAGCTGTCATTGAGATAGCGAAAACAATATATAATAGTATTCTTTTCATTTTCTTGAATTTTTTTGCAAAAAAAGATTAATCTGTATGATTAAGTTTATTGTAAAGGCCATATTTATAATATTAAAAGACATATTTGTATTTTTTTTTAAATGAATAATTGACTTTAATTGGCTCATTTGTTTCTAATTATAATTTGTTGGAAAATATTTTTTTTCTTATTTCTAAAATTGTTTTGGATAAGCAAAAAATAGTTATATATTTGCACCCGCTTACGGGGTGTAGCGTAGCCCGGTTATCGCGCCTGCTTTGGGAGCAGGAGGCCGCAGGTTCGAATCCTGCCACCCCGACAAAAGTCTTTTCATTTTTTGAAAAGACTTTTTTTTTGCATTGAATTGAAATTGCAATCTCATTAGAAAGTAAAAGTTAAAATCATAACGGTTATCGCGTCCCGATTGGAAATCGGGAAGGCCGCAGGTTAGAATCCTGCCACCCCGACAAAAGTCTTTTCATTTTTTGAAAAGACTTTTTTTTTGCATGAAACTGAAATCTTAAAATTAATCTCAAAACTTTTGAAGAGAGAGAAAAAATTTACCACAGAGAACACTAAGTTTTTTAACATTCTTAATCAAGTAAAAATACAAAGGGCACAAAGCTTCGCGGACTTAGATTGTGTAATACCACTTCAATCTCCGTAAACTCTGCGGAAAACCTTTGCGATCTCTGCGGTAAAAAATAATTAGAGAGCAAAAAAAATACCACAGAGAACACTAAATCTTTTAAGCAATGTAAATTCAGTAAAAACACATCCCGAAGCCTCGGGACACAAAGCTTTGCGGACTTAGATTGTGTAACACAATTCCAATCTCCGTAAACTCTGCGGAAAACCTTTGTGATCTCTGCGGTAAAAAATAGTTAGAGAGCAAAAAAATTACCACAGAGAGCACTAAGTTTTTTAACATTCTTAATCAAGTAAAAACACAAAGGACACAAAGTTTTGCGGACTTAGATTGTGTAACACAATTCCAATCTCCTTAAACTCTGCGGAAAACCTTTGCGATCTCTGCGGTAAAAAATAATTAGGACGTAAAAAAATTACCACAGAGAACACTAAGTTTTTTATACATTCTTAATCAAGTAAAAACACAAAGGACACAAAGCTTCGCGGACTTAGATTGTGTAATACAACTTCAATCTCCGTAAACTCTGCGGAAAACCTTTGCGATCTCTGCGGTAAAAAATAGTTAGAGAGAAAAAAAATTACCACAGAGAGCACTAAGTTTTTTAAGATTCTTAATCAAGTAAAAACACAAAGGACACAAAGCTTTGCGGACTTAGATTGTCTAACACAACTCCAATCTTAGCGAACTCTGTGGGAAACCTTTGCGATCTCTGCGGTAAAGAAATAATTACGAAACATAATTTTTTTTCAGTGTTTATCTATAATATTTAGAATTGATATGTCACGAAGAATTTTTATTTCTACCATATTCACTATTCTCTATTTCAGAATAGCAAAAACTGATTAATTGAGTTCTTTATTCCAACAATAAAAACTTACTTTTGCACCATCAATTATTAATAGAATCATATTATGTCAGATACAATCGAAAAAATTAAATGCCTAATCATAGGTTCTGGTCCTGCAGGTTATACTGCTGCTATTTATGCTGCCAGAGCAAATATGAATCCAGTTTTATATCAAGGAATGCAGCCTGGTGGTCAGTTGACTACGACTAACGAAGTAGAAAATTTCCCGGGTTATGTTGATGGTGTTACAGGACCAGAAATGATGGTTCAATTACAAGAGCAAGCAAAACGTTTCGGATCTGATATCCGTGATGGTTGGGCTACAAAAGTTGATTTTTCAGGAGATATTCATAAAGTATGGATTAACGATTCTATCGAATTGCACTGTGAAACAGTTATTATTTCTACTGGAGCATCGGCTAAATATTTAGGATTACCATCAGAACAACATTATTTACAAATGGGTGGTGGAGTTTCTGCTTGTGCCGTTTGTGATGGTTTTTTCTACCGTAATCAGGAAGTTGTAATTGTTGGAGCAGGAGATTCTGCTTGTGAAGAAGCACATTACTTGTCTAAACTTTGTAAAAAAGTAACGATGTTGGTAAGAAGCGAAAAATTCAGAGCTTCTAAAATCATGGAAGAACGCGTTCGCAAAACCGAAAATATAGAAATTTTATTAAACCATGATACTGTTGAAGTATTGGGAGATGGAAATGTTGTACACGGCATTAAAGCGTTGAATAAAACTACCGCTGAAGTTGTTGAAATTTCTGCTACAGGATTTTTCGTTGCTATTGGTCACAAACCAAATACAGATATTTTTAAAGACTACCTTACTCTTGACGAAACAGGTTATATCATCAATACTCCGGGAACATCTAATACCAATATACCAGGTGTTTTTGTAGCAGGTGATGCTGCAGATCACGTATACCGTCAGGCAATTACTGCTGCAGGTACAGGATGTATGGCTGCATTAGATGCTGAGAGATATTTAGCGTCTAAGGAATAAGTTTTCAGTCCCAGTTTCAGTTTTCAGTTTATTGAAATAGGAATAGAGCTATAAAATAAAAAGTCCTATTCGCCGCGGCGAATAGGACTTTTGTTTGTTTTATATTTAAGAAGTTTCAGACTGAAAACTGAAACTGAAAACTGAGACTTTCTACTTTATCTTCTTCAATAATTTAGCTTCTTCAGAAAAACGTGTCAGCGTAATAGCAGGACTTCCTAAAAGAGAAAGTTCCGCTTTATCTCCAAGCGCTATTGAGGCTGTAGTTTCTATTAAAACACTTCCTGTAGCATAATTTTCTGCAGTAATATTGGCATCTTTCAAAGTAAATTTGATTCCTGTAAAGATGGAATTATTATCTAAACGAATCGTAGCTTTTTCGGCAATTCCTTCAATATTGGCAACCGATTTTTGATATAAGTCACATTTGAATTTTATAGCCGATACCAATGTTTTAATCGAGGAATTTTTACTCAATTGTAAATTTGCATCTTCAGACTTTAAGTTCAGTTCGGTTTTTGATTTATCATCAGCAAATAAGGTAAACTTTTTAGAATTTACATTCAGGAATAACTTAGCATAATCAAAAGTATTAAATGTAATATCGTCTAACTGAAGTTCCTGAATAGCATAAACGATAGCATCATTTTTGGCTATTACAGTTTTTAATGAACTTGTATAGGTAACGCGAACAATTAGCTTTTTAAAAATAGTACTTTCTTTAGAAGTGTATAAACGAAGTACTTTTTCTCTTAAATCCATACCGATAATATCGTGTAAATTATCGTCGGCTTCAATTTTTATTTCATTTTTTTCTCCTCTTTCAAGGTAAACTTCTAAATTATCATCGGCTTCAATCCCATCAAATTCTCCTACTTCTTTTACCGAAGTGGTTACGATTTTAGATCCTTTTATTTTTTCTCTTCTTTGACCAAAAGTTAATGTTGTAACCAATAATAATAGGAGTAAGGCTGTATTTTTTTTCATTAATTCTAGATTTGATTTTCACAAATATAAAAAAATCATCCACTTTCGATGAATGATTTTTTTATATTTAACAGATAAATATCTTTTACCCCTGGCTAATGCTTCCTCCTGAGTTAGAAGTTTTCTCGATTGTCTTAGGTGCAATATCGTAATTGATACTTCCTCCGCTGCGTGCTTCGGCTTTTAAACTTACAATAGGATGTACACTTGTATGTGCACCACTAGAAACTTCTGCCTGCACATCATTTACCATTAATTTTTCGGCACTAATAGTGGAGCCACTTGAGGCCGAAGTTCTAATTTTTAAAGCTTTTCCTTCAACTCTTATCGAACTTCCGCTTCCGGTATCGCAAGTAATAGTATCAAATTCTAAATTAATATTTATAGTTGCAGCGCTTGAACTTTCGATGTCAAGATCTTCTCCCTGAAGAACACCTATGTTTGTTACTGTAGCAGCGCTTGAAGCTTCTAGCTTATTAATTTTAGGCATTTTTACCGTTACTTTTTTCTTGGTAACTCTAAACGAATTGTGTTTAGATTTAATGATCAAAGTTCCGTTTTCGACTGTTGTAATAATGTCTTTCTGAATATTATCATCCGCTTCAACAACAATTTCAGTTGCGTCAGATTGTTCTATTACCAGGTCGATAGCATTGCTTACAGCTATTTTTGTAAAATCTCCCTGAACAATTCTTTTTTCAGTAGTAACATTTCCACTTCCTTCAATTGAGTTCACATTAAAGTTGCATGAGGCAAACAATAGTGCTGTGATAGTGGCAACAATGAATTTCGTAATATGAATGATTATTTTTATCATGGCTTAGTTAATTTTGATTATAACTCCGTTTTTGTCAGTGGTTAATCTGCCTTTGGTTTTTTTTCCGTTTAAAATTTCTTTTCCATTAATTTTAACCGAAACCTCATTTACTGTGTCATTCTCAGTCTGAGTTTCTTCATCTGAATCATAATTGTTTTCATTGTCATTTTTATAATCATTTTCGTTAGATGGACAATTCAGACATTTAATTTTTGAACCTTCTACTTTATAGTCGTAATTACCACTAAAGTGTAAGTTGAAAACTTCATTTTCAGAGTCATCATATTCTTGTATAGATGCATCTGGTTTGAACAATTGACCTTCAGGTAAATACAAATATATGTCAACTTCCTGACCTCTGAATTTATTTTTTACATCGGTAAGAAAATAATTATCCAAAACTAAATGATTACCGTTGATCTGAAATTTGTAATTAATTTTTTCTGCTCTTTGTTTTGCTGAGATAAACGAATTACCTCTTGCACTTTTTTCTATCTGAATATAAGGAGCAGCTTCATCCGTACGCAAAACATGTAAACGAACATCATTTGAATACAACAATTGATTGTTAGCAGAATCTTGTACAAATTCAAATTCTCTATGGTGATTTAGATCTTTAGCATAATAATCATTGTATCTAAATTTTACAAACAAAGTATCTTTTGTCGTAATGTTAAGTACTTTTTTCTCAACGGTTTTATTGTCGTATGAAATTTCGGTCGCTTGTTTGATTCCAATACTAATTGCAATTGCAACCGAGATAATCCAAATCGCTAGCAAAGTATATTTTACAATATTCCCGATAGATTTTAAGTTTGGAGATAACAATTTGAAACCTAAAAGTGTCAAAAAGAAAAACGGAATTCCAACTGCAAAGAACATTAATAAACCAAATGACCAGATAGGATAATCAGTAAAGTTTCCTGCTTCAACGAAGTTTTGCCAAGGAAAATCGATAAAGATGTTTGTTCCTAAAGTAAAAACTCCAATCAATAAAGCGATCAAAACACTAATTCCGGACACGATCAGGATTACTCCCAAAAACTTAGCGAAGATTTTAAAAACCGTCATAATAAAGTCTCCAAATGAACTACTTATTCTCTCAGCTCCCGACTTTACCTGGTTTCCCATTGCGTCATAATCTGCATTTTTGAATTTATCAGATAAGTTTTCAATTTCCTCACGAACTTTTTTCTCTATGTTCGAAATCGTAACCGGTTCACCAGTCATTTCCAGTTTTTCAGATGTTGTTACCGCTTCCGGTGTTACGATCCAAAGAACGAAATAAGCTAAAATTCCTGTTCCAAAACCTGCAAAAACAAATATTAAAAAGATAATTTTTATCCACACAGCGTCAATTCCAAAATAGTGTCCTAAACCAGTTGCTACACCACCAATCATACCTTTTTCTTTGTCGCGATATAATTTTTTATGTTTTCTGGTCGTATTATAGTCATTAAAAGACTGATTTGTTTTTTCTTCGTCTTCAAGGATATAATCTTCCGGTTGTCCCATTACAACAATCACTTCATCAACATCTTTCAGTCCTACAACATGCTTGTCGCTTTTTTGTTTCTCCAATAATAATTCAGAAACACGCATTTCGATATCTTTAATAATTTCATCTTGTCCAGATGAGTTGTTCAATGATCGTTTTATAGCGTCAAAATAGCGTGTCAATTTTAAATATGCGTCTTCATCTATATGAAAAACCATACCGCCTAAGTTAATATTTACTGTTTTGTTCATGACTTATTGATTTTGATTGGTGATTAGATTTACGGCGTCAGACAATTCAGTCCATGTTCCGCTAAGTTCGTTTAAAAATGTTTGTCCTATTTCGGTTAATCCATAATATTTTCGAGGTGGTCCTGAAGTAGATTCTTCCCAACGATAATTAAGCAAACCGTCGTTTTTCAGCCTGGTTAGAAGTGGGTAAACTGTTCCCTCAACAACTAGTAATTTTGCGTTTTTTAAAGTGTCTAATATTTCTGATGTGTATGCGTCTTTTTCTTTTAGAACCGATAAGATGCAAAACTCAAGAACACCTTTGCGCATCTGTGCTTTTGTGTTTTCAATGTTCATAATTTCATTTTGTTTTTTTTAGATTGAACAATTCGTTTTTTGATTGATGATGATTGATTGATGATGATTTTGATTGATGATTGAGTTCGAAACGATTCTTGTTGATTGCTTGTAAAGTTTCGACTATAACTTTTAATTCTTTATGTCACACTGGTCGAAGTGCTTCATAAAATAATGATTACTTTATAAAAGGAATCGTAAGCGGATATTTGTATAATTCTCCGTTTGAAGTTTTTATCGAAGCGTAAATCACTAAAAAGAATTCAACAAATTTTAACAATCCAAAAAGTAAAACCGCTGTTGCCCCAATACTTAAAATTCCAATATTTCCGTCGATGTTTAGATTTCTGATGATTAAATCTTCATCGTTAAAAACCGTATTGATTGGTAGGTTTTTTAAAAGCACGAATGCAAAAATCGGAATGGCAATTAAAGCTAAAATCAAAGTATAAAGCAAAAGACTCAATTGAAAATTTAAAGTTTGTTTTCCATTAAAATTTACAAATTCTGATTTGTCTTTGTAACTCGTCCAGATCAAAATTGGGAAAATGTAATTCCCAAACGGAATGATATATTGACTTAATGTACTTAGATGTGTGAACGTTGCGACGTTTCTTTCTGTTGTTGTTTCCATGATGAGTGGCGTTGTTGTTTCCATGATTAAAAGTATATAGTATTTTCTTATGCAAATATATGTCTAAAAGACAGTATCTTGTTTTGCATAGTACCAAATGTTAACAAAATTTTAACAAAATTAAAGTTTTGAAATTGCCGATAATGTATTGAAAATCATTGAAAATACCTGATTTTGCTGACTTTTTAGGAAAGTAATTGCGATTTATTGTGCGTGCATAGTTTTTTTGTATTTTTACATAAAAAAATAAATACCATGGCAATATCAGTTTCTAAACTCAACAAATTTGTATTATTCAAATTACCATCAGCATACTTTTGCGGTGTACGTGTAAAGGCAATCGACGAAGATAGATGCGTGGTAAGCGTAAAACACAGATGGATCAATCAAAATCCTTTTAACTCGATGTATTTTGCAGTTCAGGCAATGGCAGCAGAGTTAACAACCGGAGCATTGGTCATCTCTCAAATTCAGCAAAGCGGAAAAAAAATATCAATGCTCGTAGCCAATAATAAAGGAAACTTTACAAAAAAAGCCACTGGCAGAATCACATTCGTTTGCAATGACGGACATTTAATTGCCGAAGCAATTCAAAGAACAATAGCAACAGGCGAGGGCCAAACCTTCTGGATGAAATCTGTAGGAACAAACGAAGAAGGAGTTCAGGTTTCTGAAATGGATTTTGAATGGAGTGTTAGATTGAAATAAGTTTCTAAAATTTTTTGCCACAGATTAAAGGATTAAAAGGATTTCTAGGCGATGAACTTTGACAAAGTTTGAAACTTTCTCAAAGTTGATGTATAATTTTTTTGTCGCGAAATTAATATACGCATTTTTGTTATCCCGAACGAGGGATCTCCACAAGCAGTTCGACAGTTTAATGAAAAATACTTTGCGTTAGTTTCTGGCGGAGATCCCTCGTTCCTCGGGATGACAAGATTGTGATTACGGGACTTTTAAAAATCTTTTTAATCTGTGAGATCAGTGGCAAAAGAAACATAAAAAGAAAAGGCCTCGAATATATTCGAAGCCTTTTTGGTAAAATGATGTTGCTACTATTTTTTAGAACAACATTTTTTGTCTTTGTCACCTGATTTTTTAGAACAAGCTTCTTTTTTCGCTTTTTCTTTTTTAGGAGCTGGTTTTGTGTCTTGCGCTTGTAATCCAATTGTAAATAAAGCGATGGCTAAAACGGTAAATAATTTTTTCATTTTTAATATAATTTAGTTGTTAGATATTTTTCTTTTTTTGATTAAATGCTGATGATTCAAATATAATACGATTTAGTTTTCGAAATTGTCAACGATAAGTTAATGCAATCAAAATAGTATTAAAATTATTGTTAATAATTCAGATTCACTCCAAAACCAATTCCCATATCGCTGTCGTAATGTGTTGTGATTCCGAAGTTTCTTCCGGCAATATATTTTAACCCTGCCATATATTCCTTATCTGTATTCCACATCAAATTCATTCGCAAACGTCTCGAAAGCGGAATATCTTTTCGTTCAAATTGAATTCTCACATTTCCATCAGTATACATTTCAACCTGGGCTTTTACAAGCATTGGCAGTGTATATTCCATACCTACACTAAAAACCGAACGATTGTCTTTGGTATTCTTTTGTCCGAACATATTTTGTTCCTGTTCGTCCATTCCCATTTTTCTGTAACGCCAGTCAAAACCTATAAAAGGCATAAACCATTGCATTTTGCCAATATATCTACCAATATGAGTTTCCGTTTCATAACCGTGTTCATTATTATAACCCAATCTCCATTCGGTTCCAATACTCCATCGCGTGTTGCTGTACATGGCTTCACCGTCGTTTCCGTTTGAGGCAAAATCATTTTCGGCCATAAAATGAAACATACGATCATCCATTTTTAGCATTTTGTACGCCATTTTCGGGTCATGAATCAACGGATTTGGAGCTGAGTTTTCATAAGTAAAAATACGTCCCATTCCAGCCATCATGTGATATAAGATATGACAGTGGAAAAACCAATCTCCATCAGCATTTGCCTGAAACTCGATAGTGTCGGTTTCCATAGGCATAATATCAATTACATTTTTTAGCGGAGAATAATCACCATGCTCGTTTATAATCCTAAAATCGTGTCCGTGTAAATGCATCGGGTGACGCATCATTGATCCGTTGTACAAGGTAATCCGAACGGTTTCACCTTTTTTAATTAAGATTTTATCCGTTTCAGAAATCACTTTATTGTCCAGACTCCAAACGTAACGGTTCATGTTTCCTGATAATTCAAAACGTAATTCTTTTACCGGAGCATCTTTTGGTAACGTTGTTTTTGTTGGAGATTTTAGCATTCCGTAATTCAAAGTCGTAATCTCGGCAGTTTCTGTTGTATCGCTTGACATTTTCATATCCTCCATTTTCATGTCTTCCATATTATGCATAGAATGATCTTCGGTTTTTGCAGATTCCTCTTCGCCGGAAATTTCAGGATACATAACCGCGTTCATGTCCATTTTGTTCAAAGACATTTTCATCCCCATGTCATTCATTTCTCCGTTCATCTTCATCATATCGTTCATCATTTTCATCCCTTCAAAATACTTTAATTTCGGAAGATGAGAAACAGATTGTTTGGTTCCTTCACCTAAAAATAAAGAAGCAGATCCGGTTCTGTCTTCGGCTGTAGCCAAAAAAGCAAAGGATTTATGATCTTCAGGAATGGTAACGACAACATCATAAGTTTCAGAAACGGCAATAATCAATCGGTCGACTTCTACAGGTTCAACATCATTACCGTCACTCGCTACAACAGTTATTTTTCCACCGCCATAAGTCAGCCAGAAATAACTCGAAGCACCGCCATTTGCAATTCTCAATCTTACTTTGTCTCCGGCTTTAAACTGCGAAAGCTGATCTTCATTTTTTCCATTAATCAGAAATTTTTCATAATAAACATCACTCACGTCCATGGCATTCATACGTTTCCATTCATTGGTGACTTTCGTCGAAAACTGACCTTTTTTGATCGCTTCGGCATAACTTTGCGTTGTCCCTTTTTTAATAGCAAACCAATCATTGGCATTGTGTAACATTCGCTGTACATTCTCCGGTTTTAGATCCGTCCATTCGCTCAAAATAACCGGAACAGTCGGTAAATCGTCAATTCCTTTTCTAAAAGTAGAATCGTCTTTCTTTTTATTAATGATGAAAAGCCCGTACAAACCAATTTGTTCCTGTAAACCTGAATGGCTGTGATACCAATACGTTCCGTTCTGGATAATTGGGAAAGTGTATTTATGAGTCGTTCCCGGCTTAATCGGCATTTGTGTTAAATACGGAACGCCATCTTCTTTATTCGGAAGAAATAATCCGTGCCAATGCAGTGCAGTATTTTCTTTTTTTAAATCGTTATGCACATAAATCTCAGCAATATCACCTTCGGTAAAAGTTAATGTTGGCATCGGAATTTGTCCGTTGACTGCGATCGCGCGTTTTTCTTTTCCGGAAAAATTAACAATCGTATCACGAACATGCAAATCGTAACGAACTACTTTTTGTGCACTTGAACTTAAGGCAATCAAAAAGGCAATTATAGTAATATGTAATTTCATATTGATTTTTTAAAGGTTGAGGTTTCGCAATCGCAAAGCATTTACAATCACCGAAACAGAGCTTAAACTCATTGCCAAAGCGGCTAACATCGGCGAAAGCAAAATTCCGAATACAGGATATAAAATTCCCGCCGCAATTGGAACTCCTAAAACATTGTATATAAAGGCAAAAAACAGATTTTGCTTAATATTTTTCATAACCGAAAAGCTCAGCTTTTTAGCTTTTACAATGCCATTTAAATCTCCTTTTACAAGCGTTATTTTAGCACTTTCAATGGCAACGTCGGTTCCGGTTCCCATTGCAATCCCGATATCTGCTTTGGCTAAAGCCGGAGCATCGTTAATTCCGTCGCCGGCCATGGCAACAATTTTTCCTTCAGCTTGTAAACGTTCAATTTCTCTCAGTTTATCTTCAGGAAGACAATCGGCTTTAAAAGAACTTAAATGAAGCTGATCAGCTACTGCTTTTGCCGTGTTTTTGTTATCGCCCGTAAGCATAATAACTTCAACGCCCTGATCGATTAAATCTTTAATTGCTTTTGCACTGTTTACTTTTATGGCATCTGTAATGGTTACATAACCCGAAATAATATTGTTTACGGCAATGTAAGAAACCGTTTTTCCAAGATTTTGCTCGGCTGTAATTTTGCTTTCAAGATCATCAGAAACCGAAGCGTTAATCTGTTCCATTAGTTTTTTATTTCCTAATGCGATTTTCGAGTTGTTAACCGTTCCTAAAACTCCTTTTCCGGCAACAGCTTCAAAATCCGGAACTTCAAGTAATTGTTGGTTTTTAGCTTTAGCAAAATTAACAACGGCTTGCGCCAAAGGATGCTCACTATGCTGATTTAGCGAAGCAATGTTTTGCAACAGAATATCTTCGTTATTATCGATCGCATAAATTTTTTCTACTGTTGGTTTTCCTTCAGTAATAGTTCCTGTTTTATCTGTAATTAAAACATCGATTTTATTCATGTTTTCGAGCGCTTCGGCATTTTTAATTAAAATTCCGTGTTGTGCGCCTTTTCCAACTCCTACCATAACCGACATTGGTGTTGCCAACCCTAAAGCACAAGGGCAGGCGATGATTAAAACCGCAATCGCATTAATTAATCCATATATATAGGAAGGTTCGGGACCAAATTTCGCCCATAGAATAAAAGTCAATATAGAAATGGCAACTACTGTTGGAACAAAATACTTTGCAACACGGTCGGCGAGTTTTTGAATTGGTGCTCTCGAACGGCTTGCATCGTTTACCATTTGAATAATCTGCGAAAGCAAAGTTTCTGAACCTACTTTTTCGGCAATCATGACAAATGATTTGGTTCCGTTTATGGTTCCCGAAATTACATTGTCGCCCGCTTTTTTATCAACCGGAATGGGTTCTCCGGTAATCATGGCTTCATCAATACTGCTTTCTCCAGAAGTTATTTTTCCGTCAACCGGAATTTTTTCTCCAGGTTTTACTCGCAATAAATCACCTTTTTTAATATCGTGAATAGAAATTGTTCTGTCGTTTCCGTTTTCTACCAAAGTGGCTTCGGTTGGTGCTAATTTCAGTAATTCTTTAATCGCGCCATTGGTTTGTCCGTGAGCTTTGGCTTCTAATAGCTGTCCTAATAAAACTAACGTAATAATAACCGTGGCGGCTTCAAAATACAAATGAATGGTTCCGTGATGCGATTTGAATTCAGATGGAAAAAGATCAGGAAAAAACATTCCAGCCACGCTAAAAAGAAAGGCAACGCTGGTTCCAATTCCGATTAAAGTAAACATGTTTAAATTCCAGCTGATAATAGATTTATAGGCACGAACAAAAAACATCCATCCGGCGTAAAATAAAACCGGAATTGAAAACAGAAACTGAACCCAGTTCCATTTTTCAATCGACATAATGTTAAAAAGAGGATTGTTCGGAATCATTTCTGACATTGAGATAATGAAAATAGGAAGCGTGAACAATGTCGCAATCTTCATTTTCCTTAGCAATTCAGTATACGTTTTGTTTTCTTCAGATTCAGATGCCTGCATCGGAACTAAATCCATACCGCAGATTGGGCAGTCGCCCAGTTCATTCGAAATAACTTCCGGATGCATTGGGCAGGTAAATTGTGCGCCAATAGCAATTTGAGGTACCAAATCCATACCACAAACCGGACAGTCCCCGGGTTTATTATACGTTTTATCGCCTTCGCAATGCATTGGGCAGTAAAAAACTCCGGTTGCGTTATGATTATGAGTTACAACTTTTTTTTTATGATCATGACCGGCATGATTGTCTTTGTTTTGGCTGGAACAACAGGATTTAACAGGAGTTTCTGTTGTGTTTTTAGATGAAGTCATCTCAATAGTATATTTTCCGGCTTCGGTTAAGACTTCCTGAAATTTTTCAGTGGCAACATGTTTTTCCATTGTAATAGTTGCCAATGGAGGATTTAAAGTCACTTCGGCCTGAATTCCTTCTACTGAGTTCAAAGTTTTTTCTACTTTTTTTCGGCAGCCATCGCACGACATTCCTGAAATTATATATTGATGAGTCATTGTTTTTTGTTTTTTAAGGTATTACAATGCAAATTTCCGAAGTAAGATCTACAACGGTTTGTATAATTATGAGAATGATTTGTAATATTTAGGAAAGAGTATTTAACCGCAAAGGGCGCAAAGTTTTTTGGGATATGCTTGGTTTTATAAAAACGCTAAGTTCGCAAAGCTTTGTCTAAAATAACTTTGCTAACCTTGCGTAAATCTTTGCGCCCTTTGCGGTTAAATAAAATTTACAAATTCTCTATTTGAATGCGTTTTTTATCTTTCAATTGTTTGAAATAAGTAGGCGTGAAACCAGTAATTTTCTTGAACTGATTACTTAAATGAGCAACATTGCTATAGTTTAACATATCAGCAATTTCGCTTAGCGAAAGTTCATTATAAATCAAAAGCTCTTTTACCTTTTCTATTTTTTGGCTGATAAAGTATTTTTCGATCGTAGTATTTTCAATTTCCGAGAACAGATTACTTAGTGTGCTATAATCCTGGTTGAGGTTTTCAACCAAATAATCAGACAAATTAACTTTGAGTTCGTTGTTTTTATGATGAACCAAATCGACAATTAGATTTTTAATTTTCTCAATGGTTTTACTTTTTTTATCATCAATAAGATCAAAACCCAAAGCTTGCAGATTTTTAAGTAAAACTTCTTTCTGAGAATCGGTAATATTATCTTGCAGTTCGACTTCGCCTAATTCAACAGCAATAGTCTGAAGTCCGAGTTTATCCAACTCAGACTTCACAACCATTTTACAGCGACCACACACCATGTTTTTGATGTAGAGTGTCATATTTATTTGATGGTTTCTACCACGTTTCCGCAAGTCAGCATCGAAGAACCGTAATACGGATTCTTAACTGCTTTTTCTTTGCTTAACCAGTCAGCATCTGCCATTGGGCAATATTGTTTGTAAACAGCGACATCAGATTTAGAAACTTTAATTAAATCGTAGGTGTTTTTTGAAAGTGATTTAAAAGTTTCACGTTGTTTTTTTAGATCTGAAGTACCTGAAATGCTTTTGGCATCAGCGGTTAATTTTTTTACCACTTTCATCCAAACAGTATGCTCATTACTTTTTAGTTTGTCCATTTTTACTGCAGTAATTGCAGCTAATAAATCATTGGCTTTCGCCGAAGTTAATTTCGCATCGCTTTTTATTAAAGCATCTTTTACTGTAAAATAAGCATCATAAACAGTTTGTAACTGACTAGAATCAACATCTTCATTTGTAGTTATTGCTGTTTTTATGGTAGTTGCCTGAATAGTATTTGCAGAAAATAATAATGTGATTACTACTGCTATAGTTGAAATTGTATTTTTCATTGTATGTGATTTTTGATAGAGAATGTGAATTTATCCTCTAAGTTAAATAATTTTATTTTTTAATTGAATGTTTAATCCCGCAAAGTCCCAGTGACGCAAAGTTTGATTTTTTCTTAGAACTTTAGAGCCTTAACAGCTAAATATAATTATGGCTGTCAGAAATAGAATTATTTTATTTTTGGTGGTAACCAGATCGAAGTAAAACCATCAGAAATACTAGCATTATTGTAGTATGAGATTTGTTTTTTTGTAGAAAAATTAAAAAGATTATTGCTTAAATCAATTTCGTTTGTGATCAGGCTCAATTGCAGAAATGAAGTTGTACAACCTGAATGGTCGCATTTTCCGTTGCAGCCATGTTGGCCTTTTTTATCTTCTTTGGTTTTCTTACAACAATCCTTCTGGCAAGAATCTGTACTTTCTTTTTTTGAAGTTTCCTTTTTTTCGCATGACATTTTCTCTTCAGTTCTTCCACAAGCATAACCCGAATTGGACATCAAAAAGAAGCCAAGAGTTAAAAAGAGAAATAATATGTGGAATTTCTTAGTCAATGAAATTGTTTTTTGAAAGTACAAATTTAGATATTTTTTTTAAGAGCAACTATATATTTAAGATTTCCAATTTTAAGTTTTTTTGAAATCTGTCGGTTTCATGTTTTTTCTTTTTTTAAAATAGTTCGAAAGATGACTTTCATCTGTAAAACCAAACTCATACGCTATTTGTTTAATAGGAAGCTGATTGTTGTGAATTCGTTTTTCGATCAGAGTAGTTCTCAAATTATGAATATATTCGCGATAACTGATAGAGAATGTTCTTTTGAAATAAGCACTAAAATAGGTTTCTGCAATATTAAAATGATTCGCAATAACCTTTATCTGAACCAGTTTTGGCTGATAAATATTCTGATGAATATAAGATGTGATTTGTTCGTTATCAATTGAATTTCCTTTTACGACAAGATTCTGCCCGCGCATAGTCTCTTTAATTAACCCGAAAATCGAAAGAATCTGGTAAAATACAATAGGCGAGGTAGAAACATCGGTTTTGCAATTATAGGCAGCAATGTTTTCGATTGTGTTTTTTAATATTGTTTTACAAGGATCATCTAGTTTAAGGACGGTTTCTTTTAATGTTTTATCGCGCATGAAACTTTCCGGGGTATGAATTAAAAATTCATCGCAAGTAAGATTTTGTTTCGAGTTGAAATAATTATCGGTAAACTTAATATAGAAAAATCGAGTACTTTTTTTAATATCAAAATAATGCTCGTCTTCTGGCGAAATCACAAAAAGATCACCTGTTTTATAAGGTAATAAGTTGTTGTTTAGATGATGAACGCCGTTTCCTTTTTTGATGTAAATAATTTCATAATAAGTATGCGTGTGTGGCGGAAGGTGAAATTTCTCATCTTCAAATTCATCAATCACCAGAGTTTTGAATTGATTTAATATTGGCATAACTTAAATTTACAAGTTTATATCGCAAATGTACAACTAATTTTCTGTTTAACAGCGTTAACTTTGCACCATAGAAAATCTATTCCTTTCTTGTAAAAACAAATGAAAAAAAGTCTTATCGCACTCTCATTAGGAGGATTAACTATCGGTATTACCGAGTTTGTTATGATGGGTTTGTTGCCAGATATTGCCTCAGATATGAAAGTCTCGATTCCGGTTGCAGGATATTTAATTTCTGCTTACGCACTTGGCGTTGTTATTGGAGCTCCTTTATTAGTCATCCTTGGAAGAAACTTTCCGCCAAAAAAAATGCTTTTAATTTTAGCATTGATGTTAACTGTTTTTAATGCGCTTTCTATTATCGCACCTACCTATAATTTTTTATTCGCCTCAAGATTTCTGTCCGGATTGCCACACGGAGCCTTTTTTGGAGTTGGAGCAGTTGTAGCAAGCCGTCTGGCTGATAAAGGTAAAGAAGCGCAGGCAATTGCAATTATGTTCTCAGGTCTAACGTTGGCCAATTTAATAGGTGTGCCTATTGGTACTTATATAGGACATCATTTTATATGGCGTTATACTTTTATATTAATTGCTATTGTTGGTATGCTTACGTTTTTATTTATTTCTTTATGGATGCCAAATCTGGAAAAAAGCGGAAATGTAAATATGAAAACGCAATTGCAATTTTTTAAGAAAACCGAAGCCTGGTTAATCATCGGTATTACTGCAATTGGTTTTGGAGGATTATTTGCCTGGATCAGTTACATCGCACCTTTATTAATAAATGTCTCTAAGTTTTCAGCAGAAGATGTTTCGTATATTTTAATTTTAGCTGGTTTAGGTATGGTGGTTGGAAATTTCCTTGGAGGTAAATTAGCCGATAAATATTCGCCAGCACCAACAGTATTAGCTTTGTTGTTTGTAATGTCGATCGATTTGATTCTGGTGTACTTATTTTCATCCAATCAATATGTTTCTTTATTTCTGACTTTTCTAACAGGAGCTATTTCTTTTTCGGTTATTGCGCCTATCCAAATGTTAATGATCAAAACGGCTAAAGATGCTGAAATGATTGCTTCAGCTGCACTTCAGGGAAGCTTTAATATCGGGAATGCTTTAGGAGCCTTTTTAGGAGGTTTGCCTTTGACAGCTGGATATAGTTATGCTTCTCCAAATTTAATTGGATTGGGAATGGCAGTGATCGGAATGATAATTACTTTCGTTCTAATGCAAAAGCATAAAAGTAATTTGCAATTGCAACGTGCTTAAGTAACATGTAAAAATTTTATTTTTTTATTATACAGCCTTTAAACCGAATCGTTTAAAGGCTTTTTTTGTGCTAAGATTTATTAGTTCTTCTGTTTAAACCATTTCTTATTTCTATTTATGAATCTAGAAGAGGATATGAAGAGTTTCTTTTTTTGTTTCACACTTCCTTTTTTAAGAATTTTTATCGTCTTGTTTGATCATTAATAATTTTGCAATTTTTCTCGATGTAATCGATTGTTTTTTCTTTAAAATCGCAATGAATTCACAAAAAACAATAATATAATTCATATTTTTATTTAGCTAAAATTACATAAGTCGTATAAAAAGGGCGTTTTATTTTTAATGCTTTATTTTATTTATGAAATTATTATGAATTTTAACTTTTTATATAAAAAAAATATTTATGTTTGTGTAATCGATTACAACTTTTTATTGTCGCACTAAAAAAGAGCTGTTTATAAAATTAAAAGCAGTATTATTCTCAGTAAGGATAACCTTTAGTAAATAAAAAGCTTAATAAATTACAACCTAAAAAAACCACTTAAAAACAATAAACTATTAATAACTTAAACAATCAACCATGAATTTTAAAGATTTATTTAACAAAGGAACAAATTGTTGCTTTGCAGTTGTTTTCTTATTGTGTTTACTCACGGGCAACAGAATGAATGCTCAAACAGTAATACTTGAAGGAACAGTTGTAGATGCTGCAGGATTGACTTTACCCGGTGTTAATGTATTAGAAAAAGGAACAAAAAATGGTGTCTCTACAGATTTTGACGGGCATTATAAAATAAAACTTTCAAATCCGAGAGCAATAGTTACGTTCTCGTATATAGGCTTCAAAGTGCAGGAATTAGCTGTGTCTGGCAAAACAAAATTAGATGTTGTCTTAGCAGAAGATTCACATGCATTAAATGAAGTAGTTGTTGTTGGATACGGAACAGTAAAAAAATCAGATCTAACAGGATCTGTTTCTTCAATTTCAGGAAATGAATTAAAAAAAGTTCCAGTTTCTAATATTGCAGAAGCTTTGACAGGAAGAATAGCTGGAGTTCAGGTTACCTCAAGTGAAGGTTCTCCGGATGCAAATATTAAAATCAGAATACGTGGTGGTGGTTCATTAACACAGGATGCTTCACCTTTAATTATAGTAGACGGTTTTCCTGTAAATAGTATGAGCGATATTGCAGCTTCTAATGTTGAATCGATGACTGTTCTTAAAGATGCATCTTCTACCGCAATTTACGGATCGAGAGGAGCAAATGGTGTTATCATTATTACCACTAAGACAGGTAAAGATGGTAAAATGGCTGTTAGTTTTAATATGTTTTATGGTATGAAAACAATGGCTAATGATATTGATGTTCTTCCTGTAGATGATTTTGTAAAATGGCAATACGAATATGCTTTGCTTGATCAATCGGATAAAACTATTGCGAAAAACCCAAGTTCATATACCAAATATTTTGGTAATTGGGAGGATCATGATTTGTATAACGGAGTAAAAGGTACTGACTGGCAAAAACAAATTTACGGTCGTCGTGGTGAAGTAAGCAGTCGTGATTTAGGAATTCGCGGAGGGAATGAAAAACTTAGTTATAATTTTAATTATGCTTATTATGATGAGAAAGCAATTATGGTTGGTTCTGATTATAAAAGAAATAACTTATCCCTGGCTTTGAAAAATAAAGCAAGTGACAAAATAGATCTTGGTTTTACAGTACGTTATTCTGATACTCAAATAAATGGTGGTGGCGCCAATGATCAAAATGAATCTTCGTCTCTTGATAGTCGTTTGCGACATAGTGTAGGTTATTCTCCGGTACCAATGCCAGGATTAACTACTGATAATGATGATCAAAGTGTGAATAGTTATTTGGTGAATCCATTTTTAGCTGTAAGTGATAATAATCGTCAGCAAACGAGAAAAAATTATAATTTATTAGGGAGCTTTGGATGGAAATTGGCTAAAAATCTAAAGTTTCAAAGTGATTTAGGATTGGATAATTATAATTCTTCAGATTACCGTTTCTATGGTTCATCTACCTATTTTTCAAGTACTGCTAAAGTTGGAGCAGGAATGCCGGCTATGGTGATGAGTGATCGTAAGGATGTACGTTTTAGAAATGCCAATACATTAAATTATGATTTTAAAAATATCTTAGGAGAAAATCATCACTTGACAGCACTTTTGGGTGAGGAAATGATTACAACCACTTCAAATAATGTAACGACAACTATTTTAAAATATCCTAAGTTCTTCGATCTGGATCAGGCAAAAAAATTAACAACGCAGGGAACTCCATTTTCTGTAGATAATTTTTACAGTCCTGATGATAAATTATTGTCATTTTTTGGACGTTTAAATTATGATTGGAAAGATCGCTATTTGTTAACTGCTTCTTTTCGTGCAGATGGTTCAAGCAGGTTTTTAGGCAATAATCGTTGGGGATATTTCCCTGCAGCGGCAGCAGCGTGGAAGATTTCTGAAGAAAGTTTCCTGAAAGATACTTCATGGATGAGTCTTCTTAAATTAAGATTAAGCTATGGTGAGGCAGGAAATAATAATATTCCTGTAGGGCAAACGGTTCAGAGTTATATGTCTAGTACGAATGCTTACATGAATGGTTTCGATAGTTATTGGTCTCCGGCTAGTGTTTTGGCAAATCCAGATCTAAAATGGGAAACTACCGTTACGCAGGATATTGGTCTTGATTTTGGATTTTTCAAAAATCGTTTAAACGGAACTTTCGATGTGTATAAAAATGTCACTAAAGATTTGTTGATAGAATTTCCGGTAGGAGGTACAGGATATAAGACCCAATACAGAAATATGGGTGAAACACAAAATACAGGTTTTGAGGCTACTGTAAATTTTATAGCGATCGAAAAGAAAAACTTCGGTTTAAATTTTTCGGTAAATATTGGTGTTAATAAAAATAGAATTAACTCTCTTGGAGTAATGGATAATTTTGGAATGAACACGAACTGGGCGTCAACAGATATTGGTAATGATTATGCTGTAAATGTTGGTTCTCCAATGGGGTTAATGTACGGTTATCAAAGTGCCGGAAGATATGAAGTTTCAGATTTTGATTATGTTGGAGGTAAGTATGTCTTAAAATCAGGTATTGCTGATGCTGGTAGCGTTATTGGTAGTGTTGTACAGCCGGGTATGATGAAGTTGAAAAATACAGATGGTTCTGCTGATAATAAAGTTACTGCATCAGACCAGACAATTATTGGTAATTCTAATCCTAAAAGTACGGGAGGTTTAGTTATTAATGCAAATGCTTATGGTTTTGATCTTTCTGCTGCTTTCAACTGGAGTATAGGAAACGACATATATAATGCCAATAAAGCTGAGTTTTCAACATCAAACAGAAATGGACAGTATAAAAATTTGAGCACTGAAATGGCAGATGGCAAAAGATGGACCAATTTAGATCCTGAGTCAGGGCAATTAGTGACAAATCCAACTGACCTTGAGGCATTAAATGCTAATACCACAATGTGGTCTCCTTATATGCAAAAATTCATGTTTACAGACTGGGCTGTTGAAGATGGTTCTTTTTTTAGACTGAATACTTTAACGTTAGGATATAGTACACCTGAAGCACTTACATCTGCATTGGGAGTAAGTAAATTAAGATTCTATTTTACAGCAACAAATGTTTTTACAATTACAAATTATTCTGGTCCTGATCCTGAAGTGTCTACAAGAAGAAAAACACCACTAACACCTGGAGTTGATTATTCAGCGTACCCACGCAGCAGACAACTGGTTTTTGGTTTAAACCTTAATTTCTAATTTAAAATTTATCAAAATGAAATATAAAATAATAATAGCAGGATTGTTGATCTCAGGTTTACTGACTTCTTGCCAGGATTTAGGCGATGAATACTTTGATACTCCGGCCCAATCAACATTAGGTGACGAAATTATCTTTTCTAATGCTGAATTAGCACAAGGTGCAGTCGATGGAATAAAAGTATCGTTTGGAGAAACAGATTCATACAGAGGAAGGCTTTTAGCTTATCAGGGATTAAACACAGATACAGAGTGGCTTTTAGCTTCATCTAGTGATAACGTAAAATCTGATTTGGTGGTTTATAACGCTAAGGCTGATAATACAGAAATGAATGCCGCAAGAAATGTTTGGGCAATGATGTATGAGGGAATAGAACGTGCAAATTTATGTATTAGAGGTTTACGTACCTATGGTAATGTGACATCTAATAAGCAATTAGCCCAACTGTTAGGAGAAGCATTAACATTACGTGCCATTTATTATGCTGATTTAGTACGAAACTGGGGGGATGTTCCTGCTCGTTTTGAGCCTGTTTCCAGCGCAACTATTTATATCCCTAAAACTAATCGTGATGAAATTTATAAACAATTAATCGCTGATTTAGGAGAAGCTTCAACTTTAGTAGCATGGCCTAATGAAACTTCGGCAACGGCGAGTACAGAAAAAGTAAACAAAGCTTTTGTAAAAGGTTTGAGAGCTCGTTTGGCAATGATGGCAAGTGGTTTTCAACAATATCCTGATGGAGTTAGAAGAAGTTCAGATCCTGCACTTTCAGTTGATAATATGTATAAGTTAGCATTAGATGAATGCCGTTCTGTTATAGCAAGTGGTTCAGCACATTTAGAACCAACTTTTGAAGGGTTGTGGAGAAAATACAATCAGGAAAGTGTAGTGGCTGGGGGAGAGTCTCTTTGGGAAATACCTTTTGGAGATACTCGAGGAAGAATGTTATATACACTTGCGGTTAGACATGATAGTCCAGATCAGTTTCAGCAAATGGGAACTAATAAAGGAGGAGTTAACGGCCCGTTACCATTCGTTTTTTATGATTACGATCAGGCAGATACCCGTAGAGATGTAACCTGCGTTCCTTATAAATGGGGTACAGCGGTAAATGATAAGGCGAAACAGGAACTGACAGATTTACAGACCTGGTATTTTGGTAAATATCGTTTTGAATGGATGAACCGTATCGTATTTGCGCCAAGTGACGATGGTGTAAATAAAATTTACATGCGTTATGCAGAAGTGCTTTTGATAGCGGCAGAAGCAGCTAACGAATTGGAAGGCGCAGGATCTGCTGCCGTTTATCTAAAAGAAATCCGTCGCAGGGCTTTTGCTCCCGGAGATCAGGCTGTAAAGGTAGATGCTTATGTAAATTTATTGACTAGCAAACAAGCAATGATGGATGCTATTATTGAAGAAAATAAATATGAATTTACAGGAGAAATGGAACGTAAATATTCTCTTATACGCTGGAATTTATTAAAAACAAAATTAGATGAAGCTAAAGTTAAAATGGCAGATCTAAAAGCCCGTAAAGGTGATTATGCTGATGTGCCTTCGACATTGTATTACAAATATAAGGCTGATGAAGTTACATTAGAAATTTACGGATTAAATCGAGGTGAAACACAAGTTCCTGGTTTAGGATATACTTCAAAAAGTTGGGATAAACTGGAAGATAATAAAATAACGACACTTTATAAAGCCGGAGTAAATCCTGATAAAAGACAATACTGGCCAATTTGGCAAATCTTTATTGACGGAAGTAACGGACAGTTAGTTAATGACTGGGTTTTTGGAAACTAATAACAATTAATAAATTATAGTTATATAATTATGAAAGCAAAATATATATTTAAAGGATTGCTGGCTATGTTTTTATTGATAGTTGCCGGTTGCGAAAGCTACAATGAAGCAGTATTGCAAGACATAGGAGCTGATAGAGCATTTTCTCCAATAGAACTAAAAGCCTTTGTTAGAAATCAAACCTCAGTAGAATTAAACTGGACAGTAAAAGATGATGTAGATCATTATGTTGTAGAATTTAGTGCAGATGATACTGAGTTTAAAACGATCTACAAAACAGTAAATGTATTAGCGACAGAACTTCCTGTAACAATTCCGTTAGAAGGAGAAACAGTTTATTCAATCAGAGTAAAAGGAGTAAGCGCAACAGGAGCAGCAGATTCTAAATGGTCTATTGTTACAGCAAAAACATTAACAGAGCAAATTTTATTTCCTGTAGAAGATATTGATGTTGAGGCTAAACAAGTTACTTTAAGATGGACGCCAAATAGTACTGTGACTCAAATTTCTATCAATCCAGGCAATATTGTACATACTATAACTCCTGCAGAAAAAACAGAAGGGGTTGCAGTTATAACCGGATTAACAGGTGAAACTGATTATACAGCAACTTTACTTAATGGAACTAAAACAAGAGGAGTTAGGCCGTTTAAAACCGGAATAGATATTGGAACCGGAATTTTAGTAAAGCCTACGGATGATTTAAATGCGGCTATTGTCGCGGCTCCTGCAGGTTCTACATTAGTGCTTATGCCTGGAGATTATCAGGTGTTTAAGGGTGAAATTATATTAGATAAAGGAATTACAATAAGAGGATTACGTGCGGGTGATAAACCAAAGTTATCTGTTAGATTTACGTTAAATAGTAGCGCTTCTAGTCTAAGTTTAATTGATCTGGATTTAGATGGAGAAAAAACCCAGGGAGATCTTGTAAAAATTAATCAAGCTGGTACATATGGTAAAATCATAGTTAGTGGTTGTATCGTTGATAATTATCTAGGATCATTTGTTATTGCACCAACAGGTATCGCTGCAAGAGTTGAATCAATTACAGTAGATAATTGTATTGTTACTGATTTTGGTTCAGGCGCTACTGGAGAGTTTATTGATTCGAGAGCAGCTTATTTTGCAAGTATTGTTATAACAAAAAGCACATTTAATAATTGTGTTCCCGGAAGAGCCTTCATAAGAGAAGATCAAACAACAGCATTTGGTACAGGTCTTACAGCAAATATATTGATTGATGGTTGTACATTCTATAAAGTTACAAATACAATTTCAGCAGGTGGATATCAAATACTGTATGTTCGATTTTTGAATAATTCAGCCATTGTTCGTAATTCAATATTTGCTGAAACAATCGCAAGATATATTAATCAGGCAGCTACAAACGCTCCGGCCTTTTCGAATAATAATTACTTTAATGCTCTTACTCTAAATTTGGCAAATCCTACAGGAGCATTAAAATCTGATTCTTCAGGAAGTGCATTAAACCCACAGTTTGCAAATGCTGCGGGAGGCGATTTTACAATAAGTAATCAAACTTTAAAAGACAACGTAGTGGGTGACCCTCGTTGGATAAAATAGTTCATTTTTAAGTGTTAGTTAGAAAAAAAGGGATGTAGCTTTAGGCTATATCCCTTTTTTGTTTTAAGATTAAGTAGTTCAAAGGTTTTTAAATCCAGAACGGAAATCTGAGATTAGAAACTGCGACCTTAAACTTTTTAATTATTCAATATCCAGATCAAATTTTTCTAATAATCCGGCAAGTGCGGCATGAGATACTTTAGTTCTTTTTATTTTATTTTCAGAGGGATCAAAGGCATAATTGCGCGAACTTCTAAAATCTGTTCTTTCTAAAGTACAATCCTGAAAAGTAGCATTGGCAAGATCACAATTTTTAAATACAGCTAAAGACAAATCAGTATTCGAGAAATCGACATCCTTTAGCGAGCAATCGATGAAGTTTGTCTTCTTTAATTTTTTATAAATAAAAGTCGAATAGTCCAAAAGACAATCTTGAAAGGACATCGAAAATAAAAAACTATTACTGGCACTGAAATCGAGTCCCATTAATTTGCAGCCGATAAATTTAATGTTTTTTAATCCTGTATTTTTAAGAACAGAAAGCGAGAGATTGCAGTTTTTGAAAGTACAATCCAGAAAATCGATAGAACTAAAATCACTTTTAGAAAAGTTACAATTGATAAACTCGCAGTTTACGAATTCGTTATCAGATAGTTTTTGATCAGAGTAATCAATAGTGTCAAAAGTTTTGTTCTGGTGCAATGCAGTATCCATAATAGTGAGTTGAGGTTTGAAAGAGTTTTAAAAGGCAGTTATTCTAATTCGATACAATCGAAAACTTCATTTTTTAGAACCATTTCGTTTATTTCGTCTTCGGTGTCAATTCTTAAAATGTTATCACAATCTTCAAGGTCAAAATTCCATAAAGCGTGTGGCAGCAATTCCTGAAGTAATGCATTTGCGAATTCTAATTTCGAATTTGTATCAACGGAAGTTTTAAAAACATAAATCATAATTTGCTTTTTTTTACTTGGCAAATTTCAATAAATGCTTTTCGTTTTGATAGGATTCTGCAAGCAATAATTAGGATTTATCAATCAATTTTCGATACTGGATAGGAGTGATTCCTTCATATTTTTTAAAAAACCTACTAAAGTAAGAATGATCCTCATGTCCTACCTGCATTGCAATTTCGCTTATAGAAAGAGAGGTTTGAAAGAGTAAATATTTGGCTTCTAACAAAATGGTTTCGTCAATCCATGTGGCTGCGGTTTTGTTTGTGATGGCCTTGACAGATTTATTCAAATGATTTGGGGTAACATTGAGTAAAGAAGCATAATAATTGACTTGATGATGTGTTTTGATATTGGTATAAATAAGCTCTTTAAACTTATTGGTAATCACTTCAGCAGCCGAAATACTTTTAGCACTTTTAACCGAATTTTTATTCATTTCGTAAAACAGTGTAATCAAATACGATTGCACGATATTTAGATTTGCGGTCGAGGTTTCAGAGTATTCTTTGTGAAGTCGCTTCAGTATGGCTGTAATATCAGTAACATCGTTAACATCCAGCGTGATTTTCGGGTTGCCGGAAATTTTCATAAAATCAAATTCATTAATCATTTCGCGGCTGCCGTATTTTCCAATTAAAATATCGGGATGAAATTGGCATATATAGCCTTTGTGTATATTATTAATATTTTCAAGTGAGAAAATTTGTCCAGCCGGTATCACAATAATTTCGTTATCGGTACTGGTATATTCCTGATAGCCCAATTTCATAACATGTTGACCTGAGGAAATAAAAATTAAGGTATGACAAGAATGTTTAGAAGGTGGAACAGGATGCTGCATTTGCATCATGTCCTCAATTTCAAGACAGAAAAAATGATCCGAATTTGATTTGAAAAGCAAATGAATAGGATTGTCTTCTCCCAGAAACTTCTCGCGAAATCCTGTTGGACTATAGGTTTTTATTTTCTCAATTGTCTTTGCTCTCATATTCAATAATACAATCTAAAATCGAGCAATTTGCACAAAGCATAATGTTTTTGATACAATTCTTCTACCACTTCGGTGATATCATCATTATCCTGATACAAACTAAAAAAGGCTTTATCGATTGTGCTGGAACTGGCAATTTTATTATAAGTAGATCCGTAACCTGAAATGGCGCGCGCACCTGTTATGTCTAGAAAATATTGAGCTTCTTCGTCATTTAAATCCAATACTTTCAAGTTGGCAAAATGAATGATTTTACCTTTCATCTTCCCTTCAAAAAGTTCGGCTATTTCTTCCAGACTGTAATAGTAATCATGAAGGCAAATAGTATTGGCTTCACCTGGCATTACCAGATAAATGATCTCATAATCCTTAAAATTATGATCTTCATAAAGCAATACATTCAAACTTTCTTCAAGACCTTCAATCGTATCGCAGGTTTTGTAAATACTGGCAATACCCTGATCAATAGCAATTTCTTCCAAGTTCTTTACCACTAAAGTTTCTCTGTCATCGTCTACGTCTGGAACACCTTCGAGGCAGAAGATGAATTTTTCGTAATTCATACTATTGTGTTTCGGGTTGCTGATAAGTCTTTGTTTTTCCTATCTCACAAAAGTATTTTTTATTGTCGAAAAACTACTATCTGGAAAGTTTTTTAACGCATTTTTGACATTGAAGAAATAATTTAGGTTTGACTGTAAAATAATAAATAGTGAAAATGAATATTAGATTGGAATATTATAAAGAATTTCGTAGAAACAAATCATCTCATTGAGCTTTCCTGAATATTGTAGATTAATCTATTCTCGCATTTTTGTCATTTCGACGAAGGAGAAATTTTCGCGAGAAGCTCGGCAAAGATTTGATTCTCGTTGCGGAGTTACTTATGGAGATTTCTCCTTCGTCGAAATGACAAACTTTGTGATAAAACTTTGTTATGGAAATGATTGCCCTAGCCCCGATAGAAGTGAAAATCCTTTTGTGGCGGTGTTCGCCACAAAAGATTGGAACAGATAGCGGGATTAGCTCCTGAAAAAAAGATTTATTTTTATTATTTTATAAATCATTAATCTGATGATGACAAAAGATTATTCCGCCCTGTTCAAAATTAAAATTTTCTGCCACCATTTTGGTGCTGCTTCCTTTAGCGTTTCGGTATAATTGATAATGGTAGATGCTCTTTTATTGCCACAAGCAGCACAAAAAGAAGCTTTGGGAGTTCTGTACGGTTTAGAACAATTCTCACATGCAGCACCATACAAGTCGATTCGGTGGTGCATGATTGCGTTAGGATTGGTTTCTTCAAATCCTGTTAAATCTTTATAATATTCGAGCAAGTCTTTAAAACGCGTCTTTCTCGTCATATTACATTTTCCTGTTTGAAAACCTTCACGATAGAGTTTAGAGGCCATTTTATACTCCTCTTCATCAAGCATAGGAACTTCCATTTTGCAACGCCAACACCAAAGATTTTTCATGGTTTTCTTTTTCAGGTTTGAAATATATAATGAGTATCTTTTTGTAATTTTTAGCTTAATATCTTGCTAATTTATATTGGTTTATTGAGAATAATTTACGGTTTTTCACATTCTGCAAACAAAATTCGCTTTTTTAACATTTATAACACTACGTAGAAATACCTGATTTTGAAGAAAACATGTAAATTACAGACAAAAAAAGCGGATTAGTTTATACTAACCCGCTTGTCTTATATGCCAAAAAATATATTTTAGTGTGATACCGCTTTTAAACCTATAATAGAGCCAATAAGCGTTGTAATAAAAAAGAGTCGCCAGAAATTAGCAGGATCTTTAAATATTAAAATACCAATTAACACAGTTCCAACCGCTCCAATACCTGTCCAAACGGCATAAGCGGTTCCAATAGGTAAAGTTTGTGTCGCTTTCATCAAAAGTCCCATACTCACAATAAGCGATATTAAAAATCCGGTATACCACATGTACATTTCGTTTCCGGTTGTTTCTTTTGCTTTTCCTAAACACAATGTAAAGCCCACTTCAAATAAGCCGGCAATAATTAAAATAATCCAGTTCATATCTTTTTTTTGCAAAGGTTAGAAAAGGAATTGGTGGGGAATTTTACATTTGTTAAAAAATTAAACTATTTTATTTCGGCTCGAATTCTGCTCAGACTCACTTGAGAGATTCCTAAATAAGAGGCAATATATCCTAATTGAACCCGCTGAATCAAATGCGGATAATCAGTAAGTAATTCTTTATAGCGTTCTGTAGCAGTACGAAACTGTCGTGAGATCAGTCTTTCTTCAGTTTTTACGAGTTCTTTTTCAGCAAATTTTCGTCCCCAGTTGGCAATGTGGATGTCTTCTTCAAAGAGCTTTTGTATTTTTTCAGATTTTAATTCATATAAATCACAATCTTCCAAAAGTTCAATATCTTCATATCCTTTCTGATTGGCTACATAACTTTTCATCGATAAAACCGTATCTCCTTCTTTACCAAACCAAAAAGTAACCTCGTTATCATCCCGATTAGCATAAGCTCTTGCAATTCCTTTTCGAATAAAATAAATAGTGGTTTCAATTTTATCAGCACGTAATAAAATATGACCTTTAGGATAATTGACTTCTTTTACGCAATTTTGAAGTTTTAGTTTTGAAAGTTCCGGAAGAGGATATATCAGGTCAAGAATTTGCTCTATTTCCATGTTATGTTTTTATTTTTTATTTAATCAAGTCACAGATTTACTTCGTTTGTTCGATTTTCAGTCTCGAGTCAAGAAAGTATTTTTGCGACTTTGACAAAGAGTTACTAACTTAAAAAAGAGTTAGATAAAATTAAAGGCTTATAAAAAAAACTACTAGATCTGCGTGAAAAATATCTAACACTTAGATTTATAAAATAGCATCAAGAGACTGTCGTAAAATAGTTACGGCATTTTCCATTTCAGATGGATCAAAATGTCCGAAACCTAAACGGGTAGCCGTAAGATTTTTGGTTTGATATAAAACTGTTTTGGGCAAAAATAATCCATTTGCGGCACATTGTTTCTGCAATTGTATCAAATTAAAGTTGTCCAGCCATTCTACCCAAATCGCCAAACCTCTTAACGGAACCTGAAATTTGATTTTTCCTTCCAGCTTTTCTTTCAATAATAAAACAAAATTATCCCTGCGTTCTTTGTAGATTTTTTTGTTTTTTTTCGAAAGTCGATGCACTTCACCTTCCTTGATCCAATCGGTTAAAACCTGTTCTTTTATAACATCGATTCCGGGCTCGAGAATATTTTGATGTTTTTCGAGCTCTTTTATAAAAGCAGATGGTGCAGCAATAAATCCGTAACCAAATCCTGCCGGCAGAGACCTTCCAAACGATCCAATATAAACCACTCTTTCGTTTGAATCTAAAGCGGCGAGAGGCAATACGGGATTATTGTCGTAATGAAAATCAAAATCGTAATCATCTTCTATGATAACAAATCCGTAGCGATTGGCCAGTTCCAGAACTTCCATTCGTCTTTTTGCACTTAGTGAAGTTGTTGTTGGATAATGATAATTCGAGGTCAAATACAAAATTCTGATTTGATGTTCCTCGCAAATTTGTTTTAACTGTTGCGTATTGATGCCGTCTTTATCAACAGGTATCGTGATAATTTGTGCGCCACTGTCAGACAATGTCATATTAGAAATATAATATCCCGGAGAAGCCACCACCACTTTATCGCCCGGAGAAATGAGTAGTTTGGTCACAAGATACAAACTAATTTCATGACTGCTTGTAGTCAATAAATTCGAGGTTGAAATGCGAATTCCTCTCGTTAAATTTAAAAAATTAGAAAACTGGGTTTTAAAATTCAAATGCGATTGCGCCTGAATTTGTTCCCAGGTTTTAGTGGTTTTTTGGTTTTTTAGTTTAGAAACATACAATCTTGCCAAAACATCACTTTGTACCAATCGCAAATCAGGTAAACCATCATTAAACTGATACGGTAGATCGCTGGTTTCTTTTGGATTTTCAAGAATTGTAGAATGCTTAAAAGTAAAACCCTCGTTTGCTTTTGAAACATTTTTACTTTCGTCAGTAAAATCGGCTTTGTTTTTTTGTTGTTTTTCAGATAATATAAACGTCCCCTTGTTGGGCAAAATTTCGATCCAGCCTTGCAATTCGAGATCCTGAAAAGCTTTGATCAAAGTGTTTCTGTTTACTTCTAAAACTTTGCATAATATGCGGGTTCCCGGAAGTTTTGTACCCTCTGGAAGTAAGCCAATTTGTATCGCTTTTATAAACTCAAAAACGATTTGCAAATACAAAGCGGTAGTTTCTTCCGGCTTAAGCTGAATGAAACTTTTAAAAGGAATTTGAACCGGACTATCCATTTTTGTAAAACTGGTATACATTAGTAGTACGGCAAGATACTACTTTTGCAAAAAATTAAAACAAATGACAAAACTTTATTTTGCTGCACTGACTCTATTAAGTGTTAGTTTACAAGCTCAGGTGCAAAAAGATACCATTAATATTGATGAAGTAATTATTCATGAAAACAGGTTTAGTACACCAATATCCAAGAAAAACAGAAACGTATATGTAATTGATCAGGCTACAATTGCAAAATTACCGGGACGATCCGTTCAGGAAATTCTGCAATATGCAAACGGAGTTGACCTGAGACAAAGAGGCCCTTTTGGAAGTCAGGCCGATGTAAGTGTAGACGGAGGAAGCTTCGAACAAACCGTTGTACTTATAAACGGAACCAAAATAATAGATTCTCAAACCGCGCACAATATGCTGAATCTGCCTATTCCGGTTGAGGTAATCGAAAGAATTGAAATCATTCGCGGGCCGGCTGCGCTTACCTATGGCGTAAATAGTTTAACCGGAGCGATTAATATTATTACCAAAAAACCAACGCAATCCGGGTTTTTAGTCAATACTTATGCAGGTTCGAACTTCGAAAAAGATACACAAGATACGGGCGATACCTTTTACGGAACCGGAATTCAGGTTGGTGGTGTTTTAAGCAAAGAGAAACAGCAACATTCGCTTTTTGCTTCGCACGATAAAAGCAACGGATACCGCTATAATACGGCTTTCGAAAATAATAAAATATTCTATCAGGGTAATTATCAGTTAAATAATGCCAACGAAATTTTAACTTCATTTGGTTATATCAAGAATGGTTTTGGTGCCAACGGATTTTATGCAGCGCCGGGAGATAAAAACTCAAGCGAAGTGGTACAAACAACTTTTGCATCGGTACAATCGAAACATCAGCTGTCTGAAAAATGGACTTTGATGCCTAGAGTAAGTTACAGATACAATTATGATGATTACCGTTATTACGGAATTTCGAACTTAAATGCAGGTAGGAGTCAGCATTATACCAACTCAGTTGCAGCAGAATTGAATACTACGTATAAAATGGAAAAGGGAGAATTAGGCTTTGGGGCCGAAGTGAGAACGGAAGATATTAGTTCGTCTAATATTGGAGATCATAATCGCGACAATTATGGAATTTATCTGCAATATAGAACGACTTTTATCGATAAGCTTGATGTAAATTTTGGAACCTATGTCAATTATAATTCTGATTATAAATGGCAGGCTTACCCAGGATTAGATGCAAGTTATGCCATAACAGATGTTTTTAAGATCATCGGAAATATTGGCACAAGCCAGCGTATTCCTTCGTTTACGGATTTATATCTTAACCAACGTCCGGGAAATATTGGTAACGCTAATCTGGATACCGAAAATGCTTTTCAGAGTGAAATAGGATTTAAATATATTAAGAGAGATTTTAGTTTTAATGCTAATTATTTCTTCAGAAAGATCAGCAATTTTATCGACTGGACAAGAAACGTAACAACTGAGCCTTGGCAAAGTAACAATTACGGAAACCTGAATACCAATGGTTTTAATCTACGTACCAATTACAGAGTGAGTTTTTCTAATGATTCTAAGTTGAATATCAATCTGGCATATTCTTATCTTGATTTTAAATTTCAGGATGTAATTTCGACTGTTTATGCGAAGTATTTGGTTTCATCTCTGGAACATCAGGTAACCAATACAATAGATTTTCAACATAAAAATTTTACCGCTTTATTCGCAACCCGTTTCAGTCAAAGAGTAACCGGACCATCTTATTGGGTAAATGATTTTAGAGTAAGTCAATCGATCAAAAAAGTAACGGTATATGTAGATGCTCAAAACATTTTTAATGCGACTTATTATGAAGTAGGTGCGGTGCCGCTTCCTTCAAGATGGTTTAGTCTTGGAGTGAAATTTGTAACTTTCTAAGCTTTTTTACTTTTTTAAAATAAAATATAAAATCCCTTTAATCAGTTGATGGTTAAAGGGATTTTGCTTTTAAAAACAGATTGTTTGATATCGATAATTAGTTTAGGATTAATTTTCTAAGTTTGTACAAACCTCATCGTTTAGAATTTACGCGTTATTCATAACTCCAAAAAATACAATTTGAAAATTCCTGTTTACAATCAGAGTTCAGAAGCAGTTGGTGGTATTTATATCGCCGAATTATCTTTATTGGGAGTAGATTCAGAATCCATAAATAAATTAGGAACGCATCGCGATGATTTTTATATTTTGTTTGTATTGACCAAAGGAAAAATGATCATGGAGTGTGACATGATAGAGGTAAAAGCAAGTGCGCTAAGTATTGCAATAGTCAAACCTTTTCAGATTCATGCGCCAAAAATGGTTTCGCCGGATGCAGCTGGATACTATATTAGTGTCGCCCCATTTTTAATTCCGAATGATTGTGCAGCTGTTTTTGAGAACCTGAAAATTACAGATCAGTTCAACAAAATTGATAAACTCGAGAAGAAGGATCTTCTGCAAAACGTTACGTTACTACATAGTTCTTTCGAAAAAGCGATTTCGAATAAAACCGCTATTGTCAATGGTGTTTTTAGTGCTCTGGTTTACCGTTTTGTCAATATTTATTCAGCATCTAGTACTTCGGTATCAGAACTTAAAAATCAATCGATGCTGATTTATTCTAATTTTAAACAATTAATTTCTGATGCTACCTTTTTAGAAAGCCCGTCCTTTTTTGCTGAAAAACTGAACATTACTACTTCGCATTTGAATTATTGTGTGAATGCTTCGACCGGTAAATCCGTTACGTATTGGTTACAAAATGCGATGATTTTAGAGGCACAGCGATTTTTGTATTATACAG
Organism: Flavobacterium piscisymbiosum; assembly: GCF_020905295.1. Classification (NCBI taxonomy): domain Bacteria; kingdom Pseudomonadati; phylum Bacteroidota; class Flavobacteriia; order Flavobacteriales; family Flavobacteriaceae; genus Flavobacterium; species Flavobacterium piscisymbiosum. Next base: position 211,107 of record NZ_JAJJMM010000001.1, on the reverse strand, counting down.
AATATGATGTCAAAGAGATCGCTTTCATGTTAGGATATGAAGACCATACTTATTTTTCGAGATTATTCAAAAAAATAACCGGCGAAACCCCGTTAGCCTTTCGATTGAAATTCCGCGAATAGTCCAATCATCCCTATTTCTTCTGCAACCTGTTTTTTAGGTTTTAGTTTCAATTTTGCATTGAAATTAAAACATACCATTATGAATTCGATGCCTAAAATTATTGGAGATTTTATGGAACTTGCCTTTAGCAGTAAAATTTGCAAAGTAAAAGTTACCGATACTAAAATGTTGAGCCAAAATATAAAGAGAATCAGGTTCAAAGGTCATTTTCCGCACATCAATTTTAAAATTGGCCAGGCCATAATTATCAGGATTGATGATACCAATTACCGAAATTATACGCCCAGTAAATGGAATAGCGAAAAAGGAACATTTGAAGTTATTTTTCATATACATAAAAATGGCCCCGGAAGTTATTTTGTCGAAAACCTAAAACCTGATGATCAAATAACGGTGGGAATGCCACGAGGTTTTGAATTTTTTAAAAAAGAAGAAAAGTATCAGTTTTTTTATGGAGATGAAACCTGCATTAGTGTTTTTAAAAGTTTTAAGGATGAAATAAATGCCAATGAAAATAATTATCTCGGTATTTTAGAACTGGATCCTGATGATATGGAAGTTGCTGATAAGTTAGGTTTTTCGGTTGATATTGTTCCAAAGTCTGCCAACAAAGCCGAATTTGCAATAGAAACACTAAATAAATTAGATGCTAAAATTTGGGATTTATGGCAACACGGACAATTTTATTTAATGGGAAATGCCAGGTCTATTCAGGCGTTTAGAAAAGTCTTAAAAGAAAAAGGTGTTCTCAATAAAAAAATCTACACTCAGGCTTATTGGGCTGAAGGGAAAATTGGATTATAATCACATAATCAAAGAGTTGAAGTTGTATAACTTAATTTTGATACAATTTAGAACAATCAATTTCAGATCTTTTGCATCATAAAAGAGTAGTTTTGAGGTGAAACAAATTTAGTTTTTTAACCACAAAAAAAGGCTCAAAATGGTACATGAAAGAGTGATGGAGAAGTTGTCGATTTTGGCTGATGCGGCGAAATATGATGTTTCATGTTCGTCAAGTCAAAGCAATCGAAAAAATAAGGATAACGGATTAGGAAATGCAAAAGGATATGGTATTTGTCATTCGTATACCGAAGATGGCCGTTGTGTTTCGTTGCTGAAAATTTTACTGACCAACCATTGCATTTTTGACTGCGCGTATTGCGTAAGCCGAAAAAGTAACGATGTAAAACGCGCTGCTTTTACAGTGCAGGAAGTGGTCGATCTTACGATTGGTTTTTACAGAAGAAATTACATAGAAGGTTTGTTTTTGAGTTCCGGCATCTTTGATAATCCGGACTATACGATGGAACGTTTGGTGAGGATTGCCAAGAAATTACGATTAGAAGAAAATTTTAATGGCTATATACATCTTAAAGCCATTCCGGGAGCCAGCGATGAATTACTGCAACAAGCCGGAATGTACGCGGATCGTTTGAGCGTAAATGTCGAAATGCCAACAGAAAAAAGCCTGAAATTATTGGCGCCCGATAAAAATCATATCGATGTGATCAAACCAATGGAATATCTGAAAAATGAAATTGTTGGTCACAAAGAAGAGAAAAAACTCAATTACAAAGCGCCAATTTTTGCTCCGGCAGGACAAAGCACGCAAATGGTGATTGGTGCAACCCAGGAAAATGATATGGAAATTCTGGGAATGGCCAATTATTTTTATGATCAAATGAACATGCGACGCGTGTATTATTCCGGATATGTACCCATAAGTTATGATACCAGACTTCCTGCAATAGGAACTCCGGTTCCTGTGATTCGCGAAAACCGTTTGTATCAGGCCGATTGGTTAATTCGTTTGTACGGATTTAATGTAAATGAAATCGTGGGTTTTGATCAGCCTAATCTGGATCTTGATATCGACCCAAAATTAGGTTGGGCGTTGCGTAATATGAATCAGTTTCCGGTTGATGTAAATACTGCCGATCTCGAACTGATTAAACGTATTCCGGGTATTGGTTTTTTGAGTGCAAAAAAAATTGTTGCAGCAAGAAAATTTAAAAAACTAGTTCCTCAGGATTTACAGAAATTAGGAATCGCCTACACGCGCGCCAAATATTTTCTGGCATTTGCAACGCCTTTTCAATTACAAAAAGATTTAACTTCTATTCAAATCAAGGATCATATTCTAAATACTCAAAAGAGTAAATACAAGAATGACTTTTCGAATCAACTTGCTTTATTTTAGTTAATTAAATGCAATGGGCTTAATTTTTAACCCATAGAAACATAGCTTTTTTTATTTAAACAGGTGTTTCACTTGATTAGAATGCATCCCGAAGCTTCGGGACTATGTGAAAGAAATGTATTTCTTTTTTGTATCCTTTTTTGCATATAAAATCTATGTTTCTATTTGTTTAATATCGAGCAACCGAATAGACGAAGTAATCACAATTACGGAATAAAATTAGAATGACACAGGTAATTTACGATGGAACTTATGAAGGCTGGGTTACAGCCGTATTCGAAATTTATGAATATAAATTGCAGGATATTGTTTTTGCCAAAAACGAAGCTTCTGCCGATTTGCTTTTTTCTACCAATCATACAGTGATTACAGATGAGGTAAAAGTAAAGCGCGTTTTAAGCGGATTACAAAAACGCCTTTCGAAAAATGGATTTCAGGGTTTGTATAATGCCTTTTTATCAGAAACCAATAAGATTGAAGAAATCATGTTTCGATATGTAGCGTATGTACTCTCAAGTACTGTAAATGTTGAAGACGATTTTAGTAATAATGATGTTTTAGAACTGCGAAAAGCCATTAGACTAACCGGAAAAGAATCACATCGAATGGAGGCATTCGTCAGGTTTCAATTAACAAAAGACCAATTGTATTATGCAATCGTCGAACCGGATTGCAATGTTTTGCCCCTTATAGAAAATCATTTTAAAAGCCGTTACGCTGATCAGCGCTGGTTAATTTATGATTCCAAACGTAAATATGGTATTTATTATGATCTTAAAAATGTTTCGACTGTAGCATTACAATTTAATACTGAATCTAATTCCTCTAAGTTTTTAGCTGAAATAGGCGATGAAGGCGAAGAACTTTTTCAGGATTTATGGCGCAATTATTTCAAGAGTGTTAATATTGAATCCCGAAAAAATACAAAACTTCATTTGCAGCACATGCCAAAACGATACTGGAAAAACCTGACGGAGAAAATTCCGGATATCAAGGGTCGCATTTAGTAGTGTAAAACTTTAATAAATGTCTTTTAGAGGTAACGCAATTTTTCTTCTTCAATATCTAAATAATGCATTTGGCGTCTAATAATGGTTTCATCCAGCGTTTGATCTTCTTTATTTTTAGCGATCAGCCATTGTCTTTGCTTGTTTAATAAATCAAGATAAATTACTTTAAGTTCCTGGCCTATTGCTTCATCATCAATGCCGTTACTGTATTGTTCCCATTTGTGAATAAGATGTTGTAACGAAGTATTGTTTTCGATCTGATCGCTATAATTGGTTTTAAGATAATTTAAAGCAAATTCAGCCAATTCGTGACGCAGGTTATTATGAACTTCTTCTTTTGGTAACGGATCATAAACATCTGTAAGATTAATTTTTTTAATGAAATAAGGTAATGTTAATCCCTGAATGACCAGCGTTAAAAGAATAACGATAAAAGTGATAAACAAAATAAGATTTCGCTGCGGAAAACCGTTTCCATTATCCAAATAGACAGGTATAGACAAGGCAGCGGCTAATGATACCACACCTCTCATTCCCGTCCAACCCAATATAAATGGAGTTTTGTAACCCGGATTTCTGCTATCGGCAACGGTAATAAAATTACGCGCAATGAGTGTCACGACAACAGCGCCATAAGAGGATATAATTCTACTGATGATTAAAACAAATGTTATCAGAACGCCATAACCAATTGCCGACGAAATGCTAACAGCTTCGACTTTAAGTCCGTTTGTAATTTGCGGCAGATCTAAGCCAATAAGCATAAACACAAAACCATTAAGGATAAAAGTAAGACTCTGCCAAACATTTATGCCCTGCAAACGAGATCTGCTGCTCAAAAATCGGTGTCGGTTATTAGACAATAGCAATCCGCCACACACTACGGCCAATACACCTGAACTGTGCACCTCTTCGGCAGCGAGGTAAATAATATAGGGTGTAGCTAATGATAAAACGATATCTACATTGGCATCTGTGGGCAAATATTTGTGCGCCTTCATAAAAATCCATCCAATTAATAGACCAATTCCAACTCCGCCAAAAATCATCCAGCTAAAACTTACTGCGGCTTTATAAAATATAAATTGCTCTGTCGCGACGGCAATCATTGCAAATCTGAAAATAATTAAGGAAGAAGCATCATTTAGTAAACTTTCGCCTTCTAAAATCGATGAAATAGTTTTGGGCACTTTTACAAATTTCAAAATAGCACCGGCACTTACCGCATCAGGAGGAGATACAATTCCGCCCAGGACAAAACCCAATGCTAATGAAAATCCCGGTATAATATAATTAGCAACTAATGCTACAGATAGGGCCGAGAGAAAAACAACGACAAAGGCAAAACTGGTAATAATGCGTCGCCAACGCCACATTTCTTTCCATGAAACTGTCCATGCCGCTTCGTACAACAATGGCGGCAGAAATATAAAGAAGATAAGATCAGGTTCGATTTGTATTAAAGGTACTTTTGGAATAAAACTGATAGCCAATCCAGCCAATACTAATAATATTGGATAAGCTACTTTTATTTTATTAGCTAACATTATCAGTAATATAATGATAATTAACAGACCTAAATAAAAAGGGAAATTCTCGAGCATTCTTTTGGTTTATGGATTTTAGTTTAAACTTCTGTATTCAATTGGGGTATAACCCGTGTTCTTTTTAAACATTCGATTAAAATGCTGCGGATATTTAAAACCCAGTTCAAATGCGATTTGACTAACCGATTTATCAGTATCAAAAATTCGTTCTTTCGCTAAGGTAATTAATTTTAACTGAATGTGTTCCTGAGCAGATTTGCCTGTTTCTTTTTTAATTAAATCTCCAAAATAATTAGCAGAAAGATGCAAACGATCTGCAAAATAGCCAACAGAAGGCAATCCTGAATCTTTTGCAATTTCAGATAAAAAATATTCGTTTAACAAATTTTCAAATTTCGATAAAACATCAGTATTGATATTTTCTCTGGTGATAAATTGCCTGTCATAAAAACGCACACAATAATTGAGCAACAACTCAATATTATTAGTGATGATGCTTTTGCTGTGTTTATCGATCGACTGGCTTAATTCGTATTCTAATTTACTAAATAAATCTTTTATTATTTGCTGTTCTTTCAAAGATAAATGCAGTGCTTCGTGTGAGTCGTAAGAAAAGAAAGAATATTGACTTATGTTTTTTGCCAGTGAAGTTCCTTTTATCAGATCAGGATGAAAAAGTAATGTTAAGCCCGTAGATTTATAATTATCAGTATTATTAACCTCGAGTACTTGTCCCGGTGCTACAAAAACCATTGTACCATCATCATAATCGTAATTGTTACGCCCGTATTTTAATTCACCGCAATTTCCGGCTTTTAAAAATATAGCATAAAAATTAAAATGTATTCGGGTATGATTAGGGAGTGCTTTACTATTAGAATTATCAAAAACACTTATTAAAGGATGCTGTGTTTCAACATCTTTCAATTGATTGTATTGTGTAACTTTTTCGAGTTTAATAATAGGATCCATGATGCGTCTGTGAAATTATACACACAAATATACTACTCAGATTTTTAATAACTTAGCGTGATTATGCAAATCAGTAAAAATGGTTATAATAGCAGTAATCTGTATTATAGGTAACTGAGATTATTGGAGGAAATTTGTAGTATTAAAAATGTTACTAAACATATCAGATCACTATTTTAAAATAAAATTATGGAAAAGAGAATATTAGGAACTCAGGGTTTAGAAGTTTCTGCACTGGGATTGGGTTGTATGGGATTAAGTTTTGCTTATGGTGCCCAAATAGAGAAACAACATGCTATAAAAATAATTAGAGAAGCCTACGAACAGGGAATTACCTTTTTTGATACTGCCGAAGCGTATGGTATTGCCAACGAAGAATTGGTAGGGGAAGCTTTAAGCCCATTTAGAAAAGAAGTGGTTATTGCTACTAAATTTGGTTTTAAAGACGGGCAGGCGTTTAACGGACAAGATAGCCGACCTGAAAATATCAGGGCTGTGGCCGAAGAATCTTTAAGACGCATGAAAACGGATGTTATTGATTTATTTTATCAACATAGGGTAGATCAAAATGTACCAATTGAAGATGTTGCCGGAACGGTGAAAGATCTTATTCAGGAAGGAAAAGTAAAATATTTTGGAATGTCTGAAGCAGGTGTAACCTCTATTCGAAAAGCGCATGCGGTTCAGCCCATATCTGCTTTACAAAGTGAATATTCGATTTGGTGGAGAGAACCTGAAGTAGAAATTTTGCCAACCCTCGAAGAATTAGGAATTGGTTTTGTGCCCTTTAGTCCTTTAGGAAGAGGGTTTCTAACGGGAGCAATTACAGAAAGCACCAGTTTTGAAGCGACGGATTTTAGAAATACCTTACCTCGTTTTAGTGAAGAAAACAGAAAAGCCAATCAAAAATTAGTTGATTTATTATCTGCCATTGCTTCTCAAAAACAAGCAACTCCTGCACAAATTGCATTAGGCTGGTTATTGGCGCAAAAAACGTGGATTGCACCAATTCCGGGAACGACAAAATCACACCGATTAACAGAAAATATTGGTGGGGCTTCGATTAAATTATCTGTAGAAGATATTAAAAACATTGATGATGCTTTTGCTCAAACCACGATACAAGGAGATCGATATCCTGCACAATTGCAAAAATCGGTAGACAAATAAAAAAGTAAAAAACTTGGTATAATTTTTTTAACACATAGAAACATAGATTTTGTAAAGTTATAAAGGCGTTTTACTAGCATTAATTAATCCCGATAGCTATCGGGACTATGTGTGAAGAAACTAGTTTCTTTTTGTATCTTCTTTTACATTTCTGTAACCTATGTTTCTATGTGTTAAATTGATTTTATTCTTAAAAAGACAAACCCCTTAAATAAATACTATTTAAGGGGTTTGTTTTTTAGTAACGTTTAAAATCTGTTAGTTCCAAATTCCGTTCATTTCGGTCAAAATAATAGGTTTACCGTTCGTAACCACAATCGTATGTTCGTGTTGTGCCATATGTCCGCCTTTATTGCCTACCATTGTCCAACCGTCATTAAGTTCTACAGCAAGAGAAGATGAGGTTGAGATAAAAGTTTCAATCGCTACAACCGAATCCTTTTTGAAACGTCTTTGATCAAATCGGTTTTTATAGTTTAATAATTCATCCGGTTGCTCGTGTAAGCTTCTTCCAATACCGTGTCCGCCCAGATTTTTGATTACTTTGTAACCTCTTTTTTTAGCTTCAGTTTCGATAAGATATCCTATTTCAGAAATCTTTACTCCGCCTTTTATATTATCTATTGCTTTTTGTAAAATATCTTTTGATGCATCAACCAGTTTCTGGTGTCCGTTTACATCTTCGCCAATCACAAACGAACCTCCGTTATCTGACCAAAAACCATCCAGTTCTGCCGAAACATCAATGTTGATTAAATCACCTTCGTTAAGAATTCTTTTATCTGACGGAATACCGTGACAAAATTCATTATTTACACTAATGCAAGTCCATCCCGGAAAACCATACGTTAAATACGGTGCCGATTTTGCCCCTAATTCGTTCAGGATTTTTCCGCCATAATCGTCTAATTCCTTTGTTGTCATTCCTGCTTTGGCAAAGTTTCTCATTTCTTTCAAAGTATAAGCTACAGCTTCACTTGCCTTTTGCATTCCTATTAATTCTGACTCTTGTTTTATTGACATGATTTTGTTTTTTCTGATTTTTTAATTTTCGTTTAATCCTAACAGATGTTCTTAAAGATTTCTTTTATTGTTTTAAGATTTTCCGTTGAGGTGCCACGAATAATAATTTTATTTTTCTTGTCTTTAATTAATTTTGTAAACAAATTATCCTCGGTGTTAATATCAACAATTGTTCCTCCATATTTTAAAGTTGTTTCAGCAATTGCCATTGGTAAATTTGTTGCGCCGGAAGTACCAACAATAAAAAGAATACCTGAATTTTTAGCAATCTTCAAAGAACTAAATCTTTTGTTTGTTTTCTCATCATAACGCTCATCAAACCATAAAATATTTGGTCTCATCCAGCTGCCGCATTCTTTGCATTTTAGTAGTTCAATATCGGTTGCGGTTAAATCTTCATCGATATCTTTTCCTTTTATTTCATCAGGAAGATGTACTATTTCTTTACAGCTATTAGAACATTTAATCTCTCTGTTGTTGCCATGAATTTCGTAAATTCTCTTTGTTCCCGAGCGTCTGTGTAAATTGTCTATATTTTGAGTTATTAAATGAAATTTGTCTTCCAACAGATTTTCAATTTCCACTATTTCGCGATGACTTTCGTTGGGTTTAGCGCTTTCAAACATTTTTTTTCTAAAAAGAGAATACTGCCAAACCTCTTCCGGGTGTTCTTTAAAATATTTATAAGTTCCAAATTCCTCCGGTTTATGAAATTGTGTTCCTTTTATCCATATTCCGTCTATTCCTCTGTAAGTAGGTATTCCGCTATCAGCAGAAATTCCGGCACCAGTTAGAAAGGTGAACAAATTTCTGTTGTTTTTATCATAAACCTTCTTTATTATTTCATAAAGTTGTTCTTCCATACTTTGATTTTTATTCTATAAAAGAACTAAGTTTTGTCTTTAAGAATTTGAAATGAATTTATTAATACAAAATTAATTATTTTCTACCAGTTCTATGTCCATCGTTTTGATCAATCCGTCCTGAAAAGTGTAAACATGTTTTACCAATCCGTCAAAGATTAAACCGCCTTGTAAATCTTGTACGTTTTGATGCACCTTAACTTCCAGGCTTCCGTTTTCTCTTTCATCAAAACCAATAGGTTCCACTTTTGGATTTATTTCTGTCCATTGTCTGGTCCAGTATTCCTTGATTTCATTGTGCCCGCTTATGTAGCCGCCTTCCCAGGCTTTAGACCATTGCACATCTTTTTGCATTGTCGATAAGGCGTTGTCAATGTTTCTTTCGTTAAAAGCAGAATATGCCTTTTTGATTGTATCTTCAAATTGATTTGCCATTGCTGTGTTTTTTGAAAGAGTTAAAAAGAACTTTTTGTTTTTGCTAATATAAAAATAATTCAATAATAATTTGAACGAATGTGTAAGAGGCAGCATATAAAGTAAAAATCCAGTTGTAGCAGATATAGTATTTTTAGGATTATTCTTTATCACAAAAAAAAGCCTGAAAAATATAAATCTTTCAGGCTTTCTATTGGTAAAAAACAGTTGAATGTATTATATCAACGGTTGATCATTAACTTTTTTCCGTTTTACAGAAATTAGTTTACTGCTATTGCATCATTAGCATATACAATACCTTCGTAACAAGCATTATAAATGTCTTTTAAATCTTCTAAAGTTGTTACTCGAGGATTAAAACCTGTACATGGATCAATTAATGCATTGTTTGCTATGTAATCCAGGTTTTTGTCCCAGTCTTCTTTTGAAATTCCAAACTCTTTAAGCGAAGAAATGTTGTTTACTTTTTTTCTTAATCCTTCAATTGCCTGTGCCAATTCTTCGGCAGTTTGTAAACCAATCACTTTTGCCAATGAAGGAAATTTATCCGTAGCTACACCATTATAACGAATAACATTAGGAAGGAAAATTGCATTTGCGCATCCGTGAGGAATACCGTATAGCGCTCCAACCTGATGAGATAATGAGTGAACAATTCCTAACCATGCGTTGTTAAAAGCCAGACCTCCCATAAAAGAAGCATCGTGCATGTTTTGACGTGCTGTAATATTCGAAGGATTTTTTACCGCTTCTTCCAGATTATCAAAAACAATTTCTAATCCGCCTTTTGCCAGTACATCAGCAAAATTGTCGTCAATATTAGAAACATACGCTTCAACACAATGTGTCAATGCATCCAGTCCTGTATTTGATGTAACATGCGCAGGCATCGAAGCACAAATTTCTCCATCAATTATGGCAACATCCGGAGTTAATTCATAAGATACAATTGGATATTTAACTCCTTTTTCGCGATCAGTAATTACAGCTAAACCAGTTGTTTCAGTTCCGGTTCCGCTAGTAGAAGGAATTGCAATAAATTTAGCTTTGTTTCTAAGTACAGGTACACTAAAAGGTTTTATAAGAGAATCAAATTCAACTTCAGGATGTTCGTAAAAAATCCACATCGTTTTGGCAGCATCAATAGCAGAACATCCGCCAATACCTACGATCCAGTCTGGTTGAAATTCAAGCATCGCTTTTGCACCTTTAAAACTTGTTGCAGATGACGGATCTTCTTCAACACCATCAAAAATCATAGTTTCAATTCCTGCTTCGTTCAAAAAAGCTATCGCTTTATCCAGCGTTCCGCTTTTTTTCATAGAACTTCCGCCAGTTACCACAAAAGCTTTTTTACCTTTTATATTTTTCAATTCCTCAAGGCTTCCCGGACCATGGAAAACTTCTCCTGCAATAAATAATTTGCTCATTTTTATAGTATTTAATTATTGAGGCAAAGTTAAATACACAGGCAGGGGCGGGTGTTATACAAACAAGACTATGCGGTATAAATTTGCGCCAATTCCTGTTGAAGTTCAGTAGGAGTTTCTTTGAGCTTGGCGCGCACAAATTTATTAAGTGCCGAAGGAGAGCTAAATCCCAAATCGAATGCAATCTCTTTATGAGAAAGATCAGAAAAGAGTAATTGTCTCTTAATTTCTGTCAGGATACGGTTATGAATCGCATTTATAGCCGTTTCACCACAATGTTTTTTTGTTATTGCATTGAGTTTTTTGGGAGTAATCAGAAGTTTTGATGCATAGTATTGCACGGTTCTTTCTGTTTTATATTGCTCATTCAAAAGCTTTTTAAAATCGATATAAGTATGTTGATTTGTTTTTTGATGCAACACAGGATGCTGACCGTGAATTGATTCTATAATTCCCAACAAAAATATTTTGATATAAAAACGAGCCTGTTCTTTTTTTACAAGACTGGGATTGTTATAAATATTTTGAATTTTTTTTACCAGTGTCATGGCGAGTTCAAACTCATGACCGGAAAGCGCTGTGCAATTTAGATTTACAGAAAGGTTGACATTGTAAGAGCTTAATTCATTTTTTAATATATCAGAACAAAACAATACTTCTTCAAATAAAATAATTTTGCCTGTAATGTCAGCAGTTGCATTTGATACGAAATAAATTTGATCAGGAAAAATGGTCGAAATTTTGCCGGCTTTTAAGAAATGTATTTTCTCCTCTATTTGTAAATTTATTTTACCAGTTTCTAAAATGATAATACAAAAGTGATCGTTTTTGTGTGGTTCAAGATAATATTTAATAGTAGACTCATCTAATTCAAACACACGGAATGACAAATTTTTGTCTTCAGGCTTTTGAATATTTTTCTTGATCTCTAACCTTTTTAAATTCATTAATACTATAATGTTTAACAGCTGTTAGCTAAATTGCTATTATTTTTCCTCTTCTAAACCATCAACGGCAGAAATCTGATCCAGGATATTGGTTTGGTTGGGCGAAATATAGTTTTTTACTTCAGAAGGAGTTTCTTTCTTAAAAAGAATGTCTAATGCATTGTAAAGTTTCAATAAAACATCCCTGTCTTCTTTTTCAATTTCTAAAGCAGTATTAAAATTAAAAACATAATTATTCGAATTGCGTACTTCTACTTTTATCGTTTTTGATGTGATTTTAAATTTAACTATATCCATATTGTTAGCGCATTAATTATTTTACAAAAATGGGACTTTAACCCCAATTAGCATTATTATTTTTTATGTTTTTTTATGTGTAAAGAAAAGTTTTTGATAATAAGGATTTGAAAGAGTTTATTTTTGATCTTAACGTGATAGATTACACTTTTGATATAAAACCTTATCTTTTATATGAAGAACAATTTAGGACTAAAATTGACTTTAGTATTTTATTCATTCTGAGTTTTATTTCTTAATCTAGGTTAACAGAGAAACAGTGAGAGCTGAGGTAAATTTGTAAAAGAAAATCAAAACAACTTAATACATAAAATATCATGGAAAATAAAATTTTAGGCTTACACCATATTACTGCCATTGCAGGCGACGCTAAACGTAATTTCGATTTTTATTCAAAAATACTCGGATTAAGATTTATCAAAAAAACAGTGAATTTTGATGACCCGGGAACATATCATTTTTACTTTGGCGATGAATTGGGAAGCGCAGGAACTATCTTAACCTTTTTTCCTTGGGGAGAAGGAATTCAACAAGGACGAAAAGGATCCGGAATGGCGACAGAAATTGGTTATTCTGTTCCTAAAGGAAGTCTTGATTTCTGGCAGAAACGTTTTGAACAATATAATGTAATCTACAATAAACCGGCAGAAAAATTCGGCGAAAAATATCTTACTTTCCTTGATCCGGACGGGTTAAAATTAGAGTTAATCGAATCTAAAACAGGAGACAACAGAAAAGGTTGGGAAACAGATGAAGTAAAAGCTGACGTAGCAACAAAAGGTTTTCATAATATTACGCTGACTTTAAATGACATTCAACCAACTGCAGCAATCTTAACAGAAATATTTGGTTACAAATTGATTGATCAGGATGTAAACCGTTATCGTTATGCAACAGATGCAGTAGAAAATGCCGCAATTGTTGACTTGGTAGAATTAGCTGATGAAAAACGTGGTTTAAATGCAAATGGAACTGTTCACCATGTGGCTTTCCGTGTAAAAAATGACGAAATTTTAATGCACTTCCGTGGAAAAATCGAAGCTTACGGATTGTCAATTACACCACAAATAGACAGACAATATTTCCATTCGCTATATTTTAGAGAGCCAGGTGGAGTTTTGTTTGAAATTGCCACTGATAATCCAGGATTTACAGTTGATGAAAGCTTAGAAGAATTAGGTCAGAACTTAAAACTTCCCGCACAATACGAATCTCAAAGAGCAAGTATTGAAAATCATTTGGTTAAAATTAATTAAGCTAAAAATTTGTAAATTAGATTCTTAAGAAAAAATATATGGAAACAATAAAACTGGAATTAGACGAGAAAAAGCATGGAGCCTTTAATCTTTATGTTGATGATAAAAAGCTGGGCGAAATGACAGTAAGCATTAAGCCTGATTTGCTGACGGTTTACCACACTGGTGTTGAACCTGAAGGAGAAGGAAAGGGATATGCAAAGAAACTTTTAGACGAAATGACGTCGTACGTAAGTGCCAATAATTTGATGGTCTTGCCGCTTTGTCCGTATGTGCATGCACAATTCAAAAAACATCCGGATGAATATCAGGATATCTGGAAAAAATAAACTTAGAACTTATGAATATAGAGACTATAACAGACGGTGTGCCTTTAAATGATGCTAAAAAGGCGCTTATCATGATTCACGGACGTGGTGCAAGCGCTCATGATATTCTTTCGATTTCAAAACATCTCAAGGTCGATGATTTTGCCTTGGTTGCCCCTCAGGCAGAAAATAGAACCTGGTATCCTTATTCTTTTTTAGCACCTATTAATGAAAATGAGCCTTCATTTTCAAAATCATTAGAAGCTATTCATAACGTTGTTGTTGCAATTCAGCAAAACGGAATTGAAAAAGAGAATATCTATTTTCTTGGATTTTCTCAGGGAGCTTGTCTGGCTTTAGAATTTACTGCCAGAAATGCGGCTAAATACGGAGGTGTTGTAGCATTTACCGGCGGACTTATTGGCGATAAGGTTTATGAAAATCATTACGAAGGAAACTTCGAAAACACACCAATTTTCATCGGTACCAGCGATCCCGATTTTCACGTACCTGTTGAAAGAGTAAATGAATCAGAAGCGCTTTTAAAAAAAATGGGAGCAAATGTTACTAAAAAAATCTATGAAAATATGGGACATACCATAAGTCAGGACGAAATAGATTTGGTAAATGAACTTATTTTTGGAAAGTAATATGATTTTAAGATGGAATTGATGTAAGAAACAAACCCTTAATCAGTTGATGAGTAAGAGTTTGTTTTTTGTAGCTAAGGCTGGACATGAATCTATCACCTCAGGTTTATGAAAATTGAAATTTCATTCTTTTTTTTGTAATCAATTTTTTTTATAGGTAGTTGTGTTTTTGCTGTAGATTGGTTTTCTGCTGTTTTTAGCTGTTTTCGTCACTCCTTGTTTTACAAGTTTAAATTATTCTTTTATTAATTCAATTTGAGTATCAAATATTAGTTTCATTAATGTACTTTCTATTTATTAAAATTGTTAATAAGCATCAAGAATTGCATCGTCGATTTCTTTCAAAATTTCAGATTTCTGTGTGAATTTATAACTTCTTTCAATTAGTTTACCAATTAAAGTATGAACGGTGGTTTGAATATTCCGCAAATCGTCTATTTCAAAATCTGTCTCTACGGCGTGATGAACATATGCGCTTCTAACTTCATACATTTTTTTTATAAGCTTAATTAGATTTAGTCTTTCTTCTCTCTCAATGTAGACAATTTTTGAGCAATATTTTGTAAGACTTTCTAGGATATTTGCATGAGAGTTTGGGACTAATAGTGATTCCATGATAGTGAATAGTTCTACAATTCTTTGATTTAGGTTTGTAGTTGTTAAGGCTTTTGCCAGTCTTCTTATTGCATTGATTAAGAGGTTTTGTAACTCTGTTTTTTCGTCACCCAAATGCGTAAGAAAGTTATTGAAAAACCCAAGATTTCTAAGAGATAATCTTCTTAGATAATCTTCAGTTAATTGATGGTAGTTTGGAATTCTATGATTAATAATGTTTAGGTCATTTTGTTTATTTATATTACTAACAATAGTTTCCGCCGTAAATGATTCTGATAATCTAGAATCTATATCAAAACTAATTTTAGTTTTTGGGTCGTGAATAGTATCGCTACAGATTTTAATTATATCAATTGATAAACTACACTCTTTAAGAGCTAACTCAATTGCTTTATCTTTTTCGGCTTTAATTATACAAGATGCAAAAATTTTCCTTCTAAATTTTTCGTTGAATGATTTTACGGTTTCTAAATTTTGACGAGATTTGTCTTCAACGAAGAGATTTGGTTCAAGTTTTGAAATCTCAACTTTTCCAATTTTTATAGGTTTAAAAATTTCTAGATGTTCGACAGAAAAATAAATTTTATATTCTTTTATTTCCGCTTCAATTTTATCAATAATATAGTCAGAGAAATTCCCTTCGCTTCTTTTCTCGGTATGTGATTTAATAAGGTAATCGAATGAAATGTCAAATATGAATTTCCTACTTACAAAAGGATTGATTTCTGAAGATTTATGAATAGTATCTACAAGTTTTTCGTAACGTTTAAAGATGTCATTTTTTAGTTCACGACAATGTTTGTCATTGGAATGTTTGATTGAGATAATTTCAGTGCCGAGCATTTCATAAGATATTGATGCACCAACAAATTTATCAGATAAATCCAATATGTTCTCATCTTTATCAAATGGTACAAATTCTACTTTATTTATTGTTGGAACTTCGGAGATTTCTACTAGAGATATAATCTCAAAGATTTCTTTATCTAAATAGTCTTTTTTTCTGTCTGGAATATTCATGATTATATTTTGTTAACTAGAATAATGATTCTATTCATTTAATTTTACAAAGAATGATACCGTTTCATGTTTGTCATTAATTCCTATTCTCATATTATTGCTTTCATAGAATTTAGTATCCTTATTAGTATATGCATAAGTAAAATCTACCTTCTTTAGCATTATTTCTTTCATAGACAAGTAAAAATCTGGCACAGGGTGGTAAACAATACTAAAAAGCTCATCATTATTGAAAATACTTATTTTTTGTAAACCATAATTATCTGCTTTGTAATATGAATATTGCGTCATATTTGATTCGCTCCTTTTCTTATTGAACTTAAAGCCAACTTTTATTAAATCTTTTTCAATTTCAATTTGATTTTGAATTTCAAGATAATGTAAAACTTTAGTAACAGTTACTGATTGAGCTTTTATTCCAGTTGATAAACTGAAAAATAATATTGTGATTGCAATTAAATAGTTTTTTCCCATCTTATAGTTTTTAGATAATGGTTTTTATGACATGATATTCATATTATTATAAAGCTATTTTGAAATTATAGTGATTCAGTATTTGAAGAATCCACCAAAAGCTAAAACTTATGAGTAGAACAGTTTTAATTTGATTCTCACTAAGTCTTTTCTTTAACAATCTGGTAATTAAATATGCAAGGATAAAGAATACTAGACCTCCAACAATTGAACCAAAACTATTAGTAATGACGTTGTAAGTTGATGATTTATTTTTATATAGTGTAACAGGAAAAATTAAGCTAATAACAAAAGAGGATAATAAAACTTTGAACCACCAATTTTTATTGTTTTTGATATGATTACTAATGTCCATAAATTGTATTTTAATCGCAATTTATTAATTTATTCGTTGTTAAATCTTTATTATTCGACTTTGTCTAATATTTTCTTAATCTTAACGATTGTATTGTTTGATAAATTGGTAATAGATGCGAGTTTTCTAATTGAATAATTTTTGTCTTTGATTAATTCTAAATGTGATTGATTGTATTGTGACAAGAATTGTTGAGGTCTTTCAATAGTGTTCAATTGTCTGCCTTTGTAAGTTCCTTTAGCTTTCGCAATTAAAATACCTTCTTTCTGTCTTTCTAATAAAGAAGTTCTTTCCATTTCTGCAACGTTGCTTAAAACATCACTAATCATTTTGAATATGGAATTAGGTTTGTTTCAATGATTTAATATATGCAAATGTTTTCTACATGTACATTTAAGAGTGTATAATAGGCGTTTTCGAAACAAAACTCCAATAAAAAACCCCTAAACATTTGATGTTTAGGGGTTTGTTTTTTGTAGCGAGGACGGGAGTTGAACCCGTGACCTCAGGGTTATGAATCCTGCGCTCTAACCAACTGAGCTACCTCGCCAAGATTGCAAGTGAACCGTGTTCCTCATTGCGGGTGCAAAGATAGAAATATTATTAAAGCTTCCAAGAATAAAATGAAGAAAAAATAAATTTTTTAAAAATGTCTTGTTTTTGAACATATATTCTTATATTTCGAAAAAATTAAAAGTAGCACATGGATCCAAAAATACGTTACGAAATCGAGTTTCCTATAAATTCTTCGCCGCAATTATTATATCAATATATATCAACACCGTCAGGTTTGTCAGAATGGTTTGCAGACAATGTAAACTCACGAGGCGAATTTTTCACTTTTATCTGGAATGACTCGCAGGAAAAAGCGCGTTTGGCTTCTAAAAAAACGGGAGAAAAAGTAAAATTCAAATGGGTTGACGAAAGCAGTAAGGATACGGAATACTTTTTTGAATTGCATATCTTAGTCGATGAACTGACTAAAGATGTATCATTAATGGTAGTCGATTTTGCAGAAAAAGAAGAGGTAGGAGAAGCTAAACAATTGTGGGAGAATCAGATCTCAGACCTGAAACATCTTATAGGATCTGTTTAGTAAAATTCTATTTTATACCTTATATTTGCCCTGAACAAAATTCAGGGTTTTTTTATGATCAATTTTAACGGAAACATAGTAGCACAAGACGACAATATATTAACTCAAAATCGTGCTTTTTTGTATGGAGATGGTGTTTTTGAAACACTAAAAATAGTCAATAATAAAATCTTGTTTCTTGAAGATCATTATTTTAGATTAATGGCTTCGATGCGTGTGGTTCGAATGGAGATTCCCATGAATTTTACAATGGAATATTTTGAAGAACAGGTTTTAAGTCTTGTCAATCAAAAAAAAATATCTTCTTCGGCAAGAGCCAGAATTACTGTCTTTAGAAATGATGGAGGTTTGTATTTGCCAAAAACCAATGAAGTTTCGTTTTTAATTCACGCAACTGCGCTTGAAAGCACTTCTTATGTGCTAAATGTTGGAGAATATGAAGTCGATTTGTATAAAGACTTCTATGTAACTAAACAGTTATTATCGTCGATTAAAACGACTAATAAGATGATAAATGTTACCGGAAGCATTTTTGCTCATGAAAATGGTCTGGCTAACTGTCTTTTAGTTAATGATACTAAAAATGTTGTCGAAGCATTACAAGGTAATCTGTTTATGGTTGTGGGTAAAAAAATGATCACGCCGCCAATTTCTGAAGGTTGTTTAAACGGTATTATGCGTAAACAAATATTAGTTTTGGCTAAAAAAGTAGAAGGCATAGAAGTAGTAGAAGAAATAATTTCACCATTTGATCTTCAAAAAGCTGATGAATTATTTCTGACAAATGTAATCACGGGGATACAACCGATAACTAAGTATCGAAAAAAGGAGTTTACAAGTAATCTGGCTCATTTATTAGTGCAAAAACTGAATGAATCTATATCTGAAAATTAATTCAGATACGGATTTTCAGGTGCATTCGACCAAATAAGATAATCGCCTCCGAGCTCAATAATTTGCTCTTTCCAAAAATGAGTGGTCGACTTTCCGATAATTTTATTTTTATAACTATTATCAGTGATGATCCAGGAGTTGCCTTGCATTTCATTCTCAAGCTGATTTTCGTCCCAACCAGTATAACCTAAGAAAAAGCGAATATTGTTTTTGCCAATAGATCCGTCGTTTATTAAGTCTTTTGTCGATTCGAAATCACCTCCCCAATAAATCCCATTTGAAATCTCAACACTATTTGGAATCAATTCTGGGATATTGTGAATAAAATACAGGTTGTCCTGTTCAACAGGGCCGCCGTTATATATTTTGAAACTGGCGTCAATTTCAGGAATTAAATCATTAATAGTATACTTTAACGGTTTATTAATGATAAAACCTATTGATCCTTCTTTGTTATGGTCTGCTAATAAAATTACCGATCTATTAAAAGATAAATCTCCAATTATAGAAGGTTCAGCAATAAGCAGGTGTCCTTTTTTTAATTTTTCTGAAATCATACGGCTACAATTTTTATTAAATTTAATCATAAAATTTTTAAAATCCCAAATAAAATCGTTAAACCGCACAAAAAAACCCTCCATGAGGAGGGTTTTGATTATATTATAAGTTTAGAGAACTTTCTTACTTAGTTCACTGCACCTTCTAATTCAGCTCCGGCTTTGAATTTTACAACATTTTTAGCAGCGATTTGAATAGTTTTTCCTGTTTGAGGATTTCTTCCGTCTCTAGCAGCTCTGGCAGATACTGACCAAGATCCAAAACCTACTAAAGAAACTCTACCACCTTTTTTCAAAGTAGCTCCTACGTTTCCTAAAAATGACTCTAAAGCTAATTTTGCCGCAGCTTTTGTGATTCCTGCATCAGCAGCGATAGCATCGATTAATTCTGATTTGTTCATAATAATTAGTTATTAATTGTTGGTTAAAAAAAATTGTTAATACACAAATTTAGTAGGAAATCCGTTCCTTGCAAGTGTTTTCTTTAATTTTAGCAAAAATTGTTGATAACTTGCTTTTTTTGTTCATAACGCTAGTTGCTTTTCGCTCAAAATCAGGTAAAAACCCCTGTTTTACTGACCTTAATAGACCTTTGCACTATCGGTAAAAGTGATACCATTTAATAATTCTGCTACTTGCATTCTTTTTTTGCCGGGTAATTGCAGGCTCAAAAGCTGAATAAAGCCTTCTTTGATCGCAATTTTGATTTCTTTTTTACTGCTAATCAAGCTTCCAACTTCATAAGAATGACTTTCTGAAACCAGTTTTGCTTCGTATATTTTGATGCTTAACTCTTCATCTTTATCTTTCAAAAAGCACCAGGAAGCAGGATACGGACTTAAACCTCGAATTAAATTATTGATTTCGTCTCCGGATTTCGTCCAGTCGATCTTACAATTTTCCTTGTTTAGTTTATAGGCTGTTTTAATTTCGGCATCGTCTTCCTGAATTGTAGTGGTTACATTTCCGTTTTCAATAATTTTCAAAGTATCAATAACAGTTTCGCTTCCTAGTAACATCAATCGATCGTGCAATTGTCCGGCATTTTCTTCCGGTTCAATGGCGATTTCTGAATTCAGGATCATTGCTCCGGTATCTATTTTGTCATCAATAAAGAATGTGGTAACTCCGGTTTTGGTTTCTCCATTAATAATTGCCCAATTAATTGGTGCTGCACCGCGATAATTTGGTAATAAAGAAGCGTGAAGGTTAAAAGTTCCTAAGCTAGGCATTTCCCAAACTACTTTTGGCAACATTCTGAAAGCAACAACTATTTGCAAATTAGCATTGAGTGCTTTTAATTCGGTTAGAAAACTTTCGTCTTTTAAATTTGTTGGCTGTAATAAAGTAAGGTTGTTTGCTAAAGCATACTCTTTTACTGCCGAATATTTTATTTTTTGTCCGCGTCCTGCCGGTTTATCCGCAGCTGTAATAACGCCAACAACATCATAATTCTTTTTGATAATGGTATTCAGAATGCCTACGGCAAATTCCGGGGTTCCCATAAATATAATTCTCAATTTTTCCATTATAATTTTAAAGTGTATTTATTATTTGCCTGAATAGTAATGTAATTGTTTTCAAGTAATTCCTGAAGTGCCAAAATTACATCATTTGTATCCAATTTTATTTTGGTTTCAATCTCTCTCGAAGTCAAAGCTGCCGTTTTTAATAAGTGTAAAATTTTATCTGCGATAGAATCGGCTTCGGTAATTTTTCCTTTTTGAGTAATACAATAGGAGCAGACTCCACAATTTTCTGTGGTTTCTTCTCCAAAATAATCCAAAATCAGTCGGTTTTTACAGGTTTTATAGTTCTTTATATAATGTAGAACAGATAAAAGCTGGTCTTTTTTAAGCTGATTTTGTTTTTCGAGATACTTTGCAACTCTGTTTATGGTAAGATTATCTTCGCGAACTTCATTAAATAATATAGTAGCGTCGTTATTTTTAGATTTATATTCAATGATTTCTTTCTCTTTTAGTTTTTCTAAAGCAGCAGAAACCTGTGCTTCAGTATGATTTGATTTTTTTGCAATTAGCGAAATATTAAAAGGAGTTTTCATTTCGTAAATTCCCGGATACGTTCTCAGGATTGCCAGAATAATTTCTTCGTCATTAGAATTAAGACTCATATATCGAATCACTTCTTTCGATTCAATCAAAAACTGCATCGTAATTTTTTCAGAGAATTCCTGAGACATAGTAATAATTCCCTGCTGATTTAAAAACTGCAAAGCATTATAGGTTTTAAGGGTAGGGAAGTCGTACTTCTGGCAAAAATGATTGAGTTTAAATGAAAACGAATCGTCTAAACCTTCGCCATAGGCAATCTGAAAATAATTGCAAAGCTTTACATACATCGTATTCAAAAACTTTTTATCCGGCAAAATGCTTAAAAATTGCTGTTCTGACTGAATGCTGTCTGAAGAATTTGTCAATACCACAGAGAAAGCTTTCTCGCCATTTCGGCCCGCTCTTCCGGATTCCTGATAATAGTTTTCTATATTTTCAGGAAGCTGTGTATGAATAACCGTTTTTACATTGTCTTTGTCGATTCCCATTCCAAACGCATTAGTGGCTACAATGACCTGCGCTTGTTCAGACATCCACAATTGCATGTTTTTATCTTTTTCTTTTGATGAAAGTCCACCGTGATAATAGGTCGCTTTGAATCCTAAAGATTGTAATTGCGTCGACATATTCAGACACGATTTTCTATTTCGTACATATATAATAGAAGGCTGTGGATTTTTCTTTAAAATTTGTTCCGTGCGATACAATTTGTCTTCAACTTCAAAAACCATGTAGGCAATATTTTTTCTTTCAAAAGATTGCTGAAAAAGTAGTGGGGCTTTCAATCCCAATTCGGTTTTAATATCTTCAATAACTCTTGGAGTTGCTGTAGCTGTCAAAGCTAAAAACGGAATCTTAGGAAAATGTTTTTTTAGTTCTGAAATCTTCAAATAAGCCGGACGAAAATCATGTCCCCATTGCGAAACACAATGCGCTTCGTCAATAGCGATTAAATTTATAGGAAGATTTTTTATGCGTTCCAAAATCCAGTCAGATTGAAGTCGTTCCGGAGAAAGGTATAAGAATTTGTAATTTCCGTATTGGCAATTGTCCAGAAGATCAATAATTTCTTCTGTGTGAATTCCGCCTGTAAGCGCAATTGCTTTAATCTCTCGCTTTTGCAAATTGGCCACCTGATCTTTCATCAAAGCGATCAAAGGCGAAACGACCAGGCAAATACCCGGCTTCATCATGGCTGGAACCTGAAAACAAATCGATTTTCCGCCGCCGGTTGGGAGTAGTGCAAAAGTATCCTGACCATCCAAAACCGAGTCAATAATCTCCTTTTGCAACGGTCTAAAACTGTCGTGTTTCCAGTATTTTAAAAGAATTTCTTGCGCTTCAGGCATTGGTCTTGTTTTAAAGTTAAAAAATTTAGAAATTAGTTTCTAGTTTTGCAACTTTAAACACCTGCCTAAATTTTATCTAAGATATAAAGAATTCTGTTGTCAACCGTATCTTTTGGTACTTCAATTAACTCGTACCCATATTTCTTATACGTTTCAACAAGGTGTTTTTGTATCGTTAAAGCTTGTTCGAAATTTTCGTAGCGCTCAGTGTCGCATTCGTAAATTTCTTCCCAAGGCGGTAAAATAAAAGTTTTGGTGTATTTAAAATCTTCACAAGCTTTTACAAAGTGCTCCGGATAATCATCGCCTATATAATCCATATAAGCTACAACATCAGGAATTCCTCGATCTATAAAAACGACATTGTCGGGTTCTTCAAGAGCGTCTTCGTATTGTTTAATGCGACCTTCCAGTAACATTTCGCTAAACAATAAAGGTTGTTCAAGAAACAATTGGTCGATACCCCGTTGCTGTGCTTCGAGTGTAACTTGTCTTGAAATTTCAGGATAACAGCAGTAGCCACGAGCTACCAATTCGTTAATAAGAGTAGATTTTCCCGTTCCCGGGCCACCAATTAAAACTATGATTTGTTTTTGCACTTTCTTAAAATAAAGCGCAAATTTACCTAAACTTATTGTATTTAAAAAGATTATTTTGCCTTGAGCGAATGATTTCGCAATTTTATGCGATATCACTGCTGCTTTTGGCTAAAACTGGACTAAAGTCCAGCCCTAAAAAATGAATCGTTCCTACGGAACTAAAACGAAAAAGAGCCGTAGACTCGGCTAATATTGTAGGGCTGGACTTTGGTCCAGTTTATCGAGGATAATTATGTTATTGCTAAGTTGGTTATGAAATAGCTACAAGTTTCGGAAAAAACTTGTAGGAGATAAAAATAGAATTCTATTTTGACTAGCCGTTGGTTTTAACCAACGGGTTTATGAATTTGAAGATTTCGGCTTTAGCCGAATATTTTGATGATTTTTATTTTTATGCGCTACCCGAAATATTCAGATCTGAGTAATTGTGCTTCGTTAAATTTATTTTTAAACTTATATTACAATTTCCTCCATCATTCATTTGAATTAAAGAATATTTAAAACCTTTTTCATCACGTGGATCCTTGCAGTAACTATTTATCAAAATTTCTTTTTCTTGGTTTTCGTTTATTATGACAATACATTGGTATACATATTTATCAAATTTCCTGAGCTTTGAAGCGTTATCAGAAAAAGATTTTTTTAAAATTTGATCCATTTCAACTAATTCCTTTTGGTTTAAATCGGATGCTTTTATAGTATTTGGTTTGTAATTAAAGTAATTTTTATGGAATTCTTCTTCAAAAGAGAAAAACGCATAATTATTATATTTTTGAAGATTCAATTTGTTTTTTGTTTGAAGCAGGTTTTTTTGAATTTCAATTTTTAACGGAAACTCTCCTCCAATAAATTCAATAAAATTATTTTTAATTACTGCTTTTTCACTTCTATTATAAGGAAATCTTGTTGGACTGAAATAAATGGTATCATTTTTTGAATAACAGAAATCATTAAATGTTTCTCTTTTGTTGTGATTTTTACCTTTTTCTATAATTGTAAAAATATAAGAACTATCAGAGAAGAATTGAAACTTTATGCTTGATTTTTCAATAAAATTATAGCTGTTAAGAGCCGATAGTTTTTCTACTTTTTGCACAGATTTTTTAGTTTTATCTTCTTTACATTGAATAAATAATCCTAAAACAACTAATGATAATGTTATTTTTACTTTCATAATCCTATTTTATTGTATCATTCACAAAACAAATATTTTCCAGAACTCGCACCCTTCTTCCCAGAAGGAATAATAATATGCGATTCGAATCTTTTTCCTTTCAAAACATCATTCACAAAATCCAGAACATATTGTTGCCCCTGATGAAAAAGGTAGCCCGAGAACTCATGTCCGCCGCCACAAAAAGTGATCAGTTCGATGTCTTTATGTAACTCATTCATATGATTATAAACTGCATAAGAACCAAAAAGAATCAGCCAGCCCGAAGCATTTGTTGGGCAGGAGCGATGTGAACCAGCTGCGTACGGAACTGTATCATCATTATTTCCGTGTGCCAATAACATCGGAATTGCTTTTTCCTTCGTAATTAAATTAATATCCTGAATCGCTCCGGAGCCTCCAATGAAACCTTTGTATTTAAAGTTTTCAGGAAGATTGTTTTTGTATAAATTCATAAGTTTATAATCCCAAAAAGAAGCATGAAAACCAATTTCGGCTCCCGCACTGATTCCTGAAATAAATATTTTAGAAGAATCGAGATTGTATTTATTGGCATTTTCGATCAAAAAAGAAGTAGCCTGCCACATATCGCTTACACCAATTTGTATTGCTTTTATTTTTTCGGTTAAAGTTCCTTTGCAGCCAAAATCTTTTCCTTTCATATATAAAGAATATGAAATGCTGGCAACCGCATAACCATTTTTGGCCATAAAAAGTCCGAATTCTTTTTCGCTTGTGCGTTCTCCGCCTGAAAATCCTCCTCCAAAAGCAAAAATGATTAACGGAATTTTTTCGTTAGTTTTCTTTTGAGGCAAATACAAATCAAGATCGAGTTTGATGGTGTCATTCTGGAAATAAGTCATCGTTTTGATTTCCTGAGCCTTCATCGAGTTGAATGTAAATACGATAACAAAAAGAAGAATTTGGTTTTTCATAATAATATGTTTTTTAATCTCGCAAAGATGCAAAGTCAAATTTAAAAAGTTTAAAAATAAAACTAGGCGACTTTGCATCTTTGCAAGATTATTTCTGTGCAATGTTTCTCAAATATAAAAGTTAGTGAGGAGTTTCACTAATTTACACGAATTTTTAATTTAAGCTATATGAAATTCACGATTTTTCTAAGTCATTTTAATTTATGAAAATTTGTGAAATTTGTCGCAAAAAAACATCCTGAAAAATCTAAAATCTAAAATCTGAAATCTGAAATCAAAAACGTATATTTGCCTTCTATTTTAATGTGCAAATGGAGAACGATAAAGAAAAAAACACAGCCGAATTTTACGAAAGATTAAAGGTAGAGTTAGATAACTCAAATACTTGGCCTGCAGAATATTTGTATAAATTTATAGTGCCTTCGGTCGATGATAATGTCGAACGGGTTGAAAAAGCTTTTGACAGTATGGGCGCCGTTATTAAAACAACAAAATCTAAAACAGGTAAATTTACCAGTGTTTCTATAGATGTTACAATGCATAGTGCTGACCAGGTGATTAGCAAATACAAAGAAGTTTCTACTATAGAAGGTATAGTTTCATTATAAATTATGGTCGAAAAATATAAAAAAGAAGTCGCAAATGACGTTGTTTTTAATTTAGAATACAATTCTGAAAGACAGCGCTTACTTATTCCGGAATATGGTCGTCATTTACAAAAACTGATCGATCAGGCTACTATTATCGAAGATGCTGAAACGCGTAATAAAGCAGCGAAATACATCATTCAGGTAATGGGAAGTCTGAATCCGCATTTGCGTGATGTGCCGGATTTTCAACATAAATTATGGGATCAGCTTTTTATCATGTCTGATTTTAAATTGAATGTAGAATCACCATATCCAATTCCGTCAAGAGATGTATTACAGTTAAAACCGGATGTTTTACAGTATCCGCAAAATTTTCCTAAATACAGATTTTATGGTAACAATATCAAGTATATGATTGATGTTGCCAACAAATGGGAAGATGGAGAAATGAAAAATGCATTGGTATTGGTAATTGCCAACCACATGAAAAAATCATACTTAAGCTGGAACAAAGACACAGTAAAAGATGATGTGATTTTTGAGCATTTATTTGAATTGTCTGGAGGAAAAATCAATTTATTACAAAGTACAGAAGAGCTTTTGAATACTACTGATTTATTGCGCACCAACAAACGCATGTCGAACAAAATAACACCACCGGGACAACCAAAAATCCAAAGCAACAAAAACAATAAAGGTCTGGGAAAACCGAAACCTTTTCAGAAAAATAATCAAAAGTAAAAAAAAAGGTACTAAGGTTCTAAGATGCTAAGAGGCTAAGGTTTTTAGCTCAGGATCTTATAATTTTAGTAACTCAAAGCCCTAAAAACAAAAACAAAAATAAAAGTTGCTAAGCATCTAAGTTACTAAGCTTTTTTGCAAAGAAAAAAAACTCAGAATCTTAGAACCTTAGTAACTCAGAATCTTAAAAAAAATCTATGGGAATTTTTAAAATCGAAGGAGGAACTCCTTTAAAAGGAGAAATCACTCCGCAAGGAGCAAAAAATGAGGCATTACAAATTTTATGTGCCGTGCTTCTAACGGGGGATAAAGTAAAAATTAATAATATTCCCGATATTATTGACATCAATAAATTAATCACTTTGTTGGGTAATTTAGGAGTTAAAATTCAACGCAATGAACCGGGTTCGATTACGTTTCAGGCTGATGAAGTTAACGTTGGATATTTAGAAACAGAAGCTTTCAAAAAAGAAGGTGGAGCGCTTCGTGGTTCTATTATGATTGTTGGACCACTTTTGGCCCGTTTCGGAAAAGGATATATTCCTAAACCGGGAGGAGATAAAATTGGTCGTCGTAGATTAGATACTCACTTTGAAGGTTTTATTAACCTTGGAGCAAAATTCAGATACAACAGAGAAGATCACTTTTACGGAGTAGAAACTCCTGCAGAAGGACTTCAGGGAACAGATATGTTGCTTGACGAAGCATCTGTAACCGGAACAGCAAACATTGTTATGGCAGCTGTTTTGGCAAAAGGAAGAACTACCGTTTACAATGCAGCTTGTGAGCCTTACTTACAGCAATTGTGTAAAATGTTAAACTCTATGGGAGCTAACATTACAGGTGTAGGATCTAACTTATTGACTATCGAAGGTGTTGAAAGCCTTGGAGGATGTGAGCACAGGATCTTGCCTGATATGATCGAAATTGGTTCGTGGATTGGTCTTGCGGCTATGACAAAAAGTGAAATTACGATCAAAAATGTAAGCTGGGAAAACTTAGGTTTGATCCCAAATACTTTCAGAAAATTAGGTATCACTATCGAAAAACGTAATGACGATATTTATATTCCTGCTCATAAAAATGGGTACGAAGTAAAAACCGATATCGATGGTTCTATTTTGACAATTGCCGATGCGCCTTGGCCAGGATTTACACCTGATTTATTGAGCATTGTTTTGGTTGTGGCAACACAAGCAAAAGGAGATGTTTTAATTCACCAGAAAATGTTCGAAAGCCGTTTGTTTTTCGTAGATAAATTAATCGATATGGGAGCAAAAATTATGTTATGCGATCCGCACAGAGCCGTGGTTATGGGACATAATTTTGAATCTCAACTAAAAGCAACAACAATGTCATCTCCTGATATTCGTGCGGGGATTTCATTATTAATTGCTGCGTTATCAGCAAAAGGAACAAGCACAATTCAGAATATAGAACAAATCGATCGTGGATACGAGCGTATCGACGAACGTTTAAGAGCAATTGGCGCAAAAATCGTAAGAGCGTAAAAAAAATAAAAGTTAGCCACGAATTACACGAATCTACACGAATTTTTATTTAATTTTTAAAAATTTTTAAATTGATTTTCCTCAATTCAAAACAAAATAATTGGTGATAATTGGTGTAATTCGTGGCGAAAAAATATAGCTCAGCTAAAAGAAACGGAAATGACAGATGAACAAAAAGCTGTAAAAGCTACTATATTTAGTATAGTTGGAAACACCTGCTTAGCCTTGGTAAAAGGTTTGGCAGGTTTTTTTGGCAATTCATACGCCTTAATTGCAGATGCGATCGAGTCTACTGCAGATATATTTTCGTCTTGTTTGGTTTTATTCGGAATCAAATATTCTAATAAACCGGCAGATGAAAATCATCCTTACGGTCATGGTCGTGCAGAGCCATTAATTACTTTTTTGGTAGTAGGTTTTTTAATTACCTCGGCAACTATTATTGGATACGAAAGTATTGCTAATATTCAAACTCCGCACGGATTGCCAAAATCATGGACATTGTATGTGCTGGGCGTAATTATTGTCTGGAAAGAGTATTCATATAGACTGGTAATGAAACGTAGTAAAGAAACCAATAGTTCGTCTCTGGCAGCTGATGCCTGGCACCATCGTAGTGATGCTATAACATCGGTGGCGGCGTTTATCGGGATTTCGATTGCGCTAATTATGGGAAAAGGTTTTGAATCTGCAGATGACTGGGCGGCGCTTTTTGCTGCTTTTTTTATCCTGTATAACAGCTATAAAATTTTCAGACCTGCGCTTGGCGAAATTATGGATGAAAATCTGAACGATGATTTAGTCGAAGAAATCAGAATTGAATCCCTAAAAGTAGTTGGTATCCTTGGAACTGAAAAATGCTTTATCCGTAAAGCCGGAATGAAATATCATGTCGATCTTCATGCCATTGTATCGGCAAAAATTTCGGTAAAAGAAGGCCACGATTTGTCACACAAACTACAAGATACCTTAAAAGAAAGAATTCCGGAATTGGGCAATGTTCTGATTCATATCGAGCCGGATGATTATCACTGAGGAAAGAGGCTAAGGTTCTAAGATGCTAAGTTTCTAAGGTTTTTGACAGTTTTGTCAGGCTGAGCGAAGTCGAAGCCCACGCAAAGAATATCAAATTGCATACTAAAATCCGCTTATTCTTTATAGAGTAAGCGGATTTTTTATTTGGGGGTTTTTCGTTGCGGCGAGCGGGCTATCCGCTATATTTCCGATGTAGAAAAACAAGGATTTTTAGCCGTAGTTTTTATTAATTGGGAGATGTAGCTTCTATCCCTAACGCAATCTTCGGGATTGACAAGATTGTGGTTAAATCTTTTCGAAATGAAATACTAAACTAGAACATTCTTATGAAAACGATTGTCCTAGCCCCGATAGAAGTGGAAATCCTTTTGTGTAATGAAATGGAGCAAAAGATTGCAACGGATAGCGGGATTAGCTCCTGAAAATTATCATAGAAATAGGGATTGTGAAGATTAAAAAAACTCAGCAACTTAGAACCTCAGAACCTTAGCACCTTTAGTCTAATACATTCAAAATCTTCAATCCAAACACAACGCCGTTTTGCTGAATTCCGCCTTGATAAGAATGAACATAATCTACTCTGAACAATTTAAATTTCCCGAATCCTAAATTGTCTAAGCCAGCCGTAAATTCTGTGTAGGGCTTTCTATCTGGAATTGCCAGAGAATGAAACCCAAGATTCATGGTAGATTTTAAAAGGTTTAATAACGGGATTTTATTCATAATAAATCCGGTATCGTTATACTCGAAATGGTTTTCAAAATAACTGTCGTTTGTGCTGTTTGAATAATATGGCATTAAATTAAAAACATTTAAATAACGATCGCTTGTTCCTATATGAGTTTGATTTCCGTTAAAATGTCTGTAATCGATAAACGAAATGTTTTCGGCATTAAAGAACTTTCCTGCTTTGAAATTCATTCCCAGAGTTCCTTTATTGCCTAATGATAAATCGTAAACAACAGAAGCTCCAATGCGTTCAAATTCGTATTTTTTCTCGCTGGCGGCAAATGCTTTTTCGAAAGCTAAAAATAGGGTTGGATATTTATCATTTTTAATATTGTATCTGCCGTCAGGTCGTGAAATGTATTTGTTGCCAAAGTTAATTCGGGCATTTATTGAGGCTTTAAATAAATGATGAGGATCAAAAGCCGGCGTTGTAAAATCATTTGGCGCCAATGGATTATTAGAAGAATAAATATCATCCTTTTTAAAGAAAGAATAATCAGTGGTGTTAAAGAGAGGTTTTCGTTGCTCATAACCCACTTTTCCAAATAAATTCACGCCATTTAAAATGTTTTGCGAATAGCCAATCTGGGCATATTCCAGATTATACAATTTCATATAATTATCCTTAAAAAACAAAGAACTTACAGAATTGATGAGCTTAGTTATGGGTTGAGCACCATTAAATTGAGTCACTTTTGTTCCTCCCGAAACATTAATAGTTGCAAAATTTATGTTGTTGAATTTATGTGTAAAATCTCCTGTAATACGAAAGCGCTCATCCGAGAAACCATAATTAAAAGTCGTACTTATCGAAGTGCTTTTTCCTTCGTCTTCATTCCATTTTTTGAAGGAAAACCCAGAATCTAAGTTAAAACCCTGAACGGTATTAAAACTTAAAGAAGCGATGTTTAATAATCCTTTATAATCAAATGAATATTTTTTGAAAGTGTTTTTATAATCGTACCCCATCAAAATATCGGTGACTTTAAACTTATTGTTTTTTGCGTCTACCGAATCCATATATTTTTGAGATTTTCTAATCGTTTGCAAGCTGTCTTTTTTGGTATAATCCGTGCTTTCTTCAATCGTCAACGGAATTGGTCTGATCTGATTCCAGAAAGCATCGTCTTTTTTGTTGGCATTGGCTTCAAATGCAACAATTTCATTGCCAAAGGTTTTCTTCTCAAACGAAGCGGGAAACTCATAATTAGAGTATACATAATTAAATTTTCCGGAGAATTTTACACCAAATATACCAGCGTTAAAATCGAGTGTTTGCGCATTTTTTGTCCAGATTTTATTTTTTGTATTGTAACTAAAGCTTTGTTTTAGGGTCATCACTTCGGTAAACTCATTCTTCATTCGATACCCTTTTATATCTAAATCAAGGGCATAAATGGCAAAACTATCGTCGACAATATAAATATAACCCTCAAAAACAGGTTCTTTATCGCGTTTTGGTATGACTTTAATTTTATAAACCTGTTGTTTGTTGTCGTCGTAAAATGTTCCTTCGAGTTTGTATTTGTAATAACTAAAAGCATTGTCGGCAATAGGAGAGATGAGCTTAACATCAAAGTCAAGCGTGTTATCATAAAAATCATAAGTCGATAACGAAGCGGTGTTATAGCTATATCCTTTATTGTTTCCGGAAATTTTAGAAGCAATAATTTTCTCTTTTAATTTGTCGGGTTTTTCAAAAGTAATTTTAGAAATAGTTTCAGATAAATACAAAATTCCGGTTCCGGTAGAATCCAGATTGGATGCCATATCCTGACCAAGATCTACTTTTTTGCCCAGAATTTTTTTAGGCAAATCCTTAACTTTAAACATTCCTTTCGAATAAAAATCGGCAGTATATCTTCCGGTTTTGTCCGAGTTGTCTTTTTTCTCCCCTATAGCACTCCTTATAATGGCATCAGCAGGATTTTTTTTAGGATCAATTACAACTTCATTTAGAGCAAAGCTTTCTTCAGCCATTTTTACATCTAAAACAATGCTCTTTGAATCTCCGGAAAGGGATATCTTTTGAGTTTTGAAACCCAGATATTGAAAAACAATTTTGTTTTTACCAACTTCCTTTATGTTTAGCTGATATTTTCCTTGTTCGTTCGAAGTGGTTCCGCTATAAGTGTTTTCTTCAAATACAGAAACAAAAGGCAGCGGATTTCCTTTTTCGTCGGTTATAGTTCCCTTTATTTGGGCAAAATTTGAAATTGAAAAAAATAAAAAGGCAAGTAAAGTATAGTTTTTCATGGAAGTGGTTTCTCTAACAAAAATAGAATAAGTTAAAAATGAGCTTATTAAAAATTTGTTAAATAAAGACCTACAAGAAAGATTGAATCGCGAGATTATAACTTTTTAGTCCAAAGCCTAAAATTACGCCTTTTGCATTGCCCGATAAATACGATTGGTGCCTGAAACTTTCACGTGCATAAGTGTTAGAAATGTGTACTTCGATTACGGGTGTTGTCACCGCTTTTATCGCATCTCCCAAACCTATTGAAGTGTGTGTATAAGCGCCGGCATTCAAAATGATCCCGTCATAGGTAAAACCAAATTCCTGAATCTTTCCAATCAGTTCGCCTTCGATATTACTTTGATAATAGGACAGTTCGATATTTGGATATGTTTTTTGCAACGTTTCAAAATAATCTTCAAAAGTTTGGCTTCCGTAAACTTCCGGTTCTCTTTTGCCTAAAAGATTCAAATTGGGTCCGTTGATTATAGCGATTTTCATATTTAAGTTATTTTGAAAAGTATTTAGATTTTTTTAAACCATATAAGTAATATAAGTTCATTTAATCTAGGTTACTGTTTGTTGATTTTTTTTTAGTGATTGATATTGCAATTGATTTTTGACATTGACTTTTGTAATTGTCATTGAACT
The DNA here is from genome assembly GCF_020905295.1 of Flavobacterium piscisymbiosum. Lineage (NCBI taxonomy): Bacteria > Pseudomonadati > Bacteroidota > Flavobacteriia > Flavobacteriales > Flavobacteriaceae > Flavobacterium > Flavobacterium piscisymbiosum. The sequence goes on along the minus strand of NZ_JAJJMM010000001.1, from coordinate 178,234 downwards.
TGGTAAAAATAAAAAAACCGTTCTAATTAATAGAACGGTTTTTATAAAAGTATGTGATATATTTTTTAGAACATAAATCCTGCTGAAATCTGGAATACAGAGTTTTTAACATCTGCATTTTTAGAAGCTTCTGTCAGTCCTAAACCATAACGCCCTTGTAAAAAGAAGTTTTCTGTAAGTTTTACTCCTAATCCGGCATTTACACCAAATTCAAAAGTTTCACCATTTTTGACATCAAAATCATTTCTTTCACTTACTAAGAACGAAGCCTGTGGACCAACTTCTAAACTAAATGTATTGTTTAAATAAAATTTAGCCATTACAGGAATAGAAATATATCCTAGCTCATTTTTAATATCTCCACTCACATCATCAAATTTATAAGACGCACCTGTTGTTGAGTATAAAAGCTCTGGTTGAATAGAAAATTTGTCTAGTAATTTTATTTCGGCAACTAGACCAGCATGATAGCTAGTTATACCTTCTTTGTCAATTTGATCTGGAAAATCTCCGGTTTGACTTGCAAAGTTAACCCCTGCTTTAACTCCAAGTTTTAATAATTGTGCCTGAATTGTAGCTGATGTTGCCAGGAACAAAACAGCTGCTAAAATTATTTTTTTCATAAAAGTGTTTTTTAAAATTTGGTGTTTTTTAACGTTATCTATTAGTCAAAACTACATTATTTTGATTTTATTGTTTTGCATTTTACTTTAAATAATTAATAAAATTCGCACTCAATTTTAATTATCCAGCCTTCCTTTTTTGTTTTATTAATCTAAGGCATTGATGATCAGTCTATTATTTGTAATTGAATTCTGTCTTATTTTATCATTTTATAAACTTCTTGTGGACTTATTTTAACAAGTATAAGTTTAGTTTTATGATTTAATAATAAATAAAAATTGTAAACATGAAAAAAATTATTTTAGCTGCTATTGCAGTAATGACAGTGGGTTTTGCCAGCGCACAAACAGGAGGATTTTCTAAAGGAGATGTATTTGCTTCTGGAGCTTTAAATGTAGGTTCTCAAAAAACAGGGGATAACAAAACAAGCGGATTTACTATTGAGCCTAAAGTAGGTTATTTTGTAACTGAAAATATTGCGATTGGAGCAAAATTAGGTTTTGGTTCAGAGAAAGACAATGATTTAAAAGATAACACATTTACTGCTGGAGCTTTTGGTAGATACTACTTTACGCCTGCTTCTCAGTTTTCTATTTATGGTCAGGCTGGTATTGATTTTACTAATCATAAATTCAAACCTAGTGATGCAAAATCAAATGAAATTGGTGCAAATGTTGGTTTAGGTTTAAGTTATTTCTTATCTAGTCATTTTGCTATTGAAGCTACTTGGCTTGGTTTAGGTTATAGCGTAAATAATAATGGTGGACATGGTGCTGAGAAAACAAATACTTTTGGTTTTGGTACTGATTTAAGAGATGTAAGCTTTGGAGTTGTTTACAAATTCTAATTAGAATTCTAATAATTTTCAAAAGCCTTCCTAAATATTAGGAGGGCTTTTTTTTGTTTAAGGATATTTTAATTATTGTGAATTATAAAGTGTTTATTTGCTTTTAGTAGCGTTAACTGTCTAATTACCACTTTTTTTCTTAAAATACAAGTTAGTTTTTATGAAGAATATTTTTATATTTGATTATTAAATTTAACCCAAAACAAATTAAGATGAAGAAAATTATTTTCGCTGCTATAGCAGTAATGGCATTTGGATTTACTAATGCACAACAAACAAGATTTGGAATAAAAGGAGGTCTTAACGTTACTTCTTTTGCTGGTGGAAATTATTACGATGCTAAATCTTTGGTAGGTTTTCAGGTTGGAGGTTTTGCTGAAATTAAAATTATCGAAAGATTATCTATTCAGCCTGAGGTTTTGTTCTCTACTCAAGGAGCAAAGCTTGAATTTGGTAATACTGATTTTAATACTAAATTGAATTATATAAATATTCCTGTTTTAGCTAAATTTTATATTACTAAACAATTTACTGCTGAAGCTGGGCCTCAATTAGGTTTTTTAGTATCTGCTAAAAGAGATGATAGTGATGTTAAGGATTCTTATAAATCAGTAGATACAGGATTCAATTTTGGTCTTGGGTATAATTTTACAGAGAATCTAGGAGTTGGTCTTCGTTATACTGTAGGTTTGTCAAATATTGCTGACTACGAAGTAGATGATACACAAGAGTATTTAGATAGCCCAAAAAACAGTGTTTTAGCATTGACATTGGCTTACAAATTCTAAGTAATTACCATAAAATGTTTGAAAGCCTTTCTTAATCAGAAAGGCTTTTTTTGTAGGAAAAATACATTTTTAATAAGATTTTGCGCCTAGTTACTACAAAAAATGTTAAAATACAAATAATTTTTTGGTAAGTATATTTCTATATTTGCCCTCGAATTAATTTAACCAAAACAAATTAAAAATGAAAAAAATTATCTTATCTGCAATTGCAGTTATGGCATTTGGTTTTGCAAATGCACAAGAAGGACACTTTAAAGTAGGTGCGCACACAGGTTTTATTTTAGGTGATCTAAAAGATTCTTACTCTGTAAATTTAGGTGTAGATGCAGCTTATCTTTGGAATGTTGCTGATAAATTTAGTGTAGGAGCAACTACAGGGTATACAACTTATTTGTCAAAAAAGACTACTGTTGATACTCCTTTTGGTTCTTTCGAAATTGAAGGCGATAATGCTGGTTTTATTCCAGTTGCTGCAACTGCTCAATATTCTTTAACTGACAATTTATTTGTAGGTGCAGATTTAGGATATGCAATTTATGTTGGAAGTGGTGAGGGTGATGGTGGTGTTCTTTACCAACCAAAATTTGGTTACCAAAATGAGAAAATAGAAATATTTGCTTCTTACAAAGGTATTTCAGATGATTTAACACTTTCTTCTATAAACCTTGGATTTAACTATAAATTCTAATTAGAATAGATAACATATTTTAAAAACCTTCCTAAATTGGAAGGTTTTTTTATTTATAAGAAAATATTTAATTTAATATTGTTTATTGTGAAAAAAAACTTATAATTGTGTAATATTAACTTAAAAAGTAATTACATTATGAACAGAAGTTTTAAATTATCATTATTTAGTTTTTTTTATTTATTAGCTTTTTCCAGCTGCGACAATCAAAATGAAAATGTTGATCCAACAACTAAGGAAAAGAATGAATTAACGGTTGAAAAATTATACGATGCAGATTCAAATCTTAAAAGAGAGTTTGGAAAAGCGTTAGTAAAATCGTTAAATGAAAGTAAAGCGTTGCGAGATTTAATTAAAAGTGAATCTTTAAAAATGTTTGATAATGATTATGATGTATTGTATCAAACTATTAAAGATGAGAAATTAGAGAATAATATAACGGTACGACAAAGTTTAATTAAAAATTTGGGTAGTGAAGCTCTTTTAAATCAAATAGAAATTAATAATCCAACATTGACAATTTTTGTTCCTGAATTACCGGAGAATTCTTTTTCTGCTGAAATATGGGATACTCAAACTCAAATTCCGGCAGTTGCAATTAGACTTACTACTTCAAATGATGTTCCTGTTATTAATCAAGATGGTTCTGAAGAAATTATTGAAGCAAAATATACTCCTGCTTTTCCAGTAATTGTATTAAAAAACAACGAAAGAATAGTTTCTAATAACATTTCTAATAATAAAAATATAAAAACTAGTTTGGTTAGTCGAGTTAATGGTGTAGAGTATAAATTTTTAGATGATTGTTTTGATAAATCTAAGAATTCTAAAAATGGGTTTTTAAGGACAGTTAGTTCGGCAGTATTAGATCCAAAAGTTATTACGGCTTATAATACATACACGGGATCAAATGTTGATGGCTGGCAACGAGATTATATTTATTATAATATAACGCCAGGAACGCCTAAGGGGCCATTCAAATATGACTTTCAAGAGACTATTACGTCTTTTTCATTGCAAGGAAATCCAACTGCGGCTTACAATACAATTGCAGATCAAACGGGGGATCCAACATTAGGTGAAAAGGCACTTGGTAATTCAACAGGTAATATTTTATCAGGTGGCTCGTGGACTGGTGGGAATTTTGAATTTAAAATACGCACTATTGTTAATGGTAAAAATGGTATTGGTAGTGAAATAATAAAATATTTTACTGCAACAGGAAATGATTTATTTGATTGTACTTTTATAAGAGGTGAAAGAACTGGGTTTGGTCATTATTTTTATTACAGACAAATTAATAGTTTGAAAAATGTTAATTTAAATATTCCAATTTTTAATTGGGATTTGGATCAATATGCATCTACAATTAAAATAGATATTGAGGAGGTGGATCTTACTGAAACAACTATTTTAACCGAATCAAGAAGTGTTGAGTTTGCATCTAATTTTAGTGTAGAAGCAAGTGGCAGTTTTTTTGGTGAATTAGTAAAAGTTGGTCTTAAATATGGTACAAGTCAAAAAGTTGTTAAAACAAGTACTGTTCAAAGAACCTTCACCCAAGGAAATGATATGCTTGGTGATGTAATAGTTAATTTTGCTGATAATGTTATTATAGGAACTACGGGAACCGCTTATACAACTAGACAATATAATTCTGGTTTGTATTCTATAAGTGTTGAGCCAACAAGAGTTCAATAAATTTATATTTTTAGATAAAACCTTCCTGATCCAGGAAGGTTTTTTTTATTTGTACTTGTTATGGTTTTGAAAATTAATTACTTAAAAAAGTAGGTTAAAGATAAATCTTTATATTTGTATAAGAATATTCTGTTTTTTATTGTTGTTTTTGTTCATTAATTTTAAATTTATAGAAATGAGAAAAATTACTTTATCAATTGTAACATGCATGGTATTTGTATTTGCGAATGCGCAATCAACCAGATTTGGAGTAAAAGGAGGTTTGAATATTTCAAATTTTACGGGTTATCAGGAAGATGTTAAATCCTTAGCCGGTTTTCATATTGGGGGATTTGCAGAAATAAAAGTTTCGAAAAAATTTGCAATTCAACCTGAGTTTTTGTTTTCTACACAAGGTACTACTGTTGAAGGGTATGATGGAGATTCGAATACCAATGTCAAACTCAATTATTTAAACATTCCGGTTTTAGCTAAATATTATATTACAGATGCTTTTAGTGTCGAAGCCGGGCCACAGATTGGGCTTTTATTATCAGCTAAAAGTAGAGGCGAAGACATTGGTGATTTGTATAAATCGTCAGACTTTGGTCTTAATCTAGGTTTGGGGTATAATTTTACAGAAGATCTTTCTGTAGGTTTTCGTTATACCATTGGGCTTTCTGATATCGCAGATGTTCCTGATGATTACGATGATTATCCTGATTTCTATAATGCAAGCTTTAAAAACAGCAATTTTGCCTTATCATTAGCCTATAAATTTTAAAATTTACAACGACATAATTTTATAAACCTTCCTGATTCAGGAAGGTTTTTTTATGTCTAAAAATGTTTTTACTTTGTAAGTATGAATTGGAACCGATACATCAAAGATTATCAATCGTATTTAAGGATCGAAAGAGGACTGTCTAAAAACACTATCGAAAATTATGGTTTTGATATCGAACGATTGTGTCTTTTTTTAGAAACCAATCAAATTGAAGTTTCTCCTTTAAAAATTAATGACGAAACGATTCAGCAATTTATATATGCTGTTGCTAAAGAAGTTAATCCGCGTTCGCAAGCCCGGATTATTTCAGGCTTAAAAAGTTTTTTTAATTACCTGGTTTTTGAAGATTACAGAAATGACAATCCGCTGGAATTAATCGAAACACCAAAGACAGGCCGTAAATTACCCGATACTTTATCGGTACAAGAAATTGATGCGCTTATTGCGGCTATTGATTTAAGTTCTAATGAAGGCGAACGAAATCGAGCCATGTTAGAAACTTTATACGGTTGCGGACTTAGGGTTTCGGAACTGGTTTCGCTCAAAATTTCCGATTTGTTTTTTGATGAAGGGTTTATAAAAATCACCGGAAAAGGAAACAAAGAGCGTTTTGTGCCTATTGGGAAATTGACTCAAAAATACATACAGATTTATCACAAAGAAGTTCGCGTAAATCTAACGATAAAAAAAGGTCACGAAGATACTTTGTTCCTGAACCGAAGAGGTAACCAGCTTACTCGTGCCATGATTTTTACGATTATCAAAGATCTGGCAGTAAAAATAAATTTGCATAAAAGTATTAGTCCGCATACTTTGAGGCATTCGTTTGCTACTCATTTACTTGAAAATGGAGCCGATTTAAGATCGATTCAATTAATGTTGGGACATGAGTCTATCACAACTACTGAAATTTATGTGCATCTGGATCGAAGTTTTCTAAAAGAAGTAATGCATTCTTATCATCCTCGAAAATAATTTTTTTGCGATGACCAGTTATTTTAAGTGAAAATTTAATATATTGTGATGTATTTTCTACTAAAGGCAGATAAGATCGATAAACAGCGCTTTTATTGTGTTAAATGTTATTTTGATCACTAAATTTAAGTAAAATAAGTAGCGTATGGTTTTTGATTTATATGGAAATGAGGACTGCTTAGAGGTGAATAATTTTTATAAGAAGTTATTTGCAGAAATGCCTGATTTGCTTTTTCAGTTTGTCATTGATTGTGATAACAATTATTCTTTTCCACTTGTCAGTAAATCTGCTGATGAAATTTTTGAGCTTACCGCCGAAATGTTTTCAAGTGATCCAAAACTCATTATTTACGATAGAATTTTCCCTCAGGATCGTGATTTCTTTTTTGATTCCTTAGTCAAAGCGCGAAGAGAAGTAAAGCCGTGGGAGATTGAATTTAGGGCTGTTCTTCCGAAAAAAGGATTGCGTTGGTTTAAAATTTCTTCTAAAACCGAATTATCTCCTTCAGATGGTTGTGTTAGTTTTTACGGTCATGTCTCTGATATTACAGAACTAAAAGATAAGGAAGAAAAACTGCGGATATCCGAAGAGCGTTTTCAATTCGCTTTAGACGCATCAACTGCCGGAATCTGGGATTGGGATATGGTGACCAATAATGTTTTTTATTCTTCTTTATCGCTTAAAATTCTGGAACTCGAATCGACTGATATTTTTGATGATCCGGAACGCTGGGATAAAATTGTGCATCCTGATGATTTGCCTAAATATTATTCGGATATTCAGGAACACTTTGATAATAAGATTCCGTATTACGAAAATTACCATCGTGTCATGACGTCGAGCGGTAATTATAAATGGATTCTCGATCGCGGAAAAGTGATCAAAAGGGATGAAAACGGAAAACCATTACGTGTTATTGGTACGCATACCGATGTTTCTTTGCAAAAGGAAAAAGAGTTAGAACTTTTAAAAACCATGAAATTATACAGCGATCAAAATAGCCGACTGGTGAATTTTTCGCATATCGTTTCGCATAACTTAAATACGCAAGCCGGCAATATAAAATCGATTTTGGACTTTATTGATGCTGATATCGAAAGACAAACTGTCAATGAAATGCTAGAGCATTTAAGAACCGTTTCTAACGATTTGAATGATACAATTTCAAATTTAACTCAGATTGTAAAAACGCAAAGCAACATCAATATTGCTGTTGTACCATTGAAGCTTTGCGAATATATTGACAAAACAATCTCGACTATTAAAGGATTTGATAAACAAAAGAATGTTACGATAATAAATAACGTTCCGAAGTATTTGACGATTAATTTTAATCCGGCTTATATGGAAAGTGTTTTGTTGAATTTTGCCACAAATGCAATAAAATATGCCCATCCGGATCGGGACCCTGTTATTGTGTTTGATTTTTCGATTGAACCCGAAGGACATAAATCCTTAAAAATTACAGATAACGGATTAGGTATCGATTTGAATGTATACGGTGATTTATTATTTGGCATGTATAAAACATTTCATAAACACCAGGAAGCCCGCGGAATTGGTTTATACATAACCAGAAATCAAATTGAAGCTATGAAAGGGACTATTTCTGTTGAAAGTGAGGTTGGAGTAGGGACTAGTTTTAAAATCATCTTTAACGATGTTTAAAATCCTAAATTGATATAAATAATAAAGGCTATCTGTAGAAGATAGCCTTTATTATTTTATAGAGTTTCGAGATTACTTCGCAATATTAACTGCTCTTGTTTCTCTAATTACAGTAACTTTTACCTGACCTGGATAAGTCATTTCAGTTTGAATTTTTTGTGAAATTTCGAAAGATAAGTTTGCTGCGTTATCATCAGAAACTTTTTCGCTTTCTACAATTACACGAAGTTCTCTACCAGCCTGAATTGCGTATGCATTTTTTACACCGCTGAAACCGTAAGCTACTTCTTCAAGATCTTTCAAACGTTGAATGTAAGAATCTAAAACCTGACGTCTTGCACCTGGTCTTGCTCCTGAAATAGCATCACAAACCTGAACAATAGGAGAAAGTAATGATTTCATTTCGATCTCGTCGTGGTGAGCTCCAATGGCGTTACAAACTTCTTCTTTTTCACCATATTTCTCCGCCCATTGCATACCTAACAATGCGTGAGGTAAATCACTTTCGGTATCCGGTACTTTACCAATATCATGTAGTAAACCTGCTCTTTTTGCCAGTTTTACGTTAAGCCCTAATTCGGCTGCCATGATACCACAAAGTTTAGAAACTTCTCTTGAGTGTTGTAATAAGTTTTGTCCGTAAGAAGAACGGTATTTCATTCTACCCACTACTTTTATCAATTCTGGATGTAAACCGTGAATTCCTAAGTCAATAACCGTACGTTTACCAACTTCGATAATTTCATCATCGATTTGTTTAGCCGTTTTAGCCACAACTTCTTCAATTCTTGCCGGGTGAATACGTCCGTCAGTTACCAATTTGTGCAATGACAAACGTGCAATTTCTCTACGAACCGGATCAAAACAAGAAAGAATAATAGCTTCCGGTGTATCGTCAACAATGATTTCTACTCCCGTTGCAGCTTCAAGCGCTCTAATGTTACGACCTTCACGACCAATAATTCTACCTTTTACATCATCAGATTCAATGTTGAAAACTGATACGCAATTCTCAACTGCTTCTTCAGTTCCAACTCTTTGAATAGTGTTGATGATGATTTTCTTAGCTTCTTGTTGCGCTGTAAGTTTTGCCTCTTCAATAGTGTCCTGAATATGAGACATTGCTTTACTCTTAGCTTCAGCTTTTAAGCCTTCAACCAATTGTTCTTTTGCTTCTTCGGCAGAAAGCCCTGAAATTACTTCAAGTTGTTGCAGTTGACTTTTGTGTAATTTGTCAACTTCAGCTTGTTTTTTATCTAAAACTTCAATTTTGTTATTGTACTCGTTTGTTTTAGCTTCAAAATCGTCGTTAACTTTTTTGGCTTTAGAAAGTTCGTTAGAAATTTGAGATTCTTTATCGCGAACTCTTTTTTCTACTTCGGCTACTTTTTTATCTCTGGCTAAAATTACTTGTTCGTGCTCAGATTTTAATTCAATGAATTTTTCTTTTGCCTGAAGAATTTTATCTTTTTTAATGTTTTCGGCTTCTAAATTAGCATCTTTTAAAATTGAAGAAGCTTCTTTTTTTGCGTTCTTGATTAGATTAGAAATATTGCTTTTTTCGATAATTTTAGCGATTGCAAAACCTGCCGCAATCCCTATAATACCTGAAATAATGATCGTTATTATGTCCATGTTTGTTAAAATTTATATATAAAAAAAGCCTACATTAATTGCTTGAATAAACTCGTAAAGACAAGTTTTGAGCTAACTCACTGTTCAAGTTTCCTTGCCGAAGCATGGCATACTATAGTAGCGAAGATTCACTCACTTTAATTTGTTAGTGTTGAGTTTACCAATTGTGAACTAATGTAGGCAGTATCTTAGTTTCTGTAAAGAACGTTTAATTTTCGAGATATTGATCTAATAGCGAATTTAATCTTTTAATTCTTTCGATGGTTTCTTCGCCATCGATTGCGTTATCAATTTGTTTTTGTTCTACTTGTGATGCAAATTGCAAGGCACACATAGCCAGAACATCTTGTTTGTCACGAACCGCGTAACTTTCTTCGAATTGCTTGATCATAGCATCAATTTTTTTTGAAGCACTCCTAAGTCCTTCTTCCTGAGTAGGTTCTACCGTTAATGGGTAAACTCTGTCTGCAATTGATATTTTAATTCTTAGCTTTCCGTCCATGTCTTTCTAGTCTGATAGTTGTGCTATACAGTAATCAATTTCGCGAATTAATGAATTTATTTTAAGCTTTGTCTCTCTCTTGTTATTGTCGCTGCCGAGCAACGAATTGGCTATTTTAAGTGTTTCATATTGCTTTTTCAAAGCGTCCATTTCTTCAGATTGTTTCTGGATAATTTGCGCAGCTTTGGCTAGTTCTAATCGTAATACCTGATTATTTTTTTCTAGAGCTTTTGACTTCTCAAAAAGCTTTTCGACTTTATATTCAAGAGTATCAATTATTTCTGCAATTACACTCATTGTAAATCCTATTCATTACTTAATCATACAAAGTTAGTATTCCTTTTTATTAATGCAATTTTTTATCGATTTTTTTACATTAAAAATAACCAATTAAATGAAATTCAATCAATTGTATTTTTGTAGCTTTTTACTCGGTTTTGGCCTCTTATTTTTTTATCTTAGCAAAAATGTTGCTTATGAAATTCTCACTACTTGCCCTGTTTTTTTGCCCTTTTATTTTTGCTCAAACGCAATATCCAAAGAATGATTTCCGCGCACCGCTTGATATCCCGATGCAGCTTTCCGGTAATTTTGGAGAGTTAAGGCCCAATCATTTTCATGCAGGTTTCGATTTAAAAACAAATCAAAGAGAAGGATTAAGTGTACACGCAATTGCTGACGGATATGTTTCAAGAATAAAAATTTCGACTTTTGGAAACGGAAAATGTATTTATATTACGCATTCAAATGGGTATACTTCAGTTTATGGACATTTACAAACTCCTGTTGGTGAAATTCTGGATTATGTAAAAAAAACGCATTATAAAGAAAAAGCTTATGAAATCGAAATGTTTCTTAAGCCAAACGAATTGCCTGTTACAAAAGGGCAAATAATTGGACTTTCCGGAAATACAGGTTCATCTGAAGGGCCACATTTGCATTTTGAAATTCGCGATAGTAAAACAGAATTTGTGATCAATCCGATGTTTTTTGGATTTGATAAAGATATTAAGGATACTAAAAAACCTACGCTTTCTGGTTTGTATGTTTATCCTTTAGACAATGCAACGGTGAATCAGTCGAAACAGCCTTTGTTGGTGAATATGACGCTTCAAAAAGACGGAACTTATCTGGCAGGAAAAGTAAAAACAAACGGAAAAATTGGTTTTGGAATTAATGCTGTTGATACCGATGATGTTTCTCATAACAAAAACGGTGTTTTTAATGTTTCCAGTTTTTTAAACGGAAATCAAAATTACAATTATCAGTTTAATACCTATTCGTTTGACGAAATGCGTTACATCAATGCCTTTATTGATTATTCGCGATATAAAAAGACAAGTCAGCGTGTTCAGAAACTTTTCATGAAAACGCCTTTTGCATTAAGTATTGTTAAAACAGATTCAGAACGTGGTATAATTTCGGCTCAGCCAAATCTGGCTTCTACTTACAGAATTGAAGTTTCTGATTTTTACGGAAATCAAAATTCAATTACAGTTCCAATTGAGTATGATACCGCAACACCGCTTGTGCAGGCAGAACCTGTTACGTCAAAATTTTTTATTAAATATAATAAGGACTCCAATTTCGAGAAAGATAATATGTCGGTTTTCTTTCCTGCAGGAACTTTCTACGAAGATTTTAATATGAATTTTGATGTAAAAAATAACCGAATTTACATTCATGATGATACCGTTCCGGTACATTCAAACTTTACCATTACTATTAAGGACAGTACTTATCCTGAATCTTTGCGTGATAAATTGTATATCGGGAAAGGTACAAGTTATAACGGAACCATTAGAAAAGGGGATACTTTTACTGCAAAAGCTAAGATATTGGGCCAATACGGTTTGGTTCTCGATACAATTGCTCCAGTCATAAAAATTACAAAACCTGTTGAGGGAAAATGGATCAGCGACCAGAAAAAAATCGATTTTACAACTAGCGATGCTGCATCCGGCATAAAATCTTATAATGGATATCTGAACGGAAAATGGGTTTTATTTGAATATGAAAATAAAGCCAGAAGAATTACGCATACTTTTGATAATGAATTTTTGCTGGAAGGAGAAAACGATTTAAAAATAGAAGTGATTGATAATGTGGGTAATTCTGCTATCTTTGAAACTCGTTTTTTTAGAAGTCAACCAAAATAAAACCAAAGCGATTGAACCATAATAAGCAACTATTCGTTTTTCTTTTTTTATGTATTACGTGTTTTTCATTTGCTCAAAATGCTCATGTTAAAGGTGTTATTTTAGATGATCGTAATCGTCCTGTTCCAGATGTGAATATTACCTCTTTGGGTATTACAAAACAATCTGATGCCAATGGATTTTTTGAAATCAATGTACCTTCAAATAAAAAAACTTCACTGATTTTTACTCATATTTCATTAAAAATGATGAGTCTTACGGTGAGTTTAAAACCTAATGAAGTTTTTGTTTTTAATCCCGTTATGAGCAGTTCAGAAGAGCAAATGGGGGAAGTTTTTGTTTCTACTAAAAATAGAAAACGCGTTCAGGGAATTGCTACTGTTGATGCGGCTACCATTAAGAAAATTCCGGGAGCAAACGCAGGAATCGAAAATATTCTAAAAACATTACCGGGAGTAAATTCCAACAATGAGCTCAGTACACAATATGCGGTTCGTGGTGGTAATTACGACGAAAATTTAGTGTATGTAAACGAAGTCGAAGTTTATCGTCCGTTTTTAATTCGTTCCGGACAACAAGAAGGATTGAGTTTTACCAATACCGATTTGGTTCAGAATGTTGATTTTTCGGCAGGAGGATTTCAGGCTAAATTTGGCGATAAATTATCCTCGGTTTTGGATATTACGTATAGAAAACCAACTCAGTTTGGTGCTTCGCTAGAAGCTAGTTTATTGGGCGGAAGCATTTCTGTTGATGCCGTTTCTAAAAATAAAAAATGGTCAGCGGTGACTGGTGTTCGTTATCGAAACAATAGTTTACTCGTAAATAGTCAGGATACACAAACCAATTATACACCAACTTTCGCTGATATTCAGACGAATGTAAATTATGATATTTCGGATAAGTGGCAGGTGAGTTTTTTGGGAAATATATCTCAGAATAAATATCTGTATGAACCATTAACGCGCGAAACAAAATTTGGAACAATAGATCAGCCCATGTCACTGGCGGTGTATTACGAAGGAAAAGAACGCGATCAATACGATACCTATTTTGGGGCTTTAAAAACAACTTATAAGGTTTCGCCAAGTTTAACTTTAAAATTTATCGGCTCGCTGTTTCATACAAAAGAGGAGGAGCATTTTGATATTTTGGCACAATATCGTTTAGGAAATGTGGGCGAGGAAGGGTCGACTCAAGTAGATTTTACAAGAGGAATTGGTTCGCAGCTCAATCACGCCAGAAACGATCTTGATGCGTTGATCGCAAATGCAGAAATTAAAGGGTTTAAGGAATGGAAAAATGACAGTCAGTTAGAGTTTGGTTTAAAATATACCAGAGAATCTATTCGCGACAGAATTGTAGAATGGGAAATGATCGATTCGGCTGGATTTTCTATTAATCCTCCAATTGTTATTTTGCCTAAAAATAATCAACCGTATCAACCTTATACAGGACCGCTTTTGCCTTATCAGGATGTTCGAGCTACCAATTTTAATACGATCAACAGGATTTCGGGTTACGCCCAATACAATAAAAAATCAGAACTGGGATCTAATCAGGTTTGGTATAATATAGGAGCTCGTTTCCAGAGTTGGGATGTTTCCGGTGCGGCCGTTGAAGGAAAAAATCAGATTGTTTTTAGTCCGCGTGCTCAGTTTGCCATTAAACCGGATTGGGATATGGATATGGTTTTCAGACTTTCGGGAGGATTGTATCATCAGCCGCCTTTTTACAGAGAACTTCGTGATCTGGATGGCGTTGTGAATCCGAATGTAAAAGCACAGGAATCTGTACATATTGTTTTGAGTAATGATTATAATTTCAAGATGTGGAACCGCCCTTTTAAATGGGTAACGGAATTGTATTATAAATCACTTTCTGATGTCAATGTATATTCGATCGATAATGTGAGAATTCGTTATGTCGCCAATAATAATGCAAAAGCGTACGCGCAAGGTCTTGATTTTAGGTTGAACGGAGAATTTGTTCCGGGAACTGAATCGTGGATCAGTTTTGGGTATTTAAGAACTGAAGAGAATTATGCAGATAAAGGATATATCGCCAGACCAACGGATCAGCGTTTGAAATTTGCAATGTTGTTTCAGGATTATATGCCTAATATTCCGAGTGTGAAATTATATCTTAATCTGGTTTACAATACAGGTTTGCCAGGTGGAGCTCCGGCATATTCAGATCCGTATTTGTATCAAAACCGATTGAATGATTATCGTAGAGTAGATGTTGGTTTTGCTAAAGTTTTTGTAGATAGCAGCACAAAAGTAGCTAAGGCAAAATGGTTGAAAAACTTTAAAGAATTATCTGTTGGAGTAGAGATTTTTAATCTTTTTAATAATCAAAATGCGATAACCAATACATGGGTTCGTGATGTGTACTCTAAAAATCAATACGCGATTCCGAATTATATGACTTCAAGAGTTTTTAATGTAAAGCTGAATGCAAGATTATGATAAATAAGCGTGAAAAAAGAAAACGAATTTTTTACGTGCCGGGAATAATATCTTTGGTTTTTATTCCGTTGTTGTGTTTGTATTCTTGGTATAAAGCAGGTGTCTTTAAGAGCGAAGGATGTATTGATATCTATTTTCCTGAAAAGTTTATTGCCAAGTCAAATTTGCAATCTATTAAAAGAAATTATCAGGTTTTTAGCTTTAATAGTTCTGAAATTTTAGAATCTAAAGGCTTAAAAAATCTTCAGGCTGTTTTAAGGAAGTTAAATCGTGAAAATGACACTATAAATGGTGTTCAGATTCATATGGGAAATAAAATGGCTTATGAAGTTTATGTTAGAATTTTGGATATTTTAGCAATTGAACAAATGCCTACTTACCAACAATATAACAATGATTTTTTTGTTTTAATGTTGCCAAAACCGAAGGCTGATAAAAATTTACGAGAAATAACTCCCATTACATGTGGTTATTGGGAAGCTAATAAAGAGTTCATCTTAAAAGAACGGAAAGAAAAGCAATTTCAATATGTTTTAGCGCTGTATAAAAAGTATTGGTATCTTTTTCTAGCTTATCTGGGAATCGTAGTTCTCAACATCTTTGCCTTAGTAAAATTCAATAAAACGAAATAATACAATCAAAAATACTATATTTGATATCATAATATAATTAGCATACATGAAAAAATCCTTAACATATATAGCCTTGGCAATCGTCGGAACATTAGTGAGTTGTAAAGACGAAGTTCAGAAACCGAAAGTGATTTATGATGCTGCCAGCAAATCAAATGTTGTGTCCAAAACAGATTCAACGCAGATTGAAATAGCCGATTTGCCTATTCAGATGGAAGGAACGAGTTATTTAATTCATCCTGTTGGTGATTTACGCGTTTTCGAAAAAGGAACCAAATCACGTTATGGATCTTCGAGTGTAAACGATGTGAGCTTTACAATTTCGAATTTAGGCGAATATGAAATTACGGGATATTTGCAAAACCTGAAGTTTCAAAAAGTCGATTCAGATTCTATTCGACCTTTAACAGATAAACCGGCTTTGATCTTAACGGCTACTTATTTGAAATCGGTTGCAGACAAAACTCAAAACCAAATTATGGTATATACATTGGCTGATGCGGATACCAATAAAGATGGGAAAATAGATTCCAGTGATATCAAAACTTTGTATTTGAGTAATATAAGCGGTGAAAATTTCACAAAGATTTCCGAAGATTTTCAGGAATTAATAGACTGGAGTTTAGTAGAATCTAAAAGCCGTTTATACTTTAGAACAATAGAAGATACTAACCAAAACGGACAATTCGATAAAAATGACGTTTTGCATTACAATTATATTGATTTAGGATCTAAAAAATGGGAAGTGAAGAGTTATAAGCCGATTTAAAGATTCTAAGTTACTAAGGTTCTAAGTTGCTAAGATTTGGAATCAAAAGAAAAAGCCCTTTAAAAATTAAATCAATTAATTTTTAAAGGGCTTTTTCTTTTAAAACGGATAAAATCCTTTTAATCTATATAATCTGTGGCAAAAAAAAACTTAGTACCTTAGAACCTTAGTAGCTTAGTGCCTTTAGATCAATATATCACTTTCCAAATCAGATTTTTCAATCTCGAAACCAAATCCTAAGCGTTCTACGAGCTCAATAACCAGCTTTTTATACCAGTTTTCAGATTTTGGATGAATGTATATCTTTTCAATTAATTGTTTCAGGTCAACGTTTATTTTTATTCCGTCATTTAATTTGATATCGCTTTTTGAAGTATCGGTAAGAATGCGTACTTCACGTTCGTACTGAAAACTTTTTCGTTTAAACAAAAACGGAAAGAACAAGTCATCAAACGGAATGTATTCTTTTTTGTAATCGATGTAATTGACTTCGCCAATGTACTGGTTAAAATTATTTTCGCGTCGAACTGCTTTTTGTAATCTTCCAATAGTAGACTGAATGGCTAATCCTTCGCTGTTTTGGGTAAAAATCTGCCACATGGCAAACGATTCGTATTCGTTAATATGCCAACTGCTGATGGCTACTTTTTCGCGATGTGTTTTGTAGTAATCTAAAAATTCAGGGTTGTCTGCCGCCAGTTTTTTAATTTCTTCAAAAGTAGGTTCGCTAAAAGTGCCTTCATACTGATCTTCAAATTTATCAGATCGGGACATGAATAATTTCTTCGACAATAATAAATCAAGAAATTTAGATAAGTCTAAGTATTTCCAAACAATAGTATCCGGATCATCAGGAAGCGTTATGTTCGGATTGTTGAGATACATTTTTTGAGTTTTAAGATTTATTCTAAAAAAAAAGCCACAGATTATACAGATAAATATATGATTTTAATTCAGTAGTAGAAAAATAATCCGTGTTAATCTGTGTAATCTGTGGCTAAAAGTTACTTCTTTTATTTAGGATTCAAAAGACTGCATCGTTACCAGCTTATTGTAAGTTCCGTTGTGCGTAATTAATTCCTCATGCGTTCCCTGCTCAACGATTTTTCCTTTTTGCATCACTACTATAAGGTCTGCTTTTTGAATGGTCGAAAGACGGTGTGCAATTACAATCGAAGTTCTGTTTTGCATCATGTTCTCTAAAGCCACCTGAACAAATTTTTCGCTCTCTGTATCCAAAGCAGATGTTGCTTCATCCAAAATCATAATAGGAGGGTTTTTCAGTACCGCACGTGCAATCGATAAACGCTGTTTTTGTCCTCCTGAAAGTTTGTTTCCGCTATCTCCAATGTTAGTGTAGATTCCTAAAGGCAATTCATTTACAAATTCAAAAGCATTCGCAATTTTTAGAGCTTCAATAATTTCATCATCTGTAGCATCTAATTTTCCTAACGAAATATTTGCTTTTATAGTATCATTAAATAAAATACTATCCTGAGTAACCAATCCCATTAAACCACGAAGAGATTGTAAGTTCATGTCTTTTATGTTGATTCCGTCAATAGAAATAGTACCGTCATTTACATCATAAAAACGAGTCATTAAGTTGGCAATAGTACTTTTTCCGCTTCCTGATTGTCCAACTAGTGCTACGGTTTGACCTTTTTTAATACTAAGAGAAAAGTCTTTTAAAACCGTTTCGTCCTGATATTTAAAATTGATATTTTTAACCTCGATACTATCATCAAAAGATGTTTTTACAATAGCATCAGGTTTAGAAGTAATAGGGTTTTCCTGATCTAAAATTTCAAGAACACGTTCAGCTGCTGCATTCCCTCTTTTTACTCCGTAAGAAGCTTTAGAGATTGCTTTTGCAGGAGTCAGGATGTTGTAAGCTAATCCCATATAGGCGATAAAAGCAGCGCCATCTAAGCTTTTGTCTATTAAAACCATTTGACCTCCGTACCACAATAATATAGCAATTACAGTGATTCCCATAAATTCACTTGCAGGAGAAGCTAAGTTCTGGCGATTACCAATACTATTTGATAAGTTGAAAAAACGTTCTGTAGAATTTTGAAAAACATTGTTAAAGTAATTTTCAGAATTGTATCCTTTTACAACCTTCAAGCCTCCAATTGTTTCTTCTATAGTCGATAAAAAAGTACCTTGTTCCTGCTGCGCTTTAGTAGATTGTTTTTTAAGCTGTTTTCCAATTAATGAAATGATATAACCGGAAACAGGAATAAAAATAAAAACAAAAAGTGTTAGCTTAGGACTTATAATCAACATTGTGGTTATGGTGAAAATGATAGTCAGAGGTTCTTTTACAATAAGTTCCAGAATGGCCAAAAATGAGTTTTGTACCTCATTTACATCAGCAGAAATTCTCGAAATAACATCTCCTTTTCTTTTTTCAGAATAAAAAGCCAAAGGCAGTTCAAGTGTTTTCTTGTACATTGCATTTCGCATGTCTCTTAAAACGCCATTTCGCAAAAAAGTGATAAAAAACATAGCGGCATAATCAGCTAAGTTTTTAAGTAAAAAGATCGAAATAATAATCGCGACCATTATCGATAAAACATACCCGGATTCATGTGTGCCTTTTGTGGTGGTAATGTAATAGCTTAAATAATCCTGACCATAGTCCTGAATTTTTAAAATTCCCTGATATACTGGTTTTACCGTAATTTGCTTGTTTTTATCAAATAATACCTGAAGCATCGGTATTAAAGCAACAAACGAAAGAGTGCTAAAAAGCGCATACAAAACATTGAAAAAAATGTTTAAGAATGCATATTTTTTATACGGATATATAAAAGGGATTATTTTTTTTATGTTACTCATTTATTTATAGATGTTGTTTTCTGCTATAGCAATGGCTTTTTCCAGTTTTTCTAGCAATAATTCTAAAGTGATTTGCTTAGAATTTTAGCTGAAATTGTGCACACAATGTGTGCACAATTATAATTTGTTGAAATAGAGTGTTTTGATTTTTATCGTTATGCAATTTTAACTTGATAATAAAACTGATTACTATTTCGGGTAATAATTTTTTATTTCAATTGCATTCCTGCAATGATGTTTTGTATTTTTTCGTCTAAATAACTTTCCGCAGCATCAAAATTAGAAACCGAATCTAATTCTGCATTAACACTAATGTAGAATTTAATTTTAGGCTCAGTTCCACTTGGTCTTGCACAAATTTTAGAACCATCTTCTGTATAATAAATCAATACATTCGATTTCGGAATATCCATTGTAGATTCTTCGCCAGACAATAAATTCAAAGCAATCGATGATTGATAATCTTCGACCATAATTACTCTTTGTCCGCTGATTTCTTTCAAAGGATTTTGGCGCAAATCAATCATCATTTGATTAATTTCCTGTAAGCCTTCCATACCTTTTTTGGTTAATGAAACCAGGTATTCTTTATAGAAACCATTTTCTACATAAAGTTGTAAAAGTTCATTGTAAACGCTGCTTCCTGCCGCTTTTGCCTGAGCCGCAACTTCGCATATTAATAAAGTAGCTGCAACAGCATCTTTATCTCTCACGGCGTCACCCACCATAAAACCAAAGCTTTCTTCACCACCGCCAATAAATTCAAGTTCCGGAAAATCTTTGATCATTTTGGCAATCCATTTAAAACCGGTCAAGCCAACTTTACATTCAACGCCATAACTTGTAGCCAGTTCCATCATCATCGGAGTCGAAACAATTGTAGAACCTACAAATTGTTTACCGTTTATTTTACCTGCTTTTTTCCATTGTTTCAATAAGAAAGAGGTCATTAAAATCATCGTCTGATTTCCGTTAAGCAAAATCATTTTGCCATCGTTGTTTCTCACCGCAACACCAAGACGGTCGCAATCAGGATCTGTTCCTACAACAATATCAGAATTGGTTTTATCGGCCAAAGCCAAAGCCATAGTCAAAGCCTCAGGCTCTTCAGGATTTGGAGATTTAACCGTTGGGAAATCTCCGTCAGGAATTGCTTGTTCCGGTACAATATGAACGTTTTTATACCCCGCTTGAGCTAAAGTATCCGGAATAGATTTTATAGAAGTTCCGTGCAATGAAGTAAAGACAACATGTAAATTATCTTTGGCTTCAGCCGGAGTATTAAAACTTGCGTTGTCGATAGATGATTTTATAAATGCTTTGTCAATTTCAGTATCAATATATTCAATCAGACTTTCGTTAGCATTGAATTTAATTTTATCGTAGCTTAAATTTTCGATTACATTAATAATTGCAGCATCCTGAGGAGGAACAATCTGCCCGCCATCTTCCCAATATACTTTGTATCCGTTGTATTCCGGCGGATTATGAGAAGCCGTAAGTACGATTCCGCATTGGCAGCCTAAATGTTTAAGTGCAAATGATAATTCAGGAGTTGGTCGTAAGTCAGAGAATAAATAAACGTGAATTCCGTTTGCCGAGAAAACATCAGCCACAACTTTAGCCAAAGTATTACTATTATGACGACAATCATAAGCAATAACCACTTTTAAAGGCTGGTTTGGAAAAACTTCGTGTAAATAATCAGATAAACCCTGAGTATTTTTTCCAAGCGTATATTTGTTGATTCTGTTGTTTCCAACGCCCATAACACCACGCATTCCGCCAGTTCCAAATTCAAGATTTTTATAAAAACTTTCCTCAAGTTCCTTTGGCGACGTAGTCATTAATTCTTTAACCGCAGCTTGTGTATCGTTGTCAAATGTAGGTGTTAACCATTCGTTTACAGCATTCAGGATATTAGGTGCTATATTCATCATTCGTATATTTTTATATTTAATTTAAAATAATAATAATTTTCAGGAGCTATTTCCTGCTGTCCGTTATATCTTTTATGGCGAACCCCGCCATAAAAGGATGTCACTCCCATCAGGGCTAGGGCTTCAAGTTAAAAAT
Organism: Flavobacterium piscisymbiosum; assembly: GCF_020905295.1. NCBI lineage: Bacteria > Pseudomonadati > Bacteroidota > Flavobacteriia > Flavobacteriales > Flavobacteriaceae > Flavobacterium > Flavobacterium piscisymbiosum. The sequence goes on along the minus strand of NZ_JAJJMM010000001.1, from coordinate 157,085 downwards.
TAACCTCTCGGGCTACTTTGTAACGCGCTTCGTTGTTTTTAGTTCTCAAAATAATTTCTCCAAGAAAACCTGCAAGAAACAATTGAGTTCCTAAAATCATAGTTGTTAAAGCAATAAAAAACCAGGGATTGCTTGTTACCAGGCTATATTTCATTCCGTTATACATATGGTATAATTTAGAAATACCAATATATGCGGCAGATAAAAAACCGATAATAAACATTACCGAACCCATTGCGCCAAATAAGTGCATAGGTCTTTTTCCGAATCTTGACAAGAACCAAATTGTAATTAAATCCAGGAAACCGTTTATAAAACGCTCCATTCCAAATTTGGTTTCGCCGTATTTACGAGCCTGGTGAATCACCACTTTTTCGCCAATTTTATTAAAACCGGCATTTTTGGCCAAAACAGGAATATATCGGTGCATTTCGCCCGAAACTTCAATGTTTTTTACCACCGTATTTTTGTAAGCTTTTAATCCGCAATTGAAATCATTCAATTCAACTCCCGAAGTTTTTCTGGCCGCCCAGTTAAAAAGTTTAGACGGAAGATTTTTTGCTACAACAGAGTCGTAACGTTTCTTTTTCCATCCCGAAACCAAATCAAATTTCTGAGCCGTGATCATTTCGTACAATCCCGGAATCTCATCCGGACTATCCTGCAAATCGGCATCCATAGTAATAATAACGTCTCCTTGTGCTTTTGCAAAACCAGCATGCAGTGCCTGTGATTTTCCAAAGTTCTTCATGAAACGAATTCCTTTTACATTAGGGTTTTCGTTAGAAAAACTTTCGATAATATTCCAAGAATCATCTGTACTTCCATCATCTACAAAAATGATTTCATAAGAGTAATTATTAGATTGCATCACTTTAATAATCCACGAGTAGAGTTCTTTTAGTGATTCCTCTTCATTAAGAAGCGGTATAAGTATAGATAAATTCATTTAATTTTTTATAAACTTTGAGGATTGTTATTCTTTATAATTGCCCCTATAAGCGATGAATACAATAACCCAAAAAATGAGTACATAACAAGCGTTACAGGAAAAACAATAAACGGGTTCATGAATTTTTTTATCATCGTGATTCCCATCTCCATTTCTTTGGCTGCCATTTGAGGATTCTTAGCCAGCATTCCTTCTTTCGAAATGTCGATCATTTCGTTTATGAACTCCGGGAAAATGAAATTAAAAATAACACTGAAAGTCGCATAGACAAAAGCAGCAACAAAAGTGATCGAAATTCCAATTTTTAAGCATTCACTAAAAGAAATGAAACCGTTATTGATGTTTTTCTTATAATTATTACAACCTATATATATAAACAGGATTGGTAGTATAAGATAGTTTGCTATGTTTACAATTGAGCCGGCACTAGAATTTACTAGTGATTTCATGCCAATTACGTACATAATAACGAATTCTAAAACCATGATAACACCAAACAAAACACCATATATAACTGATGATTTAGCAGGAGAAGTATTTTTTTCCATAAAACGATGATTTATTAATCCACAAATATAGCAATTCCCAATATATGAGAGATAAAAAAGCTTTTTGAATTTAACTAAAAAAAAGTGGGATAAACATTTGTAGATTAAAAAAGAATTGTAAATTTGCAAACTGAAATAATTAAAAGTTTTAAACAAAAAAAGAGTATCCTTTGTTTACACCTTTTTCTAACCATGAAAAAGCTTCAAAATAAAAATGCTCTAAACAATAAATAAAAATAAAAGATGAAAAAAGGAATTCACCCAGAAAATTACAGATTAGTTGCATTTAAAGACATGTCAAATGACGAAGTTTTTATCACTAAATCTACTGCAGATACAAAAGAAACAATTGAAGTTGACGGAGTTGAGTATCCAGTTGTAAAAATGGAGATTTCTAGAACATCTCACCCTTTTTATACTGGTAAATCTAAACTTATCGATACTGCAGGACGTATTGATAAATTCAAAACTAAATATGCAAAACACGTTAAAAACTAATAACTGTTTTAATTTATACAAAAGCCTTCCAATCGGAAGGCTTTTTTTATGCACAATTTTCTGTTATAAAATTTAACCGAAAAGTCCGCAACGCTTTGTAAATAATGACTTTGCAACCTTTGCGCAAGACCTTTGCGGGCTTTGCGGTTAAATGATTACCAATATAAAAAAATATGATTCTGGACAATATTTTAGTAGTAGCTCTAAAAAAAAGCAGCTATTTTTTGCTTTGAATTAATGTGCATTTAATGAAAACGCATAAATATTTGTAACTTTGATCTCGATAACCAAATCAATTTTAACAATATAAATTTATTTTATGAACTACATTCTTTTTGACGGTCCCGTCCGGAATGCTTTACTACCTTTTACTTTTACAAGACCTGTTGCTGATATATTAATCGGAATCATGACGATTCGCCAAAAGTGGGAGGCGCGTTTAGGTTCGACCATAACTACTATTACCGAAGATTACCTATCAACCAAATTCCCGATGGTGGAAATGGAAGAAAACGTGATGATCAATGCAGCATATTTACCAAATGATACGCTTGCAGAACTGGTTTCTGATTTAAAAGAAAACCAGGCGATCTTTAAAGGTGATGATGTGATCGCTTTTTTTACAACAGAAAATCAGGAAGAAGTAGATTTTGATTCTTACGAAATCATTCAATATAACGGAGATGCTCTGACTGTAGAACATACATGGGATATCTTTTCTAAAAATGATGCTGCCATTCGTGAAGATTTTATTTATTTAACCGAAGACAGAAAATCGCAATCTATCCCGAAGAGTGTAAATGTTATTGCGCCTGAGAATGTTTTTATCGAAGAAGGAGCAAAATTAGAGTTCGTTACACTAAATGCTTCAACGGGTCCTATATATATAGGTAAGAATGCCGAAATTATGGAGGGAACCGTAATTCGTGGCCCTTTTGCTTTATGCGAAAATGCTCAGGTAAAACTAAATGCTAAAGTTTACGGAGCTACAACAGTTGGCCCAGGATCAAGAATAGGAGGAGAGGTTAAAAATTCGGTTCTTTTTGCGAATTCAAACAAAGGACACGACGGATTTTTAGGTGATTCTGTTTTAGGCGAATGGTGTAATATTGGAGCCGACAGTAATAATTCGAACCTGAAAAATAACTACGAAGAAGTAAAATTATGGAGTTACGAAACCGAAGGCTTTGCTAAAACCGGACTTCAGTTTTGTGGTTTGATGATGGGAGATCACAGTAAATGCGGAATCAATACGATGTTTAATACCGGAACTGTAGTAGGAGTTAGTACCAATATTTTTGGGAGTGGTTTTCCTCGCAATTTTGTTCCGAGTTTTTCATGGGGAGGAGCTGCAGGTTTTACCACTTATGTAACCAAAAAAGCTTTTGAAACTGCAAAACTAGTAATGGGAAGACGAAACATAGATTTCGACGAAACAGAATCTGCCATCTTAGAACACATTTTTGAGGAAACTAAAAAATGGAGAAAAGACTAATTTTAATTAGATAATTAGTCAATTTGATCATGAGATAATTTAGTAAAGCCCACAGGTTTTTAGAAACTTGTGGGCTTTTTTGTTTTTAAAATTAAATGTTACTTATCAATTTTAGTAAAATCTCCTTTTAGGTTAAATTTTAATTCTAAACCGTTTGTTAGTTTAGCTTCATAGCCAAAAGTTCCTATCTCGATTTTGGTTATTTTCTCTTTACGAAAGTTGGTTTTTACATACGAAGCGATTTTTTTCGGGATAATAGAAGAAGGAATTTTATCTCCATTACCATCAACTTCTTTCCAGTTTCCTTTTTTGTCAAATTCTATTTCAATTTTATTATCAAACTGCACTTTGTATTCTGTAGAAAGAATTTCTTTATCTTCTAATATATAGCTGGGCTTTTTAGATCCAAAGTGAGCCTTTAAAAAAGTTTGTGCATTTGCGGGTAAAGCTTCTTTTTTAATAACGGTTTTTTGTGCATTTGCAGAAAGTCCAAATAGTAATCCTGCAATTAGGCAGACTACCAAGTTTAATTTCGTTCTCATATTTGCTGATTTTAATTGTTATACAAGATAAGACTAAATTTTGAAAGATATATTGAAAAAGAAAAGCCCTGATGTTGGAATCAGAGCTTAGGTTTTATTTTAATTAAAGATTATTTATCAATTCTCAGAAAATTTCCCTGAAGATCAAAAACTAAATCCAAATCATTAGAAAGTTCTACATCATAATAAGTTCTTTCTTTGTCGATAGCTGTTAATAGTAAAGCAGGATAATTTGCAGTTACATAAGCAGCGATTTTTTCTGGTACTAAAGCATTTGGAATAGCCAGGCGGCCTCCGTCAATCTCGGTCCAGTTTCCGTTCGCATCAAAATCAATTTCGAAACCATTTGAAAGAGAAACATCGTAGATAGCACCATTTAGAGCTGCAATATTTTTTTTCTCTACCAATCTGATAACTGCATCAGGAAAATGCGTACTTATTAATGTTGTTGCTGCTGCAGGTAAAGTAGTTGGGTTTACTACAACTTCATTATGATTATCTCCGTCGTGATCAATTCTAACAAAATCTCCCTGCATCGTAAAAACTAAATCTAAGTCGTTAGAAAGTTCTACATCATATTTTGTTTTTTCGTTTTCAATTTGAACTACAAACAAACCAGGATAATTTGCAGCTATATAAGCATTGATTTTTTCCGGAATCAAAGCAGTAGGAATTGGGTTGTTTCCTCCATCAATTTCTGTCCAGTTTCCGTTAGCATCAAAATCAATTTCAAAACCATTTGCAAGAGAAACATCATAAACCGTTCCGTTGTAACTTGGGATATTTAGTTTTACAGCTTTATATACTGCGTTAGGAAAGTAAGTTTCTGTAAATGTTTTTGCTGTAGTTGGAAGTGTTGTTGGTTCGATTACAGTTTTATCAGCAGTTGCATCGTCATTGCTGTCGCAAGAAACTGTAGATAGTAAAATTGATAATGCCATCAAACTTGTTAAGAATGTCTTTTTCATAATCTAGTGTATTTAAAATTTTAAGTTTGTATTATAGTGCAATATTATAATGTGAATTTGGAAACATTTAGGAATTTTCTTATTTTTTTAAATTTAAAAATAAAAAAGCCCCAATTTAAATATTTGGAGCTTTTGGTGTTTAGATATTTAATGATCTATGCGTACAAAATTTCCCTGAGTATCAAATATTAATTCCAAGTTGTTAGAAAGATCAATTTCAATAAAAGTTTTTTCATTGTCAATAGCGATCACAAATTGATTAGGATAATTCACTGTTATGTAAGTTTGAATTTTCTCTGGAATTAATTCTGCAGGAATCGCCTGATGATTTCCGTCAATATCAACCCAATTTCCATTAGCATCAAAATCAATCTCGAAACCATTTGTGAGGTAAACATCATAAATAGATCCATCTGCATCAGCTTGATTCTGTTTTTTTATTATTTGGTAATTAACACCTGGAAAATAAGTTGTAACAAATGCACTAGCCGATGCTGGTAACTCGCTGGCATTAATTACAGATTCGTGATCATCATCGTTATCGCAGGATGTTGTGGAGAATAAAAGTGATAAGGCAATAAAGCCTGTTAAAATTATTTTTTTCATGATTGTAATAATTTAATAAATGATTGTTTTAATTGTCGATTCTTAAAAAACTGCCTTTAGAGTTAAACTCTAATTCTAAGCCATTATTTATATCTACTTCATAACCTTTGTAATCTTTGCTTATTTTGGTTACTGATGTATTAGCAAAATTTGTTTTTATATAAGAAGCAATTGTTTTAGGAACTATGGCCACAGGAATTGAAGTGTGGTTTCCGTCAACTTCTTCCCAATTTCCTTTTGCATCAAATTCTACTTCGATGTTGTTCGTAAACTGAACTTTGTAATCTGTAGCGAAAGTTTCTTTGTCCTTAATTATATAAGAAGGCTCTTGTCCTGCAAAATGGGTTTTTAGAAAAGTTTGAGCATTTGCAGGCAGGTCTGTTTTTGTTATAACTGTTTTTTGAGCGTTTGCAGAAAAAGTCAATCCTACAAGCAGGCATGCGGCCAGTTTTAATTTCGTTTTCATAATTATAAGTTTTTAATTTGATACAAACCTATAACCTGAATTTGGAAACAATTAGGAAAAATATAATAAAAAGACTACTTTTTAGGAAAATTAATTTTGAAGGTATGTCCGTCATTAAATAGATATTCAATAGTAACCGAATAATTGGCAATGATCGATTTTACAAGAGGAAGACCTAAACCAGTAGATTCATTTGTTGTAGTATTACGGTAAAATCTATTGAAGATAAGTTCTGGATTTAATGGATAATTACTTCCACTATTAGAGATTGAAATATTGTTTTTATTTATTGTAAAATTGACAAAACCTTCGGGATGATTATGAATCAAAGCATTTTTTAATAAATTACTGATTAATGCAATTGCCAATCCTTTGTTCATAGTAAAATGTAAAGTATCGTTTTCGATGATAGTAATTTTTACTTTTTTAAAATCGGCAAGATCAGAATAGTCCTCTGTTAATATTGAGATAAGTTTATTAAAGTTGATCTCTTCTTCTTCCGGATATTGTTGGTTTTCGATTTTTGACAGCATTAGCAAAGATTTGTTCAATCGTGTTAATCTGTTTAATGTATCGGTTATCTTGCCAATTTCGATCATTTGTTCTTCTGAAAGGGTTGAGTTTTCTGCAAATAATTCTAATTTATTAATACTTATCGCCAGAGGAGTCTGCAGCTCATGAGATGCATTTTCTATAAATTGTTTCTGACTTGAATAGATGGTTTCATTACGGCTAAGCATTGTTTCTACTTCGCTTGCTAAAACATTAAATTCATCAATAGAGGAGTTAACAGGGACTAATTTGCTGCCTGTTCCAAGTTTTATTTGTTTAATGTTTTCCAGAATGATATAAAAAGATTTCCATATCTTCTTTAAAAGCAAATGGTTGACAGCCAATATACTAATTACCAGCATAACATATAACGCAATTAAGGACAAGAGTAAATCTGCCAGAAGGTCATCTTCTTCGACTATTGATGCTTTTATAATTAGTTCATAAGAGTTTCCGTTATCATCATTAAAAATTGTTTTTAAAACCCGGATAGGTTCATCTTCATTATCGTATTCCATGAATTCAGACGAAGTAAAAAGCTTGTCTTTATGAGAGTAATTACCTTTTGGCAGCGGTTTTATGGTAAATTTATTAATTCCAAATTCAGGTGAATTCAGGATTTTCTTATCTGTAAACACATGTCTCATGATTATGATTTTTGAGTTTTTCAAATCATCATCAATATTATCATGCACTTCGTCCAGAATATGGGCATAAAAGATTCCTGCCCAAATTGGGATCACTACTAGCAATGTTATTGCAAGATAACGAAGGGTATAATTTTGTAATTTCATTAACTCATTTTGTATCCAATACCATAAACTGCCTGAATATCAATTTCGGCATTACTTTCTTTTAGTTTTTTGCGTAAATTTTTAATCTGCGAATATACAAAGTCCAGATTGTCGGCCTGATCTGTATGATCGCCCCAAACATATTCTGCAATAGCAGTTTTGTTTATTAAGCGATTTGGATTAATGATAAAATAATAGAGTAAATCAAATTCTTTTCGGTTTAAAACTAATTCTTTGCCATCAATAGAAACTGTTCGTTGCTCTGGAGAAAGAGTAGTATTTTTCCAAACGATTAGATTATCTCCGTTATGATTATTTCTTCTAATCGCCGATTTGATTCGGGCATGTAATTCAGATAAATGAAAAGGTTTGCTCAAATAATCATCAGCTCCCAGATCTAAGCCTTTCACTTTGTCATCAACAGCATCTTTTGCCGAAATGATAATAACGGCACTTTGCTTCTTTTGTCTTTTTATTTCTTTCAGTAAGTCTAGCCCACTGCCGTTTGGAAGCATAATATCAATGAGTATACAATCATAGTCATACGATCCAAGTTTGTCAGAACCTGAAATGTAATCATGCGCGGTTTCGACTATATATTTTTCTTTTTCAAGTGATTGCTGTACCACTTCACGCAAACCAGCTTCATCTTCTATTATTAAGATTTTCATGTTTCGTTTGTTATGTAATTCAAATGTAAGAATATGGGCTCAAAATAAAGCTTTGTTTCTGGAAACATTTAGGAATTTCTCTAATTAGAAAATGTGCCAATTAGAAAATTAGAAAATGAAATGCTGCTATTTTAAAAGGAATTACATAATTTTCTAGTAACCATCGTTTTACATTATCCCATTATCAAATTACCACATTTTCTAATTCTGAAATTATCTAATTTTCTAATTGGCACATTCTCTAATTAAATCTATCTTTGCACCACGAAAAAAATGGGTTGTCAAATAAACGATGAACCGATAAAACAAATTCACAGAAAGTAATGATTACAGTTAACGATATTTCGGTTCAGTTTGGTGGAACTACATTATTTAGCGATGTTTCTTTTGCTATAAATGAAAATGATAAAATTGCCCTTATGGGTAAAAATGGTGCGGGAAAATCGACACTTTTAAAAATTATTGCAGGTCAGAGCAAACCTTCTACAGGAAGTATTTCGGCTCCAAAAGAAGCTGTTATTGCTTATTTGCCTCAACACTTATTGACAAAAGATGGTTCGACTGTAATGGAAGAAGCATCGAAAGCTTTTGGTGAAATTTTTAAAATGAAAGCTGAAATCGATGAAATCAACGAACAATTAACAGTTCGTACAGATTACGAAAGTGATGCTTACATGAAATTGATCGAAAGAGTTTCTGATTTGAGCGAAAAATTTTATGCAATCGAAGAAGTAAATTACGAAGCCGAAGTAGAGAAAATATTAGTTGGTTTAGGTTTCGAGCGTGAAGATTTTACACGTCAAACTTCAGAATTTTCAGGAGGATGGAGAATGCGTATTGAATTGGCTAAAATTCTATTACAAAAACCAGACTTAATTTTACTGGATGAGCCTACCAACCACATGGATATCGAAAGTATTCAATGGTTAGAAGAGTTTTTAATAAATTCAGCAAAAGCTGTTGTGGTAATTTCGCACGATAGAGCATTCGTAGATAATATTACCAATCGTACTATCGAAGTTACAATGGGAAGAATTTACGATTATAAAGCCAAGTATTCTCATTACTTAGAATTACGAAAAGACCGTCGCGTGCACCAACAAAAAGCATACGATGAGCAACAAAAAATGATTGCAGATAACAGAGCTTTTATTGATCGTTTTAAAGGTACATTCTCTAAAACAGATGCTGTACAATCTCGTGTTAAGATGCTTGAAAAGTTAGTTATCGTACAGGTTGATGAAGTAGATAATTCTGCATTAAAATTAAAATTCCCACCAGCGGCCCGTTCAGGACAATATCCTGTTGTGGTAAAAGAACTTTCTAAGTCTTACGGAGATCATGTGGTTTTTAAAGATGCTAATGTTGTAATCGAAAGAGGTGAAAAAGTGGCCTTTGTAGGTAAAAATGGTGAAGGAAAATCGACTATGATCAAAGCGATCATGAAAGAAATTGGTATCGATGAAGGAAGTGTTGAAATTGGACACAACTCTCAAATTGGATATTTTGCTCAAAATCAGGCTTCTTTATTAGATGAAAATGCTACGATTTTTGAAACTATCGATGCAATTGCGGTTGGAGATGTTCGTACGCAAATAAAAAATATTCTTGGAGCCTTTATGTTTCAGGGTGATGATATAACAAAGAAAGTAAAAGTGCTTTCGGGAGGAGAAAAAACGCGTTTGGCTATGATCAAACTATTGTTGGAGCCTGTGAATTTATTGATTCTGGATGAGCCTTCGAATCACTTAGATATGAAGACAAAAGATATCATAAAAGATGCTTTACGTGATTTCGATGGAACTTTGATCCTGGTTTCTCACGATCGTGATTTCCTTGACGGACTAGCAACTAAAGTTTTTGAATTTGGAAACAAACGTGTTAAAGAGCATTTTGAAGATGTAGCAGGTTTCCTTGCACATAAAAAAATGGATTCTATGAGAGAGATCGAGAAGTAATCTAGTTAAAAATATAATAATATAAAGGGCGTTAGTTAAATCTAGCGCCTTTTTTTTGTTAAAAAATATGGAAAAATGATTATTAAATAAATGTTAAAAACATGATATAAATCAGAATTGTAGCTGTAAGGATTAGATAATTTTAATAGAGCAAAACAGAGCTATATGTAGCTTAATTTTTATTAAAGTAAAATAAGTCTAAACTTTTATCATGAACATTTTAAATAAGTTTTTCTCAAAAAAGATTGCACTTCTAATCTTTTTATTTCCCTTTTTCTCGAATGGGCAAACTACAGATTCAAATGCCCAAAGCGAAGTAAAATATCCTCAATTTAAAGTTCAGGGACTTTTTCAGGGGCGTTATCTAAGTGGTTTTACACCTGGTATAGATGCTGCCACCGGACTACAGCATTCAGATGGTGAAGGGGTCGAAGATACATTCGATATAAAAAGAATGCGTCTGGGGCTTACAACCAAATTAAGCGATGGATTTGATATTGTTGTTCTGGCAAATTTTGCAGACGTAAAATCAGATCCTAAAAACAAGATTCTTGAAAATGCCTTTGCAAGATATATTTTTAATAAAAATATTGGTCTTATGGCAGGTCAGTTTAGACCCGCTTTTGGACTTGAGGAACTAAATCCTGCTGATATCCTTAGATCATTCGATTATTCTAATCAATACACAGAGTTTGGTAATAATGGCTGGGCAAGTTTTCAAACAGGAGCTTCTGTATTTGGAGGGTTTAATTTAGGAAAGCTTCCTGTTAGTTATGCATTTTCTGTCGTAAACGGAAATGGCAGAAATCAGGTATCAGACAAAGACGATGGTAAACAATACTCTTCGCGTTTTGCTTTCGAATTGAATAAAAAACACAATATCAATTTTGGTATTAATGGTGGTATCGGTGAAGTTTTTAATACCAAAGTTTTTGCGGTTGCCTTAGATCTTACAGCCGATTTTAGATTGGCAGATAAATTAATATTGCAAACTCAGCTTGAAGGCAAACAAGGAATAAATCACTACTTATATTATTCTTTAGCAGCAGAATACAGAACAGGAAACATTAATGATTATGAAATGCGTGGCGCTTATTTCTTACCCAATTTAAGGTATGAAATTAAATACCAAAAATTAACCGCCATAGAATTTTCATGTCGTTATGAATATTTTGACAGAAGTTTTAAAGTCAATTCAAATGCCAGACAAACTTATACACCAATGGCAGGTCTGGAATTTGGAAAAGGGTACACGGGACGTATCGAAATGGGAATGCAGTTCGATAATTACAAACGAAACGTCGCCAATACTACAGCATACGATAACAACTTATTTATCATACAATTTCAAGGAAGATTTTTCTAGAAATTAAACTATTGCGTAGTGTTTTGCTACACAAATATTAACTAATCAATAATTTAAAATAAAAATGAAAACAAGTATCAAAATAGTACTTTGTCTCTTTTTTGCAATTGCAGGAATCAATCTTTCTTTTGCAAATAGAACAGACAAAAAAGAGATTATTGCAGAGCAAACCATAGCTCAGGTTTCAGTTCCTTCAGATTCAAAAATAACTGTTCAAAAAGAGATTGCAACACCTTCAAAGGCACAAAATGAAACTGTCAAAAAAGCTTCGACAGATTCCGAAAAAGCAATACCGGCAAATGCTCCGTTTTTGTTTTGGAGTCAATTAGTCTTGCTTCTGGTAATTATTTATTTCGGAATAAAATATGGAGGTATCGCGTTGGGAATGCTTGGTGGTTTAGGAGTTACCTTATTAGTGTTTTTATATGGAGTAGAACCGGGAAAACCTCCAATAGAAGTGATGCTGATTATTCTAGCCGTAGTTACAACATCATCATCTTTAGAAGCGACGGGAGCATTAAATTTAATTGTGAGTTACGCTGAAAAATTGCTTCGTAAAAATCCGAATAAAATTGTTTTCCTGGCACCCTTAACAAGTTTTACGCTTACCATGCTGGTAGGTACAGGTCATGCGGTTTACCCGTTATTGCCGGTTATTTATGATGTTTCGATTAAGAATAAAATTCGTCCGGAACGTCCAATGGCGATGGCGGCAATTTGTAGTCAGTTAGGGATTACGGCGAGTCCAATTTCGGCAGCCGCGGCAGCTTTGGTCGGGATTTTTGCAGCAGCAAATCTGCATGTTAGTCTTATCGATATCCTAAAAATTACAATTCCGTCTTGTCTTGCTGGTTTGCTTCTTGCGGCACTTTGGAGTTTAAAAAGAGGAAAAGATCTAGAAAATGATCCAATTTTCCAGGAAAAAATAAAAGATGAAGAACAGAGAAAATATATTTTTGGAGATCTGGAAGCACAAACTAACAAATTCGGAAAAAAATCTAAAACTGCTTTAGCGCTGTTCCTGCTTGGAATTTTAGGAATTGTAATTATTGCTATTTTTCCCGAAGCCATACTTCCATTAGATAAAGAAGGAAATCCTTTAAAAATGAGTATCGTATTGCAATTTGTAATGTTAGCGGTTGGTGCAATCATACTTTTTGCTACAAAAATATCAGCAAAAAGTATTTCTGATACAAAAGTTTTCAATGCAGGTATGGTCGCAGCTATTATGATTTTTGGTATTGCCTGGATGAGTGATACAGTAATAGAAAACAATAAGCCTTATATTTTATCACTTATTAGCGAAACTGTTACGGCTCATCCGTGGACTTTTGCTCTGGCAATGTTTTGCGCTTCTGCATTCCTGAAAAGTCAGGCTGCAACATTATTAGTTATTATGCCTTTGGGAATTTCTTTAGGTATTCCAACGCCGGTATTGATAGCTTGTATTCCCGCTTCATATGCCTATTTTTTCTTCTGTTTTTATCCAAGTGATTTGGCAGCAATCAATTTTGACAGATCAGGAACTACTAAAGCCGGTTCATGGATATTAAATCATAGTTTTATGATTCCGGGTATGATTGCGGTCTGGACAGCAGTTATTGTAGGTTTTGGATTGGTTGAATTGTTATAAGATTTAATTATTATTAAAAGGGTTTAATTCTAATAAAAAAGCACAAGAGAGATCTTGTGCTTTTTTATTTTCAGATGAATGATTAGGCTTCTTTTAAAACACTTTTCTTTTTAAAATGTAAAGCGATATAGGCGGCAACAAAACAAACTATCCCTATAATAACCATGTTCCAAATAGGTTTTGTAGTTTGAGAAAAACTACCGTTTTCTATAATTAAAATTCTAAAAGCTTTTAGGAAATGAGTCAACGGAATTACGTTTGCAATTGCCTGAACAGCTTGCGGCATTTGACTTAAAGGCCAGGTAAAACCGCTAAGGATAAAACTTGGAGTTGCAATGACCATTAAAATCTCTGTAGCTTTTAATTGGCTAGGAACTAAAATACTGACCAGAATACCTATAAAAGAAACCGATAGCACAAATATGCCGGCAATGAAAGTAAGTGGTAATAAATTTTCATAAAAAGGCAATCTGAACCATAAAGTAAAAAGCCAGTAAATAATCCAAATACCAAAACTCATAATCATATAAGGAATTATTTTTACAGCTAACAAGTTTAAAAGTGAAGGGCATCTTTTAACTAAATCTTTAAAAGTTCCGTTTTCAAATTCTGAAGCAAACGAAAGCGCTAATCCTAATAAAAGAACTTGTTGCAAAACAGTCGCCAAAACGCCTGGCCAAAGAAAATACATATAATTGGTGCTTCGGTTGTATTTTTTTATGAAAGTAGTTTTGAAAGGTTCGTATTGCGATGCCAGTAAATTTTCAGGAACACCTTGTTTTCTTAATGTTTCAATTTGAACTCCGGCTTTCATTGTTCCAAGACAAACCTGAATTGCTGTTGAGGCATAATTGGCGGTCAAAACATTCGAAGTATTTACTATAGTTGTAATCTCCGGATACTTCTTGGTAAGTGTCATTTTTTCAAAATCCTTCGGAATAATAACAACGCAAGTTGCTTCTTTTTCGATAGCAATCTGCGAAAGATTGTTCTGATCGTATAAGATTGAAGCAATGTGAAGAACTTCATTGTCCTCAAACATCTGAATGGCTTTCGAACTTAATTCAGATCGATCCTGATCAATAATAATGATCGGTAAATCGGTCACTTTGCCTTTTCCGTAGACATAACCCAATAAAACGCCATAAAGAATTGGTGCTCCAATAAAAAGCAATCTCAGGACTTTATTGCTCCAGAATAATCTGAATTCCCGTTTAAGCAATGAAAAGAAATTTTGCATAGTTTAAAGAGATAAAGTAACAGTTGTTTTGGTGATAAGATCTTTTGTTTCGTCTATGTTAGAAGGTGTTATTTTTATTTCGAATAAACTTTCCTGCATTTCATAATCAGGATATGCCGTTGCGATATTACCGTAAGCGCCAAGTTGTTTTATTGTAGAAATCGTTCCTTTTATATCTTCTTTTTTATACGGAACATGAACCGTTATTTCCTGACCTTTTTTAAATTGTGCCAATTGATTTTCCGGTATCGTAAATCTAAAATAAGTACTGTTGGCAATATATCCATTAAATAAAGTATAACCCGGTAAGGCCAGTTCGCCAAGATTTAAAGTAATGGTTTCGATACTCATATTTTGGGGTGCAATTATGTAACGTTCTTTATCTGCAGTTTCTACTTCCTGCAAAGCACCAAGAGCTCTGTCTTGTTGTCCAAGAGCCATTGTTTGCTGCTCGATTCTGGCGCCTTTTTTAGCATCATCTAATTCGGCAACAACAGCATTGTATTGTGCCTGAGCTCCTTGGTATTTGGCAAAAGTTTCATCGTATGTTTGCTGCGATATTAAAGAGTCTTTCAGCATATTCGTCAATCGTTTAATTGATTTTTGTGCAAATTCATATTGTTCCTTTAATCCCATTTTTTTGGCTTCAAGCTGTTTAATTTGGTTTTCGGTTGCTCCTTTTACAGCCATTTTATATTGTGCCTTGGCTGATATTACGGCTCCTTCGGCCTGACTTTTTTTTGCATCAACTTCCGGAATATCGAGAATAGCAAGTGTATCTCCTTTTTGTACAATATCGCCTTCCTTGACAAAGATTTTTAAAATTTTGCCCGGAATTTTGCTCACAACGGCAATTTGTTCTTTTTCTATTTTTCCCTGAATTACATTTTCTTTTTTGGCTTTTTGACAGCTTATAAAAATGAAAATTAAACTGACTATGATGATTGCTTTTTTCATAAAATAGAAATTTTATTTAGATAATTTTTTTGATAGATCGCCGGTAGCAATTATAGTTTCAATTGCTGATAATCGCTGTTCGATTAAAGTTGTCGTTTTATTTACGGATGCTTTATACGAATCATTTTCGGCTTCAAGACGTTCAGATATGTTTATCAAGCCTTCTTTATATTGTTTTATGGCAAGATTTAAGTTGTTTCCGGCTACTTTTTCCTGTTGTTGCGTAATGTCAATTTTTTGAGTCAGAACACTATAATCGACAAAGTTTTTTTCGAGAAGCAATTCGAGTTTTTCTTTGGTATCGTCAATCTGATTTTGAACTTGTTCTATATTTATTTTGGCTTCATGCACTTTATGTTTTCTTTCAAAACCTGAAAAAACTTCCCATTTCATTGCGGCACCTACCACCCAGTTGTTGCTAATCGTTGCTTCGTTTAATCCTAAATATAATGCTTGATTTATTCCGGTAATGATTGGGGTTGTAGCATTTGCATCGAATAGGCTTGAATACGAAACTCCTCCAAAAGCACCTAGAGTGGGTAAGTATGTACCTTTTTCTTTTTTTAATAAATATTCGTAAGCAGTTTTAAAAGACTCCAAAGCTTTTATTTCCTGTTTGTTTTGCGTGCTCAATTTTTCGTCTGTAATTAAATACGGAACCAAATTGTATTGAACATGCTCAATTTCGGTAGTGGAATATCCTGTCAGGTATTGAATTTTTTTATAAACTAGTCTTCGTTTTCCGTCTAGTTCAATTTTTTTAGAAGCCAGTTCTAGTGATGCTAATTTAATTTTGTCTCTGTCATACGGAACGGCAAGTCCTTGTTCGATAGCTTTTGTAACACGTTTGGTTTCTGTTTCCAATCGGTTTTCGCTATCTTTTATTAGTTGGTCTATTTGTTTTAAGAGCTCAAGTTGGTCAAATGTATTAATGACATCTTTTATGATTTGATCTTTCTCAGATTCTTTTAAAAACTCAGTTCCTTTGGTTTTTTCGTGAATAGCTTTGGCTCCGTTCGGGATTTGCATTCCGCTAAAGAGAACTGTTTTAGCCATGACACTTCCGTTAAAAATGTTTCCATAATTTTTAAAAGCCGTTTTTCCATCAAATAATGGATAATTTACAATAGGTATGGTAGCCGTAGGAAGATCGACGGTTAGTTTATTATCAAAATAAGTATAAAGAGCACTGGCTTCTAAAGTTGGGATGTACTTGTTCCAGACGCTTTTTTCCTGAAGATTTAATTTCTCAATATCCAGGTCTTTGTTTTTTAAGGAAACGCTCTTTTCTATTGCTTTGTTTATAGCCTCTTCCAGAGTTGTCGAAACTTCGATCTGGCCGTAGCTGTAAGTCAATGAAAGAAAGAAAATGAAAATAGGTAAATGTTTTCTCATCGTAATTTTGTTTCTTAAGTTGTAATAAATCTTAAACAGTATTTTGTAAGATATTATAAAAGGCAGATATCTTAATTGAAGAAGTATTTACAAAGTTAGAATATTAATCTTACATTAAATGCTTTGTGATCAGTAAATTGGCAGAGACAGAGAATGTTGCAACTGTTTTTGATCTCAATTATAGAAAGTTTTCTAATGATGTTAAATTCTTACGTTTTTTTTATATCTTAGTCATCATAATCCGGCTTAACTAAATATTAACATGAAAAAGAGCTTCTTATTTTTTGCTATTGTAATGAGCGGTTTATTTAGCCTTTCTGCATTTTCTCAAACAGATAACGAGCCTGTTGCTTTAGGTTTACCGGGCGATAATCTTAATTTGTATGCGGTACTGGATATTTTTCAAAAATCTAAAACTTTAGAGGATTTCGAAAAATCATTAAATGATCCGGATAATAAGGTAAATAATTTAGACTTAAATAATGATGGAGAAATCGATTATATCGAGATCGAGAGTCATAAAGAAGGTAATACACATGTAATTGTGCTTCAGGTTGCTGTAAATAATAACGAAACTCAGGATGTCGCTGTTATCGAAGTTGACAAGGATAAAAAGAATAATATACATGTTCAGGCCATTGGCGATGAAGATTTATATGGTAAAAATTATATTATAGAACCTTCGGATAATGTTTCAGGCACGCCAAATCCCGGTTATAAAGGTGATGGTACTGTAATTGTAAATAATAACACGACCAATAATTATAATACAACAACCAATAATCCAAGTTATGTAAGTACAAGTGTAAGTGCATGGCCAGTAGTATTATTTTTATTTTCGCCAATATATGTCGCTTATAGATCTCCGTGGCATTGGGGATATTATCCTTCTTACTGGCGTCCTTGGCGTCCGGTTTACTACCATGATTATTGGGGATATCACGGACATTATTACAGAAGTCCTTATTATCGCAGAACGGCAGTTGTAAGAAATCCAAGATATTATAATAATTATGCGTCAAGAAGAAATACATCTGTAATCGTTAGGGATAACAGAACTAACGGACGTTATAATACGACCTACAATGGCAGGGATTATAAAAGACCAGCTCCGCTTACTTCTACAAGACCAACGCGACCAGGGAGCACAACGCGACCGGGAAATACAACAAGACCTGTAACGCGTCCCACTAACCCATCGACAAGACCGGGAAATACAGCGAGACCTGTAACGCGCCCGACTAATCCATCGACAAGACCAGGAAATACAACAAGACCAGGAAATACAACAAGACCTGTAACACGTCCGGTAAATCCCACGAATCCTTCAACGCGACCTGCTGTAAGACCAACTCAGCCTACAACAAGGCCAACTACACGACCAGTTACGCCAACTAATCCGACTACGCGCCCGGCTGTTAGACCAACACAGCCCGTAACTCGTCCTGCGGCAAGACCAGCAACGACGAGACCGGCAAACGGAAGTTCAAATAGAAGATAGTAATTCAGGTTTTTAATAATTGCTAATATTGGCTTAATTTTTTAGTTGTGATGCTTATGAGTAAAAATTTACACATAATAATTGTTTTTTTTATAATACCACTTTTCATGAATGCTCAAACGCTTACTACACCAGCAGCAACAGATGAGAGTAGTGTTAAGTATCCTCAGTTTCAATTTAAAGGTCTTTTGCAGGCCAGATATTTAGAAAGTTTTGGTGAAAATGTAGATGTTTTGGGAGTTCATCATTCGACTGGTGAGGTTACTCAAAGTTCGTTTGATATAAAAAGAATGCGTGTAGGACTAAATACAAAACTAAGTGAAGCTACAGAAGTTGTGATTTTAGTAAATCTGGCCGATTTTAAATCAGATCCTAAAGGAAAGGTTCTTGAAAATGCTTATGCGAAATATACTTTTAGTAAATATTTAGCTTTAACCGGAGGTCAGTTTCGTCCGGCATTTGGTATTGAGGAATTAGTTCCGGTAGATATTATAAAATCATTTGATTTCTCTAATCAGTATTATGAGTTTGGAAAAAACGGATGGACGAGTTTTCAAATCGGAGCATCTGCAACCGGATCTGTTGATATTGGTAAAATCCCTGTGAGTTATGCTGTTTCTGTTTTAAACGGTAATGGAAGAAATCAGGAAATGGACAATGATAACGGAAAACAATATGCTACAAGATGGGTTTTTGGATTATCAAAAGTGCATAAAATAAATTTGGGTCTTAATGGAGGAATTGGAAAAAGGTCTGATCAAAAAGTTTTTGCCGTAGGGGCAGATATTACCAGTGATTTTAAGCTTACAGATAAATTTACTTTTGATTTGCAAATTGAATATAAACAGGGAACAAACCAAAATTTATATTTTTCTTTGCCTCCGGAAGGCAGAACGGCGAAAATTGATGATTACCAAATGCGCGGTATTTATTTTTTACCTAATCTAAGATATCTCGTCGACTATAAAAAACTGACCTCACTGGAACTATCATGCCGATTTGAATCCTTTGATAATAATTTTAAAACAAACTCAAATTTAAGGACAACTTATACGCCAATGATAAGTCTGGAATTTGGTAAAGCATATACAGGCAGGATTGAGATGGGATTTGAAATCGATAAATTCGATAAAGATATTCCTAATTCAGCGTACTATAGTGACAACTTATTTATAATTCAGTTTCAGTGCAGACTTTAGTTTAATTTAATTTTCATCTTATGAAAGAAGTAAAAATTCCCCAAGCCATAATAACACTTGTAGTTGGAATTGCAATTTGGCTAATTCCGGCACCGGATGGCGTAGTTATCGAAGCCTGGCATTTATTTGCCATTTTTGTCGCCACCATTTTAGGGATTATTTTAAAGGCGGCGCCAATGGGAACCATGTGTATGATTGCTATTGCATTAACAGCTTTTTCGCAGGTTTTGGCTCCGGGCGAAGCAGGAAAATCAGTTACTTTGGCATTAAGAGGTTTTGGAGATAAAGTAATCTGGCTTATCGGAATTTCGTTTTTTATCGCAAGAGGATTTATTAAAACAGGTTTAGGAAACAGAATCGCTTTCCTGTTTATTAGAATATTCGGAAAAAGTTCCCTTGGTTTGGCTTATGGTTTAGGATTGGCTGATTTAGTTTTGGCTCCGGCTGTTCCAAGTAATACCGCAAGGGGAGGAGGGATTATTTATCCTATCATGAAATCGATGTCAATGAGTTTTGGTTCGATGCCTGATCAGCCTGAAACACATAGAAAATTAGGATCCTATCTTACTTTAAGCAGTTATAATGCCAACTTAATAGCGTCGTCTATGTTTCTGACCGGAACAGCTAGTAATCCTATGTGTCAAAAATTTGCACTTAATCTAGGAATCAAAATTAGTTGGATTTCGTGGGCAACTGCAGCTATCGTTCCGGGTTTGGTGGCTTTTTTTGTAATTCCTTTGGTATTATATAAAATTTATCCGCCGGAGCTAAAGAAAACGGGAGATGCTCCGCAAATTGCAGCTCAGAAACTAAAAGAAATGGGGGCAATAACACGTGATGAATGGATGATGTTGCTGACTTTCTTTATCTTATTGTTTTTGTGGATGACCGGCGATTTATTTTCTATCGATGCTACCACGACGGCATTTATTGGTCTGGTAATTTTATTGCTTACTTCGGTTTTAACCTGGGAAGATGTAAAAGCCGAAAAAGGTGCGTGGGATACCATTGTTTGGTTTTCGGTTTTGGTCATGATGGCCAGTTCGCTCAACGAATTAGGTTTTATAGGCTGGTTTAGTAATTTGGTAAAAGCAGAAATAGGCGGTTTAAGTTGGCAAATGGCTTTTCCGATTATTATATTGGTATACTTTTTTAGCCATTATCTTTTTGCAAGTGCAACCGCACACGTCGCTGCGATGTATGCGGCATTACTTGGTGTTGGTATTTCGTTAGGGATTCCGGGTTTGCTTCTTGCTTTTATGCTTGGTTTTGTAGGGTCAATCTACGGAACTTTAACGCATTATGGTCACGGTCCGGCACCTGTTTTCTTTGGGAGCGGCTACGTCGATTTAAAAAGTTGGTGGGTCAAAGGGTTAATTACCGGATTAACAATGTTGCTTATTTACATGGTAATCGGTGGATTATGGCTAAGACTTATTGGCTACTTTTAAAAATTAAATTCTAATTCCGGGAGGAAGTAATTCCTTGTATTGAGGATTTTTTTTGATGAATAATACAATTCTTGGATGAATAGGCATTAATCTGAATTTCTTTTCTATAATAAGTTCCATGATGTTTTTAAGTACTACATCAATTAATGCTTGATTGTCAAAACCTTCTGGTGAGTTGATTTTGGTGAGAAAGATTTTCTTTTCCTGAAACGAATATTCAACAGAAAGTAATCCTTCAGGGACTATGGTTTCAAATTGTCTTGCAAAAGTATTGTCTTTGATTTCCATAGTTTCAATAGGTTCCATATTAGTCATGTTTTTTGGGGATTGAATTAAAAAAATAATAGAAAAAGAACGTTAATAGTATTGTGCAAAAGGTCTTGGAAGGATCTTTTGATATTGGTTATAATGACTGCAAAGGTAATCATTTGATTTTCAATATAAAATTATTTTTTGATAGTCGTGTGAAGGCTTGGATTAACTGTGCTTTTTTGTAAAATTATTTTGTTTAAATTAATTATGGTGCAAGATTTGCAGTCTATATTGCTAAAAAAAGTAATTTTAGCTTGAAATTAAAAGCTGTAACCATAATCTGTTTCTATTAAAATGAGTAAAATTCCTGTATACTTTATGCCTGGTTTAGCAGCTAGTCCTGCTATTTTTGAAAGAATCAAATTAGATGAATCTGTTTTTGAGGTTTGTTTGTTAGAATGGGAAATTCCGCAGGCAAAAGAATCTTTATCTGATTATGCGCTTCGGATTTCGAAGAATATCAAACATGAAAATCCGGTTTTAATTGGAGTTTCGTTTGGGGGAATTCTGGTTCAGGAAATTGCAAAACATATCAATGCCCGAAAAGTAATTATTATTTCGAGTGTGAGAAGTAATGTCGAATTTCCGAGAAGAATGAAAATTGGTAAAACGACAAAAGCCTACAAGCTGATTCCGATGAAGTTGATTTTGAATATCGAAAATCTGGCAAAATATTCCTTTGGAGAAAAAATCAATAAACGAATTAAATTATACGAGAAGTTTTTAGCCGTTCGCGATCTTAAGTATTTGCAATGGGCGGTAGAATCGGTTATTTTATGGGACAGAAATGAAATTGATCCCAAAGTGATTCATATTCATGGTGATCAGGATGATGTTTTTCCTATAAAATATATCAACAGTTGTATTGTCGTAAAAGGAGGAACCCATATTATGATCCTGAATAAATACAAATGGCTGAATGAGAATTTGCCTTCGATTATATTGGAGGATTAGAAAACTTTAAAATCCCAATTTTTTTTTAAATTTCAAATTCCAAATGTTTGTCGGTTAAAACCTTTGTCAAAGTTTAAAACTTTGACAAAGGTAGTTGCGCAATCTGTGCACAAAGTTATTTCGCAAAATCTTGTCACAGGAATGACAAACTAGACGCAAAGGTACAAGACTATAATTTCTTTTTGAAAACAGGTGCCCTAGCCCTGATAGAAGCGGTATCCTTTTTCTTGCTCCTTTAGCAAGGAAAAGATACAAGCGGATAGCAGGAAATAGCTTCTAATTCAATTCCAAATTTTAAAAATCTAAAATCTAAAATCTAAACTCTGCAATCTAAAATAAAAAATCCCAAATACCATTAATTGGAATTTGGGATTTTAAAATATTTGTAATTTAAAGAAGTTTAGATTTTCTTCATTTGATCTTTCATCATTGTGATTTGCTCTTTCAACATGCCTTGTTTGTCAAGTTTCTTAGCTTCGTTCAATAAATTAGTTGCTTCAAGTTTTCTTCTTCTTGACATTGCAACTCCGGCAAGGTTTAATTTTGCTACGGCTAAATCCATATCCATTGATAGTCCAAGTTCGATCGCTTTTTTGAAATGTTTCTCGGCCTGGTTGATATTCGTTTGAGATAACATGATTCCGTGAAGGTAATTAAAGTATCCTTGTTGTTTTCTAACTAAAGCCGCTTCCGGGTTTTTGATGTATGCCAGCCATTTTTTGGCACCTTCGAAGTCTTGTTTTCTTAATTTAAGGAAGGCTAAAAGGATAAATTCGTTTTTAAAGTAAAGAAAAATCGGAATTGCCGTCAATAATATAAGGAAGATTCCGTTCCCGATATTGCTTTCGGTAAATTGCCAGATGCCAGCAACTACAAGAAGTCCGGCTAAAATAAGTTTAATATTTTTGTGAAACATAATAGATGTATATTTGTGATTGCAAATATAGTAAAATGAATTAAAAATATTTTTATTAAAGTACTTGCCAGAAAAAAAAGTCTTTGTATATTTGCACTCGGTTTTGGAATAACGATATACAAAACAGAAAAACAGATAATAGACACCATTTTAAAGATACAAAGCAATGAGCAAAAGAACATTTCAACCATCGAAAAGAAAAAGAAGAAATAAGCACGGATTTATGGACAGAATGGCTTCTGCGAATGGAAGAAAAGTTCTGGCGCGTAGAAGAGCTAAAGGAAGACATAAATTAACTGTTTCTAGCGAACCTAGACACAAAAAATAATGTTTGTATAAACATACATAAGGCGATTACTTTTTTAGTATCGCCTTTTTTTATACCTTGTCGGTAAAAAAAAATGTAACATTCTAGTTTCTAAAGCACTGTGAATGTTTTTGAATGCATATAATAACTACACAATACAAATAAAATGCCTAAAGACACATCAATAAAATCAGTTTTAATAATAGGGTCAGGACCTATTGTTATTGGTCAAGCTTGCGAATTTGATTATGCAGGTTCTCAATCTGCACGTTCTATTCGTGAAGAAGGAATTGAAGTTATCTTGATAAACTCAAATCCAGCGACTATTATGACCGACCCAACAATGGCCGATCATGTATATTTGAAACCTTTAACTACAAAATCGATTATTGAGATTCTGAAAGAACATCCACAAATTGATGCTGTTTTGCCAACAATGGGTGGGCAAACGGCTTTGAATTTATGTTTGGAAGCTGAAGAAAAAGGAATCTGGCAGGATTTTGGAGTAAAATTAATTGGAGTTGATGTAAACGCAATCAATATTACTGAGGATAGAGAGCAGTTTAAACAACTTTTAGAAAGAATTAATGTACCAACTGCGCCTGCAAAAACTGCTACTTCATACTTAGAAGGAAAAGAAATTGCTCAGGAATTTGGTTTTCCGCTTGTAATTCGCCCTTCGTTTACGCTTGGAGGAACCGGAGCAGCAATTGTTTACAAAAAAGAAGATTTTGATGAGCTTTTAACTCGCGGACTTGAAGCTTCGCCAATTCACGAAGTTTTGATCGACAAAGCTTTGATGGGGTGGAAAGAATATGAGTTAGAACTTTTAAGAGATAAAAATGATAATGTGGTGATCATTTGTTCGATCGAAAATATGGATCCAATGGGAATTCATACTGGAGATTCGATTACAGTTGCTCCAGCAATGACATTATCAGATACAACATTCCAGAAATTACGTGACTATGCCATCCTGATGATGCGTAGTATTGGTAATTTTGCAGGAGGTTGTAACGTGCAATTTGCAGTTTCACCAGACGAAAAAGAAGATATCGTAGCAATCGAGATTAATCCTCGTGTGTCTCGTTCTTCTGCATTGGCATCTAAAGCGACTGGTTACCCAATTGCTAAAATTGCTTCTAAACTGGCTTTAGGATACAACTTAGATGAATTGCAAAACCAAATTACAAAATCAACTTCGGCTCTTTTTGAACCAACTTTAGATTATGTAATTGTAAAAATACCACGTTGGAACTTTGATAAATTTGAAGGTGCCGACAGAACTTTAGGTCTTCAGATGAAATCTGTTGGTGAGGTAATGGGAATTGGACGTTCGTTTCAGGAAGCATTACACAAAGCAACTCAATCTCTTGAAATTAAGAGAAATGGTTTAGGTGCTGACGGAAAAGGATATAAAAACTACGAAGAGATTATCGAGAAACTAACTTTTGCAAGTTGGGATCGTGTTTTTGTAATTTATGATGCTATCGCAATGGGAATTCCGTTGAGCCGCATTCATGAAATTACTAAAATCGATATGTGGTTCCTTAAACAATACGAAGAGCTTTATACTTTAGAGAAAGAAATTTCGAATTATAAGATATCTAATCTTCCAAAAGAACTTTTGCTTGAAGCGAAACAAAAAGGTTTTGCCGACAGACAAATTGCTCATATGGTAAATTGTTTAGAAAGTGAAGTACATACTTTGCGTATGGATCAAAATATTAACCGTGTGTTTAAACTGGTTGATACTTGTGCAGCTGAGTTTAAAGCAAAAACACCTTATTACTACTCAACTTTTGAGGCTGAAATCGAAAAAGCAAATGGTGAGCGTTATGTAGATAACGAAAGTGTTGTAACCGATAAAAAGAAAATCATAGTTCTTGGTTCAGGACCAAACAGAATTGGACAGGGAATTGAATTTGATTATTCTTGTGTACACGGAGTTTTAGCTGCTAAAGAATGTGGTTATGAAACGATCATGATTAACTGT
The DNA here is from genome assembly GCF_020905295.1 of Flavobacterium piscisymbiosum. Classification (NCBI taxonomy): domain Bacteria; kingdom Pseudomonadati; phylum Bacteroidota; class Flavobacteriia; order Flavobacteriales; family Flavobacteriaceae; genus Flavobacterium; species Flavobacterium piscisymbiosum. The sequence continues at coordinate 131,808 of NZ_JAJJMM010000001.1, read as the reverse complement.
AATCCTGAAACGGTTTCGACTGATTTTGATACAGCTGATAAATTATACTTCGAGCCGGTTTTCTGGGAACATATATATGACATTATTCAGCATGAAAAACCAGAAGGTGTTATTGTGCAGTTAGGTGGACAGACAGCTTTGAAATTGGCTGAAAAACTATCTAAATACGGAGTGAAAATCATCGGAACTAGTTTTGATGCACTTGATTTGGCCGAGGATAGAGGACGTTTCTCAGATTTATTGAGAGAATTGCATATTCCTTTCCCGCAATTCGGAATCGCTGAAACGGCTGACGAAGCTTCTGCTCTTGCAGATACTCTTGACTTTCCGTTATTGATTCGTCCTTCTTATGTATTAGGAGGTCAGGGAATGAAAATTGTAATCAACAAAAAAGAATTGGAAGAGCACGTTATCAACTTATTGAAAACGATTCCAGGAAATAAATTACTTTTGGATCACTATTTAGCCGGAGCAATCGAAGCTGAAGCGGATGCAATTTGTGATGCTGATGGTAATGTGTATATCATAGGAATTATGGAGCACATCGAACCTTGTGGAGTTCATTCTGGAGATAGTAATGCTACTTTGCCTCCTTTTAACTTAGGGGAATTTGTAATGCAACAAATAAAAGATCATACAATAAAAATTGCAAGAGCTTTGAAAACTGTTGGTTTAATCAATATTCAATTTGCAATTAAAGATGATACAGTTTATATTATCGAAGCAAATCCTAGAGCATCGAGAACGGTACCGTTTATTGCAAAAGCTTACGGAGAACCTTATGTAAACTACGCTACAAAAGTAATGTTAGGATATAATAAAGTAACTGACTTTGACTTTAATCCGCAATTGAAAGGTTATGCGATCAAACAACCGGTTTTCTCTTTCAGTAAATTCCATAATGTAAATAAAGCATTAGGACCAGAAATGAAATCGACAGGAGAAAGCATCTTGTTTATTGATGACTTAAAAGACGATCAATTCTACGAATTGTATTCTAGAAGAAAAATGTATTTGAGTAAATAATCTCAAATCCTGTTATAAAAAAAGCTCCAATGAAAAATTGGAGCTTTTTTAGTTTTATAGTATGTTGATTTTTTAAAAAGAGATCAGGTATAGTTTTTACAACATTCAATCTTTATTCTTAATAAGCAAAATCATATTTAAAATTAAAAGTACCATCTGTTACTTTTGTTGTAATAGGGTTTGAAGTGCTTACTGGTTTTGAGTCGTCTTCAACGCAACTAAATGAAAATGTACCTGCAAGGTTTTTTGCACTTAAGTCAATCGAAGTTATTGATATATTTCCTTCAATTACCTCCTGCATATTTTCTTTACTCAAAGCCATCGAAACTTCAATCTGTGTTTTTGAGGCGTCATATGTGCTTTTAGTAATAGTATAGCTGCCTATTTTAAGATCGCTTCTTTTAATGTAAAGTCTAATTTCTTCTAATCCTTTTCTTCCTACTAACTGAATATATTCTGTTTCCGGATAATAAGTAAATAATGGTTTAGTAGCAAAATTTGAGTTAAATGGGTTGTTAACTTCCCATAATTTACCATCGACTTTTGCTGTCATTGCAAATTTTGAGGTTGGTACAGTAGGATTTTCCGGATTTTCTTCGCTGCTATTATCGCTTGAGCAGCTGTTTAATACAAGAATTAAAAATAATAAGAAGGTTTTTAAAGTAGTTTTCATCAATGATTTTTAAATGTTAATTAAGGGATAAATGTAGATTAATTTTTGTTAATATTTAATTTTATAATACACTATTTCGTAATAAAAAAGCTCCAATTAAGGAGCTTTTCGATTTTGTTAATTTGGAAGTTATTTTGCTTGATTATAATTTTATGAGATTATTCATTTTTGCTAAATGCCATATTGTCTCGCGTATTTTTTTGCACTGAAATTGCACCAAACAATGCTAATAAAAATGCAAATGCATAGAAACCTTTTTCGCTTGGTAAAATAGTCGCATTTATTAATCCGATGGTTAATAAAGCAATGGATAATAATGTACCAAACCAACAAATTCCATAATAGATATTTGTTACAGGAAGATTTTCAAGTCTGTCTCTAACACTTTTTTGTAATGATACTACACCAAATAAACCGAACATTAGAACGGTGAAATAATATCCTTTTTCATTTAATAACATTTCGGCTCTTGCAAGCCCAACTATAAATCCAACTGTTCCAGCTCCAAGAGCTACCCAAGATGCCGCGATAAAAGCGACCGAAGTTTTTTGTACCATGTTTTTTTTAATTCGTGTTTTGGTTAGGCGCAAATATAATTAAATTCAGTTCAGATTAGCGTAAAAACAAATAAAAATTACACAGTATAATCTTTCAAAAATGTATAAAAAAAGCTCCAAAAATATGGAGCTTTCTCGTTTAAAGTAAGATAGATGTATTATTTAATCAATTGCTGCAAAGGCTTCAATTGTTCCATGTCGATTTTGGATTCTTTTAGAACCGACATTAAAGTCATGATATTATTCGGGTTCATGTTTTCGCCTAATACGCGAACTACTGCAAAACCGTTTTCTTTTCTGTTAGCAAAAACGACAAACTCTTTGATATTGTCATCAGAACCTACATAACTTATTGATGCTCCATCTTTACCAGAGCCAAAACTCATCAATTGCTGGTATTTTGGATCTTTTAGAATTGCTTTGACTTTGGCTCTTTCTGCTTCAAACTGAACCTGATTGGTAGCATTTGCTTTAAAAGCCAGTATGTTCATCTTGTCAAATGATTTTAAAGCCTCGGTTTGTTCTGCAGATAGTTTTGTTTTCTCTACGTTTAAAATACTCGGCGAAACATCAAGAGCAATAAAGTTTTTATTATCTGTATTCTCTACAAAATATTTCTGCAATGAAGGATTAGAATTACAACTTACTAAAGTCAGTAATACTAAAAGGGCTGAGGTAAAAATGTTGGTTTTCATCTTATTTTTTGCTTTTAGAGGCTTTTTTTAGATCAGCACCACCCGGAAGTTTCATCTTATCTGTAAGTACTGAAATTTCGTTGATATCAAAATTACCTGTTAGTGATAATAAAACAGTTTCGTCGTTTTTAGCACCATCAACGTACATTAATAATTCTCTTATTTGAGAATCTGAAGCTCCTGATTTTACAGAGATTTTAACGTTTCTGCCGCCATCATTAATTCGCATTAATTCTTCTAATCCTGCCGTTTTTACATATTTGTCAGCAGAGGCTTTCATGTCGGCTTCAATTTTAGGATTTTTAGTAGTAAACACTTTTAAGTTGTCTAATTTTTTAATGAGATTGATGTATTGTTGTGTTTCTTTATCAGAGGGATCAGCTTTTACTTTACTCATTAAATCAAACATTTTTTTGTTTACAATTACAGAGGTTACATCGTCCTGACCATCAAATTTGTCAAATGCTCCCTGTGCATAAAAAGTAGTGGTAACGAATGCGAAAACTAGTGTTATGATGAAATTTTTCATTTTGATTGATGTTTTATTGTTTAAAAATTTTATTTTTTGATTGTTCATATTCATTAATGTATTGTACACTTCCAATACCTACATTAACATTGCTTGATAATAAGGCCAAAGCTTTTTGCGTTGCTGCTAATGCTTCTTCCGGATTATCGTAGGTTCCTAGTTCTGTTTGCGCCACAGCCGGAGCTGCATTTTTTTCGCTTACATAAAAATAGGTTCCAACTCCTAGTAAAACAACAACCGAAGCCGCAATCGATAACCAAGCCACATTTCGTTTTTTAGTTTTTAGTGGTATGTCCTGCGTCGATTTTTGTTCTTTTACCTGAGAGAAATAACCAAACATAGGTTTGTATTGCTCTAAATGCTGCGCAACATTTGATGAAGAAAAGTATTCTTTTAATTGATTTTCTTCGGCAATACTTGTTTCTCCCTGAAAGTATTTTTCTAATATATTTTCTATTTTATTGAATTCCATAACTGTGTGTGTTAACCATTGATTCTCTAATTTTTTTTCTCGCTCTCGAAAGTGCTACCCGAATAGCTGTTTCATTCATGTTGACAATTTTCGCAATTTCATCAAATTCATATTGTTCAACATCGCGTAACTGAATTAATATTTGTAATTGTTCGGGCAACTGACTTATAATTTTCTCTACCCATTCTAAGCTATTCGAATCCTCTAATTTTTTATCCAGCTGAGGTTCCCGGTCGGTATAGTTATTATGTACAATTTGAAGATTTCCGGCCCTTTTCGATTTTAACTGATCCAGACAATAATTTTTTGTCATTGTCATTGCTAATGCTTCTACACTGTTATAAGAATCTAAATTTTCTTTTTTATTCCATAATTTAACTATTACTTCCTGCGTAGCATCTTCGGCCTCTTCTGTACTGGTTAATAATCTTTTTGCCAGACGAAAAACTTTGTCTTTAAAAGGATTTATTAATTCTATAAACACATTCTGATTCATAAAATTGGTTGGTTATTCGTTAGCTTATATAGTCAAGACGAGGCACTATTATTTTTGTTACAGGGCAGATGTAAATTTTAATAAAAAAAATACATAAAAAATAATTAATGTTAAAACTAAAGATACTATTTTTACGTTAATACTACATAGATACCTACTATATGAAAACAATTTTAAAGAGCGTACTGTTATTATTTTTGCTTGCCTTTTCTTTGCAATCTTGTGAGGATCAGGATGATGTTGCCGCTCCGGCTGATTTGCAGGTGAAAGATTTCATTTGGAAAGGGCTAAATCAATACTATTTGTGGCAAGCCGATGTGCCTAATTTAGCCGATGACCGTTTTAATAATAATCAGGAAGCATTAAATTCTTTTTTACGAGGGTATTCTCAACCGGAAGATTTATTTCAGGCTTTATTGAATAAACCTATTAGCAAATTCCCAAAAGGTCAGGCAATTGATCGTTTTAGCTGGATAGTATCTGATTATACTGTTTTAGAACAGGAACTTCAGGGAACTACAAAAAATAATGGTGTCGATCTTAGATTAAGTTATAAACTAAATAGTACAACTGACTTAGTTGGTTATGTACGTTATATTATTCCTAATTCTGATGCTTCAGGAAAAGGAATCAAACGTGGTGATCTTTTTACGGGAATAAACGGCACTCAACTTACAGTTTCAAACTATCAATCTCTTTTGGCTGCTGATAGTTATACGCTAAATATGGCTGATTTTAATGGAACAAGTTTTGAGCCTAACGGAAAAACTATTTCGTTAGTGAAAACAACTTTAGATGAAAATCCTATTTTTATCAATAAAGTGATTACTTCAGGAAGTCATAAAATAGGTTATTTAATGTATAATGGTTTTTATGCGAATTACGATGCACAGCTAAATGCTGCTTTTGCCGAATTGAAATCGCAGGGAATTACAGATCTTGTACTGGATTTACGATATAATGGTGGTGGTTCTATACAAACTGCAACGCGTTTGGCAAGTATGATTACGGGTCAGTTTGCGGATAAGATTTTTGCTAAAGAAAAGTGGAATGCTAAGATAAATGCAGCTTTTGAAATTGATAATCCGGAATTTCTAAATAATCGTTTTGTAGATAAGCTAGACGGAGCAGCAATAAGCAGTTTAAATTTATCTAAAGTATATATTCTAACAACCACTGGTACTGCTTCTGCGAGTGAATTAGTGATAAATGGTTTGGTACCTTATATTTCAGTAGTTCAGATAGGAGAAACAACAGTGGGTAAAAACGTTGGTTCTGTTACATTATATGATTCTCCAACTTTTGGAAAAGCAAAAAGAAATCTAAATCATAAATATGCGATGCAGCCTTTGGTATTGAAAATCGTAAATGCTGCTGATTTTGGAGAGTATACAGATGGTTTAAAACCAACTTATGAGCAACTGGAGCGTATTACTAATCTGGGTGTTTTAGGTGATACATCAGAACCGTTATTAAGTGTTGCTATTTCGCAAATTACAGGAGCAACGGGTAAAAAAGCGCAACTGGATAAAGGTATAGCTCTAAAGAATTTTACAGATACTAAAGCGATGGATGGTATAAGAAATCAGATGTATGTAAAAGATGCTCCGGAGGGACTTTTAAAAGCATTAAAATAATAAACATAAAAAAGGCTTTCAGAAGTGAAAGCCTTTTTTTATCCAAAATAATAAACTAATTCTATTCTTAGGTTAGTTGTTAAAGTAAAATCCGTTTGGATTAACACCTACGCTAAAATCATTAGCAAGTTTTCCTGTTAGAGAATAGATATAAATATCTCCATTATCCACACCATTTACTCTGTCTGCAACATATATTTTGCTGTTTTTTACTGCTAAACCATAAAGTGAAGTCACCTCAGTAGCTTTGAAAATTGGAGCTGTTGGTAAAGTTGTAGCGCTTGTAGAAAGAGAGTAAATATTACTATCAATAGTGTAATATAATTTATCGTTTTCAAGGTCTAAAAATCCAGGATGTGTTATGCCTTCAAAACTAAGAGTAGAGGTAACAGTATTACTGCTTAAACTCACCTTTACTAATTTACCAGCTGTTTGGGTAGGAGCGTAGTTAGGATATCCTTCACATAAAATATACAAGCTTCCATTATCTTTTACCAATGCTGACGGCATATCACCTACTACAAAGTTAGTTACTACTGAGTTAGTTGCAGAATTAATTACAGTTAATGAATTTCCGAAGTTGTAACCTCCTTTGTGCGTTACATAAAGTTTACCACCGTTTTCAATTATTTTTTCAGGTCCTTCAACTACAGGAATTTTAGATGTTATAGTGTTTGTAGCAAGGTCAAGAATCCCTACGTAATCATCATTAGCATCTTCTCCTACTCCCCAGTTTGTAATATATCCTTTTCCATTTGCAAAAGCGATATATCTAGGGTTTTTGATACTTGCAGTAATAGTAGCAACGCTCTTGAAAGTATATCTGTTTACTACCTCAATTTTATTAGAATTATTTACAACCAGATAAGCAAAGTCTCCATTAAAACCAATGCATTGAATAATGTCGTTTGTTGTTTTTTCAGGATTTAATAAAGAAAAAACATTGTTTTCAATTTTTAAATCATCTGATAGATAAGATACATTTCCATTAGATTTAAGAAATTGACCTTCATTTGCAATAAATAATCCTCCTTCGTAATTTCCACGAGGTTCCGGTGTAGTATCATCATTATCACTGCTACATGACACAAAAAATGCCGAGCTTAGTATGACAGTTAAAAATAGTTTGTTAAATCTTTTCATTGTATTTAAAAATTAAGGTTTATGTATATTGTATAATTTCTTCCCGGCATTTGTCTGCTGGCAACGGGTTGGTAATTTTTATTCCAGATATTTAAAGCCTGTATTCCAAGTTTATAACTGTTCTTTTTTCCAAAATCGTAATCAATACCAATATTTCCAATATTGTAATCTTTTACTTTACTTGCAGGATTATTAAAAGGCGTTGTATAAGCATCTCCGTTGTATAAATATTGAAAATAAGAAGATACTTTTTTCCAATTATAAGAAACAGATCCTGTTAGTTTATGGTAAGGAACATAAATCAATTGCTTGTAAACAGATTCTCCTTTTATTAATTGTTTACTTTCAGAAACTGTATAAGCGTAAGTTCCGTTAACCGTAAAATGGTTGTTTCCTATTTTTGGTCTCCATTCTAATATTATTTCGGCACCATAAGCCCTTACTTTATCTGTGTTTTCGGGTGACCATGCGCCGCCGCTTCCCTCAGTTGGAACCCAGCGTAATAAGTCTTTGATGGAATTATAATAGGTGGTTAGTGAAACAGAAAAATTCTTTGTAAAAAACTCATTGCCAATTTCTGCCTGATAAGAAGTTTCAGGTCTTAGATCAGGATTACCGCTTCCTTCCCAAAACAAATCATTGTATGTAGGCATTCTGAAATTTTTTGAAGCATTAAATTTCACACGATAAAAATCAGTGAATTGATAACGTGTTCCAAAAGAAAACAGGAATGGATTTCCAAAATTATCGGTTACTTCCTGACGTATGCTGGCATTATAATCCCATTTGTCAGTCACCAAATGACTCAATAATAAACTAGCCGAACCAACTTCTCTTTTTGCATTATCGATGCTCGACCCATATCCTTTATTACGAGTGTAATCAACAATAGTGTTTAGTTTGATTTTATCATTTACATCAAAAGCCAAATCATATTTTATGATAGAAGTTTCAACTTTACCATATGTAAATAGTTCAGAATCTATATTGCTAAAATATTTATACGATTCCCCAATATGCGCCAATTTCAATTTTGATGTAAAACGATTGAATAAACTTTCCCATTCTAATAAATTTCGGGTGTTAAAATCGTTGTATTTTGTTTTGCTTTCTGTGGGTGTAATTAACGAAAAATGACGTTCTGCATCATAAAACTGGCTGTATGCTTTTATGGTGTTTTTAGCATCTATTTTATACCCAAAAGTGGTGTTCATGCTGGTATTATAATATTCACCATTTATGTTTCTCTGATCTGTTGTGCCTGGATACTTAAAATCATTATCAGAGCTATTTCTGGAAATATTTACCTGTAGACTATATTTATCAGAAGATGCGTTAATGCGATAGTTGGCACTCAAAGTATTGTAACTTCCCAGGCTAAAAAATACCTGATTCGAAAATTCATTTTTAAATCTCAAATCATTATTAAGGTGAATGCTTCCGCCGATTGCACTGCTCCCGTATAAAACGCTTCCTCCACCAGCTTTGACAGCTATAGAATTAAAATCTCTTGTTCCAACGGTATTGAAATCCGTCTGACCTAAAAATTGTGAATTAATGTTTATACCATTCCAGATAACTGCAGTTTGTGCCGCAGTAGTTCCTCTAAAAGAAGGTCCGGATGTCATACCAAGACCATTTTCCTTAAAATAAATGACAGTATTGTAATTTAAAAGAGATGTTAAAGAAGATGCATTTTTATTGATAACCGAATCATTCAATATTTGAACCGATTGTGATGTGGAGTACTTTTTAAGATTAACATCAGATACAATAACTTCTTTTAAGTTATTAATAGTATCTCTCTGCGCTACAATAATCTGGCACAAGAACAATAAACAAAAAGCAAAAAGTTTTTTCAAAATCATAATTTCTAAACTCTTTTTCCCGAGAGCTCGATATTGGTTACAAAGGCAGGTCTCCTGGCTTGCGTCTTGTTGTTTACCTTCCCGTTCGCGGGGGCGAGCAGTGGTTTGTAGTTAACAACAATCGTTCTTTTTTAGAACTAAGCTTACAGTTGCGGGTACAGCTCAAGATTTGATTATTACTTGATTCCCTTTTAATGTGTTTCGAAATAACACAACCTTAATTATTTGCAAAGATAAAGTTAAAAATGTCGAATTTTCTAATTTGTTTCACTATTAAGAATAAATTCTAAACAAAACGTATTTAAAGTGCTATTTTTATTACCTCACCAAAATCTACCTTGTTATTAAAAGCATCTTTTAGCGACAGGGAAGTACGATGACATAAAATGCTGCGAATTACTCCAGCGTGCGCTACAATAATGATAGGTTTTGTAATTTCCTTTGAAATTTGAGATAAAAAATCACCAACCCGTTCGTGTAATGCTATAAACGATTCGCCATTGGAAACGCTAATATTTACAAAATCCTCCATCCAGGGATTAAGCTGCTCCGGCGAAATTTCATTCCAGTTTTTCATTTCCCAATCGCCAAAATTCATTTCCATCAAACGATCTTCTTTTTCAAATGAAATTGCTTTAATGTTATTTTGAATGTATTGTGCTAAAATCACACAACGTTTTAGTGGACTGGAAAAAATTATTGCTTCAGAAGGTAATTGCGAAACAATATTTTCAAAAACAGACTCAAAAGGTTCTGCTAAACCCACATCCGATTGTCCGTAGCAAACTCCTTTGTCGCAAATCGTTTCGGTGTGGCGAACTAGATAAACTTCCATATCAAAAGAATACTTAAATAATAAACAACCTCGCAAACCTGTTGTGTCGCACCAAGGCAATCTCCCGTGTAGCCATCAATCCATTTCTGGAAATAACGCGCTAGAAAAAATCGCGTTATAAAAACCGGAATTAAAGCCAAAAGGAATTTATGTTGAAAATAAGAGAAAACAAAAAGAGGAAGTAATCCGAAGAAAAACGAACCAAAAACTTCTTTCCAGGAATGGTTCTTAGCTATAGGTTTACTTTTACTCGAAGCATCGTCTCTCGAATATTCATGCGTAAAAATAATAGAGATGGCTGCCAAACGGCTCAAAGCATGCGCTGAAACAAATAAAATAAAAACCTGAAAAAAGGCTATAGAATTATCTCCTTTGAAAAGCGAAACAGATTCTGAAAGTAATTTGAATTTTAATAAAAAAAGTAAAACCAAACCAATCGCTCCATAAGCACCAATAGCGCTGTCTTTCATAATGATCAGGATTTTTTCTTTGGTCCAGCCTCCGCCAAAACCATCACACACATCTGCAAAACCATCTTCATGAAAAGCTCCGGTGATAAGAACAGAAATAATTAAGGCAAAAATTACCGCAGTTTCTACAGAAAGAAAAAGAGAAAAAAGATAAAAAGCCAGAAAAGAAATACTGCCAACAATCCAGCCAATTAAAGGAAAATAACGAGTCGCCTTGTTTAAATAATCAGGATGATGGTCAATGTTTTTTGGACACGGAATTCTGGTGTAAAACATTAAAGAGGTAAAAAAAATATGTAGTTCTTTTTTCATTTAAAAAATGTAGAGTTATTAGGCTAAAGCCATTTTGTTTGTCAATTAATATTTAATCAACATCTAAAGATGTTGGCTATTCAAATCTCGATTGTTTTAAAATTTTATTCTTATATACGAATATGTTTTTTGAATAGCCCCCAGATTTATCTGGGGTTATTCTATTTAGGGTTAGAAAGGCTTTAGCCAAATTCTAATTGTTTATTTTTTTTTGAAGCTTCATAAATTCTTTTTCATTTATAGGATATAGAGTTATTCGGCTAAAGCCATTTTGATTATCAATATTATGTAACCAACATCTAAAGATGTTGTCTATTCAATTTAGATTGCTGATATTTTCATTATTAATATTAATGCGTTTTTTTTTGAATAGCCCCCAGATTCATCTGGGGGTATATATTTAAAGTTAAAAAGGCTTTAGCCAAATTTTATTTATTGTTTTTGAAATCCAAATTTTCTAATAATCTCGTTGTACTCTTCCTGAAAAGTTTTTTTCTTATGATGACTTTCTTGATTTTTAATATAATCCCTTACTTTATCTACTAAAGATTCTGAAACTGAAACCGCAAAATATTCATCTTGCCACTCAAATTTTTCTTTTGTCAATTTATTTTTATTAATCCAAAATGAAGATTCGCCCTTAAGTAATTGTATTATTTTTTGAATATTTTGATCAACTCCTAAAGAAATTAGACAATGGCAATGATCTGAATATCCATTTATAAAATCAACATAAATTCCTTTTTCTTTTGCGTTCTCTCTAATATGATTCCAAACTTTTTGTCTTAATTCTAATGAATCTAAAAATGGAAATCTGTTCTTTGTACCCCAAACAAAATGGATGTACACTTTTATTAATGGCATAATTATAATGTTTTTTCTTACTTAACGAGAAAATGCCACTAAAATTACTTCCTACTAATGCCAGCACTTTCAAAACTTGCCATATCATTCAAAAAAGTTTCAGCCGATTTTAAAACAGGGAAAGCAATCGCACAACCTGTTCCTTCTCCCAAACGCAAATCCAGATTTAAAATAGGTTTTGCATCTAAATGATCAAGAAGCTTTTGGTGGGCTTTCTCGGCAGAACAATGACAGAAAACGGCATTGTTTTTAATGTCAGGATTTATTTTTGCAGCAATCAAAAAGGCGACGCTGCAAATAAAACCATCAACCAAAATCAGCATTTTATTATCAAAAGCAGTCAACATTCCGCTGGCGATTTGTATAATTTCAAAACCTCCAAAATAGGCGAGCTGTTGTTTTAATTCGGCTTGACCGGAATAATTTTCAATCGCTTTTTTTAGAATGTTTTGTTTTTCAGTTAATTTTTTATCTTCAATTCCCGTTCCTTTTCCAACACAATCTTCGATAGGTAAACCCGTTAAAAGACTCATTAAAACCGAAGCTGTAGAAGTATTTCCAATTCCCATTTCGCCAAAGCCAATGCAATTAGATCCAGTTTTAGCAATGCCTTCAACAATCGATTTTCCTTTTTCGAAACACAATTGCAATTCGGTTTCGCTCATGGCAGGAATGTGTAAAAACGACTGCGTTCCTTTTGCAATTTTGGCATGAATCAAATTCGCATTTGTGGGGAAATCATAATTTACCCCGGCATCTACAATCGATAACCGAATATCATTTTGATTACAAAATACATTTATTGCTGCACCGCCTTCCAGAAAATTACCTACCATTTGTCGCGTAACATCTTGCGGATAAGCGCTCACACCATGATTCGCAATACCGTGATCAGCTGCAAAAACTATTATATTAGGATTTGTTATTTTCGGATTCAGAGTTTCAAAAACCGTTGCCATCTGAAAAGCCAGTTTTTCCAAAGTTCCTAAAGACCCAATAGGTTTGGTTTTAGAATCTATTTTTTCCTGTAAAAGTCTACTGAAATCAGGTTTTGGTTCAGCCGATTTTTTAACTTTTAGATTAAAATCTACAATAGAATTTTTAGTAACGTTTTTAATTTCGGTACAAACCGGAGCTTCAGATTTTTGTTTCCAATGCAATTGTTGCAACATTGGTTGGTTGTCGTAATTGGTTGCGGGTTTTCCAATACAGAAATAACCCAAAGGCTCTATATTTTCAGGTAAATCAAGAATCTTTTTGAACTGATAATAATCTAAAATCGAAACCCAACCCATGCCGTAACCTTGTTCCGTGAGCGAAAGCCAGATATTCTGCGCCGCACAAACCGAACTAAATTTTACCGCTTCGTTACTGCCCACAGTCCCAATCGTAAACTGATTTAGAACCGATCGATCATACGCAATAATAAGTCCAATTGGCGCTTCTTCGATTGCTTCAAGCTTCAACGATTTGTAATGCTCTTTTTGTTCGGGATTATCGGTAAGTTCTTCAGCCTTTTTATTGTAATCTAAAAACAGATTTTTTACAGCCGTTTTAACTTCATCAGACTTAATAATAAAATAGCGCGTAGCATCTGTCAATCCAACAGATGGCGCCCAATGTCCGGCTTGTAAAGCTTTCTCAATCACTTCATCAGGAACTTCATCTGCAGTAAAATGTCGGGTGTCTCTGCGCGATTTTAAAATATCATCTAAGTAGCTCATAAATTCTTCAAATTACAATTTTTAAATTCCAAATTACAATTCAATAGCAATATCAATTGCAAAAATCAATTGCAATTTGAAAATTTAAAGATTAAAGTAAAGATAAAGTATAAGGTTGGAATTTGGAATTTAAAAATTGAAATTTGAAGTTTTGGATTTTTGACATTGCAATTGTCATTGATATTAATTTTTGCAATTGTCAGCCTTTTATCTTAACCGGAATTCCTGAAACCATCAAAACCACCTCATCAGCATTCGAAGCCAGAAACTGATTCATCCAGCCTTGCAATTCGGTAAATTTTCTGCCAATATGAGTTTCGGCATGAACGCCCATTCCAATTTCGTTGGTCACAATAATCAGTGTAGCATTTTTTTGATTGGCGATCGAAAGAAACTCTTTTTTAGCTTCTTCCAAACTCAAATTCACATCAAAGTTATGATCGGTAAAAAAGTTGGTTAGCCAGAGTGTCACGCAATCAATCAGTGCTATTTTTTCGGTAAAATCAATTTTACTCAAGTATTTTTCCTCTTCAATATTCGTCCATCGTTCATCACGTTCTTGTTGATGACGGTCGATTCTATTCTGGAAATCGGCATCCCATTTTCTGGCTGTTGCTACATAAATTGGTGAATCTGTAAGTTGTAAAGCCATGTTTTGGGCATAACTGCTTTTTCCTGATCGTTCGCCTCCGGTAATTAGGTAAATCATTTTTTTTGTGAATTGTTAGTTGTGAAATGTGAATTATTATGGCGTTCCCTTCGGTCGGGCTATCCGCTTTATCTTTTATTTTTTTTAAAGGAAAAAAATAAAAGGATATCGCTTCTATCCCTAACGCAAAAGTCAGTCGTGTAAAAAACAGCTATAAACTTATAACTCATAATTAATAACTCATAACTAATAAGGACAATGTTTACAGTCGTTTCCGCAGCAAGTTCCTCTTTTTAGGTGAAACCAGGCTTTAAAAACATAATTGCCATTTTCTATATAATAATCGATTCCTTCAATCAGCTTTTCTTGTTTGGGTAAGGCTGTCGCTTTGTTTATAAGCGCTTTTTGAGGTGTCATTGTTTCTACATAAGCATCAATTTTGTCTTCGCAAGCTTCTTTAAAGCAAATCGGACATAGGCAATCGCCTCCTTCAGAAAGGTTAAAAATAGGAGGGAAGTCATTGCACCAACACTTGCTTTCTTCTGAAATATCTCCACAACTAAAAGAGGATTCGCAGCTAGAGCAAATTTTTGTTTTTATGCTATTCATAGGTTAAATATGGTATTTTTTTGGTTTTGTAAGAATAAAGGTAAACAAAAAAAATAGAAATTGCGTTACCTTTGTAACTCTCGAAAGAGTAAAATTTATCTTGTAATAGTTTACATTACGAGATAAAATGCAGAATGCAAAAACTATTCCTCAAAAAATAAGATAACCCATATATGAAACATTTATTACCAAAACTGATTTTTATTTTACCATTTTTCATTCTTGTTGGATGTAAAAAAAATGAAACAGAAGCCGTTGTAAAAACTGAAATTGCAAAAAATAGTATCGAATACGCATCGGGACTTTCTATTGTAAAACACGACGGATATTCAGTTGTAACAGTTTCTGATCCTTGGCCAAATGCCAATGCAAAATTTACTTATGTTCTAAAAGAAAAAGAAGCTAAAGTTCCGGATAGCTTACAAAAATATACTACAATAAAAGTGCCTTTAGAATCTGTGGTGGTAACTTCAACTACTAATATTCCGTTTCTTGAAATGCTGGAAGTCGAAGATAAATTGATAGGTTTTCCTCATACTGATTATGTTTCATCTGAAAAAACCAGAGTTTTAATCGATAAAGGATCAGTTAAAAATGTAGGTGAAAACGAAAAATTAAATATCGAGCAATTAATCGAGTTGTCTCCGGATCTTATTGTAACTTTTGGTGTAGACAACAACAATTCAGCGTTGGATAATTTGAAAAAAAGTGGCTTAAATGTTTTAATTCAAGCCGACTGGATGGAGCAGTCTCCGCTTGGAAAAGCAGAATGGATCAAGCTGTACGGAGCTTTATTTGGTAAAGAAGATAAAGCCAAAGAATTGTTTGATAAAATTGTTACAAGTTACGATCAGGCTAAAAAATTAGTAGCTGATAAACCTGCAATCTCAACTGTTTTATACGGTTCTATGTATCAGGATGTTTGGTATGTAGCCAAAGGAAATAGCTGGGTAGCACAATTTATGGCAGACGCTCATGCCAATTATTTATGGGCAGATTTAAAAGGAACGGGAAGCGAAGGTTTATCTTTTGAAAAAATATTGGTAAAAGCCAAAGCAGCTGATTTCTGGATTGCTTCAGGATCATTTAAAACCTTAGACGAATTCGGAAAAACAAATCCGCATTACAGTCAGTTTGATGCTTTTAAAAATAAAAATATTTATACTTTCGAAGGTAAAGTAGGAGCAACCGGTGGAACCGTTTATTATGAATTGGCACCAAGCCGCCCGGATTTAGTATTGAAAGATTATATCAAAATATTTCATCCTGACTTATTGCCTAGCTACGAATTTACTTTTGCATCAAAACTAAACTAAGCGTATTGATCAATAAAAAGAGAAATATAATCCTGTTTTTGGTACTTGGTTTAGTACTTTTATTCATGTTTTTTTTGGACATAAGTTTAGGTTCTGTTACTATCCCTTTCAAAGATGTATATACAAGTTTAACAGGCGGCCAGGCCAGTAAATCGACCTGGGAATATATCATTATTAATTATCGTTTGCCAAAAGCAATTACAGCCGTTTTGGTTGGTGTGGGATTGTCTATTAGCGGACTTTTAATGCAAACCTTATTTCGAAATCCGTTGGCGGGTCCGGATGTTTTAGGATTAAGTTCCGGCGCAATACTGGCAGTTGCAATTGTTATTTTAGGAGCAGGTTTTTTACCATCATTTTTAAACGTAATTTTATTATCGCCATACGGAATCGTGTTTGCCTCAACATTAGGAAGTGTCTTGGTTTTAATGCTGGTTTTGTTAGTAGCACAACGATTACGAAACACAATGGCAATTTTAATTGTAGGGCTTATGTTTGGTAGTTTTACGAGTGCTATTGTGGGTGTTTTAACTTATTTTAGTTCGGCAGAACAATTGCAAAAATTTACTTTTTGGTCGTTAGGAAGCCTCGGAAATCTTTCTTGGACATCACTTTCTGTTCTTGCAGTTTGTGTTGGTTTTGGATTACTTTTAAGTGCCAGCAGTATTAAACCTTTAAATGCATTGCTTCTTGGCGAAAATTATGCTAAAAGCATGGGATTGAATTATAAAAAAGCAAGACTCATTATCATATTCGCCACAAGTATTTTGGCAGGAAGTGTTACCGCATTTGCAGGCCCAATAGCGTTTATAGGATTAGCAGTTCCGCATATTGCAAAACTAACATTTCAAACCAGTAATCACGCCGTTTTGTATTGGAGTACTTTTTTTTACGGGGGTATTATTATGCTATTTTGTGATATTGCCTCACAATTACCGGGATTAGACACAACATTGCCTATTAATGCCATTACATCTATAATTGGTGCACCGGTCGTAGTATATTTATTAATGAGAAAAAGAAATTTTCAATAGCTCGTATGGGCCCACAGATTCGACGGATAAAACTGATTTGCACAGATTTTAAAATCATTTTAATCATTTAATCTGTGGCAAAAAAAACTTAGCAACTTAGCATCTCAGAACCTTAGTAACTTTAAAAGATGACAACTATTTTAGAAACTTCAAATTTAAGCATTGGCTATAAGTCCAAGAAAGCAACTGTGGTTATTGCCGAGAATTTGAATTTGAATTTAACTTCAGGGAAACTCATTTCATTAATAGGAGCAAACGGAATTGGGAAATCGACTTTATTACGAACGATTACAGGAATTCACGAACCATTATCAGGAACTGTTTTTCTGAACGATAAAAATATAAACAGTTACAAACCTCTGGATTTAGCTCAAAATCTAAGTTTGGTTTTAACCGAAAAATTACCGCCAAGCAATCTTTCTGTTTTCGAATTAGTGGCATTAGGCCGTCAGCCATACACCAACTGGATTGGCACTTTAACCCAAAGCGATATCGAGAAAGTTCAGGAAGCATTAGAACTGACACAAATCGAACATTTGGCTCAAAAAAAACATTTCGAAATTAGCGATGGACAATTGCAAAAAGTCCTAATTGCAAGAGCTTTGGCACAAGATACACCGCTTATTATTCTGGATGAACCTACAACACATCTTGATTTACTGCATAAAGTTTCATTATTCAAATTGTTGAAAAAACTAACTCAGGAAACTCAAAAATGTATTTTGTTTTCGACTCATGATATCGATCTGGCTATTCAGTTAAGTGACGAAATGATTATTATGACACCGGAATTAATTGTTCAGGACGAACCTTGTAATTTAATTTCAAACGGAAGTTTTGCCAATTTGTTCAAAGATGAACATATTGTTTTTGATGCTGAAAAAGGGAAGTTTGTAATTACTTAGGATTATTCATAAGTTAAAAATCGCATTATTTATAAGTCCCGGCGGGACGTTATATTTATAGAAAAAGTTATCGCATTTTAGGTGAAATATTTATCTGTTTAAAATGAATATTTCAGATATCGCTCCGCGGGAGCTTTGGTTGAGGGTCAATACTCTAGCTATAAATATTACGCTCCGCTGAAGCTTGTGACCAAATTTTTAAATTAATTTAAAACTTTGCTCCATTTTGAAAAGGAAGATTATAAAATATTATTTTCTTTCTTATATCTATTTCTTTGTATGGTAAGCGTAATTGTTAATTCATTGATGTCAGTGCTTAAATCGGCAAGATCAAATTTCATTACCTGACCTGAATCTATAATATAATAAACGAAATAATAACGGGTATCTTTTTCGTTTTTATGTTCAGTAACGACTCTTTCGTTTTCAATATTACTCCAGGGAACCAGAATTAAATTTCTATACTGAATTCCTTTAGAATTAATTCTGAATTGAATTTCATCAATTCTCTTTATTTCTTTAATTAAATAAGGAATTTGAAATAGAAAAATACCTGAAAGTATAAGTGATACAAGTGATTGGTCCTGATTTAGAAAATATATTGCAGCCACAACAAGTCCTATTAAAAGCAATATCCTCAAAAGAATATTTGTTCTTGTGTAGTAAATTAAGATTTCTTTAGAATAACTTAGATTATTTGCGTCTATTAAAGGTCTCATTTTAAAGTTTTATTCCAAGTTTGTCTCTTTGCCTCACCAACCACAAAAGCCACCGAATTAGCAATATTAAAACTTCTGATTAATTTCGACATTAGGATCGTTAAAAGATTTCAGATTTATAAAATATTATTTTATGTATTAAAACTATTTCTCTGTCTCATAAGTGCTAGTTGAAGTTCTCTCTTACTAATATTGAATTTTCTAAGATTAAATCGCATCACCTTTCCTGAATCGATGATATGGTAAATAAAATAGTTATTACTATTATCATCACTTGTATATTCCGTTACGGCTCTTTCGTTTTCGATATTATTCCAGGGAACTAAAGGGAGATCTTTATATTGAATTCCCTTAGAATTAATTCTAAATTGAATCTCATCAATTCTCTTTATAGATTTAACTAAAAAATAAATTTGCAATAGAAAAATACCGAATGCTAAAAGAATTAGTACTACTTCTTTGCATTCTGAATTACAGATGAAAACAATCACAGTAGCAATCAACATACATATTTTCCATACAATATTTATTTTCGAAATGTAAATCAGAGTTTCTTCTGAGTTGCCGGGATTATTTTTATCAATGATTGATCTCATTTTAAATCTTCAACCCAATTTGTCTCTTAGCTTCTCCAACTACAAAAGCGACAGAATTCGCGATATTAAAACTTCTGATTAATTTCGACATCGGGATCGTTAAATGATTTTCAAAACGGGCTAAAACTTCTTGTCTTAATCCAACACTTTCTTTTCCAAAAACCAACCAGTCTCCATCCTGAAAATCAGTTTCAAGATATGACTTTTCAGCATGAGAACTCATCAGGAAAACACGTGACTGATCCGGAATTTGCTGAATCCATTCGTCAATGCTTTGATATTCGGTAACGTCAAGATGTACCCAATAATCCAAACCGGAACGTTTTAGGTTTTTATCATTAATCACAAATCCAAAAGGATGAATTAAGTGTAATCTACTTTCAGTACCCACACACAATCGTCCAATATTTCCAGTATTATTTGGTATTTCAGGTTCTACAAGAACAACGTTTAGCATTTTTTTTAGTTATGAGTTATGAGTTATGAATTGTGAGTTTTTAATAATTATCTAATTGACACATTATCTAATTAACATTATCTAATTTAAAATCCGGAACTTCTAAAACGTCACCGGCTTTCAGGTTTTGCAAATATACATTTCCTATACGAACACGAACCAATCTTAAAGTCGGAAAACCAACAGCAGCTGTCATTTTTCGAACCTGACGAAACTTTCCTTCATTTACTGTTATCGATGCCCAAGAAGTTGGTCCATGACGTTCGTCTCTTATTTTTTTTGCTCTTGGCCCAAAATCAGGAATTTCAGTAACGATAAAAGCAGAGCAGGGTTTTGTTTTGTATTTGCCGCCATCAAAACCAATTTCTACACCTTTTTGCAATTCCTCAATCGCTTCCGGAGTAATAACACCGTCAACCTGAACATAATATTCTTTGTCGACTTTTTTGCTTCTTATTTGTTCGCTCACTTTTCCGTCAGTTGTCAATAAAAGCAATCCTTCAGAATCTTCGTCAAGCCTGCCAATAGCCATAGTTCCTTCGGGGAAATTGTATAATTCTCCCAAAAGCTTTTTCTTTCTTTTTAATTCATAAATAAATTGACTCAGATAGCCGTAAGGTTTAAAAAGAATAAAATGTTGATGCATGCTGTATTTTTAGACTGCAAAGATAGTTTTTGTTTTAGAAGAATTCCAATCAGAGAATTTGACAATTAGAAAATATGTCAATGAGATAATTCACTTAGAGATGAAATTATCTAATTTTCTAATTGACATATTCTCTAATTATCTCATTAAATAAACCAAAAGCAATGTTAAAGGACTTACTTTTCAGGCTAAGAATTCGTAATATTATAAGACTAACACTAAAATACAAAATTATGGAAACTAATAATTTAGGAACGAAAAAGATAAATGGAGTACAAAAAGATATAGATGAAACTAAAGGAAAAAACATTTCTCATGATGGAAAATCAGATGATCCAAAACTTAAAAAAGAGGTAGTTGCCGATAAAGATGGGGATGAAAAAGTGGTGGACAGAGCGCGAAATGAAAACGAAGATATTAAAGAAGTAAAGGATGATGGAAAATCTAAAGGTGCTAATGCCAATAGAGGAGTGTCATCAGATGAAGAGGCAAAAAAAACGGTAGAGAATAAAGACCGAAATTCTGATATAACACCAAATCGTTATCCTAATTCTAATCCCGAAAGTCATGAAGATCGAGGAAACATGAAATTAGATGAAGAGTAAACTCTCTCTTTAAATACTAAATATTTTGCTGAAATTGGTTCTTTTTTTCTTAAATAACATTTGATTGGCAAACGGCGTTAATGTTATTCTAAACTTGGTTTTGAGATTGGTTGTCCCTTTAGATCTTCGTAAATTGTAGTACAAATTTTAAATAAATTAAAAATGGCACTTTTAGAAAACAAAGTAGCTTTTGTGTCCGGTGGTGGTTCAGGAATTGGACGCGCAGTGGCAGGAGCTTACGCTCGAGAAGGAGCAAAAGTAGTACTTTCAGATATTAACGTAGAACACGGAGAAGAAACCGTAAAATTTATAAAGGACAAAGGTGGAGAAGCTTTTTTTGTAAAAGGAGATTCATCAAGTGCTGCCGATAACAAACACATGGTTGAAGTAGCGGTTTCTAAATACGGCCGACTTGATATTGCGTGTAACAATGCAGGAATGGGAGGCCCGGCAAAACCAACAGGAGAATACGAACCGGAAGCCTGGGATAAAGTAATTGCGCTGAATCTAAGCGGAGTTTTTTACGCCTGTCGTTACCAGTTAGAACAAATGGAAAAAAACGGTGGTGGAAGTATTGTAAATATTGCGTCTATTCACGGTCAGGTTGCAGCTCCGTTAAGTCCTGCTTATACAGCATCTAAACATGGTGTTGTGGGGTTAACCAAAAATATTGCGGCTGAATATGCACAAAAAAACATTCGTTGTAATGCTGTTGGGCCGGGTTATATAGAAACGGCTCTGCTAAAGGACAATTTAAATAAAGACATGATGACTGCCATAGCAGCAAAAGCCCCAATGAACCGCTTAGGTACATCAGAAGAAATTGCAGAGTTAGTGGTATTTCTAAGTTCAGAAAAATCTTCTTTCACAACCGGAAGTTACATCATTGCCGATGGTGGATATACAGCAATTTAATACTTCTTTCGATATAATATGACGAAAAGCTATCTCAGTTTGAGGTAGCTTTTTTATTTGAACAATAGTTAAAAAGAAGGCTTTGTCTTGTTAAAATAATTGTTTAAAGTAAATTCTTTCAATAACATATAATTTTGTAATGTCAGTATTTGTGTAGTAAATGTTTAACTATTTTGATTTAAAGATGAATTTAATTAGTATATGTTTATAAATTTGGATACAATAAGTTTAAGGTTTAACAATATTCTGTTAACTTTAAAGGATATAAATTTGATTTCTAAAAACTCTATTATTCAACGTATGAAAAAAATCTACTCTGTACGCCACCTCATGGCACTTTTAATTTTTTGTTGTTGCTGTTCAGGAAATCTTTTTGCGCAGATTATAATGCCTGATCCAATTGTAAAATTGCCTTATAAACAAGATTTTAGTACCTGGCCAATAGATGGTACAAGCTTTTTGCCTGGTTTTCAGGGATGGGTTGCGGGTGGTAATACTTCAGGTCAAACCTCATATGTTACTGATGCTACTCTAACAGCTAACGGAACCATAATAGCTGGTAAAGATGCTGCGAATACTGCTGGTAGTTTTTATAACTATGATGGTAAAATTGGTTTTCTAAATACAAGCGGCCTCAATCTTACACTTGGTTTTGCTTTTTCAACTATTGGTAAAACTGCCATACCGGTTCAGTATGATGCAATAACGATTAGAAATCCTTATGATATTCCTCCAAAAACGACTAATAGCAGGATTAATGAAATGGTTTTGCAATATAGAATTGGAGATAATACTGCTTTTGTTACGCTAGATGCAACAGCTTATAGAAATAATACCGAAAATCAGTTAAGTGGTGTAAAAGATCAAAAACTGGAAACAAAAAAAATTATATTACCGGTTGAGTGCGAAAATAAACCATTAGTTCAAATAAGATGGATTTCAAGACAGGAATCAGGAGGAGGTTCACGTCCTTCTTTTGCAATTGATAATATAATAGTTGGAAGAGATGATACTGCCCCTATTAATGAAACTGGCTACCCAAAAGCAGCTGCTATTTTGGGACAAGGATTTGATTTTGTAAATAAAATCGACGAGATAGGTAAGACTTATTATGTTTTACTACCAGGCGGAAGTACAGCTCCAACAATTGCACAAGTAAAAGCAGGTCAGGATTCAAACGGAATTGCAGCATTACAATCTGGATTTCTTGACATTACAAATGCTTCTCTGGAATATGTAAAAAGCTTTACAGGATTAAGTTTAAATACTGCCTATTCTGTTTTTTCTGTTTCTGAAGATCCCTTCAATAATATTCAGGAAAAATTAACTAAAACAGATGTGACTACTGCAAGTGTATTAGTACCATCTCTGGCAACAACAGTTGCTTCTCTTGACCTTGGATTAGTAGAACAAGATTATAATTCGGATAATTTAAGTTACCAGATTCAGGGAGAAAATATTTCAACAGACGTTACGGTAAGTGCTACAGGAAATTTTACAGTTTCGAAAGACGGAAACAATTTTGCCACATCGATACTATATGCTGCAACAGATTTTGCTTCTAATGCCACGCCAACTGTCTATGTTCGATTTACTCCAACTGCGGCTGAAAGTTTTTCAGGACAAATTACACATGAAATTACCGGAGGTGCAACAAAAATAGTTACGCTTACAGGAATAGGAACTAATCCGTATGTGGAAGGTTTTAACAGTTCAAATGTCCTTACTAATGGTACCTGGACGCAATATGATGTAGCAGGACCATTAAATAAATGGAGTACAACAACAGTGGCAAGAAACGTAAACTCAGGAACAGGTGCAGTGTTAATGAACGGATATTCTGATACAGGAGCCAGCAAAGACTGGTTGATTTCGCCAAGATTACGTTTAGACAATGCAGCCAAATTTGATAAAATGGCTTTGCTTTCGTTTTATTCCCGCAAGTTCTACGCAGGAAGCGATTTAAAATTGATGGTTTCTACTAATTACGATGGGAAAAGCAATCCTGAAACAGCTACCTGGACAGAATTAGATGGTAAATTTCCAACAACAACAGGATCGTATTTTCAATCTCAATACATCAAATTAGATGCTTATAAAACCAACAACACTTATTTGGCGTGGGTTTATGTAACAACAGCCGGAGGAACAAATAATGCAGCAGAATGGTCTATAGATGATTTTGCCATTACCAATGAAATAGGTTATGTTGATTCGAATCCTAATTTAAATTTTGGAATAGTAAATCAGGGAAATACTTCTGCGAGTCAGTCATTTACACTTAAGGCTGAAAATTATGGCGATATCACAGTAACAGCGCCGGCAGATTATCAATTGTCGCTGGATAATGTTTCGTTTCAATCTAGCGTTTTTGTTACTTCGGCAGATGCGTTAGCAACCAAAACAATTTATGCAAGATTTGTACCTTCTGTAAAAACATTTGCAATTTCGGGAGCATTAACGGTAGCAGGAACTTCTTTAAACAAGAAAATTGGGTTTTTGACAGGATCTTCATTACCACAAGAAGATACTTTTGATGTGGTTACTTATAATTTAGAATTTTTCGGAGCCCCAACGGCGGCTTATGGGCCCGCAGACAAAACGATACAACTTGAAAACGTGGCGAAAGTCATGAATAAATTAAATGCTGATGTATATGTGGTTCAGGAAGTTTCCAGTGATGCTCAAATTGATGCTTTAATTCAAAAAATAAATATAAATGGTAAGACCTTCGATAAAACAATTTCGACATCCTGGTCCTATTCATGGGATTCAACTGCAGATCCTAGTTTTCCTCCGCAAAAATTAGTAGTTCTTTATAATACACAAACTGCTACTATCAAAGCTACAAAAGTAATGTTCAAAGATTTGTATGATGAAGTTCGTGCAGGTACAAAAAGTTTAGCAAATTATCCGGGAGGTAATGGTTCAAGTTTCTTTTCATCCGGACGTTTACCTTATATGGTACAAATAGAAACAAATATTGGCGGAACAAAAAAACTGCTTAATTTAGTCGATCTTCATGCACGTGCCAACAGCGGAACTGATATTAGTAAATACAACCAGCGTAAATATGATTCTCAGGTCTTAAAAGATAGTTTAGATCAATATTATGCAAATTCTAATTTAATTATTTTAGGAGATTATAATGATGATGTCAAAGCATCAGTTATTACTCCAAATCCTTCGTCGTATAAGATGTTTGTAGATGATACCGCAAATTATACCGCACTTACTTTAGAAATTAGTAAGGCAGGTGCTTATAGTTTCCTGAGTTCGGGAGGGTTTTTAGACCATATCACGATTTCTAATGAATTGAATGATCAGTATATTCAAAATTCAATTGCAGTTTATGATCCACGTACGGATATTGCAAATTATACCACAACAACATCAGATCATGGACCAGTAATAGCACGTTTTCAATTAACAGGAAACTTGTCTACAATTGATTATGAACTGAAAAACGGATATCTGGTAAAAGCATACCCAAATCCTGCGACAGATGTTGTAAATGTTGAAGTGAAAACCAATGATAACAGAAAACTAAAATTAAAATTTTATGATATTTCAGGTCATTTAATCGGAAATTCTGTAGAAATAAATGCAACACAAGATTTGAGTACAACCGCTATTCCGGTAAGTTATTTACAATCCGGAATTTATTTTTATACCTTAACAGAGAACAATAAAGTTGTTTACAAAGGTAAGGTTATAAAAAAATAAGAGTAATTTAAATTATAAAAAAGGCATTCACAACAACAGTGAATGCCTTTTTGTTTTTAGAATAATCCTCTGAATTTATTCAAGTCGATGTCAGGAGAAATTGTATAAAAAAAATCCAACTGCCATTGTTGCGTTTTTTGTGCCTGTTTGCTTGTGGTTTCATCCCAAGGCGGATAAACCCTTGTAGCTCTTTTGCCTTCTTTAGTTGCTGTCGAAAAGATTCCTTTTACCAATAAAATACTTTTCGGAAAAATAAATTGTCCATATAAATCATCCTTTCGAACGCTTACAATCACAAAATCTATTGGGTCTGAAGCATCAAAAGGTTCGATAATTCCGCTATTATTCCGTTTCCACAACGTTACAAATTGCCCTGTTTTTGTTGGGGTAATTTTTGCCGTTCGATAACAAATGTTCTTTTGGTTTAAATAAAAACGATAGGCGTCATAATCAGCGCTCTCATTTTCAGGTTGAGGTAATGTAATTTCAAAATCGCAACAATCATAAACCAGTTCTTTGGCAATAATAAGATCTTTAGGTATAGATTTTAGATCCTTCCAATTGTTTTTGATTGTCATTTTAGTCGAAATTTTTTATTGGGTTATTCGGGTAAAATTACCACAAAAAGAACTTTAAAAAGAAACATTCAACCCAAAATTTAATCCCCATTGAAATTGATTAAAAGACTGATTACTTAACGGATTTATATAATAATTCATTGCAGGTTCAACAAAAATGTTTGTTTTCTTATAAACACGATATTGTAGTGTACTACTTAATGTAGAACCATAAACATAGTCATTTGCATTTACGTTCTGACCAATTGAATTACCATCTAATGCCACATTATTAGAAATCAGTTTCCCCACAAAACCACCTGTATTTAAATTGATACTTGCTCTGTTCAGACTAAAAACAACATACGAAACTTCTAAAGGCATTTCTAGATATCGTAAATTTTGATCCAGATTACCATTTTTAAGATTATTATTTTCGATGTTATTTTGCTTGAATGCGTCACTAGTGGTGTTGGGAACAAATACATAATTATCATTGGCTGTAATAGGCGCCGATAAAGCTGCTGAAGCACTTTGATTAAAATAGTCACTAGAGCTAAAAAAAGCATTGTTTTTTGCACTTAAATACGAAACATTGGCAACACTTTGTCCTAATTCGTTAATTTTTAATCCAGAAGCAACCGCCCATTTCTTGTTGATTTTGTATTTGGTTTTTACACCGTAACTATTACTTTGTCTGGAATCATTTGTATTACCAAGCGTTTTTTCGTTCTTGTAATTTTCAGAACTGGCAACTCCTGCAAAAACTTCAACAGCCCATTTTTCGGCATCGTTCAGCTTTTTGCTTTCCTTTTCTTTTTTCTCTTCCGGAGTTATAATGCCTTTTTCTAAATTCTGAAGTTCTGCTAACTGAACAGAATCTTTCCTGCTCAAAACATCATTAAATTTTGAATTGCTCTTTTGATTGCCTGCCAGTTGCTTTTCAGAGATTAAATTTCCGGTTTGTTCATTTGATTTAATTCCATTTAAATCTTTTTTGTTTTCATTTAAAAAGGAAGAATTAAGAGCAACATTATTATTTGAAGTGTATTTATCTTCAAAAATAGATTTCGATAATTGATTTTTTGAACTTGGATTAAACGGATTGACCTTACCTGCAGAAAATGTTTTTTCGGCTAAAATCTTATTGCTGGCCTTTTTATCTGCATTGGCGATCTGATTTTTAGAAGCTGAATTAAATCCATTTGTTTTACTTGTAGCCAAAGCTTTTTCAGCCAAAGTTTTGTTCGAAAATTTCTTATCTGTTAAAGGCTGAATTTTCGAATTTGGATTAAATAACCCTATTTTTCCTGAAACAGTAGTTTTTTCTTGTATTGCCTGATTTGAAACATTTTTATCGGCATTCGCCACTTGGTGCTGCGAATCTGAATTAAATCCGTTTTTGTGATCCGTAACAAAAGTTTTTTCGGCTACAGCCGTATTATTATTATTATTATTATTATTATTTGGTTTTTCAGTATTTGAATTTAAATCGCCACTATTACTCTTTTTAGATTCTGTATGAGCAACCGCTGTTTTTTGATTTTTATTTTTTTGAGAATTTTCAGGTTGATTCGCCTTGTTTTTTATAGATGAAACGTCATTAATAATATCAGATTCTTTTTCGGTAACAGCTTTTCCTGATTTGTTTTCCTCAGTAGAGATTGTTCTGTTTGTGTTTGTGTCATTTTTTTTCTCATCAAGAACAACGCTATTATTTTGCTGAGAATCGATTTGTATCGTTTTAATTCCTGAAGTCGAATTAAAATGTAAAACAGAAGGGAGTAGCAAGCCTAATAATAAGCATGCCGCAGCCGACCACCAAAGAATAACCCTTTTCTTCTTTTTTGGTTTGTCTAATTTCTTCTCAATTTCGCCCCATAATTCAGGAGGCGGAACACTCGAAAAGTCTTCCATTGATGAAAAAATATCTTCTATATTTTGCTTTTTCATGCTATTTTAAAATTTTTTATGCTCAGTATTCTTTTTTGCAAAATGTGCTTGGCCCTGTTTAAATTTGATTTTGACGTTCCTTCCGAAATTTTTAATAATTCTGCAATTTCCCGATGTTTCATTTTTTCAAAAACATATAAGTTAAAAACCGTTCGGTATTGATCAGGTAAATCCCGGATATATTCTAATAGTTTTTCTTGTTCAATAGGAGCAATGTCTAATTCTTCTTCCTCCACAAAATCCGTATCAGGATCAAAAACATCCAAAAAGAAACTTTCTTTTTTCTTTTTATTTAAGGTTTCGATTAGTTTGTTAATGAAGATGCGTTTTAGCCAGCCTTCAAAACTCCCTTCAAATTTATATTGACTTATTTTTTGAAATACGATAACAAAAGCTTCCTGAAAAACATCTTTTGCATCATCTTCGTTTTTCATATACTTTAGGCAAATACCATATAAAACAGGAGAGAACAACTGATAAATTTTCAGTTGTCCCTCTCTGTCATTTTTTATGCACAGTAGAATGTATTTTTCTAAATCGTCTTTCAAAAAAGTGGTATTGTTTGGTTTTGCAAAAATAGTTTTTATAAGCTTATAAAACTACCTTTTAAAAATAGTACGGGCTGCATCCTGGTTATTGCTAACAATCGTTAAATTTTGATTGTCAAGACTTTCTATGATATAAGTCTTCCCTTCAAAAGTAATTAAGTCATTTTCTGACTGGTCGAAAAAGCTGCTGCCTTTTTCTATTTGATAAGCACTATTTCTAATTTCTACATTGTTTTTGTAAGTGATCACTCTTCCGTCAGGAGTAAAAACAACCTTCTTTGTAAATCCGATGGTTTTAGGAGTCGCCGTGTATGGGTTGCTGCTTCCGCCAATCGATTTTTGCCAGATCCAGGTATTCACGATAGATCCGGAGTTCAGGGTTGTTGATTCCAGCGAGTAAGCCGTTGAAAAAAGGCAACACACTATAATAAGTAATAAGAATTGCTTTTTCATGATCGATTATTTTTGAGCCGCAATTTTATCCTGTATCGCTTTTTTGAAAGTTTTTATTTCTGCACTCTGATCTGCAGTGTCAGTATTGTCAATAAAAATCTTAGTTACAATTCCTGCCTGACGAAGCTCGAAATAAGTGCCACCCTGATCAGCTGCATCTGGCGCACCATAAGTTTTCGTTTGTCCTTTTAAACTTAAAATTTCTGCAGGTACACTTTTTAAGAACAATGTATAATCACCTTTTTTGTTTGTTGTTGTGTATTTGTATTGATTGAAATCAAAACCATTAGCAGCAACATTTTGGAATTTCAGGATATTATAATCATTCAATTGATAAAATTTTCTGCAATCAGTTCCACCTGTACATTGATTAAAATAACTTCCTATTACAATGTTATCAGGGTTCTCATTCGTTTTACTAAAAAGAATTGGTTTTGAAGTTTTTGGAATTAAGATAAAATCGCTAGGATAGTTTACTGTCGAAGAAATAGGCTCTCCAGGTTGAGGTGCTTTTTCATAATAAGTAATCAGAATTTCGCATTTGTTTTCTACCATACTCGTTATTTTTATACCATAACCAGTTGTAGTTTTAAGACCAGAGAAAAGACCAACCAAATAGTTTTTAGTAAAATCTACAGTTAGATCACCTGCATTTGGACAAGTGCTTGCGTTATCACGCTTAGTAAAGAAACTTTGTAATTTCTCATCTGTATTTACTAATATATATGTGGGAACAGTTGGGTAAGTTTTTACATTGTACGCACATAAAAGAGGAGTTCCTATAAATGCTGATTCTTCTGTTGGCCCGCAATCTGCTTTTATATCGTCATTATTAAGAGAGCAAGCACTGAATCCAAAAGCTATAAACAAGCTTAACATTAATTTTTTCATGATAAATTTTTAATAGGTTATATATACTGTAGATGTGCTTGTTTTGAAATGGTTGCGTTGAATAAAAGTTTTTTTTAGTTTTTTTTAATGTGAATAATTTTCTAAATGTTTTTTAAATTCAGACTGGGCATTAAAATGTGAAATTTCGATTTTAAAAATTAAGCACTTCGTATTATTGATTACTTTTACTTTTTTATAAAATAAATTTAGTTATGGTCGATTTTCTTCCCTATTTGGTCGCTTTTGTTGTCGCTTTGTTTTTAGGCATATTTATGGGTAAGTTGTTGTTTTCGGCTCGATTTCAATCAGAGAAAATCAGTCTCGAAGAGCGATTAAGTGCTGCTATAAATCAATTGCAATTGCAAAAAGAACAATTTGAAAGAGAAAGAAATAATTTCGAAAAACAGATTCACTTAGTTGCTGCCGAAAAGGAAAACATTCGAACAGAAAAAGACAGTTTAGCGATTCAGCTTTCTAAGAAAGAAGTAGATTTCGAAAATTTGTGGGAACGCCATAAAGAACAAAAAAACGAGATAACGGAGTTACAGGAAAAATTTACCAAAGAATTTGAAAATCTGGCTAATAAAATCCTCGAAGAAAAATCGGCAAAATTTACCGAACAAAATAGCGAAAACATGAAAAATATCCTGTTGCCTTTGCAGGATAAAATTCAGGGTTTCGAGCAAAAAGTAGAACAGACCCACAAAGAAAGTATCGATTATCATGCAGCACTTCGTCAGCAGATTGTCGGTTTAAGTGAGATGAACGCTCAAATGAGCAAAGAAACCTTAAACCTGACTAAAGCTCTTAAAGGAGATAGTAAAATGCAGGGAAATTGGGGCGAACTGGTTCTGGAACGTGTTTTAGAAAAATCAGGTTTAGAAAAAGGACGTGAATACGAAGTACAGCAGAGTTTTACCAATAACGAAGGAAATCGTGTTTTTCCTGATGTTGTGATCAATCTGCCAGATGGTAAAAAAATGATTGTAGATTCTAAAGTTTCTTTGGTAGCCTATGAAAGATGGATCAACGAAGAGTCTGAAATACTGAAGATTGATTTTCTAAAAGAACACGTAAATTCTATAAGAAGACACGTAGAACAACTCGGCAATAAAAATTACCATGATTTGTACCAAATAGAAAGTCCGGATTTTGTTTTGCTTTTTATCCCAATAGAACCAGCTTTTGCCATTGCATTAAACGAAGATTCGGCACTTTATAACAAAGCATTCGATCGTAATATTGTAATTGTAACCCCAAGTACTTTACTGGCTACTTTAAGAACCATAGACAGTATGTGGGCGAACCAGAAGCAACAGGAAAATGCTTTTGAAATTGCCAGACAAGCCGGAGCATTATATGATAAATTCGAAGGTTTTGTTGGTGATTTAGTGAGAATTGGAAACAAAATTAAAGATACTAAAACCGAATACGAAAATGCGATGAATAAACTTGTCGACGGTAAAGGAAACTTAATTTCGAGTGTAGAAAGACTTAAAAAAATGGGAGCGAAGGCCAAGAAATCGCTTCCGGAAAATATAGTTGCCAGAGCTGCAAACACAGACGAAAATCAATCTTTAAACTAAGATTTTATGAAAAGAATTCTAATCATTATCGCAGCAATTTGTGTATTGGCTTTTACAGCTTATTTTGCCTTTATTTATTATGTTCCTTACAGCGAAGGATACCGTTCAGGCGAGTTGATCAGGATGAGCCATAAAGGAGTAGTAATGAAAACCTGGGAAGGCGAATTAAGTCAGGGCGTTTCAGGATCGCAAATTTTTAGTTTTTCGGTTTTAGACAGTGATAAAGAAGTAATAGATCAATTGAATAATCTACAAGGACAATATGTAAAATTGACTTACGTAGAACGCTATAGAACGTTTAGCTGGTGGGGAGATTCCCATTTTTTTATCACCGCTATTCAAAAAGAAAACTCCCCATTTAAATATAAATAAATATGATAACAGACTTTAAGCCGGTATCCTCATCAAAAATTAGTATTTCAGAATTAATGCTGCCATCGCACACGAACTTTAGCGGTAAAATCCATGGAGGTTATATTCTGCAATTGCTCGATCAGATTGCTTTTGCTTCTGCCTCAAAATTTTCAGGAAATTATTGCGTAACGGCTTCTGTGGATACAGTGAATTTTTTAAAACCAATTGAGGTTGGCGAATTAGTAACAATGAAAGCTTCTGTAAATTATGTAGGTCGAAGTTCAATGGTTGTAGGTATTCGTGTTGAAGCCGAAAATATTCAGACAGGCGCAATTAAACATTGTAACTCCTCTTATTTTACAATGGTTGCTAAAGATAAAGATGGTAAAAGTGTTCCGGTACCAGGATTAATCTTGTCGAATCTTGACGAAGTGCGTCGTTTTAGAAAGGCAATTAAACATATTGAACTTCGAAAAGAAGTAGAAGAACATGAAAAAGTAACCAATGTAAGTTCTATCGAAGATCTCGCAGGTTTAGCAAAATACAATGTATTATTAGAAATTAGCTAGAATAATTCTCTCCATTTAAAAATAAAGAATATGGTAAAGTTTGGATACACAATATTATATGTAGAAGATGTACAAAAGTCAATTGAGTTTTATGAAAACGCATTTGGTTTTTCAAGAAAATTTGTAACACCAGAAAATGATTACGGAGAATTAATTACTGGTGAAACAACGATTTCATTTGCATCAAAAAAATTAGCCGCTCAAAATTTAAAAGATGGTTTTATCGAAAGTAATCTTGAAGATAAACCTTTTGCAATTGAGTTGGGTTTTATCACAGATAATGTTGGCGAATTGGTACAAAAAGCAACTTCTTTTGGCGCCATTTTAGTAAAAGAACCAACGCAAAAACCGTGGGGCCAAATTGTAGCGTATGTAAGAGATGTCGATGGTTTTTTAATTGAGATTTGTACAGAAGTGCAGGGGTAGAAATTTTGTTATTATTGAAAACGAAATTATTTTTTTTCTCTACCAATATTTAATTCCTAACAGAATATCTTCTAGAGATTATATATTGGTAGAATAAAATTGTAGAACACAGAGTATGTCGCGTAGGGCAATGTCATTAAGTTATGCGTTAAACACAATCCCTTTGTGATCTTAGAGCAAAGCGTAATTCACAAAACTTTGCGTAATTCTTTGTGAACTTTGCGGTAAAATTTTCTTTATCGAGTTACTTATGGGCTTCTCCCGAAGCCTCGGGACACTCAGCCTGACAAGATTGCGTTAAAAAAGATTAACTTAATGACATTGCACGTAGGGACAATGTTCGCCAAACAAAAATCATTTTTTCACCAACTCCATTTCACATTTTACAAACAAAAAATATTTCACAAATATTTGGCAAAAATCGGCAACCGTGTCCGTGAAAATTTCGTAACTTTAAGTATAAACATTTGGTTATCACGTTTTCACGGAGTACTGCCATTCAATTTTTAAAAACTTATATTAAGTCCAGTTTTTTTCTCTTCTTAAAATAAAAAAAATCGAATGACATAATTGTTTAATTATTGACGATTATGAAAAAAACTACTTTTTTTATTTTGCTATTTACAGCCTATTCTGTTATCGCACAGGATAAATTTTTCACCAACACGGGAACTATAAATTTTGAAGCTTCTGTACCTTTCTTCGAAGAAGTAAAAGCTGTAAACAGACAGGTTGCCATTGTTCTGGAGCCTAAAACAAGTACATTTATTTGTACTGTGATTGTTAGAGATTTTCGTTTTAAGTTAGATATGATGCAGGAGCATTTTAACGAAAATTATATGCAAAGCCGTCGTTACCCTAAAGCTGTTTTTAAAGGAAAAATCGAAAAATTTGATTTAAAAGATATCAATGAAACGGAGAAAGAATATCAAATAAAAGGAAAATTGGTTTTGCGCGGAAAATCGAAAGATATTATGGTAAGCGCTTTAATTAAAAAAGTAGGCGACGGAATTCAGATTATTTCTGATTTCCCAATTTCAGTTTCTGATTTTAATATCCAGATTCCGAATGAAATTGCTGCTAAAATTTCGAAAACGGCCAATACCGAATTAATTGGAGTGGTTAAAACCAATGATTCGATGTATCTTACTTTAAAATAAAATTTAATTGAGACAGCTTGCAAGTGCAGTTTCTAAATCAGTAAATTGAAAATCAAATCCCATTTTTTGTATTTTTTCAGATGAAACTCTTTGGCCTTCTAAAACAGCCACACTCATTTCGCCTAAAACTATTTTCAGGACAAAAGCAGGTGCTTTTGGGAGCCAGATTTTGTATCCAAATAAATTGGCCAGTGTTTTAGATAAACTCTCGTTTGTGGTATTGTCTGTAACGCAGGAATTATAAGCACCATGCATTTGCTCGTCTGCAATTGCTTTCAAATAAATATTGCATAAATCCTCGATATGAATCCACGGAACATATTGTTTTCCTGTACCTAAAATGGCACCAAAACCAGCTTTAAAACTCGGAGCTATTTTTTTTAGGAAACCTTCGCCTTTGCCCAATACAATTCCGGTTCTTACTTTTACGGTTCGAATTCCTAACGAATTTATTTTATCGACCGCTTTTTCCCATTCCTGGCAAGTAATGCCTAAAAAGTCATTTGCCGGCGGAGTATCTTCGGTACATATATTATCGTTAGTATAAGCGCCATATATTCCAATTGCCGATGCTGAGACAAATGCATCCAGCTTTTTATTCTTTTTTTCTAAAACAGAAAAAATAAGATCGATAGGCTGTGTGCGGCTTTCGAGTATGTCTTTTTTACGTTTTTTAGTCCATCGTTTTTCAACAATTCCTTCTCCTGACAAATGAATAATGTAATCTGCTTTTACTATTGCTTCTTCATCAATATAATTGCGGGTCAAATCCCATTTATAATAGGTGATCGATGAAGTATTTTTTCTATCAGAACGGCTTAAAATAGAGACTTCGAAACCATTATCAATAAGTAAATCGGTTAAGTGTTTGCCTATAAATCCAGTTCCTCCGGTAAGTAAAATATTTTTTGCCATAATAGTTTATAATTTATTTAACAGCGTATTCTGTTTAACGATAAGTAAAGATACTTAAACATTGATTACCTTTAAGGCAAATTAAAAATTTAATAAGATGGAAGCTAAAAAGAAGACAATCAGTAAAGAAGA
The DNA here is from genome assembly GCF_020905295.1 of Flavobacterium piscisymbiosum. NCBI lineage: Bacteria > Pseudomonadati > Bacteroidota > Flavobacteriia > Flavobacteriales > Flavobacteriaceae > Flavobacterium > Flavobacterium piscisymbiosum. The sequence continues at coordinate 96,786 of NZ_JAJJMM010000001.1, read as the reverse complement.
CATCGTTTCAATATATATGGAAGAAGTTCTGGAAAAAGGACAAAAGCCAAAATCGGTTTATCATTTCGCAAAAGAAAATAATTTTACTGAAGCCGAATTTTATGCGTTTTTTGGAACACTAGAAGGTTTAGAAAAAGAAATTTTCAGATTATTTTTTGCCAACACAGTCGATTTGCTGCATAAAAACACTGATTATCTGGAATATGATATGAAAAACAAAATGTTGAGTTTTTATTTCACCTTTTTCGAAATCCTGACAGCCAACAGAAGTTATGTTTTACAATCCTTAAAATTCGACCGAAATCCGTTAAAAAACCTCGTACAACTTACTACGCTTCGCAATAGTTTTAAAGAATATGTTTCAGGAATCCTAACCAACGATTACAGATTAGAGCAGGAAAAGCTGCGAAAGTTTCAGGAAAAAGGAATTCAGGAATCGGCCTGGTTGCAATTAATGCTTACCATAAAATTTTGGGTTGACGATGATTCGGCAGCTTTTGAAAAAACAGATATTTTTATCGAAAAATCAGTAAATGCTTCATTTGAATTAATGAATGTTGCGCCTCTAAATCACTTGATAGATTTAGGTAAATTTCTTTTTAAAGAAAAAATCTACAGCAAACAATGAAAACAATCGATTATATACCAACATCAAAAATAGAAAGAGCCAGTAAATTGGTGCAAACCGGTGCAAAAATAGGCGTAAACTATGTAAAGCATTATGCCGAAAAAATGGTGAATCCTGATTTGACCCGCGATAAACTCAACGAAAATAACGCCGAAGACATTTACGACGGACTAAAAAGCCTGAAAGGAAGCGCGCTAAAAGTGGCCCAAATGCTAAGCATGGACAAGAACTTTTTGCCTCAGGCCTATGTCGAGAAATTTTCTTTGTCACAGTTTTCCGTTCCGCCGCTTTCGGCGCCATTGGTTTTAAAAACGTTTAAAACCAATTTCGGAAAAACACCTTACGAAATCTTCGACGAATTCAATGCCAATTCTGTCAATGCAGCAAGTATAGGTCAGGTACATTTGGCGGTAAAAGAAGGTAAAAAGTTAGCTGTTAAAATTCAGTATCCCGGTGTTGCCAATAGTATTTCGTCTGATTTGGCTTTGGTAAAACCCATCGCAATTAGAATGTTTAACCTTCAGGGAAAAGATTCTGATAAATATTTTAAAGAAGTCGAAGATAAACTCATCGAAGAAACCAATTATTTACTCGAACTAAAACAAAGCGAAGAAGTAGTAGAAGCGTGCAATAAAATCGAGAATTTACTTTTTCCAAGATATTATCCTGAGTTTTCATCAGAAAAAATCATCACGATGGATTGGATGACAGGAATTCATCTTTCTGAGTTTACCGCCATCAATACAGACAAAGAAGCTGGCGATAAACTAGGTCAGGCACTTTGGGATTTTTATATGTACCAAATTCATGTACTACGAAAAGTACACGCCGATCCGCACCCCGGAAACTTTTTGGTCGATGATCAAAACCGTTTGATTGCACTTGATTTTGGATGTATGAAAATAATTCCCGAAGAATTTTATGTGCCATATTTTGAGTTAATCAATAAAAATGTAATTACAGATAAAGCGCTTTTCAATCAAAAATTGTTCGAATTAGAAATTCTTCGACCAGATGATACTCCGGCAGAAATTGAGTATTTCACCGAGATGTTTCATGATTTGTTATCTCTTTTCACAAAACCATTCCAAAATGAAACTTTCGATTTCGCCGATGAAACTTTCTTTGACAGCATTGCGAAATTAGGCGAACGTTTCTCTAACGATACCAATCTCAAAAAAATGAACGGAAATCGTGGCTCTAAACATTTTATTTATATGAACCGTACTTTCTTTGGTCTATATAATTTAATGTTTGATTTGAAAGCGAAGATTGTGGTTTCGAATTATATAAAATATTAGGAGTTAAAAATAGTACTCCGATAATAAAATTAAACTTAAATAAATGAGAAATATTCTAATTATCGGAGGAAGCAAAGGAATCGGAAGTGCTGTTTTATTGCAACAGCTCGAAACCAATCGGGTGTATAATATCAGCAGGAGCGCACCGGAACTTACGCATCCTAATCTTACTCATTTTGGTTTAGATGTATTGCAGGAGGAACTTCCTGATCTAGACGAAATAGATTCTTTAGTTTATTGTCCCGGTTCTATTACGCTAAAACCTATCTCGAATTTAAGTATTGATGATTTTAGAAAAGATTTCGAAATCAATGTCATTGGCGCTGTAAAAGTTATTCAGAAATATTTGCCTGTTTTAAAAAAAGGTGATGAACCTTCGATCGTTTTATTCAGTACCGTTGCCGTAAAATTAGGAATGCCTTTTCATGCCAGTATTGCAACTGCAAAAGCAGGTGTCGAAGGCTTGACAAAATCACTTGGGGCCGAATTGGCTTCTGTAGTTCGTGTCAATGCCATTGCGCCTACTATTACAGATACTTCACTTGCGGCTTCGATCTTGCGAAACGATCGCATGAAAGAAAACATGATCGATCGCCATCCTATGAAAAGTTATTTAAAACCTCAGGAAGTTGCCCAAATGGTTGATTTCCTGATTTCTGAAAAAGCGAATTCTATTTCAGGTCAAATTTTCGAAATGGATTATGGATTAGTGACTTTTAAAATCTAGACACTATGAAAATTCTCCTGACAGGTGCAACAGGTTACATTGGTAAACGTCTTTTGCCTATTTTAGTGGCGCAGGGACATCAGGTAATTTGCTGTGTAAGAGATAAAAACAGGTTTTACATACCCGCAGATTTTCTGCAAAAAGTACAAGTCATTGAAGTCGATTTTCTAGAAAAAGAAACGCTGACAGCAATTCCTGCCGATATTGATGCCGCTTTTTACCTCATTCATTCCATGTCAGGTTCTGATACCAATTATGATGAGTTAGAAAGTATTTCGGCAACTAATTTTACCGAAAGAATAAATCAGACTCAGTCACAACAAATCCTGTACTTAAGCGGAATTGTAAATGATAAGTCACTTTCTAAACATTTGTCGTCCCGCAAAAATGTCGAAAGTATTTTAGCGAAATCAATAGTACCCTTAACCACTTTAAGAGCCGGAATTATTGTAGGATCGGGCAGTGCTTCTTTCGAAATCATCCGCGATTTGGTCAACAAACTTCCGGTAATGATTACGCCCAAATGGCTCAATACAAAATGCCAGCCCATTGCGATAAACGATGTTTTGGAGTTTCTCTCCAAATCACTTTTAAATCCAGTCACTTATAATCAGAGTTTTGATATTGGAGGTCCGGATATACTCACCTACAAAGAAATGCTATTGGCTTTCGCCGAAGCAAAAAATCTCAAACGGTACATTTTTACTATTCCCGTAATGACACCTAAATTGTCATCATACTGGCTGTATTTTGTTACCTCAACCTCATATAAACTGGCATCGGCTTTGGTAAGCAGTATGAAAGTCGAGGTTATTTGCAACGATCATCGCATTAATGAGCTTTTGCAAGTGAAGCCCATGACGTATAAACAAGCGCTTTCGAGAGCTTTAATCAAAGTCGAAGAAGATAAAGTGGCTTCAAGCTGGAAAGATTCTCTTGTAAGCGGACGTTTTAACCGCAATATCTCGGCACATCTAAAAGTTCCTAAAAAAGATTGCTACATCGACCGGAGAAAAAAAGAAATCGAAAATCGCGATTATACCATAGATAGAATCTGGTCAATAGGAGGCGAGACAGGTTGGTATTACGGCGATTGGCTCTGGAGTTTACGAGGCTTTATCGATAAGCTTTTTGGAGGTGTAGGTTTGCGCCGTGGCCGAACCAATAAACACGACATTCATTCCGGCGATGCTTTAGATTTTTGGCGCGTTTTATACGCCAATAAACAAGAAGGAAAACTGATCTTATACGCCGAAATGAAATTGCCCGGAGAAGCCTGGCTCGAATTCAAAATCATTCACAATACCTTATATCAGGCAGCAACCTTCAAACCCAAAGGTATTTTAGGAAAACTCTATTGGTATTCTGTTTTACCGTTTCATGGTTTTATTTTCAACGGAATGCTTAATAAACTCATTAAGTAGTTTTAGGAGCTGTTTCCTGCTATCCGCTATATCTTTTGTGGCGAACCCCGCCACAAAAGGATATCGCTTCTATCAGGGCTAGGGATGCAGTTTTTATTAGAACTTTTATCCATTAATATTACAATTTTGTCATCCTGACGAAGGAAGGATCACACTCGTAACTCGTCAAAGATTAGAAATTCGTTTTTATTATAATAACAAACCCGACAGGTTTTTAAAACCTGTCGGGTTTACTTTTAGGAACGGAGTTTCTTGCGGAGATCCTTCCTTCTTCAAGGATGACAAAATTGGGTAAAAGTTTCGAAAAGTATTGGGATTTGGTCACGAAGCTTCGGGATAAAAAATTTGGAATTTATTTAATTATCCCAGCCTTATAAGTCGCAATTGCACGATCCCTTGCAAAAGCGTGATCTACCATTGGTTCATTATATCCTAAATCAAATTCAGGAATCCATTTACGAATGTAGATTCCTTTTTCGTCGAATTTCTTTAGTTGAATTTCCGGATTAAAAACCCTGAAGTAGGGTGCAGCATCACAACCTGTTCCTGCTGCCCATTGCCAGTTGCCTACGTTTGATGCCAATTCGAAATCCAGTAATTTCTCGGCAAAATAAGCTTCGCCCCATTGCCAGTTGATCAATAAATGTTTGCATAAGAAACTGGCGACAACCATACGAACACGATTGTGCATATAACCGGTTTCGTTTAGCTGACGCATTCCCGCATCGACCATTGGGTAACCGGTAGTTCCGGAACACCAACGTTTAAAATCGTCTTTGTTATTGCGCCATTGAATGCCATCATAAGCCGACTTGAAATTGTGATTCACGCAATTCGGGAAGTTAAACAGAATCTGAATAAAGAATTCTCTCCAGATTAATTCGCTTAAAAAAGTCTGGTTTTTCTTGTTCGCCCAATTCACTAATTTGCGAATACTAACCGTCCCGAAACGTAAATGTGGAGAAAGATAAGATGTACCATCCAAAGCCGGAAAATCTCTTATTTCTTTATAATTACCTATTTGAGTTAAGTTATGAGGCAATACTTTTATCGTGCTTCTTTCAAAACCAATTTTGGATAATTCAGGAAACTTGAAATTGTTTTTAGCAAAGTTAGAAAACAATGGTTTTGTGTCATATTCAAAAGCTTGTCCTGAAAGATGATATTTCTCCAGCCATTTGTTTTTATAAGGTGTATAAATTGTGTACGGAAGTCCATCAGCTTTGGTGATTTCTTTTTCTTCGAAAATCACATGATCTTTGAATGAAAAAGCTTCTATATTATTTTCTTTTAATAAAGCCGAAATAGTCAGATCACGTTTTATAGCGTAAGGTTCATAATCTTTATTAAAGAAGATTTGCTGAATATCAAACTCTTCTACAAGCGATTTCCAAACGTTGAAAGTTTTTCCTTTTTTGATTAAGATGGAAGAATCAATTGCCTGAAGTTGTTTGTTTATTGCTTCGAGTGAATCGTAGATAAAACTAACGCGCGCATCATCTTTAGGAAGATTTTCTAAAATATCTTCATCAAAAATAAATAACGGAATTACGGGAAAATCAGATTGCAGGGCATTGAATAATCCGATATTGTCATCGAGACGTAAATCACGTCGAAACCAGAAAAAAGTAACTTTTTGTTTAGTCATTATTATATTTCTTTTGCCACAGATTATAAAGGATTTTGGTTTCACGCAGATTCTGCAGATTTAGGCAGATTTATTTTTTATTTTAATTTAATTAATCTGCGTTAAAATTAATCTGGGCGTAAAATTATTTTGAATTGAATAGTTCTTCGATTTTTTTGTGGCGATATTCAAAAATGGATTTCAGTTTGTTCCTGACCATTATTGTATTGGCAATTTGTCCTAAGAAACCAAATGGTAGGGCATAATGTACCACATCGGTCATTTTTGTACCGGTTTCTGTAGGTTCAAAAAAGTGTTTGTGATGCCATAATGCGTACGGACCAAAACGCTGTTCGTCTACAAAATATTGATTTTCTGATGAAATGGTTATGATGGTCATCCAATTTATTTTGATTCCTAACAGAGGTTTTAAAGTATAGGTAATCACTTGCCCGGGATACATGCGTTTGCCGTCGAAATCTTCAATTACGAAACTCATATCGTCAGGTGTTATCGTTTGAAGGTTTTGTGGACTCGAGAAAAAGTCCCAACATTTTTCGATACTGGCGTTTAAGTGTTGTACGGTTTCTAGCTTATATACTTTCATAAAATCGATTATTACGAATGGTTCTTGAGATGCGTTTGCGTTAGGGGTTGTAGTGGAGCTCTTTTTGTGTCAGGCTTTTTTTGCCTGATACAAAAAAGCGGGAACGGAAGACCCGACCCGCTTTTTCTGCGGGTAACGCCCAAATTATGCTACATTTTATAATATTTGAAAGGAACGAATAACATTCCGAAACATTCTCCGTGCTCTTTTCCTAAATGCTTGTGGTGTATTTTATGAGCTTTTCGTAAACCAATCAGGTATTTGTTTTTGGTGTTTTTAAACCATTTAAAACGCTGATGAATTAAAACATCGTGAATTAAAAAATAGCAAGCGCCATAAGTCGTAACTCCGCAAGCGATGAAAAACAAATAATTGAATCCGCCCTGAACGCCAAAATAAAAAAGAACAATACTGGGAATGGCGAAAATGACAAAGAAAATATCGTTGCGCTCAAAAGTATCCGGGTATTTGGGTTGATGATGATCTTCGTGAAAATACCACATAAGCCCGTGCATAATGTATTTGTGCGTGAGCCAGGTTACACATTCCATGAAGAGAAAAACGCCTAAAAAGATGAAGAAAGAAATCATTTTTTATGTTTTGAATTATTATAATAATTAATTTTCGCCAATCTTGTCATTGCGAGGAACGAAGCAATCGCATTTGCTAAATCAAACTTTACGTTTATGATAGTGAGGTTGCTTCGTTCCTCGCAATGACATAAAAGGCGTTGAAATCTAAACCAGTTTCAACTTGTAAGTTACAAAAGATTGCGCTAAAAGTCCAGCCTTTGTATAATTTGAAACTCTGATTCTTGAGCTTCCAATTTCGTAATACGGTGTATTTTTTAGTTTTTTTAGTAACTTTTTGTAATAGATGTAAGCGGTATAAACCCCAAATTGTGCTTCGATAGGCAATTTTACAATTCCCTGATAAGCAATCCTGAAGTCTTCTTCGATTTCGTTGATGATCGTGGTTTTGGCATTTTCATCAAAAGAATTTAAATCGACTCCGGGAAAATAATTTCGGTTTAAAACCAAATTATCATCTTTAAGATCTCTCAGAAAATTCACTTTCTGAAATGCCGATCCTAAACTCATGGCTTCGTTTTTTAGCTGCTCGTATTTTTGTTCATTTCCTTTTACAAAAACTTTTAGACACATTAAACCCACAACATCGGCAGAGCCGTAAATATAGTCTTCGTATTCGGTTTGTGAATTGTAGGTTGATTTGATGAGGTCTAGTTTCATGCTTTTAAGGAAAGCCTGAACCAAATCATCAGTAATATTGTATTCTTTTACGGTATGCTGAAAAGAGTTGAGAATAGGGTTTAAGCTAATGCCAAACTCAACGGCTTTGTAATATTCTTTTTCGAAATCATTAATAAGATTTTCTTTGTCGTACTCATGAAATGAATCGACAATTTCGTCAGCAAAACGAACGAATCCGTAAATGCTGTAAATCGCTTCACGAATGCTTGGTGAAAGCATTTTTACCGCTAACGAAAAAGATGTACTGTAGTTTTGGGTGACCAATTTGCTACATTTGAAAGAAACGGTGTCGAATAGTGATTTCATTTTTTAAGATCTAAAAGATTTTTGAATTAACTCGGCTACTAGTTTTCCTGAAATTAAAGCAGGCGGAACACCTGGGCCAGGAACGGTTAATTGTCCTGTAAAATATAAATTCCGGACTTTTTTACTTTTTAGTTTTGGTCTTAAAAAAGCCGTTTGCAATAAGGTATTGGCCATTCCGTAAGCATTTCCTTTGTAAGCGTTATAATCGGTTACGAAGTCATTCTTGCAAAATGATCTCTTAAAGATAATATTATTTTTAATTTTTTGTTGTGTAAGCTCCTCAAAACGAGTAATAATTTTCTCGAAATATTCTTCTCTAAGTGCTTCACTATCATGTATTCCCGGTGCTAACGGTATGAGAAAAAATCCGCTTTCCATGCCTTCCGGTGCTGCAGTCTGATCTGTTTTTGATGGAAAATTGGCGTAGAACAAAGGTGCATCCGGCCATTTTGGTTCATCGTAAATATCGGCTGCATGCTGATTGAAATCGACATCAAAAAATAAAGCGTGATGCGAAATGTTTTCTATTTTTTTATCAAAACCAACAAAGAACAAAAGTGAAGACGGTGCGAAAACCCTGCTTTCCCAATATTTCTCTGAATAGGCACGATGCTCGATATCTAATAAAGTTTCGGTATGATGATAATCGGCTCCGCTTAAAATGATATCGGCTTGTATCGTTTTTCCGTTGATGACAATTGCGGTTGCAGTTTTATTCTCGACAATTATTTTTTCGATAGCAACATTGGTTTCTATTGTAACTCCAAGTTCCAAAGCCAGTTTTTCGATACCGCGAACAACGTCGAACATTCCGGTTTTTGGGTGCCAGGTTCCTAAGCCAAAATCGGCATAATTCATGAAATTATAGAATGATGGAGTTTTGGTAGGTTTTGCCCCTAGAAATAAAACGGGAAATTCCAAAATCTGAATTAGTCGTTCGTTTTTGAATTTCTTACGAATATCAGTACTTACGGTACTAAAAAACTGATTGAGTTTTAAAGTAGTTTCCACGGTGATTAATTCAAGCGGAGAAACTCCGGGACGATACACCAAATCTTTAATCGCAATATCATAATTGCTTTTAGCCTGCTTGATGAAAGTTTCGAGTTCGTGGCCACTTCCTTTTTCTATGCTTTCAAAAGTGGTTTTTATTTCTTCGAGATTGTCATAGATGCTGATGAAATCATCTACGCCAAAATAAACCCTGTAAGCAGGATTTAGTTTTATAAGCTCGTAATAATCGGTAGTTTTTTTATTGAAATCGTGAAAAAAGCGTTCAAAGACATCTGGCATCCAGTACCAGCTTGGTCCCATATCAAAAGTGAAACCCTCTTTTTTGAATTGTCTTGCCCTGCCGCCAATAGATTCGTTTTTTTCATAAATCGTCACTTTGTTTCCTTGTTGTGCCAAGTAACATGAAGCGGCTAAAGCAGAGAAGCCTGATCCTATTATTGCTATTGTTTTTTTCATTTGTTTAACAAATGTACAAAAACTTTAAACAAAATTAATTATAGCATACTAATTGTTTCTTCCATAGAATCGAAAATTCGTATTCTTTCGGGTAGTGTTTTCTGGTCAATATGCTCTACCATATTTCCCATTAACCATATTTCATTGTTTTTTTGAAGTAATTTTTGCCCCATAGATTTTACATACTGATTGATAACACTGCGATCCGGCTGCACTGTCATGAAAGATATAAATGTAATGTTCTCGAAATGTTTGGTTAAATCCTGAAGGTTTTCGATGGGCATACTTTCGCCCAAATAAATGGTTTTGTAGCCATGGGATAAAATTTCGTATTGCAGGTATAATAAACCTATTTGATGAATTTCGTTTAATGGTAACGAAAGCACAAAAATTCTATTGGTCTTACTTGGTTTTAATATTTGAAGACTTTCGGTGTAGATTAATATTTTTTGTTTGATCAAATGACTCATGAAATGTTCATTTGCAGGAGTTATGGTTTCTGATTGCCATAATAATCCTAATTCTTTCAATAAAGGAAGAAAATGATCTTTGAAAACTTCTTTGAATGATTTTTCAGAGATCAGCCAATCAAAAGTATTGAAGAATATTTCCTGGTCAAAATTCATCATGGCCATTTTGAATGAAGTTATGGCGTAATTCTGAGAATTTTTCTTCGAAATAATTTCACGAACCAATTGCGGTATCTTTTCTTCGGGATACGTTGCTATTTTAGAGATCTTATATCCGTATTCGTGTAATAAAGTAATGTTTAAAAGCTTCTGTAAATTTTGCAGGTTATAGAGTCTAATGTTGGTGTCGGTACGCATTGGCTCTAAGATGTTGTATCTTTTCTCCCAGATACGAATGGTGTGTGCTTTTATTCCTGATAAGTTTTCAAGATCTTTTATGCTGAAAACAGTCTTAATATTGTTTATCATTACTGGCTATTTGGTGAACAAAAATAGAATAAAATCTGAGATGTGTCTTAAAATCTTCTTAAGATTAGAGAATTAATCGAATTTGATGTTGGAGAATTTATTTAATTTATCTAAATGCAAAATTGTTTTAGAACTGTCTTTGCTTCGATTGTACATAGTTTCGAATTTTGCTCCATAAATGATTTCATTAAAAGTGTATGATGTTCTCGCGGCTACTGTGTTACTATACATATTGTCGAAAGTGGTTATAAACACGAATATCTCACCGTGTATTTTTTTGAAATCGTCTTTGGTAAAATTATACAACGGACTGTTTTCAGTAATTGGATGCACGAGAGTCCAGCTTAACGAAAGGGCATTTATTTTGTCTAATTCGAGTTCCAGACTGTAAAATTTATTGGTTTGCTCGCCATTTTCTTCCACACTCATCACTAATGTAATTTTTGCTGTAGCATCTGTAAAGTTGGTATTTTTAAAAGGGACCAAACGTATCATTAATCCTTTGTTTTTCCCGTAAGGTGAAATCAGGGCATTGTCTGAAAATTTTAAAAATGCAGTTGGTTTGCTGAATCTTCCAAAAAATAAACCTGTTGCAATGGCAAAACTTAATAAACCAATTAAAGCTTCGGCTGCTGATAATGCACTGGTTAAAAAACCTGTTGGACTAATGTGTCCGTAACCAACCGTTGTAAAAGTTTGTGCACTGAAAAAATAGGCCTGGCCAAATTGGGTTAAAACGCTTTGAGATTGTTCGATTCCGTCGAGATGTTCGATACCAATGGCATAATAGATAACGGCAAAAATAAAATTGAGGACAATGTAAAAAATAAACAAAATCGACATGAATTTCCAGTTGGGCATATCAATCATGGTGTGATACCAACTGATGCGGCGAAAGAAATGCATGCCTCTTTTTTCGATATTAGGGGTTCCGTCTTTGTTTACAAATCTTCCTCCGTAACTGTTTGCATTTGCACCAAAGCCGGAGTTTTTATCGGTTTGTGCTTTGTGGTTTATCTTTTTTAAAAGTGCCATTAAAAGTTTGTATTAAAGGACAAATGTAAGGATAACTTTGAGATGAAATTAAGTCGAAGTTTTTTGAATAAAAAAAGCAATCTGTAAAACTGATTTTTACAGATTGCTTTAATATTGAATGCGTTTGATGACGTTTTATTTACAAAAAGTCGCTTTGTTTTTTATGGCGCTCTGGCTGCCTAATTCGATTGCTTTAGAGAAATCTTTGCAGGCATTTTTTTTGTCTCCCATTTTATTGTAAGCTAATGCTCTTAAGTTGTAAGCAATATAATCTTTTGGGTTTAAACCAAGTGATGAGGTGCAATCGTCAACGGTTTCTTTAAAGTTGTTTAGTTTGTAATTTACATTGGCTCTGCCGGTAAATGCATCTGCGTTCATACTGTCGAGGTCGATTGTTTTGCTAAAATCAGCTTGAGCGCCTTTTAGATCGTTGAGTTTAAATTTTGCAACACCACGATTTTGGTACGCTTCGACGAATTTAGAATTCATGCTAATGGCTTTTGTGTAATCGGCAATTGCGCCTTTTGTGTTGCCGGCTTCGGCTTTTTTCATGGCTTTGTCAAAATAGCCAGTTGCAGATTGTGCCCACGTAGAGCAAGTGATCATAATAAATGATGCAATTAAAAAGTGTTTCATAAACCAATTTGGGATTAGGTTAGTAGGTTAAATAATTCTGGAAACGAATTTAGTAAAGTTTTGTTTTGTTGGGAAAGTTCTTTTGTGAAATAACTATTATTTAATTTATTCTTTTTGGATAATTTGTTTTTTGTTGTAGTAAAGCATTGGAAACTAGGTTTTTATTTCTGTTAAAAAAAAGATTATTTAATCTGATTTCTTATTACGAACAAACGGATTGGAATTTAGCCTCCAGATATATCCAATTTGTAAATTTCCTGACGATAAAGCAATGTTGTTAGTGTCATTGCCTGAGAAAGAAGAAAATATAAGGTTGTTGATATATGATAGACCAAGAGACCAATTTTCTTTATTATAACCAACAGATATTCTTGGGAAAAATGTAGGGTAGATTTCTATCTTTTGTTTGCCAAAATCGTTTATTCTTTCAGTACCAAAGTTTACCCCCATAGTTGCTGATCCGCTGGTAAACCATCTTTTGTTAATTGCCCAGGTATAAGCATAACCTCCACTTACTCCGAATTGGAAATTGCGTAATGAATTTTTAGATTTGTGTACAAAAGAGCTGTCAGAACCTATTTTGGTAAAATAAACTCCTCCGCCAAGCAAAAAGCTTCCTGCTGATTTTAATTGTCTTTCGTTTTGATTAAAAGCGGCTTTATAGGAGAATTTCTTATTGTTAAAAACATATTGGCCAAAAGCGCCATATTGCTGAATATTTAAGTCAGGATATAGTTGTGTGTTTTTATCCGATTGATCTGAAGTATAAAAGCCATGATATTTTTGTATAAAAAGGTCTATAATGAACTTTTTCCCGTAATGGTGAATTTGAAAATCAAGTGCTTTGGTTTCTCCTTTTTCATCATCTTTCAGGAAACTCAAACTGTGACCATAGCTTAAATCGATTATGGTATTTTTTATAGCAACTCCAAAACCTAAACTCATCGGAGTATTGGGCATGAAATTTTTAATTTCTCCATCTGTTTCCTTTTCCATCGAAATAAATTTCATCGATAGATAAGTTCTTAGAGAGACTTTATTGTGAAAAGGTTTAATATACGTTGTGTCAATCTGCGCCTCGCAAAAATAAGGAAGGATAAAAAAGAGCAAAAAAGAAAAATATAATTTCATTAGGATGTCAGACGGAAAATAAGGACTCTTAGTATTTTAGAAAAACCGATTAAAAAGGTTTACAGGGGTTAAAAATAAGACGTAATTAATTGATTTTAGTTACAAAAATTTATAATCTAATGTAAATAAAATGTGTTTTAGAGTTATTCTATTTGTTTTTATAAAACGATAATTTTATTTAAAAAGGGATTCATTTCTTAATTGAGATTTTATTCTAATTTCTTTTCTGCTATAATTTTTTATGTAAATTTGATTGGTATCTATTTGTACAACAATGTTGTAATAGATAGATATACTCAGGAAAAGGAATGTTTTTTTTCTAAAAATAAACGTTTTAATTAGTAACCCCAATAATAATTAAAAAGAATGAGAAAAAATTTTGCCCTTGCTTTTGGTGCGCTCTATATGTTGTTTTTTACAATTCCGTTTCCAATGCTTATTTATTATAGCGTTAATAGTGAATTTGATGTAACTACGCTGAAAGATAAAAATCCGTGGTTGGCTTTGATTATAGTTTCGATTTCGATAATTCTTTGGTTGATTGTTTTAATTGGCTATTTCCACAAATGGATTCTTCAAATTTTTATCTCAAAAAGAAACATAGAAAAACTAAAGTTGGGCGGAGTATCGCGCGAAGCAAAAATTTTAAGCGCTGTAAAAACATCTAAACCCAATGAGAAATTCAATACCTATGAACTTGAACTATCATTTAAAAACCTGGCTGATACAGAAATTACAAGCAAGACTGTTATTACGGATGCTAAACCTCACCAACGTCGTTTTGAAGCGGGAAAAAAATTAAGTTTAATACTTGACAGAGATGCCAAAGAAGCTCCGCATTTTATTATTGCCACTACAGAAGTGGGTTTAAATATAGTGAGGATAGCATTTATTGTATTCGGCTGGCTGGTATTTGTTGCTGCAGTAATTGGTTATTATATTTACGCATATCGAACAGAAAGTTATGGTATGGGCTGGCGCTTTATAAGTTTTGGACATCCGCTGATTGTGTGTCCGATGGTGCTTTTGTTTTTTAGATATCTTTTGAAGTTTATTTACAGTAAGCTTACAGGATTAAATGGCAGTTCATCAATGATCAAGTTTAAGGGAATAAAAACCTGGGCGAAATTGATTAAAGTAAGCCAAACCGGAACTTATATTAATGACCAGCCCGAGATTTGTTTTGAACTCGAGTACACGGATAACAAACATCATGTTCATCGCAATAGTCTGAAAAAAGTAATCAGGCTTCTTGAACTCGATATTACCAAACAGGAAAAAATAGAGATTTTTTATCTGCCGGAAAATCCAAATAAAATTGCTTTTGCAAGCGATCTAAATACTATAGACTAACGATGAGAAAATTAATTATACTGCTAATTTGCTGTCAGCTTTTGTTAAGTTGTGAGCAGGTAACTAAAACTATCGATGAGACCTTTAAGCCGAATGATACTTTAGTGCAAAAGGAAAAAGAGAAAGAAAACACAATACCTGAAACAACGGTAAATACTCAGATTGATGTTGAGCAAATTATAAAAACAGCAATTGAAACACATTCTGTAGGACATATACATACCGAAGGAAAGAATGTCAATTTTCTAACAGATACAAACGAATTAGAAAAAGCAGAGGAGGCTTTGAGGAAATTGCCTCAATATGCCGGAAAAGAGATTTTTATTTATTCGACGCTGTATTTTTATAATGACGGACTCATTAATGTGATGCTTCAGCATCCAACAAATCCTAAATATGTGGATATTTATGATTATAAAGATGGTAAGTGGTCTGAACCAAAACCTCTTCAGCTATCGGTTAGGGACGAGGTTCAAAAGCGTTTGGTTTCACTTAATAAAATTAAGTTTGTAAATGTTGCCAAAGTAACGTCTACTTACAATGAGAAAGCAAAAGAAATAGAGGGAGCAAAACCTCTTACAAGTGCTTATGTTTCTATTTGGGATAATAAGATGCGCTGGTATCCTTCGAGTATAAATGGGAGTAGGGAAAGATACTCGATACAATTTAATGATGACGGAAGTTTGAAAGCATTTAAGCAGGAGTAAAGCTTTTATGTTGAATATTTATAATTTGCCTGACTTGTTGATGGCATTAAAAAAAGGTAAAACATATTGCATGTTTTACCTTTTTTAATTCTTTATGTTTTTTGGTGCGAATTATAAAATCAAACCGATAATTTTATTTTAAAATCGCCGGCAATAAATAATCGTGAACTATTTTGTCTGCCTGAGCATGTCCGTAAGGTTTATTGAAAGCTTTTGAAGTGATGATTACTACAAGCGGTAAATCTTTAAAAATTATAAATTCGTTTCCGCCATTTCCGGCGCAATAATAGGTTTCGTAATTTTTACCTTTGTAATTGACTGTTTTATTCCAAAACAAATAACTGTAGAATTGGTTCTCTCGCTCAGAAATCTTAATTTGTTTTGTAAAGGTTTTTTCGACCCAATTTGCTGGGATTATTTGTTTGCCATTCCATGCGCCATTATTTTTATATAACTGAGCATATTTGGCATAATCAAGCGAAGTCATTTGCAGGCTGCCCGCTGTATTTGGTACTTTTTGCGGCGTATATTGCCATTGATAATTGGTAATGTTTAAGGGTTTGAAAAGTTTTTCATCGGCGTATTTTTCTAGTCTGCCAGGAACACTTTTATCCAGAATATCTCCTAAAAGTACCACACCGGCCGTAAAATAGTCCCATTTGGCTCCATTTGTTTTAGTAGGATCAGTAGGCAAATCCAATGTAAATTTTACCCAGTTGTCTGTGGGATACATGTTTTCTTCGTTTCCTGGTGACTCGCTATGGGCGTCAGATCCTTCAAATGAAGAGCTCATCGTGAGCAGGTCTTTTATTTTTATGCTGTCTTTTTTTATGTTATAATTTGCATAGTCTTTTAAATTATAAAAAGAGCTAAGTGGTTGATTTTCATTTTTAATAGATCCATCATTTATGGCTAAACCCATAAGTGTCGACGCAAAAGATTTTCCTGCCGAACGGGTATCATGCAAGGTATTTCTGGCGGCATCATTAAAATATTCTTCTATCAAAAGTTTACCATCATAAATGGCGACAACACTTGTTATTTCTTTTAGATTGTATGAAGCAATTTCCTTATTTAGTAATTCAATTTTCTTTTTGTCAAATTGAAAATCAGAAACTTCCCATCCGCTGTTGGGCAATATTGGCTGTATTTTCATTTGTTTGGCAGTTACTTCGGGGGTTTTTATGATCAGTTTAATTTGCCCTTTTGCTATTAAATTTCCCACTATGGCTTCGGTATTTTTATTGGTAATGATATAAGGTCTAACTTCGATTCTTAGCGTATGAGTTCCGTTTGTTAATGCTTTTTCTCCGCCATTAAGTTTAAAACGGTCCCACATGTGTAAAGCCCAAAGATTTTCGGCTTTAGAACTGGTAAGCGGGATTCTTAATGTTGTTGAGGTATTTTTGCTGCTTCCGTACCCAAAATTACAGCCGGAGTTAATGTTGTCTTTATAAATGAATTTATTATCAATATAAAAAGAAAACTGAAGATTACCCATTTCTACAAGTTCTTCAGCCGATAAATTGGGAGCTAATTGATGTAAATAATTTGTTATTGAGTTATCCAGAAAAATCCTGATGTTAAGATTTGATTTATACGTAAGGTTGAATGACTGAAGAAAATCGGTTTTTTTGTATTGATCTAATGGAATGTTGCCATCCATAAAAGTAACTTTTCCAATGTTTGATTGATGAAGTTCTCCCGTAATTCCTTCGGTTTTAAAAAGATCCGTATTTTGGCTAAAGCCAGTAAGACAGAAAAGGCTGATTGCAAGTAGAAATAATGTTCGTTTCATATTTTTGATTGATTGATTTGATTGAGGTGTAAAATTATTCTGCCGCCAGCATTAAAAATTGTACCAGATTAACATTTGGCATTATTTCATTAAAAGTAATTTTAAATGTGCAGAAGGATTTAATCCGTTTACCTCTTTGAAACATCTTGTAAAATGACTTTGATCAGAAAACCCACATTCGTAAGCGATTTCGGTTAAGGACTGTTTTTGTAAAGAAAGAAGTGAAAGTGCTTTTTCGACTTTTAATTTCCTCATGTATTCACTTAAAGTGCAGTGAAAGTATTTAGAAAAATCTCTTGACAGGTGAACCGGATGTATTCCGGCTATTTTAGATAAATAATCTAACGAAATGGTATCTCCAATCTGGTCGTGGAGAATTTCGTCAATAATTTGTACCCATTTTGGATTTTTGTATAGTAATGAATTGTTGTGTGCGCTTAGTTTTGATAAGATTTCGATCAGTAATGTTTGTGTAGAAAAATCTACGGCAGCACCTTCAATTTTCGCAGCTCTGAAAACTTTATACATTAAAAACTTAATTTCCGGTTTTGCGATGTTGATGCTTCCTTGCAAATTATCCTCTGATAATGCAATAGTATCAAACCAATGTTTTTCGATTTCGAGATGAAAACCTCTGGTAAATCCGTCAGGTTTTATATTATAATGAGGTTCCTGCCAATTATGAAAAAGCAAACTTCCGGGAGAGCAATTGTAGATCTCTTTTTTATTTCCCTCGATAACATTGCCTTCAAGGATAAAAGTAAAATAAGCGTTTTCATGATAATGCCAATCGACTTTACTGTGGGTGTAAACGGTATCTGTTAAGGTTATTCCGTCCAGTAAAATAGTTTCATTGGTTTGCCCGTAAAATGCGCCTCTTTGCAGATGTTTCATGTTAATCGCATTAATTTTATTAAGTGCTGAGGTATTTTCGATGGTTCTAAATGTACTCTAAATTAATACATAAAGAATTTTGGTTTTATCTATTAGAAGAAATAAATCATAAAAAGTTACAGAAGAGGTTTGATTTACTTGAGATTGTTTATTTTGGTGTCACTTAGAAATCTTAATAATAAAAATGCAAACATTCTTAACAACAACCTGTCTTCTGTTTTTTACTTTTAATATATCACTTGCGCAAACCAATCATAATGATCTAAAAGATGTTAATTTAAAGGGGAATGTAAAATCATTTGGTCAATGTTTTCTTGATGGCACTGAGATACCTCTTGCGGATAATAATAAAATATGCCAAACGGGAATTGGTAATATGTATAATGAAAAAGGCTTTCTTCTTTCATCCAATTCCGTTTCTTATAATGCTAAAGTACTTGAAATGAAATATTATTATGATACAGATGGTGTTCTTAATGCGTCTGACTATTATTATCCGGGAACAAAAATGAGCCAATCATTTCTTATTACCGTAAAACAGGATACGACTAAAAATGAAGTAAGTTATTGGTTTTATGAGGGAAGTGTCTTGCAGTCGAAAACAGTTTTTATTCGTGATGAGAAAGGAAATTTAGTTGGGCATATGAATTATGGTAAGGATGAGAAGCTGAATATGGAAAAACATTATGAATATGATGCTGATAATTATAGAATAAAAGAATCGTTTTGGAGTATTAGTCCGCCAGGATATTTGGATAAACCAATACTTAAAAGTATAGTTACGTATAAAAATGATGAATTTGGTAATCCTATAATGAAAACCAATTCTAGTAGTAAAGAAACGACCACTTATACTTATAAATATGATAGAAATGATAATTGGTTGCTGCGTACTTCTTATAATTACAAAGGAGAGATTAATCAAATAGCCGAACAATATTTCGAGTATTATTAATGAATATGATAAGAGATTTGTTTTAAATGAAAAAAAAGTACTTTAGAGGGTCTGTCATTTCTGTAAAGATCCTAAAATGAAAAAAGGTCAAGTAAATTAATACTTGACCTTTTTTTTGTGACCCGACTGGGGCTCGAACCCAGGACCCCATCATTAAAAGTGATGTGCTCTACCAACTGAGCTATCGAGTCATTCTTTTCTTGAATGCGGGTGCAAATATAAGGAGTTATTTTTTAAATATCACTACCTTCTTTTAAGTTAATTTAATGTAAATGTATTGTTTTGGATTAATGAGTTGAAATAGAGGTGGAAACAAAAGAAAAATAAAATATTTTTTTTGTGGTTTTAATTTTTTGTGACCTTGACGGTAAGAAATCTGAACCTTTTATTAGAAGATTTGATTATAATAAACTACTAGATCATTTTTTTTCTATATTAGTTCAATCAAAAAATACAAAAAAAATGAAGAAATTCTTATTAGTTTTTTTAATAGCTATGATTCTGCAAAGTTGTAATGATTCTTATGAAATTGAGGAATTAAAAGCTATTGAAGATATTAGTAATGATTTTTTAATAAAAAAGGATTTAAATACATTGTTGAATGTACCTGATTCAATCGATCATATTGCAGTTTATAAGCCGAATATTGATTCATTAAATATAAAAGTTTATCTCTCTGATGCTCTTATTCCAATTGCTCAAGAAAAGGAAGATAATCTATGGATGTTTAAAAATAATGAATTTTCAAAATCTGATTCAATAATATTTTATGGTATTGTGAATTCAAATCGTTTTAAGGAACTTCAATATAGAGATTTTGACAAGAAAAAAATAAAGCTTAAAAAGCCATATAGCCAATCTGAGATTTCTGAAGTGAAGATTGTTGCAGATCAAGAATATAAAATTCTTAAGTTTTCACGTGTGTGTTTTGATGCTGAGAAACAAAATGGAATCGTTGTTGTTGAATTGCTGACTGGATTAGAATATGGGACTCAAAGCGGATTCAATGGTTCTGTTTTAATTAAAAAGAAAAATAATAAATGGGTTTGTATATTGCCAAATTAAAATAATAACAGTTTGTATTTGCATGATACAAGTATATATTACAAAATTAAAAAGATATAAAAAAACCTATTTCTCAATGAAATAGGTTTCTTTTTTGTGTGACCTTGACGGTACAGAATTCGAACCTTTTATTAGAAGATTTAAAGATTTTGAATGATATATAATTTTGCCATTTATTTTTAACTTCATTATTTAAAGTCTCATTCTCGTTCATCAAAGTAGAAAAAAAACCAGAGTTTACGCTTCTGTTAGTCCAAAAAGTATTCTATAAATAAAAGTTCGTTTGATAGTTTATGAAATAAAAATCTTATTTTTGAAAACAACTAACTACTGATTTTTGTGAGACATAGCTGTCTAAATCAGGGTAGATAAGTCTAACATCGTCAGACATATATGCGAGTTAGCAGATATTATTAAAACCGAACGAAATGGAAGTATTCTCAAAAGCATTTAACAGACCAAAAGACAGATTATCAAAAACCAAAAAGTCAATTTTCAATTCTTTATTTTTTGGAGAAAAAAAATTAAAAGATAATGAACAATTATTCCAATTGGCAAAAATATCTTATATGCGTAACTATGTAAGTAACGCATTGGAAACTATCAACTTGTGCCTAGAATCAGGAAATAGTGAAAAATGGGAATATTTTGCATTTAAAGCAAATTGTTATGAAGACTTATCAGAATATAAAAAAGCAATAGAAAATTATGAAATTGCTATAGAATTAAGTGAGAATGATGAAGATGTTTACGCATTATACCATCAAGTTGGTTTTTGCTTTTTAAATTTAAAAAATGATAATAAGGCTAAAGAATTTTACACATTTGCATTACAACTTAAAACCAATTTACAAAGTAAAAATAAAGAAGATTTAGAAGGTTTGGACGGAGGCGTATTACTTGGTGTTTCTCTTCAAAGAATTTATAATAATCGTGGCAATGCTCGAAAAAATCTAGGCGAGTTAAACGACGCAATAATAGATTGTGAAAAAGCAATTTCCATAGATAAAAATTATTCTAATCCTTATTTGCTATTATCTCAAATTTATGACTTAAAAGGTTATCAAGAAAAATCATTAGAGTTTTTAAAAGCATCAGCTAGATTAGGAAATAACTCTGCAAAGAACAAATTAGATGAAATTGGAATAAATCAAACTACAATAGGCAGTAATTCAATCGGAAATGTAAGGTTTGAATTGGAACAATGCTTAAAAGCGACTTTTGAACAACACGATTTAAATAAAGGGAAATTACTTGCAGAAGAATTAATAAACAAAGGAGTGAATGACATTATTCCGTATTTATGTTTATCTGCTATTTATGGAACTCAAGAAAATTGGAGATTATGCGAAAAATACAGTCTTGAAGGTTTGAAATTTGACAATAATAACGCAATGTTATTAAATCATACCGGAGTAGCTATGTGTGAATTAGGCAATTCAAATGGACTAAAATATTTAGAATATGGAAAAAATCTTGGAGACCCAAACTGTAGTGGAAACTATAACTAT
Source organism: Flavobacterium piscisymbiosum (assembly GCF_020905295.1). Classification (NCBI taxonomy): domain Bacteria; kingdom Pseudomonadati; phylum Bacteroidota; class Flavobacteriia; order Flavobacteriales; family Flavobacteriaceae; genus Flavobacterium; species Flavobacterium piscisymbiosum. Next base: position 75,402 of record NZ_JAJJMM010000001.1, on the reverse strand, counting down.
TGGCGAACTAAAATATAACATCTGCTAACAGCCGTTACACGAGATTTGGGCATTTGGCTGAATTTAAAGATTGTTTGTATTTGGAAAATTTGTGTTTAACCGAAAAACCTCGCATCTTTAATCCCAAACCTCGTGTAGCGCCAGAACGTTAGCACTAATTCTACCTCCGAAAAAAACGTACAAAATGACAAAAGCAACCATAAAAGCTCAAGAAATTATTAATTCAATCAATAATGGAGAATCAATCGTATCAATAAAATCACAATTTGACACTGATCAATGGTATAGTTATGGTTCAAAAGCTTATAATTTGTCTTTAGAAAATGCAAAAAAAGAAAGAAAACAAAAAAAAGAAAATGTTTTGACAACATCAAATGATGAAATCTCAGCAATTTTAAAATTAAACGAAAAACTATCTGAACACGCATTACTGTTACCAATATTCTCAACATTAGGAGAATTAAATCATATTACATCTCTTCTACCAAATTTACCTAACTCAGAAAACCAGATTCTTGAAATAATTGGTAAAATGACAATGCATCCTAAACTTAGAGTTCTTCAAAAAAAAGGTAGAATTGAAAAGTTTGAATATTTTAAAATTTTCTCTAAGTTAGTTGACGCATCTACTTTATGCTATTACAGAGGAAACTTTATAAGCTGTTATTTAACACTAATACCTGTTATTGAGGGAGTAATAATTAGATGGATGGGATTTTCTGAAACAGATTCTAAGCCAGAATTTGAAGAAATTAGAAAATTTTTCAAAAATTCTGCATTAAGACAACCTTTTCCCGCTAATATTCTTTTCCACAATATTTTCACAAAAGCTTGTGATAAAATACTAAATGAACACTTTTATAAACCTACTTCTACAGGGAATTCATATGCAAACTTTAATCGTCACGTTGCTTCACATTTATTAAATGACAATCAATTTGCTACAAAAGAAAATTGTTTAAGATTATTTATATTATTGGATACTATGACTGAAATTTATTTATATGAATCACGAGAAAAAGACCCACGATTTAATTTAGGTAACGAAGAGATAAAAGAAGATATTGATTTATTAACCGAAATATTGTTAGAAAACTTAAAAGAAACCCCTGAACAGAAATATTTTGGAACAAAACTAAAAGACATCGTACAATAAGAACTAGTGCTAACAGCCGTTTGGCGTGATTGGGGTTTTAGGCTGAATTTAAAGATGGTTTTGTATTTGGAAAATTTGTGTTTAACCGAAAAATCTCGCATCTTTATTCCCCAACCACGCCAAGCGCCAGAACGTTACCACCAATGCTAAAAGAAGAGAGAACTATATGAACAAGACAATGAAACTAATTTTAGGAATTTTTATTTTTCTATCACAATATTCATTTGGACAGACCTATAAGTATCCAAAATGCAATTCTCAAGAAGATTCCAACTTAAAAATTCTAAAAATTACTCGTGATGACTACTCTACCATCATAGATTTTGAATACATAAGAAGCGAAGCACAAGGAATTTACATTTTTTTGAATCCACCTAATACAGATGGTTCTTATTACATAAAAGCAGACGGCAAAACATATAAATTAACATCTACAAATGGAATTGGAAATACTAATGGAATTACGCCAGCAAGTCAATATAAGCCAGTTAACTTTTCTGCGACATTTGAAGCTATTCCAAAATCTGTTACACAATTCGATCTAATAGAAGGTAGCTCGACAGGGTCTTGGCATTTTTACGGAATTACTCTTATATCATCAAATAATACGAGAGATGAAACTAAAATATTAAAAAGTGAAGCAAAAATGAGAGAATCAGATAATCCATTGTCAAAACTAATTACTGTTATTCCTGCAGGCACAAGCATTAAGATTCTATCATTTTCAATTAGTGGTTATTATAAAGCAGAATACAAAGGGCAAATTGGATATTTAAATGAAATTTACTTTCAATCGTCACAAATTAATAGTTCCTCCTCCAGTAAAACTTGGGACGAATACAACTTAAAAGAACACTGGAAAACCAATGGAATGAGTAAATTTGAGGGTATATATGAATCTATTGGTTCGTATACTGATATTGAAGTTCCTTGTACTAATAGATATGGTCAAACTATCTGTTATATGACTTGGAGAAGTTATGACGTGAAATACCAAGTAGCATTAGTTAAACAAGCAAGTGACTACAACTTGATATATTTATCAGGGAATCCCAAAGGAAGTGAAAAAATTGGAGGTTGCAATTGCGATGGAGAATCATATTTGGCACCTACAAGCAATCACTGGAAAATTGGAGAAGTTAAAGCACGACTTTACAAGACAGCAACACCTGATTTTTATAAATGCGATTGGTTTATGGGAGATAAAACACTCAATCCTGATGGTTATATAACTTTTGAAAATTATGCATACTTCACATTATTATTGTCAGGAGAAAAGTTAACGTACTTAAAACTATATCCAACAGTAGATGAAAATATAGAACAAAACACTAATAAAATTGAAAAATCTTCTGGAACTGGTTATGCAATTTCATCGAATGGATACATTGCAACAAATCATCACGTAACAAATGGTGCAACTTCAATAAAAGTTAGAGGAGTTAATGGCGATTTTTCAAAAACCTACTCGGCAAAAGTTATTGTTGATGATAAAAACAATGATCTTTCAATTGTTAAAATTGATGATCCAAATTTTACTACATTAGGCACAATCCCTTATATAATTGCAAATCGTGCATCAGATGTAGGTAGTTCAATTTTTGTTTTAGGATATCCTTTGCGAGCAACAATGGGAGATGAGGTAAAACTAACAAATGGTATTATTAGTTCCAAATCTGGATTTCAAGGAGACATTACCTCTTATCAAATTACTGCACCAGTTCAACCAGGCAATAGTGGAGGACCATTGTTTGATGACAAAGGAAATATTATTGGAATTATAAATGCCAAACATGTTGGAGCAGAAAACGCTTCTTATGCAGTTAAAGCATCCTATTTAATGAACCTTATTGACCTAATGCCGACATCTCCAAAACTACAAACCATAAGCACTGTTACAGGTAAACCTTTAACTGAGCAAGTAAAGATTTTAAAGAAATTCACCTACATAATTGAAATCAATCAATGACAATAGAAACAAATCCGATAAGCAAATTAAAAATCTAAATTTTTCAAAATTCTTGTCGATCATTACAAACCCCAAATTTGATAGTGGACGGAAAATTTGTAATAGAATATTGAACGGTAAATTAAAGTGAAATAATATACACAACAAACAGACGCAAAAGCACAGGTGGTAACACACGCTACAACGCTAGCAGTCATTTTACCAGAACCGAAATTTAAACGAGAAAAATAGTGGAAAATTGAGAATTCTTATTGATACAAATATTCTGATAAACCTAGAAGACAATAAAGTCATTAATAAACAGTTTTCAGAATTTTACAGATTAGCAATTACCAATAATTGCAAAGTTTTCTATCATCCAAATGCAATTCCTATTGACATAAGTCGAGATAAAAATACCGATCGAAAAGAAATAATAAAATCCAAACTTGATAAATACGAAAAATTAAAAGATTTTTCAGAACCTACAATAGAATTCACTAATCATATTGGAGGCAAAAAAATAAATGACGAAATTGACAATAAACAATTATACCAATTATCTAAAGGTTATGTAGATGTATTTGTTACACAAGACAATGGAATTCATAAAAATGCAAAAAAAATTGGTTTACAAACAACGGTTTTAGATGTTAATCAAATTCTTTATTTATTAGAAGAGCAATTCACTATTAAAATCCCAACTCATCCAATTCTCAAAGAGCATAGCATAAGAGAAATTGAGAATAAATTCAACTCTGAATTTTTTGATAGCTTGAGAGAAGATTATGGAGGTGATATTTTTGACAAATGGTTGGCTAAATGCTTAACTAAAAATAGAAAATGCTATACATTGATTGTTAATGATGAATTACAAGCCATATTAATCTATAACGTTGAAACTGTAGAAGAACATCAATTAAAGAATATATTTGGAAAAGCTCTCAAAATTTGTACGCTTAAAGTTTCTGATACTGCATTCGGGATAAAACTAGGCGAATTATTTCTCAATAAAATGTTTGAATATTGTATTAATCAAAAAATAAATCATTTATATCTTACTGTTTACGAGAAACAAGAACATCTAATCAAGCTATTAGAAACCTTTGGTTTCTATAAAATAGAGTTTGAAAACAAACAAGGATTAATAGAAATTCAGATGATAAAATGTTTAGACAAAAAACAAATAAACGCTACTGAAAATTCAATTAATATTCATCCATTTTACATTGACAATCCAACGATTTCAAAATTTGCAATTCCAATAAGACCTGATTATTATGGTAATCTTTTCAAAGATGGACAATTGAGAATACCTACTTTGTTCGATACTTCGCCAGATAGTGTAAATGAAATCCAAGGAAATACAATCATAAAAGCTTACATTTCAAACTCTAAAATTAAGAATCTAAAACAAGGCGATTTATTATTTTTTTATTCTTCAAAAACTAATCAGGAAATTGAGCCAGTTGGAATTTTAGAAACTATACAAATAGTCAAAAATTTTGATGAACTATGGAAAATTGTTGGTAAAAAGACGGTATTTTCGCAAGAACAATTATTAGAAAAATTAAACGAAAAAGGAGAATTAAATGTTATTACGTTTCGACAGATTACTTACTTGAAAAAGAAAGTAAAACTGCCAAAAATTAAAGAAATAAAAAGCTTTAAAAATAAAATACAAACAATTACAAAAATATCAGAAACTGATTATCAAGAATTAAAAGATGAAAAATACTTTGACCAACGTTATATTATCGATTAAGCCAATTTATGCAGAAGCGATAATGGCAGGAACAAAAAAAGTTGAATTTCGTAAAAAAATTTTCAAGAGAGAAGTTGAAAAAATTTTCATTTATTCTTCGATGCCTAAAAAAATGATAATTGGATATTTTACGATATTAGAAGTTATTGAAGATACACCTTCCAATATTTGGAAAGAATTTAAAGACGTTGGTGGAATATCGGAAAAAGATTTTTTCGACTATTATAAAAACACAGAAAAAGGTTTCTCTATCAAAATTGATAAAGTAGTAAAATTTAAAGAGGAAATTGAACCAGAAGAGTTTATAGAAGAATTTTGCGCGCCACAATCCTATATCTACATCGAACAAAAAACGACTGCTAACAGCCGTTTGGCGAGATTGGGGGTTTAGGTTGAATTTAAATATAGTTTTTTTGTACTTGGGAAATTTGTGTTTAGCCGAAAACCCCTGCATCTTTAATCCCTAACATCGCCAAGTGCCAGAACGTTATGACTAATTGTAAAACAGACTACAGCGAAATTAAATTATGGAAATAATAATTGGAATAGTAGGAATAATAATTGGGCTTTTAATAGCAGTTGTTCCGTTTTTATGGAAACGATATGTAGCAAGACCAGAAGTGACCATTGAAATTATAAATAACGGAGGTTGGAGCTCTCCTCGAGGATTTAGCCAAAAAAACGAGGTAAATGAAAAAGGTTACATTGATGGAAATAATGCAATTAGAATATTTGAATTGAACTGGAAATTTAAAATCCGAATAACAAATAATTCAGAAGTAACGGCATTTTATCCCGAACTGAACTTTAATCCAAATGGACCAAAATTTACGCTAATTGATAAATTAAATAAACTTCAACCAATCAAAACTACAGAGAGTATCGAACTTAATGTAGAATATAGAAAATATGAAGAAAGAAGAGGTCAAGAACGTACAGATGTTGGAAGAGAAATGCCCAAGGAGTTTAGCGACCTTGGATTACTTTTAACTTATCAAAATTCACACAAAACAAACTTTTATACCTTACACAATTTTAGCGACAACAAAAGCAATTTCTTAAAGAAAAGACCTCGTGAATATAAAAACAACTAGCCATAACAGCTACACGAGATTTGGGTATTAGGCTAAATTTAAAAAAGGTCTTGTATTTTGAAGATTTGGCAAATCTGAAGGATAGGCTTAATTTAATCCCAAACCTCGTGTAGCGCCAGAACGTCAGCGGTAAGTGTAACCAAAAAATAACGTCAAAAATGAAAGCAATTGTAAAAAAGATTGATTACCAAAAAGGGTTTGTATATGTTTCGACTGAAGAGAACAACACTTCTATGTTTGAAATGTTATCTGATGATAATTTCGAAATTGAAGATGTTCTTTCTTGGGAAGAATATGAACATTTGGGACATTGCGAAATCAAAAATATTACACAAAATGAAATAGTTGAAGTCTTCTTTCAAAATCATTAAATAAATGGCATTATCAGAAAAACTAATACGAATATTGCGTTCTAATACTATATTATCAGAATTAGAGCTAAATGATTTAACAGAAAGACAAGGTTGGGATATAGTATATGCATTAAAGCCTAAAGCAGAACCTAAAATAGAAATCTGTTTTACGGGATTTTCACCGACCGAAAAAAGTGTATTAACTAAATTAGCAGAAGAAAATAATTTTCATATCGCGAAAAGCATAACAGTTAATTTAAATTTTTTGTGTTGTGGAGAAAATGCTGGACCATCTAAAATAAAAAAAGCAGAAGAACAAAATGTTATATCGTTAAGTGCGGAAGAGTTTCACAATTTAATTGAGACAGGAGAAATACCTCAAAACACCTACTCCTAATAACCGTTTGGCAAGATTGATGTTTTAGGCTTAATTTAAAGATGGTTTTGTATTTGAAAAGACTAGTGCTTAACCGAAAACATAAATCTTAATTTAGTCCCCAACCTCGCCACGCGGCAGAACTTTGGTGGCAGTAATCCAAAAAAATGAGAATAATAAATGAAAAATAAAAACTTCCGAATTATAATATTATTATTGATTTTAATATTTCCTATAATTATCTATATGATTAATTTCAGTAGTTCAACAATATCAAAGGACACAGAAATTTGGGGCAATTTTGGAGATTATGTAAATGGAACATTTATGCCAATTATTGCATTGTTGGGTGTTTTAGTAACTTATTATTTGGGAATAATATCTGAAAAACGAAACGAAGCAAATATTAAGATTGAACAACTAAAACACAGACCAATTCTTCATATTGGGTATTTTGATGCTGAAGACTTTATGGAGATTTTTATAGAAAACAAAGGGAACGGACCATTAATTATTAAAAAATATACGATAATTAATGAAACTAATAATACGGAAATGAATAGAATTTATGATTGTTTACCCGAATTAATAAATGATGATTATGACAACTATACAGGAAACATTATAGGAATCGTAATGAAAGCAAGTGAAAAATTTCAATTATTTCTATTTAAGAGCGAAGATGATGATGAAATTAGTAAAGAAAATAGAAGATTAATTCGTGAAAACATTTCGAAATATAAAGTATCAATTGAGTATCAAGATGTTTATGAAAATATAATGCCGAAATCTGAAAGAAGTTTAATTTGGTTTGGCAGAAACGCATAAAATTACTACCACCAACACACGCTATAAGCAATTCGGGGAATTGGCTAAATTTGAAGTTGGTTTTGTGCATGATAAATTACTACTTATCCGAAGATTTGGTTTCCATAACCAGAAACTACGTGGAGCACGAGAACGTTATCCGTAATACTTCCGCAATCTTATAAAAGAAAAACTAATAATGACAAAATTTGATGATTTTACTTTTGACCATTTAAACAATTTGCAAGTTGGAAAAATTGGAGAATATTGGGCAAAAATTTGGATGACATTTGCAGGTTTTGACATTTATACAAGTGAAGTTGACAACAAGGGAATTGATTTCATAATAAGAAGTGACAATGATAAGCACATTGATGTTCAAGTTAAAACTGTAAGAGAAAAAACAGGATATATTTTTGTGACGAAAGATAAATGGAAAAATGAATTGAGAGAAAATTTATATTTAGTATTAGTAATACTGAAAAACAATGAAATGCCTTCTGTGTTTTTTATTCCATCAAAAGTTTGGAGGAATCCAACATCACTTTTCACAGATAAAAATTATGAAAAAGATGGGCAAAAAAGCAAACCAGAATGGGGGATAAATATATCTCAAAAGAATATGGAAGAATTGAAGCAATTTGAAATAACAAAATATATTGCCGAAAATAAGACCTACTGCTAAAAGCCGTTAGGCAAGATTACGAATTCGGCGGTAAAATCACGTTTCGCGCTTCGCAAGAAATTTTATCTTTAACAGAAAAATAATTCTTTTTGAACGTCGGAAACTTGCTAAACGTCAAAAAGTTCGCAGTAAGTTTAACACAGAAAAATGGAACGAAATATGACAATTAAAAAGAAGACACAAATTTTCATTACAATTTCTGCAATTTTAGTTGGACTAATCCATTTGTTTTTACCTAATCTTAAAATTGATGCAATTTTTATAACTTTAATTATTATTGCCATCATACCTTGGCTTGAACCTTTATTGAAATCAGTTGAATTACCTGGAGGATTAAAAGTAGAGTTTCAAGATTTTAAAAAATTGGAAGATGAAGCTATAAAAGCTGGACTTATAAAAACTGAATCAAAAACCGAAATTATTGAAAGCAAACATACAGAAACTTATACTTTCATAGAAATTGCATAAAAGAATGAAGAATTAGCTTTAGTAGGATTTAGAATAGAAATAGAAAAAAGATTAAGAACTTTAGCCGACAAATATAGTATTGAAAGTAATAGATTTTCTGTAACTAGATTAATAGAAGCATTAGCAAAAGAAGACATTATAACAAATGCAGAAAAAATATCATTAATTGATATTATTAGCACTTTAAACAAAGCATCACACGGTATCGAATATGACCAAAGGAATGCAAATTGGGTTATTGAAAATGGTCCCAAAATATTAGAAAGTTTAGATGAAAAATTAGAATTAAGAGGTGGGCGTTTATCTGCTGGAAATTCAGAAGAAAAAATTCATTGGATTGAAAAGTCTTTTGATAATTGTGAATGGACAACTAATGCGGAATGGGGAGAATGTATAACTAAGCATACTGATTTGTGGGAAAAAGAATTGAATAGAATATATCAATCTTTATTAATAAAACTTATTGCACCGCAAAAAACTAAATTAGTCGAAACTCAAATAAATTGGGCAAAACAAATTGATTTAGAAAAAGATTTTTTATATTCATTTGAAGATTTGCAGATAAAAATTGGAAGAGAAGGAATTTTTATAACTGCAATGAACTTTATGAATAAAAGAACGAACATTAGAATTAGAAGAAGTTCTAACTAGATTAACCGAATAAAAAAATTACTACCAACTCACGCAATAAGTAATTTGGGCATTAGACTTAATTTGAAGTTGGGTTTTTGTATTTGGAAGATTTTGCAAATTAGAAGATAAGGCTAACTTAATCCCAAACTGGATGTAGCGTGAGAAGGTAATACCTCAGTTTAGAAACCCGAAATATGGAAGACAACTTAGAATATAAAATACTTAAATATTTATCCGAAAATAATAACGGAAAACCAATTGATGTTTCAAATATGGACACTGATAAAAATCGTCTTAAAAATGCATTGTCTAACCTTAAAAAAGAAAAATATATTAAGTGTCGAGTTATCACTAATGAAAACATAGTTGCTAAAATTGAATTTAAAGGAATTAAATACCTTGAAGAAGATAGTAGAGAAAAAGTTAAATCGACAATTATTGCTGAAAACTATATTGCAGGGAATAATTATGGAAACCAATCATCAAATAATTCGATAACAAGTAACACAACTATAAATCCAAAAACCGAAGTAAAAGCAAGTTCATTAATATTGAATATTTGGAAACTTATTTCAGAAAACAAACTAATATCAGGTTTATTAGTAGTTGTAATTTTATGGGCAATAAAAGAAATATTTGGAATAGATTTAAAATGATTTCAACTTTAGCGGTGCGAAAATTAAACCAAAAATTGGAATGAATAAGAAATAGTGGAGACAAAGTTAAGGGTGTAAAAATACACCCTTAGATTTTTAAAGTCCTTTATGAATTCTTCTTTTCTTCTTTTGCTTAAATTGTTTTGATACATAGTCATTTACTTTCTCTCCACGAAGTAGAATATTTGTAAGATTTTCTTTTACATACTCTCTTAATTCAACATCTTGAAAGTTTGCTGAACCTGTTGAGTTGGACTTTTGGTATTTCCTTTCAAGTGTAAGAATGTGCATGGCACAGCTTTCTTGAATCCCCTTTGCACTAAATTCCTTTCCCAGACTGCTTCCGTTGAAGACTGATCTGGTTTTATGGTCAACGTAAGTTATTCCGTAAAGCTTTCCTTCATTGCTTTTTCTCAGTATCATATTAATGCTTTCTCGTTCTAATATCTTCGATAATTTTTCGGGAGAAATTATGTCTTCGCGAATGAAAACCAGATTTATGACATTTTTCACATATTTTTTATAGGGTTCTTTCTCAGCTTCATTAGACTTAAACTTTCCTTCCAGAAATTTTAAAGTAGGTCTGCTGTAGAATTCGCTGGCTTTTATCGGCACGCCTATCGGTTTTGAATTCTCGTCAAGGATCTTGTAAAGCAATCCATTATTTTTAAAAACTCTCGATTCCTCGCTTCCTCTGTCAGCATGGACATTATAAAGATTTAAAACCGCATTGAGTTCAGGCAGACTTGAATATTTATAGTCAAACAACACCTGATTTAAAACTGAATTGATAGCCTTTTTGGACTCTGCTTTTCCGTATTGGACTCTGCCGATATCTATCGGATTTAACGAAAATTGTTCTTTCTGTTTTCTTCCTTCTGCTTTTACAAGTCCGAACATCTCTTCAATTTCTTTTCGGGCAGGTTCTGATTTTCTGATTCCTAATAAATGCAGGTCAATTCTTTTACCGTCTCTCTGAATGTTGTTTGTCACTATATGGCAGTGCGGATGTCCTGCATCATAATGCTGGTATACCAGATAAGGCTGTCTGCCGAATCCCAGTTTTTCCATATAAGTGTCTGCTATTTCAGCCAGTTTTTCTTTCGAATGATTTTCCGAAGGATCAAAGTTGAGAGAGATATGCACCGTATTCCGCCTCACATTGGTATTGAGTTCTGCCAGTTTCAGAAAGCGGTTTAATTTTGAAGAGGAACTCAGTTTTTCCAATTCCAGCGGATAATTTACAGCACTGATGCATTCAGCTTTTCCGATTTCAACTTTATTCTCGTTGTAATTCAGAACGGCTCTTATGGACGAACTTGTTTTTATCACTGCAACCATTTTTCTGCTATTTTCTGAGTGTGGCTTGAGACCTCCTCCATTTTATCAAAAAGCCTTTTTCTCTGGATCTCGAACAGATAAAGGTGTCCTTTGAAATCGGGAACTGTTTTGAGCGTGTTTATCTTTCTGGCAATCTGATTGATATTATTGCCGATTGCCCGTAATTCGGAAGTAAGCACAGCTGTCTCTTCCATCAGTTCGTCTAAAGACTGGTTTCTGTAAGTGGCGACAATTGGTTTGTTGAATAAGTGGCTTCTGATGTGGTCGCTTAATTTTCGGCAGGTGCTTGCTCTGAATCTTTTTTCCAGTTCGGCATACTCCAAAGGAGTGAATCGCAGTCCCACAATTCGTGTTCTGTTTGAATTTTCTCTTTTCATCATCTTTCATTTTCATTATTATCAAACTCTTTGCTTTTAAGATTCTCCACCGCCGAGTTCCGAGGCAATAGGTGGCAAGATAGGCGGTTGTTAAACAACCGTTCATCTTGCTAGATGCAGGAACGTGGCATCTTGAAGAATTTTAAAAGTCTAAATACTAAATTAAGTTTATCTTTTGAAGATTCCTATCCTAAGTAAATTTTGCGCATGATAGCTGTTGGCTGTTATCTTTTTGAAGCGTTTTCTAAGCAACTTTTAAGATAGGATATTTAAACTAGAGATTTAAGAATCATAAAATTCATTTAATTGACAGCTCCGATTTTAGTTGGTCAGTCTGCTTTTTATGTTTCTTTTCCAGCTCTTCAAACTCTTTTACTTTCTTTTTATAATAAACCTCTTTTAAATAAATTTCTTTATCAATGCGGGAAAGCTCCTTTTCCAAGATCTTGGTTTTTTCATAGCGATGTAAAAAAAATGCAAGGGCAAAGAATAAAAGGCTTAAAAGAATTACAAAAAGAATTTTGAGACGATTCATAAGCAAATGAATTATAGAATTGGAAATCTTCTGTTTTATTTAGAGATAAATATATAGTAAAATCTTTAATTCTTGTTTTTAATTTACTGGCTTTTATGTGTTTAGAAAGGTGATATCTGTCGAAAATATTTTTAAAAGAAAAGGAAAAAAGAAAGCAGTCTTTAATTGGACTGTCAGACAGCTGAAGTGCTATAAGTCCCGAAGGGCATTTTTTAGGAACGAAAAAATGTTATGCGCACTTCTCTGGCTGTGTCCAATATCTTGCTTTGCTTTTTTTGTTTTAGAAATGATTTAGAAGGTTTGATACTAAAGCAGTGTGAAATTGCTTTTTACATTATCAATCAAAAATATGCTGTCATTTAGTCCGTTAAAAGTAATAAATTCCAGAACATAATTTTCAGCTTCCTTTTTCCTGTCTGGATCAGTTGAAAATGTATTTAGGTAAAAATCTTCGTTTTCGTCTTTGATATGAATTATTTCAGTATATCCTTTTGTGATTAAAGCTCCTTTAAGCTTTAACACCTTAGCCTCACTCGTTCGGTCAATTTCCTTTTTAACTCTAAGATTTATAGTTTTATTCATGAATTGTGTATTGGGTATTTAGAGAGTATTTGAAAACAAAAAGAGACTCGAAAGTCTCTTTTTGGAATTAATATATCTTTTATAAAAGCTTATTTGGATTTTGGATTTTCTCCAAATTTGAATCATTTCGACATTTACTTATTTGATTAATTGTTCAAGCCTTTTCATCATTTCATCTTTTTCTTTCAGCATACGCTCATACAATGCAATTTTTTCTTCATGTATTTGTACAATTTTATCAATTGGATTAAATGTACAATTGATATATCCAGAATTATTTGCAATTGCTCCTTCATGAAAAGTGTTAGCAATAATATTTATCGCCTGCTCTTCATCAAAATTCTGAAAAGCTTCAACAGGAATTTTCAAAGAATCAGAAATCTGTTTGAGCAGTTTATCTTCAATTACATCTTTCTGTTCCAGCATTGAAATTTTCTTCTGATTCCAGTCTTCTCCCAGATCATAAGCAAGAGCTTCTTGTTTGATGCCAAGCATTTCCCTGAAGCGTTTAACATTTCTTCCCTGATGAATTTTCTGTTCCATAATGATTGTTAGTTTTCTGAAGTTTCAAAGATAAAGTTATCTGGATTAAAAAATCTGAATTCCAAAGATAAAAAAATATACTGTAAAATATCCCTTTTGTCAGATATTATATCCAATTACGGAATAGATTATCCTGTTGAATAGCAGGAACTTCGCTGTGAATTTTAAATCTTACCGCCATGAAAAAGAATAAAATATCCTTCAATACAAGATTTTGGGCAGGGTTTACGGCAGGAAATCCATTTGAGGCATTTGATGCTGTTTTTGACTTTGCACATCTTGATTATTACAAACAGAATTTAAGCGAAGCAGTACTATACTGCCATAAGAGAAAGGTGTACAAACAGAACGACCCCAGCAATGTTTTTGTCTTTTATAGTGCTATTTGTTCTTTTGTTAAAATCTGCCACAGCCTGAAAGGTAAAAGCAGGAAATGGAAAGTGAAAGAGTCGACCCGATTAGAGGATGTGTTTCATCTTTCTTCTCTGACAAAGGAAGAATTTGATAATCCTTTTTTGGTGCTTCAAAAAGCGTTTGAAGAGAAAACGCTCGAACAATTTGAATCTTTCTTATTTGAAATCGTTGAGCTTTCTTTATCTCGTTATGCTTGCGATCCCGACTCCGATCTCATGACACCCTATATTCATTTAACAAAAATGCTCGATGCAGGGGAATTAATGAAAGAAAGAGGTATTGAGAGGATCTGTAAATCTGATCTCGCTGAAACGCAAAAAGAAAAGAATCTCTCACCAGATTAATTTTTGATAATATACCACACAAAACCAAACTTCGAATAAGTATTAACTAAAATGAGTAAAATTATGAAAGCAATTCAAAACACCACGTCCGATTTAATTTATCGAGTTATTTCACAGAACATTGATCCGATAGGCATCTACTGTTTTGCACAGAAGAAAAGCAGTTATACTTTTAATGAGCCTTTTCAGAAGCCCGTTCAGAAAGAAAAGCATGTACATCTTTATCTGCTGGTCATAGCCGAAGAGTTCGAGGATAATATCGGCAATGATCTTACCGATAAAATAAAGAGCAGATCAAGAGGCCAGATAACGGTAACCATTCTCATGCATAGACTGAGAAATATCGTGAAATTATACGGAGACCAGCAGTATTTCTTCTGGAACATTTTTAAGAATGCGCAGAGAATTCATATAGATGCTTACAAGTCGCCGATAATCTGGGCTAAGAATCCAGAAAAAAGATATATGAAAAGTACTGCATCATACGCAGGAGACAGAAGAAATATTACTGAATCGATCTGGGATCTTATCTATAATAACGACCAGTATTTCTCTTATGAAGTCAGAATGTGTTCCCTTCATCAGATTGTGGAACAGACCTGCCTTTCCCTTATAAGGGTATTTCTGGGATATACGCCGAACCACTTTTCTCTAGGTTACTTATTTGAGCTTTGCGAGTATTTCACGAATTTGACTTCTGAATACTTTCCAAGAAACAGCAGTGATGAAAAAAATATGTTCAAGCTTTTGAAAAAGAACCCAAATACGCTTCGATTCAGCAGAAGGAACAGTTTTGATTATCTGTACTATGGGCTGATGGAAGACAGATGCCGTCAATTTATGAAAGAAGCAGAAGTCATGATTCAGAATGAACTGGAGAGGCTTGAGGGAATTCATCAGCAGGAAGCTTTATCAGCATAAAAACAGAAGTTATGGAAACCGATGAAATCAAAAAACTGGAAGACATCAGGGTGTTAAGCGGAAGACTGCTTAATACCCTGAAAAAAGCAGAGGATAAAAGAGGGATGTATAATGCAGAGATCAGGGTTTATGGCTATTGCGAACTCGGTTCTGTTGTTAGAAACCTGATGAGGCTGTGCATTATCGCTTTAGATCAGGACAGCGCAGAAGTTCCGCCAACGATTCAAAACAAATACATTGATGTTGGGTTTATACTGGGGATTGCACTGCAATTATTTCCAGTTGACGAATTTGAATTTTTAAATGAGATTACAGATCTGTTTTCAGAAAATAGAAAAGAAACAGAATGTCTAGATTAAGATTTAATATTTGAAAATTATGGAAACTGACAAAATAAAAACATTGGAAGAATTTAAAGATTTTGCATCTTATCATTTTAAAGTGCTCAAGCCTGCCAAGGACAAAGAAGGGGAATCAATACGTGAGATAAGATTTTATGGATACACAGATATGACGTGTCTGGGAGTGAATCTCATCCGAATGTGCCTGAATATCATTTATTCGGATGAACTTGATAACAGAGAAATATACATAGGTTCTGTTCTGGAACTTGCCCTTCAGCTTATTCCAAGTGCAGAAATAGAGGTTCTGGATGAAATATACAGAATGCTCAATAAGCAGAAGGAAGATAAATGAATCCTAATACTAAATAAGTCTATCAATAATGATAGCACCATTTTTATGGACATATTATGTCCATGAAAGTGAGAGAAAAGCATTTTATCTTTGTCAGAATCAAAAATTGGATTGAGTGATGATAAGTAAATTTTACTTATCATCCTCAGTAGATTAGGTTTTATATTTGTGTTATCCTACCCAAATTTTGCGCAGGATAAAAAGAGAAAAGTGTTTTAACTTTATGCCGATGAATGATTGTGGAACAAAAAAGACCGAGACTCGGTCTTTTTTTAATGAAGAGGAATTGTGAAATGAGAAATGAAGATGAGAATGAAAGAGGAAAAATGACGGCAGAGCAAGCCATGAAAATGCTGAAAGATGAGAATGTAGATGTAACGCTTGAACAGGCAGGAAGAGTATTAGATTTTTTGCGACTGCTTGCCAGAGTAACGGTTTTAAACTATTTAAAGAAGAAAAGGGATGAAAAAGACAGCAGATTTATACGTGAGAGTGAGTACGGACGAGCAAGCGGAAAAAGGTTACTCTCAAAGAAACCAAGAGGAAATGCTAAGAAAGTATTGTGAGATTAATTCTATTTATATAAGGGATGTTATTTATGAAGATCATTCTGCAAAAACATTTAATAGACCCAAATGGAAACTTTATCTGGCAACAATTAAAAAGTACAAAAACAAAACTGATTTTATCTTGTTCACCAAATGGGACAGATTCAGCAGAAATGCAGGTGATGCATACCAGATGATTAATACACTGAGAAGACTTGGTGTCGAGCCTCAGGCAATAGAACAGCCTTTGGATTTGTCTATTCCAGAAAACAAAATGATGCTTGCTTTTTATCTTGCAGCTCCTGAAGTAGAAAATGACAGACGGGCATTAAACACTTTTCACGGTATGAGAAGAGCAAGGAAAGAGGGGCGTTACATGGGGCTGGCTCCGTCTGGTTATATAAATAAAATTACCGAAGATGGTAAGAAATATATAACGTTTGACCAGCCTGAAGCATCTATCTTAAAATGGTGTTTTGAAGAAATTGCAAAAGATATTTTTAATACAGAACAGATTTTTCTTCAGGCGAAAATGAAAGGACTTAAAACGAGTAAAAATAATTTTTGGAGACAGATCCGTAATCCTGTTTACTGCGGAAAAATATTGATTCCCAAATATAAGGATGAGGAAGCAAAATATGTAATGGGATCGCATGAGCCGTTAATTTCTGAAGGGCTGTTTTATCTTGTTCAGGATGTTTTAGACGGACGAAGAAAGAATTTCAGGACTAAGTCGGTAACCTCCGAACCGTTTCCGCTTCGAGGTTTATTTAAATGCCCTTTATGCGATAAAATTTTAACTGCAAGCATATCTAAAGGCAGGAATAGTCATTATTCATATTATCATTGCTATAAAGGCTGTAATTACAGAATCAGATCATGTGAGGTTAACCGCATTTTCTACGATCAACTGAGAAAGTATATTCCAAAACCTCAAACAGAAAAGATTTACATTACGGCTGTTAAAGAATATTTTAATGATTTCAATAAGGAATCAATCGCAGAAAAGAACAGAGTCATTTCTCAGCTGAAAGAATTTGAACAGAAGATTTCTTATATCAGAGATTTGCTGGCTTCAAGAAAGATTGAAGTGAAAGATTACACTGAGATGAAAACGGATTATGACAATAAAATTCATCGACTTGAAATTAAATTAGCAGATTTAGCAGGAGAGAACATTAGTATTACCGATCTATTAAAAGCAGGAATAAAAAATTTAATGAGGCTAAACGAATGTTGTAGTGAAGCGGATCTAACTCACTTTCGGAATATTATCGGTTCAATATATCCTGAAAAATTCACAATCGAAGAAAAGCAGTTTCGAACCACAAGAATAAATGAGGTCGTTCAGCTAGTTTACTTAATTAATGAGGAATTAGACCCAAAGAATAACGGGGCAAAGAAGAAAAAATCTTCTTTGCCCCGTCAAGTGACCACGGTGGGATTTGAACCCACACGCCCTTACGAGCACCACCCCCTCAAGATGGCAAGTCTACCGTTTCTCCACGTGGCCTAAAATAAAAAAAGGTCAAGTAAATAAATACTCGACCTTTTGTGACCCGACTGGGGCTCGAACCCAGGACCCCATCATTAAAAGTGATGTGCTCTACCAACTGAGCTATCGAGTCATGCTATCAGGGAAAGTATTTTGTAAATCACAAATTTTGTGACCCGACTGGGGCTCGAACCCAGGACCCCATCATTAAAAGTGATGTGCTCTACCAACTGAGCTATCGAGTCATATTCTTTCCTTGAATGCGGGTGCAAATATAAGGAGTTATTTTTGATATTTGCAAGCTTATTTATTATAAATTTGTCTTTTTTTACTCAAAATTTACAACACCTTAATTTTTAGGTTCTTATTAAAATGAAAAAGATTATATTATTAGGATATATGGGCTGCGGAAAGTCAACAATTGCCCAAAACTTGTCAAAAATTACAAATATTCCGTTTCTGGATTTAGATAAATGTATCGAAAATAAAGCAAAATTATCTATAAATGAGATTTTCGAGCAATTTGGAGAGATCCATTTTAGGAAATTAGAGCATGAAATGTTTCTGGAATTACTTCAATCTTCAGAAAATAGCATCATAGGTTTAGGCGGAGGAACACCTTGTTATGCCAATAACCATGAATTATTAAAAAGAGATGATGTTGCCTCGATTTATTTAAAGGCTTCAATCGATACTTTATATAATAGATTAATTCATAACAAAAGCAAACGCCCGCTAATTGCTAATATGAATGAAGAGGAAATGAGAGAGTTTATCGCAAAGCATTTGTTCGACAGAAGCTATTATTATAACCACGCACAACAT
Source organism: Flavobacterium piscisymbiosum (assembly GCF_020905295.1). Lineage (NCBI taxonomy): Bacteria > Pseudomonadati > Bacteroidota > Flavobacteriia > Flavobacteriales > Flavobacteriaceae > Flavobacterium > Flavobacterium piscisymbiosum. The sequence continues at coordinate 56,840 of NZ_JAJJMM010000001.1, read as the reverse complement.
AAAGTTTCGGTTGATAATAAAGCTGTCGATGAAACAGTTCAGGATATTCTTGAAATCTTAGCTTAAAAAAGCATAATCGTCGCCGTTGTCGTCAAAAACAACCTGAACATGCTCTAATAAAGAGGTCGATAAGGAGATACCTTTAAAATCGGCCTTTACAGGATATTTTTTATGATTTCGATCCACAAGCACTGCTGTTTTGAATTTCTTTAACGGAACGTCTAAGAAATGACGAACAGCATAGATTAATGTAGTGCCCGAATTTAAGACGTCGTCTACAAGTACCAATCCTTTATTTTCGTATTCTTCCTTTGTTAAAGAAGTTTGTATAGGCAACTGCGGATTTTGTTTGTCGACTTTAACTTCGCAAAGAGAAACCTTAAGTGTTGAAATCGTGCTTAAGGCTAAAGCAATTTTTTGGGCAAAAATAGATCCGTTAGAAGCAATTCCGGCAATTACAACTTCTTCTTCGTCAACAAATGTTTCGTATATCTGATAGGCGATACGTTTTATTTTATGTTCGATTTCCTGATTTGTTAAGATGATGTTTTTGCTCATGATTTATTTTTTTGCTAAAATACAATTAGAATTTTAGATATTAGAATTTAGATTTCAGATTTTTTGATTGGAATTTGGTCCCGAAGCTTCGGGATTAAAAAATTTGGACTTTACTCAGTTTCTTCATCATCAATAATATCATTACCATATTCGTCGATATCTCTTCTGTCTTTTTTAGTTGGTCTTCCTGTGCCGGTTTTACGATAGTGTTCTTTAGATAGTTTTAGTAATTCTAAATGTGCGTAAGCTTCGGCTGGGGTTTCATTTTTTCTGTATATATCTACCAGTTTTGCCCCAACACGACTTTCGGGAATGTCAAGTACAGTAATAATTTGTGTAATCTGATCTTTTCTAAAGGTAATTTTATCTGTTGGAAAGACTTCTTTTGATGGTTTGGCAACCTGCCCATTTACTGTAACATGGTTCTTTTTACAGGCCTCAGTAACCATATTTCTGGTTTTGTAATAACGTACGCACCATAAGTATTTATCTATTCGCATAATTTTTCTAAATTGAAAGTTAAATTCTTTACAAAAATAAATCAATATTGTATCTTGCGCACTTAAAAAATTAACAATAATGAATAAATTTAAATATTATTTTATTTTATTACTTGCAGGAATAGGGATTGTGTCTTGTAATAAAAGTGATGATGATGATGATGTTGTAACTGTGCCTCTAAGAGATTATAAAGAACAATACAAAGCTGATAATGATTCTATTGTTAATTATTTAAAGACAAATTACATGACTGTTATACATGCTCCCGGAACTCCGCAGGATCTGGATGTCGTGATAAAAAAAATAGTTCCTGGTGATGGAAATGTTTCAATTTGGGATCAAAAAGAGTATCCATTGCAGACCAGACCTGTCTATAGTAATGATGTAGATTATGAGGTTTATTTTTTATCCTTAAGAAAAGGATCAGGAAATTCGCCTACAAATACAGATAGGATAGTAACTTCTTATTCAGGTAATTTGTTAAATGGAAAAGTTTTTGATAGTTCTTATGGAAATGCAGAAACTTTTAATTTATTCGCATACTCACCTGAAGGCACTGTGATCGAGGGCTGGTCTGAGATTTTTCCTCAATTTAAAACGGGTACTTCGACGACCGCAGGAAATGGTGTTATTACCTATGATAATTTTGGTGCGGGAGTTATGTTTTTACCTTCAGGTTTAGCTTATTACAATGGTACTGTAGGTACTGATGGTGCGGCATATTCTTGTTTAGTATTTAGTTTTAAGCTATTTGATCTTCAGAGAATGGATAATGAATATAGTACTTCTTCGTCAACCGGACAAAGAATTACTGTTGGTGATGGTGTTCCTGATTATTTAGAAGATCTTAATGGTGATGGTTATCTTTATGATTTTAGAAATACAACTAAATATCCAAATCCGCCAAAGGAATTAATTGATGATACAGATGGTGACGGAATAGCTGATTATTTAGATTTTGATGATGATGGTGATGGGTTTACTACTTTGTTTGAACTTACAAAACCAACAGGACAAATTGGTAATGGAACTTTAAACGGAGAGCCTTTTAATTACGGAGCGAGATTCTATTATCCGTGGGATCCTACTGCAGATAATCCGAATACTCCAAATACAGATGAGTATGAGCCTTGGGGGATTCCTAGAAAGCCAACAGGAGAACTTACAGATCCTGCCAAGCCGGAGTCTTCAACTAATCCTAGAAAATTTGTAGAAGAGGATTATAAAGCTTCAGGCCGTTTAAGAATTCATCTTGATAAAACATACCCGGTTAAAAAGAATTAACTTTTTGATTAATAATAAACTAAAAACCCCGAAATCACTTTCGGGGTTTTTTTATGGTCAAAAAACTTTTTGGTATAAAAGTGTAAAGTTTTTAGAGATTAATTTATCAGTTTACGTTTTCCCGTAATGAATATCTAAAACAAAATAGTAGGTTTGTAAGAATAACAATCAAATGTTTAAAGAAAACAGCAAGAGTTTAGTAGGACTTTTGTTGAAATTAAAGATCGGTTAAGGATGTTGTAAAATAGAAAGAAGCTATGAGTCTAATAAGATGGAGTCATGATTTTTTTTAAACTTATAATGATGTGCTTGGGGGGTATCATCAATTATTTAGTTCAGCATCTGAAGTTAGAGAAGTTCAGATTTGTCTGGTTTTGAATTTTGTTAATTCAGGTTCGAGTCCGTTAGCTGTGTTTTTTTACTGATCTTTCCTTGTGCTGATGTTTATTCTTTAGTACAAACTAAAAACCCCGAAAGTGATTTCGGGGTTTTTGATATAAAGTAAGAAAATTTAAAATTATTTTCTTTTGATAACTCTTTCTACAGCTTCAACAATTGCTTGATTGTTTAATTTGTATTTTTCCATTAATTGCTCAGGAGTTCCAGATTCACCAAAACTATCGTTTACAGCAACAAACTCTTGTGGAGCAGGATTGTTTAAAGCTAATACTCTTGAAACGCTTTCTCCAAGACCTCCAAGAATGTTGTGCTCTTCTGCGGTTACCACACATTTAGTTTTTGCCAATGATTTTAGAATCGCTTCTTCGTCAAGGGGTTTAATAGTGTGAATGTTGATTACTTCGGCAGAAATTCCTTTAGCTTCTAATGCTTCTGCAGCGATCAGAGCTTCCCAAACTAAGTGTCCTGTTGCAACGATTGTTACATCTGTTCCTTCGTTTAATAAAATTGCTTTTCCAATTACGAAAGGTTCGTCAGCTGGCATAAAGTTAGGTACAACCGGACGACCAAAACGTAAATAAGCAGGGCCGTGATGATCTGCTAATGCTAATGTTGCAGCTTTGGTTTGGTTGTAATCGCAAGTATTGATTACAGTCATTCCTGGCAACATTTTCATTAAACCAATATCTTCAAGGATTTGGTGAGTTGCTCCGTCTTCTCCTAATGTTAAACCAGCGTGAGAAGCACAGATTTTTACGTTTTTATCAGAATAAGCAACAGATTGACGAATTTGATCGTAAACTCTTCCTGTAGAGAAGTTAGCGAAAGTTCCTGTAAAAGGAATTTTTCCTCCAATTGTTAAACCTGCAGCGATACCAATCATGTTAGCTTCTGCAATACCAATTTGGAAAAAACGCTCCGGGTGATTTTTTTTGAAATCATCAAATTTTAATGATCCAATTAAATCAGCACAAAGTGCTACTACTTTTTCGTTTTTTTGACCTAGTTCAGTCATTCCCGCTCCAAAACCTGAACGAGTATCTTTACTTCCTGTATTTGTATATTTTTTCATTTTTGTCTTTTTGAGATGCTAAGTTTCTAAGTGATTAAGATTTTGAGTTTTAAACTGAAATCTGTGCACTGAGACTGAACACTTTTTTAATAGTCGATTTGATCTGCAGAATAGTTTTGAGCCAAAGCACTTTCTAATTGGTCATTGTTTGGTGCTTTACCATGCCAAGCGTGCGTATGCATCATAAAATCAACTCCGTTACCCATTTCAGTATATAATAAAATACAAACTGGTTTTCCTTTTCCTGTTCTTGATTTTGCATCTGTCAAACCTGCAATGATAGCATCGATGTTGTTTCCTTCTTTGATTTCAAGAACGTCCCAGTCAAAAGCTTCAAATTTTGCACGGATACTTCCCATTGCTAAAACTTCGTCAGTTGTACCATCAATTTGTTTTCCGTTAACGTCAACAGTTGCAATAAGGTTGTCTACTTTTTTAGCAGAAGCATACATGATCGCTTCCCAGTTTTGACCTTCTTGTAATTCACCATCTCCGTGTAAAGTATAGATTAGGTGATTATCACCATTTAATTTTTTTGCTTGTGCAGCACCAAGAGCTACAGATAAACCTTGTCCTAATGAACCAGAAGCCATACGAACTCCAGGCAATCCTTCGTGAGTTGTTGGGTGCCCTTGTAAACGTGAGTTTAATAATCTGAAAGTTGCAAGTTCTGAAACAGGGAAATAACCGCTACGTGCTAATACGCTATAAAATACAGGAGAAATATGACCATTTGAAAGGAAGAAAATATCTTCTCCAATTCCGTCCATATCAAAACCTTCTTTACGCTCCATAATGTTTTGGTATAGAGTTACCAAAAATTCAGTACAACCTAGTGAACCACCTGGGTGACCTGAGTTGACAGCATGTACCATTCGAAGAATATCTCTTCTTACTTGGATAGTTAAATCGCTTAATTGTTGTGTGTTAGGCTTCATTTTATGTGTAAAAGTTAAACTGGTGCAAAAGTAATTTTTATTTTGCGGGCTGACAAATGATTTTTCGCTTTAGTTTGCTGTAATTGTTAAATTTTAGCCCTTTTTTTATTGATTTAGAAAAAAAAGTAAATCTTGTTGAGGGAAAAAAAGTTTGGCACAGACAAAAACGATCAAATTGATTAAAAAAAAATCGATATTAATCAGTTTTATTTGTGGCAAAAAAGAGATTCTGTATAAAAAAAGTTTGCCACAGATTACAAGATTAAATTGATGTAGAAAAATCTATTATCTTGTAAACTGTGGCAAAAATCTATTGTAATTCTTGTAATCTGGGACAAAAAGGGCTTATTCTGTATCGCCTTCGCTATAAAAATTATTTTCTTCGTCTTCAGAGCCAATTTCTTCCTGCTCATCGTCAAGCTCTGAACCGGGAATATCTAAATCATTTCCGAGTTTATCACTGTTTTGTTTCCATTCGTTATTGTTGTTGTCCGGATTTATAGTTCTTTCGCCGGAAATTCCTTCCGGATCTATATCTTCTAGTTTTTCTTCCTGATTGTAAATATCTTCATTGGAAGGATAATCTAAGTTCTCCAGGTTTTTCTCGATTTGATCATCTTTAATTTGATCTAAATCTACAGGATTTTTTTCTTCTGAATTTATCATGATCTCTGATTTTATTTTAATTGTTTTATAAAGTTACGAAATCAATTGTTTCAAAATGTTATATTTTTAGAATCAGGATATTGCAGTATTCACATAAATTTTAATTTCAAATATTTAATTCCAAATCTAAAATCTAAAATTCCAAATTGAAATTAAAGTGAGATTGATTTTGTATCGTGATAATTATCTCATTTTTTTATGGACAAATTGTCTAATTAGTAAGTTCTCTAATTCTCTGGATATCTCTCCAGGTAATCATTTGAATGTTGTTTTCTTTTAGTTTTGATTGGCATTTTTCGCTGGTGAAAAAGTCAAGATCGATTTGGCGCCAGGCTGAACCAAAATTTGGATGATTGATCGTAATGCCTTGCATTTCGCGATCATCAAAAGCAGGATGAAGTAAAAAGACATTGAATCCTGGTTGAACACTGTCTAAAGCTTTTGCATAAGAAGATTTTAGTTCTCCTTTTTCGAAATCGGAAAAATAGCCAATTAAAAGATTATCGGCTAAAAGTGTGTTTTCGAAATTGTATTTTTCGTCTGATAAACTAATCGATTGAACGAATTCTTTATTGATGAAAACTGGTAAATTGTAGGTTTTACCTAATTCTTTGTAGATTTCTAAAACCTCAGGTGTTACGCCAACGCTGCACATGTGCGAATCGAGATGGGTAGGCTGGATGCCAAATTGTAATGCTTTTTCGATTTGGGCGGTGAGTTCTTTTTTAATTTCGGATGGTTTTGCGTGTTCTTTAAAATCTTTTCGGGTTTTATAAAAATACCCGTTTTGATCTGTTAAACTTGAAACTTCGGAAATGGGAAGAACCGGGCCAAATTTATAATTTTCCCATTCGCAAGTTAAGGTTAGGTGAATTCCGCAATCGTAATTGAGATTGTTTTTGGCAAAGGTTGCCATTTCGTAAAACCACGGACAAGGTACCATTATACTATAAGAGTTTACAAAACCGTTTTGAAGGGTTTGAATGGTGGCTTGATTTTCGGAATGTGATAATCCGGCATCATCGGCATGAATGATTAGTAGTTTAGTATTTTCGGGATATCCAAGTTTTTGAGCTAAGTTCATTTTATTTTGTTTGTGTTGTTGGCACGCGGGGCTTCGACTCCGCTCAGCCTGACAATAAGGTTTATTCAAATTTAGAAATTTCTCTTGGAAATGTCACGTTTTTTTGCGTTAGGGATAGAAGTGAAAAGCCCACAGCCTGACGAAGGAAGTGCGAGGACTTGCAGCGAATAGCCCGATCCGCCGCGGCGGGAACGCCCGTAAAAAAAATAAATTCCAAATCCCAAAATTCTAACTCGAAAAATCAAGCTTTTAGGTTGGTGAAAATCATTATTTCATTTTCTAATGGACAAATTATCTAATTGATTAAATTTTCCTCAAATTAGCCTATCTTTGCCGACTGAAAAAAGAAACAGATGAAGTTTGATTTATTGAAAAAAGATCCGCAATCTAAAGCGAGAGCGGGAAGTATTACTACAGATCATGGCGTAATCGAAACGCCTATTTTTATGCCTGTTGGAACGGTTGCATCTGTAAAAGGAGTACACCAGCGTGAGCTAAAAGAAGATATTAATCCGGATATTATCCTGGGAAATACATACCATTTATATTTACGTCCGCAAACTGAAATTCTTGAAAAAGCGGGTGGATTGCATAAATTCATGAATTGGGATCGTAATATTTTGACGGATTCTGGTGGATATCAGGTATATTCTCTTTCGAATAACAGAAAAATTAAGGAAGAAGGAGTAAAGTTTAAATCGCATATTGATGGTTCATATCACTTTTTTTCACCAGAAAGTGTGATGGAAATTCAACGTACCATTGGAGCTGATATTATCATGGCTTTTGATGAATGTACGCCTTATCCTTGTGATTACAGATATGCTCAACGCTCGATGCACATGACGCACCGTTGGTTAGATCGTTGTATCAGCCATTTGGATAAAGTGCCTTATAAATATGGTTACGAGCAAACTTTTTTCCCGATCGTTCAGGGAAGTACTTACAAAGATTTACGTCAGCAATCTGCTGAATATATTGCCAATGCTGGACAACAGGGTAATGCCATTGGTGGTTTATCTGTAGGTGAACCTGCTGAGGAAATGTACGCGATGACCGAAGTGGTTTGTGAAATTTTGCCGGAAGATAAACCTCGTTATTTAATGGGTGTTGGAACTCCGATAAATATTCTGGAAAATATTGCGTTAGGTATTGATATGTTCGATTGTGTTATGCCAACTCGTAATGCCAGAAACGGCATGTTGTTTACGGCAAACGGAACAATAAACATCAAAAATAAAAAATGGGAAGCTGATTTTTCGCCAATCGACGAAATGGGGCATACTTTTGTAGATACTGAATATACAAAAGCATATTTACGTCACTTATTTGCTGCTAACGAATATTTAGGAAAACAAATTGCAACTATTCATAATCTTGGTTTTTATATGTGGTTGGTTCGTGAAGCCAGAAAACATATCTTAGCAGGAGATTTTAGACCATGGAAAGAAATGATGGTTAAAAATATGAGTCAAAGACTTTAAAAAAAGTTTCAAGTTTTTTTAGTTTCAGGTTTCAGGTTGTTTTAGCAACTTGAAACTTGAAACCTGAAACCTGAGCGTTAAAATTGAAACGAAAAATCTATGCTGACGATAATAGATAAGTATATTTTAAAAAGATATTTAGCCACTTTCTCGGTGATGATCTTATTATTTATTCCGATTGGAATTGTAATTGATGTCTCTGAAAAGGTGAATAAAATGTTGGAGAACAAGATTCCTTTTACTGCAATTGCGGTCTATTATTATAATTTTACAATTTATTTTGCGAACTCTTTGTTTCCGATATTTTTGTTTTTATCGGTAATTTGGTTTACTTCAAAATTGGCCAATAATACTGAGATTATTGCGATTTTAAGTTCGGGGATTTCGTTTACGCGTTTTCTTCGTCCTTATATTATTGGCGCTTCGATTGTTTCGGTTTTTGTGCTTTTAATGGGGTTTTTCATTGTTCCTGCTGCTAGTGAAGGTTTTAATAATTTTAGGTATACTTATCTAAAAGGAAACGGAAAACAGCTGATGCGCGGGGAGAATACCAATGTTTACAGGCAAATTAATGACAACGATTTTATTTTTGTAAATAGTTTTAATGAAGAGTCTAAAACAGCTTTTAATTTTACGCTGGAACATTTTGAAAAAGATCAGTTAACCTATAAAATTACTGCAAGTCGTATAAAATGGGACCCAAAAAAGAAGGTTTATATTTTGTATGATTATACCAAAAGAACTCTTGGAGAACTCAGCGATAAGATCGAAAAAGTACCGGAAAAAAATGTTGCTTTCAAATTTGAATTATCAGATTTAACTCCGGTGGTTTATATTGCTGAGACGCTTCCGTTAGGTAAGTTGATTGACTTTATCGAGAAAGAACGTAAAAGAGGTTCGGGAAATATTAATACTTATCTGGTAGTGCTTTACAAAAAATACAGTGTACCGGTTTCTGCTTTTATCCTTACGATTATTGCTGTAGCGGTTTCGTCTATGAAACGTCGTGGTGGTATGGGAACGAATCTTGCAATTGGTATTGCAATTGCTTTTTCGTTTGTGTTTTTTGATAAAATATTCGGTACCCTGGCCGAAAAATCTACTTTCTCACCTTTATTTGCTGTTTGGTTTCCTAATATTGTTTTTGGAGTTCTGGCAGTTTACTTATTACGCAATGCGAAACGATAATATTAAAAGTTATTTAAATCTTCATTTAATTGTTTTTATATGGGGCTTTACGGCTATTCTGGGTGCTTTAATTACCATTGATGCCGAAAATTTGGTTTGGTTTAGAATGCTTCTTGCCGGAGTTTTTCTGGGAGCTTTTATTGTTTATAAGAAACAGTCTTTCGTGATTTCGGCTACATCTTTTGCTAAATTAATTTTTGTTGGTTTGCTGATTGCCATGCATTGGATTTTCTTTTTTAAGGCAATTCATGTTTCGAATGTTTCGATAACACTTTCGATATTTTCGTTAGGTGCTTTTTTTGCTTCTTTATTAGAGCCGCTTTTTTACGGAAGAAAAATTTTGTTTTATGAAGTTTTCTTCGGACTGATCATTATAGCTGGTTTAGCCCTGATAATGCAGGTAGAAGTAAAATACCTGCACGGAATGTATTATGCTCTGGCTTCTATTATTCTGGGAGTTTTGTTTACCTTAATGAATGGAAAGTTGATTTCTGACCATGAACCTTCGGTAATCACGTTTTATGAGTTTGGCGCGGGAGTTTTCTTTATTTCTATTTATTTTTTAATACAAGGAAAATTCAATGCCGAGTTTTTTACAATGTCATTAAATAACTGGATTTTATTACTGGTTTTAGCATCTGTTTGTACGGCTTATGCTTTTACGGCATCTGTAAAAGTGATGCAAAAATTGACGCCTTATACAGTAATGTTAACCACTAATTTAGAGCCTGTTTACGGAATTATGCTGGCTTATTTTATTTTGGGAGGAAAAGAAAAAATGAGCACAGAATTTTATATTGGCGCACTGATAATTGTTATTACAGTTATCTTAAACGGTGTTTTTAAACATTATAAAAATAAGAAGGAAGTGTAATAATTTCCTTATTTTTAAATTACATTTTTACATTTTAAATACGATTTAATCACGCCAATGATATAATATTTTTATATTTGCGGTTCGATTTACAAACAAAATTCAAAAATCCATGGAATATTTAGATTTTGAGCTTCCAATAAAAGAACTTGAAGAACAGTTAGAAAAGTGTGTTATAATTGGAAAAGAATCTGATGTTGATGTAACACCTACCTGCAAGGAAATCAACAAAAAATTAGAACAAACTAAGAAAGAAATATACAAAAACCTTACAGCTTGGCAACGAGTTCAGCTATCAAGGCATCCAAACAGACCTTACACTTTAGATTATATCAGAGCAATTTGCGGAGATACATTTTTAGAACTTCACGGAGACAGAAATTTTAAAGATGATAAAGCGATGGTGGGCGGACTAGGGAAAATAAACGGTCAGTCGTTTATGATTGTGGGTCAGCAAAAAGGTTTTAATACAAAAACACGTCAGTACCGTAATTTTGGTATGGCAAATCCTGAAGGATACCGTAAAGCTTTGCGTTTGATGAAAATGGCAGAGAAATTTGGAATTCCGGTTTTAACTCTTGTAGATACTCCGGGTGCATATCCAGGTCTTGAAGCCGAAGAAAGAGGACAAGGAGAAGCTATTGCCAGAAACATTTTCGAAATGGTTCGTTTGCAAGTGCCAATTATCACGATTATCGTGGGTGAAGGTGCTTCTGGAGGAGCTTTAGGAATAGGTGTTGGTGATAAAGTATATATGTTAGAAAATACATGGTACTCGGTAATTTCGCCAGAATCGTGTTCGTCTATTTTATGGAAAAGCTGGGAGTACAAAGAACGTGCTGCAGATGCTTTAAAATTGACTTCATCTGACATGAAAAAACAAAAATTAGTGGATGACGTAATACCAGAACCGCTGGGTGGCGCGCATTACGACCGCGAAACTACTTTTAAAACAGTAGCAGAATACATCACCAAAGGATATAATGAATTGAAAGACTTATCAACAGCCGACTTAATTGCCCAAAGAATGGACAAATACAGTAATATGGGCGAGTATAAAGAGTAAATTCATGTAAAACGATTTAAAATCCGAAGCCTTACAGTTTCGGATTTTTTTTTGGTTATGAACAAAATCATCTTATTTATAAACAATTAATAGTTATAACTCGATAGCAATTTTTTTTTAAATTTTGCTACTTTCGCTATATGGAAAATTTCAAAAATGCAAACCCCGCAAAGGTAAATAAACCCTCAGTAATTAGTTTAGAAAAAGGAAAACTTCCTCCGCAAGTTCTTGATTTAGAAGAAGCTGTGCTTGGGGCAATGATGATTGATAAAAAAGGAGTGGATGATGTAATTGATATTTTGCAAGGAGATGCTTTTTACAAAGAGGCGCATAAATATATTTTTGAAGCAATTGTTCAGCTTTTTACAGAAACACAGCCAATTGACTTGTTGACGGTTTCGACTCAGTTGAAGAAAAATGGAAAATTAGAATTAGCCGGAGGAGATTTTTATTTAATTCAGCTTACACAAAAAATAGCATCTTCGGCGCATATCGAATTTCACTCACGTATCATTCTTCAAAAGTTTATTCAAAGAAGTTTGATTCGTATTTCGACTGAAATTATCGAAGCGTCTTATGATGAAACTGCCGATGTATTTGATTTGCTTGATCAGGCCGAATCAAAACTATATGAAGTAACACAAGGAAATATCAAACGTAGTTCTGAAACTGCTCAGAGTTTAGTACTTCAGGCTAAAAAGAAGATTGAAGAAATTGCAAAACAGGAAGGTTTAAGTGGTGTTGAAACTGGTTTTCATAATTTGGATAAACTAACTTCGGGATGGCAGCCTTCGGATTTAATTATTATCGCGGCGAGACCTGCGATGGGAAAAACGGCCTTTGTACTTTCGATGGCGAGAAATATTGCTATTCAATACGGGCATGGAGTGGCTTTGTTCTCTCTGGAGATGGCATCGGTTCAGTTGATTACCAGGTTAATTTCGTCAGAAACAGGATTGTCATCAGAGAAATTACGTACCGGTAAATTAGAGCCTCACGAATGGGAAATGTTGAGTACCAAAGTAAAAAACTTAGAAAAAGCGCCGCTGTTTATCGATGATACACCGTCTCTTTCTATTTTCGATTTAAGAGCAAAATGTCGTCGTTTAGTTTCGCAGCACGGTATCAAGATTATAATTATTGATTATTTGCAGTTGATGACTGCCGGAGGAAATAATAAAGGAGGAGGAAATCGTGAGCAGGAAATTTCTACAATTTCCAGAAACTTAAAAGCGCTTGCAAAAGAGCTTAACGTTCCGGTAATTGCACTTTCTCAGTTATCGCGTGCTGTAGAGACGCGTGGTTCTAGTAAACGTCCGTTGCTATCGGATCTTCGTGAATCTGGGGCGATTGAGCAGGATGCTGATATTGTTTCGTTTTTATACCGTCCTGAATATTACAAAATTGAAGAATGGGATGATGATGAGGCATCGCCAACAACAGGTCAGGCAGAAATCATGATCGCGAAACACCGTAATGGTGGTATCGAAAACATTAGATTGAAATTTATAGGACACTTGGGTAAGTTTGATAACCTTGATGATTTTTCAGGTAGTTATGACGATTTACCATCAAAAATGAATCATGAAGATAATCCATTTATAACCAAAAGTTTACCGTCGCCTAACGAAGCATTTGGCAGTAACTTAAATGACGATGATGACGACAGTGATGTTCCGTTTTAATAATATAATTAAGCCTCTTTATGAGGCTTTTTTTATGCTTAAATGTTAACTTTTTTGATAAAATTGAGTAGTTTAGCCAAACAATTGATTTCAACAATTGTATATTAATTAACAACCAAAAACAAATTTATTATGTCAAAAGAAGAAAATTTCGAAAATTTAGGAAGTGTAGAAGTAGACTTGTCTGTAGCCAAAACCTGGACAGCAAATTATCGTAAAGCTACTGCCGAACAAGATGAGTTGGGAAAGAAAACAGGAGCTTATCTTATACCTTTAGCTACTTTAAAATCAGTATTAGATAATCCAATAGATGCTGTTCGTGCTTATAAAGCTATTAATAATGCTGGCGAGCAGGTTTTAGTTTTTGTTGGAACAAAATTAGATGATAAAGGAATTTATAGAGATGTATTCTTTTCTGGCAATGAAATTGAAAATTCAGAATCTGTTGTCTATGATGCAACTCGTCCATGCCCGCCTTATGGAGATCCGAATAGTCCTCTTGACTAATGGATGATTTTTTAATATATTTTGGTTACTTTATTTTAGTAGTCAATCTAGGTTTATATTCATTTAGCTTTTTTCGAAAGGAAAAAGCTAATGTTTTTTTATTGCTTTATTTAGTATTTTCATTCTTAGTACAATTTGGAATGGAAGTTCTCTATCATTTTAAAATGAACAATTTGTTATTGATGAATTTATTCTTTGTTGGTCAGATGATCTTTTTAGGATTATTTTACAGATCATTGTATAAACAGGAAGTACAGAAGAAATTTGTTTTGATGACTTTAGCTGTTGTATTGCTAATTTTAATGGCGAGGGCTGTTTATGATCTGGATTTGCAGTTTAAGTTTGATTTATTTCAAATCACTATCACTTCTTTATTAACGGTCGTTTTTGCGTTAATTCATTTTTATAATATGATTACAGAAAATAAACAATATTACTATCTTACAATAGGCGTTATTGGATATATGTTTGGAAGTACGGTTTTGTTCTTAATAGGCAATCTTACAATAGGGTTAAGTGCTGATGTTAAATATCTTAGCTGGAGATTAAATGCTTTTTTATTTATTGTTTATTACTTTTTTATTTTATTTGAATGGATAAAGAGTTTTTCAAAAAAGAATGCTGAGATATGAGTACGAATCTTGATTATGAGAAAGAAATAGTAGCTATTATTTTGTATACATCTTGTTTTTTGATGGTGGTTGCTGTTTTTTTAGTGGTGTTTTTTTATTTTTCAAGAAAAAAGATCATTCAAAAAGAATTAGAGAAAAGAGATTTGATATTACAATACCAAAAAGAACAATTGCATGCTGTGATTGTTACTCAGGAAGAAGAGCGAAAACGAATTGCTCAGGATTTACATGATGATATTAGTTCTAAACTTAACATTGTTTCATTAAATACCCATTTACTTTCTGCTCCAAATTTAACCGAAGCCGAAACAAAAGAGATTACAGATAATATTATTAACCTAACCACAAAAGCATTAGAGAATTCAAGAAAAATTGCGCATAATTTGTTGCCTCCCGTTTTTGAGAAATTCGGACTTAATGCTGGGGTCGAGGAGTTGTGTGAAGAATTTGAAAGCAGCAAATCTGTAAAAGTAAAATACAAGAGTGAAGTCGATTTTGATGATAAGGATATCGATCGTCATTTGCATGTATTTAGAATTTTGCAGGAACTGATGAGTAATTCTCTACGTCACGGAAAATCTACCGAAATAAAAATTACTTTTCAAAATATAAACGGAATACTCACCTGTAATTATCAAGATAACGGAGTGGGACTTGATAGTGAAAATGTTGAAAATCAAAAAGGATTGGGAATGAAAAATATAGATAGCCGAATTTCTTTTTTGAACGGTACTATAAAAATAACTTCTGAAAAGGGTAACGGAGTTGTTGTAATTTTTACTTTTTAAGTTAAAATTGACAAACAAACACTCTTTTTGCTTAATATGTTAAGATTCTGAGGTTGTTTTCGTTTGATATTTTGTAATTTCGACAAACCAAACGACCAAAATCAAATAAAAATGAGTTCCGCTATTAAAATTGCTTTAGTAGATGACGAAGTTTTATTCCGGAAAGGAATATCTTTTTTATTGCAAAGAGAAGATAATATCGATATTATTTTTGAAGCATCAAACGGAGAAGAACTTCTGTCTAATTTAAATGACAGCATAATCAAACCGGATATTATTATGATGGATTTGAAAATGCCTGTTCTTAATGGCGTTGAAGCCACAAAAATAATCCGAAAATTATTTCCTGAAATCAAAATAATTGCCTTAACAAGTTATGATACAAAATCGTTTATCGCAAACATGATTCAGGTTGGGGCTGTTGCTTATTTAATCAAAAATACAACTCCAAAGGATTTAATTCACACCATTAATCAAGTTGCAAAAAAAGGTTTTTATTATAGTGAGAATGTTCTAAAAACAATCCAGGAAACTATTATTTCGACTAAAAATTCAAAAGGAAATTTAGAAACAAGTTTTCTTTCGCCGCGCGAAATAGAAATTCTTCAGCTTATTTGCCTGCAAAAAACAACTACAGAAATCGCAGAGCATCTTTATTTGAGCCCGAGAACCGTAGAGGGACATCGTAATAATTTATTGTTAAAAACGGAATCCAGAAATATTGCAGGATTAGTAGTGTATGCGATTCAAAACGAAATTGCAGTTTTAACAATTTAAAATTTAACTTGTCAAAAACTGAATAGAAAGTACATAATACAATACTATCGATACTACAAGTAAACACAAGGCTATTTTTTGCATTACATTCATCCCCTTTGGTTGGTTATTACTATCATTAAACTTCATGGTTTTTGGTTTTTCATTGATTAGTTTGATGATTCGGGATAGCAAATGTAATAATATTTTGATTTCGTGAAATAGGTATTTCTACCTGATTTTGAGAAGATTGCTGTTGTTTCTCTTTTATTACAAACTCTTATTTAACATTTAATAAATTATAAAACAGTTATATCTATTGTGTTTTTAAGCGCTTCCTTTATATCTTTACTAAAATAATTTTCTAATGAATAAGAGTTTAGTTTATATTTTCATATTTCTACTTTCATTAACGGCAAAAGCTTCGTTTATCTTAATTCCGATGGACGAAACTACACAACAAAATCATCTAAAAGCATACGGAATAACCTATTGGTGTTTAAGTAAAGATTATAAGGCAAGTTGGTTGCTTAATTATCGTGGAGGTTCATTTTTGTTGCCTGATGCTGACGAAATTCGTAAAGAATGCAAGATTCGCGGAGTAAGCTTTGAAGTGCTTTCGGATAGTGAAGAAGCTTCGATTTTAAACGACATCTCAAGTCCGTCACAAAATATGGAATCGGTTATTCTCGAAAAAGCACCTAAAATTGCAGTTTATACTCCAAAAGGAAAGCAACCTTGGGATGATGCTGTGACATTAGTTTTAACCTATGCCGAAATTCCTTTTACCCCAATTTATGATGAAGAAGTTTTAAGTGATCAATTGCTGCTTTATGATTGGTTGCATTTACATCATGAAGATTTTACAGGACAATACGGTAAATTTTATGCCGCATATAAAAATACACCCTGGTATATCGACCAAAAAAGAGATGCTGAAGCTCTTGCAGCAAAGTTAGGTTATAGTAAAGTATCACAAGAAAAAGGCGCAGTAGCTAAAAAAATAAGGGATTTTGTTATTGGCGGAGGATTTATGTTTGCGATGTGTTCTGCAACAGATAGTTTTGATATTGCACTTGCAGCTGATGGTGTTGATATTTGTGAAGCCATGTTTGATGGAGATGCCAGCGAATCTAATTACCAGTCAAAATTAAATTACAGTAACTCATTTGCGTTTAAAGATTTTACATTAGAAAGAAAACCCGAGGTATATGAGTTTTCAGATATTGATATGACGGCTAAGCGAAGAATTCCGATGGAAAAAGATTATTTTTCCTTAATGGAATTTTCTGCAAAGTGGGATCCAATCCCTAGTATGTTGTGCCAAAACCATACACAATTAGTAAAAGGTTTTATGGGGCAAACAACCTCATTTGATACAGCATTGATAAAATCGAATGTTTTAATAATGGGAACCTGCGAACTTAATGGTGAATCAAGATACATTCATGGCGAAAAAGGAAAAGGAATGTTTACTTTTTTTGGAGGTCATGATCCTGAAGATTTTCAACATCAGGTTGGAGATCCTCCTACAGTTTTAGATCTGCACCCAAACTCTCCGGGATATCGTTTGATCCTGAATAATGTTTTATTTCCTGCTGCGAGAAAGAAAAAATTAAAAACATAATTAATTACTTCAAGTTAAATTCGAACCAAACAGGAATATGATCTGATATTCTTCGGGCTTCTTTTAGCGAATTAAAATTCTTGTAAAACGGAACTATACCGGAATTGATAAATTCTAAAGAATTTGTTTTGTAAAATATATTATCAAATTCAGAAGCGAGGCAGATATTGTTTTTGCATTGCTGTTTTAATGTTGTCTTTTGATTTTGCAAAATAGGAGAGTACCCCATTTTTTTTAAAGGATTAAATACTGTGTGGGATTGAGGGCAATTAAAATCACCCAAAAACACTAAATTCAAAGAAGGATATTCAAGAGGGAGAAATTTAAAGTACTTAATTTCGGTTTCCGGTTGTTTGCTTTTGGTAATAGCATGAAAATTAACCAGTGTGATGTTTTTTTTATTTATTTCGAAAGTTGCGAAATAAGGTTCTCTGTCAATTTCAAGATGATATTGTTTTTCTAACCAGGCGTTTCCTTTTAATTTGATTTTGCTGGTTTTCCAAAGAAAAGCATAACGTTCTGTTTTGTAACTGCTGCCACTTGTTGGATTGCTAATAGAGTAGTCCCATTTTGTGCCTTTTTGGTTAAGCAACTGAGCAAGTTTTGCGACAGCCTGTGCGCCGCCGTATCCTGAAACAACTTCCTGAATTGCAACAATATCATAATCTAAGATAGTGTTGGCTATATAATTTAATTCAGATTCAGATTTAGATTTTCCAAAGTTTTCTAGATTCCAGGATAGAATTTTGGTTTGTGAAAAGGTGAGAAAGGTAAAGAATAAAAGAACAAAACTTAAAATGTATTTCATGCTGTAAGTAAAAATTCAAATATAAGCATTTAAAATTTTTAGACGCGTTGTTTTACTTTAGATGAAATTGATTTGTATTGATTTTGTTCATCTCAAGGAATTTATGACTAAAAAGAAACTGTATGAATAAAAAGAATAGGAGTTATTCTTTCTTATACCTGTTCTTTAAAGCGGTTCCTATGATGATAATTTGCAAAACAAGAAGAGCGGGTATGAAAATAATTTTCCAGTCTATTTCCAGCCAGCCTGTTTTTTCAGAAACAAATGCGAAACTTAATGATAGAAAAAGACAAAGTAACATGGTTTTCATAACGATTTTATTTTGAGTGGTATTAATTTTCGAGATGAACATTTGCCGCAAACGCTTCCCTGAATTAATTTTATATTTAGCTTTCATTAGGTGGTTAATAAAATTCTACACAAACTTAAATCTATAAAAACTCATTTCCTTACGGGAATCCGTAAAAAAGTTATAAAATTTACACCAGACCGAAATCTTTTGCAATCGCAATTAGGTGTACGTTATTGTTAGCCTTAAAATATATTTTTAATTTATTAATACGTTTCTCAATACTGCTGGTTCCGTTTGGAGTTATTGAAGAAGCCTTGAATTCACTTGAGATATTTTCTAAGATATAGCCTTTAGCCAAAAGTTTTAAGATCGAAATGTCATAAGATTCAATTTCAATCAGAGCTTTATCATTAAAACTAAAAGATAAATCTGAAGAAAGGATTTTTTCCTCGTTTCTAAAAGTACCTTCAATTGCTTTTCTTAATTCAAGAATACTGTTTCTGCCTTTAGAAACATACGCATTAATACTTAAATCGTAAAAAAGAGATTTTATTCGATAAGACTTATCTTCAATAGAGAAAACTATTTTTTTTAATTTAGGCTGAACTTCATTCGCCGCTTCAATAAGCTCTTCGCCACTGGAAAGAGTTATATTACGATGATCAGACTTAAATGATAAATCACTTATCAGTAGATCATAAGGTTCGTTTTCAAGCAATGCTTTTTTTATTTTTAATAAGCCGTCATCGCAATATTTTACATGATCAATGGTTTGAACTTGTAAATCTTCAAGCACTTGAATAACTGCTATGCTTATACTGTCTAAATCTTCGGCAACTAAAACTTTTTTGAACATATTATGGTGTTTACAAAGGAAAGGTGAAACTTAATCTAAATCCTTTTTCTGGATTGTTGTCAAAAATAATATTTCCATTTATAGTTTTAATACGGTTTTCCACATTTTGCAATCCATTTTTTAAATTTGGTGTACTATTTTTCGTTCCAATCCCATTGTCGTTATAAATTATGGTCATGGTTTTGTCATTTATTTTAAAATTAATACTCACTAAAGTGGCCTGACTATGTTTTTTCATGTTGAAAAAAAGCTCCTGTAAAATTCTATAAAGAACTATTTTTTTGTTTCTTTCGACATCATCCCATAAAATCGAATCAAAACCATTTAATAAAATATTCAGTTCAGGAGTTTTAAACCCCGAAATCATTTCTTTTAAAGCGCTTGCATAATGTTTTCCGGTAGTAATAGCGCTATTTTCTTTAGAAATATTTCTTGTTCTTGCATAAATTGCGTCAAGGTTGCTCAACAATTTTTCTTTATTATCTTCATTTGTCAAATCAATATTTTCTGCAAATGTCAATGTCTCGTAAACATCATGAGTCAGTTCGGCGCTTAATTGATTCGAAATTCGTAGTTCACTTTTAAGAACAGCATCATTTTTTTCTTTTTTTCCTTTAATAGTTAAATAACAATAAAGAAATAAACTAAACATAGTTGTAAAAAAAAGAATGATGTACGAAAGAATGTTGCGATTTTTTTGTCTCTCTAACTGCAATTCATTTTTTACTTTTTCTGCTTTGTACTGCAGGTTTTCATCTTTATCTTTTTTTGAATAGTATTTAATTCTGGCAAATTGATTTTTAGCTGTTTTTCTGGCTTTCTCAATACTATCAGATAGTTGAATAAATTGAGTTGAGTATTCTTTTAATTTTTTGCCTTGGCTTGTCTTTGTTAATAAATTTAAGCTCTGAAGTTGGTTATGTGCATCATTTAATTTATTCGATAGCAAGTATGCTTTTTTTGCATAAGGCTGTGCTTTTTGAGGATTGCTTAATTGAAAATATTCAGCAATGTGCAAATTAGTGTATAAAAGCGCATAACTATCCTTTAATTTTAGTTGTATGGTCATCGCTTTTTTATAATAATCAATAGCTTCCGGTTTACCCTGCTGATGGTAACAGAGTCCTACATCATCTAAGATTCTCGCATATTCATAATCATTTATGTGCTTATTATTTTTGCAAATCGTTTTAATTTTTGATAAAGGAATCAATATGCTTTCTGCAAGCTTTACTTTTTTCTGCTTCAGGTATATTTGTGAAATACTATTAAGAACGGTTATCTTTCTAAACGAACTGGTTTTAAGATGTAGTGCTTTTTGGTAATACAAAAGAGAATTTTTATAATCGTATGTATAATAATAATTGGCACCAAATTGTTCATAGACATTTGCAGCGAACCTTGGTTTTTTTATTTTTTTTAAATACGGAAGTGTTTTTGTTAGTAATATTTCGCTAGCAACAAAATCACCCTGGATTTGTTCAATTGCTGCCATGCAGGTAAGTGCATAAACATACTCTATGTAATATATATCAGTATCACACAGTAATTGTGCTTGATTAAAATAATCGTATGATCTGTTCAATTCGTAGGAATCGTAAAGAATGTCTGCTTTATTAAGTACTTTTCGTATCTCAGATTTGTTATAGTTTCTTTTAATAACAGGTTCAGGTTTTGGAGATTTTAGTAAATAAATCACACATCCTAACATTAAAAAAATGAGAATGGACAAAGAATATTTTAAAAATGTTTTATCCTGTAATGATTTGAAAATCTTTTTTATCATAACAAAGGAATTTTTATAAATACTTTAAAACCTTTTCCGGGATCTGAATCTATGTCGATCTTTCCTTTTATTGAATAAATTCTATTTTCAACATTATGAAGTCCGTTTTTAAAAGATAGTTTTGTTAGGTCAGCACCTTTTCCGTTATCGGTATAATTGATAATAATATTTTTTTCTGTTTCTTTAAAATTGATTTCTACTAAACAAGCGTCACTATGTTTTTTCATGTTTACAAGTAGTTCCTGAAGTACTCTGTAGACTGTTGTTTTTTTAGTTCTATTCAGAGTTTTCCAGGAAATTGTATCCAGATTGTTTAGAATAATACTCGCGTTTGAAGTATTAAACCCTAAAATCATTTCTTTTAAACCTGAAACATAATTTTCATCGGTAATAATAGAGCATTTTTCTTTTGATATGTCTCTGGTTCGCGAATATATAATATCAAGATTATTTAATAAATGCTCTTTGTTTTCAGCTAACGCGAGGTCCTTGTTTTCAACAAATGCCATTGTATGATAGATGTCGTTGGCTAATTCATCGTGTAATTTTTTAGCAATTCGGGTTTCGCTTTTATAAGTTGCTTCAATTTTTTCTTTCTTTCCTCTCGAAGTCAGGTATAAATAGAGTACTATTATTAAACTCAAACTAATTACAATAATAATATATGCAATTATATTTCGGTTTTGCTGCCTTTCCAGCTGTAGTTCGTTTTCTGCCTTATGAGTTTTAAGTTTTAAATTCTCGTCCTTCTCTCTTTTAGAATCATATTTTACTCGCGCAAATTGATTTTTGATTTTCTGTCTCACTTCAAAAATACTGTCAACGAGATTGACATACTTCGTAGAATATTTTTTCAATTCTGCACCAGAACTATTTTGGGTAATTAGTTTTAGTGAAGATAATCTTTCATCAGCATTATTAACAATAGTAAATTGATTGTAGCTTAACAGCATATATTTTTTTGCCAGAGAAGGATTTCTTTTCTCATAGAATTTTGCCAAATGAAGATAGCTTTTCCCTAAATCAAAAGAACTGCCTTTCTTTTGCCTTATTTCAAGACTATTATTTAAGTAATAAATTGCCTTTTCAAAGTCATTTGTTTTAAAATAGCAAAACCCAACATTGTCTAATGCTTTAGCATAAAACAAATCATCATTTAGTACTTCTTCTTTTGTAATTAAGGAAAGAAAGATTTCCAGAGACTCTTTGTATTTCTCTTCTTCAATCAAAATGACAGCAATATTATTTTGAGCTGCTAAATTTCGCCAAGGTGCTGTTTGCAATTGCAAAGCCTTTTGGTTGTATAATGTTGCATTTTTATAGTCGTATGTGTTTAAGTAATTAATACTTAAAATAACATAGCTATTCCATGCATATTCTGGGGTTTTTATATATTTTAAATAAAGTAGTGCTTCAGTAACTGTAGATTCGCTTCCTGCATAATCACCGTGACTTTGCTGAATTTCCGCCATTCTGTTTAAAGTGCTTACATAATTTACCGCATCAGTTACTGGATCGCAGATAAACTTTACTTTATTATAATAATAGAAAGCGCTATCAAAATCATTGCTATCATAAAAGCTATTGGCAACTTTAATTAGTTTGTCAATTTGTGGTTTTGTACTTTTTTGATTTAGGGTTTTGTTACTTTTCTGTTGGCAGGAAAAAAAGACCAGAAAAGTAAAAATTATATAGAGAAAACTGCGCATTATATTTGTGGTATCATGCGCCAAAAATAAAGAATTTTAACTCTTAAAAAAGAGTAGAAATACGGTATTTTGTGTTTATTTGAAGTTTTATTTTTTAATTGATATTCAGTGTTATAAGGGCAATACATCGTTATTTGTAAGTATTGCCCGAATATATATATTAAGAATTGGTGTTCCTGAAATTAAACAGCCCTCATTCCTGTTGCTATTGCTAATCTGTTCCAGGAATTAATAGTGATAATGATCAGAATAATTTCTGCTAAATATTTATCATCAAAAAGGCGTGCAGCATTTTGATAAACTTCGTCAGAAACATGATTGGTAATCATTGTAATTTGTTCCGTTAAAGCTAATATTGCCTGTTCTTCTTCGGTAAAACATCCGCTTCACGCCAGGCACTTATCAGATAAATGCGTTTTTCAGTTTCACCATATTTTCTGGCATCTGCAGTATGCATGTTAAGGCAAAATGCACAGCCATTTATTTGTGAGGCACGAATTTTTATTAGTTCTTTTTGTATAGGAGTTACTGAGGTAGTTGCATTGTATTTTTCTAAATTCATTAAAGCTTCATACGCTTCAGGAGCAACTGTTGGGATAACGATTCTTGGTTTCATTTTACTTATTTTTTAAAGTGTGATACAAAGGTCTTGCATATATATATCAAAAAACTTGAAGTACTTCAAGAAATGAATCTAGATTTTGCCAGATCTGATTTTACTCATAAATTCTGCCGAGAAATCGAGATAGGAGGCAAGCATGTATTGCGGAACGCGTTGAACAAATTCAGGATGCAAACCATTAAAATGATGATACCTTTCTTCTGCCGACATGGTAAATAAAAACTTGATTCGCATTTGTGCAGCACCAAAAGATTTTTGTGCAACAATTCTAAAGTAACGTTCCAGTTTGGGGATCTGAAACAGAATGGATTCTAAAGTCGTTTTTTCTATGGCAATTACCTCGGATTTCTCTACAGCCTGTATATAAAAATGAGACGGAATATGATTATGATAACTCAGGTAATCTGTAATCCACCAATTCTCAATCCCAAACTGAAGCGTTTGCTCAACTCCTTTATCGTTGATGATATATTGTCGCATACAGCCTTTAATAATAAAGTAAAGCGTGTTACAAACCTGACCTTCTTCTACTACAAGTTCCTTTTTCTTAATAGTAGAAATATTTAAGCAAGAATCCAGAATGTCTGTTTCTTCAGAGTTTAATTGTACTATCTTTTCAATATGTTGTAAAAGCGCCTTTTGCATGATGTGTATGATTGTATAACAAATGTACTTTTAAAATTTAATTCTTAAAAACGAGAATTTCCAAATGAGCCTAAAAGCAAAAAACCACTCGCGTTAGCGAATGGTTTTTCTATGATAAGTAAGTAATCTAAATTGAGTTTATAAAACGTTTATTTTACTTTGTTAAGTATTGCTTTGAAAGCTTCAGGGTGATTCATTGCTAAATCTGCAAGAACTTTACGGTTCAATTCGATTCCGTTAGCTTTTACTTTACCCATGAATTGAGAATAAGACATTCCTTCCAATCTAGCTCCAGCGTTGATACGTTGAATCCATAATGCACGGAAATTTCTTTTGTTTTGTTTTCTATCGCGGTAAGCGTAGCACATTGCTTTCTCTACTGCATTCTTAGCAACTGTCCAAACGTTTTTACGTCTACCAAAGAAACCTTTGGCTTGCTTCATTATTTTTTTTCTTCTTGCTCTTTTGGCAACTGAATTTACTGCTCTTGGCATAATTTTAATGTGTTTTTGTAGCAGGCGTCCTGAATTAAATCAAAGGAACTTAAAAGCCATACTCCAAGGTTATATAAATGATTTTTAACCTAAAGAATTATTAGATAATTCTTAATTGTTGTTTAATGCTTTTCATATCTGTTTTGTGAACTAGCGCTGAGTGAGTCAAAGCTAATTTACGTTTTTTAGATTTTTTAGTCAAGATGTGACTTTTAAAAGCATGCTTTCTTTTAATCTTTCCAGAACCAGTAACTTTAAAACGTTTCTTGGCGCTAGATTTTGTTTTCATTTTAGGCATTTTTCCTAGTGTTTTAATTTATTCTTACTTACTTATATCTTTGTTTCAAATCTACAGTTTCAAACTCAGGAACTGAATACTGAAACTGTAAACTGACACTATTTTTTCTTTTTAGGAGCAATGAACATGATCATTCTCTTTCCTTCCAAAACCGGCATAGCTTCCACTTTACCGTATTCTTCTAAGTCTGTAGCCAAACGTAGTAATAAAATTTGCCCTTGATCTTTATAGATGATAGAACGTCCTTTAAAAAAAACGAAAGCTTTTAGTTTAGCACCTTCTTTTAGGAACTTTTCAGCATTCTTTCTTTTAAATTCGTAATCATGCTCATCCGTCTGAGGACCAAATCTAATTTCTTTTACTACAACTTGCGTTGACTTAGCTTTTAATACCTTATCACGTTTCTTTTGTTCGTAAACAAATTTCTTGTAATCCATGATTTTACAAACCGGCGGCTCAGCATTTGGCGAAATTTCAACCAAATCCAATTCGAACTGATCCGCTAAACGTAAAGCTTCTGCAAGCTTAAACACACCTGGTTCGATGTTCTCGCCTACTAGTCTTACTTCTTGTACACCACGAATAAGGTTATTTATTCTGTGTGCATCTTTTTTTTCTACTCGAGGTTGGTAACCTCTGTTGCTTCTTATTGCTATGACTTTATAATTTAAGTTAAACTGTAAAAACTTTTAATGTCTTTTTTATTTCTTCGTTTACAATAGCGACAAATTCATCAATTGTAACTGTAATATTCCCTTTTCCTTCTTGCCCGTGACGACGGATCGAAATAGTTCCGTTTTTCTCCTCTTCCTCACCTACAATAAGCATAAACGGTATTTTTTGCATTTCAGCATCTCTAATTTTCTTACCAATAGTCTCGCTTCGGTTGTCAATTAGGGCGCGAATTTCGTGATTTTCTAGCAAATCTAAAACTTTTTTAGCATATATTTCGTATTTCTCGCTCAAAGACAAGATTATAGCCTGTTCTGGCATAAGCCAAAGTGGGAAATTTCCTGCTGTATGCTCCAGTAAAATTGCTATAAAGCGTTCCATAGATCCAAAAGGAGCTCTGTGAATCATAACCGGACGATGTAATTCATTATCAGCACCTTTGTAAGTCAATTCAAAACGCTCAGGCAAGTTATAATCCACCTGAATAGTTCCCAATTGCCATTGTCTTCCTAGGGCATCTTTAACCATAAAGTCTAGCTTAGGTCCGTAAAAAGCAGCCTCGCCATATTCTACAACAGTATTCAGTCCTTTATCAGCCGCAGCGTTAATAATTGCATTCTCAGCTTTCTCCCAATTTTCATCAGAACCAATATATTTATCTCTGTTTTCCTGATCTCTCAATGAAATCTGAGCAGTAAAGTTTTCAAAACCTAACGAACCAAATACGTAAAGTACCAAGTCAATTACTTTTTTAAATTCTTCGTCTAATTGCTCAGGAGTACAAAAAATATGCGCATCATCCTGAGTAAACCCTCTTACACGAGTTAAACCATGTAATTCGCCAGATTGCTCATATCTATATACAGTACCAAATTCAGCATAACGCTTAGGTAAATCTTTATACGACCAAGGTCTTACGTTATAGATCTCACAGTGGTGAGGGCAGTTCATTGGTTTCAATAAAAACTCCTCACCTTCGGCAGGAGTGTGTATTGGCTGAAAACTATCAGCGCCATATTTAGCATAGTGACCAGAAGTAACATAAAGTTCTTTCTGACCAATATGTGGAGTAACCACTTGCTCGTATCCGGCTTTTTTCTGTGCTTTCTTCAAAAATTGCTCCAAACGATCTCTAAGCGCAGCACCTTTAGGTAACCATAAAGGCAAACCTTGTCCAACTTTCTGAGAGAAAGCAAACAATTCAAGTTCCTTACCTAATTTACGGTGATCACGACGTTTAGCCTCCTCAAGAAGTTCAAGATATTCAGTCAGGTCCTTTTGTTTTGGGAAAGAAGTTCCGTAAACACGAGTCAGCTGTTTGTTTTTCTCATCACCTCTCCAGTAAGCACCCGCAACACTCATAATTTTAAAAGCCTTGATGATACCAGTATTTGGGATATGTCCACCTCTACATAAATCAGTAAAAGTAGCATGGTCACAAAAAGTAATAGTTCCGTCTTCAAGATTCGAAATCAATTCAGTCTTGTAAACGTTATCTTTATATAGTTCTAAAGCATCTGCTTTACTAACCGGGCGCATTTTAAACTCATGTTTTCCTCTTGAAATTTCAAGAACACGATCTTCAATCTTTTTAAAATCAGCATCAGTAATCTTCTGATCTTCAAAATCCACGTCATAGTAAAAACCGTTAGAAATTGCAGGCCCAAGAGTTAGTTTAATTCCCGGGAACAATTCCTCCAGTGCTTGCGCCATTACGTGCGAAGTCGAATGCCAGAAAGCTTTTTTACCTTCCGCATCATTCCAAGTATATAAAATAAGACTACCGTCGGTCGTCAATGGAGTTTCGGTTTCAATTGTTGTACCATTAAAAGACGCAGAAATCACGTTTCTTGCAAATCCTTCACTAATGCTCTTAGCAACCTCCATCGGAGTTACGCCTGAAGCAAACTCTCTAATTGACCCGTCGGGTAAAGTAATCTTAATCATTGTTTATAATTTTGTGAATGCAAATATAACGCATTACAGAAATACATACAATACATATATTCATGTTTATACTATTAATATAATAGGGCGGAATTAATTTCCTTCAATCGGTCTGGCTTTTACCTATATTACAGTAGGACTGAATTCATAACCCGACAGTTTTCAAAAGCCGTCGGGTTTATTTTTTGCACCTATATATAAGGACAAGTTTCTACTATAATATATAAGAGCAATTTTTACATATAATACATTGACTAGCTTTTATTGGAATTTGGAATTTTAAAGATTTGGAATTTAATAAAGATCAGGAGCTATTTCCCGCTGTCCTTCCAATCTTTTGTGGTGAACCCCACCACAAAAGGATTTTCCCTCTCATCGGGGCTAGGGCAGTAGTTTTCAATAGAAACATTAGTAAGAAGAAGAAAGAAATCGCCCCAAAAGAATAAACTTTGCGACTTAGCTCCCGATAACTATCGGGATTGCGCGATAAAAAAAAACAGTAAAACCCCCAGCTTTGCGGCTTTTTCAAAACAAAGCCAAGAAAAAAGAAACCTTCGTGCCTTAGCGCCTTCGTGGCAAAACTCATTAAAACTACCCAAAACAGGCAAAACCCAACAAAGTCACCCAAACCATAAAAAAAAACTTTGGCTTGTAAAAATCACCCAGCCAGCAACTTATAAAAAAGATGGAAAATATATAAATAAAAAGCTTGTAAATGTAAATAAAGGGGCTACTTTTGCACCCGCAACAACGACAGACGTTCTTTTAAATACTGACAAGCAAACGAGATCAATGAGAAAATTTATTTTTAGAAAAAGATTGAAAAAAGCTTGTGAGATTTGAAAACAGATGTTACATTTGCACCCCGCAAAACACGGAAAGTTCATTGATAGATTGGTAGGTTTTAGAAGTAAAAAGAAAAGAAATTTTCTTTAGAAAAAACTTCAAAAAACATTTGCCAGTTAGAAATAAGTTTTCTACTTTTGCACCCGCTTTGAGAAACAAGCGAAACAAAATTGAAACACGTTCGTAGACATATTGAATTGACAGCCGCTTTAACAGAGATGTTAGGGCAAAAGAATAAAGAGTAAGATAATCGAGAGATTAGAGAATAACCGATAGAGACTGATTCGAATAACAATAGCTTGAGCAATCAAGCAAACAATATACGATGAAGAGTTTGATCCTGGCTCAGGATGAACGCTAGCGGCAGGCTTAACACATGCAAGTCGAGGGGTATAGGTTTTCGGATCTAGAGACCGGCGCACGGGTGCGTAACGCGTATGCAATCTACCTTTTACAGAGGGATAGCCCAGAGAAATTTGGATTAATACCTCATAGTATAGCAGTTTCGCATGAAACCACTATTAAAGTCACAACGGTAAAAGATGAGCATGCGTCCCATTAGCTAGTTGGTAAGGTAACGGCTTACCAAGGCTACGATGGGTAGGGGTCCTGAGAGGGAGATCCCCCACACTGGTACTGAGACACGGACCAGACTCCTACGGGAGGCAGCAGTGAGGAATATTGGACAATGGGCGCAAGCCTGATCCAGCCATGCCGCGTGCAGGATGACGGTCCTATGGATTGTAAACTGCTTTTATACGAGAAGAAACATCCCGACGTGTCGGGACTTGACGGTATCGTAAGAATAAGGATCGGCTAACTCCGTGCCAGCAGCCGCGGTAATACGGAGGATCCAAGCGTTATCCGGAATCATTGGGTTTAAAGGGTCCGTAGGCGGTTTAATAAGTCAGTGGTGAAAGCCCATCGCTCAACGGTGGAACGGCCATTGATACTGTTAGACTTGAATTATTAGGAAGTAACTAGAATATGTAGTGTAGCGGTGAAATGCTTAGAGATTACATGGAATACCAATTGCGAAGGCAGGTTACTACTAATTGATTGACGCTGATGGACGAAAGCGTGGGTAGCGAACAGGATTAGATACCCTGGTAGTCCACGCCGTAAACGATGGATACTAGCTGTTGGGAGCAATTTCAGTGGCTAAGCGAAAGTGATAAGTATCCCACCTGGGGAGTACGTTCGCAAGAATGAAACTCAAAGGAATTGACG
This sequence comes from Flavobacterium piscisymbiosum, assembly GCF_020905295.1. Classification (NCBI taxonomy): domain Bacteria; kingdom Pseudomonadati; phylum Bacteroidota; class Flavobacteriia; order Flavobacteriales; family Flavobacteriaceae; genus Flavobacterium; species Flavobacterium piscisymbiosum. Next base: position 27,526 of record NZ_JAJJMM010000001.1, on the reverse strand, counting down.
GGGGCCCGCACAAGCGGTGGAGCATGTGGTTTAATTCGATGATACGCGAGGAACCTTACCAAGGCTTAAATGTAGATTGACCGGTTTGGAAACAGATCTTTCGCAAGACAATTTACAAGGTGCTGCATGGTTGTCGTCAGCTCGTGCCGTGAGGTGTCAGGTTAAGTCCTATAACGAGCGCAACCCCTGTTGTTAGTTGCCAGCGAGTCAAGTCGGGAACTCTAACAAGACTGCCAGTGCAAACTGTGAGGAAGGTGGGGATGACGTCAAATCATCACGGCCCTTACGCCTTGGGCTACACACGTGCTACAATGGCCGGTACAGAGAGCAGCCACTGGGCGACCAGGAGCGAATCTATAAAACCGGTCACAGTTCGGATCGGAGTCTGCAACTCGACTCCGTGAAGCTGGAATCGCTAGTAATCGGATATCAGCCATGATCCGGTGAATACGTTCCCGGGCCTTGTACACACCGCCCGTCAAGCCATGGAAGCTGGGGGTGCCTGAAGTCGGTGACCGCAAGGAGCTGCCTAGGGTAAAACTGGTAACTAGGGCTAAGTCGTAACAAGGTAGCCGTACCGGAAGGTGCGGCTGGAACACCTCCTTTCTAGAGCCTTATGTGTTAGTTGATTTATCAACACGCTGAGGAAAAAAGAAGAAGCTTTATAGGATTATAATTTTAAGACTATTTTACTCTTGCTGTTAGTTCAAATAATAAATTTTAAGTAAAACAGAGTCTCGTAGCTCAGCTGGTTAGAGTACTACACTGATAATGTAGGGGTCGGCAGTTCGAGTCTGCCCGGGACTACTTTTTTAAGGTTTTCAATTAAAAATTGAGAATTAAAAATTAAAAAAGACTGTAAACTTAGAAAAAGGAAATTTTAGAGGTTGAGTAACCGTTTTAAGTACTGTTAACTGAGGACTGTTAACTGACAACTAAAAAATGGGGGATTAGCTCAGCTGGCTAGAGCGCCTGCCTTGCACGCAGGAGGTCAACGGTTCGACTCCGTTATTCTCCACAAAAGTAGTGATCGGTAAAATGGTGGTTGTTGTTCGGTGCAAACTGAATACTAAAAACTGTAAACTGAGCACTGGCTTAAAGTTCATTGACATATTGAGATAAGAAAATAATAAAAAGTAGAAAGCGTTTTTATTAGCAATAATAAAGACAAAAAAAACGGTCATAATTGATTTTATGATTGGTACAATAAGCAAAATAAGGGCGTATGGGGGATGCCTTGGCTCTCAGAGGCGATGAAAGGCGTGATAAGCTGCGAAAAGCTACGGGGACGGGCACACACCGATTGATCCGTAGATACCTGAATGGGGCAACCCACTATGTTGAAGACATAGTACACCGATAGGTGGGCAAACCCGCTGAACTGAAACATCTAAGTAGGCGGAGGAGAAGAAAACAAAAGTGATTCCGTAAGTAGTGGCGAGCGAACGCGGATTAGCCCAAACCAATGTTGTTACGGCAAGATTGGGGTTGTAGGACCACGACATTTTATGTACAAGGAACCGGAAGTTACTGGAAAGTGACACCATAGAGGGTGATAGTCCCGTATGGGTAACGAGTATAATAGATAGTGGTATCCTGAGTAGGGCGGGGCACGTGAAACCCTGTCTGAATTTGGCGGGACCATCCGCTAAGGCTAAATACTCCTGAGAGACCGATAGTGAACCAGTACCGTGAGGGAAAGGTGAAAAGAACCGTGAATAACGGAGTGAAATAGATCCTGAAACCATACGCTTACAAGCGGTCGGAGCCCTTTCGTGGGGTGACGGCGTGCCTTTTGCATAATGAGCCTACGAGTTAACGTTGCTGGCAAGGTTAAGTGGTTAAGCCACGGATCCGTAGCGAAAGCGAGTCTGAATAGGGCGCTTTAGTCAGTAGTGTTAGACGCGAAACCGTGTGATCTACCCATGGGCAGGATGAAGCTGTGGTAACACACAGTGGAGGTCCGAACCGGTTGACGTTGAAAAGTCTTCGGATGACCTGTGGGTAGGGGTGAAAGGCCAATCAAACTCGGAAATAGCTCGTACTCCCCGAAATGCATTTAGGTGCAGCGTTATGCGTAAAGTTATATAGAGGTAGAGCTACTGATTGGATGCGGGGGCTTCACCGCCTACCAATTCCTGACAAACTCCGAATGCTATATAATGTTTCATAACAGTGAGGGCTTGGGTGCTAAGGTCCAAGTCCGAGAGGGAAAGAACCCAGACCATCAGCTAAGGTCCCCAAATATATACTAAGTTGAAAGAACGAGGTTTGTCTGCCCAGACAGCTAGGATGTTGGCTTGGAAGCAGCCATTCATTTAAAGAGTGCGTAACAGCTCACTAGTCGAGCGGACGAGCATGGATAATAATCGGGCATAAGTATATTACCGAAGCTATGGATTTAGAGTTTACTCTAAGTGGTAGGGGAGCATTCTAACAGGGTTGAAGGTGTATCGTAAGGTATGCTGGACTGGTTAGAAAAGAAAATGTAGGCATAAGTAACGATAATGCGGGCGAGAAACCCGCACACCGAAAAACTAAGGTTTCCACAGCTATGCTAATCAGCTGTGGGTTAGTCTGGTCCTAAGGCGAACCCGAAAGGGACAGTCGATGGCTAACGGGTTAATATTCCCGTACTACTAATTACTGTGATGGGGTGACGGAGTGATGAAAGCGCCGCGAACTGACGGAATAGTTCGTTGAAGTACCTACCTATAAGATCTGCAGGCAAATCCACAGATTTTGGGGAAATACGATAGTACTCGGAGTCTTCGGACAAAGAGATAGTGCGCCTAAGGGCTTCCAAGAAAAACCTCTAAACTTCAGGTAATTAGTACCAGTACCGTAAACCGACACAGGTAGTTGAGGAGAGAATCCTAAGGTGCTCGAGAGATTCATGGCTAAGGAATTAGGCAAAATAGACCTGTAACTTCGGGAGAAAGGTCGCCAGCAGCAATGCTGGCCGCAGTGAAGAGGTCCAGGCGACTGTTTATCAAAAACACAGGGCTCTGCAAAATCGTAAGATGAAGTATAGGGCCTGACACCTGCCCGGTGCTGGAAGGTTAAGAGGAGATGTTATCTTCGGAGAAGCATTGAATTGAAGCCCCAGTAAACGGCGGCCGTAACTATAACGGTCCTAAGGTAGCGAAATTCCTTGTCGGGTAAGTTCCGACCTGCACGAATGGTGTAACGATCTGGACACTGTCTCAGCCATGAGCTCGGTGAAATTGTAGTAACGGTGAAGATGCCGTTTACCCGCAGTGGGACGAAAAGACCCTGTGCACCTTTACTATAGCTTAGTATTGACCTTGGATAAATGATGTGTAGGATAGGTTGGAGACTGTGAAGTGGCGTCGCCAGGCGTTGTGGAGTCATTGTTGAAATACAACCCTTTGTTTATCTGAGGCCTAACCCCGTTTTGCGGGGGACATTGCTTGGTGGGTAGTTTGACTGGGGTGGTCGCCTCCAAAAGAGTAACGGAGGCTTCTAAAGGTTCCCTCAGTACGCTTGGTAACCGTGCGTAGAGTGCAATGGCATAAGGGAGCTTGACTGAGAGACATACAGGTCGATCAGGTACGAAAGTAGAGCATAGTGATCCGGTGGTTCCGCATGGAAGGGCCATCGCTCAAAGGATAAAAGGTACGCCGGGGATAACAGGCTGATCTCCCCCAAGAGCTCATATCGACGGGGGGGTTTGGCACCTCGATGTCGGCTCGTCACATCCTGGGGCTGGAGAAGGTCCCAAGGGTTGGGCTGTTCGCCCATTAAAGTGGCACGCGAGCTGGGTTCAGAACGTCGTGAGACAGTTCGGTCTCTATCTACTGTGGGCGTTAGAAATTTGAGTGGATCTGATTCTAGTACGAGAGGACCGAATTGGACAAACCTCTAGTGTATCTGTTGTCCCGCCAGGGGCACCGCAGAGTAGCTACGTTTGGAAGGGATAAGCGCTGAAAGCATATAAGCGCGAAACCCACCACAAGATGAGATTTCTTTTAAGGATCGTGGAAGATGACCACGTTGATAGGCTATAGATGTAAAGGCAGTAATGTCATAGTCGAGTAGTACTAATAATCCGTAAGCTTATGTACACCCTTTTCTCCCGACTCAGGTCGGGAGAAGAAACTTTCTAAAAATAATAAATAAAAATACTTTTCTTTATCTCAGTATGTTAAGATATTACTTCAATTAAAAATTTTGAATTAAAAATTAAAAATTGAAGAACAAATTGCCCAAAGCAATTATAACTTCTTAAGGTGGTTATTGCGGCGGGGCTCACCTCTTCCCATCCCGAACAGAGTAGTTAAGCCCGCCTGCGCAGATGGTACTGCAGTTATGTGGGAGAGTATGTCGTCGCCTTTCTTTTGAAAACCCTGTTTCTAACGAAACGGGGTTTTTTGTTTTAGATTGGTTCGTAGTTTGGTTTAACCGCAAGGAACGCAATGGTTTTTTGGATTCTTCTGGATTGCTAAGTCCGCAAAGATGTGGATATAGAAAAAATTACCACGGAGAACGCAAAGTTTTTTAATATACTAAGTTTAGAAAAAAAACAAAGTTCACAAAGCTTTGTGGACTTTGATTGTGTAAACACTACTTAAATCTTAGTGAAATTTGCGAATCCCGATAGCTATCGGGATTGCGTTCTCTGCGTTAAAAAATAATTAGGGAATATAAAATTTTTAATGTCCCTCCACAACATTCAGTGTTGATACGTCAATCCTAAAACCTCTGAAGCAAAAAAATTACCGCAAAGATCGCTAAGTTTTTATACTCTTAGCTTTTTATAAAGGCATCTCGAAGCCTCGGGACGTAAAGCTGTATATTGATTTAGCTTTGCGAACTCTGTGTTTATAAGAAATTCTTAGATAAAATCTTTGTTTCTCTGCGGTAAAAAAACAGTCAGCATTTGTAAGTTGCTCCACAACATTTAGCGTTGATCCGTTAATGTTGGGGTCTAGAAATTGAAACCATTGGCTAGTTTGCAAAAAGTTATAGATTACCTGGGGTGAAGTGAATAGACGTAATACATTGGGATTTGGAATTTTATAAATTGGAATTTCTTTTGAAAATAGTATTTCTATTTACCTCTAAACTGCGTTAGGTAAGGAAGCGGTATCCTTCTGTGAAACACTAGACTTCTGGCGAAGCCAAGCCAAAACCTCTCTAGCAAAAGATTTAGCGGACAACCCGGTCCGCCGCGGCGGAAAAACGCCCAAATAAACTTAGGTGTAATTTTCTGTAATAATTTCTGTTAAATTATAATCGTTTTTGAGTTTTAAATTATGGTGTGTTAGCCTATCTAAATGTGAATCTGTATTTTTGTATTATATATTATAATTGAAGTATGAAAAAAAGTATTGTATTGTTGACATTGTTTGTTATCTCAAATTTAAGTGCTCAACAGCGACCTAAGTTGGTGGTAGGTATTGTAGTAGATCAGATGAAAATGGAGTATTTATATCGGTTTTCAGATGATTTCTCTCTAAACGGATTTAAGAGATTGATGAATAATGGATATACTTTTCAGAATATGCATTATAATTATATGCCTACTTATACTGCTCCGGGACATGCATCTATTTACACTGGAACTACGCCAGCGACTCACGGAATTGTGGGCAATGAATGGTTTAGCAGAACGCTGGGCAAGCAAATGTATTGTACAGATGATGCAGGTGTAAAAACGGTAGGTGATGGTACTGCAGAAGAAGGGGCTATGTCTCCTAAGAATTTGCAAAGTACTACTATTACTGACGAAGTAAGAATGGCGACTAATTTTGAGGGAAAAGTTATTGGAATTAGCCTAAAGGATCGTGGTGCAATTCTACCAGCGGGTCATTTTGCAAACTGGGCTTTTTGGTACAGTAAAACTGGTTCTTTTATCTCAAGTACTTTCTACGGAGAAAAATTACCGGAATGGGTTACTGAGTTTAATAATGAGAAACATTATATGCCTTACATTAATAAAGGTTGGGATTTGTATAAACCAGTTGCTACTTATAACGAAAGTTTACCGGACAATAATCCTTATGAAGGTAAATTGTACGGAAGTACAGCTCCTGTTTTTCCGTATGATTTAAAATCAATGTACGAAAAGAATGATGCCGGAGTTCTAAGAGCAACTCCTTTTGGGAATGATTTATTGGCTGAATTTGCTAAGAAAGCTATTGAAAAAGAAGAATTAGGAAAAGATAATATTACTGACTTTTTGACTGTAAGTTTCTCTTCTACTGATTATGTGGGTCATTTATTAGGGCCGCGCTCTATGGAGTTGCAGGATACTTATTTAAGACTTGATCAAACGATCGCTGACTTCCTGACTTATTTAGATAAAACTGTAGGGAAAGGAAATTATTTACTTTTCTTAACTGCAGATCATGCTGGTGCTGAAAATGTGATTTATTTGAAAGACCGAAAATATAATGTAGATAATTATCCATCTAAAGATGTTAAAAAGAGTTTACAGGATTTTTCAACGAAAACATTTGGAGCTGATTTAATTTTAAATTATTCAAATTTTAATGTTTTCTTTAATAAGCAAATTATTAAAGATAAAAAGTTAGATTTGGTAAAAATAAAACAAGCTTTTAAAGAATTTTTGATTTCGCAGCAACAAGTTAAAAAGGTTTACACTGAAGAAGAAATATTGGCTAATTCAGGAAATGACTATTATTTAAATTTTGTTGCAAAAGGTTTTGATGTAACTCAAAATGGAGATTTGGTTATTATTGATAAGCCAGGTGATATAGAATATTCAACTACAGGAACATCACACGGAACACCTTATAGCTATGATACTCATGTGCCAGCTATTTTTTACGGATGGCATATTAAGAAAGGAGAATCTTATGATAAAAAGGCTATTACTGAAATTGCTCCAACGATAGCCCAGAAAATTAAAGTTACTTTCCCAAATGGGACTGAAGCAAAAGTGTTACAAGAAGTATTAGATGAGAAAAAATAGTTTTCACTATTATATATAAACTAAAAACCTGTCATAATTTATGATAGGTTTTTTTATGTAAAAAAAAAAGGCTTTTCAATTAAGAAAAGCCTTTTGAATAGTGTTTAGTAAGCACTTATTATAATGTTAGCCTATGCGTTTGCTAACACTACTTCATTAAAAGGAAGATTCCAAGCTTCAGCAACTCCTTTGTAAAGAATTTTTCCGTTAGCAATATTTAATCCTTTTTTTAATTCTTCATTTTCGCTACAAGCTTTTTCCCATCCTTTGTTTGCTAATTGTACTGCGTAAGGCAAAGTAGCATTAGTTAATGCTAAAGTAGATGTGTAAGGAACAGCGCCTGGCATATTTGCTACACAGTAGTGAACAATATCATCAATGATAAAAGTTGGGTTTTCGTGTGTTGTAGGAGTACAAGTTTCAATACATCCTCCTTGGTCAACTGCAACGTCGACAACCACAGTTCCCGGACGCATTAATTTAAGCATATCACGAGTAATTAAGTGAGGTGCTTTTGCTCCTGGAATCAAAACTGCTCCAACAATTAAATCAGCTGTAGCAATTGCTTTTGTTATATTGTAATGATTAGACATTTCTGTATTTACGTTTGCCGGCATAATGTCATCTAAATAACGTAAACGTGGCAAACTTAAATCCATGATAGTTACCTGAGCACCTAAACCAGCAGCCATTTTTGCAGCCTGAGTTCCAACGATTCCTCCACCTAAAACTAAAACTTTAGCAGGAGTTACACCTGGAACACCACCTAAAAGGATTCCTCTTCCTTTTAATGGTTTTTCAAGGTATTTAGCTCCTTGTTGGATCGCCATACGACCAGCAACTTCAGACATTGGAACTAATAAAGGTAAACTACGGTCTGCTTTTTCTACTGTTTCGTAAGCTAAACATACAGCACCTTTTTCAAGCATTGCATGAGTTAATGGCTCTGATGAAGCAAAATGGAAGTAAGTAAATAATAATTGATCTTTTTTGATTAATGGATATTCAGATGCAATTGGTTCTTTTACTTTGATGATCATTTCAGCAATAGCGTACACTTCTTCAATAGTTGCAAGAACTACTGCACCTGCATCTGCGTATTCCTGATCAGCAAAACCACTTCCTAAACCAGCAGTTGCCTGAACATAAACTACATGTCCGTGTTTTTTCATTTCAGAAACTCCTGCAGGAGTTAAAGCTACACGGTTTTCGTTATTTTTTATTTCTTTTGGAACACCTATTATCATTTTTGTTGGATTTTTTTGTTTTTGTTGAGATTCTTTTACAAAACTACAGATAGAGAATTTATTATGGATTAAGGACCTATAAATAAGAAAATATTATTTTATTTTATACTTTTACAGAAAAATATTCTATTTGAGGGTATTTAAACTCCTTCAAAGAGAAAAAATGACTTATTTTTATTAATTACAGAAAACGTTTTCGTTATGGCTTTAGATGAAATTGACAAAAAAATCTTACGTCTCTTACAGGAAAATGCGCACTACACGCTAAAAGACATCGCAAACAAAATAAATTTGTCTTTAACCCCTGTTCATGATCGGGTAAAACGTCTTGAAAAAGATGGAGTTATTGAAAAGTATGTTTCGATTTTGAATAAGAAAAAACTCGGCAATAATCTTACGGTTTATTGTCAGGTTACCTTAACAAAGCAAACTTATGATACATCTGAAGGATTCAATCAGTCTATTTTGAATTTGCCTGAAGTCGTAGAGTGTAATTATGTTTCTGGAAATTTTGATTATATGCTAAAAATTATCATCCCGGATATGGAAAGCTACCATCAGTTTCATCAAAAAAAATTATCGATATTACCAGAGGTTTCTCTTATAAATACCGTTTTTGTAATTTCTGAAGTAAAGAGTACAACTGTTTTACCAATATAATTTGAGAATTTACATTCTGATTTAAATCGTTTAAAATTCTTAATAATAGAAAAAACCACCAGACAATGCCTGATGGTTTTAGATAAATGGTTGGTTTTGGTTTTATATTAATAGTAAGTAAAACGTCTTACTTTGGCAATGTATTTTGCTAATCTAATTACCTGGTGGCTATAACCGTATTCGTTATCATACCAAATATATAGTATTATGTTTTTTCCGTCTTTAGATACGATTGTTGCATTACTATCATAAATAGATGGTGCAGAAGTGCCAACAATATCAGATGACACTAATTCGTTGTTTAATGAATATTTTATCTGCTCAACTAATTCCCCTTCCAGAGCGTATTTTTTCATGATTTTATTAATGGCTGGAATCGAAGTGGCTTTTTTAACTTCTAAATTCAAAACTACTAAGGAGCCATTTGGTACAGGAACTCTAATGGCATTCGAAGTTAATTTTCCTTCTAATGAAGGTAATGCCTTTGCAACAGCATTTCCGGCACCGGTTTCGGTAATAACCATGTTTAAAGCAGCAGCTCTTCCGCGACGGTATTTTTTATGCATATTATCGACCAGATTTTGATCGTTTGTATAAGCATGAATAGTTTCTAAATGCCCTTTTACAACTCCTAATGTATCTTCAATTGCTTTTAAAACGGGAGTAATAGCATTTGTAGTGCAGGAAGCCGCCGAAAAAATATTTATTTCGTCAGGATTATATTCGTTGTGATTTACACCATGTACAATATTCGGAATTCCTTTTCCGGGTGCGGTCAATAAAACTTTACTCGTTCCAGGCGATGTTAGATGTCTTTTTAAAGCTTCTTCAGTAGTAAAAGCCCCGGTATTATCAATTACTAATGCATCATTAATTCCGTATTGGGTATAATCAATTTCTTCAGGAGAATTTGCTGTGATAATATGTACAGTTGTTCCGTTTATAATCAATGCATTGTTTTTTGGATCAGCAATCACAGATCCCTGAAAATCGCCGTGAATAGAATCATATCGCAAAAGAGAAGCTCGTTTCTCTAAAGTAGATGCGTCATTTTTGTCACGGGTTACAATCGCTCTCAGTCGTAATTGGTTTCCTTTTCCTGTTTTAGACATTAATTCTCTTGCTAATAAACGCCCGATTCTTCCAAAACCGTACAATACAATATCTTTAGGTTGAATTTCTTCAGATGATTTAGCTTTTTTCAATTTTTCGAAAACAAAATATCGCGCATCAGGATATTTTTCATCTTCTAAACGATATTCGTAAGTCAGTTTTCCAAGATCTAATTTAGCAGGCGGAAGATCTAATGATAAAATTACTTTTGCGATTTCAACCGAATCAAAAATGGTGATGGGCTTGCCTACAAACTCACCTGCATATTGATGCAAATTGATAATGTCGCTCACATTTTTATCCAATAACTGATTTTTGAATAAAACCATTTCAATGGATTTGTCATACCATAAATCGCTTATGATTTTAATTAATTCGACACCAGCTCTTCTTCGGTCGACTTGTAATGATACCTCTTTTTGGTACAAAGATTTTTTGCTCATAATTGATTAAATTGAAAAAATAAATACACGAATATTTTTAAATTTTGCGCAAAAGTATCTATTTCAATCGATTTCGTAAACTATTTTGTGAATTATTTTTGAAATAAAAAAAGCCACCTTATTGCTAAGATGGCTTTTTTACATTGTTAACTTTATAAGTTTTCAGTCTCGGTCCCAGTTTTCAGTCTGTAAAGAAACTGTATACTGTTACTGGAAACTTAGACTTTTTTTTTAAATAATAATTCTAAGGATTTCTCCATTTTTATTGATCATTTCAAGACGAACACTTTGTCCTTCATCTTTTCTGTTTAAAAGTTTAGAAACGGTCTCAATGTTCGTTGCTTTTACATTATCAATACTTAAGATTATATTGCCCTGTAATTCGTTTTGATATTGCATTAAATTTTCATTGTTGATATTTCTGATTTTTACACCATAATCAATTCTGAATTTCTTTTTGTCGGCAGCATCAATGTTTTCTAATTCAATACCTTTAAATTCGGTACTATAAAATTCATTTTTGCTCAAAGTTACCGGAACTGTTTTGGTTTTCCCTTCTTTTATATAAGTTACTTTAACAACGTCATTTGGTCGTTTTGTATTGATATATCCTGAAAGATCAGCATAAGTCGCAATATTTTGATCGTCCAGTTTTACAATAATATCTCCTTTACCAAGACCGGCTTTTTCTGCACCTGAATTTTTAGAAACTTTACTGATGTAAAAACCCTGAGTTTCAGTAACACCTAGTTCTTTTGAGGCGGTACTATTTAATTCTCCACCTTCAACGCCTAAAATTCCTCTTTGTACATTACCGAATTCCATTATATCTTCGATAATTTTTCGGGCGATATTAGAAGGAACAGCAAATGAATAACCAACATAAGAACCTGTCATAGATGAAATCATGGTATTAATACCAATTAATTCACCTCTTGTGTTCACCAATGCACCACCACTGTTTCCTGGGTTTACGGCAGCATCAGTCTGAATAAAAGACTGGATTCCGTTAGTGTCTAAATTTCTGGCTTTCGCCGAAACAATTCCGGCAGTTACCGTCGAAGTTAAGTTATACGGATTTCCAACTGCCAAAACCCATTCTCCAATTTTCACAGAATCTGAATTGGCAAAGGCTGTATAAGGTAGTTTTTCATTAGCATCGATTTTTAGTAAAGCGATATCCATTTTAGAATCGGTACCAATTAGTTTTGCTTTATATGACTTTTTATTGTTTAAAGTAATTTCGATTTCTGTAGCATCTTTGATCACGTGATTATTTGTGACAATATATCCGTCTTCAGAAATAATGACACCAGATCCCGTTCCAACTTGTTCTTGTTGCTGTTGGCCACCATAACCATAGAAAAATTCTAACATAGGATTGCTAACCGTTCTTCGCGAAACATTTTTTACGTGAACGACAGTATGAATTGTTTTATCTGCCGCAGCTGTAAAATCGACCGTTTCAGCAGATAAAGCGACATTTTTTCCAAACGAATTTGGTGCAAGAGTTACAACAGAATTTTGTCTTCCAAAAAAAGAATTGTTGCTTTCAAATAATAATTTGTAAGCACCAAGCGTAGTAGCACCACTAAGTAGTGAAACCAAAAATAAGGTTGAAAGTCTTTTCATAGCTATATTTTATATTTAAGTTGTTATAATTTATGTTTAGGTAATTTTACGTAAAAATAATTCAAAAAATTAACGAATAAAATGGTTTAACGCTCTTTAACATTGATTAACATTTCATTAATTATTTGTTCGTACTTTTGTATTATTAATGGAAAAAAAATGCAAATAGAATTTTATAAATATCAGGGTACCGGAAACGATTTTGTAATGATTGATAATCGTTCAGATTTCTTTCCAAAAGATAATATTAAATTGATTGAACGCCTGTGTGACAGACGTTTCGGAATTGGAGCAGATGGTCTTATTTTATTAGAAAATGATACTGAAACTGACTTTAGAATGGTGTATTATAACTCAGACGGAAATCAGAGTTCAATGTGTGGAAACGGCGGTCGCTGCTTAGTGGCTTTTGCCAACCAATTAGGAGTGATTAAGGACGAAGCTACATTTATAGCAACAGACGGTTTGCATCACGCTTCTGTAGGTGATGATGCTATTATTTCTCTGCAAATGATTGATGTTGATGAAGTACAAAAGAAAGATTCATATACTTTTTTAGATACCGGTTCTCCGCATCACGTACAAATTGTTGATGATTTAGAACATTATAATGTAAAAGAGAATGGCGCTGCAATTCGTTATGGCGAGTTGTATGGCGAAAAAGGAAGCAATATCAATTTTGTAAAAAAGGTTGACGATGGTACTTTTTCACTTCGTACTTATGAAAGAGGAGTTGAAGATGAAACTCTGGCTTGCGGAACGGGAGCAACAGCAGTTGCAATTGCAATGAATGCTATCGGTCAAACAGAGAAAACTTCGATTAATTTAAATGTTGAAGGAGGAAAACTTGTAGTTTCTTTTGATAAATTGGGAGATCATTTTACGAATGTTTTCTTAACCGGTCCTGCCAAATTTGTTTTTAAGGGTACAATTGAAATATAATTTACTATATTCATATCAAAAAAAACTTTGAGAAAAACTTTCTTTATTCTGCTTCTTTTCTTTGCTAGTTTAAATATTCACGCGTGTTTGAACGGTGAAAAATATTTAATGAAAAATGGCGATTATCTTTATATGGATTATGCTGATAATTTACCATTTGGCCATAATTTTATTATCGGAAAATTTACAGAACGTTCTAAAATTGAGCTTGATAGTCTATATCGCAAAACCAAAGATCTGGATTATCTTTCAGATAAAGGATATATTTTGATTATTGAAAAGAAATATGACGAAGCATTAAGCCTGTATTTAAAGATTGAAAAGCTAAAGCCAAACCGATATTCAACAGCTTCCAACTTAGGAACTTTATATGAATTGATGGGGAATAATGAAGAAGCTTTAAAATGGATCAATAAATCGATTGCCATAAATCCTAAATCGCACAATGGCTCAGAATGGCTTCATTCCCGAATTTTAGAAGCAAAAATTAACGGTACAAAATTTCAAACCGCAAAATTCCTTTTGAATACTGATTTCGGTAAAGAAATTAAACCTGTTTCTCAACTCGATACAATTCAATTAAATAAATTGGATAAGTCATTGAACTATCAATTGAATGAAAGAATGTCTTTTATCAAACCCAAAGATAATATAATAGCAATTTTGTTGTTTGAATTGGGTAATATAAAAATGATTAAAGGAGAGTTTAATACCGCAAAGCCAATTCTGGACGAAGCAAAAAGGTATGGTTTGAATAGTCCGATTTTAGAAAAAAGACTCACTTATACCAAGTATGTATTAAATCCAAAACCTAAAATCAAGAAAGAAACGGGCGAGCAGATAGATTACGTTAGAACTTTACTCTCAATAATTTTAGGTATTATATCGATTAGTCTTTTATATTTAATATTTCAATCTAAAAAGCAACAATTAAAAATCTAAAATGATTACACTCAAAGGAGAAAATATTTATCTGCGAGCATTAGAACCTAATGATCTGGAGTTTGTTTATGCAATGGAGAATGATGAAAGCATTTGGGAAGTCAGTAATACACAAACACCTTATAGCCGATTTTTAGTTCGTCAGTATCTCGAAAATGCACAACAGGATATTTACGAAGCCAAACAATTGCGTTTGGCAATCTGTCAGGATCAGGATTTTCCGGCGATTGGGTTAATTGATTTATTCGAATTTGATCCTAAAAATAACAGGGCAGGTATTGGAATTGTTATTCAAAAAGACGAAAACAGAAAGCAAAACATTGGTTCTGAGGCGTTAGAGCTTTTAATTAAGTATTCTTTTCATAATTTAAATTTACATCAGTTGTATGCAAATATAGCTGTAGGAAATGTAGCAAGTATAGCTCTTTTTACTAAATTTGGCTTTGAGAAAATAGGAATCAAAAAAGATTGGATTTTGCTTAATAACCACTATCAAGACGAAGCAATTTTTCAGTTAATTAATAAACAAATTTAAACTTATACTTTGAGCTTAAAAAAAATCATCACAATAACTGCTGTAGCCGTAATTTCAGTTTTAATGATTTACGGATTTATTTTAATTAGTAAAATATTCAGTGCCAATACTAAATTTGACGAAAAGGAACTTTATGTATACGTTCCTACAAACGCAAATTATACAGATGTAAAGAAAATATTAGCACCTTACATTAAAAATTTCGACAATTTTGAAATGGTTGCCAATAAAAGAAGCTATCCTGAAAATGTAAAATCAGGTCGTTTTTTACTTAAAAAAGACATGAATAATATCGATTTGGTTCGCGCAATGAGAGCCAATATTCCTGTCAAATTATCTTTTAATAACCAGGAGCGCTTAGAGAACTTTGCCGGAAGAGTGGGTGCTGAGATCGAAGCAGACAGTTTATCTTTAATGAAAGCAATTAAAGATCCGGCTTTTCTAAAAGAAAATGGTTTTAATGAAGAGAATGTTTTTGCGATGTTTATTCCAAATACCTATGAGATTTATTGGAATACTTCTGCAGAGAAATTCAGAGATAAAATGATTAAGGAGTATCATAATTTCTGGACGGCTGAAAGAATCGAAAAAGCAAAAAAACAAGGTTTAACTCCGGTTCAGGCTACAATTTTAGCTTCTATTGTTCATAAGGAATCCGTTAAAAAAGATGAAAGACCTCGTATTGCGGGTGTATATTTGAATCGTTTACGTTTAGAAATGCCTTTACAAGCAGATCCAACTGTTATTTATGCTTTAAAGCTTAGAGATAATAATTTTGATCAGGTTATCAAGAGAGTTTTTTATAATGATTTGGTTATGAGATCCCCATATAATACTTATGTAAACATAGGACTTCCTCCGGGACCTATCGCAATGCCTGATATTACAGCTGTTGATGCGGTTTTAAATCCAGAAAAGAACGATTATATTTATTTCTGTGCAAGTATAGATCGTTTTGGCTATCATGAATTTGCATCAACTTATGAGCAACATCAAATAAATGCAAAAAAATATTCAGACTGGATCGCTAGTCAGGGAGTGACAAGATAAATTTTTTCATTGTTAATGATTAAAAATAGTAAAAAACCGAGGCATAAAGCTTCGGTTTTTTTATGCTCTATACTTAAATGGTTTTATTTTAAAAGTAATTATTTTTTCGAAAAATACAGAATGATATTTAATTGAAGATTTTCTCATTTTTGATTCTCATTTTTTATAAATACAATCAAAAATTATCGATTAATATTCTCTATTTTATGTGTGCTTTAAAATTGAAATTTACAAAAGATTATATTTTAGTTTACATAAATTTAATGAAAAAACCAAATTTTAATGCCATAAATTATCTTTAAAAATCTTAAACGTTTGGTAAGTTTAATCTTGCTATTTTAACTAATTTGCTAAAAAAATGATAAAAATTGCATTTTTCAGATTTATATTTTGGTGCTTTTGAAGCAAAATTAAAACCTAGGTTTTCCCCTCGTAATCTGCATCAATAAAGGGATTAGTAGCTATATTTATATTTGCAAAAACATATAACTATTTGATTTACAGAGTTGTTTTGTATTTCTTATCTTTGCACCGTAGAAATTTCAAAGAGGTGACAGGGATTTGAAGAAAAACAATTTATGATAAAGAAGTGGTATTTTTATGCGAGTTTGATCGTTATTATTACATTTTTAAGTTTGGGTTTTAAACCCTTTAATCTAGAAACTAAACCTTGGTTTCTAATAGAAAAAACAGATGGATCTGAATACATGTTTCCATCGCAAGAAGAGGATGATTATCCTGCAATAAAAAAGGTAAATGTCGTATTTACAGAAAAGCGACTTATTAGTTTTAAAGAAGCGGTAGCCTTTAAAGAATCTCAGGGAAAATACCGATTGGTAAATTCGTTAGGTTATATGGGGAAATACCAATTTGGTTCTAAAGCTTTAAGGGCTGTTGGTGTTAAAAATGACAAAGCCTTTTTGAAAGATCCTGCATTACAAGAAAAAGCATTTATTGCATTACTATCCAAAAACAAATGGATTTTACGTAATGAAATAGAAAAGTATGAAGGAAAGATTATCAGTGGTATCGAAATTACCGAATCGGGAATTTTAGCCGCTGCACACCTTGGAGGAGCTGGTTCAGTAAAAAACTTTTTTAAAAATAGAGGAAACAGGCATTTTAGAGATGCTTACGGTACTTCATTAAAAAGTTATATGAAAGCCTTTGGTGGTTATGATCTTTCTCGTATCGAAGCAGATAGTGATGCTACAATACACGATCAAATTTAAAATTTGCATAAGCAAAAAAAATCCCGATACAATTCGGGATTTTTTTTTGCTCTTTAGTCAATTAGAATTTCGAGGATTTTAATAGCTGCTTCGCTAATTTTAGTTCCAGGACCAAAAACAGCAACAGCTCCGGCATCAAATAGAAATTGGTAGTCTTGCGCCGGAATTACTCCTCCTACAATAACCATAATATCTTCACGTCCGTGTTTTTTAAGTTCCTCGATAACTTGCGGAACCAATGCTTTGTGGCCTGCTGCCAATGATGAAACGCCTAAAATATGCACATCGTTTTCAACCGCTTGTTTGGCAGCTTCGGCAGGTGTCTGAAAAAGCGGACCTATATCAACATCAAAACCTACATCGGCATAGCCTGTGGCTACTACTTTTGCACCGCGATCGTGACCATCTTGTCCCATTTTGGCAATCATAATTCTGGGACGTCTTCCTTCTTGTTTTGCAAAGGCATCTGCTAATTGTTTTGCCTTTTCAAAATTCTCGTCGTTTTTTATTGCTGCACTATACACACCGCTAAAGGATTTAATTTGTGCTTTATATCGGCCAAAAATACTTTCGAGAGCATCGCTGATTTCACCCAATGTTGCTCTGTTTCGAGCGGCTTCAATAGCAATTTCTAATAAGTTTCCTTGTCCGGTTTTGGCACAATGTATTAATTTTTCCAGTGATTGATTTACTTTTTCAGTATCTCTTGTTGCTTTTATTTGTTCCAGTTGCGCTAATTGTTGCTTGCGAACCATTTGGTTGTCGACATCCAAAATATGCAATGGATCTTCTTTCTCTAATCTATATTGGTTTACACCAACAATAATATCCTGTCCGCTATCAATTCTTGCTTGTTTTCTGGCTGCAGCTTCTTCAATTCTTAGTTTCGGAATTCCGGCTTCAATGGCTTTTGTCATTCCACCCAATTCTTCTACTTCTTCGATCAGTTTCCAGGTACTTTTTAGAATTTCATTTGTCAGGCTTTCAACGTAATAACTTCCTCCCCAAGGATCCACAGTTTTGGTGATTTTAGTTTCTTCCTGTAAAAAAATCTGTGTATTACGGGCTATTCTTGCCGAAAAATCTGTTGGTAATGCAATAGCTTCGTCTAGTGCATTAGTATGTAATGATTGAGTTCCTCCAAATGCTGCCGCTGTAGCTTCTATGCAAGTTCTGGCAACATTATTAAAAGGATCTTGTTCTGTTAAGCTCCAGCCACTAGTTTGGCAATGTGTTCTTAAAGCTAAAGATTTATCGCTTTTAGGATTAAATTGCTGTACTAATTTTGCCCAAATCATTCGGCCTGCGCGCATTTTCGCAATCTCCATAAAATGATTCATTCCAATTGCCCAAAAGAAAGACAGGCGGGGAGCAAATTCGTCGATTGTCATTCCAGTAGAAAGTCCGGTTCGAATATATTCTAAACCATCGGCCAAAGTATACGCCAATTCTATATCGGCTGTTGCTCCGGCTTCCTGCATATGATATCCTGAAATAGAGATCGAATTGAATTTTGGCATTTTCTTGCTCGTAAATTCAAAAATATCTGCAATGATTTTCATCGAAGGCGTTGGCGGATAGATATAAGTATTACGAACCATAAATTCTTTTAGAATATCATTCTGGATCGTTCCGGATAATTTCTCGATTGCGACTCCTTGTTCTTCAGCTGCGACAATATAAAAGGCCATAATAGGCAAAACCGCTCCGTTCATCGTCATCGAAACCGACATTTCGTCTAGCGGAATCTGATCAAACAAAACTTTCATGTCTTCGACAGAATCGATAGCAACACCAGCTTTCCCTACATCACCAACCACTCGTTCGTGATCTGAGTCATAACCGCGATGTGTTGGTAAATCAAAAGCGATAGAAAGTCCTTTTTGTCCGGCAGCCAGATTTCTTCTGTAAAAAGCATTGCTTTCTTCCGCTGTAGAAAATCCTGCATATTGTCGAATCGTCCAGGGACGTCTAACGTACATAGTAGCATAAGGTCCTCGCAAATTTGGCGCAAAACCTGCTCCGAAATCAAGAAACTCTAAGTCCTCTATATCTTTTTCAGAATAAGTTGCTTTGAGCTCGATACCTTCTGCTGTGGTGAAGTTATGAGTTTTGGGTTCTGGGTTATGCATCTGTTCGCTTAACTCATAGCTTTTAATATCTAACTTTATATGTTTAAGGTCTTTTCTCAATTGTAAATAATGTTGTTTAGAATACGTTTAACTCACTATCTCTTGATGTGTGAAAAATAGATTTAATAACGATACAATTTTTATAAATTGAATAATGTATCGCGTATGGAAAAGTTTTTAAAAATATGATTCGAATGTTGTCATATCTTATTTGAAATAATAGTGGGTCTTTTTTAATGATTGCTATGCTTCTTTTGAAAGAATCATTAAACCTAATCGCTAATTTTGGATGT
Source organism: Flavobacterium piscisymbiosum (assembly GCF_020905295.1). Taxonomy (NCBI): domain Bacteria; kingdom Pseudomonadati; phylum Bacteroidota; class Flavobacteriia; order Flavobacteriales; family Flavobacteriaceae; genus Flavobacterium; species Flavobacterium piscisymbiosum. The sequence continues at coordinate 8,344 of NZ_JAJJMM010000001.1, read as the reverse complement.
ATGCCTTTATACCAAAACAAAGATTTTTTATAATCTACTTTAGCTTCTTCAATAATTACTATTTTATAGATCATTTTCAATTTCTTTTAAAAAATCATCAATGTCAGTAACATTCGTAGGATTTTTTAAATAGTTTTCTGTTCTTTCTCTCACTTGATCAATTTGCCATTGAGGAATTTTATAATGGTCATTCTGCACAGGTAAAATAATTACTTCTACTTCATCTGCTATAAAATCATCTGGTAGTATGATGGTTACAGAATGATTTTTAACTGATATTATTTGTCTAATTGCTTCCATTATTATTTAGGGTTATATTCAAATAAAACTATTTGAAATGAATTTTATTCAAGCTCCAATCGCTCCTGTTCCAGCTTCTCTGCCAATCTTTTTTCTATAATTGGTGTAATTAATGTTTTTCTTGGTTTTATTTTTACGAAAGGAAATAATTCCAAATCGTGTTTCATTCGGTCTTCTTTGTTAGGATATTTATTCGTGCCTAATAAAACTTCTTTTTTAGAATCGAACAATTCCTGCTCTTTTGAGGCACTTTCCTGAATTTTCTTTTTGATGGTTCCGTCATTAAGAAGTTTTAAGAAACCTCCATTTGCTTCAATATCTTTAAATGAAGCTAAACTTTTTTCTGCTAATTGCATCGTCAGACTTTCTATATAATAACTTCCATCGGCTGGATTATCGACTTTGTCAAAATAACTTTCATATTTTAAAATCAACAATTGATTTCTGGCAATTCGGTCGCCAAATTCGTTGTCTTTGTGGTATAATGAATCATATGGTAAATTGGCCACGGCATCTGCGCCGCCAAGTATTGCCGACATGCATTCGGTTGTGGTACGTAACATATTTACATTATAATCGTAAATTGTTTTATTGCGTTTTGTTGGCGTTACCAAAAAATGACATTCTAAATCAGGATTATACTCTGAAGCTATCAGTTTGAAAAGCATTCGTAAAGCGCGAAGTTTTGCAATTTCAAAAAAATAATTTGTTCCTACTGATATTTGAAATACAAATGGTTCAGTAACGCTTGGCAAGCGATTTAAATATTCGTTGGCGTGTGCTAAACTATAGGCAATTTGTTGTGTAATATTAGCGCCGGCATTTTGATATAAACCGGAATCGATACTTAACAAGGAAAGGTTTGTTGTGGCTTTTGCAATTTTTTCGATCGTTTCGAAATTATTTTTATCAGCTGTTGTAAACCAGTTTCCTTCTCTTGCAAAATGACCAATTGGGTCAATATTGCAATAAAAAACAGCTTTTTTCTGAATCGAAATGGTGTCCAATACTTTTACGAAATCGATTGAAATAAAATTCAAATTAAAGTAAACCGTTCTGTTTTCTAAAGGAAGAGTTTCTAATAATTTTTGTACATCTATTTTTTCGTTTTCGATAGTAAAACGTAAACTTTCAGCACCTCTTTCGATAGTGTTTATAGCTCTTTGAATCGATTTTTCGATATCATAGACAAAGATATTTTGACAAATTTTAAAATTGGATGCCTGAGTTTTAACCGAAGCAGCTTTAGAAAATTCATCTATATGATAAAACGGTTTAACCTGAATGTCTTCTGGAGAATTCCAAATTACGGTTTCGTTATAATCTGCTCCATCTAATTCAAACTGAATTTTTTGTTTCCATTGTTTGGATGAAATCGGATTAAAATCGTCGAATAGGGTAGTAGCCATTGGGTTTGTGTGCTTTTTTCTGATTATTCTTTTGTATCTTGAATGGTATCTCCTTCAAATTGAATGATGTAAATATCTTCGCTATCTTTTTTCATGTAATATTTTTCGCGAGCATATTTTTCTATTTGTTCAGGATTTTTAAGCTGCTTGATCTGTTCCTGATCTTTCTTTATTTCGTCCTGATAATATTTTTTGTTGTCTTGTAGTTCATTAATCTGTCCGTCAAGAAAACGGTGATCAAAATAGGAGTAATTGTCTAAAAATAACATCCAGACTACAAAAAAGAGTAAAACCCAAACATATTTATTGCTCAGTAATTTAAACCAGCGTTTGCCTTTATATGGATTTTTTAATTTCATTTTCTCTTTAAACTGATTACTTCTTATAATTTCGATTGGTGTTCTAGCCCCGATGGAGCCGATATCCTTTTTATGTCCGCCGCGGCGGACATAAAAAGATAAAGGCGAGAGCGGGAAATAGCTCCTAATTTTTATGGAATAAATTTACGATAAAAATTATGAAATTCGTTGATTAATTACAGCCCGGACTACATCGATGGCTACAGTATTGTATTTATCATTAGGAATGATGATGTCTGCAAAAGCTTTTGATGGCTCGATAAATTGCTCGTGCATAGGTTTTAAGGTGTTTTGATAACGGGTTAAAACCTCCTCGATATCACGTCCGCGTTCTGAAATATCACGTTTTAAACGGCGAATTAATCTTTCGTCAGAGTCAGCATGCACGTAAACTTTAACATCAAAAAGATCACGAAGCTCCGGATTGGTCAAGATTAGAATGCCTTCTACAATCATTACTTTTCTTGGATGCGTTGATACCGTATCGTCTGTTCTGTTATGTTGTATGAAAGAATAAACAGGCTGATCGATAGTTTCGCCTTCTTTTAGTGCTTTTAAATGTTTTACCAATAATTCAAAATCGATCGCACGCGGATGATCAAAATTGATTAATGCTCTTTCGTCGAACGACAAATTATGGGTTTCTTTATAGTAGGAATCCTGAGAAATTACGCCAACTTCAGTGTCTGGTAATTCGTTCATAATTTGATGTACTACTGTTGTTTTTCCACTTCCTGTTCCTCCTGCAATTCCAATAATGAGCATATATTTTTTGTTTGATATTTGTTTGGCAAAAATAATAATTTAAGTGAAGTACTAAACATATTATGTAATTTAACCATATAAGTAATGTAAGTAAAATTAAGCAACAAAATATTTAAGTAAAACGGTACTTAACTGAACTTATATTACTTATATGGTTAAAAGATTGTGACTTATATGGTGAAAACATAAAAAAAATCCCGAAAGTAGAACCTTCGGGATTTAGTGCAATCAGTATAGTTTATAAAAAATATTCTGAATTTAGTAAGCACGTAAAATTATTTATTCTTTTTAGCTTTTATCATCATTTCAAGCTGATCCCAAAGTTCTTCCGGAATTGCTTCTAATAAATTAAATTGTCCTGCGCCTTTTAGCCATTCGCCACCATCGATTGTGATAACATCACCATTTACATAAGCTGAAAAATCAGATACTAAATAAGCTGCTAAATTGGCCAATTCCTGATGATCACCTACACGTTTCAATGGAACTTTTTTCGCCATGTCAAATTTTTCGGCAAGATCTCCGGGTAATAATCTGTCCCACGCGCCTTTTGTTGGGAATGGTCCCGGTGCAATGGCATTAGAACGGATTCCGTATTTTGCCCATTCTACAGCCAAACTGCGTGTCATGGCCAAAACTCCTGCTTTTGCAGTAGCACTAGGTACAACATATGCTGAACCTGTCCAGGCATAAGTGGTTACGATATTTAATATTGTAGCCGATGTTTGTTTGGTATCGATCCAGTGTTTTCCAAAAGCTAGTGTACAGTTTTTTGAACCTTTTAATACGATATCTATAACAGTATCAAATGCATTTGCAGATAAACGTTCGGTTGGAGAAATAAAATTTCCGGCAGCATTGTTCAAAAGAACATCTACTTTTCCAAAAGCTTTTAAGGTTTCCTGAAGCATATTTTCTACTTCTTCATAATGACGAACGTCACATTGAAGCGGTAAACATTTTCCTCCGGTTTCAGTTTCAAGTTCGGTGGCCGTATTTTTTAGCTTTTCTAAATCTCTTGAAGTAATGGCTACCTGAGCACCTAATTCTAAGAAATATTTGGTCATGGCTTTTCCTAAACCGCTTCCGCCGCCTGTTACTACTATGACTTTACCTTTTAAAGCGTCATCTCTTAACATTTTATCTGTATAGCTCATATTTTTTTTCTTTTTATTACAATATTAATTAAATAAATAGGATGCACGCATAATAATGTTATAAAATTTTGATAAACTTTATATATCACATAATTTTTTTGCTGCTGATTCTAAAGTGAAATTGTCTTTAGCAAAGCAAAAACGTATTAATTTTTGGTCTTTATGATCTGAATAAAAAGTAGAAATTGGGATGGCAGCAACGCCATGGTCTGTAATTAGTTTTTTGCAAAAAGTAACATCATCATCGTTTGAAATGTTGGTGTAAGAGGTAACCTGAAAATAAGTTCCCTCGCAAGGTTTTAGTTCAAAACGGCTATTTTGAAGCAGTTTCTGGAAATAATCTCGTTTTTCCTGATAGAATTTTCCAAGCAAATTCACATCAACAACATTTAAATATTCACTTATGGCAGCTTGAGAAATACTGTTAACGCTGAAAACAAGAAACTGATGTACTTTTTTAATTTCTTTCATCAAGTGTTCGGGCGCAACGGTATAGCCAATTTTCCAGCCTGTAATATGAAATGATTTTCCGAAAGATGAAACCATTATGCAACGGTTTAAAAGAAAATCTTTGGTATGTGCAGAGATGTGTTTTTCTTCGAATGTAATATATTCGTAGACTTCATCAGATAAAACAATAATGTCCGGATGTTTTGAAAGTAATTTTTCCAGTTCAAGAAAATCAGCTTCAGTTAAAATTTTCCCTGTTGGATTATGCGGATTATTGATAATAATCATCCTGGTTTTTGATGAACACGCTTTTTCGATCGTTTCCCAATTGGGTGTGTAATCATCGTTTAAAGCTACACGAACTGGTTTTGCATTACAAAGTAAAACCGGAGATTCGTATGAATCATAACTCGGATCCAGAATTACAACTTCGTCACCCGTTTTTACCAAAGCTAAAATCGAAGTGAAAATTCCCTGTGTCGCACCGGCAGTAACCAAAAGTTCTAAATCAGGATTGATCGTTCTTTTGTAAGAACTCTGAATTAAATTTGCAATCTGATTCATTAACGGCGGCAAACCTGCCATTGGTGTGTATTGATGTACGTTTTCCTTAGCTAATCTTGCCAGAATATCTGTTAATCTTTCATCAACCGGAAAGTTAGGAAATCCCTGCGAAAGATTAATTGCATTATATTCTGTTGCCATTTTAGACATTACTGTAAAAATGCTTGTCGTTACGTTTGGAAGTTTACTCATGATGAAGTTTGATTAGGGGAAAAACTTATAAGTGAATAAAATAAACTTAATTTATTATCATTGGAATGGAGTAGAGAACTCTAATAATTTTATTGTTTTGTTTTCCGGGACTCCATTTTGGAAATAGTTTTAAAACTCTTATGGCTTCTGTACCTGTTTCGTGTCCAAGGTCTCTTAAAATTTTAATGTCACTTAACGATCCATCTTTTTCAATAATAAAAGTGGTGTATATTTTTCCTTTTAAACCTTCTTTTGGGTTTTTGAAATTTTGTTTTATAAAGCCATTCATTGCTTCTAATCCTCCGGGAAATTCAGGTTTAACATCTATGCCTGCAGTATTGTAGATTTTGTTGTCATCATCGGTTGTATTGGGTTTAGCAACCTCTTGAGAAAATGTATTTTGCGCAAGGCAAATCAAAATAAGGATTAGAAACTTTTTCATTATGATGGTCTTAAAGTTAGTTTACATTTTATGAATAATAAAAATCGTTGGTCGGTTATGTAAATCAACTTTTAATTTTTTCCAATCTGCAACACGCATTGTTTTAATGAATTCTGTTGGTAAAGTAATATCAGTTGCAATACATAAATGAGTTGAAGGATTTACGATTTGTAAAATATCTTCAACCAATTTATTGTTTCTGTATGGGGTTTCAATAAAAATCTGCGATTGGTTTTTATCCTGAGATAATTTCTCAAAATGTTTCAAAGCCGATTTTTTCTCATCTTTATCAATTGGCAAATATCCGTTGAAAGTAAAGCTTTGACCGTTCATTCCGGAAGCCATCATTGCAAGTAGAATGGAAGACGGACCAACTAAAGGCACAACCTGAATTCCTTTTTCGTGTGCCAATTTTACAATTACAGCACCGGGATCAGCAACTCCGGGACAACCGGCTTCGCTCATTAAACCTACATTTTTTCCTTCTAATAAAGGTTTGATGAAGTCTAAATGCTCGCTGGGTTCTGTGCGTTTATTAAGTGTGAAAAGTATAAGTTCTGATTGTTTTTTTTCAGGAGAAACTGCTTTTATTGATTTTCTGGCCGTTTTCTCGTTTTCAACAATATAATGATCTATAAAATCGATACTTCTTTTTACGGTTTGTGGCAAAACATCCATAGGATCGCTTTCGCCCATTGTGGTTGGAATTAAATATAGTTTTCCTAGAAGTTTCATTTGTGATGGTTTAGGATTAAAAGAAAAATGTACTTCAATTATCAGTTAAGTAATTAAAATACATTAAAATTATGAATGTTTTTCGATAAGTTTTTTGGCAATAATTTCGGCAACTTCGTCTAACATTTGATAAACATTGTCGAAACCATTTGCAGTTCCGTAATAAGGATCTGGAACATCTACGTTTTCGTCCGGAAATAATTCGTTTAAAATAAGATGTACTTTATTTTTGTGTTCCGGAGTTTTGGCTAAATGAATGACGTCTCGGTAATTTGAACTATCCATAACATAAATATAATCAAATTCGTCAAAATCAGCTGTTTTAAATTGTTTTCCTTTTTGATTGTCAATGCATAAGCCGTTTTTTTTGGCTACAGCAATCGAACGTTTATCTGGTGAATGACCCACATGCCACGATCCTGTTCCTGCGGAATCAACTATAAAATTTTCAGGTAATTTTGATGCTAAAATACCTTCGGCTAAAGGTGATCTGCAAATATTTCCCAAGCAAACCATTAAAATTTTTACTGGCATGATTCGCGTTTATAGCGTTAATTTTTTGTTGATGTCTTCGACAAATTTCTTGAATTGCTTGTCTGTAGAAACTAAATTGTCAACGGTTTTACAAGCGTGTAAAACGGTAGCGTGATCACGATCTCCAATTTGCGAACCAATGTTTGCCAAAGAAGCTTTAGTAAATTTCTTTGCAAAAAACATCGCCAATTGTCTTGCCTGAACCACGTGCCTCTTTCTGGTTTTAGATTGAAGTGTTTCAATATCCAACTGAAAATAATCTGACACAATTTTTTGAATATAATCGATAGAGATTTCTCTCTTTACGTTTTTAACAAATTTCTCTACAACGCTTTTTGCCAATTCAATCGTAACTTCTTTTTTGTTGAAAGAAGATTGTGCGATCAATGAGATAATAGCGCCTTCAAGTTCCCTAACATTCGATTTAATGTTGCGGGCAACATATTCAATGATATCTTCCGGCATCTCAACACCATCACGATATAGAATATTTTTTAAGATCGAAATTCTGGTTTCGTAATCTGGCTGGTGTAATTCAGCAGATAATCCCCATTTAAAACGTGATAACAAACGTTGTTCGATATCCTGCATATCAACAGGAGCTTTGTCCGAAGTCAAAATTACCTGTTTTCCGTTTTGGTGCAAATAGTTGAAAATATGGAAAAATACGTCCTGAGTTCCTGATTTTCCAGATAAAAACTGAACGTCATCAATAATCAAAACGTCGATTAATTGGTAAAAGTGAATGAAATCATTACGATTATTCTTTTTAACCGAATCAATATATTGTTGTGTGAAAATTTCGGCAGAAATATATAAAACCGTTTTTTCAGGATATTTATCTTTTACTTCAACACCTATCGCGTGTGCTAAGTGTGTTTTTCCTAAACCAACTCCACCAAAAATCAATAAAGGATTAAATGATGTTCCTCCAGGTTTGTTGGCAACTGCCATACCTGCAGAACGAGCTAAACGGTTTGAGTCTCCTTCAAGGAAATTGTCAAAACTATAATTAGGATTTAACTGTGATTCAATTTTTAAATTTCTGATTCCCGGAATTACAAAAGGATTCTTTAGTTCAGGATTCAGGTTTTTAAACGGAGCATCAACCTCTTGCGGTTTCATTGGCACTCTGTTGGAACTTGGCAGCTGCTCGGTAAAAGGCTGTTTATTTCCATAAGTGTTCTCCATTTTAATTTTATAGAGTAACTTTGCGTTTTTTCCCAGTTCTTTGGTAAGCGCAACTTTCAATAATTTTACGTAGTGTTCTTCTAGCCATTCGTAGAAAAATTTACTTGGTACCTGAATATATAACGCGTTGTCGGTTAGCTCAACTGATTTGATTGGTTCGAACCAAGTTTTATATGCTTGATCTTGAATATTGTCTTTTATAAAGGACAAACAGTTTTCCCATACCGATTGAGCAGTTTTAGTCAT